>NZ_CP191268.1:4787500-9031849 GCF_050410835.1 Streptomyces sp. cg35
AGGCAGTGTGGAGGGAACGCGGGGAAGTGAAACATCTCAGTACCCGCAGGAAGAGAAAACAACCGTGATTCCGGGAGTAGTGGCGAGCGAAACTGGATGAGGCCAAACCTACGGCGTGTGAGACCCGGCAGGGGTTGCGTCGTGGGGGTTGTGGGATCTCTTTTCTACGGTCTGCCGGCCGTGGGACGAGTCAGAAACCGTTGATGTAGGCGAAGGACATGCGAAAGGTCCGGCGTAGAGGGTAAGACCCCCGTAGTCGAAACGTCAGCGGCTCGTTTAAGAGACACCCAAGTAGCACGGGGCCCGAGAAATCCCGTGTGAATCTGGCGGGACCACCCGTTAAGCCTAAATATTCCCTGGTGACCGATAGCGGATAGTACCGTGAGGGAATGGTGAAAAGTACCGCGGGAGCGGAGTGAAATAGTACCTGAAACCGTGTGCCTACAAGCCGTGGGAGCGTCGCGCAAGGAACTTGTTCCTTGCGTCGTGACTGCGTGCCTTTTGAAGAATGAGCCTGCGAGTTTGCGGTGTGTTGCGAGGTTAACCCGTGTGGGGAAGCCGTAGCGAAAGCGAGTCCGAATAGGGCGATTCAGTAGCGCGCTCAAGACCCGAAGCGGAGTGATCTAGCCATGGGCAGGTTGAAGCGGAGGTAAGACTTCGTGGAGGACCGAACCCACCAGGGTTGAAAACCTGGGGGATGACCTGTGGTTAGGGGTGAAAGGCCAATCAAACTCCGTGATAGCTGGTTCTCCCCGAAATGCATTTAGGTGCAGCGTCGTGTGTTTCTTGCCGGAGGTAGAGCACTGGATAGGCGATGGGCCCTACCGGGTTACTGACCTTAGCCAAACTCCGAATGCCGGTAAGTGAGAGCGCGGCAGTGAGACTGTGGGGGATAAGCTCCATGGTCGAGAGGGAAACAGCCCAGAGCATCGACTAAGGCCCCTAAGCGTACGCTAAGTGGGAAAGGATGTGGAGTCGCAGAGACAACCAGGAGGTTGGCTTAGAAGCAGCCACCCTTGAAAGAGTGCGTAATAGCTCACTGGTCTAGTGATTCCGCGCCGACAATGTAGCGGGGCTCAAGCGTACCGCCGAAGTCGTGTCATTGCAGCAAGAGGGCCAACGCCTGCTGTGATGGGTAGGGGAGCGTCGTGTGCCGGGTGAAGCTGCAGCGGAAGCTAGTGGTGGACGGTTCACGAGTGAGAATGCAGGCATGAGTAGCGATACACACGTGAGAAACGTGTGCGCCGATTGACTAAGGGTTCCTGGGTCAAGCTGATCTGCCCAGGGTAAGTCGGGACCTAAGGCGAGGCCGACAGGCGTAGTCGATGGATAACCGGTTGATATTCCGGTACCCGCTGTGAAGCGTCAAACATCGAATCCAGTGATGCTAAGGCCGTGAAGCCGTTCCGGACCCTTCGGGGAATGGAAAGTGGTGGAGCCGCCGGCCCAAGTTGGTAGTAGGTGAGTGATGGGGTGACGCAGGAAGGTAGTCCAGCCCGGGCGGTGGTTGTCCCGGGGTAAGGGTGTAGGCCGTGCGATAGGTAAATCCGTCGTACTTGTGGCTGAGACCTGATGCCGAGCCGATTGTGGTGAAGTGGATGATCCTATGCTGTCGAGAAAAGCCTCTAGCGAGTTTCATGGCGGCCCGTACCCTAAACCGACTCAGGTGGTCAGGTAGAGAATACCGAGGCGTTCGGGTGAACTATGGTTAAGGAACTCGGCAAAATGCCCCCGTAACTTCGGGAGAAGGGGGGCCATTCCTGGTGATGAGTCTTGCACTCTGAGCTGGGGGTGGCCGCAGAGACCAGCGAGAAGCGACTGTTTACTAAAAACACAGGTCCGTGCGAAGCCGTAAGGCGATGTATACGGACTGACGCCTGCCCGGTGCTGGAACGTTAAGGGGACCGGTTAGTCAAGATTCGTCTTGGCGAAGCTGAGAACTTAAGCGCCAGTAAACGGCGGTGGTAACTATAACCATCCTAAGGTAGCGAAATTCCTTGTCGGGTAAGTTCCGACCTGCACGAATGGCGTAACGACTTCTCGACTGTCTCAACCATAGGCCCGGTGAAATTGCACTACGAGTAAAGATGCTCGTTTCGCGCAGCAGGACGGAAAGACCCCGGGACCTTTACTACAGTTTGATATTGGTGTTCGGTTCGGCTTGTGTAGGATAGGTGGGAGACTGTGAACTCTGGACGCCAGTTCAGGGGGAGTCGTCGTTGAAATACCACTCTGGTCGTGCTGGATGTCTAACCTGGGTCCGTGATCCGGATCAGGGACAGTGTCTGATGGGTAGTTTAACTGGGGCGGTTGCCTCCCAAAGGGTAACGGAGGCGCCCAAAGGTTCCCTCAGCCTGGTTGGTAATCAGGTGTTGAGTGTAAGTGCACAAGGGAGCTTGACTGTGAGACCGACGGGTCGAGCAGGGACGAAAGTCGGGACTAGTGATCCGGCGGTGGCTTGTGGAAGCGCCGTCGCTCAACGGATAAAAGGTACCCCGGGGATAACAGGCTGATCTTCCCCAAGAGTCCATATCGACGGGATGGTTTGGCACCTCGATGTCGGCTCGTCGCATCCTGGGGCTGGAGTCGGTCCCAAGGGTTGGGCTGTTCGCCCATTAAAGCGGTACGCGAGCTGGGTTTAGAACGTCGTGAGACAGTTCGGTCCCTATCCGCTGTGCGCGTAGGAGTCTTGAGAAGGGCTGTCCCTAGTACGAGAGGACCGGGACGGACGAACCTCTGGTGTGCCAGTTGTCCTGCCAAGGGCATGGCTGGTTGGCTACGTTCGGAAAGGATAACCGCTGAAAGCATCTAAGCGGGAAGCCTGCTTCAAGATGAGGACTCCCACCCCCTTTGAGGGGTTAAGGCTCCCAGTAGACGACTGGGTTGATAGGCCAGATCTGGAAGCACCGTAAGGTGTGGAGGTGACTGGTACTAATAGGCCGAGGGCTTGTCCTCAGTTGCTCGCGTCCACTGTGTTGGTTCTGAAACCACGAACAACCGTCGAAGCCGATTGGCTACGGCTCCGGTTGACAGTTTCATAGTGTTTCGGTGGTCATAGCGTGAGGGAAACGCCCGGTTACATTCCGAACCCGGAAGCTAAGCCTTACAGCGCCGATGGTACTGCAGGGGGGACCCTGTGGGAGAGTAGGACGCCGCCGAACTATTGTTGAGAAAAGCCCCGGACCGGGATACGGTCCGGGGCTTTTCTGCGTTTAGGCGGGCTCCACCAATTTGGCGTCGTACGCCACTATCACCGCCTGGACCCGGTCCCGTGCCCCTGTCTTCGCCAGAATGCGGGAGACATGCGTCTTCACCGTCGACTCCGCGAGATGGAGGCGGGCGGCGATCTCCGTATTGGTCCAGCCCTGGGCGATGACCGTGAGGATCTCCCGTTCGCGGTCCGTCAGGGAAGCGACGCGGGGATCGGGCGGCGCGGGGGAGCCCGGTGCGGCCGGGAGATGGTGGACGTAGGCGTCGAGGAGACGGCGGGTCAGGGCGGGGGCCACGATCGCGTCGCCGGCCGCCACCGCACGGACGCCCGCGAGGAGCTCCTCCGGGAGTGCGTCCTTGATGAGGAAGCCGGAAGCGCCGGCGCGCAGTCCCGCGTACGCGTACTCGTCCATGTCGAACGTGGTGAGGATGAGGATGCGCGGGGCGTTCTCCGCGTCGGTCGACACGATGCGGCGTGTGGCCTCGATGCCGTCCATGCCCGGCATGCGGATGTCCATCAGGACGACGTCCGGGCGCAGTTGTGACGCGAGGCGGACGGCCTCGCTGCCGGTGCCCGCCTCTCCCGCGACCCGCAGATCGTCCTGGCTCTCCAGGAGCATGCGGAAGCCGAAGCGCTGCATGGGCTGGTCGTCGACGATGAGGACCGAGGTGGCCGGCGACGAAGGCGGATGCGGGGGAAGGGGCGTGGGGTTCACGTGGTCGATTCCTTGGGGACAGGGAGATGGGCCGTGACCCGCCAGCCGCCGGTGGGCCGCGGGCCGGCCTCAAGTGTGCCGTTGTAGAGGGACGTTCGCTCGCGCATTCCCGTCAGACCGCGGCCGCCCGGGACCGGGGTGCCGCCGCGGCCCGTGTCCGTGACCGTGAGCGTGACGGCGTCGGCGGCGTAGGAGAGGTCGACGGTGGCCGTGACCTTCGGGCCCGCGTGCTTGAGGGTGTTGGTCAGGGCCTCCTGGAGGATGCGGTACAGGGCGAGTTGGGTGCCGGGCGGGAGCGGGGAGGGCGGTTCGCCGATGGGCGACAGGTGCACCGGCAGGCCCGCGGTGCGTACGCCGTCGATGAGGGCGTCGATGTCCGCGAGGGCGGGCTGCGGGGCGAACTCCGGTCCGGTGGGCGGGGTTTCCTCGCGCAGTACGTCCAGGAGGCGGCGGAGTTCGGTGAGGGCCTGGCGGCTGGTGGTGGCGATCGCGGTGAGGGCCTGGCCGGCGCGTTCCGGGTTGCGGGCGGCCGCGTAGGAGCCGCCGTCGGCGAGGCCGGTGATGACGGAGAGGTTGTGGCCGATGATGTCGTGCATCTCGCGGGCGATCCGGGCGCGTTCCGCGGCGGCCGCGAGCTGGGCCTGCTGGTCGCGCTCCACCTCGAGCTGGCGGGCCCGTTCGACGAGGGAGTTCGTGTAGTCCTGGCGGCTGCGGACGGCGATGGCCAGCGCGGCGACCAGGGCGAGCGACCAGACCTGGGGCACGACCTGGGCGTCCCAGCTGCCCCTCGGGAAGCGGACGACGGCGACCACGGCCGGGATCAGGGTCAGGGCGCAGGCCAGCAGCAGGGCGCGCATGCGGGCCCGCAGCGCCACGTTGAAGACGACGAAGAGCTGGAGCAGGGCGGCCTGGAGGAGGGCGCCGGTCGCGCTGTTCACGACGCCGGCCGCCACCATGACCGTCAGCGCGGCCAAGGGGCGGGTGCGGCGCCACAGCAGCGGCACGGACAGGGCGAGGCTGAGGAGGAGCACGAGCCCGCCGGGCACCTCGGTGTTCCCGGCGGTGCTCTTCCAGCCGTCGCCCGCCCAGTCGACCAGGGCCGCGATGACACCGAACCCCGTCACGAGCAGGTCCCACGGCAGCGGGCGGCGCCGGTCGTAGGCGCGCACCCGCCGGGCGGCGCGGTGCAGGAACTGGCTGGTGCGGGGCTCGGGCCCGCCGGCGGTCGGTGTCACGCGCTCATCCTGGTCATACGTCGCGCCGCTTGAGAAGGAGTCCGGCTGCGGCCAGCACGGCGGCCGCCCACAGGACGAGGGAGACGAGCGCGGTGAGCGGGGCGTTGTGGTCGGCCACCGGGGCGATCGAGCCGAGGGACTCCGCCGACTTCGCCGGGAAGAACTTCAGGGCGCTCTGCACGGCGTCGTAGCTGATCATCTGGAGGACCTCGGGCAGGATCATGACGGCACCGACGAACGCGCCGATGGCGGCCGGGACCGAGCGGCACAGGGCGCCGAGGCCCAGGGCGGTCAGGCTGAGCAGGGTGACGCCCGCGGCGTTGCCCGCGAGGGCGCCGAGGACTCCGGAGTCCGTCAGGGACAGTGCCTTGTCGGTGTCGGAGAGCCAGATCTGGGCCAGCAGGAACGTCACGGTGTTCGTCACGAAGGTGAAGGTGAAGGCGCACGCGGTGAAGACGGCGGCCTTCGACCACAGGACGGGCAGGCGGCGCGGAACCGCCGCCATGGTGGCGCGGACCAGGCCCGTCGAGTACTCGCTCGCCGTGATCAGGATGCCGAGGACGGCGACGCAGATCTGGGAGAGCTGGGTGCCGAAGAGAGTGAAGACGACGGTGTCGATGTTCGCGTCGTCGCCGTCGTACGTGGAGCCCATGACGAGGCCGACCGTGACGACCAGGGCGGCGGCCAGGCCCAGCGTCCACCAAGTGGAGCGCAGCGTACGGAACTTGTGCCATTCCGAGGTGAGGACACGGCGCGGGGTCACGGCGTAGGCGGTGGGGGTCGTCATCGGGTGGCTCCTGTCAGGGCCGTGGTCGCCTGGTACTCGACCGCGTCGTGGGTGAGGTTCATGAAGGCCTGTTCCAACGAGGCCGTCCGGGGGCTGAGTTCGAAGAGGGGGATGGTGTGGGCGGCCGCGATCCTGCCGATGTCGGGGGCTTCGAGGCCGCGGACGTGCAGGGTGTCGGGTGCCTCGGTGGTGGTGTCGGCGCCGGTCAGGAGGTCGCGCAGGCGGGCGGCCTCGGGCGTGACGACCTTGACGTAGGCGGCGCCGGATTCACGGACGAGGTCGGCGACCGTGGTGTCCGCGAGGAGGCGGCCGCGGCCGATGACGATCAGGTGGTCGGCGGTCAGCGCCATCTCGCTCATCAGGTGCGAGGAGATCAGGACCGTACGGCCTTGCTGGGCAAGGGATTTGAGGAGGTTGCGGATCCACAGGACGCCCTCGGGGTCGAGGCCGTTGACGGGTTCGTCGAGGACGACCGTGGCCGGGTCGCCGATCAGGGCGGCGGCGATGCCGAGACGCTGGCCCATGCCGAGGGAGAAGCCCTTGACCCGCTTTCCTGCGACGTCCGTGAGGCCGGTGAGGCCGAGGACGTGCTCGACGCGGGAGCGCGGGATGCCGTGGGTGTGGGCGAGCCCCATGAGGTGGTGGAAGGCGGTGCGGCCCGGGTGGACGGCCTTCGCCTCCAGGAGCGCGCCGACCTCGCACAGGGGCGCGTGGTGGGTGGCGTAGGAGCGGCCGCCGATGGTGGCGCGGCCGGAGGTGGGGGCGTCGAGGCCGAGCAGCATGCGCAGGGTGGTGGACTTGCCGGCGCCGTTCGGGCCGAGGAAGCCGGTGATCGTGCCGGGTTCGACGGTGAAGGTCAGATCGTCGACGACGGTCTTGTCGCCGTACCGTTTGGTGAGGCCGAGGGCTTGGATCGTCATGGCTATGAAGGTGCCGTGAGGTGGCCCTGGGCCGCGTCCGCCCCGGGCACCCGGCCACGGAACATGCTGTAGTACCCAGGTACTACGGGCCCGTAGGGTGCGGCGCATGGACCACGAGATCCGCGCCGTGCGCGCCGACGAGTGGCGGGCCGTGAAGGAGCTGCGGCTCGCCGCGCTGCGGGACCCGGTGGCCGCGCTGGCGTTCCTGGAGACGTACGAGCAGGCGGCGGCGCGGCCCGACAGCTTCTGGCAGGACCGGGCGTCGGGGGCGTCGCACGGCACGTCGGCCCGGCAGTTCGTGGCGGTGGGACGGGACGGCGTGTGGGCCGGGACCGTGGTGGTGCTCGTCGAGGAGGCGGGCGCCGAGGACTTCTTCGGGCAGGTCGTCGAGCAGCGGCAGGCGCAGCTCGTCGGGGTGTTCGTACGGCCCGAGGACCGGGGGCGCGGGCTGACGGAGGAGCTGTTCTCGGCGGCGGTCGACTGGGCGCTGGGGCAGGACGGGGTGACGCGGGTGCGGCTGCACGTCCACCAGGACAATGCGCGGGCCGAGAGGTTCTACCGGAGGTTCGGGTTCGTCCGCACCGGAGGGGCCGTCCGGAATCCGTCCGACCCCTGCAAGGTGGATCACGAGATGGTGTTCGGCGCGGACGCGGCCGGCGCGGTTCAGGCGTAGGGGCGTTCGGCGCGGGCCGTGCGCAGGGCGTGGGCCCACCAGTCCAGCTGGTCGAGCAGGACCTTGGCGGCCTGGCCCGCGCCCTGCGGATCGTGGGCCGTGCCGTCCTCGGTGAAGTGGCCGGGGGTCGCGCGGTGGAAGCTGACGCCGTCGCGGACCGTGACGGCGTGCAACTCGGCGAAGACCAGACGGAGTTGTTCCACCGCGCGCAGGCCGCCGCCGACGCCGCCGTACGACACGAAGCCGACCGGCTTGGCCTTCCACTCCTGGTGGTGCAGGTCGATGAAGTGCTTCAGGTGGGCCGGGAAGCTGTGGTTGTACTCGGGCGTGACGATCACGTAGGCGTCGGCGGCGTCCACCCGTGCGGCCAGCTCGGCCTGCTCCGGGGTGTGCGGGTGGCCCCAGGCCGGGTGGGTGTCGGGCAGCGTCAGGTCGGCCAGGTCGATGACGTCGAAGTGGGTGTCGGGGGCGTGGGTCCTGGCCTGGCCGGTGAACCAGGTGCCGACGGTGGGGGCCAGGCGGCCGTCGCGGGTGGAGCCGACGACGACGGCGACGCGGAGGGGGCTGTTGACGGACATGGCGGGTTCTCCTTGGGGGCGGTGGATGGTGGTGGGCAAGAGAGGACCTGGCGGGTCCACGAGAGGCCTGGCGGGTCACCGAGGCCCTGGTGGATCTACGCAGCTGTCGTGGTGAGGGCCTTGTCCGTGCTCGGTGTCTGAGGCTGTGCGCCCCGGCGTCCGGGGCGCAGCAGGGTGTACGTGACGGCCGCCAGCGCCGCCATCAGGCCCGTCACGGTCCACAGCGTCACGCGCCACGCGGCCGTGAACTCCTGGGCGTGGCCGCCGGAGCCCGCGGTCACATGGGCGGCGAGCGGGCCCGACCCGACCCGTGATGTGACGGCGGCGAGCAGCAGCGCGCCGAAGACCGTGAGCATGACGGCGCCGATGCCGCCGCGGACCGTGTTGAGGAAGCCGGAGGCCATGCCGACCTCGGACGGGGCGACCATCGACAGGGCCTGGGCGTCGATGATGCCGATGGACAGGCCCTGGCCTGCGCCGATGGTGAGCAGCGGGCCCGCGAGTGCGCCGGCGGTGATGCCGGGGTGCAGGGTGGTGAGCCAGGCGTTGCCCGCGGCGATCAGCAGCAGGGACAGCACCAGCAGGTGGCGGGCGGGGACGCCCCGGTTGACGAGCCGGGCGCCGAGCGGGGGCAGGGCGAGGATCGGCACCGTCATCAGCAGGAGCGTCAGGCCGGCCGCGCGGGCCGTCGTGCCGCTCGCGCCCTGGAGGTAGGTGGGCAGGAAGGTGAGGGCGCCGGTGGTGCCCGCGCCGAGGCCGAAGGAGCCGACGGCCCAGCCGAGGAACGCCGGGTTGCGGGTGAGCCGCAGATCGAGGATCGGGCGGCCCGAGCCGGTGCGGACGATGCGCTGTTCGACGCGTACGAAGATGAGGAGGAGGGCCGGGGCGAGGGCGGCCGGGAGCAGCGTCGCGGCCGATGTCCAGCCGGACTTGGCGCCCTGGGTGACCGCGAAGAGGGCGAGCGCGAGGCCCGCGATGAACGCCGCCGCGCCCGCCTTGTCCACGCGCGGCCGGGTCGCGGCCCGGGACTCGCTCATCAGGCGGGTGCCGACGAGGACGACGAGGCCCACGGCGACGTAGGACAGGAAGGTGGCGCGCCAGCCGACCGCGTCGACGAGCCAGCCGGAGAAGGTCGGGCCGAAAGCGAGGCCGAGGCCCGACGTGGTGCCGAGCGAGGCGAAGACGCGGGTGCGGGCGGGGCCGGTGAAGGTCGCGGCGAGCAGCGAGCCGCCGCTGGCCATGACGCCCGCGGCGCCGATGCCGGAGACCAGGCGGGCCGCGTCCAGGAGCAGGATGTGCTGGACGAGCGCCGAGGCCAGGGTGCCGGCCGTGTAGAGCGCGGCGCCGAGCGTGAGGATCCGGCGGCGGCCGTAGAGGTCGCCGAGTGACCCCGCGACCAGCATGAACGAGGACGCGGCGAGGAAGTAGCCGACGACCACCCACTGCAGGGCGGCGCCCGATGCGTCGAGGTCGGCGCCGATACGGGGCAGGGCCACCGTGGTCCCGGACATGGCCATCGGGAGCGTGAGCATGCCGAGGAGGACGACGATCAGGGTGAAGGTGGGGCGGCGGCCGCCGGACGCGGGGGCCGCCGATGCCTGGGGGTCGGTTGCCATGGCGATAAAGTACAACCGTGGTTGTAGTAAGTGCAACGGTCGTTGTATCTAGGTCGCTGTGCCTAGGCTGGACGGGACGGAGGTACGGGATGGCGGATCAGCACGGGCAGGGCCCGCGCAAGGGCACGGTCGAGAAGCGGCAGGCGCTGCTGCGCGGCGCGCGCACGGTGTTCGGGCGAGAGGGGTACACCCGCGCGGGCATCGACGAGATCGCGGCCGAGGCCGGGGTCTCGACGCGCACCCTCTACAACCACTTCGGCGGCAAGGAGAACCTGTTCCGCGAGGTGCTGATGGACAGCGCCGCCAGCGTCACGGCGGCCCATGTCGCGCTCATCGAGCGGCACTTGGGCAAGGTGACGGACGTCGAGAAGGACGTCCGCTCGCTCGCGCGGGAATGGCTGGGGCGGCGCGGTGAGCACGGCCCGCACATGCTGCTCGTCCGGCAGATCATCTCGGAGGGCTCGCACCTGCCCGCCGATGTCGTCGAGGAGTGGCAGCGGATCGGGCCGCGGGCGGTCGCGGAGGCGGTGCGCGAGCGGTTCGCCGAGCTCGGCGCGCAGGGCCTGTTGGCCGTCGACGCGGCCAACTCCCTGGAAGCGGCGCGGTACTTCCTGCTCCTGACCGCCGGATCGGTCACCGTGGACACGTTCTTCGGGGTCGTGCCGATGTCCGACGCGGAGGTCGACGCGCGGGTGGAGCGCGGCGTGGATGTCTTCCTGCGGCTGTACGCGAACCCGAAAGCGGCCTAGAAGGTCGGGAGTTCGGCGTCCGGCCAGCGGCTTCGGCCCTGTTCCCGGGACCGGAGCAGGGCCAGGGTCGGCAACCCCCGGTCCGCTCCGGTGGCCAGCAGCTCCGGTAGCTGGGGAAGTGGAGCCACCGCCGCGACGTCGTCCAGGACGAGCGTCATTGGTGGGTCGAGCCGGCCGGCAGGTGACCTTTCGGCCATGCGGCGGCCGTGCTCGACCACGCTGGAGGCGAGGGCCGTCAACAGGGGCATCGCGCCGGGATTCCCCTTGGGGTCCTCGATTGCTTCACCCACCACATAAAGGGTGCCCCCTTCGTCGACGAAGGAATCCAGGGTGAGCGCATCAGTTCGGTTGGGGTTGCACGCCTCGCGGATGTGGACCGAGAAGAGGGAGGACAGCGCGCGGGCCGTCAACTCCTGTGCCATGTCGCGGCGTTCGGGATGCGAGGTCAGCGCCGCCTCCAGCTCACCCGCGGAGCCCGCGGCCGCCTTCGGGTTCGTGCGCAGGATGCGTACGGCGTCCTGGACCTGGCTGCCCTGCGCCCAGCGGTGGACGAGCCGGAACGGCTTGCCGTCGACCGCGGCCGCGTGCAGGTAGCTGCGCAGCAGCGTGTCGGCGGTCTCGGCCACCGCCGAGTCGAGTCTGGCCGTCGGTCTTATCGGGGCGAGGAGCGCCGTCGCGCGGCCGGCCGCCGTGGCCTTGTCCGCGCAGCCCGACGCGGGGTTCCAGTGCATGCGGGCCGGGGTGTCGCAGCGGTGCGTCGGGTCGTACAGGAGGACCGGACCGAGCTTGGCCCGGGCGTCCTTCGTCTCCGCCCACACCTCGGGAGCGGAGGTGATGACCAGGGCCGGGCCCTCGGCGTCGCGGATCGCCTGGACGGCCAAGGGGTGGCGGTCGGCCGGGGGGCCCAGGAGGACGGGGCCGCGGGGAGCGGGCAGGGCGGCGGGGACCGCCGGTTCGACGAGAGGCTCCGACGGTGCCTGCTCGACGGGCAGGGGCGCGGGTGCCGGCGCGGCCGGGGGCGTCTCCTTCGTCAGGGCCGGCGGCGGCACGGGCGTGACGGCCGGCGGCGCCGGTACGGGCTCGGCGGCGGCGCCGGTGGCCACCGCCTCGCGCTCCTGGCGGGGCGCCGGGGCCCGCTCGGCGGCCGCGGTGCGGTTCGCCCGCACCGCCCGCCACCGGGCCACCGTGCCCGCCACGAAGATCGTCAGCACCACCAGGATCATCAACTGCCCGATGAACAGCCCCCAGAAGAGGCCGTACCCGGAGAGCTCCGCCTTCGGGGTGTTCGGCCAGGCGCCCGGCATGTCATGAGGCTTGGCGATCAAGTAGCGCATGGCCAGCGGCGTATGACCGAACGTCACCTGCGACGGCCAGGCGCCCTTGGCGAACAGACCCGCCAGGCCCGTCGCCGACCACACCATGATCGTCATGCCCAGCAGGAACGCCAGGACGCCGAGCAGGAGACCGTCGGGGATGCCCCGGCCGCGCTCGTCGCGGTACCGCCGCTCGTCCCGCAT
Organism: Streptomyces sp. cg35; assembly: GCF_050410835.1. Lineage (NCBI taxonomy): Bacteria > Bacillati > Actinomycetota > Actinomycetes > Kitasatosporales > Streptomycetaceae > Streptomyces > Streptomyces sp. cg35. The sequence goes on from NZ_CP191268.1 coordinate 4,799,502, forward strand.
CGTCACGCCACCGTGGACTCGGAGGAGTCGCTGAGGCGCTGCTCGACGAAGGCCGCCGCCCGCTCCTCGGCCTCCAGCTCGGCGGCGTACAGGGCGTCGTCGCCGGTCGTGTCGCTGGACGACTCGGTCATGGCGCGGTCGGTGAAGACCAACGGGCGTTCCGTCTCGGTGACCAGGTGTTTGACCACCTGGACATTGCCGTTGACGTCCCAGACCGCGATGCCGGGGGTGAGGGTCGGGATGATCTCGACCGCCCAGCGCGGCAGACCGAGGACCCGGCCGGTGGCTCTGGCCTCGTCTGCCTTCTGCGCATAAATGGTCCGTGTCGACGCCATCTTGAGGATCGCCGCCGCCTCCTTGGCCGCCGCCCCGTCGACCACGTCGCTCAGGTGGTGCACGACCGCCACGAAGGACAGGCCGAGCCGCCGCCCGAACTTCAGCAGACGCTGGAACAGCTGCGCCACGAAAGGCGAGTTGATGATGTGCCAGGCCTCCTCGACCAGGAAGATGCGCTTCTTCCGGTCGGGCCGGATCCAGGTGTGCTCCAGCCACACGCCGACGATCGCCATCAGGATCGGCATCGCGATCGAGTTCCGGTCGATGTGCGAGAGGTCGAAGACGATCAGCGGGGCGTCCAGGTCGATGCCCACGGTCGTCGGGCCGTCGAACATGCCCCGCAGGTCACCGTCGACGAGCCGGTCGATCACCAGCGCGACATCGAGACCCCACGCCCGTACGTCCTCTATGGCCACGTTCATGGCCTCGGCCGACTCCGGCTCCGGGTGCCGGAGCTGCTCGACGATGTCGGTCAGCACCGGCTGGCGCTCGACGATCGTCTCGTTCACGTACGCGTGCGCGACCTTGAGCGCGAACCCGGACCGCTCGTCGAGGCCGTGCCCCATCGCGACCTCGATGATCGTGCGGAGCAGCGCGAGCTGCCCCGTCGTGGTGATCGCCGGGTCCAGCGGGTTCAGCCGGATGCCCATGTCGAGCGCGGCCGTCGGGTCGAGCCGGATGGGAGTTATCCCCAGCTCCTGCGCGATCAGGTTCCATTCGCCGACCCCGTCCTCGCCCTGCGCGTCGAGGACGACGACCTGCCGGTCCCGGAACCTCAACTGCCGCAGGACGTACGTCTTCTCCAGGGCCGACTTGCCGTTGCCGGACTCGCCGAGGACCAGCCAGTGCGGGGCCGGCAGCTGCTGCCCGTACAGCTGGAAGGGGTCGTAGATGTAGCCCTTGCCGGAGTACACCTCGCGGCCGATGATCACGCCCGAGTCGCCGAGGCCGGGCGCGGCGGTCGGCAGGTAGACGGCCTGCGCCTGCCCCGTCGACGTACGCACCGGCAGCCGGGTCGTCTCCACCTTCCCGAACAGGAAGGAGGTGAAGGCGTCCGTGAGGAGCGACAACGGATCCCGCATGAGCGTGCCTACCTTCTGGCCTTGGGGGAGTACGGGACTACCGTCGGATGCCGGTGGCGAACGGCAAGGTGTTCACGAATGCCCGGTGGTGCTCCCGGTCGCACCACTCCAGCTTCAGGTACGACTTCCCGGCCGAAGCCCGGATAGTGCGCTTGTCGCGGGCGAGCGCGTCCGGGTTGCGGGACGAGACCGTGATGTAGCCGACGAGGTTGACCCCCGCCGCGCCGCTGGCCAGGTCCTCGCCGCGCTGGTCGAGGCGGCCGTGGGCGGCGATGTCGCGGGGGTCGACGGTCCGGTTCATCTTGGCGGCGCGGGACGCGTCCGCCTCGTCGTTCGTCTTCTCGGTCAGCATGCGCTCGATCGCGACCTCCGTCGGCTCCAGGTCCATCGTGACGGCGACGGTCCGGATGACGTCCGGGGTGTGGACGAGCAGCGGCGCGAGGAAGTTGACGCCGACCGGCGTCATCGGCCACTCCTTGACCCAGGCGGTGGCGTGGCACCAGGGCGCGCGCGTCGACGACTCCCGGGTCTTCGCCTGCAGGTACGTCGGCTCCATCGCGTCGAGCTCGGCGGGCCAGGCGTTGCGCTTCGTCATCGCCTGGATGTGGTCGATGGGGTGGTCCGGGTCGTACATGGAGTGGATGAGCGAGGCGAGCCGCCCCTGTCCCAGCGGCTGCCGAACGCGGATGTCGGCCTCCTGGAGGCGCGAGCAGATGTCGGTCAGCTCGCGCGCCATGACGACGGCGAGGCCCGCGTCCCGGTCGACCTTCTTGCCGGCCTTCGGGCGGGTGGCCCGCGCCATCGCGTTCGCCTCAGCGGCCAGCTCGCGCGTGTAGTGCATGCAGGCCACGAGGTAGGCGCGGTGCTGCTCGCTGCTGGTCGACACCATGGACTGCAGCTGGTCGTACGACTCCTGCAGCCAGCCCAGGGAACGGCCGTCGCCGCGAACGGCCACGTCCTTGGCGTGCGCGTCCGGGTCGGCGGGCAGGGTGCGGGCCAGCATCTGCAGGCGGGTCACGAACCCGTCGCCGTTGGCCACGTGCTTCAGCAGGGTGCCGAACCGGTCGACCAGCGCCTCCTGGTCCTCCGAGTCGCGCAGCCCGACGCCCGGGCCCTCGATCTCGATGGCGGCGGTGACGGTACGCCGGTCGGCGTGCAGGAGCACGGCGATCTCGTCCGGGCCGAACGGCGCGGCGAGCCACGTCAGCCGGCCGATGCCCGGCGGCGGCCCGACCTCGACCTCACGCCCGTCGAACCGGACCCCGGCCTCCATCGCCCGCGAGCGGTAGGCGGTGCCGCGCTTCAGCGAACGCTTGTAGCTCCGGTTGATCTCGAACCACTTGTAGAAGGTGCGGTTCTTGTACGGCACGTAGACCGCGGCGAGCGCGACGAGCGGGAAACCCATCAGCAGCACGATCCGCAGGGACAGAACAGGGACGAGCAGCCCGCACATCATGCCGAGGAACGCCCCGCCGATGATCAGGGCGATCTCGCCGGACTCGCGGTTCCTGCCGACGATCGCGTTCGGCCGGGCGCGGCCGATCAGATATGTACGGCGGGGCGTGACCGGAGGGGACACATGGGACTGGGTCGTCAACGCCCTGCACCTCCTTGCGGTTTGCCGTTGCTGTTGATGCCGGAATTGCCACCACCGCTACCGCGGCTGCCCGCGTGCGGAGTGTTCGTGGGGCTCGTACGGGGCGGAGGTGCGGCGGAGGGGACAGTTCCGCCGCCGCTCCCTGAGGCGGCCGGGCGCGTGCTGTGCGCGGCCACGCCGCCGGACGCGGGGTTGGCGGGCCGGGCCTGGCTGGCACCGCCGCCCTGACCTCCGCTGTCCGCGCGGGCGCTGTGGGTCTTGATGCCCTGCGAGACGAGTGCGGCGGGCGAGGTGAACGCGGCGGCTGCCTTGCCCTCGGCGCCCTGCATGATGCGGTTCTTCCGTACGTTGGCCATCTCGTCGCCGAAGCCCGGGACGAAGCGGTAGATCATGCCGCTCGCGAAGATGGCGAGCAGCACGATGGCGAGGCCGGAGACGACCGCGGCCAGCGAGTCGGGCCCGTCGCCGCTGCTGGACAGGGCGCCCGCGAGGCCCAGCACGATCACGATGACCGGTTTGACGAGGATGACGGCGACCATGATCCCGACCCAGCGGCGGACATGGCCCCACAGGTTCTTGTCGACGAGCCCCGAGTACACGACGACGCCGAGCAGGGCGCCGACGTACAGCAGCACGGCACGCAGATACAGCTCCAGGTAGAGCACGCCGGCCGCGACGATGGACACCAGCGACACGACGATCAGCATGATCGGGCCGCCGCCGATGTCGTCGCCCTTCTTCAGGGCCTCGGAGAACGTCCCGAAGAACGTGTCCGTCTGATTCCCCGTCGCCTTCGCCAGGACGTCGGTGACGCCGTCCGCCGCGGACACGACGGTGTACAGGATGAGCGGCGTGAAGGCCGAGGCGAGGACGGTCAGCCAGAGGAACCCGATGGCCTCCGAGATCGCCGTGCTCAGCGGCACGCCGCGCACGGCCCGCTTCGCGACGGCGAGCAGCCACAGCAGGAGCGTGAGGATGGTCGACGCGGCGAACACGACGGCGTACTGCTGCAGGAACTTCTGATTGGTGAAGTCGACCGTGGCCGTCTTCTGCACGGCTTCACTGAGCTTGTCGACGGTCCAGGACGCGGCGTCGGCACAGCCCTTGGCGAGGCTGGAGAGGGGGTCGAGGGGGTTGGTGGTGCCCGGCGGCATGTCGCCGCCGCCTCCGGTGCTCCCGCTGCCGCTGTCGTCGCGCGAGCAGTACTTCTTGGCGGGGCCGATCAGAAGGTCGCAGGGGTCGCTCGACGGGTCGGGGTCCGGCGCCGCGAAGACGCGGGTGGCCGTCAGCACGGCCACGGCCTGTACGGCAGCGACCGTCGCGGTGAGCCTGAGCGCCAGGCGTGGACTACCGGGCATAGGAGAACCCTCCGTACTCCTCGATCGCCTTGCTGATGTCGTCGGAGTTGGAGGCACGTTCGTCGCCGGGGACGGGCGTCGGGCCGCTCTTCTGGGAGTCCGAGGTGATCTTCCAGTCGTCACCGGACCATTGGAGGGTGAAGGTCCAGGTCTGCCAGGACGTGGTGACGGGGTTGGTCGAGCCGGTCCCGGAGATGCCGAGGAGCCCCATGTACCAGACCGACACCTTGGCGGTGCCGTCGCTGTACTGCAGCGTCTTGGTGCCCACCGGGACGGTCCGGGAGACGAACGTGCTGCCCTGGGGCGGGTTGCCGTTCGCGTCGAGGCCGAGCTTGTTCAGGAACTCGGCGGAGTAGGCCTTGTCCATGGGGCCCTTGAGCTTCGCCGCCGCTGCGGGCGTGTAGATGCCGTCCACGATGGCGTGCCGTCGGTCCGCGCTGAACATGCCGTCCCCGCCCAACTGAACCGCATAATTCGCCGCCGCCGACTGAACCCCCTGCTCATCGTGTGCGAACCCCGACCCCACCGGCTTCGTGCCGGTCGGGGACGTGGGGGAGGACTTCGCGCCGGAGCCCGTACTTCCGCTCCCGCCGGAGGCATCGTCGTCGTCGCCGCCCCTGTTCGCGAAGGCGATCGCCGCGATCAGGAGCACCACGACGCCGACCACCGTGACCAGGGAACGGGACGAGGAGCGGCCGGGTCTGCGCGCGCCTCCGTACACGTCGCCGCCCGACCCCTCGGGCAGCCGGGTCCGGGTCTGCCCGGTGCCGCCGTAGGTGTCGTCGTGCCGGTCGTCGAGACTCATCGCGGGCACGCCCCCTCAACCTCTTGCTGAACCGCCGCATCCACCGGATACGACGGTAGCCGTGCTGGTTCCCGCGCGGGCGCGGTGTGGTGACTCGACATCAGGGAGACGCAACCTCAGCCGGTGGGCACGACAGGACAGGTGGGGTAGAAGGCCTAGGACAGGTAACCGGGTGGGACCGGACCGAAACTGACGGTACGTTCGCCGCAGGACGTACGGCGAAGGGACCGGGCGTCGCCGGGCTAGACGGCCATGCCGTACACGATCGTGAAGAGCGTCCCGAGCGAGCCGATGATGAAGACCCCGGTCAGGCCCGCGATGATCAGGCCCTTGCCCTGCTCGGCGCTGAAGGTGTCGCGCAGGGCCGTGGCCCCGATCCGTTGCTTGGCCGCGCCCCAGATCGCGATGCCGAGGCAGAGCAGGATGGCTACCGCCATCACCACCTCGATCATCACGCGTGCCTCGTTGCCCAGAGTTCCGAACGGGCCCCAGTCGGGGGCGATCCCGCCGATGATGGTCGTGATGTCGCCCTTTTCGGCTGCCAGCAGCATGTGTAACTCACCGCCCCATGTGGGTAGTTCTGTCGCCCCCGCCGCAGCGCAGAGGTCAGGCCCATTCTTGCTCAGATTGGCGCGGATGCCTGCACACTTGGCGCCATTCGTTGGCCGAGTTCCTACGGTCCCGCGGTCGCCGGGCCGCCTCACGGGCGGTTCCGTATACGAGGGAACGTATGGTCACTCTGTGTATCACGCCTGGTCACGCCGGGCAATGACGGTTCGTGGTGTCCCTCTCCGAGGGTCGCCCGGGGAACTCCCGGCCGGGCGGCCGGAGCCCCTCTAGACTGTGACGTCGGTGGACTCCCGTGCGGCGAAGGGCGGTTGACGGTGCGTAAGGCGTGGATCGTCGCAGGGTCGGCCGTCGCGGGGGGAACCGGGTTCGTGACGCTGCTCGTCGTCGGCACCTATATGGCCGCCGGGAGCCTGACGAACGGGGTCGGGCAGGGCGCCGTAGGCCTCGCCAAGGGGGCCGTGCCGGTCGCCTACCAGTCGCTCGTGCAGAAGTGGGGCAATCTGTGCCCCGCGATCAACCCGGCGCTGCTCGCCGCGCAGCTCTACCAGGAGAGCGGCTTCAACCCGAAGGCCACGTCGCCGGCGAAGGCGTACGGCATCGCGCAGTTCATCTCCGGGACCTGGGCCGCGCACGGCGTCGACGGGGACGGGGACGGGGACCGCGACATCTGGGACCCGAACGACGCGATCCCGTCGGCCGCCAGTTACGACTGCAAGCTCGCCTCGTACGTGAAGGACGCGCCCGGCGACCCGACGAAGAACATGCTGGCCGCGTACAACGCGGGGGCGTACGCCGTCATCAAGTACAAGGGCGTGCCGCCGTACCGCGAGACGCAGAACTACGTGAAGACCATCACGACCCTGGAGAAGAGCTTCGCGCGGCCCGTGGGGCGGGTGCAGCCCTCGCAGCAGGCCGCGAGCGCCATCTACTACGCGCAGAAGAAGCTGGGGACCCCTTATCTGTGGGGCGGGAACGGGACGGCCGACCAGGGCGGGCGGTTCGACTGCTCCGGGCTGACGAAGGCCGCGTACGAGAGCGTGGGCGTCACGCTGCCGCGTGTCGCCAATGACCAGTACAACGCCGGGCCGCACCCGAAGCGGGACGAGTTGCTGCCGGGGGACCTGGTCTTCTTCTCCGACGACCTCACCAACAGCCGGGCCATCCGGCACGTGGGGATCTATGTGGGGGGCGGGTACATGATCGACGCGCCGCGGACCGGGGCGGTCATCCGCTTCGACCCGGTCGACACCCCGGACTACTTCGGGGCGACGCGGGTCACCGAGGACGGTGCCAAGGCGCTGCCGAGCAAGTCGCCCGAAGTGTGACGTGGCTGGAACTCTCCGTTAAGGCCTGGCCCTGAGCTGCGGGTTTCTGTCTCTCTTCGATAACGTCTGCGTGATCATTCGGTGGAGTGTGGAACGTAGGCGGTGGGACCGTGCGTTCCTCTTGCTGAACCGGAAAACGACCACGGGGGTGGCTGAAGACGAAGGGGCCGCTGAATCATGGCTGGACTCGAGGCGATCGAGAGTTCCGGGTCGAACCCTGACGTCTCCCTGCTCTACGACATCAACGGGCTGACGGACGACACTCCGGGCTGGTTCGACCGCGCCATGGCGTTCGTCGGCGAGTACGGGATCCTGCTCGGGCTGGTGCTCGTGGTCCTGTGGTGCTGGTGGGGCGCGCGCAAGCGGAACGCGCTCGAGGACGCCGCCTCGTCCGTCGCCGCCGTCGTGTGGGCGCCGCTCGCCGCGGCCGTCGCCGTTCTGGTGAACGTGCCGATCCGGTCATTCGTCGAGCGGCCGCGGCCCTTCAAGGACCACGAAGGGCTCACGCTCCTGGTCCACGGGAAGAACGACTTCTCGTTCGTCAGCGACCACGCCACCCTCGCCATGGCCATGGGCGCCGCGCTCTTCGTCGCCCACCGCAAGCTCGGCCTGGCCGGGATCGGGCTCGCCGTCCTCGAAGGGTTCTGCCGGGTCTTCATGGGCGTGCACTACCCGACCGATGTCGTCGGCGGGTTCGCGCTCGGCACCGCCGTCGCGCTGCTGCTCTCGCCGCTCGCCTCGGCGCTGCTGACGCCGCTGGCCAGGGCGATCGGGCGGTCCCGTGCCGCGTGGCTGGTCTGGTCGCCTAGGGCTGCGACACCGGCTCGGGGAGCGGTGGAGCTTCCTGAGGCGCGAGGGTCGTCCGGCTCCGCCGAGGAGCGGGACCTGGCCGCGTAGCGGTCTCGCCGCGGCCGAGGGCGAGTCCGGTGGCGCCGGCCGCCAGGGCGACCGTGGCGGACGCCGCCGCGAGCGGACCGGCCTCCGGGTGGGCTGATCCGCCGTCAAGAGCGGCCGCCGTGGCGGCACCCAGGGTGAGGACGGCGGCGGTGGCCGCGGTGGCGGCGACTATTCGGGGAGTGTTCATGAATTCAGCGCAACCCCGCCCGGGGGTCTGGGCCACCCGAGGGCGTGTCGCGTGCTCCATACGGGGTGGGGGTTCCCCGGTCCGGCCCCTCCGGGACCGGGCGTGACTACAGCGCCTGCGGGAAGCTGAAGAACCCTGACGGGTCGTACCTGCGCTTCACCTTCGTCAGCCGGCCGGCCGCGTCGCCGTAGTAGGCCTTCTTCCAGTCCGTCAGGGTCGCGTCCGTGTAGTTCTGGTACGCCGCCCCGGACGCGTACGGGCGCATCGCGTCGTGCGCCTTTTTCAGCCAGCCCCGGGCCGTCGTGCCGGACGTGCCGGGGCGCCACGACACGATGTACTGCGCGAGCATCCGCGAGCGGCGGTGGACGAACGCCGTGGCGGTCGGGTCGACCCGGTTGATCGCGCCGCCGAGCGCCGTCAGCGCGACCGAGCCCGCGCCCGCCGACACCGTCTCCAGCTGCCTGAGCAGGGCGCGCACCCCCGCGTCCGACAGCGAGGCGTCGAAGAAGTCCGAGTGCGCCGCGTACGTCTCGCGCTGCAGCGCGCCCTGCGGGGAGCGGCCGGGAGTGGCGCCGGGGAGGTGGCACTGGGCGTCGGAGGAGAAGGCGGAGCAGCCCGCGTAGACCTCCATCGACTCCTCGTACGAGCGGCGCTTGAGCGAGACCGAGGTGGACGGCCCCGGGCCGCCGGGGCCGTCGGCGAGCCGGTCGACGGCGTTCTGGAGCTCGGTGTACGTGCCGAGCGAGAACGCCGACACGGAGATGGTGGGGCGGCCGCCCGCCGCGTTCGCCACGTGCAGCGACGACCAGATCTCGTCGGGCTGGTCCGGGCCCCACTTCTGCCAGGCCTTGAGGACCGTCGCCGCCTTCGACCAGGGCCACGTCATGTACGCGGACACGGCCTGCGGCGCGGGGTGCGTCTTGAAGCGGAGCTCCGTGACGACGCCGAACTGGCCGTTGCCCGCGCCGCGGAGCGCCCAGAACAGGTCCTTGTTCGTCGAGGAGTCCGCGGTCAGCTCCTTGCCGTCCGCCGTGATCAGAGTGGCCCGCGTGAGGCTGTCGCAGGTCAGGCCGTACGCCCGGGACACCACTCCGTGGCCGCCGCCGAGGGTGAGGCCCGAGACGCCGACCGTGGGGCACGAGCCCGCCGGGATGGTGACGCCCTTCGCGGCCAACGCCCGGTAGACGTCGATGAGTTTCGCGCCCGCGCCGACGACCGCCTCGCCGCCGGTGACGCGGACGCTCTTCATGCGGGACACGTCGAGGATCAGCCGGCCGTCGCCCGAGGACCAGCCCGCGTACGAGTGGCCGCCGTTGCGGATGGCGACCGGGACCTTGCGGGCGCGGGCGTACGCGAGGGCCGTACGGAGGTCGTCGGGCCCGGCGGCGTACGCCACCGCGCTGGGCTTCAGCGTGTCGTAGCGGGTGTTGTAGAGCTGACGGGCCGCCGCCCACGCCGACTGGCCGGGGCGGACCAGGGAGCCGTCGAGGTCCTTGGCCAGCGCGTCCAGGTCGGCCGCGGCGCGGACCGTGGCGCTCGCGCTCGTGGAGCGCACCGGGGCCGACGCCGAGGACGACGAGGACGCCGGCGCGGGGCTGTCGCCCGCGTCGCAGGCGGCGGTCGCGCCCGCGGTGAGTGCGGCCGCCGAGGCCGCTATGAACGTACGCCGCTGCATGCCGTGTCTCCCTCGGCCACCCGTTGCTTCCCGGGGTACGAGACGAGATCCGGGAGCCGTGGGTTCCCGCCGGCTGCTATGCGGCCCGGGCGTGCTCCTCCGCATCCGAACGGGCCTTGCTGCGCGCGCGTCTCGCGGGGCCGCGCCAGCCGCAGGTGCACCGGGCCAGGCAGAACCGGCCCTGCTCCACGACCGTCGTCGCATGATCCTGCTGCTGTTGTGCCACCCGGCCACGGTAGCGGGCTCATGTAAACCCCCCGTTCGCGTGACGGTCGACCCTACTCGTCGTTAACCCGGGCAACAGCGGGGCCGCAGACGCACGGACAGGCTTGGGGGTAGACAAGCGATGGTGGTGCAGCAGCACGGGCGCCCGATGAGAAGAGCGGCGGCGGCCGTCGCCGCGGCGGGGATCGTGGCCGGTGCCGGCGGATGCGGCGGTGGCGCCGAGGCGGGGGACCGGACCGCCGATCCGGCCCAGGCCGTGCGCCAGGCCGCCGACCGGCTGGTGCGCGAGGGCAGTTCCCAGGCGCGTACGTCGATGGAGATGGCCAGCGGCGGCACCCGGATCACCATCCGGGGCTCGGGCGTCTACGACTACCGCAAGGGCCTGGGCGAGCTGAAGGTGCAGCTGCCGCAGGACGCGGCCGGCGCCCAGGAGCACCGGCCGATCACCGAACTCCTCGCCCCCGGCGCCCTTTTCATGAAGAACCGGGGCGCGGGTGTGCCCGCCGACAAGTGGGTGCGGGTCGACACCGCGTCGCTGACCGACGGCAATCTCGTCACGGGCGGCGCCACCGATCCGCTCGCCGCGGTGGAACTGCTGCGGGGCGTGCGCAGGGCGACGTACGAGGGGGAGGCCGACGTGGCCGGGGTGCCGACGCGGCACTACAAGGGGACTCTCGATCTCGGCGCCGCCGCGAAGGCCGCGTCCGCGGGGAACAAGGGGGCGCTCGCCGCGGCGGCGAAAGGGTTCGGCAAGGGGCCGGTGCCGTTCGACGTGTACCTCGACGACGACGGTCTGATCCGCAAGGTCCGGCACCGCTTCAGCTTCGCCAACACGCAGCAGAAGAAGGACGTCGCGGTGGCGTCGACGACCCTGTTGTACGGGTTCGGGAAGCCCGCGAGCGTCCGGCTGCCTCAGAAGGGGGACATCTTCGCGGGTGAGGTCGCCGAGAAGTAGGGGGTCCTGTGGGGGGCCGTAAATGGTTCTTCCGTGCCATGCGCGGTGAGTAGAGCGCTCCCTACTCTGGGAAGTCGACCCCCGATGGCTGGAAGAGGTGATGAACGTGGCTCCCGTTGGTGGTACAGCGGTTCAGGACCACGTCGCCCTCGCCGAGATCGAGCTGTGCGGTGAATTGATCATCGCGGCGTCCGCGGTCGCCGAGGGGCGGCTCAGCGCGGACCGGATCGACGAGGTGCTGCAGGTCGCCGAGGCGTTGCCCGGCGGCTCGGACGGCGAGGACTGAACCCGCAGAACAAGAGTCCCGGGCCAGGCCCCCGCCTGGGAACTCATCAGGTGCGCAGCAGTCGCGCGATCGCCTTCGTGGCCTCCTCGACCTTGGCGTCGATCTCGTCGCCGCCCTTGACCGCGGCGTCGGCCACGCAGTGCCGCAGGTGCTCCTCCAGGAGCTGGAGCGCGAAGGACTGCAGGGCCTTCGTGGAGGCCGAGACCTGGGTGAGTATGTCGATGCAGTAGACGTCCTCGTCGACCATCCGCTGCAGCCCGCGGATCTGGCCCTCGATCCGGCGCAGGCGCTTGAGGTGTTCGTCCTTCTGATGGTGGTACCCGTGGATGCCGCGGTCGTGGTCGGTCACGATCTCGGCCGTGGGTTCCGCTTCTGTCGCGTCCGTGGTCATCGTGTCCGACCTCCCGTTGTGATCCATATACCCCCGGTGGGTATATGGTACCGAATTTTCCCAGGGTCCGGGCCGTTCACGGGACCCAGTGCTGATCACTGTGCCTGATGGGCGACACTGGGGGAACGCCGGTTAGCCGTGGCCGGATGATGCGCCTAGCATCAGCCTGACCGAATCCAGAGCACCCCGAGGACCCCACGTGCGCTTTCGTCTGACCCCCAGGGAGACGAGCTTCTACGACATGTTTGCCGCGTCCGCGGACAACATCGTCACGGGCTCGAAGCTCCTGATGGAACTGCTCGGGGCGGATTCCTCCGCCCGGGCCGAGATCGCGGAGCGGATGCGGGCAGCCGAACACGCCGGTGACGACGCCACCCACGCGATCTTCCACCAGCTGAACTCCTCCTTCATCACGCCGTTCGACCGCGAGGACATCTACAACCTCGCGTCGTCCCTCGACGACATCATGGACTTCATGGAGGAGGCCGTCGACCTGGTCGTCCTGTACCAGGTCGAGGAGCTCCCCAAGGGTGTGGAGCAGCAGATCGAGGTGCTGGCGCGGGCGGCCGAGCTGACCGCCGAGGCCATGCCGAACCTGCGCACCATGGACAACCTCACCGAGTACTGGATCGAGGTCAACCGTCTGGAGAACCAGGCCGACCAGATCCACCGCAAGCTGCTCGCGACGCTCTTCAACGGCAAGTACGACGCCATCGAGGTGCTGAAGCTCAAGCAGATCGTCGATGTGCTGGAAGAGGCCGCTGACGCCTTCGAGCACGTGGCCAACACGGTGGAGACCATCGCCGTGAAGGAGTCCTGAGGCCGGCTCATGGACACCTTCACACTGATCGTGACGATCGGCGTCGCGCTCGGATTCACGTACACGAACGGCTTCCACGACTCCGCGAACGCGATCGCCACATCCGTATCCACCCGTGCGCTGACGCCTCGTGCGGCACTGGCCATGGCCGCGGTGATGAACCTGGCCGGTGCCTTCCTCGGCAGCGGTGTCGCCAAGACGGTCAGTGAGGGCATCATCGCGACGCCCGAGGGCCAGAAGGGCATGGGCATCCTGTTCGCCGCCCTCGCGGGCGCGATCGTGTGGAACCTCATCACCTGGTACTTCGGGCTGCCCTCGTCGTCGTCGCACGCGCTGTTCGGCGGCATGGTCGGCGCGGCCCTGGCCGGTGGGACCACCGTGTACTGGTCCGGCGTGCTCGAGAAGATCGTCATCCCGATGTTCACGTCGCCGGTGATCGGTCTCGTCGCCGGTTACCTGGTGATGACGCTCATCATGTGGCTGTTCCGGCGCTCCAACCCGCACAAGGCGAAGCGCGGATTCCGTATCGCGCAGACCGTCTCGGCGGCCGGCATGGCGCTCGGGCACGGTCTGCAGGACGCGCAGAAGACCATGGGCATCGTGGTCATGGCGCTCGTCATCGGCGGCCACGAGACGTTCGAGGACCCGATTCCGGTCTGGGTCAAGATCGTGTGTGCCGTGATGCTGTCGGCCGGTACGTACGCCGGTGGCTGGCGGATCATGCGGACCCTGGGTCGCAAGATCATCGAGCTGGACCCGCCGCAGGGGTTCGCCGCGGAGACCACGGGCGCCTCGATCATGTTCGGCTCGGCGTTCCTGTTCCACGCGCCGATCTCCACGACGCACGTCATCACCTCGGCGATCATGGGTGTCGGTGCGACGAAGCGGGTGAACGCCGTTCGCTGGGGTGTCGCCAAGAACATCGTCATCGGGTGGTTCATCACGATGCCGGCGGCGGCGCTGGTCGCCGCGGCGAGCTACGGCATCGTCTATCTGGCCTTCGGCTGAGTTTCGGCTCACCGCCGGTGGGGCTGGTCGCGCAGTTCCCCGCGCCCCTGAAAGACAGGCCCACCCGGCCCAGGCACTGAAAAGGCCCGCCCCCTCTCGGGGGCGGGCCTTTTCTCTTGCCTCGTGGCGGCACCGCCATGCAGCGCCACGAGGGGTCGGTGGGGGTGTGGGCTAGCCGAAGCGGCCCGAGATGTAGTCCTCGGTGGCCTGGACCGACGGGTTGGAGAAGATGCGTTCCGTCTCGTCGATCTCGATGAGCTTGCCGGGCTGGCCGACCGCCGCGAGGTTGAAGAACGCGGTGCGGTCCGAGACGCGGGCCGCCTGCTGCATGTTGTGCGTCACGATGACGATCGTGAAGCGCTCCTTGAGCTCGCCGATCAGGTCCTCGATGGCGAGCGTGGAGATCGGGTCGAGGGCCGAGCAGGGCTCGTCCATCAGCAGGACGTCGGGCTCGACCGCGATGGCGCGGGCGATGCACAGCCGCTGCTGCTGACCGCCGGACAGGCCCGAGCCGGGCTTGTTCAGACGGTCCTTGACCTCGTTCCAGAGGTTGGCGCCCTTGAGCGACTTCTCCACCACGTCGTTCAGCTCGGACTTCTTGTACTTGCCGTTGAGCTTCAGGCCCGCCGCCACGTTGTCGAAGATCGACATCGTGGGGAAGGGGTTCGGGCGCTGGAAGACCATGCCGACCGTGCGGCGCACGGCGACCGGGTCGATGTGGCTGCCGTACAGGTCCTCGTCGTCCAGCAGGACCTTGCCCTCGACGCGGCCGCCGGGGGTGACCTCGTGCATCCGGTTGAGGGTGCGCAGGAACGTCGACTTGCCGCAGCCCGACGGGCCGATGAAGGCCGTCACCGAGCGGGGCTCGACCGTCATCGAGATGTCTTCGATCGCCTTGTGGGAGCCGTAGTAGGCGGTGAGCCCACTGACGTCGATTCGCTTGGCCATAACTAGTTCACTTCCGATACGTCGCTACGTATGGCCGCGTCAGCGACCGGACTTCGGGGCCTTCCAGCGGGCGATGCCGCGGGCCACGAGATTGAGGATCATGATGAAGGCGATGAGGACCAGGGCCGCGGCCCAGGCGCGGTCGTACGCCGCCTGGCTGCCGCCGCTGCTCGCGTACTGCTGGTAGATGTACAGCGGCAGCGAGGCCTGCGGGCCGTCGAACGGGTTGCCGTTGATCAGCGGGTTGCCGAAGACCAGCAGCAGCACCGGGGCCGTCTCGCCCGCGATACGGGCGACCGCCAGCATCACGCCGGTCGTGATGCCGCCGATCGACGTCGGCAGGACGACCTTGAGGATGGTGCGCCACTTCGGGACGCCGAGGGCCAGGGACGCCTCGCGCAGCTCGTTCGGGACGAGCTTGAGCATCTCCTCGGTGGAGCGGACCACGACCGGGATCATCAGGATCGACAGGGCCATCGAGCCGGCGAAGCCGGAGAAGCCGAAGCCGAGGATCAGGATCCAGAAGCTGAGGATGAACAGGCCCGCGACGATCGACGGGATGCCCGTCATGACGTCGACGAAGAAGGTCACCGCCTTCGCGAGCTTGCCGCGGCCGTACTCCACCAGGTAGATCGCCGTGAGCAGGCCGATCGGGACCGAGATCAGGGTGGCGAGGCCGACCTGCTCCAGGGTGCCGAGGATCGCGTGGTAGATGCCGCCGCCGGGCTGGTACGCGGTGACGAAGCCCATCGAGTGGGTCAGGAAGTACGGGTCGAGGACCTTGATGCCGCGCTTGACCGTCTCGTAGACGAGGGAGGCGAGCGGGATCACGGCCAGGACGAAGGCGACCCAGACGATGCTGGTCGCGACCCGGTCCTTGGCCTGGCGCCGGCCCTCGACCTTGGCGCCGAGCGCGTAGGTGGCGAGGACGAACAGGAGCGCCGCGAGCAGGCCCCACTGGATCTTGCTGTCGAGTCCGGCGCCGAGGCCGATCGCGCAGCCGGCGGCGACCGAGCCGACCGCGATGGCCCAGGGGGACCAGCGGGGCAGGCGGGCGGCGCTCAGGGACGAGGGGCGCTTCACGGGTGCAGGTGCGGTCGCGTGGCTCATGCGTTGGCCCCCGAGTACTCCTTGCGGCGGGCGATGATCAGCCGGGCGGCGCCGTTGACCAGCAGGGTGATGACGAAGAGGACCAGACCCGAGGCGATCAGGGCGTCGCGGCCCTGGTCGTTGGCCTCGGAGAACTTCGCGGCGATGTTCTGCGCGAAGGTGCCGCCGCCCGGGTCGAGCAGGCTGGCGTGGATCAGGAAGTCGGGGGAGAGGACCGTGGCGACGGCCATCGTCTCGCCGAGCGCGCGGCCGAGGCCGAGCATCGACGCGGAGATCACACCGGAGCGGCCGAACGGGATGACCGACATGCGGATGACTTCCCAGCGGGTCGCGCCGAGCGCGAGGGCCGCCTCCTGGTGCATCAGGGGGGCCTGTCGGAAGACCTCGCGGGAGACGTTCGTGATGATCGGCAGGATCATGATCGCCAGCAGGATGCCGACGGTGAGCAGGGTGCGCGGGGCGCCGCCCTGCCAGGCGAAGATCCCGGTCCAGCCGAAGTAGTCGTCGAGCCAGCCGAACAGGCCCTGCATGTGCGGCACCAGGAAGAGGGCGCCCCACAGGCCGTACACGATGGACGGCACGGCGGCCAGCAGGTCGATGACGTAGGCGATGGGGCCGCCCAGCTTCTTCGGCGCGTAGTGCGTGATGAAGAGGGCGATGCCGACGGCCACGGGGACTGCGATCAGCATGGCGATGATCGAGGTGACGATCGTGCCGAAGGCGAGGACGGCGATGCCGAAGACGGGCGGGGTCGCGGTCGCGTTCCACTCGAAGGTGGTGAGGAAGTTGCCCTCGTTCTTCGAGAGGACCAGCGAGGCGCGGTAGGTCAGGAAGACCGCGATCGCGGCCATGATCACCAGCAGCAGGATGCCCGAGCCGCGCGAGAGACCGAGGAAGATGCGGTCACCGGGGCGGGTGGCGCCGCGGGCGGCGCGCTTCTGCTGGGCTGGGTTCGGGCGATCGGCGGGCGCCGGTGGCGCGGGTGCTTGCGTGGTTATGTCCATGGGGTTCTCCGGTCTGCGAAGTCCCTTGGGTGTACGGGGGTTGCGTACGGGACTTCTGGCGGCGGTGCACCGGACGGTGCGGGCCACCCGGGTTCGGTCGGGTGGCCCGCACGCTTGGCTAGCTGATGCTCGCGACGGCCTCGCGGACCTTCGCGTTGATCTCGGCCGGGATCGGGGCGTAGCCCAGGTCGGCGAGGGCGGCCTGGCCCTCGTCGGAGGCCGTGTAGGTCAGGAAGGACTTGGTGGCGGCCAGGGTGTCCGCCTTGTTGCCCTTGTCGCAGACGATCTCGTACGTGACCAGGGTGATCGGGTAGGCGCCGTCGGCCTTGGTCGCGTAGTTCAGCTCCAGGGCGAGGTCCTTGCCGGAGCCGATGATCTTGGCGTCGGCGATCGCCTTGGAGGCGTTGTCCGTCGTGGCCTTCACCGGGGCCGAGGCGCCCGTGTCGATGTCGACGGTCTTCACGCCGTCCTTGGCGTAGGACAGCTCGAAGTAGGAGATGGCGCCGTCGGTCTGCTTGACCTGCTGGGCCAGGCCGGAGGAGCCCTGCGCGGACTGGCCGCCCTTGGCCTGCCAGGCCTTGCCGCCCTCGTACTTCCAGTCGCTCGGGGCGGTGGCCTTCAGGTACTTGGTGAAGTTGTCCGTGGTGCCGGACTCGTCCGAGCGGTGGTACGCCTGGATCTTCGTGGACGGCAGCTTCGCGTCCGGGTTCAGCTTCTTGATGGCCGGGTCGTTCCACGTCGTGATCTTCGAGTCGAAGATCTTGGCGAGGGTCGGCGCGTCCAGGACGAGGTTGTCGACGCCCGAGACGTTGTACGCGACGGCGATCGGGCCGCCGACCATCGGCAGGTCGATGCCCTGGCCGCCGGAGCAGACCTTCTTGGAGGCGGTGACCTCTTCGGGCTTCAGCGCCGAGTCCGAACCGGCGAAGGCGACCTGGCCCTGGTTGAACGCGGTGACACCGGCGCCGGAACCGTCGGGCTTGTAGTTGATCTGCACACCCGAGCAGGCCTGCGAGTAGGCCTGGCGCCAGGCGTCGATCGCGTTGGCCTGGGCCGAGGAGCCGATGCCCAGGAGCTGGCCCTTGGCGTCGTCGCACTTGATGTTGCCGGCCTTGGCGGACGAGCTGGCGCCGCCACCGCCGGTGGAGTTGGTGTCGTCGGAGCCGCACGCCGTGAGGGCCAGGGCGCCGGAGACGGCGAGAGCGCCGAGGGAGAGGGCGCGGAGCCGGTTCTTGCGCTGAAGCTTCACCTTCGGATGTTCCTTCCAGGAGCCGCCGGCCTCTTGTCTTCTGTGGCGGCGTGCGAAGTCTGCGGATGTTTCAGGTGAACGATGAGGCTGATCCCCGTCTCGGGGGCTCACCGTCCACGGCTGAAATTAGGCAGATCAGGTGAAGCGGCAGACGGCCGTGAGTGAACGGAGGGTGAACCTAAGCGGGCGGTGTGGTTAGGTCACGGCGCGGTCACGTCGGGTCGTCGACCGACGTCATTCGGTGGGCGCGGTTCCGCTCAGGCCAGGTGCAGCGCGTCGAGGAGTGCGTCCACGAGCCGGCGGTCGCGGGGCTGGGTCAGGCGGTTGCGGGCCGCGGCCGGCGACAGCCAGACGATGCGGTCGACCTCGCGGTTCGGCGTGAAACCGCCGGAGCCGACCTCCGCCGCCCAGTAGTCGACCGTCTTGGGGCGGCCGTTCGCGACGTAGCGGACCGTGGGCAGCGTGGCGCCGGGGGCGCACGCGTGGCCGGTCTCCTCCCGCACCTCGCGCAGCGCGCCGACGAGCGGGTCCTCGCCGCGCTTCAGCTTGCCCTTGGGGTGCGACCAGTCGTCGTACTTGGGGCGGTGGACGAGGCAGATCTCCAGGCCGCCGTCGAAGGGGGAGCGGCGCCACAGGACGCAGCCCGCCGCGCGGATGGTGTTCGTGTCGTCGTTGTCGTGCACGGTCACGGGGTTCCCACCGCCTCTCGTTGCCAAGCCTTTCCGAACGCGATCCTTGCGGCCTCCACCTGGTGGCGCTGGTCGGCGTGGAGCACGCCCAGGGCGTAGGCCGTCGCCGGGGCGATGCGCGGGGTGCGGGCCGCGTGCGCGGCCGCGCCGGCCGCCTCGGCCGCGTCGCGGTGCGCGTTCAGGGCGTGCGCCGCCTCGCCCTCCCGGCGGCGTACGTCGGTGGAGGGCAGGTCCGCGGCGACCTCCTGGGCGTAGCGGTGCAGGCGCAGCAGCAGCCGTACGTGGTGCCAGGGGGTGTCGGCGTCCGCGTTGTAGGGGTGGCCGGTGTGGTGCAGGGCGGCGACCGCCTCGGTGAGCCGGGTCTCGGCGGCCACGGCGAGCTTCTTCAGCTCCGTCTCCGCGCCGCACAGCGGCACCTCGCTGGCCAGCACGGCGACGTTGTCCGCCACCGCGTGGAACCGGGACGAGCCGAGGCTCTGCAGGGCCGTGCTGTGGGCCCGGGTCTTGGCGAGCGTCAGCTGGCGGTCGAGCAGGGCCGCGGCCTTGGCCGCGCCGAGCGTCAACGTGGTTCCGCCGCCCGCCTGTTGGGGCAGCCGGCCGGCGCCGGGTGTGGTACCGGACGTGGTCAGCCGGTGCAGGGCCTCGTTCAGGCGGATCAGCCGGTCCCCGTACGCGTGCTCCTGCGCCAGCGTGCCCGACAGCCAGGCCAGTTCGGGGCGCAGGGCGTCGGACCACTCGGCGTCCAGGAGCGGGCGGAACGTGTGCAGCGTGCCGCTGATGCGGCGGGCGGCGCGGCGCAGGGCGCGGGCCGCGCCCGCCGTGTCCCCGGCCGCGCCGCTCTCGCGGTGCTGGCGCAGTGCGCGCAGGAACTCCGTCGCCTGGGCCCGCAGATAGGACGCCAGGACGTCGTTCGCCGTGCCGGACTCAAGGTGTTGCTGTGCCACGCCGGCGCCTCCGGGCGTCTATGAGCATCTCCTGTACGTTCCGCAGGGGGCGTCCGTCCGCGTCGAGCGCGTGCCGTGTCCAGTTGCCGTCCGGGCCCAGGTGCCAGGAGGCGGTGGCGTCGGACATCCCCGTTTCGAGCAGCCGGCTGAGGGCCGCGCGGTGGGCCGGGTCCTCGACGCGGACCAGGGCCTCGATGCGGCGGTCGAGGTTGCGGTGCATCATGTCGGCGCTGCCGATCCACACCTCGGGCTCCCCGCCGTTGCCGAAGGCGAAGACGCGGGAGTGCTCCAGGAAGCGGCCGAGCACCGAGCGGACCTGGATGTTCTCGGACAGGCCGGCGACCCCGGGCCGCACCGCGCAGATGCCGCGCACCCACACGTCCACCGGCACACCGGCCTGCGACGCCCGGTACAGGGCGTCGATGACGGCCTCGTCGACCATCGAGTTCACCTTGATGCGGACGTGTGCGGGGCGGCCCGCACGGTGGTGCTGGACCTCCTTCTCGATCCGCGTGACCAGGCCCGTGCGCAGGGACTTGGGGGCGACGAGGAGACGGCGGTAGGTCTCGCGGCGCGAGTACCCGGACAGCCGGTTGAAGAGGTCGGAGAGGTCGGCCCCGACTTCCTGGTTGGCCGTCAGGAGCCCCAGGTCCTCGTACAGGCGGGCCGTCTTGGGGTGGTAGTTGCCGGTGCCGACGTGCGAGTAGCGGACGAGCTGGTCGCCCTCCTGCCGGACGACGAGCGACAGCTTGCAGTGCGTCTTCAGGCCGACGAGACCGTAGACGACATGGCAGCCGGCCTCCTCCAGCTTCCGCGCCCACTTGATGTTGGCCTGCTCGTCGAAGCGCGCCTTGATCTCCACCAGGACGAGGACCTGCTTGCCGGACTCCGCGGCGTCTATCAGCGCGTCCACGATCGGCGAGTCGCCCGACGTCCGGTACAGCGTCTGCTTGATGGCCAGCACGTCCGGGTCGTTGGCCGCCTGTTCCAGGAAGGCCTGTACGGAGGTGGAGAAGCTGTCGTACGGGTGGTGCAGCAGCACGTCGTGGCTGCGCAGGGCGGCGAAGATGTCGGGCGCGGAGGACGACTCGACCTCGGCGAGGTCGCGGTGGGTGCCCGCGACGAACTTCGGGTACTTCAGCTCGGGCCGGTCCAGGCCCGCTATGGAGAACAGGCCCGTGAGGTCGAGGGGGCCGGGCAGCGGGTACACCTCGGCCTCGCTGATCTTCAACTCCCGTACCAGCAGGCTGAGTACCTCGGAGTCGATGCTCTCCTCGACCTCCAGGCGCACCGGCGGACCGAAGCGGCGCCGCATGAGCTCCTTCTCCAGCGCCTTGAGGAGGTTCTCGGCGTCGTCCTCCTCGACCTCCAGGTCCTCGTTCCGCGTGACGCGGAACATGTGGTGCTCCTCGATCGTCATGCCGGGGAACAGCTCGCTCAGGTGCCGGGGCGCGGCGATGACGTCCTCGATGGGGACGTAGCGCTGCGGGGCGGCCTCCAGGAAGCGGGACAGCAGCGGCGGCACCTTGACGCGGGCGAAGTGGCGGTGGCCGGAGACCGGGTTCGACACCACGACCGCGAGGTTGAGGGAGAGGCCCGAGATGTACGGGAACGGGTGCGCGGGGTCGACGGCCAGCGGGGTCAGGACCGGGAAGATCTGGTGCATGAACAGCGTGTAGAGCCGGGCCTGTTCCTTCTCCGTGAGCTCGTTCCAGCGCACGACGTGGATGCCCTCGTCGGCCAGGGCCGGGGCGACCTCCTCCTGGTAGCAGGCGGCGTGCCGGGCCATGAGCTCGCGGGAGCGGTTCCAGATCAGCTCCAGGACCTCGCGGGGCTGCAGTCCCGAGGCCGAACGGGTGGCGACGCCGGTCGCGATGCGCCGCTTGAGGCCGGCCACGCGGACCATGAAGAACTCGTCGAGGTTCGAGGCGAAGATCGCCAGGAAGTTCGCGCGCTCCAGGAGGGGGGTGTTCGGGTCCTCGGCCAGTTCCAGGACCCGCTCGTTGAACGCCAGCCAGCTGCGCTCGCGGTCCAGGAAGCGGCCCTGCGGGAGCTCCGCGCCGTCCCGTCCCGCGTACTCGTCCTCGTAGTCGTCGGGATCCGCGTCGATGTCGGCGACGATCCCGGCGAGCTTGCTGTCGAAGTCGCCGGCCGCCACGGGATGCGGGCGGTGCGCGGCGAGGGAGCCCACGGACGGCTGGGGCTGCGGGGCCGAGGGGGCCGGGGCGGTCGGGTCCTGTGCGGCGTTCGGCTGGCTCATGGCCCCATTCTTCCGCGCGGAGGGCGTCTCGGGCGCGTCGACGACGTCGGAGGGCGCGGGCGCGAGACGGAGCCTGCCCTGAGGGGCGGGCTCCGGCGGGGCCTTCGAGGGGTCGGGCGCGGGGGGCTGCATTCCGTGAGGGTCGCAAGCCCGTCTGAATCGCTGGTTACGGAGACATGACGTGCGGGCTATGGGCGGGCGGCCCCCCGGCGTCCACGGGCCCGGCCCGTGTCAGGCGGTACGGCGTTTCAACAGCCAGAAGGCGGCGGCGGTGGCGGCCGCGGCCATCGTAAGGACGGTGAACGATTCCGCAAGTTGGAGGGGCCAGTAGTGGGACGCGGGGTGGTACGTGGCCCAGAAGTCGCTCAGGCCGGAGCGGTCCATGCAGCGCCGTATGTCGGCGGGGTGGTCGGAGTCGACGCACGCCCAGTCGTTCGCGATGCGCGCGCCGTCCGACGTGACCGCGCCGTGTGTCAACTCCTGTGCTTGAGGAGGCACATTGAGTGCCTTGGTGCCGGTGTCGGTGACGGTCGGCCACAGGCTGACGCGGTAGCGCCCGACGACGGTGGACACCGCGAACAGTGCGGCGACCGCGCCCGCCGTGCCCTTGAGGGAGCTTCGGGTCAGCAGGGCCGCGAGCGCGCCCAGGGCGAGGCCGAGGAAGGCGTACGCGACCGGGAGCAGTCCGGTGGAGGCGAAGACACCGTCCTCGTACCACTCGGTGTTCAGGAAGTCGCGGGAGCCGGCCCACGCCGAACGGCTGAGGACCGTGAGCGGGGTCAGGCCCGCGACGATCAGCGCCGCGGGGGCGGCCAGCGTCGTGGCCAGCCAGCGCGCCGGGGTGACCGACTGCGTCCACAGCACGGCGGCCGTGCCCCGCTCCAGCTCCCGACCGACCAGCACGGCGGCGGCGTACGCGGCGACGGCGAAGGGGACGGCCGTGAGCGCCCCGCCGACGAGATCCGTCAGCAGGGTGTACCGCCCCAGCGCTCCGGCGGAGTCGCACGTGTCCGTGCCCGTGCAGTGCGCCTCTTAGTACCGCCGGGCGGCGCCCACCCCGGGCCCGCACATCCACACCAGGGTGATGCCGGTGAGGAGCACGAACGCCACCCAGATCCGCAGCGCCGTGCGGTGCAGGCGCAGCGCCGTCCACACAGTGCCGGCCGGGCGCAGGCCGCGCGCGGGGGCCGGGAGGGTGTACGTCATGAGCCGGATCTCTTCCCGTGGGTCGGCTCTGTCGTCCCCTGCGTCCAGAACTGGAGTGCCGTGGAGGCGGCGAGGGCCGAGGACGTCAGCCGGACGAGCGGCCTCGCGAGCAGCCGGGCGTGGGACAGGGAGTTCATGCGGCGACTCTCTTCTTCAGGATGCGGTACGCGGCCGCCGCCATGAGAGCGGACAGGGCGAGCAGCAGGGCCGTCTCCATGAGCTGCAGCGGCCAGAAGTGCGACGGCGGGTGGCCCTTGGTGTAGAAGCCGGTGATGTCGTGGTCGGTGAGGCAGGCGCGGTCGTCGATGCACAGGGGGTCCTTGACATGGGCGCCCGAGCCGGTGATCGCGCCCTCGTCCAGGACGTCGCCGGTGAAGCCGGGATAGCCCTTGTCGAGGCTGCCGGTCCGGGTGACGGCGGGCCACAGATACGGGCGGACCACCTGCGCGAGCAGGATCATCAGGAGCAGGAGCACGCCGGAGAAGACCGCCGCGGACAGGGCCTTGCGCTGCCAGAAGGCGCCGAGGGCTCCGCACGCCAGGCCGAGCAGGGGCAGCGCCACGGCCGTCGTGCCGAGGACATCGAAGGTGCCCGACGCGTACCACTGGTTCGCGGGGAGCATCGGGGCCTGCGCGGCGACCGCGTGGCGCAGCACCACCAGGAGGCCGGTGCCGACGGTGAGGAACAGGGCGGGCAGCGCCAGCTTCGCGGTGAACCAGCGGGCCGGCGACACGGACTGCGTCCAGGCCAACTGGGCGGTGCCGCGCTCCAGTTCGCGGCCGATGAGCACGCCGCCGGTGAACACCGCGACGACCAGGGGGACGACGCCCACGGACGCCTGGACGGCGTCGAGCGCGTGGAAGTACATGTTCTCGGTCGGGCCGTGCGCGGAGCAGGAGTTGCCGATGCCCGCCACGCAGTGCCCGGTGATGTCGAGCCCCGCGGTGCCCGGCCCCCACAGCCACACCAGGACGCCCGCCGCGACGACGACGTAGGCGACCCACAGCCACAGGGCGATGCGGTGCAGGCGCAGCACCGTCCAGGTCAGGCCGGTCGGCCGGGTCAGTGCCAGGCTCATGCGGTCGCCCCCTTCTTGGGCTGGAACCGGCGCAGCACCAGGAAAGCCGCGACCACGGCGAGCGCGGTGAGGCCGAGCAGGATGCCGGTCTCCGCGAGCTGGCGGGGCCAGAAGTCGGGGGAGGGCAGGTAGTGCCGGGTGAAGCCGGTGATGTGGTGCTGGTCGAGGCAGTTCTGGTCCAGATAGCAGCCGGGGTCGCGGACCTCGGCGCCGGTGGACGTGAGGGCCTTGCTGTGCACGGGGAGCTCGGGCTGCTGACGATTCCCCTGGAACGGCCAGGAGTTGAGGCGCAGCGCGCCGGCCAGGAACTGTGCGATCCCGGCCACCGCGATCGCGGGCAGGGTGCGGCGCAGCACCAGCGCGGCGAGCACGCCGAGCGCGAGCCCGAACAGGGCGTTCGCGACGGTCGCCGGGCCGGTCGAGAAGACGAAGGAGCGCGGCCCGATGCCGGCGACGAGCAGATGGTTGTGCGCGTCCCACACCACCCAGTACAGGGCGACGATCAGAGCGGTGCCGACGGTGAGGAACACCGCGGGCACGGCCAGCTTGGCGGCGAGCCAGCGGGCCGGCGACACGGACTGCGTCCACGCCAACTGTGCGGTGCCGGACTCCAGTTCACGCCCGATCAGCGGGCCCGCGGCGAAGACCGCGATCGCGACCATGGCGATCCGGATCAGCGAGGCGGGCTCGTAGAAGAGGGAGTCGAAGGAGCCGACGAAGGGGATGCCCGCGGTCAGGCCCTTCCAGGCGTCGTCCTGCGCTCCCGCGTACCCGAACGCGTCGAACGCGTGCTGCGCGGCGGACGAGCCCGGTCCCCACAGCCACAGCAGCAGGGCCAGGCTGATCGCGACGTAGGCCACCCACACCCACAGGGCGGTGCGGTGCAGCCGCAGCACGGTCCACACCAGGCCGTCGGCGCCCGGCAGGGTGCGCCGCACCGGGGCCTGCGGGGCGGGCCGGTCGAGGGTCGGGGCGCTCATGCGGACACCGCCGTGCCGGACGTGCGGGCGGAGGTGCCCGGGGTGACGAGGGCCGGGGCGTCGGGGGCGCGCAGATGGGCCAGCAGCAGCTCCTCCAGGGAGGGCTCCTGGACCTGCCAGCCGTCGTCGAGCGGGCCGTCGCGGCGGATCAGGGCGGTGGTGCCGCGGCCCGAGGCGCGGGACTCGACGACCGTGTGGCCGGACAGGTCGCCGCGGCCGGTGACCAGGCTGTGCGCGCCGAGCAGGTCGTCGATGCCGCCGCCGAGCCGGATCCGGCCGCCGCTCAGGAGCAGCAGGTGGTCGCAGGCGTCGGCGAGCTCGGCCACGATGTGCGAGGACATCAGCACGGTCGTGCCGTGCTCGGCGGCGTCCGCCATCAGGGTGCCCATCAGCTCGTGCCGGGCGAGCGGGTCCAGGTCGGCCATCGGCTCGTCCAGGAGCATCAGCTCGGGCCGCTTGCCGAGGGCCAGGGCGAGGGCGACGCGGGTGCGCTGGCCGCCGGAGAGCGAGCGGACCCGTGCCGCGGGGGAGAGGTCCCCCTGCTCGACGATCTTCGCCGCGTACGCCGCGTCCCACCGGCCTGGGTTCAGCTCGGCGCCCAGGCGCAGCGTGTCCGCGACGGACAGCTGGGGGTGCAGGGGCTTGTCCTGCGAGAGGTAGGCGACCTTGGCGCGGGTCTCGCCGGGCGCGCCGCCCAGGACGTCGATCCGGCCCGAGGTCTGCCGCAGCAGGCCCGCGGCGATCGCCAACAGGGTGGACTTGCCCGCTCCGTTGGGCCCGACGAGGGCGCTGATCCGGCCCTCGGGCAGTCGGAAGGAGCAGTCGTCGAGCGCCGCGGCGCCGTGCCGGCCGTACCGCTTGACGAGGCCGGTGGCCTCGATGGCCGTGCTCATGGGGTCCCCCTGGTGGTGGTGCTGAAGTGTGCTTCCAACGCGTTGCCGAACAGGGCCGCCACGTCCTCGCGGTCGAGCCCCGCCTCCGTCGCCCGTCTCGTCCAGTCGTCGAGCTCCGCCTTGAGCGGCGAGTCGGCCGGGGCGGATCCGAGGGATCTGCGGACGAACGTGCCCAGGCCCCGGCGGGCCTCGACGAGCCCGGCCCGCTCCAGCTCGCGGTACGCCTTGAGCACGGTGTTCGGGTTGATGGCCGTCGCCTCGACGACCTCGCGGGCCGTGGGCAGCTTGTCGCCCGGCTCGAGCATGCCCATGCGCAGGGCCTGCTCGGTCTGGTGGACGATCTGGAGGTAGGTGGCGACGCCGCTGTGGCGGTCGATCCGGAACTCGATCACGTACTCGCGCTCGCCCACTGGCGTACCCCCCTTTCACTAATCAAGTAGTGAAAGGGTGATGCAAGAGAGGGGGCGGCGTCAAGCGACGCCGCCCCCTCGAAGTCCCCGAAGGCTCCTGTAACCCGCTCGAACCCGCGAAAAGCGCAGGTCAGGACTCGGTGCGGTACATCAGGTCCGTTTCGAACGTGCTGAACCCGAGGCGCTCGTACACGCTCACCGCCGCCTTGTTGTCGGCGTCGACGTACAGCATCGCCGTCGGCAGCCCGGCCGCGGCCAGGTGGCGCAGGCCCGTCGTGGTCAGCGCCTTGCCGAGGCCGCCGCCCTGGTTGCCGGGCGCGACGCCCACCACGTACACCTCGCCGAGCCCCTCCTCGGCGTGCACCTTCGTCCAGTGGAAGCCGACCAGCTCGTCGTTCCTGAACGCGAGGAAGAAGCCCGCCGGGTCGAACCACGGCTCGGCCTTGCGGTCGTCCAGGTCGCGCTGGGTGAGGGCGCCCTGTTCGGGGTGGTGCGCGAACGCCGCCGCGTTCACCGCGAGCCAGGCCGCGTCGTCCTGGCCGGGGACGAACGTACGGATGCGGACCCCCGCGGGCAGCGCCGGCTCGGGCAGCTCCAGATCGGTCAACGACCGCCGCATCTGGCGCAGTTCACGGAACAGGGTCAGGCCGAGCACCTGCGCGAGATGCCGGGCCGCGCCGTGCCCGCCGTGCGCCCACACCCGCAGCCGCTTCCCGGAGGCGGCCAGCAGCGCCGCGCCGAGCGCCCGCCCGTGCCCGCGCCCGCGGCGCGCCGGGTGCACGACCAGCTCGGCGGTCGGTGCCTCGACCGGGTCGGTGTCCTCCAGCTGCGCGTACCCGATCAGCTCGCCGCCGACGGTGAGCAGAAGATGCCGGACGCCCTCCCGCTCCCCGCCCCGCAGCTGCAGCCGCCCCTGCTCCGACACGGCCTGCTGCCCGTCGGTGCGGGCGGCGTCGGTCAGCAGCGCGAGCACGGCGGCGGACTGCGCGTCGGACAGGGCGGAGAGGGTGTCGATCTGGCGCCCAGAGGCGGCCGGATCGCTGGCGGAGGCGGGGTCGGTGGTCATGGGTACGAGGGTACGGCGCGACCCCGGCGGGGAGCGGCCGGCGGGGTCGGGGCACGGTCCGGGCGCGGCCCCGGGCGACGGACGGCAACCTGCTCGTAACCCGCAAACCTCTGTTGTGCTACGCGCGTTGACCCTAGGCTTTCGCCGCAGTCGAAGTCATCGCAGATCACCCCAGGGGGGATTGCATGCCCGGAACGACCCGTCGGCCAGGTCGCCGTCTGAGAGCGGCGCTCGGCGCCGTCGCGACCCTCACCACCGCCGGTGCGCTGATCGCCGCGCTGCCCGCGGGCGCCGCCCAGGACCGGCACGGAGGCGGACACCACGGCCAGGGCCGCTACCAGGACGTACAGCTGCTGTCGTTCAACGATTTCCACGGGAACCTGGAGCCGCCGGCCGGGTCGTCCGGGCAGGTCACCGAGAAGCAGGCCGACGGCACCACGAAGCAGGTCGACGCGGGCGGCGCCGAGTACCTGGCCACGTCCTTGCGCACGGCCCGCAAGGGGCACCCGTACAGCGTCACGGCGGCCGCCGGCGACCTGATCGGCGCGAGCCCGCTGCTGTCCGGCCTCTTCCACGACGAGCCGACCGTCGAGGCCATGAACAAGCTGGACCTGGACGTCACCAGCGTCGGCAACCACGAATTCGACGAGGGCGCGGCGGAGTTGGCGCGCATCCAGAACGGCGGCTGCCACCCCGAGGACGGCTGCTACGAGAAGGGCCGCACGTTCAAGGGCGCGGACTACCCCTACCTCGCGGCCAACGTGACGGACGAGAAGACCGGCAAGCCGGTCCTCAAGCCGTACTGGGTGTGGAAGAACAAGGGCGTGAAGGTCGGCTTCATCGGCGTCACGCTGGAGGGCACGCCGAACATCGTGTCCGCCGACGGCGTCAAGGGCCTGAAGTTCCACGACGAGATCGAGACGGTCAACAAGTACGCGAAGATCCTCGACAAGCAGGGCGTGAAGTCGATCGTCGCCCTCATCCACGAGGGCGGCGCCCCGGCCTCGTCCGCGTACAACTACGACTGCGACTCCCCGGGCGCGGGCGCCGGCGTCTCCGGCCCGATCGTCGACATCGCCAAGGGCATCACGCCGAGGGTCGACGCCCTGGTCACCGGCCACACGCACAACGCGTACGTGTGCACGATCCCCGATCCGTCCGGCAAGCCGCGCATGGTCACGTCGGCGTCCTCGTACGGGAAGCTCTACACGGACACCACGCTCACCTACGACCGCCGCACCAAGGACATCGTCCGTACGTCGGTGAAGTCCGCGAACCACGTGGTGGCCCGCACCCAGGCCAAGGCGCCCGACATGACCGAGCTGATCGGCCGGTGGAACAAGCTCGCCGCGCCCGTCGCGAACCAGGCCGTCGGTCACATCTCCGCGGACATCCCGGGCCGTGGCGCCGGTACGCCCGAGGAGCCGCTCGGCGACCTGATCGCGGACGCGCAGCTCGCGCACGCCAAGTCCCTCGACCCCAAGGCGGGTCTGGCCCTGATGAACCCGGGCGGGGTCCGCTCCGACCTGGTGTTCAAGGCGAGCGGCAGCGAGGGCGACGGGGTCGTGACGTACGGCGAGGCGTTCACCGTGCAGCCGTTCAGCAACACGGTCAATCTCGTCGACCTCACCGGCGCGCAGGTGATCCAGGCGCTGCAGCAGCAGGTCAGCGGTCCGAACGAGGCCTCGCCGAAGATCCTGCAGCCGTCGGCCGGGCTCACGTACACGCTCGACATGACGAAGGCGGGCGCGGCCCGGGTCGTCGTCGACTCGATCAGGCTGGACGGGGCCGCGATCGACCCGGCCGCCACCTACCGCGTCGCGATGAACTCCTTCCTCGCGGGCGGCGGCGACGGCTTCACGGCGCTCGGGCAGGGCAAGAACCCGCTGGTCGGCGCGGACGACCTGAAGGCGTTCAACGACTACCTGACCGCCAATTCGTCGGCGGCGGACCCGATCGAGCCGCCGAAGGCGGACCGGATCACGATCGTGAAGTGACCGTCCGCGGGCACGCTCGTCGACGAGTCGGGCGGCCCGGAAGAGCCGGGGGCATATGACGCGGGGGACTGGGCATGCGAGTCCTCCAGCGGCGCGGTGCCGGTGACCGACGGGAAGGTGGCGGTTGCGGCCGGGGCGGCGGTGACCTGTACGGTCGTGAACACGGACCGGGCGGTCACGACTCCGACACCGACTCCGACGCCGACGGTCACACCGCCGACGCCGACCGTCACGCCGCCTGCTCCGACGGCCACGCCGGGTGTGCCGCAGCCGTCCGTGCCGCCGGCCCCGCCCGGGGACGGTGAACTGGCACAGACCGGTGCCGGGTTCGGTTCGGTGGCCTGGCCGGCGCTCGCGGCCGCGCTCCTGGTGGCGGCGGGCACGGCGCTCACGGCCTGGCGGCTGCGGCGACGCTGAGGCGTGCGAAACAGCACGTTTACCCGCCTACTGGGAGTAAGGCTTGCGGGACAGGTCGGGGTATGTGGTGGAATCTCCCGATGCGCACCCCCCACCGCATATCCAACGCCCGTACCTCGTCCGATGGTTGGCCGGACGCAGCGGTTCCACCGGAGCCCGTGCGGACGGCCAACCCGTACGAGGAGCTGGCCGCGCTCGCGGACAACCCGCTCGACGAGTTCCTGCACGAGGACCCGCACGGGCCCGACCACGTTGACGACGACTGGCTGCCGCCCAACCACCGGCGCGGCAGCCGCCGCCGCAACCGCTTCGCCGGACTGCCGCTCGTGGTCAAGGGCGTCGTCGGGGTCCTCGTCCTCGCCGCGTTCCTCACCCTCGCCGACCGCTGGGCCGTCCTCTACACGGAGCACCGCGCCGCCCAGCAGCTCAAGAAGGAGCTGAAGCTGACGGCGGCCCCCGAGGTCGAGATCGGCGGTTTCCCCTTCCTCACCCAGCTCGCCGACCGCCGCGTCGACGAGATGAAGGTCACCGTCCCCGACGTCGCCGCGGACCGCGTCACCCTCGCCAAGGTCGAGGCGACCGCGAAGGACGTACGCATCGAGGGCTCCGGCCTCACCGACGTCAGCGGCGCGTACGTCGACGCGATGCACGGCGAGGTGCTGCTCAGCTTCGCCGACATGAACCGGGAGCTGGGTGCCTCCCAGGTCACCTTCACCGGCCACGGCCACGACGGGGTGCTGGCCCGCGGCACCCTGCCGGTCGCCGGGCACGAGGTGAAGGTGCGGGCCGACGCCACGATCCGCCGGCTCGGCGGAACCGGCATCTCCACCGACATCGACGGCATGCGCCTGGACATCGGCGACCTCGCCACCTACCGGCCCGGCACGGGCGCCGACGAGGGCCTGCACCTGACCGCCAAGTCGGTGCGGCGGATCACCGAGGAGACCGACAAGGCCAAGCGGCTGCTGTCGATCCCCGCCATCGTGCACCGCGCCGGGGTCCCCGACTCGGCCGTCCGCCAGGCGCTGCGCGGCGACAAGAAGGTGAGCGAGCTGACCGGCACGCCCCGCTTCGTGAAGAGTCTGATGGGGATGAACCTGATCGACATCGCGATCGACCACCCCTGGCTCCTGGAGAAGCTGGGCCTGGACCCGTCGCTGCTCAACGGCCTCTCCCAGCTCACCCGGCCGCAGCTCGCCGACCAGCTCTCCCTCGCCTTCCGGCTGCCGAAGCTGCCGGGCGACCACGGGTACGTACGGCTGCGCGACGTGACCGTGGAGAAGGAGGGCATCCGCGTGGACCTGTCGGGCGCCGGGCTCCAGGTCGGCGGCTGACGCCCCGGCTCAGGGGATCTCCGGCGGCGGGGTCGGCGCGCCCGGCAGTTTCAGCGTGGCGACCGTGCCGCCGCCGTCGGCCGCCGCGAGCGCGACCTCGCCGCCGCTCGCCTCGACCGTGCGGGCCACGATCGACAGGCCGAGCCCCGACCCCGGCAGCGCGCGGGCCGTGGGCGAGCGCCAGAACCGGTCGAAGACGTACGGGAGTTCATCGGCGGGGATGCCGGGGCCGTGGTCCCGCACGGTGAGCGTGCCGCGCATCAGCCGGACCTCGACGGTCCCCTTCGGCGGGCTGAACTTCACGGCGTTGTCGAGCAGGTTCACCACCGCCCGTTCCAGCGCCGCCGGCTCGGCCCGTACGTACCAGGGGGCCAGCTCGGCGTCGAGGGTCAGCTCGGGGCCGCGCAGCCGGACGCGTTCGACGGCGGTGCGGACGGTCTCGTGCAGCGAGACGACCTTGAGGGGGCCGTCGCTCCCGGCCAGCCCGGTGCGCGACAGCTCCTGCAGGTCCCCGATCAGCGCGGCCAGTTCGGTCATCTGCGCCTTCACGGAGGCCATCAGCGCCTTGCGGTCGTCCGGGGGGATGGCGCGGCCCGTCTCCTCGCTGCGGGTGAGCAGTTCGATGTTCGTCCGCATCGAGGTCAGCGGGGTGCGCAGCTCGTGCCCCGCGTCGGCGATCAGCTGCTGCTGGAGCTCGCGGGACGACGCCAGCGAGGCCGTCATCGAGTTGAACGAGGCGGACAGCCGGGCGATCTCGTCGTCGCCCTCGACGGGGATGCGGACGGTGAGGTCCTCGGTGCGGGCCACGTGCTCGACGGTCTCGGTGAGCTGGTCGACGGGGCGCAGGCCGGTACGGGCGATCCAGAGGCCGGCGGCGCCCGAGCCGATCACGCCGATGCCGCCGATCAGGAGCAGTACGAGGGCGAGCCGGTTGAGGGTGCGGGTGGTGTCGTCGAGCGGCACCGCGCTGGTGATGGCGAGATCCCGGACCACGCCGCGTACGGGTCCGGCGGTGACGGCTGCCCGGGTCATCACGCGCACGGAAGTGCCGTCGCCCGCCGTGCCGTTGCGGAACCGCGGGGTGGGGTCGCTGCTGGCGGCGATCTCCTGGTCCCCGTCGGTCGTCTTCACGCTGCCGACGGAGTTGGGCCACACGCACACGGTGCCGTCGCTCTTGACGACCTGGACGTAGTAGATCTGGGCCGGACGCGGCCGGTTGTCCGTCGAGGGCGACGGCGAACAGGTGGCGACGACCGTGGCGTAGTCCGAGGGCGAGATGTTGCTGACGGAGTCGCGCAGGTCATCGTCGACCTGCCGGTACAGCTGGCCCCGCACGATGAACCAGCAGGTCACCGCCACCGCCGCGACGGCGAACGCCACGGCAGCCGCGGTCAGTACGGCCAGCCGCGACCGCAACGGCAACCCCCGCAACCGGCGAAGCACTGCGCTCACTCCGCGCCGCCGGACCGCAGCACGTACCCCACACCCCGCACCGTATGAACGAGCCGCGGCTCGCCCCCGCTCTCGGTCTTCCGCCGGAGGTACATCACGTACACGTCCAGGGAGTTGGACGACGGCTCGAAGTCGAAGCCCCACACGGCCTTGAGGATCTGTTCGCGGGTGAGGACCTGGCGCGGGTGGGCCAGGAACATCTCGAGGAGCGTGAACTCGGTACGGGTCAGCTCGACCGTACGGTCGCCCCGGGTCACCTCACGGGTCGCCAGATCCATGCGAAGGTCGGCGAAGGACAGCACATCGGAGTCGTCCACGGCGGAGCCGGCGGCGGCAGCGTAGGAGCTGCGCCGCAGCAGCGCCCGGACCCGCGCGAACAGCTCGTCCAGTTCGAACGGCTTGACCAGGTAGTCGTCGGCGCCCGCGTCGAGCCCGGTGACCCGGTCCCCGACGGTGTCGCGCGCGGTGAGCATCAGGATCGGGGTCGTGGAGCCGGTGGCGCGGAGCCGGCGGGCGGCGGTCAGGCCGTCCATGCGGGGCATCTGGATGTCGAGGACGACCAGGTCAGGCTGGTACGCGGCGGCCTTCTCCAGCGCGTCGGCGCCGTCGACGGCGACCTCGGTGGCGTAGCCCTCGAAGGCGAGGGAGCGCTGGAGGGCCTCGCGCACCGCGGGCTCGTCGTCCACGATGAGGATGCGGTGCTGGGCGTCGCGGTCGCCTTCGGCGGGGCTCATGGGCTGCGCTTCCTAACGGATCGGTACGGGCGGGCGGTTCTCAGCCTCGCACGGCCGCGCGGCGGCCGCGTGCGGCGCGGCGCTTCGCCGTCGGCACCACTTCGGGCGCGCGGGTGACGGGCGGGTGCAGCGCCGAGGCGACGGTGAGGGCGAGGCCGAGGTCGGCCGGCCCGGCGGCCTCGGAGTGACGGTGAACGGTGCTGTTCGTGCTGGTCACGGTGGTCATGACGGGTCCTCCCGGGTCGGGGACGGTCAGCTGTCGGCGCCGCCGGCGCGCAGCGTGTCGAGGTCGGCCTTGACGGTGTTGATCGGGATGGCGAAGCCGAGGCCGACGCTGCCCGCGCTCGACGAGGACGACGAGGAGTCCGAACCGGCCGAGTACATAGCCGAGTTGATGCCGATGACGTTGCCGTTCATGTCGATGAGGGCGCCGCCGGAGTTGCCGGGGTTGAGGGACGCGTCGGTCTGGAGGGCCTTGTACGTCGTGGTGGACGAGCCGGTGTCGCCGTTGAACTCCTGGCCGCCGAACTCGAACGGCCACTGGCCGCTGCCGCCGCCCTGCTGCTGTTGCTGCTGGCCCTCGTCGGTGGAGACGGTGACGTCACGGTTCAGGGCGGAGACGATGCCGCTGGTGACGGTGCCGGTCAGGCCCTCGGGGGAGCCGATGGCGACGACCTGGTCGCCGACCTTGACGCCGGAGGAGTCGCCGAGCGTGGCGGCCTTCAGGCCCGAGGCGTTCCGCAACTTGATGAGCGCCAGGTCCTTCTTGGCGTCGGTGCCGACGACCTCGGCGGTGTACGACGTGCCGTCGCTCGTCCGCACCTTGATCGAGGAGGCGCCGGAGATGACGTGGTTGTTGGTGAGGATCTCGCCGTCGCTGGTGAGGATCACGCCGGAGCCGGTGGAGGAGCCCGAGCTCAGCGACGCGTTGACCTCGACGATCGACGGGCTGACCGCCGTGGCGACCCCGGAGACGGTGCCCTTCTGGCTGCTGGGCACGACGTTGGTGCTGGTGGCGCTGGAGGCGGTGGTGTCCGAGCCGGTCAGCTCCTGGAAGGCGTACGCGGTGCCGCCGCCGACGGCCGCCGCCGCGATCGCCACGGCCGCGAGCAGCCCGACCGGGCCGCGCAGCCGCTTCTTGCGCGGCGCGGGCTCGGCCACGGCGAGCCCCGGGCCCCCGCCGCCGGCCGGCGGCTCGGCGCCGTAGGCCGCGAACTGCGCGGTGTGGCCGTCGCCGTGGCCGCCGTCGCCGCTGCCCGGCCACACCGTGGTGCCCGGGGCGACGCTCAGCGGCTGCGCCGGCTCGTGGGCCGGCGGGGGCGGGTAGGCGCCCTGCGCGGAGGCGTTCTCGGAGTACGGGTGGGACGGCTGGTCGAAGGTGCTGCCCTGGGGGTACTCGCCGCTGCGGCGGAAGGTCTCGGTCATGTGGACCAGCGTGTGGCGCGGACATGAGAGTCACCTGAGTGTGCCCTGAGAGTCCCGGCAGAACCCTGTTTGCCCGAAATAAAGACGCCCGGGGAAACGGCGGGTTGCGGGCGAGTGATGCTGCGGAGGGGGCCGGGCCAACACTCTCCGGGCCGGTGCGAACACCGGGTGCGCGGGGCCGCGCGGGGCCTACGATCCCCGCCTCCGAGACCATCACCACACCAGGAGCCCTGAGTGATACCTGCCCCACGCGGCCGCTGGAGACGCACCGTCACCGCGCTGCCCACGGCCGCTCTCGCGCTGGCGCTGACCGGCGCCGGCGCCTTCGCGGCGCACCCCGCCACCGCGGCCGACACCCCTCCCGGACTGCCCGACGCGAGCGTGGCCCGGACCGTGAACCCGGCGCCCACCGCCTCCGACGCCCAACTGCGCCACCGTGCCGTCGAGGCCGCCAGGACGCAGGCCGTCCCCGCGACCCGGCCGAAGAAGACGCCGTTCGTCATCGGCGGCAGCGAGACGTCGATCGCGTCGGCGCCGTGGATGGTCCAGCTCTCGTACTACGACAGCGCGACCGGCGACGGCTACTTCTGCGGCGGCACCCTCGTCGCCCCGAACAAGGTCCTCACCGCCGCCCACTGCGTCGCCGGTCTGGACTGGACGGCCAAGGGCGCGGTCGTGGCCGGCGCCACCGGCCTGCTCGACGACACCAACGGCACCGTCGCGGGTGTCTGGCGCCAGTGGAACCACCCGAAGTACGACGCCGCGACGACCCGGAACGACATCGCCGTCCTCACCCTGGACCGGCCGCTGGAACAGCAGTGGACGAAGCTCGTCCAGAGCAACGACAGCGCGTCCTACAAGGCCGGTACCCAGGCCACCGTCTACGGCTGGGGCCTGACCTCGGGTGCCGACGGCGCCGAGCTGTCGGCGACCCTGCGCAAGGCGAGCCTGCCGCTGGTCGCCGACGCCACCTGCGACAGCGCGATGAAGACGGTGCTCGGCGAGGACGACTTCGCCGAGGGCTCGATGTTCTGCGCGGGCACCCCCGCGACCGGCACCGACGAGGGCACCACGAGTCCCTGCAACGGCGACTCCGGCGGCCCGGTGATCGTCGGCGGCCGGGTCGTCGGCATCGTCTCGTGGGGTGTGGCCGGCTGCACCGCGCGGGGCGCCTACCCGGTGTTCACCAAGGTGTCCTCGTACGTGTGGGCGGCCCAGCCGCGCATCGACGACACGGACCTGAGCTTCGACGGCCGCGCCGACCTGCTCGCCCGCACGCCCTCCGGCGGCCTCTTCCAGCAGGACAGCAAGGGCACCTCGCTGGCGACGCGTGCCTACCAGGGCAACGGCTGGCAGACGGCGAGCTGGATCCTCCAGGCCGACCTGGACCGGGACTTCTACCAGGACCTGATCGTCCGCGACAAGGCCGACGGCAAGCTGTACCGCAGCTACTTCGACCACGCGGCGGGCGACTTCGCGTGGATGCCGGTCACCTCGGTGTGGGGCGGCTACACGTCGTACGCCATCCCCGGCGACCTGACCGGTGACTCCCGCCCCGACCTCGTCGCGGTCGACACCGACGGCTCGACGTACCTCTACCCGGGCAAGGGCAACGGGGAGTTCTACGGCAAGGTCAAGGTCGTCGACAAGGCATGGAAGGGCGTCAAGGTCTTCGGCCGCGGCGACCTGACCGGCGACGGCAAGGCCGACCTGCTGGTCCGCAACGGCTCCGGCGTCCTGTACCTGTACCGGGGCACGCAGGTCGAGCACACCCCGTTCGCGGCCCGCATCCAGGCCCGTACCGGCTGGAACTTCACGTCGTACGTGACCGACGGCGACGTGACCGGCGACGGCATCGCCGACGTCATGGCCCGCGACTCGGGCGGCACGCTCTGGCTGTACGCCGGCACCAACAAGGCGTCCAGCGACCTCTTCGCATCCCGCAGGAGCCTGGGCACCGGCTTCAACCAGTACAACCTGCTGTTCTGATCTCCCCGGGGTCCGCGGGCCGGCGCGTGCCGGCCCGCGGGCTCACGCGCAGCCGCAGGACTGGCGGACGACCAGCCGGGACGGGAACAGCTTCATCCGCTCGCGCCGCGACCCCGCGACCCGCAGCGAGTCGTCGAGCACCAGGTCGACCGCGGCCCGCGCCATCGCCGAGCGGTCCGAGGCGACGGTGGTCAGCGGCGGATCGGTGAGACCCGCCTCCTTCACGTCGTCGAACCCGGCCACGGCCAGCTCGCCCGGCACGTCGATGCGCAGCTCGCGCGCGGCCCGCAGCACACCGATGGCCTGGTCGTCGGTGGAGCAGAAGATCGCGGGCGGCCGGTGCGGCCCGGCCAGCAGGTCGAGCGCCACCTTGTACGCGTCGTAGCGGTTGTAGGGCGCCTCGAACAGCCGGCCCTCGGTGTCGCGGCCCGCTTCCTGCATCGCGCGGCGCCAGCCCTCGACGTGGTCGGAGACCGGGTCGCCGACGGACGGGGTGTCGGCGGTGCCGCCGAGGCAGGCGACGTACGCGTAGCCGTGCTCCAGCAGGTGCCGGGTGGCGAGCTGGGCGCCGCCGAGGTCGTCCGTCACCACCGCGACGTCGTCGATCGCCTCGGGCCGCTCGTGCAGCAGCACGACGCGCGCGTCCCAGGCCTCGATCTCGGTCGCCGCCAGGTCGTTGAGCCCGTGACTGACCAGGATCAGACCGGAGACCCGCATGCCGAGGAACGCGCGCAGATAGTGGACCTCGCGGTCGCTCACGTAGTCGGAGTTGCCGACGAGGACCATCTTCCCGCGCTCGGACGCGGCCTGTTCCACGGCGTGCGCCATCTCCGCGAAGAACGGCTGGCGCGAGTCCGGGACGATCATTCCTATGAGGTCCGTGCGGCGCGAGGCCATCGCCTGGGCGACACGGTCGGGCCGGTACCCCAGCTCCTTGATCGCGGCGAGAACGCGCTCGCGCGTGGCCGGGGCGACCGGCCGGGGTCCGTTGTTGATCACGTAGGACACGACGGCGGTAGAAGTACCCGCCAGTCGCGCAACGTCGTCCCGAGTCACCTTGGCCACGCGCGGAGTCTACGCGGATGGACCTGCTTGTGGGCAGGGCGTAAAGGCCCTTCCTAGGGCTCCGCCGTGACCGCCTCCGCACGCACCGGCGCGGGGGTGTCCGCTTCGTCCGCCTTGGTGTCGGACTGCGGTGCCTTATCGCCCGGCCGGGCGCTCTTCTCGGCGCTCTTCTCCGGCTTCTCCGGGGTGACGAAGCGGTAGCCGACGTTGCGCACGGTGCCGATGAGCGACTCGTGCTCGGGGCCGAGCTTGGCGCGCAGCCGTCGGACGTGCACGTCCACGGTCCGGGTGCCGCCGAAGTAGTCGTAGCCCCAGACCTCCTGGAGCAGCTGGGCGCGGGTGAAGACGCGGCCCGGGTGCTGTGCCAGGTACTTGAGGAGTTCGAACTCCTTGAAGGTCAGGTCGAGGACCCGGCCCTTGAGCTTCGCGCTGTACGTCGCCTCGTCGACCGACAGGTCGCCGTTGCGGATCTCCATGGGGGAGTCGTCGGCGACGATCTGCTGGCGGCCCATCGCGAGCCGCAGCCGGGCCTCGACCTCGGCCGGTCCGGCCGTGTCGAGGAGGACGTCGTCGATGCCCCAGTCGGCGGTGACGGCGGCGAGGCCGCCCTCGGTCACGACGAGCACCAGCGGACAGCCGGGCCCGGTGGAGCGGAGCAGCTGACAGAGGCTGCGGACCTGCGGGAGGTCGCGGCGGCCGTCGATGAGGATGACATCGGCGCCCGGGGTGTCGACGAGGGCCGGGCCCTCCGCGGGGGCCACCCGCACGTTGTGCAGGAGCAGGCCGAGGGCGGGGAGCACCTCCGTCGACGGCTGAAGGGCATTGGTCAGGAGCAGCAGAGAACTCATCGCGCCCCACCTGCCAGGGTCGTCATACGTTCGTGCACGTTTCGCTCGCCCATAACGTCTGGTTCCTCCTCGGTCCCTGCGAGGACGTTTGCGGCACTGCTTCGTACTGCGGTTGTTGCGTTGTGCGGGCCCGCGCCCTGGGCCCTGGTGCCTTCGTATACAACGCTCTTGAAAGCACAAAAGGACCCGGGGGCTGCATTGCCCGAGTCCTCTGCCCAGCAGAATAGCCCACATGAGTTGGGATCCGGCAGGTGAAGAGAGCGGATCTTCTGTGCGGCCGATCACTGAACGAACACTGCGCGCGACGCTGCGGGCACAGGACGGGGTCGCGATCGACGCGGCGTACGACCCGGGCCGGACGCCCGGCGGCAACGTGGCGATCGTGCTCGCGCACGGCTTCACCGGCGATCTGGAGCGGCCCCACGTGCGGCGCGCGGCAGCGGTGTTCGCCCAGCATGCGGCGGTGGTCACGTTCTCCTTCCGGGGGCACGGACGGTCCGGCGGACGCTCGACGGTCGGCGACCGGGAGGTGCTCGATCTCGCGGCGGCCGTGGAGTGGGCGCGTTCGCTCGGGCACGCGCGCGTGGTGACGGTCGGATTTTCGATGGGTGGTTCCGTGGTGCTGCGGCACGCGGCGTCGCACAGGGGGCGCACGGAAGCGCGCACGGACGCCGTCGTCGCCGTCAGTGCTCCGGCGCGGTGGTTCTACCGCGGGACGGCCCCGATGCGGCGGCTGCACTGGGTGGTGACCCGGCCGACGGGCCGGATGGTCGGCCGGCTCGGGCTGCGCACGCGCATCCACCCGTACGACTGGGACCCGGTCCCGCTGTCGCCGGTCGAGTCGGTCCCGCTGATCGCGCCGACGCCGCTGCTCGTGGTGCACGGCGACCGGGACCCGTACTTTCCCGTCGACCATCCCCGGATGCTGGCCGAAGCGGCCCGTTCACAGGGCGGTGCCGGCGCCGAGTTGTGGCTGGAGCCCGGCATGGGGCACGCGGAGCACGCGGCGAGCGACGCGCTGCTGGACCGGATCGGGACGTGGGCCGCGGCGGCGGGTGCCGCACAATAGGACGCCGACCGGATCTCAGAGAGGAGCCGCACCATGGCCAACGGCACGATCCGCTACTGGGCGGCGGCCAAGGCGGCCGCCGGCGTCGCGGAGGAACCGTACGACGCCGACACCCTGGCCGCGGCCCTCGCGGCGGCCCGCACCCGGCACCCGGGGGACCTGGTGCGGGTGCTGCAGCGTTCCTCGTTCCTGATCGACGGGAACCCCGTGGGCACCCGCGGTCATGAGACGGTACGGCTTGCCGAGGGCGGCACGGTCGAGGTGCTCCCGCCGTTCGCAGGAGGGTGACCCCGATGAGCAACGACCAGCAGTATCCGCAGCAGCCCTCGTACGACCAGTACGACCAGTACGGACAGCCGTACGGGCAGCAGGGCCAGGGCCAGGACGCCTACGGCCGGCAGCAGTACGGGCAACAGCAGCAGTACGGACAGCAGCAGTACGGGCAGCAACAGCAGTACGACGAGGCCCCGCTGACGCAGCAGTGGCAGGCGCAGACGTGGGACACGCAGGTGCAGCCCGCGCCGCAGCCGTATCTGCCGCCGCAGAGCCATGAGTACGAGCACGGCTCCGAGGGCCGGCCGCTGCCGCCCCAGCAGCAGGAGTGGGCGGCGTACGACACGACGCCCGCCCCGGAACCGGCGCCCCGGCCGGTGACGGCCGAGGCCGCGGGCTCCGAGGGCGCAGCGGGCTCCGACGGCCCCTCGTACGGTCCGGCCACCACCACCGGCAACTCCCGTGTCACCGACGCCCAGCGCGCCCGCGCCGAGGGCCGCTCCCCGATCATCGAGCCGGGCATCCAGCCGGCCGCGCTCACCGCCGCGCTCGGCCTGCTGCTCGCGGGCGGCGCCGCCATCGGCCCGTACGGGCTGCTGGTCCCGCTGCTGCTCCTGCAGGCGGTCACGGCCGCGGGCTGGTTCCGGCTCAACGGCATGTGGCCCGCCCGGCAGGGCATCGCGCTCGCCTTCCTCGGCGGCGTCGTCGCCGACATCGCCCTGCTCGCGGCCGGCCGCGAGCACGGGCCCGCCGCGATCCTGGGCACGCTCGGCGTCTGGGTCCTGCTCACCCTCGTCCTCCAGCTGCGTTCGCACGCCGACCCGGACGAGCGGATGTACGGGCTGATGGCGACCGTCACCTCGGCCGCGCTGGCCATCGTGGCGACCGGCCATCTGGCGGCCGAGCCGGACGCGGTCACCGTCGGCGCGGCCGCCGTGGCCGTCGCGGTCCTGGCCCGCGCGCTGCCGCTGCCGACCCCCGCGTCCGTCGTGGTCGCGCTGCTCGCGGCCGCCGGGGCGGGCATCGCCTTCGGCGGCCTCACGGATCTCGGTCCGGGCGGGGCGCTGCTCGGTCTCGGGGCGGGTGTCTGCGCGCTGATCGGGCACCGGGTCGCGTCGTACGACTATCCGTCGCGGTTCGTGCACATGACGGCGGGCGTCGCGCTTCCGCTCGCCGCGGCGGCACCGGCTGTCTATCTGCTGGGCCGGGCCCTGGGCTGACCCGGGCCTGTTCCTGTTCGGCTGCGGGTGCGTGGGGGCTGGTCGCGCGGTGCGCCTCTCAGGGGCGCGGGGAACTGCGCGAGCAGCCACGACGGCGCCGCACTGATCGACAACTTGGGAACAACCCCGCCCGTCCCCGCCCTCCGCGGACGCGGCCACGT
This sequence comes from Streptomyces sp. cg35, assembly GCF_050410835.1. Classification (NCBI taxonomy): domain Bacteria; kingdom Bacillati; phylum Actinomycetota; class Actinomycetes; order Kitasatosporales; family Streptomycetaceae; genus Streptomyces; species Streptomyces sp. cg35. The sequence goes on from NZ_CP191268.1 coordinate 4,840,840, forward strand.
ACGCTCGCCGCAGCGAATCATCTCCGGCGGGGGGGACACAGGGCGCCGGGGGACAACGGACGTGGGGGAGCCTCGACGCCATGCGCGCACTGCGAATACTGCTGATCTTCGTCGTCATCGTGGGCGGCCTGTTCGTGATCGCCGACCGGGTCGCGGTCAACTTCGCCGAGGACAAGGCCGCCGACAAGCTGCGCACCAGCGAGGGCCTGGCCAGTACGCCCGACGTGTCCATCAAGGGCTTCCCGTTCCTGACTCAGGTCGCCGACGGCACCCTGGACGACGTCGAGATCGGCATCAAGGACTACGACGCGAAGAGCGGCGGCGACAGCATCCGCATCGCCGACCTGGACGCCGAGATGCGCGGCGTGAAGTTCGACAGCAGCTACAGCTCCGCCACCGCCGAGTCGGCCACCGGCACCGCCCGGATCTCCTACGACGAGCTTCTGAAGGCCGTGAAGAAGCAGGAGGCGGCCCAGGTCGCGCCGGGCGTCACCGCCGAGATCGACGGCCTCTCCTACGGCGGCGGCGACAAGGTCAAGGTGGCGGTCACCGTGAAGACGCCGGTGCTCACGCTGCACCCGACCGTCATCAGCTCGATCAAGGTCACCGACGGCAAGGTCTCGGCCCGCGCCGACAGCCTGCCCAAGACCGGCGCCCTCGAACTGGCGGAGGGCCGGATCCGCGCCGTCACCGACTTCCAGCAGGCGATCGACAACCTGCCCGCGGGCATCGAGCTGGACAACGTCCAGGCCGTCAAGGACGGCGTCGAGATCACGGTGAAGGGTTCGAACCTCGACCTCGTCGGGTAGGGACTCGGAGGACGGCCCGTCCGCACTGCGAGACGGCACTGTCCGCACAGCAGAGATCGGCGGAGCCGCGGCGGCCCCGGGGCCCGGCGGGAGCGGCTCCGGGGCGCGATCATTCTCATAATCCGGATGATTGCGTCTCAGTATTCGACATGCCGGTGACACGGCCGCCGATGCGTCCTTACGATCGGACGCATGAAGCGACAGGCGGATCTCACGAAGCGGCGGGCAGTAGACCTGTGCCGCGTCGCCGCCATGCTCTGTCGCACCGTCTGAGCGGGACGGTCTCCGCCGCGAGGCGACTCCCGCTTTCCGCCGACCCCTCGAGGCCACTCGGGGTCACCCGCGCGCCAGACCCGCGCACCCCTCATGGCATCCCGCATGCCTGCCGCAACCGCCGCAACTGCCCCGGAGGAAGACAGCATGAGCCGCAGTGACGTCCTGGTAGACGCCGACTGGGTCGAGGCCAACCTCGACAACGAGAACGTGGCGATCGTCGAGGTCGACGAGGACACGTCGGCGTACGACAAGAACCACATCAAGAACGCGATCCGCATCGACTGGACCAAGGACCTCCAGGACCCGGTCCGCCGTGACTTCATCGACCAGGCCGGCTTCGAGGAGCTGCTGTCGAAGAAGGGCATCGGCAACGACACGACCGTCGTCCTCTACGGCGGCAACAACAACTGGTTCGCTTCCTACGCCTACTGGTACTTCAAGCTCTACGGCCACAGCGACGTCAAGCTCCTCGACGGCGGCCGCAAGAAGTGGGAGCTCGACTCCCGCGACCTGGTCGACGGCTCGCAGGTCCCCAGCCGCCCGGCCACGCAGTACAAGGCCAAGGCCCAGGACACCTCGATCCGCGCCTTCCGCGACGACGTCGTGAACGCGATCGGCTCGCAGAACCTGGTCGACGTGCGCTCGCCCGACGAGTTCTCCGGCAAGCTGCTCGCCCCGGCCCACCTCCCGCAGGAGCAGTCGCAGCGCCCGGGCCACGTCCCGTCCGCGCGCAACATCCCGTGGTCGAAGAACGCCAACGACGACGGCACCTTCAAGTCGGACGACGACCTCAAGGCGCTGTACGCCGAGGAGCAGGTCGACCTGGCCAAGGACTCCATCGCGTACTGCCGCATCGGTGAGCGTTCCGCGCTGACCTGGTTCGTGCTGCACGAGCTGCTCGGTGTCGAGAACGTCAAGAACTACGACGGTTCGTGGACCGAGTACGGCTCCCTCGTCGGCGTGCCGATCGAGCTCGGCGCCAACAAGTAAGCCAAGAGTCCAGTCTTCAAGGTCAACTGACCTTTCCTTCCTAGGAGTTACGTATGTGTGGAGCGAAGGCCGGCGGCCCCGACGCCTCGACGATCAAGCCCGGTGAGACCACGATCCAGGGTCAGGTGACCCGCGACGGCGAGCCGGTGACGGGCTACGTCCGTCTGCTGGACTCGACCGGCGAGTTCACCGCCGAGGTCCCGACCTCGGCCACGGGCCAGTTCCGTTTCTACGCGGCCGAGGGCACGTGGACGCTGCGTGCGCTGGTGCCGGGCGGCACGGCGGACCGTACGGTCGTCGCCCAGACAGGCGGGCTCGCGGAGGTCGCGATCGCCGTGTGACGGCGGCGCCGCGACGCGCACCGAACGGCTGAAGGGCCGCACCCCCGGGGGTTGGACGCCACTGGTACGGGGTGCGGTCCTTCGGCTTGCCGTGAGCCCTTCTCACGGGCTTACGCTGGAGACATGTACGCGCGGCGAAAGCACGTCTACTTCGCCATGATGGGCGTCTGCATCGCCCTCTTCGTCCTGGCGTGGGGCGTCGTACGGCTCTGGTCCGTGCCCGCCGCCGTCGCCATGTGCGTCGTCGCCATGGTCATCCCGCCTGTCGCCGCCGTCGTCGCGAACCGGCGCGGCCCCGAGGACCGCTGGTGGGACGACCCCTCCGGCGACCAGAAGTCCGACGAGTGGTGGGACGAGCTGGACGGGAAGAAGCGGCGGGGCCCCTGAGCGGGCCGCTGATGTGTGGGCTCTGTGCTGTCCGAGGGGCGGGTGCGTACGCCTGTGCTAGCTTCCGGGACGTCAGCGACATGCGGTAACAGCGCGTCGCCGCACGGCTGTTGAGGCACGGACACGGGGGAGGGCCGGTGACCTCTGCGGAGGGCTATCAGGTTCAGCACGGCGCAATGGCCGGGCAGGCCAAGGAGTTGGACGGGGCGGGTGACGACGTCGGCGCGATAGGCCGGGCCGTCGAGAGCACGATGTGCTACCCGCAGGACACCCTCGGCGGGGCCGACTCGGGGCCCGCCTTCAACGCGTTCGCCGCGGCCTGGCAGGCCGAGACCGAGGTCCTGGAGGCGGCGCTGCACGAACTGGCCGACAAGGTGCGGCTGTCCAGCCGTGCGTACCGGGGCTCCGACATCGACGTACGGGACAAGGCGCGGGCCGTGCCCGCCGGGGACAGCCGCCTCTCCACGCAGCCGGCCCACGCCGCGCGGCCCTCCGCGCTGAGCGACTACTGACGGGGCGGGCCGCACGCATGACGACGGAATCCACCACCGACCGGCGCAGCCGCCTCGCGGAGCTGCACTCCAAGGTCTCCTCCGCGGACAGCAAGAACGATCTGATCGACGCCGTCGACGACGCGCTCGGCGTGCTCGCGCCGGTCGGCGACCCGGCCGTTCTCGACGCGCTCGGCCGCCGGTACAGCGGGCAGACCGACGAGGCCGACAAGGCGCACGACCGGATCGACGCCGTCGCCCGCAAGGGCCTGCCGCAGGTGTGGCTCGGCGACACGAGCGTGACCGCCGCCCAGGTGGTGACCGCCGCCGCGCGCGACGCCCAGCAGATGATCGAGGCGTTCCGGGCCGGCGGCCGCGCCCTGAGCACGCTCTCCGACGCGCTGACCGTCGCCCAGAAGCGCGACGCCCAGGGCCGCGGCAAGCTGCACCGGGCGCGCGGCATGCTCGGCGACAAGGACGGCTGGTTCGACGACCTGCACGAGGACGACGGCGAGGAGTCGGCGCGCAAGCGGGCCCGCGCACTGGCCACCGAGGGCGTCGAGGACCTGCAGGCGGCCGCCGCCAAGGCCGACGACGCCGCCCGCAAGGCGGCCCGTGACCTCGACAAGTACGCGGCCGAGGCGCGGGCGGGGCACATGGCCACCGACGAGCTGTCCGCCGCCGACCGCCTGGTCCTCGCCGACACGAGCAACGCCACCGGCGACCCCGAGCTGAACGAGATCCTCACCGCCAACGACCTCGAACGCTCCGGCCGCGCCATGGAGAACATGTCACCGGCCGAACGGGCGCGCATGGAGCGGCTGTTGGCGGACGCCACGTCGCCGCAGGAGAAGGCGTACCTGATGAAGGCCCTCGCGGCCGGGTACGGCGTCGACGAGGTCGAGGACTTCGGTGGGAAGATCCACGGCAAGGACCCGGCCTGGCTCCAGTCGCACCTGACGCCGATCGCCACCACCTCCGACTCCGGCCAGGAGGACCAGAAGTACGGCGACGAGCACTGGTCGCAGGACGACGAGACCTGCGTCCCGTCCTCGACGGTCACCGCCCGCGCCCTCGTCGACCCGGTGTACGCCCTGGAGCTCACCGGCGGCCCCGACGGCACGGACGACGACCCCGACCGCTTCCGCGAGCGCCTGCACGACGAGCAGTTCCGGATGAACGACGAGGGCGACGGCGACTACTCGGGCTGGTGGTGGGACCGCCATCCGGCCGGCATGGACGCCGACGGGCAGGAGGAGATCTCCGACAAGGAGCTCGGCCCGCGCACCGGCGACACGTACGACACCCAGGAGACGGGCAGCGCCGACGACCGCCGCGACCTGCTCCCCGACATCGAGAGGTCCGTCGCCGACGGCAAGCCCGTGCCGATCAACATCACGCGTGAGGACTCCGACGGCAACCGCCACGGTCACAGCCTGATGATCATCGGGCAGGAGGACGGCATGCTCCAGGTCTACAACCCGTGGGGCACCACCACCTGGATCAGCGAGGACGACTTCGTCAACGGTGATCTGGAGGCGGCTACCGACGACCGCTACTCCAAGGCCAACAAGGGCGACGTGAACCGCGTCTACATCCAGCAGGACTGAGCAGGACTGAGACCGATCGTGCAGATGACAAACGCAGTACGCGCGACGCCCGCCGTGGCCGCGGCCCTCCTCGCCCTCGCCGGGTGCGGCGGTTCCGCCGGGCCCGCCGCCCACGGCCCGGGGGAGCGGAGCATCACCGTCGACAGCGGCGAGACGTTCTCCCTGGAAGTCCCGGCCAGCCCCGCCCTCGGCCAGAACTGGTACCTGGCCGACCCGCGCCCGGACAGCGGCGTCGTCACGTACCGGGGCAGACGCGAGGACGAGGACGGCGGCGACGAGGACCTCATCGGCAGCGGTGACGGGGCCCAGTTCTTCGACTTCGAGGCGGCCGGGACCGGCAGGACCACGGTGAAGCTGCTGTTCTGCCCCTACGGCCGGTGCCACAGCGCCGCGGACGTGAGCGCGAGCCCGGTGCCGACGGCCACCGCCGCCCCGGACACGTCCGACCAGGAAGCCGCCTACTACGAGTACACGATCACCGTCCGCTGACCCGGACCCCGGACAGAGCAGGACGGAACAGGAACGGAAACGGAAGCGACCATGCCCGACGACCGCGCGCCGCGCACCGACGACGAGGTGCTCGCCGCCACCGACGTGTCCGCCCTGCTCCGCTACGGGCTCACCCAGGACGCCTTCCGCACCGCCCTCTTCGGCGACGGTGCGGTCGCCGCCGCCGTCACCCTCGGGCGGCTCGGTGTGCGGCCGCGTTCCGTGGAGTACATCGCGAAGATCGTCCGCGCGGGCGGCCTCGGGTACGCGGCCGCGCTGCCCGAACCCCTGCCGTCCCCGGAGGCGTCCGCGCTCCTGCGCGCCTGGCTGGAGAGCGCGGCGCAGACCTCGGCCACGCCCGTGGCCGAGGCGGACGCGGCCCGCTGGCTGGACGCGGTCGCACGACTGCTGCGGCTGCGGCGCGGCCGGTAGGACCGCCCGAAGCGCTTTCGTTATCAACATCCGTGCAACCAGCACGGGTCCTTGTGGGTCTCCTGTGCGCGCGGATACGGAATCCGCGCCTCGAGTTCCGTGGGGGGACCCGTTGGATTACGTACAAGCTCCGCAAACGGTGCCGGAGGCGCCGCCCGCGGAGCCGCAGTCGGTGCCCGAGGCACCGCGTCCGGCGCGCAGACGCGGCCGGACCACCCTGCTGATCGCCTGCGCCGCCGTGCTCGGTGCCGTCGCGGGAGTGTGCACCGGCTTCGTCGTGCAGGCCGGCCGCGCGCCCGACCCGCTGCCGCCGCTCGCCCAGAAGAAGGTCACGCAGGCCGGGGGCACGGCGCGGCAGGTGTTCGCCGCCACCGGTGACCACCGCGTCCGCACCGACGGCGACCTGCGCAAACTGCTCGTCGCGCGGCCCGCGGGCACCCAGAAGTCGGACTCCGTGCAGGGCTGGCGCAACCAGTACGGCTACGCGAACGACTTCGAGGAGCCGGACTACATGTTCAGCGAGCTGTCCGACGGCTCCTTCCGCCGGGCCGCCCTGATCGCCTGGGAGAAGGGCCGGTCCGCGACCGAGGTCCACCTCGTCCAGTTCCGCGACGCGGAGCAGCTCGGCTCCCGCGAGTTCCTCAGCAGCCAGCAGAGCTACATGGGCGAGCGGGAATGGGCGGGCAACGACGGTGAGCCGATCCCCGGCAGCACCGACGGCCGCGTCTACGTCTTCGACCGCCCGCAGACCAAGCCCGGCTATCTGCCCTGGTACCGGGCCAGAGCGCTCGCCTCGCGCGGCGACATCGTCATGGACATCTGGTTCTACGACACCAAGCCGATCCCGAAGAAGACCGCGATGAACCTCGCCGAGCGGCAGTTGGAGCGCCTGTGAGCGACCAGTTCCCGGCCCCTGCCCCCGCCCCGGACCCCGCTTCCGCGCCGGTCCGCGGGCGCCGCTGGCCCGCCGCCGTGATCGCCTGCGCCGTCCTGCTCGCCGTCGTGGGCGGCACCGGCTTCACCGTGATGAAGGTGAACGACGCCGACCGCACCGTTTCCACCAAGGTGTGGGGCGATCCGCAGCAGCAGAAGCAGCGGGCCGGCGGTGAGTCCGGCGCCAAGGGCGACCTCATCGCGCGCCTGCTGCCGATGCCCGAGGGCTACGTCCCCGGACCCGACATCGACGAGTTCGGCAACGACAAGGCGATCACCGGGCCGGAAGCCGTGGCCCGTTTCAAGAAGAGCGCGGACGACCTGCCCGCCCGCCAGCGCGACGCCCAGCGCAGGTCCATCGACAAGCTGAAGCTCAAGGGCCTGGCGATGCGCAGCTACGCCTCCGACAACACCAGCCCCTACGCCGACTACGACGAGAACTACGTCGTCGAGATCCAGCTCGCCCAACTGCAGAACCGGCAGGCGGGCCGCGACCTCACGTCGTTCCGGTCGGAGTTCCTGCGCTCGTTCGGCGGCTTCACCAAGGGGCCGAAGATCAAGGGTCACCGCACGGCGGACTGCTTCCGGGCGCCCCGCGACAAGGACACCAAACTCGATCTGCTGCTGTGCAGCGCGTACGAGGACGACCTCCTGGTCACCGCCACCGCGTACGGCCCCAAGTCGATCGACAGCAAGGCGGTCGCCACGCTTCTGGCGCAGCAGCTCGACCACATCTCGTCGCGGGGGGAGCTCGTATGACCCAGCCACCACAGCCGCCCCGGTCGGTGCCCGAGCCGACGACGCAGCTCACCTCCGAACCGCCGCAGGCCCTGATCCCGGCTCCGGCTCCGGCTCCGGATGCGGATCAGGCTCCGGCCCCGGTGCAGAAGGACCGCCGCGTGCTGCGTGCCGCCCTGCGCTGGACCGCGGCCGTCGTCGTGTTCGCGGCGGTCGGCGCGGGGGCCGCGTACGGCGTCACGCAGCAGACCCGCGGCGATCTGCCGGGCCTGGCCACCGAGAGCGACGGCCGCTGGGACTACCCGGTGATCGAGAAGCCGCCGCTGCCCTCGGGCGCCCCGGCCGCCTTCGCCGACCGGAACGCCCGCGAGGAGCACTTCGCGGACCTGCGCGACCTGGTCCTGCCCGCGCCCGCGGGCGCTACCGAGGACAAGGCGCTGGCCGGCAAGAAGGGCTGGCTGCCCACGGCGACGTACCTGAAGGCCTACGAGAAGGACGCCCGCGGTGATCTCGCGCAGGCGCTGAAGGACGGCGGCCTGCGGCATGTCGCCGCCCGTGGCTGGACCATGCCCGACGGCACACGCACCCGCATCTACCTGCTGCGCTTCAACACGGGCGCCTTCGCGCGCGAGTACACCGCGAACGCCACGGGCAGCACCGACGCGGTGATCGGCGCCGATACCACCGAGGAGGACTTCTCCTGGACCGGGGACATCGGCACCTTCGTGCGGTACACGAAGCTGAACCTCTACGAGGAGACCCGCCCCTACGGCGAGGAGCAGGTCCGCCAGGCCTACATCCAGTCCGGTGACGTGCTCGCCCTCGTCGTGCAGTCCCGCAAGGGCGGTGCCCCGAAGATCCCCTTCCAGCAGACCGTCGTCCTGCAGAATCAGCTGCTCGGCTGACCTCACCGAGAGCGCCGGACCCCACGCGACTACAGTGGGGTCCGGCTCTGTGTCCGCATACGTTCCGCTAGCTCCGCTAGTGCCGCTCACCGAGGAGCACCCGTGCTTGAGGCCTTCTTCTCCGCCCTCCTTGTCCTGGTCTGCGTCGGCGTGCTCGCCTTCGCCGGTCTGACCGTGAAGAAGCTGTACCAGGGCCAGCGCTGACCTCCCTCTAGGAATCCCAGATCATGATCCAGATCCCGTCCGACCTGCACCCCGATCTCGTCCCGCTCGCGTTCCTCCTGGGCAACTGGGCGGGCGCCGGCGTCACCGACTTCCCGGGCGCCGAGAAGGCCAACTTCGGCCAGGAGGTCTCCTTCACCCACGACGGGCGGGACTTCCTGGAGTACCACTCGCACAGCTGGGTCCTCGACAGCGACGGCAACAAGGTCAAGCCGCTGGAGTCCGAGGCCGGCTACTGGCGGGTCGGCAAGGACCGCAAGGTCGAGGTCGTCATGGTCCGCGACGACGGCGTCGTCGAGGTCTGGTACGGCGAGCTGGCCGACAAGAAGCCGCAGATCGACCTGGCCACCGACGCGGTCGCCCGGACCGCGGCCTCCGGCCCGTACAGCGGCGGCAAGCGCCTCTACGGCTATGTGAAGAGCGACCTCATGTGGGTCGGCGAGAAGCAGACCCCCGAGGTCCCGCTGCGCCCCTACATGTCGGCCCAGCTCAAGAAGGTCGTCTCGCCGGAGGAGGTCGCCGAGATGGCGCGCAACCTCCCGGACATGCCCGACGACGGCATCGCCTTCTTCAAGTAGCCGAAGCCGCGCTCCCTCCGGGTGGTTCTAGACTCGACGGTGTGGTGAGCACCGAGGGAACCGACTGGAAGAGTGATCTGCGGCGGCGCGGCTACCGGCTGACGCCCCAGCGTCAGCTTGTTCTCGAGGCCGTGGACGCCCTGGAGCACGCGACCCCCGACGACATCCTGTGCGAAGTGCGCAGGACGGCGTCGGGGATCAACATTTCCACGGTGTACCGGACCCTGGAGCTCCTGGAGGAGCTCGGGCTCGTCAGCCATGCGCACCTGGGGCACGGGGCGCCCACGTACCACCTCGCCGACCGGCACCACCACATCCACATGGTGTGCCGGGACTGCACGAACGTCATCGAGGCCGATGTCGACGTGGCCGGGGAGTTCACCGCGAAGCTGCGCTCGCAGTTCGGCTTCGACACCGACCTCAAGCACTTCGCGATCTTCGGCCGCTGCGAGAACTGCGCCGAGGACCGTGCGGCGGGTCAGGAACAGCCGGCAGGAACAGCCGCGCAGGAATAAGCGCGTCCGCCCGCTCGTCGTAGTCTCTGTGAACATGAAGAGCCCCCTGCTGACCCTGCCCGGTGCCGTCCCCGGTGAAGGCGTGGACGAAGGCGTCGCCGCGCACTACGGCGACCTGTTCCGCGAGCAGCGCTCCCTCGCCGACGGGGCGGGCGTCGTCGACCTCTCGCACCGCGGCGTGCTCACGGTCACCGGCGACGACCGGCTGAGCTGGCTGCACCTGCTGCTGACCCAGCACGTCACCGACCTGCCGCCGGGGCAGGCGACCGAGGCGCTGATCCTCTCCGCCAACGGCCACATCGAGCACGCCCTGTACCTCGTCGACGACGGCACGACGACGTGGGCGCACGTCGAGCCGGGCACGCAGGAGGCGCTCCTCGCGTACCTGGAGTCGATGAAGTTCTTCTACCGGGTCGACGTGGCCGACGTCACCGGCGAGTTCGCCGTCGTGCACCTGCCCGCCGGATCCATCGCGCCGGTGCCGGACGGAGCGGCCGTGCGCGAGACCGCGTACGGGCGGGACCTGTTCCTGCCGCGCGGTGACCTGGAGTCGTACGTGACGGAGCACGGCCCGGCGGTCGGGCTGCTCGCGTACGAGGCGCTGCGCGTCGAGCAGCACCGGCCGCGGCTCGGCTTCGAGACCGACCACCGCACCATCCCGCACGAGCTGGGCTGGATCGGCTCGGCCGTCCACCTGCAGAAGGGCTGCTACCGCGGGCAGGAGACCGTCGCCCGGGTGCAGAACCTGGGCAAGCCGCCGCGGCGGCTCGTCTTCCTGCACCTGGACGGCAGCGAGGTGCACCTGCCCCCGCAGGGCGCCGAGGTGCGGCTCGCGGCGGACGGCCCCGAGGGCCGGAAGATCGGCTTCGTGACGACGTCCGTGCGCCACCACGAGCTCGGCCCGATCGCGCTCGCGCTGGTGAAGCGGAACGTGCCGGTGGACGCCGAGCTGATGGCACAGACCACGGCGGCGGCGCAGGAGGTCGTCGTAGAGCCCTGATTCCTTCCGGGGCTACATCTCCAGCAGCACCGTGAACGGGCCGTCGTTCGTCAGGGACACCCGCATCTGCGCCCCGAACCGGCCCGTGGCCACGGTCGCGCCGAGCGCCCGCAGCTGCGCCACGACCTCGTCGACCAGCGGCTCGGCGACGTCACCGGGCGCCGCCGCGTTCCAGGTGGGGCGGCGGCCCTTGCGCGCGTCGCCGTAGAGCGTGAACTGGCTGATCACGAGCAGCGGCGCGTCGATGTCGCTGCACGACTTCTCGTCGGCGAGCATCCGCACCGACCAGAGTTTGCGGGCCAGTTGGGCCGCCTTCTCCTTCGTGTCCTCGTGCGTGACCCCGACGAGGACGCACAGGCCCTCGCCCTTGATCTCGCCGACCACTTCTTTGTCCACGACGACGCTCGCGCCGTCCACTCTTTGTACTACTGCACGCATACGGCCATCATGCCGTGCTCCCGAACCGCCCATCCGGGGCGGATATGGGGTACTCGCGCACAGAGCGGGCACCGGGAGTGGCACGATGCTCACACGTGGTGCGCCGGTGGCGTGCGGCGTCAGTCCGGTCGAGGGGACGGTTAGCGAACCATGGATGCTCAGGCAGTGAGCCACACACCGAGTACGGGCCTGCCCGGGGAGCCCGTCTCCCCGGCCCACACCGGGCGGGCCGCCCCGATGGCCCGGCCGCCCGTGCAGCGCACCGACAGCCCGGAGCTGCCGGCCGTTCCGGAGCACGATCTGCCGGGCCTGCGCCTGCCCGAGCTGCGCCGAGTGCGCCGTGAGTCCCAGCAGGACGAGGCGGACCTCAGTTACGTGCGTCGGCTGCTGCAGGGCCGCATCGACATCCTGCGGGCCGAGCTGGCCGGCCGCCGCGACCCCGAGTCACCGGTCCTGGACCGGCTCTCGGAGATCCTGCGCGACCAGCCGACCCAGCACCGCTCGTCGGCCCGGCACGTCACGCTCGGCACGCCGCACAGCGAGGAGTTCCGGCGGCTGGCCGCCGAGATGCTCTCCGAGGTCGAGCTGTCCGACCTCGCGGCCCGCACCGACGACGAGCTGCACGCGGCGATGGGCCGGCTCGTCCGCTACGAGCAGCAGGTCTCGCGGCGCCGGCAGCACTTGCAGCGCACCGCGGACGACTGCAGCGCGGAGATCGCGCGCCGCTACCGGGACGGCGAGGCCCAGGTCGACGACCTGCTGGACGGCTGACGGGCCGGGCGGGTGCGGGCGGAGCCGGCCGGTGGGCCACCGCCTGCCCGCCCCCTGCCGCCGGACCGGCGCAGCCACGGCGGAAATCCCCGCGACGCACGGCGCCGGCCCCGCCTAACGTGGCTCCCATGACCACCCGCGCCGCCGAAGACATCGACGTACGCCCCCTCACCGAGGACGAGCTGCCCGCCTGGTGCCGCGCCCTCAACACCGGATTCCTGCGCTCGCCGGCCACGTCCCCGGAGACGGTCGCCAAGCGCCGCGCCCACTTCGACCTCGCCCGCACCCGCGCCGCCTTCGCCCCGGCGGGCGGCGGTGACGGCATCCGGCAGGTCGCCACGTTCCGCTCCTTCGCGCAGCGCCTCAGCGTCCCCGGCGGGGCCACGGTCCCCACCGATGCGGTCACGAACGTCACGGTCAGCCCGACCCACCGCCGTCGTGGCCTGCTCAGCCGCATGATGGCCGCCGACCTCGCCGAGGCCAAGGAGCGCGGCGACGTCGCGGCGACGCTGATCGCCGCCGAGTACCGGATCTACGGGCGGTACGGGTTCGGGCCCGCGACCACCACCACGGAGTGGGAGATCGATGTGCCGCGGGCCGGTCTCGACCCGCGCTGGTCGGGTCCGGACGACGGCGGCCGGATCGACCCGGCCGACGCCGACGAGGTGCGCAAGATCGGGCCCGAGCTGCACGAGCGGCTGTCCGCCCGGGTCGCCGGTGTCGTCTCCCGCGACGACTTCTGGTGGCAGTACGAGACCGGCCTGTGGCCGACGCCGGAGGACACCTGGACCGAGCCGTTCCACGCCGTGTACCGCAACGCGCGCGGCGAGGTGGACGGGCTGGTCGTCTTCAAGGCCGACGGGCACTGGGGCGACGCCAAGATGCCGGGGAACACGGCGACCGTGCTGAAGCTGACGGGCGTCACGCCGGCCGCCGAGCGGGCGCTGTGGCACCACGTCTGCTCGATCGACTGGGTCACCGCGGTCAGGACCGGCGGCCGGGCCCCCGACGACCTGGTCCCGCACCTGCTGCCCGACCCGCGCGCGGCCTGCGTCGTGACGCAGGCCGACTTCCTGTGGGTGCGGATCCTGGATGTCGTACGGGCCCTGGAGGCGCGGTCGTACGAGGCGAGCGGGGAGCTCGTCCTGGAGGTGCGGGACCGGGCCGGGCTCGCCGGCGGACGGTTCCGGCTGGTGGCGGCGCCCGACGGAGCGGTCTGTGAGCCGAGCGCCGCGGCTCCCCACCTCACGCTCGACATCGGTGAGCTGGGGGCGCTGTGGCTGGGCGACGCGTCCGCGGTGCGGCTGGCCGCCCTGGGCCGGTTGACGGAGGAGGAGGCGGGCGCCGCCGCGGTGGCCGACGCCCTGTTGCGTACGCCGCGGCGACCGTGGTGCCCCGACGTGTTCTGACGTACGTGGTCGAAGACCGACCGGGCTCCCGGCTCCCCTCCGGAAGGAAGCCCGGTCAGCCGTTCTGGGCCAGCAGCATGACGAGGACGACGGCCCCGATACTGCTGATCATGGTGTTCTTGGCCTTGAGCCCGATGGACAGCACGACGAAGGCGATGATGCCCATCGGGCCGTACTTCCACTGGATGAGCTGCTCGAATCCGATGGCGAGAGCGGCGACGAGGATGGCGAGGACCGGCATGGGGACGTACCTCCTTCGGGTCCGAGTGGTGACCAACTCCCGCGGCATCGCGGTGACGTAGACCAACCTGACTGATCGACGCCAACCCCCGAGATTGTCCGACCATGTCGCTGAAGTTGGTCACCAACTCACTGATACTTATCTCCGCTGTAGTCCGTCTCATAACCACCTTCTTCTCAACTCCCCGAAGATGGCGGGAAGTTGTAGTGTTTGGTTGTGAGTGGGGACTATGCCGCCGTCAATGGACGGTCCCAGCCGCAGCGGACGCAGTGGACGTACCGCGACGTGGCTGATGAGCTGCGCGCCCGGATTCGCAACGGGCTTCTTCGTCCCGGCCAACGGATGCCCACACAGGCTCAGTTGGCGGACGACTTCGGGGTGGAGCGCTCCGCCGTACGTCAGGCGCTGCGCATCCTCCAGTCCGAACATCTGCTGGCCAACGTGTCGAAGGGCAGTCCGGCTACCGTCGCGGAGAACCCGCAGGCCGCGTTCGGCGGTCCCGGCGCGGCCCCGCAGCCGACGATGGTCGCGCTGTCCCAGCGGGTCGGGGCCGCGTTCCGGCAGCAGGACGTGGAGATCGACGCCCTGTGCCTGACGTCGGTCTCGCTGACGCTCGCGCTGGGAGAGCCGTTGCGCCAGATCCACGCGGGCCGTATAAAACCGGCCAAGGTCCGCGTGCGCGTGCTCATGCCCAGCCGGAACATCGAGATCGCCTTCCCCGCGCCCGCCGACGCCGCGGTGGAAGCCGATGGAGTGACGGGCGGCCTGCTGCGGCGCAACTGGCTGGAGCAGCGCAACGCGCAGGGCCAGGTGCTGCGGCACCATCTGCTGGCCCTGCGCGCCACGCACGGCATCGACGTCCAGGTCTCGTTCCGGGCGCTGCCGTTCACGCCGCCGGTCAAGCTGTATCTGCTCAACAACACCCAGGCCTTGCTCGCGTACTACACGCTGACCCGGCGCGGCGAGCAACTCGACCACGAGCGGGTGGACGTCTACGACGCGCAGGGAACCCAGCAGATGCTCTTCGCGTTCGAACAGGGGACGGGACTGCGCGACACGACGTTCGTGGAGCAGTCCCACCTCTGGTTCAACAGCCTCTGGAACACGATCAGTTCGGAGCTGACGCTCAGTTCCTGAAGGCCTGACAGGTGGTTCAGTGGAGCGCGGGGCCGGCCACCATGATCGCGAGCAGGACGGCGCCCACGGAACTGCACGTGGCGTTCCTGGTCTTGACGCCGACGGTCAGCAGGAGCAGACCGGCGATCCCGGCCGGCCCGTAGTGCCACTGGACGAGCTGCTCGAAGGTGATCACGAACACCGCGGAGAGGAGGCTCAGGAAAGGCATGACGTTTCCTCCTTCATCGGCTACGGCATCGGTGGAGCTGGATGAAGCCAGATACTGCTGATCGGCTGGTCCGACCGGCTGCCACCCCTGGCCACCTTGCGCCAAGTTGGCAACCAACTGCATTATGGTTGTCCCCACTTGGTCGCCAGTAATAAACAAGCCATCAACAACTCCCGCCAAATAAACGGAAGTTGTAGCGTTTGGTTGTGACCCAGGAGAGCGTGGCAGACATGGCAGACGCGACACTGAACGGCAGCAGAAAGCTCTCGCCCCAGGAGATCGCTGACGACCTGCGGGAACGGATCAGGTCCGGCCGCCTGAAGGCGGGCGACCGGCTGCCCACCCAGGCCACGCTCGCCGAGGAGTTCGGCGTGGAGCGCGGCACCGTCCGTCAGGCGCTCCAACTCCTGCAGACCGACGGCCTGTTGAGCAACGTCAGCAAGGGCAGCCCGCCGCGCATCGCCACGGCGTCACCCGGCCGCGACGAACCGCAGCCCAGCATGGTCGCGCTGGCCCCCCGCCTGGTGGAGGCCTTCACCTCGCCCAAGGTGCACATCGACGCCGTCTGCATGACCTCCGAGACGCTGATGCTGGCCCTCGGCGAGCCGCTGCGCCTCATCCACGAGGGCCGGATGCGCCCCGAGTCCATCGACGTACGCATCCTGCTGCCCAGCCGCGACATCGACCTGGCCTTCCCGGTGCCGGTCCCGGACCCCGACGCCGCGAGCGGAACCCACGGGAGCGACGACGAGGCGGTCCACCGGCGCTGGCTCGCCACCCGCAACGCCCAGGGCCAGGTCCTGCGGCACAACCTCCGCTCCCTGCGCTCCTCCCACGGCATCGACGTCCAGGTCACCTTCCGCGCCCTGCCGTTCACGCCCCCGGTCAAGCTCTACCTGCTCAACGACGCGGAGGCACTCCTCTCGTACTACATGGTCACGCGCCGCGAGGAGGAGATCGACAGCGGCACCAAGCTGGAGATGTACGCCGCCACGGGCACCCAGGCCCTGCTGTTCTCCTTCGAGAAGCGCGCGGGCCACCGGGACCGCGCGTTCGTGGAGGAGTCGCAGAAGTGGTTCACCGCCCTCTGGGAAACCATCACGTCCGACCTGACACTCTCCTAGTGACTTCAGATGCGACCAAGGAGACTGTTCCGGTGGCCGAAGAGAGCGAACCCCACCGGGAATTGAGCGACGCGGTGGCCGGCCTCGTCCGGGGAGCGCGGTATGTGCTCTTCGACTTCGACGGGCCGATCTGCCGGCTGTTCGCGGGGCGCCCGGCGACGGAGATCGCGCAGGGGCAGGAGGAGTGGCTGGAGGCGCACGGGCTGGGAGAGCTGCTGACGGAGGAGGACCGGTCGGTCCAGGACCCGCACGCCGTCCTCGCCCGGCTGGCGCGGCAGCAGCCGGGCAGCGACCTTGTGCAGGAGATGGAGAAACGTCTCACCGAGCAGGAGCTGGCGGCGGTCCCCACGGCGTGGCCCACACCGTGGGCGGATCCGCTCGTCCGGACCTGGTCCGCCGTGGGCGCCCGGCTGGCCATCACGACCAACAACTCGCCCGAGGCGGTCCGGCGGTACCTCGCCGGCCGTGAGCTCTCCGTGTGCTTCGAGCCGCACATCTACGGTCGGACGCAGGACCTGAACCTCCTCAAGCCCGACCCGTACTGCCTGAACCGGGCCCTGAGCGCCATGGGGGCCGCCCCCGGCCAGGCCCTGATGATCGGCGACGCCTCCTCGGACTGCGCCGCGGCGGCGGCCGCCGGTGTCGCGTTTCTTGGCTACGCGCGCAATGAGGAGAAGGAGAAGCGGTTGCGGAAGGCGGGGGCCGGGCATGTCGTGTACGACCTGGAGCCGATCCTGAAGCTTCTGCGTCAGCACCCCTGACCTGCTCGTTCCCGCGTCGGCCGGAAAGCCCGGAGGAGTTGGCTGCCAACCGACGTAGAGTTGAGGGAACTTGGCACGGCGCAAGGGGAGGAGGTCGTGATGAACGACAAGACCGGACCCGCTCCCAGAACCACCTCCGAAGAGATCGCCGACATCCTGCGCCGCCGGATCCGCTCCGGTGAGCTCAAGGCGGGGGACCGGCTGCCCACGCAGGCCGCGCTCGCCGAGGAGTTCGGCGTGGAGCGCGGCGTGGTGCGTCAGGCGCTGCAGCGGCTGCAGGCGGACGGCCTGCTGTCGAACGTGACCAAGGGAAGTCCGCCGCTGGTGGCGGCGGGCACCATCCCCTCGACCCACACCGCGCAGTCGGCGCGCAGCATTCTGGGGCCCCGTCTCGTGCGGGCCTTCGGCGCGAAGGACGTCCGCCTGGACGTGGTGAGCCTGACCGCGGAGACGCTGGTGCTCTGTCTGGGGCAGCCGCTGCGCGAGATCTACGAGCAGGCCGTCGTGCCGCGGTCGGTGCGGGTGCGCGTGATGCTGCCCCGCGCCGACGAGCGCCTCGACTACCCGGCCCCGGAGAAGGGCTGGGGCCACGACGCCGAACTCGACGCGGTCATCGACCAGCGCAACCGACTGCAGGGCCGTTCCCACCGCACCATCCTCCAAGGGGTGCTCAAGAAGCTGCGCAAGGACGCCGGTGTCGACGTGAGCGTGGAGTTCCGGACGCTGCGCGGAACGCCGACGCGCAAGGTGTACCTGCTGAACCGGCAGGAACTCCTGATGGGGCACTACGTCCCCGGCCGGTACCTGCGGGACGTCGAAGTGGGCGACTTCAGGGAGACGCTGTGGCTGCGCGACGTGGAGGGCGCGGAGACCGAGATGTTCGCCTTCGAGTCGGCCAGGGGCGGCCAGGGGCAGGCTCTGGTGGACGCCGAACAGCTGATGTTCGACCGGGTCTGGGAGTACGTGGCCCGGCCGCTGGACTGAACCGGTGCCGGAACGGGCGGGATGCGGCATCGCGTCAGGCAGGAAGCGAAGGCGTCAGGCGGCAAGAAACGATGCCGTCCAGATAGTGACACGCTGTGAGATCGAGCGCCTCAGACGCTACTCTGTGCGCTCATGTCGTCACCCCTGCACCGCAGAGCGCTCCAGGCGCTGATCCGCAGGCTCGCAGAGGCACGGCGTCGCGCCGAGGGCGGCGAGGTGGTGACGGGCCATCACAACATCAATGTGATCGTGCCGTTGGGATTTCCGCTGGCCGTACTGCTCGGCGTGGGGCTCTGGGCGTTCGGGGTCCGGGGCAAGTTCCGCACCCCGGTGAAGACCGTGGAAGTGGTGCCGCGGCTGTGGCGCCGCGAATCGGACGTGCTGCGCGCGGTGACCGGCTGGGTCCCCCAGGTCCCGCGGTGCCTGGCCGACTTCGGAGAATGGTCCCTGCACTCGTACGTGGTGGGAGAGCCGCTCTCGGCCGTCCGGCCCGACGGCCCCGTGGGCGAGGAGCGGCTGAAGGCTCTCGCGGGCTTCTTCGCGCGGCTGGCGTCCGTACCGGTCGAGGCGCTGCCGGAGCTGCCCGAGAGCTTCTGGCCCGAGCGGGGCAGCAGCCGCCAGTTCCTGGGCTGGCTGGCCAAGTTCGCCGACGACAAGGTGCACCGGGTCAACGAGGAGCGCTTCGGGGATCTCTTCCGCGCCGTCGGGGTGCCGGACGACGCGATCGAGTCGTTCATGGAACGTCTGACGGACGGTCTGACGGACCGCCCTTTCGCCTTGCTGCACACCGACATCCACCGGGGCAACGTGCTCGTCGCGCCGGCCCCCGACGGGCTGGAGCGGCTGTGCGTCATCGACTGGGAACTCGCCTCGTACGGCGATCCGTTGCACGACCTGGCGACCCATCTGGTGCGGATGGACTACGACGACGCCGAGCGCCGCGCCATGATCGATTTCTGGGCCGGGGCCATGCGCGACGCCGGGCTCGAGAAGATGACGCGCGGCATGGAGACCGACCTCTCCCACTATCTGGACTTCGAGTACGTGCAGTCGGTGTTCCCGGACGTGATGCGGGCGGCCCTCGCGCTGGGGGAGACGCCGACGGAGTCCGACTTCGCCGCGGCCGGGCGCCGGGTGTGCCGCGCGATGGAGCGGGCCTGGAAGCCGCTGAGCCTGGAGGGCGAGGGCCCGGACCCGGCGGCGGCCGTCGAGGCGCTGCGCCGCTGGCACGAAAACCGGCCCACTCGCGCAACGGATGAGCCGTGAGAGGGGTTCACCGTTGCGGCGGCCCGGTGCGCCGTTGATGCTGAGCTCTCATGCGGGTCTTCTCGAACGGCAGCACGAGTGCGGCCTGGCGGTCGGCGGTGGAACTCTGCGGTGACGCCTCGGCGGTCGAGGGTCCGCTGACGGGCTCGCACCACGAGACCTATGTCTTTCCGCTGGGCACGGGCCAGGGGGCCCGGCCGGTCCGCTGGAAGAGCCGGGCGGCCCGCGGGGGTCTCGTCCGGTTCGACCGCCGGTGCTTCGCCTCGGAGGCGGACGTCGTGCGTGCGGTGAGCCCGCGCGTGCCCCGGGTCCCGGAGTTCATCGAGGTCGGCGGCGCGGGACTGCAGCGCTTCATCGAGGGGGAGACCCTGGCCCGGCTGCGTCCGGCGGGGGAGCCCGTGCCCGGGCGCCTGGTGGAGCAGATCGTCGACGTGTTCCGGGAACTGGTCGCGATCCACGACCGCGCCGTGCGCATCGAGCGCGGCCACACTCCGGTCGGCCGGGGGGCCGAGGAGGACACGGCGGCCTGTCTGGACGGCCTCATCACTTTCGTGGAGGAGAGCGTCTACGCGGCCCACACCGACGAGTTCGGCGGGCTGTTCCGCGCCCTCGGTGTCGACGAGGACGCCTTCCGCCGGCTGCGGCGCTTCGTGGCGGGGCTGTGCGAGCGGCCGTTCTGCCTGGTGCACGGGGACCTGCACCGGGAGAACCTGATCGTCGACTCAGGGGGCGAACTCTGGGTCATCGACTGGGAGTTGGCCATGTTCGGCGATCCGCTGTACGACCTGGCCACCCATCTGCACCTGATGCGGTACCCGGTGCCGCAGGAGCGCGAGGTGACCCGGCTGTGGTGCGAGGCCGTGGAGGCGGTCAGGCCGGGCACCTCGGCCGGCTGGCGCCGCGACCTGCCGCTGCTGCTCGGCTTCAAGCGCGCGCAGTCGGTGTTCACCGACGTGATCCGGTGCGGATTCGCGCTGCGGGCGGACGGTGTGCCCGACGCGGCCGGGCTGTGGCGTACGGCGGCCGGGCTGCACGGGGTGCTGGCGCGCGGCGCCGTACCGCTGGCCCTGGAGGGCGTGCCGTCCGTGCGGGCCGTCCGCGCCGCGCTCACGGACTGGTACCGCGGCTACCCTGCACAACCATGACCACCCCCGCCTCCACCCCCGGCCTCCGCGAACGCAAGAAGCAGCGCACCCGGCAGACCCTCTCCGAGACCGCCATCCGGCTCTTTCTGGAGAAGGGGTACGACAAGGTGTCCGTCGCGGAGGTCGCCGCCGCGGCGGAGGTGTCCAAGCCGACCCTGTTCCGGTACTTCCCGGCCAAGGAGGACCTCGTCCTGGACCGGTTCGCCGACCACGAGGACGAGGCGGCCCGGGTCGTGGCGGGGCGGGCGGACGGGGAGCCGGCGCTCGGGGCGCTGCGGCGGCACTTCCTGGCGGGGCTGGAGCGGCGGGACCCGGTGACCGGGCTGTGCGACCACCCGGCGGTGCTCGCGTACCAGCGGCTGCTGTACGGCACGCCCTCGCTGGTGGCGCGGCTGTACGGGTACCAGGAGCGGTCGGAGCGGGCGCTGGCCGACGCGCTGGGCGGGCCGGCGGGCGAGGCGCGGCTCGCGGCCGGGCAGATCGTGGCGGTGCAGCGGATCCTGGCGCAGGAGAACGGGCGGCGGATCGCGGCCGGTGAGTCCGCCGACGAGGTCGAGGCGGACGCGGTGCGCGCCGCCGGGCTGGGGTTCCGGCAGCTGGAGGAGGGGATCGGGGCGCGGTACGCGTAGCGCGGGCGGGGACACTGAGATTTTTACTCAGTAAGAAATGTTACTCGGTTGCGTTATCTTGGGTGGATGACCTCCGCCGAGCCCGCGCCCGCCCCTGCCCTCGACGCCGAACGCCGCTTCCACGACACCTGCCGCGCCGCCCTCGCCGCCATGGTCGAGGGCGCCGACGAGCAGGTCGTGATCGGTGAGAACGCCTCCGCCTCCGGTGCCGACGCCGAGGTCCTCGGGTACCAGCTGCGCAGTCACGCCAAGGGGCTCCGGGAACTGCCGCAGGCGCCCCTCTTCTTCGGCCGGCTCGACTTCGGGGCCTTCGGCGAGCACGCCGGGCAGAGCTATCACGTGGGGCGGCTGCGCATCACGGAGCACCCGGCCGCACCGCCCCTCGTGGTCGACTGGCGGGCACCGGTCTCGCGGGCGTTCTACCAGGCCGGCGCCAAGGATCCACAGGGTGTGGACGTACGGCGGCGGTTCGGATGGGCGCCGGGGAGCCTCGGCGAGTCCGCGGATCTGACCAGCCTGGAGGACGAGCGGCTGGCCGCCGGGGAGGACGGCGCCGGCAGCCGGATCCTCGCCGGGGAGATCGAGCGGCCCCGGGTCGGGCCGATGCGCGACATCGCCGCCACCATCCAGCCCGAGCAGGACGACCTGGTGCGCGCGGGGCTCGCCACCTCCCTGTGCGTGCAGGGCGCGCCCGGCACCGGGAAGACCGCGGTGGGCCTGCACCGGGCCGCGTACCTGCTCTATACGTTCCCGCAGCGCATCCAGCGGGGCGGCCTGCTGGTCCTCGGACCCAACCGGACCTTCCTCTCCTACATCTCCGCCGTGCTGCCCGCGCTCGGCGAGACCGGGGTGCGCCGGTCGACCGTCGAGGAACTCGTCGCGCACGGCGAGGTGCGGGGCCACGACGAGGAGGCCGCGGCCGTCGTCAAGCACGACGTCCGGATGGCCCGGGTGGTGCGGCGCGCGCTGTACGCGCGGGTCTCGGCGGACGGGGTCACCGACGCCCTCGCCGTGCCGGACGGCTCGTACCGGTGGCGGGTGCCGCTCGGCGAGCTGCGCCGGATCGTGGAGACCGTACGCGACGAGGACCCGCCCTACGCCGTCGGGCGCGAGCGCGTGCGCAGCCGGGCCGTGCGGTACGTCCAGGAGCGGGCCGAGCGGCGGGGCGTGACGGCGACCAGGCTCTGGCTGCAGAGGATCGGGCGGTCACGGGCGATGAGCGCGTACGTGGACGGCGTCTGGCCCCGGGTGCGGCCGGAGGAAGTGCTGTGCCGACTGCTGTCCGACAGCGCGGAGTTGGCGCGGGCCGCCGACGGGGTGCTGGATGCCGACGAGCGGCGGGCCGTGCTCTGGGCCCGGCCCCCGCGCTCGTACAAGTCCGCGAAGTGGTCCGCCGCCGACCTCGTGCTGCTCGACGAGATCGCCGGGCTGCTCGACCACCCCGAGGGGTACGGGCACATCGTCGTCGACGAGGCGCAGGACCTGTCGCCGATGCAGGCGCGGGCCGTCGCGCGGCGGGCGGCCTTCGG
This sequence comes from Streptomyces sp. cg35, assembly GCF_050410835.1. Lineage (NCBI taxonomy): Bacteria > Bacillati > Actinomycetota > Actinomycetes > Kitasatosporales > Streptomycetaceae > Streptomyces > Streptomyces sp. cg35. The sequence goes on from NZ_CP191268.1 coordinate 4,863,198, forward strand.
TTCGCTGACCGTGCTCGGTGACCTGGCGCAGGGCACCACGCCGTGGGCGGCCCGCAGTTGGGGCGAACTGCTCGGGCACCTGGGGAAGCCGGAGACGGCGGTGGTGCCGCTGACGACCGGGTTCCGGGTGCCGGCCGCCGTCGTCGCGCTGGCCAACCAGGTGCTGGAGCGGATCGACGTGGACGTCCCCGCCGCTCGTTCCCTGCGCGGGGACGGGGAGTTGAGGGTGGAGCGGGTCGACGACGCGGTGCGGGGTGCGGTCGCGGCCGTGCGGCGGGCCCTCGCGCACGAGGGGTCGGTGGGGGTGATCGCCGCCGAGCCGGACGTGCCGCGGCTGCGCGAGGCGCTGGCTGCCGAGGGTGTCGCGGCGGCCGGTCCGGAGGAGCTCGGGGCCCGGGTCGCCGTGCTCGCCGCGACCGTCGCGAAGGGGCTGGAGTACGACCACGTGGTCGCCGTCGAGCCGGCCGCCATCACGGAGGCCGAGGCGCGCGGCATGGAGCGGCTGTACGTCGTCCTGACCCGGGCCGTGTCCCGGCTGGACGTGGTGCACAGCCGGCCGCTGCCGTTCGGGCCGGGCGCATCGAGCACCCGCGGCGGTTGAGCGGCGGGACCCCGTGGCCCTGGCCGGAGCCGTCGGTGCGCTAGCTCCGCTGCCGGGGCCGCCGCGCCGGGGCCGGACTCGGAGCCGGCGTGCTCAGGTGGCCGTCCGCCAGGTGATGCATCAGGCGCAGGAACGTCTCCCGGTCGCCCGGCGGGAACGCCGCCAGCGCCTCCTCGTGGACGCGGTCCACGATCTCCTGGCTGCGCGCCGCCGTCCGCGCGCCCTCCTGCGTCACCGCGATGATCCGCGCCCGCCGGTCCGTGCTGGACGGGCGGCGCTCGGCGAGGCCCGCTTTCTCCAGGGCGTCGACGGTCACCACCATCGTCGTCTTGTCCATGTCGCCGATCTCGGCCAGCTGGTTCTGGGTGCGCTCCTCCTCCAGCGCGTGCACGAGCACGCAGTGCATCCGCGCCGTCAGACCGATCTCGGCGAGCGCCGCGGCCATCCGGGTGCGCAGCGCATGGCTGGTGTGGTCCAGGAGGTAGGAGAGGTCCGGCCTGGTCCGGGTCGGCGCGGGCGTCATGGCGGTCATGGCGTCCAGGGTAGTCCACAGCTGATCCCGAGATAGATAGTCTGCAACGGAACTATCTGTTACGGTCGTGCTGTCGTCGCCGCCCGGTGGGGGTGGTGGCCCGACTCGGGAGGACCGCTGCCGTGTCCGCCGTATCCGACGCCTCTGCCGTACCCGTCGCTCCCCGGAGCCGCTCGCGCTGGCTCGCCCTCGGTGTCATCGCCACCGGGGCCCTGATGATCATCCTCGACGGATCGATCGTCACCGTCGCCCTGCCGGCCATCCAGGACGATCTCGACTTCAGCCCCACACAGCTGAGTTGGGTGGTGAACGCCTACCTCATCGCCTTCGGCAGCCTGCTGCTGCTCGCCGGGCGGCTCGGCGACCTCCTCGGCCGCAAGCGGATGTTCCTTGCGGGCACCGCCGTGTTCACCGCCGCCTCCCTCCTCGCGGGGCTCGCCACCAGCTCCGGCGTGCTCCTCGCCGCCCGTTTCCTGCAGGGCGTCGGCAGCGCGATGGCCGCCGCGGTCGGCCTCGGCATCCTCGTCACCCTCTTCACCGACCCGCACGAACGGGCCCGTGCCATAGGGGTGTTCAGCTTCACCGGGGCCGCCGGGGCCTCGATCGGGCAGATGCTCGGCGGCGTCCTGACCGATGTCCTCGACTGGCACTGGATCTTCTTCATCAACCTGCCCGTCGGCGCCGCCGTCCTCGCCCTCGCCGTGCCCGCGCTCCCCGCCGACCGAGGACTCGGACTGCGCGCCGGGGCCGACGCGTGGGGTGCGCTGCTGATCACCGGCGGGCTGATGCTCGGGATCTACGGCGTCGTCCAGATCGAGGAGTACGGGGTGGGCTCGGGCCGGACCGTCGGGCTGATCGGCGGCTCGTTCGTCCTGGTCGCCGCGTTCGTCGTGCGGCAGGCCCGGGCGCGTACCCCGCTCATGCCGCTGCGCGTCCTGCGCTCGCGCACCGTCGTCGCCGCCAACGTCACGCAGGTCCTCACGCTCGCCGCGATGTTCGCCTTCCAGGTGCTCGCCGCGCTCTACATGCAGCAGGTGCTCGGGTACGGGGCACTGGGGACCGGCCTCGCCATGCTGCCCGCCGCCGTCATGATCGGGGCGGTCTCGCTCGGCGTCTCGGCGCGGCTCGCGGCCCGGTTCGGGGAGCGGCGGGTGCTCCTCGCCGGGCTCGTGCTGCTCGCGGGCGCCCTCGGGTATCTCGCCCGGGTGCCCGTGCAGGGGGCGTACGTCCCCGATCTGCTGCCCGTGATGCTGCTGGTCTCCGGCGGCGGGCTCGTCCTGCCGATGCTCGCCGGGCTCGGCATGTCCGCCGCGGACGAGGAGGACGCCGGGCTCGCCTCCGGCCTGTTCAACACCACCCAGCAGATCGGCATGGCCCTCGGCGTCGCCGCCCTGTCCACGCTCGCCGCGACCCGCACCGACTCCCTGATCGCGGACGGCGCTGCACGGGCGGCGGCACTCACCGGCGGCTACCGCCTCGCGTTCGCCGTCGGGGCCGGGCTGATCGCGGCGGCGTTCGTGGTCGCGCTGCTGATGCTTCGGCGCCCCGTGCCGGGGACACCCGGACCCGCCTCGACGGCCGCCGCCCCGGCGGCAGCGGCCTGACCGGCCGGCCCCGCCCCTTCGCCCTTCCCCGCGTACGAACAGAAGGAGAACCTCCATGTCCGGCCCCGCCCCTCGTCCCCTCACCGAGCCCGAGCTCCGGCAGATCCTCCAGGAAGGGCGCTTCGGCACCCTCGCCAGCGTCCGCGGCACGGGCCACCCGCACCTGTCCACGGTCCTGTACGACTGGAGCCCGGACGAGAACCTGCTGCGCGTCTCCACGACCGAGGGGCGCCTCAAACCCCGCCACTTCCGCGCCGATCCGCATGCCGCGCTGCACGTCCGTCGGGACGACTTCGCCTTCGCCGTCGCCGAGGGGGACGCCGAGGTCACCGGGCCGAGCGAGCGCCCCGGGGACGCGGTCGGACGCGAACTCCTCTCCGTGGCACGGAACTTCGTCGACGCCGACGGCGAGGAGGCGTTCCTGGCGGAGATGGTCGCCGAGCGCCGCGTCGTCATCCGGATCAGGGTGACGCGGCTGTACGGCACGGCGCTCGACGTGGCGTAGCGGGGGCGCCTGCGCCGACGCGTCCCTCGACGGCGACGTGGTCGCCGACCGCCGGGAGGTAGGGGCCCGGCGGCTCGGCGCGCCCGCGGCGCACGACGTCACGGTCCTCGCGGAGGGGGAGAGGATCCGTGCGCACGAGGCGGTGGCGGCCGGCAGCGGCGGGTTCTCGGCCGGCCCTGATCCGGGAACGACTGCGTGCCTGCGCGAGTGTTAGCGTCGGCCCGTGGCGGAGCATCACGGTGAGACCAGGGCGGCCTACGACGGGGTCGTCGACCTGTACGCGTCGATGTTCGCCGACCGGCTGGAGACGCAGCCTTTCGCGCGGGCCATGATCGGCACCTTCGCCGAGCTGGTGCGCGCGACGGGGAATCCGCGGGCGGCCGACGTCGGCTGCGGGCCCGGACATCTGACGGCCATGCTGCACGAACTGGGTCTCGACGCCGTCGGGTTCGACCTCTCGCCCGGCATGGTCGAGCACGCCGGGCGGGCGCATCCGGCGCTGAAGTTCGACGAGGCGCGCATGGAGGCGCTGCCGGTCGAGGACCACGCCCTCGGCGGTGTGCTGGCCCACTACTCGATGATCCACACCCCGCCCGAAGGACTGCCCGCGCTGCTCGCCGAGCAGGTCCGCGTCCTGGCGCCGGGAGGCCTGCTCCTGGTCTCGTTCTTCGGGACCGAGGGGCCCGAGCCGGTCCGCTTCGACCACAAGGTGGCGCCTGCCTACAGCTGGCCCGTGGACCGCCTCGCCGAACTGCTGACCGCGGCCGGGCTGGACCCGTTCGCCCGGCTGCTCCACGATCCGGCCTCCGAACGGGGCTTCCTCGACGCCCATGTGCTGGCCCGCTTGCGTTAGCGGCGAGCCCGGCGGTGGCATGGAACACTTTTGCAAGCAGTCGCTTGCAATAGTTAGCGCCGGTGCGGCAGTATCGGGGCATGGCATCGCTCAACGTCGGAAGTCTCGGCGAGTACCTGCGCGAGCAGCGTCGCAACGCGCAGCTGTCGCTCCGTCAGCTCGCCGATGCCGCCGGGGTGTCCAACCCGTACCTCAGCCAGATCGAGCGCGGGCTGCGCAAGCCGAGCGCGGAGGTGCTGCAGCAGGTCGCCAAGGCGCTGCGGATCTCTGCGGAGACGCTGTACGTGCGCGCCGGCATCCTCGACGCGGAGCGGGAGCGGGACGAGGTGGAGACACGTGCGGTGATCCTCGCCGACCCCTCCCTCAACGAGCGCCAGAAGCAAGTCCTGTTGCAGATCTACGAGTCCTTCAGGAACGAGAACGGGACCGGCGACAGCGGCAGCGCCGGAGGCGATGCCGAGCCCTCGAGCAAGCAGTAGATGTGATCCGGGAGGACCACGCCATGGCCATCAAGGACGACCTGCGCAAGACCTTCTCCGACCCGACCCCGCTCTACTTCGCCGCCGGTACCGCCGAGTTGGCGTACCAGCAGGCCAAGAAGGTGCCGGGGCTGGTCGAGCAGCTGCGGACCGAGGCGCCCGCGCGCTTCGAGGCCGTGCGCAACACCGACCCCAAGGACGTGCAGGACAAGGCGGCCGCCCGGGCGAAGGAGGCCCAGGCGACCGTCACGACGAAAGTGAACGAGTTCGTCGCCGCCCTCGACACCGACCTGAAGAAGTTCGGCGAGACCGCTCAGGACCTCGCGCTGCGCGGTGTCGGCCTCGCCGCCGAGGCCGCCGTCAAGGCGCGTGAGACGTACGAGAAGGTCGCCGAGCACGGCGAGGAGGCCGTGAAGGCCTGGCGCGGCGAGGCCGCCGAGGAGATCACCGAGATCGCCGTGGCCGTCGAGCCGGAGCCCGAGGTCAAGGAGACCCCGGTCGCCGAGAAGCCCGCGCCCGCGAAGAAGCCCGCCGCGAAGAAGGCGCCGGCCGCCAAGAAGACGGCGCCCGCGAAGAAGAGCACGGGGTCGACGCCGCCCGGCAAGTAAGGCGTGCATCACGAGCCGGGCACGTAGCGCGTGCCCGGCTCGTTGTGCGGGTACGGTGGCCCGCATACGGGACGTGCCGGGCGACCGGACGACGGGATTGGGTGGTGAGGCGTTGTGCTGATGTCAGGATTCAACAGCCTGATCGGACTGCTGTACCTCGCCATGCTGGTGATCGCCGTCGCGGCCTTCGTGCTGGCCGCCCTGGCCCGCGAGGACGCCTACCGCGCCGCGAGCAAGCAGACCAAGCCGTTCTGGATGATCATCCTCGGGATCGCCGTCGCGGTGAACCTGCTGGTGCCGATGCTGTTCCTGCAGCTGGCGGGGCTCGTCGCGTCGATCGTGTTCTTCGTGGACGTGCGGCCCGCGCTCAAGCAGGTCACCGGTGGTGGCGGCCGTCGCGGCGGGGGCTCCAGCAGCGACGGCCCGTACGGTCCGTACAACGGCGGTCGCTGACCCCGCTCCGCGAGCCGTCAGCGGTCCAGCAGCAGCACCGCCACGTCGTCCGTCAGGTCGCCGCCGTTGAGGTCACGGACCTCGTTCATGGACGCTTCGAGGAGTTCCTCGCCGCGCAGGCCGTCGGCCCGGCGGCGGCGGATCATCTCCACCATGCCCTCCTGGCCGAGGCGCTGGTTGCCCTCGCCGATCCGGCCCTCGATCAGACCGTCCGTGTAGAGCATCAGGCTCCAGGACGCCCCCAGCTCCACCTGCATCCGCGGCCAGCGGGCCTTCGGCAGCAGCCCGAGGGCCGGGCCGCTGTTCTCGTACGGGAGCAGGGTCGCCGGCCGCCCCGGGCTCGCGATCAGCGGCGACGGGTGGCCGGCCAGGCACAGGCCCGCGCGCCGGCCGTCGGGCGCTATGTCCACCGTGCACAGGGTCGCGAAGATCTCGTCGCTCTCCCGCTCGTGCTCCAGGACCTGCTGGAGGGTCGAGAGCAGTTCGTCGCCGCACAGCCCCGCGAAGGTCAGCGCCCGCCAGGCGATGCGCAGTTCGACGCCGAGAGCGGCCTCGTCGGGGCCGTGCCCGCAGACGTCGCCGATCATCGCGTGGACCGTGCCGTCGGACGTGCGCACCGTGTCGTAGAAGTCGCCGCCGAGCAGCGCCCGGGAGCGGCCCGGGCGGTAGCGCGCCGCGAAGCGCAGCGAGGAGCCGTCGAGCAGCGGCGTCGGCAGCAGGCCGCGCTCCAGGCGGGCGTTCTCCTGGGCGCGGATACGGGACTCGGTGAGCTTGCGCTGGGCGGTGTCGGCGCGCTTGCGCTCGACGGCGTAGCGGACGGCCCGGCCCAGCAGGCGCGCGTCCAGTTCGTCGCGGAACAGGTAGTCCTGGGCGCCCACGCGCACCGCCTCGGCGCCGCGCTCGGCGTCGCCGGACGCGGTCAGCACCAGGACGGCGTGCCGGGGCGCGAGGCGCAGCACGTGCCGCAGGGTCGCCAGTTCGTCGGCGTCGGGGTCGTCCCCCTTCGCGCCGGGCAGCGCGAGGTCGAGCAGGATGCAGTTGACGTCATGGGTGAGCAGCCGCTCGGCCTCGGTGAGGTTGCGGGCGGTGCGCACCCGGATCGGCTTGCCCGCGGCGTCGGGCATCTCCGGGATGCTGAGGGACCCGGCCGGGTCGTCCTCGATGACCAGGAGCGTCAGTCCGGACGGGCCGGGTGCCGGCGCGGTGTGGTCGGTCGTCTGCCGGGGCAGTTCCGCGGCCTGCGTGGTCGCTGTAGTCGGCGCAGCGTGAGCCTGACCACCTTCCACGGCCGGGATCGCTCTCTGCCGCGGTACGGGTACGGGCATCGCTTGGTTTCCTTCCCTCCCCCCGAGGGCGCGGTGGGACGAAGGTCCTCGTCCACCAGACGGGGACCTTAGCGGTACCCGGCGCTTCAACGGAATGGTGAACGGCGAACGGCCAGAGTCATATGCCGCAAGCGGCACCGGAATTGGGCAGGTTCGGGCCGGGTGCGGTCCGTCGAGGGATGACGAACATCACGCCGGAGCGGCGGAACCGCAGTCGCACGAGTGCCCTGGGTCACGTGTCGCAGGTCACCGCCCCCGGGCCGGGGAGCGGGCCTCAGGCGTCCGGCCGGACGACTCCGAGTATCGCCATCGAACCGGCTCCGGCGACCGTCACGGTCCGCCCGGGGCGGGGCGCGTGGATGATCGCGCCATCGCCGATGTACATCCCGACATGGCTGGCGTCGTCGTGATAAATGATCAGGTCGCCCGGGCGCATGTCCTGGATGTCGATGTGCTTGAGCTGCTTCCACTGCTCCTGCGACGTGCGCGGGATCGGCTGCCCGGCCGCCGCCCACGCCTGCGAGGTCAGCCCCGAACAGTCGTACGACTTCGGGCCCTCGGCGCCCCATACGTACGGCTTGCCCAGCTGGGCGGTGGCGAACTCCACGGCCGCCTTGCCCGCCTTCGTCGCCCGCCCGTTGATCTCCTTCAGGACGCCGGAGGAGAGCCAGGCCGTCTGCGCCTTCTGCTCGGCCTCCTCCTCCAGCTTGCGCAGCCGCTCGCGCTCCTTCTTCTCGAGCGTGCTCTCCAGCGCCTGCGCTTCCTTGATCTGCTTCTCGATCTTCTTCTTGGCGGCGGCCTTCTTCTTGCGGCCCGCCTCCAGGTCCTTCCACTTGGCGGAGGCGTCCTCGGCGTACTGCGCGAGATCCTCCTGCGTCTGCTTCAGCTCGGCCAGCAGGTTCTTCGTGGCCTGCTGGCCCTGGTACGCCCGGCCCGCGTTGTCGAGGAACTGCTGCGGGTCGCCGGAGAGCATGAACTGCGCCTCGCGCGGGATCCCGCCCGTGCGGTACTGCTCGCGGGCCGCCGCGCCCGCGCTGCTCTGCAGGCGCTCCAGCTTCTTCTGCCCCGCCGCGATCCGCTGGGCCAGCTTCACGATCTCGACGGACTGCTTGTCGGCCTTCTCCTCCGCCGCGTTGTACTCGTCGGTGGCGACCGCCGCGTCGTGGTACAGCTTCTCGATCTTCTTGCGGACAGCCTCAAGATCCTTGTTCTCGGGCGCACTTGACGCGGTGGCCGAGGGGGAGCCCGAAGGGGACGGCTCGGGAGACGGTGCCGCGTAGGCCACGGCCGGCGCCGTCAGCACGGTCACGGCACACACCAGCGCCACGGCCGCCATCGTCGTCGTGCTCCGCTTGCTCATCCGCTCCGCCCCCACAGCCGAGACAAACCTGATTTACCGTCAGTAACATGCGTGCGCTTCCGGGATGGTGCCACGTGCGCGCCGAATACGACAGACCCCGCACGATGTGACGAACGGCGCCCTGTGATCGTTCCCGGCGAGCGGTTACCGACTGCCCATCGGTGGGTGAACTACGCGCGGGGCGCCAACGCGTCCCAGGTCAGCGTCAGTTCGCCCTGGCGCCACCGCGCGGGGCCGTCCACCACCGGCCAGTCGGCCGTCAGAGCCCGTGCCGTACGGATCCAGCGCTGCCGTGCCCCGTAGGAGGCGTAGGGCGCGGCCGCCGCCCACGCGCGGTCGAAGTCCCGCAGGAACGCGTGCACCGGCTCGCCGGGGACATTGCGGTGGATCAGCGCCTTCGGCAGGCGCTCGGCCAGATCGGACGGGGTGTGCAGGGAGCCGAGGCGGGTCGCGAACGTCACCGTGCGCGGACCCCGCGGACCCAGCGCCACCCACACGTGCCGCCGCCCGATCTCGTCGCAGGTGCCCTCCACCAGCAGGCCGTCCGGCGCGAGCCGCCCGCACAGCCGCTCCCAGACCCCGGCGACCTGCTCCTCGTCGTACTGGCGCAGCACGTTCGCGGCGCGGATCAGCACCGGCGGCGCCGCCAGGGGCAGCTCGAAGCCGCCGTGCCGGAAGGTGAGCCCCTCCCTCTCGTACGGCTTCGCGGCCGCGACCCGGGCCGGTTCGATCTCGATGCCGACCACGCGGGTGCGGGGCGCGGCCCCGCGCAGCCGGGCCAGCAGCTCCACGGCCGTCCAGGGCGCCGCCCCGTAGCCGAGGTCGACCGCCACCGGGTCGTCCGCGCGCCGCAGCGCGGCCCCGTGCACGGCCGCGATCCAGCGGTCCATGCGGCGGAGCCGGTTGGGGTTGGTGGTGCCTCGCGTCACTGTTCCCACGGGGCGAGAGGGGGTACGCGGGGCCATGGATACGAGGGTATGCGCTGCGCGGGGAGCGACTTTGGTTGAGGCCCGAACGGTAATGATTCGGCAAACTGGAAATGGAGGGGCGTCCTCCGGCGTTGCCGCCCTTGGAAGAGGGCCTGCGCCCTCTTCGAGCCGTGCCCGCTGTACCGCTTGTTCGCCCTACCAAGGAGGGCCCGCCACGTGAGCCAGTACGTGACCAGGTTCCGCCGCTCCGGGGCGGCTCCGGCCCGGCTGAGGTTTCCCGGTGGCCACCGGCGCCCCCGCCGGATCGCCATGCTCAGCGTGCACACCTCACCGCTGCACCAGCCCGGCACGGGCGACGCGGGCGGGATGAACGTCTACATCGTGGAGCTGGCCAAGCGCCTCGCCGCGATCAACGTGGAAGTCGAGATCTTCACGCGCGCCACCACGGGCGGGCTGCCTCCCGAGGTCGAGCTCGCCCCCGGCGTCCTGGTCCGCCACGTGGACGCGGGCCCCTACGAGGGCCTCGCCAAGGAGGAGCTGCCGGCCCAGCTGTGCGCCTTCACCCATGGCGTGATGCAGGCGTGGGCGGGCCACCGCCCCGGGCACTACGACCTCGTGCACTCGCACTACTGGCTGTCCGGGCACGTCGGCTGGCTGGCCGCCGAGCGCTGGGGCGTGCCGCTCGTGCACGCCATGCACACCATGGCCAAGGTCAAGAACGCGGCGCTGGCCGAGGGCGACACCCCCGAGCCCGCCGCCCGCGTGATCGGCGAGACCCAGATCGTGCGCGCCGCCGACCGGCTCATCGCGAACACCGCCGAAGAGGCCGACGAGCTCGTCCGCCACTACGAGGCCGACCCCGGCAAGGTCGCGGTCGTCCACCCCGGCGTGAACCTGGAGCGGTTCAGGATCGGCGACGGACGGGCCGCCGCCCGGGCCCGCCTCGGCCTGCCCCAGGACGCGCTCGTGCCCCTCTTCGCGGGCCGCATCCAGCCGCTCAAGGCTCCCGACATCCTGCTCAAGGCCGTCGCCGTCCTGCTCGACGAGCGGCCCGAGCTGCGCTCGCGGATCGTCGTCCCGGTGGTCGGCGGCCCCAGCGGCAGCGGCCTCGCCAAGCCCGCCGCCCTGCAGAAGCTCGCCGCCCGGCTCGGCATCGCGGACGTCGTCCGCTTCCACCCGCCGGTCGGCCAGGACCAGCTCGCGGACTGGTTCCGCGCCGCCTCCCTCCTGGTGATGCCGTCCTACAACGAGTCGTTCGGGCTCGTCGCGATCGAGGCGCAGGCCGCCGGGACGCCCGTCCTGGCCGCGTCCGTGGGCGGTCTGCCCGTAGCCGTGCGGCACGAGACGACCGGCTTCCTGGTCGACGGCCACGAACCTGCCCGCTACGCGCGCGTGCTGCGCGAGTTCGCCGACCACCCCCACCTGGTGGACAGCATGGGGGCCGCGGCCGCCCGGCACGCCCAGTCCTTCGGCTGGGACACGGCCGCGTCCGCGACGGCCGACGTGTACACCGCCGCCATGCAGGAACACCGCCGTCACGTACCCTCGCACCATGGCTGACCACCTGGCTGACCACCCCACCGCCGCCGAGATCGTCGAGGCCACGCTCAAGGACGCCGAGCTGGAGTGGGAGAGCCCGGAGCAGGGCTCGTACGTCGTCAAGCTGCCCGGCACCCGCAAGCTCTCCACGACGCTCTCGCTGCGCCTGGGCCGTCACAGCCTGTCCCTGAACGCCTTCGTGATCCGCCACCCGGACGAGAACGAGGCCGGCGTCCACCGCTGGCTCCTGGAGCGCAACCTCCGCCTGTACGGCGTGAGTTACGCGGTCGACCAGCTCGGCGACGTCTACTTGACCGGCAAGCTCCCGCTCGCCGCCGTCACGCCCGACGAGCTCGACCGGCTGCTCGGCTCGGTACTCGAAGCGGCCGACGGCGCGTTCAACACCCTCCTGGAGCTCGGTTTCGCGACCGCGATCCGCAGGGAGTACGCGTGGCGGGTCTCGCGCGGCGAATCCACGCGCAACCTGGACGCGTTCACGCATCTGATCGAGCGCCCTTCCAAGTAGCCCGACCCGCCACCCCGATCGACTGCCGTCCGACCTCTTCCGCGCCCGCGGCCCACGTGGCATGCTCGCGCCCGGCACTCACGTGAACGTCGTTCATATATCTGTACGTCGGTGAAGGGTGGCAGCGGTGCGGGACCTCAGGAGACGCGGCGTGCTGGGCGGGGCGATCGCGGTGGCGGCCACCGCCGTCACCGGAATCGGAGCCGGCCCCTCCGCCGCGAGCGCGGGCGGCACCGCCGGCCAGGGCCACGTCCCGCCCATCTGGCGCGAGTTCACCAAGGCTCCCTTCACCCACCCGCAGATCCCGTACGTCGGCCGCGCCGGACACCGCACGGGCCGCCGCCTCGCACGCCCGGGCCGCGTCCTGCGGGCCGAGTCCTACGGCGCGGTCGCCGACGGCACGACCGACTGCGCCCCCGCGATCAACCGTGCCCTCGCCGCTGCCGGAAGGGCCGGCGGGGGCACGGTGCTCCTGAGTCCGGGCACGTACCGCATCGACGGCCTGATCCACATCGGCCACGACGACGTGGTCCTCAAGGGCGCGGGCAGCGACCGCACGAAGCTCCACGCGACCAGGAACCTCACCGAACTCATCGGCGTCTACGGTTCCCGCTACGGCGGCGACAAGTCCTCCTGGTCCTGGGCGGGCGGCCTGGTCTGGCTCTGCCCCGAGGACCGGTTCCGTACGCTCACGGACGCCATCAGGGCGAAGGCCTGGCCCTTCGAGGGCTGGACCGGCAACAAGCGCGACGAATGGCGGACCCTGACGACCGTCGCACCGGCCCGGCGCGGCTCCTGGTCGGTGACGGTCGCGGACGCCGGGGAGCTGCGCAAGGGCGACCTGGTCCTGCTCCGGCTCGCCGACGACGCGGACCACACGCTCCTGGAGCACATGGCGGGCGGCGGCCCGGGCCCCGAGGCCTACTACTGGGACGACAAGACCAAGCTGACCTCGTACGTCCCCTACGAGTGGCCGGTGCGGATCGCCTCGGTGCGGGGGAGCCGGGTCACCTTCGAGCGCCCGCTGCCCCTCGACGTACGCCCCGAGTGGGACCCGCGGATCACCACCCACGTAACGGCCCTGACCGGCGCGGGAGTTGAAGGCCTGACCCTCGAAGCCGTCGAGACCCCGCAGGCGCCGCACCTGCTCGACAAGGGCTACAACGGCGTCACGCTCCAGTGCACGTACGACTGCTGGGTCGACGACGTCACGGTGTGGAACGTCGACAACGGCTTCGGCCTCGTCGCCGCCTCGGCCTCGACCCTGCGCCGCACGAAGGTCGGCGGACGCGGCGCGCACCACCCGTACTTCTGCCGCGAGGGCGCGCACGACAACCTGATCGAGGACTTCACCGTCGCCGACCGCACGGTCCCGGCCCCCTCCGGCACACAGCTGCACGGCATCAACGTGGAGGGCCTGTCCTCGTACAACGTCTGGTCGCGCGGCGTGATGGAGATGGGGACCTTCGACTCGCACCGCGGCATGCCGTTCGGATGCGTCCGCACGGACATCACCGTGAACAACAACGGCCGGCACGGCGGCGACGCGTCCGCCGGTCCGCTGTTCGGGGCGCGCTTCACCCACTGGAACATCAGGGTCACCAATGAGCGGGCGGGACTGATGCGGATCGACGAACTCGCGCCGTGGAGCGCGACGGTCGGCATCAACACGGTCCGCGAGTTCGACCAGAGCGACGTCCCCGACTTCACGGGTGACCTGGGCTCCCGTCTGGAGCTGTACGGGACGACGGACGTGGTCCGCCCGCGCAACCTGTACGAGGCCCAACGCGAGCTCCCGCTGGGCTAGCCGAGCGCGACCATCCGCACGACGGTCACGGTGAGCACGGTCCCCGAGACGTAGTACAGGACGATCGCCCCGCCGATCGTCGCCTCGCGGCGGTCGCGCTCACCGGCCACCGAGCTGGAGCCGTGTCCGTACGGGTCGTGGGCGAGGGTGCGGGCCATCTCGGTGCGGAACGCGTCGGCGTCTCTCATCTTGGCCAGCGTGTCGTCGGCGGGCGGGGCGTACGCGATTCGGCAGGCACTGCGCCTGCGGCGACGGCTCAAGCCGGGCCCCGCCTCTCCGCCTCGTCGCGGGCGAGCCGGGCCAGGATCGCGTCGGCCTCGGGGTCGGGCACGGCCTCCAGCATCCAGTGCCGCATGACGGCGTGGATCTCGTCGACCCCGGCCGCGTTGATGGCCTTGTCGAACTCCGTGCGGCGCCGCGTGGGGAGCGCCGCACGGATCGCGGGAATGCTGTTGGGCACGTCGACTTCGACGCCGCCCACGAGGGTTCTGGGCGCTTCGTCGGTCCTGGAGACTTCGGACATGTACGGTTCCGTACCCGCCCGACTGCCGCGTCAAGCCGGGGCGTTCTCCACGATCCGGGGCACCGCCGCGACCTGCGCGGACTCCTGCGCGGGCAGGCCCCGCATCAGCATCCAGTACCCGAACGCGGTCACCGTGCCGAGCGCCGCGCACCCCGCCCACAGCCAGCCGGCCCCGGCGGAGTCGAGCACCCAGCCGCCGGCCAGCGGGGCGACCAGCGCGGCCGCCGACCACGACATCGTGTAGACGCCCTGGTAGCGGCCCCGGCCCTCGGCGGGCGCGAGCCGGGCGACGAGGCCGGACTGGGTCGGCGCGTTGATCATCTCGCCCAGGGTCCACACCACGACGGTCAGCGCGTACGCGGCCAGCGACCCGGCGAAGGCGGTGAGGGCGAAGCCGTAGCCGATGAGGAGCGAGGAGACGGCGAGCAGCCGGCCGGGGTCGCGCCGCTCGATGAACCGGGTGAGCGGGATCTGCAGGGCGACGATCACGACGCCGTTGACCGCGGCGACGAGCCCCACGTCCGCACTGGAGAACCCGGTCTCGCCCATGACGATCGGCAGCCCCACCGAGCTCTGCGTGAAGACGACGGCGACGAGGAAGGACAGGCCGACCATCAGCATGAAGCGGCCGTCGCGCAGCACCGTGCCCATGGTGACGGGCGGCGCGGGAACGCCGGACACCGCGGTGCGCTCCGGCCGCGACTCCTTGACCTTCGCGAAGACGACGCAGGCGCACGCGAGGGTCATCCCGGCCTCGACGAGGAACCCGAAGGTGTAGCTCTGGGCGACGAGGAAACCGGCGTAGACCGAGGAGACCGCGAACCCGAGGTTGATCGCCCAGTAGTTCAGGGAGAACGCCCGCACCCGGTCCTCGGGACGCACGATGTCGGCCATCATCGCCTGGATCGCGGGCCGCGACGCGTTCGAGGCGAGACCGAGCACGAAGCCCGTGACGGCGATGCCGACCGGGTCGCGCACGAAGGCCAGGACGGCGACGGTCACGGCGGTGGCGAGCTGGGCGCCGAGCAGGGTCGGCCGCCGCCCGAGCCGGTCGGCGAGCACCCCGCCCAGCATCGAGGCGATGACGCCGCCGAGCCCGATGAGCGAGGCGACGAGCCCCGCGTACGCCGCCGAGAAGCCGCGCTGCGCGGTCAGGTACAGCGCGAGGAAGGTCAGGACGAAGCCGCCGAGCCGGTTGACCAGCGTGCTGGTCCACAGCCACCAGAACTCGCGGGGGAGCCCGGCGACAGAGTCCTTGGCGGCACGTCTGAGCGCGGCGACTGACATGGGTGCATCCCCCGGGGTCTATGTAAGCGGTGTGGCAGGCATACGTAACTTACGACCGGGGTATATGAGGGGGCCACTCAATTGACGACCACCGTCAATCGGCGGCGACGAGGGCGGTCGATTAGGCTCGGCACCATGGCCGACGCACCGTACAAGCTGATCCTCCTCCGCCACGGCGAGAGCGAATGGAACGCGAAGAACCTGTTCACCGGCTGGGTGGACGTCAACCTGAACGAGAAGGGCGAGAAGGAGGCGGTCCGCGGCGGTGAGCTGCTCAAGGACGCCGGCCTGCTCCCCGACGTGGTCCACACCTCGCTCCAGAAGCGCGCGATCCGCACGGCCCAGCTGGCGCTGGAGTCCGCCGACCGCCACTGGATCCCCGTCCACCGCAGCTGGCGCCTGAACGAGCGCCACTACGGCGCCCTGCAGGGCAAGGACAAGGCGCAGACCCTCGCCGAGTTCGGCGAGGAGCAGTTCATGCTGTGGCGCCGTTCCTACGACACCCCGCCGCCGCCGCTCGACCGCGACGCCGAGTACTCCCAGTTCGAGGACCCGCGCTACGCGACCCTCCCGCCGGAGCTGCGCCCGCAGACGGAGTGCCTCAAGGACGTCGTCGTCCGCATGCTCCCGTACTGGTTCGACGGCATCGTCCCCGACCTCCTGACCGGCAAGACGGTCCTGGTCGCGGCCCACGGCAACTCGCTCCGCGCCCTGGTCAAGCACCTCGACGGCATCTCCGACGCGGACATCGCCGGCCTGAACATCCCGACGGGCATCCCGCTCTCCTACGAGCTCGACGCCGACTTCAAGCCGGTGAAGCCGGGCGGCACGTACCTGGACCCGGACGCGGCCGCGGCGGCGATCGAGGCGGTCAAGAATCAGGGCAAGAAGAAGTAAGCGCCTACGAAGGAGCCCCTCACCAGCAGGTTTGCTGCTGGTGAGGGGCTTTTTGGTGGGCTGGGGCCGCCTCTGGGTCGTGGGGCTAGACGAGACGGATGCGGGCCCGGACCGTCACGAGGAAGAGCGTGGGCAGCGTGAAGACGGGAGCGACCCCTGCGTGTGCGCTCAGTGCAGCTCCGCCAGCGGCGAGGAGCCAGAACGGCAGCTCCCGAGGCGCGAGGTCGATCTGGAGCGTATGCCGTGGCACCATAGACGTCTCCTTGGGTTTCATGATTTCTCCTGTCGATGGAGCGATGAATGCACCGAAGGGGGTGAGGGGCCGCCCGGGCTAGGGGTGGCCCCTCTTTTTCGGTGCGGCAGGACTTTAGCCCGTCGCGCCTCT
Source organism: Streptomyces sp. cg35 (assembly GCF_050410835.1). NCBI lineage: Bacteria > Bacillati > Actinomycetota > Actinomycetes > Kitasatosporales > Streptomycetaceae > Streptomyces > Streptomyces sp. cg35. The sequence goes on from NZ_CP191268.1 coordinate 4,879,411, forward strand.
GATGTGCAAAACCTGTTGTGCGCGAACCCGTTATTCCCCGGAGGGGCCTGTTCCGTTTGTGGAGTGGGTGCAAGGTTGCAATGTTTGCTCACTGTCTTCTGGTTCTGGTTGTCTCTCGGAGAGACTTTTCGAGACGTCTGCACTTCGAGACTTGTGCGCGTCTGTACGTCTGCACTTCGAGGTGTCTGTACGTCTCCACTTCCAGGCGTTGAACAGCCATGAAGCGTCGCACCTTACTAGGTGAGAAGTCATGAGTCTCAGAACGTTGGAGTAGAACTTCAGTAGATGTGGGATGGGGCGGATCGGAGGTTGGACACTAGTGGCGAAGACAAGCGAACGGGAGTTGTTCGGGAAATAGGTTGGGAACCGGTAGTCGTGAACAAGTAGTCGCGAACTGGAAGAGTGACACTTATGAAGTGAAGCGAACGGGAGTTGTTTGGGAAATAGGTTGGGAGCCGGTAGTCGTGAACAAGTAGTCGCGAACCAGAAGGGTGACATTTCCCGAGTGAAGCGGGGAGTAGAAGAGGAACCTTCATGTGGCTGTTCGAAGACAGACGCGATGGCCTTGCGGGTTCGCTCCTGGCTCGACGGCATCAGGTGGGCGTACACGCGGAGCGTGAGCCCAGGGTCCGAGTGCCCGAGGTACTCGGCGACGGCCTTGATGCTCTCCCCGGCGTCCAGGAGCACCGAGGCGTAGAAGTGCCGGAGTGCGTGCATGCCGTTCTCGCGGGACTCGGCGTACGGCTGTCCGCGTTCAGGAACAGGGATCACCTCGGCGCCAGCCAGGGCACGTTTCCACGCCTCCTCGTTCAGCGAGGTGCGCCAGACGTGACCGCCCCGAGGCCCGGTGAAGACCAGTCGCTTGGTCACTGGCGGCCCGTCCGCCACCTTCCACGGCAAGGTGACCTCGACAGGCGGGAACCGCTTCATGTGGGTGCGAAGCGCGTCAGCGACCGGACCGGGAAGCGGTACATCCCGCAGCTTGCCGCCCTTGGGCGGGGCGAACACGGCCTTGCTGCGGCTCAGCTTGAGTTGCTGGACCACGTGGAGCGTGTCCGACTCGAAGTCGATCGCGTCGACTGCGACACCGAGGATCTCGCCTTGGCGGAGCCCGCAACCGGCGCCCAGGTCGACCATGGCTTGGAAGCGCTCGGGCCTGCTGGCCCGGACAGCGAAGACTCGCTCTGACGTCCACGGGAGCACGCGCTTCGTGTCGACGACCGGCGGCCGGACGGACCGGGCAGCACAGGGGTTCCGGGGAAGGTGTCCGTCGTCCACGGCTGCGCTCAAAGCAGCCCGTACGTTGGAGTAGATCGTCCGGGCATACGACCCCCTGACGCCGTTCTTTTGGAGCTGGCGCACCCAGTCGCGGACATGCGCAGGCTGGAAGGAGCCGAGCGGACGCGTACCCAAGTACGGGAAGGCGTGCAGCCGTAGCTGCGACTCCATCAAGGCTTGGGTGTTGGGGTCGGGCGCCGTCTAATACCTCCACCGCATCGTTGCAGGCATTCTCGGCCTGAACCCCTAGCCTGCCGAGACGAGGGAGGGGACATGGGACAGCAGACGCGACGGATCCTCGTCGGCATAGTCGCCGGCCTCGCCATCGCCGGTGTCGCCATCGCTGTGACGAATGACGGCGGGGCGGATACGGGGGGCCTCGACAAGAAGAGCTACCTGGCGGGGTGCCACGACTCCTTCGCCGATACGTACATCCCCACGGACACACGCAGCCGGGACGAGGTCGAGCTGAGCTGTGATGCCATGTACAGGAGGAGAGAGTTGGCGGAACCCTCGTATGTAGATCACCGCTCGTGGGTGGTCGGGTGCGCGGACTTTGCGCAGAACAAGGACTCGCGGTTCGGATAGGGCGCAGGGCGTGGCGGACTGGGCGACGCAGCCGCCGTTCCACCGACCTCACGTCTTCGACAGGATCACCGGTTCAACGGACGCCGCTAGTGTCGCGATCCTAGATTGACCACATGAACCTGACACCTCATGAGGTGCTTGGTCGTTGGCTCCTCACGACCCTCGGCGAGATGAGCGGAGCAGGCTCGAAGCAAGCGGTGCTTCGGCGCATGCGGGATCGGTACGGATCACAACTTACTGATACCGATCTCCTGCCACAGCCGTCCAACGGCGAGATCAAGTGGGAGAACCGAACGGCTTGGCAGCGGAACCGGATGGTCAAGGCTGGCCTACTCAAGCCGTTCAAGACATACGGCGACCCGTGGGCGCTGACGGAGGCCGGATGGGACGAGTACAGGGCCCTTTCCGTCCAGGACAGGTGAGTTCCGCCAGGCGTGCCAGACCCGTGCCAGGTTGGGCGGGGAACTACGGGAAACGGCGGTGCAACGGGCCATCAGCGTCGAGGCTCAGAATGCCACTTCGTCGCAGGTCAGACCGCCAACTCCGCCTAGATCACCAGAGCTTCCCAAGCTGATGTCCTGAGCGCAGTCCTCGCACTGATGTCTCTGTCCTCACCGTTTCGGGGACATCGTTCAGCGTGGTGTTGTTCTGGAACGAACCTGGGGGAGACCTCCGGCGACCCGTTCAAGGCCAGCTGAGGGAGATGGGCCCGTGACAAGGCACGACGAAGCGCAGATGCCAATGCGGACGGCTGGCTACGCCAAGAGGGTGCTGAGTCCTCAGCGTCTTCTCGACGTCCCTCTGGCTGAGCTTCTCGCTGAACTGGCCGTCACGTTGGAGGAGTCTTCGATCGCCGACCCAAGCTTCACGGGTGCTGCTGTCGTCACCCGGGACCGCTTGATTCTTTCGATGAGAACAGGCCAACCGAACACAGAGCGCGAGGTGGTTGCACGAGCCCTATTGGGACGCGTGCTTGGCGTGCCGCTGTCGCTGTTGCCTGAGCCCTACCGGATGAGTGAGGTCTGAGTCGGCCGGCTGTTTGGGCCGTCCCTGGGCCGTCCGAGGCTGCTCAACTGTGGCCAATGACGACCAACGACGACCGCCAGGCGCCCGAACCCACTGCCCCTGATCAGCAAAAACCCAGGTCACTAAGATCCCCGGCAACACTCAGGGCAAGAAGAAGTAGCCCGACACCCAAAGCCCCCGACCTGCGAGTTCTTCGCGGGGCGGGGGCTTTGGCAGGTACTCCCGGCATGGGGACAGGTAGCCTCAAGGGTGATCAGTCGTCTCTTGGCTTGGGGGAAGTACCAATGACGAAGGGCCCGTTCGTCGCCATGGCCGCCGTGACCGCCATGCTCGGAACCGCACTCGGTTCCCTCGCGCTCCAGCTCCGTGCAAACGGCTATGAGCAGTACGTCCAATCCGTCGCCACCTTCAGCGTTCTCATGTTCGTCACCGCGGCCCTGACCATGGTGACGTGGGTCCGCGACGGTCGGACTCACACGAATTGAGCTGCGCCCGCGAGGGGCGACCGTGCCGCATCCGTGCCCGGTAGACCAGGGCCCGGCGGGGAACGGCCGCCATCGACGGGCACCGCGCGTGTTGAAGGCCCCTGACCAGCACCATCGGTCAGGGGCCTTCGACATGCGTGGTGGGGAGGGGATGTGATGCCGCGGTGGCGCGCGCATCCGGCAAGCCCTCAGCAGGAGCAGCTCCCAGGGTCGCCTCAGAGGTCGAGATCCCAGTGCTGGCCCACGAGAGCGCGGCCGAAACCGGCGTGGGGTTCCTCGGTCGTGAGGGTGAAGCCGAAGTGCTCGTAGATCCGGCGGGCCGAGACCAGGTTGTCGGTGGTCCACAGGGTCACCTGCCGGTAGCCGGCCTCGCGGGCGAAGGCGAGGGACTGCTCGACGAGGCGGGTGCCGAGGCCGAGCCCCCGGGCGGCCGGGGTGACGAGCAGGACGCGCAGCTTGGCCACTCCCGGCCGGTCGTCGGCGACCAGGAAGACGCAGCCCGCGCGTTCGCCGTCGACCTCGGCGATCCAGGCCGCCTCGCCGGCCGGGGAGTGCTTGGCCGCGTAGTCGCCGACGATCTTGGCCACCAGAACCTCGAAATCGGTGCTGAAGCCGAACTGCCGCGCGTACAGCTCGCCGTGGGCCATCACCACCCAGCCCAGGTCGCCAGGACGGTCGGCGCGGCGGATCACGGCCTGCCGCTGAGGGGCTTCCTTGGGCATTGCGCACTCTCCGGAACCATGTGTTGCTCTACGTTACTGACACGACTGTTTCAGTTGGCTTAGGCTAGGACCATGCCCCCGAAGACGGCAAACCCGTCCGCACGCCAGACCCAGTTGCTCGAAGCCGCCTACGAGTACGCGCTCGCGCACGGTCTGGCCGATCTGTCGCTGCGCCCGCTGGCCGAGGCCATCGGCTCCAGCACCCGCGTGCTGATGTTCCTCTTCGGCAACAAGGACGGACTCGTGCGAGCGCTGCTGGAGCGGGCCCGCACCGACGAACTGGCGCTCCTGGCGAGCCTGCGCCCGGCCGACGGCCCGGTCGGCCTGGTTCCCGCGGCCGAGCAGGTGTGGGGGTGGCTCAGTGCCGAGGAGCACCGCCCGCTGCTGCGGCTGTGGGCCGAGGCGTACGCCCGCTCCCTCGTCGAGCCCGACGGCCCCTGGGCCGGGTTCGCCAAGGCCACCGTGGACGACTGGCTCGACGTGCTGGCCGCCTGCCAGCCGCAGCCGGAACGCGGGGGAGAGGACGGTGCCGCCCGCCGCACCCTGACGCTGGCGGTCCTGCGCGGGGCCCTGCTCGACCTGCTCGCCACCGACGACGAACGCAGGGTGACCGCCGCGGTCCGGCATCAACTGGCAATACTGCGCTGCGCGGACGGCCCCGGTGAGCCTAGGCTCGGCTGATGACCTTGGAATGGCACAACGTGATCGTTCACGCCGAGGACCCGGAGGCCCTGGGCAAGTGGTGGGCCGACGCGCTGGGTTGGGTTGTCGTCCACACCTCTGACGTGGAGTTCGCGATCCGCCCGGAGCAGGATCGCCGGCCGGGGCTGGAGTTCGTCCTGCTGGAGGAGAGCAAGAAGTCCAAGAGCCGGCTGCACCTCGACTTCGTGCCCGACGACCAGGACGCCGAGGTGGCCCGTCTCGAAGGTCTCGGCGCCCGGCGTGTCGACATCGGCCAGGGGGAGCAGTCGTGGGTGGTCATGGCGGACCCCGAGGGCAACGAGTTCTGTGTGCTCGGCCGCCGCTCCCAGTAAGCACCCGGCGGGGCAGTCGTCATGGGCGTAGGCCGAGCAGCACGACGCCCCGTGAACTTCCGTCGAAGCATGCCCGGCCAGTAGATGTACTGCCGCCATAGATTCACCCATCGACACAGGTCAGACCATGTGCGGGCAGCTCGCGGCGGCGTATGTGCGGGGTGCAACCAAGGGGCGCCTCGGCGAGTCACTTGTGGTCGTCGGAGACACACACTCCCCACGGAGGCTCGTCATGCTCGCTCACCTCATCGGCCGCCGGACGTTACGTGCCGCGTCCGCGCTGACCCTCGCTCTCGGCGCGGGGCTCGCCGCCCCGGCCGTCCTCGGCGGCCCGGCCGCCGCCGCGACCCCGTCGGCCACCGCCGCGCTCGACTCCAGCGGCCACTTCGCCGTCTACACCGCCGCCGCCGGGCAGACCAACCAGGCGGCCGTCACGGCTTCCAGGACCGAGGGCTCCGCGGACATCACCTATGTGATCGACGACGTCGTCCCCGTCGACGCCGGGACCGGCTGCGCGTACCCGGACGGCGCGGACCGCACCAAGGTCTCCTGCACGGTCACCACGCTGGAGAGCCAGGACCCGTACGCCACACTGAAGTTGGACCTCGGCGACGGCGACGACGTCGTCAGCTACGACAACGCCACCGGCCAGACCTACAACTTCGCCTCGATCAGCCTCGGCGAAGGCGCCGACCGGCTGACCGACACCGGCACCGTCGACGGCAACGCCGTGCTCGGCGGCGCGGGCGACGACGACATCACGGTGGGCGCCGCCGCGGTGGTCCTCGGCGGCGACGGCGCCGACACGGTGCACGCCGCCGGCGGCGGGGCCGTCGTGCAGGGCGGCGCGGGCGACGACGCGCTCACCGCCGACGGCGACGCGAGCTCCGTGCACGGCGACGCGGGCGACGACGTCATCCACGGGGGCGCGGCCGACCAGAACCTGTCCGGCGACGACGGCGACGACCTGATCCACGGCGGGACCGGCAACGACTTCCTGTACGGCGGCAAGGGCGCCGACGTCCTGTACGGCAACAGCGGCGACGACACCCTGTACGGGAACAGCGGCAACGACAGGCTGTACGGCGGCCCCGGCAGGGACACGCTCTCCGGCGGCCCGGGGACGAACGTCGTCCACCAGGACTGACCCCGGCCCCACCGGTACCGAAATCCTGGTCCCGGTACCGGTACCGGGACCGTCGCCGTCAGCCGACGCGACGCGCGATCTCCCGCGCACACTCCAGCGCCTCGGTCCGCGTCGTGTCGACGACGACGTCGTACGTCACGCCCTCGTGCACCAGCTCCGCCTGCGCCGCCGCCATCCCGGCGACCCGGTCGCCCCGGGCCACCTCCCGGCCCGCCGCGACCCCGGCGTCGCAGCGCACTCCGACCCACAGCACGTCCAGGCCCCGCAGGGCCGTCCGCCAGCGGTCCTGGGAGGCGGGGCCGCCCAGGAACACCTCGTCCACGACGACCCGCGCCCCGGCCGCCGCCATCGCGGCGACCCCGGCGATCCACGCGGCCTCCACCTCGCGGAACGCGGGCCCGACGGTCACCGAGCCGTCGGCCCCGAAGTCGATGCCCGCGCCGGACGACGGCAGCGCGTCGACGAGAGTGTCGGTGCCGAGCGTGAGCCAGGGCCCGGGGAGCAGGGACTGGAGGCAGCGGGCGATGCCCGACTTGCCGGAGCTGGAGCCACCGTTGAGGACGATCACATGGGTCACCGTCGCACCGTAGGGCCCGCGACGAACGGACGGCCAGCCCAAGACGGCCGAAGCACTCGCACCCGCAACGGTGCTCGTCCTGCTCCCCATCGGCACCGCTGGACACACAGTGGTCAACTGCCGCGCTCGTATGCGCCGTTGATGCGCCCGTCCGGCTGGGCATGCAATGGGGGAGGTACTCCACCGCGGAGGCCACCGAGGAGGGAACCCATGGCTGCCGAGTCCCCCAGGCCCGACCGGACACCCGAAGCGCCGGTCGCCGCCGTCCAAGTGAGCCGTCCCGTCCCGCAGTTGGTGCTGCTCGGGGCCTGCGGCTGCGGCTCGGGCTGCGGCTGCGGCTGCCAGTCGGGATCGCCGTGCCAGTGCGGCGGCTGCTGCGGCTGACCCGCCGGCGGACACCGCGGGGCCCCGCACCCGGCAGGGGTGCGGGGCCCCGGCGTACGGACCGGAAGGTGCCGTCAGGCGGTCTCGACGGCCGCGGCCGACGCCTGCACCTCGTCCGCGTGCTCACCCGTCACCAGGTACACGACGCGCTTGGCGACCGAGACCGCGTGGTCGGCGAACCGCTCGTAGTAGCGGCCCAGCAGCGTCACGTCCACGGCCGTCTCGATGCCGTGCTTCCACTTCTCGTCCATCAGGTGCTGGAAGAGCGTGCGGTGCAGCTGGTCCATCTCGTCGTCGTCCTGCTCCAGCTGCATCGCCAGATCGACGTCCTTGGTGATGATCACCTCGGCGGCCTTCGCCATCAGACGCTGCGCGAGCTGGCCCATCTCCAGGATGGTCGCGTGCAGGTCGTGCGGCACGGCCCGCTCGGGGAACCGCAGCCGCGCCAGCTTGGCGACGTGCTGCGCCAGGTCCCCGCTCCGCTCCAGATCGGCGCTCATCCGCAGCGAGGTGACCACGATCCGCAGATCGGTCGCCACCGGCTGCTGCCGCGCCAGCAGGGCTATGGCCCGCGCCTCCAGGTCGTGCTGCAGATCGTCGACCTTCTGATCGGCGGCGATCACGCTCTCGGCGAGCTTCAGGTCGGCGTCGAGCATGGCCGTGGTGGCGCGCCCGATCGCCGACCCGACAAGGCGGGCCATCTCGACCAGGCCCTCGCCGATCGAGTCAAGTTCCTCGTGGTACGCGTCACGCATACGAACGTTCCCTCTCTCTCCGTGCGGCCGGATCAGCCCCACGGTCCCACGTTCGGCCCTGTACGCGTCCGAATCCGGCACCCCAAGTGAACCAACCCCGTATCCAAGGTGAACTCTGGGCGACGAGTGTTCGAGCTACCACCCGGACGGCTGTGGAGGACCGGCTCACCCCGCATAACCTGAAGACATGGACGTGAACGCGGCGGTCGCCGCAGCAGCAGCGATCGCCGGAGTGTGCACCGGTGTCATCGCCATGCTGGCGTTCCGCTGGAGCGAACGCGACCAGAAGCGCCCCACCCGCACCTCCCTGCACACGGACCCGGTCCTTCCGCCCGGTGTCGACACGGTCCTCTCGGTCCTGCGCTCCTCCGCCGTCGTCCTCGACGAGGGCGACAGCGTGGTCAAGGCCAGCTCGGCGGCGTACGCCCTCGGGCTCGTCCGCGGCGGGAAGCTCGCGGTCGAGCCGATGCTGCAGATGGCCCGCGACACCCGGCGCGACGGCGAGATACGCCAGGTCGAGCTGGACCTGCCCCGGCGCGGCACGGGCCGCGGCGACGCCCTGGCCGTGTCGGCCCGCGTCGCCCCGCTCGGCTCCCGGCTCGTGCTGCTGCTGGTCGAGGACCTCACCGAGGCCCGGCGCATCGAGGCTGTACGGCGCGACTTCGTCGCCAACGTGAGCCATGAGCTGAAGACCCCGGTCGGCGCCCTCTCCCTGCTCTCCGAGGCGGTCATGGACGCCTCCGACGACCCCGAGGCCGTCGAGCGCTTCGCCGGCCGCATGCAGATCGAGGCGACCCGCCTGACCAGCCTGGTCCAGGAGCTCATCGACCTCTCCCGGGTGCAGAACGACGACCCGCTGGAGGACGCCGAACCGGTCCGCGTCGACGAGCTCGTCGCCGAGGCCATCGACCGCTGCCGCCAGCCCGCCGCCACCAAACAGATCACCATGGCCGCGGGAGGCACCGCCGACCTGCAGATCTGGGGCAACCGCGGCCAGCTCGCCGCCGCCCTCGGGAACCTGGTGGAGAACGCGGTCAACTACTCGCCGGCCCGCACGCGCGTGGGCATAGCCGCGCGCCGGGTGACCGCACCCGGCGGGGACCTCATAGAGGTGGCCGTCACCGACCAGGGCATCGGCATCTCCGACAAGGACAAGGAGCGCATCTTCGAGCGCTTCTACCGCGTCGACCCGGCCCGCTCCCGGGCCACCGGCGGCACCGGCCTCGGCCTCGCCATCGTCAAGCACGTGGCCGCCTCGCACGGCGGCGAGGTCACGGTGTGGAGCTCCGAGGGGCAGGGCTCCACCTTCACGCTGCGGCTGCCCGAGGCGGCCGCCACCCGCGGTCCCCAGAAGACCCTTCGAGCCACAGGCCCCGGAGACGTACGCGACGAAGACGACGCACACGGGCCCGACCACACAACCGCATACGAATCCATTCCTGCCGCCCCGGAGGTCCTTCCGTGACCCGAGTGCTCGTCGTAGAGGACGAGGAGTCCTTCTCCGACGCCCTGTCGTACATGCTCCGCAAGGAGGGTTTCGAGGTCGCCATCGCGGCCACCGGGCCCGACGGCCTCGACGAGTTCGAGCGCAACGGCGCCGACCTCGTCCTGCTCGACCTGATGCTGCCCGGCCTGCCCGGCACGGAGGTCTGCCGCCAGCTGCGCGGCCGCTCGAACGTCCCGGTCATCATGGTGACCGCCAAGGACAGCGAGATCGACAAGGTCGTCGGTCTCGAAATAGGAGCCGACGACTACGTCACCAAGCCCTTCTCCTCCCGCGAACTGGTCGCCCGCATCCGGGCCGTCCTGCGCCGCCGCGGCGAGCCCGAGGAGGTCGCCCCGCAGGCCCTGGAGGCGGGCCCGGTCCGGATGGACGTGGACCGCCACGTCGTCACGGTCTCCGGCTCCAAGGTCGACCTCCCGCTGAAGGAGTTCGACCTCCTGGAGATGCTGCTGCGCAACGCGGGCCGCGTCCTGACCCGTATGCAGCTCATCGACCGGGTCTGGGGCGCGGACTACGTCGGCGACACCAAGACCCTGGACGTCCACGTGAAGCGCCTGCGCGCCAAGATCGAGCCGGACCCGGGGGCCCCGCGCTACCTCGTGACGGTGCGCGGCCTGGGCTACAAGTTCGAGCCGTAGGCCGCCGCCTGCGCGGCCCCGTACAACGCCTGAGGGCGGACCCCGATCGCTCGGGGTCCGCCCTCAGGCGTTGTACGCGTGGCTACCGGCTCAGTGGCCCGCGGCGCTGTGCGAGGCCGACGCCGTGGCGCCCGCGTTCGGCGACGCGGTGTCCGAAGCCGAGCCCGACGGGGACGGCGAGCCCGACGCGGACTCGGAGGCGGAGGTGGACGGCGAGGCCGAGGTGCTCGGCGTCGCCGGCATCTCGCTCGGCCCCCACTTCTCGAAGTAGCTCTCGGCCGGGACCACGAACGCCTTCATCTTCACGTCACCGGTCTTGCTGAACCCGAACGTGATCGCCTGGGCGTTCCCGTCGAGGACCGCGGTCCGGCTGTTGGGCAGCTCGGCGGAGGCGTTGCCCTTGCCGCCGAGGACGACCGAACCGCCGGCCGGGACCGTGATGGTCGAGCCACCCTTGGCGCCCGTCAGCTTCGCGGTCTTGCCGACACCGTCGACCGTGACCGAGTCGAGGGTCTGGTTCGTGGTGCCGTTGTTGAAGAGCGTCGCGGTGATCACGGCCGGGCCCTTGGACGTACGGTCCGGCTGCGTGATGACGGTGGCGTTCTGGATCTTGATGTCACCGACCGAGGTCGCGGCGTTGTCCGGCTTGACCTCGAGCGTCTGGGCGTTGCTGCCGGCACCGCACGCAGCGAGCGAGGCGATCGAGAACGCGATGGCGGCGGCGGCGAGGGCGCCGCGTCGAAGGCTGCTGCTCACGGCGGCGGCATCTCCTTGAACGTGGGCGGAGCGGACGGCATCCAAGGTGTGTAAAGCCGTCCTAAGGGACTGTCAGCGGCCTTAGGCTACCGAGCCGTTCCGAGGTCATCGCACCCGACCCGCCCCAAGACCCCGTCACGGCGTGCGGAGCACCGCCGGACGGCAGCGGAACACCCCGTGCTCCCCGCACTCCCCACGGTCACCATTGGCACCCTGTTCATCATTCACATAACCGCAGTCCAGCGGCTCGTGCGGATTTCCGGTAAGGAATGCATGACGGTCCGGAAAAACGATCACTCGGAGCCGGGAATCGCGGTGATCAATTCCGGATTCGTCTCGAACGGACCTCCGGGTCCACGAACGGAGTAGCGGAAGTTCATCGCTTCGAACTACGCAAACCGGGACGTTCGACCCCTTGAGGCCCTGTTCGGCCAGCCGTAACGTACGTGTTTCGGCTCCGCCGGAGAGCCGCTCCGACCTGCGAATACCGTGCTCCGCTACCCCTCCGCAGCACGTTCCTGTTGTTGTTGTCAAGCCCCGAGATATGCCCTGACCTGCGAAAACGCCATTCAGAACCCGCCGTTTCCGTGTTACCCTGGATAGCCACGGAAGGGGTACCTGTCACATGACGTTCAAGGTTGGCGACACCGTGGTCTATCCCCATCACGGGGCCGCGCTGATCGAGGCTATCGAAACTCGCCAGATCAAAGGCGTGGACAAGACCTACTTGGTGCTGAAGGTCGCCCAGGGCGACCTGACGGTACGTGTGCCAGCGGACAATGCGGAGTTCGTCGGCGTGCGTGATGTGGTCGGTCAGGACGGGCTCGACCGGGTCTTCGAGGTACTGCGCGCGCCGTACGCCGAGGAGCCCACGAACTGGTCGCGCCGTTACAAGGCAAACCTGGAGAAGCTCGCTTCGGGCGATGTCATCAAGGTCGCGGAAGTCGTGCGTGACCTGTGGCGTCGCGAGCGCGAGCGCGGACTGTCCGCGGGTGAGAAGCGCATGCTCGCCAAGGCTCGCCAGATCCTGGTGAGCGAGCTCGCTCTCGCGGAGAACACGAACGAGGACAAGGCCGAGGCCCTGCTCGACGAGGTTCTCGCGTCCTGATACGCGCTGCCGCCGCGTAGGAACAATGCCGTGGCGCCCGCTGACGCTGATCGTGTCGCCGGGCGCTGCGGCATGTTCGTACCCGCACATCCCCCGCATATTCCTGCCGGATATCCCTGGCGGGAACGCCCGCTTTGGGTGTGCCGGGCCCGGGCAGCTGGCTCGACCAGTGTCACGGAAGGGTCCGGTCAAGAAGTCGCGCCCGACACGATGTGGCCATACCCACCACCCCCGAGCGTACAAACCTGAACGGAAGCGATGTCTGACGAAACGCGTCCCGTTGCCGGTGGCGCCCGCACCGCGGTCGTGATTCCGGCCGCCGGACGGGGCGTACGCCTCGGTCCGGGCGCCCCCAAAGCGCTCCGCGCGCTCAATGGCACCCCGATGCTGATCCACGCCGTCCGCGCCATGGCGGCGTCCCGCTCCGTCTCCCTCGTCGTGGTCGTCGCGCCGCCGGACGGCGCCGCCGAGGTCAAGAGCCTGCTCGCCGACCACGCCCTGCCCGAGCGGACCGACTTCGCCGTCGTGCCGGGCGGCGAGTCGCGCCAGGAGTCCGTGAAGCTCGGGCTCGACGCGCTGCCGCCCGGCATCGACATCGTGCTCGTGCACGACGCGGCCCGGCCGCTGGTCCCGGTCGACACGGTCGACGCGGTCATCGAGGCCGTCCGCGACGGGGCACCGGCCGTCGTGCCCGCGCTGCCGCTCGCGGACACCGTCAAGGAGGTCGTGCCGACGGCCGACGGCTCGCCCGAGCCCGTCGTCGCGACGCCCGTGCGGGCCCGGCTGCGCGCCGTGCAGACGCCCCAGGGCTTCGACCACGCCACGCTCGTGCGCGCCCACGAGACCGTCACCGACGACGTCACCGACGACGCCAGCATGGTCGAGCGGCTCGGCCTGCAGGTCGTGCTCGTGCCCGGGCACGAGGAGGCGTTCAAGGTGACGCGACCGCTCGACCTGGTCCTCGCCGAGGCCGTACTCGCCCGCAGGAGGGCCAACGATGGGTTCTGACCACTCTGGCCACATGGTCCTTCCGCAGGTCGGCATCGGGACCGACATCCACGCCTTCGAGGAAGGCCGTGAGCTGTGGTGCGCCGGGCTGAAGTGGGAGGGCCAGGGGCCCGGGCTCGCCGGGCACTCCGACGCCGACGTCGTCGCGCACGCCGCCTGCAACGCCCTGTTCTCGGCCGCCGGGCTCGGTGACCTCGGGCAGCACTTCGGGACCGGACGGCCCGAGTGGGCCGGCGCCGGCGGGCTGACCCTGCTGGCCGAGGCCGCGCGCATCGTGCGCGAGGCCGGGTTCACCGTCGGCAATGTCGCGGTGCAGGTCGTCGGCCCCCGCCCCAAGATCGGCAAGCGGCGCGACGAGGCGCAGAAGGTGCTGTCGGAGGCGGCCGGGGCGCCGGTCTCCGTGTCCGGCGCGACCACCGACGGGCTCGGCTTCCCCGGCCGGGACGAGGGCCTGATGGCGATCGCGACCGCGCTGGTGGTGCGGACCCCGGCCGGCTCCTGACCGGCGGCTTGCTGCACATCAGTTGCAGTTAGCATGGCTGGGCAGGTGTCCGGTCGTGGTGAGGCAGTGTCAGGCAATGGGTGAATACGTGATCCGCGTGGCCGGTGACGGCGATGTGGACGGGGCCCGGGCCGTCATGCTGGACACCGTGTACCGCGATCTGAGGTCCGGGTACGTGCCGCGCTGGCACGCCGACATCATCGACCCGGCCACCGCCTATCTGCGCCCCGAGCGGTGCACCCTGCTCGTCGCCGAGCACGTGCCGAGCGGGGAGATCGTCGCCACCGGCGGGGTGCGCGACCGCGGCCCGGCCGCGCCGCCCAACCCGCAGTGGGTCGCCGACCGCTTCCCGTCCGGCAGCACCGCCCAGCTGTGCCGCATCTACGTACGCCCCGAGCACCGGCGGCACGGACTGGCCCGCGCCCTCGTGCGCGAGCTGACCGACTTCGCCGCGGCCGTCGGCGGATACGAGCGGCTCTACCTGCACACCGACCCGGCCGTGACCGGCGCCGAACCGTTCTGGCGGGCCCTCGCCCACGAGGTCTGCGACGAGCGCGAGCTGCCCGGCGGCGGCCAGGGCATCGTCCACTTCGAACTGCCGCTGCCCGCGCCGGTCCCCGTGCCCGTCGCCTGATGCGCCGCCGCGGCTTTCTGCTGGCGGCGGCCGGGATCGGGCTCACCAGTGCCTGCGGTTCGTTCACCGGCACCGCGCGCGGCGGCCGGATCGCCGTCGACCTCGCCTTCGCGCCCACCCAGGGCCTGTCCCCGTACGGCGACGACGGGCTGCTGCTCAGCCGGCTCGCCGTCGTCGACGGGCTCACCCGCATGGACACCGACGGGGTGATCCATCCGGCGCTGGCCGCGAAGTGGACCCGTACGGGCTCCAGGACCTGGGAGTTCACGCTGCGCCGCGCGCGGTTCCAGGACGGCCGGGACGTCACCGCGCCGGCCGTCGTCGGCGCGCTGCGGGCCGCCGGGCGGGCCGAGGTGCGGCCGCGCGTGCTCAGCGACGTGGAGCTGACCGCGAGCGCGGTGGGGGAGCGGACCGTGCGGATCAGCACCGGCGCCGCCGATCCGCTGCTGCCCGCACGGCTCGCCAACCCGTCCCTCGCCGTCTTCTCCCCGGCCGCGTACGGGAAGGACGGCGCGGTCGACCCCGTCGGCCACGCCACCGGCCCGTTCGCGCTGACGCGGCTGAACGGCGCGGTGTCCGCGACGCTCGACCGGTTCGACGGGCACTGGGCCGGGAAGGCGGCGGCGCGCGGCGTCGACGTCACCTTCGTCGCCGACAACAACGCCCGCGCCAACGCGCTGCGTTCGGGCCAGATCGAGCTCGCCGAGTTCGTGCCCGCCGCGCAGGCCCTGGTCCTCGGCGACCGGGCCCGCAAGGTCGCCACCGTGCGCACCACCACCCTGTACCTGAACACGCGGACCGGGCCGCTCGCCGACGCCGGGCTGCGGGCCGCCGTGCGCGAGGCCATGGACACCTCGGCGCTCGCGCGCAGCGTCTACGAGGGGTACGCCGAGCGCGCCACCGGCCTGCTCGGCCCCGGGTTCGCCTGGGCCGACGGCAAGCAGCTCCCGGTCACCGGCCGCGCGAAGGCGGCGACGCCGCGCGGGCAGCGCCTCACGCTCGCCACGTACACCAACCGGGCCGAGCTGCCCGAGGTCGCCGCCGCGCTCCAGCAGCAGCTGGAGCGGGCCGGGTTCCGGGTGCGGCTCGTCGTCAAGGACTACGCGCGCCTGGAGGCCGGGGCGCTCGACGGGGACTACGACGCGTTCCTGATGTCGCGCTCCACCGCGCTCGACACCGGCGACCCGGTCTCGTACCTCGCCTCCGACTTCACGAGCGGCGGCAGCTTCAACATCTCCCAGCTGCGCGATCCGGCCGTGGACGCCGCCGTGCGCGCGGCCGCCGGGCTCGCCGGGACCGAACGGCAGCGGGCCGTGCTCGCCGCCGAGGCCGCGATCCTGCGCACCGACGCGGCCGTGCCGGTCGTCCACGAGGAACATCTGCAGGGCGTCGGCGCCGGGGTGCGCGGAGTCGTCCTCGACCCTTACGAGCGACAGTTCGTCGGTCTGGAGACGCGCTCCGCATGAAGACCGCGATCGGACGGGTCCTCGCCGCGGGCGGACTCCTCGCCGTCACCGCGCTGCTGCCCTGGCTGACCCGCACCGACCCGGCGCTGACCGTGCTGCACGCGCGCTACGGCGACGCGCCCACGACCCCGCGGCAGCTCGCCGAGGTGCGCGATCAGCTGGGCCTGGGGGAGGGCCCGTTCACCTTCCTCGGGCAGTGGCTGCGCGGCCTGGCGCACGGCGACCTCGGCGCCTCCTGGGTGACCGGCGCCGACGTCGGCGCCGACGTGTCCGCCGCCTTCGGGGTGTCGGTGTCGCTGATGGCGTACGCGATGGTGGTCGCCGTCGTCGTGGCCGTCGCCCTGTGCCTGCCGCCGCTGCGCCGCGGCGCCACCCGGCCGCCGAACGGGGTGGGCGCCGGGATCCTCGCCGCGCTCCCCGAGTTCCTGCTCGCCTCCGTCCTCGCGACGCTCTTCGCCGTACGGCTCGGCTGGTTCCCCGCGCAGGGCTGGCAGTCGCCCGCCTCGGCCGTGCTGCCGGCGCTCGCCCTCGGCATCCCCGCGGGCGCCGTCCTCGGGCGGCTCGGGCAGGACGCGCTGCCCGCCGCGTTCGCCGAACCCTGGGTGCGGACCTGGCGGGCGAACGGCATGCCCCGCGCGCGCATCGCCCGGCACGCGGCGCGCCGCGCCCTGCCCGCGGTGCTGCCGCAGGCGGGCCTCACCGTGGTCGGCCTGACCGGCGCCGCGGCCGCCGTCGAGGCCGTCTACGCGATCCCGGGGCTCGGCGGCACCGCCGTCGCCGCGGCCCTCGACCTGGACCTGCCGCTCCTGCAGGGCTGCCTGATCGTCCTCCTCGCGCTCGGGGTGACGGCCGCCGTCGTCGTCGGGCTCGTCCGGCGGCGCCTGCTCGGCCCGGCCCTGAAGGCGGGGGCGCTGCCCGGCCTGGCCCCGCAGCGCGGCGGCGGGCCCGCACGGCGGTACGCGGCCGGGGCCCTGGCCGTCGCGCTCCTCGCGGTGATCGTGTGGGGGCTGACCCGCGACCCGCTCCAGGTCGACCTGGCCGCGCGGCTCGCCCCGCCGTCCGGCGCGCACCCCTTCGGCACGGACGCGCTCGGCCGGGACGTGCTCGCCCGGCTCGGACACGGCGCCCTGCGCACCCTCGCCGTCGCGGCGGCGGTGTGCGCGGCGTGCTTCGTCGCCGGGGTGGCCCTGGGCCTGGCCCGCTGGACCGCGGGCCTCACCGAGGTCGCCAACGCGCTGCCCGCGATCCTCGCCGGGCTCCTGGTCACCGGTCTCTTCGGCGCGGGCATGACCGGGGCGGCCGTCGCCGTCGCCGCGGTCGGCTGGGCGCCGCTCGCCGCGCACACCGCGGCCCTCGCCGAGACGGAGCGGGCCTCCGGCCACGTCGAGGCCGCCCTCGTGCACGGCGCCGGGCCGTGGCACATCCTGCGCCACCACGTCCTGACCGGGGTGCTGCCGCCGGTCGCCCGGCACGCGGCACTGCGCCTGGCCCCCACGACCCTGGCCCTCGCCTCCCTCAGCTTCCTCGGCCTCGGCACCCAGCCGCCCGCCCCCGAATGGGGCCGCCTCCTGATGGAGAACCTGCCGTACGCGGAACGGGCGCCGTGGTCGGTCCTGGCCCCTGCGGCGGCGCTGGCGTGCGTCGGCGCGATGGTGGCGCTGGCCTCGGCTCCCCAGGGGCGCGGGGAACGGCGCGGCAGGCCACGACGGCGCCGCACCCGACGGACGACCGGACCCGCCACGGCGAACCGCCCGTGAACCGGGCCCACCCGAGACGGCTGCGCATCGGCGACCTGAACGCCTACCTGTTGATGCTGACCGTCACCCAACTCTGCTTCAACCTCGGCTTCTACGCCGTCCTGCCCTACCTCGCCACCCACCTCACCGACGGCATCGGGCTCGCGGGCTGGGCGGTCGGCCTGGTCCTGGGCCTGCGGACCTTCAGCCAGCAGGGCCTCTTCGTCGTGGGCGGCGCGCTCACCGACCGGTTCGGCCCGCGCCCGGTGGTGCTCGCGGGCTGCGCCCTGCGCATCGCCGGATTCGTCTGGCTCGCGTTCGCCGCCACCACGGCCACCGTGGTCGCAGCGGTCGTCCTCGTCGGGTTCGCCGCCGCCCTGTTCTCCCCGGCCGTCGAGTCGGAGACGGCCCGCGAGGCCGTCCGCCACGAGCGCGCCACCGGCCTCCCGCGCGCCCACGTCCTCGGTGTCTTCTCGGCCGCCGGGCAGGCCGGCGCGTTCCTCGGACCGCTGCTCGGCACGGCCCTGCTGTTCGCCGGGTTCCGCGCCGCGTGCCTGGCGGGCGCCCTGGTCTTCGTCGCCGTCCTGGCCGGGCACGCCCGCCTCATGCCGCGCCGGCAGCCCGAACGCGCCCGGCCCGCCGCCGCTGCCGGGGCCGTCCGCGGCCTCTTCACGCGCCCCCGCTTCCTCGCGCTCTGCCTCGCGTACAGCGGCTACCTCATCGCCTACAACCAGCTCTACCTGGCCCTGCCCGTCGAGCTCACCCGCACCACCGGCTCGCAGGACGCGGTGGGCCCGCTGTTCGCCCTCTCCTCCCTGCTCGTGGTCGGCGCCCAGCTGCCCGTCACCCGCTGGTCGGCGGGCCGCCTCGCCCCGCGCACCGCGCTGACCCGGGGACTCGTCCTCGTCGCCGCCGGATTCGCGGCGGTCGCGGCGAGCGCCGCCTGGCTCCCGCGGCACGGCGCGTACGCCCTGGCGCCCGCCTGCGCCCTGGTCGTCCTGCTCACGCTCGGCCAGATGCTCCTGGTCCCCGCGGCCCGCGGCCTCGTCCCCGACCTCGTCGACGAACGGCACCTCGGCCTCGCCACCGGCGCGCTCTCCTCCGTCTCCGGGCTCGCCGTGCTCGCCGGCAGCGCCGCCACGGGCGCGCTGCTCACCCTGCCCGCGCCCGCGCTCTGGTCGGCGCTCGCGGCGGTTCCGCTGGCCTCGGCGGTCCTGTCCCGGTGGGTGACACCCGCGCGCAATCGGCGGCGAAATGCCGCGGCGCCCCGGGGTGTTCCCGCAGGATCGGGTACGCGTCAACCGACCCCCGAGAAGTCCTCCGAGAAGGAGTGAGCACATGTCCGCCCAGCTGTCCGACGAGCTCAAGGCACTGCTCGACAGCAAGGTCTTCATCAACGTCGCCACCATCCAGCCCGACGGAAGCCCCCAGGTCTCCCCGGTGTGGGTCAAGCGCGACGGCGACGACGTCCTGTTCTCCACGACCGTCGACCGCCGCAAGGAGAAGAACCTGCGCCGCGACCCGCGCGTGACGGTCCTGGTGCAGCCCGCCGACAACCCGTACACGTACGCCGAGATCCGCGGCACCGCCGACATCACCACCGAAGGCGGCCAGGAGCTCATCGACGAGCTGTCCCTCAAGTACACCGGCAAGAAGTACGCCGAGTTCAACCCGACGTCCGCCGACGACGCCCAGCGGGTCGTCGTACGGGTGAGGGCACGCAAGGTCGTCGGCAGGCTGTGACACCGGCGGGCCCATGGCACCCCTCCGGGCCCACTACCCTGGAGGGGTGACTATTCGCCTGTACGACACCAGCGCCCGGCAGATCCGTGACTTCACCCCGCTCACGCCGGGCTGTGTCTCGATCTACCTGTGTGGCGCTACCGTCCAGGCGGCCCCGCACATCGGGCACATCCGGTCGGGACTGAACTTCGACATCATGCGCCGCTGGTTCACGTACCGCGGCTACGACGTGACGTTCGTGCGCAACGTGACGGACATCGACGACAAGATCATCAAGAAGGCGGCCGAGCAGAACCGGCCGTGGTGGTCGATCGGGTACGAGAACGAGCGGGCGTTCAACGACGCCTACACGGCGCTCGGTTGCCTGCCGCCGACGTACGAGCCGCGCGCCACCGGCCACGTCACCGAGATGGTCGAGATGATGCGCGGCCTCATCGAGCGCGGCCACGCGTACGAGGCCGACGGGAACGTCTACTTCGACGTGCGGTCCTTCCCCGGCTACCTGGAGCTGTCGAACCAGGAGCTGGACAACCTGCTGCAGCCCGAGAGCGAGGGCGAGACCGGCAAGCGCGACCCGCGCGACTTCGCCATGTGGAAGTCCGCGAAGCCGGGCGAGCCGAGCTGGGAGACGCCGTGGGGCCGGGGCCGGCCCGGCTGGCACCTGGAGTGCTCGGCGATGGCCCACAAGTACCTGGGCTCCGCCTTCGACATCCACGGCGGCGGCATCGACCTGATCTTCCCGCACCACGACAACGAGATCGCGCAGGCCAAGGCTTTCGGCGACGAGTTCGCGAAGTACTGGGTGCACAACTCGTGGGTCACGATGTCCGGCGAGAAGATGTCGAAGTCGCTGGGCAACAGCGTCCTCGTCTCCGAGATGGTCAAGCACTGGCGGCCCATCGTGCTCCGGTACTACCTGGGCACCCCGCACTACCGCTCCACCATCGAGTACAGCGAGGAAGCGCTGCGCGAGGCCGAGTCGGCGTTCGCGCGCATCGAGGGCTTCATCCAGCGCGTGGCGGAGAAGGCCGGCGGGGTCGTCGACCCGGCCGACGAGGTGCCGCCCGCGTTCGCCGAGGCGATGGACGACGACCTGGGTGTCCCGCAGGCCCTGGCCATCGTGCACACCACGGTCCGGCAGGGGAACTCGGCGCTCGCGGCCGACGACAAGGAAGCCGCCGTCGCCCGCCTCGCCGAGGTGCGCGCCATGCTCGGCGTCCTCGGCCTCGACCCGCTCGACCCGCACTGGGCCGGCGAGGGCGACCGCGGCGAGGACCTGCACGGCGTCGTCGACACGCTCGTCCGGCTCGTGCTCGACCAGCGCGAGTCGGCCCGCGCCCGCAAGGACTGGGCCACCGCCGACGCCATCCGCGACCAGCTCGGCCAGTCCGGCCTGGTCATCGAGGACAGCCCGTCGGGGCCGCGCTGGTCCCTCGGACCGCGCTGACATCCGGTGAATGTGCCGCCCGCGCGATCGGGCGGCACACTTCATAGACGTACACCGACACATTCACGTAAGAGACAGGTAGGTCATGGCCGCCAACAACAACCGCCGCATGTCCGGCAAGAAGGGCGCGCAGGTCGGCAGTGGCGGCCAGCGGCGCAAGGGCCTGGAGGGCAAGGGCCCGACCCCGCCCGCCGAGGCACGCAAGGGCCACAAGAAGAACCGCATCGCCAATGCCCAGGCCAAGCAGGCCGCCCGCCGCCCCTCCAGCCGCACCGGCGGCCCGCGCGGCAAGTCGGCCTCCGAGATGGTCGTGGGCCGCAACCCGGTCGTCGAGGCGCTGCGCGAGGGCGTGCCCGCGAGCACCCTGTACGTGCAGCAGTTCATCGACAACGACGAGCGCGTGCGCGAGGCGCTGCAGCTCGCCGGTGAGCGCGGCGGCATCCACCTGATGGAGGCCCCCCGCCCCGAGCTCGACCGCATGACCAACGGGCTCAACCACCAGGGCCTCGTCCTCCAGGTCCCGCCGTACGAGTACGCGCACCCGGAGGACCTGGTCGCCGCCGCCTACGACGAGGGCCAGGACCCGCTGATCGTCGCGCTCGACGGGGTCACCGACCCGCGCAACCTCGGCGCGGTCGTCCGTTCCGTCTCCGCGTTCGGCGGGCACGGGGTCGTCGTGCCCGAGCGCCGCGCGGCCGGGATGACCGCGGGCGCCTGGAAGACGTCGGCGGGCACCGCCGCGCGCACCCCGGTGGCGCGCGCGACGAACCTGACGCGCGCCCTGGAGCAGTACAAGAAGGCCGGCGTCGCCATCGTGGGCCTGGCCGCGGACGGCGACCACGAGATCGGTGACCTGGAGGCACTCAGCGGCCCGGTCGTCATCGTGGTCGGCAGCGAGGGCAAGGGCCTGTCCCGCCTGGTCGGCGAGACGTGCGACTTCCGGGTCCGCATTCCGATGCCGGGCGGCGCCGAGTCGCTGAACGCCGGTGTCGCGGCGGGAGTCGTGCTGTACGAGGCGGCGCGCCGCCGCGCCTGAGCCCTCCGTCCGGTCCGGGCCCCATGACCTTGACGGGGCCCGGACATTTCGGTGCGGTCAAGGCAGTGTCCTAAACACACATCACTCGGTTAGATGAGTGTGGACACCAGAACGCCCCGCACACCCTCGGGGGACCGCTCGTCGGGATTCGACGACGCTCCCGCGCTGAGCATGGTGAAGGTTCCGTGCGACCCGGCGCAGGTCATCGTCAACCACGCGAGTTTCCGCGTGCAGCTTCCCAGGGCGCAGCAGACGCAACTCCCGCGCATCGCACGGCACATGAACGCCCTGCGCGTTTCCGGAGCCGACGCGGCGACCACGCGCGTCCCTGTCATCACGGCCGCGGGCACCCCGGGTGCCCGGCGGCGCCGCGTCGTCATGAGCGGCGGGGACCTCGCCGCCAGCGGCCTCCTGCAGTCCGCGCGGCGCGCGGGCGAGCCGGACGACGGCGGTGCCACGCAGGTCATCCCGCGCGTCGACCTCGACCGCGACCTCGCCGACGACCTCGATCTGTACGACGGTGAGCCCACCGCGCAGACGCCCGTCGTCGGGCAGGGCGGCGACGGCCCCCGGATCCTGCCGCAGCAGATGCGGCAGGCGGGCAGCGCTTTCGAGGAGACCGGCGAGCTCGACCGGCTCCCCTACGACGACGAGGAGTTCGACGGACCCGACGACGAGTCGGAGCAGGAGACCACCGCCGCCCGGCGCTACGGCCCCGTCCGGCACGCCTACTACCCCGGACGCCGGATGAACCTCGGCGTCGTCCTCCTTCCGCTGCGCGTCTTCCTCGGATTCATCTCCATCTACGCGGGCATGGGCAAGCTCTGCGACCCCGTCTACTTCGACGGCGGCGAGCGCGGCTCGCCGAGCCGATGCGCGACTGGGCGCTCCAGCACCCGGTCGGCGCCGGACTCGTCATCGCGTTCCTGCAGGTCATCGTCGGTGTGCTCACCGTCCTGGGCCTGTGGCAGCGGGTCGCCGCCGTGTTCGGCGCGCTGCTCTCGGCCGCGCTGCTGCTCACCGTCAGCTGGAAGACCGTCCCCGTCTACGACGCGCCCGACATCATCTACCTCGCCGCCTGGTCGCCGCTGATCATCGCCGGTGCCCCGGTCTACTCGATCGACGGACGGCTCGCGGGCGGTGCCTGGCGGCGGCTCGGACCGCGCACCGCCCTGTGGGACCTGCGCCGTTACGTGCTGCGCCGCGGCACGGTCATCGCGACGCTCGTCATCGGTGGCACGCTGCTCATCGGCTCGCTGCTCGGCGGTGCCGTCCGCGACGCCGACCGGGTCACCGCGCCCGGCCCCGGCGACGCCCCGCGCAACGAGCTGCCCGGCTCCCCGCTTCCCTCGGAGCCCGGCAAGAAGCAGCGCCAGTCCACGAGCCCGTCGGCGGCCGAGTCGTCCCCGACGCAGGGCACCACGGCGAGCCCGTCCGGCGCGCCGAGTGCGCCCGGCGGTGCCGCCCGGGAGACCGCCGGCACCACCGGCGCGGGCACCACGCCCAGCCAGACGCAGGGCACCACGGCCGGTCAGGCCCCGCCGCAGCAGACGACGCCGCAGCAGCCCCCGGCCAGCACCGGTGGCGCGCCGACGTCCGGCGGTACGGGCACCGGCGGCACCTCGGACGGCGGCTCGTCGTCCGGCGGTTCCGACGGTGGCGCCGACAAGAAGCCGGGCCTGGTGGGCGGCATCCTCGGCTGATCCGGTTCCTCCCGTACGGCGACGGGGCCCGCACGATTCTTGTGCGGGCCCCGTCGCCGTATGCGTCTCGGAGGTCAACGCCCCAGCGCGGACAGCTCCTTGGCGGCCTCTCTGAGGTCCTTCGCCGTGTCGATCGCCCGCCAGTACGCGCCCTGCGGGATCGGGAAGCCGGCCAGGCTCTTGGCGCGGGCCAGGCGGGGGAACGTGGTGCGTTCGTGGTCGCCGAGGTCCGGGAGCAGGGACGCGAACTCGGGGGAGAAGACGTACAGGCCGGCGTTGATGAGGAACGGCGACGGCGGGGCCTCGACGAAGTCGGTGATGTGGCCGAACGCGTCCGTCTCGACGGCTCCCCAGGGGATGCGCGGCCGGGCCAGTGCCAGGGTCGCGGTGGCCTCGCGCTCGTGGTGGAAGTCGGCCATCTCGCGCAGCGAGAACCGGGTCCAGATGTCACCGTTCGTCGCGTACCAGGGGCGGTCCTGGTGGGGGAGGTGCGCGGCCGCGAACTTCAGGCCGCCGCCGCGGCCCAGCGGCTCCTTCTCGACGACCGTCGTGACGCGCAGCGGCAGCTCGGCCTCCTCCAGCCACTCCTGGAGGACCTCGGCGAGATGGCCGCAGGAGACGACCGCGTCGGTGACGCCCTCCTCGGCGAGCCAGGTCAGCTGGTGGCCGATGATCGGCGTCCCCGTGCCGGGGATCTCCACCATGGGCTTCGGCCGGTCGTCGGTGTACGGGCGCAGGCGCGAGCCCTGGCCGCCCGCCAGGACGACGGCCTGCGTGGGGCGGTGCGGATACGAGTGCGGGCCGTGCGCGGCCGGTTCAGCGGTCGTCATGACCGGAACTGTACGTGCGCACGGCCCGCCGGGGCTGTCGCGAGCTCATGGGCGCTCAGGCGCGGAAGCCGGCCACCCCCGAGGCGAAGGAGGTGTCGCACACCGGGCGGGCGTACCCCTGCGCGCGGGCCGGTCCGTACGCCTGCACGGCGGCGCGGCCCAGGGCCTTCGCGATCGACATGCAGTGCTTGGCGAGCGAGGGACGGCGGTCGATCTCCTGCTGGAGATGGGTCAGCGCGACGCCGGGGTTCTCCTCCTGGAGTTCCTGGAGGAGACGGTCGCGCAGGATGTCCTGGGGGGCGCGCGACTTGGCGCGCGCGGAGACATCTTGTGAGGAAGCCGTGAGGATGGAGTCCGAGGAGCTCCCGGACCAGTTGACTCGGGTGACCGCGAGCGTCCCGGAGAGCACCAGCATCACCGGCAGGACGAACGCGAGCGTGCGGGCGGCGCGGCGGGCGGGGCCCCGGCCCCGGGCTCGGCGCGGCTTCTGGGTGTAGTTAGCGGAGTGCGTCACGCGAGTGAGCGTAGCGGTCGGTGATGATTTGGCGACATTTAGTCACTCGACCGAGCGACGGACAACTACGTTTCTTTGCCTAGGCGTTGACGCCACTGGCCTAAATGTCTTATTTGCCGGGGTATTTGTCGACAACGTGGGCGTACGCACAGGGCCCCGCGCCGAAGCGCGGGGCCCTGCGGGCGACTTCGGAGGTGTCAGTCGGAGAGGCGCTCGCCCGTCGACGTCGAGAACACGTGGGTCTCGCCCGGACGCGGCACGACGTGCAGCTGGGCGCCCTTCTCCGGCACCTGGCGGCCGTTGACCCGGACGACCAGGTCCTTGTGCTCGCCGCCGACCTGCGCGGCACCGTAGACATAGCCGTCGGCGCCGAGCTCCTCCACCACGTTCACGGAGACCGCGAGGCCCGCCGGAGCGTCGCTGGCGTCCTTGGTGAGGGTCTTCGCGGCCTCGCCACCGTGCTCGACGATGTCGAAGTGCTCCGGGCGGACGCCGACCGTGACGGTGGTGTCGCCCTTGTCGGAGGCGGCCTTGAGGGCCTCACGGCTGACCGGGACGACCGAGTTGCCGAACTTCACGCCGCCGTCGGTGATCGGGACCTCGACCAGGTTCATGGCGGGGGAGCCGATGAAGCCGGCGACGAAGAGGTTGGCCGGGCGGTCGTACATGTTGCGCGGCGAGTCGACCTGCTGGAGCAGACCGTCCTTGAGGACCGCCACGCGGTCGCCCATCGTCATGGCCTCGACCTGGTCGTGGGTGACGTAGACGGTGGTGATGCCGAGGCGGCGCTGCAGCGACGCGATCTGCGTACGGGTGGACACACGGAGCTTGGCGTCGAGGTTCGACAGCGGCTCGTCCATGAGGAACACCTGCGGCTCACGCACGATGGCGCGGCCCATCGCCACACGCTGGCGCTGACCGCCGGAGAGGGCCTTCGGCTTACGGTCCAGGTACTCGGTGAGGTCGAGGATCTTCGCGGCCTCCTCGACCTTCTGCCGGATCTCCGCCTTGTTCACACCGGCGATCTTGAGCGCGAAGCCCATGTTGTCGGCGACGGACATGTGCGGGTAGAGCGCGTAGTTCTGGAACACCATGGCGATGTCCCGGTCCTTCGGCGGCAGGTGCGTGACGTCGCGGTCACCGATGCGGATCGCTCCGCCGTTGACGTCCTCGAGACCCGCGAGCATGCGCAGGGAGGTCGACTTTCCGCAGCCGGAGGGACCGACGAGGACGAGGAACTCGCCGTCCTCGATCTCGATGTCCAGGCCGTCGACCGCGGGCTTGGTGGAACCCGGGTAGACGCGGGTCGCCTTGTCGAACGTGACAGAAGCCATGGCTGTGAAGCCCCCTTCACCGGCAGGAACGTGCCGGACGATCCGTTGTAAAGGTGGGGCCGCCACGGCTGCTGCCGCAGCGGCGTGAAGCACTGGTTTAGTCCACGCGGGTGAACTGATCGGACCGTACCCGGGGGGTGGCCGGTCTGTCAGTAGGTCGGGACCTGTGAGATTCGCCGAAATTTTCGAGGGGCAGGGTTCCGGGTTGGTTACACTGCTCGGGCTGCCTCCTTAGCTCAGATGGCCAGAGCAACGCACTTGTAATGCGTAGGTCGTCGGTTCGAATCCGACAGGGGGCTCTCTTTCTTCCCCGCCCGGGCGGTCACAGGCCGAACAGGACCTCTCCCACGTGCCGGGTGTCCGCGTACTCCCGTACCTCGGTGATCTTTCCGCCGCGCACGGTGTAGACGCCGAGGCAGCGGTTGTCGTAGCGCCTGCCGGTGGCCGCGTCGCCCTCGGCGTGCCATTCGGCGACGACCTTGTCGCCCTCGGCGATGACGCCGGTGAGGGTGACGGTGGGGGTGGAGCCGGGGGCGAAGAGGGTGCCGGTGGCCTTGCCGAGGAAGTCCTCGATGATCGTGTCGCGGCCCTTCCAGGTGCCGGTGAGCGGCAGGTCGTGGCCGGGGTAGATCCAGACGGCGTCCTCGGCGAACGAGTCGGTGATGACGGCCAGGTCGCCGGCGGCGACGGCTTCGACGTAGCGGATGACGACGGCCTTGGGGGTGAGGTCTGTGTTCATGCCCGCAGTCAAGCGCCCGCGGGGGCGGGGCGGCCAACAACTGCCGTACCCCCGCGACAACTTGGGGTTGTCGCGGGAGGTGGCAGGCGGTTTCAGTGGCGTCCCGCGATCCGGTCCGCGACCTTCGCGAGGCGGGAGGAGTCCGCGGTGTGCGTGGTGAGTTCGCGGCGGTCGGCCGCGTAGTACGTGGCGTACATGCCGTGGACGCCGAGCCAGCGGAAGGGCTCCGGCTCCCACTTGCGGACCTTGTGGTTGACCCAGGGCAGGGTGGTGAGGTCCGTGGAGCCCGACTGGCCGGAGTCCTGCTGGACCAGGTCGCGCAGGGTGCGGGCGGCCAGGTTCGTGGTGGCGACGCCCGAGCCGACGTAGCCGCCCGCCCAGCCGAGGCCCGTCGAGCGGTCCAGGGTGACCGTGGCGCACCAGTCGCGCGGGACGCCCAGGACGCCGGACCAGGCGTGGGCGATCCCGACCCCGGTGAGCTGCGGGAAGAAGCGGGTCAGGATCTCGGTGAGGGCCTCGATCGTCTGGGGCTGGGTGCGGCCGTCGCTGTCCGTGCGGGAGGCGAAGCGGTAGGGGAAGCCGCGGCCGCCGAGCGCGATGCGGTCGTCCGCGGTGCGCTGCGCGTACATGTAGGCGTGGGCCATGTCGCCCAGGGTCTCCCGGCCCTCCCAGCCGATCGACTCCCACTGGGCCGCCGTCAGCGGCTCCGTGGCGATCATCGAGGAGTTCATCGGGAGCCAGGTGCGGCGCTGGCCCTTGAGGGAGGCGGTGAAGCCCTCCGTGCAGCGCAGGACGTACGGCGCGCGGACCGTGCCGTAGGGGGTGACCGCGTGCTTCGGCTTGATCTCGGTGACCGGCGTCGACTCGTGGATCGTCACGCCGAGGTCCTCGACCGCCCGCGCCAGGCCCTTGAGGAGCTTCACCGGGTGCAGGCGCGCGCCGTGCGGGGTCCAGGTGGAGCCGACCGCGCCCGCCACCCGGATCCGGTCCGCCGTCTCGCGGGCGCCGTGCAGGGTGCGGTCCTTCTCGCCGTACGAGAGCTCCGTGGCGTGGAAGGCCTTGAGGCGGGCCAACTGGGCCGGTGTGTACGCGACTTCGAGGACGCCGCCGTGATGGATGTCCGCGTCGATGGATTCGGCCTTCGCCACGTCGATGACCTCGGTCACCGTGTCGTTCATCGCCTGCTGGAGGCGGGCCGCCGCCTCGTGGCCGTGCAGGGCGGCGTAGCGGTCGCGGCCCGCGATGCCGTTGTAGAGCCAGCCGCCGTTGCGGCCGGAGGCGCCGTAGCCGCAGAACTTCTGCTCCAGGACCGTGATGCGGAGGAAGGGGGCGGCCTTCTTGAGGTAGTACGCCGTCCACAGCCCCGTGTAGCCGCCGCCGACGATGACGACGTCGGCGCTCGCGTCGCCCGACAGGGGCTCGCGGGCGAGGGGGATGCCGTCGTCCGCGTACCAGAACGATATGCCGCCGTTGGCCGGGCCGCCCCCGCCGCTGATGCTGTTCGCGCTGCTCATGGCGGTGGACGTTACTGCGTGGGGCGGGGTTCGCGGCAGGGGGGAGAGGGCGTTGGTCCCGCGGGGTCGGGCCGTTCGGCGGGTGGACGCGGGCGGAGCCGTGCGTAGGTTGGACGGATCCGGCTGGTTCAGGAGGATTTGGTATGAGGCTCGCGGTGCGGGGTGCGGTGACGGCTGCGGTCGTGGTGGGGCTCGGGTCCGGGCTCGCGGCCTGCGCGTCGGGCGGCGGCAGCTCTTCCTCGGGCCCGGCGCGGCAGACGGTCACCGAGGTGCGGGCCGTCGACGACTCCGCCGGGCTCGCCGGGCTGCCCGCGCGCGCGGACGGGGCCGTCATCACGGTCGGCGACGCGGACGCGCCGCACACGGTCAAGGTGTACGAGGACGCGCGCTGCCCTTTCTGCAAGAAGTTCGAGGAGGGCGGCGCGCGGGCGCTGGTGAGACCGGTGGCCGACGGTGACGTGAAGATCGAGTACACGATCGCGTCGTTCCTCGACAAGAACCTGGGCGGTTCGGGCTCGGTGAAGGCGGCGAACGCGCTGCGCGCCTCCGTGGACGCGGGCAGGTTCGCCGAGTTCCATGCCGCCGTCTTCGCCAACCAGCCCGAGGACGAGTCCGACGACGCCTACACGGACGGCTTTCTGCTGAAGATCGCGGGCACCGTGGACGGGCTGCGCGGCGCCGCCTTCGACAAGGCCGTGCGCGACGGGTCGTACGAGAAGTGGGTCGGCGACGCGATGCGGGCCTTCCGCGACGACGGGGTGCAGGGCACGCCGGCCGTGACGATCGACGGGAAGAAGGCCGGGGGCGGCGAGGACGCGATGTACGACCGGGCGTCGTTCGCGGCCGTGCTCAAGCGGGCCGGGATCTCCTAGCCGGGCGCAGCGGGTTCCAGGGTTCGCCGCGGCCCCGCGTCAGCGGGTAGCAGGCCAGGCCGATCAGGACCGACGTGAAGTGGCCCAGGTCGGTGAACGTGCGGCCCGTGACGAGCGGAGCGCCGTAGACGACGAGGACCACCGCCAGATACGCGTACCGCCAGGGCGACGCGATGCGGTACGTGAGGACCGCGACGACGCCCGCCAGCGCGTAACTCACCCCGACGTCAAGGGTGTTCACCGAGGACGTGGGCGCGTGGCCGTGCCGGACCGCCCACAGCAGGGCGCCCTCGCTGATCAGCGTCGCGAGGGTGTGCGCGGCCGCGGCGACCGCGAGCCAGCGGGCCGTGCCGAGCCAGCGCTCCGCCTGCGCGTGGAAGACCGTGTAGAGCACGGCGTACGGCCACCAGCTGCTGCCGTCGATCCAGAACGCCGAGGAGACCAGGACCCGGATCGGGTTCTTCGACAGTTCGTGCAGGTTCGTGGAGCGCTGGCGCAGGAAGTCCTGCTCGAACTCCGGGCTCATGTGGTGCACGGCGACCGTCGTGACGAAGAGCGCCGCCAGCCAGAGGTACGTGCCGGGGGCGCTGCGCAGGTACGACCACACGGACGAGCCCGCGCGGCGGAAAAAATGACGCATGGTCGATTCAGGCACGCCGGTAGGGTCGCGCACGTGATCGACATTCCGGACGGATTGGTGGAGTCGCAGTACGAGTACGCGGGGGAGGCCGGCCGCGCGTTCATCGCGGCGCTGCCCGCCCGGATCGAGGAGTTCGTCGAGCGGTGGGACCTGCGGGTCGACGGCGCCGCCATGCACGGGATGGCCGCGCTGGTGCTGCCCGTGGTGCGGCGGTCGGACGGGGTGCCCGCGGCGGTGAAGTTCCAGGTCCTCGACGAGGAGACCGAGGGCGAGCCGGTCGCGCTGCGTGAGTGGGGCGGGGACGGCGCGGTCCGGCTCCTCGACCATGACGCCGGGACCGGCACGATGCTGCTCGAACGGCTCGACTCCGGGCGGATGCTGAGCGTCGTGGAGGACTCCCGCAAGGCCGTCCTCGTCATCGCCGAGCTGCTCGCACGGCTCACGGCCGGGCCCGCGCCGCAGGGGATGCGCACCCTGGCGGACATCGCGGCGCGGATGCTGGCGGACGTGCCGGGGGCGCTGCCGAGGATCGCCGATCCGGTGCGGCGGGGGATCGTGGCGTCCTGCGCGGCGGCGGTGCGCGAGGTCGCGGACGAGGCCGGGGACCGGCTGCTGCACTGGGACCTGCACTTCGAGAACGTGCTGGCGAGCGAGCGGGAGCCGTGGCTCGCCATCGACCCGAAGCCGCTGGCCGGGGACCCGGGCTTCGACCTGTGGCCCGCGCTCGACAACCGCTTCGAGGCGGACGAGGTGCGGTGGCGGTTCGACGCGATGACGCAGGTGCTGGGCCTGGACCGGGAGCGGGCCCGGGCGTGGACGCTGGGGCGGGTGCTGCAGAACGCGCTGTGGGACGTCGAGGACGGGCGGGAGATCTCGGCCGACGGGATGGAGATCGCGGGGCGGCTGCTGGGGCGGGGGATCTAGCCGGCGCCGGGGGCCGGCTCCGGGGACGGCCGGCGTTCCTGGAACTGGCCGCGCTCCTCGGGCTGTCCGCTGAAGGGGCAGGTCCACTCCGGTTCGGTCAGCCGCCCGCTGTAGTGCCGTGCCTCGTCCCGGTACGTGAGCAGGCTCGGGTTGACCGAGCCGTGCAGGGCCAGGTCACGCTCCCTGATCTTCTTGCGCATCCGGAAGAAGGTGCGCCCCATGGCGTTGAACTGCAGATGCGAGTTGAACACCAGGGCCGGCCGGGCGGAGCGGCGGCTCGGGCGGGACGCACCGGGGTGCAGGCCCACCACGAAGAGGGGGTGGCCGCCCACGGAGAAGGCGAAACGGGGGGAGGCGGGGTCGGCGTCGTAGTGCTCGCTCCACGAGTGGGGGCCGTCCGCGTCGTGCAGGGCCTGAAGATGACGCCATACGGCCGCTTCGAAGGTGTGCTCCGTGGTGTCCGGCAGCGGGTCGAAGGTGGCTACGAAGGAGGCGAGGCGCCGCCCGTCCGGTGCGAACGACTCCAGGAACCCGCTCAGTGCGTCCAGAGTGTCGCGGACGCCCGCCGAGGTGCCCAGAGCGCCGCAGTGACGGTGGGAGACCGCCCCACGGCGCAGGGCCGCCTTGCCGCCCAGGCAGACGAAGTCGTCCCGCCCGATCAGCTCGGCGAGTTCCTCGTAGGGCGTCGGCGCGGGCAGCGGTTCGCGGGAGAGGATCCGGGCGGTGGACGTCGTGACGCGGGTGCCGTCCACGTCGCGGATCTCCACCTCCACCGTCGCCAGGGCGCCGCCCATCGCCTGCCGCGCCTCGACGAGCCTGCCGTGGGCAGTGAGGATGTCACCGCCCCGGACGGGGCGGTCGTGACGGTAGTCCTGCGCGAGGTGGAGGGCCGACGTGTAGTCGTGGCCGAGCGGGCGCCGGGCGAGCACGGCCGCTTCGGCTCCGGCCGCCAGCCGCACGGTGAAGGTGGGCGGGGCGATCACGCCGGGGTGGCCCAGCGCCTGGGCCGCCGCCGCGCTGCGGTACGCGGGATGCGGGTCGCCGATCGCGTCGGCGAACTCGGCGATCGCCTCGGCGGTGACCTCGAACGGGCCTACAGAGGACGGGACTTCAGCGCGCGTGTCGTGCACGGACCCCTCCGTCCCCGATGGCGTGCGCCCCGCCGTCGACGTGCAGGATCTCCCCGGTGGTGGCCGGGAACCAGTCCGACAGGAGGGCCACACAGGCCTTCGCCACCGGCGTGCAGTCGTCGGACCGCCAGCCCAGCGGCGCCCGCCGGTCCCAGTCGGCCTCGGCCTCGGCCGGATCGGTGGCCTCGTCGTAGGTGGCCCGTCCGGCGAGGGTGCGCAGCGGCCCGGCCGCGACGAGATTGACCCGGATCCCCTGCTCGCCGAGGTAGGCGGCGAGATACCGGGCGCAGGCCTCCAGCCCCGCCTTGGCCACGCCCATCCAGTCGTAGCCCGCCCACACCTGACGGGCGTCGAAGTCCAGGCCGACCACCGACGCGCCCGGCGCCATGAGCGGGAGCAGCGCGCGGGTCAGCGCCTGGAGGGAGAGCGCGGAGACGTCGAAGGCGCGGGCCGCGTCCTGCCGGGGAGCGGTCAGGAAGCCGCCGCCGAGCGCACCGGGCGGTGCGAAGGCCACGGCGTGCAGGACGCCGTCGATGCGGTCGGTATGGGCGCGCAGCCGATCCGCGAGCGTGGCCAGCTGCCTGTCGTCGGTGACGTCCAGCTCGATCACCGGGGCGGGCTCCGGCAGCCGGCGGGCGATGCGCTCGACCAGGGAGACGCGGCCGTATCCGGTCAGCACGACCCGTGCGCCCTGCTCCTGCGCGGCCCGTGCCACGTGGAAGGCGATGGAGCGGTCGGTGAGGACGCCGGTGACCAGGATCGTCCGGCCGGCCAGCAGGCCCGTCACGGGGCACCGTCCCCGGCGCGGGCGCGCAGATCCGCCACGGGCAGGTCCGGTTCGTGCGCGGCGGCGGCGACCACGGCGAGGACGGTGTCGAGGAGCGGCCCGGGGCTCGGTACGACGCGTGTGTCGTGGCTGAGCGTCACCTCGACGCGGTCCGGGCGGTCCATGTAGTAGTTCAGCCAGATCGCCGCGGTCGACGGTTCGGCGGGCGGCTGGTCCGGCCACAGCGGGGCGAGGAACGTGCGCGAGGCGGTCGTCGCCCTGGCGCCGGGCCCGAGGGGCAGCGGCCGCGCGGGCGGCAGCACGTTCACGCCGATGTTGCGGGGCGCGAGCGGGGCGACCTCACGGATCGAGCGGCCGTACGTGGGCGGCAGCGCGGCGTTGGTCCGGCTGTGCGCGGCCAGCCAGGCTCCGACGGTCGGGGGCGCGGGGTCCGGCGGCAGCAGGACGCAGGGTTCGACGAGAGGGCCGATGACCAGCACGTCCTCCGGGCGGGTGTGCCCGTGCCGGAGGCTGAGCAGCGGCTGCGATCCCGCGGCCCACAGCTCGGCGGCCAGGGCGGTCGCGGCGAACAGCAGCTCGGCGCGGCTCAGTCCGGTGCCGGCGGCGGCCGCGGTCAGGTCGGCGGCCAGCCGCTCGGGCAGCGGCCCGTCGAAGTGGCCGTCGCTCACGTAGGACGCGGGCGGCTCCTGGGCGGCGCCGGGCAGCCCCAGCGGCGGGTCGGGCAGCGGGTGGGGGGCGAGCAGGTCCTGCCAGCGGGCCAGGCTCTCCTCGCGGGTCCGCTCGTCGGGCAGGCCGGTCACGAAGTCGGCGAAGCCGCGCCCGCGCGGGCTGTGGCCGCCGCTGCGGTAGGCGGTGGCGACGGCCCGGGTGAGCAGACCGAGGGCCCAGCCGTCCAGGACGGAGTGGTCGAAGGCGAACGCGAGCAGCTGCTCGCCGTCGTCACCCCGCACGAGGAGGATCCGGCCGACGGGGTCGTGGCGCAGGTCGGGCTTGTCGAAGAAGACCGGCGCGAGGACGGCGGCCGCCTCCGCGCTGAGCCGTCCGTCGGTCACGGCGGCCGTCACCTCGACGGTCTCCAGTTTCAGGGCGGCGGGCGCCCGGCGCACCAGCCGCGGCCCGCCCGGAGTGGAGCGCAGCCGCAGGTGCAGGACGTCCGTGGCGAGAGTGACCTGCTCGACCGCCGTGGCGAGGCGGCCGGCGTCGAGCGGGCCCTGCACGCGGAACAGGTTCCACGGCAGCTCGGCGGGGTTGCGGCGCAGATGGCCGTCGGCGTCCACCTCGCCGTTGGCCAGCGCGCGCAACGGCATTCCGTAGGCGGGCAGCGTCGTGTCGTCAGTGCTCACTGTGGGCCTCCCAGGCACGCAGGACGAGAACGGCGTTGTGCCCGCCGAAACCGAAGGAGTTGCTCATCGCCACGTCGACGCGGTGCTTCTGCGCGGTGTGCGGGACGAAGTTCAGGTCCGGGTCGACGGGACGGTGGCAGTTGACCGTCGGCGGCACCACTCCGTGCCGGACGGCGAGGCCGGCGACGATGGCCTCGACGGCGCCCGCGGCCCCGATCATGTGCCCGGTCATCGACTTCGTGGAGCTGATCGGGATCCGCTCGGCGTGCTCGCCGAGGACGGCCCGGATCGCCGCTGTCTCACCGGCGTCGTTGGCCTGGGTGGAGGTGCCGTGGGCGTTGACGTAGTCGACGTCGGCGGGGGTCAGGCCGGCGTCGGCGAGAGCGGCGGTCATCGCCGTCCGGGCGCCACGGCCCTCGGGGTGGGGAGCGGTCCAGTGGTGGGCGTCGGAGGTCGCGGCGTAGCCGGCGACCTCGGCGAGGATCGTCGCGCCGCGGGCCAGGGCGCGCTCCTCGGACTCCAGGACCAGAACTCCGGCACCGGCACTCATCACGAACCCGTCCCGGTCGGCGTCGAAGGGGCGGGAGGCCTCCTGCGGGGCGTCGTTGCGGGTCGACAGGGCGCGGGCGTTGCCGCTGGAGGCCAGGTCGAGCCGGGTGAGGATGTGCTCGGCGCCGCCCGCGACGGCCACGTCGACGGTGCCGTGCCGGATCCAGCGGGCCGCCTCGCCGATGGCGTCGGCGCCGGAGGCGCAGGCGGTGCTCAGAGCGCGGGTCGGGCCGGTGATCCCGTACCGGAAGCTGATCTCGCAGGCGGCGCTGTCCATGGCGCCGGTGATCTGGGCGAACGGGCTGACCCGCCGCGGGCCGTGGGCGTCGAGGCCGGCGAAGTGCCGGGCGTGCGCGGACATCGGGCCGTAGCCGCTGCCGATCAGCACCCCGGCGCGCTGCCCCTGCTCCTCGTCCAGGTCCAGGCGCGCCTGCTGCACGGCCTCGGCGGCCGCCGCGTAGGCGTACTGGGCGTACGGGTCCATGCGGCGGGCCTGCGGGGGCTTGAGGTGGCGGGACGGATCGAAGCCCTTGACCTCGCCGCCGAAGCGGGTGGCGAGGTCCGTCGTGTCGACCCCGGTGAGTGGCGCGATGCCGCTGCGTCCGGCGATCAGCGCGGACCAGGTCTCCTCGACGCTCAGGCCGAGGGGGGTGACGGCACCCCAGCCGGTGATGACGACCCTGCGGTGGGCGGGCATGCTCACTCACCGCCCGGCAGTACGGGGAAGTCCCCGCCGGCCACGTCGGCGCCGAACATCGCGTCGGCCAGGCGCACCGGCACGTTGAGGACGACGACCTCGCCGGCCGCGCACTTCTCCCAGGCCCGTGCCACGTCCCCGGCCAGGGACGCCTTGTCCCGCACGGTCACCTGATGCAGTCCCGGCAGGGCCGGCGCCTCGGCGCGGACGGTCTCGGGGTCGACGAAGGCGTGGTCGCCGAGCGGCTCCGGCCGCTGGTCGAGCTGGACCTGCAGCCAGCCGTAGCCGCCGTTGCGCAGCACGACGTAGAGCAGGCCTCCGCTGTGGGCGACCGCGGTGGGCAGGTCGGCGCCGGCCATGGCGAAGGCGCCGTCGCCGACGAAGGCGACGACCGGCCGCCCGGGTGCGGCGAGCTTGACGCCGAGCGCGGCCGCGGCGCCGAAGCCCAGCGAGGTCTGCTCCGACGGCACGACGGATCCGGCGCCCGCCGCACAGGAGTAGAGCGGGTACTGGTACGACCACATGTCCTGCAGGCCGTTCTCCTGCACCAGGATGCGATCGGCGGGCAGCTCCTCGTCGAGGGCGCGCAGCACCTCGGCGATGTGCAGCTGCGGGGAGCCGGCCAGTTCGGCCAGCAACTCGCGGTGCCCGGAGCCGAGTTCGGTGTGCACGGCGCGCGCCCAGTGGCCGCCGTCCGGCCGCTCGGGCAGCCGGTCCAGCCAGGACCGGACGGTCGGCCCGGCGTCGGCCAGCACCTTCGGGCCCTGGAACGCGGTCGCGAAGTCGGCGGCCGCCATGTTGACCTGGACGACCGGGATCCCGCGCCCGACGGCCTGTGGCCACTGGAAGGTGGCCGTCTCCTCCAGACGGCTGCCGAGCGCCACCACGCAGTCGGCCTCGGCCCACAGCCCGGCCGCCGCCTCGGGGGTGTACAGGCCGGTCAGACCGCAGAAGTGCGGGTGGTCCTCGTCGACGGCGCCCCGGCCGGAGGCGGTGCTGACGATCGCGGCGCCGAGCCGCTCGGCCAGCCGCTCCACCGCACCGTCGGTGTTGGCGTGCCGCATACCGCCGCCGACCACCAGCACCGGGCGACGGGCGGTGCGCAGGGCGTCCAGCGCGGCGGAGCCGACGGGAGCGGCGACCTCGTGGGCCGTCTCCGCGACGGCCGGCGCGGCCAGGGCCTCGGGGGTAGCGGCGGTGGCCTCGGCGAGCAGCTGCTCGGGCAGTTCCACATAGACCGGGCCGCGCTCGTGCCGGGCGATCAGCAGGGCCCGCTGCAAGGTCGGCACCAGCCGGTCGGGATGGTCGACGCGGGCCGCGTACTTCACCAGCGGGGCGACGACCGCGAGCTGGTCGAGCTCCTGGAAGGCGCCGCTGCCGCGGTGCTGCGCGCCGGTGCCGCCCGCGAGCAGCAGCAGCGGGGCCGCGGAGGCGGCGGCCTCGAGCAGGCCCGTGACGGTGTTGGTGACCGCGGGGCCCTTGCCGACCACGGCGACGCCCGGTTCGCCGGACTGGATGGCGTACCCGGTCGCGGCGAACACGGCGTTGCGCTGGTCGCGGCAGAGCACGAAGCGGATCTCGGCGTCGTGCGCGGCCTGGAGGGCGTACATGTCGTCGCCGGGCAGGCCGAAGACGGTGCGGACACCGGAGGCGGTCAGGACGGATGCGGCGGTCGCCCAGGCGGCGGCCGCGGTGGGTGCGTTGCTGGTGCTCATGACTTTCCCGGGAGGTGGTCGGCGACGGCCTTCGACAGCAGCAGTGGTTCCGCGTGCCGTTTGCGGTCCACACAGACGTAGTTGGCGCGGATGCCGCGGCCGCCGAACGGCTTGTTGCCGTCCTCGATCTCGATCAGCGTCTCGTCGACGCTCACCATGTGGCGCTCGCGCAGGGACTCGACGATGCCCGGCAGGGAACCGAACACCGAGGCGGCCATGGCGCGTTCCGCGTAGTACGGGTGGCGCAGCAGCTCGGCGAGCTCCTCCGCGGAGGAGAAGGGCACCACGTTGAAGACCGGGGCGAACATCTCCGGGGGCAGGAACTGGCTGTCCGTCGGGTGGATCAGCACGGTGGGCCGCACATGGCGGTCGACGAAGTCGATCCGGCCGCCGGCGGCGACGAACTCCCGCTTCTCGCGCAGGTAGTTCAGGGTGGCGTCGAAGGCCTCTTCGTAGAACATGCCGCTGTAGTCGGCGGTGGCGTCGTGCGGGCTCCCGTGGCGCAGGGCCTCGACGCGGCGGGTGAGCAGATTGCAGAACTGCGCGCTCACCGAGGTGTGGACGAAGGCGACGTCCGGGCCGAAGCAGTCCTGCCCGGAGTTCAGCATGCGGACCCGGATCAGACCGTCCACCGCCCGGTTCAGGTCGGCGTCGGTGCCCACCACGAACGGGTTGATGCCCTGTCCGAAGAAGCAGAACACGGTCTCGCGGGGCAGCTGTTCACGGATCTGCTCGGCGTTCTCGTAGGACCCGGTGAAGACCAGGACGTCGGACTTCTTGCCGACGTTGTCCAGGAACTCGCGCTGCCCGCTGCCGTCGAGTTCGAGCGGCAGGCTGTGGACCGTGGAGAGCAGTTTGTGCAGGGCGCGGGTCTGCGCGTCGATCATCCGCGAGGGCCGGAAGACGATGCGCTGCCCGTACAGGCTGGGGATGACGACGTAGAGGATGTAGCCGTACAACGGGATGTTCGACGGCATGAGCACGGCGATCTGGCGGGCCGCGGGCGGACTGTGCCGGGACACCTCGGCGACAGCACCCTCCAGGGCCTCGATCGAGGCGTCGATCTCGTCCGCGGCCGTACGGTGGTGGGAGACCTCGGTGAGGATGTTGAGCACCTCCGCGCGGCGCTCGCTCAGCAGCCGGGCCACGTCCTGCAGCACGGTGATGCGGTCGGCGAAGGGGATCGCCGGGCCGGTGGACGCGGCCTCCTTCGCCTTCTCCCCGGGCTGCTCGGCGCCCTTGCGCAGTGCGGCCTGCGCCATGTAGCGCAGCGCGGTCAGGTTGGCCTTGCCGTTGGTGTGCTCGGGGAACTCGGGTACCACCAGCACCTTGTTGGGCTGTTCGTACTCGGCGACCAGTCCGGCGAAGACGCGCCGCCAGTGGGCGGCCGGCTGCCCCTCCGGGTCGGCGACGACGAAGACGAGGTCGGTGCCGAAGCGGCCGTTCTCCACGGGCACCACCCGCACCGGGCGGCCGCACTCGCTGGCCTTGGCGGTGATGGCGTCCGGGTAGAGCGTGTTGCCGAAACGGTGCACGGCGGCCTTGCGGCCGAGGACCCGCAGGTTCCCGTCCTCGTCGAGCCGGCCGAGGTCCTGGGTGCGGTGGACGGTGCGCTGGTGCTCGCGCACCCGGCCGCCCGGCTCCAGCATGCCGACCATCAGGTCCGGCGTGTGGACGACGACCTCGCCGACCTCTCCGGCGGGCAGCGGGCGGCCCTCGTCGTCGACGACGGTCACGGTGATGCCGTCGAGCGCGCGGCCGCAGTGGTACGGGTTGTCGGCCGAGGCCAGGGCGATGTTGCCGGCCTCGGAGCTGCCGTAGCCGTCGAGCAGGGGCTTGCCGAGCGTCTCGGTGAAGCGGCGTTGCAGGTCGTCCTGGAGCGGTTCCCCGCCGACGCACCACATGCGCACCGACTCCAGCAGGCTGGTGCTGGTCCGGCCCCGGTCCAGCAGCCGCAGCACGCCCTCGTACACGGCGGGCACGGAGTCCACGACGGTGACGCCCAGGTCGACGACGGCCTCCAGGGCGAGGTCGGTGCGCCGGCTCGGCAGCAGCACCAGGGAGGCCTTCGCCTGCCACCACAGCAGCAGGATGGACAGGCCGTACTGGTGGGTGAAGGGCAGCAGCGGCAGCAGGACGTCGTCCTCGGTGTACCGCATGCGGTCCTGGGTGCGCTGGACGTTGGCCAGCACCGAACCGCCGGAGCGGACCACGCCCTTGGGGCGGCCGAGGCTGCCGGACGTCCACACGATCAGCGCGTCGGCGCGCCCGGCCCAGCGGTCGAAGGACAGCTCGCTGACCTCGTCCGTGGGGTGCGCCGCCGCGTCGTCCAGCGCCTTCAGGGGGATCCAGGTCGCGTCGAGCCTGGTGAAGGCGGCCTGTTCCGCCTCGTGGTCGGACACGAAGAAGTCGGCGTTCGCCTCCTCGACCAGGCGGGCGAACTGGTTGGGCGTGACTCCGCGGTCCACGAGGCCGACGGAGACGCCCAGTTCCATCAGGGCGAACGTGGTCAGCACCGAGGCGGTGGAGTTCGTGGCCGACAGCAGGACGCGGTGGGAGCCGTCGACTCCGCGGGCCCGCAGCTCACGGGCGACGCCGGCGCAGGACGCCCTGACCTCGCGCCACGAGCGGCTGCCTTCATTGCGGCTGATCAGCACCAGAAAAACACATCCAATCTTCGAACCGGGACACAGAGGGTTCGGGCGGGAACGAGCGGCCACAGTCGGCCTCGGGCCGAGGGCGTCACTGAGTGGGGACGGTAGGAGGCGCTTCTCAAGCGCGGTTCAAGCCGGCTTACAGCGCGGCTCCGGCCGGTCCTGCTACCGGTCCGTGTACAGACCCGCCGCCTCCATGGCGCGGATCGCGGCCTGGTCACGGTCGAGGTCGGCCGCGCGGTCCGCGACCAGGGAGACGAAACCGGGTGAGCTGGCCATGTCGACGGTGCGCCGCACCTCGGCGCCTTCGCGGACGCCCGTCACCAGCCGGTCGTAGGACGGCAGGGCGGTGAAGCGGTCGTGCCAGGCGCCGGAGGTGCCCGCACGGTCGTTGATCAGCCAGACGTTGCGTACGGTCCGGCTCCAGCGCACGTCGTGATCGCGGAAGGCGTGGAAGGCCGCCGGGTCGGTGAGCGCGAGCGCCAGCAGCTCGACGTGCGAGGTGCCGGAGTACCGCTCCAGGACGTCGGGCAGCACGGCGCCCATGAGCCGCGCGCCCGTCTCGATCAGCACGGGGCCGTCGGCGGTGAGCATCACCTCGCTGTGCGCGGCGCCGTCGGTGATGCCCAGGGCGGCGACGGCGGACACCACGTAGTCGACGAGCTCGGGCACGCGCGGGTCGTGCATCGGCAACGGCTGCTGGTGGTCGTAGAGCGGCGCGCCGTCGGGGCCCGCGGTCTTCTCCGACAGCCAGACGTCGGAGACCTTCTGTACGCCGTCCACCGCGACGGTGTTCACGATGTACTCGGTGCCGACCAGGTACTTCTGCACGACGGCCGACGGATTCGGATTGCCGAAGTAGTCGACGCCGGACAGGACCGCGGTGACCGCGGCGCGCACCTCGGCGGCGGTGGAGCAGATGTGCACGTTGTCGGTGCCGGCGCTGGCGGCGGGCTTGACGACGACGGTGGTTCCGGCGGCCCGCGCCCAGTCGACGGCCGTCTCCGGGTCGGTGGCGCGCAGGCTCGTCGGGGCGGCCAGGCCGGCGGCGGCCAGGCGCTCGGCCATGGCGTACTTGTCCCGCCGGGCCTCGACGCCCGTGAACTCGTTCCCGGGCAGGCCCAGTTCGTGGGCGAGGGTGTCGGCGAGCACGACCCCGCACTCCGCGCCGGCGACCACCCGGTCGACGCGCGCCTCCTTCAGGGCCCGGACCGCGTCGGCCCGGTCGGCGAAGTGACCGAGGTCGTGGGTGTAGGAGCCGGGGACGAAGGACGGCTGCAGCCGGGCCGGGGGTATCTCCTGGCTGCGCAGGTGCACGCACTCCACGCCCCGCTGCCGGAGCTTGTCCACGAGCAGGCTGCCGGTGGAGTAACCGTCGATGATCGCGATCTTCACTGCGGGACTCCCGAGGTCTGGAGTGTGTCGGCCGGTACGGCGGCGGCGTCGGTCCGGGCCTGCCGGGCGTGCAGACGGCTGTCGCACAGCCACGCGAGGGCCGTGAGACCGGCGGTGGCCACGCCGACGGCGGTGAACGCGGCGACGGGGCCGCCGTGGTCCAGGAAGGTGCCGGCCAGCGGCGAGCCGATCACGTTGCCGATGAGGAGGGCGCTGGCATAGGTGCCCATCGCCACGCCCTTGCTGTCGTCGGGCGCCAGCCGGCTCACCGCGCTCGCGCTCGCCGACAGCGCCGGGGCGACGAACAGGTTGGCCGGGACGGCGATCAGGCACAGCCAGTACCACTGGGACGCCAGACCGATCGGCAGGCACAGCAGGCCGAGGGCCGCGGTCACCATGAAGACCGAGGGCGGACGGCGCAGCGCGCCGTAGAGGAAGCCGCCGGCCACGGAGGCGACGCCTGCGAGGACCAGCAGCAGCCAGCTCCAGGCGAGCTGGCCGTGCCGCTGGAGCGTGCCGACCGCGGCCACCTCGAAGCCGACCACGGCGACCGAGGAGGCGACGGTGACGCCGAGCGCGCACACCATGCGGGCCGACAGCCAGTGGCGCGCGGCGGGCTTCGGTCCGTCGGCGGGACGGGCCTGCTGCAGCGGCGGGTTGAGCCACAGGTAGGCGCAGCCCGCCAGGAAGAGCAGCGCGCCCATCACGAGGAACGCCACCGTGGCGGAGGCCATCGAGGCGAGCAGGATGCCGATGGAGGGTCCGGCCATGTAGGCGATGTCGGTGGTCATCGCCTCGACCGCGTAGGCGGTGTGCCGGTTCTCCTCGGTGACCAGGCCGGCCAGGGCGAGCCGGATCACGGTGAAGGCGGGCAGCGTGGTCAGCCCGCCGAAGAAGGCCGTGACCAGCAGCGCCGGGTACGGCAGGAGATGGGCGAGCCCCCAGAACAGGGCCTGCGCGAGGACCAGCAGGCCGAGCAGCCGGCGCAGGCCGTGCCGGTCGAGTCCGCGGCCCTGAAGGGGCGCGCCGAGACCGGCACCCGCCGTCCAGACCGCGGCGACCAGACTGCCCGCGGCGAATCCGCGGTCCAGGTTGCCGACGGTGTGCAGGATCAGCACCGAGGAGATGCCGAGTCCCGGCATCTTGGCCAGCAGGCCGATCACCATGAGGGGACGGACGCGCGGCTCGGTGAACAGCTGTCGATAGGTGGAGAACACGTGCTACCGCTCCTCGGTCTCGTCCTGCCAGGGCCAGTCGATCTCGCCCAGCAGGTCCATCTCGGACAGCAGACCGCGCAGTCCGCTGAAGTCGCGCACCAGATTGGTGCGCCGTGCGTCGTGCCGGACCTCGTCGATCATGCGGTCGGCGCCGGCGACACCGTGCAGCGCGAGGATGTGCTCCCAGGTGCGGTAGTCGTTGGCGACGAAGGCCTCCAGGCCGGTGAGCATCGTGTCGACGAAGAACCGTCGCTGCTTCTTGTCGAGGAAGTCGTAGACGGTCTTGGCGAGTTCACCGGTGATCGAGGAGTGGCAGATCTCGTCGCGGTTGTGCAGCTTCACCGTCGTCGAGTTGATCTCCTGGATGTCCGGGTCGTCGGCGAGCAGATGCAGATACGCGCTGATCGACGTCTCGGACACGGTCGCGAAGGCGAGCGTGGTGAGCTTGCGCTGCCAGGACTCGGAGCAGTCGGCCCGCAGTTCCTCGTGTCGCCGCACGATGTGCGGGGCGGGCAGCACGGTGTCGGGCAGCGAGATGCCGCGCTCGTGCCGGGCGATCGCGCTGGCGTTGAGGTGCATCAGCGTGTGGTACTGCTCGTCCACCATGGCCTGGGCGAGCGATGCCTCCAGGGCCGGCCCGCCCAGGGACGGGAACTCGCCCTCGATGACGTACGCGAAGGCGGGATTGGCGATGCGCTGCTCCGCCATGATGGTGTGCCGGTTGTAGGCGAGCCAGGCCCAGGTCAGCATCGAGCTGCGCACCTCGGGCGGCAGCCCCTCCCAGACGGGGTGCCCGGCGAAGGGCACGATCCGCTCGGGGTACTCCGGGCGGTCCGGGTCGAAGAGGTCCTCGAGCCGGGGCTCTTGACGCTTGACGGTCGCGCGGCGGTGCCAGTTGCCCGCCAGGCGCGTGATGACGGCGTTCTCCACCGGGTCCGTGGGGTCGTAGGGCGGGAACCCCGGGATCTCGACGAGGTGGGCGGTGTTGGTCAGCGTGTTCATTCAGTCAGTTCCGATGCAAGTCGTAGAACCCGGGCCCGTCCAGATGGCGCAGGGCGTTGACGTCGCGGTCGACGGTCTCCGCCACGGGGTGGACGAAGCCGACCGCGAGGGTCTTCGTGGAGTCGTCGACGGTCTGGACGACGGTGTCGCCGGGCCGGACGAACATCTCCACGTTGTTGAAGCTCTCCAGGGCGCGGACCGTGTCGAGCAGGGGATAGGAACGCAGGGTGCCGCCGGCCGGAGCCGTCGGCCAGCACACCGAGACATGGCGGCTCAGCCGGTAGGGGCGCCGGTGCTCGGCCAGGAAGCGCTCCGGGTCCAGATAGGCGTCCAGGGTCCAGCCGATCTGCGACTCGCCCGCGCCGAGTTCGGCGTAGTACGGGGTGTTGGCGCCGGCGATGCGGGCGCCGACCTCGACCAGGCAGGGGCCGTCCGCGGTGACGATGATCTCCAGATGCGCGGGGCCGTGCCGGATGCCGAGAGCGTCGAGGACGCCGAACGCGTACGCGGTGAGCTGGTCGCGCAGGGGCGCGTCGTGCGGTATCAGATGGCCGCCGGTGATGCGGTCGCGGACCCCGGGCACGGACATCTTGCTGTACTTCCAGACGTCGGTGACCCGGTGCGCCCCGTCCCGGCTGACGGTGTCCACCACGTACTCGCCGCCGACCAGGTACTCCTGGGCCACGGCCGCGGTGTTGGTCTCCGAGAACACGGTCGTCGCGCCCAGGATCGCCTTCAGCGCGAGCGCCGACTCCTCGGGGGTGTCGCAGACGGTCACCCCGTCGTTCGCCGCGCTGCGCAGCGGCTTGACCACGATCCGGCCGCCGACCTCGTGATGGAAGTCCCTCAGCG
Source organism: Streptomyces sp. cg35 (assembly GCF_050410835.1). NCBI lineage: Bacteria > Bacillati > Actinomycetota > Actinomycetes > Kitasatosporales > Streptomycetaceae > Streptomyces > Streptomyces sp. cg35. The sequence continues at coordinate 4,923,396 of NZ_CP191268.1, forward strand.
ACTCGGCGTCCTCGACGAGCCGTTGCCGGGCTGCGCGCAGCCCCGCCGCCCTGACCGTCTCGATCATGCGGTACTTGTCGCGTCGGGCGGGCGAGAGCGCGGTGCCGTTGGTGGGCACGCCGAGGGCCTCGCTGAGCCGGTCGGCCAGTTCGACGCCGTACTCGCCGGCCGCGATGACGGCGACGGGCGCGTGCCGCGCGACGGCGTCGACGGTGTCGGCCAGGACACCGGTGTGGATGATGTCGTCGCTGAAGGCGCTGGTGTCGAACGTGCCGCGGTAGCACTGCGGCACCTCCGCGGTGCTCTGTACGCGGACGACGGCGCAGCCGCGGTCCATGAACGCCTGTGCCAGCGCGTAGCTCGACGGATAGGCGTCGACGAGGACGACGCTCGTGCTGTCGGTGCTGCTCATCGCTGTGTGTCCTCCTCCAGGGCCTCGGCGAGGCCCGCGACGGTGGGGTTTTTGAAGACCAGGACCGGGGGGACCCGGCGCCCGAGCCGTTCGCCGAGCCGGCCCGCGACCGCGGTGACGGTCAACGAGGTGCCGCCGACGTCGAAGAAGTCGTCCTGCGGCCCGAAGTCCTCCTCGACGCCGAGGCACTCCCGCCAGACCTCGGCCACCAGCAGTTGCTGCTTGGTGACGGCGCGGCGGGCGGCGGGGGCCTGGGCGGTCCCCGGGCGGGGGTCGGGCAGCGCGTCCCGGTCGACCTTGCCGTTCGGGGTGAGGGGGATCTCCGCGATCGCGGTGTAGCTCTGCGGCAGCATGTACGGCGGCAGTTGCTCTGCGAGGTGGGCCCGCAGGTCCGCCGGGTCCGGGGCCGGGCGGCCGGGATGCTCGGGGATCAGGTAGGCCGCCAGCTGGTCCACTCCGGTGCGCGTGCGGCGCACGGCCACCACGCAGTCGGCGACGGCGGGATGGTCCTGGAGCGCCGACTCGATCTCGCCGAGCTCGATGCGGAAGCCGCGCACCTTGACCTGGTGGTCGTTGCGGCCGAGGAAGACCAGGTTGCCGTCGGGCAGCAGCCGCACCACGTCGCCCGTGGCGTACATCCGGGCGCCGGGTTCCGCGGCGTACGGGTCGGGCAGGTACGCCCCGGCAGTCCGGGCCGGCCGGCCGAGATAGCCGCGGCCTACCGCGCTGCCGCCGACGTACAGTTCGCCGCGACAGCCCGGGGCGACCGGGCGCAGCCGCGGGTCCAGCACGTACAGGTGCGCGTTGTCGGTCGCCCGGCCGAACGGGACGCTCGGGCGGTGGGCGTGCCGGTCGAGCAGTTCCTCGGTGATCGGGCAGAACGCCGAGGTGACGGTCGCCTCGGTGGGTCCGTACTCGTTGAAGACCCGGCACCCGGGTGCGGTGACGGCCAGGATGCGGCGGGCCACGTCGTGCGGCACCGCCTCCGCGCCGGTGAACACCAGCCGCACGGACGCCAGCCGGGGCGCCGGGTCGGTGCGGGAGTCCAGCAGGATCCGCATCTGCGAAGGGGTCGCGTTGAGCGTGGTGATGCCGCGCTCGGCGACCTCCCGCAGGAACTCCTCGGGATCGTAGGCGGCGGTGGGGCCCGCCAGGTGCAGCTCGGCGCCGGACACCAGGCACTGGAAGATCTCCCAGACCGAATTGTCGAACGCCACCGAGTGGTTGAGCAGGGCCCGGTCCCGCTCGGTGAGCCGGCACAGCCGCTGGTTCCACTCCAGGAACCCCGTGATGTTGGCGTGGGTGATCGCGACGCCCTTGGGGTTGCCCGTCGAGCCGGATGTGTAGATCACGTAGGCGAGGTGGTGCGACTGCGCCTCCTCGGCCGGGCCGGGGTCCGTCCCGGGCTCCTGGTCCACCGCCACGAGCCGCACGCCGTCGCCGAACAGGGCCGAGGCGGGGTGCTCCGGATCGGTGACGACCAGCCGGACGCCCGAGTCGGCCAGCAGGTACTGCAGGCGGTCCGCCGGGTGGCCGGGGTCGAGCGGCACATAGGCGCCGCCGGCCTTCAGGACCCCCAACAGGGCGACCACCAGCTCCACCGAGCGCTCCAGGCAGACGCCGACCAGGCTCTCCGGGCGGACGCCCCTGGCCCGCAGTTCCCCGGCCAGGGCCGAGGCCCGGGCGTCGGTCTCGGCGAACGTCAGCGACCGGCCGTCGCCCACGACGCAGACCGCGTCCGGGGTGCTCCGCACCTGGCGGTCCCACAGACGCACCAGGGTGGTCGGCTCGGGCAGCGGCTCGGCGTGGTCGCCCAGCGAGAGCGCGCGCAGCTCACCGGCCGAGACGATCTCCAGCTCGGACAGCCGGGCCGTGGCGCCGGACACCATCTGCTCGATCACTCGCAGGAAGTGCCGGCCGAGGCCCCGCACGAACTCGGCGTCGAACAGATCGGTGGCGTACTCGACGGAGACGCTGAGGTCACCGGCGCCGGCCGCGTGGTCCGTCACGTCGAAGGCGAGGTCGAAGCGGGCGGTGCCGAGCCGGCCCTCCAGCTCCTTGCGGTCGTACAGCTCGGTGACGGCACCGCCCGGCGGCTCCTCGTGCAGGGCGAACAGCACCTGGAAGAGCGGGTTGCGGCTCAGGTCGCGCTCCGGGCACAGCTGCGCCACCAGCTTCTCGAAGGGCAGCTCCTGGTGCGCGTAGGCCTCCCGCGCGACCTCGCGGACACGGCCCAGCAGCTCGCGCCACGTCGGGTCGCCGGACACATCGGTGCGCAGGACGACGGTGTTCACGAAGTAGCCGACGACATCCGCGAGTTCGGGGTGCGTGCGGCCGCCGACCAGGGTGCCGACAGCGACGTCGCTCTCGTCGGCGTACCGGCCCAGCAGCACCTGCAGCGGGGCCAGCAGCCCCATGAACAGGGTGACGCCCTCCGCCCGGCACAGCGCGCGCAGCCGGTGCGCCAGGCCGGCGGGGACGCGCAGCAGTTCACGGCGCCCGCGGTGGCTCGCGACGGCCGGCCGGGGCCTGCTGGTCGGCAGCTCCAGGGCGGGCACGCCGGACAGCCGGGTGCGCCAGTGGCCGAGCAGCCGCTCCAGCTCGGCGCCGGTGAGCCGCCCGCGCTGCCAGGCCGCGTAGTCGGCGTACGTCACCGGCAGCGGCGCCGGGGCGGGACGGCGGCCGGCGGCGAGATCCGTGTAGAGCTCGCCCAGCTCCCGCACCATCAGGTCCACCGACGCCCCGTCGCAGGCGATGTGATGGATGGTCAGCAGTGTGACGTCGCGGTCCGGGGTGCGCAGCACGTCCGCGCGCAGCAGCGGCGGGCGGTCGAGCGCGAAGGGGGCTCGGATCAGCTCGGTGAGCAGCGCGTCCAGATCCTCCTCGGCGACCTCGGTGCGGCGCAGCGGCACCGGGCCCGGCTCGCACGGCTCGGGACGGACCCGGCCGTCGACGGCGACGAGGGCCGTGCGCAGCGCGGGGTGGCGGTGCACCAGAGCGGACAGGCAGTCCTGCAGCAGCGTCAGGTCGACGCGCCCGCCGGGCAGGCCCAGGACGACCGGCAGGTGGTAGGCGGGCACCCCCTCGTTCAGCTGCTCGAAGAACCAGATCCGCTCCTGGCCGAAGGAGAGTGCGGCGGTCGTCGCCGCGGGGATCGGCGCGGTCGCCGAGGGCGCCGGACCGTCCAGCGCGGCGGCCAGCGCGGCGGGTGTCGGATGCGCGAAGACCGACTGGGTGTCGACCGGCACGCCGAGCTCGGTGCGCAGCCGGGCCACGACCCGTACCGCGGTGAGCGACTGGCCGCCCAGACCGAAGAAGTCGTCGTACGGGGACACGTCGTCGAGCCCGAGCACGTCGGCCCACACGCGGCACACCGCCGCGGTGAGCGGCGGCAGGGGCGCGTCGCCGGGCCGCGGCTCGTCCGTCCGGACCGGGCTGTACGCGATGCGCGAGACGGCGCCGCGGTCGGCCTTGCCCGCGGGGGTGCGGGGCAGGGCGTCGAGGACGGCGTAGCCCTGGGCCACCATGTGGGCCGGCAGCTGCTGCGCGAGGTGGTCGCGCACCTGGCGGGGCAGGTCCTCGGCCGCGTGCGCCGCGTCGTGCGCGGGGACGAGGCAGGCCACCAGCCGGTCGCCGCCGACGGCCTCGCGGTCCACGAACACCACCGCGTCCGCGACGAGCGGGTGGCTGCGCACACAGGCCTCGATCTCGCCGAGTTCGATGCGGAAGCCGCGCACCTTGACCTGGTGGTCGTTGCGCCCGAGCACCTCCAGGGTGCCGTCGGCGGACCACCGTGCGAGGTCGCCGGTCCGGTACAGGCGCCCGGGGGCGTCCCCGAACGGGTCGGGCACGAACCGGTCGGCGGTCAGCGCGGGCCGGCCGAGGTAGCCGCGTGCCACGCCCTCGCCGCCGATCCACAGCTCGCCGGTGATGCCCGGTCCGGCCTCCCGCCCGTCCTCGTCGACGACGTGCAGCCGGGTGTTGGACAGGGCCGTCCCGACCGTGACCCGGTCGGTCACGGCGTCGATCCGGGCAGCGGTGGCCCACACCGTCGCCTCGGTCGGCCCGTACAGATTCCACAGGGTGCCGCCCGTGGCGAGCAGGTCGCGGGCCAGCTGCGGGTCGAGCGGTTCGCCGCCCGACAGCAGCACCCGGCCGTGCCCGTCCGTCCAGCCGGACGCCAGCAGCATCCGCCAGGTGGTGGGGGTCGCCTGCACGACGCTCACCCGCTCCCCGGCGATGGTGGCGGCCAGCAGCTCGGGGTCGGTGTTGGCGGCCCGCGGGGCCATCACGACCGTCGCGCCCCGGGTCAGCGGCAGGAACAGTTCCAGCGTCGAGATGTCGAACGACAGCGGGGTCAGCGCGAGGACCCGGTCGTCCGCGCCGAGACCGGGGCGCTCGGCCACGCTCCGCAGGAACGAGGCGATCGCCGCGTGGTCGACGGCGACGCCCTTGGGCAGGCCGGTCGAGCCGGAGGTGTAGATGACGTACGCCAGGTGGTGCGGCCGTGCCGCCGGGGCGATCGGTGCGGCCGGCTCCGCGGGGAGGTCCTCGACCAGCAGGACGTCGGCCGCGCCGGACGCCAGGGCCTGAGCGCGGTGTTCGGCGTCGCACAGCCACAGCCCGGCCCCCGAGTCCGAGGTCATGTGCCGAAGCCGGTCGGCCGGGTAGCTCGGGTCGAGAGGCAGGTACGCGGCGCCCGACTTCAGGATGCCGAGCAGGGCCACGACCATCTCGACGGAACGGCCCAGGCAGACGCCGACCAGGCCCTCCGGCCCGATGCCGCGGGCCTGGAGCTCGACGGCGAGTGCCGTGGCCCGTCGGTCCACGTCGGCGTAGGTGGCGTGGTGTGCCCCCGCGACGACGGCGACCGCGTCGGGCGTCGCGGCTGCCTGCCGCTCCCACAGTGCGACCAGGGTGGTCGGCGCCATGAACTGATCCTTTCTCAGCCCCGTGCGGGGAAGGTGCGCGTGATCGTCTGTGCCAGCTGCTGTTCCGCGCCGCGCACGTAGAGGTGGGGGGCGCCCGGGAACAGGTGCATGTCGAAGTCGGCCGAGGTGTGCTCGCGCCAGCGGGCGAGCTCCGTCCCGTCGACGCTGTCGTCGTCCGAGCCGGCCAGAACGGTCAGGGGGCAGGCCAGGGGTGCCTCGTCGCGGTGCGTGTACGTCTCGCACAGCGTCAGGTCCGCGCGCAGCAGCGGCAGCAGCAGCTCCTGCAACTCGGCGTCCACACCGCCGAACTCGGCCGTGGCGAGAAGCTCGTCGTCCGGCAGCGTGTGCCGCACGTCGCGGTCCGGCAGGCCGGGGGCGCGCATGCCCGACAGGAACAGGCGGTCGGGCAGGCGCACACCGAGTGCGCGCAGCCGCCGGGCCGTCTCGAAGGCGATCAGGGAGCCCATGCTGTGCCCGAAGAAGGCGTACGGCAGGCCGGTGTGGTCCGCGACGAGCGGCGCGAGCGCGGCCACGGCGTCGTCCAGGGACGTCAGGGCCGGCTCGGCGAACCGGTTCTCCCGGCCGGGCAGCTGGACCGTGCAGACCTCGACGGTGTCCGGGAGGTACGTCGCCAGGCGGTACGCGGAGGCGCCCGCGCCGGCGTGCGGGAAGACGAACAGGCGGCTGCGCGCGGTGTGCGTACGGCTGCCCAGCCCGCGCAGCCAGGCGGGTGCGAGGGCGGCGGCCGTCATCGTGCGGCCCGCACGGAGCGCGGCGTCAGATCGGTCCACACCTGCTCGATGTGGTCCAGGCACTCCTGGCGGGTGCCCTGGGCGCCGGTGGCGGTCCAGCCGGCGGGCAGCTCGCGGCCGGCGAACCAGACCGAGTACTGGTCCTCGTGGTTCACCACGACGATGTGCCGGTCGTCCGCGGCCTGCGGGGCGGGTGAGGTGCTCATGCGTCAGACCCCCACTCCGGTGAAGAAGTCGCTCTCGCTGCGGCCCCGGCCGGCGGCGACGACCCGGTCGTGCACCCACTTGCCGACGGCGAGGTCCAGCACGCCGAGCCCGAACGGCGAGAAGACCGCCGGACGCCCGGGGTGGCGGCGCAGCCGCCCCCGCAGCAGGTCGCCGAGGGTGCCGTCGATGAAGTCCCGGTTGCCGGTGCGCTGTTCGGTCAGGTGCAGCGAGGTGCGCTCGCGTACCGCGTGGTCGACGTCGTCGGTGAAGTTCTGTGCGGCGAGGATCATCTCGGGGGCGAGGTCGCGCAGGGACAGGTGCAGCACCACCGGGTTGTGGGCCAGCAGCCGGGGGTCGTGCAGGTGCGGCTCGCCGGCCACCGTGGTCAGCACCACCAGGTCACAGTCCGTGAAGGCGTCGTCCACCGTGTCGGCGACCACGATCTCGGCGTCCGTGTCCTCGGACATGACGGCACGGAAGCGGCCCGCCGCCGCCGGGTCGAGGTCGAAGAGCCGGAAGCCGTCGATCTCCCAGTCGAGATCCCGCAGGAACCGCCACACGTGCTGGGCGATCAGCCCCGTGCCCACGATGCCGACGCGGCGGGCGCGACGCGCGCCGAGCAGCGTCTGGGCGCCGAGCACGGCGGAGGCCGCGGTCCGCGTCGCCGAGACGATCGAGGACTCCATGCAGGCGAACGGGTAGCCGGTCACGCAGTCGTTGAGGATCAGAGTGGCCGAGGCGCGGGGGATGCCGTGCTGCGTGTTGTCCGGGAAGCTGGCGATCCACTTGTTGCCGGCGACCTCGAACTCGCCGCCCAGATAGGCGGGCAGGGAGATGATGCGCGACCGGTCCTGGTGCGGGAAGCGCAGGAACGAGCTGTGCGGGTTCGAGCTCTGTCCGGCGTCGTGCGCGAGGTAGGCGGCGCGGACGACCTCGACGAGCTCGGGGCGGTTGCGGTCCGTCTCGGCGGCGATGTCGCCCGCGCCGATCACGGTCATGGGCGGTGGGGCCAGGGTGGACACGGGGTGTTTCTCCTTCAGTTGACGGCCAGGGCTTCGACGCGGGCGGGCTGTACCGCTTCCGCGCGCAGCTGCTGGAACCACGTGGGGTCGTAGACGGTCTGGGCGTAGGCATGGCCGCGGTCGGCGGCGATGAAGGCGACCCGGGGGCGGTGCGCGCCGGGCCGGTGACGGGCGAAGTAGTCCTGGACGGCGGCGTAGGCGCTGCCGGTCGAACCGCCCGCGTACAGGCCGTACTTGGCGGCCAGGGCGGCGCAGGCCTCGACGGCGCGCACCTCGGAGACGATCTCGACCTGGTCGATCAGCGCATGGCCGCACAGCGGCGGCACGATGCTGGAGCCGATGCCGGGGATCCGCCGCTTCTTCGGTGGCCCCCCGAAGATCACCGAACCCTCGGTGTCGACGGCGACGACCACGCAGCCGGGGTAGGCCTCCTTGATCCGCTGGGAGAGCCCGGCGATCGTGCCGCCCGTGCCCACGCCGACGAAGAGGTAGTCGAGCGGGCCGGCCTGCGCGATCAACTCGCCCGCGGTGAAGCGGTAATGCGCGTCGCGGGCATCCGGATTGGCGTACTGATTGGGCCAGTAGGCCGAGTTGAGTTCGCCCAGCAGTTCCTGGACCCGGGACAGCCGGGTCTTCAGGTATCCACCCGCCGCATCACGGACGGACACTTTCTCCACCCGCTCGCAGAGCAGGCGGAGTTGGGCCTCGGTGGCCTCGTTGCAGTTCGGGTCGATGACAGGGACGAACGAGATACCGAGCATGCGGCAGTAGAAAGCCAGAGCCAGCGCGAAATTGCCGGACGACGACTCGACCACCGTGGTGTCGTGCGCTATCTCACCGCGGCCTATTGCCTGTTCCAGAATCCACAGCGCCGAACGGTCCTTGGTACTTCCGGCAGGATTGCAGAATTCCAGCTTGGCGACGATGTCGCACTGCTCGTCCGCCAGAGGGATCAGCGGGGTTCCCGTGAGGCCCCGGCGGATTTGCTTTATCCGTTCGATCAGAAATTGATCAGCACGCCTGTGAAGCATGGGCCGACTGTGGCACGGGGCCGGCCGCGGCGGCTCAACCGCGACTCAAGTGCGGTGCGACAAGGGCCTGTCGGGAAAAGCGAGGGGGTGTCCAACCGTCCACGGCGGACGGTTGGACACCCCCTCGGCGTCACTCGGCGGAGCTGGGCAGACAGCCGCGCCGCACCGCCTGCACACCTGCTTGGAAGCGGCTTCTGGCGTCGAGCACGGTGAGCAGCTGGGCCATCGTGCGGCGTACGGTGCGGGCCGAGACGCCGAGATGGTGGGCGATGGCGTCGTCGGTCAGTCCTTGCGCCATGAGACGGAGCACCTCAGTCTGGTGCGTGGTGAGCGCCTCGGGTACGCGCTCCGGACGGGTGCCGATGAGCTGTCCGGACTGCCACACGGTCTCGAACAATGCGTGAATCAGGGCAATTGTTCCGGGATTGTCGATGACCACGGCGCCCGCACCGGTGTTCTGGCTGTCGGCCGCGATGAGGGCCGTCTGCCGGTCGATCAGGATCAGACGATTGGGAAGCGTGGGAGTGGTACGCACGTGGGCGCCCTGGGAGACGAGCCATTCGGCGTGCGCGACGGTCGCCGCGTCACGGCGAATGCTGTCCAGATACACCGTCCGCATGCGTACGCCACGTCCCAGCAGGCGGAGGTTGAGCGGCCGGGACGCCGCCATGTTCTCCGCGGTCTGCGGGCCGCCGGGGGCAAAGGTGAGGAATTCTTCCTGGACCCGGTCGGTCAGGATTTCGAGATGTTCCCTGATGGCGTCGACACCCGAAAGGAAATGGAATCCCGAGCCGGCCCCGGGGGCGTATTGGTGCGCGAACTGGGCGATGGTCTCGGCGACCACCGCGCGACTCGCCTCCACCCGCTGCTGGTGCGCGGCGAGTTCGGCCTGCTGCTGGGCGAGCAGCGCTTCGAGGCCGAGCAGGGGGTTCACCGCGCGCACCTGTGACTCGTGCGCCGACGACTGTCTGATGAGGGCCAGCTTGCTCAGCCGGTCCAGTGCCTCCCGTGCTTCGCGCTCCGTCAGGCCGAGGTCGTCGGCCCAGTCGGAAACATCGCTGTCCGGCTGCTCGAGCAACGTCCGGTAGACGGCCTCGGCAGCCGGGTCTATTCCCAGTCCAGAAAGCAAAGGGATCCTCCCCCCTGGACACAATCCCGTTCCAAAAAATGCTTGTGGAGTTTACATGAAGGATCTGCGTCCGGGATGTGACGCCGATCGCCCTGCCGAGCCGGGCTTTGATCCGGCCGGACGACGAAGACGGCTTATGCACCTCGTTCATATTCACCTGGGGCCCCATCCGGACGGTCTGCCGTTTCCCGCGGGCACCGACGTGGCCGGGACCGTCGTCCGGTCCGCCGCCCCCGCCGCCACGGTCCGCCATGTCTCCGTGCACACGGAGGACGGGGCGGGCCCGGTCATCGGCCTCTACCTGCTCGCCCCGGAGCCCGCGGCCGCCGGCACGGCCGCGTGCATCGCCTGGTGGAGCGCGGTCGCCGCCCGGCCGGAGCTCGGCGGGTGGCCGTTCCTGCGGGCGGAGCCGGCGCCGACTCTGTCCTGATCAGGACATGGCCGCTGGGACCACCCCGAAACCCCTTCTCAGGCCCCTCGGCCGGGTGTGGAATCCAGTCGTCGGGCCGATCGGCGCCCGACGAGCGACCGAAAGGCCCCTGACCGGGGCGCATGCACGAGGGGACATGACGACGATGCGTCGAATTGCAGCATTCGCAGTGGCGGCCGTGGCGGTTCTGTCGGTGGCGGGAGGCGCCGCCCAGTCGCAGATCCGCGACATCCACGCGGCCACGGACGACGCGGGCTGGCAGCGGTCGACGCGTGACGCCGGCTGGCAGACGCCGGGCACGAACGTCCTGGCGGACGGCGCCGCGTCGCGTCAGTCGGACGACGCGGGCTGGCAGTAGGCCGAGGCGACCGGATCCGGCAGGAGGCCCCGATGACGGTGTCGGCCGAGCGACTGGACGCGGAGCATCTGCTGGCGCTGCGCGGCGAGTTGGAGACCGCCCCGGTGGAGCGGGCCCCGATCGCGGCGCTGCGGGTGGCGGACTCCCCCCGCAGCACGACGGAGGACCCGGAGCACGCCCGCGCGCTCGCGGACGCCGGCGAAGCCCTGCCGCCGGTGCTGGTGCACCGCGCGTCCATGACGGTCGTCGACGGGATCCACCGGTTGCGCGCCGCGCAGCTGCGGGGCCGTACCACGGTCGCCGTCCGCTGGTTCGACGGCAGCGCGGAGGACGCCCGCCTGCTGGCGGTCGCGCTCAATGTCACGCACGGGCTGCCGCTGACGGCGGGGGAACGCAGCGCGGCCGCCGAGCACATCCTCACCGCCCGGCCCGAGTGGTCGGACCGGGCGGTGGCGAAACTGGCCGGGCTGTCCCCGAGCCGCACGGCATCGATCCGGCGCCGGCTGGCCGGCGCCGCCGAGCCCGGCGACAAACGAGTCGGCCGGGACGGCCGGGCCCGGCCGCTGGACCCCGGTCCGGGCCGGGAGCGCGCCGCCGCGCTGCTGCGGGAGAACCCGCAGGCGTCGCTGCGGCAGATCGCCCGCCAGGCGGGCGTCTCACCGGGCACGGTCGCGGGGGTGCGGGCCAGGATGGCGCGCGGGGACGCCTGGGGGCGGCCGGCGGACGGATCCGGGGCGGGGGAGGAGACGCGGGACGCGGACCGGCTGCACAGCATGCTGCGCCGCGACCCGGCGTTGCGGTTCACCGAGACCGGCCGCTCGCTGCTGCGTCTGATGGAGGCCGGCGCGGCACTCGCCCGGCACCGGGAGGACATCGCCGCCGGCCTGCCGCCGCACTGCAAGGACTCGGTGGCCCGGCTGGCACAGGAGTACGCGAAGAGCTGGCAGCTGCTGGCCGACGAACTCCTGTGACGGGGACCGAACGAACGTGAGTCAGGGGGAGCTTCATGAGAGTCAACCTTCTCGGGCCGCTCCAGGCCTATGAGGACGATCAACGCGTCGATCTGGCGCCGGCCGCCCAGAAAGTACGTCAGACACTGGCTCTGCTCGTGCTGAACGCCGGCCGGGTGGTGCGCTTCGAGCAGCTCATGGACGAGCTGTGGGACGACGACCCGCCGGCCAGCGCCCACACCGCGCTGCAGACGTACGTCTACCAGCTCAGGAAGCGCTTCTCGCTCGGCAACCCGAGGAGCGGCGGCGCGGTACGGGGGGCCGGGCCGCTGCTGGGCACGGTCGACGGCGGCTACCAGCTGACGCTGCCCGCCGACCATGTGGACGTCTTCCGGTGCGAGCCGCTGCTCGACCGGGCCCGTGCGGAGTTCCGCGACGAGAACTTCGCCGGCGCCCGTGACACGGCGGCCGCAGCGCTGGAGCTCTGGCGGGACGACGCCCTGGTGGACGTGCGCAAGGGGGCCACGCTGCAGGCCGAGGCGGTCCGCCTGCACGAGCTGCGCACCGGCGCGCACCACCTGCGGATCGAATCCGACCTGCACCTCGGCCGGCACCACGAGGTACTCGGCGAACTCACCTCGCTGACCGCACGGGAACCCACGAACGAACGGGCCCAGCGCAACCTGATGACAGCGCTCTACCGCATGGACCGGCGGGCCGAGGCACTTCAGGTCTACCAGCGGGCCCGTGAGCGGATCGCCACCGAGCTGGGACTCGACCCCTCACCCGAACTCCAGGCCCTGCACACGGCCGTGCTCACCTCGGACGAGGCACTGCTGCGCCCCGCCGGACGGCGCACGGCCGTGACCGCCGCCACCCGGGTGCCCTGCCACCTGCCCGCCCCGCGCGAGCGCCTCACCGGGCGCGCCGGCCAACTGGCCCGCCTCACCGAGGCGCTGGCCGGCCGGGCGCGCGGGGACCGCCCGATCGTGGTCGTGGGCGGTGCCCCCGGCACGGGCAAGAGCGAGCTGTGCCTGCACGCCGCCCATCAGGTGAGCGGCGACTACCCGGACGGACGGCTCTACGCCCGCCTCCGGGACGGCGCCGGCCGGCGGGTACGGCCCGCCGAGATCCTCCGCTCGTTCCTGCGTGGACTCGGCGCGACGGAGGAGCAGGTGCGCCTGGGCACGACCGATCTGAGCCTGCTCTTCCGCACCTGGACCGCCGGCCTGCGCGTCCTGGTGGTGCTCGACGACGTGTGCGACGCGCAGGACCTCCTGCCGCTGCTGCCGTCCGGCGCCGGCTGCGCGGTGGTGATCGGCAGCCGCCGCCGGCTGTTCGTGTCCTCGTCGGCGGTCCACGTCGAGCTGGCCGGACTGCCGTTCGCCGACTGCCTGCACCTGCTGACGTCCTCCGTGCCCCACCACCGGATCACCATGGACCCGGAGGGCCTGCGGCGACTGACCGGGTTGTGCCGGGGACTGCCGGGCGCGCTGTTCGCCGTGGCCGCGCAGCTGCGCCGCCGCCCGCACTGGACAGCCCTGCAGGCCACCACCTGGGTGCTCGCGTCCGCGGGCGCCGACGGCGATCCGCTGGGCGTGCGGGCCGGATTCGACCGGACCCTCGCGACGCTGCCCGCCGAGGCGCGGCCCCTGGCGCAGGCGCTGTTGTCGCCAGGCGCCCCCGACCGGCTCACGCCGGTGCTGGCCGCCGCGGCCCTCGGGATCGCCGAACAGCGGGCCGAGGACCTGCTGGAGGAGCTGGTGGAGAACTATCTGCTGCGCGCGCGGACCCCGTGTGTGGACGGCCGGTTCTCCTACGAGTGGGAGCCCGGGGTACGCCCGCTCGCGGCGCGGCACGGGAGCTCGCCGGTCATGTGCTCCGCCTGACGGTCACGGCTCCAGCACGACCTTGCCCGTCGTGCCCCGTGTCTCCAGCGCGTGGTGCGCGGCCGCGGCCCCGGCGAGCGGGAAGCGGTGCACGGCCGGGGTCAGGATGCCGCGGCCCGCGAGGTCGAGGGCGGCGAGTTCCAGGGTGCGGATCGGGTTGTCGCCGCCCGCCTTCCGCATCATCGCCGGGCCGAGGACCTCTTCCTGGACGAGGCCGCGGCGGGCCCGTTCCGTCTCGTCCAGGAGCTGCGGGCCGCCGGCGCCGATGCCCTGGTCGGACCAGCCGAAGACGACGTGGTGGCCGCCGGGGCCGAGCAGGTCGAGGGCCGCGAGCGCGGCCGGGCCGCCGACCCCGTCGAAGAGGACGGTGGCCCGCTCGCCGCGCGCGTCGAGGAACTCCCGTGCCAGGTCGGGCCAGTTGGCGTCCTTGTAGTCGAGGGCGAGGTCCGCGCCGTTCGCCGCGGCCTGTGCCGCCTTCGCCGGGCCGCCGGCCAGGCCGATGACCGTGCCGCCCGCGTGCTTCACGTACTGGACGAGGAGCGTGCCGATGCCGCCCGCCGCCGCGGGGACGATCGCGACCGTCTCCGGGGTGACCTCGGTGAAGTTGAGGATGCCGAGCGCCGTGCGGCCCGTGCCGATCATGGCGACGGCCTGGGCGGCGTCGAGGCCCGGCGGGATCTCGTGCAGGCGGGCGGCGTCCGTGACGGCCAGTTCGGCGTAGCCGCCGGGCGCGAACCCGAGGTGGGCCACGACCTGCTTGCCGAGCCAGGACGGGTCGGTGCCTGGGCCGAGCGACTCGACGGTGCCCGCGACCTCACGGCCGGGGATCGTGGGCAGGTCCGGGAGCCGGGGCAGCGGGCCCCGCACACCGCTGCGGATCGCGGTGTCCAGCAGGTGCACGCCCGCGGCCGCGACCGCGATGCGGACCTGGCCGGGGCCCGGCTCGGGGTCCTCGGTCTTCTCGTACGTGAGGTTCTCGGCCGGGCCGAAGGCGTGCAGTCGGATGGCGTGCATGGGCGCTCCCCCGTCGGATACGTGGATCAGTGGCTCCGGGACGCCAGTCTTCGACCTCAAGTCCGGTTGAGGTCAAGGGCGGTCCGGTGCCGGGGATTGTCAGTGGCGGCGGGCAGCATGGGGGGCATGGCAGACAGGCGTGGCGGAGTGGCGAAGGTGAAGCGGGCGCGGCGGCCGGAGGTGCGGCTGCCCGAGCTGGTGCCGTGGGCGGACGGCGGCCGGCTGGAGCCCGACGGGGACTACGACGGCGTGGAGTTCGCCGGCGCGGACTTCGCCGGGCAGGAGGGGATCGGGGCCCGGTTCATGGACTGCGCGATCGAGGGCTGCGGCTTCGACGGGACCGCGCTGAACCGCGCCCGGATCCTGGACTCGGTGCTGACCGGGATCCGGGGCGTCGGCACGGATCTCGCGGAGGCGACACTGCGGGACGTGGAGGTGGCGGACGCGCGGCTCGGCGGGGTGCAGCTGCACGGCGCCGCCCTGGAGCGGGTGGTGATCCGGGGCGGCAAGATCGACTATCTGAACCTGCGCAAGGCGCGGCTGAAGGACGTCGTGTTCGACGGGTGCGTGCTGGTGGAGCCGGACTTCGGGGGCGCCCGCCTGGAGCGGGTGGAGTTCCCCGGGTGCGTCCTCAAGGGCGCCGACCTCACGGGCGCCACGCTGGCGGACGTCGACCTGCGGGGCGCGGCCGAGCTGGGCATCGCGCGGGGCGTGGACCGGCTGGGCGGGGCGGTGATCTCCGCGCCCCAGCTCTTCGACCTGGCCCCGGCGTTCGCGGCGCAGCTCGGGGTGCGGGTGGAGGGGTAGGGCTCCACGGCTCCGGGCCGGTGCGTCTAGGGCTTGACGGGGACGCGGGGGAAGCGGGCCTGAAGGTCCCAGATCGCCGGGTTGTCCGCCAGGTCCTCGTGCATGTCGGTGAGGTCGGCGACGAGATCGTGCAGGAAGTCCCGTGCCTCGCGGCGCAGTTCGGAGTGGGAGAAGGTCAGCGGCGGTTCGTCGCCCGGCATCCAGTCGGCCTCGATGTCGACCCAGCCGAAGCGGCGCTCGAAGAGCATCCGGTCGGTGGACTCGGTGAAGTCCAGTTCCGCGTACTGCGGGGTGGCGCTGCGGCTGCCGCGCGGGTCGCGGTCCACCTGCTCGACGATGTCGCACAGCGCCCAGGCGAAGTCGAGCACCGGCACCCATCCCCAGGCTGTGGACAGCTCCCGGTCCGCCTTCGTGTCCGCCAGGTACACGTCGCCGCAGAACAGGTCGTGGCGCAGCGCGCGGACGTCCGCGCGGCGGTAGTCCGTCTGCGGCGGGTCGGGGAAGCGGCGGGAGAGGGCGTAGCCGATGTCGAGCACGTAAGGGATGGTGTCACGCCCCCGCGGGCCCGGCGACGCGCGGTGCGGGCGACCGGCGGCGTCCCGGCTCACGGCAGCAGCCGCTGCTCCTTCGCCACCGCGACCGCGCCCGCCCGGGTGTCCACGCCGAGCTTGTCGTAGATCCGGCCCAGGTGGGTCTTGACCGTGGCCTCGCTGATGAACAGGGCCTTGGCGATCTCCCGGTTGCCCAGGCCGTGCGCGAGCTGCGCGAGGATGTCCCGCTCGCGGCCGGTGAGGCTGGGCCGCGGCTTGCGCATATTGGCCATGACGCGGCTGGCGACGGGCGCGGAGAGGGCCGTGCGGCCCTGGGCGGCGGCGTGGATCGCGGCGAAGAGTTCCTCCGGGCGCTCGGCCTTGAGGAGATAGCCCGTGGCGCCCGCCTCGATGGCACGGGTGATGTCGGCGTCGGTGTCGTACGTGGTGAGGACCAGGACGTGCGGGGTCTCTCCGGGAGCGGACGTGAGACGGCGGGTCGTCTCCACGCCGTCGATGCCCGCGCCGAGCTGGAGGTCCATCAGGACGACGTCGGGGGAGAGCTTGGCGGCCAGCGCGAGGGCTTCTTCGCCGGTGCCCGCCTCGCCGACCACCTCGATGTCCTCGGCGCTGTCCAGGAGGGCGAGGAGTCCCGCGCGTACGACCACGTGGTCGTCGCAGAGCAGGATTCTGACGGGGCTGGAAGCGTTGCTCGGGGTCATGTCCGCGGGTCCTCGTCTGCCGGGTGTGTGCTGTGTGCCGCGTGCGCGTCCGTCGTGGCCGGTCGCGCGGTTCCCCGCGCCTCTTGGGGGGCCGCATCCAGCGGGACCGCCGCCGAGAGCACCGTTCCTTCGCCGGGCGCCGATTCGATGGACAGGGTGCCGCCGAGCTGGCTCACCCGGGCCCGGATCGCCGGAAGACCGTGCCCCCGCACCCCCGGCGGAGCCGCCGTCGCCGGGTCGAAGCCGTGGCCGTCGTCCGCGACGTCCAGCACCACCTGATCGTCGAGCAGCGTGAGCGTCACCGCCGCGGTGGCGGCGCCGGAGTGCTCCCGTACGTTCGCGAGGGCGCCCTGGGCGATGCGCAGCAGGGCGCCCTGGACCCGGTCGGGCAGGTGCGGGACGCGGCCGTCCTCGCCGAGGGGGTCGACATGGACGCGGACCGTGAGGCGGTCGCCGGACTCGCGGGCGGCGACCGCGCGCAGCGCCTCCGCCAGGCCCAGCGCCAGATCGGCGGGGGCCAGGTCGTGCACGAAGCGGCGGGCCTCGGTGAGGTTGTGCTCGGCGACCGACCCGGCGGTGCGCACGTGCGCGCGGGCCTTGCCCGGGTCGGACTCCCACACCCGGTCCGCGGCCTGCAGCAGCATCTGCTGGCTGGACAGGCCCTGCGCGAGGGTGTCGTGGATCTCCATGGACAGCCGCTGGCGTTCGGCGAGCGTGCCCTCGCGGCGCTCGGACGCGGCGAGTTCCCGGCGGGTGCGGATCAGGTCGTCGATGAGGGCGCGCTGGCGTGCGGCCTGCCGCTCCATCGTGAGGAACACGGCGGTGGCGATCATGGTGACGGCGGGCGGCGCGAGCACCAGGTCCAGGTCCCAGCGGCCCGCGAGCCGCAGCTGCGCGGCGACGACCAGAACCGTCAGGAACGCCGCCAGGCCCAGGGCGGCGCGGGTCGGCAGCATGCGCAGGCCCGTGTAGAAGAGGGGCACCGCGCACCAGCCGAAGCTCGGCGCCAGCACGACCAGCACCACCCACAGGACGACCACCAGGGCCAGCCAGAGCCGCTGCCGCGCCCGGGACCGCTCCGCGATGCCCCGCACCAGGCCCGCGACGTACGCCAGGGCCAGTACGGCGGACAGCGCGATGATCCACGGGGTGCGGGCGCCGCCGGGGTGGCGCAGCAGGAAGCGGGCCAGGGCCACGGCGAGGAGCACGAAGAACGCGGCGTGCATGACGGTGCTGAGGCGGCGGGTGTCCGCGTCGTAGCTCTCGTCGATGTCGAAGATCTCGTCGGTCCGGCCGATCCGCGCCCGCTGGCTCTCCGGCATGGTCCCGCACCTCCCTTCGCGGCTCCGAACTGGGCAAACACTCCCATTGTCGCGGGCCCCCGCGCCCCCGGGGTCAACCGATCGGATGACCCCGGCATCGGCCGCTCGGCAGCCCGCGAGCAGCCGGAACGCCGACGGCCCTGCCCCGGTTCCGGACCCAGGCTGGAGAGCGGAAGGAACACCGGCCACGCCGACCCGCCCTCACCCAGGAACTCAGGAGTCTCCCCATGAAGAAGCTCTCCCGCCGCTCCACCATCGTCACCAGCGGCGCCGTGATCGCCGCCGTCGCCGCCGGTACGTTCGGCGCGGTCTCCGCGAACGCCTCCGCCCCGGCCGCCGCCCCCGCCGCGGACGCCAAGAGCAGCACCACCACGACGACCACGCACCTGACGCTGGAGTCCGCCACCAAGGCCGCCGAGGCCGCGCTGGACGCCGCGAAGAAGGAGAACCAGAAGGTCTCCGTCGCCGTCGTCGACCGCAACGGCAACACGATCCTGACGCTGCGCGGCGACGGCGCGGGCCCGCAGGCCTACGAGGCCGCCCAGAAGAAGGCGTTCACCGCCGTCTCCTGGAACGCCCCGACGTCCGAGCTGGCCAAGCGCCTGGAGAAGGCCCCGACGCTGAAGGACATCCCCGGCACGCTGTTCCTCGGCGGCGGCGCCCCCGTGGCCGCCAAGGGTGCCCCGATCGCCGGCATCGGCGTGGCCGGCACGCCCTCCGGCGACCTGGACGAGAAGTTCGCCCAGGCCGGCGTGGCCGCGCTGCGCTAGTACCGGGTAGGCAGGTTCCCCCAGTACCGGGTAAGCAGGTCCCCGTGCCCCAGTAGGGGCGCGGGGACCTGCGCGACCAGCCACGACGCAACGCGCACCCGGCAGACAGAACGCACCCGGCAGACGAGGATCCGCACGCCATGAACCCCCACAACCGCACCCTCCTCGAAGCCGCGGCCCAGGGCGACACCGACACCGTCCGCAGCGCGCTGAGCGCAGGCGCCGACCCCGAGACCCGCGACGACCGCTACCGCACCCCCCTCCTCCTCGCGGCCCTGCACGGCCATGTCGCCGCCGCGGAGGCACTCGTCGAGGCGGGGGCCGACCCGAACGCCCAGGACGACCGCGACGACAGCCCCTGGCTGGTCACCGGCGTCACCGGCAGCGTCGCGATGATGCGGGCCCTGCTGCCCGCCCGCCCCGACCTGAAGGTGACCAACCGGTTCGGCGGCATCGCCCTCATCCCCGCCTCCGAACGCGGCCACGTCGAATACGTACGCGCCCTGCTGCGCGAGACCGACATCGACGTCGACCACGTCAACCGCCTCGGCTGGACCGCCCTGCTGGAGGCCGTGATCCTCGGCGACGGGGGCCGCGCGCACCAGGAGATCGTGGAGCTGCTGATCACGGCGGGCGCCACCCCCGGCCTGCCGGACGGCGACGGCGTCACCGCCCTGGAGCACGCCGAGCGGCGCGGTTTCACGGAGATCGCCGGTCTGCTGCGGGCCGTACGGTGAGGCGCCTGGTCCTGGCCGCGACGGCCGTCGCCCTGCTCGCCGGATGCGCCGCGACCGGCGACAACTCACCGCAGGAAAAGCCGAGTCCGCGTCCGTCGGCCCCGGCCGAGCGGCAGCCCGCCGGTACCGAGCCCGTTGGAAGGACGCCCGACGGCACCCTTCTCGTCACCGACTTCGGCGCCGACACCGTCACCTTCATCGACCCGGACAAGGGCGCGATCGACTCGGTGAAGGTCGGCACCGCCCCCTACGGTCTCGCCGTCGGCGACGACGGCCGGGCCTGGGTCGCCACCGCCGAGGGCGTCGCCGTCGTCGACACCGACCGCCGTACGCGCACCGCCCTCGTCCCGTACGAGACGGCGAACCTCGGCGAGCCGACGCACGGCGAGTACCGCGGCGGCGGCATGGGCATCGCCCTCGCGCCCGACGGCAAGCACGTCTACGTGGGCGTCAACGTGCCCGACGGCAACGGCACGCTGGAGGTCGTCGACACCCGCGGCCTCAAGGTGACCGGCACCGCCGACGTCGGCCGCCGTCCCTTCGACGTCGACGTCTCGCGGGACGGCGGGCAGGTGTACGCCACCGACCACGACTCGTTCGACGTCACCGTCGTCGACCCCGCCGACCTCGACGCCACCCGCCGCATCGAGGTCGCCCCGTACGGCACCGAGGGCGGCCTCGGCTCCTGGCTCAAGCCGCACTACGCGGCCGTACGCCCCTCCGACGGAAAGCTCCTGTTCCCCTTCGAGGGCGAGAAGCTCGTCGTCGTCGACCCGGACAGCGGCCGCTCGACGATCGAGCGGATGACGGCGAACACGCACCAGCACGGCACCACGATCACCCCCGACGGCACCCTCCTCGTCGTCGGCACGGGCCCCATCGACCCGTCCAGGGACGAGGGCCCGTCCCTCACCGTCCGCGCGAAGGACGGCAAGGAGAAGGTGATCCCGCTCGACGGCCCGCACGAGGACGTCACCGTCTCCGCCGACGGCCGCACGGCCTACGTCACCGGCGGCTTCACCCGCGACGGCTACTGGAACGGCCTCACCGTCGTCGACCTGGACAGCGGCGACACCCGCCGACTGGCCGCCGGGGACAGGCCGTTGGGCATCGCCGTCCTGTGAGGGCCCGGGAACAGGTCCTGGGGCCGGGCGCGGTCCCGGCCGCGGGACGGAAGGGGTCATAGGATCACGAGGTGCGCACCCCCCACCGCCTCGTGGTCCTGCCTCTCCTGCTGGCCCTCGCCGCTCTCCCGGCCTGCTCCGGCGGCGTCCACGGCACCCCGGGCGCCGCGGGCCTGCGCGACCCGTACTTCCCGAAGCTGGGCAACGGCGGCTACGACGTCACCCACTACGCCCTCGCCCTCGCCTACGACCCGGACACCCGCCGCCTCACCGGCAGGGCCGACATCACGGCGAAGGCGCTCCAGGACCTCAGCGCGTTCAACCTCGACCTCAAGGGGCTGACCGTCGACCGGGTCACCGTCGACGGGAAGCGGGCCGTGGGCAGCCGCGCCGGGCACGAACTGACGGTGCGCCCGCACGACGAACTGCCCAAGGGCGGCACCTTCCGCACCACCGTCCGCTACTCCGGCGAGCCCGTCACGATCACCGACCCGGACGGCTCCGAGGAGGGCTGGCTGCGCACCGCCGACGGCGCGCTCGGCCTCGGCGAACCCACCGGCTCCATGGCCTGGTTCCCCGGCAACAACCACCCCTCCGACAAGGCCACGTACGACATCACGGTCACCGTCCCCAAGGGCGTACAGGCCGTCTCCAACGGCGAGTTGAAGAGCGAGCGGAAGTCCGCCGACGGCCGGCGCACCACCTACGCCTGGCACGTGCCGCAGCCCATGGCGAGCTATCTGGCGACCGTCGCCGTCGGCCGGTTCGAGACGCACCGCTCCACGACCGGCTCCGGGCTGCCGGTGTACACCGCCGTCGACCCGTACGAGGCCGAGGCGAGCGAGAAGGTCCTCGCCCGGCTCCCCGAGGTGATCACCTGGGAGACGAAGCGGTTCGGGACGTACCCGTTCTCCTCCACCGGCGCGATCGTCGACCGGGACGGCGACGCCGGGTACGCCCTGGAGACCCAGAACCGGCCCGTCTTCCCCGGCGCCCCCGACCTCGGCACCCTCGTCCACGAGCTGGCCCACCAGTGGTACGGCGACTCGGTCACACCGAAGTCGTGGCGCGACATGTGGCTCAACGAGGGCTTCGCCACGTACGCGGAGTGGCTGTGGGACGAGGACCACGACGGCGACACGGCCCAGCAGACCTTCGACGCGCTGTACGAACGCCCGGCGGGCGCCGACATCTGGTCCTTCCCGCCCGCGAAACCGTCCAGCGCCGCGCACGTCTCGGACACGCCCGTCTACCAGCGCGGCGCGATGGTCCTGCACAAGATCCGGGAGACGGTCGGCGACACCGCGTTCTTCGCCCTGCTGAAGAGCTGGCCCGCCGCCCACAAGTACGGCAACGCCGACACCGACGACTTCACGGCGTACGTCGAGAAGAAGAACCCGGGCAAGGCCGAGGCGCTCGCGGACGTCTGGGACGTCTGGCTGTACGGCGACGGGAAGCCGGACCACGCCTGACAGGACCTAGCGTGCGAGCTGCTTCCTCAACACCCGGCAGGGACGCCCGCGTTGAATGTCCGCGCGGCGGTCGATCTCCGTGTAGCCCAGAGCGGTCCAGAAAGCGAGGGCTTGCGTGTTGGCGTCGAGCACGGCGAGGCGCACGGCGGTCCGCCCGGCGGCCCGGAACCGCTCCTCGACCGCCGACGCCAACTCCCGCCCCAGTCCCCGGCGCTGACGTGCCGGGTCGATCATCAGCAGCCCGATCCACGGGTCCGGGTCGGCCGGATCGGGGTGCCGTTCGAGCGTCACGGCGATCCCGGCGAGCCGTCCGCCGGCCCGCGCGAGCAGCACCTCGGCGCCGGGCTGCGCCAGCTCGTCGGCGAGCGCGACCGCGACCTGCGCCGCGGTGATGCCGTCCGGGTCGGGGAAGTCACCGCTGAGGGCGAAGAACTCCCGGTGGGCGGCGTACAGCTCGGTCACCTCGGTGAGCACCTCGCCGGGCAGCGCGTGGTCGGGGCCGGGGTCGAGCGGTTCGAGGATCATGGGGCGAGCGTAGGAGCCCCGGACGCCCGGTGCGGCTCAGGCGTCGGTGCGTCGCCGCCGCGCGACGACCACGGCGCCCGCGCCGAGTGCCACGGCGCCGGCGGCGAGCGCCAGCGTCGGCACGGCACCGGAGGATCCCGTGGAGGCCAGATCGCCGTCGTGCTGCTGACCGCCGCTGCCGCCGGTGGACCCGGCCGGCTCACCGGAGGTGCCGCCCTGCGGGGTGTGACCGGGCTCGGGACGGTCCTTGTCGGGGACGTCACCGGGGCCGGCGTCGCCCGGGGTGCCGGCGTCGCTGCCGGCCGTCAGTACGGAGAAGTCGTACCGCTTCATCGGGCCGAGCACGCACGGGTTGTACGCGTCGGCGGCGTCGCCCGCCACGAGCGCGAACGCCTTCATGGCCGGGGTCTTCTCCGCCAGGGTGAGGCGCAGCCGCACCTCGGCGGACGAGCCGGGCTTCATCGCCTCGATGGTCGTCGGGTGGTCGTTGTCCTGCTCCAGCTCCTGCCAGGGGGCGCCGTCGCGCGACCACTTGACGGTCATGAAGTGCTGGCGGTCGTTCGTGGCGTCCAGCCGGAACAGCATCAACGGCCGCACGGTCAGGGTGCGGTCGGTGCTGTTGGCGACGGTCAGCGAGAAGTCCGTCGTGGTGCCCGCGACGACCTTCCGCGGCAGGCCCTCGGCCAGCACCGTCAGATCGTCCGTGCGCACGCACTCCTTGGCGGTGTCGAGCGCCTCGTGGGCGTTCTTCTTCTCCTCGGCGGCCTTCTTCTCCGCGTTGATCAGGGCGTTGTAGTCACGGCTCGCCGCGACGCGCGCGTCGTCCATCGCGTCGGCCGTCCTCTTGCGCTCGGCCTTGGCCTCCCGCTCGGCGTCGGCGGCCTTCGAGGCGGCGGTGCGGGCCGCCTCCAGCTCCTGCTGAGCGGCGGGCTTGCCGGCCTCGTCCGCGTTCGCGAGCTTCTCCTCGGCCGCGGTGACGGCGGCGTCCGCGCTCTCCCGGTCCTTCGTGGCGGCCGTGGCGGCCTTGTCCGCGGTGAGGAAGGCGGCGCGCAGCGGGTTCGTGTCGTCGTGGTCGAGGGCGTCGAAGAGCGCGTGCAGCTTCTCCAGGCCGGCCTTCTTGTCGGCCGCCGCCTTCTCGTACGCCGTGTCCGCGTCGTCGGCGGCCTTCTTCAGCTCGGCGTAGGTCGGCCGCGCGGACTCCTCGGCCGTCACGCCCGGGGCGGCGAAGGCCGGGGCGGTGGCCAGACAGAAAGCGGGGACGGCGGCGGCGGTCGCCACGGCGAGGGAGAGGGTGCGGCGCAGATTCACGGACGGGATCGTACGGTCGTGAACGGCTTCGCGGCGGAGTGATCGGCGGCGGCCGGCGCCGGGAGCGGATCACAAACCGGTGCAAGAGCGGGCAGTTGCTCCCGGTTCCCATGGTTTCCCTGTGAGGTTTCTCCAGGGGCTCGTACGTGACCGGCGGCCCCGCGGGAGAAGAGTGCGAGGGGCGTACCGGCGTCGTCCGCCGGTACGCCCCTCGGCCGCTCAGCGAGATCAGACGTTCACGCCGAAGTCCTGCGCGATGCCGACCAGGCCCGAGGCGTAACCCTGGCCCACGGCGCGGAACTTCCACTCCGCCCCGTTGCGGTACAGCTCGCCGAAGACCATCGCCGTCTCGGTGGCCGCGTCCTCGGAGAGGTCGTAGCGGGCGATCTCGGTGCCGCCGGCCTGGTTCACGATGCGGATGTACGCGTTGCGCACCTGGCCGAAGTTCTGCGAGCGGTTCTCCGCGTCGTAGATCGAGACCGGGAAGACGATCTTGTCGACGTCGGCGGGCAGCGCCGCCAGGTTCACGTTGATCGCCTCGTCGTCGCCGGCGCCCTCGCCGGTGCGGTTGTCACCGGTGTGCACGATCGACTGGTCCGGCGTCTGCTTGTTGTTGAAGAACACGAAGTGGCCGTCCGAGTAGACCTTGCCCTGCGTGTTCACCGCGATCGCCGAGGCGTCGAGGTCGAAGTCGGTGCCGGTGGTGGTGCGGACGTCCCAGCCGAGGCCCACGGTGACGGCGGTCAGGCCCGGAGCCTCCTTGGTGAGCGAGACGTTGCCACCCTTGGACAGGCTTACAGCCATTGCGGGAGTCCCTTCCCTCGTTAAGTTCGTACGTGCGTAGCCGAAGCTACTCGTACCCCTATGAACGCGAAGCGGGTACCGGAGGTTCCAGGTGTCTTTACTTTCTTTACCCGGCTGAAAACCGGGTGACGGAGCGGCCCGCGCACGCGACCATGGAGACATGTCCGGTCCCTATCCCATCCGCGGCTCGGTCGTCCTTCCGGAGGCCGAGCTCCTGTGGCGTTTCTCGCGGTCGTCCGGGCCGGGCGGACAGCACGTGAACACCAGCGACTCGCAGGTGGAGCTCCGCTTCGACCTGGCCGCCACGAAGGCGCTGCCCGAGGTGTGGAAGGCGCGCGCCCTGGAGCGGCTCGCGTCCCGCCTGGTGGACGGCGTCGTCTCCGTGCGGGCCTCCGAGCACCGTTCGCAGTGGCGCAACCGGGAGACGGCGGCGGTGCGGCTCGCGGCGCTGCTGGCGGAGGCCTCGGCGCCGCCGCCGAAGCCGCGCCGGCCGACCCGTGTGCCCCGCGGGATCAACGAGCGCCGGTTGCGGGAGAAGAAGGCGCGCTCCGAGACCAAGCGGGGGCGCTCCGCGCGGGACTGGTAGGCGGTCACGGGGGTGCCGCTTGCCGGTCTCGTCGCCGGGTGCGCGTCCGGTGGGGCTTCTCGCGCAGTTCCCCGCCCCCCTGAGATGCGCACTGCGTGCGCCATCTCAGGGGGGCGGGGTCTCACTCACCCGCACCCGTCAACGAAAGCGCCCGGTGACGGGCGGGGCTCAGCCCAGTCCCCGGTACCGCCCCCGGAAATACGTCAGCGGGCCCCCGTCCGCGCTCGGCAGGGCCGCGCCGAGGACCCGGCCGATGACCAAGGTGTGGTCACCCGCGGGGACCCGCCGCTCCGTCCGGCACTCCAGCGTCGCCAGCGCCCCGCCCACCAGCGGAGCGCCCGTGTGCTCGCCCCGTACGTACGGGATGTCCTCGAACAGCAGCCGGTCGCTGATCCGGCCCTTCATGGCGAAGCGCCCGGCGATGTGGCTCTGCGACTCCGAGAGCATCGACACCGCCCACAGGGGCTGCTCGTCGAGGAGGTCGTCCATGCGGGAGCCGTTGCGCAGCGAGACCAGGACCAGCGGCGGGTCCAGCGAGACCGACATGAAGGCCGTCGCCGTCATGCCCGCGTCCTCCCCGGCGGGGCCGTCGGGGTCGAGCGCGGGTTCGTGCGAGGTCAGCAGGACGACACCCGCGGCGAGACGGGACAGGGCGGCGCGGAACTCGTCGTTGCTCACCCCCTCAGGATGCCCGGCGGACGGGGTCGCGGACGGGACGTGCGGGGAGGGGAGTGCTGGCGTGGCAGGGGGAGTTTTCAACACGCTTCCGACGCTAGCCCCGTGCTCGGCCGCACCACATCGGACCGACGGCCGAGACCGGTCCTAGGACCCTCGGCGGACGCTGCGCGGATATGCTCCGGTTCGCTCCGTCCCGTCCCGGTTCCCGCGTTCGGCAAACGCACAGAATGCCCCCGGGATCGTCCTCCAACCCTTCATATCCTGCTGTGACTTGAGTCACAGGAGCCATATTTTGTTGACCCTGTGTACCGAGTGCACAGCTCGCTGTGATTCAGTGGCGGTCGACACTACGAAATGAACGTGCTCCTGCACGTGCGAAGCGAGCCGATCAGAATTCTGGAGTGCTGTCGAGGTCTCGGGGAGAACTGAGCATGGAGACCGAGTCGGAGCCCTACGTCCGTCTTGCGACCCTGCGTCAGCTGCACCAGGTGATGGCGGACATGAACACCGCCCGAAGCCTGGCCGACACTTTGCAGACGGTCGCCGACGGTGTCGTCAACGGGCTCGGTTACGAGCTGGCGTGCGTGAACCTCGTACGCCCCGACGGGGACCTGGTCGTCGCCGCCTTCGCCGGGAACTCCGCCGCCGAGGCCCTCATCACCGGCCGCGTCGGCTCCCGCACCTCCTGGGACCGCCGTCTGGCCATGGGCGAGGACTGGGGCGAGCTGCGCTTCATCCCGTACACCGAGGGCTGGGTCCTCGACGAGGACGACGTGCCGCAGTGGTTCACCGACGGCCCGCCGCCCCGCTTCGAGGACGAGTGGCACCCCTCCGACCGCCTCTTCGCCCCCATGTACGCGACCGGCGCCTCCGGCGGTGAGCTGCTCGGCGTCATATCGGTCGACCGCCCGCGCAACGGCCGCAGGCCCGGCGCCTGGGGCCGTGAGGCCCTGCAGATGTACGCCTTCCAGGCCGCCATCGCCATCAGCAACGCCCGGCTGCGGGCCAACATGCAGCGCGCCCTCGTCCGGCTCGAGCGGGAGCAGCAGGCCCTGCGCGCCAGCGAGGAGAGCTTCCGGCAGGCCTTCGAGTACGCGCCCTCCGGCATGGCCATCGCCGAGATGGGCGGCGACCAGCACGGCCGGATCCTGCGCACGAACGACGCGCTGTGCCGCCTGCTCGGCCGCCCCGCCTCCGCGATGCGCCGCTACTCGTTCTCCGACCTCGTGCACCCGGAGGACATAGGCACCCTGCTGCGCACCTCCGCGGAGGGCGGCCGCGCGGAGCTGCGGCTCGGGCGGCGCGACGGCACGTACGTCTGGGTCTCGCTGCGCAACTCCGTGGTGGCCGACGCCGCCGACGGGCCGCGTTTCCTGCTCACCCACGTCGAGGACATCGAGGACCGCAAGCGCCGCGAGCTGCAGCTCGCCCACCGGGCCTCGCACGACTCCCTCACCGGCCTGCCGAACTCGGCCGAACTGCGCTCCCGGCTCTCCGCCCGGCTCTGCCGGCGCCCGCAGGACAGCAGGCCCAGCGCCATCGACTCGCTCGACGCGGCCTACGGGGACCACGGCCCCCATGCCGCCCACGCCGCGCACGGCTCGGACACGAACGGGCACGGCTTCGACTTCGCCGCCGCCGTCCCGCACCAGTCCGGCCTGTACGAAGGGTTCGACGGCTTCGACCACCATGTGCACGTGGTCGCGCCCGAGGGGGACGGGCAGGACGTCGACGACGGCACGAAGGGCCTCGCCGTCCTCTTCTGCGACCTCGACGGCTTCAAGTCGATCAACGACCGGTTCGGGCACAACGCGGGCGACGCCGTCCTCATCGAGGTCGCCCGGCGTCTGACCAGCGGCGTCCGGGACGGGGACACGGTCGCCCGGCTCGGCGGCGACGAGTTCGTGGTGCTCGCCGACGGGCTCGGCCGCGCGGATGCACAGGACCTCGCGGTCCGGCTGCGGAACGCCATCATTCCGCCGATCCGGGTGGACGGCCGGGCGGTGCGCGTGGGGGCCAGTTTCGGCATCGGCTGGGCCCACTGCGGCATGACCGCGGAAGAAGTGCTGCAATCCGCTGACCAGCGGATGTACGTGGAGAAAAGATCACGTGCCAAGCAGCACCGGCGCGCGGGCTGACGGGTCGCGGCGGCCCGGTCCGCAGGTTTCGGTGAGGTCAAGGCCACTCCTTCGGGTCACTCGCAGCGGGTACGCTCGCCTCGGTAAGCACACGCGTAGGGAGTGATCAGGGATGGCGCCCGGCAACAACGGCGCGAGCACCACGCCCGAGGACGACGATCCGTTCGGCTATCTGTACGCCGACGGACAGGCGGCCGGGGCGACCCCGCCCAGCGGCGGGGGCGGCGGCTACGGCTACCCGAATCCCCGCTCCTCGTACAACCAGGTCCGCACCGTCGGCGAGCGCCAGTACGGCCAGCAGGTCCCGCCGCAGCAGCAGACCGCCGCGTACAACCAGCCGAACGCCTACTACCAGGCACCCGAGACGATGCCCGGCGGTGGCGCCCCGACGCAGCCGGGTCCGCCGCAGGCGCCCGGGCGCGGTGGCGGCGGCCGGGGCCGCGGTCCGAACACCAAGGCGCTGCTGATCGGCGCGGTCGCCGTGGTCGCGGCCGTCGTCATCGGCATCGGCGTCGCCATGCTGGGCAGCGGCTCGGACGACGACAAGGGCGACGACGCGGCCGGCAAGCCGTCCGGCGACTCCCAGTCGGTGCAGCCCAGCGAGACGCCCTCGCAGTCGGCGTCGGCGGAGCCGCTCGACCTGCCCAAGACCGACGCGAAGGCGCTGAAGCTGGCCGGCGGCACCGTCACCGCGTCCGACGTCAAGGGCGCGAAGGCCGCCGGCGGGGTGTACATCGCGGGGTTCAACAAGGTCGGCGCGAGCGTCACCTGGACCGTCAACGACATCCCGAAGGACGGCTCCTACCGGCTGTACGTGAACTACGGCGTGCCCGGCAAGGACTCCGACGCGACGATCAACGTCAACGGCACCAAGCAGGACCGGCCGCTGAACATGAAGAACTTCGCCGGCGCCAAGGAAGGCGACTGGGAGAAGGGCTGGACGAACACCTGGGCCATCGTCCAGCTCACCAAGGGGACGAACGCGATCACGGTCTCCTGCGAGCAGGGCAACCAGTGCGACGCGAACCTCGACCAGATGTGGCTGACCGGCAAGGACGGCCAGAAGAGCTGAGCCGCACCACGACCCTGACGGGGCGTCACCCAGGACCGGGCAGGTCCTGGGCGGCGCCCCTTCTTTCTGCCACGGCGACCTTGCCGACCAGGGACTCGTACGTCCCGCGGTCGAACTCCCCGGCCACCGGCGCCACCACCGTCGCCGCCGACAGCGCGACCGCGCGGGCCAGGCGCTGGGGCCAGGGCAGGTGCTCGACGTGGCCGGAGAGCAGGCCCGCGACCGCGGAGTCGCCCGCGCCCGTCGGGTTGCCCGCGAGTCGCTCGGGGACGGGGGCCTGCCAGGCGCCGTCCGGGGTCAGGGCGCACAGCCCCTTCGCGCCGAGCGAGGCGACGACGGCGTGCGCGCCGCGCCTGCGGGTGTCCTTCATGGCCTGCAACGGCTCGTGGGAGCCGGTGAGTTCGGCCAGCTCGTCCGCGTTCGGCTTCACCATGTCGGGGCGGGCCGCGATGCCGCGGCGCAGCGGTTCGCCGCTGGTGTCGAGGAGGACCGGGACGGAGGCGGCCCGCGCCGCCCGCACCAGCGTCCCGTAGGCGCCGACGGGGACGCCCGGCGGCAGGCTGCCGCACAGGGCCACCGCGGAGGCGGACCGCAGCAGATGCTCGTACGTCTCCTGGAAGGCGGCCCACTCGGCCGGGGAGATCAGCGGACCCGGCTCGTTGAGCTGGGTGGTGTCGCCGGTCGAGGCGTCGACGACGGCGATCGTGCGACGGGTCGAACCGCTGACGGGGACCAGGGCGTCACACACGCCCTTGGAGCCGAGCAGCTGGTCCTGGAGCGTGCGTCCCGTGGCGCCGCCCGCGAAGCCCGTCACCGTCACCTCGTGGCCGAGTGCGGCGAGCACCCGGGCCACGTTCAGCCCCTTCCCGCCGGGGCGTTCGGTGACCTCGGTGACGCGGTGCGAGGCGTGCGGGCGCAGCGCCTTGACCTGATAGGTGATGTCGAGCGCGGTGTTCAAGGTGACCGTGAGGATCACAGGACCTCGCCCCCCGATGGATACGCGTACGTGCAGTAACGCTTTCAGTTACGGGGGCTGATCATGCCAAAGTCAAGGCGGTTGGCCCAGCCCTCGGACCAACCGCCCCTTCAACTGTCGGGCGTATCAG
Organism: Streptomyces sp. cg35; assembly: GCF_050410835.1. Taxonomy (NCBI): domain Bacteria; kingdom Bacillati; phylum Actinomycetota; class Actinomycetes; order Kitasatosporales; family Streptomycetaceae; genus Streptomyces; species Streptomyces sp. cg35. The sequence goes on from NZ_CP191268.1 coordinate 4,953,222, forward strand.
CCCAGTTCGGGCTCGACGAGCCACTCGCCCTTGCGCATGACGCCCTTGAGCTCGAACTCCGCGTCCAGGACCACGAGATCGGCGTCCTTGCCGGGCTCCAGGGAGCCCACCTTGTCGTAGATTCCGAGGAGTGCGGCCGGGTTGGCCGAGATCGCCCGGACGATGTCCTCGACCGGGAGGCGGTCGACGGTGGCGGCGCGCTTGAACGCGCGGTCCAGGGTCAGCGTCGAGCCCGCGATGGAGCCGCCCTCGACGAGCCGCGCCACGCTGTCCTTCACCTCGACCTCCATCGGGCCGAGCATGTAGCGGCCGTCGCCGAAGCCGGCCGCGTCCATCGCGTCGGTGATGAAGGCGACCTTCTCGCCGCCCTTGTGGTGGAAGGCGAGCTCCAGGGCGGCCGGGTGCAGATGCGTGCCGTCGTTGATCAGCTCGACGGTGATCCGCTCGTCCTCCAGGAGCGCCGCGATCGGGCCGGGCGCGCGGTGGCCGAGGGCGGGCATCGCGTTGAAGAGGTGCGTGGCGACGGTGGCGCCCGCGTCGATGGCCTCCACCGTCTGCTCGTACGTCGCGTCGGTGTGCCCGATCGCGGCGATCACGCCCTGCTCGGCGAGCATGCGGACGGAGTCGATGCCGCCGGGCAGCTCGGTGGCGAGGGTGACCATCTTCGCCCTGCCGCGGGCCGCGTCGACCAGCTTGCGCACCTCGGCCGGGTCCGGGTCGCGCAGCAGCGTCTCGTCGTGGGCGCCCTTGCGGCACGGCGAGATGAACGGGCCCTCGAAGTGGATGCCCGCGATCTCGCCCTGCTCGGCCAGCTCGGACAGCAGGCCCGCGCGCTGCGTGAGGAAGTCCGTCTCGCCCGTCACGAACGACGGGACGACCGTCGTCGTGCCGTGCAGGCGGTGGGTGTGGATGCCCTTGAGGATCTCGTCGACCGTGCCGGAGGTGAAGGACGCGCCGCCGCCGCCGTGGTTGTGCATGTCGACGAAGCCGGGCACCACCCAGTGGCCGGAGAGGTCGACGACCCCGGCGTCGCCGGGAGCGCTCCCGGCGATCTTCGTGCCGTCGACGATGACGCGTCCGTCGGGGACGGTCCCGGTGGGCAGCACCACCTGGGCACCGGCGAGCACCTTTGCTGTGGCCATCAGGCGGTTACCTCCGTGTTGGTCGGGTCGTCCTTGTTGTCTTCGGTCTCGGCGGCGAGAAGGTCCCAGGCGAGCAGCCCCGCGCCCAGGCATCCGGCGGTGTCCCCGAGGACGGCCGGGACGATCGTGGGGAGCGACTGGAACGTCACGCGCTCCGCGACCGCCGCCCGCAGGGGTGTGAACAAGGTTTCCCCGGCCTCGGCGAGACCGCCACCGATGATCAGGGTGCGCGGGTCCAGCAGAGTGAGCGCCATGACGAGTCCGTCGGCGAGCGCGTCCACGGCGTCCTGCCAGACCTGCACCGCCCGCGGGTCCCCGGCGTCGACGGCCCGCGCGCAGTCCGCCGCGGTGGCCTTCTCGTCGCCGCTCGCGGCCTGCCAGGCCAGGGTGACGGCGGACGCCGAGGCGTACCGCTCCAGGCAGCCGCGCTGACCGCAGCCGCAGGGCACCCCGCCGGGCCGGACGACGACATGGCCGATCTCGCCGGCCGAGCCGTGCGCGCCGGGCTCGATCCGGCCGTCGATGCCGATGGCGCCCGCGATACCGGTGCCGAGCGGCATGAACAGGAAGCGGTCGGCGTCCTTGCCGGCGCCGAGCCGGCCCTCGCCGAGCCCGCCGGTGCGCACGTCGTGGCCGAGCGCGACCGGGATGGCGCCGAGCCGCTCGCTCAGCAGGGCCCGCATCGGCACGTCGCGCCAGCCGAGATTGGCGGCGAACAGGGCGATGCCGGCTCCCTCGTCGACGACGCCGGGCACCGCGACGCCGGCCGCCACCGCGGGCTCGCCGAGGTGCTTCTCGCCGTACGCGCGCAGCTCGGCGGCGAAGCCGAGTATGGTCTCGACGACCGCCTCGGGCCCCCGCTCGCGCTCCGTCGCCCGGCGCGCCTGATGCAGCAGCGTGCCGTCCGCCCCGACCAGGGCGGCCTTCATCCCGGTGCCGCCCACGTCGAGGGCGATGACATGTCTCACGGGGAACAGTCTCGCGCGTACACCCGTGAGAGGTCTAGTCCACTCGCATGGATCTTGCGCAGATACCGCCCTGTTGCCGAAGTGAGATCCAGGTGGTGTAGACCTTAGGGTTCGGTCCCGGGGGATCCCCGGGGACCCGCGACGTCACGCGTGACACACATACGAGGGTGGGAACAGCGGTGCAGCGGCACATCACCGGTCTGATAGCGGCAGCGGCCGCGCTGGGCATGGCGGGCACGCTCACCGCCTGCGGGGGAACGGGCTCCGGCGGCGACGTCACGCTGAAACTGGTCGCCGCCGACTACGGCGACTCGTCGGCCAACAGCTCCCAGAAGTACTGGGACAAGCTCGCCGCCGCCTTCGAGAAGGACCACCCCGACATCAAGGTCGACGTCGACGTCTACTCGTGGAACGACGTCGACGCCAAGGTCAAGAGCATGGTCGACGCCGGCCACGCCCCGGACATGGCACAGATCGGCGCGTACGCCGACTACGCCGCGGCCGGGAAGCTGTACCCGGTCAGCGATCTGCTCGACGTGCCCACCCAGGCCGACTACCTGTCGCAGCTCGCCGACGCGGGCAAGGTCGACGGCACCCAGTACGGCATGCCGTTCGCCTCCTCCACGCGGCTGCTGTTCTACAACAAGAAGCTCTTCAAGGACGCCGGCATCACGCCGCCCACCACCTGGGCGCAGCTGGAGGCCGACGCCAAGGCGCTCAAGGCGGCCGGGGTGAAGATCCCGTACGCGCTGCCGCTGGGCCGCGAGGAGGCCCAGGCCGAGACCATGATCTGGATGCTGAGCGGCGGCGCCGGCTACACCGACGACGTCGGCTCGTACACCATCGACTCCAAGCAGAACGTCGCGACGTTCGACTGGCTGAAGAACGACCTCGTCGGCAAGGGCCTGACCGGCCCCACCGCGCCCGGCAAGCTCAACCGGGCCACCGCCTTCGCCGCGTTCGCCAAGGGCGAGGTCGGCATGCTCAACGGCCACCCCACACTGATGCGCATGGCCGCGAAGCAGGGTGTCGACTACGGCACCGTGCAGCTGCCGGGGCCGAACGGCCCGGCCAGGTCCACGATGGGCGTCGCCGACTGGATGATGGCGTTCAAGCAGAACGGCCACAGCAAGCAGGTCGGCGAGTTCCTCAACTACGTCTACAGCGAGAAGAACGTCCTGGACTTCTCCCGCGAGTACGACCTGCTGCCGGTCACCAACAGCGCCTCCGAGACCATGTCCGACGCCCAGGAGGACAAGAAGCTCTGGCCGTTCCTGGCCAGCCTCACCAACTCCGAGATCTACCCGGTCGGCAAGACGTCCTGGGCCTCGGTCAGCGCCGACATCAAGGACCAGATCGGCTCCGCGCTCACCGCGAACACCAGCCCGGGCGCCGTGCTCGGCCGGATCCAGAACCAGGCGGCGGCCGCCGAATCCGCCGAGTAGCGTGGCGGGCATGGACGACCTTCCCGGCCTGGGCGAACGCGAGCGCGCGGTGCTCGCGTTCGAAGGGCGCGGCTGGGAGTCGCCGGGCGCCAAGGAGCGGGCCATCCGCGAGGAGCTCGACCTGGCGCCGGTGCGCTACTACCAGGTGCTGAACGCGCTGCTCGACGATCCCCGGGCGCTGGAGCACGCGCCGGTGACCGTGAACCGGTTGCGGCGGGTCCGCGACAGCAGGCGCCGGGAGCGGTGAGACCGGGGTTCCCCACGCCCCCAGGACGGCCGTGCCGCGGCTAAGGTCGGTCGCATGGTGAGCCCCCAGGACGACCTCTGGACCCCGACCACCTCCGCCGGGCGCGACGGCCTGGCCGCTATTGTCGCCCGGCCCTCCCGGGCGGTCGTCGCCGTCGACTTCGACGGGACCCTGGCCCCGATCGTCCCCGACCCCGAGCAGGCCCGCGCGCACCCCGACGCCGTACCGGCCCTCGCCGCGCTGGCGCCCCGGGTCGCCTCCGTCGCCGTCATCACCGGGCGGCCCGCCGGGGTCGCGGTCCGGCACGGCGGCTTCGCGGGGGTGCCCGGCCTGGAGCACCTCGTCGTCCTCGGGCACTACGGCGCCGAGCGCTGGGACGCGGTCACCGGCACCGTACGGGCCCCCGCGCCGCACCCCGGGGTCGCCGCGGTGCGCTCCGAACTCCCGGGCGTCCTCGCGGAGTCCGGGCTGTGGCACGACACGTACGTCGAGGAGAAGGGCCGGGCCGTCGCGGTCCACACGCGGCGCGCGAGCGACCCCCAGGGCGCGTTCGAGACCCTGCGCGCACCGCTGACCGCGCTCGCCGCGCGGCACGGGCTGATGGTGGAGCCGGGCCGGATGGTCCTGGAACTGCGCCCGCCCGGCGTCGACAAGGGGGCGGCGCTCACCGAGTACGTCCGTGAGGTCGGCGCGGAGTCCGTCCTGTACGCGGGTGACGACCTGGGTGACCTGCCCGCGTTCGCGGCGGTGGAGAAGTTGCGGTCCGACGGGATGCCCGGGGTGCTGGTGGCGGCGGACACGGTGATCGCCGAGCTGGCGGAGCGGGCGGACCTGGTGCTCGACGGCCCGCCTGAGGTGGTGGGCCTGCTCGGGTGGCTCGGGGCCGTGGCGTCCTCGTCCGCCGGGTGACCGTCTCGTCGCCGGGTGCGGCCCCACTCACCCGCACCCGGCGACACAGCCCAGAACCTCAGTCCTGACGCAGCGCCTCCAGCTGATCCAGGAACCACTGCCCGGGGGGCAGCGCGGTCCCGGCGGCAGCCAGCCGTTTCGTTCGCTCCGCCCGCTCCCCCTCCGGCATGGCGAGCGCCGCGGCGAGCGCCGCGGACGTCCCGGTCACGTCGTACGGGTTGACGACCAGCGCGTCCTCGCCCAGTTCCTCGAACGCCCCCGCCTCCCGGGACAGCACCAGCACGCAACCGTCGTCGCAGACGACCGGTACCTCCTTCGCGACGAGGTTCATGCCGTCGCGGATCGGGTTGACGAGGGCCACGTCCGCGAGCCGGTACGCCGCGAGCGAGCGCGCGAAGTCGTCCTTGACGTGCAGCACGACCGGCGTCCAACCCTCGGTGCCGAAGCGGGAGTTGATCGACTCGGCGACGCGGGAGACCTCGTCCGTGTAGTCGCGGTACACCGCGAGGTCCTGGCGCGAGGGGTACGCGAACGCGACGTGCACGACCTTCTCCCGCAGCTCGGGACGGGTCTCGAGCAGCAGCTCGTAGGCGCGCAGCCCGCGCACGATGTTCTTCGACAGCTCGGTCCGGTCGACCCGGACGATCACCTTGCGGTCCGCGCCCACCTGCTCCCGCAGCGCGGCGAGCCGCTCCTCGACATCGGGCCGGTGGGCGCGCTCCCGCAGGAAGTCGGCGTCGGCGCCGAGCCCGTGCACCCCGATCCGCGTCCCCGACGTGCCCCCGAGGATCCGCGTACAGCACTCGGTGAACGCGTCCGCCCAGCGCCGGGTCAGGAAGGCCAGCCGGTCCGCGCCGAGCATCCCGTTCAGGAGCTGCTCGGCGATGTCGTCGGGCAGCATCCGGAAGTAGTCGACGGGCGCCCAGGGCGTGTGCGAGAAGTGCCCGATCCGCAGGTCGTCGCGGAGCTCGCGGAGCATGCCCGGCACCAGTGCCAGGTGGTAGTCCTGCACCACCACCGTCGCGCCCGGCGCGGCCTCCTCGGCGAGGGCCTCGGCGAACGCCCGGTTGTACGCCTCGTACGACGCCCACTGCCGACGGAACTCCGGGCCGAACGACGGCTCCAGAGGCGTCTGGTAGAGCATGTGGTGCACGAACCACAGCACCGAGTTCGCGATCCCGTTGTACGCGTCCGCGTGCACGCCGGCGTCGATGTCCAGCATCCGCACACCCGGTTCGGCGACCCCGCGCCGGACCGCCTCCCGGTCGCCGTCGCCGAGCGCCGCGCACACCCACAGCTTGTCGTCGACGACGCTGAGCGCGGACACCAGACCGCCCCCGCCGCGCTTCGCCTCGATCGTTCCGTCGTCGCCGACGGCGTACGAGACGGGGCCGCGGTTGGACGCGACGAGAACCTCAGCAGCACCAAGAGTGGAAGCCATAGGGGCACGCTAGCCCGGCCCGGAAGCGTTCAAACGTACGGCCGGACCCCGTCAGGGGTCCGGCCGTATACAACGCCCTCAGCGGCAGGTCAGTCCTTGCGGCCGCGCACCGCCGCGAGGATCAGCGCGCCGAGCCCGCACAGCGAGACGGCGAGCCCTCCGTACAGCAGCGCCTGCGAGCTGTCGGCGCCCGTCTCGGCCAGCTCGGGGCCGGTCGGGTGCGGCGGCGTCGGCCGGGCCTGCTGCCGCTTGGTGACGATGACCGCGGTGCACGGGTCGTCGCCGCCGCGCGCGCGGGCCGAGCAGGTGGTGTTCGGCACCTCACCGGTCACCGGGATCACGGTGACCGCGCCGGGCGTGCAGGAGACCTTGACGTTCTCCTTGATGACGACCTTGCCGTGGGCGGGCACGGTGCCGGTCCAGTGGAAGGCCGAGCCCTTCTTGGTGACCGTGCCGGCCGAGGCGGTCGGGGTGCCGACGGCGCCCTTCGTGGGCCAGGAGATCGCGGCGTTCCGGCGCGGGGTCCCGCTGCTGTTGCGCAGGGTGATGGTGTCGCGGACCGTGGCGCACGGGGGAGCGGTCGGGGTCGCCGGCCGGTTGACGATCTCCAGGTGCGGGGTGGGGCCCGGCGGTGTCGTCGGGGGCGTCGTGGGCGGCGTCGGCTTCTCGATGACCGGCGTGAAGCCGCAGTTCGGGTCCTGCGAGTCCTCCTCGCAGTTGGTGCGCGGGGTGTCGGCGGTCACGTTGTTGGTGAGCTTGCCGTCGCCGTCGAGCGGGTCGTGGAGCGTGGCGCTGTAGGTGATCGTCGCGGTCTGCCCGGCGGGCACGTCGCCGCGCCAGTTCAGCTTCGGGCTCGCGTACGTGACCTGGCCCAGGCTGGCCTTGGCGTCGCCGTTGTAGTCGGCGTCGTCCAGCACGTCACCGAGGTCGTCGCTGAGCTGGGCGCCCGGGTAGTCGACCTCGCCGATGTTCTTCGCGGTGATCGTGTACGTCACCTTGCCGCCCGGCGCGACCTTGCTCGGCGCGGCGCTCTTCTTGACCTCCAGGTCGGGTACCGGCACGGAGAAGGCGAGCGCCGAGGGCACGTAGGTGTCGCCCTTGGTGCGGAACGTCAGGCCGGCCGAGGTGGAGCCCGGTGGCAGCGCGCTGGACGGGATCGTCACGTCCTTGGCGTCGATGCTGAAGTTGTTGCGGTCGCAGGGCTGGTCGCAGCCGTCGGCCTTGCTGTTGAAGAAGTTGTTGGTGCCGCTGCCGTCGGCCTCGGCGATCTGCTGCCCGTTGACCAGGAACTGGTCGCCCGCCACGTTCGCGTCGCCCTCGTACGCGGTGACGCTGGCGCGCACGTCGCCGCCGCCCGCCCGGTAGAAGCCGTCGATGTCGATCGTGGTGTCGGGGTCCTTGGACTGCTGGACCACGTGGCCGCCGTACACGTAGACGTTGCGGCGCGTGGGCGCGTACTGGGCGTTCGGTGCGTCGTACTTGTAGACGACGGTCAGCGACCAGCCGCCGACGCAGCCCTTGCCGGTCGGGGCCCAGACGTTGCCGACCGCGACCGGCACCTCGGTGCCGGTCGTGACGCCGGAGAACAGCGAGGTGATGTCGGACTCGGCGGTGTAGTAGTGCGGGCCGCCGACCTCGGCCGGGGTGCGCACCGCGTTCTGCACGGTGGCGGGCGTCTCGGCGCCGGCGCCGATCCTCACCACGGGCCGCGTGGTGAGCGGTTCACCGGCCGGGGAGGTGGCCGGGCCGGCGGTGTCGCAGCGCGCGATCTGGTTGCGGCCCAGCTTGTACGTGCCGTCGTTGCCGCCCCAGAAGAGGCGGGCGTAGGCGACGGTGGCGCCCGGCGGGATCGTCACCTTGCCGGTGGAGGAGTTGACGACCGTCGAGGACAGCCCGGCCGTGTCCGTGTACTGCATGTCGAACTGGTTGTTGTTCTCGGTGCTCGTGCCCGCCTGCGCGGACCGGCAGCGCGCCGCGTCGTCCGCGGGCGTGGTCGGGCACCGCATCACGGTGTTGCCGAGCGTGATGAAGTCGCCGTAGAGGGCTTCCTCGTACCGCTTGGCGAAGGGTTCGACCACCACCGCCGAGGCCGGAACGGCCGCTGCGACGAGGGTCGCGGCGGCCGTGGCCGTGGCGGCGAGGGTCCCGGCGAGGCGGGTGGCGGCGCCTGTGAGCCGCCGGTTGCTTCTTGCGTGTCTAAGCCACATAAGCGGCAATGTAGGCAAAAAGCATCATCACTCAGTGGCTATGCGACGCGACGCTCCGCGTACTCACTGATTTCGGTCATCGGGGGACGCTCCTCCGTGTCCACCTCGTACGTCCGCGGCTCGAAGCCGCCCTCCCCGCGCTCGAACTGGGTGAGCACGGGCCGCACCAGATGCCCGCGGGCCAGCCGCAGCTGCGCCGTGCGGTAGATCGCGGCGGCCATCCGCCCGAGCGCCTGCCCGTCCTGGTGCCGGTGCTTGCGCACCCCCACGTCGACCTGGGCCAGCGCGTCCAGGCCCACGGTGTGCAGGGCGTCCACGAGCAGCCCGAGCTCCACGCCGTACCCGACGGGGAACGGCAGTCGCTCCAGCAGCGACCTGCGGGCCGCGTACTCGCCGCCCAGCGGCTGGACGAATCCGGCCAGCCGGGGCCAGTGCAGATTGAGGATCGGGCGCGCCATCAGCTCCGTGACACGGCCGCCCTGCCCGGCGGCCCCGCCCAGCGGACGGTCGTACATCGCCTTCACGAAGGCCACGCCCGGGTCGGTCAGCAGCGGCCCGACGATCCCGGAGACGAAGTCCGCCGAGAACTCCTTGAGGTCCGCGTCGACGAAACACACGATGTCGCCGGACGTCACGAAAAGTGAACGCCATAGCACCTCGCCCTTGCCGGGCCGCACCGGGATCCGCGGCAGGACCGTGTCCCGGTGCACGACGCGGGCCCCGGCCGCCGCGGCGACCTCGGAGGTGCGGTCCGTGGACCCGGAGTCCACCACCACCAGCTCGTCGACGAGCGGCACCGCCTCCGTCATCAGCTCACGCCGGATCACGGCGACGATCTCCCCGACCGTCTCCTCCTCGTCGAGCGCGGGCAGCACCACGCTCACCGTCTGGCCGGACGCGCGCTTCGCGGCGATGAGCTGGTGCAACGAGCGGTCGGCCACGGACCAGGAGCGCCGCTCAAGCCAGCGCTCGACTTCTTCCAGCACGGTCTGCGGCTCCTTATCGGCGGGGCGGTATCGGTCGATGTGATCCATCTCGCGGTTCGGACGACTATCTCAAGGGTCCAGGCCGTCGGTTACAGTCTTGAACAAGGCCGGTGACCATCGCATGTCGGGGTCGCCGCCCGGTGTCAGCGCGTATCAGGGCGCGACACACAATCGAATACCGCTCATCCAGAGGGGCAGAGGGATACGGCCCGTTGAAGCCCCGGCAACCCTCCAGCCGGTCTCGTACGACTGTCATCGTCGACGTCGCGAGGCTCCCGGCTAGGGAAGGTGCCAAATCCGTCTCGTGGCGAGATGCGCCGCGAGGAAGATGAGGAGAAAGGGCCTCGCCTCTCATGGCTGTACAGACTGTCGCCACCACGACCGCCGCGAACACCGTCGACCTCGGCCCCGCGTCCGGCCTCTCCTGCCGCGAGTGCGGCACCACGTTCCCGCTCGGACCGATCTTCGCCTGCGCCGAGTGTTTCGGGCCTCTGGAAGTCGCGTACGACCTGCCCGTCGGCGACCCCGAGGCACTCCGCAAGCAGATCGAGGCGGGCCCGGCCAACGTCTGGCGCTACGCCCCGCTGCTGCCCGTCCCGGCCGACGTCGCCGAGAAGCCGAACCTGAACCCGGGCTGGACCAAGCTGGTCAAGGCCGACAACCTCGCCCGTGAACTCGGCGTCGAGCAGGGCAGGTTGTTCGTCAAGGACGACTCCGGCAACCCCACGCACTCCTTCAAGGACCGGGTCGTCGCGCAGGCCATCGAGGCCGCCCGCGCCTTCGGCTTCACCACGCTGTCCTGCTCCTCCACCGGCAACCTGGCCGGCGCCGTCGGCGCCGCGGCCGCCCGCGCCGGCTTCCGCTCCTGCGTGTTCATCCCGCACGACCTGGAGCAGGGCAAGGTCGTCATGGCCGGTGTCTACGGCGGTGACCTCGTCGCCATCGAGGGCAACTACGACGACGTGAACCGTTTCTGCTCCGAGCTCATCGGCGACCCGCTGGGCGAGGGCTGGGGCTTCGTGAACGTGAACCTGCGCCCGTACTACGGCGAGGGCTCCAAGACGCTCGCGTACGAGATCTGCGAGCAGCTCGGCTGGCAGCTGCCCGACCAGCTGGTCATCCCGATCGCGTCCGGCTCGCAGTTCACGAAGATCGACAAGGGGCTGCAGGAGCTGATCAAGCTCGGCCTCGTCGAGGACAAGCCGTACAAGCTCTTCGGCGCCCAGGCCGAGGGCTGCTCCCCGGTCTCGGTCGCGTACAAGGGCGGCCACGACGTGGTGCGCCCGCAGAAGCCGAACACCATCGCCAAGTCGCTGGCCATCGGCAACCCGGCCGACGGGCCGTACGTCCTGGACATCGCGCGCCGCACGGGCGGTGCCGTGGAGGACGTGAACGACGAGCAGGTCGTCGAGGCGATCAAGCTGCTCGCGCAGACGGAGGGCATCTTCGCGGAGACGGCGGGCGGCGTGACGCTCGGTGTCACCAAGAAGCTCATCGAGGCCGGGCTGATCGACCCGTCCCTGACCACGGTCGTGCTGAACACGGGTGACGGGCTCAAGACGCTCGACGCCGTCGCCGATTCATCGCAGGCGACCGCGACGATCCGGCCGAGCCTGGAGGCGTTCCGCGACGCCGGTCTCTCCGCCCACTGAGCCACCATCCGACCCAGCAGCAACGGGAGTCACCCATCATGAGCGTCAACGTCCGGATCCCCACCATTCTCCGTACCTACACCGGCGGCCAGGCCGAGGTGAGCGCCGAGGGCGCCACGCTCGCCGATGTCATCACCGACCTGGAGAAGAACCACACCGGGATCGCCGCCCGCGTCCTCGACGACCAGGGCAAGCTGCGCCGCTTCGTGAACGTCTACGTGAACGACGACGACGTCCGCTTCGAGCAGGGGCTGGAGACGGCGACGCCGGACGGCGCCGGGGTCTCGATCATTCCCGCCGTCGCCGGCGGCTGATCTTTCCCTGTTCCACGCAGAGTTACGTGAATTGCCCCCTCCGCGAGAGAAGCGGAGGGGGCAATTCTGCATGGTTGAGCGCGGTACAGTTGGGGAAGCCGCTTCCTTCTGCCGCCCGGTGCATGACGGGCGCATATGAGTTCTCGCCCGAACCGCGACAAGAAGCAGCCAAAGTGCCCGGCCCTTTCGAGCTCTTTATGGCATTTGTGCGGCCCGACTTGCCCTGGGATCCGGTGAGTTGGCCCGGTTTCCCCGATCGTGGGCGCCCAGAATTCTCGTCCGATTGACCTGTTGCAGACGGCAGTTGGGCAGATACATTCAGCCGCGGTCGACGCGTTCCGGCGCACACCCCCAAACCCTTTGGGGAGTGAGGTCTGACCCGGGACCGCGAAGTGCGGTCTCGCGCAAGGGCCAGTAATAGGGGAGTTAGGCATGGCTCAGGGCACCGTCAAGTGGTTCAACGCGGAGAAGGGGTACGGCTTCATCGCGGTCGACGGTGGTGCGGATGTATTCGTCCACTACAGCGCGATTCAGATGGACGGCTACCGCACCCTCGAAGAGGGTCAGCGAGTGGAATTCGAGATCTCGCAGGGCCAGAAGGGGCCGCAGGCCGACATGGTCCGCCTGGCCGCCGGCTGAAGCGCGTCACGACTGACAGGCTTCGTACGAGCGAAGGGTCCGTGTCCCCGCCAGGGGGTACGGGCCCTTCGTGCTGTGCGGGCACCGGGGGCGGGCGTCGGGGATCTGTGGTAGCCGCTTGCACTCGCAGGGGTCGAGTGCTAATCATTGGCGTTAGCACTCTCCGAGTGAGAGTGACAGAACTTGGATCGGGTCGGTGAGGTCCGGGAGCCGGGTGGGGCAAGGAACCACAAGGCTCAAGGGCCGTCCGTCGCGGGCACCAGCACGGTCCGTTTGCGTTTCCACCCCGTCCGGGAGGACCACTTCACATGGCCAAGATCATCGCGTTCGACGAGGAGGCACGGCGCGGCCTCGAGCGCGGCATGAACCAGCTCGCCGACGCCGTCAAGGTGACCCTGGGCCCCAAGGGTCGCAACGTCGTCCTCGAGAAGAAGTGGGGCGCCCCCACGATCACCAACGATGGTGTGTCCATCGCCAAGGAGATCGAGCTCGAGGACCCGTACGAGAAGATCGGCGCCGAGCTGGTCAAGGAGGTCGCGAAGAAGACGGACGACGTCGCCGGTGACGGCACGACGACCGCGACCGTCCTGGCCCAGGCCCTGGTGCGCGAGGGTCTGCGCAACGTGGCCGCCGGTGCCAACCCGATGGCCCTCAAGCGGGGCATCGAGAAGGCCGTCGAGGCCGTCTCCGCCGCTCTCCTTGAGCAGGCCAAGGATGTCGAGACCAAGGAGCAGATCGCTTCCACGGCCTCCATCTCCGCCGCCGACACCCAGATCGGCGAGCTCATCGCCGAGGCCATGGACAAGGTCGGCAAGGAAGGCGTCATCACCGTCGAGGAGTCCCAGACCTTCGGTCTGGAGCTGGAGCTCACCGAGGGTATGCGCTTCGACAAGGGCTACATCTCGGCGTACTTCGCCACCGACATGGAGCGTATGGAGGCGTCGCTCGACGACCCGTACATCCTCATCGTCAACTCGAAGATCGGCAACGTGAAGGACCTCCTTCCGCTGCTCGAGAAGGTCATGCAGTCCGGCAAGCCGCTGCTGATCATCGCCGAGGACGTCGAGGGCGAGGCCCTGTCGACCCTGGTCGTCAACAAGATCCGTGGCACCTTCAAGTCCGTCGCCGTCAAGGCCCCGGGCTTCGGTGACCGCCGCAAGGCCATGCTCGGCGACATCGCCATCCTCACCGGTGGCACCGTCATCTCCGAGGAGGTCGGCCTCAAGCTGGAGAACGCCGGTCTCGACCTGCTCGGCCGCGCCCGCAAGGTCGTCATCACCAAGGACGAGACGACGATCGTCGACGGCTCCGGTGACAGCGACCAGGTCCAGGGCCGCGTCAACCAGATCCGTGCCGAGATCGAGAACTCGGACAGCGACTACGACCGCGAGAAGCTGCAGGAGCGCCTGGCGAAGCTCGCCGGCGGTGTTGCGGTCATCAAGGCCGGTGCCGCGACCGAGGTCGAGCTCAAGGAGCGCAAGCACCGCATCGAGGACGCCGTTCGCAACGCGAAGGCGGCCGTCGAGGAGGGCATCGTCGCCGGTGGTGGCGTGGCCCTGCTGCAGGCCTCCGCGGTCTTCGAGAAGCTGGAGCTCGAGGGTGACGAGGCGACCGGCGCCAACGCCGTGAAGCTCGCCCTGGAGGCCCCGCTCAAGCAGATCGCCGTCAACGGTGGTCTCGAGGGTGGCGTCGTCGTGGAGAAGGTGCGGAACCTGGCCGTCGGCCACGGTCTGAACGCCGCCACGGGCGAGTACGTCGACATGATCGCCGAGGGCATCCTCGACCCGGCCAAGGTGACGCGCTCCGCGCTGCAGAACGCCGCGTCGATCGCCGCGCTGTTCCTCACCACCGAGGCCGTCATCGCCGACAAGCCGGAGAAGGCCGCTGCCGCGGGCGCTCCGGGCGGCATGCCGGGCGGTGACATGGACTTCTGAGCCGTCTCACGGTTCAGCCGGTCTGTTCGTCCCGAGGGCGGCATCTCCTCTTCACGAGGGGGTGCCGCCCTCGGGCGTTTCCCCGTTCCCGGGTTCCGCACAGGAATCCTCTTGTCCCCTTGATCGTCACGGGTTACTGTCCCCGGGCGCGTACTGGGGAGTAGTGCGCAATCACGGCAGGTGGGGGACATGGCCGACAGTGACGGTGTGCCGGAGAAGAGCATGAACGCGTGGGGGCAGGCCATCTCGGCCGTCGCGCTGGTGGGGGCGCTCGCCGTGGGGTTCTGGGCGATCGCGCGGGACTCGGCGTCCGACCAGGGCGGTGCGCCGGAGGCCGCCGCCTGCTCGGGCGGGGCGCCGGAGAAGGGCGACAAGGCGGCCGGCCGGGTGTACGGGGCCCAGCTGTGCAAGGCGCTGAACCAGAGCGAGCTCGCCACCTGGCTGGGGACGCCCGGCGAGGTCCCCAAGAGCGCGAGCGGCAGCGGCGACGGGTCGATCGGCTCGGGCAGCAGCAAGATCCCGTACCGGTCGGCGCGGATCGAGTTCGAGACGTACACGGTGACGCTCTCGGCGACGTACGACAAGCTGCCGGTGGACGCGGAGTCCGTGGCGTTCCTCGGCCGTGACGTGCACGCGCAGAAGGTGTTGCGCCGCGCCGCGGTCTTCTACTCGACGCAGACCCTGGGCATCCGCTTCCGGCTCGACGGCTCGGACGCCGAGAGCACGCAGGGGGTACCGGCCGAGGCGCTCACCGTGGCGCTCGACCCGAAGAACCGCGGCGGCTCCTACGAGCTGGCGGTGTGGCGCAACGGCGGCGGCTACCCGGACCGGACCGTGCTCCTCGAGGTCGCGGAGCACGTGCTCCCGGTGGTCCCCGGCTTCGACTCAGGGACGACGCTGCCTCAGGACGCGCCCTCCTCGTAACTGGCCCACGCGTCACGGCCCGCCCGGGACGCGCTCGTCGCCGCCGTCTGGGCCTGCCGGAACGCGCGCTGCGCCAGCTCGGCGGGCGGGACGTCCCAGCTGCCGGTCCAGGTGCGGCCCGCGCGCGCCAGCTCGTAGACCAGTACGCCGATGCCCGCGGCGGCGGTGAGCATGCCGATGCCGGTCAGCGCGGCGCCGGTGGCCAGCCGCCGCTGGTCGGGGCGGAACTCGGTCCAGGAGATCTTGGAAAGGGTGCTCTCAGCCATGGGGCCAGGATGCGGGAGGGCGGGCGCGGTCGCATGTGGAGCGCGGGGCGGGCGGCGGCGCTCAGCCGGCGGTGGGGCGGACACCGTCGTCGACGATGAAGTCCAGGGCGTCGTAGCCCCGCGTCTTCGGGCTGCTCAGGGCGTAGGCGTGGAGGCAGAAGCCCGTGTCGGTGCCGCGGGCGGTGACTCAGTGGTCGGCGCCGCGAACAGCAGCCAGCCGGTGACCAGGGCCAGTCCGATGGGGTTGCGCGGGTTGTGGACGGAGCGGCTGGTGCCCCCACCGCTGCGTATGAAGACGCGGTCATCATCCATGAGGGCATTCTGGTACGGGAGTTGCGGGCGAAGAGCGGAGCGGGGGGAGCTCAGGATGGCGCGGGTGGTGCGGAGGGGATTCGGATGGCTGCTGTTGGTGGCCGTGGTGCTGGCGGCCGCTGCGGGGGCGGTGGCCACGAAGGTGTCGGGGACGGTTGCCGAGGAGCGGGCCTGGAAGGCGGCCGGGCCGTGCCGGGCCGGTGCGCCCTTCGCGGAGTCGGCCGGGTGCCGGTTCCGGGAGCCCGCCGTCGTCGGGCGGACCGTGGTGGGGCACAGCAGGTCGGGCGGGGACAGCTGGCTGTACTTCCGGGACGGCAAGCCGTTCGGGCGGCTCAATGTCTCCAGCGATGACGCCGCCGCCTTCCAGCCGGGACAGCGGGTCGAACTCGTCTACTGGCAGCGGAAGGTGCGCCAGGTGACGGGGGCCGGGCACACGGCCGACCTGGCCGTGCCGGACGGCGGCGAGGTCGCTGCGGCGGTGGTGGCGCTCGGCTGCGCCGGGGCGGGCGTGGCGGCGGTGGCGGCGCTGCGGTTCCGGTTCCGGCGGCGGCCGCACGACGAGGTGCGGCCCTCGCCGGTGGGGTTCGTGGTGCTGGCGGTGCTCAGCGCGGCCTGGCTGATCCCCCTGAGCTACTTCCGCCCGACGACGCTGTGGCAGGAGCCCGCCCTGTACGTGGGTCTCGTGGTCACCGGGGCGCTGTGCGTGCCGATATGGCGGGCGGCGCGGCTGTGGGCCCCGGCGGACTTCGGGGCGGCGCCGCCCCCGCCGGACGACCGGGAGGTGTTCGTGCGGGCCGCCTTCCTGGACGACACCGCGTACAACCCGGACGGTTTCGGCACGCACCTCGTCCTGGGCGGCGGGCAGCCGGCGGCCGTGGTGCCGCACGGCGGGCCGGGCCGGTTCGCGGCCCGGGACGTGCCGGTCGGGCAGCTGCGGCTGACGGAGATACGCCGGGTACGGGCCGGCGACGGGGAGACGGTGTCGCGCGGCTGGTACGTCGCCGTGTTCACGGACGGGGCGGACGGGAGCGAGGTACGGCTCGGTGCCGAGCCCCGTCAACTGGCCCTGGTCCTACGGGCGTTCAAGGAGTACGGGGCCGTCGTCGCGGTGTGAGGCCGCCGCCGGGCCCCGGTGGCGGACGGGTACGAGGAGGGGCGGCACCCCGTGACCTCGGGATGCCGCCCCTCCTCGTACGCGAGGTGTCAGATCTTCGCCGGTTCCTTCGGCTGTGCCGGGCCGGCCGGTGTCTGCTCGGCGCGGGCCGCCGGGGACCCGCCCGGGGTTGTCTCCTGGGAGTCCGCGTTCAGCTCCACCAGCATCTGCTTGCTGAAGCCGAAGAAGTACGTCGCGAGGAAGCCGACGACGTAGCCGACCAGCAGGCCGCCGCCGTAGACGGCGATCGTGGTGCCCAGACCCTTGTTGCCGTCGAGGAGGGGGAACAGCGCCCAGCCGGACGGGCCGATGGCCGTCGAGCCGACCTTGTCGCCGATCATCGAGAAGAAGCCGATGAACGCGCCGCCCGCCGCGCCGCCGACGCACGCCGTGATGAACGGGCGGCCCAGCGGGAGCGAGACACCGTAGATGAGGGGTTCGCCGACACCCAGGAAGCCTGCGGGGAGCGCCGACTTGATGGTGGTGCGGATCGACTTGTTGTGCTTGAGGCGCTTGAAGACCGCGATCGCGCAGCCGACCTGGCCGGCGCCCGCCATCGCCAGGATCGGGAGCAGGACCGTGTAGCCCTGCTGCTCGATCAGCGTGGTGTGGATCGGGATGAGGGCCTGGTGCAGGCCCAGCATGACCAGCGGCAGGAAGAGGCCGCCGAGGACCAGGCCGGCGAACGCGCCGGTGTTGTCCAGGAGCCAGTTGGCCGCCGTGCCGATGCCGGTGGAGATCTCACCGGCGACGTACATCAGGCCGAAGATCGTGACCAGGCCGGAGATCAGGACCGTGAGGGTGGGGGTGACCAGGACGTCGATCGCCTCGGGCACCCACGTGCGGCACCACTTCTCGATGTAGACGGCGAGGACCGCCGCGCCCAGCGCGCCGAGGACGCCGCCCTGGCCGGGGGAGAGCTTCTGGCCGAACGCCGAGATGTTCGCGACGCCCGCGTACACGATGATCGCGGCGACCGCGCCGCCGAGGATCGGGGTGCCGCCGAACTCCTTCGCCGTGTTGTAGCCGACGAAGACGGCGATGAGCGCCATGAAGCCGGAGGCGATCGCGGCGAGGGCCGGGGTGATGCCGGGCAGCCACTCCAGGTTGATCAGCAGGCCGTTGATGCCGGCGATGATGCCGCAGCCGATCAGGGCCGGGATCAGCGGCACGAAGATGTTGGCGATGCGGCGCAGGAAGAGCTTGAACGGCGTGGCGTTCTTCGCCTTCTGCGCCGCCCTCAACTCGGCGCCCTGGGCGGCCAGTTCGTCCGCCGTGACCACGTGCGGCTCGGGAGCGGCCGCCTTCCCCTCC
Source organism: Streptomyces sp. cg35 (assembly GCF_050410835.1). Lineage (NCBI taxonomy): Bacteria > Bacillati > Actinomycetota > Actinomycetes > Kitasatosporales > Streptomycetaceae > Streptomyces > Streptomyces sp. cg35. The sequence goes on from NZ_CP191268.1 coordinate 4,971,075, forward strand.
TCGACGAGCGCCTCGAACTCGGGGGTGACCCGGGCGACCTTCCCCGGGCCGAGGACGATCTGGTAGGTCTCGTCCTCGACCACGCCCATGACATCGGGCAGTGCCTTCAGCGCCTCGTCCTGGACGAGCGAACGGTCTGCCAGGCCCAGCCGGAGCCGGGTCATGCAGTGGACTACGGAAGTGACGTTCGCGGCGCCGCCGACAAGCGGGAGGATCGAGGCCGCCACGTCGCGGTTCTTGTTCTCAGCCATGGTGCGTGCTGCCTTGCTGTGCGGGTGGTGCTGGGGGTGTACGGGGGTCAGGGGGTGGTGCGGGCGGCCGCCGCGAGCGCGGCACGCAGATGGCCGTCGGAGTCGGCGAGCAGCCGGGCCGCCGTCGGCCCGTCGACCTCGCCGAGCACGACGAGGATCGCGTTCTTCACCTCGCCGTCCGTCGCGGCGAGCGCGGCCTCGATGGCGTCGTCGTCGGCGCCGGTGGCCAGGGAGACGATGCGGCGGGAGCGGGCCCGCAGCTTCTCGTTCGACGCGCGTACGTCGACCATGAGGTTCCCGTACGTCTTGCCGAGCCGGATCATGGTGATCGTCGACAGCATGTTGAGGACGAGCTTCTGGGCCGTGCCCGCCTTCAGCCGGGTGGAGCCGGTGAGGAGCTCCGGGCCGACGACGACCTCGATGCCGTGGTCCGCGGCGGCGGCCAGGGCGCTGTCCGCGTTGCAGGACAGGCCGACGGTCAGCGCGCCGTACGTCTTCTTCGCGTGCTCGACGGCGCCGATCGCGTACGGGGTGCGGCCGGAGGCGGAGATGCCGACCACGACGTCGTTCTCCGTCAGGTTCAGCGCGGCCAGGTCCTCGGCGGCCAGGTCCTTGGAGTCCTCGGCGCCCTCGACCGCGGTGACCATCGCCGACGGGCCGCCCGCGATCAGGCCGACGACCTCGCCCGGGTCCGTGTTGAAGGTGGGCGGGCACTCCGACGCGTCCAGCACACCGAGCCGCCCGGCCGTGCCGGCGCCCGCGTAGATCAGCCGGCCGCCGCGCGCCATGCGCTCGGCGGTGCCGTCGATCGCGGCGGCGATCCGCGGCAGCTGGGCCGCGACGGCGGTGGGGACGGAGGCGTCCTCGCCGTTCATGATCTTCGCGATCTCCAGGGTGGACTGCTGGTCGATCTCGGCGAGCTCGGGCCGGAACGCCTCGGTGGTGAGGGTGGCCAGCTGGGCACGGAGTTCGCTGTAGTCGCCTTCTGCGGCGGGGGTGGTGTCGGCGGCGTCAGTGGTGGTCATGTTCGGGGGCTCTTTCCGGTGCGGCGGGGGCGGGTGCGGGTGCGGGTGGCGGTTCACGGGGTGGCGTCTGCCGTGTGCTGTCTCGTCGCCGGCGGGCGGCGAGTGGGGGTTGCTCGCGCAGTTCCCCGCGCCCCTGGAGCGTGCGGCTTCGCCGCAGCCCCACGAGGGCGCGCTTCACGCGCCCCTTCGGATGGCGCACGCAGTGCGCATCTCAGGGGCGCGGGGAACTGCGCGGCCGGCCCCCACCGGGCCGCGGCCGACCGGAGACGGGAGGGACCGGGGCAGTGGCGCGCCGGGTTCATGATCTGGCTCCCCGCGGAGCGGCCCGGTGGCGGTGCGCGAGCGCCTCGTACGAGGCCGACAGGGCCGGGGCCGCGGTCTCGTACGAGCGCTGCGCGACACCCACGAACAGGCAGTCCACGACGAGCAGCTGGCTCGTGCGGGACGACATCGCGGCCGGGCGCAGCTCGCTCTCGCGGGCGATGGAGGTGGTCAGTATGTGGTCGGCGTACTGCGAGACCGGGCCGTCGGGGCGGCCGGTGATCGCGATGGTCGTCGCGCCGTGCTCGAAGGCGACCCGCAGCGGCTCGATCACGTCGCCGGTGGCGCCGGAGTGCGTGATGGAGACGGCGACGTCGCCGGAGCGCAGCGTCACCGCGTTCGTGATCGCCAGGTGCGGGTCGGAGTGCGCGTGGGCGATCTGGCCGATGCGCAGCAGCTTCTGCGCGAGGTCCTGGGCGACGAGGCCGGAGGCGCCGACGCCGTACACGTCGACGCGGCGGGCGCCGGCCAGCGCGTTCACGGCGGCGCCGAGCTGCACGGTGTCGAGCCCGGCCGCGGTGTCGGCGAGGGTCTGCTGTTCGTCGTAGGCGAGCTTGGCGACGACGTCGGCGATCGGGTCGTCGACGGCGATGTCGGCGGTGACGGCGGGGGCGCGGCCCGACTGCTGCTGGGCGGCGAGCCCGGCGAGCGCGAGGCGCAGGTCCCGGTAGCCGGGGTAGCCGAGGATGCGGGCGGTGCGGACCACCGTCGCCTCGCTCGTGCCGGTGAGCTCGGCGAGGCCGGTGACCGTGAGGGCGGCGCAGCCGGCCGGGTCGGCGGCGACGGCCTCGGCGACCCGCTGCATGGAGCGGGTCATCGAGGGCGCGAGGGTGCGCACCTTGGCCGCGAGGGCCGCGGGGGCCGGCGGCGCGTCGCTGGAGAAACTTTCCTTCACGTCATTGCTCACGTTCTGAAAGATATTTTCGGAACGGTGGCGGGTCAAGGGTCCTTCGGCTCTGTCGTGCGGCTCACACACGGCTCACGCGCAACCGGCGGCCGGGCGCACAATGGCATCCATGGACACCATCAGCCCCCTGGAGCAGGCCCTGCACGCGGCCCGCGCGCTCGTGCTCGCGGATCTCAAGGCGGTCGACGTCGCCGACGCGGACGTCGTCTCGCTCGTCGAGGAGTCGATCACCTCGCGCCGCTGGTGGGTCGAGCAGTGGCCGCAGGGCGTCGAGTTCGTCACCGGGCTCGTCGCGCAGGACGTGCAGGACGGGATCCTGGAGCGGCACGGACGCTGGCCGGTGTGCCCCGTGTGCGGCCCGGAGGCGGGCACCGGCGGCCCGCACGCGCTGGACGTCGAGCCGGAGCTGGGCGCCGACCCGCACTGGGTGTGCTCGGAGGCGGGGGTCGTGGTGGCGGCGGTGGGGTCGCTGGGCACGGTGACCGGGTGACGGTCTATATCGACCCGCCGAACTGGCCCGGTCACGGCCGCATGTGGTCGCACCTGGTCAGCGATGTCTCGTTCGCCGAACTCCACCTGTTCGCCGAGGGGTTGGGGGTGCCGCCGCGCGCCTTCGAACGCGATCACTACGACATCCCCTCGCACCGCTACGGGGACGCGGTGCGGGCCGGGGCTGTCGAGATCGGCTCGAAGGAACTCGTGCGCAGGATCACGGACGCGGGGCTGAGGCGGCCGAAGCACCCTCGGGCCGCCGGCTGAACCAGTTTTCCGCGGCGTGGCGCATCCCAAGATCGCTTGCCCTGCACGCTACTTCGTGCAGGGGCAGGCACAGCGAGGCCGCTGTGGAGACCAGCGCCGCCAACGGCAGGGGCGGATCATCGGGAGTGCCGGTGAAGTGCGTCGGTTCACTGGGGCTGAAGGACTGGGCCAGCTCCCACTGGGTCAGGCGCAGCCTCAGCTCGACCTCATCCGGGCGCGCCACATCGAATCCGAGGGCTGTCAGGGACTCGGCCACCCCCTCGGGGTGCCAGGGACGTCCGATGTGATCGGCGACTGCGTAGAGGGCTGCTGAGGGGACGGGGCCCCTGGACGGCAGACGAGCGAGCCGGGCGTGGAGACGCCAGTCCGCGTCGTCCTCGTCTTCCAACTGGGCAAGGATCTCCGGCGCGACGGCGCAGGTGTACCCGAGAGATGTCAGCCGGGACGCGGTCTGTTGGAGGGAGGAGTCCCCGCTGCGGCGACGGATGATGTCGTTGAGGTACAGCGGTCTGTCTTTCTTCAATTGCAGACCGGCGCCAGTTAACGCGATCTCCTCCCACGAGGGCAGTACGTCGTCCGCCGTTACGGCTGGCACTTCAAAGCCCAGCTCGCCGAGTCTGGCGGTCACTTCGGGTGCCGACCGTTTGCTCCGGTGGGCCACCGCTGCAACATACTGCAGCGGAACTATGCGGTCGGGGAAGGGGCACTGTTCCTCGTACGACAGGAGCGCCCGATCGTCGTCGGTAAGGGTGAGCTGATCTGCGGATTGCACGGGGACGGTGAAGCCAAGGCCATCCAGCAGTTCAGCGATGCTTGCCAGCGAGTAGCCGGTGGCGTGCGCGGCTGCTACCAAGTGCGCGAGCGGGACGTCAGCTGCGTCTTCAGGTGCAGGCGGCGTGGAGCACGTCTGCCAAAGTACCTTCAGCACGACGTGCTCCTCGTCGCTCCAGGTGTCGCGGTCCGGGCAACGCGGCACTGTGAAGCCCAGCTCCCGTAGGCGTGCGGCGGCTCGGGACGCGGGAAGACCGGCCAGTATCGCGCTCAGACTCACTTGAGCAGCGGACAAGCTACTTCCCGGACTGAGCCAGCCGGAGAGGTTTCCGAGCGGTCGCAGAAGCGGAGCGTCCTCGGGTGCCGCTGCGGCGCAGCCGAGCAGTGGCTCCACTTGATAGCCGAGGGTCGTCAGACGGGCACCGACTTCTGCCGCGGGCAGGCCCGTCGTGTCGACGCGATCCATGACATCGGTAAACGTGCAGGGCTGTTCGAGGTCCCACCACGGGAACAGAATGTCCACGCTGATCACACCGGTGTCGATGAGAGCCTGTGAGGGCTTTCCTCGGTAGAGATCTCCCGCTTGAGGACCCCTTAGCCATCGTTCGGCGAGTATGTTCCACGCAGGGAAGCTGCCGGAATGGTCGGCGAGAAGGGCCAGGTCGGACGGGCGAGCAGTGAGACTGTCCCGTTCTTCCGGTTCGCTAAGTGTGAGATCCACACCGGGAGTCCTTCCCAGACCGGCTCGGTACAGCGACAGCAGACGCCAGTGCAGCAGGGGTTCCGGAATCATGCTCAGAAGGGAGGAGGCGTGTTTGCGTTTGCTCTCGGGGTACTCACCGGTGACCACCGGCAGTAGATCGACATCGGGAGGGAAGAATCCGATCGCGTTGTACGGCAGACTCGTTCCGCCCAGTTGCCACGGTAGCCGCACGCGCTCCGCGTGGGTAGCGACCATGTCGGCGAATGCCAAGGCCGACTCGCTCACGTAGCCAAGCCAGGCAGGAGTAGGCAGCGGCTGGCCCGGTGCGCAGAGGGACGTGACGGCTGCGATCATGCGCTCCTTGACCCGTCGGCCGCTGAAGGCGCGGATGTTTTTGCGGTCCACACTCAGTTCGGGCTGATCGGGCCCGTGCAGATTGACGATGATGCCGTAGGGCGGATGCTCGGACAGGCTGTCGTCGGGCGACGCGTGGAGACCGTCCGACAGTACCTGCCCCCAGTGATCGACCCACCAGATGTCCGGGTCGGATGAAGCGAGGAAGACTGGGGTGTCCGATCCGCCGGTACGGCCCACGAATTCCTGCTCTAAGGCCGCCTGTGACAACTCGCCCGGCGCCCATTCGTACTCACGTGCACCGTGCTTGGCTGTTGTCCGATAGGGCGCGACCCACAACAGACGTTCCAGCGTCTCCACACAAGAGATGAGCTTGGTCTGTTGAGACAACAGGAGCCGGACGGTCGTGCCGGTCTCCTGGCCGAGGCCGAGGTCCTCGACACGGAAAAGGTTTCCGGGACCTGCGATGGTGACCTGGAGCTGCCGGCCGGGGCGGCCGTCACGTCCCATCCGGCAGGTACGTACGACGATCTCGTCGGCGAGCATGAAGTAGCTCAGCACGCCGATACCGAAACGCGAATTGGGATGAAGCTCGATCCTCGGATCGCTCAGTTCTGCCCAGGCGGCCTTCTCCTCGATGTACTCGGGCAGATCGATGAAACGGGCACCACCCTGAGAGAACACACTGCTCAGTTCGGTGATTCCCATACCGATGCCGTTGTCCTGGCACTCGAGGTAGGGACGGCCGTCCTCGCTCACCCCTTGGACGAATTTGATGAGCCCGTCGAAGGGCACGTCCGCTCTGTCGGTACGGCGCAGGAACTCAGTGCGGCAGTCGGCGTAGCGCACCGCGTCCAGAGCGTTCTGATACAGCTCCCGAACCGCCAGTTCACGGTCGCCGTAGAGTTCTTCACCCATGAGGAGTTCTTGGACCCGGTCTTCGGCGAGCTGGAAGCGGATGCCGTCCGAGAGCCCTTCCGGCGTCGAACCTCCCAGGCGCACTCTGCCACCGTCCGCGTACGGCGGCAGAGTGGTGAGCGGAACGAGAGCGGGGTTCTTCGCGCCGTTGATGTCCCGCAGCAGTGCGTCAACCCGGGCGGCGTGCTCACGCAGCGCGATCTGAACGGCCGGGTGTCGGCACACGGCGTTCAGGGAACGGCCGGAGCCCGAGGTGCGCCAGTCGGAACCTCTGACGGTATTGAGGAGTTCGTCGAGATCCACACTGTCGTAGATGCCGATGTGCTCCACGACGATCTCGGGCAGGTCGACCGGATCAATGGCCATGGCGTATGCCGCCTTGGTGAGAGCTGCGACCAGAGGGCCGTGTACCACCTGCTCGTCATCGCTGCTGGCGGCAATGACGTCGTGCTCTTCGGGGAGTGCGGAACTCCTGTGCGAAGTGCTGTCGTGGGGCAGCGCGAAAGGAGCCACGCGGTGGGCTTGCAGGAACTGCATCAGGCGTTCAGCGGAGAGTGCGTCGGAGGTCCAGCGTGGATGTCCCGGGGCGGTGATGACATCTCCGACGAGAGGCTTGAGGTATTCAGCCGAGTACAGCTCAGGCTGCTGAATCAGCCAGCGGTGGAACAGCCACCAACGGATCCGCTCCGGTGCGCCGTTCTGGACGTTGACCTGCGCCAGGGTGCGGAGCCTGCGTCTGAGCCGGGGGAAGCGGTGGACGAACTTCTCGAACGGGTCGACATCGGGGCCTGGCGCCCCCCTATGCGGATCCAGGACACCACGCCGCCGTGCCGCTTCCTGCGCCCAGAACGTCTGCTCCACGACCGGTAGAAGCACAGTGAGCGCTGCCTCGGACGCCGACAACTGAACCTTGTCGGATAGCAGACCGGTCAGGAATCCGAGCCTGGTGTGGATGCGCTCGGCCAACTCGACGTCGTGCCATGGGTCGTCGTGCAGTGCGTCCGTGGCTGCGACGTAGCTTGCGGCGAGGCGCTCGGCAAGTACACCGCTGAGCTCCTGCACAGCTTCTGTTGCGGCTCCCGGTGGAGTCCGGCGCCAGATGGGGTGCTTGAGTGTCGAACGAACCCAAGGGTGCGTCTCGGTGCGTAGCGCGGGTCCCGGCAGCAAGGGGAAATGTTGCTCACCCGTTCCTGATTCGCAGACCACCTTGATCTGTTGGGGCGAACCCGCTTTTCCGTAGATGCGGTGCAGTTCGTCGAGTCTCTGCTGGGTGTTCTGGAAGAACTCTTGTAAGGGGAGTGCATGCGGAGCTTCGGAGACAACATCGGACATAGCGCGGGAGAACAGGCTGAAGGACTCACCCGGCTGTGTGACGACATCGGTTCCGGAGAGCGCGCTGTCCGACTCCCTTACAAACAATGCAAGTTGACCGGCCGAACAGGCGTAGACGTATGCGACCCTCCGACGGAGTGTGTCGGCGATCTTCCGACGCGACCAGGGCTGCAGGCCCGTGCTCCCTTTGGTGTCGAGAGACAAGCCTTCACGGCAGGCGTCGATGAGGAAGACGACACGGTCAGCGCGCGATTCCTCGAGCTCCTTCTGCCAGCCGATCTCGATACAGCTGGCCGCAAACGGCTGGACGTCGAACGTGGCGTCCTCGGGGATCAGATAGTCCTTGCCATCGAAACGCTGTCCGTGCCCGCTCAGCAGGATGAACAGGGTGTCGCCCGGGCGTGCCTCCAGCAGGAATCTACGTACTTGGCCGTGCACCGTGTTGGGCGTGATTCCGCGCTTGCTCTCCACGATCTCGGCTGACTGGAAGCCCCGCCCGAGCAGAACCTCCTTCATCCGCTGCAGGTCGTCCCTGATGAAAGGGAGATCGGCGATGCGCCGGTCGTCGTACTCGCAGGCGCCGATGAGGAGCGCCTTGTGCTGAGGCATGTACGAGCACCTGCCGGATCAGGAGGGAATCTTGAACGTCAGGGTGAGACCACGGGTGGCCTGGACCTGGCCTGTGCCGATGAGCTGGACGGAACCGCTTTTGCTCACTTGGAAGGAGAGCTGTGCCTCCGCGAGCGGCAACGTCGTGCTGTGCTCGGCGACCTCCTTGAACACTTCCTGTAGCTTGTCGACGACGTCCGTGAGGTTTTTGCGCAGTGGGCCCAGCGGGATGGCACGCAACGCGGCGTCGTGGTCACGGCTCAGTAGCCCCATCGAATCGCTGACTGGCCCGGCGGCATCGTCATCGTCGTCGGTGACCGATACCCAGAAGGGGAGGGTCTGCTCCTCGACGATGCCCTCGATCGGGTCCGCCGACATGCCCACGCGCTCTGTCACTGTGCCCCCTCGTCCCACTGCCCGCGTTGTCACCCACCGGATCGAATGACCAGATGATGACCGGAAGAGGGTCAACTCTAGATCTATACAGGCTTGTTCGTCAGGTGTGTGAGGGTTGGACGGTAGCGGTATCGGACTTCTCCGCCGACGACCCCGTCACCACCTTCGACGCCGTCCGCCGGTGCAGCCGCAGCGACACCGCCGTCAGCGCCAGCGCCAGCGCCGTCATCGCGCCGCCCGCCCAGGCGGTGGCCGGGTAGCCGAGGCCGGCGTCGATGACCGTGCCGCCGAGCCAGGGGCCGCCCGTGTTGCCGAGGTTGAACGCGGCGGTCGTGGTGGCGCCGGCCAGGGTGGGGGCCGCGCCCGCGACGTTGAACATCCGGGCGTTGAGTGCCGGGGCCGTGTAGAAGGCGGACAGGCCCAGCAGGAACGACAGGGCCACCGCGGCGATCTCCAGGTGGCCGAGCAGGGCGAGCGCGGCCAGGAAGACGGTCGACGCCGTGATGCCGGTCAGCAGCACCCCGAAGAGGTGCGCGTCCGCGATCCGGCCGCCGACCGTCGTGCCGACCAGCGCGCCGATGCCGAACAGGGCGAGCACCAGCGGCACCCAGCCCTCCGGCAGCCCCGCGACGTCCGTCAGGAGCGGCGAGAGATAGCTGAACGCGCAGAACACGCCGCCCGCGGCGAGCGCGGTGACGGCGACGGACAGCCACACCTGACGGTCCCGGTAGATCGACAACTCGCGCTTCAGCTGCGGTCGTTCGGCCGGGAGCGGGATCTTCGGGACGAGCGTCACGATGCCGACGAGGGCGATCGCCGAGGCCGCGCCCACCGCCCAGAACGCCGCGCGCCAGCCGAGCCCGTCACCGAGGAAGGCGCCGGCCGGGACGCCCAGCACGTTCGCGATCGACAGGCCGCCGATCATCACCGCCATCGCGCGGGCCCGCTGGTTCACCGGCACCATCGCGATGGCGACCGCCGCGCCCACCGCCCAGAAACCGGCGCAGGCGAGCGCCGAGACGACCCGCGAGGCGAACAGGATCGCGTACGACGGGGCGAGCGCGCCCGCCACCTGCCCCAGGCCGAACAGCGAGATGAGGGTGATCAGCGTGGTGCGGCGGGGCAGGCGCAGCGTCGCCACGGCGAGCAGCGGGGCGCCGACCACCATGCCGATCGCGAACGCCGAGATCAGCAGGCCCGCCTGCGGGATCGTGACGTCCATGTCGTCGGCGACCGCCGGGAGCAGCCCGGAGAGCATGAACTCGCTCGTGCCGAGCGCGAAGACGCTGAGGCCGAGGATGTAGACGGCGAGGGGCATGCGGGTGGTGGGATTCGGCGGCATGTAAGGGGTCAACCGGGGCTGCGGTGGTGGCATTCCCGGCCGCCGTTTCCCGGAGGTTCTTCTCAGGGAGCCAGCAGGGCCAGCTCCGTCGTGAGGTTGTCGCGCGCCCCGGACTCCCAGTGCGCCGTCCCGTACGGCGTGCGGAACAGCCGGGGCAGTTCGAGGAGTTGGCGCAGGACCGCGGCCCGGCCGGTGCGGAACGCCTCGTCGGGGACGAAGGCGTACTCCTCGCGGACCGCCCTGGTGTAGGCGGCGTACGTCTCCGGCGGCGCGGCCAGGATCGCCAGGTCGGCGTCGCACAGGGCCTCGCCGTTCGTGTCGCCGTCGGCCGGGTCGTGGGTGACGGTGAGCCGGACCAGCCGGGCGACCTCCGCGACCCGGGCCTCGGGCAGTCCCGCCTCGCGCAGGGCGCGCTCGGCCAGCACCGCGGAGCGCTCCTCGTTCTCGGAGCGGTCCGGGCGGTACACGGCGTCGTGGAACCAGGCGGCCAGCCGTACCAGCGCCGGATCCGCCGCGTGCTCCGCCAGTACGTCGAGGTGGTCGAGGACCGCCGTGAGGTGGGTGGTCGTGTGGTACTTGCGCTGCGGCTCGGACCAGCGGGCCAGGAGGTTGTCCGCGTACGGGTACGGGTCGGTGCCCGGGGCCTCGGTCGTCGCCCGCAGGGCGCGGGCCCAGCGCTCGCGCAGGTTCTGCGGATCCTCGTGCTCCGGCGTCATACCGAGAGCCTAGCCCCCTACGGTGGGGCCATGACTGCAGACGCCGTACGGGACAACGCACGCGACCCCGAGCTGCCTGGGCGGCTCCTGGAGGCTGAACGGGACGCCCTGGTACCCCTGTTGAGAGGTCGGCCCGACACCGATTTCGACCTGCCGACCGCATGTCCGGGATGGACCGTGCGGCATGTCCTCGCGCACTGTTCGGCCGCGCTGACCCGGGTCGTGGTGGGCCGCTTCGAGCCGGGTGTGTTCAGCCCCGAGTGCAACGACCGCGACATCGCCGAGCGGGCGGGCTGGTCCCACGAGGAGGTGCTGGACGAGCTGGAGCGCGGGATGACCGAGGCGGGCGCGGCCATCGCCGGGGCGGGCGGGGCGCTCGACGGCGTCGCCCTGGGGGAGTGGGTCCATGCCGGGGACGTACGGGACGCCCTCGGTGAGCCCGGGGCCTACGCGGGGGACCGGCTGCCGACGGCGCTGGACCTGCTGGTCCGGATCAGCCGGGAGCGGGAGCACGTCGCGCTCCACGCCGACGTGGACGACCTCGACACGCCGCTCGTGCTCGGCGCCGTGGGAGGCGAGGCGCCGCCCGCGCGGTACATCGGGGACGCGGCGACGCTGGTGCGGTTGTACGCGGGCCGGCCGTTGGCGGGGGCGCGCTACGAGCTGGCCGGGGTCGAGGAGGCCGAGCTCAATCTGTTCGGGTGAGGAGACCCAGCCCCTCCGGCGCCCGAGGAGCAGGGTCCGGGGCGGAGCCCCGGGTCAGTGACGTGTGACGACGCCCGCTTCGCGGTACAGAGAGCTGTCGGTGTCGCCCAGCACGACGACGCTGAACGCCGCCGCGGCGAAGACTCTGATCATCCGCACCGCGTTCCCGACGCGGTGCGGGTGGTGCGCTCCGGTCGCCGCGGTGGCGCCGGACGGGGCCGGGGTGAAGGTCGCTGCACTCATGTCTCCAGGATGCGATTCGGGCGATACGTGCACATCGGCCCCGGGGAGTAATCCGCGTACGACTCAGGAGGGACCCCGACCCTTAGGCGTCCCCGGTGGGCGCCCCCGGCGCGGAAAATCCGTTGGCACGGGCACGCGTCTGTCCCGTACACTCGCGCGTCCTGCCCGCCTCCCTTCGCCGTGATCGCTGAAGCCGGAGCGCCGCCGACCGGTCGGAAACCGGCCGGACCCCGTCGCGTACGCGTACCTGGAGCCGGAGGCACTACCCCGTGAGCCCGTCAACGTCGCCCACGCCCGCACCCTCGACGTCACCGCTCGACCGCGAGCGCGCACACCTCGTCTCGTCCCGGGCCGCGCTGCGCGCCATGCGCGAGGACGCGCAGGCGCTCGACATCCGCGACGTCACCGCCAACTGGGTCAACGCCGAGGTGCTGCAGCGCCAGATCGACGAGCGGATCAAGGCGCTCGCCGACCTCAGCCACACGCCGCTGTTCTTCGGCCGGCTCGACTACCTGCACGCGCCGGGCGTCGACCTCGCCGAGGGCGCCGACGGCGAGCGGTTCTACATCGGGCGGCGGCACGTGCACGACGCCGACGGCGACCCGATGGTCATCGACTGGCGCGCACCGGTGTCCCAGCCCTTCTACCGGGCCTCGAAGAAGGACCCGCTGGACGTCGCGCTGCGCCGCCGGTTCGGTTACACCGGCGGCGAGCTCACCGCGTACGAGGACGAGCACCTGTCCGACCCGGCCGAGGCCGAGCAGACCAGCAAGCTGCTCCAGCAGGAGATCGAGCGGCCGCGCGTCGGCCCGATGCGCGACATCGTCGCCACCATCCAGCCCGAGCAGGACGAGATCGTGCGCAGCGGCCTCGCCGGGTCGGTGTGCGTGCAGGGCGGGCCCGGCACCGGGAAGACCGCCGTCGGCCTGCACCGGGTCGCGTACCTCCTCTACGCGCACCGCGAGCGGCTCGCCCGCACCGGCACGCTCGTCATCGGACCCAACAAGTCGTTCCTGCACTACATCGAGCAAGTGCTGCCCGCGCTCGGTGAGTTGGAGGTCAAGCAGGCGACGGTCGAGGACCTCGTCGCGCTGGTGGAGGTGCGCGGCACCGACAGCGCCGAGGCCGCCCTGGTCAAGGGCGACGCCCGGATGGCCGAGGTGGTGCGGCGGGCGCTGCGCTCGCACATCACCCCGCCGACGGAGGGCGTCGTGGTGGTGCGCGGGTCCCGCCGCTGGCGCGTCGCCTCGTACGAACTGGAAGACATCGTGCGGGAGTTGATGGAGCGCGACATGCGGTACGGGGCCGCGCGCGACGCCCTGCCGCAGCGCATCGCGCACGCCGTGCTCGTCCAGATGGAGCGGGCGGGCGAGGCCCCGGACGACCGGGTGCAGGACGCGGTCGCGCGCAATGCCGCGGTGAAGGCGGTGGTCAAGGCGGTCTGGCCGGCCGTCGACCCGGCCAAGCTGGTGCTGCGGCTGCTGTCCGACGCGGACTTCCTCGCGGAGCACGCGGAGGGGCTGCTCGACGAGCAGGAGCAGAAGGCCGTGCTGTGGGCGAAGCCGGCGCGCAGCGTCAAGTCGGCCAAGTGGTCCGTCGCGGACGCCGTGCTGATCGACGAGGCGGCGGATCTCGTCGCGCGCACGCACTCGCTCGGACACGTCGTCCTCGACGAGGCGCAGGACCTGTCGCCGATGCAGTACCGGGCGGTGGGGCGGCGCGCGACGACCGGTTCCGTGACCGTGCTCGGGGACCTCGCGCAGGGCACGACGCCGTGGGCGACGCGCAGCTGGCACGAGGCGCTGGCCCATCTCGGCAAGCCAGACGCGGTGGTGGAGGAGCTGACGGCCGGTTTCCGCGTGCCGACGGACGTCATCACGTACGCGTCGCGGCTGCTGCCGTCCATCGCGCCCGGGCTCGCCCCGGTGCGGTCCGTGCGGGAGAACCCCGGGGCGTTCGAGGTGCGGGCCGGGGCGGGGCCGGCGGATGTCGTCGCCGCGTGCGTGCTGGCGCTGGAGAACGAGGGCTCGGTGGGTCTGATCGCGGCGGACGCGCGGTGCGGCGAACTGGCGGCGCAGCTGACGGCGGCCGGCCTCACGTACCTCGCCCCGGGCGAGGAGACCACGGCCGAGTCGCGGCTCACCCTGGTGCCGGCGTCGCTGGCGAAGGGCCTGGAGTACGACTACGTGGTCCTCGACGAGCCGGCCGCGGTGGTGAACGGCGAGCCGGACGAACGGACCGGCCTGCGCCGGCTGTACGTCGCGCTGACCCGGGCGGTGTCGGGCCTGGTGGTGGTGCATACGACACCGCTGCCGGAGCAGCTCGCGCCGTCGGCCCGATAGGTACGTCGTGGCACGGCTCCGCACGGTCGACCTGGCCCGCCTCGCCGGTGTCTCCACCCAGCAGATCCGCAATTACGAGGACCTGGGCGTGCTCCCGGACGTGCCGCGCACGGAATCCGGCTATCGCGTCTTCGGGGACGTGCACCGCAGGGCCCTGCTCACCTATCGCGCGCTCGCGGCGGGGTACGGGGGCGCCGTCGCGCAGGACGTGATGCGGGCGGTGCGGGCCGGTGACGAGCCGGGCGCGCTGGCCGCGGTGGACGCGGCGCACGCGGCCGCGCACGAGCGGCGGCGCGCGCTGGCGGCGACGCGGGAGGCGCTGGCGGTGCTGGCGGGCGACGGCGGACCCCGCGGCGTGCCGGACGATCTGCGGATCGGTGACGTGGCGCGGCTCGTCGGCGTACGGACGTCGGCGCTGCGTGTGTGGGAGGCGGCGGGCCTGCTCCGGCCCCGCCGTCAGCACGCCACCGGGTACCGCCTGTTCGGCCCCGCCGAGGTCCGCGACGCCCGCATCGTCCACACGCTGCGGGCGAGCCACTATCTGTTCGCGCAGATCGCCCCGGTCCTCGACGAGCTGCGCACGACCGGCGACAGCGAGGCGCTCCGCGCGGCCCTGGACACCCGATCCCGGACCCTCACGACCCGCACCCGCCTGATGCTCCACGCGTCGGGCCACCTGGACGCCTACCTCAACTCACTGCAAGAAGAGGAGAGTTGACCAAGCTCACAAGGGTCGCCCGGCGCGGCGCCAGGGGTGCAGCCCCGACGAACGAGGTGCCGGACGCGTCAGGCGTCCAGGGCCTCGCGCCACACCCGTACCGCGTCCGCGGAAACCGGCCCGTCCCACCCGTCGGGACGCGACGCCCCGCCGATGTGGAACGCCGAGACCCCGGCGGCCCGCAGCCCCGGCACATGCTCCAGGCGGAGCCCGCCGCCGACCAGGATCTGCTGCTCGTACCCCGGCTCCCGGGCCACCGTCCGCGCGGCCTCGGCCACGAGGACGTCGAGGCCCGCGTCGACCCCCTCCGCGGAGCCTGCCGTCAGATACGTGTCGAGCCCCGGCAGATCCGCCAGCTGCTTGCGCAGAGCGTCCCGGTCCGCGGCCCGGTCGACGGCCCGGTGGAACGTCCACCGGCATCCGTCCAGCTCCGCCACGAGCCGCTCGACTGCGGCGAGGTCCGGCCCGCCGTGCTCGTCCAGGAACCCGAGCACGAACTCGTCCGCACCCGCGGCCCGCAGCTCCCGCGCGGCCGCCACCAGAGCGTCCACCTGCGCGGAGTCGCCCGCCGAGAAGCCGTCCGCGAGGCGGAGCATCACGCGCAGCCGGATCCCCACGGCGGCGCGGATCGCCGCGAACGTCTCCACCGACGGCGTCAGCCCGTCCGCCGCCATGTCGGTGACCAGCTCCAGGCGGTCCGCACCCCCGGCCTGAGCGGCGATCGCGTCCACGGTGTCGAGGGCGATCACCTCCAGGACTGCACGCTTGCTCATGAGGCTCCTGTCGCGACGACCTACCCGGGGCCCCGGCGATAGGTCTAGTCCAATGTCCTGCCCAGCCTACGCCGCGTGCACCGTGAACGCAGCCGTCCTGACCACCCCGTCGTGCTTGAAGTCCAGGAAGAGCCGGTACGTCCCCGCGCTCGGCGCCGTCGCGGTGAAGGAAACCTCCGGCCCCGGCCTGCCGTCGTGCGGGTGAACGTGAAGGTACGCGAGATCGCCGGAGCGCAGCGCGACCAAGTGCCCGTACGCGCCGAGGTACGGCTCCAGATCGGTGACCGGCCGGCCGTTCCTGCGGACGCTCAGGGTCAGCTCGCTCGCCGCGCCCGGCCGCAGCCCGCCCTCGACCCGGACCTCGTAGCCGTCCACCCGTGCCGTCTCCGCGTGCCCGGGCAGCGGGGCCGGCGCGTACCGCCCGGCGACCCCGAGGCCCGCGCCGAGCGTGAGCCCCTCCTGCTCGCCGCGCGGGGTGAAGTCGGCGAAGACCCGGTAGTCGCCCGCCTTCGGCAGCGAGACGGGCGTCGACCAGGTGCCGTCGGCGCCGCGGACCGGATGCAGATGCCGGTACGCGGTCAGGTCGCGCGAGGCGACGATCAGGTGCAGCTCCTTGCCGTGCTCCTTCTTGTACGAGGTCACGGGCTTGCCGGTGCTGTCCTCACGGATGGTGAAGCGCAGCTCGCCGGTCCGGTCCCGGAGCCGGTCCCGCTCCAGGTCGAGCGTGTAGCCGCGCTCGGAGACCTGGAGCCCGCCGGGGGTGGTGTCCGCGGCCGGGGCGGCGGAGGCGTCGCCGTGCTCGTCGTGCTCGTCGTGTGCGGCCGGCCGCTTCTCGGTCCCGGCGACGACGGGGTCCACCCCGGCACCCACCCCGTACGCGGTCCCGAACGTGGCGGCGGCCGCGGCGGCGAAGGCGGCGATCTTCAGTCCTGCGTGCATGGCGGGCTCCTCGGGTCGGCGGGGCGGTCGTCGTTCCCGCCATCACGACGATACCCCTGGGGGGTATCAAGTCAAGTCTTGCCGCCCTTGCGATTGATACCCCCCAGGGGTATAACTGGATCACATCACGGGGTACCCGCCCCGGGTACCCGTCACTCAGGAGGCACCATGCCGGCGCAGACCGTCGCCCCACCCGCGCAGGTGGAGCTCGCCATCGGCGGCATGACCTGCGCCTCGTGCGCCGCCCGCATCGAGAAGAAGCTGAACCGGATGGACGGCGTCGAGGCGACCGTCAACTACGCGACCGAGAAGGCGAAGGTCTCGTACGCGCAAGGGGTCGGGGTCGCGGACCTGATCGCGACCGTCGAGGCCACCGGTTACACGGCGCAGGAGCCCGCGCCCGCCCGGGAGGACACGCCCGAAGGCGCCGGCGGCGCCGGCGACGAACTGCGTCCCCTGCGCCAGCGCCTGATCACCGCGGTCGTCCTCGCCGCGCCCGTCGTCGCGATGGCGATGATCCCGGCCCTCCAGTTCACGTACTGGCAGTGGCTCTCGCTCACGCTGGCCGCGCCCGTCGTGACGTACGCGGCCTGGCCCTTCCACAAGGCGGCCGTCACGAACGCGCGGCACGGCGCCGCGACGATGGACACCCTGATCTCGGTCGGTACGTCGGCGGCGTTCCTGTGGTCGCTGTGGGCGCTGTTCTTCGGCACGGCCGGCGAGCCCGGCATGACGCACCCCTTCGAGCTGACCATCACCCGCGGCGACGGCGCCGGGAACATCTATCTGGAGGCCGCGGCGGGCGTCACCGCCTTCATCCTCGCGGGCCGCTACTTCGAGGCCCGCTCCAAGCGGAAGGCGGGCGCCGCGCTCAAGGCGCTGCTCGAGCTCGGCGCCAAGGACGTCACCGTCCTCCGGGGCGACGGACGCCGCGAAGAGACCGTCCCCGTGAGCGAGTTGAGGACCGGCGACCGCTTCCTCGTCCGCCCGGGCGAGAAGATCGCCACCGACGGCGCGGTCGTCGAGGGGTCGTCCGCCGTGGACGCCTCCATGCTCACCGGCGAGTCCGTGCCGGTCGAGGTCGCGGTCGGCGACACCGTCACCGGGGCCACGCTGAACGTCGGCGGGCGGCTCGTCGTCGAGGCCACCCGGGTCGGCGCCGACACCCAGCTCGCCCGGATGGCGAAGCTCGTCGAGGACGCGCAGAACGGCAAGGCCGCGGCCCAGCGGCTCGCGGACCGGATCTCCGCCGTGTTCGTACCGGTCGTCATCGCCCTGGCCGTCGCCACGCTCGGCTTCTGGCTCGGCAACGGCGCGGGCTGGACGGCCGCGTTCACCGCCGCCGTCGCCGTGCTGATCATCGCCTGCCCGTGCGCGCTCGGCCTGGCCACGCCCACCGCGCTCATGGCCGGCACCGGCCGCGGCGCCCAGCTCGGCATCCTCATCAAGGGCCCCGAGGTCCTGGAGAGCACCCGCGCGGTCGACACGATCGTCCTCGACAAGACCGGCACCGTGACCACAGGGCGGATGACACTCCTCGCCACGCACCCGGCGCAGGCCACCTCGGAGGCCGAAGTGCTCCGCCTGGCAGGCGCGTTGGAGCATGCCTCCGAGCACCCGATCGCACAGGCCGTGGCCGCCGGCGCGGCGGCCCGGGTGGGCGAGCTCCCCACCCCCGAGGACTTCACGAACATCCCCGGACTCGGCGTCCAGGGCATCGTCGACGGCCACGCCGTCCTGGCCGGCCGCGAACAGCTGCTCGCCGGCTGGGAGATCCGCCTGCCCGCCGGGCTGGCCCGCGCCAAGTCCGCGGCCGAGGCCGCCGGGCGTACGGCGATCGCCGTGGCCTGGGACGGCGAGGCCCGCGCCGTCCTGGAGGTCGCCGACGCCGTGAAGGAGACCAGCCCCGACGCGGTCCGCCGGCTGCGTGCGCTCGGCCTGCGCCCGGTGCTGCTGACCGGGGACAACGAGGCGGTGGCCCGCTCCGTCGCGGCGGAGGTCGGTATCGCGCCGGACGACGTCGTCGCCGAGGTGCTGCCCCAGGACAAGGTCGACGTCGTCAAGCGCCTCCAGGGCGAGGGGCGTTCGGTCGCCATGGTCGGCGACGGCGTCAACGACGCGGCGGCGCTGGCGCAGGCCGATCTGGGGCTGGCGATGGGGACGGGGACGGATGCGGCGATCGAGGCCGGTGACCTCACCCTCGTCCGCGGTGACCTGCGGTCGGCGGCCGACGCGATCCGGTTGTCGCGCCGGACGCTCGGCACGATCCGGTCCAACCTGTTCTGGGCGTTCGCCTACAACGTGGCGGCGCTCCCGCTCGCCGCGGCGGGGCTGTTGAACCCGATGATCGCGGGCGCGGCGATGGCCTTCTCGTCGGTGTTCGTGGTCGGCAACAGTCTCCGCCTGCGCCGCTTCCGGGCGGGCTTCTAGTCCAGCGGCAACGGCGCCGAGGACGCGGGGTTCTGCCCGGACCCCGCTCCTCAGCAGCCGGAGGGGCTTGACTTATGGTTGCTCACCGTGATCATGAGCTTGCGCAAAGTCGCCGCCCCCCTTCTGCTCGGCCTCTCCGTCATCGCCCTGCTCACCCTCTGCGCCGCCCAGCACGCCCCCATGTCCGACGTCCTCGTCTACCGGGCCGAGGGCGCCGCGGCGGCAGCCGGCGGCGGCGACCTCTACGGGTTCACGGTCACGGCGTGGCAACTCCCCGCCACCTACCCCCCGTTCGCCGCACTCCTCTTCATCCCGACCACCTGGCTCCCCCTGCCCGCCCTCAAGGCCGCCTTCCTCCTCGGCAACATCGGGCTCATCGCCGTCCTGGTCCACCTCTCCTGCCGCCTGGCGGGCCTGAAGACGACGCGGGCCGGGACCGCCCTGCTCACCAGCGGAGCGCTCTGGCTCGAACCCGTCTTCCAGACCGTCCTGTTCGGGCAGATCAACCTCGCCCTGGCGTGCCTCGTCCTGTGGGACCTGACCCGGCGCAACGGCGCCCGCGGCAAGGGCGTCGCGCTCGGCATCGCGACCGGCATCAAGCTCACCCCGGCCGTCTTCATCGTGTACCTGCTGCTGACCGGCCGCCGCCGCGAAGCGGCCTGCGCGGCGGCGGGCTGCGCCGGCACCGTGGCGCTGGGCGCGCTCGTACTCCCGTACGCCAGCTGGGAGTTCTGGACGCGGCGGCTCTACGAGACCGGGCGCGTCGGCAAGGCGTGGATCGTCGACAACCAGTCGCTGCAGGGCCTGATCGACCGCGCGCTGCACACCACCGAACCCGGCGCGCTGTGGGCCGTCCCCGCGGTCCTCGTCGCGCTGGCCGGACTGTACGCGGCCGCGCGCGCCCGCACCGAGGCGCACGGCATCGCCCTCACCGCGTTCACCGCGCTCCTCGTCTCACCCATCAGCTGGTCCCACCACTGGGTGTGGTGCGTCCCGCTGCTGGCGCTGACGTGGGCGGCGGGCCATCGACGTACGACCGCGGCCGTCGCGCTGCTCTTCACCGCCCGCACCATGTGGCTGCTGCCCCACCAGGGCGACCTGGACCTGCAACTCGCCTGGTGGCAGCAGCCGTTGGCGTCCCCGTACCCGCTGCTCGGCCTGGCTCTCGTCGTCGTGGCGCTGCGTCAGCCCTCGGCGAGCAGCTCGTCCGCGTCCACGATCCGGTACGCGTAGCCCTGCTCGGCCAGGAACCGCTGGCGGTGCGCCGCGAAGTCCTGGTCGATCGTGTCGCGGGCGACGACCGAGTAGAAGCGGGCCTTGTGCCCGTCCGCCTTCGGGCGCAGGACACGGCCGAGGCGCTGCGCCTCCTCCTGCCGCGAGCCGAACGTGCCCGAGACCTGGATGGCGACCGTCGCCTCCGGCAGGTCGATGGAGAAGTTCGCGACCTTCGACACGACGAGGACGGAGAGCTCGCCCTCCCGGAACTGGTCGAACAGCTTCTCGCGCACCGCGTTCGTCGTCTCGCCCTTGATGACCGGGGCGTCCAGGTGGGCGCCCAGCTCGTCGAGCTGGTCGATGTACTGGCCGATGACGAGGGTCTGCTCACCCGCGTGCTTCTTCACCAGCGCCTCGGTGACCTTGCGCTTCGTCGCCGTCGTCGCGCAGAAGCGGTACTTCTCCTCGGCCTCGGCGGTGGCGTACGCGAGCCGCTCGGAGTCGGTGAGGTTGACCCGGACCTCGACACAGTCCGCCGGGGCGATGTACCCCTGCGCCTCGATCTCCTTCCACGGCGCGTCGAACCGCTTGGGGCCGATGAGCGAGAAGACGTCCGACTCACGGCCGTCCTCCCGGACCAGGGTCGCGGTCAGGCCGAGACGGCGGCGCGCCTGCAGGTCGGCGGTGAACTTGAAGACCGGCGCGGGCAGCAGGTGCACCTCGTCGTAGACGACGAGGCCCCAGTCCCGGGAGTCGAACAGCTCCAGGTGCGGGTAGACACCCTTCCGCTTCGTCGTCAGCACCTGGTACGTGGCGATGGTGACCGGGCGGATCTCCTTCTTCGTACCGCTGTACTCGCCGATCTCGTCCTCGGTCAGCGACGTCCGCTTCACCAGCTCGTGCTTCCACTGCCGGGCCGACACCGTGTTCGTGACGAGGATCAGCGTGGTGGCCTTGGCCTGTGCCATCGCGCCCGCGCCGACGAGCGTCTTGCCCGCGCCGCAGGGGAGCACGACGACGCCGGACCCACCGTGCCAGAAGCCCTCGACGGCCTGCTTCTGGTACGGGCGCAGCGACCAGCCGTCCTCCGCCAGCTCGATCGGGTGCGCCTCGCCGTCGACGTACCCGGCGAGGTCCTCGGCCGGCCAGCCCAGCTTCAGCAGCGTCTGCTTGATCTGGCCGCGCTCGGAGGGGTGCACGGCCACGGTGTCCGCGTCGATCCGGGCGCCGACCAGCGGCTGCACCCGCTTGGAGCGCAGGATCTCCTCCAGCACCGGGCGGTCCGTGGTCGTCAGCACCAGGCCGTGCGCCGGGTGCTTGGACAGCGTCAGCCGGCCGTAGCGGTCCATCGTCTCGGCGATGTCGACCAGCAGCGCGTGCGGCACCGGGTAGCGGCTGTACTGCACGAGCGCGTCCACGACCTGCTCCGCGTCGTGGCCGGCCGCCCGCGCGTTCCACAGCCCCAGCGGCGTCAGCCGGTACGTGTGGATGTGCTCCGGCGCCCGCTCCAGCTCGGCGAACGGCGCGATCGCCCGGCGGCAGTCGTCGGCCTGCTCGTGGTCGACCTCGAGGAGCAGGGTCTTGTCCGACTGGACGATGAGTGGACCGTTCACGCGCGGCACCCTTTCTGCTGGCCCTGGCCCGGTGTGGCCAAACGTCCAGTGTGCCGCATGCCGCGCGGTGCGCGGAGTGACTCAGGTCGCGTCCGCCGCTCCTCTACTGCTCGGAGAGCTCCGCCACGCCCGTCACCCGGTGCAGCGGATACGTCCGCACCTCGTCGGCCGTGTGGTCGTACGCCGTCACGAAGCCGCCCTCGACGCGGATGGGGGCGATGACGCGCTGGCTGGCGGCGCCCTCCGCGTTCACGTAACCGATCCACAGGGTGTCGCCGGTGAGTACCGCGGCCTGCATCGTGGCGAGGGTCTCGGCGGCCGCCGTGCGGGGCAGTTCGCCGCCGCCGGGGTGGGCGGGCGCCGTTCTGCGCGGGGTCGTCGCCGCCATGTCGCCCGCCCGGATCGCCCGGATCGCGGCGTCGAGGAGCGTGCCGTCGGGCAGCGGCGGCCCGTCCGGGACCGGCTCCGGAGCCGTGCGCGGCGGGGTGCGGTGCGCATGGGCGCGGGTGATCAGGACATCGCCCTCGGGCGTCTCCGCGGCCGGCGCGAACCCCATCGAGCGCAGGCCCTCCAGGAGCGTGCCCGGGTCCACCTGGGCCGCGAGGACCGTCGGCGCGAGCCGGCGAAGCCGCAGCGGCGCCGCCCGCCTGTCCGCGAGGATCTCGCCCATCAGGGCGTCGTCGTCGCAGCGGACGTACGCGGAGGCCGCGCCGATCCGCAGATGGCCGTGGCGGCGGGCCACGTCGTCGATGAGGTAGGTCAGGGGCTGGGGGACCGGCGTGCGCGAGTGCTGGGTGAGGAAGGCGTGCAGGTCGGACGCGGTGCGGCCCGCGTCGAGTGCGCGCCGCACCGAGCCCGGCGTGAACCGGTACACCGTCGCGCCGCCCTTCGACTCGACGTCGGCCAGCACCGACAGGGCGTCCGCGAGCGGACGCTCCAGGGGGCCGGGGGCCACCGCCGTCAGGTCCGCCTGGAGCAGGAGGTGGTCCAGGGGTTCCGGCAGCAGCGGGGCGATGAGCTTCTCCGCCTTCAGCGTCGCCGCGGCGCGCTCGGCAGGCGTCAGGTCCTGCACCGTGAGCAGCGCGCGGCCGTGCCCCGACAGCGCCCCGCGGCCCGTCAGCCCGAGCGACTCCGCCTCGGACAGGGTCCAGCGGGCCAGCCGCGTGCGCAGGTCCCGGGCGGCGGGCGAGGGCCGCTCCCAGGTCAGCCGGGCCACGACCGACTCCGGGTCGGGCGCCGTGCCCTCCGGCAGGTCCGACAGCAGCGTCAGGACCCGGTGGCGGACCTCGGGCGCCGCCGAGCGGTCCAGGTGCGGGCCCAGCGCCGACAGCGCCCGGTCCTTGCTGTCCCGGCCGCCGACCACGCCCGCCGTGCGCGTCGCCGCCAGCCACGCCGCCGCGAGCCGCGTCCACCGCTCGGCCGGCGGCCGCTCCAGCCACTCGTCGTACGCGGGCGTCGCCGCGTACCGCTCGTCGGCCTCGCCGTCCGACGCCAGCAGGCCCGCGGCGTAGGCGAGTTCGACCCAGAAGGCGGCCTGCGGCTCCGTCGTGTCGAGGGCCGCCGCCGTGCGCTTGAGGTCCCGCACGCTCAGGCCGCCCGCCCGCAGCACCGCGGGCCCGCCCTCGTCCCAGTCCTTCAGCAGCTCCTCGACCGTCGCGAGCGCCGTGTACGCCTGCGCCGCCGCCGCGGCGTCCACAACCTGTGGACGGTGCGGCGCCTTCTCCCGCACCTCGGGCGCCACGGGCTCCAGCTCGCGGTGCGCCCGGCCGCCGCGCAGGTGCAGCGCCGCCTCGCGCGGCAGCACCACCGTGCCGGGCGCGGTCGGCAGCAGCAGACCGCGGTCGAGCAGCCAGCGCAGATGCGCCGCCGGCTGGGCCGTCACCTGCCCGTACGGCGGCCCCCACACCAGGCGGCTCAGTACGTCGATGGACTCGGCCGGCGCCTCGTCGAGGAGCGCCGACATGCGCGCGGGCGTGGTGAACAGCTCCGTGAGCGCCGCCACCGCCGACACCGGGTCGTGCGTCGACGCCAGCCCGGCCGCGGCGACGATCTCCTGCAGACGGGTCGGCGAGATCCCTGCCGTGGCCTCGGCGACCGTCGGGCCCAGCCCCGTGGGGGACGGGTGCTGCGGTCCCGGCGCCAGCAGCTCGCGGGCCGTACGGACGAGGCGGAGCTGGTCGTCCCCGCCCCACAGCAGGGCCTGCTCGCGCAGCGTCGCCACGGCGCCCGGCAGCGCCCGCTCCGCCTCCTCGCCCGGCAGCAGACCGAGCAGCGCCGCGTACGTCGCCGGTTCCGGGGCCACCGAGAGCGCCTGCGCCACCTGCTGCGTGAACCGGTCCAAGCGGTCCAGGGCGCGGACCACCGAGGCCCGCGTGCCGGCCCGGGTGGCCAGCTGGGTCAGGTCGTTCGGAACCGGGCCGAGCAGATCCGGGCGGGCCCGCAGGAGACGGGCCAGGGACGCGTCGTCCCGGGAGCGGAGGGCTTCCGCCAGGGAACGGGGGGCCGTGGTGGCCGCCGCCGGGGTCTGCTCGCTGGGGCTCATCTGACCCACGGTAGCGGGCGTTCTCCGGCTTCCGTCCTGCCTGCCGCCGTGCGTTGCCGGGTGGACGTTCTGTCGTGGCTGGTCGCACAGTTCCCCGCGCCCCTCCGGGGCGCTGTACCGTCGGGGTGTCAACTGCGCCACCCCGGAGGGGACTTCGTGGGGATCGAGAGTGATCAGCTCGTCTTCGACTATCTGAGCCGGGTCGGAGACCTGGCCCAGCAGCGGCAGCTGCCGTCGGCGACCCGGATGCGGCTGGTGACGGAGCTGCGCGGCGAGATCGACCGGCGCCGCGCCCGGGTCACCGTCGACAGCCCGGCCGCCGTGCGCCGCATCCTGGACCGGCTCGGCAGCCCCGACCGGATAGTCAGCGGGGCCCAAGAGGGCGGGGCGGGCGGGGCCGCCGCCGACCCGGCGGCGCCGCTGACCCGGCCGTTGCCCGAGCAGCGCGCTCCCAAGGGCGGCGGGCTGCGGCGGATCGTGCCGCGGCCCCGGCGCGATCCCGCCCGTGACGAGCCCGCCCGCGACGACTCCGGCGCGCCGTCGCCGCCGCATCTCGCCGGGACCGATGAACTCGGGGCGTCCGGCGGGGAGGACGACTGGTGGCGGATCGGTGCCGGAGGAGCGGGGTCGCTCGCCGACACGGACACGGTGCCGGGGTTCGTGGGCGGCGTGGAGATCCCCGACATCCTCAAGCCGCCGCCGGGCTCGCCCCCGCGGTCCTCTTCGCGGGGCGGGGGGCCCGATCTGCGCAAGCCGTCCGGTCCTGGTGAGGCGGGGGCGGGTACGGGTGCGGGCGCGGGAGACGCGGAGGGTGACGGGAGCGGTGCCGAGGCCGAGGCGGGCCGGGGGCGGGGGGCGCGGCGGTTCGTGCCGCGGGTCGCCCCTGTCGCGGGCTGGACCAACCCCCTGCTGCTCCTCGCCGCCGTCGCCCTCGTCGCCGGTGCCGTTCTCGGCAACGTTCTCGCGCTGCTCATCGGCTGGGCCGTCGTCTATCTGTCCCGGCGGCTGACGATCGGGCAGAAGAAGTGGGCCGTGTTCGGTCTGCCGGGCCTCGCCGTGGTGGGCGGCATCGTCTGGCTGTGGGGACGCACGGAAGGGCGCTGGGGCGCGCCGATTCCCGACGGGCGGATGAGCGGGGCGCTCGGGGAGACCTGGCCGTGGGTGCTGCGCTGTGCCGCGATCGCCTCCGCGTTGTATCTGGTGTGGCGATCGCAGCGCAGCCGCATGTGAGGTGTGGTGGTGCGGGGGGCCGGTGCGCGTGCCGGTTAGGGGCGCCGGTCAGAGGTGCCGGTGCGGGGTCAGTTCGTCAGGTCCGACCGGAGTTCCGCCAGGATCTTGTTCGCCGCCGTGTAGCCGATGCCCTGGATCCACAGCTCGTCGTCCACCTGGAACACCCTGTCGTCCCTGACCGCCCTGAGTCCCCGCCACAGGCCGCTCGTCGTGGTCTGCGTGACCTTCGCCTTGCCCGGATTGCCGTACGTCGACGTGAAGATGACGTCCGCGTCCGCCTTGTCGATCTGTTCCGGGCTGACGTCGTACGAGAACCCGTCCTTGGCCTTGTCGGTGATCGCCGGGCGGCCCAGACCGACGTCGGCCAGGATCGTGCCGATGTAGTTCTGCTTGCCGTAGATGCGGATGTCGGCGCCCTCGACGAAGCGGACCACGTTCACGTCCGTGGCGGCTGCCTTCGTCTTTCCGCCGAGTGCTTTCGTGACGGCCGCCGCGTGCGTCTCGTACTTCTTGATCACGGTCCTGGCCTCGGCCTTTTTGCCGAGGGCGTCGGCGTGGGTGAGGAAGTTCTGCTTCCAGGGGTAGCCGGTCGACTCCGTGAGGACCGTGGGGGCGATGGCGCTGAGCTGCTGGTAACGCCCGCCGTCGCGGACCTTGTTGCTGAGGATGAGGTCGGGCTTGAGGCCCGCGATCTTCTCCAGGTTGGCGTTCGCGATCTCGCCCACCTCGGTGATGCCGGTGGTCTGCGACTTCGGGAGGTAGGAGAGGAAGGACTGTTCGGCGCCGGCGCGGGTGGCGCCCACGGGGTGGACGCCGAGGGTGATCGCCGAGTCGAGTTCGGCGGTGTCGAGGACGACCACGCGCTTCGGGGTGTTCTTGACCTTGACGTCGCCCATGGCGGTTCTGACGGTGTGCGTGCCGGTGCCTGCGGTGCTGGAGGCGGAATCGGGCGAGCCGGAGTCGTTGGAGCTGCAGGCCGCTGTCAGGGTCAGGGCCAGGGCGAGGGTGCCTACGAGGGGGCCGCGGCGGGTGAGGGAGGCGCTCATGTGTTGCCTTTCGGTGCGGGGGCGTTCGTGGGCGGTGCGCTTTGAAGGGAGGGTGGCCGTCTGGGCTTCGGTTGGCGGCTTTCCGTTGTCTCCGACAGGTGTGTGGGTGGGTGCGGGGCCGCCCTGGGCATGTCCGTGCTCGCCATCTTGATGGCCTCGCCGGTTGCTTCGGGCTTCGTCACCGCGTGAGCTGTGCTGCGCGCGCACATACCCAGACCGGCCCCTCCCGTCTCGTACGCGAGTACACCAATCAAGCCCCTCCGGCGATTGAGGAGCGGAGCCCCGGGGCTGGGGTGCAGCGCGGGGCGTCCTAACGGCTGACCCTCAACCCGTGGCGCTCCAGGGGCGGCCCGGGACCACCAGGGGGGAACCCGTCACCGGGTCGGGGACCACTACGCAGTCCAGGCCGAAGACCTCCTTGACCAGATCCGCCGTGACGATCTCCGCCGGGGCTCCCTCGGCGACGATGCGGCCCTCCTTCATGGCGACCAGGTGGTCGGCGTAGCGGGCCGCCTGGTTCAGGTCGTGCAGGACGAGGGCGATGGTACGGCCCTTGTCGTGGTTCAACTGCCTTACCAGGTCGAGGACTTCGACCTGGTGCGAGATGTCCAGGAAGGTGGTGGGCTCGTCGAGGAGGAGGATGTCCGTCTCCTGGGCGAGGGCCATCGCGATCCAGACGCGCTGGCGCTGGCCGCCCGAGAGCTCGTCCACGTTGCGGTCCGCGAGGGTCGCGACGTCGGTGCGGCGCATCGCCTCGGTGACCGCCTTCTCGTCCGCGTCCGACCACTGCTGCCACCAGCTCTGGTGGGGCTGGCGGCCGCGTGACACGAGGTCGGCGACCGTGATCGCCTCGGGGGCCGTGGGCGACTGGGGGAGCAGGCCGATCTGCTGGGCGATCTTCTTGGTGGGCAGGTCCGTCAGGGCCTTGCCGTCCAGGAGGACCGAGCCGCCGGCCGGCTTGAGGAGGCGGCCGAGGGCCCGGAGGGTCGTCGACTTGCCGCAGGCGTTCGGGCCGACGATGACCGTGACGCGGCCGTCGGGCACCGTCAGGTCGAGGTCGTGCACCACGGTGCGGTCCTCGTAGGCGAGCGTCAGATCGCGGGCCGAGAGCCGGCTCATGCGGTGCCTCCGGAAGGGCGGACGGTGCGGCTGCGGACGATCAGCCAGATCAGGTACGGGGCGCCGACGGCCGCCGTGAGGACGCCGACCGGGAGTTCCGTGGGGGAGAAGAGGCGGCGCGCCAGGAGGTCGGCCACGACGATGATCACCGCCCCCAGGAGGGCCGAGCAGAGCAGCGGGATCTGTGCCGTGCGGGTCAGACGGCGGGCGATCTGGGGGGCAAGGAGCGCCACGAAGTCCACCGGGCCCGCCGCCCCGGTCGCCACGGACGCGAGGATCACGCCGAGTGCCACCAGGCCCAGGCGCACCCGGCCGAGCCGGATGCCGAGGGCCGTCGCCGTGTCGTCGTCCATCGTGACCGTGCGCTGCGCCCGTGCCGCCCAGGCGACGAACGGGGCCAGGATCAGCAGGATCCAGGCGAGCGGCTGGGCCTCCGGCCAGCCGCGGCCGTTGAGGGAGCCCGTCATCCAGATCTGGGCCTGCTGGGCGACCAGGTAGTCGCCCTTCGTCATGAACAGCGTGGTGATCGAGCGCAGGGCGATCGCGAAGCCGATGCCGATCAGGACGAAGCGGGTGGCGTGCAGGCCGCCGCGCCACGCGAAGACGTAGACCAGGGCCGCGGCGACGACTCCGCCGGCCACGGAGACGTAGGGGAGGAACGCGTACGAGGTGAGGCCGAACGTCATCGCCGCCACCGTCACCGCGCTCGCGCCCTGGCTGATGCCGATGATGTCCGGGCTGGCCAGGGGGTTGCGCGCCACCGTCTGGATGAGCGCCCCGGCCACGCCGAACGCCGCGCCGACCAGCAGGCCGACCACCATGCGGGGCTCCCGGAGGGTGCCCACGACGAGTTCGTCCGGCGACGGCTGCCCCGTGAGGACCTTGAAGACCTCGGCGGGGCTCGTGAACGTCTCGCCCACGCACAGGTACGCCACGCAGCTCGCGGCCAGCGCGATCGTCAGGATCGCCGCCACCGCCGCCGCCCTGCGGTGCAGGAGGAAGCGGGCCCGGCCCGCGCGGACGAGCGTGTAGCCGGACGGGCGGACACGGGTGAGTGTGGCGCTCATGCGGGTACCGCCTTCCTGCGGACGAGTGTGACGAGGAACGGGACGCCGATCAGTGCCGTCATCACGCCCGCGGGCACCTCGCTCGGCGGGAAGACCACCCGGCCGACCGTGTCGGAGACCAGCAGCATCACCGGGCCCGTGAGCGCCGCCATCGGCAGCAGCCAGCGGTGGTCCGAGCCGACCAGGGCGCGGGCGATGTGCGGGACGGCCAGGCCGATGAAGGCGATCGGGCCGGCCGCGGCGACGCCGACCCCGGTGAGGACCGTCGCGCCCAGGCCGCCGACGATCCGTACCGTCGCCACCCGCTGCCCGAGGCCCTTCGCCACGTCCTCGCCGAGCGCCAGCGCGTCCAGACCGCGGGCCACCGAGAGGACCA
Source organism: Streptomyces sp. cg35 (assembly GCF_050410835.1). Lineage (NCBI taxonomy): Bacteria > Bacillati > Actinomycetota > Actinomycetes > Kitasatosporales > Streptomycetaceae > Streptomyces > Streptomyces sp. cg35. Next base: position 4,999,837 of record NZ_CP191268.1, read on the forward strand.
GCACCGTGCCGACGAGGAGGAACGGCCAGACCTGGCCGACCAGGTCCGCGTCGCGGCCGGAGAGCGAACCCACCTGCCAGAACCGGAACTCGTCGAGCGCCGAGGCCTTGGTGGTGAGGATCGCGGTCGTGACCGAGACCAGGAGCGCGTTGATCGCGGCGCCGCCCAGGGCCAGCTTCATGGGGGTCGCGCCGCCTCTGCCGCTGGACGCGATCGCGTAGACGGCGACCGAGGCGAGGCCCGCCCCGGCGAACGCGAACCACACGTAGCCGGTGAGGGTGTGGATGCCCAGGTACGCGAGGGCGAGGACCACGCCGACCGACGCGCCCTGGCTGATGCCGAGGATGCCCGGGTCGGCGATCGGGTTGCGGGTGATGCCCTGCAGGACCGTGCCGGCCAGCGCGAGGGCCGCGCCGACCATCAGGCCGATGACCGTACGCGGCAGCCGCAGACCTCGGATCACCTCGGCGGCGTCGCTGTGACCGCCGTGCAGCAGGGCGTCGAACACGGCGGACGGCGCGATCGCGCGTGCGCCCACCGCAAGGCTGAGCAGCACCGCGAGGGCCAGCGCCACGGCCGCGGCCACGATCGCGAGGACCCTGACGTCACGGCGTCTGACAGGCATGGGGCTCCGATGCATGGGCTTGGTAAGGCTTGGCTAAGTGCGAGCTGTGCGGGGTCATCGTATGCCGGGGCACAATGGCCCCCATGGCTGCCCTCATAGACACCGATCGCCCTGGACCCACCGGACCCACCGTCGGCTTCGACCTCGACATGACGCTGATCGACTCGCGTCCCGGTATCCGGGCGACCTGGGTGGCCCTGTCCGAGCAGACCGGCCTGTACGTCGACGCGGATCTGGTCGTCACGCGTCTGGGGCCGCCGCTCGTCGACGAGCTGGCCAACTGGTGCCCGCCGGAGCGGGTCCCGGCGATGGCCGATCTCTACCGTGAGATGTATCCCACATACGCCATCGAGCCCACCCTGCCCATGCCGGGCGTCCACGAGGCGATGGCCGCCGTGCGCGCCGCGGGCGGCCGCACGATGGTCGTCACCGCCAAGTACGAGCCGAACGCGAAGCTCCACCTCGACCACCTGGGCATCGACGCGGACGTCGTCGTCGGCAACCTGTGGGCCGAGGGCAAGGCGGAGGCGCTGCGCGAGCACGGCGCGAGCGTCTACGTCGGCGACCACATCGGCGACGTCCGCGGCGCGCGCACCGCGGACGCGTTCTCCGTCGGCGTCACGACCGGGCCCTGCGACGCCGACGAGCTGAAGGCGGCGGGCGCCGACGTGGTGCTGCCGGACCTGACCGCGTTCCCGGCCTGGCTGGAGAGCTACGTGGAGCGCGCCGCCCGGCGCTGAGCCGAGATGCCGCGGACCACGCCGGCCGCGGCCAGCAGAAAACCGACGCCCATCAGCATGCAGACCGCATAGGCGAGCGGCGGGAACGGGTCGGTGCCGAGAAACAGCGGGGCCACCGTGACGAGGGTGGCGATCGCCCCCACGATGAAGACGATGCCGCCCGCTTTCACGAGGCCGTCGCCGGGCCCCGCCTCGGTCGCCCGGGAATTGACTTGGGTTTTGTCGCGCACCCAGCCAGGGTAGTTCCCAGCCCGAAGGAACAATTCGGCGACGTCTTGTCAGCGGCCCCGGGACCCATAGTCTTGGGGGCGGCGGGTCGTACCACGACCCGCTGTACTGCTATCCAGAGCGTTTTCTTTCAGTGACGAGGACGAGGACTTCACGTGCCTACCGGCAAGGTCAAGTGGTTCAACAGCGAGAAGGGCTTCGGCTTCCTCTCCCGCGACGACGGCGGTGACGTCTTCGTGCATTCCTCCGTACTTCCCGCTGGTGTCGACGCCCTCAAGCCCGGCCAGCGCGTCGAGTTCGGGGTGGTCGCCGGCCAGCGCGGCGACCAGGCGCTCTCCGTCACGATCCTCGACCCGACCCCGTCCGTCGCCGCGGCGCAGCGCCGCAAGCCGGACGAACTGGCTTCCATCGTCCAGGACTTGACGACGCTGCTGGAGAACATCACGCCGATGCTGGAGCGCGGCCGCTACCCCGACAAGGCCGCCGGCGCGAAGATCGCCGGTCTGCTGCGCGCGGTGGCCGATCAGCTGGACGTCTGAGCCGCCGCCGTCCTACGGGAAGGCGAGGGCGTCCGGGGCGAGGGCCGGGACCAGGCCCTCGGCCGCCGCCCGGGTCAGCAGGCCCCGGATCGCCGCGTAGCCGTCCTCGCCGAGGTCGGCGGTGAACTCGTTGACGTACAGCCCGATGTGCTGGTCGGCGACGGCCGGGTCCATCTCCTGGGCGTGCGCCATGACGTACGGGCGCGAGGCCTCCGGATCGTCCCAGGCCATCCGGACCGAGGTGCGGACGGCCTCCGCGTACGCCGTCAGCTTCTCGGCGCCCAGATCGCGCCGCGCGATGATCGCGCCGAGCGGGATCGGCAGGCCGGTCGTGGCCTCCCAGTGCTCGCCCATGTCGGCCAGCTTGTGCAGGCCGTAGTTCTGGTACGTGAAGCGGGCCTCGTGGATGACGAGCCCGGCGTCGATCTTCCCGTCGCGCACCGCGGGCATGATCTCGTGGAACGGCATGACGACGATCTCGCCGACGCCGCCGCCGGGGACCGTGTCCGCCGCCCACAGGCGGAACAGGAGGTACGCGGTCGAGGTCTCGCTCGGCACCGCGACCCGCTTGTCGGAGAGGTCCACGCCCGGCTCCCGGGTGAGGACCAGCGGGCCGCAGCCGCGGCCCAGCGCGCCGCCGCACGGCAGCAGCGCGTAGTCGTCGAGGACGTACGGCAGGACCGCGTAGCTGACCTTGAGGACGTCGTACGCGTCCTCGCGGCGCTCGGCGACGCCGTTGGTGATGTCGATGTCCGCGAAGGTCACGTCGAGCGCGGGGGCGCCGGGGACGCGGCCGTGGGCCCAGGCGTCGAAGACGAAGGTGTCGTTCGGGCAGGGCGAGAAGGCGATGCGCGTCGTGTCAGTCATGTGTTCTTCCAACTCTCCAGTACGGGCGCCGACTTCCTGAACGCGTCGGTGAGCGCGGCGAGCGCGTCACCGATGCGCCAGGCGGCGCGGTCGCGGGGCCCGACGGCGTTGGAGACGGCGCGTATCTCGGCCACGGGCACGTCGTGCGCGGCGGCGGCCTCGGCGACCCCGAATCCTTCCATCGCCTCGGCGACGGCGCCGGGGTGGCGCTGGGCGAGCAGCGCGGCGCGGTCGGCGGTGCCGGTCACCGTGGAGACGGTGAGCACGGTGCCGACGGTGGCGGAGGTGGCCGCGGCGAGGTCTCGTACGAGGGAAGCCGGCGGACGGTGGGTGACGGTGCCGAAGCCGAGTTCGGTGACCGGCAGGAAGCCCTCGGGGGTCTCGGCGCCGAGGTCGGCCACGGTGATCGCGTCGGCGATCAGGACCGTGCCGGGCGGGGTGGCGAAACCGCCGCCGATGCCGGCGGAGACGACCAGTGTGTACGGGCGGCCGGTCAGTTCGGCCTTGGTGAGGGCCGTGGCGGTGCCGGCCGCGGCGGCCGCGGGGCCCACGCCCACGGCGACGACGTCGACCGCCGGGTGGGCGGGCAGTGCCCGCGCCACCGCGTCCCGTTCGGCCGGGACCGCGGTGGCGATCAGTACGCGGGTGCCGGTGTCCGTCAGGAGTCCTTCTTGAGCTTGAACGACCACAGGCCGTACGCCTTGGAGTCGCCGCCCTGCAGGATCGTCACGGTGGTGGAGCCGCCGGTGGCGCCGTACTGCTGGTTGAAGAACACGCTGCCCGGGACCGTGCGGTACGTCTTCTTGCTGGAGTCGGTCAGCGGCTGACCGTTCATCAGGATCGTCCAGCCCTTGTCCGCGATCTCCGGGTCGACGCCGATGCGGACCGTCTCGTCGGGGTCGACCTTGATGGACTTGGCGTCCTTGTCCTTCAGGCAGCCCTCGAGCGACGTCGGCTTGAGCGCCTTGCCGTCGTTGTAGCAGGAGGCCTCGGAGTTCACCGTGTCGCGGCCCACCGTGACGGTGGCCAGCGGGGTCGGCTTGTCGCAGGCGGAGAGGACGAGCAGTCCGGCGCCGACGGCACCGACGGCGGCCACGGTGCGCCTGTGGCGCACTACGAAACGCTGGGAGGTCATGGGCGAAGGCTATCGGGCGCCGCCGGTACGTCTCGGGGTGGGTGGTCCGTCGGCGTGGCCGGGGCGCCGGGGCGCTGCGCTCGCATTGCCGGGTACGGGTCCGGCGGGGCTTCTCGCGCGGTTCCTCGCGTCCCCGGTCCCCGGTTGGCGGCTGACGGTGAGTGGGTGGTTGCTCGCGCAGTTCCCCGCGCCCCTGGAGGCCTGCGGCTTCGCCGCGCCTCCATCAAGAGATGCGCCATCTCCGCCCTGAGATGGCGCACGAAGTGCGCATCTCAGGGGCGCGGGGAACTGCGCGACCAGCCACGACGGGACCCGCACCCGGCACCGCACGGAGACCCGGCAGGCGCTAAGCCACTCGCGTGCGCGCGGGCCCCCCTCGACGCGCGGCCCAGAGAAGACCCCGCACCGTCGACGCCCATCCCACCGCCACGATGCCCGCCGCCACCGAAAGCCCCAACGTCCCGTTCAACGGCAGCGCGATCCCGATCGCACCGCCCACCACCCACGCCATCTGCAACAGCGTCTCCGAGCGGGCGAACGCGGACGTCCGCACGGCCTCCGGCACGTCCCGCTGGATCGTCGCGTCCAGCGAAAGCTTCGCCAGGGCCTGGGCGAAACCGGCGACCGCCGCGAGACACGCCGTCATGAACGCCCCGAAGAAGATCGCGGAGGTGATCGCGGCGCCGAGCACCACGGCCACCACGGTCACGATGATGACCTCGGGCGCCCGCGCTTTCAGCCACGCCCCGACGGCCGTGCCCAGCGCGTTCCCCGCCCCGGCCGACACGCCCACCAGGCCGAGCGACATGGCCGCGCTCTGCCCGGTCAGCGGGTGCTCCCGCAGCAGGAACGCCAGGAAGAAGATCAGGAACCCGGACAGACAGCGCAGCGTGGCGTTCGCGGCGAGGGCGTGGGTGACCGCCGTGCCCACGGTGCGCAGGCCGGGCCTGCGCTGCTTCTTCACGGGGCCGTGCAGATGCGCCTCGTCGGCGGCGAGCAGGGCCTTGCTCTCGCCCTTGGCGGAGTCGACCTTGGGCGGCAGCGAGATCGACAGGAACATTCCCGCCATGAAGATCACGAAGGCGCCGTAGAGGGGCCAGCGCGGCCCGAGCAGCTGCAGGCCCGCGCCGACCGGCGCGGCGGCCCCGGTGGCGAGCAGACCGCCCAGGGTGACCCGGGAATTGGCTTTGACCAGGGAGAAGCGGGGTGGGAGCAGCCGCGGCACGACCGCCGAGCGGACGACTCCGTACGCCTTGGAGGCGACGAGGACGCCGAGCGCGGCCGGGTACAGCTCGATGCCGCCGCTCACCACCGCGCCCGACAGGACCAGCGCGAGCAGCGCCCGGGCCAGCATCGAACCGGCCATCGCGGCCCGCCGCCCGTGCGGCAGCCGGTCCAGGAGCGGGCCGATGACCGGGGCGAGGAGGGTGAAGGGCGCCATCGTGATGGCCAGGTACAGGGCGACCCGCCCGCGCGCCTCGTCCGTCGGCACGGAGAAGAAGACCGTCGAGGCGAGGGCGACGGTGATCATGACGTCGCCGGCGCCGTTCACCGCGTGGAGTTCGATGAGTTTTCCGAGGCCCGACTCGCCCGCGCCGTGCGCGTGGGTCACTTTTCGGATACCGCGCGCCGTGCCCGTGAACGGCAGGTGCAGGGCACGCCCGACCGAGCGGACGGCCCCGCGCACCGGGCCCGAACCGCTCTGTGCGTACGCCGACGCTCCCGTCGCACGCGACGAACCGGACGACGACCTTGCGGTAGCCACCCAGTCATAGTGCCCCTTGAACGGGCGTACTAGTGCCGATATGGGTACGCGGGTCGGCTTTCGCGTCAGGTGCGGCTCGTACGTCGGTGTGGGCGCGGGGCGCCGGACGAGGTAGCGTGCGTAGCGCGCCCGCGGCGGTTGTTATCGGCCGCGCGCCTCTCGGCCATCCCGCAGAATGGATGGCGTAGGTGCGCCCGGAACGTCGGGTGCGGACGTCGACGCGGCCCTCCGGTCCGCTCCGTCCGCGCTCCCGCACACAGGATGGCGCACTCGTGAGACGGCGTAGGAGAGAAGCGATACCTGTGAGCGCAGCGACAACGCGAAGCCGCACCCCTGACCGCCTGTGCGCCGAGGCGGTCGATCTCGCCCGGACCGCGGCCGAGGAGGCCGCCGCGCCCGGTGTGGTCGGCGAGCACGTCGAGACGGTGGTCGAGGGCGACCGCGTCGTCACGCACCTCTTCGAGTGCAAGGAGTTCGGCTACCGCGGCTGGCGCTGGGCCGTGACCGTGGCCCGGGCCTCGCGCGCCAAGTACGTCACCCTCGACGAGACGGTGCTCCTGCCGGGCCCGGACGCCCTGCTGGCCCCCGAGTGGGTGCCGTGGAGCGAGCGGCTGCGCCCCGGCGACCTGGGACCCGGCGATCTTCTGCCCACCGAGGCCGACGACCTCCGTCTGGAGCCGGGCTACTCCGGCGAGGACGCGCCGCCGCCGAACGCGCCGGTCTCCGAGGAGATGGCCGAGCTGGTCGAGGCCGAGGACGTCGAGGTGACCGAGGGGCCGGTCTCCGATCTGCCCGTCGTGCCGTCCCGCGGGTCGATCGCGGCGGTCGCGGAGGAGCTGGGCATGCGCCGGGCGCGCGTCCTGTCGCGCTACGGCCTGCACGTCGCGGCCGACCGCTGGGAGGAGTCCTTCGGCGCGAAGACCCCGATGGCGCAGGCGGCCCCGGCCACCTGTGTCTCGTGCGGGTTCCTCTCCCCGATCGGCGGCTCCCTCGGCCAGGCCTTCGGCGTGTGCGCGAACGAGTTCTCGCCGGCCGACGGGCGGGTCGTGTCCCTGTCGTACGGCTGCGGCGGCCATTCGGAGGCCGCGGTCATGCCGAAGCCTCCGCGGCCGGCCGCGCCCGTGATCGACGAGACCCTGGTCGATGCGCTTCCGTTGCGGCCGGACGCCGATGCGGGGTCGGTGACCGTGGCCCCGGCCGAGGGCGCGGACGATCTGGGTCACTCGTAGCCGCCCACTCGTCTGCCGGGTGACTGCTTCGTAGGCGGGTACCGGTTGCGTCGTGGCCGCTCGCGCAGTTCCCCGCGCGGCCAGCCCCCACCGGACCCGTACCCGGCGACGGTGCTCGCGAGGCAGATCCGTGGCCGCGATACCGTGCGGGCCGACCGACAACAGCCGCCCGGAGGAGACACCCGTGAGCGTCAGCAAGATCGTGGGGCCGGCACCCGAGGGCATGGACCCGTTCGGCACCGCCAGGCTGCGGCGCGGCGTGCTGGACGCATGGACCGGGAGCGCGGCCCGGTTCCGGGAGGACGCGAACGCCGAGGAGGACCTCGCCCTCGGCGGCTACCGTGACCGGCTCGTCGTCGAGCTGGCCCAGAACGCCGCCGACGCCGCCGCTCGCGCGGGGGCCGGGGGCCGGCTCGCGCTCACCCTGCGGGACGGCGTGCTGGCCGCCGCGAACACCGGCGCCCCGCTGGACGCCACCGGTGTCGAGTCGCTGTCCACCCTGCGGGCCTCCGCCAAGCGGGAGGACTCCGGCACCGCCGTGGGCCGGTTCGGCGTCGGGTTCGCCGCCGTGCTCGCCGTGTCCGACGAGCCCGCCGTCGTCGGGCGGACCGGCGGCGTGCGCTGGTCGCTCGGCGAGGCGCGCATCGCCGCCGCCGAGGTGGCCCGGCACAGCCCCGGCCTCGGCGACGAACTGCGCCGCCGGGACGGCCACGTACCGCTGCTGCGGCTGCCGTTCGCGGCCGAGGGCCAGGCGCCCGACGGGTACGACACCGTCGTCATCCTGCCGCTGCGCGACCAGGCCGCCGAGGCGCTCGCCGCCCGCCTCCTCGACGACGTCGACGACACGCTGCTGCTCGCCCTGCCCGGCCTCGCCGAGGTCACGGTCACCACGGACGCCGGGACGCGCGTGCTGCGCCGCCGCACCACGGACGCGTACACGGTGATCTCGGACGACGCCCGCGAGCCCGCCGAGCTGCGCTGGCGCACCGTCACCCGGACCGGCGCCCTCACCCCCGACCTGCTCGCCGACCGGCCCGTCGAGGAGCGGCTGCGCCCCCACTGGTCCGTCACCTGGGCCGTGCCGGTCGACGACGACGGCGCCCCGAGCAGTCCGCGCAGCGCGCCCGTGCTGCACGCCCCCACGCCGAGCGACGAGGCCCTCGGCGTGCCCGCGCTGCTCATCGCCTCGTTCCCGCTGGACACCGCCCGGCGGCACGTCGCGCCGGGCCCGCTCACCGGGTTCCTCACCGAGCGCGCCGCCGACGCGTACACCGAACTGCTCGGCGACTGGCGGCCCGTGGGCCCCGGCATCCTCGACCTCGTGCCCGGCCCGCTCGGCAAGAGCGAGCTGGACGGGGCGCTGCGGGCCGCGATCCTGGAACGGCTGCCCCGCACCGCCTTCCTGCCTCCGGCGCTGGCGCCCGCCTCCGATGACGACGACCGGCCCGCCGCCCTCAAGCCGCGGGACGCCGAGGTCGTCGAGGGCGTCGGGGCCGACACCGTGCGCGTCCTCGCCGACGTGCTGACCGGCCTGCTGCCCGCCGGGCTGGAACGGCGCGTGGAGCTGCGCACGCTGGGCGTCGCCCGCGTCCCGCTGACCGAGGCGATCGACCGGCTGGCCGGCCTGGAGAAGGACCCCGGCTGGTGGCGGCGGCTCTACGACTCCCTCGCCGGGGTCGACCCCGACCGGCTCAGCGGGCTGCCCGTGCCGCTCGCCGGGGGCCGGACCGTCATCGGGCCGCGCCAGGTGCTGCTGCCGGCCGCCGAGGCGTCGGCGGTGCCCGGCGACGCCCTCGCCCGGCTCGGCCTCAAGGTGGCCCACGCCGACGCCGCCCACCCGCTCCTGGAGAAGCTGGGCGCACTGCCCGCCACGCCGCGCGCCGTCCTGACGACGCCTCAGCTGCGGGCGGCCGTCGCCGCGTCCCTGGACGACGAGCCCGCCTGGGACGACGAAGGCACGCTCGATGCCGACGAGCTGGCGGACGTCGTGCTCACCCTGGTGCGCGACGCCCACCTCGACGTCGGCGACGAACCGTGGCTCGGCGCCCTCGCCCTGCCCGACGAGACCGGCGAGCTCGCCCCGGCCGCCGAACTGGTGCTCCCCGGCAGCCCCCTGGCGTCCGTCCTGCGCGAGGGCGAACTGCCCTGCGCGGACGAGGAGCTGGCCGAGCGGTGGGGCGAGCAGCCGCTCGCCGCCTGCGGGGTGCTCGCGACCTTCGCCCTGGTCCGCGCCACCGACGTGGTCCTCGACCCCGACGAACTCGACCCGCGCGACAGCGACTACCCCGAGCCCGACGACGCGGGTCTGCTCGACGCCGTCGACGTGTGGTGCGAGGACGTCCTGGACCGGCTGCCCGACACCCCGGTGCCGCCGGTCGCCACCGAGCTGGTCGCCGTACGCGATCTGGACCTGGTGGACGAGGAGCGGTGGCCGCAGGCCCTCGCGCTGCTCTCGCGGCCCCCGCTGCGCGACGCCCTCACCCAGCCCGTGCGGATCCTGCTGCCCGACGGCACCCACGAGCTCGTCCGCCCGTACACGGCGTGGTGGCTGCGCGGCAATCCGGTCCTGGACGGCCGCCGGCCGGCCGGTCTGCGCGCCGAAGGCGGCGACCCGCTGCTCGTCGGCCTGTACGAGGCCGCCGACGCCGCCGGGTTCGACGACGAGCAGGTGCTGCGCGCCCTCGGCGTGCGGACCTCGGCGGCCGCGCTGCTCGACGAGCCCGGCGGCGCCGCCGAGCTCCTGGATCGGCTCGCCGACCCGGAGCGGCCGGTGGGCGCGGCCCAACTGCACGCGCTGTACGGCAAGCTGGCCGCGCTCGACCCCGAACAGGTCACCCTGCCCGACGACCTGCGGGCCGTCGTCGACGGCGAGGTCACCGTCGTGGACGCGGCGGACGCCCTCGTCGCCGACGCCCCCGACCTGATCCCGCTCGCCGCCGGGCGCCCGCTGCTGCCCGTCGCACCGTCCGGGGCCGCGCATCTCGCCGAGCTGTTCCAGGTGCGGCGCCTGAGCGAGGCCGTGGACGCCGAGATCACCGGTTCCGAGGGGGCCGAGCACCCCGTGCCCGACTCCGTGCGCACGCTGCTCGGGGCCGCGACCCCGGCCTCGTACGTCGAGCACGAGGAGCTGTACGTCGCCGGGACCGAGGTCGACTGGCGCCGCAGCCCCGACGGCACCGTGCACGCGGCGACGCTGGAGGGGGTCGCCGCGGGGCTCGCGTGGGCGGCGGGGCAGTGGCCGCGGCGGTTCGAGGTGGCGGCGCTCCTGGAAGACCCTTCGCGCACCCAGGAGTTGGCGCGGGACCGCTGGTTCGACTGAGCCGCACCCGATCTTCGTCAATCAATCACAAAATTCTCACCTGGCGTACAACCAGTCACGCGGGTCACGGGTCTATCTGGCGGGTCAACAGACCCCTAGACCACTTGGGCCCGCGTGACAGCACCAGTACCGCGGGTCCCTTCTCCACCAATGGGGAACACATGCGCATACGTGCCACCGCGGCCGCCGTGACGGTTTCCGGCGCCCTGGCCCTCACCGCGTTCGCCGTCCCGGCGCAGGCGGACGGCAACAACTCGTTGACCGCAGCCGCCGACCACGTGAACTCCGGTTTCAAGGCCGCTCACGCCGCTTCGCGTGCCTCCACGTTCGCCGCCACCTCCGGCAACGACGACCAGTACGGCGACACCGCCATCTCGAACGTCGTCGTCCACGGCGGCACGGACGTCGTCCTCGGCGTCTCGGCCAAGGCCAACTTCAAGGTGACCTTCACCGCCACGGACGACTCCGGCATCAACAACACCTCCGGGTACGCGCTCGTGTACCACGGCACGGACCTGGAGTCCTCCAACACCGGTGCCCTGCAGAACGAGGCCGACGGCGCCACCACCTGCAAGACGGTCAACTCCACCACGTCGACCTGCACGCTGAGCTTCACCGTCGACCCGTACGACCTGTACAACACGGACGCCGGCTCCTGGAAGGTCATGGCGGCCGTGCAGGCCAAGGACTACGACTACTCGATCCGCGAGAAGGTCAAGTCCTACAGCACCAAGCGCTACTCCAAGCTCACCACCAACGCCGCCCCCGAGCCGGTCAAGAAGGGCAGGACCATCACGGTCACCGGCCTGCTGTCCCGCGCCAACTGGGACACCGGCAAGTACGCGGGCTACACCCAGCAGAAGGTGACGCTCCAGTACCGCAAGAAGACCTCCAGCACGTACTCGAACGTCAAGACGGTGACCTCGGACTCCAAGGGCAACCTGAAGACCACGGTCACCGCGTCCGCGGACGGCTACTTCCGTTACAAGTTCGCCGGCACCTCCACCACCCCGGCGGTCACGTCGACCAGCGACTTCGTCGACGTGAACTGAGCGCACGCGCTCCGCTCGCCCTGACCGCGGCCCCGGGACCTTCGTCCCGGGGCCGCGGGACTTTTCGCCCCCCTGGGGGCCGTAGGACCACTGTTAGCGTGTGAGGCGCGATCTGAACGCCGCACGACCGGCCGAGAGGAGGCGATCCGCCATGGACCACAGTCCGAGTTGCACTGTTTTGCAGCACCGCGTCGCCTCGACCTCCGGCTCGATCTGAGTCCGTAGCCGCACGTCGTCGCGCTTTTCCCCACACCCCTCCGCGTCACCTCACCCGTAGGCGTACCCGCGTCGTGCCGTGACCGCCGCACCCTCGTGTGCGCTCACCGCCGGTACGTGACGCTCCGTCATGCCCGTGTGCGCAGAGACGGCCGCAGAAGAGAGAAGAACCCATGACCACGAACACCGGCACCCGCGACCTGAACCGGGCCCTGGACGGCGCCGCCGGCACCCCGCAGACCATCGCCCTGCTCACCGAGATCCGCGACGAACTGCGGGACTTCAACCGGGACATGGAGCGGCTCAACACGCTGACCGAGGAGCAGGTGACGTCCACGGTCGAGAACCGCAGGCTCACGGCGATGACGCTGATGTTCGTCATCCCGTCGACCTTCGCGGCCATCCCCGGAGCCAACTTCGCCCACCTCGACGAGTACGGCTTCGACAACTTCTACGCCCTGCCGATCCTGGTCGGCACGGTGCTGCTGACGGCCCTCGCGACCTTCGGGTTCGTCCGCAAGAAGGGCTGGCTCTGAGCCGAGGTCACGCCGGAAAGCGGCGGTCGACCCACTTCCACAGGAATTCGAGGACGACCGCCGCCACCGCCGCGACGCCCACCGCCGTCCACGGCATGGCGGTACCCACCAGCTTCAGCGCGAAGAAGTCCTGCAGCCACGGCACGACCAGGACCAGCAGGAACGCGAGGCCCATCGCCGCCACCAGGCACAACCGCCACCACGTGTAGGGGCGGGCGACGATGGCAAGCACCCACATCGAGATCAGGAACAGCGTCAGCGTCGCCGAACTGGTCTCCGCGCCCAGCGAGCCCGAGCCCGTGTAGAAGTGCCGGGCGATCATGTACATCACGAACGTGGCGAGCCCCGCGACGACCCCGCCCGGGATCGCGTACCGCATCACCCGCCGTACGAAGTGCGGCTTGGCCCGCTCCTTGTTGGGCGCGAGGGCCAGGAAGAACGCCGGGATGCCGATCGTCAGGGTCGACAGCAGCGTCAGGTGCCGGGGCAGGAACGGGTACTCGACCTGGAAGCAGACCACGAGCAGCGCGAGCAGCACCGAGTAGACGGTCTTCACCAGGAACAGCGTCGCCACGCGCGTGATGTTGCCGATGACGCGGCGGCCCTCCGCGACGACCGAGGGCAGCGTCGCGAAGCTGTTGTTGAGCAGCACGATCTGGGCGACGGCCCGGGTCGCCTCCGAGCCCGAGCCCATCGAGACGCCGATGTCGGCGTCCTTGAGCGCGAGCACGTCGTTCACGCCGTCGCCCGTCATCGCGACGGTGTGCCCGTGCGACTGGAGAGCCGCGACCATGTCCCGCTTCTGCTGCGGGGTGACCCGGCCGAACACCGTGCCCTCGTCGAGCGCGTCGGCCATCTCCGCCTGGTCGGTGGGCAGGGTCCGGGCGTCGACGGTGTTCTCCGCGCCGCTCAGGCCGAGCTTGCCGGCCACCGCGCCCACGGAGACGGCGTTGTCGCCGGAGATGACCTTGGCCTTGACGTCCTGCTCGGCGAAGTAGCGCAGGGTGTCGGCGGCGTCGGGGCGAAGGCGCTGTTCCAGGACGACGAGCGCGGCCGGCCCGGCGTCCTCCTTGACCCGCGGGTCCTCCAGGTCTCTGGTGACGCGGGCGAGCAGCAGCACGCGCAGGCCCTGCTGGTTGAGCTCCTCGATCTCGGCGAGGGCCGGGTCGCCGGCGGGCAGCAGCACGTCGGGCGCGCCGAGCAGCCACGCGCTGCCCGTCCCGTCGCCCTCGCTGAAGGCGGCGCCGCTGTACTTGCGGGCCGAGGAGAACGGCAGCGCCTGCGTGCAGCGCCAGTCCTCGCTGTCCGGGTAGGCGTCGATGATGGCCTGGAGCGAGGCGTTGGGCCGCGGGTCGGACTCGCCGAGGGCGCCGAGGACCTTGCGTACGTACGTCTCGTCGGCGCCGCCGAGCGGGCGCAGCTCGGCCACGTCCATGCCGCCCTCGGTGAGCGTGCCCGTCTTGTCGAGACAGACGGTGTCGATGCGGGCCAGGCCCTCGATGGCGGGGAGTTCCTGGACGAGGCACTGCTTGCGGCCGAGCCGGATGACGCCGATCGCGAAGGCCACGGAGGTGAGCAGGACCAGCCCTTCGGGGACCATCGGCACGATGCCGCCGACCGTGCGCGCGATCGAGTCCTTGAAGTTGTGCTCCTTGACGACGAGCTGGCTGATGACCAGGCCGATCGCGGTCGGGATCATCATCCACTGCACGTACTTGAGGATGGTGGAGATGCCGGAGCGCAGCTCGGACTGGACGAGGGTGAACCGGCTGGCCTCCTCGGCGAGCTGGGCCGCGTACGCCTCGCGTCCCACCTTCGTCGCGGTGAACGCGCCGCCGCCCGCGACCACGAACGACCCCGACATGACCGCGTCGCCGGGCTGCTTCACGACCGGGTCGGCCTCACCGGTCAGCAGCGACTCGTCGATCTCCAGGCCGTCGGCCTCGACGCACGCGCCGTCCACCACGATCTTGTCGCCGGGGCCGATCTCGATGAGGTCGCCGAGCACGATCTCGGAGGTGGAGATCTCGGCGGCCACTCCGTCGCGCCGCACCGTCGGCTTCGCCTCGCCGATCACGGCGAGCGAGTCCAGGGTCTTCTTGGCCCGCCACTCCTGAACGATGCCGATGCCGGTGTTGGCGAGGATCACGAAGCCGAAGAGGCTGTCCTGGATCGGCGCGACGAACAGCATGATCAGCCAGAGCACGCCGATGATCGCGTTGAAGCGGGTGAAGACGTTGGCGCGGACGATCTCCGTCAGCGAGCGCGAGCTGCGCACCGGTACGTCGTTGACCTCGCCGCGGCTCACGCGCTCCGCGACCTGGGAGGTGGTGAGGCCCGTCGCCCGTTCCGGCACCGGTACCGGGTGCACCGGGTCCAGTTCGGCGCCCGCGTCGATATGGGTCATGGGAACGACAGTACGGGCGATTTGGGGGGTTCACCCGTCGGGTGGGCGAAAGATCCGACCAGGGGAGGAGGCCCGTGCTCCGAGGGTTGTACGGGCGTCCCCTACGGGGCGCTCGCCGCCGCTCGCTTGATCGCCGCGTCGCGCTTGCGGACGTACCAGATCCCGATGAGGCCGAGCCCGGCTCCCGCCAGACAGGTCCACACCCACCAGGTCGTCCCGCGGTCCTCGAACCAGCCGTAGAACGGCAACTGGACGAGGAAGAGGACGAACCACAGGATCGTGCCGCCGGTGATGGTGGCGACCACGGGCCCCTCAAGGGGTTCCGGTGCCTCGTGCTTCGGGGATCCCGAAAGAGATGCGGCCATGTGCACAGCTTACGAGGAGCCGGAAACGATCGGCCCCGCAACCCCGTACTCCCCTTGCGCACCAAGGGTCTACGCGCGGAGATAGCGATTTCGGCCTCATATGTTCATACTGAAACCGCCTGAGTCTGGCTACTTCTGTTCGTACGAAACACCAGCGGAAACATCGGGGAAACCCGCTGGTGATCACGCGAGGATCAGACTCGATCACGTTCTTGCCCGCAGAAGCCGCTCTCCTGAATACCGCTGAGGTCATCCATGTCCACTTCGGCCACCGCCCCGGTCGATGCCAACGATCAGCCGCCCTCGACCCCGAAGAACGGCCTCGACCGGTACTTCAAGATCTCCGAGCGCGGCTCGACGGTCCCCCGTGAGATCCGTGGCGGCTTCGCCACGTTCTTCGCGATGGCCTACATCATCGTGCTGAACCCGATCATCCTCGGCAGCGCGAAGGACATGTACGGGCACCAGCTCGACAACGGCCAGCTGGTCACCGCGACCGCGCTGACCGCCGCCTTCACCACGCTGCTCATGGGTGTCATCGGCAACGTGCCGATCGCGCTCGCCGCCGGCCTCGGCGTGAACACCGTCGTCGCCCTGCAGCTCGCGCCGCGCATGTCGTGGCCGGACGCGATGGGCATGGTCGTCCTCGCCGGCTTCGTGGTGATGCTCCTGGTCGCCACCGGTCTGCGCGAGCGCGTGATGAACGCCGTGCCGCTCGGCCTGCGCAAGGGCATCGCCATCGGTATCGGCCTGTTCATCATGCTGATCGGTCTCGTCGACTCCGGCTTCGTCTCGCGCATCCCGGACGCCGCGCACACCACGGTGCCGCTGCAGCTCGGCGCCGACGGCCACCTCAACGGCTGGCCGGTCCTGGTCTTCGTCCTCGGCGTGCTGCTGACCCTGGCGCTGCTCGTGCGCAAGGTGCCGGGCGCGATCCTGATCTCGATCGTCGTGATGACCGTCGCCGCGGTGATCATCGACGCCGTCGCCAAGGTGCCGTCCTGGGGTCTGACCACCCCGAAGTGGCCCGGCAACCCCGTCTCCACCCCGGACTTCGGCCTGGTCGGCGAGGTCAGCCTGTTCGGCGGCTTCGAGAAGGTCGGCATCCTGACCGGCGTCCTCTTCGTCTTCACCGTGCTGCTGTCGTGCTTCTTCGACGCCATGGGCACGATCATGGGCATCAGCGACGAGGCGCACCTGACCGACGAGAACGGTCAGATGCCCGGCATGAACAAGGTCCTGTTCATCGACGGCATCGCCGTCGCCGCCGGCGGCGCCTCGTCCTCCTCGGCCACCACCTGCTTCGTGGAGTCCACGGCCGGTGTCGGCGAGGGCGCCCGCACCGGTCTCGCCAACGTCGTCACCGGCGGCCTCTTCGCGGTCGCGCTGTTCCTCACGCCGATCGCCACGATGGTCCCGTCCCAGGCGGCCACCCCCGCGCTGCTCGCGGTCGGCTTCCTGATCCTGTCGGGCGGCATCCGCGCCATCGACTGGGACGACTGGACGATCGCCATCCCGGCGTTCGTGACGATGCTGATGATGCCGTTCACGTACTCGATCACGAACGGCATCGGCATGGGCTTCATCACCTTCACCGTGCTGCGCGTGGTCGCGGGCCGGGCCAAGGAGGTGCCGGCCGCCATGTACGCGGTCGCGGCGGTCTTCGCCTTCTACTACCTGATGCCGGCGCTCGGCCTGACGTGATCCGGTGGTGCGGGGCGGCTCACGCCGCCCCGTAGAACCTCTCCGTCTCCTCGACGGCCGTCGCGAACCGTTCGTCGAAGTCGTCTCGAATGAGCGTCCGGACCACATAGTCCTGGACGCTCATTCCCCTTTTGGCGGCATGCTCCTTGAGCCGGTCGAGCAGCTCACCGTCTATCCGCAGGCTGAGCACAGTCGATCCCATACGGAACAGGGTCGCGGCGTGGCGGCCTTCGGCGTGTCACTTTCTGGAATCGACTCACTCGTATGGGTGATGAAGCGGTTCGGTGGCACGGATCACGGGCAGCCTGCGCTTATCGAGTAGTCGTTAGACACAGTAATGAGTTACGCTAACGAACATGCCGGACCTCTCCCATGGCGATGACGTAGCCGCCGTGAACTCTCTGCGCTCCGCCGTGATGCGCCTGTCGCGCCGACTCAAGCACCAGCGGGTCGACGAATCGCTGAGCCCCACCGAGATGTCGGTGCTCGGCACCCTTGCCGGATGCGGCTCGGCGACCCCGGGCGAGCTGGCCCGCAAGGAGCACGTCCAGCCGCCGTCGATGACCCGCATCGTCGCGCTCCTGGAAGCCAAGGGACTGGTCAGGCTGGAGCCTCACCCCGAGGACCGCAGGCAGAAGGTCGTCACGTCGACCGAGCAGGCCGAGGCCATGCTCGCCGAGTCCCGCCGCAAGCGGAACGCGTGGCTGGCCGATCTCGCCGTCGGTCTCGACGAGGACGAGTGGGCCAAGCTGCGCGCGGCCGCACCCGTCCTGGAGAAGCTCGCCCATCTCTGAGAAGGCCTCTGACCCAGACGACCGCCGAGGAGGCGAACCCACTTTGAGTACGGGATCCGGAGCAGACTCCGCCCCCGCACCAACGGCCCACGACACCCCCGCCCGCCCCCACAAGACCTCGATGTTCGCGAGCCTGAAGGTGCGCAACTACCGCCTCTTCGCGACCGGGGCCGTCATCTCCAACACCGGCACCTGGATGGCCCGCATCACCCAGGACTGGCTGGTCCTGTCCATCACGGGCTCCTCCGCCGCCGTCGGTGTCACCACCGCGATGCAGTTCCTGCCGATGCTGCTCTTCGGGCTGTACGGCGGTGTGATCGCCGACCGTTTCGCCAAGCGGAACCTGCTCTTCTGCACCCAGGGCGCGATGAGCCTGTCGGGCCTGTTCCTGGCCGCGCTCACGCTCTCCGGCCACGTACAGGTCTGGCACGTCTACGTCGCCGCCTTCTTCACCGGCCTGGTCACCGTCGTCGACAACCCGACCCGGCAGTCGTTCGTCTCCGAGATGGTCGGCCCGGACCAGGTCCGCAACGCGGTGTCCCTGAACTCGGCGAACTTCCAGTCCGCCCGCCTCATCGGCCCCGCCGTCGCCTCCGCGCTGACCGCGGCCGTCGGCCCCGGCTGGGCGTTCCTCGCCAACGGCCTGTCGTTCCTCGCCCCGCTCACCGGCCTGATGCTGATGCGCACCAAGGAACTGCACCACATCAAGCGCACCCCGCGCGGCAAGGGACAGCTGCGCGAAGGACTGCGGTACGTGTCGCGGCACCCCGAGCTGATCTGGCCGATCGTGCTCGTCGGATTCGTCGGCACGTTCGGCTTCAACTTCCCGATCTGGCTGAGCGCGTACGCCGACGACGTGTTCCACGGCGGGGTCGGCCAGTACGGCCTGTTCAACACGCTCATGGCGATCGGCTCGCTGGCCGGCGCGCTGCTCGCCGCCCGCCGCCGCTCGACCCGCCTCAGGGTCCTGGTCGGCGCGGCGATCGGCTTCGGCGCGCTGGAGATCCTGGCCGCGTGGGCGCCGGGTGTCTGGGCGTTCGCCCCGCTGATCGTGCTGCTCGGCATCCTCGGCCTCACGGTCAACGTGACGGCCAACTCCACGGTCCAGATGGGCACGGATCCGGAGATGCGCGGCCGCGTCATGTCGCTGTTCATGATGGTGTTCACCGGCGGCACCCCGCTGGGCGGGCCGCTCTTCGGCTGGCTCGCCGACCAGTACGGGGTGCGCGTCAGCTTCATGCTCGGCGGTGTGATCTGCGCCGCGGCGGCGGTCGGCGTCGGCCTGATGCTGGCCCGCGCGGCGAACCTGCGCCTCAAGGTCGACCTGCGGCGCGGCGAGCGCCATCTGCAGTTCGTGCCGCGCGAGCCGCAGCAGCTGGCCGCGGTGGCGTGAGCCGGAGCTCCACGGCGAAGGGCCGGACGGTGTCCCCGTCCGGCCCTTCGCCGTACGCGAGACTGGAACCGTGAGGCTTTTCGCAGCGGTGCTGCCACCGGACCCCGTCGTCGCCGAACTGGGCCGTGCGGTGGACCGGTTGGCGGGCCGGGACGGCCTGCGCTGGACCGGCCGGGACGGCTGGCACCTCACGCTCGCGTTCTACGGGGAGGTGCCCGGGGAGACCGTGCCCGAGCTGGCGCGGCGGCTGGCGCGGGCCGCCGCGCGCACCGGGGAGTTCGGGCTCGCGCTGGGCGGCGGCGGCCACTTCGGCGGGCGGGCGCTGTGGGCGGGGGTGCGCGGGGACGTGGCCGTGCTGCGGCGGCTGGCCGAGCGGGCCGAGGCGGCGGGCACGAAGGCCGGGCTGCCGGGGGAGCACCGCCGCTACCGGCCGCATCTGACGCTGGCCCGCAGCAGGCGGGCCCATGACTTCGGGCCGTACGTCGCGGCGCTCGACGGCTTCGCCGGCACGCCCTGGACCGTGCGCGAGCTCGCCCTCGTCCGCAGCCATCTGCCGACGTCGGGGGTGCCGGGGGAGCAGCCGCGGTACGAGAAGGTCGGCTGCTGGGAGCTCACGGGGGCGCGTTAGGCTCGGTACGTGGACCCGAAGACGCGGAACCGGATCATGGCCGGTGTGCTGGTGCTGATGTTCGTCGTGGTGGCTGTCGCGGCGGCCGTCGGAAAGTAGCACCCACGGCCGCCGCGCACGCGGTTCGCCCGCCTACCAGGCGAAGGCCTCCGGGGACGGACCCGGACCCGGGAAGATCTCGTCGAGCCCGGTCAGGACCTCTTCGCTCAGCTCCAGCTCGACCGCGCGCAGCGCCGAGTCCAGCTGCTCCTGGGTGCGCGGGCCGACGATCGGGCCCGTGACGCCGGGGCGGGTCAGCAGCCAGGCCAGGGCGGCCTCGCCGGGCTCGATGCCGTGCTTGTCGAGCAGGTCCTCGTACGCCTGGACCTGGTCGCGCACCTTGGTGTTCTCCAGGGCGTTCGCGCTGCGGCCGTCCTTGCGGCGCTTGCCCTCGGACTCCTTCTTGAGGACGCCGCCGAGCAGCCCGCCGTGCAGCGGGGACCACGGGATGACCCCGAGGCCGTAGTCCTGCGCGGCCGGGATGACCTCCATCTCGGCGCGGCGCTCGGCGAGGTTGTAGAGGCACTGCTCGCTGACGAGGCCGACGCGGCCGTGCGCCTTCGCCGTCTCGTTGGCCTGGGCGATCTTGTAGCCGGGGAAGTTCGACGAACCGGCGTACAGGATCTTGCCCTGCTGGACGAGGACGTCGATCGCCTGCCAGATCTCCTCGAACGGGGTCCGGCGGTCGATGTGGTGGAACTGGTAGATGTCGATGTAATCGGTCTGCAGCCGCTTGAGGCTGGCGTCGACCGCGCGGCGGATGTTCACCGCGCTGAGCCGGTCGTGGTTGGGCCAGACGTCTCCGTCGCCCGCCATGTTCCCGTAGACCTTGGTGGCGAGGACGGTCTTGTCGCGGCGGCCGCCGCCCTGGGCGAACCAGGTGCCGATGATCTCCTCGGTGCGGCCCTTGTTCTCGCCCCAGCCGTACACGTTGGCGGTGTCGAAGTAGTTGATGCCGCTGGCCAGCGCCGCGTCCATGATGCCGTGGCTGGCGGCCTCGTCGGTCTGCGGACCGAAGTTCATGGTGCCGAGGACGAGCCGGCTGACCTTGAGTCCTGTGCGTCCGAGCTGCGTGTACTTCATGGCTGTACAGCCAATGACGTGGAGTGCGCTCTAGGCAAGTGGGCCGTCAGTCGCGGGGGAACTCGGCGGTGCCGAGGGTCAGGCCGACGGGGGTGTTCGTCATGTCGACCTCCGTGCCGAAGGTGACCGTGGTCTCGGTGAGGTAGTCGCCGTCCTTGGGCTGCGCGTAGAGGTGGCACTTGCCTTGGTACGGGTCGGCGACCAGGTAGACGGGGACCTCGGCGGTCGCGTAGGCGGACTTCTTGGGGCCGTAGTCGTTGGTGCCGGTGCCCTTGGAGATGACCTCGGCGACGAAGACGACGTCCTGCCAGAGCCACAGGCCCTTGGCGTTCTTCTCGGCGGACTCGGACACGAGAGTCACGTCGGTGGCGAAGCCGTTGAGGTGGCCGGGATAGTCGATGCGGACATCGGACTTGACGCGCTTGCGCGGGTACTTGGTCCTCAACTGCTCGACGATGTCCAGGATGACCTCCCAGCGCGTGTCCCTCTGCGGCGACATGTAGACGATTCCCTCGACGATCTCTGCCTTGTAGCCCTCGGGGATGGTCATCTGGGCGAACATCTCGTCCAAGATCTGCTCGTTCACCGTCGCCATGTCGATCCTGTCGATTGCCTCGGCGGTCATCGTGGCGCTCCTCCCCGGCCACCCCGCGCATGGAGGGGACCGCGCAGTACAACGATACGCAGAGTGTCCCGGTCACACGCCTGTGCCCTCAGCCCGCCGGAACCCGAACAGCCGTCCGGTACCGCCCCGGCGTCACCCCGAACTCCCGGCGGAACGCGTGCGAGAGGGCGTACGGGGAGCCGTAGCCGACCTCGCGGGCGACGGAGTCCAGCGGGGTGTCGGCGGCGCGCAGGAGGGTCGCCGCGCGGGTCATCCGCCACCACGTCAGATACGTCATCGGGGGCCGGCCCACCAGCGCCGTGAAGCGGCGGTTGAGCGTCGCGCGGGAGACGCCCGCGCGCGCCGCCAGACGGTCGGCGGTCCAGCCGTGGGCGGGGTCGCCGTGCAGCAGGCGCAGTGCCTCGGTCACCACCGGGTCGGCGAGGGCGTGCGGCCAGCGGGCGTCGGAACCGGCCGCAGGGCCCGCGGTCCAGGCGCGGATCATGTAGACGAGGAGCAGGTCGAGCAGGCTCGGCACGGCCGCGCAGGAGCCGGGCCGGGCGGTGACCACTTCCCGGCTCAACAGGTCGATGGCCGAACGGAGTTCGGGCTGTGAGTGGTCGTCGTGCGGCAGGTGCACGACGTCCGGCAGCTCGGCGAGGAGCGGGTGGGTGCGGCTGCGGTCGAGGCGGTACTTGCCGCACAGCAGCTCCACCGCGTCGGCGCTGTCCGCCGGCGGGACGTCGGGAGGGATGCCGGGCAGGGCGTCGAAGGGCAGGGCGCGGGCGACCGCGGCCGGGTCCGCCGGGGCGTCCGCCAGGACATGGCCCGCGCCGTGCGGCAGCAGCACGGCGTCACCGGGGCGCAGGGTGAGCGGCGCCCCGCCGTCGGGCAGCAGCCAGCAGCCGCCGGCGAGGGCCACATGGAACCCGGCGCCCTCGTACGGCTCCAGGCGTACGCACCAACTCCCGCTCACCCGGAGCCGGTTGGCGGACGGGCTGCCCGTCCGCACGGCGGCGATCGCGTCGCTGACCACGTCCATGCGGTCCAGCGTAGGCGGATCGCGGCGGACCGTGACGCGCAGGATGAGCCGATCGCGTATCGAAGCGAGCCCCTGGCGCATGGAAACGCTCGTCCCGGGTTCCTAGCGTGGAGGCATGGACACCGACTTCGAACGCATCACGCTCGGCGACGTCGAGATCGTCAAGGTCGTGGAGGTGCGCGGCCCCTTCGGTGCGCCGGCCGACCTGTTCCCCGGCATCGAGGACACCTGGCACGCCCACGAGAAGTGGCTCGCCCCCGACTTCCAGGACCCGGACAGCGGCGCCGTGCTGGCCGCCGTACAGGCGTGGGTGCTGCGCAGCGGGGGCCGCACCGTCGTGGTCGACCCGGGTGCCGGCAACGGCCGCGAGCGGCCCGGCACACCGCACTTCTCCGGGCTCGACACGGACTTCCTGGACCGGCTGGCCCGGGCGGGCGTGCGGCCCGAGGACGTGGACGTCGTCGTCAACACCCATGTGCACGCCGACCACGTGGGCTGGAACACCCGTGACGAGGGCGGCCGTTGGGTGCCGACGTTCCCGAACGCCACGTATCTCGTGCCCCGCGCCGACCACGACTACTTCGGCCCGGGCGGCGCGGCGCGCACGGCGCACGACAACCACCGCTTCCTGTTCGCGGACAGTGTCGCGCCGGTCGTCGAGGCGGGGCAGGCCGTGCTCTGGGAGGGCTCGCACCGCATCGACTCCCGGCTGGTCCTGGAGCCCGCGCCCGGGCACACCCCGGGGTCGTCGGTGCTGCGTCTGGCGTCGGGCACCGACCGGGCCGTCTTCGTGGGCGACCTGCTGCACAGCCCGGCCCAGTTCCTCGCGCCCACGTGCAGCAGCGCGATGTGCGTGGACCGGCCGGCGTCGGCCGCCAGCCGCGTCCGGGTGCTCCAGCGCGCCGCCGACGAGCACGAGCTGGTGATCCCGGCGCACTTCCCCGGGCCGGGGGCGGCGGAGATCCGGCGGCAGGGGAGCGGGTTCGGGGTCAGCCGGTGGCGGGTGTGAGGCGGTACGGGCCCCCGATGCCCCAGGCCTGGTGCAGGGCGTCCGCGAACGCCGCGGCGAGCTTGTGCTCGCCGGACGCGTTCGGGTGCGTGCCGTCGTAGGTGTCCGTGTGGATGTCGTACGACTCCGGGACCGAGGCCAGCAGCAGCGGTGAGCGGGGCTCGCCGAGGTCCGCGACCGCCTTCGCCAGCAGGGTGTTGAAGTGGGCCACCTGCGCCGCGAAGGGGGCGTCGGACTCGGCGCGGATGTTCGGGATCACGGGGAGCGCGACCATGCGCAGGGCCGGGTTGGCCGAGCGGGCCTCGGCGACGAAGCGGCGTACGTTGTGCGCCGTCTGCTCGGCGTTCGTGTAGAAGCCGAGGTCGATCAGGCCGAGGGAGACCAGGAGGACGTCGGCCCGGGACTCGGTGACCGCGGCCGCGATCGCCGGTGCCATGTGCTGCCAGCCCTCTCCCCAGCCCGCGAGGTGGTGCTGCGGGAAGTCCGGATCCGCGTAGTCGTGGGTGCCGCCGTGCAGGGCGGTGCGGGGGCCGACGACGGTGCAGTCGGTGCCGGTGGCGCACAGGTGCCGCCAGATGCGGTGGCGCCAGGTGTGTTCGCCCGCGCTGCCGATCGTCATCGAGTCGCCGACGAACATGAACCTGAGCATCCGCTCATCATCGTCGATCGCCGTGGCCGCGTGCGTGTGAGACCGAACACGCCTGGCAAGCTGGGGGCATGCGTTCGTACAAGGCGTCGTCGCGTGTGGGTGGGGTCGCGGCCGCCGCCGTGCTGCTGTTCGGGCCGGCGGCCGGTCCCGCCCTCGCCGACGCGCGGCCGGCCGGCTCCGACGGGTTCACCCTCCAGGACCCCCGGATCACCGAGTCCAGTGGCCTCGCGGCCTCCCGTGCCCACCCCGGCGTCTACTGGACGCACAATGACAGCGACGACGGGGCGTACCTGTTCGCGGTCGACGGGCGGACCGGGAAGACCGTCGCCACGCTCACCCTCACCGGGGTCGGCGCCCCGCGCGACGTCGAGGCGATCTCCGTCGGGCCCGACGGAGACCTCTACGTCGCGGACATCGGGGACAACCTCGGCGGCAAGTGGGACCACGTGTGGATCTACAAGCTGCCCGAGCCGAAGGAACTGCGCGACCAGACCGTGCGCGCGACGCAGTACGTGGTGAAGTACGCGGACGGGCCGCGCAACGCCGAGGCGATGATGGTCCATCCGAAGACCGGCCGCGTGTACATCGTCGAGAAGGGCGAGGACGGCGGCGGCCTGTACGAGGGCCCCGACCCGCTGGACTCCTCCGCCACGAACGTCTTCAAGCGCGTCGCCGACATCGACCTGTGGGTGACCGACGGCGCGTTCTCGCCCGACGGGAAACAGCTCGCGCTGCGCGGCTACTTCGGCGGCATCGCGTACTCCTGGAACGACGGGAAGCCCGAGCGGCAGGGCCAGTTGAGCGTGCCGATGCAGGCGCAGGGCGAGTCGGTGACGTACACCCTGGACGGGAAGACCCTCCTCTACGGCAGCGAGGGGCGCGGCAGCTCCGTGGAGCCCGTGGAGGTCGAGGGCGCGGACGGGGGCGGCGACTCCGGCGGCTCGGGGGCGAGTTCGGCCGGTGACGACGGTGACGGCGGGTTCACCGGCAAGGCCGGGGCCGTCGGGGCCGCCGTCGTGCTCATCGCCGTACTGGGGATCGGGCGGCTGCTGCGGCGGCCCAAGCAGCGGTGAGGTAGCTGATCGCGGGCCGGTGGGGCTTCTTGCGCGGAGCCCGCCTCAGCGGCGCGGGGGTCTGCGGACCGGCCACAGCCGGTGCGCAGACCCCCGCGAGGTGTCAGCCGCTATGCGGACGGGAGCGTCAGAGCTGCCCGATGACGTAGTCGATGCAGGCGGTCAGGGCCTGCACGTCCGCCGGGTCGATCGCCGGGAACATGGCGACGCGGAGCTGGTTGCGGCCCAGCTTCCGGTACGGCTCGGTGTCGACGATCCCGTTGGCGCGCAGCACCTTCGCGACGGCGGCGGCGTCGATGTCGTCGGAGAAGTCGATCGTGCCGATGACCTGCGACCGCTTGGCCGCGTCCGTCACGAACGGCGTCGCGTGCTTCGACTCCTCGGCCCAGCTGTACAGCCGCGTCGAGGAGTCCTTCGTGCGCGCCGTCGACCAGGCGAGACCGCCCTGCCCGTTGATCCAGTCCAGCTGCTCGGCGAGCAGGAAGAGCGTGGCGAGCGCGGGGGTGTTGTACGTCTGGTTCTTGCGGGAGTTGTCGATCGCCGTGGGCAGCGAGAAGAACTCCGGGACGTGCCGGCCCGACGCGTGGATCCGCTCGGCGCGCTCGATCGCGGCCGGGGAGAACACGCCGATCCACAGGCCGCCGTCGGAGGCGAAGGACTTCTGCGGCGCGAAGTAGTAGACGTCCGTCTCGGCGATGTCGACCGGCAGGCCGCCCGCGCCGGACGTGGCGTCGACCAGGACGAGCGCGCCCTCGTCGGCGCCGGCGACGCGCTTGATGGGGGCGGCGACACCGGTCGAGGTCTCGTTGTGGGTCAGGCCGTACACGTCGACGCCGGCCTCGGCCTTCGCCTCGGGGTGCGTGCCCGGGTCGGAGGAGATGACGGTCGGCTCGGCCAGCCACGGGGCCAGCTTGGAGGCCTTGGCGAACTTGGAGGAGAACTCGCCGAAGTTCAGGTGCTGCGACTTGTTCTCGATCAGGCCGTGCGTCGCCACGTCCCAGAAGGCGGTGGAGCCGCCGTTGCCGAGGATGACCTCGTAGCCCTCGGGGAGCTGGAACAGGTCCTTCACGCCCTCGCGGACGCGGCCGACCAGGTTCTTGACCGGGGCCTGGCGGTGGGAGGTGCCGAGCAGGGAGGTACCGGTGGCGGCCAGGGCGTCCAACGCCTCCGTGCGCACCTTGGAGGGGCCAGCGCCGAAACGTCCGTCGGCGGGCTTGATGTCAGCGGGAATCTGGATCTCAGCCACGAGCCGGAGGGTATCCCCTCGGAGAAACCGGACGGAAACCCGTCCGTTCGATGAGACGACTTCTCCGGCCCGTGGACTTGTGGTGATCTACGGGACGGGCCGCGGCGTCACCTCGGGAGCGGTCAGCCGTACCGGCAGCTCGTACAGGTCGTTCTGGGTCACGACCGGCTTGTGGCGCAGCTCTCCGGGCTCCACCGCGAGGCGCAGGTCCGGGAAGCGGGCGTACAGGGCGGGCAGCGCCACTCCGGCCTCGAGGCGGGAGAGCGCGGCGCCGGGGCAGACGTGCGGGCCGTGGCCGAAGGCGATGTGCCGGTTGGCCGAGGTGCGGGTGATGTCGAAGGCATCGGCCGTGGGGCCGTGCGCCTGCTCGTCCCGGCCGATCGCCGCGTAGGACACGATCAGGGCGTCGCCCTGCCGGATCGTCTTCTCGCCGACGGTCACGTCCTCGGTGGCGAAGCGGATCAGGACGTGGGAGGTGGGGGTCGAGTGGCGCAGCGTCTCCTCGACCACCTGCTCCCAGGTCGCGCCGCCGGACAGGACGAGGGCGAGCTGGTCGGGGTGGGCACAGAGGTTGACCACCGCGTTGACGATGAGCGAGATCGTCGTCTCGTGTCCCGCGGCGACCATCAGCTGGAGCGTGGAGACGATCTCCGCGTCGGTCAGGTGGTCGCCGTCCTCGGAGGCCTGGATCAGGGCGCTGGTCAGGTCGTCGCCGGGCTCGGCGCGGCGGGCGGCGACCACGGCGCCCATCATCGCGGCGAGTTCGCCGAGGGTGGCGACGACCTCGTGCGGCGGGGTCTGCGTGGAGAAGAACTTGTCGAACAGGACCTTCAGGCGGGGGTGGTCCGCCTCGTCGATGCCCATCAGGTCGCTGATCACGTACATGGGCAGCGGGTAGGCGAACGCGGCCTTCAGGTCGACGACCCCGCCGTCCGCGGGCAGCTCGTCCAGGAGGCCCGTGGTCAGCTCGGTGATGCGCTCGCGCATCCGCTCCACGCGCCGCACGGTGAGCGCCTGGGCGACCAGGGCGCGCATCCTGCGGTGGTCCTCGCCGTCCACGGTGAGCATGGACCGGCCCGGGTTGGCCAGGCCGATCAGCGGCCAGTCGGCGGGTATCTCGCCGCGCCGCCAGGCGCCCCACACCTCGATGTCCTTCACCAGCCGCTTGTCGGTGAGGAGCGCGCGGGCCTCCGCGTGGTGGGTGACCGCCCACACCGGGACGCCGCCCGGCAGCTCGACCTCGGCCAGCGGACCCGCCGCGCGCAGCCGGGCGCTCTCGCCGTCCAGGTCGGAGACGAACGGGTCGAGGGCGATGCGGCCGGAGCCGTGGTGGGGGCAGGTCGCCGGGGGTGCCGGGGGTGTCGTCACGAGGCTCTCCAGGAGCGGTCGGGGGCGGTGGCCCGGGCGCGGCCGGGACAGTCTGTGATCAAGTCGCCGTCACTATAGGAGAGTTGGTGATCGTTCGGGGGAGTTTTTTGACCGGATCGGTGCAAGGCGGGCAGTGCTGTGGGATGCGTGGTGGCGCGGGGGACACCCGGTGACTGCATCCTGGACGGTATGGATGATCTGGACGGCCTGGAACGGGAACTGCGGGCATCCGTGCGCGGCGGCGTCGATCTCTCCGTCACGGCGCGGGCCCTCCACACGATGGACGCGTCCAACTACCGGCGGGTGCCGGTCGGGGTGGTGGCGCCCCGGGACCGGGACGACGTGGCCGCCGCCCTGGAGGTGTGCCGGCGCCGCGGGGTGCCGGTCGTGGGCAGAGGCGGCGGCACCTCCATCGCCGGGCAGGCGACCGGCACGGGCGTCGTCCTCGACTTCACCCGCCACATGAACCGGATCCTCGACGTCGACCCCGAGACCCGCACGGCCCGCGTCCAGCCGGGCGTCGTCCTCGACCGGCTCCAGGACGCCGCCGCCCCGCACGGCCTGCGCTTCGGCCCCGACCCCTCCACGCACGGCCGCTGCACGATCGGCGGCATGATCGGCAACAACTCCTGCGGCTCGCACTCGGTGGCCTGGGGCACGACCGCCGACAGCGTGGCCGCCCTCGACGTCGTCGCGGGCACGGGGACGTACCGCCTCGGGCAGGGCTGGGGCGGCGGCGCGCCGGACGGTCTCCAGGCTCTGGTCGAGCGGGAGTTGGGGCTCGTCCGCACCGGGTTCGCGCCGTTCGCCGGGCTGCCCCGCCGGATCTCCGGGTACGCCGTCGACGCGCTGCTGCCCGAGCACGGCACCGACCTGGCCCGTTTCTTCTGCGGCACCGAGGGCACCCTCGGCCTCGTCACCGAGGCGACGGTGAAGCTCGTCCGGGCGCCGCGCGCCAGGGCCCTCGCCGTCCTCGCCTACGCGGACGAGAGCGCGGCCGCGGAGGCCGCCGCGGGCCTGCTGCCGCACGGGCCGCTGACCGTCGAGGGGATGGCCGCCGACCTCGTACCGGCGGACTCGGGCCTGCCGAAGGGCGGCGCCTGGCTGTTCGTGGAGACCGGGGGCGCGACGCCCGGCGAGGCGCGGGCCGCGGCCGACCGGATCGTGCGGGCCGCGGACGTCGTGGACGCGCTGGTGGTCGACGACCCGGCCGGGCAGCGGGCGCTGTGGCGGATCAGGGAGGACGCCAGCGGGACGGCGACGCGGATGCCGGACGGCAGCGAGGCATGGCCGGGCTGGGAGGACTGTGCCGTGCCGCCCGCCCGACTGGGCGCGTATCTGCGGGAGTTCAGGGGGCTGCTGCGCGAGCACGGGCTGCGCGGGACCCCGTACGGGCACTTCGGCGACGGCTGCATCCACGTACGCATCGATTTCGACCTGCTCACGGAGGCGGGCATCGGGCGGTTCCGCCGCTTCTCCGAGGAGCTCGCCGTGCTCGTCGCCGCGCACGGCGGCTCGCTGTCCGGGGAGCACGGGGACGGGCAGGCGCGGGCCGAGCTGCTGCCGACGATGTACGGCGACGAACTCGTCGGCCTCTTCGAGCGGGTCAAGGGCGTGTGGGACCCGGCGGACGTGCTGAACCCCGGGATGCTGGTGCGGCCCGCGCGGCTCGACGAGAACCTGCGGTTCGCCGTGCTGCCGCGCGGGCCCGTGGACGTCGCGTTCGGCTACCCGCACGACGGCGGGGACTTCTCGGCCGCCGTGCGCCGCTGTGTCGGGGTCGCCAAGTGCCGCACGGAGACGGCTGGTTCGGGCAGCGGCGTGATGTGCCCGTCCTTCCGGGCCACCGGCGACGAGACGCACTCCACGCGCGGGCGGGCCCGGCTGCTGCACGAGATGCTGGCCGGCGAGGTCGTCACGGACGGCTGGCGCTCCGAGGAGGTGCGCGACGCGCTCGATCTCTGTCTGTCCTGCAAGGGGTGCAGGAGCGACTGCCCGGTGGGCGTCGACATGGCCACGTACAAAGCGGAGTTCCTGCACCACCACTACGAGGGCAGGCGCCGCCCGATGGCGCACTACGCGATGGGCTGGCTGCCGCGCTGGCTCCGCCTGGTCGAACGGACGCGGACGGCCGGGATCGTCAACTACCTCTCCGGGAAGCAGGTGGTGGCGTCGCTGGCGAAGCGGGTCGGAGGGATCGCGCGGGAGCGGAGCATCCCCCGGATGCGGCACGGGTCGTTCAGCGGGGCCTGGCACCGGGGGCTCGGGCGGCGGTTCGCGGCCGCGCGGACCGGCGGGGGCGGGCCCGAGGTGGTGCTGTGGCCGGACACGTTCACCGACCATCTGGCGCCGCAGGTGGCGCAGGCCGCGGTCCGTGTCCTGGAGGCGGCCGGGCTGTCCGTGGTGCTGCCGCCGACGCGGACGTACGGGCGGACGCCGGTGGTGCGCGGCCGGGTCTGCTGCGGGCTGACGTATGTGTCCACCGGGCAGCTGGACCGGGCCCGCGCCGTGCAGCGCCGCACCCTCGACCTGCTGGAACCGCTGCTCGGTGACGGGGGTGGACAGCCGGTCGTCGTCCTGGAGCCGTCGTGCGCGGCCGCGCTCCGCACCGACCTGCCGGAGCTGCTGGCGGACGATCCGCGGGCGCGGCTGCTCGCCGAGCGGGTGGTCACTTTCGCCGAGGCGCTGGAACGGTTCGCGCCCGACTGGACACCGCCCCGGATCGACCGGCCGGTCGTGGGCCAGACGCACTGCCATCAGCACGCGGTGCTCGGCGACGCGGCGGAGCGGCGGCTGCGGGAACGGGCCGGTCTGGACGGCGAGCTGAGTGGCGGGTGCTGCGGTCTCGCGGGCAACTTCGGCTTCGAGGAGGGGCATTACGAGGTGTCGGTGGCCTGCGCGGAGGAGTCGCTGCTGCCTGCGGTCCGGGCGGCCGGGGACGGGGCGCTGGTGCTGGCCGACGGGTTCTCGTGCCGGACGCAGGTGGAGCAGCTGGCGGGGGTGCGGGCCCGCCATCTCGCGGAGGTGCTGGCGGACGGACTGACGCGGCCCGGCCCGGTCAGGGAGTAGCGCCCCGCGTCACCTCGTGGGCGAGGGCGATCAGGGCGGGGGCGGACGGGTGGCCCGGGCCCTCGCGCCGGGCGAGGTGGACGGGGAGGGCCGGGGCGTCCGTCAGCGGCACGTAGACGACGCCGGGATGCGGGTGCATCCGTACGGTGGCGGTCGAGGTGATGCCGACCGCCTGGTCGGCGGCGATCGCGGCGAGCCAGTCGTCCGTGTTGGCGACCGGCAGCGTCGCGGTGGGCCGGGAGGCCGGCGGCCACAGGTCGAGGGCGGTCGTGCCGGAGACCGTGTTCAGGGCGATGACCTGGTCGCGGAGGTCGTCGAGGGCGAGGGAGGGGCGCCGGGCGAGGGGGCTGTCGGAGGGCAGCGCGGCCACCCGGGGCTCCCTGTGCAGGAGTTCGACGACGAGGCCGGGTGCCGTGACGGGGCCGCGCAGCAGGGCGACGTCGACGGCGCCGCGGGTGAGTCCGGCCGTGCGGTCGTCGATGCGCAGCAGCTCCAGCGGTACGTCCGGGTGCGCCCGGCGCCAGCGGCGCAGCAGGGGCGTCGTGTACTCCCCGGCCGCGGACCAGGCGTGGCCGAGGCGCAGCGGCCGGTGCGGGGTGCGGGCGGAGGCGAGCGCGTCCTCGAACGCGGCGACGGCGACGGCCGCCTTCTCGCGGAACGCGTGGCCCTCGGGGGTGAGGGCGAGATGGTGGGTGGAGCGGTCGACGAGGCGGACGCCGAGCGCGGTCTCCAGGGCGGCGAGGGTGCGGGAGACGGCGGGCTGGGTCAGGTGCAGCCGGGCGGCGGCCCTGGTCACGCCGCCCTCCTCGGCGATCGCGAGGAAGCAGTGCAGGTGACGCAGTTCGATGGCGTGGTCCCGGCTCATGTCCGCGGAGCATAACCGGAGCGCACAAGGCATTTCACGGGGCGTGCCCGGCGGTTCTAGCGTGGAGGTTCACGCGCGGCGCGCAGTGCAGTACGGTGGACATCCAAGTCCAACATAATGAACTCAAGGGTGGGGGCCATGACCTTCCGGGCCGAGGAAAGGGGCGAGGCACTGTGAGCGGCTCGCGCACCGAACAGCAGCAGTTGCCCGTGCCGGACGCCGCCGTCCTCGTCGGGAGCGACGGCGACGCCGCCGCGCCGGCGGACACGGGGCGCCGGGGCGCGCTCGGCCCGGTCGGTCTGGTGCTCGCCGGCTGTGTGTCGGTGCAGTTCGGCGGTGCGCTCGCGGTGAGCCTGATGCCGCGCACGGGCCCCGTCGGTGTCGTGACGCTGCGCCTGGTGGTGGCGGCGCTGGTGCTCCTGCTGGTCTGCCGGCCCCGGCTGCGCGGGCACTCCCGGGCCGACTGGGGCACGGTCGTGGCCTTCGGCATCGCCATGGGCGGCATGAACCTGATCTTCTACCAGGCCGCGGCCCGCATCCCGCTCGGTCTCGCCGTCACCTTCGAGGTGCTCGGCCCCCTCACCCTCTCCGTGCTCGCCTCGCGCCGCGCGATCAACATCCTGTGGGCGGGCCTGGCCCTGTGCGGCGTCTTCCTGCTCGGCGGCGCGGGGGACGGCCTCGGCGGGCTGGACCCGGTCGGCGTGGTCTGCGCGCTCGCGGCGGGCGGCATGTGGGCGGCGTACATCATCTTCAGCGCCCGCACCGGCCGCCGCTTCCCGCAGGCGGACGGCCTGGCGCTGGCGATGGCCGTCGCCGCGGTCCTCTGCCTGCCGCTGGGCGTCGCGGAGGCGGGCGGCCGGCTCCTCGACCCGGTGACGGTCGGCCTCGGCGCGGCGGTCGCGATCCTCTCCTCGGTGCTGCCCTACACCCTCGAACTCATCGCGCTGCGCCGCCTGCCCGCGTCCACGTTCGCCGTGATGATGAGCCTCGAACCGGCCATCGCGGCCCTCGCCGGCTTCCTCGTCCTGAGCCAGGCCCTCTCCTGGATCCAGGCCCTCGCGATCGCCCTCGTCATCGCGGCGAGCATGGGGGCGGTGCGGACGCAGGTGGGGCGGCGCAAGCGGAAGTGAGGCCGATCGGTCCGCGGCCGTGACGACGGCGGTCGGCGCCGCGCCCGGGCGGCCGGTGAGCGCGGCCGCCCCGCACGTCCCGTCCTCACGGCGAGGGGCAGGCGTGGTGGTCGCCGGCTGCAGTACGTCCGCACCGCGCAGGCCCTCGGGTTCTCGCTCGCCGAGATCGCCCGCACGGGCCGGGAGCTGCGGGACGCCGCCGACAGCGCGGCGGCGCTGTCCGAGCTGTTCCGGGAGAAGATCCGCGTCGTCGACGCGCGGATCGCCGAACTCGCCTCCCTGCGCGCCGAACTGGTCGGCCGCGTCGACACCGGATGCCCGCTCCGGGCCTCCGGCCAGCGGGCCGCTGCCCCGCTGAGTCCGCCCGGACCGCTGCCCGCCCCTCGCCGGGACCGGCCGCGGCCCCCGAATTTTTCATGCAAGCACGCTTGATTGTTTCTGGTGGCGCTGCCATGCTCCCAGCACGCCGCACACCGCCGTGCCCCCAGGGAGCGCACCGTGTCCGAACCGCTGTCCGTGTACGACGACTTGCGGGACGAGAGTGAGGAACTCGACCGGCTCGTGGCCGAGTTGGAGCCCGGGCGGTGGCGGCTGGCCACGCCCGCGCCCCGCTGGACCGTCGCCCACCAGATCGCCCACCTCGCCTGGACGGACCGGGCCGCGCTGCTCGCCATGAGTGACGCCGAGGCGTTCGCCGGTGAGGTCGAGAAGGCGATCGCCGCTCCGGAGGCGTTCGTCGACGACGGGGCCGATGAGGGCGCCGCCCAGGAGCCCGGCGTGCTGCTCGCGCGCTGGCGGCAGGGGCGCGAGGAGCTGCAGGAGGTGCTGCGGAGCGCCGCCGCCGGTGGGACCAAGTTCCCCTGGTACGGGCCGCCCATGTCGGCCGCGTCCATGGCGACCGGGCGGCTCATGGAGACCTGGGCCCACGGGCAGGACGTCGCCGACGCGCTCGGCGTCGAGCGCCCGCCCACCAGTCGGCTGCGGCACGTCGCCCGGATCGGCGTCCGCGCCCGGAACTTCGCCTTCGCCGTGCACGGAATGCGGGCCCCCGACTCCGAGTTCCGCGTCGAACTCGTCGCAGCGGACGGTCAGGTGTGGACGTACGGACCCGAGGACGCCGCGCAGCGCGTCACCGGGCCCGCCCTCGACTTCTGCCTGCTCGTCACCCAGCGCGCCCACCGCGCCGACCTCGCCGTACGCGCCGAGGGCCCCGACGCCGACCGCTGGCTCGACATCGCGCAGGCCTTCGCCGGGCCGCCCGGCAAGGGCCGCGAGGCCAAGGGCCGCGAGTCCGAGGGGGGCGCCGAGTGAGCCGGGCGCCGCTGCGGATAGGCAACGCCTCCGGGTTCTACGGCGACCGTTTCGACGCCATGAGGGAGATGCTGAGCGACGGGCCGCTCGACGTCCTCACCGGCGACTATCTCGCCGAGCTGACCATGCTGATCCTGGGCCGCGACCGGCTCAAGGACCCGGGGCGCGGCTATGCCCGTACCTTCCTGCGGCAGCTGGAGGAGTGCCTCGGGCTCGCCGTCGAGCGCGGCACCAGGATCGTGGCGAACGCCGGAGGGCTCAACCCCGCTGGACTCGCCTCCGCCGTGCGGGAGTTGAGTGCCAAGCTGGGCATCCCCGTGCGGGTCGCCCACGTCGAGGGCGACGACCTGCTCGGCACCGGCCGCTTCCCCGGCGCCCTCACCGCCAACGCCTACCTCGGCGGCGCCGGCATCACCGCCTGCCTGGAGGCCGGCGCCGACATCGTGGTCACCGGCCGCGTCACCGACGCCGCGCTCGTCAGCGGTCCCGCCGCCTGGCACTTCGGCTGGGGCTACGAGGGCCGGGCCGCGTACGACCGGCTGGCCGGGGCCGTCGTCGCCGGGCACGTCCTGGAGTGCGGGACGCAGGCGACCGGCGGGAACTACTCCCGATTCGCCCGGCACGCGGACCGGCTGGCCCGTCCCGGGTTCCCCCTCGCCGAGATCCACGAGGACGGGTCCGCCGTCGTCACCAAGCACCTCGGCACCGGCGGCCTCGTCGACACCGGCACCGTCACCGCCCAGCTGCTGTACGAGACCGGGGGCGCCCGGTACGCGGGGCCCGACGTCACCGCCCGGCTCGACTCCGTCCATCTGGAACAGCAGGGCCCCGACCGGGTCCGTGTCCACGGCGTACGCGGCGAGGCGCCGCCGCCCACCCTGAAGGTCGGCCTGAACCGGCTCGGCGGATTCCGCAACGAGGTCGTGTTCGTGCTCACCGGGCTCGACATCGACGCCAAGGCCGCCCTCGTCCGGCAGCAGATGGACGACGCCTTCGGGCGCGCCGCGTCCCGTCCCGAGCAGGTGCGGTGGGAGCTGGCGCGGACCGACCGGCCCGACGCCGGCACCGAGGAGACCGCGAGCGCCCTGCTGCGGCTCGTCGTGCGCGACCAGGACCAGAACGCCGTCGGGCGGGCGCTGAGCGGCGCCGCCGTGGAGCTGGCCCTCGGCTCCTACCCCGGCTTCCACGTCACCGCCCCGCCCGGCAAGGGCTCCCCGTACGGCGTCTTCGAGGCCGCGTTCGTCGAGCGCGGCGACGTCCCGCACGTCGCCGTTCTCCCGGACGGCGTGCGGCACGTCGTCCCGCCGCACGAAGGTCCCACCCGGGCCCCGGCCCCCGTCGACGAGCCCGCCCTGCCCGAGCCGCTGCCCGCCGGGCCCACCCGCCGCGCGCCCCTCGGGCTCGTCGCCGGGGCCCGCAGCGGCGACAAGGGCGGCGACGCCAACATCGGCATCTGGGCGGACAGCGACGACGCGTGGCGCTGGCTCGCCCACACCCTCACCGTCGACGTGCTGCGCCAACTCCTGCCGGAGACAGCTGACTTGCCTGTCACCCGGCACGTGCTCCCGAACCTCCGCGCCCTGAACTTCACCGTCGAGTCCATCCTCGGCGAGGGCGTCGCCGCGCAGGCCCGCTTCGACCCGCAGGCCAAGGGCCTCGGCGAATGGCTGCGCTCCCGCCACCTCGACATACCGGAGGCTCTGCTGTGACCGTCCTGGCCAGCGCCCTGGACACCCGGTCCGACGACTACGCCGCCCATCGCGCCGCCCTCCTCGACAAGCTGACCGCACTCGACACCGAGCACGCGAAGGCGCTGGCCGGTGGCGGCGAGAAGTACGTCCAACGGCACCGCGGGCGCGGCAAGTTGCTCGCCCGCGAACGCATCGAGCTTCTCCTCGACCCCGACACGCCCTTCCTGGAGCTGTCGCCGCTCGCCGCCTGGGGCAGCGACTACACCGTGGGCGCCTCCCTCGTCACCGGGATCGGGGTCGTCGAGGGCGTGGAGTGCCTGATCACCGCGAACGACCCGACCGTACGCGGCGGCGCCAGCAACCCCTGGTCCCTGAAGAAGGCCCTGCGCGCCAACGAGATCGCGTACGCCAACCGGCTGCCCTGCATCTCCCTCGTCGAGTCCGGCGGCGCCGATCTGCCGTCCCAGAAGGAGATCTTCATCCCGGGCGGCGCCATCTTCCGCGACATCACCCGGCTGTCCGCCGCCGGCATCCCGACCGTCGCCGTCGTCTTCGGCAACTCCACGGCCGGCGGCGCCTACATCCCCGGCATGTCCGACCACGTGATCATGGTCAAGGAGAAGGCGAAGGTGTTCCTCGGCGGGCCGCCGCTGGTGAAGATGGCCACCGGCGAGGAGAGCGACGACGAGTCGCTGGGCGGCGCCGAGATGCACGCCCGCACCTCCGGCCTCGCCGACTACTTCGCCCACGACGAGCAGGACGCGATCCGGCAGGCCCGCCGCGTCGTCGCCCGCCTCAACCACCGTAAGGCGTACGGCGATCCACAGCTTGTGGAGCCGCCCAAGTACGACCCCGAGGAGCTGCTCGGGATCGTGCCCGAGGACCTGAAGGTGCCGTTCGACCCGCGCGAGGTCATCGCCCGGATCGTCGACGGCTCCGACTTCGACGAGTTCAAGCCGCTGTACGGGTCCAGCCTCGTCACCGGATGGGCCGCCCTGCACGGCTATCCCGTCGGCGTCCTCGCCAACGCCCAGGGCGTGCTGTTCAGCGAGGAGTCGCAGAAGGCCGCCCAGTTCATCCAGCTCGCCAACCAGCGCGACATCCCCCTCCTCTTCCTCCACAACACCACCGGCTACATGGTCGGCAAGGAGTACGAGCAGGGCGGCATCATCAAGCACGGCTCGATGATGATCAACGCGGTCTCCAACTCCCGCGTCCCGCACCTGTCGGTGCTGATGGGCGCCTCGTACGGGGCCGGGCACTACGGGATGTGCGGGCGGGCCTACGACCCCCGCTTCCTGTTCGCCTGGCCCAGCGCCAAGTCCGCCGTCATGGGCCCGCAGCAGCTCGCGGGCGTCCTGTCGATCGTGGCCCGCCAGTCCGCCGCCGCGAAGGGGCAGCCGTACGACGACGACGCGGACGCCGCGCTGCGCGCCATGGTGGAGCAGCAGATCGAGTCGGAGTCGCTGCCGATGTTCCTGTCCGGGCGGCTCTACGACGACGGGGTCATCGACCCGCGCGACACCCGCACCGTCCTCGGCATCTGCCTGTCCGCGATCCACACCGCACCGTACGAGGGCGCCCGCGGCGGCTTCGGCGTCTTCCGGATGTGAGGGGCCAAATGATCACCAGTGTGCTCGTCGCCAACCGCGGCGAGATCGCCTGCCGTGTCTTCCGTACCTGCCGTGACCTGGGCATTCGTACGGTCGCCGTGCACTCGGACCCGGACGCGGACGCGCTGCACGTGCGCGCGGCGGACCTCGCCGTACGGCTCCCGGGCGCCACCCCCGCCGACACGTACCTGCGCGCCGACCTCGTCGTGAAGGCCGCCCTGGACGCGGGCGCCGACGCCGTCCACCCCGGCTACGGCTTCCTGTCCGAGAACGCCGACTTCGCGCGGGCCGTCACCGACGCCGGGCTCGTCTGGATCGGGCCGCCGCCCGAGGCGATCGAGGCCATGGCGTCCAAGACCCGCGCCAAGGAACTGATGGGCATCGCGCCGCTCGGTGACGTCACCGAGGCGGACCTGCCGGTCCTCGTGAAGGCCGCCGCCGGCGGCGGCGGACGCGGCATGCGGGTCGTACGGCGACTGGCCGACCTGAAGGAAGAGCTGGCGGCCGCGGGGGCCGAGGCGCTGTCCGCCTTCGGGGACGGCGAGGTGTTCGTCGAGCCGTACGTCGAGGGCGGGCGGCACGTCGAGGTGCAGGTCCTCGCCGACGCGCACGGCACCGTGTGGCAGCTCGGCACCCGCGACTGCTCGCTGCAGCGCCGCCATCAGAAGGTGATCGAGGAGGCGCCCGCGCCGGGTCTCACCCCCGAACTTAGCTCTGATGTCCATGAGTTGGCCGAGCGGGCCGTGCGGGCCACCGGGTACGTGGGTGCCGGGACCGTCGAGTTCCTCGTGGCCGGTGACACCGCGCACTTCCTGGAGATGAACACCCGGCTCCAGGTCGAACACCCCGTCACCGAGGCCGTGTTCGGGCTCGACCTCGTCGCGCTGCAGCTGCGGGTCGCCGAGGGCGAGCCGCTCGACTCCGAGCCTCCGGCGCCGCGCGGGCACGCCGTCGAGGCCCGCCTGTACGCCGAGGCCCCGGCCGCCGGGTTCGCCCCGCAGACCGGAACCCTGCACCGGCTGTCCGTCCCCGGGAGCGTGCGGCTCGACACCGGGTACACCGACGGCGACACCATCGGCGTGCACTACGACGCCATGCTCGCCAAGGTCGTCGCGCACGCGCCCACCCGCGCCGCCGCCGTCCGCGCCCTCGCCGGGGCCCTGGAGCGCGCCGAGGTGCACGGCCCGGTGACCAACCGGGACCTGCTCGTCCGCTCCCTGCACCACCCCGAGTTCACCGACGGGCGCATGGACACCGGGTTCTACGAGCGGCACCTCGCCGAGCTGACGGCCCCGGAGCCGGACCCGTACGCGCCGCTGGCCGCCGCTCTCGCCCAGGCCCGCGGGCACTCGCGCTTCGGCGGCTTCCGCAACGTCCCCGCGCGGCCCCAGACCAAGCGCTACCGCACCGAACCGGACGGCACCGAGCACGAGGTCCGCTACCGGCACACCCGTGACGGCCTGACCGCGGACGACGACGCGGGCGTACGCGTCGTGCACGCCGCACCGGACCGGGTGGTCCTCGACGTGGGCGGCGTACAGAAGAAGTTCGCCGTCGCCGCCTACGGGGACCGGGTGTACGTGAACGGCGTCGCCCTCACCGCCCTGCCCCGGTTCACCGACCCGAGCGAGCAGCGCGTCCCCGGCTCGCTGCTCGCCCCGATGCCCGGCACCGTCGTCCGCGTCGCCGAAGGGCTCGCCGAGGGCGCCGCCGTCACCGCCGGACAGCCCCTGATCTGGCTGGAGGCCATGAAGATGGAGCACCGCATCACCGCTCCCGCCTCCGGAACGCTCACCGCCCTGCACGCCGCCGTCGGCCGCCAGGTCGAGGTGGGTTCCCTGTTGGCCGTAGTCGTGGAGGAAACGCCCGCATGAGCACTGACCGAGTCGTTCTCGAAACCGAAGAGCACCAGGCGCTGCGCGCGGCCGTCTCGGCGCTCGGCAAGCGGTTCGGCCGCGACTACATGACCCGGGTCACCGCCGCCGAGGGCCACCCCGAGGAACTGTGGGCCGAGGCCGCCAAGCTCGGCTACCTCGG
Source organism: Streptomyces sp. cg35 (assembly GCF_050410835.1). Classification (NCBI taxonomy): domain Bacteria; kingdom Bacillati; phylum Actinomycetota; class Actinomycetes; order Kitasatosporales; family Streptomycetaceae; genus Streptomyces; species Streptomyces sp. cg35. The sequence continues at coordinate 5,039,208 of NZ_CP191268.1, forward strand.
CGTCAACCTCCCGGAGGAGTACGGGGGAGGAGGCGGCGGAATCAGCGAACTCTCCATCGTGTTGGAGGAGTTGGGGGCCGCCGGCTCGCCCCTGCTGATGATGGTCGTGTCGCCCGCGATCTGCGGCACCGTGATCTCCCGGTTCGGCACCGAGGAGCAGAAGCGGGCCTGGCTGCCGGGGCTCGCCGACGGCAGCCGCACCATGGCCTTCGGCATCACCGAACCCGACGCCGGATCCAACTCGCACCGGATCACCACCACCGCCCGCAAGGACGACGACGGCTCGTGGGTGCTGACCGGCCGCAAGGTGTTCATATCCGGCGTCGACATCGCCGACGCCACCCTCATCGTGGGCCGCACCTCCGACGCCCGCACCGGCCGGCTCAAGCCCTGCCTGTTCATCGTCCCGCGGGACACGCCCGGCTTCGAGCGCCGGCAGATCGACATGGAACTCCAGGCTCCGGAGAAGCAGTTCGAACTGACCCTTGACGACGTGCGGCTACCCGCCGACGCTCTCGTGGGTGACGAGGACGCGGGCCTGCTCCAGCTGTTCGCCGGGCTCAACCCGGAGCGCGTGATGACCGCCGCGTTCGCCATCGGCATGGGCCGCTTCGCGCTCGCCCGCGCCGTCGGATACGCCCGCGAGCGCACCGTGTGGAAGGACCCCATCGGCGCCCACCAGGCCATCGCCCACCCCCTCGCCCAGGTCCACATCGAACTGGAACTGGCCCGCCTGATGATGCAGAAGGCGGCCCGCCTGTACGACGAGGGCGACGACATCGGCGCCGGCGAGGCCGCCAACATGGCCAAGTACGCGGCCGCCGAGGCCTGCGTGCGCGCCGTCGACCAGGCCGTGCACACACTCGGCGGCAACGGCCTCACCCGCGAGTTCGGCCTCGCCTCCCTCATCACCGGATCACGCGTGGCGCGCATCGCCCCGGTGAGCCGGGAGATGATCCTCAACTACGTGTCCCACCAGACCCTGGGTCTGCCCAAGTCGTACTGAGCACAACTGCCCTTCTTCGAAGAGGAGTTCAGCATGGTGTTCCGGAGTGAGTACGAGGACGCAGCCGTCGTCGACGAGCCCATTCACGACGCCGTGCTCGGGGGTGCCGCCGCCCGCGGCGACGCCCCCGCCCTCGTCGACGCGGTGGCCGGCACGACGATCACGTACGCCCAGCTCGACCAGTTCCATCGCAGAGTGGCCGCCGGGCTCGCCGGGGCGGGCGTCCGCAAGGGCGACGTCGTGGCCCTGCACAGCCCCAACACGGTCGCCTACCCGGTGGCGTTCTACGGCGCCACCCGCGCGGGCGCCTCCGTGACGACGGTCCATCCGCTGGCCACGCCCGAGGAGTTCGCGAAGCAGCTGCGGGACTCCGCCGCGAGCTGGATCGTCACCGTCACCCCGCTGCTGGAGGCGGCCCGGGCCGCGGCCGGCATCGCGGGCGGCGTACGGGAGATCTTCGTCTGTGACCCGCCGGGCGACAGCGGCCACCGCTCGCTGCTCGACATGCTCGCCACGGACGCTCCCGAGCCGGCCGTCGCGATCGACCCGGCCGAGGACGTGGCGGCGCTGCCGTACTCCTCGGGCACCACCGGCGTCCCCAAGGGCGTCATGCTCACCCACCGCAACATCGCCACGAACCTCGCCCAGCTGGAACCCCTGATCCCGACCCACCAGGGCGAGCGCGTCCTCGCGGTCCTGCCGTTCTTCCACATCTACGGCCTGACCGCCCTCATGAACGCCCCGCTGCGACAGGGCGCGACCGTGGTCGTCCTGCCCCGCTTCGACCTCGACACGTTCCTCGCCGCGATCGAGAAGCACCGCATCGACGCGCTGTACGTGGCCCCGCCGATCGTCCTCGCCCTCGCCAAACACCCGGCCGTCGAGGGCTACGACCTGTCGTCGCTGCGGTACATCATCAGCGCGGCGGCGCCCCTGGACGCCGACCTCGCGCAGGCCTGCTCGCGCCGCCTCGGCCTGCCGCCCGTCGGCCAGGCCTACGGCATGACGGAACTCTCGCCCGGTACGCACGTCGTCCCCCTGGCGGCCGAGAACCCGCCGCCGGGCACCGTCGGCAAGCTGATCGCGTCGACCGAGATGCGGCTGCTGTCCCTGGACGACCCGGCGAAGGACGCCGCCCCCGGCGAACCCGGCGAGATCCTCATCCGCGGCCCGCAGGTCATGAAGGGCTACCTCGGCCGCCCCCAGGCCACCGTCGACATGATCGACCGCGACGGCTGGGTGCACACCGGGGACGTCGGCGAGGTCGACGGCGACGGCTGGCTGTTCGTCGTCGACCGCGTCAAGGAACTCATCAAGTACAAGGGCTTCCAGGTCGCCCCCGCCGAGCTGGAAGCGGTGCTCCTCACCCACGACGGCATCGCGGACGCGGCGGTCATCGGCGTCCTCGACGACGACGGCAACGAGATCCCGAAGGCGTTCGTGGTGCGCGCCGACCCCGCCCTGAGCGAGACGGACGTGACGGCGTACGTCGCCGAGCGCGTCGCCCCGTACAAGAAGATCCGCCGCGTCGCGTTCATCGACGGGGTGCCGCGCGCGGCCTCCGGGAAGATCCTGCGCCGCCAACTGAGGGAGAGCTGATGCCGGCCGGCAATCTCGTCCACTACGCCCACACCCGCGGCGTCACCACGCTCACCCTGGACTCGCCCGCCAACCGCAATGCCCTGTCCTCGGCCCTCGTCGGCGAACTCGCCGAGCGGCTCGCCCGGGCCGGGAAGGACCACGACGTACGCGCCGTGGTCCTCACCCACACCGGCACCACGTTCAGCGCGGGCGCCGATCTGCGTGATCCGCCCGACCCGGACGCGCTGGTGGGCCTGCTCCGCCGGCTCGTCGAGCTGCCCAAGCCGGTGGTGGCCCGGGTCGACGGACACGTCAGGGCGGGCGGCCTCGGGCTGCTCGGCGCCTGCGACATCGCCGCGGCCTCGGCGGCGTCGACCTTCGCCTTCACGGAGGTACGCATCGGCGTCGCCCCCGCAGTGATCTCCCTGCCGCTGCTGCCGCGTCTGGACCCGCGCGCGGTGGCCCGCTACTACCTGACGGGGGAGAGGTTCGACGCGGCCGAGGCCTCGCGGATCGGGCTCGTGACGGTGGCCTCGGCGCCGGACGAGGACGTGGACGGCGTACTGGAACCGGTCCTCGACGGGCTGCGCAGGGCCTCCCCGCAGGGCCTGGCCGAGACGAAGAAGCTGCTCACGGTTAAGGTCCTGGAAGCCTTCGACCGGGACGCGCGGGCGCTCACCGGGCTGTCGGCGCGGCTGTTCGGCTCCGCGCAGGCTCACGAAGGGATGACGGCCTTTCTCGAACGACGGGACCCCGCATGGGTGTTGTGACCCCACGTGCCGTGACGGCACCGAAGCAGGACCGCTCGCGCGCCACCCGGCAGAAGCTCCTGGAATCGGCGGTGGCGTGCCTGGCCGAACGCGGCTGGTCCGGCTCCACGGTGTCCGTCGTCGCCGAACACGCCGGGGTCTCGCGGGGCGCGGCCCAGCACCACTTCCCGACCCGCGAGGACCTGTTCACGGCCGCCGTCGAGTACGTCGCCGAGGAACGCTCGGTCGCGCTGCGGGGCCTGCGCCCGCAGGGCCGCTCCGAGGCGGTCGCGGCCCTGGTCGACCTCTACACCGGGCCGCTGTTCCGGGCGGCCCTGCACCTGTGGGTCGCCGCGTCGCACGAGCCCCAGCTGAGCGACCGGGTCGCCGAACTGGAGGCCCGGGTCGGCCGCGAGACGCACCGCATCGCCGTCGAGCTGCTGGACGCGGACGAGTCCGTGCCCGGGGTGCGGGAGACCGTGCAGGGGCTGCTGGACATGGCGCGCGGCCTCGGGCTGGCGAATCTGCTGACGGACGACAGGGCGCGGCGGGAGCGGGTCGTCTCCGAGTGGGGCGGGATCGTGGAGCGGGTGCTGGGCTGAGCGGGGCCGTCGCTCGGGTGAGTTCCCCGCGCCCCTGAGATGGCGCACGGAGTGCGCATCTGCGGGGGTGCGGGGAACCGCGCGACCGGCCACGACGAACCCGCAGTCGCGAACGGTCGCAGACTCCCGGGCTATTGGGCGATGTCGGCGTAGCCCTCGATGTCCTGGGGCGGACGGGACGCCGGTCCCACATAACGCGCCGAGGGACGCACAAGCCGCCCCGTCCGCTTCTGCTCCAGCACATGCGCCGACCATCCCGCCGTACGGGCACACGTGAACATGGACGTGAACATATGGGCCGGCACCTCGGCGAAGTCGAGCACGATCGCCGCCCAGAACTCCACGTTCGTGGCGAGCACCCGGTCGGGCCGCCGCGCGTGCAGCTCGGCCAGCGCCGCCTTCTCCAGCGCCTCGGCCACCTCGAACCGCGGGGCGCCCAGTTCCCGGGCCGTCCGGCGCAGCACCCGCGCACGCGGGTCCTCGGCGCGGTACACCCGGTGCCCGAAGCCCATCAGCCGCTCGCCCTTGTCGAGCGCCTTGCGGACGTACGCGTCGGCGTCCCCGGTCCGCTCGATCTCCTCGATCATGCCGAGGACGCGGGAGGGCGCGCCGCCGTGCAGCGGCCCGGACATGGCGCCGACGGCACCGGACAGCGCCGCGGCGACGTCCGCGCCGGTCGAGGCGATGACGCGGGCGGTGAACGTGGAGGCGTTCATGCCGTGCTCGGCGGCGGAGGTCCAGTACGCGTCGACGGCCGCGACGTGCTTGGGGTCCGGCTCCCCGCGCCAGCGGATCATGAACCGTTCGACGACGGACTGCGCCTTGTCGATCTCGCTCTGCGGCACCATCGGCAGGCCCTGCCCGCGCGCGGACTGCGCGACGTAGGACAGGGCCATGACGGCGGCGCGGGCGAGGTCGTCACGGGCCTGCTTCTCGTCGATGTCGAGCAGCGGCTTGAGGCCCCAGACGGGCGCGAGCATGGCGAGCGCCGACTGCACGTCGACGCGGATGTCCCCGGAGTGGACGGGGATCGGGAACGGCTCGGCCGGCGGCAGGCCCGGGTTGAAGGCGCCGTCGACCAGCAGCCCCCAGACGTTCCCGAACGACACGTGGCCGACGAGATCCTCGATGTCGACGCCCCGGTACCGCAGGGCGCCGCCCTCCTTGTCCGGTTCGGCGATCTCCGTCTCGAAGGCGACGACTCCCTCGAGGCCAGGTACAAAGCCGGGGTCGAAGTCGGACATCAGGCGGCTCCTCTTGATGCGTGGACTGTGCTGCATGAGTGACGGATGCGCGGTCGCACAGGACTCGCGCTCCGGGTCGGTCACACCCGTGATGCCCCGTACGGCACGCGGTCACCCAACCGGCAGGCGGACCGTTTCGGCATCGTTTCGGCACCAGGAAGATAACCCTCGGTGCCACAGATGGCGAGAGTTCGCGGCACTCAGTGCCATGTTTCACTCCGTGCGTGTCCGTTCGGCGTCTCGCGGCCATCGCCCGTACGGCAGGATGACGCCGTGACCGCCCACGACGACGTCGAATCAGCGCCCGGTGCCGAACCCGATCCCGCCGCCATGCGGGAGCAGTACCGCACCCGCGACGGCGGGCTCCTGGAGTCCGATCTCGCCGCGCACCCGATGGAACAGTTCACGCGCTGGTTCAAGCAGGCGGCGGCCCCCGGCTCCCCGCTCGCCGAGCCGAACGCGATGGTCGTCTCCACGGCCGACGCCGAGGGGCGGCCCAGCTCCCGCACGGTGCTGCTGAAGTCGTACGACGACGAGGGCTTCGTCTTCTACACCAACTACGGCTCCCGCAAGGCCCGGGACCTCGCCGCGAACCCGCACATCGGGCTGCTGTTCCCCTGGCACCCGATGAGCCGTCAGGTCCTCGTCACCGGGACGGCGGCGCGTACCTCCCGGCGGGAGACGGAGGAGTACTTCCACTCGCGGCCGCACGGGTCCCAGCTGGGCGCCTGGGCCAGCGCGCAGTCCTCCGTGATCGCGTCGCGGGGCGAACTGGACGCGGCGTACGAGGAATTGGTCCGGCGCTGTCCGGAGGGCGCGGAGGTTCCCGTGCCGCCGCACTGGGGTGGCTTCCGGGTCGTCCCCGAGACGGTGGAGTTCTGGCAGGGCCGCGAGAACCGTCTGCACGACCGGCTCCGCTTCGTCTGTGCCGGGCCCGGCGTCTGGCGCGTCGAGCGGCTCAGCCCGTGACGAGCGCTGCGCTTTCGCCGTAGGCGTGCGGGGTGTGCCGGCGGGTGCGGGTCCGGTGGGGGCTGGTCGCGCAGTTCCCCGCGCCCCTGGAGAGGCCCACTTCGTGCGCCGTCTCCATCGGAGAAGGCTGCGTCCAGCGCATGCCTTCAGGGGCGCGGGGAACTGCGCGACCGGCCACGACGCAACCCGCATCCGCCGCCGAACCCGAAGGTTCCACGGCGAAAGGGCGCCCCGGCCCGCCTAGAGCTCGGCCAGGACCCCGTCGAGGAACGGCTCGATCGCCGCGCGCCACGCGTCCGGCTGGTCGTAGTGGACGAGATGCCCGGCGTCGGCCACCTCCGCGTACTCGCCCCGCGGCAGCACCCGCACCATCTCCTGCGCCTCCGCCCGCCCCAGCTGCCCGTCGAGCCCGCGCAGCACGAGCGTCGGGCACTGCACGGCGGCCAGCTCCTCCCAGTGCGCGTCGTACACCCACGTCGAGCGCGCCTGGAGCATCTGGCGCCGGGAGAACACCGGCCGCCAGCCGTCCGGGGTCTCGGTCATCACCTCGGCGTAGAACTCGCCGCGCGACGGATTGGGCCGCTCCACCCAGGGGTCGTCCTCGCCGAACCACTTGCGGACGTCCGCGAGCGTGGCGAACGGCAGCGGCCAGGCCTTGAACCAGTCCTCCCACTCCCGCTGGGAGGCGGCGCCGAGCGCCGAGGCCCGCATGTCGCAGATGACCAGTCCGCGGACGAGATCGGGTCTGCGGGCGGCGAGCTGCCAGGCCGTGAGCGCCCCCATGGAGTGCCCGATGAGGACGGCGGGCTCCAGGCCCAGCTGCACCAGCGCCGCCTCCGCGTCCAGCACGTACGCCTCCCGGTCGAACGGCCCCTGCGGGGGCTTGTCGCTCTGACCGTGCCCGCGCTGGTCCAGGGCGACCGCCCGGTGCCGCTCGGCGAGCCAGCGCGTGGTGCCGGCCCAATGGGACGCCCGGCCCATCAGGCCGTGCAGTAACAGGACTCCGGGGGTGCGCCCGGCCTCGCCCGTCTTGGGCGGGTCGGCGAACTCCCAGGCGGCCAGGCGGACCCCGCCCGCTCCGGTCACGTCGATGCGCCGCGCCATAGGCCCTGGCACCCCCTCGTGGTCGCGCCTGCAGTCGCGTACCCGCGCACGCTATCGAACCTTTATTCGAAAGCGTGGCGCTCTTCGGTAACACCCCTCGTTTGAGTGACAACGCTCAAGGAATGACCGGCGCCGCCGAGGGGATCTCTTTCTCGGGAGGCGGACCGCTCGGGGAAATCGGTCCGGAGGGGATGACCCTGGGAGCTCGGGGCTCCGGGTCAGAACAGGGGAGGACAGGCCCCGGCGCCGTAAGGCGCCGGGGCCCTCCGCTGCGATCGGCCCCCGCGCCCCCCGGCCGTGCCGTGTCCCGAACGGCAGGTCCATACCTGCCCCCCTCCGGTCATATGCCTCACGCGACAGCCTGGCACGCGGAGCGTCCGGCCGCTGCGATTCCGCACAGGGAATCTGGCTTTCTGTACGAACGTGTCGCGCGCACGAAAGCAAACCAACTGCCCCGCACATCACGGCAGTTGACGGCGGGGTGCCGGGATCAGCGCTTGGCCACGAAGACGTGCGAGGCGATGTCCGCCTCCAGCTCCGCCGCTTCCCCGCTGCTGCCCACCAGGACGCCGCCCGGCGACTGCGTGACGCTGACCACCGAACCGGGCTGCACGCCCGCCCGGCGCAGCGTGTACATCAGCTGCGCGTCCGTCTGGATCGGCTCGCCGATGCGCCGTACGACGACCGTCTTGCCGTCCGCCCCCGCGTCCAGGTCGGCGAGCGAGACCATGCCCTCGTCCAGGAACGGGTCCGCCCCGTCCTTCTCGCCCAGCTCCTCCAGGCCCGGGATGGGGTTCCCGTACGGCGACTCCGTCGGGTGCCGCAGCAGCTCCAGGACCCGCCGCTCCACGGCCTCGCTCATCACGTGCTCCCAGCGGCACGCCTCCGCGTGCACCTGCTCCCACTCCAGGCCGATCACGTCGACCAGCAGGCACTCGGCGAGCCGGTGCTTGCGCATCACGCGGGTGGCGAGCCGGCGCCCCTCGTCGGTCAGCTCCAGGTGCCGGTCGGCGGCGACGGCCACCAGGCCGTCCCGCTCCATACGGGCCACGGTCTGGCTGACCGTCGGGCCGCTCTGGTCGAGCCGCTCGGCGATCCGGGCGCGCATGGGGACCACACCTTCCTCTTCCAGCTCGAGGATGGTGCGGAGGTACATCTCCGTGGTGTCGATCAGTCCGGACATACGTGCCCCTCGTGTAGCTCTCTGCTCCGCAGCGGCTCCGCTGGCTCGCCGCGTCGCTCGTGCGCTGGCCCTGCCCCCAATTCTGACGCATAGCGCTGACAACCGTCCCGCGCCGGGGAAACCATGGCCCGACAGGGCCCGGAAGCGTATTGACACGGCCCTGGTCCAGACCGCACCGTGATCCGCGACACCACGACTCAAGGGGCTACGCCGATGAGCGAGAGCAAGCTGGCCGCGCAGTACCTCGACGCCGCGATCGGCCGCCTGCAGCGGGTCCGCGACGAGGAGCTGGAGAACATCACCGCGGCCGGCACCCTGCTGGCCGACACCGTCGTCGCGGGCGGCCGCCTCTTCGCCTTCGGCGCGGGCCACTCCTCGCTCGCCGCGCAGGACGTCGTCTACCGCGCCGGCAGCCTGGCCCTGATGAACCTGCTGGCCGTCCCCGGCGCCGTCGGCGTGGACGTCATGCCGGCCACGCTCGGCTCGGCCCTGGAGCGGGTCGACGGCCTGGCGGCGGCGGTCCTGGACTCCAGCCCCGCCAAGGCGGGCGACGCCCTCGTCATCATCTCCCTCTCCGGGCGCAACGCCCTGCCCGTCGAGATGGCGATGAACGCCCGGGCGCTCGGCCTGAAGGTCATCGGCGTGACCTCCCTCGCGTACGCGGGCGGGCCCGACGCCCCGAAGTCCCGCCACGTCTCCGGCACGTACCTGCGCGACCACTGCGACATCGTCCTCGACTCGAAGATCGAGGTGGGCGACGCGGAGCTCACCCACGACGGCGTCGACGCCCCCTTCGCCTCGGCCTCCACGATCACCACCAGCGCCCTGATGCAGGCGACGCTGGCCACCTGCGCCACGTCCCTCGCCGACCGCGGCGTCCAGCCGCCCCTGCTCCGCTCGGGCAACGTGGACGGCGGCCACGACTGGAACGCCAAGGTCTTCGCGGAGTACGGCGACCGCATCTTCTACCAGTACTGACCCGGCCCCGGTCAGCGCGGGCCGGCGCCCCCGGGCGGGCCCGCGGAGGCCAGGTCCACCGCGGCGGCGATCCGTACGGCCACGCTCTCCGCGTACATGGCGTCCCCGCGCTCGAACCGGGCCCGGCTCGTCCCGCGCAGGAACGTCACCACGCCCAGCGTCCGCCCCCGGCTGCGCAGCACCGCGCACAGCGCGTACACGGTCCCCTCCGGCCACTGCCGGGCCGACGCCCATTCCGCGGCCCCGGGACCGCCCGCCTGCGGGACACCGGCCCGCACGGAACCGGCCCGGTCCACGCACTGGAGCGCCGGATGCCCCTCCGCGTACCGGACCGGCAGCGCGCCCCGGGTCACGAGCAGGCTCGGCCCCGGCGCGCCCGACGGCGTGGCGGCCGCCCGCACCAGCCGCACCGGCTCCTCGCTCACCAGCAGGTCGATCACGGCGTGGTCGGCGAACCCGGCCAGCGCGAAGTCCAGGTGCACGGTCGCCGCCTCGGCCGGATCCTCGCACTCGGCGGCGGCCCGCGCCGCGCGGTGCAACTGGTGCGACCGGAAACGGAGCTGCGCGGCCTCCTGCTCGGTCTGCTTGGCCTCGGTCACGTCCTGGAACAGCCAGCCGACGCCCAGCGGTACCGGCTCCTCGGTCAGCGGCGAGGCCAGCCGTACGAAGCCGCTCCGCCAGCATCTGCGCTCCTGCCGCCCCTCCGGCAGCCGCAGCGTCACCCACACCTCCATGGGCGACGGCGGCGCGCCCTCCGCCAGCACGTGGGCGAGGGCGCTCTCCAGCTCCTCCACGCCCTGGGAGATCAACTCGCCCAGCGGGCGGCCCAGTACGGCGGTGCGGCCGGAGCCCAGGGCCCGCGCGGCGTGCGCGTTCACCACGGCGGGCCGCAGGTCGGCGTCGACCAGGACCACGCCCCACGCGGCGTCCTCGAACAGGGCCTCGCTCAACGCGATGGACCGCTCCAGGTCGATCTGCGCGTGCACCTCGCTGAAGGCGCAGTACACCCCGGCGGGCTTCCCGTCGGGACCCCGCACGGCGGCCGACTGCGTACGGACGAGAACCCGCCCGCCCTCCTTGGTGACCAGCGCGAACTCGTTCACCTGCCGCCCCGGGGCGTGCATCGCGGCCAGCAGCCGTCCCTGCACCTCGTCCGCGTCGGCGGACCGCACGGCCCACCCGGCGAACCCGCTGCGGCCCACGGCCTCCTCCGCCGACCAGCCCAGGATCCGCTCGGCCTCCCGGTTCCAATGGGTCACGAGCCCGTCGGCATCGAAGGCGCACAGGGCGGCATCCATGCCGTCCAGCAGCGCGGCCAACAGATCGGCCCCGTCCGGCCCGTCACGCTCGGGCTCGTCGGGCCCGAGCGCATCGGTGGTCCCACTACGCCGGGAAGCACTCACCTGGCACCCCCTGCAGGCTGTGTCGGCGCGACGACGCCTTCGTACTCCTTCAGATCATTCAACTCGAACGTGACGCATCCCACACGGAGTTCGGTCAACTTTACGGAATCCGATAAGCGCACCGGTCCAGCATGCCCCCTCTGACCACCACCCCCGACGGCCGCCCTGTCCCGGCACCCCGCGATCCCCAGCTCCGCCCTCACCCTTGGCCGCGGCCACGCCGATCTGTTGCGGGAGGCGATCGACGGGGTGGCCGGGGTGTGAGGGCTGGTTTTCCCAAGGTCTCGAAAAAGCGGTTGAGAGCTGTCCCATCGGTTCCTAGGCTGGGGGACACAGAGGAGAGGAGGTGGTTCGGAGCATGTATGCACGCCGGACGTCTGAGGTGACTGCGGGCTAGCGGCCCGTCGTCGCGTCTCGAATTCGGCGCCGGACCCGCACGTGAGTTGTGCGTGCAGCCGGCCCTATTCCCAAGCAGTCACCCGACCCGCGAGCTGCCGGTACGTCCGGCCGGCTTCCGACCGTCTCGTACGGGAGGAACCACGGCTCGCGGGTCGTCTGCGTTCCAGGGCCCGGACGGGGCCTAACCCTTGCTGACCGCCGCCAGGATCTCCGGCAGCCGCGCCGCCGTGCGCGGGGCCGCCAGGCGCAGGCCGAAAAGCGTCGCCGCCGCGCCGTAGGCCGCGCCGACCGGGAGCAGGATCCAGGACCAGGAGTCGGCGCCCGTCGCGTGCAGGGTGATCGTGAGCGCGAGGACGGGGGCGCAGAGCAGGGCCGCGGCGACCATGCCGCCGAAGATGGAGATCCAGGCGAGGCCGGCCTGTCCCGGGGCGACGTTCTTGTAGCCCTCCTGCGGGATCGAGTACGGGAAGCGGGCCGAGGACCAGGCGCCCGTCGCGAGCATCGCGCCCAGCAGCGCGAAGGAGAGACCCAGCACCTCCGGGAGGTCCGCCCAGGCGCCGAGCATCGCCGTGGTGATCACGGTGACCAGCGTGGCGTACGGGAGGGTGATCAGGAGCAGCGCCAGGGCGCGGGCCCGCAGTTCGACGTACGCGTCACGGGGCGAGGCGATCGTCATCGCCACCATCCAGAAGGCGGAGGTGTCCTGCCCGAACTGGTTGTACATCTGGATACCGAGCATGCCGGACGCGAAGCACGCGAAGTAGACGGAGCCGGTGCCCTGGAGGGCGTTGAAGACCGGGACGATCAGGCCGATGGCGAGGGACGTGATCCAGGCGGCCTTCGTCTTCGGGTCGCGCCACACGTAGCGCAGGCTGCGTTCCATGACGGTGCCGGTGCGCCCGGCGGGCAGCAGGCGGCGGCCGCTCGTGCGGCGCGGCCCGCGCCGGCCGGGCTCCGCGGCCTGCAGCGTCGAGCCGTCCGGGGACGTCATCAGCCGGGTCAGGGCCCGCCGCCAGACGCCGAGCACCGCGGCCAACCCCGCCAGGCAGAGCGCCAGTCGGACCGCGGCCGTCCCGTACGCGCCGTCGCCGGCCGCGTCGACCGCGCCGATCGCCGACGCGGGCGGCACCCAGCGCAGCACGTCCGCGACGGGGTCGAGCGCCCCCACCCCGCCCGCCGAACCGAGCCGCTGCGCACCGAAGTTGACGAGCTGGGCGCCGATCGCGACGACGAGGCCGCTGAGGACGGCGAGATCGCGGCCCTTGCGGCTGGTGAGCAGCCGGATGTTGGCGGCGGCGACGGCCCGGGCGAGAGCGACGCAGGTGAGGACGGTGAGGGGGACCGCGAACACGGCGACGACCGCGGCCGCGGCCCCGTGCGCGACGGCGTACCCCGCGCCGCCCGCGAGGCAGAGCGTGAACAGCGGGCCGATGCCGACGAGCGAGGCCACGAGCAGCCCGCGCACCAGCGGATCGGGGCGCAGCGGCAGCATCACGAGGCGGGTCGGGTCGAGGGTCTCGTCGCCGCTGGGGAAGAACAGGGGGAGCACCGCCCAGCCGAGCGCGAGCAGCGCCGTGAGGAGGACGCCGACGGTGGCGGCGTGCGTGTTCCCGTGCAGGAGGACGAGGCCGAGGAGCTGGAGCGCGGCGATCAGCAGGACGACGAGGACCGAGGCGATGTACGCGGCGCGGCGCCCGGCGGACTGCCGCAACCCGTTGCGCAGCAGGGCCAGTTTGAGCTGGACGAGCACCCGGGTCGGTGTCATCGCTCGCCGCCCAGCCAGTCCAGGGAGCCGCCGCCGTCCCGCCCGTTCGCCCCGACGAGCTCCAGGAACGCCTCCTGCAGCGACGCCGCGTCGCCCTTCACCTCCGCGAGCGTCCCGTGTGCCCGGATGCGGCCCGCGGCCATCACGGCGACCCAGTCGCACAGCGATTCCACCAGCTCCATCACGTGCGAGGAGAAGACGACCGTGGCCCCGGCCCGGGTGAAGCGTTCCAGGACGCCGCGGATGGTCTGGGCGGAGACCGGGTCGACGCCCTCGAACGGCTCGTCCAGGAAGAGGACTTCGGGGTTGTGGAGGAGGGCCGCGGCGAGGCCGATCTTCTTGCGCATGCCGGTCGAGTAGTCGACGACCAGTTTGTGCTGGGCCGAGGAGAGGTCGAGCACGTCCAGGAGCTGCGCGGCACGCTTGTCGACCTCCGCGCCGGGCAGACCGCGCAACCTGCCCGTGTACGCGAGGAGTTCATGCCCCGAGAGGCGCTCGAAGAGGCGCAGGCCCTCCGGCAGCACGCCGATGCGGGCCTTGACCTCGGCCGGGTCGGCCCAGACGTCGTGGCCCGCGACGTGCACGGTGCCACGGTCGGGCCGGAGCAGTCCGGTGACCATGGACAGGGTGGTGGTCTTGCCGGCCCCGTTCGGGCCGACGAGTCCGATGAACCTGCCCGCGGGAAGGGCCAGTTCGATGCCGGCGACCGCGGTCTGCCGGCCGAAGGACTTCCACAGGTCGTGTACGCGTACGGCTGCTGGTTCCTCGGCCGGGGTCAACTGGGTCCGCCCTTCGTCGGCGTCGTCGTGCGTCTGCGCACGATACGTCGGCCGGGAGCCGGGGCCGGGGAGGCGAGGCGCTACTTGCGGCGCCCTTCGCGGCCGCACGCGTACGCCAGCGGGGAGATCAGCTCCTCGGCGTCCGGCAGCCAGCGGTTCGCGGCGGTGGGGCGGCACGCCCACTGGGCCGCGCCCTGGCTGCCGAAGCGGGTCGGGGGCGCGGCGACGTACCCGCCCTCGCCGAGCGCCACCAGATCGAGGGAGGCCGGCGGCCAGCCCAGCTTCCGGACCAGGTCGGGGACCTTGAGGGTGGCGCCGGGCAGCACGAAGAACTGCATGCGCCGGTCCGGGGTGCAGGTGACGGGGCCGAGGGTGAGCTCCATGCGTTCCATGCGGGCCAGCGCGAGGAACCCGGCGGTCTCCGGCACGTCGATCGCGTCGAACGTACGGCCCGTGGGGAGCAGGATCGACGCCTTGGGCTGCTTCGACCACAGGCGGCGGGCCACGGTCGCGCTGCCGGTCGCCTGCGTGGCCCAGTCGGGGCGCGCGGGGTGGGCGCCGGGCGCCGTGCACCGGTCGTCGCCGCACGAGCAGCGCTGGACGCCGTCGTCGAACTCCAGCCAGGTGCCGGGGAACACGTCCCAGTGCCGCTCTTCCGCGTAGCGCACGGCCGTTTCGAGGAGGGATTCGCCGCGCTGCTGGGGGATCTGTCCGGCAGCTGCGACGGGTGAGGTGACGTCCGAGGTGCCTGCGATGGTCTCTTCCACGACGTTCTCAACTACCTGCGCCATCTGGGGTTACGGGCGCACGCAAGGGCGGCGCGGGAGCATCGTTCCCGCATGTGGGGCGCATGGATGCACGGGCGGGGGCGCGCGGGCGAGGCGGCAGCGGGGCGTGGGTAGTGCGGTGAGGGAACGAGGGGGAGACCGGGGAAGAGGCGCCGCCACGCCATGTGCACGGTTTGATACCCGTTTGTGGCGCATCTTCCGTTTCTCCGCCGGGCAGTGATCCAATACCCGGCTGTGATCGGCAGCCGGGCACCGGGAGACGGGCACAGCAGGGGGTACGCCATGGCCGCACGGCCACTCGTCGCGCGACAGCCCAACGAACGTCTACAGGCGCTCATCCAGGAGGCGGGCTGCTCGAACGCGGGCCTGGCACGCCGGGTCAACATGTGCGGAGCGGAACACGGTCTCGATCTGCGCTACGACAAGACGTCGGTGGCGCGCTGGCTGCGCGGGCAGCAGCCACGCGGCCGGGCGCCCGGCATCATCGCCGAGGCCCTCGGCCGGAAACTCGGCCGCACCGTGACGATCGACGAGATCGGCATGGCCAACGGGAAGAACCTGGCCTCCGGGGTCGGGCTGCAGTTCTCGCCGACCGTGCTCGGCGCCATCGAGCAGGTCTGCGAGCTGTGGCGGAGCGACGTCGGGCGCAGGGACTTCCTGTCCGGGTCGTCCGTCGCGTCGTCGGCGCTGGTCGAGCCGAGCCGGGACTGGCTGATCTCGGTGCCCGACTCGCAGGTCGCGCGTGCCGCGGGACCACGCGTCGGGATGTCCGACGTGGCGGCCGTGCGGGCGATGACGCAGGCGCTGACCGACCTGGACCACCAGTACGGCAGCGGCCATGTGCGCCCGGTGGTGGTGCACTACCTGAACAGCGTGGTCAGCGGGCTGCTCGCCGGGTCGTACCGGGAGTCCGTGGGGCGTGAACTGTTCGCCGCCGTCGCGCGGTTGACGGAGCTCGCCGGGTACATGGCGGTCGACACCGGGCAGCCGGGTCTCGCCCAGCGCTACTACATCCAGGCGCTCAGGCTGGCCCAGGCGGCCGGGGACCGCGGCTACGGCGGGTACGTACTGGCCGCGTCCATGAGTCACTTGGCGGCGCAGCTCGGCACCCCGCGCGAGATCGCCCAACTGGCGCGCGCCGCCCAGGAGGGGGCGCGCGGTCGGGTGACGCCGCGCGCGGAGGCGATGTTCCACGCCGCCGAGGCGCGCGGCCACGCGCTCCTCGGGGACGCCGTGGCCGCACAGGCCGCGTCCAGCAAGGCCGTTGCCGCGATGGAGCGGGCCGACGGGCGGGCCGACTCCGGCGACGACCCGGTGTGGATCGGCCATTTCGACCACGCCTATCTGGCCGATGAACTCGCGCACTGCCACCGGGACCTGGGCCAGTCGCGGGACGCGGCGAGGTGCGCGCAGGAGTCGCTCGACGGGCACCCGGAGTCGCGGGCCAGGCGTCGCGCCATCGGGCTCGTCCTGCTGGCCACGGCGCAGGTGCAGCAGCGCGAGGTGGAACAGGCCTGCCATACGGGACTTCGGGCCGTGGAGCTGCTGGGCACGCTGCGCTCGAACCGGGGCGCGGAGTACCTGGAGGACTTCAGGGACCGGCTCGAACCGTTCCGGGAGGAGTCCGTGGTGCGGGAGTTCGGGGCGCGGGTGGAGCTGCAGGCGGCGTAGCCGGGGCCGGTTCGCCGCCGGTTCGTCTTATCAGCGTGCGACCGGCTTGTTTTGTTACTCCCGTCGCGGGGGAGGCTTCCGGGATTTGAGGTGCGTAGCACGGGCGTACGGGGACCCGGTAGCGTGAGCCGACGATTCCGAAGGTCCCCCATACGTAGGAGTCCCGGTGACCCAGCAGCGCGGACAGGGTGAAGATCCGCATCTTCCGGCGGCACGGCAGGCGCACGAAGGCGTCGTGCTGCCCGCCGACGGCGGTGAGCCCTTGTTGCCGGGCACGTTCGGCGACCAGGCAGGACCCGCGGGCGCGGCCCCGTGGGGCCAGCCGTGGGGGCCCGAGTCCCAGCAGGCGCAGGCCGCCGGGCCGATGCCGACGTACGAGTGGGGCGGGCAGAGCGCGCAGCCCCAGGCGGGCGCCGCTCCGCTGCCGCCCCAGATACCGGCGCAGCCCCAGCACGGCGCCGCGCCGCTGCCGCCCGCCGCGCCCACCGGCTACGACGGCTCGCACGGCGGCTCCTACGACGCCCCGTACGCCGCCGGTTCCTTCGACGGGGACGCCACGCAGTACATAGCCCCGGTCGCCCCGCCTCAGCAGCACGCGGCCCCGCTGCCGCCCGAGGCGCCGGCGGCCGACGCCACGCAGTACCTCGGCCGTGCGCCGCAGCAGCCGATGCCGGGCGCGCTGCCCGACGCGGTGCCGGGGGGCCCGGACAGCGAGGCGACCCAGTACATCCCGCCGGTACCGGCGGAGCCGCAGGGCGCTCCCTATGACATCCGCCCCGGTGCGCCGGGCGAGCGGCAGCCGCCTGCCGAGTTCGACGCCCTCTTCCGTACGGAGCCCGAGGGTCCGGCCGCGTCGACGCAGCAGATGCCGCGCTTTGAGCAGCACGCCCAGCAGGCCCCGCACGCCCCGCACGCCCCGGGCGGGCGCGGCCCGCAGGTCCCGCCCCAGCAGCAGGCGTACGAGCCGCAGCCGCCGCGCCGCAAGTCCCGCACCGGTTCGAAGGTGCCGCTGATCGCGGCCGTCGGTGTCGGCATCCTCGTCGTGGGGATCGGCGCGGGCGCGCTGCTCAGCGGCGGCGGGGACGACGACAAGGGCGACACGACCAAGCCGGTCTCGAACTCCTCGCCCGCGCCCTCGGACCAGTCGTCGCAGGCCGCCGACCCGGTCAAGGCGCAGGCCGTCGCCCTCGACAAGCTCCTCGCCGACTCCAACAACAGCCGTGAGGCCGTGGTCGGGGCCGTCGCCAACATCGGCGCCTGCAAGGAGCTCCCGGCGTCCTCCAAGGCCCTGCGGGACGCCGCGACCCAGCGCAACGGCCTCGTGACGCGCCTCAACGGCATCGCCGTGGACAAGCTGCCCGACAACGCCGCGCTGAAGGACGCCCTCACCCAGGCGTGGAAGGCGTCCGCGTCGGCGGACACCCACTACGCGGCGTGGGGCGACCAGGTCGGCGGGAAGAAGGGGTGCCACAAGGGGCGGGCCAAGGTGACGCCGCAGCGCCACGCGGGCGATCAGTCCAGCGTGACGGCCTCCACCCAGAAGACGAAGGCCGCCAAGCTGTGGAACGCGATCGCCTCGAAGTACGGGCTGACCCAGCGGACGGCCGTGCAGCTCTAGGGCCGGTCCGGCGGATGCGGGGCGGGGCGCCCGGTCAGGGCGCCTTCGCCAGCGTGTCCGTCACGTCCACCTGGGCCTTGCGGGTCGCGACGAGACGGCCCTGCTGGACCTTCTGGTAGGTGACCCGGGCGTTGACCAGGCGGGGGAACTCGCCGGCCGCGGACATGTGGTCGTAGCCCCAGCGCAGCGGGGGCGTGAGGCCGCCCGTCGTGACTTTCATGCCGTTGTCGAGGGCGATGCGGACGGTGCGGGCGGTCACGTCGCCGTCGCCGAGCGACTCGACGACCTGCTTCAGCACGGTGTACGCGATCCAGGTGGTCTGCACGCCCGCGTCGGCCGGGTCGATCCGGTTGTCGCCGAAGGCCTGCTCGTTGATGGCCTTGCGCATGGGGTTCCAGCGCGCGTCGTCGGCGGTCGGGTACCAGCCGGTGACGTACGCCCCCTCGTACGGGCTGTGCGCGCCGCCGGTGCGGTTGATGACGGACTGGTCGACGCTGCCGAGGACGGTCGCCGTGCGCACCGCCGGGTATGCGGTGCGCAGCCGCCGGAACGAGTCGAAGAACGTGTCCGTGCGGTCCCCGAGCACCGCCGCGACGCAGCCCTCGCCGAGCGGGTCCGCGCTCGCCGTGGTCAGCGCCTGCCGGGCCTGGCCGTCGTAGTCGGTGGAGTCCTCCGCGGCGCGCAGGTCGACGGCGGCGGGGCGGTCGCGCAGGGCGAGGCCGGTGTTGAGCAGGGCCGGGAGATCGTCGCCCGCGACGGTGTCGGGGCGGATCAGGACGGTGCGGTCGCAGCTCGCGGCGAGCTGCTGGCCGTTGCCCGCGAGCAGGGCGGCCTGGCCGCCGTTGACCGGGTAGGACAGCGGGCTGGTGAACTCGGCGTCGGTCACGCCGTAGCCCCCGATGTAGGGGATGCCGGCGGCCTCCAGCGGCGACAGGAACACCCGGCCGTGCTGGCTGTAGGAGCCGACCACGGCGACGGCGCCCTGGTCGACGGCGGAGTGGGCGCACTTCGCGGCGCCCACGCTGTCGTTGCGGTCGTTGCAGGTGAGCACCCGCAGCGTGCGGCCGCCGATGCCGCCGTGCGCGTTCACCCAGCGCGCGTACGCCCGGGCCATCGCGGGCATGCCCGGCATGTTCGTCGCGTCCGTCTTCTCCGGGGCCCAGGTCATCACGGTGACCGTCCGGTCCCCGGAGTCCCCCGTGGCCCCGGGGACCAGTCCGCAGCCGGTCACCAGGGCCGCGCCGGTGACGGCGGCAGCGATGCGGACGGTGGTCTTGGTGGTGGTGTGGCGCCAGCCGGTCATGGACGTGCACGATTCCGCCGCATCCCGAACCACCGAGTGACCCGCGGTCGACGTGTGGTGACGCGGAGGTGAATTACGGGGGGCGGTCGGGGTGCCGGAGGGCGGGACGTACGATCGATGACCGTGCAAAGCTCGGAGAACTCTTCCCGCCGCGGCCGTCGCTCCACAAAGATGGACGCCATGCCACTCAACGACATGCCGTGGTGGCGCTGGCGCAGCAATGTGCGCTCCGCGCTGCACATGCTCTCCGACCCGTCGTTCCAGCGAAACGTTTGGCTCGCCGGTGTGGACGGGTACGGGGACGTGACCGACGCCGTCTACCGCCTCGTCGAGGACACCTGGCTGGACAACTGGTCCGCCGAGAAGTACGTCGGAACGATCTTCCGCGACTCGCAGGAGGCGTCCCTCGTCGACACCGCCGTGCTGCGGGTGCTGCGGATCATGCACCAGGTCGGGCCGGACGCGCCCGTCTCCGCCTATCTGGACGATCCGGGGTGGCCGGAGGCCGTGCGGGCGGCGCGGGACGCGCATGTGAGGCTCGCCACGAGTGACGGCGAGGATCCCGACACCGCGCCCCGGACCCTCGAAGTGCTGCGGATCATGACGCGGGCGGCCTGAGTCCGTTCCCCGGGACGCCTCCTCGTGGTGCGGGGCGGTTGTGGGACCCTTGGCCCATGAACGCGCAGTCCGCACCTGTCACCGGCCCCGAGCAGTACGTCCTCACCCTCTCCTGCCCCGACAAGCAGGGCATCGTGCACGCCGTGTCGAGCTACCTCTTCATGACCGGCTGCAACATCGAGGACAGCCAGCAGTTCGGTGACCACGACACGGGACTGTTCTTCATGCGCGTCCACTTCAGCGCGGACACCCCCGTCACCGTGGAGAAGCTGCGCGCCAGCTTCGCCGCCATCGGGGACTCGTTCCGGATGGACTGGCAGATCCACCGGGCCTCGGACCGGATGAAGATCATCCTGATGGTCAGCAAGTTCGGGCACTGCCTGAACGACCTGCTCTTCCGGGCGCGGATCGGCGCGCTGCCCGTCGACATCGCCGCCGTGGTCTCCAACCACACGGAGTTCGCCGAGCTGGTCGGCACGTACGACATCCCCTTCCACCACATCCCGGTGACCAAGGAGACGAAGGCCGACGCAGAGGCGCAGGTCCTCGAACTGGTCCGCGCGGAGGGCGTCGAGCTCGTCGTTCTCGCCCGGTACATGCAGGTGCTGTCGGACGACCTGTGCAAGCAGCTGAGCGGGCGGATCATCAACATCCACCACTCGTTCCTGCCGAGCTTCAAGGGCGCGAAGCCGTATCACCAGGCGCATGCCCGGGGTGTGAAGCTGATCGGGGCGACCGCGCACTATGTGACCGCCGACCTCGACGAGGGGCCGATCATCGAGCAGGAGGTCGAGCGCGTCGGCCACGACGTCACTCCGGACCAGCTGGTCGCGATCGGCCGGGACGTCGAGTGCCAGGCGCTGGCGCGGGCCGTCAAGTGGCATGCGGAGCGGCGGATTCTGCTGAACGGGCGGCGGACGGTCGTGTTCGCCTAGGGGGTCGTCGCGGGCCGCGGGCCCGGGGCTTCGAGTCGGCTGCGGGCCGGTGGGGCTTCTCGCGCAGTTCCCCGCGCCCCTGAGATGCGCACTGCGTGCGCCATCTCGGGCCGGAGATGCTGCACGAAGTCTCCCGATGGAGGCGCGGCGAAGCCGCATGCTCCAGGGGCGCGGGGAACTGCGCGACCCGCCACGACGAAACGCGCACTCGGCGGCGGGCCGCAGCCGGGCAGATGAGGGGACGTCCCTCTCCAGCTACATCCGGCTCAGCGCCGCCGTCGCCGAGAGCACATCGCGGATCGCCTGACGGTCGCCGACCTGCCCCGCGGCCGCCTCGTCCGGCGACACATGCCCCGCGGCGAGACGGCAGAACTCGACCCCGTCCAGGGCGACATGGGCCACCTCCCGCTCGGCGGAGCCGCTCGCGGGGGAGTCGAGGGCGATCAGCCACTCGCCGCCGCCCGCCCCCTCGACCTCCAGGCGCAGACTGCGGCCGGGCGCACCGGACGCGACCGGTTCGAGCGCCGGGGCCGCCAGGCCGGTGCGGCGGCGGGCCGCGAGGGAGACGGGCAGCATCCGGGCGGCGAGGTCGATCATGCGGTTGAGATGGCGCGGGGCGGGCGGCTCGTAGGGATAGTCCACCGCGTCGGCGATGTCACCCGCGTGGATCCAGCACTCGAAGGCCCGGTCGATCATGGCGTCGCGCAGGGCGAGCTCGAAGTCGCCGTACGAGACGGGGAGTTGTCCCGAGCCGTCGGTGTCCGCCGTGTCGGTCCCGGCGAAGGAGACGGTGCGGATCAGGGCGTGCGACTGGTCCCGCCAGGGCGCGCGCACGGCGCCGGTCGGCGGGAAGTGGGACGCCTTCCAGTACGCCTCCGTGCGCGCGGCCGGCCCGATGCCGTCGCGCGCGGGCGCGCCGAGCGGGTCGTCGAGGCCGAGGGCGCGGGCGATCAGGCCGTCGACGCTGGTGAGATGGGCGATCACCCCGGCGACCGTGGTCCTGCGGCTGACGTGCTCCTCCTGCTCGTACCAGCGCAGCCGCACCGGTGCGTGCCACTCGCCGTCGCCGATGTCCTGGAGCAGCGCGTCCAGGCGCGCGGTCTCCGCGTCGTACGGCGTGGCCCAGGCGGGGACCGGGATGCGGGCCGGGCGCCGGGTGAGGCAGCCCTCCAGGACGCGGGCGCGCAGCATCGGGTCGAGGTCGAGGGACTCCTCGGCGTGCAGCAGGCCGACGGCGTCGCGCAGCCGCAGCGCCTCCTCCGCGCAGGTGCCGCAGTCGCCCAGGTGGTCCTCGACGGCCGCGGACTCCTCGGGCGAGCAGGCCGCGAGGGCCCAGGCGCCGAGCAGCGACTTGAGGACGCGGTGCTCCAGGACGAGGGGCTCGGGCAGGGTGAACTCGGGCAGCGGGTGCCCGGTGTCCTCGACGGAGACGCGCGGTGTCGGTATCCGCAGGGCGTCCGCCGCGCCGCCGCTGCCGTGTCCGTCCTCCGGCCCGTCCCCGTACGGATCGAAGCGGTCCGGGCCGTGTGTCCCGCTCATGCCGGCCTCCCGTACCGCCCGGGAGGTGTGCCGCTGTCGTGGGCCGTGGACAGCAGTTGCAGGCCGAGGCGGAGGCGGCGGCGTGCCTCGTCCTCGGTGACGCCGAGGTCGGCGGCGGTCTGGCGGTAGTCGCGGCGCTGGAAGTACGCGAGCTCCAGGGCGGCGCGCAGCGGGGCGGGCATCGACGTCACGATGTAGTCGGCGCGGGCCGCGGCGGAGGCGCGGCGCACCTTGCGCTCCAGGTCCTCGGTGGTGCCGAGGCCGGTGCGCACGAGGGCGGCGGACTCGGTCTGGCGCAGCCGCTGGACGGCCTGCTGATGCGCGAGCGTGGCGATGAAGGAGCGCAGCGGTCCCTGCTTGGGGTCGTACGCCTCGGGGCTCTCCCAGATGCGGGTGAAGACCTCGCGGGTGATCTGGTCGGCGGCGTCCTCGTCGTCCAGGACGCGGTGGGCGAGCCCGTGCACCAAAGACGCGAAGCGGTCGTACAGCTCGCCGAGCGCGGCGGCCTCGCCGTGCGCGAGGCGCTGCTGCATCCTCCGGTCCCAGCGGGACGGAGTGTCCTTGGGCATGAGGCCCCCTCACCGAACTGCCCGTACTGCTCTTGCCTGATACTCGAATGTAGTCCGCGGTGCCGACAACGGACGCTCCTTTGACGCATTGTGCGCCCCGATACGGCAGCTGGTGATAAAGAACGGTGCTGTCCGGTGCGTGATCGGGCCCGAACTCCCTGTCCGCAACGGTCCGGATCTGACCGGCCCGGCTTTAACCAGGCCATATGTGATAGGCCTGCGGGGGTGTTTCAGCGCGTCGCGGCCGGGCAGCCGCGCAGTGCAAACGTAAGACCGGATTCCGGATCGGCCAGGGAGAGGAGGCGGGGAGCGTGACGCTCAGAGTGACCGAGTCGGGGCGGGGCGACTGGGCCGTCGTACGCGTGTCGGGCGAGATGGACCTCGTGACGTCCCCCGCGCTGCGCCAGCAGGTCCACGAGGCGGTCGCCGACGGCCGCCGCAGTCTCGTGCTCGACCTCTCCGACGTGCTGTTCTGCGACTCCAGCGGTGTCGGCGTGCTGATCGCGTCCCGCCGGCTGATGCGTTCCTGCCAGGGCCGGCTGCGGCTGATCCTGCCGGCGCAGGGCGCGGTCGACGGCTCGCACGTGAACCGGGTGCTCGGCGCCCTCGGCGTGCGCCGCCTCTTCGAGGTGTACCCGGACGTGGCGGCCGCGGTCGACGACGACGCGGCGCCGATGTCGGCCTGACCTGCGGCCGGCGCGGGACGGACGGACCCGGTCCCCGGGACATGACAGGGGCACATCCCTGTCCCGGAATTCCTGCGGTCCTGACACAACCCCTTCACTTTTGGCACCCGGTGCCCCGGCCCGACGTACGCTCCCAGGCGTAGGACTCACCGATGCGAGAGGCGGCCCATGAGCATGGACGAGCGGAGGATCGCGACCCGGTTCGCCGGCTTCGACCAGGACGGCAACGGCTACATCGACCGCGAGGACTTCTACGCCGCGGCGAAGGCGCTGCTCGCCGAGTTCGACACCACGGCCCGCTGCGACAAGGGGCAGGCCCTGTTCGCCGGGGCGGAGGCGTTCTGGCAGGGCATGGCCGGGATCGCGGACGTGGACGGCGACCAGCGGGTCACCCGGGGCGAGTTCGTGACCGGGGCCGTGAAGCGGCTGCGGGACAGCCCGGAGCGGTTCGCCGAGATCGCGCGGCCCTTCCTGCGCGCCGCGATCGCGGTGGCCGACGGGGACGGGGACGGGCTCAGAACAGCCGCCGCGGAACGGGTGTTGAAGGCGCTGGGCGTCGAGGCCGGGATCGCCTCGGGGGCGGTCGCGGCCCTCGACACCGACGGGGACGGGCGGATCTCGGAGGAAGAGGTCGTCCAGGGGTTCGCGCGGTACTTCACCGTCCCGGAGTGAGCCCGCCCGGGCCCGCGGCCCTCACCGCCGCTCCGCATACCGCTCCCGCAGCTTGTACTTGAGGACCTTGCGGAGGGTGTCGTTGCGGGGGAGGGCGTCCAGGACCTCCAGCTGCTCGGGGAGCTTGAACGTGGACAGGCCCTGTGCGCGCAGGTACGACGTGATCGCGTCCAGGGCCGGCCGGCCGGCCCTCGGGCGGAGTTCGAGGACCGCGCAGACCCGCTCCCCGCGCTCCGCGTCCGGCAGGCCGATGACCGCCGCGTCCTGGACCGCGGGGTGTTCGTGCAGCAGGTCCTCGATCTCCTTGGCCGAGATGTTCTCGCCCTTGCGGATGATGATGTCCTTGGCCCGGCCGGTGAGGACCAGGTGGCCGGTGGGCAGCACGTGGCCCAGGTCGCCGGTGATCAGGAAGCCGTCCGCGTCGAAGGCGTCGGCGCTCTGGCGCGGGTCCAGGTACCCCTGGCAGACCGCCTCCCCGCGCAGCCGGACCTCGCCGTCGACCCCGGCGGGAACCCGCTTGCCGTCCCCGTCCACGATCCGGATCTCCATGCCCTCGGGCGGCCGGCCCTCGGTCGTCGCCAGGTTCTGCGCCGTGTCGTCCGGCGCCCCCATCGTGATCATCGGCACCTCGGTCATGCCGTAGCCGTGGGTGAGCTGGACGTCCATCTCGCGCACCACGGAGTGGTACACCTCGGGCGGCTTCGGCGCCCCGCCGCCCGCGAGGAGTCGCAGGGTCGGGATCACCTTGTGCCCGGGGTCCTTGCGCTGCTCCGCCAGGAACATGGAGTAGAACGCCGTCGACCCGCCCGCCACCGTCACCCCGTGCCGCCGGTACTCGTCCAGCGCGTCCGGCAGCGCGAACTGCTCGAACATCACCGCCGGGAACCCGTAAAGGAGCAGCATCACCGTGTAGTCGGGCCCGGCGATGTGCGCGTACGGGAACGCCATCGAGCCGACGTCCGACTCCGACAGGTGCAGCGCGTGGGCCAGGCACGAGCCGCCCGCGATCAGTGAACGGTCCGTGTGCAGCACGCCCTTGGGGTCGGAGGTGGTGCCCGACGTCCAGTAGATCCAGCGCACGGACGTGCCCGAGGAGGGCGGGGCGGGCAGCACGGCCGGGTCGCCGTCCGGCAGGTCCGCGTCCTCGTACGCCTCGAAGACGCCGCGGGCGCCGAGCCGGCGGGCCATCTCCGTGTGGTCGAAGCCGCGCCACACGCCCGGTGTCGCGAAGAAGTCGGCCTTGGACTCCCGCAGCGCGAAGCCGACCTCGCGGTCCCGGTAGAACGGGATGACCGGGGTCTGGACCGCGCCGAGGCGGGCCAGCGCGAAGGTGAGCAGGGCCGTCTCGATCCGGGTGGGCAGCTGCCAGGCGACCACCGACCCCGGGCGGACCCCCTTCTCGTACAGGCCGGCCGCCACCCGCTCGGCCCGGTCGCGCAACTGGCCGAAGGTCAGCGTCCGTTCACCCTGGAGGAGGACCGGGTGGCCGGGGGTGAGCGCGGCGCGGCGCTCGACCAGCTCCCAGAGCGTGCGGGACGCGCCCAGGGCGTGTGCGGTGCTCTGCGTCATTGCCGTGACCCCCATCGAGTGTCCAGCCGAACTGACGGATCGTCAGAATCCGATGAGAGCGTAAGTCCGTGCTTCTTGTCGGTCCAGGGGTGCGGGGATAGCCTGCATCTGACGGGTCATCAGATATCGCGGAGGGGCTCAGCACTCATGACGGAACTGCCGCGCATCGTCAGCGTCGACGACCATGTGATCGAACCGGCCCATCTCTTCGAGACCTGGCTGCCGGCGAAGTACCGCGACCGCGGGCCGAAGCCGCTCACCGCCGGGATCGGCGAACTCGCCTACGTGGCGGGCAAGTACCAGATCACCATGGACCCCGACGGGCCGCCCACCGACTGGTGGATCTACGAGGACCTCAAGTTCCCGTACAAGCGCAACATCGCCGCCGTCGGCTTCGACCGGGACGACATGACCCTGGAGGGCATCACCCGCGCGGAGATGCGGCGCGGCTGCTGGGACCCCAAGGCCCGCCTGGCGGACATGGACCTCAACCACGTCGAGGCCAGCCTCTGCTTCCCGACCTTCCCGCGCTTTTGCGGCCAGACCTTCGCCGAGGCGCACGACAAGGAGGTCGCCCTCGCCTGTGTGCGCGCCTACAACGACTGGATGGTCGACGAGTGGTGCGGCGACAGCGGCGGCCGCCTCATCCCGCTGTGCATCATCCCGCTGTGGGACATCGACCTCGCCGTCGCCGAGATCCGGCGCAACGCGGCGCGCGGCGTACGCGCCGTGACGTTCTCCGAGATCCCCACCCACCTCGGCCTGCCGTCCATCCACTCCGGGTACTGGGACCCGTTCTTCGCGGTCTGCCAGGAGACCGGCACCGTCGTGAACATGCACATCGGGTCCTCCTCCCAGATGCCGGCCGCCTCCCCCGACGCACCGCCCGCCGTGCAGGCCTCGCTCAGCTTCAACAACGCGATGGCGTCGATGATGGACTTCCTGTTCAGCGGCGTCCTGGTGAAGTTCCCGACGCTCAAACTGGCCTACAGCGAGGGGCAGATGGGCTGGATCCCGTACGCCCTGGAGCGCGCCGACGACGTGTGGGAGGAGCACCGCGCCTGGGGCGGGGTCAAGGACATCGTCCCCGAGCCCCCGTCGACGTACTACTACCGGCAGATCTTCTGCTGCTTCTTCCGCGACAAGCACGGCGTCGCCTCACTGGACGTGGTCGGGCGCGACAACGCCACCTTCGAGACCGACTACCCGCACGTCGACTCGACCTTCCCGAACACCAAGGAGGTCGCCCTCGACCACGTGAAGGGCCTCGACGACGAGACGATCCACAAGCTGATGCGCGGCAACGCCATCCGCATGCTCGGCCTCGACCTAGACGAGCGCGCCGAGTAGGGGCGGGCGGATGGACCTCACGTACACCGACGAGGAAGAGGCGTTCCGGGCCCGGCTGCGGGAGTGGCTCGCGGCCGAGCTGCCCACGCTTCCGGCGAAGCCGTCGCCCGGCGACTGGCCGGGGCGCCGGGCCTACGACACGGGCTGGCAGCGCAGGCTCCACGACGCCGGGTACGGGGACGTCCACTGGGACGCCTCGCCGACCACCCGGCTCATCTTCCTGGAGGAGACGGAGCGGGCCGGCGCGCCGTACGTGGGCGCCAACTTCGTCGGCCTGCTGCACGCGGGGCCCACCATCGCCGCCGAGGGCAGCGCCGCGCAGCGGGACCGCTGGCTGACGCCGGTCCTGCGCGGCGACGAGGTGTGGTGCCAGGGGTTCAGCGAGCCGGACGCCGGGTCCGACCTGGCGGCGCTGCGCACCCGCGCGGTGCGCGACGGCGACTCGTACGTGATCAACGGCTCGAAGATCTGGACCTCGCACGCCGAGGTCGCCGACTGGTGCGAACTCCTCGTCAGGACCGACCCGGACGCCCCCAAGCACCGCGGCATCACCTGGCTCGCCATGCCGATGGACACTCCGGGGATCACGGTGCGCCCGCTGCGCACGCTCGCCGGGTCGACGGAGTTCGCGGAGATGTTCCTCGACGACGTACGGGTGCCGGTCGGCAATCGCGTCGGGGACGAGAACGACGGCTGGCGCGTCACGATGGTGACGCTGTCCTTCGAGCGCGGTACCGCCTTCGTCGGCGAGGTCGTCGCCTGCCGCCGCGTCCTCGGCGAGCTGGCGGCCCACGCGCGCAAGAGCGGCCGCTGGGACGACGCCGTGCTGCGCCGCGAACTCGCGCTGCTCTCCGCCGAGTTCAGCGCGCTGTGGCGGCTCACGCAGTGGAACGTCAGCGAGGCGCAGGCGAGCGGCGGGGTGCCCGGGGTGGGCGGGTCCGTGTTCAAGCTGCGGTACTCGCACGCGCGGCAGCGGCTGTACGACGTCGCGGCCCGGGTCCTCGGCGGTGCCGGGGCGCTGGACACCGGCCAGGAGTGGACCCTGGACCGGCTGTCGTCGCTGTCGTACACGATCGCGGCCGGTACGTCGCAGATCCAGCGCAACATCGTCGCCGAACGCATTCTGGGACTGCCGAAGGGTGCGAAGAGCATGAACGGTTCGAAGGGTACGAAAGGTAGAGGAGGGCGCTGAGCGTGCACTTCCAACTGACAGCGGAACAGCGGGCGTTGCGGGACGGCATCCGGGAGCTGCTCGCCGGGCGGTTCGGGCGGGACGCGCTGCGCGAGGCGGTGCGGCGGCCCGTGGTCGACCGGGCGCTGTGGCGGGAGCTCGGCGCGGCGGGCCTGTTCTCGCTGTGCCTGCCGGAGGCGTCGGGCGGCGTCGGGCTCGGCCTGCCGGAGGCCGTGGTGGTCTTCGAGGAGTGCGGGCGGGCGCTGGTGCCGGGGCCTCTTGTGGCCACGTTCCTCGCGGCCGGGCAGGTGCCGGGCGCCGCGGCGGGCGAGGTGGTCGTGACGCAGCCGTTCGGCGGGCTCGTGCCCTGGCTGGACGAGGCCGACGTGGTGCGCGGGGAGGTGACGGGCGCCGAGCCCCTCACGTCGGTCGACCCGCTCACGCCCCTGCACCGGGTGCCGGGCGAGGGGCCGCCGCCTCCGCCCGGGGCCACCCTCCTGTTCGCCGCACAGCAGCTCGGGTCGGCCGGCCGCACCCTTGAGATGGCCGTCCAACACGCCCGGGAACGCGAGCAGTTCGGTCAGCCCGTCGGAGCGTTCCAGGCCGTCAAGCACCTGTGTGCCGAGATGCTCGTACGGGTCGAGGTGGCCCGCGCCGCCGTCTACGCCGCCGCCGTCACCGGGGACCCGGTCGAGCTCGCCGCCGCCGAACTGCTCGCCGACGAGGCCGCCGCGCAGGGGGCCCGTGACTGCCTCCAGGTGCACGGTGGCATGGGTTTCACCTGGGAGGCGGACGTTCATCTGCATCTGAAGCGGGCCTGGGTGAGTGCCGAGTTGGGCGGCTCGGCGCGGGCCGCCGAGGAGGTGCTCGCCGCCGCTCTGTGAGCGCGCGGCGCAGGCCATGAGGAAGGGTGCACGGACAGTGACCGTACGTCGATATCGGGTTGTGTCCTTCGCGGGGCTCGTCACGGCGCGGAGTCGGCGTCCGGCTCCGGTACCTTGTGGCAGATGCGAGTGGTGCTGAGCCCGGGCGATGGTGCCGGTGCTGCCTCCGAGGCGGCCCCGGGATCGGGGATGTGCGCCGCTCGCAGCGCAGGGCGGGGCGTCACGCCCGCCTGTTCGACCCCCCGCAGGACGCGTCGCACAGTATGCCGCACGCGTACTCCTTCGCGCTGGAATATGCCCGAAGCGCTTGTTGGGGTGACTGTACGTCAACCATGCTGTGCAGCAAGGGGATCACGGTCCGTGATCCTTGGCAGTGGCCAGGATGGTCAGTGGCGCGAGGCGACGTGTCCGCCGGTTCGGATGGTGTGAGCGGTGCAGGTGCTTCAGGTTCAGCTGGAGGTCGGGGCCGACCCCGCGGAAGTGGGCCGGGCCCGGAGGTGGGTGCGTTCGCGCCTCGCCGGTTCGGGGATAGACGCCGACGAGCCGCTTGCCGAGACGCTGATCCTGCTCGTCTCCGAACTGGTCACCAACGCCGTGGTGCACACCGGCCGTCCGGCGGTGCTGCGCATGGTCCTGCCCGCCGTCCAGGAGCGGTGTCCGGGCACCGTGCGCGTGGAGGTGGCGGACTCCAGCACCCGTCCGCCGACGCCCCGGCACGCGGACGGCGACGAGACGAACGGACGCGGTCTGGAGCTCGTCGACGGGCTGGCCGACCGCTGGGGCTGGCGGCCCGAGGGCGCGGGCAAGGCCATCTGGTGCGAGATCGACCGCTGTGCCGCCGCGGGTGCGGGCGGAGTGGCCGTCCATGACGGAGTGGCCTTCGAGGCGGTGTGACCCCTGTGGGGCCCCTGGGAAGATGCGCCGGGTCCGCACCTGTCCAGTGCTTCCGTGCGCGCTCGAATATTCTGCGCATTAACGGCAAATACCCGTACCGGAGTTGACGCTGGGTGTCCGTTTGGTCACGCTTGTGGTCAGCGATTCGCTGCGAGGGGACGTCGAGGGCCCTTGTGACGGGGGCCCTCGGCGCATACGGGTCGTTGCCCTTGGGGTGCGGGAAAAGAGGTGCCGGGTGCGGCCCGCGGTCCGTCCTTGCGGGCGGGGGACGCGGCCGCGCACCGGTAGGGGGCCTGCACCCCGGGGCTTCGCTCCGGGCCGGGGTTCAGAGCACCGCCACCGGGGCCACCGGGGTGCCGGTCGCACCCCTGAAGGGCTCGGGCATCGCCGAGAGCAGGAACGTGTAGCGGCCTTCTTCTCCACAGGCTGTGGACAGGGATTCCAGATTCCAGTTCTGACCCTGCAGCATGCCCATCTCCACGAGGTCCAGCGCGTGCACCGGGAGCCACAGGTTCTCGATCTCCGGCGGGAAGATCTCGAAGGTCAGGGTGTCGTTCGCGACCGCCGCCACGTCACGGGCGTGGAACCACTCCGGGGTGCGCACCGACAGGCCCGGTGACGGGTAGCCGTACGCGTGCTTGTCGCCGGCCAGGTACACCTGGATCTGGCCGGTGCGGACCAGGACGATGTCTCCCGGG
The DNA here is from genome assembly GCF_050410835.1 of Streptomyces sp. cg35. Classification (NCBI taxonomy): domain Bacteria; kingdom Bacillati; phylum Actinomycetota; class Actinomycetes; order Kitasatosporales; family Streptomycetaceae; genus Streptomyces; species Streptomyces sp. cg35. The sequence goes on from NZ_CP191268.1 coordinate 5,069,935, forward strand.
TGCACCTCGACGCGGCCGAACTCGGCCGCCTCGTCCAGGTCTTGGGGGGTCACGGCGTGGTCGCCGGGCAGCCGGTCCAGGCCCTTGGCCGCCGCCACGTCGAGCAGTACGCCGCGCGAGACGATGTACGGGGCCTTGTCGATGCCGCTGAACTCGGCGCCGCCGTGTGCCGTGATGGTGTCCGCCGGGCGGCCGTTGTAGAGGCGGCCCGAGTGCGAGACGTGGGTGAGGGCGTCCCAGTGGGTGGCCGCCTGCAGGCCCATCGTCACCGCGTCGTCGCTGCACGCGACGGTGTCCGGGCCGAAGATCTCCTGGTTGATCTGCACCATGGTGTGGAGCGGGTTGATGCGGCCGGGGATCATGCCCGACTGCACGCCGTCCTCCTTGAGGGGCAGCGCCAGGGGGACGCGGCGGCCCGTGCGGACCTCTGCCGCCGCCGCCCGGACCACCTCGTCCGTGACCAGGTTCAGGGTGCCGATCTCGTCGGCCTGACCCCAACGCCCCCAGTTGTTCACGCGTTTGGCGATGTCGTGGAACTCGGCGGGCAGCGGCATCGGGTCCTCCCGGGTCTTGTGTTCCGGTATCTGACGGGTCGTAGAATCCGAACCTGAGCAGAATCTAACGGGTCGTCAGAAACCGCGGGAAGGGGCCGGGCGTGGGGAACTTCTTGGCAGGCAAGGTCGTCGCCGTGACGGGGGCGGGGCGTGGCATCGGGCGCGCCGTGGCGCTCGCGTGCGCCGCCGAGGGCGCGAAGGTCGTCGTCAACGACTACGGGGTGTCCGTCGAGGGCGGCGAGCCCACGTCCGAGGTGGCGCTGGGCGTGGTGAAGGAGATCGAGGCCGCGGGCGGAGCCGCCGTGGCCGTCGCGGACGACGTGTCCACCATGGCCGGCGGGCAGCGGATCGTGGACGCGGCCGTGGAGGAGTTCGGCCGGCTCGACGGGGTGGTGTGCGTCGCCGGGATCCTGCGGGAGCGGATGCTCTTCAACATGTCCGAGGAGGAGTGGGACCCGGTGGTCGCCACCCATCTGAAGGGCACGTTCACGGTGTTCCGGGCGGCCTCCGCCGTCATGCGCAAGCAGGGCTCGGGGACCCTGGTCGGATTCACCAGCGGCAATCATCAGGGCTCCGTCGCCCAGGCCAACTACAGCGCCGCCAAGGGCGGGATCATCTCGCTGGTGCGCAGCGCCGCACTGGGCCTGCACAAGTACGGGGTGACCGCCAACGCCGTCGCGCCCGTCGCCCGGACCCGGATGTCGGCGAACGTGCCGATGGAGCTCAAGGAGATCGGGGAGCCGGAGGACGTCGCGGCCCTGGTCGTCTACCTGCTGAGCGAGCGGGCCCGCGCGGAGAAGATCACCGGCCAGGTGTACACGGTCGCCGGGCCGAAGATCGCCGTCTGGGCCCAGCCGCGGGAGCTGCGCGCCGGGTACGCGGACGGGCCGTGGACGCCGGAGCGGATCGCCGACTTTCTGCCCGGGACCGTCGGGACCGATCCCATGCCGATGCTCGCGGTGCTGGAGGAGATGGCGCGGGCCGCCGCGGCCAAGGAGCGTCCCAATCAGTAGCCGGGCCGGGGGCGGGCCGGTGGCCGGGTCCGGCGCCGGGTCGGTGAGCGGGCAACTCTCAAGTGGGCGGTGGTCGCGTGGAGTTCGGGTTCGGCGCTGAGGACGACGCGTTTCGGCGTGAGGCCAGGGAATGGCTGGAGGAGCATCTCGTCGGGCGGTTCGCGGGGGCCGTCGGGCGGGGCGGCCCCGGCAGTGAGCATGAAGGGGCGAGCGAACGGCGCGCCTGGGAGCGGGAGCTGGGGAGCGGGGGGTGGATCGGGCTCGGGTGGGGCGACGGCTCGTACGGCAATCGCGTCGCCGGTGTCACCCAGCAGGTCGTCTGGGCCGAGGAGTACGCGCGCGTGCGGGCCCCCGGGCGGTACGGGCACATCGGGGAGAACCTGCTCGCCCCCACCTTGCTCGCCTACGGAAGCGCGGAGCAGCGGCAGCGGTTCCTGCCGCCCATCGCGCGCGGCGAGGAGCTGTGGTGCCAGGGCTACAGCGAGCCGGGCGCCGGGTCGGACCTCGCCTCGCTGCGGACCGCCGCCGAGCGGGACCGGGACGGGCGGTGGCGGGTCACCGGGCAGAAGGTGTGGACGTCACTGGCCCATGAGGCGGACTGGTGCTTCGTGCTCGCGCGCACGGAGGCCGGGTCCGTGCGGCACCGGGGGCTGTCGTTCCTGCTGGTGCCGATGGACCAGCCGGGGCGCATCGACGTACGGCCGATCCGGCAGCTCACCGGGACGAGCGAGTTCAACGAGGTCTTCTTCGACGGGGCCGTGGCGCGGGACGTCGTCGGTGAGACCGGCGGGGGATGGCGCGTCGCGATGGGTCTGCTCGGGTTCGAGCGGGGGGTGTCGACGCTGGCCCAGCAGATCGGCTTCGAGGAGGAACTGCGCAGGGTCGTGCGGGACGCCCGGGACACCGGCGCCCTGGACGATCCGGTGATCGCCGAGCGGATCGTGCGGCTCTGGGCCGAGCTGCGCACCATGCGGTTCAACGCGTTGCGGACGCTGGGCGGGGCGGCGGACGCGGTCGGGCCCGGTGCGCCGAGCGTCGCCAAGCTGCTGTGGGGCGGGTGGCATCAGCGGCTCGGAGAGGTCGCGCTGAGCGTGCGGGGGGCCGGCGCCGCGGTGGGGCCGGGGGACTGGTCCGCCGAGGACCCGTACCAACTCGACGAGCAGCAGCGGCTGTTCCTGTTCAGCCGGGCCGACACCATCTACGGCGGCTCGGACGAGATCCAGCGCACCATCATCGCCGAGCGGGTGCTCGGCCTGCCCAGGGAATGAGGCGTAGGTGTCATGAGGGGTGTTCTGTTCGACGGGCGGCAGGCTGTTGTCGTCGACGATCTGGAGATACGGGACCCGGGGCCCGGGGAGGTGCTCGTCGGGATCGCCGCGGCCGGCTTGTGCCACTCCGACCTCTCCGTGATCGACGGGACCATTCCGTTCCCGCGGCCCGTGGTGCTCGGGCACGAGGGGGCCGGGGTCGTGGAGGCCGTGGGGGCCGGGGTGACGCATGTCGTCCCGGGGGACCATGTGGCGCTGTCCACGCTCGCCAACTGCGGGGCCTGCGCCGAGTGCGACCGGGGTCGGCCGACGATGTGCCGCAAGGCGATCGGGATGCCGGGGCGGCCGTTCTCGCGGGGCGGGGAGCCGGTGTTCCAGTTCGCCGCGAATTCCGCCTTCGCGGAGCGGACCGTGGTGAAGGCCGTGCAGGCCGTGAAGATCCCGAAGGAGATTCCGCTGACGTCCGCGGCGTTGATCGGGTGCGGGGTGTTGACCGGGGTCGGGGCGGTGCTGAACCGGGCCCGGGTCGATCGGGGGGACTCGGTCGTCGTCATCGGGACGGGTGGGGTGGGGTTGAACGTGCTGCAAGGGGCGCGTCTCGCCGGGGCGTTGAAGGTGGTGGCCGTCGATGCGAACCCGGGGAAGGAAGGGGTGGCCCGGGAGTTCGGGGCCACGGAGTTCCTGACGGACGTGGGGGCGGTGCGGGGGGTGCTGCCGGACGGGGCCGACCACGTCTTCGAGTGCGTGGGGCGGGTGGAGCTGGTGCGGGCCGCGATCGATCTGCTGGACCGGCACGGGCAGGCGGTGCTGCTCGGGATGCCGGCGGCCGATGCGGAGGCGTCGTTCGTGCCGGCCCAGCTGTTCCTGGACAAGTCGGTGCTCGGGTGCCGGTACGGGGCGTCGCGGCCGCAGCGGGACATTCGGCTGTACGCGGATCTGTACGGGGAGGGGCGGTTGTTGCTGGACGAGTTGGTGACGCGGACCTATCCGGTGGAGGAGTTCGGGAAGGCGGTCGAGGACGCGGAGGCTGGGCGGGTTGCTCGGGGGGTGCTGACGTTTTAGGGGTGGTGCGCCTTGAAGGGAGGGTGGCCGTCTGGCGGATCAAGCCCCTCCGGCGATTGAGGAGCGGGGGCCGGGGCGGAGCCCCGGGGCTGGGCTGCGGCGCGGGGCAACAGGACAACCGGCCTCAGAAGATGGCGCGGCCCGGAACGGGTCAGCTCGCGGAGCGGAACGTTCGGCGGTAGGTCGTGGGGGTTACTCCCAGGGCCGACTGGAGATGCTGCCGCATGGACTGGGCCGTGCCGAAGCCCGCGTCGCGGGCGACCTTGTCGATGGAGAGGGCCGAGGTCTCCAGGAGATGGCGGGCACGCTCCACGCGTTGCTGGGTGAGCCACTGGCCGGGGCTGATGCCGACCTCTTCACGGAAGCGGCGCGTGAAGGTGCGGACGGACATGGATTCCTGCTCGGCCATGTCGCGGAGCTGGATCGGCTCGTGGAGGTGGGCCAGGGCCCAGGCGCGGGCCGCCGTCGTGGTCGCCAGCTGCGGCTCGGGTACCGGGCGTCGGATGAACTGTGCCTGGCCGCCGTCGCGGTGCGGCGGGACGACCGTGCGGCGGGCCACGTCGTTGGCGACGGCCGCGCCGTGGTCGCGGCGCACGATGTGCAGGCACAGGTCGATGCCGGCGGCGACCCCGGCGGAGGTCAGGACGTCGCCGTCGTCGATGAAGAGGACCTCCGCGTCCACCCGGACGGACGGGAACATCCGCTGGAAGGCCGCCGCGTCCGCCCAGTGCGTGGTCGCGGGGCGTCCGTCCAGGTGCCCGGCCGCGGCCAGCACCCAGCTGCCGGTGCAGATCGAGACCAGGCGCGTACCGGGGCGGATGTGGGCGAAGGCCTCGGCCAGGTCGGGGGAGAGGCGGCCCTCCTCGTAGACCGGGCCCAGTTCGTACGAGGCCGGGACGATCACGGTGTCCGCGCTGGCCAGTGCCTGGGGGCCGTGCTCCACCAGGATCGCGAAGTCCGCGTCGGTGCGGATCGGCCCCGGCTCGCGGACCGCGCAGGTCAGGACGGAGTAGAGCGGTTGTCCCGCCGCGTCCCGTGCCCGGCCGAAGATGCGCTGCGGGATGCCCAGTTCGAACGGGATGACCCCGTCGAGGGCGAGCACGGCGACACGGTGCGGCTGAGGACCCATGGCCCGATCCTAACGAACAATGGCATTCGGGCCACTCGATCGGGCGGGCCGGCTGCCGGAACCTCTCTGGTGTGACGACGCAGACGCAGCACCCCGCTCCCCGTACCGGACCCGCCACCGGCCGCAGACGCCCGCACCGCGCCTGGGCCGTCGCGGCGGTCACCTTCGTGACGATCATCGGCGCCGCGGCCTTCGCCTCGCTGCCCGGACTGCTCATCGAGCCGCTGCACGACCCGGACACCGGCTTCGGCTGGTCGCGGGGGACCATCGGGTTCGCCGTGTCCGTGAATCTCGCGCTGTACGGGATCACCGCCCCGTTCGCCGCCGCGCTGATGGACCGCTTCGGGATACGCAAGGTCGTCACCGTCGCCCTCCTCGTCATCTCGCTGGGATCGCTGCTCACCGTGTGGATGACGGCCGCCTGGCAGCTCGTCCTGTACTGGGGGGTGCTGGTCGGGCTCGGCAGCGGGTCGATGGCGCTCGCGTTCGCGGCCACGGTCACCAACCGGTGGTTCGTCGCCCGCCGCGGTCTCGTCACGGGCCTGCTGACCGCGGCCGGCGCCTCCGGACAGCTGATCTTCCTGCCGCTGCTCGCCTGGATCGTCGAGGAGCACCAGTGGCGGCCCGCCGCGGTCACGGTCTCGCTCGCCGCGCTCTCCGTCGTGCCGTTCGTGTGGCTGCTGCTGCGCGACCACCCCGCCGACGTGGGGGTGGCGCCCTACGGGGCCGAGGAGTTCGTGCCCAAGCCGGCACCGGTGACCGGGGCCGCCCGGCGGGCGGTCACCGTGCTGGCCAAGGCGGCCCGCACCGGGCCGTTCTGGCTGCTGGCCGGATCGTTCGCGATCTGCGGCGCCTCCACGAACGGGCTCGTCAAGACGCACTTCGTGCCCGCCGCCCACGACCACGGCATGCCGGTCCCGGCCGCCGCCTCGCTGCTCGCGGTCATCGGCGTCTTCGACGTGGTCGGGACGGTGGCGTCCGGCTGGTTCACCGACCGGTTCGAGGCGCGCCGGCTGCTGGCCGTCTACTACGCGCTGCGCGGGGTGTCCCTGCTGTTCCTGCCGGTCCTGCTCGCGCCGAACGTGCACCCGCCGATGGTCTTCTTCATCGTGTTCTACGGGCTCGACTGGGTCGCCACCGTGCCGCCGACCATCGCCCTGTGCCGCGAGCACTACGGCGAGGACAGTGCCATCGTCTTCGGCTGGGTGCTCGCCTCGCACCAGGTGGGGGCCGCGGTCGTGGCCTTCCTGGGCGGTGTGGCGCGGGACGTCTTCGGCTCGTACGACGTGATCTGGTACGCGTCGGGCGCGCTGTGCGCGGTGGCCGCGCTGATGGTGCTGGTGATCCGGCGGCGGGGCGCGGTGGCTCCGGTGGCCCTCGCGCACTGACCGGCCCGGGGGCGGAGCATGATGGTCGGCGAGGGGGGCCGATTGATGAGTGCGAGTACGGTCGGGCGGGCGAACGGGGGCGGGTTCCAGGCGTACCTGGTGGCCGCTGCCGGGCTGTGGGCGGAGGGCGCGGTGCTGGTCGCCGTGGCGTTCGTCCGTGACACGGGGTGGGCGATGAGCGACCTCGTCGTCACCCTGCTGCTCTGCGCGGGGCTGGGCGCGGTGGCCGCCGCCGTGTTCGCCGGGGTCTACGTCCTGCCGTCGCTGCTGCTCGCCCGGTGGGCGGGGCGGCGCCTCACGGGGCGTACGTCCTGGCCGTGGGCGGTGCTGGGGACGGCCCTGTGGCTGGTGCCCGCGCTCGGGCCGTGGATCCTGCTGAGGATCCTGGCGGGCCCGCAGGACACCGCGGACATGCCCGTCGATGCGGAGGACTGGTTCACTCCGGACACCTGGGCGCCGTCGGCGCTCCTGCTCTTCGTGATCATGCTGCCGCCGGCGCTGCTCGGCCATCTCGCGCTGCGGCGCGCCGAGACGGGGCGTCCCGTGGCCCTGTTCGGCAAGACCCTGGGGGTCGGCGTACTGGGCTGCGTCGGCATCCTGGTGACGGGAGCCGTGACGTACGCCCTGGGGTGAGCGGCGCTCAGTCGCCGAGCCGAGCGAAGCGGCCCCGGTGGAAGAGGAGCGGGCGCGGTTCGTCGGCGTGGGTTCCGAGGGCCGTGACCCGGCCGACGACGATCAGGTGGTCGCCGCCGGTGTGGACGGTGTGGACCGCGCAGTCGATCCATGCCGCGGCCCCGTCGATGCGGGGCGAGCCGGACACCGGTGACGGCTCGTGCGTCACGCCCGCGAACTTGTCGGCCCCGCTCACGGCGAACGCCCGGCACAGCTCGCCCTGTTCGGCGCCCAGTACGTTCACGCAGAACACGCCCGCCCGGGCGATCCGCGGCCACGTCGTCGAGGTGCGCGCCACCATGAACGCGATCAGCGGCGGGTCGAGGGAGAGCGAGGAGAAGGACTGGCAGGCGAACCCCGCGGGCCCCTCGTCCGGCGCGCTCGGCGGGGCCGTGACCACGGTGACGCCGGTCGGGAAGGTCCCCAGCACGCGGCGGAACTCGGCCGCGTCGACGGGCGCGCGCTCGTCGTCGCGGACGGCCCGCAGCTCGGGGCGGGGCAGTGCCTCCACGGGCCCCGCCGTGCTGGGGGCGCCGACCGACCTGAGGTACCGGACGACGGTGGCCGCCATCCCTGCGTGTCCCATCATGCCCTCCAGTGAAGCTGACTACCCGTCAGATTGGAAGGGCCGGTGGGCCCTCGGCTGCCCGCCCGCGGTCCGTCAGCGGCCGCGGAACTCCGGGTGGCGGCGCTCCACGAACCCGGCGACGCCCTCGTTCGCGTCGTGCGTGGTCATGTTCAGCTCCTGGGCCGTCGCCTCCGCGGCGAACGCGGTGGCGCGGTCCGTGTCCAGGGACGCGTTCACCAGCTGCTTGGTGAGGGCCAGGGCGCGGGTCGGGCCGGCCGCGAGGCGTTCGGCCCAGTCCCGGGCCGTCTTCGCCAACTCGGCGTCCGGTACGACCCTGTTGACCAGGCCGAGGCGTGCCGCGTCGGCGGCGGGCAGCGCGTCGCCGAAGAACATCAGCTCCTTCGCGCGCTGCGGGCCGATCAGGCGGGGCAGCAGATAGGCGCCGCCGCCGTCGGGGACCAGGCCCCGGCGGACGAACACCTCGATGAAGCGGGCCGACTCCGCCGCCAGGACCAGGTCGCAGGCGAGGGCGAGGTGCGCGCCGATGCCCGCCGCCGTGCCGTTGACCGCCGCGATCACCGGCTTCTCGCAGTCCAGGACCGCGGAGATCAGGCGCTGGGCGCCCAGCCTGATGGTGCGGGCCACGTCGCCCGCGATCCGTTCCCCGGTGGCGGGCGCCCCGCGCAGATCCGCGCCCGCGCAGAAGCCCTTGCCGGTCGCGGTGAGGACGACGGCGCGCACGCCGGGGTCCGCCGACGCGGCGGCGAGCAGCTCGATGAGGCGTTCGCGCTGGTCCCAGGTGACGGCGTTCATGGCTTCGGGGCGGTTCAGGGTGATCCACGAGACGGCGTTGTCAGTGGCGTGGAGTACCAATGAATCCAGGGAGTTCGCGGGGGGTGCGGACTCCTCGGGGGAGGGGTGTGTCATGGGGGAGCTCCGATGCGGGGGCGAGTGCGGGTGCGGGTCAGCGGCAGACGGCCAGCGCGTCGAGGGCGACGGCGCCCTGGCCGCGCGGCAGCACCATCAGCGGGTTGATGTCCAGCTCGGCGAGCTCGTCGCCCAGTTCGAGCGCCATGCGCTGGACGCGCAGGACCACTTCGACCAGTGCGTCGATGTCGGCCGGGGGCGCCCCCCTGACCCCGTCGAGCAGGGCGCGGCCGCGCAGTTCGTCGAGGGCGGCGCGGGCCCGGTCCTCGCCGAAGGGCGGCACGCACACGGCGGTGTCCCGCAGGACCTCGACGAGCACGCCGCCGAGGCCGACGGTCACGGTCGCGCCGAACAGGTCGTCGTGCGTGACCCCGACGACCATCTCCACCCCCCGCTCGACCATCTGGCACACCAGGACGCCGTCGAGGTCGATGTCCTCGTAGCGGGCGATGTCGACGAGCTCGCGATAGGCGTCCCTGACCTGGCTCGCGGACGTCAGGCCGACCTTCACCAGGCCGAGTTCGGACTTGTGGGCGAGCTGCGGCGCGGACGCCTTCATGACGACCGGGTAGCCGACCTGCGACGCGGCGCGCACCGCGGCGGCCGCGCTGGTCACCAGCTGCTCGCGCGGTACGCGGATGCCGTACGCCCGCAGCAGCTGCTTCGCCGCGTGCTCGCTCAGCTGCTTGCCGGGGCGCATCAGGGCCTGCGCCTTGCGGAAGGAGGGCGACGGGGTGCGCGGTGCCTCGTCGAAGGGCGAGCGGTAGGAAGCGGTGAAGCGGTGGTGGTCGAGATAGGCGCGGACGGCGGTGATGCAGTTGGCGAAGGTGCGGAAGGTGGCCACCCGGGAGGAGCCGAGCAGCGTCTCGCGGTACGCGGCCTCGGTGCCGACCGGCGAGCCCCACACCACGCACACCAGCTTGTCCGTCCGCTCGGCCGCGTCCACCAGGTCCTGCGCCAGCTTGTCGCTCATCGGCGGGAAGGGCCCGGTGATCGGACAGATCAGCACCCCGACGGAGGGGTCGGCGAGGATCGCGTCGATGATCTTCCGGCCGCGCCAGTCGCCGACCGGGTGCCCGCCGTTGTCGACGGGGTTGGCGACGTTCAGGTAGTCGGGGATCCACTGGTGCAGCTCGGCCTGCTTGGCCTCGGGCAGGGTGGGCAGGGTCAGGCCCGCCGCCGTCGCCAGGTCCGAGAAGTGGGCGCCGGTGCCGCCGGATATGGAGTACACGACGACGCCGTCCGCCTGTGGCGGCTTCGCCCGCGCCAGCAGGGCCGCGGTGTCCTGGAGTTCGTCGAGCCCGTCGACGCGGATCACGCCGAACTGCCGCATCGCCGCGTCCACCACGGTGTCCGCGCCGGTCAGCTTCCCGGTGTGCGAGGCGGCGGTGCGCGCGCCGGTCTCGGTCCGGCCCACCTTCACGGCGACGACGGGGACGCCCTCGCGCGCGGCCCGGTCGGCGGCGAGCAGGAAGGACCGCCCGTCCTTGAGTCCCTCGACGTAGCAGGCGATGGCGCCGACCTCCGGGCGCTGCGCGAAGTACGAGATGAAGTCCGCGGTCTCCAGGTCGGCCTCGTTGCCCGTCGGCGCCCAGTGCGAGAGCCGGATGCCCAGCTCCTGGAGGGAGAAGACCGGGCGGCCCTGGTGGCCGGACTGGGTGATGAGCGCGACGGCCGGGCCGTCGAGGTCGTCGCGGAACCGCTCGAAGGCGTTGAGGTTGGTGTTCGGGCCCAGCAGCCGCAGGCCCGAGCGCTCGACGGCCGCCGCGAGGCGTTCCTGCGCGGCCGCGCCCTCGCCGCCGGTCTCGGCGAACCCGGAGGCGAAGGCGACGGCGAACTTCACCTTGGTGTCCGCCAGTTGCTCGATGACCGGCAGCGGATCGGCGACCAGCAGGACGGCCAGATCGACCTGTTCCGGGAGATCGGCGACGGACGGGGAGCACGCGAGCCCGAACACCGACTTCCGCGTCGGGTGTACGGGATACAGGCGCGCGCCGACCCGTTCCGCCCAGCTCATCAGCTGCCGTGTGATGCCGGTGTTGGGCCGCCCCTCGGCGTCCGAAGCCCCGACGACGGCCACGGACTCGGGCCGGAAGAACCGGTCCAGGTCCGGTACGTCGGAGTGCAGCGGCCGTCCGCTGACGTCCCGTTCGTCGGCGCCGGTCCGGCCGTGCACGGCCGGACCCGGCTGCTCGCCGCAGGCGATCACGCGGGCCCGGCGGGAGTCGGTGGTCAGGGTGCCGTACGTCGATCCAAGCATCGGTCCGCCCCGCTCCTGTAGGCCTCCAGAAATAACTGACGCACAGTCAGATTACTGAACTGACGCTCCGTCAGGAACAGTGCTGCACGCAAAGACTGGGGCGGGTGCGGTGGTGGTGTGCCGCAGGTGCGGTGCCGGTGCTCTCCTTCTGCCCGCTGCGGGCCCGGTCGGAACGGGGCGGGTGCACGCCGGGTCCGGCATGCACCCGGCAGTGTCACAGGGCGGCGACGACCTCCCGCGCCACCCGTTCCCCGGAGCGCACGGCCCCGTCCATGTACCCGTTCCAGTAGGCGGAGCTCTCCGTGCCGGCCCAGTGGATGCCGCCCACCGGCTCGCGCAGCGCGGCGCCGTACCGGGTGAGAACGCCGGGCGGGGCGTAGGCGACGGGGCCGCCGCGGGTGAAGCCCTCGTTGTCCCAGCGCTGGAGGACGAAGCCGGTGGGGGCGGCGGCCTTGTCGCCGAAGTACCTGACGTAGTCCTTCAGGACCGCCGCCTTCACCTCCGCCTCCGGCCTGCCGTCGTACGCGCGCATCTCGTCCGCCTCGATGAACCCCATCAGGGCGCCGTACGCGGCGTCGGGCGGCGAGTTGTCGAAGGTGGAGCGGACGACGCCGGTGTCGCTGACGACTTGGCCGTTGAGCCCGTCGGCCCGCCAGAACGGCGTCGCGTACACCGCGATCGCCTTGCCGATCGAGCCCATCGGCAGCCGCTGCGAGAGCTGGTCGCGGGCGGCCGGGAGCAGCGGGTCGAAGTCGATGCGGGCCGCGAGCGGCGGCGGTACGGCGACCACGACGCGGCGGGCGGTGACCGTGATGCCGTCGGCGGTGACGGTGTAGCGGCCGTCGGCCCCGCGGGCGATGCGGCGCACGGGCGCGCTCAGCCGGACACGGTCGGCGCCGAGCTTCGCCGCCAGTTTCAGCGGGACCTGCTGGGAGCCGCCCACGAAGCGGGTGGCCTGGGCGCCGTCCGCGGTCTCCGTGAGGCGCTCGAAGGTGCCGGGGGTGGACTCGTTGCCGGCCGCGGCTATGTAGAACAGGACGAAGAGGAGGGAGAGTTCGCGGGGTTCGGCGGAGAAGACCGAGGTGCACGCGACGTCGAACAGGAAGCGGGCCGAGGGGATCACCGCGTTGGCGCGCAGCCACGTCTCGAAGGTCTGGCGGTCCCACTCCTCGGCCTTCTCCGCGGTCCACGGGGCGTTCACCGGGACCTTCTTGGCCATGTCGTCGAGCAGGGCCTGGACGGCGGCGGCGTTGGCGAGGCCGGCCGCGTCGATGGGCGGGACGGAGCCGAGGAGGCCGTCGGTCGCGTACGGGGTGCGCCTGCCGTCCTTGTGCAGGACGTTCTTGCCGGTGTTGTACGTCGGGAACGTCTCGACGCCGAGGGAGTCCGCGAGGGCCTTGATGCGGTCCTGGGTCGGGCCGATGAACTCGCCGCCGCCCTCCGTGGTGCCGCCGCTCGGGAGCGGGATGTTGAGGACGCGGCCGCCCACCCGGTCCCTGGCCTCCAGGACCAGGACCGACGTGCCGGCCGCCGTGAGGTCCCGGGCCGTGGTGAGGCCCGCGAGGCCCGCGCCCACGATGGCGACGTCCACCGTGCGGGTCTCTGCGGCGCGGGCCGCTGTGTCGCGGGTCTCTGCGGCGTGGGCGGTGCCGGTGCCTGTTGCGAGGAGGGTGGTGGCCGCGGCGCCGCCCATGAGGGCGCGGCGGCGGGTGAGGGGGGTGTTCGGCGGGTTGAGCGGGTGTCTTTCGCTTGCCATGCGTCGTACTCCGTTTCGCTCGGTGTCGCGCTGGGCTGTGCGGTGGTGGTTGTCCTTACGTGGCCGGAACTGGTGCGGGGCGTCGCTCGGACACGGGGGCTGCGCCCCCGGACCCCGCTCGGTTGCCGGTCGGGTGCGGGTGTGTTGTGGCTGGGCGCGCAGTTCCCCGCGCCCCTTGGGGGCTGCGCCCCTTTGCCCCCTGGGGGGCGTTGTCGGGTGACGGTTGGTGGGGGCTGGGCGCGCAGTTCCTCGCGCCCCTTGGGGGCTTCGCCCCCCCCTGCCCCCTGCGGGGCGAAGTCCCTGCCCCCTCGTCTCTCACGCTCCCTTCGCCACCGCCTTGCCGATGCGGTCCGCGTCCAGGGCCATTTCGCGGAACATGCCGGAGATGGGGTTCGTGTAGCCCGTGAAGTACAGGCCCGGGGCCGAGGGCAGTGTGCGGGTGCCGTGGGGGCGGGGGCGGCCCGTGGCGGGGTCGAGGACGTCGAGGTGGCCGACCAGGGGTTCCAGGCCCTGGCGGTATCCGGTCGCCGCGATCACCGTGTCGGGGGTCAGGCGGGTGCCGTCGGACAGGACGACGTCCGCGCCGTCGAAGGACTCGACCGCCGCGACGGGTTCGACCTTGCCCGAGCGCACCGCGTCGATGAGGCCGACGTCCTGCACCGGGATGGATCCCTCGCGCACCCGCGAGTACAGGCCCGTCCCGGGGCGCGGCAGGCCCTGCGCCGTCAGGTCCGGCACGCTCAGCTTGCCGAGGGGGACGGCCAGCCGGTCGACCAGCCGCACCGGGAGGCGGCGGCAGAGGATGCCGGTGAGCTGGGCCGGCCAGCCCAGCGTGGAGCGGCGCACGATGTGCGGGGCGGTGCGCACCGCGAGCCGGACCCGCGCGGCGCCGCCCTCGGTCAGGTCGACGGCGATCTCGGCCCCGGTGTTGCCGACGCCGACGACGAGGACGTCCCGGCCGGCGTAGGGAGCGGGGGAGCGGTACTCGCTCGCGTGCAGCAGCTGCCCGGTGAACGAGACGGTGCCGGGCCAGTCCGGCAGGCGCGGGGTGTGGTTGTAGCCGGTGGCGACGACGACCGCAGTGGCCGTCAGCTCTCGTCCGCCGCTGGCCCGCAGCACCCATCCGGCGCCGTCGGGCGCGCGGTCGACGCGGGTGACCTCGACGCCGGTGACGACTTCGAGGTCGTGGTACTCCGCGTACTTCTCCAGGTAGCGCACGACGTTGTCGCGGGAGACCCAGCGGCCGAAGCGGCGCGGCATCGGCAGGCCGGGCAGGGCCGAGAGGCGGCGCGTGGTGTGCAGGTGGAGGCGGTCGTAGTGGCCGCGCCAGGAGGCGCCGACCCGGTCGGACTTCTCCAGGACGACGGCCCGGACGCCGTGCGCCTTCAGGCCCGCGGCCGCGGCGAGTCCGCCGGGGCCGCCGCCGACGACGTACACCGGCGGGCGCTCGTGGCTGCGGGCCGGTGTGGGGTTGGGGTCGCTCATGAGCGGAGCGTAATCCGGCCATCTCTTGATGGGTCGCGGTCAAGGTCGAATTCGATTGCGAATCGATCACGGAGCGGGCGGCCGCCCTGCCCCTTGCGGAGTCGGCGCCGGATGCGCTGAACTGACGTACCGTCAGAAACCGAGTGGGAGGCGGCTGCAGCGCATGGATGAGAAGACATGGACGCGATAGGGCTCAGCGGCGCCGAGTGGCTCGCCGTGCTGCGCATCGGGCTCGGCCTGTGGTGGCTGGAGAGCTGGCGGCACAAGGACAAGAAGGGCTGGTTCGAGCGCGGCACCGGCATCGCCTGGGCCGCGGACGTCGCTGCCAAGCACCGGTGGAACGCGGTGCGCAGCGGGTTCGAGGTCGTCGTGAAGCCCCGGCCGAAAGCCATGGCCTACGTCGTCGTGTACGCCGAACTCGCCCTCGGGCTCGGCCTGGTCGTCGGCCTGCTCACCCCGGTCGCGCTGGTCGGCGGCCTGCTGCTCAACCTCCTGTACCTCACGCTCATGATCCACGACTGGGCCGAGCAGGGGCAGAACGCGATGATGGCGCTGATCTCGCTGGTCGCGCTGTTCGCCATGTCCTGGCAGACCTGGTCCCTCGACCACGCGATCGGACTGTTCCGATGACCGGTTCCCAGGCCGCGGGCGTCCGTTTCGACGTGCCCGAGCCCGACGCCTTCACCCGGCCCTACTGGGACGCCGCCGCCGAGGGCAGGCTGCTGCTGCGGCACTGCGACGGCTGCGGGCGGGACCATCACTACCCGCGCGAGTTCTGCCCGTCCTGCTGGAGCGAGGACGTGCGCTGGCGGGACGCGAGCGGGCGGGCCGTGCTCTACACGTGGTCCGTCGTGCACCGCAACGACCTGCCGCCGTTCGGCGCCCGCACTCCGTACGTCGCCGCCGTCGTCGATCTCGCCGAGGGGCCGCGGATGATGACGGAGGTCGTGGACTGCGCGGAGGACCGGCTGCGGGTGGGGATGGCACTGGAGGTCGCGTTCCGCGAGGACGGGTTCGCCGTGCCCGTGTTCCGGCCCGCGGGCACCGGGTGATCCGGCTGCGGGCCGCAAGGCCCCTCGCGATCATGGCCGGATGACCACGGCATCGACGTCCCGGGACGCGGGAGGCCGGCAGGGGTTCCGGCGGGCCATCGGCGAGGCGCCCGGCGCGGAGTTCGCCCGCGCCCTGGCCGACGGCCGACTCGCCTACGGGGGCTTCACGCTCTGAGAGGCCGCCGACGGGACGCCCGTCTTCCTGGCGGGCGTCAACCGCAGGGCGGCCGGCCCGGTGCGCGCCGCCCGTCCACGCGCCCGAGGAACTGCGCGGCCACGGCTACGCGGCCGCCGTCACGGCCGCGGTGAGCCGCGCCGCGCTCGACGCGGGGGCGCGGGAGGTGCTGCTCTGCACGGACCTCGCCAACCCGACGAGCAACGCGCTCCACCAGCGCCCGGGCTGCTGCCCGGTGCGCGACTTCGGGACGTGGACCTTCACGGCCACAACAGCTCCTTGACCCAACCGTCCTCCTGGCGGCGGTACTTGAGCCGCACGTGCCGTCGCCGCTCGTCGCCCTGGAAGAACTCGACCTCCTCCGGATCCAGTTCGTACACCGTCCACGACGCGACCGTCGCGTCCGGCTCGCGCGTCGCCCGCTTCCAGGCCTCCTCGGACGCGCGGACCAGCGCGTCCTGGGACGGCAGCAGTTCACTCTGGTGACCGACCAGCGCCGAGGCGAGCGCGCCGGTCGAGCGGGCGTGCAGATCGGCCTGCGCGACCTCCGCGGGAGCCGTGCGGACGGGGCCGCGCAGCCGGACCTGGCGGCCCTGCGCCGGCCAGTAGAACCCGAGCGCCGCGTACGGGCGGGCGGCCAGCTGGCGGCCCTTGGCGCTGCCCGCGTGCGAGGCGAAGTGCCAGCCGTCCGCGTCGGCGCCGTGCAGCATCACCGTACGGACGTCGGCGCGGCCCTCGGCGTCCGTGGTGGCCAGGGACGGGGTGTGCGGCTCGGGCTGCCCGGCCGCCACGGCCGCCGCGAACCACTCGACGAACAGCGGCAGCGGAGCCTCGGGCGCGGCCCCGGGGTCGAAGGCGGGCAGCTCGGTGTCCCAGACGCGCAGGGACCTCAGCAGGGTTTCCAGGTCGGCTTCCATGCGCCGATTGTCGCCGGTGGGCGGGGCGTCCCGGACGGCGCACCGCGGGCGGGGGCCGTTCCCGGGCGCGCAGGTGCGGGTCAGGGCGGCCACGCTGCCGGGCGTCGTCCGGGCACCGTCCGTGCTGCGCCCGCCCCGGACGGGGCGGGCCGCCGCGCCGCCGAGGGAGCCGAGGGCGTAGTCGCCCTGCGGGTAACTCCGCACTCGGCAGGAGCGTCCCAGGATCCGGGGACAACGGTTCCGCCTCGGCGCGCGGTCTCACTCCCGCCCCAGCACCACCGTGCCCGCCGAGCAGAACCAGCCGCCGGTCCCGGACGCCACCGCGAGCGCGGGCGGGGAGCCGTCCGCGCGGTGCACCTGGTGGCCGCCCGCCTCGCCGCGCAGCTGGCGCACGGCCTCGACGAGCAGGAACAGGCCGCGCATGCCCGGGTGCTGGGCGGAGAGACCGCCGCCGTCGGTGTTCGTCGGCAGCTCGCCGTCGTGCCGCAGCCGGCCCTTCTCGACGAAGGCGCCGCCTTCCCCCTTGCCGCAGAACCCGAGGTCCTCCAGCGTCACGAGCGTCATGTACGTGAACGCGTCGTAGATCTCGGCGATGTCGATCTCGTCCGGCCGCACCCCGGCCCGCTCGAAGGCGAGCCGTCCGCTCACCGCCGCAGGGGAGACCGTGAAGTCGTCCCACTCCGACATGGTCGTGTGGGACACGTACTCGCCCGAACCCAGCACCCAGACGGGCGACTTGGCGCAGTCGGGCACCAGGTCCTCGGCCACCATGAGCACGGCGGCGCCGCCGTCGGAGCGTATGCAGCAGTGCAGTTTGGTGAACGGGTCGGCGATCATCGGCCCGTCGAGCACGTCGTCGACGGTGATCGGGTCGCGGAACATCGCGCCCGGGTTGCGGGAGGCGTTCCGGCGGGCCTGGACGGCGACCTGGGCCAGCTGCTCCAGCGTCGTGCCGTACTCGTGCATGTGACGGCGGGCCGCCATCGCGTACTTGGCGATGAGCGTGTGCCCGTAGGGGACCTCGAACTGGAGCGGGCCGCGCGCGCCGAACGACAGGTTCGACGTGCGGCGCCTGGCCTTGATGTCGGCGCGGGCCGTCGAGCCGTAGACCAGCAGGACGGCGCGGGCGTGCCCGGCGGCGATGGCGTCCGCCGCGTGCGCGGCCATCACCTCCCAGGTCGAGCCGCCGACCGAGGTGGAGTCGACCCAGCGGGGCTTGAGCCCCAGGTACTCGGCGACCTCGACGGGAGCGAGCGTGCCGAGGCCCGCGCTCGCGAACCCGTCGACGACGTCCGGGGTCAGCCCGGCGTCGGCGAGCGCGCGACGCGCGGCCTGGGCGTGCAGGGCGTAGGGGGTGGCTTCGTCGACGCGGCCGCAGTCGGAGAGGGCGATGCCCGTGATGGCGGCCTTACGGTGGGGGCCAGTCATGGATCTGACGGTACATCAGATCGTGGCCTGCGTAATGGGTGCGCCCGCCTCTGGGCATACGAGGCCCCCCGCCCTAATATGACGACCCGTCAGAAAGGGGCTCGCATGGACGCCAGGTTCACCGAGGAACAGCAGGAGATGCGTCGTACCCTGCGGGAACTCACCACCAAACGCTGCACCCCGGACGACGTCAAGGCCGCCACCCGCACCCCGGCCGGTCATGACCCGGCCCTGTGGGGCAGTCTCGGCGCGGACCTCGGGCTGCCGGGGCTCGCCCTGCCCGAGAGCGAGGGCGGCGTCGGTGCGTCCGTCACCGAACTGGCGCTCGCCGTCGAGGAGTTGGGGCGGGTGCTCGCGCCGACGCCGCTGTTCGCCACCTGCGGCCTCGCCGCCCCGCTGATCGCGGCCCTGGGCGCCGCGGAGCAGCGGGCGGCACTGCTGCCGAAGATCGCCGCCGGGCAGCTGACCGCGGCCCTCGCCGTACCGGGCACCGGGCTCGCCACCGCCCTCGGCCTCGTCGCCGACAACGCGGGCGACTGGGCGGGCGGCGGCCGCGCGGGCGGGGTGCAGGCCACCCGGCAGGACACCGGCTGGCGGCTCTACGGGCAGGCCGAGCAGGTGCTCGACGGGCACGGCGCCGGGCTCCTCCTCGTCGCCGCGCACACCGGCGGCTTCGCCCGCTCCCGGACCCTGCTGTTCCTGGTGCGCGCCGACGCCCCCGGGCTCGTACGCACCCGCCAGACGGCCCTCGACGAGACACGGCCGCAGGCACGCGTCGAACTGCGCGACGTGCCCGGCGAGTTGCTGGGCGGCGCGGACGCCGACGTGTCGGCCGCACTCGCCGCCACCGGCGACACCGCGGCCACCCTGCTCGCCGCCGAGGCCGTCGGCGCCGCGGACCGGGCCCTGGAGCGGACGGTCGAGTACGTCAAGGAACGCGAGCAGTTCGGGCGGCCCGTCGGGTCCTTCCAGGCGGTCAAGCACCGGCTCTCGGACGTGTACGTACAGGTGCAGGCGGCGCGGTCGGCCGCGTACTACGCCGCCTGGGCCGCGGGCGTCCAGGGCGGCGAGCGCATCGGCGGGCTCGCGCTCGCCCAGGCCCTGGAGGCGCTGCGCACCGCCGCGGCCGAGGCCGTCCAGCTGCACGGCGGCATCGGCTTCACCTGGGAGCACGACGCGCATCTCTACCTGAAGCGGGCGACCGGCGACGAGCTGCTCTTCGGGCCCGTGCATCTGCTGCGGGCGCGCGCGGCGCAGGCGGCCGGGGTGTTCGCGCGGCCGGCGGAGGTGAGCGCCTGATGGCCCCGCCCGGTGTCCGGCTCGTCCAGAAGGTCTCCTCGACCAGGGCCTTCGCCCGCGTCGCCCCGCACGTCATCCCCGCCCTCGACCGCGCCGTCCACCGCCTCACCCGGGGAAAAGTCCTGCTCAGCGCCCAGATGCTGCCGGGTGTGGTGCTGAGTGTGCGCGGAGCGAGGAGCGGGATCGTACGGCGTACCCCGCTCGCCTGCATGCCGGAGGAGAAGGCGGGGACCTGGCTGCTGATCGGGTCGAACTTCGGGCGTCCGGGGCATCCGGCCTGGACGGCGAACCTGCTGGCGCACCCCGACGCCGACATCAGCTGGCGCGGCGCGGACATCCCGGTGACGGCCCGGCTGCTCAACTCCCCCGAGCGGGAAGAGGCGTGGGCCGCGGCGCTGAAGTTCTGGCCGCCGTACGCCGCGTACCAGGAGCGGGTGGACCGGGAGATCCGGCTGTTCCGGCTGGAGAGGCGGGCCTGAGAGGGGTCCAACTGCAACGGCGGCGGCTCACGCTGAACACGCGAACCGCCGCCGTACGACAGGACCAGGAGCGAATGAGTGCTACTTCGTCGGCTTCTTTCCGGTCACGCCCAGATGGACCAACAGCGCGAGATTCGGCTTGAGTTCGGCCTGCTTGACGCCCCAGCTCTGGAAGCCCTTCTGGTGCGAGGCGACCGCCGCGAGCATCGCGACCAGCGAACCGGCCACCGCCGCCGGGCTCACGTCCTTGTCGACCTTGCCCTTGTCCTGGAGCTCCTTGACCGCGTCCGCAAGGGAGTTGTTCACCGAGTTCAGAATCTTCATGCGCAGCTTGTAGAACCGCTTGTCGCCCTCGGCCGCACCGAGGTCGACGACCCGCAGGATCGCGTCATTGCGCCGCCAGAACTCCAGGAACCCGTCCACGAGTTCCTGGGAGGTGGCCCAGCCGGCCTTGCCGACCCACGAGCGGTCGGCGACGAGCTCGGTCAACCCGGCACCCTCGGCCGCCATTTGCTCGGCGATCTCCAGGACGGCGCCCTCGACGTCCGGGAAGTACTGGTAGAACGTCGCGGGCGAAGTGCCCGCCTTTCGGGCCACATCAATGACTTTGACGTCCCGGTAGGGCGAGGAGCTGAGCATCTCGCCGAGGCATTCGAGCAGCTTCTGACGTGTTGCCTGACCACGCCGTCCGGCCACACGGCCGTCGACGGTACGTACTTGTCCTGTCATGCCGTCAGCTTACCGAGGGGTGATCGGAGCGCGATCTGACCGACTGCAAATGGGGTTGGGGCCCCGGAACAGGGCCGTGGGCAAGGCCGCGGACCGGGCCGCGGACCGGACCGGCCGCCGGACAAAGGCGGTGGCCCAGGGGCTGGAATTGGCCAGACGTTCGAATCTCAACCACGGGGCCGCGGCCGCCCTGGCTAGCGTTGCTCCATGTACCCGGACTACCCCGAGGGCGCCCCGTGCTGGGCCGACGCCCGCCTGCCCGACGTCGAGGCGGGCAAGCGGTTCTACGGCTATCTCTTCGGGTGGACCTTCGACGAGGGGGCGGGCGCCCGGAGCGGCTTCTACACGGCGGCCTACAGCGAGGACCGGGCGGTCGCCGCGCTGGCCCCGGGCGGCCCGGGCTGGACCGTGCACTTCGCGGTGCGGGACGCCTACGCGGCCGCCGAGAAGGTCACCGCGGCCGGCGGGCGCCTCGTCTCGGGGCCGGTCTCCGACGGCGCCGTGGCCACCGTCGCGCTCGCCGCGGGGCCCGAGGGCGCGCCGTTCGGGCTGTGGCAGGCGGGCAGCCACCAGGGGTTCGAGCGTACGGGGGAGCCGGGGACGCTCTGCCGCGCGGAACTGGAGACTCCGCAAGCGGCCCGCAGCGACTCCTTCTATACGGCGGTGTTCGGCTACCCGGCTGACGGCCGGGGCGACCCCGACCTGCGGATCTGGCGGTCCGGGAGCCGGACGGCCGCCGCCAGGACCGGGCCCGCGGCGGGACTGCGCCGGGCCACCGGCAGCCCCGCCCGCTTCCTCCTGCACTTCGGCACGGCCGACCTGCCCGGCACCTGCGCGGAGGCGGTCCGGCTCGGCGGCCGCGTCCGGGTGGGGCCGCACGACACCCCGTACGGCCGGATCGCGGTCCTCACCGACGACCAGGGTGCGGATTTCGCGGTGTGCTCCGCCTGAGGGAGTCCGGGACACCCCATGACACCCCGATATGCCCCCGGGTTCGCCACCAGCGCCTCCGGCAGGAAGAATCAGGGTGCGTGCCGCCGTAGCGCTGCGGTGGTGAGACGCTGACGGGGGCCGTATGTGCGGTGGACCTGGAACCCGGGGGTTCCGGCATCGCACGGGGAGGTGGCAGGCAAGTGGTGGATCAGCTGACGCAGCACGATCCGAGGCGGATCGGTCCGTTCGAGGTCCTGGGACGGCTCGGCGCGGGCGGCATGGGTCTGGTCTATCTGGCACGCTCGGCGTCCGGCCGGCGCGTGGCCATCAAGACGGTGCGTACGGAACTGGCCGAGGACCAGCTGTTCCGGGTGCGCTTCACGCGCGAGGTCGAGGCGGCCCGGGCGGTGTCCGGCTTCTACACGGCCGCGGTCGTCGACGCCGATCCGCGCGCGGCCGTGCCCTGGCTGGCCACCGCGTACGTCCCGGCGCCCTCCCTCGAGGAAATAGTGAATGAGTGCGGGCCGCTGCCGGCCCAGGCGGTGCGCTGGCTCGCGGCGGGCGTCGCCGAGGCCCTGCAGTCCATCCACGGCGCGGGCCTGGTCCACCGCGACCTCAAGCCGTCGAACGTGCTGGTCGTCGAGGACGGCCCGCGCGTCATCGACTTCGGTATCGCGTCCGGCGTCTCCAACACCCGCCTGACCATGACGAACGTGGCCGTGGGCACCCCCGCGTACATGTCGCCCGAGCAGGCGAAGGACTCCCGCAGCGTCACCGGCGCCTCGGACGTCTTCTCGCTCGGCTCGACGCTCGTGTTCGCCGCCACCGGGCACGCCCCGTTCCACGGCGCGAACCCCGTCGAGACGGTCTTCATGCTGCTGCGCGAGGGCCCCGACCTGGAGGGACTGCCGCAGGAGCTGCGGTCGCTCATCGAGTCGTGCATGCAGATGGAGGCGGCGCTGCGGCCCTCGCCCGCCGACCTGCAGTCCCAGCTCGCGCCGCACCTGTTCGGCTCCGGCAGCGACGACAGCGGTACGGCGTCGGCGTGGCTGCCCGAGCGGTCCGTCGCGCTGATCGAGTCGCGCCGCGGCGGCCGCCCCACCGTGAAGCCGCCGACCGCCCGGACCCCGGGGCACGGCGCCCCGGTGCCCGCGATGCCGCCGCAGCCGCCGGCCCCCGTGTCGACCGACGGCTGGCGCCCTTCGCCGGTCGTGGCCGGGACGGGCCTCGGCGCCGCCGACGGCCCGGTCCACCTGGCCGGGGCGCAGGTGCCGATCGGGCCGGGACCGCGGGTCGCCGACGCGCGGGCCGCCGCAGTGAAGGCGCCGCCCGCCGAGTCGGGCCTGGTCGCGTCCTGGTCCCGGTCCAAGGCCGCCGCGCCCGCCGTGAACGGGTCGACGGACCCCGTCGTGCCCGTGCCCGCGCAGGCCGAGGCCACCGCCTGGCGGCCCTGGCGGTTCCGGATGTCGAACGACGTGTGGGGCACACCGACCGTCGCCGGTGACCTGGTCTACGTCACGTCCTTCGAGGTCCACGCGCTCGACGTGGCCACCGGGCGGCGCCGCTTCAAGACCCGCGACGTCGCCTGGTCCATGGCGGTGGCCGACGGCCGCGTCCACGCCTCCGACGGCCCGACCCTGTGGGCGCTCGACGCCCGCGACGGCGGCGACCTGTGGCGCCTCGGCACCGACGCGTGGGTGTACGCCCTGCAGGCCGACCGCGGCACCGTCGTCACCGCCACCCGCGGCGGCGGCGTCCAGGCCCGCGAGGCCGCCAACGGCGACCTGCTCTGGGAGATCACCGGCTGCCAGACCGACTTCGAGGCGCCCGAGGCGGGACCCGTCGTCCACGACGGCACGGTGTACGTGTGGCAGGACGCGCGGCTGCGCGCCCTGGAGGCCCGTACGGGTGAGGAGCGCTGGTCGTACCCGATCGGCGACGCGGCGTCCTGCGGCGGCGTCCCGGTCCGGCTGACCCCGGCGCCCGACGGCTACGTGTACATCTCCGCGGGCACCCGCGTGCTGGCCGTCGAGGCCGGCTCCGGGCACGTCCGCTGGCACTTCGAGGCGCCCGCGGTGTTCCTCTGCCCGCCCGCGTACGCGCCCGGCCCCGCGGTGGCCGGCGGCGGCGTGTACCTCGCCGACCACCTCGGCACCGTGTACGCGCTCGACGCCACGGACGGCCGCGACCGCTGGCGCATCGCGACGGAGCCGCGGCCCGCGACGATCGACCCGGTGCTCGTCTCGCACGGCCACGTGCACGTCGGCAGCGGCCAGGGCCTGTACACCCTGGACGCCGTCACGGGCACGCCGAAGTGGCGCTTCCAGGCCGGCGGGGAGATCGTCGGCTCGCCGGTGGTCGCCGACGGGCGGGTGCACTTCGGTTCGACGGACCACCTGCTGTACACGCTGAAGGCGGACGACGGGCGGCTGCGGTGGAAGCTCGCCACGGGCGGCGAGATCACCGGGACGCCGGTCGTGCGGGACGGCGTCGTGTACGCGTGCAGCAAGGACCGCTGCGTGTACGCCCTGGACGCGGAGAAGGGGACGGGGACCAGCCGTTAGGCGGTCCCGCGGTCACAAGTGTCCGGCTCTCGCAACAGACGCCGCACCGCGTGCGTGCCCGCCGCGGTGCGGTGGGTAGGGTCCCCGGCGTGATGAAACGGGGAATCAAACTGACGGCACTCGCCGGCATAGTGGTCCTGGCCCTGACGGGCTTCTCCACCGGCCGCGGGCACGGGCACTCACGGGGACACAGCAGCGGCGGGGGCGGGTGCAGCAGCTCCTCGCAGAGCCACGACAGTTCGTCGCACTCGTCGACGTCCGGGGGCACGTCCGGCTCGACGTACGACGACGATGACGACGTGTACGGCAGCGGCTCGTCGGGGTCCTCGTCGGGCGGCAGCAGCTACACGCGGCGGCCCCACTACCGTTCCACGCCGACGTCGTCCGCGACCGGCAGCGGCAGGACCCTGCAGGACGGCACCGCGCGCCTGATCACGTGCGCCGACGCGAAGACGCCGTACGCCACCGTCGAGATCCGCAACCCCAACAGCAGGTCCGTACGGTTCGACGTCCACGTCTCCTTCCTGGACGCGAGCGGCGGCACGGTGAACGCGCTGTTCCACGAGGTCAAGGTGGTCGCGAAGGGCAAGGTGACCACGAAGGTGCCGGTCGGCGGCGACGCCCTGGCCGCCCGGGTGGACCACTGCGACGTCGACCCCGAGGCGCTCCCGCAGACCTGACGGCTACCGCACCCGGAAGTCCCCGGCCGTACGGGAGTTGAAGAGCCCCGCCTGCCGCTGCGGCGGCAGGTTCCCGAGGGCGATCAGATGCGGGGCCTGCGCGAAGGCGTGGGCCCGGGACGGCTCCGTGGCCGCCCACACCGCCCGCACCGTGCCCTGCACCGCCTCCGTCGGGTACGAGGCGATCGTGCCCGCGCACCGCACGGCCGCCTCCAACGCGCCGCCCGGCGGGGTGACTTCGCTGACCAGGCCCGTCTGGTGCGCCCGGTGCGCGGACATCCGCTCCGCCGACCCCATCAGTGCGAGCCGCGCCA
This sequence comes from Streptomyces sp. cg35, assembly GCF_050410835.1. Lineage (NCBI taxonomy): Bacteria > Bacillati > Actinomycetota > Actinomycetes > Kitasatosporales > Streptomycetaceae > Streptomyces > Streptomyces sp. cg35. Next base: position 5,094,587 of record NZ_CP191268.1, read on the forward strand.
CTTCGCCGGGCGGCATGCGCTGCGCCAGGTGCACGGACTCGTACGCGCAGACCATGCCGTACGTGGTGTGCGGGTCGAAGAACGTGGCCGTCTCGTCCGCGATCACGAACTCGGCCTCGCCCAGCAGGTAGAACGCTCCGCCGCAGGCCATGCCCCGCACCGCGGCGATCACCGGCTTCCACAGGTCGTTGGCCTTCGGGCCGATGGTGAGGAGCGGATCGTCCATCGAGAACGGGGAGTTCGGCTGGGGGACGTCCGTGTCGCGGTCGATGCCGGTGCAGAACGCGCGCTCGCCGGCGCCGGTCAGGACGATCGCCCGTACGCCGTCGTCGAAGCGGAACTGCCGCCAGACCTCGGCCAGTTCGACGGCCGTCGCCGCGTCGATGGCGTTGTGGCGGTGCGGGCGGTCCAGGGTGACCACGGCCACCCCGGTCTCCTTGTCGGTCTCCGTGCGCAGGGTCATGGCCGCTCCAGCACCCAGCGGGGCAGGGTGACGCCGTCGACCTGCGCGAAGACGACCTGGACGCGGGCCCCGATCCGGAGGCGCTCGGGGTCGACCGAGTCGAGGCGGGCGTCGGCGGAGGCGACCAGGTTGCCGACGAGGCGGATCTGCGGCGCGTCCGCGAGTTCGACGATGATCGCGTTGTAGGGGGCCTGGGCGGCGTAGGCCGGGAGCAGCGGGGGGTGCGGGACGACGTACGACCAGATCTTTCCGTGGCCGCTCATCCTGCGCCATTCGCTGTCGAAGGACTGGCAGTGGGGGCAGCACGGCCGTGGCGGGAAACGGAGTTGTGCGCACTCGGGGTCGGCGCAGGCCTGGACGCGGAGTTCGTGCTGGGCGGCGTAGTCCCAGAAGGGGGCGCCGTCGTCGTCGGGGGTGGGGGTCAGGAGGGCTGCGCTCTCGGGTGCGTCTGCCATGGTCTGTTCCTTTCGGGGTGCGGATCGCGGGTGGTTGCTCACGCAGTTCCCCGCGCCCCTAGGCGGCTCGGAGCAGCAGTGCCGACGTGGGTACTCCCTCGCCGGCCGTCACCAGGCACGTGGCCGCGTCCGGGACTTGAGCCGTGCTGACGCCCCGCAGCTGCTTCACGCCCTCGTTGATCAGGTTGAATCCGTGGACGTACGCCTCCGAGAGGCCGCCGCCGCCGGTGTTGATCGGCAGCCGTCCGCCGATCTCCAGGGCGCCGCCCTCGGTGAACGCGCCGCCCTCGCCGCGCCCGCAGAAGCCGTAGCCCTCCAGGGAGAGCGGGATGAGCGGGGTGAACGCGTCGTAGATCTGGGCGACGTCGACGTCCTCGGGGGCGAGGTCGGAGTTCTTCCACAGGTGGCGGGCCGCCGTCCAGGCGGGGCCGGTGAGCGGGTCGTCGTTCCAGTAGTTGACCATGCCGTGGTGCTGGGCGGGCAGGCCCTGGGCGGCGGAGTGGACGTAGACCGGCTTCTGGCGGCAGTCACGGGCCCGCTCGGCGGAGACGACGACGCAGGCCAGCGCGCCGTCCGTCTCCAGGCAGTTGTCGAACAGGCAGAGCGGCTCGCTGATCCAGCGGGCCGTCATATACATGTCCCGGGTGAGGGGGCGCTCGTACATCATCGCGGCCGGGTTCTGGTTGGCCCGGTTGCGGCAGGCCAGCGCGACGTTGAAGAGGTGGTCGCGGGTCGCGCCGTACTCGTGCATGTAGCGGCGGGCCAGCATGCCGATCTCGTCGGCGGGGCGCAGCAGCCCGAACGGCCGGGTCCACTGGGCGGGCGTGGGCAGTTGGACGGTGGTGTTCTTCCACGGGCGTGGCCCGCTGCCCCGTTTGCGCGAGCGCCAGGCGATGCCGACGCTCGCCTGTCCGGTGGCGATCGCGGAGGCGAGATGGGCGACGGTCGCGCAGGAACCGCCGCCGCCGTAGCCGACCTTGCTGAAGTGGGTGACATCGCCGGCGCCGATCGCCTTGGCGATCTCGACCTCGTCCGTCTCCTCCATCGTGTACGAGGCGAAGGCGTCGACCTCGGACGGGGCGATGCCCGCGTCGTCGAGTGCGGCGAGGATCGCCCGGCACGCCAACGTCTTCTCGGATTCCGGGAGTTGTCTGGCGAACGCCGTCTGACCTATGCCGACGATCGCTGTCGCGTCCTTGAGTCCCGACATGGGCACCCCCACCTGGATCCCTGTACTGACAGCGCGTCAGGCTACAGCTAATCTGACGGATAGTCAGCTATGCCGTTGTGGGAGGTCGTTCGATGCGTACGGATGGCGAGTGGGGAACGATCCCGGAGCTGGTGCGGGACGCGGCCGAGCGGCACGGCGGCCGGGAGGCGGTCGTCGACGGGCGCACCCGGATCACGTACGCGGAGCTCGGCGAGCGGGTGGAGCGGGCCGCCGCGGCCTGTCTGGCCACCGGTGTCGAGCCCGGCGACCGCGTCGCGATCTGGGCCCCGAACACCCTCGACTGGATCGTCTCGGCGCTCGGCGCGGTGACCGCGGGCGCCGTCCTCGTCCCCCTCAACACCCGCTTCAAGGGCACCGAGGCCGCCGACATCCTGGCCCGCTCCCGGGCCCGGCTCCTCTTCGTCACCGGCACCTTCCTCGGCACGTCGTACGTGGCCTCACTGCGCCGCGCGCACCAGGCCGGGGCCGAACTGCCCTGCCTGGAACAGGTGGTGGTGCTCGGCGACAGCGCGCCCGACGTGCCCGGATACCGCACGTGGAAGGAGTTCCTGGCGGCCGGGGACGAGGTGACGGGGCAGGAGGTGCGGGAGCGCTCCGCCACGATCGCCCCCTCCTGGCCGTCGGACATCATCTTCACGTCCGGCACGACCGGGCGGCCCAAGGGCGCGGTCATCACCCACCTGCAGACGCTGCGCGGCTACGAGATCTGGTCGGAGCTGGCCGGGCTGCGCGAGGGCGACCGCTATCTGATCGTGAACCCCTTCTTCCACACCTTCGGCTACAAAGCGGGGATCATCGCCTGCCTGATGCGCGGCGCGACGATGGTCCCGCAGCCCGTCTTCAACGTGGACACGGCCCTGGCCAACATCGCGGCCGAACGCATCTCCGTCCTCCCCGGCCCGCCCACCCTGCACCAGTCCCTGCTCGACCATCCGGGCCGCGACGCCCACGACCTGTCGGCGCTGCGGCTCGTCGTGACGGGGGCGGCCGTGGTGCCGTTGCGGCTGGTCGAGCGGTTGCGCGGCGAACTGCACATCGACACGGTGCTCACCGCGTACGGGCTGTCGGAGGCCAGCGGCATCGTCACGATGTGCCGGCGCGGCGACCCGGCCGAGCTGATCGCGGAGACCTCGGGGCGGGCCATCCCCGGCACCGAGGTCCGCGTGGAGTCGGCCGGGCCGGGCGAACCCGGGGAGGTCCTGGTCCGCGGGTTCAACGTCATGCGGGAGTACTTCGAGGACCCGGCCGCGACAGCGGAGGCGGTCACGGCGGACGGCTGGCTGCGCACGGGCGACGTCGGGGTGATGGACGCCGACGGCTATCTCCGGATCACCGACCGCATCAAGGACATGTTCATCGTCGGCGGCTTCAACGCGTACCCGGCGGAGATAGAGCAGCTGCTGGGCCTGCACCCGGGCGTCGCCGACGTCGCGGTGGTGGGCGTGCCGGACGGGCGGCTCGGTGAGGTGGGCAGGGCGTACGTGGTGCGGCGCCGGGACACGGTGCTCACCGGCGACGACCTGATCGCGTGGGCCCGGCGCGAGATGGCGAACTTCAAGGTGCCGCGCTCCGTCGAGTTCGTCACGGAGCTGCCGCGGAACGCGAGCGGGAAGGTGGTGAAGCGGGAGCTGCGGCGGGGGGCTTGAGCGGGGCCGGGCCCGGGCCCGGCCCCGCGGCCGTCGGTCGCGCCCGGCCTCAGTGGCCGTGCGGCTCCTCGGGGGCGCGGCGGGGCAGCAGTCGCAGGGCCGGGAGGCAGGCCGCGGTGACGGCCAGGACCACGATCAGCGAGACGGTCATGGCGTGGGCGGGGGCGCCGGTGTGGAAGTAGACCGTGGTGACGACGGCCGAGCCGAGGCCGTTGGCCAGCTGCTGGACCGCGGTCAGGGAGCCGCTCGCGCTGCCCGCCTCGTCGCCGGACACGTCACCGATCGCGATGTCGAAGATCGTGCCGAAGCAGCAGCCCATGCCGAGGCCGGTCACGAAGACGGCCGGGGCCATCGCCCACAGGGACAGCGAGGTGCCCTGCGCGAGGACCAGGGCGAGCAGCCAGCCGCCGCCCGCGAGGGACAGCAGCATGCCGGCCGCGATCAGGTTCCGGCCGAGCTTCTTGGTCAGGCCGCCCATGCTCGCGAACGCCGCGACGATGATGCCGAGGGCGAGGGGGAGCAGGCCGAGCGAGGCGTCGGCGGGGCTCGCGCCGAGGCCCTGCTGCATGAAGAGGGAGATCACGTAGAGCAGGCCGGACGTCACGGCGAAGTAGAGCAGCCCGACGAACAGGCCCGAGGTGAAGCCCTTGTTGTGGAACAGGGACGGCTTGATCAGGGGTTCGGGGGCGGTGCGCTGGCGGCGGGCGAACAGCGCGAGGAACACGGCGCCGACGAGGAGCGAGCCGATCGACAGGACGCCCCAGCCGTTCGTGGAGCCTTCGATGAGGCCCAGCATCAGGCCGAACATGGTCACGGCCAGCAGCGCGGAGCCGCGCCCGTCGACCGTCACCGAGCGGTCGCCCTCGTCGTGCGGCAGCAGCTTCGCCGCCGCGAGGACGCCGAGGGTGCCGAGGACCAGGTTGATCAGGAAGACCGGGCGCCAGGACAGCCCGGCGACATCGGCGTCGATGAGGAACCCGGCGAGGATCGGGCCGCCCACCGTGGACAGGCCGAGCAGCGGGCCGAACAGGTTGAACGCCTTGCCCATCTGCTCCCGCGAGAAGTTCCGGGCCATGATCGCCATGCCCTGCGGGATGAGCAGCGCGCCGAAGGCGCCCTGGAGCACGCGCGCCACGATCAGCAGCGCCGGGTCGGGGGAGAGTCCGCAGACGGCGGAGGCGAGCGTGAAGCCCGTCATGCCGACGAGGAAGAGGCGGCGCTGGCCGAACTTGTCGCCGAGCCGGCCGCCGATCACCAGGAGCACGCCCATGGCGAGCGCGTAGGACGAGCCGAGCCACTTGATCAGGGCCTCGCCGCCGCCGATGTCGCCGACGATCGTGGGCGCCGCGATGTTGGTGACCGTGGAATCGATCATGTCGAGCGCGTCGGCCAGCAGGACGAGCGCGAGGACCACCCAGAAGGCGGCCTTGGAGAGCGTGGCGGCGGGGGTCGTGGGAGATCCCGCCCCCGTCGTCTCCGCGGGGTTGGTCGTGGACGTCATGGCGGGCTCCTTCCGGGTGGTGTGACGGCCTCCATCTCAGAAAAACATAGTGACTACGAAAACGCAATCGCTACGACTTTGAAGTGACTAGGGGAGCTCTGGGTATGCTGGGGCCATGACGCAGACGCAAGCGAAGGCGGCGGCCCCGGGCCGTCGGGAGCGGAAGAAGGCGGCCACCCGCAAGGCGCTGTCCGACGCGGCCCTGAGCCTGTTCCTGGAGCGTGGCTACGACGACGTGAAGGTGGCCGAGATCGCGGCCGCCGCCGACACCGCGCTGACCACGCTGTTCGCGCACTTCCCCGGCGGGAAGGAAGCGCTCATCCTCGGCGACAGCGAGGAGCGGCAGGCGTCACTGGAGCGGGCGGTGCGCGAGCGCGGGGAGGGGGTGTCCGTCCTCGACGCGCTGCACTCGTTCATGGCCGGGCGCGGCATGTTCTCCGACGACCTCGACAACGAGTTCCGGCGCAGGCTGGACCTCGTGGTCAACACGCCCGCGCTGCGCCGCTACGCCCGCACCCTGTGGGTGAACTGCGAGGGCGCGCTGGCCCGGGTCGTCGCCGAGGAGACGGACCAGGACGCCGGTGACGTCTCGCTGCGCATCCTGGCGCGCTACGTCCTGGAACTGCCGGATCTCGTCGCCACCGACCCGGCGCCGCGGGACTCGCTGGCCGCCGCGTTCGAGCACTTCAGGCGCGGCTGGCCCGCCCTGGCGTGACCAGGCGCCCGGCGTCCAGGTCCACGACCAGATCGGCCCGGTCCCGGCCGGGAGCGACGCGGCGGGCGTTCGCCTCGTCCGAGCGCAGCACCCAGTCGCGGGCGAACGACGGGGACTTGCCGAAGGCGACATGGCGCGCGACGAGCCGCTCCACCCGCACCCCGTCGTCCACGGCCACCCACCACACCTCGTCGAGCAGCGGCCGCACCGCCGTGGACCACGGCTCCTCGTCCAGCAGCAGGTAATTGCCCTCGGTCACGATCAGCGGGACGTCCGGCGGCACCGGCAGCGCCCCCGCCACCGGCTGCTCCCACGCCCGCTCGAAGGACGGCGCGTACACCGTCTCGCCGTGCTCCGGCGCCCGCAGCCGCGCGAGCAGCGCCGCGTACCCGTACGCGTCGAACGTGTCGGGCGCGCCCTTGCGGTCCGCCCGTCCCAGCCGGGCCAGTTCGGCGTCGGCGAGATGGAAGCCGTCCATCGGTACGAGCGCGGCCACACCGTCCAGGGCCCGCACGAGCGCCTCGGCGAGCGTGGACTTCCCGGCGCCGGGCGGCCCCGCGACGCCGAGGACACGGCGGGGGCCCGACGCGGCCAGGGTCCGTGCGCGGGCGGCCAGTTCATCGACGTACGGAGAGGGCATGGGCCCGAGCCTCTCAGGTCCGCCGGGCCCGCTCCAAGCGGTCCCGTCACCAGGACAGGGCGTCGTCCATCGACGACTGCCAGTACGTGACCTCGACCGAGTCGTCGAGGTAGACGCCCTTGGCCGGGAGGGCCGGGTGCGCGGCCGGGCCGTCGTGGCCGGACAGGCCGCCGCGGCCCGCGAAGTACACCGAGAGAGACTTCGCCGTGTAGCCGTTGGAGCCACTGCCGTCCGTCGCGGACAGGGCGACGCCCGCGTAGCCGGACTCGCCGGGCGCGAGGGTGACCACGGCCTGCGGCCGGGAGTCCTCGATCACCGGCGGCACGGACTGCGCCTCGCCGAACTTCACCGCCGGGTAGTAGTACAGGTCGCAGAGCGTGGACCCGGTGTTGGTGACCGTGAGGAGCATGTGGTTCACCGGGCGGTTGACCGGCGCGGCCGTCGTCCTGGTGCGGGAGCCGTCGCACACGGCCCGCTTGCCGGAGGCCGCGGGCTTCGACGCGGCGGGCTTCGACGCGTCCGGCTTCGCGTCGCCGGGCTTGGAGACCGCGGGCTTCGAGGCGGCGGGCCGCGCATCGGCCGGGCCGGGCTTCGCGTCCGACGCGGCGGAGGCGGAGGCGGAACCGGCCGGGTCGGCGGACCTGCTGGCCCCGGCCGACGCCGACGGGCCCTCGTCCTTGACGCCCGAACCGTCGTCGCACGCGGTCAGCGAGAACGCGGCGAGTGCGACGCCCGCGGCGGCGGTGGCGAGACGGGCACGGCGGACACGGCGGGTACGGATGCTGGACATGCGGGAGATCCCCTTCGGTGCTGCGGTGGGTGTGGTGCTTGGATGGCAAGAGCTTGTGCGGTGATCCGTCCCAGCCGCCACGATCCACGGGCAGTTCGGGACGCTGGAACGCCGAAACGGGCTCTGAGCAGGGAGAACGCAGGCCGCCTGGAACGCTCGGGTGGGACACGGGGGAGTGGAGGAACGGGTGTCAGGGGACTCTGCGGAAGGCGCCGGGGACGGTTTCGCGACGCTGCTGCGCGAGCTGAAGGACCGCTCGGGGCTCAGCTACGGGACACTCGCCAAGCGCTTGCACCTGAGCACGTCGACGCTGCACCGCTACTGCAACGGCACGGCGGTACCGGCCGACTACGCCCCGGTGGAACGCCTCGCGCGGCTGTGCCGGGCGAGGCCGCAGGAACTCGTCGAACTGCACCGCCGCTGGATCCTGGCGGACGCGGCGCGAGGGCGCCGGGCGGGAGCGGCCCCGGACGGCGGCGGTGACGCCGCCGACGAGGGAGCCGGGGCGGCCGCCGTCACACCGGCACCCGCTCCCGGCGCTCCGGAGAGCGACGCCGACGCGCCCCGCGATCTGCCCGGCGCCCCCGAACCCCGGGCCCGCCGCAAACGCACCGCCCTCATCGCCGCCGTCGCCGCGGCCGCCGTCCTCGGCGCCGTCGCCCTCGCCGTGAAGCTGCCCTCCGGCGGCGGGGGCAGCGACGAACAGGCCGTCGGCGCGACCTCCCCGGCCGACCCGGGCGCCGGCGGAGAACGGCACGCGTCCCGTACCCCGTCACCGTCCGGCTCCGCGAGCGCGTCGAGGTCCGCCCCGGCCGAGGACAGCACCGCCCCGTCCGCCCCGGGCACACCCTCCCGCTCCACCGGCGGCGCCACCGGCACCCCGCTCACCGTCGCCACCCGCCCCTACGTCTACGACAGCCCGTGCAGCCAGCACTTCCTCGTCGACAGCGAACCGGCCCAGGTCGGCCCGCCCGCGGACGAGCAGGGCGCCGCGCGCTGGGCCGCCGCGTACGGCGCGGTCTCCTCCGGCGAGCAGCGCCTCGCCCTCACCGTGCAGGGCACCGGCGCCGACACGGTCGTCCTGGAGGCCCTGCACGTCAACGTCGTCAGCACCGGCGCCCCGCTCGCCTGGAACGACTACTCGATGGGCGTCGGCTGCGGCGGCGGCGTCGAGACGAAGTCGTTCGACGTGAACCTGGACGCCGCGAACCCGGCCGCCGGTGTCAAGAACGGGCAGCGCGACTTCCCGTACAAGGTCAGCGAGTCCGACCCCGAGGTCTTCTACGTCACCGCGCACACCAAGGCCCACGACGTCCGCTGGAACCTGAGCCTGGAGTGGTCCAGCGGCGACCGCCGCGGCACCGTGCGCATCGACAACGACGGCACCTCGTTCCGCACCAGCGCCGACACCGGCCGCCCCGGCTACGACTATCCGCTGGGCGGCGGCGAATGGACCGAGCGCGTGGAACAGCAGTAGCCGGACCCGGACCGGCCTGTCCGCCCTGTCCGGATCGCGAAAACGGTATGTGCACAGGGCACGGACCTCTTTAAGGTCGCGGAAAGCCGTCCGCCGGGAAGGAATCCGCCGCACCATGACCGCCACCGTGCCACCCGCCCCGCTCGCCGCCCGCGTCACCGCCACCGGGGGCTCCCCGATCCGGGACATCCTGGCGGTGACGGCCCGGCCCGCGTTCATCAACTTCGCGGGCGGCCTCCCCGCACCCGAACTCTTCGACACCGACGGCATCGCGGCCGCCTTCGACGACGTCCTCACCCACGATCCGGGCCGCGCCCTGCAGTACTCCACCACCGAGGGCGAACCCGCCCTGCGCGAGGCGCTCGCCGACCGCACGACGGCCCGCGGCCTGCCGACCGCCGCCGACGACCTCCTCGTCACCACCGGCTCGCAGCAGGCCCTCTCGCTCCTGGCGACGGCCCTGCTCGACCCGGGCGACACCGTCCTCGTCGAAAGCCCCTGCTATCTGGCGGCACTTCAGTCCTTCGGCTTCGCCGGCGCCCGCGTCGTCGGCGTCCCCTGCGACGACGACGGGCTCGACCCCGAGGCCCTCGACGCCCTCGCCGCCGAACACCGCCCCAAGCTCCTCTACACCGTCCCCACCTTCCAGAACCCCACCGGCCGCACCCTGCCGGCCGCCCGCCGCGCCGCCGTCGCCGAGGTCGCGGCCCGCCGCGGACTGTGGATCGTCGAGGACGACCCGTACGGCGAACTCCGCTTCGAGGGCGAGCGCGTGCCCTGGATCGCCACGTACGAAGGCGCCCGCGACCGCACCGTGCTCCTCGGCTCGTTCTCCAAGGTCATGGCGCCCGGCCTGCGCCTGGGCTGGCTGCGGGCGCCGAAGGAACTCCGCCGCGCCTGCGCCGTCGCCAAGCAGGCCGCCGACCTGCACACCCCGACCGTCAACCAGCTCGCCGCCGCACGGTACTTGGCAACCCGGGACCTCGACGCGCACGTCACGAAGGTCGCCGAGCAGTACGGCACCCGCCGCGACGCGATGCTCGCGGGCCTGCCCGACGCCCTCCCCGACGGCTCCACCTGGACCCGCCCCGAAGGCGGCATGTTCCTGTGGGCCCGGCTGCCCGACAGCCCCGGAAACGACACAACCGCCCTGCTGAGCAAGGCGGTTGAGCAAGAAGTCGCCTACGTCCCCGGCGCACCGTTCTACGCCGGCGCACCCGACCCCCGCACCCTCCGGCTCTGCTACGTGACACAGACGCCGGAGGAGATCGCGGAGGGGCTGCGCCGACTGGGGCGTGCCCTGCGCTCATGAAGGGGCCCCCGCCAGACGCCCTGGGCGAGGCGTGACTGGGTCAAGTCCCGCCAAATTCCAAGAGAGTTCATGAAATCGATCGTGTGTTCGTGATTACGTGAGGCGTGGGTGCCCACCGGGGGTACCCGTACGCATGTGAAGGGGGAGGCATCCGTGCCCAGACGCACAGGATGGCGCCGCACACTGGCCGGTCTGCTCGCCGGACTCGCCACGACGATCGGCCTCACCACGGCCCTCGCCGCACCCGCGAGCGCCGCCGCGGCACCGGTCGCGATCACGAAGTACAGCTACACCAGCCAGGCCGGTGACTACATCGGCGGCGGCGCCTCGGCGTCGTTCACGCCGCAGAACGCCACCGTCACGGCGGGGGGATCTGCCGAGTACGTCCGCTTCCGCGTCTCGACCGACACCACCTGGTGGGACGTCGAACTCGCCGCTCCCACCGGCGAGAAGCTCCACCCCGGCGTCTACCGCAACGCCGAGCGCGCCCCGTTCCGCACCGGCCGCTCGCCGGGCCTGGACGTCTCCGGCGACGGGCGCGGCTGCAACGAGGTCTACGGCCAGTTCTCGGTCAACCAGATCGCGACGGACGACTCCGGCGCGATCACCCTCCTGGACGCCACGTACACCCAGCACTGCGAGCGCGCCGACGCGCCCGCGCTGAAGGGCACGGTCAAGTACCGGGCCTACCCGCTGTCGTACGCGTACACCAGCGACGCCGACGACTACATCGGCCAGGGCGCGGCCCAGACGCACACCGGCGCGACCAGCACCTTCGGCCTGTCCGGCTACGGCGACGGCGTGCAGTACTCCGTCTCGGGCAAGCGCGAGGACTGGACGGCGCTCATCACCCCGCCCGACGGCGAACAGCTCACCGCAGGCACCACCTACCGCACCGAGCGCTCCCACGGCCCCGGCGTCGCCGGACTCGACGTCTTCGGCAACGGCCGCGGCTGCAACCAGAGCACCGGCGAACTGACCGTCACCAAGCTGACGCGCGGCGACGACGGCACCGTGCGGGCGTTCGCCGCGACCTACGTCCAGCACTGTGAGGGCGGTACCTCCGCCCTGCGCGGGACCATCCACTACTACGCCTGAGCCCGAGCACGCCGAAGGCCCCGGCACGGTCTCGTGCCGGGGCCCTCGGACCGCGCGTCAGAGCTTCTCGGGGGTCCGGATGCCCAGCAGGGCCATGCCCTGGTGGAGCGTCCGGGCCGTCAGGTCGCACAGGAACAGACGGTTCTCCACCTGCTCCGCCGTGTCGGCCTTCAGCACCGGGCACTTGTCGTAGAACGACGTGTACAGCGAGGCCAGCTGGTACAGGTACGCGGCCAGCTTGTGCGGGGCGTACTCGGCCGCCGCCTCGTAGACCAGGTCGCCGAACGCGTCCAGGTGCAGGCCCAGGGACCGCTCCGCCGGGGCGAGCGCGACCTCCGGGTGCGCGGCGGGACGCGTCTCGCCCGCCTTGCGCAGGATCGACTGGATACGGGCGTACGCGTACTGCAGGTACACGCTCGTGTCGCCGTTCAGCGACACCATCTGGTCCAGATCGAACTTGTAGTCCCGGTTCGCCGACGTCGACAGGTCCGCGTACTTCACCGCGCCGATGCCGACCTGCGCGGCCCGCTCCTGGATCTCGTCCTCGGTGAGGTCCATCGCCTTCTCCCGGACGACCTCGGCGGCCCGCTGCACGGCCTCGTCCAGCAGGTCCTCCAGGCGCACCGTCTCGCCCTCACGCGTCTTGAACGGCTTGCCGTCCGCGCCGAGCACCGTGCCGTAGCCCATGTTGTGGGCCGTGACGTCGTCGCTCAGCCAGCCCGCCCGGCGGGCCGTCTCGAAGACCATCTTGAAGTGCAGCGACTGGCGTACGTCCACGACGTAGATCAGCGACGTGGCGTGCAGGTCGACGACGCGGTTGCGGATCGCGGAGAGGTCGGACGCCGCGTAGCCGAAGCCGCCGTCCTTCTTCTGCACGATCAGCGGCACCGGCTGGTCGTCCTTGCCCTTGATGTCGTCGAAGAAGACGACGAGCGCGCCCTCGGAGCGGACGGCGACGCCCGACTCCTCCAGCATCCGCGCGGTCTCGGCCATCATGTCGTTGTACGCGGACTCGCCGACGATCTCGTCGTCGCGGATCTCCATGTCGAGCTTCTCGAAGACCGAGTAGAAGTAGACCTTCGACTCGTCCACGAACCGCTGCCACAGGTCGAGGGTCTCCTTGTCCCCGGACTGCAGCGCGACGACCCGCTTGCGGGCCCGCTCCTTGAACTCCTCGTCCGCGTCGAAGACCGCACGGGAGGCCTTGTAGATCCGGTTCAGGTTCGACATGGCCTGCTCGCCGTCGACCTCGTCGGCCGGGGCCAGCTCGTCCGGGTTCTCGATCAGGTACTGGATGAGCATGCCGAACTGGGTGCCCCAGTCCCCGATGTGGTGCCGGCCGATCGTCTGCTCGCCGGTGAAGTCGAGCATGCCGCGCAGCGCGTCACCGATGACCGCCGAGCGCAGGTGGCCGACGTGCATCTCCTTCGCCACGTTCGGCTGGGCGTAGTCGATGACCGTGACGCCCGGCTGCTCCTTCAGCGGCACACCGAGCCGGTCGCCGTCGGCGGCGCGGGCCGCGAGCGTCTCGGTGATCGCCCGGTCGGTGACCGTGACGTTCAGGAAGCCGGGGCCGGAGACCTCGACGTCGGCGAGAAGATCGCCGCTGACGATCTTCTCGACGACCTGGGTGGCCAGCTCCCGCGGGTTCGCCTTCGCCTTCTTGGCGAGGGCCAGGATCCCGTTGGCCTGGTAGTCGGCCCGGTCGCTACGTCGCAGCAGCGGGTCCGCGCCCGCACCGGCCTCGGGGAGGGCGGCGCTGAGGGCGTCGGCGAGACGCTGGTTGACGGAGGACGTGAGGGACGTGACCGAGGCCATGGAGTAGATGCCGTTCCGCTCGTAGGAGTCAGGAGGAGAAAACGCCTCCAGTCTCCCACGGGGGCGGACGGGCGGTCGCATGGATTCCCGCCCGCCCCCGGTGGCCGGTGCGTCAGGGCGCGGGCGCCAGCGCCACGGCCGCGAGCGCCGGAGCCGACTCGGTGCCGTCCGCGTACACCGCGCTCACGCGGTAGTAGGCGGTGGTACCGGCCGGGGCGTGCTCGTCACGGTAGTGCCGGAACTGCTCCGCGTTCGGGTTCTCCAGCGCGCCCTCGGCGATGCGCTCGTACGCGCCCGCGGCCCGGTCCCAGCGGTAGACCCGGTAGCCCGTGGCGCCGTCGAGCGTGTCCCAGTTCAGGGCCACGTCACCGGCGTTCGCCGTGGCGTCGAAACCGGCCACCGGGGAGCCCGGCGCGGTCGCCTCGGCGGGCCGGCTGTCCTGCTCGGTCGCGTAGACGGTGACGGCCTCGGTGTAGTTGTTCGCACCGTCGACCGCGCGCAGTTCCCAGCAGCGCTCCTCGCCGTCCGGCAGGCCCGACGTGTCCTGGAAGGACGTGACACCGCCCTTCAGGACCTCGGTGTTGCCGGACCCGCAGGTCCGCACCCCGTCGACCGTCTCCGGACGGCCCGCGCGCAGCCAGTACGAGCGGATGTCGGCGGCCGTGGAGGCGTCCCAGCGCAGGGCCGTGCCCCACGGCTCGGAGGTGGCGGTGAAGCCCGCCGGCACGGGCGGCGCGGTGGTGTCCTCGTACCGCACGGCCTTGAAATCGGTCGAGGTCACGCCGTTCGCGGCCACCGCGAGCACGGTGACATACCGGTCCGACGAGCCGCCGAAGTCGGTGAGGAGGCAGCCGTACTCGACGAACGCGGAGGTGCTGAGGATCTCCTTCGGCTCGCAGGCGCGCAGCGTGGTGCGGACCGTGGAGACGGCGGTGCCGGAGTAGACCCGGAAGCCGCCGCTGTGATCGTTGTCCGCCGCCACCCTGAAGCGCAGCTCCGGCCGGCCGTCCGCGTCCGGGCGCAGGTACACGGGCAGGGCCGGCGCCACCTGCCGGCGGGAGGTGGTCCTCACCCCGGCGGAGCGGTGCCCGGCCGCGTCGACGGCGTACACGGTGTACGTACGGGTGACGCCCGGCTTCGCCGTGGTGTCGCGGTACTCGGCGGCCGTGGCGGTGCCCAGCAGGGCCGGGCTCGCGCTGCCGTCGGCGCCGTACACCTGCCAGCGCACGGCGTCGTCGGACGGCGCGCTCCACGTCAGCTCGACCTTGTCGGTGTCCGCCTTGGCCGTGAGGCCCGTCACCGCGCCCGGCGCCGTCGTGTCCGGCGTGGTCACCGCGACGGGCGTGGTGCGCGCCGAGGTGTTGCCGGCCGCGTCGGTGGCCGTCGCCGCGTAGTAGTACGTCTGCTTCTCGGCGGGCGTCTCGTCGTACAGGTACTGCTCACCCGGCGTCTTGCGCAGATCCATGGTGGCGACCTTGACGAACGGGCCCGCCGCGGCCGTGGCGCGCCACAGCGTGAAGACGGGGCCGTCGGACGCCTGCACCTGGCCCAGCCAGACGTTGACGCGCGGCGCGCCCTGGACCGTGGAGACCGAGACGTCCGAGGCACCCACGTACGGTACCGCCGGGGCCGTCGTGTCCGGCGGGGTGACCCACGGCCCGCAGGCGGTGGCGCCGTAGTTCGTCCACTTGTCGACGGCCTGGACGCAGAACCGGTACTTCTGGCCGTCCTTCGGCAGCGTGTACGACGTGCTGGTGCCGGTCGTCGTCCAGCGCGACACCCCGGTCGTGGCGGTCTCCACCAGGACCCGGTAGTGGGCGATGTCCAGCTCGCGGTTCTTGGTCCAGCTCGCGTTCGCCTTGCCGGTCGCCGTGTCGTACGTGGCCTTGATGCCGGTCGGCGCGAGCGGCGCCTTGCTGTCGGACGAGGCCGGCCAGGTGAACTTCACCCGGGACAGGCCCGTCCAGTTCGCGTGGTCGACGCGGACGGTGTGGCTGCCCGAGCCGATGCAGAACGTGCCCGGCACGCTGTTGCCGGCGTCACCGGTGTTCGTCCACTTGTTCACCTTGCGCACGCCGTCCACGTACAGCCGCAGGCCGTCCGTACCGGCGAGGCGGTAGGTGAAGCAGCCGCCCGAACCGAAGTCGCGGGTGAGCGACCAGCGGACGGAGAAGTTGTTCGTGGCCATCCCGGAGAGCGGCGCGCCGGTCCACTTCTGGTCGACGGTGGTGTCGCAGTCCGTCTTCTTCGGCGTGCCGGAGAACGAGGTATTCGTGTAGAACGTCCGCTTGAAAGTGGTGTCGCCGCAGGTCACGGCGGCCGCGGCGGAGGGCGCCGCGAGGAGGACGCAGGCCGACGGCAGGGCCATCGCAAGGCCGGCGGCCCCCAGGCGCAGCCCTGCACGGAATCTGTCTGTGATCACGGTGTGAGGACACGCGTGGGGCCCCTGAGGTTGTACGGCGGACCTATCCGTTTTCCGGCAGGAACCGTCGCGGGTGACAATGGGCGGCGGGCCCGTCGGCGCACGACGGAACCAGGTCTGAGAAGAACGAGGAAAGAAGGACGTGCCGACCGTGGCTGACAGCAGCGCTCAGAGCGCCCAGCACGCCGACTGGGTGTCGCGATACGCGGACGAGGTCATCGCCGAGTCGGAGCGCCGCGCCCCGGGCAAACCGGTCGTCGTCGCCTCCGGCCTGTCCCCCTCCGGCCCGATCCACCTGGGCAACCTGCGCGAGGTCATGACCCCGCACCTGGTCGCCGACGAGATCCGCCGCCGCGGCCACGAGGTCAGGCACCTGATCTCCTGGGACGACTTCGACCGCTACCGCAAGGTCCCGAACGGCGTGCCCGGCACCGACGCGTCCTGGGCCGAGCACATCGGCAAGCCGCTCACCTCCGTCCCCGCCCCGGCCGGCTCCGCCTACCCGAACTGGGCCGAGCACTTCAAGGCCGCCATGGTCGAGGCGCTCGGCGCGATGGGCGTCGAGTTCGACGGCATCAGCCAGACCGCGCAGTACACGGCGGGCACCTACCGCGAGCAGATCCTGCACGCCATGAAGCACCGCGGCGACATCGACGCGATCCTCGACCAGTACCGCACCAAGAAGGCCCCCGCCAAGAAGCAGCAGAAGCCGCAGGACGAGGCCGAACTGGAGGCCGCCGAGGGCTCCGGCGCCGCGTCCGAGGACGACGGCAGTGGCGGCACCGGCGGCTACTACCCGTACAAGCCGTTCTGCGGCGAGTGCGGCAAGGACCTCACCACCGTCACCTCGTACGACGACGAGACGACCGAGCTGTCCTACACCTGCACCCTCGACGGCTTCACCGAGACCGTCCGGCTGACCGAGTTCAACCGCGGCAAGCTGGTCTGGAAGGTCGACTGGCCGATGCGCTGGGCCTACGAAGGCGTCATCTTCGAGCCGTCCGGCGTCGACCACTCGTCCCCCGGCTCGTCCTTCCAGGTCGGCGGCCAGATCGTCGGCATCTTCGGCGGCGAGCAGCCCATCGGCCCGATGTACGCCTTCGTCGGTATCAGCGGCATGGCCAAGATGTCCTCGTCCAAGGGCGGGGTCCCGACCCCGGGCGACGCGCTGGAGATCATGGAGCCGCAGATCCTGCGCTGGCTCTACGCCCGCCGCCGCCCCAACCAGTCGTTCAAGATCGCCTTCGACCAGGAGATCCAGCGGCTCTACGACGAGTGGGACAAGCTCGCCGCCAAGGTCGCCGACGACAGCGTCCTGCCCGCGGACGCGGCCGCCTACCACCGCGCCGTCGGCACCGCTGCCGGCGAACTGCCGCGCACCGAACGCCCGCTGCCGTACCGCACGCTCGCCTCCGTCGCCGACGTCACCGCCGGGGACGCCGAGCAGACCCTGCGCATCCTCGCCGAGCTCGACCCGGAGAACCCGGTCACCGACCTCGCCACGGTCCGCCCCCGCCTCGACAAGGCCGAGGCCTGGATCACCAAGTACGTGCCCGCCGAATCGCGCACCATCGTGCGGACCGAACCGGACACGGAAGCGCTGGCCGCCCTCGACGAGCCGTCCCGCGAATCGATCCGCCTCCTCCTCGAAGGCCTCGACGAGCACTGGTCGCTCGACGGTCTGACCCACCACGTCTACGGCGTCCCCAAGGTGCAGGCCGGCTTCCCTGCCGACGCCACCGCCAAGGAACTGCCGCCGGAGATCAAGACCGCCCAGCGCTCGTTCTTCGCGCTGCTCTACCACCTGCTGGTCGGCCGCGACACCGGCCCGCGCCTGCCCACGCTGCTGCTCGCCGTCGGCGCGGACCGCGTCCGCAAGCTGCTCGGCGCCTGAGCGGCACACACAGAACCGAAGGGGCGGCACCGGAATCCCGGTGCCGCCCCTTCGGGCCTGTCCTCAGGTTCTCAGGCGATGTGGTCCTCCATCAGCTCCGCGTTGTAGCGGGCCTCGAACTGCTCGGCGTAGCGGTTCACGTCCCGCGGCTGGAGCCGGAGGCCGAACGAATCCTCCACGTCCGCGGCGAACCTCCCCGGCGACGGCACACCCTCGCCCTGTATGGCCTGCCGGTAGACCCGGTACAGATCCTCCTCGGTCGGCGCCGCAGCCTCCACCTCCTGGATGCCCTCACCCAGCGGACGCGTCCCACCGGCCCCGTTCGGCACCGGGAACTCCGGCTCCACGAACTCCGGCTCCACGAAACCCTGCTCCGGCACCGGCTCGGGCTCCGCAGCCCGCGGCCGCGGCACCGGGATCTGCTGCGGCTGATCCTCGTACCAGCCCTGATGCTCCTGCTCCGGGACGTACGTCGGGTCGTAACCGCCCTGATACTGCTGCGCCTGCGGCGGCGTCGCGAACCACTGGCTCGGAGCCTCCTCGACAGCCTCCGCCGACGCCTCCACCGGCGCCTCCACCGGAGCGGTCGGCGCGACCGGCGCAACAGGCGCCACCGGCGCCGACCGCTCCAGCTCCGGGGCCACCGGCTTCGGCGGCAGCAACTGCGGCTCGATCCCGGCCGCCGCCAGACCCGACGGAGCCGTCTCCGCCAACGGCACCCCGTACCGCGCCAGCCGCAACGGCATCAGCGACTCCACCGGAGCCTTACGCCGCCACGCCCGCCCGAACCGCGACCGCAGCCGCGCCTGATACACCAACCGCTCCTGCTCCAGCTTGATCACCGCGTCGTACGACCGCAGCTCCCACAGCTTCATCCGCCGCCACAACAGGAACGTCGGCACCGGAGACAGCAGCCAGCGCGTGATGCGCACGCCCTCCATGTGCTTGTCCGCCGTGATGTCAGCGATCCGCCCGATCGCATGCCGCGCCGCCTCCACCGCGACCACGAACAGAATCGGGATCACGGCGTGCATCCCCGTGCCCAACGGGTCCGGCCACGCCGCCGCACCGTTGAACGCGATCGTCGCCGCCGTCAGCAGCCACGCCGTCTGACGCAGCAGCGGGAACGGGATCCGGATCCACGTCAGCAGCAGGTCCAGCGCGAGCAGCACACAGATACCGGCGTCGATACCGATCGGGAAGACATAACTGAAGTTCCCGAAGCCCTTCTTGAGAGCCAGCTCACGCACAGCCGCGTACGAACCGGCGAAACCGATCCCAGCGATGATCACTGCCCCGGCGACGACCAGGCCCACGAGTATCCGGTGCGTCCGTGTCAACTTCAGTGGCGCGGCCACTCCAGTTCCCCTCCCAGTTCGGCATGTTGCGCCCAACAGACTGGCACATGCATGCGGAGGACCGCGTGCCGGTACGCCAGGAGCCCGGCACCCAAAAGGGGCCGGGCTCCTCAAACCACGGGGAAACAGCGACTACTTGTCCTTCGCGTCGTCCTTCGAAGACGCCTTCCTGGAAGCCGACGCGGAAGCCTTCGGCTTCCCCGAGGACGACTGCGACGCCGACGGCGAACCGCTCCGCGCCGAATCCGCGAGCGAAGCCACGGCCTCCTTCGCCGCCTTCTCCGCGTCCTTCGACAGCCCGTCCGCGTCCGGCGTCTTCTCGCCCGCGAGCCCCGAACCGTTGTAGTTGACCGTCACCACCACGTTGTCCACGCGCGAGACGACCGTCTGCTGCTTGGACGTGACGTCCTTCTTCTTCTCCTTGTACGTGCTGTCGAAGCGCACCAGCGTCGCCTCGTCACCCGTACCCGACACCGGCGACGTCTTCACGCTCTTCGCGCCCTCCGTCGCCTGCGCGTCCTTGACCTGCTTCGCGTAGTACGCCGACGCCAGCTTGTCACCGCTGCCCCGGTTCACATCCGAGTCGAAACGGACCATCGAGACATTCAGCCAACGGAACTGGGACCCCTTGACCCCATTGTTCTCCAGGCTCGACCACGAACAGCTCGCCCGTGTCGACTCGTCGTCCGACGCACCCGCCTTGCTGTCACCCTTCGGCACCAGATCGCCCAGCGTCTTCTTCGAGATCGCCGAGCACGCCTGCGGCAACGCCTTGTACGTCGCCGGCGCCACCTTCTTCGCCGCGTCCTTCGCGGTCGAGGCGGACGCCTTCGCCTCCGACCCCTTCTTCGCCCCGTCACCGGAGTCGGAACCCGAGCCGGACGAACAGCCGGCTACGACGAGGACCGCCGGCACGGCGGCTGCGCAGACAAGAGTGCGGGTGAGTCGCTTGGTCGGACGGTGCATGGTTCCTTCACTAGGACGCTGACAGAAGCACGGTCCCGGAAACACAGCGGCTCTTCTTCACACAGCCACCACGAACCCGGGCCCGATGGGCCACCGTACGCCGTGGCCGACCCGCACGCCTCGACTTCCCCACAGCCGCGACGGCCCCCCGACCCGCCCTACTCGCCGAACTTCCCGACCAGCTTCTGCGCCAGTTCCAGCGCCGTGTCCTGCATTTCCTTGCTGTCCGGCACCTCACCGGGCGCCCCCGGCTGCGCCATGTACTGGACAGTCACCAACGCGTTCGACGTGCGGAACACCACAGTCACCGTCCGGCTCCGGGACGCCGAAGGACCCGACAGCGCATCATCGACGAACGCCTCGTCGCCGAGCCCGTCCAGCGTCCGCGGCTGCAGCTCCGACGGCGACACCGACGACGACGGCGAGGCGGACGACGAGACCGCCGCCCCGCTCGGCCCGTCCTTCGGAGCACCCGAATCCTGCGCCGCGTCCGAACCCTCCGGCTCCGCCGCGGACCCCGTCGACGACGGAGCCGGCAGATCGGCACGCTCCTGCTTCGCGGCGAACACACCCTCAGCGCTCGAGTCGTCACTGACCGCCGCGTCGTACGACACCACCCGCTCGAAATCCAGCGTCAGCCGGTGCGTGCCGCCCAGCGCCGAATCGTCCTTCCACCCGCACCCCGCGCGCCGGTCCGTGTCATAGGTGGACGTCGCCGTGCCCTCGTACGCCTTCTCCCGCTGCCGCTCGTCCGGCAGCTTCGCGATACCCGGGAGCATCTTGTCCAGGATCGCCTGATCGGGCTGACTGCACGGCTCCGGCAGCGTCCGGTACCTGCCGGGCTGCGCCGACGACGCCGAGGAGCTCACCTCGCCCGGCTTGGAGTCGTCCACGCCGCTGTCGGAACCGGAGCTCCCGCTGCACCCGGTGAGCAACGCCGTCAGGAGCACGGCGACGCCGGGTACGTACGCGTACGACTTCCGCTGCACCGTAAGGCTCCTCTCGGCGGGTTACGCCTGGTTAATCGGTTGCCGCGACAGGGCCACCAGTGACGACAATGTCTATCGCACGCACCGCCGTGGACGCTGGTCCGGCATCCCTTTCGTCGACCTTGGCTCCGGTATTTGCGCTATCCAACTTCACGTCCAATAAATCCAGTTGATCCATCTAGTCCAGTTGCTTGAGCCAGGCCGATTTTCGGGGGATTTCATGTCGTATGTAGAGGTATCCGGCGCCAAGGTGCCCATCCGGATGTGGGCGGACCCCGCCTCCGTCGAGGACGCCGCGATGCAGCAGCTCCGCAACGTGGCGACCCTCCCCTGGATCAAGGGCCTCGCCGTCATGCCGGACGTCCACTACGGCAAGGGCGCGACGGTCGGCTCGGTGATCGCGATGCAGGGAGCGGTGTGCCCGGCGGCGGTCGGGGTCGACATCGGCTGCGGGATGAGCGCGGTGAAGACGTCGCTCACGGCGAACGACCTGCCGGGGGACCTGTCGCGGCTGCGGTCGAAGATCGAGCAGGCGATTCCGGTGGGCCGGGGAATGCATGACGACCCCGTCGACCCGGGTCGGCTGCACGGGTTCGCCACGGGCGGCTGGGACGACTTCTGGGGGCGGTTCGACGGGGTTGCCGAGTCCGTGAAGTTCCGGGAGGGGCGGGCTGTGCGGCAGATGGGGACACTTGGGTCGGGAAATCACTTTTGGGAACTCTGTGTAGATACGTCCGATTCTGTATGGATCATGTTGCACTCGGGCTCCCGGAACATCGGCAAGGAACTTGCGGACCACCACATCGGGGTCGCGCAGGGCCTGCCCCACAATCAGGGTCTGGTCGACCGGGACCTGGCGGTCTTCGTGGCGGACACGCCGCAGATGGCGGCCTACCGCAACGACCTGTACTGGGCACAGGAGTACGCCAAGTACAACCGGTCGATCATGATGGCGCTCTCGAAGGACGTTGTCCGGCGAGAGTTCAAGAAGGCGAAGGTCACCTTCGAGCCCGAGATAAGTGCTCACCACAACTACGTCAGCGAAGAGCGCTACGACGGCATGGACCTGCTGGTCACCCGTAAGGGAGCGATCCGCGCGGGTTCGGGCGAGTACGGGATCATCCCGGGCTCCATGGGGACGGGTTCGTACATCGTGAAGGGTCTCGGCAACGCGGCGTCCTTCAACTCCGCGTCGCACGGCGCGGGCCGGAAGATGAGCCGGAACGCGGCGAAGAAGCGGTTCTCGACGCGCGACCTGGAGGAGCAGACGCGGGGCGTGGAGTGCCGTAAGGACTCCGGCGTCGTGGACGAGATCCCGGGCGCGTACAAGCCGATCGAGCAGGTCATCGACCAGCAGCGGGACCTGGTGGAGGTCGTGGCGAAGCTGAAGCAGGTCGTCTGTGTGAAGGGCTGAACGGATGGAAGGGCCCGAGCCGTTGGCGGCTCGGGCCCTTCTGGCTATTGCGGCATCGGTACCTGCCCCGTGCGCAGTCGCCAGAGACGCAAGCTGCAGCTCTGGAGGGAACGGCCCAGTTCTTCGGCGGCGCTGGTGGGGTTGTTGTGCCTGAGCAGCGCTCGGTCCTCCCACTCCTTCCAGCGACGCCGGTTCGGCGAGGACTTCATGCCGGCCGGGCGCACCCAGTCGCGCAGGGATGTCGCTGCTGCCTCTTTCCGCTCCCGAGCAAGGCGGACTGGATAGTAGAAGTGCGCTGCCAGTTCTTGGGACGCCTCTTTCCAGTACATGACGTTGTAGATCCCGTCCCGCTGATTGCGGCTTGGATGCCGTGAGGCGCCCGTGATCTTCTTGGCGTAGAAGCAGAAGTAGGCGGCGATGGCAGTGCTCGCTGTCGTGAGCGAGATGAACGGCAGCCCCTGTTTGGTGTAGCCGACCGAGCCGTCCGCGTCGATCACGCCCCGCAGATAGTCGCGGCGTGAGAAGGGGACGTCTCGCGGCGGCGTGATCCGTTTGGATTTCCGTCCGTACGGCAGCCCGAGCTCGTTGAGCTTGGTGCGCGCCTCCAAGGAGCAGCCCAGGAGGGGCGAGCGATCAGGGGATCAGCACCAGGCGGCCCCGCACTCCACCCTCGGCCAGCCTGGCGTGGGCCTTTGGTGCGTCGGTGAGGGGGTACGTCTCCGCGATGCGCGGGGTCAGGACGCCCTCGTCGGTCAGGCGGACGAGTTCCGCGAGGCGCTTGCCGTCCGCGGCCACCTCGACGGCGGCGGTGCGCACCCCGCGTTCCGGGGCCGGTGCGGTTCCGGGGATGACGCCGATGTAGGCGCCGCCGTCGCGGACCCAGGCCAGGGCCTCGGTGCCGAGTACGGCCGCGTCGAGGACGGCGTCGAAGGGGGTGGGCGGTGTCTGGCCGCGCGGTACGAAGCCGGTCGCGCCCAGGGTGCGGGTCAGTGCCTCGTCGGCCTCGCCCGCGTAGGCCGTGACCTGGATGCCCTGGTGGGCGGCGAGCTGGATCGCGTAGCCGCCGACCGCGCCCGCCGCGCCGGTGACGAGGAGGGACTGGCCTTCCTTGAGGGCGAGTTGGTCGAGTGCCTGGGCCGCGGTGAGGGTGTTGAGGGGGAGCGTGGCGGCGTGCGGCAGGTCCACGGAGGTCGGGGCCGGGGCCGTCGCCGACGCGTCGACGACCACGTAATCGGCGTGTGTGCCAAGGGGCTTGGCGATGCCGTGGAGGAGGGCGACGACCTGGTCGCCGGGGTGCCGGCCGGTGGCCGCGTCCGCCGCGTCGACGGTTCCGGCGACGTCCCAGCCGAGACCGAGCTGCTGGCCGGCGCCGCCGAAGGCTCCGGCGCGCACGCCCGCGTCGACCGGGTTGAGGGCGGCGGCGGCGACCTTGATCCGGATCTGGCCGGCGGCCGGTTCGGGTCGCTCGACGTCCGCGATCTCGACCGCTTCCGGGCCGCCGAACGACGTCACTACTGCTGCTCGCATGACAACTCCATTGTTTTTCAGGTGAGTTGGTGTGGGTGTGAGGTGCTTTCGATTTCGTTGTCATGACCCTAGGGAGTGTTACTCTCTTTTGGTAAGTACGTACCTGGAGGTGCGTACGTCACCGGGAAGTGCGCAGGGGCGGAGTGTCATGGCGACGATGACGGCGGCGCAGCGCCGCGAGCGGGCGCGGTTCGCGTACGACGCGTTCTTGCGGGAGTGCCCGACCAATCAGCTGCTGGCGCGGCTGAGCGACAAGTGGGTGAGCCTGGTCGTCAGCGCGCTCGCCGGGCACGACGGGCCGATGCGGTACTCGGATCTCGGCCGGAAGATCGCGGGCGTGAGTCAGAAGATGCTGACGCAGACACTGCGGGCGCTGGAGCGCGACGGCATCGTGGCGCGGAGTGTGACGCCGTCGGTGCCGGTGCGGGTCGATTACGAACTGACGGAGCTGGGCCGGAGTCTGAGCGGTCTGCTGCTCGCGGTGAAGGACTGGGCGGAGTCGCACATGGACGAGGTGGCGGTGGCGCGCGAGCGGTACGACGAGGATGCGGCGGCCGTCGGGTGAGCGTTCGGAAGCGTCAGAGGCAGGAGCAGCGTCAGAAGTAGTAGGTGTCGCCGGTGTCGAGGACCAGGACCTGGTGCCGGTCGTTGTCCGGGTTGTGGTCGGCGGGTCCGCCGCTCCAGGTGGTGTCGATCCGGACGGTGACCTCGCTGGGCGTGTCGGCGAGCCGGATCCGGACGGTGAGCGGGGTGCCGTGCGCGGCGGCGGGCAGGGCTCCGGTGCGGCAGGAGACGGTGCGCGGGGCGCTGCGCAGGCAGCCGTCGGGCAGGGTCTGGGTGTCGGCCAGCGGGCTGGACCAGGCGAGGCGCACGGTGGCGTCGGGCACGTCGAAGGGGCCGTGGTTCTGCGGGGTGAGGGCGATGGTGACGTGGCCGCCGGTCATGGTGACGCGGCCGTGGTAGGCGAGGTCGGCCTCGGGGGCCGGGTCGTCTGCGGGTGCCGCGAGGGCGGCGGCCAGGGCCAGGGCCGTGGGGGCGAGCGCGAGCTGCATGGGGACCTCCGGACGAAGGGGCGAGCGGCCGATCTATCCCACGTGAGGGGTCCCGCGACACGTACGTGACACCCTGTGGCCCATGCTCGTCGCCCGTTCCGTGTCGTTGTTCGTGCTCGCTGCCCTGTTCGAGATCGGCGGTGCGTGGCTGGTGTGGCAGGGGGTGCGGGAGCACCGCGGGTGGGTGTGGATCGGGGCGGGGGTGATCGCGCTCGGTCTGTACGGGTTCGTGGCGACGCTGCAGCCGGATGCCGAGTTCGGGCGGATCCTGGCGGCGTACGGCGGGGTGTTCGTGGCGGGTTCGATCGCGTGGGGCGTGGTCGCGGACGGGTACCGGCCGACCCGCTGGGACGTGGTCGGCGCGCTGATCTGTCTGGCCGGGATGGCTGTGATCATGTACGCGCCCCGGGGTGACTGAGGCGGCGGCCTATCCTGGGCCGGAAGCGACCACACGTACGTACGAGGAGCAGCCCATGGCCCCCGCAGCCGCATCCCGCATCGCCGTCGTCACGGGTGCCAGCAGCGGTATCGGTGCCGCGACCGCGCGGCAGCTGGCCGCGGCCGGGTACCGGGTGGTGCTGACGGCCCGCCGCAAGGACCGCATCGAGGCGCTGGCGGAGGAGATCAACGCGGCCGGGCACCAGGCCGCGGCGTACGCCCTGGACATCACCGACCGGGCGGCCGTGGACGAGTTCGCGACGGCGTTCAAGACGGTCGGGGTGCTGGTGAACAACGCGGGCGGGGCGCTCGGTGCGGACCCGGTGGCGTCCGGTGACCCGGAGCAGTGGCGGCAGATGTACGAGACGAACGTCATCGGCACGCTGAACGTCACCCAGGCCCTGCTGCCGGCGCTGACCGCGTCGGGCGACGGTACGGTCGTCGTTCTGTCCTCGACCGCGGGGCACGGTACGTACGAGGGGGGCGGCGGGTACGTGGCCGCGAAGCACGCCGAGCACGTGCTCGCGGAGACGCTGCGTCTGGAGATCGTGGGCACGCCGGTGCGGGTGATCGAGGTGGCGCCCGGCATGGTGAAGACGGACGAGTTCGCGCTGACCCGGTTCGGCGGGGACGCGGAGAAGGCGGCGAAGGTGTACGCGGGTGTCGCCGAGCCGCTGACGGCGGACGATGTCGCGGAGACGATCACCTGGGCGGTGACCCGGCCCAGTCATGTGAACATCGATCTGCTGGTGGTCCGGCCGCGTGCCCAGGCCTCCAACACCAAGGTCCACCGTGAGCGGTGACGCGCCGGATCCCCTGGACGCGTTGCAGCGGGAGTACGACGAGCGGCGGCTCGCCCAGGAGAAGAAGGGCGAGCGGTACATGTGGTGGTACCTGGGCTACTTCCTCTTCGGTATCCACCTCGTGGCGTTCGTGATGATCTACGCGATCAAGCACGCCCAGTAGGGCGGCCGTAGAGTTCCGGCATGAAGATCGTCGACCTTGAACCCGGGGACGCGCGCCTGGCGTCCGAAGTGCTGCCGGTGCTGCGCGAGCTGCGCCCGCATCTGACCGAGGAGCTGTTCGGCGAGGTGTACGCCGAGGGGCACGGGCAGGGGCTGCGGTTCAGTGCCGCTTATGCGGATGACGGGGCGTGTGTCGGTGTCGCCGGGTGGCGCGTGCTCGTCAACACCAGTGCGCTGCGCAAGCTGTACGTCGACGACCTGGTGACGTCGGGGGCGGCGCGGTCGGGCGGGGTGGGCCGGGCGCTCCTCGCGCACCTGGAGGAGCGGGCCGTGCGGCTGGGCTGCACGCAGCTGGATCTGGACTCGGGGACGCAGCGCACGGACGCGCACCGGTTCTATCTGCGGGAGCGCATGGCGATCACGTCGTTCCACTTCCGCAAGAAGCTGGGTTAGCCGGTCGGGTACGCGGTGGGCGGGACGCCGACCGTCGCGGTGAAGTCGCGGACGAGGTGGGCCTGGTCCGCGTAGCCGAGGTCGGCGGCCAGGCCGGCCCAGTCGACGCCGGTGCGGGTGCCGGCCGCCTCGACGGCCTCGTGGATGCGGTAGCGCAGGATGCACCATTTGGGGCTGACGCCGACGTATGCGGTGAACAGCCGTTGCAGTGAGCGCACCGACATCCGTTCGGTCCGTGCGAGGTCGGCGACGCGGCGCACGTCGCGCTCGGCGCGGATCCGGGCGACGAGGCCGCGCGCGAGCTCGGCCTGCGGGTCGGGGCGTGCGGGGGCGAAGGACAGCAGGTAGGTGTCGAGGGCGGCGACCCGGTCCCGGTCCTCGGCGGGGGAGACGACGGCGGTCACGTCGGTGGGCGGGAACACGTCCTCGTACGGCAGGACGCGTCCGGTCCAGTCGGCGACCGGCACGTCCGGCACGAACGGCCGGAACGATCCCGGCCAGAACTTGGCCCCGCACACCCGGCCGCGGCCGCCGATCTTGCGGGTGTACAGCCCCGGCGCGAAGACGCCGGTGAGCTCGCCGTACGGCTGCGCTGTCCCCGTGTCGTCCTGGTCCCACTGGAACGTGAGGTTCACGGACGGGTGCGGGACGACGTGCGAGGCGTAGGGCGCGGGCAGGTCCCAGTCGATGAACCAGTAGTTCTCCACGTACGGGCGCAGCGCCTGTGCGGGCTCGTGCCGCCGGAACCGCACGGCGCTGAGCAGTGCGGACGGGTCGACGATCCCGCGGGTGTCCTGGTGGGGTGCGGACGGGTCCCGGTCCATGCCGGGATCGTACGGCGGGGCACCGACAGCGTCGCGTTTGTTCAAGAGGTGCGGGGCGGCGGGCTCGTACGGTCGGGTCATGGACGCACAGGAGCAGGAGAAGGCGTACGGGATCGGTGAGCTGATGGGGCTGTCGGCGGCGCGGGCCGTGCCGGTCGTGGCCGGTATCGGTGACGGGGCGCTGGCCGGGCCCACCCCGTGCGCGGAGTACGACGTGAAGGGCCTGGTGAACCATCTGTTCCAGGTGGTCGTGGAGTTCCAGAAGCTGGCTGTGAAGGAGGACTCCGACTTCACGTCGACGCCGGACCGGGTGGGGCGGGGTGCGGACTGGCGGGAGCGGTTCGCGGGGGAGGCGCAGGCGCTGGTGGCGGCGTGGTCGGCGCCGGGCGCGGAGGACGGGGTGAGCGGCGCGATGAAGATGCCGGCGCGGCTGGTCGGTGCGATGGCGCTGCTGGATCTGACCGTGCACGCGTGGGATCTGGCGCGGGCCACGGGCCAGGCGTACGAGGTGGCGCCGCAGGTCGTGGGTCCGCTCGCGGACGCGGTGGCGGAGCTGGGGCCGACGGCCAAGGAGATGGGCGTGTTCGGGGCCCCGGTGGAGGTCGGCGAGCAGGCTCCGCCCTTCTTCCGGCTCCTGGCGGCGACGGGCCGTGACCCGTACGTGGCCGTCCCGTAGGGGCGCGGGTCTCGCCTCGTCGTCTGCCTGATCTTGTCGTGGGGCGTCTGCGGCCCACCGGCCCGCGGCCCGCGACGCGATGGTCAGGCCGCGGGCGCTTCCCGACCACCGGGAATAGCCGGCCCGCGCTCACCGTTCCGGGGTATAGTTGAACAATCAACAACCCGGGAGGGTGAGCAGCATGCAGTTCGGGATCTTCACCGTCGGCGATGTCACGACCGACCCGACGACGGGCCGGACGCCCAGCGAGCACGAGCGCATCAAGGCGATGCTCGCCATCGCGCAGAAGGCCGAGGAGGTCGGCCTCGACGTCTTCGCCACCGGTGAGCACCACAACCCGCCGTTCGTCCCCTCCTCGCCCACGACGATGCTCGGCTACATCGCCGCGCGCACCGAGAACCTGATCCTGTCCACCTCCACGACGCTGATCACGACGAACGACCCGGTGAAGATCGCCGAGGACTTCGCGATGCTCCAGCACGTCGCCGAGGGCCGCGTCGACGTGATGATGGGCCGCGGCAACACCGGCCCGGTCTACCCCTGGTTCGGCAAGGACATCCGCGACGGCATCGACCTCGCGATCGAGAACTACGCGCTGCTGCGCCGCCTGTGGGACGAGGACGTCGTCACCTGGAAGGGCAAGTTCCGCACGCCGCTGCAGTCCTTCACCTCGACCCCGCGCCCGCTGGACGGCGTCGCGCCGTTCGTCTGGCACGGCTCCATCCGCTCCCCGGAGATCGCCGAGCAGGCCGCGTACTACGGCGACGGCTTCTTCCACAACAACATCTTCTGGCCCGCCAGCCACACCAAGCAGATGGTGAACCTGTACCGCCAGCGCTACGCCCACTACGGGCACGGCACCCCCGAGCAGGCCATCGTCGGTCTCGGCGGCCAGGTCTTCATGCGGAAGAACTCGCAGGACGCGGTGCGCGAGTTCCGTCCGTACTTCGACAACGCGCCGGTCTACGGCCACGGCCCGTCGCTGGAGGAGTTCACCTCCCAGACGCCGCTGACCGTCGGCTCGCCGCAGGAGGTCATCGAGCGGACCCTGTCCTTCCGTGACTACGTGGGGGACTACCAGCGCCAGCTGTTCCTGATGGACCACGCGGGCCTGCCGCTCAAGACGGTCCTGGAGCAGCTCGACCTGCTCGGCGAGGAGGTCGTGCCGGTGCTGCGCAAGGAGTTCGCGAACCAGCGCCCGGCGAACGTCCCGGACGCGCCGACCCACGCGGCCCGCGTCGCCGCCCAGTCCGATGTCCCTGAAGGGAGTGCGAAGTGAAGCTCGTCGTCGTATCGGCAGGGCTGAGCTCGCCCTCGTC
Organism: Streptomyces sp. cg35; assembly: GCF_050410835.1. Taxonomy (NCBI): domain Bacteria; kingdom Bacillati; phylum Actinomycetota; class Actinomycetes; order Kitasatosporales; family Streptomycetaceae; genus Streptomyces; species Streptomyces sp. cg35. Next base: position 5,124,030 of record NZ_CP191268.1, read on the forward strand.
CACGCGGCTGCTCGCCGACCGGCTCGCCGCCGCGACGGCGGGGCGCGTCGACGCCGAGGTCGAGGTGATCGAACTGCGGGACCTGGCGACGGAGATCGCCCAGCACTTCGTCACCGGGTTCCCGCCCGCCCGGCTGGCCGCCGCGCTCGACGCGGTGGCCGCCGCGGACGGCCTGATCGCCGTGACGCCGGTGTTCGCGGCGTCGTACAGCGGACTGTTCAAGTCGTTCTTCGACGTCATCGACAAGGACGCGCTGACCGGGAAGCCGGTGCTCGTCGGCGCCACCGGCGGCACCGCCCGGCACTCCCTGGTCACCGAGCACGCCCTGCGCCCGCTCTTCACCTACCTGCGCGCGCTCGTCCTGCCGACCGCCGTGTACGCGGCGTCGGAGGACTGGGGCGACGAGGGCCTCGACCGGCGGATCGCCCGCGCGGGCGGCGAGCTGGCCCGCTTCATGGCGCCGGCCGCCGCGGACGCCGCGCCGGACGTCGACACGGCCGCCGCGATCGCGCCCCGCTCGCTGACGGGGGCGATCACGTCGGTGGACCCGGCGGACGGTTTCGAGGTGGTGCCGTTCGAGCAGCGGCTCGCCGCGCTGCGGGCCGAGTAGCGCCGGGTAGCGCCGAGGGGCAGGGGCTACGCGAGACCGCCGTTGCTCTGCAGCAGCTGGCCGTTGACCCACTGCCCCTGCGGGGAGCACAGGAAGTCGACCAGGTGGGCGGTGTCCTGCGGGGTGCCCAGGCGGCCGAGCGGCGTCGCGTCGCGGATGCGGTCCCGCAGTTCGCCGGTCATCCAGCCGGTGTCCACCGGGCCCGGGTTGACGACATTGGCGGTCACTCCGAGGTGGGCGAGCTCGTGGGCGGCGGCCTGGGTGATGCGGTCCAGGGCGCCCTTGCTCGCGCCGTAGGGGAGGTTGCCCGCCGTGTGGTCGCTGGTGAGAGCGACGATGCGGCCCGTCCCCGGGGTGCCGGTGAAGCGGCGGCCGTACTCGCGGATCAGCAGCCAGGAGGCGCGCGCGTTCACCGCGACATGCCTGTCGAAGCTGTCGACCGTGGTGTCGAGCAGGCCGGAGTCCACCGACTCGCAGTGGCACATCACCAGCGCCGTGACCGGCCCGCCGAGACGGGTCTGCGCCTCGTCGAAGACCCGGGCGGGGGCCGCGGGATCGGCGAGGTCGGCCTCGACGGCGGCGACCGCCGCGCCGCTCTTCGCGAGGGACTCGGTGATCGTCGCGGTCGCGTCCGGCTCGGCGCCCCAGGCCATGCGTGCGTCGTAGGGCGTCCAGTGGGTGAAGGCGATGTCCCACCCGGACGCGGCGAGCTGCCGCGCGACGCCCGCACCGATGCCGACGGTGCGGCCGACACCGGTGACCAGGGCGACGGGGCGGGACGGGGTGCCGGGACGGGCGCCGGGCGCCGGGGTGAAGGTCATCGGGCGATCCTTCCCGTCGGCCGCGGCCCGGGCAACGGATTTGTGCGTGCGTGCCGGACCCCGTGCCCGCGACGAGATCCGCCGGACGGGCCCTACGGCCCCAGCAGTTGCGGCCGGTACGGCACCGGCGCCTTCCACGCCGTCCAGCCGCCGGTGTGCGGCAGTTCGTACGGGGTCCAGTCGCGGGCGTACTGCGGCGGCCGTGCGCCGGTCTCGGTGAGGATCGCCGTGGGCACCCGGGCGGCGCGGTCCAGCAGGCCGGCGCGGGTCGTCGAGCGGTTGTTGCCCTTCGTCTGCGCCGACGCGCAGCCCGCCGCGTAGCCGATGGGCAGCGCGCGCGGGCCCGTGACCAGGCAGGGCGGTGTCACGCCCATCGCGTGCAGGCCCCGCGCCGCCGCGACGTAGCGGGCGTCGGTCCGCCCCGTCGAGGCGACCTCGCGCTCCAGCACGAGGTACTGCGAGGTGAGCTGGAGCGCGACGAGCACGGCCGCCGCGATCGTGAGGGGCCGCCGACGGCGCAGCCGGCGCACCAGCACCGCCACCGGCAGGGACAGCAGCGCGTACGAGGGCAGCAGGAAGCGCGGCGCCGAGTAGCCGATGAGCAGCAGGTACGGGACCGCCATCGCGGCGGCGCAGATCACCGGCAGGACGGTCGGGGCGGGGCGGCGCTCGCGGAGGGAGACGTACACCGCGGCCGCGGCCAGCAGCGGCAGCGCCAGCCACCACAGGGCGAGTCCGGGCTGGTCCGGGACGCCCGCCGTGCACGGGCGGCACAGCAGCGGGCCGTTCACGGAGCGCCAGGCGGTGTCCAGGTTCAGGTGCAGGCCCATGTCGCCCTCGGTGGCGCTGGACACGCGCAGCCGCTCGCGGACCCCGCCCCAGCGCAGGTACGCCTCGACGATCCACTGGGCGAGCCCCACCACCAGGCCCGCCGCGAGGAACGGCAGGGTGCGCCGCCGCTCGCGGGTGAGCAGGGCGGCGACGGCCAGCGGCCCGCCCAGCCACACCACGTCCGACGCCCGGAACAGCGCCACCGCCGCGACGCAGCCGGCCAGCCACCAGCCCGCGCCGCGGTCCTTGTCCCGCAGGAACCAGCCCACGGCGCCGACCGCGCCGAACGCCACCCACAGGTTGGGCATGGCCATCGCGCCGGACAGCACCGAGATCCACAGCCCGGCGAACAGCAGCGCGGCGAACGCCGTCGTACGGGCCCCGACCAGGGGCCGCCACACCCGGAACGCGGCGTACAGCGCGGCCGACGACAGCACGGCCAGGGCGATGCGGAGCACGACCGTCGAGCCGGTCACCGCGACGAGCGGCGCCGTCAGCAGACTCGTGCCGCGCGAGCGCGGCGCGCTGAAGAAGACGGCCGGGTTGCGGGGGTCGTACTGCGACACGTACACCGACTCGTCCCAGCCGAGACCGTGCCCCAACTGGGTCACGACAACGGCGAGTTGGGTGATGCAGTAGAGGGCGGCGACGATGCCGAGCCAGGCGTCGCCGCCGGGGCCGGAGCGGGAGACGGGCCGCCACCGGAGCCCGGGGGCCGTCGAGGACCCCGGTGGCGCGGTCGGCTTGGTCGGCATCGCGCGCGTCCTAGGGGTTTGTGGGCTGTGCGGTGCCATGGGCACGACGGCGTCGGCGGTCATGCGGTGTCCCCCCTGGACCGCCCGGCCGCGCACGGCGTACCGAACGGACCATTCTGTGGGCCCGGTTGGCGGCCCGGGCGCGGAACCGTTGCCATGCACGACGACGGCGTGACGCCCGAAGTTCCGTGAAAAGGCGGTCATATCGCGCCACAATGGGCGCCGGGTCGAAGCGTCCGGCCGAGGCGAGCGCCGCCGCGCCCATCTCCTTGCGGCCCGCCTCGTCCTCGATCAGCCCGGCCATCGCCTCGGCGAGGGCCCGCGCGTCACCGACCGGGACCAGGCGTCCGTCGACGCCGTCCGTGACGATCTCGGCGGGCCCCAGCGGCGCGTCCGTGGAGATCACCGGCACCCCGCAGCGCATCGCCTCGACCAGCGTCATCCCGAACGACTCGGCGTCCGACGCGCTCACCACGAGCGACGCCCTGGCGAACTCCGGCTCGATCGGCGACACCGTGCCCATGAGCCGGGCCCGGCCGGTCAGCCCGAGGCCGCCGACCAGGGCCCTCAGATGCGGTTCCTGCGCGCCGCCGCCGTAGATCCGCAGCTCCCAGTCCGGCTCCTGCGCGGCCACCGCCGCGAACGCCTCCAGGAGCAGGTCGTAGCGCTTGCCGGGGACGAGCCGCCCCGCCGCCGCGATGATCTTCGAGGTGCCGTCGGAGGGCGGGACACGGGCCGGCGGCACGATGTTCGGCACGGCTTCCACCCGCACCCCCGGCAGCGGCATCCGCGCCCGGTACACCGCCGCGTCCGCCTCGGTCACCGTCACGACCGCGTCCAGGGCCCGGTAGTGCCGGCCGAGGACCGTGCGCAGCTTCTTGCCGTGCGCGTCGTGCCGCAGGTGCTCCTGCCCGATGCGCAGCGCCCGCCGCGGCCCCCACAGTGCGAGGTAGACGTTGATGCCGGGCCGGGTGCCGACGACGACGTCCGCGGCGCAGCGTTCCTCCAGGTAGGCGCGGACCCGCAGATCGTGCAGGAGCGTGTACTGCTTGTACCGCTTCTCGGCGGCCGGGAAGTCCCTTGACGGCTCCCCGTACTCGGGCCGCCGGCTGTCGTCGCAGCCCGCCCGCGTGTCCACGAGCGGGACGAGCGTGATCCGCGGGTCCACCGCGAACCGGGGGTTCTCGCGGTGCCGCGACATCGACACGATCTCCACCTCGTGGCCGCCGTGCTCCACGAGCGCGGCGGCGAGGTTGAGCGTGGTGCGCACCGTGCCGCCGACGGCGTACACGTTGTGCAGCAGGAACACGATCTTCATACGTAGTGCCTTCCCCGGCGGGCGACCGGTGCGGGCCCGCACATCCCTGGATGTACCGGCACAGCGTGCTGGGAGCAGGTAAGCCGCTGTTCCGCGCCGGGTGAGAGGCGGGTAAGAAGCCCTTTGGCCGACGCCCGATCGGGCGATGCGCCCAGGTGGCGGGGGCACACTGGGCAGCGTGCCGCAATCTGCCCCCGCCTCTTCGCCGCCCGCTCCCACCGTGCTGCTCGCCGAGGACGACCGCGCGATCCGCAACGCCCTGGCGCGCGCCCTGACCCTGGAGGGCTACGTCGTCACGGCCGTCGCCGACGGCGTCGAGGCGATCGCCGCCGCGCACCGGGCGACGCCCGACGTCCTCGTGCTCGACGTGATGATGCCGGGCATCGACGGCCTGCAGGTCTGCCGGGTGCTGCGCGCCGAGGGCGACCGCACGCCGATCCTGATGCTGACCGCGCTGGTGGAGACGCCGGACCGGATCGCGGGCCTGGACGCGGGCGCCGACGACTACGTGGTGAAGCCGTTCGACGTGGAGGAGGTCTTCGCGCGGCTGCGGGCCCTGCTGCGCCGCGCGGCCCCGGCCGAACCCGCGGCCGGACCCGCCGACGGCGGCCAGGTCACCGCCGCCGATCTGCGGATCGACCCGGGTGCCCGGCGCGCCTGGCGCGGCCCGCGCGAGCTGGAGCTGACCCGCACCGAGTTCGACCTGCTGGAACTGCTCGCCCGCAACTGCGGCATCGTCCTCGACCACGCCACGATCTACGACCGCATCTGGGGCTACGACTTCGGGCCCGGCTCGAAGAACCTGGCCGTCTACGTCGGCTACCTGCGCAGGAAGGTCGACGAGCCGGACGGGGTGCCGCTGATCCACACGGTGCGGGGCGTGGGCTACGTCCTGAGGGAAGGGTGAGCCCGAGCGCCGCCGGGCACGCATCCGCATCCGCACGGCACCGGCGCACCCCCCAGAGCCTGCGCGCCAAACTGGCCGTCTCCTTCGCGGCGGTCGCCGCGGGCGTGACCGCCCTGGTCGGATTCCTGTCCTACGACGCGGCGGCGCGGCTCGTCCGCGTCGACCAGCAGGCCGTCTTCGGCGAGGTCGTCCACGATCTGCGCCAGCAGGTGGGCCGGCAGCGGCTCGCCCCCGGCGACTTCACCTCGGGCGACCCGGACCACGACGGCCCGCGCGACGACCTGACCCGCCCGGCCGGGACCGTCGTGCAGGTCCTCGGTCCGCGCGGCGCGGTCCTGGACCGGGGCAACCCGGCCCTCCCGGTCGACACAGCGGCCCGCCGCACCGCGGACGCGACCGCCGCCGGCACGGTCGTCGAGGACGACGACGTGGAGATCCACGACGACGCGTACCGCATGGCCACCGTCGCGCTCGGCGGCGGGCGCGGGGCGGTGCAGGTCGCGCAGGAGTTCAGCGACACCGAGGACCTGCTGCGGGAGCTGCAGAAGCGGACGGTGCTGTTCGCTGGGGCGGTCGTGGTCGCCGCGGGCCTGTTCGGCTGGTGGCTGGCGCGTCGCATCACCTCCCGCCTCGTACGTCTCGCGGAGACCGCCGAGGTCGTCGCGTCCACCGGCCGGCTCGATGTCGCGGTGCCGGTGGCGGGCGGCGACGAGGTGGGCAGCCTGGGCCGCTCCTTCGACCGGATGCTGGGCCGCCTGGCCCGCTCCGTGGAGGACCAGCGGCGCCTCGTCCAGGACGCGGGCCACGAACTCCGTACGCCGCTGACCTCGCTGCGGACGAACATCTCGCTGCTGCGCCGCATCGAGGAACTGCCGCCCGCGGCCCGCGAGGAACTCGTCGCCGACCTGGCCGAGGAGTCCCGCGAACTGACCGACCTGGTCAATGAGCTGGTGGACCTCGCGGCCGGCAAGGAGGACGACGAACCGGTCGTGGAGGTGGCCCTGGCGGAGACCGCCGAGGACGTCGCGGCACTGGCCCGCCGCCGCACCGGGCGCACCGTCACCGTCCGCGCCGAGGGCGACACGGCCATCGCGGGCCGCCCCGCCCAGCTCCAGCGGGCCCTGACCAACCTCGTGGAGAACGCCGCCAAGTTCGACGCGGCAGGCACCGCCCCCATCGAGATCGCCGTCACCCGGACCTCCGGCGGCGTTCGCGTGGAGGTCCTGGACCGCGGCCCCGGCCTCGACGAGGGCGACATGGACCGCGTCTTCGACCGCTTCTACCGGGCCCCCGCGGCCCGCAGCCTGCCCGGCTCGGGCCTCGGCCTGTCGATCGTGCGGGAGGTCGCGGCCGGGCACGACGGGGTGCCGTTCGCGGCGCGACGGGCGGGCGGGGGAGCGGTGATCGGGTTCACGGTGAAGGGGGCCGGCCGGCCCGCCGGGTGCGGTGACTGACCCGCGCCGTCAATTCACTGGCCGCCCCCGCCCGGGCCCGGCAGCATGCCGTCCATGCGCTTCTCGATCAACATCCCGAACTTCGGTGACTTCGCCGACGCCCGCACCGTCGCCCGCACGGCCGTCGCCGCCGAACAGGCGGGCTGGGACGGCCTGTTCGTGTGGGACCACGTCGTGCACGACAAGCGGGAGCAGCGCGGCAAGCCGTTCGGCGACCCGTGGATGCTGCTCACCGCGGCCGCGCTCGCCACGTCGCGGCTGAAGGTGGGCCCGCTCGTGGCAGCCGTGCCCCGCTACCGGCCCGAGCAACTCGCCCGCCAGGTCGCCACGTTGGACGCGCTCAGCGGCGGCCGGGTGATCCTCGGCGCGGGGCTGGGCGGGCCCGCCGACGACGAGTACGGCAGCTTCGGCGACACCGTCGACCGGGTCGTGCACGCCGAACGGCTCGACGAATCACTGGAGTTGCTCACCCGGTACTGGACCGGCGAGCGCGTCGACCACGACGGCGCCCACTACCGCGTGCACGAGACGGCCCTGCTGCCCGCCACCGTCCAGCGGCCGCGCCCGCCGGTGTGGATCGGCGGCTTCTGGCCGCACCGCCGCCCCATGCGCCGCGCGGCCCGCTGGGACGGCGCCGTCCCGCTGTTCACCACCGCCCTGCACGGTGTCCCGCCGCGCCCCGACGAACTGGCGGAGGCCGTCGCGTACGTGACGGAGCACCGGGAGGCCCCCGACGCCCCCTTCGAGATCGTCGTCGGCGGCGTCAGCCCGTCCGGCAAGGCCGGGGCCCTCGACCTCATCGGCCCGCTCGCCGACGCGGGCGCCACCTGGTGGGACGAGCGGCAACTGCAGACCGGCGGCACCGTCGACTCGTACGAGGCCGTGCTGCGACGCGTCGAGGCGGGGCCCCCGCGGCTGTGACCCCATGGCGGCGATGTCGTGGACCGGGTGTCTGCACCGTGCAAGGGCGGGCGCTTGCCGGTCTGGTGATGAGCTGGGCTGCCTGTGAGAATGGCTCCGCGAAGATTCTGCTGAAGGGGGACACGATTCAGTCGGCACTCGCGAACATAGCCTTGGGGCTGGTGACCAGTCTGCTCGGCGCTGCGTTCGTCTGGCTCCGGGCACGGGCGAAACGACTGCGGGTCGTGAACCGGCAGGCGGCCTTCTTCGGCGTACGACCCGGGCAGACCTGCCTGATGGTGCTGGGCAGCAAGTACAACTCGCCCGGCAGCGCGCATTACCGGGATGTCCGAGCCGCAATGGAACTGGCCCTTCTCGCCAGTGAGTTGGGATGCCATGTCGAGCTGGAGCCCGGTACCTTCCGCGGAGGCAACGGCAATCGGACGGAGTTCTGCGTCGGTGGCCCGTCCGGCGACTCCAATCCCCGTACGGGGGGACACCTGGCCACGCATCTGCCCGGGGTGACCGTTCATCCTTACGACGACACGCGGCCCGACTCCGTGGCCATCGAAGTCGGCGGGGAGAAGTTCCTGTTCGACCGAGGCAATCAGGAGTACGCGCTCGTCGCGAAGTTCACTCCTGCCGAGTCCACCGGGCCCGTGTTCCTCGTGTCCGGACAGAGTTCCGTGGCGAACCTCGCCGCGATCCACTTCCTGCGTCGTGAGTATGCGCAGGTGGCGAAGCGGCTGAGATCGGTGGAGCGCTTCTGTCTCCTTGTCCGGGTCTCAGGCATCGGAACCTACGAGCACCACCGGGCAGAACTGGAGCGGGAGGTGTCCGACGCCGCCTTCAGGGCTGTGACGAGAGCTCAGTTCGGCTGAGCGGCGCTTCCATGAGGACCACTTCAGCTGCCTGCGCCCACCGTATTCGCTCGGCGAGGAGGGTACGCAGGTGCGCAGCCTGGTCGAAGGCGGCGGCACGGTTCGTCAGGCTGCGCCAGACGGCGCGAGCCCACGCCTGCGTGTCCTTGGCTTCGTCGCCCGACACCTCGACCACGAACTGTCCGGCGTGCTCAGGTCCGAGAGTCTCATGCAGGAGATCCGCCAGCCCGCTCTCCGAGCTGACCAGGACCGGGATTCCCCGTGTGATGGCCTCGAGGCCGACGAGCCCGAAGCCCTCCTGCCGAGACGGCATGAGGACCAAGGAGGCGCTGTCCAGGTCGTCGTCGATACGGTCCTGCTCCGCGGTGTAGACCCGGATCACAGTGTCCAGCTGAGGGTGTACCCGACGCATCTGTGTCCGGGCCCGGTCCGCATCTGTGACAGGAGCGCCACGTACGAGGAGTCGTATGCCGCGCCGGACACCTTCCGCACGCAGCCAGTCGTCGGCCTGGGCGCAGGCTGCTGCGGCGAGGTCGAGGCCCTTGAGCTGTGCGTCGTCGACGCGGCCCAGGAGCAGTACACGTGAGGGGCTTCCCGGGGGTGGAGCCCTGTCGACATCCGGTTCCGGTGAGTCGAACCCCGGATCTATTCTCTGGGGAGGCTTGCCGACCGAGGTTCTGAACTCGGCGAGGAACTCCTGGTGCAGTCTGGGACCGACAGCGAAGACCCGGTGCGCGCTTCTGCCCAACCGCCTTTCGATGCGGGTGCGGTCCTCGGCACGCAGGGCCGCGTCATTGGTGCGGTCGGGCTTGTACCACTCGATGGTGTCCGGGGCCATGTGCAGGAAATGCAGACGGCGGGCGGTGGGATAGAAGTCCTCGGCCAGCTTCTGCGCGGCGGGTCCGGTGATCCGGCCGTGGCCGAGAATGAGGTCGGGCGACACCCCGTCGGGCAGATTCGGACGGCTGCTGAGGCGTACGTCCTCGGATTCTCCCGGCCTGACGGGCCTGGGAAGCAGCGTGACGTTGGCCTCCTCGGCCGCGTCGTGCTCCGCAGCGGTCGCGTGAAGCACGACACAGAAGACCCGGGCTCCGGCGGCGGCCAGTGCCCGACACAGATCGCGGTTGAACGTGCTCAGTCCGCCGTTGGCGGAGGCCCACTCGGTGGCGACGGAGAGCACCACAGGGCCCTGGCCCGGACGTGTCGTCGTGGCGCGCTCCTCCTCGGCCGACCGCTGAGCAGGTGCCTCTGCTGGTGGCATCCGTGATCCGTGCTCACTGTTCTGGCTGTGATCCGGATCCGGCGATGGCGTGGACGTGACGCCGATGATGGCGCTGGCCCGCTGCACCGCCTCGACCAGGTCGACGTCCGTCTCCTCGTGCAAGGTCGTGCCGCCGTCGGCGGAGGGCAGGAGCAGGAAGCCGAGGAGGTGGTTGCGTAGCGATATGGGGGCCAACTCCGCTGCGGCTCGCGAGAGTTCCGCGGCCGCTTCGTCCCGGTCGCCGCCGGTGAGGTGGGCCATGGCGGCGTTGTAGTGACACAGCGCACGGGCGTACGCGTCGTCGGCGAGACTCAGCGCTCTGCGGGACCAAGCGAGCGCGTCCTCGTGCCCCGTGGCCACACTCAGGTACATCAGGCAGTTGGCGGCGTCCCAGTCCGGCTCCAGGTCGAACGAGGACTGGAAGCGGGCCCGCGCACGGGCCACATCGCCCGCTCGATAGGCGTTCATCGCGGCCGTGCGGTGGTTGATCGCCAGCTCGGACCGAAGCCGCCCTGTCGCCTTCAGGAACCAGTTCTCCGCCGGCCACGTCCGCAGCGGTACGCGTACGGGCTCGGCAGTGAGCGTGCCACCGAGTGCCGCCACCTGGTCGACTGCTGCCCGGAAAAAGTCCGTCTCGGACAGTGAGAAGCCGTCGGTGTCCGGGGTGCAGAGCCATCGCTCCACGGTGTGGTTCTGGTAGGTGCAGGTCACCGTGGTGATGTCGAGAGCCTGAGGCTCACCCGCGTTGAGGATCGAGTAGTGGAGGAAATCGATCTCCGGGATGGAGTCCGGCCCGGCGTCGGGCAGTTTCTCCAGAGCGTTCAGGCTCGCTTCCAGATGCTTGGCGCTGAACTGGTAGCAGCACGTCGGGAAGATGCGCGCAGGATGGATGTCCACGATGTCGTGGAGCAGGCCGAGGAGCCTGTTGAGCAGCATGGCCCGCACGCTGGCCTGGCTGATGGCCTGCGAGTGCCGAGGGGTCCCGAGAGTTTCGGCCGACCAGAGTCGGCAGTAGACCTCGTCGAACAACTCCGAGTCGTCGGCCAGCGTGACGGTGTCCTCATCCTTGAGGATGCCCTGATCGACGAGGGACTGCCTGCACTGAGTGAATTCCTCGTATGTGATCTCCGGCCGCCCGACCATGCCGTAAGCGAACCAGGCCTCGTCGGGCGTCGCGTGTCCCAGGGCCGATGTGAGCACGTTGAAGGCGATGAGCTCGTTCCGGCTCATTGCTCGTACCGCGCGGATCAGCGGACGGTCGAGGACGTCGCGATCACCCCGCTCCATACGGAATTTGATCCCTGCGAGGACTTCGGGGCTGAGCTCCATGTACTGCGTGAGGCCGCGCTGCATTCGGGCGAACATCTCGTGGCAGTACAACTGAATCGCGTAGGGGTTGCCATCGGTGAGTCGTCTCAGTGAAGACACCAGGTTGGCGGAGAGCAGGCCGCCGTAGAGTCCGGCGTTCCGCAGCGGACGCGCCACACACTCCTCGACGTCCGTCTCCTCGACGAAGCCTTTGACCTCGATCTCCCTGAACTGCCGGAGAATCTGCGAGTGCACCTCTTTGATGCGCTCGATCAGCCCGGACGTACCTGCGAGCACGAGGACCAGTCCGTCGACCCGCGTGGTGAGGAAGCGCAGGACGGACAGGGATCGGCTGTCGTCGGCGATCAGTTGTGCCTCGTCCACGAGCAGCGCGATCGGGTGGCCGAGGAGATCGATGAAGAAGGAGAGATCGTCGCGGAGCGCTGTGTCCGGCACACGGCCCTCGGCGCCGGCGAGCGCGATCGCCTCCGGGAATTGCAGCGGGGGCACGGTCGAGGCGTCCGCCACGCCTGCCATGACACGGCGCACCGCTGCTACGTCGAAGTCGACCGGATTGCCCGCACGGTCGGCCTCCGCCAGGACGGCCAGCACCAGTTCCTCGTAGATTTTGCGGAAGAAGGCGATCGGCTCGCCATCGCCCTCGATCAGTTCCACCCGCGCTGTGGTCAGCCCGCGTGTGGTGGCCATCCGCTCGGCGGCATAGAGAAGACTCGTCTTGCCTGCTGCCCGCCGGCCGTGCAGGACGACACAGATCGACGGCATGCCGACTTGGGCCTGACTCAGCTCTTCTTCGATGGCGGCCGCTTCTTCGGAGCGCCCGGCGAAGGTGGCGGCGTCACGCACGGGGTGCCGGTAGTTGTATGGATTGCGCACCTGGGAAATGTCCACGGGCCCCCCTCGCCTCGTGTCGATCGTACGATCTGCACAGTGCCCGACGGGAGTGTTTCGGTTCCCGTCAGTGCCGGAGAGGGGTGGGTGACCCGGACGCGCTCGACTTCCGCGGGGGCATCACGGGTTCCGCGCTGTGGCCCTCGCGGTCACGGCCAGACCAGGCAGTAGGGCTGGTGCCCCGCCTCGTGCAGCCGGTGCGAGAAGTCCTGCCACTCGTGCAGGAGCTGGTACACGTTGAACGCGTCGCGCGGGCCGCCGCGGTCGGGGACCGTGGACCAGATGAACGCCGCGGCGCCGACGGACTCCTCGCCGACCCCGCGCAGCGGGTCGACGACCGTCATCGGCAGCTTCACGACCGCGTAGTCGGGGTGCAGGACGACGAGCTCCAGCGGGGGGACCTTGTGCAGGGGTATGCCCTCGATGCCGGTGAGGACCATCGCGGCCATCGTCTCCGGCTTGATCTTGGTGAACATGCCGCCCATGCCCAGCTCGTCGCCGCCGAGCTCCTCGGGACGCATGGAGATCGGGACGCGGGCCGCCGTCGCGCCGTCGGGCGCGCCGAAGTACTTGTACGTCACCCCCACCCGGCCACCATTCCCGCTGTCCCCGCCGCCTGTCGCTCTCTGGACCCGTGCCGCCGTGTCGTCGTGACTCTCGCGCCGGTGCTTCCCCCGCCGGGCACGCCGGGGGCCCAGGTCGTCGGTCCCCTCACCCAGTCCGCCGCCACCGCGATGCATATCTCCACCCGACTGCTGTTCTCAGGGCGCCAGGCCCTTTTCTAGGCCGCGCGACCGCCGACGCGCAACCCGATCATCGTGTCAGTGACCTCCCCCACGGTCACCCGCCGAAACGTCCGAGTGAAACAACTGCGCGAGTGGTCGGCCCCCGGCGCCGTACAGATGCAGTACAGCTTCCTGACAGCCCGAGTCTAGGGCGCCCGGGGTCCGCGCGAGGGGGCCTCGGGAAGCGGGCCGTACGCTGAGAGGCATGGCAGAGGCGAACTACACCCCCTATCCCTATGAGGCACCCGTTTCGCAGGGGCTCTTCGACCGTGCGGCCGTGGTCACGCCCGGTGGCGTGAACTCTCCGGTGCGCGCGTTCCGAGCCGTGGGCGGTACGCCCCGTTTCATGGTGTCCGGTACCGGTCCGTATCTGACGGACGCCGACGGACGCGAGTACGTCGACCTCGTGTGCTCGTGGGGGCCGATGATCCTCGGCCATTCCCACCCCGAGGTCATCGCGGCCGTGCAGGAGGCCGTCGCCCGCGGCACCTCCTTCGGTACGCCGGGTGAGGGCGAGGTCGCGCTCGCCGAGGAGATCGTCGACCGGATCGCCCCGGTCGAGCAGGTGCGCCTGGTGTCCTCCGGCACCGAGGCGACCATGTCCGCGATCCGGCTCGCCCGCGGCTTCACCGGCCGCGCCAAGGTGATCAAGTTCGCCGGCTGCTACCACGGGCACGTCGACGCTCTGCTCGCCGCCGCCGGCTCCGGCGTCGCCACCTTCGGCCTGCCGGACACCCCGGGTGTCACCGGCGCCCAGGCCGGCGACACGATCGTCCTGCCGTACAACGACATCGAGGCCGTGCGTGCCGCGTTCGCCGCGCATCCCGGCGAGATCGCCTGTGTCATCACCGAGGCCTCGCCCGGCAACATGGGCGTCGTGCCGCCGCGCGACGGCTTCAACGCCGGGCTGAAGGCGGTGTGCCAGGAGAACGGCGCGCTGTACATCTCCGACGAGGTGATGACCGGCTTCCGTACGTCGAAGGCCGGCTGGTTCGGTGTCGACGGTGTGGTGCCCGACCTGATGACCTTCGGCAAGGTCATGGGCGGCGGCTTCCCGGCCGCCGCGTTCGGCGGGCGTGCCGACGTCATGGCATACCTCGCCCCGGCCGGCCCGGTCTACCAGGCGGGCACCCTGTCCGGGAACCCGATCGCCACCGCGGCCGGTCTCGCCCAGCTGCGCCTGCTCGACGACGCCGCGTACGGAGTCGTCGACGCGGTCAGCGAGCAGCTGCGCGCCCTCGTCACCGAGGCGCTCACCAAGGAGGGCGTCGCGCACCGCGTGCAGAACGCCTCCAACATGTTCTCCGTCTTCTTCACCGAGGACGAGGTACGGAACTACGACGACGCCAAGGCGCAGGAGTCCTTCCGCTTCACCGGCTTCTTCCACTCGATGCTGGCGCAGGGCGTGTACCTCCCGCCGTCGGCCTTCGAATCCTGGTTCGTCTCGACCGCCCACGACGAGCGGGCGGTCGAGCGCATCGCCGCCGCGCTCCCGGCTGCCGCGCGCGCGGCTGCGGAGGCCACGGCATGAGCACCACGTCCCCCAAGTCCGACAGCGACGTCACCGTCGTCCACCTCATGCGTCACGGTGAGGTGCACAACCCGGAGGGGATCCTGTACGGGCGGCTGCCCGACTACCACCTCTCCGAGCTGGGGCGGCAGATGGCCGACCGGGTCGCCGAGCACCTGTCCTCCCGCGACGTCACGCATGTCGTCGCCTCCCCGCTGGAGCGGGCGCAGGAGACGGCGACGCCGATCGCCAAGGCGCACGGCCTGGACCTGGGCAGCGACGAGCGGCTGATCGAGGCGGGCAACGTCTTCCAGGGCAAGACCTTCGGCGTCGGCGACGGCGCGCTGAAGAACCCGGAGAACTGGAAGCACCTCGTCAACCCGTTCAAGCCGTCGTGGGGCGAGCCCTACGTTGAGCAGGTCGTACGGATGATGGGCGCGCTGGACGCCGCCAAGGACGCGGCGCGCGGCCACGAGGCGGTGTGCGTCAGCCACCAGCTGCCGATCTGGATCGTGCGCAGCTTCGTCGAGAAGCGGCGGCTGTGGCACGACCCGCGCAAGCGGCAGTGCACGCTCGCCTCGCTGACCACGTTCACGTACCGGGGCGACAAGATCGTCTCGGTCGGCTACACCGAGCCCGCGCGCGATCTCGTCCCGGCCCATCTCCTCGCGGGGGCCAAGCCGGTGAAGAGCGGTCAGGGCGGCGGCAAGGCGTTCGGCGCCTGAGCCCCACGGGCCCGGGGTGGAGGCCGCCGTCAACCGGCGGCCTTCACTTCTCCCCCACCAAACCACCGCAAATACCCACGACTCATCGGAACCCGCGTGTTCGTCGCGCCCTCTAACCGGGTGCCCATCGTGAATGGGTGCACGGTGCGAGGAATGGGGACGGAATGCGGGATGTCAGTCGTAGGGGACTTATCGGCCTGGGAGCCGGGGCAGCGGCCGCTGTGGCGCTCGCCGGGTGCGGATCGGGCCACGCTCCGACTGTCTCGCCCGGCAAGCAGGGCCACCCGGGCGCGCCGAAGCGGCCGGCCGACCAGCCCATCGGGGACGGCTCGACCTCGTACACCGGCAAGCAGCCGCACCAGCCCGCCGCGCCCGAGCGGCTCGAACCGGGGCAGAAGCCGCCGCAGTTCGTGATCTTCTCCTGGGACGGCGCGGGCGAAGTCGGCAACGGCCTCTTCCCGCGCTTCCTCAAGCTCGCCGAGGACCACGGCGCGCACATGACCTTCTTCCTGTCGGGCCTGTATCTGCTGCCCGAGTCGAAGAAGCGGCTCTACCACGGGCCGAACAACGCGGTCGGCGCCTCCGACATCGGCTACCTCACCGATGACCACATCAAGGAGACGCTCAAGTACACGCGCCGGGCCTGGCTCGACGGGCACGAGATCGGCACGCACTTCAACGGGCACTTCTGTGCCGGCACCGGCACCGTCGCCAACTGGACGTCCGCGCAGTGGCGCAGCGAGATCGACCAGGCCAAGTCCTTCGTGAAGCAGTGGCGGACGAACACGGGCTGGCACGACCTGCCCTCGCTGCCCTTCGACTACGACAAGGAACTCGTCGGCGGCCGCACGCCCTGTCTGCTCGGCCAGAGCAGCCTGCTGCCCACCGCCCGCGAGCTCGGCTGGCGCTACGACGCGTCCTCGCCCGGCGGCCGGCAGCGCTGGCCGGACAAGAAGCAGGGGGTGTGGGACCTGCCGCTGCAGGCCATCCCGTTCCCGGGACGCAGCTTCGAGGTCCTGTCGATGGACTACAACATGCTGGCCAACCAGTCCCTGAACTCCACGAACGCGCCCTCGTACAACTATCCGGGCTGGCGCAAGCAGTCCACCGAGGCGTACATCTCCGGCTTCAAGCGGGCGTACGAGACGAACCGGGCGCCGTTCTTCATCGGCAACCACTTCGAGCAGTGGAACGGCGGCATCTACATGGACGCCGTCGAGGAAGCGCTCAAGCACATCGCCGCGACCGCCGAGAAGCACAGCGACGTCCGCCTCGTCTCCTTCCGGCAGTACGTCGACTGGATGGACGCGCAGGACCCGCAGGTGCTCGCGAAGCTCCGGACGCTCGACGTCGGCCAGCGCCCCGCCGAAGGCTGGCGGAACTTCCTCGCGAAGACGTCGGCAAACCCCTCCTGAAATGGGATTTTCCCTCCTTGAGGGGGGTGCGGAAGATCCCCTAAACAGACATGCGAAACTTTTCACATGAGTGCCGCCTGCCGCGCCCCGCGCAACTCCGCGACCACGCGCCGCGCCGCCCAGCTGACCGTAGGAGCCGCCATCCTGGCCCTCGCGCTGACGGCGTGCGGCTCCGGTGGCACCTCCGGCGGCGGCGGCAACACCAACTTCGTGACCAGCTCCGCAGGCGTCGCCACGGTCAAGAAGGGCGAGCGGCACAACGCCCCCGACCTGACCGGCGAGGACCTGGAGGGCAAGCGCATCGACCTCGCCGACTACAAGGGCAAGGTCGTCGTGCTGAACGTCTGGGGCTCCTGGTGCCCGCCCTGCCGCGCCGAGGCGCCGAACTTCGTGAAGGTCGCCAAGGCCACCGAGGACAAGGGCGTCCAGTTCATCGGCATCAACACCCGGGACACCAGCACCAGCCCGGCCAAGGAGTTCGAGAAGAGCTTCAAGGTCACCTACCCGAGCTTCTACGACCCGACCGGCAAGCTGCTCCTGAAGTTCGAGAAGGGCACGCTCAACCCGCAGGCCATCCCGTCCACGATCGTCGTCGACCGGGACGGGAAGATCGCCGCACGCTCGCTGAAGCCGCTCAGCGAGTCCAGCCTGCGCGAGCTGGTCGACCCGGTCGTCGCGGAGAAGTGAGCGACGGTGAGCTCCTCCCTCGTCACTCTCGCCGCCGGTGACACCGTCACGGACGGCGCGCTCCTCCTCGCCGTCCCGATCGCGCTCATCGGCGGACTCGTCTCCTTCTTCTCGCCCTGCGTGCTGCCGCTCGTCCCCGGCTACCTCTCCTACGTGACCGGGATCACCGGCACCGACCTCATGGAGCAGAAGCGCGGCCGGATGGCGGCCGGCGCCGGCCTGTTCGTCCTCGGGTTCACCGCCGTGTTCGTCTCCGGCGGCGCCCTGTTCGGCTACTTCGGGTCCACGCTCCTCGACTACCAGGACATCCTGACCAAGGTCCTCGGTGTCCTCATGGTCCTCATGGGGATCTTCTTCCTGGGCCTGATGCCCTGGATGACCCAGCGTGAGTTCCGCTTCCACAAGCGGCCCGTGACCGGTCTCGCCGGGGCCCCGCTGCTGGGCGCCCTGTTCGGCATCGGCTGGACCCCGTGCATCGGCCCCACGCTCGCCTCGGTGAACACTCTGGCCATCAACCAGGGGAGCGCCGGACGCGGGGCCATACTGATGGTCGCCTACTGCCTGGGCCTCGGCCTGCCCTTCGTGCTCGCCGCCATCGCCTTCCGCAAGGCACTCGGCGCGTTCAGCTGGGTCAAGCAGCACTACACGTGGGTGATGCGCATCGGCGGCATCATGATGATCCTGACCGGGATCCTTCTCCTCACGGGCGCGTGGGACGCCCTCGTGGGGCAGATGCGGACCTGGTCCACCGGCTTCCAGGTGGGAATCTGACCTATGAGCAAGACGAACGCCCCGGAAAGCTCGGAGCCGACGGAGCAGGAGGCCGCGGCCCAGCTGAGCACGGCGCCCCTGGAGGACCGCTCCCCGAACCTGCCCAAGCTCGGCGTCATCGGCTGGGTCCGCTGGTTCTGGCGGCAGCTCACCTCGATGCGGGTCGCCCTGATCCTGCTGTTCCTGCTGTCGCTCGGCGCGATCCCCGGCTCGCTGATCCCGCAGTCCGGCACGGACCCGCTCAAGGTCACCGACTTCCAGAAGGCGCACACCACGCTCGGGCCGATCTACGAGAAGCTCGGCCTCTTCCACGTCTACAGCTCGGTGTGGTTCTCCGCGATCTACATCCTGCTGTTCGTCTCGCTCATCGGCTGCATCATCCCGCGCACCTGGCAGTTCGTCGGCCAGCTCCGCGGCCGGCCGCCGGGCGCCCCCAAGCGCCTGACCCGGCTGCCCGCGTACGCGACGTGGCGCTCCGAGGCCGACCCCGAGCAGGTGCGCGCCGCCGCCCTCACGATCCTCAAGAAGCGCCGCTACCGCGCCCACCTCGCGGGCGACGCGGTGGCCGCCGAGAAGGGCTATCTGCGCGAGGTCGGCAACCTGGCCTTCCACCTGGCGCTGATCGTGATGCTGATCGCCTTCGCCTGGGGCCAGCTCTTCAAGTTCGAGGGCGGCAAGCTCGTCGTCGAGGGCGACGGATTCTCCAACGTGCTCCCGCAGTACGACGACTTCAAGTCCGGCAACCTCTTCGACAGCGACCGCGACCTGTCGCCGTTCAGCTTCACGCTCGACAAGTTCACCGCGACCTACGCGCGCACCGGCCCGGAGAAGGGCACCCCCCGCACCTTCCGCGCCGACGTCAGCTACAGCGAGGGCTCCGACGGCAGGACCAAGAAGACGTCGATCAAGTCCAACCACCCGCTGGACATCGACGGCACCAAGATCTTCCTCAACGGTCACGGCTACGCCGTCGGCGTCACCGTCCGCGACGGCAAGGGCAAGGTCGTCTCGCAGCAGTCCGTGCCGATGCTGCCCCTCGACTCCAACATCTCGTCGCAGGGCGCGATCAAGGTGATGGACGGCTACCGCAACGCCAAGGGCGAGAAGGAACAGCTCGGCTTCAACGCCTGGTTCGTGCCGACGTTCGCGGGCGCGGGCAAGGGCACGATGTTCTCCCAGTTCCCGGCGCTCGACTTCCCCGTCCTCGCGCTCAACGCCTCGCACGGCGACCTCGGCGTGGACGCGGGCCTGCCGCAGAACGTGTACCAACTGGACAGCTCCCATCTCAAGCAGTTCAAGGACTCCAAGGGCAAGGCGCTGAAGGCGCGTCTGCTGCCGGGCGAGACGATGAAGCTCCCGAACGGGGCGGGCTCCATCACCTTCGACAAGGACATCAAGGAATGGGTCACCTTCCAGATCTCCCACCAGCCCGGTGACACCTGGGCGCTCGGCGGTGCCGTCGCCGCGATCTTCGGCCTGGCCGGCTCGCTGTTCATCCAGCGCCGCCGCGTCTGGGTCCGTGCCGTCGAAGGCCCCGACGGGGTGACCGTCGTCGAGATGGCCGGTCTCGGCCGCAGCGAGTCCGCGAAGCTCCCCGAGGAACTGGGCGATCTGGTGGGCCTGCTGCACACCGAGGCGCCCAGCGCCCCCGAACCTCCCGAGCATTCCGAGTCTTCCTCCGAAACACCCACCGCTGTTCCTGCCGCCGAAGGGGCTGAGAAGTGACTCTCGCCGCCGCAACCAACGAGAACCTGGCGCACACCAGTAACGTCCTCATCTACTCGTCCATGGCCGTGTACCTGCTGGCGTTCTTCGCGAACATGGCCGAGTGGATCTTCGGCAGCCGCAGCAAGGTCGGCCGCACCGCCGCCGCCCTCACCGGCAAGGGCGAGGAGGCCGGGGCCGCCTCCTCGGTGAAGATCCAGGTCAAGCAGAAGAACGGGGGCACCGCCGTCCTGGAGCGCCCGCAGGTCGTCACCCGGGCCGCCGCGGGCGCCCGCGACGTACCGGACGGGCCCGGCGCCTCCGGCGGTGACGAGCAGGGCGACCTCTACGGCCGTATCGCCATCTCTCTCACGGCGCTCGGCTTCCTCGTCGAATTCGGCGGTGTCCTCACCCGCGCGCTCTCCGTGGAGCGCGCCCCGTGGGGCAACATGTACGAGTTCAACATCACCTTCTCCACCGTCGCCGTCGGCGTGTACCTCGCGCTGCTCGCGCTGAAGAAGAACGTCCGCTGGCTCGGCCTGCCCCTGGTCACCACGGTCCTCCTCGACCTCGGCCTCGCTGTCACTGTCTTGTACACCGCCAGCGACCAGTTGGTTCCCGCTCTTCACTCGTACTGGCTGTACATCCACGTCTCGACGGCGATCTTCTGCGGCGCGGTCTTCTACGTCGGCGCGGTCGGCACGATCCTGTACCTCTTCAAGGACTCCTACGAGAACAAGCTCGCGAACGGCGGCAAGCCCGGCCGGTTCGCGACGTCCGTCATGGAGCGGCTGCCCGCCTCGCAGTCCCTCGACAAGTTCTCCTACCGCGTCAACGCGGCGGTCTTCCCGCTGTGGACGTTCACGATCATCGCGGGCGCCATCTGGGCCGGCGACGCGTGGGGCCGCTACTGGGGCTGGGACCCCAAGGAGACCTGGTCGTTCATCACCTGGGTCGCCTACGCCTGCTACCTGCACGCCCGCGCGACCGCCGGCTGGAAGGGCCGCAAGGCCGCCTACCTGGCGCTGATCGCCTTCGGCTGCTGGCTGTTCAACTACTACGGCGTGAACATCTTCGTCACCGGCAAGCACTCCTACGCCGGGGTGTAGCCGCAGGCGACGGTCCGCCCACGAGGCCGGTTCCCCCCGATCCACGCCGGGGGAGCCGGCCTTCGCCGTACTCCGACACCCCCGGCAAAGCCCGCCGCGCCGCACCGCATGCGCAACGCTGGAGCCATGACCGACGACGACACCACCATCGAGCCCGGCACCAGCCGCACCGAAGGCACCACCCGCACCCTGCATTTCACGCTGGACCTGCCCCACCCCGTCGAAGCGGTGTGGCGGGCCGTCGCCACCCCGGACGGCCTGGCCGGATGGCTCGCGGCAGCCGACGCGCTGGAGCCCCGGCTCGGCGGCGCCGTCACCCTGCGCTGGCTCAACGGCGGCGGCGCGCACCGGGGCCGGGTCACCGCCTGGGACGTGGAGCGCGTCGCGGAGTACACCCTCGACGGGCTGCACGGCCGGATGCGGTTCCACCTGGAGCCGGACACGACGCTGCGCTTCACGAACGAGTTCGACGGCGACGACGCGCTGCGCCTGGACTGCCTGGCCGGCTGGCACGACCACTTCCTGTGCCTGCGCGACGCGCTGGACGGGCGGCCCATGACCCCGGACGGCTGGGCGGCATGGACGCCCGACCGCTGGCAGCGGCTCCGGGACGCGTACGTCAGCCGACCGTGATCGCGTCCAGCTTGCCGCGCAGGTACACGTGGCTGTCGACGGGCTCGTACGCGACCCGCCCCTTCGGCGCGGGCACCGGCTCGACGGTCGTGCACGGGTCGCACTCGTAGAAGTAGACGAGCGACATCAGCTCCTCGGCGGGCGCGTCCGCCGGGGGCGGCAGGACGCGGTGGCGCCCGGAGCGCCAGCGGTCGCCCGTCCAGCGCGCCATCAGATCGCCGATGTTGATGGTGAACGCCGCCGGGTCGTAGGGCGCGTCCTCCCAGCCGCCCTCGTCGGTGAAGACCTGGAGCCCGCCCTTGCCGGCCTGCCGGTCGAGCACGGTGACCGTGCCGAAGTCGGTGTGCGGGCCGATGCGGAACTGGCCGGGCTCCGGTGCGCCGACGACCTCCGTGCCCGGGTACCAGTTGATGTTGAAGCCCCAGGTGGGGCGCGTGGTGTGGCGGGTGAAGAAGTCGGCGGGCTCGTCCAGGGCGACGGCGAGGAGTTCGAGCAGCTGGTCGGAGAGGGTCCGCATCGCCGCCAGGTACGTCTCGACGAGGTCGCGCAGCTCGGGCGACTCGGCGGGGAAGACGTTCTCGCCGGACCACTCGGCGTGCACCGCCGGGTCGTCGAAGGCCGTGGCGGTGGCGAAGGAGAGGGACTCCTTCAGGTCGGGCGGTGTCTCGGTGCCCTCCGCGTACCCGTTGGCCTCGGCGCCGGGGCCCAGCCAGCCGCGGCCGCCCACCTTCACCGCGTACGGCTCCTTCACGGACGCGGGCCGCCGGAAGAAGGCGCGGGCCGCGTCCCGGATCCGGGTCCGCAGCGCCGGGTCCACGCCGTGGCCGGTGACCAGCAGGAACCCCGCGGTGCGCAGGGCGGCGTCGACGGTCGCGGCGATCTCGGCGCGGGCCTCGCGGTCGCCGGACAGCCAGGGCCGCAGATCGATGGTGGGGATGCGGGGCGTACCCGGGGAAGCGGTCATGCCGTCCACTCTCGCGGCGCGGAAACACCGGGGCAACGTGCGCACCGTACTCTCCGGGCAGCCCTCACCCCGACGGAATGTCCGCCGCTCCGCGCGCCCCGGGAGGCCCCGTGCCCGCTCTCACGCTCCGCGAGATCCTGGACCTCGACGTCGTCGCCGACGCCTCGCCCGAACTCCTCGCGGGGGAGTCGGGCCTTGACCGGCCGGTGCGCTGGGTGCACTCCAGCGAGGTGTACGAGGGCGCGAACTTCCTGGACGGCGGGGAGCTGCTCCTCACGAACGGGTTCGCGTTCCTCGGCGCCGACGCGGGGGCGCTGCGGCGGTACGTGCGGGAGCTGACGGCCCGGGGCGCGGCCGGGCTCGCCGTGGAGGTGGGCCGGTCGCTGGAGCGGATGCCGCGCGAAGTGGTGGACTCGGCGCGGGAGCTGGGCTTTCCCCTGGTGGCGCTGCGGCGCGTCGTGCCGTTCGTGCGGATCGCGGAGGCCGCCAACCGGGCCATCGTCACGCACGGTCTCGCCTCCCGTGCGACGGCGCTGCCCCGGGCCGCCGACCACGGGGCCGCGCTGCTCGCCGACCTCGTCGACCGCGGGGCCCTCAACCAGCCCGAGGTGGCGGCCCGTTCGGCGCTCGCCGGATTCCGGCCCGGCCCCGGCGCGCGGCTCGTCGGCGTCTCGGTGCACGGCCCGCACGGCGCGGCGCTCGCGGCGGTGGAGCGGGCCGCGGGCCGCGGCGCGCTGCGCGCGGCGTTCCCCGGCGACGTACTGGCGCTGGCCGTGCCGCCGCCCGGCCGCGACGCGGTCCGGGCGGTGCAGGCCGCCTTCCGCGCGGTGGCCGGACCCGGGCTCACCGTCGCGGTCGGCCCGGCCGTGGGCGCGGACGACGGCTGGCTGCGCTGGAGCGACACCCTGCGCGCGGCCCGGACGACGCTGGAGCTGGCCCTGACGGTGCCCGCGGCCGAACCGGCCTACGGCGAGGGCCCGTTGGTGACCTCGGCGCGGGCCCTGGCGCTGGAGCGGGAGCTGACACGCGGCGGCGTCGAGGCCAACCGGGAGCGGCTGACCCGGCTCGCCGACCAGGTCCTTCGCCCGCTCCTGAAGTGGCAGGCGACGCACGGCGGCGACCTGGTGCGCACCCTGGAGGTGCATCTGCGGCACGGCTGCAGTCCCACGCGCACGGCCGCGCTGCTGCACATCGGCCGGCAGTCCCTCTACCAGCGCCTGGAGCGCATCGAGTCGCTGCTCGGGCTCGAGGTCGGGGACCCGGAGCCGCTCGGCGAGCTGCTCACGGCGGCCTGCGCGCTGCGCGTGGTGACGGCCCGGGACCAGGGCGCGGCGGGGGCTCAGGGCGTGAGTGAGCGCCAGATCCTGTCGGGCAGGACCCGCGCGGCCTGATCGAGGTCGATGTCGCCGACCCCGGCGAGCCAGCTGCGCGCGACCCCGATGACCGGGCCGAGGATCAGCGACTCGACCAGGGCGTCGGGCAGCGGGGCGATCTCGCCCGACGCGACGTGCCGCCGGATCCAGCCGGTCAGCGGCGACAGCCGGGCCTCCTGTGCGTCCCGCAGCTGCCGGGCCTCGGCCATGGCCAGCTGGTCGGCGCGCGAGGAGTGCAACAGCCGTGCCGCGTCCGGGTGTTCCTTGATGAACGCCAGATAGGTCCGGGCCAGGGCGCGGACACCGGTGCGGGCGCTGCGTGCGCGGGTGACGGCGCCGCCCAACTCGCCCACGAGACGGCCCAGCCAGCGCATCAGCAGCGCGTTCATCAGCCCGTCGACGCTGCCGAAGTGGTGGTACAGGCTGCCGGGACTGACTCCGCTCGCCGTCGTCAGGGCGCTCACCGTGATGCCCTGCTCGCCCGCGTCGGCGTACAGGAGCAAGGCGGAGTCGAGGAGGCGGTCGGCTGTCTCCGCGCCGCGCTGCTGCTTGGGGCTCATGGTGACAGCCAGCGTAGAACACCGAGTTCCGTTCGTGGTTTCTGTATTCAGATTCTAGAAAATCACTCCAGTTCTTGGCCTGTACGGGTCACACTGATCACCGTGTCCGAACACCCGATACCTTCCGCGCCGCACAGGGGCGGGCTCCGGGTCCATGTCGGCCGAGGCCGTCGAGCGGCACAGGGGACCGCTCGACGGCGGCCGAACTGGGCGAAGGAACAGGGGAGTTCGTCACTCCGGCGCGGCGCGGGTGCCGGAGGGGACACCCGCGCCGCCCGTCTCCAGGTCCTCAGGCCGCCACCCGCAGCAACAGCTTCCCCGTGCTGGTCCGCGACCCCATCACCCGATGGGCCTCCGCGGCCTGCGACAGGGCGAACTCGCCGGTGACGGGGAGCTCCACGCCGGGGACCGCGAAGGCCCGCTCCGCGAGGGCCCGCAGCTCGGCGGGCGCCGTCTTCGCCAGGGTGAGGATCGAGAAGCCGCCCACCGACAGCGCCGTCGGGTACAGCTCGGCCTGGCCCGCCTGCCAGGCCGGGGCGGACGAGGCGTTGCCGAAGGAGACGGCCCGGCCGAACACCGCCAGCGCCCCGAGCGTCTCGCGGAACGTGTCGCCGCCGACCGGGTCGAGCGCCAGATCGACACCCCGGCCACCGGTCAACTCCCTGAGGGAGGAGCCGAACCCGTCGGCCAGGACCACCTCGTCGTACCCGTGCTTACGGGCGTACTCGGCCTTGGCCGCACTCGACACCACCCCGTACACGGCCCCGGCGCCCGCGGCCCGCGCCAGCTGCCCGGCCACCGTGCCGACCCCACCCGCCGCGCCCTGCACGAGGACGCTCTCGCCGGCCCGCAGCCGCCCCACCGCGTGCAGCAGGGCGTACGCCGTCGGCAGCACGGTCGGCAGCGTCGCGGCCGTGCGCAGGGAGAGCCCGGCCGGCAGCGGGAAGACGGTGACGGCGTCGGCGACGGCCACCTCCGCGTACGTCCCGCCCTCGGTGAGCGCGGCCACCTCCTGGCCGACGGTGAGCCTCTCGACCCCGGGGCCCAGGGCGCGGATCCGGCCCGACATCTCCAGGCCGGGGACGAACGGCAGCGCCGCCACCCGGTAGCCCTCGGAACGTGCCTTGAGGTCGGCGAAGTTCACCCCGGCGTACGCCACGTCGACGGTCACCTGCCCGGGCCCCGGCTCGGGGACGTCCACGTCCGCCGTCGTCAGGACCTCGGGGCCGCCGTACTCGCCGAACCGCACCGCACGCATGGCGCACGCCTCCCGTCAGAGTGTTCGTCGGGCGACGAACAGCCGTGCTCAGACTGTACGACGGGAAGCGAACACCCGGCAAGTGATCGCGTACACGGCGGCGCTCACCACGAACCCGGCCACGCACGTCACGTCGCCGAGCGCGGGCCAGCGCCCGGGCGCCCATCCGACGTACTTCTCCTGGTTCGAGAAGAGCGGTACGGACACCGCGACGCCCACCAACAGGGCGGTGAATCCGGGCCAGTTGGCGAAACCGGGGTTCGTCAGGCGTCCCGCCAGTTCGGTGTCGGGGGTCCTCGCCGAGCGCCACCGCTCCATGAGGACGACGCCCAGCCACGGCCCGATCCAGTAGGCGATCACCAGCAGGAACGCCTCGTACGCGTGGCCCGCGTCCGCCAGCGACGACCAGGCCGCCGCCGTCCCCGCCGTGCCCGAGACCACCACGAGCGTGCTGCGTCCCAGCCAGGACGGCAGCCGCAGGCCGAGCGAGGTGACCGACATGGCGGACGAGTAGATGTTGAGGGCGTTCGCCGAGACCGCGCCCAGGATGATGGCGAGCAGCACCAAGTGGGCCAGCCAGGACGGGAGATGGCCGGTGAACGCGGCCGTCGGGGTCGCGCTCGCGGGCGCCGCGATCGTCGCGGAGGCCGCCCCGGTCAAGGACACCGCCGACACCGAGAGGAACAGACCGAGCGCCGGGTAGGCGACCGTGCGCAGCCGGTTCGCCGTGCGCGGCAGATAGCGCGAGTAGTCCGAGGCGTTCGGGTTCCAGCCCGCCGCGTAGCCCCACGCCGAGCTGAACGCGAGGAGGAAACCGCCGATGCCGCCCCCGCCGCCCGGCGCCGAGAGATCGGCCTTCCCGAAGGTCCACACACCCGCCAGCAGGAACACCACCGCGAGGGCCGGGAACGCGTACTTCTCGAAGGCGTGCACGAAGTTGTGGCCGATGAAGCCGATCGCGATCTCGGCCGCGACGACCAGGAGGAGGGAGGGCAGGGGGCGCAGCCCCGTGAGGGTGTTGAGCGCGAAGGCGGCGCTGACGCTGTTCACGGCGAACCAGCCGACGCCCGCCACCAGCGCGTTGACCGTCGAGGGCAGCGCGTTGCCCCGGTACCCGAAGGCGAGCCGCCCGATCTTTTTTTTTTTTTTTTTTTTTTTTTTTTTTTTTTTTTTTTTTTTTTTTTTTTTTTTTTTTTTTTTTTTTTTTTTTTTTTTTTTTTTTTTTTTTTTTTTTTTTTTTTTTTTTTTTTTTTTTTTTTTTTTTTTTTTTTTTTTTTTTTTTTTTTTTTTTTTTTTTTTTTTTTTTTTTTTTTTTTTTTTTTTGGAATGGAATGGAATGGAATGGAATGGAATTTTTTTTTTTTTTTTGGAATGGAATGGAATGGAATGGAATGGAATGGAATGGCGTGCAGAGCGCGTAGCCCCACGCCGAGCTGAACGCGAGGAGGAAACCGCCGATGCCGCCCCGCCCGGCGCCGAGAGATCGGCCTTCCCGAAGGTCCACACACCCGCCAGCAGGAACACCACCGCGAGGGCCGGGAACGCGTACTTCTCGAAGGCGTGCACGAAGTTGTGGCCGATGAAGCCGATCGCGATCTCGGCCGCGACGACCAGGAGGAGGGAGGGCAGGGGGCGCAGCCCCGTGAGGGTGTTGAGCGCGAAGGCGGCGCTGACGCTGTTCACGGCGAACCAGCCGACGCCCGCCACCAGCGCGTTGACCGTCGAGGGCAGCGCGTTGCCCCGGTACCCGAAGGCGAGCCGCCCGATCGCCATCTGCGGGACGCCGAACCGCGGCCCGTCCAGCGAGAGGATCCCCTGCGTCAGCGCGCCGAGCGCGGTGCCGAGCAGCAGCGCCGCGGCGGCCTGCCAGAAACTCAGACCGAAGAAGAGGACCGAGATCACGCCGATGTAGACGGTCGCGAACTCGATGTTGGGCGAGGCCCAGGTCCACAGCAACTGCCGTGGACTGCCGTGCCGTTCGGCCTCGGGGATCGGCTCGGACCCCGCCGCCTCGACGGCGATGACCTTGTCGCCGTACGCGGGGGCGGGCGGAGCGGCGCTGGTGCTGCTGGGGGAGGCGGTCGTCATGCCCCCTGAGTGTCCGGGCGGCGGCGGGCGCCGCCCAGGGGCGCGGTGTCCGTTTCAGGGGGCGTGACGACGTACAGCCTGTACGCCGGCCGGCTACTCGCCGAGGTCCCCGATGTCCCCGATGTCTTCGTGCCACAGTTCCGGCTTCGCGGCGATGAAGTCCTCCATCATGCCGACGCACTCGGGATCGTCAAGGAGCACGATCTCGACGCCGTGCTCGGCCAGCCAGTCGTGCCCGCCGTGGAAGGTGCGGGCCTCGCCGATGATCACGCGGGAGATGCCGAACTGCCGCACCAGGCCCGAGCAGTACCAGCAGGGGCTGAGCGTGGTCACCATCGTGGTGCCCTTGTACGAGCGCTGCCGTCCGGCGTTGCGGAACGCGTCGGTCTCGCCGTGCACCGACGGGTCCGCGTCCTGCACACGCCGGTTGTGACCGCGGCCGAGGACCTTGCCGTCGGCCGAGTACAGGGCGCCGCCGATCGGGATGCCGCCCTCGGCGAGAGAGGCCTTCGCCTCCTCGACTGCGGTGGCGAGCCAGGTGCGGGCGAGATCGAGTTCCATGACGTACGAGCCTTTCTACGCGGACGGGGTGAGGGAGTCGCGCCGCCGCAGCAGCGCGAAGAGGAGCGCGCCGAGCGCGAAGCCGACCGGGCAGGTCAGATCGCCGACGCCGGGCCAGACGTGCGGCACCAGGCCGACGAACACGGTCTGGTTGGAGAACAGCGGCACCGACACGGCCACGCCGACGAGCAGCGCGATCAGGCCCGCCGGGTTGCCGAACGAGCGGTCCTGGAGGCGCGGGGCGAGCGCCTCGTCCGGCAGGGCGCGCAGCCAGTGCTCCATCAGGACGACGCCGAGCCAGGGCGCGATCCAGTACGCGATGACGAGCAGGAAGTTCTCGAAGGCGTGCCCGGCGTCGGCGAGCGAGGCCCAGCCGGCGGCGGTGCCGATCGCGCCGACCAGCGCGACGAGCGAGGCGCGGCCCAGCCAGCTCGGCAGCGGCAGCGACAGCGAGGAGATGGAGACGGCCGCCGAGTAGACGTTCAGGGTGGAGGCGGCCATCGCGCCGAGGATGATCGCGACGAGGGTGAGGTCGCCGAGCCAGCCCGGGAGCTGGCCGGTGAACGCGTCGGTGGGGCTGGCCCCGGCGGGCGCCGCGAGCGTGCCCGAGGCCGCGCCGATCACGGAGACGACGGCGACCGACACGAACAGGCCGAGGCCCGAGTACCAGGCGGTGGCCCGGCGCGGGGTGCCGGCGGGCAGATAGCGGGCGTAGTCGGCGGCGCACGGGTTCCAGCCCGCCGTGAAGCCGAAGACGGCGCTGAAGGCGAGCATGAAACCGCCGAACCCGCCGCCCGCACCAGGGCCGGCAACGTCGGCACCCTTGAAGATCCACACCCCGGCGAGCAGGAAGATCACGGCGAGCACCGGGAACGCGTACCGCTCGAAGCGGTGCACCAGGTCGTGCCCCACGTACCCGATGACGATCTCCAGGACGACCAGGATCAGCAGGCTGGGCAGCGGCGGCAGCCCGGTGAGGGAGTTGAGGGCGAAGGCGCCGCCGACGCTGTTCACGGCGAACCAGCCGACGCCCGACACCAGCGCGTTGACCCCGGACGGCAGGGCGTTGCCCCGGTAGCCGAAGGAGAGCCGGCCGATCACCATCTGCGGGACGCCGAACCGCGGCCCGTCCGTGGAGAGCAGCCCGTGCGCCAGCGAGCCGAGCCCGGCGCCGAGCACGAGGGCGGCGACCGCCTGCCAGAAGCCCAGGCCGAACGCGGAGACCGACAGCACCCCGATGAAGACGGTCGCGAAACCGACCTGGGGTGAGGCCCACGTCCACAGCAGCTGACGGGGACTGCCGTGCCGCCGGTCGGCGGGTACGGGGTCGGCCCCGTGCTCCTCGACGGCGATGAGCTTCTCGGGACCGGTGGCGACGTCGGGCGCCGGGGCATGCGTGGGTCTGGACATGGCCTTCACGGGGTGCGGGTGGCGGAGGGGGGTGTTCCGCATCCAGTGTGCGGCACGCGCGTCCCGCGCCCCGAGGGGCCCGGGGTCCTCAGTCCTTGTCCTGCTCGCCCTCGCGGCGGCGCAGCTCCTCCTCGCGGCGGCGCAGGTCCGCCTCCCAGTCCTTGAGGAGCGCCTCGTCCTTCCCGTCCTTGGAGGGCGCGGCGTCCTCCTTGAGGGACTGGAGGAACTCCGGGTTGTCGTCCGGCGCGACGAACTGCGTCCTGCGGTCGCGGTTCCACTCTGCGGGGGTGGCGCCGCCGGCGGGGGCGGGCCGCTTCTTGCCCGCCACCAGCCAGGCGACGGGGCCGACGAGGACCTCGCCGAAGAGCAGGATGATGATGACCCACACCACCTTCGGCAGGCCGCGCACCTCCTCCTCGGGGGTGTTCAGACAGTCGATGAACGCGTAGATCCACAGCGCCAGGACCAGCAGGAACGGCAGGTAGCGGAGCATGGTGTCGCGATCCCCCAAGAGCGGTGCGCACAGTGACGTAGCGGCGGGGTGAAGGCCCCCGGTGACCGGGCCAGGTTAGCCGGTGCCGGATACTGGATCGCATGGCTTACGACGATCTGCGCTCCCTGCTCCGGGCGCTGGAGCGCGAGGGCGACCTCAAGCGCATCAAGGCCGAGGTCGACCCGTACCTGGAGGTCGGTGAGATCGTCGACCGGGTGAACAAGGCAGGCGGCCCGGCTCTGCTCTTCGAGAACGTGAAGGGCTCGTCGATGCCCCTCGCGATGAACGTGTACGGCACCGACCGGCGGCTGCTCAAGGCGCTCGGCCTGAAGTCGTACAACGACATCAGCGAGAAGATCGGCGGCCTGCTCAAGCCGGAACTGCCGCAGGGCTTCGTCGGCATCCGCGAGGCGTTCGGCAAGCTCGGCGCGATGACCCATGTGCCGCCGCGCAAGGTCAAGGACGCGCCCGTGCAGGAGGTCGTCCTCACCGGCGACGACGTCGACCTCGACCGGCTCCCCGCGCTGTTCACCTGGCCCGAGGACGGCGGCTCCTTCTTCAACCTGGGCCTGACCCACACCAAGGACCCCGAGTCCGGCGTGCGCAACCTGGGCCTGTACCGCCTGCAGCGCCACGACAAGCGCACCATCGGCATGCACTGGCAGATCCACAAGGACAGCCGGAACCACTACCAGGTGGCCGCCCGCAAGGGCGAGAAGCTGCCCGTCGCCATCGCCTTCGGCTGCCCGCCGGCCGTCACGTACGCGTCGACGGCGCCGCTGCCCGGCGACATGGACGAGTACATGCTGGCCGGGTTCATCCAGGGCAAGCGCGTCGAGATGGTCGACTGCAAGACGGTCCCGCTCCAGGTCCCGGCCAACGCCGAGGTCGTCATCGAGGGCTGGCTGGAGCCCGGCGAGATGCTGCCGGAGGGACCCTTCGGCGACCACACCGGCTTCTACACGCCGCAGGAGCCCTTCCCGGCGCTGAAGATCGACTGCGTCACGATGCGCAAGCGCCCGCTGCTCCAGTCGATCGTCGTCGGCCGCCCGCCGACGGAGGACGGCCCGCTCGGCCGCGCCACGGAGCGCTTCTTCCTGCCGCTGCTCAAGGTGATCGTCCCGGACATCGTCGACTACCACCTGCCGGAGTCGGGCGGCTTCCACAACTGTGCGATCGTCTCGATCGACAAGAAGTACCCGAAGCACGCCCAGAAGGTCATGCACGCGATCTGGGGCGCGCACATGATGTCGCTGACCAAGCTGATCGTCGTCGTCGACTCCGATTGCGACGTCCACGACCTTCATGAAGTCTCGTGGCGGGCCCTCGGCAACACGGACTACGCCCGCGACCTCGTCGTCGCCGAGGGCCCCGTCGACCACCTCGACCACGCCTCCTACCAGCAGTTCTGGGGCGGCAAGGCGGGTATCGACGCGACGAGGAAGTTGCCCGAGGAGGGCTATACGCGGGACGGCGGCTGGCCCGAGATGGTCGTCTCCGATCCCCGAACGGCGGCCCTCGTGGACCGCCGCTGGAAGGAGTACGGACTCTAGTGAGCTCAGCATCCGCCGCGATCCCGCAGCAGCCGGGCCGGACCAAGGCCTTCCTGCGCCTGGTCATGATCGAGCACTCGGTGTTCGCGCTGCCCTTCGCCTACATCGCGGCGCTGACCGCGATGTTCGAGACGGACAAGAACATCCACTGGGGCCGGCTGCTCCTGGTCACCATCTGCATGGTGGGCCTGCGCACCTTCGCGATGGCGGCGAACCGGATCATCGACCGCGAGATCGACGCCCGTAACCCGCGCACCGCCCACCGCGAGCTCGTCACGGGCGCGGTCTCGGTGAAGTCGGCCTGGACGGGCGCGCTGATCGCGCTGGTCGTCTTCCTGGCGTCGGCCGCGCTGCTGAACCCGCTCTGTCTGGCGCTGGCCCCCATCGCGGTGATCCCGATGGTCGTCTACCCGTACGGCAAGCGGTTCACGAACTTCCCGCAGGCCATCCTCGGTCTCGCCCAGGCGATGGGCCCGATCGGCGCGTGGATCGCGATCACCGGCTCCTGGTCGTGGGACGCGGTGATCCTCGGCCTCGCCGTCGGCATCTGGATCGGCGGCTTCGACCTGATCTACGCGTGCCAGGACGTGGAGACCGACCGCGAGGTCGGCGTCATGTCGGTCCCGGCCCGCTTCGGCATCCCGGCCGCCATCCGGGGCGCCCGCGTCTGCCACACCCTGACGACGGCCCTGTTCGTCTGGTACGCGCTGGCCACCGGCGCCGGAACGTTCTTCTGGGTCGGCCTGGTCATCGTCGCGGGCGCCTTCCTCTACGAGCACACGATCGTCAAGCCCCACGACCTGTCCCGCCTCAACCGGGCGTTCTTCCAGGTCAACGGGTTCATCGGGATCGCGCTGTTCGTGTGCGCGCTGCTGGACCTGCTGGTGCGGGGCCTGACCGTCTAGGCCGGACACGCCATTCGCGCCGGGCCTGCGGCACCGTCAGACGATCTGTTCTGTGGTGCCGTCGGCCCGGATCAGGCGCAGGAACGCCTTGAGCCCGCTGATGATCTCCCGGTTGTCCGTCATCCGGTCGACCACCGACTCGAACTCCCGGCTCATCAGCTCGACGCGGCGGTCCGTCCGCTCCGCGCGCTCGTGCGCGGACAGCCCGACGGAGTCGAGGGCGGTGCGCAGCCGTCCGACGTCGACGTACATCTCCTCGGTCTTGCGTTCCTGCACGGCCGCGCTCCGCAGCAGCGCGTCGAGCGTGCTCCGCAGCTCGACCACGTCGTCGCGCGGGTGGCGCACCTCCGTGGAGAGCGTGCGCAGGCGGTGCAGCAGCGCGCCGAAGTAGGCGCCGGCGGGACGGAACAGCGTGCTGAGCAGACAGCCGCCCGCGAACCAGTAGCCCGCCGTGCGGCCGGTGGTCCAGGCGGCGAGCACCGCGACGGCCGCCGTGACCAGGTGCGCGCCGATCGCCGTGCGCAGCATCACGGTGGCGATCCGGGCGGCTTCCGCGTCCCGGTCCGCGGGGACGGTCATCCCCTTCTCACGGCTGACGGCGGCCTCGTGCACCACGGCACGGGCCCGGAAGTAGAGATTCCAGGGCACGGTGAGCAGCAGCACCAGCCACAGCAGACACAGCGCTCCGATGCCGACGAGGAGCACGATGTCGGCGGGGACATCGAGCGCGTAGACCAGGACGAGGGCGACGACGACGGCCGCCCCGCACATCAGCAGGTATCGGGCCTTCATGTGCCGACTGTGCTGCGGCGGGGGTGCCCGCCGCATGAGTCCGTGTACTCAGACGCGTACTCAGGCCTGCCAGGGCTGCCGGGGCTCCCGGGTCGGCTGGGGTCTGCGCAGCAGGAACGCCGCCGCCACGCCCGCGACGAGGCCGATCAGATGGCCCTGCCAGCTGACGCCCTGGTTCGCCGGGGACAGGCCCGCGAGGATCGTCGTGCCCCAGTACGCGGCGATCAGCAGGCCGACGGCGATGCCGAGCGGTCTGCGCTCCACGAAGCCGCTGAGCACCACGAAGCCGAACAGGCCGAAGATCAGGCCCGACGCGCCCGCCGTGTTCGAGTGGGCGGGCGCCACCAGCCAGACCCCGAGCCCGTCGGCGACGACGATCAGGGCGCAGGCCAGCAGGAAGCGGCGGATGCCGGAGAGCGCCGCGACGAAGCCGAGGACCAGCAGCGGGATCGAGTTCGCCGCGACGTGGTCGAAGCCGAAGTGGATGAAGGAGGCCGGGACCACGTCGACGAGCTCCGACGGGTCGCGCGGCTGTATGCCGAAGCGGTCGAGGGCATGGCCCGAGGCCGTGTCGACCGCCTCCAGCAGCCACAGCAGGGCCACCCAGCCGGCCATCAGCTTTCCGGCGGTCAGCGCCCGATCGCGCGTCGACCATCTCTGTGTCGCGTTGTCCGTCATCTCAGCCCCCACCCCTGGGCCCGCCTGTCACGGACCCAACGACCACTGCCCCTGCTCAAGTTCCCATTGTGGGCCGCCGGATAGGCTCGTGGTGTGGAGCACGTCAACTCAAGCAGCCGCACCCCCTGGGTCGTCGGGGTGTCCGGCGCGTCAGGAACCCCGTACGCCGCCTCCGTCGTGCGGGCGCTGCTCGCCGCGGGCGAGGCCGTGGACCTGGTCGTCTCGCGGGCCTCGCGGCTCACTCTGCTCGACGAGACGGGCATCGCGTTCCGGGACGCGCACTGGCGCGAGGATCTCGGGGAGTGGCTGGCGCGCGGGGCCGACGGCAAGCCGGGCACGTTCGGCGGCGTCGATCTGAGCGGCGTACGGCACTGGCCCGCCGGTGATCTCGCGGCGGGGCCGTCCTCGGGCTCGTACCCGGTCAAGGGGATGATCATCGTGCCCGCCTCGACGGCGTGCGTGGCGGGGGTGGCCCTCGGCCTGTCGAAGGACCTGCTCCAGCGCGCGGCGAGCGTGACGCTCAAGGAGGGGCGCAGGCTGGTGGTCGCGGTACGGGAGACGCCGCTCAACGGGCAGACGCTCAAGCACCTGGTCACGCTGGACGAGGCGGGCGCGGTCGTGCTGCCCGCCTCGCCGGCGTTCTACGCGGGGGCGACGCACATCCAGGATCTGGTGGACTTCGTCGCGGGGCGGGCGCTGGACGCGGCCGGAGTGCCGCACACGCTGTACCGCCGATGGGAGGGAGAGCTGGGGGGAGGCTCTCGTGAGCGCTAGCGCTTCTTGGTGCGGGCGGCGTGCTTCTTGGCCGCGCGGCGCTCGGTGGTGGCGGACTGGTGGACACGGGAACGATCGGCCGCCGCCTGCATCTCGCGCATGCGGGCGTACGCCATCTCGATCGTGAACACGGTGACAACACTCCTGAAAATCGATGGATCTTCGCTGATCCGGTGACTGAGCTTTAGATCTTGCGGGGTGTCGCCCCCGCATGCCTTAGATTCTACACGTAAACTCGCGTCAACGCTGAATAATGAAAGGCTTTGGACCTATGGACGCCGTGGACAGGCAGCTCATCCAGGCCCTGCGCGAGAACGGCCGCGCCTCGTATGCGGAGTTGGGCCGTCTCGTCGGCCTGTCCGGGCCGAGCGTGACGGACCGCATCAATCGGCTCGAAGCGGCCGGTGTCATCACCGGCTACCGCGCCACCGTCGACTCCGCCTCGCTGGGCCTCGGCGTCACCGCCCTCATCGGCATCTCGCTCTCCGACGCCGCCGACCACGAGGACGTCGCGCGCCGCCTGAAGGACCTGCACGAGATCGAGGACTGCTGGTTCATCGCGGGCGACGACTCCTACATGCTCAAGGTGCGGATCGGCGACGTCGACGGCCTGGAGAAGACGATCCGCCGCCTCAGCGGCACCAAGGGCGTCTCCCGTACGCGCACCACGATCGTGCTCTCCACCAAGTGGGAGAACCGGGTCGGGGAGCTGCCCGAAGAGGTGTGAGCGGCGGTGTCGGTACGGGGGCGTACGGTGGAGCGGACTTACGGGTCTTGTTGGTGAGGAGAGGTACGGGCATGGACGCAGGGCTCAAGCGCGAGCTGGAGCAGAAGGTCAGGGACGGTGAGCGGCTGTCCCGCGAGGACGGCATCGCGCTCTACGAGTCGGACGACCTGGCCTGGCTCGGCGGCCTCGCCCATGAGGTGCGGACAAGGAAGAACGGGGATGTCGTTCACTTCAACGTGAACAGGCACCTCAACATGACCAACGTCTGCACCGCCTCGTGCGCCTACTGCTCGTTCCAGCGCAAGCCGGGCGAGAAGGACGCGTACACGATGCGCATCGAGGAAGCCGTCAAGCTCGCCAAGGCGATGGAGTCGGAGCACCTCACCGAGCTGCACATCGTGAACGGCCTGCACCCGAACCTTCCGTGGCGCTACTACCCGCGCTCCCTGAAGGCCCTCAAGGAGGCGCTGCCGGACGTCGGGCTCAAGGCGTTCACGGCGACCGAGATCCACCACTTCGAGAAGATCTCGGGCCTGTCGGCGTCCGACATCCTCGACGAGCTGATCGAGGCCGGTCTGGAGTCGCTGACCGGCGGCGGCGCCGAGATCTTCGACTGGGAGATCCGCCAGCACATCGTCGACCACGAGACCCACTGGGAGGACTGGTCGCGCATCCACCGCCTGGCGCACGAGAAGGGCCTCAAGACCCCGAGCACCATGCTCTACGGGCACATCGAGGAGCCGCGCCACCGCGTCGACCACGTGCTGCGCCTGCGTGAACTGCAGGACGAGACCGGCGGGTTCCAGGTCTTCATCCCGCTGCGCTACCAGCACGACTTCGTCGACATGAAGGACGGCAAGGTCAGGAACCGCCTCCAGGCGCGCACCACCATGGCGACCGGCGCCGAGTCGCTGAAGACCTTCGCGGTCTCCCGTCTCCTCTTCGACAACGTGCCGCACGTGAAGTGCTTCTGGGTCATGCACGGCCTGCAGACCACGCAGCTCGCGCTCCAGCACGGCGCCGACGACATGGACGGCTCGGTCGTCGAGTACAAGATCACGCACGACGCGGACAACTACGGCACGCCGAACAAGCTGACCCGCGAGGACCTGCTCGACCTCATCCGCGACGCCGGGTTCAAGCCCGTCGAGCGCAACACGCGGTACGAGATCATCCGCGAGTACGACGGCCCGGACCCGGCCCGCCGGGACGCTCCGCAGCCGATGCGGGTCTGAGGCCGGCCGCGTGCGTCCGCGCCCCGGTTCTCCTGTGGACCGGGGCTTTCGCACAGGCCACGGGGCTCCGCCCCCGGATCCCTCTGCTCAATCGCCGGGGGGCTTCAGATGGCCAGCATCATGTGGATGTCGTCCCGGTCGTCCCCCGGGGCGACCCGGATCGCCCCCGGTACCCGGCCGACCTCCTTGTAGCCGCACGCCGCATAGAAGGCGTCCGCCCCGGTGCCGCCGCGGCACGTCAGCCGCAGCGCCTCGATGCCGTCGAAACCGCGCGCGGTCCGCTCCGCGGCCGACATGAGGGCCCGGCCGTATCCCCTGCCCTGGTGTCTGGGATGCACCATCACGGTGTAGAGCCACAGGTGATGCCGCATGAGGCGGTGCGGGTTGTGGACCAGGAACGCCGTCGCCGCGACCGCGCCGTCCTCGTCGTGGCCGACCAGCAGCCGGGTGCGGCCCTCGGCCATCCCGGCCAGGTGCTTCACCAGCTCGGGGCGGATGTCGTCGGCAGTGACGGGCGGGACGAATCCGACGGCCCCGCCGGCGTTCGAGACGTCCGCCCACAGGGCGAGGACGCCGTCGCGCAGGGCCGGATCGATCGACGGGTCGAGGGTGAAGGTAAGCGGCATAAGCCGACCGTACCCATTACAGAAGGGACCGCTCAACAGGGGCCCCCGGGCCCGTGCTTCACTGGGGGGACCATTTCGCAACGGAAGAGTGGATTGAGATGCTCCGCTACACGCTGATGCGCCTCGGGATCTTCGTGGGCTGCTTCCTCGTCGTCTGGGGTCTCGTCGCCACCGGCCTCGTTCCGCGCGGTCTGGGCGGATCCAACTACCTGTGGATCGCACTGCTCGCCCTGGTCATCTCCGCGCCCCTCAGCTTCGTGCTGCTGCGCGGCGAGCGCGACCGGGCCTCCGAGAAGATCGTCGCCCGCGTGGACCGCGCGAAGGCCACCATGGACGCGAACCGCTCCATGGAGGACGAGGCGGACGACGCCGCCCGCGCCCACGGCGCGTAAGTTACGTCACAGACGTCTCCGCCCCCGGCACCGCTCAGGTGCCGGGGGTGCCTGCGTTTTCAAGGTAAATACGGCTTAAGGGGCATACGTGCTTCGCAGATTCCCCAAAGAACCCCTTTGATGTTCTCAAAGCACCGGTGTTAACGTTCCTGACATGAAGACATCAGCCGCGCACCGTACTGCCATGAGCGTCCCGCTCGTGGCGCGCCTGCATGTCGATCTCTGCCGCTGCATGTCCGCGGCCTGTCGCGCCTGACGCGACAGCCGGTTCTCCTCCGGCCCGATGCAGCGGCGCCGCTGACCTCATCTCACGGTCGCCGCTCCAGTACGTCCCGTACTCCCCGCCTTGTCCCCGCGCGCCCTCACTGGAGTGTCTCCGTGTCCGCGAACACCACCCCCGCCGACGCGACGCCGGCTGATCCGAAGTCCGGCTTCCGCATACCGAAGATCCCGTTCTGGGCGCAGATCCTGGGCGGCCTCGTCCTCGGTGTGCTGCTCGGCTGGCTCGCCCGCAGCCAGGACGTCTCCTGGCTCGTCACCACGCTCGAGAAGGTCGGCGGCATCTTCATCCAGCTCCTGAAGCTGGCCGTGGCCCCGCTCGTCTTCTTCGCGATCCTCGTGTCGATCACGAACCTCCGGAAGGTCAACAACGCGGCGCGGCTCGCCTCCCGCACCCTCCTCTGGTTCATGATCACGTCGCTGATCGCGGTCGCCATCGGCCTCGCCATCGGCCTGCTCACCAACCCGGGCTCGGGCACCGGCCTGACCCCGAAGGACGGCGCCAAGCCGGACCACGCGGGCTCCTGGATCGACTTCCTCACGGGCATCGTCCCGACCGACGTCATCACGCCCTTCACCGAGCTGAACGTCCTGCAGATCGTCTTCATGGCCGCCGTCGCCGGCATCGCCATCCTCCAGATCGGCGAGAAGGCCAAGCCGATCCTGACGCTCTCCGAGTCGATCCTCGAGCTCCTCCAGAAGGCCCTGTGGTGGGTCATCAAGCTCGCCCCGATCGGCACCATCGGCCTCATCGGCTACGCGATCGCCACGTACGGCTGGGACCTCATCAGCAAGTACGCGACCTTCACCGCCGACATCTACATCGGCTGCGCCCTGGTGATGTTCGGCGTCTACCCGCTGCTCCTCGCGACCGTCGCCAAGCTGAACCCGCTGCAGTTCTTCAAGGGCGCCTGGCCCGCGATCCAGCTCGCCTTCGTCTCCCGCTCCTCGGTCGGCACCATGCCGCTGACCCAGAAGGTCACCGAGCGCCTCGGCGTCCCGAAGGAGTACGCCTCCTTCTCCGTGCCGTTCGGCGCCACGACCAAGATGGACGGCTGCGCCGCGATCTACCCGGCGATCGCCGCGATCTTCGTCGCGCAGATCTTCGACATCGACCTGAGCATCGGCGACTACCTGCTCATCGCGTTCGTGTCGGTGGTCGGCTCCGCCGCCACGGCCGGTCTGACGGGCGCCACGGTCATGCTGACCCTGACCCTGTCCACGCTCGGCCTCCCGATGGAGGGCGTCGGCCTGCTCCTGGCGATCGACCCGATCCTGGACATGATGCGGACGGCCACGAACGTCGCGGGCCAGGCCCTCGTCCCGGTGATCGTCTCCGCCCGCGAGAAGATCCTCGACCACGAGGCCTACGACAACGCGTCCTCCTCCCCGGTGGACGAGCCGCAGTCGGTGGCCGTGCCCGCCGCCGCCTGACGTCCCCCGGCTCGTACGCCGGCACGCTGCCCCGCTCCCGGACCCCGGGGGCGGGGCACTGCCGTGTCCGGGCCCGGACCGGGTACTCGGGCACCCTCCCGAACTGGGGCGGGGCGCACCGCGCTGCGTAGGGTGAGCGGTGCAGAACGTGTGGAGGAAAGGCGGCTGGGGTGGGCGGCGACGTGAAGTCCGGGGTGGCGCGGCAGGACGGGGCCTCGCCCGGTCCGGCGAGGCCGAAGGCCCGTGGACGTATGCCACGGGCCGAGCGGGAGCGGCAGATGCTGGACGCCGCGGTGCGGGTGTTCGGGGAGCGCGGGTACCGGGCCGCGTCGATGGACGAGATCGCCGAACTCGCCGGTGTGTCGAAGCCGTTGGTGTACCTGTACCTGAACTCGAAGGAGGACCTGTTCACCGCCTGCATCCGGCGGGAGGCGGGCGCGCTGATCGCCGCCGTCCGCGCCGGGGTGCGCACCGATGTGGCCGCCGACCGGCAGCTGTGGGACGGGCTCACCGCCTTCTACACGCACACCGCCGAGCGCCCCGACGGGTGGGCGGTGCTGCACAGCCAGGCGCGGTCGGGCGGGGAGCCGTTCGTCGCGGAGGTCGGGGCGATGCGGGAGGAGATCGTCGCCTTCGTGACGTCCCTGATCGCGGCGGCGGCGCGGGAGGCGCACGGGGACCCCGCGCCGGGCGAGCGGGAGGTCGCCGGGCTCGCCCAGGCCCTGGTCGGGGCGGCGGAGGCGCTCGCCGGGTGGGCCAACACCGACCCGTCCGTCTCCGCGAAGGAGGCCGCCGCGACGATGATGAACTTCGCGTGGTCGGGCCTGGGGAACCTGATGGAGGGGCGGCGCTGGTCCGTCCGTTAGCGGGCGGCCTCCCGGACCTCGCCGGTGACGTGCACCCGGTCGCCGCGCGCGGCCCGCAGCTCGAAGGCGGTGCCCTTCGCCGCGTACGTCACCGTGCCCGGCAGCAGCACCGGCGCCTTGAACCGCGCGTGGACCTGTACGGGCCCGCTCGCGCCGAATTCGGCCAGGCAGCGGGAGACCGTCCACATGCCGTGGGCGATGGCGCGGGGGAAGCCGAAGAGGCGGGCCGTGAGCGGGTGCAGGTGGATGGGGTTGCGGTCGCCGGACGCGGCGGCGTAGCGGCGGCCGAGGTCGGCGCTCAGGCGCCATTCGCTGAGCGGGGGCAGCGGTGCGGACGGTTGCGAGGCGGACGGTTCCGGGGCGGGCGGGTTCGGGTCCGCGGGCGTCTTGTGCCGGGCCAGGTACGTGCTCGCCGACTGCCACACCGGGTCGGCCTCGGCGTCGGCGGCCGTGCGCAGCTCGGTGACGACGGTGGCCTCCGTACCGCGCCGGTGCGGGGCCAACTCCCTTACCTGGACGGACAGATGGTAGGTGTCCGTGGGGCGCAGGTCGCGGCGCTGGGTGATGTCGATCGAGGTGTGGACGAGGCCGAGCAGCGGCAGCGGGAAGGCGCGCTCGGACATCAGCCGCATGGCGAGCGGGAATCCGAGGATGTGCGGATAGGTGACGGGCAGCTCGGCCCGGCCGGTGGCGAAGGCGCAGACGCGTTCGTAGGCGGCGAGGTGGGTCTGTGAGACCTGGAGCGCGGGCTGCACGAGCCGGGTGGCGGGCAGCGGGGCGTCCGGGCGGGGCCGCTTCAGGGGCGACAGGAGAGCGCCTCGGGCCATGTGGGGCAGGAGGGACGGGGTGGCGGCGAGGGTGACGGTGCGGGGGTCGGTCATGTCAGGTCCTGGGGGAGAGGGCGGGGGTGACGGGGTGCGGGACCGGCGGGGACCGGCCGTCGCCGTCAGGCGCCCAGCAGGCTCTGCCCGCACACCCTGACCACCTGGCCGTTCACCGCCCCGGAGCCGGGCGAGGCGAACCATGCCGTGGTCTCCGCGACGTCCACCGGGAGCCCGCCCTGGCCGAGGGAGTTCATCCGGCGTCCGGCCTCCCGGATGAACAGCGGGACGGCCGCCGTCATCTTCGTCTCGATGAAGCCGGGGGCCACCGCGTTCACCGTGACGCCGTGCTCGGCGAGGGCCCGCGGCGCGAGCGAGCGGACGAGGCCGACGATGCCGGCCTTGCTCGCGGCGTAGTTGGTCTGCCCGGTGTTGCCG
The DNA here is from genome assembly GCF_050410835.1 of Streptomyces sp. cg35. Classification (NCBI taxonomy): domain Bacteria; kingdom Bacillati; phylum Actinomycetota; class Actinomycetes; order Kitasatosporales; family Streptomycetaceae; genus Streptomyces; species Streptomyces sp. cg35. The sequence goes on from NZ_CP191268.1 coordinate 5,165,551, forward strand.
GCGATACCCGCGATGGACGCGGTGGCGACGATGCTGCCGCCGCGCCGCACGGCCCCCGCCTTCAGGAGGGTGTCCGTCGTGCCCAGGACGCTCGCGAGGTTGACGTCGAGGACCGAACTCCAGCGCTCGGCGGGCATGTTGGCCAGGCGGCGGTCACGCGTGATGCCCGCGTTGTGGACGAGGACGTCGAGCCCGTCGGAGTCGGCGGTGAACGCGGCGATGCGCTCACCCGCGTCGTCGGCCGTGATGTCCAGCGGCAGCGCCCGCCCGCCGAGCCGCTCCGCGACCTTCGCGAGGTCGGCCTCGGCGGACGGCACGTCGAGCAGGACGACCTGGGCCCCGTCGCGGGCGAGGGTCGTGGCGACGGCCTCGCCGATCCCGCGTGCGGCGCCGGTGATCAGGGCGGTGCGCCCGGCGAGCGGCTGCTCCCAGTCGTCCGGCGCCGTGGACTCCGCCGCCTCGGCGCCGACCGCGAGGACCTGGCCGCTGATGTACGCGGACCGGGGCGAGAGCAGGAAGCGCAGGGTCGACTCGGCGGCCGTCACCGGTCCCGCGACGCGGACCAGGTTCACGGTGCGGCCGCGGCCGATCTCCTTGCCGAGCGAGCGCACGAATCCTTCCAGGCCCTGCTGGACGGCGGCCTGGTGGTGGTCGTCGGCGGACGGCGGCGCCCCGAGCACGATCACGCGTCCGTTCGCCGCGACGGAGCGGACGACCGGGTGCAGCGCGGCGTGCACCTCGGCGAGCGCGTCCAGGCCGGTGACGGCGGTCGCGTCCACGACGACGCCGACGGGGCGGTCCGTGTCCGTGCCCGAGAGGGAGCCGCGGACGTCGAGCCCGGTGCGGCTCAGGATCTCCGACAGCTCCTTGCGGTACGCGGACGTGCCCGCCGTGAAGTGCAGCAACTGCCCGGTGAAGTGGGGGTGTTCAGCGCTCCAGCGGCGCAGCGGCGCGGGCTGCGGAAGGCCGAGGCGCCGGGTGAGGAAGCGGCCGGGGGCCGTGCCGGTGAAGTTCAGATAGCGGTCGGCCATTGTCCAACTCCCTGCTCGGTCGTAAATTTACTTCAGAGTAAGGTTACTCAGTAGTCAGGAGTTGTCGAGATGGTCTCCGCGAAAACCGCCAAAACCCCGGCACCGCCCCGCCGAGTCGCCGTCATCGGCGGCAGCCGCATCCCGTTCGCGCGCTCCGACGGCCCGTACGCGACGGCCTCCAACCAGGAGATGCTGACCGCGGCGCTCGACGGCGTCGTCGGCCGCTTCAAGCTCCACGAGCCCGGCGCCGTCGGCGAGTTCGTGGCCGGCGCCGTGCTCAAGCACAGCCGGGACTTCAACCTGGCCCGGGAGACCGTGCTCGGTTCGATGCTGGACGCGCGCACGCCCGCGTACGACATCCAGCAGGCCTGCGGCACCGGGCTGCAGGCCGTGATCGCCGCCGCCAACAAGATCGCGCTCGGCCAGACGGAGAGCGCGATCGCGGGTGGCTCCGACACCGCGAGCGACGCGCCGCTCGGCGTGAACGACGAGCTGCGCAAGATCCTTCTGGCGGCGCGCCGCGCGAAGTCGGCGGGGGCCCGGATGAAGGCGCTCGCCCGGATCAGGCCGGGGCACCTCGTGCCCGACATCCCGCGCAACGCCGAGCCGCGCACCGGCCTGTCGATGGGCGAGCACGCCGCCGTCACGGCCCGCGAGTGGGGCATCGGGCGCGAGGCGCAGGACGTGCTGGCCGCCACCAGTCACCAGCGGCTCGCGGCGGCGTACGACCGCGGACTGTTCGGTGAACTCGTCGTTCCCTACCGGGGACTTGAGCGGGACCAGAACCTGCGGCCCGGGTCGACCGTCGAGAAACTCGCCACGCTGAAGCCGGTGTTCGGGGTGAAGGACCCGAACCCGACGATGACGGCCGGGAACTCGACGCCGCTGACCGACGGCGCGGCCGTGGTGCTGCTCGCGAGCGAGGAGTGGGCGGCGGCGCGCGGACTGGAACCGCTGGCGTACCTGACCGCGTACGAGACCGCTGCCGTGGACTTCGTGGGCGGGGACGTCACCGGGGGCGGCGGGGACGGGCTGCTCATGGCGCCCGCCCACGCCGTGCCGCGGATGCTGGAGCGGGCCGGGCTCGGGATCGAGGACTTCGACCTCGTCGAGGTGCACGAGGCGTTCGCGTCCCAGGTTCTCGCGACGCTGGCCGCGTGGGAGAAGCAGGGGCTTGCGCCGGTCGACCGGGAGCGGCTGAATGTGGCCGGGTCGTCGCTGGCCACCGGGCATCCCTTCGCCGCGACGGGGGCTCGGATCGTTGCGACGCTGGCCAAGCTGCTTGCGGAGCGTGGGGGTTCGGGGCGGGGGCTGATCTCGATCTGTGCCGCGGGTGGGCAGGGGGTCACGGCCGTTCTGGAGCGGGCCTGAAGGGCACGGGGCTCCGCCCGGACCCCGCTCCTCAAGCGCCGGAGGGGCTTGAACCGGCGGCGCTTGAGTGGGCCGGGTCCAGCTTGAGCATCGCCGTTTCGTCCGGGGAGCCGGTCGGCGCCTGGTAGGCCACCAGGCGCTGGCCGCCCGTGCGCGCCAGCTGCATCACCTCGAACGTGAGAGTCATCCCGCCGACCTTGGGATGGTCGAACGTCTTGGTGCCCCCGCCCCGCTCCTGCACCTCGTACCGGTCCCACATGCTCGCGAACTCCGGTGATTTGAGCAGGAGTTCACCGACCAGCGCGGCCATCCTCGGGTCGTCCGGATCGGCGCCGCCCACCGCGCGCAGATGCGCCACCGACTGGGCGACGGTCCGCTCCCACGGCACGTAGAGCGTGCGGCCCGCGGGGTGCAGGAAGAGGTAGCGGGTCACGTTGCGCTTCTCGGGCGGCAGGTCCCACATGCCCGGCAGCAGGCGGCGGCCCGCCGGGTTCGCGGCCAGCATGTAGCTGTACCGGCTCACCACGTACGCGGGCATCGGGCGCAGCGCCTCCAGCATCTGCAGCACCGAGTCGCGGACCGTGTCGTCCGTCGTGGGGTGCGGCACGGTGAGCCGGCCCGAGGCCAGCTCGGCCAGGTCGTGAAGACGCTCGTGGGCGTCGCCGCGCAGCCGCAGGGCGCGGCCGATGGCGTCGATCACCGCGGTCGACGGGTTGGTCTCGCGGCCCCGCTCCAGGCGCGTGTAGTAGTCGACGCTCACCCCGGCGAGCGTCGCCAGTTCCTCGCGGCGCAGACCCGGGGTGCGGCGCAGCCCGGTGCCCGCGGGCAGGCCCACGTCGGTGGGGGCGACCTGCGCTCGTCGGGCCCGCAGATACCTGCCCAGTTCCGTGGTCTCAGCCATGCGTTCCATTGTCCACGGCCGGTCAGCGGGGTGGGGGGCCGTGTCAGGGCCAGGAACGCGGCACCCCGGTGGAACGCGGCCTGCCACCGTCCGGGCGGCGGCCGCAGAGTGGAGCCCGTTGCGGGTGGCCGGGGGGACCGGGCCCAGGGAGTGCATGTCACAGGGCCGCGGCCCGCCTCCTCCGCCCACCCGCACCTCGACGCCCCGCTCCAGGAGGACAGCGTGACCACTCCCGTCCGTAACCCCGTCACGGCACCGGCCGCCGAAGCGCCCCGCCGGGGCGGCGGCACCGCCGCCCTCCTGGCCGCGCTGCTCGGCTTCGCCGTCATCACCATCGACGTCTCGGCGGTGAACATCGCCCTGCCCGCCATCCGGTCCACGCTGCACAGCGGCATGACCGGTCTGCAGTGGGTGGCCGACGCGTACACGCTGATGTTCGCCGGTCTGATGCTGTCGGCCGGCGCGCTCTGCGACCGGACGGGCGCGCGCCGCGCCTATGCCCTCGGCACCGCCCTGTTCACGGCCGCCTCGCTGGCCTGCGCCCTGGCCCCGAGCCTCGGCGCGCTGATCGCGGCCCGTGTCGCGCAGGGCGGGGCGGCGGCGCTGCTGATGCCGGCCTCGCTCGCGCTGATCCGGCAGGCGTACGACGACGCGCGGCGCCGGGCGCGGGCCGTGGCCCTGTGGACGGTCGGCGGCTCGGTGTCGATGGCGGCGGGCCCGGTGCTCGGCGGCGTCCTGACCGAACACGTCGGCTGGCGCGCGGTCTTCTTCCTCAACCTGCCCGTCGGCGCGGCCGTGCTGGCCCTGCTGACGAAGGTCGCCCCGTCGCCGCGCCGTCCGGCACCCCTCGACATCCCCGGCCAGGTCACCGCCGTCCTCGCGCTCGCGGGCCTCACCTTCGCGGTCATCGAGGGCGGTCACACCGGCTGGACGTCGGCCCCGGTGCTCGCCGCGCTCGCGGTGGCCGTCCTCAGCGCCGTCGCCTTCTACGTGACGGAGAAGCGCCACCGCGCCCCCATGGTCCCGCTGAGCATGCTGCGGACGCGCACGGTGTCGGTGTCCCTGGCGGTCGGGTTCGCCGTCAACGTCGGCTTCTACGGTGTCGTCTTCCTGCTCGGCCTGTACCTGCAGCAGTTGCGCGGGATGTCCGCGACGGCGGCGGGCCTGGTGTTCGTGCCGCTGGCGGCGATCATCACCGCCACGAACCTCGTCTCGCCGCGCATGGCCGAACGCTTCGGCCGCCGCCCGGTCATCGTCCTCGGCCAACTCGTCCTGGCCGTCGCCATGTTCGCCCTGCTGCCGCTGACCGCGCACACTCCGGTCCGGCTGCTCCTCGTGCTCCTGGTCCCGACCGGCCTCGGCGGCGCGTTCGCGATCCCCGCGGTCACCGCGATGCTGATGGACGCGGTCCCCGGCCCCCGCGTCGGCACCGCGTCCGGCCTCCTCAACGCCCTGCGCCAGACCGGCGGCGCCCTCGCCGTGGCCCTGTTCGGAGCCCTGATCGCGGGCTCTGGCGAGACCGGCTTCTCCCTGGGCGGGATGCGGGCCAGCCTGGTGGTGGCGGGAGCGCTGCTGGCCGCCACCGCGCTGCTGAGCCGGGTCATGCTCCCGCGCAAGGGCGCCGAACCGGTGTGACCCGCGCCTACGGAGCCGGCGGGATCCTGCCCCGCGCGTACCGCCCCGGCGGCACCCCCACCACCCGCTTGAAGTGCCGGGTCAGATGCGACTGGTCGTAGAAGCCGCAGTCCGCGGCCACCTCGCCGGGGGACCGTCCGTCGAGGAGCAGGCGGCGGGCCCGGTCCACCCGGCGGGCCATCAGGTACTGGTGCGGCGCGATCCCGTACGCCGCCCCGAACGAGCGCACCAGATGCGCCGGGTGGGCGTGCACCAGGCCCGCTGCCTCGGCCAGGTCGACGCCCTCGACGAGGCGGGCGTCGAGCAGTTCGCGCAGTGCGGTCGCCACCCGGCGGTCGGGGCCCGGGCGCGTCTCCTCGGCGAGCCGGGGCCGCAGCCGTGCGCGGAGCCGCTCCCCGACGAACGTCAGCCGGGCCGCCGCCTCCAGCTCGTCACCGGGGTGCGCGAGGGCGGTGTGGAGCTGGCTGATGCGGTGCCGCAGCAGCGGGTCCGCGAGGTCGGGGGTGTCCACGGCGGGCCCGATGAACGACTCGTCCAGCGGTCCGCCGCCCGCCTCCAGGTACAGCACCCGCTTGCGGAAACCGAGCGGGGTGGCCGCCGAGCCGTTGTGCGGGACCTGCGGGGGCAGCAGCGAGACGGTGCCGAGCGGGGTGCCGTGCTCGTGCCGCTCCAGGTCGTAGCGGACGGCGCCCTCGTCGACGATCAGCAGCGTCCAGGTGTCGTGCACGTGCATCGGATAGGCGTGCCGCGTGAAGTGGGCATGGAAGACCTCCGTGACGCCCTTCACCCCGGGGCGCCACGCGGTGATCTGCTCGGACTCCCCGGTCCGTGCGCCGCCGGCCGCCATGCAAAAAACGTACAAGACCGGACCGCATGCCGGTCGGCAGTCTCAAGGCATGAGCACACAGACCTCTGCCGACCAGCGCCCCGTCCGTTTCGACACCAAGATCGCCGTGCTGCTCCGGGACGACCTGGAGACCTGGCAGCGGCTCAATGTGACGGCGTTCCTCGTGAGCGGCCTCGGCACCCAGCTTCCCGAGGTGGTCGGGGAGCCGTACATCGACGCCGACGACACCCCGTACCTGCCGATGTTCCGCCAGCCGGTGCTGGTCTTCGAGGGCGGCAAGGAGGTGCTGACCGCCGCGCACGGCCGCGCGCTCCAGCGTGGCCTGCCGCGCGCCGTGTTCACCGCCGACCTGTTCGCCACCGGCAACGACACCGACAACCGGGCGGCCGTACGCGCCGTCCCCACCGCCGATCTGGACCTGGTCGGCATCGCCGTGTACGGGCCGCGCAACGCCGTGGACAAGGCCCTGAAGGGCGCGCGCATGCACGGCTGACCGTGCTGTGAACCCGGGGCGTGGCCCAGCGACTCAGCCCTTGAATTGGCCCAGTGGGAGAGCCGGTAAATGGCCTACTTCCACTGGGCCATTCAGGCCTACCTTCGACCCATGCCCAGCAGATCGCACGTCCGAGCCCTCGCTGCCGCCCAGCTCGCCAACTCCGTCGGGGACGGCGCCTATTACGTGACGTCCGCGCTCTACTTCACCCGCGTCGTCGGCCTCTCCGCCACCCAGATCGGCCTCGCCCTCACCCTGGCATGGGCGGTCGGCGCCGTCGCCGGAGTGCCGCTCGGCGCGCTCGCGGACCGGCGCGGCCCGCGCGGCGCCTCCGTCCTGCTGGCCCTGGCCACGGCCGCGGCGGTGCTGTCCTTCCTGGTGATCCGCTCGTACCCGGCGTTCCTGCTCGCGGTCGTCGCGTACGCCGTCGCGCAGTGCGGGCTCGCCGCGGCCCGGCAGGCGCTGCTCGCGGGCCTCGTCGAGCCGGACGAGCGCACCGGCGTCCTGGCACGGCTGCAGTCGACGCTCAACGCGGGCCTGGCGGTCGGGGCGGGCGTCGGCGGCCTGGCCCTGCAGCACGACACCCCCGCCGGCTATCTCGCGGTGTTCGCGCTCGACGGCGCAGGGTTCGCCGTCTGCGCGCTGGTCCTCGGCCGGCTGCCCGCCGTCCCACCGGTCCCGGCGCCCGCCGCGAGCGAGCCGCGCCTCGCGGTGCTGCGCGACCGGCCCTATGCCGCCGTGACGCTGCTCAACGCCGTTCTCCTGCTGCGCATGCCGCTGCTCTCGCTCGCCGTGCCGCTGTGGATCGTGGCGCACACGGCCGCCCCGGGCTGGCTGGTGTCGGCGCTGTTCGTGCTCAACACCCTTGGTGTGACGGCGTTCCAGGTCCGGATGGCGCGGGGCGTCGGCGCCGACGGGGTGCGTTCCGCGACCCGGGCCGTACGCCGCTCCGGAGCGGTGATGCTGGCGTCGTGCGCGGTGTTCGCCGCCTCGGCCGCGGGCGGCCTGGGTCCGTGGGGCGCGGCGGCCGCCTTGGTCCTCGCCTCGGTCCTCCAACTCGTGGGCGAGATGCAGCAGTCGGCCGGTTCCTGGCACCTGGCGTTCGCGCTGGCCCCGGCCGGCCGGGTCGGCCAGTACCAGGGCTTCTTCGGCACGGGTGTCCCGCTCGCCCGCACCGTCGGCCCCCTCGTCCTGACGGCGCTCCTGGTGACGTGGGGCGTGCCCGGATGGCTGGTGCTCGGGGCGGTGTTCCTGGCGGCGGGCGCGGCGATGGGCCCGGCGGCGCGGTGGGCCGAGCGCGGCCGGACGGACGCGGCGGTGCCGGTCCTGTGACGTACGCGCTCTGCGGCAGGTCCTGGGCGATGTGGCGTACGCGCTCCGCGGCAGGTCCTAGGGCAGTCCCGCCAGCCGCAGCAGTCCCGTCACCGCGGCCGCGGCCACGACCACCACGGCGAAGGGTGCCCGCCGCCACGCGAGCACCCCGCCGACCAGCACACCGGCGGGACGGGCCCACCCGGCGAACCCGTGACCCGCCGTCAGGGCCCCGGTGGCGAGCAGCGCGACCAGCAGGACCGTGGCGCCGGTGGTCAGCAACTCGCGTACGGACGGGGGAAGTTCGATCCGCCCCTGGAGTGCGGGGCCGGCCAGCCGGAAGACGTAGGTTCCGGCGGCGAGGGCGAGGACGGCGATGAGCTGAGGGTTCACGCGGGCCTCCGGAGCCGGACCAGCAGCCCGCCGAGCGCGAGCAGCACGGGCACACCGGCGGGCAGGAAAGGAGTGGCGGCGACCGCGACGACGGCCCCGGCCGCGGCGGACCGTCGCAACCCGCGCTCCTCCCGCAGCGCGGGCAGCACCAGGGCGAGCAGCACCGCGGGGAAGGCGGCGTCGAGCCCGAACCGGTCGGTGTCCCCGAGCGCGGAACCGGCGAGGGCCCCTACGAGCACGCTCGCGTTCCAGGCCGCGAACAGGCCGACGCCCGATATCCAGAAGGCGGTCCGGCGCCGCGCCGGATCGCTCTGGGCGAGGACGAACGCCGCCGTCTCGTCGGTCACGAGATGCGCGCCCAGCAGCCGCGCGGGCCAGGAGCGGCCGAGCGCGTCGGCGACGGCGAGACTGAAGGCGGCGGTACGGGTGTTGAGGAGCAGGCCGGTCGCGGCCGCGGCGACGGGTCCGCCCCCCGCGGCGAACACCCCCACGGCACTGAACTGCGCCGATCCCGCGAAGACGAGCAGCGACATCACCACCGGAAGCCACACGGGCAGCCCGCTCGCGACGGCGACGGCCCCGAACGAGACACCGACGACGGCGTCGGCGAGGCAGACGAGGGCGATGTCCCGGAGCAGGCCACGGTCCAGCGCACCCGACCAGGCCGGCCGGCCCGCACGGCTCGTTCGGCCTGTCAGGCTTACTGTTCGGTGTAGCGAACGCATGAGAGTGAGCATGCGCGGACGGCTGGGCGTTCGTCAAGCCGAACGATAGGGTCGCCACAGCGAACGAGAGGACTGGAGAGGTCATGCCGAAACCGGACGCGTCAGGGGGCGGCCTGCCGCTCGACCGGATCGCCGCCGCGCTGCGCCGTGAACGCACCCGCGCCGGCCTCTCCCTCTCCGAGCTGGCCAAACGGGCGGGCATCGCCAAGTCCACGCTGTCCCAACTGGAAGCGGCGAACGGCAAGCCCAGCGTGGAGACGCTCTGGGCGCTCGGGGTCGCCCTGGACGTCCCCTTCAGCGCGCTCGTCGACCCGGCCGCGCCGGCGGTCCAGGTGATCCGGGCCGGCCAGGGCCCGGCGGTTCCCTCCGAGCGGGCCGACTACGCCGCCACCCTGCTCTCCGCGAGCCCGCCCGGGGCTCGCCGCGACATCTACCACGTGGCCGTCGAGCCGGGCTCCGTACGCGAGTCCGAGCCGCACATGCCCGGCACCGTCGAGCACATCGTCGTCGGCACCGGACGCCTGCGCGCGGGCCCCCGCGACGCACCGGTCGAACTCGCCCCCGGTGACTACCTCGCCTACCGCGGCGACCTGCCGCACGTCTGTGAAGCCCTGGAGCCGGGCACCACCTGCGTCCTGGTGATGCAGCACTCCTGAGCCGGCCTTCGAGGGTCCGTACGCAAAGGCAGGAGCCCCGTCTCACCCGGTCGACGAAGTCGGCGGGGAGCGGGGCTCCTTGGGTACTGCTCTAGGTTCCGGATCAGATCACGGCACGTGCCGTGCGATCGCGAACGATCAGACGGGGGTGACGTTCTCCGCCTGCGGACCCTTCGGGCCCTGCGTGACGTCGAAGCTGACGGCCTGGTTCTCCTCGAGGGAGCGGAAGCCGCTAGCGTTGATCGCGGAGTAGTGGACGAAGACGTCCGGGCCGCCGCCTTCCTGGGCGATGAAGCCAAAGCCCTTTTCAGCGTTGAACCACTTCACGGTTCCGGTAGCCATAAGCCCTCCTATGGGCCAAAGGGTCGCCCTGCTCCAGAACCTGCAAATGCGCTTGCGAACAACTGCAAAAGTCTGAAAACGACGAGAGCCCGCGGTCACATGCTCCGCAGGCTCTGTACTGCAAGGGAAACCAAACTGCAACTTGCGGCGAGCCTAGCACGTAGGCAGCCGAATGCAATAGAGGGCAAGATCACGTCACCCGGAGGTTTGACGGAGGCCTGAGACGGGTTGACCGGCGCCCCGCGCCGACCCGGAGCATGCACCGTACCTCATGGGGTCTAGCCTCGCCGATGTGGACAATTCTCCCGAGATCTCTCAGGCCGCGCGGCGCACCCGGCCGCGCGTAGGCCACATCCAGTTCCTGAACTGCATGCCCCTCTACTGGGGCCTCGCCAGGACGGGATCGCTCCTCGACTTCGAGCTCACGAAGGACACCCCGGAGAAGCTCAGTGAGCAGCTGGTGCAGGGCGACCTGGACATCGGTCCGATCACCCTGGTCGAGTTCCTGAAGGCCGCCGACCAGCTGGTCGCCTTCCCCGATCTGGCCGTCGGCTGCGACGGCCCCGTGATGTCCTGCGTGATCGTGTCGCAGGTGCCCCTCGACCGGCTCGACGGGCGGCGGGTGGCGCTCGGTTCCACGTCGCGTACGTCGGTCAGGCTCGCCCAGCTGCTGCTGGCCGAGCGCGTGGGCGTACAGCCGGACTACTACACCTGCCCGCCCGACCTCGGTCTGATGATGCAGGACGCGGAGGCCGCCGTGCTCATCGGCGACGCGGCGCTGCGGGCCAACCTGCACGACGCCCCGCGGCTCGGGCTGCAGGTGCACGACCTGGGCGCCATGTGGAAGGAGTGGACGGGGCTGCCGTTCGTCTTCGCCGTGTGGGCCGCGCGCAAGGACTACGCCGCGCGGGAGCCGGCCATCACCCGCCAGGTCCACGAGGCGTTCCTGGCGTCGCGGGACGTGTCGCTGGAAGAGGTCACCAAGGTCGCCGAGCAGGCGGCCCGCTGGGAGGTCTTCGACGAGAACGTTCTGGAGGAGTACTTCACGACGCTCGACTTCCGGTTCGGTTCGGCGCAGCTGGAAGGCGTCACGGAGTTCGCGCGACGGGTCGGTCCGACCACCGGATTTCCCGCCGACGTGGCCGTGGAACTCCTCGCACGCTGATCCCTTTGCCGGAATCGCACGGAATTCGGCTGTGCGTGCGCGAGGGAATTCCCATGAACGCGCTTGCCGAATTCCGTGGGTCCGGCATGAAATCAAGGTGAACACGCGACATTCATGCCGCGGGACTACCCTGCTGGGGCACGTGCGTGGTGTGGGGAGAGCTCGGGGGAGGTCCACGGGATGCAGCCGCTTGAGGCCGACGAACCGACGACGGTGGGTCCCTACCGGCTGCTCGGCCGGCTCGGGCACGGGGGCATGGGCCGGGTGTACCTGGGCCGCAGCGCCGGCGGGCGGACCGTCGCCGTCAAGGTGGTGCATCCCCACTTCGCGCTCGACGAGGAGTTCCGGGCGCGGTTCCGGCGCGAGGTGGAGGCGGCCCGCCGGGTCGGCGGGGCGTGGACCGCGCCGGTGCTCGACGCAGACCCGACGGCGCGGGTGCCGTGGGTGGCGACGGGGTATGTCGCGGGGCCCTCGCTCGCGCAGGCCGCCGGTGCCGGTACGGCGCTGCCCGAGCACTCCGTACGGGTGCTGGGCGCGGGCCTCGCGGAAGCGCTGGCGGCGGTGCACGGCCTGGGGCTCGTGCACCGGGACGTGAAGCCCTCCAACGTGCTGCTGACCGTGGACGGACCGCGGCTCATCGATTTCGGCATCGCCCGCGCCACCGACGGCACGGCCTCGCTCACGTCGACCGGCGTCTCCATCGGCTCGCCCGGCTACATGGCGCCGGAGCAGATCCTCGGCAAGGGCGTCACGGGCGCCGCGGACGTCTTCTCGCTCGGCGCGGTGCTCGCGTACGCGGCGACGGGGGAGTCCCCCTTCCCCGGCGACTCGTCGGCCGCGCTCCTCTACAAGGTCGTCCACGAGGAGCCCGAACTGGACGGACTGTCGGGTGAGTTGCGGGACATTGTCGCCGCCTGCCTGGCGAAGGAGGCGTCCGCTCGACCCGCCCCCGAGGAAGTTGCCCGGCGTTTGGCCCCCGAGGGCGCGTCCCGCCTGGTCGCGGCGGGCTGGCTGCCGGGGGCACTGGTCGAGCAGGTCTCGCGCAGCGCTGTGCAACTCCTGGACCTGGAGGGCGCCACTCCCGCCACCGGCCCGGTCGGCTTCAGCAGCCCGGCGGTCACGGGCGGCGGCGCCCCGGGCGTCTTCGGACCGCCCGACCCGTCATACGCCTCCGCCGTACCGCAGCCGCGCACCGAGCCCACCACGGAGGACGCCAGGCCGGGCCGGCTGTCGCTGTCGGTGATGGCGGCGTCGACCCCGGCGACCGAGAACGGCCGCGGCCGCAAGGTGAGTTGCTCGGTCGCACTGGCCGTGGCCGGAGCGTTCGCGGTGGTCGCGCTGGGCGGGGCGATCGTGGTGAACATGCTGCCGGACTCCGGGAGCGACGATCGGAGCGGCCATGCGGCCGGGGCGCGGCCGACCGTCTCGGCTTCGGCTTCGGACTCGGGTGCCGGCGCCGTGCCGACGTTCTACGTGGGTTCCTGGCAGGGGCAGGGCACGGTGGAGAGCCTTGGTCAGCCTCTGCCGGGAGGTACCTTCGACATCGTCATCCATCAGGCCTCGCCGGGGGAGGCCGTCGGGACGGTGACACAGACGGACGCTCTCGGTGGCGTCTGCGTCGACGTGCTCACTCTGAAATCGGTGACCGACAAGGAACTCACGGCTGTCGGCCGCGGCAAGAAGGGGAACGAGGGGCAGTGCATTCAGTCCCCTCACCCCGTACATCTGCGCCCGGACGGCAAGGCGCTCCGGTTCACTTCGGACGACCCCAAGGCCGGCAGCCCGAAGGCCCGGCTGAGCCGGACGGACTGAGCGGCAAGTTCCCTCAACCGAACACGCTAGTGATTGAACGTCTCTAGGATCACCCCTCGTCGGGCCTCTGGAGAGGTCTGAGGTGACCTGACGTGAGGGGGATGTCATGAGAGCGGTTCGTGTCGCGATCGTGGGGGCGGCGGCCGTGGTGAGCGCGGTCGGACTGGGGGTCGCACCGGCTGGGGCCGCAACCGCGGTCAAGTCGTGTACGACGTCCGACGGCGGGGCGGTGGGGGTATTGGCAGCCCCCTCCTTCACCGGCAAGACGTCGATGAACACGACGTTCGGAGTCAAGGACGCCGACAAGGACGGCGCCTGGGTCCGTGTGCGCATCAACATCACCACCGGCACGGGAGCCAGCTACAACTACTCCTGGCACGAGAACCACGACGGGTACAACTCGTCGAAGACCTGGACGCCGTCGGCCTCGCACACCAACGGCATCGTGAGTGCCAGGGTTCAGGTGGACAACGTCCTGGGATCGAGCGTGCAGGCCACCTGTTACAGCGGCAAGTTCTACAACCCGTATTACTAGTGACAGCCGCCATGGACGGGTCACTGGCCGCGATCGCCGCCCTGTGGGGCGCCGCCGCCGGGGCCCTGCTGCCGCGCCCCGCGTACCGTCTCTCCGTCGAGCCGGAGCAGCCGTGGCGCGCGGCCCGGGGCTGGCTGGGGGCTCGGCCGGGTCCCTCCGCCCCGGTGCTCGGCGCCGTCACCGCCGGGGCCTGCGCCCTGCTCGCCGCGGCCACCGGGACCCGGCCCGAGCTCGGCGCCTGGCTGCTGCTCGCGCCGCTGTGCGTGCTGCTCGGCACCGTCGACTTCGCCGTGCACCGGCTGCCGGACGTGCTCACCTTCCCGCTGGCCGGGCTCGCCGTGGCCGCGCTCGGTGGCGCCGCGCTGCTGCCGGACCCGGGCGGGTCGTGGCGTGGCTCACTGCTCGGAGCCGTCGGCCTGGGCGGCGGATACCTGCTGCTCCTGCTGATCCATCCGAAGGGCATGGGGTTCGGGGACGTGAAGCTGGCGCTCGGGCTCGGGGCGGCGCTCGGCTGGTACGGGTGGGGCGTGCTGTTCCTCGGGGCGTTCGCGGGTGTGCTGCTGAACGGGCTGTACGCCACCGTCCTGGTCCTGACCCGGCGTGCGGGGCGCAGGACCGAGATCCCGTTCGGGCCGTTCATGATCGTGGGGGCGTTCGCGGGGGTTCTGCTGGGGGCCACGGCGGCCTGACGTACGCTGAGAATTCAGCTCTACACCTCTGAAAGGGGCACGCCCGGTGACCGAGAAGGCCGCACTGCAGTCCGTCCTCGACCGTGCCGCCGCCGGTGGGCGCATCACCCCGGAAGAGGCCGTCGAGCTGTACCGGGACGCCCCGCTGCACGCGCTCGGCGCCGCCGCCGACGCGATCCGCCGCCGCAAGTACGCCGGGATCGAGCACATCGCGACGTACATCATCGAGCGGAACATCAACTACACGAACGTGTGCGTCACGGCGTGCAAGTTCTGCGCCTTCTACGCGGCCCCGAAGGACACCAAGAAGGGCTGGTCCCGCGACCTCGACGACATCCTGCGCCGCTGCGCGGAGACGATCGAGCTGGGCGGCACCCAGATCATGTTCCAGGGCGGACACCACCCGGACTACGGCGTGGAGTACTACGAGGAGCACTTCTCCGCGATCAAGAAGGCGTACCCCGAGCTGGTCATCCACAGCCTGGGCGCCTCCGAGGTCGAGCACATGGCCCGTATCTCGAAGGTGTCGGTCGAGGAGGCGATCCAGCGGATCCACACCGCCGGGCTCGACTCCTTCGCCGGTGCCGGTGCCGAGCTGCTCCCGGAGCGTCCGCGCAAGGCCATCGCCCCGCTGAAGGAGTCCGGCGAGCGCTGGCTGGAGATCATGGAGGCCGCCCACAACCTGGGCGTCGAGTCGACCTCCACCATGCTCATGGGCACCGGCGAGACGAACGCCGAGCGCATCGAGCACCTGCGCATGATCCGCGACGTACAGGACCGGACGGGCGGCTTCCGGGCCTTCATCCCGTACACGTACCAGCCGGAGAACAACCACCTCAAGGGCCGCACGCAGGCCACGCTCTTCGAGTACCTGCGGATGATCGCGATCGCCCGGATCTTCCTGGACAACGTCCAGCACATCCAGGGTTCGTGGCTGACGACCGGCAAGGAGGTCGGCCAGCTGTCGCTCCACTACGGCGCCGACGACCTCGGCTCGATCATGCTGGAGGAGAACGTCGTCTCCTCGGCCGGTGCCAAGCACCGCTCGAACCGCATGGAGATCATCGAGCTGATCCGCAAGGCCGGCCGCGTCCCCGCCCAGCGCGCCACGACGTACGAGCACCTCGTCGTGCACGACGACCCGGCGAACGACCCGGTCGACGAGCGCGTCATGTCGCACATCTCGTCCACCGCGATCGACGGCGGCACGGCCCACCCCGAGCTCAAGCTCGTGGCCACCAACTGAGCCTGCGTTGCTGACACTTCACACCGTCGCCGACGGCTCGTCCGTCCTCGTCGAGGGCGAACTGGTCAAGGCGCTCGGCCCGTACGAGGAGCTGGCCGCCGCACATCCGCAGGCGCGGGTGCGGCGCTGGCCCGGCATCCTCACGCCGGGGCTGCTCAACCCGTACGGTCCGGAGATCCTGGAGCACACGTACCACCCCGATCCGCGCGAGGCCGACACGTACGGCTCCGCCCCGATCGGCGGGGAGCGCGCCCGGGAGATCTTCCGGGCGGACCCCGCGCTGCTCGGGCCCAGCGCGCGGCGCGGTGTGCAGCGGCTGTTCGCGCACGGCACGGTGGCCCTCGCCGGGGAGCTGCGGGCCAAGCCGGTCCTGGAGGTGGCGCAGCGCTCGGGCCTGGTCTTCGCCGCCCGCCCGGACGGTCTCCCCGGCCCCGTCTCCCTGTCCCCGAAGCCGCTGGTGCTCCTGCCCGCTCTCGCCGAGGGCGGCCCGGCCCGGTTCGCCGTGTTCGACGTGGAGGACCGCGCGGACCTGGTCCGGCGCGGCGCGTCCACCTGCGTGGCAACGGTGATCGGCGGACGCCTGGTGTACCGGGGACGCTGAGCACCCCAGGGGCGCGGGGAACTGCGCGAAGCGGGCCCACCGGCTGTCAGTTCGCGACGATTCAGCGACCGGGCAGACGCAGCCGGTCTTCAACGGGCGCGGGGTACCGCACGACCGGCCCCACCGAACCCGCCCCCGGCGACGAGAGCGCCGCCGGCAGACGTATCCCGGTCACCCGGACCCGGGCCCCGCCCTGCCACAATGGGAGGCGTGACCCGCGCATCCTTGGACAAGCAGCCCCACGAAGTCGCCTCCATGTTCGACGACGTGGCGGAGAAGTACGACCTCACCAACGACGTGCTGTCCCTGGGACAGGCCCGGCTGTGGCGCAAGGAGGTCGCCAAGGCGGTCGACGCGCGCCCGGCGCAGAAGATCCTCGACCTCGCCGCCGGCACGGCCACGTCCTCGCAGCCGTTCGCGCAGGCCGGCGCCTACGTCGTGCCCTGCGACTTCTCCCTCGGCATGCTCCGGGTCGGCAAGCAGCGCCACCCGTGGATGCCGTTCACGGCGGGCGACGGCACGAAGCTGCCGTTCAAGGACGACACGTTCGACGCCGTGACGATCTCCTTCGGGCTGCGCAACATCCAGGACACCGACCAGGCGCTGCGCGAGCTGTACCGGGTCACCAAGCCGGGCGGCCGCGTCGTCATCTGCGAGTTCAGCCACCCGACGTGGGCCCCGTTCCGCACGGTCTACACCGAGTACCTGATGCGCGCGCTGCCGCCGGTCGCGCGGGCCGTCTCCTCGAACCCGGACGCCTACGTCTACCTCGCCGAGTCGATCCGCAGCTGGCCCACCCAGCCGGAGCTGGCCACCCGCCTCCAGGGCGCGGGCTGGCAGAAGGTGGCCTGGCGCGACCTCACCGGCGGCATCGTCGCGCTGCACCGCGGTATCAAGTAAGTCCCGTTCCCCGTATTGAAGTTGACGGGAACCACGCCACGGGAAAGATGAGTCCGTTGAGTACGTGGTGACACCCGGTGACGGTGCGTCACCCGGTCGTCCCCGGATCATCACGGAGCTTCCCGATGCCGTCGTTCTGCCCGCACTGTGGAGCCGAGGCTCCCGAAGAGGCCCGCTTCTGCATGAGATGCGGGCGTGAACGGACCGCGGCCGCAGCCCCGCCCGTCCCCGCCGCGCCACCCCCGCCGGCCGCCGCCCCCGCCCCACCGCCGCCGCCCGCCTACGCCCCGGGCCCCGCTCAGCCCTCGGCCGCCGGGCAGTTCTTCGGACGCGCTCTGCGCGGCGACTGGGCCGGGGCGGCGCAGGCCGCGCTGTGGCCGGTCGGGCTGCTGCTGATCGCCGCGTTCGCCTTCGCCGTTCCGTCCTACGGGCAGGACTCCGACCACGTCGTCGTCGGCTTCGCGGACCGGATGCGCATCGCGCTGGCCTCCCTGCTCCAGGGCCTCGGCGGCAGCCTGGAGATCTCCGGCGGCAGCTCCGGCGGATCGATGTACGGCGGCTACGACTCCGGCTCCTCCGGCACCGCGTCGCTCTCGGTGATCCCGCTCCTGGTGACCGTGGTGTGGATCGTGGCGCTCGTCATCGCCGTACGGATCCTGCGCACCCGCCTGTACGCGCGGACCGTGCCCGGTGCACAGAACGGCGCGGACGGCGCGGCCGCCGGCACCGCAGGGCTGGAGGCGGCCGTACGCGTCGCCCTGTTGGTGACCGGCGCGACGCTGGTGCTCGGGCTGATCGGGCAGCCGGACATCCAGGACGTCTCGCTGTCCACGGCGCCGTTCCTCACCGCGCTGTGGACGCTGCTGCTCGCGCTCGCCGTCGCCGGGGGCGTGCTGTACGGCGACGATCTGAAGCACCGGGTCGCCGCCGCGCGGCCCGGCGTGCGCATGACGGTGCGGGCCTTCGGCACGGCCGTGCGCGCCATGGGGTGGGTGCTGCTGATCGCCGCGGTCCTCGGCTGGATCGGGCTCGCGGTCTTCGGCGAGGACGGCGGCACCAGCCCGTCCGACGTCGCCGACTCCTCCGACTTCGACGGCTCGGCCGCGGCGGCGCTCGGCGCGATCCTGATGCTGCTGCCCAACCTCGCCCTCGCCGTGCTCGGCCTGTGCTGGGGCGCGCCGCTGCAGATCGAGGGCCGCGGTTCGTCGTCGTTCGGCAGCGGCGGATACGAGAAGGAGTCCTTCGGCCTGTCCCGGCTCGGCGACGAACTCGGCTCCGGGGCGCTCGTCTACGCCCTCGCCCTCGGGCTGGTCTGCGCCCTGGTCGTCGGCGTCCTCACCGCCCGCCGCTCGCTCGACCGGCGCGAGCAACTCCTGTCCGCGGGGCTCTTCTTCGGCCTCTTCCTGCTGCTCGCCGCAGTCGGCGGCGCCGGCGCGGAGTTCGCCGGGGACCTCGACTTTTTCGGCAGCGGAACGGGCCGGATCGAACTCGGCCTGAGCGTGCCGGACGCGCTGCTGTTCGGGCTGCTGTGGATCGGCGGCGCCGCGTTCCTCGTGCCGTACCTGATGCAGCTGTTCGGGGTCGGGACGGGGATCGTGCCCGCGCCGGTCCCGGCCCTGCCCGGCCAGGCACCGGTGTTCGGCCAGGCCCCGGCGGCGTACGGTCAGGCCCCCGTGTTCGACGCGGCGCCGCTGCCCACGATGCCGGGCCAGGCCCCGGCGGCGTACGGGCCGGGCGCCGTCCACCTCGGCCCGCTGCCGCCGGGCGCACCGGAGCCGAAGCGGCGCGTCGGCGTCTGGGTCGGCACCATCGTCGGCGCGTTCGTCATCGGGGGCGGCGCCGCGGCCGGTGTCCTGCTGCTCCAGGACGACGGCGACGGCTCGAAGGGCGGCAAGGACGACAAGCCGGTCGCGGCCCGGACCGAGGAGTCCCAGGGGCCGGCCGCCTCACCGGCACCCTCGCCGTCGTCCGCGACCTCCGACGCGGTGAGCGCGAGCCCGGACACCGCCGCGCCCACCGACCTGCCCGACGTGCCGAGCGGCTACCACCAGGTCTTCGACGAGAAGGGCTTCTCCTTCGTCATCCCGGACGTGTGGGACCGCGTCGGCGTCGCGAACGGCAGCCAGATCACGTACGCGGGCAGCACCGGCATGGAGAAGTACATCGTCGGCGTCATCCCGGACGCGGGCTACACCTCGCACGGCAACCTGCTCGCCATGGAGAAGCACCTCAAGGAGGACGGGAAGAAGACGGACTACCGGCGCATCCGTCTGGAGACGAACACCTTCCAGGGCGCGGAGGGCGCCCTGTGGGAGTACACGTACGAGAACGAGGCCGGGCAGACGATCCACGGCATCGACCAGTCGTACATCGCCGCCGACGGCACCGAGTACACGATCTTCCTGACCGGCAAGGAGGACGTCTGGCCCGACCTGGCGGACACCTACCGGGTCGGCCTCGACTCCTGGCGTCTCACGGACACGGACTGAACGGCTCGGCCGGTTCGTCCAGTTCACGGCGCATGCCACCGCCCCGCGGGCCCGGCTCGCGGGGCACGCGCACGCCCCCGCCGCCCTCGCCCTCACCCAGGTCGAACCAGATGGTGACCGCGGCGTCCCGGGGGACCTCCGCGCCGGGCAGCGGATACTGGCGCACCACGTAGTCGACGGTCGGGAGCGGGAAGTCGGGCCGGTCGGGAGTCGCGAGCCGCACACCGTGCTGCTCGGCCGCGCTGCGCGCGTCGACCGCCATCAGACCGACCAGCTTCGGCACCCGGACTTCCGGCGGCTTCTTGGGTGGTATGTGCACAGAGGTCACCCCCAGGAGGTACCGGAAGGGTAGCTCCGCGGGGCGCCGCGCGAAACGGCTCGTACCGACACCGACACCGACACCGACACCGACACCGCTCCGGCCGGCCGGCGCAGCTGCGGGTGACCGCTACAACTCCAGCCGGAAGCAGTGGCCCTGACGGCCGGTGGGCGTCACGAACGTCTCCGCCCGGGTCATGTCCAGACGGCGGGTCACCGCGATCGAACGCTCGTTGAGCGCGTCGACCATCGCGACGACGCTGCCG
This sequence comes from Streptomyces sp. cg35, assembly GCF_050410835.1. NCBI lineage: Bacteria > Bacillati > Actinomycetota > Actinomycetes > Kitasatosporales > Streptomycetaceae > Streptomyces > Streptomyces sp. cg35. Next base: position 5,185,277 of record NZ_CP191268.1, read on the forward strand.
ATCCCCGCGGCCCGCAGCCGGTCCAGGGTGGCGAGCGCGGCGGCCGTCGCATAGCCCCTGCCCCAGTACGCGCGGCCCAGCCGCCAGCCGATCTCGATCTCGCCGACGGGCCCCCAGGCGTGCCGCCAGGGCTGCGCGCCGGTGAACCCGATGACGTCGCCCTCCTCGTCGAGCAGCGACCACAGGCAGAAGCCGAGCTCCGCGTCGTGCATGCGCTGGCGGGCCGTCGCCTCGTGATGGACCGACAGCTCGGACGCCGCGGCCCGGCCGCCGAGGAACTCCATGACGTCCGGGTCGTCGAACACCCGGTGCCAGGCGAAGGCGTCCTCGTGAGTGGGGACGCGCAGATCCACGGCGGGCAGGACTCGACTCATGGGCTGGCCCTTCGGCTGGGTGATCGGTACCGCTGAATAGACTGCCCATGTCCGTGCCGCACGGCACACCCTTTTCGAGCCTTGGGGAGAACCCGCCGTGACCGAACCCAAGACCCTCTCCGAGTACAGCGCAGACGTGATCGTCGTCGGGGCCGGGCCGGCCGGTTCGACGACCGCCTACTACCTCGCCAAGGCGGGGCTCGACGTCCTGCTCCTGGAGAAGACCGCGTTCCCCCGTGAGAAGGTCTGCGGCGACGGCCTCACCCCGCGCGCCACCAAGCAGCTCGTCTCCATGGGCATCGACATCTCCGAGGAGGCGGGCTGGCTGCGCAACAAGGGCCTGCGCATCATCGGCGGCGGCGTCCGCCTCCAGCTGGACTGGCCCGACCTCGCCTCGTACCCGGACTACGGGCTGGTCCGCAAGCGCGACGACTTCGACGAGCAGCTCGCCCGCCAGGCCCAGAAGGCGGGCGCGCGGCTGTACGAGCAGTGCAACGTGGGCGCCCCGATCGTCGACGACCGCACCGGCCGCATCACCGGCGTGCACGCCAAGCTCGGCGACGAGAAGACCGCCGTCACCTTCCACGCCCCGCTCGTCGTCGCGGCCGACGGCAACTCCACGCGGCTGTCGCTGGCGATGGGCCTGCACCGGCGCGAGGACCGGCCGATGGGCGTCGCGGTGCGCACGTACTTCGAGTCGCCCCGCCACGACGACGACTACCTGGAGTCCTGGCTGGAGCTGTGGGACCGGCGCGGCCCCGGCGAGGACCGCCTGCTGCCCGGCTACGGCTGGATCTTCGGCATGGGCGACGGCACGTCCAACGTCGGCCTCGGCATCCTCAACTCCTCCAAGGCGTTCCGCGAGCTGGACTGGCGCGAGGTCCTCAAGGCCTGGTGCGCGTCGATGCCGGAGGACTGGGGCTACACCCCGGAGAACATGACGACGCCGATCCGCGGCGCCGCCCTCCCCATGGCCTTCAACCGCCAGCCGCACTACACCAAGGGCCTGCTCCTGGTCGGTGACGCGGGCGGCCTGGTCAACCCGTTCAACGGCGAGGGCATCGCGTACGCCATGGAGTCCGGGCAGATCGCCGCCGACGTCATCGTGCAGGCCCACGCCCGCGCCACCGACGCCCAGCGCGAACTGGCCCTGCAGCGCTACCCGAAGGTGCTGAAGGACACGTACGGCGGCTACTACACGCTGGGCCGCGCCTTCGTGAAGGTGATCGGCAACCCGAAGGTCATGAAGATCGCGACGCAGCGGGGTCTGACCCACCCGGTCCTGATGAAGTTCACGCTGAAGATGCTCGCGAACCTGACGGACCCGACCGGCGGCGACGCGATGGACCGCATCATCAACGGGCTGACCAAGGTCGCGCCGAAGGCGTGAGCCCGGCGGGCGCGGGCGGCGGCGCGTATCGCCGCCCGCCAGGTCCGATTTGGCCGGGGCGCCCGGCCGCGGGCAGGGTGGAGCCATGATTTTCATCGCCGTGAAGTTCACCGCCCGCCCCGAGCACGCCGACTCCTGGCTGGAGAAGACCGCCGCGTTCACCGCCGCGACCCGCGCCGAGGAGGGCAACCTCTTCTTCGACTGGTCGCGCAGTGTCGAGGACCCGAACCAGTTCGTGCTGCTCGAAGGGTTCCGGGACGGCGACGCCGGCGCCGCGCACGTCGGGTCCGACCACTTCAAGGCCGGGCTCGCCGCCATGGCGCCGCTGATCGCCACCACCCCCGAGATCATCAACGCCGACATCCCGAACGAGGGCTGGGGCCCGATGGGGGAGCTCGCCCCGCAGGGCTGAGCTGTGATGCCCCTGTGACGCGCCTGCGGGCAACGTCGGCAGGGCCGCCTGACGCCGCGCGGACGACACACGAAGGCCGCCGCACCCCTCGGGGTGCGGCGGCCTTCGTGTGTCAGAAGAGGGAGACCCTCAGGCGTGCGGGGACGTCACAGGACGCGGACCGCGCCGCTCGCCGGGTAGCCGGACAGGTCCTGGATGACAACGCCCTTGGAGGGGTTGGCGGCGTCCAGGTACTGGCCGTTACCGATGTAGACGCCGACGTGGTACGCCGAGCCCGCGCCGCCCCAGTAGAGGATGTCGCCGACCTGGACGCTGGACAGGGAGACCGCGGTACCGGCGGTCGACTGGGCCTGCGAGGTGCGCGGCAGGTCCACGCCGGCCTGCTTGAACGCGGCCTGGACGAGGCCGGAGCAGTCCCAGGAGCTGGGGCCCGTGCCGCCCATCACGTACGCGTCGCCGAGCTGGGCCTTCAGGAAGCTGACCACGGCGCCGACGGAGCCGCTGGCCGGGGCGGCCGCGGTCGTGGAGGCGGTGGACAGCGTCGTGCGCTCGCTGGAGCGGGAGGCGGCCTGCGCGGCGGCCTCGCGCTCGGCCTTCGCCTTGGCGGCGGCCTCGGCCTTCTTCTTGGCCTCCGCCTTCTTCTCCGCCTTGACCTGGTCCTTCTTGGCCTGGTCGGCGGCCTTGGCGAAGGCCTCGTCACGCTCGGCCTGGAGCTGGTAGTTGGCCGCGGCCTGCTGGGTGGCGTCCGCGGACTGGGCGACCTGCGAGGACAGGTCGGTGGTGAGCGTGGGGAGCTCGATGGTCTGGGTGACCGGCTCGGCAGCGCTCGCCGCACCGGACGCACCAGCCACGGCGAGGGTGCTGAGGACGCCACCGGTAACTCCGGCGCGCAGGGCCATCTTCGAGGCGCTGCGGCGGGGCTTCCGGTGGCTGGGTATGTGAGCGGTGTGGGACATGAGAACAACCGGTATCAGGGCTTCACGGTTCCCATCAAGAAACGTGTGGTGCGCCACAGTTGTGTAGTCGTGGCGTGAATCCCGGGCGCGGCGGCCCTTATTGACGCCGTAAGGGGCAATCCGGACAACCTTGATCGAGGCTGTGATCACGGTGTTTCCGCAATACGCCCGAATTGCCCGACGCCTACCACTCGTTGACACCGTTGGCCAAGCCCGGTTTCCGGGACGTTACTTGACCCGTGACGCAGGTCACATCAACCCCCTAGGGGGAGCCGTCGCGTCCACATCCGTCCACACCGCTCCCCCTGATGTGTGAACAGGGTCCACTATCAGCCACCCGTGTCCAGCGCCAATTTGCTTGCGAAGTGCACCTCTTGATAGTGCGACGAGCCCTCTACCAGCGATGACGAGGCAAGTTGTCACCTCTGGTGATCACTCAGGTGCTTCGCGTGTGAAGATCACCGCTCATCCGACTTCATGATCCTTCGTCAGGTGGTGGAGATCACAAAGTAGTTGGCGTACCCCGTGTCGCAGATCACAGAGCACCGGGCATAGGATGCGGGGCAAGTTGGGCTTGTGACCTGCTTCACATGTAAGCGATCTTCGACCGTTTGCAGGGGGAGTGGGCCGCGAGCCCGTGCAACCGCCAGCAGTCAGCGCCGACTGAGAGGAGCGAGGAGCGGTGAACGCGTATGCGCCCATCCTCGTACTGGGAGCCCTCGGGGCAGGCTTTGCGATCTTCTCCGTGGTCATGGCCACGCTTATCGGTCCAAAGCGGTACAACCGGGCCAAGCTCGAAGCGTACGAGTGCGGCATCGAGCCGACCCCCACGCCGGCCGGCGGCGGGCGCTTCCCCATCAAGTACTACCTGACGGCGATGCTCTTCATCGTCTTCGACATCGAGATCGTCTTCCTCTACCCCTGGGCCGTCACGTTCGACGCCCTGGGGGTGTTCGGGCTCGTGGAGATGCTGCTCTTCGTGCTCACCGTCTTCGTCGCGTACGCGTACGTATGGCGGCGCGGCGGCCTGGAATGGGACTGAGCCCCGTATAGGGGAGACCGGGAGCCACAGACCAATGGGACTCGAAGAAAAGCTGCCGAGCGGATTCCTTCTGACCACCGTCGAGCAGGCCGCCGGCTGGGTGCGCAAGTCATCCGTCTTTCCGGCCACGTTCGGACTCGCGTGCTGCGCCATCGAGATGATGACGACGGGCGCGGGGCGCTACGACCTGGCGCGGTTCGGCATGGAGGTGTTCCGCGGGTCGCCCCGCCAGGCGGACCTGATGATCGTCGCGGGCCGGGTGAGCCAGAAGATGGCGCCCGTCCTGCGGCAGGTCTACGACCAGATGCCCAACCCCAAGTGGGTCATCTCCATGGGTGTCTGCGCCTCGTCCGGCGGGATGTTCAACAACTACGCGATCGTGCAGGGCGTCGACCACGTCGTCCCGGTCGACATCTATCTGCCCGGCTGTCCGCCCCGGCCCGAGATGCTGATGGACGCGATTCTCAAGCTCCATCAGAAGATCCAGTCCTCCAAGCTCGGCGTGAACGCCGAGGAGGCGGCCCGTGAGGCGGAGGAAGCGGCGCTCAAGGCGCTCCCGACGATCGAGATGAAGGGGCTGCTTCGGTGAGTGACGAGCAGTTGAACGGGTCCGGCGGTGCGGGACTGCCGGAACAACGGGGCGGGGCGGGCGAGGAGATCCGCGTCCAGCGCGGCATGTTCGGCGCCGACAACGGCGGCGACACCTCCGGCTACGGCGGACTCGTCCGCTCGGTCCGGCTGCCCGGCGAGACCGCCCGCCCCTACGGCGGCTGGTTCGACGAGGTCGCCGACGAGCTGGAGGGCGCCCTGGAGGAACAGGGCCTGGTCCCCGGCAACGCCATCGACAGGACGGTCGTCGACCGCGACGAGATCACCTTCCACATCGAGCGCGAGTACCTGGTCCGGGTGGCCCGGACGCTGCGCGACGACCCGGCCCTGCGGTTCGAGCTGTGCACCGGCGTCTCCGGTGTGAACTACCCCGGCGACAAGGGCCGCGAGCTGCACGCCGTCTACCACCTGCGGTCGATCACCCACAACCGGCTGATCCGCCTGGAGGTCTCGATGCCGGACGCGGACCCGCACGTCCCGTCCCTGGTCGCCGTGTACCCGACGAACGACTGGCACGAGCGCGAGGCGTACGACTTCTTCGGCATCGTCTTCGACGGTCACCCCGCGCTGACGCGGATCATGATGCCGGACGACTGGCAGGGCTTCCCGCAGCGCAAGGACTATCCCCTCGGCGGCATCGCCGTCGAGTACAAGGGCGCCCAGATCCCGGCTCCGGACCAGCGGAGGTCGTACAGCTGATGACTACTCCCCACGCAACTCCGCGCGCGACCACCGAAGGCACCGTGTACACGGTCACCGGTGGCGACTGGGACGAGGTCGTCCAGTCCGCGGTGAAGTCCGACGACGAGCGCATCATCGTCAACATGGGGCCCCAGCACCCGTCCACGCACGGCGTGCTGCGCCTGATCCTGGAGATCGACGGCGAGACGGTCACCGAGGCGCGCTGCGGAATCGGTTATCTGCACACCGGTATCGAGAAGAACCTCGAGTACCGCACGTGGACGCAGGGCACCACGTTCGTGACGCGCATGGACTACCTGACGCCGTTCTACAACGAGGCGGCGTACTGCCTCGCCGTCGAGAAGCTCCTCGGCATCGAGAACGACATCCCCGACCGCGCCAGCATCATCCGGGTCCTCCTGATGGAGCTGAACCGGATGTCCTCGCACCTGGTGGCGATCGCCACCGGCGGCATGGAGCTCGGCGCGACCACGATCATGATCTACGGCTTTCGTGATCGTGAACTCATTCTCGATATCTACGAGTTGATCACCGGCCTGCGGATGAACCACGCGTACATCCGGCCCGGCGGACTCGCCCAGGACCTGCCGCCCGGCGCGGTGGACCAGCTGCGCGAGTTCGTGAAGAAGATGAAGAAGAACCTTCCCGAGTACGACAAGCTCGCCACCGGGAACCCCATCTTCAAGGCCCGCATGCAGGACGTCGGCTACCTCGACCTCGCGGGCTGCATGGCCCTCGGCGCCACCGGGCCGATCCTGCGCTCCGCCGGTCTGCCGCACGACCTGCGCAAGGCGCAGCCGTACTGCGGATACGAGAACTACGACTTCGAGATCCCGACCGCCGACACCTGCGACTCCTACGGGCGCTTCCTGATCCGCCTGGAGGAGATGCGCCAGTCGGTGCGGATCGTCGAGCAGTGCCTGGACCGGCTGGAGCCGGGCCCGGTCATGGTCGGCGACAAGAAGATCGCCTGGCCCGCGCAGCTGGCCCTCGGGCCGGACGGTCTCGGCAACTCGCTCGACCACATCAAGAACATCATGGGCACCTCCATGGAGGCCCTCATCCACCACTTCAAGCTGGTGACCGAGGGCTTCCGCGTCCCGCCGGGACAGGCGTACGCCGCCGTGGAGTCGCCCAAGGGGGAGCTCGGTGTGCACGCCGTGTCCGACGGCGGCACCCGCCCCTTCCGGGTCCACTTCCGTGACCCGTCCTTCACCAACCTGCAGGCGATGGCCGCGATGTGCGAGGGCGGCCAGGTCGCCGACGTCATCGTCGCTGTCGCGTCCATCGACCCCGTGATGGGAGGCGTCGACCGGTGACCACCAGTTCTTCGGAGCAGGGCGTCAGCCTGGGCATGCCCCAACTGCCCGCGCCCGGTTACCCGGACGATGTCCGGGCCCGTCTGGCGGCGGACGCGCGCGAGATCATCGCCCGCTACCCCGACTCCCGCTCGGCGCTCCTGCCGATGCTGCACCTCGTGCAGGCGGAGGAGGGGCATGTCACGCGCACCGGCATGCAGTTCTGCGCGGACATGCTCGACCTGACCACGGCCGAGGTCACCGCCGTCGCGACCTTCTACACGATGTACCGAAGGAAGCCGAGCGGCGACTACCAGGTCGGCGTCTGCACCAACACGCTGTGCGCCGTCATGGGCGGCGACGCCATCTTCGAGACGCTCCAGGAGCACCTCGGCGTCGGCAACAACGGCACCACGGACGACGGCAAGGTCACGCTGGAGCACATCGAGTGCAACGCGGCCTGCGACTTCGCCCCCGTCGTGATGGTCAACTGGGAGTTCTTCGACAACCAGACGCCCGAGTCCGCCACGCGGCTCGTCGACGACCTGCGCGCGGGAGCGCAGGTGTCACCCACCCGCGGCGCCCCGCTGTGCACCTTCAAGGAGACCGCGCGGATCCTGGCCGGCTTCCCCGACGAGCGCGAGGGCGCCGTCGAGGCGAGCGGCAGCGCGGGCCCGGCCTCCCTGATCGGGCTGCGCCTGGCCAAGGGCGAGACCTCGCCCGCGCGCGTGGTCCACCCGCGCGCGGCGGGGGCCGAGGGCGCACAGCCCCACGACCCGTCGCCCGCCGAGCACCTCAGTTCGCACGACGCGCCGCAGGACACATCGGCCTCGGACCCGGACCACCCAGCCGGTCCCGCCGCCGAGGAGGGGGAGTGATGACCTTGGCAGCCGAGATCGACAACAACGACACCAGCCCGGAGAAGCTGCTCTCACCGGTCCTGTCGGCCTTCTGGGACGAGGACAAGTCCTGGTCTTTGGATGTGTATCGCCGGCATGAGGGGTACGAGGGGCTGCGCAAGGCCCTCGCGATGTCGCCGGACGACCTGATCGCGTATGTGAAGGACGCGGGGCTCCGCGGGCGTGGTGGTGCCGGGTTCCCGACCGGGATGAAGTGGCAGTTCATCCCGCAGGGAGACGGCAAGCCTCACTATCTTGTTGTCAACGCCGACGAATCGGAGCCGGGGACCTGCAAGGACATCCCGCTCCTCTTCGCGAACCCGCACAGCCTCATCGAGGGCATCGTGATCGCGTGTTACGCGATCCGTTCGGAGCACGCGTTCATCTACTTGCGCGGTGAAGTGGTCCCCGTACTGCGGCGCTTGCACGAGGCCGTGCGCGAGGCCTACGCCGCGGGGTACCTCGGGCAGAACGTCCTCGGGTCCGGTCTCAACCTTGAACTCACCGTGCACGCCGGCGCAGGCGCGTACATCTGTGGTGAGGAGACCGCACTCCTGGACTCGCTCGAGGGCCGTCGTGGCCAGCCGCGACTGCGTCCTCCCTTCCCGGCGGTCGCGGGCCTCTACGCGTGCCCCACTGTCGTGAACAACGTCGAGTCCATCGCGTCGGTTCCCGCGATCCTGAATCGCGGCAAGGACTGGTTCAAGTCGATGGGCAGCGAGAAGTCCCCGGGCTTCACGCTGTACTCGCTCAGCGGCCACGTCGCCTCGCCCGGACAGTACGAGGCCCCGCTCGGCATCACGCTGCGCCAGCTGCTCGACATGAGCGGCGGCATCCGCCCCGGCCACCGGCTCAAGTTCTGGACGCCCGGCGGCAGTTCGACGCCGATGTTCACCGACGAGCACCTCGACGTGCCCCTCGACTACGAGGGTGTCGGCGCCGCCGGATCGATGCTCGGCACCAAGGCGCTGCAGTGCTTCGACGAGACGACCTGCGTGGTGCGGGCGGTCACGCGGTGGACCGAGTTCTACGCCCACGAGTCCTGCGGCAAGTGCACGCCGTGCCGCGAAGGGACGTACTGGCTCGTGCAGTTGCTGCGCGACATCGAGGCCGGCAAGGGCGCCATGGAGGACCTCGACAAGCTGAACGACATCGCCGACAACATCAACGGCAAGTCGTTCTGCGCCCTCGGCGACGGCGCCGCCTCGCCGATCTTCTCCTCGCTCAAGTACTTCCGCGAGGAGTACGAGCAGCACATCACGGGCAAGGGCTGCCCCTTCGATCCGGCCCGCGCCACGGTGTGGGCCGATCAGCACCGCACGGAGGTGAACGCATGACTGTGACCACCAGCGCTCCCTCCGGGGGCGGCGAGGCGGCGGTTCCGCCGGAGGACCTGGTCACCCTCACCATCGACGGCATCGAGATCAGCGTCCCCAAGGGGACGCTCGTCATCCGGGCCGCCGAGTTGCTGGGGATCGAGATCCCCCGCTTCTGCGACCACCCGCTCCTCGACCCGGCCGGCGCCTGCCGCCAGTGCATCGTGGAGGTGGAGGGCCAGCGCAAGCCGATGGCGTCCTGCACCATCACCTGCACCGACGGCATGGTGGTCAAGAGCCAGCTCTCCTCGCCCGTCGCCGAGAAGGCGCAACGCGGCGTGATGGAGCTGCTGCTCATCAACCACCCGCTGGACTGCCCGGTCTGCGACAAGGGCGGCGAGTGTCCGCTGCAGAACCAGGCCATGTCGCACGGACAGGCCGACTCGCGCTTCGAGGGCAAGAAGCGCACCTACGAGAAGCCGGTGCCGATCTCCACGCAGGTGCTGCTCGACCGTGAGCGGTGCGTGCTGTGCGCGCGCTGCACCCGGTTCTCGAACCAGATCGCGGGCGACCCGATGATCGAGCTGATCGAGCGCGGCGCGCTCCAGCAGGTCGGTACGGGCGAGGGCGACCCCTTCGAGTCGTACTTCTCCGGGAACACCATCCAGATCTGCCCGGTGGGCGCGCTCACCTCGGCGGCGTACCGGTTCCGCTCCCGCCCCTTCGACCTCGTCTCGTCGCCGTCGGTGTGCGAGCACTGCTCCGGCGGCTGCGCGACGCGCACCGACCACCGGCGCGGCAAGGTCATGCGCCGCCTCGCGGCCAACGACCCCGAGGTCAACGAGGAGTGGATCTGCGACAAGGGCAGGTTCGGCTTCCGGTACGCGCAGAAGCCGGACCGGCTGACGACGCCCCTGGTCCGTGACGCCGACTCCGGCGAACTGCGGCCCGCGTCCTGGCCCGAGGCCCTGGAGACCGCCGCGCGCGGGCTCGGCGCGGCGCGCGGCCGGGCCGGTGTCCTCACCGGAGGCCGGCTGACCGTCGAGGACGCCTACGCGTACAGCAAGTTCACGCGCGTCGCCCTCGACACGAACGACATCGACTTCCGCGCGCGCGTGCACAGCGGTGAGGAGGCCGACTTCCTCGCCGCGCGCGTCGCGGGCCGCGGCCGTGATCTGGACGGCAGCGGAGTCACGTACAAGAAGCTGGAGAAGGCCCCCGCGGTCCTTCTGGTCGGCTTCGAGTCGGAGGAGGAGGCGCCCGGCGTCTTCCTCAAGCTCCGCAAGGCCTGGCGGGGACACGGCCAGCGGGTCTTCTCGCTCGCCACGCACGCGACGCGCGGCCTGGAGAAGGCGGGCGGCACGCTGCTGCCCGCCGCGCCCGGCACCGAGCCCGAGTGGCTGGACGCGCTCGCCTCCGGCGTCGGCCTGGAGGACGGCGGAGCGGTCGCGGCGGAGGCGCTGCGCACCGAGGGCGCCGTGCTCGTCGTCGGCGAACGGCTCGCGGCCGTCGCGGGCGGACTCACCGCGGCCGTACGGGCCGCGTCCGCGACCGGCGCCGAGCTGGTGTGGATCCCGCGCCGCGCCGGTGAGCGCGGCGCGATCGAGGCCGGCGCGCTGCCGTCGCTGCTGCCGGGCGGACGTCCGGCCACCGACCCGCGCGCGCGGGACGAGGTCGCCGCCGCCTGGGGTGTGGCCGCGCTGCCGCACCGTCACGGGCGGGACACCGGCCAGATCGTGGAGTCCGCCGTCACCGGCGAGCTGCAGGCCCTCGTCGTCGCGGGCGTCGAGGTCGCCGACCTGCCGAACCCGGCACGCGCGCGTGAAGCGCTTCACGAGGTCGGGTTCCTGGTCTCCCTGGAGCAGCGGCCCAGCGAGGTCACCGAGCACGCGGACGTCGTGCTTCCGGTGGCCGCGGTCGCCGAGAAGGCGGGCACGTTCCTCAACTGGGAGGGCCGGGCCCGGATGTTCGAGGCCGCGCTCAAGCCCGACCAGATGACGCGCCGCGTCGCCCCGACCGACGGGCGGGTGCTGCAGATGCTGGCCGACGCCATGGACGTCCACCTGGGGCTGCCCGATCTGCGCGCCGCGCGCGGGGAGCTGGACCGCCTGGGCAACTGGGACGGGCCGCACGCGACCGAACCGCTGGAGACGGGCGCGCAGTTGCCGCGCCCGGCCTCCGGTGAGGCCGTGCTCGCCGGACACCGGCTGCTGCTCGACCAGGGCCGTCTCCAGGACGGCGACGACGCGCTCGCCGGGACGCGGCACACCGCCCACGCGCGCGTGTCCGCGGCCACGGCCGCCGAGGTGGGGGTCAAGCACGGCGACGTGCTGGCCGTCACCGGGCCCGCGGGCGCGATCGCGCTGCCGCTCCAGGTGACGCAGATGCCGGACCGCGTGGTGTGGCTGCCGCTCAACTCCGCGGGCGGGGGCGTCGCTTCGGACACCGGTGCCGTCCCCGGCGACCTGGTGAAGATCGGCCCGGCCGCCGCCGAGGCCCCGGAGGTGCAGTCATGAGCCCCACGGCACTGAGCCCAGTGGCACTCGAAGACCTGTCGATGTTCGGTACCGACCCGTGGTGGCTGGTCCTCATCAAGGCGGTGTTCTGCTTCGCCTTCCTGATGGTGACCGTGCTGTTCTCCATCGTGTGGGAGCGCAAGGTCGTCGCCTGGATGCAGCTGCGCATCGGCCCGAACCGGCACGGCCCCTGGGGCATGCTCCAGTCGCTCGCCGACGGCATCAAGCTGATGCTCAAGGAAGACGTGATCGTCAAGCGCGCGGACAAGGTGGTCTACATCCTTGCGCCGATCGTCGCCGCGATCCCCGCCTTCATGGCGATCGCCGTGATCCCGTTCGGCCCGTCCGGCAACGAGATCTCGATCTTCGGCCACCGTACGGCGATGCAGCTGACGGACCTGCCGATCGCGATGCTCTACATCCTCGCGGTCGCCTCCGTCGGCATCTACGGCATCGTGCTGGCCGGCTGGTCGTCCGGCTCCACGTACCCGCTGCTCGGCGGTCTGCGGTCCTGCGCGCAGATGATCTCGTACGAGATCGCGATGGGCGCCGCGTTCGCCTCGGTGTTCCTGTACTCGGGCTCGATGTCGACGTCGGAGATCGTCGCCCAGCAGCACGACCGCTGGTACATCGTGCTGCTGCCGGTCTCGTTCCTGATCTACATCGTGACGATGGTCGGGGAGACGAACCGCGCTCCGTTCGACATGCCGGAGTCCGAGGGCGACCTCGTCGGCGGCTTCAACACCGAGTACTCGTCGATCAAGTTCGCGATGTTCATGCTCGCCGAGTACGTGAACATGGTGACGGTCTCGGCGGTGTCCGTGACGCTCTTCCTGGGCGGCTGGCGCGCACCGTGGCCGATCTCCACGTTCTGGGAGGGCGCGAACCACGGCTGGTGGCCGCTGCTCTGGTTCGTCGTCAAGGTCCAGCTGCTGCTGTTCTTCTTCATCTGGCTGCGCGGCACGCTGCCGCGGGTGCGCTACGACCAGCTGATGAAGCTCGGCTGGAAGGTCCTCATCCCGGTCTCCGTGGTGTGGCTGATGCTCGTGGCGACGGTGCGGACCCTGCGCAACGAGAACTACGACTTCGCCACCATCGCCCTGTACGTCGGCGGCGCCATCCTCGTGCTCCTGCTGCTGTCGTTCGTCGTGGACATCTTCCGCGACCGGGGGGCCAAGCAGGGCGCGGCGGACGAACCGGCCGCCTTCGACCCGATGGCGGGCGGATTCCCCGTGCCGCCGCTGCCCGGACAGACGCTGCAGCCCGTGCCGCGCCGACGCCCGCGCCATGAGCGGGAGTTGATTGTCAGTGGTGGCCCCGATACTGCGAGTGACGAATCACTTGGCGGATCTCGTGACGGAAAGGAGGCGTCCGATGGCTGACGAGAACGAGAAGGACACCAAGCCCGGGTTCATGAACCCCGTCGCCGGCTTCGGCGTGACCTTCAAGGCCATGTTCAAGAAGCGGCTGACCGAGCAGTACCCGGAGGAGCAGAAGACCACCGCTCCCCGCTTCCACGGCAGGCACCAGCTCAACCGCCATCCGGACGGCCTGGAGAAGTGCGTCGGCTGCGAGCTGTGCGCCTGGGCCTGCCCGGCGGACGCCATCTACGTGGAGGGCGCGGACAACACCGAGGAGGAGCGCTACTCCCCGGGTGAGCGCTACGGCCGCGTCTACCAGATCAACTACGCCCGCTGCATCCTGTGCGGCCTGTGCATCGAGGCGTGCCCCACGCGCGCGCTCACGATGACGAACGAGTTCGAGCTGGCCGACAGCAGCCGCGCCAACCTGATCTACACCAAGGAGCAGCTGCTCGCCGGCCTCGACGAGGGCATGGTCGACAGCCCGCACTCGATCTTCCCGGGCATGGACGAGCAGGACTACTACCGGGGTCTCGTCACGGAGGCCGCGCCGGGCACCGAGCGCCAAGTGGCCGTCTCCAAGGGCGAGAAGCCCTCGGAGGCCGTCGAGGCCGAGGAGGTGGAGGCATGAGCGCGCAGCTCGCCGCCTACTCCACCTCCACCGGTGAGGCGTTCCAGTTCTGGGTCCTCGGCACGGTCGCCGTCATCGGCGCGCTGTGCACGATCCTGATGAAGAAGGCCGTGCACAGTGCCCTGTGCCTGGCCGGGACCATGATCATCCTCGCGGTGTTCTACCTGGCCAACGGGGCGTACTTCCTGGGCATCGTGCAGATCGTCGTCTACACGGGCGCGATCATGATGCTCTTCCTGTTCGTGGTCATGCTCGTCGGCGTCACCGCGGCGGACTCCCTGAAGGAGACCATCAAGGGGCAGCGCTGGCTGGCCGCCCTGTGCGGGCTCGGCTTCGGGGTCCTGCTGATCGCGGGGATCGGGAACGCGTCGCTGAAGCAGTTCAACGGCCTCGGCAAGGCGAACGCGAACGGGAACGTCGAGGGCCTGGCGACCCTGATCTTCACCAAGTACGTCTTCGCCTTCGAGATCACCGGCGCCCTGCTGATCACGGCCGCCATCGGCGCCATGGTGCTCACGCACCGCGAGCGCACCGAGCGGGCCAAGACCCAGCGGGAGCTCGCCGAGCAGCGGGTGCGCGAGGGCAAGCACCTGCCGCCGCTGCCCGCCCCCGGCGTCTACGCCCGGCACAACGCGGTGGACATCGCCGGCCTGCTGCCCGACGGCACCCCCTCGGAGCTCACGGTGATGCAGACGCTGCGCGAGCGCGGCCAGATCCGGGACGTCTCCGGTGAGGCGCTGAACGACCTCAAGGCCCTGGAGCAGCGTTCCGCCGAGCGCCTGGAGCGCACGGACCTCGACCACGCTGCGCAGGCAGAGGAGGCGTCGAAGTGAACCCGGTCAACTACCTGTATCTCGCCGCCCTGTTGTTCACGATCGGTGCCACCGGCGTGCTCATCAGGCGGAACGCGATCGTGGTGTTCATGTGCATCGAGCTGATGCTGAACGCGTGCAACCTCGCGTTCGTCGCGTTCTCCCGGATGCACGGCAATCTCGACGGCCAGATCATCGCGTTCTTCACGATGGTCGTCGCCGCCGCGGAGGTCGTGGTCGGGCTCGCGATCATCGTGTCGCTGTTCCGTTCCCGCCACTCGGCCTCGGTCGACGACGCCAGCCTGATGAAGCTGTAAGGGGTCGCGAACCACCATGAATGCAGAGAACTTGATTGCGCTGCTGGTAGCGGCGCCCCTGCTCGGAGCGGCCGTACTGCTGTGCGGCGGGCGGGCGTTGGACCGGGTGGGGCATCTGCTCGGCACGCTGCTCGCGGCCGTCTCCTTCGTGATCGCCCTCGTGCTCTTCTCCGACATGCTCGGCAAGAGCCCGGAGGACCGCACGTTCAGCCAGTACCTGTTCAGCTGGATCCCCGTCGAGGGCTTCCAGGCGGACGTCGCCTTCCAGCTGGACCAGCTGTCGATGACGTTCGTGCTGCTGATCTCCGGTGTCGGCACGCTGATCCACATCTACTCGATCGGGTACATGGAGCACGACGAGCGGCGCCGCCGCTTCTTCGGCTACCTGAACCTGTTCGTCGCGGCGATGCTCCTGCTGGTCATCGCCGACAACTACCTGCTGCTGTACGTCGGCTGGGAAGGCGTGGGCCTCGCCTCGTACCTCCTCATCGGCTTCTGGCAGCACAAGCCGAGCGCGGCCACCGCCGCGAAGAAGGCGTTCCTGGTCAACCGCGTCGGCGACATGGGCCTGTCGATCGCGATCATGCTGATGTTCACGACGTTCGGCACGTTCGCCTTCAAGCCGGTGCTCGACAGCGTCGGTGACACCTCCGAGGGCAAGCTCACCGCGATCGGCCTGATGCTGCTGCTCGCCGCGTGCGGCAAGTCGGCGCAGGTGCCGCTGCAGTCCTGGCTCGGCGACGCGATGGAGGGCCCGACCCCGGTCTCGGCCCTCATCCACGCCGCGACCATGGTGACCGCGGGTGTCTACCTGATCGTCCGCTCCGGCGCGATCTTCAACGCGGCGCCCGACGCGCAGCTCGTCGTCACGATCGTCGGCGCGGTCACGCTGATGTTCGGTGCGATCGTCGGTTGCGCGAAGGACGACATCAAGAAGGCCCTCGCGGGCTCGACGATGTCGCAGATCGGCTACATGGTGCTCGCCGCGGGCCTCGGCCCCATCGGCTACGTCTTCGCGATCATGCATCTGGTGACGCACGGCTTCTTCAAGGCCGGGCTCTTCCTCGGCGCCGGTTCGGTCATGCACGGCATGAACGACGAGGTGGACATGCGCAAGTACGGCGCTCTGCGGAAGTACATGCCGGTCACCTTCGTGACGTTCGGCCTCGGGTACCTCGCCATCATCGGCTTCCCGGGCCTGTCCGGCTTCTTCTCCAAGGACAAGATCATCGAGGCGGCGTTCGCGAAGGGCGGGACGGAAGGCTGGATCCTCGGCTCCGTCGCCCTGCTCGGCGCGGCCATCACCGCGTTCTACATGACCCGCGTGATGATCATGACCTTCTTCGGTGAGAAGCGCTGGCAGCCCGACGCCGAAGGCCACGAGCCGCACCCGCACGAGTCCCCGTCGTCCATGACGATCCCGATGATCGTGCTCGCCGTCGGCTCGGTCTTCGCCGGTGGGTTCTTCTCGATCGGCGACCGCTTCCTGAACTGGCTGGAGCCGGTCACCGGCCACGAGCACGGTCACCCGCCGATCAGCGCGGCCGCGGTCACCGGAGCCACCATGGTGGCCCTGGTGATCGGTGTGGCCATCGCCTGGCTCCAGTACGGGCGCCGCGAGGTGCCGGTGCTCGCCCCGCGCGGCTCGCTGCTCACCCGCGCCGCCCGGCGCGACCTGCTCCAGGACGACTTCAACCACGTCGTCCTCGTACGCGGCGGCGAGCACCTCACGCGCTCGCTGGTGTACGTCGACCACACCCTGGTCGACGGGGTGGTCAACGGGACGGCCGCTTCCGTGGGCGGCCTCTCCGGCCGGCTGCGCAAGCTCCAGAACGGCTACGTGCGCTCGTACGCCGTCTCGATGTTCGGCGGTGCGGCGGTCATCGTCGCCGCGACCCTGCTGATGAGGGCGGTCTGATACCGATGTCCTTTCCTCTGCTGACAGCGACGGCGGTGCTTCCGGCCGTGGGCGCGATCGCCACGGCCGCCGTGCCGGCGAAGCAGCGCACCGCGGCCAAGTGGCTCGCGCTGCTCTTCTCGCTCGCGACGCTGGTGGTCGCGGCCGTGGTGGCGGTCCGCTTCGATCCGGACGGCGCCCGCTACCAACTCACGGAATCCCACGCGTGGATCGCGGACTTCGGGGTCCGGTACGAGCTGGGTGTGGACGGCATCGGGGTCGCGCTCGTCGCGCTGACCGCGCTGCTGATCCCGTTCGTGATCCTGGCCGGCTGGCACGACGCGGACCCGCAGGAGACCGGCAACAGCCGGTGGCGTCCGACCCAGGGCTTCTTCGCCCTGATCCTGCTGGTCGAGGCGATGGTGATCATCTCCTTCGAGGCCACCGACGTCTTCCTCTTCTACATCTTCTTCGAAGCCATGCTCATCCCGATGTACTTCCTCATCGGCGGCTTCGGGGACCGTGCGGGCCCGCACGGCGAGAAGGAGGCCGCGACCCAGCGTTCGTACGCCGCGGTCAAGTTCCTCCTCTACAACCTCGTCGGCGGTCTCATCATGCTGGCGGCCGTGATCGGTCTCTACGTGGTCGCGGGGAACTTCTCGCTCCAGGAGATCGCGGCCGCGCGGGCCAACGGCTCGCTCGACATGGCGACCAACACCGAGCGGCTGCTCTTCCTCGGGTTCTTCTTCGCCTTCGCGGTGAAGGCCCCGCTGTGGCCGCTGCACACCTGGCTGCCGAACGCGATGGGCGAGGCCACGGCCCCGGTCGCCGTACTGATCACGGCAGTTGTCGACAAGGTCGGCACCTTCGCGATGCTCCGCTTCTGCCTCCAGCTGTTCCCGGAGGCGAGCAAGTGGGCGACGCCGGTCATTCTCGTACTGGCGCTCATCAGCATCGTGTACGGAGCGCTGCTCGCGGTCGGCCAGCGCGACATCAAGCGCCTGGTGGCGTACGCGTCGATCTCGCACTTCGGCTTCATCATCCTGGGCATCTTCGCGATGACCAGCCAGGGCCAGTCCGGCGCGACGCTCTACATGGTCAACCACGGTATTTCGACGGCCGCGTTGATGCTGGTCGCCGGATTCCTGATCTCCCGGCGCGGCTCGCGCCTCATCGCGGACTACGGCGGTGTGCAGAAGGTCGCGCCGGTGCTCGCCGGCACGTTCCTCATCGGTGGTCTCGCCACGCTGTCCCTGCCGGGCCTCGCGCCCTTCGTGAGTGAATTCCTGGTCCTGGTCGGCACGTTCACGCGCTACCCGGTGATCGGCATCATCGCGACCTTCGGCATCGTCCTGGCCGCGCTCTACACGCTGGTCCTCTACCAGCGCACCATGACCGGCCCGGTGAAGCCGTCGAACGAGGGCATCGCCGACCTGCGCGTGCGTGAACTCGCGGTCGTGGTCCCGCTGATCGGGGTACTGATCTTCCTCGGTGTGTACCCGAAGCCGCTCACCGAGCTGGTGAACCCGGCGGTCAAGCACACCATGTCCGACGTCCAGAAGAAGGACCCGAAGCCGGAAGTGGAGGCGGCTCACAAGTGAGTTCACACATGAGTGATCTGGTGAGCGCGCCAGCTGTCCACAGCCTGTGGACAACGGCGGCCGATCCGATCTCCAAGATCGACGCACCGAAGATCGAATACGGGCAATTGTCCCCGACCTTGATCGTCATCGGTGCCGCCGTCCTGGGGATCCTGGTCGAGGCCTTCGTGCCGCGCCGGTCCCGCTACTACGTACAGGTCTTCCTGTCCGTCGTCGCCCTCGCGGCCGCCTTCGCGGCGGTCGTGGCACTGGCGGCCGGCGGGTACGGCACGACGAAGGCGCACATCGCGGCCATGGGCGCGATCGCCGTCGACGGCCCGGCGCTCTTCCTCCAAGGGACCATCCTGCTGGCCGGGTTGGTGTCGATCTTCACGTTCGCGGAGCGGCGGCTCGACCCGGAGGCGCACGGCAACCGCGTCGACTCGTTCGCCGCGCAGGCCGCGTCCGTCCCCGGCAGCGACAGCGAAAAGGCCGCCGTGAAGGCCGGGTTCACCACCACCGAGGTGTTCCCGCTGGCGCTCTTCGCCATCGGCGGCATGCTGGTCTTCCCCGCGGCGAACGATCTGCTGACGCTGTTCATCGCCCTGGAGGTCTTCTCCCTGCCGCTGTACCTGCTGTGCGCCGTGGCCCGCCGCAAGCGGCTCGTGTCGCAGGAGGCCGCGGTCAAGTACTTCCTGCTCGGCGCGTTCGCCTCGGCCTTCACGCTGTTCGGCATCGCGCTGCTGTACGGCTACGCGGGCTCCGTCTCGTACGCCACCATCGCGAGCGTCGCCGACGGCTCGGTGCAGAACATCGACCCGGCCCTCGCCGACACGATGGGCAACGACGCGCTGCTGCTCATCGGCATGGCACTCGTGGTGATGGGCCTGCTGTTCAAGGTCGGCGCCGTGCCGTTCCACATGTGGACCCCGGACGTCTACCAGGGCGCCCCGACGCCGGTCACCGGCTTCATGGCGGCGGCCACGAAGGTCGCGGCGTTCGGTGCGCTGCTCCGGCTCCTGTACGTGGTCCTGCCGGGGCTGCGCTGGGACTGGCGGCCGGTCATGTGGGCCGTCGCCATCGTCACGATGCTCGCGGGCGCGATCGTCGCGATCACACAGACCGACATCAAGCGGCTCCTCGCCTACTCGTCGATCGCGCACGCCGGCTTCATCCTGGCCGGTGTCATCGCCACCAGCCCGGACGGCGTCTCGTCGGTCCTCTTCTACCTGGGCGCGTACTCCTTCGTCACGATCGGCGCCTTCGCCGTGGTGACGCTGGTGCGCGACGCGGGCGGCGAGGCGACGCACCTGTCGAAGTGGGCGGGGCTCGGCCGGCGCTCGCCGCTGGTCGCGGCGGTCTTCGCGATCTTCCTGCTCGCCTTCGCCGGTATCCCGCTGACCTCCGGGTTCGCGGGGAAGTTCGCGGTGTTCAAGGCCGCGGCCGAGGGCGGCGCGGGTGCGCTCGTCGTGGTCGGTGTGGTGTCGTCGGCCATCGCCGCGTTCTTCTACATCCGCGTGATCGTCCTGATGTTCTTCAGCGAGCCGAAGGCGGACGGCCCGACCGTCGCCGTGCCCTCGCCGCTGACCATGACGACGATCGCGGTGGGCGTCGCGGTGACGATCGTGCTCGGCCTCGCGCCGCAGTACTTCCTGGATCTGGCGGGTCAGGCGAGCGTCTTCGTCCGGTAGGCCGCATACGGATCCACGGAAGCCCGGCCCCTCGTGGGGAGCCGGGCTTCCGCATGTCCGGGGTCTCAGTCCCTGTCGCGCCGGGCCTTGATCGCCATGAGGTCCAGGTCCACGGGGAAGGGCGCGTCCGCCTTCATGCGCTCGCGGAAGATCCCGACGCTGACGTAGACGCCGGTGGTGGGCTCCCGCTCGAAGGCGTGGACGACGGCCGAACTGCGCCGGTGCCACGGACTGCAACTGCCCATCGAAGAAGTCGATGGTGCGCGTGTGAAGCACGGTCTGCGGAGTCGCGAAGACCAGGCTCCCGTCGATCAATTCCGTGTGCGGCGGGAGATTCGGAAGCCGGTCCAGGTCGTCGGCGGTGTAGCCGCCCTCGGGCGGCATCGGCCAGGTAGGCGTGGACGCCTTCGGTTCGATGCCCAGCGGTGCTCCCACGGGACGGAGTCTCGCCGGAGCTCTCAGGCTGACGCTCGGTAATGATCTGGTCTCCCACGGACGTGTGAACGACTCTCTGACTGTGAGGAAGTTATCCACAGGGTCTGTTGTGGATAAGTCTCGGGCTGTCGGTCCGGACCCCTATCGTTGCGGGGGAAGTCGAGATCGGCAGGACGGGACTGGGTATGAGCGAGGTGACCGGGAGCGAGGCACTCACCACGCTCCACCGCGTCTTCGGGTACGACGCCTTCCGGGGTGAGCAGGAAGCGATCATCGAGCACGTGGTCGCGGGCGGGGACTCCGTCGTCCTCATGCCGACCGGTGGCGGCAAGTCGCTCTGCTACCAGATCCCGGCCCTGGTCAGGCCGGGCACCGGTGTGGTCGTCTCGCCGCTGATCGCGCTGATGCAGGACCAGGTGGACGCGCTGCGCGCGCTCGGGGTGCGCGCCGGGTTCATGAACTCGACGCAGGACTTCGACGAGCGGCGCACCGTCGAGGCCGAGTTCCTCGCGGGCGAGCTGGACCTGCTCTACCTGGCGCCGGAGCGGCTGCGTCTCGACAACACCCTCGACCTGCTGTCCCGCGGCAGGATCTCGGTCTTCGCCATCGACGAGGCGCACTGTGTCGCGCAGTGGGGCCACGACTTCCGCCCCGACTATCTGGCGCTGTCGGTGCTCGGCCAGCGCTGGCCCGACGTGCCGCGCATCGCGCTCACCGCGACGGCGACGCACGCCACGCACCAGGAGATCACCCAGCGCCTGGGCATGCCGGACGCCAAGCACTTCGTGGCGAGCTTCGACCGGCCCAACATCCAGTACCGGATCGTCGGCAAGGCCGACCCGAAGAAGCAGCTGCTCTCCTTCCTCAAGCAGGAGCACGAGGGCGACGCGGGCATCGTGTACTGCCTGTCGCGCAAGTCGGTGGAGGCGACCGCAGAGTTCCTCTGCCGGAACGGGATCGACGCCGTGCCGTACCACGCGGGCCTCGACGCGGGCACGCGCGCGGCGCACCAGTCCCGGTTCCTGCGCGAGGAGGGCCTCGTCGTCTGCGCGACCATCGCGTTCGGCATGGGCATCGACAAGCCCGACGTCCGGTTCGTCGCCCACCTGGACCTGCCGAAGTCCGTCGAGGGGTACTACCAGGAGACCGGCCGTGCCGGGCGCGACGGAATGCCGTCCACGGCCTGGATGGCGTACGGGCTGCAGGACGTCGTCCAGCAGCGGAAGCTGATCAACATGGGGGAGGGCGACGAGGCGTTCCGGCGCCGGGCGTCGTCCCATCTCGACTCGATGCTGGCGCTGTGCGAGACGGCGCAGTGCCGCCGCGCCCAGCTCCTGACGTACTTCGGGCAGGAGGCGCCCGGCTCCTGCGGCAACTGCGACACCTGCCTGACCCCGCCCGAGACCTGGGACGGCACCGTCGCCGCCCAGAAGATCCTGTCCACGGTGGTGCGGCTGCAGCGGGAGCGGGGGCAGAAGTTCGGCGCGGGCCAGATCATCGACATCCTGCTGGGCAAGCGCACCGCGAAGGTCATCCAGTTCGACCACGACCAGCTCTCCGTCTTCGGCATCGGCGAGGACCTGACCGAGAACGAATGGCGGGGCGTGGTGCGGCAGTTGCTCGCCCAGTCCCTCATCGCGGTCGAGGGCGAGTACGGGACGCTGGTGCTCACCGAGGAGAGCGGGACCGTGCTCGGGCGGCAGCGGGAGGTGCGGCTGCGCAAGGAGGCCCCGAAGGCGGCGTCGCGCTCCACCGCGCGTGAGCGCAGGGCCAAGTCGCCGGCGGCCGATCTGCCCGAGGAGCTGATGCCCGTCTTCGAGGCGCTGCGGGCCTGGCGCGGAGCACAGGCGAAGGAGAACGGGGTCCCGGCGTACGTCATCTTCCACGACGCGACGCTCAAGGAGATCGCGGTCCAGCGGCCCACGTCCCTCGGGCAGTTGGGCACGATCGGCGGCGTCGGCGAGAAGAAGCTGGCGACGTGGGGCGAGGGGGTGCTTGCGGCGCTGGCCGCGCTGGACGGGGGCGATGCGGGTGCCGGTGCGGGTGCCGATGCCGGGTCCGGTCCGGGGGCGCAGGAGGGGGAGGGAGACTTCGGGCCGGAGCCGGACTTCGGGCCCGAGCCGGACGACATCGACTGGTGACGGGGCCTCCGGCGGTGTGGCGGTGAGCGGCGGCGCTGTGGCGCGGGCGGCGGTGAGAGGTGCCGCCCGCGCCGGGGGCGCCCGCCTCGGCGCCGTTGCCGGTCACTGATCCGTCGGCGGGTGCTGCGCCGTCGTCGTCGCTCGCGCAGTTCCCCGCGCTTCTAGTGGGGCGCTGCCGTGATCCTGCCCGTGACGTCGCCGAGGCCCACCTTGGTGCCGTGCGGGCCGGGGGCCCAGGCGGAGAGGGTCACCACGTCGCCGTCCTCCAGGAAGCCCCGCTTGCCGTCGGGGAGTTCGAGGGGGTGCTGCCCGTTCCAGGTGATCTCGATGAGCGAGCCGCGCTCGTTGTCCTCGGTGCCGCTGATCGTGCCGGAGCCGTAGAGGTCGCCGGTGCGCAGGGAGGCGCCGTTGACCGTCATATGGGCCAGCATCTGGGCGCCGGTCCAGTACATGCCGGAGAAGGGGGGCTCCGAGATGACATGGCCGTTGAGGGAGACCGTGATCCGCAGGTCGTAGCCCGCCGGGTCGTCCGCGGGGTCGGAGTCGTCCAGGTACGGCAGCAGCGGGTACGTGCGCTCCGGGGCCGGGACGCGGGCCGCGTCCAGCGCCTCCAGCGGCGTGATCCACGCCGAGATCGAGGTCGCGAAGGACTTGCCGAGGTGCGGGCCGAGCGGAACCGTCTCCCAGGCCTGGATGTCGCGCGCCGACCAGTCGTTGAGCAGGCAGAGACCGAAGACGTGGTCCCGGTACGAGGACAGCGGCACGGCGGTGCCCTGCGCGGAGGGAGCCCCGACGACGTAACCGACCTCCGTCTCGATGTCGAGGCGGACGGAGGGGCCGAAGACCGGTGCCGGGTCGGCCGGGCCCTTGCGCTGGCCGGACGGGCGCACCACATCGGTCCCGGAGACCACCACGGTGCCGGACCGGCCGTGGTAACCCACCGGCAGATGCTTCCAGTTGGGCTTCAGCGGCTCCTCGTCGGGGCGGAAGAGCCGGCCGAGGTTCGAGGCGTGGTTCTCGGAGGCGTAGAAGTCGACGTAGTCGGCGACCTCGAAGGGGAGGTGCAGGGTGACCGAGGAGAGCGGGTGCAGGAGGGGCAGGACGGTCTCCCGGTGGGCGGGCACCGTCAGCCAGGCGGTCAGCGCGCGGCGCACGTCGGACCAGGCCGTACGGCCCGCCGCCAGCAGCGGGTTGAGGGTCGGCCGGGCCAGGAGCGAGACGTAGGGGGAGCCGAGGGCCGCTGCCGCCGCGCCCGCGTCGAGGACGTGGTCGCCGAGACGGACTCCGACCCGGCGTTCGCCGTCGGCGCCCTCGGAGAAGATCCCGTAGGGAAGGTTGTGCGGGCCGAAGGGGTCGCCTTCGGGGAGGTCGAGCGGGGTGTGCTCGGGCGTGCCAGCCATGCCTACCTGCCTCACTTTCCATCGAGTGCGGCTCACGTTACGTGGGAGAAGCCGGTTCGGGCAGTGCCTAAAGAGTTCGCAATGTCCGAATGACCCGTTGATGGAGTGGTCGGTTCCGGCTTAGCGTCTATGTCCGGTGGGCGCGGACGGGGTGGGGCCGGGTCCTAAGGGGGACAGGACACGTGGGGGGACCCGTGGCCAGGAGTGCCGGGAGTGCTCGAAGCGGTGCCGGGGGTGTGCCTTTCGTCGTCGACCGCGACGTGCCGGGCCTCATCGTCAAGTTCGGCGACTATCCGCTGCACCACGGAGGGGTGGGAGCCATCCGCAGCCTGGGCCGCCTCGGTGTGCCCATGTACGCGATCACCGAGGACCGGTACACGCCCGCGGCCGCCTCGCGCCATCTGCGCCGGGCCTTTCCCTGGCGGACCACCGGGGCCGAGGAGCCGGGGCGCCTCGTCGACGGGCTGCTGCGCATCGCGCGCCGCATCGGGCGGCCCACCGTGCTGATCCCGACGGACGAGGAAGCGGCCGTCCTCATCGCCGAGCACCAGGACCCGCTCGCCGGGGCGGGGTATCTCTTCCCGCGTGTGGAGCGGGAGTTGCCGCGCCGGCTGGCCAGTAAGCAGGGGCTGCACGAGCTGTGCGTGGAGCACGGGATCCCGTCGCCGGCGGCCGCGTTCCCGAAGAGCCGCGCGGACATCGAGGAGTTCGCGAAGAAGGCGCGCTTCCCGGTCGTCGCGAAGAACCGGGAGGCGTTCACCCGCCGCAGCAGCCCGGCGGTGAACGGGACGACGAGGATCGCCACCCCCGACGGCCTGCGGGCGCTCGCCCGGGACTGGGGCGAGCGGCCCGGCGTGATCCTGCAGGAGTACCTGCCGCGCGAGGACGCCGAGGACTGGATCGTGCACGCGTACTTCGACCAGGACTCCACGCCCCGCGCGATGTTCACCGGGGTCAAGGTCCGCTCGTGGCCGCCGCACGCGGGCATGACGGCGAACGCGTACGTCGTCGACAATCCGGAACTCGCGGACATCGCCGCGCGTTTCATCAAGCAGATCGGCTTCACCGGCATCGTCGACCTCGACCTGCGCTTCGACCGGCGCGACGGACAGTACAAGCTGCTCGACTTCAATCCGCGGATGGGCGCCCAGTTCCGCCTGTTCGAGAACGAGGCGGGCGTCGACGTCGTGCGCGCCCTCCACCTCCACCTCACCGGCCGTGACGTCCCGGAGGGGGAGCAGCGGGCGGGGCACCGGTATGTCGTGGAGAACATCGACCTGCCGGCCCTGCTCGCGTACCGGCGCAGTGGTTACACGACCCCGCACGCCCCGTCCCGCGCGAGCGGCACGGAGCTGGCGTGGTGGGCGGCCGACGATCCACTGCCGTTCCTCACGATGCTCGCCCGCTTCGTACGGCCGGGGGCGCGGCATCTCTATCAGCTGTGGCGGACCAACCGCCGTGGCAGCACGTCCGGTTCGCCCGCCTGATCCGCGGGGGCCGGCACGAAGTAAGTGACGCTGCGTCGTCCTGGGGAGGGACTTCGTGATCCATCCGGTAGCTGTCATCGGGGCGGGCCCCTACGGCCTGTCCACCGCCGCCCATCTGCGGGCGCGCGGCATCCCCGTCAGGGTCTTCGGCGATCCCATGGTGAGCTGGCGCTCACACATGCCCGAAGGCATGATCCTCAAGTCCGTGCCGTCCGCGTCGAACATCGACGCGCCGCAGCGCGGCCACGACCTGGTCGACTACTGCGACGCGGCCGGCATCAAGCGCCTCGTCACCGACGTGGACCTGATCTCCGCGGAGACGTTCGTCGCCTACGGGGAGTGGTTCCAGGAGAAGCTGGTGCCCGACCTGGAGCGGGTCCGCGTCGTCTCCGTCGACCGGCACAGCGGCGCGGGCTTCGAGCTGAAGCTCGACTCGGGGGAGCAGTTCACGGCGCGTGCCGTGGTCGTCGCCACCGGTCTGTCGGGCCTGGAACACCTGCCGCGCGAGCTCGCCGCGGCCGCGCCCGACGGGCCCGCGCCCAGCGGCCCGCTCTCGCACAGCGCCCAGCACCACGACCTGTCGCGGTTCGCCGGCCAGGAGCTGATCGTCGTCGGGGCGGGCCAGTCCGCCCTGGAGACGGCGGTGCTCGCGGCGGAGGCCGGGGCGAGCGTGCGGGTGGTGGCGCGCGGCACGGGCCGGGTGCGGTTCGGGGCGCCGCCGTGGGGCCAGCCGAGGTTCCGCCCGGAGACGCCGTTCGGCCGGGCCTGGTCGCTGTACGCGCTCACGTACTACCCGCACCAGTACCGCCAACTGCCACCGCAGGCGCGGCACTTCCTCGTCCGGCGGGTGCTCGGACCGCTCGGCGCGTGGTGGCTGCGCGAGCGGTTCGAGGGCAAGGTGGCGGTGCGGGAGGTCGCCTCCGTCGAGGGGGCGACGGTGTCGGACGGGGCGCCCGTCCTCGCCGTCCGCACGCACGGCGACCGCCGCGAGGAGCTGTCCGCGGACCATGTGATCGCGGCGACGGGCTATCGGGTGGACCTGGCCGCGATGCCGTTCCTGGGCGACGGGCTGCGCACCCGGATCGCCGTGAGCCGGGGCACACCGCGCCTCGGCGCCGGGTACGTGTCGTCGGTCCCCGGGCTCTACTTCACGGGCATGCTCGGCGGGTCGTCGTACGGGCCGGTGATGCGGTTCGTGTGCGGCACCGAGTTCGCGTCGCCGCGGCTGGCCCGGCATCTGGCGGCGGCCCACGGGTGACCGGTCCCGGGTGCGGGCCGCCGTGGGGGTGGGTCCGCACCCGGGTTCCCGCGCGCCTCGGGCGTGCGGGGCCGGTTCGGCGCGGCCTCGGATCCCGTCGCGGGACGCGCCCGGACGCTGCCGCTCCTGCTCGCGGCCGGTGACGTCGGGGCGTTCACGGCCCGGTCGGCGTGGCGCGCACTCGGGGAACGCGGCGGCGCCGACGCATTACCACACACACCCCACACGGCCGGTACTCGACGGGTCGTTGGGGCCGCTGGTCCGTATTCTTCGGATCATGGCCGCACCCGCATATGCCCTCATCGCCACGGACCTGGACGGAACGCTGCTGCGCGGCGACGACACGGTCTCCGACCGCACCCGGGACGCCCTGGCGACAGCCGCCGCGGCCGGTGCCCGGCACATCGTGGCGACGGGCCGCCCCGCGCCCCGCGTCAAACCGCTGCTCGACGACCTCGGCGGCGCCACCGGTCTCGCCGTGTGCGCGCAGGGGGCGCAGCTGTACGACGCCGTGGGCGACCGGCTGCTGTGGTCGCTGACGCTCGACCGGGAACTGGCCGAGCAGGCGATCGGGAAGATCGAGGCGGAGGTCGGCCAGGTCCACGCGGCCGTCGACCAGGACGGCGTGGACGGGCTGACCCTCATCGAGCCGCAGTACCTGATGCCGCACCCCACGCTGCCGGCCGTCCGGGTGCACCGCCGCGCCGATCTGTGGGCGCGGCCCATCAGCAAGGTGCTGCTGCGTCACCCGGCCCTGACGGACGACGAGTTGGCGGCCGTGGCGCGGGCCGCGGTCGGCCCGCTGGCCACCGTCACGATGTCGGGCCCCGGCACGGTCGAACTCCAGCCGCGCGGCGTGACGAAGGCGACCGGACTCGGACTCGCCGCCGAGCGGCTCGGCGTCGGGCCCGACGACACCGTCGCCTTCGGTGACATGCCGAACGATGTGCCGATGTTCGGGTGGGCGGGGCGCGGGGTGGCGATGGAGAACGCGCATCCCGAGCTGAAGGCGGTGGCGGACGAGGTGACCGGGTCGAACGAGGCGGACGGGGTGGCCGTCGTTCTTGAGCGGCTGTTCGGAGGCTGAGCGAGAGGGGGGGGGCGGGGCGTACCCGCCCCCCGAACCGCTACCCCGCCGTCCGCGGAATCCGCTTCTCCCACGTCCGGTGGAACACCACCTCGCCGCCGTCCCGGCACACCACCTCGCTGGACGTGACGAACTCGCTCTCCGTGCAGGAGATCTCGGACCGGGTCTCCACCGTCGCGTCCCACGCCAGTTCCGGCCGGTGCAGCCGGATCGACCAGTCGGAGCGGGTGCGGGCCGAGAGCGGGTCGTCCTCCTGGACGACGTAGGTCTCCAGCGCGTCCTCGGTGAATTCGAGGCCGTCGGGATAGACGCGCGTACCGCCGTACCGGGGGTCGACCTCCAGCTTCCACTCGCCCTTGGCCACGTCCCGTACGACCAGCCGCTCCGGGCGCTGTTCGTCCAGTGACGCGGGGTACACCACGCCCAGCGGCTCGGACTGCTCGGGCTCGCCGAAGGACACGGCGCCGCCCAGGTCGCCGGAGCGCACCGGCAGTTCGAGGGAGCTGCCCACCGGGTCGAGCGTGAAGCCGGACGCCGAGCCGGGCTGGGGCCAGATCCAGGGCCAGTACGCCGAGGACACCGCGAGCCGGATGCGGTGCCCGGCGGGGAAGGTGTGGCCGATGCCGTTCAGTTCGAACGTGACGTCCTCGGTGGTGCCGGGCAGCCAGGGCACCGACGCCGCCCGGCCGTGCCGCGACGACAGGTTGAGCACGCCCCGGGTGACCAGCGTCGAGGAGCCGTCCGGCGCGATGTCGCACAGCCGGGCCACGACCTGGCCCCGGGGCACGCCGCAGGTGATCCGCGCCGTCACACGCGGACGCCCCAGCACCCGCACGTCCGACGGTACTTCGAACTCGAAGCAGGCCGACTTCGCGTCCTCGTCGCGCTGGTCCGGCGGCAGGTCCGCGTCGTTCCCGAACGGGAAGAAGCGGCCCGCGTCCAGCCCCGTCTGCTGCGGCGAGCGGACGAGCACCGGCGCGCCCTGGAGCGCGTACGAGACCGGCGAGACATGCGGGGAGGGCCAGGACGGGTCGCCGACCCAGCGGCCCGGCAGCTCCTCGTACACCGTCGCCGGCGGGTGAGAATCGCTGATCCAGGAGCGGAGCTTGGGCTCGGCCATCACGCCCGTGTCCTCGCCCTTGAGCCAGTGGTCCCACCAGCGCAGCGTCTCCTGGAGGAAGCCGATCGCCGGGCCCGGCGGCAGGCCGCGGTCCGGGTACTGGTGCGACCAGGGGCCGATGATCCCGCGCGCCTGGTCGTCCGGCAGGTGCTCCATCAGCCTGAGCACGGTGTCGCGGTACGGGTCGTGCCAGCCGCCCACCGCGAGGACGCCCGCCTTGATGGCCGAGTAGTCCTCGCAGACACTGCCGTGCCGCCAGTAGTCGTCGCGGGTCTGGTGGCCCAGCCAGGTGTGGATGAACGGCTCGACGGCCTCCAGGCGGTCCACCCACATCTCGCGCCAGCGGTCGCCGACGAACTGCGGGTCCGGCGGCCGCGACACGAACGCGAGCATGGTCGCCGCCCACGCGTGCATGTCCACGGCGAGGACGGAACCACCCATGTAGTGCACGTCGTTGTCATAGCGGTCGTCGGCGGAGCAGACCGTGATGATCGCCTTGAGCGGCTCGGGCGCGAGGGCCGCGATCTGGAGGGAGTTGAAGCCGCCCCAGGAGATGCCGAACATGCCGACCTTGCCGGACGACCAGGGCTGTTCGGCCAGCCAGTTGACGACCTCGACGCCGTCCGCGAGCTCCTGCGCGTCGTACTCGTCGCCGGGCATGCCCTCGCTGTTGCCGTGCCCGCGCACGTCCACGCGCACGGAGGCGTAGCCGTGGCCCGCGTACCAGGGGTGGCGCTGCCAGTCGCGCGGCGCCGTCCAGTCGGAGAGGCGGTACGGGAGGTACTCGAGGAGGACCGGGACCGGCTCGTCGGTCACGGGGCGCCAGACGCGCGCGAAGAGCGTCGTCCCGTCGGAGAGGGGTACGCGGATGTCCTCGCGGGTGGTCCCGTACGGGAATGTCGTCCGGATCTTCGGAGTGCTCATGGGAAAACCTCGATGGCCTCGGTGGGCTCAGTGAACGGGGTGCATGGTGCGGCGCAGCCACGGCGCCAGGGCGATGACGGCGACACCGACCGCGACGGCGATCGCGCCGTTGACGCCGAAGTAGGCGGGGTTGGAGACCTCGCCGTAGAGCTTCACGGTCTGTGCCTGGATGCCGTTGGCGAGGGCGAGCGACAGGAACCAGAGCGACATGGTCTGGCTGGCGAAGGCCTTCGGGGCGAGCTTGGTCGTCGCCGACATGCCCGACGTCTCCACGAGGATGTCGCCGAGACCGAGCAGCAGGTAGGAGCCGACGATCCACCAGACGGCCATCTTGTACGTGTCGTCGCCGTGGCCCGAGGTCGGCAGGACCATCAGGAGGAACGACAGGCCGCCGAGGATCACGCCGAGCGCGATCTTGTTGGAGGCGTGCGGCTGGCGCGGGCCCATCCGCGCCCAGACACCGGCCACCACGGGCGCCAGGGCGACCTCGAAGGCGCCGAGCGCGGAGGCGTACCAGCTGGCCGGGAAGTGGAAGCCGAAGATGGTCGTCTCGGCGTTCGTCGAGGCCAGCAGCATCATCGTCGAGTAGGCCTGGAAGAGGATGAAGTTGAAGGCCACGGAGGCGACGAACAGGACCAGGTAGGGGCGCAGCCGGCCGCGCTCCTCGGCCGTGACGCGCGGGCTGCGGAACATCACCGTGAAGTACACGACCGGCGCGACCACCGAGATGACCGTGAGGCAGTCGACGAAGCGGTCCATCGTCAGCCAGCCGACCGAGGCCAGCAGGGCCGCGAGCGCCGCCACCACGACCGCGCCCAGGACGATCGTGCGGATCGCCCGGCGCATTCCCTCGGGCGGCAGCGCGTACTCGGCGGCGTGCTTGCGCCCGGCCAGGTGACGCCGCCCGGCGACGTACTGGATCAGGCCGAGGGTCATGCCGACCGCGGCCGCCGAGAAGCCCCAGTGCCAGCCCTTGTGGTCACCGAGCCAGCCGGTGATCAGCGGGCCGGCGAACGCGCCGATGTTGATGCCCATGTAGTACAGCGCGAAGCCGGCGTCGCGGCGCTGGTCGTCGGTGCGGTACAGCTTGCCGACCATGGAGGCCACGTTCGGCTTGAGCAGGCCGGTGCCGGCGCTGATCAGGCCGAGGCCGACCCAGGTCATGGTCGCCGTGGGCACCGCCATCGAGTAGTGGCCGCAGGCGATGAGGATGCCGCCCCACAGGACGGCGCGGTACGAGCCGAGGATCCGGTCGGCGAGCCAGCCGCCGGCGACGGAGACCAGGTAGACGAGGGTTCCGTACGCCGCCGAGACCGATGCCGCCGTGCCGGGGTCCATGCCCATGCCGCCGTGTGCGACGGTATCGGCGAAGAACAGGACGAGAATGGCCTGCATGCCGAGGAACGAGAAGCGTTCCCAGACCTCCAGGCCCGACAGGGTCAGCAGGCCGCGGGGCTGCCCGAAGAAGGCGGTGTCGTCGCCCGGCGGCGGCTCGGCCGCGGGGTCGGCGTCGGTGGCTGTGCGGGACAAAGTGCGTACTCCCGGTCGTATTGGCTGATCAAGAACATACCGGGGGTGTCTCGGAGGCGCCCGGGCTGGGTTGTCCGGGCAGGCGCCCCCTGTGATCGAAACGCGACCGGATACGCTGACTTGAGTGATGGCAGCGACACATCGACAAACCGTGTCATCGACCGAATGATCGACCGAGTTCGCCATGTGAGCGTCGTGATCGTCAGCAGACAGGAGAACCTCTCGTGACCGTCGTCGGGACTTTCGGTCTTAGCGTGCGGGACCAGGCTCTCGAAGCCGATGTCCAGGCTGGTTTGACGGCTGTCGAGGAGGGCCTGCTCGAAGCGACCAAGAGCGAGGTCCCCTTCATCACGGAGGCCGCCCAGCACCTGGTGCGGGCCGGGGGCAAGCGCTTCCGGCCGCTGCTCGTGACGCTCGCCGCCCAGTTCGGCGACCCGTACGCGCCGGGCATCGTGCCCTCCGCCGTCGTCGTCGAGCTCACCCACCTCGCGACGCTCTACCACGACGACGTGATGGACGAGGCCGACGTGCGCCGCGGCGTGGAGAGCGCCAATCAGCGCTGGGGCAACTCCGTCGCGGTCCTGACCGGCGACTTCCTCTTCGCCCGCGCCTCGCACATCCTGGCCGACCTCGGCCCGGATGCCGTGCGCATCCAGGCGGAGGCGTTCGAGCGCCTGGTCACCGGCCAGATCCTGGAGACGGCGGGCCCGGCCGACGGCCGCGACCCCGTCGACCACTACCTGGACGTGCTCAGCGGCAAGACCGGCTCCCTCATCGCCGTGGCCTGCCGCTTCGGCGCCATGATGTCCGGCGCCGACGAGACGGTCGTGGACGTGCTCACCCAGTACGGGGAGCGGCTCGGCGTCGCCTTCCAGCTCGCCGACGACGTGCTCGACATCGCCTCCGACTCGCACGAGTCCGGCAAGACGCCCGGCACGGACCTGCGCGAGGGCATCCCCACGCTGCCGGTGCTGCGACTGCGCGAGCGCGCCCGGCTGCTCGGCCTGCCCGAGGACCAGGCCCTGGTCGAGCTCCTCGACTCGGACCTCGCGGACGACGAGCGGCTCGCCGAGGCGATCTCCCGGCTGCGCGCCCACCCGGCCCTGGAGCAGGCCCGCCGCGACACCGTGCGCTACGCCGAGGACGCCCGCGCCGCCCTCGCCCCGCTCCCGGAGTGCGAGGCGAAGTCGGCGCTGGTGGAGCTCTGCGACGCGGTGGTGCACCGCGCCGGGTGACCTGCCCGGACCGGCGCTCGCGGCCGGGGCTCTCGGCGCCGTACCGAAAATGTGATGCAGGTCATATCGGCTGTCCGGGGCTTCCTCGCCCCGGCCAGGCGTGTTCCCCGCTGATCCGTGTCCGGCCCGGTCCCACCCCCTACGGGTCGGGCCCGGGACCGCTCCCTCATGTCATCCCGTAGGCGTACGCGGAGTTGATCCCGCGGTCTGACGCTTCCCCGTGGCCGGTTTGGTCAGATTGAGTACACCACTCCTGACCAATTCGGGTGAGAATGGCGGCTTGGGGTGGACGCAGAGTGGACGAGTGCACAGGACGGTAAGCCGCCGCCGAACACGGAGGTAGGGCAACAGACATGGCACCGTACGAATCCGAAGACAGCCAGAGCGCCGTGCGCCGCAAGGTGACCCGCTACGCGGTCCCGGTCGCCGTGGTGGGGGTGGCCGCGGCGACGATCGGGCTCGTCCCGGCGCTCGCCGACTCCGGCGACCCGGATCTCCCGAAGATCACCGCCCAGGAACTCATCGAGAAGATCGCCGCGTCGGACACCGAGCAGCTGTCCGGCACCGTGAAGATCCACACGGATCTGGGCCTGCCGTCGCTGGGCGGCGCGGCTTCGGGCCTCACCGGCGGGGACAAGGGCTCGTCCTCGGCCGACCCGCAGGCGAAGCTGACCGAGCTCGCCTCCGGTACGCACACGCTGCGCGTCGCGGCGGACGGCCAGGACCGGCAGAAGCTGTCGATCCTGGACGACGCGTCCGAGTACAGCCTGATCCACAACGGCGCGGACGTGTGGGCCTACGACAGCGCGTCGGACGAGGCGTACCACGCCAAGGACACCCGGCCCGCCGGCGACCGCGCGAAGAAGCAGGGCCGCGAGGTGCCCGTCACGCCCAAGGAACTCACCGACAAGATCATCGAGGCGTCCGGCGACACCACGTCGTTCACCGTCGACGGCACGGCGCAGATCGCGGGCCGCGACGCGTACCGGCTGCAGATCAAGCCCAAGCAGTCCGGCTCGACGGTCGGCGCGGTCACGATCGCGGTGGACGCGAAGACCGGTACGCCGCTGAAGTTCACCCTGACCCCGGCGAGCGGCGGCGCGGCCGTCGTCGACGCGGGCTTCACCAAGGTCGACTTCGGCCGGCCGGCCGCCTCCACCTTCGACTTCAAGCCGTCGAAGGGCACCAAGGTCACCGAGGCCGACGAGCAGGCCGCGCGGGACCGCCAGGGCCACGGTGCCAGGCCCGACGCGGGCCAGGCCGACGGTGTGGACGGACTGAACGTCATCGGCAAGGGCTGGACCTCGGTCGCCGAGCTGAAGCTGCCGGGCGACTCGGGCGCCGCGGGCCTGGCGTCGGGCTCCGCGCCGGGCGGCATGCCGGCCGACGCGCAGAAGTTCCTCGACTCCCTGGGCGACAAGGTGACGGGGAAGTTCGGGTCCGGCACCGTGTACTCGACCCGCCTGGTGAACGTGCTGATCACCGAGGACGGGAAGGTCTATGCCGGGGCGGTCACCAAGGACGCGCTGGTGAAGGCGGCCGACGCGGGCTGACCGGGCGGCAGTAGTGATCTCCGGAGAGGGGGCGGTGCGCACCGCCCCCTCTCCGCGACGGCGGGAGGGCGAGGAAGCCGATGCAGCCGAGGGACCCGGCGATCGAGACCCGGGAGCTCACCAAGCGGTACCGCGGCGGCCAGCTCGCGGTCGACCGGCTCAGCCTCACCGTTCCGCAGGGCGCCGTCTTCGGCTTCCTCGGGCCGAACGGGTCGGGCAAGACCACCACCATCCGCATGCTGATGGGCCTGATCGAACCGACGGCGGGCGCCGCCCGGGTGCTGGGCCGGCCGATGCCCCGCGCCGCCCGCGCCGTGCTGCCGCAGGTGGGCGCGCTCATCGAGGGCCCGGCGCTGTACGGCTTCCTGAACGGCCGCGACAACCTGCTGCGCTACGACTCCGCGGACCCCACCGCCGACCCGCGCACCCGCACGGCGCGGGTCGCGCAGGCCCTGGACCGGGTGGGCCTGACGGCCGCGGCGGCCAAGAAGGCGAAGGCGTACTCACTCGGCATGAAGCAGCGTCTCGGCCTGGCCGCGGCCCTGCTCCAGCCGCGCCGTCTGCTGGTCCTCGACGAGCCGACGAACGGCCTCGACCCGCAGGGCATGCGCGAGATCAGAACGCTGGTGCGGGAGCTGGCCTCCGACGGCACCACGGTCTTCCTCTCCTCCCACCTCCTCGACGAGATCGAGCAGGTCTGCACGCACGCCGCGGTGATGGCGCAGGGCCGCCTGATCACGCAGGGCCCGGTCACCGAACTGGCCGCGGGCGCACGGGGGAAGCTGACCGTCACCACCCCCGACCCGGGCGACGCGGCCCGCGTGCTCAAGGAACACGGCATCACGGTCGTCGAATCGGCCGACGACCGGGTGACGGCCGAACCTCCGCCTTCCGAAACGGACTTGGCGGACCTGAACGCGGCGCTGGTCACCGCGGGCGTCCGCGTCCGCGGCTTCGGTGTGGAACGGGCGTCCCTGGAGGACGCGTTCGTCGCCCTGACCGGAGAGGGTTTCGATGTCGCAGGCTGAAGCGGTACGCACCGCCCCGCGCGCCCGGCCGCTGTGGACCCTCGGCTTGCTGCGCAGCGAGCTGACCACGACGTTCCGCCGCTGGCGCACGCTCGCGCTGCTCGGGGTCCTCGCGGCCGTCCCGGTGCTCATCGGCGTCGCCGTGAAGATCGAGACGGGCGACGGCTCGTCGCTCGGCGGGGGAGGGCCCGAGGGCGGCGGCGGCCCGGCGTTCATCGCGCAGATCACCAACAACGGCCTGTTCCTCGTCTTCACGGCCCTGGCGGCGACCCTCCCGTTCTTCCTCCCCATGGCGGTCGGCGTCATCGCGGGCGACGCGGTGGCCGGCGAGGCGAGCGCGGGCACCCTGCGCTATCTCCTGGTGGCCCCCGCGGGCCGCACCCGCCTGCTGCTCACCAAGTACGCGACGACCATGGCGTTCTGCCTCGTGGCGACACTGGTCGTCGCCGCCTCGGCGCTGATCACCGGGGCGGTCCTCTTCCCGCTCGGCGACGTCGTCACCATCTCCGGGACGCGGATCGGCTTCGGCGAGGGCCTGTGGCGGGCGTTCCTCATCGCCCTCACCGTGGCGGCGTCCCTCGTCGGCATGGCCGCCCTCGGCCTCTTCGTCTCCACTCTCACCAACAGCGGCATCGCGGCGATGGCGACCACGGTGGGGCTCCTGATCACGATCCAGATCCTGGACCAGATCCCCCAACTGCACGCGATCCAGCCGTACTTCTTCTCGCACCACTGGCTGTCCTTCGCCGACCTGATGCGCGACCCGATCTACTGGGACGACCTGACGAAGAACCTCGAACTCCAGGCGCTGTACGCGGCGGTCTTCGGTTCGGCGGCCTGGGCGCGCTTCACGGCGAAGGACGTCACGGCGTGACTACCGCTCCTCGTACGGGAACCTGGCGAGCGGCGCCTCCTGCGCGAAGAAGGTCTTGGCGCGGGCCAGGGCGCTCTCGTCCTTCCGTACGTCACCGGGCTTGCTGCCGTTGCCGAGCAGGACGCCGCCGAAGCGCATGCCCATGTACGCGGCCGAGTGGTGCAGCGTGCCGACCAGCGGGTCCGCGACGACCTCCTCCTCGTGCGCGAGCGCGGTGACGCCCCACAGGGTGCGCCCGGCGAGGGTGGCCTTGAAGTCGATGCCGGGGGTGCGCAGCCAGCCCGACCAGTAGTCGAGGTAGCGCTTGGTGGAGGCGGAGACCGAGTACCAGTACAGCGGCGACGCGATGACGATGTCGGTAGCGGCGAGGGTGGCGTCGAGCAGCAGCGCGACGTCGTCCCCCTGCGGCCGGACGTGGTCGCTGTCGTGGCGCAGGTCCTCGAAGTCGGGGAGCGGGTGCTCGGCCAGGTCGATCCAGGTCTGCCCGACGTCCGGGGGCAGCTGCTCGGCTGCCGTGCGCGCGAGGATCTCGGTGTTGCCGTCCGGGCGGCTGCTGCCGAGCACGAACAGGAAAGTGCGGGTGGTCATGATTCCCCCTGGGACACGGGCACGACTTACTTGCGCATGCAGTATATGCACACGCAAGTAAGTCGCACCAGGGGAGCCGCGGCGGGTGCCGCGCGGGCTATCCGGCCAGCTGCCACACGGCGTAGGCGATGGCGTCGCTGTTGCGGTCGAGCGCGGTGTCGCTGATGTTCGCCGTCGTGTCGCAGGACGAGTGGTAGCAGGCGTCGAACCGCTTGCCCGCGGTGCCGCCCCACTTCTGGGCCTGGGCCGCGGTCTTCGTGTAGTCGGCGCCGCTGAACAGGCCGCCGACCGGGATGCCCGCGTTCTTGAACGGGGCGTGGTCCGAGCGGCCGTCGCCCTCGGTCTCGATCTCGGTGGGGACGCCCAGGCCCGCGTAGAAGTCCTTGAAGACCTTCTCCAGGGCCGCGTTGTCGTCGTACACGAAGTAGCCGGGGTTGGGCGAGCCGATCATGTCGAAGTTCAGGTAGGCCGAGATCTTCGAACGGTCGGCGGTCGTCAGGGAGCTGACGTAGTTCCGGGAGCCGACCATGCCGAGCTCCTCGGCGCCCCACCAGCCGAACCGCAGATGCTTCGTCGGCTTGAGCTGGGCGCGCGAGACGGCGAGCGCGGTCTCCAGGACCGCGGCGGAGCCCGAGCCGTTGTCGTTGATGCCGGGGCCCGCCGTGACGCTGTCGAGGTGGGCGCCGGCCATGACGACCTGGTTCGTGTCGCCGCCGGGCCAGTCGGCGACCAGGTTGTAGCCGGTGCGGCCGCCGGACGTGAACTGCTTGACGGAGGTGGTGAATCCGGCCGCGTCCAGCTTGCCCTTCACGTAGTCGAGGGAGGCCTTGTAGCCGGGGCGGCCGTGGGCGCGGTTGCCGCCGTTGGCCGTGGCGATGGACTGGAGCTGGGTGAGGTGGGCCTTGACCGAGGCCACGGGGATGTCGGGCGCGGCGGCGACCGAGGGGGTCGCGTCGGCGGTGGCGCCCGTGGTGACGAGGGCGGCGGTGGTCAGCAGGGCGGCGGTGGCGAGCCGCACGCGTATGGGGTGCAGGGCCATGTGGGGGGCTCCTGGTTCTCCGGTGGGTAAGGGGATTGAGGTGGCCCGATGGTCCTGGTGTGCTGACGCACCGTCAAGAGCGTAATCCGGTCAGCCCTGTTCGTAATCCGGGCACCTTTTCCCTGAGGTCGCACGATGAGGCGAACGCCGACCGGAGCATGTGTCCGGAACGAACACCGGGCTGCTCGAACGGTGGCCCGGCGCGGGGCTGCCGTCTTGCCCACCCTGCCGCCCCAGGCGGCAGACTGCCCAAGGCGGTGGCGTCGGAAGCCCCACCGGGCGGAGGCCGCAAGCCGGCGGGAGGGGACGTGTCGGGGTGCCCCCGCAGGACACCGCGGGAACTCAGCGCCGGATGACGCGCCTACGGCGTACGGAGGCGACGAGACCCATCCGGCCGAGGAGGTACGCCGGCGCGGCCCCACCCCACCCCACAACGGACGGCGCACCCAGCCCCGCCCAGCCCGGCCTTGCCTCAGTCCATCGCCCCGGAAGCCACCCGCCCGGCCGCCGCCAAGTACGCCCGCACCAAGGGCCGTTCATCATCCACCCGCGCCGCCACCGCCAGCCGCGACGGCGTAACCCCCCGAACCGGCGCGGCGACCACCTCGTCCCGCACCACCAGCGGAGCGTTCCCCGTGGCGAGGAGGACCACGCCGAGCCCCGCCGCCACCGCCTCATGGGTCTCCTCCGCGCTGGCCACCACCCCGCCGATCAGCGGCGCACGCCCCTCCCGCGAGTCCAGCGCCAGCCAGTAGTCCCGCAGGGAACCCGCTTCCGGCGGCAGCGCGAGGAACGGCTCACCGAGCAGATCGGCGAAGTCCACCGCCCCCTCCGGGTCGGCCGCGGCCCGCACCGCGAGCGGATGGTCGCGCGGCAGCGCCACGAGCCGCGGCTCGCTCGCCACGACCGCGTACCGGTACCGCTCGCCGTCCGGCAGCGGCAGCCAGACGAAGGCGACATCCGCGCTGCCGTCCGCCAGCCCCGCAGTGGGATCACCCCAGTTGACCTGCCGCAGCACGGGCCGCGCGGCCGGGTGCCGGGCGGCGAGCCGGGCCCGCAGAGCGGGCAGCAGTCCGCGTCCCGGGCTGGTGGACATGCCGATCACCAGGGTGTCGCGCTCGGCGTCCCGGGCCCGCGCCACGGCCTCCTCAGCGGCCTCCCAGGCGGCCAGCACCCCGCGGGCGTGCGGCAGCAGCGCGGCCCCCACCCCGGTCAGCCGCACCGCCCGCCGGTCCCGGACGAACAGCTCCGCGCCGAGCTGCCGCTCCAGCATCCGTATCTGCTTGCTCAGCGCGGGCTGCGACACGTACAGCCGCTCGGCGGCCCGCGTGAAGTTCAACTCCTCGGCGACCGCGGCGAAGTAGCGCAGATCGCGCCCATGGACGTCCATAACTCATGGCTATCACAGCGGGTCTTGGACGCGGACCGGCCGCTCGGCGAAGGATGGAACACGCCAACGGGGCAGCAAGACAAGGCACTTGACCGAACCGAACCGAACCAACCGAACCAACCGAACCAAACCGAGCGCACCGAAGGAGACGGGAACATGACGGGGAACAACGCACAGGTCTGGCTGATCACGGGCGCTACCAGCGGCTTCGGACGAGCCCTCGCGGAGGCCGCGATCGCCGCCGGGGACACGGTGATCGGCACGGCCCGCCGCCCCGAGGGCCTCGCCGACCTGGTGGCGGCGCACCCCGACCAGGTGGAGGCGATCGCCCTGGACGTCACCGACGGCGAGCGGATCGACGCGGTGGCCGCCGACGTCCTGGCCCGCTACGGCCGGGTGGACGTGCTGGTGAACAACGCGGGCCGCACCCAGGTCGGCGCGTTCGAGGAGACCACGGACACCGAACTGCGGGACCTGTTCGAGCTGCACGTGTTCGGCCCGGCCCGGCTGACCCGGGCGCTGCTGCCGCACATGCGCGAGCGGCGCAGCGGCTCGATCGTGAACATCAGCAGCTTCGGCGGGCAGCTGTCCTTCGCCGGGTTCTCCGCGTACAGCGCGACGAAGGCGGCCCTGGAGCAGCTGTCGGAGGGGCTGGCCGACGAGGTGACCCCGTTCGGCATCAAGGTGCTCATCGTGGAGCCCGGCGCGTTCCGCACGAACCTGTTCGCCCAGGGCGCCGCCTACTTCTCCGCGGAGAACCCGGCGTACGCGGACAAGGTCGGCGTCACCCGCTCGATGGTCCGGGGCGGCGCCGGCACCCAGCCCGGCGACCCGGCGAAGGCGGCCGCGGCGATCCGCCTCGCCCTGGACGCGGAGAGGACCCCGCTGCGCCTCGCCCTCGGCGGCGACGCGGTGGACTTCCTCGTCGGGCACCTGGACGCGGTGCGGGCCGAGCTCACCGAGTGGGAGAAGGTCTCGCGGGGCACGGACTTCGACGCGTAGGGGCGGCAGGACGGCCCGGGGCGGGTCAGGGCCGGGTCAGGGCCGGTTCAGGTCCGGATCAGGGGTGGGGTCACTGGAGGCAGAACTCGTTCCCCTCCGGGTCGGCCATCACCAGCCACTGGCCGCCCTGGGTGTCCACGGACCGCAGCACCTTCGCGCCGAGGCCGGTCAGCCGCGCGGACTCGTCCTCGCGGCGCTCCGGCCCGGCGTGCACGTCGATGTGCAGCCGGTTCTTGACGGTCTTCGCCTCCGGCACCCGCTGGAACAGGATCCGCCGTCCGAGCCCGGTCCCGGTCCGCCCGTCGACCGGGTCGTCCGGGTGCCGGGCGGCGACCAGGTCCCGGAAGGCCCGCCGCCCCCACCGCTCGACGGTCTCGGCCTCGGTCACCGCCCCGAGGCCGAGCAGCTGCTCGATCAGTGCGGCGTTGTCCTCGATCTCGTATCCGAGCGCGGCGGCCCAGAACTCGGCCTGCGCATGCGGATCGGCGGCGTCGACGACGAGCTTCCAGTCAAGGGTCATGGCCCAGTTATAGAGCGCGAGTAGGCCGTACGGCGTCCTACTCGGGGGAGAGTCGCGGGGCTGCCGCGCGCGGCAGCCGGATCCGGGCGGGCTCAGACGGCCGACTCCCGCTGCACCGGACCGGCCTCCGGCGCGACCCCGGCGGCGGCGATCTCGGCCCGGGCCAGCGCGATCCGCCCGGCCCGCGCCGAGCGCAGCGCGTCCCAGGTCAGCACCACCAGCGCCAGCCACACCAGGCCGAACCCGGCCCACCGCTCGGCCGGCATGGCCTCGTGGAAGTAGACGATCCCGAGCACGAACTGGAAGACGGGCGCGAGGTACTGCAACAGTCCGAGCGTCGACAGGGGCACCCGGATCGCGGCCGCCCCGAAGCACACCAGGGGGATGGCCGTGACCACGCCGGTCGACGCGAGCAGCGCCGCGTGCCCGGGGCCCTCCGTGCCGAAGGTGGAGCGGCCCTGCGCGGCGAGCCACAGCAGGTAGGCGAGCGCGGGCAGGAACTGGACGGCGGTCTCGGCGGCCAGTGATTCCAGGCCGCTCAGGTTCACCTTCTTCTTCACCAGCCCGTAGGTGCCGAAGCTGAACGCGAGGACCAGCGAGATCCAGGGCGGCTGCCCGTACCCGATCGCGAGCACGAGCACCGCGAGCAGTCCGACCCCGACGGCCGTCCACTGCGCGGGCCGCAGCCGCTCCTTGAGCAGCAGCACGCCGAGCGCGATGGAGACGAGGGGGTTGATGAAGTAGCCGAGTGAGGCCTCGACGACGTGCCCGGAGTTCACGGACCAGATGTAGACGCCCCAGTTGACCGTGATGACGGCCGCGGCGACGGCGACGAGCCCGAGCCGCTTCGGCTGCCGCAGCAGCTCGCGCGCCCAGCCCCACTTCCGTACGAAGAGCAGCGCGACGCCCACGAACACCAGCGACCACACCATCCGGTGGGCCAGGATCTCCACCGACCCGGCGGGCTTGAGCAGCGGCCAGAACAGGGGCACGAGGCCCCACATCCCGTACGCCGCGAAACCGTTGAGGAGCCCCGTGCGCCCCTCGTTCCCCCGACCCGGCTCTCCTGCCGCCCCGTCCCGCACGGACCCTCCTCATGACACCCGGCAGCCCCACGGCGGCCACCTAGCAAGGTAGCGCCGCGGGGCCGTGCGTGTCATGCCCGTATCGCCATACGGTCCTGACGGCGGGGGCGGCTACTTCAGCGCCGCGGCGACGGCGTCGGCGAGCGGTGTCGTGGGGCGGCCGATGAGGCGGGCGAGGTCCCCGCTGCGGCGGGCGAGCAGGCCCTGCTCGATGGCGGTGTCGACGCCCACGAGGATGTCGGCGAAGGGGGCGGGCAGCCCGGCGCCGAGCAGCACCTCGCGGTTCTCCTCGGGCGTCACGGCGCGGTAGACGATCTCCTTGCCGGACTGCTCGGCGACCTCGGCGGCGTACTCGGCGAGCGACCAGGCGACATCGCCGCTGAGCTCGTACGCCGTGCCCTCGTGGCCCTCGCTCGTCAGGACGGCGACGGCGGCCGCGGCGTAGTCGGCGCGCGAGGCGGAGGCGACGCGGCCCTCGCCGGCGGAGGCGAGGACGGCGCCGTGCTCCAGGACCGGGGCCAGGTTCTCGGTGTAGTTCTCGTGGTACCAGCCGTTGCGCAGGAACGTGTACGGCAGGCCGGAGTCGAGGATCGCCTGCTCGGTGACCTTGTGCTCGTCGGCCAGCGCGAAGTCGGCGTCGGGGCCGCCGAGCACGCCGGTGTACGCGAGCGAGGCCACGCCCGCGGCCTTCGCGGCGTCGATGACGGCCTGGTGCTGGGCGACCCGCTGCCCGACCTCGCTGCCGGAGATCAGCAGCACCTTGTCGCCGGAGCGGAAGGCGCCGGCGAGCGTCTCGGGCGCGCTGTAGTCGGCGACGCGCAGCTCGACGCCGCGGGCGGCGAGGCCGGCCGCCTTCTCCTTGTCGCGGACGACGGCGGCGATCTCCCCGGCCGGGACGCCCGCGGCGAGCAGCCCCTCGACGACGAGACGGCCGAGGTGCCCGGTGGCTCCGGTGATGACGAGGCTCATGACGGAAATCTCCTTGAGTGGGGGGTTCTTCCGGGGTTCTTCACTCACCGTAGGACACGCGCTGTGGATTCGTAAGTACCCACTTTGAAGTAAGGTACTGGCATGGGAGTAAGTAAGATCAGTGACTGGACGGCCGGCGAGGGGCTCTGCCCGCAGCGCCTGGTCCTCGAACACGTCACGAGCCGGTGGGGCGTCCTGGTCCTCCTCGCCCTGGAGGAGCGCTCCTACCGGTTCAGCGAGCTGCGCCGCACGATCGGCGGCGTCAGCGAGAAGATGCTCACCCAGACCCTGCAGACCCTGGAGCGTGACGGCGTCGTGCACCGCGAGGCCCGGCCCGTGATCCCGCCGCGCGTCGACTACTCGCTCACCGGGCTCGGCCGGGAGGCGGCGGCCCAGGTGCGCTCGCTCGCCGACTGGACGGACCGGCGCATGGCCGACGTGACCGAGGCCCGACAAAGGTACGACGAGGTCCGGGCATCCGGGTCGTCCACCTGACGTAACTGGCCCTGCGGTCAAGTGATGTGAGCGGGCCAGGGCCGTTCGGCCCGGCATGCCCACGGCACATAAGGGGCACACACCCGATAGGGCGCCGGTCTACACCAAACCCGCCATCCATCTGTGCGCCCCCTGTCCGCCTCCCGCGCTGCCCGCACCGGCTCGGCACCCTGGAGGTGGCACGCTCCGCCCGCTGCGCCGACCGGGGGGTCTCTTCGACATGGCCACACTGACATCGCCTCTGCGAGGGGTCGGGTCCCGGCTGAGGGCCGGGCTCGGCCGCCGTCGCCGCCGGGACGAGCTCCTGGAGCGGCTCGTCGAGGAGATCAGCCGGGCGAACGTGCTCCGCCAGCACGCCCTGTTCCTCGATCAGTTGGACCGTGCGATCGACGATCCCGATCTCGCGGCGGCGCTGAGCACGCTGCCGGACCTGTCGGACCGGGAGCGGCGGCTGATGCTGTGGGCGAACCGGGAGTACTCGGTGCTGCTGCTGGCGTACCGGGTGGACGCGTTCTGCTGGGACGAGTTCATCGGCCATCTGCGCATCCTGTGCCGCAACCGGTTCTTCCAGCTCTACTGGGAGCGCACCGCGGAACACCGGCTCAGCCTGGCCCCCGACTCGCTGGACGCGCGTGTCGGGGAGGCGCTGAACCACATCATGGAAGAA
The DNA here is from genome assembly GCF_050410835.1 of Streptomyces sp. cg35. NCBI lineage: Bacteria > Bacillati > Actinomycetota > Actinomycetes > Kitasatosporales > Streptomycetaceae > Streptomyces > Streptomyces sp. cg35. The sequence continues at coordinate 5,228,907 of NZ_CP191268.1, forward strand.
CTCGCCACCGACCCCGACGAGTGGTGGATCGTGCGCTCGGACGCGCCCGTGGACCAGGCCTGACGCGGGCTGCTGCCTGCCGGACAGGCCCTAGGCGTCCGGCAGGTCCCGCTTGGCGCTCACGAGGGTCGCGCGGGTGACCACGACGAGGCGCTCCCCGGGACCGAGCGTGACGCCGCCCGGGAGGCGGCCCCGGAAGGACTCGGTCGCATCGGTACCGATGACCGCGAAATTCGTGTCGCTCAGCTCGAAGACGTCCGGGCAGCTCTCGCCCGAAGCGCAGCCCCTGAGGCGTGGTGCGTCGCCGATGCGACGAACGATCTTCACTTCGGGGAACCCTCCGGACTGCACGACGACTTGGGTGCTGACCTTGCCCCGACCGATCGCGTACAGGCAAAACGGCCGCTGGGCCGAACGCCGCACGGCGAACCGGACCCTTATCCTGTGCCGCGCGGGCGCCTGCCGGGCGGCGAAATGCCAGAACGTGACCATAGCGCTACGTGTCGTTGCCCTCTTGGATACCCTGCTAATTCACTCTTTCGGGTGAATTGGCCGCAACGGTCCGCGGGGCCCACTGTTCAGTGCAACAGCGCGGGGCCCGGACACCGAGTGGTGTCCGGGCCCCGCGCCGTGTCCGCCGGCGTCAGCCGACGACGGTCCAGGTGTCGCCGCCCGCGAGCAGCGCACCCAGGTCGCCCTTGCCGTTCTGTTCGATGGCGGTGTCCAGCTGGTCGGCCATCTGTGTGTCGTAGACGGGCCGTTCGACGCTGCGCAGGACGCCGATCGGGGTGTGGTGGAGCGTGTCGGGGTCGGCGAGGCGGGAGAGGGCGAAGGCCGTGGTCGGGGACGCGGCGTGCGCGTCGTGGACCAGGATGTCGGCCCGGTTGTCGTCCGTGACGGGGACGATCGTGAGATCGCCGGTGGCCGGGTCGCGGACGACGCCCTTGGAGTCGTCGGTGCCGAAGGTGATCGGCCGCCCGTGCTCCAGGCGGATGACGGCCTCCTCGGCCTGCTGCTTGTCCTTGAGGACCTCGAAGGCGCCGTCGTTGAAGATGTTGCAGTTCTGGTAGATCTCCACCAGCGCGGTGCCGGGGTGGTCCGCGGCCTGGCGCAGGACCTCGGTGAGGTGCTTGCGGTCGGAGTCGACGGTGCGGGCCACGAAGGAGGCCTCGGCGCCGATCGCCAGGGACACCGGATTGAAGGGCGCGTCCAGCGACCCCATCGGCGTCGACTTGGTGATCTTGCCGACCTCCGAGGTGGGGGAGTACTGGCCCTTGGTGAGGCCGTAGATCCTGTTGTTGAAGAGGAGGATCTTCAGGTTCACGTTGCGGCGCAGGGCGTGGATGAGGTGGTTGCCGCCGATGGAGAGCGCGTCGCCGTCGCCCGTGACGACCCAGACGGACAGGTCGCGGCGGGAGGAGGCGAGGCCGGTGGCGATGGCGGGAGCACGGCCGTGGATGGAGTGCATCCCGTAGGTGTTCATGTAGTACGGGAAGCGGGAGGAGCAGCCGATGCCGGAGACGAAGACGATGTTCTCCTTCGCCAGGCCGAGTTCGGGCATGAAGCCCTGTACGGCGGCGAGGATGGCGTAGTCACCGCAGCCGGGGCACCAGCGCACTTCCTGATCGGACTTGAAGTCCTTCATGGACTGCTTGGCCTCGGCCTTGGGGACGAGCGAGAGAAGCGTCTCCGCGCCGCCCCCGGTCTCCTCCGTGGTCGTCGTCTCAGCCATCGATGGCCTCCTTGAGAGCCGTGGCGAGCTGTTCGGCCTTGAACGGCATTCCGTTGACCTGGTTGTAGCTGTGGGCGTCCACCAGATACCTGGCCCGGATGAGCGTGGCGAGCTGACCGAGGTTCATCTCGGGGATCACCACCTTGTCGTAACGCCCCAGGACCTCGCCCAGATTCCGCGGGAAGGGGTTGAGGTGGCGCAGATGGGCCTGCGCGATCCGCTCGCCCGCACCGCGCAGGCGGCGCACCGCCGCGGTGATCGGACCGTAGGTGGAACCCCAGCCCAGGACCAGGGTGGTGGCGCTGCCGCTCGGGTCGTCGACGTCGATGTCGGGGACCTGGATGCCGTCGATCTTGGCCTGGCGGGTGCGGACCATGAAGTCGTGGTTGGCCGGGTCGTAGGAGATGTTGCCCGTGCCGTCCTGCTTCTCGATGCCGCCGATGCGGTGTTCGAGGCCCGGGGTGCCCGGGATCGCCCACGGCCGCGCGAGGGTCTGCGGGTCGCGCTTGTACGGCCAGAACACCTCGGTGCCGTCGTCCAGCGTGTGGTTGGGGCCCGTCGCGAACTGGGTGCGCAGGTCCGGGAGTTCGTCGACCTCCGGGATACGCCACGGCTCGGAGCCGTTGGCCAGGTAGCCGTCGGACAGCAGCAGGACCGGGGTGCGGTAGGTGACCGCGATCCGGGCCGCCTCCAGCGCGGCGTCGAAGCAGTCGGCCGGGGTGCACGGGGCGACGACCGGCACCGGCGCCTCACCGTTGCGCCCGTACATCGCCTGCAACAGGTCGGCCTGCTCGGTCTTGGTCGGCAGCCCCGTCGAGGGGCCGCCGCGCTGGATGTCGACCACCAGCAGCGGCAGTTCGAGACTCACCGCGAGACCGATCGTCTCCGACTTCAGCGCCACACCCGGCCCGGACGTGGTCGTCACCGCCAGGCTGCCGCCGAACGCCGCGCCCAGCGCCGCGCCGATCCCGGCGATCTCGTCCTCGGCCTGGAAGGTGCGCACGCCGAAGTTCTTGTGCTTGGACAGCTCGTGCAGGATGTCCGAGGCCGGAGTGATCGGGTACGAGCCCAGGTACAGCGGAAGATCCGCCTGTTGCGAGGCGGCGATCAGCCCGTACGAGAGGGCCAGGTTCCCGGAGATGTTGCGGTAGGTGCCGGTCGGGAACGCGGTGGCGGCCGGGGCGACCTCGTAGGAGACCGCGAAGTCCTCGGTGGTCTCGCCGAAGTTCCAACCCGCGTGGAAAGCGGCCAGGTTGGCCTTCATGATCTCGGGCTTCTTGGCGAACTTGGCCTTCAGGAACCGCTCCGTGCCCTCGGTCGGCCGGTGGTACATCCACGACAGCAGTCCGAGCGCGAACATGTTCTTCGAGCGTTCCGCCTCCTTGCGGGACAGCTCGAACTCCTTGAGCGCCTCCACCGTCAGCGTCGTCAGCGGCACCGGATGCACGTGGTAGCCGTCCAGCGAGCCGTCCTCCAGCGGCGAGACCGTGTAACCCACCTTGGCCATCGCCCGTTTGGTGAACTCGTCCGTGTTGACGATGATCTCCGCGCCGCGCGGCACATCCGCGATGTTCGCCTTCAGCGCCGCCGGGTTCATCGCCACCAGCACGTTCGGCGCGTCGCCGGGCGTGAGGATGTCGTGGTCGGCGAAGTGCAGCTGGAACGAGGAGACACCCGGCAGCGTGCCCGCGGGGGCCCGGATCTCGGCCGGAAAGTTCGGCAGGGTGGACAGATCGTTGCCGAACGACGCCGTCTCCGAGGTGAAACGGTCACCCGTCAGCTGCATACCGTCACCGGAGTCTCCCGCGAACCGGATGATCACCCGGTCCAGACGCCGTACGTCCTTGCTCGATCCACCCGCGGCCGTGCGCTGCTCCCCGACCACTGCGCTGTCGGCCCCGTCGGCCTGCTCGGCTGGGCTACTGACCTGGCTGGTCACTGAACTGGACCTCCCTCGAGGCGGCTGTTCGGGCAGGGCCGTCCCGCCGGCCTTCCCCGGTCCCACCCTACGTCTGTAAGGGGTGCCTTCCTTTGAGCGTTCGCGTGATGGACCCGAAAATGAGACGGCATGTCGTCCCGTTCTGCCATGATTCGCCAGCCCCCCGGAGCCGTACTCGAGCGATCTGGAAGACGCTCTGTACTCGTTCTTTGGTTCTGGGTCCAGTGACCGATCCGCCGTCGTATCTGACAGGGTGTCAGGTGGTCAGGAATTCAGATAGGTCAGGACGGCCAGAACGCGTCGGTGATCCCCGTCACTCGGGGACAGGCCCAGTTTCAGGAAGATGTTGCTCACGTGCTTCTCGACCGCGCCGTCGCTCACCACGAGCTGCCGGGCGATCGCCGAGTTCGTCCGCCCCTCCGCCATCAGGCCGAGGACCTCCCGCTCGCGCGGCGTGAGGTTGGCGAGCACGTCCTGCTTGCGGCTGCGCCCGAGCAGCTGCGCGACCACTTCCGGGTCGAGCGCCGTGCCCCCCTCGGCGACCCGGACGACCGCGTCCACGAACTCCCGCACCTCGGCCACCCGGTCCTTGAGCAGATAGCCCACACCGTGGCTCGACCCGGCCAGCAGCTCGGTGGCGTACTGCTCCTCCACGTACTGCGAAAGGACCAGGACCCCGAGTCCGGGGAACCGTCCGCGCAGCTGCACCGCGGCGCGCACGCCCTCGTCCGTGTGTGTGGGCGGCATCCGGACGTCCGCGACGACCACGTCCGGCAGCTCGTCCTGCGCCCCCAGATCGGTGATCGTCTTGACCAGCGCGTCCCCGTCGCCGACACCGGCGACCACCTCGTGCCCGCGGTCGGTCAGCAACCGGGTCAGGCCCTCCCTGAGCAGCACTGAATCCTCGGCGATGACCACCCGCACCCTGTCCTCCATGTTTTCCGGCCCCCCCCCAGTGCCTCCGCGCACCTGTGCACGGAGGCCAGTTCTGACGGGTCCAGCATTCCAGGATCCGGTCCGGGGTGCGCCTGCACGGCGGGAATAGGGGTGGATCCCCGCGGGGCGCGGCCGGAAATCGTTGAAGGCGGCACCTTCAGGTCCTTCAGGGGGCTGTCACGCCCGCCGCCACGGCAGTTCCGCCGTGACCCGGGTCGGGCCGGCCGGCGGGGAGTCGACCAGGAGGATGCCGTCGACCGCGTCGAGGCGCTCGGTCAGGCCCGCGAGGCCCGAACCGGCGGAAGCGGCTGCTCCGCCGACCCCGTTGTCGGACACCTGGAGCATCAGGCGGTCGCGCGTGCGCCACACGTCGACCGTGGCCCGGGTGGCCCGGCTGTGCTTGCTGATGTTCTGCAGCAGCTCGGAGACCGTGAAGTAGGCGATGCCCTCGATGGCGGGCGCGGGGCGTTCCTTCAGGTCCACCTCCACCGCCACCGGGACCGTGCAGCGCGAGGCCACCGAGGACAGGGCCGCGTCCAGGCCGCGGTCGGTGAGCACCGCCGGATGGATGCCGCGGGCCAGGTCGCGCAGCTCCTGCAGGGCCGTCTTCACCTCGCCGTGCGCCTCGCCGACCATCCGCGCCGCCGCCTGCGGGTCCTCGGTCAGCTTCTCCTTGGCGAGGCCCAGGTCCATGGCCAGGTTGACCAGACGGGCCTGCGCGCCGTCGTGCAGGTCGCGCTCGATGCGCCGCAGGTCGGCCGCCGCCGTGTCGACCACGACGCCCCGGTCCGACTCCAGCTCCACCACGCGCGACGCGAGCCGCGACGGGCCGAGCAGCCCGGTGACCAGCAGCCGGTCCACCGTCGTCAGCGCGCGGATCACCCACGGCGTCGCCAGCGTCACGAGCAGGCCGACCAGCGCGGTCAGTGTGATCTCGAAGGGGTTGTTCAGGTACACGGAGTGCGACTCGTCGCCGTACAGCTGCAGACCGTCCTGGCCCGCGTACATCGGGAAGACCCACTGCCACAGCGGGTACGTCAGCAGCGTCCAGCCCGTCACCCAGAACGTGACGGCGACGGAGAACGCGAACGTCGCCCACGGGAAATGCAGCACCGTGTAGAGCAGATGACGCCACGAGACACCGCTCTTGAGCGTCGCGCCCATCCACGCCAGCGGCCCGCCCGTGCGCGGCCGCACCGGCTCCGGCGAACCGACCTCCACACCCAGCAGGCCCCGCGCCCGCGCCCGCTCCAGGGCCCCGAACCCGCGCGCCCCGGCCAGCGCCGCCGCGAGCACCGGCACCCCGATGAACGTGACGAGCAGGCCCGCGCCGAGCGACATCATCGTCACCGACCAGGTGAACGCGGCGATGGCGATCGGCAGGCTCAGCAGCTGATACCCGAACTCCCGCCAGGCCCGGCCCTCGACGGGCGCCCGCAGCCCGGCCGGCAGACGGCCGAGCCCGCGCCGCCGCGGCCGGGGCCCGTCGTCGTACGAGTACTCGCCGCGGTATCCGTACTGCTGCGTGGCCATGGGTGTCGTCCGTTTCTGCTCGGGGTGGCTGCTCCGTGTCCAGGCTCCTCGGGGGCGCGGCCCGGGGCCATGCGGCGGGTCGGCGTCTTCGACCGGGGGTTTTCCCTACCCCTGGGGGCTACTGCTGGGTGCGGTCGCCTACTGCTGGTGGCGGTCGCGCCAGGGCAGCTCGGCCGTGACCGTCGTTCCGCCGCCGTCCGGCGAGTCCACGACGAACAGGCCGTCGACCGCGCCGAGCCGCTCCGCGAGCCCCGACATGCCGGTGCCCTTGTCGAGGCTGGCACCGCCCTGCCCGTCGTCCCGGACCTGGATCAGCAGCCGGTCCTCCGCGCGCCACACGTCGACCGTGGCCTGGGTGGCCCGGCTGTGCTTGCTGATGTTCTGCAGCAGCTCGGAGACCGTGAAGTACGCGATGCCCTCGATCGCCTCGGCGGGCCGCGCCGGGAGATCGGCCGTCACCTTCACCGGGACCGTGCAGCGCGAGGCCACCGAGGACAGGGCCGCGTCCAGGCCGCGGTCGGTGAGCACCGCCGGATGGATGCCGCGGGCCAGGTCGCGCAGCTCCTGCAGCGCGAGCTTCACTTCACCGTGCGCCTCGCCGACCATGGCGGCCGCCGCCTCCGGATCCTCGAGCAGCTTCTCCTTGGCGAGGCCGAGCCCCATCGCCAGATTGACCAGACGGGCCTGCGCGCCGTCGTGCAGATCACGCTCGATGCGCCGCAGGTCGGCCGCCGCCGTGTCGACCACGACACCCCGGTCCGACTCCAGCTCCGCGATGCGCCGCTCCAGCTCGTCGGACGGCGACAGCAGGGCGCGCACCATCGCCCGGTCCGCGTTGGTCAGCCCGCGCGCGATGAACGGCAGCACCGGCCACAGCACGAACAAGCTGGTCAGCGTCACGACGAAGGTCAGCACGCCCCACGGCAGCCGGATCAGCTCGTAGAGCACCGCGCGCCAGCCCACCGGGTCCTTCAGCCCGTTCCACAGCCAGCCGAAGAAGCCGTCCCCCTCGCGGCGCGGCAGCCGGCTCGGCTCCTCGATGCGCACCCCGAGCAGCTTCCGGGCCCGCGCCCGCTCCGCCCGGCCGAGCAGCCGCGCGCCGGTCAGCCCGGCCGCGATCAGCGGCAGCCCGATCACGGTGACGGTCAGGCCGGCCCCGGTCGCCAGCATCGTGAGCGCGTACACGAACCCGACAACGGCGAGCGGAAAGCTGGTCAGAAGGAAGGAGATCTCCTTCCAGGTGTGTCTGTCGTACGCGAAACGCGGCGGCGGCAGCGCCGGACGGTCGTCGCCGGCGACCGCGGGAGCGTGGAGTGGGTCGGTCATAAGCGAAAGGGTGCCCTGCGCGCGGCGCGCGGCGCCATGAGGTGGACCGGCCGGGACGAACGGGGGATAACCCCACCCCGTACACCGCATTCCCCGTCCCGCAGGCCGGACCGGGAGGCTTACCGTCTCTTTAACAGGCCCTAGACTCCCGTGCGTACAGATCGTCGAACACGAACACGCGAGGGGCGACAGACGTGACGGGACCGACCGTGACCGTCATCGCGGCGGACACCTCCCACGGCTATGCCGACGACTATTTCCAGTCGTACTCGGTGGTCGGGCTGCTCGCCGTCGTCGGCGTGCTGTTCGTCGCCGTGGCCTTCGGCGCGGGACGGCTGCTCCGCCCGGTGGTCCCCACCCCGGAGAAACTCCTCACGTACGAATGCGGCGTCGACCCCGTCGGCGAGGGCTGGGCACACACCCAGGTCCGCTACTACGTGTACGCCTTCCTCTACGTGATCTTCGCGGTCGACTCGATCTTCCTCTTCCCCTGGGCGACGGTCTTCGCCGCGCCGGGCTATGGCGCGACGACGCTCGTCGAGATGTTCATCTTCCTCGGCTTCCTCGCCGTGGGCCTGCTGTACGCATACAAGAAGGGCGTCCTTACATGGACGTGAGCCGCGTGACCCCCGAGCCCGTGCCTGTTCTCCTCCCGGAGCCGAAGCGGCTTGGCGTGCTCTCGCGCCTGGCCCCCGAGCCGATGAAGGTGGTCCTGAACTGGGGCCGCCGCTACAGCTTGTGGGTCTTCAACTTCGGCCTCGCCTGCTGCGCCATCGAGTTCATCGCCGCGTCCATGGCCCGGCACGACTTCATCCGGCTCGGCGTCATCCCGTTCGCACCGGGGCCCCGCCAGGCCGACCTGATGGTCGTCTCCGGCACGGTCACGGACAAGATGGCCCCGGCCGTGAAGCGCCTGTACGAGCAGATGCCCGAGCCGAAGTACGTCATCTCCTTCGGCGCCTGCTCCAACTGCGGCGGCCCCTACTGGGACTCGTACTCGGTGACCAAGGGCGTCGACCAGATCATCCCCGTCGACGTGTACGTGCCCGGGTGCCCGCCCCGCCCGGAGGCGCTGCTCCAGGGCATCCTCAAGCTCCAGGAGAAGATCGCCCGCGAGTCGCTGGGGGAGCGCTACGCCTCCGCCGACGCGGCCGCCGGGCGCCCCTCCGCGGCGGCGCTGAGCAGCGGTCTCGTCCAGCCGCCCGCCGTGGGCGGTGACCGATGAGCTGGCTGCCGGACCCCGTCGAGGACCTGTTCGGCGCCGAGGCCACGGTCGAGGAGGCGTACGACCTGCTGACGGTCGACGTCCCGGCCGCCTCCTGGATCCCCGCCCTGGAGACGGCCCGTACGCGCCTCGGGTGCACGTACTTCGACTGGCTGAGCGCCGTCGACGAACCGGACACCGGCTTCCGCGTGTGCGCGCACATCGCGGCCGTGGGGCCCGGGTCGGTGCGGCGGCTGCTGCTCCGTACGACCGTGCCGCACTCCGCGCCGGTCCTCGCGTCCGCGGTCGGCGTGTACGCGGGCGCGGCCTGGCACGAGCGCGAGACGCACGAGATGTTCGGCATCGGCTTCGAAGGCCACCCGCACCTGGTTCCCCTGCTGCTGCCCGACAGCTTCGAGGGGCATCCGCTGCGCAAGGACTTCGTGCTCGCGGCGCGCGTCGCGAAGGCCTGGCCCGGCGCCAAGGAGCCGGGGGAGTCCGAGCACGGCGGGCCGAAGCGGCGCCAGATGCTGCCGCCCGGTGTGCCCGACCCGAACGAATGGGGTCCGCTGAAGGGCCAGTTGCCACCCGCTCCGGCGCGTCCGGCACGGGGTGCGCGCGCTGCCGGTGCGGGTGCCGCGGGGCGTGCGGGGGGTGCCGGACCGGCGGCCCCGGGTGAGCGTCCGGCCCGACGGACCCGCTCGGCGAGCGACGGCTCCGCGAGCCAGACGGCATCTGCTCCGGCCGCCGCTGAGACCCCGGCTGCTCCGGGGAGCCCGGCGGCACCGGCGCGCCCGGCGCGGCGGTCCCGGAGCGCGTCCCAGGGGTCGGCATCGCAGCGCCCGGCAGCCGGGTCGCCCGAGCCGGCCGAGCCGCCCGAGTCGGCCAAGCCGTCCGGCCCGACGGAGTCCGGTGCGGCGGAGCCAGGTGCGGCGGCGCCGAAGGCGCGGTCCAGCGACGCGCCCTGGCACCACGCCAAGCCGGCGTTCGACGAGGAGCCGAAGGCCGAGTCCGGCCCGAAGGGCGAGTCCGGGTCGACGATCGAGTCCGGTGCGAAGGGCGAGTCTGGTCCGGGGACCGAGTCCGGTCCGGAGACCACGTCTGGTCCGGGGACCGAGTCTGGTCCGGAGACCGAGTCCGGTCCGGGGGCCGAGTCTGGTCCGGGGGCCGAGTCCGGCCCGAAGACCGAGTCCGGTCCGAAGGCGTCACCCGGACCGGAAGCTCGACCCGACCCCCGGCCGGAACCCGAACCCCAGCCAGAGCCGGAACCCGAACCCCAGCCGGAACCCGAACCCCAGCCGGAACCCGAACCCCGGCCCGACGACACGACCGACAACGGAGGCACGCAGTGAACGACGCTCTCGACGTCGCCCTGCGCCTCGTCGTCGTCTTCGTCGCCTTCCTGGTGCTGCCCCTGGTCGTCGGCCAGACCGAGCACAAGGTCATGGCCCACATGCAGGGCCGGCTCGGCCCCATGTACGCGGGCGGCTTCCACGGCTGGGCCCAACTCGTCGCCGACGGCGTCAAGTTCGCGCAGAAGGAGGACGTGGTCCCGGCCGACGCCGACCGCCGTGTCTTCCAGCTCGCCCCCGCCGTCGCCCTGCTCCCGTACCTCCTCGTGCTGCTGGCGATCCCCGTCGGACCCGGCGACGGCGCGGTCGGCCAGGTCGTCGACGCGGGCATCTTCTTCGTGCTCGCGGTGATGGGTGTCGGCGTGCTCGGCTCGCTGATGGCGGGCTGGGCGAGCGCCAACAAGTTCTCCCTCCTCGGCGGTCTGCGCACCGCCGCACAGCTGCTCGCGTACGAACTTCCGATGCTGCTCGCCGCCGCCTCGGTCGCGATGGCCGCGGGCACGGTCTCGCTTCCCGGCATCCTCGACGCGTTCGAGTGGTGGTGGCTGCCCTGGCAGATCGTCGGTGCCCTGGTCTTCTTCGTGGCGGGCCTCGCCGAGCTCCAGCGCCCGCCCTTCGACATGCCGGTCGCCGACTCCGAGATCATCTTCGGCGCGTACACCGAGTACACGGGCCTGCGCTTCGCCCTGTTCCTGCTCGCCGAGTACGCGGGCATCGTCGTCCTGTGCGGCCTGACCACGGTCCTGTTCCTGGGCGGCTGGCACGGTCCGTGGGGCGCGGACGGGCTCGGCTGGGTCTGGACCCTCCTCAAGACCGCGGTCCTCGCCTTCGTCGTGATCTGGCTGCGCGTCTCGTACCCCCGCCTGCGCGAGGACCAGCTCCAGAAACTCGCCTGGACCACGCTCATCCCGCTCGCCCTCGCGCAGATCGCGCTCACCGGAATCGTGAAGGTGGCGATCAACTAGTGCCCCCGATCCCTGGCAGTGGCCTCGCCAAGGGCCTCGCCGTCACCCTGCGGACGATGACGAAGAAGACCGTCACCGAGCAGTACCCCGACGCCCAGCCCGAACTCCCGCCCCGTACCCGCGGCGTGATCGGCCTGTTCGAGGAGAACTGCACGGTCTGCATGCTGTGCGCCCGCGAGTGCCCCGACTGGTGCATCTACATCGACTCCCACAAGGAGACGGTCCCGCCCGCCGCCCCCGGCGGCCGCGAGCGCAGCCGCAACGTCCTCGACCGTTTCGCCATCGACTTCTCCCTCTGCATGTACTGCGGTATCTGCATCGAGGTGTGCCCCTTCGACGCGCTGTTCTGGTCCCCGGAGTTCGAGTACGCCGAGACGGACATCCGCGACCTCACCCACGAGCGCGACAAGCTCCGCGAGTGGATGTGGACGGTGCCCTCCCCGCCGGCCCTGGACCCGGCGGCCGAGGAGCCCAAGGAACTCGCGGCGGCCCGCAAGGCGGCGGAGAAACTGGCGGCGGCCCAGGCCGCGGCGGACGCGGAGCCGACTGCTTCCGCACCCGCCGCGTCCGACGGCCCCGGACCGGTCCGTCCTGGATCTGACGGCCCCGGACCGGCCCGTCCCGGATCTGACGGCCCCGGACCCGCCAGTCCCGGATCCGACGGCCCCGGAAAGGAGACGTCCTCATGACCCCCGCCGTATCGGCGGCATCGGCAGCCGTCACCACGGCCGCCGAGAGCCACGGGTTCCTCTCCCCGACGGGCGTCGAGATCGCCTTCCTCCTCGTCGGACTGGTCACCTTCGGCGCCGCGATCGTCACCGTCACCACGAAGCAGCTGGTGCACGCCGCCCTGTGGCTGGTCGTCGCCCTCGGTGGCCTCGCCGTCGAGTACCTCCTGCTCACCGCGGAGTTCATCGCCTGGGTGCAGGTCCTCATCTACGTCGGTTCCGTCGTGGTCCTCCTCCTGTTCGGACTGATGCTGACCCGCGCCCCCATCGGCCGGTCACCGGACGCGGACAGCCCCAACCGCTGGGCCGCCCTCGCCGTGGCCGTCGCCTCCGCGGCCGCCCTGGTCTGGGTCGTCGTCGACGCCTTCCGCACGACCTGGATCGATCTGGACGGCGCCGCCCAGGGCAACACGGCGGTGACCGGCTCCGTCCTGTTCCGCCACTGGGTACTGCCCTTCGAGGCCCTCTCGGTCCTCCTGCTGGCGGCCCTGGTCGGCGCGATCGTCCTGTCCCGCAAGAAGAACGCGGCCGAGGCCGACGAAACCGCCGCGGCTGCCGTCACCGGCCGGGAGGGCAACCGCTGATGCATCTCGCCTATCCCACCGTCCTCTCCTCCCTCCTCTTCTGCACGGGCCTCTACGGAGTCCTGGCCCGCCGCAACGCGATCCTCGTCCTGATGTCGGTCGAGCTGATGCTCAACGCCGTCAACCTGAACCTCGTCGCCTTCGACGTCTGGCTGCGCGACGCCCTGCACTCCGGGCAGGCCCTGACCCTGTTCACCATCGCCATCGCCGCCGCCGAGATCGGCATCGGCCTGGCGATCGTCCTGGCCGTCTACCGCAACCGCGGCACCTCGGACATCGACAAGCTCCGTGACGCCGCCGAGCCCCACGACCCGGACGACGACCCGCACGATCCCTCCGCCACCCCGGCGGCAGCCGACGTCGCGGACAAGAAGGCCGAGGCCACCGCGTGACCACCACGACCCTCGCCGTCCTCGTCCCCCTCCTGCCGTTCCTCGGCGCCGCCGCGGGCCTGCTCCTCGGCCGCACCGCCCCCGGCTTCGTCCGCCCGCTGGCCGTCCTGCCGACCCTGGCCGCCCTCGTGCTGGCCGTCGCCGTCGCCGTCCAGCAGGGCGGCGGCTCGGGCAACGGCACCGCGGCCCTCGACGCGCACACCGAGCTCACCCCGACCGGCTCCGTGCCGATCGAACTCGCCCTGCACATCGACGGCTTCGCCGCCCTCGTCGCCGTCCTGGTCGGCCTGGTCGCGACCTGCGTCCAGCTCTACTCGACGGGCTATCTCCGCGACGACCCGCGCTACCCCTCGTACGCGGCGCTCGTCTCGCTGTTCACCTCCGCGATGCTCCTCGTCGTCTACACCGGCGACCTGATCGTGCTGCTCGTCGGCTGGGAGGTCATGGGCATCTGCTCGTACTTCCTCGTCGGCCACTACTGGGAGACCTCCGAGGCGCGGGCCGCCTCCCTCAAGGCCTTCCTGGTCACGAAACTCGGTGACGTCCCCTTCCTCATCGGCCTGTTCGCGCTCGCCACGGACGCGGGCTCCTTCCGCATCACGACGATCCTGGGCAAGGTCACGAGCGAGGGCGGCCTCGACCACCCGACCCTGATCGCCCTGCTGCTCCTCGCCGGCGCCGCGGGCAAGTCGGCGCAGTTCCCGCTGCACACCTGGCTGCCCGACGCGATGGCGGGCCCCACGCCCGTCTCCGCGCTGATCCACGCCGCGACGATGGTCGCCGCCGGTGTCTACTTCGTCGCCCGCCTCCTCCCGGTCTTCGCCGCCTCCCGGGCAGCGATGATCGTGCTCGCCGTCATGGCCGCCGTGACCATGGCCGGCTCGGCCCTCGCCGCGCTCGCGCAGGACGACATCAAGCGCGTCCTCGCGTACTCGACGGTCGGCCAGCTCGGCTACATGACCGGCGCCCTGGCCGTCGGCGACCGCGACGCCGCCGTCTTCCACCTCCTCACGCACGGCGCCTTCAAGGCGCTGCTGTTCCTCGCGGCGGGCGTGATCATCCACGCCGCCGGCACCAACTCCCTGGCCGCGATGTCCCGCATGGGCAACCTCCGCGACCGCGTGCCCGACGCCTTCTGGACGATGACCGTGGCGCTGCTCGCGCTCGCCGCGATCCCGCCCTTCAGCGGCTTCTTCTCCAAGGAGGCCGTCCTGGGCTCCGCCGAGCACACGGCCACCGGCCATGAGCACGGCATCCCGGCCGCGTCCGGCTGGATCGTCCTCGTCGCGGGCCTGGTGACAGCCCTGCTCACCGCCGCCTACGCGACCCGTCTGTGGCTCCTCACCTTCAACGGCCGCGGAGCTGAGGCCCCCGACCACGGCAAGCAGCCGGCCGTGATGAACGCCGTCCTGTGGGTCCTCGCGATCCCCTCCCTCGCCTTCGGTCTGGCCACGGGCGTGCTGCCCGACTGGCTCGACGGCCGCTCCCTCACCCCGACGCTGACCACCTCCGTCCTCGGCACCGGCTTCGCGCTCGTCGGCGGCCTGGTCACGTACGCGGCCTGGCGCCACACCACCGCGATGGCCGCGCGCCGGATCCCGATGGGCGCGGTCGCCGTCGACACCGAGTCCGGCGACGGCGGCCTGGTCGAGGCCGAGGCCATCGCCAGCCACACCCCCGCCTACGGGGACATCGCGGCGGCTCCCGACCCGGCCGACCCCGGCCGTCTCCTGCTCGGCCCGCTGCACCGGCACGCCGCCGTCGGCTTCCACCTGGACGCCGTCTACGCGAAGCTCTTCGTCCGTCCCGTCCAGGCCGCGGCCGCACTGGTCCGCTTCCTCGACCGCACGGTCGTCGACACGTACGTACGCGCGGCGGCCGAAGCCCCCAAGGTGCTGGGCTGGGCCGTGCGCCGCGCCCAGACCGGAAACGTGCAGACCTACCTCAGCGCACTGCTCGCAGGCACCGTCGTCCTGGTGGTCGCCGTCGTCCTCGTCGCCACCGCCGGAGCGTGAGCAGCCGTGATCGATATCAGCGAATCCGTGATGCAGTTCCTTCTCGCATTGATCGTCGTCGGCCCGCTCATCGGCGCCGTCCTCGCCCTGCTCCCGGCCCCGCCCGGGCTGAAGGGGAAGTCCCCCGACCAGGCCGTGCTCCGCCACGGCGTGACCGTGACCGGCGCGATCCTCATCGCCGCGATCGTCCTCGCGCTCGGCTTCGACCACGACCACCCGTCGAGGATGCAGGCCACGACGGACATCAGCTGGATCCCGGCGCTGGACGTACGTATCCACCTGGGCATCGACGGCATCTCCCTCCCCCTTCTGGTGCTCACGGCGCTGCTGACGTTCCTGTGCGCGCTGTACTCCTACTTCAAAATGCCCGCGGGCCCCTCGCCCAAGGCGTTCGTCGCCCTGATCCTCGTCCTGGAATCGGGCACGCTGGCGACCTTCGCCGTGCTGGACCTCCTCCTCTTCTTCCTCGCGTTCGAGATGGTCCTCATCCCGATGTACTTCCTCATCGCCCGCTGGGGCGGTGCCGAACGGGCCGCGGCCGCCTGGAAGTTCATCCTCTTCACGCTGCTCGGCTCGGTCGTGATGCTGCTCGGACTCCTCCTTATCGGTGTTAAGTCGGGCACGTTCGACATGATGGCACTCGCCACTGACAACGGCCGGGGTCTGAGTACATCCGTGCAGGTCATCGCCGTTCTGGCGATCGGGATCGGGCTCGCCGTGAAGACCCCGATGTGGCCGTTGCACAGCTGGCTGCCGGACGCGCACACCGCCGCCCCCACCGTCGGCTCGGTCCTCCTCGCCGGCGTCCTGCTGAAGATGGGTACGTACGGATTCGTCCGGATCCTGCTCCCCATCGCCCCCGACGGCATGCGGGTCTTCGCGCCGTACCTCGCCGCCCTCGCCGTCGTCGGGATCATCTACGGGTCCCTGGCCTGCCTGAACCTGGCCAAGCAGGGTGCGAAGGGCGACCTCAAGCGCCTCATCGCGTACTCCTCCGTCGGCCACATGGGCTTCGTCCTCCTCGGCATCGCGACGATGAGCCCGACCGGCGTGAACGGCGCGCTGTTCGCCAACATCGCCCACGGCCTCATCACCGGCCTCCTCTTCTTCCTCGTCGGCGCGCTCAAGGACCGGGCCGGCACCAGCGACCTCGACACCCTCGCCGAGCAGGGCGGCATGGCCCTGTACGGCAAGGCACCGCGCCTCGGCGGCCTGCTCGCGTTCGCCGCCGTCGCCTCGCTCGGACTGCCCGGACTCGCCGGGTTCTGGGGCGAGATGCTCGCCCTGTTCGGCGCGTTCCGCCCCGCCGAGGCCCTCAGCCGCCCGGCCTTCCTCGTGTTCATGGCGATCGCCGCGTTCGGCACCCTGCTCACCGCCGCGTACATGCTCATCGTGGTCCGCCGCGTGTGCATGGGCCCGCGCCGGGAGGAGGCCGTGGCCGTCGCCGACGTGCGGGGGTACGAGTTCGCCGCCTGGACCCCGCTCGTCGCCCTCACCGTCCTCGCGGGTCTGTGGCCCGCCACCCTGCTCGGCCTCACGAACCCGGCCGTGCAGAAGCTCCTCGCAGGAGGCCTCCAGTGACCGCCGTCGCCGCGCCCTCCGTGGCCTCCCTCGTCCAGTCCGTCGACTGGGTCGCGATCGCGCCGCCGACGATCGCGGCGGTCGTCGCCCTCGTCGTCCTGGTCGCCGACCTGTTCGTGGGCGAGCGCCGCAAGCCGGTGCTCGGCTGGATCTCCGTCGCCGGCCTGGCCGCGGCCGCGCTCGCCCTGATCCCGCTGATCGGCGACGAGCGCTCCACGTTCTGCCTCACGAGCACGTCGTACGACGCCTGTAGTTACACGGCGGACCGCTTCACGCTCGTCGTCCAGTTCCTGGTCCTCGCGGGCGCGCTGCTCACCGCCCTGCTCTCGATCAGCACCCTGAAGGACGCGAAGAACGCGAACAAGCCGCTCCCCGAAGGCGAGTTCTGGTTCCTTCTCCTGTCCTCCGCCGCCGGTGCCGCCCTCCTGCCCGCCTCCCGCGACCTCGCCACGCTCGTCGTCGCCCTGGAGGTCGCCTCGCTTCCCGCCTTCGCCCTCGTGGGCATCAAGCGTGACGACAGGCGGTCCTCCGACGCGGCCCTGAAGTTCTTCCTGTCCTCGGTCACCGCGACCGCCGTGACACTCCTCGGCGTGAGCTTCGTCTACGCGACCACAGGCAGCCTGCACCTCACGAGGATCGCGTCCGAACTCACCCACGTGGACGGCCAGTTCCACACCCTCGCCCAGGCGGGCGTCGCCCTCACCCTCGTGGGCTTCGCCTTCAAGACGGCCGCCGTTCCGTTCCACTTCTGGGTTCCCGACACCTATGTAGGCGCGCCGCTGCCGATCGCCGCCTATTTGTCCGTCATCGGCAAGGCGGTCGGCTTCTCCGGCCTGATCCTCGTCACGGTCGTCGCGTTCCCGTCGTACGCCGACGTGTGGGGCCCGGCGCTCGCCGTCCTCGCCGCGCTGACGATGACCATCGGCAACGTCGCGGCCCTGCGCCAGCAGGCCACGCGCGCGTACAGCGCCGTACGACTCCTCGCCTGGTCCTCCGTCGGCCAGGCCGGCTACCTGCTGGTGCCGATCGCCGCGGCCGCGTACTCCCACGACCCCCAGAAGTCGATCGGCTCGACCCTCGCCTACGCCCTCATGTACGCCGCCGTGAACCTCGGCGCCTTCGCGGTGGCCGGACTCGTCGCCCGTACGAAGCCGCTGAACCGCCTCAGCGACTACCGCGGCCTGTACGCCTCGCGCCCGCTCGCGGCGCTCGTCCTGGGCTTCTTCCTGCTGTGCCTGGCGGGCCTGCCGCCGGGCATCATCGGGCTCTTCGCGAAGGTCACGGTCTTCTCGGCCGCCGTCGACGCGGGCCTCGGCTGGCTCGCCGTCGTCATGGCCGTGAACGTCGTCATCGCGCTCTACTACTACCTCCAGTGGACCGCGACGCTCTTCCGCGCCCCTGAAGGCGAGCCGGCCGCGTACCGCGCCTCCTGGCCGCTGACCGCCGCGATCGCCCTCACGGCCGTCATCGGAGCGGCCCTCTCCGGAGCTCCACAATTGATCCTTCACTTTGTGGACAGTGGACTGTTCTCGTGACCCAGCAGACTCCCAAAGCCCCGGTTTGGTACGTTTCTGGGTCGCCTCAAACAGGCACTCCCCCCACCCTCACCCTTCCCAGGAGCAACAGCGTGCTGACCGGTTTCAAGGACTTCATACTTCGCGGCAACATCGTCTCCATGGCGGTGGGCCTCGCCGTAGGGTCGGCCTTCACGGCCCTTGTGACCGCCTTCACCGCCGCGTTCATCACCCCCCTCCTCGGCTGGGCCACCGGCTCCATCGGCAACTACTCAGAGGCCTACTTCACGCTCGAAGGCGTCAAATTTCCCTACGGCAAGCTCATCAACGCCGGCATCGCCTTCCTGATCACCGCCGCGGTGCTCTACTTCGTGATCATCGTGCCGATGGTGAAGCTCCAGGCCCGCGCCGACCGCAACAAGCCCGTCGACATCAAGGCCGCCGTGCGCGACTGCCCCCGCTGCTTCAGCCAGATCCCCGGCATCGCCACCCGCTGCCCGAACTGCACCAGCGAGGTCAAGGCCGACGAGAAGGCCCTGGAGATCGCCGGCCTGCTGCCCGAGCCGCGCTGACCCGTACGGCCTACCGGCGCACCCCGCTCCCCGAGCGCGCACAAGGGAACTAGTCCCGCTCGTCTGGCGTTGACCAGTACGGGAGGGTCCACTGGACGGAGACACCACCGTCACCCGCACCGACCCGCGGGCCCAGTGGAAGCAGCGAGAAAGCAAGCAGTGGGTTCCCCTGCCGCACCATCAGGAGGACGTACCGTGCACCGCCGGCACAACGGGTTGAAGACAGCCGTACTCCTTGGGGGACTGTCCGCCCTCATCCTCGTCATCGGCAGCTTCTTCGGCCGTACGGGGCTCGTCATCGGACTGGTCATCGCGATCGGGACGAACGCGTACGCGTACTGGAACAGCGACAAGCTGGCCCTGCGCGCGATGCGTGCCCGCCCGGTCAGCGAGTTCGAGGCGCCCGCGCTCTACCGCATGGTGCGCGAGCTCTCCACGCAGGCCCGTCAGCCCATGCCGCGCCTGTACATCTCCCCGACGGAGGCGCCGAACGCGTTCGCGACGGGCCGCAACCCGCGCAACGCGGCGGTGTGCTGCACCGAGGGAATCCTGCGCATCCTGGACGAGCGCGAGCTGCGCGGCGTCATCGGGCACGAGCTCAGCCATGTCTACAACCGCGACATCCTGATCTCGTCGGTCGCCGGAGCCCTCGCCTCCGTGATCATGTTCCTGGTCAACTTCGCGTGGCTGATCCCGGTCGGCCGCTCGAACGACGACGACGGACCCGGCATCTTCGGGATGCTCCTGATCATGATCCTGGGCCCGCTCGCCGCCTCCCTCATCCAGCTCGCCATCAGCCGATCCCGGGAGTACGAGGCGGATGCCTCGGGCGCCCAGCTGACCGGGGACCCGCTGGCCCTGGCCAGCGCGCTGCGCAAGCTCGACGCCGGTACGAAGCAGCTCCCGCTGCCGCCCGAGCCGCGTATCGAGACGGCGAGCCACATGATGATCGCCAACCCCTTCCGTCCCGGTCAGGGGATGTCGAAGATGTTCTCCACCCACCCGCCCATGGCGGAGCGCATCGCCCGCCTCGAGCAGATGGCAGGTCGCCAACAGTGAAGACAATCCTGAACGTCATCTGGCTGGTCCTGAGCGGTTTCTGGCTGTTCCTCGGTTACTTGCTCGCGGGTGTGCTGCTCTGCATCACGATCATCGGCATCCCGTTCGGCATCGCGGCGTTCAGGATCGGCGTCTACGCCCTGTGGCCCTTCGGGCACACGACGGTCGAGCGCAGGGACGCGGGCGCGCCGTCCTGCGTCGGCAACGTGTTGTGGCTGGTCCTCGCGGGCTGGTGGCTCGCCCTGGCGCACATCTTCACCGGCATCGCCCTGTGCGTCACGATCATCGGCATCCCGTTCGGCATCGCCAACTTCAAGTTGATCCCTGTGTCGTTGATGCCGCTGGGCCGCGAGATCGTGAGCACGGACCAGCCGTTCGCGGCACGCTGAGGCGCGGCCGCCTGACATCGCAGAGCCCGGGGAGCCCGACAGCGTGAGGGCCCGAACGCCGCGCTGACGCCTCCGGAGACCCGAGAGGTGTGCCGCCCACCTCGACACGCCCCGAGCCCGCACACGCCGCTGGTACGGCCGCAGGCACCCCGCCCCATCGCTCCATCAGGCGCCCCTCCGCACCCTGCGGACGGGCGCCTCTGTCCGTGTCGCGCGCCGCACCTCACAGAGCCGTCGCAACCACGCCAGGCCTACTTGTCGTCCTTCTGGGCAACAGTGCTACGAGGCAACGTTGCGCACCTGCGCACATGAGAAATACATGGAGAGGTAGAACACGGCATGGGCATCATCAGCTGGATCATCCTTGGCCTGCTCGCCGGTGCCATCGCCAAGTTCCTGCTACCGGGCCGCGACCCGGGCGGCTTGATCGGCACCACGCTCATCGGCGTCGCGGGTGCCTTCATCGGCGGATGGATATCGTCCCGCTGGCTCGACCGCCCGATCACCAAGGACTTCTACGACAGCGCCACATGGATCTCCGCCATCGGCGGCGCTCTCGTCCTCCTGATCGCCTACCGCATCTTCTTCGGCGACTCCCGCAGTCGCCGCTGAGCCGCAGCCGGCAGCGGGAAGGGGCGGCACCCGGTCGGGTGCCGCCCCTTCGTCTACGTAGGCGAGGGAAAACCCAAGCAACTACCAGCTCAAGCAACTGCCGTCCCGAGCAACGACCAGTAGGTCTACCGGTAGTTCACGAACTGCAGTGCGAAGTCGAAGTCCTTGCCCTTCAGGAGCGCGATCACGCCCTGCAGGTCGTCACGGCTCTTTGAGCTGACCCGCAGCTCCTCGCCCTGCACCTGGGCCTTGATGCCCTTGGGGCCCTCGTCGCGGATGATCTTCGCCACCTTCTTGGCGTTCTCCTGGGAGATGCCCTCCTCGATGGAGGCGAAGATCTTGTACTCCTTGCCGGACAGCTGCGGCTCACCGGCGTCCAGCGACTTCAGCGAGATGCCGCGCTTGATCAGCTTGGACTGGAAGACGTCGAGGATGGCCTTGACCCGCTCCTCGGAGTTGGCCTCCATCAGGATCTTCTCGCCGGACCAGGAGATGGAGGCGCCGACGTTCTTGAAGTCGTAGCGCTGCGAGATCTCCTTGGCGGCCTGGTTGAGGGCGTTGTCGACCTCCTGCCGCTCGACCTTCGAGACGATGTCGAAACTGGAGTCGGCCATGTCCTGTGGCTCCTTGTATCGGGGACTGATCGGGTTCCGATCGGGTTCTGGTCGGGCGCGCACCGAGGCGTTGCGCCGCATGCAAAGCCTAGCCACCGCTCCGCCCGCCACCGTCGATCAATCGGGTGGCGAAGCACCCCTGTGCATCGGGTATTGTTTACGTCGTTGCCACCGAGCACCGCCCACAGCGGGGCCCGAGGCGACAAATCCCAGGCGGTGTGCCCGAGCGGCCAAAGGGAGCAGACTGTAAATCTGCCGGCTCAGCCTTCCCAGGTTCGAATCCTGGCGCCGCCACACTGGGAAAGCCCCCTCCGGATTCCGGAGGGGGCTTCTTCGTGTCCGGGGCCGCTCAGTGCAGCTGCACGTACCCCTCCCGCAGCGGCCCCCCGGCCAGCTCCAGCACCTTCTCCGCCGCGGTCGCCAGGGGTGCCGGGTCGGCGTGCTCCGCGACCGTGCGGTGGCCGCGGAGGAGGGCCTCGCCGAGTTCGGGGTCGGCGGTGAGCAGGCGGCGGGGGAGCCAGCGGCCGATGCCCGTCCAGGCGCCGTGGTGCGCGGTGAGCAGGTGAGCTGCCTCACGCAGGAGGTGATCGGCGGTCGCCAGCTGCTCGTACCGCTCGGCCCGCGGGGTGTCGAGCAGGTCGTCCAGCCAGCAGGTCAGCACGTAGCGGCTGCGCTCCCGCTCGGCCGGGGTCAGCGGGATCGGGCCCGCCGCGAGGAGCGCGCGGGCGTTGGCCCGGGCCCGGGCCACGTGCCCCTGCGGGTCGAGCAGCGGGACGCCCTGGGCGTAGACGAACAGGAGCGTGCCCCGCCGCAGGGAGCGGTCCCGCGCGAAGGCGCCGGGAAGGTCGTCGAGGGTGTGCAGGAACAGCTCCGCCGGGCGCCCCTCGTGGCGGATCACCTCGCGGCGGCTGGAGGCCGAGCCGGGCAGCAGGACCGCCAGGTCGAGGTCGCTGGTCGGCCGTGCCTGCCCCCGGCCGGCCGAGCCGCCGAGCACGGCGCCCAGGGCGTCCGGGCAGTGCTCCGCGAGCAGCCGCACGGCCTGCGCGGACAACGTCTCCTGAGTGGTGGCGTCGGGCCTGGTCGTGAGGGGCTCCTGCTCGCTCATGTCGTACGGGTCTACCGGTCGGCCCGCGGTCCCGTCCACCTGTTCGCCCGGAATCCGAGTGCAACGGGTGCTCTTGTGTGACGCATGGTGCAGCTCTAGGGTGAACCGCCTTATTGCATACGGGTGTTCGAGCCCGGGGGTCCGAGGGGGCGGCATGGAGATCAAGAAGACCGTGATCCGTGAGGAAGAGCGCACCAACCGCAGGCCGGCCGTCATGGAGAAGCGGCCGACCCGCTGAACTACCAAGAAGAGGGCGGAATGCGCGTTCAGCTGGTGACCATGCCCTGGCACCCGATCGATCTGCCCTCCCTCCAGGTGGGCCTGCTGCATCAGTTGTTGCGGCAGGTCCGCCCGGACGACGAGGTGCGCGAGTTCCACGGCTCGCTGCGGTGGGCGGAATTCCTGCTCGAACGCTCCGGAGGCCGGCTGCGCCCCGGCGACTACGAGGCGATCGGCAGCGACTCGATCTTCCACGGGCTCGGCGACTGGGTCTTCTCCGGCGTGCTGTACGAGGACGACGACTGGGGCGTCGCACAGCTCGACGCGTACGCGCGCGCCCGTGACCTGTGCGGGGACACCCTCGCCACGGTCTCCGACATGCGGGTGCACGCCGCCGAGTACATCGACCGGTGCGCCGACGAGGTGCTGGCCCACGACCCCGACGTCGTCGGTTTCACCAGCACCTTCATGCAGAACGTGCCCTCGCTCGCCCTCGCCCGGGAACTCAAGCGCCGCCGCCCGCGGTTGACCGTCGTCTTCGGCGGCAGCAACTGCGACGGCCCCATGGGGCACGCCCTGCACCGCAATCACCCCTACGTCGACCACGTGGTGCGCGGCGAAGGGGAGTACGCATTCCCGGCCCTCCTCGCCCACCTCGACGCGGGCACACCACCCGACGACGTACCGGGCCTGTGCTGGTGGGACGGCGAGGCCGGGAGCCAGGTGTCCCGCGCCAACACGGAAACCCGCCGCACCGTGGCCCCCGCCGACATACCGTCGCCCGACTACGACCAGTGGCAGGCGGAGATCGAGGCGTCCCCGGTCATCGAGTACGTCTATCCGAAGCTGGTCGTCGAAGGGGCCCGCGGCTGCTGGTGGGGCGAGAAGCACCACTGCACGTTCTGCGGCCTCAACGGCACCGCCATGGCCTTCCGGGCCAAGCCCGGCGAGCGGCTGTGGA
Source organism: Streptomyces sp. cg35 (assembly GCF_050410835.1). Lineage (NCBI taxonomy): Bacteria > Bacillati > Actinomycetota > Actinomycetes > Kitasatosporales > Streptomycetaceae > Streptomyces > Streptomyces sp. cg35. Next base: position 5,252,239 of record NZ_CP191268.1, read on the forward strand.
GCGAGATCGACCGGCTCGTGCGCCGCCACCGCATCCTCGACGTCGTCACCGTCGACAACATCATCGACATGGCGTACTTCAAGGACTTCCTGCCGCGCGCCGCCGAGAGCGGCTGGGACCTGCGGATGCACTACGAAGTGAAGTCCAACCTCAGCCGGGAGCAGATCGCCCTGCTGAGCGACGCCGGGGCCGTCCTCCTCCAGCCCGGCATCGAGAGCCTCAGCGACCGCGTCCTCGACCTCATGGACAAGGGCGTCACCGGCGCCCGCAACATCCGTACGCTGCGCGAGTTCGACAACCACGCGATCACCTGCACCTGGAACTACCTGTACGGGTTCCCGGGCGAGACGGCCGAGGACTACGCGCGCGTGCTCGAGCAGATGCCGGCGCTCGTCCACCTCCAGCCGCCCGGCGGCGCCCACCGCATCCAACTGGAGCGGTTCAGCCCGCACTTCACGAACCCGGCCCTCGGCTTCGGCAAGCGCCGCCCCGCAGAGATGTACCAGCACGTCTACGAGCTGCCCGAAGAGGAACTGGCCGATCTGGTCTACCTGTTCGACACCGAGGACGCGGGCATCGGCGGGGACGTCGAGCAGCGTCTGTTGCGGGCCGTCGCGCAGTGGCGGGCCGGGCACGACGTGTCGACCCTCGTCATGGAGGTGACGGGCGAGGACGGGGACGCCCTTCTGGTGCACGACCGGCGCCACGGCTGGCCCCCGCGCACCTACTGGTTCAACGGCTGGCAGGCCGCGGCCCTGCGCCACCTGGAGGACGGCCGTACCGAGCCCGCCCTCCACCGGAAGCTCACCGCCGACCGGCACGAGGTGTCCGCCGAGGAGGTGGGGGAGTGGCTCGCCGAGGCACTCGCGCTCGGCCTGCTCTTCCGCGACGGCCGCACGTATGTGTCCCTGCCGACCCGGGCCGTACCGATCCGCATCGACCGCGACGCCGGTGCGGATGCCGGTGCCGGCGACGCGGGTACCGATGGCGACACCGCTGCGGACACGAGTGCGGATACCGGTGCCTGTCCAGGCGCTGGCGCTGGCGCCGACGCCGACACAGACCCCAGCACAGACAAAGACGCCGCTCCCGCCAAGCAGCCCGCACCGCAGGCGGTGGCCGGATGACCGCCCTGACCGGCACCTCGGCCCCCGCTCTGCCCACGACCGTGGCCCACCGCCTCACGGGCGTCGGAACCGGCGCCGACGTCCACGTGACCGAACCGCTGCCGCTGTGCGGTGACGGCCGCGCCACCACGCAGGCGGTCCAGTTCCTGCGCACCTGCCTGAGCCACGGGTTGCGTGTTACGTATGACGCCGTACGCCCCGCCGGCGGGGCCGGACCTTATACGTATGACGTCCGCATCCTGCGCCATCTGCCCCCGCCCGCCGAACACCCCGAAGAATCAGCTGAGTTGACGGAGTGGCGGGCCGGTCACGCCTACGGAATGCTCTACCACCGCCGCGGCCCCGACTTCATCACCGTCATGGACCGCAGAGAGCGCCCGGCCTCGGCCCGGTTCACGCTCGACCACCCCGATCTGCTGGCCGCCTTCGACGCGCTGCACGAGGCCACGCCGCTCGACGCGCTCGCCCCCGTCCACCAGGAGGCGGCCGGACTTCTCGCGGACGAGCGGCTCGCGCTCGTCGTCGACGGATGGGCAGTGGCGCTGCCGCCCCGACTGCGCCGCTGGCCCGTGCCCTGCACGGGGATCTGACGGGTGACCGCGGCCGCGGCCGGTGCCCCGCTGTGGCGGCACCGTCCGTTCGCCCTGCTGTGCGGCGAGCAGATCGCCAGTTCCCTGGGACGGCAGATCACGACCCTGGCGCTGGCGCTGCTGGCCGTGACGGGCCTGGGCGCGGGCCCGTTCGGCGCGGCGGCGCTCCTCGCGCTGACCTATCTCCCGGGCGCCGTGCTGAGCCCGCTGGCCGGGGTTCTGGTCGACCGGGTGCGGCTGCGGAACCTGCTCGTCGCGGTCACCGCGGCGCAGGCCCTGGTCGTCGGCTCGGTCCCGCTCGCGGACGCGGCAGGGCACCTGGCCCGTGGGTACCTGTACGTCGTCGCCGTCGTCTCCGGCGCCCTGACCTTCACGCTCTCGGTAGCGCTCCAGGCGGCGCTGCCGCGCGTCGTCGAGCCCGGCCGGCTGCTCGGCGCCAACTCCGCGCTGACAGCGGCCCGTACGAGCGGACAGATCGGCGGCCCCGCCCTCGGCGGCATCCTCGTCGGGCTCGTGGGGCCGGCGCCGGCCCTGCTCGCGGGCAGCGCGGCCTACGCCCTGGAGGCGCTGCTCGTTCTCGCGCTGCCCGCCGCCCTGAACGCACGGGTGAAGCAGGTCGCGCGTCCCCCGCTGGAAGCGCTGCGCTCAGGTCTCGGCGTCGTCCGCGCCCAGCCACGGCTGCGCCGCATGGTGCTGTCCGGCGCGGGCCTCAACCTCGGCAGCGGCGCCGCCACCGCCCTCTACGTCTTCTACGCGGCTCGGGAACTGGCCCTCAGTGCTTGGCAATTGGGTGCCACCTATGCCGTCTACAGTGCGGCCACGATCGCGGGCGCGCTCCTCGCCGGCCGGTTCGCGCGCCGCGCGGGTCTGTGGCGGGCCACTCAGGTGTGCGGACTGGTGGCGGGCGCCGCGGTGTTCCTGATCCCGTCCGCCTCGCTGGGCGCCGGCATCGTGCTGCTGCTCGCTTATCAGGTGACGTACGGGCTCTCCGGCACCGTCTGGATGATCTCCATGACGACGACGCAGCAACAGGTCACCCCGGCGGACATGCGGGGCCGTGTCGCGGGGCTGGTCCAGGCCGTGCTCCTGGCGACGGTTCCGGTCGGGGCGCTCGCCGGCGGCGCACTGGCCGCCTGGTTCGGCAACGTGCCCGTGCTGCTGGGCTCAGCTGCGGTCGCGCTCGTCTCGGCGGCGACGCTCTGGGCGCCCGTGCGCAGCGCCACGGAGGAACCGGCGAAGGACGTGCCGAGCCCGATCTGAGCGGTGGTCACGCCCCGCGCGTGCGCCGCACCTCGAGCCCGTCGAGCAGGCAGTCGAGCCCGTCGGCGAACTTGTCCTTGCGGGAGTCGTCCACCGGCACCCGCCGCTGCGCCTCGTACCGCTCCTTGAGGCGCGGGTAGTCCTGCACCGCGCGCTCCGCGGCGGGCAGCAGGTGATCCACCCACTCCTGCTCGGACTTGCCGCTGCGCGCGACCATCGACAGCCACGCCGCTTCACTGGTGGCCATGCCGACGGCGTACGAGAAGATCGCGCTCGACGCGTTGTCACCGTCCTCGAGCGTGAAACCCGCCTTCTCGAAGAGGATGAGCATCTCCTCGAAGAGCCGCATCATGTTCGGGCCCAGGTAGGCGAGGCCCACCTGCCCGAAGACCGACGCCGTCCAGGGGTGACGCAGGATCATCGCGCGCAGGCTCCGCGCGCACTCGATCACCGCCGCGCGCCAGTCGCCGCCCGGCTCCAGGGCGGGCACCGTGACCTCTTCGTAGATCGCGTCGACGACCAGCTCGATCAGCTCGTCCTTGTTCGAGACGTGCGTGTAGAGGGAGGTCGCGCCCGCGTTCAGCCGCGTGCCGAGCTTGCGCATGCTCAGCGCCTCCAGCCCCTCCTCGTCGAGCAGGCGGACGGCCTCCACCACGATCTGGTCCCTGCTCAGCGCGGGCTGCTCGCGTCGCTTGCGATCGGTACGCGTCCACACGGACGGCAGTTCCTGCCCCTTGGGCGCCATGGGTGCGGCTCCTCTGTCGCTCGTCGTCCTCGCTCGTCGCCTTGAGGGTATCCCGTGGGGCGCACAACGTGCGCCCCTTGCGAACAGTGTGCGGTCGCCGTACAGTGTTCGGTGTTGGGAACGCCGTACGGCGCTTTCCTCGGGGAATCTTTTCGGAGGGGTTTCAGATGGAAACGGCGACAGAGAAGGCACGTAACCCGCGCCGGTGGCTGATCCTGATCGTGCTCTGCCTCAGCACCCTGGTGCTGGTCATCGACAACATGGTGCTCACCGTCGCCGTCCCGCCCATCGCGGAGGACCTCGGGGCGAGCGCCCAGGACCTGCAGTGGATCATCGAGTCCTACATGCTGGTCTTCGCCGGCCTGCTGCTCACCTCGGGCAGCCTCTCCGACCGCTTCGGCCGCCGGAAGGTGATGGTCATCGGGCTCGCGCTCTTCGGAGCGGCATCACTGGTGGCGACCGTCGCCGACAATCCCGGACAGCTGATCGGGGCCCGCGTCCTCATGGGCGTCGGCGGCGCGCTGATCATGCCGAGCACGCTCTCCATCCTCATCACGGTCTTCGACGAGGACGAGCGGCCCAGGGCCATCGCCGCCTGGAGCGCCGTCGCCATGATCGGTCTCGTCGGCGGTCCGGTCCTCGGCGGCGCGCTGATCGCGCACTTCTGGTGGGGCGCCGTCTTCCTGATCAACATCCCGATCGCCGCGCTCGCCATCGTCGCCGCGCTCGTCCTGATGCCCGAGTCCAAGGGCCCGTGGCGCAAGGCCGACCCGATCGGCATGGTCCTGTCGGTGATCGGCATGACCGCCCTCGTGTGGACCATCAACGAGTTCCCCAAGGGCGGCCTGAGCCACCCCGGCACCGTCGTCTCGCTGGCCGTCACCGTCGCCGCCGTCATCGGCTTCGCCTTCTGGGAGCTGCGCGCCGAGTCCCCGATGGTCCCGCTCGCCCTGTTCCGCAACCGCGTCTTCACCGGCGCCAGCTTCTCGCTCGTCCTGCTGACCTTCGCCAACGGCGGCCTGATGCTGGTCCTCACCCAGTACCTGCAGTTCGTCATGGGCTACACGCCGTCCGAGACGGGTCTCGCGTTCACCCCGCTCGCCCTCGCCGCGCTCCTGTTCAACGGGGTCGGCGCCGGCCTCGCCAAGAAGATCGGCAACCGGACGCTCGCCGTCGGCGGCCTCCTCGTCACGGCCGGTGGATTCGCGGTCCTGTCCACCATCTCGCCGGACGCCGGCTTCTGGACGCTCGCCGCGGCCATGACCCTGATGGGCGCCGGTGGCGGACTCGCGATGCCGGCCACGATCGCCGCCCTGATGGGCGCCGTGCCGGGTGAGCACGCCGGTGTCGGCTCCGCCCTCAACGACACCATCCAGCAGGCCGGCGCCGCTCTCGGTGTCGCGGTCCTCGGCGCGGTCCTGTCCCACAGCTACACCGGCGCGATGTCCGACGCGGCCCCCGCCCCGGCCCGCCGCTCCGTCTCCGACGCCCTGGGCATGGCCGCCGCGAACGCCGACAAGGGCCTGGCCGCAGCGGCCCGCGAGGCGTTCACCACCGCGATGTCCGCCAGCTTCCTGGCCGGCGCGGCCGGGGTGGTCGGCGCCGCGATCGTCGCCCTCTGCCTGATCAGGGGCGGCAAGGAGACCCCGGCCACGGCCCCGGCCGACGACGCGCAGTCCATGGTGACCGCCGCCTGACCCGGAGGGCCGGGCACATGGCGAACCCCCCTCAGGGACGCTCCTGAGGGGGTTTCACCGTGTACCCGTGGCGATCTCGACGCAGACTGAACCCATGTCATCCACGTCGACCGTGTCCTCAGCCTCCCGCCGCCGGAACTGCCCCGAGTGCCGCCGCGACATCGCCGTCGTCGGTGGCCGCTTCGCCCGCCACGACCCGCCGGGCGCCCGCGCCGCGGGAGAGCTGGTCTCCTGCCCCGGCTCCCGCCGTCAGGCCCAGCTCGGCGCGGTGCAGGACGCGCTCGACGGGTACGCGGTCCCGCACGTGCCGGGCCAGCTGCCCCTGTTCTGAGCCCGCTGACGGGTACGCGCCCGTACGGGGATCAGTTCCCCGCGACCGACTTCACGGCCACCGACACCGGCGCCGAACCGGAGACCAGCTCGAGCGTCAGCCCGGCCGTGGCGGGCGTGTCCACCAGCTCGGCGAGGACCGCGGCCACGTCGTCGCGCGGCACCGCGCCACGCCCCGTCGAGGCCTCCAGACGGACGAGTCCGGTGCCCGCGTCGTTCGTCAGGGCCCCGGGCCGCAGGATCGTCCAGTCCAGGCCGGTCCGGCGGCGTACGTCGTCGTCGGCCGCGCCCTTGGCGCGCAGGTACACGTCGAAGACGTCGTCGCCCTGGTGCGCGGCGTCCGCGCCCATCGACGACACCACGACGTACCGGCGCACCCCGGCCCGCTCCGCCGCCTCCGCGAACAGCACGGCGGCGTCCCGGTCCACGGTGTCCTTGCGGTCGGTGCTGCTGCCCGGGCCGGCGCCCGCCGCGAAGACGGCCGCGCCCGCGCCCTGGAGATGCGCGGCGACCTCCTCCACGGACGCCGATTCCAAGTCGCACAGGACCGGCTCCGCACCGGCCGCACGCAGGTCGTCGCCCTGCTCGGCCTTGCGGATGATCCCCGCCACCTCGTCACCGCGCGCGGACAACAGCCGCTCCAGCCGCAGTGCGATCTGACCATGACCCCCAGCAATGACAATGCGCATGCTTCCGACCGTACGCCGGGCAACGACGGTTCACCGCGCAACCATGTCCGCGGCTCGTGGGTCACATGGGGTACCGCGGCATCTTTCCGGCCCGCGGACCTCATGGGGAGCCAGTCATCAGCGTCATACGTACCACCACCCTCACCGCGGCGGGCTGCACGGCCCTGCTGCTCGCCACCACAGCCGCCTGCGGCACCGTGGAGAACCTCACCGCCGCCCAGAAGATCGACCGTGCCGCGGACCGGCTCGGCGAACGGAATTCCCTGTCACTGGAGTTGGGCCTCGACGCGGCACCGGCGGCCCTGACGAAGCTTGCGGGCGATACGGACGGCGAGACCCTGCCGCCCGAGATGGCCAAGGCGCTCACGAGGTCCCGCATCAGCTTCTCCGTACGGTCCAAGAAGCCGCTGGCCGACTCCGGCGCCAAGGACATCGTCGGCGCGGGCCTGAAGGTGACCGGCCCCGACGGCACCCTCGCCGAGTACCGCCTGATCGGCGACCACACGTACTACCGCATGGACATGAAGGCCTTCTCCGGACTCGCGGGCTTCCCGGCGCCCACCGCCGACGAGCTGCCTGAGCTGCCTCCGGGGGAGGAGGGCGAGATGGCCAAGGACGTCATCGACGGCAAGTGGGTCAAGTTCAGGACCGACGACCTCGTCAAGGGCTTCGAGGAGAGCGGAAAGGCCGGCAAGAAGGAGACGCCCAAGGGCTCCACGGCCGACTCTCTGGACGCCGGCACCCAGAAGAAGATCATGAAGGCCGTACGAAGCGCTCTCGAGCACAACGTGACCTTCACGGACAAGGGCAGCAAGGACGGCACCGACCACGTCACCGCCAAGGCGCCCTTCCGCGCGCTCCTGACGGACATGTTCGACAAGCTGCGCCCGCTCGCCGACGAACTGCCCGAAGGCGCCGAACTGCCCACCGAGAAGGACCTGAAGGACGCCCCCAACAAGAAGGTGGCCGTCGACTTCGCCATCAAGGACGGCGCCCTGACCCGCGTCTCCATGGACGTCGCCACCCTCGCGGACGACGCACAGGGCGTGAAGGTCCCGATGTACGTGAAGTTCGGCGAGGCGAGCGACGTGAAGGCCCCGGCCGGCGCCAGGGAAGTCCCGGCGGACAGCCTCATGTTGGGCGGCCTGTTCGGGATCGGCGAGACGGGCTCGGACTCCTTCGACCCGATGGACGAGGACTTCTGAGCGGCCCTCTCGGTGCCCTTCGAAGGCCCCTGACGAACGTCTGCGGGTACGACCGGCTCCGCCGGGATCCACGCGCGCGTAGCGGCTGATACGACGTCTCCGGGCGCGTAGCGGCTGATTCGCCTCTGCGCGCGCGTGCGCACGCTCAGGCCGGGCCGCCGCCCCCGTGCTTCGCGGCCCGTCCCTGGCGCGGCAGATCCAGCGCGACCGCCGCCGCCGAGTCGCAGTACTCCCGCACCGCGCTGGTCCGGGCCACCACCCGCCCCCGGTGCACGACGATCCGGCTGTACGCGAGCGACAGCGCCCCCGCCAGCGTCTCGCCCCGTACCGCGAGCAGCTCCGCGGGGAAGCCCGCCTCCAGGCGCACCTCAGGCAGCGCCAGCGCCGTCCTGGCCACCGAACTCACCGCCGCGTAGGCGTCCTCGGCCCGCATTCCGTGCCGCGAGGCCAGCAAGTACGCGGCCTCCAGCGGATCGCCGCGGCCCACCGGGTTCGACACGTCCCGCAGGGCCCCGCTGCCCGCGGCCACCCGCACCCCGGCCGCCCGCAGCAACCGCACCGGCGCCACCTCGCGGCCGTCCACCCCCGCACAGCCGCCCTGCGGCAGGCACACCACCGTCACCCCGGCCGCCGCGAGCCGGTCGACGGCACGCCGCGCCGCTTCGCCCGGCACCCGCGCGAGCCCGCCCAGCGGTCCCACGACGACCGTGGAGCGCAGCCCGCCGGCCGCCGCCGCGAGCCGTCCCAGCCGCGCCGGGTCGGCCCCGTCCGTGTGCAGGTCCACCGGGCAGCCGTGTTCGGCGGCGACCTCAAGTACCGCTTCCACATAGCCCGTTGGGTCGGGGTCCAGGTCGGGGCAGCCGCCCACTACAGAGGCGCCCATCTTCACGGCGTCCCTGAGCATCGCGAGCCCGTTCGCCCCGGCGAGCCCGGTGAGCAGCCGGGGCATCGCCACCGTCCGCAGATCCGCGAGCCCCATCAGCGACCGCCGCGCCTTCAAGGCGGCCTCCATGGAACCGAGCCCCTCCATGTCGCCGATCCGCACATGGGAGCGCAACGCGGTGGCTCCGTGCCCGAGTTGCAGCAGGGCGGACTCCGTGGCCCGGCGCTGGACCTCCTCGGCGTCGTACGAGAGAGGCCCCTCACTGTCCGCGGACAGGGCGGTGTCGCCGTGCGCGTGCGGCTCCGCCGGGGCGGGCAGCAGGAGGTATCCCGAGAGGTCCGCGCGTGAGGTGTGGGCCGTGAGGCTGCCGGCCGTGCCGACCGCCTCGATACGCCCGTTGCCCAGCCGCACGTCCACGGTCCTGCCGTCGGTGAGCCTGGCACCGCACAGCAACAGGCCGGAGCCGTCGGGTGCGTCGTCCGGGGAGCCGGGGGAGGGGGGCTGCTGCGGCGGACTGTCGGGCATCGCGCTCCAGAGGGCTCGTCGAGGGCTCGTGCTGCGGACAAGATCACGCAGGTGGGACCGAGCCTAGGGCGGCGGTGACGGAGCTTCGGGGAAGCCGAATTAGTCGTACAGATGGGGTCCGTGAGGCGCCTGCGCTGATCACCCGAAACGGATTTGGGCGATCGGCGCGCGACCGTGTAATGTCTTCATCGCTCGCCCCAATAGCTCAGTCGGTAGAGCGTCTCCATGGTAAGGAGAAGGTCTGCGGTTCGATTCCGCATTGGGGCTCTGGTGTGAAGTTCCCTCACCTTCGGGTGAGGGGTCATCGCATCACAGCGGTGTAGCTCAGTCGGTAGAGCAAGCGGCTCATAATCGCTGTGTCACCGGTTCAAGTCCGGTCACCGCTACTGACAGTAGCCGATTGTGGGGTCGGTCCTTCGATCGGCTACTCTTTTATGCGTTAAACCCGTCCCATCCGTTCGTCAAGGAGCACTCACGTGGCTGCCACCGACGTCCGCCCGAAGATCACGCTGGCCTGCGTGGAGTGCAAGGAGCGGAACTACATCACCAAGAAGAACCGGCGTAACGACCCGGACCGTCTTGAGATGAAGAAGCACTGCCCGCGTTGCAACGCGCACACCGCGCACCGCGAAACGCGATAAATCAGGCTCGTACACGAGGCCGTCCCCGTCAGGGGGCGGCCTCGTGTCGTTGACACACCCAGGAGGTGCCGAGTCCATGGCGCTCGACCAGTCCTTCGTGGGGCGGACCTACCCGCCCACCGCCCCGTACGAGGTCGGCCGGGAGAAGATCCGCGAGTTCGCCGAGGCGGTGGGGGACGCCAACCCTGCCTACGTCGACCGTGAGGCCGCTCAGGAGCTCGGCCACTCCGATGTGATCGCCCCGCCCACCTTTGTGTTCGCGATCACCTTCAAGGCCGCCGGTGACGTCGTCCACGACCCGGAGCTGGGGCTCGACTACAGCCGCGTCGTGCACGGCGACCAGAAGTTCGCCTACACGCGCCCGGTGCGCGCGGGCGACAGGCTGGCCGTCACCTCGACGATCGAGGCCATCAAGTCGCTCGCGGGCAACGACATCATCGACGTCCGCGGTGAGGTCCACGACGAGGCCGGCGAGCACGTCGTGACCGCCTGGACCAAGCTCGTCTCGCGCGCCGCAGAGGAGGCCTGATCATGGCGACGGCCATCAAGTACGCGGAGGTCGAGGTCGGCACCGAACTGCCGGCGCAGACCTTCCCCGTGACGCGCGCCACGCTCGTCCAGTACGCGGGCGCCTCCGGGGACTTCAATCCGATCCACTGGAACGAGAAGTTCGCGGTCGAGGTCGGTCTGCCGGACGTGATCGCGCACGGCATGTTCACCATGGCCGAGGCGATCCGCGTCGTGACCGACTGGACCGGCGACCCGGCCGCCGTCGTCGAGTACGGCGTGCGCTTCACCAAGCCGGTCGTCGTGCCGAACGACGACAAGGGCGCCGAGGTCGAGGTCAGCGCCAAGGTCGCGGCCAAGCTCGACGACAACCGCGTGCGGGTCGACCTGACCGCCACGAGCGCGGGCCAGAAGGTGCTCGGGATGTCGCGGGCGGTCGTACAGCTCGTCTGATCGCCGCCTATGTAGCTGTGCGTAAGGGGCGTCCTCTGGGAGGGCGTCCCTTACGTGTGTCCTTGGCCACGTTCAGGACTTGACTTGGGTAGTGATTGGCCACTAACTTAGTCGCATGGTCAGGATGAGCGCGGAGGAGCGACGCGAGAGCGTCGTGCGGGCGGCGATGATCGAGTTCGCCCGCGGCGGTTACAAGGGCACGTCCACCGAGGCGATCGCCAAGCGGGTGGGTGTCTCGCAGCCGTATCTCTTCCGCCTCTTCCCGGGCAAGGAGGCCATCTTCCTTGCGGCCGCCCGGCGTTGCTGCGAGCAGACCACCGAGCTGTTCCGGCAGGCGTCGGAGGGCCTTGAGGGCGAAGCGGCCCTCCATGCGATGGGCGCTGCCTATCAGGCGCTCATCGCCGACGACCCGGACATCCTGCTCATGCAGATGCAGATGTACGTCGCGGTGGCCTCCGCGGAAGCGGCCGGCGACCGGGAGTTCGGCGAGACGCTTCGGGCCGGCTGGATGGAGATGTACGACACCGCCCAGCTGGCGCTGGGTGCGGAGGTGGACGAGACCACGCAGTTCCTCGCCTACGGAATGCTGGTCAATGTCCTGGTCTCGATGGGTTTTCGGCCCGATCACCGGGTCTGGGCCGGCTTCTACGAGTCGGTGCAGCCCAAGTAGTGCAGCATCAGTGCCACGGGGGTGCGCACTTTTGTACCCGCAAAAGTTAGTAATCAATAACTAACCCAGGGATCTCAAGGGGAAGCAATGTCACAGCGGACCGCAACACCACAGCGCGGGGGTGCCGTCTGGGCCCTCGTCATCACCAGCGTCGCCGGATTCATGGCGGCCCTCGACAACCTGGTCGTCACCACGGCCCTGCCGTCCATCCGCGAGGACCTGGGCGGCGCCCTCGACGACCTGGAGTGGACGGTCAGCGCCTACACGCTCACCTTCGCCGTACTGCTGATGTTCGGCGCGGCGCTCGGTGACCGGTTCGGCCGCCGCCGGCTCTTCCTCGTCGGACTCACCGTGTTCACCGGGGCCTCCGCCGCCGCGGCCATGGCCCCCGGTATCGAATCGCTGATCGCGGCCCGCGCGGTCCAGGGCGTCGGTGCCGCGATCATGATGCCGCTGACGCTGACCCTGCTGACCGTGGCCGTACCGGCCGCCAAGCGCGGGATGGCGTACGGCATCTGGGGCGCGGTCAACGGCCTCGCCGTCGCCTCCGGGCCGCTCATCGGCGGCAGCCTCACCGAGCACATCTCCTGGCACTGGATCTTCTGGCTGAACGTCCCGCTGGGCCTGGCCCTGCTGCCCCTCGCCCGGCTCCGCCTGAACGAGTCGTACGGCTCCGGCGCGCCCCTCGACGTCGCGGGCACCCTGCTCGCCAGCGGTGGTCTCTTCGGCATCGTGTACGCCCTGGTGCGTGCGCCCATGGAGGGGTGGTCCAACCCCGTCGTCCTGCTCAGCATGTTCGCGGGGGTCGCGCTGCTCGGCGGGTTCGTCCACCACGGCATCCGCAGCAAGAACCCCATGCTTCCCATGCGGCTCTTCCGGTCCCGCGCCTTCTCGGGGATCAACGCCGCGAGCCTGCTGATGTTCTTCGGGATGTTCGGCTCGATCTTCCTGCTCAGCCAGTTCATGCAGGGAGTGCTCGGCTACTCGCCGACCGAGGCGGGCCTGAGGATGCTGCCCTGGACCGGCATGCCGATGCTGGTGGCGCCGATCGCCGGGTACCTGTCCGACCGGATCGGCGGCCGCCCGGTCGCCGCCGCGGGCCTGTTCCTGCAGGCCGTCGGGCTCGGCTGGTTCGGGGCCGTGGTCGCCGCCGACGTCTCGTACGCGGCCCAGCTGCCGGCCCTGATCATCAGCGGCATCGGGATGGCCCTGTTCTTCGCCCCGGCCTCCGCCCTGGTCATGTCCAGCGTCCGGCCGCAGGAGCAGGGCATCGCGTCCGGCTCCAACAACGCCCTGCGCGAGGTCGGCGGAGCGCTCGGCATCGCGGTCATGTCGTCGATCTTCTCGGCGCAGGGCGGCTACGGCTCCGCGCAGCAGTTCGTGAACGGCATCGAGCCCGCACTGTGGGTGGGTTCCGCGGTCGTGGCCCTGGCCGGTCTCGCCACTCTGCTCATCCCGCGCCGACAGCCCACGACAGATGTAGTGCAGGACGCCGCCGAGCCGGCCCCCGTTCTGGAAAACGCCTGACGCCTGTCCGCACCGGAAGGGAGCACGCCATGCCGACCCTGCCCTGGACCGCCCCGAACACGCCGCCCACGCGCGCGGAGGTCGTCGTCTTCGCCTCCCGCTTCGAGACCCGCACCCTGTGGGGCGCCCTGAGGTTCTTCCTCCGTACGCCCACGGTCTGGCGCCAGGTGGGCCGGGCTCCCGGCGCCTACGGGGCCACCTTGAAGGCGGCGCCTCTCCGGCGCACCTTCTGGACCCTGTCCGCCTGGGAGTCGCCCGAGGCCCTCAAGGACTTCGCGGCCTCCGCGCCGCACGGGCCGGTCGCGGCCGGGCTGCGCGGACAGATGCGGGACGCGAAGTTCCTCACATGGAAGGCGTCCACCGACGAGCTGCCACCCGACTGGAAGGACACCCTGCGGCGTTTCCAGTGACGCCCGGCACGACAGCGGCCCCGCCCGAGCGGCGGGGCCGTTCTCGTACCCTGGTGCGCGTGCAGGAACTCCACGACGCCCCCCTCGCCCCCCTGACCACCTTCCGGCTCGGCGGCCCCGCCGCCCGGCTGCTCACCGCGACGACCGACGCCGAGGTGATCGACGCCGTGCGCGAGGCCGACGCCACCGGCACCCCGCTGCTCGTCGTCGGCGGCGGCAGCAACCTCGTCATCGGCGACCAGGGCTTCGCGGGCACCGCCCTGCGCATCGCCACCAAGGGTTTCGAACTCGACGGCACGAAGCTGGAGTTGGCGGCCGGCGAGGTGTGGACCGACGCCGTGGCCCGCACCGTCGAGGCGGGCCTCGCGGGCATCGAGTGCCTCGCCGGGATCCCCGGCTCCGCGGGCGCGACGCCGATCCAGAACGTGGGGGCGTACGGCCAGGAGGTCTCCGCCACGATCACCGAAGTGGTCGCCTACGACCGGCGGGCGGGCGAGACGGTCACCATCCCGAACGCCGAGTGCGCCTTCTCGTACCGCCACAGCCGTTTCAAGGCCGAACCCGACCGCTATGTAGTGCTGCGGGTGCGCTTCGAGCTGGAGGACGCGAACGGCCTGAGCGCGCCGATCAAGTACCCCGAGACCGCCCGCACCCTCGGTGTCGAGGCGGGCGACCGCGTCCCCGCCGCCACCGCGCGCGAGACCGTCCTGAAGCTGCGCGCAGGAAAGGGCATGGTGCTCGACCCGGAGGACCACGACACCTGGTCGGCCGGTTCGTTCTTCACCAACCCGATCCTTACGGATGCGGAGACCTCCGCCTTCCACGCGCGCGTGGCCGAGCGCCTGGGGCCCGACGTGAAGGCGCCCGCGTTCCCGGCGGGTGACGGGCTGACGAAGACCTCGGCGGCCTGGCTCATCGACAAGGCGGGCTTCACCAAGGGGTACGGCACCGGCCCGGCCCGCATCTCCACCAAGCACACCCTCGCTCTCACCAACCGCGGCGAGGCCACCACCGAGGATCTCCTCGCCCTGGCCCGCGAGGTCGTGGCGGGCGTCCAGGAGGCCTTCGGGGTGACGCTGGTCAATGAGCCGGTGACCGTCGGCGTAAGCCTCTGAGCTGCAATTCTTCATTGACCTTGGGGGTCCTCGCCCCTGATAGTGACGGCGTCGAGCCGATCGACACGTACATCAGGGGTGGGGACCACAGATGCAGGAGAACGACGGGCAGTCCGTGCTGCCCGCGTACGAACGCGCGCAATCGCTGCTGAGCGCGGGGGAGTTGCGGCAGGCGCGCGACGAGGCGCAGGCGGGGCTCGACGCGCACGGGCCGCACGCGGGCCTCTACGCGGTCCTCGGCCGCGCCCACGTGGCCGAGGACGACGACGGCCACGACGCCGCGGCGGAGCGCGCCTACCGGGCCGGGCTCGACGCCTTCCCCGACGACCTCGACCTGCTCGCCGCGTACGCCGAGTTCGGCCTCGCCGGGGACGTCATGGAGCAGCCGGGGCGCCGGGCGCGAGGGCGGCAGGCGGCGGACCGGCTGCGCGAGCTGGCCCCGGGGTCGCCGCAGGCACTGGGGATCGAGAGCGGGCGCGGTCCGGGATCCCGGCAACCGTCCATGGCGCACGTCCAGCGGCACGACGCCAGAGTGGCCCTGACCGGCGGCACGGACCTCCGCGACGCGGCCTCCCGGGCCCGGGAGGCGGCCGAGGCGTGGCCGCACGACCGGCGCCTCGTGGTGCGCGCGGAGACGCTCGACGCGCTGTCGTCGGAGGGCCTCGTCTGCGTGACGCTGCGCGCGCCCTACCGGACCGCTCTCGTGCTGTGCACCCTGGTCGGGGCCTGGCTGCTCGCCGTACCCGCCCTGGCCCTGCCCGGGTACCACTGCCTGTGGGCGTTCCTGGCGCTGATCCCCGTCCTGCGGGAACAGTCCGTCCTGCGGGGTGCGCGCCGGCGCGCGGAACAACGCGTCCCCGCCGGGTACGCGCTGCCCGCCCCCGGCGCGCCCGACGTTCCGCTGCCGACACCGCGCGAGCGGGCGGCACTGCTCCTCGCGCTCGTCGTCGTGGCGGGGTCGTTCACCGCGTCCCTCGGGTGGCAGTACACGCGGGCCACCGACTACCCGCACTACGCGGCCGCCGTACCGCAGTCCTTCCGTGGGATGCCGCTGGCGACCGAGAACCCCATCGGCGACTACCTCGACTCCTACTTGTCGTCCCTTTCGCTGCCCAGGGGCGCCGAGGCGTTTTCGGGCATCTACAGGGACGAGGATTCCGGCTTCGCCGTCGCGATCTACGGGGCCACCGGCGACCTCCACGCCGAGGAGCCCGACGACCTGTATGCGGGCATGCGGGAGGCGGTGGAGGAAGCGGGCAGCACCGTGGAGTCCCGTTGGGCGGCCGACCCCGGGGCGTTCGGAGGGCGGCTGGAGTGCATGGCCTACCAGCAGTTCGCCACCACGGTGACGGCCTGCGCCTGGATCGACAAGGGCAGCGTCGGCGTCGTGATGACGGGCGGTGGCCCCGTCGGCCACGAGGCGTTCGCGAAGGCCGCACGGGAACTGCGCCGGGCGACCCTGCGCCCCGCCACGCCCGGGGCCGTCTAGTAGGCCACCCCGATCCCCTGCTTCACCGTCGCCGGGTCGTCCACCGCCGCCAGCATCGCGTGCGCCACGTCCGCGCGGCCTATGAAGCGGCCCGAGCGCGGGAAGCCGCCCACGACCCGCCGGTACGAGCCCGACAGCGGCTTGTCCTGCAGGCGCGGCGGGCGCACCGAGGTCCAGTCCGTCGCGCTGCGCGCCAACTCGTCCTCCATGGCGGCCAGATCGGCGTAGACGCCCTTGAGGATCGAGCCGATCATCTTCAGCATCACGCGGTCGGGCAGCGGCGAGTCCGCGGGCTCCGGGCCGACCGGGCCCGCGCTGACCACGACGAGCCGGCGCACTCCCTCCGCCTCCATCGCCTTCAGGACCGACCGCGTCAGCTCCGTCGCGATCCCCGCGTCGGAGCGCTTGCGCGGGCCGAGGCCGGAGAGCACCGCGTCGCGGCCCGTGACCGCCGCACGCAGCGACCCGGGGTCCGTGAGATCGCCGCGGAACACCTCCAGGCGCTCGCCGGTGACCGCGAACCGCGCCGGGTCCCGCACCACCGCCGTGACCTCGTGCCCGGCCGCCAGAGACTGCTTGACGATCTCCTGTCCGATGCCGCCGGTCGCGCCGAAAACCGTGAGCTTCATGGCGTACCTCCAGATGCGCATCTCATGGTGGGTGAGTACTCACTCACCCCTGCTTGCCCTTAGGGTGAGTGAGTACTCACCCCTGCGTCAAGCTTGGTTGGAGCCTGCATGGACCAGAAACCGGCCCGGGTCCGCATCGTCGATGCCGCCCACGACCTCATGCTGAACATCGGTCTCGCCCGCACCACCACCAAGCAGATCGCCAAAGCGGCGGATTGCTCCGAAGCGGCGCTCTACAAGTACTTCGCCAACAAAGAGGAACTCTTCGTGACGGTGCTCAACGAGCGCCTCCCGAAGCTGGGTTCACTCCTCGGCCGCCTGCTCACAGAAGGCGCGGGAAACCCCGACCGCACGGTCGAGGAGAACCTCACCGACATCGCCCGTGAAGCAGCCCTCTTCTACGAGCAGACGTTCCCGATGGCCGCATCCCTGTATGCGGAGCCCCAGCTCAAGCGCCGCCACGAAGAGGTCATGCGCGAGATGGGCACCGGACCGCACCGGCCGATCCAGGGACTGGACACCTACTTGCGGGCCGAACAGAAGGCGGGCCGCATCAGCCGGTCCGCCGACACGTACGCGGCCGCCTCTCTCCTCCTGGGTGCCTGCGCGCAGCGCGCCTTCGCCTACGACATGTCCCCCGAAGGCCGGCCGCCGCAGTCGCTGGACGATTTCGCGGCCCGCGTCGCGCGCACCCTCCTCGCCGGCATCGCCTGACGGATCAGGCGGCCAGCCACTCCTGCACCCCGTTCAGAAGCTTCTCCTTGACGCCTTCCGGGGCGGCCGAGCCGCGTACGGACTGACGGGCCAGTTCGGCCAGTTCGGCGTCCGAGAAGTCGTGATGGCGGCGCGCGATGTCGTACTGGGCGGCCAGGCGCGAGCCGAACAGGAGCGGGTCGTCGGCGCCCAGCGCCATCGGCACCCCGGCCTCGAAGAGCGTGCGCAGCGGCACGTCCTCGGGCTTCTCGTAGACACCGAGCGCCACGTTCGAGGCCGGGCACACCTCGCACGTCACGCCCCGGTCCGCGAGCCGCTTCAGGAGCCGGGGATCCTCGGCGGCCCGCACCCCGTGCCCGATCCGGGTGGCGTCCAGGTCGTCGAGGCAGTCCCGTACCGAGGCCGGGCCGGTGAGCTCGCCGCCGTGCGGCGCGGACAGCAGCCCGCCCTCCCGCGCGATGTGGAAGGCCCGGTCGAAGTCCCGCGCCATCCCGCGCCGCTCGTCGTTGGAGAGCCCGAACCCGACGATGCCCCGGTCCGCGTACCGCACCGCGAGCCGCGCGAGCGTCCGGGCGTCCAGCGGATGCTTCATGCGGTTGGCGGCGACCAGCACGCGCATCCCGAGCCCCGTGTCCCGCGAGGCGCTGTCGACGGCGTCGAGGATGACCTCCATGGCCGCGATCAGACCGCCGAGGCGGGGTGCGTACGACGTCGGGTCGACCTGGATCTCCAGCCAGCCGGACCCGTCCGCGAGGTCCTCCTCCGCGGCCTCCCGCACCAGCCGCTGGATGTCCTCGGGCTCCCGCAGGCAGGAACGCGCCGCATCGTAGAGCCGCTGGAAACGGAACCAGCCGCGCTCGTCCGTGGCCCGCAGTTTCGGCGGCTCGGCGCTGGTCAGCGCATCGGGCAGCCGCACGCCGTACTTGTCGGCCAGTTCGAGCAGCGTCGTGGGCCGCATCGACCCGGTGAAATGCAGGTGCAGATGGGCTTTCGGCAACTGACGTACATCACGTCCTCCACGCTCCATCCAAAGATCCTGCCGCACACACCTGTAGTACCGGTAGCGGCTTTCCACCTTCGGGGTCTCGCCCGAACGAAGAAACGGGCCGCCTCCGTAAGGAGACGGCCCGCCCACAAGGACGCGTAGAACGTCAGTCCTGCGCCTCGGCCAGCAGCTTCTGGATGCGCGAGACACCCTCGACCAGGTCCTCGTCACCCAGCGCGTACGAAAGCCGCAGATAACCCGGCGTACCGAACGCCTCACCGGGAACGACCGCGACCTCGGCCTCTTCGAGGATGAGCGCGGCCAGCTCGACGGAGTCCTGCGGACGCTTGCCGCGGATCTCCTTGCCGAGCAGCCCCTTCACGGACGGGTACGCGTAGAAGGCGCCCTCCGGCTCCGGGCAGACGACGCCGTCGATCTCGTTGAGCATCCGCACGATCGTCTTACGACGCCGGTCGAAGGCCTCGCGCATCTTCTCCACGGCGGTCAGATCGCCGGACACGGCGGCGAGCGCGGCCGCCTGCGCCACGTTGGAGACGTTCGAGGTGGCGTGCGACTGCAGGTTCGTCGCGGCCTTCACGATGTCCTTCGGGCCGATGATCCACCCCACGCGCCAGCCGGTCATCGCGTACGTCTTCGCGACACCGTTGACCACGATGCACTTGTCGCGCAGCTCGGGAAGGATCGCCGGCAGCGACGTGAACTTCGCGTCCCCGTAGACGAGGTGCTCGTAGATTTCGTCCGTCATGACCCACAGACCGTGCTCCACGGCCCAGCGGCCGATGGCCTCGGCGTCGGCCTCGCTGTACACGGCGCCCGTCGGGTTCGACGGCGACACGAACAGGACGACCTTCGTGCGCTCGGTGCGCGCGGCCTCCAACTGCTCGACGGAGACGCGGTATCCCGTGGTCTCGTCGGCCACGACCTCCACCGGCACGCCGCCCGCGAGACGGATCGACTCCGGGTACGTGGTCCAGTACGGCGCCGGGACGATGACCTCGTCGCCCGGGTCGAGGATCGCGGCGAACGCCTCGTAGATGGCCTGCTTGCCGCCGTTCGTCACCAGGATCTGCGAGGCGTCGACCTCGTAGCCGGAGTCGCGCAGCGTCTTCGCGGCGATCGCGGCCTTCAGCTCGGGAAGACCGCCGGCCGGCGTGTAGCGGTGGAACTTCGGGTTCTTGCAGGCCTCGATGGCCGCCTCGACCACATAGTCGGGCGTCGGGAAGTCGGGCTCACCGGCGCCGAAGCCGATCACCGGACGCCCGGCGGCCTTCAGGGCCTTGGCCTTGGCGTCGACGGCGAGGGTCGCGGACTCGGAGATGGAGCCGATGCGGGCCGAGACCCGGCGCTCCGTGGGGGAGGAGCCAGAGGACGGGGAAGGAGTTGCAGCGCTCATAACCCCATCGTTCCAGACCCGAAACCCGCCCGGCACACGGGTTTCCAAGACCGTCCGATCCGTTGTTGATCCACTGGAGATCCCGATCTGTTCGACGGAGGGCCGCGAAGCACGTACACTCACTGCTCGTTGGCCTTCACCGGCCGCTCCTTCCAAGCGCACTCCGTGCATCTGGGCGGATGCGGTACGTTGGGGGAAACAAAGGGTCGTAGCTCAATTGGTAGAGCACTGGTCTCCAAAACCAGCGGTTGGGGGTTCAAGTCCCTCCGGCCCTGCTACACACACCTTCGCCAGGATGTGTGCGCATGTACGTACTGCAATGCACCGCCGTGCGGCTCAACCGGGCGCGGCACGGCCACGACCCGGAATTCAGGTGAGGACGAGTGACGGACGCCGTGGGCTCCATCGACATGCCTGATGCCCAGGATGAGGCGCCGGAGTCCAAGAAGAAGGCCCGCAAGGGCGGCAAGCGCGGCAAGAAGGGTCCCTTCGGCCGCCTCGCTCTCTTCTACCGCCAGATCGTCGCGGAGCTCCGCAAGGTCGTCTGGCCGACTCGCAACCAGCTCACCACGTACACCACAGTGGTGATCGTGTTCGTTGTCATCATGATCGGTCTGGTCACCGTGATTGACTATGGCTTCAACCACCTCATCAAGTACATCTTCGGCTGAGCCGAAAGCGGAGGGCGCCGTATCCGGCGTCCCTTTCGCGTGTTCCACCCCCTTGTATCCAGGAAGAAGCAGCCACCGTGTCTGACCCGAACCTGAACGACGCCATCGAGTCGGCGGAGTCCGTGGAGGACCAGCTCGACATCGTCGAGGCGGCGGACGCCGAGGACCCGGACCAGGCCGAGGCTGCCGACATCGCCGCCGGTGAGCCCGCCGAAGAGGCGGCCCTCGAGGTCGAGGCCGATGGCGGCAACGACGTGGACGACGCCGAGGACGAGGCCGTCGAGGCCGAGGCCGAGGTCGAGGCGGAAGAGGCCGTCGAGGAGCAGGTCGACCCGATCACTGCTCTCCGCGACGAGCTGCGCGGCCTGCCCGGCGAGTGGTACGTCATCCACACGTACGCGGGCTACGAGAAGCGCGTGAAGGCCAACCTCGAGCAGCGTGCCGTCTCGCTGAACGTCGAGGAGTTCATCTACCAGGCCGAGGTCCCCGAGGAAGAGATCGTCCAGATCAAGAACGGCGAGCGCAAGAACGTCCGGCAGAACAAGCTGCCCGGCTACGTTCTCGTCCGCATGGATCTGACGAACGAGTCCTGGGGCGTCGTCCGCAACACCCCCGGCGTCACCGGCTTCGTGGGCAACGCCTACGACCCGTACCCGCTGACCCTGGACGAGATCGTCAAGATGCTCGCCCCGGAGGCCGAGGAGAAGGCCGCCCGTGAGGCCGCCGAGGCCGAGGGCAAGCCGGCTCCGGCCCGCAAGGTCGAGGTCCAGGTCCTGGACTTCGAGGTCGGCGACTCGGTCACCGTCACCGACGGCCCGTTCGCGACGCTGCAGGCCACGATCAACGAGATCAACGCCGACTCGAAGAAGGTCAAGGGCCTCGTCGAGATCTTCGGCCGCGAGACCCCGGTCGAGCTGAGCTTCGACCAGATCCAGAAGAACTAGTACCTCCTAGCAGCTTCTGGGCACATAGCTTCCGAACAGGTCAGATGGGCTCTCAAAAGCCTGTCTGACCTGCTCGGTTTTTAGCCGCGCATGGATACCCGTTATCGTTGTGCGGTATGCCTCCATCCGGATGATCTGGACGATCATCGTGCACGGGTGGCGGCTGAACACTCTCACTAAGACCCGGAGAGAGAGCACATGCCTCCCAAGAAGAAGAAGGTCACGGGGCTCATCAAGCTCCAGATCCAGGCCGGCGCCGCCAACCCGGCTCCGCCGGTCGGCCCCGCGCTGGGCCAGCACGGCGTCAACATCATGGAGTTCTGCAAGGCCTACAACGCCGCGACCGAGTCGCAGCGCGGTTGGGTCATCCCGGTGGAGATCACGGTCTACGAGGACCGCTCCTTCACCTTCATCACCAAGACCCCGCCGGCCGCGAAGATGATCCTCAAGGCCGCTGGTGTCGAGAAGGGCTCCGGCGAGCCGCACAAGACCAAGGTCGCCAAGATCACCGAGGCGCAGGTCCGCGAGATCGCCACCACGAAGATGCCCGACCTCAACGCCAATGACCTGGACGCCGCGTCCAAGATCATCGCCGGCACCGCCCGTTCCATGGGCATCACGGTCGAGGGCTGACCTCACCCCCGTAGGAAAGACCGTGGAAGGGCCTGCTCGGCCCGGACCACGACTCCTCAGAACACACAGGAGCAGTAGTGAGCAAGCGCAGCAAGACTCTCCGCGCTGCGGACGCCAAGATCGACCGGGACAAGCTCTACGCCCCGCTCGAGGCCGTCCGTCTCGCCAAGGAGACCTCCGCGTCGAAGTTCGACGGCACCGTCGAGGTCGCCTTCCGCCTGGGCGTTGACCCGCGCAAGGCCGACCAGATGGTCCGTGGCACCGTGAACCTCCCGCACGGCACCGGCAAGACCGCCCGGGTCCTGGTCTTCGCGACCGGTGACCGTGCTGCGGCCGCGGAAGCCGCTGGCGCCGACATCGTCGGCTCCGACGAGCTCATCGACGAGATCTCCAAGGGCAACCGCCTGAACGAGTTCGACGCCGTCGTCGCCACCCCGGACCTCATGGGCAAGGTCGGCCGCCTCGGCCGCGTGCTCGGTCCCCGTGGCCTCATGCCGAACCCGAAGACCGGCACCGTGACCCCGGACGTGGCCAAGGCCGTGAACGAGATCAAGGGCGGCAAGATCGAGTTCCGCGTCGACAAGCACTCGAACCTGCACTTCATCATCGGCAAGGCGTCCTTCGACGACACCCAGCTGGTGGAGAACTACGGCGCGGCCCTGGAGGAGATCCTCCGCCTGAAGCCGTCCGCCGCCAAGGGTCGCTACATCAAGAAGGCCGCGATCAGCACCACGATCGGCCCCGGCGTTCCGGTCGACCCGAACCGCACTCGCAACCTCCTCGTCGAGGAGGACCCGGCCGCGGTCTGAGCTGCTACCTAGCTCGCTGAAGTCGGCGACGGGCCCCGCACCTTCCGAGGTGCGGGGCCCGTTCCTCTTTTCCGCCTCGTACGGGCTCGGCCCTGCGCTAGCGTCGCCGTGACCTACCGGGGGGAGCGGATGACGTACGTACGACACGTCCTGGGCGTCACGGCGGCGTGCGCGCTGCTCGTGGCCTGCGACGGGCGGACCAGGGACCCGGGCGCCGTCGACGCGCTGCGCACCGCCCAGCACAAGGTCGCCGCCGCTGGCTCGGCGCGGGTGGACGCGACGATGGGCACCGGCGACCGGCTCGCCTCCCGCAGCGCGGGCACGCTCAGCTGGTCCGACGGCGTCGAGGGCACGCTCACGGTGCGCGTCACCGGCGGTGAACTGGCCTCCGCCACCCGCAAGTTGGGCGGTGACCCGTCCCAGACCCGCTTTCTGCCGGACGCCTACTACACGCGGATGACCGACGCGTTCGCCGCGCGGCAGGGCGGCCGGCACTGGATCCGGCACCCGTACGACGCCGGCACCGACCTCACCCCGGTCGACTCCCTCAAGGCGCTCGTCGCGGCGGAGGACGTCCGCAGGGTGGGGGAGGAGACCGTGCGCGGCACCCGGGCCAGCCACTACCGGGGCACCTCCGACGGGCAGCACATCGACGTCTGGATCGACGCCCGCCACCTTCTGGTGCGGCGCACCCAGCGCGCGGGCGACTTCACCAGCACCGTCCACTACCGCGACTACGGCACCTCGGCCGCCGCCGAGCGCCCGCCCACGCACGACACTGTCGACTTCGAGGACGTGACGGGGGACGGTTGATAATCGGGCCCGTTGTCCGAGGCGTCCGATATGGTGCGCCTAGTACACGTGTTCCAAGGGGTGGGATCGAGATGACTGTTGTCGTACGACGCACGGTCGGTGCAGCCGCCGCGACCGCGCTGCTGTGTACCGGGGCCGTGGCCTGCGGGAGTGGATCGGACAAGGCCGGCAGCGAGCAGGTGCAGTCCCACTCGCAGATGACGCAGGTGCTGACGGCCGCGTTCAAGAAGACCGCGGAGGCCAAGTCCGCCAAGGTCGAGATGACGATGAAGACCCCGGCCGCACTCGGCGCCGGCGGCACCATGAAGATGTCCGGCACCATGGGCTGGGACCCGACCGTCATGGATATGACGATGACCGGCTCCGCGCTCACGGCCGGCGGCCCGGACGCCCCCGAGAGCGTCCGCATGGTCTGGCAGGACAACGTGATGTACATGGACATGGGCGCCGCGGCGGCCAAGGACATGGACGGCAAGCGCTGGATGAAGATGGACCTGGGCGCCGTCGCGAAGCAGTCCGGCGACGAGAAGCTCACGCGCCAGATGACCGGCAGCCTCGACAGCATGAACCAGGACCCGGCCCAGCAGATCGCCCTCCTGCTCGACTCGCCGAACCTCAAGCACGTCGGCTCCGCCGAGATCGACGGCGCGAAGACCCAGCACTACAAGGGCAAGCTGACCGTCGACGAGATGATGGCGAAGAACGACTCGCTGAAGCTCCTCAGCAAGTCCGAGCGCGGCGAGCTCCTGAAGAACGTCAAGAAGGCCGGCATCAAGGACTACGACACCGAGCTGTGGGTCAACGAGGACGACCTGCCGGTCCGTATGGACGTCACCATGGACAGCTCCCAGGGCGCCGTCGACATGTCGATGCGGTACTCCGACTACGGGGCCGCGGTGAAGGTCGACGTGCCGCCCGCCGGTCAGACCTTCGACCTCATGGACATGCTGAAGAAGATCGGCGCCGCGGCGGGCTCCGGCTCGGGCACCGGCTCGTCCGACACCGGTCTGGACGGCAGCGTCTGAGCGGATTTGCTCGACGCCGGACCTTTCACGTAACCTTCCACAGAAGCCAAAGACCGCTGGTCGTTGCCGTGCGCTCGCAAGAGGGTTCGGTGGCCGAAGGATCCGCTGTAACTGCGGACGACCCGCGCAGGTGACTGTGGAAGTGCTCCCGGACTCCGTTCAGGATTCTGGTCGAGCTCACGCCCCGTGCGCCTGCGCCGGGGCGTTTCGTTTTCCCAGTCTCCTTCTGAGCGGTCCTCATCACCCGGAAGGAGGCCGACGCTCTATGCCGACGCCCGACAAGGCTGCCGCGGTAGCCGAGCTCACGGACAAGTTCCGCAGCTCGAACGCCGCCGTGCTGACCGAGTACCGGGGTCTCACCGTGGCCCAGCTCAAGCAGCTGCGCCGCTCCCTCGGTGAGAACTCCGAGTACGCCGTGGTGAAGAACACGCTGACCAAGATCGCGGCCAACGAGGCCGGGATCAACACGCTGGACGACCTCTTCACGGGTCCGACGGCGGTTGCCTTCGTCACCGGTGACCCGGTGGAGTCGGCGAAGGGTCTTCGTGACTTCGCCAAGGACAACCCCAACCTCGTCATCAAGGGCGGTGTCCTTGACGGCAAGGCGCTGTCCGCCGACGAGATCAAGAAGCTTGCGGACCTCGAGTCCCGCGAGGTTCTGCTCAGCAAGCTGGCCGGTGCCTTCAAGGGCAAGCAGTCCCAGGCTGCTCAGCTCTTCCAGGCGCTGCCCTCGAAGTTCGTCCGCACCGCGGAGGCGCTTCGTGCCAAGCAGGCCGAGCAGGGCGGTGCCGAGTAATTCGGCTCGCGCATTGACCCTCGCCGCATAGGCGGAGGTCGTAGCGGGCCGAACGTACGCCCGCCTCACATGTACATCCGGCACCAGCCGAATTAGTGGAAGGATCGCCCATCATGGCGAAGCTCAGCCAGGAAGACCTGCTCGCCCAGTTCGAGGAGATGACCCTCATCGAGCTCTCCGAGTTCGTGAAGGCCTTCGAGGAGAAGTTCGACGTCACCGCCGCCGCGGCCGTCGCCGTTGCCGCCCCGGGTGCCGCTGGTGGCGCCGGTGCCGCTGAGGCCGCCGAGGAGCAGGACGAGTTCGACGTCATCCTCACCGGCGCCGGCGAGAAGAAGATCCAGGTCATCAAGGTCGTGCGTGAGCTGACCTCCCTGGGTCTGAAGGAGGCCAAGGACCTCGTCGACGGCACCCCGAAGCCGGTCCTCGAGAAGGTCGCCAAGGACGCCGCGGAGAAGGCCAAGGAGGCCCTCGAGGGCGCCGGCGCCTCCGTCGAGGTCAAGTGACCTCGCGAGTCTGCTGACTCTTCTTCGGTGAAACTGCTCCCCCGGGGGCTGTAACGCTGACGTACCGAAGGGCGATCACCCAACTGGGTGGTCGCCCTTCGGCGTTCGCTGGCTCGCGCGCCGACGGTGCCTTGCACTGCTGGTCCCGCAGAGTATGGTGATCTTCGTTGTGCCTGGGGCCACTCCTGTTCGGCCAAGAGGGGGCCTTGACGAACCGCACGCAGCGCGCAATTCTCAGGACGCGTCGTCACAACGATCCGGATCCGAGGCATGGATCGACGACGAAGAGGGCAGTAAGGATGTGCGCTCAGCGCACAAGGTACGCCGCAGACGGTGAACGGTTGAGAACAACGAGGGTCTCAAAAAACCCGCACTGGACATCAGTGGGCCTTCTGGCTACACTGTCCCTTTGCGCTGCCTGTTAGCTGCTCCCTGCCCGTCACCAGGGGCATGCCCTCGCTTGAGCACAGTGGACTGAACCAGCCCTGACCTGGCCTTATGGCCGAGCCGGGCGGGATTCTGTCTCTCTGCCCGGCTTGGGACCGGTACGCGCGTAGTGAGTCCGAGCCCTCGGAAGGACCCCCTCTTGGCCGCCTCGCGCAACGCCTCGACCGCGAATACGAACAATGGCGCCAGCACTGCCCCGCTGCGCATCTCCTTTGCAAAGATCAAGGAGCCCCTCGAGGTTCCGAACCTTCTTGCGCTGCAAACCGAGAGCTTCGACTGGCTGCTCGGCAACGACGCGTGGAAGGCTCGTGTCGAGGCGGCTCTCGAAAGCGGACAGAACGTCCCCACCAAGTCCGGTCTGGAAGAGATCTTCGAGGAGATCTCCCCGATCGAGGACTTCTCCGGGTCGATGTCTCTGACGTTCCGCGACCACCGCTTCGAGCCTCCGAAGAACTCGATCGACGAGTGCAAGGAGCGCGACTTCACCTTCGCCGCCCCGCTCTTCGTCACCGCCGAGTTCACCAACAACGAGACCGGCGAGATCAAGTCCCAGACGGTCTTCATGGGCGACTTCCCGCTCATGACCAACAAGGGCACCTTCGTCATCAACGGCACCGAGCGTGTCGTGGTGTCCCAGCTGGTCCGTTCGCCGGGTGTCTACTTCGACTCCTCCATCGACAAGACGTCCGACAAGGACATCTTCTCCGCCAAGGTGATCCCGTCCCGGGGTGCCTGGCTGGAGATGGAGATCGACAAGCGCGACATGGTCGGTGTGCGCATCGACCGCAAGCGCAAGCAGTCCGTCACCGTCCTGCTCAAGGCTCTCGGTTGGACGACCGAGCAGATCCTGGAGGAGTTCGGCGAGTACGAGTCCATGCGCGCCACCCTGGAGAAGGACCACACCCAGGGCCAGGACGACGCGCTGCTCGACATCTACCGCAAGCTGCGTCCGGGCGAGCCCCCGACCCGTGAGGCCGCTCAGACGCTGCTCGAGAACCTCTACTTCAACCCGAAGCGCTACGACCTCGCGAAGGTCGGCCGCTACAAGGTGAACAAGAAGCTCGGCGCGGACGAGCCGCTGGACGCCGGCGTGCTCACCACCGACGACGTCATCGCCACCATCAAGTACCTGGTGAAGCTGCACGCCGGTGAGACCGAGACGGTCGGCGAGTCCGGTCGTTCGATCATCGTCGAGACCGACGACATCGACCACTTCGGCAACCGTCGTATCCGTAACGTCGGCGAGCTGATCCAGAACCAGGTCCGTACGGGTCTCGCCCGTATGGAGCGCGTCGTGCGCGAGCGCATGACTACCCAGGACGTCGAGGCGATCACGCCGCAGACCCTGATCAACATTCGCCCGGTCGTGGCGTCGATCAAGGAGTTCTTCGGTACGTCGCAGCTGTCCCAGTTCATGGACCAGAACAACCCGCTGTCGGGGCTGACGCACAAGCGTCGTCTGAACGCCCTCGGCCCGGGTGGTCTCTCCCGTGAGCGGGCCGGCTTCGAGGTCCGTGACGTTCACCCGTCGCACTACGGCCGCATGTGCCCGATCGAGACGCCCGAAGGCCCGAACATCGGTCTGATCGGTTCGCTCGCCTCGTACGGCCGGATCAACGCGTTCGGCTTCATCGAGACGCCGTACCGCAAGGTCACCGACGGTGTCGTCGGCGACGAGGTCGACTACCTGACCGCCGACGAGGAGGACCGCTTCGTCATCGCGCAGGCCAACGCCCCGCTGAGCGACGAGTTCCGGTTCGAGGAGTCCCGCGTCCTGGTCCGCCGTCGTGGCGGTGAGGTCGACTACGTCCCCGGTGACGACGTCGACTACATGGACGTCTCGCCGCGCCAGATGGTGTCGGTCGCGACCGCCATGATCCCGTTCCTCGAGCACGACGACGCCAACCGCGCGCTCATGGGCGCGAACATGATGCGTCAGGCCGTGCCGCTGATTAAGTCCGAGGCGCCGCTCGTCGGCACCGGCATGGAGTACCGCTGCGCCACCGACGCCGGCGACGTGCTCAAGGCCGAGAAGGACGGTGTGGTCCAGGAGGTCTCCGCGGACTACATCACCACCGCCAACGACGACGGCACGTACACCACGTACCGCCTGCACAAGTTCTCCCGGTCGAACCAGGGCACCTCGGTCAACCAGAAGGTTGTCGTGGACGAGGGCGCCCGCGTGATCGAGGGCCAGGTCCTGGCCGACGGTCCCGCGACCGAAGAGGGCGAGATGGCCCTCGGCAAGAACCTGCTCGTGGCGTTCATGCCGTGGGAGGGTCACAACTACGAGGACGCGATCATCCTGTCGCAGCGCCTCGTGCAGGACGACGTCCTCTCCTCGATCCACATCGAGGAGCACGAGGTCGACGCCCGTGACACCAAGCTCGGCCCGGAGGAGATCACCCGGGACATCCCGAACGTCTCCGAGGAGGTCCTCGCCGACCTCGACGAGCGCGGCATCATCCGGATCGGTGCCGAGGTCGTCGCCGGCGACATCCTCGTCGGCAAGGTCACGCCCAAGGGTGAGACCGAGCTGACCCCGGAGGAGCGCCTGCTCCGCGCGATCTTCGGTGAGAAGGCGCGCGAGGTGCGCGACACCTCCCTGAAGGTGCCGCACGGTGAGAT
This sequence comes from Streptomyces sp. cg35, assembly GCF_050410835.1. Classification (NCBI taxonomy): domain Bacteria; kingdom Bacillati; phylum Actinomycetota; class Actinomycetes; order Kitasatosporales; family Streptomycetaceae; genus Streptomyces; species Streptomyces sp. cg35. Next base: position 5,281,113 of record NZ_CP191268.1, read on the forward strand.
CGGCAAGGTCATCGGCGTCCGCGTCTTCGACCGTGAAGAGGGCGACGAGCTGCCGCCGGGCGTGAACCAGCTGGTTCGTGTCTACGTGGCGCAGAAGCGCAAGATCACGGACGGTGACAAGCTCGCCGGCCGCCACGGCAACAAGGGTGTTATCTCGAAGATCCTTCCGATCGAGGACATGCCGTTCCTCGAGGACGGAACTCCGGTCGACATCATCCTGAACCCGCTGGGTGTGCCGTCCCGAATGAACCCGGGACAGGTCCTGGAGATCCACCTCGGCTGGCTCGCCAGCCGCGGCTGGGACGTCTCCGGCCTCGCGGACGACTGGGCGCAGCGCCTGCAGGCCATCGGTGCCGACCAGGTCGCCCCGGGCACGAACGTCGCCACCCCGGTCTTCGACGGTGCGCGTGAGGACGAGCTCGCGGGTCTGCTGCAGCACACCATCCCGAACCGCGACGGCGAGCGCATGGTGCAGCCGACCGGTAAGGCGAGGCTGTTCGACGGCCGCTCCGGCGAGCCGTTCCCGGACCCGATCTCCATCGGGTACATGTACATCCTCAAGCTCCACCACCTGGTCGACGACAAGCTGCACGCCCGGTCGACCGGTCCGTACTCGATGATCACCCAGCAGCCGCTGGGTGGTAAGGCCCAGTTCGGTGGCCAGCGCTTCGGTGAGATGGAGGTGTGGGCGCTGGAGGCGTACGGCGCCGCTTACGCCCTCCAGGAGCTGCTGACCATCAAGTCCGACGACGTCACCGGCCGCGTGAAGGTCTACGAGGCCATCGTCAAGGGCGAGAACATCCCCGAGCCCGGCATTCCCGAGTCCTTCAAGGTGCTCATCAAGGAAATGCAGTCCCTGTGCCTCAACGTGGAGGTGCTGTCCTCGGACGGCATGTCCATCGAGATGCGCGACACCGACGAGGACGTCTTCCGCGCTGCGGAGGAGCTCGGCATCGACCTGTCCCGGCGCGAGCCGAGCAGCGTCGAAGAGGTCTGACGGGAGTTCCGGTAGGGGCCCAGGAATGGGCCCCTACCGACCCCGCGACCCCCGTTTCAGACCACAGACTTACAACCCTGAGAGGGATTGACGCATAGTGCTCGACGTCAACTTCTTCGATGAGCTCCGGATCGGTCTGGCCACCGCTGACGACATCCGTCAGTGGAGCCACGGCGAGGTCAAGAAGCCCGAGACCATCAACTACCGCACACTCAAGCCCGAAAAGGACGGACTCTTCTGCGAGAAGATCTTCGGTCCGACCCGGGACTGGGAGTGCTACTGCGGCAAGTACAAGCGTGTCCGCTTCAAGGGCATCATCTGTGAGCGCTGCGGCGTCGAGGTGACTCGCGCCAAGGTGCGCCGTGAGCGGATGGGCCACATCGAGCTGGCCGCTCCCGTCACGCACATCTGGTACTTCAAGGGTGTCCCGTCGCGCCTCGGCTACCTGCTGGACCTGGCGCCCAAGGACCTCGAGAAGGTCATCTACTTCGCGGCGTACATGATCACGTTCGTCGACGAGGAGCGCCGTACCCGCGACCTGCCCTCCCTCGAGGCGCACGTCCAGGTCGAGCGTCAGCAGATCGAGAACCGTCGCGACTCCGACCTGGAAGGCCGGGCCAAGAAGCTCGAGACCGACCTGGCCGAGCTCGAGGCCGAGGGTGCCAAGGCCGACGTGCGCCGCAAGGTGCGCGAGGGCGCCGAGCGTGAGATGAAGCAGCTGCGCGACCGTGCGCAGCGCGAGATCGACCGTCTCGACGAGGTGTGGAGCCGCTTCAAGAACCTCAAGGTCCAGGACCTCGAGGGCGACGAGCTGCTCTACCGCGAGCTGCGCGACCGCTTCGGCACGTACTTCGACGGTTCGATGGGTGCCGCGGCGCTGCAGAAGCGCCTGGAGTCCTTCGACCTCGAGGAGGAGGCCGAGCGCCTCCGCGAGATCATCCGTACCGGCAAGGGCCAGAAGAAGACCCGTGCGCTCAAGCGCCTCAAGGTCGTCTCCGCGTTCCTGCAGACCAGCAACAGCCCCAAGGGCATGGTGCTCGACTGCGTGCCGGTCATCCCGCCGGACCTGCGTCCGATGGTGCAGCTGGACGGTGGCCGCTTCGCGACCTCCGACCTGAACGACCTGTACCGCCGTGTCATCAACCGCAACAACCGCCTGAAGCGCCTTCTCGACCTCGGTGCGCCCGAGATCATCGTGAACAACGAGAAGCGCATGCTCCAGGAGGCCGTGGACGCCCTCTTCGACAACGGTCGTCGTGGTCGCCCGGTGACCGGTCCCGGTAACCGCCCGCTCAAGTCCCTCAGCGACATGCTGAAGGGCAAGCAGGGTCGTTTCCGTCAGAACCTGCTCGGTAAGCGAGTCGACTACTCGGCGCGTTCCGTCATCGTCGTCGGCCCGCAGCTGAAGCTGCACCAGTGCGGTCTGCCCAAGGCCATGGCGCTGGAGCTCTTCAAGCCGTTCGTGATGAAGCGTCTGGTCGACCTGAACCACGCGCAGAACATCAAGAGTGCCAAGCGCATGGTGGAGCGCGGCCGCACGGTCGTGTACGACGTCCTCGAAGAGGTCATCGCCGAGCACCCGGTTCTGCTGAACCGTGCTCCCACCCTGCACCGCCTCGGTATCCAGGCCTTCGAGCCGCAGCTGGTCGAGGGCAAGGCCATCCAGATCCACCCGCTCGTCTGCACCGCGTTCAACGCGGACTTCGACGGTGACCAGATGGCCGTGCACCTGCCGCTGTCCGCGGAGGCGCAGGCCGAGGCCCGCATCCTGATGCTGTCCTCGAACAACATCCTCAAGCCGGCCGACGGCCGCCCGGTGACGATGCCGACCCAGGACATGGTCCTCGGTCTGTTCTTCCTCACCACCGACGGCGAGCTGCGTGACACCAAGGGCGAGGGCCGCGCGTTCGGCTCCACGGCCGAGGCGATCATGGCGTTCGACGCCGGCGAGCTGGCGCTGCAGTCGCAGATCGACATCCGCTTCCCGGTGGGCACCATCCCGCCGCGCGGCTGGACCCCGCCGGCTGCCGAGGAGGGCGAGCCCGAGTACCAGACGGGCGACAGCTTCCGGCTGCGTACGTCCCTGGGCCGCGCGCTCTTCAACGAGCTGCTGCCCGAGGACTACCCGTTCGTCGACTACTCGGTGGGCAAGAAGCAGCTCTCCGAGATCGTCAACGACCTGGCCGAGCGCTACCCCAAGGTCATCGTGGCGGCGACGCTCGACAACCTGAAGGCGGCGGGCTTCTTCTGGGCGACCCGTTCCGGTGTCACCGTGGCCATCTCCGACGTCGTCGTTCCCGAGGCGAAGAAGGAGATCGTCGCGGGCTACGAGGCGCAGGACGAGAAGGTCCAGAAGCAGTACGAGCGCGGTCTCATCACGAAGGAAGAGCGCACTCAGGAGCTCATCGCGATCTGGACCAAGGCGACCAACGAGGTTGCCGAGGCGATGAACGCGAACTTCCCGAAGACCAACCCCATCTTCATGATGGTTGACTCGGGTGCCCGAGGAAACATGATGCAGATGCGTCAGATCGCCGGTATGCGTGGTCTGGTGTCGAACGCCAAGAACGAGACGATCCCGCGTCCGATCAAGGCCTCCTTCCGTGAGGGCCTGTCGGTGCTGGAGTACTTCATCTCGACGCACGGTGCTCGTAAGGGTCTGGCGGACACCGCTCTGCGTACCGCCGACTCGGGTTACCTCACCCGTCGTCTGGTCGACGTCTCGCAGGACGTCATCATTCGCGAGGAGGACTGCGGCACCGACCGTGGCCTCAAGCTCACGATCGCCGAGCGCGGCGCCGACGGCGTCCTGCGCAAGGCCGACGACGTCGAGACCAGCGTGTACGCCCGTATGCTCGCCGAGGACATCGTCGTCGACGGCAAGGTCATCGCGCCGGCCAACGTCGACCTGGGCGACGTGCTCATCGACGCGCTGGTCGCGCACGGTGTCGAGGTCGTCAAGACCCGCTCGGTGCTCACCTGCGAGTCGGCGGTCGGCACCTGTGCCTTCTGCTACGGCCGCTCGCTGGCCACCGGCAAGCTGGTCGACATCGGTGAGGCGGTCGGCATCATCGCCGCCCAGTCCATCGGTGAGCCCGGTACCCAGCTGACGATGCGTACCTTCCACACCGGTGGTGTGGCCGGTGACGACATCACCCAGGGTCTGCCCCGTGTCGTCGAGCTCTTCGAGGCTCGTACGCCGAAGGGTGTCGCCCCGATCTCCGAGGCCGCGGGCCGTGTCCGCATCGAGGAGACCGAGAAGACCAAGAAGCTCGTCGTCACCCCGGACGACGGCAGCGACGAGACGGCGTTCCCGATCTCGAAGCGTGCCCGTCTGCTCGTGGGCGAGGGCGACCACGTCGAGGTCGGCCAGAAGCTGACCGTGGGTGCCACCAACCCGCACGACGTGCTGCGCATTCTTGGTCAGCGCGCGGTCCAGGTCCACCTGGTCGGCGAGGTCCAGAAGGTCTACAACTCGCAGGGTGTGTCGATCCACGACAAGCACATCGAGATCATCATCCGGCAGATGCTGCGCCGCGTGACGATCATCGAGTCCGGCGACGCGGAGCTGCTGCCGGGCGAGCTCGTCGAGCGCTCGAAGTTCGAGACCGAGAACCGTCGTGTGGTCACCGAGGGCGGTCACCCCGCCTCCGGCCGTCCGCAGCTGATGGGTATCACCAAGGCCTCGCTGGCGACGGAGTCCTGGCTGTCGGCCGCCTCCTTCCAGGAGACGACCCGAGTCCTGACGGATGCGGCGATCAACGCCAAGTCCGACAGCCTCATCGGCCTCAAGGAGAACGTCATCATCGGTAAGCTCATCCCGGCCGGTACGGGTCTGTCCCGCTACCGCAACATCCGGGTGGAGCCCACCGAGGAGGCCAAGGCCGCGATGTACTCGGCCGTCGGCTACGACGACATCGACTACTCGCCGTTCGGCACCGGCTCCGGCCAGGCCGTTCCGCTGGAGGACTACGACTACGGTCCGTACAACCAGTAAGCGAGCAGCTGCTTGAACCGCAGGGCGGTCATCCCGGGGAATGCCGGGGTGGCCGCCCTGCGGCGCGTTGACGCATGATGGAGGGCACAACGTGTCCGGGTCCCGGGGGAGTGGTCTCGTGTCGAATTCTTCGTGGCAGCCGGCGCCGTGGCCGCCGCAGCACGGTCAGCAGCCGTCGATGCTGGCCGCGCACGCCGACCGGGAGCGCGCCGTGGACGTGCTGCGGGCCGGGTTCGCCGAGGGGCGGCTGCCGCAGGGGGAGTACGAGAAGCGGGTCGAGCGGGCGTATCAGGCGCGCACCGTGGGGGAGCTGAGCGTTCTCGTCGCCGATCTTCCGCAGGGGCCCGTACCGCAGCAGCCGCAGCTGATGCCGCCGGTGCCGCGGACGTTCCTGCCGGCTCCGCCGCTGCCCGTGCCGACCAACGGCAAGGCCATCGGGGCGCTGGTGTGCGGGGTGTCGACGTTCTTCTCGGGGGGTCTGACCGGGCTTCCCGCGGTGATCCTCGGGCACATGGCCCGCGGCGAGATCAAGCGGAGCGGGGAGCAGGGCGACGGTATGGCCGTGGCCGGGCTGGTGCTCGGCTGGCTCTCGATCGCGGGCTGGGTGCTGTTCCTCACGTTCGTGATCGCGATGGCGAGCTCCTCGGGCGCCTGAGCAGGCGTCCGGCGTGTCCCGGCTGCGGGGCATTTGTTTTGACCGCAGCGTATGAGATAGGTACGCTCAGACCTTGTGCCTGGGGTGTGCCTGGGCTCGTGTGCGTGTCTTCAGCCGCACGGCGAGTCCCGATCGATTCCGATCAAGGCCACCGCAATCTGCCGCCTTCCCGCCTTCGAGCGGGGGTCTGCAGTATTCGACACACCCGACCGCGTGGGTCGGCAACGTTCCAGGTTAGCTTTACTACTCGGCACACAGAAACCGGAGAAGTAGTGCCTACGATCCAGCAGCTGGTCCGGAAGGGCCGGCAGGACAAGGTCGAGAAGAACAAGACGCCCGCACTCGAGGGTTCGCCCCAGCGCCGTGGCGTCTGCACGCGTGTGTTCACGACCACCCCGAAGAAGCCGAACTCGGCCCTCCGTAAGGTCGCGCGTGTGCGTCTGACCAGCGGCATCGAGGTCACGGCCTACATTCCGGGTGAGGGACACAACCTGCAGGAGCACTCCATCGTGCTCGTGCGTGGCGGCCGTGTGAAGGACCTGCCCGGTGTTCGTTACAAGATCATCCGCGGTTCGCTCGACACCCAGGGTGTCAAGAACCGCAAGCAGGCCCGCAGCCGCTACGGCGCCAAGAAGGAGAAGTAAGAATGCCTCGTAAGGGCCCCGCCCCGAAGCGCCCGGTCATCATCGACCCGGTCTACGGTTCTCCTCTGGTGACCTCCCTCATCAACAAGGTGCTGCTGAACGGCAAGCGCTCCACCGCCGAGCGCATCGTGTACGGCGCCATGGAGGGCCTGCGTGAGAAGTCGGGCGCCGACCCGGTCATCACGCTGAAGCGCGCGCTCGAGAACATCAAGCCGACCCTCGAGGTCAAGTCCCGCCGTGTCGGTGGCGCGACCTACCAGGTTCCGGTCGAGGTCAAGCCCGGCCGCGCCAGCACCCTCGCGCTCCGCTGGCTCGTCGGTTACTCCCGCGCCCGTCGCGAGAAGACGATGACCGAGCGTCTGATGAACGAGCTGCTCGACGCCTCCAACGGCCTCGGCGCTGCCGTGAAGAAGCGCGAGGACACGCACAAGATGGCCGAGTCCAACAAGGCCTTCGCGCACTACCGCTGGTAGTCGCTACCCACATCGAGACCGAGAGAAGACTGAAGCCTTATGGCTACCACTTCACTTGACCTGGCCAAGGTCCGCAACATCGGGATCATGGCTCACATCGACGCGGGCAAGACGACGACGACCGAGCGGATCCTGTTCTACACCGGTGTCTCGTACAAGATCGGTGAGGTCCACGACGGCGCTGCCACGATGGACTGGATGGAGCAGGAGCAGGAGCGTGGCATCACGATCACCTCTGCTGCCACCACCTGTCACTGGCCGCTCGAGAACGACGACTACACGATCAACATCATCGACACGCCTGGGCACGTCGACTTCACCGTTGAGGTGGAGCGCTCCCTGCGTGTTCTCGATGGTGCTGTGACGGTGTTCGACGGCGTCGCCGGCGTTGAGCCGCAGTCCGAGACGGTGTGGCGTCAGGCCGACCGTTACGGCGTGCCGCGCATCTGCTTCGTGAACAAGCTGGACCGTACCGGTGCCGAGTTCCACCGCTGCGTCGACATGATCGTCGACCGCCTCGGTGCGACCCCGCTGGTCATGCAGCTGCCCATCGGTGCCGAGGCCGACTTCCAGGGTGTCGTCGACCTCGTCACGATGAAGGCGTTCGTCTGGTCGGCCGAGGCCGCGAAGGGCGAGGCGTACGACATCGTCGACATCCCCGCCACGCACACCGAGGCTGCCGAGGAGTACCGCGGCAAGCTGCTCGAGGCCGTCGCGGAGAACGACGAAGAGATGATGGAGCTGTTCCTGGAGGGCACCGAGCCCACCGTGGAGCAGCTGTACGCGGCCGTGCGTCGCATCACCATCGCCTCCGGCAAGGGCGGCGACACCACCGTCACCCCCGTGTTCTGCGGCACCGCGTTCAAGAACAAGGGCGTTCAGCCCCTGCTCGACGCCGTCGTGCGCTACCTGCCGACCCCGCTCGACGTCGAGGCCATCGAGGGCCACGACGTCAAGGACCCCGAGGTCGTCGTCAAGCGCAAGCCGTCGGACGACGAGCCGCTGGCTGCCCTCGCGTTCAAGATCATGAGCGACCCGCACCTGGGCAAGCTCACCTTCGTCCGGGTCTACTCGGGCCGCCTGGAGTCCGGCACCGCGGTGCTGAACCCCGTCAAGGGCAAGAAGGAGCGCATCGGCAAGATCTACCGCATGCACGCGAACAAGCGTGAGGAGATCGAGTCGGTGGGCGCCGGTGACATCGTCGCCGTCATGGGTCTGAAGCAGACCACCACGGGCGAGACGCTCTGTGACGACAAGCAGCAGGTCATCCTGGAGTCCATGGACTTCCCGGCGCCTGTCATCCAGGTCGCCATTGAGCCGAAGTCCAAGGGTGACCAGGAGAAGCTGGGTGTCGCCATCCAGCGTCTCTCGGAGGAGGACCCCTCCTTCCAGGTTCACTCGGACGAGGAGACCGGCCAGACCATCATCGGTGGTATGGGCGAGCTTCACCTCGAGGTGCTCGTCGACCGCATGAAGCGCGAGTTCCGCGTCGAGGCGAACGTCGGCAAGCCGCAGGTCGCGTACCGCGAGACGATCCGTCGGGCCGTCGAGCGCGTGGACTTCACCCACAAGAAGCAGACCGGTGGTACCGGTCAGTTCGCCAAGGTGCAGATCGCGATCGAGCCCATCGAGGGCGGCGAGGCGTCGTACGAGTTCGTGAACAAGGTCACCGGTGGCCGTATCCCGCGGGAGTACATCCCGTCGGTGGACGCCGGTGCGCAGGAGGCCATGCAGTTCGGCATCCTGGCCGGCTACGAGATGACGGGCGTCCGCGTCACGCTTCTCGACGGTGCCTACCACGAGGTCGACTCCTCCGAGCTCGCGTTCAAGATCGCCGGTTCGCAGGCCTTCAAGGAGGCCGCGCGTCAGGCGAAGCCCGTGCTGCTCGAGCCGATGATGGCCGTCGAGGTCACCACGCCCGAGGACTACATGGGTGACGTCATCGGTGACATCAACTCCCGCCGTGGCCAGATCCAGGCCATGGAGGAGCGCAGCGGCGCTCGCGTCGTGAAGGGCCTCGTGCCCCTCTCGGAGATGTTCGGCTACGTCGGCGACCTCCGCAGCAAGACGTCGGGTCGCGCAAGCTACTCAATGCAGTTCGACTCCTACGCCGAGGTTCCGCGGAACGTCGCCGAGGAGATCATCGCGAAGGCCAAGGGCGAGTAACTCACTCGAGTTCACGCTTTAGGCTTGACTCCGGAGTCTCTCGGGGTATTTCGCGGCAACCGTCGTGAAATGCCCCGGGGCCCGGGCTTTCCAGCAAAGATCACCTGGCGCCGATGAAGCAAGGCGTACAGAACCACTCCACAGGAGGACCCAGTGGCGAAGGCGAAGTTCGAGCGGACTAAGCCGCACGTCAACATCGGCACCATCGGTCACATTGACCACGGTAAGACGACCCTCACGGCCGCCATTACCAAGGTGCTGCACGACGCGTACCCGGAGCTCAACGAGGCCTCGGCGTTCGACCAGATCGACAAGGCTCCTGAGGAGCGCCAGCGCGGTATCACCATCTCGATCGCGCACGTCGAGTACCAGACGGAGACGCGTCACTACGCGCACGTCGACTGCCCCGGTCACGCGGACTACATCAAGAACATGATCACGGGTGCCGCGCAGATGGACGGCGCCATCCTCGTGGTCGCCGCCACCGACGGCCCGATGCCGCAGACCAAGGAGCACGTGCTCCTGGCCCGCCAGGTCGGCGTTCCGTACATCGTTGTCGCCCTGAACAAGGCCGACATGGTGGACGACGAGGAGATCCTGGAGCTCGTCGAGCTCGAGGTCCGTGAGCTCCTCTCCGAGTACGAGTTCCCGGGCGACGACGTTCCGGTCGTCAAGGTCTCCGCTCTGAAGGCCCTCGAGGGCGACAAGGAGTGGGGCAACTCGGTCCTCGAGCTCATGAAGGCCGTGGACGAGTCCATCCCGGAGCCCGAGCGCGACGTCGACAAGCCGTTCCTGATGCCGATCGAGGACGTCTTCACGATCACCGGTCGTGGCACCGTCGTCACCGGTCGTATCGAGCGCGGTATCCTCAAGGTCAACGAGACCGTCGACATCATCGGCATCAAGACCGAGAAGACCACCACCACGGTCACCGGCATCGAGATGTTCCGCAAGCTGCTCGACGAGGGCCAGGCCGGTGAGAACGTCGGTCTCCTCCTCCGTGGCATCAAGCGCGAGGACGTCGAGCGCGGCCAGGTCATCATCAAGCCGGGTTCGGTCACGCCGCACACCGAGTTCGAGGCGCAGGCGTACATCCTGTCGAAGGACGAGGGTGGCCGTCACACCCCGTTCTTCAACAACTACCGCCCGCAGTTCTACTTCCGTACCACGGACGTGACCGGCGTCGTGACCCTCCCCGAGGGCACCGAGATGGTCATGCCGGGTGACAACACTGAGATGACCGTTGAGCTCATCCAGCCCGTCGCCATGGAAGAGGGCCTGAAGTTCGCCATCCGTGAGGGTGGCCGGACCGTGGGCGCCGGCCAGGTCACCAAGATCAACAAGTAAGCTCCGCTTGCCTGTTGGGCTTGATGCCTGGTAGCTCCTAGAGCTCCGAAAGGGCCCGTACGACTTCGGTCGTACGGGCCCTTTCGCATGCGCGCATCTACTGGGGGACGGTCACCCAGCGCACCACGGCGACCACCAGCAGCACCGCGGCCGGGGCCACCCAGGGCCACCCCAGGACGCGGCGCACCGAGGGCAGAAGCCACAGCAGGGCGGCCGCGCCGGCGAGAAAGACGGTGACCAGGCAGGAGGCCTCGATGCCGCGGTAGGCGTCGTCGTCCTCGGGGTATCCGGGGCGGATCGTCAGGGCCGTCCAGCAGAACCAGGCGGCGGGCAGGGTGAGGAGGGTCAGCGGGACGGCGAGGACCGTGCGGACGCAGCCGATGTCGTCGGGCTCGGGGGAGAGGTCGGGCATCGGGCCAGTGCGGCCCGTGGTCCGTGGTCCGTGGCCCGTGTTCCGGGGAGAGGGGTCAGGCCTTCGCCTGTGCCGGTCGCCACAGCCACGGTCGGGCGTCCGGGGACAGGCCCGCGGCTGTGGGGCCGCGGCTGCTCGTGGTCAGGGTCGGGCCGTCCAGGGTGACCGGGGCGGTGGCCGGGCGGGTGATGCGGCCGGCGTGGAGGAGCTGGACGCGGCCGGTGGTGTCGCGGCCGAGGAGGTAGGGGCCGGCGGCCGTCACCGGGCCGTAGCCGGGGAAGTGCACGGCCGGGCCGCCCGGGGACAGCAGCCGGTCGGAAGCGGGCGGGCGGAAGTAGAGGCGGCTGCCCGCCGCGGCTATCGCGTCCGCGGGGGTGGGCAGGCCGGTGAGCGGGTCGGGGCCGTCCGGGGTCCAGTGGTGGACGGTGTAGTGGCCGGGGGCGTAGACGTGCACCTGCCCGTCGTCGCCGACGACCGCCGTGAGGCCGTCCTGGACCGGGCCGCCGCCGAGGTCGCGCCAGGGCGACCAGGTGCCCGCCGTGTCGCGGACGCGGGTGCTGATGCCCTGGTCCGCGTTGCGCACGAAGAGGTGGACGCGGCCGTCGGGGGCGGTGACCGCCACGGGGACGCCTGTGCGGCGGCCGCGGTCGGCGTCGCTCTCCGGGTTGCCGAGGCTGGTCCAGGGGCCGTATCTGCGCGGGCCGCGCTGCTCCAGGACCACGATCTCGCGCACATCTGGCGCGCCCCTGCCCTCGATCGCGGCGAGCCGCAGGCCGAACACCAGGTGGCGGCCGTCGGGGAGCGTGGCGCTGCCGAGCACGGGGGCGAGCGGGCCGCCGCCGAGGTCGGCGGGGGCGCCGAACCCCCCGGCCGCCCCGTCCCGCTCGTCGTAGCGGACCGCGCGCAGGCCGAGCACGCCGTACGCGGTGACCCGCCCGTCGGCGTTCTGCGCGAGGGCCAGGCGGGGGCCGGGGTAGCGGTAGTGGGTGGCGCGGACCCAGCCCTTGCGGTTGGTGAGGGGGCGGTCGCCGCCGACGTTGTAGTCGCCGCAGCCCGCCGGGTTGCCGCACTGCCAGTCGGGGGCGGCGCCGTACGGGATCAGGTGCGCGGCCTTCTGGTCGAGTACCTGCGGCGGGAGGTTCTTCGGCCAGTGGTGGTTGTAGTAGCCGCGGAACGCGGTGGCCACGAACGCGGGCGGGCCGCCCTTGGCCGTCTGCGCCCAGCGGATCAGCGCGGCCCAGCTGAAGCAGGCGACGGCGGTGTGGTCGGCGTGATCGGAGTAGCCGGGCTGCTCGCTGTCGCGGATCTGGGTGATCCGGTCGCTCAGCTGGATGTCGGGGTCCGGGTCGAGGGTCTGCACGAGGGTGGGGCGGTAGCGCTCGTACAGCTCGACGAGGACCCCGATCAGGGACTCGTAGTCGTACGTCTGGACCGTGCGCAGGGGTGACCCCTCCGGGACGAGGGTGCGCAGGAGCAGGCCGCGGTCGCGCCACAGAGCGGGTACGCCCATGTGCCCGGCCGGGGTGTGCATCGCGAGGTCGAGATGGACCAACTCGACGCGGCGGCCCCGGTGTTCGAGGGTGCTGACCTCGGCCTGGAATCCGTTCCGGAAGCGGGTGACGGTGGTGTTCCAGCGGGTGAAGACGGGCAGGCCGAGCTGGGTCGCGTACGACTGGCGCAGGCCCTGGTGGCGGGCCGCGGAGTAGGCGGCCTTGTTCGGGGCGGGGGCGCGGTCGGCCGGCGTCTTGTTCATGCCGTCGGCCTCGCCGGCCGTGACGTACACGCAGACCAGCGGGGTGCCCGCGTCGAGCGCGTGCTGCGTGTCCGGGTTCATGAAGTACAGGTCGTCGTCGGGGTGGGCGAGGACCTGGAGCAGCAGGGCGCGCTCGGCCTGGGCGGCGGGGAGGCCGGTCGCGGGGGAGGGGGCGGTGGTGTGCGGCGGGGGAGCGGGGGCGGTGCGGGAGCAGGCGGTGAGTGCGCCGGCGGCGGCGAGCGCGGCGCCGCCGGCCAGGAGCCCACGGCGCGACATTCCACGTATTCCGGGCAGGGCTGTCGCAGGTGGGTTCCGCACGGGGGCGCTCACTCCGTCCGCTGTGGAGGCAGCGGTGGGTGGGGCGCTCGCCTCTGTTCAGGTTGTTCACCTGGCTAGAGGGTCGCCATGGGGATCAGGTTCCATGCGCGTACATGTTCTGTTCACCCGGACGGGGATCAGCGCGTCGGCGGCCACTCGCCGGACGCCCGCAGGGCCATGTACGCGGCGGGGACGAGCCAGTCAGGCGCCGCGGTAGCGGAACACCAGCCACGTCGGTGCGTCCCTCACATCGGCCTCGTAGCCGTTCTCCTGGGCGATCTGGACGGCGCGTGCCACACCCAGCTGCCGGTAGTGGCTGTCGTCGACCTCGATGCGGCCGTCGCGGTGCCGCCAGGTGGTGCCGCTGCTCTGGCGGCCTTCGAGAACCGGGGACCGGTTGTCGAACAGGGCCCGCAGCTGGTCCTCCAGCCAGGGCAGGTCGGCGGAGCACTCCCGGCGCATCCGCTTGCGGTTCAGCCACATGCGACGGCGCCAGCGGAACCGGCGGCCGGTGCCGGGCATGCCCGGCAGGTCGAGGTCCCACAGGAAGGTGAAGGGAAGGAAGACGAAGTACAGGAACACCAGGACCAGCCAGGGCACCAGCCACAGCGCCCAGAGCAGCGGGAACCACAGCCACTGCATCGTGTACCGCACGCGCGCAGCCGTGAGCGACTTGGGGGCCCTGCCGCCGGCCTGCGGTTCGGGGTGCATAACGTTCATCTCACTGTCCTGTCACTGTCCTGCCCCTGGTCCCGCCCGTCAGAAGGGGTTCAGGCTCTTGACGCCGTCCACCAGCTCACCGGCTGTCTCGCGCGCCCTGTCGAGCCCTTCGTGCACCTTCTCGGAACCGTATTCGACGTTCTCATGGATCAGTCGGGCGCCTTCGGTGTACAGGCCCTTGGCCCCGGTGACCGCCTCGTAGCCGCGCGCGGTCCACGACCGGGGATCGACGTAGTGCCGGACCGTGTTCCCCGCGTCGTCCACGATCGGCTTGACCGAGTCGGCGATGGCAGGGATCCGGCCCAGCGGCGTGTGCTCGACGAGCTTGGGCACGACCTGGTCGAGGGGGCCGCCGAGCCGCCCGGCGGCCGCGCGGTACAGGGTGCTGTCGCCGAACTCCTTGGCGACGGCGACCTTGAAGCGCTCGCCGAAGGTGTCGGCCGTGATCTTGAGCGCGTCGATCCGGTTGCCGACGATGCCCAGGGAGCGCATCCCGGCCTGCTCGACGCTGCGCGTGGCGCTGCCGCCGACCGCCGCGACGATGTCGTCCGCGCGCTTGAACGCGTCGGCTGCCTTGGAACCCGCCTCCAGCAGGTTCGTCGGGATCTTGACGCCCTTGAAGGCACCCTTGGCGACCTTCCCGGCGCGGGCGAGATCGCCGAACGGGACGAAGCCGATGATGTCCAGGCCGATGTCGGTCCAGTTCCCCTTCTTCGAACCGGCGGCCCACCCGAGCGCGTGGAAGGCCAGCGCTCCGCCGTTGAGTGCCATGCCGATGCCCTCGAAGACGGCCGCGCCGATGACGGTCTCCGAGAAGACCACCGCCAGTACGTCGCAGGCCGCGCTCGCGTACCCCAGCCAGTCGCCGATCTTGTAGATCGTGTCCGCGTGCTTCTGGATCCACTTCCAGATGTCGCCGGCGATCTCCTTGATCTTGTTGCCGATGTCCTTGAGCGTGTCCACGAACTTGTCGAGCAGGCTCTGGTCGGGCGCGATGCCGGCCGCCTCGCGGATGACGCGGGCCGCGGCGCGGGCCGCCTCGTCGTGGTGCTCCAGGAGGGACCGGGCCTTCTTGATGACGGCGTCGAGGTCGCCCTGCGCCTCGTTCACCCGCCGCGTCGCGTGGTCCAGGCGCCGCTGTGCGTCGTGCAGGGCCGCATCGGTGTCGAAGGTCCTGCCCGCCAGCTTGAGGTCGGGGTTGCCCTGTGCCTCCGTGAGGGTGCGCCGGGCCGCCTCGGCCTCGCGCTCGTAGCGGCCCGCGAGGGTCTGGAACTCCGTCAGCCGGGTGTGCCAGCCGTTCAGCGCATGCGTGGCGTCCGCCACCGAACTGTGGCCGTCCGCAAGGTACTTGGGCAGATCGCCGAGCTTCTTGGTGAAGGCCTCGGCGGCCACGCCCTCCCAGGCGGCGTTCCCCTTCCCCAGCTTGGACAGCGTCCCGTGCGCGTCCCCCAGCCGCTTGCCCGCCGTCTCCAGCGAGGCGACCAGCTTCTGCACGGAAGCGGGCACTCCCGGGGCCGGGTCGAAGCCGAGTGCGTCGTAGGTCTGCGTGGTCATGGAGGTGTCCTCTGCTGACGCTGCGCGGTCAGTACGCGGCGAGGGGGGAGTGCGCGGCGCCGGCCTCGGCGGACGCCGGTGCCTGCTCCCCGAAGGCGATCGTGTCGGCGATGTCCGCGAGGACCGCCTGGTAGTGGAAGAGATCCTGGGTGTCCGGCGTGCTCAGGCACAGGAGCAGCAGCCGGTCCTCGTCGGGGAACGGCAGCCAGATCTCGATGCGTACGAAGAAGCGCTCCTGCTCGCCGGGGCCGGCGGCGCCATCGGGCTCCTCGGACGGCGTCGGCAGGTCCCACACGGCGCGTGTGCCCGCGATGTGCACGACCGCGGGCCCGGCGGGCAGCACGATCGACTGGACCTCGCCGCTCTCGGCGGACTTGTCCAGGACCTCGGCGATCCCGGCGGCGCTGATGTGCGGATCCGGGTTCTCCAGGTCCCGCACGCTGACGGTGAGCGTGGCGCGGCTGATGCGCTCGGGCGGCTCGGATCCGTCCGCGGTGCCGCCGATGGGGAAGATGCCCAGGGCGCTGTAGACCGCGCCGCCCGCCGTGAGGTCCTGCGCGGTGACGCCGTACAGGACGGCGGTCAGCCTGCGCAGTGGCTCCCGCTCCTCGCCCTCGCCCCAGTAGTCACGGGCGAACTGCCGCAGCCGCTCGTCGAGGGCCGCGGCGTCGGCGTCGAGGCCGAGCGGGATCTCGTGGAACTCGGGCTGCACCTCGAAGCGGAAGGCCGGTCCGTGGCCGGTCTCGGGCGCTGTCGTCACCGGTGGGCGTCCTTGGCCTCGACGGCCTCGACCTTCTTGCGGACCAGGTCCTCCAGGTGCTGGAACTCCTTGCCGGCCTTGGCCACCTTGTCGGTGATCCCGCCGGTGGCGTCGGCGATCAGCTTGATCCCGTAGCCCCACTTGTCCTGGAAGTCGTCGCAGGCGTCTTCCAGGTCGTCGTACCCGGACCCCTTGGGGCCGATGTCCTTCAGCTCGCGCATCGCGGAACGCATGCCGTCGGCACACGTGCTGAGATCGGTGATGAGCCCGGCGAGTGCTTCGAACTCGGCCTTGCAGTGGCCGGACATGGCCTTGACCCCCTGTGATCTGCGGTCCTGCGACTCTTTCACACGGGATACGTGGCAATGCCAAGGGCCTCGGCAAGCGTCACGTGGCCCGCACGAAGCGGCCACGAGACGTCCACCGGCACGCCGTCCGCGACGGCGGACGCTGCCGAGGGTTTGACCTCAGTCACACAGGGGGTAATCTCTACGGCTCGATTGGCCCCGGACATGCCCCGTATGGCAGACTGTCGGGGTTGCTCGGTTGAGTGCCGATGCTGCGCGCCTCCCGCCGGGAGGACCGGAAGCGAGTCCCACAGTACTCGTCGCCTTATCTGTCGCTTGCGGCAGCGCTGGGGCGGACGTACGGGAATCTTCCGGGAAGTGCGGTGCGGTCCCTCTGCCAGGCACCCGGTGGGTTTCTTCCCCCGGTACATGCGGCCTCGGGCCGCAGCCCCCTTAGCAGGGAAATCCGTACGGATATTTCTGTCAGCGGGACTGCGACACGCCCGACCGCGTGGGTCGGAGGAAGTGTGAAACAGGACCCCCGGGTTCCAGAGCGTTACGAGAGACAGGACTACTAAGTAGCCATGGCGGGACAGAAGATCCGCATCCGGCTCAAGGCCTACGACCACGAGGTCATCGACTCCTCGGCGAAGAAGATCGTCGAGACGGTGACTCGCACTGGTGCGTCGGTCGCGGGCCCGGTGCCGCTGCCTACCGAGAAGAACGTGTACTGCGTCATCAAGTCGCCGCACAAGTACAAGGACTCGCGCGAGCACTTCGAGATGCGCACGCACAAGCGCCTGATCGACATCCTCGACCCGACGCCCAAGACCGTTGACTCCCTGATGCGACTCGACCTCCCGGCCGGTGTCGACATCGAGATCAAGCTCTGAGGGCCGGTGATCTGAGAGATGGCTAAGCAGATCAAGGGCATCCTGGGCGAGAAGCTCGGCATGACGCAGGTGTGGGACGAGAACAACCGTGTTGTTCCGGTCACCGTCGTCAAGGCCGGCCCCAACGTCGTGACCCAGGTCCGCACGAACGACGCCGACGGCTACGAGTCCGTCCAGATCGCGTTCGGCGAGATCGACCCGCGCAAGGTGAACAAGCCCCTCAAGGGCCACTTCGCCAAGGCCGACGTCACCCCCCGTCGTCACCTCGTCGAGATCCGTACCGCTGACGCCAGCGAGTACACCCTCGGCCAGGAGATCACCGCTGAGACCTTCGAGTCCGGCGTCAAGGTGGACGTGACCGGCAAGAGCAAGGGCAAGGGCTTCGCCGGTGTCATGAAGCGTCACAACTTCAAGGGCCTCGGCGCCGGTCACGGCACCCAGCGCAAGCACCGCTCGCCGGGCTCGATCGGTGGCTGCGCCACCCCGGGTCGTGTGTTCAAGGGCCTCCGCATGGCGGGCCGTATGGGCAACGAGCGGGTCACCACCCAGAACCTGACCGTTCACGCCGTTGACGCGGAGAAGGGCCTGCTCCTCATCAAGGGCGCGGTTCCTGGTCCGAACGGCGGCCTCGTCCTGGTCCGCACCGCGGCCAAGGGGGCCTGAGGACTATGAGCACCATTGACATTCTGTCGCCCTCCGGCGACAAGACCGGGACCGTTGAGCTCCCGGCCGAGATCTTCGACGTGGAGAAGATCAGCGTTCCGCTGCTTCACCAGGTCGTCGTCGCGCAGCTGGCTGCCGCCCGTCAGGGCACGCACAAGGTCAAGCGCCGTGGCGAGGTCCGTGGTGGCGGTAAGAAGCCTTACCGCCAGAAGGGCACCGGCCGCGCGCGCCAGGGTTCGACCCGTGCGCCGCAGTTCGCCGGCGGTGGCGTCGTCCACGGCCCCACGCCGCGTGACTACTCGCAGCGGACCCCGAAGAAGATGAAGGCCGCGGCCCTGCGCCACGCCCTCACCGACCGGGCCCGCAACGCTCGCATCCACGTCGTCACCGGCGTGGTCGACGGCGGAGTCTCCACGAAGGCCGCCAAGTCGCTGCTCGGCAAGATCTCGGAGCGCAAGAACCTGCTCCTCGTGATCGACCGTGCCGACGAGGCCTCGCTGCTCTCCGCTCGCAACCTGCCCCAGGTCCACATCCTGGAGCCGGGCCAGCTGAACACGTACGACGTTCTCGTCTCGGACGACGTGGTCTTCACCCAGGCCGCTTTCGAGTCCTTCGTGTCTGGCCCCAAGGCCGCTGACACCGAAGGGAGCGAAGCCTGATGGCTACGCGTCACCCGAGCATCGCCTCGAAGGCCGCCAAGGCCGCCAAGGCCGCGCGCGTCGCCAAGGCGAAGCGCCACGCCACCGAGGGCAAGAACACCGTTGAGACGCCGCTGAGCAAGAGCTTCACGGACCCCCGTGACGTCCTCGTCAAGCCGGTCGTCTCGGAGAAGAGCTACGCGCTCCTCGACGAGGGCAAGTACACCTTCATCGTCGACCCGCGTGCCAACAAGACCCAGATCAAGCAGGCCGTCGAGGCGGTCTTCTCGGTCAAGGTCTCCGGGGTCAACACGATCAACCGTCAGGGCAAGCGCAAGCGGACCCGCACCGGCTTCGGCCAGCGTGCGAACACCAAGCGCGCGATCGTGACCCTCGTTGAGGGCGACCGTATCGACATCTTCGGCCAGGCCTCCTAACGGAGCGCCCTGGTCCGAATATCGGACGAGGACTGAGAAATGGGAATCCGCAAGTACAAGCCGACTACGCCGGGCCGTCGCGGCTCCAGCGTCGCCGACTTCGTCGAGGTCACGCGGTCCACGCCGGAGAAGTCGCTGGTCCGCCCGCTGCACAGCAAGGGCGGCCGTAACAACGCCGGTCGTGTGACCGTTCGCCACCAGGGTGGCGGACACAAGCGCGCCTACCGCGTGATCGACTTCCGTCGTCACGACAAGGACGGCGTGCCGGCGAAGGTCGCGCACATCGAGTACGACCCGAACCGCACCGCGCGCATCGCGCTTCTGCACTACGCAGACGGCGAGAAGCGCTACATCATCGCTCCGCGTGGCCTGTCGCAGGGTGACCGGGTTGAGAACGGCCCCGCGGCCGACATCAAGCCGGGCAACAACCTTGCGCTGCGCAACATCCCGGTCGGTACCACGATCCACGCGATCGAGCTCCGTCCGGGCGGCGGCGCCAAGTTCGCCCGCTCCGCCGGTGCCTCCGTGCAGCTGCTCGCGAAGGAGGGCTCGATGGCCCACCTTCGTATGCCGTCCGGTGAGATCCGTCTGGTCGACGTGCGCTGCCGCGCCACGATCGGCGAGGTCGGCAACGCCGAGCAGTCGAACATCAACTGGGGCAAGGCCGGCCGCAAGCGCTGGCTCGGCGTCCGTCCGACCGTTCGCGGTGTGGCGATGAACCCGGTTGACCACCCGCACGGTGGTGGTGAAGGCAAGACTTCCGGTGGTCGCCACCCGGTCTCGCCGTGGGGTCAGAAGGAGGGTCGTACTCGTTCGCCGAAGAAGGCTTCGAACAAGTACATCGTCCGCCGCCGCAAGACGAACAAGAAGCGCTAGGAGCGGGTTTAGATGCCGCGCAGTCTCAAGAAGGGACCCTTCGTCGACGGACACCTCGTAAAGAAGGTGGACGCTCAGAACGAAGCCGGTACCAAGAACGTCATCAAGACCTGGTCCCGCCGCTCGATGATCATCCCCAGCATGCTGGGCCACACGATCGCGGTGCACAACGGCAAGACCCACATCCCGGTGTTCGTCACCGAGTCGATGGTCGGCCACAAGCTCGGCGAGTTCTCGCCGACGCGCACCTTCCGGGGTCACGTCAAGGACGACCGGAAGTCGAAGCGCCGCTAAGGCGGGGTGGAATCGACTATGACTAACACCGAAGGGACAACCATGGAAGCCAGGGCCCAGGCGCGGTACATCCGCGTCACGCCCATGAAGGCCCGCCGCGTGGTGGACCTCATCCGTGGCATGGATGCCACGGAGGCTCAGGCGGTCCTGCGATTCGCCCCGCAGGCCGCGAGCGTGCCGGTCGGCAAGGTGCTGGACAGCGCCATTGCCAACGCCGCGCACAACTACGACCACACCGACGCCTCCACGCTGGTCATCAGCGAGGCGTACGTGGACGAGGGCCCGACCCTGAAGCGGTTCCGTCCGCGTGCCCAGGGCCGTGCCTACCGGATCCGTAAGCGGACCAGCCACATCACCGTGGTCGTCAGCAGCAAGGAAGGAACCCGGTAATGGGCCAGAAGGTAAACCCGCACGGGTTCCGGCTCGGTGTCACGACCGACTTCAAGTCGCGTTGGTACGCCGACAAGCTGTACAAGGACTACGTCAAGGAAGACGTCGCCATCCGTCGGATGATGACGTCCGGCATGGAGCGCGCCGGCATCTCGAAGGTGGAGATCGAGCGCACCCGTGACCGCGTGCGGGTGGACATCCACACCGCTCGTCCCGGCATCGTCATCGGCCGCCGTGGCGCCGAGGCCGACCGCATCCGCGGTGACCTCGAGAAGCTCACGGGCAAGCAGGTCCAGCTGAACATCCTCGAGGTCAAGAACCCCGAGACGGACGCTCAGCTCGTGGCCCAGGCCGTCGCGGAGCAGCTGTCCTCCCGCGTCTCCTTCCGTCGCGCCATGCGTAAGAGCATGCAGTCGGCGATGAAGGCGGGCGCCAAGGGCATCAAGATCCAGTGTGGCGGTCGTCTCGGCGGTGCCGAGATGTCCCGTTCGGAGTTCTACCGCGAGGGCCGTGTGCCCCTGCACACGCTCCGCGCCAACGTGGACTACGGCTTCTTCGAGGCCAAGACGACCTTCGGCCGCATCGGTGTGAAGGTCTGGATCTACAAGGGCGACGTCAAGAACATCGCCGAGGTTCGCGCCGAGAACGCCGCAGCCCGCGCCGGCAACCGTCCGGCCCGTGGCGGCAACGACCGCCCGGCCCGTGGTGGCCGTGGTGGCGAGCGTGGCGGTCGCGGTCGCAAGCCGCAGCAGCAGTCCGCGCCGGCTGCCGAGGCCCCCAAGGCCGACGCTCCCGCCGCTGCCGCTCCGGCTGCTGAGAGCACCGGAACGGAGGCCTGACCGAAATGCTGATCCCCCGTAGGGTCAAGCACCGCAAGCAGCACCACCCGAAGCGCAGCGGTATGTCCAAGGGTGGCACGCAGGTTGCGTTCGGTGAGTACGGCATTCAGGCCCTCACCCCGGCGTACGTGACGAAC
Organism: Streptomyces sp. cg35; assembly: GCF_050410835.1. Lineage (NCBI taxonomy): Bacteria > Bacillati > Actinomycetota > Actinomycetes > Kitasatosporales > Streptomycetaceae > Streptomyces > Streptomyces sp. cg35. Next base: position 5,302,363 of record NZ_CP191268.1, read on the forward strand.
CGTCAGATCGAGGCCGCTCGTATCGCCATGACGCGTCACATCAAGCGTGGCGGCAAGGTCTGGATCAACATCTACCCGGACCGCCCCCTCACCAAGAAGCCTGCCGAGACCCGCATGGGTTCCGGTAAGGGTTCCCCGGAGTGGTGGGTCGCCAACGTCAAGCCCGGACGCGTGATGTTCGAGCTGTCGTACCCCAACGAGAAGATCGCGCGTGAGGCGCTGACTCGCGCGGCCCACAAGCTGCCGATGAAGTGCAAGATCGTCAAGCGCGAGGCAGGTGAAGCGTGATGTCGACCGGTACCAAGGCGTCCGAGCTGCGCGAGCTGGGCAACGAGGAGCTTGTCGGCAAGCTCCGCGAGGCCAAGGAAGAGCTGTTCAACCTCCGCTTCCAGGCGGCGACGGGTCAGCTCGAGAACCACGGCCGGCTCAAGGCCGTCCGCAAGGACATCGCCCGGATCTACACCCTCATGCGTGAGCGTGAGCTCGGCATCGAGACGGTGGAGAACGCCTGATGAGCGAGAAGAACGTGACTGAGAACACTGAGGCGCGCGGTTTCCGCAAGACCCGTGAGGGTCTCGTCGTCAGCGACAAGATGGACAAGACCGTCGTCGTCGCCGTCGAGGACCGCGTCAAGCACGCGCTGTACGGCAAGGTCATCCGCCGTACGAACAAGCTCAAGGCGCACGACGAGCAGAACGCTGCCGGCGTCGGCGACCGCGTCCTCCTGATGGAGACGCGTCCGCTGTCGGCGACCAAGCGCTGGCGCATCGTCGAGATCCTCGAGAAGGCCAAGTAATTCTCTGAGGGGTATCCCTCAGGGTTCGTTCCGCCAGGCTCGGCAGGGGCCTGCCTCGTAAGAGGCGAGCCCCTGCCGGGAACCGGCAGACAAACAGGAGATAGACGTGATCCAGCAGGAGTCGCGACTTCGCGTCGCCGACAACACGGGTGCGAAGGAAATCCTCACCATCCGTGTTCTCGGTGGCTCGGGTCGCCGCTACGCGGGCATCGGTGACGTCATCGTCGCCACCGTCAAGGACGCGATCCCCGGTGGCAACGTGAAGAAGGGTGACGTCGTCAAGGCCGTCATCGTTCGCACCGTCAAGGAGCGCCGCCGTCCGGACGGCTCGTACATCCGCTTCGACGAGAACGCCGCCGTCATTCTGAAGAACGACGGCGACCCTCGCGGCACCCGTATCTTCGGCCCGGTGGGCCGTGAGCTGCGCGAGAAGAAGTTCATGAAGATCATCTCGCTCGCGCCGGAGGTGCTGTAAGCATGAAGATCAAGAAGGGTGACCTGGTCCAGGTCATCACCGGCAAGGACAAGGGCAAGCAGGGCAAGGTCATTGCCGCTTACCCGCGCGACGAGCGTGTCCTGGTCGAGGGTGTCAACCGGGTCAAGAAGCACACCAAGGCCGGTCCCACGGCTTCCGGCTCGCAGGCCGGCGGCATTGTGACCACCGAGGCCCCGATCCACGTTTCCAACGTCCAGCTGGTCGTGGAGAAGGACGGCAACAAGGTCGTCACGCGCGTCGGTTACCGCTTCGACGACGAGGGCAACAAGATCCGCGTTGCCAAGCGGACGGGTGAGGACATCTGATGACTACCACCACGAACCCGCGTCTGAAGCAGAAGTACCGCGACGAGATCAAGGGCAAGCTGCAGGAGGAGTTCTCGTACGAGAACGTCATGCAGATCCCCGGTCTGGTCAAGATCGTGGTCAACATGGGTGTCGGTGACGCTGCGCGTGACTCGAAGCTCATGGACGGTGCCGTCCGCGACCTGACCACCATCACGGGTCAGAAGCCGGCCATCACCAAGGCCCGTAAGTCCATCGCGCAGTTCAAGCTGCGCGAGGGCCAGCCGATCGGTGCCCACGTCACGCTCCGTGGCGACCGCATGTGGGAGTTCCTGGACCGCACCCTGTCGCTCGCGCTCCCGCGCATCCGCGACTTCCGTGGTCTGTCCCCCAAGCAGTTCGACGGCCGTGGCAACTACACCTTCGGTCTCACCGAGCAGGTCATGTTCCACGAGATCGACCAGGACAAGATCGACCGCGTCCGGGGTATGGACATCACCGTGGTCACCACGGCGACCAACGACGCTGAGGGCCGCGCGCTCCTTCGTCACCTCGGCTTCCCGTTCAAGGAGGCGTAAGCGAGATGGCGAAGAAGGCTCTTATTGCCAAGGCTGCTCGTAAGCCCAAGTTCGGTGTGCGTGGCTACACCCGCTGCCAGCGTTGTGGCCGCCCGCACTCCGTGTACCGCAAGTTCGGCCTGTGCCGCGTGTGCCTTCGTGAGATGGCTCACCGTGGCGAGCTGCCGGGCGTGACCAAGAGCTCCTGGTAATCCCCCAGTTGGGATGACCCGGATCTCTCGGTAAGCAAAGGGTCGGCAGAGGCCCCAGCTCTCATGGCTTACGCTAGGAGGGTTGGGCGCTTCTGCCGCCCTGACCGACTTACTACGCCGTAGGTCCCCGCGCCGCACCCGTCCCGCCCCTGTGTGGGGAGAGGGATGGCGCATACAGGAAACCCCGGCGAGAGAGGCCGAAGGCCAATTCATGACCATGACTGATCCGATCGCAGACATGCTTACGCGTCTGCGGAACGCGAACTCGGCATACCACGACACCGTGGCCATGCCGCACAGCAAGATCAAGTCGCACATCGCGGAGATCCTCCAGCAGGAGGGTTTCATCACCGGCTGGAAGGTCGAGGACGCCGAGGTCGGCAAGTCCCTCGTCCTGGAGCTGAAGTTCGGCCCGAACCGTGAGCGTTCGATCGCCGGCATCAAGCGCATCTCCAAGCCGGGTCTGCGCGTTTACGCGAAGTCCACCAACCTGCCGAAGGTTCTCGGCGGCCTCGGCGTGGCGATCATCTCCACGTCGCACGGTCTCCTGACCGGCCAGCAGGCAGGCAAGAAGGGCGTGGGTGGGGAAGTCCTCGCCTACGTCTGGTAGCGGAAGGGAACGGAGGAAACAGCTATGTCGCGTATTGGCAAGCTCCCCATCACGGTTCCCGCCGGCGTGGACGTCACCATCGATGGCCGCACGGTCACGGTGAAGGGTTCCAAGGGCACCCTGAGCCACACCATCGTCGCGCCGATCGACATCGCCAAGGGTGAGGACGGCGTCCTGAACGTCACCCGCCCCAACGACGAGCGTCAGAACAAGGCCCTGCACGGCCTGTCCCGCACGCTGGTGGCGAACATGATCACCGGCGTGACCACGGGTTACGTGAAGAAGCTCGAGATCAGCGGTGTCGGTTACCGCGTCCTGGCGAAGGGCTCCAACCTGGAGTTCTCGCTCGGCTACAGCCACCCGATCCTGGTCGAGGCGCCCGAGGGCATCTCGTTCAAGGTCGAATCGGCGACCAAGTTCTCGGTCGAGGGCATCGACAAGCAGAAGGTCGGCGAGGTTGCGGCCAACATCCGCAAGCTGCGCAAGCCCGACCCGTACAAGGCCAAGGGCGTCAAGTACGAAGGCGAAGTCATCCGCCGCAAGGTCGGAAAGGCGGGTAAGTAAGCCATGGCATACGGTCAGAAGATCGCTAAGGGCGACGCTTACAAGCGTGCTGCCATCAAGCGGCGCCACATCCGTATCCGTAAGCACATCTCGGGTACGGCTGAGCGTCCGCGCCTGGTCGTGACGCGCTCGAACCGCAACATCGTGGCCCAGGTGATCGACGACGTGAAGGGTCACACCCTCGCGTCGGCGTCCACCCTGGACAGCTCGATCCGTGGCGGCGAGGGCGACAAGTCCGCGCAGGCCAAGTCGGTCGGTGCCCTGGTTGCCGAGCGCGCCAAGGCTGCCGGTGTCGAGGCCGTCGTGTTCGACCGTGGTGGTAACCAGTACGCCGGGCGCATCGCCGCCCTGGCGGACGCCGCCCGCGAAGCCGGACTCAAGTTCTGAGTCGCCCGCCACGCAGTGGCTTTTGCACGCTGCGTAGCTAGCGGAAAAAGAGAGAGGTAATTCCAATGGCTGGACCCCAGCGCCGCGGAAGCGGTGCCGGTGGCGGCGAGCGGCGGGACCGGAAGGGTCGCGACGGTGGCGCTGCCGCCGAGAAGACCGCATACGTTGAGCGCGTTGTCGCGATCAACCGTGTCGCCAAGGTTGTCAAGGGTGGTCGTCGCTTCAGCTTCACCGCGCTCGTCGTGGTGGGCGACGGTGACGGCACCGTAGGTGTCGGTTACGGCAAGGCCAAGGAGGTGCCGGCCGCCATCGCCAAGGGTGTTGAGGAGGCCAAGAAGCACTTCTTCAAGGTCCCCCGTATCCAGGGCACCATCCCGCACCCGATCACGGGCGAGAAGGCCGCGGGCGTCGTCCTGCTCAAGCCTGCTTCCCCCGGTACCGGTGTTATCGCCGGTGGCCCGGTGCGTGCAGTGCTCGAGTGCGCCGGCGTTCACGACATCCTGTCGAAGTCGCTCGGTTCGTCGAACGCGATCAACATCGTGCACGCGACCGTGGAGGCCCTGAAGGGTCTGCAGCGCCCCGAGGAGATCGCGGCTCGCCGTGGTCTGCCCCTCGAGGACGTTGCTCCCGCGGCTCTTCTCCGGGCGCGTGCCGGGGCTGGTGCGTAATGGCGCAGCTCAAGATCACGCAGACGAAGTCGTACATCGGCAGCAAGCAGAACCACCGTGACACCCTGCGCTCCCTTGGTCTCAAGGGCATCAACACGCAGGTCGTCAAGGAGGACCGCCCCGAGTTCCGCGGCATGGTGCACACCGTCCGCCACCTCGTGACGGTCGAGGAGGTCGACTGATCATGGCGGAGAACAACCCGCTCAAGATCCACAACCTCCGTCCGGCCCCCGGCGCCAAGACCGCCAAGACCCGTGTCGGTCGTGGTGAGGCGTCGAAGGGTAAGACGGCCGGTCGTGGTACCAAGGGCACGAAGGCCCGTTACCAGGTTCCGGAGCGCTTCGAGGGTGGCCAGATGCCCCTCCACATGCGTCTTCCGAAGCTCAAGGGCTTCAAGAACCCGTTCAAGACCGAGTTCCAGGTCGTGAACCTGGACAAGCTGGCTTCGCTCTACCCCGAGGGTGGCGAGGTCACGGTCGAGGGCCTGGTGGCCAAGGGTGCCGTGCGCAAGAACAGCCTCGTCAAGGTCCTGGGCCAGGGCGAGATCTCCGTGGCGCTGCAGGTGACGGTCGACGCCGTCTCCGGCTCCGCCAAGGAGAAGATCACCGCCGCCGGCGGTACGGTCACCGAGCTCGTCTGATCTCAGACGCCGTCTCGATGACATGAGCGATCCCGACCGGGGATACCCCACAAATGGGGTATCCCCGGTTGGTCGTTCCTAGGGGGGCGGGTACGCCGGTAAGGTGGCGTCCGCTGTTAATTTCCGGGCTAGTTGTGTGCCCCCGGCACCAATCCCGGACTTTGACCGTTACCCATTCGTCGAATCCTCAAGACCGTCACCTCTACGCACGCGCGCGGGGGTCGCAGGAGGCACCGTGCTCACCGCGTTCGCCCGGGCGTTCAAGACGCCCGACCTGCGCAAGAAGCTGCTCTTCACGCTGGGCATCATCGTGATCTACCGGCTCGGCGCGCATATCCCGATCCCCGGTGTGGATTACTCGAACGTCCAGACGTGCATGGATGTGGCCAACTCCAGCACCGGTCTCTTCGGGCTGGTCAACATGTTCAGCGGTGGCGCGCTGCTGCAGATCACGGTCTTCGCGCTCGGCATCATGCCGTACATCACCGCGAGCATCATTCTGCAGCTGCTCACCGTGGTGATCCCGCGCCTCGAAGCCCTCAAGAAGGAGGGTCAGGCGGGTACGGCGAAGATCACGCAGTACACCCGCTACCTGACCGTGGCGCTCGCCATCCTTCAGGGCACGGGCCTGGTCGCCACCGCCCGCACCGGCGCCCTCTTCCAGGGCTGCCCCGTCGCGAGCCAGATCGTGCCGGACCAGTCGATCTTCATCACCATCACGATGGTCATCACGATGACCGCCGGTACCTGCGTGATGATGTGGCTCGGCGAGCTGATCACCGACCGCGGCATCGGCAACGGCATGTCGATCCTGATGTTCATCTCGATCGCCGCGACCTTCCCGTCCGCCCTGTGGGCCATCAAGGAGTCGGGCTCGCTGGCCGACGGCTGGATCGAGTTCGGCACCGTCATCCTCGTCGGCCTGGTCATGGTCGGCCTGGTGGTCTTCGTCGAGCAGGCCCAGCGCCGTATCCCGGTGCAGTACGCGAAGCGCATGATCGGCCGTCGTTCCTACGGCGGCACGTCCACGTACATCCCGCTCAAGGTGAACCAGGCGGGTGTGATCCCTGTCATCTTCGCCTCGTCGCTGCTGTACATCCCGGCCCTCGTCGCCCAGTTCGCGGGTGGTGACTCGTCGTGGAAGCTGTGGATCGACGACCACCTGACCAAGGGAAATCACCCGATCTACATCGTTACGTACTTCCTCCTGATCGTGTTCTTCGCCTTCTTCTACGTGGCGATCTCGTTCAACCCCGAGGAAGTCGCGGACAACATGAAGAAGTATGGTGGCTTCATCCCGGGCATCCGGGCTGGCCGACCGACCGCTGAGTACCTCTCGTACGTGCTCAACCGGATCACCTGGCCGGGTTCGCTGTACTTGGGTCTGATCGCTCTCGTACCGACGATGGCGTTGGTTGGTTTCGGGGCAAACCAGAACTTCCCGTTCGGCGGCACCAGCATCCTGATCATCGTGGGTGTTGGTCTGGAGACGGTGAAGCAGATCGAGAGCCAGCTCCAGCAGCGCAATTACGAAGGGTTCCTCCGCTGATGCGAATCGTCCTCGTCGGGCCGCCTGGTGCCGGCAAGGGAACGCAGGCCGCGTTCCTTGCCCAGAACCTGTCGATCCCGCACATCTCCACGGGCGACCTCTTCCGTGCCAACATCAGCCAGGGCACGGAGCTGGGCAAGCAGGCGAAGTCCTACATGGACGCCGGTCAGCTGGTTCCGGACGAGGTCACCATCGGGATGGCCAAGGACCGCATGGAGCAGCCGGACGCCGTGAACGGCTTCCTGCTCGACGGCTTCCCCCGCAACGTCTCGCAGGCCGAGGCGCTCGACGTCGCCCTCAAGGCCGACGACGTGAAGCTGGACGCGGTCCTGGACCTGGAGGTCCCCGAGGACGAGGTGGTCAAGCGCATCGCCGGCCGCCGCATCTGCCGTAACGAATCGGCGCACGTGTTCCACGTCGCGTACAAGCAGCCCGAGACCGAGGGCGTCTGTGACGTCTGCGGCGGCGAGCTGTACCAGCGCGACGACGACAAGGAAGAGACCGTGCGCAAGCGGCTCGAGGTCTACCACACGCAGACCGAGCCGATCATCGACTACTACCGGGAGCAGGGGCTCGTGAAGACGATCTCCGCGCTCGGCAAGGTGGAAGAGGTCACGGCACGGGCCATGGAGGCCCTGGGGCGCTAGTCCCGCCGCATTCCGTACGTACCTGAGGCCGCGGTTCCCCGACTGGGGGGCCGCGGCCTTAGTGTTGTTGTGTAGTCCCAGGTGTTCCACAGTTGCCTTACCGGCCGGATGACGGAGAGCGCAGGCCCTCATGGTGCAGATCAAGACCCCCGACCAGATTCGCAAGATGCGGGAGGCGGGGCTTGTCGTCGCGGCGATCCACGCCGCGACCCGTGAGGCGGCCGTGCCGGGCGCGACGACCAAGGACCTGGACGAGGTCGCCCGCAAGGTCATCGCCGAGCACGGGGCGAAGCCGAACTTCCTGGGGTACGGCGGCTTCCCCGCCACGATCTGCACCTCGAAGAACGAGGTGGTGGTGCACGGCATCCCGAGCGACAAGGTCGTGCTCGAGGACGGCGACATCATCTCCATCGACGCGGGCGCGATCATCGACGGCTGGCACGGGGACGCCGCGTACACCGCGTTCGTCGGTTCCGGTCACGCTCCGGAGCTCATCGAGCTGTCCCGGGTGACCGAGGAGTCGATGTGGGCCGGGATCGCCGCGATGAAGGCGGGCAACCGGCTGGTGGACATCTCCCGCGCGATCGAGACGTACATCCGCCGCCAGCCCAAGCCGGGCGGCGGCAAGTACGGGATCGTCGAGGACTACGGCGGCCACGGCATCGGTACCGAGATGCACATGGACCCGCACCTGCTGAACTACGTCGAGCGCCGCCGCGGCAAGGGCCCCAAGCTCGTCCCCGGCTTCTGCCTGGCCATCGAGCCCATGGTCTCCCTCGGCACTCCCAGGACCGAGGTCCTGGAGGACGACTGGACGGTCATCACCACGGACGGCACCTGGTCCTCGCACTGGGAGCACTCGGTGGCGCTGACGGAGGAGGGTCCGCTGGTGCTGACTGCTCCGGATGGCGGCAGGGCGAAGCTGGCGGAGCTGGGCGTGACGGCGGCTCCTGACCCGTTGGGCTGATTCGGGGGCTTAGTGATCTCCCGGATAGGGCAGAATTCTCGGATTCGTCTTTCCGGGGGTACTGACGTAGACTGACTCGTCGGCTCTCGTGTATCTGCATGTCCGCATGCGAATCGGGAGTCGATCAAGGTAGTCGATTCGAAGGGCGAAGCGTGGCCAAGAAGCAAGGTGCCATCGAGATCGAAGGCACTGTCGTCGAGTCTCTTCCGAACGCCATGTTCAAGGTGGAGCTCCAGAACGGCCACCAGGTCCTGGCTCACATCAGCGGCAAGATGCGTATGCACTACATCCGTATCCTCCCTGACGACCGGGTCGTGGTGGAGTTGTCTCCGTACGACCTGACGCGTGGCCGGATCGTCTACCGGTACAAGTAGATCTTGCCCAAGTCCCGCTTCCCGCGGGCTGCCGGCAACTGACCCGGAGAACCTCACCCATGAAGGTCAAGCCGAGCGTCAAGAAGATCTGCGACAAGTGCAGGGTGATCCGCCGTCACGGTCGGGTCATGGTGATCTGCGACAACCCGCGCCACAAGCAGCGCCAGGGCTGACGCACGACTTACTGCAGTTCGTTCGCAGAGTTTCGCGCGACGCACGCAACACATTGAGTACATATGCAGGGCCCGCCGGCGGTGGTTTCCACCGTGGCGACACCTTCGGTCGGAGGCCGGGGACCTGGCGCGTACCGACTCTTTGAGCACAAAGGGAACGGCGGCCGGGAGCGGCTCTGCTGCAGACCTCCGAAGATAAACAGGAGCCATGAATGGCACGCGTTGAAGGCGTTGACCTCCCGCGCGACAAGCGCATCGAGGTCGCCCTCACCTACGTGTTCGGCATCGGGCGTACGCGCGCCCAGCAGACGCTGGACGCCGCCGGTATCGACCGCAACATCCGTGTTCGCGACCTGAGCGAGGAAGACCTCGTCAAGATCCGCGAGTACGTGGACCAGAACTTCCAGACCGAGGGTGACCTCCGTCGCGAGATCCAGGCCGACATCCGCCGCAAGGTCGAGATCGGCTGCTACCAGGGTCTGCGCCACCGTCGTGGTCTGCCGGTCCGCGGTCAGCGCACCAGCACGAACGCTCGTACCCGCAAGGGCCCGCGTCGCGCCATCGCCGGTAAGAAGAAGCCGGGCAAGAAGTAGTCCTCAGCGGACGCTCACCAGCGGTCTTCGCTGTAGGACCGACCACCTCCCGTAGGAGAACGACATGCCCCCCAAGGGTCGTCAGGGCGCTGCCAAGAAGGTGCGCCGCAAGGAAAAGAAGAACGTCGCCCACGGGCACGCTCACATCAAGAGCACGTTCAACAACACGATCGTGTCCATCACGGACCCGACCGGCAACGTGATCTCGTGGGCCTCCGCCGGCCACGTCGGCTTCAAGGGCTCGCGCAAGTCCACGCCGTTCGCCGCGCAGATGGCTGCCGAGTCGGCCGCCCGTCGCGCGCAGGAGCACGGCATGCGCAAGGTCGACGTCTTCGTCAAGGGCCCGGGTTCCGGTCGTGAGACCGCCATCCGCTCCCTGCAGGCGACCGGCCTCGAGGTCGGCTCGATCCAGGACGTCACGCCGACCCCGCACAACGGCTGCCGTCCCCCCAAGCGTCGCCGCGTCTGATCTCGGTCAGTAACGCAGGCCGCTTGGTCTGAGGTTTTCGGGCGGTACGGCTCTTTCGGGTCGTGCCGCCCGTACCCTTGTACTACCTCAGGGCATCAAATAGTGGGTGCCCCTGACTGAAGGAATCACTTCATGCTGATCGCTCAGCGTCCCTCGTTGACCGAAGAGGTCGTCGACGAGTTCCGCTCCCGGTTCGTGATCGAGCCGCTGGAGCCGGGCTTCGGTTACACCCTCGGCAACTCGCTCCGCCGGACCCTTCTGTCCTCGATCCCGGGTGCGGCCGTCACGTCGATCCGGATCGACGGTGTCCTGCACGAGTTCACCACCGTGCCGGGCGTCAAGGAAGACGTCACCGACCTGATCCTCAACATCAAGCAGCTGGTCGTCTCCTCGGAGCACGACGAGCCCGTCGTGATGTACCTGCGCAAGCAGGGCCCGGGTCTGGTCACCGCCGCCGACATCGCGCCGCCGGCCGGTGTCGAGGTGCACAACCCCGACCTGGTCCTCGCCACGCTGAACGGCAAGGGCAAGCTGGAGATGGAGCTGACCGTCGAGCGCGGTCGCGGCTACGTCTCCGCCGTGCAGAACAAGCAGGTCGGTCAGGAGATCGGGCGCATCCCGGTCGACTCGATCTACTCGCCGGTCCTCAAGGTCACGTACAAGGTCGAGGCCACGCGTGTCGAGCAGCGCACCGACTTCGACAAGCTGATCGTCGACGTCGAGACCAAGCAGGCCATGCGTCCGCGTGACGCCATGGCGTCGGCCGGTAAGACGCTGGTCGAGCTGTTCGGTCTCGCCCGCGAGCTGAACATCGACGCCGAGGGCATCGACATGGGTCCGTCCCCGACGGACGCCGCCCTGGCTGCCGACCTGGCGCTGCCGATCGAGGAGCTCGAGCTCACCGTTCGGTCGTACAACTGCCTCAAGCGCGAGGGCATCCACTCCGTGGGTGAGCTCGTGGCCCGTTCCGAGGCGGACCTGCTCGACATCCGCAACTTCGGTGCGAAGTCGATCGACGAGGTCAAGGCGAAGCTGGCCGGTATGGGCCTCGCGCTGAAGGACTCGCCTCCCGGGTTCGACCCGACCGCTGCCGCCGACGCCTTCGGCGCCGACGACGACGCGGACGCGGGCTTCGTCGAGACCGAGCAGTACTAAGAGCTCGCTGTTCGATCTCGGCTGCGGGCCGGCTTCGGCTGGTCGCGCCCACGCGGCGGAGCCGCAGACAGACACCTCCCCGCGCCCCTTTTTTTGGGGCGCGGGGTCTCCGACGGGCAAACCTGCTCGCTCGGACACTGACCTCGGTACCTGATACGGCCGGGGCAGACACCTAGGAGAAACACCATGCCGAAGCCCACCAAGGGTGCCCGTCTGGGCGGCAGCGCCGCGCACGAGAAGCTGCTCCTCGCGAACCTCGCGAAGTCGCTCTTCGAGCACGGCAAGATCACGACGACCGAGGCCAAGGCCCGTCGTCTGCGCCCGTACGCGGAGCGTCTGGTCACCAAGGCGAAGAAGGGCGACCTTCACAACCGCCGTCAGGTGCTCACGGTCATCACGGACAAGAGCGTCGTCCACACGCTCTTCACCGAGATCGCCCCGCGCTACGAGAACCGTCCGGGTGGTTACACCCGTATCACCAAGATCGGTAACCGTCGTGGCGACAACGCGCCCATGGCTGTCATCGAGCTGGTCGAGGCCCTGACGGTCGCGCAGCAGGCCACTGGTGAGGCCGAGGCCGCCACCAAGCGTGCCGCCAAGGACGCCGAGGCTGCCGCTCCGGCCGCCGAGGTCGTCGAGGACGCCAAGCCGGCCGAGGCCGCCGAGGAGTCCAAGGACGCCTGAGGCTCTGCCTCGAGTGTTGTGTGAGCGGGTCCGCCCCTTCGGGCGGGCCCGCTTTCGCGTTCGCGTGGGTGTGGAAAGGAACTGGGTGTGAGTGACGAAGTGGCGGACGGGTTCGTGCGCGTACGGCTCGACCTGTCGTACGACGGGACCGACTTCTCCGGGTGGGCCAAGCAGGCCGGCGGGCGGCGGACCGTCCAGGGGGAGATCGAGGACGCGCTGCGGACCGTGACGCGGTCCGCGCAGACGTACGAGCTGACCGTGGCGGGGCGGACGGATGCCGGGGTGCACGCGCGCGGGCAGGTCTCGCACGTCGATCTGCCGGAGAGCGTGTGGGAGGAGCACCGGGAGAAGCTGCTGAAGCGGCTCGCCGGGCGGCTGCCGAAGGATGTGCGGGTGTGGTCGGTGGCCGAGGCGCCGAGCGGGTTCAACGCCCGGTTCTCGGCGGTCTGGCGGCGGTACGCGTACCGCGTGACCGATCACCCGGGCGGGGTCGATCCGCTGCTGCGGGGGCATGTGCTGTGGCACGACTGGCCGTTGGACGTCGACGCCATGAACGAGGCGGCCGAGCGGCTGCTGGGGGAGCACGACTTCGCCGCGTACTGCAAGCGGCGCGAAGGGGCCACGACCATCCGGACCCTGCAGGCGCTGAGCCTCGTGCGCGGGGACGACGGGATCATCACCGCGACCGTGCGGGCCGACGCGTTCTGCCACAACATGGTGCGTTCGCTGATCGGGGCGCTGTTGTTCGTGGGCGACGGGCACCGCGGCGCCGACTGGCCGGGGAAGGTGCTGGCCGCCGGAGTGCGGGATTCCGCCGTGCACGTGGTGCGGCCGCACGGGCTGACGCTGGAGGAAGTCGGCTATCCCGCCGATGAGTTGCTGGCCGCGCGGAACAAGGAAGCGCGGAACAAGCGGACGCTTCCCGGGGCGGGCTGCTGCTGAGGCGCAGAGAGCCGAAACGGGGCGATGGTTGTACGGCTGGGGCGAGAAGAGACGAAACCCTCAGGTAACACGCGTTTGCAGTCGCTGGACAGCGCGGGCTACAGCTTCCAGGTGGAGCTCAAGTACAAGGCCGTGCGCGGGGGGTGCGAGGTCGTCGAGATCCCGATCCGGTTCGAGGAGCGGACCGAGGGCGTCTCCAAGATGAGCCTCGGTACGCAGATCGAGTCCGCGGTGATCCCGTTGCGGCTGCGCCGCCGATACCGCGGGGTGTGAGGGCGGTGAGCGGCAGGCACGGTGGCGCCCCGTCCGCGGTGAGCAGGCTGTACGCCGAGATCGCCAAGTTCGGCGTGGTCGGCCTGTGCGGCATCGTCGTGAACCTCGCGGCGTTCAATAAGTTCACCGGCATCGGCGTCGCGACCCTGTTCCGCTTCTGGTCGTACCGCACCTGGGTGTTCAAGAGGGCGCCGCAGGTGCCGGTGGCCCGCCACGGCTTCGACACGGCGGGATTCGTCGAGTCGGTGGAGGAGACGCTGACGCTCCGCCCGGTCAGCGCGTCGCCGCCGCCGAGGCCTGCGCCTCGCCGCGTCGTTTGATCTGCTGGAACGTGAACTCCTGGAGGTCGTCGCCCAGGTTGTACACCGTGGTGTCCTGCTTGGTGGCGTCCGTGCCGTTGGTGCGGCCGCCGTTGGTGAAGTACGCGTAGCGGCCGACGGAGTTCGCGGTCTGGCGGCACACCGTCGTGCGGCAGAACGTGGGCACGCCGGAGCCGGGCAGGGAGACGATCGCGCCGTCGAAGTCGTACTGCTCCTTGGCCCGGGTCGCCGCCGCCTTCGTGTCGAAGACCGCGACGCCGATGGTGACCGCGGAGCCGCCCTTGTAGTAGGTCGCGCGGATGACCTGGGTGCAGCCGTTCTTCTTCAGGACGCCGGGCAGGCCCTTGGTGCCCACCGAGGAGCAGTCCGTCGTCCGGGCCGTCGCGCCCTTCCTGTACACCTGGCCGCCGAAGGTGAGCGTCTTGCCGGGGTACAGGGTGTCGGCGGTGAGCGGCGCCTTGTCCTTGGCCGCGCTGTCGATGAAGTCGTTCGGGTCGAGCGGCGGCGGCGGGGTCGTCTCCGCGAAGGAGGGGCCCGGCGTCTTCCCCTCGCTGGGGATGTCCGCGGTGCTCGGCAGCTGGTCGGACGGCTTGTTCCCGGCCGTGCTGTTCTTGTTGGCGGAGACGATGCCCCAGGCCACGACCGACCCGACGGCGAGCGTGGCGACGACGGCGCCGCCGATCATCATCCAGCGCTTCTTGCGCGCCCGTGCCTCTGAGGCCTCGGCGAGTGCCGCCCAGTCCGGAGCGCCCCCGCTGTCACCGGACCCCCACTGGGGTCCCCCCTGCCCGAAACTCATGGGGCGCATCTTAGACGGCCCGGATGGGGCGGGGGATACGCCTGATGCGGTCCGGCACCACCTAACGTAAACCGCATGAAAGCCGCCAAATCGCCCCTAACCAGTTGGTTGTTGCGGCCCGCGCCCCGTTCCGTCCGGGCCGCTCTGTGCGTCGTGCTCGCCGTGCTCGCCGCTCACGTCGCGCTCAAGGCGCCCGGCGGCGGCATGGACAACGGGATCGTCGTGCGCGCCGCCCGGGTGTGGCTGGACGGCGGATCCCCGTACGCCGACCGGCACTTCCTCTACTTCCCGAGCGCCGTGCTCGCCGCCGTGCCGCAGGCCCTGACGCCAACCGCCGTGCTGCGCCTGGCCGTTCCGGTGCTCGTGACGGGCGGCCTCGTAGCCGGCTGGGCGGGCGCCCTGCGGGTGCACGGGGTGCCGTGGCGCAGCCGGTTCGCCGCGTACGGGCTGCTCGCGCTCGCCGTCGGCTTCGCGCCCTTCGCGCACCTGGTCGCCCTCGGGAACTGGACGGTGACGGCCGTCGCCGCGCTGCCCTGGGCCCTGCTGCTCGCCGCCAGGGGGCGCTGGCTCGCGGCGGGCGTCGTGCTCGGTGCGGCCCTCGCGCTCAAACCGCTGCTCGCCCCGGTCGCCCTCCTCTTCGTCCTCGCACGGCAGTGGCGGGGGCTCGCGGCCCTGGTCCTCGTGCCCGCGGGCGCCTCGGCGGCCGCGGCCCTGGCGATGCCGGACCCGGCCGGCTTCTTCACCCGCACCCTGCCCTTCCTGCTGCGCGGCGACGACGGCTTCGTACGGCTCTACGAGGCCTCGCCCGGGGCGGTCCTCGCGCGGCTCGGCGTCCCGGCGGCCGCGGCGACGGCGCTCGCCGCGGCGGGGGCGGCGGCCGGGGTGTGGTGCGCGTGGCGGCGCTGGAGGAGGGGGGACGCGGGGGCGCGGCGGGTGTCCGAGACCGCCGTGATGCTGATGCTCTCGGCCTTTCTCGTCTCCCGGCCCAGCTACGACCACTACCTCCTGGTCGTCGTGCCCCTGCTGCTGGCCGGGGCTCTGGAGGCGGGCGCCGCCGCCCGTGCCCCCTGGCTCTGGGCGGCGCTGCTGCCGCAGCTGCCCGGCCTTTCCTGGCCGTACCTCGACACGGGAGTGCGCAGGGCCTTCCTCGACTGCGCGACGCTGTGTGTGCTGGCCGTCACGGTCGCACGGAGCTGTTCGCTCCGGCGGGCCGTTAGGCTGGAAGTGACCGGGCGGACCACGGTCCCGGAGTCGAGGTCGGACAGCGTTTTGACCCATCCGGGGCGCCGCGGGTATTCTGCCTAGTCGTTATGTGTATCGGCTTGCTCATTCTCATGTGAGAGGCCCTTGCACGGGTTCCCTGGAGCAGTTACCAGTGGGCGGCATACGGGCGCTGAACCCGGCACTGTCGTCCCCAGCTGCACGATCGCTTCAGTGATGCCATTTTCAGCACCCATCCACTGAAGAAGAAGGCTGCTAAGTGCGTACGTACAGCCCTAAGCCCGGCGATGTGACTCGCCAGTGGCACGTCATCGACGCGCAGGACATCGTCCTGGGCCGTCTGGCAACCACTGCTGCGAACCTCCTCCGTGGCAAGCACAAGCCGACCTATGCCCCGCACATGGACATGGGCGACTTCGTCGTCATCATCAACGCCGACAAGGTTCACCTGTCCGGCAACAAGAAGACCCAGAAGATGGCGTACCGCCACTCCGGTTACCCGGGTGGTCTGCGTTCCGTCCGCTACGACGAGCTTCTCGCGAAGACCCCGGAGAAGGCCGTCGAGAAGGCCATCAAGGGCATGCTCCCGAAGAACTCGCTCGGCCGTCAGATGCTCTCGAAGCTGAAGGTCTACTCGGGCGACCAGCACCCGCACGCTGCCCAGCAGCCGGTGCCGTTCGAGATCACCCAGGTCGCGCAGTAGTTCCGGCCACACCCCCAAAGACAGAAAAGAATCTGAGGAGCATCGTGGCCGAGACCACCCCTGAGACGCCGGTCGAAGAGATCGTGGACGTCGAGAGCTACACCACCGAGTCGGACGCGCCCGTCGAGGGCGAGTACACCTCGGAGTCCAACCCCGCCCGCTTCGGTGACCCGCAGCCGGCCGCCGGCCTGGGCCGTCGCAAGAACGCCATCGCGCGCGTTCGCATCGTGCCCGGCACCGGCAAGTGGAAGGTCAACGGGCGCACGCTCGAGGACTACTTCCCGAACAAGGTCCACCAGCAGGAAGTCAACGAGCCCTTCAAGGTGCTCGAGCTCGACGGCCGCTACGACGTCATCGCCCGCATCTCGGGTGGCGGCGTCTCCGGTCAGGCCGGCGCCCTGCGCCTGGGCGTGGCCCGCGCGCTGAACGAGGCCGACGTGGACAACAACCGTCCGGCGCTCAAGAAGGCCGGTTACCTCAAGCGTGACGACCGTGCGGTCGAGCGCAAGAAGGCCGGTCTCAAGAAGGCCCGCAAGGCCCCGCAGTACAGCAAGCGCTAAATCTGCTGCCTGCTTGTTTTTCCCGTTCGCCCCGGCGGCACCTTCCGTGCCGCCGGGGCGTTCGGCTTATGGACGACTTGAAGTTCGGAGGACACAAGTGGGACGACTCTTCGGCACGGACGGCGTGCGCGGTGTCGCCAACGCGGATCTCACGGCCGAGCTGGCGCTCGGTCTCTCGGTTGCCGCGGCGCATGTGCTCGGTGAGGCGGGCAGCTTCGAGGGGCACCGTCCGGTGGCGGTCGTCGGCCGTGACCCGCGTGCTTCGGGCGAGTTCCTGGAGGCCGCGGTCGTCGCGGGTCTGGCCAGCGCGGGCGTCGACGTCCTGCGCGTCGGTGTGCTGCCCACCCCCGCGGTGGCGTATCTCACCAGTGCGCTGGGAGCCGACCTCGGCGTGATGCTCTCCGCGAGCCACAACGCCATGCCGGACAACGGCATCAAGTTCCTCGCGCGCGGCGGCCACAAGCTCGACGACGCCCTGGAGGACCGCATCGAGGACGTCTACGAGCAGCACCGCACCGGTGCGCCGTGGGACCGTCCGACCGGGGCCGGCGTCGGCCGCGTGAAGTCGTACGACGAAGGGCTCGACCAGTACGTCGCCCACCTCGTCGGTGTCCTGCCCAACCGGCTGGAGGGTCTGCGGATCGTCCTCGACGAGGCGCACGGCGCCGCGTCCCGTGTCTCGCCGGAGGCGTTCACGCGCGCCGGTGCCGAGGTCGTCACGATCGGCGCCGAGCCGGACGGGCTCAACATCAACGACGGCTGCGGCTCGACCCACCTCGACCTGCTGAAGGCCGCCGTCGTCGAGCACAAGGCCGACTTCGGCATCGCGCACGACGGCGACGCCGACCGGTGCCTGGCCGTGGACCACACCGGGTCCGAGGTCGACGGCGACCAGATCATGGCCGTCCTCGCCCTCGCGATGAGCGAGCGTGGTGCCCTGCGGAAGGACACCGTTGTCGCGACCGTCATGTCGAACCTCGGCTTCAAGCTGGCCATGGAGCGCGCGGGCATCACGTTCGTGCAGACCGCGGTCGGCGACCGGTACGTCCTGGAGTCCATGAAGCAGCACGGCTACGCGCTGGGCGGTGAGCAGTCCGGGCACGTCATCGTGCTCGACCACGCGACGACCGGTGACGGCACGCTGACCGGGCTGCTGCTCGCGGCGCGCGTCGCGCAGACCGGCCGGAGCCTCAAGGACCTCGCGTCCGTCATGGAGCGGCTCCCGCAGGTGCTCATCAACGTGCCGGACGTCGACAAGTCCCGGGTCACCACCTCGCCCGAGCTGACCGCGGCCGTGGCCGACGCCGAGCGTGAGCTGGGCGAGACCGGGCGGGTGCTGCTGCGTTCCTCCGGCACCGAGCCGCTGGTGCGCGTGATGGTCGAGGCCGCCGACATCGAGCAGGCCCGGACCGTCGCCGGACGCCTCGCCGACGTCGTGAAGTCGGCGCTCGGCTAAGGGCGCCGGCTCGTCCGCGGCGTCACCCGCGTCCTCGCCCAGAACAGC
This sequence comes from Streptomyces sp. cg35, assembly GCF_050410835.1. Lineage (NCBI taxonomy): Bacteria > Bacillati > Actinomycetota > Actinomycetes > Kitasatosporales > Streptomycetaceae > Streptomyces > Streptomyces sp. cg35. The sequence goes on from NZ_CP191268.1 coordinate 5,320,510, forward strand.
TTCTGGGCGAGGAGCGTCAGGGTGCCCGCGAGGACGATCCCCAGCAGGTTCAGCAGGAGCTGTTCCGTCGAGCCCCAGGCCTGCCGGTACTCGCTGTAGCTGAAGGCGACCGCCGCGTTCGCCGCGGCGGGGACCGTCGTCACCGAGATGGCGACACCGACCAGCGCGCCGGACTTCGCCGAGGTGAGCGAGAGGGTGCCCGCGGCGCCCGCGAGGACCGCGACGACGAACGAGAACCAGTCCGGGTTGTAGATGAAGCTGGTGTTGGGGCGCCGGTCGCCCTGCAGCAGTTCATCGCTGAACAGCCCCACCGCGTCCATGAACCAGCTGAACCCGGCCGTCACCACCATCGCCGCCGCGAACCCCACCAGGAGCGCGGTCAGGGAGCGGGCGGCCAGCCGCGGTGCCCGGCGGACCAGCGACGTGCACACCCCGGCCACCGGGCCGAAGTCGGGGCCGACGGCCATGGCGCCGACGATCAGAATGGCGTTGTCGAGCACGACGCCGCAGGCCGCGATCATGGTGGCGATCACCATGAAGGCCACGTAGGTCACCGAGAGCGTCGACTCCTCGTGGGTGGCGTCCGTCAGCTGCTCCCACAGCACCGCGTCCGCACCCTCGCCCGGGGCGTCGTCCTCGGCCTTGTCGGCCCGTTCGGACAGCGACAGATCGATGTTCTCGACGGCGATCGACCCGGTCCGGTCGAGGCCGAGACCGCGCAGCGCGCCGAGGAGTTCGTCCCCCGCCTCGCGGGCGACGTCGCAGGTGACGACATCGCCCGCCGGGACCCGGGCCGCACCCGGCAGCACCGTGACGTGCGTGGTGCCGACCGTCTTCTCGATCAGGTCCACCACGTCGTCCGTCGTGTCGGCCGGGGTGATCAGTCGCAGATGCAGCATGCGCGTACGGTAACGGGCTCTCAGAGTTTGCGGAGCCGCAGCCGCTGCACCTTGTGGTCGGGGCCCTTCTGGATGACGAGGCCCGCGCGGCCGCGGGTGGGCGCCACGTTCTCCAGCAGGTTCACCTTGTTGATGGTGCGCCAGGTCGTGCGCGCGTAGTCGAGTGCCTCCTCCTCGGACACCTGCGTGTACTTGCGGAAGTACGACGACGGGTCCTGGAAGGCGGTCGCGCGCAGCTTGCGGAAGCGGTTGAGGTACCAGCGCTCGATGTCCTCGGCGCGCGCGTCCACGTACACGCTGAAGTCGAAGTAGTCGGCGAGACCGACGCGGGTGCGGCCGTCCTTGCCGGGCAGGGCGGGCTGCAGCACGTTGATGCCCTCGACGATGAGGATGTCGGGGCGGCGGACCGTGAGCTTCTGGTCCGGCACGATGTCGTAGATCAGGTGCGAGTAGACGGGGGCCGTCACCTCGTCCTTGCCCGCCTTGATGTCGGCGACGAAGCGGGTCAGGGCCCGGCGGTCGTACGACTCGGGGAAGCCCTTGCGCGACATCAGGCCGCGGGCCTCCAGCTCCTTGGTCGGCAGCAGGAAGCCGTCGGTGGTGACGCGCTCGACGCGCGGGTGCTCGGGCCAGCGGGAGAGCAGGGCCTGCAGGAGGCGGGCGACCGTCGACTTGCCGACCGCCACCGAGCCCGCGACCCCTATGACGAAGGGGGTGCCGGACTGGGAGGCCTTCTGGACGGTGTCGCCGAGGAAGGTGTTCACGGCGCTGCGCAGGCCGTCGGTCGCGCCGACGTACAGGTTCAGAAGGCGGGAGAGCGGCAGGTAGATGTCGCGGACCTCGTCGAGGTCGATCACATCGCCGAGGCCGCGGAGCTGCTCCACCTCCTCGGCGGTCAGCGGCAGGGGCGTCTTGTCACGCAGGGCGCTCCACTCGGTGCGGGTGAGGTCGACGTAGGGAGTCGCCTCCGGCTTGTGCCGGTGGGCGCTCCGGGAGGTCGAGTGCAGGGGCTCGGAGACCGGAGAGATCACAGTCCATTGTTACGGCTGTACGGACGGGGCGGGGGGTGGGGTGCGTCACGCGGCGCAGCGCCCGCCCCGCCTCCCGCGGCTCGTCACGGCTCGTGCACAGGTATGGACCTGCGGTGGAGGCGGCGGTACGGTCCCCAGACCCGTGGGGCAGAGCCGCCTCCGCGGGGCGGGAGGGGAACCGTGATGTCCTTACTTCGCGTGCCCGGCTTCGTGCGACGGCGGACCGGCGCCGCGCAGGACCCCGACGACTGGGCCGGCCACGTCCGCAGTGAGCTGGCGCTGGAGCTGCCCGACGAGGACATCGGCGAGGACCTCGACGACTGCCTCGACTTCTACGAGATGGGCAGCAAGCCGCGCTGCGAGGAGGTCGAGTACCTGGGGCTCGTGCAGGACGCGCGGGACCGGCTCCTGTGGGGGCGCGAAAACCGGCCCTAGGCTGCGCTTCATGTGCGGAATCGTGGGTTACGTAGGTTCACAGTCGGCTCTCGACGTCGTCCTGGCGGGGCTGAAGCGGTTGGAGTACCGGGGCTACGACTCGGCCGGTGTGGCCGTGCTCGCGGACGGCTCGCTCGCTTCCGCGAAGAAGGCCGGGAAGCTCGCCAATCTGGAGAAGGAACTCGTGGACCGGCCGCTGCCGGCCGGCGCCACCGGTATCGGGCACACCCGCTGGGCCACCCACGGCGGCCCCACGGACGCCAACGCGCACCCGCATCTGGACAACGCGGGCCGGGTCGCCGTCGTCCACAACGGCATCATCGAGAACTTCGCGGCGCTGCGGGCCGAGCTGGCCGAGCGGGGCCATGTCCTGTCCTCCGAGACGGACACCGAGGTCGTGGCGCATCTGCTGGCCGAGGAGTACTCGGTGTGTGCGGACCTCGCCGAGGCGATGAGACTGGTGTGCCGGCGCCTGGAAGGCGCGTTCACGCTCGTCGCGGCGCATGCGGACGCCCCGGACGTGGTCGTGGGCGCGCGCCGGAACTCGCCGCTGGTGGTGGGCGTGGGGGAGGGCGAGGCGTTCCTCGCCTCGGACGTGGCGGCCTTCATCGCGCACACCCGCTCCGCGATCGAGCTGGGCCAGGACCAGGTCGTGGAGCTGCGCCGGGACGGTGTCGTCGTCACCGACTTCGACGGGCGGGCCGCGGACGTGCGGCACTACCACGTCGACTGGGACGCCTCCGCCGCCGAGAAGGGCGGCTACGACTACTTCATGCTCAAGGAGATCGCCGAGCAGCCGAAGGCCGTCGCCGACACGCTGCTCGGGCGGATCGGCGCGGAGGGCCAGCTGACGCTGGACGAGCTGCGCATCCCGCCGCAGGTCCTGAAGATGGTCGACAAGGTCGTCATCGTGGCGTGCGGCACGGCCTTCCACGCGGGCCTGATCGCCAAGTACGCCATCGAGCACTGGACGCGGATCCCGTGCGAGGTGGAGCTGGCCAGCGAGTTCCGCTACCGGGACCCGATCCTGGACGCCCGCTCGCTGGTCATCGCGATCTCGCAGTCCGGCGAGACGATGGACACCCTGATGGCGCTGCGGCACGCGCGCGAGCAGGGCGCCACGGTCCTCGCCATCTGCAACACGAACGGTTCGACGATCCCGCGCGAGTCGGACGCGGTGCTGTACACGCACGCCGGTCCCGAGGTCGCGGTCGCGTCGACGAAGGCGTTCCTGACGCAGCTGGTGGCCTGCTATCTGGTCGCGCTGTATCTCGGCCAGGTGCGCGGCACCAAGTGGGCCGACGAGATCCTCGCCGTCGTACGGGACCTGTCCCGCATCGGCGAGGAGGTCGAACGGGTCCTGGAGACCATGGAGCCGGTGCGGGAGCTGGCGCGTTCGCTGGCCGGGCACGACACCGTGCTGTTCCTGGGGCGGCACGTCGGATACCCGGTGGCTCTGGAAGGCGCCCTGAAGCTCAAGGAACTGGCGTACATGCACGCCGAGGGCTTCGCGGCCGGTGAGCTGAAGCACGGGCCGATCGCCCTCATCGAGGAGGGCATGCCGGTGGTCGTGGTGGTGCCTTCGCCGCGGGGACGGTCGGTGCTCCACGACAAGATCGTGTCGAACATCCAGGAGATCAGGGCGCGCGGGGCGCGGACCATCGTGATCGCGGAGGAGGGCGACGAGGCCGTCGTGCCCTACGCCGACCACCTGGTCCGGGTACCGGTCACGCCGACGCTGCTGCAGCCGCTGGTCGCGACGGTGCCGCTGCAGGTGTTCGCGTGCGAGCTGGCGACGGCGCGGGGCAACGAGGTGGATCAGCCGCGGAACCTGGCGAAGTCCGTGACGGTGGAGTGAGCCGGTCCCGGCCGGTCGCTCTAAGGTGCTCGGCATGAGCATCATCGGGGTCGGTATCGACGTGGCCGAGATCGAGCGGTTCGCGGCGTCGCTGGAGCGGACGCCGGGGATGGCCGAACGGCTGTTCCTGCCGGGCGAGCTGCTGCTGCCCGGCGGCGAGCGGCGCGGGGTCGCGTCGCTCGCCGCGCGGTTCGCGGCGAAGGAGGCCATCGCGAAGGCGCTCGGCGCGCCGGGCGGGCTGCGGTGGACCGACGCGGAGGTGTGGGTCGAGGAGACGGGGCAGCCGCGGTTCCGGGTGACCGGGACGGTGGCTGCGCGGGCGGCGGCGCTGGGTGTCACCGGGTTTCATGTGTCGCTGAGCCATGACGCGGGGGTCGCGTCCGCGGTGGTTGTGGCCGAGGGATAGGCGGGGCGGGGGCCGGGCGCGGGTCCGGCCGGGCGCCGTCGGGGTGTGGTGTGCGGTGCCGGGTGCGGGCTTCGTCGTGGCGGGTCGCGCCCCGCGACGGAGCCGCTGATCTATGCAGCCCCGCGCCCCTGAGGCATGCAGCTTCGCTGCTGCCTCATCGATGAGGTGCCGCACGCAGTGCGCATCTCAGGGGCGCGGGGAACTGCGCGACCAGCCCCCACCGGCCCGCAGTCGGCAACGAACGGCAACGGACGGCAACGAACGGCTAGGCCCCCATGACGTCCCGCCACACCACGGGTACCGCCGACGCCACGTCCTGCGCAGACACGGGCGCCCCCTGCGCCGCATGCCGCGCGGCCAAGCCGTGCAGATAGGCGCCCACCGAGGCCGCCTCCGCGGGGTGGAGGCCGGCGGAGAGGAGGGAGCCCGTCAGGCCGGACAGGACGTCGCCGCTGCCCGCGGTGGCCAGCCACGGCGTACCCGTCGGATTCACCCGCACCGGTCCGCCCTCCGGCGACGCGATCAGCGTCGTCGAGCCCTTCAGCAGCACCGTCGCCCCGTACCGCGCCGCCAACTCCCGTACGGAAAAGAGGCGTTGCTCCTCGACCTGGTCCCGGGCGGAGCCCAGCAGCGCCGCAGCCTCGCCGGCGTGCGGGGTCAGGAGCGTCGGGGCGGTGCGGGCGCGGACCGTCGCCGCGTCCGCCAGGCGCAGGCCGTCCGCGTCGATCAGTACCGGCACGTCGGACGCCAGGACGTCCGAAAGTCCCGCCGTGTCGTCGCCCAGGCCCGGCCCGATCACCCACGCCTGGACCCGGCCCGCCTTGGCCGGGGGGCCCGCCGACACCAGGGTCTCCGGGAAGCGGGCCAGGACCGCGTCCGCGGCCGGGCCGACGTAGCGGACCGCGCCCGCGCCGCCGTGCAGCGCCCCGGCCACGGCCAGGACGGCCGCCCCCGGGTAGCGGGCCGAGCCCGCGACGATCCCGACCACGCCCCGCCGGTACTTGTCGCTCTCACCGGTGGGCCGGGGCAGCAGCCGCGCCGTGTCGTCGTACTGGAGAGCCTCCAACTCGGCTTCCTTCGCGGGGAGTTCGAGGCCGATGTCGACCAGGCGGAGCGCCCCCGCGTACGCGTGCGCCGGGTCGACGAGCAGCCCCGGCTTGTACGCGCCGAACGTGACCGTCACGTCCGCCCGCACGGCCTCGCCGCGCACCTCGCCCGTGTCCGCGTCGACCCCGCTGGGCAGGTCCACGGCCACGACCGTGCCCCCCGACTCCGTCGCCGCCGCGGCCAGCCGGGCCGCGCGCGGGCGCAGGCCGCCCTTGCCGCCGATGCCCACGATGCCGTCCATGACCAGGTCGGCCCGGGACACCGCGTCCACGGCTGCGCCGGACTCCCCGTCGAGCACCGAGCCGCCCGCCGCCCGCAGCGCCGCGAGGCCGCCCGCGTGCGCCCGCTCCGGCGACAGCAGCAGGGCCGTCACGCCCGCGCCGCGCCGGGCCAGGCGGGCGCCCGCGTACAGGGCGTCGCCGCCGTTGTCCCCGGAGCCGGCCAGCAGGGCGACCCGCGCTCCGTACACCTTGCCGAGCAGGTCCGCGCAGGCCGCGGCGAGGCCCGCTGCCGCCCGCTGCATCAGTGCTCCGTCGGGCAGCCGCGCCATCAGCGCGCGTTCGGCGGCCCTGATCGTCTCCACGTCGTAGGCAGTGCGCATGTCACCGAGTGTCCCCCAGGAGGTGGGCGCGGAGCAGGTCGGCCGTCTCGGCGGGGTGGGTGGACCAGCCGTTGTGCGCACCGGGGAAATCCGCCAGGTCCAGACCGAGCCGGCCGGCCAGCAGCGCCGCCGGGCGGTACGGGAGATGGCCCCGCGTCGCTGTGCCCGCCGCCAGGACCAGCCGGTCCGAGACGGCCGCGAGGGCGTCGGGATCGGGGACGTACGCCGCGAAGCTGCGGTGCTCGAACCGGATCGCCAGCGGCGCGTTCGCCAGCATGCGCTCCGCCGCCTCCCGGGCGCGCGGCGCGACCGAGTCGCCGTCACGCCGCGGCCGCGGCAGCAGTACCGGTCCCACGCCCTTCAAAAAGCGCTCGCCGGCCGCCGCCAGCCCCTCGGCGACGAGCGTGTCGTGCACCTCCTGGAAGAAGGCCAGCTGCTCGGCCGCGTCCGGCAGCACGCTCCACGACGGCGGCTCGTGCGCGAGGACCCGGCGCAGCCGCTCCGGGTGGCGGGCCAGTAGGTCGAGGGTGACGATCGCGCCGCTGGACGCCCCCGCCACGTAGGCCGGTTCGCCGGGCGCGACCGCGTCCAGCAGGCGCAGGGCGTCGTCCGCGTGGACGTCGACCCGCTGCTCGGCGCGGGGGCCGTCCAGCGTGCTGCGCGAGTATCCGCGCGGGTCGTGCGTGAGGACGGTGAAGGTGCCGGACAGCGCGTCGGCGACCGGGTCGAGGGCCGCCGCGTCACCGCCCGCGCCGGGCAGCAGCAGGAGCGGCGGGCCCTCGCCCCGGGTTTCGTGGTACAGCGTCGCGCCGGGTACGCGGAGCCGGTGTGCGGTGATCAACTGTCGTCCCCTTCGGGCCAGTCGGTGAGCGCGACATGCAGGGCCCGCACGGCGCGCGCCCAGCTCGCGGCCGCCTCGCGCTCGTGCCGGAAGCCGCCCGCGAGTTCGAGGCTGACGAAGCCGTGGAACGTGCTGCGCAGCAGCCGGCCCGCGTCGGTCAGGTCGGGCTCGGCCAGGTCGTAGCCCTGGAGCAGCGCGTACGTGCAGGTGAGATTGCGGCGCAGGCCCGGGTGGTCGTCGTACACCGACGGGTCCAGCTCCTGGCGCTGGGTGGCCGCGTACCGGCCGGGGTGGGCGAGGGCGAAGTCGCGGTAGGCGTCCGCGAAGGCGATGAGCGCGTCGCGGCCCGCCCGGCCCGCGAGCGCGTCCGCGATCCGGTCGGCGAGATCGAGACCGGCCAGGATCGCGACCCCGGTGCGCAGGTCGGAGAGGCTCCTGACGTGGGCGTACAGGCTCGCGTCCTTCACGCCGAAGCCGCGGGCGAGCGCCGCGACGGTGATGTGCTCGAAGCCGACGGCGTCCGCGAGGTCGGCGGCGGCCGCCACCACCCGCTCCCTGGTCAGGCCTGCCCTGGCCATCATGGGCGACTCAACTCCTCTTCCGCTCTTCTTCCCCGTCTTCCCCGCGGACCCTTTTCCTAGGGCCCCTAGGTTTTTGCTTACGGTACCTAGGCGGACTGGGCTGATCAACGGATTTTCGGGTGACCTCGCCGCGCGGCGGCCCCTGATCCGGCGCCCGGCCGGATTCCCTCGGCCCATGACCAGCCCCACCGTGCGCGGCGGCCTCGCCGCGCTGCTCGCCCTCGCCGCCGTCCTGCCGGCCGGCCCGGCCTTCGCGGACCCGGAACCGCCCCGGCCGGCGGCCCCCGCCCCGGCGCTCGTCCCCGGCATCCGGCCCGCACCGTCCCAGCCCTGGCAGCAGGACACCCCGGACCAGACCCTGGCGCCGCACGTGTACCGGCCGAGCGCCGCCGAGGACGCGATCGAGCCCGCCGCGCCGCCCGCCGCGGCCGACGACCTCATCGAGTACGTGCCGCCGAGCGAGGTGCAGGCGGCGCCGGGGAGCCTCGGCGCGCCCGCGGCCGCCACCTGTACGAAGAAGACCGGCAGCCACCAGCGGCAGGTCGAGCGGTGGCTGAAGCTCAAGGTCGACGGCAAGCAGTCGCCCGCCGACTGCAAGGCCGTCCGCGCCTTCCAGACCAAGCAGGGCATCCGCCCGAACATCGGCTACGCCGGGCCCGTCACCTGGGCCCGGATGCAGTGGCTGTCCGCCCGCAAGAACCCGAACGCGGCGAAGAAGTGCCCCACGCGCGCGTACCGCCTCGCCTGCGTCGACCTGCCGCGCCAGCTGATGTGGGTCAGCAAGGGCAAGAAGATCGTCTTCGGCCCCGTCCCGATCCGCAGCGGGCGCGCCGGGTACGTGACCCGCACCGGCTGGCACAAGGTCTACTGGAAGCACAAGAACCACTGGTCGTCGATCTACAACACCCCCATGCCGTACAGCCAGTTCTTCAGCGGCGGGCAGGCCTTCCACGCCATCTACGGCAATGTCCACAACCCGCCCGGCTCGCGCGGCTGCGTGAACATGCGGCTCGCCGACGCCAAGAAGCTGTGGGGCGTTCTGAAGAAGAACGACCGGGTTTACGTGTGGGGACGAAAGCCCGGTACCTGAGGGCTTGTCGGAGAGCTCTGAGAGACTGGGCGCACGATGAACGAGAACGTGACTGCCCCGCTCCGCGCCCGCGCCGAGATCGACCTCGGCGCACTGAAGGCCAATGTGCGGTCCCTGCGCGCCCATGCGCCGGGGGCCGCGTTCATGGCCGTCGTCAAGGCGGACGCGTACGGGCACGGCATGATCCCGGTGGCCCGCGCCGCCAAGGAGGCGGGCGCCGACTGGATCGGCACCGCCACCGCCGAGGAGGCCCTGGACCTGCGCGCCGCCGGGCTGCCCGGCCGCATCATGTGCTGGCTGTGGGTGCCCGGCGGGCCCTGGCGCGAGGGCATCGAGGCCGACCTGGACATGTCGGTGAGCGGCCTGTGGGCCCTGCGGGAAGTCACGGACGCCGCACGCGACTTGGGGCGCCCCGCCCGGATCCAGCTGAAGGCCGACACCGGGCTCGGGCGGGGCGGGTGCCTGCCCGCCGACTGGCCCGAGCTGGTCCGCGAGGCGCTCGCCGCGCAGGCCGCCGGCCTCGTCACGGTCACCGGCCTGTGGTCGCACTTCGCCTGCGCCGACGAGCCGGGCCACCCGTCCATCGCGGCGCAGCTGACCTGCTTCCGCGAGATGGTCGGGTACGCGCAGGAGCAGGGCGTCACCCCGGAAGTGCGGCACATCGCCAACTCGCCGGGCACGCTCACCCTCCCCGAGACCCACTTCGACCTCGTCCGTCCCGGCATCGCGATGTACGGCATCTCGCCGAGTCCGCAGCTGGGCACGCCCGCCGACTTCGGGCTGCGCCCCGTGATGTCCCTCAAGGCGTCGCTCGCGCTGGTGAAGCACGCGCCGGGTGGACTCGGCGTCAGTTACGGGCATCACTACGTCACGCCGGGCGCGACCACCCTCGGACTGGTCCCGCTCGGCTACGCGGACGGCATCCCGCGGCACGCCTCCGGCACCGGCCCGGTCCTGATCGGCGGCAAGCGGCGCACGGTCGCCGGGCGGGTCGCGATGGACCAGTTCGTCGTCGACCTCGGCGGCGACGAGCCGGCCGCGGGCGACGAGGCGGTGCTGTTCGGCCCCGGCGACGCGGGCGAGCCGACCGCCGAGGACTGGGCGGCCGCGTCGGGCACCATCGCGTACGAGATCGTGACGCGCATCGGTTCTCGAGTTCCGCGCGTGTACGTGGACGAAGAATGACCCGGACGACCTGAGACACCGAACGGCATCCCGTAGGAGGAGCGGCACGTGAGCGAGAGCAGCGCACAGGCCACGGCGGCCGTCGCCGAAGCCGCGGCTTCGGCGAGCTGGCGACGGGCCGGTCTCGCCGGTGCCGCGATAGGCGTGGTCGCCGCGGGCGCCGCCGCCGGTGTCGCCATCGAGCGGCTGACGGTCGGGCGGGGCATGCGCCGCAAGGCCCGGCTGGCCCTCGACGCGTCCGGCCCCTACGGCTCGCTGCGCGGCGTCCCCGGCCGGGCCCGCGCCGCCGACGGCACGGAGCTGTACTACGAGGTCGACGAGGTCGAGCCGGACAGCGGCACGGGCACGCGCAGGCGCCGCCTGTTCGGCCGCAGGACCCCGGCCCCGGTCACCGTCGTCTTCAGCCACGGCTACTGCCTCAACCAGGACTCCTGGCACTTCCAGCGCGCGGCCCTGCGCGGTGTCGTGCGCTGCGTGTACTGGGACCAGCGCAGCCACGGCCGCTCCGGGCGCGGCATGGAGCAGGACGTGCGGACGGGGGACGGCACGCCCGTCTCCATCGACCGGCTCGGCGACGACCTCAAGGCGGTCCTCGACGCGGCGGCGCCCGAGGGCCCGATCGTGCTCGTCGGCCATTCCATGGGCGGCATGACCGTCATGGCGCTGGCCGACCGGTACCCCGAGCTGGTCCGCGACCGCGTCGTCGGGGTGGCCTTGGTGGGCACGTCGTCGGGCAGGCTCGGCGAGGTCAACTACGGACTGCCGGTGGCCGGGGTGAACGCGGTGCGGCGGGTGCTGCCCGGCGTGCTGAAGGTGCTGGGGCAGCGGGCCGACCTCGTCGAGAAGGGGCGGCGCGCGACGGCGGACCTGTTCGCCGGGATCATCAAGCGGTACTCGTTCGCGACGCGCGACGTGGACCCGTCGGTCGCCCGGTTCGCCGAGCGGATGATCGAGGGCACGCCGATCGACGTGGTCGCCGAGTTCTACCCGGCGTTCCAGGACCACGACAAGGCGGACGCCCTGAAGCGTTTCGCGGAGCTGCCGGTCCTGGTGCTGGCCGGGGAGCAGGACCTCGTGACGCCGAGCGAGCACAGCGAGGCGATCGCGGCGGTGCTGCCGGACGCCGAGTTCGTGCTGGTGCCCGACGCCGGGCATCTGGTGATGCTGGAGCACCCGGAGGCCGTCACGGACCGCCTCGCGGACCTGCTGGCCCGCGCCGGAGTGCTGGGCGCAGCCGCTACCGTGGGGAGCCATGGAGACACCGGCAGCACCGCACAGCCCGGCGGCTGATCCCGCCACCCCCGTCACGACCGTCACGGTCACCGTCAACTCCCCGGACGAGATGCGGGAGTTGGGCCTGACCCTGGCCAAGCAACTGCGCCCCGGCGACCTCGTCATGCTCACCGGCGAGCTGGGCGCGGGCAAGACGACGCTGACCCGCGGGCTCGGCGAGGGGCTCGGCGTGCGCGGCGCGGTGACCTCGCCCACGTTCGTGATCGCCCGCGTGCACCCGCCGCTCGGCGAGGGGCCCGCCCTGGTGCACGTCGACGCGTACCGGCTCGGCGGCGGCCTCGACGAGATGGAGGACCTCGACCTCGACGTGTCCCTGCCGGACTCGGTGGTGGTCGTGGAGTGGGGCGACGGCAAGGTCGAGGAGCTCGCCGACGACCGGCTGCACGTGCTCATCGACCGGGCGACGGGCGACACCACGGACGAGGTGCGCGTCGTGACGCTGAACGGCATCGGCGGCCGCTGGGCCGAGGCGGACCTGGGCTCGCTCGGCGGCTGATCCGCACGTTCCCCGAACGTTCCCGACAGGGCGTCGGCAAAATGTTGCGCGACGCCCGTTCGGCGTGGTCACATGGAGACCGGCCCTGGTTAGGTTTACCTAACCACGTCTGCTCGGGAGGCGTCCATGTCGGCTTCAGAACGTGACGTGCGGTGTGCTGCGCCGGTCGCGGGGCGTGACCGGGCGCGCGAGGTGTCGATGAGCGAACTGCTGGCGTCGTGCGCGGCGGCCAGGGCGGTCTCCACCCCGCCGGCCGCGGAGGTCCCGGTGTCCGTGCCGCGGGAGCGGCCCGCCGACGCGGCCTGATCCGCCCGACCGGCCCGCGCGGGCGGTGGCTACGGAACGACGACGATCTTCCGGCCGAACGTCGCGAACTCCCACATCGCCTTGCCGTCCGCCCGCGACTCCCGGATGCCGCCGGTCTGCTTCGAGGGGTCCGGCTCCGGCGTGGAACCGTCGACGGCCGCGCTGAACCCGACCGCGACCCCGCCCGTGTTCGCGAACCGCACGACGTGCTCGATCGGCACCCCGTCGGTGCCGGTGATCGTCCCGGAGCGGGAGGTCACCGCGTACTTGCCGGGCGCCGGGTCCACCGTGCCGGGCGTCACCTTGTACGTGCGCTGCGCCTTGCCGTTCGCCCCGACCAGCCAGACCCGGTCGGAGCCCAGCGCGTAGACGACGCGTTCGCCGGCCCCGGACTGCGCGGGCAGCGCCGTCGGGTCGGCCTTGTCCTTGGGGGAGCGGGACGCCGTCGAGGAGGGGGAGGTGCCGTCCTTCGGCTTGCCGAGGTGGGACGGTGCGTTCGCCGAGGCCTGGTACGTGAGGAAGCCGACCACGGCGAGCGCTCCCGCGGTCAGCGCGGTCACGAATCCGGTGCTGCTCCGTGCCACCAGGTGCCTGCCTCTCATGTACGCATGTACGACGCCAGTGACGGCTCTGAGTGACGTTAGCAGCAGGGGCCCGGCGGGCCCGGGTTGCCGGAGGGCGGACGTGTCCGGCTCCGCGGAGCCGTAGGCTGTTTGCGTGCTGCTGCTCGCCCTGGATACCGCCACCCCTGCCGTCACCGTCGCCCTGCACGACGGCACGGCCCCCGTCGCCGAGTCGAGTCAGGTCGACGCCCGCAGACACGGGGAGCTGCTGCTGCCCGCCGTCGACCGGGTGCTCGCCGAGGCCGGGGTGAAGCTCGACGCCGTGACCGGGATCGTCGTGGGCGTGGGCCCGGGACCGTACACCGGACTGCGCGTCGGCCTGATGACCGCCGACACCTTCGGGCTCGCGCTCGGCGTCCCCGTGCACGGCGTGTGCACGCTGGACGGCCTCGCGTACGCCGCCGACGTCGAGGGCCCCTTCGTGGTCGCCACCGACGCGCGGCGCAAGGAGGTGTACTGGGCGCGCTTCGACAACCCGCGCACCCGGGTCACCGAGGCCGCCGTCGACCGGCCCGCCGACATCGCCGAAGCCGTCGCCGGACTGCCCGCGGTCGGCGCGGGCGCGCTGCTCTACCCCGACACCTTCGCGGACCCGCGCGGCCCCGAGCACGTGTCCGCCGCCGCGCTCGCCGCCCTGGCCGCCGAGAAGCTGGCCGCGGGCGAGGAGCTCCTGGAGCCCCGGCCGCTGTACCTGCGCCGCCCCGACGCCCAGGTCCCCAAGAACTACAAGGTGGTCACCCCCAAGTGACCACCGTGACGGCCGAACTGCGCGAGATGCGCTGGTGGGACATCGATCCCGTGCTCGCCCTGGAGAAGGACCTCTTCCCGGACGACGCCTGGTCGCGCGGCATGTTCTGGTCCGAGCTCGCGCACGCGCGCGGGGTCGGTTCGACGCGGCGCTACGTCGTCGCGTACGACGGCGACCGGCTCGTCGGGTACGGCGGGCTCGCCGCCTCCGGGACCGCGTCCGACGGCGGCTCCGCCGAGGGGGCCGACGTGCAGACCATCGCCGTCGCCCGCGACCACTGGGGCACCGGGCTCGGCGCCCGGCTGCTCACCGAGCTCCTGCGGCACGCCACCGCCTTCGAGGCCGCCGAGGTGCTGCTCGAAGTACGCGTCGACAACACGCGCGCGCAGCGGCTCTACGAGCGCTTCGGCTTCGAACCGATCGGCTTCCGCCGCGGCTACTACCAGCCCGGCAACGTGGACGCCCTCGTGATGCGCCTGAACACCAACACCGTGAGTGAAGAGAAGAACCATGGCTGACGAACCGCTCGTCCTCGGCATCGAGACCTCCTGCGACGAGACCGGCGTCGGCATCGTCCGCGGCACCACGCTGCTCGCCGACGCCGTCGCCTCCAGCGTCGACGAGCACGCCCGCTACGGCGGCGTCGTGCCCGAGGTCGCCTCCCGCGCGCACCTGGAGGCGATGGTCCCGACGATCCAGCGCGCCCTGAAGGACGCGGGCGTCACCGCGAAGGACCTCGACGGGATCTCCGTCACCGCCGGGCCCGGCCTCGCCGGTGCGCTGCTCGTCGGCGTCTCGGCCGCGAAGGCGTACGCGTACGCGCTCGGCAAGCCGCTCTACGGCGTCAACCACCTCGCCTCGCACATCTGCGTCGACCAGCTGGAGCACGGCTCGCTGCCCGAGCCGACGATGGCGCTGCTCGTCTCCGGCGGTCACTCGTCGCTGCTGCTGTCCACCGACATCACCTCGGACGTACGGCCCCTCGGCGCGACCATCGACGACGCGGCCGGCGAGGCCTTCGACAAGATCGCGCGGGTGCTGAACCTCGGCTTCCCGGGCGGCCCCGTCATCGACCGGTACGCCAAGGAGGGCGATCCGAACGCCATCTCCTTCCCCCGCGGGCTCACCGGGCCGCGCGACCCCGCGTACGACTTCTCCTTCTCCGGCCTGAAGACCGCCGTGGCCCGCTGGATCGAGGCCAAGCGGGCAGCCGGCGAGGACGTGCCGGTGCGCGACGTGTCGGCGTCCTTCCAGGAGGCCGTCGTCGACGTGCTGACCCGCAAGGCGGTGCGGGCCTGCAAGGACGAGGGCGTCGACCACCTCATGATCGGCGGCGGGGTGGCCGCCAACTCGCGGCTGCGGGCGCTGGCCGAGGAGCGCTGCGAGCGGGCCGGGATCCGGCTGCGCGTGCCGCGCCCCAAGCTGTGCACGGACAACGGCGCGATGGTCGCCGCGCTGGGCGCCGAGATGGTGGCCAGGAACCGGCAGCCGTCGTCCTGGGACCTGTCGGCGGACTCCTCGCTGCCGGTGACGGAGCCGCACGTGCCCGGCCACGACCACGGCCACGATCACGTGCACGAGGTCAGCAAGGAGAACCTCTACTCGTGACCGTCGCGCTGATGTGGGAGGCCCGGGCCGTCGAGGGCCACGGCGAGGAGCTGCTGGCCTGGGCGAAGGCGCAGGGCCTGGAGCGGGAGCCGGAGCGTCGCGAGACGTTCCGGGCGCCCGCCGACCGGGTCCTCGTGATCACCTGGTGGGACGCGGAGTTCGACGCCGAGCTGCCCGAACTCCCCGAGCCCGACGCCGAGTTGGTGACGCGCGCGGTGCACCGGTGGCGGTTCGAGACGGCCTGACGCACGGCCCGGCGGGCGGGCGGGAGAGTCTGAGAACTGACTGAAGATTTCCGAAATCGCGTGCCAACTGGTTTACCGCTGTAATAATTCGGACTTATGTTCCCTCTGTGACTGAGCAGAAACGGTTCCGTGCGCGTGCGGTGAAGGTGGTGGCGATCGCCGTCGGCTGCGTCCTCGTGCTCGGCGGGGCGGGCGCGGGGTGGCTCTACTGGCACTTCGACCACAACATACGCAGCGTCGACATCGACAGTGCCCTCGGCGACGACCGCCCGGCCAAGCCGGTGGCCGTCGCCTCGCCCACAGAGTCCGCGTCGGCGTCGGCGTCGCCGTCGGTCGAGCCGGTCGAGCCGGTCGAGAGGGGCGTCCTCAACATCCTGGTCCTGGGCTCCGATTCCCGGACCGGCAAGGCGAACAAGGCGCTCGGCGGCGGCGACAGCGGCGGGGCCCGCTCCGACACCGCGATGGTCGTGCACCTCGACGCCGGCCGCACCGAGGCGACGGTGGTGAGCATCCCCCGCGACACCCTCGTCGAGCGCCCCTCCTGCCCGACGGAGTCCGGCGGCACGACCTCGGTCGCGTACAACGTCATGTTCAACAGCGCCTATGCGGTGGGCGGTCCGGTCTGCGCGGTGAAGACCGTCGAGCACCTCACCGGGGTGCGCATGGACCACTATCTGGAGATCGACTTCGCGGGCTTCGCGAAGCTCGTCGACGCGCTCGGCGGGGTGAACGTCACGACGACCGAGGACATCGACGACGACCGCAGCCGGCTGCACCTGGAGGCGGGCCACCACCACCTCGACGGCAAGGACGCGCTCGCCTTCGCGCGCACCCGGTACGGCGTCGGCGGCGGCAGCGACCTGGGCCGCATCAAGCTCCAGCAGCAGCTGGTGAAGTCGCTGATGGGCCAGGTCTCGGACAGCGGCCTGCTGACCGATCCGGCCCGCCTCTACAACGTCGCCGACGCGGCCACCGGCAGCCTCACCGCGGACACCGGACTCGACTCGCTCTCCGAACTGACCGGCCTGGCACGCAGTCTGGGCGATCTGCCGGCCGACTCCGTGAAGACGGTGATGATGCCGGTCGTGCGCGCGCCGTCGGACGTGAACCGGGTGGTGGCGGACGAGCCGGAGGCGGGGAAGCTGTGGGAGTCGCTGCGCTGAGGGCCGTCCCGTACGGATCTGCCCGCGTGCGTCAGTGCGTGTACGTCAACAGGTACCGCCAGAACAGCAGTTGACGCACCTCGCTGCCGGGCAGCAGGCGGGCCGACTCCGTGCGGATCTGCGGCAGTGTCATCTCCGGCTGCCGGACCGGGGCCCCGGGCGGGCGTGTGCGGACGCCGCGGACGCGCTCGGCGCCGTACACCGCGGCCCGGGCCACCGCGTTCGCCGGGACCGCGGCCAGGTCCCGGGGCGTGGCACCCGCGGAGCAGCCGAGGACGAGGAGGCGGCCGCCGGGCGCGAGGGCGTCGCGGAAGCGGGTCACCGTGTCGAACGGCATGTGGTGGAGGCCGGCCAGGCAGGCGATCACGTCGTAGTGGGCCGTCGGCAGGGCGGTCGTGGCGGCGTCCGCCAGGCGGTAGCGCGGGCCGCCGCCGGTCGCCTCCGCCGCGGCCAGCGTCGCCGGGTCCGCGTCGAGCGCGTCGACCCGGTAGCCGTGCGCGACGAGGCGGCGCGCGAAGCGGCCCGTGCCGCAGCCGGCGTCGAGCGCGGTGCCGCCGCGCGGGGGCAGATGGCGCAGCAGCAGGCGGTGGTAGTGGTCGTTGTGGTCGAACGGCATGGGGGAGCACCCTGGCAGGCCGGGGGTGAGCGGGGCGTAAGCGCCCTGGACAACCCCGCCGGCCTGCGGGAACGTACGGCCGAAAAGAATCTTCGAAGAAATCCGGCGGCCGTGTCGATCCGGCCGTCCCCTGTTCGACGCAAGGGTGAGAGGCCGGCAGCGGCCACCCGTTCACCACGAGGAGAAGACGATGCCCCGCTACCTGACGATGGTCCGCATCGACGAGAACAACGCCCCCGCCGAGGGCCCCAGCGACGAGCTCATGCAGCGCATGGGCGCGCTCATCGAGGAGATGACGAAGGCCGGCGTGCTGCTCGACACGGCGGGTCTGGCGCCGACCGCGCAGGGCAAGCGCGTGCACTACGAGAAGGGCGACATCACCGTCACCGACGGCCCCTTCACCGAGTCCAAGGAGGTCATCGGCGGCTACGCGATCATCCAGGCGAAGGACGAGGCCGAGGTCCTGGAGTGGACCAAGCGGTTCCTGCGGGTCCACGAGGAGCACTGGACCGTCACCTCCGAGGTCCGGGAGATCGTCGGCGGCTGAGCCTTGGCCGCGGGCCCCGGCCGGTGTCTGATGGTGGGCTGTGACAGAGCAACGCTCCACGGCCCGCCCGGACGCCGCCGCGACCCGCGCCATCGAGACGGTCTTCCGCATGGAGGCGCCGCGCATCATCGCCGCCGTCACCCGCGTCGTGCGCGACGTCGGCATAGCGGAGGAGCTGGCGCAGGACGCGCTGGTCGCCGCCCTGGAGCAGTGGCCGGACACCGGCGTCCCGGACCGCCCCGGCGCCTGGCTCACCGCCGTCGCCAGGCGCCGCGCCGTCGACCTGGTGCGCCGCCGCGAGAACTACGCGCGCAAGCTCGAAGAGGTCGGCCGGGCGACGGAGTTCGCGTACGAGGCACCGGCCGCCGCCGACCCGGACGACATCGACGACGACCTGCTGCGCCTCGTCTTCATGAGCTGCCACCCGGTGCTGTCCGCCGAGGCCCGGGTCGCGCTCACGCTGCGCCTGCTCGGCGGTCTGACCACCGCCGAGATCGCCCGCGCGGTCCTCGCCCCCGAGCCGACCGTGGCCCAGCGCATCGTCCGCGCCAAGCGCACCCTCGCCACCCGCAACGTCGCCTTCGAGGTGCCCTACGGCCCCGACCGCGAGGCCCGGCTCGGCTCGGTCCTGGAGGTCATCTACCTCATCTTCAACGAGGGGTACGCGGCCACGGCCGGGGAGGACCATCTGCGGCCGGGGCTGTGCGAGGACGCGCTGCGGCTGGCCCGGGTGCTCCAGTCGCTGATGCCCAAGGAGCCCGAAGTGCACGGTCTGGCGGCCCTGTTGGAGCTGCAGTCCTCCCGCGCGGCCGCCCGGACGGCGGCCGACGGGGGGCCCGTGCTGCTCAAGGACCAGAACCGGTCGCGCTGGGACATGACGCTGATCCGGCGCGGGTTCGCCGCGCTCGGCCGGGCGGACGCGGCGGCCTCCGGCGGTCCCGGCCCGTACGCGCTGCAGGCCGCGATCGCCGCGTGCCACGCCCGGGCCCACGCGTACGAGGAGACCGACTGGGCCCAGATCGCGGCCCTCTACGCCCTCCTCGCGGTCCGCGCCCCGTCACCGGTGGTCGAGCTGAACCGGGCGGTGGCGGTGTCCATGGCACAGGGCCCGGCGGCGGGACTGGCGATCGTGGACGCGATCGCCGGTGAACCGGCGCTGCGGGACTACCACTTGTTGCCGAGTGTGCGGGGCGATCTGCTGGAGCGGCTGGGGCGGGGGGAGGAGGCGCGGGCGGAGTTCCTGCGGGCGGCCGGGCTGGCCCGCAACGAACGGGAGCGGGAGTTCTTGCTCGGCCGTGCCGACGGCTGATCCGCTGCGGGCGCGGGGGCTCTGGCCCGGACCCGCTCCTCATTCGCCGGAGGGGCTCGTTCCCGGCTGCCCCACCAGCATGGTGGGGGCCCCGGCGACGCGGGTCAGGAACACCGTCGCCGCCCGCTTCCCGAAGGGCTTCGGCATCGCCTTGCGCCGCAGTTCCTCCGGCTCGACGGCCGACCCGCGCTTCTTCACGGTCAGCACCCCGACCTCCCGCTCCCGCAGCAGCGCCTTCAACTTCTTCACGTTGAAGGGAAGCCGGTCGGTGATCTCGTACGCGGTGGCGTACGGCGTCGGGTGCAGCTCGTCCGCGGTGACGTACGCGATGGTCTCGTCGATGAGCCCGCCGCCGACCTCCTTCGCCACCTCGGCGACGAGATGCGCGCGGATGACGGCGCCGTCGGGTTCGTACAAGTACCGCCCCACGGCACGCACTTCGGGGTCCGGCAGCCCGCTCCCGGCCAGCTCCCGCGGCCCGGGGAGCAGAGTGGCCCGCATTCTCCCGGGCTCCGTGCCGAACCACAGCACGGCCTCCTTCACGTCACCCCGGTCCGAGATCCACTCGGCGTCGGCCTCGGCCGGGATCGCCTCGTGCGGGATGCCGGGGGCGATCTTCAGCGCGGCGCGCGGGGCCGAGAGCGCGGCGGTGACGGCCCAGGACAGCGGAGGGGAGTAGGCCTCGGGGTCGAAGATGCGCCCCCGCTTCGTGGAGCGGCGCGCGGGGTCCACGAACACGGCGTCGTACGCGGAGGTGTCGACCTGTGTCACATCCGCCTCGCGCACCTCGATGAGGCCGGCGAGCCCGAGCGCCTCGGCGTTGGCCCGGGCCACGGCGCACGTCCCCGGGTCCCGGTCGACGGCGAGCACCGCGATCCCCGCGCGGGCCAGCGCGATCGCGTCGCCGCCGATGCCGCAGCACAGGTCGGCGACGGACCGGACGCCGAGGGCCCGGAAGGACTCGGCCCGGTGCGTGGCGACGCCGGTCCGGGTCGCCTGCTCGACCCCGTTCGCCGTGAAGTACATGCGGGCCGCGTCCTCGGGCCCGAACTTCGCCACCGCGCGCTGCCGCAGCCGGGCCTGGGCGAGCGCCGCCGAGACGAGCGCCGCCGGGTGCTCGCGGCGCAGCCGGGTGGCGAGCGCGAGCTCCTGCGCCGGGTCGTGGTCGCGCAGTTCTTCGAGCAGGGCCCGGCCCTCGGGGGACAGGAGGGCGGAGAAGTCGTCGGGGGTCGAGAAGGAGCTCACCCGGCCCATTGTGGGCCAGTCGGAGGACGGTGCGCGCCCGGCGGCGGTGTCGGCCCCTGATCAGGGCCTTGAGCTGCAAAGATCCGGCGCCATGCAACTAGTACGACAAAACGAAGAAACCGCCGCAAAGGTGACCCCCGCGCGACCCGGGAAGCGGGCGGCGTTCCGCGTCACGGCCGCCGCTCTCGCCGCCGCCGCGCTGGCCACCGGCTGTGCCTCCGGTTCGGGCGGCGAGGCGGTGCGGCCGGCGCCCGGGCAGCAGGGCCTGAACGCGCCGCCGGCCCGCGCCCTCGACTCGTACGCCACCAAGCTCAAGGTCCAGCAGGCGCAGCGGGCCGCCGCGGCCAGGCGCTGGGGCGTGGCGAAGGTGCCGCTCGCCGCGCCGAAGCCGCCCGCGAAGAAGCCCGTCATCAAGCCGCGCAAGGGCTTCGAGGTCGACGACCAGGCCGAGCTCGGCCTGCCCCCCGTCTTCACCACGATCCCCACCAAGGACAAGGTCGTCTTCCTCACCATCGACGACGGGGCCGACAAGGACCCGCAGTTCCTGAAGATGATGAGCGACCTCAAGATCCCGTACACGGCCTTCCTGACCGATGCCGAGGTCAAGCCCGACTACGCCTACTTCAAGCGGGCCCAGAGCCTGGGTGTCACCCTCAACAACCACACGCTGCACCACCCGTACCTGCCGGGCCTGTCCTACGCGCGGCAGAAGCACGAGATCTGCGGCATGCAGGACGTCATCGAGAAGAAGTACGGCAAGCGGCCCACCCTCTTCCGGCCCCCGTTCGGCAACTACAACCAGGACACCCTGAAGGCCGCCAAGGCCTGTGGCATCACGTACGCGCCGATCTGGAACGCCGAGGCGTTCGTGGACCGGATGGACTACCGCGAGTGGGACCGGGACATCCATCCGGGCGACATCATCCTCACGCATTTCCGGGGACGCTCGGACTGGAAGGGCACCATGCCCGACATGATCCGCAAGTTCCTGAAGTACGTCACCGACAAGGGGTACGCGGTGGCCCGCCTGGAGGACTACCTGTGACAACTCCCTGGGCGGGGGCGGCCGTTCGGGCGGCCGGGGTGCGGCGGGCCATCGCCTGCGCCCTGGCCGCCGCGCTGCTCACCGGGTGCGCGCAGTCCGTCGACCCGATCGAGCGGATGGGCAGGAAGGCCGCGCAGAAGGTCCGGCACCATCCGCGTCCGGCGGCCGGCGCCGCAGGCCCGGCGGCCCCGGGCGCCCATCGCCGCTGGGGCCTGCCGGCCCCGCTGGCCCCGGCGCCGGGACCCCCCGCCCAGCGGGTGCTCCCGCCCCGGGCGCCGGGAAAGGTCCCCCCGGTCATCGACCGCGTCCCGACCAAGGACAAGGTCGTCTTCCTCACCTTCGACGACGGCGCGGAGAAGGACTCCCGCTTCGTCGACATGGTCCGTGACCTGCGGCTGCCGATCTCGATGTTCCTCACGCACTCCGTCGCGGGCCCCGGCTACGACCACTTCGGCCAACTGCGGGCGCTCGGCGCGGGGGTGGAGAACCACACCCTCACGCACCCCTTCCTGCCCGGCCTCGGCTACGTGGAGCAGCACGCGGAGATCTGCGGCCAGCAGGACCGCCTCAAGGGCCGCTTCGGCACCGCCCCGCGCCTGCTCCGCCCGCCCTACGGCAACTACGACGCGGACACGCTGCGGGCGGCCGGCGCGTGCGGCATCGACGCGATCGTCCTGTGGCGCGCCTCGATGCAGATCAACGACCTGCGCTACGCCGACGGCGACCGCCTGCGCCCCGGCGACATCATCCTGACCCACTTCCGCGGCCCGTCCGACCTCAAGGGCACGACGCTGACCGAGATGACGACGCGGATGCTGCGGCGCATCCAGGAGCAGGGGTTCACCGTGGGACGGCTGGAGGACTACGTCTGAGCCCGCTGCCAGGCGGCGACCGCCAGGGTCACCGTCCAGGCGGCGGCGAACAGCTGGACCGCGCCGGCGTACGGGCGCCGCAGCCACAGCAGCGCGGCGCCGAACAGCAGGGTCATGGCGGCGCCGCCGCCCCACCACCACACCTCGGTCCAGTCCGTGGCCGGCGGCGGGCCCCCCGACTTCGGGTCGTAGGACGACCGGGCCATCCCGTGCAGCATCAGGGAGAAGCCCGCGAGCAGGGCGTAGCCGATCTCCAGGAACACCACGAAGGCCACCACGCAGCCACCGGTGAACGCGTCGTCGTCCTGCCGCGCCTGCGCGCTCACGCCGAGGCCAGCCGGGCCAGTGCCGCGAGGCCCAGGAAGGCGCCCGCGAGGAGCTGCGCCCCCGCGGTGACCGGCAGCCCCGCGCGCCCGCCGAAGGCGAAGGCCGACGCCGCGATCAGGACGGCGAGACCCAGGTAGGTCCACGACCACGCCTCCTGGGCGGGGCGGACGTGGGCGGCGAACTGCCAGATCGTGGTGACGGCGTACGCGAGCGCGTCCACGAACAGCACGAAGACAGCCAGGGCGATGTCGCCCACGAGGGATTTGCGATGCTGACCGGCCATGCCCGCACCCTCGTACGGAACCGGCGACTCCACCGCCCGCGTTCCCCAATCGAGACCGACCCGTGCCCCGAAGGAGCGCGGGGAACGGCGCGAGCGGTCACGGCGGAGCCGCACTCGGCAACGCGGGGAATCCCCCGCGGCGCATGGCCGGATCGGGGCGCAGCTCCGTTCGAAATCCCCCGCCGCGCCGGAGCCGATTAGCAGTCCGCTTGACCGAGTGCTAATCGCGGTCATAGTCTCGGCTCTGGCACTCCCCACCGGAGAGTGCCAACAGCGACGGGCAGGTCCGGCACCCGCGACGACGGATCCACCTGGTCGCCACCTCAGACAGTTAACCCCGTGAGATCTCCGAAGGGGGAGGTCGGATCGTGACGACCGCCAGCTCCAAGGTTGCCATCAAGCCGCTCGAGGACCGCATTGTGGTCCAGCCGCTCGACGCCGAGCAGACCACGGCCTCTGGCCTGGTCATCCCGGACACCGCGAAGGAGAAGCCCCAGGAGGGCGTCGTCCTCGCCGTGGGCCCGGGCCGCTTCGAGAACGGCGAGCGCCTGCCGCTCGACGTGAAGACCGGCGACATCGTGCTGTACAGCAAGTACGGCGGCACCGAGGTCAAGTACAACGGCGAGGAGTACCTCGTCCTCTCGGCTCGCGACGTGCTCGCGATCGTCGAGAAGTAATCACCTCGAAGCGAATGCTTTGAAGAGCTGCGCCCCTGGTCACCCTGCTCAAGCCGGGCGGCGAGGGGCGCAGTGTCATTACTCCAGTTTTCGAGAGGGCTGAACCGCTCCCATGGCGAAGATCCTGAAGTTCGACGAGGACGCCCGTCGCGCCCTCGAGCGCGGCGTCAACAAGCTTGCCGACACGGTCAAGGTGACGATCGGCCCCAAGGGCCGCAACGTCGTCATCGACAAGAAGTTCGGCGCCCCCACCATCACCAACGACGGTGTGACCATCGCCCGTGAGGTCGAGGTCGAGGACCCGTACGAGAACCTCGGCGCCCAGCTGGTGAAGGAGGTGGCGACCAAGACCAACGACATCGCGGGTGACGGTACGACCACCGCCACCGTGCTGGCCCAGGCCCTCGTCAAGGAAGGCCTGCGCAACGTCGCCGCCGGCGCCTCCCCGGCCGCCCTGAAGAAGGGCATCGACGCCGCGGTGAAGGCCGTGTCCGAGGACCTCCTCGCGACCGCCCGC
This sequence comes from Streptomyces sp. cg35, assembly GCF_050410835.1. Taxonomy (NCBI): domain Bacteria; kingdom Bacillati; phylum Actinomycetota; class Actinomycetes; order Kitasatosporales; family Streptomycetaceae; genus Streptomyces; species Streptomyces sp. cg35. The sequence goes on from NZ_CP191268.1 coordinate 5,344,464, forward strand.
CCGATCGACGAGAAGTCCGACATCGCCGCCGTCGCCGGTCTGTCCGCCCAGGACGCCCAGGTCGGCGAGCTCATCGCCGAGGCGATGGACAAGGTCGGCAAGGACGGTGTCATCACCGTCGAGGAGTCCAACACCTTCGGCCTGGAGCTCGACTTCACCGAGGGCATGGCCTTCGACAAGGGCTACCTGTCCCCGTACTTCGTCACCGACCAGGAGCGTATGGAGGCCGTCCTCGACGACCCGTACATCCTGATCCACCAGGGCAAGATCGGGTCCATCCAGGACCTGCTCCCGCTCCTGGAGAAGGTCATCCAGGCCGGTGGCTCGAAGCCGCTGCTGATCATCGCCGAGGACGTCGAGGGCGAGGCCCTGTCGACCCTGGTCGTGAACAAGATCCGCGGCACGTTCAACGCCGTCGCCGTGAAGGCCCCCGGCTTCGGTGACCGCCGCAAGGCGATGCTCCAGGACATGGCCACCCTCACCGGTGCCACCGTCATCGCCGAAGAGGTCGGCCTCAAGCTCGACCAGGCCGGTCTGGACGTCCTCGGCTCCGCGCGCCGCGTGACCATCACCAAGGACGACACCACGATCGTCGACGGTGGCGGCAACAAGGCCGACGTCGACGGCCGCGTCAACCAGATCAAGGCCGAGATCGAGAACACGGACTCCGACTGGGACCGCGAGAAGCTCCAGGAGCGCCTCGCGAAGCTCGCCGGCGGCGTCTGCGTCATCAAGGTCGGTGCCGCGACCGAGGTCGAGCTCAAGGAGAAGAAGCACCGTCTGGAGGACGCCATCTCCGCGACCCGCGCCGCGGTCGAGGAGGGCATCGTCTCCGGTGGTGGCTCCGCGCTCGTCCACGCCGTCAAGGTCCTGGAGGGCTCCCTCGGCAAGGAGGGCGACGAGGCCACCGGTGTCGCCGTCGTCCGCCGCGCCGCCGTCGAGCCGCTGCGCTGGATCGCCGAGAACGCGGGCCTCGAGGGCTACGTGATCGTCTCCAAGGTCGCCGAGCTCGAGAAGGGCTCCGGCTACAACGCCGCGACCGGTGAGTACGGCGACCTGGTCAAGGCCGGCGTCATCGACCCGGTCAAGGTCACGCGCTCCGCCCTGGAGAACGCCGCGTCCATCGCCTCCCTGCTCCTGACGACCGAGACCCTGGTCGTCGAGAAGCCGGCCGAGGAGGAGCCCGAGGCCGGTCACGGCCACGGTCACTCGCACTGAGGCGCTCCGCCGAGCTGACCTGAACCGAGGCCCGGCTCCCTGTCGCAGGGAGCCGGGCCTCGGCGTTTTCCTGATGCGGTTTCGACGGGAACGGCGCGACCGGCCACAGCGGACCCGCACCCGGCGACTACTGCGGCCCGTACTTGCGCCCCGTCTTCGACGTGATCCCGCCCAGCAGCGCGCGCGGCGTCACCTTCACCACGCCCATCAGCGCCTTGTACCGCGGATCCGGGATCGACAGGGACCTGCCGCGGGACAGATCGGTGAGCGCCGCCGCCACCAGCTTGTCGGCGTCCAGCCACATCCACTTCGGGATGTTGCCCGTGCCCATCCCGGCCCGCTGGTGGAACTCCGTACGGACGAAGCCCGGGCACAGCGCCATCAGCCGTACCCCGCTGCCCGCCAGGTCCTTCGCCGCGCCCTGGGTGAACTGCACGACCCACGCCTTCGACGCCCCGTACGTGCCGCGCGGCACGAACGCCGCGACCGACGCGACGTTGATCACGCCGCCGCGGCCGCGCTCGCGCATCACCTCCGTCGCCGCCGACGTCAGCCGCAGCACCGCCTCGCAGTGCACCTTCAGCATGGTCAGCTCGTCGGCCATGGGGACTTCCAGGTAGCGGCCCTTGTTGCCGAACCCGGCGTTGTTGACGAGCAGATCGACCGCGGCCTTACGGTCCTTCAGCCGCTCCTCGACCGCCGCGATGCCCTCGTCCGTGGCGAGGTCGGCCGTCAGTACCTCGGCCTCGATGCCGTGCCGGTCGTGCAGTTCGGTCGCCTGCTCCTGAAGCCGCTTGGTGTCGCGCGCGACGAGCACCAGGTTGTGGCCGTCGGCGGCGAGGCGCCGGGCGAACGCGGCGCCGATGCCCGCGGTGGATCCCGTGATCAGTGCCGTAGTCATGGGCCAAGGTTAGTGACGGTTCAGTGGTGCTCGTGATCACCGGGTCCTGCTCCGGCCGGGGTGTGTGCCCGCTGCCCCTTGTCGACGACCACGAACTGCCCCATCATCCCGCCGTCCTCGTGGTACAGCAGATGGCAGTGGTACATGAACGGGACGTCCGGATCGGCGAAATCGGGCCCTCCGTCGAACCGCAGCGCCAGCTTGACCGTCGTCCCGTTCGGCAGGAACACCGTGTCCTTGCGCCCGCGCAGCTCGGGCGGCGGCGTCCCGCCGTTGATCTCCAGCACCCTGAACTGCACATCGTGGACATGGAAGTTGTGCGGCATCCCGTTGCCGTTGTGCACGGTCCACACCTCGGTGCTGCCGCGCGTGACGATCTCGTCGACGCGGTCCATGGCCATCGCCCGCCCGTTGATCCCGCTCATCTTCAGGTCGAAGGAGCGCGAACGCACCGCGTCGGCGGCCTCCGGGAGCTCCAACTCGCCCAGGACGTGCGGCACTTCGGGGGACGGTCGCAGGGTGCCCGCCGCCCGCAGCTGCAGTACGTCGAACGAGTCGTCCCCGCCGCCGAACCGGCGCTGCCACGCGTCCCCGTAGCCGTCGTGCGCGTCACTGCGCAGCACCGTGCGCTCACCCGGCTCCATCCGCACCACGACCTCGGCCCGCTCACCCGGCGACAGCCGTACCCGCTGCATCGCCGCGGGCCGCTCCAGCAGACCGCCGTCCGTCCCGACGAGCGCGAAGCCCCGCCCGTCCGAGAACCCGAAGTCGTACGTCCGGGCCGTGGACGCGTTCAGCAGCCGCAGCCGTACCCGCTCGTCACGCACGACCCGGTACGGATCGAGGGTGCCGTTCACCATGGTGCGGTCGCCGAGGAAGCCGACGGACCGCATCATCTTGTGCCCGTGGTCGAAGGCCGCCCCGTCGAACTTCACGTCCTGCACGATCACCGGCAGATCGTCCACGCCGTACGTCTTCGGCAGCGCGAGCCGCGCGCTCCTCTCGTCGTCGAGCAGGAACATCCCGGCGAGCCCGCGCTGCACGTGCCGCTCCGTCCGCCCGTGCGGATGCGGGTGGTACCAGAGCGTCGCGGCGGGCTGGTCGACGGTCCAGCGGGGCGTCCACTCCTCGCCCGGCCCGGTCATCCGGTGCGGGCCGCCGTCCATCCGGGCGGGCAGATGCATGCCGTGCCAGTGCACGGTGGAGGGCTCGTCGAGCCCGTTGTGGACACGGACCTCGACCTTCTCGCCGCGCTTCGCGCGCAGCGTGGGACCCAGGTAGTCGCCGTTGAAGCCCCACGTCCTGGTCGTGCGGCCGGGCTCGAACTCCTTCTCGCCCGCCCGCATCCGCAGGTCGAAGACGCGACGGCCGCTCCTCTCGTCCAGCCGGGACGCGGCGAGCGGCGGCACCGCCAGCTCGTTGCGGAAGTCCGTCGTGCCGACGGTGCTCACCCGCGCGTCGTTCCAGAGCCACAGCACACCGCCGCCGACCGCGAGGACGAGGACGGTGACGAACGCGCCGAGGGCGACGAGGACGCGCTTGAGGCGGGACTTTCCGGCAGCTCGGGTCATGCGTCGAGCGTCCCGCCGGCCCCGCCGCGGCACATCGGGGGCGGCCCCTGACGCGCCCCCCGACTCAACCCCCGTACGCCACCAGGGTTCCCCCCTACGCGGACGAGCCGTACTTCTCGACGTACGCCCGCGCGGCCTTCAGCTCCTCGGGGCGCAGCGCGTCCCCGGCGGCGAGCACCCGCGGCAGCAGCTCGCGCTCGGTGGTCACCGCGCGGAACACGAAGGCGACGGTCACCTCGTGGTCGGGCCGGTGCACGACCTCGATCGGGTCCCCGGCCCGGATCTCACCGGGCTCGATCACCCGCAGGTACGCGCCGGGCCTGCGGTCCTGCGTGTACCGCTTGACCCAGCCCTTCTCGCCCAGGTGCCCCTGGAAGGTCCGGCACGGGATCCGGCTGGAGGTCACCTCCAGCAGCAGGTCGGGGCCGATCCGCCAGCGCTCGCCGACCTTGGCGCCCGTGATGTCGACGCCCTCGGTGGTGAGGTTCTCCCCGAAGGACCCGCTGGGCAGCGCCCGGCCGAGGGTGGCCTCCCACGCGTCCAGGTCCTCGCGCGCGAACGCGTACACCGCCTGGTCGTTCCCGCCGTGGTGCCGCTTGTCGCACACGGCGTCCCCGGCGAGGCCGCTGCCGCCGGTCCCCTTGGGGCCGGGCGCGGTGACCCGCACGGGCCCGTCGACCGGCTGCTTGTCGATGCCGGTCACGCCCTCGGGCTGATCGGTGTACTCGACGGTCTCGGGCCGGCCCAGGTTCAGCGACAGAAGTCTCATGACACCGACGTTACGAGACCCGTGACCAAAGTCGCCATGCATTAATCGGCGCGATCTCCAAGCTCCGCTTATGCTTGGGGCATGATCGAGGCCCGTCATCTCCGTGTCCTGCGCGCCGTGGCCGCCACCGGGTCCTTCTCGGCGGCCGCCCGCGAGCTGGGCTGCACCCAGCCCGCGGTCAGCCAGCAGATGAAGGCCCTGGAGACCTCGGCGGGCACCCCGCTCCTCATCCGCACCGGCCGCGAGATGCGCCTGACCCAGGCCGGCGAGGCCCTCGTCCGGCACGCGGCGGGCATCCTCGCCGGGCTCACCGCCGCCGAGGAGGAGGTCGCCGCGATCGCGGGCCTGCGCGCCGGCCGCGTCCGCCTCGTCTCGTTCCCCAGCGGCAGTTCGACGCTGGTCCCGACGGCCCTGGCCGCCCTGCGTGCCGAACACCCGGGCACCCGGGTGTCCCTGGTGGAGGCGGAGCCCCCGCGCTCGGTGGAGATGCTGCGCGAGGGCGACTGCGACGTGGCCCTCGCCTTCCGGTACGAAGGCGCGCACGCGGCGCAGGAGTGGGACGACCTCGTCGTCCGTCCCCTGCTCGCCGACCGGCTCGTGGGCCTGGTCCCCGAAGGGCACCGGCTCGCGGAGGCGGGCTCGGTGACCATCGACGCATTCGCCGACGACCCCTGGATCGCGGGGTGTCCGCGCTGCCGCCGCCAGCTGGTCGAGGTGTGCCGGGGCGCCGGGTTCGCGCCGCGCATCGACTTCGCCACGGACGACTATCCGGCGGTGGTCGGCCTGGTCGGCGCGGGGCTCGGTGTTGCCGTGCTGCCCGAACTGGCCATCGAGTCCGTTCGCCCCAAGGGTGCACGGACAGTAACCGTTGAACCGGCCGTGCAGCGCGAGATCGTCGCGCTGACACTGCCCGATCTGGCCCAGGTGCCGGCGGTCGCCGCGACCCTCGACCATCTGGCGAAGGCCGCCACGCGCTGAGCACGGGCGCGGGCCCGCCCGAGTGCGCCCGCGGCCGCCGCGTCAGCAGAAACGTTCCTTCAATTGCGTGCGGCGGCAGCCGTGGCCGCTGCGCCCCCCGCTGTCGACGCCGTGACGAGCCGGTTGCGGGCCCGTCCCATCAGCTCTTCGCGCTCGTCCTCGGTGAGCCCTCCCCACACGCCGTACGGCTCGCGCACTTGTAGGGCGTGAGCAGCGCACTCCGCGCGCACCGGGCACCTCATGCAGACCTCTTTGGCCGAGTTCTCGCGGGCGCTGCGCGCCGCTCCTCGCTCGCCCTCCGGGTGGAAGAAGAGCGAGCTGTCGACCCCGCGGCAGGCCGCGAGGAGCTGCCAGTCCCAGAGATCTGCGTTCGGTCCGGGAAGGCGGGAGAAATCTGCCATTGCGTTGTCCCCTTGTAGCCGTTGTGACGCGGATACGGTGCCCATGACCGTACATCTACTGTCTAAGGAGATGAAAATATGACTCATTGAGAATCTAGCTACAGACACCAGCAAAAGGGAAGAAAAGCCGCTAAATGGGGCATAGCTTGTGATGAATCCTTGAGGGTCCGTTGCGCCATCTCGGCTGTGTGCGGCCCCTCACGTAGAGTGCCGAACTAGGCCGTCCGACCCGTAACTCTTTCGAGTGACCGTCGTTGAGAGTGCGGAGGCGGTTGAAACAACAAGCGCTCGGGCATCTGTCCGAGAGCGTCGACCGCACAGGTGACGATTCGTACCAGCCTGGAGGCCCAAGGTGACGCGCATCAGCTGCGGAGGACGGTCATGACATCCGTCCTCGTCTGCGACGACTCCCCGCTTGCCCGAGAGGCGCTCCGCCGCGCGGTCGCGACCGTGCCCGGCGTCGAGCGCGTGACGACCGCGGCCAACGGCGAGGAAGTCCTCCGCCGCTGGGGCGCCGATCGCTCGGACCTGATTCTGATGGACGTACGCATGCCCGGTCTGGGCGGCGTCGAGACCGTTCGGCGGCTGCTGTCCGCCGACCCCGGTGCGCGCATCATCATGCTCACCGTGGCCGAGGACCTGGACGGGGTCGCGCTCGCGGTCGCCGCCGGCGCCCGCGGATACCTGCACAAGGACGCCTCGCGCGCCGAGCTGCGGGCCACCGTGACGCAGGCGCTCGCCGACCCGACCTGGCGGCTCGCCCCGCGCAGACTGCGCTCGGCCGAGATGGGTGCCGCGCCCACCCTCACCGCGCGGGAGATCCAGGTGCTCGAGGGCATGAGCCACGGCCGGTCCAACGCCGAGATCGGGCGCGAGCTGTTCCTCTCCGAGGACACGGTCAAGACGCACGCACGACGTCTGTTCAAGAAGCTCGGCGCCTCGGACCGTGCGCACGCCGTGGCGCTCGGCTTCCGCTGGGGCCTGGTGCGCTAGGACCGGTGCGCCAGCGCGGGGGGACCCTGAACCCCGTCCGTCACCGGACGGACGGGGCTGCTAGGGGCACCGATCCAGCCCGCCGCGCCGCGGCTTTTCGACGCTTCGCGAGTGATGCCGCATCCTTGAGGTGTGGAGTTCCTCGGGGACGACGAGTCGGGCGAGCAGGGTCAGCGAGAGGGGAGGGCGCAGGAGATGAGTTCCGGCGCACCTGCTCATAACGCTTCGGTGCACAACCAAGGGCACGGTGCCACGGACCAGGTGTCGGCAAGGCACCATGGACCGATGCGCGACGACGAGGCAGTGACCCCGCAAGGGGTCATCGGTACGCTCGTCGGCCGCGCCGTCGACGGTGACGAGCAGGCCACGCACGATCTGCTCGCGCACGTCCATCCCCTGGCCATCCGCTACTGCCGCACGCGGCTGTCCCGGCTTCCGGGTGACGCGCGGCACTTCGTGGAGGACCTGGCCCAGGAAGTCTGTGTCGCGGTGCTGCTCGCGCTGCCGCGCTACAAGGACACCGGGCGGCCCTTCGAGGCGTTCGTCTTCGCCATCGCCGCTCACAAGGTCGCCGATCTGCAGCGCGCGGCCATGCGCGGCCCCGGTTCGACGGCCGTGCCGTCCGACGAGATGCCGGAGCGGCCGGACGATTCCCTCGGGCCCGAGGAGCGGGCGCTGCTGAGCAGTGACGCCGCCTGGGCCAAGAAGCTGCTCGCCAACCTGCCGGAGAACCAGCGGGAGCTGCTGCTCCTGCGGATCGCCGTCGGCCTCACCGCCGAGGAGACCGGGCAGATGTTGGGGATGTCACCCGGAGCCGTGCGCGTCGCGCAGCACCGGGCGCTGAGCCGCCTGCGGGCGCTCGCCGAGCAGTAGCACAGGGGCGGGGCCGGGTACGTGCGAACGTACAAATAAGGCCGATGATCTTGATCGTGGAATGAGACACGTCTTGTTCCCGTTAGCATGGACATCCGCACCGATCAAGGCCATTTGGGGAAGGTGTCATGACTGCAAACGTCGACGGAGTGCCCGAGAAATTCGCGACACTCGGGCTGACCTACGACGACGTGCTGCTGCTGCCGGGCTCGTCGGACATGGCGCCCGACCAGATCGACACCGCCTCGTACGTATCGAAGAACGTGCGGGTCAACATCCCGCTGCTGTCCGCCGCGATGGACAAGGTCACCGAGTCGCGGATGGCGATCGCCATGGCGCGGCAGGGCGGTGTCGGTGTGCTGCACCGCAACCTCTCCATCGCCGACCAGGCCAACCAGGTCGACCTCGTGAAGCGCTCCGAGTCCGGCATGGTGACCGACCCGATCACGGTGCACCCGGACGCGACGCTCGCCGAGGCCGATGCGATTTGCGCCAAGTTCCGTATCTCCGGCGTCCCGGTGACCGACCCGGCGGGCAAGCTGCTGGGCATCGTCACCAACCGCGACATGGCCTTCGAGTCCGACCGCAGCCGTCAGGTGCGCGAGGTCATGACGCCGATGCCGCTGGTGACCGGCAAGGTCGGCATCTCCGGCGTCGACGCCATGGAGCTGCTGCGCCGCCACAAGATCGAGAAGCTTCCGCTGGTCGACGACGCCGGTGTGCTCAAGGGGCTCATCACCGTCAAGGACTTCGTGAAGGCGGAGAAGTACCCGAACGCGGCGAAGGACGCCGGGGGCCGGCTGCTCGTCGGTGCGGCGGTCGGCGTGGCCGGTGACTCCTTCGAGCGCGCGCAGGCGCTGGTCGAGGCGGGCGTCGACTTCATCGTCGTCGACACCGCGCACGGGCACTCGCGGCTCGTCGGCGACATGGTCGCCAAGATCAAGTCCAACGCGAGCGGCGTCGACGTCATCGGCGGCAACATCGCGACGCGGGACGGCGCCAAGTCGCTGATCGACGCCGGTGTCGACGGCATCAAGGTCGGCGTCGGACCGGGCTCCATCTGCACCACGCGCGTCGTCGCCGGTATCGGCGTCCCGCAGGTCACCGCCATCTACGAGGCCTCGCTCGCCGCGAAGGAGGCCGGGGTCCCGGTCATCGGCGACGGCGGTCTGCAGTACTCCGGTGACATCGCCAAGGCGCTCGTCGCCGGTGCCGACACCGTGATGCTCGGCTCGCTGCTCGCGGGCTGCGAGGAGTCGCCGGGCGAGCTGCTGTTCATCAACGGCAAGCAGTTCAAGTCGTACCGGGGCATGGGGTCGCTCGGCGCCATGCAGACGCGCGGCGACCGCAAGTCCTTCTCCAAGGACCGGTACTTCCAGGAGGGCGTCGCCTCCGACGACGCGCTGATTCCCGAGGGCATCGAGGGGCAGGTCCCGTACCGGGGCCCGCTGGCCTCCGTGGTGCACCAGCTCACCGGTGGTCTGCGCCAGTCGATGTTCTACGTCGGCGGGCGGACCGTGCCGGAGCTGCAGGAGAACGGCCGCTTCGTGCGCATCACGTCGGCGGGTCTCAAGGAGAGCCACCCGCACGACATCCAGATGACGGTCGAGGCGCCGAACTACAGCCGTAAGTAGTCGCCGGTAGCCGCAGGCCATGCGGTGAGGGGCGGCCCCGGGATTGCCTGGGGCCGCCCCTCACTCGTGTGTCGGGGATACTGGACAGGCAGACCAAGAGGGAAAGGCCCACACAACGTGACTGAGATCGAGATCGGGCGCGGCAAGCGCGGCCGCCGCGCGTACGCCTTCGACGACATCGCCGTCGTGCCGAGTCGGCGCACCCGCGACCCGAAGGAGGTCTCGATCGCCTGGCAGATCGATGCCTATCGGTTCGAGCTGCCGTTCCTGGCCGCTCCCATGGACTCCGTCGTCTCGCCGGCGACCGCGATCCGCATCGGTGAGCTGGGTGGCCTCGGCGTACTGAACCTCGAAGGTCTGTGGACCCGGTACGAGGACCCGCAGCCGCTGCTCGACGAGATCGCCGAGCTGGACGCGGATGTCGCCACGCGGCGTCTGCAGGAGATCTACTCCGCTCCCATCCAGGCCGACCTGATCGGGCAGCGCATCAAGGAGGTGCGCGACTCCGGTGTCGTCACCGCCGCCGCGCTCTCGCCGCAGCGCACCGCCGAGTTCTCCAAGGCCGTGGTGGACGCGGGCGTCGACATCTTCGTGATCCGGGGCACCACCGTGTCCGCCGAGCACGTGTCGGGTGCCGCCGAGCCGCTGAACCTGAAGCAGTTCATCTACGAGCTCGACGTGCCGGTGATCGTCGGCGGCTGCGCCACGTACACCGCCGCGCTGCACCTGATGCGGACCGGCGCCGCCGGTGTGCTCGTCGGGTTCGGCGGCGGCGCCGCCCACACGACGCGGAACGTGCTGGGCATCCAGGTGCCGATGGCCACCGCGGTCGCCGATGTCGCCGCCGCGCGCCGGGACTACATGGACGAGTCCGGCGGCCGGTACGTGCACGTCATCGCCGACGGTGGCGTGGGCTGGTCCGGTGACCTGCCCAAGGCCATCGCGTGCGGTGCCGACGCCGTCATGATGGGCTCGCCGCTGGCCCGCGCCACGGACGCGCCCGGCCGCGGTCACCACTGGGGCATGGAGGCCGTCCACGAGGACGTGCCGCGCGGCAAGAAGGTCGACCTCGGGACCGTGGGCACCACGGAAGAGGTCCTGACCGGACCGTCGCACACGCCCGACGGCTCGATGAACATCTTCGGCGCGCTGAAGCGGGCCATGGCCACGACGGGCTACAGCGAGCTCAAGGAGTTCCAGCGGGTCGAGGTCACGGTGGCCGACTCCCAGCACCGGCGCTGACGCTGTGTCGTAGCAGGAAAGGGGTGGGGCCCCGCCGGATCGGCGGGGCCCCACCCCTTTTCGTGTGCGGCCTCGGTCAGAGGGCCGCCTTCTTCGAGCTGCCGAACGCGGCGACGGCGCCGATGACGAGGAAGAGGTACGTCAGGAAGTCGGCCTCGTGCTTCCAGCCCTCGTTGAGGTCGCCGAAGTGGTCGGTGAGGATGTCGATGAACGAGACGTTCCCGATCTCGGCGATGGCCATCGCGTACCCGGTGAGCTGGCCCAGGTACACCGCGCCGAGCGCCAGCACCGCGCAGACGAACGGCAGGACCTGGTTGCGGCCGCCGATCTTGCCCGCGGCGAAGCCGATGACGGCGCCGACCGCCACGGCCGCGTAGCCGATCTCGTGCTCGGTGGCCTTCATGACGGCGCCGTAGATCCAGGCCGTGACGAGGGCCAGGACCACGGCGGCGACGATGCCGAGGGCGGCGTTCCCGCTGCGGGCCGGCGGCATCGGGGGCGCGAAGCCGCCGGGATGGCCCTGCTGCTGCGGGAACGGGGCGTACGGCTGCTGGCCCTGGGGCGGCTGCTGCTGCGGGTAGCCGTAGCCCGGCTGCGGCGCCGGGGGCTGCTGCTGGGCGTACGGGTTTCCGTCCTGCGGATGTGGCTGCGGCGGCTGGGTCATGCGGTCCCCCTGAAGTGTGAACGCTGGCACGTGTGTGCGCAGAGGGGCCGCACAGTAGCAGTCAGAGCCGGTGGGCCGCGCCCGCCGGAGTCGCTCCTCTGGTGTCCAGGAGGAGCTGGGCCTTCACCGCGAGGCCCTGGAGGTCGTACGTGCGGTGGTGCTGGAGCAGGATCGTCAGGTCGGCGTCGGCCGCGGCCTCGTAGAGGGAGTCGGCGCGCGGGACCGGGCGGTCCAGCACGTTCCAGGACGGGACGTACGGGTCGTGGTAGCTGACCGCGGCGCCCAGTTGCATGAGGCGGGTGGCGATCTCCTGGGCGGGGGCGGCCTGTTGGTCGGCGAGGTCGGGCTTGTACGTGATGCCGAGGAGCAGGACGCGGGCGCCGCGGGCCGACTTGCCGTGCTCGTTGAGGAGCGTGGCCGCGCGCTGGACGACGTACGCCGGCATGTGGTCGTTGACCTGGCGGGCCAGTTCCACCATGCGCAGCGGGCGGGTGGGCAGGTGGGGCGAGGTCAGGTCCTGGGGGAGGGCGTGGCCGCCGACGCCGGGGCCCGGGCGGAAGGCCTGGAAGCCGAAGGGCTTGGTCTCGGCGCAGCGGATGACGTCCCAGAGGTCGACGCCGAGGTCGTGGCAGAGGACGGCCATCTCGTTGACCAGGGCGATGTTGACGTGGCGGTAGTTCGTCTCCAGGAGGTGGACCGTCTCCGCCTCCCGGGGGCCGCGGGCGCGGACGACCTTGTCGGTGAGGCGGCTGTAGAAGGTCGCCGCCGACTCGGTGCAGGCGGGGGTGTGGCCGCCGATGACCTTGGGGATCGCCGCGTAGGGCTGGGTGCGGTTGCCGGGGTCGAGGCGGCCGGGGGCGTGGGCCAGGTGGAAGTCGCGGCCCGCGCGCAGGCCCGAGCCCTCTTCGAGGAGGGGGAGCAGGACGGTCTCCGTGGTGCCCGGCGGGACCGGTGACTCGATGATCACCGTGGTGTGCGGGCGCAGGTGGGCGGCCAGGGTGCGGGTCGCCTCGATGACGGGGTGGAGGGACGGGGTGCCGTCCGCCCCGGGCGGGGTGGGCGCGCAGATGACGGCGGTGCGGACGCGGCCCAGTTCGGCGGGGTTCGCGGTGGGGCGGAAGCCGCCGGCGAGCATCCGGCGGACGTCGGCGGCGGTCAGGGCCGCGTCGTCGCCGTCGCCGGGGAGGCGGCCCGCGGCGAGGTCCTGGGCGCGGGCCGGGTCGTGGCCGACGGTCGCGATCCTTGCGGCGACGGCGGCCTGGGCGAGCGGCAGGCCGAGGTGGCCGAGGCCGACGACGGCGAGGTCTGCGGGCATGGCGTTTGCCGTCCTTCCCGGAGGCGAACCCGGCTTCTAGCCGGGGCGGGACGAGTGTGCAAGCCCTGTGGACAGGACGGGCGAGCGCAATGTCAGACTAGGAGTAAATATGACCGATATGCGGCATTGCGCCGCCATGGGTTAGGGAGTGTTGCCGGGGCGGCTTCGTGGTGGCCGGAATCGGGCGGGAGGGCCAGAATCGGGAACATGCCGCATTCGGTGCCCCTGCTTGCGTCCCGCGAGCCCGGGTACACCTGCCGGTGAGGCCGGCGCCGACGACAGCGGGAGGCAGCAGTGAAGGCAGCGACACTGGGACCCGAGCAGCGCGCGGAGGCGCTCGCGGCCATGGCCGAGGGCGAGCTGGACATTCTTGTCGTGGGCGCCGGGGTGGTCGGTGCGGGAACCGCGCTGGACGCGGTGACCCGGGGCCTGTCCACCGGGATCGTCGAGGCGCGGGACTGGGCCTCGGGCACGTCGAGCCGGTCCAGCAAGCTGATCCACGGCGGGCTGCGGTATCTGGAGATGCTGGACTTCGCGCTCGTACGGGAGGCGCTGAAGGAGCGGGGCCTGCTGATCGAGCGGCTCGCACCGCACCTCGTGAAGCCCGTGCCCTTCCTGTACCCCTTGCAGCACAAGGGGTGGGAGCGGCTGTACGCGGGATCGGGTGTCGCCCTCTACGACGCCATGTCGATGGCCCGCGGACACGGGCGCGGGCTGCCGATGCACCGGCATCTGTCGCGGCGCCACGCGCTGCGGGTCGCGCCCTGCCTGAAGAAGGACGCGCTGGTCGGCGCCCTGCAGTACTACGACGCGCAGATGGACGACGCGCGGTACGTGGCGACCCTGGTGCGGACCGCCGCCATGTACGGCGCGAAGGCCGCCAACCGGGCGCGGGTCACCGGCTTCCTCCGCGAGGGCGAGCGGGTCGTCGGCGCGCGGGTGCAGGACGTGGAGGGCGGCGGCGAGTACGAGATCCGCGCCAAGCAGGTCGTCAACGCGACCGGGGTGTGGACCGACGACACGCAGGCCATGGTGGGCGAGCGCGGCCAGTTCCACGTGCGCGCCTCCAAGGGCATCCACCTCGTCGTGCCGAAGGACCGGATCAACTCCACCACCGGGCTCATCCTGCGGACCGAGAAGAGCGTGCTGTTCGTGATCCCGTGGGGCCGGCACTGGATCGTGGGGACCACGGACACCGAGTGGGACCTCGACAAGGCCCATCCGGCGGCGTCCAGCGCCGACATCGACTACCTGCTGGAACATGTGAACTCCGTGCTCGGCGTGCCGCTCTCGCGGGACGACGTGCAGGGCGTCTACGCCGGTCTGCGGCCGCTGCTCGCCGGGGAGTCCGACGCCACCAGCAAGCTGTCGCGGGAGCACACCGTCGCGCACCCCGTGCCCGGGCTCGTCGTGGTCGCCGGCGGCAAGTACACGACGTACCGGGTCATGGCGAAGGACGCCGTGGACGAGGCGGTGCACGCGCTCGACCAGCGGGTCGCCGAGTGCGTGACCGAGGACGTGCCGCTGGTGGGCGCCGAGGGGTACCGGGCGCTGTGGAACGCGCGGGCCAGGATCGCCGCGCGCACCGGGCTGCATGTGGTGCGGGTGGAGCACCTGCTCAACCGGTACGGGGCGCTGGCCCAGGAAGTGCTGGAGCTGATCACCGCGGATCCCGGTCTCGGGGCGCCGCTGGGCGGAGCCGAGGACTATCTGCGGGCCGAGGTCGTGTACGCGGCGTCGCACGAAGGGGCGCGGCATCTCGACGACGTGCTGACCCGGCGGACCCGGATCTCCATCGAGACCTTCGACCGGGGGACGCGGTCCGCCCGGGAGGCCGCCGAACTGATGGCTCCGGTGCTCGGCTGGGACAAGGACCAGGTGGAGCGCGAGGTCGAGCACTACGAGAAGCGGGTCGAGGCGGAGCGGGAGTCGCAGTTGCAGCCCGACGACCTCACGGCCGACGCGGCCCGGCTGGGGGCGCCGGACATCGCGCCGCTGTAGGCGGTCCGCCGTTCGCGTGGCGCACAACTCGGCTCCCGGCACACGGTGTTCGGGAGCCGGGGCGCCCGCCGCGTCCGGGTTGCCGTGCGCGGGGGCGGGGTCGAGGCGCTGTTCCGTTGTCAGTTGGGGGATCGCCAGTGGTCAGCAGGGCTTCCCCCGGGCCTTGCTCTTGGTGACGAGCAGCGGAAGAGTGACCTTCACAGAAGGATCAACGGGTGGCGTGCTGCCCGGATCCAGGCAGAGCAGAGCCACGGCCGGAGGAATGGCCGGGAGTGTCCGGAGTACGGGCATGACGGTCCCTTCGGGACGTTCTCGGCAAGGGTGCCGGAGGACCGACCCTGGGCGTAGGGCGGTCGTCGCGTGAGGGACAATGAAGGCTCTGTCAGGGCGGGTTGCAGAGGGGACGCATGTCGGAGTCGGAGCGGGCGGGCGAGGCCCGTCAGGACAAGAGCGCTCGTCAGGACTCGTCCTTGCAGGACGCACAGGACGTTCACGACGGCCCGGACGAGGCGTCGTCCACCGGTGGCAAGTCCGCTTCCGGCCAGGATGCGACCGGCCGGCTGCTCGCCGGGCGGTACCGCCTCGGCGACGTGCTCGGCCGCGGCGGCATGGGCACCGTGTGGCGGGCCAAGGACGAGACCCTCGGACGCACGGTCGCGGTCAAGGAGCTGCGCTTCCCGTCGAGCATCGACGAGGAGGAGAAGCGACGCCTCATCACGCGCACGCTGCGTGAGGCGAAGGCGATCGCCCGGATCCGCAACAACGGCGCCGTCACCGTCTTCGACGTCGTCGACGAGGACGACCGGCCGTGGATCGTCATGGAGCTCGTCGAGGGCAAGTCGCTCGCCGAGGCCATCCGCGAGGACGGACTCCTCGAACCGCGGCGCGCCGCCGAGGTCGGGCTCGCCGTCCTCGACGTGCTGCGCTCGGCCCACCGGGAAGGCATCCTGCACCGCGACGTGAAGCCGTCCAACGTGCTGATCGCCGAGGACGGGCGGGTCGTGCTGACCGACTTCGGCATCGCCCAGGTGGAGGGCGACCCCTCGATCACCTCCACCGGCATGCTCGTCGGCGCGCCCTCCTACATCTCGCCCGAGCGCGCCCGCGGGCACAAGCCCGGTCCCGCCGCCGACATGTGGTCGCTGGGCGGTCTGCTGTACGCCGCCGTCGAGGGCGTGCCCCCGTACGACAAGGGGTCGGCGATCGCCACGCTGACCGCGGTGATGACCGAGCCGGTCGATCCGCCCAAGAACGCCGGGGCGCTGGAGCAGGTCATCTACGGACTGCTCGCCAAGGACCCCGCGCAGCGGCTCGACGACGCGGGCGCCCGGGCGCTGCTGAACGACGTCATCCACGCGCCCGCGCCCAAGGCGGTCGCCGAGCCGGAGCCGGTCGAGGCCACCAAGGTCGTGCCGCTGCCGCCCGCGCCGCCCCTCGACAAGCCCGCGGGCAAGGCCGGTTCGTCCGTCGCCGCCCGGAGCGAGGAGGCCGCGGAGAAGCTGCGCGGCGCCCTCAAGTCGGTGCGCAAGGCGGCGGCCGCCGCCACGGCCGCCCGGGAGAAGCCCGCCGGGTCCGCCGCCTCCGCCTCGGCGCCGGTGGCGTCCGGCCGGATCCCGGCGCAGCCCGGGGGACCGCCGCGCACCCCGGCCGGCAAGGCGTCGATCACCGATGTCGTGCCGCGCCGCACCCTCGCGATCATCGCGGCCGTCGTCGCGCTCGTCGTCATCGGTGTCGTCCTGGCCGTCTCCCTCAACGGCGGTGACGGCAACGGCGGCGGCGCCAAGAACGGCGGCGACAAGGCCTCGTCCGCCGGGTCCACCGGGTCCGGCGGCAAGGACACGGGCAAGGGCGGGGAAGAGGCCCAGGGGCAGGAGCAGGGCAAGGGGTCCGGCGAGGACGAGCCGGACGAGAACGAGCCCGACGAGAACGAGCCGGACGAGAACGAGGGCGGCTCGTCCGACCCCGGCCAGGGCGCCTCGCCCGGCAATGACGACTCCGGCTCCGGCGCCGACACCTCGGCCACCCCGTACAAGCACTCCCAGGGCTTCTCGATCGATCTCCCCAAGGGGTGGAAGTACGGCTCCACCAGCGCCGCCGGGGCGCGCTTCACCGGCCCCGACGGACAGAAGCTGCTGGTCGGCTGGACCAGCACGCCGAAGTCCGACCCGGTCGCGGACTGGCGCAGCCAGGAGAACTACATGCGCCGCTCCCAGTACGACCGCATACGCATAGCCGCGGTGGACTACCGCGGCTGGAACACGGCCGACTGGGAGTTCACCTATGTCGACGGGGGCACCAAGTACCGCTCGATAGACCGGGGGTTCGTGGTGAACGGCTCGCAGGGGTATGCGCTGATGTACACCGCGAAGGACGCCGGCTGGGACGGGGCGAAGCGCAAGGCGACCTGGAAGACGTTCACGGAGTCCTTCAAGCCCAAGAGTTGAAAACCCAAGTCCTCAACTCCGGAGCCGTTCGGCACGTATCGTGAGTGCTTGCGGACCGTACGCAGCCGTATCAGGAGGCGTCGTGACGCGACAGTGCGTACAACTGGGCACAGAACGAACGGATTTGACCGCCGGGTGGAGCAGGGGGTGTCGTCGTGGACGAGTACGCGGGACGGGTGCTCGCCGACCGGTACCGGCTGCCCGTTCCGTCCTCTGACGCGTACGAGTCCGCCGAGTCCGCCGAGACCCGCGCCTTCGACACCTACAGCGGTCAGGAAGTCCTCGTCCGGCAGGTGCCGCTGCCGGAGACCGTCGAGGCCGAGGTGCTCGACGCGGACGGGCTGCCGGAGGGGTTCCGGCCCGGGGCGGCCGCCGCCCGGGGGTCCGCCGAGCCCGCCGTGGCGCGGGCCATAGAGGC
Source organism: Streptomyces sp. cg35 (assembly GCF_050410835.1). NCBI lineage: Bacteria > Bacillati > Actinomycetota > Actinomycetes > Kitasatosporales > Streptomycetaceae > Streptomyces > Streptomyces sp. cg35. The sequence continues at coordinate 5,361,886 of NZ_CP191268.1, forward strand.
CGCCCAGGCCGCCGCGCAGATACCCGACCATCCCCGGCTCGACCAGGTCTTCGACGTGTTCGCCGAGGGCGGGTCGCTGTGGGTCGTGAGCGAGGCCGTCCGGGCGCGGCCGCTGGCCTCGGTGCTGGCCGAGGCGCCGCTGAGCCCGTACCGGGCCGCCGAGGTCGCCTCCGACGTGCTGACCGCGCTCCGGGCGCTGCACGCGCACGGGTGGGTGCACCGGAACATCACCGCCCGGACCGTGCTGGTCTGCGACGACGGGCGGATCGTGCTGACCGGGCTGGCCGCCGGGGCCGCCGAGGAGGCCCTGTGCGGGTACGACCCCCGGCCGCCCCGGTCGCCGGAGGACGAGGACGGGTTCGGGTCGGGCACCGGGAGCGCCGCGCCGCAGCCGGCCGCGGCGCCGCCGCCCTCGCAGTCCGCGCCGGTGCCCGCGCCCGCCGCCGCACCGGACCCCGGGGACTACCGGGCCGCTCGGGCCGGGGCGATCGCCGCGTACCGGGCGGGAGCGCGGGCGGCCGCCGCCGGGGGACGTATCGATGATCCGTACGGGGTGGGGGAGTCCTGGCACGGGGCCGCGCCCCGGCCCGGGCGCTCTGTCGAGGCCGCCGTGGACACCGGGGTGCGGCCGACCCGGTGGAACGAGCTGATCCCCGGCGCCGAGGACTCGGAGCTCCGCCCCAAAAGCGCCGGAGGGGCTGGAGAGGCGCCGGCCGGAGCCGAATCCCGGGACGCAGCCGCCGCGGACGGCCGCCAATTGGGCGGGGTCGCCGCCGAGCGGGCCCGGCAGGTGCGGATGACCGTGGTCGGGCCCGTCACCGAGCGGTGGGCGCCCGAGCAGGCCTATCCCGTGCAGGAGAGCTGGCAGTTGGCCGCTCCGGTGGGGCCCGCCACCGATCTGTGGGCCCTGGGGGCCCTGCTCTTCCGGGCCGTGCAGGGGCACGCGCCCTACCCGGAGGAGTCCACGCCGGAGCTCGTGCAGATGGTGTGCGCCGAGCCGCCCGCGTTCGCCGAGGAGTGCGGGCCGCTGCGGCCCGTCGTCGAGTCGCTGCTGCGGCAGGACCCCACCGAGCGGCTCGACTTCGAGGAACTGCGCGGCTGGCTGCGGTCGTTGGTGCGCTCCGCGCCCGAGCCGGAGGCCGGGGCGAACGTGGTGCCCGCGCCCCCGTTCGACGCCGCCCGGCTGCCCGTCGTGCGCCGCCGCGGCGAGCTGGTCCGCAGGCGTCGTGCCGCGGCCGCCGGTCACGCGAGGCACAAGCGGGGCCGCGCCGAGCGGGCGCCGAAGCCGCAGCGGGCGTCCAGGCCGCAGCGGGCGTCCAGGCCGCAGCGGGCACCGAGGGAGCGGCGCGAGCGCGGGCCCAGGTCGCTGGGCCGGTGGCTGGTCGTGCTGGTCCTGGTCGGGCTCGTCGGCGCGGTGGCGTACGCGATGGTGTTCATGCCGAAGGCCGAGCCCGGCGAGGGCGCGCAGGAGAACGCCAACTCGGTGGGCGAGGCGCCCGAGCGCTCCCCGTCCGCGGCGGACGGGAAGGGCGACGGCAGGCCGTCGGCCCCGGACGCCTCGAAGACGCCGGACGGCAAGAGCAGTTCCACCCCGTCCAGCACACAGCCGCAGTCCGATGTTGCCGCAGGGTTCACCCTCCGCAAGGACCCCGAGGGCTTCGAGGTCGCCGTCGCCAAGGGCTGGCAGCGGCAGGGGAAGAACGGCCGGGGGCAGGTCCTCTACACCCACGGGAAGTTCGAGCTGCTGCTCGTCCCCGGGCGGGACTCCACGTCCTCGTACGGCAGTGACCCCATGAAGTACCAGCGGGAGGACGAGCGCGAGCTGCAGCCGTTCCGCGACTCGACCTGGGCGACCTCCAGCGGCATGAAGACCATCGACGTCGGCGGGCGGTCCATGGCCGAGGGGCAGTTCACCTGGCAGGGCTCCGACGGGCGCGAGGTGTACGTGCGGAATCTGGCCATGGTCGTCGGCGGGAAGTACCACGTCGTGCAGGTCCGGGGTCCGGAGGCGGAGCGCGACGAGGTGACGCGGCTGTACGAACAGGCGTCGTCCACCTACCAGTACGGCGGCTGAACCGGGAGGTTTCGGACGCGACGCGCGTCACAGTGCTGTTTCCATGGCACCCCGCCTGTTCCTTGAGTGTCGCCCGCTCCCTAGTGTGGCCCCGTCAAGACCTTTGCGGGGGAACGTGAATCAGATGCAGGGCCAGCTCCTCGCGGGCCGCTACCGGCTCGGTGAATCGATCGGACGCGGCGGCATGGGCCGCGTGTGGCGCGCCCATGACGAAGTGCTGCACCGGGCCGTCGCGGTGAAGGAGTTGACGGCCGCTCAGTGGGTCGCCGAAGCCGATCGTGCGGTGCTGCTCGCCCGAACGCAGACGGAGGCGCGGGCCGCCGCGCGGATCAATCACCCCGCGTGCGTGACCGTGCACGACGTGCTGGAGCACGACGACCGGCCGTGGATCGTCATGGAGCTGGTCGAGGGGCCCTCGCTGGCCGACGCCGTCAAGGAGCACGGCCGTATCGTGCCCGCCGAGGCCGCCCGCATCGGCCTGTGGACGCTGCGGGCGCTGCGCGCCGCGCACAACGCCGGGGTGCTGCACCGCGACGTGAAGCCGGGCAACGTCCTGCTCGCCCGCAACGGGCAGGTCAAGCTGACCGACTTCGGCATCGCGCAGCTGGAGGGCGACTCGACCATCACGCGGACCGGCGAGATCGTCGGGTCCGTCGACTACCTCGCCCCGGAGCGGGTCAGCGGCTCCGAGCCCGGGCCCGCCTCCGACCTGTGGGCGCTCGGCGCCACCCTGTACACGGCCATCGAGGGGATCTCGCCGTTCCGGCGCACCTCGCCGCTGAGCACCATGCAGGCGGTCGTCGAGGACGAGCCCGAACCCCTGGAGCACGCCGGGGCGATGGGGCCGGTCATCAGCGCGCTGCTGCGCAAGGACCCGGCCACCCGGCCCAGCGCCGACGAGGCCGAGATGATGCTCGCCGAGGCCGCGGAGGGCCGGCGGTCCAGCGCGGCGCAGGCGTATGTGCCGACCCAGGTCCACGTACCGACGCCGACGCCCCCGCCGGCCCCGCGCCCGGAGACGGCCACGTCGGTGGCGCCGCCCGCGCAGCCGCCGGTCGTCCTGGGGCCCCGGCGGCGCTGGCCCCGGGTGCTGGGTGTCGTGGTCGCGGCCCTGCTCGTCGGGGGCGGCGGCGCGGCCGGGGCGATGTACTACGTCGACCACCGGGACGCCGGCAGCGGCGACTCGGCACAGCAGAACACCGGGGGCCAGCAGGGGTCCGGGTCCGGGGGTAAGTCCGGCGCCATTCCCGACAACTGGGTGCCGTACGACGACGTCGAGGGCTTCAGCCTGAAGCTGCCGCCCGGATGGAAGCGGCAGCAGGACGGCTCGCAGATCGACTACACGCCCGACGGCGGCCAGCGGTTCGTCCGCATCGCCATCGACCAGGGCTCCGAGTGGCCGGACTCCTACCAGCACCAGCTGGAGCTGGAGCAGGGGCTGCAGCCCAAGCTGCCGCACTACAAGCGGGTGGCGTTGCAGTCGAACATGTTCCGGGGCCGGCCGGGGTCGCTGTGGGAGTTCACCTGGACCGCCGGGACGCAGGACGCGACGTCCGGTCCGCGGCACGCCATCGAGCAGACCTACCGGGCCGCCGACGGGAGGGAGTACGCGATCTATCTGTCCGTGCCGGCCGCGGACTGGGACGGCGCGCGGGAACAGTTCGACGCGATTCTGCGGGGCTGGCAGCCCGCTTAAGGCCTGAAAGAGCTGACCGGAACCGGAGGACTACCGCCCGCAACCGTGCGGCATGATGGGGCGCATGGGGACCGAGGGGGGCAACGTCCGGGTGGTCGGCGGCCGTTACCGGCTGGAGGCCAGGATCGGGCGGGGCGGCATGGGGGTCGTCTGGCGGGCCTCCGACACATTGCTCGCGCGACAGGTCGCTGTCAAGGAACTCGGGGTCGACGAGACGCTCTCCGAGGACGAGGCGCGCCAGCAGCGCGAGCGGATGCTGCGCGAGGCGCGGGCCGTCGCCCGGCTGCGGCACCCGAACATCATCGTCGTGCACGACGTGGTGCTGCACGACGAACACCCCTGCATCGTCATGGAGTTGATCGGCGGCGGCTCGCTCGCCGACCGGACGGCCCGGGACGGGCCCGTCGACGCCGTCGAGGCCGCGCGGATCGGGCTCGCGCTGCTCGCCGCGCTACGGGTGGCGCACGCCGCCGGGGTGCTGCACCGCGACCTCAAGCCCGCGAACGTCCTGCTGGAGCCGGGCACCGGCCGCGTCGTGCTCACCGACTTCGGGATCGCGCAGGTCGAGGGCGCCACCACGCTCACCGAGACCGGCGGCTTCGTCGGATCGCCGGAGTACACCGCGCCGGAGCGGATGGCGGGGGACCGGGCCGGCGCGGGCGCCGACCTGTGGTCGCTCGGGGCGCTGCTGTGTGCCGCGCTGAGCGGCGAATCCCCGTTCCGCCGCGACTCGTTGGGCGGCATCCTGCACGCCGTCGTGTACGAGGAGGTGCGCCCGCCCGCCGAGGCCGCCCCGCTGCTCCCGGTGATCCGGGGCCTGCTGGAGCGCGAGCCCGCCCGGCGGATGGGGCTCGACGAGGCCGAGCGGCTGCTGCTCGCGTACCTCGCCACGGGCACGACCCCGCGGCCCGCCCTGTCGCGGATGCCGTACGCGCCGATCCGGCGCGAGGTGCCGGGCTTGCGCGGTCGAAGGATCTCCACGCGGGTGCTGCTCGTGGCGGCGGCGCTCGTCGCGGCGCTCGCCGGGGCCGCGCTCGCCGTGGCGCTGCTCCTGGCCCACCGGGACGACAACGCTCCCTCGGGGCCGACGAGTTCGGCGCCCGGTGTGTCCCGCACCGCGACGGCGTCCCCTTCGCCCACCCCGACCGTCACCGTCACCCGGCAGGAGACCCGCACCCCCACCGCGCCGCCCGGGTACCGGACCGTGGCGGACCGGAAGGGGTTCAGCCTCGCGGTGCCGGAGGGGTTCACGCGCTCGCTCGACGGGCCGCGGGTGCTCTACACGTCGCCGGGCAGGACCTTCCGCATCGGGATCAAGCTCTCCGCGGTGCCGGCCGGCGGGCCCGGCGCGGCGCAGCGGCGGGCGGCCGCCGACGGGCCGCGCACCAACCCCGGTTACCGGGACGGGAAGGTCACCGACACCTCGCACGACGGGCACGACGCCGCGCTGTGGGAGTTCACCTGGAACGGGTTCAGCGCGGCCGAGGGCGCCCGGCACACCCTCGATCTGTGCTGGCGGGAGGGCCGCCGGATGTACGACGTGTGGGTGTCGGGGCCGGTCGGCAGAATCGATCAGGCACGCGCGTACTTCGACGCCGCCGTCGACACGTTCGCCCCATCTGCGACGGAATGACGGCAGGTGAGGCATCAGCGCGGTCACAAGTCCGTGACCTGAGTGGAACCGGGGGCGTGCCTCGCGGTAGTCATGGGTCCATGAGTGACAACGGGGGAGCCTCTTACGGCCCGAACGAACCAACCAGCTTCGGGCTGCAGCCGCCGCGGCCGGGGCCCGCGCACGTGCCGCACGAGGGGAACCCGTACGCCCGCACCACTCCGCAGCAGCAGCCCCGGCCGGAGCCCGCGCAGGCCGTGCCGCCGCAGTCGGACCCGGGCGCCGGGCGGCTGGTGGCCGGGCGCTACCGGCTGCTGAGCAAGCTCGGGCACGGCGGCATGGGCACCGTGTGGCGGGCCAAGGACGAGACGGTGGACCGTGAGGTCGCCGTCAAGGAACCCCGGGTGCCCGACCATCTGCCGGACCGGGAGCGGGCCACCGTCTTCGAGCGGATGCGGCGCGAGGCGCGGGCCGCGGCCCGGCTCGACCACCCGGCGGTGGTGAACGTCCATGACGTCGCCGTCGAGGACGGCCAGCCGTGGATCGTCATGGAGTTCGTACAGGGCCGCTCGCTCGGCGCCGCGCTCCAGGAGGGCACACTCGGCGTGCGGGACGCCGCCCGCGTCGGCCTCGAGGTGCTCGGCGCCCTGGAGGCCGCGCATGCCGCCGGGATCCTGCACCGCGACGTGAAGCCGGACAACGTCATGCTCGGCCGGCACGACCGGGTGGTCCTCACCGACTTCGGCATCGCCCAGATCGAGGGCGAGACGAACCTGACGGACACCGGCGGCTTCGTCGGTTCGCCCGAGTTCATCGCGCCGGAGCGGGTGTTGGGGCAGCGGCCGGGCCCCGCCTCCGACCTGTGGTCGCTGGGCGTCGTCCTGTACGCGGCGACGGAGGGCGTCTCGCCGTTCCGCCGCACCAACACCCCCGCGACGCTCCAGTCCGTGCTGAACGCGACCCCGGCCGCGCCCGCCTCCGCGCAGGGCCCGCTGGCCGACGCCATCAACGGGCTGCTGCAGAAGGATCCGGCGCGCCGGCCGAACGCCGCGCAGGTCCGCGCCCTGCTGGAGCGCGCCGCCGAGCCGCCCGTCCAGCCGCCCACGCAGGTCGTGCGGACCGGCTCCGGCCAGGGCGGGTTCCGGCTCGGCCGCAAGGCGTTGACCGGGATCGGCGCGGGCGTCGTGGCCGCGGCGGTCGCGGCGTACCTGGTGATCGCGAACCCGTTCGCGGGGCCGCTGCCCGACGGGTGGAAGCAGCAGGATGAGGCGAAGCTGCTGGGCGCCTCGTTCGGGACGCCGGCGTCGTACGTCCGCGCCGAGGCGGACAACAGCATCGACAGGACCAGGCACTGGGTCTCGTACACCGATCCGAGCTACGCCGTCTCCATCACGCTCAACCTCAAGAAGAAGTCCGAGGACTCGCTGAACGAGATCGCCAGCTCGGCGAGCGCGCAGGCCAACAAGGACTCGGAGGAGATCAACAAGGGCGACGCCACCGGCATGGCGGACAAGCCGGAGCCGACGAGCAGGACCGCCGAGACCACGTACCGGGACAAGGCCTCCGCCGAGAACACGATCACCTACGTCGACGACTCGGACTCCGACGCCGTCAAGCCGCGCGAGGCCAAGGTCTTCTACTTCAAGACCTCGAAGGGCGACATGTACCAGCTCTGGATCGACTATCCGGCCAAGGGCGACTTCACCGAGCGCGGACGCGAGGTCGCGGAGACCGCCGTCGCCAACCTGGACATCGAGAACCTCTGAAGTGAGCGGTCACGGGGGAACGGACACCGGAGCGGGCCGTCTGGTGGGCGGCCGGTACCGGCTCGTCGAGCGGATCGGCGCCGGCGGCATGGGCACCGTGTGGCGTGCCGTCGACGAACTCGTCGGGCGGGACGTCGCGGTGAAGCAGCCGCGGCTGCCCGGCGACCCGCACGGCGAGTCCCAGCGGCGCGCCTACGCGCGGCTGCACCGGGAGGCACGGGCCGCGGCGCGGGTCGAGCACCCGTCCGCGGTCGCCATTCACGACGTGGTCCTGGAGGACCAACTGCCGTGGATCGTCATGGAGCTGGTGCGGGGCGAGTCGCTGCACGAGGTGCTCAAGCGCGGCCCGCTGGCCCCGCAGGAAGCGGCCCGCATCGGGCTCGCCGTCCTCGGCGCGCTGCGGGCCGCGCACGCCAAGGGCATCGTGCACCGCGACGTGAAACCGGCGAACGTGCTGCTCGGCCCGCACGGCCGGGTCGTGCTCACCGACTTCGGCATCGCGCACATCCAGGGCGAGGAGTCGCTCACGGTCAGCGGCGAGTTCGTCGGCTCGCTGGAGTGCATCGCGCCCGAGCGGATGTCGGGCGACGGCGCCGGACCGGCAAGTGACCTGTGGTCGCTGGGGGTTCTGCTGTACGCGGCCGTGGAGGGCTGGTCGCCGTTCCGCCGTACGACGCTGGAGTCCACGCTCGCCGCGATCCTCTCCGCCGATCCGCCCGTGCCCGAACGGGCGGGCGCGCTGCGGCCGTTGATCGACCGGCTGCTGGTCAAGGACCCGGCGGGGCGGCCGGACGCGGCGGTGGCCGAGGCGGGGCTCGACGCCGCGGTGTCCGGGCGGCCGCTGCCCGAACCGTTCGGCGACGTGCCCGCGCAGGACCCCGCCGGGCTGCGGGAGCTGGGCGACGACGTGGGCACGGTGCGGCTCACCGGGCGTCCGGGGACCGGGACCGTCGCGGAACCCGAGGGCGGCGCGGAGTCGGGGGCGAAGCGGCGCGGCGCGCGGCGCGGCCCCGCCCTGGTGATCGCCGCGGTCGTCGGGGCGCTGATGGTCGGCGGCGGGGTCTGGCTCGGTACGTCGCTGAGCGAGGGGGCGGGCGGTGACCCGAGCGTCCCGCACGGCGAGGGCAAGGGCGGGAGCGAGACCTGGAGCGGCGGGGCGACGCCCACCCGGCCCGTCTCCCCGTCCGCGTCGGACGAGGGCTGGACCGTCCGCAAGGAGTCCGGGCTCCGCGCCCTGATCTCCGTCCCGGACGAACTCACCGACGTCTACCACGACCCGTCCGACGACGGCGTCCAGTACACCGACCCCAAGAGCGACGTGACGCTGAGCCTGAAGCGCTGGGCCGTCACCGCGGGCGGCTCGACGGCGCTCGCCTGGGCGACCGGCGTCGGCGACTCCTACGACGACAAGGGCTACAGCGACATCCACCGGACGGTCACCAGGACCAGCTTCCACGGCAAGGACGCCGCCCAGCTCGACGTCACGTTCACGAACGCGGACGGGAGCTATGTCGAGCGGGAGATGCACCTGTACGTCGTCGACGAGCACGCCCGCTACGACCTGGCCGTGAGCATGCCGAAGGGCGTGAAGGCGCACGAGAAGCAGGGCACCACGCTGTTCAAGCAGGCGCGGGATCGGATCGAACTCGGCAAAGACTTCTCCGGCGGCGAGGAGAGCAGCGGGTAGGCCGACAAAGCCGCTGATCAGCGGCTTTGCTGCCAGCGATCACTGGCGCAGTGTGTGTACTCGGTGAAAGCCGATTACTGATGGGTACCGAAAGCGTCGGCTTCGGCATACCCTCCCCCACATGACGGAGTCGCAGGCCACCCCCGAGAACGCAGAGACCGCAGCGAAGACCGGTACGAATCCGCAGGCCGCCGCCCCCGAGGGCGCGCGCACGGCTTCCGACGTGGTCACGCCCGAGCTGGTCGCCCAGCTCACCCGGGGCGTGGTCGGTTCGGGGCGGACGGCGAACCACACGCCCTTCACCGGTGAGAAGCTGGCCGACCTGCCGGAGTCGACGCCCGAGGACGTGGCGAGCGCCTTCGAGCGGGCCCGCGCCGCCCAGGAGGTCTGGGCGAAGACGCCGGCGCGGCAGCGGGCCGCCGTGCTGCTGCGCTTCCACGACCTGGTCCTCGCCCGGCAGGCCGAGGTGCTCGACCTGATCCAGCTGGAGACCGGCAAGGCCCGCCTGCACGCCCACGAGGAGGTGCAGGCCGTCGCCGTCGCGGCCCGGCACTACGGCCGCAAGGCCCCCGCGTACCTGAAGCCCAAGCGGCACACCGGCGCCGTCCCGACGCTCACCAAGGTGACCGAGCTGCGCCAGCCGCGCGGCGTCGTCGGCCAGATCGCGCCCTGGAACTACCCGCTGGAGCTGTCCGTCGGCGACGCGCTCCCCGCCTTCGTCGCGGGCAACGCCGTCGTCATGAAGCCCGACACGGAGACGTGCCTGACCGCCCTGTGGGCGCGGGACCTGCTCATCGAGGCGGGGCTGCCCGCCGAGGTCTTCCAGGTCGTCCTCGGCGAAGGCCCGGTCGTGGGGCCCGAGTTGGTCAAGCACGCCGACTACGTCTCGTTCACCGGCTCCACCCGTACGGGCCGCGAGGTCGCGCAGGGCGCCGCCGCCCGCCTGGTCGGCGTGTCCCTCGAACTCGGCGGCAAGAACGCCATGCTGGTGCTCAAGGACGCCGACGTGGAGAAGGCGGCGGCCGGCGCGGTGCGGGCCTGCTTCTCCTCGGCGGGCCAACTGTGCATCTCCATCGAGCGGTTGTACGTCCACGAGTCGGTCGCCGACGCCTTCGTGGCGCGGTTCGCCGCCCGCACCAAGGCGATGCGGCTCGGCAAGTCCCTCGCGTACGGCGCCGACATGGGCTCGCTCGTGGGCGAGCGGCAGCTGACGACCGTGTCCCGGCACGTCGAGGAGGCCGTCGCGAAGGGCGCCACGCTCGTCGCCGGTGGTGTCGCGCGCCCCGACATCGGCCCGTACTTCTTCGAGCCGACCATCCTGGACGGGGTGGAGGCGCCGATGGCGGTCTGCACCGAGGAGACCTTCGGCCCGGTCGTGTCCATCTACCGCTTCAGCGACGAGGACGAGGTCATCGCGCTGGCCAACTCGACGCCGTACGGACTCAATTCGTCGGTGTGGACGAAGGACGCCAAGCGCGGCCACGAGGTCGCGGCCCGGCTGCGCACCGGCACCGTGAACATCAACGAGGGCTACGCGCCCGCGTACGGCAGCGTGCAGGCGCCCATGGGCGGCATGAAGGAGTCCGGGCTCGGCCGCCGCCACGGCTCCGAGGGCATCCTCAAGTACACCGAGGCGCAGACGGTGGCGCACCAGCGGGTGATGCCGATGGCGCCGTCGTTCGGGATGGACGACGAGAAGTACGCGAAGTTCATGTCCACCAGCCTGAGCGTGATGAAGAAGTTCCGGCTGCGCTAGGAGCGCGGGGAACCGCGCGACCAGCCACCCACAGCCCGCACACGCACACAGGGAGAACCATCAATGGCGATGGGCGAAGACGGCCCCGCGTACGACTACGACGTCCTGGTCATCGGCTCCGGGTTCGGCGGCAGCGTCACCGCTCTGCGCCTGACCGAGAAGGGCTACCGGGTCGGCGTCCTGGAGGCGGGCCGCCGGTTCGCGCCGGGCACGCTGCCCAAGAACTCCTGGGACGTGAAGAACTATCTGTGGGCGCCCCGGCTCGGCATGTACGGGATCCAGCGCATCCACCTGCTGGGCAACGTCATGGTCCTGGCCGGTGCCGGGGTCGGCGGCGGCTCGCTGAACTACGCCAACACCCTCTACGTACCGCCGAAGCCCTTCTTCGAGGACCCGCAGTGGAAGGACATCACGGACTGGGAGGAGGAGCTGAAGCCGTACTACGACCAGGCGCGGCGCATGCTGGGCGTGCGGCTCAACCCGACGATGACCCCGGCCGACGTCCATCTGAAGGCGGCCGCCCAGTCCATGGGCATCGGCGACACCTTCCACATGGCGCCGGTCGGCGTCTTCTTCGGCGACGGTGACGACGCCGACGGGACCACCAGGGCCCGGCCGGGACAGCAGGTCGAGGACCCGTACTTCGGGGGCGCGGGCCCGGCGCGCAAGGCGTGCACCGAGTGCGGCGAGTGCATGACGGGCTGCCGGCACGGCGCGAAGAACACCCTCAACGAGAACTATCTGTACCTCGCCGAGAAGGCGGGCGCGGTCGTCCACCCGATGACGACCGTGGTCTCCGTGACCGACGACTCGCAGGGCGGGTACGCGGTCTCGACGCTGCCCACCGACAAGAAGAAGTCGGCCGGGCGCGTCTTCACGGCCGGCAAGGTCGTCGTCGCGGCGGGCACGTACGGCACGCAGACGCTGCTGCACCGGATGAAGGCCAGTGGCCAACTCCCGTATCTGTCCAAGCGGCTGGGGGAGCTGACCCGCACCAACTCCGAGGCTCTGGTGGGTGCGCAGACGACCGACCGGCGCTACCGCAAGCGGCACGGCACCGCGAAGGCCGACTTCACCAAGGGTGTCGCGATCACCTCGTCGATCCACCCGGACGCGGACACGCACATCGAGCCGGTCCGCTACGGCAAGGGCTCGAACGCGATGGGCGGCATGTCCATCCTCCAAGTGCCGTACGCGGAGGGCTCGTCCAGGGTCGCCGGGTGGCTGGCGAACGTGGCCAAGCACCCGACGCTGCTGGCCCGCTCGCTGTCCAACCGCCGCTGGTCGGAGCGGACCATCATCGGCCTGGTCATGCAGTCCCTGGACAACTCGCTGACCACGTACCTGAAGCCGGACGGTGTCGGCAAGGGGCTGCTCACCGCCGAGCAGGGGCACGGCGCCCCCAACCCCAAGCAGATCGAGGCGGCCTCGCGCGGCGCGTCCGCGATCGCCGCCGAGATCAACGGCTTCGCGGGGTCGAACGTCGGCGAGCTGATGGGCACCCCGCTGACCGCGCACTTCCTCGGCGGCTGCCCCATCGGCGACAGCGCCGAGACCGGTGTGATCGACCCGTACCACCGGGTCTACGGCCACCCGGGCATCTCCGTCGTCGACGGCGCCGCGGTCTCCGCGAACCTGGGCGTGAACCCGTCGCTGACGATCACGGCGCAGGCCGAGCGCGCGATGTCGTACTGGCCGAACAAGGGCGAGGAGGACCCGCGTCCGGAGATCGGCACGGTGTACACGCGGCTCGCGCCCGTCGAGCCGAAGAGCCCGGCGGTCCCGGCGGAGGCGTTCGGCGCGCTGAAGCTGCCGTTCCTGGGCATACCGGCGGTGCCGCCCAAGGAGCAGTAGCCGTACGGCAGTTGCACGCGAAAGGACCCGCACCCCCCTCCGAGTGCGGGTCCTTCTCGCGAGACGTGCGGGGCGCTTACGCCTCGTCGCTCACCGAGCGGCGACGCACGGAGTAGACGACACCGGCACCGGCGAGGACGGCGACACCGCCGACGAGGCCGACGGTCGGCAGCATCGAGTCGGCACCGGTCGAGGCGAGCGAGCCGGCGAGCGGGGTGCTGCTGGACTGCGGGGCCGGGGTGTTGCTGGGCTTCGGCTCGGGCTTGGCCGGCGGGACCTTGCCCGGCTCGCTGTCCGCGGCCAGGATCTCGAAGCGGTACTCCTGGTCCTCGGGGACGCTGAAGCCGCAGACGCCGTCCGCGTCCACGCTGGTGGCGAAGGCCATCGAGCCGCCGATCCCGGTGGGGGCCTTGGCGTCCACCTTGAGGCGCAGCTTGATGTCGGCGTGCTCGCCCGGCGCGAGGGCGCCCGCGTCGGCGAACGGCAGGTAGTCCTCGCTCTCGATGCTGGTGTCGATGTCCTTCCAGGCGGACCCGTCGAACCACTGGACGTGCACGAAGCGGGTGATCTCCGTGGTGTCCTCGTCGTAGGCGTACGCGAAGGCGTACAGCTCCGCGGAGACCGACTCGAAGGCCTTGCCGGTGTAGTTCGAGACGCGGAACGTGAAGCCGTGCCAGCCCGAGCCGGCCACGACCTTCGACGGCAGACCGCGCAGCTCGGCGAGGGTGCCGGGGCTGTCCTCGTAGTCGGTGCACTCGTCGTCGCCCGGCTCGTCGCCCGGCTCGGTCGTCTCGCTCGGCGGCGTGGTCGTGACGGCCGGCGGCGTCGTGGTCGTGTCGGTCGACGGCGAGGAGGTCTCGGGCGCCGGGACGGTCTCGGTCTCGGCCGGGGCCGGCGTGGTCGTCGGGGGCGTCTCGCCCGGCGTGGCCTCGGTGGACGACGGGGTCGTCTCCACGGCTCCGGGGGTGGTGCTCGGCGTCTCGTCCGCGAACGCGGCCGGCGCGGACAGGAGCGCGATCGGGGCAATGGCGGCCGTCGCGGCCGCCGTCACCAGTGCGCGGCGAAGCTTCATCAGGACCTCGATCGGTGCGGAGTGGAGGCCGCCGCGGTGGCGGTCGCGGGTGTGGCCGTCGGTTCTGCACATGTGACCCGTGATGGCCGGTAATGGTTGTCCGGGTTCTCACAGGATCTTTATGTGAAGTGGATCACCAGCCGGTGTGCCGATCCCTGATCGTTACGCGCGGCGGGCTTAAAGGGCTGGCAAACACCGCAGGTCCGGGCTTTGATTGCGGCTCGGTGCGACCGGATGGGCGGACGCGCCCGCGTACACATGGGGTGGGGAACGAACATGAAGTCAGGTCTGGGGCGCGTGCTGGCCGGTGTCTGTGCGACGGCGGCACTCGCGGCCACGGCGGCGTGCGGTTCGGGAGCGGACGACGCCAAGAGCGCGGACAGGCCCGCCGCGAAGGCCGCGCTGAAGCCGCTCAGTGAGGCACAGTTGAAGCAGGCCGTGATCACCGAGGCGGATGTGAAGGGCTACCGCGTCGGCGCCCTGGGCAAGGGCGACATCGCCGAGGTGAGCGTGCCCGCGAAGCCGGCCGCCTGCCAGCCGATCGCCGATCTGTTCCTGCTCGGCACCGAGCCGGACGCCGCCGCCATCGTGGCCCGGTCGGTGACCAGCCTCACCGAGACGGACACCACGGTGATCCAGCTGGGCCTGCTCGCGCACGAGGAGGCGGACGCCAAGAAGGTGCTCGCGGGGCTGCGCACGGCGAGCGAGAAGTGCGAGGCGTACGAGCACACGGGCTACAAGTACAGCGGCGTCAAGCCCCGCAAGGCGCCCGACCTGGGCGACGAGGCCGTCTCGTACGAGATGACCGGAAAGATCGACGGCGAGACGATCCCGATGACGTACACGGTCGTGCGCACCGGCTCCACCGTCGCCTCCTTCTACGCCATGAACATCCTGGACGCGAAGCAGGCCGAGGTCCCGGGAGAGATCATCCGGGCGCAGCTGGCCAAGCTGGAGAAGTCGACCGCGAACAAAGCATCCTGACGAGACATCAGGACGATCTGCCGTATGGGCAGCGGCATGGGCGAAGGGCCCCGCAGGACGGATCTGCGGGGCCCTTCGGTGTCGGCTCCGACGTCAGGGCAGCGTCGGTGCCGCGGAGCGGCGCCGGGGGGTAGCGCCGCTGGCTCTTGTGCGGCCGTGGTGGTCGGTTCACTGGGTGAGCAGGGGACGTGACGCGCAGGTGTGGGGTTTCCTGCGCATCGTGCTCGATGCCGGGGAGGGAGGAAGCCGGGAGGCCGGCCGGCCCCGGGCGTCCCCGGGACCGACCGTTCTCTTGGGTGACCGGGCTGCTGTCCCCTGCCGTCCGGTCACTGCACTGAAGCGAGGTCCCACGACGTACGGCGTGACCGTGACGTCTCATCGCTCCAGCGAAGCCACGCGTGGTTTTGTTCGGCCCGCCCCTGGCTGGCACGGACACCGGGACCAACGAAGCCCGCGCCGACCGGTCACGCGCCGTACGGGTGAGTGCGGATTCGAACTCGGATACGGCGTCGGTCGGGCGGGGTCAGATCCGGCCCCGGCACAGTTCGAGCAGCGTCATCGCGAGCGAGGTGCCGGGCTTGCCGAGGGCGTCGCTGTAGTGGCCGAGCACCTCCATCTCGCGGGAGAGGTTCACGCGCCGCCCGCCGGAGGCGATGCGTGCCTCCTGCACGACGGCGGAGACGGCCATGCGTTCCTGGACGAGGCCGATGATCCGGTCGTCGAGGGCGTCGATGCGCTCGCGGGCGCCGGTGATCACGTCGGCGGCCTCGGGGGTGCGGGCGCCGGTCTGCTCGGTGGTGGTGGCGGTCATGGTGGGGCTCCTCACGGTCGGTGTCGGGAGCCCCGGATCGGCAGGACCCGGAAACGCCAGACGCCCCGGGCCTTGTCGGCCCGGGGCGCCTGGGAAGTCGCTTGTCAGTAGCTCAAGCAGCACCACCATGGCATCCGGCGGGCCGGCTGCCATAGGTAAAGACGAAGGTCGTCTGCGAGAACATGGCCCCGAGTATAGCGCGGCACCTTCACGCCCCCTTGGCGATCGAGGAGCGGGGTCCGGGGTCGAGCCCCGTGGCCTGAAGGGCGGCCCGGCCGAGCCGGTAGAATCACCGGTACGACCCCCTGCTAAGCCGCCGGAAGGCAACCCGTGTCATCAGCGACTTCCGCTGCCGCCGCCCCCGACACCGTCCTGGTCGTCGACTTCGGTGCGCAGTACGCCCAGCTCATCGCCCGCCGAGTCCGTGAGGCCCGGGTCTACAGCGAGATCGTCCCGTCGACCATGCCGGTCGAGGAGATGCTCGCCAAGAACCCGGCGGCGATCATCCTCTCCGGCGGCCCCTCGTCGGTCTACGCGGAGGGCGCCCCGCGCCTGGACCGCGCGATCTTCGAGGCGGGTGTCCCCGTCTTCGGTATGTGCTACGGCTTCCAGCTGATGGCGACGGCCCTCGGCGGCACCGTCGACAACACCGGCGCCCGCGAGTACGGCCGCACCCCGCTCGCCGTCTCCAAGGCCGACTCGACCCTCTTCGAGGGCACCCCGGCCGAGCAGCCGGTGTGGATGTCGCACGGCGACGCCTGCTCCGCCGCCCCCGAGGGCTTCACCGTGACCGCGTCCACCGAGGTCGTCCCGGTCGCCGCCTTCGAGAACGACGAGAAGAAGCTGTACGGGGTCCAGTACCACCCCGAGGTGATGCACTCCACGCACGGCCAGCAGGTGCTGGAGCACTTCCTGTACCGCGGCGCGGGCCTCAAGCCCGACTGGACGACCGGCAACGTGATCGAGGAGCAGGTCGCCGCGATCCGCGAGCAGGTCGGCGACAAGCGCGCCATCTGCGGTCTGTCCGGCGGCGTCGACTCGGCGGTGGCCGCGGCCCTGGTCCAGAAGGCCATCGGTTCGCAGCTGACCTGCGTGTACGTCGACCACGGCCTGATGCGCAAGGGCGAGACCGAGCAGGTCGAGAAGGACTTCGTCGCCGCTACCGGCGCGAACCTGAAGGTCGTCGACGCCAGCGAGCGGTTCCTGACCGCCCTGGCCGGGGTCTCCGACCCGGAGACCAAGCGCAAGATCATCGGCCGTGAGTTCATCCGCGTCTTCGAGCAGGCCCAGCTGGAGATCCTCCAGGAGAACGGCCCCGAGGTCGCCTTCCTCGTGCAGGGCACGCTCTACCCGGACGTCGTCGAGTCCGGCGGCGGCACCGGCACCGCGAACATCAAGTCGCACCACAACGTCGGCGGGCTCCCCGACGACATCGAGTTCCAGCTCGTCGAGCCGCTGCGCAAGCTGTTCAAGGACGAGGTCCGCATGGTCGGCGCCGAGCTGGGCCTGCCGGACGAGATCGTCCAGCGCCAGCCGTTCCCCGGCCCGGGCCTCGGTATCCGGATCGTCGGCGAGGTCACCAAGGAGCGCCTGGACCTGCTGCGCGAGGCCGACGCCATCGCCCGCGAGGAGCTGACCGCGGCCGGCCTGGACCGTGAGATCTGGCAGTGCCCGGTGGTCCTGCTCGCGGACGTCCGCTCGGTCGGCGTCCAGGGCGACGGCCGCACCTACGGCCACCCGATCGTGCTGCGCCCGGTCTCGTCCGAGGACGCCATGACGGCGGACTGGACGCGGATGCCGTACGAGGTGCTCGCGAAGATCTCGACGCGGATCACGAACGAGGTGGCGGACGTCAACCGCGTCGTGCTCGACGTGACGTCGAAGCCGCCGGGCACCATCGAGTGGGAGTAGTCCCCACAGTCCGGTGAGAGTGCCGTCCGCCTCCGGGTGGGCGGCACTTTCGCACGTCCGGGCCCGTCACGTCCGCTTCATCGTGCGTACGGCCTCGCCCGGCTTCCACACCTGCACGACGAGGTACGTGTCGTCCTCGATCGAGGTCCGGGTGACCTCGGTGGGCTCGACGCGGAACAGGTGGAAGTCGTCCGGGTTCGGCACCTGGACCTGGCCGGTGTACCGGGCGATGTCCGCCGGGTCCTCGACGAGGCGGGCGCGGCCGCTGATCCGGACGTCGCCGCCGTCCATCGTCGTGCCGTCGCCCGGGTTGGCCTGGACCGTGCAGCGCGGGTCGCGCAGCAGGTCGCGGGCCTTGAGCGAGCCCGGCATCATGCCGAGCCAGAACTCGCCGTCCAGGAAGCGCACTTCGAGCCCGGAGGTGCGGGGCGAGCCGTCCTTGCGCAGGGTCGCGAGGACATGGTGGGTGTGCCGGCCGAAGCGCTCCTCGACGGTCTTGGCGAGGTCCGGCTCGGCGGCGGTGAAGGTTGCCCAGGAGGTCACGTTCGACGTCATGCGTCGAGTGTGGCGCCCATACCCGTCATCTCCTGTCGGGTATCCACGGGCGTTTCGCCGCATTCTCTTCACAGCGGACCTCTGTCGCCTTCGCCGCCCCGGAGGTACCTTCCGCTGCATGTCGACGCAGAACCCCGCCCCGATACCTCCCGACCAGCTGCAGTTCGCGATGCCCCCGGTGCACACGAACCCGGCCGACGAGCGGCGCCACCGCAAGGAGCGGCTCGCGGGCGCCCTGCGCATCTTCGGGCGGCTCGGGTACGAGGACGGGGTGTCGGGGCACATCACCGCCCGGGACCCGGAGTTCGAGGACTGCTACTGGGTGAACCCGTTCGGGATGCCCTTCCGGCACATCACCGTCGGGGACCTCGTGCTGGCCAACGGGGACGGGCAGGTCGTCGAGGGCCGCCATCACGTCAACCAGGCCGCGTTCACGGTGCACGCCGAGGTGCACCGGGCCCGGCCCGAGCTGGTCGCCGTGGCGCACTGCCATGCCACGTACGGGCGCGCGCTGTCCGCGCTCGGCGAGCTGATCGAGCCGATCACCCAGGAGGCCTGCGCCTTCTACGAGGACCACGCGCTGCTCGACGAGTACACGGGGGTCTCCGTCGACGCGGGGGAGGGCAAGCGGATCGCCGTCGCGCTGGGCGCGTACAAGGCGCTGGTCCTGCGCAATCACGGTGTACTGACCGTCGGCGACTCGGTGGACGCGGCGGCCTGGTGGTTCATCGCCCTGGAGCGGTGCTGCCAGGTGCAGCTCGCGGCGCGGGCGGCCGGGCGGCCCGTCCTGATCGACCGGCGGCAGGCCGTCGCGACGCGGGACCGGACGGGCGGGGACCTCGTGGCATGGATCAACTACCAGTCCCTGTGGCAGGACATCACGCGCAGCGAGCCGGATCTGCTGGCGTAGCCGCTCGCCGGGCGCGGCTCCCCGCTACCGGAAGTCGCGCAGCACGACCCCTTTCGTCATCAGGAACTCGTCGTCCGTGAGCACGCCCTGCCGGTGCAGCTCGCCCAGCTCCCGCAGGCGGCGCAGGAGGACGTCGTGGTCCGGGTGGCGCGTCGCCGACCGCTCCGCGGTGCCCGGCGGCGTCGAGGGGTGCGGCAGGCGGGCCGTGACGGCGGCCGCGACGAGGGCCGTGAGCAGGTCCTTGCGGGCGTTGCCCCACAGGTCGAGGGCGTACGGGTCCTTCTCCGGCGGCAGTTTCGCGTACGCCGAGCCCTTCAGGACGAAGCGCAGCACCCCGTCCTCGTAACCGGAGTTGGGGACCCAGTCGACGCCGTCGAGGTCGCCGAGCGCGATGACGCGCGGGCCCGTCGCCCGCTTCACCCGGTCCGAGGTGTCGCTCCAGTCGATCCGGACCCGGCTGCCGTCGAAGGAGACGGTGCCGTCGCTGGAGCGGACGGAGACCGGGACCGCGGGGCCCGACACGAGGTACGACTCGGCGGGTCCGTCCGGGAGCTGTTCGAGCAGCAGCGCCTGGCGGATCTCCTCGGCGATGTACTCGGCGACCCCGGAGCGGTCCGCGTCGACCGCGAGCCGGTAGGGGTCGGCGGGGTCCGGGAGGCGGCCGCCGGTGGCCTGGAGCAGCGGGTCGGCGGCCTCGCGCAGGGTGAGGCGGAGCCGGCCGCGCCTGCGCTCGGGCTCGTAGGCGACTCCGGAGACGGCCGTGAGCGGCACGCTGATCTCGCCGTACGTCTGCCGCAGCAGGGCCACGGTGCGGTGCAGACCTGGGGTGATGCGGACGGTGGTCCCGTCGAAGGCCCAGGTCCCGTCACGCTGGATGATCTCGGCCATACGGAAATTCTCGCAGCGTCGTCAACACTCCGGTCAATGCGGACGAATGCCGTTCACTCTCCGGGGCCGGACCCGTGCGCCGGAGCATGCGCCGTGTGGGGCACAATTCCCTTTCATCGCAAGGAAGTTCACGGGCGGGACAGAGGCTGAGGGCGGGGGCGTCGCGGTGGCGGTGCAGGAAGCGCGGCAGGGGCAGGGCACGCACGGGGGCGGGTGCACGTGCGGCGACTGCCCGCACGGGGCGCGCGCGGGGCACCGCAAGGCTGTGGCCGAATTCCTCGCGAAGCGCGACGAGTTGGCGTCCGGCGGCGGTCTGCCGCCCGCTGTCGCGCACTCGGCCGGGGCCTCCCGGCAGTGGATCTCCGACGAACTGACCCAGTCCGCCAGGGCGGTCGCCGACCGGGGCCGCGAGGAGGGTGCCGTCTGGCTCGCCGGGCTGTGGCCGCGCACCCTGTACGTGGTGTGGGGCGGCGTCGGGGTGCTGCTGCTCGTCCAGGCGCTCACCGCGATCGGCGCGGGCTGGAGCGCCGCGCGCACGGCGGGTCTCGTCGCCGCGGTCGTGGCCGGCGGGCTGCTGAGCGGCGCCGCGTCCGTGCACCGGACCCGCGGCGGTGTTCTCGCGCCGGTGATCGGCGAGGACAACCGGCTGTCGACGTCGCGCGCGGTGGCGGGCTCCGTGGTGCTGTTCGCGGTCTACTCGGTACTGGTGCTGGCCGGTGAGCTGGCCTCGGCGTCCGGCCCGGCGGCCCGCGACGACCTCATCGAAGGGCTCGAACTCGCCCGTGGCGCGGGCCTGCTGACCGTGCTGGCCGTGGTGTGCGCGGTCGCGGTGCTGGTGCGCCGGGTCATCGGGGTGCGGGTGCTCGCCCAGCGCCTGCAGAAGGTGCGCGCCGCCCGCCCCCGCGCCGCCGACCTGCTCACCGACGACTCCGGGCGCGGCAGTTTCACCGACATCCAGTACGTCGCCGTGTGCGCGGCCGCGCTCGTGTGGGCCGCGGCCCGCCTCGCCCGCCGCCCCGACCAGCTGCCCGACCTGCCGTGGGGCCTCGCCGTCCTGGTGGCGGTGTCGGCGGCGACGTACCTGTGCGGCAAGTACGCGGAGGGCGGCCGCCCGGTCGTCCTCTCCGTCGTGCGGGCCCGCGAGCCCGGTGACCTGGACGCGCCGATCCGCACCGGCGACGACATCGAGATCCGCGGTGCCGGGTTCGTGCCGCCGGGCGCGGGCACCGCCGACCAGCTGGCCCGGGTCGCCGTGCGCATCGGCGCCGTGCACGTCCATGTGCCGCTCGTGCCCGTCCCCGGCGGCTTCACCAACCCCACGGACGCGCTGCTGACGGTGCCGGTCCCGGTGGACGTCGAGCCCGGCCGGGTCGATGTGCAGGTGATCACCGCGACGGGCGTCGAGACGAACAGCTGCGCCATCGACGTCATGGACTGAAACCGGCTGATCGGCCGCGGAACTGAGCCGGGGCGCCGTCTCGTACGTATGGTCGGGTAAAGGGCACCAGGCGCGAGAGGCGGCGGATCAGCTATGGCGCACGGGATGAGATCGGATCTGCACACCAGTTACGTCCGGGGAGGCGGGGGCTGGCGCGAGACCGCGCAGCGTTACGCCCTCGTCCCGCTGCGTGTCTTCCTCGGTGTCACCTTCATCTACGCGGCGTTCGACAAGCTCACCGACAGCGCGTTCTTCAAGGCGAGCGGGGCCGGGTCCATCGGGGACCAGATGCGCGGGGTGCGCGACATCTCCGCGATCCCGGGGCTCGTCGATCTCGCCCTGAAGTCGCCGACGGGCTTCGGCTACGCGATTGCCTTCGGCGAGCTGGCGGTCGGGATCGGGACGCTGCTCGGGCTTCTGGCGCGTATTGCGGCGGTCGGGGGTGCGCTGATCTCGCTGAGCCTGTGGCTGACGGTGAGCTGGGCGACCGAGCCGTATTACCTGGGCAACGATCTGGCCTACCTGATGGCGTGGCTGCCGTTGGTTCTGGCCGGGGCGGCGGTGTGGTCCGTGGACGCGTGGTGGCGGGGCCGGAAACTGGACTGACCCGGGGCGGTCGTGCCTTCTCGTCTGCCGCGTTGATGGTGCGTTGGCGGGTGCGGGTTCGGTGGGGTTTCTCGCGCAGTTCCCCGCGCCCCTGAGAGGCCTGCCTGCGGCGGCCTCGTGCCTTTTCGTCTGCCGGGTTGGTGGTGCGTTGGCGGGTGCGGGTTCGGTGGGGCTTCTCGCGCAGTTCCCCGCGCCCCTGAGATGCGCACTGCGTGCGCCATCTCAGGGGCGCGTCTCGTAGGGGGAGGCGCGGCGAAGCCGCAGCCTCCAGGGGCGCGGGGAACTGCGCGAGGAGTCCCACCGGCTCGCAGGCGCCAGATCTGCGCTGCTCGGCAGATGCGTGGGCGCGGCCGGCGACGGGGAGGGTCAGCCGGTTCGGCCCCGTCGTAGGCGGACCGCCCGGGTCACCGTCCCCACCGCCCCCGCCAGCCCCAGCCCCCCGCACACCAGCGGGACCACGATGAACCACGGCGTGTCCCACACACCCCCCGCGTCGCCGAAGTACACGACGGCCGTCACGATGAGCGCCAGGCCCGCGATCAGCCGCCCGGGATGGAAGTCATGCCGCACGGGACACCTCCGCCTGTCCGAGACCGACCTCGAGATTCAGCTCCAGCACACCGCCGGAGGCCTTCGTGCCGGCCGGCGGTTCGAGCGTGACCGTCTTCTCGATGTCGGGCTGCACGTCCACGTCGTCCGACGCGTCGCCGGGCAGCCGGACGTCCCCGACGCCGACCTCGATGCGCAGTTTCACCGTGTCGTTCTTCGGCAGCACGACCTTCGCCCGCCCCGCCCCGACCTCCACGTGCGTGGCCAGCGTCTCGCCCGCGGCCACGTCCACCTTCGACAGGTCCAGCGTGCCCACCCCCGAGCCCAGTTCGTAGTGCGGCCGCACGTCCGCCGCGCTCGCCGGGGTCCAGTCCGTGCGGACCCACTCGGTGCTGATGTTCGACGGCAGCGCGGCCGACGCGGCGAGCAGGCCCGCTGTGATCACGGCGAGGACGATCGAGCCCGCCCCGGTCCGCCCGCGGAACGCGCTGATCGCGATGCCGAGACCGAAGACGCCGAGCGCGCAGGCGAGCCCGGTCTGCAGGCTGGCGCTGAACGTGCGGGACTCCCAGGACGCGCCGGTGCCGATGGCGCCCGCGACGAGCGCCGCCAGGAACGTGAGGGCGCCGATGCCCCGGGGCCCGGGCGGCCGCGGCGGCGCGGCGGGCCGCCGTCCGGCCGCGGTGCGGTGCGCCCCGGCCCGTTCCGCCGCGAGGTCCTCGCTGCCGGCCGGGCCCCAGAAGTAGCCGGTGCCGCCGACGTACGTGCCGTCCTTGACGATCGGGTCGCGCCACCAGGACGGGGCCGGGGACACCGGCGGCGCCTGCGCCTCCGGCGGGGCGTCGGCCACGGCCTGCGCGGCGACGGGGTCGGGGTCGGCGGTGCGGCGCTGCTGCGACCAGTAGCCGGCGCCCGCGAGCAGCAGCGCGAGGACGGCGGCGAAGGTGAGCGCCCCGCCGTTGTTCAGCATCGACAGGAAGACGCCGCAGCCGACCAGCGCGGTGACGATGGCGGCGAGCCCAGGCCCGTCGACCCGCCCGGTGAGCAGCTTGCGGAACTCGTTCTCGTCCTCGTCGTCGTACGGGACGAAGAGCCAGGCGAAGCCGTAGAAGATCAGGCCGACGCCGCCGGTCACGGCGAGCACCGACAGGCCGATCCGGAAGATCACCGGGTCCATGTCGCAGTGCCGGCCCAGGCCCGCGCACACGCCGCCCAGCGTCTTGTGCCGCCGGTCCCTGCGG
This sequence comes from Streptomyces sp. cg35, assembly GCF_050410835.1. Taxonomy (NCBI): domain Bacteria; kingdom Bacillati; phylum Actinomycetota; class Actinomycetes; order Kitasatosporales; family Streptomycetaceae; genus Streptomyces; species Streptomyces sp. cg35. The sequence continues at coordinate 5,385,296 of NZ_CP191268.1, forward strand.
AAACGGCGCAGCGGGGCGGGCGGTTCCTTCTCGGCGGTGGGCACCGCGTCGTGAGGCTGCTCGGTCATACGTCCATGGTGACGGGCCCGCGCCCCCGGCGGCAGTCGGGACGACCCTGGCCGGACCCTGAGATCGTCCCTGACACCCGTCCCCGTACCGGCCCGGAGATCAGGGGCGTATCCGGGGCCGACCCTGATGCCCGGACCTGGTCCGCCGTGTGACGATCGGTGGCATGCCGGAAGCAGCGACCGTCCCTCTCAGCGAAGACGCGCGAGACCCGCGGCCGCCGCGCAAGCTCTACCGCAGCAGCGACGGACGCTGGCTGGGCGGGGTCGCGCGGGGGCTCGCCGGGCATCTCGGCCTGCCGGTGATCTGGGTGCGGCTGGTCTTCGTGGGCCTGTTCATGGCCGACGGGCTCGGGGCGCTGCTCTACGCGGCGTTCTGGTTCTTCGTGCCGCTGGGCGTCGGCGGCGTCGGCACCGACCGGCCGTCCGTCCTCACCACCGAGACGTCCTCCGACGGGCGCCGCAGGCTGGTCGCGCGCCGCCCCGACAAAGGACAGATCCTCGCGCTGCTGCTGATGGTCGTCGTCGCGATGATCTTCGTGCAGAACGTGAACCTCACCGGCAACACCAAGGCATACCTGATCCCCACGGTCCTGGTCGGCGCGGGCGTCGCCCTCGTGTGGCGCCAGGCCGACAACGCGCGCCGGGCCCGCTGGGCCGAGGTCGGCCGCCGCAAGCGCACCCTGAGCCTGGCCCGCTCCGCCGCGGGCGTCGTGCTCGTCGGCGCGGGCGTCACCGGCATCTTCGTCACGCAGGGCGCCACCGAGCACCTCGGCTCGATCCTCCAGGCTGCGCTGGCGGTCCTGGTCGGCATCGCGCTGCTGTCCGGCCCCTACCTGATCCGGATGACGCAGGACCTGTCCGAGGAACGCCTGATGCGCATCCGCGCCCAGGAGCGCGCCGAGGTCGCCGCCCACGTCCACGACTCGGTCCTGCACACCCTCACCCTGATCCAGCGCAACGCCGACAGCCCCGCGGAGGTGCGCCGCCTGGCCCGCGCCCAGGAACGCGACCTGCGCGCCTGGCTCTACAAGCCGGCCGCCGCCGAGAACCCGCAGGAGCCCGAGACGGTCGCCGAGGCGGTCAAGCGCAACGCGGCCGAGGTCGAGGACAAGCACGGCGTCCCCCTGGAGGTCGTGGTCGTCGGCGACTGCCCGCTCGACGACGGCCTGAGCGCACAGATGCAGGCCGCGAGGGAAGCGATGGTGAACGCCGCCAAGTACGGTGGCGAGGGCGGCGCGGTCCAGGTCTTCGCGGAGGTCGAGGGGGACGAGGTGTTCGTGTCCGTACGGGACCGGGGCCCCGGCTTCGATCTCGACGCGATCCCCGCGGACCGCATGGGCGTAAGAGAATCGATCATCGGCCGGATGGAGCGCAACGGCGGGACGGCCCGGCTGCGGGCGGTCCCGGACGGCGGCACCGAGGTCGAACTGACCATGAAGAGGGCGGAGAAGACGTCATGACGGAACCGATCGAGGAAACCGGTCCGGGCCGGCACGTCCGCGTGGTCCTGGTCGACGACCACCGGATGTTCCGCACGGGCGTCCAGGCGGAGATCGGCCGCACCGACGAGACGGGGGTCGAGGTCGTCGGCGAGGCGGCCGACGTCGACCAGGCCGTCACCGTCATCACGGCGACCCGCCCGGAGGTCGTCCTGCTGGACGTCCACCTCCCGGGCGGCGGCGGGGTCGAAGTCCTGCGCCGCAGCGCCCAGATGATGGCCGACGCGGAGAACCCGGTCCGCTTCCTCGCCCTGTCCGTCTCGGACGCGGCGGAGGACGTCATCGGCGTGATCAGGGGAGGCGCGCGCGGCTACGTCACCAAGACGATCACCGGCACGGACCTCGTGAACTCCATCTTCCGTGTCCAGGAGGGCGACGCGGTGTTCTCGCCGCGCCTCGCCGGTTTCGTCCTCGACGCCTTCGCCTCGACGGACGCGCCGCCGGTCGACGAGGACCTGGACCGCCTCACGCAGCGCGAGCGGGAGGTGCTCCGCCTGATCGCCCGCGGTTACGCCTACAAGGAGATCGCGAAGCAGCTCTTCATCTCCGTGAAGACGGTCGAGTCGCACGTCTCGGCGGTCCTGCGGAAGCTCCAGCTGTCGAACCGGCACGAGCTGACGCGGTGGGCGACCGCGCGCCGCCTGGTCTGACGGTGAAGGAGTGGGCGGACGACGAGTACTGCCTCTTCATCAACGGAGGGGAGGGGGCGGACCTCTGGGCCCTGCTCGCCGACTGGTCCGACACGGAGGACGAGGAGGAGTGGAGGACGCACATCCCGCGTTTCACCCGCCTCATCACCTGCTGGCAGCGCCTCGGCTTCATCAAGGTGTTCCAGTCCGACGAGTGGCCCGCTGACCACACCAGCGAAGAGGTGACGGGCAAGGACCTGGACGCTCTCCTCGCCGACCCCACCAGCTGGGAGTACGAGGATCCGGTCCGCTGGACCTGTGTGGCCTCCGGCGACCGGGACATCCACGAGCTGGAAGAAGGCATGTGCGGGCACAGCTCCCACTAGGTGCCGGTCGTCGAAGGGCCCTGGTCCAGGCGGAGTTCGCACCACACCGTCTTGCCGGGCCCGCACGGACGCGGCTCCGAGCCCCAGGTGTCCGCCAGCGCCTCGACGAGCGCGAGGCCCCTCCCCGACTCGGCTCCGGGGGCGGGCGCTTGGGGCAGCGGCGCCGGGGGAGTCCCGTCGGCGTCCGTCACGATGAGGCGCAGCCGGCCGCCCTCCCGGTCCAGTACCGCCCGCGCCCGGATCTCCCGCCCCGGCACCTTCGCGTGCCGGTACGCGTTCGTCGCCAGCTCGCTCAGCAGCAGCTCGGCGGCATCCTTGATGTCTTCGGGCAGCGCCCAGGACGCGGCCTGTTCCCGGAAGAGCTTCCGTACGCGCCCGACACTGCGGGCGTGACGCGGCAGGCGCCATTCGATGTCCTGGGGGAGGGCCGTCGCGGGGCGGCCTGTCGTCTGCATGCCCCTACCGTTCCGGTCGCCGAGTAGCCTCAGGAGTAACGGCGCGGGTACAACGGGTAGTTGTACCCGTCGTGGCCCCCGGTGGAGGATGCGTGCCGATGTCGAATGACGCGAATCTCGCATGGCGCTACTGCGGCAGTCAGATCAAGCTGTGGCGCACCGAGGCCGGTGTGGCGCGCGAGGCCCTGGCCAGGGAGGCCGGGTACGGCTGTGAGTACGTCAAGTCCATGGAGAACGGCCGCCGCAAGCCCACTCTGCGACTGCTCCAGGTCGCGGACCAGTTGTGCGGAGCCGGCGGGAAGATCGTCGCCGCGCAGGAGTACCTGAAACCGGAGCCGCATCCGCAGCGCTCGCAGGAGTACATGGCGCTGGAGAAGGACGCCATCGCCGTCAGCTTCTACCAGCCTCTGCTCATTCCTGGGCTGCTGCAGGCGAGGGAGTACGCGAAGGCGCTGATCGGCGCCAGCTCCCCACCGCTGGATGACGAGACGGTCGAGGAGCGCGTCACTGGACGCCTCAGGCGGCAGGAGGCGCTGGCTGCGCGTACGGGCGTCATGTTCAGCTTCGTGGTGTTCGAGGCGGCGCTGCGAACGGCGGTGGGCGGATGTGACGTCATGAGGCAACAGCTTCAGCATCTCCTGAAAGTCGGGGAGTTGCGGAACGTCTCGATTCAGGTGCTGCCGTTCGGGAGGGCGTACGGTGTCGCGCTCAACGGGGCCATCGCGCTGCTGGAGACGGTCGACCATGAGCACTACGCGTACGTGGAAGGCCCGGAGACGAGCACGCTGTACGCCGGTGCGGACAAGGTCAGTTCGCTCACCCGTGCCCATGGCATGATCCGGATGCACGCTCTGAGCCCCGAGGATTCGGCCGAGTTCATCAGAAAGGTGGCGGAGGCCCCGTGAGCGCCCGTCTGACGTGGATCAAGTCCAGCTACAGCGACAGTCAGGGCGGAGAGTGCCTCGAAGTCGCTCTCGACGTCGCCTGCGCAGAAGCTGCCCCCCGAGCCATCCACATCCGCGACTCGAAGCTAGGCCCCCAGGGCCCGACGTTCACCGCGGCCGCACCCGCCTGGACGGCCTTCATCGCGCACGCCCGCACCACCTGAGCTTCGAGCCGCAAGAGCCGAGCCGCGCTTTCAAGGAATGGGTGGTGGGGTCTTGACCCACCCTCCCGCCCTCCCTTGCGTGGCGGTCCAACTGCCGCCGCTGCCAGTGGAGATGACTTTTCGTGACCGGCTTGCGACGGAGGGTCGCGACCCTCTAGCGTTCGCGGCAACAAACGACCCCGGTCGAGTGCTGCGAACACCCGCCGGGGTCTGACCTCCAAGATCGAATCGAGCGATCTCGTGGCTACTGCCGACCTTAGCCCCGCCCTGCCGTCCCCCGCACATCCCATGGCCAACCCGGGATACGGGAAACGCCGCACCCCGGACCAGGACCCCCTCCGCCGGGACTCCTTCGCGCACCTCCCGCTCCGCGCCCGCTACTTGGCCGGGTTCATCGACGCGCTGCCCGAGAACGCCGCGATGGACGCCAAGACCCTCGCGAAGGCCCAGCCCCTCTACGGTCAGATGGCGGTCCGCTCGGCGCTCAACGAACTCTCCGCCGCCGGACACCTGCGCCGCGTACGCCGCCGCGCGGACGCGGGGCCGGACGGGGTGACCCGGTGGGTGTTCCGCACGTACTGGTCGCGTACCGCACGGAGCAACGAGTGGTGGACGCGCCATCTCGACGGTGACGTACCCGACGCGGACCCCGAACCCCCGGCCGCCCCCGAGGCGCCGCCCGCCCGCTCCGACGCGTACCGCACACTCGCCCGGCTCGGCCTCCGTGAGCCGCGCCTGGTCCTCTCCGCCGCGGACTGCGCCGCCCTCGAAGGGCTCGCCGCCACCTGGCTCGCCCGGGACCCGGACCCGTACCTGCTCACCCGGGCGCTGACGGCAGGGCTGCCGGACGTGGTCCAGTCGCCGCGCGCGTTCGTCGCCCACCGGCTGCGCGACAAGCTGCCCCCGGAACGCGCCGTGCGGTCCGTACCGGACGCGCCTCCCGTCACCCGGGCCCGCAACCTCGTCGAGTGCACGGACTGCGGCGTGCCCGGCCGCCCGGAGGCGGTCCCGGACGGCCTGTGCCGGTCCTGCCGTCCGCGGCGGGCGGCAGGGGCACGGAATATGAGTGGAGCCGCGAACGGGTTCGTGGCTCCATGGGGTCCATGACTCTGCTGTCGACCGACCGCCTGCTCGCCTTCGCGGCGATGTCCTTCCTCCTCATCGTGATCCCGGGACCCAGCGTCCTGTTCGTCGTCGGCCGCGCCCTCGCCCAGGGGCGGCGCGCGGCGCTCACGACCGTCGCGGGCAACACCCTCGGGGCGTACGTCCTCGTCGTCGCCGTGGCGCTCGGCGTCGGGACGATCGTGGAGCGCTCGATCGTCGTCTTCACCACGCTGAAGCTGTTGGGTGCCGCGTACCTGATCCACCTGGGGATCAAGGCGATACGGCAACGGGGCTCGCTGCGCGCCGCGTTCGAGGCCGAGGACGACACCCGGCACACCGGAACCCTGCGCACCCTCGGGGAAGGATTCGCCGTCGGGGTCGCCAACCCCAAGACGATCGTCTTCTTCGCGGCGGTCCTGCCCCAGTTCGTCGACCGCGAGGCCGGGCACGCCACGCTGCAGATGCTGCTGCTGGGGCTGGTCTTCAACGCCATCGCGATCACCTCGGACAGCCTGTGGGGCCTGGTGGCGTCGACGGCCCGGTCCTGGTTCGCGCGCTCGCCGCGACGGCTCGCGATGGTCGGCGGGACGGGCGGCCTCGCGATGGTGGGGCTCGGCGTCACGGTGGCCGTCACGGGCCGGAAGGACTGACGTGGCCGCGCCCGAGGACGTGGAGCCGCTCGCCGGGGGCCTGGCCAACGCGGGGGCCGTGTACCGGCGGGGCCAGGTCGTGGACCGCCCGGCGCCCCCGCACGCGGACGCGTTGCACGCCCACCTCGCCGCGCTGCGGCGCCGGGGCTTCGACGGGGCGCCGCTCCCCGTGGGCCGCGGCGCGGACGGGCGGCGCGAGCAACTCACGTACGTACCAGGGGATGTCGCGCTGCCGCCCTTCCCGGCCTGGGCGATGACCGACGACGCGCTGCGGTCGGTCGGCGTGCTGCTGCGCCGGATGCACGACGCGGCGACGGAGATCCCCGCGGACGCCGACTGGTCCCGCGACTTCGCCGACCCGGCGGGCGGACCCGTCCTCTGCCACAACGACGTCTGCCCCGAGAACGTCGTCTTCCGGGACGGCCACGCGGTCGCCCTCATCGACTTCGACGCGGCGGCGCCCGGCCGCCCGGTCTGGGACGTCGCCATGACGGCCCGCTACTGGATCCCGATGCGCGACCCGCTCTCGGCCGCCGGGACCTACCCGGAAGGCCTCGACGTGGCGGCACGCCTGACCGTCCTCGCCGACGCCTACGGCCTCCCGGCCGCCGACCGCGCCGCCCTCCCCACCGTCATCGAACAGGCCACCACGGTCTGCCGCGCCTTCGTCGCCCGCCGGGTGACGGCCGGCGACCCGGCCTTCACCGCCGCACTGGCACAGCGCGGCGGCTGGTCCGGCTGGGACCGGCTGCAGGAGTGGCAGGCAAGCAGACGCGGGGAGTTCGAGGCGGCGCTGACGCGGTGAGCGCGCGCCCGGTGACGACTCCGGACCGATAGGCCAAATGGGCGTTATGTCCGTTACGCTCCATCTATATGTCTGTGAGGCCCGAGACCAGCACCCCGCCCACCCCTCCCTGGCTGACGCAGGCCCTGCCGCGATTGCGGGGGCTCGAACCGACCCGGAGTTACGGGTACGGCGGTGAGCTGCTGCACGATGACGGGCGGGCCGACATGGAGGCCTACGGGGCGCGCGTCGCCGATCTCGCGATCCGGCTCGGGGAGGCGCTGTTGTCGTACGGTGCCTCCGCCGAGGAGGCGGTCGCCGGGATGCTGGTCACCGCCGAGACGTACGGACTCAGCTACTGCGAGCCGAGCGTCACCCTCGCCTCCGTGTCGCTGTCCGGGTACGCGCCCGGCGAGCTCACGCCGCTGCACGCGAGCCGCGTCATCCGCAAGCACGCGACCGACTTCCGGACCCTCAGCCGTATCCACAGCCTTGTGGACGACATCAGCGCGCGGCAGCTCTCCCTGGAGGAGGCGCGGGCGCGGACCGCGCGGATCCTCGACGCGCCCGCGGAGCGCGGGCGGTGGGCGCGGTGGCGGGTGCCGGTGCAGACCGGTGCCGTGGCCGCAGGCGCCGCCGTCGTCTTCGGCGGCGGGCCGCTCACCTCGCTGTGCTCGTTCGTGGCCGGGCTGCTCGGCGCGCAGCTGTGCGGGTGGCTGGCGCGGCACGGGGTGCCCGCGTTCTACCGGTACGCCGTCGCGTCGATGCCGGCCGCCGCGCTCGCGCTGGCCGTCAGCGGGAGCGCGCCGCCGTTCGCCGTGCAGGCCATCGTGGTGGCGGGGGTGCTCGGGCTGCTGCCCACGGTGACGTTCGTGAGCGCCGTGCAGGACGCGCTGACCGGGCACTATCTGACCGCGCTGGGGCGGCTCTCCGACGCGCTGCTCGTGTTCGCCGCGGTCGTCACGGGGGTCGTGGTGGTGCTCGGGGTGGGCGATCTGCTGGGGTTCGGGGTGCCGATCGTGCCGTCCGCCGCGCGGGTCGATTACCTCGGATCGCCCGCCGCGGGCGCCGTCGTGTTCGCGGTGGCCGTGGCGGCGCGGGCCCGTACGCCGCGCCGCGACTGGCTGCCCGCGGCGGCGCTCGGGCTCGGCGCGTTCGTGGTGGCGGTCGAGTTCCGGGCGCTGGGATTCTCGTCGCTGGTCGGTACGGCGCTGGTGGCGGCCGTGGTCGGCGGTGCCGGGCACTGGGTGGCCCGGCGCCGCCGCGAGTCGGCGCTGCCGCTCGTCGTCCCCGGGATCGCCCCGCTGCTGCCGGGCGGGGCGCTCTACGTCGCCCTCAGCGCGCTGGCCTCCGGGCGGACGACCCTGGGGGTCGGGGGGCTGGTCAATGTCGCCGCGGTGACACTGGCGTTGGCGGTGGGGGTGGGGCTTTCGGGGGAGGTCGGCCAGCTGGTGCGGAGGGTTCGTGGGGGTGCGCCTGGGCGGGGGTGAGGGTCTGTGCGGGGTCCTGTGAACCGTGGCCCGGCGATCGGGCTGAGGCCTCGGGGCTCTGCCCCGGACCCCGCTCCTCAATCGCCGGAGGGGCTTGATTCGGGCCAGCCCGCCCAGGCCGACGCCACCATCTCCCGCACGTCCCGCTTCGCGGTCCAGCCCAGCTCCGTCGCGATCCGGTCCGCCGACGCCACGACCCGCGCCGGGTCGCCGGGGCGGCGCGGGGTGACCTCGGGGGCCAGGGCGTGGCCCGTCTCCTCGTTGATGAGGTCGATCATCTCGCGGACCGAGACGCCGACGCCGCGGCCGATGTTGAGGGTCAGGCCGGTGCCGGGTGCCGCGCCGGCCAGGCGGTGCGCCGCCGCGACGTGGGCCTCGGCCAGATCGGCGACGTGGATGTAGTCGCGGACGCAGGTGCCGTCCGGGGTGGGGTAGTCGTCGCCGAAGACACAAGGCGCCTCGCCCGCGGTCAGCTTCTCGAAGACCATCGGGACGAGGTTGAAGACGCCGGTGTCGGCGAGTTCGGGGGAGGCCGCCCCGGCCACGTTGAAGTAGCGCAGGGACGCCGTCGCCAGGCCCGTGGCGCGGCCCGTCGCCCGGACCAGCCACTCGCCCGCCAGCTTCGTCTCGCCGTAGGGGGACATGGGCACGCACGGGGTGTCCTCGGTGACCAGCTCCACGTCCGGCATGCCGTACACCGCGGCCGACGACGAGAACACGAAGGAGCGCACACCGGCCGCCGTCACCGCCTCCAGCAGGACCCGCAGGCCCTCGACGTTCTCGCGGTAGTAGTGCAGCGGCCGCTCCACCGACTCGCCGACCTGCTTCTTCGCCGCCAGATGGATGACGCCGGTGACCGCGTGCCCGGCGAGCGTGCGGTCCAGCGCGGCGCGGTCCAGCGTCGAGGCGGTCACCAGCGGCACATCGGACGGGACCCGCTCGGCCACGCCCGTGGACAGGTCGTCGTAGACGACGGCGCTCTCGCCCGCCGCGCGCAGCGCGTGCACCACGTGCGCGCCGATGTAGCCGGCCCCGCCGGTGATCAGCCAGGTCATGTCGGTGAGGTCCCCTCGTCGTCGAAAGCGGTGAACGTGCACCCCCGGAGCCCGCGGCCCGGAAGTCAGTGAAGCAGCCGGGCCGCCCGGCGCCGCACCACCGACGCCACCCCGCGCAGCCCCGGCGCCGTGCGCAGCGCGAGGGCGCCGGAGTGGGTGGCGTACGGCTGGGCGAGCAGCACCCCGTGGCGGCGGCTCGGCACCACGGCACGGCGCAGCAGGCGGCGGCCGCGGACGGCGTGCGCCGTGGTGTCCCGGTGGCTGCCGTCCGCGAAGTGCAGCCGGAGCCGGATGTCGCAGGTGCCGGGGCGGCCGAGCGCGGACAGGTCGAGCCGGACCGCCGCCACCCACATCTCGTCCTCGGACAGCGCCGTGAAGGCCGCCGTGCGGCGCTGCAGGACCGTGCCGCGCCGCCGGTCGACCAGCTCCACGTCGACCGTGCGCGGCCCCGCGTCCGCGACCCGCCCGTACAGCTCGTGCAGCCGGAGCCGGAGCCGGGTGCCGCGGGCGCTCGGCCGCAGCTCGCCGTCGACGGCCAGCGGCAGCAGGCTCATCGGGCGGTGCAGCAGATGCTCCAGGGTGACCTGGGGCAGGTCCGACGACCAGACGGGCGTGCCGTCGGCGGCACGCGCGTACGGCGGGAGCAGCCGCGCCGGACGGGAGGCGACCTCCTTGACGCGGGGCAGGTCGCGGGGTGTCGGAGAGGCGAGGACGACACGGCCGACGACGCGGCCCGGGGCCGGCGCCGCCTCGAAGTCGGCGGTGTCGAAGGACTCCAGATGGGCGCGGGTCCGGGTCCACCACTCGGCGCGGTACTCGGGCCCGCGCAGATCGAGTTCGCGCGCGTACATCCGCAAGGAATGGTCGAGGAAGGCGGAGCGCGCCGCCCGGGCGAGACGCTTCTGCGAGGCGCCGAGGAGGATGTCGACGGCCTGGCGGTGGGCGTCGAGGCGGGCCTGCCAGTTGTCGATGCCGGACCGGTCAAGGGAGAGCGAGAGCCTCTCGGCGGCGCGGCGCACGTGCCACACGTAGACCCGGTCGGGGACCAGCGCCATGCGCGGGGCCGCGGCGAGCACGCGCGCCGTGAACACGAAGTCCTCGTAGACGAACCGGCCGTCCGGGAAACGGATCGCGTGCGCGCGCAGGAAATCCGTGCGGTACAGCTTGTTGACGCAGAGCGTGTCGTGGACGAGGCGCGGGCGCCGGGTCGGATGGACGACCACGGACGGCTTCGCGTAGAGCTCCGGCTGCCAGGGCGTCTCGTGCCCGGACGGGATCTCGCGCCGGACGCACAGCCCGGCGGCGACCTGCGCGTCGTGCGTCACGGCCGCGCCGAGCAGCGCGTCCACCGCGCCCGGCGGCAGCACGTCGTCGCTGTCGAGGAACATCACGTACGAGGAGGAGGCGCGGGCGATCCCGTCGTTGCGGGGCGTGCCGCAGCCGCCGCTGTTGACCTCGCGGTGCACCACGGTCAGCCGCGGCTCGTGGGCGGCGAGCGAGTCGAGCAGGGCGCCGCTGCCGTCCGTGGAGCAGTCGTCGACCGCGATCACCTCGCGCACCGCCGGCCCCTGCGCGAGAGCGGAGCGCACCGCGTCGGAGACATGGGCGGCGTCGTCGTAACCGATGACGACCACCGAGACGGTGGGGGCCGGGGAGTGCGGGACGTTCACAGGGGGAATCTTAGGGGTTTCAGGTAATTGTCCGGTAAGCCGGAACTTTTACTCTTTTGTGGCCCTCCAAAGGGAACGGAACGACACGAAAACCCCTCCGAGGAGAAGGGCGTTGCGCACCGTCATCACGGCGACGCCCGTCCATGTCCCGGCCATCACGTCCTCGTACAGCACCGGGTACGCGAGCGCGCTCACCGCCGCCGCCGCGAGGACCAGCAGCGCGACCGTGCGCTGGGTGGTCCGGCGCGAGGTGAGGCAGACCGCGGAGAGGCCGAGCAGCCAGATCAGGTACTGCGGGCTGATCACCCGGCTGGTGACGGTGAACATCAGCACGGCGCACAGCGCGGCGTCGTACGGCGTCGCCGCCGAGTACTGCCGGGCCCGCACCCGCCACCACAGCAGCAGCCCGAAGGCCGCGGCCGTCAGCGCGAGCGAGGCGCCCGCGACGATCCCCACGTGCGGCCCGACGAACTCCATCGCCCCGTACTGGTAGCGGACCTGGCCCGGCCATCCGGCGAGCCGCGCGAACGCGAGCAGCGTCCCGCCGAGCGACTCGATCTGCACCCCGCGCCCGCCCTGCCCGCCCAGGAACGAGAACGGCGAGCGGAAGGCCACCGCCAGCACCAGCAGCAGCGCGGCCCCGGCGGCGAGGGCCGCGCCCCACGCCTCCCGTGTCGTACGGCCCCGCGGCGCGCCCAGCAGGGTCAGCGCGGGCCACACCTTCACCAGGGCGCCGACCGCGGCGAGGGCCCCGGAGAGGCGGGGCGCCTCGTGGACGGCGAGCAGCGCGAGGACGGCGAGCGCGGTGACCTGGACGTCGTAGCGGGCGAGCGGGATGTGCAGGAGCAGAGGGAGGCCCGCCGTCCAGAGCCAGCCGCCGCGCGGGTCGCGGTCGCCGCGCACCAGCACGTACGTGACGAGCGCGTCCGCGGCGAGGGTGAGCGCCACGAACGCCTGGAAGTACGTCAGGCCCGGCAGCAGACCGGGCGCGAGGAGCACCGGTCCCGCTCCCGGCGGGTACTGCCACATCGGGTCGCCGGCCGGGAACGAGCCGTGGGCGAGCGTCGCGGCCCACCGCGCGTACAGCCCGTGGACCTCGCGGGCGACGCCGCCGACCCCGAGCGGGTGCGCGTCGTCCCGGACGAGCAGCAGGAGCATCGCGGCGCGGGTGAGCAGCCAGGTGACGGGGAGGGCGACGCGGGCGGTCCGGCTCGGGCGGACCCAGGTGGCATGGACCGGGGCGAGGGCGGTCGGGCGGTTCTGCGTGTCGACTGTCACGATTCGGGAGCGTATGTCCCGTATCGGCGTCTGTCTCGCATCTGCGTCGCGCCCCGGGTCCTGGAGGGGGCTAGTCGAGCGCCGAGCGGTCCAGTGCCTCGGTCAGCCGGTTCAGGCGCTCCCGCAGGTCCTCGATCTCCTCCAGCTCGAAGCCCGTCGCCTGCGCGATCCTGACCGGGACCTCCACCGCGCGCTCCCGCAGCGCGGCGCCCGCCTCCGTGAGCGTCACGTTCACCGAGCGCTCGTCCCGCGCGCTGCGCTCGCGACGCACGAGGCCGTTCGCCTCCAGGCGCTTGAGCAGTGGCGAGAGCGTGCCCGAGTCGAGGCGCAGCCGCTCGCCGAGGCGCTTGACCGGGAGCTCGCCGTCCTCCCAGAGGGCCAGCATGACCAGGTACTGGGGATAGGTGAGACCGAGGTCCTTGAGGAGGGTGCGGTAGACGCCGCCGAACGCGCGCGACGCCGCGTTCAGTGAGAAGCAGATCTGCCGGTCGAGCAGCAGATAGTCCTCGTGGTTCCCGGTGGTGGTCATGGGTCCAGGGTAGCCGACCCCACGCGATTGAGTTGTGCACAATTGAATTGCGTGCTCTACTGGGTCCTGTTGTTGTTCCTGCGCGCAGCAGGTCATGAACGCCCCAGGTCATTCGAGAGGCAGGGTCTTCCCATGGACGCCATCTACACCGCCGTCGCCACCGCCACCCACGGACGCGACGGACGCGCCGTCTCCTCCGACGGTGTGATCGACCTCCAGCTCGGCATCCCCACGGCGATGGGCGGCAACGGCCAGGGCTCCAACCCGGAGCAGCTCTTCGCCGCCGGTTACGCGGCCTGTTTCGGCAGCGCGCTCGGGCTGGTCGGCCGCTCCGCCAAGGTCGACGTCGCCGACGCGGCCGTCACCGCCGAGGTCTCCATCGGCAAGCAGGGCGAGGGCTTCGGCCTCGCGGTCGTGCTCCGCGTCGAGCTGCCCGACTCGGTCGACGCCGAGACCGGCCGCAAGCTCGTCGAGCAGGCCCACCAGGTGTGCCCGTACTCGAACGCGACCCGCGGCAACATCGACGTCGAGCTCGTCGTCGAGTAAGGCTCAACGCAGCCTGGGCGAGCCCCCGTTGACCCGCGCGAGCACCTCGCCGGTCCGGGGGCTCCACGCCACCACCACCGCCTCCGCGGGCAGCCTCTGGTTCTTGTCGAGCAGCAGCCAGTGCACGCCGTAGCGCCGGGCGATCGCCGTCCGCTCCGAGCGGGTCGAGCCGGGGGAGAGGTACGCGCGCACGGAGGCCAGGCGCCGCTGCCGCTCCCGCTCGTCCAGGGACGGGTCCGGCCAGGGCGGCGCGAGCAGGTTCGGGCCGAACCCGGGCAGCGAACGGGCCGCCCGGGAGTCGTTCGTCAGCACCACGTCACCGGGCGGCACGTGCTGCGCCGCCCAGGTGTACGTCGGCCACATCAACGGCTGGGGCAGACCCCACGGCACGACCGCGCCGCCCTGCACCGTGAGGAAGCCGAGCGCCGCGCCCGCCGCGGTGATCGCGCCCAGGGCGCGCCGGGGCCACGTCCAGGGGCGGGGCGCCGCCAGCGCGATCGCCAGGGAGAACTGGAGCGGGACCAGGGCCAGGCCCATGATCCGGCCGTACGTGTAATGGCCGGTCGCCCAGCCGTAGGCGACCACCAGGACGTCGAGCGCGAACATCAGGGCGAGCGGGTCCAGACGGTCGCGGCGGAACCGTCGCCACAGCACCGGCAGGCCGATGAGGGCCAGCCAGAACCGGCCCGGCAGGTCGGTGTAGAGCTGCTGGTGGATCGCGTCCACGCGGGTGTCTCCGACCAGGGACAGGACGTCGTAGTAGGGCCAGACCAGGGTGACCGCCGTCGCGGCCAGTCCCGCCGCTGTCCATCTGGCGAGTGTTCCGGGTGCGGCTGAGTGGGGGTTGGTCGCGCACTTCCCCGCGCCCCTGGCCAGTCCGATCCCCGCCACTCCGATCACCGCCGCCACCGATGAGATCGGGTGGATCAGCAGGATGACGCCCACCAGGGCCCCCAGCCCCGCGTACCCCCACCACGAACCGCCCGGCCGCAGCCGGCCCGTCCACGCCCACGCCCAGAACGCCAGGCCGATCGCGCACGTCGACGGGTAGCCGAGATTGCCCGTCATCGACATCAGGCCGAGGTAACCGCTCCACCAGGCCGTCCGCGTGCCCCACAGCAGGGTCATCGCGAGCAGGGCCAGCACCGGCGCCCACTGGCGGGACGTCAGGCCGCGCACGAAGCGGTTCAGGCCGGTCAGCAGCACCAGCAGGTTCAGCGGGCCCGCCAGCTTCACGACCTCCCAGCCCGCCAGGCCCGTCAGCCGGGCGAAGGCGCCCTCCGCGACCGCGTACGGGGAGTAGTAGGGGCTGCCCGCGCCCGGCAGGTCCGCCATGGGGTGGCGGGGGTGGAGCAGGGACGCCCTGAGCCGTTCGACGACCGCCGCGTGCTGGCCGAAGTCGCAGCACATCGGCACCCGCCAGTACGCCAGCGTCATCACCAGCCAGAACAGGCCGCCGACGACGAAGAACGGCGTGGGGCGCCAGAAGCGGCCGCCCCGCAGGGCGGTCGCGCCGCGCACCACCCGCCGGGTGAGGACCGGGACGGTCATCGCATCAGCCGTTCCGCCACCCGCTCCGCCGCGCGCCCGTCGTCCAGGTCGCAGAACGCCGAGCGGAACGCCTCGTACGCGGCCGCGTGCCGGTCCGTGAGCGTGTCCAACTCCCGCAGCGCGGACACGACGTCGTCGGTGGAGGACAGCAGCGGGCCCGGCGCGTGGTCCTCGAAGTCGAGGTAGAAGCCGCGCACCGTGTCCCGGTAGTGGTCGAGGTCGTAGGTGTGGAAGAGCATCGGGCGGCCGGTGTGCGCGAAGTCGAACATCAGCGACGAGTAGTCCGTCACCAGCACGTCGGCGAGCAGCAGCAGCTCGGCCGCGCTGGGATGGTCCGTGACGTCCCGGACGAACGGGGCACGCGCTCCGGTGAGGCGGCCCGTCGCCTGCGGGTGCTTGCGGACCAGCAGCACGTGATCCGCGGCGAGTTCGCGTTCGGCCGCCGCGAAGTCGAAGGCCGGCTCGTGGCGGAAGCGGCCCGGGGAGTGCGCGAGGTGGTCGCGGTACGTCGGCGCGTAGAGCACGATCCGCTTGTCCGCGTCGATGCCGAGGTCGCGGCGCAGCCGCCCGGCCCGCTCCGCGCGGTCGGCGGGCGCGCCGAACAGGATGTCGTTGCGCGGCGAGCCGGCCTGCAGGACCTCCCCGTCGTAGGCGAGGGCGCGCGACAGGTGCGGGGCCGACCAGCGGGACGGCACGGCCAGGACGTCCCACTGGCGAGCCAGCTTCGGCAGCAGCGCCAGATGGTCGTGGTCGGCGTACAGGGTGTCGGTGAGGTCGGCACCGATCCGCTTGAGCGGGGTGCCGTCCCAGGTCTGCACGACCGTCTGGCCCGCCCGGCGCTCGAAGAAGTCGGGCAGCTGATGGGCGGTGACGATCCGGCGGCAGCGCGCCAGGGCCGCGTACCAGTCGGCCGAGAACTCCTCGACACCGCGCGCCGACTCCGGCACCCGGGTGCGGCCGTCACGCGTCACCCACAGGTGCTCGACGTCCGCGCCGCGCCGCACCAGCTCCGCGTGGACCGCGCGCGGCGAGTCCCCGTCGACGTACAGGACCGCGTCGCGCAGCGGGAGCTGCCGCTGGGCCGGATAGTGCACGGTGCGCAGCCGGTGGCGGCGGTAAGGGCCGCGGTCGGCGGGGGAGAGAGAGGGGCCCGCCTCCACGAGCAGCCGGTCGCCGAAGCGCCGGTCCAGCGTGAACTCCCTCTCAGAGGAGGGGCGGTGGCGCGGCAGCTCGGTGCCGACCGACGTCAGGACCCGTACCGGGACCCCGTCGCCGAGCCGGTCCTCGGCCTCCCGCAGGAACGCGTACCAGCGCCCCTCCAACAGCTCCGAGGGCGCGACGACCGCCCGGAAGCGGTCCCTGTCGTGCTCGGCGGGCGTGCTGACCTCCTCGTTGGTCGAGCTGTGCCGCAGCACGAACTCCGGCCGCTGCCACGAGGCTTCGCAGGCCGTGCCCTCCACGACGAACGAGCCGTCGCCGGCCCAGCTCACCAGGTCGGCGACCGGCTGCCGGGTCAGCTCGACCACGAGCTGGCCCTGGTCGTTGGCGGACGCGCACAGCTCGCGCCCCCCGGCCGCGTACCGGCCCGGCGGCAGATCGAGCGCCGCCGCCACCGAACGCGACTTCCCGTCGGGCAGGACGAAGTTCACCTGCCAGCGGTCGCCGTGCGCGGGCTCGACCTCCTTGGGCGCGCGGTGCGGCGGCTGCTCCACCGCCGCCAGGTCGGCGAGCGGCACCCGCACCAGGAACCGGCCGCCCGCGCACGTCACCGGGTACGCGCACTCGGTGCCCGAGTGCTTGTGGGTCAGGCGCAGGGTGCGCGGCTCGACGCCGCCGCGCAGACGGCCCGCCAGCACCATGGCGCCGTCCTCGGCGCGGTGGTCGTCGGCGAGCGCCGCGTACTCCACCACCTTCAGCACGAGCCGCCCCTTGGCGTAGCCGAGGACCAGCCGCGCCCCGTCGCCGAGGTCGCGCACCAGGTGCTGCTGCGCCGAACCGTCGAGCGCGCGCAGCGCCGCCCGGCGCAGCTGCCCGTGCCCGGCGACCACGACGCCCAGGTTCCAGGTGCCGGGCCGCCACCGCCCCTTCACCTTCAGCTTCTCCGGGTCGATCGTCATGGTGAACCCGGAGTGGTCGTAACTGTGCAGCTCCTGACCGGAGTCGGCGGTGGCCAGCGGGTCCGGGACGGTGCGGGTCGGCACCCGCCGCAGCTGCGTACGGCTGCCCGCCGCCTTGAGCAGACCCGTCCTCACCGAGTGGCCGGGCCGGTCGGCCGCCAGGTTCTTCACGTACGCGTAGCCGCTGACGCGCAGCTTCCCGTCGGTGCCCCACACCGTCTCGCGGACCCGCGCCACCACCGGCATCTCGCGCTTGCCGACCTTCACGAGCCGCTCGGGCAGCCGGGTCAGGCCCGGGTAGGCGGCGCTGCGCCGCAGCGATCCGCGGACCTGGAAGGCGGTGCCGTTGCGGCGCTCGAAGGAGAGCAGGCGCACCAGGTCGTCCAGACGGCGCTCGCGCACGAGATGCCACTTCACCCGCAGGTCGAGGGGGAGGCCGTCGGCGACCGCCGGGTCCGCGCGGCGCAGGAACGCCGCCGTGTCGTCGCAGAACGCCTGCCGGTACTCGGGCCCGCCCATCGGCAGCCCGTCGAGGAAGTACACGAAGTCGTCCCGCAGGCAGGACGTGTCGTACGTCCTCTTCAGTTCGGGCCGGTCGGGGAAGCGCTCGGCGAGGAAGCGGCTGACGTGGTCGCAGGCCGCGATCCGGTCGCGGACGCCCTTCACGTCGGTGCGCCGCCGGGTGATGGAGCCCTCGCGCACCCGCCAGTAGTAGACGTGGTCGTCGAGCACGTCGACGGACTCGGCGAGGAAGTGCGCCGGGATCATGACGGGCGTGTCCTCGTACAACTTCCCCTCGGGGAAGGTGAATGCGTGCCTGTCCCAGAACGCGCGGCGGAACACCTTGTTCCAGGCGACCCGGTCGGACAGGAGCTGCCGGTCGCGGGTGATGTGGGTCCGCTCGCGCCGCCGCGTCAGCCACTTGTACTGCCAGGCCTGCTGCCGGCCGCGCTCGTTCAGCCGCCACACGTTGCCGGTCGCGAAGTCGGAGCCGGTGCGCTGCAGGCTGGCGATCATCCGCTCGTACGCGTCGTGCGGCACGACGTCGTCGCTGTCGACGAACGTGAGGTACACGGCGGCCGGGTCGGCGTGCCGCACGCCGGTGTTGCGGGCGGCGCTCAGCCCGGCGTTGTCCTGCCGGACGTAGCGGAAGCGGGGGTCGCGGGCCGCGAAGGCGCGGGCGATCCGCGGGCTGTCGTCGGTGGACCCGTCGTCCACGAGGACCACCTCGAGGTCGGTCAGGGTCTGAGCGGCGATCGACTCCAGGCACTCGGCCAGGTAGTCCTCGACGTTGTAGACGGGGACGACGACACTGAGGCGCGTGATATGAGGCTTTTGCGGCATTCATTCGATGTGCCCGATCGCGTCAATGATTTTGCCTCGGGTAATCCGTGTGGGTGAGCGAGCCCGGCCCGGCGCGCGGAGGGCTGAGGTACCGTCAGGTGTTATGTCCCGATTCTCCGTTGTTGTCCCCGCCTACCGCGTCCAGGGCTACCTCCGTGAGTGCCTGGACTCCGTGCTCGGTCAGAGCCACACCGACTGGCAGCTGATCGTCGTCGACGACGCCTCCCCGGACGCCTCCGGCGCGATCGCCGCGGAGTACGCGCAGCGCGATCCACGGGTGCGCGTCGTCACCCGGCCCGCCCGCGAGGGCGTCGGCGCCGCCCGCACCGCCGGGGTGGACGCGGCCACCGGCGACTACCTTCTCTTCCTCGACGCCGACGACGCCCTGCTGCCCGGCGCCCTCGCCGCGATCGACACGGCGCTCACCGCGGCGGACGACCCCGACGTCCTGCTCTACGACCACGACCGCACCGACTGGTGGGACAAGGTCTGGGGCAGCGGCGACGACCTCGACGGCGCCGACCCGCTGGCCCTCACCCCCGCCGCCTGGAACCGCGCCGTCCGCCGCGACTTCTGGACCGGGCGCGGCCTCGCCTTCACCCCCGAGGGCCCCTACGAGGACGTGGTCCCGGCCCACCGCGCCGTCCTGGAGGCGGGCACCCTCGCGACGCTGCCCCGCCCCTGCGTGCGCTGGCGCAAGCGCCGGGCGGGCGGCCTCGCCGGGACGCCGGGCCGGCAGCACTTCGCGGTCGTGGAGCGCTACGGGGAACTGCTCGCCGCCACCGCCGACACGGCCCGCCTCTTCCCGGTCGCCGTCCGCCGCGTCCTCGCCGTCCTCGACGACGGCTCGCGCACCACCGCCGGGGACCGACCCGAACTCTTCCGCCTCGCCGCCGAGCTGCACCGCGCGCACCGCCCCGCCGGACACACCCCGCAGGGCCCGCGCGAACAGGCGCTCGCCGCCGGGTCCTGGTCCGCGTACCAGAAGCAGGAGAAGGCCAAGGACCGCAAGAAGAGCGTGAGTTCGGCGCTCAAGCGGCACAAGAAGAAGCTCCGCTCGCGCGTCATGAAGGCCGCCTACCGCACCGACCTGCGCACCGCACGGCTCGACCCCGACCTCGCGGTCTACGGCGCCTACTGGAACCGCGGCGTCAGCTGCAACCCGGCCGCCGTCCACGCCGCGGCCCGCCGGCTCGCCCCGCACGTCAAGGGCGTCTTCGTCGTCTCCTCCCGGCACAAGGACCGCGTCCCCGCCGGCGTCCCGTACGTCATCGAGGGCTCCCGCCGCTACTGGCAGACCATGGCCACGGCGACGTACCTGATCAACAACTCGTCGTTCCCCGGCGGCTTCACCAAGCGCCCCGGCCAGGTCTACCTCCAGACCCACCACGGCACCCCGCTCAAGAAGATGGGCCTCGACCAGCGCCGCTACCCGGCCGGCACGCACGGCATCAGCTTCGCCAAGGTCCTCGCCCACACCGACCAGTGGGACTACAGCCTCTCCGCCAACCCGCACTCCACCCAGGTCTGGGAGCGCGTCTACCCCTCGGCCGCGTACGCCCCGCTGGAGCTCGGCTATCCGCGGAACGACGTCTACTTCACGACCGGCGACGACGAGATCCTCCGCACCCGCCGGGAGCTGGGCATCGCCGACGGGCAGCGGGCGATCCTCTACGCCCCGACCCACCGCGACTACCAGAAGGGCTTCCTGCCCCGCCTCGACCTGGCCCGGTTCGCCGACGCGCTCGGCGACGACCACGTCGTCCTGGTCCGCGCCCACTACTTCTACGGCGCGCAGGCCGGACTCGCCGACACCCACTCCCGGATCCTCGACGTCACCGGCCACCCCCGCGTCGAGGACCTGTGCCTGGCGGCGGACGCCCTGGTCACCGACTACTCGTCCCTGATGTTCGACTACGCCTGCCTGGACCGCCCGATCGTCAGCTACGCCCCCGACTGGCAGGCCTACCGGCTGGCCCGCGGCACCTACTTCGACCTGCTGTCCGGCCTGCCCGGCGACACCCCCGGCGCGGTCGCCACGACCGAGGACGACCTCATCGGCCTCTTCCGGGACGGCGGGTGGGACACCCCCGCCACGACCCGGCTGCGCTCGGCGTTCCGCGACCGCTTCTGCGCCTACGACGACGGGGGCGCGGCCGACCGGGTCGTACGGAAGCTGTTTCTGAACGGGTGACGTTCGCGCGGCACCGGCCGCGCGAGAAACCGCCCCGGCCGTCCCGTCGGCCACGCTCGTCGCATGCCGCTGATCCCGCAGCCGGGGCCGGTCCGCGCCCGGGCCCTGGCCGTCGGTCTCCCCGGCGCCACCGCGCTCGCCCTGGCGCTGTGGCACCTGGACCGGGGCACGATGTGGCGCGACGAGGCCGCCACCGTCATGATCGCCTCGCGCACCCTGCCCCAGCTGTGGCACGTGCTCGGCACGATCGACGCCGTGCACGGCCTCTACTACCTGCTGATGCACTTCCTGCTGCCGCTGCGCCCCGGCGAGTCCATGCTCCGGCTGCCCTCCGTGCTCGGCGCGAGCGCCACGGCCTGCCTGGTCGCCGCGCTCGGCACCCGGCTGGCCCGGCCGCGGGTCGGCCTGTGGGCGGGGCTGCTGTACGCGATCGCCCCGCTCGCCCAGTACTACGCGCAGGAGGGCCGCTCCTACGCCCTGGTCGCGGCCGGTGCCGCCGCCGCGACGCTGCTGCTCGTGCGCTGCGTCGCACGGCCGTCGCCGCGGGCCTGGACCGGCTACGCGGCGGCCGTCACCGTCACCGCCTGGCTGCACGAGTTCGCGGTCCTGCTGCTCGCCGCGCACGCCGTGACGCTCGCCGTGACCCGGGTGCCGGGGCGGACCCGGCGCGGCTGGGCCGTCTCGGCCGGCTGCGCCGCGCTGCTCCTGCTGCCGCTCGCCGCCGTGACCCGGGGGCAGAGCGGGCAGGTGGCGTGGATCGCCCGGCCCGGCTGGGCCGATGCCGAGACCCTGCTGCGCACGGCGACCGGCCGCTCCGGGCCGCTGTACGCGGTGACGCTCGCGCTGATCGCCGTGGCGCTGTGCCGCCCGCCGGCCCGCCGGGCGCCCGGCGCGTGCGGTCTCGTGGCGACGGCCCTGCCCCTCGCCCTGGTCCCCCCGCTGATCCTGCTCACGGCCTCCCAGTGGCACCCGCTGTACGCCGCCCGGTACACCCTCTTCGCCTTCGCCGGGGTGCCGCTGCTGGTGGCGGCGGGCGCGGAGACGCTGCTGGCCCGGGTGCCGCGGCTGCTCCCGGCGGCAGGACCTGCGGCCCCGGCGCTGGCGGGCGCGGGCCTGGTCGCCGTCGCCTTCCTCGCCCAGCTCCCGCTCCAGCAGCACCAGCGCTCGGCGGACGCCCGGCGCGACGACCTCGGCGCGGTGGCCCGGATGCTCGCGGCCGAACTGCACCCCGGTGACGCCCTGTTGTACCTGCCGAAGACCGGCCGCAGGTACGCCGAGGCGTACCCGGCGTCGGTCGCGGGCGTCCGCGACGTGGCCCTGCACACCTCCGGCGCCGCCGCCGGAACGCTCTACGGCACCGACGTCGGCCCCCGCGAACTGGCCGCCCGGCTGGCCTGCCTGCCCCGCGTCCACGTCCTGTTCGACGCGGAGACCGCCCGACCGGGCCGGCGCACCCGCTCGGCCGCGGAGCGCGCCGAACTCGCCCTTTTGCGGCGGGACTTCGTGCCGCTGTCCGAGATGCGGCGGCGCAGCGGGGTGCTGGTGCTGTACGCGCGGACGGGCGGCCGCGCGCCGGGCTGCGCGCGCTGAGCCGATGGAGTGACCTGTCGGCGTACGGCACAACTCGCCCCGATGAACCCCGGTTGAACCCTTCCGCCGGAGCCGCCACGAGAAGGGCCACACGACAGCATGCAGACGTACGACGGCGCGCCGCCGATCCCGGCGGCCAAGCCGGTCATCGGTGACGCGGAGATCGAGGCGGCGGTGCGCGTGCTGCGCAGCGGCCGTGTCGTGCAGGGCCCCGAAGTGGCCGCCTTCGAAGCCGAGTTCGGGCAGCAGGTGCTGGACGGGGTGCACTGCGTCGCAGTCAACTCCGGCACTTCCGCACTCCAGTTGAGCCTGATGGCCCTCGGCGTCGGCCCGTCCGACGAGGTGATCGTCCCGTCCTTCTCCTTCGCCGCCACCGCCAACGCGGTGCGCCTGGTGGGCGCCGAACCCGTCTTCGCGGACATCGACCCGGCGACGTACTGCATGGACCCGGCCGCGGTGGCCGCCGCGATCGGCCCGCGCACGGCGGCCGTGATGCCGGTCCACCTGTACGGCCACCCGGCGGCCCTCGACGACCTGCTGCCCCTCACCCGGCGGCACGGCCTCGCGCTCCTGGAGGACGCGTGCCAGGCGCACGGCGCGGCCCTGCACGGCCGCCCGGTCGGCGCCCGGGGCGCGGCGGGCTGCTTCAGCTTCTACCCGACGAAGAACATGCACGCCCTCGAAGGCGGCATGGTCGCCACGACCGACCCCGAACTCGCCCGCACCCTGCGCCTGCTGCGCAACCAGGGCATGGAACAGCGCTACGCCAACGAGATCGTCGGCGCCAACATGCGCATGACGGACGTCAACGCCGCGATCGGCCGCGTCCAGCTGAGCCGCCTCGCCGACCGGACCGAGCGGCGCCGCGCCCACGCCAAGCGCCTCGACGCGCTCATCACCGCCGACGCGGTGACCACGCCGTACGTCGCCGACGGCGCACGGCACGTCTACCACCAGTACACGGTGCGCGTCCCGGGCGGCCGACGGGACGCGGTGCAGCGGGAGCTGACCGCCCGCGGCGTCGGCAACGCGGTCTACTACCCCACCCCCATCCACCGGCTCACCCCCTACAGCACCGGCGACCACCTCCCCGAGACGGACCGCGCGGCCGCCGAGGTGCTGTCGCTGCCCGTGCACCCGGACCTCACGGACGCCGAGATCGAGCGGATCGCGGACACCGTCAACTCCGTTGCGGGAGAACTCCGATGACCTCGAAAGCCGCTCGGCTGCGCGCCGGACTGATCGGCCTCGGCGCGATGGGCCGCAACCACGCCCGGGTGCTCGGCCTCCTCGACGGCGTCGACTTCGCGGGCGCGGCGGACCCGGCGGGCGGGACGCTGCCCGACGCCGTCCCGGTGGTGCGGACGCTGGAGGAACTCCTCGCCCTGCGTCTCGACTACGCGGTCGTGGCCTGCCCCACCGGACTGCACGAAGAGGTCGGCATGACGCTCGCGGCGCACGGCGTGTGCGCCCTGGTCGAGAAGCCGCTCGCCCACTCGGTGGTGGCGGCCCGCCGCCTCGTCGACGCCTTCGAGACGGCGGGCCTCGTCGCCGGGGTCGGCCACATCGAGCGCTTCAACCCGGCCCTGCAGAGCCTGCGCGCCCGTCTGGAGGCCGGTGAGCTCGGCGAGGTCTTCCAGGTGGTCACCCGCCGCCAGGGCCCCTTCCCGCACCGCATCGCGGACGTCGGCGTGGTCAAGGACCTGGCGACGCACGACATCGACCTCACGGGCTGGGTGACCGGCCAGGAGTACGCGTCGGTGTCGGCCCGCACGCTCTCCAAGTCCGGCCGCGCGCACGAGGACATGGTCACGGTGACGGGCGACCTGGCCGACGGCACCCTCGTCAGCCATCTCGTGAACTGGCTCAGCCCCCTCAAGGAACGCTTCACCGCGGTGACCGGCGAGCGCGGCTGCTTCGTCGCCGACACCCTCACCGCCGACCTGACCTTCCACGCGAACGGCGCCGTCGCGACGGAGTGGGAGGCGATCGCCGCCTTCCGCGGGGTCAGCGAGGGCGACATGATCCGCTACGCGACCCCCAAACGGGAACCGCTCCTCGTGGAGCACGAACGGTTCCGCGACGCCGTGGCCGGCAAGGACGCCCCCGGCATCGTCTCCCTGCGGGAAGGCCTGCGGACGGTGGAGGTGGCGGCGGCCGTGCTGGAGTCGGCGCGGGAGCGGGTGTCGGTGCGCCTCCCGCAGGCACGGCGGGCGGCGTCCGGGGCGCGGCACTGAGGCGCGGGGCGGGCGCCGGCGGGCGCTCGCCCCGGCCGGCGGTCAGAGTCGCTGTTCCAGCAGTTCCACGGCCCGTCGTGCCGCCCGCCCGTCACCGAACGGCGTCCCGCGACCGGCCGTGGGCGCCGGGCGCGTGACGGTGTCGGCCCACCGGGCGGCGCCGAGCCCGCCCGGCTCCGGCACCAGGACGTTCCAGCCGCCGGCGAGCGTCTCCGGCCACTCCGTCTCCGAACGCAGCGTCGTGCACGGCCGCTCCAGCAGGAACGCCTCCTTCTGCAGGCCCCCCGAGTCGGTGACGACACCGGCCGCGCCGATGACGGCGGCGACGAGCCCCGCGTAGGGCAGCGGGCTGCCCACCCGGACGGCGCCCCGCTCCAGCTTCACGCCGTGCTCCTCGGCCCGGGCGACCAGCCGCGGATGCGCCGGCAGAGCCACCGGGAGCGGCAGATCGGCCAGCGCGTCCGCGAGGGCCGAGAGACGGGCCGGATCGTCGGTGTTCTCGGCGCGGTGCACCGTCGCGAGCAGATACGGCTCAACCGGGCTGATCCCGTCGGGCAGTTCGGGTGCCGCGTGCCCGCCCGCACGGACCGCGTCCCGGACGCGCAGGCACACGTCCACCATCACGTCCCCGGCGAGGGCCGAGCGGGCCGCGAGCCCTTCGGCCGCCAGGTGCCGCATGGCCTCCTCGGTGGGCGCCAGCAGCAGATCGGCGGCGTGATCGGTCAGGACGCGGTTGTGCTCCTCGGGCATCCGGCGGTTGAAGGAACGCAGGCCCGCCTCCAGATGGGCGACCCGGAGATGCTGCTTCACGGCCGAAAGCGCCGCCGCCACCGTCGAGTTGGTGTCGCCGTAGACCAGCACCCAGTCCGGCCGATGAGCCTCCAGAACCGGGTCGAGGGCGGTCAGCGCGGCACCCGTCTGCGCCCCGTGACTGCCGGAGCCGATGCCGAGATGCACGTCGGGAGCGGGGATGCCGAGCCCGGTGAAGAACACGTCAGACAGCTCGGCGTCGTAGTGCTGGCCGGTGTGCACGATGACGTGCTCGTGGCCCGAAGCGGTCAACTCGGCCGCCACCGGAGCGAGTTTGACGAACTGAGGGCGGGCGCCGACGACGCTGAGGACCTTCACCGATGACTCCTGCGGGGGCGTTGGGGGATGCCAGTGGCTCGCGAACCGGCCTTACGGGGAGGTCAACGAATACTCGGGCCGTCCCGCAGAGGGCCGTACGGGTGACGCGCGAGCGCCTCCCGTAGCGCCCTTCCGGCGAAGTTCGTTGCCCCGGCGGGCGATCCGAACGCGGTCGCCGCCGAAAGGACAGAGGAGCCGGTGATGGTGGGGCAGGAGTCGGCAGAGCGGCAGCAGAGCAGAGGCCGCGTCGTCATGCTGGTGGACAACGCGGTCGACGGCGACTCCCGCGTCCAGAAGGCCGCCCGGTCCATGGCGGAAGCGGGCTGGACCGTCACGCTCATCGGACTGTCGCGGGACACGCGGCACCGCTCCTGGCGGATCGGCGAAGCCCAGGTGAAGTTGCTGCCGTACCGACGCGAACTGCGGCGCAACAAGCAGCACTTGAAGCGCTCCCGACTGCGCTACCCGCTCTCCTGCCCGCCCGGGAGCACGGCGCAGCGGCGCCTCCAGCTGGCCCAGGCGCGCCGCGCGGATCTGCGGGCGCGCGGCGTGGCGGAGAAGCGCCGCTTCCCGGTCCGCCGGCTCGTCGCCAGGATCGGTCTGCGCTGGGCCGGCCTGCGGCTGCGGCAGACCGAGGACGCCTGGGCCGCCGCAGGGAACATGGACCGGCCCTACGCCCGGATGGTCACCGCCTTCTGGAAGACGGTGCGGGGACGGCGCTGCTGGCGGCGGCTCGAACCGCTGCTGTGGTCCTACGAGCTGGCCCTCGGCCACACCATCGACAAGCTCGCCCCCGACCTGATCCACGCGAACGACTTCCGCATGCTCGGCGTCGCCGCCCGCGCCAAGCTCCGGGCCCGCGCGGCAGGAAGGGACGTCAAGCTCGTCTGGGACGCGCACGAGTACCTGCCGGGACTCGTCGCCCCCAACGCCCGCTGGATGACGGCCCAATGCGCCCACGAGCGGGAGTACGCGCCGCACGCCGACGCGGTCGTGACCGTCTCCGACGGGCTCGGCGATCTGCTGGTCGCGGAGCACGGCCTGGCCGAGCGCCCGTCCATCGTGATGAACGCCCCGGTCCGCGCCCTGACCGACGACCAGCGCGACACCCCCGTCGACGACCTCAGGGAACTGTGCGGCATCGGCCCGGACACCCCGCTGCTCGTGTACTGCGGGGGCGTCGCGGAGCAGCGCGGGGTGAACATCATGGTGGAGGCGCTGCCGCAGCTGCCCGGCGTGCACATCGCCCTGGTGTCGCTGCACAAGGGCAAGCGGAACGCGGACCATCTGCTCGACAGGGCGCGAGAGCTGGGCGTGATCGACCGGGTCCACGCGCTGCCCTACGTGCCGCACTGGCAGGTGCCGGAGTTCCTGGCCACCGCGGACGCCGCCGTGAGCCCGCTGCTCCATCTCCCGAACCACGAGATCGCGCTGAGCAACAAGTTCTTCGAGTACTCCCAGGCCCGGCTCCCCCTGGTGGTCAGCGACATCCGCACGATGGCGGCCAAGGTGCGCTCCACCGGCCAGGGCGAGGTGTACGAGGCCGCGCACCTCGACGACTACCTGAGGGCCGTACGCGCGGTGCTCGCCGACCCCGGGACCTACCGGGCCGCGTACGACGTGCCGGGCCGGTTGGACGAATGGACCTGGGAGGCGCAGGCCGAGGTGCTCGACGACGTGTACGCGCGGCTGCTGCCGGACGTACCGAGGTTCCCCCAGCCCGCCCGTGAGCCGTCGGCGCTCGCGTCCGTCGCTCCGATGGAGGTCAAGTAGTCATGCGGATCTGTGTAGTCGGGCTCGGCAAGATCGGACTCCCGCTCGCCGTCCAGTTCGCCGCCAAGGGCCACGAGGTCATCGGCGCGGACGTCGACGAGGGCGTCGTCGCCCTCGTGAACGACGGCGTCGAACCCTTCCCCGGCGAGCACGACCTCGACGCGCGCCTCAAGGCGGCCGTCGCCGAGGGGCGGCTGACCGCGACCGCCGACACGGCCGCGGCCGTCGCGACCGCCGACGCCGTCGTCCTCGTCGTCCCGCTGTACGTCGACGCCGACGGCACCCCGGACTTCGGCTGGATGGACGCGGCGACCCGCGACGTGGCCCGCGGGCTGACCCCCGGCACGCTCGTGGCGTACGAGACGACGCTGCCGGTCGGCACGACGCGGGAGCGCTGGGCGCCGATGCTGGAGGAGGGGTCCGGGCTGCGCGCCGGACACGACTTCAGTCTCGTCTTCAGCCCCGAACGCGTCCTGACCGGGCGGGTGTTCAGCGATCTGCGGCGCTACCCGAAGCTCGTCGGCGGCCTCGACACGGCCTCCGCGCGCGCGGGCGTCGCGTTCTACGAGAGCGTCCTCGACTTCGACCCCCGCGACGACCTTCCGCGGCCCAACGGGGTGTGGGACCTCGGCTCGGCCGAGGCGGCGGAGCTGGCCAAGCTCGCCGAGACGACGTACCGGGACGTGAACATCGGGCTCGCCAACCAGTTCGCGCGGTTCGCGGACGGCGCCGGGATCGACATCCTCAAGGTCATCGAGGCCTGCAACTCACAGCCCTACAGCCACATCCACCGGCCCGGCATCGCGGTCGGCGGCCACTGCATCCCTGTCTACCCGCGCATGTACCTGTGGAACGACCCCGACGCGACGGTGGTGCGCGCGGCCCGCGAGGCCAACGCGGCCATGCCCGGGTACGCGGTCACGCGGCTCGCGGAGGCGTACGGGGATCTGGCCGGGGCCGAGGTGCTGGTGCTCGGTGCCGCGTACCGGGGCGGGGTCAAGGAGACGGCGTTCTCCGGGGTGTTCGGGGTGGTGGGCGCGCTGCGGTCGGCCGGGGCCGTGCCGTACGTCTCCGACCCGCTGTACGGGGACGAGGAGCTGGCCGAGCTCGGGCTCACCCCGTACGCCGGGCAGGCCGTGACCGCCGCCGTCGTGCAGGCCGACCACGCGGAGTACCGGGATCTGGGGGCCGCCGATCTGCCCGGGGTCGGGGTTCTGGTGGACGGCCGCCGGGTGACGGATCCGGCTCGCTGGGAGGGCGTCCGCAGGGTGGTGCTCGGCGCGCCCGCGTAGGGCTCGCCGCCGGGTGGGGCTTCTCGCGCAGTTCCGTCGCGCCATGGCGGGGAGGCGCGGCGAAGCCGCAGCCTTCAGGGGCGCGGGGAACTGCGCGAGAAGCCCCACCGACCGTCAGCCGCCGCACCTCCACGACCCGGCAGACGAGAGGGCGGACCCGACGACCCCGCCGTCACTCCTCGACGAGCCCGTCGCCGGACTCCCGGTAGCGCGCTTCCGTACGGTCACAGACCCACACCCCGTCCCCAGCGGAGCGCAACCTGTCACCGGCCCGCCCCACCCACCCGATCCGCCGCGCCGGCACCCCCGCCACGAGCGCGAAGTCGGGGACGTCGCGGGTCACCACGGCCCCGGCCGCGACCATCGCCCAGCGCCCCACCCGCACCGGCGCCACGCACACCGAACGCGCCCCGAGCGACGCCCCCTCCTCGACCGTGACGCCGACCGGCTCCCAGTCCGCCGCCCGCTTCAGGTTCCCCTCGGGGTCCACGGAACGCGGGTTGTGGTCGTTGGTGAGGACCACCGCCGGGCCGACGAAGACGCCGTCGCCGAGCGTCGCGGGCTCGTAGACGAGGGCGTAGTTCTGGATCTTGACGTGGGCGCCGATCGCGACGTCCGTCCCGATGTACGCGCCCCGGCCCACCACACAGCCCGCGCCGAGCGTCGCGCCCTCCCGGATCTGCGCCAACTCCCATACGGAGGTGCCCGATCCGAGTGTCGCCGTGTCGTGCACCTGGGCGCCCTGTGCGATACGGACAGGGGCGGGGGAAGCGCTCGTAACCGTCGTAGTCGTCATGAACTATGCAACGAGCGGCGCCGTCAGTCGTTTGCATGGCATGCAGAAGACCGCCGTCGGTGAGCCGGACGTCAGCGTCATCGTCGCTGTGTACAACACGATGCCGTATCTGACCGAGTGCCTGGCCTCGCTCGTCGGGCAGACCATCGGGACGGACCGGATCGAGATCGTCGCCGTGGACGACGGGTCGACGGACGGCAGCGACAAGGAACTGCAGACGTTCGCCGAGCGGTACCCCGGTGTCCTCACCGTCGTGCACCAGGAGAACTCGGGCGGCCCCGCCGCGCCCAGCAACCGGGCCCTCGACCTGGCGCGCGGGCGCTACGTGTTCTTCCTGGGCGCCGACGACCACCTGGGCAGCGAGGCGCTGGAGCGGATGGTGGAGGCCGCCGACCGGCTCGGTTCCGACATCGTGCTCGGCCGGATGGTCGGGGTGAACGGGCGCTGGGTGTCGCGCGCCGTCTTCACCGAGAGCCGCGACGAGGCGACGCTGTTCGACTCCGCGCTGCCGTGGGCGCTGTCCAACACGAAGCTCTTCCGGCGCTCCCTCGTCGAGGAGCACGGGCTGCGCTTCCCGGAGGACCTGCCGGTCCTCAGCGATCAGCCGTTCACCCTGGAGGCCTGCTTCCGGGCCGGGCGGATCACCGTACTCGCCGACTACGACTACTACTTCGCCGTGCGCCGGGACGACGCCACCAACGCCACCGTCTCGTACCGCGCCCTCGACCGGCTGCGCGGCACCCGGCGGCTCATGGACCTCACCCGGCGGATGACCGAGCCGGGGCAGGGGCGCGACTGGATCCACCGGCGCCACTTCACCTGGGAAGTGGCGCGGCTGATCGGTCCGGAGTTCCTGGAGCTCAGCCCCGAGGACCAGCGGACGGTCTGTGACGGTGTGGGGGACCTGCACCGTGAGTGCGGCAGCGAGTTCGCCCTGCGCAAGCTGACGTCCGAGCAGCGGCTGCTGCTGCGGCTCGCGGAGAGAGGCGAACTCGGGCTGATGCGTGCGGTGTTGGAGTGCGCGGCGGCCGGCGGTCCGCGCATCGTCGTCGACGGGAAACGCGCCTATGCCGGACACCCCTGTTTCCGCGATGCCGGACTCGGCCTGCCCGACGCCTGGTTCGACATCACCAAGGAACTGAAGAACCCCTGGGCCGAGCAGACCTTCGCGCCGGCCGAGGCGTCCTGGTCCGGGGAGGAACTGGTGATCCGGATGCGCGGCTCGCTGCCTGAGCTGGCCCGGACGGCGGGCACGGACGTGGTCCGCGCGCGGGCGGAGTCGCTGCGGCCGGGGGACCGGCAGGCGGCACAGTGCTCGGTGGGCCTGACCGCCGTGGAGACGGACGGCGCCGGCGGTACGGACATCGAACTGCGCTACGACGGGCGGCAGTTGTTCCCGCGGAAGGGTGCCGTGTGGAGCACCTGCACCCTCGGCCTGAAGGCGACGGCCCTCGGTGTCACCCACGTCGTGCCGCTGGCCGCCGTGGTCCCCGCGCGCCGTCACCGGCACCGGATGCGCTCCTACCGGATCAGCGTCGAGCCCGCGGACGAGCACCCCGATGTGTTGACGCTGCGCGTAACCCGCGTTCCCGTCGGCCAGTTGGTCAGGCGCTGCCTCGGCATGCTGCGCCGACGCACCTGAGCCGAGAGGAACCGGCCCCATGCATCCCTCCGCCTACGCCCACATGAAGCTCTGCGTCGAGGAGTACCTCCCCGCCGAGGGCCGGCACCGCCTCGTCGACCTGGGCTCGCGCATCTCCGACAAGCAGACCCGCACCCACCGCTCGCTGCTCGCCGGCCACGACATCGACTACGTGGGCGTCGACGTGCTCGACGGCCGCAACGTCGACCGCGTGATGACCAGGCCGTACCGGATCCCGGTGAAGTCCAAGAGCGCCGACTTCGTCATCTCGGGGCAGGCCTTCGAGCACATCCCGTTCTTCTGGGCGACGATGCTGGAGATCGCCCGGGTGCTCAGGCCCGGCGGCACCGCCTTCGTCACCGCGCCCTCGCGCGGCCACGTCCACGACGCGCAGGACTGCTGGCGCTACTACCCGGACGGCATGCGGGCGCTCGCCGCGTACACCGGCCTCGAACTGGTCGAGGTGCACACGGACTTCCCGCCCTTCAAGGGCATCCGCCACGACTACCCGGCCATCGACGCCAAGCACGCGTACTGGGGCGACACGGTCGGCGTCTTCCGCCGGCCGCGGAAGTACCCGGCCCTGCGCATGCGGCTGGTGCGCGGGGTGACCCGCTGGTGGGCGAACCGGGTCGGCGGCGTCGACGGGATCCCGGTCCCGGCGCCGGTCGAGGGCCGCGCACGCTGCGCGCGGCCACAAACCGTGCCGTCACAGGCCAACTGAGCCGGGTCACACGGGTGGGCTAGTACAAGTGACCGAGCGGGCCCGCGGGGGTTGGGCAGTGGATGAAGATCCTGAACCGTCCCGCCCCGTCCCGCCCCGCCGTCCCCGGCGCCCGCCGCTCCGGCGCTCCGCCCGACACCCCGTCCCGGTCCTGGGCCGTGCCCGTCGCCGTGCTCGCCGGCACCGCCCTCGTCGCCGTCCGCGCCGCGGGGCTCGGGCAGTGGATCGTCGACGACGCCGCCGTCACCTTCGCCTATGTGCGCAGCATCGGGGAGGGGCTCGGCCCGGTGCAGCAGGCGGGATCCCCGCCCGTCGAGGGGTACTCGAACCCGGCCTGGCTGGCGCTGCTGCTCGTCGGGCGGGTGCTCGGCCTCTTCGACCGCGGCGCGTGGTTCGGGGTGAGCGATCTCGCGCTGTTCCCGAAGGCCCTCGCCCTCGGCTGTGTCGCCGGGACGCTGGCGTGCGTCGGGGGAGCGGCGCGGGTGGCGCTGCCCGCGCGCGCGTGGCTCGTCGTCCTCGGTACGGGCGCGCTGCTCGCCGCCGACCAGGCGTACGTCGTGTGGTGCTTCTCCGGTCTGGAGAACTCCCTGTACGGGCTGCTCGCCGCGGCCCTCGCCCTGCTGCTCGTCCGCGGCGGCGCCACGCCCCGGGCCGCGTGCGCCGCCGCCGCTCTCGCGCTGCTCGCCGCCCTGACCCGCCCCGACGGCGCCGTGCTCGCCGCCGCGTACCCGCTGACCGTGCTGCTGCTGCGCCGCCCGGGCGCGCTGCGGGCGGCCCTGTGCCACTGCGCGGTGTTCGGCGCGGGGTACGGCCTCTTCCTGCTGTGGCGGCACGCGGAGTTCGGGCGCTGGGTGCCCAACACGGCCGTCGCCAAGTCGCAGGAGCCGCCGGACACCGCAGAGCTGGCGAAGGTGGGGGAGCTCATCGGGTACGCCGGCTGGGCCTTCGTCCTCGTCTGCGTGGCGTGCGCCGGGCTCGCCCTCGGGCGGCCGGGTCCCGTGCGGCGGGTGATCGGCGTGCTGTGCGTGCCGCTCACCCTCACCCTCCTCGCGTACGGGGCGCTCGCGCGGGACTGGATGCCGCTGTACCGGTTCGCCACCCCGGTGTGGGTGCTCGGCTCGGCCGTCGCCGCGCTCGCCGTCACCGCCGCGTGGAGCGGGGCCCGGCCGCGCGCCCGGGCCCTGCTCGGCTGCGCCCTCGGCGGCGCGCTCACCCTCTCCCTGGCCGGGCAGGGCGCGCACGACGAGCGGTTCACCGCCGAGCCGACGCTCTCCATGTGCTGGGTCGCCGACCGCTACGGCCGCACCTTCGACACGTACGCCGACCGGCTCGCCCTGCGCCCCGGCGCCACCGCCGCGCTGCCCGACCTCGGCGGCACGCTGCTCGCCAGCCGGCTGCGGGTCGTCGACGTCGCCGGGCTCACCGACCGCAGGATCGCCGACGCGTACGCGGCCCACGACAAGGCGGCCCTCACGCGGTACGTGCTGGACGAGGTCCGCCCCGAGCTGATCCACTCCCACGGCGCCTGGCCGGGGCGGTCCGGTCTGACCGCCGCCCGGCTCGCCGCCGCCGGATACGTGCCGCTGTACCGGGAGGACAACGGCGGCGACTACGTGCTCGCCTCCGCCGTCCCCGGCGGGGCCCGCCGCATCGCCGCCGTACGGGAGTGGGCGCGGCCCCGGGTCGACCGGATGCGCCACGAGAAGCACGCGGAGGGCGGCCGCCTCGGCGACTGCGGGGCGCGCCTGGTGCCGGGCCGGGCCGCGGCGATCGGCCACTATGCGCCCGCACGGGGCGAGGTACCGCCCCCCGGCAGGCGCGTCCCGCCCCCCGGCGCCGCTGAACCCATCCCGTTGGCCCCCGTGCGCAGCGCCCCCGTCGTGCTCGCCGCCGCGGAGGTGACCCGATGACCACCGCCCTGGTCCCGCACCAGCCCCCGCTGCGGCAGCGGGCCCACGTCCCCCGTACGGACCGGCTCGACTCGCTGACCGGCCTCCGCTTCCTCGCCGCGTTCGCCGTGTTCACCCACCACTTCACGGGCGCGAGCCCGACCGGCGGCGTCGCCCACGCGCCCGCCCTGTTCCCGTACTCGACGATGGGCGTCAACGGCGTCGGGTTCTTCTTCGTCCTGTCCGGGTTCCTGCTGGCCTGGGGACACCGCGCCGGGACCCCCGCCCGCGACTTCTACCTGCGGCGCGCGGGCCGCATCCTGCCCCTGCACCTGGCCGCGACGGTGCCCTGCATCTGGGTGTTCCACGTGTGGGGCGGCGTGCCCTGGGACCTGCCCAGCTTCCTCGCCTCACTGGTGCTCGTGCAGACCTGGTTCCCCGGCGTCGTGCCGATGTTCCCGGGCAACGGGGTGTCGTGGACGCTGAGCGTCGAGGCGTTCTTCTACCTCCTGTTCCCGTTCGTCATCCGGGGCGCCTACCGGCTGCGCACCCGGGCCCTGCTGGCCGTCGCGGCGGCCGGGCTCGTCGCCATGTGGGGCGTCAACTGGTGGGCCGCCACGCACCTTTCGCCCTTCCACTGCGAATGGCTGATGCGGCACCCGGTGACCCGGCTGCCCGAGTTCGCGCTGGGCGTCGCCCTCGCGCTGGCGGTGGGACGCGGGCTGCGCCTGCCGCTGCGGCCGGGCGTCCTGACCGCCGCCTTCGCCGCGTACACCGTGGTGTACGTGCATCGCGAGGACTGGTTCGGTCCGGCCGTCTCCGGCCAACTCGACTGGACCGTGCGGCCGTTGGTCGCCCTGTTCTCCGCGCTGGTGATCGTCGCGTATGTGCGGCGCGAGCGGGACGGTGAGCGCGGCTGGCTCTGCACGCCGCTCATGGTGCGGCTCGGCGCCTGGTCGTACGCCTTCTACCTGCTGCACCAGACCGTGAACCGGCTGATCCTCGACCGCTGGGGACAGGCCGCGCCCGGCGACCAGAACGTGTTCGCCCTGATCGGCGTCGCGACCGTCGTCGTCGCCCTGTCCTGGGCCGCGTACGCCTATGTCGAGGAACCGGCCCGCCGCTGGTGGGCACACCGTCAACGCACTTAAAGTAATCAGGAGTTGACTGAGTGTGACATGAAGGGTGAAATGCGCGTAGTGTCCCGCCCCATGGCATGGAAGAAAGCTGTCAACGGCGCCCTGCGGACGCTCACCGGATACCAGCTGACCCGACCGCAGGTGCCCGCCCCGCGCGCCGCGGCCCCGCAGCCCCCGAAGCCCGCGCCGCCCGCGCCCGCACCCGCCAGGCCCAAGGGGCTCAAGCTGCCCGTCGACTACGACGACGAGGCCAAGGAGACGATCCGCGCGGTCAAGCCGTGGACCATGACGTCCCCGGAGCGGCTCAACGCGTTCATCCTCGCCACCCGGTACGTCGTCCGGCACGGCATCCCCGGCGACGTCGTCGAGTGCGGCGTGTGGCGCGGCGGCTCGATGCAGGCCTGTGCGAAGACGCTGCTCGGCTGTGGCGTCACCGACCGCGACCTGTACCTCTTCGACACCTTCGAGGGCATGACCCCGCCCACCGAGGAGGACCTGCGGCGCGACGGCACGCCCGCCGCCGACATCCTCGCGCGCAACGACAAGGACAAGGCGATCTGGGCGTACGCCACCCTCGACGACGTCAAGTCCGGCTTCGGGAACGTGCCGTACCCGGCCGAGCGCGTCCACTACGTGCCGGGCAAGGTCGAGGACACGGTGCCCGGCGAGGCCCCCGACAAGATCGCGATCCTGCGGCTCGACACCGACTGGTACGCCTCCACCAAGCACGAACTCGACCACCTCTACGACCGGTTGGTGCCCGGCGGCGTCCTGCTCATCGACGACTACGGCTACTGGCAGGGCTCCCGCCAGGCCGTCGACGAGTTCCTGGAGCGCACCGGCGAGCGGCTGCTGCTGCTCCGCATGGACGAGGGGCGCATCGCGGTCAAGCCGTGAACTGCTGCTCACCTGCGCGTATTTGGCGACCGGCCCCCGCGTCGAAGGATGCGGGGGCCGAGGCGTGATCACTCGTATGGCCCAGGACGGGTGACCGGGAACGGCGTCACCGGTTGTTAACGAGTAGGCCTCTCGAAGGCCCACCGCCGGTCCATCGTCGTTCGCCGGAAGGAATGTGCGCAGCGCATGACACCCCGCCTCACCGTCGTCGTCCCCATCTACAACGTCGAGGACTACCTCGGCGCCTGCCTGGAGTCGCTGTCGGCGCAGACCATGCCGGACCTCGAGGTCGTGATGGTCGACGACGGCTCCACCGACGGCAGCGGCGGGATCGCGCGCGCATTCGCCGCCGGGGACTCCCGGTTCCGGCTCGTCGAGCAGGCCAACGCCGGCCTCGGCGCCGCCCGCAACGCCGGTGCCCGGCACGCCACCGGCACCCACCTCGCCTTCGTGGACAGCGACGACGTGATCCCCGAGGGCGCCTACGAGCTGATGCTCGCCACCATCGAGGAGTCGGGGTCCGACTTCGTCACCGGCAATGTCTTCCGGCTGCGCGCCGACGGCTCCACGGACCAGTCGCCCATGTTCCGCAAGGCGATGGCCACCACCCGCACCGTCAGTCACATCACCCGCGACTGGGACCTGATCGCCGACCGGATCGCCTGCAACAAGGTGTTCCGGCGCGACTTCTGGGACGCGCACTCCTTCGCCTTCCCGGAAGGCGTGCTCTTCGAGGACATCCCCGTCGTGCTGCCCGCCCACTTCCAAGCCCGCTCCGTCGACGTCCTGCACGACACCGTCTACCTCTGGCGCGACCGCGACGGCTCGATCTCCAACCGGCGCGCCATCCCGCGCGCCGTGCACGACCGGACCGCCTCCGTCGCCCACGTCAGCGACTTCCTCGCGGGGCGGGCCGAGTGGCAGGAGGCCAAGCGGCGCTACGACTCCTCGGTGCTCGCCGGTGACCTGTGGATGTTCATGGAGGCGCTGCCCGACGGCGACGCCGAGTACCACGAGGCGTTCCTCGACCACGCCAACTCCTTCGCCGACAGCGTCGACCCGGCCGTCCTCGACGCGCTGCCGCTCGGCCTGCGGGTGCGCTGGCGGCTGATCCGCGAGCGCCGCACTACGGAGCTGCTCGCCTTCATGGCGTACGAGAAGGCGAACCCGGGCGCCTTCCGGGCCCGGCGCGGGCTGCGCGGGCGCCGCGCCGACTTCCCCGCCGTGACCGGACGGCTGCCCCGCAGGATCGTCGGCCTCGCCAAGGCCGACCTGCCGCTGGACGCCCGGGTCACGCACGCGGCCTGGGGCGACGACGGCAAGCTGCGGCTCAAGGGCTACGCGTACGTGCGCAACCTGCCCGCGGGCCGGTTCCGCGCCCGCGCCCGCGTCGCCTGGCTGCGCGCGGGCCGGCGCCGGGCCGTGCCGCTGCGGCTGCGCACCGTCCGCTCGCGCGAGGCCACGCTCGCCTCCAAGCAGGGCCTGCACAGCTACGACCGGGCCGGGTTCGAGACCGTCGTCGACCCGGCGAAGCTGGTCACCGGACAGACCGGCACCACCTGGAACCTGGAGCTCGGCGCCTTCGCGGGCGGCCTGCTGCCGCGCACCGGGCCGGTCCGGATGAGCGGCCCCTGTCCGCTGCCCGTACGCCACCTCGACGACTTCCTGCGGATCGCGCCCACCCTGCGGGGCGGCCGGCTGCGGCTGCGGGTGGAGAGGCTGCAGGCGCGGCTCGTCGAGCACACCGGCGACGGCGAACACATCACGATCAAGGGCGAGTTGAGCGCCGGGGCGCCCGGCGGCCTGGTCGCCCTGCGCGTCGAGAACTGGCGCAGCAAGGAGGCCCACGACCTGCCCGTCGCCGTCGACGGCCGCACCTTCACCGCCCGGGTCCCGCTGGCCCTGTTCGGCGCGTCGGAAGGGCCCGCGGACCCGTGGGGCGCCGGTCTGGTCCGCGAGGGCGGCGGCTGGTCCTCGCTCGCCGTGCGCCCCGACATCGCGCCCGGCCGCTACGGCCTGCCCGGCGGCCGGGAGCTGATGATCCTCGCCAACCCGTCCGGCAACACCGAACTGCGCGACCAGACCGTGCGGCCCGTCGTCGACACCGTCCGCTGGGAGGAGTCCGGGCGGCTGCTCCTCGCGGGCAGCTATCCGGACGCCGGCCGGCGCGAACTGGTCCTCGCCCACAGCGGCCACGCCGAGGAGACCGTCGTCCCGGTGACGCTCGCCGACGGCCGCTTCGAGGCCACGCTGACGGCCCACGCCCTCCCCGGGCCGGCCGGCACCCTGCCGCTCGCCGAGGGCAACTGGTACCTGTTCCTGCGCCCGGCGGGCGACAGCGACCCCGACCACCGCGTCCCCGTCCTCGTCGCGCCCGTCCGCCACCCGGACCTGCCGCTCACCCGGGCCCTGGGCGGCCGGGACTTCACCGTGCAGCGCCGCCACCACGACCAGCTGCTGCTCACCTCGGGCTCGTCACTGCCCGAGCGGGACCGCGGGCGCGGTGCGCAGCAGGCGCTGCGCACCGCCTACGCCACGCAGCGCACCCTGCCGCGCCGCGACGCCGTCTTCTACGTCAGCTTCGACGGGCGCCAGCACTCCGACTCGCCGCGCGCCGTCTTCGACGAACTCGCCTCCCGGGGCGTCGAGCTGGAGCACCTGTGGGCCGTCCGCGACCAGCAGGTGGAACTGCCGCCCGGCGCCACGCCCGTCGCCCTGTGGAGCGCCGCCTGGTACGAGGCGCTGGCCCGCTGCCGGTACATCGTCACCAACACCCACCTGCCCGAGTGGTTCGAGCGCGCCGAGGGCCAGTACGTCGTCCAGACCTGGCACGGCACGCCCCTCAAGCGGATCGGCCGGGACCTGCTGGGCAGCGCCTCCGCCGACGCGAAGTACATCGCCACGCTGCCCGCCCGCGCCGACCAGTGGTCGCTGCTCGTCTCCCCGAACAGCTTCTCCACGCCCGTCCTGCGCGGCGCCTTCGGCTACACCGGCGACGTCCTCGCCTCCGGCTACCCGCGCAACGACGTGCTGCACGCCGCGGACCGCGACAAGCTCGCCGCGTCCGTGCGCGAGCGCCTCGGCATCCCCGACGGCAAGCGCGTCATCCTCTACGCCCCGACCTGGCGCGAGAACCAGCCCCGCAAGGCGGGCCGCTACGGCCTCGACCTCCAGCTGGACCTGGCGGCGGCGCAGGCCGCGCTCGGCGACGACCACGTCCTCCTGGTGCGCCGCCACTACCTGGTCGGCGGCGCCGTGCCCGTGTCCGACTTCGTCCGCGACGTGTCCCGCCACCCGGACGCGGCCGAACTCCTGCTGATCGCCGACGTGCTGGTGACGGACTACTCCTCGATGATGTTCGACTTCGCGCAGACCGGCCGGCCGATGCTGTTCCACACCTACGACCTCGACCACTACCGGGACTCCCTGCGCGGCTTCTACTTCGACTTCGCCGCGCAGGCGCCGGGGCCGCTGCTGCGCACCAGCGACGAGGTGATCGCCGCGCTCCTCGACCCGGACGCCGCGGTCGCCGGGCACCGCGACGGGTACGCGCGGTTCCGGGAGGCGTTCTGCGATCTCGACGACGGCAGCGCCGCCGCGCAGGTCGCCGACGCGATGCTCGCCCACGGTGTGGACGGGGGCCGCCGATGAGCGCCGCCGAACTCTTCGACGTCAGCGTCCTCGTCGACTGCCCGGCGGGCACCGACCCGGCGCGGCTGCGGGCCACCGTCCGCTCCGCCCTGGACCAGACCCTCGCCGGCACGGAGGCCGCGCTCACCGGCGCCGGCGCCGGCGAGGCGGGCGCCGCCCTCGCCGCCGACCACCCGCACCGGGTCCGCGTCGGCGCCCCCCGCGGCACGTACGTCCTGCCGCTGGCCCCCGGCGAAATCCTGGAGCGCAACGCCTGCCGCAACCTCTTCGCGGCTGCCCGCCGCACCGGCGCCGACCTGGTCGCGGGCCGCTGGACCCGGCTCACCGGCAACGGCGGCAAGCAGCGCGCCCCCGAGTGGTCCGCCGGCCTGTACGCCAGGTCACGGGTCCTGGAGACGGTGGCCCAGGCGCCGGAGCTCGTGACCCGGGACGCGCTGACGGCCGGGTACTGCGTGCGCCGTCCGCTGTTCGGCGACGGCGCGACCGGGCTCGCGCTCGCCGTCGCCGCCCGCCGGATCGCCCTCGTCCCGAACCTGATCACCACCCACCGCGCCGCCCCCGACCCGCTGCGCGACTTCCAGGCCGCCGTCGCCGCGCACCGGCACGCCCTCACCCTGATCGCCGACCCGGAGCTGCGCGACCGCCGCGCGCACGCCTTCGTCGCCGACCACGTCCTGCCGTGCGCCCGCGCCTTCCTCGGCCCCGACCGGACCCGCAGGGCCCAACACGCGGCCCAGATCGCACAGTTGCTGGACGGACTGGTCGACGCCGAGGTGCTCGCCGGGCTCCCGCCCCTGGAACGCGTCGCCGTCCGGCTGCTCGCCGACGGGGACGCGGACGGCGTGCACACCGCCGCGTACGCCCTGCAGCGGCCCGGCACCGTCGTGACCCCGCTGGCCCGCACCGAAGGGCGCGTCCACTGGAGCGCGCGCCACACCGACGCCGCCTACGACGTCACCGAACTCGGCCACCAGCACCGGGCGCACCGCGACCTCACCCTCCTCAACCGCGTCACCCGGTGCGCACGCGAGAACGGGACGCTCGTCATCGAGGGCGAGGTCGTCGTGCCGCTCGGCCTGTTCGACGGCGCCCGCGCCGGCGTCCTCACCGCGACCCTCGACTTCAAGGTGCGCGACGCCGGCGAGCGGACCGTGACCGTGCCCGTCGACGACGTCCGGCTGCGGGGCGAGCACGGCGACACCGTCAGCTGGCGCGCCGCCGTCCCCCTCACCCGGGCGCTGCGCCCGCGCGGCATCGGCGACCGTGTGTGGGACCCCCGGCTGCGCCTCGGCATCGACGGTGAACTCCTGCCCCCGCTCGACCTGTTCGCCGAGAAGGACGCCGTCCCCGCCAAGGCGACGGCCCTGCCGGCCAGGCCCCGGCTGTCCCGGCTGACGGCCGACACCTGGCAGCCGTACGTCACCGCGAAGCACCACCTCGCCGTGTGCCTGCTGCCGCGCAGGCGCCCCGCCCGCAAGGCCAACGCGCTCGCCCGCTACGCCACGAACTTCCGCCCGGCCCGCAAGGTCAAGCAGCTCTGGAAGAAGCTCCGCAAGAAGCACGAGGCCCTGCACACGCAGCGCGTCAAGATCCGCGTCTACCGCCGGGTCCTGTGCCGGCTGCCCGTCAGCCGCGGCACCGTCGTCTTCGAGAGCCACATGGGCAAGTGCTACGGCGACAGCCCCCGCGCCGTCCACGAGGAACTGATCGCACGGCGGCGCGGCGCGCGTGTCGTGTGGTCGTACGCGAAGGACCCGACCGGTTTCCCCAAGGACGCCACACTGGTCCGGCGCTGGTCGTGGCGATACCTGTGGGCGCTGGCCCGCGCCGAGTGGTGGGTCGACAACCAGGGCTTCCCGCACGCCCTCGACAAGCCGAAGCACACCACGTACCTGCAGACCTGGCACGGTTCCGCGTACAAGCGGATGGGCTTCGACGAGATCCGGCACAAGACGCAGAACGCCCCGCAGCGCGAGCAACTCGCCCGCGCGGTCGGCCGGTTCGACCACTTCCTGGTGCGCTCCGAGCACGACGTGAAGACCCTCGCCCGCGCCTACCGCCTCCCCGAGGAGCGGCTGATGCGCGTCGGCTACCCGCGCAACGACCGCCTCGTGGAGACCAGGAAGCGCGACGAGCGCCAGGGCCGCTTCCCGCGCCCGGCCCTGGCCGCCGGACTCGGCATCCCCGACCACCGGACCGTCGTCCTGTACGCGCCCACGTTCCGCGGCACCCCCAAGAACCGCAAGGTCCGGCTCCCGCTCGATGTGCGCGCGTTCGCCGAGCAGTTCGGGGACACGCACGTCCTGCTCGTGCGCGCCCACTACATGGAGGCCGCGACCCTGCCGGTCACCCCGCCCGGCACCGTCCTCGACGTGTCCGCCCACCACGACGTCAGCGAACTGCTCTGCCTCGCCGACGTGCTGATCACCGACTACTCGTCGATCATGTTCGACTACGCGCTCCTCGACCGTCCGATCGTGCACTTCGCGCCCGACCTCGACACGTACGCCGCCGAGCGCGGCAGCTACTTCGACCTGCGCGCCCGCGCCGGCGGTCCGGTCGTCGCGACGCAGGACGAGCTGCACCGCACCCTCGCCGGGATCAAGGAGTCGGACGGCGACTGGCGGGAGGCGCGGCGCGCGTTCGCCGCCGAGTTCGGGACGTACGACGACGGAGGCGCCGCCCGCGCCGTCGTCGACGCGCTCTTCACGCGAAAGGCAGGCTCATGACCGCGGCCCGCGACCTCTTCCTCGTCGCCAACACCACCGACGAACTCGGCGGCGTCACCGCCTGGACCCACCAGATGGCCCGCCTGTTCACGGGCGCAGGACACCGCGTGCACGTCATCGGCGTCCACGAGTCCGACCTGAAGATGGCGGTGCCCGAGGCCCCCGGCTACCCGGTGACCAGCCTCTACGAGCAGCACCCGCCGACCCCGCGCCCGCTGCGCGGCGCCCGCCGCCTCAGCGTGCCCGCCCGCCGCCGCGAGAGCCGCCGGATCGCCGCGAAGAAGCGGGCCGTCGCCACGCTCGACGGGATCCTGCGCGAGGCGCGACCCGGCTCC
The DNA here is from genome assembly GCF_050410835.1 of Streptomyces sp. cg35. Taxonomy (NCBI): domain Bacteria; kingdom Bacillati; phylum Actinomycetota; class Actinomycetes; order Kitasatosporales; family Streptomycetaceae; genus Streptomyces; species Streptomyces sp. cg35. The sequence continues at coordinate 5,427,575 of NZ_CP191268.1, forward strand.
GTCGTGGTCGTCACCCAGGTGTGGCCGATGGAGTGGCTGCGCGAGATCGACACCTCGCACCTGACGCTGATCGGCATGAGCCACGAGTCGTTCGCGTACTCCCGCGCCTGCCACCGCTACCACTGGGTGAAGCGGCACTACCCGCACGTCGACCGCTGGCTCGCGCTCACCCAGGAGGACGCCGACATCTGGACGGCCGAGGGCCTGGACAACGTCGACTTCATGCCCAACGCCCTCGCCCACCTGCCCGCCGTCCCCTCGCCGCGCGCCGAGAACGTCGTCTGCTCCATCGGCCGCCTCGCCGACCAGAAGGGCGTCGACATGCTGCTCGACACCTGGGCGAAGGTCGCGCCGTTCCGTGCCGACTGGCAGCTGCACGTGTACGGGGCGGGCGCGGACGAGCCCCAACTGCGGCGCCAGTGCACCGAGCTGGGGCTCGACGGGTCGGTGAAGTGGCTCGGGCGCACCGACGACGTGCCGGGCGCCCTCGCCGCCTCCTCCGTGTTCGTGCAGTCCTCCCGCGGCGAGGGCTTCCCGCTGGCCCTCATGGAGGCCATGGCCAGCGCCGTGCCGTGCGCCGCGTTCGACTGCGCGCCCGGTGTCCGCGAGATCGTCCGCGACGGCGAGGACGGGCTCCTCGCGCCGCTCGGTGACGTCGACGCCCTCGCCGACCGGCTGCTGCGCCTCACCGGCAACCCGCGGATGCGGGACGCCATGGGGGAGCGGGCACGGATCAACGTCCAGCGGTTCTCCGAGGAGCGGGTCCTGGAGCTGTGGGAGGACCTGTTCGGCCTGCTGGAGCGGTAGCTACCGGCCGAGCAGCGACCGCAGCAGCCCCTTCGACGAGACCTTCGGCGCCGGGGCCGCCGCGGTCGCGGCCCCGCCCTCGGCCTCGTACCGGGACCTCGGCTGGGCCGGGATCCGCGCCTTGCGGCCGTCGATCCGGATCATCGACTGCCCGGCGACCTCCTCGGCCCCGTGCCAGAAGTCGTCCCGGCCGGCCAGCATCGTGCCCAGCTCGCCGCGGACCGGCTCGGTCGCGCCCCAGGTCCCGTAGAACTTGGTCGCCGTGATGCACAGCGGCTTCAGGCCGGTCGTGGCGACCGCGCCCCAGGTGGCCGCGGCCACGCCCGGGCAGTGCTCGGCCCGGAAGTCGTCGAGCACCACGATGCCGTCCTCGCCGAGGAGCGCGCGGGCCGCCTCGATGTCGCCCCGCACGTGCTCGTACAGATGCGAGCCGTCGACGTGCACGAAGCGGCAGCTGTCCGCGTCCACCAGGGACGTGATCACGTGCGAGGGCCCCTGGACGACCCGCGGCAACTCGTCATGGAAAGCCTGGTAGTTGGCCTCAAACGCGGCCCGTGTCAGGGTGCTGTACGACTTGTTCATCTCCTTGTCGTTCGCGGTGTCGGACGCGGGCGAGTCGAAGAGGTCGCAGACGGTGAACGTCTGGCCCGCCTCCAGGTACTGGCCCATGAAGACGGCGCTCTTGCCCATGTAGGCGCCGATCTCGAGCAGATCGCCCTTCTGGCCGCGCTCGCGCTGCCGGGTCAGGAACCAGTCGAAGAGCACCTGGTCGATGTTGTGGAACCAGCCTTTCACCTCGGCGAGGGCGGCCGGGCGCGGCAGAGCATGGGGCTCGTGCTGCATGTCAACTCCCGTGTCGGTGTGGAGATCCGGGGGTGCGGATCCGGATGCGGGGTCTCAGGTGGGGTCAGAGGTGGGGTCAGAGGTGGGGAACAGCCGTGCCGGACGGTTCGGCGGTCTGGTGCGGTACGCCGCGCGCGGCCGACGGCGTGGCCACCGTCTCGCCGAGCACCAGGTGCCGCACGACGCGCTCGCCCGCGCGCCCGTCGTCGTACGCGCAGAACCGCTCGCGGAACGCGGCCCGCAGTTGCGCGGAGCGCGAGCCGCGCCAGTGCCCGGTGGCGAAGATGTCGATCAGTTCGTCCTCGGAGCGGGCCACCGCGCCCGGCGGGAAGGACCGCAGGTCGAAGTAGGTGCCGCGGGCCGCCTCGTATGCCTCCCAGTCGTCGGCGTGGATCACCAGGGGCCGGTCCAGGCACGCGTAGTCGAACATCAGGGACGAGTAGTCCGTGACCAGCGCGTCCGAGGCCAGGCAGAGGGACTCGACGCTCGGGTGGTCCGACACGTCGATGAGGCGGTCCCGCGCCGCGCTGGTCAGCGGGGCGTCGTACGCGTGGTGGGCGCGGGTGAGGATCACGAAGCGCGGGCCCAGGGTGCGCAGCATCCGGTCCAGGTCCAGCGTGAGGCGCTGGGCGACCCGGTAGTCCCGGTGCGTGGGGGCGTAGAGGATCGCGACGGCGTCGCGCGGGATGCCGAGCGACTCCCGGATGCGCGCGACCTCCTCCGAAGTGGCTCTCCGGAAGCGGTCGTTGCGCGGATAGCCGTACTCGAGGGTCGTGTACGCGGCCGGGAAGACGCGCTCCCAGACCAGGGTGGAGTGGCGGTTGGAGGACAGGACGTAGTCCCACTTGTCGGCGTTGCGCAGCAGCTGCCCGAAGTCCGTGTCGCGGGCGGCCGCGGGATGGTCCTGGAGGTCCAGGCCCATCTTCTTCAGCGGGGTGCCGTGCTGGGTCTGGATCAGGACCTGGTCGGGGCGCTTGACCAGGCGGCGGTCGAAGTTGACGTTGTTGACGAGGTACTTGGAGCGGGCGAGCGCCGTCCAGTACGCGGCCGTGCCCGGCGTCAGCCGCCGGGTGCCCGCCGGGATCGTGTGCTGGTGCTCGGGAAGGGCGATCCAGGAGGTGCGCACCCGCGGGGCGTGCTCACGGAACGCCTCCTCCAGGGCGCCCGGGTTGCAGCCGTGGCCGCGGCCCCAGTAGCTGGTGAACACCGCCTCGTGCGGCCGTACCGGGAGCCGCAGCTGGACCCGGTAGTGGAGCTGCAGGACGGCCGCCCGCAGGGTGCGGCGGGCCGTCGCCGCGTACCGGCCCGCGCGCCGCGCGACGCGCAGGGCCAGCCACAGGGCCCGGTACGTGCGGTGCGAGCCGAGACGGACCAGGGCGTGCCGCAGCCGGGTCCGGCGCGGGACCCGGACCCCCTGGACGCGGTACCGGGCGTAGTGCGCGCGGGATCTGCGCAGGAACTCGGCCCGGCTGCGGCGCGGCAGCCGGCCCCGCTTGGTGAAGATCGTGGACAGGTGGTCGACCATGCGGCGGAAGAGGACCGGCCGCCACTCGGCGTCCAGATCGGGGTGCTGGTCGAGGAACTCGAAGACGCGCTCGTACTGGTCGAAGATGTCGAAGTGCTTGCGGGACGTCGTGCCCAGGATGTTGCCCTGGCGGCGCTGGCGGTAGTGGACGCAGACCCGGTCCAGGGTCGCGATGGTCTCGGAGGCCATCAGAACTGGGTAGGTCCACGGAGTGTCCTCGTAGTAACCAGGGGGGAACGAGAAGCCCTCCCGCTCGATGAACTCCCGGCTGTACGCCTTGTTCCACACCACCATCAGGATCCTCAGCAGGCCCGGACGGTCCGCGAGACGGAACGGTGCGGGGCCCTCCTGGGTCAGCAGATGCGCGTACTGGTTGCGGACCTCGCGGCCGTCCCAGAACGTGCGCGCGTAGTCGTAGTGCAGGACGTCGGGGAAGCCGGTCTCCTTGACGCGGTCCGCGATCGCCCGCAGCGCGCCCGGGGTGAGGGTGTCGTCGCTGTCGAGGAACAGGACGTAGTCGCCGGTGGCGTGCCGCAGGCCCGCGTTGCGGGCGCGGCCGAGGCCGACGTTCTCGTCGAGGTGGACCGCCGTGACACGGGCGTCCCGCGCCGCGAACTCGTCGATGATCGACCCGCAGGCGTCCGGCGAGCAGTCGTCCACCGCGATCACTTCGAGGTCGGTGAAGGACTGGTCCAGGACCGAGGAGAGGCACTCGTGCAGGTATGCCTGCACCTTGTACACGGGGACGATGACACTGAACCGGGGCAAGGTCGCACATCCATGGGTCGGCGCGGGCATACTGCCCGGGAACGCCCGACGGAGTGACCGGGTTACGCCGGATGTGCCATCCGGGGGACAACGTCGCAGGCGAGAGGGGCGGGCCGTGTTCTCCTGGCCCGCCCCCCCCGATGCCGCGACGGTGGAACTACTTCACGGCGCCCGCCATCACGCCGGACACGAACTGCTTCTGGAACGCGAAGAACACGGCCAGCGGGATCACCATCGAGATGAACGCGCCGGGGCCGAGCACGTCGATGTTGTTGCCGAACTGCCGGACCTGGGTCTGCAGGGCGACCGTGATCGGCTGGCTGCCGGTGTCCGTGAAGATCAGCGCGACCAGCATGTCGTTCCACACCCACAGGAACTGGAAGATGCCGAGCGAGGCGATCGCCGGACCGCCCAGCGGCATCACGACCCGGACGAACAGGCGCAGTTCACCGGCGCCGTCCAGGCGTGCCGCCTCCAGGAGTTCGCGGGGGATCTCCGCGAAGAAGTTCCGCAGCAGGAACACCGCGAACGGCAGCCCGAACCCGACGTGGAAGAGGATCACGCCGAGCAGCGAGCCGAAGATCCCGATGCTGCCGAAGAGCTTGGCGATCGGCACCAGGGCGAGCTGCACCGGCACCACCAGGAGCCCCACCACGATCAGGAAGCACCAGTCGCGGCCCGGGAACTCCATCCAGGCGAACGCGTACCCGGCCAGTGAGCCGATGACGATGACCAGCAGGGTCGCCGGCACCGTGATCAGGATCGTGTTGACCAGCGACTTGGTGATGTCGGAGTTCTCCAGCAGGCTGCGGTAGCTGTCGAAGGTGAGCTGCGAGGGTTCGCTGAACACCTTCCACCAGCCGCTCGCCGCCATGTCCGCCGGGCTGCGCAGCGAGGACAGCAGCAGCCCCACCGTCGGCACCAGCCACATGGCGCCCACCAGCACCAGGACGAACTGCACGACGCCGCCGCCGACCCTCTCGGTGACGCGGCTCGCGAACGAGCGCCGTGCCTTCACTGACTCGTCGACGGTGGTCATCGCCGTGCCTCCCGCCGAAGTCGCCTCATGTTGAACCACATCACCGGGATCACGAGCAGCAGCAGAAGGACCGCGATCGCGCTGGCCAGGCCTACGTCGTCGTCGTTGAACGCCGACCGGTACAGCTGCAGCGCCAGCACATTGGCGTCGTCCTGCGAGGCACCGGGCGCGATGATGAAGATCAGGTCGAAGATCTTCAGGACGTTGATCATCAGGGTCACCAGGACGACGGCGAGCACCGGCGCGAGCAGCGGCACCGTGACCCGCCGGAACACCTGCCACTCGGACGCCCCGTCCACCCGGGCCGCCTCCAGCAACTCCCGCGGGATGCTGGCGAGTCCGGCCCCGATCAGCACCATCGCGAAGCCGGCCCACATCCACACGTACGAGACCATGATCGAGGTCGTCACGATGTTGAGGTAGAAGTCGAAGCCGCCCAGGTGGATCGTGAAGAACTTCTTGTCGCCGAGCCAGTCGACGCCGTTGTACGCCTCCTTGAAGTTCGAGGCGGGCAGCCGGAGTTTCGCGCCGTCGGCCTTGGCGGGCAGGGCGAACGTGCCGTCGGCCGCGGCCGTGGTGGAGGCCACCACCTGGCCGCCCTTGACGGCCTCGATCCGCATGCCCGGGTAGCCGAGCTCGGTGGAGTCGAGACCGTTCACACCGCCCGCGCCCTTGCCGAGCGTGAAGTCCTGCCAGACGGTGCCGGTGACCTCGGCCGGCGCGTTGCGCGGCTCCTTCGCCGGCTTCGCGTCCTTCGGCATCTGATCGGCGGCGACACCGACGAGCGCGAGCTTCACCGGCTGCCCGGCCCGCACCGGCTCCTTGGTGAGGTAGGGGCCGCCGCTCTGCCCGGCGAGCGTCCCGTTCGGCCGCGGATGCGCCTTCGGGAACGCGGACGACTCGGCGAACGTGTCGTGGATGCCGACCCAGACCGCGTTCACCGCGCCCTTCTCCGGGTCCTGGTCGTACACCAGCCGGAAGATGATGCCCGCGGCCAGCATCGAGATCGCCATCGGCATGAAGACGACGACCTTGAACGCGGTGCCCCAGCGGATGCGCTCCGTCAGCACGGCGAAGATCAGGCCGAGTGCCGTGGCGACCGTCGGGGCGAGCACCACCCAGAAGATGTTGTTGTTGATCGCGGCCTTGGTGTCGGCGCGCGTGAACAGCGTCTCGTAGTTGTCGAACCCGATGAACGAGTCGCCCGACGCGTCGAAGAAGCTGCGCACGATCGAGAACCCGATGGGGTACACGACCAGCGCGCCGAGCAGCACGAGCGCGGGCAGCAGGAACAGCACCGCGACCGTCCGGCGGGTGCCGGTCACGCTCTTGAAGCGGCCTGGAGGCGTGGCGGAAGCCCGGCCGGAAGCCGTGTCGGTGGTCTGCACGGAGGTCTTCGCGGAGTTCTTCACGGCGGTCTTCTCGGGGGTCTTGTCGGGGGCGGGCCCGGAGGGCGTCGCCGCCAAGTCGGCCGAGGTGTCCGGTGACTTGGCGGCGTTGTCCGGGCCGCCGCCGTCGGCGGCCGGTGTCATCGCCCCGTCAGTCCTTGTACGCCTTGGCCGCCTCGGCCTCCAGCGTCCGCTGGGTGCCCGCGACGTCCTTCGGGTTCACCAGGAAGTCCTGCAGCGCCTTCCACTCGCCCTTGCCGGGGGTGCCGCCGAACGCCTGCGGGGTCTGGTCCGACATGTCGAAGCGGAAGTCGTCGCCCGCGTCGATGACGGCCTTGGCGATCGTGCGCTGCACCTCGTTCGGGTACGCCGACAGGTCCACGTTCTTGTTGGGGGAGAGGTAGCCGCCCAGCTTGGCCTGGATGGTCGCCGCCTCCGGCGAGGCCAGCCACGTCACCAGGGCCTGCGAGGCCTTGGAGTCCTTCAGGATCACCGCCGCGTCACCGCCGCTGACCACCGGCGCCTGGTCGCCGACCGCCGGGAACGGGAACACCTTCGCGTCCGTCCCGATCTTCGCCTTGGTCTGCTGGATGTTGACCTGCGCGAAGTCGCCCTCGTAGACCATCCCGGCCTTGGGCTGGTCGCCGCCGGTGAAGGTCTGCTCGACCGACTTCGTGAACTCGGTCTGCACCGCTTCCTTGTTGCCGCCCGCGATGAAGTCGCTCTTGCCCCACAGCTGCGCGAGCGTGGTCAGCGCCTTCTTGACCGTCGGGTCCGTCCACTTGATCTCGTGCTTGGCCAGCTGGTCGTACTTCTCCGGGCCCGCCTGGGAGAGGTAGATGTTCTCGAACCAGTCGGTCAGCGGCCAGCCGTCGGCGCCGCCGATCGACACCGGCGTCACACCGGAGTCGTAGACGGCCTGCGCGGTCGACAGGAACTCCTTCCAGGTCTTCGGCTCCTGGGCCGCCGCGTTCTCGAAGACCTTGGCGTTGTACCAGACCAGCGACTTGTTGGCGGCCTTGTAGTAGGCCGCGTACTGCGTCCCGTCGACCGTCCCCAGGTCCTGCCAGCCCTTGCTGTAGTTCTTGGCGAGCTGGGCCTGGGCGTCCTTGCCGAGCGGCTTGGCCCATTTCTTGTCGACGGCCTGCTTGATAGCGCCGGGCTGCGGCAGCATCGCGACGTCCGGCGGGGCGCCGCCCGCCACCTTCGACCCCAGGAAGTTGATGATCGGGTCCTGCGCCGGTACGAACGTGACCTTCGCGCCCGTCCGCTTCTCGAACTCGCTGAGCACCTGCTTGAAGTTCTTCTGCTCGTCACCGGTCCACACCGCGGCGATCTCCAGCGACTCACCGTCCAGCTTGGGGAGTTGAAGCCCGGAGGACGGCGACGTGCCGCCGCTGTCCCCGCTCGGCTCGTCGTCCTTGCTGTCGCCCCCGCAGGAGGTGAGCGCGAGGGCCAGTGACCCCGCGGTCACCGCCACGACGGCCCGGCGGAATATGGGTGTCCGAAGAGTGCTGCGCATCACTGCCCCGTTCTCGTCCTGAACGCTGAACGTACGTACCGAGCGCTGTCCCGTGCGCACTGGTCTACGCCCGACCAGGGAGAACCGGCAAGAGTGCCCGTGGTGTCAAGGCGGTGATCGTGACGGGGTCGTGATACGTCAACGTCTATATGCAGCACGGGAGTTGAGCCAGGGGCCCGATGATGTGACGGTGCCGGGCCCGATCCATGATCGATGCCCGCTCAAGCCGTCCTCAGGCCCGTTCGTCCTCAGGCCCGTTCGTCCTCAGGCCCGTCACAACAGCGACGGCACCTCCCGGGCGGCCACGGACCGGGCGGCCCGCTCCAGCGCACTGGCCAGCAGGGCCAGATCCGTGGGCCCGTTCCCCAACTCCCTTACGGGGCGCCGGTCCGGCGGATCCCCCATGCGCGCCCAGTCCAGCGCGACGACCGTCGGCCGCAGCGTGGCCGTCCGCGGGATCCGCCCGGTCACCCGGCCCGCCTGAAGCCCCACGTCCCGCCCGTCGGCCCCGTGCAACCGCCCCCGCCCCGGCGCGGGATCCTCCACGCCGGACCCGGGCGGATCGAGCACCACCAGCGGCCGGGCCGTCCACCCCGGAGCCGCGCCGGCGGCGAACGCCGCCACGAGATGCACCCCGAGCCGGTCCCCGTCCCGCGCCACGGCCTCCAGGGCGCGCACGACGGACCCGGCGGCGGGCCGCCCCGGCGAACCGAGCGGCGGCGCGAGCAGCGCGTCCAGATCGTCGACGACGACCACGAGCCGCGGCAGCGGGGGCGCGGCCTCCGTCTTCTCCCGCGCCGCACCGGGCCGCAGTCGGATCGTGGAGCTCGGCGGCGCCTCCAGGTCACCGGTACCGCTGGAGGGCGGCGCGGTGCGCTGGGTGATCATCCGCCCCGAGACCGCGCGCTGGGTGTGCCACTCCGTGAAGTGCGTACGCCCTATGAGCTCGGCCCGCCGCTTCAGCTCCGTGGTCAGCGACTGGGCGAACTCCCGCATCCGCACCGGGTCGTTGGCCCCCAGATGCGTGGTGACGTGCGGCAGGTCGGTGCAGACCCGCAGCCCCTCGGCGCGGTCGCCGCCGGTGCCGCCGGCCTGCCCGTCGACGAGCACGATGCCGAGCCGGTCGGGCCGCTCGGCGGCGGCGAGGGACGCGGCGACCGAACGCAGCAGTTCCGTACGGCCACTGCCCGCGGGCCCCTCGACCAGCAGATGCGGTCCGTCCGCGGCCAGGTCGACGGCGACGGGACCGCGCGGCCCCGCCCCGAGCACCGCCCACACCCGGCCGCCGATCGACCCCGGATCGTCCGCGGCGGCGGCCCAACGGGCCATCAGGGACGCCGGGGTGGCCCGGGCGAGCCCCAACTCGTCCAGCAGCCGCGCGATATGAGGCAGCGGAGCGGACACGCGCGCGTGCCGGGCACCCGACCCGCCCGCGTCGGTCCGCAGCGGGGCCAGCGCCCGCGCGAAACGCTCCGCCCAGGCGAGCGAGACGGCGTCCACCGTGGCGACCGTGCCGTGCCCGACGAGCTGACCGCGGGCGGCCCGGTGCAGCCGCAGCGCCGTCGCCACGTCCCCGCTGAGCAGGGCCACGGCGCCGCACGCCCGGAACGCCGGGGACTGCGCGCAGGCCGCCTCGTACGTCTCGGTGACCGGCGAGGCGGGGGAGGTGGCGGGCGTCTCCGCCAGACACAGCACATGGATCCCGGCCGGGGCCCCCTCGGCGGCGAGCCGCACGGTGGCCTCCCGCAGCGCGGCGGACCCGGGGTCGCCGTCGATGACGACGACGGTCGAGACGGCGGCCGCCTCCGCCTCCGCCGACCCGGTGCGCGCCGGGCGAAGGCCCGCCGCATGGTCGTCGAGCCGCCGCAGCAGCTCGCCGGTGCGGGCCGCCGCCTGCTCGCGGTCGTACGCCAGCAGCAGCCGGCAGTCCTGGCCGTGCGCCGGGCGGACGTGCGGCAGCCAGCCGAGCCAGGACCACTCGGCGACGCGCTCCGGCACGGTCCTGGCCCGGTCGGTGGCGATCAGCACGATCTCCAGGCGGTCCGGCGCGTGCAGCGCCGCGAGCTGGGCGAGGGCACAGCGGGCCAGCCCCGCCAGCCGCGCCCGCGGACCGGCGAGCCCCAGCGCGCCGGCCTCGGCGAGCCCCACGGTCACCGGGACCGCGGGCAGCAGCCCGCCACCGCCGGGGCCCGTCCGGTCGACGGTGCCGAGCCGCACGGCCAGCGACTCCGGGTGCCCGGGCCCGCGCTCCCACAGCCGGGGACCGGGGCCGAGCGCGGTGAGCAGCAGGGAGGCGGCGTCGGGCCAGGTCTCGGCGGCGAGGGGCCCGGGGCCCGGCGCGGGGTCCGGCCCGTCCTCGTACGTCTCGGGGGTGTGCGGGGTGCGCAGCGCGTACGGCTCGTGGATCTCGTGCTGCTGGTCCTGCTCGTCGCGGCCGCGCCGCAGCAGCCGCCCGAGGCCCCCGCGCCGGCGCGGGGTGCGGGGCAGCGCGGTGCCGCGGGGCGGTGTGCCCGCCCGCGTCTGCTCCACGTTGGGCGCCGTGCCCTGCTCGGGGACCATGGGCTCGGCGCCCGCCGGGTGCTCACCCGCGGCGCCCCAGGCGGCGTCCCCGTACGCGTGCCGGGTCTCGTCCGGGGCGGTGGTGTCCTGGGGCTCCGCGGCCGCGCCGAAGGTCACCCGGACGTGCCCCTCGCCGTCGGGCGCCGTGGCGAGCGGCGCCGGGCGGGCCCCGTCGCCCGCGCAGGAGACCCGCAGCGCCGATTCGCCCAGGCGCAGCAGGGCGCCGGGGGAGAGGCGCACGGGGCGCTCGTCGAGAGGGCGGCCGTCCACCGTCGTCCCGTTCGTCGAACCGAGGTCCACCACCGTGACCCGGCCGTCGGCGGCCAGCGTCACCGCGCAGTGCAGCCGTGACACGTCCGGGTCGTCCAGCGGCACGTCCGCGTCGGCGGAGCGCCCCACGCGGATCTGCCCGCCGTGCAGGAGATGGACGCCGCCCGCGTCCGGACCGGCCACCACGTGCAGCTGCGCGGCCGCGCCGTCCGGCTCGGGCCCGGGGTCCGTGGGGGCGCCCAGCGAGAGCACCGCACCGTCGGTCAACGGCGGCTCCCCGAGCAGGCAGCGCTGCGCGTCGAGCCGCTCGGCACCCGCGTACAGGACGGAGGACGGGGCGTCGCCGCCCGCGACGGCCGTGGCCAGTCCGGAGGCGACGGCGGCGAGCGCGGTGCCCGCCGGCGCGGTGACCAGCACATCCACGGCGCCGCCCGCGGCGGCGTCGCGCGCGGACGCGTCGGGGCGCGTGCCCAGGGGGTCTACGACGGAAAGGCGGATCTGCATCGCCGTCTGCGGTCCCTTCTGCGCGGGCGCCCGGGACGGGGCCGGCCCGCGGTCCCCACCGCGGATTCCCCCCACCACCACGGGCACGTCAGCCAGTGCTGGGGGCATCCTCGCACCTGCCACTGACAACACGCCCGCCCCCCACCCGTAAGTGATCTTGATTGGTCGGCTCTGCCCGCAAAAGTGCCTGGTGCATGCCTCCTGGAGGCCGCTTGAGATCGGTCACGTCGCGCGGACGGCAACCAAGAACGCGGCGCTTGCGTCTTCTCGTCGAACACGGGTTTGTCGGGGGGCGTGGTCATGGAAAGTGGTCAAGAAGGGTCGAAGAAGATCGACAGCCTGTACCGGGGGCGCCGCCACTAGAGTGGGTCGGAACACCCGGGACCGGGCAGACCAAGCAAGTACCGATGCAGGGAGCGCATGACGTGCGGCCGGTAGGGAGCAAGTACCTGCTCGAGGAGCCGCTCGGACGCGGCGCCACGGGCACCGTCTGGCGGGCCCGCCAGCGCGAGACCGCGGGCGCCGAGGCGGCCGTCGCCGGGCAGCCCGGCGAGACGGTCGCGATCAAGGTCCTCAAGGAGGAGCTGGCGAACGACGCGGACGTGGTGATGCGCTTCCTGCGCGAGCGCTCCGTCCTGCTGCGCCTCACCCACCCGAACATCGTGCGTACCCGCGACCTGGTCGTGGAGGGCGAGCTGCTCGCTCTCGTCATGGACCTGATCGACGGCCCGGACCTGCACCGCTATCTGCGCGAGAACGGTCCGTTCTCGCCGGTCGCGGCCGCGCTGCTGACCGCGCAGATCGCCGACGCGCTCGCCGCCAGCCACGCGGACGGCGTCGTGCACCGCGACCTGAAGCCGGCGAACGTGCTGCTCAAGCAGGACGACGGCGGCATGCACCCGATGCTGACCGACTTCGGCATCGCGCGCCTCGCCGACTCTCCGGGCCTGACCCGCACCCACGAGTTCGTCGGCACGCCCGCGTACGTCGCCCCGGAGTCCGCCGAGGGCCGTCCGCAGACCAGCGCCGTCGACATCTACGGCGCGGGCATCCTGCTGTACGAGCTGGTCACCGGCCGGCCCCCGTTCTCCGGCGGCTCCGCCCTCGAGGTGCTCCACCAGCACCTCAGCGCCGAGCCGCGCCGCCCTTCCACGGTTCCCGACCCGTTGTGGACGGTCATCGAGCGCTGTCTGCGCAAGAACCCGGACGAGCGGCCCAGCGCCGAGAACCTCGCGCGGGGCCTGCGTACCGTCGCCGAGGGCATCGGCGTGCACGCGAACAGCGCGCAGATCGCCGCCGCCGAGGGCGTGGGCGTCCTGCTGATGCCGGACCCCGACCCGGCGCAGGTGCCGGACGTCCCCGGCGCCGCCGACCCCACCCAGGTGCTGCCGAACAACGCGGGCCAGTACGACCCGAACGCCGCCACCAGCGTCATGAACCATCAGGGCGGCCAGGCCAACCAGTACGGGGACGCGGACCCCACCTCCGTGCTGCCGAACCGAGGTGCCGCCGATCCGACCGCCGTCATGCCGCCGGTCCCGCCGCACCAGCCCGGCCAGAACCCGGCGGGCGGCAACCCCGACGACCCGCACCCCTGGCAGAACCAGCTGCGCGCGGCCCGCGACCGCAACGAGCAGACGCAGGTCCAGTACCTCGACCCGAACGAGGACCCGCTGCGCCGCCGCCCCCAGCGCCAGGTGTCGCGTCCCGAGCAGCAGCCCCGGCAGCAGCAGTACGCGCCTCAGCAGCCGCGCCGGCAGACACCGCAGCCGCAGCCGTACGCCCCGCAGCGCCAGCAGCCGCAGCAGTACGCGCCGCCGCAGCAGCCCCGGCAGGCCCCGCCCGCCCGGGAGCCCCGCGAGCCGCGCCGGCGCAGCTCCAACCCGATGAAGATTCCCGGTCTCGGCTGCCTCAAGGGCTGCCTGTTCATGATCGTGATCCTGTTCGTGGTGAGCTGGCTGGTCTGGGAGTTCACGCCGCTGCAGGACTGGATCGGCACCGGCAAGGGCTACTGGGCGCAGCTGTCCGACTGGTTCTCGACGGCGAAGGACTGGGTCGGCGACCTGGGAAGCAAAACGGGCAACTGAGCCGTCCGGCACCGCAACTGAGCGGTGACGTTGGAGATTTGTCGACATCCGACGGGTGATTTCCCCCTCTGATGCGTTGGTTGGCGTCCGGGCCGCGTAGCTTGGGCGCCAACACGCGTCTGTAGGAGCAGCCTTGGCACGGAAGATCGGCAGCCGGTACACCGCACACCAGATCCTGGGGCGCGGCAGTGCGGGCACGGTGTGGCTGGGCGAGGGACCCGACGGTCCCGTCGCCATCAAACTGCTGCGCGAGGACCTCGCCTCCGACCAGGAGCTGGTCGGCCGCTTCGTCCAGGAGCGCACCGCCCTGCTGAGCCTCGACCACGCGCGCGTGGTCGGCGTCCAGGACCTGGTGGTCGACGGGAACGACCTCGCACTGGTCATGGACCTGATCCGCGGCACCGATCTGCGCACCCGCCTGGAGCGCGAGCGGCGCCTGGCCCCCGAGGCCGCCGTCGCCATCGCCGCGGACGTCGCCGACGCCCTGGCCGCCGCGCACGCCGCCGGCATCGTGCACCGCGACGTGAAGCCCGAGAACGTCCTGCTCGACATGCAGGGCCCGCTCGGCCCCGGCGGCTCGCACCCCGCCCTCCTCACCGACTTCGGCATCGCCAAGCTGATCGACACCCCGCGCCGCACGAAGGCCACGAAGATCATCGGTACGCCGGACTACCTGGCCCCCGAGATCATCGAGGGCCTGCCGCCCCGCGCCGCCGTCGACATCTACGCCCTCGCGACGGTCCTGTACGAGCTCCTCGCGGGCTTCACCCCCTTCGGCGGCGGCCACCCGGGCGCCATCCTGCGCCGCCACGTCACGGAGACCGTGGTCCCGCTCCCCGGCATCCCCGACGAGCTCTGGCAGCTGCTGATCCAGTGCCTGGCCAAGGCCCCGGCGTCCCGTCTGCGGGCCTCGGAGCTGGCGGCCCGGCTGCGCGAACTGCAGCCCCTCCTGGCGGGCATGGCCCCGCTGGACGTGGACGAGCCCGACGCGGACCCGGCCCCCGAGGAGTCCCAGCAGACCGAGCCCGAGCCCGCCGAGCCCGCCGCGCCCCGCCGCGGCGCGGTCTCCCTGGTCCCCGGCTCCGCCCCCGCCGACTCCAACCGCGACACCCATACGTCGATGCGGGTCCCGGCACCGGACGAGCTGGCCGGCGGCGCCCGCGGCACGGCCCGCGCGCCGCGCGCCGCGGGTGCGCCCCGGCCCGGCTCGGCCCGCAACCGGCACCCCGCGCGCCGCCGCCGGATCACGCTCGGCGTGGCCGGGGTCGCCCTCGCGGCGGCGATCGGGGGCGGCATCTGGGCGGTCTCCTCCGGAGGCGACGAACCGCCCCCGTCCGACAACCAGAACTCGGCACCGGCCCAGCCGTAGGGGACACGTTCTCGGCTGCGGCGAAGCCGCAGCCTTCTTCTCTGGGATGGCGCACGAAGTGCGCATCCCAGGGGTGCGGGGAACTGCGCGACCAGCCCCCACCGGCCCGCGGACAAGAACACACCCCCGAACCCGCCCCCGGAGCACCCACGCACCGGCACCCGGCGGAGACCACTTGCACCAGCCGTTAGGCTGGTCTCGTGGCAGTCGTCGATGTTTCCGAAGAGCTGAAGTCCCTCTCCTCGACCATGGAGTCGATCGAGGCCGTCCTGGACCTCGACAAGATGAGGGCAGATATCGCCGTGCTCGAGGAGCAGGCGGCCGCGCCGTCCCTGTGGGACGACCCGGAGGCGGCGCAGAAGATCACCAGCAAGCTGAGCCACCTCCAGGCGGAGGTCCGCAAGGCCGAGGCGCTGCGCGGTCGTATCGACGACCTCTCCGTCCTCTTCGAGATGGCCGAGGAGGAGGACGACCCGGACACCCGCGCCGAGGCCGAGTCCGAGCTGACCTCGGTGAAGAAGGCCCTGGACGAGATGGAGGTCCGTACGCTCCTGAGCGGCGAGTACGACTCCCGCGAGGCCCTCGTCAACATCCGCGCGGAGGCCGGCGGCGTCGACGCCGCGGACTTCGCCGAGCAGCTGCAGCGCATGTACCTGCGCTGGGCGGAGCGGCACGGCTACAAGACCGAGGTCTACGAGACGTCGTACGCGGAAGAGGCCGGCATCAAGTCGACCACCTTCGCCGTCCAGGTCCCGTACGCCTACGGCACGCTCTCCGTCGAGCAGGGCACGCACCGCCTCGTGCGCATCTCCCCGTTCGACAACCAGGGCCGCCGCCAGACGTCCTTCGCGGGCGTCGAGGTGCTCCCCGTCGTCGAGCAGACCGACCACGTCGACATCGACGAGTCGGACCTGCGCGTGGACGTCTACCGTTCCTCGGGCCCCGGCGGCCAGGGCGTGAACACGACGGACTCCGCGGTCCGTCTGACGCACATCCCCACCGGCATCGTGGTCTCCTGCCAGAACGAGCGCTCGCAGATCCAGAACAAGGCCACGGCGATGAACGTGCTGCAGGCCAAGCTCCTGGAGCGTCAGCGCCAGGAGGAGCGGGCCAAGATGGACGCCCTCAAGGGCGACGGCGGCAGCTCCTGGGGCAACCAGATGCGTTCGTACGTGCTGCACCCGTACCAGATGGTCAAGGACCTCCGCACCGAGTTCGAGGTCGGCAACCCGCAGGCCGTGCTCGACGGCGAGATCGACGGTTTCATCGAGGCCGGAATTCGCTGGCGCAAGCAGCAGGAGAAGTAACCCGCGATTTATCGACAAGGCAACTGCCGCTCACCGAGCGGCAGTTGCCTTTTGTTTTCCGGTGGTGCTTCCGACTGTGAAGGTCTTACGGCCTTTTACGTCACAGTCACATGTCCGTACGGCGGTCAACTCCCCCTATTTCGGGTCATCGCGTGCGCAACGACCTTGACGTTGATCTGAAAACTGGGAAGGCTGGCGCGCGGCATGCGTATCAGTGGGACGCGTGTGAACGGGGGCTGGTCGTACGCGATCTCTGCTGCCCCCCGGTTGAACGCGGTCCCGGGCGCTGCTCCATTGACGATTGGCTACTGGGGGTAGCAGACAGATGACCAAGAAGACGCGGATCCGTGTAGCGCGGATAGCCGCCGGTGCGGTGATCGCCGCCGGTGCGTCGCTGACCGCCGCGGGTGCCGCTTCCGCCCTGGAGGTCGACGTTCCGGGCCTGGCGCACGTGAGCGCCGACGAGGACGGCGTGGGTGTCGGCCTGCTCGGCGGCACCGGTGACGACGGTGGCGCGACCGACGGTGGCGCGACGGACGGCGGCGCGATCGCCGGTGTCGACGGTGGCGCGACCGATGGTGGTGCCACGGACGGCGGCGCCACCGATGGCGGTGCCACGGACGGCGGCGCGACCGACGGTGGTGCCACGGACGGTGGCGCGACCGACGGTGGCGCGACGGACGGCGGCGCGATCGCCGGTGCCGACGGTGGCGCGACCGATGGTGGCGCGACCGACGGTGGTGCCACGGATGGTGGCGCGACCGACGGTGGTGCCACGGATGGTGGCGCGACCGACGGCGGTGCCACGGACGGCGGTTCGACCGACGGCGGTTCCACCGACGGCGGCAACGGCAACAGCGGCGGGAACGGCAACGGCGGCGGCAACGGTGGCTCGTCCACCGGCGGCGACCAGACCGACCCCGACGGCAACAACAACCCCGTCGAGCAGGGCCAGGGCAAGGACAGCCTGCAGGACACCGGCTCCACGCCGGCCGAGCAGACCGGTGCCCAGGGCAAGGGCGGCGAGCTGGCCGAGACCGGTGCCGACGGCACCACGGTCCTGCTGATCGGTGCCGCGACGATGATCGCGGGCGGTGTCGGCTTCCGGCTGCTGCCGCGTCTCGCCGGCAACCGCGGCGCTGCCGCGTAACGCCTGCCTGACCGACCCGGCGCACGCGGAAGGGCCCGGAGCCGAACGGCTCCGGGCCCTTCCGTATGTCTCGGCGGGTCTCGGCGGGTCTTCGGCGGGCTACACCGTCTGATGGGCCAGCAGGGCCACCGCGGCCACGAGGACGGCCACGAGCGCGACCAGCGCCATCGGGTTCAGCCCGGACAGCGGGTTCTGCTGCTGCAGCCGCTCCCGGTTCGCCCGGCACACCGGGCAGCGGCCCTCGCTCACCGGCGCCGCACAGTTCGCGCACACCAACCGGTCATAGGTCATGCGCTCTCCTCCTCCCGCGCGGCGGAGCCGACTGAACCGGCTGCCAGTTTCCCACTGGTTCTCTCCGCTCAACGCTCCGGGAAACGCAACCGTTCCCCCTACCACTGTGCCAGCTTCCGGGATTTTCGGCGCGCCTCACCCCCAGGACCGTCCCTGACCAGGCACGGCCCGGACAAAACCGGCCCTACCGTAGACCCCGCACCGGGACAAAACGCGCAACCAGGGACGGCGCCTGCGCCCCGCGCCCCGGTTCGCGTATGGTCACGCTCACCGAGGGGGCGTCTCGGAAGACGCCCCGCCCCCGACGCCCACGACGCTCCGAGGCGCACCCGTGATCCGATTCGACAACGTCTCCAAGGTCTACCCCAAGCAGACCCGGCCCGCCCTCAGGGATGTCTCCCTGGAGGTCGAGCGCGGTGAGTTCGTCTTCCTGGTCGGCTCGTCCGGCTCCGGCAAGTCGACGTTCCTGCGGCTGATCCTGCGCGAGGAGCGGTGCAGCCACGGCCAGGTGCACGTCCTGGGCAAGGACCTGGGCCGCGTCTCCAACTGGAAGGTCCCGCAGATCCGCCGCCAGCTCGGCACGGTCTTCCAGGACTTCCGCCTGCTGCCCAACAAGACCGTCGGCGAGAACGTCGCGTTCGCGCAGGAGGTCATCGGCAAGTCCCGCGGCGAGATCCGCAAGGCCGTGCCGCAGGTCCTCGACCTCGTCGGCCTGGGCGGCAAGGAGGAGCGGATGCCGGGCGAGCTGTCCGGTGGTGAGCAGCAGCGCGTGGCCATCGCCCGCGCCTTCGTGAACCGGCCGAAGCTGCTGATCGCGGACGAGCCCACGGGCAACCTCGACCCGCAGACCTCGGTCGGCATCATGAAGCTGCTCGACCGGATCAACCGCACGGGCACCACCGTGGTGATGGCCACCCACGACCAGAACATCGTGGACCAGATGCGCAAGCGCGTCATCGAGCTGGAGAAGGGCCGTCTCGTCCGCGACCAGGCGCGCGGCGTCTACGGCTACCAGCACTGAGAAGTACCGAGAGAGAAGCTGCGAAAGGCTCAGTAAGCGTTATGCGTGCCCAATTCGTTCTGTCGGAGATCGGCGTCGGTCTCCGCCGCAATCTCACGATGACCTTCGCCGTCATCATCTCGGTGGCCCTCTCGCTCGCCCTGTTCGGCGGCTCGCTGCTCATGAGCGACCAGGTCAACCAGATGAAGGGTTTCTGGTACGACAAGGTCAACGTCTCGATCTTCCTGTGCAACAAGGGAGACTCCGAGTCCGACCCGAACTGCGCCAAGGGCCCGGTCACCGCCGAGCAGAAGAAGCAGATCCAGGACGACCTCGGCAAGATGGGCGTCGTACAGAAGGTGTCGTACGAGTCCCAGGACCAGGCGTACAAGCACTACAAGGAGCAGTTCGGCGACTCCCCGCTGGCCAGCTCCCTCACGCCGGACCAGCTGCAGGAGTCGTACCGGATCAAGCTGAAGGACCCGGAGAAGTACCAGGTCATCGCGACCGCGTTCAACGGGCGGCCCGGCGTGCAGTCCGTGCAGGACCAGAAGGGCGTGCTGGACAACCTCTTCCGGCTGCTCAGCTACCTGAACTACGCGGCCGGCGCGGTGATGGCGGTGATGCTCGTGGTCGCGCTGCTGCTGATCGTGAACACCGTCCGGGTGTCCGCGTTCAGCCGCCGCCGCGAGACCGGCATCATGCGCCTGGTCGGCGCGTCCGGCTTCTACATCCAGGCGCCGTTCATCATGGAGGCCGCGGTCGCCGGACTCATCGGCGGCGGTATCGCCTGCGTCTTCCTGGCGGCCGGCCAGTACTTCGTCATCGACAACGGCGTCGCGCTCTCCGACAAGCTCCAGCTCATCAACTTCATCGGCTGGGACGCGGTGCTCACGAAGCTGCCGCTCATCCTCGCGGTGAGCGTTCTGATGCCTGCGCTGGCCGCGTTCGTCGCGTTGCGCAAGTACCTGAAGGTGTGACGAGAGTCCCCCGGAACGCGGGGCGCCGAGCGGGTCAACACCCCGTACGGCGCCCCGCGTTGTCCTAGACTCACCGACATGTCAGGCCCGGAACTGTTCTCCCGGCCCCGCCGCATCGGCCGTGGGGCGACCCTGACATTGGTCTTCGCGAGCATCCTCGCGACCGGCGCCGCGACCGGGTCCTGGCCCGACGAGGCCGACGGGACCGGGGCGGACACCGGCAGCTCGGTGGCCGCCGCCGCGCACGACAAACCGCTCGCCGACCCGACCGAGGCCGCCGCCGAGGCGATGGAGGACGGCAAGTCCCCCACGCAGGCCGCCGAGGAGGCCGTCAGCCGCAGCGGCGACCGCTGGGGCGCGGTCTACTCCCAGGGCGAGTACGAGGAGTTCGAGCAGTCCCTGGACGGCGAGTACACCGGCGTCGGGCTCTGGGCGCGACGGGCCGCCGACGGCGACGTCCAGGTCACCAGGGTCCGCTCCGGATCGCCCGCGCAGCTCGCCGGCATCCGCGAGGGCGACCGCATCGCGGCCGTCGACGGCAGCCCGGTCACCGGCCGCCCCGTCACCGAGGTCCTCGGCCTGCTGCGCGGCGAGCACGCCGGCACGCCCGTACGCGTCGGTCTGCAGCGCGGCACGCGCGCGTGGAGCGAGACGCTGCGCCGCGCCAACCTGTCGACCGACTCCGTCACCGCCACCCGTCTCGGCTCCGGCGCCGCCCTGCTGAAGGTCAGCGCCTTCACCAAGGGCTCCGGCGCGCAGGTCCGCAAGGCGGTGCGCGCGCTGCCCGCGGGCGCCGGCCTCGTCCTCGACCTGCGGGGCAACTCGGGCGGCCTGGTCACCGAGGCGGTCAGCGCGGCCTCGGCGTTCCTGGACGGCGGGCTCGTGGCGACGTACGACGTACGCGGTGCGCAGCGCGCCCTGCACGCCGAGCGCGGCGGCGACACCACCAGACCGGTGGTCGTGCTCGTCGACGGCGGGACGATGAGTGCGGCCGAGCTGCTCACCGGAGCCCTGCAGGACCGCGGCCGCGCGGTCGTGGTGGGCACCCGTACCTTCGGCAAGGGCTCGGTCCAGATGCCGAGCCGGCTGCCCGGCGGTTCCGTCGCCGAGCTCACCGTCGGCCACTACCGCACCCCCTCGGGCCGGAGCGTGGACGGCCGGGGCATCACCCCCGACCTGGAGGCCGCCGACGGGGCCCAGGAGCGGGCCGAGACAGTATTGAGTGGCCTCGGGGACCCCTCGTAGTGCGAAAATGGCCAGCACTATGGCCAAGGGAATGTACGTACCGAAGGAGTCCCAGCCCAAGCAGGGCAAGGGGAAGGCGTCCGACCAGAAGGACGGCAAGCGCAAGATCGTCGCGCAGAACAAGAAGGCGCGGCACGACTACCTGATCATGGACACCTACGAGGCCGGCATCGTGCTGTCCGGCACCGAGGTCAAGTCGCTGCGCCAGGGGCGGACCTCCCTGGCCGACGCCTTCGTCCAGATCGACGGGGGCGAGGCGTGGCTGCACAACGCCCACATCCCCGAGTACAGCCAGGGCACCTGGACCAACCACGCCGTGCGCCGCAAGCGCAAGCTGCTCCTGCACCGCGAGGAGATCGACAAGCTGGAGTCGAAGTCCCAGGAGTCGGGTCACACGATCGTGACCCTCGCGATCTACTTCAAGGACGGCCGCGCCAAGGCCGAGATCGCGCTCGCCAAGGGCAAGAAGGAGTACGACAAGCGGCAGACGCTGCGCGAACAGCAGGACCGCAGGGACTCGGACCGTGCCATCGCGGCGGCGAAGCGGCGCCAGCGGGCCCGCGAGCGCTGACCGGCCGCGACGGGCGCCGGGGAATACGCTGGCACCGTCGGGCGTTGGTCACGTACGATGGCACTGCTCCTCACGCAGGGGCACCGGATCGAGAGATCCACTTTGAAAAATCAACATGGGGATGATCGGTTTCGACAGCGGCTGTCGAAGCAGGTGAAGCGTGTCGAGGAAGCGGCAATGATCTCGTTAACCATATGTCGCAACCAATAATCGCCAATTCCAAGAGCGATTCCCAGTCCTTCGCCCTCGCTGCCTAATAACAGCGACTGAAGGACCCTAAAAGGGTGTCAGCCCGGGGGTGTTCCCGACCCGGACCCTGGCATAATCTAGGGAACTAAACCATCGAGCCCGGTCACGGGGTTCGATGGGAAATCAAACAGTGACTGGGCCCGTCGGCGACTTGTTCGCGTGATCACCGGGGCCGAGAAAATCGAAGCGAACTGCACACGGAGAAGCCCTGCTGCTGCACCGTTGGACGCGGGTTCGATTCCCGCCATCTCCACCAACCCATGTAGACCTTGGCCCGGCTGTTCACCACAGTCGGGCCTTTGTCGTTGTGTGGGCCCACTACATGTCTGGGGTCGCGGGACGGTTCTACGGTCCCTGCTCATGACCTCCTCCCACAGCAGAACCAGAGCCGCCACCGTCCTCGTGGCCCTGCTGGCCTTCTTCCTGCCCGCCGTCCCCCATGCCTCTGCCGCCGCGAGCATCCAGGAAGTCACCGGGTTCGGGACCAACCCGGGGGCGCTGAAGATGTTCCGCTACGTTCCCGACGGCCTGCCGAGCGGGCGGCCCGTCGTCGTCGCCCTGCACGGCTGTACGCAGAACGCCGCCGGGTACGGCACCGGCAGCGGCTGGACCGAGCTCGCCGACCGGTGGGGTTTCTCGGTCGTGCTGCCGCAGCAGACCTCCGGCAACAACCTCAACTCCTGCTTCAACTGGTTCCAGAGCGGCGACATCGAGCGCGGCCAGGGCGAGGCCGCTTCGATTGCGCAGATGGTCGACAAGCAGGTCGCCGACGCGGGCGCGGACGCCACCCGGGTGTACGTCACCGGGCTCAGCGCCGGTGGCGGCATGACGTCCGTGATGATGGCCGCGTACCCGGAGAAGTTCGTCGCCGGCGGTGTCGTCGCCGGGCTGCCCTACGGGTGCGCGCAGGCCGCCGGGTCGCCGTACGTGTGCATGTACGTGGGGGCCACCCAGACCGCGGCGCAGTGGGGCGACCGGGTGCGGGCCGCGCGGCCCGGGTACACGGGGCCGTGGCCGCGGCTGACCGTGTTCCAGGGCAGCGCCGACTACACCGTGAAGCCCGTCAACATGACCGACCTGATGAAGCAGTGGAGCAATGTGCGGGGCGCCGACCAGACCGCCGATGTGAGCGACACCGTCGGCGGCTATCCGCACCAGGTCTTCCGGGACGCGTCCGGCGCCGCGGCCGTCGAGACGTACAGCATCACGGGGATGGGACACGGGCAGCCCGTCGATCCCGGGAGCGGGGCCGCGCAGTGCGGGACCGCCGGGGCGTACGTCCTCGACGTGAACCTGTGCGCCGCCTACGCCATGGGCCACTCGTGGGGGCTCGGCTGAGACACGGGCACCGGCGGCCGGGGAAGGTCTGTCCCCGGCCGCCGGGATCCGGAATGCTCCTCTTCCATGAGCAGACCTGACGGATTCGCGATCCCACGCGTCAACTCCCGCACGCGGTTCAGGAAATGGGTCTGGCCCGCCGTCCTGGGCGTGGCCGCCGCCACGCTCTCCTGGGGCGCGCCCGCCGGCGCCGACTCCACCCCCGGCGGGCTGCCCGAGGCCATCGACACCATCCTCGGCGACCCGCGCATGGAGGGCGGCGCCGCGAGTGTCGTGGTCGCCGACGCCACGACCGGCGAGACCCTGTACCAGCACAACCCGACCGGGCGGCTCATGCCCGCCTCCAACACCAAACTCGCCACGTCGGCCGCGGCCATGGGACTCCTCGGCCCCGACCACCGCTTCAGCACCGACGTGCTGGCCGGTGGGCGGGTGCGCGGCGGGGTCCTCGACGGGGACCTGTATCTGCGCGGGACCGGTGATCCCACCACGCTCGCCGCCGACTACGACAAGCTCGCCGCCGAGGTCGCCGCCGCCGGTGTGAAGAAGGTCGGCGGGCGGCTCGTCGCCGACGACACCCGGTTCGACGACCAGCGGCAGGGCGACACCTGGGGCGCCGACGACGAGTCCTCGTACTACGCCGCCCAGATCTCCGCCCTGAGCGTCGCCCCCGACACCGACTACGACACCGGCACCGTCATCGTCGAGGTCGCGCCGGGCAAGAAGGCGGGGGACAGGCCCGTCGTCCACGTCACGCCGAAGACGGACTACGTGCACCTCGACGTGCGGGCGCGCACCGGGGCCGCCGGCGGCGAGGACGGCGTCGTCGTCCAGCGGCGGCACGGCACCAACACGATCAGCGTCAGCGGGACCGTGCCGGTGGGCGGGGACACCACCAAGGAGTGGGTCACCGTGTGGGAGCCGACCGGGTACGCGGCGGCCGTCTTCCGCGACGCGCTCGCCGCCCACGGAGTGCGGGTGAGCGGCTCGACCGAGCTGGGCCGGGCCACCCCGGCGGGCGCGAGGACGCTGGCCGCACACGAGTCCATGCCCCTGAAGGACCTGCTCGTCCCCTTCATGAAGCTGTCCAACAACATGCACGCCGAGGCGCTCACCAAGGCCATGGGGTACAAGGCGACCGGACGGCCGGGGAGTTGGGGCGACGGGACCGCCGCCATCGCCTCCTACCTGAAGGGCGCCGGGGTGGACGCCGGGAAGATCCGGCAGGTCGACGGCTCGGGCCTCTCGCGCAAGGACAACTTCGCCGCCCGGCAGCTCGCCGACCTGCTGCTGTCCGTACGGCAGGAGCCCTGGTACGCGGACTGGCGCACGGCGCTGCCGGTGGCCTGCGATCCGGACCGGTTCGTCGGCGGGACGCTGCGGTCGCGGATGTGCGGCACCCCGGCCGCCCTCAACGCCGTCGGAAAGACCGGGTCGTTGACGGGAGCCAGCGCGCTGTCCGGCTACGTGAAGGACGCCGACGGGCGCGAGCTGGTCTACAGCGTCGTCCAGAACAACTACCTCGTCGACTCCGTGAAACCCCTGGAGGACGCGATCGTCGTGACCCTCGCCAAGTCCACCGCCGAGGAGGCCGCGGCCGTCCTGCCGAAGTCCACCCGCTCCCTGCCCGCCGCCGAGCGGGACGGCGACCTGGAGTGCTCGTGGCGCAAGCCCGCCACGTGCTGAGCGCACAGAGCTACCCGGCCCGTCGTACGGAGCCGTAGAGGGACAGCAGCAGTGCCGTCGCCGCCGCCGTGACGGGCACCGTGTACGCCGCGGTGGGGCCCCAGTGCTCCACCGCGGCGCCGCCCGTCGCCGAGCCGCAGGCGATGCCGCCGAGCAGACCGGTCACCGCGAGCGTCATGCCCTCGTTCAACTGTCCTTCCGGGGTGCGCTGCTGGACCAGGGTCATGCCCGTCACCATCGTCGGCGCCGTCGCCATCCCGGCGATCAGGAGCGCCCCGCCGAGGGCGAGGAGCGAGCCGGTGAGAGCGGCCGCCAGCAGCGGCAGCGTCATGAGGACCGCCATCGCCGCGACGCACAGCGGGTGGCGCCGGTCGGCCGGGCCCGCCGGCTTCAGCGCTCCGTAGACCAGTCCCGCCGCGCACGACCCCGCCGCCTGCAGCGCCAGGATGCCGCCCGCCCACACCTTGTGGCCCCGCGCGTCCGCGAAGGCCACCGTGACGACCTCCAGCGAACCGAAGATCGCGCCGGTGGCGAGGAACGCGATCAGCAGGGGCGGCATGCCACGCGCGCGGAGCGGAGACCTCGTCGCCTCTGTACGCGCGTGGGGCGGCGGTTCCGTGGCGCGCTGTGCGGCGAAGATCAGGACGCCCGTCACCATGAGCACGGCGCTGACCAGCGTGCCCGCCTCGGGGAAGAGGGACCCGCACAAGAAGGCGGCCACCACCGGGCCGAGCATGTAGCAGAGCTCGTCCGCCGCCTGCTCGAAGGAGTTCGCGGTGTGCAGCGCGTCCGCGTCGCCCTTGAGCAGATGCGCCCAGCGGGCCCGGGACATGCCGCCCGTGTTGGGGGTCGCCGCCGACGCCAGGTACGCGGCGAACAGCGTCCAGTCCGGCGCCCCGAAGTGCACGCACAGCAGCAGGGCGAGGGAGCCGCACGCGGAGATCACCGTGGCCGGGACGGCGACGCGCGCCTGCCCGTGGCGGTCGACCAGCCGGGCCGTCCACGGGCCGACGACCGCGTTGGCCACCAGGCCCGTCGCGGTGACGGCGCCCGCGAGCGCGTACGAACCCCGCGCTCCCGAGATCATGATGACCGCGCTGATGCTGAACATCCCTTGCGGGAAGCGGGCTATGAGGTTGCCGAGGGTGAAGGCGCGGGCGCCGGGGATCGTGAAGAGCCGGGTGTAGGTGGTCCTGCGGGGCGGGGCGGCAGTCGTGGTGTCGGCCATGCCAAGAGCGTCGCCGCAGGTCACCTGTGAGGTCCAACACCTACTCGGTACCGATTCACGCGCCTGCGTTGTAAGTTCGCCCGATGTCGATCTCCCCGCGCAACGTCGAGCCGCGCCTGCTGCGGGCCTTCCTCGCCGTCGCCGACGAGCTGCACTTCACCCGTGCCGCCGCCCGGCTCTACGTCGCGCAGCAGGCCCTCAGCCGCGACATCCGGCGCCTGGAGCGGGAGCTGGGCGCCGAACTGTTCGGCCGGACCACGCGGCAGGTCACGCTCACCGCCGAGGGCGCCCGGCTGCTGCCGTACGCGCGGCGTGCGATCGAGGCGCAGGACGAGCTGCTCACCGCGTTCACCCGGCCCGCGCCCGAGGTCCGGCCGCTGCTCGTCGACGTCAACAGCCCCGGCCTCGTCAACGAACGCGTCCTCGCGCGGGCCCGCGAACTCGCCCCCGACTGCGAACTGATGGCCCGCTACGAGAGCGGCCTGACCGGCGCCGCCGCCGAACTCCTCGCGGGACGGATCGACGTCTCCTTCGGCCGCTTCGCGGGGCTCGACCCGGCCGTGCGCGAGCGCCTCGCCCAACAGCCCATGCGGTACGAGCCGATGGCGGTCGTGCTCCCCGAGGACCATCCGCTGGCCGCCCTCGACACCGTGCCGCTGGACCGGCTCGCGGGGGAGACGGTCTACGCGGGAGCCGGCAATCCGCGCACGCCCGAATGGACCGATCTGGCCCGGCAGCTGTTCGCCGGGCGCGGTATCGGGATCGCGCCGCCCGCGCCGCTCGCCGTCGGCGAGGAGGAGTTCCGGCGGATCATGGCCAAGTACCGGAATCCGGTCCTCACCGGGGTCGACTTTCCGGCAATGCCGGGCGCGGTGCTCCGGCCGCTCGTCGATCCCGTACCGCTGTCGCCCGTGTCGCTGGTGTGGCGAAAGGGGCGACAGCACCCCGGAATCGATGCGCTGAGGGCCGCGGCGGCCGCGCTCGCCGAGGAGAACGGCTGGCTTCGCCGCCCGGAGAACGGGTGGATACCGGCCATGGATGCACTCATCATGATGAGCCGGAGATGACACCGGGACACGGCTGTCACATGTGTGCGCTACATTCGTGGTCCGGGTGCCATGTGATAAGGGGGGCGCTCGGATCGGGTGGGGGCCCGGTCCGAACCGACAAGTGCCCGGTGAGTCGCGTGCGCACCCGTTGATCATGTCCTTGGGGGGATGTGCGTACGGTGGAGAGCTGGCGAGAGGATGCCCTGCCCGGGCATACCCATGATCCGAACGAGGTGACGGTCCAACTCGACGGCGCAGGCCGCCAGTTGGGTGCACTGCTCGGCATGGACGGGCAGCCGGGAGCGCCGACGGCGCCGCCGGGTGACGGCAAAGAGGTCCCCGTCTTCGTCGACGACTCGGGGCGGCGCAGCCGTACGTTCAGACGCGTCGGCGTCATGATGGGCATCGCCTGCGCGGTGTACGCCGTCGTCATCGTGGTCACGCTGCTGTCGGGCAATTCGAGCGCGCCCTGGCTGCCCATGCCCGACGACAAGGGGCCCGCGGGCCAGGTCGACACCAAGCCGGTGCTGCCCGCCGAATCCGCGGCACCGTCCGCGTCGCCCGGCGGCACCCCGGACCCGAGTGCCTCCGGCACCGCGTCCGGGGCCGAAGCCACCCCGGGCGGCAGCGAAGCGCCGTCCACGGGCACCAGCCCGGACGACGACCGGCCCGGCGCCGGCACCGAGTCGCCCGGCAAGCCCGCCGACGACAGGACGACGCCGCCCGCCAAGCCCTCCGAGCCGGGGAAGAACACCACGCCGCCGGCCGACCCGTCGACGCCGCCGGCCGACCCGTCCACCCCGCCCGTCGAGCCGTCCGACCCGGCCACCGAACCCGTGGGCGGCGGCGCCGAAGCCGGCACCGTCGCCGTCGGCGCCCTGAGCGCGCTCATCGCGCAGAGCCTCGGCGCCGAGCCGACGGCACCGTTCGTCGCGTCCCTGGAAAGCAGCGTCCTCTAAATGTCCGACCGCTCACGTCCCCGGCGGGCCCGTGCCCGAAAGCGCCGCCTTCCGCTGCGCTACCTGCTGCCCTCGCTGCTCCTCGTGGCGATGATCGCGATGCTCATGCTGCGCGGCTATGTGCACAGCGAGATCATGGCCGACCACCGCATCCAGCCCGAGGCCGCCACCGACCGCGTCCCCGAGAAGATCCTCGACGGCGGACCCGTCATCGACACCCGGGGCGGCCAGGAGAGCAGCCGCTCCATCGACCCGCACAAGCTGGTCCTCACCTTCGACGACGGGCCCGACCCGGAGTGGACCCCGAAGGTCCTCGACGTCCTCAAGAAGCACCACGCGCACGCCGTCTTCTTCGTCACCGGCACCATGGCCTCGCGCTACCCGGACCTGGTGCACCGCATGGTGGACGAGGGCCACGAGGTCGGCCTGCACACCTTCAACCACCCCGACCTCTCCTACCAGTCGAAGAAGCGCATCGACTGGGAGCTGTCGCAGAACCAGCTGGCGCTGGAGGGCGCGGCGGGCGTGCGCACCTCCCTGTTCCGGCCGCCCTACTCCTCGTTCGCCGACGCCATGGACGACAAGTCGTGGCCGGTGACCCAGTACATCGGCTCGCGCGGCTACATCACCGTCGTCAACAACACGGACAGCGAGGACTGGAAGCGCCCCGGCGTCGACGAGATCATCCGCCGTGCCACGCCGCACGGCGGCAAGGGCGCCATCGTCCTGATGCACGACTCCGGCGGCAACCGCGCGCAGACCGTCGCCGCCCTCGACCGCTTCCTGCCGGACCTCCAGGGCGAGGGCTACAGGTTCCAGAACCTCACCGAGGCCCTCGGCATGCCGAGCGCGCACACGCCCGTGACCGGCGTCGAGCTGTGGAAGGGCCGGGCGTGGATCTACGCGGTCCAGGCCTCGGAGCACATCACGGACGTCCTGGTCGCCGGGCTCGCCGTCATCGGCGTCCTCGTCATGGGCCGCTTCGGCCTCATGCTGATCCTGTCCGCGGCGCACGCCCGGCGGGTCCGCCGCCGCGGCTTCGCCTGGGGCCCGCCGGTCACCGAACCGGTGTCGGTGCTCGTACCGGCGTACAACGAAGCCAAGTGCATCGAGAACACCGTCCGTTCGCTGATGGCGAGCGAGCACCCCGTCGAGGTCATCGTCATCGACGACGGCTCCACCGACGGCACCGCCCGCATCGTGGAGAACCTGCGGCTGCCCAACGTCCGGGTGGTGCGCCAGCACAACGCGGGCAAGCCGGCCGCGCTCAACAGGGGCCTGGCGAACGCCCGGTTCGACCTCGTCGTGATGATGGACGGCGACACCGTCTTCGAGCCGGCCACCGTGCGCGAACTGGTCCAGCCGTTCGGCGACCCGCGCGTGGGCGCCGTCGCGGGCAACGCGAAGGTGGGCAACCGGGACTCCCTCATCGGGGCCTGGCAGCACATCGAGTACGTGATGGGCTTCAACCTCGACCGCCGCATGTACGACATCCTGCGCTGCATGCCGACGATCCCCGGCGCCGTGGGAGCCTTCCGCCGGTCGGCGCTCGAACCCATCGGCGGCATGAGCGACGACACGCTCGCCGAGGACACCGACGTCACCATGGCGCTGCACCGCGACGGCTGGCGCGTGGTCTACGCGGAGAAGGCCCGCGCCTGGACCGAGGCCCCCGAGTCCGTGCAGCAGCTCTGGTCGCAGCGCTACCGCTGGTCGTACGGGACCATGCAGGCCATCTGGAAGCACCGCCGCGCACTGATCGAGCGCGGCCCGTCCGGCCGTTTCGGCCGCGTCGGCCTGCCCCTGGTCTCCCTGTTCATGGTCCTGGCCCCGCTCCTCGCCCCCCTGATCGACGTCTTCCTGCTGTACGGGGTGGTGTTCGGTCCCACCGAGAAGACGGTCGTGGCCTGGCTCGGTGTGCTCGCCGTCCAGGCGGTCTGCGCGGCGTACGCCTTCCGGCTCGACAAGGAACGCATGACGCACCTCATATCCCTCCCGCTCCAGCAGCTCCTCTACCGGCAGTTGATGTACGTCGTGCTGCTCCAGTCCTGGATCACCGCGCTCACCGGCGGCCGGCTGCGCTGGCAGAAGCTGCGCCGCACGGGCGCCGTGGGCTCCGCCCCGGCCGGCGCTCTGCCGCGGCAGCGGTCCGCCTCGGTGCCCGGTGACGACAGGAGGCCGGTGGGATGACGCACCCTCCGTACGAGGACGGCTCCGGGGTCACCGGGCAGGCCGGGCAGAGCGGTTGGTCCGAAGGGACCGGGCAGTCGGTCCCCGGGGCATCCCGCCGCGAGTCGGAGTGGCGGCGCGAGGCGGAGACGGCGGAGCCCGCCGCGGCGCTGACGGAGTGGCCCTCGGCGGCGGCGGGCGGGCCCCGCACGTCGTCCTGGCCGCAGCCCGAGCCCGTCGCCCCCCGCGTCGCCGAGGCACCCCCGCAGACGTACGCCACGCGACCGCTGCCGCACCCGCCGCACCGGTCCGCCGTGGCCACCGACCGGGCTCCGGCCCAGAAACAGACCCAGGCCCAGCCTCAGACCCAGGCCCCGGCTCCGGCCGCGCCCAAGAAGCCCGGCCGGGACCGGTACCTCGACCTCCTGCGCTCCATCGCGCTCGTCCGCGTCGTCATCTACCACCTCTTCGGGTGGGCGTGGCTGAGCGTGGTGTTCCCGTCCATGGGCGTGATGTTCGCGCTCGCCGGGTCGCTGATGGCGCGTTCCCTCAGCCGCCCCGCGCTCGGCGTGATCCGCGGGCGCGTCCGGCGTCTGCTGCCGCCGATGTGGGCGTTCAGCGCGGCCGTGCTCGCCCTGCTGTTCCTGGGCGGCTGGAACCCGGGCAAGGACCCGGACAACGGCGGGACCTGGGGCTGGGTCAGCCTCTTCAACTACCTCGTGCCGATCGGCGCGCCCAGCTTCCCGTGGCACCTCGGCGAGAAGGCGGGCCTGCTGGAGGACACCTGGCCGGCCCAGGCCGCGGGTCCGCTCTGGTACCTGCGGGCGTACCTGTGGTTCGTGATCGCCTCGCCGCTGCTGCTGTGGGCGTTCCGCAAGGTGCCGTGGGCGACGCTGCTCGCCCCGCTCGGCCTCACCGCGATCGTCGGCACCGGCCTCGTCACCATCCCGGGCGAGACGGGCAACGCGGTGACGGACTTCGCCGTCTACGGCAGCTGCTGGGTGCTCGGCTTCGCGCACCACGAGGGCCTGCTCGCCAAGGTCCCGCGGTATCTCGCGGTGTCGTGCGCCGCGCTCGTCATGGCGTTCGGCCTGTGGTGGGCCTCGGGCCATCTGGGGCCCGACGGCTGGGACCTGAACGACATCCCGATGGCCCAGGCCACCTGGTCCTTCGGGTTCGTCGTCATCCTGCTCCAGTACTCGCCGTCCTGGCAGCAGCTGCCCGGCGCGCTCGCCAAGTGGGACAAGCTCATCACGCTGTCCAACAACCGTGCCGTGACGATCTATCTCTGGCACAACATGCTGATCATGGCCACGGTGCCGCTCATCGACCTCGCGTACGACCTGCCGTTCATGGAGGACGCGCGCTGGAGCGGCGCGCTCGACACGACGTACATGATCTGGATGTTCGTTCTCGTGTGGCCACTGATCGCACTCGCGATCGTGAGCGTGGGCTGGATCGAGGACCTGGCCGCCAAGCGCTCGCCCCGGCTGTGGCCGGACGGCGCGCGGAAGAAGCGGAAGCGGCACTGATCCCGGGTTCCGGGGCCGCCGGGCGGGGTTGTGCCCGCAGGCCCCCTCCGGGTTGACTTGTGCGAACTGTGCGGCGTGGGCCGCATGGTTCGTACGGGGAACCACGGGGGACGGGGACAGCCATGACGCAGCCGCCGCAGGACGGTCAGGGGTACGGGTACGGGGGCCCGCCGCCCCAGCAGCCGCCGCCCGGACAGCCCCCGGCCGGGCCCTACGGAGGGCAGGGTCCCTACGGCGCCCCGCCACAGCCCCCGGGACCGTACGGCGCCGACAACCCGTACGCGGGCGCGCCCACCGCGCCGCAGCCCGGCTACGGACAGCCCGCGCAGCCCGGTTACGGTCAGCAGCCCTCGCCGCAGCAGTCGCCGTACGGTCAGTTCCCGCCGCCCCAGGGCCCGTTCCCGCCCCCGCCGCCGAACCAGGGCGGCGGCAAGCAGCGGGCCGTGCTGATCGCCGTCGCGGTCGTGGTCGTCGCCGCGCTCGCCGGTGGCGGCATCCTGCTGGCCACCAGCGGGGACGACGGCGGCGACGACAAGCCGGTCGCCGCGCGGAGCAGCGTCGTCGCGACGGGAAGCGCGGGCCAGGCCCCGAGCGAGACGGACCAACCGAGCCCCGAGGGGCCCGAGTCCGACGCACCGTACAGCGACGAGCCGACCGACGACCCGTACGCCGACGACGAGCCCAGCGAGCGCCCGGCGGGCGACACCGGGTACCAGGGGCAGTGGCAGAACGAGAAGGCGCAGACCCTCACCGTCGGCGCCAAGATCGCCTCGGGCAACGCCAAGGGCAAGTACAGCGTCTCCTACATCGACGCGGGCGGTAAGGGCATCTGCAGCGGCATCGGCCAGCCCCAGAGCGGGAACGGCTTCCGGATCGCGGTGTCGTGCGTGGGCCAGGACACCGGCGACGAGGTCTTCGCCGCGAATCTCACCCAGGCCTCCGACGTGGTCACGCTGAAGTGGGACAAGGGCGGTTCGGTGCAGCTGCCGTGGTCCGGTCCCGGCTCGACCTGATCCGGCTGCCCGGTCAACCTCCGCCCTGAGCCTCACCACTCGCCCGGCGGCCAGGTGAGAGCAACGTTCCCCCACGGTCACTCCACGGCACAGTCCGGAAATCCGGCCTCCCTACCTTCGGTCGCATCAGGCACGAACCGCGACCCTGGAGGCGTGAGATGGCAGGCCGGAGCCGGACCCGTGAGTGGGTCGAGCGGTGGGACCCCGAGGACGAGGCGTTCTGGGCAGAGACGGGCGCCGAGGTGGCCCGGCGCAACCTCGTCTTCTCCATCCTTTCCGAACACATCGGGTTCTCCATCTGGACCCTGTGGTCGGTCATGGTCCTGTTCATGGGGCCCGAGTACGGCATCGACCCGGCGGGGAAGTTCTTCCTCGTGTCCATGGCCACGCTCGTCGGCGCCTTCGCGCGCGTGCCCTACACCTTCGCCGTCGCGCTGTTCGGCGGCCGCAACTGGACGGTCATCGCGGCGACCACGCTGCTGCTGCCGACGGTCGTCGCGTTCGTGGTGATGGAGCCGGGGACCTCGTACAGCACGTTCATGCTGTGCGCGGCGCTCACCGGCGTCGGCGGCGGCAACTTCGCCTCCTCCATGACGAACATCAACTCCTTCTTCCCGATGCGGAAGAAGGGCTGGGCGCTCGGCCTGAACGCGGGCGGCGGCAACATCGGCGTCCCCGTCATCCAGCTCATCGCGCTCGCCGTCATCGGCGCGAACGGCGGCCCGCGTGTCCTGCTCGGCATCTACATCCCGCTGATCGTCGTCTCGGCGGTCTGCGCGGCCCTGTTCATGGACAACCTGGCGACGGTGAAGAACGACACCGGCGCCGCCAAGGAGGCCGTCAAGGACGCCCACACCTGGATCATGGCGTTCCTCTACATCGGCACGTTCGGCTCGTTCATCGGCTACTCGTTCGCGTTCGGCCTGGTCCTGCAGACGCAGTTCGGCCGGACGCCCCTGCAGGCGGCGTCGATCACCTTCATCGGCCCGCTGCTCGGCTCGCTCATCAGGCCGGTCGGCGGCCGGCTCGCGGACCGGTTCGGCGGGGCGCGCATCACGCTGTGGAACTTCGTGGCGATGGCCGCGGCGACCGCCGTGGTGACCCTGGCGTCGGTGGAGAAGTCGCTGACCCTCTTCACGGTCGCGTTCATCGCGCTGTTCGTGCTGACCGGGCTCGGCAACGGGTCCACGTACAAGATGATTCCGGGCATCTTCCAGGCCAAGGCGCTCGGCATGGGCCTCACCGGCGAGGAGGCCGCCGCGTACGGACGCCGCCTCTCGGGCGCCTCCATGGGGCTGATCGGCGCGGTCGGAGCGCTCGGCGGGCTCGGCATCAACCTCGCGTTCCGCCAGTCCTTCCAGACGGCCGGCACCGGCACCGGGGCCTTCGTGTCCTTCCTCGTCTTCTACGCGGTGTGCTTCGCCGTGACGTGGGCCGTATACCTTCGCCGCTCGGCCGCGCGTTCGGCGACCGTACCCAGCGCTGAAGCAAAGCCGCAGCTCAGCTACGCCGAGGTGTGAGGAACGCGCACGTAACACGCACGCAATCACGTTGATCCGGGCCTGTCACGGTGTGTTGACAGGCTCGGACGACTGCGTGCGTGGGGACGCGACAGCGCAGCAGTGCACGGGACGACCGTCGAGCGGGACGAGAACCAGCATGTACGAGCAACAGCAGGCCTCCGGGTCCGCGCAGCCGCACGGCCCGCTGGCGGGCTTCACCGTGGGGGTGACCGCGGCACGCCGGGCCGACGAACTCGGCGCGCTGCTCCAGCGCCGCGGCGCCACGGTGCTGCACGCCCCCGCGCTGCGGATCGTGCCGCTCGCCGACGACAGCGAACTCCTCGCCGCGACGAAGGAGTTGCTCGACCACGGCCCGGACGTGGTGGTGGCGACGACCGCCATCGGCTTCCGCGGCTGGGTCGAGGCCGCCGACGGCTGGGGCCTGGGGGAGGATCTGCTCGCCCGGCTCAGAGGGGTGGAGCTCCTCGCGCGCGGCCCGAAGGTCAAGGGCGCGATCCGCGCCGCCGGGCTGACGGAGGAGTGGTCGCCGTCGTCGGAGTCGATGGCGGAGGTGCTGGAGCGGCTGCTCGCCGAGGGGGTCCAGGGGCGGCGGATCGCCGTCCAGCTGCACGGGGAGCCGCTGCCCGGATTCGTGGAGGCGCTGCGCGAGGCCGGGGCCGAGGTGGTCGGCGTGCCGGTGTACCGGTGGATGCCGCCCGAGGACATAGGGCCGGTGGACCGCCTCCTCGACGCGACGGTGGCGCGGGGCGTGGACGCGCTGACGTTCACCTCGGCCCCGGCGGCGGCGTCACTGCTGACCCGTGCGGAGGAGCGCGGCCTGCTGCCCGAGCTGCTGGCCGCCCTGCACCACGACGTGCTCCCGGCGTGCGTGGGCCCGGTGACGGCGCTGCCGCTGCAGGCGCGCGGCGTGGACACGGTGCAGCCGGAGCGCTTCCGGCTCGGCCCGCTGGTCCAGCTGCTGTGCCACGAACTGCCCTCCCGCGCCCGGACGTTGCCGATCGCCGGCCACCGGGTGGAGATCCGCGGGCACGCGGTCCTGGTCGACGGGGCGCTGCGGCCGGTGCCGCCGGCCGGTATGGCGCTGCTGCGGTCGCTGTCGCGGCGGCCCGGCTGGGTGGTGGCCCGCGCGGACCTGCTGCGCGCGCTGCCCGGCGCGGGCCGCGACGAGCACGCGGTGGAGACGGCGATGGCCCGGCTCAGGTCGGCCCTCGGGGCGCCGAAGCTGATCCAGACGGTGGTGAAGCGGGGGTACCGGCTGGCGCTGGACCCGACGGCGGCCGACGCGAAGTACGCGGACGCCTGAGCGGGGCGGGGGAGCGGCCCGGGGCCGAACCCCGGCGAGGGCCCGCACCGGCCCGTACCCCGCCCCGGCCACGACTCCCGCCTCCGCACCCGCCCTCTCACGCCCCCGCCCGTCCCCACCGCACCGACCCCCGCACCAGACACCCCATGGCCACCGTGCACAGCACCGCCCGCACCACGTTCCACGCCACCCACGGGCCCTCGAAGGCGTCCCGTACGCGGGCCGGGTCGGCGATCCGGGCGGGGGCGCCGGCCGCGGCCAGCGCGTCGTTCAGGGGGACGTTCACCGCAGAGGTGAGCACGAACGCCGCCGCGTAGACGGCCAGCGCCGCCACCGCCCAGCCCCGCGGGCCCGGCCGGCGCCGCACCCGCCAGGCCGCGAGGGCGGTCAGCAGCAGCGCCCCGAAGAAGCTCAGGAAGAACACGGGGTTCTGGATGACGTCGTTGATGTTCCGCATCACCTCGATGTACGTACGGTCGTCGCTGCGGGCCAGCGCGGGCATCACGGCGCACGAGAAGACGTAGAAGGCCCCGGCGATCAGGCCCATGGCGACCGTGGCCGCACCCAGCACGCATCCGGTGAAACGCTCGGCGGTTGTCATGGGACCCAGTGAAGTCGCGGCCCCGCCGCCCCGACATCGCCGATCCGCGCAGCTCCATAAGCGAGCGTCCACGCCCGCGCGTACCGTACGGACATGATGATCACCGACGACATCGCACTGCGCCGCGCCGTCCCGGACGACGCCGAGGCCCTCGCCGAGGCGTGCATACGCAACCGGGACCACCTGCGGCCCACCGAGCCGTACCGCGACGACGCCTTCTACACCGCGCAGGGGCAGTTGCCCCGGCTCAGCGAACGGGACGGCGTGACCTGGCTGCTGTTCGACGGCGACCGGGTGGTGGGCCGCATCGCGCTCGCCGAGATCGTGCTCGGCCCGCTGTGCGCCGCGCGCCTCGGCTACTGGGTGGACGCCGAGTACACCGGCCGCGGCCTGGTCACGGCGGCCGTCGAGGAGGTCTGCCGCACCGCCCGCGACGAACTCGGCCTGCACCGCATCGAGGCGGGCACCCTCACCGACAACACCGCCTCGCAGCGGGTCCTCGCCAAGAGCGGCTTCGAGCGGTACGGGCTGGCCCCCAAGCTCCTCTACATCGCGGGCGAGTGGCGCGACCACATCCTGTTCCAGCGGCTGCTGCACGACGACCCGCCCCCGCACGTCCCCAAGTAGCCCCGCGTTACCGGGGGTTCCTCAGGGGCGCCGGGGCGGGCACTGTAGAGGACATGGCAGCAGTACCCACAGGGCCCTTCCCCCACGAGCTGCGGTTCGACTCCGGACGCCTCTGCCTGGACCTGGTCGCCACCGCACACCCCGATGAACGCCTCGTCTCCCCCGACCGGTTGCGCGCCTGGTGCGTCGGCGCCGGCCTCGTCCCCGACTCCGCCGCACTGCCCGCCTGCGCCCCCGCCTGGCTCGCGGCCTTCCTCGAACTTCGAGGCCACATAGCCCAGTTGGTGCGCGGCGAGCTCGCCGGGCGGCCGGCGCCCGGCGCCCTCGAGCGGGTCAATCTGCTGGCCCGCGCCGCCCCGCCCGCACCGCGCGCCGTGCGCACCGCCGACGGCACGCTCGTCCGCGCCCTGCACGACCAGCCCGGCTGCCCGGCGCTGCTCGCGGCCGTCGCCCGGGACGTCGTCGACCTGCTCACCGACCCCGCCGCGCGCGGCTGTCTGCGGCAGTGCGAGGGCGACAACTGCCCGATCATCTATCTCGACACGTCCCGCGGACGCAGGCGCCGCTGGTGCTCCAGCGAGGTGTGCGGCAACCGCGAGCGGGTGGCCAGGCACCGTCGCAGAGCGGCGCTCGCCAGGGCGTGAGCGCCGATTTCGAACTCCCTTTGAACAGCGGTGCGTTCGACTACGTATCCCTCCCGTGAGCCCAGCCGAAAAGAGACGGCCGGATCGTCGAACTGGGGACACCGGAGGTAGGCGTGCGCAAGGATTCCGCCGTGGCCGATGAACGCCCTCCCCGGGCCCGACATCGCGCGTCCCGGCCCCCGGAGCCGGACGAGGAGCTCATGCGCGCGCTCTACGCCGAGCACGCGCGACCGCTTCTCGCCTACGTGCTCCGCCTGGTGGCGGGGGACCGGCAGCGCGCGGAGGATGTCGTGCAGGAGACGCTCATCCGTGCCTGGAAGAACGCCGGTCAGCTCAACCGTGCGACCGGCTCGGTACGCCCCTGGCTGGTGACGGTCGCCCGACGCATCGTCATCGACGGCCACCGCAGCCGGCAGGCCCGGCCACAGGAGGTCGACGCGTCGCCGCTGGAGGTCATCCCCGCGGAGGACGAGATCGACAAGGCGCTCTGGCTGATGACCCTCTCCGATGCCCTGGAGGACCTGACCCCCGCGCACCGGGAAGTGCTCGTCGAGACGTACTTCAAAGGGCGTACGGTCAATGAGGCGGCCGAGACGCTCGGCATCCCCAGCGGAACGGTGCGCTCCCGCGTCTTCTACGCGCTGCGCTCCATGAAGCTGGCGCTGGAGGAGCGGGGGGTGACGGCATGACGACGCCGCACGGATCGTACGGGCCCTACGGCCACGAGCCGGCGGGCGACGTGCACGAGACGGTCGGCGCCTATGCGCTCGGGATCCTCGACGACGCCGAGGCGAGCGCGTTCGAGGCCCATCTGGCGCGGTGCGAGCAGTGCGCGGCGCAGCTGGAGGACTTCGCGGGGATGGAGCCGATGCTCGCCGCCCTCGCCGATCTGCCCGCCGGGCGCGACCGGCCCACCGTGCGGCACATCGGGGAGTCTCTCGCGGCCGCGCCGAGCCGCCGGCTCGCGGAGTCCCTGGTCGACGAGGTCGCCCGCAGGCGCGTGCAGAAACGTCGGCGCGGCCTCTACCTGGTGGCGGCCGCCGCGGCCCTGATCATCGGCGGGCCCCTCACGGTCATGGCGGTCACCGACGACGGCGGCGGCACCGGGACCGTCGCGGAGCCGCACCCCACGAGCCCCGCCGAGGACGCCTTCTTCCACCACATGGACGAGAAGGTGGAGGCCACCGACACGACGACGGACGTCACCGCGACCATCGGCATGGAGAAGAAGGCCTGGGGCACCCACACGGTCCTGGAACTGAAGAACGTCAAGGGCCCGCTGAAATGCTCACTCGTCGCGGTCGGCAAGAACGGCGAGCGCGAGACGGTCACCACGTGGGCCGTCCCGAAGTGGGGTTACGGCATCAAGGACAGCACGCACGAGAGCGCCAAATACCCGCTGTACGTGCACGGGGGCGCGGCCTTCGACCGGAACCAGATCGACCACTTCGAGGTCGAGACGCTCGACGGGAAACGGCTCGTCGAGGTGAACGCATGAGCCTTTCTTGAGCGGGTCGCCGCGCACGTAGCTTCCGCGGCCCCCTTTCGCGTACCTTTGACGGCTGCCCAGCACGTCAGAAGGGGGCCCGGTGGCCGCTCAGGCTCAGCAGGATTCAGCGGTGGACTCGGATACGGACTCCGTTCGTGACCGCGAGATCGGCGTCGAACAGAATCATCTCGACGCCGTCTACCGCCGACTGGAAGAGAAGATCCACGAGGCGGAGTTCCTGATGGACGACGCCGCCAAGCGCGGGCAGGTCGGCACGCCCGGCGCGCTCGCCGAGCGGGACGCCCAGGTCTTCCGCGCGGGCATCCACCTCAGCCGCCTCAACAACGAGTTCGAGGACTTCCTCTTCGGCCGTATCGACCTGCTGCTCGGCAAGGACGGCAAGAAGGGCCCGGACGGCGCGTACACGGCGGTCGAGCCCGCCGAGGGCGCGGTCCGCGCCGACCGCACGGCCGACATCGCCGAGACCCTGCACATCGGCCGCATCGGTGTCCTGGACGCGGACTACTCGCCGCTCGTCATCGACTGGCGGGCCCCGGCCGCCGCCCCCTTCTACCGGTCCACGCCGGTCGACCCGGGCCGCGTCGTGCGCCGCCGCGTCATCCGTTCCAAGGGCCGCCGGGTGCTCGGCGTCGAGGACGACCTGATGCGCCCCGAGCTGACCGCGTACCTGGACGGCGAGCGGCTCCCGGCCATCGGCGACGGCGCCCTGATGGCCGCGCTCGGCCAGGCCCGCAGCCACTCGATGCGCGACATCGTTGCCTCCATCCAGGCGGAGCAGGACCTGGTCATCCGGGCCCCCGCCGCCTCCGTGACGTACGTCGAGGGCGGCCCGGGCACCGGCAAGACGGCGGTCGCCCTGCACCGCGCCGCCTACCTCCTCTACCAGGACCGGCGCCGGTACGCGGGCGGCATCCTCATCGTCTCGCCGACCCCGCTCCTGGTCGCGTACACGGAGGGCGTGCTGCCCTCGCTCGGCGAGGAGGGCCAGGTCGCGATCCGCGCGGTCGGCTCCCTGGTCGACGGGGCCGAGGCCACCGAGTACGACAGCCCGGCCGTCGCCCGCGTCAAGGGGTCGTCGCGGATGCTGAAGGTGCTGCGCAAGGCGGCGCGCGGCGCGCTGGAGTCGGGCCGCCCCGCCGCGGCCTCCGCCTCGGCCCCCGCCGAGCAGCTCGCCTTCGGCGAGGAGGAGGAAGAGGCCCCGGCCGCCACCGGCACGCCCGCCCGGCTGCGCGTCGTCGCCTTCGGCCGCCGTCTCGAACTCGACGCCGACCGGCTCGACCGCATCCGGCACGCCGCCCTCGGCGGCACGGCCCCGGTCAACCATCTGCGCCCGCGCGCCCGCAAGCTCCTGCTGGACGCCCTGTGGGAGCAGTCCGGCGCGGGCAGCCGGCACACGGACCCCGAGCTGGCGGCCGAGCTGCGCTCCTCCTTCGACGAGGACATCACCGGCGAGGACGACTTCCTGCGCTTCCTGGACGCCTGGTGGCCGGAGCTGACGCCGCGCGCCGTGCTGTCCGCGATGGCCGACGAGCGCCGCCTGGGCCGCTGGGCCCGCCGCATCCTGAACCCGGGCGAGGTCCGCAAGCTCGCCCGGTCCCTGAAGCGGGACGCCCTCTCGGTCCACGACGTCGCCCTCCTCGACGAGCTGAACGCCGTCCTCGGCGCCCCGGCCCGCCCGAAGAAGAAGCGCGAGTACGACCCGCTCGACCAGCTCACCGGCTTGGAAGAGCTGATGCCGCAGCGCGAGGAGACCCAGCGCGAGCGCGCCGAGCGCCTCGCGCAGGAACGCACCGAGTACGCGCACGTCATCGTCGACGAGGCGCAGGACCTCACGCCGATGCAGTGGCGCATGGTCGGCCGCCGCGGCCGGCACGCCACCTGGACGGTCGTCGGCGACCCGGCCCAGTCCTCCTGGTCGGACCCGGACGAGGCGGCCGAGGCCCGCGACGAGGCGCTCGGCTCGCGACCGCGCCGCCGCTTCACGCTCACCGTCAACTACCGCAACCCGTCCGAGATCGCGGAGCTGGCCGCCAAGGTCCTGGCGCTCGCGATGCCGGGCTCCGCGTCCCCGTCCGCCGTCCGCTCCACCGGCGTCGAGCCGCGGTTCGCCGTCGCCCGGGGCCGGCTCTCCGACGCCGTACGGGAGGAGGCGGCCCGGCTCCTCGACCGGGTCGACGGCACGGTCGGCGTCGTCGTGGCGATGAACCGGCGCGCGGAGGCGGCCCGCCTGCTCGCCGAGCTCGGCGAGCGCGTCGTCGCGCTCGGCTCGCTGGAGGCCAAGGGCCTGGAGTACGACGCCACGGTCGTGGTCTCCCCGGCCGAGATCGCCGACGAGTCCCCGGCGGGTCTGCGGGTCCTGTACGTGGCCCTGACCCGCGCCACGCAGCAGCTCACGGTGGTCTCCGCGGAGCGCGACGCACCGGACGCGAACGGGGTGCCCGACCTGCTGCGCGACTGACCCTTGTGTCCGCAGCAGCCGGTGTTACCGTTGATGACGGCACCGGCTCGATCCAAGCCCCCGGGCCCAACCTTCGTCCCTCAGAGGGACCACTTGCCGCGAGGCGAGCATGGCGGGTCGGTGTCATGAACGTAGAGAGAGGCTCACGTCACCCAGTGACGTGAGCCTCTTCTCGTTCTCCCGGTACCTCTTCCTGTTCCCCGTAACTTCTCGTATGGTGGAAACCAGTTTCCAAAAGCAGGATGAACGTAACGTTCAAAATCCGATGCGGCTACCACGTACTCGGCGGTAGGTGCGACCATCGGACGGCAACAGCTACACGGTGAAAGCAGAGGAAGTCGGCCATGGCAACGGCGCCCAGCGTCTCCTACTCGATGACGGTCCGGTTGGAGGTGCCCGCGAGCGGTACGGCTGTCTCGCAGCTCACCACCGCCGTG
This sequence comes from Streptomyces sp. cg35, assembly GCF_050410835.1. Lineage (NCBI taxonomy): Bacteria > Bacillati > Actinomycetota > Actinomycetes > Kitasatosporales > Streptomycetaceae > Streptomyces > Streptomyces sp. cg35. Next base: position 5,469,126 of record NZ_CP191268.1, read on the forward strand.
GAGTCCTCCGGCGGCTCGGTGACCGGCCTCGACGTCACCGCTTCCGGCCACGAGAAGCTCCGGATCGACGTCACGATCGCGGCCACCTCGACGTCCCACGCGGACGAGATCGTCGAGGAGCTGCGCGGCATCGAGGGTGTGACGCTCGGGAAGGTCTCCGACCGTACGTTCCTCATGCACCTCGGCGGCAAGATCGAGATGCAGTCCAAGCACCCCATCCGCAACCGTGACGACCTCTCCATGGTCTACACGCCGGGTGTGGCCCGCGTCTGCATGGCGATCGCCGAGAACCCCGAGGACGCCCGCCGCCTCACCATCAAGCGCAACACCGTTGCGGTCGTGACGGACGGCTCCGCGGTGCTCGGCCTCGGCAACATCGGCCCGATGGCCGCCATGCCGGTCATGGAGGGCAAGGCGGCCCTCTTCAAGCGCTTCGCCGACATCGACGCCTGGCCGATCTGCCTGGACACCCAGGACACCGACGCCATCGTCGAGATCGTCAAGGCGATCGCCCCCGGCTTCGCAGGCATCAACCTCGAGGACATCTCCGCGCCCCGCTGCTTCGAGATCGAGGCCCGGCTGCGCGAGGCCCTCGACATCCCGGTCTTCCACGACGACCAGCACGGCACCGCGATCGTCGTGCTCGCCGCCCTGACCAACGCACTTCGCGTCGCGGGCAAGGCAATTGGCGACATCCGCGTCGTCATGTCGGGCGCCGGCGCGGCCGGCACCGCCATCCTCAAGCTGCTCCTCGCGGCGGGCGTCAAGAACGCGGTCGTGGCCGACATCCACGGTGTCGTGCACGCCGACCGCGAGGACCTGGTGGGCGCCGACAGCGACTCGCCGCTGCGCTGGATCGCCGACAACACCAACCCCGAAGGCCTGACCGGCACGCTCAAGGAAGCGGTCGTCGGCGCCGACGTCTTCATCGGCGTCTCCGCCCCGAACGTCCTGAACGGCGAGGACGTCGCGGCCATGGCCGACGGCGCCATCGTGTTCGCGCTCGCGAACCCGGACCCGGAGGTCGACCCCGCGATCGCCCGCGAGACGGCCGCGGTCGTGGCCACCGGCCGCTCCGACTTCCCGAACCAGATCAACAACGTCCTGGTCTTCCCCGGCGTCTTCCGTGGCCTGCTCGACGCCCAGTCGCGTACGGTCAACACGGAAATGATGCTGGCGGCCGCCACGGCCCTGGCGGACGTGGTGAGCGAGGACGAGCTCAACCCGAACTACATCATTCCGAGCGTCTTCAACGACAAGGTCGCAGGTGCCGTCGCCGGTGCCGTGCGCAACGCCGCGAAGGCCGCCGGAGTGGCTGTGACGGGTACCACGACCGCCTGAGGCCCGGCGCGTCGCGGAATGCGGGGCCCGGCCGGGCCCTCTAGGGTGGCCGGGAAGCAGGCCCCCCGACCCGCCCGGTCCCAGGGCGGTGGCGCTGTCCGTGTGACCCCCACGGGTGCCGGATTGGCTTTACCGCCGCTGGTGGGGGCAGGATGCGTCTTCGGGCGCGAGGGTCCGGAAAACGGACCCGGGTCCTGGGCCTGACCGAGACCCTGGCAGCATCGGCTTCGCTGTTGCCCAACATGCGGCTCAGCCGTATGGCACGCCTCAACGGCAAGAAGAACACGGGAGTACAAACATGAACCGCAGTGAGCTGGTGGCCGCGCTGGCCGACCGCGCCGAGGTGACCCGCAAGGACGCCGACGCCGTGCTGGCCGCGTTCGCCGAGACCGTCGGCGAGATCGTTGCCAAGGGCGACGAGAAGGTCACGATCCCCGGCTTCCTGACCTTCGAGCGCACCCACCGTGCCGCTCGCACCGCTCGTAACCCGCAGACCGGCGAGCCGATCAACATCCCGGCCGGTTACAGCGTCAAGGTCTCCGCGGGCTCCAAGCTCAAGGAAGCCGCCAAGGGCAAGTAAGCCTCCGGCAAGCGTGAGGGGCGGTACCCGGATTTTCGCCGGGCACCGCCCCTCGCGGCTTTCCGCCTGCGCCGCATCCCAGGGGCGCGGGGAACTGCGCGGGCAGCCACACTCGACGCGCACCCGCCGACGGGGCATCAACCCGGCAGACGCCCGAGCGAGACCTCCTCCAACGACGCGACGACCGTCGTACGGGGACCGGCGACGATCCCAGGGACCGACGGAACGGCCAGCACCCGGCACCCCGCGGCGACCGCGGCGGCGACCCCGGTCGGCGTGTCCTCGACGGCCAGGCACTCCTCCGGCGCCACACGAAGCGCGGCCGCCGCGGCCAGATACGGGTCAGGGTGCGGCTTCCCGCGCACCGTCTCCCCGTTCGTCACCGACGCCGAGAACCGCTCCGCCCCGAGCACCTCGAGCACCCGCTCCGCCACATGCCGCTCAGACGCCGTCACGAGCGCCACAGGAACGCCCAGCGCCCGCGCCCCGTCCAACAGCGCGAGCGCCCCGGGCTGCACGCGCACACCGGCCCCCACAGCCGCGCTGAACTCCCCGTCCAGCCAGGCCGCCGTCCGCGCGTACGACAGCGCCGTGCGCCCCTCGTCGACGATCCGCCGGGCGGCGTCCTGGATCGTCAGCCCCGCGAACGCGTCGAGCCCGGCGGTGTCGCCGAGCAGCCGGCCCACGACGTCGAGCCAGGCCCGCTCCGTGTCGACGAGCGTGCCGTCCATGTCGGTCAGCAGGGCGGCGGGGCGGGGCAGTTGCGTCATCACGGCTCTCGTACGTCGAAGGGGGCCGCCCGGTCGTCCGGACGGCCCCCCTCAACGTACGTAACGGGAACGGCGACTAGCCCAGGGCCTTGCCCGGAAGCTCAACCTTCGCGCCGAGTTCAACGAGCTTCTCCATGAAGTTCTCGTAACCCCGGTTGATCAGGTCGATGCCGTGCACCCGGGACGTGCCCTGCGCGGCCAGGGCCGCGATCAGGTACGAGAAGCCGCCGCGCAGGTCGGGGATGACCAGGTCGGCGCCCTCCAGCTTGGTGGGGCCGGAGACGACCGCCGAGTGCAGGAAGTTGCGCTGGCCGAAGCGGCAGTCGGAGCCGCCCAGGCACTCGCGGTAGAGCTGGATGTGCGCGCCCATCTGGTTCAGCGCGGACGTGAAGCCGAGGCGGGACTCGTAGACCGTCTCGTGCACGATCGACAGGCCGGTGGCCTGCGTGAGCGCCACGACGAGCGGCTGCTGCCAGTCCGTCTGGAAGCCGGGGTGGACGTCCGTCTCCAGCGCGATGGACTTCAACTGGCCGCCGGGGTGCCAGAAACGGATGCCCTCGTCGTCGATCTCGAAGGCGCCGCCGACCTTGCGGTACGTGTTGAGGAAGGTCATCATCGAGCGCTGCTGGGCGCCGCGCACGTAGATGTTGCCCTCGGTGGCGAGCGCCGCGGACGCCCAGGAGGCCGCCTCCAGGCGGTCGGAGAGCGCGCGGTGCGTGTAGCCGCCGAGCTTGTCGACACCGGTGATGCGGATGGTGCGGTCGGTGTCCATCGCGATGATCGCGCCCATTTTCTGCAGGACGCAGATCAGGTCCTCGATCTCCGGCTCCACGGCCGCGTTCGAGAGCTCCGTGACGCCCTCGGCGAGGACGGCCGTGAGCAGGACCTGCTCGGTGGCGCCCACGGAGGGGTAGGGGAGACGGATCTTCGTGCCGCGCAGGCGCTGCGGGGCCTCCAGGTACTGGCCGTCCGCGCGCTTCTCGATCGTCGCGCCGAACTGCCGGAGCACCTCGAAGTGGAAGTCGATCGGCCGGCCGCCGATGTCGCAGCCGCCCAGCCCCGGGATGAACGCGTGGCCGAGGCGGTGCAGCAGCGGGCCGCAGAGCAGGATCGGGATGCGGGAGGAGCCCGCGTGCGCGTCGATGTCCGCGACGTTCGCCGACTCCACGTGCGAGGGGTCCATGACCAGCTCGCCCGGCTCCTCGCCGGGGCGGACCGTCACACCGTGCAGCTGCAGCAGGCCGCGTACGACCCGCACGTCGCGGATGTCGGGGACATTGCGCAGTCGGCTCGGAGCACTGCCGAGCAGCGCGGCGACCATGGCCTTGGGCACCAGGTTCTTCGCGCCGCGGACACGGATCTCGCCCTCCAGCGGGGTTCCGCCGTGGACAAGCAGTACATCGTCGGTGACGGTCATGAATCTCGCGTTCCGATGAGATGGGCAGGGGGCCAAGGGACAAGGGTAAGGGCCGCCTCCCCCTGCTGAGTAAGCCCGAGGACGGACGGAACCGTCATGACTTCGCTACAACACGAACCGTTCCGAATCGGACACATGGGGTGACGGGCGGCTGACGTGCGCCCCTTCCGCTTCGATGCGCGCTGAGCTGCATTCATGTCGTTCTTCCGCTTGGCTCCCCTCGCGCGCCGAATGTGCGGGATCATGTCTGGCATGACCGAGGTGTCCTCGCTCACAGGGCGACTGCTCGTCGCCACACCGGCCCTCGCGGACCCGAATTTCGACCGCGCGGTCGTGCTGCTCCTGGACCACGACGCCAAGGGCTCCCTCGGCGTCGTCCTCAACCGGCCGACCCCGGTGGACGTCGGCGACATCCTGGAGGGCTGGGGCGAGCTGGCCGGTGAGCCGGGCGTCGTCTTCCAGGGCGGCCCGGTCTCGCTCGACTCGGCGCTCGGCGTCGCCGTCATCCCCGGCGAGGAGGGCCCGCTCGGCTGGCGCCGGGTGCACGGCGCGATCGGCCTCGTCGATCTGGAGGCGCCGCCCGAGCTGCTCGCGGCGGCGCTCGGCTCGCTGCGCATCTTCGCCGGCTACTCGGGCTGGGGCCCGGGACAGCTGGAGAACGAGCTGACCGAGGGCGCCTGGTACGTCGTCGAGTCGGAGCCGGGCGACATCTCGGCCACCCGGCCCGAGGGGCTGTGGCGCGCGGTGCTGCGCCGCCAGCGCAGCGAGCTGGCGATGGTGGCGACGTACCCGGATGATCCCTCGCTCAACTAAGGGCACTGGCGACTCTTCGCCCTTCGGGCGGCCTTCAGTACCCTTGGCGGTTATGAGCACTCTTGAGCCCGAGCGCGGGACAGGTACGGGGACCCTCGTAGAGCCGACGCCGCAGACGTCGCACGGCGACGGCGATCACGAGCGCTTCGCTCACTATGTCCAGAAGGACAAGATCATGGCGAGCGCGCTGGACGGCACGCCCGTGGTCGCGCTCTGCGGCAAGGTGTGGGTGCCGGGCCGTGACCCGAAGAAGTACCCGGTGTGTCCCATGTGCAAGGAGATCTACGAGTCCATGGGCGCCGGCGGCGACAAGGACAAGGGCAAGGACGGCGGCAAGCAGTAGTCCGGCCCTCTCCCGCGTGAGGCCCCTGGTGTGCGGTGACGCACGCCGGGGGCCTTTGTGCTGCCCGGGGGGCCGTTCGCTTCTTTGACCTCCCGTAAACCATTGCGCTCACTGGTCCAGTCCTTCTAGCCTCCGTGATGTTGTGCACAGCGAAACACCCATTGCGTATGTTGCAACGACACTTCGGAGGCGTTTCCGATGAAGCTCCCTGTGAAGCTCTCTGTACGAACTGCCGTCCCCCTCACGGCACTTGTTCTCGCGGCCACCGCCTGCGCTCCCGGCACCTCCGACAACAGCGGCGCCGGCCAGGACGAGAAGAGCGGCACGCTGCGGGTCTGGCTCTTCCAGGAGGTCAACAACGCGCCCAAGAAGAAGGTCGTCGACGCCGCGGTCGACACCTTCCAAAGAGCGCACGACGGCACGAAGGTCCAGGTCGAGTACATACCCGTCGAGACCCGCGCCGAGAAGATCAAGGCCGCGTTCAACGACCCTAAAAGCGCTCCCGACGTCATCGAGTACGGGAACACCGACACCGCCGGATACGTGAAGGACGGCGGACTCGCCGATGTGAGCGAGGAGTTCGGCGACTGGGCCGACGCCAAGGACACCGACCCGACCGCCAAGGAGTCCGTGACGGTCGACGGGAAGATCTACGGCGCCCCGTACTTCGTCGGCGTCCGCGCCCTCTACTACCGCACCGACGTCTTCAAGGACCTCGGCGTCGACGTGCCGAAGACGCAGGCCGAACTCGCCGCCACCGCCCAGGAGATCCACAAGAAGCGGCCCGAGCTGTACGGGCTCGCCGTCGGCGGCGCGTACACGTACGGCGCGATGCCCTTCATCTGGGCCAACGGCGGTGAACTCGCCGACGAGAAGGGCGACTCCTACACCTCGGCGATCGACAGCCCCGCCGCCCAGAAGGGCATCAAGGCCTACACCTCGCTGTTCGGCGACACCAACTGTCCCGCCGCCAAGTGCGCCTCCATGGGCGGCAACGACACCGTCACCGCCTTCGCCTCCGGCAAGGCCGCCATGGCGATCGGCGGCGACTTCAGCCACCAGGCCATGGAGGACGGCAAAGTGAAGGGCAAGTACGCCGTCGTGCCGCTGCCGGGCGTGAAGGCCGGCGAGATCGCGCCCGCGTTCGCCGGGGGCAACAACATCGGCGTCCTGAAGAGCACCTCGCACCGGACACTGGCCGTGGACCTCATGAAGCGGCTCGCCGGGAAGGACGCGCAGCGCAGCCTCTTCGACGGCATGGGATTCCTGCCGACCTACACGGACGTACGCGAAGAGGTCGCCAAGAGCGAGCCGTTCGTCGCGCCCTTCGTGAAGACCCTCGGCGCCGGCGCCAAGTTCGTGCCCGCCTCGCCCGGCTGGGCCAAGATCGACGCCTCGCTCGTGCTGCCCACCATGTTCCAGGAGATCGTCAGCGGCCGTAAGGACGTCAAGTCGGCCTCCGCGGACGCGGCGAAGAAGATGGACGACGCGTTCGGGACCGCCGGGTGAGCTCCGTACGGCTGCGGGGCGGGGGCTGGGCTCCCTGGCTGTATCTCGCCCCCGCCCTCGTCCTCCTCGGCGGCCTCCTGGTCTACCCGATCTACCAGCTCGGCCTGATCTCGTTCCTGGAGTACACCCAGGCCCAGGTCAGCGGCGGCGAACCCACCACCTTCCAGGGCCTCGGCAACTACCAGCGGCTCTTCTCCGACAGCCAGTTCTGGCAGGTGCTGCTCGCCACCGTGCTGTTCGCGGCGGCCTGCGTCGTGGCGACACTGTTCGTGGGCTGCGCGCTCGCCGTGCTGCTCACCCGGGTGCGGGCCGTGCCCCGGCTCGCGCTGATGCTGGCCGCGCTCGGCGCCTGGGCCACCCCGGCGATCACCGGGTCCACCGTCTGGGTGTTCCTCTTCGACCCGGACTTCGGACCGGTCGACAAGGTGCTCGGGCTCGGCGACTTCTCCTGGACGTACGGGCGGTACAGCGCCTTCGCGCTCGTCCTGCTCGAAGTGGTCTGGTGCTCCTTCCCGTTCGTCATGGTCACCGTGTACGCGGGGATCCGGGCGATCCCGGGCGAGGTCCTCGAAGCGGCGTCGCTGGACGGCGCCTCGCAGTGGCGGATCTGGCGCTCGGTCATGGCGCCGATGCTGCGGCCGATCCTCGTCGTGGTCACCATCCAGTCGATCATCTGGGACTTCAAGGTCTTCACGCAGATCTACGTCATGACGAACGGCGGCGGCATCGCGGGACAGAACCTCGTCCTGAACGTGTACGCGTATCAAAAGGCCTTCGCCGGCAGCGAGTACAGCCTCGGCTCCGCCATCGGCGTCGTGATGCTCGTGATCCTGCTCGCCGTCACGCTCGTCTATCTGCGGCTCATGCGCAGGGAGGGCAGGGAACTGTGAGAATTCAACGCCCCTGGCGGCTCGCCGCCGAAGTGTCCGCCCTGCTGATCGCCCTCGCCGTCGCCTTCCCGCTGTACTGGATGGTGCTCAGCGCCTTCAAACCGGCGGGCGAGATCGAATCGACCGAGCCGCGGCCGTGGACCCTTTCGCCGTCGCTCGACTCTTTCCGCCGCGTGTTCCAACAGCAGGAATTCGGCCGTTACTTCGTCAACAGCCTCATCGTGGCGGGCACGGTCGTCGTGGTCTCGGCACTCGTCGCGTTCCTCGCGGCGACGGCCGTGACGCGGTTCCGTTTCCGGTTCCGTACGACGCTGCTCATCATGTTCCTCGTCGCGCAGATGGTGCCCGTCGAGGCGCTCACCATCCCGCTGTTCTTCCTGATGCGCGACTTCGGTCAGCTCAATACGCTCGGCTCGCTGATCCTGCCGCATCTCGCCTTCTCGCTGCCGTTCGCGATCTGGATGCTGCGCGGATTCGTGAAAGCCGTTCCTCAGGCGCTGGAGGAAGCGGCGTATCTCGACGGCGCGAGCCGTTCCCGCTTCCTGTGGCAGATCCTCTTCCCGCTCGTCTTCCCCGGTCTCGTGGCGACGAGTGTCTTCTCCTTCATCTCCACCTGGAACGACTTCCTGTTCGCGAAGTCGTTCATCATCAGCGACACGTCCCAGTCGACGCTGCCGATGGCCCTGCTCGTCTTCTTCAAACCCGACGAGAACGACTGGGGCGGAATCATGGCAGCCTCGACGGTGATGACCATTCCGGTACTGGTTTTCTTCGTACTCGTACAGCGGCGCCTGGTGTCCGGGCTCGGCGGCGCGGTTAAGGACTGAAGTGTCTGACCATCCCCTGGATCTCATTCCGGCGCCCCGCCTGCTGACGCGGGACGGCGACGGCTCCTACGTCCTCGACGGCGACACCGGCATCGCGGCGGGGGAGGGCACCGAGGACACCGCGCGCTGGCTGCGGGCCACGCTCGGCGCCGTCACCGGACTCGCCCTGCCCCCGTCCGACGGCCCCGGCGTACACCTGTCGATCGACCCGTCCCTGGCGGCGGAGGGCTACCGGCTGCGCGTGACCGACGCGGGCGTCACCATCGAGGGCGGCGCCGCGGCCGGCGTCTTCTGGGGCGCGCAGACGCTGCGTCAGCTCCTCGGCCCCGACGCCTTCCGCCGGGCCCCGCTCACCCGCGACCACGTCTGGGCGCTCCCGCACGTCACCGTCGAGGACAGCCCGCGCTTCGGCTGGCGCGGCATGATGCTCGACGTCGCCCGCCACTTCATGCCCAAGGACGGGGTGCTGCGCTACCTCGACCTGCTCGCCGCCCACAAGCTCAACGTCTTCCACTTCCACCTCAGCGACGACCAGGGCTGGCGCGTCGAGATCAAGCGGTACCCCAAGCTCACCGAGGACGCGTCCTGGCGGTCACGGACGAAATTCGGCCACCGCGCCTCCGAGCTCTGGGAGGACAAGCCGCACGGCGGCTTCTACACCCAGGACGACATCCGCGAGATCGTCGCCTACGCGGACGCCCGGCACATCGCGGTCGTCCCCGAGATCGACCTGCCGGGCCACTCGCAGGCCGCGATCCACGCGTACCCCGAACTCGGCAACACCGACGTCGTCGACACGGCCGCCCTGCCCGTCTGGGACAGCTGGGGCGTCAACCCGAACGTCCTGGCCCCCACCGACGCCACGGTCCGCTTCTACGAGGGCGTCTTCGAGGAGCTGCTCGACCTCTTCCCGTCCACCTTCATCCACGTGGGCGGCGACGAGTGCCCCAAGGACCAGTGGAAGGAGTCGCCGGTCGCCCAGGCCCGCATCAAGGAGCTGGGGCTGGCGGACGAGGACGAGCTCCAGTCCTGGTTCATCCGGCACTTCGACACCTGGCTGAGCGAGCGCGGCCGGCGCCTCATCGGCTGGGACGAGATCCTCGAAGGCGGCCTCGCGCCGGGCGCCACGGTCTCGTCCTGGCGCGGCTACGGCGGCGGCATCACCGCCGCCCAGGCGGGCCACGACGTCGTCATGTGCCCCGAGCAGCAGGTCTACCTCGACCACCGGCAGGCGCCCGGCGAGGACGAGCCGGTGCCGATCGGCTTCGTGCGCACCCTGGAGGACGTCTACCGCTTCGAGCCGGTTCCGCCGCAGCTGACCGAGGACGAGGCGCGGCACGTGCTCGGCACCCAGGCCAACCTGTGGACCGAGGTGATGGAGAACCAGCAGCGCGTCGACTACCAGGCGTTCCCGCGCCTGTCCGCCTTCTGCGAAGTGGCGTGGAGCGAGCTGCCCGCGCCCGCCGAGCGCGACCACGCGGACTTCGAGCGCCGAATGACCGCCCACTACCGGCGACTTGACGCCCTGGGCGTCGACTACCGCCCGCCGGGCGGCCCGTTGCCGTGGCAGCGGCGACCCGGGGTGCTCGGACGCCCGATCGAAGGGGCACCCCCGAACGTGTGAGAAGTGCGTCCGCCCCGCGTGTCCCGGGGGCGCGGCCGGCCCGGCCGTGCTTCCGGGAGCCGTGAGCGGCCCTTACGTCACCTCATACGTCACCGAAGAGTGTCAATTCGCTCTCGACGGCGATCAGCTGTCATATCGGTCATCTCCCAGGTGGAAGGGGCGAATGCCTCCTACCGGACCCCCTCTCCGGGCGCCGGTGAAGATGTGCCAGAGTTGCCACGTCCGGCCGGTCAGCACGTACCGTACGGCGGAACAGGCGTAACGGCGGGTACGGCGGTCGCACGACAGTTCACGCGGCGATCACCGAGCCACCGGGCGCACGGCCGGACATCGGGAAGGGGCAGCCGGTTTGACCACGCACGCACCGCAGGCGACACAGGCCGCGGTACTTCCGGGTTCGCTGGACGAGGCGGTCGCGGCGCTCGCGGCCATGCCCGCCGCCGTGCCCGTGGCCGGCGGCACCGATCTCATGGCCCAGGTCAACGCGGGTCAACTCCGCCCCGCGGCCCTCGTCGGCCTCGGCCGGATCAGCGAGATCCGCGGCTGGCAGTACCAGGACGGGCACGCGCTGCTCGGCGCCGGCCTCACCCACGCCCGCATGGGCCGCCCCGACTTCGCCGCCCTCATCCCGGCCCTGGCCGCCTCCGCGCGCGCCGCGGGCCCGCCCCAGATCCGCAACGCCGGCACCCTCGGCGGCAACATCGCCTCGGCCGCCCCGACCAACGACACGCTGCCCGTGCTGGCCGCCCTGGAGGCCACGCTGATCATCGCGGGGCCGCAGGGCGCGCGCCGCGAGGTCCCCGTGTCCCATCTGCTGGCCGGAATGGAGATGCTGCGCCCGGGCGAGCTGATCGGCTTCGTCCGGGTTCCGCTGCTGCACGCCCCGCAGGTCTTCCTGAAGGCGACGGGCCGCACCGGACCCGGCCGGGCCACCGCGTCCGTCGCGCTGGTCCTCGACCCCGCCCGGCGCGGGGTGCGCTGCGCCGTCGGGGCCATCGCGCCGATGCCGCTGCGCCCGCTGGAGGCCGAGCAGTGGGTGGCCTCGCTCATCGACTGGGACGGCGACCGCGGTGCGCTCGTGCCCGAGGCCGTGCAGGCGTTCGGCGAGTACGTCGCCGCGGCCTGCATCCCCGACCCGGCCCCGGCCCCGGACGGCACGCAGGAGACGCTGCCGCCCGCCGTACTGCATCTGCGGCGCACCGTCGCCGCGCTGGCCCGACGTGCACTTGGGAGGGCGCTGTCGTGACGAACGAGTACAACGGTCCCGATGCGGGCGCCGCGCCCGACCCGGACGGCTGGCAGCCGCTGCCCCAGGGCGACTACGACTCCGACGCCACGGCCTTCGTGCAACTGCCCCCCGACGGTTTCCCGGACGCCGCCCCGCTGGCCGCCCCGGGCCACGGGTACGTGCCGCCGCAGATAACGGTGAGCCCGGCCACGGGCGCCGCCGCGACCGACCCGGCGGCGACCGGCGTGTGGGTGCTGCCGCCGGAGCTGACCGGAGCGGGCGGCGCCGACCCGGCGGGACAGCAGACCGGCTGGCCCACGGCGACCCGGGAACCGGAGCCCGCCCCGGAGCCGTACAGCGCCGCGCAGGGTGACACGGGGCAATGGTCGATCCCGGTCGCGGACGGCGAACTGCTCGATGAATCGGGGGAGTTCACCACCTCCTCGCTGGCCGCCCAGTGGGGCGACCGCACGCCTCCCGCGACGCTTCCCGGCGGCGCGCCCGCGCCCTGGGCGTCCGAGCCGTGGGCACAGCCGGCCGAGGCGCCCGAGCCGGAGCCGCAGCCCGAGCCCGTACAGCAGCCCGAGCCCGAGCCCGTACAGCAGGCGGAGCCGGAACCGGAACCGGTCGAGGCGCCCGTCGAGCCGACGGCACCGGAACCGGAGCCGGAGGCCGACATCGAGGCGGTCGTCGAAGCGGAAGCGGAGCCTGAAGCGGCACCGGATCAGGTTCTGGAAACAGAGCCGGAGCCGGAGCCGGAGTCGCGGGAGGGCGACGCCTCCCCGGCCTCCGCCCCGCTCCACGACGACCACCCCGTGACCAGCTACGTCCTGCGGGTCAACGGCACCGACCGCCCCGTCACCGACGCCTGGATCGGCGAGTCGCTCCTGTACGTGCTGCGCGAGCGCCTCGGCCTCGCGGGCGCCAAGGACGGCTGCTCGCAGGGCGAGTGCGGCGCGTGCAACGTCCAGGTGGACGGCCGCCTCGTCGCCTCCTGCCTGGTGCCCGCGGCGACCACCGCCGGCAGCGAGGTCCGCACCGTCGAGGGCCTCGCGGACGACGGACAGGCCTCCGACGTGCAGCGCGCGCTGGCCGCCTGCGGCGCCGTCCAGTGCGGGTTCTGCGTCCCCGGCATGGCGATGACGGTCCACGACCTGCTCGAGGGCAACCCGAACCCCACCGACCTCGAGACCCGCCAGGCCCTCTGCGGCAACCTGTGCCGCTGCTCCGGCTACCGCGGCGTACTCGACGCCGTGCGCCAGGTCGCCGACGAGCGGCAGGCATCCGCGGAGGCGGCGGAGAGCACCGCCGAGGACGAGCCCCGCATCCCGCGCCAGGGGGGCCCGGCCACCAGTGAGGACTTCCAGGACGGAGGCCGGGCGTGACCAACGAGACGACGGAGGTCCCCGCGACCCCCGAGACGGAAGAGATCCCGCACGGCCTCGGCACGACCCTGCCCTCCGTGGAGGCGCGCGCCAAGGCCGAGGGCACCTTCCCCTACGCCTCCGACCTGTGGGCCGAGGGACTCCTGTGGGCGGCGATCCTGCGCTCCCCGCACGCGCACGCACGCGTGGTCTCCATCGACACCACCCACGCGCGCGAGATGCCCGGCGTCCGCGCCGTCGTCACGCACGAGGACGTCCCCGGCGGCCCGCTGCCCGGCCACCGCACGGCCGACCGCCCGGTGTTCGCCTCCGACGTCGTACGCCACCACGGCGAGCCGCTCGCGGCGGTGGCCGCCGACCACCCGGACACGGCGCGCATGGCGGCCGCGGCGATCATCGTCGAGTACGAGGTCCTGGACCCGGTCACGGACCCGGAGCAGTCCTTCGCGGCCGAACCCCTGCACCCCGACGGCAACCTGGTCCGCCACATCCCGCTCAGCCACGGCGACCTCGACGCGACGGGCGAGGTGATCGTCGAGGGCCTCTACCGCATCGGCCGCCAGGACCCGGCGCCCATCGGCGCGGAAGCCGGTCTGGCGGTGCCCCGCCCCGACGGCGGCGTGGAGCTGTACATCGCCTCGACCGACCCGCACGGCGACCGCGACGTGGCGGCGGCCCGCTACGGCCTGGAGCCGGAGCGCGTGAAGGTCGTGGTCACGGGCGTCGCGGGCGCGACGGCCGACCGCGAGGACCCGAGCTTCCACCTCCCCCTCGGCCTGCTGGCGCTGAGCACGGGCTGCCCGGTCAAGCTGACGGCGACCCGTGAGGAATCCTTCCTGGGCCACCCGCACCGCCACCCGACCCTGCTGCGCTACCGCCACCACGCGGACGCCGAGGGCAAGTTGGTGAAGGTGGAGGCGCAGATCCTCCTCGACGCGGGTGCCTACGCGGACACGTCCTCGGACGCTCTCGCGGCAGCGGTCGCCTTCGCCTGCGGCCCCTATGTCGTCCCCCACGCCTCGATCGAGGGCTGGGCGGTGCGCACGAACAACCCGCCCTCCGGTCACGTACGCGGAGAGGGCGCACTCCAGGTCTGCGCGGCCTACGAGGCCCAGATGGACAAGCTGGCGAAGAAGCTGGGCGTGGACCCGGCGGAGCTGCGCATGCGCAACGTCCTCGCGACCGGCGACGTGCTCCCCACCGGCCAGACGGTGACCTGCCCGGCCCCGGTCGCCGAACTCCTCGACGCGGTAAGGAACTTCCCGCTCCCGGCGCTCCCCAAGGACACCCCGGAGGAGGACTGGCTGCTGCCCGGCGGCCCCGAGGGCGCGGGCGAGCCCGGCGCGGTCCGCCGCGGCGTCGGCTACGGCATCGGCATGGTGCACATGCTGGGCGCCGAGGGCACCGACGAGGTCTCGACGGCCACGGTCAAGGTCCAGGGCGGCGTGGCCACGGTCATCTGCGCGGCGGTCGAGACGGGCCAGGGCTTCACCACCCTCGCCCGCCAGATCGTCCAGGAGACGCTGGGTATCGACGAGGTCCACGTGGCCCCGGTCGACACGGACCAGCCGCCGGCCGGGCCGGGCTGCCGAGGCCGTCACACCTGGGTGTCGGGCGGCGCGGTCGAGCGGGCGGCGAAGATGGTCCGCACGCAGTTGTTGCAGCCCTTGGCCCACAAGTTCGGCATGTCCACGGAGCTGCTGCAGATCGCCGACGGCAAGATCACGTCGTACGACGGTGTCCTCTCCACGACGGTCGAAGAGGCCATGGACGGCAAGGAGTTGTGGGCGACGGCCCAGTGCCGCCCGCACCCGACGGAGCCCCTGGACGCCGCAGGCCAGGGCGACGCGTTCGTGGGCCTGGCCTTCTGCGCGATCCGCGCCGTCGTGGACGTCGACATCGAGATCGGCTCGGTGCGGGTGGTGGAACTGGCGGTGGCCCAGGACGTCGGACGGGTCCTGAATCCGGGGCAGTTGGCGGCCCGTATCGAGGCGGGCGTCACGCAGGGAGTGGGCGCGGCCCTCACGGAGAACCTCCGGACGCCCAAGGGCGTCGTCCGGCGCCCTGACCTCACCGGCTACGCACTTCCCACCTCACTGGACGCCCCCGACATCCGGATCGTGAAGCTGGTGGAGGAACGCGACGTCGTGGCCCCGTTCGGCGCGAAGGCGGCGAGCGCGGTACCGGTGGTGGCGTCCCCGGCGGCCGTCGCCTCGGCGGTACGGGCGGCCACGGGGCGCCCCGTGAACCGTTTGCCCATCCGGCCGCAGGCGGCGGTGGTAGCGGAGCCGGTCGCGTCCGGCGCGGCGGAGTCAACTGCCTGACGGCGCCAATCCGTTGTTGCCCGCCTCTGCCTCTGCCCCTGCCCCTGCCCCTGCGCGGCGCAACCGTTCCGAACTGTGACGTGCCGTGGCGTTCCGTGACGTGATGTGAGTTGCTTCGGTCATGTGGCGCCTGTGAACTGTCAGTGTGCGTGGCTAGAGTTGTGACCGGACTTCGGCTCCGCGTCGACTGCGCGGGGCCCGAGGCACGGGGACTTACGGGGGAACGGGAGGGCGTACGCGATGGCGGACGACAAGGGTGGCGGCTCGGGCGGGCTCGGCGGCTGGGCGTTCAGCGTGGTCGAGGCGGCGAAGGACGCGGCCGGGGACATCGTCACGGAGCTGGAGTCGTTCACGAAGTTCCAGCAGCGGGTGGATCAGCTGATCAGGAACCTCAAGGGTTCTGAGGCCGGTCCGCAGAAGGTGGGCCAAGAGCCACTGGCACGGGCGCAGTTCGGCGGTGGCACGCAGGGCTGGGGTGACGCGGACGGTCTTTTTGCCAACTACCAGAAGGTCATCTCCGATCTGGAGAGCTTCTCGAAACTGCTGTCCGACTCGATAGAGGCCATGGGTATCGCGGTGCTGGCCTCGCACAAGGGTTACGAGAACATCGACGTCGAGATCCGGGACCGGATGGCGGCCATCTCCGCGGACACCAAGGAGCACTACGGCGGCAGCTACGACCCGGAGAAGTCCAAGCTGTGGCATGACGGCAAGGGACCGGGGATGGCCGACATCGGGACGGGCGGCTCCAACGACGACTCCGATGCCGGGGGCGACAAGCCGACACCCGCGGCCAATGGCAGCTACAAGGGTGGGAAGGCCTGATGGCTAAGGATCCGTTCGACGGGATGAGCCACGAGGAGATGTTGGAGTGGCTCGACAAGGCGAACTCCGGCACGGTGCAGGCCGCGGCGGACAGGCTCGTGGCGGCAGCCAAGGAGATCCACTCGATCGCTGAAGACCTGAAGGTCCGGCCTCAGTGGGTGAACTGGAAGGGCGACGGAGCGGAGGCCTTCCGTACATGGGCGGGTGATCTGGCCAATGCGACGCTCGCGTTGGGGGACTTCAGCCAGGACTCGTCGAAGTGGCTGGGCCAGGCGGCGACTGCGATCAGTACGGCGCAGGTCTCCATCCCGCGCGACAAGGCGAGTGCCCAGGCGAACCTTGACGCGGCCAAGGCCGCCCACAATGACCCGGACGCTGCGGCTGTCGCCGGCAAGTCGTCGAGTGAATTGCAGGCGATCGCGGCGAACAAGGAAAAGGTTCGCCAGGAAGCCGCCGGCGAGATGCGGAAGCTGGGCCAGGCGTACTCGTTGTCGTCCACGCAGATGGGCAGCCTGGCGCGGCCCAAATTCCCGCCGCCGCCCGACGCCGTGGTGCCGCACGGCGGCTCCAGTCAGGACCTCGCGCGCCCTGGCGCCACCGGTTCGGGCAGCGCAGCGGAGGCGGGGACGCCGACCGGATCCAGGGATGCCGCAACCGGGCACGCCGTGGCGGACCAGGCACAGCCGAGAGTCGTCTCCGATGAACGTCCGCACGCCCGCATCACGACCCCCGATGTCCCACCATCCGATGGTGTGCGCCCGGCCGACGTCGCACCGCCTGCACGGATGGACATCGACTCGGTCGACACACTGCCCGAGACAGCCCAGGGCCGGAACACGCCCCCTGGCCCGTCTGCTCCAGGCACCGGTCCGCAGCCTCCCGTGACAGGGGCCACCCCGCCGGCCTACGGCGGACCGACCCCGAATCCGGTCGCCGGGCGCCCGCTCGGCCCACCAGCGGCAGCTCGTGGCGCCACATCCGGTCCCAGCGCCATGGGATCGGGGAAACCCACCGGTACTTCGCCAGGGACCTCTGCCACGGGGCGCCCGTCTTCCCCGGGTACGCGAAGCCCGATGACAGGCGGCCAGGGCGTCACCGGTACGGGTCGGCCGGCGGGAGGCGGCCGACCCGGGCGTCTGCCGACGAACAACGGAGTCGCCGGTGGCCGCCCGCAAGCGCCAACAGGTAAGTCCGGCAGCGGAATTCCGCGTGGCACGGTCGTGGGTGGTGAAACAGGCGGCGGTGCTTCCACGGGGCGGACCGCGCCCGGCATCGGTCGCCCGTCCGGCGGCCGGCCCGGTGCTGCTGCTGAGGGTGCCGTGGGACAGCGAGGTGGCGCTACCTCTGGACGGCGGGGCGCGAGTCAGGGTGACGGGATCGTCGGCGGCCGGGGACAACAGCAGGGGCGCGCAGGCGCGCGTTCGTTCAGTTCCGGTGGCTCCGGCCTTGTACGTGGCCAGAACAGCGCCGGCAACGGCGGCCCTGAAGAGTCGCGAGCAACGAATCAGTCAGGTCGTGCCGGGTCTGTTCCCTCGGGCGCACGTCCCGGGCGGCGCCGCGAGGAGAACCAGGAGGAGCGGCCCGACTACGTCGTCGAAGACGAGGCGACATGGCAGGCTGACGCGCGACGCAACGTCCCCTCAGTGGTAGACGACACTTCCAAGAACAGCGAGAGGTAGCCACGTGCCCA
Organism: Streptomyces sp. cg35; assembly: GCF_050410835.1. NCBI lineage: Bacteria > Bacillati > Actinomycetota > Actinomycetes > Kitasatosporales > Streptomycetaceae > Streptomyces > Streptomyces sp. cg35. The sequence goes on from NZ_CP191268.1 coordinate 5,486,692, forward strand.
CCATCGGTCATCGTCGCAAGCGTGCAGGAGCCGTGGCTTCGGCACTCTTCGGTCTGCTGTTGGTGGGCACGGCAACCACCCCCGCCCATGCGGAGTCGACGCGCTCGCAACAGTGGTTCCTCGATGTCATGCACGCCGAATCGATGTGGAAGACAAGCACTGGCACAGGCGTCAAGGTGGCTGTGATCGACACGGGGGTCGACACGGGCAACGCCGACTTGAAGGGCCGCGTGCTGGATGGCAAGGACCTCGCGTCGTCCAAGCGGGCGGGGGACGAGCACACCGACTACGACGGACACGGTACCGGCATGGCAGGCCTCATCGCCGGCACCGGCGCCTTCGGAGGGGGACAGGGAGCATTCGGCCTCGCACCCGGGGCGCAGATCCTCCCCGTCCGGATGCCGGATGCCAGCGAGATCACCTCCTTCGCGATGGCGGACCGCATGAGCCAGGCGATCCGCTACTCGGTGGACGCGGGCGCCAAGGTCATCAACATCTCCATGGGTGGTGGAGCCGACTCGCGGAAGTTGAAGGACGCGGTGGGCTACGCCATCGAGAAGGGCGCGTTGATCTTCGCGGCGGTGGGCAACAGCGGGGCCTCCAGCAACACCGTCGAGTATCCGGCGGCCACTCCAGGCGTGGTCGGAGTCGGCGCGGTGGGGAAGAACCTCACCAAGACCGGTGAATCGACGGCAGGTTCTCAAGTCGACCTCTCCGCACCCGGCGACGAGATGGTCCATGCCTGCGGAGGCAAGACCGGCCTGTGCAAGACCAGCGGGAGCAGTGACGCCACGGCCCTCGCCTCGGCCAGTGCCGCCCTGATCTGGTCCAAGCACCCGAACTGGACCAACAACCAGGTCCTCCGGGTCATGCTCAACACGATCGGTGGACCGACTGACGGCGCGAAGCGCAACGACGGCATCGGCTACGGAATCGTCCGGCCTCGCATCGCCCTGAAGACTCCCGGCGCCCCGGGCCCGGCAGACAAGTTCCCGATGGCGGACTATCCGGCCGCCGCCACGTCGCCCTCTTCGGGAGCCTCGAAGGGCACGGGTGCCCAGACCTCGGATGGCGACCAGGCCGCGGACAGCTCAGCGAAGTCCGACGACAGCAATGCCGGGCTGTGGATCGGCGTGGGCGTTGCCGTCGTCGTGGTGATCGGCGCCGCTGTCGCGTTCGGCCTGACGCGGCGGCGTCGCCGCGACGCTCAGCAGCTTCCTCCGCCGGCCGCGCCGATGCAGCCCTATCCGGGAGGCCCGTCCGGTACGCCGTACGGCACTCAACAGCCCTACGGAAATCAGCAGTTCACGGGGCAGCAGCCGTACGGCTCGCCGACGCCGGGCAGCAATCCCGACCACAATCCCTACCACGGCTCCTGATCCTGGCCTCTATGGTGCCGCTATGCCTCAGGCGGTCGCCGCACAAGGGTGTATCGACAGCAGCCGTACAACGGTCAGCAGGTCGTCAACTTTGAGTTGAATTAGTCGACTTCTCGCGGAAGGCGTGGAGCGCCCGGTTCTGCGGCCCGCGAAGGTGTGCAAACCGTGCGGGCTTTTCCTTGCTCCGACACTGAACAGTTGCAGTTGCTAGCGTGCATGGAGCGAATCCAGTCAGAGGTAGCCATACGGGGAGAGTTGTCGGCCATGGCATGGGATGAGTGGGAAGAGCTCAAGGGAAAGCACACTTCGACCGGAATGCAGCTGAATGGCATCCCGGCGGACGAGACGACCACGACGACGACCGGTGACCTTGAGGTCGGACATGGTGATCTGACCAAGCTCGGCAAGAGCGCGCACGAGCTGTACAACCAACTCTGGGACCGTGCGCGTGTCAACGTCGCGAGCAGTGACTCGGCTGCGGGAAGCCTGACGAAGCAGGGCTTCGAACTCGGTTCAGGACTGAAGCACGTATCCAGTCGCTGGGACGAGCAGTTGAAGTCCCTCATGGACGCCTGCGCCCAGATCACCAACCACATGCAGACCACAAAGCGGGTGCATGACGATGACGACAACTACATCCGTCGGCAGATGAGCAGTATCGACGCCCTGGACGCAGGCTTTGACGAGCGAGTTGGTGAGCCGGGAGGCAAGAACCCCGCCTACTACGGCAAGCCGGACAAGGGCGAGAAGAAGGATGAATAGCGACGTCGTGCTCGTCACAGGTCGCCAGCGCTTCTCAACTGCCCGCACGGAAAGGTACCGCCATGGACCTCGATGATCTGCGCTTCGCCAACTTTGCCTCAGTCGACGAGGCCGTCAAGGACTGGTCGACGCTCGTCGGGAATCTCAAAGATCTTCAGGATCAGGCCGAGAAGGGGCTGCATCAATCGGCCAACAAGGCCGACTGGTCCGGTGTCAACGCGCAGGTCAGCAAGGAGTTCATCGGCAAGACCGCTGGTGAGTTCGCTGACGCCCACACCCAGGCGAAGACGATCCACAGGATTCTCGACGACACCGTCGGAGAGCTGAAGCAGCACCAAGAGGACCTCAAGGCGGCCATCGAACGAGGGCTGAAGAAGAACCTGACCGTGCAGGACACCGGTAATGGGGGCTTCACGGTCACCATGAACATCCACCCGGACCGGGCCGGGAAGGGCACTACGGTTCCCGAGCACGACGAGAGCGACGTCACTGCCCTGCGGGATGAGGTGCAGGGCATCATGCGCAAGGCCACGGAGAGCGACAAGTCGGCGAAGTTGGTCCTCACTGCGATCGTGGATCAGGCAGAGATGGGCTTCACCGACGCCGACTACAAGGACCGGGACGAGGCGGCGGCAGCCGTCAAGGAAGCCGACGAGCTGGCAAGGCTGGCGAAGAAGGACCCCGGTGACTTGACGGTCAAGGAGTTCGACCAGCTGAACGCGGGGATGAAGAAGTACCACGACGACCCGTTGTTCTCGGAGCGGTTCGCCACGGCCCTCGGCCCGAAGAAGACGATGGAGTTCTGGGCCGGGGTCACCAACCCTTATGAGAACCGCGACTTGTACCTCGCACGTCGCGAACAGCTGGATGACCTCCAGAAGAACATGAGCATGACGCTCGCCACCGCTACCCAGAGCGACTCGACGGCCATGTCGCACTGGAAGCAGGACATGATCGATCAGGGTGACAAGCGTCTCGGGCGCAACGGCGGTGGTCCGATGGGCTTCCAGGTGATGAGCAACCTGATGCGGGCCGGCGACTATGACGACAGTTTCATGACGCAGTACGGAAAGCGGCTCATGGAAACTGAGCGAGACCTTACGGCCAAGGGCGAGCGTCGCAATATTGCTTGGCAGCACCTCGGGATGGACCAGCGGCTCAACTTCATCGGTGAGGAAGGCGGTGACACCGGTGATGACCCGCTGACGGGCTACCTCAAGGGGTTGTCCAACAGCCCTGCTGCGGCAACCGACTTCTTCAACGACGAGTACCTTCCCAAGGACGACGACCATAAGCACGCGGTGAGTAACTTCAAGTACCTCTTCGAGCAGCGGGAATGGCCGGATGAGGCAAACATGAAGGGCGAAAGCGTAGATACCGGCAGGAACAATCTGGCGATGGCTCTCGAAGCAGCCACCACCGGACACCCTGCGGGCGAGCTCCCGACGCTGGACACGCCGGCACACAATGCCGACCAGGCCAAGCTGTTCAGCTCCATTGTGTCCTCTGTGGGGGATAAGCCAGAGCGTCTCTCGGACCACGGCTACATGTCTGACAGCCTGGGGCAGATCGGCTCTGAGTACCTTCCGGATATCAATCGAGCAGAGAGCGGAGTCAACCCGGACAGCGATCCCGAATCCTGGGCGGAGATCGAGAAGCTTTATCCGGCGAACGGAGAGGCCGCTGACCTCGCTCCGCGTGCCACGAACAAGTTCCTCTTCGCGGTGGGGCAGAACCCTGAAGGGTACGCGGCCATTGAGGTGGGGCAGAAGGACTACATGTCGCGGTTGATGGAGTACCACCTCAACCCGGAGCTACCGGAGGATATGCGGTACTCCGATGATCCCGAGACGACGATCAAGGCGATCGGCCAGAGTTCGGGACAGGTATCCGGGGTCCTTGGGCTCGGTCGGCAGGAGGAACTGGCCGGCCCTTCTTCGGTGGAGGACGAGGATTACGGCAAGTCCATGGCCCAGTACAAGAACCTTATCTCGGGAACCGCCGGCACGATTACGGGCGTCGGCACTTCATTCATCGCGACTCCCTGGGCCGGAGCGCTGGTTGGGGGAGCGGTCGGCACGGTAACTGGTAGCGTCCTTGAAGGTGTATTCGCCGATGCGGAGGGACATGCACTGGCTGATTCGGCGGATGAGAGGGGAGACCTCTGGCAGGTCGGGCGGGAAGAGAACAACACCAGGACTAGCCAGGCGGCTCGGCTTGCTGCCGAGAAGTACGGAGATGTCGACGCCAGCGACGCGGCTGGTTGGGCACGCGCGGCAGCTGACCAGGGATTCATCAACGCTCGACCCGTGCTGGACGGGCAGGCCCCCGGCAGCATGACAACCGAGTGACCACGAGCCGGCAAAGGAAGCCCTCGATGTTTCTGGATACTTTTTCCCGACCACGATTCCTGGCGATTTCCGCCGCTGTGGGCTGCCTGGCGTTCACACTTTCAGGATGCTCTGGCGAAGAACCCAAGCGTGAATATTCAACTCCCAGTTCATTGTGCGGCACCAAGATCGAGGCCAATCTCCTTGAAGAGTTCCTTCCCGCGGGTGAGAAGCTGACGGTAAGGGGAAGGCGAGTGGGGCCTGATACGACACACTGTGATGTGCGTGTCGACTCCAAAACAATTCTTGTCACAACGCAGACCTGGTGGGAATCCGGGTCCACCGTTGCGCGGTTTGCAATGGGGCAGACCCTTGACGACCCAGATAAATCATCAGGGGCTGGATCCTATCTCTACTCGGGGTATCAAGCGTTTGGCAAGGTCACGGACTGTGTGAACCCTGACCATGAGGATCAAGAGCTGTACACCGGGCTGCAGGCAACCGGTTCCAAGCATCGCGATGCTGATTCCATGCTGCAGATGATCAAGTCCTACACGAAAGATGTGCGGGGCTCGCAGCAATGCCAATAGGGTCTTTGGGCTGACGGTAGACCGATGCTTCGGGCCGGGGCGTTGAACGATGTTTCGGCCCGTTCTCATCGGCTCCCTCCGGCGACAACAACGGAAGAAACATGTACGGGATGGCGCACAACAGGAGTCGTCTGAGCCCTGTCGCATTCGGGGCAGCGCTACTGGTCGCAGCGCGAATATGCGATCCCGAGCAGCTTGTGCGGCACGAAAGTCTCAAGCGCGTTGCTGGAGCCGCTGCTGTCGCCAGGGAAGAAGGTATCTGCGCAACCTACCTCTGCCGTTGGCGCTGAACGCTGTCGGCTCGAGGCCGACGGTGAAGTGGTGTTCTCGAGCAGTGTGGAGACGCGGGCCGGGGACGTCTCGGCCAGGGACGTGGCTGAGTCCGCCATCGGTGTCGAACCCACGGATTCCGCGACGAGCAACGGCCGGTTCCTCTATGCCAAGACCGGTGCGGTCGGCCGTGTGCAGTGTCCTTCTTCTGCGAAGTCGGATCGGTCATTGTGGGTGACAGCGCGGACGACACACACGACAACGGCCAAGGACATGCTCGCCTTCACCCAGGACTACGCGACGGGCGCTGCCGATACGCATTCCTGCGCTGAGCTGTGATGTTCTCCTCGCGTCGACTGCTCGTATCGCTTTTTGCTTTGGCCGACTGCACATGTCCGGCCGCCTCGCGTGGCTCGGTCGGGGCGGCCGAAGGGTGGGTTTGGGGAGTCGTACCGTGGTTGTGCCATGTGTCGGAGAGGAGCGGTGTCGTGGATGAACCCCTGCCGCGCGGGCGGGAGGAGTCCCCGCCGCGCGCCTACGAACCCGCGCCCTCGGCCCGCAAGCTGTTGCTCTTCGTGCTCGTGTTCGTCGGCTTCGCCGTGGTGGTCGTCGGCGGAGGCGTCATTCTGACCGCCGGCGGGTGAGGGCCGGTCGCCGCTGGTCGGGGACGACGAAGGGGCGCCCCGCCGAAGCGGGGCGCCCCTTCACGGACGCGCAGCTCAGCGCCGTTGAGCTGCGTGAGAGGCCGTGACCGGAATCGAACCGGTGTGCTTCGCTTTGCAGGCGAATCCCTAAACCACTCGGGCACACGGCCAAACCCCGAATCCCCGAAGTTCGGAAGAACTCCCCCGTCGGGATCCGGTGCTTCGACCGTAGGCGCCCGGCCGAGGGCCGTTCAAGGCTCCGGCCCGGCCCGCAACGCGACTGCCATACGCCGTTCATGATCCGGCGCGGTGCCCTGCGGGGCGTACGACCAAGGGACCAGCTCAACCCCGCCTCCGGACAGGGGTCAGAGCGTTCCATGCCCCTTACTGTGACCGCATGGCCGCCCTCGAAGACGACGTAGACGAAGTAGATGAAGTGCAAGGCGACAGCGCCGTTGCCCCTGCACCGATCCTCTCCACCTCTGAGACCGAAGGCGTCCTGGGGCGTACCTATCGCGCCCTCAGCATCGGCATCGTCACCGTCGTTCTCCTCATCGCCTTCGAGGCGACCGCCGTCGGGACCGCGATGCCCGTCGCCGCGCGGGAGCTGGACGGGGTGGCGCTGTACGCCTTCGCGTTCTCCGGGTACTTCACCACCAGCCTCTTCGGCATGGTGCTCGCCGGGCAGTGGGCCGACCGGAGCGGGCCGCTGGGCCCGGTCACGGCCGGGATCGGGACCTTCGCCGCGGGGCTCGTGCTCGCCGGGACCGCCGGTGGCATGTGGCTGTTCGTCGCCGGGCGGGCCGTGCAGGGGCTGGGCGGCGGGCTGGTGATCGTGGCGCTGTACGTCGTCGTCAGCCGGGCCTACCCGGCGCGGCTGCGGCCCGCGATCATGGCGGCGTTCGCGGCGAGCTGGGTCGTACCCTCCGTCGTCGGGCCGCTGGCCGCCGGTGCCGTCACCGAGCAGCTCGGGTGGCGGTGGGTGTTCCTCGGGATTCCGGTGCTGGTCGTCCTGCCCCTCGCGCTCGCGCTGCCGCAGATCCGGCGGCGGGCCGGCGGTCCGGCCGAGGGCGCGGTCGCCGGGGCGTTCGACCGGCGGCGGATCCGGCTCGCGTTCGGGATCTCCGCGGGGGCCGGGCTGCTCCAGTACGCCGCCCAGGACCTGCGGGTCCTCTCCCTGCTGCCCGGCGTCGCCGGCGCCGCACTCCTCGTGCCGTCCGTGCTCGGGCTGCTGCCGCGCGGCACGTACCGGGCCGTGCGCGGGCTGCCGTCGGTGGTGCTGCTGCGCGGGATCGCGGCGGGGGCCTTCATCGCGGCGGAGTCGTTCGTGCCGCTGATGCTGGTCACCCAGCGGGGGCTGTCGCCGACGCTCGCCGGGTTCTCGCTGGCGGCGGGCGGCGCCACCTGGGCCCTGGGGTCCTGGGTGCAGTCGCGGCCCCGGCTCGAGCCCTACCGGGAGCGGCTCGTCGCCGGCGGCATGGTGCTCGTCGCCGCCGCCATCGCCGCCGCCCCGAGCGTCCTGATCCATGCCGTGCCGGTGTGGACCGTGGCCGTGGCGTGGGGGTTCGGCTGCCTGGGGATGGGGCTGGTCATCTCGTCGACCAGCGTGATGCTGCTCCAGCTGTCCGCGCCGGAGGAGGCCGGGGCGAACTCCGCCGCCCTCCAGATCTCCGACGGCCTGTCGAACGTCGTACTCCTCGCCGCCGGTGGCGCCGCCTTCGCCGCGCTCGGCGGGGGAGCGGTCGGAGCGGCCGGGCACGGGGTGACCGAAGGCGCGGGCGGCTCCCACCCGGCCGCCTTCCTCGCCGTGTTCCTCCCGATGGCGGCCGTCGCGCTCGCCGGGGCGTGGGTGGGGACGCGGCTGCGGGAGCGGTGACCCTGGCGGCGGCCGGCCTCGGGTGGTGGCGGGGCCCGGCGGCGCACGTGGTGGTCCTGGCCGGACTTCGGCCCGCGCCGCGCCCCGACACGGCAGCGTCGCCTCCCGACCGACCGCCCCACCGCACGCAGCCCCACGGAACCATCACCGCCCCGCGCCTCACCAAGATCCAGGCCCCCGCCCGGTGACGTACCCGCGACTCCCCGTGAACTCAGGCCAGTTGATCTGTGACGCGCGTCCCAACCCTCCCTCGCCCGGCCTCGTCCACCGCGATCGTCAACTTCGTCACCGGTAGGGTGGCCCGGTTGTCATACGTAGCCGTGCCGTCGACCTCAAGTAACCGGAGACCGTGACTACCACCGCCGCCTCCTCGTCCCATCACCTCTCGCCCGCCTTCCCCGGCCGCGCCCCCTGGGGCACCGCCAACAAGCTGCGCGCCTGGCAGCAGGGGGCGATGGACAGGTACATCCAGGAGCAGCCGCGCGACTTCCTCGCGGTCGCCACCCCGGGAGCCGGAAAGACCACGTTCGCGCTGACGCTCGCGTCATGGCTGCTGCACCATCACGTCGTGCAGCAGGTGACCGTGGTCGCGCCGACCGAGCACCTGAAGAAGCAGTGGGCCGAAGCGGCCGCCCGGATAGGGATCAAGCTGGACCCGGAGTACAGCGCGGGCCCGCTCAGCAAGGAGTACCAGGGCGTCGCCGTGACGTACGCGGGTGTGGGCGTGCGGCCGATGCTGCACCGCAACCGCAGCGAGCAGCGCAAGACCCTCGTCATCCTCGACGAGATCCACCACGCCGGTGACAGCAAGTCGTGGGGTGAGGCGTGCCTGGAGGCGTTCGAGCCCGCCACCCGGCGGCTCGCCCTCACCGGTACGCCGTTCCGGTCCGACACGAACCCCATCCCCTTCGTCCAGTACGAGGAGGGGAACGACGGCATCCGGCGCTCGTCCGCCGACTACACGTACGGCTACGGCAGCGCGCTCGGCGACGGCGTCGTGCGGCCCGTCATCTTCCTCTCCTACAGCGGCAACATGCGCTGGCGCACGAAGGCCGGTGACGAGATCGCGGCGCGGCTCGGTGAGCCGATGACCAAGGACGCCGTCAGCCAGGCCTGGCGCACCGCCCTCGACCCGCGCGGCGAGTGGATGCCCAGCGTGCTGCGGGCCGCCGACGCCCGGCTCACCGAGGTCCGCAAGGGCATCCCGGACGCGGGCGCCCTCGTCATCGCCTCCGACCAGGACTCGGCACGCGCGTACGCGAAGCTGATCCGGGAGATCACCGGGACCAAGGCGACCGTCGTGCTCTCCGACGACACCGGCGCCTCGAAGCGGATCGACGACTTCGCGGCGAGCGAGGACCGCTGGATGGTCGCCGTGCGCATGGTGTCCGAGGGCGTCGACGTGCCGCGCCTCGCGGTCGGGGTGTACGCCACCACCATCTCCACCCCGCTCTTCTTCGCGCAGGCCGTGGGCCGTTTCGTGCGTTCGCGCAGGCGTGGCGAGACCGCGTCCGTCTTCCTGCCCACCGTCCCCGACCTGCTCGGCTTCGCCAACGAGATGGAGGTCGAGCGCGACCACGTGCTCGACAAGCCGAAGAAGGACGGGGAGGAGGACCCCTACGCCGAGTCCGAGAAGGAGATGGAGGAGGCGAACAAGGAGCAGGACGAGGACACCGGCGAGCAGGAGCAGTTCTCCTTCGAGGCGCTGGAGTCCGAGGCCGTCTTCGACCGGGTCCTCTACGACGGCGCCGAGTTCGGCATGCAGGCCCACCCGGGCAGCGAGGAGGAGCAGGACTACCTCGGGATTCCCGGGCTCCTCGAACCCGACCAGGTGCAGATGCTGCTGCAGAAGCGGCAGGCCCGGCAGATCGCGCACAGCAAGAAGAAGCCGGACACCGAGGCCGATCTGCTCGAACTGCCCGCCGAGCGGCGGCCCGTGGTCTCCCACAAGGAGATGATGGAGCTGCGCAAGCAGCTCAACACGATCGTCGGCGCGTACGTCCATCAGAGCGGCAAGCCGCACGGTGTGATCCACACCGAGCTGCGGCGGGTGTGCGGCGGACCGCCGAGCGCCGAGGCCACCGCCGGCCAGCTGCGGCAGCGCATCGCCAAGGTCCAGGAGTGGGCCACGCGGATGAAGTGACCCCCGGCCGCACATCCGGACCGGGGCAATCACCCACAAGTCAGGCTCCGCGGTGCCCGGATTCTGGACGGAGTCTTCCGCTCAGCGGGACGACCTCGCTACATTCCCGGCAACGCACACGCCCCGTGGCAGCGCCGCCGCGGAGCGCAGCCGGTACGTACCGAAGACAGTCGTATGCAGCCCAGCGCCTGATCACCGACCGGCGGCTCTGACGCGCGTCGCCCCACGGGACAGGCGGCGCAACCGCCGCGTAGGAGACCGCCGACCCTCACCACTAAGGAGTGGGCGTCGTGACCGCGGAGACCTCCCAGACGCTCGACCGGGGACTGCGCGTCCTCAAACTGCTCGCCGACACCGACCACGGACTGACCGTGACCGAGCTGTCCAACAAGCTCGGCGTCAACCGGACCGTCGTCTACCGTCTGCTCGCCACCCTGGAACAGCACGCCCTCGTCCGCCGTGACCTGGGCGGCCGCGCCCGGGTCGGCCTCGGCGTGCTGCGCCTGGGCCGGCAGGTCCATCCGCTGGTGCGCGAGGCCGCGCTGCCGGCGTTGCGCTCGCTGGCCGAGGACATCGGCGCCACCGCGCATCTGACGCTGGTGGACGGATCCGAGGCGCTGGCCGTGGCCGTCGTCGAGCCGACCTGGACCGACTATCACGTGGCCTACCGGACCGGGTTCCGGCATCCGCTGGACAAGGGCGCCGCGGGCCGCGCCATCCTCGCCTCCCGGCAGGGCACCCTGCCCGAACCCGGCTACACCCTCACCCACGGCGAACTGGAGGCGGGCGCGAGCGGGGCCGCGGCGCCGCTGCTCGGGGTGACCGGGCTCGAGGGCAGCGTCGGGGTCGTGATGCTGGCGGATGCGGTGCCGGAGCGGGTGGGGCCGCGGGTGATGGACGCGGCTCGGGAGGTCGCCGACGCGTTGCGCTGACCGCGCGGGGGCGGGGTGGGGTGCGGCGGGGTCGTGGCCTGCGCCTCTTCGCCGTGGTCGGGTGCGTCTCGTTGGCGGCCTCGGCTTTCGTCGTGGCGCGAGAAGCCCCACCGGGCCGCACCCGGCGACAGCCGCCCCGCGCCTCACGACCCCGCCGCGTTAGATTGGGCCCGTGCTCAACCGCCTCAGCCCCCCTGCTGCCCTCGCCCTGTGCGCGCTGCCCGTCGTCGCGCTGCTCGCGGTGGCCGGCCTGGCCCCGCTGCCGTTCTCGGTGGCGCAGCCGGGTCCCACCACGAACGTGCTCGGGGACTCGGACGGCAAGCCCGTCATCGAGATCACCGGCGCGCCCACCCGCGACACGAAGGGCCAGCTGCGCGCGGTGACCATCGTGGCGACCGGGCCCGACGCCACCGTGCACCTCGGCGACGTGATCGACGGCTGGTTCGCGGAGGACCGCGCGATCATGCCGCGTGACTCCGTCTATCCGTCGAGGGGCTCCACCAAGGAGATCGAGCAGCACAACGCGGACGAGATGAAGGGCTCCCAGGACGCCGCCACCGAGGCCGCGCTGTCCTACCTCGGAGACGACTCCGACAAGGTCAGGGTCACCCTGCAGCTCGGCGACGTCGGCGGGCCCAGCGCGGGCCTGCTCTTCTCGCTCGGCATCGTCGACATGCTCGACGGCGACGGCAGCGGCGGCGAGCTGACCGGCGGGAAGTCCATCGCGGGCACCGGCACCATCGACGCGGACGGCAAGGTCGGCGCGGTCGGGGGAGTGTCCCTGAAGGTGCAGGCCGCCGACCGGGACGGCGCCACCGTCTTCCTCGTACCGAAGGCGGAGTGCTCGGACGCCAAGGCGTCGGCGCCGAAGTCGATGCGGCTGATCCCGGTGACCACGCTCAAGGGCGCGGTCACCGATCTGACGCACCTGGAGAAAGGGTCCGGCAGCGTTCCCGCGTGCTGAGCCGCGGGCCCGTCAGGCCCGTCACTCCTTGACGAAGCCCTCCTTCACCATCCAGTCCTTCGCCACGTCGTGCGGGTCCTGCCCGTCGACGTCGACCTTGGCGTTGAGCTCCTGCGCGACGTCGTTGTTGAGCTTCTTCGTGATGGGGTCGATGACCTCGGCCATCTTCGGGTACTTCTTCAGCGACTTGGTGTTGATCTCGGGCGCCGCGTTGTAGTTCGGGAAGAACTTCCGGTCGTCCGCCATCACCTTGAGGTTCATCGCCTTGATGCGGCCGTCGGTCGTGTACACCTCGCCGAAGGTGCAACTGCCCTTGGCCGCCTGGGTGTAGATGATGCCGCTGTCCATCTGCGTGATGTTCGCGGCGGGGATATTCATCCCGTACGCCTTCTCCATGCCGGGCAGCCCGTCCGCGCGGTTGGCGAACTCGCTCTCCACGCACAGTGTGACGGCCTTCGGGTTCGACTTGGCCAGCTCGGCGACCTCGGAGAGCGTCTTCGTGCCGTACTTCTTGAAGTTGGCCTCGTTCATGGCCAGCGCATAGGTGTTGTTCAGCGCGGACGGCGGCAGCCAGGTGATGCCGTTCTTCAGGTCGGCGTCGTGCACCGCCTGCCACTGCTTCTGCGGGTCGGGAATCGGGTCGGAGTTGCCGAGGTACGTGATCCAGGCCGTGCCCGTGTACTCGTACATGGCGTCCGCGTCACCGGACTTGATGGCCTCGCGGGCGCCGATGGAGCCCTGGATGCCGGTCCGGTCCAGGACGTCCGCGCCGGCCGCCTTGAACGCGATGCCCATGATCGCGCCGAGGATCAGCTGCTCGGTGAACTCCTTCGACGTGACCGTGATGTCCGCGCCCTCGAGCGGCTCGCCCTGCCCGATCGAGCCGGGCCGCACCGTGTCGACCAGCGGGCTGCCGCTGGTGAGTCCGCAGCCCGCGAGCAGCGCGAGCCCGCTCGCCGCCGCCGCTGCCACGCGCATCCGGTACTTCATGAGCGCACCTCCAACCCGCGCGGCCGCAACAGGAGTTCGGCCAGTGAGGCCAGCCAGTCGACGAGCAGCGCGAGCGCGATGGTCAGGATCGAGCCGAGCATCAGGACCGGCATGCGCTGGTTGGTGATCCCGGTGGTGATCAGGACGCCGAGCCCGCCACCGCCGCCGAACGTGGCGAGCGTCGCGGTGCCGACGTTGAGGACGAGCGCGGTACGGACACCGGCGAGGATCAGCGGGACGGCGAGGGGGAGTTCGACCTTGGCGAGCACGCCCAGCGGCGACATGCCGATGCCGCGCGCGGCTTCCAGGAGCGTCGGGTCGTTGGCCTTCAGCCCGGCGATCGTGTTGGAGAGCACCGGCAGGATCGCGTAGATGATGATGCCGATCAGAGCGGTCTTCTCGCCGATGCCGAGCCAGATGACGAGCAGCGCGAGCAGACCGATGGCGGGCGTCGCCTGACCCATGTTGGCCAGCGCCAGGGCGAACGGGGTCGCCTTGCGGAACGCCTTGCGGGTCAGCAGGATCCCCAGCGGGATCGCGATGATCAGCACGAAGAACGTCGAGATCACCGTCAGGCTGATGTGCTGGCGCAGCGCCTTCCACACCTGCCCGCCGGACAGCGCGTTCTCGGAGATCGAGTCGAGGTCGGCGTTGCGGAACCACAGCCAGGTGACCAGCAGGACCACCACGAGCACCACCGGCAGGAACGTCAGCTTCTGCCAGGTGATGCGGCGCGGCTCCTTCGCCGGGGAGGCCGACGGCGGTGCCTCCTGCTCGCCCTCGCCCTCGTCGCGGAACGCGAGGCCCTTGACCTCGTGCTCGCCGTCGGGGCGCTCGCCGCCCTTCTTCAGGGGACTGCTCACGCCTTCGCCTCCCCGTCGCCGGCCTGCGCGCCCTCCTGCTCCAGTTCCGTCTGGTGGGCGCGCTGCTCCTGCAGCTCGTGCTGGTGCTCGACCGCTTCGAGCCGGTCGGCCTCCAGGAGCTCGTGCACGGAGTTCATCAGGGTCTCCATGTCGACGACGCCCTCGTACTCGCCGCGCCGCCCGGTCACCGCGACACGGCCCGCGTTGTCGGTGAGGACCGCTTCGAGCGCGTCGCGCAGGGTCGCGTCCCAGGTCACGGTGTCGTGGACCAGGGTGCCGGCGCGGGCCAGCGAGCCCTTGGCGCGCATCAGGTCGCCGCGCCGCAGCCACTTGTAGGGGCGGCCGCGCCTGTCGAGCAGCAGGAGCTCGTTCGTCCCGGCCGCGCGCAGCTTGTTGAAGATGTCCTGCAGCGGGTCGTCGACGCCCACCGTCGGATAGTCGGTGACCTCCACGTCGCGTACGCGGGTGAGGTTGAGGCGCTTGAGGGCCGCGCCCGCGCCGACGAAGCCGGACACGAAGTCGTCCGCGGGGTTGGTGAGGATCGCCTCGGGGGTGTCGAACTGCGCGATGTGCGAGCGCTCCCGCAGCACCGCGATCCGGTCGCCGAGCTTGATGGCCTCGTCGAAGTCGTGCGTGACGAAGACGATCGTCTTGTGCAGCTCGTGCTGGAGCCGGATCAGCTCGTCCTGGAGGTGGTCGCGGGTGATCGGGTCGACCGCGCCGAACGGCTCGTCCATCAGCAGCACGGGCGGGTCGGCGGCGAGCGCCCGGGCCACGCCGACGCGCTGCTGCTGGCCGCCGGAGAGCTGGCGCGGGTAGCGGCCGTGGAACTCGCCCGGGTCGAGCCCGACGAGGTCCAGCATCTCCTCCACCCGCGACTTGATCCTCGACTTGGACCAGCCGACCATCTTCGGCACGAGCGCGATGTTCTGGGCGACCGTCATGTGCGGGAAGAGCCCGGAGGACTGGATCGCGTAGCCGACCTTGCGGCGCAGCTTCACCGGGTCCATGTCGGTGACGTCCTCGCCGCCGATGCGGATGCGGCCGCCGGTCGGCTCGATGAGCCGGTTGATCATCTTCAGGGTCGTCGACTTCCCGCAGCCCGACGGGCCCACGAAAATGATCAGCTCGCCTGCTTTGATCTCCATGTTGACGCTGTCCACGGCCGGGTCGGACGAGCCGGGGTAGCGCTTGGTGAGGTTCTCCAGCTCGATGCTGGCGCCGGACGCCTGCGTCTCGGATGCGGGTTCAGACACGGATCCCCCTCGGGATGGTCAGCCGTCCGATGAGGACGTACGCGGCGTCGAAGAGCAGGGCGAGAACGATGATGCCGAGCGTGCCGGCGAGCACCTGGTTGAGCGCGTTGGCGCTGCCCAGCGAGGCGATGCCGCGGAAGATCTCGTTGCCGAGGCCGGGCCCGGAGGCGTACGCGGCGATGGCGGCGATGCCCATCAGCATCTGCGTGGAGACCCGGATCCCGGTGAGGATCGGCGGCCACGCCAGCGGCAGCTCCACCTTGAACAGCCGGGCCGCCCGCGACATCCCGATGCCCTTCGCCGCGTCGATCAGCGCGGGGTCCACACCGCGCAGGCCCACGATCGCGTTCCGCACGATCGGCAGCAGCCCGTACAGGGTCAGCGAGATGACGGTCGGCGCGACACCGAGCCCCACGACCGGGATCAGCAGACCGATCATGGCGAGCGACGGGATGGTGAGGATGGTGGAGGTGGCGGTGGTCGCCAGGTTCCCGGCCCAGTCGCTGCGGTAGGTGACGACGGCGATGACGATGCCGATGAGGGTGGCGACGACCATGCACTGGAAGACGGCGCTCGCGTGCTGGTAGGCGTCGACGAGCAGCTGCTGGTGGCGCGCGCCCAGGTAGTCCCAGAAGTTCATCGCACCTCACTTCCGGGCGGTGCTCACCTGGTCGTCAGGAATCTCCCGACGCCTGTTCCACCAGCGGGATGATCCGCAGCGGAACGGGATTTTCCATGACGATCGCCGTGGAAGCCCGGACGATGCCATCAAAACCGACAACCAGATCGATCACACGTTGAAGATCCGCGTTCGAGCGGGCCACGAGCCGGCACAGCATGTCCCCGCCGCCGGTCGTCGTGTGCAGCTCCAGGACCTCGGGCACGCCGTCCAAATGGGCTCTGACGTCGGCTCCTTGCCCCTGCCGGATCTCCAGCGTGGCGAACGCCGTGACCGGGTAGCCCAGCGCCGCCGGGTCCACCTGGGGGCCGAAGCCGCGGATGACTCCGTTCGAGGTAAGCCGGTCCAGGCGGGCCTGCACGGTGCCGCGCGCGACGCCGAGCCGGCGCGACATCTCCAGGACCCCGATCCGCGGCTCCCGCGCGAGCAGCACGATCAGCCGCCCGTCCAGATGATCGATCGCCATGCGCCCCTCCGGGATGGTCATCCTGTACACAGCGCCCGCAGGAACGGGCCCTTCACTGGTCACATTGCCCATCGAATTCGCCAACTATTGCGCATCTTGTGGAACGGCGGGAGCCTCCACACATGACGCAGACCACACACTCGTCCTCCGAAAGTGCCCCCGACACCGCCCGGCAGGCCGACCCCTTCCCGGTGAAGGGCATGGACGCGGTCGTCTTCGCCGTGGGCAACGCCAAGCAGGCCGCGCACTACTACTCCACCGCCTTCGGCATGAAGCTCGTCGCCTACTCCGGACCGGAGAACGGCAGCCGCGAGACCGCCTCGTACGTCCTGACCAACGGCTCCGCCCGCTTCGTGTTCACCTCCGTCATCAAGGCGTCCACCGACTGGGGCCACTTCCTGGACGAGCACGTCGCCGCGCACGGCGACGGCGTCGTCGACCTGGCCATCGAGGTGCCGGACGCCCGCGCCGCGTACGCGTACGCCGTCGAGCACGGCGCCCGCGGCCTCCAGGCGCCGTACGAGACGAAGGACGAGCACGGCACCGTCGTGCGCGCCGCCATCGCCACGTACGGCAGGACCCGCCACACCCTCGTCGAGCGCGGCGGCTACGACGGCCCGTACCTGCCCGGCTTCGTGGCCGCGGACCCGATCGTCGAGCCGCCGGCCAAGCGCACCTTCCAGGCCGTCGACCACTGCGTCGGCAACGTCGAACTCGGCAAGATGAACGAGTGGGTGGCGTTCTACAACAAGGTCATGGGCTTCACGAACATGAAGGAGTTCGTGGGCGACGACATCGCGACCGAGTACAGCGCGCTGATGTCGAAGGTCGTCGCGGACGGGACGCTGAAGGTCAAGTTCCCGATCAACGAGCCGGCCATCGCCAAGAAGAAGTCCCAGATCGACGAGTACCTGGAGTTCTACGGCGGCGCCGGCGTCCAGCACATCGCGCTCGCCACGAACGACATCGTCGCGTCCGTACGGGCCATGCGCGCGGCGGGAGTCCAGTTCCTGGACACCCCCGACTCGTACTACGACACCCTCGGCGAGTGGGCGGGCGAGACCCGCGTGCCCGTCGAGACCCTGCGCGAGCTGAAGATCCTCGTCGACCGCGACGAGGACGGCTACCTGCTGCAGATCTTCACCAAGCCGGTCCAGGACAAGCCGACCGTCTTCTTCGAGATGATCGAGCGGCACGGCTCCATGGGCTTCGGCAAGGGCAACTTCAAGGCCCTGTTCGAGGCGATCGAGCGGGAGCAGGAGAAGCGCGGAAATCTCTGACCCGGGCTTCTAGGCTGGTCGTACGGCCAGGACGAACGACGTGGGCGGGATGACCGGGGTCGGCGCCGTCGACACCACCGACGACGCCGAGCCCTTCCACGCGGACTGGGAGGCGCGGGTCTTCGCGCTCCAGCGCGCACTGCTCGTCGAGAAGGTCTTCAACCTCGACGAGTTCCGGGACGCCATCGAGACGATGCCGCCCGGCGAGTACCTCGCGGCCTCGTACCACGAGCGCTGGTTCCACGGCATCCGTACGCTGCTGGAGCGCAAGGGCGTGATCGAGGCGGGGGTGCTGGACCGTGCCTGAACCCGTGTACGCGGCAGGCGACGCCGAGCTCGCCGACGTCCGGGCGCAGGGCCGGGACGACGCCCCGGTCGAGATGATCTACGCGGTGCGGTTCGCGGCGCGGGACCTGTGGGGCGAGGGCGACCACGAGGTGGTCCTCGACCTGTCGGCGAGCTACTTGCGGAAGGCCGACGACGCTGATGTCCGGTGACTCCCGTGATCACGACGACGCCGTGATCTCCCGTCAGGTCAGGCTGCTGGAAAGCCCGTTGGAGGAGAAGGGCATCGTCGGCGGCGACACCGTCGACGAGGTCATCGACGGGTTCCTCGCCGGTGCCTCCCCGGTGAACGGGGCGAAGGCGGTGGCACGCGCCTGGACCGACCCCGACTTCAAGGCGCGGCTCCTCGCGGACGGCGCGGCGGCGGTCGGCGAACTCGGCTTCGCGGCCGGGGGAGTCCAGCACCAGCGGCTGCGCGTCGCGGAGAACACGGAGTCCGCTTCCGCTGCGGCCCGCGGGGACGGATTCTCTGGGCGAGGCGGAGCCGGCCTCTCTTGTGACCCGGAACGGGCTGATCGGGACGGCACGGGTGTGACGGGTCGCGTCCGCGTCTGCCGGGTGCGCATTCGTTGCCGGGTGCGGCTGTCGTCGTGGCGACCAGCCCCCACCGGAGGCGCACTCGTCCGGCAAGTGAACGCTAGCGGCGCTTGGGCGCGGGCGGTTGAGAGGGCTTCCGCGCCGGGGCGGCGGGCTTACGCGCAGGCGCGGCAGCCTTCGGCTGAGGCGGCCACATCTGCTCGGGCCCGCCCTCCGGCGGATCGCCGAGGGCGCTGAGCGCCTCCCGGGCCTGCGGAGCGAGCAGCGGGGAGAACGCCGGATTGATCCGCAGCGCCTCCCCGATGTGCCGCCGCGCCGCCCCGTACAGCCCCATCTCCCGCTCCGCGGCGCCCAGATGGTACGAGTACAGCGCGCTGCGCACCGTGCCGCCCTTCTGCCGGTCCGTGGCCCGCCGCAGCAGACCGATCGCCTCGTCGTCCTCGCCGGCCCGGTGCAGCGCCCAGCCGAGCGCGTCCGCCGCGGCGATGCCGGGCGCCCGCTTCCACTCCGCCCGCAGCCGCTCGACCGCCGCCTCCGGGTCGCCGTGGTCGGCCTCGAACAGGCCGAGCACGAGCGCGTCGTCCACCCCGTGCGCGCCCTGCGCGGCCACCCGGGCCCGCAGCGCGTCGTAATGGGCACGGGCCTCCGCGTCGAGGTTCATGGATTCGTACAACTCGCCCAGTTCCAGGGCGTATTCGGGCGCGGGCCGTTTGATGAGCGCGTGCTGGTACGCCCGCACGGCGTCCGCCGTGCGGCCCAGCGAGGCGAGCGCCCGGCCCCGGCCCGCGAGCGCCGCGGGGAACTGCGGGTCCGCGGCGAGCGCCGCGTCGAAGTGCCGCAGCGCGTCCGCCGCCTCGCCGCGCTCCCAGGCCAGGTCGCCGGCGCGGTGCAGCAGCGCGGCCTGCTCGGTGGGGGTGCCGGCCCGGGCCGTCGCGTCGCTCAGGACCGCCGCCGCGTCCTCCCGCCAGCCCCTGTCGCGGTACACGGCGGCGGTGCGCAGGGTCACCGCCGTCCCCGACGCCAGCTCGGACAGCTTGTCCAGAGAACGCCCGGCTGCCTTGTAGTCACCGACCCCCTGATAGGCCGCGACGAGACCGGAGTACGTCGACCAGCGCTCCGGCGCCAGCTTGCGCGCGGCCTCGCCCCAGTTCTTCGCGGCACGCCAGTCGCCCCGGGCGGCGGCCAGCGCGGCGAGCCCGTCGAGCGCCTCCACGTTGCCCTTCGGGCGCGCCTTGACGGAACTGCGCAGCGCCTGTTCGGCCTTGGAGTAGTACGCCGCGTCGGCCGTGCGCGTACCGCGCTCGACATAGGCGGCCCCGAGCGCCGCCCACGTCCGGTCGTCCCGGGGGTTCTTGCGCAGTTCGGCCTCCCGCTCGCCGATCAGCGCGGTCAGGTCGGGCAGCGCGGCGGGCGCCCCGGCCGAGGCGGCGATGACCGCCCGTCCGGCGGGGCCCGGCAGCGCGGGCGGCCCCTGCACATCGCCGTCGGGCAGCAGGACGAGCACGCCGCCGAGCACCGCGCACCCGGCGACGGACGCGACGACCGTGCGCTTCAGGGCGGGGGAGAGGCGGCGCGACGGCGCGGTGACCTCGGGAGGTGCCGGGTTCGCGACGGGTACCGCTTCGGCTTCCGGGGATTCCACGGAGTTGTCCATGACGCACACTGTGCGTCAATACGAAGAGCACACCCGCTCGCCATTCCGGCACGTGATGGAGCCCGCAGACGGGTTCACACCGATGGCCCCGAGTGCCAGGCTGTGATCATGAGCCGCACCCTCATCGAACTGCTGGGCGACGGGCTGCCCGCCGAGGCACTCGTCACCGATCCCGACGTCACCGCCTCGTACGCCCACGACATGGCGAGCTTCTGCGACGCGGGCAGACCCGCCGTCGTGGTGCTGCCCCGGACCGTCGAGCAGGTCCAGCACGTGATGCGCACGGCCACCGCGCTGCGGGTCCCGGTCGTCCCGCAGGGCGCCCGCACGGGCCTGTCGGGCGGGGCCAACGCCTCCGACGGCTGCATCGTGCTCTCGCTCGTCAAGATGGACCGCATCCTGGAGATCAACCCGGTCGACCGGATCGCGGTCGTCGAGCCGGGCGTCATCAACGCCACGCTCTCGCGCGCGGTCAACGAGCACGGCCTGTACTACCCGCCGGACCCGTCGAGTTGGGAGATGTGCACCATCGGCGGCAACATCGGCACGGCCTCCGGCGGCCTGTGCTGCGTGAAGTACGGGGTGACGGCGGAGTACGTGCTCGGACTCGACGTCGTCCTCGCCGACGGCCGGCTGCTGTCCACCGGGCGGCGCACCGCGAAGGGCGTCGCGGGCTACGACCTCACGCGTCTGTTCGTCGGCTCGGAGGGCAGTCTCGGCATCGTTGTCGGGGCCACCCTCGCGCTGAAGCCGCAGCCGCCGCAACAGCTCGTCCTGGCCGCCGAGTTCGCCTCGGCCGCCGCGGCCTGCGACGCCGTCTGCCGGATCATGGAGGACGGCCACGTCCCGTCGCTCCTGGAACTCATGGACCGGACGACCGTCAAGGCCGTCAACGACATGGCGCACATGGGTCTGCCCGAGACCACCGAGGCGCTGCTCCTCGCCGCCTTCGACACCCTCGACCCGGCCCGGGACCTCGCCGCGGTCGGCGCGCTCTGCGAGGCCGCGGGCGCCACCCAGGTCGTGCCCGCGGAGGACGCGGCCGAGTCGGAACTGCTGCTCCAGGCGCGCCGGTTGTCCCTCACCGCCCTGGAAGCGGTCAAGGGCACGACGATGATCGACGACGTGTGCGTGCCCCGCTCCAGGCTCGGCGAGCTCCTTGAAGGCGTCGAGCGCATCGCCGAGAAGTACGCGCTGACCATCGGCGTCTGCGCGCACGCGGGCGACGGCAACACCCACCCCACCGTCTGCTTCGACGCCCAGGACGCCGACGAGGGACGCCGGGCCCGCGAGTCCTTCGACGAGATCATGGCGCTCGGCCTGGAGCTCGGCGGCACCATCACCGGTGAGCACGGCGTCGGCGTCCTGAAGAAGGAGTGGCTGGCCCGCGAACTCGGCCCGGTCGGCGTCGAGGTGCAGCGGACGGTGAAGGCGGCCTTCGACCCGCTGGGCCTCCTCAACCCCGGCAAGCTGTTCTGATCACCCACGGTCATAGGTGGCTCCCGTATGAGTGACATAAGGGACGAAAGCCTCATGAAGTGAGGTGCCGGTCGCGGGCACCCTGGAACGGTCGCGCGGCCGGCCGTCAGGGTGCCGACCGCACCCTGCCCCCGTGAGGTCCTGCCATGGACGCCAGCAACCCCCGCCGCGCCCCGCGCCGGACGACCCGTGCCCGCAAGGCCGGTGCCGTCGCGCTGGCCGGCGCCGTCGCCCTCGCCTCGCTCGGTCTCGCCGTCGGCTCGGCCGTCGCCGACACCGGCCCGGCCCCGGCCGCGCCCCGGGCGTCCGCCCCCGCGCACCCGGGCACCCCCGCGCACTGACGTGCCCACGCGGCCGCCTCAGCGCTCGTCGGACGACTCGTCCGACGGCCACGGGTCGCGCAGGTAGAGGTCGTCGGCCGGAGTGGGTGCGAGCAGCTCGGCGAGGCCGTCGTCGATACCGAGCCGCTCGCCCTCAGAGCCCGGGGGGACCGCCCGCAGCGTCCGCTCCAGCCAGGCCGACACCTGGGCGGCCGGGGCCTCCAGGAGCGCGTCGCCGTCCGGCGAACTCAGCGCCATCAGCACGACGGAGCGCCCGTCCACCTTTGTCGGCCATACCCGTACGTCCCCGTGCCCGCACGGCCGGAACACCCCCTCCACGAGCAGTTCGCGGGCGAACGTCCAGTTGACCGGGTGCTCGGAGCCGATGTGGAACGCGACGTGGACGGCGTACGGGTCATCGGTGCGGTAGGTCAGTCGGGCCGGTACAGGGATGCTTCGCTCGGGCGACAGCACGAGCTTCAGCTCGAGTTCACGTTCCACCACGGTGTGCATGTCGTGCGCTTCCTCTCCATCTGCACGGGTCCCCGGAGCGGGCCCGTGCAAGGTGAGACAGCGATCCCCCCCGCGGCATTACGCGAGTTCGCGAAGATTCTTTTTTTGGCAGGTTCCGTTGCCCGGAAAGTGGGGCGTACCGGCGGACCGGCGCGGGCGGGTGCGGCCTTCTGATAGACGTAGAGGCCACAACAAGACCCCCGAGCAGATACGGGACGACGGACATGAGCGCCCCAACCCCGGCCCCCGGTGACGACAGGCCCCGCGAAGGCTATTACCCCGACCCGTCCATTCCCGGATATGTCCGGTACTGGAACGGAGCCGCCTGGGTCCCCGGCACCAGCCGCCCCGCCCCGTCCGACGGCGAGACCCTGCCGACGCCGCCGGGTTCGGCCCCGGTCGTCACGCAGACTCCCGCCCCCGCCGAGGAGACCGGCCCGGTCTTCCTCGACGAAGAGCCCTCCGTCCGTACGCAGACGGGCCCCGACGAGCCGGCGTCGCCCGAGCCCGCCTCGGCGTGGGCGGCCGACACCGCCCGCCAGTCCGGCTTCGGCGGTGACCAGGACCGCCGCGTCTCGTGGGGCGCGGACGCCTCCGGCGACGACGCGGCGGAGCACACCGACCCGCCCGCCGCCCCCGAGACGCCCGCCGAGCCCGCCGCCCCGGAGGCCCCCGCCGCTCCCGCGGCCGCACGCGCGGACGGCACCGTCGCGCTTCGCGCCGTCCGGCCCGGTGCCGAGACCGCCCCGCGCGCCGACGGCACCATGACGATCCGGGCCGTACCGCAGCAGGGCACCCCGGCCGAGTCGGGGACCCCGGCCCAGACACCCGCGCAGGCACCCGCCCCGGCGCAGGCGCAGGCGCCGGCCCAGTCCCGGGCCGGCCTCAACCCGCAGCCCGCGCCCGGCACCCCCGCCGCCGACCCCCGCCTCGGCGCCGCCCCGCCCCGGGCGAGCGCCCCCGCCCAGGCCGCTCCTCGCGCGGCCGCCCCGGCTCCGGCGCCCTCTCCGGCGCCCGCGCCCGCGCCGAGTCAGCCCGCCTACGGATACCCGCAGCCCGCCCCGTCGGCGCCCGCGCTGCCCACGCCCGTCACCCAGGGCCCCGGCGGCGGCTCGCCGTCCTGGGCGCAGCAGGTGCACCAGCTGGCCGCGCCGCAGCAGCAGACGGCGGAGCCGGAGGGCCCGGTCACCCCGTTCAAGCCGGTGGCCGAGGACCCGTTCCTCGCCGCCGCGCAGGCCCAGGCGTCGGCGCGTCCGGCGGGCCTCGGCAAGCGGTTCGTGGCGCGGCTCGTCGACACGCTCGTCCTCGGCGCCGTCACCGCGGTCGCCGCCGTGCCGCTCGGCGCCCGCGCGGCCGACCACATCGACGGCAAGATCGACGCGGCGAAGGCCTCGGGCCGGCAGGTCACGGTCTGGCTGCTCGACGGCACGACCGCGACGTACCTCGGCATCGTGCTCGCCGTGCTGCTCGTCGCCGGCGTCCTGTACGAGGCACTGCCGACCGCCAAGTGGGGCCGCACGCTGGGCAAGAAGCTGATGGGCCTGAGCGTGCGGGACATCGAGGCGCACGACTCCCCGACGTTCGGCGCGGCCCTGCGCCGCTGGTTCGCCTACTGCGTGCCGGTCGTGCTCGTCATCGGTGTCGTCGGCGTCCTGTGGGGTGCGGTCGACCGGCCGTGGCGGCAGTGCCTGCACGACAAGGCGGCGCGCACGTTCGTCGCCGGATAGCCGGGGCGCGGCCGGACAGGCCCTCCTGGGTCATCCGGACGGCGGCCCGCCGGGTGCGTACCGCCGGTGTTCGCGGTCCACTCGGGCCATGAGTACCGAACCGCCGCCCAACGGATCCGGCCAGCCGCCGGACGACGACCCGTTCCGCAAGCCGCCCCCGGCCACGCCGGGCGGCGGCTCCCCGTACGACAGTCCGCAGGGCTCCCAGGGCTCCGCGGGCCAGAACCCGTACGACTCCGCGCAGAACCCCTACGGCTCGGCGCCCCCGCCGGGCGGTGGCACCCCGCCCCCGTACGGCGGCGGCACGCCCCCTCCCTACGGCGGTGACCCGTACGGGTCCGGGGGCTACGGCGGCGCCGCCGACCCGCTGGCCGGGATGCCGCCGCTGGCCGACAGCGGCAAGCGCGTCCTGGCCCGCATCATCGACCTGATCCTGGTCGGGATCGTGGCGGGCCTGCTGTCGTGGGTGTTCGGGATCTCCGAGTACGAGACCGACCCTGACAAGATCGAGTACGGCAAGCAGTTCGGCCAGTCGCTGCTCGCGGCCGTCCTCTACATCGGCTACGACACCGTGCTGATGGCGCGGACCGGCCAGACGCTCGGCAAGAAGCTGATGAAGCTGCGCCTGGCCAACCTCGACAACGGGGCGACGCCCAGTGTGCAGACCAACCTGATCCGCGCCGTGGTGCTCTGGGTCCCCGCCGTGTTCTGCTGCGCCTGCATCTGGACGGCGATCTCCGGCGGCTGGAGCTTCTTCGACAAGCCCTACAAGCAGGGCCTGCACGACAAGGCCGCGAAGACGGTGGTGGTCAGCAGCGCCTGACCGGGCGCCTCACGGCGACAGCGGCGACGTACGACCGAACCGGCGGGTCCGTGCCTCACGGGCCTGCCGGTTCGCGTTCCCGCACGCTCCGGGACCCGGTGGGCTCCGGGGCCGCGACGCGCTGCCCGGGCACCCGCTCCTTGGCCCGCTCGGCCGCGGGCGTCTGCCTGCGTACCGGTACGGACAGGGCCACGAGCAGCCCCAGGGCGAGTGCCGACACGGCGATCACGACGACCCCGGGACCCGAACTCGTCTGGGACAGCAGCAGCATGGCGAGGGTGGAGAAGACGACGGTGGCCGAACCATAGAGGAGCTGTGCGACAGTCGGGCGAGGCATGGCGGTATCCGTCCTCGTGACATCGGGGGAGCGCGAGCGGGCTGCCGGGTTGGTTCACACCAACGGCCCGACTCTATTCCGACGTGTGCCCGAGCGGAACGGCCGGTAAGCATGACCTAACCCCCGGTGTCGGAGCATGGGGGGCGCACGGAGTCATCCCGTCCGCCAAGTGGACGGCTCGACGCGCTGTTGAGTATCGGCGTGCTTGTCCGGATTCCGGACCGGCGCACCTGCATAGTGCAACGGAAACGTCACAGTCAAGGACTGTTATTTCTCCTCTACCTCCGGTCAAATGGCGTCACTTGTGACACGTGGCGGGTGCGCCACGGAGGAGGGGACCACTCAAGTGACCACCAAGAGACGGGCGTTGAGATCCGCCGCCGTGCTCGTGACCCTGGCCGCCACCGCGGCCACCGGTTCCATAGCGGCGACGACCGCCCAGGCCGACACTCCGGCCGCGACGAGCACGACCGCCGACGGGAAGACGTACGGGGGCAAGGGCCACGTCCTGGACGGCCCGTTCAGCAAGCAGCAGGAGCAGCAGCGGCAGACCGCCCTGCAGAACGTGCTGCAGGGCACGTCGAAGGTCCAGGAGCGCCACGGCTCCCGGGTCGTCGACCTCGGCAAGGGCAAGTACGTCGAGCTGGGCCGCGAGCGCACGGACAAGATCTTCACGATCCTGACCGAGTTCGGCGACAAGGTCGACAACACCACCCTGGTGGACCGCGCGGACGACGACACCGACGAGCTGAAGCCGAAGTACGGCGGTACGCCCGGCCCGCTGCACAACCAGATCGCCGAGCCGGACCGCGCCACGAACAACAGCACGGCCTGGAAGAAGGACTACGACTCCCAGCACTACAAGGACCTCTACTTCGGTACGGGCAAGGGAGTCGACTCCCTCAAGACGTACTACGAGAAGACGTCCTCGGGCCGCTACTCGGTGGACGGCGAGGTCTCGGACTGGGTGAAGGTGCCCTGGAACGAGGCCCGTTACGGCTCCAACTACTGCGGCGCCGACAACTGCCCGAACGTCGAGGACCTGGTCCGTGACGGCGTCACCGCGTGGGTCGAGCAGCAGAAGGCGGCCGGCAAGTCGGACGCCGACATCAAGGCCGACCTCGCACAGTACGACCAGTGGGACCGCACGGACCACGACAACGACGGCAACTTCAACGAGCCCGACGGCTACATCGACCACTTCCAGATCGTCCACGCGGGCGAGGACGGGTCGGCCGGCGGCGGCGCGCAGGGCGGCGACTCCCTGTGGGCGCACCGCGGTTACGTCTACAGCCGCGACGACGGCGACACCGGCCCCGAGGGCTTCAAGGCGGGCGGCACCCCGGTCGGCGACACCGGCATCTGGGTCGGCGACTACACGATGCAGCCGGAGAACGGCGGCCTCGGCGTCTTCGCCCACGAGTACGCCCACGACCTGGGCCTGCCCGACCTGTACGACACCTCGTACGCGGGCGAGAACTCGGTCGGCTTCTGGTCGCTGATGTCGGCGGGCTCCTGGCTCGGCACCGGCAAGGACTCGATCGGCGACATGCCGGGCGACATGACCGCCTGGGACAAGCTGCAGCTGGGCTGGCTCACCTACGACAAGGCGAAGGCGGCCACCAACTCGACGCACAAGCTGGGTGTTTCGGAGTACAACACCAAGCTGAAGCAGGCGCTGGTCGTCGAGCTGCCGAAGAAGAACGTCACCACCGACATCGTGAAGCCCGCCGAGGGCTCCAAGCAGTGGTGGTCGGACTACGGCGACGACCTCGACAACACCCTGTCGCGCACGGTCGACCTGAGCGGCAAGGCGAAGGCGTCGCTGGAGCTCGACGGCTGGTGGAACATCGAGAAGGACTACGACTACCTGTACACGCAGGTCTCCACCGACGGCGGCGCGAGCTGGAAGTCGATCGACGGCACGGCCGACGGCGTCACTATCCCGCGCGACGGCGGCGACAAGCCGGCCCTGACCGGTGACTCCACCACGTTCCAGCACCTGGTCTTCCCGCTCGACGAGTTCGCGGGCAAGAAGATCGACATCCGCTTCCGCTACAAGACCGACGGCGGCGCGGGCGGCCTGGGCTTCACCGCCGACAACCTCTCGGTGCAGGCGGACGGTTCGGCCGTGTTCACCGACAACGCCGAGGGTGACGACAACGGCTGGACCGCGCGCGGCTTCTCCCGCGTCGGCGCCGCGATCAACGGCGACTTCCCGCAGTTCTACATCGCCGAGAACCGCCAGTACGTGTCGTACGACAAGACCCTCAAGGTCGGCCCGTACAACTTCGGCTGGCGCGACGGCGGCGCGAAGAACGACTGGGTCGAGCACTACCAGTACCGGCCCGGCCTGATGATCTGGCAGTGGGACACCTCGCAGCGCAACAACAACGTCGGCCAGCACCCCGGCAAGGGTCTGATCCTGCCGGTCGACGCGCACGCGAAGCCGCTGAAGTGGGCGGACGGCAAGCTGATCACGAACAAGATCACGCCGTACGACGCCGCCTTCGGCTGGTACCCGGTGCCCGGCATGAAGCTCCACAAGCTCGGCGTCGAGACCAGGATCCCGGCGCAGCTCGGCAACCCGGTCTTCGACGACCACAAGGGCACCTACTGGTACAAGGAGAACCCGACCGGCAGTGTCCAGACAACTGACACCAACACCCGGATCACGGTCGTGGGCCAGCCCCTCGACGGCTCCTCGATCACGGTGAAGGTCGGCCCCTCGGCGAAGTAGCCGGTAAAACCGCAGGTCAGAAACGTATCGGCCGCGACCCTCTGGCGGGTCGCGGCCGATCGTGTTTGAGTGCGTCCTGTGAGTTCCTTATTGACACTACGTCTCACGGGGGTGTGACAGTCATGTCCGCAGGAGGGTTCTGCAAGCTGCCGGGCGGCAGCGTGGTGGTGGCTCTGACGCTGCCCGCGCCGGGTACCGGCGAGGGTGCGGTCCGGGTCCTGGTGCACGCCGTGAACCGGGCCCGCGCCCTGACCCGCCTGCGCAATCTGGGCCTGCGCGCGGTCTACCTCCGGGGCAACGCGCACCCGCCGACCCCGGACGAGATCACGGCCGTCCTGCACCATCCGGACGGCCTGGTCTGGCGCCAGGCCCCGGACGCGACGACGGGCGAGCTGTGGCACCCGATACGCGCGCTGCTGAGACCCGGCGCAGCCAGCCCCTCCGGCGCTTGAGGAGCGGGGCCCCGCGACCTAGGCCACGACCGGCTTACCGGTGAGCTCGACCCCGGCCGCCTTCATCTCCTCCAGCGCGGACTCGGTCGTACCGGCGGCGACTCCCGCGGTGAGATCAAGAAGAACCTGCGTACGGAACCCTTCACGCGCGGCGTCCAGCGCAGTGGCCCGCACACAGTGGTCCGTGGCGATCCCGACGACATCGACCTCGGAGATCTCCCGGTCCCGCAGCCAGTCCGCCAAGGACACCCCGTTCTCGTCGGCGCCCTCGAACCCGCTGTACGCGGCCGAGTACGCCCCCTTGTCGAAGACGGCGTCGATCGCGCCGGAGGCGACGGCGGGCGCGAAGTTCGGGTGGAACCCCACGCCCTCGGTCCCGGCGACGCAGTGCGCGGGCCACGAGTGGACGTAGTCGGGGGAGTCGGCGAAGTGGTTGCCGGGCGCGATGTGGTGGTCGCGGGTGGCGACGACGTGCTGGTAGCCGCCGCCCGCCGTCTGCCCGACGAGATCGGTGATCGCGGCAGCGACATCGGCACCTCCCGCCACCGCGAGGCTGCCGCCCTCGCAGAAGTCGTTCTGCACGTCTACGACGATCAGGGCGCGGCACATGGTCGGTGTCCTTAAAGGTCTTCGGCTGGAGACTACGAGCGTAGAAGCTTCAAGTGCATTGCGGGAGAGGGCAATTGGTGCACTCGCTCCCGCACGGCTCACACGTACTCGGTCGGGATCACGGCCTCGCCCCGGGAGAGCTGCGTCGCCGACAGCGGGAGCCCGTCGCGCGCCGCGATGTGCCGCTCGCGCACCGCGTCCAGCGGCTCGCGGGAGACCACCTCACCGCCCTTGACCAGCTCGACCAGCAGCTGCCGGTCGGCGAGCTCCGCCGGCACGGCTCCGGTGCCCACGACCTCGGCCTCCGCGGCGCCGTCCCGGTCGAGACGGCGCGCGGCCCACTTGCGCCCCCCGATGGACGTCTTGCCGCCCGCCGACTTCTTGGCGACCGGCACCAGCGGCGCCTTCGGGTCGGCGGACTCGGCCCGCGCGACCAGCTTGTAGACCATGGAGCAGGTCGGGTGCCCCGAGCCCGTCACCAGCTGCGTACCGACGCCGTACGCGTCCACGGGCGCGGCCGCGAGCGAGGCGATGGCGTACTCGTCGAGGTCGGAGGTGACCACGATCTTGGTGTCCTTCGCGCCCAGCTCGTCGAGCTGCTGACGCACCCGGTGCGCGACGAGCAGCAGGTCGCCGGAGTCGATCCGGACGGCCCCGAGCTTCGGCCCCGCGATCTCGACGGCCGTGCGGACCGCCTCCTGCACGTCGTACGTGTCCACGAGCAGTGTCGTCCCCTCGCCGAGGGAGTCGACCTGGGCACGGAAGGCGTCCCGCTCGGAGTCGTGCAGCAGCGTGAAGGCGTGCGCGGACGTGCCCACGGTCGGGATGCCGTACCGGAACCCGGCCGCCAGGTCCGACGTCGTGGCGAAACCGCCCACGTACGCGGCCCGCGAGGCGGCGACCGCGGCCAGCTCGTGCGTGCGGCGCGCGCCCATCTCGATCAGCGGCCGGTCCCCGGCGGCCGAGGCCATCCGGGAGGCGGCCGCGGCGATGGCCGAGTCGTGGTTGAGGATGGAGAGGATCACCGTCTCCAGGAGCACGCACTCGGCGAAGGAGCCCTCGACGCGCAGGATCGGGGAGCCGGGGAAGTAGACCTCGCCCTCGGGGTAGCCCCAGATGTCGCCGGAGAAGCGGTAGTCCGCGAGCCACTGGAGCGTCGGCTCGTCGACGACGTTCCGCTCCCGCAGGAAGCCGAGCACGCCCGCGTCGAAGCGGAAGTTCTCCACGGCGTCCAGGACGCGCCCGGTGCCCGCGACGACCCCGTAGCGGCGGCCCTCCGGCAGGCGCCGGGTGAAGACCTCGAAGACCGAGCGCCGGTCGGCCGTACCTCCGTGGAGGGCGGCCTGCAGCATCGTCAGCTCGTAGTGATCGGTGAAGAGCGCTGTCGACGGAACGTCCACCGGCAGGCCAAGGTCCGCTGTGTTCATGAGAGGAATGCTACCCCCAATTAGCGTCAGTGTGACGATTTCTGCGTCCGATCGTGGAGCAGGTGTGCGGCAAGGCCCGCGCGAGCGGCTCGTTTGTGCGGTTGACGCCTCGTGGTGGCAGCATGGGCCGTGTGACGGCTCCAGCACCCCTTGAGATCGAAAGCCCCGAGACGACGGAGGATCTCTCCGCGGTCCCCGAGCCGGACGTCCCCTGGATCACGCTCGTCCACAATGACCCCGTCAACCTGATGAGCTACGTGACGTATGTCTTCCAGACCTACTTCGGGTACTCCAAGGACAAGGCCACCAAACTGATGATGGACGTCCATCAGAAGGGGCGCGCGGTCGTCTCCTCCGGCAGCCGCGAGGAGATGGAGCGGGACGTCCAGGCCATGCACGGCTACGGCCTGTGGGCCACGTTGCAACAGGATCGGAAGTAATGAGGGGTACAGCGCTCTGATGCCCGGGCACTTCGAACCGATCCCCGGCGGCGGTGCGGCCGTCGCCCTCGACGATGTCGAGATCTCCATCATCCGCTCGCTCGCCGTGCAGCTCCTGGAGCTGATCGGGCCCGGGCCCGGCGGCGAGATCTCCGACGACCCGCTCGCCGAGCTCTTCGCGGAGGGCCCCAGCGAGCCGCCCACCGACGCCGTGCTGCGCCGCCTGCTCCCGGACGCGTACGGCGGTCCGGGCGGCCCGGCGGACGAGGACGAGGCCGAACTGCGCGCGCACTCCTCGGAGTTCCGCCGCTTCACCGAGAACGACCTGCGGGCCGGCAAGCGCGAGGACGCCCTCGTGGTGGTCCGCACGCTGGACGCGCTCAGCCCGGTCGGCGACGGCGGCGCGGTCCTGAAGCTCGCCCCGGACGAGTCGGTCCAGTGGATGCGGGCCCTCAACGACCTGCGCCTGGCCATCGGCACCCGTCTGGACATCACCGACGAGGAGGACACCGACCTCCTCTACCGGCTCCCGGACGAGGACCCGCGCAAGCCGATGGTGATGGCGTACCTGTGGCTGGGCGGCCTCCAGGAGACTCTGGTCGAAACCCTTATGCCCTGACGTGTCCGGACAAGGCGGGGCGCCGCATGGAAGCGCGTTCGCTCAACGGACGCTCAAATCCGCATAACGATCGCATCACCGGCCCGACCCTCAATGCGGTCGCGGGTGCTGTTTGTCCCCTTTTTCCAGTGACCTGTGTCACACGCGCCTCGGTCGGGCACCGTGAACGCCGTGATAAATCTTCACGACCGCCCGACGGACGCCACCCCTGTCCGCCGGGGGCGCCCTTACCGGCCGACCGCCGGTAGGCACAGCTCCATCCATCCCAGGGCCCCACCCCGAAGGATCGTCACAGTCGATCCGAGCCGCGAATGGCACGGATCGGCATGGAGAAAGGCGCACCATCATGACCTCAGTGCAGGTCGACAAGCACAACGCCGGCAATGAGGCCGTGAGCGACGCCGCCGAGGGCGGCGAAGGCTACAAGCGGGGACTCGGCGCCCGGCAGATCCAGATGATCGCCATCGGCGGCGCCATCGGCACCGGCCTCTTCCTCGGCGCGGGCAAGGGCATCTCCAAGGCGGGCCCCAGCCTGATCCTCGCGTACGCCATCGCGGGTCTGGTCATCTTCTTCATCATGCGGGCGCTCGGCGAGCTCCTCATGTACCGCCCCGTCTCCGGCTCGTTCTCGGAGTACGCGCGCGAGTTCATCGGCCCCTTCGCGGGCTTCGTCACCGGCTGGACGTACTGGCTCTTCTGGGTCATCACCGGCATGACCGAGGTGACCGCGGCCGCCACCTACATGACGTACTGGTGGGACATCCCGCAATGGGTGTCCGCCCTCGTCTTCACGATCATCCTGTACGGCGCCAACCTGATCTCCGTGAAGCTCTTCGGTGAGCTGGAGTTCTGGTTCTCCATGGTCAAGGTCACCGCCATCGTCGGCATGATCCTGATCTGCGCCGGCATCCTGACCCTCGGCTTCTCCGACGCCGGCGACACCGCCTCCGTCACGCACCTGTGGGCCGACGGCGGCTTCTTCCCGCACGGCATCGGCAACACCCTCATGACCCTGCAGATGGTCATGTTCGCGTTCCTCGCGGTCGAGCTGGTCGGCGTCACCGCGGGCGAGTCCAAGGACCCGAAGACCGTCCTGCCCAAGGCCATCAACACCGTGCCGTGGCGCATCGCCGTCTTCTACGTCGGCGCCCTGATCATGATCCTCTCGGTCGTGCCGTGGACGAACTTCCAGCCGGGCGTCAGCCCCTTCGTCGCCGCCTTCGAGAAGATGGGCCTGGCCGCGGGCGCGGGCATCGTGAACTTCGTGGTCCTCACCGCCGCGCTGTCGTCCTGCAACTCGGGCATGTACTCCACCGGCCGCATGCTGCGCGACCTCGCGCTCAACGGCCAGGGCCCGAAGGCCTTCACCAAGCTGACGAAGAACGGCCTGCCGCTGATCGGCACGACGGTCTCCGCCGCGCTGATGATGGTCGGCGTCTGGATCAACTACCAGTGGCCCGGCGAGGCGTTCAACTACGTCGTCTCCTTCGCCACCATCTCCGGCATGTGGGCCTGGATCGTCATCCTGATCTGCCAGGTCCGCTACCGCCTCAAGTCCGACCGCGGCGAGCTCCCCAAGTCCGAGTTCCGCGCGCCGGGCGGCATCTGGGCCAGCATCCTCTCGCTCGCCTTCATCGCCCTGGTGATCGTCCTCATGGGCATCGACAAGGACGCGCGCATCTCGCTGTACGCGGCCCCGGTGTGGGGCGTCATCCTCGGCGTCTCGTACTTCGTCCTGCGCAAGCGCAACCCGCAGGGCGCCGCGTTCGCCAAGCGTTCGTAGCCTCCGCATCCGTAGGGCATCTCACCAGGTGGGCCGCCGCGTACCGGACTCCGGTACGCGGCGGCCCACCTGCTTATCCTGGCCGCATGCTGACGATTACCCAGGCCCTGTACGACCAGATCGTGGACCACGCCCGCGCCGACCACCCCGATGAGGCCTGCGGGGTGGTCGCCGGCCCGGTCGGCGAGGGCCGCCCCGAGCGCTTCGTCCCGATGCTGAACGCCGCCCGCTCGCCCACCTTCTACGAGTTCGACTCCGGCGACCTGCTCAAGCTCTACCGCGAGATGGACGACCGCGACGAGGAGCCGGTGATCATCTACCACTCCCACACCGCGACCGAGGCGTACCCGTCCCGCACCGACATCACCTACGCCAACGAGCCGGGCGCCCACTACGTCCTGGTCTCCACCGCCGACACCGACGAGGCGGGCCCCTTCCAGTTCCGGTCCTTCCGCATCGTCGAGGGCCAGGTGACCGAGGAAGAGGTCCAGGTCACGGCCTGACCCACCGGCGGTCTCGCATATCGGACGGATTCCGACCGCATGGTGAGATCACATTCCGGGACCCCGGACGGGAATCGATACGATGAGCCCATGGTTTCCCACGACGTGAGCGAAAAGACGCCGGGCATGCTGCTCGTGGCGCGGCTGCACGTCGATCTGTGCCGCCTCGCCAGCGCCATCTGTCCGCGCTGAGCCGCACCGCCGTACGGCCCCGGGCCGCGGCCCCACGCACCACGAACCATCCAGATCGCTCGCACCGCCGCGCGCTCGCCCACACGACTTCCGACTCCTGACAGGAGCACCAGCATGGCCATCGAGGTCCGCATCCCGACCATCCTCCGCACCTACACCGACGGCGAGAAGGCCGTGCAGGGCAGCGGGGACACCCTCGCCGAGCTGTTCACCGACCTGGACACCCGGCACGCGGGCATCGCCGCCCGCATCGTGGACGGGGGCCAGCTGCGCCGCTTCGTGAACGTCTACCTGAACGACGAGGACGTCCGCTTCCTCGACGGCATCGAGACCAAGCTCTCCGACGGCGACAACGTCACGATCCTGCCGGCCGTGGCCGGCGGCATGCGCTGAGCCGGACGTAGCGACGTATGCGTTACGACAGTCCGCTGGCCGCGGTGGGCAACACCCCTCTGGTGCGCCTGCCGCGGCTGAGCCCTTCCGACGACGTACGGATCTGGGCGAAGCTGGAAGACCGCAACCCGACCGGCTCGGTCAAGGACCGCCCCGCGCTCCACATGATCGAACAGGCCGAGAAGGACGGCCGGCTGAGCCCCGGCTGCACCATTCTCGAACCCACCTCGGGCAACACCGGCATCTCGCTGGCGATGGCAGCCCGCCTCAAGAGCTACCGCATCGTCTGCGTCATGCCGGAGAACACCTCGCAGGAGCGGCGCGACCTGCTCGCCATGTGGGGCGCCGAGATCATCCCCTCGCCCGCCGCGGGCGGCTCCAACACGGCCGTGCGGATGGCGAAGGAACTGGCCGAACAGCACCCGGACTGGGTGATGCTCTACCAGTACGGCAACCCGGACAACGCGGGCGCGCACTACGCCACGACCGGCCCGGAGATCCTGGCGGACCTCCCCTCGGTCACCCACTTCGTGGCGGGCCTCGGCACCACCGGCACGCTCATGGGCGTCGGCCGCTACCTGCGCGAGCAGAAGCCCGACATCAAGATCGTCGCGGCCGAGCCGCGCTATGACGACCTGGTCTACGGCCTGCGCAACCTCGACGAGGGCTTCGTCCCCGAGCTCTACGACGCCTCCGTCCTCACCACCCGCTTCTCGGTCGGCTCGGCCGACGCGGTGACCCGCACCCGTGAACTCCTCCAGCAGGAGGGCATCTTCGCGGGCGTCTCCACCGGCGCCGCGCTGCACGCCGCGATCGGCGTCGGCAAGAAGGCCGTCAAGGCGGGGGAGCCGGCGGACATCGTCTTCGTCGTCGCGGACGGCGGCTGGAAGTACCTGTCGACGGGCGTGTACACGGCGGCGACGACCGAAGAGGCCATCGAGGTCCTGCACGGCCAGTTGTGGGCGTGACCCGCACGGTCCGGCCCCTCCGCGGCCGAGGACCCGGGGCCTGGCCCCCGGACCCGCTCCTCGATCGCCGGAGGGGCTTTCACGCGCCCAGGTGCCGCACCTGATCCCACAGCGCCGGGTCGACGACCCCGGCCCGCCGCCGGAAGTCCGGCACCGGCACCTCGCGCAGCTCGTCCGTCTCCAGATAGCTGGCCCGCCCCTGCGCATCGCTCACCGCGCCCGGCGGCAGCGCGATCACCCCGGGCCGCTCGTCGTGGTACCGGCTGGTGATCTTCGCGACGCGCGCCACACCGCCCCGCACCGCCAGCACCAGGCACGGTCTGTCCTTGGCGCCCGGCCCGTCCTCGTAGGGCACCCGCGCCCACCAGATCTCCCCGGGCCGCGGCCCGCCGGCCACCGGGCCTGAGCCGGTCCGCGGGCGGCGGCGCCGGGTGCCCCGGCCCCATCCGTCGACCAGGGTCGCCACCAGCGCGAGCAGCACGACGGCCGCGAGCGCGAGCCACCAGGACGTGTCCATAGGCATGACGGTACCGGTGGGGCGCACGGGGTGCCGCACCGGGCGAGCGCCCCCCCCGAACCGGTGACAGCGCAGGTGAGTTCGCCCACAACGGCCCACGACGGAGGAGCGACCCACCGTTTTGCGCCTTACGCTCGACGGACCCCTCAGTCCCGCTCCTTACCGCTTCCCGACCGCCAGCGCGGAGGTTCCGGCTCTTATGAAGCTCACCGTCGTCGGCTGCTCGGGGTCGTTCCCGTCCGCGGATTCGGCCTGTTCGAGCTACCTCGTCGAGGCCGACGGCTTCCGGCTGCTTCTCGACATGGGCAATGGCGCCCTGGGCGAGCTGCAGCGCCACTGTGGTCTCTACGACCTCGACGCGATCTTCCTCAGTCATCTGCACGCGGACCACTGCATCGACATGTGCGCGTACTTCGTCGTGCGCTACTACCGCCATGAGGGCGGCCGTTGCGACCCCATCCCGGTCTACGGACCCGAGGGCACCGAGCAGCGGCTGACCACGGCGCACGCCGACACCCCCTCGGCCTCCGCCTTCAGCGAGGTCTTCGACTTCCACACCGTGAAGCCGGGCTCGTACGACATCGGGCCCTTCTCCGTACGCATGGAGAAGGTCTGCCACCCGGTCGAGTCGTACGCGATCCGCATCGAGCACGGCGGCCGCTCCCTGACGTACTCGGGTGACACGGGCCCCTGCGCCGCGCTCGACGAACTGGCCGCGGACAGTGACCTGTTCCTGTGCGAGGCCGCGTTCACGCACGGCAAGGAGAACATCCCGGCCCTGCACCTCAACGGCCGCGAGGCGGGCGACTCGGCCCAGCGCGCCGCCGCCCGCAAGCTGGTCCTGACGCACATCCCGCCGTGGACGGACCCGCAGGTGAACCTGGCGGACGCGCGTGCGGTGTACGACGGGCCGGTGGAGCTGGCGGTGGCCGGGGCGACGTACGAGATCTGATCGTTTCCCGGGTACGACGAAGCCCCGCCGACACATGGTCGGCGGGGCTTCGTCGTACCCGGCAGAGGCTACTTGGCCTCGGCCTTCTGCAGTTCGGCCAGCTCCTCGTCGGACTCACGGCCCGGCGTCGGCAGGTTGAACTTGATGATCGCGAAGCGGAAGACCACGTAGTAGACGGCCGCGAAGCACAGGCCGACCAGGGCCAGCAGCCACGGCTTGGAGGCGATGCCCAGGTTCAGGAAGTAGTCGACCGCGCCGGCCGAGAAGCCGAAGCCGTCCTTCATGCCCAGGCCCCACGTCAGGGCCATGGAGACACCGGTGAGGACCGCGTGGATCGCGTACAGGACCGGGGCGATGAACATGAAGGTGAACTCGATCGGCTCGGTCACACCGGTGACGAACGCGGTGGCCGCGAGGGAGAACATCATGCCGCCGACGACCTTGCGGCGCTCGGGGCGGGCGCAGTGCGTGATCGCGAGGCAGGCCGCCGGAAGGGCGAACATCATGATCGGGAAGAAGCCGGTCATGAACTGACCCGCGGTCGGGTCGCCGTGCAGGAAGCGGGCGATGTCGCCGTGGTAGTCGACGCCGCCGTCGTTGTAGGTACCGGCCTGGAACCAGGGGAAGGAGTTCAGCAGGTGGTGCATGCCGATCGGGATCAGCGCACGGTTGGCGACACCGAAGATGCCGGCGCCGACGGCGCCCGAACCGACCAGCCACTCACTGAAGTTGTGC
The DNA here is from genome assembly GCF_050410835.1 of Streptomyces sp. cg35. Classification (NCBI taxonomy): domain Bacteria; kingdom Bacillati; phylum Actinomycetota; class Actinomycetes; order Kitasatosporales; family Streptomycetaceae; genus Streptomyces; species Streptomyces sp. cg35. Next base: position 5,524,181 of record NZ_CP191268.1, read on the forward strand.
AGACCCGTGCCGAGCACCGGCCAGATCAGGCCGAAGACGATGCCGACCACGAGACCCGCGAACGCGGAGAGGATCGGGACGAGCCGGCGGCCGCCGAAGAAGCCCGCCCAGTCGGGCAGCTTGGTCCGGTAGAACTTCTGGTAGAGCAGGGCGACGACTATGCCCATCACGACACCGCCGAGGACACCGGCGTTGACCGGGGCCTCGTTCATGACGATCTTGCCGTCGGCGACGCTCGCGACCTTCGGGAGGTTGCTGTCCGTGAAGGTGGCGAGCACCTTCTGGAAGACCAGGTAGCCGGTGACCGCGGCGAGCGCGGTGGAGCCGTCCGACTTCTTGGCGAAGCCGATCGCGATGCCGACGCAGAACAGCAGCGGCATGTTGTCGAGCAGCGCGCCACCGCCGGCGGCCATGTAGCCGGCGAGCTTGTTGATGAAGGTCGGGAACGACTCCCTGCCGAGCATGTCGGCCTGGCCGAACCGGACCAGCAGCGCGGCGGCGGGCAGCACGGCGACCGGCAGCATGAGGCTGCGGCCGATGCGCTGCATGACAGCCATCGCGCCGGCGCCCTTCTTCTTGTCGGCCGCGGGTGCGGCGCTAGCCGTGGACACAACTTCCTCCAGGTGGGCAGGCGCCGCCAAGGGGTCATTGTGGGACGGCGGCGTCTCGAGGGGGACCGTGGCCGACGGCCACATGGTCTACACCACTCAGTGGTGTAGACCTGTTGTAGCACGGTGAAGCTGAGATAAGGAACCCACGATTTCTGTGGTGTGGAACATATGCGTCCGCTTGAGCTCATACGTGACGAAGGGCCCCCGGACCAGAGGTCCGGGGGCCCTTCGGGCAGGGGCGGAAGGCTAGGCCTTGGTGACGTCCTCGACCTCTTCCTCGGGCTCGCGGCCCGGGGTCTTCAGGTCGAACTTGGTGATCGCGAACCGGAAGACCGCGTAGTACACGACCGCGAAGCACAGGCCGATCGGGATGATCAGCCAGGGTTTCGTCGCCAGGTTCCAGTTGATCAGGTAGTCGATCAGGCCCGCGGAGAAGCTGAAGCCGTCCTTGACGCCGAGTGCCCAGGTCACGGCCATCGAGACACCGGTCAGCACCGCGTGCACCGCGTACAGGGCGGGGGCGATGAAGACGAAGGAGTACTCGATCGGCTCGGTGATGCCGGTGACGAACGAGGTCAGGGCCAGCGAGAGCATCATGCCGCCGACGGCCTTGCGGCGATCGGGCCGGGCGCAGTGCACCATCGCCAGGCAGGCCGCGGGGAGGGCGAACATCATGATCGGGAAGAAGCCCGACTGGTAGATGCCCGCGCTGGGGTCACCGCTGAGGAACATGTTGATGTCGCCGTGCACGGTCGTGCCGTCGGGCTTCGTGTACGAGCCGAACTGGAACCACAGCGGCACGTTCAGGAACTGGTGCAGCCCGATCACCAGCAGCGCGCGGTTGGCGACGCCGAAGATGCCCGATCCGACGGCGCCCAGGCCCTCCAGCCAGTTGGAGAAGCTCTCCAGGCCGTCACCGATCGGCGGCCAGATCCACAGGCAGATGACCGCGAAGAGGATGCCGACGAAGGCCATGATGATCGGGACGAGGCGGCGGCCGTTGAAGAAGCCGAGCCACGAGACCAGCTTCGTCCGGTGGAAGCGGACCCAGAAGAACGACGCCAGCAGGCCCATGATGATGCCGCCGAACACGCCCGGGTTCTGGAACTGGAACGCGGAGACGGTGTTGTCCGCCGCCTGACAGCCCGTCGCCACCGCCTTCGCCCCGTCGGCGCAGTCGATCGGGAACTGCCGCAGCACGCCTCGGTAGACGAGGAAGCCGGCCACCGCGGCGAGCGCGGTCGAACCGTCCGCCTTCTTGGCCATGCCGATCGCGACACCGATGCAGAACAGCAGCGGCAGTCCGAGGTCGGCGTCGAGCAGGGCGCCGCCCGCGCCCGCGAAGACCTTGGCCACATTGGTCCAGCCGAGGCCGTCGTCGCCGAAGACGTCGGGCTGCCCGAGGCGGTTGACGATGCCCGCCGCGGGGAGCACGGCGATCGGCAGCTGCAGGCTGCGCCCCATCTTCTGGAGCCCCTGGAAGAAGTTGTTCCAGGGGCTCGGTCGGGGTGCGGCGGCGGCGTTCGCGCTCATGGGCGTCCTCCCGGAACAAGCCACGTTTGGCGGTCGTTGGAAACTGGTGTAGACCAGTCGCGGGACGGGTCGGTCCACGTGCTCGTCATCTTTCGTCACGTGTGGTGCTACCGCTCGTGAAGATGGGCCAACCGTGGGTTACCGTGACAAAACGGCTCACGGCGGGCCAGGGAACAACAGGGAGAACGAAATGGCCACGAAGGCTGAGAAGATCGTTGCCGGGCTCGGCGGCATCGACAACATCGAAGAGGTCGAGGGCTGCATCACCCGGCTGCGCACCGAGGTCAAGGACGCCGGCCTGGTCGACGAGGCCGCGCTGAAGGCCGCCGGCGCCCACGGTGTCGTCAAGATGGGCACCGCCATCCAGGTCGTCATCGGCACCGACGCCGACCCGATCGCCGCCGACATCGAAGACATGATGTGAGCAACCGTCACTGACGGGCCGCACGCGAACGGCCGCCGCTCCCCGATGTACGGGCAGCGGCGGCCGTTCGCGTCCCGGAAGGGCCCGCGCGCTCGGTCAGGCGACCGTCTTCTCACGTGCCGCGGGCCGCGAGCGGCCGAACCGGCGCACGAGCGGAAGCTCGACCAGCCGGTGGAGCAGCCAGGACAGCGCCACCGCGGCGACGGCCGCGCCGGCCAGGAGGGCGATGCCCTCCGTGGTGGAGTACAGCTCCGTGCCGAGCTCCTTGCGGAGCCGGGCCAGCACGATGTAGTGCAGCAGGTAGAAGGCGAAGGAGATCTCGCCCAGCCAGACCATCGTGCGGTTGCGGAACAGGGTGAAGCGGCCCTCGATGTCCGCGGTCGCCGCGGCCGCGATCAGCAGCACGATCGGGATGATCATGGTGGCGCGCTGCCCGTAGAAGGCGGGCATGTGGAAGGTGAGCCAGTACCCGCCGGCCAGCAGCACGAACGACGGGATCATGCCGATGTTGCGCCAGCGCCCGTGCTTGACCGCGAGCGCGACCAGGATGCCGAGGGCGAAGTCGACCACGCGGACCGGCGGCAGCACATAGTTGAACCAGTACGCGGTGGCGGCGAGGTCCTGGCCGCTGGGAACCAGTGGGGCCTTCGGGAACGCCGTGTACGCCACCACCGGGGTGGCCCACACCGCGGCGATCGCCCCGATGATCCAGTACTTCAGGTGCCGGGGCTCGATGCGCCGGAGGACGGCCAGCAGCAGCGGGAAGCTCAGGTAGAAGAGCGCCTCCACGCCCAGCGACCAACTCGGCGGGTCCACGCTGAAGTTGGTGTAGTACTCGGGCACCCACACCTGGACCATGAAGAGGTTGGCGACGGCGATCCGGGTGGAGGTGGCGTCGCCGGCGAAGAGCACCATCGCGAGCACCCAGGCGACCACGTAGGTCGGGTAGATCTTGACGAATCTCCGCCGCCAGAACCCCGTCGTGGTGTCGTTGTCCCGCGCCGACCAGGTCAGTACGAACCCGCTGAGCACGAAGAAGAACGACACGGCGGGCCCGCCGGCCTGGTCGAACCAGTGGAACAACCGGAACTCGGTACGGTCGTCGGCCAGCAGCCGCAGCGACGGGATCGGTATGAAGGCGTGGGCGGCGAACACGGCCAGCGCGGCGAGGAACCGCAGGCCGGTCAGGGACGGCAGCCGGGAGATCGGGGCACGCGTCGGCTCGGCGGCTTCAGCGGCCCGGGCACCCAGACTGCCTTCTCCGTCCGACGCGGAGCCGGTCAGTACTTGGTCAACGGCCATGGGACTTCCGTTCTCGGGTGAGGTTCTGCAGCGGTCTGTCCTGCGGGGCGGGGCTGGCGCTGTCGGGCGAACGCGGTGACTCGGCGGGACGTTCACGCCTGTCATCGGGTGCTTCTCCTCGACCGGGAGCAACACCGTTTTTGTACCGCCGCGCGCTCGTGGATCACTCAAGGGCTGTTGAAGGGACGAGCGGGTTCCGCCTGGGCCGTGCGGGACCTCGGAGTCCGGGCCCGCGCGGCGCGGAGTACGGCGCGGGCCCGCCCCGCGGGACCTTCGCCCCGCGCCCCTGCCGCTAGGCTCCTCCTCATGTCTCGCATCGACGGCCGCACCCCCGAACAGCTCCGCCCGATCACCATCGAACGCGGCTGGAGCAAGCACGCAGAAGGCTCCGTCCTCGTCTCCTTCGGCGACACCAAGGTCTTCTGCACCGCCTCCTTCACCGAAGGCGTCCCCCGCTGGCGCAAGGGCAGCGGCGAGGGCTGGGTGACCGGGGAGTACTCGATGCTGCCCCGCGCCACCAACACCCGCGGCGACCGCGAGTCCGTCCGCGGCAAGATCGGCGGCCGCACCCACGAGATCAGCCGCCTCATCGGCCGCTCGCTGCGCGCCGTCATCGACTACAAGGCCCTCGGCGAGAACACCATCGTCCTCGACTGCGACGTCCTCCAGGCCGACGGCGGCACCCGCACCGCCGCCATCACCGGCGCCTACGTCGCCCTCGCCGACGCCGTCGCCTGGGGCCAGGGCAAGAAGCTGATCAAGGCCGGCCGCCAGCCCCTCACCGGCACGGTCTCCGCCGTCTCCGTCGGCATCGTCGGCGGCGTACCGCTCCTCGACCTCTGCTACGAGGAGGACGTCCGCGCCGACACCGACATGAACGTCGTCTGCACCGGCGACGGCCGCTTCGTCGAGGTCCAGGGCACCGCCGAGGCCGAGCCGTTCGCCCGCGACGAGCTCAACTCCCTGCTCGACCTCGCCGTCTCGGGCTGCGACGAACTCGCCGCCGCCCAGCGCAAGGCCCTCGAGGGCGCCCTCGGAAAAGACCTTGCCTAGGTAAAGAACTCCCCAAGTAGGGTGGCAACCGCACAGCCACCGACTGCGTCACTACGTACGGGTGGACGGCACGCGTCATCAACCGCCGTCCATCCGTCCGTACTTCAGGGGAGGACCGTTCCATGGCCGCGCGCCGCCACCGTCGAATCGCCATAACCGTCGCCGCCGCGGCACTGATCGCGGTCCCGGCCGCCGTCGGCTGCTCCGCCGTCGACAAGGCCCTCGACTGTGTCCAGACCGCCGACTCCATCGCCGACAGCGTCACCGACCTCCAGCAGGCCGTCGAGAACGCGTCGAACGACCCGGGCCAGGCCGACGAGGCGCTCGCCTCCATCGACAAGAACCTCGACAAGATCGGCGACAAGACCGACAACGCCGATGTGTCGAAGGCCGTCGGCGACCTCAACAAGGCGGTGGACAACGTCCGTACGGCCATCAGGAACGGCGACGAGACCCCCGACGTCACCCCCGTCACGGACGCGGCGGGCGAACTGACGAAGGTCTGCACGCCGTAACGGACCCGCGGCGGCGTGAATACTGGAGGCATGACCCGCCTCATCCTCGCCACCCGCAACAACGGCAAGATCGTCGAACTCCGCGCCATCCTCGCCGACGCCGGCCTGCCCCACGAGCTGGTCGGCGCCGACGCGTACCCCGAGATCCCGGACGTCCGCGAGACCGGCGTCACCTTCGCCGAGAACGCCCTGCTCAAGGCCCACGCCCTCGCCCAGGCCACCGGCCTGCCCGCCGTCGCCGACGACTCCGGCCTCTGTGTCGACGTCCTCGGCGGCGCCCCCGGCATCTTCTCCGCGCGCTGGGCCGGCCGCCACGGCGACGACCAGGCCAACCTCGACCTCCTCCTCGCCCAGCTCGGCGACATCGACTCCGCCGAGCACCGGGGTGCCCACTTCGCCTGCGCGGCCGCCCTCGCCCTGCCCGACGGCACCGAGCGCGTCGTCGAGGGCCAGCTGCGCGGCGTCCTGCGGCACACCCCGGCGGGCGCGGGCGGCTTCGGCTACGACCCGATCCTCCAGCCGGACGGCGAGACCCGCACGTGCGCGGAGCTCACCGCCGACGAGAAGAACGCGATCTCCCACCGGGGGAAGGCGTTCCGGGCGCTGGTGCCGGTGGTGCGGGAGCTGCTGGGCTGAGACCCGGCCTCGTACGACGAAGGGCGCTCCCGGTGCGGGAGCGCCCTTCTGCGCGTGCGGTCGGAGGGACTCGAACCCTCACGGGATTTCTCCCACCGGGACCTAAACCCGACGTGACTGCCAATTCCACCACGACCGCATTAAAACGGACATTCCACCTTCCCGGTGCATGTCCCGCCGTCAGTGTACGGGGGCGCCGCCCGGCGCGGGAGCGCGCCGTTGGCCCGCCGCCAAGTTCAGGCCGGAGCCGGACAGTTGGGGCAGAAGCCGGGCCGCCCCGCACGGTATGCGGGGCGGCCCGGCCACGGGAAGCGGAGCAGGTCAGAACTTCGGGGTCGGGGCCTGGGATTCGACCAGGTCCGCCGCTTCCTCTTCCGTCTCCACCGAGGGCGGGGAACCCGCCAGCGGCTTCTGGGCCGTCTCCTTCATGCAGGCCACCGCGATGACGCCGACGAGGGCCGCGGCCATCGCGTAGTACGCGGGCATCATGTCGGTCCCGGTCAGGGAGATCAGCGCCGTGATCACCAGCGGGGTCGTGCCGCCGAAGATCGAGGCGGAGAGGTTGTAGCCGACCGAGAGGGAACCGTAGCGGACCTGGGTCGGGAAGAGCGCCGGGAGCGCGGCCGACATGGTGCCGAGCAGGCAGACCAGGGACAGGCCCAGCATCAGCATGCCGATCGAGACGGCCCACAGGGCGCCGTTCTTGACCAGGAGGAAGGAGGGGATGGAGAGGACGAAGAAGCCGAGCATGCCCGCCATCAGGAGCGGCTTGCGGCCGAAGCGGTCGGAGAGCTTGCCGACCTGGTTGATGACGCACATCAGGATCACCATCGTGGCGATGAGGATCAGCAGGCCGTGGGTCTCGGAGTAGCCCATCTCGTCCGACAGGTACGTCGGCATGTACGACAGGAGCATGTAGTCCGTGATGTTGTACGCGCCGACCAGGCAGATGCAGAGGATCAGCGTCGGCCAGTAGTCGCGGAAGATCCGGAGCAGGTCGCCCTTGGCGGTCGTCTCGACCGAGGAAGCGGCGTCGGAGGCCTTGTGGGCGGACTCGTCCTCGAGCTTCTGGAAGGCCGGGGTCTCGTCGAGCTTCAGCCGCAGGTAGAGGCCGACCAGGCCGATCGGGCCCGCGACGAGGAACGGGACGCGCCAGCCCCAGGACTCCATGCCGTCGCTGCCGAGCGTGGTCGTCAGGATCGTGACGAGGCCCGCCGCGCCGACGTACCCGGCGAGCGTGCCGAACTCCAGGAAGCTGCCGAAGTAGCCGCGTCGCTTGTCGGGCGCGTACTCGGCGATGAAGGTGGACGCGCCGCCGTACTCGCCGCCCGTGGAGAAGCCCTGGATCAGCCGGAAGACGATGAGCAGGACCGGCGCCCAGAAGCCGATCGAGGCGTACGACGGGATCAGGCCGATGGCGAACGTGCCGACCGCCATCAGGATCATGGTCATCGCCAGGACCTTCTTGCGGCCGATCTTGTCACCCATCGGGCCGAAGACCATGCCGCCGATCGGCCGGACGAGGAACGACACCGCGAAGGTCGCGAACGACGAGATCAGCTGGACCGTGTCGTTCCCGGACGGGAAGAAGACGTGGCCGATCGTCACCGCGAGGTAGGAGTAGATGCCGAAGTCGAACCACTCCATGGCGTTGCCGAGCGAGGCCGCCTTCACCGCCCGCTTGACCGCCGTGTCGTCGGTGACGGTGATGTCGGTGCGGCGCAGGGGCGGATTCTTGCGCCGTCTGACGGCACGGAACAGCGCCCGGTGACGCTTGACCGCCTCCGGGTCGGGCGACAGGGGCCCTTCCTCGGTGTCGGTGGACATGGCGATCCCTTCTCTGGACATACAACGCTTCCAAGGGGATCACTTGCTCGATGGTGGCGGTTGCAAACGAAAGTCCCCGTCGGAGGGGACTTTCGTCACAACATGGGTACGCGGCCCGGCGGCCCGGGATCCGTCAGATGCCCAGGTCCTTGATGATCTTCGCCACGTGGCCGGTGGCCTTGACGTTGTACAGGGCCCGCTCGACCTTGCCGTCCTCGTCCACGACGACCGTGGAGCGGATGACACCGGTGACGACCTTGCCGTACAGCTTCTTCTCGCCGAAGGCGCCGTACGCCTCCAGGACCTTCTTCTCCGGGTCGCCGACCAGCGTGACCTTGAGGTTCTCCTTCTCGCGGAACGTGGCGAGCTTCTCCGGCTTGTCGGGGGAGACGCCGATGACGTCGTAGCCGGCGCCGGCCAGCAGCTCGAGGTTGTCGGTGAAGTCGCAGGCCTGCTTGGTGCAGCCCGGGGTAAGCGCCGCGGGGTAGAAGTAGACGATCGTCTTGCGGCCCTTGTGGTCGGCGAGGGAGACCTCGTTGCCGTCGGCGTCGGGCAGGGTGAAGGCGGGGGCGGTGTCGCCGGGCTGCAGTCGCTCGCTCATGTCGCTCGCATCTCCTCGCGGGTGGGGTGACTCCGGACGAGCGTAATAGGGGTGCCGTGGGGTGAGTGCGGCGCCGAGCTGACAGACTGTCCCCTAGCCGTAACGCAGGACCAGCAAGCAGATTCGTAGCGACCACGGAGGCAGTGCGGTGTCGGACACGTCCAGCACGTCGGATACGCCGGATACGCGGACGCCGGCGCAGATCGAGGCGGACATCAAGCGCCGCCGCGAGACCCTGGCCGAGACGCTCGACGAGATCGGGGTGCGGGTGCACCCGAAGACGATCGTCGGCGACGCCAAGGCCAAGTTCGTGTCGAACGTCGACCACACCCTCGGTCGGGCGTACGTCGGTGCGAATCGGCTCGTCTCCGAGGCGAAGGGCCAGTTCGTGTCCGAGGAGGGCGCGCCGCGTCTGGAGCGGATCGTGCCGGCCGCGCTCCTCGTGGTCGGTGTCGTCGGGCTCCTCACGGTGGCCTCGCGCCGGCGCAAGGGCTGACCCGGCGGCGTACATCCGCGCGAGGGACAGGTAGGTTCGTCGGCGTGAGCGGCAATCTCGACAGACACAGCACCCACGACGACAAGTTGCCCATCCGCATGCTGCACGACCGCGTGCTGGTGCGGCAGGACACGTCGGAGGGCGAGCGGCGCAGTGGCGGCGGCATCCTGATCCCCGCGACGGCGGCGGTCGGCAGGCGCCTGGCCTGGGCCGCGGTCGTCGCGGTCGGGCAGAACGTGCGGACCGTGGAACCGGGCGACCGGGTCCTGTACGACCCGGAGGACCGGGCGGAGGTCGAGGTGCGCGGGGTCGCGTACGTGCTGATGCGCGAGCGGGACCTGCACGCGGTGGCCGCCGACCGGTTCGAGGGCTCGGAGGACTCGACGGGCCTGTACTTGTAGGACGTGGCCCCAAGGGCCCGTGCGGGGCTGGTGACCGTTGTCACCAGCCCCTTTTGTCTGCCCTTTGCTATCTTTGGGGGACCCCGACGAGACGCGCCGTACCGGGATCCGCAAAGACGACGCACCCCTGTTGAGAACCACTGACGGAGGTGCCAGTCATGGCCTGGATCCTGATCGTGATCGCCGGACTTCTCGAGGTCGCCTGGTCGATCGGCATGAAGTACACGGACGGTTTCACCCGGCTGTGGCCGAGCGTGTTCACCGGCGCGGGGATCGTCGCCAGCATGATGCTGCTGTCCTACGCCGCCAAGTCGCTGCCCATCGGTACCGCGTACGGCGTGTGGGTGGGCATCGGGGCCGCGGGTGCGGCCATCGTCGGCATGCTGGTGCTGGGGGAGCCGGCGACGGCCGCGCGGATCTTCTTCATCGGCCTGCTGCTTGTGGCGATCGTCGGTTTGAAGGCGACGTCAGGCCACTGAGCGGGCCGCCCGTGTCCGTTCCGCCGGTGTCCGTGCCGCCCGTGCCACCCGTGCCGCCCGTATCGGTCCCTCCGGTGTCCGTACCGCCGTCGGTGGTGGTGCCGCCGTCCGTGGTGCCTCCGTCGGTCGTCGTCCCGCCGTCCGTGGTGCCCTGCGTCTGCCCCTGGTCCTGGCCCTCGTCGGTGCCGCCGGTGTCGGTGCCGCCGTCCGTGGGACCGCCGTCCGTGGGAGTGCCGCCGGTGTCGGTGCCCGGGTCGTCGGGGGAGGCGGACGTGGCGCCGGTGGTCGCGGGCGGCTCCGACGGGATCGGCACCTCCTCGGCGCCGTCCTCCAGCTCGAGGTCGAAGTCGGTGGCCTCGGTGCCGGCCAGGGCCTTCCTGGTGAACTGGGCCCAGATCTGGGCCGGGAACCCGCCGCCGTTGATCCGCGGCAGGCCGGCCGCGCCGTACAGCGACTTGTGGGCGCCGGTGTCCGGGTCCTGGCCCATCACCGAGACGACGGTGGCGAGGTCGGGGGTGTAGCCCGCGAACCAGGCCGCCGTGTCCTCCTCCGCGGTGCCGGTCTTGCCGGCGGCGGGGCGGCCCGCGGCCTGGGCGGCGGTACCGGTGCCGCCCTCGACAACGGACTGCAGGATCGAGGTGGTGGTGTCGGCGGACTCGCGGCTGACGGCCTGCCGGGTGTCCTGCTCGGGCAGCTCGAGGTCCGTGCCGTCCTTGCTGATGGAGGCGAGGAGGGTGTACCTGCCGTGCTTGCCGTGGTTGGCGAGCGTCGCGTACGCCTCGGTCATGTCGAGGACGCTGGCGGTGGCCGGGCCCAGCGCGATGGAGGGGGTCGCGGTCAGGTCGGGGGTGTTCCGCGGCAGACCCAGGTCGACCGCGGTCCGCTTGACCTCGCCCGGGCCGACGTCGACGGCCATCTGGGCGTACACCGCGTTCACGGACTTGTCGGTGGCGGTGCGCACGGTGATGGGGCCGTAGGAGACGTTGTCCTCGTTCTCGGGGGCGTAGTAGCCGCCGTCCCAGCCCTGCACGGGGCGCTCGTCGGTGCCGTCGTAGACGGTGTTGGGGGTGATGACGCGCCCGTCCTGCGTGGTCGAGCCGTTCTCCACGGCGGACGTGAACACGAAGGGCTTGAAGGTGGAGCCGACCTGGTAGTCGCGGCGGGTGGCGTTGTTGACGTACTGCTTCGTGTAGTCGATGCCGCCGTACATCGCGAGGACCTTGCCGGTGGCCGGGTCGATGGCGGCGCCGCCCGCGCGGACGTTGCGGTCGGCCTTGCGGGCGTCCTTGTCGATCTGCGACATCAGCTGGTCGTCGACGGCGTCCACGAAGGCGTCCTGCTTCTTCTTCTGCAGGGTGGTGGTGATGCGGTAGCCGCCGGTGGCGAGGGTGTCCTCGTCGAGGATCTCGTTGTCGGTGATGAAGTCCTTCACCGCCTGCACGATGTAGCCGCGCTGCCCGGACATCCCGGCGGGCCCCTTCGCCTCGTCCGGCACCGGGAACGTCATCGTGGCGCGGTCGGCGGCGGAGAGCCACTTCTCCTTGACCATGCCGTCCAGGACGTAGTTCCAGCGGGCCACGGCCTTCGCCTTGTTCTCCGGGTGCGCGATCACGTCGTACGCGCTGGGGGCATTCAACAGCGCCGCCAGATAGGCGCTCTGAGCGGCCGTCAGGTCCTCGACGTCGACACCGTAGTACGCCTGGGCGGCGGCCTGGATGCCGTACGCGTTGCGCCCGAAGTAGCTGGTGTTGAGGTAGCCCTCCAGGATCTCGTCCTTGGTCGCCTCCCGGTCGAGCTTGATGGAGATGAAGAACTCCTTCACCTTCCGGGAGACCGTCTGCTCCTGCCCCAGGTAGTAGTTCTTCACGTACTGCTGGGTGATCGTGGAGCCGGACTGCTTGCCCTTGCCGGTGACCGTGTTCCAGGCCGCGCGCAGCATCGCCTTCGGGTCGATCGCGGACTCGCTGTAGAAGTCCCGGTCCTCGGCGGCGAGCACGGCGTGCTGCGTCGTCCTGGAGATCTGCGCGAGCCGTACGTTCTCCCGGTTCACCTCGCCGTCGCGGGCGATCTGGGTGCCGTCGGCGTACAGGTACACGTTGGACTGCGCGGTCGCGGCCGAGTTGGCGGGCGGGATGTCCACCAGGGCGTAGCCGAGCGCGAACAGGCCGACGCAGAGCAGGACGAAGCCGATGACGGTGCCGAGGAGCATCCGCCAGGTCGGGATCAGGCGGCGCCAGCCCTTGCGCTTGGGGCGCTTGGCCTTGGCCTTCTTCGTGCCCGGCCCGGTCGGCGCCGGCTGTTGCGATGGCTCGGGCGTGGGCTCGGGCTGCGCAGGCTGGGGCGGCTCGTCGCTGCTCATGTCCTGTGGAACTCCTGATTCGCGTCGCACGTCACGTACGCCTCGTATGACACATAAGCCTCCTACATCACCCAGAAAATGCGTGGCAGGCGTCGCCCGCACTGACTAGGCTCCTGCGCTTCGGCCTATTCGAGGGGGCAGGCGTGGGAGCAGTGCGGCTGTACGGGGCCGTCGCCGCCGGGGCCTTCCGGCGTTACGCAACGTATCGCGGGGCCACCTTCGCGGGGGTCTTCACCAACACCGTCTTCGGCCTGATCATCGCGTGCACCTACATCGCGCTCTGGGACGAGCGGCCCCACCTGGGCGGATACGACCAGGCGCAGGCGCTCACCTATGTGTGGGTCGGTCAGGCGATGTTCTCGGTGATGCTGCTCGGCGTGCCGAACGGGTTCGAGACCGAGCTGGCGGAGCGGATCCGCAGCGGCGACATCGCCGTCGACCTGTACCGGCCGGCCGATCTGCAGGCCTGGTGGCTGGCGCAGGACCTGGGGCGGGCCCTCTTCCAGCTGCTCGGGCGCGGTGTCGTGCCGATGGCGGTCGGCGCCCTGGTCTTCCAACTGGCGCTGCCCACCGATCCGTTGAGATGGCTGGCTTTCCTCGTCTCGGTGACGCTCGGGGTGGTCGTCAGCTTCGCGCTGCGCTATCTCGTGGCGCTGTCCGCGTTCTGGTTCATGGAAGGGAGCGGGGTCGTGCAGATCTACGGGATCACGGCCACGTTCTTCTGCGGGATGCTGCTGCCGCTGAACGTCTTCCCGGGGGCGATCGGAGACGTGGCCCGCGTCCTGCCGTGGTCGGCGCTGCTCCAGGTGCCCGCGGACGTCCTGATGGGCACGCACGACGGCCGCGGACTGCTCGGCAGCTACGCCTTCCAGGCCGCCTGGGCCGCCGGACTGCTCGGTGCGGGCCGCCTGCTGCAGACCACGGCGACGCGACGGGTGGTGGTGCAGGGTGGCTGACCGCACGGGGCAAGTCCGGGACGGAGCACGGTCGTTCGGCATGATCAGCGCGATGTGGATCCGCTCCACGATGACCTACCGCGCGTCCTTCCTGATGACGGCCTTCGGCAACTTCGCCGCGACCGGCCTCGAATTCGTCGGCATCCTGCTGATGTTCTCCCAGGTCGACCGGCTCGGCGGCTACACGCTGCCCGAGATCGCCTTCCTGTACGGGACCTCGGGCGCGGCGTTCGGACTCGCCGACCTGTTCGCCGGGTCGCTGGGGCGGATCGGGCAGCGGGTGCGGGACGGCACCCTCGACGCGTTCCTGGTGCGGCCCGCGCCGGTGCTCGCGCAGGTCGCCGCCGACCGGTTCGCGCTGCGCCGCCTCGGCCGGGTCACGCAGGGCCTGATCGTCGTGGTGTGGTCGCTGCTCGCGCTGGACGTCGCGTGGACGCCGCTGAAGGCGCTGCTGGTGCCGGTGCTCCTGGTGAGCGGCGCCGGGATCTTCACGGCCGTGTTCATGGCGGGCGCGGCGTTCCAGATCGTGGCGCAGGACGCGGCCGAGGTGCAGAACGCGGCGACGTTCGGCGGCAACGCCATGCTCGCCTACCCGCCCACCGTCTTCGGCGACAACCTGCTGCGCGGGGTCACCTTCGTGCTGCCGCTGGCCTTCGTGAACTGGCTGCCGGCGCTCTACATCCTCGGCCGCCCCTACCCGCTCGACCTGCCGCAGTGGGTCGCGTTCGCGCCGCCGCTCGTGGCGGCCGCGTGCCTGGGCGCGGCGGGCCTCGTGTGGCGGTCGGCGCTGCGCGCGTATCGCAGTACGGGAAGCTGAACAGAACGGGAGGGCTTGGTGGTTGAGGGCGAGGCGTTCATCGAGGTGGACGGCGTCGAGAAGGTCTTCGACGTACGGCGCAAGGTGGGCTTCATGCGGCGGGAGCGGCGCGAGGTGCGGGCGGTGGACTCGCTGACGTTCGCGGTGCCGCGCGGCGAGATGGTCGGCTACATCGGGCCGAACGGGGCCGGGAAGTCGACGACGATCAAGATGCTGACGGGCATCCTGACACCCAGCGCGGGCCGGCTGCGGGTCGCGGGCATCGACCCCTCGCGCGAGCGCTCCCGCCTCGCGCACCGGATCGGTGTCGTGTTCGGGCAGCGCACGACGCTGTGGTGGGATCTGCCGCTGATCGACTCGTACCGGCTGATGCGGCGCATGTACCGGATCCCGGACGGGCGGTACGAGGAGAACCTGGCGCGCTGCGTCGAACTCCTGGAGCTCGGGGACCTGCTGGAGGTCCCGGTGCGCCAGCTGTCGCTCGGGCAGCGGATGCGCGGGGACATCGCGGCGGCGCTGCTGCACGACCCCGAGGTGCTGTACCTGGACGAGCCGACGATCGGCCTCGACGTGGTGTCGAAGGTCAAGGTGCGGGGCTTCCTGCGGGACTTGAACGCGGAGAAGGGCACGACGGTCCTGCTGACGACGCACGATCTGACCGACATCGAGCAGCTGTGCCGGCGGGTCATGGTCATCGACCACGGGCGCCTGATGTACGACGGCGAACTGGAGGGCCTGCACCAGGCGGGCGGCGGCGCCGTCGAGCGCACGCTCGTCGTCGACCTGGAGCGGGAACTGCCGCCGCTGGACGTGGAGTTCGCGCGGGTGGTGAAGGTGGAGGGGGCGCGGCAGTGGCTGGCGTTCCCGGCGGGGCAGTCGGCGGCCCCGCTGGTCGCCGCGATCGCGGAGCGCTGCCCGCTGGTGGACCTCTCCGTCCGGGAGCCGGACATCGAGGCGGTGATCGCCCGGATGTATGCCAGGGACGCGTCCGGGGTGGTGTGACGGGGCGGTGGGCGTGCGGATGTGTGGCAGGGACACTTCCGTCACGCCCGAGCGCCCGTACGCTGAGGCGTATGACCGACGAATCGCTTCCCGAGCGTTCCGATGTGCCGTCCGCTCCCGATCTGCGGGCCTCCGACGCCGACCGAGAGAAGGTCGCGGAACGGCTGCGTGACGGGCTCGCCGAGGGGCGGCTCGACATGGAGGAGTTCGAGGAGCGGCTCGAAGCGACGTACAAGGCGCGTACGTACGGGGAGTTGGCGCCGCTGACCCGGGATCTGCCCGGCGCCGGGGTGAGCGCCCCGGTGAACCTTGTGAAGGAGCCGCTGCCCGAGGGCGCCGTGGACTGGCCGGCGCGGATCGGCGGTGAGGCCACCTCCACGTGGGGCGTCGGCGTCATGTCCGGGTTCCAGCGCAAGGGGCGGTGGACGGCGCCGCGGCGGTTCACCTGCTTCGCGTTCTGGGGCGGCGGCGAGATCGATCTGCGCGAGGCGAACTTCGAGGACCGCGAGATCGTCATCAACTGCGTCGCGGTCATGGGCGGGATGAACGTGGTCGTGCCGCCCGGCGTCGAGGTCGTGGTGCGCGGCATCGGCATCATGGGCGGCTTCGACCACAGCGAGGAGGGCGTGCCGGGGGATCCCCGGGCGCCGCGCGTGGTGGTGACCGGCTTCGCGTTCTGGGGCGGCGTCGGTGTGGAGCGGAAGGTCACGCGGGCGGAGCGGCAGCGCCTGAAGGAGGAGCGCCGCAGAGAGAAGCTCGACCGCAAGGCCGAGCGGCTCCAGGAGCTGGAGGGGCGCCGCGACCGGCACCATCACCTGCACGCGGACCGGATGGACCGGCACCGCGAGCTCCTGGAGGACCACCTCGACCGCATCGAGGAGCGCAGGGAGCGCCGGGAGCGCCGCCGGAACCGGGACTGACCGGGAGCGGCGCCCGACAGGACCTAGAGCTCGGCCCCGGTGGATCCCCGCAGGGCCGAGAGGTCGAACGTCTCGGCCATCCGCTGGTAGCCCGCGTCGCTCGGGTGCAGGTGGTCGCCCGAGTCGTAGCGCGGCAGCAGCTTGCGCGGGTTGTACGGGTCGCGCAGCGCGCGGTCGAAGTCGACGTAGCTGTCGTAGACCTTGCCGCCGCGGATCGCCGCGTTCACGCCCTGGCGGACGGCTTCGAGGTGCGGCTCGTACCCCCGGTGCCCCTCGAACGGCATGAGGGTCGCGCCGACCACGCGCAGGCCGCGCGTGTGCGCCTGGCGGACCAGCTCCCGCAGGCCCTCGACGATCTCGTCGGGGTCGGTCTGCTGCGGGTTGCGCAGGATGTCGTTGATCCCGAGGTCTATGACGACGGCGCGGACCCCGGTGCGGCCGAGCGCGTCCCGGTCGAAGCGGGACAGGCCGCTCGGGTTGTTGGCGGGGCGGCCGAGGCCGTCGGACAGCACGCGGTTGCCGCTGATGCCCTGGTTCACGACGCCGTAGCGCGGGGCACCCGACTCCGAGCGGAGCCGGTCGGCCAGCACGTCCGTCCAGCGCCGGTTCGCGCCCATCGTGGAGGTGATGCCGTCGGTGAGCGAGTCGCCGAGGACGACGACGGTGCCCTCGGCCTCGTGGCTGAGCACGTCGAGCGCGGTCAGGTAGCGCCAGTACGGGCTCTGCTCGGTGTACTGGACGCCGCTGGGGTCCTCGGTGAGGTCGCCCTGGGCCACGTACGACATCTGCCGGGCCTGCGGGTGGTAGGTGACCGGTCCGGACGGCGTCGGCGAGTACGTGGTGACCAGCATGTCCGCGTCGCGCGGCACGCGCAGGCGCGCGGCGTCGCTGACGACCTGCTGGCCGGCCGGGATGACGACCGAGGTGTTCCCGGAGAACGTCAGACGGCGCACGGTGCCGGCCAGTGCCGTCGGACTGTTGGGCGCCGAGGCCACGGCCACGGAGGCGTGCGTGATGCTGAGGGGCTGCTGCCCGTACAGATTGGAGAGGGTGATGCGGGCACCGGTGCCGCCGATGCTGGTGTGCACGACGTTGCGGATGGAGCGGCCGAAGAATCCATTCGTCTCCGTGCCGGGCTCGGCGCCCGCGGGGGAGGCGGACCAACTGCCCGCCCAGGTACCGGTGGAGGCCGGAGCGGCCGACCCGTGCGGGTGGGCACCGCCCGCCTGGACGGAGCCTTCGTCGCCGCGCAGGACGCCGGAGAAACCGACGTAGATGGCGGCCGAGATCACTACGGCGACCGCGACGAGCGCGGCCAACAAGGCATAACCGTGACGCCTGGCCATGCGGTGTGTGTCTCCTCGGGCAGGGGGAGCCCGAGGCTCCGGTGTGATGAACCCATGATGCGTCATGGGACGGGACGAGGCCGACACTGCCCCCCTCCGATCACTCAGACGCCGGGAACTTGTGGTTCGTTCCAGGAGTAGGTCAGGAAGGGACAATGTGTGAGGCGAATGACATCTGACGGACGCACGGACGTGGAGCGGGCGATGACCGGGACGGAGCGGGCCGGATGGCCGGCGGCGTAGGGAACGGAACGGGCGGGGCGGACGAAGCGGGCACGTCCGCGGCGAAAGGCGGGTCCGCGACGGAGGGCGGAAGCGGGCCTGTGCCGGAGGGCGGAGGCGGGCCTGTGCTGGAGAAAAGGGGCGAACCGGACACCGGGGAGTATGCCCGCCCCACCCCCGCCGAACCGCGCGCCGCCCGTCGCTTCACCGGCGAGTTCAGCCCCGCCGACGAGGAGAAGCGGCGCGGTGTGCGCCGGATGAAGGCGACGGCGACCGGCCTGCTGGTCCTCGTCGCGGTCGTCTACGTACTGGCGACCTGGGCGGAGCACTCCGGGGCCGGCGCCTGGGCCGGATACGTCGCGGCGGCCGCCGAGGCCGGCATGGTCGGCGCGCTCGCCGACTGGTTCGCGGTCACGGCCCTCTTCCGCCGCCCTCTCGGCCTGCCCATCCCGCACACCGCGATCATCCCGACCAAGAAGGATCAACTCGGCGTATCGCTCGGCGAATTCGTCGGTGAGAACTTCCTGTCCGGCGATGTCGTCCGCGACCGGCTGCGCGCCGTCGGCATCGGCTCCCGGCTCGGCGCCTGGCTCGCCGAGCCCGAGCACGCCGACCGTGTCACCGCCGAGCTCGCCACGGCCCTGCGCGGCGCCCTGACGGTGCTGCGCGACTCCGACGTCCAGGCGGTCGTCGGCGAGGCCATCACGCGCCGCGCCGACAACGCGGAGATCGGGCCCGGCATCGGGAAGATGCTGGAGAAGGTCGTCGCCGACGGCGGCCACAAGCGGGTCGTCGACCTGGTGTGCGCGCGGGCCCACGACTGGCTCGTGCTGCACTCCGACTCCGTCATGGACGCGGTGCAGGGCGGCGCCCCCGGCTGGACCCCCCGCTTCGTCGACAAGCGGGTCGGCGAGCGCGTCTACAAGGAGCTGCTGCGCTTCGTCACCGAGATGCGGGACATGCCGGAGCACCCGGCTCGCGGCGCCGTCGACCGCTTCCTGAAGGACTTCGCGGGCGACCTCCAGTCCGACACCGACACCCGGGCCCGCGTGGAGCGCCTGAAGTCCGAGGTGCTCGGCCGCTCCGAGGTGCAGGACCTGATCGCCTCCACCTGGTCCGCGGTCCGCTCGATGATCGTCGCGGCCGCCGAGGACGAGCGCAGCGAGCTGCGGCTGCGGGTCCGGGCCTCGCTGCTCTCGCTGGGGCGGCGGATGGCCACCGACGCCAAGGTGCAGGGCAAGGTCGACGGCTGGGTGGAGGGCGCCGCGGTCTACGTCGTGACGACGTACCGCGCCGAGATCACCTCCCTGATCACCGACACGGTGGCCGGCTGGGACGCGGAGCACACCTCACGGAAGATCGAGGCGCACATCGGCCGTGACCTGCAGTTCATCCGGATCAACGGCACGGTGGTGGGGTCGTTGGCGGGGTTGCTGATCTATGCGGTGTCGAAGGGGTTCGGGGCGTAGCCGGATCAAGCCCCTGAGGCGGTCGAGGAGCGGCGTCCGGGGCGGAGCCCCCGGACGGTGCCGCCCGTCGCGGGCCGGGGAGGGGGACGGACGGCGGGCGCGGCGCACGTGGCGGCTGCTCGCCCAGTTCCCCGTGTCCCTGGCGGGGCACTCGTGCGGGGACACCTAGACCGTTCCCTCGACGAGGAGGGCGCACATGTCCCTGGGGCACCAACAGCACCGCACGCCCGCCGGCGGCACCGTCACCACGGCCGTCCCCGCCCGCCTGGACCGCCTCCCATGGTCCCGCTGGCACTGGACCGTGGTGATCGGGCTCGGCACCGTCTGGATCCTCGACGGCCTGGAGGTCACGGTCGTCGGCAACATCGCCGGGCGGCTGTCCGAGTCCGGCAGCGGTCTGCCGATCTCCGCCGGGCAGGTCACCGGCATCGCCGCCGCCCTGTACGTGGCGGGCGCCTGTTCCGGCGCCCTCTTCTTCGGCTGGCTCACCGACCGGTTCGGCCGCAAGAAACTGTTCCTGCTGACCCTGGCCGTCTATCTGGCGGCGACGGCCCTCACCGCGTTCTCGTTCTCCACCTGGTGGTTCTTCCTCTTCCGGTTCTTCACCGGCTTCGGCATCGGCGGCGAGTACGCGGCCATCAACTCGGCCGTCGACGAACTGATCCCCTCCCACTACCGCGGCCGCGTCGACCTGATCATCAACGGCAGCTTCTGGCTCGGCGCGATCGGCGGCTCCCTGCTGTCGATCGTCGCGCTCGACACGGACCTGTTCGCGAAGGACGTCGGCTGGCGGCTCACCTTCGGCCTCGGCGTCGTACTCGGCCTGGTCATCCTCCTCGTACGCCGCAACGTCCCGGAGAGCCCCCGCTGGCTGTTCATCCACGGCAGGGGAGAGGAGGCCGAAGCGCTCGTGACGGAGGTCGAGGACCGGGTGCGGGCGCAGCGCGGCGGGCGCGAACTCCCGCCGCCCGCCGGGGAGATCACCATCCGGCAGCGCAAGAGCATCGGCTTCCTGGAGATCGCGCGCACCGTCTTCCGCGACTACCCGCGCCGCACCACCCTGGGGCTCGCCCTCTTCATCGGGCAGGCGTTCCTCTACAACGCGGTCACCTTCGGATTCGGCGCGATCCTCACGACGTTCTACGACGTGCCGACCGGTTCGACCGGCTCCTACTTCGTGGTCATCGCGGCCGGCAACTTCCTCGGCCCGCTGCTGCTCGGCAAGCTCTTCGACACGGTCGGGCGCCGCATCATGATCTCGTCGACGTACCTGCTGTCGGGCCTGCTCCTCTTCGGCACGGCCTGGCTGTTCGACCGCGGCTCGCTGAGCGCGACGACGCTGACGGTCTGCTGGTCGGTCGTCCTGTTCTTCGCCTCCGCGGGCGCGTCCAGCGCGTATCTGACCGTCTCGGAGATCTTCCCGATGGAGACCCGCGCGATGGCGATCGCCTTCTTCTACGCGGTCGGCACGGCGGCCGGCGGCATCAGCGGCCCGCTCCTGTTCGCCGACCTCACCGGGAGCGGCAGGGTCGGTGACACGGTGCTCGCGTTCCAGGTGGGCGCCGCGCTGATGTGCGCGGCGGGCCTGGTCGCGGCGGCGCTCGCGGTGCGGGCGGAACGGCGGTCCCTGGAGGATGTGGCGCGGCCCCTGTCGGCGGTGTCGTAATTGGTAAATCCAGCGCAAAATGTCGCATCCAGCACATAAGTCAAAGGTCCCGAGGCGTATTTGCCTGCGAAGTGAGGAACTGCCGCATGTTCAGGGGCGGGCCGATCCGCCGGAACACGGGCCGGGGCGCCGGCGGAGACGCGGGCCGAGGGGCGAAAGGCTCCCGCCCCGGGACTTCTGCTCGCCGCGGCCGTGCCGCCGGCTCGGCAGGGTTGGTGCAGGTCGCACCGCGGACGGTGCGACCTCGTCACTTCCCCCGACTCATTCGCACGAAAGGCCTGCCCTCATGGCTCACCGCCCCGCCCGCACCCGTTCCCTCCGCCGTCGTGGCGCCGTCGCGCTGCTGGCCATGGCCGGAGCGGCCGGCGTGTCCGTCGCCGCCACCGGGGTGGCCTCCGCGGACCACGGCGGCAACTACGGCGACTCCTGGGTCAAGCGCTACGGCAACGGCTACGCCGACAACTGGACCAAGACCTACGACAAGGACCACGGCAAGCCCTGGGGCGGCGGCACCACCGGCCGGCAGCAGCTCGCCGACGTGCGCATCACCGCCTCCGGCCCGTCCCACCTGGACCACGGCCAGGAGCAGCGCTGGGTCGTCGAGGTCACCAACAGCGGCACGGGGACCGCCAAGAACGTGCGGTCCAGCACCACCATGCCGAACGGCATCACGTACGTCGCCCACCGCATCAGCCAGGGCCACGCCTCGGAGAGCCTGACCGGCGACGGCCGCATCGTGCTCACCATCGGCGACCTCGCGCCCGGACAGACCGTCCGCCTCGAAATAGCCGGCCGCGCCCCCTCCTACGGCGGCGGCACCGTACGCCTGGTGAACACCGTCACCACGAGCAGCCCCGAGTCCAGCACCGGCAACAACACGGCCACCGTCCCCACCCGCATCGCGTAGCGAGCCGCGGCAGTAGGGCTCTACGCGGTCAACTGGCGCTCGGGTGCGACCTGCTGGCGCTGCCCGCGGTCGATGACGAGCGCGAGCAGCGCCGCCCCGGCGCACAGCACCCCCGCCCCCACCCACACCAGGTCGTACGACCCGAAGACGTCCCGCACCGCGCCCCCGACGTACGCCACCGAACCCGCCCCCACCTGGTGCGCGGCGCTGACCCAGCCGAAGACGACCGGGGCGCCCGTGCCGTAGTGGGCGCGGCACAGGGCGATCGTCGGCGGCACCGTCGCGACGTCCAGCAGGCCGAAGGCGACGGTGAACGCGACGAGCGGCGGATCGACCGTGGCGCTCAGCAGCAGCGGCAGCGCGAGCAGGCTCGCCCCGCGCAGCGCGTAGTACGCGCCGAGCAGCCGCCGCGGGTCGAACCGGTCGGTCGCCCAGCCGGAGGCGACCGTCCCGGCGACGTTGAAGATCCCGATGAGCGACAGCAGCGAGGCGGCGACGGTCACCGGCATGCCGTGGTCGTGCGCGGCGGGCGCGAAGTGCGTCCACATGACGCCGTTCGTGGAGGCACCGCAGACGGCGAACGTGACGGCCAGCAGCCAGAAGGGGCCGGTACGAAGGAAGTTGACGGTGCCCTTGGCGCGTACGAGGACGGGTCCGCCTGTGACTCCAGCTGTGGCTCCGGCTCCGGCTTCTGCTCCGGGATCGCGTACAGCCGCGTACACGAGGGGCAGAGCGCCCGCGGCGGCGAGCGCGAGCCCGTAGGCGGCGGCCTGCCACCCCCACCCGTCGATCACCCACGACAGCAGCGGCAGGAACACGAACTGCCCCACCACACTGGCCGCCGTGAGCAGCCCGGCGACGAGCCCGCGCCGCGCCACGAACCAGCGCTCCGTGACGGTGGCCGCGAAGGTGGTGGCGGTGGCCCCGGTGCCGAGCCCCACCAACACCCCCCAGTACAGGGTGAACTGCCAGGGTGCGGTCATGGTCGTGGTGAGCAGCGCCCCGCCCCCGACGAGCACGAGCGCGCCGGCGGCGACCCTGCGCATGCCGATCCGGTCCATGAGGGCGGCGGCGAGCGGCGCGGTCGCCCCGTACACGATCATGTTCACGAGCGAGCCGAGCCCGATCGCCGAGCGCGACCAGCCGAGTTCCTGGTGCAGCGGCCCCACGAGCAGCCCCGCCAGCGTGCTGAACGCACCGGCGACCACGATGGCGAGCGCGGCACCGGCCGCGACGACCCACTTCCTGTCCATCCCGTCCAGGGCGATCTTGTCCATGCCTCCGACGATGCGCCGGGGCGGCCCGCCCGCACGACTGGCCAGATGGCCATGCTGTGAAAGAATCTGGCCATGAGTGGGACGAGTGCGGGGCGGCCGACACCGCGGCAGTCGGTCGCGGTGCTGGTCAGGGACGGTGTCCTGCCCATGGAACTGGGCCTGGTCCACCAGCTGTTCGGCACGGCCCGCGACCCGGCGACGGGCGAGCGCCTCTACGACGTCCGCACCTGCGCCCCGCGCCCCGGCCGGATCCGCACGGACGCCGACTTCCCCGTCTACGCGGAGCACGGCCTGGAGGCACTGGAGCGCGCGGACACGGTCCTGGTCCCGGCGTCGCACGAGACGGACGAGTCGCTCGGGCCGGGCTCCCCGGAAGGTGACCTGGCGGCGGCGCTGCGGTCGGTCCGCGGCCGGGTGGCATCGATCTGCACGGGCTCGTTCGTCCTGGCGGCGGCGGGCCTGCTGGACGGCCGCCGGGCGACGACGCACTGGATGTCGTCGGAGCTGTTCGCCCGCACGTTCCCACGGGTCACGGTCGATGCGGATGTCCTCTACGTGGACGAGGGCGCGGTGCTGACCTCGGCCGGCGAGGCGGCCGGGATCGACCTCTGCCTGCACATGATCCGCACCGACCACGGCGCGGCGGTCGCGGCCGAGGTGGCGCGCCGCACGGTGGTCCCGCCGCACCGGGAGGGCGGGCAGGCGCAGTACATCCGGCGCCCGGTGGAGGAGGCCGGGCTGACCTCGACGTCGGGCTCCCGCGCCTGGGCCCTGGAGCGGCTCGCCGAGCCGCTGACCCTGGCGGATCTGGCGGCGCGGGACGCGATGTCGGTCCGTACGTACAACCGCCGCTTCCGCGAGGAGACGGGTCTCACGCCGATGACCTGGCTGTCGCGCCAACGGGTCGACCGGGCGCGCGAGTTGCTGGAGCGGACGGATCACACGGTCGACCGCGTGGCGGCGGAGACGGGCTTCGGCACGGGCACGTCGCTGCGGCAGCACTTCCAGGTGGTGCTGGGTGTGTCGCCGGGGGCGTACCGGGCGACGTTCCGGGGACGATGAACCGCATGACTGAGATGAACGAGGCCCGCAGGGCAGTACCGAACGTGGCCGTGGACGGCGAGGAGTCCCTCGCGGCGAACCGTGCCTTCTACGGCGCACTCGGCTTCGAGGAGGTCATGGACCTCGGCTGGGTGATGACCCTGGCGTCCCCCGCCCACCCCACGGCCCAGATCAACTTCATCGAGCAGGGCGGCCCCGCGCTCGTCGTACCCGACATGAGCGTGGAGGTCAGCGACGTGGACGCCGCCTACGCGGCCATGCTGTCGGCGGGCGCCGAGATCGTCCGCGACCTGCGCAACGAGGAGTGGGGCGTGCGCCGCTTCTTCGTCCGGGACCCGCAGGGCCGGGTGGTGAACGTGCTGGGCCACGCCCCGGCCGGGGACAGGTCCTAGGCGGCCCTGCGGTCCACGAGCACGTACGACGCGGCGGCCACGGCCCCGGCGACGCCGAACACGGCGGGCCAGGCGCCGACCTTCTTGGCCAGCGGGTGCGACCCGGCGAACGCGGCGACGTACGCCCCGGTCAGCGCCCCCGCGACCTTCCCGCCCCGCGTCTTCGTCCACTGCGTGGCGGCGGCCGCCCCGGCCACCGCGAGCACGGCCCCGCCCAGCTGCCGCTTCTTGGTGAAGCGGGCGGTGGCGTAACCGCCGATCAGGCCGGCCGCGGCGATGGGGGCGGTGGGAAGGGGACGGGCCATGACAGGGGCCTCCTGGGGTCGTGGAGCTCCGGGCGAGTCGCCATGCATACGGTGCATCGGCTGACGCCGTTCGACCCGTTCGGCTTCTTCGACTCGTTCGACGCCATTTGTGAGGCTACGCCGGGCGGTACGGCGTACGGCGGGAGGGGCCGGGATGTGCTCCGGGTCACGACCCTTCCCGGTCCCCGGAGCCCCGGCCCCGCCGCCCAGCTCAGCCGAACATTCCGGGCTGGTAGTCGCCCGCGGGCTGCTGCACGATGACGTTCAGCCGGTTGTAGGCGTTGATGACGGCGATCAGCCCGACGAGCGCGACGAGCTGGTCCTCGTCGTAGTGCTTGGCGGCGTTCGCCCACACCTCGTCACTGACCCCGCCCGCCGCGTCGGCGATCCGGGTCCCCTCCTCGGCCAGCTCGAGCGCGGCCCGCTCGGCGTCGGTGAACACCTTGGCCTCGCGCCAGACAGCGACGAGATGGAGCCGCTGGGCGGTCTCCCCGGCGTGCGCCGCGTCCTTGGTGTGCATGTCGGTGCAGA
The DNA here is from genome assembly GCF_050410835.1 of Streptomyces sp. cg35. Taxonomy (NCBI): domain Bacteria; kingdom Bacillati; phylum Actinomycetota; class Actinomycetes; order Kitasatosporales; family Streptomycetaceae; genus Streptomyces; species Streptomyces sp. cg35. The sequence goes on from NZ_CP191268.1 coordinate 5,549,290, forward strand.
ACCCGCACCCGTTGATCTGGCTGGCCCGGATCTTCACGAGCTCCTGAGTGGCATGCGGCACCCCGGCGTCACCGACGACCTTGCCCGCGCTGTTGATGTGCTTCATGAACTTACCGGCGAGCGCGTTGCCGAACATGTCGAGTCGAGCGTCCATGGCGGTCTCTCCTGTGTCTGCGTGGTGGTGGTTGTTTGCGCCTACGCCTCGATGACGGAGCGGGGCGGAGAGATGTGACGACCTGTAGATGTGACGTGGGTCACTCGATTCGTCGTTCTGTGGTGATCCCCGAAGCTGCGGCTCGCGTCGTTCCGCCCACGTTTTCTTGACAACTCCGGCACTGCTCTTCCTTTTCGCGGATCTAGGATCGTGATCATTTGTTGCCGCGAATCCTGGAGGGAGGGCTCTGCCATGGCCGACGGCTTCAGTCTGGATCCTGGCGAGGTGAAGGCGATGTACAAGCAGCTCACGGAATTCGACGAGCGCATCGGCTCGATTCGTAAGCGGCTGGAGAAGGCAGGACGCAACACCCTTGGCACAAGCGAACTCGATCACGCCTGTGACGACTTCCAGGACCGGTGGGGCGACGGCCTCGACCGGCTGAACAAGGCAGCGAAGGCCATCAGCGAAGGGTTCACGCAGGCCATGGGCGAATACGCGACGATCGACCACAAGGTCCGCGCGGACGTGGCGCGTGTCGAAACCCCGGACCGCAACAAGTAGAGGGGCGCGAGATGTCCTGGCGCAGCATCTTCATCGCGGACGACGACGGCTGGCCGGGCCTCGGGTTCAACCCGGCGCGCGGAGACGTGCCGGCGATCGCGGACATCGCGGCCGATGTGCGCGCTGTCGGCCGCGAGCTGGACGATCTGCATGCTCTGGTCTCCAAGACCGGTCGTAGCGCGAGCTATTGGACCGGTGAGGGCGCGGACGCGTTCCGCAAGAAGGTCGGCAAACTGCCCACGTATCTGGAACAGGGCACCGAGTCGATGACGGCATGCGGCAAGGCCCTGCTGTCCTGGCACGACACGCTGGAGTCGCTGCAGAAGCAGGGAGATCCGCTGGAGGCCGACGCCGTCGCGGCGCGCCGGGAGTGGGAACGGCTGTCGCGGAACGCCGAGGCCGCCTCGGACCGGGCCGCGTACGGAGGCCTGTCGGGGGACGCCCAGAAGACGGCGTCGCAGCGGATGCGCACGGCGCTGACCGAGGCCGACGCGGCGAAGGAGAAGCTCGACGCCCTGATCCGGCGGGGTGAGGAGATCCACAAGCGGTGGAGCGAGGCAGCGGCGCGCGCGGCCCATGCCGTCAAGGAGGCCACCGCGCTGGCCCCCGAGTCGCTGGGCCTGTGGGACAAGATCACGGGTGCGCTCAAGGACGTGTGGGGCGACTTCACGGACTGGCTGGTGGAGAACGCGGATCTGCTGTCGACGATCTCCAGTGGCCTCGCGGCTGCCGCGTTGGTGCTCCAGGTGGTGCCGGTCATCGGCAACGCGGCAGGTGCGGTGCTCGGTATCGCTTCGGCGGCGTGCGCCGCTGGTGCGGCCGTGGGTCACTACATCGGTTACCGGCGCGGAAACGGATCCACTCTGCTCGACGTCGGCGGTGACCTGCTGGGCGTGCTGCCGCTCGGGAAAGCCGGAACGTCCCTGGTGAAGTCGGGTGCCAAGGTGGTGAAGGCCGCCAGGGCAGGAACGCGGGCGGTCGACGAAGCGGGCGAGGTCATCACCGCGGGCAAGGCGTTGCGGTCGGCGGGACAGGCACTGGACCAGGGCTACGTCGATACGGCGACCCAGAAGGTGCTCACCAATACGGTCGGCAAGGTGGCGGAGGCTTTCGGCCGCCCGATGACGGATGCGGCCCTTCAGGGATTCTCTCGCTACAGCCAAGCCGCGATGAACGGAGTTTCGAGCGGACTCGGCGCGTGGGACCTGGCGTCGGAGAACCGACAGCAGAACACAGAGACGGTCGCGCCCGGAAGCGGTCAGGCGAAAGGCGCGCCGTTCCACGCGGCGCTGGCGGCGTAGGAGGACGAGCCATGGGCGAGCAGCACCCCGAGACGAGAGCATTGGACGAAGCGCTCCGCGATCACGCCACCAGGTTGCTGGAGACCGACGACATCCGTGGCATCTACGGAGTGCTGGGGCGGGATTCGACGTGGGACTGCGAGGCGTCCCTCTGGGCACGGCCACGCGTGTTCCGCGGCCGCGTCGACACCTTGTACTGGCTGCTGTGGCCGCTGTGGTTCCCGGTCTGGTTCCTGATCATGCTAGGGAGCTCCCCGGGCAGGTTCCTGTGGAGCCGCTCGCTCACCTCGGGAGCGGAGCAACGTGCGCGCATGGCGGCCGCCAGCACCACAGGCACGTTCCAGCACTTCGGTGGCTGGCAGAGCATCGCGGGCCAGCTCCTGCTGTCCCTTCAGCCGCGGGCCCGCTGCGCGGTCAACGTCAACTTGGTGGTCACGGGAACCGAACTGGCCGTCGTGCACCTCGACGCATCTCCTCGACGCCGGCACCGGCCCGAGTCGGCGGTCCTGGGTTTCCGGGTGCCCCTGTCGTCGGTCCCCTGGGTCCGGGACATCTCGACGAGGCCGAGGGGCAGGGTCAAGGCGAACTACGAACTCGGCTTTTGTGACGGGTCCTGGCAGGCCGTCATGGTCCTTCCTGTCGGCGACGGCAATCCAGACCTCCGGGACGTGATGCCCCGTGTTCTCGACGCCTCGGACCCGATTCCGGCGGCCGCGGCGCCGGAGTGAAGCCGAGGTGGTGAGAGACGAGGCGAGGCGGCACGACATTGAACGACGTACGAGCGGGTGTGAACGTGGAATTCGAGGACAGCAGGCTGCACATCGGCTGGCAGGTCCCTGACTTCTTCAGGCATCTGCCGGTCCTGGCTGACGTGAACCCGGCCGAACTCGCGGATCAGATAGTCGCGTTGACGCAGGAGATATTCCCCGAGCGCTCCGATGACGAGAAGTACGAAGCCGCGCTCACGCTGCTGGCTCAGACCGGGGAGATGATCGAGGCGGGAGTGCAGTACGCCGGACTCTGCCTCGCCGAATTCGACCCGGGACGTCCGTCGCTCGCCACGGTGATCGCACAACGCGTGGAGCGTGATCCGGGCGACGTGCGCGAGGTGGCCCATGCTCTGGCCGGGCGGTTCGAGCGGCGGTATCCGTACGACGAGGTGAGCGTGGTCGAGCTTCCGTACGGGCCGGTCGCGGTGCGTATCGGGCAGGACCGGCTCGCGCTGCCCGTCGAGCCGGCGACCGACGGCCCGGTGACCGATGTACCGCGGAACTTCATCCAGGCCCACATCCCCGTCCCCGATGACATGAGTGTCCAGACCCTCGAGCTGAGCACGACCTGCGTCGAGGACTGGGACGCCTACGCGCGGATGTTCGCCGAGATCCTCAAGACGGTCGAGTGGGCCACGGCCGACGAGATGCGCCAGGCTCGCGAGGAAGCCGCTCCCGCTCCCGACGACGAGACCCGCCGACGCCTTGCTGCCGCGTCCCGACACGTCTGGGAACTGACCGGTGTCACTGCCCTCCCCTCAGTCGGCTTCGCTCCCGAACTCGACCGCATGACGCTGGTGTCGTGCCCGGCCTGCGACGCGGCAGGCGAGCCTGCGAGGCCGTGCACGCCGGAACACCGCTGGGCGCTCGCCCCGTTGCGGGAGCCTGAGGCTCGGCAACTGGTCGAGCGGGTGCTGGGGAAGATGGGCGCGCAGGGGTGGCGGGTCGACAACGGTACGAACGGTCGCCGGTACGCCGTCGACCCTGCGCCGGGCGGGGCTCGGGTCGGAATGCGCTACTCGGGGCGGAGCGCGGCGCTGCACGTCGATGTGAGCACCGGCTGCGCCCGTGGCGGCGGCGCGGCCGCTGAGCGGTGACGTAGGGCGGCCAGCTCACACGCACCGCACGCGTTCCCGCAGGACCCGCCGTACTTCGCCGTATCCACCGCTTCCCGCGCTGTTGCGGTGCTCAGAGGCATTGCTGTTTGCGCACGACCGACATGCCCCCGACTCCTGCCCCCAGGGCAACGGATCACGACACAGCGGACACTCGAAGACCCGCCGCCAGGCCCGCTTCCGCGCGGGCCGTTTCCGGGTGAGGCGGTCGGCAATGAGTCGTGCTGCCGAGTACACCTTGGCGGGCAGCCCGGCACTGACGGCATCTACGACGTCGGCGGCGGACGCCCCCCGCTCCAGCCAGACACCGACTTCGGGCGCCAGTTCCTGAACGCTGCGCTCCGACAGCTGTAGCCGTGAATCGACAGAAGCGAGGCGGCGCAGGATGCGAGCGCCTTCGTCGGCGTGGGGGTCGGTGAGATGTGGCATGGCCTGCGACGCCGCGGCCGGTAATACGGCGTCGATCGCGGCCGCCTCGACGGGAGGGTAGGGAGGGTTCTTCCCCCCGTCCTTGAGGGAGTTCATCTTCCCGCCAGGGAAAAACGCGCCCGCGTCCCCGGTTCCCACCCGGCTGGGAACCGGCTTGCTGGGAGCCGGAGTTCGGGCGTCGGCCGGAGGGGCCGAGGTCGAGGCCGAGCCTGGTACCTCGTACACGTCGACGGTGGACACGATCCGCCGCGTTTGTCGCTCACGCGCGGTACGCGTGACCCAATACCCCAACTCCCGCAGCTCCTTGACCGCCTTGGACACGGCGAGCCGCCCCTGCGGGAACCCGTCGCTCAAGGTGCGTACGTTGACCTGCGCACCGCTGGGCAACGACAAGACGTAGACGAGGATGCCGCGCGCAGTATGGGACAGACGCGGATCGCGGATGGCCTTATTGGCAATGACGGTGAAGTCCCGCTCATGCCGAGGCATACGATGAACCTGCATAGGGAGTGTGGCTCCTTGTGCCGGACCCCCGGAGGTTGCAGCCTCGCGGGGGTCACCTGTGTATGAAGTTCTGTGTGCGGGCGGTGACGCCGCTTGACGGAGAGTGACACAGGTGAGGCGCAACGAGCAAACTCTGGCCAAGGCCCCAACGACGCTTCACGCGGCCAGAGTTGAGAACAGCCATTGCGGATGAACCCGCACTCGCCCCACCACAGGGAGCGGCGCTACACACCGAAGGGCCTTGACCGGCCGGTGACTCCTACCCCTTCCACCCCGAAAGCCCAGCCCGCGAAAGCCAGCCCCCACCGGCCGACGGTCAACACCGAAACGGCGGCAGGCCACAGCAACCCACCACCGCCACCAGCCACGCAATCCAAAAGAGGCGCCCACCGGCCAGCACCGGACTTCACCCCACGGCCACCACCCCACCGGCGCGAGCGCCGGACCCAATCCGCGGAGTCGCTCCAGCACTCCGATTGCCGGTGTCAGTAGGCGTATGAACGCTTCAGCTCCTCGGCGAGGTACTCATCGCCGAGGTTGAGCGCTGCGGCGAGGACGTGCATGCCTAGGCGGGGCGGCACGGCATTGCCGATCTGCTGGGCGACGGCCGCACCGGCCCAGATCCAGTCCGGCGAGGCGGGGAAGGTCTGGAGCTGACCTGCCTCGGATTCGGTCAGACGGGGTTGATCAAGGCCGTCCCGTCCGACGATGCGATTGCGGGAGATCTTGCCCGTCACCGTTGCCGCCGGTTCGTACGAGCCACGCTGCCCACGTGCCTTCGGATCGCCTCCCGTTCCGTAGTTGGAGACGACCGTGAACGGGATGGGCCGTCGAGTGAGGACGTCCTCCATGCTGACCCACGGTGCCAGGCCGAAGCCGTGCTCCTCGCGCGGCTTCCGCTTGTGATAGCGCCCGTGCGTCGGATCCGGCATATCCGGCACACCCGGCAGCAAGCGGTCCTTGCCTGTCCAGCGTGCGACGAGGATGGCTCGGCGGCGGGTCTGCGGCACCCCGTACTCTTCCGTGTGGAGGACTCGCGGAGTGGCCACCGCGTATCCCTCAGCGTGGAGAATTTCGGCATACCTCTTCCACACCGGCAGCACTGCCGGCACCTGTTCAAGAATGATCGCCTGGAAGGGGCGGCCCGCGTCGATGGCCTCGAGTGCCCATCGCAGCGGTTCCAGAACAAGGCCGGTGCGGTCATCGTGCTTCCCCGTCACCTCGTCCTTCAGCGAGGCGAGATCCGCCCGGATCTCCTTCATCGGGTGCCGTGCGCGTAGCCGATCGGCGAAGGTGAGGACATGGTCGAGCGCGCGCCGCCCGGCGCCCCTGCCCGCAACTGTGAAGGTCTGGCACGGCGGGCCTCCGGCCAAGACATTGCAGCCGTCGTCGGTGAACTGGATCGGACTGAAGTCCCGAACATCGCCGGACTCGGTCTGCAGGTCGTTGGCGCTGCGCGTGGCGCAGGCGTCCTTGTCCCACTCGATCCCGACGGACGCCACACCGAGCTGGCGTGCGGCCTGATCGAGCCCGCCGGGTCCCGCAAAGAGATCGACGATCTTGAACGGGGAGACGAGAGGGGATGGTGCGTTCATGTGGCGATCCTAGCCGGCGAGAGCAGTAGCGATCGCCGTTCCCAGGGCGTGTGCGACTGGAGGCGGCAGAGCGTTGCCGATCTGGCGATAGGCGGCCGTTTTCCCGCCCGAGATCTGCCAAGCAGAAGGGATCGCCTGCAGGATCGCGGTCTGGGCGACCGTGAGCCTGGGCGGCTCCAGCAGAGGGAAATCAGCGTCAGGTACATCGTCGCCGAGACTGTTGCCGTTCACCCCCAACTGGGCCCAGGCGCGCTTCGAGCCGGTGGGTCCCAGGTCCGCCCCGCCGCGACGCTCGGAACCTCCCACCAGAGCAGGCGCCGGACGGGCGGCACGGCGGGCCCATTGCTTCGCGCCCGGCCAGCCTCCCTGAGCCATCGACGGTCCTAGCGCATCGGCAACGGTCGGGACGCGTAGCACCGTGCGTGAAGGCCAGACGAATCCCTCGGCGTAGGTCTCCTGAAGCGCCACCAGGAAACCGGACCTGCGGTGCTGCGGAACTCCGAAGTCCGCTGCGTCCAGGACCTTCCAGAACACGCGGTAACCCGCCCGCTGCAGCTCCGTCTCCATCCACGTGCGCTCGGCTTGGAAATCGTCCTTCTCCACCAGGTCCGGGAGGTTCTCGAGCAGCACTGCCTTGGGCCGGATCTGTGGTACGAGATCCACTGCCTGCCGCAGTACGGCACGTTCGAGCTCGTCGTCCGGGCGCTTCACGGCGGCCGCGGACTTGATACGTGGCATGCCACCGCTGAACAGACCCACACCCTTCACCTCTGGATGATCTAGGGGGTCGAAGTGCAGGAGGTCACCGCAGAGCACCTTCCACTGAGGCCGGTTGAGCTCGATCGTCCAGCATGCGTGGGCCTTGGTGTCGAGCAGCAGTACGGGGTTGAACCCCGCCTGCTCAAGGCCGAGGGCCTGAGCGCCGGAGCCTGCACAGATCTCGAACGAGGTGAACTCCTCGGCGCGATCCGTCGAAGGTTCTGTGGCGGTGGACGCTGCAACCGATGCGTGATGCGGCTCGATGCCCGATACGGCTGTGGATGCGGGCCAGGGCGGAGAGGCGGGTGAGGAGGGCGACTCCGGGCTCCGGAGCTTGGCGAACACTGTGGCCAACTGCTCCTCCACAGCGGTCGCGCTCTCCTCGGAGTCTCCGTGCTTGCTGCGCAGCAGTTCGGAGACCGACTCGCGTGCGGCCGACCGTAGTTCGGTGTCGAGGGCCTTCTCGTCGATTGCGTCGAAGAGAACGAACGGAGCCAGTCGCAGCAGTCTCTTGAGGAAGTCCTGTAGCGTCTCGCGCCGATTGAGCCCACGTAGATCCAATTCGTTCCAGACCCGCAGGATCGCCTTCACGAGGTGCGGACTGCCGCCCAATGCCGCTCGCCGGGCGTAGATCTGGTCGAATGCCGCCTCGCCGAGGATACCGAGTGCTTCATAGGGCTTGGGGTCCGCAGGGGAGAAGATCAGCTGCGCACGCCACCACAGTCGGCCGAAGACGTGACGGGTCAGGTCAGTGCCGAGCGCTCGGTCCCTCGGCGGTTTGGGATAGCGCCAAAGAGCGACGTCCGGGAGGAGTACCAGGGCGAGAAATGCCCACAGGTCGCGTGAGGCCGCCTCTGCGGGGACCAGGGACATCTGGGAGTGCAGCAGTTCGGCGAGACGGACGTCGAACTCGGCATTGCGGGCGCGGTCCGAAGCGTCGGGGAAGCCCCCTTGACGTGCCAGCTCGACGACTGATTCCCGAAGCGCCCACAGTTGCTCGGGACGCACTCGATCGCCTCCAGTGGCCACATACACCGCGGACGGATGCGATACGTCCACGCGCTTCGCCAGTTCCGCGATCGACAATTCGCGGTACTCGTCGAACAGAGGCTTGGCCTGGTCCGCGAGCAGGCGGGGGTAGAGCAGGCTCACTGCGGCTCCTCGAAGATCCTCACGGCTGCCTGGAGCTCGGAGGAGAACAGGCTCGGGGAGTGCTCCCGGCGCAGACGTACGTCGATGATCGATTGCTCCGGGAACAATCGGTGGAAGAGAGACAGCAACGTGGCGCCCAAGGAGTCCTCCGGATAGTCGGACTCGTCCACGAAATCCTCGTGGGACAACGCGTGTTCCATCATCGTCCGGGCGACGTCCGCGTAGACGGCTGACAGCACCATGCGGTCGACAGGACGCGGGCGAGCAGCATTCTGGAACGCCTCGGCGGTGGCCGTGTTCCTCTCGTTGATCAGCAACAGCAGCGATCCCATGGCGGCGCTGTCCAACTCTCCGGCGATCTGGATGTGCCAGGCCGCGCCGTTCGGGAACGACGTGTGGGAGAAGTCGATGACGGCCATCGGGAATTGGGGCGCGTCACCTTGGAGCCGTAGCTCCGTGGCGTCGTTCCACAAGACTGACCCGGCGCGTCTCGGTGCGGCCGGCCGGGCGTCGTCGCGTCGTTCGGCCAGGACCAGCGCAGTATCCAGGATCAGCACTCCACCGAGGTCGGAGCCACGCAGCCGGACTTCGAGATCGATCGTGGCCGGCTCCGAGCCGGTGAGGCGGGCCAGGTGGCCGGGTCCACGCAGGTTCGACCCGGTGGCTGTCCACACAGCGGAGAGCATGAGTTCGGTGTCCTCGGGCAGTCCCGCACGTGCCCGGGTACGAGCCTGGTCGACCTGTACCCGTCGGCGAAGGTGGAGGTCCATCTGGTAGTCCCAGTCGTCGATCGCTTTCGGGAGAGGCACGTCGCCGTCAGGAGTGATGAGCGACCAGGTTCCGGCGTCGACGACATCCTGCGGAGGAACGCGGTAGGGGAGGGCGTGGCGTGCCATCAGTCCGTCACCGCCTGCACCTTGATGGCGATCTCGGTCACGGTGTCCGGAGCGGGCTCGACCAAAGCCCGCCACACAGCCTCACCCCCGTCGATCTCGCACTCGGGTGCGGTGTGCAGGGATCCCTCCGGATCCTGCCATCCGAGGAGGGCAGGCATTTGGGCACCCGCCGGTGGGTCGGTCTCCCGGCCACCAGTGCCCGGCAGGGTGACGGCCAGGTCGATGCGGACTCGCTGCGGGGCATCGACCGGAAGCCGGAACTCCTGTACAAGCACGGCTCGTTCACCCAGGTCGTCGTAATAGGGCTCGCCCACGTACTGCACGCGGGGCCTTATCCGCCGCAAGGCCGGTGCCCCCGGAGCAGCCTGCGAGGCTTCTGTCTTCGGGGCGCCGCCGTGAGCCGAGGAAGGCGCGGTAGTGCGTTGACCATGTGTACGGACAGTCGCCTCGGGCCCTTCCTCCTCGTCCTGTCCGCGATTGCGACCGGGCAGGCCGGCACCGGGTCTGCCGTATGCGGTCGCGCCGCCGATTCCCCAGGCTCCGCCGACCAGGCCGGAGAATCGGGCGCTCGCCGCACCCAACGGCACCTGGGCGGCTCCGGCTCGAGCTCCGCCGCCCAGGGCGAGCAGTTGGCTGATCTCCTCGTGAATGCGGCGGAACGTCGTCCTGACGTAGGTGCTGTCCGGAATCTCGAGGGAGTGCCAGTGCCAGGCGTCGTGGGTGGGAGGCTCGGCCTTGGCGTAGACCTCGTCCATGTCGGGGTCACCACGGAACACCCCGGCGTACCCCTGGTTCTCACTCGGTGGCTTAGGCCCGGCGTGGTAGGTCACCACAAGTTCAGCCGGTCGCATCAGGCAGACATGGTGCACCAGGTCCTCGATCCCGACCATGCGCGAAGCGGGCTTCGGCTGCAACGGCGGCATGATGCGCTTGACGAGACCGAACCTGCCCAGCAACTTGCGCGGTTTGCCGCACGACAGATCCTGACCCTGTTCACCAGACATCCGCTCATGGGCAGCGACGAACAGATTCAGTGGGCGATGCCTGCGCGGGTCGGGAACGGGAATGTCTCGACCGTCGCACTTCACCTTGAACCGCATCGCCGGCGCCCCACCACCCCTCTCGATCATCTTCGGCCACAGATGCCAACTGATCGTCTCCGCAAGGTACTCGGCAACTTCGGTCGCCTCGAGGTGGCGCTCGTCGCGTTCCAGTTTGGGGTCGATCACCACGACCGACGTGCCGGTCTCCGTCGGCCCGAACGAGCGAAGTCCGAGTCGGTGCGCGGCCGCGTCGGCCTCCGCACCGATCAGGGGCTCGATGACTTCGCCCGAGTTGTCGCCCCACCAGTGGCGACCCGTGTAACGCCGAGAGACGTCGGACTCGTCCGCGTAGTAGCTCTGCCAGAGAGAGCAGCCGATGAGCCGGGTCTCGAGTTCGCCTTGCGGGCTCCGGCACCGTGTGTGGACCAGTACGGTCCCGCAACGCGAGAGCAAGTAGAAGATGCCCTTGCCGAATCCGTAGGTGCCGCCCCCGAAGGGAGTGTCGCGAGGCTCTCCGATGTTGCGGATGAACGAGACGAAGTCGCGCGACATCTCATCGGCGGTACGGTCCGCCCGGGTGGGGCCACCGAGCCCCGTGGTGCCCCGGTCCGAGACGGTGAGCAGGCGTATGGAGCCAGGCTTCAGAGAATCACGCAAGGGGAGTTGAGTTCCCAATGGTGCATTGCTGAGCAGCAGATCGCGCCAGGCGGGCCCGTGTGCCGGGCCGACGCTCGACAGGTCGATCTCGTAGTCGACGGGTTCGGACGATCCGGGTGGCCGTGCATCCCAACTGTTCTGTGCCGATTCGCGAACCAGGATGGTCAGCAGATCGAGCTCCGGTCTGCCCAGCTGATTGCGGATCCCCTCAGCGGCGCTTGCTCCCTCCGGGGGGTATGGCTGCGAGAACCAGACGGGGGCGGTCATGCGGGCTCCTGGAGAAGGGAGTCGAGGGTCGCGGAGATCGCTTCGTCACCCAGTACCTCCAGGTGTTCTCCGGACAGATCGATCGAGTACTCCACATCCTCGATCGCAATGGGCAGATCCGATTCGACAAGTTGCCGCCCTGTCAGCCGAGGAAAGGTCTCGTCCACGCAGTACCAGCGTTCCTCCGCCGTCGAGAATCGAGTCTCGCGGTAGTGCTCGACGTCTGTGGGCTGATAGCCGACCTGGCTCAGGAGATGGCGCACGGCCGCTTCGTCGTCGCACAGCTCCAGTGCCCGATCGACCAGTTCCGGCAGGGTATTTCCCGAATTCTTCGAGAGCTCCAGTCGAACCCACACCAGATGCAGTGACCCGCCGTCCGGCGGATCCAGTTGGTCGAGCCCGTGGATCCGGGGGCGACGGCCCTCGGAGGTGGTGGACGTCTTGACCTCGATCGCGCTTCGAGGGGCGGAGAAGTCGTGACGGTAGCCAGTGGGACCCAGCCAAAGGCGGTGGGCACTGGGGTCCCTCTCGAGCATCCTGACCAGCACCATCAACTCGCCGAACAGACCCGTGATCCGCTCACCGCTCAGTGGCGCGCCCTGGACTCGGAACAGCGACTTCCATCGGTCCATCGCTCGGTACAAAGCCTTGACCGGATTGGACGGCAACTGCTCGGCTGCGACAAGAACGTCCGAGCACAGCGTGGCGAACAGGTCATTGAGGTTGCGCTCCAGACAGCCGAGATCGGCGTAGGTGCGGTAACCCGCTTCGTCCTCTAGAGGGCGCTTACGCAGGTGGAGCACCGGCCCATCGGGACCTCTACGCAGTTGTTGGCGTGTCTTCATGGGGACCAACAAATGGCGATGGCCCTCGTAGTCGATCGCAGCCACCAACGTGCCGTTGTCGGTTCGGACCGGCAGGTCCGTGACCCGTAAACGGCGCTCGGCCGTCACCGGCTCGGCCTCGAGGGCCGCCCACTGGCCGGCGACTATGTCGCGCAACGATTCTGCGCTCATCACTCCTCACCCTCGATGAGGCGCAGCTCCTCCTCCTCGAAGTCCTCGAGCTGTACGCCGGAGAGATCGGCAGCGATGTACTCGGGCTCGACAGACGAGTCGGGGCCGTCAGGTTCGGGGAACACGATGCCGACGCCGATCACGTGCTCCTCGGCATCGAGAGGCTCACGCAGCTTCTTCGAGCGATCGGGCTCGGAGTACTTGTCGATGGGGTACAGCACGAGCAGGCCGGTGTCCGGAAGCTGTACTCGGCGAGCATCCCGAATCTGCTGCTCCGTCATCCCTGTGGCGTCACCGGGCAGGTCGACCGCTGCGTCCTTGCGGCTCATCAGGGTCTTGATGTCCGCGAAGTCTTCGCCCTTGTCGTCGGCCCGGAGGGCGAGCCTCGCACGGGTGACGCGGCCCACGGTCACAGTCGGTGCGAATTCATGACTGTCTTCGGGAGCCTTCGGTGGGTTACCGATGATGGCGATGTTCCAGCGGCGCAGCGCACCGGCGTTGCGGACCCGCTTCCGGATGTAGTCGGTGATGAGCTTGGCATCATTCTCCCGGGCGAGCTTCGCGCCCTTCTCCCGAGAGCCCTCGTGGAACTGATACTCGCCCAGGAAATCGAGCACCACGTCGTGCGGGACACCACGGAACAGAACGCGTCCCTCGGTGGACCGGTTCTCCTTTGCCACCGCGTTGTTGGCCACCACCCGGGAGACCAGACGCTGCGCGGCAACGAGGTTCTGACTCAGCCATGCGGAATCCGTGTGGAAGCAATGGGTCTGTACGCGCTTGCCGCCGTAGGACGAGGCGGCCTTCACGGCGCCCTTCATCTTGGCCGCTGCGGTTACCTGCAGCGACGGGTGCGTGCGTAGGCGCACCGCAAAGGTCAGCGGAGTCTCGTTCGGGTTGTGCAGGTAGACGTCGATGTCACGTCTCATCTCCGTCTCGACCGTCGCCAAGTGTCTGAACCATTCGGCGAGTTCGTCGGTCATCCAGGTGCGCGGCAGGTCGGCGTAGCCATTGCGGAAACCGAACCAGCGGCCCATCTGAAGCAGCGTGTCGTAAGCGGATACCGCGCGTACGAAGTAGCTGACGGAGAGGCCCTCCAGTGTGAGGCCACGAGAAAGGGTGTTGCCACCCACCGCGATGGCGATCACCGGACCGTTCTCGTAGTCGAGCCGGTCCTGACTGCTGGAGTTGTCCATGATGATGCGGCAACTGTCCAGCGCGAGCGGCAGCTCGGACAACAGACTCTCGAAGGGGACTCTGACCTCTCCGAAGTCCTCCGCAGCGACCTGCCCGGTCTCGTTGTCCCACAGCCTACGGAGCTCTTCGACCAATGCCGTGTCGTCCAGCGAGGCCCTGGTGTCGGCCCGGAGTGCCTCCAACGGTGCCCGGAAGCTGTTGTGCACTGATGTGTTGACACTGGTGTGGATCAGCATCGTGTTGTGCGGGTTTCCGGTTCCACGCACGCGTCGCGCTGCGACGACCAGCCAGAAGTAGAGAACCGCCTCTCGGAGTGTCTCGGTGATCTCCGGGGCGAAACCGTCCACGTCCGCCCGCGAAAGAGGCCGGACGTACTCGATATCGGTCTCGGGGACCGACCGGATCATGTCGTAGCCGTCGTCCACATCCGCAGGGTCCTCCCCGTCCAGGGCGTACCGGCCGAACAGCACCTCGGTACCGAAGTGATCCGTGGGCTTGGGCAAGCTGACGATGAAGTCCCGTGGATACAGGTCCTCGGCGCTCGGATCGATCAGCAGATTGGCGAAAGGGGAGGCGGTATAGCCGATGTACGCGCTTCGCGGCAGCCCCTCCATGATTCGCCGAATCAGCGGGTTGATCGACTTGGTGGCGACGGTCGCCTGGTCCGCCTCGTCGTCGATGATCAGTGCGGGGCAGTTCTCCAGATAGCTCGACGCACCCTCCAGCCACCTCGCGAGCTTGCGTAGTACCGTTGCGTTCTTCTTCACCACGCAGAGAACGTGGGTCCGGTTGCTCTTGCCGAAGAAGGAGGCCGGATTCGCCGGCGGAACGAAGTCCTGGTCGAGGCCTGTCAATTGGGACCACAGATCGGGATTAGGCTCCACCAGCTCGGAGACGAGTCGCGCCTGCGTCTGTCGGCGCAGCCCGTTGTGGATACCCGAGAGCACGATGAACAACTTGTAGCCACGATCCGCGGCCTTGGCCATCACCGCGGTGAAGTTGGTGGTCTTGCCGGATTGGACATACCCCAGAGCCAGACCGCGCGTCGAGAAGGACGGCTCCCGAGGATGGTCCAGAAGCGACATGATGCGGGTCGAGGACTCGTCGAGGGTCTTGGCGGAGGAGACGCTCCAGCCCCGGTCGTGCAGCGACTGCTCCAGAGCCGGCCAGCATCGGTCCCCAGGGCGTGGTCCCGTGTACCAGGTGTCACGGTTGCCGCGGATGACGGTCTGCGGTTCCTCGAGCTCCCTGATCCTGGTGATCTGCTGCTCGTGCCGTTCCTGGATCCTTCGGATGGTCGTTGCATCGATGCCGAACTGCTCCAGCCGCTTCACTGTCTCCGCGGGCGGGCATTTGTCGAGCAGCATGCTGAAGGTGTCGTACATGTCGTCAAACTCGTCAGCCACAGTGCTCCGCTCCCCCTACGACCATCAGCCGGTCCTGGGCAAGCGGCATCGACAAGTGACCCGCACATTGACATTGACACGTGCTCGCCCCGAATTGATTCAACGTTAGCTGGTGGTCACGGCGGCAGGGCAGGGAAGAAGGTCACGACTTTCACACTGATACCGCTAGCAAATGAATATGACCTGGTCACATGGCTTCCTCGGAGATGCGTACTTGTTCGGCTCTCCGTTCCAGCACTGCCTGTGCGACGCGTGCGGCCACGACCTCGGGCTGCTCGTGCTCCCAGAACCGGAGCACGGTCCAGCCGAGCGTGGTCAGATGCTCCGTGGTCTCACGGTCTCGGGCCATGTTCCGGTCCAGCTTGCGCCGCCACCACTCTGCGTTGGCTTTTGGTTGTGTTGCATGCTGAGGGCACCCGTGCCAGAAGCAGCCATCGATGAGCACCGCGACCTTGGCGCGTGTGAAGGCCACGTCGATGCGGCGCCGCGCCATGCCCGGTACGCGGTACTCGATTCTGTAGCGCAGTCCGGCGGCATGCAGGAGGCGTCGTACTGCCAGTTCCGCCCCCGTGTCCTTGCTTGCCTGCCTGGACATTCGTGCCGAGACGCCGGGGGAGGACGGCTTCACATCGTTCACCGCGCTCGGGCCTTACGGGGTACAGGGGTCGGGCGAGCGGAGATCACTGCCCGTGGCACTCCCCATAAACCGACCCCGACCCGCACCAACAAGCCGCCCCCGCCTCCGGCGGCCACTCCACCGCCCGCCCCCGCGCGGCCAGCGTCGTCGCGTACTGGGGGAGCAGGGACGTCTCGGTCGGGGAGGAGGCTTCTGATGCTGCGAAGGCCTCGTAGGAGGGGACCGTGCCCGTGACGATGCCCAGGTTGCCCGTGCCGGAGGCCGAGAGTTCGCGCAGCGATGCCTCTATCGACGACAAGTGGGCTTCGTAGGAGGGGTATTCGGTGGACAGGGTCGGGTACGCCGCCAGGAGTTCCGCGTATTCCGTCGACGGCCAGTGGAGGACCGCCACCGGGAAGGGGCGGGAGAGGGCCTCGCGGTAGGTGCCCAGTTCGGCGCGGAGGCGGTCGATCTCGGCGCGGAGTTCGGCCGGGTTGTTCGAGCCGAGGGCCCACAGGCGCTTCGGGTCGTGGAGTTCGTCGAGGGAGACCGGGGTGCGGTTGACCCGGTCGGCCAGGGCGTCCCAGAGGTCGTGGTCCGCGCCGAGCAGGCGGCGGACGCGGTGGCGGCCCAGGACGAGGGGGTGTTTGGGGTACGGGAGGTCGCCGGATTCGCGCTCCGCCTCCGGGACCAGGAGTTCCAGCGCCTCGGTGAACGTCTCGTGGGCCTGTTCCAGCTCGTCGTGGGACTCGAGGGACTCGGCCACGATCACCCAGGGCGCCGGATCCCGCGGGGCCGTCGTGCGCAGGCCCGTGATGATCGCCCGGGCCTCGGCCTCGTGGCCGTACTCCCAGAGGTTCGCCGCCTTGAGCGCGCGGATCAGGGCGGGGTCGTGTACGTCCGATGAGGCCAGCAGGGCGTCGTAATGGGCCGTGGCGCGGTCGCGGGCGTCCGCCAGCTCGTAGTGGGCCGCGGCCTGGAGGAGCAGCGCTTCCGCGTCCTCGGGGTACATGGCCGCCGTGCGTTCCAGGCGCTCGGCTTCCGCTACGTGGTCGGCGTGCTCGTTCTCGGCGGGCGTGGCAGGCGTGTCGGGGCGCATGGAGGACACCGTACTGCCGGACGGCCCGGGTGGGACCGTCACTGTCGGGCAGTGCCGCCGGCGGCGTCCGGGGCCGGCCCGGTGGGAGGGGGCCCGTGGTCAGTAGCGCCAGCTCACGCGGTCCCTGACCTCGTTCAGGACGTACGCGAGCCGCCAGATCACCACGACGAGCGTGCCCGCCCACAGCGTCATGCCCGCGCACACGCCCACGACGGCCTGCCGGTGGCGGGCGTCGGTGTCGAGCGCGGCCAGTTCCGGATGGGCCGGGTCGAAGCGGATCCGGACCCGGGCGCCCTCCGGCAGGGCGCGGGCCGGGGCGTCGTCGGGCAGCGCTTGTTCGTGCGGGGTGCCGTCGGCGGCGGTCCAGGACACGACCGGGTGCAAAGTCGCGTACGTCGCCTCGCGCGAGGCCACGTGGCCGGTGACCGTCGCCTCCACCACCGTGCCGGTGCTGCGGCGCAGGATCTCCGTGACCAGCTGCACGGCGGACCCCGCCGTCACGGCGAGTCCGGCGACGAACGGGATCAGGGCCAGCAGCCACAGAGCGCTCATGGGCCTCACCGTAGCCGCGTACCGCCGCGCGCCCGGGCCCAATCGTGGCGTGGGCCTGGTCAGTTGAAGCGCCGCGATCTATCTTGCGCGCGTGCTGCAACGTACGCGGACGGACAGCAGGCCCCAGGTCGTGGCGCAGGGGCGCCGGGCCCGGCCGACGGCCGCCCGCGTCCTGTGGAGCGGCGCCGAGGCCGCCGTCACCGTCGGGGTCGTGCTGCTCCTGCTCGTCGTGCATCAGCTGTGGTGGACCAATCGGCAGGCCAAGGCCGACGCCGGGCACAAGGTGCAGGCCCTGGAGCGCGAGTGGCAGCAGACCCCCGCCCCAGAGTCCCCGGCGACCGACGACCCCGCCGTCACCGATGACACCGATGAGACTGAGAACGGCGATGACGGCGGCGCCCCGAGTGCTGACAGCGCCCACGGCTCCGGCGGTACCGGTTCCCGGGCGCCCGCGCCTCAGCCCCGCTGGGACCAGGCCTACGCCATCCTGTCCATCCCGCGCCTCGGCGTGCGCGCGCCCGTCGCGCAGGGCGTCAGCAAGGCGAACGTCCTCAACCACGGATACGTCGGCCACTACCCCGGTACCGCCCAGCCCGGCCGGGCCGGGAACTTCGCGCTCGCCGGGCACCGCAACACGCACGGTGAACCCTTCCGGTACATCAACCGGCTGCGCCGCGGCGACACCCTCACCGTCGAGACGAAGAGCGCCACTTACACGTACGTCGTCGACAAGGGCCTGTCCCAGACGTCCGCCGGCGACGGGGGCGTCATCAACCCCGTGCCGCGCAGCCGGGTCGTGCCGTCCGCCGGGTACGACGATCCCGGGTACTACATCACCCTCACCACCTGCACCCCCGAGTACACGTCCAAGTACCGGCTGGTGGTGTGGGGGAAGCTCAGCCGTATGACGCCCCGATAGTCTCGTCGTCCGTGATCAAACGACGGCCCCATCTGCTCTGGCTCCTCGTGCCCTTCGTGCTGTACATCGGCGCGCTCCCGTTCGTGAACCGCGTCGAGCCCGTGCTGCTCGGGCTGCCGTTCCTGTTCGTGTGGCTGCTGGCCGCGACCCTGCTCACGCCCGTCGCCGTATGGCTGACCTGGCGCGGGGACCGGAAGATGCGCGAGGCCCGCCGATGAGCGACGGAGCCGTTGCCAGCACGCTCTTCGGGGCCTTCATGGTCGTCACCCTCGCGCTCGGGCTGCTCGCCGTGCGCGGCAAGGGGAAGGGCGGCGGGCTCGCCGAGTGGTCCGTGGGCGGGCGGTCGCTCGGGGCGGTGTTCATCTGGGTGCTGATGGCGGGGGAGGGGTACACCAGCTTCAGCTATCTGGGGGCCGCCGGGTGGGGGTACAACTTCGGGGCGCCGGTGCTGTACGTCGTCGCCTACATGTCGTGCGGATACGCCGTCGGCTACGTCGTCGGGCCGATGCTGTGGGCGTACGCGCGCCGGCACGGGCTCGTCAGCATCACCGACATGATCGCCCACCGGTACCGGCGGCCGTGGCTCGGCGCCGCCGTCGCCGTGCTCGTCACCGTGTTCCTGCTGCCGTACATCCAGTTGCAGATCACGGGGATGGGCGTCGTCGTGTCGACGATCTCCTACGGTGCCATCAGCCTCAACTGGGCCTATTTCATCGGGTTCGCCGTCACCACCGTCTTCGTCGTGGTGAGCGGGCTGCGCGGCAGCGCCTGGGTGTCCGTGCTGAAGGACCTCCTCGTCATCGTCACGCTCGCCTTCCTCGCCGTGTACGTGCCGCTGCACTACTTCGACGGGTACGGGGACTTCCTCGGGCGGCTCGTCGACGAGAAGAGCGCCTGGCTGACGCTGCCGGGCAGTGGCGGGAGCCCGTACGGGGAAGGGTGGTTCGCGACGACCACCTTCCTGAACGCGCTCACCGTCGTCATCTTCCCGACCACCGTCGCCGGGTACCTCGGTGCGCGCAGTGCGGACGGGCTGCGGCGCAACGCGATGTGGCTGCCCGCCTACAACGTCCTTCTCTTCGTGCCGATGCTGCTCGGCATGGCGGCGCTGTTCGTCGTGCCGGGGCTGACCGGGGCGGAGTCGAACCTCGCGCTCCTCAAGCTCGTGGTCGACTCGCTGCCGGCCTGGGCCGTGGGGATCATCGGGGTCGCGGCCGCGCTGTCGTCGATCGTTCCCATGGCCGTGTTCATGCTGGTCATCGGGACGATGTGGGGAAGCAGCGTGATGTCGCTCGTGCCGCGGTGGCGGGGGGCGTCCAGTGCGGCGTCCCGGGCTCAGAAGGCGGGGTCGCAGGTCGTGGTCGTCGTGGCCGGGTCGGTCGCGCTGGTGTTGACGTATGCGGCTCCCAACACGCTGGTGCGGCTCTCCCTCATCTCGTACGAGGGGATGGCTCAGCTTGTGCCGATGTTGCTGGTGGGGTTGCTGTGGAGGCGGCTGAGTTTTGTGGGGGCGCTGAGTGGGCTGGTCGTGGGGGTGGGGGTCGTGTGCGGGCTTGTGTTCAGCGGGCGGGATCCGGTGTTCGGGGTGAATGCGGGGATTGTTGCGCTTGCGGTGAATCTTGCGGTGACGCTCGTGGTGACGTATTTGTGTGCGGCTGATCGGGATGAGCGGGCGGATGGGGATGTGCTGGCGTGGGACCCGGTTGAGGGTGCGCCCGGTGGCAGGGCTGGTGCCGGTGCGTCTGCCGGGTGAGTGTGGGTTGGCGGGTGCGGGTCTCGTCGTGGCTGGTCGCGCAGTTCCCCGCGCCCCTGGGGGGCCTGCCTTCGGCGGCCCTTGCGTCTGGGCGTGTGCCGGGTTGGGGTGTGGGGCGGCTGATGGTGGGTGGTGGGTTGCTCGCGCAGTTCCCCGCGCCCCTGGGGGGCCTGCCTTCGGCGGCCTTGTGGGGAGCGTCTGCTGGGTTGGGGTGCCGTTGCCGGCCACCGGGCGGTGGGGGCTGGTCGCGCAGTTCCCCGCGCCCCTGGAGGCCCGCGGCTTCGCCGCGCCTCCCGGAGGCGGTGCGTACTTCGTGCGGCGCCTCCTGCGGGAGATGGCGCGCGCCGCGCAGGCCTCCTGCCAGAGACGACGCATGCCGCCCAGAACCTGCCCCTGAGACGGCGCACGCCGGCCAGCATCTCCCGCCCGTGATGGCGCGCGCCGCGCAGGCGCCTCCCGTCCGAGATGGCGCACCCCACGCAGCACTCTCAGTCTGCGATGGCGCACGCGGTGCGCATCTCAGGGGCGCGGGGAACTGCGCGACCGGCCACGACGCAACCCGCACTCGGCGATGGACCCTCACGCCCCCGGACGTGACGAACGGGGCTCGCCCAGGGTGAGCAAGAGAGCCGCCGCCGCGAGTGCCAGCGCGCCGGAGACGATCAGGGCCGTGTTCGTGCCGGTGTCCAGGGCGTGGCGGGACGTGCCCGTCGACGTGGACACCGCGATCATCAGGGCCACACCCGCCGCCGAGCCGATGTACCGGGCCGTGTTGTTCGCGCCCGAGCCCATCGCGGCGCGTCCGGGTGGGACGGACTCGACGGCGAGGAGGGGCAGCGCGGCGTTGAGGAGGCCGCTGCCGATGCCGGAGAGCAGCAGGCCGGGCAGGAGCCGCGGCCAGTGGCCGGAGCCCGCCGCGCCCAGCATCGTGACGACGGCCAGCGCGTGCAGGACGAAGCCGACGACGAGTTGGTGGCGCGGGGAGACCCGTCCGTGCAGGCGCCGGGACTGGAGGGCGACCAGGAACGACGTACCGGACCAGAGCACGAACAGGCCCGCCGTGCCCATCGGGGTCACGCCCATCGTGCGCTGGACGAGCGTCGGGACGTAGCTGAAGAGGGCGATGACCGACAGCCCGGTGAACAGGCCGCCCGCCGTGGAGGCCAGGAAGAGCGGGCGGCGCAGCAGGGAGAGGTCGAGCATCGGGGTCGCACTGCGGCGTTCCAGCGCGACGAAGGCCGCCAGGAGGGCGGCCGCCGCCAGCAGCAGTACGCCGATGGGCGCGCGCAGCCAGCCGTCGCGGCCCAGCGTGAGCGCGGCCAGCAGGGCGACGAGCGCGAGGCCGAGGGTGAGGGCGCCGGGCAGGTCGGGGCGGCCGCCGCGCGGGGACCGGGACTCGGTCAGGGACCTGGGGGCGAGGGCCGCGACGACGAGGGCGGCCGCGCCCAGGACGGCGTACGACCAGCGCCAGTCGGCGAGCTGGGCGACCCCGCCCGCCGCGACCGGGCCGAGCGCGATGCCGCCGCTGACGAACGCGCCCCACACGCCGGTGGCCCTGATCCGGCCCGCCGGGGTCGGGAACGCGTGCACCAGCAGGCCCAGGCTCGCGGCGATGATCGCGGCCGACGCGGCGCCCTGCGCGATCCGGGCGAGCGTGAAGAGCAGGGTGGTGGGGGCGAAGGCGCCGAGGACCGTCGTGAGGCCGAGGGCGAAGGTGCCCCCTACGAAGGCGCGGCGGCGGCCGTAGTCGTCGGCGAGGGTGCCCGCGACGAGGAGCAGCGCGGCGAGGCCGAGCGGGGTGCCGTTCAGCAGCCAGGCCTGGGAGGACAGAGCCGTGTGCAGCGACGCGGCCGTGTCGCCGAGCGTGATCATCGGCGCGGTGTACGTCATCAGGGCCACCGCGGTCGCCGCGCTCGTGACGGCCAGGGCGGCGGCCGGCCGCGGCGCCGACGGAGCGGGTGCCGCGGGGGCCTGTAGGGGGGCGGGGCGTACGGGCTGGGACATGGTTCGGCCGTCCAGAGGATGGGTTCAGTGAATGAACTCTGAGTGCGGGACGACCGTAGCATGGTTGGTTCGTTCATTGAACCTTTGGGCTGACGAGTGGTTACAGTGGGGGCATGGCTCTCGGCAAGGACTACGCGGCACAGGAGTGCTCCATCGCCCGCGCGCTGGAGATCGTCGGCGAACGCTGGACGCTCCTCGTCGTGCGCGACGCGCTCTACGGAGTGCGCCGCTACAACGACTTCCTCGTGCACCTCGGCATCCCGCGCGCCGTCCTCGCCTCCCGCCTGCAGGCCCTCACGGCCGCGGGCGTGCTCGAAAAGCGCCGCTACCAGGAGTCGCCGCCGCGCGACGAGTACGTCGTCACCGAGCGCGGGCGCGAGCTGTGGCCCGTGCTGCGCGCGCTCGGCGCCTGGGGCCGGGGCATCCCCGGCACCGCGCCGATGCGTGAGTTCCGCCACGCCCCCTGCGGCACCGCGCTCGGCATCGCGGGGGAGTGCCCGAGCTGCGGCGGCCCCGTGGCCTTGGAGGAGGTCGAGATGCTGCCCGGCGCCGGACTCGACCCGGACCCCGCCGATCCGGTCAGCCGCGCGCTGCTCGCACCCCGCCGCCTCCTTCAGCCCGTCGTGACCGAGCCTGTATAACTGGCAGGGACCGGACATCCGGACACGACGAGGGAAGGAGGAGAGCACGCCATGGCACGGACCCACAGCTGGACCGCGACCGTACGGCCCGCCGCGCTGCTGCTGCTCCTCCTGATCCAGTCCGTCCTCGTCGACACCGGCAGCCTCGCCGGGGCCGTCGCCCTCGCCGCGACCGCCGCCGCGGGCTCCGCCCTCGCCGCGTGCGCCCTGCTCGCCGCCCGCTGCGCGCCGGCCGTGCCGCGCCACCGGGTCCGTACCGCGATGCGCGACCGCGAGCAGCGCACCGCGTTCTTGCCGCAACGCGATCCCGACGCGTCGGGACGCACCAGGCCCCGAGCGCCGGGCCGTCCCGTCCCGACGGCCTGCTGACACCGAGTCCTTCCGCACCGGGTCCGCAGTCCGTCACGCCGAAACCCCCTGACGTTTCCGGCTGACGAGACCCCCGGAGGGCTCACCCATGTCGTGGTTCATGTCCGTTTTCGCGAGCCTGGTCGCGCACCTCGCCGACCTGCTCCAGCCGCTCTTCCACGCCTCGGCCACGGCCGCGGCGATCATCCTGTTCACCGCGTTCGTACGCCTCCTCGTCCACCCCCTGTCGCGCGCCGGGGCCCGCGGCCAGCGCGACCGGCTCAAGCTGCAGCCGCGCATCGCCGAGCTGCGCAAGAAGCACAAGAAGAACCCCGAGGCGCTGCAGAAGGCGATCATGGAACTGCACCGCGAGGAGAAGGTC
Source organism: Streptomyces sp. cg35 (assembly GCF_050410835.1). Lineage (NCBI taxonomy): Bacteria > Bacillati > Actinomycetota > Actinomycetes > Kitasatosporales > Streptomycetaceae > Streptomyces > Streptomyces sp. cg35. The sequence goes on from NZ_CP191268.1 coordinate 5,572,429, forward strand.
TCCCCGCTCTCGGGCTGCCTGCCCATGCTGTTCCAGATGCCGGCGTTCTTCCTGCTCTACCACCTGTTCTCCAGCAAGAGCATCGGCGGCGACCCCAACGCGCTGCTCGGCCACACCCTGGGCGCCGCCCCGCTCGGCGGGAACTTCAAGGACGCGCTCGCGCACGGCGGGCTGTTCGGGGCGCAGGGCCTCGTCTACGTCGCCCTGTTCGTGCTCGTCGCGGCCGTGGCCACCTTCAACTACCGGCGGACGAAGCGGCAGATGGCCCTCTCGGCCGCCGCGACGCCCGCCACCGACCAGCCGCAGGTCCCGGGCATGGCGACGATGACCAAGTACATGCCGCTGATGTCGTTCATGACGCTGTTCTCGGTGGCCGTGGTGCCGCTCGCCGCCGCGCTGTACGTCGTCACGTCGACGACGTGGAGCGCGGTCGAGCGGGCCGTCCTGTACCGCGACATGCCGTACGGGGCGGCGGCCGCGGCACCCGCGATCTGACCGGTCGGTCCGGTCCAGTCCGTGAACGGGGTATTGCGGACTGGACGCCGAACTTGGAGGATCGACCAGACCTCCGATGGTTGAAGGCCGCACCTCGCCAGGGAGGCTCCTCCTAGATCAGAGGGAGTTACACCATGAAGCTGCTGCGAGTCGGTCCGGCCGGAGCCGAGCGCCCCGCGCTCCTGGACGCCGAGGGTGCCCTGCGCGACCTGTCCGGTCTGGTGCCGGACGTCGACGGGGCGCTGCTCGCGGACGACGCGGCGCTCGACCGGGTCCGCGCCGCCGCCGCATCGGGCGAGCTGCCCGTACTCGACGCGGCGGGGCTGCGCATCGGCCCGCCGGTGGCCCGGATCGGCAAGGTCGTGTGCATCGGTCTGAACTACCACGACCACGCCGCCGAGACCGGTGCCGAGCCGCCCGCCGAGCCCGTCGTCTTCTTCAAGGCGGCGGACACGGTGGTCGGGCCGGACGACACGGTGCTCGTGCCGCGCGGCTCCACCAAGACCGACTGGGAGGTGGAGCTGGCCGTGGTCATCGGACGTACGGCCCGCTATGTCGAGTCCCAGGAGGCGGCGCTCGCCTGTGTCGCCGGGTACGCGGTCGCGCACGACGTATCGGAGCGCGAGTTCCAGATCGAGCGCGGAGGCACCTGGGACAAGGGCAAGAACTGCGAGACGTTCAACCCGCTCGGCCCGTGGCTGGTGACCGCCGACGAGGTCGCCGACCCCCAGGCGCTCGGCCTGAAGCTCTGGGTCAACGGCGAGCTCAAGCAGGACGGCACCACCGCCGAGCAGATCTTCCCGGTGGCCGAAGTGGTGCGCTACGTCAGCCAGTTCATGACGCTGTACCCCGGTGACGTGATCAACACCGGTACTCCGGCGGGTGTGGCCATGGGGCAGCCCGAGCCGAAGCCGTACCTTCGCGCCGGGGACGTCGTGGAGCTGGAGATCGAGGGGCTCGGGCGGCAGCGGCAGGAACTCAAGGGGGCGTAGGCGCTCCGCTGGGGGGGCGGGGGGATCGCCTGTGCGCTGTTGGGGTTGTGTGGTGTGTTGGTGGGTGCGGCGTTGTCGTGGCTTGTCGCGCAGTTCCCCGCGCCCCTGGGATGCGCACTTCGTGCGGCATCTTCGGGGGCGGCAGCGGCAGGAACTCAAGGGGGCGTAGGCGCTCCGCTGGGGGGGGGCGGGGGGATCGCCTGTGCGCTGTTGGGGTTGTGTGGTGTGTTGGCGGGTGCGGCGTTGTCGTGGCTTGTCGCGCAGTTCCCCGCGCCCCTGGGATGCGCACTTCGTGCGGCATCTTCGGGGGCGCCTCCGTTCGGGGGCGCCCCTCGCGTGTCTGCCGGGGGTTGAGGTGGGTTTTTCCCATAGTGCGCCTATGGGAAAAACCCGCGCAGTCACCGTGGCCGCCGCAGTGGCCCTGACCGTCGGCGTCGTCGCAGGCGTCGCCCACGCCGATCCGCTGCCCGGCGGGCTCGGGCCCTGCAAGGGGAGCAACTGTCCGGACGCGTACCCGGACCCGAACAACGGGACCCCGACCGGCCGCGACAACAACATCAACGTCTTCGTCGGCGGCGACATGCTCGTGCGCCGCTCCGCCGCGGAGGCCGAGGGCAAGGTCGTCGTCCTCGGGAACTTCGACCAGGACAAGGACGCCGGGGTCTCGCAGGTCTACAACGTGGGCGTCGCGGGCGTCGGCTCACGGGTCCCGCCGGACGACGGCACCGACTTCCTCACCGTCGGCGGGAACGTGTCGGTCGGCTCGGGTGAGCGCCTCCTGGTCGAGGACGCCAGCGCCACCGGCGACGTGCGGTACGGGGGCACGCTGACCGGCACCGTCGAGACGGAGAAGATCGCCGACCCCGACGCGGCCGCGCCGTACAAGGCCCTGCGGCAGCAGCTCACCGACGCCAGCCACTGCTACGCGTACGTCGGCGCCGCGCACCGCCCGGCCACCGGCACCGCCGTCAACGACGGCAGCACCACCGTCTTCACCGGCGACGGCAGCTCCCCGATCCAGGTCTTCGACGTCGACTTCGACATGATCAGCCGTAGCGGCGGCCAGGAAGGCTTCCGGTTCGACGGCATCCCCGCAGGGGCCACCGTCCTCGTCAACATCTACGGGGACGCGCGGGAGATCAGCACGTACGAGGGGCTGCTCCCCGCGGAGCTGCGCAACAGGCTGCTGTGGAACTTCCCCGACGCGACGGACGTGACGCTCAGCGGCGCCGCGCAGTTCTCCGGAAGCACCCTGGTGGGCAACCCCGCGAGCACGACGACGGTGACCATGTCCGGGTTCAACGGGCGCTTCTACACGGCTGGTTCGCTCACCCACGCGTCGTCGGCCGGAGGCGGCGGAGGCCAGGAGTTCCACGCCTACCCCTTCGAAGGGGACCTGCCGACGTGCGACGACACCCCGTCGCCCACTCCCACGGTCACGCCGACCCCTACGCCGACGGACTCGCCCACGCCCACTCCCACGCCCACTCCCACACCGACGGACTCGCCGACGCCCACACCGACCCCCACGGACTCGCCCACTCCCACACCGACCCCCACACCCACCCCCACGCCGAGTCCTACCGACAGCACTCCGGGGACGACCGGTGGCGACGACAACGGCGGCTCCACGGGCGGGAGTTCGGGCGGCGGGACCGGTGACACCGGCGGCACCGGCGGCGAGCTCGCCGAGACCGGCGCGTCGGCCGAGGGCGGTGTCGTGCTGGGCTCGATCGCCGCGGCCACCGCGGCGGCGGGCGCGGCGATCGTCCTCGTGGCCCGCAGGCAACGGGCGGTCAGCGGCCGGCGGTGAACCGCTCCAGGGCCTCGACGACCAGCGCGTGGTCCTCGATCTGCGGCAGGCCCGAGACCACGACGACGCCCACGACTCCCGCTCCCCGTACGGAGAGCGGGAAGGCGCCGCCGTGCGCGGCGTAGGTGTCCGGGTCGAGGCGCGAGGAGTCCTCGAACGTCGTGCCCTTGGCCCGGAACCGGCTGCCGACCAGGTAGGACGAGGCCTGGTAGCGCTCCACGACGCGGCGCTTGCGGGCGATCCACGCGTCGTTGTCCGGCGTCGAGCCGGGCAGCGCCGCGTGGAACAGCTGCTGGCCGCCGCGCGTGATGTCGATCGCCACCGGCGCCCGGCGCTCACGGGCCAGCTCGACGAGCAGCGAGCCCAGCCGCCAGGCGTCGTCGTACGTGAAGGAGTCCAGCACGAGCCGGCGCTCCTGCTCCTCCAGCTCGGGGACGCCAGGAGCTTCCTGAGGGTTCGTCACAGCGTCACCGTCACACCGTCGCGGGCCGAGCGGCGGGCCGCCTCCAGCACGTCGAGCGCGGCGGCGGCCTGCGTGGCGGGCACCGGGTTCGGGGCGCCGTCGCGCAGGGCCGCGGCGATCGCGGCGTAGTACGCGGGGTAGTCGCCGTCGACCGTGGGCAGCGGGCGGCCGCCGCCGGTCAGCGGGGACTCGCCGGAGCCGACCCGGCCCCACATCGACTCGCACTCCACACCCCACGGCTCGCCGGCCTCGGGGCGCTTGCCGTCGCGCAGGGCGGCCTCCTGCGGGTCCAGGCCGTACTTCACGAAGCCCGCCCGGGAGCCCAGGACGCGGAAGCGCGGGCCGAGCTGGGCCGTGGTCGCGGAGACGTACAGGTGCGAGCGCACCTTGTTCGCGTGGGTGATCGCGATGAACGTGTCGTCGTCGGCCTCGGCGCCCGCGCGGCGCACGTCCGACTCCGCGTACACGGACACGGCCGGGCCGAACAGCGCCAGCGCCTGGTCGACGACATGGCTGCCGAGGTCGTAGAGGAGACCGCCGATCTCCTCCGGGTTCCCCGACTCGCGCCAGCCGCCCTTGGGCTGCGGGCGCCAGCGCTCGAAGCGCGATTCGAAGCGCCAGACGTCGCCCAGCTCGCCGTCCGCGAGCAGCTTCTGCAGGGTGAGGAAGTCGTTGTCCCAGCGGCGGTTCTGGAAGACGGACAGCAGCAGGCCGCGCTCGTCGGCGAGGCCCGCGAGCTCGCGGGCCTCGGCCGCCGTGCCCGCCACCGGCTTGTCGACGACGACGGGCAGGCCCGCCTTGAGGGCGGCCGTCGCGAGCGGTACGTGCGTCTTGTTCGGGGAGGCGATGACGATCAGGTCCAGCTCGTCGGCCCGCTCCCACAGCTCGTCGGGGGAGGCCGCGAACCGGAGGCCGTCGCCGTGCTCGGCACGGGCCTGGGCCTGCCGCTCCGGGTTCGAGGTGACGACCGTGTCGAGGGCCAGACCCTCGGTCGCGGCGATCAGCGGGGCGTGGAAGACGGAGCCCGCCAGGCCGTAGCCGACGAGGCCCACCGTGAGCGGGGAGCTGTTACCAGTCATGCCTCCACTTAAGCAACGGTGTTGCCAAAGTGCAAGCGCGGGGGACAATGGACCGGTGAACACGCATGCACGGCCCACCGCGGGCGTGAACCTGACCGCTCTGCGCGGGCACAACGCCGCGCTCGTGCTCGACCTGCTGCGCACCGCGGGCGAGGCGGGCATCAGCCGCCTCGAACTGGCCGAGCGCACGGGCCTGACCCCGCAGGCCGTCAGCAAGATCACGGCCCGGCTGCGCGGCGACGGGCTCGTCGTCGAGGCCGGGCGGCGGGCCTCCACCGGCGGCAAGCCGCGCACCGTCCTGCGGCTGGTCGCCGGCGCCGGGCACGCGGTCGGCCTGCACCTGGACCGCGACGAGCTGCGCATCGTCCTGACCGACCTGTCCGGCACCGTCGTCGCGGCCCGGCGCGCCCCGCTCGATCTGGGCGCCGGCTCCGACGCGGTCCTGACCGCCGCGGCCCGCGAGGTGGACGAGCTGGTCGACGGCGGCTCCGCGCTCGGCGTCGGCGTCGCCGTGCCCGGACCGCTCGACCACGCCGACGGGGTGCTGCACCGGGTCACCGGGTTCCCGCAGTGGGACGGGTTCCCGCTGCGCGCCGCGCTCGCCGAGCGGCTCGGGCTCCCGGTCGTCGTCGACAAGGACACGAACGCGGCGGCCCTCGGCCTCGCCCTCGAAGGCGCGGCGGGCGACGGCGAGCGGTCCTTCGCCTACCTCCACCTCGGCACCGGGCTCGGCGCGGGGCTGGTGCTCGGCGGCGTGCTCCATCGCGGCGCGCGCACCGGGGCAGGCGAATTCGGCCACCAGGTCATCCAGTTGGACGGCCCGGAGTGCGGCTGCGGCAACCGCGGCTGCATCGAGGCGCTCTGCCTCGCCGCCGTCACGGACGGCGCGCTCGACGAGGCCGCGCGGGTGCTCGGCGAGGGCGCGGGGAACCTGGTGAGCCTGCTCGACATCGACGCCGTCCTGCTCGGCGGCCGGACCGTCTTCGCCGCCGAGGAGCGGTTCGTCCGAGGCGTGGCCAAAGTGCTCGACGCCCGTGCGCGGCGCGAGGGCGGCGGGCCGGCGATACCGGTGCGGGCCGCGCCCGGTGGCGCCACCCTCGTCGTCGAGGGCGCCGCGCAGCTGATCCTGGCGCCCCTGTTCGGGCGCGGGAAGGCGACCGTCCCCGCCCATCGTCATGAACAGAAAATGATCTGATCGGGGGGACTTCGGGGCGCAACGGGCCGTGGCGCGGCCGTCGCGTCGCGCGCGCGTGGCAGATTCCTGGGCCACGACCACCGGGGCCCGTGGGTCCGCGCTGGTCGTCGACCGGATCCGCGACCGACCCGCGACCAGCAAAGGCCCTGCATGCGACTGCGCCGCCCGATCGTCCTCGGCCTCACCGCCGCCGCCCTCGCCCTCGCCCCGGCGGGCCCCGCCCCGGCGGCGGACGGGCTCCTGCCCGGCCGGGCGTGCGCGGCGAGCTGCGGCGCGGCGGCCGGGGCGGACGCCAGGGCGCGCGACGCGGGCCCGGCCGCCCCCGTCCGGGAGCCCGTCTGCGAAATCTCCCCCGACAGCGGCGACTTCCCGATCGACACCGAGATCCACAAGGGGCCGAGCGACTACCACCCCGGCGGCGGGTACGGGCGCTGGTCGCTCGATCTGACCAACACGACCGCCTCCGCCTGCAGCGCCGTCCACCCGGTCCTCGTCTTCGTCGACCGGCAGCGGTCGTTGCGGCCCCGGCAGATCCAGCTGGAGTTCGACGACGGCACGCGCTGGCGTCCGGTGCGGTTCGAGGAGACCGGCCGGCACGAGCACGTGGGCGTCTTCGACGACGGCTTCCCGGGCTTCTCGGTCGGCCCCGGCGAGACGGTCACCGTGCAGGTCCGGCTCGCGTTCACCTCCGACACCCGGCCCGACCACGTCGTCGTCGACGCCGCGCTCGTGCAGCGCCGGGACGACGACGGCGACTGGGTGGGGGAGTCCGACGACTACCCCTTCGACATCGTCCCGGACGAGGGCGGCGACGGGTACGGGGACCGCCTCGGCTCCGGCCTCCCGGGGCAGCTCGCCAGGACGGGACCGGGCGGCGCACTGCTCGGACTCGGGGCCACCTCCGTCGCCCTGCTCCTCGGCGGCGTCGCCCTCATGGCCGGATCCCGCCGCCTGCGCCCCGGCCGGCGCTGACCCCGGCACCCGGCCCGCACCACGTCCCGCCCCGGGGCGTTCACCGGCGTCTGCGACCATCCCTGCGTGGACTACCCGAACGACCAGGCACCCGGCGCCCCCGTGCGCGACGGCATCCCCGAGCACGGCCGCATCCCGAAGTACTACGCGGTGAAGGCCCGGCTCAGCACCCTCATCGGGGAGCTGGCCGGCGGCGAGACGCTCCCCACCGAGCGCGACCTCGCCGTCCGCTACGAGGTCTCGCGGGAGACCGTGCGGCAGGCCCTGCGCGAGCTGCTGCTCGAAGGACGGCTGCGGCGCCAGGGCCGGGGCACGGTCGTCGCGGGCCCCAAGCTGGAACAGCCCCTCTCCCTCGCCTCGTACACCGAGGGCGTACGCCGCCAGGGCAGGCGGCCGGGCCGCAACCTCATCGGCCTCGACCGCTTCCCGTGCCCGCCCGCGCTCGCCGCCGAGATCGGCCTGGAGCGCGGCGAGCCCGTCTGGCACATGGAGCGCGTCCTGCTCGCCGACGACGAGCGGGTCGGCCTGGAGTCCACGTACGTGGCCGTCGCACGGATGCCGCGCCTCGACACCGACTTCGACCCCGACTCGTCCTTCTACTCGTACGTCCACGAACGCCTCGGCATCGACTTCGGCTCGGCCGACGAACGCATCGAGACGGTGCTCGCGACGCCGCGCGAGGCCCTGCTCATCGGGACACCGCCCGCCCTGCCGATGCTGCTGATCCACCGTGTCTCGTACGACACCGGGGGCCGGGCCACCGAGCGCGTGCGAACGCTTTACCGCGGGGACCGGTTCTCGTTCACCACGCGTTTGGGCGGCGACGAGCGGTAACTACGCATATATCGCGGTCAGTTGACTCTCCACGACTCACGTCGATAACGAGAGCGTAACGGGTCTAGGCCAACCTTGGGTGGCCGTTCACCGTCCCGTTGGTGCCCGGACCCCTGCGGGACACCCGCCCCAAGGAGCGTTGCCGCCGTGAGAGTCATCGTCGTAGGAGCCGGCGTGGTGGGCACCACGCACGCCCGGCACGCAGAGCAATGCGGCCGCGAGGTCGTGCCGACCGAACAGACCGCCGACGAGCAGGACCGGTGGGAAAGGTGACCGACCCGATACCCGACCCCCGCAGCGGCATCCGGTTCGACCGGGTCTCCGTCGCCTACGGCGGGAACACCGTCCTCGACTCCCTCGACCTGACCGTCGAACCGGGCGAGGTGATGGCCCTCCTCGGGCCCTCCGGCTCCGGCAAGACGACGGCCCTGCGCGCGGTCGCCGGATTCGTACGGCCCGCCGCCGGGCGCGTCCTCATCGGCGGGCGCGACGTCACCGGCCTGCCGCCGCACCGGCGCGGCATCGGCATGGTCGTGCAGCAGTACGCCCTGTTCCCGCACATGAGGGTCGAGGACAACGTCGCCTTCGGGATGCGCGCGCAGAAGGTGCCGAAGGGCGAGATCCCGGCGCGCGTCGCCGAGGCGCTGGACCTGACCGGCATGGCGGCCTACGCCAAGCGGTACCCGCGCGAACTCTCCGGCGGACAGCAGCAGCGCGTCGCCATCGCCCGCGCGCTCGCCATCCGCCCCGGCGTCCTGCTCCTCGACGAGCCGCTGTCCGCGCTCGACGCACAGCTCAGGTCCGGCATGCTGGCCGAACTGGCACGCCTGCACCGCGAGTTGCCCGACGTCTCCATCCTCTACGTCACCCACGACCAGGTCGAGGCGCTCACCCTGGCCGACCGGATCGCCGTCATGGACAAGGCACGGCTGCAGGACGTGGGCACGCCCCAGGACCTGTACCGCAGGCCGCGCACCGAGTTCACCGCCTCCTTCGTCGGCAACGCCAACCTCCTTCCGGTCACCGTCGGTTCCGGCGCCGTCTCCTTCGGACAGGCCGAGCTCGAGGTGCCCACCGGCGACGTCGCGCCCGGCGTCACGGCCACCCTGTGCGTGCGCCCGCACCTCGTCGGACTCGGCGACGGCCCCAACTCCCTGACGGGCGAGGTCGCCGAGGTCCAGTGGCGCGGCTCGACGCACCGGCTCTACGTCGACGTGGACGGGCACCGCGTCAAGGCCGACCTGCGCGAGCTGAGGGAGCCGCCCGCCCTGGGCGAGCGGGTCACCGTGCACTTCGCGCCCCAGGACGCGGTGCTGCTGGCCGCCGAAGTCGCCGCGGGGGTGAGCAAGGATGGCTAGCGCCGCCCTCGCCACGCCGGCCGGGACCGTCACCACGTCGCGCCGCATCGCGGGCGGCTGGGTGTGGGCGGTGCCGCCGGTCGCCGCCCTCGCCGTCGTCTTCCTCTACCCCCTCGGCCTCGTCGTCCAGCAGTCCCTCCGGCCCGACACCGGCGGCACGTCGATCGAGCCGTACGCCGATGTGTTCGCCTCGTCCGCGTTCCGCGAGGCGCTCGGCACCACGGTGTGGCTCGCCGTCGGCTCGACCGTCGGCTGCCTCGTCCTCGGGTTCGTGCTCGCGCTGGTCATCGCGTTCGTGCCGTTCCCCGGCGGGAAGGCCGTCGCCAAGTTCATCGACGTGTTCCTGTCCTTCCCGTCCTTCCTCATCACGCTCGCCCTGCTCTTCGTCTACGGGCAGGTCGGCATGGCCAACGGGCTGTGGACGGACGTGACGGGCGCCGCCACCGGCCCCTTCCAGTTCCTGACCACGCCCTGGGGCGTCCTGCTCGCCGAGGTCACGTACTTCACGCCGTTCGTGATGCGGCCGCTGCTCGCCGCGTTCTCCCAGGTCGACACGGCTCAGCTGGAGGTCGCCTCGTCGCTGGGCGCGCGGCCCGCGCGGATCGTGCGGCAGGTCATCCTGCCCGAGGCGCTGCCCGCGCTGGCCGCCGGCGGTTCGCTGGTCCTCGTCATGTGCCTGAACGAGTTCGGCATCGTGCTGTTCACCGGGGCCAAGGGGGTCACGACGCTTCCGATGCTCGTGTACAGCAAGGCGATCCTGGAGTCCGACTATCCGGGGGCCTGCGTCGTGGCCGTGGTCAACGTCCTCATATCCGTCGGCCTCTACGGGCTCTACCGGGTGGTGAGCCGTCGTGCCGGCGCGTGAGTGTTCCTTGTCCGCGGGTTCGTCGTGGCTGAGCGCGCAGTTCCCCGCGCCCCTTCAGGGCGCTGTCCTCCCTGGGGTGAAGTCTCATGCTGGTGCATAGCAAGAAGGGCAAGTGGGCCACCTGGGCCGTCTTCTTCCTCCTCTTCCTTCCGCTCTTCGCGCTGCCTCTTCTCGTCATCGTCGCCGCCTCGTTCGCCACGAACTGGTCCGGGGCCCTGCCCTCCGGGTTCACCGGCGGGCACTACCAGGCCGCCACCAGCGGGGACTCGCTCACCGCGCTGACCACCAGCCTCGTCACGGCCGTCACGGCGAGTGTGCTCGCGCTGGTCGTGGGCGGGTGGGCCGCGCTCGCCGCCGCGTCGCTGAGGAAGGGCGGGCGCCGGGCGATGGACGCCCTGTTCATGCTGCCCGTCGCCGTGCCGTCCGTCGTCGTCGGCCTCGCCGTGCTCGTCGCGTTCAGCAAGCCGCCGATGCTGCTCAACGGCACGCGCTGGATCGTCATCATCGCGCACACGATTCTTGTCACCGCGTTCGCCTACCAGTCGGTCTCGGCGGCCATCGTGCGTCTCGACCCGGCGTACGAGCAGGCCGCGGCGTCGCTCGGCGCCCGGCCCGCGTACGTCCTGTGGAAGGTGAAGCTGCCCCTGCTGCTGCCCTCCCTGAACGCGGCCGCCGGGCTCTGCTTCGCCCTGTCCATGGGCGAGTTGAGCGCCACCATGATGCTCTACCCGCCGGACTGGATGCCGCTGCCGGTGCAGATCTACGCGACCACCGACCGCGGCTCGCTGTTCACCGGATCCGCGATCGCGGTGGTCCTGATGGCCGCGACCCTGATCGTGCTGCTCGCCGTCTCCCGGATCCGCACCAAGGCCTCGTACCGCTGACCCTCGTATCACGCAACGGAGTTCACCTCGCCATGCGCAGAAACACGCTCACCACCATCGGCGCCGTCACCGGCAGCCTCGCCCTCGCCGCCTCCCTGACCGCCTGCGGCGGCAGCTCCGCCGCCTCCGACGAGAAGGCCGTCACCGTCTACAGCGCCGACGGCCTCAAGGGCGAGAACGGCGACGGCTGGTACGACCAGGTCTTCAAGGACTTCACCAAGAAGACCGGCATCAAGGTCAAGTACGTCGAGGGCGGCTCCGGCGAGGTCGTGCAGCGCGCCGTCCGCGAGAAGACCAACACCCAGGCCGACGTCCTCGTCACCCTGCCGCCGTTCATCCAGCAGGCCGACGGCAAGGGCCTGCTCGCCACGTACGCGCCCGAGGGCTCCGACCAGGTCGACGGCGCGGACAAGGCCGCCGACGGCACCTGGACCTCGGTCGTGAACAACTACTTCGGCTTCATCTACAACAAGAAGGAGCTCAAGACGGCGCCCACGACGTGGGAGGAACTGCTCGACGGGAAGTACAAGAACAAGCTGCAGTACTCCACCCCGGGCGTGGCCGGCGACGGCACGGCCGTCGTCGTCAAGGCCATGCACGACCTCGGCGGCAAGCAGCAGGCCATGGACTACCTGAAGAAGCTCCAGGCCAACAACGTCGGCCCGTCCGCCTCCACCGGCAAGCTCGCCCCCAAGGTCGACAAGGGCGAACTCCTCGTCGCCAACGGCGATGTGCAGATGAACTACGCCCAGTCCAAGGACATGCCGAACCTCGGCATCTGGTTCCCGAAGGCCGAAGGCGGCAAGCCCACCTCCTTCGCCCTCCCGTACGCGGCCGGCCTCGTGAAGAACGCCCCGCACACCGCGAACGGCAAGAAGCTCCTCGACTTCATGCTCGCCGCCGAGCAGCAGCGGCAGGTCAGCGCCGTCGGCGGCGGCTTCTCGGCCCGCAAGGACGTCAAGGCCACCGACGAGAACGCCCTCGCGCTCGCCAAGATCATGGACGGTGTGGAGATCTTCGAGCCGGACTGGAACGACATCGACAAGAACCTCCAGACGTACGTCGACGACTGGAAGTCCGCGACCGGCAGCTGAGACCTGTCCGCCGGTCCACCGGGCCCGAGTCCATCGGGCCGGCACGAATGTCCATGGCCCTTCGCTCCCACGTCACCAGAAGATAACGGGTCTGGTCCAAATCCTCGCTGTACTGGGGGAGTTGGCCCGGACCCGTACTCGTACGCCCCTGGAGGAAGACATGTCCCGCCACGGCATATCCCGCCGCACCGTCCTGTCCGCCACCGTCGCCGCGTTCGCGGTGGCCGGCCCCCTCGCGAACAGCGCGCTCGCCGCGGCCAAGGCCCCCAAGGTCCTGGTCATCGGCCTCGACGGCACGCTCCTCAGCAGAATCAAGGACGCCGACGCGCCCCGCCTGAAGGCCTTGATGGCGGCCGGCCTCACCGCGCCCAGCTCGATCTACGCCGACCCGATGGCGCCCACCATGTCGGGGCCCGGCTGGTCGACGCTGATCACCGGCGTCTGGCCCGACAAGCACCACGTGAAGGACAACAACTTCACCGGCCACAAGTTCGCCCAGTACCCGGACTTCCTCACCCGCGTCGAGACCGCGAAGCCGAACCTGTCGACGTACGCCGTCTCCTCCTGGGCGCCGCTCACGGACACGGTCTTCTCGTCGAAGGTCGACACCCGCGTCTCGACCCCGAGCGCCGAGTACGACACCGGCACCACCAGCCGCGCCGTGGACCGGCTCACGAGCGCGAACCCCGACGCCGTCTTCGTCCAGCTCGACAACGTCGACCACGCCGGACACTCCTACGGCGCCGCCAGCCGGCAGTACCTGGACGCGATCCACGGCGTCGACGGGCAGGTCGGGCAGCTGGTCGACGCGGTGAAGTCCCGTGCCACGTACGGCAACGAGGACTGGCTGATCCTCGTCACCGCCGACCACGGGCACACCGACCCGGGCGGCCACGGCGGCTCCACCTGGCAGGAACGGCAGACGTTCATGATCGCCGTCGGCGGCACGATCACCGCCGGCTCCACCCGCTACGACGTCAAGATGCCCGACATCGCCGCCACCGCCCTCGCCCACCTCGGCATCGCGATCGACCCGGCCTGGGGCCTGGACGGCCGCCCGGTCCAGCAGCCGGCCCCGGACGACTTCGACACCCTGCGCGCCCGGCTCACCGGCCCGGTGGACGAGACCGGCATCGGCGCGGGCACCGTCGGCTTCACACACACCCCGCCCAGCGGCTGGAGCGTCGACAACTCCGCGATGGGCACCGGCGGCGTCACCGAGTGGCGCGGCTGGTCCTTCACCACCGACGAGTTCTGGACCAAGGCCGAACGCGACCAGCAGCGCGAGTGCAACGTACGGGCCCGGAACGTCTTCGCGGTCGCCGACGGCGACGAATGGTCCGACAGGACCGTCTCCGGCACCTTCGACTCCACCCTGGTCAGCCCCGACTTCCCGGTCACCGGCGGGCGCCCGGCCACGCTCACGTACACCACCTTCTACCGGCAGGAGTCGCCGCAGAAGGGCGAGGTCCTCGTCTCCTACGACGGCGGCACCCCGGTCTCCGTGAAGACGTACACCGCCGACGTCCCCTCCCGCACCGAGACCGTCGCCCTGTCCGTTCCCAGCGGCGTGACCAGGGCGAAGGTCCGCTTCCGGTACACGGGCGGCAACAACTGGTTCTGGACGATCGACGGGGTCAAGATCAGCACTTCCTGATTAGGCTGTGGGCGTCGGCACAGAGTCGTCCCGGCGCCCCTCAGCTCACTAGATTCACGGCGAACCGCAGGAGTGCACCCCATGGCAGAGCGCAAGCCCATCGATTCGTGGCTCACCGACATGGACGGGGTGCTCATCCATGAAGGAGTCCCGATCCCGGGCGCCGACGCCTTCATCAAGAAGCTCCGCGACTCCGGCAAGCCGTTCCTGGTGCTGACCAACAACTCCATCTACACCGCCCGCGACCTCCAGGCCCGCCTCACCCGCATGGGCCTGGAGGTCCCGGTCGGCAACATCTGGACGTCGGCCCTGGCCACCGCCAAGTTCCTGGACGCCCAGCGGCCCGGCGGCACCGCGTACGTCATCGGCGAGGCGGGCCTGACCACGGCCCTGCACGACATCGGCTACGTGCTGACCGACCACGCCCCCGACTACGTGGTCCTCGGCGAGACCCGCACCTACTCCTTCGAGGCCATGACCAAGGCCGTCCGCCTCATCAACGGCGGCGCGCGCTTCATCTGCACCAACCCCGACGAGACCGGCCCCTCCACCGAGGGCCCGCTGCCCGCCACCGGCGCCGTCGCCGCCCTGATCACCAAGGCGACGGGCAAGCAGCCCTACTTCGCGGGCAAGCCCAACCCCCTGATGATGCGCACCGGGCTGAACGCCATCGGGGCGCACTCCGAGACCAGCGCCATGATCGGCGACCGGATGGACACCGACGTGCTGGCCGGCCTGGAGGCGGGCATGCAGACCTTCCTCGTGCGCACCGGTCTGACCAGTGACGCCGATATCGCGAAGTACCCGTTCACCCCCTCGCACGTCGTCGACTCCATCGCCGACCTCGTCGACCTGGTCTGACCCGCGCCCGGCCCCTCCCGGGATGCGGAAAGCCGCCGGACGCGTGAACCTGCCAGTATCAGGAGGTTCACGATGCGTGCTGGTCTGCTTGCTCTGAGTGCCGCGGCGGCGGCCGTCGCCCTGGTGACCGTGCCGGTGGGGCCGGTCGCCACCGCCCGGGCCGCCGACCGCGGCGGCTCCGTCGCCGTCACCCCCGCCGCGGTACCCGCCGGCACCGAGGTCGACCTGCGCGTGAGCGGCTGCGACGGCACCACCGGCCGCGCCTCCTCCGACGCCTTCGTCACGCCCGGCGTGCTCGCCCCCTCCGCGGACCGGCCGACGCTGTTCGCGGAGGCCCGCGTGAAGTCGTCCACCGCCCCGGGCGACTACGAGATCAAGGTGACCTGCGACGGCGTCGACGCCAAGGTCAAGGGCACCGTCCGGGTGCAGGCGAACAGCCCCTCGCCGGCACCGACGCCGACCGCGCCCGTGCACGCCGGAGGCGGCGGCGCGGCCACCGGACTCGCCGCCGCGCACACCGCGCCGCGCGCCGCCATGGCCGACGGCCCCGGCACCCGGCACGCCGTCATCGGCCTGGTGCTCGCCGCGATCGCCGCCGTGGCCGTGGCCTTCCGCAGCGTCCGGCGCCGCCGGACCCCGCAGGAGTGAGCGCGCCATGAGCGACCGGTCGTCGCACGGCGTCGGGCGGCTGATCACCGGCGTCGCCTGGGCGGTCCTGCTGCTCGGCCTGTGGCTGTGGGGCCGCGGCATCACCGACGTGAACCTCTCCTCGCCGACCACCGGCGACGCGGCCGCCGTCGGCCGCCCCCTCGGCGTCGAGCTGCCCGCCGCCCACAAACCCGTCAAGGCGGCGAAGCCGCAGCGCATCGACGTCGCCGCCCTGCGCATCCAGGCCCCCGTCGTGGCCCGTGGCCTGGACGGCGGCGGCGCCGTCGACCCGCCGCCCTACAGCCAGGCCGGAGTCGTCGGCTGGTACGGCGCCGGCGCCCGGCCCGGCGAGCGCGGCACATCCCTGTTCGTCGGGCACGTCGACACCGAGAGCAAGCCCGCCGTCTTCTTCCACCTCAGCGAGGCCAAACCCGGCGACACGGTGCGGGTGGTGCGCGACGACGGCTCGGTCGCCGAGTTCACCGTCGACGACGTCCAGGTCTTCTCCCGCGACTCCTTCGACCCGCACCGGGCGTACGGACAGCACCGCTCCGACCGCGCCGAACTGCGCCTGATCACCTGCGGCGGAACCTTCGACAAGGCGTCGCGTACGTACACCGCGAACGTCGTCGTCTCCGCCTATCTGACCGGGATCGACGAGGCGCCGAAGCGGGAGAGCTGACATATGCGGCACCCGGCCCGGCCGACGACCCGCTCCCCCCGGAGCCGTCGGCCGGGCTGGTCCTCGACCGCGCGCGCTACGGGTTGCGGGAGTAACCCGGCGTCGGCGCGGGAGGTTCGAGGGGTCGTCCGGTCCTGCGGGCCGAGGTCTTGGGCCACTGGCACCGACTTTAGAACGGATGGGGCGCGCAGCCTAGAGGGCGTTTGACGCCAAGTACGAGGCTGGTGGCACAGCGTGGTCATCGCAGGTGGACGGCACTTTTCAGGAAGGTCCGGACTTGTCGTGACGCAACTCCCCGTCGGTCAGGGTGCGATGGATCACGGAGTGCGCGACCTGGCCCATGGGCAGCCGGTTCCTGCGTGCGTACTGGCGCAATATCGTGAAGGCCGCGTCCGGTGTACTGTCCCAGCGCTCGGCGAGTATGCCCTTTGCCTGCTCGATGCGCACGCGGCTGGCAAGTGCCCCTTGCAGCTGCCGTGAAAGCTCCTTGTACTGGGCGTAAGCGCGCTGGTTGTACAGACCGACGGCCGCGGCGTCGGCCAGTGTCTGTGCGAATGCCAATCCGCGTTCGCTCCGGGGGAGTTCGGGCAGCGTGATGCCGAGCACGCCGAACACGTCCTCGCGCCGGCGCAGCGGCACCGCGCAGGCGGCGGCGACCCCGTGGGCGGCCGACGCGAACGCGGGCCAGCGGGCCACGGCCTCCTCGGAGTCCAGGGCGACCGGCGGCACGGCCTTCCCGGTCTCCAGGCTGTCGCGCGCCGGACTCGTGGACCAGTCGCCCCGCAGCAACCTCCCGGCACAGGCGTCCTGTTCGGTGCTCTGCGCGACCAGCACGGGGCCCTCGGGGCGGCGCAGGAACACGCCGGCGCCCCGCGAACCGGCCAGCTCCGCGCAGGAGTCGGCCAGCCGCCGCAGGTAGCGGGCGACGTCGAAGTCGTCGAGGAGCGTGTCCACGCACTCCAGCAGGGCTGAAGCCAACCGCAGTTCGAGGGTTCCCTCCGCCATGGCCCTGCCCCTTTCGTCCCTCGGGAGAGACGTCCGCTGATCGCCGCCTACCCCGTTGCGGCGGGCTGTAACAGGTCTTTGACAAGCGAGGTCCGACCTCGTGGTCCGAGCTGGACGTATGTCACGATTGGAGACCAGACAGTGCACCCAAGGGGGAGTGGATGTACCGGAAACTGAGGGCCGGGGCAGTCGTCGTGGGGGCGGCGCTGCTGGTGTCCGCGTGTTCCTCCGGAGGCAAGGACAAGGACGGCTCATCGAGCCCTCCGGTGAAGCAGCAGCCGAAGAGCGCCGATCCGTTCTGGGTCAACCCGGACAGCAAGGCCGCTCAGGCCGTCGCGGCCCTGGAGGAGGACGGCAAGGGCGACGAGGCCGACAAGGTCCGCAAGATCGCCGAGCAGCCCAGCGGCGAGTGGATCCTGCCGGAGAACGCGCAGGAGCAGGCGCGCGGCTACACGGAGGCCGCCGAGAAGGCGGACCGGGACGCGCTGCTCGTCCTCTACAACATCCCGCACCGCGACTGCGGCCAGTACTCCGGCGGCGGCGCCGCCGACGGGAACGCGTACCGGGAGTGGATCGACCAGGTGGCGGCGGGCATCGGCGACCGGCCCGCCACGGTGATCCTGGAGCCGGACGCCGTCCAGCACATGGTGGACAACTGTACGCCGGAGCAGTTCCACGAGGAGCGCTACGACCTGCTCAAGGGCGCCATCGGCAAGCTCCAGTCGCTGAAGAACACGACGGTCTACCTGGACGCGGGCAACGCGGGCTGGGGCAAGCCCGACCAGATCTTCCAGCCGCTGCAGTGGTCCGGCATCGACCAGGCCGACGGCTTCTCGGTGAACGTGTCGAACTTCTACACCACCGACGACTCCGTGAAGTACGGCAAGGAACTGTCGGCGAAGGTCGGCAACAAGCCGTTCGTCATCGACACCAGCCGGAACGGGAACGGACCGTACACGGCCGGCTCCGCCGACGAGCGCTGGTGCAATCCGCCCGGGCGGGCGCTGGGCGAGACCCCGACCACGAAGACCGGCGACCCGCTGGTGAAGGCGTACCTCTGGGTCAAGCGTCCCGGCGAGTCCGACGGCACGTGCAAGGGCGGCCCCAAGGCCGGGGAGTGGTGGGGCGCGTACGCGATGAAGCTCGCCGACGCCGCCAACTGACCGGGCAGGCAGACACGATGCAGGGGCGCGGGAGACAACTCCCGCGCCCCTGAAGCCTGTTACGGCACGTGCACCCACTGGGCCTTGCTGGGCGTGCCCTGATCATCCGTCACGAACAGCATGTACCAGCCCGATTCGACCAGCGAGCGGTTCTTCGGCACGGTCACCGTGACCGAGTCGTCGGACTTCTTCAGGTCGAGAGCGATCGACGTCTGGTCGACGTCCGTGACATGCGTCGACGCGCTCGGCCGGATCAGCCGGGCCGTCGTGATCGACGACGCGTGGTCCGTCCGGTACGTCGCCGAGGAGCCCCGCGCGATCGTCTTCTCGCCGCCCTGCAGCGTGGGCCGCGAGTCCCGGTACAGATAGGGCGGCGTGTAGATCTCGATGCGCTGCTCGAACTCGCCGGGCTTGGTGTTCGCCTTGTCCGCGTAGAGCGAGTCGGAGCCGAAGAACAGCACGCGCCCGTCGGGCAGCAGCAGCGACCCGGAGTGGTAGTTGCGGCCCACCAGCGGGTCCGCGACGCGCTTGAACGAGTTCGTCTTCGTGTCGTAGATCCGCGCCTGGTGGATGTTGGAGTCCCCGCGCCCGCGGTAGTCCTCGGAGCCGCCGGAGATCAGCACGCTGTCGTCGGGCAGGACCGAGGCCTGCGGATAGCGGGTGCCCTTCTCCAGCTCGGGGCCGTCCACGAACGTCGGGTCGGCGGCCTTGAGGTCGACGATCCGGGTCTTCTTGCTGGACAGCTTGGACTCGCCGACCCCGCCGCCGCCGACCACCATGTACTTCTGGTTCTGCGCGGGCGGCAGCTCGACCGTATTGGCCGTCTCCATCATGTTGGCGTCGGAGAGCCCCGGGATCTTCTGGAACTTGTTCGTCGTCAGGTCCCAGATGCCGGGCTTGCGGCCGACGTTGTCCGGTCCGTAGCCCGCGTTGGCACCCGAGTAGAAGATCTTGCCGTTCTCCATCTGGAACAGCGCCGGGTACGTCGGGAACTGGCGGACGTCCTTGAGGTACGTCCACTTCTTCGTCTTCGGGTCGTACACCTCGTTCTTGCCGGGCACCAGCTGCCCGATCTCGTCGAGGCCGGAGACCGAGAGGACCTTGCCGTCCGAGAGCGTGGTCAGCGTGGGGTACCAGCGCGCCTCGTTCATCGGGTCGACCTTGATGTACTTCTCGGCGACCGGGTCGAACTCGTAGGAGTCCTTGATCCCCTGGAAGTCCTTCTTGTCGAGGGCGAGCTTCTGCGCGATGCCGTACACATTGCGCGCGTCGGCGCCGGTGAGGCCCTGCACCCGGTAGTTGTCCTGGGTGCCGGTCTCGTACTTGGTGCCGCTCTTCTGCGCCTCGACGTAGACCCGGCCGATCCCCGGGTCGTTGCGCAGGAACTTGCCGGTCTGCGGGTCGAAGACCTTCTTGGCCCGCTCGACGGTGATGTTGATGTCCGAGACGAACGTCTTGCCGTTCTCCTTGCCGGTGAACTTCGTACCGGCCTTGATGGTCTTGGGCGCGTCCGGGTCCTCGTTGTGGACGATCATCAGGCCGCCGGCCTTGGTGACGTCGCCCTTGAGCTTCTCGTACTTCTTGGTGCCGCCCGCGATCAGCAGGTTCCCGTTGGCCAGCTGCGTGTGGCCCGTGCAGAACAGGTCGCTCGGCGTCGGGATCTTCTTGATCGTCTTCTTCACCGGGTCGTACAACCGGGTGTCGAACTTCTTCGCGTCGAAGTTCTTCTGGTTGTTGCCCGAACCGGCCACCAGCAGGATCTTGCCGGTGCGGAGCAGCGCCGCGTGGATCGTGTTGAGGCGCATGTCCTTGGGGAAGTCGATGACGTCCCACTTGCCGTTCTCGGCCTTGTACTCGGGTCTGTTGATCTTGTAGTCGTGGTACTTGGCCGACCCGAAGCGATACAGCCAGGGTCCGTTCATCCCGGCCAGCGCCAGTACCACCACCGTGCCGATGGCTATCCGTCGGGCACGGCGGCGGCTCGCACCGTCTTTCACTTGTTACGTCCCCCCAGGGAGATCTGCATGGTCTGGTCGTTGCCCCCGTCCGCGGCCCAACTGGGCTTCGGCTGCGGCGCACCGTGCGGCTGCGCGGCCTGCTGAGGCAGCCCCGGCTGCTGGGGCGCCTCGGCGGCGTGCTTCGGCTTCTTCTTGTCCTGCCGCAGCATGTACCGCCAGGCGAACATCGGCAGCGCGGTGATCAGCAGGGCGAAGCACGCCCAGGTGATCATCGCCGGGTGGGAGTGGCCGAACACGAAGCCGGCGGCGATCGACCCGGCGAAGATCAAGATGAAGTACCAGTGGTACCGGAACGTCCCGAACCACCGGTCGGGGCTGGCCGAGTCGCCCTTGGGGGTGACCACGAACTTGCTCTTGCGGCGCAGCATCGAGTCGATCAGCGCCTTCGCGTACAGCGGCGCGGACAGCGCGGACATCACCATACCGGCGACGCCGCCGGAGCCCTCCGGCTCGTGCGGCGAGACGTTGTGCCGGCGGTTCCAGATGTACAGGCCGATCTGCAGCGCCGACGCGTTGCCGTACAGCATCAGCCAGATGGTCGGGTCGATGTTCACACCCGAGGCGCCCAGACCCAGGAACAGCGCACAGCTCAGCGCCGCCAGGATCCAGTTCATCGCCGCCATCGGGTAGAAGATGATCATCATCGTGTAGTTGAAGAGCTTGCTCGGCGGGAGCGTGAAGAAGCCCTTCCAGTACTGCTTGAGGATCGTCTCGTACGTACCGCGCGACCAGCGCATCTGCTGCGTGAAGAAGTCCGTCCAGGCGCTCGGGCCCTCACCGACGGCGAGCACGTCCGGCGTGTAGACCGAGCGCCACTTCTTGCCGGTGGCCGGGTTCTTGTGGCGGTGGATCTCGAAACCGGTCGCCATGTCCTCGGTGATCGAGTCGTACAGGCCGCCGATCTGCTTGAGCGCCTTGATGCGCACGGCGTTCGACGTGCCGACGAACATGGGCGCGCCGTAGCGGTTGCCGGCGCGCTGGATCAGCGCGTGGAAGAGGAACTGCTGGGACTCGGCGGCCTTGGTGACGAAGTTGTCGTAGTTGCCGTAGACCTGCGGGCCGATGACGAAGCCGACGTTCGGGTCGCGGAAGAAGCCGAGCATCCGCTCCAGGTAGTTGGGCATCGGCACGTGGTCGGTGTCGACCGAGGCGAAGAAGTCGTAGTCGTCGCCGTGCGCGTCCAGCCAGGCGTTGTAGTTGCCGTGCTTGGTCTTGGCCCGGTGCGGGCCCTTCGGCTGGTTCCACTTCGCGACGCCCTTGCGGGAGAAGTGGTGCACGCCGAGCCGCTCGCAGACCGCCTTGACCTCGGCGTCGTCGCCCTCGTCGAGCAGCCAGATGTGCAGAAGGCCCCGGTGGCGCAGCTTGACCGCCGCCTCCAGGGTCTTCGTCACCATCTCGATCGGCTCCTTGCCGGGCACGAACGAGGTCAGGAACGCGACTCTCGTGCCGGTCTCGGGCACCACCGGGATCGGGTCGCGGGCGACCAGCGTGGCGTGCGCGTTCGACAGCACGTTCATGCAGCGGAAGAACTCGATCAGGCCGATCGAGACGAGCATGACGATGTCGAGCGCCGGCAGGAAGTCGTACTTCACGTAGTCGCGCTCGGTCCAGTGCTCGGGCTGCAGCAGCCAGAACAGCAGCACGAGGGAGAGCAGCGGGGCGGCGCCCAGCATGAGCGCGGCACGGAGCCGGTGCGGCTCCTGCGAGAGCAGGGAGCGGTACTGGACCTCGTACGGCTTCGTCGGATCGGGCTGCGTGAGGGGTCCGGCGAGGCGGCTGTAGTGCTCGTAGTCGTACCGCGGCAGCGACTTCTTGATGCGTCTGAAGCCGCCGGTGCGGTGCGGCGGTACGCGCAGCTGGGTCGTTTCGGACGCGTCGAAGTTGTGCCGGGCGCCGGTCGGCGTCGACGTCATGAGTCATCCCCCCGCACGCGAGTCACCGCGTGGTCGTCGGTTCGCACCCGGGCCGGTCCCCCTCGACCGTTCCGGGCGTATCAGTGGCAGGCCACCGTCCCACCCTCTCTAAGACTGGAACGACAACCTTCCGGTTGCATGATGCCCCCCTCGGCATCGCTTCATGAACGGGACCCCCATACCCGTGCCTTCAGCAACCGGATCGTGCCGTGTTCCCGCCGTACGGGCCTCGGTGCGGCCTCCAACTGCCTTGCACCGTAAGCCTCATTGGAGCCAATGGCTCCAGGATAGGGTGCTGCGCCCCGCATCATGATCGCAAGGGCGATACGCAGCGAAACATGGTGTTTACCGGTCTTGCTGTGGGGTTGCTGCCAATCGGAGCCGAATGTTCCCGAAGTGATCATGTATCGCCCGCTCCGCCCGGATCATGTCCCCGGAGCGCACCGCGTCGAGGATCTCCCGGTGCTGACGGCAGGTCACGACCGGGTCCTGCGGCACGTCCACGAGGTCGGTGCGCACCCGGTGGAAGGCCTCCCAGAAGGCCTCCATGACCTCGCCGAGCAGCGGGTTGCCCAGGCTGCGGTAGAGGGTGGCGTGAAAGGCGCGGTCGGTGGCCGCAGCGACCGCCGCGTCCGGGGCTGCGGCTTCCTTCTCCATCTGCGCGACCAGGGCGTCGAGTTCGGCGAGGTCGGAGTCCGGCACCTTGCCCGCGAGGCGCGCCACGAGCCCGGTCTCCACGGCCTCGCGCAGTTCGAGCAGCTGGAGCAGGCCGTCCTCGCCGCGGTAGTGCGCGGCGACGGTGCGGAAGGTGAGGCCCTCGACCATCGGGGCCATCGACATGGACCCCACGTAGGTGCCGAAACCGTGCCGGATCTCGACGATGCCCATCGCCTGGAGGGCCTTGAGCGCTTCCCGAACGGAGTTGCGACTGACGCCGAGGAGTTCCATCAACTCGGGCTCGGTGGGCAGCGAGGCCCCCGGCGGAAGCCGCCGGTCGACGATCAGCTTCTTGATCTGTTCCTGGAGGTCACGCGGCATGGGGTCACGTTAGCCGTACGACGGGGGCAGGGACCCCGGTCGGGGGTCGGGCTCTGCGGCATCTGTGGTGCGGGCGGCGACCCCGCGCGGGGGGTGTGGGTGGCGGAGCCACCCCCCGGACCCCCAGCCGCGAAGGGTGCCGAGGCGGAATCGGTCCAACACCGAAGGCCCCCCGCTGATGCGAGAGGCCTTCGATCGTCTGTGCGCCGCCAGGGACTCGAACCCCGGACCCGCTGATTAAGAGTCAGCTGCTCTAACCAACTGAGCTAGCGGCGCCTGCTGACCTGCATAACTTTACCCGACCTCCAGGGGTGCTCCTGACCACTCGACGCGCCGAAGGAGGGGTCGATTTGTGCCGATTTCCATCATTCGGACCGTCAACATGCGATTTGCGTAGAGAGTTGAGACGCTTCCTGCGTGCGAGCACGAGGCTCATCAGTCCAACGGTCGGCACCGGAGTGTGAGGGGAATCGCATGGATCGCGGCGAGGGCAGGGAGCGCATGGAGACTCCGGTCTTCGAGGAGATCGACCCGGCGGGCGACTGCGGCTGCGCGGGCTGCGCCCAGTGGCGCCGCACCGTCCCGCACCCGGTGCGCACCAAGGTCGGCGCCCGGCACATGCTGGTCGCCGCCGCCGCGGCCGGCACCGTCATCGGCGGCCTCCAGCAGGCCCCGGCGATCGCGGCCGGACACCACGAGGCCAGACCCCAGGACCCCGGCCCCGACGGGACCTCCACTCCGCAGGGCGGCACCAGCGCGCTGCACGGGGCACCCGGCGCCCCCGGCTCCGCGGCGGAAACCGTAGACCTCGCCCGGCAGAGCGCGCTGCGCACCACGACCCGGGCCGCGATCATCAACCGCGCCAAGACCTGGGTCGCGGCGAAGGTGCCGTACAGCATGGACAAGTTCTGGAAGGACGGCTACCGCCAGGACTGCTCGGGGTTCGTCTCCATGGCATGGGACCTGCCGGGCAACGAGTGGACGGGCAGCCTCGCCGCCTACGGCACCCGGATCACCAAGGCCCAGCTGCAGCCCGGCGACATCCTGCTCTTCCACAACCCCGCCGACCCGGAGAAGGGCTCCCACGTCACGATCTTCGGCGGCTGGACCGACTACACGCGCAGCTACTACATCGCCTACGAGCAGACCCGCCCCGGCACCCGCAAGCAGTCCACCCCGTATGCGTACTGGAGCAATTCCAGCAAGTACCTCGCCTACCGCTACAAAGGCGTGAAGGCGGGCACCACCTCGGGCTCCGACGCGTCGGCGACGACGAAGTACCCGGGAGCCGCGTCCTTCGGGCCCGGCGCGAACAACGCGTACGTGACCCAGCTCGGCAAGCTGCTCGTGGAGCGCGGCGGCAAGCGGTTCTACAGCGAGGGGCCCGGCCCGCGCTGGGGCGAAGCGGACCGCAAGGCGACGCAGGCGTTCCAGAAGGCGCAGGGCTGGACCGGCGCCGACGCGGACGGCATTCCCGGGCCGACGACCTGGTCGTACCTGGTCAGCGGCAAGGGCAAGGACATCCCCGGCAGCGGCAGCGGCAGCGGCGGCGGCAGTGGTGGGAGCGGCGGCGCCAAGGGGAGCAAGGTACCGGCGTTCCCGGGGGCGGCCACGTTCCGGCCCGGCGTGAGCAGTGCCTCGGTCACCCAGCTCGGCAAGCAGCTCGCGAAGAAAGGTTTCGGCAAGTACTACACCCAGGGTCCGGGCCCGCGCTGGGGCGAGGCGGACCGGCGCAATGTCGAGGCGTTCCAGCGGGCCCAGGGCTGGCGGGGCGCGGCGGCCGACGGATACCCGGGGCCGGAGACATGGCGGCGGCTCTTCTCGTGAACGGTGCGGGCCGGTGAGGCGGCCCAGTGGTGAGCAGGCGGCAGGCGGCGACATCTCAGTACGGAGGCGAGGATGAGTACGACGGCGGAACAGCCGGAACGGGCAGCGGAGCGCCCGGCGCCGGAGGCCGACGACGACCGCGCGACGGGCGGCCGGAGCGCGGCCGACGACCGGAGCGGCGCCGGCGGCAGGACCGAGCGGTCCGGCCGGGCCGAGTCCGGGCGGGAGGGAGCGGGGCCGGTCCCGGGTGCCGGACCGCCCGCGGGCCGGGGCACCCGGCTCATTCACAACGAGGCGACCACCGAGATCCCCCTGCACCTGCTGTTCCGGGACGACCCGGAACCGGTGGCGGTGCCGCTGCGGCCCGCCGTCGTGGGCACCGGCACCGGCGGCGGCCGCCCCGCGCCGCGCCCGCACCTGCGCACACCGGCCCGGCCGGTGCCGTCCCTCGACCCGGACCTCGGGGAGCGAGCCGGGCGGGTGCTGCCCGGTGCGGTCGGGGTGTTCGGCGGGGCCGTGGGCGCGGCCGGCGCCGCGGTCTCCCTCGGGTGGGCCGGGGCGCTGCCGCGGATCATGACGGAGATCGCCGGGCTGCCCGGGTACGAGGGCGTGGGGCTCGGCGCTGCCCAGTGGGCGGCGCTCGCGGGCTCCGGCGCGCTCGCCCTGTTCGGGTTCGGCGGGCTCGCCCGCGGCCGGGCCGGGCGGGCCTGGGTGCTCACCCTGTTCGGGCGCTACCGGGGGAGTGTGCGCAGGTCCGGGCTGCTGTGGGTGAACCCGCTGCTGCTGCGCCGCCGTGTCGACCTGCGGCTGCGTCACTGGCGCAGCGAGCCGATGCCCGCGGTCGACGCGAACGGGGTCGCGCTGCGCGTCGTCGTGCTCGTCGTGTGGCGGATCAAGGACACGGCACGGGCCACGCTCGGCGTGGAGGACCACGAGGAGTACCTGCGCGAGTGCGTCGAGGCGGGGCTGGCCCGGGTCCTGTCCCAGCTGCCCGCCGACGCCTTCCACACGGACGCCCCGACGCTGCGCAACGCCGAGGCCGTCGGCGATCTGCTCACCCGGCGCCTGGCCACGGACGCCGAACCGGTCGGCATCGAGGTGTTCTCGGCGCAGCCGACGCGGATCGAGTACGCGCCCGAGGTGGCGGCCGCGATGCAGCGCCGCCGGATCGCGGCGCTCGACGCGCAGCACCGCGACAGTGTGCTGACCTCGGTCGTGGACTCGGTGGAGGACACGGTGACGAGGCTGACCACCCGGGGTCTGGTCGAGCTGGACGACTACGAGCGCAGGGCGCTGGTGAAGGACCTGACGGTGGCGTTCTACACGGGCCGGGGTGAGTGACGGGCACCGAACCCGAGGGTGTGGGCCGGTCAAGGATCGGTACGGTCACGTCTTTGTCTGGACACGGCCAACTCCCGGCAATACATTGGGGGTTGGTCTAGACCTGGAATATCGCTGTGCGCACGGCTTCCGGCACTCCCCACACCCCCAGGAGCGGCAGCATGCGGAAGACCTCCCGACGTACCAAGACCTACGCGGCCCTGCTCGGCCTCACGACCGCGGGGGCGTTCGCGCTCTCGGCCGGAGGCGCGAGCGGCCACGGCTACACCGACCTGCCCATCAGCCGGCAGAAGCTCTGCGCCAACGGCACCGTCGCCAACTGCGGCAACATCCAGTGGGAGCCGCAGAGCGTCGAGGGCCCCAAGGGCTTCCCGGCCGCCGGTCCCGCCGACGGCCAGATCTGTTCGGCCAACCACGGCGAGTTCGGGCAGCTCAACGCGCCCAAGCAGCCGAACGGCTCGGCCTGGCCCACCACCAAGGTGACGGGCGGTCAGAGCTACACGTTCCGCTGGCAGTTCACCGCCAGACACTCCACCACGGACTTCCGCTACTACGTCACCAAGAACGGCTGGGACGACAGCAAGGCGCTGACCCGGTCCGCCCTGGACACCACCCCGTTCCTCACGGTGCCCTACAGCGGCCAGCCGCCGGCCACCCTCTCGCACTCCGGCACCCTGCCCTCCGGCAAGTCCGGCCACCACGTGATCCTCGCGGTGTGGACGATCGCGGACACGGCGAACGCGTTCTACGCATGCTCGGACGTCACGTTCTGACGTTCTGAGGTTCTCTTGAGGCGCTTTCGCCCCGGACGCGGGTAGCTTCCCCGCACACCGCCCGATCGCGGGGCGGTGTGCAGGGGAAGCACGACTACGGGGGAGTGCCATGGACCTGTTCTTCTATCTCGTGCCGGTGTTCATCGCCGGGGTGGCGCTGTGCATGGGGTGGGCGGTGGCGCGGCAGTCGCTGCGTCTGCGCACCGCCTGGCGCGGCGGGCTCACCGCCGAGGCGCGCTGCCTGCGCGCGTACACCCGGACGAGCGGCGGCGACCGCCCGCACACGACACAGCACCACGTCTACGAGTTCACCACCGGCGACGGCCGTACCGTCCGCATCGACGAGGCGGGTGGCCCCGCCGTGACGGTCCAGGGCGACGTGGTGGTCGTGCGCTACGCGCCGGACCGCCCCGAGCACGCCACGGCCCACGCGCCGCGCCCCGCGGTGAACGTGGCGGGGACGGTGCTGCTGCTCGGATTCGTGGGACTGGTCGTGGCCTTCTGCGTATTCTTCGTGGCCGATCTGCCCACCGAACACTTCTGAACCGGGGGTCCCGCGGCCATGGACGGCTTCGTCTTCCACATATGTTTCCCGCTGCTCATAGTGCTGCTGATCTGGGCCGCGTACGCGATCGTGCGCCGCGCCAGGGAGCGGCGGGCGGCCTGGGAGAGCGGGCTCACCGCGCAGGCCCGGGTCGTGGCCGCGTACGTGCGGGTGCAGATGGTCAACAACGTGGCCCGGCGCATCCAGTGGCACGAGTACGACTTCACCACCGAGGGCGGCCGGGCCGTGCGGTTCAAGGAGTCCGGCGGGCCCGCGAGCCGCGGCCGGGGCGACGAGACGCTCGTGTACTACGTGGCCGCAGACCCCGAGAAGGCCACCGCCTCCGAGCCGCAGCCGGGCAAGGACATGTTCGGCACGGTGTTCGGCCTCGTGGTGATCGCGGTCGGAGTGATCATCCTGGCCAAGGTGACCGTCCAGTACTGGTGAGCCGGAGGCGCACGCCCCTCCACATCTGACGACACGTCAATTACCGTGCGCCGCCATGGGATCCATGACGCGCACCTTCGCGGAACTCGTCCAGGAGCGATGGGGGGACCACCGGCCCGGGCTCGCGTACGACGATCAGGTCCTCAGCCACCACCAGGTCGCCGCGGGGGCGGCGGCGCGGTCGGCACTCCTCGCCGATCTGCTGCCCCGCGGCGCCGAGCCGCACCTCGGGGTGCTGCTCGACAACACCCCCGAGTTCCCCCAGTGGCTGGGCGCGGCGGCGCTCGCCGGAGCCGCCGTCGCCGGGATCAACCCGACCCGGCGCGGCGCCGAACTGGCCCGCGACATCACGCACACCGAATGCCGGGTCCTCGTCACCGAGCGGGCCCATCTGCCCCTGCTCGACGGCCTGAAGCTGCCCGGTGTGCGCGTCCTCGTGACCGACACCGGGGCGTACGACGAACTGCTCGCCCCGTACGAGGGCACGAAACCGGAGAGCGCCGCCGGGGTCGGGCCCGGCACCCGGATGCTGCTCTACTTCACCTCCGGGTCGACCGGCGCGCCCAAGGCCGCCATCTGCACCCAGGGGCGCCTCGCCGCGGCCGGACGCTCCCTGGTCGACCACTTCGGCGTACGCGCCGACGACGTGCACTACATCTGCATGCCGCTCTTCCACGGCAACGCCGTCATCGCCGACTGGGCCCCCGCGATGGCGGCGGGAGCGGGCGTGGCACTGCGCAGGCGCTTCTCGGCATCCCACTTCCTGACCGACGTGCGGAAGTTCCGGGCCACCTACTTCACGTACGTGGGACGCGCCGTGCAGTACATCCTGGCCACCGACGAACGCCCCGACGACCGGGACAACCCGCTGCGCGTCGGCTTCGGCACCGAGGCGGGGGCGGTGGACGCGGTCCGCTTCGAGGAGCGGTTCGGGGTGCGGCTCGTCGAGGGGTACGGCTCCTCCGAGGGCGGCGCCGCCGTGCAGCGGACCGCCGACACCCCGCCCGGCGCGATCGGCCGCGCGGCGCCCGGCGACGACCTCGTGGTGCTCGACCCGGAGACGCGGGAGCCGTGCCCGCCCGCCGCGTTCGACGCGGCCGGGCGGCTGGTCAACGGCGCCGAGGCGATCGGCGAGCTGGTCAACCGCGGGCGCTCGCCGTTCGAGGGGTACTGGCGCAACGACGCCGCGTACGCCGAGCGGGTCCGGCGGGACGGCTGGTACTGGACGGGCGACCTCTTCTACCGGGACGCGGCCGGCTTCCTGTACTTCGCGGGGCGCGGCGACGACAAGATCCGGGTGGACAGCGAGAACCTCGCCCCCGCCATGATCGAGAACATCCTCGCCCGCTGGCCCGACGCCGCGGCCGTCGCGGTGTACGGGGTGCCCGACCCGGTCTCCGGGGACCAGGTGATGGCGACCGTGGCGCCCCGCGCGAAGGCCGCGTTCGACCCGCTGGCCTTCGGCGAGTTCCTGCTGACCCAGGGCGACCTCGGCACGAAGATGGCGCCCCGCTTCGTACGCGTGGTGGAGCGGATGCCGGTGACGGCGACGAACAAGGTGCGGCGCGGGGAGCTGCGCCGCGAGGGGTTCTGGAGCGGGGGAGAAGTCTGGTGGCGCCCGGCCGGCGAGGTGACGTACCGGCGGCTGACGCCGGACGAGCGGTCCGCCCTGGTGGACACCTACCGGGAACAGGGCCGCGAGGGCCTGCTCCCGACCCCCTGACGATCTTGGTCACCAGCACCCTCCGGACCAGGTACTATTTACGAGTCAGCACGCGCCGCTAGCTCAGTTGGTTAGAGCAGCTGACTCTTAATCAGCGGGTCCGGGGTTCGAGTCCCTGGCGGCGCACGTTGTCGGTGGCGGGATGTGTTCGCGGAAAACGCGAACCGTCCCGCCATCGTTGTTTTTGCGCGACTGCGTCGCGCGTTGCGGGGGCTCCGCCACCCGCACCCCCCATCTGTCGAAGGCCCCTCGTGAGAGCGAGGGGCCTTCGGTGTGTGCGGGGTCAGATCGTCAGTGACAGCAGTACCGGTGCCGCGCTCTTGTTCAGGCGGTCCGCCGCGTTGTGCAGGCGGTGGGCGTGCTCGACCGGGAGGGAGAGGGCCAGGCAGCCGACCGCGGAGCCCGCGGTGATCGGGACGGCCGCGCAGACCGTGCCCACCGCGTACTCCTGGAGGTCGAGGACCGGGACCGTCGCCGGCTGGGCGGCCAGCTTGGAGAGCAGCACCTTCTCGTTCGTGATGGTGCGCGAGGTGAGGCGGGCCATCTTGTGGCGGGCGAGGTGGTCGCGCCGGCCGTTCAGGTCCAGCTGGCCGAGGAGGCTCTTGCCGACGGCGCTCGCGTGGGCCGAGACCCGGAAGTCCACCCACTCGTTCACCGCGGGGGTCTCCGGGCCGGACGCGTACTGCGTGATCTGGACCTCGCCGTCGATGTACCGGCTGATGTAGACCGCGGCGCCGACGGAGTCGCGCAGCTCGTCGAGCGTGTCCTGGAGCTTGTCGGTGAGGGCGGCCGCGCGGCCCTCGGCGGAACCCAGCCTGGTCAGCGTCTCGCCGGTGACGTACGCGCCGTCGGCGGTCTGCTGGACGTACCCCTCGCGGCGGAGCATGCGCAGCAGCGCGGTCAGCTGGTCGGCGGGCAGGTCCGCGACCTGTGCCAGCTCGGTGTCGGTGATGCCGACGCCACGGTGGGCGACGGCTTCCAGCACGCGAAGAGCGCGCTGCACCGATCGGTGCGGCTGGTACGACGAGGCGTCCTGCTCGTGCTTCAGCGCCACGGCATCCCCCTGCAAGGATCGGTTCCGGACAGCTGGCTCCGTCCACGATAGCCGCCAACGCACCCAATCGGGGCGCCTGTTGACGAGATTGGTGGCGCGTTCCATGCCTCTCAGCAGGAACGCGCCACCGTGGCATATGCCAAAGTCATGCCCCATTCGGTGCGTGGCTGGTCACAGCACCGCGCTCAGGAACTCACGCGTCCGCTCGTGCTCCGGCTCGGTGAAGATCTTCTCCGGCGAACCGGACTCGATCACTCGGCCCGCGTCGAACATCAGCACCTGGTCCGAGATGTCCCGCGCGAAGTTCATCTCGTGGGTGACACAGAGCATGGTGATGTCGGTGGTGTGCGCGATGTCCCGCAGGACGTCGAGGACACCGGCCACCAGCTCCGGGTCGAGCGCGGAGGTCACCTCGTCGAGCAGCAGCACCTGCGGGCGCATCGCGAGCGCCCGCGCGATGGCGACGCGCTGCTGCTGGCCGCCGGAGAGCTGCGTCGGGTACGCGTCGCAGCGATCGCCGAGGCCCACCATGTCGAGCAGCTCGCGGGCCCGCTGCTCCGCCTCGTCCTTGGACAGGCCGAGCACGGTGACCGGCGCCTCCATGACGTTGCGCAGGACCTTCATGTTCGGGAAGAGGTTGAACTGCTGGAAGACCATCCCGATGTTCTTGCGGACCTCGCGGACGTGCTTCTCGCCGGCCGGGACCAGCTTGCCGTTCTTCTCCTCGTGCGTGAGGTAGTCGCCGCCGACCTTGATCGTGCCCTCGTCGGGCTTGATCAGGGTCATGAGCAGCCGCAGGATCGTCGTCTTGCCGGAGCCGGACGGGCCGATCAGCGTGACGTGCTTGCCGGAGGCGACGGAGAAGTCCAGCTCGTCGAGGACGGTGTTGGCCCCGAACCGCTTGGTGACGTGGTCGAACCGGATGAGTTCGCTGCCGTCGACGGCGGGGTTTCTGATCTCTTGGGAAGTGCTGCTGTCAGCGGACAAGGCGACGCTCCAGAACTCGGACGAGAAGGGATGCGGGGTAGGCGATGAGGATGAAGGCGATGCCCACGACGGTGATCGGCTCGGCGAACTGGAACGTGGCGGCGCCCTCCAGCTTCGCTTCGTTCAGCATCTCCAGGACGCCGATGCCGAGCAGCATCGGTGTGTCCTTGAGCATGGAGATCACGTAGTTGCCGAGCGCCGGGACCACCCGGCGGATCGCCTGCGGCAGGATCACCGCGGTCCAGGTGCGCCGGACCGGCAGGCTCAGCGCGGTCGCGGCCTCCCACTGGCCCGCCGGAACCGCCTCGATCCCCGCCCGGTACACCTGCATCGTGTACGTCGAGTAGTGCAGGCCGATGGCCACGATGCCGGTGGTCAGGGGAGAGAACTGGATGTTCCACTCCGGCAGCACGTAGAAGATGAAGAAGAGCTGCACCAGCAGCGGGGTGTTGCGGATGAACTCGGTGATCACGCCCACCGGCCAGCGGACGAACCGGGTGGGCGCCCGGAAGGCGATGGCCCACACGAGCCCGAGGGCGAAGGAGATCAGCGAACCCAGCACCACTGCCTGCAGGGTGACGAGGACGCCGTCCCAGAAGGTCGGCATGAAGTCGCCGACGGCCGACCAGTCCCAGCTGTTCACGCGACACCTCCGGTCTTGGCCACGTCCTTGTCGAGGTCGGTCGTACGGCTCGTCGACAGGTTCTTGAAGAAGCCGGGCTCACTGGGCTGACCGATGTTCGCCTTGGTCTTCCGCTCCAGGCTCCGCATCCCGCGGGACAGCACGAAGGCGATGACGAAGTAGATGACCAGGCTGATCGAGTAGATCTTGGCGCTCTCCTGGGTCGCCAGACGCACCAGGTTCGCGGCGAACGAGGTGTCGGCGACGCCCAGCAGGGACACCAGCGCGGTGCCCTTGAGGAGTTCGATCAGCAGGTTGCTGAACGGCGGGATCATCTCCGGGACGGCCTGCGGGAGCAGGATCAGCCGCATCCGCTGCCAGGGCGTGAAGCTCAGGGCGATGCCCGCTTCCCGCTGCGCCGGGGCCACGGAGTTGAGCGCACCGCGCACCACCTCCGCGCCGTACGCCCCGTAGGACAGGCCGAGCGCGAGGACGGCCGCCCACAGGGGGACCAGCTGCCAGCCGAAGAGCACGGGGATGACGAAGAACATCCAGAACATCAGCACCAGGGCAGAGGTTCCGCGGAAGAGCTCGGTGTAGAAGCCGGCCAGGAACCGGACGACCTTGAGGCGGTGGGTGCGGGCCATGCCGATGCCGAAGGCCACCGCGGTCGCCAGGGCGGCGCTGTAGATCGTCAGCTGGATGGTGATCCAGATGCCGGGAAGGATCCAGTGCTGCCAGAGTCCGCTCGTCATGCGCCGCAGAGCTCCTTCGCCGTCAGGGTCGTCATTTCCTTCTCGGTGAAGCCGAACGGGCGCAGGATGTCGAGGAGTTCGCCGCTCTTCTTCATCTTGCCGATCTCGCGGTTGAACGCGTCGCGCAGATCCGTGTCCGTGGGCCGGAAGGCGAAGCCGCCGCCGTCCACGTGCTCCTTGCCGTCGACGAGCGGGGCGAACGCCGCCGTCGCCTCGACCCTGTTGCTGCCCTTCACCACGGTGCGCACGGTGAGCGCGGTGCCCGCGAAGACGTCCACCCGGCCCGCCTCGACGGCATCGCGTCCCGCCACCTGGTCACTGAGGATCGTGATCTTCTTCTCGGGGTAGCCGGCCCCCGTCGCGTACCCGATCTCGGCGTAGCCGGTGCCGGTGGCGAACCTGGCCTTCTTCTCCACGACGTCCTTGTAGTTCCGGATGCCGAGCGGATTGCCCTTGCGCACGATGAACGCGTCCAGCATCTGGTACTCGGGATCGGCGAAGATGACCTGTTCGCAGCGTTCGGCGTTGATGTACATCCCCGCCGAGACGACGTCGAACTGCTGTGAGTTGAGCCCCGGGATCAGGGAGCCGAACTCGGTGGCCACGGGCTGGACCTTCTCGATGCCGAGCCGCTTGAAGACCACTTTCGCCAGTTCCGGCGCCTCGCCGGTGAACTCGCCGTCCTTGTCGACGTAGCCGAAGGGAACCTCTCCGGCGATGCCCAGCCGGACCACTCCCTGGGCCTTCAGTCGTTCAAGGGTGTTGCCCTTGTCGATCCTGCTGCAGCCGCTCGCACCGCCCACGGCCACCGCCGTACCGAGTGCCGCGGCACCCGCCAGAAGTGTTCTGCGGGCTATGCCGCTTGGATCTCGCCGGTTTCGTCTTTGAGGAGTCGGAGCCATGGGCGCGCGGCTACCCGACTCGATTCGAACTATGCCGATCAATTCACGCCCCTGATGCGGGCGAGGCGGTCTTGACCCACCGGGGTGGATGAGGCCGACCATGGAGCGCATGGCTGACTCATCGGATCGATTCATCGAAGTCTCCCTGGCCAAGCGGGGAGTTGCCTGTACGGCGAAGCTGCTCGACGACCGCGCGCCGCTCACCTGCGCGGCGGTGTGGGACGCGCTGCCGCTCGTCTCGGACGTCTACCACGCCAAATACGCCCGCAACGAGATCTACGCCCTGTTCCCGGCATTCGCGGAACAGGAGCCACCGCTGGAGAATCCGACGGTGACTCCCATTCCGGGTGACCTCTGCTATTTCTCCTTCAACGGGACGCAGTTGGGCAGCCAGTCCTACGGGTACGGGAGCGGGGCCGCGCTGGCGGCCGGCACTCCCGTCATCGACCTCGCGCTGTTCTACGAGCGCAACAACCTGTTGATGAACGGCGACGTGGGCTGGGTGCCCGGGATCGTCTGGGGGCAGGTGGTGGAAGGACTGGACGAGATGGCCGCGGCCTGCCAGGACCTGTGGCGGGCCGGGGCGGTGGGGGAGACGCTCGGATTCAGGCGGGTGTGACGACCGCCCGGGGGTCCGCCGCGATCCCCGCCTCGTAGAGCGCGTCGGCGACCCGCAGCACCAGCCCGTCCCGATGGCGGGCCCCGACGACCTGCAGGCCCACCGGCAGTCCGTCCCCGTCGGCCCCGACCGGGACGGACGCCGCCGGCTGCTGGGTCAGGTTGAAGGGGTAGGTGAACGGGGTCCAGCCCGTCCAGCGCCGCAGCCCCGAGCGCCGCGGCACCTCCACCCCCGCCTCGAACGCGGTCAGCGGCAGCGACGGCGTCACCAGCACGTCGTACGTCGAGTGGAACAGGCCCATCCGCCGGCCGAGCGCCATTCGCGTGTCCACCGCCGCCAGATAGTCGAGCGCGCTGTACCGGGCGCCCTGCGCGCAGATCTCCTGCAGCCCCGGGTCCAGCAACTCCCGCTGCGCGGGCGACAGATGCTGCACCACCCGGGCGGCCCCGCTGAACCACAGCACGTGGAACGCCTCGACCGGATCGGTGAAGTCGGGGTCGACCTCCTCCACGTACGCGCCGAGCCCCGCGAGCCGCGTCACCGCCTCCCGCACCCGCGCCGCGACGTCCGGACGCACCGCCACCTGCCCGCCGAGCGACGGCGAGAACGCCACCCGCAGCCCGCGCACCCCGCCCCGCAGCCCCTCCCGGAAGCTCCCGGCCGCGGGGGACAGCCCCGACCAGTCGCGCGGGTCCGGGCCGGAGATCACGTCCATCATCAGCGCCGCGTCGGCCGCGCTGCGCGTCATCGGCCCCACGTGCGCCAGCGTCCCGAACGCGGACGCCGGATACAGCGGCACCCGCCCGTACGTCGGCTTCAGCCCGAAGATCCCGCAGAACGAGGCCGGGATGCGGACCGAGCCGCCGCCGTCCGTGCCCAGCGACAGCGGGCCCGCGCCGACCGCGACGGCCGCCGCGCTCCCGCCGCTCGACCCGCCGGCCGTGCGCGCGGTGTCGTACGGATTGCGGGTCACCCCGGACAGTGGTGAGTCGGTGACGCCCTTCCAGCCGAACTCGGGCGTGGTGGTCCGGCCGACGAACACCGCCCCGTGCTCGCGCAGCCGGGCGACGGAGGGCGCGTCCTCGTCCCAGGCCCCCTCCTCGCGCACCGTCCTGGAGCCGCGCAGGGTGGGCCCGCCGCGCTGCAGCAGGATGTCCTTCACCGTCACCGGCACACCGTCGACCAGCCCCTGTGGCTCCCCGCGCCGCCAACGCTCCGCGCTCGCCTCCGCCTGCGCGAGCGCGCCCGCCGCGTCGGTCCGTACGAACGCGTTCAGCCCCGGCTCGGTCTCCTCGATCCGGGCGAGCACCGCCCGGGTGGCGTCGACAGGGCTGAACTCGCCCTTGCGGTAGCCGTCGAGAAGGTCCTGCGCGGTCAGTCCGGTGAGCTCGGTCGTCATCCGCCCCTCCACACCATGGGTCAGCGCCATGGATCAGCGATCAGGATCAGTTCCCGGGGACATACCCACGTTTCTTGTCGACTACATTCGTCAGTGGCCGGCCGGCCTCCCAGCGGCCGTACAACTCGACGAACTGGCGCCCCAGTTCGTCCCGCCAGCCGACCGTGTCGCCGCTCATGTGCGGGGAGACGATCAGTCCGGGAGCCGTCCACAGCGGGCTGTCCTCGGCCAGCGGTTCGTGCTCGAAGACATCGAGCGCCGCGCCCGCGATCCACCGCTTGTGCAGCGCGTCCACCAGGTCGGACTCCACGACCAGCTGCCCGCGCCCCACGTTGATGAAGCGGGCGGAGGGCTGCATCACGCCGAACCGGCGCGCGTCGAACATGCCCCGTGTGTCCTCGGTCAACGGCGCCGCGCACACCACCCAGTCGGCGCGCGCGAGCAGCCGGTCGAGGTCGGCGGGGCCGTGGATGCCGGCCCGTGCCCGCCGCCCGACCAGCGCCGAGGTGATGCCCAGCGCCTTCAGCTGGGCGGTGATCGCGTGCCCGATGGGCCCCGAGCCGATCACGCAGGCCCGGGTCCCGGCGATGCGCTGCGACTCGCGGTGCCGCCATTCGCGGGACGCCTGCAGGGCGAGGGTGCGCGGCAGGTCCTTGCCCATCGCGAGCACCAGCGCGGCGACGTACTCGGCGATGGGCTGGTCGAAGATCCCGCGGGCGTTGGTCAACACCGCGTCGGAGTCGACGAGTTCGGGGAACATCAGCCGGTCCACGCCCGCGCTCGCGGTGTGCACCCAGCGCGGCCGGGGCCCCTCGCCGGGCCAGGCCTCGCGCACCACGTCGGAAAGGAAGTCCCACACCAACAGCGCGTCCGCCTCGGGGAGTCGAGCGCGCAGCTCGCTCGCGTCCGCGGCGTGCAGCACCCGGGCCCGGCCGGTGAGACTGCCCAGCCGGGGCGGCGGCGCGGGCGGCGCGGCGTCCAGGACGAGGAGGGTGGGCCGGTCGCGGTCGGCCTCCTCGGGGCCGGAGCCGTCAGGGCCGGACACGGCAGGGAAATCGTTTCGCAACGAAGCTCCGCTTTCCTTGGGGGAGACACGTCGGGAACGTCGCGATCATGGCGTGCGAGCCGCCTCGCGGCATCCATCTGACATGGGCGGATTGACCACGCTGGCACCTGAACCTACCTTCGTCAACAGGGGCACTGCGTCAGCGGGTTCCCCTCCTCTTCGCTGTCCCGACGTCCCGGCGGCGGTCCGCCGGCTCAAGCACCGCATCGACATCCACACGTCGTCTGAACTTGGGGCATGCTCTATGGACGTCTCTTTCCTGGGGGGACCGCAGCCGCAGTGCGGCGTCGGCGTCGTCGCACCGTTCGACTTCGCCCTCGACCGTGAGCTGTGGCGCTGGGTCCCCGACGAGATCTCCCTCCACCTCACCCGCACCCCGTTCGTCCCGGTCGAGGTCAGCCTCGACCTGGCGCGTCTGGTCAGCGAGCACGAGACGCTCGGCGAGGCGGTACGGGCGCTCGGCGCCACCGAACCGAAGGTGCTCGCCTACGCCTGTACCTCGGGCAGCTTCGTCGGCGGCATCGCGGGCGAGCGCGCCATGTGCGAAGCGATGCGCCGGGCCGGCGAACTGCCGGCCCTCACCACCTCCGGCGCACTCCTGGAGGCGCTGGACGAGCTCGGGGCGCGCCGCATCGCGCTCGTCACGCCCTACACCCAGTCGGTCACCGAGTCGCTGGAGGACTACCTGGCCCAGGCCGGCATCGCGGTCACCGGACGCGCCTACCTCGGCCTGACCCGGCACATCTGGAAGGTCCCCTACCGGGACGTCGCGGAGATGGCGCGGCAGGCGGTGGGCGGGGCGGCCGACGCGCTGTTCATCAGCTGCACGAACCTGCCCACGTACGACGTCATCCCGCAGCTGGAGGCCGAGCTGCGGATGCCGGTGATCTCGGCCAACCAGGTCACGATGTGGGCAGCCCTGCGCCGACTGGGTACGCGAGCGGTGGGGCCCTACCAGGCGCTGCTCGATCCGGCGGCGCGAGCGCAGTGGCCCCTGCCGGACCAAGGGCTCCGGCCCGGACAAGGCCTTCCGGAGCTCCCGGAGGGCCAGGAAGGGTGGGCATAGGACATGACCGCGCTCGGATTTCTCTACCCAGGACATTCCGCCGAGGACGACTATCCGCGCATCGAGATGCTGATCGACAGTGACGTCCGGCTGTCCGTCGTCCACACGGACATCGGTGAGGACGCGCACCGGGTCGACGCGCTGCTCGAGATGGGCTCGGCCGGGCGGCTGGCCGCGGGCGTCGAGGAGCTCAGGCTCTCCGGCGCGGAGGCGGTGGTGTGGGCGTGCACGTCCGCCAGCTTCGTCTTCGGCTGGGACGGCGCGCACGACCAGGTCAGGGAGCTGGCCCGGACCGCGGGCCTGCCCGCCTCCAGCACCTCGTTCGCCTTCGCCCACGCGGTGCGCGAGCTCGGGGTGCGCCGGGTGGCGGTCGCCGCGACGTACCCGGCGGATGTCGCGGACCATTTCGCCACGTTCCTGAAGGCCGCCGGCGCCGAGGTGCTCTCGGTGCGGGGCAGCGGGATCATCACGGCCGCGGAGGTCGGCACCTGGGGCTGGGACGAGGTCCTGGCGATGGCCCGGGCCGGTGACCATCCGGACGCCGAGGCGGTGCTCCTGCCCGACACGGCGCTGCACACGGCCGCGTACGTCCGTGACCTGGAGAGCGAGCTGGGCAAGCCGGTCCTCACGGCCAATCAGGTCACCGTCTGGGAGGCGCTGCGCCTGGTGGGCCGCCGGGTGAACGCCCCGGCGCTCGGCGCCCTCTTCACGAAGGAGCCGGTGGTCCAGGTGTAGCCGGGCCGGGGGGTCGTGCCGGGAGCCGGCGGGGAGCACGGGGAATAAAGCGGAGTAAGCCTCCGTTACGTCGGGGTTACACAGACCCACGTCACCAGGAGGACCCCGTGCCGGCCAACCACGACGAGATCCGCGGCACCGCCCACGGCACCGCGCCGACCCCCCTCTCCGTCCTGGACCTGGTCACCGTGGGCGCGGGCCGCACCGCCACGCAGGCCCTGCGCACCAGCGTCGACATCGCGCGCCTCGCCGAGCGCCGCGGCTTCCACCGCTACTGGGTCGCCGAGCACCACTCCATGCCCGGGGTGGCCTCGTCCTCCCCGGCCGTGATCCTGGCCCACCTGGCCGCCCACACCGAGCGCGTCCGCCTCGGCTCCGGCGGCGTCATGCTGCCCAACCACGCCCCGCTGGTGATCGCCGAGCAGTTCGGCACGTTGGAGGCCATGGCCCCGGGCCGGATCGACCTCGGCCTCGGCCGCGCCCCCGGCACCGACGGCGCCACCGCCGCCGCCCTGCGCCGCACCGACCGCCTGAACGAAGGCGCCGACGACTTCCCGCAGCAGCTCGCCGAGCTGACCCGCTTCCTCGACGACGACTTCCCCGACGGCCACCCCTACTCCCGCATCCACGCGGTCCCGGGCCCGGTCCAGGCCACGTCGCCCGGCGGCGTCCAGGACCCGCACCGCCCGCCGGTCTGGCTGCTCGGCTCCTCCGGCTTCAGCGCGCGCCTCGCCGGGGTCCTCGGCCTGCCCTTCGCGTTCGCGCACCACTTCTCCGCGCAGAACACCATCCCGGCGCTCGACCTGTACCGCGAGTCGTTCCGGCCCTCCGAGGTCCTCGACAAGCCGTACGCCCTGATCGGCGTCTCCGCGCTCGCCACCGACGACGACGGCACCGAGGCCCGTCGCCAGGTGATGGCCGCCGCCCTCAACATGGTCCGGCTGCGCACCGGCCGCCCCGGACTGGTCCCCACGCCCGAGGAGGCGGAGGCGCACCGGTTCAGCGAGATGGAGCGGGACTTCATCGACTCCTGGAACTCCAACGTCATCCACGGCACCGTCGACGAGGTCCGCTCCGGCCTCGACGACCTGCACAAGCGCACCGGCGTCGACGAGCTGATGCTCACCGCCAACGCCCACAGCGGCGAGGTGCGCCTGCGCTCGTACGAACTCATCGCGGACGCCTACGGGTTGCCGCAGGCCTGACACGGGCGCCGCCCCTCGCCGCACATGCACGGCGAGGGGCGGCGGCATCTTCATGACCGTCACCGGCCCCGCGACCAGCCGTACGTCGCCGCCCTGCTGGCCGGCCCCGCTTCTGCCGGCGCCCCGACGTCGCCCACCGCCCGGTGCGCGGGGTGAGCGATTTCGGGGCGGCGTGCCGGACGGTGCGGGACGACTCCGTCAGCGGTTCCTGGACCCGACGGCGAGCAGGTGCGCGATCCGCTCGGCCTCGACGGGACGCGAGTACAGCCACCCCTGCCCCGTGTCGCACCCGAGGGACCGCAACCGCTCCGCCTGCTCCACCGTCTCCACGCACTCCGCGGTCACGGTCAGCCCGAGCCGGTGGGCCAGCTGCACCAGCGCCTCCACGATCACCGCGTCGGCCGGGTCCGCGGGCGCGCCCTGCGCCTCGTCGTCCTGGAACCCCCGCACGAACGCCCCGTCCAGCTTCAACACCGACACCGGCAGCCGGCTCAGATACGCGAGGTTGGAGTAGCCGGTGCCGAAGTCGTCGATGGCGATGCTCACGCCCATGTCGCTGAGCGCCCGCAACGCCTGCAGCGGGCGGCCGGCCGAGCCCATCACACCCGACTCGGTGAGCTCCAACTGCAGTATCTCGGGAGCCAGTTGTGTCTCCTCCAGGATCTGCGCCACATCGGCCACCAGATCCGAGTCCCACACCTGACGCACCGCCACATTGACGCTCACCACCAGCGGCGGCACCCCGGGGTGCTCCTCCTGCCAGCGCCGCGCCTGCTCGCACGCGGTCCGCAGCACCCACCGTCCCAACTGCACGATGGAGCCGTCCTCCTCGGCGAGCCCGATGAACCGATTCGGCGTGAGCAGGCCGAACTGCGGGTGCCGCCAGCGCACCAGCGCCTCCA
The DNA here is from genome assembly GCF_050410835.1 of Streptomyces sp. cg35. Taxonomy (NCBI): domain Bacteria; kingdom Bacillati; phylum Actinomycetota; class Actinomycetes; order Kitasatosporales; family Streptomycetaceae; genus Streptomyces; species Streptomyces sp. cg35. The sequence goes on from NZ_CP191268.1 coordinate 5,613,425, forward strand.
CGCCGCGCAGCCCACCGTCCTCAAGACGCACCAACGGCTGGTACTCCAGCACGAACTCGCCCCGCTCGACGGCCGGCCGCAGCCCGGACGACAGGGTCTGACGGGTCATCCGACGGGCGTTGCGCTCCGGGTCGAACAGCGTCCAGCGCGCCTTGCCGTCGGCCTTCGCCCAGTACAGCGTGGTGTCCGCGGCCTGCATCAGGCCCGTCGCGGTGGTGCCCGCGACCTGCCGCTCGACGATCCCGATCGAGGCCGAGACCGACAGCCGCTGCCCGGACAGGTCGAACGGCTCCTGCAGCGCCCTGAGCACCGCCTCCGCCAGATCCGCCAGCTGTTCCGTACCGGTCGAGTCCTCCACGAGGAGCGCGAACTCGTCGCCGCCGAGCCGGGCCACCAGCGGGGCGCCGGTGGCGTGCCGGGCCAGGTCCGCGCAGTGCGTGAGCCGCTCGGCGACGGCGGCGAGCAGCCGGTCGCCGACATGGTGGCCGAGGGTGTCGTTGACCGCCTTGAACCCGTCGAGGTCGAGATAGCACAGGCCCACCCGGCCGGTCGTGCCCGAGCCCTCGTACGTACCGGCCTCCAGGGCGGCGGTCAGCCGCTCGAAGAACAGGGCACGGTTGGGCAGCCGGGTCACCGGGTCGTGCATCTGCAGATGGCGCAGCCGGGCCTGGAGGTCGCGGTGCTCGCCGATGTCGCTGAGCGAGAGCAGGACGACGTCCGCGCCGGGCACGGGCGACACCGTGATCCGTACCCACATGGAGTGGCCCGCGGCGTGCTTGAGGCGGCGGGTGCGGCCGAGCCGGGCCTGCCGGCCGCGGAGCACCTCGGCGTAGGCGTCCCGGGTGCGCGGGTCGGAGGTCAGGTCGAGCAGTTCGGCGGCGTCGCGGCCGACGAGCGGCCGGGTGCCCTCGCCGTGCAGCAGCGCGAGCGCGGCCGCGTTGGCACCGACGATCACACCGTCGCGGCCGACGAGCAGCATGGGCTGGGGCGCGGCGAGGAACGCGGCCCCGTGCACACCCTTCGGGCGGTGCTCGTGTGGCCGGCCACTCTCCGTGAGGAATTCGGGGCGCGGGCCGGGCGGGGACACCTCCGCCGCGGTCGTGGGCCCTTCGGGCTGTGCGCTCACCGCTCGCTCCCATGGTGCGTCGTCTGGTCGCGTGGTCTGCTGCGGCCGGGTCCCGGCAGGGAAGAGTGCCGATCATAGAGGCCGGTCGGAGGGCCTATCCAGCCTCGTCCACGGGGCAGTGGGGTTCCAGCCGGACGGACCCGGGCCTGTCAGATCGTTTCTGCCCGCATCCGGTCGGGCTGCTGCCGCACCTCGATCAACTGTGACGTTCCGTGACCGTTCGGGGTGTCGGTCCCTCACTCATCCGGGCCAGATAAACAGGGCGAAGGACTACAAATACCCACACTCTGGGTTGGGTGTCTCACATTCCCCTCCCGGAGGTCGACTTGCCGCGTCCGCAGCCACCCGGGGGAGTGGACAAGCCCCGCCTGCGCGCCACCGCGGCGGCGCTGACCGCTCTCACCGCCCTGGCGGCCACAGGCCTCGTAGCGGGCCCGGCGGCCGCCGCTCCGTACGCGGGCCCGTGCGCACTGGAGCGCACCGCGGCCCACCACTCCGAAGGCCTGGACACCTGGAACGCGGCCTATCCGCGCCCCAAGAAGACCCTGAACGCGGTGATGGTCTTCCTCTCGTTCCCGGACTCGGCCCCGCTGACCACGCCCGAGGAACTGACGGCCGACTACTTCCCGGCCACCAGCCGCTTCTTCGAGCGGGCCTCGTACGGCAAGTTCCGGCTGGAGCCGCACCCGCAGCGCACCTGGCTGGAGATGCCGAAGGACTCGACGGCGTACGCGATACGGCGTGACTGGGACGCGGCGCACCGCAGCGCGTACCTGCGCGACGCGCTGCGAGTGGCGGACCCGCACACGGACTTCAGCAAGTACGACGTCGTCTACTTCGTCGCCGACCCGGACGCGCCGGGCGTCGACTCGGACGCCACGAAGGTGGTGAACTTCGACCGGCCGATGCGGGCGGACGGCACGGACATCCGCCGCATCGTCACGGTCTTCGAGCAGCATCCGCCGGACCGCAACGTCCTCGCGCACGAGACGGGGCACGTCTTCGACCTGCCCGACCTCTACCACCGGCCGTCCGACGGCAAGGGCGACTGGGACACCTACGTCGGTGACTGGGACGTCATGGGCAGCCAGTTCGGGCTGGCGCCCGACTTCTTCGGCTGGCACAAGTGGAAGCTCGGCTGGCTCGATCCGCGGCAGGTGGCGTGCGTGTCCCGTACGGGGTCGACCCGGCTGACGCTGGAGCCGCTGAGCACGGCGCCGCACCGGGCCGGCGCCCCGTTCGGCACCGGCGACGGCACCAAGCTGGCGGTCGTACGAACCGGTCCGGCCACCGCCATCGCCCTGGAGGCCCGCGGCGGGGGCGGCAACGACAGCGCCACCTGCAGCCAGGGCGTCCTCGCCTACCGGGTACGCAGCGACTCCTCGTCCGGCGGCGGCCCCGTCCAGGTCCTCGACGCCCACCCGGACACCGAGGCCTGCTACGGCGACTCGGTGTACCCACCACTCGCGGACGCGCCGGTCGGGGTCGGGGAGAGCTACACGGCGGCGGGCGAGAAGGTCCGGATCGAGGTGGAGGACCGGACGGCCTCGGGCGCCTGGACGGTCAAGGTGACGACGGGCTGATCCGGCCCGCCACTCATCGGTCTGAGCTGTGGCCCTGCTGGGGGCGGGAGGCAACGAGCTCCCGCCACCGGCTGGCCTGTGCGGCGTCTGTGTGTGGACGGTGCGAGTGACAGCGCCCCGGGCGGCGACCCCGCGCTGGGGGTGTGGGTGGCGGAGCCCCCACAACGCGCGACGCAGTCGCGCAAAAACAACGGTGGCGGGACGATTCGCGCTTTCCGCGAACACATCCCGCCACCGACAACGTGCGCCGCCAGGGACTCGAACCCCGGACCCGCTGATGCTGCTTTCTCCCGGGGGGTAACCCCCGGACCCCCAGCCGCGAAGGGTGCCGAGGCGGAACCGGTCCAACACCGAAGGCCCCCCGCTGATGCGAGAGGCCTTCGATCGTCTGTGCGCCGCCAGGGACTCGAACCCCGGACCCGCTGATTAAGAGTCAGCTGCTCTAACCAACTGAGCTAGCGGCGCCTGCTGACGTCGTAGACCTTAGCATCCTGATCGGCGGCAGGAAAAATCGATATCCGCACCGCCGCGTGGGCGCTGGCCCGGGCCGCCCGGACGCAGGCCCAGAGCAGGACCTCGGGGCCCGGCAACCAGGGGCGCCGGGTGTCGGGGGCGACCACCCAGCGGGACTCCAGGCGCTGGTCGGAGCCGGGCGCGGGCGCGGGCACGGTGACCGCGTCGCCGGTGCCGTGACAGAGCAGGGGCGGCACCGCGGGGCCCCACTCCTCCCATTCGAGGAGCGAGGGCAGGCGCTGGGCGGTGCCCGGCGCGGTGAACAGCAGCATGCGGCCGCGGTGGGCGGCGACCGGGCCGGAGCCGGGGCCTTCGTCCCAGAGCCGGTCTAACATGCGGCGGCCGAAGATCGCCGGGACGTTCACCACGTCGAAGACGGAGCCGCAGGGCAGCACCACGGGGGCCGTGGGCCGGGACTCCCAGTGGGCCAGCGTGGAGCGCGGATACGATCCTGCGGATGCGAGCCAGGCGGCGCCCTCCGGAGTGACTCCGCTGACGTCGAAGCGGTCGTCGAGGTTGCCGGGGGCAGGGGCAAGGTGGGGGTGTGCGCTGCTCATGCCACCCACATCTACAGGGCGTGCACGCATAGCTCCCAACGGTTGCGGGAAACCGGGACAGGAGGGGGCGGGGTGGAGTATCTTGCCCCTCTGGCATATGCCAAAAGATCTTTACGGGGTCTGCTCGGTGGTGCCGCGCAGCAGGTCACGGCCGAATTCGACCATCTTCTTCGCATAGTCCTCGGTCCACTCCGCGCGCTCCGCGATGTCGGCCGTGGTGAGCCGGTCGAAGCGGCGCGGGTCGGCGAGCTGGGCGGCCGCGATCGCCTGGAACTCGACGGACCGGTCGGTCGCCGCGCGGAACGCGTGCGTCAGCTCTGTGGCGCGGGCCAGCAGCTCGCGAGGGTCCTCCAGGGACTCCAGGTCGAAGAAGTGCTCCGGGTCGGCGGCGGCCTGCGCGGGCTCGAAGATCAGCGGGGCGGGCCGCAGCCGCGGCTGCGGGGTACGGGGCCGCTCGGGCTCCGCCATGGTGGTTCCTCCTCGTGCAGACGTGCGGCCCCGCGGTCCGTGCCGGGGCCATCTTCCATTGTCCCCGGGGACGCAAGGGGGCCCTGCCTACGGTCTCCAGGCCACCCGGTGCTCCGACAGCCGGGCCAGCACGGAGTGATTGGCCTCCCAGCCGTCCGGGAACTTCACAGTCACTCCCAGCTGCACCGGCTCCGTCGACGGATGCTCGTCCAGCAGATCGGCGACCCCCTCCCGGCACACCACGATGCACGCATGCCGGTGCCGGGACGCGAGCACGCACAGCCGGCCCGTCTCCAGGTGGAACGCCGTCGCGTCCGGCCGCCCGGACAGCGGGTGCAGCACCACGGTCACGTCGAACTCCCGGCCCTGCAGCCGGTTCGCCGTGTCCACGGTGACGTCCGTGACGCCCAGCTCGGCCAGCGCGGCCCGCACCGCCGCCGCCTGGTCGCGGTGCGCGGTGCCGACACAGATCCGGTCCGCCGTCAGCGGAGCCTCCCGCGGACCCCGCTCGGAACGCGTGACGCCCTCCCGGTCCAGCAGCCGCCGCACCACGAGCGCCACCGCCCGCACCGCCTCCGGATCGGTCCGGGGCGTGTGCGCGGCGGGCAGTTCGAGCAGGCCCCAGCCCGACTCGGCCGCCTCGTCGATGACCCGGTCGGGGCCCGAACCGTCCGACGCCGCACGGAAGCTCAGCTCCCGGTCGCCCTCGTCGGTGCCGCTGCGGAACGGAGTGAACGGATAGAACGCCCCCGACACCAGCGGCGCCGCCGACGCCGGCAGCCGCCACGACACCGGCAGCCGGTGCTGCGGCAGGTCGGGGTTGTGGGCCAGCAGCGTCGACACCGCCGACGCCGACGGGTCGTACGACAGCCCCGCCCACTGCTCCGAGCCGACGATCGCGAACGGGTCCAACTGCCCCGGATCGCCCACGAACAGCGCCCGCTCGAACAGCCCGGCCACGGCCAGCAGCGCGTCGGACCGCATCTGGTACGCCTCGTCCACGATGGCGTGCCGCCACGGATCGACGCCCTTCACATGGGCCCATTTCGCGGCGGTCGAGATCACCACCGGCAGCGGTGCCAGATCGCCCGCCTTCGTCGACGTTCGCACGTTCGCCAGGTCGTCGAGCGCCTTGTCGTACGCGTCCGGGTCACTGCTGTGCAGCCGGCCGACGGGCAGCTCCGGGTTCTTCTCGTGGAGCCGTACGACGAGGTCGTCCACCTGCGCGTTCGTCTGCGCGACCACCATCAACGGCCTTCCCGCACCGGCCAGTTCGAGCGCGGCCCGCACCACCAGGGTCGACTTCCCGGCGCCCGGCGGGGAGTCCACCACGACGCCGCGCGCGTCGCCGTGGAGCGTGTCGCGCAAGATGGCCTCCGTCGCCCGGGTGGCGGCGACGGACGGGCTGAGGACGGCCGGGGTCAGCGGTGTCACGGTCACAGGAGGTCCTCCGAGGTCACGGCGTCCGGTGTCTCCGCGGCCGAGCCCGGCGGGCCGCCGTGCGTCCACGGGGTCTCCTCCGGATCCGGCAGTGTGGGCCCGCCGCGCTGCTCGTGCTCGAACAGCGTCCAGCACACCCGGTCCCCCTTGCCCGGCACCGACCCGTCCTCCGGCTCCTTGCCGCGCCCCATCTTGTCCAGCACCCGCAGGACGACCGCGCCCGGGGAACCGTCGGCGCCGTCCTCGTACCCCACGAACTCGGCCGCCTGCGGCTTGCCGGCCAGGGAGCGGTACACCTTCACGCGCTCCCCGAGATGCGGCCGGTCCTCCGTGCGCACCGTGACCAGCGGCCGCGGGCGCTTCTTGTCGTTGTACGCCGCCACGACCTCGGTCACCTCTCCGGCGAACGCCTCCCCGGACAGCCGCCGTCCCGCCATCACCAGCGGGTCGTCGAGCGCCTCCTGCGCGTCCAGGCGGGCCTGTTCACGCTCGCGCGTCGCCAGCTTGTTGGCCGCGGTCACCGCGTCGTCGCGGCGCGGCTGCGGCGGTTCGCCCGCGGCGACCCGGTCGCGGTGCCCGGTGAACGACCACCGGTCCCGCGTCCAGCGCTCCGCGGCGCGCGGGCCCTCGGGCAGCGTGCACAGCAGGTCGAGTCCGCGCCACACCGCGTCCCAGGTGGGCCGGGTCCGTGACTCCACCAGATCGTGGATCTCCCGCTCGGCCGCGGTGAGTTCGGCCAGGCGGCCGTCGGCCTCGACCGCGTCCTCGGTGGCGGCCAGCCGCGTACGGGCCCGGTCGTAGCGCTCGATCGCGGGAGCCAGCAGTCTGTTGTCGAAGGCCGGGTCCGTGGCCGGGCCGGCCGGCGGGCACAGCAGCTGGCCGTCCGCGCCCCGGTCCAGCTCGGCGCGGAGCGCGGCCTCGGCGCCCGACGTGCCCTCCGGCGCGGCGATCCAGGCCAGCAGCGCCCCCAGGTGCTGGTCCTCCAGGCTCGACTGCCCCGTCGCCCAGTGCCGGGAGAGCAGGTCCGTCATGGCGAGCAGGAGCGAGGAGCCGGGGACCCTGGCCCGCTCGCCGTAGTGCGTCAGCCAGCGGCCGAGCAGCGGGACGTGCGGCGGCGCCGGGTACGGCGTCTCGGGATCCTGCTCGGCCGTCCGGCGAAAGCGCATCGAGCGGCCGAGCAGCCGGACGAACTCGATGCCCGCGCGGCTCGGCACGATCAACTGCGGCGCGTCCGCGCACAGTTCGACCTCGACCTTGACCTTCTTGCCGGTCTCCGGGTCGGTCTCGCTGCGCTCGGCGGCCTCGACCTCGGCGGTGTACCCGTCGACGTACGGCAGGACCGTCTCCGCGAGCTGCGTCAGGAAGGCGAAGCGCAGGTCGCGGTCGCGGGGCTGCGGCACGACGAGCAGGCGGGGTGCGGTGCGCTCGGTGCCGACCAGGGCGCCGAGCGGGGCGCCCGTCTCGCCCGCGGTGATGAGCGGCACGAGGACCAGCGGGCGCTGGGACAGATGCCGGTGCCGGACCGTGGCGGTGGGCTGGGCGCGGCCGGTGCTGGTGGCTTCCAGCCGGGCCAGGTGGTTGATCAGGCTCACGGGGTGGGCTCCTCGGACAGGCCGGTCACATCAGGGTTCAGCACCGCGCCCCCGCCAATGCCTCGGCCCGCAGCGCCGCCGCCCGCCGCAGCGCCGCCACCGTCGGATCCGCGGGGTCGCCCGCCTCGCCGTGGGCGGCGGCGAGCACCGCGTCCACCGTGGTCAGACCGCCGAGCTCGGCGCGCAGCGGCCGGCCGAGCGCCGTCACCGCGCCCGCCGCCCGCGACCGGTCACGGCAGTGGAACGCCAGCTCGCACGCGGCCAGGCACTCCGGCGCGTACGTCGCGGGCACCGATTCGACGGCCGCCGTCAGCTCGGCGGGGGAGCGGGCCGGGTCGAGGACGGTGCCGGGCGGCAGCTGCGCCGCGATGTCCTCGATCCGGGTCAGGCGCCGCAACTGGCGCCGCGTCACCGACAGCTGCCGGCGCACGTCGACGGCCGACGCGGCCGGCAGGTTCGAGAAGTCCTTCGGGCAGACCAGGACGACGCGGTCACGGACCCGCACCGCGATGTCCGGCATCCGGTCCGCGAGCTGCTCCAGGGCCAGCACGTACACCGCCGCCTGGCGGGCCGCCGCGCCCACCTTCGCCGCGTCCGCTGCGCCGTCGATCATCGGGAAGGACTTGATCTCGACGACCGTCCAGCTCCCGTCGGGATGCACGACCACCGCGTCCGGCTCCAGGAACGCCGGGCTGCCCGCCACGTCCAGGGCGAGCATCGGATGGTCGAGGAACGTCCAGGTGCCGGGGGCCTCCACCGCCTCGCGCAGCGCGAGGCGCGTGCGCTCGGTGCGGCCCTCGGGCCCGATCGCCGACAGGTCGGGGGCGCGGACGAGCTCGGGGGCCGGCTCCGGGGCGTCGCCGCCCACGCGCGCGTGCACCAGGTGCAGCAGCTGGGCGCCGCCGTCCGCCTTCACCCGCGCCTCGAACACATTGCCGCGGGTCAGCGCGAACTGGGACTGGCCGAACGCGGAGGGCGAGCCGAGCGCGTCCGCGAGACGGGCCTTGTCCACTCCCGCGCCGTCCAGCAGCGCGCGCCTGCTGCACCCCGGGTTCGCCGCGAGCGCGGCCAGGGCGCGGGCGTCCAGCGGGCGCGGCGGATTGTCGGGGCCGCGCAGCTCAGCGAGCCGGTGCCGCAGCCCCGTCGCCTGAGTCGCGGGGCGCGGCAGCCTTGCGCTGTCGGGGAATTCGCTCACCCGGGGAAGTCTGGCACTCTCCACTGACAATCGAGGAACGTGTGGCGGAAGGGGCTGCTTCGGAACCGCCCGCGGCCATGACGTTCACCCGGTCCCTGGCCCGTGCCGCGAGCCTGGTCACCGGCTTCGTGAGCAGCAGACCCGCGCCCATCACGGCGACCCCGGCCAGCGCGTCGAAGAAGTAGTGGTTGGCCGTGCCCATCACGACGATCGTGGTGATCAGCGGGTAGGCGACGCCCGCGGCCTTCACGTACGGGTTGCGGCTGTGGCGCCACAGCATGATCCCGCACCACAGCGCCCACCCGACGTGCAGGCTCGGCATCGCCGCGTACTGGTTCGTCATGCCGCCCAGGCCCTTGGGCGCGCTGGCCGCGCCGCCCCACCAGCCGTACGAGCTGTACTGGGCCATCGTGTCGACGAAACCGTGGCTCGCGGTGAGCAGCCGCGGCGGGCAGGTCGGCAGCAGCGTGAAGCCGATCAGGCCGATCATCGTGGAGGTCATCAGCCAGGTCCTGGCCGCCCGGTACAGGTGGGCGCGGCGGCGGAAGAGCCAGATCAGGACGGCCGGGGTGACCACGTAGTGCAGCGAGGCGTACCAGAAGTCGGCGGGGACGCCGATCCAGGCCTCGCGGGTGAAGAGACGGTTCAGCGGGTGTTCGAGATTGAGGTGGACGGCCTTCTCGGCGCGGAGGATCGCGAGCCCGTGGTCGACGGCCGTGCTCACATCGCCGCGGGCGAGCAGCCGGCCCGCCGAGTACGCGCCGTACACGAGGACGAGCAGCGGCAGTTCGGTCCACCAGCGGAGCCGGGCGCCGGGTATCGCCTCCGTGCGTGGTGCGTGGTCGATCTGCGACATTTCGGGCCGCTCCCCCTCTTCCTCGTCCGGCGGCCTCCGGCCACATCGGTCACCCTACGGTGTAAGCGGGGTGCTGGGAGGCTTACCCCTGACCCTCGTAGACGCGGAGATCACTGACCGGGTTGCCCGGCGGGCGGTCCGCAATCAGGTTGCGCGATGATGGACGGGGCAACGTTCCCCGTTCGCTCCCCGTTCACCCCGTATGTCCTGTCGTCGTGAAAGGTCCCCGCATGGCACCGCGCATCCTGTTGGCCCGGCACGGACAGACGGAATGGTCCCTGTCCGGACGGCACACCGGCAGGACGGACATCCCGCTCCTGGAAGAGGGGCGGCGCGGCGCCAAGCTGCTCGGCGAACGGCTGCACCGGGCGCCCTACGACGGTCTGGCCGACGTGGAGGTGCGCACGTCGCCGCTGGTGCGGGCGAGCGAGACGTGCGAGCTCGCCGGATTCGGGGACCGGGCCACCGCGTGGGACGCGCTCATGGAGTGGGACTACGGCGCGTACGAGGGCCTCACCCCGGCGCAGATCCAGGAGCTGCGGCCCGGCTGGTTCATCTGGCGCGACGGTGTGCCCGACGGTGAGACGCTCGCCGAGGTGACGGCGCGGGCCGACGAGGTCGTGGCCTGGGCCCGGTCCGCCGACCGCGACGTCCTGGTCTTCGCGCACGGGCACATCCTGCGGTCGATCGGGGCACGCTGGCTCGGCCTCCCCCTCGACTTCGCGTCCCGGATCCGGCTCAACCCGACGTCGCTGTCCGTACTGGGCTGGGCCTATGGGGAGCCGGCGCTGGAGAGCTGGAACGAGACGGGGCACCTGGCGGTGGGCTGACCGGTCACGCGTCCGCGCCGTTGCGGGTGGTGTTTCGTCGGCGGGTGCGGCCCGGTGGGGCTTCTCGCGCAGTTCCCCGCGCCCCTGAGGCATGCAGCTTCGCTGCTGCCTCATCGAACTGCGCGATCCGCACCCGGCGACCGGAGCGGGGCCGCTAGCGGCGCGACGTCGCGTGTGCCTCCAGGAAGGATGCGACCCCGGCCGCCCGGCGATGGGGCAGAAGAACCCGCGCCGTGGTCGCCAGCATCGACTCGATCCGGGAGGACCGCACATCGCGGAGCAGGCCGAGCGCCCGCGACCCCGCGTCGGCGGCCTCGTCGGGCCGGCCGGAGCGGGCCAGGTCGTCCGCCAGTTCGGCGGTGTACAGGGCGATGTTGCGGGTGAAGTGCGGATCCTGCAGGGCGGCGGCGCGCCGCGCGTGCCGGGCGGCGCGGTGCCATTCGCCGAGCGCCGACCAGCACTGCGCCTCCAGACCCTCCAGCTCGGCCTCGCCGTAGAACGACATCCACTCCGGGTCCGCGTCCGAGCCGCCCCGCGCGAACAACGCCTGCGCCCGCGCCAGCGACCGCTCGCACGCCGGGCGGTCGCCGAGCCCGGCCCAGCCGCCCGCCTCCCGCAGCGCGAGCAGCGAGAGCAGCCGCGGCGAACCGAGCGGCGCCGCCACCCGGGCCGCCGCCTGCGCCGCCCGTACGGCCTCGCGCGGGCGGCCCGCGTCGCGCGCGAGGAACGCGGTGTTGCAGAACGCGTGCGCCTCCAGCGCCTCGTCACCCGCCATCCGCGACGTGGCGAGCGCCTCCGCGTAGTGCGAACGCGCGTCGTCGAACCGGCCCGAGTCGTGCGCCAACCAGCCCACCGAGATGGACAGTTCACCCGCCCCGGCGGTCAGCCGCTCGGCGACGTCGCCCTGCGCGGTGCCCGCGTCGAGCAGCTCGAAGGCGGTGCGCAGCGGCGTCGCCGCCCGCCGGTACAGGCCGTCGCCGCCGTGCCGGTCGTCGAGCAGCCGGATCCGCCGGATCGCCTCCTCCACCGCGCCGGCGCCGGCCCGCGCGGGATGCCGGTCGAGAGCGGCGTCACCGGGGGCGGCGCCGAGCGGGACGCCGAAGGGCGTCAGGGTGGCGACGGCCACGGTGGCCGTCGAGCCGGTCATGCCGGTCATGAATGCGCGACGCCGCACGTCGCTCTCCTCGTGGTGCGTGTGCTCAGGGACTTCGGGGTCATCGGGGCGCGGGTGCGCGGTGGCCACGGGTGGGCGCGCGCCCCGGCCGCGTACCGAGGCGCGGGGCGCGAACCCGAGGTCCGTGAGCGACCGGCCCGGGAACATGTGCAGGAACACCCGCTCGTACGCGTAGTTGGGGCAGCGGATCGCGCCCGCCTCCACGCGGCCGATGTAGCGCGCGTCGCAGCTGACCCGCTCGCCGATCTCGCGGGCCGCACGCCGTACCGCGGCGGCGAACTCGCCCGGCGAGCGCTGCCCGCGCAGCCGCCGGAAGGCGAGATTCGGCCGCGGGGCCTGGGGTTCCGAGGCGGCCGGGACATACGGAGACGACGTCATGGGCGGGTCCTCCCGTGCGAACCGTGCCGGAGACCAGGGGAGTTGGGCGGACTCGGGAAGCCGGGCAGCACCTGCGAGTCGGCAACTCCCTTGTTCCGGCGAGGCTCGAAGGTACCGGCTGTGACAGTCCCGACACGCAGTGTTTGGCTACAAAACGGATATCTCACCCGCGATCTGCCATGAACTGCCATCCTTTGCGGCGGCGTGCCGCCGTAGCCGTTGACGCCCGTATGCGTTGAACCATGCGGCGAAACCCCATCTGGCGTGAGAGCCACGTACGCGAAGAGCGAGGAGGGGCCGACATGTTGGACGCGTCACTTCCCATGACGTCACAACCCGCGGCGTCGTTGTCGACGGCGCGGCACTGCCCGAGCGAGGAGCGCAGTGCGCAGCCGCCCGGCGCCTGCGACCTCGTGACGGTGCCGTCCCGGCAGGGCCTGGAGGCGGTCGACATCCTGCGCCGCGGCAGCACAGAACCGGTCGGCCCGGTGTTGCACGACGGCGGCGGCGACACCCTCGGCTTCCTCGTCCCGCCCGGCACCGCCGACGGCTGGGACGTGCCGGGCAGCGCCTGTACGCACACCCAGGGGCGGGGCCTCTCGCTCGCCCCGCCCGTCGAGGGCACCGGCTGGCTGCTGCCGCCCGACCCCGCGGCCTCGCCGGACGGCGACCTCGTCACCGACCCGGCCGTGCTGCGCGCCGCGCTCGACGAGGCGGCCCGCCTGATCGAGGCCGCCGACAACTGCCGCTGAGCCGGTCCGCCCGCCCGTCGCCCGCCGGCGCCCTGCTCGAACCCCCTTCGGGGCGCCCTTCGGACCGCGCCCACGGATAATGGCCGGATGGCGAGGTCACGCGGGAATCAGGGGCGCAAGGGCGACAGGGACGGCCGGGGATCCCGGGAGTCCGTCGTGCAGAGCGTCGACGGCGGGCTCGCCGAGCTGATACCCGACCGGGACCGGCCGGCCGGCTGGACCCTGTACCTGGACGGTGCGCCGCAGTCGCACGTCGACCTCGACGACCCCGCCCACCTCTCCTTCGAGTACCAGCGCCGCATCGGCCACGTCCTCGACCTGGCCGCGGACCCGGGCCGCCCGGTCCAGGCCGTGCACCTCGGGGGCGGCGCCTTCACCCTGGCCCGCTACGTCGCGGCGACCCGGCCCCGCGCCACCCAGCAGATCGTGGAGAGCGACGGCCCCCTCGTCCAACTCGTGCGCTCCGCGCTGCCGTTGGACCCCGGAGCCCGTATCCGCGTCCGGACGGCGGACGCCCGCGCCGCCCTCGCCAAGCTGCCCGACGACTGGGCCGACGTCCTGGTGGCGGACGTGTTCAGCGGGGCCCGTACCCCGGCCCACCTCACCACCACCGAGTTCCTCACCGAGGTGCGGCGCGTGCTGCGGCCCGCCGGCACCTACGTCGCCAACCTCGCCGACGGCCCGCCCCTCGCGTATCTGCGCGCGCAGATCGCCACCGCCGCGGCCGTCTTCCCCGAACTGGCCCTGATCGCCGACCCCACGGTGCTGCGCGGCAAGCGCTTCGGCAACGCGGTCCTGGTGGCGTCGGCGCTGCCGCTGCCGGTCGCCGAACTGACCCGGCGCGCGGCGGGCGACCCGCACCCCGGCCGGGTGGAGCACGGCCGGGCGCTGGTGGACTTCACGGGCGGAGCCGTGCCGGTCGCGGACGCCGCCGCGAAGGCGTCCCCTGCGCCGCCGCCCTCCGTGTTCCGCTGACGGCAGGCCTCGGTCAGTAGTCGGCGATCTCCACCGTCGGCCGGTGGTCGTGCCAGGTGCAGAACACCGACACCTTCTTCTCTCCGGACGTGAACTCCACTCGGATCCACGTCGTCTGCTTCCACACCTGCACCGACCAGCCGGGGCCCGGCGTCGCGGACACCAGCGTCGCCGACGTCTCGCCGAGGTCGAAGACCGCACGGCCGCCCTCCGTCGCATAGCTCTTCACGTTCCCGGCGGACGCCGTGGCGGAGGACGCGGCGCCGGGCGGCGACGTACCGGGCCGGGGCGTCGCCGACGGCGTCCGGCTCGGCTTCGACGGCTTCGACGAGGGCGTGGACGACGTCGTGGACGGCGACGGCTCCGGCCGGTGCGTGGACGAGGAGAGAGGCGACGCCGAGTCGGACTCGTCGGCCGCGACCACCGGCAGCGCCCTCGGCGGGTCGTACGCCGTTCCGGACATCACCGTGTGCACGCCCCACCACGACAGGGTCACCGCGGCCCCGGTGGCCAGCAGCCAGGCCACCGTGTGCACCAGACCCCGGCGCATCGGGTGCGGGACCCGAGACGGATCCGGGGGCTGCGGTGGCGGTGGCATCGGTTGCATCGCGGGCCATACTGCACCACACCCGCCACCGCTGTCCCACAGAGTCCGCGGTCACTCGGGGGGAGGACCGCAAACGCCCGGATGGCGTACGGTGCCGCCCATGGCAAGTGTGCTCGTGGTCGAGGACGACCAGTTCGTGCGCTCCGCCCTCATCCGGCACCTGACCGACGCAGCGCACACCGTGCGCAGCGTCGGCACGGCCCTGGAGGCGCTGCGCGAGGTCGCCCATTTCCGTTTCGACGTGGTGATCCTCGACCTCGGTCTGCCCGACCTGGACGGGGCCGAGGCGCTGAAGATGCTGCGCGGCATCACCGACGTACCCGTGATCATCGCCACGGCCCGGGACGACGAGGCCGAGATCGTCCGGCTGCTGAACGACGGCGCCGACGACTACCTGACCAAGCCGTTCTCGCCCGAGCACCTGTCCGCGCGGATGGCCGCCGTGCTGCGCCGCTCGCGCGGGAGCGCCGCCGCCGAGCCGCCGTCCCGGCTGCTCCAGGTCGGCGGGCTGTCCATCGACCCGCTGCGCCGCCAGGCCGAGCTGGACGGGGCCCGGCTCGACCTGACCCGCCGCGAGTTCGACCTGCTGGCCTTCCTCGCCGGGCGCCCCGGCGTCGTCGTCCCCCGCAAGGAACTCCTCGCCGAGGTGTGGCAGCAGTCGTACGGGGACGACCAGACCATCGACGTCCATCTGTCCTGGCTGCGCCGGAAGCTGGGCGAGACGGCCGCGCGCCCCCGCTATCTGCACACCCTGCGCGGCGTCGGCGTGAAGCTGGAGCCGCCGCGCCCGGAGTCGTCGCTGTGAGATGGGCACTGGTCAAGGTGTGCCTGGCCGTCACGACGATGGTGGTGGTCGCGTTCGCCGTTCCGCTCGGGCTCGTCATCAAGGAGATGGCGCGGGACCGGGCGTTCTCGAACGCCGAGCGGACCGCCGCCGCCATCGGGCCCACCCTCTCCATCACCACCGACCGCGACCAGCTCGCCCGGGCGCTCGCCACCGCGCAGACCGGCGGCGAGGACCGGATGTCCGTGTACGTCCCGGCAGCCGGCGGGGATCCCGAGATCCGGCTCGGCAAGCAGTGGGTGGACCCGGCGAGCCTGGACATCAGCCGGGCCCGGCACGACGAGGTCCCGGGCGGTTCCGTGTGGCTGCAGCCGATCGCCGTGAGCACCGTGAAGATCGCCGTCGTCGAGGTGTTCGTCCCCGAGGCGGAGGTCACCAATGGCGTGACGACCTCCTGGGTCGTGCTCGCCGGCGTCGGCGTCGCCCTCATCATCGGCTCGGTGGCCGTGGCCGACCGGCTCGGGGTGCGCATGGTGCAGCCCGCGCAGCGGCTGGTCGGCGCCGCGCACGACCTGGGGGAGGGCAAGCTCGGCGCGCGCGTCCCCGAGGACGGGCCCACCGAACTGCGGCTGGCCGCCGTCGCGTTCAACTCCATGGCCGACCAGGTCGTGCAGCTCCTGGCGAACGAGCGGGAGCTGGCGGCCGACCTCTCGCACCGGCTGCGCACGCCGCTGACCGTGCTCCGGCTGAACGTCGCCTCGCTCGGGGAGGGCACCGCCGCCGAACAGACCCGGGTCGCCGTCGAGCAGCTGGAGCGTGAGGTCGACACCATCATCCGTACGGCGCGGGACGCCAAGCCGCAGACCGCCGCGGCCGGTCCGGGCGCCGGCTGCGACGCCGCCGAGGTGATCCGGGAGCGGATGGACTTCTGGTCGGCGCTCGCCGAGGACGAGGGCCGCAAGGTCCGGGTCGCCGGGGTCGACCGGCCGGTGCGGATCCCGGTCGCCCGCGGCGAGTTGGTGGCCGCGCTCGACGCGCTGCTCGGCAATGTGTTCCGGCACACGCCCGAGGGCACCGCCTTCGCCGTCGACGTGCACAGCGGCGAGGACGCCGTGATCGTGCTCGTCTCGGACGCCGGGCCCGGCATCCTCGACCCGGAGGCGGCGATGGCCCGGGGCGCGGGGTCGGGCAGCGACGGCTCGACCGGGCTCGGGCTGGACATCGTGCGCCGCCTCGCCGAGTCGACCGGCGGCGACGTGCGGATCGGCTCGTCCGTGCTCGGCGGCACCGAGGTGCGCATCTGGGTGCAGCTCGACGGCCGGGCCCCCGGTGAGAGCCGCCGCGGACGCGGACATCGGGGCCGGGAACGTAAAGGACTGGTCTCGACCTTTAATCGCTCCCGATCCCTTCCTTAAGCCAACCCTAAGATCCTCAATCCCCTTCCCGGTTGCCCGAATTGACGGATTCCGGATCGCTAGCGTGCTGCCGCACCCCCAACACCCCCCGTACAGCTAAGGCAGGCACGCGATGAGCAGCACGCACCGGCGCAGGGTCAGCGGCAGGAACAAGGCGATAGGCGGCGTCGTCGCCGCGGCCGTCGTGGGCGGCGGAGCCTTCCTGTTCGCCTCCAGCGCGTCGGCGGCCTCGGTCGGCGCCGCGTACACCAAGACCAGCAGCTGGTCCGGCGGCTACACCGGCCAGTACGTCATCAAGAACGACACGGACAAGGCCCAGTCCGACTGGACGCTGGAGTTCGACCTGCCGTCCGGCGCCAAGCTCAGCTCGCTGTGGAACGCCGACTCGAAGGTCGCCGGCTCGCACGTCACCGTGAAGCCCTCCTCCTGGGACAAGCAGGGCATCGCCGCGGGCAAGTCCGTGACCGTCGGCTTCGTCGTCTCCGGCGACGCCGACCCGACCGGCTGTCTCATCAACGACGCCAAGTGCTCCGTCGACGACGCCGCCACGCCGGAGCCGAGCGGCCGCCCGACCGAATCGGCGAAGCCCAGCCCGAGCGCCTCCGCCTCGGCGTCCTCGACCGCCAAGCCCAGCACGACGGCGACGGCGAGCCCCTCGGCGTCCTCCTCGTCCGGCTCCGGTTCGGGCTCGGGCTCCGGTTCGGCGGCGGGCGCCGGCTTCGCCCCGTACGTCGACACGTCGCTGTACCCGAAGTTCGACCTGGTCGCCTCCTCCAAGGCCTCCGGCGTCAAGGAGTACAACCTCGCCTTCATCACCTCAGGCGGCGACTGCAGCCCGAAGTGGGGCGGCGTGACCGACCTCGGCAGCGACGAAGTCGCCTCGCAGATCGGTGACTTGAGGGCCGCGGGCGGCGACGTCCGGGTCTCCTTCGGCGGCGCCTCCGGCACCGAGCTGGCGCAGGCCTGCTCCTCGGCGGGCGAGCTGGCGAAGGCGTACCAGAAGGTCGTCGACCAGTTCAAGCTCACCAAGGTCGACTTCGACGTCGAGGGCGGCGCCCTGCCGGACACGGCCGCCAACACCAAGCGCGCCCAGGCCATCGCGACCCTCCAGAAGGACAACCCGGACCTGAACGTCTCCTTCACGCTCCCGGTCATGCCCGAGGGCCTCACCTCGGACGGCGTGAACTTCCTGAAGAACGCCAAGTCCAACGGCGCGAACGCCGACCTCGTCAACATCATGGCGATGGACTACGGCGCCTCGTACGACGGCGACATGGGCACCTACGCCGAGCAGGCCGCGACCGCCACGCAGGCCCAGATCAAGAGCGCGCTCGGCCTCTCCGACGCCGCCGCCTGGAAGGCCGTCGCGATCACCCCGATGATCGGCGTCAACGACGTCAGCGCCGAGGTCTTCAAGGTCGACGACGCCACGCAGCTGGTCACCTTCGCCAAGGAGAAGGGCCTGGGCGGCCTGTCGATGTGGTCCGCGACCCGCGACAAGCAGTGCGAGGGCGGCGCCTCGAACTCGGCGCAGCCGACCTGCAGCTCGATCGAGCAGTCGGCCAACGCGTTCCAGAAGGCGTTCGCCGCCTTCAAGTAGCCACGAGGGCCCTTCGGGAAACCGCGAGGGCCCTGCCACAGCCACTGAGTGAACGGGGGACTGAACCCCGGCCGGTCCACCCCCCACCCGGCCGGGGTTCATTTCGTCCTCGGTTATTGACCCACAGGTCCATTACCTCGTACGGTCCTGCCATGGCGAGACCGCGGACGTTCGACGAGGACCAGGTGCTGGACAGCGCGATGGACGTCTTCTGGCGCAAGGGGTACGCGGCGACCACTCCGCAGGACCTCGTCGACGAGCTGGGCCTCGGCAAGGGCAGCCTCTACAACGCCTTCGGCGGCAAACGCGCCCTGTTCGACCGGGCGTTGACCCGCTACCGGGACACCCAGGCCGTCCGTCTGACGGAGCTCCTGGAGGGGCCGGGCCCGGTCAGGGCGCGTATCCGCGAAGCCCTGCGGCTCCTGGTCGAACTCGACTTCACCGACTCGGACCGGCGTGGATGCATGGCGGTCAACACGGCGACCGAGCTGGCGCGGTCGGACCCGGCGGCCGCGGAGACGGTGCGCCGCATGTTCGCGCGCACCGAGCAGGCGTTCCTCGCCGAGCTCCAGAAGGCGCAGCGCGCCGGGGAGATCGATGCCGCGCGCGACGTACGGGCCCTCGCCTCACTCCTGCTGGGCGCCGTGATCGGTATGCGGGTCCTGGCCAAGACGGCCGACGGGCGGGCCCAGGTGGAGCGCGTGGTGGACGGGCTGCTCGACACGCTGTGACACGTACGGGGCGGGGCCCGGTTTTCGTGTGTCCATGTTTTGTACCTACGGTTAAAAAATGGAGCAGGGCTGATGGAGCTGAACCTCACCGGCAAGGCCGCCCTCGTCACCGGCGCGAGCCGCGGCATAGGCCTGGCCGTCGTCCGCGCCCTGGTCGCGGAGGGCGCCCATGTCGTCGGCGCGGCACGCACGATCACGCCCGAGCTGAAGGAGACGGGCGCGCGGGCGGTCTCCGTCGACCTGGCGACCCCGGACGGCCCGGATGAACTCGTCGCCCAGGCAGGGGAGTTCGACATCCTGGTCAACAACGTCGGTGGCGGCGACTCCACGCGCGTGGGCAGCTTCCTCGACGTCGACGACGACGGTTGGCGGCGCACCTTCGACGTGAACTTCTACGCGACACAGCGCCTGGCCCGCGCCGCCCTGCCCACCCTGATCGAGCGGCAGGGCGCGATGGTGAACGTCTCCTCCGTCGGGGCCCGCATGCCGGCCGCCGGGCCCGTCGACTACAACGTCGCGAAGGCCGCCCTGACCGCCCTCGGCAAGGCGCTCGCGGAGGAGTTCGGCCCGCGCGGCGTCCGCGTCAACACGGTGTCACCGGGCCCGGTCCGCACCGGCCTCTGGGAGGCCCCGGGCAGCTTCGGCGCCCAGCTGGCCGCGGCCAACGGCGTCGACCACGCGGACTTCCTCACCCGGGCGCCCGAGTTCATGGGCATGACGACCGGGCGCCTCGCCGAGCCCGAAGAGGTCGCCGCCCTGATCGCCTTCCTGGCGTCGCCGGTGGCCGGGAGCGTGACGGGAGCGGACTACCTGATCGACGGCGGCCTGGTGAAGGTGGCCTGACGGCGTCCGGGACGTCCGCCGGGCCGGGCCGTCGGCAGGGGCCGGGCGGAGCCCTTCCGGCCCCGCCCGGCCCCGAGGGGCGTCAGCCCTTCGACGTCCGCCACTCCTCCGCGTAGTCGTTGAAGATCGCCCGCAGGTGGTGGCCGATCTTCAGGTAGTCCAGGTCGTCGAGGTTGGCCAAGGAGACGCGGACCGACCACTCCGGGCCCTCGAAGCCGCCGCCGTTGAGCAGCACCACGCCCGTCTGCTGGGCGAGGCGGAACAGCGGGTCGATGGGCTCGTACGTCTGCTCCAGGTAGGACGCGAACTCCTCGCCGTGTTCGAGCTGGGCCTGCGCCATCAGGTCCAGCTCGATGTAGTAGCCGGCCCGGTGGGCGTCGTCGGAGATCTTCATCTGCGCTCCCTCCAGCAGGAGTTGGAGGCGCTGCTGGACGATGGAGCGGATGCGCAGCTTGTACGCCTGCCCCTCCTCCAGCATGTCGAAGAGGGAGAACAGGCCGAGCATGACCTGCTGGGGGAGCGACAGGCCCGCCGTGTGGTTGAGGGCGACCTGGCGGGAGTCGGCGACCAGGCGGTCGATGAACTTGATCTTCTCCGGCTCCAGGGTGAGGGTCCCGTACCGCTTGTTCAGGCGCTCCTTGGCGTCCGCGGGCATGGCCGCGATGAGCTCGTCGATCACGTTGTCGTCGTGCAGGCCGATCACACCGAGCCGCCAGCCCGTGCAGCCGTAGTGCTTGGAGTACGAGTACACGAGCAGGGTGTTGCGCGGCAGGTCGGCCGCGATCGACCGGAAGCCCTCCACGAAGGTGCCGTACACGTCGTCCGTGACGATGAGGAGGTTCGGGTTCTTCTCGGCGACGATGTTCTTGATCTGGTTCGCGACCCGCTGACTCAGCGCGAGGGAGGGCGGGTTGGAGGGGTTGACCAGGCAGACCAGCTTGATCTCCGGGTCCTCCAGCTTGGCGACCTCCTCCTCCGGGTAACGCCACTCGCGCACGCCCGCCTCGGCGAACATGTTGGCCTCCACGTACGTGACGTCGAACTCGTACGTGTCCAGCTCGGGGATCTCGATGTACGGCGTGAACACCGGCACCATCAGGGCGATCTTGTCGCCCTTCTTCAGCACGCCGTTCTTCATCAGCGAGTCGAAGATGTAGCACATGGCGGCGGTGCCGCCCTCGGTCGCGAAGTACGAGACGTTCCCCTCGGGCGGCTGCTTGTTGAACATCTCGTCGTCGATGTAACCGCGCACGACCTGCTCGACGTGCGTGAGGATGCGGTCCGGTACCGGGTAGTTGTCGCCGATCGAGCTGTCCGTCAGCTCGTGCACAAAGGCGTCCTTGTCGAACCCGAAGCGCTGGATGCCCATCTGCACGCACTGGGCGAGCATCTCGATGCCGGGCAGGTCGGGGTGGCGGCGCACGAACGTGTCGAAACGCTCGTACGAGCCCTTCTCCTCCGGCATGCCGCCGAGGTTGTCCGCCGTCCACACCCGGCGCGACTCCTCCAGGGCGAAGTAGCCGAGCGCGTAGAACGCCTCGCGCGGCCCGGTCGCGGTCCAGTTCGGGTTGCCGCGCCCCGCGTTGAGCATCTGGACGCTCGACTTGTCCTTCTGGCCCGGCTGGTCGGCCTGCGCCTCCTTGGCGAGGTCGATGAAGATGTTCTTCAGCTCGAAGGGGGAGAGCTGCGCGTACTGCTGGATCTGCTCGCGGGTGAGGGTCGTCTTCGGCATGGTCTTTCCTTACGTCCTTGAACGCTGCGGGTCAGTGGTGGAGCAGGACGATCACGGCGCCCCAGATGGTCAGCAGTACGTTTCCGACGGCGTACGGGATGGTGTAGCCGAGCGTGGGGACCTGGGATCTGGACGACTCGTTGATCGCGCCGATCGCGGCCGTCGTGGTCTGGCCGCCCGCCAGGACGCCCATCAGGATCGGGAAGCGGATCTTCTGGATGTAGTGGCCGACCAGGAAGCCGACGATCAGCGGGATCACCGTGGCCACCGCGCCGAAGACCAGCAGCCCCCAGCCGGCCGTCGACAGGCCGGAGGTGAAGCTGGGTCCCGCGTTGATGCCGACGACCGCGACGAACAGGCACAGGCCGAGCGTGTCCATGAACCACTGGGCGCCGGGCGGCACATTGCCGTACGTCGGGTACTTGCCGCGGATCCAGCCGAAGACCAGGCCCATGATGAGCGCGCCGCCCGACGTGGACAGCGAGATCGGCACGCCGCCCGCGGTGAGCGCCGGGATGCCGATGCAGCCGCCGAGGAAGATGCCGAGCCCGACCCAGATCATGTCGGTCGCGAACGAGGTCGGCACGGCCTTGCCGATCGCCTTGCCCGCCGGGTCCACCAGCCGCTTGGGGCCGGTCAGGATGAGGGTGTCGCCGCGCTCGATCTTCGAGGAGAGGCGGTACGGGAATTCGGCGCCGGAGCGGTAGATCTTGTCGATGTAGACCCCGACCATGAACGGCTCCTTGCGCAACTCGGCCACGCTCTTGCCGAGTTGGGCCTTCTCGGAGGCCACCACGTGCAGCGTCTCCGTCTGGTAGCCGAGCAGCTCCACGTCGTCGGTCTCGCCGCCGATGTGCGTACGGGCGTCGTAGTCGACGAGCGAGCCGCGCAGCGCGCTGAGCGCGACCACGTCGCCCTCGCGCAGCACGGTCTGCTGGTCGTGGTCGAGGATCTGCCCGTCGCGCCGTACCCGCGTGATGTAGATCCGGTGCCCGAGCTGCTGCTGTTGCTGCTCGAAGTCGTCGATGGTGCGGCCGACGATGTCCGGGCGCTGGATGGTGTAGGCGCGCAGCACCACCTCGTAGTAGCCCTCGTGCAGGTCCGGGTCGTCCTCGGGGGCGTCCAGCTCCTTGGCCAGGGCGGCCGACTCGGCGGCGAGGTCCTTGCGGTACAGCTTCGGCAGGACGTTCGCCAGGAGCATCGCGCACAGGATCGTGCCGAGGGGGTACGTCACCGCGTAGCCGATGGCGACGAGGTTGCTCTCGTCCTTGACCTGGGCGGAGGACAGGCCCGGCAGATTGCCGATGGCGTCCTGCGCGACACCGATCACCGCGGACTGGGTGAGGGCCCCGCCGAGCAGGCCGGCGGAGAGCCCGGGCCCGTAGCCGAGCATCGCCGCGAAGCCCCAGCACACCAGCAGGCCGGTGACGCAGACGACGATCGCGTTGATCACCTGCGGCAGGCCGTCCTTCTTCAGGCCGCGGAAGAACTGCGGGCCGACCTTGTAGCCGAGCGCGAACAGGAACATCGTGAAGAACAGGTTCTTCACGGTCCCGTCGATGGTGACCTTGAACTGGGCGCCGAGCAGCAGCCCCGCGACCAGACAGCCGGTGACGGCGCCCAGCGCGATGGCCTTGTAGCGGATCTTCCCGAAGAGGAAGCCGATCGCCACGGTGATGAAGACCAGCAGCTCGGGATGGGGCTGGAAGATGTTCCGATTGAGAAAGTCGATCATGTTCGGGCCGCCTCTCAGTTTCCGAGGACGCCGACGAGCACGGGGCCCGTCAGGGGGAGCAGGAAGTTCGAGAGGGCGTAGGTGATCGTGTAGCCGAGCATCGGCACCGACGACTGCGCCACCTGGGTGACGGCCGTGATCGCGGGGGTCGAGCACTGCTGCCCCGCGATGGCGCCGATCAGCAGCGGCTTCTCGATCCTGAGGAGCTTGCGGCCGACGATCAGCGAGATCGTGGCGGGGATCAGCACCATCGCGATCCCGGCGAACGGCAGCAGCGCCCCGTACTCCTTGAGCAGCGGCCACGCCTGCGGCCCCGACACCAGGCCCGTGCAGGCGATGAAGACCGCCAGGCCCATGTCCTTGATGGTCGAGGCGGCCTGCGGCGGGAACGCGCCGAAGGTCTGCGACCGCGAGCGGAACCAGCCGAACAGCAGGCCCGAGATCAGGCAGCCGCCACCGGTGCCGAGCGACATCGGTACGTCGCCGAACTTCACGACGATCTGGCCGAGCAGCGAACCGGCGGCGATACCGAGCCCCAGGTAGATGAAGTCGGTGGCGTCGTTCTTGACGACGGAGCCGAGCTTCGCGACGAGCTTGCCGAGCCCCGAGCGGGCCCCGACCAGGGTGAGGACGTCACCGCGGTGCAGGACCGTGTCGCCGTTCGCGGGCAGATCGGTGTCGGCGCGCGTGACGTCGGTGACGTACACGCCGTCCTTGAGGAACTCGGGGTTCTCCCGCTGGAGCTGGTCGATCGTCTTGCCGTCGTCGGCCTTGCGCGTGATCGACACCTGCTTGGTGGCCAGCGGCGAGTCGAGGCCGGGCACCCCCGGCGTCTCCGGCCCGATGAGCCGTCCCGCCTCGATGGTGTTCGCCCGCCGGCCGACCACGAGCACCAGGTCGGAGAGGGTGAGCTCCAGGCCGGGGTCGGGGGCGAGGACCTTGCTGCCGCGCTTGACCGACTCGATGGTGACCCGCTCGCCGAGATGCGACTCCAGGTCCCCGACGGTCCGCCCGTCGGCGGTCGTCACCAGGTAGGTGCGGCCGACCATGCCGGGCAGCGCGGGCCGCTCGTCGGCCTCCAGGCTGCCGCGGCTGCGCGTGCGCTCCCACAGCTCGCGGGCGGCGTCGCGCAGGTTGATGCGCAGCATCATCGGCATGATCTGGCTCGTGTAGAGCACGATCGTGATCAGGCCGAAGAGGTAGCAGACCGTGTACGCGGTGGCGACGTTGCCCTGGTACTCGGTGATCTGCTGGGCGGTGAGGCCCGACAGCTTGCCGATGGACTCGGTGGCCGTACCGACGACCGCGGACTCGGTGGCGGCGCCGGCCAGGATGCCGGACGCCGTGCCGACGTCGAGGTCGAAGGCCTTGGCGAGGCCGAAGGCGATGCCGAGGACACAGGCCAGCTCGATGCCGCACAGCACGAAGAAGCGCAGGCTCTTCTTGTTGAGGTTGCGGAAGAACTGGGGCCCGGCCATGTAGCCGAGGGCGAAGATGAACAGCGCGAAGAACACGGTCTTCACGTCGTCGGACACCTGGGCCTTCGTCCAGGCGCCGAGGAGCAGCGAGACGATCAGCGTCCCGCAGATACCGCCCAGGGTCAGCGGCCCCACACGCAGCTTCCCGACGAGGTAGCCGAGCGCCAGGCTCACGAACAGGACGAGTTCCGGATGGTCCTTGAGTACGCCCACGGCGGCTCAGCTGATCTCAATGACGGCGATATGCGACATATACGGAAAATACGGGCCGGTCCCTCGCCTCGCCACGCGACGGACCGGCCCGGGAAGCGGCTACTGGTCGGCGGGCAGCCCGCCGACCCGCGCGACCTGGGAGTACCAGAGAGCACTCGACTTCGGGATGCGGGCCTGCGTCTCGTAGTCGACGTAGACGGCGCCGAACCGCTTGCCGTACCCGTAGGCCCACTCGAAGTTGTCCAGCAGCGACCACAGGAAATAGCCGCGGACGTCGGCGCCCTGGGCGATCGCCTCGTGGATGGCGCCGAGGTGTCCGTGCAGGTAGCGGATGCGGTCGGGGTCGTGGACGCGGCCCTCGGCGTCGACGGAGTCCTCGTAGGCGGCGCCGTTCTCCGTCACGTAGAGCGGAACCCCGGGGGCCTGAGCGGTGTAGTCAAGGAGAAGGTCCGTGAGGCCGGTCGGATCCACCGGCCAGTTCATCGCGGTCACCTCACCGGGCGCGTGGTGGAAGACGATGTCGTCGGCGCCCGGCCAGGGGGAGTGGTCACTGGCGCCGTGACCGTCCAGCCTGGGTCCGTCCTGCTCGCCGCGCGGGCCGGAGACGACGGCGGGCGTGTAGTAGTTGATCCCGATGAAGTCGAGGGGCTGGTGAATGACGTCGGTGTCCCCGTCCTGCACGAAGGACCAGTCCGTCACGCGCGCGGTGTCGTCGATCAGGTCCTGCGGGTAGGCGCCCTTCAGGATCGGCCCGGTGAAGACGCGGTTCGCGAGCGCGTCGATCCGGCGCTTGGCGTCCAGATCGGCCGGAGCGTCGGTGAGCGCCCTGACCACGCTCGGGTTGAGGCTGATGCCGATGCCCGCCCGGGCCGGCAGCGCGGCGCGCAGCGCCGAAGTGGCCAGCCCGTGGCCCAGGTTGAGGTGGTGCGCGGCGCGCAGCGCGGCGGCGGGGTCGGTGCGGCCCGGGGCGTGCACCCCCGAGCCGTACCCCAGGAAGGCGCTGCACCAGGGCTCGTTGAGGGTCACCCAGCTCTCGACGCGGTCACCGAGCGCCTCGCCGACGATCCCGGCGTACTCCGCGAACCGGTGGGCGGTGTCGCGCGCGGGCCAGCCGCCGGCGCTCTCCAGCTCCTGGGGCAGGTCCCAGTGGTACAGGGTCGCCATCGGCTTGATCCCGTGCGCGAGCAGCTCGTCGACGAGCCCCCGGTAGAAGTCGAGCCCGCGCTGCACGGCGGGACCGCGCCCGGTGGGCTGCACGCGCGGCCACGCCACGGAGAAGCGGTACGCGGTCAGGCCCAGGTCCGCCATGAGGCGCACGTCGTCGCGCCACCGGTGGTAGTGGTCCACGGCGATGTCCCCGGTGTCGCCGTTCACCACCTTCCCCGGGGTGTGGCTGAACGTGTCCCAGATCGAGGGGGTGCGTCCGTCCTCCCGCACGGCGCCCTCGATCTGGTACGCGGCCGTGGCCGACCCCCAGAGAAACCCTGCGGGAAATCGGGCCCCCTCCGGTGCGGCAGGTGCGGTGAGGGCGGTGGTGGTGACGCCGGTGTTGTCAGTGGTGGTCATAGGAGCGCTCCCATGGGGGTTGTGGAGGGGGGACGGTTTCGGGTTCGGGCGGGATGCGGCGGGGCGCCGTAGGGGTGGCGGTTCGGTGCCGGGTGCGGGTCCGGTGGGGGCTGGTCGCGCAGTTCCCCGCGCCGCTGAGATGCGCACTGCGTGCGCCATCTCATGAGGCGCGGCGAAGCCGCATGCCTCAGGGGCGCGGGGAACTGCGCGAGAAGCCCCACCGGTCCGCACCCGGCGACGAGACCGACACACCCCCGGCGGGATTCCGTACCGGCCCCGCCGAAGGCGACGACGACCGGTTACCCCTTGACCGCGCCCTGCATGATGCCGCCCACGATCTGCTTGCCGAACAGCAGGAACGCGATGAGCAGCGGCAACGTGCCGAGCAGGGCGCCGGCCATGATGACCGAGTCGTCGGGGATGTACCCGGTGCCCAGCTGGTTGAGGGCGACCTGGACCGTCGGGTTCTCACCGTTGAGCGCGATGATCGGCCACAGGAAGTCGTTCCAGGCCATGACGAAGGTCAGCAGCCCGAGGACCGCCATCGCCGGACGCGCGGCGGGGAACACGACGTGCCAGACCACCCGCAGACTGCTCGCGCCGTCGACGCGGGCGGCCTCGATCAGCTCGGTGGGCAGCGCGCCCACGAGGTACTGCCGCATGAAGAACGTACCGAAGGCGCTGACCAGGGTCGGCAGGATGACGGTCTGCAGCTGGTTGGCCCAGCCCAGGTCGGACATCCACAAGTACAGCGGCACGACGGCCAGTTGCGGCGGAATCATCATCGTGCCGATGGTCATCAGCAGCAGCGTCGTGGAGAACCGGAACCGCAGCTTGGCGAAGGCGAACCCGGCCAGCGTGGAGAAGAGCACGGTGCCCACGGTGATGGAGGCGGCCACGATGATCGTGTTCCACATCGCGGTGCCCATGCCGGCCTGGTTCCAGGCGGTCTCCAGGTTCTTGAACAGATTGCCGCCGAACCAGAACGGCGGCGGCGTCTGCGCGAGCCGGGTGTTGGTGCGCGAGGCCGCGATCGCCGTCCACAGCAGCGGGGCGAGCGAGACCACGGCGAACAGGGCGAGGACGACATAGGTGACCGGTCCCGCGTGCAGCTGCTTGCCCGCGCCGAGCACCCGCCTGCGGACGGGCGGTCCGGCGGCGACCTCGTCCGCCACCTGGCCGGGCGTCACATCACTGATGGTGGTCATTGGGTCTTCCTCAGCCGTCGGGTGATCAGCAGGTTGATCGCGGCGATGACCAGCAGGATCAGGAACATCGACCAGGCGATGGCGGACGCCTTGCCGAGGTTGCCGACGATCCAGCCCTGGTCGTACATGTACAGGCCGAGCGTCTGGTACTGGTGCTCGGACCCGCCCTTGGTGCCGCTCACCCCGCCGAACAGCAGGGGCTCGCCGAAGAGTTGGGTCGCGCCGATGGTGGAGACGACCACGGTGAACAGGATCGTCGGGCGCAGCATCGGAACGGTCACGTGCCGGAACTGCTGCCAGCGGTTCGCGCCGTCCAGGGCCGCCGACTCGTACAGGTCGGCCGGGATCGCCTGCATCGCGGCGAGATAGATCAGCGCGTTGTACCCGGTCCACCGCCAGATCACGATGGAGGAGACCGCGAACTGCGAACCCCAGTCGGACTCACGCCAGTTGACCGGGTCGATGCCGACCAGGTCGAGCACCCAGTTGATCATTCCGGTGTCCGGCGAGAACAGCAGGACGAACACGAGTGTCGCCGCCGCCACCGAGGTCGCGTACGGGGTGAGCATGACGACGCGCCACACGGTCGAGCCGCGCAGCCGGTAGTTGAGCATGTGCGCGAGCCAGATCGCCACGATCAGCTGCGGCACCGTCGACAGGACACCGATGGAGAACGTGTTCCCCAAGGCGTTCCAGAAGAAGTCCGACTCGAAGAGGTTCTTGTAGTTGTCCAGGCCCGCCCAGGTCTGGTTGTCCAGCGCCGACAGCTGCACGTTGTGCAGCGAGTACCAGGCGGTGTAGAGCAGCGGCACCAGCGAGAAGGCGCCGAAGATGATGAAGAACGGAGAGATGAACGCGTACGGCGACGCCTTCATGTCCCAGCGGTACAACCGGCTGCGCCAGGAGGAGGAGCCCGGAGGGGTACCACGACCTTGAGCGCTCCGGGCCGCGCCCGACTCCTCGAGGGAGTCGGACGCGGCGTCGGCGCTCGACGAGGACTGCCGATACGCCTGTTCGGAGCTGGTCACTGGCCGAGCACGTCCTTGACTTCCTTGGTGGCCGCGTCCCAGCCCTGCGCGGGCGACTTGCCCTTCTGCTCGACCTGGAGGATGCCGGTGTCGGTGATCGCGGTGCCGATCGGCTGGTCCTTCACACCGAAGACCTGGACCGGGATCGTCTTCGCCGAGTCGGAGAAGATCTGCGTCAGCGGAGCGTCGGAGAAGTACGCGGTGGTCTTGGCCTCGGGCTTCAGGCTCGCGTACGCCGACGGGGTGGACGGGAAGCTGGCCTGCTCACCGAAGACCTTCGCCTGCTGCTCGGGGGCCGTCAGCCACTTGGCGAAGGCGATGGCCTCCTTCTGGTGCTTGCTCGCGGTCGGCACACCGATGAACGAGCCGCCCCAGTTCGCCGCGGTCGGCGCCGCCGCCACGTCCCACTTGCCCTCGCCGGCCTTGCCGGCCTTGGTCTGGATGTAGCCGAGCATCCACGCGGGGCAGGCCACCGTGGCGAAGGTGCCGTTGGCGAAGCCCTGGTCCCACGGCTTGTCGAACTGCTTCAGCTTGGCCGACATGTCACTGGTCGCCACCGTCATCGCGGCGTCCCAGGAGCTCTTCACACCCGAGGACTTGTCCCAGATGACGTTGCCGTCCTTGTCGTAGTAGCGCTCCTTCTCCCCGCCGAGCGCCGCGTTGTAGACCGAGGACGCCGAGTCCACGAACTTGGTGCCGCTCGGCGCCTTCTTCATGTACTGCTTGCCCAGGTCGACGTACTTGCTCCAGTCGCCCTGCCAGGACGCGGCGAGCTTGGTGCGGTCGGTCTCCAGACCGGCCTTCTCGAAGAGGTCCTTGCGGTAGCAGATGGCCATCGGGCCGACATCGGTGCCGAGCGCGATCTGCTTGCCGTCCTTGGTGGTGGCCTGGGCGTTCTTCCAGTCCAGCCACTGCGACTTGTCGACCTCCTTGCCGATGTCGACGAACTTGGCGGCCTGGGTCTGCACCGCCTCGGTGATGTTGCCGACCTCGATGGCCTGGACGTCGTCCGTACCGGACCCGGCCTGCAGACGGGTGAGCGTCTTGGGCCAGTAGACATCGGTCCGCGTGGTGACGTTCTCCTTGACCGTGATGTCCGGGTGCAGCTTCATGTACTCCTCGTACAGCCCGGCCTGCTTGTACCCGAAGGTGCCGAAGGTGCCGATGGTCAGCGTCGTCCCGCCCTTGCCGCCGGAACCCCCGCTCGACCCTTCGTCGGATCCGGAACCGTCGTCGCTCGCGCATCCGGCAAGCAGCCCTGTGGCCAGGGCGGCGGCGACCGCGAAGGTCATCGCGCGTCGGGACATACGGGCAGTCGTGCGCATTGCGTCCTCCAAGTGCTCAATTGCTCTCACATGCATGTCCCGGCCAACTGCCTTGCTGGACCCGTGCGTTCACTTGCGGCTCGGTCGGGGAACGTGCGGCTTCTGTATGCGTCCACTAGGGTGGGAGCGCTCCCATGTGTGATGTGTTGAAGGGTCGTCGTTCGGCCCGGGGGTGTCAAGAGACTCGGCAGCGGCAAGTCGCAGCGTTTATCGGGCTGTTAGATTCCGCGTGAGACTTGGGGAGGTAGGAGCTATGGCGGCTCGCGGCACTCACAACAGGCGTCCGACCCTGGAGGAGGTCGCGGCCCGGGCGGGCGTCGGCCGGGGCACGGTCTCTCGCGTGATCAACGGATCGCCGCGGGTCAGCGACCGCACCCGGGCCGCGGTCGAGGAGGCGGTCGCCGAGCTCGGCTACGTCCCGAACACGGCGGCCCGCGCCCTCGCGGCCAACCGCACGGACTCGATAGCCGTGGTGGTTCCGGAAGCCGAGTCCCGGTTCTTCTCGGAGCCGTACTTCTCCGGCATGGTCGGCGGCGTCGGCGTCGCCCTCGCCGAGTCCAACCTCCAGCTGCTGCTGACCTTCGCCCGCGGCGAGCGCGAGCAGGACCGGCTGGCCGCGTATCTCGCCGCCCACCGCGTGGACGGCGTCCTGCTCGTCTCCGTGCACGCCGACGACCCCCTCGCGGACCGTCTCCTGCAGATGGACATCCCGACGGTGATCAGCGGCCCCCGCTCCGCCGACGAGCCGCTGCCCTCGGTCGACACCGACAACTACGCGGGCGCGCGCTCCGCCGTGGAGCACCTGACCTCGCGCGGCCGCCGCTCCGTGGCGATCATCGCGGGTCCGCTCGACGTGTACGGCGCCCAGCGGCGTCTTGCCGGGTACGAGAGCCAGCTGGCCGCCGACGGGATCGCCTACGACGAGAAACTCGTGGCCTACGGAGACTTCACGGAGGAGGGCGGCCGCCGCTGCATGGCCGAGCTCCTGGAGCGCAGCCCCGGCCTCGACGCGGTCTTCGCCTGCTCCGACCTGATGGCCTCCGGCGCCCGCCAGGTGCTGCGCGAGGCCGGCCGAAGGATCCCGGACGACGTCGCCCTGGTCGGCTTCGACGACTCGGTGATCGCCCGCCACATGGAGCCGGGCCTGACCAGCGTGCGCCAGCCCACCCGCGACATGGGCCGGGCGATGACGGCCCTGCTGCTGGACGAGATCGCCCTCGCCGCCGAGGGCAAGCGCTCCTCGGCCCGCCGGGGCGCCGAGCGCCATGTGGTGCTGCCGACGGAGCTGGTCGTCCGCGCCTCCTCCTGAGGGCGGCGGCGGGAACGCCGAAGGCCCCGGTTCTTCCGAACCGGGGCCTTCGACCCTTCAGGGTGAGTGACGGGACTTGAACCCGCGGCCACCTGGACCACAACCAGGTGCTCTACCAACTGAGCTACACCCACCATGTCCGGTCTTTTGTCGTTCTTCCGACCGGCCGAGAAAAAGTGTACAGGGTCCGAAGGGGTGCTCGCGCACCCCTTTTACGGACCCCGTACGAGAGGGCCTACGACGGGTTATTCCGCAGGCAGGACGTGCTTCGCCGCGATCGACTTCGCGGTGTCGGAGTCGGGCCCGGGCTGCGGGACGAAGATCGCCTCACGGTAGTAGCGCAGCTCGGCGATGGACTCGCGGATGTCGGCGAGTGCCCGGTGGTTGCCGTTCTTCTCCGGACTGTTGAAGTACGCCCTCGGGTACCAGCGCCGGGCCAGTTCCTTGACCGAGGACACATCGACGATCCGGTAGTGGAGGTAGTCCTCCAGCGTCGGCATGTCGCGCAGCAGGAATCCGCGGTCGGTACCGACCGAGTTCCCGCACAGCGGGGCCTTGCCCGCATCCTTGACGTGCTCACGTACATAGGAGAGAACCTGCTCCTCGGCGTCGGCGAGCGTCGTACCGCCCGCCAGCTCGTCGAGGAGACCCGAGGCGGTGTGCATGTTCCGCACCACCTCGGGCATCTGCTCCAGGGCCTCGTCCGGCGGGCGGATCACGATGTCCACACCGTCGCCGAGTACGTTCAGCTCCGAATCGGTGACCAGTGCGGCCACCTCGATGAGCGCGTCGTTCGCCAGCGAGAGTCCGGTCATCTCGCAGTCGATCCACACCATGCGATCGTTCATGCGACCAACCCTAAGGCCCGGACCTTCCCGCTGGCAGACGACGGGCGTCAGCTCCTGTTCCGGTTGTTACGGCGCCGTACGCGGACCGGGCAGGCTCGCCCGGCCCGGGGCGAACGCGTCGGACGACGGTTTGCCGCCCTCCGCGTGGCCCGCCGGACCCGTCGGCAGCGAGGCCGCCGGCGCTCCGAACGCGTTCGCCGCGGCGGTGCGCCGCGACTGGGCGGGCACCGGACCGGGGCCCGGGGTCTCGGGGCCCGGCACCGAGGCGATCTCCACGGGCTTCTCCGGTTTCCCGGCGCCCGTGACGGGGTCGCCCTGCTGCGGCCTGCGCGCGCGGTACGCCGCCCGGTACGCCGCCGGGGACGAGCCCAGCTGGCGCCGGAAGTGCCCGCGCAGTGCCACCGGCGACCGGAAGCCGCAGCGCCCGGCGACCTCGTCGACGGAGTAGTCGGAGGTCTCCAGGAGCCGCTGGGCCTGCAGCACCCGCTGGGTGATCAGCCACTGCAGGGGAGCGCTTCCCGTGAGCGAGCGGAAGCGCCGGTCGAACGTACGGCGGCTCATGTAGGCGCGGGCCGCCAGCGTCTCCACGTCGAACTGCTCGTGGAGGTGCTCCAGGGCCCAGGCGACGACCTCGGCCAGCGGGTCCGCGCCGATCTCCTCAGGTAAAGACCTGTCGAGATAGCGCTCCTGACCGCCGCTGCGGCGCGGCGGGACCACCAGGCGGCGGGCGAGCGCTCCGGCCGCCTCGTTGCCGTGGTCCGTGCGCACTATGTGCAGACAGAGGTCGATACCGGCCGCGGTACCGGCACTCGTCAGCACGTCCCCGTCGTCGACGAAGAGCTCACGCGGGTCCACATGGACCGACGGGTAGCGCTTGGCGAGCGTCGGTGCGTACATCCAGTGCGTGGTGGCCGGCCGGCCGTCGAGCAGGCCGGCCGCGGCGAGCACGAACGCGCCCGTGCACAGGCCTACTATGCGCGCGCCCTCCTCGTGGGCGCGACGGATCGCGTCCAGCGCCTCCTCCGGCGGCGGCGAGGTGATCGAGCGCCAGGCCGGCACGACGACCGTGCCCGCCCGCGAGATCGCCTCGAGCCCGTGTGGCGCGGTGAGTTCAAGTCCCCCAGTCGTTCGCAGAGGTCCCTCTTCGCCGGCGCACACGAGCAACCGGTACCGGGGAACGCCCGCGTCCTGTCGATCGATTCCGAACACGGAAAGCGGAATGGAACTCTCGAAAATGGGTCCGCCGCTGAACAGCAGCACCGCGACGATCTCTCGTCGCCGGCGCCCCGACAGCTTGCGAGCCGCCGCCTCCGGCGCGGTGGTGGAGTCGTGGCTCATCCTGCTAAGCCCCCCTCGGTGATCGCGGCTCCCTCAATATTTTGACGGGCTGTTCGCTCCTGCACGTTTCCCCTCGGTCCTGCACGAAGTCCCCCGCCGCCTACAGATCAGACAGTCATGATCGAATCTACTGTGTCCCGTGGTGCCGTCGTGACCAGTTAAGGACCTGGCACATTGTCGACATGGCAACTTGGCGTGAAGCATTCGATCACGAAGCGTTGCACTCACGGGCGTTGCTGGGAAGTGCGTCTCAACTCGGTGGCCGGTCCCCGTAGGGTGCAAGCGCCTTCTGCGGCCCTTTCAGCCCTGGTGGAACGGGGGTTGGAGGAGGGGTCGGGCAAGCAATCCACCCCTAGCCGAAGTTGGCTGAAAATCTACGGAGTAGTGCCCAGATTCCGATCAGTCGACCGACGTACGGCGACCCGTTCGGCGACCGCGCCCACGCACCCCGGGACCGGTCCGCCCGTGACGCCCACGATGACCGCAACACTGTTCACTGTGCAACTGTGCGGCGCCACGTTCTGACTGACGCAGGAGGACCCGGCAGGCGGCGGTGACCGCGGCGAGCCCCAGAGCGGCCCCCGCGGCGCCCGCGGCCGAAATGCCGTACCCGACGAGGACGAGCGGCACCAGGAAGCAGCTGAACACCGCCCACCGGACCACGTCGCCCGCCCCGTCCGTCCCCGGAGGTGGCGCGTCCTGGGCGTGAGGGGTCGCCCGGGTGTGCGACCCGGGCGTACGGGCAGGTGCCGGGATGCGCCGGCGGTCGGCGGTTTCCCGGTGCGCGGTGGTCGGTCCGGGCACGGAGTGCTCCCTGTGTCTCGGTTCGGGAGTTCAACGCGCGGCCATCGTCCCGGTCACTTGATCCACCCCGCACAGGGGCCACAAGAGTGCGCAAACCGCCTGTACGGGGCAGCAACCATTGCCATACGGGCGGGGCCTCGTGCATGCTCCCCTGAACGCTGCGGAGCGGACGTGCGAGCAGGCCTGACAGCGGGCCGGAGTCTGGGCAGAGGAGGAGTGTCGCCGTACCCTTGGGGGTATGGGGTTGGGAAGATGATTCCCGGACACAGCTCCGCCGAATCTGTTGTCGTCCCCTCATCACAGAGGCCCACGAGGTACACGCCGAGACACTCATGGCCGGTCACGAGATTCCCGAACCCGCGGACCGCAAGCGGCAGGTCGCCGATCCCACGACGACCCCCCAAGCGGCGGAAGAGACACGTCACGCCTGTGACCCCGCTTTCCGACACGGTGTAGTCGTCGGTTTCGACGGCTCGACGTCGAGCGAGCGGGCGCTGGCCTACGCGATCGGCATGGCCCACCGCTCGGGCTCCGGGCTGATCATCGTGCATGTGGCCAACCGGCTGCCGACCACGGTGTGGGCCGGCTGCGAGCCCCCCGTCTTCGTCGATGTGCCGGATCACCGCACCGAGGTGCTCGGTCTGGAACTGGCCTGTGCGGACTATCTGTCCGAGGTGCCCTGGATCCTCGTCGAGCGCGGCGGCGACATCTGCCACGAGCTGGAGGAGGTCGGCCGCGAGTACTCCGCCGACGCCATCGTCGTGGGCTCGACCCATGGGCTCGTCGGGCGGATCTTCGGCTCGGTCGCGGGCCGGCTCGCCCGGCGGGCGCAGCGCCCTGTCGTTGTCATTCCGTAACCAGGCCCTGTCCCAGGTGGAATGTGGCTGACGGTTCTTCAACTTGTTTACGGGGAAGCGGCGTTGGCTGTTCGGTGAATTTCTGCCGGGTGGCTGAAACTACTCGTGCGTAGAGGTGCTTTGTGCCCTTGTGAAGGGTACATACCGGTCGCTGGACAACAGCACAGCACCCGCATTTGCACGAAGGGAGCCCGCTGTGGACAACGACGTCTCCGCGGGAAGCACGGCACCCACCCCGTCCGTCTCGACTCTCGGCCAACTCGCCCTCGGACTGACCCTGTTGGCCTTCGGCCTCGGCCACACCCGGGTGATCGACGGTGTGACGGCGGCCGACGCCGTCTCGATCGCCACGTACGTGGGCGGCATCGCCCTCTTCGTCGCCGGTCTGCTCGCACTGCGCGACGACGGCTTCACGGGCACGGCCTTCGCCGGGCTCGGAGCCTTCTGGTTCACCTGGGGCGTCGGCTCCGGCGACGCCGTCCCGGCGAACGCCGCGGGGCTGTTCCTGCTCCTGTTCGCCCTGCTCGCGCTCAGCCTGACGCTCGGCGCCACCGCGGCCGGCCCGTTCGCGCGGGGCACGTACGGGGCGATGACCGTCGCGTTCGTACTGCTCGCGGTCGCCGCGTTCGGTGACACCGCGGGGCCGGCCAAGGTGGGTGGCTGGTTCGCCGCGGCGGGCGGCCTGCTGGCCTGGTACGGAGCCACGGCCTCGATGGCCAAGCTCCCGACCGCACTGCCTCGACGTGCTGCCGGCCGGGGGGTGACGGCCACCGGCTGACAGCCCCCTCGGGCCGGGGTAATGGGCGACCCCGGCCCACCGGAACGGGTCCCATGCGCTTTGGTGGCGCGTGTGGGACCCGTTCGTCTGTGTGGGGTGCGGTCCCGCTACTCCACCGTGACCGACTTCGCCAGGTTGCGCGGCTTGTCGATGTCGCGGCCGAGGGCCAACGCCGTGTGGTAGGCGAGGAGTTGGAGGGGGATGCCCATCAGGATGGGGTCGAGCTCGTCCTCGTTCTTCGGGACGACGATCGTGCGGTCCGCCTTCTCCTGCTCCTGGTGGGCGACCGCGAGGATGCGGCCGGAGCGGGCCTTGATCTCCTCCATCGCGGCGCGGTTCTTCTCCAGCAGGTCGTCGTCCGGGACGATCGCGACCGTGGGGAGCGCGGGCTCGATCAGGGCGAGGGGGCCGTGCTTCAGCTCGGACGCCGGGTAGGCCTCGGCGTGGATGTACGAGACCTCCTTGAGCTTCAGGGACGCCTCGCGGGCCACCGGGTAGCCCCGGACGCGGCCGATGAACATCATCGAGCGGGCGTCCGCGTACTCCTCGGCGATCTTCTTGATCTCCGCCTCCTGGGCGAGGATCTCCGTGATCTGGGCCGGGAGCTTGCGCAGGCCCTCGATGATCCGCTTGCCGTCGGCGACGGACAGGTCGCGGATGCGGCCCAGGTGCAGGGCGAGCAGCGCGAAGGCGACCGTGGTGTTCGTGAAGCACTTGGTGGAGACCACGCAGACCTCGGGGCCCGCGTGGACGTACACACCTGCGTCGGACTCGCGGGCGATCGCGGAGCCGACGACGTTCACGACGCCGAAGACCCGGGCGCCCTTGCGCTTGAGCTCCTGGACCGCGGCCAGCACGTCGTACGTCTCGCCGGACTGGGACACCGCGATGTAGAGGGTGTCGGGGTCGACGACCGGGTTGCGGTAGCGGAACTCGGAGGCCGGCTCGGCGTCCGCGGGGATGCGGGCCAGCTCCTCGATCATCTGGGCGCCGATCAGACCCGCGTGGTACGAGGTGCCGCAGCCGAGGATCTTCACGCGGCGCACGGAGCGGGCCTCGCGGGCGTCCAGGTTCAGGCCGCCCAGGTGCACGGTGGAGAAGCGGTCGTCGATGCGGCCGCGCAGCACGCGGTCCACGGCGTCGGCCTGCTCGGAGATCTCCTTGTGCATGTACGTGTCGTGGCCGCCCATGTCGTAGGAGGCGGCCTCCCACTCGACGGTCGTCGGGGACGCCGTGGTGCGGGTGCCCTCCGTCGTGTAGGTACGGAAGTCGTCGGCCTTCAGCGTCGCCATCTCGCCGTCGTCGAGGGTGACGATCTGGCGGGTGTGGGAGACCAGCGCGGCGATGTCCGAGGCGACGAACATCTCCTTGTCGCCGATGCCGAGGACGACCGGCGAGCCGTTGCGGGCGACCACGATGCGGTCGGGGAAGTCGGCGTGCAGGACCGCGATGCCGTACGTGCCCTCGATCAGGCGCAGCACCTCGCGGACCTTGTCCTCCAGCTCCGTCTGCTGCGAGCGGGCGATGAGGTGGGTGAGGACCTCGGTGTCCGTCTCGGAGAGGAACTCGACGCCCTCGGCGACCAGCTTCGCGCGCAGCTCGGAGGCGTTGTCGATGATGCCGTTGTGGACGACGGCGACCTTGTTGTCGCCCGACATGTGCGGGTGGGCGTTCTCGTCGGAGGGGGCGCCGTGCGTGGCCCAGCGGGTGTGGGCGATGCCGGTGGTGCCCTTGAAGCGGGCCGGGACCTTGGCCTCCAGGTCCCGGACGCGGCCCTTGGCCTTGACCATCTTCAGGCCGGTGGCCTTCGGGCTGGTGATCACGACGCCCGCGGAGTCGTAGCCGCGGTACTCCAGGCGCTGCAGCCCCTCGAGGAGGAGCGGCGCGACGTCACGCTTGCCGATGTAGCCGACAATTCCGCACATGGGTGAGAAGGGTCCCCTCTGGTTGTGGATCGATCCGGGCCGGGTGGCCGGTCAGCCGTAGACCATGCGGCGCAGCTGTCTGAGCGTGAGCTCCGGCGGCGCCACCGCCCGGTACCGCAGATCCGCCGTGATCTGTTCGAAGATCGCCGCGTTCACCAGGCCCTGACCCTGGAGCTCGCGGTGGCGGCGACGGACGTATTCCTCCGTCGACTCGTCGAAGTAGGCGAGCACGTCCTGGATCACCCGCAGCGCCTCACCCCTGCTGAGGGGCGTGCTGCGCGTCAGATGATCGACAAGTTCCTCGTGCACCCGGTCGATCCTGGGGGACCGCCGGGTCTTTCGCAAGAAATCTGCCCGATATCGGGCAGGGGTGGCCGGGGGTGGGTGGCTTTCGGGGCTCTTGGGGTGGATGTGGTCAAGGTTTGGAACGGGCCATGCCGCTTGTTCGGGCCGCGTTCATCCGGCGTATCCGGCCGGGATAGGTGCCGCCAGCAACTTTCACGCCATGGACATTCCACGCATGGGCGTGCCCGACGAGCTCGCCGACCGCTCCCTGGCCGAGCAGCACGAGTACCTCCGCAGCACGTTCTCCCGCCGCACCGCGATCCGCGGCGGCGCCGTCACCCTGGGCGCCATCGCGGGCGGCGTCTTCGTACCGGGCGCCGCGAGCGCCGCGGCCCCGGCCGCCTCCTCCGCCGCCACCGCGCCCGCCACGGAGCACGTCGACGGCGCGCTCGTCGCGCCCTTCGGCCGGCACCTCTCCTACGGGGCCGACCCGCGCACCGAGATGACCGTGTCCTGGCAGGTGCCGGTCGCCGTGAAGAACCCGTTCATCCGCATCGGCGCGCACGCCGGTGACCTGTCGCGGAAGATACCGGCCGAGGTCCGCGCCCTGTACACCCCGGCGGGCGTCGGCACGAGCGCCGACCACACCCAGTACTACGTGCACGCCGAGCTGACCCACCTCAAGCCCGGCAAGACGTACTACTACGGCGTCGGCCACCAGGGCTTCGACCCGGCGGCCCCGCGCTTCGCCGGCACCATCGGCACCTTCACCACGGCGCCCGCCCGCTCGGAGCGCTTCACCTTCACCGCCTTCGGCGACCAGGGCGTCAGCTACCACGCGCTCGCCAACGACAGTCTGATCCTCGCCCAGGGCCCCTCCTTCCACCTGCACGCCGGTGACATCGCGTACGCGGACCCGTCCGGCTCCGGGCAGACCACGGACACGTTCGACGCGCGGACCTGGGACCAGTTCCTCGCGCAGACCGAGACCGTCGCCAAGTCCGTGCCGTGGATGGTCAGTTACGGCAACCACGACATGGAGGCCTGGTACGCGCCGCACGGCTACGGCAGCCAGGAGGCCCGCTTCGCGCCGCCGCGCAACGGCCCGGACCCGAAGAACCTGCCGAGTGTCTACTCGTTCGTGCACGGCAACACGGCGATCATCTCGCTCGACGCCAACGACGTGTCCTGGGAGATCCCGGCCAACCTCGGCCTGTCCGGCGGCACCCAGACCAAGTGGTTCGAGGCGCAGCTGAAGAAGTTCCGGGCGCACGGCTCCGGTGTCGACTTCGTCGTCGTCTTCTTCCACCACTGCGCGTACTGCACCGCGACCGCGCACGCCTCGGAGGGGGGCGTGCGCAAGGAGTGGGTGCCGCTGTTCGAGAAGTACACCGTGGACCTGGTGATCAACGGCCACAACCACGTCTACGAGCGCTCCGACGTGCTCAAGGGCGAGAAGGTCACCAAGGAACTGCCCATCGGCGGCACCGCGTACCCGGAGACGGACGGCGTCGTCTACGTCACGGCGGGCGCGGCGGGCAAGAGCCTGTACGCGTTCCCGGTGGCCGACACGTACGAGGGCCACGAGAAGGACGTCGACCCGTTCCCGTCGTACGTGACCCAGCCCGACGGCAGCAAGAAGGCCGTGACGGTGGACTGGTCGCGGGTGCGGTACACCAACTACTCGTTCCTGCGGGTGGACGTGGAGCCGGCACCGGTCGGCCGCACGGCCAGGCTGACGGTCCGCGGTCTCGCCGAGACGGGTGAGGAGATCGACCGGTTCGTGGTCGCCCGGCAGGTCAAGAGGTAGCTCTTTCCGGCCACCTGCGTCACAGCCGTTCAAGCGCTTCCGTCAGAGGCGCTTGAGCACCGCCTGCTTTGCCGCAGCGAACTCTTCGTCCGTCAGGATTCCGGCCCGATGGAGCTCGCCCAGTTCGCGCAGCCGGCGCAGCAGTGCGTCGTGGTCGTCCTCCGCCGGGGCAGGCGCGGCCGCCGGCCGCGGGGGCAGCTCCTTGGGAGCCGGCGGGACGCCCTGTCCGGGCTGGGCGGCCTGGGCGGCCTGGGCGGCGGGGTGCGGCAGCCGGGCCTGGACGGCTGCCGCGACCAGCGCCATCAGCGGATCCTTCTTGAAGCCCCACAGCTCGACCGAGTTCGGGTCGTACTTCGGCGGGGCCTTCGTCGGGGACGAGCGGACGACGAAGCGGAGACAGCCGTTCTCCAGGCCCACGGCCGGCTGCCACTCCACCGCCGCGATCTCGGCGAGGGCGAGCAGCCGGGTCCCGGCCGCGGCCTTCGCGTCCTCCGTCTTCCAGTTCCACTCCAGCCGGACGTGCTCCCCGTCGAAGCTCGCCGTGCCGTCCCCGGCGGAGACGGACACCGGCAGGGCCGGGCCCGGCAGCACGTACGCCGTGCAGGCCGACGACGGGACCTGCTCCAGCAGCAGCGCGTTGCGCACCTCGTCCACGAAGTACTCGGCGACCCCGTACCGGTCCGACTCCACGGCCAGCTGGTACGGGTCCGTGCCCTCCGTCAGCTTGCCGCCGGTCGCCTGGAGCAGCGGGTCCGCGCCGTCGCGCAGCCGCAGCCGAAGCCGCCCCGACTTCTTGCCCTGCTCGAAGGAGACGCCGGCCAACGCCTCCAGCGGCAGGGTCAGTTCACCCAGCGTCCTGCGGAGCAGGCTCACACCCTTGTCACGCCCCGGGACCAGCCGCAGCGTCTCCCCGTCGAACGTCCATGTGCCGTCGCGCTGGATGATTTCCGCCATGGGGCAATTCTGGCATCAGGCCCCCGGGAAGTGGTCTACACCTTGACCGGCCGAGAGGCGGGCGGTACGCATGGTGACCGATCGGTTGCTCAGCTCGCACAACGAACTCCGCCAACGACCACCGTCGAAGGGATCGTTCGTGAGGACGCACCGCAGACCGCGCCGCACACCGCATCGCCCAGCACACCGCAGGCCGGCCCTGGCCCTGCTCGGCTCCCTGCTCCTCGTCGCCACCGGAGCCGGCGCCCTCGGCGTCGCCCCCGCCTCCGCCGCACCGGAGACCGCCACGCCCCTCGGGCAGATCGTGCCCGCGCCCGCGAAGGCGGCCGCCGGCGGATCCGCGTACGAGATCACCGGGAAGACCCGGATCCGGGTCGACGACTCGCGCGACGCGCGCCGCGTCGGCGACTACCTCGCCGACGTGCTGCGCCCCTCCACCGGATACGCGCTGCCCGTCACCGACGCCCGTGCCGGTGACGGCATCCGGCTCGAACTGAGCCGGAAAGACACCGGACTCGGCGCCGAGGGGTACCGGCTGACGAGCACGAGCCGGTCCGTGACCATCGTCGCGCGCGAGCCCGCCGGGCTGTTCCACGGCGTGCAGACGCTGCGCCAGCAGCTGCCCGCCCGGGTGGAGGCCGACAGCCGGCAGAGCGGGCCGTGGCTCGTCGCGGGCGGCACCATCGAGGACAGCCCCCGCTACGGCTGGCGCGGCGCCATGCTCGACGTGTCCCGGCACTTCTTCACGGTCGGCCAGGTCAAGCGCTACATCGACGAGTTGGCGCTCTACAAGGTCAACAAGCTGCATCTGCACCTGAGCGACGACCAGGGCTGGCGCATCGCGATCGACTCCTGGCCCAAGCTCGCCACGTACGGCGGATCCACCCAGGTCGGCGGCGGTGCGGGCGGCTACTACACCAAGGCCCAGTACAAGGACATCGTCCGGTACGCGGCCTCGCGCTATCTGGAGGTCGTGCCCGAGATCGACATGCCGGGGCACACGAACGCGGCCCTCGCCTCGTACGCCGATCTGAACTGCGACGGCGTGGCACCCCCGCTCTACACCGGCACCAGCGTCGGCTTCAGCTCGCTGTGCGCCGGCAAG
The DNA here is from genome assembly GCF_050410835.1 of Streptomyces sp. cg35. Taxonomy (NCBI): domain Bacteria; kingdom Bacillati; phylum Actinomycetota; class Actinomycetes; order Kitasatosporales; family Streptomycetaceae; genus Streptomyces; species Streptomyces sp. cg35. The sequence continues at coordinate 5,655,142 of NZ_CP191268.1, forward strand.
GACATCACGTACGACTTCGTGGACGACGTGGTGCGCGAGCTCGCCGCCCTCACCCCCGGCAAGTACCTGCACATCGGCGGGGACGAGGCGCACTCCACCAGCCACGAGGACTACGTCACCTTCATGGACAAGGTGCAGCCGATCGTCGCCGAGTACGGCAAGACGGTGGTGGGCTGGCACCAGCTGACCGGTGCCACGCCCGCCAAGGGCGCGCTCGCGCAGTACTGGGGTCTCGACGGCACCAGCGCCGCCGAGAAGGCCCAGGTCGCCGAGGCCGCCAAGAACGGCACGGGCCTGATCATCTCGCCCGCCGACCGCACCTACCTCGACATGAAGTACACCAAGGACGAGCCTCTCGGCCTGTCCTGGGCGGGCTACGTGGAGGTGCAGCGGTCCTACGACTGGGACCCGGCGAACTACCTTCCCGGGGCGCCGAGTTCGGCCGTCAAGGGCGTCGAGGCGCCGCTGTGGTCGGAGACCCTGTCGACCTCCGCGCAGCTCGACCACATGGCGTTCCCGCGCCTTCCCGGTGTCGCCGAGCTCGGCTGGTCGCCCGCGGCCACGCACGACTGGGACGCGTACAAGGTGCGGCTCGCCGCGCAGGCGCCGCGCTGGGACGCGCTCGGCATCGGCTACTACAAGTCGCCGCAAGTGCCCTGGCCCGCAAGCTAGTCGGCACGTGAAAGGGGCTCGGGAGGACCGTCTCCCGAGCCCCTTTCGGCCTGCGTGGAACCCTTACGCGATCGGGTTCTCCAGGTCGCCGACGAGCTGCAGCGCGCCCGACGGATCGGCCAGGTCCACCATCTGCTGGTTGTTGCGCAGCTGGAGCCGGTTCAGGGCGGACAGCGCGAACGTCGGGGCGAACATGTCGAACTGGGCGAACTTGTCCGCCAGTTGAGGTGCCGACTGCTGGTAGTCACGGACGCAGTCCGCGACCGCGGCCCAGAACGTGTCCTCGTCCACGATGCCGTCCTCGACCAGGTTCGCCGCCAGGAAGCGGAAGAAGCAGTCGAAGACATCCGTGAAGATCGACAGCAGCTTCATGTCGTCCGGGACCTCGGCCTTGATCCGCTCCACCGCGGGCGGCAGCACGGCGTCCGGGTCCATCACCGCGATCTCCTCGGCGATGTCCTTGAAGATCGCCCGCTGCACCACGCCGCGCTCGTCCAGGACCAGGATGACGTTCTCGCCGTGCGGCATGAACACCAGGTCGTAGGCGTAGAAGCTGTGCAGCAGCGGCGTGAGGTACGCCGTCAGGTACGGCTTCAGCCACTCGCGCGGGGTGAGGCCCGAGCGTTCGATCAGCGCGCCGGCGAACGAGCGCCCCGCGCGGTCCACGTGCAGCAGCGACGCCATCGTGGCCAGCCGCTCGCCCTCGCCGAGCGACTCCACCGGCGACTCGCGCCACAGCGCCGCCAGCATCTTGCGGTACGGCGAGTAGCGGTCGGTGGCGGCCTCGTACTCCAGGTGCCGGTAGCCGACGGCCGCGCGCTCGCGGATGATCGTCAGGCCCGTGCCCTTGAGGACCTCGTCGTTCTCGATGAGCCCGGCGAGCCAGTCGTTGATCGCCGGCGTCGCCTCCATGTACGCCGCCGAGAGGCCGCGCATGAAGCCCATGTTGATGACCGACAGCGCCGTCTTCACGTAGTGCTTCGACGGGGACGTCGAGTTGAAGAACGTACGGATCGACTGCTGCGCCAGGTACTCGTCGTCGCCCTCGCCCAGGCACACCAGGTGCTGCTGGGCGACCTCGGCGGCGAACGTGACGGACAGCTTGTTCCACCACTGCCACGGGTGGGCCGGGATGAGGAGGTAGTCGGCCGGGTCGAGGCCCTTGTCGCGCAGGACGCCGTCGAAACGGGCGAGCGTCTCCTCGCCCAGCTCGGCACGGAGGAACGACTCGTACTCGAGACCGGCGCCCGCCGTGAACGCCGCGCGCTCGCGCGTCGCCGCCAGCCACACCAGCCGGACCGGGCTCGCCGTCTCGGGGGCGTACGAGAGGTACTCGTGGATGCCGAAGCCGAGCCGCCCGTTGTTCGCGACGAAACACGGGTGGCCCTCGGTCATGCCGGTCTCGATGTCCTGGAACGAGCCGGACGCGGCCAGCTCGCGGGACGTGACGTCCGGCTTGGTCAGCTTGAAGCAGGTGCCGGAGAGGGTGGAGGAGATCTCCTCCAGGTAGACCGGCAGGATCGCGTCGCTCAGGCCCAGCGAGTCCTTCATCTCGATGAAGAACTCCAGGGCATGCAACGGCAGTTCGCTGCCGTCGCGGTGCCGGGTGATCGAGTCGGCGGCCACCTGCCAGTGGTCCAGGCGCAGTCGGCGGGCGCTGAACCGGTACCGGGTGGCGCCGTCGTCGCTGCGGACGACGAACGTGCCGTCCTCCTGCGGTTCGGGCGTGAGCAGCCGCTCGTGGCCGAACTCGGCGAGCGCCTTGCGGATCAGCAGGCGGTTCGCCTCGGCCCAGCGCTCGGGGGAGAGGTGGGAGACGGTGTCGGCGAGGGTCATGCCGGGTCCTCCTTCTCCTTGCCGGCCGCGGCTTCGAACTGGGCGCGGGTGCAGAAGCTCAGCAGCGCGTTCTTCTCCGGCTTGGCGATCTCGCGGGCCGGCACGAAGCCGACGGCCTCGTTCAGGGCGTGCACCGCCGTGTTGCGCACGTCGGGCTCGACGACGACGCGCCGCACGGCCGCGTCGGTGAACAGGAACTCCATCACCGCGGTGATCACGGCGCGGGTGAAGCCGGGTATGCGCAGGTCGGACGGCGCGGTCAGGAAGTGCATGCCGACGTCGCCGGGCTCGGGTTCGTACAGGCCGACGAGCTCGACAAACCGCGGGTCGTAGCGCTCCATCAGGAACGCGGGCTCGCCGTCGTGCAGGCCGAGGAACGCGTCGTGGTGCTCGGCCGCCGCGATGGACATGTACTCGCGCTCGACGTCCTCCAGCTTGGCGTCCTGCATCAGCCAGAAGGCGGCCTTGGGATCGGTGACCCAGCGGTGCAGCAGCTCCGCGTCGGTCCGCGGGTCGACCGGCCGGAAGGTCAGCTCGCCGACGGTCTCGGTGGTGGTGCTCATACGGAAAACTCCTGGAAGGCGATGGTCTTCTCGACGGGGTAGTACTCGGTGCCGAGCAGCTCGCCGATGATGTAACTGTTGCGGTACGCACCCATACCCAGATCCGGGCTGGTGATCGAGTGGGTGTGGACGCTCGCGTTCTGCACGAAGATGCCGCGCCCGGTCGTGTCGATCGCGTAGTTGCGGGCGACGTCGAAGCGGCCCCGGCCGTCGAGGCGGATGCGGTCCCTGACCGGCTCCAGGAAGGCGGGCGTGGCGTACTTGTAGCCGGTGGCCAGGATCAGGCCCTCGGTGCGCAGCTCGAACTCCTTGTCCTGCTCCTCCTGGCGCAGGCCGAGGGTGTACGTGCCGTTCTCGTAACCGGCGCCGGTGAGCGCCGAGTTGGTGAGCAGCCGTGTCGGCACGGGCCCGTTCAGGCCCTTCTGGTACAGCAGGTCGAAGATCGCGTCGATCAGCTCGCCGTCGATGCCCTTGAACAGGCCCTTCTGCCGCTCCTCCAGCGAGTAACGGGTAGCCTCGGGCAGCGCGTGGAAGTAGTCGATGTAGTCCGGGGACGTCATCTCCAGCGTGAGCTTGGTGTACTCCAGCGGGAAGAAGCGCGGGGAGCGGGTGACCCAGTTCAGCCGGTAGCCGTGGACGTCGATCTCGCTGAGCAGGTCGTAGTAGATCTCGGCGGCGGACTGGCCGCTGCCGACCAGCGTGATCGAGTCCTTCTTCTGCAGCTCCTGCTTGTGCTGCAGATAGCGGGAGTTGTGGATGAAGTCGCCGCCCAGGTCCTTGACCGCCTCGGGGAGGTGCGGCGGGGTGCCGGTGCCGAGGACCAGGTGCGGGGCGCGGTAGGTGGCGCCGCCCTCGGTGACGGCCGTGTAGAGGCCGTCGGCCTCGTCGTACGTCACCTCGGTCACGGTCGTGGAGAACCGGATCGAGGAGAGCTTCGCGGCGGCCCAGCGGCAGTAGTCGTTGTACTCGACGCGCAGCGGATAGAAGTTCTCGCGGATGTAGAAGGCGTACAGCCGCCCCGATTCCTTCAGGTAGTTGAGGAAGGAGTACGGGGAGGTCGGGTCGGCGAGGGTGACCAGGTCCGACATGAACGGGGTCTGGAGGTGGGCGCCGTCGAGGAACATCCCCGAGTGCCACTCGAAGTCCGGCTTGGACTCCAGGAAGACGCCGTTCAGCTCGGCTATCGGCTCGGTCAGGCAGGCGAGGCCGAGATTGAACGGGCCGAGCCCGATCCCGATGAAGTCGTACGAGTCACGGGACTCAGGAAGCGCGGTCAAGGGTGTCTCCCAGGTACTGCTCGGCGTGGCCGGCGATGAGGTCGAGGACGGCCGAGATGTCGGCGAGGGTCGTCTCGGGGTTGAGCAGGGTGAACTTCAGGTACTGGCGGTCGCCGACCTTGGTGCCCGCGACGACCGCGTCGCCGGAGGCGAACAGGGCTTTGCGGGCATGGAGGTTGGCGCGGTCGATCTCGGCCGGATCGGTGATGTCGGCCGGGATGTAGCGGTAGACGAGCGTGGACAGGCTCGGCTCGACGACCACGTCGAAGCGCGGGTCGGCGGCGAGCACCTTCCAGCCCTCGTACGCCAGGTCGCAGACCTCGTCGAAGAGACCGCCGATGCCGTCGGCGCCCATGACGCGCAGCGTCATCCACAGCTTGAGGGCGTCGAAGCGGCGGGTGGTCTGCAGGGACTTGTCGACCTGGTTGGGGATGCGCTCGGCGACCGTACGGCGCGGGTTGAGGTACTCCGCGTGGTAGGTGGCGTGCCGCAGCGTGGCCCCGTCGCGGACCAGCACGGCGCTCGAACTCACCGGCTGGAAGAAGGACTTGTGGTAGTCGACGGTGACCGAGTCGGCGCGCTCGATGCCGGTGAGCCGGTCGCGGTTCTTCCGCGACACGAGCAGCCCGCAGCCGTAGGCGGCGTCGACGTGCATCCACGTGCCGTACTGGGCGCACAGCTCGGCGATCTCGGGCAGCGGGTCGATGGACCCGAAGTCGGTGGTGCCGGCGGTGGCGACGACGGCCATGGGGACGAGGCCGTCGCGGCGGCAGCGCTCCAGCTCCGCGGCCAGCGCCAGCGTCTGCATGCGCTTGTCCTTGTCGACGGGGATCGTCACCACGGACTCCGCGTCGAGGCCGAGCAGCGTCGCGGACTTCTTGACGCTGAAGTGGCTGACCTCGGAGGCGAAGATGCGCAGTTTCGCGAGCGAGTCCGTCTTGGCCTCCTGGCGGGCGAGCAGCAGGGCCTGGAGGTTGGACTGCGAGCCGCCGGAGGTGAACACGCCGTCGGCGGCCGGGCCGAGCCCGATGCGTCCGGTGGTCCAGTCGATGAGTTTGCGCTCGATCAGCGTGCCGCCCGCGGACTGGTCCCAGGTGTCCAGCGAGGAGTTGACCGCGGACAGGACGGCCTCGCCGAGCACGGCCGGGATGACGACCGGGCAGTTGAGGTGGGCCAGGTAGCGGGGGTGGTGGAAGTAGACGGCGTCGCGGAGGTAGACGTCCTCCAGCTCGTCGAGGACGGCGATGGTGTCGTGGAGCGGCTCGTCCAGGTCGACGGCGTCGATCACGGGGGAGAGGGCGTCCGGGGAGACGCCCGTGAACGGCCTTGTGGTGGTGGCGAGTTTGGCCGCCACCCGCTCGATTCCCTCGGTCACGGAACTGCGGTACAGCTCCGCGGTCGTGTCATTGAGCAGGTGCGAGCGCATGAACGGTTCCTCCGGGTGGGGATGAGGGTGTTCCCGGGTGGGGCAGGAAAAAGGGCGGGGTCGCGAACCCTTTACTTAGGTTAGCCTAACCTAAGTTGAGTTCGCGACCCCACCCCTCGTTCTGTGCCTGGAATGGCTGGAAGTGACCGTGGTGCGTTATGCGGCGGCTGGTTCCGCCCGCAGCGCGTCCTCGCTCAGGCCGCGCTTCCAGTACCCGACGAACGTCACGGACCGCTTGTCGTAGCCGCGTTCGCGCACGAGGTGCCGGCGCATCTCCTTCATGGTCCCGGACTCGCCCGCCAGCCAGGCGTACGGGCTTGCGCAGTCGGGGAGTTGTGCGGCGCGCACGGCGTCGACGGCGCCGGGGCAGTCCTCGTCGCGCACCAGCCAGGTCACCGTGACATCGGCCAGGGACACGATCGGCTGGATGTCGTCGCGGTGCGGGACCTCCAGCCAGACGTGCGCGCAGACATGCGCGGGCAGCCACGACAGGACGCCCAGCGCGGCCGGCAGGGCCGTCTCGTCGCCCCACATGACGATGTGGTCGAAGGTGTCGTGCGGGCGGCAGCGCACCGCGGTGTTGTCCGCGATCGCCGGGCCGAGCACGACGACCCTGTCACCGGCCCGGGCGGCCTCCGCCCAGCGGCAGGCGGGGCCCGCGGCGGCCGGGTCGTCGTTGTGCAGCACGAAGTCGATGTCGATCTCCTCCGCGGGCACCCGGCGCTGGCCGCTGAGCGTGTACGAGCGCATGATGGCGCGCTCGTGGTCCGGGATCGCCCGGTACGCCGCGTGCCAGGCGCGGCCGTCGTCGCCGGGCAGTACCGGCGGCAGCACGGGGGCGTCCTGGCCGGGATGCGGCAGGAACAGCGAGAGCGACTGGTCGCGGCCCCCGCCGTGGAAGTCCGGGAGGTCCTCTCCTGTGAAGGTGACCCGGAGCAGCGACGGGCCGAGCCGCCGCGTGCGGACCACTTGCAGATCGAAGAATCGGAAAGGGGCTACAGCGGGGGCTTCGGCCGTCGTCGTCATGGGATCAGGACACCTTCTTCGCCGTCTCGATGGCCTTGGCCAGGTTCTCCAGGAGGGGGGCGCACTTGTCGTAGGACAGGATCGGCTCGGGGGAGCGGGCGATGACCTGGCCGGCCTTGACCGCGGGCAGCTTCTTCCAGGTCGGCTTGTCGATGTCGGCCGGCTGGATGGCCTGGGCGCGGTCGTCCATCATGATGATGTCGGCCTTGTGCTGGTCGACGTTCTCCCAGCTCAGGTTCTCGAACCAGCCGCCGGACTCCTTCTTCGCGGCCTCCGAGGGCTCGACGAAGTTCACGCCGAGCGCCTTGTAGTACTCCAGGTCGATGGAGAGGTTCGTGCCGGAGACGTAGAAGATGTCCTGGCTCGCGGAGCCGGCCATGACCTTGATGTCGGGGTGGGCCTTGGCGGCCTTGCGCAGCCGGGCCGCGGCTTCCTCGAAGCGCTTCTTCGCCGCGACGACCTTGTCGGCCTTGAGGTCGGCGCCGAGCGACTCGGCGAGCGCGTACAGGCGCTCCAGCGGCTGGGTCAGCTGGCGGTCGAAGACGGAGACGCCGACGCTCGGGGCGAGCTTGGCGATCTTCGCGGCGGACTCCTCCGGGACGTACCAGAGGGTGCCGGCGCTGTCGAACATCGTGGAGATCAGCACGTCCGGGGCGAGGCCCGCGTACTTCTCGATGTTGAACTGGCCCCACTCGTTGCCGATGACCGTGACCTTGGAGACGTCCATGTCGCCGGCCTGGACGTCCGGCTTGCCGCCCTTGGTGGTCGTCGGGCCGAAGACGCCCTTGACCTTGACGCCGTAGTCCCACAGGGCGGCGCCGACGCCGGTGAAGGCGACGATGTTCGCCGGGACCTTGTCCAGCTTCACCGTGGTGCCGCGGTCGTCCTTGAAGGACCAGGGGCCGGACTTGGCCTTCGTCGTGGAGCCCGAGCCGCTGTCTTTGGAGCCGCTGTCGTCGCCGCACGCGGCGAGCGCGGCGCCGAGGCCGATGGCGCCGCCTGCGGCCAGGATGCCGCGGCGGGTGGGGCGGGACAGTCGGGCGTTGGGCATCTCGCACTGCTTTCGGACGTGCCGGACCTGCGCCGGGCTGGGTCTCTAGAACTCAGGGTAGGTTAACCTAAGTTCCTGGCATGTCCAGAGGGGGTGCGTCCCGCAGGGGCGCGGGGAACGGCGCGAGCGACCACGACGGCGCCGCCCGCGCACACATGAGGGAAGCCCCCACGGCGCGCAGGCGCGTCGAGGGGGCCGCACGACGAAACGCGCCTAGGTCGTGTCCGCAAAGTCATGGGAGCCAGAGTTGTAGGCAGGCGAGGGTGACCATGGCTTGGTAGTGGCGGGCTCGTTTGTCGTAGCGGGTGGCCAGGGCCTTGTGGTGCTTGAGCTTGTTGAAGCAGCGTTCGACGAGGTTGCGGCGCCGGTAGGCGGCCCGGTTGAGTCTGCATCGGCTCTGGCCTCTGCGGATGCGGCCGTTGATCTGGTCGATTCGTTCCGGGATCGCTGCTTTGATGCCGCGTCCGCGCAGGTAGGCGCGGATCTTGACGGACGAGTAACCCTTGTCTGCGGCCACCCGCTCCGGTCTGGTGCGTGGGCGGCCCGGACCGCATCGGGCGACCCGGATGCGGGCCATCACCGCCTCGAACTGGGTGCAGTCGTTGACGTTCCCAGCGGTCAGGGTGAAGGCCAGGGGCCGGCCGAGTCCGTCGCAGGCAAGGTGGATCTTCGTGGTCAGTCCGCCGCGGGAGCGGCCGATCGCCTCGCCCGGCCAGAGCCCCCTTTTCGTGCCCCGGCCGCATGCTGATGGGCTCGCACCGTCGTGGAGTCGACACACACGATCGACCAGTCGACAGCGCCCACGGCGTCGGAATGCTGCTGGACGTGGGCCAGCAGGCGGTCCCAGGTTCCATCGGCCGACCAGCGGCGGAAGCGTTCGTAGACCGTCTTCCACGGGCCATAGCGTTCCGGCAGGTCCCGCCAGGCCGCCCCGGTCGACAGCTTCCACAGGATTCCGTTGACGACCTGACGTCGGTCCCGCACCGGACGGCCCATCCGGGGCGGAGCCAGTAACGGCTCGATCACCGCCCAGGATTCATCGGTCAGTTCATGACGACGCACCATGAACAGACCAACGAGCCAACGACTTTGCGGACACGACCTAGGACGTGAGCCCCAGCTCCCGGGCGATCAGCATCCGCTGCACCTCGCTCGTCCCCTCCCCGATCTCCAGGATCTTGGAGTCCCGCCACATCCGGGCCACGGGGTATTCGTTCATGAAGCCGTAGCCGCCGTGGATCTGCGTGGCCTCCCGCGCGTTGTCCACGGCGATCGTCGACGAGTGCAGCTTCGCCAGCGCGGCCTCCTTCTTGAACGGCTCCCCGGCCACCAGCCGCGACGCCGCGTCCCGCCAGGCGAGCCGCGCGGTGTACGCCTTCATCTCCATGTCGGCGATCTTGAACTGGATGGCCTGGTACCCGCCGATGCTGCGCCCGAACGCCTGCCGCGCCTTGGCGTACTTCACCGACTCGTCCACGCAGCCCTGCGCGAGCCCGGTCGCGAGCGCCGAGATCGCGATGCGCCCCTCGTCGAGGATGCGGAGGAACTGGGCGAAACCGCGGCCCTCCGTGCCCAGCAGGTTCGCCGCGGGCACGCGCACGTCGTCGAAGTGGAGCTCGCGGGTGTCCGACGCGTTCCACCCCACCTTCGAGTACGGCGCCGCGACCGTGAACCCGGGCGTCCCGGACGGCACGATGATCGAGGAGATCAGCGGCTTGCCGTCGGGGGCGCGGCCGGTCACCGCCGTCACCGTCACCAGACCCGTGATGTCCGTACCCGAGTTCGTGATGAAGCACTTGGTGCCGTTGACGACCCAGTCGCCGCTCTCCGGGTCCCGGACGGCCGTCGTGCGCGTGCCGCCCGCGTCCGAACCCGCCTCGGGCTCCGTCAGGCCGAACGCGCCCAGCATCTCCCCGGCGCACAGCCGCGGCAGCCACTCCCGCTTCTGCTCCTCGGTGCCGAACAGGTGGACCGGCATCGCGCCCAGCGAGACGCCCGCCTCCAGCGTGATGGCCACGGACGAGTCGACGCGCGCCAGCTCCTCCAGGGCGATGCCGAGCGCCAGATAGTCGCCGCCCATGCCGCCGTACTCCTCGGGGAACGGCAGCCCGAACAGCCCCATGCGGCCCATTTCCCGCACGATCTCGTACGGGAACTCGTGCCGCTCGTAGAGGTCGCCGATCTTCGGCGCGACGACCTCGTGCGCGAACTCCTCGACCGTGCGCCGCAGTTCCTCGTGCTCGGGGGAGAGGTGGTGGTCCATCTGTCTCACTGCTCCTGTGGGGGCTGTGTCTCTCGAACGTCTTCCTTCGAGAGGGCGCGAACGGTGCGGGACGGGCTGGGTCGGCCCAACTGCCGGGCCATCCACGCGCTGGTGGCGGTGAGACGGCCGAGGTCGACCCCGGTCTCGATGCCGAGTCCGTCGAGCATCCAGACGAGGTCTTCGGTGGCGAGATTGCCGGTGGCGCTCTTCGCGTACGGGCAGCCGCCGAGGCCGCCCGCGGAGGCGTCCACCGTCGTCACACCGTGCTGCAGGGCCGCCAGGGTGTTGGCGAGGGCCTGCCCGTACGTGTCGTGGAAGTGGACGCCGATCACGTCCGTCGGCACGCCCTGCGCGTTCAGCGCCGCGAGCAGCGTCCGCACATGGCCGGGGGTGGCCACGCCGATCGTGTCGCCGAGGCTCAGCTCGTCGCAGCCCATCTCCCTCAGGGCCGTGGCGACCGCGACGACCTGACGGACGGGGACCGGGCCCTCCCACGGGTCGCCGAAGCACATGGAGAGGTAGCCGCGCACATGGGCCCCGGCGTCCTTGGCCCGGGCCACCACCGGCTCGAACATCGCGAGGGACTCGGCGACCGTCCGGTTGAGGTTGGCCTTCGCGAAGGACTCGGTGGCGCTGGCGAAGACGGCGATGCGGCTCGCGCCGAGCATGAGGGCGCGGTCCAGGCCGCGCTCGTTCGGTACGAGGACCGGCAGGTGGACGCCGCTCAGGTCCTGGAGCCGGGGGAACAGGGTCTCCGCGTCCGCCAGTTGGGGCACCCACTTGGGGTGGACGAAGCTGGTCGCTTCGACGGTGGTCAGGCCGGCCCGGGCGAGGCGGTGGACGAACTCCGCCTTGACCTCCGTGGGGACCGTCGTCTTCTCGTTCTGGAGGCCGTCGCGGGCGCCCACCTCGTGGATCCGGACCTGGGCGGGCAGGTCCGGGGACGGGACCACCATGGGGAGTGCCGGTGTCATGAGGCCGCCTCCTCGCGGTCGGCCCCTTCCGGGGCGCTCTCGACCACCGCGAGGATCTGGTCCATCGCCACCGTCGTGCCCGGGGCCACGTCCAGTTCCGTCACGACGCCCGCGTGCGGTGCCGCGATGACGTGCTCCATCTTCATCGCCTCCACGACCAAGAGGCTCTGGCCCGCGGCCACTTCGTCGCCGACCGCCACCTTCACGACCGTCACCGTGCCCGGCATGGGCGCGGTCAGGGAGCCCGCGCCGCCCGCGCCGGCGCCGGTCAGGCTCGCCGCGACCGGGTCGTGGTCCTGCACGTGCCAGGCATCCCCGTCGCGGCCCAGCCAGTCACCGGCGACGGCCGTGAGGCGGGCGGGAGCGGCCGGGGCGCCGTCGACCAGGACCTCGGCGCCGCGCACCCGCACCTCCACCGGGTCATGGCCCGGCACTCTCACGTGGTGCACGGTCCAGGCCGGTTCGCCACCGAGCCGCCAGCCGTCGGGGCGGGCGAACGGGTCCGTCCAGCCCTCGGCCGAAGCCGGCGCGAGCCGCTCCTGGCGCAGGGTGCCCGCCGCCGCGTACACCTGCGCCGGGACCTCGGCCTCGACCAGGCCGTCCGCGGCGCGCTCCACGAGGCCGGTGTCCAACTCGCCCGCCACGACCGCCGGATGGGCCAGCAGGCGGCGCAGGAACCCGGCGTTCGTCGGCACGCCCAGCGTCACCGTCCGGGCCAGCGCGGCCCGCAGCCTGCGCAGCGCCGTCTCCCGGTCGGGGCCGTACGCGATGACCTTCGCCAGCATCGGGTCGTACAGGGAGGAGACCTCCGTGCCCTCGCTGAGGCCCGAGTCGGTGCGCACCCCGTCGCCCTGCGGCTCGCTCAGCGCGAGGATCGTGCCGCCGGAGGGGAGGAAGCCGCGCGCGGGGTCCTCGGCGCACAGCCGGGCCTCCACCGCGTGCCCGGTGAGCGTGATGTCGTCCTGCCCGAAGCCGAGCGGCTCGCCCGCGGCCACGCGCAGCTGCCACTCCACCAGGTCCAGGCCCGTGACCAGCTCGGTCACCGGGTGCTCGACCTGGAGGCGGGTGTTCATCTCCATGAAGCAGTACGCGGACGGGTCCTCGCCCGGCACGATGAACTCCACCGTGCCCGCGCCCCGGTAGCCGCAACTGCGCGCCGCCTCCACGGCCGCCGCGCCCATCGCCGCGCGCGTGGCCTCGTCGAGCAGGACGCTCGGAGCCTCCTCCACGATCTTCTGGTGGCGGCGCTGCAGGGAGCACTCGCGCTCGCCCAGGTGCACCACATTGCCGTGGGCGTCGGCGAGGACCTGGATCTCGATGTGCCGGGGCCGGTCGATCCACCGCTCCACCAGGAGCGTGTCGTCGCCGAAGGAGGCGCGGGCCTCACGGCGGGCGGCGGCGATCTCGTCCTCCAGCACGGTCAGGTCGCGCACCAGGCGCATGCCCTTGCCGCCGCCGCCCGCGGACGGCTTGAGGAGGACCGGAGCGCCCAACTCCCGTGCGGCGTCCGCCAGATCGGGGTCGCGGCCGCCGGGCACGACCGGCACCCCGGCCGCCCGGACCGTCTCCTTGGCGCGGATCTTGTCGCCCATCAGCGCGATCGCGTCGGCGGACGGGCCGATGAAGACCAGGCCCGCGTCCTCGCAGGCCCGCGCGAACGTCGCGTTCTCCGCGAGGAACCCGTAGCCCGGGTGCACCGCCTGCGCGCCGGTCCGCTGCGCCGCCTCGATCAGCCGCTCCACGGACAGATAGCTCTCGGCGGCCGGGGGCGGCCCGATCCGCACCGCCTCGTCGGCCTCGCGCACATGGCGCGCGTCCGCGTCGGCGTCGCTGTACACGGCCACCGAGCGGATGCCGAGCTCGCGCAGCGTACGGATGACGCGGACGGCGATCTCGCCGCGGTTGGCCACAAGGACCGTGTCGAACATGGTCGTTCGCCTCTCCACCTGGGTCTCCATGGCCCTCACATCCGGAAGACGCCGAAGCCGCCGGACTTCTCCGGCAGTGGCGCGTTGGCGCACGCGGTCAGGGCCAGGCCCAGGACCTGGCGGGTCTCCATCGGGTCGATCACCCCGTCGTCCCAGAGCCGGGCGGTCGCGTAGTAGGCGCTGCCCTGCGTCTCGTACTGGGCGCGGATCGGGTCCTTGAAGGACTCCTCCTCGTCCGCGGGCCAGGACTCGCCGCGGGCCTCCAACTGGTCGCGCTTGACGGTCGCGAGCACGGACGCGGCCTGCTCGCCGCCCATCACGGAGATCTTCGCGCCGGGCCACATCCACAGGAAGCGGGGGCTGTAGGCCCGGCCGCACATCGAGTAGTTGCCCGCGCCGTACGAGCCGCCGACGACGACGGTCAGCTTCGGCACGCGCGTGCAGGCCACCGCGGTGACCATCTTGGCGCCGTGCTTGGCGATCCCGCCCGCCTCGTAGTCCCGGCCCACCATGAAGCCCGAGATGTTCTGCAGGAACAGCAGCGGGATGCCGCGCTGGTCGCACAACTCGATGAAGTGGGCGCCCTTCTGGGCGGACTCGGAGAACAGGATGCCGTTGTTCGCGACGATGCCGACCGGGTGGCCGTGGATCCGCGCGAATCCGGTGACCAGCGTCTGCCCGTACTCCGCCTTGAACTCGGCGAACCGCGAGCCGTCGACCACGCGCGCGATGACCTCCCGCACGTCGTACGGCGTGCGGGAGTCGACCGGCACCGCCCCGTACAGACCCGCCGGGTCCACCTTCGGCTCGATCGCGGCCTTCACGGCCCACGGCAGCGGGCCGCGCTCCGGCAGCGTCGAGACGATGGTGCGCACGATCCGCAGCGCGTGCGCGTCGTCCTCCGCGAGGTGGTCGGTCACCCCCGAGACGCGGGAGTGGACCTCGCCGCCGCCCAGCTCCTCGGCCGTCACCACCTCACCGGTGGCCGCCTTCACCAGCGGCGGGCCGCCCAGGAAGATCGTGCCCTGATTGCGCACGATGACGGCCTCGTCGCTCATCGCCGGGACGTACGCCCCGCCCGCGGTGCACGAGCCGAGCACCGCCGCGATCTGCGGAATGCCCGCACCGGACATCCGCGCCTGGTTGTAGAAGATCCGCCCGAAGTGCTCGCGGTCCGGGAACACCTCGTCCTGCATCGGCAGGAAGGCGCCGCCGGAGTCCACCAGGTAGACGCACGGCAGCCGGTTCTCCAGGGCCACCTCCTGCGCGCGCAGGTGCTTCTTCACCGTCATCGGGTAATACGTGCCGCCCTTGACCGTCGCGTCATTGGCGACGATCACGCACGCGCGCCCGCTGACCCGCCCGATCCCGGCGATCACCCCGGCCGCCGGTGCCTGTCCCTCGTACATCCCGTCCGCCGCCAGCGGCGCCAGCTCCAGGAACGGGGAGCCCGGGTCGAGCAGCGTGTCCACCCGCTCGCGCGGCAGCAGCTTGCCGCGCGCGGTGTGCCGGGCGCGGGCCTTCTCGCCGCCGCCGAGGCGGGCCGCCGCGAGCTTGCCGCGCAGCTCCTCGCCGAGCGCCCGGTGCGCCGCCTCATTGGCCCGCCAGGCCTCCGACGCGGGATCGGCCGCGCTCGCAAGCTCCGGTGCCTCGTGCATTCTGCGGTCCCCTCACTCGGTCCATGAGCGCCGACCGACGTTAATGAGCGTTAACCTGTTGCCGTCAGGTTAACGGTCGCTAACCTCCCTGTCTAGAATTGCTTCCATGGCCACCAGAACCGACGCCCCCACCCGCCGTGAGCAGATCCTCCGAGAGGCCGCGCGGCTCTTCGCCGACCGCGGGTTCCACGGTGTCGGGGTCGATGAGATAGGCGCCGCGGTCGGCATCAGCGGCCCCGGGCTCTACCGCCACTTCGCGGGCAAGGACGCGATGCTCGCCGAGCTCCTCGTCGGGATCAGCGGGCAGCTGCTGACCGGTGGCAAGCGGCGGGTGGCCGAGGCGGAGCGCGGGCCCGAGGCGCTGCTCGACTCGCTCATCGAGGGCCACATCGACTTCGCGCTCGACGACCGCGACCTGATCACGCTGCACGACCGCGAGCTGGACCGGCTGCGCGACAGCGACCGCAAGCTGGTGCGGCAGTTGCAGCGCCAGTACGTGGAGCTGTGGGTGGACGCCGTGCGGAAGGTCTACCCGGGGCTCGCGGAGCCGCACGCGCGCGTGGCTGTGCACGCGGTCTTCGGCCTGCTGAACTCCACGCCCCACCTGAGCCGTCCGGGCTCGCTGCCCGGCCGGGCGGCGACCGCCGCGATGTTGCACAAGCTGGCCCGTGGGGCGTTCGCGGCCGCCTCGGAGTGACCTGTATCTCTGGACGCTCCCGTAACTGACGAGTAACGTGACTCTGAGCAAGCGCTTAGTCGTTTGACCGCTGTCCGCACACTCGTCGCAGAGACCGTCGTCGAGATCGTCGTAGAGGGAGAGTTCTCCGTGCGCCGTACCGTTTTCAATGAGGACCACGAGGCGTTCCGGGAGACCCTGCGCGCCTTCATCGAGGCCGAGGTCGTCCCGCACTACGACGAGTGGTTCCAGCAGGGCATCGTGCCGCGCGAGCTGTACGCCAAGATGGCGGAGCTCGGCCTGTTCGGCATCAACGTGCCCGAGGAGTACGACGGCGCCGGCCTGGACACCCACAAGTTCGAGGCCATCCAGTACGAGGAGACCGCGCGCGCGGGCGTCTCCTTCGGCGGCTCCGGCGTGCACGTCCTGCTCGCCCTGCCGTACATCAAGATGCTCGCCACCGACGAGCAGAAGAAGCGCTACCTGCCCAAGTTCGTCGCGGGTGACGAGATGTGGGCGCTGGCGATGACCGAGCCGGGCACCGGCTCCGACGTCGCGGGCATGAAGACCACCGCCAAGCTCTCCGACGACGGCACGCACTACGTGCTCAACGGCGCCAAGACGTTCATCACCGGCGGCGTGCACGCCGACCGCGTCATCGTCTGCGCCCGCACCTCCGCGCCGTCCGCCGAGGACCGCCGCTTCGGCATCTCCCTGTTCGCCGTCGACACCACGTCCGAGGGCTACTCCATCGGCCGCAAGCTCGACAAGCTCGGCCTGCGCACCTCCGACACCGCCGAGCTGGCGTTCGTCGACGTGAAGGTGCCCGTCGAGGACCTTCTCGGCGAGGAGAACAAGGGCTTCCACTACCTCGGCGTCAACCTGGCCTCCGAGCGCTGGGGCATCTCCTACGGCGCGTACGCGCAGGCCAAGGCCGCCGTCCAGTTCGCCAAGGAGTACGTCCGGGAGCGCACCGTCTTCGGCAAGCCGGTCGCGTCCTTCCAGAACACCAAGTTCGAGCTGGCCGCCTGCCAGGCCGAGGTGGACGCCGCCGAGGCCGTCGCCGACCGCGCCCTGGAGGCCCTGGACGCCGGTGAGCTGACCGCCGCCGAGGCCGCGTCCGCGAAGCTGTTCTGCACCGAGGTCGCCCACCGCGTCATCGACCGCTGCCTCCAGCTGCACGGCGGCTACGGCTTCATGAACGAGTACCCGATCGCCCGCCTCTACGCGGACAACCGCGTCAACCGCATCTACGGCGGCACCAGCGAGGTCATGAAGATGATCATCGCGAAGAACATGGGCCTGTAACCCGCCCGACCAGCACACTGAGTACAACTACCTGTATGAATCAGGCACTTGAGTCCCTGCTCGATCTGCTCGACCTGGAGCGGATCGAGCAGGACGTCTTCCGTGGCCAGTCCCGGTCCGCCGTCGTCCCGCGCGTCTTCGGCGGGCAGGTGGCCGCCCAGGCCCTCGTCGCCGCCGGGCGCACCGTCCCGGCCGACCGGTTCGCCCACTCCCTGCACGCGTACTTCCTCGTGGCGGGGGACCCGGGCGCGCCCATCGTCTACACCGTCGACCGGATCCGCGACGGCCGGTCCTTCACCACGCGCCGCGTCGTGGCGATCCAGCACGGGCAGCCGATCTTCCACCTCTCCGCGTCCTTCCAGACGTACGAGGACGGGCTCGACCACCAGGCCGGCATGCCGGACGCGCCCGACCCGGAGACGCTGCCCACCGCCGCCGAGATGCTGCCGCGGTACGCCGGCGCGTTCGTCGACCCCGGTGTCGTCGACCGGCTCCTCGAAGCGCGCGAGGCCGTCGACCTGCGGTACGTGGACGCGCCGCCGTTCGCCTTCGTCGGCGAGCCGCAGCCGCCGCGCTCCCAGGTCTGGTTCCGCACGAACGGCAAACTCGACGGCGCCATCGACGAGCACCTGCTGCACGTCTGCCTCGCCACCTACGTGTCCGACATGACGCTGCTCGACTCCGTCCTGCTCGCCCACGGGCGCGGCGGCTGGGCCGTCGGCGACGTCGTGGGCGCGTCCCTGGACCACGCCATGTGGTTCCACCGGCCGTTCCGCGCCGACGAATGGCTGCTGTACGACCAGGAGTCGCCGTCCGCGTCCGGTGGCCGCGGGCTCGGCCAGGCCCGCATCTACACCCGGGACGGACAGCTCGCGATCACCGTCATCCAGGAAGGCGTCGTTCGCGTTCCGCGCTGATCGGACATACCGTCCCGTACATGGATGTACGGGCTGAGGGCGCGGGCGGCGTCGAGGAGACGGAAGAAGCGGGCGGGGAGAGCGTCTTCACCGTGATCGTCGCCGCGGCGGCGAATCTGGGGATCGCGCTCGCCAAGGCGGTCGCCGGAGTCATCAGCGGCTCCAGCGCGATGCTCTCCGAGGCGGCGCACTCCTTCGCCGACACCGTCACCGAACTGCTGCTCCTCACGGCCCTGAAGCGCAGCGAGAAGCCCGCCGACGAGGAGCATCCGCTCGGGTACGGGGGCGAGCGCTACGTGTGGGCGATGCTCGCCGCCGTCGCCACGTTCGTCGGCGGCGCCGTCTTCTCCCTGTACGACGGGATCCACACCCTGGTCGCCGGCGAGGAGCTCGGCAACCCCCTGGTGTCGTACATCGTGCTGGCCATCGCCTTCGTCCTGGAGGGCTTCTCCCTGCGGACCGCGGTCAAGCAGGCGCGGGGCGAGGCGGCGCGGTTCCGGGCGCCCGTCGGTACGTATCTGAAGCACACGCCCGACACCGCCGTGAAGGCCGTCGTCCTGGAGGACAGCGCCGCGCTCGTCGGCCTGCTCCTCGCCGCGGGCGGTCTGCTGGGCGGGCAGCTCACCGGGTCCGGGGTCTGGGACGGGATCGCTTCGCTGTGCATCGGGATGCTGCTGCTCTGGGTCGCCTGGGTGCTGGGCCGGTCCAATGCGGAGCTGCTCGTGGGGCGGCCGCTGCCGAAGCCCGTCCGGGCGGAGATCCGGTCCATCCTGCTCCAGGGGGAGCACGTCGAGGCCGTGCTGGAGCTGACCACGCTCGTGCAGGGGCCCCGGGAGGCGCTCGTCGCGGCGAAGGTGGACTTCCGGGACGCGTCCACCGCCGCGCAGATCGAGTGGGCCTGTGAGGATGCGGCGCGGCGGTTGCGGGAGCGGTTTCCTGCGGTGCGGCGGGTGTACCTGGATCCGACCCCCGGGTTTGCCCAGCGCCGCACCGAGGGGTTGAACCCGTGGTGATTCATCCGGGGCCGAGCTCCGGGGCCCCGGCGCCGTAGGAGCTGCTGATGCGTTCGCGGGTGCCGCGCCGTCGTGGCCGGTCGCGCAGTTCCCCGCGCCCCTGAGACGCGCACGGCGTGCGGCATCTCAGGGGATGGCTCCCCGCATCCGGACAGGCCCTAGTCCAACAGCCCCGCCGCGTCCAGCAGGTACGCCGTCATCGGGTCGTAGTGGCGCGGGCTCGTCACATGGTCGTCCAGGGGGACCGTGACCTGCATCGTGCCCTCCGCCTCGCCGAGGAACAGCGCCGGGTCGTTGCAGTCCGCGTAACCGACGGAGTCGAGCCCGCGCTGGGCCGCGCAGCCGGCCCAGCCGTGGTCGGCGACGACCAGGTCGGGCAGCGGGCGGCCGGCGCGCTCCAGGCCGTCAAGGATCGCCGTCATCGGGTCGGGGGAGTGCGTGTGCCACAGCGTCGCGCCGCGCTCCAGCATCGCCACGTCCGCGAACTGGAAGACCATGCCCTCCTCGGTGGCCAGGCCCTCGGGGATCACCACGATCTCGCAGCCCGCGGCACGCAGCGCCGTCGCCGTCGCGCGGTGCACGTCGAGGAGGCCGCCCGGGTGGCCGGTCGCCAGCAGGACGCGCTCCCGGCCGGCCGCCGCCTTGCGCAGCCGGGCCGCCATCCGCTCCAGGGCGTCGACCGTCAGATCCGGGTCGATGGTGTCCTGGCCGTACCGGTGCTCCGGGTCGTCGACGACACCGCAGCGCTCGGACATGACGGCGAGCACGTCCTGCTCGTCGGTCCAGCGGTCGCCGAGTTCCAGGCCCAGCCAGTAGTGCCGGTCGCCGTTCGCGAGCTTGCGGTAGTGCGACAGGTTGTTGTCGCGGGGGGTGGCCACATCGCCCGCGATGCGGGTGCGGACGAGGTGCTCGATCAGGGCGGCACGGGTCGGAGTATCGCTGGGAATCCCGGGTATCGGCATGCGTCCATTGTGCCCAGGGTCCCCGCGCGGCGTTGATCGGTTCCGCACCTTGGACCGGTCGGGCCCGGTCAGGCCCGACGTGCCGCCCGCCGTGCGCGCAGCGCGAGCCACAGGTCGAAGCGGTCGTCGCCGTCGTCGAGGCGGCGGCCCGTCAGGTGCGCGACCTTGTCGAGGCGGTTGCGGACGGTGTGCCGGTGCAGGCCGAGGCGGCGGGCCGTCTCGTCCCAGGAACTGCCGCTGTCCAGCCAGGTGGCCAGGGTCAGGGACAGGGCCCCGGTGGGGTCCGCCGTGTCGAGGGGGCCCAGGAGCGCGTCCGCGTACCCGGTGAGCGCCGCGCGGTCGCCGAGGTCGAGCAGCAGCCCGCTGGAGTGGTCGTGGCGGGCCCGGACCGGGTGGCCCGCCGTGCGGCTGAGTTCGAGCAGCCCCGCCGCCTCCCTGCGCGAGGTGCGGGCCGCGCCCGGCGGCACCGGTGAGCCGATGCCCGCCGGGCAGCCCGGCGCGAAGTGGGCGAGGACCCCGTCGAGGTCGAGGCCCTCGCCGACGACCGCGTCGACGAGCGCGCCGCGGGTCCGGGTCAGCCCGCCCGGTACCGCCAGGGCCAGGTCGGCGGCGATCTCGCGGGCCGCCTCCTCGGACGGCGCCTCGACGACGACGCCGCGCACCGCGTCCGCCGCTAGCCCCGCGCCGGACAGCACGTCGGCGGCCTGCTCGGCGGTGGTGGACGGGTCGAGGAGGCGGCCGAGGAGACCGGCCCTGCGGCGGCGCTCCGGCTCGTCCGCGAGGTGGCGGCGCTCCAGTTCGAGGGAGAGCAGGGAGACCAGGCCGGAGATCAGCAGGCGGGCGTCCGGGCCCGGGTCGCCCGCGAGGACCAGCATGCCGCGCAGCCGGCGCGCGCCCAGCGGCTGCACCTCCAGACCCGGCGCGACCGCACTGGAGCGCAGCCCGCCCGTCGCCACCCGGCGCAGCAGCTCGGCGCCCGCCGCGTCCGGCTCCTGGGGCCCGCCCGAGTCGGCGGCGATGACCCGGCCCAGCGGATCGGTGACATGGGCCCGCACCCCGGTCGCCGAGGTCCACGCGTCCAGGGTCGGGGTGAGGCCGCCGCCCGCCGCGGCCGCCGCCGTCAGCCGGCGCTGCGTCTCGAAGGCGCTCTCCACGGCGGCCCGCTGCTCGGCGGCCTGCGCCGCGAACACCGCCTTGGTCACCGCGATGAACGGCACGTCCTCGCCGACCGTCAGCAACGGCAGACCCGCCTCCCGCGCCGCCGTCACCAGCGGTTCGGGCGCCTCCTGGTACGGCAGCTCCGGGCCGAGGCCGAGCGCCAGCGCGTGCGCGCCCGCGGCCGTGACGTCGTCGACGTACGTGCGGCAGGCGGCCACGTCCATCGGCAGCAGCAGCCCGATCGTCATCAGCAGCTCGCCGCCCTGCAGCCAGGAGCCGGGGCGGACCAGCTCGGAGGCGTGCGCGGCGAGCACCGGGCGGTCGAGGTGCTCCGGGCACGCGGCGACGGAAAGATGCAGTTCGGGACGGTCGACCAGGTCGGACAGGAGCAACGCCATGCGTCCAGTGTCACCCACGGGGCATGGACGTGATGTCCATAGGGCCTTGGATGATTCGCCCTGGGGGCGATCGAAGCGCCCGCTCACCCGCGGTTAGGTTCCAGCTGCCGCGGTTCCGCAGTCCCGTGGCCCGTACGCATGTGAGGGAAGGAGCCGCGATGAGCGCTCCCACGGCCGACAAGACAGCGGTCCACGACAGCAGTGGTGGTACCTCCCGCGGCCTGATCGAGGTCCGGTCCATCGACTACGTGCCGGTGCGCGAGCGCCACGGCAAGGTCTGGCACCAGGGCCCGTTCTGGTTCACCGGGAACTTCGTGCTCACCACGATGGTCACCGGCTTCATCGGCCCCTCCCTCGGACTGAGCCTGGGCTGGTCGGTCGCGGCGGTCGCGCTCGGCGCCTGCTTCGGCACGTTCTTCATGGCGTTCCACGCCAACCAGGGGCCGCGCATGGGCCTGCCGCAGATGATCCAGTCGCGCGCCCAGTTCGGCATCCGCGGCGCCGTCGTCCCGTTCGCGGCCGTCGTCTTCGTCTACATCGGCTTCAACGTCTTCAACGTCGTCCTCGCCGCGCAGGGCCTGACGACGATCCTGCCCGGCGGGCCGCGTGCCTGGTACGCGATCCTCATCGGCGTCGCGGTCGTCCTCGCCGTCGTCGGGCACGACCTGCTGCACCTGGTCCAGCGCTGGCTGACGTACGTGCTCATCGTCGTCTTCGGCGTCATCACCGTCGGCGCGCTGGTGCAGCTCCACCCGCACCACGTCTCCGCGGCGGGCGGCGGCCACTCCTGGACCGCGTTCCTGATCGTCTTCTGCGGCGCGGCCGGCTACCAGATCTCGTACGCCGTCTACGTGTCCGACTACTCGCGCTACCTGCCGCGCGACGTCTCGGCCCGCAAGGTCATCTGGTGGACGTACGCCGGCGCCGCGCTCTCCGCGGTCTGGCTGATGTCGCTCGGCGCGCTCCTCGCCTCCTCGATGAAGGCGCCCGACGCGATCAACAGCCTGCGCCAGGTCGGCAACGACATCCTGCCCGGCTTCGGCACCTTCGCCGTCGTCGTCTCCGCCCTCGCGCTCATCACGATCATGGCCGTGAACGCGTACGGCGCGATGCTCACCACGACCAGCGCCGTCGACGCCTTCCGCCCCGTGCGCCCCACCGTCCGCTCCCGCATCACCGGCATCGTCGTCATCGAGCTGGCCGTCCTGGTCGTCGCGCTGCTGCTGCCCGAGGACTACCTCGGCTCCTTCAACGACTTCGTCCTGCTGATGCTGTACTTCCTCATCCCGTGGACGGCGGTCAACCTCGTCGACTTCTACTTCGTGCGCCGCGGCCACTACGCCATCACCGCGATCTTCGACCCGAAGGGCATCTACGGCCGCTGGTCCTGGCAGGGCCTGACCGCGTACGTCGTCGGGTTCGCCGCGATGGTGCCGTTCTTCACCACGTCCTTCTTCACCGGCCCGCTGGCCGAGGCGATCGGCGGCTTCGACATCTCGTTCGTGGTCGGACTGCTGGTCGGAGGCATCCTGTACTACGTCCTGACACGCGGGCTCGACCTCGACGCCGAGCGCGCGGCGGTGGAGGCCAGCGAGGCCGAACTGGAAGGTGCCGAAGCGTGACGACGACCGTGGCCTGTGCGCAGCTCGCCCTCGGGGTGGGGGACGTGGCGGAGAACCTCGCCGCCGCCGAGGAGGCGATCGCGGCCGCCGCGGCCGCCGGGGCCCGCGTCGTCGTGCTGCCCGAGCTCACCAACAGCGGCTACGTCTTCGCGGACCCCGCCGAGGCCCGCGCCCTCGCCGAACCGGTCGACGGGCCCACCGTCACCGCCTGGTCCGCCGCCGCACGGCAGCACGGTGTGACCCTGGTGGCGGGCCTCGCCGAGCTGGACGCGGACGGGCAGGTCCGGAACTCGGCGGTGATCGTCGACCCGACCGGCACCGTCCGCGCCGTCTACCGCAAGGCCCACCTGTTCGGCACCGAGAAGGACTTCTTCGTCCCCGGCGACGCCGCGCCGCCCGTCGTCGACATCGAGGGCGTCGGCCGGATCGGCGTCATGGTCTGCTACGACGTCGAGTTCCCCGAGTGGGTCCGGCACGTCGCCCTGGCCGGCGCCGAGCTGCTGTGCGCGCCCGTGAACTGGCCGCTGTTCCCGCGCCCGGACGGCGAGCGCCCCGGCGAGGTCGTCCGCGTCCAGGCCGACGCCGCCGTCAACCGGATGTACGTCGCCGCCTGCGACCGGGCCGGCGAGGAGCGCGGCGTCGCCTGGACCGGCGGCTCGGTGATCGTCGACCCCGACGGCTTCCCGCTCGCCGGGCACACCCCCACCGACGGACCCGCCCTGCTGCTCGCCCCCTGCGACCTCGCGCGGGCCCGCGACAAGCGGCTCGGCGACCACAACGACGTGTTCGGGGACCGGCGCCCCGAGCTGTACGGGACCTGATCCCGCCCCCCGACCTCCCTTCCCGGTAAGCCAGTTCACGAGACTGACCGTTTGTTCAGGAAAGGCACGCCATGACCAGCGAGCACCAGGACGCCACCCCCCGCGGCCCGATCGACTCCTCCCGCACACCGCGCTACGCGGGCCCCGCGACCTTCGCGCGCCTGCCGCGCCTGGACGAGGTCGGCACGGCCGACGTCGCCGTGGTGGGCGTGCCGTTCGACACCGGTGTCTCGTACCGTCCCGGCGCCCGCTTCGGCGGCAACGCCATCCGCGAGGCCTCCCGCCTGCTGCGCCCCTACAACCCGGCGCAGGACGCGTCCCCCTTCGCGCTCGCCCAGGTCGCGGACGCGGGCGACATCGCCGCGAACCCGTTCAACATCAACGAGGCCGTCGAGACCATCGAGGCCGCCGCCGACGACCTGCTCGGCACCGGCGCCCGCATGATGACGCTCGGCGGCGACCACACCATCGCGCTGCCGCTGCTCCGCTCGGTCGCCAAGAAGCACGGCCCGGTCGCCCTGCTCCACTTCGACGCGCACCTGGACACCTGGGACACGTACTTCGGCGCCGAGTACACGCACGGCACCCCGTTCCGCCGCGCCGTCGAGGAGGGCATCCTCGACACCTCCGCCCTCTCCCACGTCGGCACCCGCGGCCCGCTCTACGGCAAGCAGGACCTCACCGACGACGAGAAGATGGGCTTCGGCATCGTCACCTCGGCGGACATCTACCGCCGCGGCGCCGACGAGGTCGCCGACCAGCTGCGCCAGCGCATCGGCGACCGCCCGCTGTACATCTCCATCGACATCGACTGCCTCGACCCGGCCCACGCCCCCGGCACCGGCACGCCCGAGGCGGGCGGCATGACGTCCCGCGAGCTGCTGGAGATCCTGCGCGGGCTGGCCTCCTGCAACCTGGTCTCGGCCGACGTGGTCGAGGTGGCCCCCGCGTACGATCACGCGGAGATCACCGCCGTCGCCGCCTCGCACACCGCGTACGAGCTGACGACGATCATGTCCCGGCAGATCGCGGCGGCCCGCACGGCCTGACCTGCGCGGCGACGGAGAGGAACGCCCGATGACCCACGACCACGACCTCGTCCTGCGGCCCACGCCGCGCCAGACCGAGGCGGCCCTGAACCCGCCGGCCGGGCGCACCGGCGGCGACCTGGTCGTGGAGGCGCTCGCGGGTCTCGGCGCGTCCACCGTCTTCGGCCTGCCCGGCCAGCACGCCCTCGGCCTCTTCGACGCGCTGCGCCGCAGCGATCTGCTGCGCTACGTCGGCCTGCGCACCGAGCAGAACGCGGGCTTCGCGGCGGACGCGTACGGCCGGGTGAGCGGCGAGGCCGCCCCGCTGTTCGTGTCGACCGGGCCCGGCGCCCTGCTGACCCTGCCCGCGCTCCAGGAGGCCGCCGCGGCCTCGGCGCCGGTGCTCGTCGTGGCGAGCCAGGTCCCGGTGGCGGGGCTCGGCGGCGGCCGCCACGGCTACCTCCACGAGCTGACCGACCAGCAGGCCGTGTTCCGGGGCGTGGTGAAGTCCGTCCACGCGGTCCGTACGCAGTCGCAGATCCCGTCGGCGATCGCGGCGGCCTGGGAGTCGGCGCTGAGCGTGCCCCACGGCCCGGTCTACGTCGAGATTCCGCAGGACGTGCTGCTCGCCCCGGCGGCCCTGCCGGTGGTGAGCGCGGCGGACGCGATCCCGCACGAGCTCGCCCCGCCGCCCGAACTCACCGCGGTCGCCGCCGACCTGCTGGAAAAGGCCGAGCGCCCGGTGATCGTCGCGGGCGGCGGCGTGATCCGCGCCGACGCGTCCGGCAAGCTGCGCGCCCTCGCGGAGAAGCTGAACGCGCCGGTGGTGTGCACGTACGGCGGCAAGGGCGCCTTCCCGTGGGAGCACCCGCTCTCCCTCCGGTCGTGGGTGGAGGACCGGCACGTCACCGCGTTCCTGGAGGACGCCGACGTGCTGCTCGTCGTCGGCTCGGGGCTCGGCGAACTCTCCTCGAACTACCACACGTTCGCGCCGCGCGGCCGGATCGTCCAGGTCGAGGCGGACGCGGGCAAGCTGGAGTCCAACCACCCGGCCCTCGGCATCCACGCCGACGCCCGCCTGGCGCTCCAGGCACTCCTGGAGACGGTCGGGGAGCGCACGGACGACAAGGCCCCGGCCCGCGTCGCCGAGGTGCTCGCCGCCGTACGGGACCGGATCGACGGCCAGGAACTCGCCCTGGAACAGCAGGTGCTGGCCGACGTGCGCGCCGCACTCCCGCTCCGGGCCCCGTCCTTCTGGGACATGACGATCCTGTCCTACTGGGCCTGGGCGGCCTGGCCGGGACCGCTGCACTCGGCGCAGGGCGCGGGCGGCCTCGGCTACGGCTTCCCGGCCGCGCTCGGCGCCGCGGTCGCCGACCCGACGACGCCGGTCCTCGCGGTCTCCGGCGACGGCGGCGCCCTGTACTCGATCGCCGAACTCGCCACGGCCGCGCAGGAGTCGCTGAACGTGACCTGGCTGATCGTCGACGACGGCGGCTACGGCATCCTGCGCGAGTACATGACCGACACCTTCGGAGCGACCGAGGGCACCGAACTGACCCGGCCGGACTTCGTGGCCCTCGCCGAGTCGTTCGGCGTGCCCGCGGTGCGCACGTCACCGGAGGCGCTGCGCGAGGACCTCGCCGCGGCACTGAAGGCGCCCGGGCCGCGGGTCGTCGTACTCCCGGCGCGGCTGCGGATGTTCGCGCCGACGCACACGGGCTGACGGCGGTACTGTTCCCCCGTCGCCGCGGGTGCGGCCGACCGGCTGGAGGCTCCGGTGAACAGAGGTGCGTGGCGCTCGGCCGTCGTGGCGGTGGCGGTCCTGTCCGGCGCGGGATGCGGCGGCCTCGCGGACGCCACCGGGCACGGCGCGGTGAGCCTGACCGTCAGCGGCGGATTCGCCGGCGTGGACCAGGGCATCGAGGTCGCCCCGGACGGTGCGGTGCGCACGACGGACCGGGGGACCGCCCGCGCCGCCCGCGCGCTCTCCGAGAAGGAGCGGGACGACCTCGACTCCCTGCTGGACCAGGTGGACTTCGACAGGCTCCCCGCCCGCACCGTCTCCGCGACCGGCCGCGATCTCTTCGCGTACCGGGTGGAGTACCAGGGGCACACCGTGATCACCGACAAGAGCCGGGACCTGGGCGCCCTGGACACCGTGATCGAGCGCCTCGGGCACTACCTGGACGAGCGGCGCGGAGAGCGGTGAGGCGCGGCTCTACCAGATCGACTCGACCCACTCCGGGTGGTCGATGAACGGATTGCGGTTGTGCTGGTAGGTCGTGTAGATGACCTCGTTGCGGTTCTCCTCGAAGGCGTCCGGCGGGTCCTCGTCGTTCCACTTCTTCAGCACCGAGAGCTTGCCGATGTTCGGTGAACTGCCGTTGTTCACCGACTCGTTGGGCTCCAGGTCGGCGAAGGAGTCGTCGCCCTCGTAGCGCACCGCCATATAGAGGATCATGCGGGCCACGTCGCCCTTGACCGCGTCGCGCGGCTCGAAGGAGTCGGAGTCGACCTTGCTGCCGCCGCCGTTGGTGACGGCGCTGCCGCCCTCGTCGAAGTCCAGGTTGCCGCGCACCGAGTTGACCGTCACGTCCTCGGGCCGCAGGTGGTGCAGATCCGTCCCGGGGCCGGTCGCGGTGCCGAAGTCGCCGTGGGACTTGGCCCACACGTGCTCGCGGTTCCAGTCGCCGCTCGCGCCGCCGTTGAGCGACTTGGCGCGGGATACGCCGCTGTACAGCAGGATCACGTTGTTGCTGTTGGCCGGGTCCTGGTCGGTGGCCTTGAGCGCGTTCCAGACGCCGTCGTACGAGACCTTCGTCTGGTCGCTGATGATCGTGTGCAGCGAGGACTTGAGGGCCGTGCCGGTCTTGCCCAGCGCGTCCTGGTAGTACGTGTCGTCGTACGCGGAGACCGCCGCGGTGGGGTGGGCGGCGGCCGGGCCGGCGGTGGCGGTGGCCGTCGGCAGGGTGACGGCGGCCAGGACGGTGGCGGCGCCGAGGGCGAAGGTGCGTATGTGCGTTCCGGGCATGTGGGGTGTCCGTCCGTTCTACGCGGGTTGAATGGGTAGTCCGGAGCGTGACATGAACACGTAGGGATTGGGTGAACGCGAGGCGTCGATCCTGTGACGACCGCGGCCCCTGAGGGAACGTCAGGGGCCGCGTAATGTCCGGTGGTTGCGGGGTCAGGTCACGTCGGACGCGTCCAGTCGGTACAGCGACTGGGAGTTCTCCGAGCCGGTCGAGTCGCTGTCGCCGTCACTGGCACCGTCCTTGTCGGACGTCGACGTGCTGTACTCGCTCGCCTTCACCTTCGTGCCGTGCTTCTGCACCCACGCGGTGACCGCCGAGCTGAGGTCGTTGCCGCCGCCGGGGCCGCCGCCCATGCCGCCGCCGAGCTGGACGTAGTGCAGCTCGCCCTTCTTCACCAGCTCCTTGAGCCTGGCGACGGTCATCGCCTTGTCGCTGCCGGACCAGCCCCACATGGAGATGACGGGCTGCTTCGAGGAGACGATGAGTGAGGCCGCGCTCTGCGAACTCGACACCGCCAGCAGCCACGTGGCGCCGTCACGGTGCTTCTTCAGGTACGTGATCAGCTCGGTGGAGGCGCCGCCGCCCATACCGCCGCCCATGCCGCCGCCGGGGAAGCCGCCCCGGGTGCCGCCGCCCTGTTCGCCGTTGCCCCCCTGCGAAGACTCGCCGTTCTGCTGCGATCCGCCGGGGAAGCCCCCGGACTCACCACCGGGCATCTCACCGCCGTTCGGCATCTCGCCACCGCCCTGCGGGGAGCCGCCGCCGGGCATCTCTCCGCCACCGGGCATCTCCCCGCCACCGGGGAAGCCGCCGTTCGGCATCTCACCCCCGCCGGGCATCTCGCCACCGCCCTGCTGCTGACCGCCCTGCCCCTGCTGCTGACCGCCGCCGGGCATCTCGCCGCCACCGGGCAATCCGCCCCGGCCGCCGCCCCCGCCGGGACCGCCGCCGAAGCCGCCGCCCGTCGACGGGCCCGCCGTCGGATTCGTGCCGCCCATGCCGCCCGCGCCGCCGGAGGCCGACGGCACCGACCAGGCGAACGCCGCCGGGCCCGCGACCGAGGCCACCACGGCCGCCGCCAGGGAGGCCGCGAGCAGACGCAGCCGGTGCCCCGACGCCGTACGGAAGACCAGCAGCCCCGCGACGGCCAGCGCCATGACGAGCGCGACCACCGGCCACAGCCAGCTGTTCCAGCCGGACGCGCGGCGCAGCAGCACGATCGCCCAGATCCCCGTGACGCCGAGCGCGACGGGCAGCACCCACGCCCACCGCTTGTCGGCGCGGAAGGCGCGCAGCAGCATCAGGCCGCCGCCCCCGCACAGGGCCGCGATGCCGGGGGCGAGCGCGGTCGTGTAGTACGGGTGCATGGTGCCCTCGGCCATGCTGAAGGTCAGGTAGTGCAGGACCGTCCAGCCGCCCCACAGGATCAGCGCCGCCCGCGTGAGGTCCGTGCGCGGGGCGCGCCCGCGCAGCACCAGGCCGCCGACGAGCGCGATGCCCGCGAAGGGGAGCAGCCAGGAGATCTGGCCGCCCAGCACCTCGTTGAACATGCGGCCGATGCCCGCGGCCCCGGCGAAGCCGCCGCCCCCGCCGCCTGCGCCCATGTTGCCGTCGCCGCCGAACACCCGGCCCAGACCGTTGTAGCCCATGATCAGGTCCCAGGCGGTGCCGTCCGTGGAGCCGCCGATGTACGGGCGCTCGGACGCGGGCACGAACGACACGGCCGCCGCCCACCAGAAGCTGGACACCGCGAGCGCGACGGCCGCGACAGCCAGGTTCCGTACGCGATGCCACAGGCCGCCCCGGGCCGCGTACAGGTACACGGCGAAGACCGCGGGCAGCGCGATGTAGCCCTGGAGCATCTTCGTGTTGAAGGCGAGGCCGAAGCAGACCGCCGAGCCGATCAGCGGCAGCAGCCGGCCGTTGTGGACGGCCCGCAGCGCGAGCGCCGCGCCCGCCACCATCAGCAGGACGAGCAGGGCGTCCGGGTTGTTGTCGCGGTTGATGGCGACCGTGATCGGGGTGAGCGCGAGGACGAGCGCGGCGACCGCCGCCGCGCCGTGGCCCCACACCCGCTTCACCGAGGAGTGCAGGATCCAGATCGTGCCGAGCGCGGCCAGGACCAGCGGCAGCATCATCTGCCACGTCCCGAAGCCGAACACCCGGCAGGACAGGCCCATCACCATCAGGACGAACGGCGGCTTGTCGACGGTCAGGAAGTTGCCCGCGTCCAGCGAGCCGAAGAACCAGGCCTTCCAGCTCTCGGTGCCGCTGAGCACGGCCGCGCTGTAGAAGCTGTTGAGGCTGGAGGCGGAGAGGTTCCAGGAGTACAGCACCGCGGCGAGCGCCAGGATCGCGAGCAGCGCGGGCAGCGACCAGCGCGGCGCGCGGTGCGCCGTGGGCGCGGCCGCGGGCGGCGGAGGGGCTGGGGCGTGGGGGAGCGGTTCGGTCGCAGAGGTCACCAGTGCACCGTGCCGGGGCCGGGTGAGCGGGCGCTGTGACGAAGCTGGGTGTCACCTGTGGATCGCGGCCGGCGCCTCCGATTGTTGCGGCGGGATGAAATCCGGAGCGGCCCGCGTTGGCCCTTCGGCAGGTCAGGACGAGCGGGTACGGCGAGAGGCAGAGGCGTGGCGGAGAAACGGGGCTGGGCGCGACGGCTCGCGGGATACGCATGGCGTTTCCCCAAGGACGTGCTGCTCGCGCTGGGTGCCTCGCTGGGCGGCATGGCCGTCATGGCGCTCGTACCGCTGATCACCAAGATCATCATCGATGACGTCATCGGGGACCACACCCGGTCCATGGGGACCTGGGCGGGCATCCTCATCGGCGCGGCCGTCGTCGTCTACGTCCTCACCTACATCCGCCGCTACTACGGCGGACGCCTCGCCCTCGACGTCCAGCACGACCTGCGCACCGAGATGTACGGGACGATCACCCGGCTCGACGGGCGGCGCCAGGACGAGCTGTCCACCGGGCAGGTCGTCGGCCGCGCCACCAGCGACCTCCAGCTCATCCAGGGGCTGCTCTTCATGCTCCCGATGACCATCGGGAACATCCTGCTCTTCCTCATGTCCCTGGTGATCATGGCGTGGCTGTCGCTGCCGCTCACCCTCGTGGCACTCGCCGTCGCGCCCGCCCTCTGGTTCATCGCCAAGCGCAGCCGCTCCAAGCTGCACCCCGCCACCTGGTACGCGCAGGCGCAGGCCGCCGCCGTCGCCGGGGTCGTCGACGGCGCCGTCAGCGGCGTCCGCGTCGTGAAGGGCTTCGGGCAGGAGGAGCAGGAGACCGGGAAGCTGCGGGAGGTCGGGCGGCGGCTGTTCGCCGGACGCCTGCGCACCATCCGGCTCAACTCGAAGTTCACGCCCGCCCTGCAGGCCGTGCCCGCCCTCGGGCAGGTCGCCATGCTCGCCCTCGGCGGCTGGCTGGCCGTGCGAGGGCAGATCACGCTCGGCACGTTCGTCGCGTTCTCCTCGTACCTCGCCCAGCTCGTCGGGCCCGTGCGGATGCTCGCCGTGGTGCTCACCGTCGGGCAGCAGGCCCGGGCCGGCGTCGAGCGCGTCCTCGAACTCATCGACACCGAGCCCTCCATCGAGGACGGCACGAAGGAACTGCCCGCCGACGCCCCCGCGACCGTCGAGTTCGACGACGTGTCCTTCGAGTACGCCGGCGCCGACCGGGCCGTCCTCGACGGGCTGTCCTTCGAGATCCGGGCCGGCGAGACCCTCGCCGTCGTCGGCTCCTCCGGCTCCGGCAAGTCCACCGTCTCGCTGCTGCTGCCGCGCTTCTACGACGTCTCGCACGGCGCCGTCCTCATCGGCGGCCGCGACGTGCGCGAGCTGACCCTGTCCTCGCTGCGGGCCGCGATCGGGCTGGTCCCCGAGGACTCCTTCCTGTTCTCCGACACCGTGCGCGCCAACATCGCGTACGGCGCGCCGGACGCCACCGACGAGCAGATCGAGGCGGCCGTGCGCGCCGCGCAGGCCGACCGGTTCATCGCCGAGCTGCCCGAGGGCTACGACACCAAGGTCGGCGAGCACGGGCTGACCCTCTCCGGCGGCCAGCGCCAGCGCCTCGCGCTGGCCCGCGCCATCCTCACCGACCCGCGCCTGCTCGTCCTCGACGACGCCACGTCCGCGGTCGACGCCCGTGTCGAGCACGAGATCCACGAGGCGCTGCGCGGCGTCATGGCGGGCCGCACCACCCTCCTCATCGCCCACCGCCGCTCCACCCTGGGCCTCGCCGACCGCATCGCCGTCCTCGACGGCGGCCGCCTCGCCGCCATCGGCACGCACGAGGAGCTGGAGGCCGGCTCACCGCTCTACCGGCGGCTGCTGACCGACCCCGACGAGCTGGGCGGAGTCTCGCCCGGACATGCCGCGCCCAGCGCCGAGCAGCCGGAGGACACCTCCGTACGCGAGGAGCTGGACGCCGAGTTCGACGCCGAGCGGGGCGTCACCCCCAGGCTGTGGACCGGCGACCGCGAACCCAAGGACACCGCGCTGTCCGGGATGCCCGCGACCCCCGAGCTGCTCGCGCAGGTCGACGCGCTGCCGCCCGCCACCGACACCCCCGGCATCGACGAGGCGCGGGCCGTCACGCCCGAGGACTCCTACGGGCTGCGCAGGCTGCTGCGCGGTTTCGGGGCGCCGCTGCTGATCAGCCTCGCGCTGGTCGCCGTCGACGCGGGCGTCGGCCTGCTGCTGCCGATCCTGATCCGGCACGGCATCGACGAGGGCGTCACCCAGCTGGCGCTCGGCGCGGTCTGGGCCGCGTCCGCGCTCGCGCTGGTCGCCGTGCTCGTCCAGTGGGCCGCGCAGATCGGCGAGACCCGGATGACGGGACGCACCGGCGAGCGGGTCCTCTACTCGCTGCGGCTGAAGATCTTCTCCCAGCTCCAGCGGCTCGGCCTCGACTACTACGAGCGCGAGCTGACCGGGCGGATCATGACCCGGATGACGACGGACGTGGACGCCCTGTCGACGTTCCTGCAGACCGGGCTCGTCACCGCGTTCGTCTCCGTCGTCACGTTCTTCGGCATCATGGTCACCCTGCTCGTCATCGACGTACAGCTCGCGCTCGTCGTGTTCGCGACGCTGCCGCCGCTGATCATCGGCACGTTCTTCTTCCGGCGCTCCAGCGTGAAGGCGTACGAGCTGGCCCGCGAGCGCGTCTCCGTCGTCAACGCCGACCTGCAGGAGTCCGTCGCCGGACTGCGCATCGTGCAGGCGTTCCGGCGCGAGCGGGACGGCGGGGAGCGGTTCGCGGCCGGCAGCGAGAGCTACCGCCAGGCCCGTATCCGCGGACAGTGGCTGATCTCCGTGTACTTCCCGTTCGTACAGCTCCTGGCGTCGGTGGCGGCCGCGGCCGTGCTGATGGTGGGCGCGCACCGGGTCGACGCGGGCACCCTGACGACCGGCGCGCTCGTCGCCTACCTCCTCTACATCGACCTGTTCTTCGCTCCCGTGCAGCAGCTCTCGCAGGTCTTCGACGGCTACCAGCAGGCGACCGTCTCGCTCGGCCGGATCCAGGAACTGCTGCGCGAGCCGACCTCGACGAAGGCCGCGCACGAGCCGCTCGACGTGCTCTCGCTGCGCGGCGAGATCGCCTTCGAGGACGTCGACTTCGCGTACGGCACCGACGAGGCGGCGCTGAGCGACGTGGCCCTGCGGATCCCCGCCGGGCAGACCGTCGCCTTCGTCGGCGAGACCGGCGCGGGCAAGTCGACCCTGGTCAAGCTGGTCGCCCGGTTCTACGACCCGACCGGCGGCCGGGTCACCGTCGACGGCACCGATCTGCGCGACCTGGACCTGACGTCGTACCGGCACCGGCTCGGCGTCGTCCCGCAGGAGGCCTACCTCTTCCCGGGCACGATCCGCGACGCCATCGCCTACGGGCGGCCCGACGCGAGCGACGCCCAGGTCGAGGCGGCGGCGCGGGCGGTCGGCGCGCACGACATGATCGCCACGCTGGAGGGCGGCTATCTGCACGAGGTCGCCGAGCGCGGCCGCAACCTCTCGGCCGGCCAGCGCCAGCTGATCGCGCTGGCCCGCGCCGAGCTCGTCGACCCCGACATCCTGCTGCTCGACGAGGCCACGGCCGCCCTCGACCTCGCCACGGAGGCCCAGGTCAACCACGCCACCGACCGCATCGCCGGCAAGCGCACCACCCTGGTCGTCGCGCACCGCCTGACGACGGCGGCCCGCGCGGACCGGGTCGTGGTGATGGACCACGGCCGGGTCGCGGAGGACGGGACGCACGAGGAGCTGGTCCGGCGGGGCGGGAAGTACGCCGAGCTGTGGCGCACCTTCGTGGGGGAGGCCGTCACCACGGCGACGTGACCGGTGCGGCGCCGCGCCCAGGGTTGTCCCGAACCGGGCGGCGCCGGGGACCGGACCGGGTCCTCGTGCAACCGTACGGCCCGCGTGTCGCGTCCGTTCATCAGTACTCTGGTGCCGATGTGACGGGAGGGGCTGCGGTGCGAAGAGGTGAGGAAGGCGATATAGGGCGCGCGCGGGGCGTACGAGGGCCGCGCCGACTGCTCACGTTCGTGCTGACCGCGCTGGTCTCCTCCACGCTGCTGGTCGTGGCGGGGCCGGGTGCCGGCGGCGCGCGGGCCGCCGCGCTCTGCGCCGGACACAAGGCCCGCACCCTGTCGTTCAGCACGGGCTCGACCGTCCTCTACAGGAGCCGCGGCTACGTCTGCGCCGTCACCGTCGCCAAGCGCGCCGGGGTCCGCCAGACCATGTCGGTCAGCGTCCAGGCCCGCGGCAACCGGGCCGTCGTCGAGGAGGGCCGCTTCACCCACCACGCGGGCCCGGTCACCGTGCACGCCGGTCACCGCTGTGTCCGGGTGAAGGGGCGAGTGGGGTCGAAATCGGTCAGTTCAGGGTGGATTCTGTGCTGAAGCAGTACCGAATGTCATGCTGAGCGGACACCAAGTACCCCTGGTGGTGCACGAGTTGCTCCGATAGTTTCCGGAGCGTCCGTGTAACTCCAGGGGAGGGTGCATGCGCAAGACGCTCAGATGGCTGTTGTCACTCGCGGTGGTCATAGGAACCGTGGGCACGGCCGGGATATCCACGGCGGCCGCCGCGCAGCCGGCCGACGCCGTGGCCGCCACGACCGACATCAAGGACCGGCTCCTCGCGATACCGGGCATGAGCCTCGTCGAGGAGAAGCCGTACGACGGCTACCGCTACTTCGTCCTCAACTACACCCAGCCGGTCGACCACCGGCACCCGTCCAAGGGCACCTTCCAGCAGCGCATCACCGTGCTGCACAAGGACGTCAGCCGCCCGACGGTCATGTTCACCAGCGGCTACAACGTCTCGACGAACCCGTCGCGCAGCGAGCCCACCCGCATCGTCGACGGCAACCAGGTCTCCGTGGAGTACCGCTTCTTCACGCCGTCCAGGCCGCAGCCCGCCGACTGGTCGAAGCTCGACATCTGGCAGGCGGCCAGCGACCAGCACCGCATCTACCAGGCCCTCAAGCCGGTCTACGGCCAGAACTGGCTGACCACCGGCGGCTCGAAGGGCGGCATGACCGCCACGTACTACGAGCGCTTCTACCCGCGCGACATGGACGGCGTCGTCGCGTACGTCGCCCCGAACGACGTCGTCAACGACGAGGACTCGGCGTACGACAAATTCCTCGCGAACGTCGGCCCAAGGGACTGCCGCGTCGCCCTGCAGAAGGTGCAGCGCGAGACGCTGGTGCGCCGTGACGCGCTGGAGAAGAAGTACAAGGAGTACCTCGCCGCCAACGACTACACCGTCAACACGGTCGGTTCGCTGGACAAGGCCTACGAGGCGACCGTGCTCGACCTGGTGTGGGGCTTCTGGCAGTACCAGCCGGAGTCGGCCTGCGCGGACGTCCCGGACGCCGCCACGGTCTCCGACCAGGACCTCTTCGACTACGTCGACGCCGTCGGCGGCTGGGCCTCCTACGCCGACCAGGGCCTGGAGCAGTACACGCCGTACTACTACCAGGCGGGCGTGCAGCTCGGTTCGCCCGACATCAAGCAGCCCTGGCTCGGCAAGCTCTCCCGCTACGGCTACCAGCCGCCGCGCAACTTCGTGCCGCGCTCCATCCCCATGAAGTTCCAACCGTGGGCGATGCGCGACGTCGACTCGTGGGTGCGCCACAACGCCACGCGGATGCTGTACGTCTACGGAGACAACGACCCGTGGGGCGCGGAGCGCTTCCGGCTCGGCGCCGGGGCCCGGGACAGCTACGTCCTGACGGCGCCGCACGCCAACCACGGTGCGAACGTCGCGGGTCTGAACGCCGACGACAAGGCCCTGGCCACCTCGCGGATCCTCGCGTGGGCCGGTCTGTCCGGTACGACGGCCAAGGCGCCGCACGACGCGAAGCTGGACCGGCCGGACACCGCCCGGGAGTTCACGCTCCGCCCGTGAGCACGCCCGCACGACGGAGAGGGGGCCGCACGCCGCGGCCCCCTTCTTCATGCAAGGGAGCTCTCCGTCCGGGAGCACTCCGTCCGGGAGTCCCGCTCACACCTTCACGGCGCATCCCACCGGCTCCGTCCCGCCGAGCGACACGTACAGGGCCGTGGCCGACGGGCACGCGTCGCGGCCCGGCACCGCGGAGCGGACGCGGTACTGCGGCGCGCGCTCGCCCGAGCCGTCGCACGGGGTCTCCCTGACCTGCCCCTTGCCCGCGGAGTACACGCAGTCGCCGACGATCGTGCGGGGACCGCCACCGCCGCCCGGGTCGCCGGGGTGCGGCTCCTCCAGGTTGCGCATACAGGCGTAGCCGCGGGCGATCGACCCGTCGCCGTTCTCGTCGGACGCCGGCCGGCTCTCGCTGATGTGCAGCACGAAGTCGGTGCGGGCCGGGCACGCGGGCCCCTGCGCCGTCCCGCCCTCGTACCGTTCGACGACCCGTGCCACGGCGCTCTCGCTGCCGCACGACACCTCGTTGAACGACGTCCGCCCCCGGGAGCTGCACTCGCCCACCGCGAGGAAGACCGCCCCGTAGCCGGACGGGGAGCGCAGCGGGTTCGCCGCCGACGGCGTCGCCGACTCCTCCCCCGACCCCGACGAAGCCTGACAACCGCCCAGTGCGAGCGCCGACAACAGCGCAGCGCACACCACCCCAACCGTCCGCACGCGCATGGCAATCCCCCCGATGTACCCGCCCCAGCGTGACCCGCCGGGGCGGGCGCACGCCAGACGTGGAGGGGGCTTTGCGTCAGTTGGGGGTGGTGCGCCGGTAGTGCGGCGTACGCCCTGTACGGCCGCTTCAGTACCGCAGGCCGTAACCGATCGGGTAGAGGACCTGAGCCGGATCGTCCGCCCGCTGCACCGGAACCGGCAGCTTGCCGCGCGGCTCGGCCCGGCCCGCGAGGACCCTCACCGCCGCCCGCAGTTCGACGTCGATCCAGGAGTACGCCGCCAAGTGGGCCCCGGTGGAGGGCAGTTGGGCCACGTCGTACGGGTTGCGCAGGGACAGCGTGACGACCGGCACGCCGGTCGCGGCGACGGCGTTCACCAGGGCCTGCTGGGCGCTGCCCGCGGTGACGTTGTAGGTGCCGATGAGCACCGCGTCCTTGCCCTGGGCCGCCGCCACCGCCTGGGCGACGACCGCCTGGCTCGGCGCGGTGCCGGTCGCCAGCACCGTGGGGGTGAAGCCCAGTTCGGTCAGGGCCGCGCCGAGCACCGTGGTCGGCGGGCCGTCGCTGAGGGAGGGCGAGGCCGGATTGGCGCCGAGCACGAGGATGTTCTTGTGCCGGCGCCGGGACAGCGGCAGCAGCCGGTCCTTGTTGACCAGGAGCGTGGTCGTGCGCTCGGCGATCCGGTCGGCCGCCGCCAGGTGCGCGCGGGTCCCCACCGTGCGGTCGACGCCGCGCTGGGTGACGTACGGCTCCTCGAACAGCCCCAGGCCGGCCTTCATGCGCAGGATGCGCAGGATGGAGACGTCCAGGCGCTCCTCGGTCAGCTCGCCGCTCTTCACCGCGTCGAGGACGGCGTTCCAGGAGACGTCCAGGGACGGCGGGTTGAGCAGCTGGTCGACGCCCGCCTTCAGCGCGAGCACCGGCACGCGGTCGTCGCCGTACTTCGTGCGGACGCCCTCCATGCCCAGCGAGTCGGTGATCACGACGCCGTCGTAGCCGAGCTGCTCGCGCAGGATGCCGGTGAGGATCGGGTGCGAGAGGGTCGCCGGGTCCTCGGCCGGGTCGAGGGCCGGGACCACGATGTGCGCCGTCATGATCGAGTCGATGCCCGCGGCTATCACGGCCTTGAACGACGGCGCGTCCAGCTGCTCCCACTGCTCGCGGGTGTGCGTGATGACCGGGAGTCCGCTGTGGCTGTCGGTCGCCGTGTCGCCGTGGCCCGGGAAGTGCTTGGCCGTCGAGGCGATGCGGGCCGACTCGTAGCCCTGGACCTGGGCGGCGGCGAGCCGGGCGACCGCCGCCGGGTCGGCGCCGAAGGAGCGGACGCCGATGACGGGGTTGGCCGGGTTGATGTTGACGTCGGCGTCGGGGGCGTAGTCCTGGTTGATGCCGAGCGCGCGCAGCTCGGCGCCGGCGATGCGGCCCGCCTCGCGCGCGTCGGAGCGTGAGCCGCCCGCGCCGAGGGCCATCGCGCCGGGGAACAGGGTGGCGGGCTTGCCGACCCGGGCGACGATGCCGTGCTCCTGGTCGGTGGCGACCAACAACGGTATTCGGGACGGCTGTTGCTGGCCGGCCGTCTGGATGCCGTTGCTGAGGTCGGCTATCTGGTGCGGTTCGCGGACGTTGTGCGCCCAGGCGAAGTAGATGATGCCGCCGAGCTTGTACTTGGCGATCATCTCGGCCGCGGTGCGGACGCCGATCTCCTTGAGGTTGGCGTCGATGTCGGCCTGGTCGGGGGCGGTGGCCGAGTGGCCGTACACCCGCATCACGAAGAGCTGGCCGACCTTCTCCTCCAGGGACATCCCGGAGATGATCTTCTTCAGGTCCTTGTCGCGGTTCTTCGCCCGGGCCTGGGCGGGTGCGGCGGCCAGGCCCGCGGCGGCGACACCTGCGGTGGCGGCGGCGAGCAGCGTGCGTCTGGGGAAACCCTTGCTGGTCTGGCGGTGGTGCACTTGCGCTCCTTCCGGAGGGAGGGGCGGGGCACGAGCTGGGTGGGGCCACGGTGAAAAAAACTTACGCGCGACACGGATATCGGGAAAGTTTCTGCCAGTCAAGGG
Source organism: Streptomyces sp. cg35 (assembly GCF_050410835.1). NCBI lineage: Bacteria > Bacillati > Actinomycetota > Actinomycetes > Kitasatosporales > Streptomycetaceae > Streptomyces > Streptomyces sp. cg35. Next base: position 5,693,950 of record NZ_CP191268.1, read on the forward strand.
AGTTGGCGTGGAAAGGGGCCGTCACCGGCGCAGTTGGAGGGGGGCGCGCCGGTGACGGCGTGCTGCCGGCCACAGGCGGCGGAGAGGGTGGTCAGCGTTCGCAGCCAGCAGCGAGGCCGACACCGCACTGCGGAGACTCACCGGCAGCGTGCCCTTTGGACGGGCGGGGCGGCGCTCGGGTTCCCGCCTCCTTGAAGGTTCTGCGAAATTGGTGCGCGGGTGGCGGAGAAGGGGTGGGGTGGTGTGTGGGTTGTGCGGGGGGTTGGGTGCGGAGCGCCGGGTGCCGGGTGCGGGGTGCGGGGTGTCGGGTGCGGGGTGCTGTGTGCCGGATAGCGGGTGCGGGTTTCGTCGTGGCTGGTCGCGCAGTTCCCCGCGCCCCTGAGATGCGCACTTCGTGCGCCATCTCGGGCCGGGGGTGCTGCATGGGTGTGCGCTATCTCGGGTGGGGGTGCTGCATGGGTGTGCGCCGTCTCGGGTGGGGGTGCTGCATGGGCGTGTGCCGTCTCGGGTGGGGGGTGCTGCATGGGCGTGTGCCATCTTGGGTCGGAGATGCTGCACGAAGTGCGCATCTCCCCGTGGAGGTGCGGCGGAGTATGAAATCCCGCCCCTTGAGGCGCGGCGGAGCCGCAGGCCTCCAGGGGCGCGGGGAACTGCGCGAGAAGCCCCACTCGGCGGTGGTCGCCTGGGAGCGCAACACGGCAGACGCTCGGCGCCAGGCCGCCGCAGGTTCCAGGCGGGCGCGGGCCGCGACCAGGTGCCGCCGGGCCGCGGTCGGGGCTACGGCGTGACCAGGCAGACGCGACCCTGGGCGCGCAACGCGCTGACCGTTTCCGTGATCGCCGGACGCCCCCCTGACCCGGCCCGCCACAACGCGTAGAGCCGCCGCCGCGGCATCGGATCGAGCCCCACCGCGACGACCCCCTCGGGCAACGGCCCCCGCCCCAGACGAGGAATCAGCGCGACCCCCAACCCGGCCGCGACCAGGGCCGTCAGGGTCGGATTCTCCTCGGCCTGATGAACGATCCGCGGCTCGAACCCAGCGGAGCGCATCGTGCGGACGAGCCAGTCGTGGCACACCCGCCCGGCGGCTGCGACACCCAGCGCTCACCGCCGAGCTCCTCCCTCCGCACCGCCGTCCGCCCGGCCAGCGCATGCCCGGCCGGGACGAGCAGATCGCAGAGATCGTCGCCGAGCACGGCCTGCTCCACCCCGGCAGGGGCGGGCAGCGGCGCGATGTCCCAGTCGTGCGCGACGGCCAGGTCGACGGCGCCCTTGGCGACGAGGTCCACCGACAGATGCGGGTCGACCTCGCTGAGGCGGGTGTCGAGCGCGGGATGCCGGGCGGCGAGACCGGCGAGCGTCGCGGGCAGCAGACCCCGCGCCGCGGAGGCGAACGCGGCGATCGTCAACTGCCCGGAAGGCACCCCGCGCCGCTCCTCCAGCCCGGTCTCCGCCCGCTCCACGATCGCCATCAACTCGCGCGCGGTATCGGCCAGTTGCCGGGCCTCCTCGGTGAGCTTGACACCCCGCCCGGCCCGTTCGAGGAGCACCGTCCTGGTCTCCCGCTCCAGCTTCGCTATCTGCTGCGAGACGGCGGACGGCGTGTAGCCGAGGGCGGCCGCCGCGGCGCCCACGGTGCCGTGGACGGACACGGCGTGCAGCGCGCGCAGCCGCTGAAGATCCAGCATGTGTCCCTCCACGGTTCATGTAGCAGTGCTTCATCCCATCATGCAGTGATCATCGCTGGTGCTACACGGTCGTACGGAGTGATGCTCGACGCATGAGACCTGCGCACACCGGCCTCGCCGTCCTCGTCGCCGCCCTGTGGGGTGTGAACTTCGTCGTCATCGACATCGGCCTCGACCACTTCCCGCCGCTGCTCTTCTGTGCCCTGCGCTTCCTGCTCGCCGCGCTGCCCGCGGTGTTCCTCGTCGGCCGGCCGTGTGTGCCGTGGCGCTGGATCATCGGGGTCGGACTCGCCCTGGGCGTCGGCAAGTTCGGGCTGCTCTTCATCGGCATGAACACCGGGATGCTCGCGGGGCTGTCCTCGCTCGTGCTCCAGGTGCAGTCCGTGTTCACGGCGCTGATCGCGTTCGCGTTCCTCGGCGAGCGGCCCGGCAGGATCCGGTTGCTGGGCATGGCGGTGGCGCTCGCCGGCATCGCCGTCGCGGCCGCGGACGAGGGCGGCTCGGGCCCGCTGGGCGCCTTCGCGCTGGTCCTGGTGGCGGCCGCGTTCTGGGGCGTCTCGAACGTCCTGACCCGCAAGGCCGCGCCCGACGCCCCCTTCAACTTCATGGTCTGGTCGAGCGCGGTCCCGGTCCTGCCGCTCCTCGCGCTCTCCCTGCTCTTCGAGGGCCCGGACCGTGACGCCGACGCGCTGGCCTCCCTCGACCTGCCGGGCGCGGGCGCCATCGTCTACGTAGCCCTCGTCACCACACTCTTCGGCTTCAGCGCCTGGAGCCGCCTGCTGCGCCGCTACGACGCCTCGACGGTCGCCCCGTACTCGCTCCTCGTCCCGGTCTTCGGCATGTCCTCCGCGGCCCTCTTCCTGAACGAGTCCGTCAGTCCGCTCGGCTGGTGCGCGGCGGCGCTGCTGGTGGCCGGGGTGGCGCTGACCTCACGGGCAGGCGCCCCGAAGAGGCGCCGGGAACGGCGCGAGGAGCCACGACGGCCCGCGGTCGGCAACGCCGAGAACCAGGCAGCCGAGGTCCTGAACTCCGCTCCTACGCCGACTCGTTGAGCAGCCGAGCCATGTGCTCCCGTCCCTCGCGGAGCAGATCCGGCAGCGGGGCCGCGGCCTCGTACCAGCGGGCCTCGTACTCCCAGCACAGCCAGCCGTCCCAGCCCGCGCGGCTGAGCACCTCCACGCACTCGGCCAGCGGGAGCACCCCGGCGCCGAGGGGCAGGGGCGTCTTGTCGTGCGGGCCGGCGATGTCCTTGACCTGCACATAGCCGAGGTAGGGGGAGAGCGCCGCGTAGGAGGCCGAGGGCTGCTCGCCGCCGAGCCAGGTGTGCATGACGTCCCACAGCACACCCACATTGCGGTGACCGACCGGGCCGACCACGCGGGACGCGTCCGCCCCGGTGCGGTGCGAGTCGTGCGTCTCCAGCAGGACGCGCACCGCCCGGTCCGCGGCGTACTCGGCGGCCACCCCGAGCCGGCGGGCCGCGGTGGCGTCGGCCTCCTCGGCGCTCTGCTCGTCACCCCCGCCCGGGAAGACCCGGACGTACGGGGCGCCCAGGTCGCGGGCCAGGTCCACCAGGGCGCGGATCTCGTCGAGCACCGGGGCGTCGTCGCCGGGCGCCGCCACGCGCGCGTACCCGGCCACCCCCAGGACCTCGACGCCCGCGGCCTTGAACTCGGCGGCGGCGTCCGCCCGCGCGGCCGGATCGAGGCCCGGATGGACCGGCTCCTCGGGATGGGCGCGCAGCTCCACCCCGTGATAGCCGTGCGCCGTGGCCAGGCGGAGGACGTCGGAGAGCGGGAGGCCGGGGACACCGAGAGTGGAGAACGCCAGTTTCATGGGGCGGACCCTACCCGCGCTCCCGTCCGTCACTCGGGGGCCCGATGCAGCGGAAGCCGCCAGTCCTGGCCGATCAGGTCCGCGCCGAAGGAACGGTGCGCAGTCTCGCCCGCGAGGACGAACCCGTGGCGCTGGTAGAGCGAACGGGCCGACTTCAGCACGTCGTTCGTCCACAGCACCAGCTCGCGGTAGCCGACGCCGCGCGCGAAGGCGATGACGGACCGCACCAGCCGGTCGCCGACACCGAGGCCGCGCGCCTCCGGCTCCACCAGGAGCAGCCGCAGCCGCGCGGTGCCGGGCGCCTCGTCGCGTACGCACATCACGCACCCCACCGGACGGCCGTCGAGCTCGGCGATCCACACCCGCTCCAGATGCGGGTCGTGGTCCTGCGCGAAATCGGCGACGATCCGGGCCACCAGGCCCTCGTAGTCGGCGTTCCAGCCGAACTCGGCCGCGTACACCGCCCCGTTGCGTGCCACGATCCAGCCCAGGTCGCCGGCGCCGGGGGCGCGCAGCAGCACGTTCTCCGGGTGCGGGGCGGCGCGGCCGTCGCCGAGGATCGCGCGCACGGTGCGCAGCGCCTCCGTCAGCCGGGCGCGCTCGGCCGCGGGAACCGTGGCGAGGAGCGCGCCGACCGCCTCCCGCGAACGCTCGTCGAGCAGCTCCGCGGCGGTACGGCCCCGCGCGGTGAGGGTGATGCGGCGGCGCCTCGAGTCCCGCTCGGACGAGGCGCGCTCGACGAGCCCGTCCCGCTCGAATCTGCCGAGGATCCGGCTCAGGTACCCGGCGTCCAGATTGAGCTGCGCCCGCAGGTCGGCCGCGTCGAGCCGCTCGCTGTGCGCCAGTTCGTACAGCACGCGCGCCTCGGTGAGGGTGTACGGGGCGTACAGATGGCGGCTGTGGTCCAGCGCGCCGACCAGGTTCGTGTAGAAGCGGTTGAAGGACCGGATGTCCTGCACGGTCATGGCTCACCTCATGGGGCCGGTCGGACCGGCCGGCAGACATGGACAGTTGACTCAGTCAGAGGTCTGGGGGTGGCGCCAGGCTACGCCCGGCGGGCGGGCCCGTCCACGGACCGGACACCGGAGAGCCGCCGGGACGCCCCCGGGTCAAGTCCGTGCATATGGCAGGTATAGCGGTTCAAGGGCAGCCCATGGGTTGGCCAACCCCTTCCCGCGCGTTGGCCACGAGTTCACCCTTCACCCCCTCCGCCCCTCCCCGGGCGGGTCGCAGAGTGGCACAACGGCCCGTCGCACACGGGCCGTTGGCATGCCCGAACCGCCCGTCCAGCCACTCACAGGGGACTTCCATGGCCGAACTGACCCGACGCAGACTCCTCGGTTCCGCGGCAGGCGCCGTCGGCGGCGCCGCGGCGCTCTCCCTCCTCCCGCCCAGCGTCCAGAAGGCCGTCGCCGCGGGCCCGCCCCGCAAGGGCTCGCTCCGCGACATCGAGCACGTCGTGATGCTGATGCAGGAGAACCGCTCCTTCGACCACTACTTCGGCACGCTCAAGGGCGTCCGCGGCTTCAACGACCCCCACGCGCTGAAGCTGGACAACGGCCGCTCGGTCTTCTACCAGCCCGACGCCGAGAACCCGAAAGGGTACCTGCTCCCCTTCCACCTGGACACGCACTCCACCAGCGCCCAGGCGATCCCGTCCACCAGCCACGCCTGGTCGGTCCAGCACGAGGCCTGGAACAACGGGAAGATGGACCAGTGGCTGCCGGCCCACCGCAAGGCCGACGGTGTCAACGGCCCCTACGTGATGGGCTATTACACCCGCAAGGACATCCCCTTCCAGTTCGCCCTCGCCGAGACCTTCACCATCTGCGACAACTACTTCTGTTCCGTCTTCGGCCCGACCTGGCCCAACCGCCTCTACTGGATGACCGGCACGATCGACCCGTCCGGCACCCAGGGCGGCCCGATCCTCAACAACACGGCGCCCTCGCCCTACCGCTGGACGACGTACGCCGAGCGCCTCCAGGCCGCCGGAGTCAGCTGGAAGGTCTACCAGCAGGACGACGACTACGGCTGCAACATGCTGGAGAACTTCGCGTCGTTCAAGAACGCCCGGCCCGGCTCCGACCTCTACGAGCGCGGTGTCCGCCCGCAGCCCGAGGGCACCTTCGAGGACGACGCCCGCAACGACCGTCTCCCGGCGGTCAGTTGGATCATGCCGACCAGCTATCAGTCGGAGCACCCCGACTACCTGCCCGCCGCGGGTGCCGACTTCGTGGCCCAGAAGATCGAGGCGATAGCCAGCAACCCCAAGGTCTGGGCGAAGACCGCCTTCATCCTCAACTACGACGAGAACGACGGCCTGTTCGACCACGTGGCCCCGCCCACGCCTGCGGCGGGCACGGCGGGCGAGTTCGTCAAGGGCCTGCCCATCGGCGGCGGCTTCCGTGTCCCGGCGATCATCGTCTCCCCGTGGACGGTCGGCGGCTGGGTGGCCTCCGAGTCCTTCGACCACACCTCGGCGCTGCAGTTCCTGGAGAAGTTCACGGGCGTCGAGGAGCCCAACATCACCGACTGGCGCCGCGACACCTTCGGCGACCTCACCTCGGCCTTCCGCTTCTCCCACGCCACCCACCGGCCGCCCCGCCTGCCCCACGACACGGCGGAGCAGCTGGAGCAGGCGAAGGAGGACGTGGCGACCCTCCCGAAGCCGACCCTGCCCGGCGCGGACCAGCGGTTCCCGCACCAGGAGCAGGGCCGCCGCCCGCACGTGTAGGCACCCGGCCCCGCCTCTTCTCACCGAGCGGCGGGGCCCTCAGCCCTGTTGCTCCCCGCCCGGCGCGGGCGCCGGAAGGGCACGTCCCGCGGTCACACCCCCCGCGGCGCGCCCGTCGACCCGCGCACCATCAACTCGCCGCGCACCGCGTCGATCCCGCCCTGCGGCGCCGCCTCCCGGCCCATCGCGATACGGCCCGCCCGGGCCGCAGCCTCCGCAAGAGGGAGGCGGACCGTCGTCAGCGCGGGGACCGCGTCCACGCTGAACGGGAGGTCGTCGAAGCCCGCCACCGAGACGTCCTCGGGGATGCGCAGGCCCGCCTCCCGCAGAGCCGCGCACGCGCCGAGCGCCACCGTGTCGTTCGCCGCGACCACCGCGGTCAACTCCGGGTCCCTGCGCAGTAGTTCGACCGTCGCCGCGTGGCCGGCCGCCCGGTCGTACAGGCCGTGCGCCACCAGCCCGTCCGACTCCGTCACGCCCGCGTCGGCCAGCGCCTCACGGTGCCCCTCCAGGCGGTGACGTGTCGTCGTGCGCTCCTCCGGCCCGGCGACGTAGCCGATCCGCCGGTGTCCGAGCGTGAGCAGATGGGCGGTCAGCTCCCGGGCGCCGCCCCGGTTGTCGAAGGTGATCGCCGCCGCGTCCGTCTCCGGCACCGGCGGCCGCCCGCACAGCACGACCCGGGTGCCGGCCTCCGACAGCCTCCTCAACTTGCCCGCCACCGCGGCGACATGGTCCTCGTCCTCGATCGCTCCGCCGGTGAGGACGACCGCCGCCGCGCGCTGGCGCTGCAGCAGGGTCAGGTACGTCAGTTCGCGTTCCGGTGAGCCGCCCGTGTTGCAGACGACCGCGAGACGCTCGCCGCCCGCCCGGCCGCCGGGCCCGACGATCTCGGACTGCACCGCGGACGCCATGATCCCGAAGAACGGGTCCGCGATGTCGTTGACGAGGACCCCGACCAGGTCGGACGTGGCCGCCGCGAGGGCGCTGGCCGGGCCGTTGAGCACGTAGTCCAGTTCGTCCACGGCCCTGAGCACCCGCTCGCGGGTGGCCGCGGCGACCGGATAGTTCCCGTTCAGCACGCGGGAGACGGTGGCGGGGGACACCTGCGCACGGGCTGCCACGTCCGCCAGGGTCACGGTCATCGAGTCATCCTCCGTCAACGGCCTTCGGCCCACTGCTCGAAAGTCCCCGGGGGCCGAAGGTCCCCGGTCTCGTACCCGCTCTTGTCCGAGCGGCTGTGCAGAGGCTAGCTTCTTTCCAGATAGAAAGCGCTTGCTACGAACCATCCGGCGAGCGCCATCGCGCGTACGCCGACGGCCTCTGCCGCGTACGGCCGGACGAAGAAGGACGAAGGGATTCACGTGACACGCAAGACGGTGCGCATCGCCATGAACGGTGTGACGGGGCGCATGGGCTACCGCCAGCACCTCGTCCGTTCCCTCCTCGCCCTGCGTGACCAGGGCGGACTCGACCTCGGCGACGGCACGGTGCTGTGGCCCGAGCCGGTCCTCGTCGGCCGCCGCGAGCACGCCCTGCGGGCGCTCGCCGAGCGGCACGGCCTGGGGGAGGAGAACATATCCACCGACCTCGACGCCGTCCTCGCCGACGACTCGATCGACATCTACTTCGACGCGCAGGTGACCTCCGCCCGCGAGGACGCCATCAAGAAGGCGATCGCCGCCGGCAAGCACATCTACACCGAGAAGCCGACCGCCACCGGCCTCGACGGCGCCCTGGAGCTGGCCCGCCTCGCCAGGGACGCGGGCATCAAGTCCGGCGTCGTCCAGGACAAGATCTTCCTGCCGGGCCTGCTCAAGCTGAAGCGGCTGATCGACGGCGGCTTCTTCGGGCAGATCCTGTCCGTGCGCGGCGAGTTCGGCTACTGGGTCTTCGAGGGCGACTGGCAGGAGGCCCAGCGGCCGAGCTGGAACTATCGTTCGGAGGACGGCGGCGGCATCGTCGTCGACATGTTCCCGCACTGGGAGTACGTGCTGCACGAGCTGTTCGGCCGGGTCGCGTCCGTGCAGGCGCTGATCACCACGCACATCCCGCAGCGCTGGGACGAGAACGGCAAGCCCTACGACGCCACCGCCGACGACGCCGCGTACGGCATCTTCGAGCTGGACGGCGGCGCCGTCGCCCAGATCAACTCCTCCTGGGCCGTGCGCGTCAACCGCGACGAACTGGTCGAGTTCCAGGTCGACGGCACCGAGGGCTCCGCCGTCGCGGGCCTGCGCAACTGCCGCGTCCAGCACCGCAGTTCCACCCCGAAGCCGGTCTGGAACCCGGACATCCCGGCCACCTACTCCTTCCGCGACCAGTGGCAGGAGGTGCCCGACAACGCCGACTTCGACAACGGCTTCAAGGCGCAGTGGGAGCTCTTCCTCAAGCACGTGTACGCCGACGCGCCCTACCACTGGGACCTGCTGGCCGGCGCCCGCGGCGTCCAGCTCGCCGAGCTCGGCCTGAAGTCGTCCGCCGAGGGCCGCCGCATCGACGTACCGGAGATCACGCTGTGACGATCCGACTGCCCGACAGCAGCGGCCGGTTGCGGGCCTACGAGCCGCGCGCCACGCCGCTCGCCGTCGACACGGGCGCCCCGCTCGCCTCCCGCGTCGTCTTCTCGGCGGCGCACGTCGTCGCCGACCCGTTCGCCGACACCACCCCCGACTCCCCGGCCGCCGTCGACTGGGACGCCACCCTCGCCTTCCGCCGCCACCTGTGGTCGCACGGGCTCGGCGTCGCCGAGGCGATGGACACCGCGCAGCGCGGCATGGGCCTGGACTGGGCGGGCGCCGCCGAACTCGTCCGGCGCTCCGCGGCCGAGGCGAAGGCCGTCGGCGGGCGCATCGCGTGCGGGGTCGGGACCGACCAGCTCACCGGGCCCGCCAAGGACCCGGCCGAGGTCCGGGCCGCCTACGAGGAACAGCTCGCGCTCGTGGAGGGGACGGGCGCGCAGGCGATCCTCATGGCGTCCCGGGCCCTGGCCGCCGTCGCCGAGGGCCCCGAGGACTACCTCGACGTGTACGGGCACCTGCTGCGCCAGGCGTCCGAGCCGGTCGTCCTGCACTGGCTCGGCCCCATGTTCGACCCGGCCCTGGAGGGCTACTGGGGCTCCGCCGACCTGGACGCCGCGACCGAGACGTTCCTGGAGGTCATCGCCGCCCACCCGGACAAGGTCGACGGCATCAAGGTGTCGCTGCTCGACGCCCGCCGCGAGGTCGAGCTGCGCCGCCGCCTCCCGCAGGGCGTGCGCTGCTACACCGGCGACGACTTCAACTACCCCGAGCTGATCGCCGGCGACGACCGCGGCTTCAGCCACGCCCTGCTCGGCATCTTCGACCCGCTGGGACCGCTCGCCGCGCAGGCGGTGCGCGTCCTGGACACGGGCGACGCGAAAGGCTTCCGCGAACTCCTCGACCCCACGGTCGAGTTGTCCCGGCACCTCTTCCAGACGCCCACCCGCTTCTACAAGACGGGCGTCGTCCTCCTCGCGTGGCTCGCGGGCCACCAGGACCACTTCGCGATGGTCGGCGGCCTGCAGTCCGCCCGCTCGCTGCCGCACTTCGCCCGCGCCTACGAACTCGCCGACGGACTAGGCCTGTTCCCGGACCCGGCGCTCGCCGAGTCCCGCATGAAGAACCTGCTCGCCCTGTACGGAGTGACCGGATGACCGCCGACCCCCGCTTCTCCATCAACCAGATGACGGTCAAGCAGCTCGACCTGCCCGAACTCGTCAAGACCTGCCTGGAGTTGGGCGTCCAGCACGTCGGGACCTGGCGCGAGCCGGTCCAGGCGTACGGCGTCGAGGCCGCCGCCGGGCTCCTGCGCGACGCCGGGCTCGCCGTCTCCACGCACTGCCGCGGCGGCTTCCTCACCGCGATCGACGCAGCCGGCCGCAAGGCGGCGATCGACGACAACAAGCGGGCCGTCGACGAGGCCGTCACCCTCGGCACGGACGTCCTGGTCCTCGTCTCCGGCGGACTCCCGGCGGGCTCGTACGACCTGCACGGCGCCCGGGAACGGATCGCCGACGCGCTCGCCGAGCTCGGCCCGTACGCCGCGGAGCACGGCGTGCGGCTCGCCATCGAGCCGCTGCACCCGATGTACGCGGCCGACCGCTGCGTCGTCTCCACGCTCGGACAGGCCCTGGACCTGGCCGAACGCTTCCCCGCGCAGCAGGTCGGCGTCTGCGTGGACACGTACCACGTCTGGTGGGACGACCAGGCGCCCGCACAGATCGCGCGGGCCGGGGCGCAGGGCCGTATCGCGACGTTCCAGCTCGCCGACTGGACGACCCCGCTGCCGGAGGGGGTCCTCAACGGGCGGGGCCAGATCGGGGACGGCTCGATCGACCTGCGGCAGTGGCGCCGGTACGTCGAGGACGCCGGTTACTCCGGGCCGATCGAGGTCGAGCTGTTCAACGACGGGCTGTGGGCGCGCGACGGCCGCGAGGTCCTCGCGGAGACGGCGGAACGGTTCACGCGGCACGCGTGAATCCAGCCCCTCCGGCGTTCGAGGAGCGGGGTCCGGGGCGGAGCCCCGAGGCCCGCACGCCGGAGGGGCCGGACGCTACTTCTTCCGAGCGGCCCGCTTGCTCATCACGGCGAGAACGACCGGGATCAGCAGCTCGATGCCCCGGGCCACGTTCGCCGCGGGCAGCCCCGTCTTCTTCGAGACGGCGTTCGCCACCGGCCGGCTCATCTTCGACAGCAGACCGGCCAGCAGCCCGCCCGACGCCATACCGCCGAGCCCGCCCAGTGTGGCGACGCCCTGGAGCGGGGGCTGCTCGGCCTCGGCGATCGCCTGCCGGACCTCCTGGGCCCCGTCGGGACCCTCCTCCGCCCGCTCGCGCAGGCCGCCCGACAACGCCGACACGGTGCTGCCGACGACGCTCTGCGCGCCGGAGGCGTCCGTGCCCAGCAGGCCCGCGAGCTCCTGCAGCCGGTCGTCGCCGAGCTCGTCGAGGACGTCCTTCTCCAGCGACTGTTCACCCGATTGTTCGCTCATGCCCCAAACGCTAAGGCCGCCCCGGTATGTCGGCACGCTGAAAATCCATGAAAGAAATCGCTGCGGAGCGTGCAACCTTTCAGGGGCCCGGCGGGTCTAGCGTGCGTCAGGACTTTTGGAGGGGGATCTGGGGGGATCCGGAGAGTCCTGGCGAGGAGAGGAAGCGTCGAGGGGCCCGGTCCGCGGACCGGGCCCCTCGTAGCTCCATGACGCGACTGCCTAGAAGAACACTCCGCAGCGCAGCAGCACGTTCGCGAACGGCCGGGCCTCCCCGGTCCGTACGACCAGGCGCGCGCCCGCCGACAGCCCCTTCAGCTCCTCGTGCGTGACGAAGCCGAGCGACGGCACCCGCTCCCGCAGCAGCTCGGCCGTCGACGGATTCGCGGAGCGCACCTCGCGCGCCGCCGTCCCCGCCTCGACCACCAGCTCGTCGAGGAGCCCGTCGAGGACCTCGGCGAACGACGGCACCCCGGCCCGGAAGGCGAGGTCGACGAGGCGCGGCCCCGCCGGGACCGGCATCCCCGCGTCGCACACGAGCACCCCGTCCCCGTGCCCCAGCTCGGCCAGGGCGCCCGCCAGATGACGGTTGAGAATGCCGGACCGCTTCACAGGGCAGCGACCTCGTCGGCGGTCGGGTAGGACGCCTGGGCGCCCTCCTTCGTGACGGCGGCGGCGCCGACCCGGGCCGCGTACGCCGCGGCCTCGGCGAGGGACTCGCCGGTCCCCAGCCGCCAGGCGAGCGCGGCGGTGAACGCGTCACCGGCGCCCGTCGTGTCCACGGCCTTCACCTTCACGGACGCCACCCGGGACGAGCCCGACGCGTCCGCGACGAGCGCGCCCTCGGAGCCGAGCGTGATGACGACCGAGCGCGGGCCGAGCGCGAGCAGCGCCCGCGCCCAGTCCTCCCGGTCCCCGGGGTCCCCGTCCGCCTGCGAGCCCAGCACCACACGGGCCTCGTGCTCGTTCACGATCAGCGGGTCGCACACCGCCAGCACCTCGTCCGGCAGCGGCGCGGGCGGCGACGGGTTCAGCACGAGCCGGGCGCCCTCGGCCAGACCGCGGGCCACCTCCGCGACCGTCTCCAGCGGGATCTCCAGCATCACGGAGACGACCTTCGCCCCCGCGAACAGCTCGCCCGCCGCCCGCACGTCCCCGGGCGTCAGCCGCCCGTTCGCCCCCGGCGACACCACGATGCTGTTGTCCCCGGACGGGTCGACCGTGATCAGCGCGACCCCGGTGGGCGCCCCGCCGACCAGCACGCCGGACGTGTCCACGCCCGCCGACTCCATCGACTCCCGCAGCAGCGTCCCGTGCCCGTCGTCGCCGACCCGCGCCAGCAGCGCCGTACGGGCGCCCAGCTTCGCGGCGGCGACCGCCTGGTTGGCGCCCTTGCCGCCCGGGTGGACGACCAGGTCGGAGCCGAGGACGGTCTCCCCGGCGCCGGGGCGCCGCTCGACGCCCACCACCAGGTCGGCGTTGGCCGACCCGACGACGAGGAGGTCGTACGTGTTCATGCTGTGCCTTTCTTCGTACGTCACTGCAAAGGCTACGAGAGCGTCACTTGAAGTCGGCGACGTTCTTCGACGTCACGACCTTGACCGGCACCTTCACCGCGCCGGCGATCTTCGTGTCCTGCGCCGCCCTGATCGCGTTCTGCACGGCCGTCTTCCCGAGCTCGCGCGGCTGCTGGGCGACGGACGCGTACAGCGTGCCCGCCTCGACCGCCTTGAAGCCGTCGGGCGTGCCGTCGAAGCCGACGACCTGCACCGACGTGCCGGCCTTGGAACCCAGCGCCTTGATCGCGCCGAGCGCCATCTCGTCGTTCTCGGCGAAGACACCGTCGATGTCCGCGTGCGACTGGAGCAGGTTCGTCATGACGTCCAGGCCCTTGGTGCGGTCGAAGTCCGCGGGCTGCTTGGCGACGACCTTGATGCCCGGGAACTCCTTGATGCCCGCGGCGAAGCCCGCGCCGCGCTCGCGGCTCGCGGACGTACCGGCCTGGCCCTGCAGGATCACGATCGTGCCCTTGCCGCCGAGCTTGTCGGCGAGCGTCTTCGCGGCCTGCTTGCCGCCCGCGACGTTGTCGGAGGCGACGAGCGTGGCGGTCTTCGCCTTGTTCACCCCGCGGTCGGCGGCGACGACGGGGATGCCGGCGTCGTTGGCACCGCGCACGGACGGCCCGACGGCGTCGGAGTCGACCGGGTTCACGATGACGGCGCCCATGCCCTCACTGGTGAAGTTCTGCAGCTGGTTGGCCTGCTGGGACGCGTCGTTCTGGGCGTCCGTCACCGTCAGCTTCACGCCCTGCTTCCTGGCCTCGGCCTGCGCCCCGGCCCGCATCTCCGTGAAGAAGGGGTTGTTGAGCGTGGAGACGGCCATGCCCAGCTTCAGGTCCTTCTTGCCGCCGGACGACGAGCCGTTGTTCCACAGCGCGAGCCCGCCGACGATCGCCGCGGCGACCACAGCGGCGATCACGTACTGCAGCGCCTGCTTGCCCTTCGGCCCCCCGGAGCCCGCCCCCGCGGCCGCCGGAGCGGCCCCGGCCTTCCTGCGCACCGTGTCGAGCAGCACCGCGAGCGCGATGACGACACCGATGACGACCTGCTGCCAGAACGCGGACACGGACAGGAGGTTGAGACCGTTGCGCAGCACCGCCAGGATCAGCGCGCCGATGAACGTGCCCGACGCCTTGCCCGTGCCACCGGCCAGCGAGGCCCCGCCGATGACGACGGCCGCGATCGCGTCCAGCTCGTAACCCTGCGCCGCCTGCGGCTGCGCGGACGCGAGCCGCGAGGCCAGCACGATGCCCGCGACGGCCGCGAACAGCCCGGACAGGCCGTAGATGACGAGCTTCTGCCGCTTCACGCGCAGGCCCGACAGCCGGGCCGCCTCCTCGTTGCCGCCGATCGCGTACATGGAACGCCCGATGAACGTGCGGCCCAGGACGACGGCGGTGATCAGGCCCATCACGACCATCACGATGACCGGCACCGGCAGCCAGCCGCCCAGCGTGTCACCGAGCCGGGACACCGAGTCGGGGAAGGGGATCGGGCTGCCCTGCGAGATGACGAGCGAGAGCCCGCGCCCGACCGACAGCATCGCCAGCGTCGCGATGAACGGCGGGAGCTTGCCGTACGAGATGAGGGCGCCGTTGACGAATCCGCACGCCACACCCGTGACGACGGCGAGCAGTACGGCTATCACGACCGGCACGCCCTCGCTCGTGGCCGCCCAGGCGAGGACGGTCGCGGACAGGGCCGCCACCGAGCCGACCGACAGGTCGATGCCCGCCGAGACGATGACGAAGGTGACACCGAACGCGAGGATCGCGGTCACGGCCGCCTGCACGCCGACGTTCAGCAGGTTCGTGGTGGTCAGGAAGTCGCCGGACAGCAGCGACATGGCGATGACGAGGACGACGAGCGCGGTCAGCGCGCCGTTGTCGAGGAGCAGCCGCAGCAGGCCCCCGCCCGCCTTGGTCGTGCTCGTGCCGTTCTTGTGCGCGTCAGTGCTTGTCGAGGTCACGGGAGCCCTCCTCCTCAAGGGTGCTGGTGGTGCTGACGGCGAGTGCCATCACGGAGTCCTGGGTGGCTTCGCCGGCGGCGAGTTCACCGGCGACGCGGCCCTGTGCCATGACCAGGACGCGGTCGCTCATGCCGAGGACCTCGGGCAGATCGCTGGAGATCATGAGCACGGCGTGGCCGGCCGCGGTCAGTTCGTTGATCAGCTGGTAGATCTCGACCTTCGCGCCGACGTCGATGCCGCGCGTCGGCTCGTCGAGGATCAGCACCTTGATGTCGGCGAGCAGCCACTTGCCGATGACGACCTTCTGCTGGTTGCCGCCGGACAGGGTGCGCACGTGCTGGCCCAACCCGGCCATCCGCACGCCCAGTTGGCCGGCGATCCGCTCGGCCGCCGCGTGCTGTCCCTTGAGGTCGACGAACCCGGCCCGGGTCGCCGTCCGCAGGGTCACGAGGCCCAGGTTCTCCGCCACCGACTGGTCGAGGACGAGGCCCTGGCCCTTGCGGTCCTCGGGCACGAGCCCGATCCCGGCGGCCATGGCGGCGTTCACGTCGTGGCGGGGGAGCCGGACCCCGCCGACCTCGACCCGGCCCGCGTCGTACGGATCGGCCCCGAAGACCGCGCGGACGACCTCGGTGCGCCCGGCGCCCACCAGCCCCGCGATACCGACGACCTCGCCGGCCCGCACCTCGAAGCTCACGTCGTGGAAGACGCCGTCGCGGCTCAGCCCCTCGACCTTCAGCAGCGCGGCGCCGGTGTCGGGCCGCTCCCGCGGGTACTGCTGCTCGATCGACCGGCCCACCATGAGCCGGACCAGCTCGTCCTCGGGCGTCGACGCCGGGACCTGCCCGACGCTGCGGCCGTCCCGGATCACGGTGACCCGGTCGCCGAGAGCGGCGATCTCCTCCAGGTGGTGCGTGATGAAGACGACGCCGACACCGTCCGCGCGCAGCGCCCGCACGATCGCGAAGAGCTTCTCCACCTCCTCGGAGGTGAGCACGGCGGTCGGCTCGTCCATGATCAGCACACGGGCGTCCAGGCTGAGCGCCTTCGCGATCTCGACCATCTGGAGCCGGGCGATGCCCAGTTCACGGACACGCGCGCGTGGCGACACGTTCACGCCCACGCGCGCGAGGAGCGCTTCGGCGTCGGCGTCCATCTTCTTGCGGTCGATGAGACCGAAGCGGCGCGGCTGGCGCCCCAGGAAGATGTTCTCGGCCACGGTCAGATCAGGAACGAGATTGAACTCCTGATAGATCGTGGCGATCCCGAGCCGTTCGGCGTCCTGCGCGCCATGGATACGGACCTGCTCGCCGCCGACGGTGATGCGGCCCTCGTCGGGCGTGTAGGCACCGGAGAGCATCTTGATCAGCGTGCTCTTGCCGGCCCCGTTCTCGCCGAGCAGGACGTGCACCTCGCCGCGGCGCAGGTCGAAGTCGACGCTGTCGAGCGCGACCACGCCGGGGAAGGTCTTCCGTATCCCTTCGATACGCAGCAACTCGTCCGGGTTGCTCACCGGTTGCTCCTCTCCGTCGAGGTACGCGGTTCTGTCGAGGTACGCGGTTCTGGGTTGCGCGGTTCGCCGCACGAGTGCCGTACGACGAGGTGCGCGGGGAGGGTGACCGACGCGGGCGGGCGGCCCTCGATGCGGTCCACCAGGGCGCGCACGGCGGCCCGTCCCAGCTCCTTCGTCGGCTGGGCGATCGCCGTGACCGGCGGGTCGGTGTGCACGAACCAGGGGATGTCGTCGAACGCGGCGAGCGCGATGTCGTCCGGGACGCGCAGCCCGCGCGCGCGGATCGCGTCCAGCGCGCCGAGCGCCATGAGGTTGTCGGCCGCGAACACGACCTCGGGCGGCTCGGGCAGGTCCAGGAACGTGTCCGTCACACGGCGCCCGCTGCCCGCCTGGAAGTCGCCCTGCCCGATGTAGGCGTCCGGCAGCTCGATCGCGTACGAGGCGAGCGCCTCGCGGAAGGCGGCGACGCGCTCGCTGCCGGTCGTGGTGGCGGCCGGGCCCGCGATGATGGCGAGCCTGCGGTGCCCGAGCCGGTGCAGATGGGCGACGAGGTCGCGGATGGCGGCCCGCCCGTCGGAGCGTACGACCGGCACGTCGACCCCCGGGATCCACCGGTCGACGAAGACCATGGGGGTGCCGGCCCGGGCCGCGTCCAGCATCAGCGGGGAGCCGCCGTCGGTGGGGGAGACGAGCAGCCCGTCGATGCGCCGGTCCAGCAGGGTGCGGACGTGGTGGTCCTGGAGTCCGGGCTGCTCGTCGGCGTTGCCGATGATCACGCTGTAGCCGAGGGCGCGGGCCTCCTCCTCGACGGAGCGGGCCAGCTCGGTGAAGTACGGGTTCAGCACGTCGCTGATGACCAGGCCGAGCGTGCGGGTCTGGTCGGTGCGCAGGGAGCGGGCGACGGCGTTGGGCCGGTAGCCGAGCGACTCCACGGCGGCCAGCACCCGGGCCCGGGCGTCCGGACTGACGGACGGATGGCTGTTGAGGACGCGGGAGACCGTGGCGACGGAGACCCCGGCCGCGGCCGCGACGTCCTTGATGCTCGCGCTCGACGACATCACAGACCACCTCCTTGTGGCTGCGGGGGCGCATGCGCGGGGTGCTCGTGTGTGGAGCGGGCGGTGCACATGTGCGTGGAATCGATTACACGGAGGATTGGAATCGATTACACGAGGCTGTGACAAGAGGGGCTCCGGTTGTCGTGACCGGATCGTGATGGGAGCGGGGTGTTGTCGGCGCCGCGTGCGATGGTGGAGAACGCACGAACCCATGGGTCATGGAGCACGCCATGGCCTACGGAAGACGGAGACGGAGCACACGACCGTGAACCACGCGCAGCTCACCGCACTCGGCCGCGCCCTGCGCCTGCTCGGCGAGCACGGCGAAGGTCTCACCGGCGACGCGACGGACGCCAAGCTCCATGAGGTGCGGGGCGATGTGAAGCGCGCCCTGGAGCTGCTCGACGAGACGGTCAGCGGCGCCGCGCCCACGACCCGCTGCCGCGAGCACCCCCAGGGCGCGGTCGACGAGTCGGCGCCCGACCTGTGCCTGCTGTGCGAGACGCGCCGCCGCCAGGCCCGCCGCTCCGAGTACGGGGGCGGTCCCGCCCGCCCGCGCGCCGAGCAGCAGCCGGTGCTGTCGCGCTACGGCACGCGCGAGGACCGCCCGCAGCCCCAGCAGCGCTGGATCCCGGAGATGTGGACCGGGCAGGTGTGGCAGCTGTGCGGCACCCCCCGCCACGACCGGCGCGAGGCGGACCTCTATCTGGCCGCGCAGCGCCGCCGTCCGGACGCGGCGATGGCGTACCGGCTGGTGCACGAGTTCACGGACTACGAGGTCGTGCGGGTGTGGGGGACGCCGGTGAAGGTCGACGTGGAGCCGATGGGCGGGATCTGAGCCCGCCCCGGCTCACTTCCCGCGCGGGGACCGGTTCACTTCTTCGACTCGGCGAGGGTGTGCGCGACGAGCGCGTTGGCGTGCCCGTGGCCGAGCCCGTGCTCGGACTTCAGCCAGGCGACCAGCTCCATGTGCCTGGTGAGCGGCGAGGACCGGATGAGCTCCTGCCAGTGCGAGACCGGCTGCCCGTACTTCTTCTCGATCGACGGGAAGTAGCTGGCGGGGCCCTTGGTGGTCGTCATGGTGTCCCTGTCCTCCGGTGCGGTCGGTGTGTGTCGCCTGTAGGACCGTGGCCGCGCCGGAAAATCATCGGCGACGGGCGGCCGGAGGATCCCGGGGCCGCGCCGTCAGGTCCTCCCGGTGACCGCCGACGCCGCCGCCAGACCGAGCAACTCGTCCAGGAGCGGGGCCAGTTCCGAAGGCAGCGGCGTCTCGTCCCGCACCGCCTGCGTCCGCCGCCACGCCAGCGCCGCCTCCAGCAGCGGCCGCAGCCGCGGCCACCGCTCGGCGGTCCAGGCCGCCGCCGCGCCCTTGTCGGTCAACTCCCCGGTGGTCAGGGCGCGCAGGGCGCGGCACGCGGTCAGCACGACATACGCCTGGCCGCCCCGATGACGTACCTGAGAGGCCGCGCTCCGCAGTTCCGCGACGGAGTCGATGAGCGCCGTCCGCAGCTCCTCGGCACCGGCCGCGGCCAGCGCCTCCCGCGCCGGCCGGCCCGCCAGGGTCAGACCGGTCTCCCGTACGAGCGCCCGCGTCAACGCCCAGCGGGGCGCCACGCGCGTGCTGTGCAGCGGTTCGCCGGGGGAGATCACCAGCAGCGGCTCCAGCAGACCTCCGGCGAGCGCGGCGGCAGGGGCGAACGTCAGGTCGAGCCGGTCACGGAAGCCCGGACGGGCCCGCAGGACGTGCGCCAGGGCGGTCTCCAACCCGGCCGGATCCAGATCGAGTTCACCGCTCACGCCGATCAGCACGTCCACGTCGCTGACGCCCCGCTCGAAGGACCCCGTGACCGCCGACCCGTACAGCCAGATCCCCGCCAGCCGCTCGCCCACCACGGGCGCGACGGCCGTCAGCAGATCGGGCAGCAGCCGTCGCACGCTCACCGGCGGCACGGCCGCTCCGTTCGTCCCGTCCATGCCGGAACCCTAGACGGCGGGCGGAAGAGGACGGCGGCCCGCCCCGGGCTCACGGCACCGGCAGGAAACGGAAACCGGAAAACGAAATGCGGGCAATTGGAAACGGGAAACGGAAAAGGACAACGGAAAGCCCCCCTCGGCCGCGCAAGGAGGGAACGCGGCCGAAAGGGGGCTTTACCGCAACCCGCTCTGAAGGAAGGGAAATGCCGGAGCGGTTCTCAGATGATGCGCTCGGGGGCGTCGAACTGGTCGACCGGCGCGTTGTTGCACGTGGTGACCGGGCCGCCGAGGACGTTGCCGCCCACACCCTGGGCCGCGGGGACGGCGCAGCGCAGGTCGACGTCGACGAACGGGGCGCCGTAGCTGTTCAGGATGCCGCCCGGGTCACCGGCGATGGCGACGTCACCGTTGCGGGTGGCGAACTCCGAGGAGCCGGTCCCGCTGGTCGTGTCGCCGTAGGCGACGCGCGCGGCCTGGTTCATGTCGTGCGCGCTGGTCTGCATGTTCTCGGCCTCCGGGCCGCCGGTGGTGGCCGAGGCCACGCCCGTGCTGCCGACGGTCGCTGCGGCTGCGGCGGTCGCCAGTGCGGCACCGGCCAGAACCTTGCGGATCATTTCTGCTCCAGTTCTAGGTGGGGGAGGTGACAGTAACTTTTTTCGTGACTGTCGATCTGCTGGAACCGCGCCGAATGGAATTAAGTCACGCAGGATCGTTCATTCGGACCTGCAATGCCTCGGTAAGTCGCCTGAACGGCCGCAGAACAGCTTCACGGGGCAGGTTCTTCCGGGCCCCTGTTCCGTTGTCGGACCCCACCGCTACCGTCGGATCATGGCGAAGGAGCAGGCGACGGCCGTACGGCCGATGGCGGTGCTGGAGGGGGTCCTCGAGCGGATCACGTACGCCGACGAGGAGTCGGGGTACACGGTCGCGCGGGTGGACACCGGCAGAGGCGGCGGTGACCTGCTGACCGTCGTCGGCTCGCTGCTCGGCGCGCAGGTGGGGGAGTCGCTGCGGATGCAGGGCCGCTGGGGCTCGCACCCCCAGTACGGCAAGCAGTTCACCGTCGAGAACTACACGACGGTGCTGCCCGCCACGATCCAGGGCATCCGCCGCTACCTCGGATCCGGCCTGGTCAAGGGCATCGGGCCGATCTTCGCCGACCGCATCACCCAGCACTTCGGACTGGACACCCTCGACATCATCGAGCAGGAGCCGAAGCGGCTGATCGAGGTGCCGGGCCTCGGCCCCAAGCGCACCAAGAAGATCGCCGACGCGTGGGAGGAGCAGAAGGCCATCAAGGAGGTGATGGTCTTCCTGCAGTCCGTCGACGTGTCGACGTCCATCGCCGTGCGCATCTACAAGAAGTACGGGGACGCCTCCATCTCCGTCGTGAAGAACCAGCCGTACCGGCTCGCCTCCGACGTCTGGGGCATCGGCTTCCTCACCGCCGACCGCATCGCGCAGTCCGTCGGCATCCCGCACGACAGCCCCGAGCGCGTCAAGGCCGGTCTCCAGTACGCCCTTTCGCAGTCCACCGACCAGGGACACTGCTTCCTGCCCGAGGAGCGGCTGATCGCCGACGCGGTCAAGCTGCTCCAGGTCGACACCGGCCTGGTCATCGAGTGCCTGGCCGAACTGGCCCTGCCCGACGAGGACTCCGGCGAGCCCGGTGTCGTACGGGAGCAGGTGCCCGGCGAGCACGGCGAGCCGGTCACCGCCATCTATCTCGTCCCCTTCCACCGGGCCGAACTGTCGCTCTCCGCCCAGCTGACGCGGCTGCTGCGCACGGACCAGGACCGGATGCCCGCCTTCCGGGACGTGGCCTGGGACAAGGCCCTGGCCTGGCTCTCGGGCCGGACGGGCGCGGAGCTCGCGCCCGAGCAGGAGGAGGCCGTCCGGCTCGCGCTGACGCAGAAGGTCGCGGTGCTCACCGGCGGCCCCGGCTGCGGCAAGTCGTTCACCGTGCGCTCGATCGTGGAGCTGGCCCGCGCGAAGAAGGCGAAGGTGGTGCTCGCCGCGCCGACCGGCCGCGCCGCCAAGCGCCTCGCCGAGCTGACCGGAGCACAGGCGTCCACCGTCCACCGGCTGCTGGAGCTGAGGCCCGGGGGCGACGCCGCGTACGACAAGGACCGGCCGCTCGACGCGGACCTCGTGGTGGTCGACGAGGCGTCCATGCTCGACCTGCTCCTGGCCAACAAGCTGGTGAAGGCCGTCCCGCCCGGCGCGCATCTGCTGTTCGTCGGGGACGTGGACCAGTTGCCGAGCGTCGGCGCGGGCGAGGTGCTGCGCGACATGCTGGCCGAGGGCAGCCCGGTCCCCGCCGTGCGCCTGACGCGCATCTTCCGGCAGGCCCAGCAGTCCGGCGTCGTCACGAACGCGCACCGGATCAACTCCGGTACGCCGCCCGTCACCCAGGGCCTCAAGGACTTCTTCCTGTTCGTCGAGGAGGACACGGAGGAGGCGGGGCGGCTCACGGTCGACGTGGCGGCGCGGCGCATCCCCGCGAAGTTCGGGCTCGACCCGCGGCGCGACGTCCAGGTCCTCGCCCCGATGCACCGCGGCCCGGCCGGCGCGGGCACGCTCAACGGACTGCTCCAGCAGGCCATCACGCCGGGCCGCCCGGAGCTGCCCGAGAAGCGGTTCGGCGGCCGTGTCTTCCGCGTCGGCGACAAGGTCACCCAGATCAGGAACAACTACGAGAAGGGGGAGAACGGCGTCTTCAACGGCACGGTCGGCGTCGTCACCTCCCTCGACGCGGACGAGCAGAAGCTGACCGTACGGACGGACGAGGACGAGGAAGTCCCGTACGACTTCGACGAACTGGACGAGCTGGCGCACGCCTACGCGGTCACCATCCACCGCTCGCAGGGCAGCGAGTACCCGTGCGTGGTGATCCCGGTCACCACCGGAGCCTGGATGATGCTCCAGCGGAATCTCCTCTACACGGCAGTCACCCGTGCGAAGAGGCTGGTGGTCCTGGTCGGTTCACGGAAGGCTCTGGGGCAGGCCGTGCGGACCGTTTCGGCGGGCAGACGGTGCACCGCGCTCGATTTCCGGCTGTCCGGCGGGGCCCGGTGACGCCTCCGACCAGGTTTGATCGATCAAACGAGTCGCAAACGTCACACAGCTCTTCCGGAACCAGGGCGAAGGGGGCAGGATGAGCAGGTTAGCGGCACTCAGTGCCGCCAATAGGCCCAATGGTCGACCCCGAGTGCACTCTGCTGGGCCAAGTGGGGGATGGTAGAGACAGTCAGGGCACCTCGAAGAAGAGGCACTACGTCGGTGAGGGATGACGTGAGCGACAACTCTGTAGTACTGCGGTACGGCGATGGCGAGTACACCTACCCGGTGATCGACAGCACCGTCGGCGACAAGGGCTTCGACATCGGGAAGCTCCGGGCCCAGACAGGACTGGTGACCCTCGACAGCGGATACGGCAACACCGCCGCCTATAAATCCGCGATCACCTACCTGGACGGCGAGCAGGGCATCCTGCGCTACCGCGGTTACCCGATCGAGCAGCTGGCCGAGCGTTCCACCTTCACCGAGGTGGCGTACCTGCTGATCAACGGTGAGCTCCCCACCGTCGACGAGCTCTCCACTTTCAAGAACGAGATCACGCAGCACACCCTGCTGCACGAGGACGTCAAGCGGTTCTACGACGGGTTCCCGCGCGACGCCCACCCGATGGCCATGCTCTCGTCCGTGGTCTCGGCGCTGTCCACCTTCTACCAGGACAGCCACAACCCCTTCGACGAGAAGCAGCGGCACCTCTCGACGATCCGCCTGCTCGCCAAGCTTCCGACGATCGCGGCGTACGCGTACAAGAAGTCGGTCGGCCACCCGGTGGTCTACCCGCGCAACGACCTCGGCTACGTCGAGAACTTCCTGCGCATGACGTTCTCCGTGCCGGCCGCCGAGTACGAGCTGGACCCGACGGTCGTCTCCGCGCTGGACAAGCTGCTGATCCTGCACGCGGACCACGAGCAGAACTGTTCGACGTCCACCGTGCGTCTGGTCGGCTCCTCGCAGGCGAACATGTTCGCCTCGATCTCCGCCGGCATCTCCGCACTGTGGGGCCCGCTGCACGGCGGCGCCAACCAGTCGGTGCTGGAGATGCTCGAGGGCATCCAGGCCTCCGGCGGCGACGTCGACACCTTCATCCGCAAGGTGAAGAACAAGGAAGACGGCGTGAAGCTCATGGGCTTCGGGCACCGCGTCTACAAGAACTTCGACCCGCGGGCGAAGATCATCAAGGCGGCGGCGCACGACGTCCTCTCGGCGCTCGGCAAGAGCGACGAGCTGCTCGACATCGCGCTGAAGCTGGAAGAGCACGCGCTGGCCGACGACTACTTCGTCGAGCGCAAGCTCTACCCGAACGTCGACTTCTACACCGGCCTGATCTACCGGGCCATGGGCTTCCCGACCGAGATGTTCACGGTGCTCTTCGCGCTGGGCCGCCTCCCGGGCTGGATCGCCCAGTGGCACGAGATGATCAAGGAGCCGGGTTCGCGCATCGGCCGCCCGCGCCAGATCTACACGGGTGTCGTCGAGCGGGACTTCGTGCCCGTCGAGGAGCGCTGAGCCTCCACCGCTCCGGCTTCTGGCCGTAAGCAGCGGAAAGCGCCCCCCTGCCAGTCCCCCCACGGGCTGACAGTCGGGGCGCTTTCCTTTTTCCCGGTGCGGATTCCCCCCACGGGATCCGGCCGGGCGTCTTTGGTGTCCGCGTCGGCCGCCGGAACACGTACGTACGGGTGGGCCGCTCAAGCTCCCCGGTGCACGTGCCCCGGCCAACGCAGTCGGGTCCGTCCCCCAAGACGGCCCCGCTCAATGCAGATTCGCCCCCCAAGACGTTTCTGCATCGCCTCCTTAGACTCACGAGACCGATAAAGGGTTACGTTCCCATCAGTGTGATCTGCGTCTCCCGCATATGTCCCGTGTGTACGCAAGAGGCCACATTTGTAGATGTGGACCTCTAGCGTGAGAGTGCTGCAATTGTGCCGTGTGGATTGTGTGGAGGTCCAGATCTGGCTAGATGAATCTGCGAAGTCGCAGGCTGTTTGTGACCACGAACACCGAGGAGAAGGCCATCGCGGCCCCCGCGATCATCGGATTCAGCAGGCCGGCGGCGGCCAGCGGCAGCGCGGCGACGTTGTAGCCGAAGGCCCAGCAGAGGTTGCCCTTGATCGTGGCCAGGGTGCGGCGGGAGAGCCGGATCGCGTCCGCCGCGACCCGCAGGTCCCCGCGGACCAGCGTCAGATCCCCCGCCTCGATCGCCGCGTCCGTCCCGGTCCCCATCGCCAGGCCCAGGTCGGCGGCGGCCAGCGCGGCGGCGTCGTTGACCCCGTCACCGGCCATCGCCACGCCCCGCCCCTCGGCCTGCAGCTGCCGGATCACGTCGACCTTGTCCTGCGGCAGGACCTCGGCGATCACCTGGCCGGGGTCGATGCCCACCGCCTGCGCGACGGCCGCGGCCGCGGCCCGGTTGTCGCCGGTCAGCAGGATCGGGGTGAGGCCCAGCGCGCGCAGCTCGGTGACGGCCCGGGCGCTCGTGTCCTTGACGGCGTCGGTGACGGTCAGGACACCGCGTGCCACGCCGTCCCAGGCGACGGTGACCGCCGTGCCGCCCTCCGCCTCGGCGGCCCGCCTGGCCGTCGCGAGCGCCGGCGGCAGCTCGATCCCGGCGTCGACGAACAGCCGCTCGCGTCCCACGAGGACGGTGCGGCCCTCCACCGTGCCGCGCACGCCGAGCCCGGGGACGGCGGCGAAGTCCTCGACCGGGGGCAGCTCGCCCGCACGGTCGGCGGCGCCCGCGGCGACGGCGCGGGCCACCGGGTGCTCGGAGGCGTGCTCCACGGCACCGGCCAGGCGCAGCAGGTCCTTCTCGTCGACGCCGTCGGCCGGGTGCGTGGCGAGGAGCGTCATCCGCCCTGTGGTCACGGTGCCGGTCTTGTCGAGGACGATCGTGTCGACCGCGCGGGTGTTCTCCAGGGCCTCGGGGCCCTTGATGAGGATGCCGAGCTGGGCGCCGCGGCCGGTGCCGGCCATGAGCGCGGTCGGGGTGGCCAGGCCGAGCGCGCACGGGCAGGCGATGATCAGCACGGCGACCGCCGAGCCGAACGCGGTGGTGGTGTCACCGCCGGCGAGAAGGCGTACGAGCAGAGTGCCGAGCGCGAGGGCGACGACCGCAGGGACGAAGACGGCCGAGACCCGGTCGGCCAGGCGCTGCACCCGTGCCTTGCCGGTCTGCGCGTCCTCGACGAGCTTCGCCATCCGGGCGAGCTGGGTGTCGGCGCCGACCCGGGTGGCCTCCACGACGAGCCGCCCGCCGGCGTTGACGGTCGCTCCGGTGACGCTGTCCCCGACGGTCACGTCCATGGGGACCGATTCGCCGGTGAGGACGGAGGCGTCGACGGCGCCGGCGCCCTCGACGACCGTGCCGTCGGTGGCGATCTTCTCCCCGGGCCGGACGACGAAGCGGTCACCGGGTGCCAGCCGTCCGGCCGGGACGCGTACTTCGGTGCCCTCCGGGGTCAGCAGGGCGACGTCCTTCGCGCCGAGTTCGAGCAGCGCCCGCAGCGCGGCGCCCGCGCTGCGCTTGGCACGGGCCTCCAGGTAGCGGCCGACGAGGATGAACGTGACGACGCCCGAGGCGACTTCGAGGTAGATCGTGGAGGAGGCGTCGGCCCCCTCCGTGACGAACGTGAACCCGTGCCGCATTCCCGGCATCCCGGCGTCGCCGAGGAGCAGGGCCCACAGGGACCAGCCGAAGGCGGCCAGCGTGCCCAGGGAGACGAGGGTGTCCATGGTGGCCGCGCCGTGGCGGGCGTTGGTCCACGCGGCGCGGTGGAAGGGCAGGCCGCCCCAGACCACGACCGGGGCGGCCAGGGTCAGCGACAGCCATTGCCAGTTGTCGAACTGCAGCGCGGGGATCATGGCGAGGAGAATCACCGGGGCCGTGAGGACCGCGGAGATCCTGAGGCGCCGGCCGATCGGGGTCGCTGCGCCGCTCGCCGCCGGGGCTTCTGCGGTGTTGGCGTCTGCCGGTGCGTCGTGTCCGGTCGCGCCGTTCCCCGCGTCCCTGACGGGGCTCGTCTCGACCTCGGGCTCGGGCCGGGCCTTGATGATCGGTTCCGCCGTGTAGCCCAACTTGGTGATCGTCTGGATCAGGGTGTCCAGGCCGATGTCGGCGGCGTAGGAGACCTTCGCCTTCTCCGTGGCCAGGTTGACCGTCGCCGTCACGCCTTCGAGGCGGTTGAGCTTCCGCTCGATGCGGGCGGAGCAGGAGGCGCAGGTCATGCCGCCGATGGCGAGGTCGGTCTCGGTGGAGGGTGCGTCCGTCATGGTGCTGTCGAGGGTACGGCGGACGGGCCGGGCCGGTGCGGCCCGGCCCGGGTCGCGGTCAGGCCCGGCCGGTCAGCTCGTATCCGGCCTCGTCGACGGCGGCGCGGACGGCCTCCTGGTCGAGCGGGGCCGCGGAGACCACCGTGACCTGGCCGGTGGCGGCGACCGCCTGGACGGAGGAGACGCCGGCGAGCTCGGAGATCTCCGCGGTGACCGCGCCCTCGCAGTGGCCGCAGGTCATGCCCTTGACCTGGTAGACCGTGGTGACGGAGCCCTCGGCGGCCGGGGTCGCGGCGTCCGTGTGACAGGCGCCGCCACAGCAGGAACCGGTGGTCTCCGCGGACTCGCCGCCGATCTGGTGGAGCTCGGTCTGGGCGCTCATGTCGTTCTCCTTGCTGGAAGGCCGGGTGAAGGGCCGGGTACCCCCGGCATCTCCTGACACTAGGGACCCTATACCCCTAGGGGGTATTTTTCCAAGACGGGTCGCGACGGGCCAGCGAGCGCGCCCAGCCGATGCCGAGGAGCGAGACCAGGACGAGCCCGCCGACCGAGAAGAGCGTGAAGAGGTGCTCCTGGGTGTCCGTGGGCTCGGGGATGTAGCCCTGGGCGAAGAGGGCGGGATCCAGGCCCGCGCCGGTGATGCGGGCCACCAGCCAGATCGCGATGCCGTGCATCGAGTCCCACAGGGCGTGCAGGAGGGAGACGCCCAGATAGGTGAGGATCACCGGGGCGGCGAAGCGGTAGCGGCCGTCCGGCCTGCGGAAGGAGAGGAGCGCGGCGCCGGAGATCGCCGTCCACAGGCCGTGGCCGAACGGCGCGAGCAGACCGCGCAGCACCTCCGTCTCCAGCAGGGAGCGCAGGTCGATGCCCTTCATGGTGACCGCCGCGTTGAAGGCGTAGCCCGCGCTCTCGAACGCCGCGAAGCCGAAGCCGACCGTGGCGCCCAGGACGAGCCCGGCACGCAGCCCGTGGATGCGCGGATGGCGGTGCAGTACGTACATGAGGGCGAGGAGCTTCACCGCCTCCTCGATCAGCCCGACGCCGACGAAGATCCACACCGAGGGGTGCAGGAGGTAGTACTCCATCACCGAGGCGCCCAGCACGCCGAGCACGCCGCCGACCAGGAAGCAGCCCAGGATCAGGCTCACGCCCAGGTCGCGGCCGTGCCGCTCGTACGCCCAGAGCACGAAGACCGCGGGCACCAGGAAGCTGCCCAGCAGGATGAGCGTGGGGAGCAGGGTGGTGTTCTTCGTGGCGTACGTGACGATCGCCGTCAGGACCCACAGGGTCAGACCGCCCCACAGGCAGCGCTTCCAGAGGCCCGGGCGGATCTGCGGTCCGGGCGGCGGGGGCTGCTGGGGGATGCGGGCCCGGGGGGCTCCGGGGGGCTGGGGGTGCGTCACGGCGGTTCCCTCTGACTTCCCTCGAACTGGCGGCAGATGTGGGGGATTTGCCGGAAGTTTATGATAAGCACCCGGTATGTCGCAGTCTGGAACGCTCATCCTGATCATGGTCATCGCGGTCCTGGCACCCCTGCTGGCCTATGGCGCGGGGCGCTGGCTGCCGGTCCCGCTCGTGATCTTCGAGATCCTGCTGGGCATCGTCGTCGGGCCCGACGTACTGGGCTGGGCGGGGCAGGGCGAGGTCGTCGACGCCCTCTCGCAGCTCGGGCTCTCGATGCTGATCTTTCTCGCCGGGTACGAGATCGAGTTCGACAAGATCCGCGGCGACACCCTCAAACGGTCCGCCTGGGCCTGGCTGATCTCGCTCGCCGCCGGCCTCGTGCTCGCCTGCGCGCTGAGCGGCTGGTCGTACGCGAAGGGCGTCTACCTCGGGACGGCCCTCACCAGCACCGCCCTCGGCACGATCCTGCCGGTGCTGCGGGACTCGGGCGACCTGCACTCCCGGTTCGGGTCCGTGATGCTGGCGATCGGCGCGGTGGGCGAGTTCGGGCCGATCATCGCGATGGCGCTGCTGCTCAGCGGGCGCTCGCCCGCCGAGTCCGCGGTGCTGCTCGCGGCCTTCGCGGCGATCACGGCGGGCGCCGTGCTCTGGGCGATGCGGCCGCGGCCGCCGTGGTTCGCCCAGGTCATCGCGAAGACCCTGCACAGCAGCGGCCAGTTCGCGGTGCGGCTCGTGGTGCTGCTGCTCGCGCTGATGCTGGGCGCGTCGCAGGCCCTCGGCGTGGACGTGCTGCTCGGCGCCTTCGCCGCCGGCATGGTCGTCCGCCTCGTCCTGCACGGCGCGGCCCCCGACAGCGCGCACGAGGTCGTGGGGAAGGTGGAGGCGATGGGGTTCGGGTTCCTGGTGCCGATCTTCTTCGTCGTCACCGGCATCGAGTTCGACCTGAAGGCGCTGCTGGAGGGCGGACGGGCGCTGTTGCTGCTGCCCGTCTTCCTGGTGCTGTTCCTGGTGGTGCGCGGACTGCCGGTGTACGTGCTCGCGCCGCGGGACCTGGCCGCCCGGGACCGGCGCGCGCTCACCCTCTTCGCGTCGACCGCGCTGCCGCTCGTCGTCGCCATCACCACGATCGGCGTCGACGCCGGGGTGCTGCGCACCGACGAGGCGGCGGCGCTGGTCGGCGCCGCGATGCTGTCCGTGCTGGTGTTCCCGCTCGTGGGCCTGAAACTGCGCGCCGCCAAGGGCGAACCCGCGCTGCCGCAGGGCCCCCGGCAGGGCGCCGAGTCCTGGTGACACCGCCGTTACCGTGAGGCTGTTGATCGTCTACGGAAAGGGGGTGGCCGCATGCGTGCCGTCGTGTTCGAGCGGTTCGGCGAGCCGGCCGAGGTGCGTGAGGTGCCGGACCCGGTGGCCGCGCCGCACGGGGTCGTCGTGCGCGTCGAGGCCACCGGGCTGTGCCGCAGCGACTGGCACGGGTGGATGGGCCACGACCCGGACATCGTGCTGCCGCACGTGCCCGGGCACGAACTGGCCGGGGTCGTCGAGGCGGTGGGCGCCGACGTACGCGGATGGCGGGCCGGGGACCGGGTGACGGTGCCGTTCGTGTGCGCGTGCGGCAACTGCCCGGCCTGCGCGGCCGGGGACCAGCAGGTGTGCGAGCGGCAGACGCAGCCCGGGTTCACGCACTGGGGTTCCTTCGCCGAGTACGTCGCCCTGGACCATGCCGACGTGAACCTGGTGGCGGTGCCGGACGGGATGGCCTTCGGGGCCGCCGCCGGTCTCGGCTGCCGGTTCGCGACCGCGTTCCGGGCCGTGGTGCAGCAGGGCCGGGCCGCGGCCGGCGAGTGGGTCGCGGTGCACGGCTGCGGCGGGGTGGGCCTGTCCGCCGTGATGATCGCGGCGGCGGCCGGGGCGCGCGTGGTGGCCGTGGACGTGACGCCCGGCGCGCTGCGACTGGCCAGGGAGTTCGGGGCCGTCGAGTGCGTCGACGCGACCGCGGTGGACGATGTGGCCGACACCGTACGGGAGGTGACGGGCGGCGGAGCGCATCTGTCGCTGGACGCGCTGGGGTCGGCGGCGACCTGTGCGGCATCGGTGCGCGGGCTGCGGCGCCGGGGCCGCCACGTGCAGGTGGGGCTGCTGCCCGAGGATCCGGTGGTGCCGATGGGGCGGGCCCTGGCGTGGGAGCTGGAGCTGATCGGCAGTCACGGGATGGCCGCGCACGCGTATCCGCGGATGCTGGAGATGGTGCGGGGCGGTCTGGTGCGGCCCGAGCTGTTGGTGACGTCGGTGATTGCGCTGGGGGACGCGCCCCGGGCGCTGGCCTCGATGGGGTCGGCCGCCGGGGCCGGAGTGACGGTCGTCGAGCCGCATCAAGCCCCTCCGGGCAGACCCCAGGCGTATTGATCACGAGCGGTGTCAACGCGGGCGGGGCGCCTCGTCGCTCAGTCATTCCTGCGGCCTCTGTTGCCGGGGCGGGAGGCGACCCAGGCGCGGACCGTGTCGGCGTACCAGTAGGGCTTGCCGCCCTCCACGTGGTCCGGGGGCGGCAGCAGACCGTGTTTGCGGTACGAGCGGACGGTGTCGGGCTGGACCCGGATGTGCGCGGCGATGTCCTTGTACGACCAGAGCCGGTGGTCGGTCATCAGTGGCTCCTCCCTGGCGGGTGTCGCGACGGCGGCTCGGGGGTGGCCGCCTGCGATCACTCACCCTGTGCCCGGAGAACGATGTGCACCGAGGTGAAGGGAGGGCCTGTGGGGCCCCTGTGACGTAGAACCCGCGTAGGTCTGACATCTGTGACAGGAAGGGGGCGTTTGTGACGTGAATGAGGTAAAGAGGGCGCGTTGCGGGCGCATGCACCGGCGCACGGAGGGAGAGAACGGGACGGGAGCGGACCCGTGCGGCCCGCCGGACCGGACCCGCACAGCACGGTGGGCCGGACCCGCTGCGCCAGGTCCGGCCCACCGCTCCCCGCATCCCCCCGGTCACGTGGTTCGAAGGGACAAGGGTGCCGTCAGGGCGGACCGCCGGTCTTGGAGAAATGCGCACTGTCCGAGCGGCCCTCACGCCGCAGGATCAGGCTCGTCGCCTCCCCGGCGAGGCGGTCCGCGGCCGGCGGTCCGTCCGGGTCGACGCGGATGCCGCGCGCGAGGGCGAACTCGCGGGGAGTGCAGCCGGTCAGCGCCTTGAACTCACCGCTCAGATGCGCCTGGTCGTAGTATCCGCAGGCCGCGGCCGTCTCGGCCTGCGTACTGCCCGCGCACAGCAGCCGGCGGGCCCGCTGCAGGCGCAGCACCCGTGAGGCGGCCTTCGGGCTCAGCCCGATCTGCTCCCGGAAGCGGTTCTCCAAGTGCCGTACGCTCCAGCCGACGTGGTCCGCGAGGCGGCCGACGGGCACGGAGCCGCCGCTGTGGGTGAGCGCGTACCAGGCCCGCACGGTGCCGCTCGCGCACCGCGGCCCCGACTCCAGCCAGCGGCCCAGCGTCTCGTCGAGCAGCCGGAACCTGGCCCGCCAGCTCGTCAACTCGCCCAAGGAATACGACAGTTCCGCGACCTCCTCGGCGGGGAGCGCGCCCAGCTCGTCCGGGTGCACCCGCCAGCCGGTCAGCTCGTGCAGCGGCGTACGGAAGATCGTGAAGGCGGCCCACGGCGTCAGCAGCACCTCCACGCCGCTGAGCCGGCCGTCGTGCTCGCCGAGGACCGGCGTGGTCGTCAGACCCGACAGCACGGAGGACAGCTCGGTCGTGCGCAGCCCCGCGGGACGGACGCCGCCGTCCCGGCCCACCCCCACCCAGCCGCCCGTCGCCTCCGTGACGCGGACCGTCCCCCGGAAACCGAGCATCAGCGTCACCGCGCCGATCGGCGCCTCCAGGCGGGCGCGCGGTCCGGGGAAGGCGAGGCGGTAGCCGCGGTAGCCGATGACGCCCGGGTGCAGCCGGGGGTGCGGGCGCGCGGCGGCCGTCTCCCAGGTGCCGCTCGGGCAGCGGGCGGGGCGGATGGCGGGCCGTGAGGAACTCGTGACGCGAGAACTCATCCGTCGATACTGCTACACGCCGCACGACCTGAGGTAGCCCCGGGTGCGACGGGCGATCGGCAGCGGCCGTTCCGGTTCGCACGGGTACATGTCCTGCTCGACGATCGCGAAGAGATCCACGTCGAGCCGCTCGGCGGCGGCCAGCACCGGCTCCAACTCCGGCACACCGAGCGGGGGTTCGCACATCACGCCCTGAGCCACGGCCGGCCCGAAGGGGGTGCCCCGCTCGCGCACCCCGGCCAGCACCGCCGGATCCACCTGCTTCAGGTGCAGATAGCCGATGCGCTCCCCGTACGTCTCGATGAGCTTGACGCTGTCGCCGCCGCAGTACGCGTAGTGCCCGGTGTCCAGACACAGCGACACGAGGTCCGGGTCGGTGGCGTCGAGGAAGCGGGCGACGTTCTCCTCGGTGTCGATATGGGTGTCGGCGTGCGGGTGGACGACGACCCGCAGCCCGTACCGCTCGCCCACCTCGCGCGCGAGCCGCTCGGTTCCCGCGGCCAGATGTCCCCACTGCTCGGCGGTGAGCGAGGAGTCCTCGATCACCTCGCCCGTCTTGTCGTCGCGCCAGAAGGAAGGGATGACCACCAGGTGGCGGGCGCCCATGTCCCGGGTCAGGGCGGCGATCGACGCGACGTGGTCCCAGGTGCGCTCCCAGACGGCCGGCCCGTGGTGCAGGCCGGTGAACACGGTGCCCGCCGACACCTTCAGCCCGCGCCGGCCGGTCTCCTCGCCCAGCACCCGCGGATCGGTCGGCAGGTAGCCGTACGGGCCCAGCTCGATCCACTCGTAGCCGGCCTCGGTCACCTCGTCGAGGAAGCGCTGCCAGGGAACCTGCTTCGGGTCGTCGGGGAACCAGACGCCCCAGGAGTCGGGTGCCGAGCCGATGCGGATGCGTGCTGACCGTGATGTCCGGGTCGTCATGGGACCAGCCTTGAGGGCCCCGGAGAAGAGTGTCAAGGCATGGTCCGAATGTCAGGACAAAATGTTGACAGGGGGGTGGGAACGGGGCTAGATCTGGCAGCAGTCCCGCCGAACAGCGTCGTCGAAGGGAACCCCGGATGGCCCGCAGCGAGCTCGACCTGATCACGATGGGCCGGATCGGGGTGGACCTGTATCCGCTGCAGGCGGGCAGGAAGCTCGCGGACGTGTCCGCTTTCGGCAAGTTCCTCGGCGGCTCCTCGACGAACGTCGCCGTCGCGGCGGCCCGGCTCGGCCTGCGCACGGCCACGATCAGTCGCACCGGGCGGGATCCCTTCGGGGACTATCTCCGGTCCCAGCTGGCGGAGTTCGGTGTCGACGCCCGCTGGGTGAGCGCGGTCGACGGACTCCCCACCCCGGTCACCTTCTGCGAGATCTTCCCGCCCGACGACTTCCCGCTGTACTTCTACCGGCAGCCCAAGGCACCCGACCTGGAGATCGCCCCCGGTGAGCTCGACCTCGACGCGATCCGCGCCGCCCGCATCTTCTGGATGACCGGGACGGGGCTGAGCGCCGAGCCCAGCCGGGCGGCGACGCTGGCCGCGCTCGCACACCGGGCGGGGGCATCCGGCGACACCGTCTTCGATCTCGACTGGCGGCCCATGTTCTGGGAGAACCCCGAGGCGGCGCGGCCCTCCTACGTCGAGGCGCTGCGGCACGCCACGGTCGCCGTCGGCAACGTCGACGAGGTCGAGATCGCGACGGGGGAGCGCGAACCGGTCGCCGCGGCGCGGGCGCTGCTCTCCTTCGGGCTGCGGCTGGCTGTCGTCAAGCGGGGGCCCGAGGGGGTGCTGGCGATGACGGCCGAGGGGGAGACGGCCGAGGTGCCGCCGCTTCCCGTGGACGTCCTGAACGGGCTGGGCGCGGGGGACGCGTTCGGCGGGGCGCTGTGTCATGGGCTGCTGGCCCGCTGGGAGTTGAGCCGGGTCATGCGGTTCGCCAACGCGGCCGGGGCGATCGTGGCGTCGCGGCTCGAGTGCTCTTCGGCGATGCCGGTGCGGGAGGAGGTCGAGGCGGCGCTGGCCTCCGGCCGGGTCCACGCCGAGCTCTTCCCCGGCCGGGACGGTGGCTCGGGGTCTGTCTCCGGCGGTGCCGAGGGCCTCGCCGACCAGGACGGTGGTCCGGCGCCGGGGTGCCGCCTTGCCCACCCTGCCGCCCCAGGCGGCAGATTGCCCAAGGCGGAGCCGGGGCCGACGGCGTCGCCGCCTGACGGGACGATGGACGCACGCGAGGCCGCAAGCGCGCCTACGGCGTACGGAGGCGACGAGACCCATCCGGCCGACGAGGCACCCCGACACGGCCCCGCCCCCACGCACCGTCCGACGGCGCACGACACCCGCCACACCGCACCAACACCGCCCCCCGACCTCCGCACCCTCGCCCGTCTCCGGGCCGAGCGGCCCGAGGCGATCGCGGAGGCCGCGGCCCGCCGCGTTCGCAGGGCGATGCTTCCCACCCCCGAGGCCCGGCTGATGATCGTCGCCGCCGATCACCCGGCCCGCGGCGCGCTCGGCGCCGGGGAGCGGCCGTTCGCCATGGCCGACCGGGCCGACCTGCTGGGCCGGCTCTGTCTCGCGCTGTCCCGGCCCGGCGTCGACGGCGTCCTCGCCTCCGCCGACGTACTCGACGACCTGCTCCTCCTCGGCGCCCTCGACGACAAGATCGTCATCGGCTCCATGAACCGCGGCGGCCTCGCGGGCGCCGCCTTCGAGCTCGACGACCGTTTCACCGGGTACGCCCCGGCGGACCTGCACCGCCGCGGCTTCGACGCCGGCAAGCTGCTGCTGCGGATCGACTACGACGACCCGGGCGAGGGCTCCGTACGCACCATGGCCGCCGCCGCCCGCGCGGTGGACGCCATGGCGGCACACCGCCTGCCCGTCTTCGTCGAACCGTTCCTGTCCCGCCGCGACCCCGGAACCGGCCTGCTCCGCAACGACCTCAGCCCCGAGGCCGTCGTCCGGTCCATCGCCGTGGCCTCCGGGCTCGGCGGCACCTCCGCCTACACCTGGCTGAAACTCCCCGTCACCGACGACCCCGACGCCATGGCCCGCGTCATGGAGACGTCCACGCTGCCCGCCGTCCTGCTCGGCGGCGACGTCAAGGACGGCGACCAGGACGCCGCGTACGAGAAATGGCGCAGTGCGCTCCAACTGCCCACCGTGCAGGGCCTGGTGGTCGGCCGGTCGCTGCTGTACCCGGCGGACGGGGACGTCGCGCGGGCGGTCGACACGGCCGTCGGTCTGCTGTAAGCCCACCAGTACCCAGCAGGAGGAGGAAAGTACAGGGATGACGTACCTCCCCAACGGCACCGCGGCGGACGGCCCGTACGGCCTGCTCGTCGACCCGGACAAGACGGGGCTGCCCGGCTGGTCCCGCGCGGCGCTGCGCATCCTCGAACTGGCGCCCGGACAGCGGCACGCGTTCGACACCGGTGAGTGTGAATGGATCGTGCTCCCTCTGACGGGCGGTTGCTCCCTCGACGTGTCCGGGCGGATCATCGAACTGCTGGGCAGGGACAGCGTGTTCAGCGGCGCGAGCGACTTCGCGTACATCCCGCGCGACACCCGCGCAGAGATCGCCTCCGGTGCGGGAGGCCGCTTCGCCCTGGCAGGAGCGAAGTGCGGGCGACGACTCCCCGTCCGCTACGGCCCCGCGCCGGAGGTACCCGTCGAGGCCCGCGGCAGCGGCACCAGCGCCCGCCGGGTCCGCAACTTCGCCGCCGCCGACACCTTCGACTGCGATCAGCTCATCGCGGTCGAGGTGATCACGCCGGGCGGCAACTGGTCGTCGTACCCGCCGCACAAGCACGACGAGGACCGCCCGGGCATCGAGTCCCGGCTCGACGAGATCTACTACTTCGAGATCGAGGCGGACCCCGGCACGGGCACGGACGGCTACGGGTACCAGCGGGTCTCCCCGTCCCGCCCCGGCGGCACCGACCTGCTCGCCGAGGTCCGCACCGGCGACGCGGTCCTCGTCCCGGACGGCTGGCACGGCCCGTCGATCGCCCAGCCGGGGCACGCGATGTACTACCTGAATGTCATGGCGGGGCCGGGACAGGAGCGGGAGTGGAAGATCTGTTTCCACCCCGACCACGTGACGGAGGGATACCGGTGACGAAGGAGACGACGGGCACGTCCGGCACGACCGGGACGAAGGGCACGACCGGCGCGACGGGCACGTCCGGGAGGACGGGCGCAACCGGCACCTCAGGCGCAACCGGCACGTCAGGCACGTCCAGCACGTCCGGCGCGGCCGGGGGCACTCGCCGGCTGACCACCGCGCAAGCCCTCGTGCGTTTCCTGGCGCGTCAGTACACGGAGCGCGACGGCGTCCGCCGGCGGCTGATCGGTGCGACCTGGGGCATCTTCGGTCACGGCAATGTGGCGGGGCTCGGGCAGGCCCTCGTCCAGTACGGCGACGAGATGCCGTTCCACCAGGGCCGCAACGAGCAGGCGATGGTGCACGCGGCGGTCGGCTACGCCCGGCAGAGCGACCGTCTGTCCGCCCACGCCGTCACCACCTCCATCGGCCCGGGCGCGACCAACCTCGTCACGGGCGCGGCCCTGGCCACCATCAACCACCTGCCCGTCCTGCTGCTCCCCGGCGACGTGTTCGCGGCCCGCCCCGCCGACCCCGTGCTCCAGCAACTGGAGGTCCCGTACGCGGGCGACGTGTCGGTCAACGACTGCCTGCGGCCGGTGTCGCGGTACTTCGACCGGGTCACCCGCCCCGAGCAGCTGATCCCCGCCGCGCTGCAGGCGATGCGCGTGCTCACCGACCCGGTGGACACGGGCGCGGTCACGCTCGCGCTGCCGCAGGACGTCCAGGCGGAGGCGTACGACTGGCCGGACGACTTCTTCGCCGAGCGCACCTGGACGATCCGCCGCCCGGCCCCCGACGCCGCCGAACTGGCCGTCGCGGCAAAGGCGTTGAGGGAGTCCCGGCGCCCCCTGATCGTCGCGGGCGGCGGCGTCCACCACAGCGGCGCGGAAGAGGCCCTGAAGTCCTTCGCGGACGCGACCCGCATCCCCGTCGCGTCCACGCAGGCGGGCAAGGGTTCCCTGCGGCACGACCACCCCGCCGACGTCGGCGGGATCGGCCACACCGGCACCGCCACCGCGAACGAACTGGCCCGCACCGCGGACCTGGTGATCGGCGTCGGCACCCGCTACACGGACTTCACGACCGCCTCCGGC
Organism: Streptomyces sp. cg35; assembly: GCF_050410835.1. Classification (NCBI taxonomy): domain Bacteria; kingdom Bacillati; phylum Actinomycetota; class Actinomycetes; order Kitasatosporales; family Streptomycetaceae; genus Streptomyces; species Streptomyces sp. cg35. The sequence continues at coordinate 5,731,252 of NZ_CP191268.1, forward strand.
ACCCTCTTCACACACCCCGGCGTCCGCTTCGTGAACCTCAACATCGCCTCGTTCGACGCGGCCAAGCTGGCCGCGCTGCCCCTGGTGGCGGACGCCCGCGAGGGCCTGACCGCACTGCGCCAGGCGGTCGGCGCCTTCCGCGCCGAGCCTGCCCACGTCACCGCGTACACGGACGACAAGGAGCGCTGGGAGCACCGCGTCGACGCCTGCTACGCCGCGGCCGACGACGACCTGGTCCGGCCGACCCAGACGCAGGTCCTCGGCGCGCTGGACGACCTGGTGACGGACGAGGACATCCTCATCAACGCGGCGGGCTCGCTCCCCGGCGACCTGCACAAGCTGTGGCGGACCCGCTCGCGCGACCAGTACCACGTCGAGTACGGCTACTCCTGCATGGGCTACGAGATCCCGGCGTCGCTCGGCGTCGCGCTCGCGGCGCCCGGCCGGCCCGTGTGGGCGCTGGTCGGCGACGGGACGTATCTGATGATGCCGACGGAGCTGGTGACGGCCGTGCAGGAGAACATCCCGGTCAAGGTGGTCATCCTGCAGAACCACGGCTACGCGTCCATCGGCGGTCTCTCCGCGTCCGTGGGCGCCGAGGGCTTCGCGACGGCGTACCGCTTCCCGGACGAGGACGCCGGCTACACAGGGGCCCCGCTCCCCGTCGACCTCGCGGCGAACGCGGCGAGCCTCGGGATGGACGTGCACCGCGCGAAGACGGTCAGGGAACTGCGCGAGGCGCTCGCCGTGGCGCGCGCCGCGACCCGCCCCACATGTGTCTATGTGGAGACAGAAACGGCAGACACAGTGTCGGGCCCGCCCCCGGCGCAGGCGTGGTGGGATGTGCCCGTGGCCGAGACGGCCGACCGACCGTCGGCCCGCACGGCCCGCGAGGAGTACGACCGGCACGTCACCACCCGACGCCGCCACCTCTGAGATGCACCGCAGACGTAACAGGAGTTGCCCACATGTCTGACACGAAGTTGGTCCACCACTGGATCGGCGGCAAGACCGTCGAGGGCGCGTCGGGCAACCACGGCCCGGTGACCGACCCGGCGACCGGCGCCGTCACCACCCAGGTCGACTTCGCTTCCGTCGAGGAGGTGGACGCGGCCGTCGCCGCGGCCAAGGAGGCGTACGCGAGCTGGGGCACCTCGTCGCTCGCCAAGCGCACCGAGATCCTCTTCCGGTTCCGGGCCCTGCTGGACGCCAACCGCGACGCGATCGCCGAGCTGATCACCGCCGAGCACGGCAAGGTGCACTCCGACGCGCTCGGCGAGGTGGCGCGCGGCCTGGAGATCGTCGACCTGGCGTGCGGCATCAACGTGCAGCTGAAGGGCGAGCTGTCGACGCAGGTCGCGAACCGGGTGGACGTGTCGTCGATCCGTCAGTCGCTCGGTGTCGTCGCGGGCATCACGCCGTTCAACTTCCCGGCCATGGTGCCGATGTGGATGTTCCCGATCGCCATCGCGTGCGGCAACACCTTCGTGCTGAAGCCGTCGGAGAAGGACCCGTCGGCGTCGCTGAAGATCGCGGAGCTGCTGTCCGAGGCCGGGCTGCCCGACGGCGTCTTCAACGTCGTCCACGGCGACAAGGTGGCCGTCGACCGCCTCCTGGAGCACCCGGACGTCGCGGCTGTCTCCTTCGTCGGCTCGACCCCGATCGCCAGGTACATCCACACCACCGCCTCCGCCAACGGCAAGCGCGTGCAGGCGCTCGGCGGCGCCAAGAACCACATGCTGGTGCTGCCGGACGCCGATCTGGACGCGGCCGCGGACGCGGCGGTCTCGGCGGCGTACGGCTCGGCGGGCGAGCGCTGCATGGCCATCTCGGCCGTGGTCGCCGTCGGCTCGGTCGGCGACGAGCTCGTCGCGAAGATCAAGGAGCGCGCCGAGAAGATCAAGATCGGTCCCGGCAACGACCCGACGTCCGAGATGGGCCCGCTCATCACGGCCGTCCACCGCGCCAAGGTCGCCTCCTACGTGGAGGGCGCGGCGGCCGACGGCTGCGACGTCGTCCTCGACGGCACCGGCTACACGGTCGAGGGCCACGAGAACGGCCACTGGATCGGTCTCTCGCTCCTCGACAACGTCCCCACGTCCGCCAAGGCGTACCAGGACGAGATCTTCGGCCCGGTCCTGTGCGTGCTGCGCGTCGACACGTACGAGGAGGGCGTGGCCCTCATCAACGCCTCCCCGTTCGGCAACGGCACCGCGATCTTCACCCGGGACGGCGGCGCGGCCCGCCGCTTCCAGCTGGAGGTCGAGGCCGGCATGGTCGGCGTGAACGTCCCGATCCCGGTCCCCGTCGGCTACCACTCCTTCGGCGGCTGGAAGGACAGCCTCTTCGGCGACCACCACATCTACGGCAACGACGGCACGCACTTCTACACCCGCGGCAAGGTCGTCACCACCCGCTGGCCGGACCCGTCCGAGGCCCCGGCGGGCGTCGACCTGGGCTTCCCGCGCAACCACTGACCGTCCCGTCGTACGGGTGGGGCCCGGCCGGAGCGTTCCGGCCGGGCCCCACCCGTGTCATGCGTGCCCGTCTCACCGCGCGGTGCCGGAGACCGGCGCGCCCGGCACCCGGCGGTCGCCGCCGTTGCGGTCCTGCCACAGGCGGTAGACGTCCACGGCGCCCTCGCGCGGCTCGTGGCGCATCGGCAGCCGGCGCTCCTGCCAGGGCTTGGCGAACTCGTCGTAGAACGTGTCCAGCTCGAAGTACTTGCGGTCGTCGACGTAGTGCGGCGCGTACGCGTCCCGGGTCGTGACGAAGACGACCTCGTCGGGGGAGCAGTAGTAGAGCGCGCCCAGGCACATCGGGCACGGCTGGGCCAGCACGTAGATCGTGGCGCCGGTCAGGTGCTCGGTGCCGAGCCGCACGCACGCGTCGCGCACGGCGAGCACCTCCGCGTGGGCCGTCGGGTCGTCGGTCTGGGCGACCTGGTTGGCGCGTTCGGCGATGATCTCGCCGTCCTTCACGATGACGGTCGCGAAGGGGCGGCCGCCGTCCGCGACGTTCTGGCGGGCCAGGTCGACGGTGCGCTGTGCGTAGTCCATGGGATGCCTCCGGTGGGGGTCGTCGGCGTGCGGTGAGTCGGTGTGGTTCGCGGCGGTTCGCCCTCCGGGCCGGCCGGTGCGAACCGATGACCCCAGTGTGGTTGAACTGCACCTATAGCGTCCAAGTCGCGCTGTCCATGTCTCCTATAGATGGCAGCTATGGCCCGGGCTACGCTGCTGTCATGGCTCCCGTGGAACTGCGGCACCTGCGCTATCTGCTCGCCGTCGTGGAGCACGGCGGCTTCACCCGTGCCGCCGAGGCCCTGCACGTCTCCCAGCCGACCCTGTCGCAGCAGATCCGCCAGCTGGAGCGCGCCGTCGGCCTTCCCCTGCTGGACCGCTCCGGGCGCACGGTCCGGGCCACCGACGCGGGCGAGGTCTACGTGGCCCACGCGCGGCGGGCGCTGAGCGAGCTGGCGGCCGCGGACCGGGCCGTGCGGGACGTGCGCGATCTGTCGCGCGGGCACCTGCGGCTCGGCGTCACGCCCACCTTCACTGCCTATCTCGTCGGGCCGCTCCTGGCCGCGCTGCACGCCCGCCACCCCGGTCTCGACCTGACCGTGCGCGATGCGGACCAGGACCGCATCGCGGAGGCCCTGCTCGCCGACGAGCTCGACGTGGGGATCGCGTTCGGCGACGCCCCGGCCTCCGGGATCGCCGCCGAGCCCCTGTTCCGGGAGACGCTCGGCGTGGTGACCGGGGGCGGCGGCGGTCCGGTGCCGCTGCCGGTCGCGGAGCTGGCCGGGCGGGACCTGGCGCTGCTCGCCGGGGACTTCGCGACCCGGGCGCGGATCGACACCTACTTCGCGGCGCAGGGCGTGTCCCCGCGGGTCGCCGTCGAGGCGGACTCGGCGCTGGCGCTCATCGAGATCGTGCGGGGCGGGTCGCTGGCCACCGTGCTGCCGGACGCCGTGACCCTGGACCGGCCGGGCCTGACGCCGGTGCCGCTGGACCCACCGCTGCCGCACCGCACCGCGGCGCTGCTCACCCGGGACGGCGGCTACCGTTCGGCGGCCTCCCGCGCCTTCGCCGAGCTGCTGCGCACGCACGTGGCCGCACGCGGCCTGCCCGCCGCCTAGGGCTGCCCCGGTGTCCGCACTGCGGACAAGTTCCGGCAAAGTTCGAGGGAGCGGCTGCGGTTCCCGTACGTAGGGGATGAAGCGGACGCCGCAGTCAGGTCGAGGCATTCACCTTTGATAGCAAGGTCAATCTTCGAATCCGCTGCCTGGAACTCGGCCGGCTTTGCGAAAGGCTAAGGAAGCGCGGGCAGTTGGCGCAGGTTGCGGGTGCGGAATCCGCAGGGAAACGAGCGTTGACGTTCCGGATATCGGCGAGGTTCCATGACGCGCCGGGAGCGGACGTACCCGCACCACCAGCGCACCATCACAGCCTTCGGAGGCGATAGCGCTCCCGCCCGAACCACCTGTCGCACGAGTCGATCGGAACCGCTCCATGACCGACACGCTTCGCCCCACCACCGTCCCCGCGGTGGAGCCCCTGCCGAACACGGCACCGCCCCAGAAGCTCAAGCGTTCCATCGGCGTCGTCGGCGGCACCCTGCTCACGCTGTCGTGCGTGACGCCCGCCTCCACGCTCTTCGTCGTCGTCCCCGACCTCTTCGGCAGCCTCGGCACGGCGACGGCCCTCACCATCGCCATCGGCTCGCTGCTCTGTATCGGCGTGGCGTTCTGCTACTCCGAGCTGGGCACGCTCATCCCCAGCGCGGGCGGCGAGTACGCCATGGTCTCCACCCTCGCGGGACGGCTCGCCGGCTGGCTCGTCTTCGTCCTGTCGCTGCTGGTCGTGATGATCGTGCCGCCGGTGATCGCGATGGGTACGGCCGACTACCTCGCCCCGCTCGTCCACCTCGACCCGTCGATCGCCGGCGCCGGCGTCATGCTGCTCGCCACCCTCGCGGGCCTGCTCGACCTGCGGGCCAACGCGTGGATCACCGGCATCTTCCTCGTCCTGGAGGTCATCGCCGCGGCCGTCGTCGCGGTCCTCGGCTTCGCGCACGCCGAGCGCGGCGCGGGCTCCCTGGTCTCCATGCAGGTCGCGGGCGGCGACGGCCACGCGGACACGGTCACCGCGATGCTCGTCGTCTCCGGCCTCGCCATCGCCCTCTTCGTGACCCAGGGCTTCTCCACCGCCGTCTACCTCTCCGAGGAGCTGGAGAACCCCCGCACGTCCGTCTCCCGCACGGTCCTCGCCACGCTCGCCATCTCGACGGTGATCATCCTCGTCCCGGTCGTGGCGATCACGATGGGCGCCAAGGACCTGTCGGCCCTCACCTCCGGTGACATCGGCTCCATGGTCGAGGCCTGGTCGAACTCGGCCGTCGGCACGTTCGTCTCCCTCTGCGTCGCGCTCGCCATCATCAACGCGGGCATCGTCATGGTCATCCAGAACTCCCGCGTCCTGTTCGCCTCGGCCCGCGACAAGGCGTGGCCGTCCGCCGTGAACAAGGGCCTCGCCAAGCTCGGCCGCTTCGGCTCTCCGTGGGTCGCCACGCTCGTGGTGGGCGTGCCCGGCGCGGCCCTCTGCTTCGTCAACCTCGACACCCTCTACGGCGTGACGGGCGTCTCCGTGACGGGCATGTACCTCCTCGTCGCGGTCGCCGCCCTCCTCTCCCGCCGCGGCACCCACCGCGACCGGGCCGCCTGGCGCATGCCGCTGTGGCCCGCGGTCCCGGTGGTCCTGATCGCGGTCATGGCGTACATCCTCAGCCAGCAGGAGGCGTCGTACCTGCTCTGGACGGGCGGCATCACGGCGGCCGCCACGCTGTACTGGGCGCTCTACCTGCGACCCCGCCGGGACACCCGGTGGCTGGTGGAGATCCCGGAGGACGCGCGGGGTTAGGCGGGTCGGGCGGTTCAGGCGGTTCAGCGGGGGAGACGGGCGTCGGGCGGCGGGTGCCCGGCGCCCTTTGTCCGTAGATGCGTTTCACCACTCCTGCTTCGCTCCGGCGGCATTTCGTTGCGATCGGTAATGCGCCGATGTGAAGATGCCGTGCGTGGAGAGAACCGGGGGGAAGCAACGAGACGCCTGAGCGCATACGTCGTTCGGTGTTCGACGAGTACGCGCAGCTGGCGGAGAACGAGCCGGAGGACCGTGAGGTCCCCGCACCGACGGAGGTCGCACCGGCGGAAGACGCGCCGCGGGAACCAGTAGCTCGCGAGCCTCTCGTTGACGCCGCGGATGTGGCCGCGCGCAGGCGGGAGTTCGCGGAGCTGCTCGGCGAGTTCCGGCGTACTGCCGTGCTGGTCCCCCTGGGCGAGGAGCCCGGCGCGGACGGCGATCGCGGGCTGCTGACGGCCGACTTCAACGGGATCCGTTTCATTCTGGCGTTCTCCGACGAGCAGGCGCTTGCCCGCTATGCGCAGCTGCGTGGTGAGATGTCGCGAACATGGACGTATCGCACGGTTCTGGGCGCGAAGTTGCTGGATGTGGCGGTGCCCGCAGCCGGGGTGCCGTGCGGGGTCGCGCTGGACTGCGCGGACGCACCGGAGGGCGGGACGGTGTTCCCGCCGGTGAAGGGCATCGTGCCCGACGAGGCCGCGGTGGACATCGACGTGGACGAGGACGTACGCGAGGGGGATCACGCATGACCGGCGGGGGCGGCGAAAGCGGCAAGGACCTCAAGGCCGAGGGGCTGGGCCTGATCGCCAAGGGCCTGACCGAGGCACTCAGGGAGCTGAAGGAACTCGGCATGGTCGGCGAGGCCGGGGCGGGGCGCGGATTCTCGGATCTGGCGCTCTCCTGGCTCGAGTTGGGCGTGGAGAACGTCACGGAGTCGTTCACGTCGTTCTGCGAGCGCTGGGAGTGGGGCGTGCGCGCGCTGATCAACGAGGGCAACCCGTACGCGACCGAGGACGAGGTCACCCGGAAGAGCTGGGGCGAGATCGGCTCCGACAATCCGATCTCGATACCTACGACACGCTCGGCCGCCGCACGGCGAAACTCCGCCTGGCCACCGACGGTGAAACGGTCGTCGAGCGGATCGAGTTCACCTGGGACGGCACGACCCTGTGCGAACAGACCACGCGCAGCCCCGAGTTGCCGAACCCGATAGCCCTCACCTGGGACCATCGGGGCCTGCACCCCATCGCCCAGACCGAACGACGCCTCACCGCGGCCGACGCCCCGCAGTCCGAGATCGACTCCCGCTTCTTCGCCATCGTCACCGACCTGGTGGGCACGTCCAGTGAACTCATCGACGAGCGGGGCGAGGTCGCGTGGCGGACGCGCGGCACGCTCTGGGGCACTGCGGCATGGAACACCGACGCTTCGGGCTACACCCCTCTCCGGTTTCCTGGCCAGTACCACGACCCAGAAACCGGGCTTCACTACAACTAATTCCGCCATTACGACCCTGGCACGGCTAGATATGTCTCACCCGATCCCCTCGGGCTGACCCCCGCGCCCAATCCAGCCACGTACGTGGACGACCCACTTCGACAGACTGACAGCTTGGGTCTGGCCCCGGATTATCCGAAGGGCGAGAGGGGCAATCCTTTCGACAGGCGAATGGATCGTCACGGACGTCAAGCATATGGCTCACATGCCCGGCCACTTCTACTCGTCAACGGACTCCCACCTCGGCAGGTTCCGGCAGTTTGAGACACCGAACGGTTCACGAGTCATTGTCGAGCACACCTTCGGCCGGGCAGGTCCGCACTTCCACGCAGGGCAACCGAAACTCGACCCGTCGAGGAGTGGCGTCAATTTCGGATGGGATAATGCTCCCGGTAACCTTTACAGATATCAGGACTCCTGGGAGCGTTATGCCGCCATAGATAAACCCGGCGGCGACCATCATTTCTTCTACAAGTGCGGATGGGGGACATAGTGGCTAGGAATAATGACGTCATGGCCTGGGAATCCAAACTGCGGAGTTGCGGGCTGGAGATGACAGCTACTCCACCCATCCCCGATGCTATTCCTCCGGCCAAAGCGATTCTGGCGGTGGCCGGTGGTCGAGTTCGTCCGGAAGTCGCCGCGGAAAAGAGTGCACGCGGCCTGAGAATCCTGGACGAACACTGGAAAGTTCTGCACGCCAAGCTGGCATCGCATACCGGTGAATTCCTCATCATCCTGTGGGGGCCGGGCTCTATGGAGGCAGGGTGGTTCCAGGTAACCGAAAGAAACGACCCTCTCGGACTCCCCTCTCGGGTTGCCTCTGTCATCGGGAGGCCCGAGTTCTGTTGTTTGTCCCTGGACAACAAGACGCTGTATGCGGTCACCGTTGAGGAGGATGAGTACTGGATCGTCACTCACCAATTCAGCTGAACGGCCCTCGGGGCTTCGATCTCGACGAGGTCTCCTACGAATACCTGGATCGTTGACAATGTCATGGTTCGCGTACCGCTAGGGTTGAAGTAATGCTCTTCAGAATCCTAAAAAGCAAGATGGCGCTACCGGTGAACCGGGGCCTGCAATTACTTTCAGTGGGCCCGCCGGTCGAGCTTGGGCCTATTGGCGTGGTGCTGAGCCTCCTGTTGTCGGATCGGTAGCTGTCGTCGAGGTGGATATCCCTGGAGGGGTGGCCAGCTGGAACGAGGCAGAAGGGGCGGATGCTTGGTGGCGGATTCCCCGGGAGCACCGGTCGCGATCAAAGGTACGGTGGCAAGCGCTGACGAGGACTCCGTCGTGGCCATCCGAATCGGCTCCGACGTTCTTCTGGTGGAGTTTTCGGAGGGTAGAAACGAGGGTCGAGCGGCCCCGTATGGTAAGCCCCAGACCGGTGATTGTGTCGAATTTCAGACGGGCCGGATCGATGTGTACCCATACAGTGTTTGATCGAATCTGAAGAAAAAGTGCGACATTCCGCAATCATCAGAAGCTGTACGTGGAGGCGAAATCTTGCCCCTGTCTGAGGCGGACGTTCTGTACGGAGCCACTTGGTGTTACCGGCGGCCAGGCGTGGAGGCGTAGGGATACACGGCTTCGGTGTCGCAGGAAAGGTGAGGCGGTAGCCGTGGACCGTGATGCAGAGGGTGCCGACTCAGCGGTGGCGGAGAGAGGCGCAGCTCGCCGCCTCCCCGGAGGCGACGCCCGCATCGCCGTAGCGGGTGCCGAGGAGGCGCACCTCAGCGGCACTCGCGACGCGCCCCGCGCCCTGATCCGTGACATCACAGAGGGGAAGGCCGACCAGCTGCTGTGAGGGGCACGGTCACCACAAGTCGGCCGTCTCCACCGGAGCCCCCGTCACCAACGACTGGTTACCGGCCACCCCAACGGCCAGCGCCAGCGCCCCGTCCCGCGCCGTTGCCCCCTTGCCCGCCGCCGGGGCCGCGCCCTCGTCCGAGCCGTCGCCGAGGGGGCCGAAGAGTTCCTTCAGCATGCGGAGGTCGCCGCCGCCGTGGGAGCCGGCTGCCGTCTCGTACGGGATCTCGCGGGGCGCCTCCCACAGCGGGCGCAGCAGGATCGACGTACGGCCGGGGCGGTCCATGACCACCCCGCCGTGCGCGCCCTCGGCGCCCGAGGCGACGCGCGGGGGCTGCCAGGTGTTCTCCTCCACCTCCAGCTCCAGGCGGCCCGCCGTGCCGTTGAACATGACCCGGTAGCCCTCCCAGGGGGAGTACGCCGTGAGGTGGTACGTCATCGTCGCGCCCGAGTCGTAGCGGACCAGGAGGGACAGGTCGTCCTCGATGTCGATGGCGTCGCCGAAGACGTTGCGGTCGCGGACGTAGTCGGAGTCGCCGGCCGCCTCGGCCCGGATGTAGAGGGAGTCGAGGTTCGGGTCGGCGGTGAGGTCGATCGCATACGGGTCACAGGCGGCCTCGGCGGAGCCATGAGCACGGACGTAGTCGCGGCGCAGGCCCGTGCGTTCGCCGTTGTCGCGGCCGTAGAAGACCAGGCCGCCCTCCGCGTGGACCCTTGAAGGGGCCGCGCCCAGCCACCAGTTGACCAGGTCGAAGTGGTGGCCCGACTTGTGGACCAGGAGGCCGCCGCTGTGGCGCTTCTCGCGGTGCCAGCGGCGGAAGTAGTCGGCGCCGTGGCGGACGTCGAGGAGCCATTCGAAGTGGACCGAGCGGATCTCGCCGATCGCGCCGTCGTGCAGCAGCTGCCAGACCTTCTCGTGGGCCGGGTTGTAGCGGTAGTTGAAGCCGACGGAGAGTTCGCCGCCGGTGCGCTCGACCGTGTCGAGGATCGAGCGGCACTTCTCCGCGTCCGTTGTCAGCGGCTTCTCCGTGACGACGCGGCAGCCCGCCTCCAGAGCGGCGTTGATGTACGTGTGGTGGGTCGCGTCGACCGTGGTGACCACGACCTCGTCGATACGGTCCCGGCGCAGCGCCGCGGCGAAGTCGGACGGGTCGCAGGTGGTGGCCGCCGGCCGGCCGAGGGAGGCCAGGAGCCGGTTGTGGTGGGCGATGCGGGTCGGGCTCGGGTCCGCGAGGAGGGCGATGGCGTAGTGGGCGCGGGCACCGAGGGCCTTCGTGTACATCTGGGCGCGGTGGCCGGTGCCGATGATCGCGGCGCGCTTGGGAGCGGCGGAGGTCATGGTCGGGCATCCTTTCGCGGGGCGGGTCCGGTGGAGCGGCGCACGATCAACTCGCTGTTCAGAGCAGCGTGTTGCGGCGTGCTGTCGGGGTGGTCCAGGCGGTGCAGCATCAGGTCGACGGCCCGTTCGCCGAGCGTGTCGAGGGGGATGCGCACCGAGGTGAGGGCAGGGGTGGCCGTGGTGGCGAGCAGGGTGTCGTCGGCGCCGACCACGCTGACGTCGTCGGGCACGCGCACCCCGCGCTCGGCCAGCCGGGCCAGGACCCCGAGGGCCATCAGGTCGTTGTGCGCGACGATCGCGGTCGCGCCCGCGGCCAGGGTGAGATCGGCGACCTGGGCACCCGTGTGGAACTTGGGTTCGTGCGGCCCGAACTCGGTCACCTTCAGCTCCAGTTGCTCGGCGGCGTACCGCACGGCGTGGCCGCGCTGTTCGCTCGACCAGGAGTTGGGGGCGCCCAGGATCAGGGCCAGGTGGCGGTGGCCGAGCGCGTGCAGATGGGCCACCGCCTGGCGCAGGCCGTCCTCGCTCGGCGCGACGACGGACGGCACACCGGACACGCTCCGGTTCACCACGACGCTCGGTACCTGCCGCACGACCTCGCCGAGCCGGTCGCCGTCCATCCTCGGGGCGACCAGCAGCAGCCCGTCGACCTGCCGGGCCAGAGTGAGCGCCAACTCGTACTCGTCGTCGGGGTGTTCGTCGGTGTCGGCGAGGAAGACCGCGTAGTCCTTGCGGCGGGCACGGGCCTGCACCGCCTTGGCGATCACGGCGAAGAACGGGTTCGCGATGTCCGGGACGATCAGCCCGAGGGTCCCGGTCCGCCCCAGGGCGAGCGAACGGGCGATCCGGCTGGGGCGGTACCCGAGCCGCTCCGCCGCGGCGAGGACCCGGGCCCTCGTCTCCGGGCGGACCTGGTGCGGGGAGGCGAAGCAGCGGCTCACTGTCGACGGGGACACGCCGGCCTGCGCTGCGACGTCCTCGGCGCCTACGCTGCCGCTCCTTCGCCGGTCGTCCTCAGTCATGGCGTCCCCCTTGACGCAGGCGCCTCGGCGCCGTGGGTGTTCGGTGCTTCGTCGGCGACTGCCGAGACGTCGTGGCTGGTCGCGCAGTTCCCCGCGCCCCTGGGGCACTGATCCTCAGCTCCATCTCGGGCCCAACCGGCACCTCAAGCCCCTCCGGCGTTTGAGGAGCGGGGGCCGGGGCGGAGCCCCGGGGAGTGTCCCGAGCGCCGGTCCACGGCTACCGCGGCCAGGGCCAGTACCCCCGCGACCAGCGGAGCGAGCAGCAGCAACTGCCACACGCACACCGCAGAGACGAGCACGGCCCCGCCCAGCATGACCGTCCCGCCCGGATCCCACCGCGGCCGGGCCCACCGCCCCGTGACCGACCACCGGGCGGCAACCCGGATCTGCAGCACGACCACCGCCCCGGCCGCCCCGCCGACCACCAGCGCGAGGACCCAGAAGAACGGCAGATCCCCGGCGGCGGCCGCCAGCCGCAGATCGGCGGCCAGGAAAGCCAGGGCCAGCAGCCCCAGCGCCCCGACCGCCGAACCGCCGCGCAGGGCCCCCCGCCAGTCCGCCAGGAAACGACGGGCCGTACCGGTCGAGGGCCCGTCCGGCACACAGCGCCGCACCTCCGCGCAGCCCGCGGCCATCGCCGCCGGCCAGGTCACCACGAGCAGCGAACCGGCCGCCACGAGCAGCCCGATCCACAGCACCTCGGCGAAGAGCGTGAAGCGTTCCCCGTACGGGGTGTCGCGCCGACGGGCCTGTGCGGCCGAGGAGTTCATGGTCACCCCTTCATCCCGGATGTCGCCGCGCCCTCGATGAGCAGCCGCTGGAACGCCACGAAGAAGATGATCACCGGGAGCAGCGACAGGACCGACATGCCGAGCATCGCGCCGTAGTCCTGGCTGCTGGTCGAGTCGACGAACAGGCGCAGGGCCAGCGGCAGCGGGTACTTCTCCGGCGACTGCAGATAGATGAGCGGGGCGAAGAAGTCGTTCCAGGACCAGATGAACGTGAAGATCGCCGTGGTGATCAGGGCGGGCCGCAGCAGCGGCAGCACGATGTGGCCGAAGATGCGGAAGTGGCCGCAGCCGTCGATCAACGCCGCCTCGTCGAGGCTGCGCGGCAGGTTCCGTACGAACTGCACCATCAGGAACACGAAGAACGCGTCCGTGGCGAGGAACTTGCCCAGCAGCAGTGGCACGTACGTGTCGACCAGGCCCGCCTGCTGGAACATCGTGTACTGCGGGATGAGCAGCAGATGCGTCGGCAGCAGGATCGTCCCGATCATCACCGCGAACATGGGCCCGCGCCCCCGGAACCGCAGCCGCGCGAAGGCGTACGCGGCGATGGAGCACGACAGGACGTTGCCGAGCACCGAACCGAGCGCCAGGATCAGGGAGTTGCTGAAGAAGCGCCAGGCGGGGACCTCGGCGATGCCGTCCAGGGCCGTACTGAATCCGCCCCAAGTGATCGTCGAGGGCAGCAGGTTGAAGCTGGAGAGGATCTCGTCGGCGGGCTTCACCGCGGCGGTGAACACCCACACCACCGGATAGAGGAGGACCAGGAGGAGGGCCAGCGCGCCCACGTGCCAGGCCAGGGAACGGGTACGCGCGCGAGGAGCCGCCGTCGGCACCGTTGTCGTCGTCATCGTCACTTCTCCTCGCCCGCGTAGTGGACCCAGCGGCCCGACGTCTTGAACAGCACCGCGGTGACCACGCCGACGACCAGGAGCAGCACCCAGGTCAGGGCGGCCGCGTACCCCATCCGGAAGTCGTTGAAGCCGAGTTCGTACAGGTACATCGAGTACACGTGGGTGGAGCCCGCGGGGCCGCCCGTGCCGTTGGAGAGCACGAACGCCGAGTTGAACATCTGGAAGGCGTGCACCATCTCCAGGACCAGGTTGAAGAAGATCACCGGGGAGAGCATGGGGACGGTGACGGAGACGAACCGGCGCCAGGGACCCGCCCCGTCGATCTCCGCGGCCTCGTACAGGTCCCGCGGGATCTGCTGCAGCGCCGCCAGGAAGATCACCATCGGGGCGCCGAACTGCCACACCGACAGGGCCACCAGCGACATCAACGACCAGTCGGGGTTGGAGATCCAGCCGCCGGTGTGCACCCCGAACGCGCCGAGGAAGCGGTCGACGACGCTGCCGGTGGAGAACAGCAGCCGCCACACGATGGCCGCGCCGACACTCGCGCCGATCAGCGACGGCATGTAGAACGCGGCCCGGTAGAAGTTGCGGCCCTTGCGCCGGGTGTGCAGGAGCAGGGCCACGCCGAGTGCCGCGATCAGCTTGAGCGGCGTCGCCACGACGACGTACAGCAGGGTCACCCCGACCGTGTCGCGGACCTCGGGATCGTCGAAGAGGATGCGCTTGTAGTTGGCGAGGCCGATCCAGCGGGGCGCGTCGAACAGGTTGTAGTCCGTGAACGACATGTAGAGCGAGAACAGCATCGGCGCGAGCGTCAGCACCGCCGCACCGAGCATCCAGGGCGTCAGGAAGACGTACGCCGCACGGTCGTTGGCGCGCCGGCGCGGTGGCTTCGCCGGGGCGCTCTGCGGTGTGCGGGCGCGGGGGACCGCGGCGCGGGTCGTCGTGGAGGCCATGAGGGCTCCCTCCGTACGTAGATGGGGGTGGCCGGGGGCCTCAGGCGAGGACGACCTTCGCCTGGTCGAAGAAGAGATCCACGGCGTGGTCCACGGAGATCCGGCCGTAGAAGAGCTTCTCGGCGACACGCTGCAGATAGACGTTGAGCGAGGCGCCGCCGTCGGCCGGTGGCGGCGGGGTCGGTGACAGCGTCGCCGCGACCTGCTTCTCGTACGTCTGCACCTGGCGCACCGCCGGATCGGTGACCTCGGCGGCGCCCTCCTGGCGGGTGGTGGGCGGCATCCCGATGTTGGTGCCGAGGATCTTCGCCACCCGCCGGTCATTGATCATGAAGTTGATGAACTGCGCGGCCTCACCCACGTACGGGCTCTTCGCGGCGGCGCTGAGCAGCATGCCCGGCTTCGCGTAGATGCCGGAGCGGCTCGTGTCGGTGGGCACGAGGCCGAGGGAGAGCTTGCTGCCGCGCATCTCGCTGCGGCCGCCGACCTGGTTGTCCCACTCCAGGTAGGACGCGACCCGGCGGGTGGTGACGGGATAGCCGGGCAGCGACTCCAGGACCACGTCCGGGCCCGCGAGCGCGCCTTCCTTGCGCCAGTCGTCGACCAGGCCGAGATAGCGGCGCATGTCGTCGTGGCCGAAGCCGAGCGCCCCCTTCTCGGTCCACATCTGCAGCCCCTGCTGGCGCATCCACGTCTCGACGCCCATGTAGTTCTGGCCGGGGTTGTCCATGCCGAACTGTGTGCGCCCGCTGTGCCGGGTCACCTTCAGGGACTGCTCCATGAACGTGTCCCAGGTCATCCGCGCGGTCGGCGGCCGCGCCCCGGCGTCGGCCCACACCTTCGCGTCGTACATCAGCGAGACGCTGTTGTGGGCCAGCGGCAGTGCGACGCGGCGGTCCTCCACCATGCCCGCCGTGCGCAGCGAGGGCACCAGCGTGGAGGCGTCGATCTCCTTGCCGGGGCCCGTGTGGCCGTCGAGGTCGGCGAGGACGCCGTGCTCGCCGAGCGTGCGGATCCAGGCGTAGTCGATGTGCATCACGTCGGGCGGGTTGCCGCCCGCCGCGGCCGTGCTCAGCTTCGGCCAGAACGAGTCGAAGGCGGCGAAGCTCGACTTGACCCTGATCTTCGGATGGTCGCGCTCGAAGACGGCGATGCACTTGTTGATCAGATCGGCCCGTCCGCTGTCGCCCCAGAAGAAGTAGCGCAGGGTCACGGCGCCGCCGGCGCCGACGGACCGGGACGGCCCGCCGCAGGCGGTGAGCGCGGTACCGAGACCGGCGGACAGCAGGGCGGTGAGGGTGGTGCGGCGGGTCAGCGGGCGGCGGGAGGGGGCGTCGTTGCCCATAGGGGGCCTCCACGGCTCGACGGCGGTGTCGAGGTGGGACCTTTGCATGCGCTCGCAAGGCCGTCAACAGTTCTGACGTGCGCAGATATCCGCCAACTTCCTTTGCCGCACACCCTCTTGACGTTTTCTGCGAGCGCTTGCAGGATCGTATGGAAAGCGCTTGCTCCCCGGAGGGTCCCCCCTGCGGAGTCCTCCTATGCGAAGTCCGCGATATCTGTTCCGTCCGTGCTGCCCGGGACGTCCGTGAAGTCCCAGGTGATCACCGCGCACGGCCCGTCGTCCTTGCCGCCCGCGCTGCGGTACGCCGCGAGCGCCACGTCGTTGTCCGTGTCCACCCCGACCCACATGTCGTAGCAGCCGCGCCCGGCGGCCAGCTCCGCGAGCGTCCGGATCAGGGCGCGGGCGATGCCACGGCGCCGGTACGGCTCGGCCACCGCGAGCTCGTACAGGAACATCTCGCGGCCCTTGTCGGGATGGACGGTCTCGACTCCGCTGACGAAACCCACGGGCTCGGCGCCCGCGTAGGCCAGATACAGGTGGTGGCCCGGCGCGGCCAGGAAGTCCCGGGCCGCCTCCGGGCGGGTCGGGGAGTCGAACAGCGGTCCCGCGGCGATCAGTTCCCCGACGGTGCGCGCGCGGCGGATCTCGTGGACGGTCATGGGTGCGTCGTACCACGCCCGCGGTACACGGCGGGCGGACTGTACTACCCGAGGAGGTCGGCGGATTCCGACCGGGGGTTGCGGTGGCTGTCGGTGGCGGCGCCTACCGTTGACGTATGGATCTACGAGTGGGCGCATGGCGCGAGCGGGTACGCGGGAGGCCGCGGCGGTGGATCGCCGTCGCGGCGGCCCTTGTGGTGCTCGCGGGGGCGGGGACCTGGTCCGTGGCGGCGGCCACGTCGTCCGGGGGCGGCACCGCCGTGCACCGGCAGGACCGGATGATGCCGATGGGCGGCGGCGTCCGGATCGACACCTCGTACTTCACCGCGGGCGACAGCCGCGAGAAGCGGCCCGCCGTGCTGCTCACCCACGGCTTCGGCGGCAGCAAGGCCGATGTGCGGGCCGAGGCGGAGAAGCTCGCCCGGCACGGGTACGCGGTGCTGACGTGGTCGGCGCGCGGCTTCGGGAAGTCCACCGGCAAGATCGGGCTGAACGACAAGGACGGCGAGGTCGCCGACGTCTCCCGGCTCATCGACTGGCTGGCGAAGCGCCCCGAGATCCAGCTCGACAAGGCCGGCGACCCGCGCGTGGGCGTCACCGGCGCCTCGTACGGCGGGGCCGTCTCGCTGCTCGCCGCCGGGTACGACAAGCGGGTCGACGCGATCGCCCCGCAGATCACGTACTGGAACCTCGCGGACGCGCTCTTCCCCGACGACGTCTTCAAGAAGCTGTGGACCGGGATCTTCTTCACCACCGGCTCCGCGAACATCGGCGCGCGCACCAGTGAGGCCGGCCTGCACTGCGGCCGCTTCCAGCCGGAGCTGTGCGCCATGTACCAGCGGGTCGCCGTGTCCGGGAAGCCCGACGCGCAGGCCCGCAAGCTCCTCGAGGAACGCAGCCCGTCCGCCGTCGGCGACCGCATCAAGGTGCCCACACTCATCTCGCAGGGACAGACCGACTCGCTGTTCCCGCTCGGCCAGGCCGACGCGATCGCCCGGCACGTCAAGGCCAACGGCGCGCCCGTCGACGTCGACTGGATCGCCGGCGGCCACGACGGCGGCGACATGGAGGTCGGCCGCACCACGCAGCGCGTGACCACCTGGTTCGACCGCTACCTCAAGGACAAGGACGTCGACACCGGGCCCGCGTTCCGCGTCACCCGCACCGGCGGCGTCGACTCCACCGACGGCGCGGCCACGCAGCGCGGCGCGAGCGGCGACCGGTATCCGGGGCTGCGCGGCGAGGACCGGGTGTCGGTGCCGCTGAAGTCCGCCGTCGAGACGTTCCAGAACCCGCCGGGCGGCGGCCCGCCGTCGATCTCCACGGTCCCGGGCCTGGGGAACGCGTCACAGCTGTCGTCCTCCCTCGGCGTCGGCCTCTCGCTGGACTTCCCCGGCCAGTTCGCCCGGTTCGACTCGGCGCCGCTCGGGCGGTCGGTGCGCATCACCGGCTCCCCGACGGTCACCGCCCACGTGAAGTCCTCCACCGGCACCGCCGTCCTGTTCGCGAAGGTCTACGACGCCGGGCCCGGCGGGGCGCGCCAAATGCTGCCCTCGCAGCTGGTCGCGCCGGTGCGGGTGACCGGGGCGGGCGGCTCCGGCAAGGACGTCACGTTCACCCTCCCCGCCATCGACCACCAGGTCGAGAAGGGACACACGCTCCGGCTCGTCCTGTCCGCGACCGACCTCGGCTACGCGTCACCGGCCGAGCCCGCGACGTACCAGGTCTCCGTCACCGGCGGCCTGAGCCTGCCGACCGCGCCCGACGTGAAGACCGCGGCCGCGCCGCTGCCCGCATGGGTGTGGTGGCTGCCGATCGGCGCGGCCGTCGTCGCGGCGGCGCTGCTCCTGACGGCCCGCAGGAGGACGACGGCGCCCGCGCCCGACCCGGCCCTCGCGGACGTCCCCCTCCAGATCACGGACCTGAGCAAGAAGTACGCCGGGTCGACGGACCGGTACGCGGTCCGCGACCTGTCCTTCCGCGTCGAACAGGGCCAGGTCCTCGGCCTCCTCGGGCCGAACGGCGCGGGCAAGACCACCACCCTGCGCATGCTCATGGGCCTCATCCGGCCCGACGCGGGCGAGGTCCGCGTCTTCGGCCACGCGATCCGCCCCGGCGCGCCCGTCCTCTCCCGGGTCGGCGCCTTCGTGGAGGGCGCGGGCTTCCTGCCGCACCTGTCCGGGCGCGAGAACCTGGAGCTGTACTGGCAGGCCACCGGCCGCCCGCCCGAGGACGCGCACCTGGACGAGGCGCTGGAGATCGCCGGGCTCGGCGACGCGCTGGCCCGCGCCGTGCGCACCTACTCGCAGGGCATGCGGCAGCGCCTCGCCATCGCCCAGGCCATGCTCGGCCTGCCGGACCTGCTGATCCTGGACGAGCCGACCAACGGGCTCGACCCGCCGCAGATCCGCGAGATGCGCGAGGTGATGATCCGCTACGCGCGCGGCGGCCGCACCGTCATCGTCTCCAGCCACCTGCTGGCCGAGGTCGAGCAGTCCTGCACGCACCTCGTCGTCATGGACCGCGGGCGCCTCGTCCAGGCCGGCCCGGTCGCGGACATCGTCGGCTCCGGCGACACCGTGCTCGTCGGCCTGGCCGGCGAGATCACCGACCCGCTCCTGGAGAAGGTGGCCGCACTGGAGGCGGTGGAGTCGGCGGTCCGCGCCGACGACGGGCTCCTGGTCCGCCTCGCCCCCGCGCCCGACGGCAGCGACCCCGCCGCCCGTCTGCTGGCCGACCTGGTCCGGCTCGACGTGCCGGTGAAGTCGCTCGGCCCGCACCGGCGTCTCGAGGACGCGTTCCTGACGCTGATCGGAGGTTCCGCATGACCGGCACCGGGACGACCCTGCCCACGCCGCCCGTCGCCGAGCGCGCCGACGGATACCGGCCCGGACGGACCCTGCCCCTGCGGGTCGAGCTGGTCCGGCAGGTGAAGCGGCGGCGCACCCTCGTCATGGGGGCCGTCCTCGCGCTGCTGCCGTTCGTGCTCGTCATCGCCTTCGCCATCGGCGGCGAGCCCGGCGGCCGCAGCGGCCGGGTCACGCTCATGGACACCGCCACCGCGTCGGGCGCGAACTTCGCGGCGACGGCCCTGTTCGTCTCCGCCGGATTCCTGCTCGTCATCCCCGTCGCCCTGTTCTGCGGCGACACCATCGCCTCCGAGGCGAACTGGTCGAGCCTGCGCTATCTGCTGGCCGCGCCGGTACCGCGGGCCCGCCTGCTGTGGTCCAAGCTCACCGTCGCGCTCGGCCTCAGCCTCGCCGCGATGGTGCTGCTGCCGGTCGTCGCGCTCGGCGTCGGCTCGGTCGCCTACGGCTGGGGACCGCTCGAGATCCCGACCGGCGGGGCGCTGCCCGCGGGCGAGGCGGCCCAGCGCCTCCTCGTCGTGATCGCGTACATCTTCGTGTCCCAACTGGTCACCGCGGGGCTCGCGTTCTGGCTGTCGACGAAGACGGACAACCCGCTGGGCGCGGTCGGCGGCGCGGTCTTCCTGACCATCGTCGGCAACGTCCTGGACGCGGTCACCGCCCTCGGCCACTGGCGCGACTTCCTGCCCGCGCACTGGCAGTTCGCCTGGGCCGACGTCATCCAGCCGCAGCCCGAATGGAGCGGCATGATCCAGGGGGCGTCGGTGTCGGTGGCGTACGCGGTGGTGCTGTTCGCGCTGGCGTTCCGCGGCTTCGCACGGAAGGACATCGTGTCGTAGGCCCGGTGACCGGTCGGGATCGGCCCGGTCTCCGGAGGATCACCCACCGGTCACAACAGCCGTCCTCCGTAACCGCTTTGCCGCCAAGGCGAGACCGCCCGGGACGAACACCGGGCCCCCTCGCCACGTCACAGTCACAAGACGCCGACGACACCGGCGCGTGGCGGAGCGGAAGGGGCGGGCATGAGGAAGAGGACCGGTACGGGTGGAGCGCTGATCGCCGCGGCACTCGCCGGCGGACTGCTGCTCACGGGGTGCAGCGCGGAGGGCGGCGCCTTTGGCGGGGCGGCGGACAGCGCGCGGGGCAAGGCCCGTGCGGACAAGCCCGCCGCCTCGGTCGCGCCGGGCCGCGACCGAGGCGACACGGAGGACTACCGCTCCACGTTCGCCCTCGACGTCGACACCGCCTCCTACGGCTACGCCCGCCGCACCCTCGCCGAGGGCCGGCTGCCCGACCCGGGGACGGTGCGGCCCGAGGAGTTCGTCAACAGCTTCCGGCAGAACTACCCGCGCCCCGAGGGCAACGGGTTCTCCGTCACCGTGGACGGCGCCCGCACCGGCGACGACGGGTGGCGCCTGATGCGGGTGGGCCTCGCGACGGCACCGGCCCCGGCGGACGGTGAACGCCGGCCGGCGGCACTGACGTTCGTCATCGACATCTCCGGCTCGATGGCCGAGGCGGGCCGCCTCGACCTGGTCAAGAAGTCCCTGGCCACCCTCACCGACCAGCTCCGCGCCGACGACTCGATCGCCCTGGTCACCTTCAGCGACGAGGCGCGGACCGTGCTGCCCATGACCCGGCTCGGCGCCGCGGAGGACTCCGCCCGCGACCGGATCCACGACGCGATCGACACCCTCGAACCCACCGACTCCACCAACCTCGACGCGGGCATCCGCACCGGCTACGCCACGGCGGTCGAAGGAGTGCGTACCGGGGCCACCAACCGCGTCGTCCTGCTCTCCGACGCGCTCGCCAACACCGGCGAGACCTCCGCCGACGCGATCCTCGAACGCATCGCGGACGCCCGCCGCGAGCACGGCATCACCCTCTTCGGCGTCGGCGTCGGCAGCGACTACGGCGACGAACTCATGGAACGCCTCGCGGACAAGGGCGACGGCCACACCACGTACGTGTCCTCGCCCGCCGACGCCCGCAAGGTCTTCGTCCGGCAACTGCCCGCGAACGTGGACCTGCGGGCCCGCGACGCGAAGGCCCAGGTCGCCTTCGACAAGGACACGGTCGCCGACTTCCGGCTCCTCGGCTACGAGAACCGGCGCGTCGCCGACGACGACTTCCGCGACGACCGTGTCGACGGCGGCGAGGTCGGCCCCGGCCACACCGTCACCGCGCTGTACGCGGTCAAGCTCCGCGAGGGAGCCGAGGGCCGGGTGGCGACGGCGACGGTCCGCTGGCTCGACCCCGAGAGCCGGGCACCGCGCGAGGCCGCCGGCACGGTCGCCGCGTCCGCGCTCGCCGGGGATCTCTGGGCGGGGTCGACCGCGCCGCGGCTGCGCCTCGCCGCGACTGCGGCGTACTTCGCCCACCGCTTGGGGGGCGGTTCCGACGCGCCGTTCCCCGGTGAGCCCTCGCTCCGTGAACTGGATGACCAAACACGGAAGTTGGTGTCCGACACGGAGGACGCGGATGTCCGTGACCTGGCGGAGTCCGTGCGGCAGGCGCGGGATCTGAGCGGCCTGTGACGGCGCCCGGCGCGTGAAAAGGCCGCGGTCGCGCCCGCTCGATCACCGAGCCGACGCGACCGCGGCCTGTCCGTGGTTGCTCGCGCGGTTCCGCGCGCCCCTACGCGGGGCTTATCCGGTACGCGTAGGTGTAGGTGCGGCCCGCGTGGAGTGTGTACTTGTCCAGCGGGGGCGCGCCCCAGGAGTCGTTGCCGCCGACGCCCGTCTGACGGAGATTGACGCCGAGCACGGTCTCGTCGCGGCGCTTCAGCTCGTAGGGGTGGCGGACGTCCTCCAGGTCGGTCGGCGCGTAGTGCAGGGCGCTGAACTCCAGGAACGGCTCGTCCCGCGCCGGGTCCGCGCTGATGGTGACGCCGAAGCCGGTGCGGTCGGTGAGCGACAGGCGGCGCACGTCCGTCATGTTGCCGGTCTGCTGCGGCCGCAGGTACGCGGCGACCTGGTCGTCGACCGTCGCCCGGTACCGGCCGACGAACGCCCCCGTACGCCGGTCCCAGTAGTTCTCCTGCGGGCCGCGCCCGTACCAGTCGATCTGCTCCAGGCCCGCAGGGATCCTCAACAGGGCGCCCACCAGCGGCAGATCGGGCAGCCCGGCCGCCGCGTCGAGGGTGTGGCGCACCCGCAGCTCCCCGTCGCCGCGTACCGTCAACACCGACCGCCAGGCAGAAGCCGCCGGGTTCGTCGGCAGCGTGGCCGTCACCTCGACGGTGACCTCGCCCGGCGACGGCTGGGCGACGTCCACCTTCGTCACGTCCCGCTTCGCTCCCGCGTCCCGCCAGGTCGCGGCGGTCTTCTGGAAGCCACGCCCGATGTCGTTGTCGGTGGGCCCGCGCCAGAAGTTCGGCACGGGGCCCTCGGCGAGCAGGGCCCGGCCCTTGATCCGGTACGTGGTGAGGGTGCCGGTCCGCCCGTCGACGACGACCTCGACGTCCCGCCCGGTGATCCGCACCGCGCCGTCCGTCCGGTCGAGCCGGAGCGGCGGGAGCGTGCCGGGCGCCGGGTCGGCCGGGGCCGGTGTGTGCCAGTCGAGGGCGAACTGTTCGGCGGCGACGACATGTCCGGCGTCCGCCCACCGCTCCTTGCGGCGCAGCACGAACGCGACGTCGAGGAGGTACTCGGCGCCGGGCTCCGGGCGGGCGGGCCGCCGGCAGGGGATGCGTACGGACCGGGTCCCGCCGGGCGCGATCGCCGGGGCGGCCAGGCTGCCCTCCTGCACGCGCTGACCGTCCCGGGTGACGTGCCAGCGCAGTTCGTAGACGTCGAGCGCGGTGAACAGGTGCTTGTTGACGACGCTCAGCGAGACCGCGTCCCGGCCGCCGAGGTCGTCGGCGCGCGCCGCCACCGGCTGGTAGACCTTCTTCACCTCCAGCAGCCCCGGGTGCGGGGTCCGGTCGGCGGCGACGAGTCCGTTGCCGGCGAAGTTGCCGTCGGTGGGGTAGCCGGGGTGCCAGTCGCCGCCGTAGGAGAGATAGGTCCGCCGGGAGTCGCCCGGCACGGGCAGCCGGACCGCCTGGTCGACCCAGTCCCACACGAAGGCGCCGTGCAGGTTCGGATAGCGCTCGAAGACGTCCCAGTACTCCTGCAGATTGCCCGTGCTGTTGCCCATCGAGTGCGCGTACTCGCACAGCATGAACGGGGTCGCCTTGCCCGACCTGCCGTACTCCTCGACGGCGTCGGGCTTGGTGTACATCTCGCTGTGCACGTCGGCGATCTCGTTCATGCCCTCGTAGTGCACGGGCCGCGAGGAGTCCCGCTCGCGGGTCCAGTCGGCCATGGCACGGAAGTTGTCGCCCGAACCGGCCTCGTTGCCCAGCGACCACAGGATCACGCAGGGATGGTTCTTGTCGCGTTCCACCGAGGACCGCATCCGGTCCACGCAGGCGTCGGTCCACTCGGGCAGGGAGGCGGGCACGGTGTCCCGTACGCCGTGGGTCTCCAGGTTCGTCTCGGCGACGACGTAGAGCCCGTACTCGTCGCAGAGTTCGAGCCAGCGCGGATGGTTCGGGTAGTGGGAGGTGCGGACCGCGTTGATGTTGTGCCGCTTCATCAGCAGGACGTCCTGGAGCATCCGCTCCTCGGAGACCGCCTGCCCGGTGTCCGGGTCGGACTCGTGCCGGTTGGTGCCCCGCAGCATGACCGGTTCGCCGTTGACCGTGAACTTCCCGGGCCCGCAGTCGACCTGTCGGAACCCGACGCGCGTGCGGTGCGTGTCGACGGTCCGGCCGCCGCTGTCCTTGAGGGAGACGACGAGGGTGTACAGGTTCGGGGCCTCGGCCGACCACAGGGCGGGGGAGCGGACCTCGGCCTCCAGCGAGACGTCCTCGCTGTCGCCGACCGCGCCGCTCAGCGTGCCGACGCGGCGCTCGCGGGCGTCGTACAGCACGGCCTCGACCCGGTGTCCGGCGGCCCGCCCGCCCCGCACGGTCGTGGTGAGGGAGAGCGTGGCGTCGCGGAAGGCGTCGTCGAGCCGCGTACGGACGAACAGATCGTGGACGTACGCGTCGTCGGCCGACGGCGTCGAGTACAGGAAGACGTCCCGGAAGATCCCGGACAGGTCGATCATGTCCTGGTCCTCCAGCCAGCTGCCGTCGGACCAGCGGTAGACCTCCACGGCAAGGGAGTTGGTGCCCGCCTTCAGATGCGGGGTGAGGTCGAACTCGGCGGGCGTGTAGCTGTCCTCGCTGTAGCCGACCTGCCGGCCGTTCACCCACACGAAGAACGCGGACTTCACCCCCTGGAAGGAGATCAGGGTCCGCCGCCCGTGCCAGGCCTCCGGCACCTCGAAGGTGCGCCGGTAGGAGCCGACGGGGTTGAACTCCTTCGGCACCGCGGGCGGCTCCGGCTCCTCGTAACCCGTCCACGGATAGGCGATGTTGAGGTAGATCGGCTCGGGGTAGCCCGCCATCTCCCAGTTGGAGGGCACGGTGAGGTGCTTCCAGGCGGAGTCGTCGTAGTCCGGCTCCTGGAACCCGACCGGTCGGGCGTCCGGGTTCTTGGCCCAGTGGAAGCGCCAACTGCCGTTCAGGGAGCGGTGGTACGGGGAGTGTGAGATGTCCGATCTCAGGGCGTCCGTGGTGCTCGCGTACGGGACGAGGCGGCCGGTGCGGGCGGGCTCCCTGTTGACCTGGAACACGCCCGGCCGGGCGTCCCACTCGGGCCCCGCCCCGGCGGCCCCGGCGGCGAACGCCTGCTTCTGCGAGGCGAACGCGGCCCAGCCCGCGAGAGCGGTCCCGGTGGTGGTCGCGAGGAAGGAACGGCGGTTCATCCGGCCCGTGCGGCTGATGCGGCTCATGCGACAGCTCCGAACGGAAGGCGACAAGAACCATCAGCATCGGACGGGTGCACACAGTGACGCAAGGAGGCGTACGTCAACTCATGAGGCGTGCATGTGCCTTTGGGGCGGAGTCAGTCCTCGACGGCCTGGACGAGGACGGCGAAGAAGGTGCCGTCGGTGCCCGCCACCATGCCGTCGAACGTGCACCCCGTCACGCCGCTCCAGGAGTGAGCGTCCTCATGGTTGGTCCACCACAGGGCCCGCGGGCCGAGGAGACCGACGGCACGGGACGCCAGGTCGCGGGCGTCCTCCGGATCCATCAGGGAGCTGCGGTGGGCGAGGTCGACCGAGGCGAACCGGGCCAGCTCCGCGGCGCTTTGGTCCGGGGCCAGCCGCTTCAGGCTCACCTCGATCTCGGTCACGGACGGCTGCTGTTGGACCCAGCTGTCCATCGCGGCCCACTCCGTGGTCGCCCTGCCGGCGATCCGGTGGATCTCGGGAACGAGGTGCCCGCGCCAGGTCGCCGGATCGGCCGGGGCGTGCAGACGGCCGTGCCGCACGTAGGCGCCGCCCTCGGCGAGCCGACGCAAGAGGTCTCCGAGCGTGCTCAGTCGTGCGTGCTGCCGCACCGGCCCTGCCCCCGTCGCTGTATCGGCGCTTCCCTGCCGGGCCCGCAGACACGCCGGGCCCCCAGGGGCCACCCGCCCTGCCGTGTCCCCATGACCGACAGCATCCCGCATGTCCCCGCCGCCGGAGCGTCGAGGACGTATACCGCGTACGGGAGCCGGAGCTGCGGCGCGGGCCCGGCGGGCTACCGGATCTGCCGGCCCGAGATCGCCCGGGCGATGACCAGCCGCTGGATCTCGCTCGTCCCCTCGAAGATCGTGTAGATCTTGGCGTCCCGGTACATCCGCTCCACCGGATGCTCCCTGCTGTACCCGGCGCCGCCGAGCACCTGGATCGCCTTCTCGCTCGCGCAGACGGCCAGTTCACCGGCCCGCAGCTTCGACATCGAGCCCTGTCCGGCGTCGAAGACCTTGTCGTTGCGGGCCATCCACGACGCCTGCCAGATCAGCAGCCGGCACGCCTCGATCTCGGTGCGCAGGTCCGCGAGGGCGAACGCGATCGCCTGGTTCTCGATGATCGGGCGGCCGAACGCCTCCCGGTCGCCCGCGTACTCCAGCGCGTACTCGTACGCGGCCCGCGCGATGCCGAGCGCCTGCGCGCCCACGGTCGGCCGGCTCACCTCGAACGTGGACATCGCGGCCTGGCCGGACGAGCGCGTGCCCTCGCGCACGCGGGCCAGCCGCGCGTCCAGCTTCTCCTTGCCGCCGAGCAGACAGTGCCCGGGGACCCGTACGTCGTCCAGGAAGACATCGGCGGTGTGCGAGGCCCGCAGCCCCAGCTTCCGTATCTTCTTGGCCCCTTCGAGACCCGGCGTGTCCGGCGGCACGATGAACGCCGCCTGCCCGCGCGACCCCAGCGCGGGGTCGACGGAGGCCACGACCACGTGCACGTTCGCGATCCCGCCGTTGGTGATCCAGGCCTTCTGGCCGCTGATCACCCACTCGTCCTTCGCCTCGTCGTAGCGGGCCCGCGTCCGCATCGCCGCCACGTCGGAACCGGCCTGCGGTTCCGAGACGCAGAACGCCGCGACCTGCGGGTCGTCCTCGTCGCCGAAGCACTGCGGCACCCACTCGGCCAGCTGGTCGGGCGTGCCGGAGGAGAAGATCCCGGCGACCGCGAGGGACGTGCCGAACAGCGCCATGCCGATGCCCGCGTCGCCCCAGAACAGCTCC
Organism: Streptomyces sp. cg35; assembly: GCF_050410835.1. Classification (NCBI taxonomy): domain Bacteria; kingdom Bacillati; phylum Actinomycetota; class Actinomycetes; order Kitasatosporales; family Streptomycetaceae; genus Streptomyces; species Streptomyces sp. cg35. The sequence goes on from NZ_CP191268.1 coordinate 5,757,919, forward strand.
TCGTTGGCGATCTGCAGGGAGATCCCGCTCGGGTCGCCGAACAGCTCCGCGAGGGACTCGAACCCGTACAGGCCGATCTTCGCGGCCTCCCGGATCACCGGCCAGGGAGTCTCCTCGCGCTCGTCCCACTCGGCGGCGGCCGGACGCACCACGTCGACGGCGAAGCCGTGCACCCAGTCGCGCAGGTCCTTCTGGTCCTGATCCAGTTCGAGAGAGAAAGCCATGCCGTCGCCCCCTACGCCTTCGGGATGTCGAAGTAGCGGGTCAGGCCGGCCGCGAGCGCGACATCGCCCGCGATCTTCACCTTGCGCATCATGAACATCGTGACGGGCGAGGAGTTGCCCGACACCAGCTTCAGGAAGTCGGCGTCGCCCATGACGAGCGTGACGCGCGGCTCGGCGTCCGAGCGGCCCTCGGTGACGGTGCAGGTCCCGCCGGTGATCTTCGTCTCGTAGACGGCCTCGGGAGTCTCGCCCTGGCCGGTGACCTTCCAGCGGATGAGCGCCTCCAGGGTCCCGGCGACCTCCGGCTTGAACTGCCGCTCCATCCGCCCGAAGACCTCCTTCAGGACGCGGGCGCGCAACGCGCTGTCCTGCGCGATCTCGTTGATCTCCTTCGCGGACAGGCCCTTCACGATCCGCGCGAACTCCTCGGGCGTGACGCTCGCGAAGTCGAGGGCCGCGATGTCGTCGGCACCGCTCATGGAACTCTCCTAGGTTGTCCGGCCGTTGATCACTTGGCATGGATCTTACCGCTCAGTAAGCTTACTAATTGGTAAGGTTACGGCGACGTAGGTAGGCTGACAAGAGTGACGGGGACATCGGGAGAGGCTCAAGGGCGCACCACGGGGCGCCGGAAGCGCGTGCCGCGGCAGGTGCGCGAGCAGCAGATCATCGACGTGGCCGTGCGGGTCTTCGCCAAGCGCGGCTATCACGCCGCCTCCGTCGACGAGATCGCCGAACTCGCCGGGATCTCCAAGCCGATGGTCTATCTCTACCTGGACTCCAAGGAGGGCCTGTTCCTCGCCTGTCTGCGCCGTGAGGCCGAGCGGCTGGTCGCCGCGTTCCAGGAGGCCGCCCGCGGCGCCGGTGCCGCGCCCGAACTCCGGCTCTACGCGGGCCTCTCGGCGTTCTTCGCCTTCGTCGCCGAGCACCGCGACAGCTGGGTCGTACTGCACCGGCAGGCCTCCGAGCTGAGCGAGGCGATCGCCGGCGCCGTGGCCGAGGCCCGGCGCGCGGTCATGGCCGAGGTCGCGGGGCTGGTCAGGGACGGCATCACGGACAGCGGCCGGGGCGCCCGGCTCGGCGACGAGGACGCCGACTTCGTCGCGCACGCGCTGGTCGGCGCGGCCGACTCGCTCACCGACTGGATGGAGCGCAACCCCGGTCAGCCGCCCGAGGGGATCGCCCTGCGCCTGATGAACATGGTGTGGGTCGGCATGCGCGACGTCCTCGACGGCAAGGCGTGGCTGCCGGAGCGCTGAGGTCGCCGGGTCCGGGTGCCCGGCCTCGCGGGCGGATTCGCGTACGACCCATTGAATTTTCCTTACGCATGAGTAAGTTGACTCCCGAGTAAGTTCCCCGTTCCATCGAACGCCAGCCGCCGCGCGACCGGGAGCCGACATGGGCGTACGCAAGGATCTGAAGCGGGCCAGGAAGCGCAGCGACCTGGCGGACCGCGCGAAGGTCGACCTCGTCAGGGACGAACGGGGCGTGGTCCGCGAGGCCCGCGCCGCGCCGCTCGCCACACCTCCGTCGGACGGCTCCACGCCCGCCGACATCCCGTTCGTGAACGCGGCCGAGGCGCCGGACACGGTCGTCGTGCGGCGCAAGGAGGCGGGGGAGTGGAAGCCGGTCACCGCCGCCGCCTTCGCGCGGGAGGTGACCGCCGCGGCCAAGGGACTGATCGCCGCCGGGCTCGAACCGGGCGGCCGCGTCGCCCTGATGTCCCGCACCCGCTACGAGTGGCAGGTCCTCGACTTCGCGATCTGGGCGGCAGGCGGCCAGACCGTGCCGGTCTACGCGACGTCCTCGCCCGAGCAGGTCGAGTGGATCGTCCGGGACTCCGGCGCCCGGCTGCTGATCGTGGAGACCGAGGCGAACGCGGCCGCCGCGGCGGCCGGACTCGCCGCCCTGCCCGCGGCCGACCGGCCGCGCACCTGGCAGCTCGATGCCGGTGCCGTGCTCGAACTCGCCACCCTGGGACGGGAGATACCGGACGAGGAGGTCACCAAGCGGCGCGCCGCCCTGACCCCCGACACCATCGCGACCGTCTGCTACACGTCCGGCACCACCGGCCGCCCCAAGGGCTGCGTCCTCACCCACGGCAACCTGTACGCGGAGGCCGCCAACACCGTCGAGCTGCTGCACCCCATCTTCAAGGCCATCACCGGACAGTCCGCCTCGACCCTGCTCTTCCTGCCGCTCGCGCACATCCTCGGGCGGACCATCCAGGTCGCGTGCCTGCTGGCCCGGATCGAACTCGGCCACTGCCCGAGCATCAAACCGGACGAGCTGCGGCCCGAACTGCGCTCGTTCCGGCCGACGTTCGTCGTCGGTGTGCCCTACCTCTTCGAGAAGATCCACGACACCGGGCGGGCCACCGCGGAGAAGATCGGGCGCGGCGCCTCCTTCGACCGGGCCGACCGGATCGCCGTCACGTTCGGCGAGCGGAGCCTGGCACGGTTCCTCGACGGCGGGCCGGGACCCGGGCTCGGCCTCAACCTCGCCACCGGCCTCTACGACCTGCTCGTCTACCGCCGCGTCCGCAAGGAACTGGGCGGGCGGCTGCGGTACGCGATCAGCGGCGGCTCCCCCCTCGACCGGGGCCTCAACCTCTTCTTCTACACCGCAGGGATCGTCATCTACGAGGGGTACGGCCTGACCGAGACGACGGCCGCCGCCACCATCACGCCGCCGCTGCGGCCCCGGCCCGGCACCGTCGGCCTGCCGGTCCCCGGCACCACCATCCGGATCGCGGACGACGGGGAGGTGCTCATCAAGGGCCCCATCGTCTTCGGCTCGTACTGGCAGAACGCCGCCGCGACGGACGAAGTCCTCGACGCCGACGGCTGGTTCGCCACCGGCGACCTCGGCGCGCTGGACGACGACGGCTATCTCACCATCACCGGCCGCAAGAAGGACATCCTCGTCACCAGCGGCGGCAAGAACGTCTCGCCCGCCGTCCTGGAGGACCGGCTGCGCAGCCGCTCACCGGTCGGCCAGTGCATCGTCGTCGGCGACAACCGCTCCTACGTCGCCGCCGTCATCACCCTCGAACCGGAGTCCGTCGCCCACTGGCTGAGCGTGCGCAAACTCCCGGCCGACACCCCGATGTCCGAGGTGATCGCCGACCCCCGGATCGTCGCCGCCGTGCAGAAGGCCGTCGACTTCGCCAACGAGGCCGTCTCTCGCGCCGAGTCCATCCGCAAATTCACCCTGGTGGAGGGCGAGTTCACCGAGGACAACGGGCTGCTCACCCCGTCCCTCAAGATCAAACGCCCGGCCGTCATGGCGGCGTACGAGCGGGAGATCGAGGAGCTCTACGGTGCCTGACTCCTCCCCGGCCGAGCACCCGGACGACCTTGACCACGGCAGTGGCGGTGAAGGCGACCATGACTACGACGTCATCGTCGTCGGCTCCGGATTCGGCGGCTCCGTCTCCGCCCTCCGCCTGACCGAGAAGGGCTACCGGGTGGGCGTACTGGAGGCAGGGCGCCGCTACACCCGCGACACCCTTCCCCGTACGTCCCTGAAGCTGCGCGACTACCTGTGGGCCCCGCGCCTGGGCATGTACGGCATCCAGCGCATCCACCTGATGAAGAACGTGATGGTGCTCGCGGGCGCCGGGGTCGGCGGCGGCTCGCTGAACTACGCCAATACGCTCTACGTCCCGCCGCCCGCCTTCTTCCAGGACCGGCAGTGGGCGGACATCACGGACTGGCAGGCCGAACTCGCCCCGTACTACGACCAGGCGCGGCGCATGCTGGGCGTGCGCACCAACCCGACCACGACCGAGGCCGACGAGCTGCTGCGGGCGGCGGCCGGGAAGATGGGCGCGGGGGACACCTTCCGGCTGACGCCCGTGGGCGTGTTCTTCGGCGACGGGCGGGACGCCGACACCACGACAACGGCCGCGCCCGGCACCGAAGTTCCCGACCCGTACTTCGGCGGCGCCGGCCCCGCCCGCACCGCCTGCACCGAGTGCGGCTCCTGCATGACCGGCTGCCGGGTCGGCGCCAAGAACAGCCTCACCGAGAACTACCTCCACCTCGCCGAACGGGCCGGCGCCGAGGTCCGCCCGATGACCACCGTGACCGCCGTCCGTGAACTGCCCGACGACGCCGGGTACGAGGTCACCACCGTGCCCACCGACAAGCCCCGGCGCGGCCGCCGCACGGTCCTGCGGGCCCGCCGTGTCGTCCTGGCCGCGGGCACGTACGGCACCCAGACCCTGCTGCACCGCATGAAGACCGACGGCACGCTGCCCCGGCTGTCGCAGCGGCTCGGCGTGCTCACCCGCACCAACTCCGAAGCGCTGGTGGGAGCGCTGACCTGGCCGCGCCGCCTCGGCCGCAAGGACATCGACTTCACCCGCGGCGTCGCCATCACCTCCTCCGTCCACCCGAACCCCACCACCCACATCGAGAACGTCCGCTACGGCAAGGGCTCCAACCTCATGGCCCTGATCTGCGTGCCGCAGTACAAACAGAACCTGCCGAAGCCGGTCGCCGCCGCCCTCGCCTTCCTGTCCCATCCCGTGCTGGTGGCGCGCACCGTGCTGCTGCGGCGCTGGTCGGAGCGGACCATCATCGGGCTCGTCATGCAGACCCACGACAACTCCCTGACGACGGGCCTGACCCGGCGCGGGCTCCTCACCGCCGGACAGGGCCACGGCAGCCCCAACCCCGTGCACATCCCGGAGGGCTGGCAGGCGGCCGGACTGATCGCCGAGTCGATCAACGGCTTCGCCGGCACGAACCTGGGCGAGCTCCTCGGCAAGCCCCTCACCGCCCACTTCCTCGGCGGCTGCGCCATCGGCGACTCCCCGGAGCGCGGCGTCATCGACCCCTACCACCGGCTGTACGGGCATCCCGGCATCTCGGTGGTGGACGGCTCGGCCGTCTCCGCGAACCTCGGTGTCAACCCGTCCCTCACGATCACGGCGCAGGCCGAGCGGGCGATGTCGTACTGGCCGAACCGGTCAGAGCCCGACCCCCGGCCCCGGCAGGGCACGGGCTACCGGGAACTGGCACCGGTGAAGCCCCGCTCGGCGGTGGTGCCGACCGGGGCGTACGGCGAACTGCGGCTGCCGTGGGACCGGGCCTGAGCCGACTCGGCGCTTCACCCGGCGTCCTGATCGGCGTCGAGCTGGTGATCGGCCCACACGTACGTGGCGGGCAGCAACTCGCCGATCCGGAGCGTTCGGACCGGCTCGCCCGTGCCCTGGCCGACGATGACCTCGATGTCGGGGAAGTAGTCGAACAGGGCCTGGCGGCACCGGCCGCACGGCGGAACGACGCCCCGGTCGCGGTCGCCCACGGCGACGATGGTGGTCAGCTCGTACGCGCCCTGGGCGGCGGCCGTGCCGATGACGACGAGTTCCGCGCAGGGGCCGCCCGTGAAGTGATAGGCGTTCACCGCGGTCACGATGCGGCCGTCCCGGGCGCGGGCGGCGGCGGCCACGGTGTGGTTGTCCCCGCGGCAGCGGGTGCGGGCGACGTGGGTCGCCGCCTCGACGAGCTCGTGGTCGACGTGGTGTGCCTGCGTGGTCATCGTCTCCGCCTCTGCCTGGACCCTGCTCTGTCGCCGCCGCTGTCATTCAGGGTCTCAGGGGCCTCACCATTCAAGGCCTCCGGGGCGCATACTGACGTCACGATGACGAAGCCTCCCGCGCCCCGGCGCCATCTTCCGACAAGCCCCTTCAACGCTCCGTCCGCCGCACCGCCCAAGCACTTCGAACTGGGGGACCGGGTTTCGCACGACCGGTACGGTCTGGGAAGGATCATCGGCGTCGAGAGCGGCGTGGCGATGCTCGTCGACTTCGGCTCCCGGCAGGCCCGCATCAGCAGCCCTTACACGCACATGGACAAGCTCTGACGCTCGTGCGCGGCGCCACCGGCCCCGGACGCCTCCCGTGACCGACCGGAAGGCGACCGGGGCTTCGTCGTCGCCCGCTTGCCCGGCCCGGCGGTTCGCGGGCTTCGGCAGCGGAAGCCGGCAGCCGGGCCCGACAGCAGCGCGGTCCAGCCGCCTGCGCCCGTCCGCCGTCCGCGCCGGCCTCAGGACGGCAGGGCGTGGCGCAGTACGCGGCGCCACATCGATGCGTACTGGCGCCACAGGGGCCCGGTGACGTACGGCAGGCCGTAGCGGGCGCAGATCTCCTCGACGCGGGGGGCGAGTTCGGCGTAGCGGTTGCTGGGCAGGTCGGGGAAGAGGTGGTGTTCGATCTGGTGGCTGAGGTTGCCGGAGAGGACGTGGAACAGCGGGCTGCCCTCGATGTTCGCGGAGCCCTGGATCTGCCGCAGGTACCACTCGCCCCGGCTCTCGCCCTCGATCTGCTCCTCGGTGTACGTGAAGGTGCGCACGTCGTCGGGGAAGTGACCGCAGAAGATGATCGTGTGTGCCCAGATGTTGCGGGCGGCGTTGGCGGTGAGGTTGCCGAGCAGACAGGGCACCGCGCTGGGTCCCGCGAGGAGCGGGAAGAGCAGATAGTCCTTGGCCGACTGGCGAACCGCCTTGCGCAGCAGGCCGGTTGCGTCACCGAGCAGGGCGCGCAGGCTCTTGCGGCCGGCCGGTACCGCGTCCACCTCCAGGTCGTACAGGGCGATGCCCCATTCGAAGACGGGCGCGAGCAGGGCGGCGTACAGCGGCTGGAGCAGGTACACCGGGTGCCAGGGCTGGTCCGGGGCCATGCGCAGGACGGTGTAGCCGAGGTCGCGGTCGCGGCCGACGACGTTCGTGTACGTGTGGTGCAGGTGGTTGTGGGTGTGTTTCCAGGCGTCGGGCGGGGTGACGAAGTCCCAGTCCCAGGTGGTCGAGTGGATCGCCGGGTCGCCGAGCCAGTCCCACTGGCCGTGCAGGATGTTGTGGCCCAGTTCCATGTTCTCCAGGGTCTTGGCGACCGCGAGCAGGGCGGTGCCCGCCACCCAGGCGGGCGGCAGGAGGGAGACGGCGAGGGCGCAGCGGCCGGCGACCTCGCAGCCGCGCTGTACGGCGATCACGGTGTGGATGTAGTGGGCGTCGGCGGGGCCGCGGGCGGTGACGATCTCGGCGCGGAGACGGTCGAGTTCCCGGCCCAGGTCCTCGGCACGGGTTGCGTCGGGTGCGGTGGCGGGCTGCGCCATGAGGACTCCTCGGAAGAGCGTTGGTGGTGCCGGCCTCAGAGGTCGAGCACCAGGGGACCCGCGGCACCGTTGACGCAGGTCTGGATCAACTCACCAGGGCCGCCGTGCGGTTCGCCGGTGCGCAGATCGCGCACGCGCCCGTCGACGAGCGGGACGAGGCAGCCGAAGCACAGACCGCGTCGGCATCCGTAGGGCATCGGGACGCCCGCCGCTTCGCCGACCGCGAGGAGCGGTGTGCCGGCAGCGGCGTCGGCCTCCACGCCGCTGCGCGCGAACCGCACCCGGCCGCCGACCGCGTCCTCGCCGTGCGAAAGCACAGGTGCGAGGCGGAACCGCTCCACGCGCAGTCGGTCCCGGGCGTCCGCGGCCGCCCACTGCCGTTCGGCGGCGTCGAGCAGCGCGGCCGGTCCGCATGCCCAGGTGTCCCGGTCACGCCAGTCCGGGCAGAGCGCGGCGATCCGGTCCGGGGTCAGTCTGCCGTCGTGACGCGTGTGGGTGAGGCGGACCCTGAGCCAAGGCGACGCTGCTTCCAACGAGGCCAGTTCGGCACGGAAGAGACACTCGGCCGGTGTCGGCGTGCTGTGCAGGAGCACGGTGTCGGGCACGGGGCGGCGGCACCGGGCGAGCGTGCGCAGCATCCCCATGACCGGGGTGATGCCGCTGCCCGCCGTGATGAACAGGATGCGGTCGGGCAACGGATCGGGCAGCGTGAACTCGCCCTGCGCCGGGCCGAGTCGGAGCACCGTGCCGGGCCCGGTGCGGTACACCAGGTGAGGGGAGACACGGCCGTCGGCGTGGGCCTTCACGGTGAAGGTGACCTCACCGGGCCCCGCCCCCTGCCCGAGCGGTGGTGACGGCGACGTGATCGAGTACGTACGCCAGTGCCGTACGCCGTCGAGCTCGACGCCGACCGGCAGATACTGCCCGGCCCGGTGGCCGTGCCAGCCCCTGCCGAGACGGATCGTCAGGGTGGCCGCACCGGGCACCTCCCGCCGTACCGCGGTGACCCGGCCCGCAGGATGCCGCGCCGACCACAGTGGATCGAGCATGCCGAGATAGTCGTCCACGGCGAGCGGGCTGGTCAGCCGGTTCACCACCGACGCCCACGGAAGGGAACGCGGAACCCGGAACCTCCAGGCCATGCGGGCCCCCTTCACTGCGGTCCGCGGCGCCTGATCCAGGCGCCGCAGCACCCGAGCGAAGCACACAACACGGCGCGCCACACCACCGCCGGAGGCTTCGCGCCATGCGCCGCATGGCGGGTTCGCCACCGGTCCGGATCGGATGCGCCGGTGTCGAAGTGGCGCGGGGCACCCTCGCGGACGGTACGGGCGCCCCGGCCGAGGGGCAGCCACGGCGAACACCGGCCACCGTGCCGGCGGGACGGCGGCCAAGTCGGTCCGGAAAAGGGCGAGTCCGGTGCCCGCGACGACGAGTAGCGCGCGGTCGATCGGGCGGCCGCCTTGAGCGCGTCGGGCCGAAGCCCCCACACCTGGCCGCCCGTACCGGAATCGGCGCATCCAGACTGGTACCGCGGCCCCGTACCGCCCCTGTCCTGGGTCGGGCTAGTCTGAATGAGTACAAATCAGCCGCGCTACGACGGCTCGAGGCAAAGTCCCCGGCCCCTGGACGCTTCTGGCACTCCACCGCAGAGAAGACCGCGTCCTGGCATCTCGGCCCGGGCACCCCACCCTTCCCTGACCCACCCCTGCGGGGACATCCCCGCAGCCCTGCACGGCCGGTTCCCTATCTGCGTCAGCACGGACCCGGTCCCATGCCCTTCAGGCCTGTTCCAACCAGGGCTTACTCCCGCATGCCCCGGTGCCGGAGGGCTGGTGCGCAGTGCCGCCGTGGAGAGGACACGGCGGCACTGCGCCGATGGCCGCCGCCGACCGGTCACCCAGCCCCGGCGGCGGCCTCACGCACGGCGCCATGGACAGGCGCGGCTCGACGCCCCGGACCGGGCAGCAGCGATCTTGGCCTGGATGAGGTGCCGATCCCGGGCCGGGGAGCGGCTTCACGCCTTTCTCACCGCCTTGCACTTCACCCCCGCGCCGCCACAGGCGCCCGCCCCGCCCCCTTCCGGGCGAGCAGGGGCATCCCGTGCGGACAGCAAAAAGGCCCTACCGAAGTAGGGCCCTGTGTGGAGAGGCGCCCCCGGCAGGACTCGAACCTGCGGCCAAGCGCTTAGAAGGCGCTTGGCTTATCGAGCGGTGATGCTGCTCTGACCTGGGCGCTCATCTGCCCCGTCGACGGCCCGCTGCCGGACTTAGACACGCATTCGACATGGTCCCGCTGAACGGCTAGTCGTAGACGGTCGCGGCCATGAGTGCCCGCGCGAAGAACCGCCAGTCCCCGTCGGGCTCACTGGCGGTTGATGGGGATCTCGTAAACGACCTCGCAGAGAGCGGCGGGCACGACGATGTCGGCCGTCTCGACCGGCCGCCCCTGGTCGCTGTAGTAGGTCCGCCGAATGTGAGTAACGAGTGCGGACTTCTGAATCCCAAGGAGCGAGGCCTCCTCGGCGCTGGCCTGTCGCGGCTCGGGCTGCTCGACGGCATGACTGACGATGACGCCGATCGCGGCCATCCGATTCACGACTCCCGCGCCGGCGTGTGGCCCACCCTCGGGCAGCACGACGAGGGTTCCGGCGGTGAGGTCGTACGGCTCCCAGCTCGTCGACAACTGGACGGGCCGACCGTCAGCGAGAAACTCGTACACGGTCCGGACGGCCAGATCACCCTCGTCGATGCCGAGCCGCCCCGCGATCTCAGCAGGTGCTGGCACCTTGGCTTCGGTACGGCTCTCCCAGTCGCCCTGCTTGCCCGCGGCCCTCATGTCGGCGCGAAATGGCGACCCGCTGGGCTGCTCACGCGCCGAGGAACGGACGACGCGCACACGCTGACGAGGTGCGGCGACATAGGTCCCGGACCCGGCACGCCCCTCAAGCACGCCTTGTGAAATCAGCAGCTCTTGAGCCCGGCGGATCACGTTCTCACCGACGCCGCACTCTTCGGCGATCTGGGCGCGCGAGGGGAGACGATCCCCCGGCGCCCACTCCTGGTCCGCGATCCGACGGCGAAGCACGTCAGCGATGCGGAGGTACGGCGGCTGCTCAGGCATATGGAAAATCTAGTCCACTAGCTCTAATCTAGTTAACTAGCTTGACGGAGAGTGATTACAAAGTGACGGGGGCGGAGCTGTGTCTGCTGTATCGAGTGCAGACGTCGAAGGCATCACTGCTCGCCTGACCGCGCTGGGTCTCACTCCTCGCGTGACAGAGCACGCCCATCACTTGGTGATCGAGGCGGAGGTACCGGATTCGCTCCCCGCCGAGAAGTGGCGGGAGGCCCTGAAAGCAGTCTCGGAGGCCGACCGATTCGGCCTCCTGGCCAACAGCCTCAACGGCCGCACGTTATGGGCCGCCGTACATACAGAGACCCCCGCGACGGGCGACGTCCGAGGGTCTGGCCATCAGCGATAGGAGCTGATCAGCGTGTTCAACGGTAGTTGTAGTACGTCCATCGGCACATGGCACACCCCGCCCGTGGGCTTCGTACCGACAGGAGCCTTCTGATGTCGCTGAGCAAGCCCCCTGGGGTCTCCCGCGAGACCCCCGTTCCCTACAAGTCGAGCGCGTGCACGGTCGGTAAGCACAGCGCATGTGCCCAGTCCGCACCCACCGTCTCCGTGGCCGACGTCCCCCTGATCTACGAGACGTGCGGCTGCGGTTGTCATGTAGTGGCCGCCAGGAGCAGCGCACCGGAGCTACCCCGGTGAGGGCATGGACGCCGAGTGGAGCGATGGCAGCTCAGGTCGAGATCACCGCGACCAATATCCGGCGCGAGGACGTCATCAACGTCGGTGGCAGTCCGCACCGAGTAGTTGACCTCATCCAACTTCCCGGAGGAGCCAAACAGGTCCGGTTCGAGTCGGGCGAACTCCTGACCATGGGCTCACGAACTCGCCTGATCGCCCTCCGAGTGTTGAGAAGGCGGTGACCGAGACCGTGCCTTCCCGTCGCCAGAACATCGCCGACGACATCCGGACCCAGATCGCGGCCGGCGAACTCAAAGCAGGCGAACGCCTCCCATCCGAAACAACCCTCGCTTCGCGGTACGGAGTGAGCACATCAACGCTGCGAAGTGCCCTGGCCCTCCTCCAGAGCGAAGGCCTGGTCGAGAAGACCCATGGCAAGGGCAACTTCGTCGGTCACGCGTCGCGTCGTCACACATACGCCGGCGGTGGCCGAACGCAATTTGAAGCCAGCGGCGTTGACCCGACGCTACGGGTCACCGTCCGCACCACTCGACTCCAGGCGCAAGGACACTTGGTTCCCCTGCTGCGGGTGCCGGCGAACACGGAACTGACTCAGTTCCTGTGCGGGACCTCCCCACACAGCCTGGCGCGCATCTACATTCCATCCGATCTGCCGCCGAAGAGCCTGCCCTGTGGGCCGCCTTCGTGCCGGGCCTTCGGAACGAGGTTGGCGGAGCACTGCCCACCGCCGACAGAGATCCGAGAGCGTCTCACAGCCCGCCTACCGACGTACGAAGAAGCCGAGACCCTTCGGATCGGTTCCACCCTCGCGGTGCTCGCCATCACCCGCGTGACGATCGACGCCACTGGACGCGTGATCGAGGCGGCGCACCTCGTCCTTCCCAGCCACCGCGCAGACGCGTACTTCATCACCCGCGCCGCGCCCGCAGAGAACAGGAGGGAAGGATGACGACACCGAACGAGCTGCGACTCCTCCCTTGGTCGGGCCCCGACGGCCAGCCCTGCTACTTGAGCACCGACAATGCGGACAGCTACTTGTCCCGCCTGGCCGACAACACCGAAGCCATCCACTTGGGAATGGCTGCCGAAGTCCTGGACCAGGCTGTCGAGCTGCTTGCCGGGGAGAAGGCGACACCGAACGACTTGCGCCTGGTGGCGAAGGACCTCGCGGGTGCTCTGAGGACAACTCTCAGAGTTGCAACAAGCCGTGGCCGGCGCTTGTCGCAGCCGGACGCCGCCGATCTGGAACCAGGTGATGTAGGCCCCCAACTACCAGCATCGGCCTTCGGCTAACCATTCAACGCACGGACCGACGGAGAGCATCGGGAACAGCCCATGCTCTCCGTCACTGCTGTCTGCACCCGAGGACGAAGGTCCGATCAGATGCTTGGCCGGTGCGAAGGTAGTCCGACGCCCCTCGTCGTTGACTAGGACACGGTCGACCCATCGCGTGGACGGAGGGCTGGGCTTCCACTTGGTCCGAGCCGTCCCGGTGCCGCCCATCGAAGTATTGCCTCATGTTGCGCGGACCCCTGACATAGAGGCAGGCGTCGCCTACTGTGTGGAGGCTAAGGGTTGGAGGGGGCACCTTGTTACACACTCGAATGACGCGTGCGCGCCTGTACGTACTTGTGGATTCTTTCGAATCTGATGTGCGGCAAATGATTCTACGCTTCGTCCTTGACCACATGAGCGAGACGGAAGCTCTCGGGGACAGCCATTCACGGGCAGCGGAACGTCGACATGCTGATTCCAGCGATGATGAGTTGTCTATCGTCGAGTACCTCGACATGCGCGAGGCGTACGACATTCTGAATCGGCATCGCGAAGCACTGCCGGTGGAGCTGGCTCGAGAATTGCGCCACGGAACGCCTCGGATGGACACACTAGTCCCCATCCGTAATCGCGTCATGCATGGTCGCCCTCTTCGGACAGGCGATGCAGAGAGCGCAGTTAGCATTTGCCGAGAATTTAAGAGTCGTTTCTGGCCCACGCTCAGGGATGCTCTAGACCGCCTTAATGCCGAGCCCGAGTGGGAACCTGCATTCAACGGGTCCAACAGACGGTACTCGGATCGAATTCTACACAACCTTCCACCGTTCGATTACGACGATACCGGCCTAATTGGGCGCGGGCAGGCATGCAGTGACATAGTTAAACATCTACTTCGTCGCCGAGAGCCGATGATCACCATTACGGGAGAAGGGGGCATCGGAAAAACGGCTCTCGCGTCCGACGTGGCCTATTCTCTGCTGGATAACCCAGAATCCCCGTATGAGTGCATTCTTTGGACCTCGCTGAAAACGGAACGACTTACCGCTAATGGTGTTGTTGAAATTGCCGGAGCAGTGCGAGATATCACCGGGGCCACTCGCAGTCTCGGAAAGGTCCTTGCTGACGATTTCAAAGGCGGGGCCGAGGAGCTATCCGAGGCGTTGGAGGGAATTGAAACACTACTCGTTATCGATAACCTTGAAACGGTAAGCGGTAGCGAAATAGTGACGCTTTATGAGACTCTCCCTGACAATGTGACTTACCTGATGACCAGTCGGATCGGAATAGGCCAAATCGAGCGACGCATTCCTCTGCCTCCCCTGGAGTTGAAATATGCGCAGACGCTCTTCCGGTCGTTTGCAAGGATTCGGGGTGGCCGCGCAGAATTCCTTGCAGGGCTGAAGCAGGAAACCGTCGAACAGATCGTGACTCGGTTGCGCTTCAGCCCACTTGCCATTCGATGGTACGTCCTGTCGGTTGAATCAGGACGCGAGCCACACCCTACGCTGACCGATCAAGACGACTTGATTGATTTCTGTGTCCGTTCTGTTTTTGATGCCCTGAGTGACACTCCGAAAGAGATCCTGTCTGTCCTCTATGCTCTTGACCGGTCATCAACCTTTGATGAACTAGCGGTCCTTACGGATTCTCCTCTTGATGATCTAAACCGGGCTGTGAAGGAGCTTAGCGCTGGCTCACTGGTCACGGAGAAGCGGGATGCCGAGGACGAGTTGGTCTCCCGGGTTCAGATAACCGAGGCGGCGCAGCATTTCCTCCGCCGGGTATCCCCTCCAGCCAAAACAGACATTAGCCGGACACTATTGCGAGAACAAGAGTTCAAGCGCTCAGAGGAGCAGCGCCGAACTGACGAGAGCAAGCGCCAATTTGCTCCGAATGCCGTGAGGGTGCGCACATCCCACGATGAACCCACGGCACATCTACTGCGACTAGCGCTGGCGCAATCACGAGCAGGTGCACTGGAAAAGGCTCGTTCCTATCTCACGCGAGCGCGGGCATTGAATCCAGAGTATTGGGAGGTGGATCGCGTTGAAGCGTTCATTCTGTCGCAGAATGAACAAATTGAGCAGGCGTCTTCCATCTATCGATCGGCTTTGCGGAAAGCTGACGAGGCCGGGGCGGCTATAGTCAAGTACTACTTTGCTGGGCATCTTGCAGGTCGTGCTCATGATGTCGAGGCCGCCCTTCCACTTGCAGAAGCGGCGCACGAGCACTTGCGGACCGCAGATACAGCGCAACTGCTTGGGAAGATCAACCTGTGGGCTCGAAACTACGAAGAGTCCCAGGTCCACCTTGAGTGGGCTCTGGATAACATGACCGGCCGGGGACGACTCCGACTGATCATTCTAACGAGTCTTGTGGATTCCTGGCGTCGATGGTCCGAGTCGCTATTGGAAGATGACCGTCGACCTATTGAGGCGGCCCACAAGGCATCAGCTGGTTTTTCGCAAGGGATTAGGGAGCTAGATTCAGGCGCGTGGGACAAGCGTCTCGCAGAGATGCTACTGGAGAGCGCAAATGCATTTTTGAGAGCACTCGGTGAGATAGGCGTTTTCCCTCCCGAGTTCGAGGCTGATGCAATTCGCGTTCTCAAGGGAGTGAAACGCCATTCCGTCCTGTTTGAGCGTTGCGCGGCGTGGCGTCATTTTCCGGGAAGGGTCGGGAGGCTGTATCGCCTCTCCGGGATCGGGAACGAAATATCCAGCCTTTGTGAAGGGCTGGTGAATGTGGCCAAGCCCAGCCTCGAAGGTCCATCGGAGTCGTCTCCTCGGGGCATCGTAAAGGCTTGGCGCGGAACGTACGGATTCATTTCGCACCCCGACTACCCGAACGATGTATTCTTCCCTGGAGCTGTTGTGCAAGAGGTGGACGGGGTTAAGTGGGATTCCGCTAATCCGGTAGGGATGCACGTGGTGTTCGAAGTGGGTGAGCACGGAGATAGGGACCGGCCGCGGGCGAATCTCGTAACCCCCATACTTGCAGACGAATGATGCGGCCTCTCTGAAGTTCCCTTAGGCCGGCGGATTCTTAATGACTGAGGCAAGCCACGAGGAGAGGCCCGCCCCACGGTAGGGAGCGGGCCTCTGTCCAGCGTAATCCCGAGGAGACGTGAACCCTGCCCCTCGATGCGAACTACAGGCACGGGGGTTGCTGAGGTCTCCTGGGCTGGTCACGAACCAGCTCAGGACTGCGAACAGTCGTCTGCGGTCCGTGCGGTTGCTGTACTTCGCTGCTGTACCGCATCACAGGTCCACTCGGGACTCCGATTCGCGGGAGTCCTGCCGCAACACGACGTGGGCCGGCCTGAAGGGCAGGCTACGCAGGGTCGGTTCCATGACCTTGAAGAGAGCCCTGGCGTCCGTGCCGTGGGCATAGAGCACGGCTTCGCCTCCGCCGAACTCGTTCCCGTCGACCTCGCCGACTCCCGCCGCCTCGACAGCGGAAGTCATGGCCCGCTCTGCGTTGTAGATGGCTGCACGCTCCGCAGGCGATCCGTACTGGTCGTCGCTCAAACGGTAGTGAGCAATGACGGCCTGCTCAGGTTCAGGGAGATCAAAGAGTGTGTCCATGACTGCACGCTCCCACCTGGCTCTGACATCAGGCTCTGAGCTTGGGAAGCTTGTTTGACTCAGGGGGAGTTGGGCGTCTGACCTGCGGAGGATCTGTCCTCCGAGCGCCCATCGCCGGTGACGCGTTTCCCGCCGTTCCCCGTGGTTCCCCGCTCAACCTGGCACGGAACTGGCACGGGGTATCTCAGCCCAGCGGGGTCCGGCGGCGCCAGCGGGCTGACGCCTTTCTGATCCGCCGAGTCCGCCACCAGTCGCCGAACTCTGAGCCCCACCCCCGCGTCTTCAGGATCAGGACGTTTTCCGGATCGCCGGGGCGCTCACCCAAGGTGTCCAGAGCGCCGAGGTACAGAACGCGCTCGTGGTCCCAGTTCGCTCCGATGAACACCCAGAAGACGGGATAGCGGGCAGCCTTCTTCAACGTGGCGATGATGGCGGCGCCGTCATCCGGTGAGGAGGTCAGCACGACGACCGCGAGCGTGTGGCCGGTTAGCTCACCCGTCGCCTCGATGATTGCCTTCAGCGTCGGAGCGAGCGCAAATCCGGCTGGCCCGAAAGCCTTGCTCTTTTTCACCAGACGCTCGGCTGCGTTCCTCTTCCGCTCCCCTCGCAGGGCGTCGACCGGGTCGCCCTTGGCGAACCACTCGTCGACCCAGGGCCCTATGTCTTCAGCCCTCGGAACTGGAACTCGGACTGGGTTCTGCTGAAACACCCAGAACCCGGCAGGCGGCCCGCCGAAACTCCTCAGGGCCATCTCCACACAGAAGCGTGCGCCGTCGAGGGCCAGAGAGTCCAGATCCCCCTTGGGCGCCCCCATGGCTATCGCGATATGCATGCGAACCTCCTGCGCGGCGTGGGACGGGATCCTCTACGACCGGGGTGTCCCCGTCAAGCGCTGAGCAACCTTGAAAACCGTCGTGGCGAGAGTCACCGTGGGTTCAAATCCCACACCCACCGCGCAGGTTGAAGGCCCCTGACCAGGAACATCGGTCGGGGGCCTTCGTCGTGCGCGCTGTCCGTTGGTGACCGTGATTCCCCGTGAGTTCCCGGTCTATCGGGCACGGATGGGGCACGGGCGCCTTCGGGTCCGTAGCTCTATGCGGGTCGGTCATCGACGGTCTTACTGGACCTGTGTCGGACCGGTACGGCTTGAGATCAACAAGCTCGCCAAGAGGACTACTCCAAAGTTGCGCGGGCGATCAACCAAAAGCAAGGGTCGCCAAAGAGGCCACCAGCACTGCCGAGGCGACCACAATGACCGCCAGGTTGAATCGCCCATCTGTGATCCGTTCGGGCGTTTCGGCGTTGCCGAGGGTGCGCGGATCGTAGACCAGTTCCATCGACTCCCCGACCCGTGCCGGTGGGAAGGTGAAGGGTCCTAGGATCGCCACCCGTACCGATCCCTCGACCGAGTACCTGACCTGTACGTCGACAGTGCCATTCGACGGGGCGCTTATGTTGATGCACGTCCCGGTGGCTCTCACTCCGTGCACCCGCAGCGCCCGTCCACGTTGAAAGATGCGTGCTGCGAGGCCAAGCACAAGCAGGGACAGTACGGTGCCTAGGACTGCCATCCCGTTCATGCGGTCCTCTCCTGACGCTTGCTCAGGTAATACATAGCCCTAGATGACGTGTGCACGGCGGATTCTGTCACTGATGCTCGCGGATATCCGGCGCTTGCACCTCAACCCACCACCCAACCCCAGCTCCCATCCCGTCCGCCGTCGACCCACACGCATGTGGAGCGGGCGTGGTTCATGGCGTCCAGGTGGAGCGCGCCACTGTACGAACGACCTGGACGCCATGGGCCGCGTCTGCTCGGCTCTGCCTGGGTCGACGGTGGACGGGATGGGAACCCACCACGCTCGCCACGATGTGCCCGCGGCCGGGAACGGCGCCCCCTCCCACCCGGTGCCGGCCGATCCCCCGCCGGAGGCATCGTCTGTGACTGTGGGCCGAAGCGCGTCGGGGGCTCGACTCATGCTCTCCGGGCCTATCCACAGTGGGCGGGCGTCGGCGCAGCCGGGGCGGAGCGGGCCGGAGGCAGGAGCGGCGCCCCGAGCGGAGCCGGGAAGCCCGCCCGGCGGAGCGGAGCGCAGCCGGGTGCTTGATGAAGTAGGGAAAGTTCTATCGCGCTGGCGTCAGGCGCTTGCCGTCATGGCTCCGGACATGGGGTCCGGCCCCATCGAGGGCGTCCAGGAGTCGGATCGAGTAGACCTCGGCCATGTACTGCGTGACCTCGTCGGGGGTCAGCCACTCAACTGCCGTGGATTCGCTCGACGTTCGCTCGATGCCGCCCGCGGGCTTGCAGCGGAACACCAGGGCGACGACGCCTCGGGTCGTGTTCTTGTAGACCCCGGTGAGTTCGACCACCTCGATGTGGATGCCGGTCTCTTCCCAGACCTCTCGGCGTACGCCGGCCTCGGGGGTCTCGTCGAGTTCGAGCACGCCGCCGAGGAGCTCCCAGTGGCCGTTGTCCGCGCGGCGGATCGCCAGCAGTCGGCCGTCATCACGGACCACCACTCCGGCTACGGACACGGAGTGCAGTGGCGTTGACTGGCCTTCCTGGGCGCGACCTGCTGAGGGTGGCTTCGGCCTCCGACTTCGACCGCTGGCAGGACCAGATCCGCCGCACCGGCGGTTGCTCCGACCCCATCCACCTCACCGGCTGGACCCTCACCAAGGACAAGACCACCGGCGAGACCCTGCACCACTACTCCACCGAGACCGAACCCGGCGGCCGCCTCCGCCTCGCCTGCGGCAACCGCCGCGCCTCCCGCTGCCCCTCCTGCGCCTTCACGTACGCGGGCGACACGTACCACCTCATCCGCGCGGGCCTCGCCGGAGACGACAACCGCGACGTCCCCTCCACGGTCCGCGACCACCCGCGCGTCTTCGCCACCCTCACCGCCCCGTCCTTCGGCCCAGTCCACAACCGCCCCGACCGAGGCGCCTGCCGCTGCGGCACCCGCCACGCCTCGGACGCTGCGACGCTCGGCACGGCCCTCGACCCGACGACGTACGACTACGCGGCCGCCGTCCTCTTCAACAACCACGCAGGCGACCTGTGGATGCGCTTCACGACCCGCCTCCGCCGCGAGATCGCCGCCCGCGCCGGCCTCTCCCAACGCGTGCTGAAGGAGTCGGCCCGCCTCTCGTACGGAAAGGTCGCCGAGTTCCAGAAACGCGGCGCACTGCACTTCCACGCAGTGGTCCGCATCGACGGCCCGGACGGCCCCGAGACCCCGCCGCCGTCCTGGGCCACGGTCGCGCTCCTCACCGACGCAATCAACGCAGCTGCTTCGCACCGCTACACATCCGTGTCCGTCCCGGCCTCCGACGGTCAACCGGCCCGCACCTTCCGCTGGGGCACCCAACTCGACGTCCGCCCCGTCAAGGCCTTCGGCGACGGCTCCGACATCACTGAACAGGCCGTCGCCTCCTACGTCGCCAAGTACGCCACTAAGGCCGCCGAGAACACCGGCACCCTCGACCGCCGCATCGGTGAACTCGCCGAACTCGACCGCCACCAGATCCCCGACCACACCCGGCGTCTCATCGAAGCCTGCAAGGAGCTCGACCCGCTCTACCCGGACCGGCGCCTCTGGGCCTGGGCTCACATGCTCGGCTTCCGCGGCCACTTCTCCTCGAAGTCCCGCCGCTACTCGACCACCCTCGGCGAACTCCGCCAGGCCCGCGCCGACTTCCGCGCCGCCCAAGAACGCGAAGCCCTCGGCAAGCCCGACTTCGAGCCGGACACCGTCCTCGTCCTGGCCGACTGGCAATACGCCGGCCACGGCCACACCCCCGGCGAATCCGCCCTCGCCGCCACCATCGCCCACGGCCTCCACCTCAACCGCGACACCGCCCGCGAAGCCCTGCTCAGTGAAGGGAGCGAAGCATGACCACGGCTGTCAAAACGCGCAACATGCTCACCCTCGCTGAGGTCTGCACGGAGCTGAAGATCTCTCGCTCGACCTTCTACGACTGGCGGGCCAAGCGCCGCGCCCCGCGCTGCATCAAGCTCCCCAACGGCGACTTGAGGATCCGGCGGAGCGATCTCGACCACTGGCTCGACGACTGCGAGGACGCTGCCTGATGGAGACGACGTACGACGTCAAGGTCTACAAGCTCCTCACGTACAAGGGCACGAGGAAGACCACGTACACGGTGCGCTGGGTGGTTGCGGGCAAGCGGTGGCGCGAGCCGTTCGACACGGTTGCTCTGGCCGACGGATTCCGCTCCGAACCGATCCAGGCGACGCGCAAGGGCGAAGCCTTCGTCATCGATACCGGGCTGCCGATCTCGCACCGGTCCAAGTCGGCCGCGATGAGCTGGTACAAGTTCGCCGTTCAGTACGTGGATGCCCGCTGGTCGCAGCTCGGCGGCAACAGCCGCAAGAACACCGCCAAGACCCTCACCGCCGTCACCGTCGCGCTACTGCGCTCCCAGCCCTCCCAGTTCGACCCCGTGGCGGTGCGGACAGCCCTGCGCGAGTGGGCGTTCAACGCGAACCGTCGGTCCGAGGCGCCGCGAGACATGGTGGCGATCCTCCGGTGGGTCGAGAGGAACTCCCTTTCCGTCTCGGTCTGGGAGGACCCGGACAAGGTCGAGGACGTCCTGCAGACCATCGACACCCGGCTCGACGGCAAGCAGGCTGCCGCCTGGTCGCGCAAGCGCCATCGCCGGATCCTCAACGTCGTCATGACGTACGCGTTGCGGCGGCGCATCCTGCGGGTCAACCCTCTGCTCAAGGGCAAGGACACGTCGGCCGGCGCCAAGACGAGCAACGCCGTCGATAAGCGCAGCCTGATGAACCCTGATCAGGCGGCAGCGATCTTGGCCTGGATCAGGTGCCGATCCCGGGGCGGAGAGCGGCTTCACGCCTTTTTCACCACGCTGTACTTCACCGGCGCACGCCCCGAGGAAGCAGTGGCCCTACGCGTCGACGACGTGCGTATGCCCGCCCCTGACGCTGCCGATCAGTGGTGTGAGCTGCTGCTTCACACGGCGACTCCCGAGGTGGGCAAGCAGTGGACCGACACGGGGAAGATCCATGAGGAACGGGACCTCAAGGGTCGCGCTGAGGGGGAGACCCGCACGGTCCCGGGGCACCCGGCTCTGACGAGCGTCCTCCGACAGCACCTTGAGCGTGAGGGGCTGGAGCCCGGTGAGCTTCTCTTCCAGGGGGAGAAGGGCGGCGTCCTCGCGGGCTCCGTCATCCGTCGCGCATGGCGCAGTGCCCGCCAAGCTGTCCTGCCCCCGCACGTCTTCGATTCGCCGACCGGCAAGCGGGTCTATGACAACCGGCACACCCGGCTGACCAAATGGCTCAACGACGGGATCCCCCCTGCCCAGGTGGCCGAGTGGGCAGGGAACAGCGTTCCTGTGCTGCTCGCCACGTACGCCCGTTGTGTCGACGGGCAGATGGAGGATCTGAAGAGACGCCTCGAAGCAGCCGGCGACCTGCCCGGCCTCGCTGACGCCGACTGATCCGGCGCCGAGAACTTCGACACGCATTCGACACAGCGACCCGCAGAAACCCGGTGACAGCCGGACAGCCTCGGAGCTTCCCCGCGATCGTCAGGGGGAGTGCCGGGGCTTCTGCGTGTCGTCCGATTGGCCCTCCGACCAGCAAAAAGGCCCTACCGAAGTAGGGCCTGTGGAGAGGCGCCCCCGGCAGGACTCGAACCTGCGGCCAAGCGCTTAGAAGGCGCCTGCTCTATCCACTGAGCTACGGGGGCCGGTGTGTGGCCGGTGGCTTGGACGGATGTGGGGGAGATCCGTGACCTTGCCGGGGACAAGGATAGGGCTCCCGGGTCCCGGTCCTTGCTGCTTCGCCTCCGTGGCTTGATGTGGAGGTTCAGTGAAGCGGTCCTGATAATCGCAGGTGGGTACGAATCCTGCATCGCTTTTGGCGTCTCACGCCCCGGGTGTTGTGCACTCGTTATGCCTGCGCCCCCTGCCTCCCCTTCCGTCCCGCTGTGTGCTTCCTGTGCGGTATCGGGCGCCTTGTTCGGACCCCGGTGCTCTGCCGCTGGTGTCTTATCGGCGCGCAGAGGCGGTCATATGCTTCAGAAAGCCACCAAAATTGGGCATTCTTCACATGTGGTGACCTTGGACGTACGGCCTCAGCTGCTCGACGCACTTACCGCGCTGCGCGACCGTGTCGCCGCCGCGCGCTTTCCGCTCCCCCTCGCGGGGGCGCCACGCGCGCGTGCCAACCGCGGCGAGTTGCTCGCACAGCTCGACGACTACTTGGTGCCCCGGTTGCGGGACCCCGAAGCGCCGCTGCTCGCGGTGATCGGGGGTTCCACGGGCGCCGGCAAGTCGACCCTGGTGAACTCGCTCGTGGGGCGCGTGGTGAGCGAGGCGGGCGTGCTGCGGCCGACGACGCGTACCCCGGTGCTCGTCTGCCATCCCGACGACCACCACTGGTTCTCCGGGATGCGGGTGCTGCCCGACCTCACGCGCGTGTGGGTGCCCCGGCAGGCGGACCTCGAGTCCGACAGCGAACCGGACGAGGACGAGGAGCTCGCGCCCCTCCTCGAGGACGGGGAGCGGGTGTTGCGGGTGGAGACCGCGGGGACGCTGCCGCGCGGGCTCGCGCTGCTCGACGCGCCGGACGTCGACTCGCTGGTCGCCGAGAACCGCCTCCTCGCCGCCCGGCTGATCAGCGCCGCCGACGTGTGGGTCATGGTCACCACCGCCTCCCGGTACGCCGACGCCGTGCCCTGGCATCTGCTGCGTACCGCCAAGGAGCACGACGCCTCCCTCGTCACCGTGCTCGACCGCGTGCCGCACCAGGTCGTCGCCGAGGTGTCGCGGCAGTACGGCGCGCTGCTCGCCAAGGCCGGGCTCGGCGAGGTGCCCCGGTTCACCGTGCCCGAACTGCCCGAGTCGACCGGCAACGGCGGGCTGCTGCCCGCCACCGCCGTCGCTCCGCTGCGCGCCTGGCTCACCCATCGCGCCCAGGACCCCGCCGCCCGCGCCCTCGCCGTGACCCGCACCGCCCGGGGCGTGCTCGACTCGCTGCGGGTCCGGATGCCGGAGCTGGCCGCCGCCGTCGCCGCCCAGTACTCCGCCGCGGTCCGGCTCACCGCCGCCGTCGAGGACGCGTACGAGAGCGAGCACGCGCGCGTACGCACCCGGCTGCAAGGAGGCGCCGTGCTCACCGGGGACGCCCTGAAGCGGTGGCGGAGCCATCCGCTGGACTGTTCGGCGGGTGAGCTGCTCGACGCGCTCGTGGAGAGTCTCGGCGCTCTGCTGCTGTGCGCGGCGACCGCCGCCGACGAGCGGATCGACGAGGCATGGCGCCGCGACCCGGGCGGCCACGCCGCCGAACTGAACACCCGCGATCCCGAACTGGAGAGCGCCGAGCACCGCATCGGGATGGCCGTACGGCGATGGCGGCGGGTGCTCGAGGAGTACGCCGAGGAAGAGGTGCGCGCCGTCGGCGACGCGCAGGGCTCGACGCCTCCCGACCCCGAGGTCGTCGCCGCGCTCGTGGCCACCGCCCTGCTCGGCGGGCGGCGGGCCAGGTCCGCCGGCGAGACCCTCGCCGAGCGGATCGGGGCACAAGGCGCCCTGCGTCTGCGCGATCGCGGCGGCCGGCTGCTGAGCGAGTACCTGGACACCGTCCTCGGCGCCGAACGCGAGCGCCGGCTCGCCCCGCTGGACACGCTCGGCGTCGGCCCCGAACCCCAGGCCGAACTGATCGCGGCCCTGTCGCTGCTGCAGAAGGAGAGGTGAGGACGGTGACCGCCGTCACGGACCACGCGGATCACACCGAACGCGCCGAGCCCTGGGACGACGGGCTCATCGCACGCCGCGCCGCAGGCCTGCCGGGCGAGGCTTTCGAGACGCCGGCGGGCCCGGGAGCGTACGACGGCAGACGCGACGGGCGGCTGGAGCAGCGGCTCGACGCGCTGCGCGAGCTCGTCGGGCTGTCCCGGACGCGGCTCGACGGCGCCACGCTCGCCGAGGCCGGGCGCGTCCTGGACGAGGCCGCGGCCCGGCGGCGGCTCTCCGAGCGGCACACCGTCGTCGCCGTCGCCGGTGCCACCGGGAGCGGCAAGTCGACGCTTTTCAACGCGCTGGCCGGCGTACCCCTTTCGGAGACGGGACTGCGCAGGCCCACCACCTCCGCGCCGATCGCCTGCAGCTGGACGGACGGGGCGGCCGGGCTGCTCGACCGGCTCGGGATCCCGGGACGCTCGCGACGGCGCCCGCTGCAGGGACACAACGGCGAGGCCGCCCTGGAGGGCCTCGTCCTCGTCGACCTTCCCGATCACGACTCCGCCGCGCCCGCGCACCGCGAACAGGTCGACCGGGTGCTCGCCCTGGTGGACGCGGTGATCTGGGTCGTCGATCCAGAGAAGTACGCCGACGCCATGCTCCACGAGCGGTACCTGCGCCCCATGGCCGGGCACGCGGAGGTCATGTTCGTGGTCCTCAACCAGACCGACCGGCTGCCGGGGGACGCCGCCGAGCAGGTCCTCGACGATCTGCGGCGGCTGCTCGACGAGGACGGCATCGCGGTCGGCGAGCACGGCGAGCCCGGCGCCACCGTCCTGCCGCTGTCGGCCCTGACCGGCGAGGGCGTCGGTGAACTGCGCGACGCGCTCGACCAGTTCACGGCCGAGCGGCTGGCCGCCGCCCGCCGGATCGACGCCGATGTCGCCGCGGCCGCCGACCGCCTGCGGCCCGTGTACGCCGCCGGGCGGCAGCTGGGGCTGAGCGAGGCGGCCCGCGAGGAGTTCGCCGACCGGCTCGCCGACTCGGTGGGCGCCGCCGCCGCGGGCCAGGCCGCCGAGCGCGCCTGGGCGCGCGGCGCGAACAAGGCGTGCGGGACGCCGTGGCTCAGGCTCTGGCGCTGGTACGAGGCCCAGCGCGCCCTCACCACGCCCGCGCAGGCCCCCGCGGCGCCCGCCGACGAGGAGGCCACGGCACGCCAGCGCGTCGAGCACGCGGTGCGGGCGGTCGGCGACGCCGCCGCGAGCGGACTGCCGGCCGCGTGGGGGCAGGCCGTGCGGGAGGCCGCCGCGCGGGGCGCGGAAGGGTTGCCGGAGGCGCTCGACGAGCTGGCCGTGGAGGCCGACTCGGCCCACGGGGGCGGCGGCCGGACCGCCGCGACGCCCTACGCGACCGGGGTGCGGCCGCCGCGGCCCGGCTGGTGGCCGGTGGCCGTGTTCGTCCAGGCGTCCATGACGGTCCTTCAAGTGATCGGCGGCCTCTGGCTGCTGGGCCAGATCGTCGGCGTCCTCTCGCCGAACCTCGGCGTGCCCGTGCTGATGATGCTGACGGGGATCGTGGGCGGCCCGTGCGTCGAGTGGTCCTGTCGGATGGCGGCGAAGGGGCCCGCGCGGCGGTACGGCCAGGAGGCGGAACGGCGCCTGCGGGACGCGGCCGCGGCCTGCGGCAGGGCGCGGGTCCTGGACCCCGTCGCGGCGGAGCTGCTGCGCTACCGGGAGGTGCGCGAGCAGTACGTACGGGTGGCCGGGTTTTCCACAACCGGCCGGTAGGGCACAGGCGTCGGCGCGGTTCGCGGTGCCGGGGCAGTCTGGGATCGCGGCTCGGGGCGGGCTCGGGCCGCGATGCGGACGGGGAGGGACGCACGACATGAACGAGACGCTGCTGACCGTGGTGGGGAACGTCGCGACGACGCCGGTGTACCGGGAGCTGCCGACCGGACCGGTGGCCCGGTTCCGGCTCGCGGTGACCCCACGCCGCTTCGACGCGGTGCAGAACGCATGGGTGGACGGGCACACGAATTTCTTCACGGTGTGGGCCAGGGGGACGCTCGGCTCGAACGTGCAGGGATCGGTGTCGATCGGTGAACCGGTGATCGTGCAGGGCCGGTTGAAGGTGCGCGACGAGGAGCGGGGCGGCCAGCACTGGACGTCGGCGGACATCCAGGCGACCGCGGTCGGACACGACCTGTCGCGCGGCACGTCGGCGTTCCGTCGGGGCATCAGGAGGGCGTCCGCGGACACGGAAGAGGCGCAACAGGCACATCAGGAGCAACAGGCGGAGCGGGCACAACAGGCCAGGGACGAGCCGTCGTTCGAGATCGAGCCGGAGCCGGTCGGGTGAGGGGCCGCGGTCGTCGGACGCCGGGTGACCGAAGTGTGGCTTATCTGCGGCTGCGTTCCGGCGATTTGTCGATAACCCCAGTTCGTGGCCGCTGTTGGCGATAACGATTACGAGTCGGATTGGTTGCCTGGCGAAACCTCCGGGGATCGTGATGGGCCGCGTCCTTAGGATGCCGGGCGTGGCCCAATGGGCCGTAGGGGCTTCAACAGATTCAAGGGCCAGCCGAATTGCACTGGTTCGCATGATGCTGCCGGCGGGACACACCACCCCCCATGTGTCACAACGTCCTGCCTGAAGGGGAATTGCGTGTTTTCTGTGTTCTCACGGGCCGGACGTCGCGGGCGGGGCGCCGCTCGCCTCGCCGCGGCGGCCCTGGTGTCGGGACTGGCGGTGACCGGGGCGATATCCGGCACCGGGACGGCCTTCGCCGACGACGGCACCAAGGAGCAGGGCGGAGCGAGCGCCACGATAGGCGGCCTGGAGACGTACGGGTCGGCCGTGATCCACGACGGCGGGCGCGACGAGCGGGTCTCCGCCGGGCTGTTCCGGATGACCGTCGACGGCGGTGGGACGCTGCAGACCTACTGCATCGACATCCACAACCCGACCCAGACGGACGCCAAGTACCAGGAGACGGCCTGGAGC
Source organism: Streptomyces sp. cg35 (assembly GCF_050410835.1). Classification (NCBI taxonomy): domain Bacteria; kingdom Bacillati; phylum Actinomycetota; class Actinomycetes; order Kitasatosporales; family Streptomycetaceae; genus Streptomyces; species Streptomyces sp. cg35. Next base: position 5,784,643 of record NZ_CP191268.1, read on the forward strand.
GGCACGTCCCTGAGCGGCAACGCGGACGCGGGCCGGATCCGCTGGATCCTGCAGAACTCGTACCCCCAGGTCAACGACCTCGCCGCGCTCGCCCGCAAGGCCGGAGCCGGCAGCCTCACCGAGCAGGACGCCGCGGCCGGCACCCAGGTCGCCATCTGGCGCTACTCGGACAAGGCCGATGTCGACGCCGTGAGCCCCGCCGCCGAGAAGCTCGCGGACTACCTGCAGAAGAGCGCCCGTGACCTGGGTGAACCGCAGGCCTCGTTGACCCTGTCGCCGGGCGCCGTCTCGGGGCGGCCGGGGGAGCGGCTCGGCCCGGTCACCGTGCACACGAACGCCGACGCGGTCACCGTGACGCCGCCGGCCGAGGCCGCCACGGACGGCGTGACCGTCGTCGACAAGGACGGCAGGCCGGTCACCTCCGCCGTCGACGGCAGCCAGATCTTCTTCGACGTGCCGAAGGACGCCTCGGCGGGTTCGGCCGCGCTGACCGTGCAGGCGTCGACGACCGTGCCGGTCGGCCGCGCCTTCACCTCCGAGTCGCGCAGCCAGACGCAGATCCTCGCGGGCTCCAGCGAGTCCATGGTCGACGCGACCGCCACGGCGAACTGGGCGGGCACGGGCCCGGTGCCGGCGCTGTCCGCGCGGAAGAACTGCGCGAAGAGCGGCCTGGACATCACCGCGGTCAACAAGGGCGACGAGCCGTTCACCTTCACGCTGATGGACGTCGAGTACACGATCGACGCCGGGGCCTCCCGGACGGTGACGATCCCGCTCCAGGAGGACCAGGCGTACGACTTCACGATCACGGGGCCGCACGGCTTCGAGAAGCGGCTGCGCGGGGTGCTCGACTGCCGGACCGTGGCCGACGCGGCCGGGGCCGACGACGACGGCGGCCTCACCACCCAGACCACGACGCAGCCCAGCCCGGCGTCCGTCGGCGGCACCGGCGCCGCGGGCACGGACCTCGCCGAGACGGGCAGTTCCAACGCGACGCCGGTGATCGCGGGCATCGCCATCGTGCTGGTCCTGATCGGTGGCGCCTCCGTCTTCCTGGTCCGCAAGAAGAAGACGCCGACCGAGGGCGAGTAACCCCGCCCGCTCCCGTTTCCCCGCTCCGCCGACGGCCGCACCGGCCGCCCGGCGGGGTGGGACGCACATCACCGTTGCATGGTCATGCGTAATCATGCATACTCTTCCTATGTCCAAGGTCCTCACCTCCCTCCCCGTCGGCGAGCGCGTCGGCATCGCCTTCTCGGGTGGCCTCGACACCTCGGTCGCGGTCGCATGGATGCGTGACAAGGGCGCCGTCCCCTGCACGTACACGGCGAACATCGGCCAGTACGACGAGCCCGACATCGATTCGGTCCCCGGCCGCGCCAAGTCCTACGGCGCCGAGGTCGCCCGCCTGGTCGACTGCCGCGAGGCGCTCGTCGAGGAGGGGCTCGCCGCGCTCACCTGCGGCGCGTTCCACATCCGCTCGGGCGGTCGCGCCTACTTCAACACCACGCCGCTGGGCCGCGCCGTCACCGGCACGCTCCTGGTCCGCGCGATGCTCGAGGACAACGTCCAGATCTGGGGCGACGGCTCGACGTACAAGGGCAACGACATCGAGCGGTTCTACCGCTACGGCCTGCTCGCCAACCCGAACCTGCGGATCTACAAGCCCTGGCTCGACGCGGGCTTCGTCGCCGAGCTCGGCGGCCGCAAGGAGATGTCGGAGTGGCTGGTCGCCCACGACCTGCCCTACCGGGACAGCACGGAGAAGGCGTACTCCACCGACGCCAACATCTGGGGTGCCACCCACGAGGCCAAGATCCTCGAGCACCTCGACACGGGCGTGGAGACGGTCGAGCCCATCATGGGCGTGAAGTTCTGGGACCCGTCGGTCGAGATCGCCACCGAGGACGTCACGATCGGCTTCGACCAGGGCCGGCCGGTGACCATCAACGGCAAGGAGTTCGCCTCCGCCGTGGACCTGGTGATGGAGGCCAACGCCATCGGCGGCCGCCACGGCATGGGCATGTCCGACCAGATCGAGAACCGGATCATCGAGGCCAAGAGCCGCGGCATCTACGAGGCCCCGGGCATGGCCCTCCTGCACGCCGCGTACGAGCGCCTCGTGAACGCGATCCACAACGAGGACACCCTCGCCCAGTACCACAACGAGGGCCGGCGCCTGGGCCGCCTCATGTACGAGGGCCGCTGGCTGGACCCGCAGGCCCTCATGGTCCGCGAGTCGCTCCAGCGCTGGGTCGGCGCCGCCGTCACCGGCGAGGTCACCCTCCGCCTGCGGCGCGGCGAGGACTACTCGATCCTCGACACGACCGGCCCGGCGTTCAGCTACCACCCGGACAAGCTCTCCATGGAGCGCACCGAGGACTCCGCGTTCGGCCCGGTCGACCGGATCGGCCAGCTGACCATGCGCAACCTCGACATCGCCGACTCCCGCGCCAAGCTGGAGCAGTACGCGGGCCTCGGCCTGATCGGCACCGCCAACCCGGCGATCGGCGCCGCCCAGGCCGCCGCGACCGGCCTCATCGGCACCCTGCCCGAGGGCGGCGCCGAGGCCATCGCGTCCCGCGGCGCGGTCTCCGACGACGACGCTGCGCTGGACCGGGCGGCGATGGAGTTCGGCACGGACTGATCCGACGACGTCCCCGACGGCCCGGCCCGGCGCTTCTCGCGTCGGACCGGGCCGTCCGCGTCCAACGCTCACCTCCCGCCGTACACAGCCCCACCACCGCGGCCCGCCGAAACCCCCAGCTCAGGCCCACCCCCTGATACGGGTTTCCGCCCAGCACTGGCCATGCGGCAAGATGGGGTGTATCTGCCCTCACGCGGTGGAGCCGCATCACGCGGGCCCCTCGCTGCCACACTTCGACTGCCGGACGGTTTCTCTTGGCTGAGTTCATCTACACCATGCGCAAGGCGCGCAAGGCGCACGGCGACAAGGTGATCCTCGACGACGTCACCCTGAACTTCCTCCCCGGAGCGAAGATCGGCGTCGTCGGTCCGAACGGTGCCGGTAAGTCGACCGTCCTGAAGATCATGGCGGGCATCGAGCAGCCGTCGAACGGTGACGCCTTCCTGTCGCCCGGCTACAGCGTCGGCATCCTCATGCAGGAGCCGAAGCTCGACGAGTCGAAGACCGTCCTGGAGAACGTGCAGGACGGCGCCGCCGAGATCATGGGCAAGCTCAAGCGTTTCAACGAGGTGGCCGAGCTCATGGCCACCGATTACAGCGACGCGCTCATGGAAGAGATGGGCAAGCTCCAGGAGGACCTCGACCACGCCGACGCGTGGGACCTCGACGGTCAGCTGGAGCAGGCCATGGACGCGCTGGGCTGCCCGCCCAGCGACTGGCCCGTCACCAACCTCTCCGGTGGTGAGAAGCGCCGCGTCGCGCTCTGCAAGCTCCTCATCGAGGCGCCCGACCTGCTGCTCCTCGACGAGCCCACCAACCACCTCGACGCCGAGTCGGTGAACTGGCTGGAGCAGCACCTCGCCCAGTACAAGGGCACCGTCGTCGCCATCACCCACGACCGGTACTTCCTCGACAACGTCGCCGAGTGGATCCTCGAGCTCGACCGCGGTCGCGCCATCCCCTACGAGGGCAACTACTCGACCTACCTCACCAAGAAGTCCGAGCGGCTCAAGGTCGAGGGCAAGAAGGACGAGAAGCGGCAGAAGCGGCTCAAGGAAGAGCTGGAGTGGGTGCGGTCCAACGCCAAGGGGCGTCAGGCCAAGTCCAAGGCCCGTCTCGCTCGTTACGAGGAGATGGCCGCCGAGGCCGACAAGATGCGGAAGCTGGACTTCGAGGAGATCCAGATCCCGCCGGGCCCGCGCCTGGGCAGCATCGTCGTCGAGGTCAACAACCTCAGCAAGGCCTTCGGCGAGAAGGTGCTGATCGACGACCTGAGCTTCACGCTGCCGCGCAACGGCATCGTCGGTGTCATCGGTCCGAACGGTGCCGGTAAGACCACCCTGTTCAAGATGATCCAGGGCCTGGAGACGCCGGACTCCGGCGACATCAAGGTCGGCGACACCGTCAAGATCTCGTACGTCGACCAGAACCGCGCCAACATCGACCCGAAGAAGACCCTTTGGGCCGTGGTGAGCGACGAGCTCGACTACATCAACGTCGGCCAGGTCGAGATGCCCAGCCGCGCGTATGTGTCGGCCTTCGGGTTCAAGGGGCCGGACCAGCAGAAGCCGGCCGGTGTGCTCTCCGGCGGTGAGCGCAACCGCCTCAACCTCGCGCTCACCCTCAAGCAGGGCGGCAACCTGCTGCTCCTCGACGAGCCGACCAACGACCTCGACGTCGAGACCCTCAGCTCTCTCGAGAACGCTCTGCTGGAGTTCCCCGGCTGCGCCGTCGTCGTCTCCCACGACCGGTGGTTCCTGGACCGAGTGGCCACGCACATCCTCGCCTACGAGGGCGACTCCAAGTGGTTCTGGTTCGAGGGCAACTTCGAGTCGTACGAGAAGAACAAGATCGAGCGGCTCGGCGCCGACGCGGCCCGCCCGCACCGCGCCACCTACAAGAAGCTGACCCGCGGCTGATGGCTCGCCACGTATACGCCTGCCCCCTGCGCTGGGCGGACATGGACGCGTACGGCCACGTGAACAACGTGGTGTTCCTCCGGTACCTGGAGGAAGCCCGTATCGACTTCCTGTTCCGGCCGGACAAGGACTTCCAGCAGGGGTCTGTCGTGGCGCGCCATGAGATCGACTACAAGCGGCAGTTGGTCCACCGGCACGCGCCGGTGGACATCGAGATGTGGGTGACCGAGATACGGGCCGCCTCGTTCACGCTCGCCTACGAGGTGAAGGACGCCGACGACGTCTACGTCCGGGCGTCGACGGTCATCGTGCCGTTCGACTTCGAGGCGCAGCGGCCGCGGCGGATCACCGACGACGAGAAGTCCTTCCTGCGGGAGTACTTCGACGACGGCGCGGAGGCGCTCGCCGCATGAGCGCGCCCGTGCTGCACTTCGCCGACACCGGGGAGGCGGCGGACCTCGCCGCCTTCCTGGGCCGGCTGCTGCACTACGACAAGGCGGCCGCCGTACGCGTCCAGGCGCAGGCCGGCGGGCAGGCGCTCGCCGTGTTCGGGCGGCCGCCGTCGTTCGAGGTGCTGGCGATCCGTACGGCACGGCTGCTGAAGCCGTACGAGAACGGGATCGACGACGCGCTCGACGTGACCGTGTCGGCGGGGGAGTTGCTCGAGTCGGTCGACGAGGGCGCCGCCACCGCCGTGGTCCCGGGGGCCGTCACCGGGCCGCCGTGGGCCGGAGTGCTGCCGCCCCGCGGCGGGTGGGAGCGGGTGCCCGGCTTCCCCGGCGCGGCGGCACTGCGCGAGCTCGTGAAGGTCGCCGTGGGTGAATTCCGGTCCCGCGTCGAGGAGTTGGCGCCCGAGGCGCGGACCCGTGCCGCGCTCGACCGCATCGGCCGGGAGATCTGGACCCGGGAGATCGGGGCCGGCGGGGTGCCGGTGCGCGTCGCGCACGCGGCGGTCTCGCTCGGGTTCCTGCGCGGGGACCCCGTCGATCTGCTGGCCGCCGGGGCGTGGGTGCGGCTGCGTACCCCGTACGGTTCGGTGGCGCTGCGCCGGGGGACCACCGGCCTCGGCGGGCTCGCGGTCACGCCCGCCTGAGCGGCGGCGTCACCTGATCCTCCCGGGGCCGCCGGGTGGCCCGGCGGGACCTGTCACCGCTCCTGGTCGTCCGGCCAGATCTGGATGTGGTCCTCCTCCAGCTCCAGCATGACCCGGTCCCGCATGCCCAGCGACTGCGTGTATTCCACGGGGAGCTGGAGGCGTCCCGCGCGGTCCAGCATCGCGTACTCGCGGGAGACCAGGGACTCCTGGCCCGTCGCCGCGTCGACGTGCGTGCGGCGCAGTACCTCCGTCGACGTACGGCCGTCGCGGATGGCGACCGTGCGGCGTACCTCCGAGGCGACCGTCTGGTCGTGCGTGACGATGACGACGGTCGTGCCCAGCTCCTCGTTCGCCGTGCGGAACGCGGCGAAGATCTGCTCGCCGGTGTGCGAGTCGAGTTCGCCGGTGGGCTCGTCGGCGAGCAGCACCTTCGGCTCGTTGGCCAGGGCCACGGCGATGGCGACACGCTGCTGCTGACCGCCGGACATCTGCTCCGGGCGGCGGTCGTGGCAGTCGCCGATGCCGAGGAGGTCCAGGAGTTCCCTGGCCCGTTCGGCCTTCTTGGCGCGGCGGAGGGGACCACGGCCGCGCAACTGCATGGGAAGCGCCACGTTCTGAGCTGCCGTCAGATACGGCAGGAGGTTGCGGGCCGTCTGCTGCCAGACGAACGCGACGGCCTCACGGCGGTAGCGGAGCCGTTCCTTGCTGCCCATCGTGAGCAGGTCGTAGCCCGCGACCCTGGCCGCGCCGGCGGTGGGTTCGTCCAGGCCCGCCAGGATGTTCATCAGGGTCGACTTGCCGCTGCCCGACGCGCCCACGAGAGCCATCAACTCGCCCTCCTCGACCAGCAGATCGAGGCCCTGCAGGGCCTGTACCTCGACGCCGTCCGTCGTGAAGATGCGGACGAGCCGGTCACAGCTGATCAGCGCGTCGTGGCCGTACGCCGGACGGTCGCGGTGGGCGGACGCCCGCTGCTCCAGCTCCGCGAGGGAGGGGGAGGCCGTGCCGGTGCCGGTGTGGTCGGTCGTCATGAGGTCACCGTCTCCTGCGAGATGTCCTGCGTGCTGTCCTGCGTGCTGTTCTGAGAGATGCCGTGACTGGTGTGCGGCCTGGTGCGCTGCCCGATGTCCTGTGCGACGGGGGTGCTGTGCCGCACGGGCCGCGCCCTCACGTCGTCTCACCCGCTCTCAACTCCCGTACCGATCCCCGCCGTCCGGCCCACCACGCCTGGACCGACGCCACCCCGGCCGCCAGCACCACCACTCCCGCCGCGGGCAGCACCAGCGACAGCGGGTCCGTGGACAGCTGGGTCGTCGTGTCGCCCGCCGCGTCCGCCAGGGCCAGCCTCGTGAGGTCGAGGCCGGGGGCGAGGAGGAGGACCGCGGCCCAGCCGGTCAGGGCGCCGCCCGCCGCGGCGAGCAGGGCCTGGGGGAGCGCCTCCAGGATCAGCAGACGGCGCGCCTGGCGGCGGGTGAGGCCCATGGTGCGCAGGCGGGCCAGCAGCGCGAGGCGCTCCGGGGCGGCCCTGGCGAGGGCGAGGAGCAGGGCGAGGACCGCGAAGCCCGCGCCCGCGGCGACCGCCGCGACGTAGATGCCGGTGGCGCCGGTCTGCAGCGGGGAGTCGACGTAGCGGGCGCGTTCGACGGAGCGCAGCCGGACGGTCGTGCCCCCGCCCGCCGCCTTGTGCAGGGCGCCCGCGTCGATGGCGGTGCCGGTGAGCAGCAGCGTCGTGGGGCGGCTCGGGACGCCGGTCGCGCGGGCGAGGGCGCGGGTGTCGACGATCAGGAAGTCCTCGGCGAGGGCGGGCGTCGTGGCGCGGACGGCCGCCACCCGCAGCGACACGATCTCGCCGTTCATCCACAGGTCCAGACGCCCGCCCTCGAACAGCGCGGCCATCGACGGGGAGACCAGCGCCGGGATCGTGTCGCCCGACGGCTTCAACGCGCCCGCGTCGAACGCCCCGAGGCCCGTGTGACGGGCCAGACGCGCGTACGCCGCCGGGTCCACCGCCGCCAGCGGCAGGCGCCGGGTGCCGTCCCTTACCTCGGCGTCGGAGCGGATCGTGGCCGGGGTGACGGTGCCCACGCCGGACGTCCCGCGGACCCGGGAGACGACCGCGGCGGAGAGCGGCCCGGACCCCTCCACGCGGGCGTCGGCGCCGGTCGCGAGGAGCGCCGCGTGGTCGCGGGTGCCGTCGATCCCGGCGAGGACGCTGCCGCCGAACGCCGCCGTCGTCAGCGCCGTGAGCAGCGCGAGCAGCGACAGCACGGCCGTGCCCGCGCCCGACCTGGCACGGGCCGCGCGGGCCAGCGACAGATGCCCGACCGCGCCGCGCAGCCGCCCGGTGGGCCCCACGAGGCGGCGCAGCGGCAGCGGATAGACCCGTACGAGGACGAACGCGGCCACCACACCGACCAGGACCGGCGCGAGCGCGACGAGGCCGTCGCCGCCGTCGGTGGCACCGCGGCGGCGCAGCGCCACGATGGCGCCGACCGCCAGGACCAGCACCGTCAGTTCGGCGACCGTGCGGCGGGCCGACGGGCGGGCCGTGGCCACGTCGTCGCGCTCGCCGTGCAGCCGTACGCGGCGATGCGCGGCCAGCGCGTGCACCGGCAGCACCGCGCACGCCACGAGCACCACCGCGCCCGCGGCGAACGCGGCCGGCGACGGGCGGCCGCCGGGCACGAGCGCGACCGCGAGCAGGAAGCCGAGCGCGCCCGCGGGGACCGCCACCACCGCCGTCTCGGCGAACAGCCGCCGGCCGATGCCGCGCAGTGAACCGCCGCGCGAGCGCAGCAGGGCGAACTCGGTGCGGCGCCGGTCCGCGGCCAGGCCGCCCGCCATGAGCAGCACGACGCAGGCGACGGTGCCCGTGCCGTACGCGGCGACCGACACCACCGGGGTCACGTCGCCGCGCAGGTCTTCGTAGCGGATGAGGATGTCGCGGAGCCCGCTGGTGACTTCGGTGCCCGTGCTCCTCGTCGCCTGCTGCACCTCCAGCATCCCGGGGCCGTCCATCGTGTACGCCAACCCCGCCTTGAGGTCCGGCAGTTCACGGGCCGTGAGCGCCGAGGTGTCCGGGGCGATCCGCCAGTACGGCTCGACGAGCCATGAGCGCGAGAGCGCGATCGAGGCACTCGGGTCCAGCAGCAGAGCGGCCCCCCAGTACCTCGACGGAGGTATGCCGTCGGTGCTGCGCAGCTGTGGCGTACGCAGCAGCCCAGCCGCCGACCAGTACGCGCCCGAAGGGTTCTTCGGCGCGACGATCCCGGTGATCCGTACGGCGATGGTCCGGGCGTCCGCGCTCGGTACATGGAGGACCGAACCGGCCTTGATGTGGAGGCGCCGCGCGGTCTCCCGCGTCACGGCCGCCTCCAGCCGCGTGTCCGTGGCGGTCGCGCCCGGCAGCCGGCCCGCCGTCACCGTCGCGTGCGCGGCGAGCCCGCTCTGCGCGTACAGGGTGAACTCCGGCCGCAGGCCGTACGGCCGGGGCAGCCACGCGTCGTCGACGCGCACACCTTTCGAGCCCGCCGGGGCGCGGAGCCCGTACGACGATTCGCGCGGGTCCGCGACGTACGGCTTCTTGAGGGAGCCGACGATGGCGTGGAACGCGGTCCTCGCGAAGCGCTCCGTGAGTTGCCGCTCCCGCTGCTCCTGCTCGACCTCGAGGCCCGGGGCGCTCGCGGTGACGTTCAGGACCGTCCGGCTCGGCGCCTCGTCGGCGACGGCCTGCCGCAGCCCCTCGTCCTCGTAGCGGTCCACGGCCCGCGGGAACGCCGCGGCCAGGCACGACGTGAGCAGCACGAGCAGGAACAGCGCCGCCGCCGCGCCCGGCGCGGCCCGCAGCCGGGTGCGTACCCAGGGCGCCACGGGCTTCGTCGCAGCGGCCATGTCACTCGCCTCCCTGGGTGCGCAGCGTGATCGCGGCGCGCGGCGGCCTGCGCAGCGCCAGACCCGCGGTGATCAGTACGGGGGTGACGGCCACGCCCGCGAGCAGCAGCCCCACCTGGTGCAGCGGGAGGCGGACGAGGACGTCGGGCACCGGCCGGGTCGCGTCACCGGTCAGCACGATCAGCGGCACCACCGCCCGGGTCAGGAACGTGCCGAGCCCGATCCCCACCAGCAGCGCGAGCGCCACGAGAATGCCCTGCTCGGCGGCGACGAGCCGGGCCAGCCGCCGGCGGGAGGCCCCGAGCGCGCCGAGGATCGCGAACTCGGCGCCGCGCTCGCGCAGCGAACCGGCCGTGTTCATCGCGAAGCCGACCGCCGCGAGCGCGGCCGCCGCGAGGGCCGCCGCGGTGAGCGCCGACTGCGGGCCCGCGCCCAGCGGATCGTCACGCAACTGCTCGCCGATCTCCGCGCGCACCACGATCTGCGCGTAGCCCGTGTCGGGGTCGGCGCGCAGCGCGGCCGCCGCCTTCGCCTCGTCACCGGGCGCGGTCGACAGCCACCACTCGTTCGGGGCGACCGGATCGGTGCCGCGGTCCACGAGGGCCCGGTTGAGGTCGCGCAGGTCGAGCAGGAGCGCGCCACCGTCCCTCGTCCCGTCCGCACCGGAGCCCGGGCCCGTCGCCGCGGCCTCCGCCTCGGGGCCCGTCGTCGGCAGCGCCCGGACGCTCCGCACGATCCGGGCCCGTACGGCCTCGCCGCCGCCCAGGTCCACGTCGACGCTCTGCCCGGTGCGCGTCCCCGTCGCCTGCAGATAGCGGTCGGTGGCGACCGCGGCGATCTGCGTGACCTTGGGACGGTCGACACCGAGCCGGACGTTCACGCTGGGCAGGTCGCCCGCCGCGTCCCCCGCCAGCTCGAACCCGGTGCCGTACACCACGGCCGTCGTCCCGTCGGCCCGCTGCGCATCCAGCGTCGGCGCGGTCGGCGCGCCCGGCGCACCCGGTTCCGGGGTCCGCGACTCCACCATCGACGTGGTCCACCGGGTGCCCGCGATGTCCAACCGCCGGGTGGAGCCGCCCTGTCCGGCGGCGCCGACCCCCTGCAACGCGATGCGGTGCGTCGCCTCCTGGCCGATGCGCTTCTCCGTGTCGAAGTCCAGCCCCGTCACGACGAGCGGCCCCGCCGCCGGGCCCAGGTCCAGTCCGAGGCGGTGGGTGCGGCCGTCCACCGGGAGGGTGCCGACCTGCATCCGGTACGCGAGTCCGTACCGGTCCTGGAGGGTCGCGGCGACCGTCGTGACCCCGGCGGGGCCGACGCTGTCCGCGCTCTCCGCCTGCGTCCCGCGCAGGGTGAACTCGACGCGTGAGGCGTTCTCGGGCAGCTCGATGCCCGGGTCCGCCTTCGTCCTCGGCGCGACGGACGCGACGACCTGGCGCGGCGAGGAGTCCGCGAGGTCCTCGCGCAGCAGCAGGTCGTCCTCGAGGTGCGCCGTGTCGAGCGCGAGGACCGTGGCCGACCGGCCGCCGCTGAGCGACACCGGCAGCCGGTAGCCGGGCGCCGCCTCGCGCACCCCGGGCACGGACCCGTACCGGGCGACCCGGTCCATGCCGGGTTCCGTCGCGAGGACCCGGACCGGCGCGCCGGAGCGGAAGTCCGCCTGGTCCTCCTGCGAGCGGTCCCACGAGGCGCCCTGGCCGATCGCCAGCATGCCCATGGCGACGGCCAGGACGAGCAGCAGCACCGGCCCGGCGCCGCGCATCGGACGGCGGCTGAACTGCCAGCCCGCCAGCGCCGTCGGCAGCCCGCGCCCGCTCGCCGCCCACCGCTCCGCGAGCTTCGCCACCGGCGGCAGCAGCCGCAGCGTCAGTACGGTGCCCGCGAGCAGCGCCAACGCGGGCGCCACCACCAGCAGTGGGTCGATGCCCAGGTTGCCGCCGCGGTCGGCGCTGATCGCGCCCGAACCGGTCGTCTGCCGGTCCAGCTGCCAGTACGCGACACCGGCGATGACGAGCAGCCCCACGTCGGCACCGGACCGCAGCGGCGCGGGCAGCGCCCGGGCCCGGCCGCGCTCGGGCGCCTGCGCGGTCAGCGCCGGCACCGTCACCGCGAGCGCGCAGCCCACCGCGACGGCCACGCCCACCAGCCACACCGCCCCGCCCGCGCCCACGTCGAGCCGCAGCCCGATCCGGGACAGGGCGCCCTGCGAGGAGACGAGCCGGGTCAGCGGGCCGGCGAGCAGCGGCGCGCACACCGCGGCGGGCAGCGCGAGCAGCAGCGCCTCGGTCGCCGCGAGCCCGGTGACGCGGGCCCGCGAGGCGCCGCGGGCCCGCAGCGTCCAGGTCTCACCGGCGCGTTCGGCGCTCAGCAGCCGGGCCACGAGCAGCAGCGCGTACCCGGCGAGCAGGATCAGCTGCAGCGCGACGATCAGCAGCGTCGAGCGCGAGACGAGCAGCGCCCGCTCCGCCCGGTCCAGCACGTCGGGCAGCGAGGTGCCGACCGCGGAGGCGTCCGCGAGGGCCTTGCCGTGCTGGAGCTCTCGGGTGCCGGCGCGGGCGGCGTCCCGCAGCGCGTCGATCCGGCCGGTCGTCACCGTCCGGAAGTCCGCCGACGTCAGCCACGCCGACTGCCCGTCGCTGACCCTGCCGCCCGCCAGCACCGAGGGGTCCGCCAGCAGCGGCCCGTACGTCGTGTAGCTCTGCTTCTGCACACCGCGCCCGCCGAGCTCGTCGAGCGTCCAGTACGGGGACTGCGGGCGGGCCGGGCGGTAGACGCCGGTCAGTTCGACGGTGACCGCGGGCCCGCCGAGCCGGTCGGTGAGGGCGAGGCGGTCGCCCGGCTCCAGCTTCAGCACCTGCGCGGCGGCCTGCGGGACGGCCGCCTCGATCACGGAGCCGCGCGGGGCGCGGGGCAGCCGGCCGGCGGTGACCCGCACCTCGGAGCGCTCGATCGCCGCGAGCCTCGTCAGATCCGGCTGCTTGCCGTGCGGGGTGTGCGGCAGGGCGTACGGGCCGGAGGCGATCAGCGACTCACGACGTACCGGCAGCCCGTCGAAGACGCGCCGCGCGCCCTTGTCGAGGGCGGTTTCGGCCGCCTTTCGCCCCTCGGCGGGGACGTCGGCGCGGACCACCAGCGCGGTCGACGCCGCGTCCCGGGTGCGCAGCGCGTGCCGCAGCGAGGCGTCGCCGATCGCGCCGGAGAACGCGCTGAGCATCGCCAGCACCGACGCCGTCAGCAGCACCGCGAGCACCGCGGCGGTCAGCAGCAGACGATGCGCCCGCACCCGTAGGAGGACAAAACCCCACACCCCTGCCGCCCCCGCATCCCCGTTTCACGCCGTGCGCCCCCGAAAGTCTGTGCGGGATGCTGTCAGAGCCGACGGGGTTGGGGAAGAGGTCTGGACCGGATCGTGGCCGAATAGTGGTACACCGCGGTCGGTGAGCGGTGTCCGGGCGGGACCGCCGGGTCAGCCCGCGGTGTTCACCATCGAGGCCGCCGCGTAGGTCAGGTAGTTCCACAGCGTCCGCTCGTGCTCGTCGGAGAGCCCGAGCTCGTCCACCGCGTCCCGCATGTGCTTCAGCCACGCGTCGTGCGCGGCGCGGTCCACCTGGAAGGGGGCGTGCCGCATCCGCAGCCGCGGGTGGCCCCGGTTGTCGCTGTACGTGCGCGGGCCGCCCCAGTACTGCATCAGGAACAGGACGAGCCGCTCCTCGGCCGGACCCAGGTCCTCCTCCGGATACATGGGCCGCAGCAGCGGGTCCTGTGCGACGCCCTCGTAGAAGCGGTGCACGAGACGGCGGAAGGTCTCCTCGCCACCCACCTGTTCGTAGAACGTCTGCTCCTGAAGCGTGTCGCGCGGGATCTCAGTCACGTGTCCATGCTCTCAGACACGGTGACCGAGGACCCGGGGCTTAGGACCGCACCGGGCCGCGGCAGGGGGCTCGCCGAACGGGCGTCGCCGCAGCACAGTGGACATATGGGCGCAGAGCACGTCGAAGGACCTGGTGACCTCGGGCTGCTCGCCGCACGGGCGCGGGCCGGGCTCGTGCGCGAGATCGAGGAGAGCGGGGTGTGGGACGACGACTCCCGCTGGCGCGCGGCGTTCGAGCGGGTGCCGCGCCACCTCTTCGTGCCGTACTACTTCCTGGGCGTCCCGGGCGGCTACGAGCGGCTGTGGGGCGAGCACCCCGACCCGCAGCGCCGGCTGCGCTGGCTGCGCGGTGTCTACGCGGACCAGCCGCTGGCCACCCGGCTGCGCGACGGGGAGCTGGTGTCCTCCAGCAGCCAGCCGTCGCTGATGGCCCGGATGCTGGCCGACCTGGACATCCGCGACGGGGACCGGGTCCTGGAGATCGGCGCGGGCACCGGCTACAACGCGGCGCTGCTCGCCGACCGGCTGGGCGACGACCAGGTGACGACCGTCGACCTCGACCCCGAGATCACCGAGTCGGCGCGGGCCCATCTCGCCGCCGCCGGGTACCGGCCGGCCGTCGTCACCGGGGACGGGGCGCGCGGCTGCCCGGAACGGGCGCCCTACGACCGGATCATGGCCACGTGCGCGCTGCGCGCGGTGCCGCCGGCCTGGCTCGGGCAGTGCCGTCCCGGGGCGCGGATCCTCGCACCGCTGTCGACCGGGCTGCTGGTGCTGACCGTGCGGGACACGGAGTACGCCGAGGGGCGGTTCCTGCACACCCCGGCGTACTTCGTCGCCCTGCGGGGCGACACGGCGGCGACGGTGCCCGAGCCGCTGATCGGGGGGCTGCCGCGGCGGGTGCTGCAGGACGAGCTGTTCCGCTTCCTGCTGACCCTGACCGCCGGCGCCACGGATCCGTACGAGGCCCTGGCGCTCTGGGAACGCGAGGGCCGGCCCGCGCGCGAACGGTTCGGCGTGACCGTGCGCGAGGGCCGGCAGTGGGCCTGGCTGGACGACCCGGAAGGGCCGTACGCGTGGCCGCTCAGCCGCGCCGGATGGTGATCGTGGTCCAGGCCCCGACGTGCACCCGGTCGCCGTCCTGGAGCGGGACCGGGACGAACGGCTGGATCGGCTCCTCGCCGCCGTTGACCGTCGTGCCGTTCGTCGAGTTCTGGTCGACGACCGCCCAGGTGCCGTCCGGCTGCTGCACCAGGATCGCGTGCGAGTGCGAGACGCCCGGGTCCTCCGGCGGCACCGACAGATCGATGTCCGGGGTGTCACCGGTCGAGTGCCGGCGGCGGCCGATCGTGATCTGGTTGCCGACGAGCTGACGCTGCTGCTCCGGCGAGTACGCGGGCAGGTTCAGGCCCGACGCCTCGGGGCCGCTGCGCTGCATCATCGCCATGAAGTACTCACGGTCCGGACCGATCGTCGCCGACCAGCTCACCGGCCCCTGCGGCTGCTGCGGCGGGTACTGGTGCTGGGGCGGCTGCTGCTGGAACGGCGGCGCGGTCGTCGACGCCGACGACGGCGGCGAGATCACCCAGTCGTCGGCGCCCGTCCCGCCCCCGCCGAACGACGGGTTCGAGGGACCCGTGGGACCCGTCGGCCCCGGCGGCGGAGGCGGCGGGCCCTGCGGGTCCGGGAACGGCGGAGGCGCGGGCGGACCCGGCTGCGCCGGCGCGGGCGGCTGCTGCTGGAACGCCTGCGGGACGCCCCCGCCCGTCCCGTTCGGCCCGGGCGGCGGGAACGGGGACGGGCCCGACGGCTCGCCGCCGAACGGGTTCGGCGGGATCGGCTCGGCCGGCCGGTTCACCTGCGAGGGACGCGAGCCCTGGTACTCGTACGGGTCGCGGCCCTGCGGCGGCTGCTGGAAGCGCAGCGCCGGGTTCGGACCCGCCGGGCCACCGGGACCACTGGAGCCGCCGGACGTCGGCAGCGGCGGGTTCGGGGCCGCGGGGGTGTACGACGTCGCCGTGTTCGTGAGGAAGTTCCAGCGGCACTCCTCGCAGAACGGCGCGCCGCCCTCCCGCGGCGTACGGCACTGCGGGCACAGCTCGGGCGCTCCGCCCACACCGCCCGGCGCGGGCGGCACGGACGGCCCGGGGTAGCCGTAACCGGCGGCCGGGGGCGGCGGAGGGGGCGGGGGCACGGCACCGGCCATGCGGTGACCGCAGACCTCGCACCAGTCGTCGGAACCCGACTGGTGTCCGTTCGGGCAGGTCGGCATGTCGGCGCTTCCCCCTCTCCTTCGTACGTACGCGTACGTCAGTCTGAGCTGTTGGTTCTGGACGCTACTTCTTGACGCGAACCGTCTTGGTGGACCGGGTCTCGAGAGTCATCTCGTCGGCCTCCGCGACCTTCGCCTTCAATCGAACAGTACCTTCCGCGGCATCCACCACGTCCACCACCTTCGAAAGCAGTTTCGCCGTATCCGCGTTCCCGGAGAGCGCCGCGAGCTGTACCGCGCGGCCCAGCTTCGCGGTCGCCCCGTCCACGTCGCCCGCCTTGCGGGCGTCCAGGCCCTGCTGGATGACCTGCGCCAGTTCGGCCTGGCCCGTGTAGTGCGCGACCTGCGGGTTGATCGACGTGGAGGCCGCCATGTCGTCCGTCCACACCGCGCGGACGAGCCCCTGCGACAGCGTCTGCGCGGTGCCGTCCGGCTGCGGGATCACCAGCGAGACCCGGGCGGCGAGCATCTCCTGGCCGAGCTCGGCGTTCGGCACCTGGACGCACACGTGATAGTCGCGCGACTCGTCGCCCCACGAACCCGTCGGATAGTCGCCCGCGCGCGGGCCCGCCTCGGTGCGGCGGTCCGTCAACTCCCCGACGGTGGGCGCCACTTGCTTCACGAACTTGATCTCGGAGCCGAGCGGGGTCCACAGCCGCAGGGCGACGTCGGCGACCTCCTTGCCCATCGCCGTCTCCATCATCTGCGTGAAGTCGGCCGCCAGGTGCGCCGGGTCGGCCACGATGTCGGCGGTGCCGAGCAGCGCCGAAGCGATCCCTGTGACCTCCTTCACTTCCCAGTCCGTGCCGACGCCGCGGGCGTCACAGGTGAAGCGGCCCGCCGTCGCGTCGAGCGTCGCGCGCAGGTCCTCCGGCGACTCGTGCTCGTTGCGCCCGTCGGTGAGCAGGATGCCGTGACGTATCCCCACGTCGGCGGAGGACAGCAGGCGGTCGGCGAGGCGCAGCCAGGTGCCGATCGCGGTGCCGCCGCCCGCGGACAGCTTGCGCAGCGCCTGCTTGGCCTGCTCCCGGGTGGCCGGATCCGCGACGGCGAGCCGCCCGGCCCCCGGGTAGACCTCCTTGGCGACGTGCGTGCCCGCGATCACCGCGAAGTGCACCCCGTCGCGCAGGGTGTCGATCGCCGCGGCCGAGGCCTCGCGCGCGCCCCGCATCTTCGTCGGCGGGTAGTCCATCGAGCCGGAACAGTCCACCATCAGCGCCACCGCGGCGTCCGGCCCGTCCCCGGCGCTGTACCGATGAGGGGCCCCCACGGCGCTGCCGACGGTGCCGCCGCCCGTGGACGTCACGGTGACGATCGCGTTGACCTCGCGGCCGCCCTCGGGCAGGTACTCGTTCTGGTACACCTCGACCGAGAACTGCGGGACGTTCGACTTCGAGAAAATGGCCATGGTGACAAGTCCCCCCTGAACAAGACCATCGGTGACGATCGGTGCCGGCCGGACGAAACCGCCCGTCCTAGGCCGATCCTGCCCCCTGCTGGGGGACCGGGAACGGCAGCACCGCCACTGTTACGTTGTCGTGGCCCCCGCCGTCGAGCGCGTGGCCCACGAGGACCTGGGCGCTGTGCAGCGGGCGCCGCGCCGCGTCGGCGGGAACGATCCGCGCCATCTCCTCCGCGGCCTCCGCGTAGTTCCACAGCCCGTCGGTGCACACCACCACGACACCAGGCCGGTCCGGCTTGAAGGAAGCCGTGTGCGGCTCCAGTTCGTACGCGTCCGCGCCCAGCCAGCCGGTGATCGCGTGGGCCCGCTCGTCGGCGTACGCCTCCGCCTCGTTCATCAGCCCGGCGGCGACCATCTGCGCGGCCCACGAGTCGTCCTCGGTGAGCCGGGCCGCGGGCGCCGTCCGGTCGTCGGGCACCCAGTAGGCGCGCGAGTCCCCGACCCAGCCCACGACCAGCAGCTCGCGCGTGACGATCGAGCCGACGAAGGTGCACGCCGGCGCGTTCTGGTGCGGCTGGTGCTCGCGGGCCGTCGCGGGCTCCTGCGCCAGGGAGTTGACGGCCTCGGCGGCCGCCACGATCGCCTCGTGCAGGGCCTGCTGCGGGTGCGTGCCGCGGGGCAGCGACTCGTGCAGCGCCTCGTTGGCGGCACGGGACGCGGCCAGCGACGCGTCGTCGGGGCGGGTCGCGGACGACACCCCGTCGCAGACGACGGCGACGACCGCGGGGAAGCCGTCGGGCAGCGCGGCCGACGAGATCGCGAACGCGTCCTCGTTGCGGTGGTGCCGCAGGCCCCGGTCGCTGACGGCCGCGACCGCGCCCAACTCCTGCTCCATGTGGTCGCGTTCGCGCGGCTGGGCGTGCCCGCAGTTCTCGCAGTAGCCGTCCGCGTCGACCTGCCCGGCCCGGCAGGCGACGCACAGCTTGGTGCCGGCCGGCGGGGTCGCGGCCCCCAGCTCCTCGGGCGTCGCCGTCCGCGGATCGGGCGCGGCGAGCGGGAAGTCGCCCTCCGGGGCGTCGTCGAACCGGACGGCCGTGGGCAGTTCACCCCCGCCCGAGTCCGTGCCCTCCAGGTCGGTCGGCAGATGGACCGGCGCCGGCGTGTCCGAGCTGTCCGGCTCGGGCGCGTCCGGCCAGTCCACGGAAGCGGCCCGCGCCCCCTCGGCCGGCTCCGCCTCCGGGGCGGCGATGGTCAGCGTCGGCTGGTCGTCCGGCACCGGCGGCACCGACGACAGGTCGTATCCGCAGGCCCCGCAGAAGCGGTCGCTCTCGTCGAGCGGCTCCTCGCAACTGGGGCAAGCGGCCAGCTGGTGCGTCTGCGACATCAACTCACACCCACGTCCGGGGGCGGTAGCGGTTGGCCCGCTCCACCAGTTCGATCCTCTCCTCGCCGCGCGAAGCGAGCCTGGCCAGTGTCCGGTACGAGCGCTCCAGGCCGAGACGCAGGCCGCGCTCGTCCAGGTCGTTGCCGAGGACCACCGTGCGTACGGGGCCCTGGGGCTGACCGGAACCCTGCCTACCGGAGAGTACCCAGTCCAGCGCCGTACCGAGGACCTCGGTGGACAACTCCTCGCGGCGCACCGCGTCGAGGCCGAACGACTGGAGCGCCTCGACCTGCCCGGCCGCGGCCGTCAGATCGTTCAGCAGCGGGTCGCCGCCCAGCCCTCCGGTCATCCGTCCGCGCAGGCGCGCCCGCACCGACGCGACGCGCGCCGCCGTGTAGTGGATCGACGACTCCGGCACCGATTCCAGGGTGCGCACCGCGCCGCCCCGGTCCCCGGCGGCGAGCTGCACCCGCGCCAGGCCGAACGCGGCGCTCACATAGCTCGGGTCGGTGGACCACACCAGGCGGTAGTACTCCGCCGCGTTGTCCAGCTGCCCCAGGACCTCCGCGCACACCCCGAGCGCCAGCTTCGGCGCGGGCTCGCCGGGGAACGCGTCATAGATCGCGTCGAACGACAGCGCCGCGTTCGCGTGATCGCCCGTCGCGAGCGCCGCCACGCCCCGGTACCAGACCACCCGCCAGTCGTCCGGGTGGTCGGCCTCCAGGGCCGTCAGCCCCCGCACCGCCGAGTCGAGTTCGCCCATCTCCAGGCGGGCCCGCAGTTCGCGCAGGCGCAGCTCCAGGGAGCCGGTGGGCGCCGCGTGCAGCGCCGAGATCAGCTCGGCCGGCGCGGACGCCATCAGGCCCGCGAGGAACCCGGCGTTCGGGTCGCCCGGATCCACCCGCGGCACCGGCAGCGCCACCGCGGTGGCCGCCCCCTGGAGCCGCTTGACCAGCGCGGACGGTGACGGCGGCAGAGCGGGGACCACCGGGGTGGCGAGCGCGGCCGCCTTCTTCCGTACGCGGACGGGGACCGCCCGCGCCCCGAGAGGGGACACCTCGCCCTCGAGCCGCGCGAACAGCTCGGTGTCGGTGACCTTCACCTCGGGCCCGAACAGCGTCGACAGGGCGGGCCGCGGCCGGCTCGTCTGCAGCGCCACGACCTCGCGCAGCACCCCCGTCAACTGCTCGGTCATCTCCTGGGCGGAGGCGAACCGGCGGGCCGGGTCCGGGTCGGTGGCGCGTACCAGCAGCCGGTAGAAC
Source organism: Streptomyces sp. cg35 (assembly GCF_050410835.1). Taxonomy (NCBI): domain Bacteria; kingdom Bacillati; phylum Actinomycetota; class Actinomycetes; order Kitasatosporales; family Streptomycetaceae; genus Streptomyces; species Streptomyces sp. cg35. The sequence continues at coordinate 5,804,384 of NZ_CP191268.1, forward strand.
GACTCGTACCGGCGGAAGACCTCGATGTTGTCGGGGTCGGGCAGGGAGTCCACGAACACGTTCGTGTAGCCCTGGAAGTCGAACGTCAGGACCGCGAGGGTGCGGGCGACCGTGTAGAGGTCGGAGGCGACGGACGGGCCGATCTCGGCGACCTCGGGCGCCTGATAGCCGACCGTCCCGTAGATGGCGGACTCGTCGTCGTCCATCCGGCGGACCGCACCCATGTCGATGAGCTTGAGCTGGTCCTCGGTCTGGATCGCGTTGTCCACCTTGAAGTCGCAGTACAGCAGGTTGCGGCTGTGCAGGTGCCCGAGGGCCTCCAGCGCCTCGATGCCGTACGCGCACGCCTGCTCCACCGGCAGCGGGTCGCGTCTGCCGTCGACGGTGCGCCGCTCGTTGGCGATCTCCTTCAGGGACTTGCCGCCGACGTACTCCATGACGATGTAGCCGTCCATGGAGCCGGTGCGCTGGTCGAGGTGCTCGACGAAGTTGTAGATGCGGACGATGTTCGAGTGCTCGATCTCCGCGAGGAAGCGCCGCTCCGAGATCGCCGCCGCCATCGCGTCCTGGTCACCGGTGTCGAGCAGACCCTTGAGGACCACCCAACGGTCCGACACGGCACGGTCGATGGCGAGATAGACCCAGCCGAGACCGCCGTGCGCCAGACAGCCCACGACCTCGTACTGGCCGTGCACGATGTCGCCCGCGCCCAGCTTCGGCACGAACGAGTAGGGGTGCCCGCACTTCGTGCAGAACCCCTCCGTGCGGCCGGGCCGGTCACCGCGCGAACGCCCCACCGGCGCACCGCAGTCCGAACGCGAGCAGAATCGCTTCCGCTCGGGGACCTCGGGGTTCTCCTGCACCATCACGCGCGGGTCCGGGCGCGGCACGTCCGGGACCCGCACCAGGCCCGCGCCGAGCCGGGCCCGCCCCGAACCGCTCGCCGACGAGCCGGAGCTGCGCACCGACACCGACCGGGACGTCGCGCTCCCGGACAGCGACCGCGACAGCCGGCCCGACACCGACCGGCGCGACTGCGAGGACCGCGACGACGCCCGGGACGAGGCCCGCGAGCTCGACGCCGAGCTCTGCGAGCCGCGCGCACCACGGCCCGCGACCCCGGTCGGCGGCGACGACACCAGGCCCGTCGGCGACACCACCGGGGCGAGCCCGCAGGTGTCGCAGTACAGCTCGCCGCCGCCCATGTCCTCGTAGGAGCCGCCGCAGCCGGGCCGCTGACAGCCGCGGGACACCGGGCCGGCCTGCGCGGGCACGCCGCCCGTGGCACCGTCCGGCTTCAGCCCGCACGTGTCGCAGTACAGCTCCCCGCCCATGTCCTCGTACGAACCCGTGCAACCGGGCCGCGTGCACTTCTGCGCCATGCCTACGACTCCCCCCTCCGGTCGGCCGGCGCGGCCCGCTCGGGCCCGCCCGCCGACAACACCTCGGCGGCCGCCCGCTGGTAGCGCAGCACCGCCTCGCCCGCCACCCGCAGATCGCAGGGCGCGCTCCACAGCATGCGGCGCGCCGCGTCGTACCGCTCCACGAGCAGAGGGTCCTCCGCGAACCCCAGCCGCGCGACCTTCGCCTTGTACGCGTCGAGCCGCCCGCGCAGCTCCGCGCGGACGGCCAGGGGCGCCGTCACCGCCGTCAACGACTCGCGGGCCCGCAGCAGTTCGTCCTCGGCCTTCGTCTCCAGGGACTCCAGGAGCGGCGAGAGCCGGTGCCACTGGCCGTGCCTGCGGTACTCGGCGGCCGTCGCCAGCTGCTCCTGCAGGGCGATCGGCGGACCGGACACCGCCGGCACCTCAGAGGCGGCGATCTTCGCGAGCACCTCCCCGCGCGCCGATCTCGCCTCGGCGAGCGTACGGTCCGCGCGCGAGAGCACGTCCCGCAGCCGGCCCAGCCGCGACTCCGCGTCCTGCCGCACCGTCAGCACGGCCTCGATCTCCCGCCGCACCTCTTCCAGGGCGCGCGCCTGACGGTCGTACGCCGTGGTGTCCGGGCGGCCGCCGCCGGGCGCCGAACTGCCCTGCGCCTTCTGCCAGTACGTGAGCGGATCGGACACCACCTGCTCGCGCAGCCGGGTCAGCGAGCCGGTGATCCGCTCCAGGTCGTCACCCGCCGGGTGCTCCCCGGGCCGTACGCCCACGGAGTGCGCGAGCTGCCGCGTGCGGCCCAGCTCGGCCGAGAGCATGTCTATCCGGGCGGGCAGCGCCGACCACACCGCGTCGGCGGCCACGACCATGTCGAGGGACGACGCGTACAGGTCGTTCATCCGCTGCACCAGCGCGGCCAGCGTGAAGTGCTCGGACAGCTTCGCGGGGCCGGTGATCGACGACGGCGTCCCGTGCCCCGCGCCCGAGGCGACCGTGACGGACTCGCCGCGCAGCAGCTCCGTCAGCTGCACGAGGTCGTCCCGGTTCGGCCACTTGCGCCGGGTGCGGACGTCACGTGCGAGGCGCAGCGCTCCCGTGTACGCGTCGAAGTACGTCCACAGCAGCGTGATCGCCTGCTCGGCGGCCGCCCAGCGGTCCCGGGTCGTCCCGGTCAGCTCGGCGCCTTCGAGCAGGCGGCGTCCGGCGTGGTCCTGGAGCGCGAGCAGCGACGTCTCGATCGCCTCGTGCTCGGCACCGAGCCGGGCCAGGGCACGGTCCACCTCGTCCCGGTCCATCACCGGACCAGGGGGTCCCGCGACGCCCATCGATCACCTCTCGCTTCGCTGAAATGCCGTGAAAATGAGGTTACTTGCCCTGCTACTTGTACTTCGGCGCGGGCGGTCCCGAGGACGCGCCGAGCGTCTGCTCCAGCCAGTTCGCGTACGACTTCTGCCAGCCGTCGGAGCGGTACTTCTCCAGGATCTTGTTGACCCGGCGCACCAGCTCCTTCGAGCCCTTCTGCATGGCGACGCCGTAGTACTCCTTGGTGAACGGCTCACCCTTGAGGTCCACTGTCGGATCCTGCGCGGCCTGGCTCGCCGCGAGCGCGCCGTCGGTGACCACCGCGTCCACCTCGCCGAGCTGGAGGCGCACCAGGCAGTCCAGCTGGTTCGGCACGATGAGGATCTTGGCGTTCCGCGGCTGCTTGTCCTTCGCCGTGTCCCCGTTCAGCGCCGACTCCGCCGTCGAACTGGACGCCGCGCAGATGTGCTTGCCGTCGAGCGAGTCGTCGTACCCCGAGATCTTCGAGGCCTTCGGGGCGAGCACCTGCTGGCCCGTCTGGAAGTACGCCGTGGAGAAGTCGACTTCCTCGAGCCGCTTGCAGCTGATGGTCATCGTGCGCACCACCATGTCGACGTCGCCGCGCTTGATGGCGGGGATGCGCTCGTTGGTGGGGATGGCCTTGAAACGGATCTTCTCGGGGCTGCCGAGGATCTCCTTCGCGATCTCGCGGGCCAGATCGATGTCGAAGCCCTCCAGCTCGTTCTTCTTCTTGTCCTTGCTGTTGGGGTCCCGGTAGCCCCACCGGTAGCTGTTCTGGTCGACGCCGACCAGCAGGACACCGCGGTCCTTGATCTTCTGGACGGCGCCGCCGCTGTCGTCGCCGTCCGGATCCAGGCTGCGCTCCGGCTCCTTGCCCGCCACGTCCGGGTTGCAGTCGTCCGCCCTGGCCTGCGTACCGGCGGCCACGCCGCCCGAGCCGAGCCCCGTGCTGCCGTCGCCGCCGGAGTCGCGCTGCGTCAGGGGGAGCAGCAGCGCGAACACCACCGTCAGGGCGCAGGCCACCGCCATCGCCGCCACGCCGCCCCAGCCGCGCAGACTCACCTTGCGCGCACCTCGCTCATCCATCACCGCACCCCCTCTCACCGGTACTCCGAAAGCCTGCGCCCGATGCCGAGCACCGCGCCCGCGGCGGCGAGCACCGCCAGCAGCGCCGCGCCGACGGGCAGCCCGGTCATCGCGTCACGCCCGTCGCCCGCGTCGGCGCTGAACTGCCGCTGCTCGTGCGTGAGCGCCGTGTCGAGACTGTCGTCCACCAGATCGAAGCAGTCGCCCGTCGGCTTGTTCTCCCTCGAACCGATGATCTTGTCGAGGGCGCCCTGGTAGTTGCCGTCGTCGTCCTGCTCGCGCGCGATCTTGTGGCGGGCCAGCCACTCCTTCATGCTGTCGTTCGCCTTGCCCACCGGCGCCCGGCCCGCGACGTCGTCGGCGAGCGCGTCCGCCGTCTTCAGCTTGGCGGCCAGCGTGCTCATCTGCTTCTTGAAGTCGTAGTCGTACTTGTCCTCGGTCCTGCCGCCCACCTGCTTGGTCTCGGCGCCGCGGCTGACCAGCGTCAGGTTCTCGTTGCCGCGCGCCTTCAGGGACGCGATGCTCGCGTCGTGCAGCACGTTCAGGGACCGTACGCCGTGGTCGTACGAGGAGTTGAGCCCGCTGCGCGCGACCGTGTGCCCGACCACCAGCCACAGCAGTACGACCGTCGACGCGGCGGTCGCGGCGAGCAGGCCGTGGTTGAACACCCGGTTCGTGCGGCGGTAGTTGCGCCGCTGGGCCCAGACGAGACCGCCGAGCGCGAGCACCCCGAGCGCCATCGCGATCCAGGGGTACGGGGTCGCCGCGTCGTAGTCGTCGCGCAGCCGCTGGTTCTCGTTCTTGTAGAGATCCTCGGCGGCCGGGAGCATCTGCTCCTGCATCTTGTCGTTCGCGTACCGCAGATAGGCGCCGCCCAGCGGGAAGCCCTGCCGGTTGTTGGCGCGGGCCCGCTCGATGAGGCCCTTGTACTCGGGCAGCAGCGTGTTCAGCTTCGCGATCGTCTTCGCCGAGGGGGACCCCGGGTCGGTGCTGGCCGCGGCGGTCACGAGCTTGGTGGCGGCGGTCCGGATGTCCCGCTCGTACCGGTCGCGCACGTCCGCCGGTTCCTGGCCCCCCGCCAGGAAACCGCTGGACGCCGCGGTGTTGGCGTCGGCGAGCGAGCGGTAGATGTCGGCGGCGTCGGCGCTCAGCGGCTGGCTGGAGTGCAGCACGTCGTCGGCCGCGGCCGAGCGGTCCGTCATCTGCCAGGCCGTCGTCGCGCCGAACGCGACGACGAGCAGCGCGATCACGGCCCCGATGATGCGCAGCCGGCCCGGCTCGGTCGTGGCCCCGGCCTTGAGCCGGTCGATGCCCTCCGCCCAGGCGGTGCGGCGTGGTTCCGCCGGACGTGGGCCTGATGACGTGCCGCCGCGTGTCTGCTGCGGCGGCACGCTCGGCATCGTCGGCACGGCGCCGTGCCCCGGCGGTGCGGTGCTCCCGTTCTGCAGATATGTCACTCTCGACCCTCCCCCATGGTCGTACGTCGGCCGCAAGTATCGCTGCCGAGACGGGGATCCGCACAGGTCTTGCCTGGATCTTGTGTGCGGGGCCCTGTGGGGAACACGTGCCGGGAGCCGTGTTCGGTTCCCGTTCGTGTGCCTGCCGCGCGTGCGTGAGGGGCTGGCCGCGCAGTTCGCCGCGGCCCTGAAAGCACGGATAGGCGCCGTGGCGGCGACGGTCGGTTGCCGGGTGCCGCGCCGTCGTGGCTGGTCGCGCAGTTCCCCGCGCCCCTGGAGGCACCCGGCAACGAACGCGCGGAGCTACGGCGCGAAGTGGGCCCGCACCCGCGCATGCACCTCCGGGGGAGCCCCGATCGCGTCCAGGCCCAGCAGGGCCGCGCCCAGGACGGGTCGCTCCGACACCACCCGGGGGACCGCCTTGGGAGCCCGCTCCGCCAGCAACTCGGCGATGCGCGCATCCAGTTGAGGGTGACGTGCCGCCAGCACGCCCCCGCCCAGCAGTACCGGCACCTCGTCGTCCAGCAGATCGAGACGCCGCAGGGCCACCGTGGACATGGCCACGACCTCGTCGGCCATCCGGTCGACCAGCGCACGGGCCACCGGGTCGCCGTCCGCCGCCGTGGCGAACAGCACGGGGGTGCATTCATGGCGGCGTTCCACCGGCACCCGCTCCAGGTGCAGCGCCTCGATGAGGGCGTACATGGAGGGGACGCCGAAGTGCGCGGGCAGCGTCCGCATCAGGGCCGTCGGCTCGCCGCGGCCGTCCTCGGCCCGCGCCGCGAACCAGAGGGCCTCCTCCGCCAGGCCCCCGCCGCCGCCCCAGTCGCCGGAGATCTTGCCGATCGCCGGGAAGCGGGCGGTGCGGCCGTCCGGCAGCATGCCCGCGCAGTTGACGCCCGCGCCGCACACCACGGCGACACCGCGCGGCTCCGCGTCCTCCAGGAGGCCGGCCCGCAGCACCGCGAACGTGTCGTTGCGTACGTCGACACTCGCCGTGGACGACCAGCCGCGGGCGCGCAGGGCGGCCGCCAACTCCCGCTCCTCGACGGGCAGATCGGCGTTGGCCAGACACGCCGAGACATGCGCGGCCGATTCGACTCCCGCCTGCGCGAACGCCCGGCCGACCGCGTCCGCCAGGACGTCCACGGCCGCCTCGACGCCCACCCGGGGCGGCTGGAACCCGCCGCCGCGGGCCGCGCCGACGACACTGCCGTCGGCCGCGACCACCGCGACGTCGGTCTTGCTGTTGCCCGCGTCGATCGCGAGCACGCTGGTGCTCAGGCCCACGCCAAGTGCTCCCGGTTGTGCGCGATCAGCTGGTCCGTGAGCTGCTCGGCGTACTCGATCTGGCCCACCAGCGGGTGTGCGAGCAGCGCCTTGAAGACGCGGTCGCGGCCGCCGCGCAGGGCGGCCTCCAGGGCCAGGTCCTCGTACGCCGTCACGTTCGCGATGAGGCCCGCGTACAGCGGGTCGAGCTGCGGCACCGGCAGCGGGCGGGCGCCCTTGCCGTCGACGGCCGCCTGCACCTCGATGACCGCGTCGTCGGGCAGGAAGGGCAGCGTGCCGTTGTTGTACGTGTTGACGACCTGGTGGCGCGAGCCCCCGTTGCCGAGCAGCGACGCCGCGAGGTCGACGGCCGCCTCACTGTAGAAGGCGCCGCCGCGCTTGGCGAGCAGCTCCGGCTTCTCGTCCAGCGTCGGGTCGCCGTACATCTTCAGCAACTCCCGCTCCATCTCGGCCACTTGGGCGGCGCGGGACGGCTTGGTGCGCAGCTCCCGCACGACGGCGTCGTGCTGGTAGTAGTAGCGCAGGTAGTACGACGGCACGACCCCCAGGCGGTCGACGATCGCGCGCGGCATGTGCAGGTCCTCGGCGATCGCGTCGCCGTGCTCGGCGATCAGGCGCGGCAGCTGGTTCTCGCCGTCCGGGCCGCCGAGGCGGACGCCCAGCTCCCACGTGAGGTGGTTGAGGCCGACGTGGTCGAGGTGCACCTGCGACGGGTTCACGTCGAGCAGCTTCGCGAACTTGCGCTGGAAGCCGATGGCGACGTTGCACAGGCCGACCGCCTTGTGCCCGGCCTGGAGCAGCGCCCGCGTCACGATGCCCACCGGGTTCGTGAAGTCGATGATCCAGGCGTCCGGGTTCGTGCGGCGGACGCGCTCGGCGATGTCGAGGACGACCGGGACGGTGCGCAGCGCCTTGGCGAGGCCGCCGGCGCCGGTCGTCTCCTGGCCGACGCAGCCGCAGTCCAGGGGCCACGTCTCGTCCTGGTTGCGGGCGGCCTGCCCGCCGACGCGCAGCTGGAGCAGTACGGCGTCGGCGTCGGCGACACCGGCGTCCACGTCGGACGTGGTGCGGATGACGCCGGGGTGGCCCTGCTTGGCGAAGATCCGCCGGGCCAGACCGCCGACCAGCTCCAGACGGTCGGCCGCCGGGTCGACGAGGACCAGCTCCTCGATCGGCAGGGTGTCCCGCAACCGCGCGAATCCGTCGATGAGTTCGGGTGTGTAGGTCGACCCTCCGCCGACCACTGCGAGCTTCATGTGCGTTCTCAGCCCTTTACTCCGGTGAGGGTGACGCCTTCGACGAAGGCCTTCTGTGCGAAGAAGAAGACGATGCAGACCGGCGCCATCACGAGGAGCGTCGCGGCCATCGTCAGGTTCCAGTTGACGCTGTGCGCGGACTTGAAGGATTCGAGGCCGTAGCTCAGCGTCCAGGAAGCCGGGTTCTGGGCCGCGTAGATCTGCGGCCCGAAGTAGTCGTTCCAGCAGTAGAAGAACTGGAAGAGGGCGATCGCGGCGATGCCCGGCTTGGCCATCGGCACCACGATCTTCAGCAGGGTGCGCAGCTCGCCGCAGCCGTCGACCTTCGCCGACTCGATGTACTCCTTCGGGATCGTCAGCAGGAACTGACGCAGCAGGAAGATCGAGTACGCGTCGCCGAACGCCATCGGGATGATCAGCGGCCACAGCGTCCCGGAGAGGTGGAACTGCTGGGCCCACACCAGGTACATCGGGATCACGATGACCTGCGGCGGCAGCATCATCGTCGAGATGACGAGGATCATCGCGGTGCGGCGGCCGCGGAAGCGGAACTTGGCGAGCGCGTACGCGACGGGGATCGCCGAGCACACGGTGAGCAGCGTGCCCAGGGCCGCGTAGATGATCGAGTTCTTCCACCAGTCGAGGAAGCCGTCGGTCTCGAAGACGGTCCTGTAGTTCTCCCAGTGCCAGGAGTTCGGCCACAGATCGCCGCTCATCGCCTGGTCGTCGCTCATCACGGACGTGAGGAAGACGAACACGAAGGGGAGGACGAACAGGAGCGCCACCGCGATCGCGATGCTGTGCACGGCGATCCAGTTGAGGATCTCCTTGCGGCGCGGGCGGTTCGGGGCGGTGCCTCTGTCGTCGACGGCGCCGCCGGCGGTCGCCGCCGGGTGCAGGGTGGTGGTGGTCATGGGATCAGTCCTCCGCCGCGAGCAGGCCCGAGCGCTTGCGCATGAGCAGCATCGTCACGGCCATCGCGATGACGAACAGGACGAGCGAGAGCACGCACGCCGCGCCGGTGTTGAAGTTCTGGAAGCCCATCGAGTAGACGAGCTGGGGGACCGTGAGGGTCGAGTGGTCGGGGTAGCCGGGCTGGATCACCGAGCCGGGGCCGATGGAGACGCCGGAGGCGATCTTCCCGGCGACCAGGGCCTGCGTGTAGTACTGCATGGTCTGCACGACGCCCGTCACCACGGCGAACATGACGATCGGCGTGATCGACGGCCAGGTCACGTAGCGGAACTTGGCGAACGGCCCGGCGCCGTCCAGCTCCGCCGCCTCGTACTGCTCCTTCGGTACGTCGAGCAGCGCGGCCATGAAGATGACCATGAGGTCGCCGATGCCCCACAGGGACAGCAGGACGAGGGACGGCTTGGCCCAGGCGGCGTCGTTGAACCAGTTCGGGCCGTCGATACCGATCTTGCTCAGGACCTCGTTGACCGGTCCGGTCGCCGGGTTGAGCAGGAACACGAAGGCGACGGTGGCGGCCACCGGCGGGGCGAGGTAGGGCAGGTAGAAGGCGGTCCGGAAGAGGCCGACCCCGCTCTTGATCTTCGTGACGAGCAGCCCGAGCGAGAGTCCGAAGACGACCCGCAGCGCCACCATGATCACGACGAGCCACAGCGTGTTCCACAGGGCGGGGCCGAACAGCGGCATGTCCTGGAACACGTACTTCCAGTTCCGCAGCCCCACGAACGTGGGCGCCTTGATCTGGTTGTAGTGCATGAACGAGAAGTAGACGGTGGCCAGCAGCGGGTACGCGAAGAAGACGCTGAACCCGATCAGCCAGGGGGACAGGAAGCCCAGGGTGCGCAGTCTGCGCCGCGCGGGCCGGGAGAGTGCGATTGCCATGCGCGGGTCCTCAGTTCTGCGACTGCAGGGTGTCGGCGTCGATGAGTTTGTCGAGCCGTTGCAGGCCCTTCTTCAGGTTCGGGACCTTGCCCGCCTCCTCGGTGTACGAGAAGTCCTGGAGCTGGACGACGTACATGCCGCCGTTCGTCGACGGGGGCAGCACCTGGCTGTACTTGTTCTTCGCGATGTCCAGGAACGTGCGGAACGTCGGATCGGCATCCAGCTTCGGCGACTTGAGGGCCGCCTTCGTCGAGGGCACGTTGTGGATCGCGTTGGCGAACTTCACGACCTGGTCGGTGTCGGCGGTCAGGAACTTCACCAGCTCCCAGGCCGCGTTCTGGTGCTTGCTGCTGTGCGCGATGCCGGCGACGGTGCCGGTGAGGTAGCCGCGCCCGTACGTCTCGGCCTGGTCGTCGGGGACCGGCAGCGGGGCCACGCCCCACGTGAACTTGGCCTTGGCGTCGTTCAGCATCAGCCCGCGCCACTCACCGTCGAGGTGCATGGCCAGCTTGCCGTTCAGGAAGGCGTTCTGGTTCGACATCTCGTCGCCGAAGGACGTGCGGAACCGCTCCAGGGCGCCGTATCCGCCCTGCGCGTCCATCAGCTTCTTCGCGGTCTTGAAGAAGTCGTACGAGGCCGGGTCCTTGGACAGCCGTGACGAGCCGTCCTTGTCGAAGTAGGTCGGCCCCCACTGGGCGAACAGCCGGTCGGGGCTGTTCTGGTAGAGCCGGAAGTTCGGCATGAAGCCGACGCGCTCGTACGAGGAGCCCTTCCTCTTCGTGAGCTTCTTGGAGTCGGCGACGAACTCGGACATCGTCTTCGGCGGGTGCGTGATGCCCGCCTCCTTGAAGGCGTCCTTGTTGTAGTACATCCCGAAGGCGTCCGCGAGCAGCGGCAGAGCGCACTGGTTGCCGTCGTAACTCGTGTAGTTCAGAAGCGACTTCGGGAAGACCTTGTTCTTGTCGAGCCCGGTCTTCTTCATGAACGGGTCGAGGTCGGCCCACATCCCGGAGTCGCAGTACTGCCCGACGTTGTTCGTGGTGAAGGACGAGACGACGTCGGGGGCCTCGTCGCCGCCCGCGCGCAGGGCCTGGTTGACGGTGGCGTCCGTGACGTTGCCGGTGGCCTGCACGTGGATGTTCGGGTGGAGCTTCTCGAAGCGGGCGATCGAGTCGTTGATCGCCTTGACCTCGCCGGGCGCCGACCAGCCGTGCCAGAACTTGATGGTGACGGGCTCGGTCGGATCGTCGTCGGCGCTGCCGGTGCTCGGGTTGGCGCAGCCGGCGAGCAGCAGTCCGGCCGCGGCGAGCACCACGGGGGCGCGCAGGGGTATACGCCATCGCGACATGGCGAACGTCCTTTACGTGTACGGGGGCTGGGGAGGGGAGACGGGCGTGCGGGGGATCGGGGTCAGGCGCCGCTGGTGTCGAAGACGGAGTCGCGGGCCTGGGTCAGGGCGGTGCGCAGGGCGCCGGTGAGGATGGGGTCGCCGTCGAGCCGGCTGATGCGCAACTGGGGGCGGGGCAGGGCGAGTCCGGTGAGCTCGGCCTCCACCCGCTCGCGCAGGGCGTCGCCGCCGGCCTGGGCCACCTGCCCGGACAGGACGACGAGTTCGGGGTCGACGACGGCGACGACAGCGGCCAGGCCGGTGGCGAGACGCCGGGCGACCTCGTCGAGGACGTCGCCCCGGGCGAGCGCCTCGGTCAGGTCCTCGACGCCGCCCGCGAGCCGGCGCACGGCGGGGGCGGCGACCAGGCTCTGGAACCCGCCGCCCGCGTCGTTGCGGGCGATGACGGCGTCGCCGCCGCGGGCCAGCGGGGCGCCGGGCAGCGGCATGTAGCCGATCTCGCCCGCGCCGCCGGTCGCACCCCGCAGCAGCACGCCGCCGAGCACGATCGCGGCGCCGACGCCCTCGTCGACGTACGCGAGCACGAAGTCGTCGTGGTCCTGGGCGGCGCCCTCGTACTGCTCGGCGACGGCGGCGAGGTTCACGTCGTTCTCGATGGAGACCGGGGTGCCGAGCACCTCCGCCAGTTCCGTGCGCAGGGTGCGCGAGTGCCAGCCCGGCAGGTGCGGGGCGTACCGGAGCCGGCCCGAGTGCGGGTCGATCGCGCCCGGGGTGCCGATGACGGTGGCGGTCAGGTCGTCGTGGCCGAGCCCGGCCCGGTCAAGAGCCCCGTCGACGGCCTCGGCGACGAGCTGGGCGGTGCGGTGGCGCACGTCCTCGGCGACGGCGTGCGCCTCGATGCGGCACCGGCCGCGCTCGGCGCCGCTGATGTCGGCGACGACGGCGGTGATGCCGGTCGGGTCGGCGGACAGCGCGGCGATGTGCGCGGCGCCGGGGTGGATCTCGTAGAGCACCGCGTTCGGTCCCGGGCGGCCGGTCTGGCTGCCGGTGGTCCGCACGAGCGACGCGGCTTCGAGCCGCCCGAGGATCTGCGAGGTGGTCGGCTTGGAGAGGCCGGTGAGCTCGCCGATCCGGGTGCGGGTCAGCGGGCCGTGGGCCACGAGGAGGTCGAGCGCCGCGCGGTCGTTCATGGCGCGCAGCACGCTGGGCGTGCCGGGGGTACCAGCCATGTGTCCTGCCTCCTCGCAGCACTGTTAGGAAAGTTTCCTATTGGGTGCGAGGAACGTATGGCGCGAATGAAGGGGGCGTCAATAGGGGGTGGATCGGCGGCTACCAAGTCGTTACGTGCACGGCGGCCGGGTCGGCGCCGGGCCGGCCGACGGCCTTCCGGCCCCGGTCCGTAGCGGAACGTCACCGGATTTGTAACTTGCATCACATTCAGGTGGTTCCGGTGTCTACAGTCGTTCCCTGCCATCTACGTCTTCTACGTCTTCTATGTCTCCTGCGTCTTGTGCGCGTCAGGCACCTCGGGGGTTCGCATGGCCACCTTCAACATCCGGCAGCAGAGCGGCACCATCCAGCAAGCCGATGTGATCCACAACCACGGCGGTCCGCCCGGTGAACTCGCCGACCAACTGGCCCTGCTGATCGCGGAGTTGCGGGCCCCGGCCGTTCAGGGCGACGCGCGCGCGGAGCAGGCGGCGGCCGAGCTCGTCGGCGCCCTGGAAGAGGCCTCGTCCCCGCAGGCCGACCCGGGGCGGGTGCGCACCGCGCTCGCCAGGGCCGCCGGGCTCCTCGCCGGCGTCGCCTCGGCCGCGGGGATCGTCACCTCCCTCGAGGCGATCGTCGCCGCGCTGCCGCTCGGCTGAGGCGGCGTCATGACCGACTTCCACATCGGCAGCCAGCGGGCCGGCCTGATCCAGAACGCGGACGTCGTGATCAACGCGGGCGCCCCCGCGACCGACCACCGCGCCGCGGCCGAGAACGCGCTGCGCGCACAGGACTACGAGTCCGCGATCACCCACCTCAAGCAGGTGCTGACGACGGACCCGGGCGACCCGCTCGCCCGCTTCCGGCTGGTCCTCGCCGCCCTGCGCGGCCGCCACCCCGACCGCTACGGCGCCCGCCAGATCCACGACCTGACCGCGCGCCTGGTCCGGCTCGTCACCGAGCACCCCGACTGCCACCACGCCCGGCTCCTCGCCCTCGTCATCAACGACGGCATGGTGGCGAGCGGCCCCGCGGGCCCGCCCATGCCCGGCGCGGAGACCCGCCGCCTCGTCGCCCTGGTCGACCCGGACCGGGCCCGCGAGATCGTCGACCACGTCCACGTCCCCGAGAGCCCCGTCCGCGCGCTGCTCGGCCGCGCCGCCGGACGCAGAGCCACGTCCCCGAACCCCCAGGAGTCCTGAGCCATGACGTTACCGCCGCCCTCGGCGCCACAGCCGCACGTGCCGCCGCAGGGACAGCAGCCCGCCCCGGGCGGGCAGACCTCGCGGCCCCCGGCCCACTGGATCGCCCGCTACTTCATCGACCCGCCGCACCCGGCAGCGCTGCGGTCCGCCCAGATCAAGATGGGGATCGGCGCCGGCGCCCTGGTCCTCGGCGTGCTGCTGCTCGTCGCGGCGGACGCCGGAGGCAAGGGGCTCGGCGCCATCCTGCTGGTGGTCGGCTGCATCGTCGGCGGCAGCGGCCTGTCGGCGAAGAAGGTCTACGACGCCGCGTACGCGCTGGCGATGCCCCGCCCCAGCGACGCCGAGATCGACCAGCTGATCGGCATGGACTCCTTCTCCATCCTGAACCGCGCCCTGCCCCAGCTCGGCCTCACCGACGCGGATCTGGTGCAGCCCAGGGGCGTCTCCGGCACGGCCGGGGTGAGCTTCACCGACATCGAGGCCCGGGCCGGCGCGACGGCGGTCCCGGGCGGCAACCAGATGATGGTCTGGGGCCCGGCCTTCCCCTGCAACAGCGCCATCGGCGCGGACGGACGGACCCGGTACTCGCGCTACGAGTTCATGGTGATCTGCCCCACCCACTACCAGCTGGCCATCTACAAGTGCGAACTCGACCTCTACACAGGTCAGTTGAAGGAGAGCACGAACGAGTACCACTACCAGGACGTGGTGGCGGTGCGCACCTCCTCCGTACCGCTCAACCGGCACGGCGGGCAGTACGTGAACCCGCGGCCCTCGCAGCGCGTGTACTTCGCCCGGTTCGACACGAAGCGCGTGATGGAGATCATCGTCTCCAGCGGCGACCGCACCTCGATCAACCTGAGGGTCTCCTCCTCGGCCGAGGCCACCGTCGACTCCGGCGACCCGCTGGACTTCCCGCAGGTCCTGGAGCGCGTACGGGCCACACTGCGGGAGAAGAAGGGCGGCGTGCGGCACGCCGACGAGGATCTGATCTGACGCACGGCCGTGCCCCGCGGCCGGCCGGGCGGCGGGGACAGGCTGACGCCCGGCTTCGGCCCGTCAGCCGGTGAAGCCTCCCGCGTGCAGCGCGGCCTCGACCTTCGCCCGGTGCGCCGTCTCCCACGCGTCCAGCGTCTCGGCGGCCTCCTGCGCGAGCTTCGCCCGCGCGTCCGCGAGGATCTCGGCGCCGCGGGCGGCGGGCACGATCACGACGCCGTCCTCGTCGGCGACGACCACGTCCCCGGACGCCACGGTGACGCCGCCGCACCGGTTCGCTTCCCTTCGGTGCCCTGGATTCCGGTCCGCCCGGCGGTGACCGCACAGGGGAGGGGCCGACCGCCCAGGACTGCGGCTGCCGGCCACCCGGAACACGAAGACCCGGATCGAAGATCAGGCGGAGACGCCTTCGATCCGGGCCAGCGCCTCGTCCGCGCCGAACGGCTGCAGGTACGGCAGCCAGCGCGGGTCCCTATGCCCGGTCCCGATGATGCGCCACGCGAGGCCCGTGGGCGGGGCGGGCTTGTGGCGCAGGCGCCAGCCGATCTCCACCAGGTGGCGGTCGGCCTTGGTGTGGTTGCAGCGGCGGCACGACGCCACCACGTTGTCCCAGACGTGCTGACCGCCGCGGCTGCGCGGGATCACGTGGTCGACGCTGGTTGCGACGCCACCGCAGTACATGCACCGGCCGCCGTCACGGGCGAACAGTGCACGCCGGGTCAGAGGAACGGGCCCCCGGTAGGGGACCCGGACGAACCGCTTGAGCCGGACCACGCTGGGAGCGGGGACGGTGCGTGTCGCGCTGTGCATGAAGGCGCCGGACTCCTCGAGGCACGTGGCCTTGTTCTCGAGGACGAGTACGAGCGCGCGGCGGAGCGGTACGACGCCGAGTGGCTCGTACGACGCGTTGAGGACCAGGACATGCGGCACGGAGGCCTCCTTGTACGCCGGCGGCGCGTGGCTCGCGCCGGGACGATCTCGTAGCCAGTCTCCCCTCATGCCTGGTCGTGGCGCCACCATGTCCACGTAACGGGCTGGGAGTGTTTTCGACCACACGTCCTTCATCCCCAGGCGGGTACCGGCTCTCCCTCGAACATCACAACGATCCACACACAATGCCCCGTTAGTGTGGTGGGTCTGCCCGCTCATGTCCCCGAGCCGCGTCCCGAGGCGGGCAGATGGCTACGCCTGGAGGTACCTGCCGTGATCTTGTCCGTCCTGTCGGCCGCGGGGGCGAGCGACTCCTCGTCCGACACCCCGCAACCCACCCTCAAGGACGCCCAGGAGCAGGCCGGTCAGGCCGCCAGCTGGGTCGAGCAGAACTGGTCGGCCTGGCTGGGCATCGGTCTGCGGGTGCTGCTGATCGTCGTCATCGCCTGTGCGCTGCGGGTGGCGATACGGCGCGCCATCACCAAACTCATCGAGCGCATGAACCGCACCGCGCAGGCCGTCGACGGCACCGCGCTCGGCGGTCTCCTCGTGAACGTGGAGCGGCGCCGCCAGCGCTCCCACGCCATCGGCTCCGTGCTCCGCTCGGTCGCCTCGTTCCTGATCATGGGCACCGCGGCGCTGATGATCCTCAGCGCGTTCGACATCAATCTCGCGCCGCTGCTGGCCTCCGCCGGTGTCGCCGGTGTCGCGATCGGTTTCGGCGCCCGCAACCTCGTCACCGACTTCCTCTCCGGTGTCTTCATGATCCTGGAGGACCAGTACGGCGTCGGGGACACCATCGACGCGGGAGTCGCCTCCGGCGAGGTCATCGAGGTGGGCCTGCGGGTCACCAAGCTGCGCGGCGACCACGGCGAGATCTGGTACGTGCGCAACGGCGAGGTCAAGCGCATCGGCAACCTCTCCCAGGGCTGGGCCACGGCCGGCGTCGACGTCACCGTCCGCGCCGACGAGGACCTGGACAAGGTGAAGGCGGCCCTGGCCGAGGTCGGCGAGACCATGAGCAAGGCCGAGCCGTGGAACGAGATGCTGTGGGGCCCCGTCGAGGTGCTCGGCCTGGACAGCGTGCTGCTCGACTCGATGGTGGTCCGCGTCACCGCCAAGACCATGCCCGGCAAGGCCCTGACCGTCGAGCGCGAACTGCGCTGGCGCATCAAGCGGGCCTTCGACGAGGCCGGCATCCGCATCGTGGGCGGCGTGCCCGCGCAGGTGGACGCCGATCCGGCCGACCCGACGGCCGGTATGTCGGCGCCGTCCGCGTACGCGTCCACCACGTCGCCGCAGTCGCTGGCCGCCTCCCCGATAGTGCCGCCGAACCTGGCCAAGTAGCACCCGGTACGACGACGCGGGGGCGCCCGGAGATCTCTCTCCGGGCGCCCCCGTCCGCGTCAGGCGGTCCGCAGCTGAGCCGGCTGCACCGAGCGGCGCAGCAGCGGCAGCGTGGTGGCCGCCGCCAGCAGGCACGCCGCGTAGACGGCGAAGGGCACCAGGAGCGGTGTCACGAGCGTCACGGACCGGTCCGTGACGAACGCGTACGCCGTGTGGATCGCCGTGCCGCCGGCCGTCGCGAGGAGCAGCGCGGGCAGCAGCGGCAGCCCCGTCTCCAGGAGCAGGGCCCGCGTCAGGACCCGGCGCGGCACTCCGGCGGCGGCCTGCGCGGCGAGCGCCCGGCGCCGCGAGGACAGCGACTCGGCCGTGCCCACCGCGAGCCCGGCCAGGCTGATCAGCAGGGCGATCAGGACAGCGGCGGCGGTGAGGTTCAGGCCGAAGGCGTAGTAGCCGACGTCCTGGGCCACGCCGGTCTCGGCCGCGTTCACGGACAGTTGCTCGAGCAGCACTTCCCGGATGCCGGCCAGGCCGACGCCGACGACGGTGACCAGGACGATCGCCGCGTGACTGCGCGCCGCCGACCAGGGGTCCTCCTGGAGCCGGTGCGCGGCGAGCAGCACGGCGGGCCGCTCGGTGCGCGGTGCGAGCCGCCGCCCCAGGATCGCGGCGGCCGCGCCCGCGACCCGGATGGCGCCCGCGCCGGTCAGCACGACGGCGCCGACCACGAACAGCGGCAGGGAAGCGGTCCGGCCCGTCCGGCCCTGGTTCAGGACCAGGACCGCACCGAGCACGACCACGAGAGCGGGCAGCAGCAGCCCGGTCACGAGGCCGGGACCGCCCCCCGGCCTCTCCCGGCGGACGTGCCCGAGCGGGGACGCCACGACCCGGCGCAGCGCGAAGGCACCGACCAGCGCGGCCAGCGCCGGGACCACCAGGACCACGAGGACGGACCCGGCCCAGGCGAGCGGATCGGGCAGCCGGCCCGCCGCCACCACGCACACCGTGCTCACCACGAAGGCGGCCACCGCACCCAGCAGGCACGTGAGCCCCGCCTCCAGGGCCGCGATCCGCCGCACCTGCCGGGGGCCCGCCCCCGAGAGCCGCAGCGCGGCCAGGCGCCGCTCGCGGTGGACCGCGCCGATCCGGGCGCACTGCCCGAGGAAGCCGAGGACGGGGACGAGGAGGAGCAGCAGCGCGGCGACGACGCCGTGCCGTGTGCCGGGCTGGTCCAGCAGACCGTGGCCGAACGGGAAATGGACCTGGCCCCGCAGGCTCCCGAAGGCGACCGCCGCGAGCGCGAACCCGGTCGCCACCGCCGCGCCGAGCGCCGTGAGCACGGCCCGGCGCCGCTCCAGCCGGTCCGCCCCGCGGGTCAGCAGCCACGCGAGGCGCAGGTCGGAGGTGACACTCATCGGGCCACCTCCGCCGACAGCACGGCGTGCGGCGAGGTCTCCTGCACCACCCCGTCGCGCAGGCTCACCTCCCGGTCCGCGTACGCCGCCACCTGCGCCTCGTGCGTCACCAGGACCACCGCCGTGTGCGTCTCGCGCGCGGTGTGGACCAGGGACGTCATGACCTGCTCGGTCGCCAGGGAGTCCAGTGCGCCGGTCGGCTCGTCGGCGAAGACGACCTTCGGCTCCGTGACCAGGGCCCGGGCCAGCGCGACCCGCTGGGCCTGGCCGCCGCTCAGCTCGCCGGGCCGCAGCTCGCGCCGGCCGCGCACCCCGAACCGCTCCAGCCACGCGTCGGCCTCCGCCTGCGCGGCGGCGCGCGGGCGGCCGGCCAGCAGCAGCGGCAGGGCGACGTTGTCCAGGGCCGTCAGCTCCGGGATGAGCTGGCCGAACTGGAAGACGACGCCGAAGTCGGTGCGGCGCAGCTCGCTCAGCCGCTCCTCGCCGAGGCCGTCGAGCCGGGTGTCCGCGTACGTCACCGTGCCCTCGTCGGGGCGGACGATGCCGGCCAGGCAGTGCAGCAGCGTCGACTTGCCGCTGCCGCTGGCGCCCGTGACGGCGAGGATCTCGCCCGGGCGCACGCCGACGGAGGCGCCGCTCAGCGCCGGCGTCTTCCCGTACGCCTTGGTCAGGCCGTGCGCCGACAGGAGGAAGGAGTTGCTCATGCTGCGGTGACCTCCGCGGTCAGAGTGGCGAGCCGGGCCGCGGTGGTGGTCATCCAGCGCAGGTCGGCGTCGAGGTGGGCCAGGGCGTAGTCGGCGGACAGGACGGTCGTCAGATCGGCCCCCGGGTCGCTCTTCAGCGCGGTCAGTTCGCGCATCCGGGCCATGTGCGCGGCACGCTGGGCGAGCAGGTGCGCGGCGGGGTCGGCGCCGTGGTCGGCGACCAGGATCGAGACGACGACCTTGGCGAAGATCTCGTTGGCCACGTGCGGCGCGGGCGGCGTGATCTCCCCGGCCCAGCCGAGGAGTTCACCCCTGCCCCGGGCGGTCGACCGGTACAGGGTGCGCTCCGGGCCGCCGTCGGAATCCGTGCCGTCGACCTCCACGAGTCCGTCGCGGACCAGGCGCTGCAAGGTCGTGTAGACCTGCGCGTAGGCGAGGGGGCGGGCCTGCGGGAACCGCTCGTCGTGGCGTCGCTTCAGGTCGTAGCCGTGCCGGGGACCGGAAGCGAGCAGCCCCAGCAGGACATGGCGGGTGCTCATGGCGATCATTATGTACCGCGTATATGTACTGAGTACATAGTGATCGGCGAGGCGGCAACAAGTGGGAACCGGGGTTCCGTTCAGGTGCCGTGCGGCTCAGTCGCCCGGGGCCTCCGCCACGGCGTACGCCTCCACCGACCACAGCGAGATGCCGAACCGCGTCGCCCTCTTGTCACCGACGACCCGCACGAACCGCACGTCCTTCGCGTCCATCCGCACCGACTCGCGTCCGCCCTGCCCGTCCCGCACGGTCGCCGCCGTGCGCCAGGCGCGGCCGTCGGCGGAGGTCTGCACGCGGTAGCCGGACGCGTACGCGTCCTGCCAGCGCAGCACCACCTGGCCGAGCCGGACCGGCTTCGCGAGCTCCACCTGCCACCACTCGCCGTCCTTCGCCGGGGACGACCAACGGGTCCCCACGTCCCCGTCGTTGGCGCCGTCGGCCGGGAAGTCCGGCGTCTCGTCCGCCGAGGACGACGGGGTGCCCGAGCGGGCGAGATCGGGGCCCGCGGTGCGCGGGTAGGCGCGCACGGTCAGCGTCCGGGTCTCGTCGCCGAACGCCACCGGCACGTCGTAGGTGCCCGCCGGGGTGCCCTCGGGGACCGTGACCTCGACCGGCACGTCCACCGTGGTGCCGCGCGGCAGCGCCGACCTCTTCGGCACCTCGACGCGGATGCCGTGCGGTGCCTTCGCCGTCAGCCTGCCGTGGACGTCCGCGGGGCGGCGCGAGGTCAGCCGGGCGGTCACCCGCTGCGCGCCGCCGCCGATCTCCGCGTCGGCCTCGGTGCGGGCCAGCGTGACGGAGACGGCGGGGGAGTCCGTGTACCAGGGGACGACGTGACGGACCGCGCCGCCGGACGCGCCCGTGACCCGTACCGCGTCCGCCCGGACGTTCTTCGCGGCCAGCTCCGTGAAACCGCCGTCCGCGAGCGCGCCGAGCCGCTGCCAGCCCTCGCCGGCCACATGGGCCTCGACCGAGCCCGTCGTACCCGGATCGGCCAGCACGGTGACCGTCGACAGGGCGCGCACCCGCGGGAGTTCGGCCCGCTCACCGCTCGCCGCGTCGGGCCCCGAGACCCCCGACCACGCCGCGAACGTCCTCGCGGCCCTGGCCAGGAACGGGTCCAGCACGCCCTTGCCGACGGTGACCTGGCTCTTCTTCAGCTCCGTGCGCAGCGTCGCGAGCCGGCGCGACGCCGTCCACGCCGCCGTGCTGTCGCCGCGCGCCGCCGCGTCCAGCATGTCGACGGCCGTCTCGCCCGCCGCGCCGTAGAGCCCCAACTTCTCGCTCCAGGGACGCACTTCGTCCTCCAGGGCCGTGTCGTCGAGCCCGTCGGGCGTGCGCCGCATCACCGTGAACGCGGCCCGCAGCTCCGTTGCCGCCGCCTTGTTCCGTGCCGCGTCCGTCGTCGTACGCGCCTGCCAGAACGCGGAGAACAGCGGCCTGAGGTACGCCGACTCGTCCGCGCCGAGGACCGACGAGGCGTCGTTGCCCGCCAGGGCGCCCAGCGCCGCGCCCGTGTCCGCGTCGCCGCCCGCCAGGTCGTCGATCGCCGCCTTCCAGGACTCCTGGGGGCGGTAGTCGCGCGGGTTCCACGCGTAGTCCGCGGCGGTGAACAAAGGGATGCGGGACGCCGCGGGTTGCTCCATCGCGGTGGCGAGCACCGCCGCCGAACCGGACGCCACCGCCGGCTCCCGGCCGGTGTACGGGCCGAGGAAGATACGGTCCTGCGCGTAGTCGTTCACCGGGTAGTTGTCCATCGTGAGCAGCTTGTGCGTGCCGCCCGACGAGCCGAACGCCGCCCGGGCGCCCGCCAGTTCGCCCCCGGTGATGGTGCGCGGCACCACGCCGACGCCGGTCCACGCGACCTGCACCGCGTCGTCCAGGCCGCGGGCCAGCGCCGTGCGGTACGCGGTCCGCCCGTCCTGGTAGTACTCGGTCGGCATCAGCGACAGCGGCTCGGCGTCCGGGTGCCGCGCGGCGAGGTGCCGGGCCACCGCGTTCGCGACCTTCGCCTGCGCCTTCGCCGCGGCCTTCGGCCCGGACCCGAACTCCCGCGCGTCGGACGCGCAGTGCCACTCGCTGTACGACACGTCCTGGAACTGGAGCTGGAAGGCCCGCACCCCGAGCGCCCACATGGCGTCCAGCTTGCGGTTGAGCGCCTTGACGTCGTCGGGGGACGACATGCACATCGCCTGTCCGGGTGCGACGGCCCAGGCGAGCGTGACGTGGTTGGCGCGGGCCCGCTCGGCGAGCCGGCGGAAGTCCGCCCGCCGCTCCGCCGGGTACGGCTCGCGCCAGCGGGCCTGCCGGAACAGGTCGTCGCCGGGGGCGTAGAGGTAGCGGTTCTGCTTGGTGCGGCCCATGAAGTCGAGCTGCGCGAGCCGCTGTCCGGTGGTCCAGGGCGTCCCGTAGAAGCCCTCGGTGAGGCCGCGCACGGCGGTGCCCGGCCAGTCCCGGACGACGGCCCCGGCGACGGTCCGCCCCTGGACCAGCTGCCGGAACGTCTGCGCGGCGTGGAACAGGCCGTCGTCCCCGATGCCCTCCATGGCGACGGTCGGACGCCCCGACACGTGTCCCACGGCGAGGCGGTAGCCGCCGGCGGGCAGATCGCGGCGGGCGGCGGCGCCGAGCCCGCGCAGCGTCGCGTCGAGCGAACCGGTGCCGCTGTCCCAAGAGCCCGTCCGGTAGTCGGCCGCCCCGGAGGAGGTCTCGGGCGTGGTCGAGCCCGTGCGCACCACGAGCCCGGAGCCGGCCGGCACCGCCGTCTCGGCGTCCACCTGCCGGATCTCCCGCGCGCCCGCGCCGCGCAGCACCGTGCGCAGCGCCTCCACCGCGTACGGGTCGGTGCCCGGCGGCGTCACGAGCACCACGTCGTCCGGGACCGACACCCCGTTCGCCGCCGCCTTCAGCGACTGCGGGCGCGGCCAGACCGACGGCAGCCCCGACTCCGACTCCAGGTCACCCGCGAAGGGGCCGCCGGGGGCGGGCGGCGCCGCCAGCGCTCCCGTGGCCCCGCCCAGCGTCCCCGCGATGACGGCGACCGCGAGGGCGGCCGCCCGCTTCCTGCGCCGGAGCTGCACCGCGTACTCCTCGAATGGTCAAGGGGACAGACCTGTCCCAGCATGGCTGACGAGCCCACCACTGTCCGGGGCAGGGTGTCAACGCCCGTGGCCGATGTGCCGCAATTGCCCGGTCGGGCGTGGTGGGGCGGCCGCAGGACTTCCGGTTTTCACCGCCCTATGGTCAAGTTCCTTTCGCCGTCCACAATGTGACCAGCAACACGTTCTCCACCCGTAAAGGTCTGCGTGCGTGTCCACTGGGTAGGGCATCCGACTCCAGACACGTACGCGACCTCTGACGAAGGAGGCCCTCGTGGCCGCATCAGCACACCTCCTGCTCTCTGCCCTCTCCAAACAGGCGGACACCACGCTGACCGGCGCCGACACCACGACGTCCTCGACCGAACCGCCGCTCACCAGCGAGCCGCCCTTCGCGGACTACGCCCCGCTGACCTCCGAGCCGCCCCTCACCGACGCGGCCCCGCTGACGTCCGAGCCCACCGCGAGCGGCCTGGCCGCGGGGTGAGCCTTTCCCGGCTCGCCGCACTGCACGGCGTGGCCACGTCCTACTCCCCGGCACCGGGCCGCACGGTCCGCGCCTCCGACACGGCCGTCACAGCGGCGCTCGCCGCGCTCGGCGTCGACGCGGGCACCCCGGAGGCGATCCGCGACGCGCTGGCCGCACGGGAGGCCGAACAGGCGGGCCGGCTGCTGCCGCCGACGGTGGTGTGGTGGCTCGACGACCCGCGCCCGGCGTGGCTGACCGAACTCCCCGAGGGCACACGCCTGTCCCTGACGCCCGAGCCGCCGGGTGAACGGGCGGGCAGGTGGACGTATCCGCCGCGAAGCGGCGAACAGGAAGTCCCCCCACCGGGCGTGCACACACTCACGGCGGAAACCACGGACGGCACGACGGCGACCGCCCACCTCATCGCCGCACCGCCCACCGCCCCGCTCCCGCCACCCCGCACGCACGGCCTCCTGGTCCAGCTCTACTCCCTGCTCTCCGCCCGTTCCTGGGGCATGGGCGACCTCGGCGACCTGGCCGACCTGGCATCCTGGTCGGCCCGCACCCACGGCACCGGATTCCTCCAGGTCAACCCGTTGCACGCGGCGGTCCCCGCGGGCCCCGACGGCGGCACCGACCCGTCCCCGTACCGCCCCTCGTCCCGCCGCTTCCCCGACCCGGTGCACCTGCGGATCGAGGACGTACCCGAGTACGCGTACGTCCCCTCACGCGCGCGGGAGGCCGCCCGGCTGCGCGAAGCGGTGCTGAGCGGCGGGGAGTTGATCGACCGGGACGCGGTCTGGGCGCTGAAGCGGGAGACCCTCGAAGCGGTCCACGCCGTCCCGCTGACCCCCGGCCGCCGCGCCGCCTACTGGGACTTCCTCGCCGAGCAGGGCACCGCCCTGGAGGACCACGCCACGTACAGCGCGCTCGCCGAGCGCCACGGCCCCGACCGGCACACCTGGCCGGCCGCGCTCCAGGACCCGCGCTCGCCGAAGACCGCCCGCGCCCGCCGCGAACTGATGGACCGCGTCGACTTCCACGGCCGGCTCGCCTGGCTCACCGACACCCAGCTTGCCGCCGCCCAGCGGGCCGCGCGCGACGCGGGCATGCCGATCGGGCTCGTGCACGACCTCGCGGTCGGCGTGCACCCGGGCGGCGCCGACGCGTGGGCGCAGCGCGACGTCTTCGCGCAGGGCATGAGCGTGGGCGCGCCCCCGGACGCCTTCAACGCGCGCGGCCAGGACTGGGGCCTGCCCCCGTGGCGCCCCGACCGCCTCGCGGCGACCGGCTACGCGCCCTTCCGCGACCTGCTGCGCCATCTGATGCGGCACGCGGGCGCCGTCCGCATCGACCATGTGATGGGCCTGTTCCGGCTCTGGTGGATCCCGGACGGCGAGGCCCCGACCGAGGGCACGTACGTCCACTACGACGCCGAGGCGATGCTGGCCGTCCTCGTCCTGGAGGCGGCGCGCTCGGGGACGTACGTCATCGGGGAGGACCTGGGCACGGTCGAGCCGGGCGTGCGCGAGCGGCTGCGCGAGCGCGGCGTCCTCGGCACGTCGGTGCTGTGGTTCGAGCGGGACTGGGAGGGCGACGGACGTCCGGTGCCGGCCGAGGAGTGGCGCACGGACTGTGTCGCCACGGCCACCACGCACGACCTGCCGTCCACCGCGGCCCGGCTGTCCGGCGACGACGTGCGGCTGCGCGAGCGGCTCGGACTGTCCACGGCGACACCGGCCGAGGCGGCGGCGGAGGTGGCGGACTGGCTCGCCCTGTTCGCCCGGCTCGGCCTGCTGCCGCGCGGCGGCCACGACGACGAGGAGGAGGCCGTCCGGGCCGTGCACCGCTTCCTGCTGCGCACCCCGGCCCGGCTGGTCGGCCTCTGGCTGCCCGATCTGGTGGGCGACCGGCGCCCGCAGAACCTGCCCGGCACCTGGGACGAGTACCCGAACTGGCGGCTGCCCGTCGCGGACGCCGCCGGCCGCCCCGTCACCCTGGAGGAACTGGCCGCATCGGCCCGCGCGCACGCCCTGCTGGCGGTGTTCGGGGACCGGCACGCGCAGACGGCCGTGCCCCTTACAGGCCCCCCGGACGCGCGGCGCGTTTAGGGGTTCGCTACGTTGGCACCGTGGACAAGAAGAACGCCCTGCGCGCCGGCGCCCTGGCCTCCGGTACGACGCTGATGATGCTCCTCATGTCGTCCCCCGCGCTCGCGCTCACGCGCGACGACGGCGACGACCCGGGTAAGGGCCTGAGCGTGATCGAGACGCTCGGCCTCTACGTCGCCGCCCCGATCGTCATCTTCCTGGTGATCGCCGGCCTCGTGATCCTGGGCGACAAGTCCCGCAAGCAGCCGAAGCAGGGCTGACCCGCAGAGTTTCCCCGTCGAGGGCACCCGCCGCGCATCCGTCGCGGCGGGTGCCCTCGACGCGTTCTCACGGGGTGTGCGGCCGCTTCGCCGTGAGATAGCGCTGCACCGTGGGGGCGAGCCAGTCCACGATCTCCGCCCGGTCCAGCGCCACGCTCGCCGGGAACCGCAGCACGTACCGCGTCAGCGCGAGCCCGAGCACCTGGGACGCGCACAGGGCCGCCCGGGCCGGCGCCTGCTCCGGGACGGGGCAGACCTGCCGGGCCACCGGGATCAGCTGGTCGCGCAGCACGCCCTGGATCCGCTCGGCGGCGGCCGGATTGGTGACGCCGACCCGCAGCAGCGCCGTGAGCACCTCGTTCTCCTCCCACAGGTCCAGGAAGCGGGTCACCAGGGCGCGGCCCAGCTCGTCGCGCGGGACGCCGGCCGGGTCCGGCAGCTCCAGATCCACGGCGACGGCCGCCGCGAAGAGACCTTCCTTGTTCGTGAAGTACCGCATCACCATGGACGGGTCGATCCGCGCGTCGCCCGCGATGGCCCGGATCGTGGCCCGCTCGTACCCGTCCGCCGCGAACCGCTCCCGGGCCGCCGCGAGGATCGTGGCCCTGGTGGCGTCGGAACGGCGTCCGGCCTGCTGCTTCTCGCTCATGCCAACAAACGTAGGCCAACGCCTGTTGACAGTCCATAGCTGCGGCTCTACGTTTGCCAACAAGCGTTGACCAACAAGCGTTGACCAACAAGCGTTGACCAACAAGCGTTGACCAGAAGGCGTCGGCGCGGCCCGGTCGTAGGAGGCCCTCATGAACGGCACCGCGCACCACGGCACCCCGCACGACCGCTCCGTCATCGTCGTCGGCTCCGGCCCCACCGGCCTGCTGCTCGCCGGGGACCTCGCCGCCGCCGGCGTCCCCGTCACCCTCGTCGAGAAGCGTCCCCACAAGATCAGCAACCTCTCCCGCGCCTTCGTCGTGCACGCCCGCACCCTGGAACAGCTCGACGCGCGCGGCCTCGCCGACGAGATCGAGGAGAAGGGCCGGGTGCTCGACCGGCTGCGGCTGTTCGGCAGCCTCACCATCGAGCTGACCGGCCTGCCCACCCGCTTCGACCACCTCCTCGTCGTCCCGCAGTACGAGGTCGAGAAGGTCTTGGAGCGGCGCGCGGCCGAGGCCGGGGTCGTCTTCGCGTACGACACCGAGGTGACCGGCCTGGTCCAGGGCACCGACGGGGTCACCCTCCAGGTCCGGGGCGCGGACGGCGAGCCGGCCGAGCTGAGCGCCGCCTACGTCGTCGGCACCGACGGCATGCGCAGCGCCGTACGGGAGGCCGTGGGCCTGCCCTTCCCGGGAAAGTCGGTCATCCGCTCCGTCGTCCTCGCCGACGTCCGCCTCGCCGAGCAGCCGGACGACCTGCTCACCGTGAACACCGTCGGCGACGCCTTCGCCTTCATCGCCCCCTTCGGCGACGGCTACTACCGCGTCATCGGCTGGAACCGCGCCCGCGACGTGCCCGACAGCGAGCCCCTCGGCCTCGACGAGGTCAAGGAGATCGCCCGGCTCGCCCTCGGCCGCGACTACGGCATGCACGACGCCCGCTGGATGTCCCGCTTCCACAGCGACGAACGCCAGGCGCCGCACTACCGCGTGGGCCGCGTCCTGCTCGCGGGCGACGCCGCGCACGTGCACACCCCGGCGGGCGGCCAGGGCATGAACACCGGTCTCCAGGACGCCGCGAACCTCGGCTGGAAGCTGGCCGCCGTCGTGGGCGGGCGTGCTGCCGACGCCCTGCTGGACACGTACGAGGCCGAGCGGCACCCCGTCGGCAAGGCCGTGCTGCGCAGCAGCGGTGGCCTGGTACGGATGGCGATGGCCAAGACCCCCTGGATGTTCGCGGCCCGCGGCGCCCTCACCGCCGTGCTCGACCGGATCCGCCCCGCCCGCGAGCGCGCCCTCGGCCAGATCACCGGCATCGGCGTCGCCTACCCGGCGCCGAAGGGTGCCCACCCGCTCGTCGGCAAGCGGGTGCCCGACGTGGCCCTCGCCGGCGGCACCCGGCTCTACGAGGCCTTGCGCGCGGGCGAGTTCGTGCTGATCCTGCCCGAGGGGACCGCGTACAGGAGCGACGGCGTCCGGGTCGCCCACTGGGCGAGCGACCGCCGCACGGCCCTGCTGGTGCGGCCCGACGGGTACGCGGCGTGGGCGTCGACGTCGGCAGAAGGGGGAGTTAAGTCCACCGACTTCCCCCGCGAGTTCGCCACATACTCTTTGCGATAGCTGGAGCGAGCAGGGGAGTTGGGGGACATGGAGCGGGTCGTGGCGCTCAGGAGGTGCTACCGGTTGTGGTGGCTCTCGGTGGCGGCGATGCACTGGTCGGCGATGGTCGGGACGGCGTTGTGGACGCCCGTGCCGGGGTGGCTGCCGCGGGCCGCGGCGGGGATGCGCCGCCTCGTGGACCGGGAGCGGAAGCTGGCCGCCGCCTGGTCGGGGATCACCGTCGAGGCGCCGCCCGCCGCGCGGGACGGGCACGGCACGGAGCGGCGCGGGGTCGTGGCCCGCTACCGGTGGCTCCTGGAGGACCCGCAGCGGCTGCGCGAGTGGCGCTGGATCACGCTGTACTCGTTCGCCGCCGGACTCGTCGCCGGCCTTCCCGTCGGCCTTGTCGGCTACGGACTGTGGGGCGTCTTCCTCGCGTTCTTCGGCCCGTACCTCGCCGACCGGGGCACCGGCTGGGACGGCCTCTGGTACACGATCATCCACGTGACGGACGTCCCCACGGCCCTGATGGCGGGTCTGCTCGGACTCGTCGTCGCCGCGACCGGCCTCGGGATCGCGCCCGCCATGGTCGACCGGCACGCCCGCTTCGTCCGCGCGACCCTCGCCCCCGGCGAGCAGGAGATGATGGCCGCCCGCATCGCCCATCTGTCCGCGACCCGCTCCGACGCCGTCGACACCTCCGCGGCCGAACTGCGCCGCATCGAAAGGGACCTGCACGACGGCGCCCAGGCCCGCCTGGTGGCGATGGGCATGACGCTGGACGCCGCCGAGCACCGGCTGAAGGACGACCCGGAGGCCGTACGGACGCTGCTCGCCGAGGCCCGTGCCTCCTCGTCGGCCGCGTTGAAGGAACTGCGCGACCTGGTCCGCGGCATCCACCCGCCGGTCCTCGCCGACCGCGGACTGGCCGACGCCGTGCGGTCGTTGGCGCTGCTGAGCCCGCTGGACACGGAGGTCACCGTCGACCTGCCGGCCCGCCCCGAGCCGCCCGTCGAGTCGGCCGTGTACTTCGCGGTCGCCGAGGCCGTCACGAACGCGGCCAAGCACGCGGACGCCGAACGGCTGTGGATCGACATCGGCTACGACACCGCGCGCTCGGCCCTGCGCGTCGGCGTCACCGACGACGGGCACGGCGGCGCGCACCCGTCCCGGGGCAGCGGCCTCGCCGGGATCGAGCGCCGCCTGGCCACCTTCGACGGCGTCCTCGCGGTCAACAGCCCGGCCGGCGGTCCGACGCAGATCTCGATGGAGGTGCCGTGCGCGTTGTCGTCGCCGAAGACCACTTCCTGCTGAGGGACGGTCTCGTCCGGCTCCTCGGCGCGTACGGCCACGAGGTCGCCGCCGCCGTCGACAACGGTCCCGAACTGCGCAAGGTCCTCGTCGCGGAGCGGCCCGACGTCGCGATCGTCGACGTCCGGCTGCCCCCGGACTTCAGCGACGAGGGCCTGCGCGCGGCCCTCGCCGCACGCGAACAGGTGCCGGGGCTCCCGGTGCTGCTGCTCTCGCAGTACGTGGAGCCCTTGTACGCCAGGGAGTTGCTGGCGGACGGCGCCGGCGCGGTCGGCTACGTCCTGAAGGACCGGGTGACGAACGGCGCCGAGTTCCTGCGCACCATCGGGCAGGTCGCCGGCGGCGGCACCGTGATGGACCCCGAGGTCGTCTCGAAGCTGCTGGCCCGCAAGGTCCGCGACCGGCGCCTCGGCTCCCTGACCGCCCGGGAGCGCGAGGTGCTCGGCCTGCTCGCGCAGGGGCGGTCCAACGCGGGGGTGGCGGAGGCGCTGTTCGTCACCGAGAAGGCCGTGGCCAAGCACATCGGCAACATCTTCACGAAGCTCGGCCTCCTGCCCGGCGAGAGCGACAACCGCCGGGTGCTGGCCGTACTGGCGTACCTGGAGGGCTGAGGCCCGCTACTCGCCGGGAGCGGTGGTCGCCAGCAACTGCCTCAGCAGATCGGACAGTTGCTGGGCCTGAGGACCGTCGAGCGCCGCTTCCAGGGCCTTGCGCTGGACGTCGAGGCCGGCGCCCACGGCCTCGTCCACGATCGCCAGGCCCTCGTCGGTCAGGGTGACGTGCAGTCCGCGCCGGTCGTGCGGGTCGGGGGAGCGGCGCACCAGGTTCCGCCGCTCCAGCTTGTCGAGGCGCCCGGTCATGCCGCCCGTGGTCAGCATCAGCGTGGCCGACAGCTGGCGCGGCGAGAGGGTGTAGGGGGCGTCGGCGCGGCGCAGGGTCGCCAGCACGTCGAACTCGCCGCGGGAGATGCCGAGTCGCGCGTACGTCTTCTCGATCCGGTCGCCCATGCCCCGGGCCAGCCGGTAGACGCGTCCGAAGACCTCCATGGCGGTGGTGTCCAGGTCCGGCCGCACCGTCGCCCACTGGTCGACGATCGCGTCGACGGCGTCCTTGTCAGTCATGACCCCGAGTATCCGAGGCTTCTCGCTCCCAGGCAAGAAAGTTGCTTGACGAAAAGTAGCTTGCGGCTAAGCTACTTTCCATCGAGCTACTTGAGGGGGTCCCGGTGAATCCGGTGAAGAACAAGCGCCGCATACCCGGCGAACGGTCCATGACCTTCGCCGCCGCCGTGAACGGCATCGGCAACGGCATGTACGTCCCGTTCACCCTGGTCTTCTTCCACTACGTCACCGGCCTGTCGTTCCCGGTCGTCGGCACCGTCCTCACCGCGACGGGCCTGGCCGGGATGGGCGCGCTGCCGCTGGCCGGCGCGGCGGTCGACCGGTTCGGGGCGCGTCCCGTCCAGTACGCGCTCTACGCGGTCCGGGCCGCCGGCTTCCTGCTCTATCCGGCGGCCCACTCGCTGCCCGCCTTCGCCGCGGTGGCCTTCATGACGGCGGCCGCCGACCGGGCCTTCCCCGCCGCGCAGTCCGCGCTCATCGGCGAGGTGGCACGCGGCGCCGACCGCGACCGGCTCCAGGCGGCCCTGCGCGCGCTCACCAACGGCGGCAGCGGCGCGGGCGCGCTGCTCGCGACGCTGCTCATCGCGGTCGCGGGCCCCGGCGCGTACACGTACGCGGCCTGGGGCAACGCGCTGACGTTCGCGGCGGCGGCGCTGCTGCTGATCCCGCTGCGACCGGTGCGCACCCAAGCGGGCCCCCGGCGCGCAGCGGGCTACCGGCTGGTCGCGGCCGACCGCCCCTTTCTGGTCCTGACCGGCGCCAACTTCCTCAACGCCCTGTCCTACTCGGCCCTTTCGGTGCTCTTCCCGCTGTTCGTCGTGCAGTGGCTGCACGGCCCGGCGGCGCTCACCGGCACGGCGTTCACGGTCAACACGGTGCTGTGCGCGGTCGCCGGGATGTTCGTCGCGGGCCGGGTGCGCGGCGCCGGAGCACGCCGCACCCGCGCGGCGGCACTCGGCGGAATGCTGTTCGCCGCGTCGTTCGCGGGCCTCGCGGTGCTCGGCACGGCCCGGCCGGACGGCGCCTGGCCCGTCGGTACGGCCCTGGTCGTCCTGGTCGTCGTCTACACACTCGGCGAGCTGGTGCACAGCCCGGCCGCCGAGGTCCTCGCGGTCTCCGCGGCGCCGGAGCGGGCCCGCGGCCGCTACCTCGCGGCCTACCAGCTGTCCTGGTCCCTGGCCAAGGCGGTCTCGCCCTCGCTCTTCACCGGCCTGCTCGCCCTCGACGGCCGGGTGCCGTGGCTGTTCCTGATCGCCACCTCCGCCGTGGCGGCCGGGCTGCTGATCCGCGTCGAGCGGCGGCTGCCGGTGGAGTCGGTCGTCGTGGCGCGCGCCCCGCGGGCCGTGCGCGAGCCGGTGGCGGTGGCGTCGTGAACCGGGCGACCGTGGTGCTGCTGACCGCGCTCGCCCCCGTCTCCTGGGGCTCCACCTACGCGGTGACGACCGAACTGCTGCCGCCGGACCGCCCGTTGTTCACGGCGGCGGTGCGCGCCCTGCCCGCCGGGCTGCTGCTCCTCGCGCTGGCGCGCCGGCTGCCGACGGGGGAGTGGTGGTGGAAGGCGGCGGTCCTGGGCGCGCTGAACATCGGCGCGTTCTTCCCCCTGCTGTTCCTGTCCGCGTACCGGCTGCCGGGCGGTCTCGCCGCCGTGGTCGGCTCCCTCGGCCCGCTGTTCGTGGCGGGCCTGTCGGCGGGCCTGCTCGGCCGGCGCCCCTCGCGGCGCACGCTGGTGACCGGGGCCGTGGCCGCGCTCGGCGTCAGCCTCGTGGTGCTGCGGGCCGCGGGCGCGCTCGACGCGCTCGGCGTCGCGGCGGCCCTCGCCTCGACGGCGTCGATGTCGACGGGCACGGTCCTGACGAAGAAGTGGGGCCGCCCCGAGGGCGCCGGCCCGCTGGCGCTGACCGGCTGGCAGCTGACGGCGGGCGGACTGCTGATCGCGCCGCTCGCGCTCGCGGTCGAGGGCGCGCCGCCGGCCCTGGACGGCCGGGCCCTGACCGGCTACGCGTACCTCGCGCTGGCCAACACGGCGGTCGCGTACTGGCTCTGGTTCCGCGGCATCGGCCGCCTCACCGCCACCCAGGTCACCTTCCTCGGCCCGCTCTCACCGCTGACGGCGGCGGTGATCGGCTGGGTGGCACTGGGACAGAGCCTGACGGCGGTCCAACTGGCCGGTATGGCGCTGGCGTTCGGGGCGACCGTGACCGGCCAGCTCCCCGCTCGAATGTTCAGATCTGCTGAACGTAATCAGCGAAAACATTCGATGGACGTGATGGGTGACGTGCTGCGACGGTAGCTCCGTACCCGCAGACACCCCGCACGAGAGGACTCCGATGGCCGTCCTGGACCGAACCCGCACCCCTGTGGCGCCGAGCGCGGCCCCCGGCCGCGCGGCCGGAGGGCTCGGTACCGGACTCGCCCTCGCCGCCCTCGCCACCGTCGTCTGGTCCGGCAGCTTCGTCACCTCCCGCGCCCTGCACGACAGCGTGCCGCCGGTCCAGCACGCGTTCTGGCGCTGGATCGTCGCGATCGTGGCGCTCGCCCCGTTCGGGATCCGCGCGGCCTGGCGCGAACGGGCCCTGATGCGCAGGCACTTGGGCTACGTCACGCTGGCCGCGCTCCTCGGCGTCACCGTCTACAACACCCTCGTCAACCAGGCGGGACTGACCACCTCCGCCGGCAACATGGGCATGATCATGGCGGCGTCCCCGGTGCTCATGGCGCTGTACGAACGGCTCGGCGGGGCCCGCCTCGGCGCCCGCCGCGTCACCGGAACCCTGCTGGCCTGCGCCGGAGTCGTGCTCCTCGTCAGCAAGGGCTCGCCCACCCCCGACTTCGCCCCCGGCGACCTGTGGGTGGTCGCCGCGGCCGTCTGCTTCGGCTCGTACAGCGCACTGCTGCGCCGCAGGCCCCAGGAGATCGGCGGCGTGGCGTTCCTGTTCGCGACCTTCGTGCTCGGCGCGCTCATGCTGCTGCCCGCGTACGGGGTGAGCCTTGCGGTGCAGGGCGGCTTCGAGGCGCGACCCGGCACCGTCGGCCCGCTGCTGTACGTCGGCGTGGTCTCCTCGGCCGTCGCCTTCTTCGCCTGGAACAAGGCGATCGCGCTGGTGGGCGCCGCCCGCGCCGGAGCCGTCTACTACCTCCAGCCGGTCTGTGTGGCCCTGCTCTCCTACGCCGTGCTCGGCGAGGCGACGGGCTGGGCGCAGCTGCTGTGCATGGGTCTGATCCTGGGCGGCGTCGTGCTCGCCTCGGCGGCCCGGCGACCCGGTGGAACCCGCTGAATTTGCCGGACCGGCAACAAGGCGCGGCGCCGCGGACCGGTCGGGGAGACGATCGGAGCACCGCAGTGCCGCCCTTCCCGGAGGTCCCCATGACGCAGCCGCCCGCCGCCCCGGTCCACCGCCTCGTCCCCACGCCCGCCGGCCGCACCCACCTCGTGGAGCAGGGCACCGGCCCGCTCGTCCTGCTCCTGCACGGCTTCCCCGAGTCCTGGTACTCCTGGCGGCGCCAGCTCCCGGCCCTGGCCGCGGCCGGGTACCGGGCCGTCGCCGTCGACGTCCGCGGATACGGGCGCTCCTCCCGGCCCGCCGCCACCGAGGCCTACCGGATGACGGAACTCGTCGAGGACAGCGCCGCCGTGGTGCGCGCCCTCGGCGAGGAGAGCGCGGTCGTCGTCGGCCACGACTGGGGAGCGAACATCGCCGCGAACTCGGCGCTGCTGCGCCCCGACGTGTTCCGCGCCGTCGGCCTGCTGAGCGTGCCGTACGCGCCGCGCGGCGGACCGCGGCCGAGCGAGGTGTTCGCCGCGATGGCCGGCGGGGAGCAGGAGTTCTACGTCTCGTACTTCCAGGAGCCGGGACGCGCCGAGGCGGAGACCGAGCCGGACGTCCGCGGCTGGCTGGCCGGGTTCTACGCGGCGCTGTCCGCCGACACGATGCCCGGCCCGGACGCCCCCGACCCGCACTTCGTCCCGCGCGGCGGCCGGCTGCGGGACCGCTTCCCCGCGGCAGGCCGGCTGCCCGGCTGGCTCGACGAGGACGAACTCGACGTCTACGCGGCCGAGTTCGAACGCACCGGGTTCGGCGGCGCCCTCGCGCGCTACCGGAACATGGACCGCGACTGGGCCGACCTGGAGCCCTACGACGGCGCTCCCGTCCCGCAGCCGTCCCTCTTCGTCGGCGGCGCGCGCGACGCGTCCACGATGTGGCTCGCCGACGCGATCGACGCCTTCCCGAAGACCCTGCCCGGACTCGTCGCCTCGCACGTCCTCGACGGGGCCGGGCACTGGATCCAGCAGGAGCGGGCCGACGAGGTCAACCGGCTGCTGGTGGAATGGCTGGCCGCCCTTCCCTAGGCGTCGCCGAGGTCGGCCTCCATCAGCGGCAGCACCCGGCCCGGCACCGACCCCGACGGGATCGTGCCGACCCGCCGCCCGCCCATCGCCTCGTAGAACGGCACGGCGTTCGGGTCCGCCGCCCAGCCGAACCGGGCGAAACCCGCGGCCCGTGCCGTGGCGCGCACCTGGTCGAACAGGAGACGGCCCACGCCGCAGCCCATCGCGTCCGGGTCGACGAACATCAGTCCCAACTCGCCCCGCGGCGGCCGCCCTTCGAGCGTCGCGAAGCCGAGCACCCGCCCGTCCCGGTCCTCGGCCACCACCGTCCGCCGCTCCGCGACCTCGTCCGCCCCGAGCGTCAGCTCGGCCACGCACGCCGCCATGAAGTCCGCGTCGTACCCCCAGTGCGCCTTCGACCGCAGGGCCAGCGCGCTCAGCCGCTCCGCCTCGTCCGGGCGGCCCGCCCGGATCCGTACCGTCTGCTGCATGACGCCAGCCTAGGCCGGGTTACTTTGTGCCGTATGAGCGAGCGAGGGCCGAGGCCGGACCGGTGGGACGTCAAGAAGCTGGTCATCCTGCGCACCCTGCGCGAGCGCGGCACCGTCACCGCCACCGCGCAGGCCCTCCTCATGACGCCCTCCGCCGTCTCGCAGCAGCTCACCAATCTGGCGAAACAGCTCGGGGTGCCGCTCCTGGAAGCACAGGGGCGCCGGGTGCGGCTCACCGACGCGGCGCATCTCGTACTGGGACACGCGGAAGCCGTCTTCGCCCAACTGGAGCGTGCCGACGCCGAGTTGGCGTCCTATGTGCACGGGGAGTCGGGGACGGTGCGGGTCGCCGCGTTCTCCACCGCCGTGCCCGCCCTCGTCGTGCCCGCCGTACGGGCGCTGCGCACCGCCCACCCCGGGATCACCGTCCGGGTCCGCGAGGCCGAGGCCGCGCAGGCCTACGAGCTGCTCGCGTCCGGCGACGTCGACCTCGCCCTCTCGCTCGCCGCGCACGCGCCGACGGCCCGCGACCCCAAGTTCACCCGGGTCCCGCTGCTCGCCGACCCGCTCGACGTGGCCCTGCCGGTCGGGCATCGGCTGGCGAAGGAGCCGGGCCTGCGGCTCGCCGACCTCGCCGGAGAGCCGTGGATCTTCGGCGGGTCCGGGCCCTGGTCCGAGATCACCATCGCCGCGTGCGAGGCCGCGGGGTTCGTGCCCGAGCAGGCGCACAGCGCGGCCGGCTGGACGGCGATCCTGGCCATGGTCGAAGCAGGGATGGGGGTCGCGCTCGTACCGCGGATGGCGGCCGCGCGCCGCGACGGCGTCGTGATGTGCGCGCTGGGCGCCGACCGTCCGGTACGGCATGTGGTGGCGGCCGTGCGCTCAGGCGCCGAGGAGGGGGCGACGGTGCGGCGGGTGCTGGACGCGCTGCGCGTGGAGCACGCCACGTGATCGTTCAGCTCAGCTGAAAAGGAACCTCGGAAACATTCGATGGACCTGTGCGGTCGCCGCGTTCGACAGTGGGCGCATGACGACGACCCCCGCGACACCTGCCGAGACCGCCGACCCGCACGCCAACGACGCCGCGCCCTACGGCGGCGGCGACCCGTACGCCGACTACCGCGCCTTCGGTGACGCCTCCGCCTTCGCCGAGCTGGTCGACCTCGCCGACCGGCGGCTCGGCGCGGGGGTCATCGCCGCCAACGACGAGTTCTTCGCCGAGCGCGAGAACCTCCTCGTGCGCGAGCGGGCCGTCTTCGACCCCGAGCACTTCGGGCACAAGGGCAAGATCATGGACGGTTGGGAGACCCGCCGCCGCCGCGGCACCGCCGACTCGCCCTTCCCCGCCCCCGAGGACCACGACTGGGCGATCGTCCGCCTCGGCGCCCCCGGCGTGATCCGCGGCGTCATCGTCGACACCGCGCACTTCCGCGGCAACTACCCGCAGCGCGTGAGCATCCAGGCCACCTCAGTGCCCGGCACCCCGAGCCCCGAGGACCTGCTCGCCGACGACGTGAAGTGGGAGGAGATCGTCCCGCGCAGCCAGGTCCGCGGCCACGCGGCGAACGCCTTCACGGTCACCTCCGAGCGGCGCTACACGCACCTCCGCGTCTGCCAGCACCCCGACGGCGGCATCGCCCGCCTGCGCGTCCACGGCGAGGTCGTCCCGGACCCCGAGTGGCTCGACCTGCTCGGCACGTTCGACCTGCTCTCGGTCCTCAACGGCGGGGTGTACGAGGACGCGTCCGACAAGTTCTACTCGTCGCCGACCCAGATCATCCTGCCCGGCACCTCCCGCAAGATGGACGACGGCTGGGAGAACCGGCGCCGCCGCGTCCACGGCACCAACGACTGGGTCCGCTTCCGCCTCGCCGCGCAGGGCGCCATCCGCGCCGTCGAGATCGACACGGCCTACCTGAAGGGCAACTCGGCGGGCTGGATCGCGCTGAGCGGCCGCAACGGCGAGACCGGCGAATGGTTCGAGATCATCCCCCGCACCCGCCTCCAGCCCGACACCCTCCACCGCTTCCCGCTCGCCGCACAGGCCGTCGTCACGCACGTACGCCTGGACGCCTTCCCCGACGGCGGCGTCGCCCGCATGCGGCTGCACGGCGTCCTGACGGAAGAGGGCCGGGCGACGCTCCGCGAGCGCTTCCACCGCGGGTGACGTGATCCGTCGCGGGGTGCGGCTTTCGTCGTGGCCGGTCGCGTAGTTCCCCGCGCCCGTGGAGCATGCGGCTGCGCCGCTGCTCCCTCGATGAGATGCCGCACGCAGTGCGCATCTCAGGGGCGCGGGGAACTGCGCGACCAGCCCCCACCGGCCCGTGGCCCGGGACGGACCGAGGTCACTCGGGCGGTGCGAGGCCCGGAAAGACGGACCCCGCACCGGCCGGAGGCCTACGCGTCAGCGACCTGCGCCTTCAGGGCCCGCTCGACCCCGGCCCGCGACTCCGACACCAGCCGCCGCAGCGCAGCGCTCGGCTCCGCCGAGTCCAGCCAGTCGGCCGTCTTCGCGAGCGTGTCCTCGGAGACCTGGACCGACGGGTACAGGCCGACCGCGATCTGCTGCGCCATCTCGTGCGAGCGCGAGTCCCACACGTCCTTGAGCGCCTCGAAGTACTTGTCCGCGTACGGCGCGAGCAGCTCACGCTGGTCGGTCTGGACGAAGCCGCCGATCACCGCTTCCTGCACCGCGTTCGGCAGCTGGTCGGACTCGACGACCGAGGCCCAGGCCTCCGCCTTCGCCTCCGGCGTCGGACGCGCGGCACGGGCGGTCGCCGCGTGCCGCTCACCGGCCGCCGTGCGGTCCCGCTCGTACTCCGTGGTGATCTCCGCCTCGTCGAAGCGGCCGACCGCCGCGAGCCGCTGCACGAACGCCCAGCGCAGCTCCGTGTCGACGGCCAGGCCCTCGATGGTCTGGGAGCCCTCCAGCAGACCGTCCAGCAGGTCGAGCTGCTCCGGCGTGCGGGCCGTCGCCGCGAACGCCCGGGCCCACGCCAGCTGGTGGTCACCGCCCGCCTCGGCGGTCCGCAGATGGGTCAG
This sequence comes from Streptomyces sp. cg35, assembly GCF_050410835.1. Lineage (NCBI taxonomy): Bacteria > Bacillati > Actinomycetota > Actinomycetes > Kitasatosporales > Streptomycetaceae > Streptomyces > Streptomyces sp. cg35. The sequence goes on from NZ_CP191268.1 coordinate 5,842,199, forward strand.
CGCCGCCTCGGTCCAGCGGGCCAGCAGCGCGTCACGGTGGGAAGGGGCCGCGTACAGGTCGATCGCCAGCTTCACCTGGCGGTGCAGCGACTGCACGACGCCGATGTCGGACTCCTTGGCGATGCCGGACAGCACCAGGTCCAGGTAGGCGCTGGTGGACAGCTCCGCGTCGCGCGTCATGTCCCAGGCCGACGCCCAGCACAGGGCACGCGGCAGCGAGGACTCGAAGTCGCCGAGGTGCTCGGTGACGACCCGCAGCGAGTCCTCGTCGAGACGGACCTTCGCGTACGACAGGTCGTCGTCGTTGAGCAGGATCACGGCCGGCCGGTGCTTGCCGACGAGCTCGGGCACGGGCGTCGACTCGCTCGCGGTGACGTCGAGTTCGAGGCGCTCGCCGCGCAGCAGCTTGCCGCTGTCGTCGTCGAGGTCGTACAGGCCGATCGCGATGCGGTGCGGCCGCAGCGTCGAGGTGCCCTTCGCGCCCTCGGGCAGCGCCGGGGCCTCCTGGCGGATCGCGAACGACGTGATGACACCGTGCTCGTCGGTCTCGATCTCCGGGCGCAGCACGTTGATGCCGGCCGTCTCCAGCCACGCCTTCGACCAGGCCTTCAGGTCCCGGCCGCTGGTCTCCTCCAGAGCGCCGAGCAGGTCGGACAGGCGGGTGTTCCCGAACGCGTGCCGCTTGAAGTACGCCTGCACGCCCTGGAAGAACTCGTCCATGCCGACGTACGCGACGAGCTGCTTGAGGACGCTCGCGCCCTTGGCGTACGTGATGCCGTCGAAGTTGACGAGCACGTCGTCGAGGTCGTTGATCTCGGCCATGATCGGGTGCGTGGAGGGCAGCTGGTCCTGCCGGTAGGCCCACGTCTTCATGGAGTTGGCGAACGTGGTCCACGAGTGCGGCCACTTCGACTCCGGCGCGTACGCCTGGCAGGCGGCCTCGGCGTAGGTGGCGAACGACTCGTTCAGCCACAGGTCGTTCCACCACTCCATGGTGACCAGGTCGCCGAACCACATGTGCGCCAGCTCGTGCAGGATCGTCGCCGCCCGCACCTCGTACGCGGCGTCCGTCACCTTCGAGCGGAACACGTACTGGTCGCGGATGGTGACCGCGCCCGCGTTCTCCATCGCGCCCGCGTTGAACTCCGGCACGAACAGCTGGTCGTACTTCGCGAACGGGTACGCGTAGTCGAACTTCTCCTGGAACCAGTCGAAGCCCTGCCGTGTCACCTCGAAGATCGCGTCCGAGTCGAGGTGCTCGGCCAGCGAGGGACGGCAGTAGATGCCGAGCGGCACCGACTGCCCCGTCTCGGCGTTCTCGTACGAGGAGTGCACCGAGTGGTACGGGCCGACGATCAGCGCCGTGATGTACGTCGACATGCGCTGCGTCGGCTCGAAGACCCAGACGTCGTCCTTGGGTTCCGGCGTCGGCGCGTTCGAGATCACGGTCCAGCCGCTCGGCGCCTTCACGGTGAACTGGAAGGTGGCCTTCAGGTCCGGCTGCTCGAACGAGGCGAACACACGCCGCGCGTCCGGCACCTCGAACTGCGTGTACAGGTAGGCCTGCTGGTCGACGGGGTCGACGAAACGGTGCAGCCCCTCGCCGGTGTTCGTGTACGCGCAGTCGGCGACCACCCGCAGCTCGTTCGGCCCCTGCTCCAGGTGCTTCAGCGCGATGCGCGAGTCACGGAACACGGCGGCCACGTCCAGCGAGCGCCCGTTCAGCACCGCCTCGTGCACGGCCGGGGCGACGAGATCGATGAAGGTCTCGGCGCCGCCCTCCGCGCTGTCGAAGCGCACGGTGGTCACCGACCGGTACGTGCCGCCCTCCTGCGCGCCGGAGAGGTCGAGATCGATCTCGTACGAGTCAACGGTGAGCAGCTTCGCCCGCGCTTGCGCCTCTACGCGGGTCAGATTGGTGCCAGGCACGCGGTCATCTCCTAGTGCGGTCTACGTTTGTGACGTTTCCGGCCATCCTTCCACGCGGGGTACGGCAACGCGATGTCCGTTTTCCGCCGGTGAACACGCGGGCGCGGAGCGAGCCTGAAGCCATGACCAGGTACACCGCTCTGCCCATCGACGCCACCGCCCTCAAGGAACTCCGGACCACCGACGACGCGGGCCGCCCCTGCGTCCCGTACGCCGCCACCGGCGACGACGCGGGCTCCCCGCTGCGCTGCTGCCTCCGGCCGGTCCGCGAGGGCGAGCGCATCGCCCTCGTCTCGTACGCGCCCCTGCGCCGCTGGGCCGCGCGGACCGGCGCGGACCCGGGCGCCTACGACGAACAGGGCCCGGTCTTCCTGCACGCCGACGACTGCGGCGGCCCCGCGCCCGACCCGGACCACTACCCCTTCGACCGCCCCGGCGCCCTGCGCACCCTGCGCCGCTACGACGCCCGCGGCCACATCGCCGGCGGCCGCCTCCTGGAGATCCCGTCCGACGCCACGACCGCATTCGACGCGGCCCTCGACGAGGCGTTCACCGACCCGGCCGTGGTACTCGTGCACGTCAGGGCGGTGGAGTACGGCTGCCTGCACTTCGCGGTGCGTCGCCCGCCGACGCACTGAGCGCCGCCGCGAAGGCCCGCACCCGCGCCGTCTCCCCGTCGCGGTGCCACACCACGCCGAGCTCCGAGTCCGGCAGCCCGGCGACCGGCACGTGCACCACGTCCCGCCGCCCGTGGTACTCCGCGGTGGGGCGGCACAGCAGCATCGCCCCGCGCCCCGCCGCGACCAGCGTCAGACCCTCCTGGAGCGTGCGCACCCGGGGACCCGGCGCGGCCGTCGGGGCGTGGGCCGCACGCCAGTACGCGGGCGCCGGGCCCGCCGCCCCGATCAACGGGGCGGCGGCCAGTTCGGCCGCGTCCACCCCGGTCCGGGCCGCGAACGGATGGCGTACCGACACCGCGACGTTCTGCCGCTCGCGCGAGAACGTCGGGCCGAGCACCAGGTCCGGCTCCTCGACCGGCAGCAGCACGATCGCCAGGTCCACCTCCCGGTGCCGCACCGCGCCGAACGGATCCGCGAACGGCACCTCCACGATCTCCGTCGCACAGGCCGGATGCCGCTCCTGGAACAGCGCCAGCGCCGCCGTCAGCCGCTCGTCCGCGGTCCCCTGGAAGCCGACCCGCAGCCGCCCCGCCACCCCGCGCGCCGCCTCCCGGGCCCGCTCCACGGCACTGCCCAACTCCTCGTAAGCGGGCCGGAGTTCGGACAGGAAGCGGTCGCCGAGCGGAGTGAGCCGCACCCGCCGGCTGGTCCGCTCCACGAGCCGCGCCCCCACCCGCCGCTCCAGCGCGGCCAGCAGCTGGCTGACCCGGGACTGCGACACGTACAGCCGCTCACCGGCCCGCCCGAAGTGCAGCTCCTCGGCGACCGCGAGGAAGGCCTCCAGCTCCTTCAGCTCCAGACCCGGCACGCGTCCCCCTCGACGATCGATGAGCCCCGCTCATAGAAGGGTGAGCTCTTCGCCGTTGTTCCCGGCGCCCGCCCGGCGAAGCCTTGATCCCATGCACACCGGTACCGAACTCCCCGCCCCGGCAGACGTCTTGTCTCCCGCCCGCGCACGCGGCGCCGTCCTCGCGCTCGCCCTCGCCACCTTCACCGTCGTGACCGGGGAGATGCTGCCCGTCGGACTGCTCAGCCCGCTCGCCGCGGGACTCCACCGGTCGGAGGGCGCCGTCGGACTCGCCGTCACCCTCCCCGGGATCGTCGCCGCCTGCGCCGCGCCGCTGCTGCCGCTCGCCGCCCGCGCCACCGACCGCCGCACCGTCCTCACCGCACTCCTCGTCCTGCTCGGCGCCGCCCACACCCTGTCCGCCCTCGCCCCGGACCTGCCCGCCCTGCTCGCCGCCCGTGCCCTCGTCGGCATCTGCATCGGCGGGGTCTGGGCGCTCGCGGCGGGGCTCGCGCCCCGGCTCGTACCGGCCGAGCGCGTCGGACGGGCCACGGCCGTCGTCTTCAGCGGCATCGCCGTCGCCTCCGTCGCCGGCCTGCCCGCGGGCACCTTCCTCGGTGAACTCACCGGCTGGCGCTGGCCGTTCGTGGCCGGGGGCGCCCTCGCGCTCACCGCCGCCGTACTGCTGCGCGCCGCGCTCCCGCCGCTGCCCGCCGCACGCGCTGCCCGCCCCGCCGCCCTGCTCGCCCCGCTGCGGACGGGCCGCGTCCGGCGCGGACTCGCCGTCCTGCTGCTCCTCGTGACCGGGCACTTCGCCGCGTACACCTATGTGCGCCCGCTCCTGGAACGCGTACCGGACCTCGACCCGCAGCTCGTCGGCGCCCTGCTCCTCGCGTACGGCGTCGCGGGCATCGCCGGCACTTTCCTCGGCGGCGCCCTCGCGGCCCGTGCCCCGCGCCGCACCCTCACCGCCCTCGCCGCCGCGCTCGGCACCGGCACGCTGCTGCTCGTGCCCGCGGGCGGCTCGCTCCTCGCGTCCGCCGCGCTGCTGTGCGCCTGGGGCCTGGCCTACGGCGGTGTCTCCGTGGCGGGCCAGAACTGGCTGGCCGCCGCCGCTCCGGCCGGGGCCCGCGAGGCCGTGTCGGGGCTGTTCGCCGGGGTCTTCAACTGCGCGATCGCGCTCGGCGCGCTCACCGGGGGCGTCACCGTCGACCGGCTCGGCGTGACCTCGGTGCTCTGGCTCGGCGGGGCGCTGGCGCTCGGAGCGGCCGCGACGGGCGCCCACGCACGAGGGGCGGCCACCGGCATCCGGTGACCGCCCCTCGCGCGACGGAGGAACTACTTGGCGGACAGCTCCTGCGCCACCAGCTCCGCGATCTGCACCGCGTTCAGCGCGGCACCCTTGCGGAGGTTGTCGTTCGAGATGAACAGGGACAGGCCGTTGTCGACCGTCTCGTCACCGCGGATGCGGCCCACGAAGGACGCGTCCTTGCCCGCGGCCTGCAGCGGCGTCGGGATGTCGGACAGCTCCACGCCCGGGGCGTTCGCGAGCAGCTCGGTGGCGCGCTCGGTGCTGAGGGGGCGGGCGAAGCGGGCGTTGACCTGGAGCGAGTGGCCGGAGAAGACCGGGACGCGCACGCAGGTGCCGGAGACCTTCAGGCCCGGGATCTCCAGGATCTTGCGGGACTCGTTGCGGAGCTTCTGCTCCTCGTCCGTCTCGTTCAGACCGTCGTCGACGATGGCGCCCGCGAGCGGCAGCACGTTGAACGCGATGGGGCGCTTGTAGACGTCCGGCTCGGGGAAGTCGACGGCCTCGCCGTCGTGCGTCAGCTTGTCGGCGTCGGCGACCACCTTCTGCGCCTGCCCGTGCAGCTCGGCCACACCGGCCAGACCCGAACCGGAGACCGCCTGGTACGTGGCGACGACGAGGGCCTCCAGGCCCGCCTCGTCGTGCAGCGGACGCAGCACCGGCATCGCGGCCATCGTCGTGCAGTTCGGGTTGGCGATGATGCCCTTGGGGCGGTCCGCGATCGCGTGCGGGTTGACCTCGGAGACGACGAGCGGCACCTCGGGGTCCTTGCGCCAGGCCGAGGAGTTGTCGATGACGACGGCGCCCTGCGAGGCGACCTTCTCCGCGAGGGCCTTGGACGTGGCGCCGCCGGCGGAGAACAGCACGATGTCCAGGCCCGTGTAGTCGGCCGTCGAGGCGTCCTCGACCGTCACGCCGTCCACGACCGAGCCGGCGCTGCGCGCCGAGGCGAACAGACGCAGCTCGTCGACGGGGAAGGCACGCTCGACGAGGATCTTGCGCATGACCGTGCCGACCTGACCGGTGGCTCCGACGATTCCGACCTTCACAGGGGTTCCTCCGTGCTTGCGTGCGGCCATCCGGCCTGGCGGGTGCGTCCATGATGCGTCTGTCCAGGCCCGCCTTGTCCAATCGATTGTCCGCGGAACGGGACACGTGGGGTTCACCACAGGTGGAGGCGAACGTTCCGGGTGCCTGCCGCGTCGTAGGCCACACGCGGGGAGGGGAGGGGCAGTGCTGCGCAGAAAACCCGGGGGTCGGCCGGACGACCCCCTGGACGCCGCCGTCGAGGACCGGGTGCGGGCGGTCCTGTCGCTGGGCGGGGTCCCGTACGCCGATCTGCCGGACGGCGTCCAGCAGGTGCGGCTGCGGCTCCTGGAGCGGGCCGCGAAGGGGCAGGAGGCGCCGCGCGACGTCTCGGCGTGGGCGGCGGTCGTCGCCTCGAACCTCGCCATGGACTGGCACCGGGCCCGCCGCCGCCAGGAACGCCTGGGGGAGCGGCTCGCCTCGCTGCGCCAGGAGGACTCCCGGGACGCCGCCGACACCCGCGTCCTCTCGCTCGCGGTCGCCCAGGGCCTCGACGCGCTCCCGGACCAGCAGCGGCAGGTGGTCGTGCTGCGCTTCTACGCCGATCTGCCGGTCCGGGACATCGCGGCCGAGCTCGGGGTGCCCGAGGGCACCGTCAAGAGCCGGCTGCACACGGCGGTCCGCCTGCTGCGGGCCTGCCTGCACGAACAGGAGGTGGTGTGACGTGGAGAACAGCGCACGGGAGGACCAGCTCCTCCTGCTGGCCGTGAGCGGGGAACCGCTGCCCGACGACGACCCCGACGCCGCGGCCGTCGCGGCGGACGTCGCGCTGCTGCGGGACCAGGTCCGCGGCCTGGGCGACGCGCTCGCGGCCCGAGAGGCCCCGAAGCGGGCCGCCGTGCCCGCCCCGCCGGTCCGCCGCCGCCGGGCGCTGCGCCTCGCGGCCGGCGGGCTCGTCGCGGCCTGCGGTCTGTCGGTGGCGACCGGGCTGGTGTGGCTCCTCGCACAGAGCGGCACCATGAACCAGACGAGCGGCGCGTCGGACAAGTCGGCCGCCGACAGCGGCAAGTCGGCGGGCGGCGCGAACGCCGACATGTCCCCGGAGGGCTTCGTGGCCTGCTCCCGGGTCATCGCCGAGGGCACGGTGGTGAAGGTGGAGCAGATCCCGGGCACCGGCCAGGACCGGATCACGCTCCGCGTCACCCGGTCCGTCAAGCCGGAGTCGGGGGCCGCGAAGACCCTCACGTTCCCGATGGACCACGACGTGGACCCCCGCCTGAAACCGGGCGACCGGCCGCTGATCACCATCCCCCTGGGCGGCCGGCAGCCCGACAACTGGTCCCTGGGCAAGGACCGCGAGCGCCTGCGCACGATGGTGCTGAAGGCCCTGCCGGGCTCCCGCGCCCTCCACTGCGACCGGGCGCCGGGCCCGGGCACCTGAGACACGGAAAGGGGCGGCCGCCACCGGCGACCGCCCCTCTCCGCTCAGGTCATGCCGTTACGGCGTGACCTTCTCGATCTTCACGCTGCCGACGCCCGCGGCGACACCGCGCTCGTTGAGCAGCCGCACCTGGCCGAAGAACTCCCGGCCCTCCGGCGCGGCGGCCGCGGCCGTGACCTCGGCGGCGACGTCCGTGGACGCCCCGTTGGCCAGCGACACGGACGTCGACTCGTCGACCTTCACCGTGCCGAGCGACGGCGAGAAGAAGACGTCGACGTAGTCGTACGCGGTCGAACCGGACGGCACCGAGTACCCGGCGACCTCCACCGTGTACGTACCGGCGGCCGGCTTCGCGATGCTCACGGCCTCCTCCGAGTCACCGTCGGCCGACGTCCCGACGACGTTGCCGTCCTTGTCGTAGACCGTCAGGTCGAGGTCGGCGGCCTGGTCGGAGACGTTGCCGATGGACACGTCGAGCTTCTCGGCGCCCGCGGGCACCTCGACCGTCGACGTCTGCGTCGCGCCGTCCGCGATGGTGGGCCGCGCCGACTTCGACGAGCCGAGCGGACCGCCCTGCAGCTTCCCGCCGGAGATGGCGGCGAAGTCGTTCGTCACCTTCCAGTCGACGGCGGCCGGCGTGCCGACCTTCGCCTCGGGCAGCGTCTGCACGGCCGGGTCGAAGGACGCGCCGAGCACCGAGGCGTCCAGCGTGTACGGGTTGTCGAGCAGCGGCGACGTACGGCGCGACTCGACCTCGATCTCCCAGACACCGGCCTGCGGGTCCGCGTACGAACGCAGGTCCGGGCGGCAGGTGTTGGCCGGGTTGTTGTAGTTCGGGTAGCAGCTCGGCGTCGACGTGTCGTCGACCGGGACGCCGTACGGGTGGATGGAGATGAAGCGGGTCTGGCTCGTGTCCTTGAGCCCGCTCATCCGCACCTGCAGCGCCTTGGCGCCCTCGGGCACCGTCAGGAAGTACGACTTGGTGCTGTTGCGCTGCACCGAACCCTTGTCGCTGAACGTGTACGACGGCTTGGCCAGCGGCTTCGAGACGACGACGGTCGCCAGGACCTGCTGGTCGACGCCCTCGGTCCGCGGGTCGTCCACCCGCAGGATGGCGCTGCGCAGCCCGGCCGATTCCGGCCTGGCCTGCACCTGCACGGTGACGGCCTTGTTCAGCGGCAGCCAGACGCTGCTCGACCCGGCGATGCGGAACGTGTCACCGGAGTTGTTCTTCAGCGACAGCTTGTGCAGCACCGGCTTCGCGGACCCGGAGGTGCGGGTGATGGTCACGTCGTACGTCTTGCGCTGGCCGGCCTTCAGGCCGCCCTCGCGGTCGTAGATGCCGGTGCCGAAGCCCGGCGTCTTGAGCGCGTAGTCGATCGCGGTGTCGACGGGTGCCTTCACGGTGTACGTGTGCGCGCTCGCCCCGTCCTCGATCGCGTCCCACGCGTCCTCGATGTCGATGAGGCCGGAGCCCTCGGCGTACGCCTGCTCGCCCGAGATGTGGTCCGCGGTCGAGGTGAGCGCGGTGCGCAGCGCCGCCGGGGTCAGGTCGATGCGCTCACGCTTGGCGGCCGACAGCAGCAGCGCGGAGGCACCGGCGGCCTGCGGCGACGCCATCGAGGTGCCCTGCAGCATGGAGTAGCCGGCCGGCAGCGAGTAGCCCGCCTCGGCGACCGGCGAACCGGGCAGCCAGGTCTGGGTGGTGTTGATCGCCGCACCGGGCGCGGTGATGGTCGGCGTGAAGCCGCCGTCCTCGCGCGGGCCGCGCGACGAGAACGGCATCATCGCGTACGACTTCTCCACCTTGGAGCCGTAGTTGGCGGCCCAGGTGTCCTTGGAGATCGAGGCGCCGACGGAGATGACCTTGTCCGCCAGGCCCGGGTCGCCGATGGTGTTCGCGCCGGGGCCGGAGTTGCCGGCCGAGATCACGAGCTGCACGCCGTACTGGTCGATGAGGCGCGTGTACAGCTCGGAGCGGGCGTTGTTGCCGTCGTTCAGCGCGGGCAGACCGCCGATCGACATGTTCACGATGTCCACGCCGCGCTTGGTGACGAGGTCGATCATGCCCTCGGTGAGCGCCACGTTGGTGCAGCCGCCCGACCAGGTGCAGGCGCGCGAGGAGACGATCTTCGCGCCCGGCGCCGCACCGTTCATGTTCTTGTTGCCGAACAGCGAGTTGGCCGCGGTGATGCCCGCGACGTGCGTGCCGTGCTCGGACTCGATGACGCCGATGTTGACGAAGTCGCGCTTCTGGCCGACCCAGTCACCGCCGTACGGGTCCATGGGGACGTCCTTGCGGATCTCCACGACGAACGGCTGCCGCTCGACGACATCGGTGGACGGGTCGTCCTTGCCGAAGTAGCCGATCTGGTAACCGTCCTTGTACGGCTTCATCGGGGTGTCGTCGGTGAAGTCGCCGTTGTCGTTCAGGTCGACCGTGACGGTCCCGGCCTTGGCGTCGTACAGGACGCCCCACTTGTCGGTGGTGTCGCCGTCGCGGTTCGCGTCGCCCTTGGCGTCGCCGCCCGCGGTGGCCGCCTCCGAGAAGACGCTGATGCCGTACGAGCCCGAAGCGGCCTTCCAGGTACGGCCGCTGTACGTGAACGTGGGCCCGGTCACCGAGGTGACCATCGGCCGCCACGTGCCGTCGCCGTCCACGATCGGGTCGGTCGCGGTGACCCAGTCGACGATCTTGCGCTCGCCGGTCGTGGTCTTCTGCAGCGCCGGGTGACCCAGGTCGACACCGGAGTCGAGGATGCCGATGGTGACGCCGCGGCCGTCCGCCTTCGGGTTGTCCTTCACGAAGTCGACGGCGCCCGTCTCGAAGGACGGGTTGTACGGGTTCTTGGCGGGGGTGTTCTTCCCGGGCCCGCTGTACGTCCCGGTGGCCTTGCGGGACGCGCCCTTGGCGGAGTCGGCCGCCGGGGTCGGGTCGTCGAGCTCGATCTCCTGGCGCAGGTCGATGCCGTGCACGGAGTCGAGCTTCGCGGCGGCCTCGATGGCGGCCTCGGCCCGGCCCGTCGGCAGGGTGGCCCGCACATAGCCGAGCTTGTCGTAGGTGCGGCCCACGGAGCCGCCCTTGACCGCGTCGAGCTGCTCGGCCACCTGCTCGGTGGCGCCCGGGGCGGTGGCGACCATGAGGGTCACGTTCTTCTTGCCGTCGGCCTTGGCGTCGGCGAGCAGCTCCGCGTCGTGCGAACCGAGCTTTTCGCCGGCCGACTTGACGGCGGGGTCTGCGGTCGGAGCGGCGGCGGAGTCGGAGTCCGCGGCGAGGGCCATGGGTATCGGCCCGGCCGCGGTGAGCGCGGCCACCAGGCCTGCGGCGGCCGCGAGCCGGGCCGCACGTCTCGCGCCGGATATCGGAGCGCGCTGGGGATCGGGGGTCATCAGCATCCCTGTACGTGAAGGTGAGACAACGAGGGCTGTTCGAAAGGGCTCCGGAATTCGGTGCCGGATGACCGCTCAGCTTTACGTAAGTGACCACAGTTTGGGGAGAGTTGCCCGAGACGGGTTGAAGCCATGGCGTACTTCCGCCATACGCCACACGGCGCAAAACCCCCGCTATCCGGACGTAGTCGCGCGCTTCTTTGAAGACCCGGTGGAGATCTTGAACTCTCCGTGGTTCCGCCCGTACGCGAGGTGCCGTAAAGGCGCGCGGTCACATCCCCTGCGCGGCGGCCCGGATGCCTCTAGCGTCGGGGGATGCACAAAGAGCTGAGGGTGGCGGCGTACGCCGTGTGCGTGCGCGGCGGACAGATCCTGCTCGCCCGCTGGGTCGCGGGCGACGGCAGCAAGCGCTGGACCCTGCCCGGCGGCGGCATGGACCACGGCGAGGACCCGTACGACACGGTCATCCGTGAAGTGGACGAGGAGACCGGCTACTGCGTCGACCCCGTCACCTTCCTCGGCGTCCACTCCGTACTGCGCCGCTACCCCCGCAAGCTCGGCACGGTCGCCGACTTCCACGGCCTGCGCCTCGTCTACGAGGGCACCGTCACCGGCGGCACCCTGCGCCACGAACAGGACGGCTCCACGGACATGGCGGCCTGGCACGACCTCGACGCGGTCCCCGGCCTGCCGCGGGTCGAACTCGTCGACGTCGGACTCCGGCTCTGGCGCGAGCGCCCGCCTGCCGGGCACGTCGTTCCCCGGAAAGTGAACACAGAGTGACAGCGAGGGGGGCGAGTTCCCACCCGTGCATGACAAGACGGGCCGCCCCCCGGCTCCCCGCCGCCGCACGGTGATCCACGTACCGTGATCGGCGCTGCGCGTTGCGTCGCCGTTAACGCGCAGGCCATCCCCGATGCCAACGATCCAGTACGAGCGGGAGGTTCGGCCCGGACCCCGGTGCCGCCCACCCCGCCGTCACTGTCGACGCGTTCGCACTCGGGGAGACCGCGCCATGTCGCGCATACGCTCTGTCACCAAAGCCGCCGCAGAACTCGACCGCCGTACGTTCCTGGCCGCGACCGGCGCGGTGACCCTGACCGCCGGACTCGGCTACGCCCTCGCCCCGGGCGGCTCCGCGGCCGCCGCGGGCCCCGCCCCGGCCCGCACCCTCTCCTCCCGCGGCGCCCCCGCGGCCCCCCTCGCCCCCTACACCCGGGGCACGACCCTCGCCTCGGTCGCCGCCGCCCCGGCCGGCCCGGGCTACCGCCGCCTCGGCGACGGCCCGGCCTGGCAGCGCGTCGTCCGCTCCGACCTCAAGGCGCCCCGGTCCGGACGCGAGGCCCGCCGCACCGCGCTCGCCGCCTTCGTCCAGTTCACCGACCTGCACCTGGTCGACGTACAACACCCGCTGCGCTACGAGTACCTGAGGTCGCAGACGGCCAGCGCCTGGCGCCCGCAGGAGGCGCTCTCCGTCGCCGGAGCGGTGGCCCTCGTCGAACGCGTCAACGCCCTGCGCGGCGCCCCCGTCACCGCGTCCCCCCTGCAATTCGTCATGACGACGGGCGACAACACCGACAACAACGCCCGCTCCGAACTCGACTGGTTCCTCAAGGCCATGAGCGGCGGCCGCATCAGCCCCAACACCGGCGACCCGCGCCACTACGAAGGGGTCCAGAACAGCGGCCTCCCGCTCTACTGGCACCCGGACGCCGCCCTGCGCGACGCCGACAAACAGCGGCACCACTTCCCGCGCATCCCCGGCTTCCTCGAAGCGGCGATCGCCGACGTGCGCAGCCCGGGCCTCAACCTCCCCTGGTACTCCACGGTCGGCAACCACGACGCCCTGCCCGGCGGCTGCTACGCGCCCGGCGACGCGTTCTTCGCCGAGTTCGCCGTCGGCGGCCGCAAGCTGATGGAGCTGCCCACCTCCGCCGGCAAGGCGATCTGGGACAACGTCCAACAGGGCGGCGACCCCAAGGGCACGGCGTTCAAGGAACTGCTCAAGAGCCAGGCCCGCCACATGCGCGCGGTCACCCCGGACGAGGCCCGCGCCCCGTTCACCCCCGCCGAGTACCTCGCGGCGCACCTCGACCCGGCCCACACGGGCCCCGGCCCCGTCGGCCACGGCTACACCCAGGCCAACCTCGCCTCGGTCACCCAGTACTACGCGTTCCGGATCTCCGACGACGTCCTCGGCATCAGCCTCGACACGACCGACCCCGGCGGCCACTACGAAGGGTCGATCAGTACCAGCCAGCTCACCTGGCTCACGCGTCAGTTGAAGGACGCCGCACAGCGCGGCGACCACGTCGTCGTCTTCTCGCACCACACCAGCAAGACGATGCGCAACCTCCGCGAGGACCCGCACCACCCCGGCGAGCGGCGCCACGGCGGCAAGGAACTCGCCGCCCTCCTCTCCCGCCACCGCCCGGTCCTGGCCTGGGTCAACGGCCACAGCCACAAGAACGCCATCACCCCGCACGCCGGCGAGAACGGCACCGGCGGCTACTGGGAGATCTCCACCGCCTCCCACGTCGACTTCCCGCAACTGGCCCGCATCATCGAGATCGCCGACAACCACGACGGCACGCTCTCCCTGTTCACCACCCTCATCGAGTCGTCCGCCCCGCACCGCACGGACACCACGGACCTCACCCAGACAGGCCTCGCCGCCCTCTATCGCGAACTGTCCTTCAACGCCCCCGGCTCCCGGGCCACGCTCTCCGGCACCCCGGGCGACCGCAACACGGAACTCGTGCTGCGAAAAGGCTGATTCCCGCCCCTCCGGCCCCTCCGGCCCATCCCGGAGCAACCGTCCCACCCGTCCCGGCGGTCCTCAACTGCAACGCCGACTGGACGGGCGACCCGACCGGGGCGGCAACGGCCGAGTTCTGCCCCGAGCAGCGCCCCGGAACACGTGAAGGGACGGGACCCACTGCCCGGGTCCCGCCCCTTCACTCCCCTCCGGGCAACCGCCCCGGTCCGTCACTACCGGGGCAGCACCACGACATACGCCGCCGGATCGCGGTCGCCGGACGCCATCAGCGCGGTCCGCACCACGGCGGCCTGCTGCTCCAGTGACTCGCGCAGCTTCTTCGGCGTGATGTGCACGACCGTGATCCCGAGCCGCTCCAAGTGCTCCCGCTTACGGGCGTACTCGCTCCACATCGCGTCCTCGTCCTGCCGCGGCGCCCGCGTGTCCAGCTCCACGGCCACGGCCTGGTCGGGCCAGTACGCGTCCACGCCCCCGAGGTGCGGGCCGCCCGGCAGCCGCAGGTCCACGTTCCACAGCGGGTCCGGCAGGCCGTGCTCGCGCACCATGGCGAACAGCCGGTCCTCGGCGATGGCCCGCCCCTCCGCGAGCAGGGAGTCCACCGCGTCCACCACATGCGGCCGGGTGAGCAGCCGGGCCTGCGTCAACTCCCGTACGACGGATGCCGGTTCGCAGTGGCCGCCGCGCACGGCCTCGGTCAGCAGCCGGCGCACGGTGCCCGCGTCGGAGAGCTGCGCCACCGCGTCCGCGACGGCCCGCGGCACCGGCGCGACCGGAACTCCCGCCACCCGCAGGGGAGTCGGCATGCCCGTCGTGCGGACCAGCCGGGCGAACTCGGTGGACCGCAGGCGCCGGGTGCGCGGCACGAGGACGTCGATGTGGTCGAGCGAGAGCAGCGGGGGAGCGGACGTGAACCCGTGCAGCGTCAGCGCCGCGAGGCCGGTGACCATCGCGTCGGCGTACGGCACGACGGGCGCCCCGTGCGGATCGCCGGCGGCGGGCTGCGTGGGCACGCCGTCCGCCGGGCGGCGCCGGTCCTGGACCCGGCCGGCGTACAGCAGCACCGCGTGCAGCCGCTCCTCGCCGGTCGGCGGCCCCGGGTGGAGCAGGAACACCCCGGGCAGCAGCTGCTGCCAGGGCCCGCCGGGCCGGCACTGCTCGGACACCGCGGAGGTGGTGACCCCGTGCGCCTTCAGCTGCGCGCCGCTCATCACGCGCCGCTGGGTCTCGACGAGGTGACGCAGGGGGCGGGGGGACAGGGGGGCGGGGGTGTTGTGGTTCATGACCCGGGCATTCCCGCCCGGATCACCCCCGCTAACCCCTGTTACAGTCCCGTCGACAAAACCGGACAAGCTCGCCCTAAAGTCCAGACGTTCGACTGCCGAAAAGGCCAGGCGGAGCCCGGGGTTACGGCCCCCGATGACCGCGTTCGGTAACACCGCGGATCCGGGGGCCGGGCCGTCCCGCGCTACCGGGCGGCGGCCTCGTCGCAGGCCTGGCCGCGCAGCGACCGCGCCAGGTCGTCACGGGCCTCCAGGACCAGACGCCGCAACGCGGGCGCGGCCCCCTCGTGCGCGGACAGCCACGCGTCGGTCCGCTCCAGCGTCGCGGCGGAGTCCTGCAGCGACGGGAACAGGCCCCGCACCACGTCCATCCCGATCTGGATGGACCGCTCCTCCCACACCCGCTCGATCGCCGCGAAGTACTTCTCGGCGTACGGCGCCGTCAGGTCCCGCCGCGACGGCTGCTGGAACCCGGCGATCACCGCCTCCACCAGCGCGTTCGACAGCACGTCGGACTCCACGACCTGCGCCCACGCCTGCGCCTTCACGGCCTCTGAGGGGCGCGCCGCCAGGCACCGCACCTGGTGCCGCTTGCCGGACGCGGTGTCGTCGCGCGCCAGCTCCGCGGCCAGCGCCGCCTCGTCCGCGACGCCGTACGCCGCGAGCGTGTCCAGGAACGCCCAGCGCAGCTCCTGGTCGACCTCCAGACCGTCGATCTTCGCGCTGCCCGCCAACAGGCCCTGCAGCAGCTGCAGATCGGCCGGGCCGGACGCGACGGCCGCGAAGAACCGCGCCCACGTCAGCTGGTGCTGGCTGCCCGGCCCGGCGAGCCGCAGCTCACGCAGGGCGCCCTCGGCGAGCAGCCGCCCGCCCTCCTCGCGCCACTGCGGCGCCGCGTAGTGCTCGAGCGCGGACCGCGCCCAGGCGTGCAGCATCTGCAGCACCCCGATGTCCGACTCGCGTCCCGCGAACCGCAGCACCAGGTCCACGAAGTCGCGGGCCGGCAGCAGCGCGTCGCGCGTCATGCTCCACAGCGCGGACCAGCACAGCGCGCGGGCGAGCGGGTCGGAGATCTCGCCCAGCCGCTCGCGCAGCGTCGCCAGCGAGTTCTCGTCGAACCGGATCTTGCAGTACGTGAGGTCGTCGTCGTTGACGAGCACCAGCTCCGGCGCCTCGGCCCCGGCCAGCTCGCCGACCACGGTCCGCGGCCCGTCGACGTCGGTCTCGGCCCGCGCGTACCGCTCCAGCGCGCCCTCGGGCGTCCGCCGGTACAGCCCGACCGCGACCCGGTGCGGCCGCAGCTCGGGGTGCGACTCGGCGGCCTCCTGGAGCACCGCGAGCTCCGTGATCCGGCCCTCGCCGTTCAGCACGAGCTGCGGCGTCAGCGAGTTGACCCCGGCGGTCTGCAGCCACGAACGCGACCACGCCGCCATGTCCCGGCCACTGGTCTCCTCCAGCACCGACAGCAGATCGCCGAGCCGTGTGTTCCCGTACGCGTGCCGCTTGAAGTACCGCCGCGCGCCTTCGAGGAACGCGTCCCGGCCGGCGTAGGCGACGAGCTGCTTGAGCACGCTCGCGCCCTTCGCGTACGTGATGCCGTCGAAGTTCAGCTTGGCGTCCTCCAGGTCACGGATGTCGGCCGTGACGGGGTGGGTGCTCGGCAGCTGGTCGGCGCGGTACGCCCACGACTTGCGGTTGTTGGCGAACGTGATCCACCCGTTCGTGAACCGCGTCGCCTCCACCATCGAGAACGACCCCATGAAGTCCGCGAAGGACTCCTTCAGCCACAGGTCGTCCCACCACTGCATGGTGACGAGGTCGCCGAACCACATGTGGGCCATCTCGTGCAGGATCACGTTCGCCCGGCGCTCGTACGAGGCCTGCGTGACCTTCCCGCGGAAGATGAACTCCTCGCGGAAGGTGACCATGCCCGGGTTCTCCATGGCGCCGAGGTTGTACTCGGGCACGAACGCCTGGTCGTACTTCCCGAAGGGGTACGGGTAGTCGAAGTGCTCGTGGAAGAAGTCGAGCCCCTGCTTGGTGACGAGGAAGATGTCGTCGGTGTCGAAGTACGGGGCGAGCCCCTTGCGGCACATGGCGCCGAGCGGCACGACGAGCTTCGAGCCGTCCTCCAGGACGCGCTCGTAGGAGTCGGTCACGTAGTGGTAGGGGCCGGCCACGACAGCGGTGATGTACGTCGAGATCGGCTTGGTCTCCGCGAACTGCCAGACCCCGTCGACGAGTTCACCGACGCCGTTGGACCACACCGTCCATCCGTCCGGGGCCTGCGCGCTGAACCGGTACGGCGCCTTGAGGTCCGGCTGCTCGAAGTTGGCGAAGACGCGCCGCGCGTCGGCGGGCTCGTACTGCGTGTAGAGGTAGACCTCGCCGTCCTCGGGGTCGACGAACCGGTGCATGCCCTCACCCGTACGCGAGTACGCGCACTGGGCGTCGACGACGAGCTCGTTGTCCTCGGCGAGGTTCTCCAGGTGGATGCGGCTGCCGTCGAACACGGCGGCCGGGTCGAGGTCCTCGCCGTTCAGGGAGACGGCCGTCACCGACGGCGCGATCAGGTCGACGAAGGTGGCCGCCCCCGGCTCGTTCGCCCGGAACCGGATCGTCGTCACGGAGCGGAAGGTGCGCGGGCCCGCGCCGCCGCTCTCGCCGACCGCCGACCGCAGATCCAGCGCGACCTCGTACCCGTCGACGGACAGCAGGCCCGCCCGCTCGCGGGCCTCGTCGCGGGACAGATTCTCTCCGGGCACGGGGGCACTCCTTCGTGACGTTCTCATGTGGCCTGTCCAGGTCCTTGTGGGACCGTTCGAACGCCTACGATCCTCGCACGCGCCCCCGCGCCGGACATCCGGGAATGCCTGCGGTGCGGGTCGCGTTGCCGCAGGCGAGACCACCCGGTGATGTGCGAGGAGAGACATGTCCGAGAAGACCCCCGTCGACTTCTGGTTCGACCCGCTCTGCCCCTGGGCCTGGATGACGTCGCGCTGGGTCCTGGAGGTCGAGAAGGTCCGCGACATCAAGGTCCGCTGGCACCTGATGAGCCTTGCCGTGCTGAACGAGGACAAGCTCGACGACCTGCCCGACGAGTACCGCGAGCTGCTGGAGACCAAGGCCTGGGGCCCGGTGCGCGTCGTCATCGCCGCGGAGCAGGAGCACGGCGCGGAGGTGCTCGGTGACCTGTACACGGCACTCGGCACCCGTATCCACAACCGTGGTGAGGGCCCCACGAAGGAGGCCGTCGCCGGCGCCCTGGAGGAGGTCGGCCTGCCTGCCTCCCTCATGGACCACTGGGACGGCACGACGTACGAGCCCGAACTGCGCGCCTCCCACAAGGAGGGCATCGACAAGGTCGGCCAGGACGTCGGCACGCCGGTCATCGCGGTCCCCGGCGCGGACGGCGAGCAGCTCGCCTTCTTCGGCCCGGTCGTCACCCCCGCCCCCAAGGGCGAGGAGGCCGCCAAGCTCTGGGACGGCACACTGCTCGTCGCCTCGGTCCCGGGCTTCTACGAGATCAAGCGGACGCGGACCCAGGGGCCGATCTTCGACTGACCCCGCCGGACAGGCCCTAGTCGTCGATGTCGGCGGGGAGACGCCGGCCCTCCCAGGTCCTGAGGTGCTGGCGCATCGACCGGCATCCGGCCGTGGCGCACCGCCAGGTCGCGTGGATGTCCGCGGGGCTCACCCCCTGCGACTCCAGGAAGGCCTCTTCGTTCGCCCTCAAAGGGCGGAAGGGCCGGGGCCCGCCGCCGCACGTGGGGCACGACCACTCCATCTGCGCTGCTTTCACCATGCGGACCAAGGTCCCCCGGAACCCCGCATACCGACAGGCCCCGCGAGTCACGTCCTCGCGGGGCCTGTCGTTTTCAGCCGCCCGCCGGCGTGAAGGTTGAGAAGACGATCACGAGGCGGGACGTATGGGGTGCGGGCCCGTCAGGGGGCGAGCAGCAGGGAGTTCACCCGCTCCTTCGCGGCGGCGTACCGCTTGGCGACGTCCTGCCAGTTGACGACCTGCCACATGGCCTCGATGAAGTCGACCTTCTGGTTCTTGTACTGCAGGTAGAAGGCGTGCTCCCAGGCGTCGAAGACGAGGATCGGGGTCGAGCCCTGACCGACGTTGCCCTGGTGGTCGTAGACCTGCTCGACGATGAGGCGGTTGCTGAGCGGCTCGTAGGCGAGGACGCCCCAGCCCGAACCCTGCGTCGTCGCGGAGGCCTTGGTCAGCTGGGCCTTGAACTTGGCGAAGGAGCCGAAGGACTCGGTGATCGCGTCCGCGAGGTCGCCGACCCCGTCCGCGGCCAGCGGCTCGCCGCCGCCACCGTCCTTGGGGCTGTTCATGTTGTGCCAGTAGATGCTGTGCAGGATGTGGCCGGAGAGGTGGAAGGCCAGGTTCTTCTCCAGGCCGTTGATGGCGCCCCACGACTCCTTGTCGCGCGCCTCCGCCAGCTGCTCCAGGGTGTCGTTCGCGCCCTTCACGTACGCCGCGTGGTGCTTGTCGTGGTGCAGCTCGATGATCTGCGGGTTGATGACCGGTTCGAGCGCCGCGTAGTCGTACGGAAGTTCAGGGAGCGTGTAGATGGCCATGTGCGTCTGCCCTCCGGCTGCTGCAAGGTGCTGATGCGAGCTTATTGCAATCAATGTGCAAGTGCAGGCTAACAGCAGGAGGGTGGCCGAGTTGATCAGCCCTTCGACCTAGGCCGCGGCCGCGCACGCGAAGGACCCCCGGGCCAGGTCGGCCCGGGGGTCCTTCGCGTTGCGGGGGAGTGTTACGCGGCCGCCCGCGACTCCGCGATCTTCTGGCGGACGTATCCGACGACCGCGAGCACGATCGTCAGGCCGCCCGTGTAGTACAGCTGCACGCGCGTGTCGTGCTCCCGGGCCATCAGGACGAAGACGACGACCATCGCGAGGAGCGCCAGGACCGTCAGGTACGGGTACGCCCACATCTTCACGACGAGCTTCTCGGGCGCCTCGCGCTCCAGCTTGCGGCGCAGGATCAGCTGCGAGAAGGCGATGAAGAACCAGACGACGAGGATGATCGCGCCGATGGTGTTGAGCAGCCAGGCGAAGACGTCGTCCGGACGCCAGTAGCTCAGCAGCACGCAGACGAAGCCGAAGACCGCCGACAGCAGTACGGCGACGCGCGGTACCCCGTTCGAGATCTTGCCGATCGCCTTCGGGCCCATGCCGCGGGCGACCAGCGAACCGGCCATGCGGGAGGCGCCGTAGATGTTGGCGTTCATCGCCGAGAGCAGGGCGATCAGGACGACCACGTTCATGATCTGGCCGGCTGCCGGGATGCCGAGGTGGTCGAGGGTCGCGACGTACGGACCCTTGGTCGGGATCTCCTTCGCGGTCCACGGCAGCAGGACCACGACGACGGCCATCGAGCCGACGTAGAACAGCGCGATGCGCCACATCGCCGTACGGACCGCCTTGGCGACGCCCTGCACCGGGTGCTCGGACTCGGCGGCGGCGATCGTGACGGTCTCCAGGCCGCCGTACGCGAAGACGGACGCGAGCAGACCGACGATCAGCCCCTCCGTGCCGTTGGGCATGAACCCGCCGTGGCCGGTGAGGTTGGACATGCCGGGCGCGTCGACATCGGGCAGTACGCCCAGGATCGCCAGCACGCCGATGGCGAGGAAGAGCACGATCGCGCCGACCTTGAGCGTCGCGAACCAGAACTCGAACTCGCCGAAGTTCTTCACGGCCGCCAGGTTCGTGCCGGTGAACAGCAGCATGAACAGCGCGACCCAGGCCCACTCGGGCACGCCCGGCACCCACGCGTGCACGATGCCCGCGGCGCCGATCCCCTCCAGCCCCACCGCCACGCACAGCAGGAACCAGAACGCCCAGCCCGCCGTGAACCCGGCCCACGGGCCGATCGCCCGCTCGGAGTGCACGGAGAACGAGCCGGAGGCCGGGTACGCGGCCGCCATCTCGCCCAGCATGCGCATCACGAGCATCACGAGGGCGCCCGATATCGCGTAGGCGAGGATGATCGACGGTCCGGCGGCCGCGATGGCGGTGCCGGAGCCGACGAAGAGGCCGGCCCCGATCACACCGCCGAGCGCGATCATGGACAGATGGCGCTGCTTGAGACCGTGGCCGAGCGACGGCGTATCGGCCGCCGGCTCCACCGGCTGCGCGTCCCCGCTCTCTGCGGTTGACTGCGCTGACGTCCGAGACATGGAATTGCCCTGTTCAGTAGCTGAGACGCGGGGAACGTAAGGAACGCGTAAAACGGCCCACAGTCTGAGCGGCGACCCCGCCTACAGGGAATACGTTTCCGATATACGGACACGACGCTCACACCCCGCGACGAGCGTGTCGACGGTCCGTGAAGGATCAGGCACGCCGTGCGCGCACTTCCCGCACACCCGCGACCAGGAGCACCGCCGCCGTCGCCCCCGTCGACCACAGCAGCTGCGGCCGCGCCGTGTCGTCGGTCAGCATCAGCC
This sequence comes from Streptomyces sp. cg35, assembly GCF_050410835.1. Taxonomy (NCBI): domain Bacteria; kingdom Bacillati; phylum Actinomycetota; class Actinomycetes; order Kitasatosporales; family Streptomycetaceae; genus Streptomyces; species Streptomyces sp. cg35. Next base: position 5,863,296 of record NZ_CP191268.1, read on the forward strand.
CGAACACCGCGGCCATCGCGGCGAGCGTCGCCCAGGTCAGCCACGGGAACGCCCACATCCGCAGCACGAGCCGCTCGGGTGCCTCGGCCTCGATCCGCCGCCGCAGGCGCAGCTGCGACGCCGCGATCAGCGCCCACACGAACAGCAGCACCGCGCCGACCGAGTTGAGCATGTAGAGGAAGACGGTGTCCGGCCACTCCAGATTGAGCAGCACGGAGACGAAACCGAAGGCCACCGACGCGAGCACCGCCCTGCGCGGCACCCCGCCGCCGCTCACCTTCAGCAGAGCCTTCGGCGCCTCGCCGCGCTCGGCCAGCGAGAAGACCATCCGGGACGAGCCGTAGAGGTTGGCGTTCAGCGCCGACAGCAGCGCCACGAACACCACGATGTTCATGATCTGGCCCGCCGACGGGACGCCGATCGAGTCGAGGACCGTGACGTACGGACTGATGCCCGCCCGCTGCGCCGTCCAGGGCAGCACCGTCACGATGACCAGCATCGAACCGACGTAGAAGAACAGGATCCGGAACACCGCGCTGCGCACGGCCCGCGCCACCGAACGCACCGGGTCGTCGGACTCGGCCGCCGCGATGGTGACGACCTCCAGGCCGCCGAAGGCGAAGACGACCGCGAGGACCCCGGAGACGACCCCCTGCCAGCCGTTGGGCAGGAAGCCGCCGTCACCGGTGAGGTGGGTCAGGCCGACCGGGTCGGTGTCGGGCAGCAGCCCGAAGACCGCCAGCGTGCCGAGGACCAGGAACGCGATGATCGCGACGACCTTGAGCGTCGCGAACCAGAACTCGAACTCGCCGAAGTTCTTCACGGCCGTCAGGTTCGTCGCGGTGAACACCACCATGAACAGCAGCACCCACGCCCACTGCGGGACACCCGGCACCCACCCGTTGGCGATCTGCGCGGCGCCGGTCGCCTCGACGGCGAGCACGACCACCAGCAGGAACCAGTACAGCCACCCCACGCTGAACCCGGCCCAGCGCCCGAGCGCCCGCTCCGCGTGCACCGAGAACGAACCGGACGCGGGCATCGCCGCCGACATCTCGCCGAGCATCCGCATCACGCACATCGCGAGCGCGCCCGCGATCAGGTACGACACGACGATCCCGGGCCCCGCGACCGCGATCCCCGCGCCCGACCCGACGAACAGTCCGGCGCCGATGACACCGCCGAGGCCGAGCATGGTCAGATGGCGCTGCTTGAGCCCGCCGGCGAGGGGCTCGGCGGGGACGGCTGAAGAGGGGGTTGCGTCGTCGTGCATGTGCTTCAGCCGATCTGGGGACTAGCGCGGTATTGGCGGGAACCTACAGTCTCCCGTTCGGGCGCCGTCCTACGCAAAACGGGCTCTTCCCAGTGACCAGCATCACCTTGCGCGAGGTGTACACGCGCCCCTTTGTACGGAGCCCACCAACAGGCGCCTCCACCCTTTGTCGACCGGCGACCGTGATCGGCTCAACTCCCCTGGGATAGCGTCACGGAGTCCCTTCCCCAGGCTCTCAGCTCCGTTCGAGCAGGGGAGACCCCACTTGCCCGTACTCGAGAACGCGGAGTCCCCATGAGCACCGCCGCTGTCACCGCCCGTCCGGGCAAGGTCCTGGCCGACCTCCTCCCCGCCTCCCGCACCAAGTCCGCCGTTGCTGTGAAGAGTGCGGCCCTGGTCCTCGGCGGCGCCGCCCTCACCGGCATCGCCGCGCAGATCGCGATCCCCGTGCCGGGCTCGCCGGTGCCGGTCACCGGGCAGACCTTCGCCGCGCTCCTCGTCGGCACCGCGCTCGGCGCCCGCCGCGGCTTCCTCTCGCTCGCCCTGTACGCGCTCGCCGGCATGGCCGGCATGCCGTGGTTCGCCGAGGGCGGCTCCGGCTTCGCCATGCCGTCGTTCGGCTACGTGCTCGGCATGCTGCTCGCCGCGACCGTCGTCGGCTCCCTGGCCCGCCGCGGCGGCGACCGCTCGGCGCTGCGCACCGCGGGCACGATGCTGCTCGGCGAAGCGATCATCTACGCGATCGGCGTCCCGTACCTGGCGCTCTCCACCGGCATGAGCCTGACGGCGGCGATCGCCGCGGGCCTCACCCCGTTCCTGATCGGCGACGCCCTCAAGGCGGCCCTGGCGATGGGCGCGCTGCCCACCGCCTGGAAGTTCGCCGACAAGTAGGGCGCCCGTCCTCAGCGGACGCTGTAGTTCCTCCGGAAGAGGTTCGCCGGGTCGTACGCGGCCTTCAGACCGGCGAGCCTCTTTCGCGTATCCGCGTCGTACAGCCCCTCCGGGCGGTCGCCGCCGCCGAACGCGAAGTTCAGCGAACGGCCCACGGCCCGGGGCGCGACGGCCGCGAACGCCCGTGCGTGGTGCGCCCGTGCGGCCCCTCGTGAACCGCCGTCCAGCGGCGACAGGATCCGCACCAGCCAGCCCGCGTCCCGGTACGGCACGGCGTTCGGCGCGGGCCGCGACAGCGCGCCGCCCAGATGGTTCAGCTGCACGACGTGCATCGCGTCGGCCGCGGGCCCGGACCGGGTGAACACCTCGGTGACGGCCTCGGCGTCCAGCTCGCTCAGGAACACGCTGTCCCCGTAGTACGCGTGCGGGAAGTCCGGGTCGCTGTGGATCGTGTGGCTCTCGCCGTACGGCATCTCGCGCAGGGTGTCCGTGACGGCGGGACCGAGCGCGGCGCGCAGCGGCGCCACGAGCCGCTCGCCCTCCTCGGCGGAGCCCGTGAACGCGACCCGCACCGAGACCAGGTACCGGCCGCGCAGCTGCGGCGGCAGCATCGGCAGGTCCGGGTACACGAGCGCGGCGAGCGACGAGGTGAGGGCCTGCGGGACCGTCGCCGCCCAGTCCGCGTACGCGCGCACGATGTTGCCCGGGGCGGTCACCCGCCCGTCGTGGGTGAGGGACCCTCCGTACAGGCGGGTCACCGGCACCAGGTCCACCTCCAGCGCGGTCACCGCGCCGAGGTTCGCGCCGCCGCCGAGCAGGCCCCACAGCAGCTCGGGGTCGCTCTCGGCCGTGACGTGGCGGGCCGTGCCGTCGGCGGTCACCACGTCGACGGACCGCACGTGGTCGGCGGTCCAGCCGAACTCCCTTCCCAGGATGCCCAGTCCGCCGCCGAGGACGTAGCCGACGACGCCCACGCCCGGCGCGGAGCCGTTGAGCGGGGCGAGGCCGTGCTCGGCGGCCGCCTCGGCGACGGCGCCCCAGCGGGCGCCCGCGCCGACCCGGACGGTGCGGGCGGCCGGGTCCACGGTGATCCCGGCCATCCGGCGCGTACTGATGAGGACTCCTCCCTCCGCGTCGCCCGGCAGTCCGTGGCCGGTGGCCTGGACCCCGACCGGGAGCCGCCGGGCCGCCGCGTACCGCACGGCGGCCACCACGTCGTCCGCGGTGGCCGCCGCGAAGATCACGTCGGGCCTTTGGGTGAACCCGGTCTGGAATCCGGCGAGTTCGTCGTCGAAGCCGGGCTCGCCCGGCCGGAACGTGAGCGGGGAGGCGCCGGCGGCGCTGTCACGGTCATGCGTCGTCATGCGGCGTACTGTGCCCGCATAACCTGACAGGTGCCGTCAGCTTTTCCCGGCGTGTACCTTTCTCAGCCGGCCTCGGACGGCTTCCTGGACGTCCACCACAGGCCCGCCGCGCCGGCGGCGAGCAGCGCGGCGCCCGCCGCGCCGAGCGGCAGCACCTCGTCCCGGGGGCCGGTCGACGGCAGGGTCTCCCGGTCGGTGTCCTTGCCGCCGCCCTTGTCGCCGCTCTTGTCGCCGGCCGGTGCCGCGGGCTTGTTCTCCGTGCCGAGCAGCAGCGGGGTCACCGGCGCGTTCGGCGAGGGGCTGGTCGTGCCGAACGGCACGGGCCCCTGCTGCCAGTACGTCTTCTTGCCGTCCGCGCTCTGCACCGGCAGGCAGATCTTCCCCGTCTTCGCGGTGTCGAAGGTCGCGGCGACCTTGTACGACACCGATTTCCCGGCCGCGACATTCTTGATCCCGCAGCTGAATGCGCTGTTGGATCCCTTGGGCAACTTGTTCTCGGGGACCGCCGAGCAGCCGGGCACATCCTTGATCGTCATTCCGTCGAAACCGACGACGAGGAGATTGACCGGCCCGCTGTCCTTGGTGCCCTTGTTGCTCAAGCTCGCGGTGAGACCGCTTGTTTCCCCGGTCGCGTTGTCGGCCGAGATCTTCTTGGAAAGACCCGTGGTCAGTTCGACGCCCGCAGGTGCCTCGTCCACGGCCTTGCCGCCCTCGCTGCTGCCCGGACCAGGCCCGTCGTCCGCGACAGCGGTGAAGGGCAGGATCATTACTGTCGAGATCGTCGCGGTCAGGAGTGAAGCGGCGATTTTGGCCTGACGCCTTGAACTCATGTTCGTCCCCCTAGGTCTTTCCTGGTCTTTCCGGTGTTTCTCCAACTGCGCCTGAATTCGCAGTACTTGAAGAGGTACCACAAGATTTCTCCGCACTATGCTGGGACGGCGCGAAGTGTCGTTTTTGTGTTTCGGGGGTGCAGTGGATTGCAAGGAAACATGAGCGGAGGCGTCCGGGGACTGGTGGTGGCGGCGCGCTACCGGTTGGACGCACACATAGGCCAGGGGGGAATGGGGCGTGTGTGGCGTGCGGTGGACGAGATGCTCGACCGCCCGGTCGCCGTCAAGGAGATGCGCATCGACGGACTCGACCCCGAGGACGCCCGCACCCGCCGCGAGCGGACCCTGCGCGAGGCCCGCGCGACGGCCCGCATCGACCACCCCAACGTGGTGCGCGTGTACGACGTGGTGGACGAGGGCGAACGCCTGTGGATCGTCATGGAACTGGTCGACGGCCGTTCCCTGGAGCAGGTCCTCGTCGAGGACGGGCCGCTGGACCTGGACGCGGTCACGGAGATCGGCCGGGGCCTCGCCGAGGCGCTGCGCCCCGTGCACGCGGGCGGCGTCCTGCACCGCGACATCAAGCCCGGCAACGTACTGATCGAGCGGGTGGGGCGGCGCCGGGTCATGCTCACCGACTTCGGTATCGCCGCGATCCAGGACACCGAGGCGCTGACCATGGTCGGCATGCTCGTCGGCTCGCCCGACTACATGGCGCCCGAGCGGGTCTCCGGCCGCCCGCAGGGCCCGCCCTCCGACCTCTGGTCCCTGGGGGCGACGCTGTGCGCGGCGCTCGGCGGCCGCTCGCCGTTCAGCCGCGACACGACCCTCGCGACGCTGCACGCCGTCCTGTACGAGGAACCGCAGCTCCCGCCCGAGGCGGGCCGGCTGCGCCCCCTATTGGCCGCGCTCCTGGCGAAGGAGCCGGAGGACCGCCCCGATCTCGACGCGGTCCTGGAGGCCCTCGCTCCGGCGGCCCCGGCCGAGGAGCACGCCCCGGCACCGCGCCCCAGGACCCCCACGCTCGACATAGGGCTGCGCCGCCCGGCCGGTCCGCCGACGGCCCCGTCCAGGACGCCGTCCGAGGCCCGGACGGAGTCCGCGACGCCCCGCGGGCGAGACCTGCTGGGGCCGCCCGCCGCGCCCGCCCCGGCCGGACGGCGGCCCGGGCGCCGCCGCGTCGTCCTTCTCACCACCGGGGGAGTACTGGCCGCGGGCGTCGCCGCGGCCCTCGCCCTCACCCTGCCGGGCGACGGCTCGCCCGGCGGCGAACCGCAGGCCGGCGGCTCCTCGACGGCCACGTCCCGGCCGCCCACGGTCGAGGGCACCTCGCGCCCGCCGGCCACTCCGTCCCTGCCGCCGGGCTCGCGCCGCGAGGCGGGGTACGCGTGGGTGCCGCCGAAGGGCTGGGAGCGGGTCGTGAAGACGGCATCGGAGGTGCACTACACGTCCCCGGACGGCACCCAGGAACTGGTGGCCCAGTCGGCGCTGGCCAAGGACGACCTGCTGGCGACCTGGCAGAAGGCGGAGGTCGACGCCCACCAGGGCCAGGACTACGAGAAGATCCGCCTGAACCGCACGACCTTCCGGGGCCGCCCCGCGGTGGTCTGGGAGTACCTGTTCACGCTCAAGGGCGACCGCTGGCACGCGGAACTGCTCGGCTTCGAGCAGGGCTCGCGGTCCTACCAGATCGGTACCTGGTACCAGCCGCGGGCGGAGGGCCGGGCACGCCCGACGTACGAACAGGTCAAGAAGACCTTCACGGTGCTCGGTCCCTCCAGCGCCTGACCGCCCTCAGCTGCTGCGCCGCACCTTCTCGCGGACCAGCGAGAACCCGACCACGAACGCGGCCACCAGCAGCGACAGGAGCACCTGCTCGCGACCGGCGTCGTCCGTGAGCATGTAGACGAGCACGAACGAGATCATCGCGATCGTCGCCCAGGTCAGATACGGGAACAGCCACATCTTCACGATGAGCTTCTCCGGCTGCTCGCGCAGGATGATCCCGCGCATCTTCAGCTGCGTGAAGCAGATGACCAGCCACACGAACAGGGCGACGGCACCGGAGGAGTTCAGCAGGAAGTCGAAGACCGTGTCCGGCCACTGGTAGTTGAACCAGACGGCGAGGAACCCGAACACGACGGAGCCGAGGATCGCGGTCCGCGGCACACCGCGGGAGGTGGTGCGGGCGAACGCCTTGGGCGCGTCGCCGCGCTGCCCGAGCGAGAAGGCCATGCGGGAGGCGGTGTAGAGACCGGAGTTGAGGCAGGACAGCACGGCGGTCAGCACGATGACGTCCATGACCTGCCCGGCGTGCGGGATGCCGATCGAGTTGAGTGCGGCGACGTACGAGCCGTCCTTCAGGATCGAGGCGTCGTTCCACGGCAGCAGGGTCAGCACGACGAAGATCGAGCCGAGGTAGAAGATGCCGATGCGCCAGATCACCGAGTTGGTGGCCTTGGTGACGGCCTTCTGCGGGTCCTCGGACTCACCGGCGGCGAGCGTGACGATCTCGGAGCCCATGAAGGAGAAGACGACCATCAGCACACCGGTGAGGATCGCGCCGGGCCCCTCGGGGAAGAAGCCGCCGGCGTCCGTCAGGTGCCCGAAGCCGTTGCCCGGGTTGTCGGAGCCCGGCAGCACACCGAAGACGGCGAGCAGGCCGACGATCACGAACGCGCCGATGGCGACGACCTTGATCCCGGCGAACCAGAACTCGAACTCGCCGTAGGAGCCGACCGCCGCCAGGTTCACGGCGGTGAGCACGACCATCACGATCAGCGCCCAGCCCCACTGCGGGACGCCGGGTATCCACCCGTTCAGGATCTTGGCCCCGGCCGTCGCCTCGACGGCGAGCACCACGACCCAGAAGAACCAGTACAGCCAGCCGATGGAGAACCCGGCCCAGCGCCCGAGCGCCTGGTCGGCGTAGGCGGAGAAGGAACCGGAGGACGGCCGGGCCGCGGCCATCTCGCCGAGCATGCGCATGACCAGCACGACCATCGCGCCGACGAGGGCGTACGAGATGAGGATGGCGGGACCCGCCGCCGCGATGCCGGAACCGGACCCGACGAACAGGCCGGCGCCGATGACACCGCCGATGGCGATCATGGACAGGTGCCGGTTCTTGAGCCCTGCCTTCAGGCCGTCGCCGTCGCCGGGCCCGCCCTGGCCCGGTCCGGGTGCGCTGGGCGAGGTGTCTTCCGTCGCAAGGGATGACTGCGAGGTCATGAACGGATCCTTAGGTTCTCGGGGTACGAGCCCTGGCATTCAAAGCGCAGAACCGCGCGGAGCGGAAGACCTGACTCCGGATTGTTGCCTTCCTTACGTCGGGTTTACTTCCGGACGGTGATGTTCCGTACCCGGACGCGGCTACCCGGCGCGCGGCGTGCCACACTCGGACCCATGCGCGTGTACCTCGGCTCGGATCATGCCGGCTACGAACTCAAGAACCACCTGGTCGAATGGCTCAAGGCCCACGGCCACGAGCCCGTCGACTGCGGGCCCCACATCTACGACGCCCTCGACGACTACCCCCCGTTCTGCCTCCGCGCCGCGGAGCGCACGGCGGCGGACCCGGAGTCGCTCGGCATCGTGATCGGCGGCTCCGGCAACGGTGAGCAGATCGCCGCGAACAAGGTCAAGGGCGTCCGTGCGGCCCTCGCCTGGAGCGAGCAGACGGCCGCCCTCGGCCGCGAGCACAACAACGCGAACGTGATCTCCATCGGCGGCCGCATGCACAGCGAGGAGGAGGCGACGAAGTTCGTCGAGATCTTCCTGAGCACCCCGTACTCGAACGAGGAGCGCCACCAGCGCCGCATCGACATGCTGTCGGCGTACGAGGAGACGGGCGAGCTCCCGGCGATCCCGGCCCACCACCCGCAGCAGGGCTGAGTCCGTTCCCCCGCTCCTCAAGCCCCGGCCGGCATCATCCGGCCCCTCCGGCGATCGAGGAGCGGGGCCCGGGGCAGAGCCCCGGAACACCAGCCCCCGCGAACCCGAGGAGAACGACGGCCGTGCCGGAAGGCCACACGATCCACCGCCTGGCCAAGGACCACGCCGAGCGATTCGCGGGGCGAACGACCCAGGTCACCAGCCCCCAGGGCAAGTTCTCCGACGCGGCCGAACTACTGACCGGTCAAGAGCTGACCCGCACCGAGGCCCACGGCAAACACCTCTTCCTCGGGTTCGGCGCAGCGGACCACTGGGTCCACATCCACCTGGGCCTCTTCGGCAAGTACGCCATCGGCGAGATCCCCGCCCCGCCGCCCACGGACACGGTCCGGCTGCGTCTCGTCAACGACACGCACTACTCGGACCTGCGCGGCCCCACGACCTGCGCCCTGATCACCGACGCCGAGAAGCAGGCGATACACGACCGCCTCGGCCCGGACCCGCTGCGCGCCGGTGACGACCCGGGCAGGGCGTACGCACGCATCTCCCGCAGCCGCACGACGATCGCCGCGCTCCTCATGGACCAGAAGGTCATCGCGGGCGTCGGCAACGTCTACCGCGCCGAGGTCCTCTTCCGGCACGGCATCGACCCGTACACCCCGGGCAAGGAGCTCACGCAGGCCCAACTGGCCGCCGTCTGGGACGACCTGGTGGAGCTGATGCACGACGGCGTCCGCGCCAACCGCATCGACACGGTCCGCCCCGAGCACACCCCCGAGGCGATGAACCGCCCGCCGCGCGTCGACGACCACGGCGGCGAGGTCTACGTCTACCGCCGCGCGCCGCAGCCCTGCCACCTGTGCGGCACCGAGATCCGCACGGCCGAGCTGGCGGCCCGCAACCTCTTCTGGTGCCCGACCTGCCAGCCCGGCGGTACGTCCACCCGCTAGAACCCGTGCTGCAGCCACGGCGCGACCGGCGACCCGAACGCCACCGCCGCCTCCGCGAGCGCCCCCGGCCGCAGCTCCCGCACCCGGCCGGCCCCGGCCAGCTCGGCCAGTGACACGTCACCGAGATACGCGGCGCCCAACTCCCTGACGGACAGGGCGAGATCGGCCGGGTCCTCGGTGCGCCGGCAGGACGCGCCCTTCGCGTCGCCGAAGAGCCGCCAACGCCCATGGTTCCAGGGGCAGAAGGCGTCCTCGACCTCGAACACGACGTCCACCGGCGTGAGATACGTACGCGCTTCGAGAGCGGCCCCGACCTCCACCAGACGTACGTGCATCGAGTCCCGCACCCGGACCGCGCACCGTCGGATGTCGGAGACCAGGGACAGCACCGGATCGTCCACGGGGCGGTTGCGCGCCTCCACCGTCGCCGTCAGGTCGATGTCGCACAGGAACCGCCACAGCGCCGCGTACGCCGCCGGGTCGAGCGCGGTGACGTCCCGCGCCTGGATCCGGCCGTGCGGCACCGCCCACTCCGACTCCGGCTTGTTGTGGAACCGGGCGAAGCCGACCGTCTCCCCGTCCCGCTCGGCGACGACGCACTGCAGCGGCGACGCCCCGCCCCGCTCCTCCGGCGGGTCGAGCAGCGGCAGCCGCTCCCAGCCGGGGCCGCGGTCCAGCATCCCGGGCCGGGTGCCGATCAGCCGCCGGTACACGGCCTCGCACCGCTCGGCCGCCGACGCCGGGTCCACGAACCGCAGCCGCACGTCGTCCGTCCCGGCCGGGGCGTCGATCCGCACCTGCGAGGAGTCGACGGTCAGATACGCCTGCCGCGTGCCGATGCCGTACCCGAACCGGCCGTAGATCGCCGGCTCGGACGCGGTCAGTACCGCGAGCGGCTCGCCCCAGGACCGCACGTCGTCGAGCTGGCGGCGCATCATCGCCGTGAGGATGCCGCGCCGCCGATGCGTCGCGGCGACGCTCACCATCGTCACGCCCGCGGCGTCGACGAACGCGCCGCCCGGCACCGAGACCCGGAACGGGAAGGCACCCGCGGTGCCCACGCACTCCTCGCCGTCCCACACCCCGATCGAGCGGTCGAGGTCCGTCAGGTCCCGCCACAACTGCCGCTCCTGCGGCGACTCCGTCACCCCGCCGAAGGCCAGCTCCAGCTTCGCGTACCAGCGGTCCCACTCGTCCTGGCGCAGTACGCGTACGTCGGTCGTCATAGGCCATCCCTACCAGGGCAACCGGGACATGAGCGAGCGAATTTCCCGACTTCCGGACCAGCCCGGGGTGTGCCCGGAAAGGGGGACAACCGGGACCACCCGTGCACAGGGCCAGGCGCGATGGATAAGGTCCACGAGCAATGGCGGTACGACGAGAGCGGCGCGCGCGCGAGCAGCGTGCGGAAGCCCAGACGTTCCCGGCCCGGATGAGGATGCGTATGCACCGGGTCCGCACCGCCGTGCGCAAATCCGGGGTCGACTACTTCCGCGGCGACGGCTCGGACTGGATCGCGCTCGCCGGACTGCTGATCACGGTCCCGCTGATCGCCTGCTTCACGATCCTCGACCCGGTCTGGTGCTCGCCCTCGGTGCTCGTCCTGCCGATCGTCGCGGGCGGCCTGCTGCTGCGCCCGGCCAGCCTGCTCGGTCTGTACGCGGCGGCGGCCGCGGCGCTGATCGTGGAGTCGGTGCAGCTCGGCCCGTACGCGCAGCGCGCGGCCGGGGTCACCCCCGGCACGGTGCTCACGGTCGCCGCCTGCGGTTTCTTCGGCCTGCTCATCGCGCAGTTCCGCAGCCGCGTCGGGGTGCCCTGGCGGCGCGGCGGCACCATGCTCTTCGACCTGCGCGAGCGGATCCGCACCCAGTCCCGGCTGCCGAAGCTGCCGCCCGGCTGGCACCGCGAGATGGCGCTGCGCCCGGCCGGCGGCCAGTCGTTCTCCGGCGACTTCGTGGTCGCGGCCCGTACCAACAACGGCCGCACCCTGGAAGTCGTCCTCACGGACGTGTCGGGCAAGGGCATGGACGCGGCCTCGCGGGCCCTGCTCCTCGCCGGAGCCTTCAGCGGGCTGCTGGGCTCGCTGCCCCCGCACGCGTTCCTGCCCGCGGCCAACGGATATCTGCTCCGCCAGGACTGGGACGAGGGCTTCGCGACCTCGATCCACCTCGTCCTCGACCTGGAGTCCGGGGACTACGAGCTGTACTCCGCGGGCCACCCGCCGGGCCTCCAGCTCAGCGCGGGCACCGGGCGCTGGGAGGAGAAGGCCGCCGAGGGGCCGCTCCTCGGGGTCTACGACGGCGCCGACTTCGACGCGACGAAGGGCACGCTGCGCCCCGGCGACGTGCTGATGCTCTTCACCGACGGCCTGGTGGAGACCTCCGACCGGGACATCGCGGAGGGGATCGACCGGCTCACCGGGGAGGCCGACCGCTATGTGCAGGGCGGTTTCCACGGGGCGGCCTGGCATCTGATCGAGGCGGTGGCCAAGGACGTCAACGACGACCGGGCGCTCCTCCTCATCTGCCGGGACGCCTGACCCGGCTTCTCGCCTGCCCCGTTGCTGTCTCGGTGCCGGGTGCGGCCCGGCGGGGCTTCTCGCGCAGCTCCCCGCGCGACCAGCCACGACGAAAGCCGCACCCGGCAACGGCAGGTCACCGCCCACGGCGGGAACCTGTCACACCCCCGCCCCGATCCGCTCCTCGACCGGCGCCGAATCCCGCCGCCCACCTGGAAGAATCCGGGCCAGCCGATGAGACTGCCCCGCGGCCAGCGGCCCCAGCACGGCGAGCAGCAGCACATACCCCGCGATGAACGGCGAGAGCCGATGGTCGAGCCCCGCGCCGGCGGCCATCGTGGCCAGGATCAGCGCGAACTCACCCCGGGCCAGCAGCGTCGTGGAGATGTTGGCCGCGGGCCCGGGCCCGAACCCGTAGACCCTGGCGGCGCCGAGCCCCGCCAGCACGTTCATCACCAGCGTCACGGCGACAGCCGCGAGCACCGGCCACAGCACGGTGGGCAGATCCCCGGGATCGATGGACAGCCCGAACGCGAAGAAGAAGATCGCGCCGAAGGCGTCCCGCAGCGGGTGCACGAGCTTGCGGATCCGCTCGCCGGACGTGGTCGAGCCCAGCATCAGACCGACCATGAACGCACCGATGGCGTCCGCGACCCCGAACCACTCCGAGACCCCGGCCACGAACACGGCCGCGCCGAGGAAGGAGATGACGAGGAGCTCGTCGTCCTTGATGCTGAACAGGCGCCCGACGACCCGTGTGCCGAAACGCGCCGCGAGCGCGAGCAGCAGCAGGAACCCGAAGGCCTTGCCGCCGTCCATGACCGCGGCCGCCAGCGAGTCCGCGCCGGACAGGATCGGCTGCAGCGCGGCCAGGTACAGCGCGAGGAAGATGTCCTCGACCACGATGATGCCGAGGATCGGCTTGGTCTCGGGGTTGCCGAGCCGCCCGGTGTCCACGAGCACCTTGGTGACGATGGCGGACGAGGAGATGCCGAGCACCCCGGCGAGGACCAGAGCTTCGGAGGTGCCCCAGCCGAGGGCGAATCCGAAACCGAGGCCGGCGCCGACGTTCAGCGCGAGGTACGTCCCGCCGGCGACGGCCATCTTGCGGCCGCCCTCCTTGAGGTCGTCCAGGTGGAACTCGAGGCCGAGGTAGAAGAGCAGCAGCACCAGGCCGAGCGCGGAGAGCATCTCCAGGTCGTGCGGGTCGGCGACGAGCACGATGCCCGGTGTGTGCGGGCCGAGGAGGATCCCGGCCAGGATGAACAGGGGAATGGTGGGGAGTCCGATGCGTCCGCCGAGGCGGGCGAGGACGGCGGCGGCGAGGAAGGCGCCGCCCATGGCTATCAAGGTGTCTGCGTGTCCGATGGGCCCGTTCCTCCTTGGTAGGGGAAGCACCCTTGGTAAAGGGAGCGTCAAGAAAGCGTCAATAGTTAGCTTACCAAAGGACTGTGGGAGCAGGGCCGGAAGTCCCGGGGTGGGGTTCTCCCCACCCCGGTTTCGCCAGCCGGCCTCATGGTCGGCGGCGCCCCCGGATCCGTACGTTCGAGACACCGGATCCGGCACGTACGAGAGGGCGACCATGGGCCTGCGGAAGAAGCGGCACGACGAGCCGGAGACACCCCGCGGCGACGGCTGGGCCGTGGAACTGCGCGGTGTGCGCCGCCGGTACGGCCGCGGCAGCGGAGCCGTGCACGCCCTGCGGGGCATCGAACTCGCCCTGCCCAGCGGCACGTTCACCGCCGTGATGGGCCCCTCCGGCTCCGGCAAGTCCACGTTCCTGCAGTGCGCCGCCGGACTCGACCGGCCCACCGAAGGCACCGTCGCCCTCGGCGGCACCACCATCACCGGCATGAGCGAGAACAAGCTCACCGCCCTGCGCCGCACCCGCCTCGGCTTCGTCTTCCAGGCCTTCAACCTGCTGCCCTCGCTCACCGTCGAGCAGAACGTGCTGCTCCCGATGCGCCTGGCCGGACGCCGACCCGACAAGCGCCGCGCGGCGGAGGTCCTCGCGCAGGTCGGCCTCGCCGACAAGGGCCGGCGCCGCCCCGGCCAGCTCTCCGGCGGCCAGCAGCAGCGCGTCGCCATCGCCCGCGCCCTCGTCACGAGCCCTGACGTGATCTTCGCCGACGAGCCGACCGGAGCCCTGGACACCACGACCGCCGCGGAGATCCTGGGACTCCTGCGCTCCGCCGTCGACCGCATGGGCGCCACCGTCGTCATGGTCACGCACGACCCGGCGGCCGCCGCCCACGCGGACCGCGTCCTGTTCCTCGCCGACGGCGCGATCGTCGACCACCTGGAGGGCGCCGGAGCGGACCGCATCGCCGCCCGCATGAGCACCCTGACCGCCCGTACGCCGGCGGGGGCGGCCGCGTGATGTTCCGCCCCAACGGGCTGGCCCGCGCCGCCGTCCGCTTCAAGCCGGCCGCCTTCGCCGGCACGTTCGTCGCCCTGATGATGTCCGCCCTGATCGTCTCGGCCTGCGGCATCCTCCTGGAGACGGGCCTGCGCGCCTCGGTCCCGGCCGGGCGGTACGCGGGCGCCCCCGTCGTGGCCGCCGCCGACCAGCGCGCCCACTACGTGACCGGCTCCGGCGAGGACCGCGAGGACGAGGCGGTCCCGCTCCCGGACCGCGCCCGCCTCGACGACGCGCTGGTCGCGAAGGCGGCATCGGCCCCCGGCGCCCGCAGAGCGGTCGCCGACATCACCTTCCCCGTCCAGCGCGACGGCGCGTCCGTCACCGCGCACAACTGGGGCTCCACCGCCTTCACCGGCGACCGGCTGACGGCGGGCCGCGCCCCGGGCACCGGCGAGGTCGTCCTGTCCGGCGCCCGGGTCGGCGACCGCGTCACGCTGACCACACCCGAGGGCGAGCGCACGTACCGCGTCTCGGGCACCGCACAGACACCCGCCTCCGCCTGGTTCACGGACTCCGAAGCCCTCAGTGCGTCGGGACACCCGGGCCGTATCGACGCGATCGCCGTGCTCCCGAAGGACGGCGTCGCCGCGGACACCCTCAAGTCCCAGGTGGCACACGCCCTTTCGGGTACGTCCGGCGTCCAGGTGCACACCGGGGACGACCGCGGCGCCGCCGAGAGCGGCGCGCTCGCCTACGCCAAGGAGAACCTCACCGGGATCGGCGGCTCCTTCGGCGGCATCGCCACGGTCGTCGCCGTGTTCACCGCGGCCGGCACGGTCGCCCTCTCCGTCGGCCAACGCGCCCGCGAATACGCCCTGTTGCGCGCCATCGGCACCACCCCGCGCCAGATCCGCCGCAGCATCGCCACCGAGACCCTCCTGGTCGCCCCGCTCGCCGGCGCCCTCGGCTGCCTGCCCGGCATCGCCCTGGCCCGCTGGTGGTTCGGCCGGCTCCGGGCCAAGGGCGCGGTCCCCGAGGCCGTACACCTCTCGGTCTCCTACGTGCCGCTGCTCACCGCCGTCGGCACGGCCCTGCTCACCGGCCTGTTCGCCGGGTACCTGGCGGCCCGCCGCCCCTCCCGCATCAAGCCGGGCCAGGCCCTGGCCGAGGCGTCCACCGAGCGGCTGCGACCCGGCTGGATCCGGACGCCGCTGGGCATCGCCGCCGCGGTGGGCGGCGCCGTCCTCGCGGCCCTCGCCGCCACCCTCAGCGGCGAGGACGCGGCCAACGCGGCGCTCGGCATCGTCATGCTCTTCATGCTCGCGGTGGCACTGCTCGGCCCGCTCGTGGCCCGGCTGTGCGCCGCGCTGTTCGGCCTCCCGCTGCGCGGCGCGGGCGCGTCCGCCTCGCTCGCGGCCGCCAACTCCCGCACGAACGCCCGCCGGCTGGCCTCCGCGATCACCCCCCTCGTCCTCGCGATGGCCTTCTCCTCGGTGCTGGTCTTCATGCACACGAGCGAGGACCACGCCGCCGCGGGCCAGCAGAAGGCGGGCATCACGGCCGACCACATCGTCACGGCGGACGCGGGCCTGGCGCCGGACGCCGTCGACCGGGCGGCGGGCACCTCCGGCGTCACCTCCGCCGTCGGCCTGCTCAGGACCGCGGTCCTGGTCCCGGCGGGCTCCGGCGGCGACCGCTGGCTGGAGCCGGCGTCCGCCCAGGCGGTCAACGGCACGGCGAAGGACCTGTCCCGGGTCCAGGACCTGAAGGTGACCCGGGGCGCCATCGACCTCGCGGATCCCGGCAAGATCGCTCTGGACGCGTCCCTCGCCCGCAGCGCGCACGTCCGGGTCGGCGACCGCCTCCACCTCCGGCTCCCCGACGGCACGAAAGCGTCCTTGACGGTCTCGGCGACGTACGCACGCGGCCTCGGCCTCTCCCAGGTCACCCTGTCCCGCGCGGCCCTGACCGGCCACGTCACCGACCCGTACGACACCGAGCTGTGGGCGAAGGGCGGCACGGCCGCGTCGCTGTCGGCCCTCGGCACCCCGCTCGCCCGCGCCGACTACACCACGGCCCGGTCCCTGGACCGCGAGCTCAACGCCTGGGCCAACACCACCATGGCCGCGGTGCTCGGCGGCTTCGCCGCGATCGCCGCCGTCAACACCCTGGTCATGACGGTCCTCGACCGCCGCCGCGAACTCGGCACGCTCCGCCTGATCGGCTCCACCCGCCGCCAGGTGCTCCGCATGATCCGCTGGGAGGCGCTGCTGGTGGCCTGCGCCGGCATCGCGCTGGGCACGGGGATCGCGCTCGCCACGCTGATCCCGATGATGAACGGCCTGACCGGCCAGAACCCGTACGTCCCACCGCTGCTGTACGGGTCCTTCGCGGGAGCGGCGCTGGTGCTGGGCCTGGCGGCGACGGCCTTCCCGGCCCGGTGGGCGCTGCGGGGCACTGCCTGAGGGACGCGGTTCCCCCTACGCTCGCCGCATGCTCACGTTGACGGAAGTAGAGGCACTGGTCAGGCGGGCCCACGAGGGACAGACGGACAAGGCCGGGCGGCCCTACGCCGAGCACCTGCACGCCGTGGCCGACGGGGTGCGCCGGCGCGGCGGCACCGAGGCCCAGATCGCGGCGGCCTGGCTGCACGACGCGGTCGAGGACGACGCCCTCACGGCCGGCTGGCTGGCAGCCGCGGCGCTCCCGGAGGAGACCAAGGCGATGGTCCTGGCCCTGACGAAGCGCGCGGGCGAGCCCCCGGAGGCGTACGCGCGGCGCATCCTGGCGACGCCCGGCGCCCGGCTGGTCAAGGAGGCGGACCTGGCCCACAACGCGGACCCGGCCCGCCTCGCCGTCCTGGACGCACCGACGCGGGACCGCCTGACCCGGAAGTACGCGACGATGCGCGCGCTGCTGGGCCTGGAGGCGTAGCGGACAGGCGCTAGGCCTTCTGGCGCTGCCGGGCCAGGTCCGCGGCGTCCTTCTTGAAGGCCCACTCCATCTTCGGCTCCATGGCGAACCGGAAGATCCGCTGCACGGGCGGCGTGCACAGCACGGTCACGATGACCGCGGCGGCGAGCGTGACGGCGATCTCCCCGTACGGCTTGTGCACCCAGTCCGCGTCGAACCAGCCCCAGAACCGGGACCCCTTCGCCAGGAACCCGTGCAGGAGGTACCCGTACAGCGTTCCGGCGCCGAGCACCGTGAACCACATCTTCCGCCCCGGCACCCAGGCGAAGAAGCACGCGGTGAGCACCAGCGAGCAGCCGAGCAGGGCGAGCGTCATGACGACACCGGCCCACCACGGGGCGCCCAGCTCCTGGGCGCTGTCGCGGTGGTAGAACCACGCGGACGTCATCCGCGGAGCGGCCCAGTACGCCAGCACGAGGGCGCAGGCCGCGATCGGCACGGACAGGATCCGCACCTCGCGCCGCCGCACCAGCTGGAAGTGCTCCGGCTTCATGAACAGGCCGAGCACGAAGAAGGGGAGGAACTGCAGGACGCGCTGCAGGTCCAGGTCGTCGCCGATGTCGGGCGAGACGGACGCGAGCACGGCGATCCCGAGGGCGACCGGGACCGGCCAGCGGATGACCTTCCACAGCGGCGTGGTGAGCCGCCAGATGAACAGCGCGACCAGGAACCACGTCAGGAACCAGGGGTCGAGCAGGCTGAACGGGTAGTCGGGGTCGTCCCCGGCGGTCCGCTTGAAGATCGTGTACGCGACCTCGAAGAGGACGTAGGGCACGGCGACGCCCGTGATCAGCCGCCTGAGCCGGTCCGGCCGCATGTCGAAGCTGCGCGAGAAGTAGCCGGAGATGATGATGAACGCCGGCATGTGGAACGTGTACACGATCATGTACAGCGCTTCGGCGGTGCGGCTGCCGTCCGTCAGGGGTTCCCAGCAGTGGCCCATCGCGACGAACACGATGGCCAGATACTTGGCGTTGTCGAAGAACGCGTCCCGCTGCTTCGGCTTGGCGCCGGCGGGCGGAGCGGGGGCCGGCGCCGAGGTGGGGGGCGCGGCGGCGGGGGACGGGGCAGTGGTGTCGCGGGGGGACGTCACCGAGGCCGCGGGCAGCGGGCTGCGGTGCGAGCCGTGCGGGTACAGCGAGTTGGTCACAGGCCCTCCCACCAGGAACTAGGGGAGAAGATCCGGGGCCGCACTGCGCCGGCGGGGGTCATGGCAGTGTGGAACATCTGAGGCACCCTAGCGGCGCCTGTGCGATTTCGTAAAACTCTCAACTCGAATCCTCCTTATCGCCTCCGGCTACCCCGGATTCGAAGAAGTCGTCATGGCGTCGTACGACACGGGGTTATGGCCGACGCATTGCCGATCTGTCCGGTATCGCACAGCTAATCCCTCTTAAATACCGCATAATGCCCGCCGAACCCTCCGGTCGATTGTCCGTTTCGCCGGTAATCGCGGGTCCGTCGACGAGGCCGAATATCGGATCGGTATTCGGCCGGTGAATCCTGCGGATTTCCTGTGGGCGCCCCGAGGGGAAAGTGCGGGAAAACCGGGTGTGGCATGCGAGGGGCATGTGTGCGCCGCATGTGCGCCGATGGAAACGATCAAGCCGAATTCCGACCCTCCGGGCGCCCCGTGGCTCGGCCGCCGGCATGCGCTGTCCGTGCGCCCCAAGGGCCCGCGGCCCCCGCGCCCCTACGTGCGCGTGGCCGACGATGCGTCACCGACCGCATACAGACGCCGCGTTGGTGGCACGATGGTTCTGGCGGGGGGTGTGTGGGGCTGTGCCCCCCGGGCCGGGAGAGCGGACCGACCTAGGGTGTGATCAGTGTGGCCATTTCGCTGTCAGTAGTGCTGTTGTTGGCGATCGTCCTCGTCGTCTTGATGCGGGGCGGCTCGATCAAGGCGGGGCCCGCCATAGTGGCGGTGCTCTTCGGCTTCTTCCTGGCGTCGACCGGAATGGCCCCCGCGATCAACAACTTCCTCAACTCCGTCGCGTCCAGCATCAGCGCGATCAATTTCTGAGCGCCGATGAGCGGATCACAGGCCGGGGAGCAGCAAAAAGCCCCCGGCCCGGTCCACTGTGCGGAACCGGGCCGGAGGCCTTGATCAAGAGCGGGCGACGGGAATCGAACCCGCGTAGCTAGTTTGGAAGACTAGGGCTCTACCATTGAGCTACGCCCGCACGGTGTGCGCCGCGGATCACCGATCGCGGCACGAAAGGCATCGTAGCGGGTCCGGGGCCCCGGACGCACACCCCATTGCCGCCCTCTGCGTCGCGCGGGCAATGCGGGAGCCGCACTGCCTGCGGGCATGTACCCTACGTGTCGCACCGACGGGGTGTGGCGCAGCTTGGTAGCGCGTCCGCTTTGGGAGCGGAAGGCCGTGGGTTCAAATCCCGCCACCCCGACCAGCGTTGCCGTGCCGGCACGACGCCCGCGGCCCCTCTCCGAGCTTCTCCGCCGGTATCGGCTTCAAGATCGCATTGTGGGTGTGCTCCGGCGTGCCGTTACTATGCAAGCTGCATGCCCGTGTGTCTCTAAGCCGGGCACGATCCCTAAAGTCAGCCCCCAAGGAGACCGAACCGTGAAGAGCGCCGTCGAGACCCTGAACCCGACCCGGGTTCGGCTCAGCATTGAGGTGCCCTTCGAGGAGCTCAAGGACAGCCTCGACGCGGCGTACAAGAAGATCAACCAGCAGGTCACGGTGAAGGGCTTCCGCAAGGGCAAGATCCCGGCCCGCGTCATCGACCAGCGGTTCGGCCGCGGTGCGGTGCTGGAGGAGGCCGTCAACGACGCGCTTCCGAAGTTCTACACCGAGGCTGTCAACGAGGCGGAGCTCAACGTCCTCGGCCAGCCCGAGGTCGACATCACGGAGCTGAAGGACGGCGAGACGCTGAACTTCACCGCCGAGGTGGACGTCCGTCCGGCCATCGAGATCCCGGACTACTCCGGCATCGAGGTCGAGGTCGACGCCGTCGAGGTCACCGACGAGGACGTCGAGAAGTCCGTGGAGCAGCTCCGTGAGCGCTTCGCCTCGACCTCCCCGGTCGAGCGCGCCGCCGAGGACGGCGACGTCGTGACGATCGACCTGGAGGCCAAGGTCGAGGGCGAGGTCCTCGAGGACGGCGTCGCCTCCGGCGTCTCCTACACCATCGGTTCCGGCGAGCTCCTCGACGGCATCGACGAGGCCGTGAAGGGCCTGGAGGCCGGTGGCGAGGCCACCTTCACCTCCGAGCTCAAGGGCGGCTCCGCCGAGGGCAAGGAGGCCGAGGTCACCGTCAAGGTCACCCAGGTCGCCGCCCGTGAACTCCCGGCCCTGGACGACGAGTTCGCCCAGCTCGCCTCCGAGTTCGACACCCTCGACGAGCTGCAGGCCGACAGCCGCAAGCGCCTCGAGAACATGAAGCAGTACGACCAGGCCACGCAGGCCCAGGAGCGCGTCCTGGAGAAGCTGCTCGAGCTGGTCGAGGTCCCCGTTCCCGAGAAGCTGCTCGAGGACGAGGTCCAGACCCGCAAGCACAACCTCGAGCACCACCAGCTCGGCCAGATGGGCCTCGACATCGAGAAGTACCTCGAGATCCAGGGCAAGACGGTCGAGGAGTTCGACGCCGAGACCCGCGAGCAGGCCATCAAGGGCATCAAGACGCAGTTCGTCCTCGACGAGCTCGTCAACAAGGAGAAGCTGAACGTGAACCAGGAGGAGCTCACCGAGCACCTCATGCGTCGCGCCGCCTCCTCCGGCATGTCCCCCGACCAGTTCGCCCAGGCCGTCGTCGAGGGCGGCCAGGTCCCGATGCTGGTCGGCGAGGTCGCCCGCGGCAAGGCTCTTGCCGTGGTCGTCGAGGCCGCCACCGTCAAGGACACCAACGGTGAGGTCGTCGACCTGGAGGACGACGAGGAGGAGGCCGTCGAGGCCGCCGCCGAGACCTCCGCCGACGAGGAGAAGGCCGAGGCCTGAGCCTCCCTTTAAGTCACACACGACAGGCCCCCGGGACACGATCCAGTCCCGGGGGTCTGTCGCACCCTGCCGCACAGGCCCCTCCGGCAAGCGGCGGCATGCGCTCACAGCGAACAGTTCCTTCTGCGGGATTCCCCGGGGGGAGCTGCGCGTTAGGGTCCATGAATACGAGGGCAGGGGAGTCTCCGAGCGAGGGCCCCCGGCCTCAGTTAGAGACGCGAGACGGCACGTGGCCGTCAGAGACGAGCAGGTGGATACGTGACGAATCTGATGCCTTCCGCCGCCGGCGAGCCGTCCATCGGTGGTGGCCTCGGCGACCATGTCTACAACCGGCTGCTCGGCGAGCGGATCATCTTCCTCGGCCAGCAGGTCGACGACGACATCGCGAACAAGATCACCGCGCAGATGCTGCTCCTTGCCGCCGACCCGGACAAGGACATCTACCTCTACATCAACAGCCCCGGCGGCTCGGTGACGGCCGGCATGGCGATCTACGACACCATGCAGTACATCCCGAACGACGTGATCACGATCGGTATGGGCATGGCGGCCTCGATGGGCCAGTTCCTGCTCACCGGAGGCACGGCGGGCAAGCGCTTCGCGCTGCCGCACACCGACATCCTGATGCACCAGGGTTCCGCGGGCATCGGCGGTACGGCCTCGGACGTGAAGATCCAGGCCGAGTACCTGCTGCGCACGAAGCAGCGCATGGCCGAGATCACCGCCCGGCACTCCGGTCAGACCGTCGAGGCGATCATCCGTGACGGTGACCGCGACCGCTGGTTCACCACCGAGGAGGCCAAGGAGTACGGCCTCATCGACGAGATCATCTCTGCCGCTACGGGTGTTCCGGGCGGCGGCGGCACGGGCGCCTGATCGGGATTCCGATCGAGCACCGGCCCCAAGCCCACTGCCTCCCTCACCAGGACGGAACACCGACCATGAACAACATCCCCGGCAGCGGCCTCTACACGGGCCCGCAGGTCGACAACCGCTACGTGATCCCGCGCTTCGTCGAGCGCACCTCGCAGGGCGTGCGTGAGTACGACCCGTACGCGAAGCTGTTCGAGGAGCGCGTGATCTTCCTCGGCGTGCAGATCGACGACGCCTCCGCCAACGACGTCATGGCGCAGCTGCTGTGCCTTGAGTCGATGGACCCGGACCGCGACATCTCCATCTACATCAACAGCCCCGGCGGCTCGTTCACGGCCCTCACGGCCATCTACGACACGATGCAGTTCGTGAAGCCGGACATCCAGACGGTCTGCATGGGCCAGGCCGCCTCGGCCGCCGCGGTCCTGCTCGCCGCCGGCACCCCGGGCAAGCGCATGGCGCTGCCGAACGCCCGCGTGCTGATCCACCAGCCCTCCGGCGGCACCGGCCGCGAGCAGCTCTCCGACCTGGAGATCGCGGCCAACGAGATCCTCCGGATGCGTACGCAGCTGGAAGAGATGCTGGCCAAGCACTCGACGACCCCGCTGGAGAAGATCAGCGAGGACATCGAGCGTGACAAGATCCTGACGGCCGAGGACGCGCTCGCGTACGGCCTGGTCGACCAGATCATCTCGACGCGCAAGATGAACAACGAGGCAATCGCCTGACAAGGCGTTGTATCGTCTGCCACTCCCCGGCACGGTTCACCGGGCGTTCAGAGGTTCTCGACAGGACCTCGTCAAAGTGAACCGTGCCAAGGGGGGCCCGAACGGGGGGCCCGGCAAGGTACCGTCGGATACAGGCACCAGGAGCCGCTGAACGTGGCGTCTCCCAGGCGAAGGGGAAGCACCTCGTGGCACGCATCGGTGACGGCGGCGATCTGCTCAAGTGCTCGTTCTGCGGAAAGAGCCAGAAGCAGGTCAAGAAGCTCATCGCAGGCCCCGGTGTATACATCTGCGACGAGTGCATCGACCTCTGCAACGAGATCATCGAGGAAGAGCTCGCGGAGACGAGCGAAGTGCGCTGGGAGGAACTGCCCAAGCCGCGCGAGATCTACGAGTTCCTCGAGGGCTACGTCGTAGGCCAGGAGGCCGCCAAGAAGGCGCTCTCCGTGGCGGTCTACAACCACTACAAGCGCGTCCAGGCCGGAGAGAACGGCGGGGCGGCGGGCCGTGACGACGCGATCGAACTCGCGAAGTCCAACATCCTGCTCCTCGGCCCGACCGGCTCGGGCAAGACACTCCTCGCGCAGACGCTGGCGCGCATGCTCAACGTCCCGTTCGCCATCGCCGACGCGACGGCGCTCACGGAGGCGGGTTACGTCGGCGAGGACGTCGAGAACATCCTGCTGAAGCTCATCCAGGCCGCCGACTACGACGTCAAGAAGGCCGAGACGGGCATCATCTACATCGACGAGATCGACAAGGTGGCCCGGAAGTCCGAGAACCCGTCGATCACGCGCGACGTGTCGGGCGAGGGCGTCCAGCAGGCCCTGCTGAAGATCCTCGAAGGGACCACGGCCTCGGTCCCGCCGCAGGGCGGCCGCAAGCACCCGCACCAAGAGTTCATTCAGATCGACACCACGAATGTCCTCTTCATCGTGGGCGGCGCCTTCGCCGGCCTGGAGAAGATCATCGAGTCGCGGGCCGGCGCCAAGGGCATCGGCTTCGGCGCGACGATCCACTCCAAGCGCGAGCTGGAGGAGAAGGACCAGTTCCAGGAGGTCATGCCGGAGGACCTGGTGAAGTTCGGGATGATCCCCGAGTTCATCGGCCGTCTTCCCGTCATCACGTCGGTCCACAACCTCGACCGCGAGGCCCTGCTCCAGATCCTCGTCGAGCCGCGCAACGCGCTGGTGAAGCAGTACCAGCGCCTCTTCGAACTCGACGGCGTGGAGCTGGACTTCGAGCGCGAGGCCCTGGAGGCCATCGCCGACCAGGCCATCCTGCGCCGCACCGGAGCGCGCGGCCTGCGCGCCATCATGGAGGAAGTCCTCCAGTCGGTGATGTACGAGGTCCCGTCGAGGAAGGACGTCGCACGCGTGGTCATCACCGCCGACGCCGTTCACTCGAACGTGAACCCGACGCTGATTCCGCGGGATGCGCGGGGGAGCGGCAGCGGGGAGCAGAAGTCGGCGTAGCGGCACGCCGGTCGACACGAGACGCGAGAGGGGCCCTGGCCGGACATCCGGCCAGGGCCCCTCTTCATGCGTTCACGGCGGTGGGGTCACGCCGGGACGCGGACCTCCTCGCGGAGCTTCGAGGTCAGGTCCGAAGCCGCTTTCAGGTCCGGCGTCTTGCCGGACATCATGTCCGAGATCTGGATCGACATGACCATCGCGACCGTGCTGTGGTCACCCCAGATGCAGACCGGTACGTGCATTTCCTTGGGCGTCCCCGCCGTGCTGGACGAGCTGTCCGTGTTCTCGATCTTCACTTCCTGGCACTTCAGGATGACGTCGTCGGTGCTGTAGTCGGTGGGGCTGCCGACGAGCGAACCCTTGGTCTTGCCGTCGCCGTCGTCCTCCGCAGCGGACTCCGCGGCCTTGGCGAACATGCCGTCGACGAGCGTGTCGGGGTCGTCGATCTCGCCGTACGCGCCCTGGAACTGGAGCACCTTGCCGGCCAGCGGGTTGGAGGTGTCCTTGACCTCGTAGCCGGCGTTGACGGGCTTGCCGTTCTTCAGGCCGTCCTTCTCGGCGTCCTTCATGTCCTGCTCGTCGAAGCCGCCGGACGAGGAGCTGGAGCTCTTCTTGTACTCGGTCAGCACCGTCGCCGGCGTCGTCAGCTTGTGCGCGCCGTCGTCGGCGACCGAGGCGCCGCCCCCGCCGAACACGAAGTAGGCGCCCACACCGATGGCGGCGACCACGGCCACCGCCGCGATGATGAGGCCCGTCTTCTTCTTGCCGCCGCCCTGCGGCGGAGCCGGCGGGTACTGGCCGTACGGGGCCTGCGGCTGCTGCCCGTAGGGGCCGGGGGCCTGGGGCTGGCTGTAGGGCTGCTGCGGCTGCGGGTGGCCGTAGCCGCCGGGCTGCTGGCCGTACGGTCCGGGCTGCTGAGGCGGGACACCGGGCGGGGCCTGCTGTGGGTACCCGTAGCCGGGCTGCGGGGCCTGGGGCTGCTGGCCGTACGGTCCGGGCTGCTGCGGCTGCTGGCCGTAGGGTCCGGGCTGCTGGGGCTGCTGGCCTCCGTACGGGCCCGGCTGGTTGTGGCTCATTACTGGGGTTCCCTCCCGAGGTTTATGTGCTTCCGACATCCTGACGTACGTGCGTGCGGTTCGGTCCCCCGGATTCGGTTTCAGTACGGGACTGTGACCCCTCTAAACTGGCCCCGTGACCGAGAACTCTCAGCAGCAGAACCCAGCGCCCACCTCCGAACTGCCGACCCAGTACGCGCCGGCCGAGGTAGAGGGGGCGCTGTACGAGCGCTGGGTAGAACGGGGCTACTTCACCGCTGACGCGAAGAGCGAGAAGGAGCCGTACACGATCGTCATCCCGCCGCCGAACGTGACCGGCGCGCTGCACCTGGGCCACGCGTTCCAGGTGACGCTCATGGACGCCCTCACGCGCCGCAAGCGCATGCAGGGCTTCGAGACCCTGTGGCTGCCCGGCATGGACCACGCCGGCATCGCGACGCAGAACAAGGTCGAGCAGCAGCTCGCCGAGGAGGGCAAGTCCCGGCACGACATCGGCCGTGACGCCTTCGTCGAGAAGACGTGGCAGTGGAAGAGCGAGTACGGCGGCCGGATCCTCGGCCAGCTCAAGCGCCTCGGCGCCGGCCTCGACTGGTCGCGCGAGCGGTTCACGATGGACGAGGGGCTGTCCCGCGCCGTCCAGAAGATCTTCAAGGACCTGTACGACGACGGGCTGATCTACCGCGCCGAGCGCATCATCAACTGGTGCCCGCGCTGCCTCACCGCCATCTCGGACATCGAGGTGGACTACCAGGACGACGACGGTGAGCTCGTCTCGCTGAAGTACGGCGAGGGCGACGAGACCGTGGTCGTCGCGACCACCCGTGTCGAGACGATGCTCGGTGACACCGCCGTGGCCGTCCACCCGGACGACGAGCGGTACGCGCATCTGATCGGCAAGCGGATCAAGCTGCCGCTGACCGACCGGACGATCCCGGTCGTCGCCGACACGCACGTCGACCCGGAGTTCGGGACCGGCGCCGTCAAGGTGACCCCGGCCCACGACCCGAACGACTTCGCGATCGGGCAGCGGCACGACCTCGAGACGCTGACCGTCATGGACGAGCGGGCGGTCATCACGGTGCCCGGTCCGTTCCAGGGCCTCGACCGGTTCGAGGCGCGCGCGGCGATCGTCGCCGCGCTGCGCGAGCAGGGCCGGATCGTCGCCGAGAAGCGCCCGTACGTCCACTCCGTCGGGCACTGCTCGCGCTGCAAGACCACCATCGAGCCGCGCCTGTCGCTGCAGTGGTGGGTCAAGGTCGAGACGCTGGCCAAGGCCGCAGGTGACGCGGTCCGTGACGGGCGCGTCGCCCTCCACCCGAAGGACATGGAGAAGCGGTACTTCGACTGGGTCGACAACCTCAACGACTGGTGCATCTCGCGGCAGTTGTGGTGGGGCCACCGCATCCCCGTCTGGTACGGGCCCGACGGCGAGGTCGTCTGTGTCGGTCCCGACGAGCAGCCGCCGGGCACCGAGGCCGAGGGCTGGACGCAGGACGAGGACGTCCTCGACACCTGGTTCTCGTCCGGTCTGTGGCCGTTCTCCACGCTGGGCTGGCCGGAGGAGACCGAGGACCTCGCGAAGTTCTATCCGACCGACGTCCTGCTGACCGGCCACGACATCATCTTCTTCTGGGTCGTCCGGATGATGATGTTCGGCCTGTACGCGATGGAGGACCAGGTCCCGTTCAAGACGGTCGCCCTGACCGGCCTGGTGCGCGACGAGTTCGGCAAGAAGATGTCGAAGTCGAACCCGAACGCGGTCGACCCCATCGACTGGATGAACGCGTACGGGTCGGACGCGGTCCGCTTCACCCTGGCCCGCGGCGCCAACCCCGGTGCCGACGTGCCGATCGGCGAGGACTGGGTCCAGGCCTCCCGGAACTTCGCCAACAAGATCTGGAACGCCACGCGCTTCGCGCTGATGAACGGCGCGACGATCGAGGGCCCGCTGCCCGCGCCGGAGCAGATGACGGCGACGGACCGCTGGATCCTGTCGCGGCTGAACAAGACGGTGGCCGAGGTCGACGCGTTCTACGACGACTTCCAGTTCGCCAAGGTCTCCGACTCGCTGTTCCACTACGCGTGGGACGAGGTCTTCGACTGGTACGTCGAGCTGTCGAAGACGACGTTCATGGCGGGCGGCGAGCCGGCCGAGGTGTCGGGCCGGGTCCTCGGCGAGGTCCTGGACGTGACGCTGCGGCTGCTGCACCCGATCGTGCCGTTCGTGACGGAGGCGCTGTGGACCACGCTGACCGGCGGTGACTCGGTCGTCGTCGCCGAGTGGCCCAAGGACAGTGGCTTCCGGGACGACGCCGCCGAGCGCGAGATCGAGACGGTCCAGCAGGTCGTCACCGAGGTCCGCCGGTTCAAGGGCGAGCAGGGCCTGAAGGCGGGCCAGCGCGTCCCGGCCCGGCTCACCCTGGACGGCACGGCGCTCGCCCCGCACGAGGCGGCCATCCGGCAGCTGCTGAAGCTGCAGCCGGAGGGCGACGCCTTCCAGGCGACGGCGACGCTGCCGGTCGCCGGTGCCGAGGTGGCGCTCGACCTGTCCGGCGCCATCGACGTGGCCGCCGAGCGCAAGCGTCTCGCCAAGGACCTCGCCGCCGCCGAGAAGGACAAGGCGCAGGCCGAGGGCAAGCTGGGCAACGAGAAATTCCTCGGCAAGGCACCGGAGAAGGTCGTCGAGGGCATCCGTGCGCGGCTGGCCAAGGCGGACGAGGACATCGCCCGTATCCAGGCGCAGTTGGAGCGACTGCCGCAGGCGTGAGTCATCGGCAGCGGAAGGCCCCGGAACCCATGGGTTCCGGGGCCTTCCCCGTGTCCGGGCCGGGCCCTGGCCTCAGGAGGCGGTGCTCAGGCCGAGGCGCCGCAACTCGACGTCGGCCAGGGCGTCCAGGACGGCCGGGTCCGCCTCCCGCCAGCCCTCGGCGAGCCGGCCCGGGCCCGCGTCGCTGAACCGGGCGAGCTCGTCGAGGGGGCGGACGAGGGCGCGCAGCGCGAGCAGCTCACGGCCGTCCTCGGTGGCGGCCAGTTCACGTGCCGCGGCGGCCTGCCGGGTCCAGCGGATCCGGCGCGGCAGCCACAGGGCGAGCAACAGGCCGACCGGGACGACGAACAGGGCGACGGCCGCGAGCACGGCGAGCGCCTGCACGGGCGCCGATCCGCTGGGCGCGGCGTCGGACAGCCGGTCGCCGGCCCGGGCGACGTCGTGCAGGGCGCCGGTCATCCGGGGGCCGAGCAGCGGGATGCGGGGCCGGGTGTGCGGGGCGGGGCGGGCGGCGACCGTGATGAGCCGGTGCGCGACGACCGCGGTCGCCGCCCAGCCCCCGACCCAGAGCAGAGCGGCGCCGTCGCCGAGGACCTGCCGGGCGCGGCGGCCGGGTTGATGTGCGTACCACATGGTCCGATTGGAACCCTGGCTGCGCCGGACGGGGGGTCACCGCGCCGAACGGCCTCACGGTTTACGGCAGATGGACGCGGCGTCCGCGCCCGCCGGCAGCCGGACCGTGTGCGGCCCCGGACCGACGGGGCCGCGGCCCGCGCCGATGCCCGGCCCCGCCGGGACGGCCTACGCCGCTGTCATCACCCGCTGGAGCTCGTCGAAGTCGTCCACGCACTTGCCGCAGCCCAACGCGACGCTGTCCAGCGGGTCCTCCGCCACGAACACCGGGATGCCCGTCCCGGACGCCAGGCGCAGATCGAGGCCGGGCAGCAGCGCGCCGCCGCCCGTCAGCACGATCCCGTGCTCCATGACGTCGCCGGACAGCTCCGGCGGACACTCCTCCAGCGTCGCCTTCACCGCCGTGATGATCGCCTCCACCGGTTCGTCCAGCGCGGCCCGCACCTCGCGCACGGTCAGCTCGACCGTCTTGGGCAGCCCCGCGACCTTCTCGCGCCCCCGTACGGTGAACGCCCGCATCTCGAAGGCGTCCTGCCCGGGCACCGGCCACGCCGAACCGATCGCGACCTTGATGTCCTCGGCCGTCCGCTCCCCGATGAGGAGCCCGTGCTCCTTGCGCACATGGTCCGTGATCGCCTCGTCGAGCCGGTCACCGCCCACCCGCAGCGACTGCGAAGTGACCACGCCGCCAAGGGAGATGACGGCCACCTCGGTCGTGCCGCCCCCGATGTCCACGACCATCGACCCGCGCGGATCGGCCACCGGCAGGCCCGCCCCGATCGCCGCCGCCATCGGCTCCTCGATCAGGTGGACGGCCCGCGCGCCCGACCGCTGGGCCGCGTGCACGATGGCCCGCCGCTCCACGGGCGTCACCCCGCTCGGCACGCACACCACCATCCGCGTACGGGGCCGCCGCCCGGGCACCGCCTTGCGCACGAAGTGCCGGATCATCTCCTCGGCCGCTTCGTAGTCGCTGATCACGCCGCCGCGCAGCGGCCGGATCGCGGTGATCGAGCCGGGGGTCCGGCCGATGGTCTCCTTCGCCTCGGCACCGACGGCGAGCGCGCCGCGGCCGCCTTCCTTGACGGCGACGACCGACGGTTCGTTCAGCACGATGCCCTGACCGCGCACGTAGAGAAGGGTGTTGGCGGTGCCGAGATCGATGCCTATGTCCATGATCGCCAAGTTTGCAGGTCGATGCTGTGATCCGGCGGGACCAAGGTCCCGAAACGGACAGGCACAAAGTCCTGATTCGGGACCGCGGGTGGCGTCTGCGGCACTGTCGGCGCGCCTCCGTAGACTGGCGTACGTGAGTGACCTCCCTCCGCGCGACAGCAGCGACGACGAGCCCGCCGGCCACCCCGACTCCGACGCCTTCGAGGAGATCGTGGGCGCCGAGACCGACCGCGACCCCGACCTCGCGGTGATCGAGGCGGGCAGCCGCACCCTGCGCACCCAGGGCGGCCCCCCGCAGGGCGACGGTGTCCCCGCGCGCCCGCAGGACCCCGAGGTGGAGCGGGCGCTGCGCGCGGTGGAGGCCGACCTCGCCGGGCGCTGGGGCGAGACGAAGCTGGAGCCGTCCGTCAGCCGCATCGCCGCGCTCATGGACGTGCTGGGCGAGCCGCAGCGCGCGTACCCCTCGATCCACATCACGGGGACGAACGGCAAGACGTCCACGGCCCGCATGATCGAGGCGCTCCTCGGCGCCTTCGAGCTGCGCACCGGCCGGTACACGTCGCCGCACGTCCAGTCGGTCACCGAGCGCATCAGCCTCGACGGCGCCCCCATCGCGTACGAGCGCTTCATCGAGACGTTCGAGGACATCAAGCCGTACGTGGAGATGGTCGACTCCCAGCAGGAGTTCCGGCTCTCCTTCTTCGAGGTGCTGACCGGTATGGCCTACGCGGCCTTCGCCGACGCCCCCGTCGACGTCGCGGTCGTCGAGGTCGGCATGGGCGGCCGCTGGGACGCGACCAACGTGATCGACGCGTCGGTCGCCGTCATCACCCCCATCGACCTCGACCACACCGACCGGCTCGGCTCCACACCCGGCGAGATCGCGGGCGAGAAGTCCGGGATCATCAAGCAGGACGCGACCGTGATCATGGCGCAGCAGCCGGTGGACGCGGCGCAGGTGATCCTCAAGAAGGCCGTCGAGACCGACGCGACCGTCGCGCGCGAGGGCCTGGAGTTCGGCGTCGTCGCGCGCCAGGTCGCCGTCGGCGGCCAGCTCGTGACGCTGCGCGGCCTGGGCGGCGAGTACGAGGAGATCTTCCTCCCGCTGCACGGCGCGCACCAGGCGCACAACGCGGCGGTCGCGCTCGCCGCCGTCGAGGCGTTCTTCGGCATCGGCTCGCAGCACGCGCGCCCGCTCGACATCGACACCATCCGCAAGGCGTTCGCGAGCGTCACCTCGCCGGGCCGCCTGGAGGTCGTGCGCCGCTCGCCGACCGTCGTGCTCGACGCCGCGCACAACCCGGCGGGCGCCCGGGTCACCGCCGAGGCGATCAGCGAGGTCTTCGACTTCAGCCGGCTGATCGGCGTCGTCGGCGCCAGCGCCGACAAGAACGTGCGAGGACTGCTCGAGGCCTTCGAGCCGATCTTCGCGGAGATCGTCGTCACGCAGAACTCCAGCCACCGGGCCATGGACGCCGACGAACTGGCGGCCGTCGCGGTGGAGGTCTTCGGCGACGACCGGGTGCAGGTCGAGCCGCGGCTCGACGACGCGTTGGAGGCCGCGATCACGCTCGCCGAGGAAGAGGGCGAGTACGCGGGCGGGGGAGTGCTCGTCACCGGATCCGTGATCACGGTCGGCGAGGCCAGGCTGTTGCTGGGGAAGGGCTGATCCGCTGTGCGTACGTTGTGTTCCTCGACCCTGATCGGTGAGTTCTTCGTCATCGGCTTCGCCGGTCTGGTGGCGATGAAGGACCCCGATCTGTCGAGCGGTCTGGTGTGGACGGTGTGCGGCATCGCCATGGTGCTCAGCGTGCTGCTGTGCGGCATGGTGACCCGGCCGGGCGGTGTCCAGCTCGGCTGGGCCCTGCAGATCGCCCTGATCGTCAGCGGCGTCTTCGTGCCGCTGATGTTCTTCATGGGGGCGTGCTTCGCGGCCCTGTGGTGGGCATCGGTCCACTTCGGCCGGAAGGTCGACGAGGCGAAGGCCCGCTGGGCGCAGCAGGAGTCGAGCGCGGCCTGAGCGTGTTCTCGGGGCGGGGGCCTCGTCTGCGGGCCGGTGGGGGCCGGTCGCGCAACCACGACGAACCGGGACCAGCCCACCAGCGGCAGGACCCACGGCGCCCGGCCCCGGTGACCCCCTGTAATCTCAGGCCCACCGCACATCCAGGCCGCACAAGGAGTCCAGCCACAATGACCCAGCGCACGCTCGTCCTGCTCAAGCCCGACGCCGTCCGCCGCGGCCTGATCGGCGAGGTCATCGGCCGTATCGAGCGCAAGGCCGGCTGGACGATCAGCGCCCTGGAGCTGCGCAGCCTGAGCCAGGAGACGCTGGAGCAGCACTACGGCGAGCACAAGGGCAAGCCGTTCTACGAGCCGCTGGTCGCCTTCATGTCGTCCGGCCCGGTCGTCGCGCTGGTCGTCGAGGGCGAGCGCGTCATCGAGGGCGTACGCCAGCTGGCCGGTCCGACCGACCCGATCGCCGCCGCCCCCGGTTCGATCCGCGGCGACTTCGGCGTCATCGTCCGGGAGAACCTGATCCACGCCTCGGACTCCGAGGAGTCGGCCGAGCGTGAGCTGAAGATCTTCTTCCCGAACCTGGTCTGAGGTTTTCCGGTCTCGGCTGCTGAGATCTCCGGAATTTCTTTTCTGACGCCGCATCAGTCACGCAGCGCGACTGACCTGGAGCGGCCCGATAAAATGGGCCGCTCTTTGGCATATGCGCCCCGATTGGGGGAACGCAACCCTCCGTCGGCACGTCCCCATTAGCGGGGCGGCGATTCATCTGCTGACAATGGCGAAGACCCTCGCGCCGTGGTCGTGCAGGCAAGACTACGATGGAAGCCTCCACGCCACACGCGTTAACCTCTCGCCTACCTGACAAGCAATCAGACGCTCCACTTGGGAAGGCCAGACGAATCCTGATGGGGAACTCAATGTCGTTCATCGGCCGTGACATGGCTGTCGACCTCGGGACCGCCAACACGCTGGTGTACGTCAGGGGTCGCGGGATCGTGCTCAACGAACCCTCCGTGGTCGCGATCAACACGAACACCGGTGGCATCCTCGCGGTCGGCGCCGAAGCCAAGAAAATGATCGGTCGCACCCCTGGCAACATCGTCGCGGTGCGTCCACTGAAGGACGGCGTGATCGCCGACTTCGAGATCACGGAGCGGATGCTCCGCTACTTCATCCTGAAGATCCACAAGCGTCGCTACCTGGCGCGGCCCCGCGTGGTCGTGTGCGTGCCCTCCGGCATCACCGGCGTGGAGCGTCGCGCCGTCATCGAGGCCTCCTCGCAGGCCGGTGCCCGCCAGGTGCACATCATCGAGGAGCCGATGGCCGCGGCCATCGGCTCCGGTCTCCCGGTCCACGAGGCCACGGGCAACATGGTGGTGGACATCGGCGGCGGCACCACCGAGGTCGCGGTGATCTCGCTCGGCGGAATCGTCACGGCACAGTCGATCCGCGTCGCGGGCGACGAGCTGGACAACGCGATCATCCAGCACATCAAGAAGGAGTACTCGCTCCTCCTCGGTGAGCGCACCGCCGAACAGATCAAGATCACCATCGGTTCCGCGTACGACCTCGACTCCGACGAGCACACCGAGATCCGCGGCCGCGACCTCGTGTCCGGTCTGCCGAAGACGGTCGTCATCTCGGCCGCCGAGGTGCGCAAGGCCATCGAGGAGCCGGTCAACGCGATCGTCGACGCGGTCAAGACCACCCTCGACAAGTGCCCGCCCGAACTGTCGGGCGACGTCATGGACCGCGGTATCGTCCTGACCGGCGGCGGCGCCCTGCTGCGCGGCCTCGACGAGCGGCTGCGCCGCGAGACCGGCATGCCGATCCACATCGCGGAGGACCCGCTGGACAGCGTGGCCCTCGGGTCCGGCAAGTGCGTCGAGGAGTTCGAGGCGCTCCAGCAGGTGCTGGACGCCTCGCCACGCAGATGACGTGACGCGAAAACGTCCGCCGTACGAGTGCCTGCCACTTCGTGCGGCGGATCGTTGATATAGAGGCAAGGCATAAGAATTCCCCAGATTCCAATTGAGGAAGGCACGGCCGCCGCACGTGAGGGACACACGAGAGAGCCGGCTGCTCCTGGTGCTGCTGATCGCCATCGCGTTCGCACTGATCACGGT
Source organism: Streptomyces sp. cg35 (assembly GCF_050410835.1). Lineage (NCBI taxonomy): Bacteria > Bacillati > Actinomycetota > Actinomycetes > Kitasatosporales > Streptomycetaceae > Streptomyces > Streptomyces sp. cg35. The sequence goes on from NZ_CP191268.1 coordinate 5,897,155, forward strand.
GGACATCCGCGGCGGTGAGGACTCGCCGGTCGACGGTGCCCGCCAGGCCGCCGCCAAGGTCTTCGGTCCGGTGGAGAACGGCGTCTCCGGCGCGGTCGACCCCATCGGGAACGCCATAAGCGCGGTCCGCGACTCCGGCAACCGGCACGACCGCATCGGTCAGCTGGAGCGCGAGAACGCCGCGTTGAAGGCCGAGCTCGGCAGCGACGACCGCAACCGCAGCAAGATCCACCAGCTCGACACCATGCTGAAGACCGCGGGTGCGGGCCAGTACGGCATCAAGGGCGCCCAGATCATCGCCATAGGGTCCGCGCAGGGCTTCTCCTGGACCGTCACCATCGACGCGGGCGCCAGCGACGGCATCAAGCGCGACATGACCGTCCTGAACGGGGACGGTCTCGTCGGCCGCGTCACCACCGTCGGCCCCAACACCGCCACGGTGCTGCTCGCCAACGACCCCGACTTCACCGTCGGCACCCGCATGGAGAAGACCGACGAGCTCGGCTTCGCCTCCGGGCAGGGCGACCGACCGCTGCGCGTCCAACTGCTCAACGGCAAGGCCAAGGTCAAGAAGGGCGACCGCCTCGTCACCTTCGGCTCGCAGGCCGACAAGCCGTTCGTGCCCGGCGTCCCGGTCGGCAAGGTCGTCCGCGTCGACCCGTCCGGCGGCGATCTGACCCGCACCGTCTACGTCGAGCCCTACGTCGGGTTCACCAAGCTCGACATCGTCGGCATCGTCGTGCAGCCCCCGCGCACCGACCCGCGCGACGAGGTCCTGCCCGCCAAGCCCGCCAAGCCGAAGCCGGCCCCGACCGTGACCGTCACCGCCACCCCGTCCGCGCCCGCAGGCGGCGCCGACAACGGCTACGAGCAGTAGTCAGGAGGAGCAAAGAACCATGCGCTTCAACCGGATGCTGCTCTCCATCACCCTCGTCGTCGTCGCCCTGGTCGTCCAGGTCTGCATTCTCGCGAGGCTCCAACTCCCCGGTGCCGTACCCGACCTGCTGCTCCTGACCGTCCTGGGCCTGGCCCTGGTGTACGGGCACGTGGGCGGCGCCCTCGTCGGCTTCGGCGCGGGTCTGCTCGCCGACCTCGCCCCGCCCGCCGACCACGCCGCCGGCCGCTACGCCCTCGTCCTCTGCGTCATCGGCTACCTCGCCGGTCTCGCCAAGCCGGACACCGGACAGCTGCGCTCGGCCGCGGGCCCCATGCTCGTGGTCGTCGGCGCGGCCGTCGGCACGACCCTGCTCTACGCGGGCGTGGGCGCCCTCGTCGGCGACACCGCGGCCCGCCATGTCGGCCTCGGCAGCCTGCTGTTCACGGCCGCGCTCTACGACCTGCTGCTCGCGCCGTTCGTCGTGCCCGGCGTGATGGCGCTCGCCAGACGCGCGGAGAACGACCCGCTGAGCGACAGCTCCGGCGGCTCCGCCAAGGCCGCCGACGTGTCCTCCGGCTGGCTCTCCGCCGGCACCGGTCTGCGCATCGGCAACCAGCGCGGCGGGCTGCGCATGAAGTCCGTCAAGGCGCGCGCCGCCCGGGCCGGACGCATCAAGGGGGTCAAGCGCCTGTGAGCGCCCGGCAGTCGACGCCCCTGACGCCCCTGACGCCCGCCATGCACAGCTTCCGCGTGTACACGTACTCGTACACGTACTGAGAGGGGGAGCACGCCACCGTGACCAACATCCCCGAGACGGGCCGGACCCCACGGGTCCAGATCCGCCTCATCGTCCTTCAGATCCTCGTCCTCTCCCTCCTGCTGACGCTCGGCGGCCGCCTCTGGTACCTCCAGATCCGCAACGGCGACGAGTACGCCAAGGAGGCCTCCGGCAACCACGTCCAGCAGGTCGTCACGCCCGCCGTGCGCGGCTCGATCCTCGACGCCCGCGGTGTGCCCATCGCCGACAACGAGACCCGGCTCGTGGTCTCCGCCTCGCGCACCGACCTGATGAAGATGAAGGACGACGGCAAGAGCGTCCTCGCCAAGCTCGCCGACGTCCTCGGGATGCAGCCCAAGGAGGTCGAGGAGAAGGTCCGGCTGTGCGACGCCAAGACGCCGCAGCCCTGCTGGAACGGCTCGCCCTACCAGCCCATCCCGATCACCGACGAGGCCACGCCCAAGCAGGCGCTGCAGATCCGCGAGCGCGGCGAGGACTTCCCCGGCATCACCGCCGAACCCACCGCCGTACGCCGCTACGCCGGACCCGGCGGCTCCAACACCGCCCAGGTCCTCGGCTACCTCTCCCCGGTCACCGACGCGGAGATCGAGAAGGCCAAGGACACCGACTCGCCCTACCTGCGCTCCGACCAGGTCGGCCGCTCCGGCCTGGAGCGCACCTACGACAAGGAGCTGCGCGGCAAGGCCGGCGTCACCCGCTACGAGGTCGACAACCTCGGCCGCGTCATCGGCCGCGCCAACAGCGACAAGGCCGAGCCGGGAGCGAACGTCGTCACGTCGATAGACGCACGCGTCCAGTCCGTCGCCGAGTACGAGCTCAACGAGGCCATGAAGGCCGCCCGCAAGGAGTTCGACAAGAACACCGGCACCAACTACAAGGCCGACTCCGGCGCCGTCGTGGTGATGGAGGCCAAGACCGGCCGCGTCGTCGCCATGGCGTCCAACCCGGCCTACGACCCGAACGCCTGGGTCGGCGGCATCTCCGGCAAGGACTACGCCGAGCTCACCGGCAAGAAGTCCAACTACCCGCTGCTGAACCGCGCGATCCAGGGCCAGGCCGCCCCGGGCTCGATCTTCAAGGTCGTCTCCACGACGGCCGCGGTCAACGCCGGCTACCCGTTCAACGGCCGCTACCCCTGCACCAGCTCGTACTCCATCGGCAACCAGGTCTTCAAGAACTTCGAGTCGGAGAACTTCGGCCCGATCAACCTGGGCCGCGCCCTGGAGGTCTCCTGCGACACCGTCTTCTACGGACTCGCCCACAACGAGTGGAAGAAGGACGGCGGTCTCAAGGGCAACAAGGACACCCAGGACTGGTTCTACAAGACGGCCCACCAGTTCGGTCTCGGCAAGGAGACCGGCATCGACCTGCCCAACGAGGTCACCGGCCGGGTCCCCGACCGCCAGTGGAAGCAGCGGTTCTGGAAGGCCAACAAGGACTCCTGGTGCAAGTCCGGCAAGAAGGACGGCGACTACGTCCAGCGCCTGAACTACGAGAACTGCCTCGAAGGCAACCTCATGCGCGCCGGTGACTCCGTCAACTACTCCATCGGCCAGGGCGACACCCTCGTCACCCCGATCCAGATGGCGTCGATCTACGCGGCGATCTCCAACGGCGGCACCCTGCACGAGCCCGAGGTCGGCAAGGCCATCGTCAGCGCCGACGGCAAGAACGTCCAGGAGATCCAGCCGAAGGTCAACGGCAAGCTCCCCTTCAAGGGCAAGACCCGCGACGAGATAGACCAAGCACTGGCGGGAGTGGCGACCCGCGGTACGGCGGCCTGGCGCTTCGGCGGCTGGCCCCAGGACAAGATCCCGATGCACGCCAAGACCGGTACGGCCGAGGTCTACGGCAAGCAGACGACGTCGTGGTTCGCGACGTACACCAAGGACTACTCGATCGTCATGACGATCTCCCAGGGTGGTACGGGTTCCGGCGCCTCGGGCCCCGCCGTCCGCAAGATCTACGACGCGATCTACGGCCTCGACAGCAGCGGCAAGCAGAACCTGAAGAAGGCGCTGCTGCCCGAGCCGGAGAAGAGCCTGCCGAAGATCGAGAAGGACGGCTCGATCGACTCCCCGAAGATCAAGCCGTACGAGCCCAACAAGGAAGAGCCGCCCGCGCAGCAGGAACTGGCGGCGGGTCTGCCCACCTCCACGTACAGCAGGAGGGACTGACCGACCATGGCCGGCACCAATGGCTTCTCCGTCTCCGGCTACGGGCCGCAGCAGCGCTCCACCATGTCGCGGCTCATGGCCCGCGACTCGGTGGTGCGCCGGCTCGACTGGCCGATACTGCTGTCGGCGGTCGCGCTGTCGCTGATCGGCGCCGCGCTGGTCTACTCGGCCACGCGCAACCGCACCGAGCTCAACCAGGGCGACCCGTACTACTTCCTGTTCCGGCACCTGCTGAACACCGGCATCGGGTTCGCGCTGATGATCGGGACGATCTGGCTGGGACACCGGACGCTGCGGACGGCGGTCCCGATCCTGTACGGGATCTCCGTCTTCCTGGTGCTGCTCGTCCTCACCCCGCTCGGCGCCACCGTGAACGGCGCGCACGCCTGGATCATCATCGGCGGCGGCTTCTCCCTCCAGCCCTCCGAGTTCGTGAAGATCACGATCATCCTGGGCATGGCGATGCTGCTCGCGGCGCGCGTCGACGCCGGAGACCGGGAACACCCCGACCACCGCACCGTCCTCCAGGCGCTCGGCCTCGCCGCCGTCCCGATGATGGTCGTCATGCTGATGCCGGACCTCGGGTCCGTCATGGTCATGGTGATGATCGTGCTCGGCGTGCTGCTCTCGTCCGGCGCGTCCAACCGGTGGGTGCTCGGGCTGATCGGGGTCGGCGCCGCCGGGGCCGTGGCCGTCTGGCAGCTCGGGGTGCTCGACGACTACCAGATCGCGCGGTTCGCGGCGTTCGCCAACCCGGCGCTCGACCCCGCGGGCGTCGGCTACAACACCAACCAGGCGCGGATCGCGATCGGTTCGGGCGGGCTGAGCGGTGCCGGCCTGTTCCACGGATCGCAGACGACCGGACAGTTCGTGCCCGAGCAGCAGACGGACTTCGTCTTCACGGTGGCCGGCGAGGAGCTGGGCTTCCTGGGAGCGGGCGCGATCGTGCTGCTGCTCGGGGTGCTGCTGTGGCGGGCGTGCCGGATCGCCCGGGAGACGACGGAGCTGTACGGCACGATCGTCGCCGCCGGGATCATCGCCTGGTTCGCCTTCCAGGCCTTCGAGAACATCGGAATGACCCTCGGCATCATGCCGGTGGCCGGCCTGCCGCTGCCGTTCGTCTCGTACGGAGGATCGTCGATGTTCGCCGTGTGGGTGGCGGTGGGGCTGTTGCAGTCGATCAGGGTGCAACGTCCCATGTCTGCGTAGGCCTCCGGCGGGCGCGGCAGTCGTCGGGGTCGCTCGCGCGGATCCTCGCGCCCCTGGCGGCCCTGACCTCTATCGGCGCGCAGATGTGCCGTCTAGATTCAGGTTATGGCGGAGACCAAGCGCGAGATCGAGCGGAAGTACGACGCCCCTGCCGAGCACTTCAGGCTCCCCGACCTGCACAAGGTCCCCGGAGTGTCGGCCGTCGTCGACAAGGGCGTCATGGAACTCGACGCCGTGTACTACGACACCACCGACCAGCGGCTGGCCGCGCACCAGATCACCCTGCGGCGCCGGACCGGGGGCGACGACGCCGGCTGGCACCTGAAACTGCCCGTCGCCATCAGCGAGGGCGTACGGGACGAGGTACGCGCCCCGCTCTCCGACGAGGTGCCGCGGGCGCTCGCCGGGCTCGTCCGGTCCCATGTGCGCGGCGACGAGCTGATCCCCGTCGTGCGGCTCCTGTCCTCGCGCGACGTGTCCCATCTGACCGGGGCCGACGGCGCACTCCTCGCCGAGGTGAGCGTCGACGCCGTCCGCGCCGAGCGGGTCGGCGGCGCGGAGGCGGCCGCCTGGACCGAGATCGAGGTCGAGCTCGCCGACGACGGTGACCCCGCGTTCCTCGCCAAGGTCGAGAAGAAGCTGGTCAAGGCCGGGGTCGCGCGCTCCGCCGCCACGTCGAAGCTGGCCCGCGCCCTCGACGAGACCGGGGTCCGCCCGCCCCGGAAGGACGCCGCGGAGAAGCCCGTCACGGCCGGGGACCACGTCCTCGCCCATCTGCGGGCCCAGCGCGACACCCTCCTGGAACTCGATCCGGCGGTGCGCCGGGACCTGCCGGACTCCGTGCACCAGATGCGGGTCGCGACCCGGCGCATGCGCAGCGCCTTCAAGACGTACAAGAAGGTGCTCGACCCGGCCGTCACCGAGCCGGTCGGCGAGGAGCTCAAATGGCTCGCGGCGGAACTGGGCATCGACCGGGACCACGAGGTCCTCACCGAGCGGCTCACCCAGCGGATCGACGCCGTGCCCCGCACCCTGCTGCTCGGGCCGGTCCGCGGCCGGCTGCGGATCTGGACGGTCGCCCGGCGCCACGGCTCGCGCCGGCACACGGTCGCCGTGCTCGACGGCAAGCGGTACCTGACGCTCCTCGACAGCCTGGACGCGCTGCTCGCCGAGCCGCCGCTGGGCCCGGCCGCCCGCCGCCCCGCCGCCGACGTCCTCACCAAGGCCGCGCTCAAGGACCACGCCCGCCTCACGGCCCGCGTCGAGCACGCTCTGGCCCTGGAGCCCGGCACGGACCGCGACCTGGCGATGCACGACGCCCGGAAGGCCGCCAAGCGCGCCCGGTACGCGGGGGAGGCCGCCGTGCCCGCGCTCGGCAAGCAGGCCAAGAAGTTCGCCAAGCGCATGAAGAAGGTGCAGTCGCTGCTCGGCGACCACCAGGACTCCGTCGTCGCCCGCGAGGCGCTGCGGGACCTGGCGATCCAGGCCCACGCGGCGGGGGAGACCGCCTTCACCTGGGGACTGCTGTACGGGCAGGAACAGGCGTCCGCGGCGGACCGGGAGCGGGAACTGCCCGGGGTGTGGGCGAAGGCGGCGGAGCCCCGGCTGTAGACGGTGAGGCGGGGTCGCCGGGCGGGTTAGGCTTGAGGGTCACCCCTGTCAGCTCACAAAGGTCCACGGTTATGCCTGCCGAAGCCGCCGCCGCGGCGCCCCAAGTGGTCGAGTCTGTGTTTCCGCAGCTCGAAGCGCTGCTCCCGCATGTGCAGAAGCCGATCCAGTACGTCGGCGGAGAGCTCAACTCCACGGTCAAGCCGTGGGAGTCCGCCGATGTCCGCTGGGCGCTGATGTACCCGGACGCGTACGAGGTCGGTCTGCCCAACCAGGGCGTCATGATCCTCTACGAGGTGCTGAACGAGCGGGAGGGCGTCCTCGCCGAGCGCACCTACAGCGTCTGGCCGGACCTGGAAGCGCTGATGCGCGAGCACAAGGTCCCCCAGTTCACGGTGGACAGCCACCGCCCGGTCAAGGCGTTCGACGTCTTCGGGCTGAGCTTCTCCACCGAGCTCGGCTACACGAACATGCTGGCCGCGCTCGACCTGGCCGGGATCCCGCTGGAGTCCAAGGACCGCACGGTGGACGACCCGATCGTCCTCGCGGGCGGCCACGCGGCGTTCAACCCGGAGCCGATCGCCGACTTCATCGACGCCGCGGTCATCGGTGACGGCGAGCAGGCCGTGCTCGACATGACCGACATCATCCGCGCCTGGAAGGCGGAGGGCCGGCCCGGCGGGCGCGAGGAGGTGCTGTTCCGTCTCGCGAAGACGGGCAGCGTCTACATCCCCGCGTTCTACGACGTCGAGTACCTGCCCGACGGCCGCATCGGCCGCGTCGTGCCGAACAAGTCGGGCGTGCCGTGGCGGGTCAGCAAGCACACCGTCATGGACCTCGACGAGTGGCCGTACCCGAAGCAGCCGCTCGTGCCGCTCGCGGAGACGGTCCACGAGCGGATGTCCGTCGAGATCTTCCGCGGCTGCACCCGCGGCTGCCGCTTCTGCCAGGCCGGCATGATCACGCGCCCCGTGCGGGAGCGAAGCATCACCGGCATCGGCGAGATGGTCGACAAGGGTCTCAAGGCGACCGGCTTCGAGGAGGTCGGCCTGCTGTCGCTGTCCTCCGCCGACCACACCGAGATCGGTGACATCGCGAAGGGACTCGCGGACCGGTACGAGGAGGACAAGATCGGTCTGTCCCTCCCGTCGACCCGCGTCGACGCGTTCAACGTCGACCTGGCCAACGAGCTGACCCGCAACGGCCGCCGCTCCGGCCTCACCTTCGCCCCCGAGGGCGGCAGTGAGCGCATGCGCAAGGTCATCAACAAGATGGTCTCGGAAGAGGACCTCATCCGGACCGTCGCGACCGCGTACGGCAACGGCTGGCGCCAGGTGAAGCTGTACTTCATGTGCGGCCTGCCGACGGAGACGGACGAGGACGTCCTGCAGATCGCCGACATGGCGATGAACGTGATCCAGAAGGGCCGCGAGGTCTCCGGCTCGAACGACATCCGCTGCACGGTGTCCATCGGCGGGTTCGTGCCCAAGCCGCACACCCCGTTCCAGTGGGCGCCGCAGCTGTCCGCCGAGCAGACCGACGAGCGGCTCACCAAGCTGCGCGACAAGATCCGCGGCGACAAGAAGTACGGCCGCTCCATCGGCTTCCGCTACCACGACGGCAAGCCCGGCATCGTCGAAGGCCTGCTCTCCCGCGGCGACCGCCGCATCGGCGACGTCATCCGCGCCGTCTACGAGGACGGCGGCCGCTTCGACGGCTGGCGCGAGCACTTCAGTTACGACCGCTGGATGGAGTGCGCCGCCAAGACGCTGCCCGCGCACGGTGTGGACCTCGACTGGTACACGACGCGTGAGCGCACCTACGAGGAGGTCCTGCCCTGGGACCACCTGGACTCCGGTCTCGACAAGGACTGGCTCTGGGAGGACTGGCAGGACTCGCTCGACGAGACCGAGGTCGACGACTGCCGCTGGACGCCGTGCTTCGACTGCGGTGTCTGCCCGGCGATGGACACGGCCATCCAGGTCGGCCCGACCGGCAAGAAGCTGCTGCCGCTGACGGTCGTGAAGTAGCACCCCGTACGCACACGAAGGGGCGGCCGGTCGAGAGACCGGCCGCCCCTTCGCGGTACTCGGGACTACTTGCTGGCGGCGAAGCGCATCAGGGCGTGCTCGTCGCCCTGCTTGATCTTGCCCGTCGTGTTGATGACCTCCAGCTTCCAGCTGCCGCCGACCCGCATGGCCTTCGCCACCGCGCAGCCGTTGTCGGCGCTGAGCAGGCTCGGCCAGATGTCGGCGACCTGCTGGCTGCTGCCGCCCGTGGCGTCGTACACCTTGAAGCTGATGTTGCGGGCCTTCTGGAACGAGCTGCCCTTCTTGTACGCGGCGGCGATGAACACGATCGACGTGATGTTCTGCGGGATCCGCGAGAACTCGACGGTGACCGTCTCGTCGTCGCCGTCGCCCTTGCCGGTCTGGTTGTCACCGCTGTGCTGCAGCGAGCCGTTGCCCATCGGGTCCAGGGAGTCGAGGCCCGCGAGCCGCACCGGGTCCCCGCCCGCCATCGCGATGGCGATCAGGTCGAGGTCGGTGCCCTGCTTGCGGCGCAGGGAGCCGAGCACCCCGCCGCTGCTCCCGGAGGTGGGGTCCCAGGACACCCCTATCGACAGGTGCGTCACACCGTCCAGGTCCGCCGGGCCGTCTTCCTTCGTGAGCGTGATCATGCGGGAATCCCCCTTGTGTGGGCCGTCTACTGCGCAAAGTGTGCCTATACGAGGCGGTTTTCGTCCACGTGCGCGCGGGCCGCGACCCGGCACCGGCCTCAACTCCCCTTCTCCTGCGGCGAACTCGAGCCGCGTCCGGTGCGGGAAGTTCCCGTGAAGCGGATCCACGGCGCCGCGACCGGCGTCTTGACATGCATGGACCTGGAGAAGCGCCCCGAGCCCGAGGGCTGTCTCGTCGTGGCGATCCGACTGCCGGTGCGGATCCTCGCGCTCGTCCTCGTGGTGCCCGTCCGCCTCGCGTGGGACGCGCTGACCGTCGTCGGCCGCGTCCTGCGCGACCGGGTGCTCGTGCCCCTCGCCCGGGTGCTGGTCGTGGTGCCGGCGGTGTGGCTGTACGCGTATGTGCTGGCGCCGGTGGGGCGGGCGATGGCGTGGTTGGGCCGGGGTGTTGGGGTCGGGCTGCGGTGGTTGGGTCTGGCGTTGTTCGTGTGGCCGTGGGTCGCGTTGTGGCGGTACGGGCTGGTGCCGGTCGGGCTCGCGCTGGCCTGGCTCGTGCGGGTGCTGGTCGTGGTGCCGGCGGTGTGGCTGTACGCGTATGTTCTGGCGCCGGTGGGGCGGGCGATGGCGTGGTTGGGCCGGGGGGTTGGGGTCGGGCTGCGGTGGTTGGGTCTGGCGTTGTTCGTGTGGCCGTGGGTCGCGTTGTGGCGGTACGGGCTGGTGCCGGTCGGGCTCGCGCTCGCCTGGCTCGTGCGGATGCTCGTCGTCGTGCCCTGCGCCTGGGCGTACACGCACCTGCTCACCCCCGTCGGGCACGCGCTCCGGTGGGCAGCGCTCGCCCTGGGACGGTGCGCCGCGACACTCGTGCGGTGGATCTTCGTGGTGCCCGCGCTGACCCTGTGGCGCTGGGTGCTCGTGCCCGTCGGCCGGGCCCTCGCCGTCCTCGCCCGGGAGATCGGCGCGGCCCTCGGACATGCCTGGCGCGTGGCGGGGTATGTGTCGCTCGCCGTCGGACGGTTCCTCGGGCGGCTGCTGCGGTGGCTGGTCGTCGACCCGCTGCGCTGGACGTACCGCAGTGTGCTCACCCCCGTCGGACACGCGGTGCGCGATCAGGTGTGGCGGCCCGTGGCCCGGCTCGCCAAGGAGATCCGGGCGAGCGTCCGGCAGGCCCGCGCCGACATCCGCCGCGCGCTCTTCGGCACTCCGCCCCCTCCTGAACCCCAGGTCAGGGACCGGCGGGAACCGAGCGGCGCGCGGCCACGTACTCTAGGTAGCAGTACGACCGCTCTCACGAAGGACTAGGACACTGGGCAAGCGACAGCCCGTAGGCCCGCCGCCCGCACCCGCGGTGCAGCGCATCCGACTGCGCTACACCAAGCGCGGCCGCCTCCGGTTCACCAGCCACCGAGACTTCCAGCGCGCCTTCGAGCGTGCGCTGCGCCGCGCCGAGGTGCCCATGGCGTACTCGGCGGGGTTCACGCCGCACCCCAAGGTGTCCTACGCCAATGCCGCACCCACCGGCACGGGCAGTGAGGCCGAGTACCTGGAGATCGCGCTCACCGCACCGCGCGACCCCGAGAAGCTCAGGGACCTGCTCGACGAGTCGATGCCCGTCGGCCTCGACATCGTCGACGCCGTCGAGGCCCGCACCTCGGGCCTGGCAGACCGGCTCGCCGCCTCCGTGTGGGAGCTGCGGCTGGACGGGGTGACGGTCGAGGAGGCCGCGCGCGCCGCCGAGGCGTTCCGCGGCGCCGAGACCGTCGAGGTCCAGCGCAGGACGAAGAACGGGATCCGTACGTTCGACGCCCGCGCCGCCGTCGCGAGCCTGGAAGCCACGGATGTACCGGCTGATAGGCCCAGCGACAAGGCCTGTGCGATACTGCGCCTGGTTGTTCGGCACGTGACGCCTGCCGTTCGACCCGACGACGTCCTGTCCGGTCTCCGCGCCGTGGCCGACCTGGCGCCGCCGGTCCCCGCAGCGGTGACCAGGCTGGCGCAGGGGCCTTTCGATGAAGAGACCGGCACGGTGACCGACCCGCTCGCGCCCGACCGCGAGGCAGTCCAGGCCGCCCCCCAAACGGAGGCCGCGGATTCTGCCGCCGCGAAGGCGTCTGCCGTGGAAGGTTCCGCGTAAGGCGGTCGTCGTAGCGCCGCCCTTGTACTCGGGAGCCACCTGGGTCGGGCAGTGCACCCACCCAAGGACTTTCGCCAGGCCGTACGTACATCGCGTACCGGAACCGGCGAGAACAGACAGAGAAGCCCCCGTGCGGCGCCCGCGCCCCGGACCGGCGGCACCGCGCGAGATGCGCGAGCCGCAGCGTCACCGGTCACCGGATCAGGCGCGGCGCCCGGGGGCCCGACGGGAGATCCACCCGCATGCCCGAGCCGACCGAGCCGAACGAACCCACCGCTTCCGCCGTGGGCGACACCCCCAGCGACACCCTGCCCCCGCGCCGCCGGCGCCGGGCCGCGTCGCGCCCCGCGGGACCGCCCGCGGGCCAGGCCGCCGCGGACACCGCGCCGGCCATACCGGCCGCCGCCGCGGACGCCGAGCCCGAGCTCGACGCCGCAGACGAGGCCTCCACCCCTGAGACTTCCCCGGCCGCCGAGGCCCCGGCGCAGGACACCGCGCCCGCCGGCCGCCCGCGCCGCCGCGCCACCCGTCGCGCCTCCGCGCCCGCCGGTGCGCCCGCGCAGGACGAGGCCGCGCAGCCCGTGGCCGAGACCGCCGCTCCCGTCGAGGAGCCGGCCGCGCCCGCCGCCGAGACGCAGACCGAGGACGCGGCCCCGCGCCGCGCCCGCCGCCGCGCCACCCGCGCCGTGTCCGCGCCCGTCGCGGAGCAGCCCGAGCAGGTCACCGAGCCGGTCGCCGAGCCCGAGTCGATCGCCGAGCCGGTCGCCGCCGAGCCGGAGGCCGCCGCCGAGCCGGAGGCCGCCGCCGACGCGCCCGCGCCGCGCCGCCGTCGCCGCGCCACCCGTACCGCCGCCGCGCCCGCCACCGCCGAGGCCGCCCCGGCCGAGGAGCCGCAGGCCGCCGCCGCGCCGCAGGAGCCCGCCGCGGTCGAGGAGCCGGCCGAGGAGGCCGCCCCGCGCCGCAACCGCCGTCGCGCCACCCGCGCCGTCGCCGCCCCGGAGCCGCAGGAGGCCGAGGCCGCCGCCGCGCCCGCCGAGGCGCAGCCGGAGCAGGCCGGGGACACCCCGGCCGCCGACAACGCCGAGGACGCGGCTCCGCGCCGCCGTCGCCGCGCCACCCGCAAGGCCGCGGGCGGCTTCGCCGAGCCGAAGGCGGCTCAGCGGGGCACGTCGAAGGCCCAGCGGGACGAGGAGGAGACGGGCCGTCCGAAGCGGCCGTCCGTCGCCGTGTTCCAGGCGCCCGTCTTCACCGAGCCGATGTTCCAGACGCCGGAGCGCGCCGCTGCCGCTGCCGCGGCCGAGGCCGCCGAGGAGAAGACCGCCGAGGCCGAGCCGGTCGCCGCCCCCGTCGCCGAGGAGGAGACGGCCCCGCGCCGCAACCGCCGCCGCCGGCGTGCCGCGGACGAGCAGCCCGTCGCCGAGCAGCCCGCCGCGCCCGAGGCCGAGGAGCCCGCAGAGGCCGAGGCCGAGGAGTCCGCCGACCAGGACGAGTCGGCCGAGGACCACGACGAGAACGGCGACCGCCCGGCCCGCCGTCGTCGTCGCGGTGGCCGTCGCCGCCGCCGCGGCGAGTCCGCCGACGCGGACTCCGACACCGAGAACGAGCAGGGCGCGTCCGACGACGACGCCGAGCAGAGCGCCGACGACACCGACGACACCGACGACGCCGACGACCACGACGAGCGCGACGACAGCGCGTCCGGGTCGAGCAGCAGCCGCCGTCGCCGTCGCCGCCGTCGCCGCGCCGGTGACTCGGCGTCCGACAGCGACGCGTCCTCCGACGACCCGGAGCGCACGGTCGTCAAGGTCCGCGAGCCCCGCAAGAAGGACAGCGGCGCCGAGAAGTCGACCTCCTCGGACGAGGTGCAGTCCATCAAGGGCTCCACGCGTCTGGAGGCCAAGAAGCAGCGCCGCCGCGAAGGCCGTGAGCAGGGACGCCGTCGCGTCCCGATCATCACCGAGGCCGAGTTCCTGGCGCGCCGCGAGGCCGTCGAGCGGGTGATGGTCGTCCGCCAGAACGGCGAGCGCACCCAGATCGGCGTGCTCGAGGACAACATCCTCGTCGAGCACTACGTCAACAAGGAGCAGTCGACCTCGTACGTCGGCAACGTCTACCTGGGCAAGGTCCAGAACGTGCTGCCGTCGATGGAGGCCGCCTTCATCGACATCGGCAAGGGCCGCAACGCGGTGCTCTACGCCGGTGAGGTCAACTTCGAGGCGCTCGGCATGGCCAACGGGCCGCGCCGCATCGAGACCGCCCTCAAGTCCGGCCAGTCGGTCCTGGTGCAGGTCACCAAGGACCCGATCGGCCACAAGGGCGCCCGCCTCACCAGCCAGATCTCGCTGCCCGGCCGCTACCTGGTCTACGTGCCCGAGGGCTCGATGACCGGCATCAGCCGCAAGCTCCCGGACACCGAGCGCGCGCGTCTGAAGACCATCCTCAAGAAGATCGTCCCCGAGGACGCGGGCGTCATCGTGCGCACCGCCGCCGAGGGCGCGAGCGAGGACGAGCTGCGCCGCGACGTCGAGCGTCTGCAGGCGCAATGGGAGGACATCCAGAAGAAGTCCAAGCAGATCTCGACGTCGTCGCCGAGCCTGCTGTACGGCGAGCCGGACATGACCGTCCGCGTCGTGCGCGACATCTTCAACGAGGACTTCTCCAAGGTCATCGTCAGCGGTGACGAGGCGTGGGAGACGATCCACGGCTACGTCAACCACGTGGCGCCCGACCTGTCGGACCGCCTCTCGAAGTGGACGTCCGAGGTCGACGTCTTCGCGACGTACCGGATCGACGAGCAGCTCGCCAAGGCGCTCGACCGCAAGGTGTGGCTGCCGTCCGGCGGCTCCCTCGTGATCGACAAGACCGAGGCCATGATCGTCATCGACGTCAACACCGGTAAGTTCACCGGTCAGGGCGGCAACCTCGAAGAGACCGTCACGAGGAACAACCTCGAGGCGGCCGAGGAGATCGTGCGCCAGCTGCGGCTGCGCGACCTGGGCGGCATCGTCGTCATCGACTTCATCGACATGGTCCTGGAGTCCAACCGGGACCTGGTCCTGCGGCGGATGCTCGAATGCCTGGGCCGCGACCGCACCAAGCACCAGGTCGCCGAGGTCACCTCGCTGGGCCTGGTCCAGATGACCCGTAAGCGCGTCGGCCAGGGTCTCCTGGAGTCCTTCTCCGAGACCTGCGTGCACTGCAACGGCCGCGGCGTCATCGTCCACATGGAGCAGCCCGCCTCCGGCGGTGGCGGCGGCAAGCGCAAGAAGCGCGGCCGCGGCGGCAACGGCGCGGACCACGGTCACGACCACCACGAGCACGAGGCCGCGCAGGCCACGGAGCCGGTCGAGACCGAGACCGAGGCCGAGGTCGCCGCGGAGGCCGCCGCTCCGGTCGCGCTGCCCGAGCCCGACTTCGCCGCGGACGAGGAGCTGTACTCCAGCGCCGCCGAGGCGGAGGCCGCGGTGAGCCGTGGCGGCCGCTCGCGCCGCCGTGCCACGCGTCGCGCGTCGGCCCCGGCCGGTGCGCCGAAGGAGCCCGTGGCCCCTGAGGCCCCGGCTCCGGCGCCCGAGCCCGAGCCGGTCGTGACGGCCGAGGAGCCGAAGGCCGCCGAGCCCGCGCAGGAGGAGGCTCCCGCGCCGCGTACGCGTCGCCGGGCCACCCGCAAGGCCAGCGCGCCGGCCGGTTCGCCCAAGGCGTCCTCCTCGGAGGACGCCGCGGTCACCGTCACCGAGCCGGTGAAGGCCGAGGAGCCGGAGCCCGTCGTGGCCGAGGCGCCGAAGCCGGAGGAGGCCGCGGCCGAGCCGACCGCGGCCCCGGCCCGCCCGCGCCGCCGCGCCGTCCGCAAGGCCACCGCCCCCGCCGCGTCCGAGGAGGCGGCCGTGATGGTCGTCCCGTCGGCCACGGAGGCCGAGGCCGAGGAGCCGAAGCCGGAGGACGCCGAGGCGCCCGCCGCCAAGAAGACGGCCCGTAAGACGGCCAAGAAGGCGACGGCGAAGAAGGCGGCCACCAAGAAGACCGCGGCCAAGAAGACGACCGCGGCGAAGAAGACGACGGCCAAGAAGGCGGCGAAGACCACCGCCAAGAAGACGACCGCGGCGAAGAAGACGACGGCCAAGAAGGCGGCGAAGACCACCGC
This sequence comes from Streptomyces sp. cg35, assembly GCF_050410835.1. NCBI lineage: Bacteria > Bacillati > Actinomycetota > Actinomycetes > Kitasatosporales > Streptomycetaceae > Streptomyces > Streptomyces sp. cg35. The sequence continues at coordinate 5,912,774 of NZ_CP191268.1, forward strand.
CAAGAAGACGACCGCGAAGAAGACCGCGGCGGCCGAGCAGCAGTCGCTGCCGTCCGTCTCGGCCGCGGCCGACGAGGCCTGAGACACCGCCCGGCGGACCGGGCAGGGCCGACGCCCCCGCACAGCAGCACGCTGTGCGGGGGCGTCGGCCTTTTCGCCGTGTGCCCCGCGGCTCGTGGGAACGCCCGACATGTCTGGAAGAACACTCGACTCGCCCCTGCCTCTTGGAGCCCGTACAACTACCTGTAAAACTCATTCAGTCGTACAAGTGCACGCAGGGGTGCGCGTTGGGGAGACGGGTGCCCGTGCCAGGGGAGGGATGGCGATGATGCACGCGCGTCTCAGAGGCACGGGCCGGCACCGGGCAGTGAAGCCGGCCAGGGGCGGACGGCAGGCGGTGGCGCTGGCCACCGTGCTCTCGGCCGCCGGGGTGCAGGCGGGGCTCGCCACGACCACCGCGGCGGCCGACGACGCGCCGACCTGGACCGAGGGGCCGGTCTTCAACAACCCCCTGGGCACCGCCGACCAGCAGTACGCGATCCGCACCCGCCTGCTCGACCTGACGAACGCGGCGCTGCCCGGCTCGTACATCAAGGTCGCCGTCTACCACGTATGGGAGACGACGATCTCGGACGCGCTCGTCGCCGCCAAGAACCGCGGGGTGAACGTGCAGGTCGTGCTCGACTCCTCCAGCGTGAAGGACCGCCCCGCCAACCCGGTGTACGAGCAGCTGAAGGCGGCCCTGGGCACCAGCCCGACCAGCCGGTCGTTCGTGACGCTGTGCCCCACCGACAAGTCCTGTCTGGGCGACCCGAAGTTCGGCAAGTCGATCATGCACAACAAGTTCTGGCTGTTCTCGGCCGTCAAGGGCGCCACGAACGTCGTCGTGGAGACCACGTCGAACTCGACGCCGTCCGCGAGCACCAGGTTCTTCAACGACGCCCTCGTGCTGCCCGACAACCGGGTCCTGTACGGGGCGTTCTCGGACTACTTCGACGACATGGCCGCCAAGCTCTGGAAGAACTGGGACTACCGCACGGTCAGCAACGGCTACTACAAGGCGTACTTCTTCCCGCGGGCCGGGACGACCACCTCGACGGACACGCTCCACTCGGTGCTCAACAACATCTCCTGCACCTACAAGGACGCGGGCGGCGTGAAGCGCAGCACCGTGGTGCGCGCCGCGATCTTCCAGATCACCCGGCAGTCCATCGCCGACAAGCTGGTCGCGCTGAAGAAGGCGGGCTGCACGGTCAGCATCGAGTACGCCACCACCGACAGCGGCACCTGGAAGTCGTTGCACGCCACGGGCGCCCCGCCGGTGCGCTGCTACAACGACGACCGGGATCCGCTGAACCCGGGCGGCGCCAAGCTCACGACACCGTTCATCATCCACACCAAGTACGTGCTGATCGACGGCATGTACGACGGCGCGCGCAACAAGATCACGTTCACCGGCTCGCAGAACGCCTCGGGCCCGGCGCTGCGCGAGAACGACGAGTCGTACGTCAAGATCGACGACGACTCCGTGCACGACACGTATCGCACCCACTTCGGCAACGTGTGGAACGTCGCGTACCCGGGCACCAAGGACGCCACGAACCTGTGCAAGGGCGTGAAGGTCCTGCCGCAGGACGGTGAGACGAAGCCGACGACGTGAGGGGCGGGCCGGGGCCGGTTTGACCCTTCTCAGGGGTGACCCGTAACCTTGACCGTCGGCGTGTCCATAGATGCGCCTCACTCCCGTAAACCTTCTTCCTCCGGGCGTTCGTCCGGAGAGGCCGTCTCGTGCGGCTGGACTGCGGGGGTTCCGTTCCGAGCGAGAGAGAGATCCGCGTGTACGCCATCGTGCGCAGCGGTGGTCGCCAGCACAAGGTTGCTGTCGGCGACATCGTTGAGGTTGACAAGATTTCCACTGCCAAGGTTGGCGACACGGTCGAGCTCTCGACCCTGCTCGTTGTCGACGGCGAGTCCGTGACCAGCGACCCGTGGGTGCTGGCGGGCATCAAGGTCCAGGCCGAGATCGTGGACCACCACAAGGGTGCGAAGATCGACATCCTTCGCTACAAGAACAAGACCGGCTACCGCCGTCGTCAGGGCCACCGCCAGCAGTACACGGCGATCAAGGTCACTGAGATCCCCGCGGCTGCGAAGTAAGGGTAGGGACTGAGACATGGCACACAAGAAGGGCGCATCGTCCACTCGGAACGGGCGCGACTCCAATGCTCAGCGGCTCGGTGTGAAGCGCTTCGGCGGTCAGACCGTCAACGCCGGTGAGATCCTGGTCCGCCAGCGCGGCACCCACTTCCACCCCGGCAACGGTGTGGGTCGTGGCAAGGACGACACGCTGTTCGCGCTCGACGCCGGTGCGGTGGAGTTCGGTACCCACCGTGGCCGCAAGGTCGTGAACATCGTCCCGGTCGCTGCCTGAACGGCACCCTGACCGGTACTTTTCGCGAGGCGGACCTCACTTCCCTCCTGGGGAAGCGGGTCCGCCTTTCGCGTGTTCTTAATGGAACACAGCACGCAGTAGTAATTCCCGCATGTTTCTGGAGGCACTGACCAATGACCACCTTCGTGGACCGCGTCGAGCTGCATGTCGCCGCGGGTAGCGGGGGCCACGGCTGTGCCTCCGTCCACCGTGAGAAGTTCAAGCCGCTCGGCGGCCCGGACGGCGGCAACGGCGGCCGTGGCGGCGACGTCATCCTGGTCGTCGACCAGTCGGTGACGACGCTCCTCGACTACCACCACTCCCCGCACCGCAAGGCCACCGCCGGCAAGCCCGGCGAGGGCGGCAACCGCTCCGGCAAGGACGGCGAGGACCTGGTCCTGCCCGTGCCGGACGGCACGGTCGTCCTCGACAAGCAGGGCAACGTCCTCGCGGACCTGGTCGGCGAGGGCACCACCTTCATCGCCGCCCAGGGCGGCCGCGGCGGCCTCGGCAACGCGGCCCTCGCCTCGGCCCGCCGCAAGGCCCCCGGCTTCGCGCTCCTCGGTGTCCCCGGCGACCTCCGCGACGTCGTGCTCGAGCTGAAGACGGTCGCCGACGTCGCGCTGGTGGGCTACCCGAGCGCCGGCAAGTCCTCGCTCATCTCGGTGCTCTCGGCCGCCAAGCCGAAGATCGCCGACTACCCCTTCACGACGCTGGTCCCGAACCTCGGCGTCGTCACGGCCGGCGCGACGGTCTACACGATCGCCGACGTCCCGGGCCTCATCCCGGGCGCCAGCCAGGGCAAGGGCCTCGGCCTGGAGTTCCTGCGGCACGTCGAGCGCTGCTCGGTCCTCGTGCACGTACTGGACACGGCGACCCTGGAGTCCGACCGCGACCCCGTCTCCGACCTCGACGTCATCGAGGCCGAGCTGAAGGAGTACGGCGCGGGCCTGGAGAACCGGCCGCGCCTCGTCGTCCTCAACAAGATCGACGTACCCGACGGCAAGGACCTCGCCGAGATGGTCCGGCCCGACCTGGAGGAGCGCGGCTACCGCGTCTTCGAGGTGTCGGCCGTCGCCCACAAGGGCCTCAAGGAACTGTCGTTCGCGCTGGCCGAGCTGGTGGGCGCCGCGCGCGCCGCGAAGCCCAAGGAGGAGGCGACCCGCATCGTCATCCGCCCGAAGGCCGTGGACGACACGGGCTTCAGCGTCGTACGCGAGGACGTCGACGGGGAGCCGCTGTTCCGGGTGCGCGGTGAGAAGCCGGAGCGCTGGGTGCGCCAGACCGACTTCAACAACGACGAGGCCGTCGGCTACCTCGCGGACCGCCTCAGCCGTCTCGGTGTCGAAGAGGAACTGATGAAGGCCGGCGCCCGCAGCGGCGACGGTGTCGCCATCGGCCCCGAGGACAACGCGGTCGTCTTCGACTGGGAGCCGACCGTGATGGCGGGCGCCGAGATGCTCGGCCGCCGTGGCGAGGACCACCGCTTCGAGGCACCGCGCCCGGCCGCCCAGCGCCGTCGCGACAAGCAGGCGGAGCGGGACGAGGCGGAGCAGGCGTACGACGACTTCGAGCCCTTCTAACCCCTGTGTCCCGTCCCCCTAGGGGGACGGGACACAGGGGGGACGGGACATACGAAGCGGGCCGCACCATGAGGTGCGGCCCGCTTCGTATGTCCGGGGTGCTCCGGTACCGCTACGCCGTCACCGAGTCCTCGGACTCCGGCGCGGCCTCCGCGGCGATCGCCTCGGCCGCCTGCTCCTCGACGGAGTCCTCACGCTGCGCGGGGATCTCCGCCTCGCCCCGCGCGGCCATCCGCGCCCGGCGCTCGTCGGCGCGGTCGCACAGCGCGCGCACGGCACCGTTGAAGCGGTCGATGGACGGCGGGTCCGAGGGGCCCAGGAGGTGCTCCTTGAGCTCCAGACGGGCCTCGGCGTACACATCCTCGGTCTCACCGCGAACGGCCGCGAGAAGGCCGGGCACGCCCTGCGCGTCGGGCGCCAGGATCGTCGCGGCGCGCACCGTCGGGAACCCGGAGCGGAAGTCCGTCTCCGAGAGCCCCGAGGTGTTCGCCACCGCGTACGGCTTCTCGCTGGCCAGCCAGTCCGAGACGACCGATGACACGTCGGAGATGAGCACGTCGGCCTGGTTGAAGCAGGTGAAGATCGCGGGGCGGGCCTCGGTGACGATCAGGTGCTCGCCCTCGGGGAACGACGCCCAGTACGCCTGCTCCCACGCCGCCGTCGCCTCGGCCACGGCCGCGGCACGGTCACCGTCGGGCCGGCCCTGCAGCAGCATCTTCTCCATCTCGTCGGCGCTGGTGCGGAACGACGTGGAGGTCAGCTTGTCGAGCGCCGCGGCGGCGCGGGTCAGCTCGGCGGCCGCCCCGGGGCCCGGGCGGGTGACGGAGCGGCGCGTGTTGGCCTCGCGGATCATCGCCTTGATGCGCTCGTTGGCGGCGCCCGCGGCGGGGATCTGCGAACCGGTCATCGGGTGCGGCTTGTAGACCAGACGCACCCGGTCGTCGGCGAGCAGGTGCCGCACGATGTTCTCGCCGGCCAGGATCACCGAGGTGTTGCCGGGGTTGCCGTCCCAGCCCTCCCAGGTGGGCGCGTAGAGGACCGTCGTGTAGGCGCCCTTCGCCGGGCCCGAGGCGGTCCTGATGGGGGACAGCTGCGGGCGGCCCACCTCGACGACGTCCTTGTCCTCGACGCCGACGTCGGCCAGCTGGTAGCGGTCGCGGGCCGCGGGGCCCGCCACCCACACCTCGTCGTACGCCTTCGCGTACGGGTTGCAGGAGGAGAGCTTGTCGGACTCGCCGTGGTTGATGAACGCGTGCTTGACCGTGGGGATGCGCAGGACCTGCGAGGTCTTCGCGGCGTTGGCCGGGTGCAGCATCATCTTCAGCGTCGAGTTCTCCAGCGAGAACATCGTCGCGACCTTCGGGAAGCAGATGATCGGCACGTCGGTGGCGTCGATCTTGTTGACCATGAAGCGCTCGCGCAGCACGATCAGCGGCTTGCCGTCCACGTCGGAGAGCGTGGAGAGCCACATGTTCGCCTGGTACGCGGAACTCGTGCCGCCCGAGAAGTACATGGCCACGGTCGGCTTGTAGTTCTCCAGCCAGGTGTCCAGCCACTCCATGACCTTGGCCTCGTTCAGCGCCCGCTTCCTGGGCAGCAGCCAGGTGGCCAGGTACAGCATGCCGCCGCCGAACAGGGCGATGGAGATGCCGATGCCGATGCCGCCCCAGTACGCGTCCGTCGTCGCCGCCGTGATCAGCAGGCCGACGGTGGCCGGAATCGAGAACGTCAGCATGCGGTGGCTGGAGCGACGGGCCAGGATGCGCGGCGGGGCCGCGGACAGCCGCAGGGCCGAGGCGTCGATGTTGCGGGTGAGGATCGGCAGCGTACGGGTGCGGCGCACCAGGACCGCGGCGGCCTGGCAGCCGAAGTGCAGCACGTACACGGCCAGCAGCGCGATCAGCAGCGGGGCCTGCTCGCCGAGCGGCTCGATGCCGTCGATGCGCAGCAGTCCGACGAGGATCAGCATGTCGCGCAGCAGCTGCCGCACGGTGACGTCGAAGCGCACTTTGCCCAGGAGCGTCAGCAGGCCCGGCTGCTTGTACTGCATGTACGTGTCCAGGGCGAGGCCCGCCGCGCTCGCGGCGACGAACACCGGAACGTACGGAAGGGACGCGCTGACGAGCTGGGCCGCATAGAGCGCGAACATCGAGAGCAGCGCTGACAGCTGCACGACGCGGCGTGGGGCAAGTCCGGCTGAGGGCACGGGCTGGGCTCCTGGCAGGGATCGGAGGGGAACAGCGAGGGGGCGTGACCGTGGGGGTGGGTCCACCTCGTGAAAAGGCTGACCACTGACCGTATGACTTCCAGCGGCCCCGTAGCAATCCTCCGTGACGCCAATCACCTTATAAAGGGGCAAACGTCATGGAACGCTTGGGACCATTTTCCCGTCAGGGGTCCGGTCTTCCGGGGCTTTGTCCGCTCCTCGAAACCCGGGAGCGTCTGATTGGTCACGTCACGTAGATTGCGGAGCATGTCAGGGGCAACACGTGCGGCACGGCAGGGCGTGGCGGAAGCGCGCCGGATCGTGGTCAAGGTCGGATCGTCATCGCTCACCACGGCCGCCGGGGGCCTGGACGCGGACCGCGTCGACGCCCTGGTGGACGTCCTGGCCCGGCATCGCGGGGCAGGGGAGAAGGAGATCGTCCTGGTCTCCTCCGGCGCCATCGCCGCCGGGCTCGCCCCGCTCGGCCTGACCCGCCGCCCCAAGGACCTCGCCCGCCAGCAGGCCGCGGCGAGCGTGGGACAGGGCCTCCTGGTGGCGCGCTACACCGCCTCCTTCGCGCGCTACGGCGTCCGCGTCGGCCAGGTGCTGCTCACGAGCGACGACATGGCCCGGCGCGCCCACCACCGCAACGCCTCGCGCACCCTCGACCAGCTCCTCGCGATGGGCGCCTTCCCCGTCGTCAACGAGAACGACACCGTCGCCACCGACGAGATCCGCTTCGGCGACAACGACCGGCTCGCCGCTCTCGTCGCCCACCTCGTCCACGCCGACCTGCTGGTCCTGCTCTCCGACGTGGACGGCCTCTACGACGGCGACCCCAGCAAGCCCGGCACCTCCCGCATCGCCGAGGTGCGCGGCGCCGCCGACATAGCGCACGTCAAGATCGGCAGCGCCGGGAAGGCGGGCGTCGGCACCGGCGGCATGGTCACCAAGGTCGAGGCGGCCTCGATCGCGGCCGCGGCCGGCATCCCGGTGGTGCTGACCTCCGCCTCGCACGCCTCCGACGCCCTCGCCGCCCGCGACACCGGCACGTACTTCCACCGCACCGGCCGGCGCAGCGCGGACCGGCTGCTCTGGCTCCAGCACGCGTCCACCCCGCAGGGCTCGCTCACCCTCGACGACGGCGCCGTACGGGCCGTGGTCGAGCGGCGCACCTCGCTGCTGCCCGCCGGGATCGCCGCGGTGGAGGGCGAGTTCAGCGCGGGCGACCCGGTCGAACTGCGGGACGAGAGCGGCCGGGCGGTCGCCCGTGGCCTGGTCAACTTCGACGCCAAGGAGATCCCGCAGCTGATCGGCCGCTCCACCCGGGAGCTCGCCCGCGATCTCGGTCCCGCCTACGAACGGGAAGTCGTACACAGGGACGACTTGGTCCTCCTCCGGGCGTGATCTGCGCCCGTCCGCCTTCGAAACCGCTGTGCAAACGGCCGGAAAGCCTGTCACCCGCGGGGGACCTTCCCCAAAACCACCCCACGAAGCCTCGTGGCCTGCTCAACTCTTGATGCAGGGAGTTCAGGCAGGGAAGTTCCGCACGACCATTGCGCGAAGGAGGCCGTCGTGAGACGAGTGCGCCCGGGGGCGTCGCCCCGAGGGTCGGCGGAGCGTGCACTGACCAGCGTGGCCGCCGGGGACGCGTACGAGGAGGAAGCCAGGGGCGACACCGTGTCCGACAAGGGCACGATGGCCGAAGAGGGCCCCCGCCTGTGGCACATCACGCTCAGCGTCTCCGGCGCCGAGACGTCCCTCGCAGAGGTCCGCCGCGGCCTCGAACAACTCGCTCACGACCATCCTTTCCTGCTGACCAGCCGCTATGCGGTCGACCACGCGGAGATCCGCTACTGGGAAGAGGCCCGCGATCTGCACGACGCGGCGGCCGTGGCGCTGCGCCTGTGGGGCGAGCACCGGCGGACCTCGCAGCTGCCGCCCTGGGAGATCGTGGGCCTGGAGGTCATCGACCGCCAGACCTACCACCACCGCATCGCGGAGGGCTACGGACCGCTTCCCGCCACCCCGGTCGGCGTACATCCCTTCTAGCGCACCGCGGGCGACCTGTGGTCGGACAGCGACAGAACCTTCGCCGAACCTGACCGTTTTCGGCCATGTCTCACCTCCCGAAACACCGTCTGGATGCCCGCCGTCCCCCGTTACGCTGCGGAGCATGACGTCGCTTTCGCTCAACCCGTACGACTCGATGACTCCGGTCACCCGGGCCGCGTACCGCGCCCGAGCCGCCGCCAACGACCTCGCCCCGCTGCCGCGCGCGGCGAAGGACGACGCGCTCGCGGCGATCGCCGACGCCCTCGAAGTGCGGACGGCGGAGATCGTCGAGGCCAACGCCAAGGACATCGCCCGCGCCCGTGAGGCCGGCACCAGCGAGTCGATCATCGACCGGCTGACCCTGACCCCCGAGCGGGTCCGCGCCATCGCCTCCGACGTGCGCGACGTCATCGCCCTGCCCGACCCGGTCGGCACGGTCGTCCGCGGCAACACCCTCCCGAACGGCATCGACCTGCGCCAGGTCCGCGTGCCGCTCGGTGTCGTCGGCATCATCTACGAGGCCCGACCGAACGTGACGGTCGACGCCGCCGCCCTCTGCCTCAAGTCGGGCAACGCCGTGCTGCTGCGCGGCAGTTCCTCCGCGTACGAGTCGAACACCGCGCTCGTGCGCGTGCTGCGCGACGCCGTCGGCGGCAGCGGCCTGCCCGCCGACGTGATCCAGCTGGTCCCCGGCGAGAGCCGCGACTCGGTCACCGAGCTGATGCGCGCCCGCGGCCTGGTCGACGTCCTGATCCCGCGCGGCGGCGCCTCCCTCATCAAGAACGTCGTGGAGAACTCGATCGTCCCCGTGATCGAGACGGGCACCGGCAACTGCCACGTGTACGTCGACGCCGAAGCGGACATCGACATGGCCGTCGACATCCTCGTCAACTCCAAGGCGCAGCGCCCCTCCGTCTGCAACGCCGCCGAGACGCTCCTCGTGCACCAGGACATCGCCGACGCGTTCGTGCCGCGCGCCCTGGACGCCCTCGCCGACGCGGGCGTCACCGTCCACGCCGACCCGCGGATCCTCGCGTACGCGGACCGGTCCAAGGCCACCGTCGTCGAGGCGACCCCCGACGACTGGGAGACCGAGTACCTCTCGTACGACATCGCGGCCGCCGTCGTCGAGGACCTGGACAAGGCCGTCGAGCACATCCGGCTGTGGTCCTCCGGCCACACCGAGGCCATCGTCACCACCTCGCAGGCGGCGGCCCGCCGCTTCACCCAGCTCGTCGACTCCACGACGGTCGCGGTCAACGCCTCCACCCGCTTCACCGACGGCGGCCAGTTCGGCTTCGGCGCCGAGATCGGCATCTCCACGCAGAAGCTGCACGCCCGCGGCCCCATGGGACTGCCCGAGCTGACGAGCACCAAGTACATCGTCACGGGCGACGGGCACACCCGTTAAGAGTCTTGTGGGGTGAATTCCCTTACCGTCTGCCCAAATTGACCCCTCCGGTCTACTCTGGACGGGTGCCGGAGGACGTGGGGGGCACGCCGTTCCCGGACGGCTGGGAGCCCGACGACGACCACGACCGCGGGGGCTGGGACGAAGAGTTCGCCTCCGTGGTCTTCGACGAGGACTTCGTGAAGTCTGCCGAAGTCCATGAGCCGACCGCGGTCGAGCGCCTGCTCGCCGCGGCGCAGGCCCGTGCCGAGGCCCAGGAGGCCGAGGCCCGCAGGGCGCGCATACGCCGGGGACCCGACGACGACTTCTACGAGGACGGCGACGGCTACGGCCTGGACGACGCCGACGCGTTCGGCCGCGCTCCGGACGACGCCGACGGGCTGTACGAGGAGGGCCTGGAGCGGGACGGCCGGACCGGATCCCACGCCGGCATGATCCGCTGGCGCAGGCCGGTCGCCTGGGCCCTCGCGCTGCTCATGGGCATCGGCATGGTCGCCCTCGCCTTCACGGCCGTCTACCGGGGCGCCTCGGCGGGCCGCGACGACAAGGTCCCGCCGCCCGCGACGACGGAACTGGAGAAGAGTCTGCCGGGCTCGCCCTCCGCCTCCGCCGACTACTCGCGCCCGGCGGTTTCCGCGGTCCCGAGAACGCCCTGAGCGGCGGCGCGAGAGGCTGTCGGAAGTTGTCGCACACCAGGGCGTTTACCTGAGGTCCCGGAGACCTACCCTGAAGGTATGGGCGGGCCAGGAGACCCACCGGAGGGGACACCGGAGAGCGGCCCCGGCGGTGGCAGCGGAAGCGAGGACGAATACCGATCCGTCGTGTTCGACGAGTCGTTCGTCCGTGCTGCCCGCCTCCAGGAGTTCTCCGCGCAGGAGCGGATCACCGACCACGCGCCCGCCGTACGCCGCATGCCCGCACTGCGCCGCGGCCTGACCAGGCAGGCCGTCATACTCGTCGTCCTGATCCTCCTGGCCTTCGGCACCGCGATCTACATGGGCGTACGCAGCCCGTACCGCACGACCCCCGTCGCCCGGCACACCGAACCGCTGCGGATGACCGTCATCCCGCTCGCCCCCGCCGCGGCGGTCCCGGGCGCCGCCTCCGCCCACGACCTGTACGAGCACAGCCCCGCCGCCCGCTTCCGGATCGCCGCCGACGGCATCACGCTGCCGGCCGTCCAGCGCACCGCGCACTTCTCCGACAGCCAGGTCATCACCGCGCTGACCACCGTCAAGGACTACCTCGTCGACTCCTCGCTCGACCCGGACGTGCTCACCGGGGGAGCCCTCCGGCCCGTGCGCATGCTCGTCGACCCGCAGCAGCTCGACCAGTTCGACCAGAGCTTCGACCGGCCTGCCGCGGACGGGCGGCACGCGGCGACCGGCTGGCTCGTCCGCTTCGACCCGGCGCAGGCCGAGCTCGCCGACCCCCGCATACGGGTCCAGGGCACCCTGCACGCCGCCGAGACCGACACGGACACCCTCGAAGTGACCTCCGACCACACCTTCGTGTACGCGCTGCGGCCCGCGGACGCCGCCGACGGCGCGCGGGCCTCCCTGTTCACGGTCCGCCGCGAGCTGCACTTCCGCTTCGACCGCGAGGACCTGCGCAACCACCAGGCCGAACTGCTCGTGTCCTACGTCCAGGCCGGCCCGCTCGCCTGCTCCGCGGACTCCACCGAGCATCTGCACCCGCTGCTCGCGGGCCAGACGGCGAAGAAGGGCGGCCCGGCGGGCACCGACCCGTACGCGACGGGCAGTGCGACCGCGCTGTGCGGCGCGCTCGCACCGGGCGCCCAGCCGTCCCTCAAGAGCTAGCGGCCGCCCCTCAAGAACCGGCGACCGCCCGCGGGCCTACTCGTCGTCGGCGGTGCCGTGGTTGCCGTTGTTGCCCCCGCCGTTGCCGGCCCCGAAGCTCCCGAAGCCGCGCCGCACCCGGCCGCCGAGGTCGCCGGCGCCGCCCGCGATGTCGCTGACCAGCTTCATCAGCGGGTCCTTCGAGCTCTTGACGTGGTCCGTGTAGTGCGCGGCCGACTCGCGGAACGAGTCGGTCACCGACGTGTCCTTGTCCTCGGTGCGGCGCGGGTAGTGGCCGTCCATCAGCCGCTGGTAGTCGCGGGTCTCCGCCCACTTCTTCAGCTCGGCGGCGCGCACCGTGGTGAACGGGTGGGAGCGCGGCATCACATTCAGGATCTTCAGGACGGAGTCCCGCAGATCGCCCCCGGCCTCGTACTCCTCGGCCTGCTTGAGGAACGCGTCCACGTTCATCTCGTGCAGGTGATTGCCGCCCGCGATCTTCATCAGGCCGCGCATCGAGGCCTGCAGGTCCTGGCCGACCAGCAGTCCCGCGCGGTCCGCCGACAGTTCGGACTTGCGGAACCACTCGCGCAGCGCCGTCACGATCGCCATGATCGCGAGGTTGCCGAGCGGGATCCACGCCACGCGCAGCGCGAGGCTGGTCAGGAACAGCAGGATCGTCCGGTACACGGAGTGACCCGACAGCGCGTGGCCCACCTCGTGGCCGACGACCGCCCGCATCTCCTCCTCGTCGAGCAGCTCCACCAGGCCGGTGGTGACGACGATGATCGGCTCGTCCAGACCGATGCACATCGCGTTCGGCTGCGGGTCCTGGTTCACGTACATCGGCGGGACCTTCTCCAGGTCCAGGATGTAACAGGCGTCCCGCAGCATCGAGTTGAGGTGCGCGAACTGGTCGTCGGACACCCGCACCGAGTCCGAGAGGAACAGCAGACGCAGGCTGCGCTCCGGCAGCAGACCGCTCAGCGCCTTGAAGACCGTGTCGAAGCCGCTGAGCTTGCGCAGCGCCACCAGGGCGGAGCGGTCCGCGGGGTGCTCGTACGCCCGGGAGGAGATGCCCGGGAAACGCCGGCGCTGCCTGCTGGGTACGTTGTCGTGCTGCTCGTTCGGTTCGTCGGGCATGCGGCCCCCCATGTCGATGGCATGTCGATGACGGTCGAGTCGGTCGAGTCTGTCGAAGCGTTCGGTTGTGCCCCCAAGGTGGGGTCCAGACTAGGCGGAGATACCGTGACGGGGCAGCACACAGAAGGAGCGAACCGTCATGGATCAGCACACCGACGCCGTCCGGCTCGACCACGTGGTCAGTGCGGCAGCCTCCGATCAGGGCGCCGGCAACCTGTTGCGCATCGTGCTGGTCGTGGGGGTGCTCGGCGCCGTCTTCCTCGCCTGGTTCCTGCTGCGCGGCTACAAGCGCGACGACTGAGGGCGACTGAGAGCGACTCAGGACGACTCGGGACGCCTGGGACAGAGCCACCGGAGCGGGTGACCGGCACCGGGTGTGCGACCGTCCGAGGGCCGTACGGCAGAGTCGGCGTGAGCGCCGCGAGGCGCCCCGCTTACGATGGGCCGGAAGTCTTTATCCCGATCCCACACCGGATAGGTCCTGCTGAAGATGAGCCTCCCAAGCACCGCTGCCCAGCTGGCCACTCTCGCCGCCGAGGGCGGCGAGCACGGCGGCAACCACGAGAGCATCAGCCCCTTGATGACGGGCGGCGCCGCCCTCGTCATCCTGCTCCTGCTGCTGTGGATCGTGACCCGCTTCAACCGCGACCGCTGAGCCCGGAGGGCGGAGCACTCGGATCGGGCCAGTAGGCTCTGCACGCATGGGAGCGCAGGACATGCCTACCGGCCCGGTCAACAGCCCGGCCGGCGGCCCGGATCGCGAGTGGGTGTCACCCGCCAAGCGACGCCTCGGCGTCATGGGCGGAACGTTTGACCCGATCCACCACGGACACCTGGTGGCGGCCAGCGAGGTCGCCGCGCAGTTCCACCTCGACGAGGTGGTGTTCGTACCGACCGGGCAGCCGTGGCAGAAGAGCGACAAGAAGGTCTCCCCGGCCGAGGACCGCTATCTGATGACGGTCATCGCCACCGCGGAGAACCCGCAGTTCTCGGTCAGCCGCATCGACATCGACCGCGGCGGCCCGACGTACACCACGGACACGCTGCGCGATCTGCGCGCGCTCAATCCGGACACGGACCTCTTCTTCATCACGGGCGCCGACGCCCTCGGCCAGATCCTCACCTGGCGGTACACCGAAGAGCTCTTCTCCCTGGCACACTTCATCGGCGTCACCCGGCCCGGCCACCCGCTCACGGACCCGGGCCTCCCGGAGGGCGGCGTCTCGCTCGTCGAGGTGCCGGCCCTCGCGATCTCGTCCACGGACTGCCGGGACAGGGTCGCCAAGGGGGACCCCATCTGGTACATGGTGCCGGACGGTGTGGTGCGCTACATCGACAAGCGCCAGCTGTACCGAGGCGAATGACCCTGCACCGCCGAGAGGGGCATCGGTGAACGACCGCTACGACGGTTACGACCAGCGCAACGAGCAGTACGAGCTGGTCGGCTACGACGAGTTCGGCCAGCCGGTGTACCGGCAGGTCCAGCAGGCGCCGTCGTACGAGCAGCACTCCGGGTACGGATACGGCTACGACCCGTACGCGACCGGGCAGCAGCCGCCGGTTCCGCCCGCTCCGCCGCAGCAGCAGCCCGCGCAGTCGTACGACCCGTACGGCACCGGCACCTACGACCCGTACGGCCAGGCCGCCGGGACCGGTGAACAGCCCCGGGTCGCCCAGCCGAGCCGGCAGCAGACCGAGCAGGCCACCGCCTACATCCCGCAGCAGGCGCCGCCGCCGCAGGAGCCCGACCGGCAGGACCGCGAGTACCGCACCGAGCAGTTCTCCTTCGTGGAGGAGCCGGACGAGAACTCCGAAGACGTCATCGACTGGCTCAAGTTCACCGAGTCGCGCAGCGAGCGGCGCGAGGAGGCCAGACGGCGCGGCCGCAACCGCGTCGTCGCCCTCGTCGTCGTCCTCGCCCTGTGCGTCGTCGGCGGCGTCGGCTACCTCTGGTACGCGGGCAAGCTGCCGTTCCTGTCCGAGGACACGGCGAAGAGCGGCGCCGAGGCCGCGGCCGGACCGCAGAACCGCGACGTCATCGTCGTCCACCTGCACAACACCAAGGGCGGTGAGACCTTGTCGGCGCTGCTCGTCAACAACAGCACCACCGGGCAGGGCACGACCGTCCTGCTGCCCAACACCCTCGCCCTGACCGACGAGGACGGCACCGCCACCACGCTGCGCAAGTCCGTCGACGACGACGGGTCCTCGGGCACCAGCGGCGCGATCGACACCCTGCTCGGCACCGACGTCGAGGGCACCTGGCGACTCGACACCCCCTACCTGAACAACCTCGTCGAACTCGTCGGCGACATCGACATCGACACCAACGCGGACGTGCCCGACCCGGCCAAGAAGGGCACGGACCTCGTCCACAAGGGCGAGAACCAGACCCTCAGCGGCCCGATGGCCGTCGCGTACGCCACCTACCAGGGCAAGGGCGAGGCCGAGACGGCGCAGCTCATGCGGTTCGGCCAGGTCATGCAGGGCGTGCTGCGCAAGCTGTCGTCCGACCCGCAGGCCGCGACGACCACTGTGCAGACGCTGGCCCAGATCCTCGACCCGTCGCTGACCGAGAAGGACCTCGGCGCCTTCCTCGCCAAGCTCGCCGACCACGCCAAGGAGGGCGACTACAAGACCGCCCTGCTCCCGGTCCAGCAGGGCGGCACCCTCTCCGAAGCCGCCGCGAACTCCGTGGTCAAGGACGTCCTCGGCGGCACCGTGAAGGCCCCCGCCAAGGGCGACTCGCTGCGCGTCGCCATCAAGAACGCCACCGGCGTCAAGACCCGCACCGAGACGGCCCGCGTCGCCCTGGTCAACGGCGGCTACACCTTCGTCGAGGGCGGCACCGGCACCTCGCTGGCCACGTCCCAGGTGACGTACGGCGACGACGCAGGCAAGCAGGACGCCGTCGAGGTCGCCAAGACGCTCGGCCTGTCCACCTCGGCGGTGAAGAAGGGCAAGGCCGCGGCGAACGCGGACGTGTCCGTGGTCCTCGGCCAGGACTACACCGGCAAGTGACCTCCCGGTGGCCCCGGAACCGTGCGGTCCGGGGCCACCGGCGACGCCGTGAGGCCATCCGGCGGTCCGTGAGACCCTTGGGGTAACCCCGTGAGGGATTCTGACCGCCGACCGAAAGCCTTGTAGTGACCGCCACTGACCGTTCCCTCGAGCTCATCACCGTCGCCGCACAGGCGGCCGCCGACAAGCTCGCGCACGACATCATCGCCTACGACGTCAGCGACGTGCTGTCCATCACGGACGCCTTCCTGCTGGCCTCCGCGCCCAACGACCGCCAGGTCAAGTCGATCGTCGACGAGATCGAGGAGCGGCTGAGCAAGGAGCTCGGCAGCAAGCCGGTCCGCCGCGAGGGCGACCGCGACGCCCGCTGGATCCTGCTCGACTACGTCGACATCGTCGTCCACGTCCAGCACAGCGAGGAGCGCGTCTTCTACGCCCTCGAGCGCCTCTGGAAGGACTGCCCCGAGCTGGACCTGCCCGCCGACGCCAAGGCCACCCGCGGCAAGGGCGCGGAGCACGCCCAGCGCGAGCAGGCCGCGGAGGACGCGGAGGACATCCGCGAGCTCGGCGGTGAGGTCCTTTGACCAGCGGCTCCCACCGGGGCCGCCGGGTCGTCCTGTGGCGCCACGGCCAGACGTCCTGGAACCTGGAGCGCCGCTTCCAGGGCACCACGGACATCGAGCTGACCGAGGCCGGCGTCGCCCAGGCCCGCCGCGCCGCCCGGCTGCTCGCCTCGCTGAAGCCGGACGCCATCGTCGCCTCCGACCTCAAGCGGGCCGCGGCCACCGCGGGCGAGCTGTCCGCCCTGACCGGCCTCGACATCACGCACGACGAGGGTCTGCGCGAGACGTACGCCGGTGAGTGGCAGGGCCTGACGCACGACGAGATCATCGCGCGGTACGGCGAGCAGTACGCCGCGTGGAAGCGCGGCGAGCCGGTGCGCCGCGGCGGCGGCGAACTGGAGACCGAGGTCGCCGACCGGGCCGCGCCCGTCGTGCTGCGGCACGCGGACAAGCTGCCGGACAACGGCCTGCTCGTCGTGGTCAGCCACGGCGGCACCATCCGCACCACCATCGGTCGCCTCCTGGGCCTGGAGTCCCACCACTGGGAGGGGCTCGGCGGTCTGTCGAACTGCTGCTGGTCCGTCCTCGGTGAGGGCGCGCGCGGCTGGCGGCTGCTCGAGCACAACGCCGGCACGCTGCCCGAGCCGGTCCTCGGCGACGACGACTGAGCCGGTCCCCGTGGGCCGCGGGGACCGGATTTCACTTTCCGGCAGGTCGCAGGCTAAAGTTCTTCTTGTTCGGCCCGCCGGGGAAAACACCGGGGGGAAGAGCACAGCAAGGGGCTATAGCTCAGTTGGTAGAGCGCCTGCATGGCATGCAGGAGGTCAGGAGTTCAATTCTCCTTAGCTCCACAGGAATCGAAGATCCCGTCCCGTCAGGGGCGGGATCTTTCGTTGTCCGCGCGCAGTCTTCCCAGCAGCGCGCGGGTCTCCTCGTCCGCCGGCGAGTACGCGACGATCCGGCACTCCGGCATGTTGTCGATCGTCAGCGACGTCGACGTCATCCGCAGCTCGTCACCGAGCTCCTGGTGCCGGAACGTCTTGACGTACCGCCCGGGCGGCGCGACGTCGCCGCTGCGCCACAGCTCGGCGAAGCAGTCGCTGGCCCCGGACAGGGCGTGGATGAACTCCTCCCATACGGGCTCGCCCACATGGCGCCCGTACGCCGAGCGCAGGATCGCCACCATCACGGGCAGCTCGCTCTCGCGGAAGAGCAGCGGGCACAGCTCGTCCGGAGCGACGAACAGCGTCCACATCGCATTGGCGACCCGCTGAGTGGTGGGATCCCTCAGGTCCCGTGAGACCCGGAAGAGCAGGCGGTACGCGAGGTTCGTGGCCAGCAGGTCGTAGCGCGCGTTGTACACCACCGCCGGGAGCGGGTCGAGGGCGTCGAGAATGCCCTGCACGTCCGCCGCGACCGTGCTCGGCCCGGACTCCGGCGCCGAGGCGAACGGCACCCCCGCCAACTGGTACAGGTGCTCCCGCTCCAGCCGGTCGAGCCGCAGCGTCCGCGCCACCGCGTCCAGGACCTGCGGAGAGGCGTTGATGGGGCGGCCCTGCTCCAGCCACGTGTACCAGGTGACGCCGACACCGGAGAGCTGGGCGACTTCCTCGCGGCGCAGACCGGGCGTGCGCCGGCGCGGGCCCGGCGGCATGCCGACGTCCTGCGGAGTCACTCTGGCCCGGCGGCCGCGCAGAAAGGCGGCCAGCTCGGGCCTGCGGCGGTCGTGCGTGCGCGCTGCCGTGCGGTCCGTCGCGGTCATCGTCGTCACATCCCCCATCGTGTGCGCCGGCGCGGTGCCCCGGAAGGCACGTACCGGGTGCTGCCAGTACCAGCATCAGCGGGCTCTCGGCACCCGTATCCGATCGGCGTCAGGCTCCAGCCATGACGACGACCACCCCGGAAAGCCCGCGTTCCCCAACTCCCGGATCCAGTAAAGCCCCTGGCACTGACAACAGCACCGCGCCCGGTCGCGGGCGGCTGCTCGCCGTGGTGCTGATCGCCCAGTTCATGGCGGTCCTCGACGTGTTCATCGTGAACGTTGCCGCTCCCACGATGCGCAGCGAACTCGACGCGTCCGGCGCCGCACTGCAGCTCGTCATCGCCGGATACACCATCACGTACGCCGTGCTGCTGATCACCGGCGCGCGGCTCGGCGACCTGTTCGGGCACCGCCGGGCCGTGCTCGGCGGGCTCGCGGTGTTCACCGCGGCCTCGCTCGCCTGCGGACTGGCGCGGAGCAGCGGCGAGCTGATCGCGTTCCGCATGCTGCAGGGCGCGGGGGCGGCGCTGATGATCCCGCAGGTGCTCAGCCTCATCCAGCGCCACTTCACCGGGGACTCCCGCACCCGGGCCCTCGGCGCGTACGCAGCCGTGCTCGCCGTGGGCGCCGCGGCCGGGCAGGTGCTCGGCGGGGTGCTGGTCAGCGCCGATCTGTTCGGCACCGGCTGGCGCTCGGTGTTCCTCGTCAACGTGCCCGTCGGCCTGGCCCTGCTCGTCCTCGGGCGACGGGAACTGCCCCGCGACGGTGCGCGCCGGGCGGGGAGCGCGCGGCCGCTCGACCTGCCGGGGCTCGTGCTGCTCGGCGGGGCCGTCTCGCTGCTCACCGTGCCGCTCGTGCTCGGCCAGGAAGAGGGCTGGCCGCTGTGGTCCTGGCTGTGCCTGGCCGCTTCCGTCGTGGTGTTCGCCCTGTTCTGCGGCTACGAGGCAGCCCTGGCGCGGCGCGGCGGCGCACCGCTGATCGCGCCGCGGGTACTGCGCGTGCCCGGCATCGGCCTCGCCGTCCTGCGGATCCTCGCCGGGATGGCCGTCAACGCCGGCTACCTCTTCGCGCTGACCCTCCACGTACAGAGCGGCCTCGGCTACAGCGCGCTGCGCGCCGGGCTGACGTTCGCGCCCACCGCCGTCGTGTTCGGCGCGGTCGGACTGACCTGGCGGCGCTGGCCCGCACGCCTGCAACCGGCCCTGATCCCGGGCGGGTTCGTCCTCGCGGCGGCGGGGGCGCTCGGCACCGGGCTCGCGCTGCGCGGCGGGGACGGCGGCGGATTCTGGCTCTACGTCTCCTTCGTGGCGATCGGCGCGGGCCTCGCGCTCGGCTTCAGCCCGACGCTCACGAAGGCCCTGGCGACGGTGCGGCCGCAGGACGCGGCCGACGCCAGCGGGCTGCTCGCCACCGTCACACAACTCGGCCAACTCGTCGGGGTCGCCGCTTTCGGCGCACTTTTCCTCAACCGCCTTGAGGCGTCGGAGGCTCCTGGGGCGTATACATCTGCGGACGCCCTCCTGATGTGCGCTTATGCGCTGGCCGGGGCGGCTCTCCTGGGTGCCGTGTCCGGACTGGTACGCAGGCGTCGCTGACCGTATTGCTCCGGCCGTGGCAGAATCGGACGGCCGGATGGGGGCTGCGTCCGACCGACGAAGACGGCCCGACGGGAGGGAGTGCGCGATGCCCTTGAGCATCAACGAGGAGGCCGACCGCCTCCTCGGCGTGGCAGTGATACCCGCCGAGCCCCCGGCCCCGCCCCGTACCTCCGGCGACGTCCCCCTTGCTGCCGGGGACGTTCTCCTCAACTGTCCGTCCTGCGGCTCCCGCCACGTCGCCCAGATGCTGGGCGACAACGGCGGGATCTCGTACGTGTGCACGGCCTGCGGCCACCTCTGGAGCTGATCGATGGGTGCACACAGGAGGAAGTGCGATTGGTGCGGCAGCGGTACGCCCATCGTGCGCGACATGGAGCCGGTGAACCCGGACTACCAGTACTGGTGCGAGGAGTGCGCGCGGGCGCTGATCATAAAGGGCGACCCGATCGAGACGTATCGGGAACTGGAGGGCGAGCCGATCTACGGCCGCCTCCTCGACGAGCACTGCACCCTCAAGCGGTTCTACTCGTTCGCCACAGCCTGACCCCGGAGTACACCAGGAAGGCGTACGCCGCTCCTACGTAGAGCGCCGACAGCGCCGACTGCTCCATGTTCTGGTGCAGTTCGGGCCTGCCCGAGCCGTGCGGCACCCACCACACCGCGTACGAGCAGAACAGTGCCGCCATGACGGCGGCGGTACGCCGGCGGCCCGACTCCCACACCAGCAGGACCAGCGGCACGCACCACACCCAGTGGTGCGACCAGGAGACCGGACTGACCAGGAGCGCCGTCGTCGCGCACGCCACCACGGCCTGGGCGCGCCGTCCGCGCAGAGCCGCCGCGACGGCCACCGCGAGGCCGAGAGCGCCCGTCACGGCGGCGGCCAGGGCCCACCACGGGCTCGGGTCGCCGGTGTGCAGCAGCCGGGCCAGGGCGCCGCGCAGCGACTGGTTCGCGGTCTCCTCGGCATGTCCCACCCGGCTCGCCTCGAAGACCATCCGGGTCCAGAAGCGGCGGGAGTCGTACGGCAGCACCACGGCGGCCAGCGCCGTGGCACCGAGGAACGCGCACACCGCCACGCACGCGGCCCGCAGCCACGGCCACCAGGCCCCCCGCCTGGTCACCGCCAGCGTGATTCCCGTACACACCAGGAAGACGGCGAACAGCGCCGGCGTCAGCTTGACCGCCGCCGCGACCCCGATCCCCGCACCCGCCCACCGGTGCCCCGGTCGCCGCGTGAGATCCCACAGGACCAGCACCGCCAGCAGGAGATTGACCTGCCCGTAGCGCAGCGTCGTCCACACCGGCTCGCACCACACGGCGCCCGCGGCCACCCACAAGGCGTGCTCCACGCGCGCGTGCCGCCCCACGAGCCGTAAGGACAACTGCACGAAGGCGACAAGGAGAGCGAGGTTCGCGACGGTCGCCGTAGCGCGCAGCGTGACGACATCCAGGAACGTCAGCGGAATGAACAACAGCGCGGCGAACGGCGGATAGGTGGTGGGCAGCCGGGCATGAGTCGCCCGCAGCGCATACAAGTCGCCACCCGCTCTCGCGGTCGCCCCCTCCGCTCTGTAGACCATCAAGTCGATCATCGAGACATGGGCGGCCCGCTGGGCGATCCAGAAGCTCACGAAGGAGAGCAGGCAGACGGCCAGGGCCGCGGGCACGCGGCGATGGGCGCGGGGCAGGACGAGGGCGGTCACGTCAGGCGACCCTAGTGGCCCTATCCGTCCTCTTTCCGTACAGAGCGGGGCAGATGGGAAACGATTTGGTGATGCACCTGGGGGACCGTGTAATGTTGGCGTCGCCGCCGGGGAAACCGACAGGAAAACCGGGCGGAGCACAGCAAGGGGCTATAGCTCAGTTGGTAGAGCGCCTGCATGGCATGCAGGAGGTCAGGAGTTCAATTCTCCTTAGCTCCACAGTAATGTGAAGCGGGCCATCCGATCGGATGGCCCGCTTTCGTGTGTCCCCTCCCTTGCTGCCCTTGCTGCCCTTGCTGCCCTTGCCGTCCTTGCCGCCCGTGTCTCCGGCGCCTACTTGCGCGCCCGGCTGCGGCCCGGCGGCAGCGCGGGCGGGAGTGCCGGCCGGGGCGGCAGCGCGGCCGCGTCCTCCTCGACGCGCAGGGCCAGCGCGGGGCAGCGCCGCACGGCGCGTACGGCGTTCGCCTCCGAGTAGCGCGGCACCACCGCGTCCGCGACCGCCGGGAAGCCGTCCGGGCCCAGCTGGATCAGCTCCGGCACGATGTCCGCGCACAGGCCGTGGCCCCGGCACAGCGTCCAGTCGACGGCGAGCCGCTTGCCGCTGGGCGCCGTGCTCGCCGGCGCCTCCGTGTGCAGCGGCAGCACCCCGCGCACCGGTCGGCCGCAGCCGGCGCCCAGCACGTGTGCCGCCAGGTCGTCGGTGAACGCCGAGACCGTCGACTCGATGAACGCCGCGGAACCGTCGGGGTGCTTGCACGCCCCGCGCCGCTTCACCGCGCGGGTGACCTGGCGCAACGCCTCCAGGGCGGTGGGCCCGCCACCGTTCAGGACGTCCTCCAGGCCGCGCGCCGCCGCCGGCAGGCCCAGATAACAGGGCCCGCACTGGCCCGCGCTCTCCGAGGCCAGCCACTGCGCCACCTTCAGAGCTTCGCCGAGCGGGCAGGTGTCCGGGCCGATCGGCAGGATCGCCCCCGCACCCAGAGCGCCCCCGCACGCCTCCAGGGACGCACGGGAGACGATCGCGTCCTGCGCGCCGACCCCGTCCAGCCACTTCCCGTGATAGCCGCCCGTGAGGACGCCCTGGGGGAGCGGGGGAGCGCCCGCCAGCTGGAGGACGTAGCGCAACGGGACGCCGGAGGGCACCTCCAGGACCATGGGGCGGGCGACGGCGCCGGAGAGCGTCAGCAGGACGGTGCCGGGCTCGTCGTGCAGGCCGGTGCGGCAGTACCGCTCAGGGCCCGTGCGAGCGGCGACGGCGAGCTGGGCGAAGGTCTCCGCGTTCGACAGGAGCGTGGGGGCGCCGCCCACCCCGGAGTCCGAGGCACGCACCTTGCGGCCCGGCGGCATCGGCGGACCGCCGTCCGCCGAGCGGATCAGCGCGGAGGACTCGCCGGTCACCATCCGCACCGGGTTGCGCTGCACGCGCGCGCGAAGCGGGGAATTGCGCCGGTTCGACAGACCGCGCTCGGCGAGGGCCGCCTGCATCGACGCCTCCGTGGAGTCGCGGGTCACACCCACGACGAGCGTGCGCGCGCCGATCGCCTCGGCGACCAGCAGGGCGCCGTCCAGGATCAGGTGGGGGGCCCGGTTGATGAGGACGGTGTCCTTGCGGCAGGCGGGCTCGTCCTCGCTGCCGTTGACGACGACCACGGGGCGTACACCGCGCCGGATCGCCGACTCGGCGACCGCGCGCAGCTTCTTGGCGAAGGGGAAGCCCGCGCCGCCCCGGCCGCGCAGCGACACCGCCTGGGCCAGCTGCGCGAGCGACTCGCCCGCCATGGGTTCCAGCGGGCCGTGCACCTTGAGATGCATGTCGAGGTCGAGCCGCTCCACGAGGTCGAACCCCGACGTGAGCTGAGGAAGTCCGACGACGCGGACTTCGGGGACGTCGGGCAGCGCCGTGTTCACTGCGTGCCTCCGTAGGGCGTGGTCCAGGGCTCGCCCGACGAGGGGGCCTGGAAAGGGCCGGGGAGCGGTTCGGTGGGTGGCTCGTTGTCAGCGAACGTGCCGTCGTACTTGTCTCCGTATGGCCTCTCCCCGTACGGCTTCTCTCCGTACGAGGAGTTGCTGCTCTCGTATGCGGCGTCGTACGAGGGGACGCCTCCGTAAGGCGTGTCGTACGTGGGGTCGTACGCGGAAGGCGGCGCCTCGGCCGGGGGCGGGGGCGACGGAGCGGGCCAGCGCTGGGTGGGTGCGGGTTCGAGGGGCGCCGCGTAGGTGGGCTCTACATAGGTGGCCTGCAGCGGCTCCGTGTACGAGAGCGAAGACGTCGGCGCCTCTCTGCGCGGAGTCGCGGAGACAGCACGGTAGGCGGCCGCGAAGCCGACGCCGGCCGGTGCGGGCGCCGGGCGGGCCGGGGCCTCGGTGGCGGGCAGCGGCTGTGCGGCCACGTCGCGTGTCATGCCGCGGTCCGCGTCCCGTGCCGCGTCACGCGCGGTGCGCGGCCCCGGGTCCAGGAAGGCGAGAATGCGGGCCGCCACCTTGCGCTTGACCGAGCGGGGCGCCGCCCGCAGGCCCACCGCGCCGGCGACCGCGAGCAGGCACAGGCAGTACAGGACCACCACGTACGTCTTCGGTGGCCGCCCCGCATACAGGCCGTGCATCAGGGCCATGCACCACGCCGGATAGGCGAGCATGTGAGTCGCGCGCCAGCGCGCGGCGAGTCGTGCGGGGGAGGCCATCGAGCTGCGCAGCGCGCCGGTGACGCCTGTGGTCACCATGAGCAGCCCGGCGAGCACTCCGATGCCGATCAGCCCGCTGCTGCCCGTGACGCCCGCCCCGAAGGGGACCAGCGCCCCGATGAGGGTCACATGGGCCAGCGCCACCTTCACGCTGACATGCAGCAGCAGGAAGCCCAGCGAGGCGACCGCGGTGGCCCGGTGGACGCCCTGGGCGAGCAGTCGCTGCCGGGAGGTCAGGAACAGCCGGTCCGAGGCGACCAGGCCCCATACGACGGACGCCGTGAGGGAGACCAGGGACAGCACGCCCGTGGTGAAGTCGAGCGCCGCCCGGAAGGCGTCGCTCCCTGTGACCACGACCACAGGGATGAGCAGAAGGACCGCCGCGCACAACACCCCCGTTGTCGCGCGGCGGCTGCTACCAGTAGTGCGTGAACTCCGCTGTGTGAAAAGGGAGTTCAGGCTGTGAGGGGTTCGAGGGTTCATGGGGGCGACTCCGAATGGTTCGGCACAGTGGACCCACAGCCCGCACTCTAGGTCGATGAATACCAGCCAGTACGAGGTTTGAGTTATCTCGCCGTTATCTAGAGGAAGCCCGGTATTTGTGTTGCCCCGATAGCGGCCGGTACGCGGAGTAACCCTTGGCCCTGGGTGGGGCGCGTGGAAGCCCGTCGCGGCCCGCGCGGGGCCTGCGGTACCCTGACGCCATGCGTGCCGTACGCCTTCTGCTTAGCGAGCCGCGCTGATCAGTCCCGACCCGCCCCCAGGGCGTGAGGTCGGAATCGGCGCGGCGTCCCCTCCTGTGCGAGGGGCTTTTTCATTTCCCAGGCACAGGCCGCGGCAGAGACGATCGATGGAGCTTTGAGGATCATGAGCGAGACGAATACCGCCGCCCCTTCCGAGGCGGCGGTCGCGCCGCACCGCTACACGGCGGCCATGGCCGCCGACATCGAGGCACGCTGGCAGGACTTCTGGGACGCCGACGGCACGTACGAGGCGCCCAACCCGACGGGCGACCTGGCCGGTGACTCCGAGGAAGCCAGGGCGATCGCCGCCCGCCCCAAGAAGTTCATCATGGACATGTTCCCGTACCCCTCGGGTGCGGGCCTGCACGTCGGCCACCCGCTGGGCTACATCGCCACGGACGTCTACGCCCGCTTCCAGCGCATGACCGGGCACAACGTGCTGCACACCCTGGGCTTCGACGCGTTCGGCCTGCCGGCCGAGCAGTACGCCGTGCAGACGGGCACCCACCCGCGCACGTCGACCGAGGCCAACATGGAGAACATGAAGGCGCAGCTGCGCGGCCTGGGCCTGGGCCACGACAAGCGCCGGTCGTTCGCCACGATCGACCCGGAGTACTACAAGTGGACGCAGTGGATCTTCCTGCAGATCTTCAACTCCTGGTACGACGACGACCTGAAGAAGGCCCGTCCGATCGCCGACCTGGTCAAGCAGTTCGAGACCGCCGAGCGCGCCGTTGAGGACGGCCGCGCCTGGACCGAGCTGACCCAGGTCGAGCGGGCCGACGTCCTGAGCGCGTACCGCCTGGCGTACGCCTCCGACGCGCCCGTGAACTGGGCGCCCGGCCTGGGCACCGTCCTGGCCAACGAGGAGGTCACCGCCGACGGCCGCTCCGAGCGCGGCAACTTCCCCGTCTTCAAGGCGAAGCTGCGTCAGTGGAACATGCGCATCACCGCCTACGCGGACCGCCTGCTGGACGACCTGGACGGCCTGGACTGGCCCGAGGCGATCAAGCTGCAGCAGCGCAACTGGATCGGCCGCTCCGAGGGCGCCCGGATCGACTTCGCGGTCCCGGCCGGCTCCGGTTCCGGCGAGGAGGCGATCACCGTCTTCTCGACCCGCCAGGACACCCTGTTCGGCGCCACCTACATGGTGCTGGCGCCCGAGCACGACCTGGTGGAGAAGATCGTCCCGGCCGCCTGGCCCGAGGGCACCCACGAGGTGTGGACGGGCGGTCACGCGACGCCCGCCGAGGCCGTCGCCGCGTACCGCAAGCAGGCCGCCTCGAAGTCCGACGTCGAGCGCCAGGCCGAGGCCAAGGACAAGACCGGCGTCTTCACCGGCGCGTACGCGATCAACCCGGTCAGCGGCGACCAGGTCCCCGTCTTCATCGCCGACTACGTGCTGATGGGCTACGGCACCGGCGCGATCATGGCCGTCCCGGCGCACGACGCCCGTGACTTCGCCTTCGCGCGCGCCTTCGAGCTGCCGATGCGCTGCGTCGTCGAGCCGTCGGACGACCGCGGCACCGACCCGGCCGCGTGGGACGACGCGTTCGTCGCGTACGAGGCGAAGCTGGTCAACTCCGCGAGCGACGAGATCAGCCTGGACGGCCTGGGCGTCGCCGACGCCAAGGCCCGGATGACCGAGTGGCTGGCCCGCAAGGGCATCGGCCACGGCACCGTGAACTTCCGGCTGCGCGACTGGCTGTTCAGCCGCCAGCGCTACTGGGGCGAGCCCTTCCCGATCGTCTACGACGAGGACGGCGTCGCGCATGCGCTGCCCGAGTCGATGCTGCCGCTGGAGCTGCCCGAGGTCGAGGACTACAGCCCGCGCACGTTCGACCCGGACGACGCCGACACGCAGCCCGAGACGCCGCTGTCGCGCAACGAGGAGTGGGTCCACGTCACGCTGGACCTGGGCGACGGCCCCAAGAAGTACCGCCGCGAGACCAACACCATGCCCAACTGGGCGGGTTCGTGCTGGTACGAGCTGCGCTACCTGGACCCGCACAACAGCGACAAGCTGGTCGACCCGCAGATCGAGCAGTACTGGATGGGCCCCCGCGAGGGCATGCCCACCGGCGGTGTCGACCTGTACGTGGGCGGTGCTGAGCACGCCGTGCTGCACCTGCTGTACGCCCGCTTCTGGTCGAAGGTGCTGTTCGACCTGGGCCACGTCTCCTCGGCCGAGCCGTTCCACAAGCTGTTCAACCAGGGCATGATCCAGGCCTACGTCTACCGGGACGCGCGCGGTATCGCCGTCCCGGCCGCCGAGGTGGAGGAGCGCGACGGCGCGTACTACTACCAGGGCGAGAAGGTCAGCCGCCTGCTGGGCAAGATGGGCAAGTCCCTGAAGAACGCGGTCACGCCGGACGAGATCTGCGCCGAGTACGGCGCGGACACGCTGCGCCTGTACGAGATGGCGATGGGTCCGCTGGACGTGTCGCGGCCGTGGGACACGCGCGCGGTGGTCGGCCAGTTCCGCCTGCTGCAGCGGCTGTGGCGCAACATCGTCGACGAGGCGACCGGCGAGGTCACCGTCGTGGACGTGCCCGAGGCGGACATCGACGTGGCCACGCTGCGCGCCCTGCACAAGGCGATCGACGGCGTGCGCGGCGACCTGGACGGCATGCGCTTCAACACCGCCATCGCCAAGGTCACCGAGCTGAACAACCACCTGGTCAAGTCCTACGCGGGCGGCGCGCTGCCGCGGTCCGTCGCCGAGAGCCTGGTGCTGCTGGTCGCGCCGCTGGCCCCGCACGTCGCCGAGGAGCTGTGGCGCAAGCTGGGCCACACCGACTCCGTCGTCCACCGGGACTTCCCCGTCGCCGACCCCGAGTACGTCGTCGACGAGTCCGTGACCTGCGTCGTGCAGATCAAGGGCAAGGTCAAGGCCCGCCTGGAGGTCGCCCCGTCGATCTCGGACGAGGAACTGGAGAAGGTCGCCCTGGCCGACGAGAAGGTCATCGCGGCGCTGGACGGCGCCGGCATCCGCAAGGTGATCGTGCGGGCGCCGAAGCTGGTGAACATCGTGCCCGCGTAGGCACTCAGGGTTGTTCCCTACGGGCAGGTTGGGGGTTCTGATGGAACCCCTGGCCTGCCCGCTCCGTTTACGGTGGAGAGGCGGGACAACGGGGTGGACGGACGAATCGGAGGAGCGCCGTGGAAGCTGTGCTGGTGATCGTGGCGCTGATCTTCATCGCGTTTCTCGCGCTCGGCGCGTACGCGACGGTGAAGGCGGTCGGCGCCGCCAAGCGCGGGGTGGACCGCACGGTCGCGCAGGCCCGGCGCACCGTGGAGGACACCACGCTGCGGGCCAGGACCTTCGCCCAGCCCGGGGCGGCGAGCGAGCTGGCGCAGCTGCGTCTGAAGCTGCGCACCTCCATGCGGGCCACCCAGGACTCGCTGCACGCGCGCGTGGCCGAGGACACCACGCTCAAGGAGTCTCTCGGCCTTT
The DNA here is from genome assembly GCF_050410835.1 of Streptomyces sp. cg35. Lineage (NCBI taxonomy): Bacteria > Bacillati > Actinomycetota > Actinomycetes > Kitasatosporales > Streptomycetaceae > Streptomyces > Streptomyces sp. cg35. Next base: position 5,940,933 of record NZ_CP191268.1, read on the forward strand.
TCCAGCGCCTGAGCGCGCACGGGCACGAGCTGGACGCCGAGCTCAAGCGCCTGGAGAGCGAGCCCGACAAGGCCCACGTCAGGCGCCTGCTGCCGGATCTGAGGGCACGCACGGAGCAGATCACGGCGTCCGCCGACGCGCTGCGGCACGCGGCCCGGGACCGGGCCAGCCGCTTCGCGGGCGACGACCTGGACGCGCTCAGCGCGCAGATCGACCTGGAGGCCGGGGCGCTGCGGCACTGGACGACGGAGGACGGCACGCGGACCGCTCCGCAGGCAGCTCCACGAGCCGCCGAGGACACCGGTACGGTTCAGGAGCCCACACGGCAGGCGATCACTCCGCCAGGTGTGCGGCCGGTGTATCCGTGGCAGAAGAAACCCCGTCCCGAGAGCACGACTTGATCCCTGGCCGACGGACACCGGTCGGCGGCCGGCCGACGGGGGCCGGGCTGCCACCGACGGGCCCCTGCGGGTAATCTCCGGTGCATGTCCCGCCATGTCGCGATCGTCACCGATTCAACGGCCTACCTGCCGCAGCGGACGATGGAGCGCCACAGCATCACGGCGGTGCCGCTGACCGTGGTCCTGGGCGATCGGGCGCTCGAGGAGGGTACGGAGATCTCCGCCCGCTCGGTCGCCGAGGCGCTGCAGAAGCGCCGCTCGGTGACGACGTCGAGACCGAGCCCGGAGCTGTTCGCCGAGACCTACCGCAAGGTCGCCGAGTCCGGCGCCACCGGCATCGTCTCGCTGCATCTGTCCGCCGAGTTCTCCGGGACGTACGACGCCGCGGTCATGGCCGCGCGGCAGGCCCCGGTCCCGGTGCGCGTCGTGGACACCGGGATGGTGGCCATGGCCCTCGGGTTCTGCGCGCTCGCCGCGGCGGAGGCCGCCGACGCCGGCGGCACCGTCGACGAGGCGGTCACGGCGGCGGAGAAGCGGGCCGCGGGCACCTCCGCCTTTTTCTACGTCGACACGCTGGACTACCTGCGCCGCGGCGGCCGGATCGGCGCCGCGCAGGCGCTGCTCGGCTCCGCGCTCGCCGTCAAGCCGCTGCTGCAGCTCGACGGCGGCCGCATCGAACTCCTGGAAAAGGTCCGCACCGCGTCGAAGGCGATCGGGCGGCTGCAGGAGATCGTCGCGGAGCGCGCGGGCAGCGGCCAGGTCGACATCGCCGTGCACCACCTGGCGGCGCCGGAGCGGGCGGATGCGCTCGCCGACTGGCTGCGCGAACATGTGCCGGGGCTGGGGGAGCTGCATGTCAGCGAGGTCGGGGCGGTGATCGGCGCGCACGCCGGGCCCGGACTGCTGGGCGCGGTGGTGTCACCGCGGGCGTAGGGCGGCTCGGGAGGGCCGAAGCCGGGTCTGCGCCGGTGGGCCCGGTGGATTCTTTCGGTGGTTTTCCGCCCTCTTATCGCTGGTGTGGGTGACGCAGTTATCCACAACTGCTGGGTTCTCCCCGGGAATTGACCAAGATCCACTGATTCGTCGCGGGCTGTCTACCGTCCCGTGACATGGAACTTCGATCACTGTCCCGGACAGCACAGATCACCAGCGGGCCCGGGCGCGGCCCCGCATCCGACAGCCGCGCCCGGCGACGGCACGTCGTCCGGCGCCGGGCGCGCCGCAGGCACATTGCTGCGGAGCGGACACGGCTGCGGGCGCAGGCGCTCTTCGCGCCGCCGCAACCGCACGAGCAGCCGCGGTACCAGGAGCCGGAGTCGGCGCCGGTGGACGGTGGCTCGGCGCGGGACCCGGTGCCGCGCGTCCCCGATCCGTCCCCCGCGCGCGAGCCCGAGCCGGTTCAGGAACCGTCGCCGCCGTGGCGGGAGCGGGCCGCGCTCGCCGTGCGCGACCGGCTGCCGCTGTGGGTGCAGACGCGGTGCGGGATCGAGCGGCGCGGCGCGCTGGCGCTGGTCGTCGTGCTCGGGGTGGTGGCGCTCTTCGCGGTGCAGCACTTCTGGTCGGCGCGGACCCAGCCGGTGCGGGCGCCGCAGACGGTGCGCGCCGTGGCGCCGGAGGCGGTGGAGCCGCCCAACGTTCCGGCATCCTCGACCGCGCCGGGGCCGGCGGTGTCAGCCGGTGCGGGGATCGTCGTCGACGTCAGCGGAAAGGTGCGCAGGCCGGGCGTGCTTCGGCTGCCCGCCGGGGCCCGGGTGGCGGACGCGTTGCGGGCGGCCGGCGGGGTCCGCCCCGGTACGGACACCGAAGGGCTCAACAGGGCACGGCTCCTGACGGACGGTGAGCAGGTCCTGGTCGGCGCGTCCGCGGCCCCGGCTGCCGCGGCGCCGGGTGGTCCTGCCGGAGCCGCTCCCGCGCCCGCGGGACCGATCGGCCTCAACACGGCCACGGTGGAACAGCTCGACACGCTGCCCGGCGTCGGTCCGGTGCTGGCCCAGCACATCATCGACTACCGCACGGAGCACGGAGGATTCCGCTCCATCGACGAACTGCGCGAGGTCAACGGGATCGGGGACCGCCGGTTCGAGGATCTGCAGAATCTCGTACGGCCATGAGCGGCACCCGCGCCGAGCCCCGGCACCCCGCTCCGTCGGCCCCGACCGGCCGGCTCGGCGAGGCGAACCCGCGGCGGGAGGGCCCGGCGGACCTGAGACTCGTGCCGCCCGCGCTCGCCACGTGGGCGACAGCGGCAGTGCTGCTGACGGCTCCGGGGCACTGGGCCGCGGTCGTGGCGGCGGTGTGCGCGGTGGCCGGGGCGGCGCTTCTGGTGGCGGGGCGTGCGGGGAGTCCAGGGCGTTCGGGAAGCCCGGGGCGGCAGTCGGGCGGGGCACGGCGGTGTGCGCGCGGGGCGACCGAGGCGCCGCGCCCTCCGACGCCCGGCACCCCGCTGGCACCGGCACCAGCACCAGCACCGGCACCAGCACCAGCACCGGCACCGGCACCGGCACCGGCACCGGCACCGGCACCAGAACCACCGCCGACGTCAGATGCCCCGCCCCCTGAGGCGCCCGCGCCTCACCTCGCCCGTTCCTGGCGGAGCCCGTCCGTCGCTGTGCTCCTGCTCTGCGCGGCTGCGGCCGCGGGCACGGCGGGGGTCCATGGGGCCGACTCGCGCAGAGGGCCCGTGCCCGCACTGGCTGTTCAACACGCTCGGGTGGAGGCCGAGTTGGAGGTCACCTCCGATCCGCGGGTCACCAGGCCCCGGGTCACGGGGGACCACGCGGCACCGACCGCCGTGCTCGTCGAGGCGGACCTGGTGCGGGTGACGGCGCCCGACGGCTCGGTGTCACGGACGCGTACGCCGGTCCTGGTCATCGCCGAGGCGCGCGGCGGCCGCTGGCTGTCCTTGCTGCCGACCACCCGGCTGTCGGTCCGGGGCGGACTCGCACCGCCGCTGACCGACAGCGACCGGATCGCGGCGGTGCTGCGCGTCGGGCAGGGCGAGCGGCCGAACGTGGTGCACGGGCCGAGCGGGCCGCAACGCCTGGCCGGCTCACTGCGGGCAGGACTGCGCGAGGCGACGGACGGTCTGCCGGGGGACGCGCGGGCGCTGCTGCCGGGCCTCGTCGTGGGCGACACGGCACGCGTCACACCGGAACTGCACGCGGCGTTCGAGGAGACGGACCTGCTCCATCTCATGGCGGTCAGCGGGGCCAACTTCACCATCCTGCTGGCCCTGTTGATCGGCCCGCCCGGCACCGCGCACCGGGTGGAGCGACGGGGGCTCGCACCCCGCGTCGGCCTGCCGCTCAGGGCGACGGCACTGCTGGGCGGGGCGGTCACGCTCGGGTTCGTCGTGGTGTGCCGGCCCGAGCCGAGCGTCCTGCGGGCGGCGTCGTGCGGCCTGATCACACTGCTCGCCATCGCCACCGGGCGCCGCAGATCCCTGCTCCCGGCGCTGGCCACGGCGGTGCTGCTGCTCGTCCTCTACGACCCTTGGCTGGCGCGGAGTTACGGATTCCTGCTGTCGGTGCTCGCCACCGGGGCCCTCCTGACCTTGGCCCCGCGGTGGAGCGCGGCGCTGCGCCGGCGCGGGGTTCCGGCGCGGCTCGCCGAGGCGCTGGCGGCCGCCGCGGCGGCACAGGCCGTGTGTGCGCCCGTCGTCGCCGTCCTGGCGGCGCGGGTGAGCCTGGTGGCGGTGCCGTGCAATCTGCTCGCGGAGTTCGCCGTGGCGCCCGCGACGGTGCTCGGGTTCGCCGTTCTGGTGACGGCGCCGGTGGCGATGCCGGTGGCCGAGTTCCTGGCCCGGTGCGGGGGCTGGCCCGCGGGATGGATCGCGGACATCGCACGAACCGGGGCCGCACTGCCGGGCAGCGGAGTGGACTGGCCCGGCGGCTGGCGCGGCGGGGCCCTGCTGGCGGCGGGCACGGTGGTGGCCGTGGTGGTGGGGCGAAGGGTGCTCAAGTCCCCCTGGGCCGCCGCGGCATGTGTGCTGGTGCTGCTCCTGGTGGTGGTGCGGCCGCCGCCGCTCGGCCGGTTCGTCACGGGCTGGCCGCCGCCGGGGTGGCGGCTGGTCATGTGCGACGTGGGGCAGGGCGACGCGCTGGTGCTCGCGGCGGGGGCCGGGACGGGCGTGGTGGTGGACGCCGGACCCGATCCGCTGCTCGTCGACCGGTGCCTGAGCTCGCTGGGCATCACCAGGGTGCCGCTGGTCCTGCTCACGCACTTCCACGCGGACCATGTGGCGGGCCTCGCGGGGGTGTTGCGCGGGCGTTCCGTCGGGGTGATCGAGACGACGGGGTTCCAGGAGCCGGTGGGCCAGGCGGCGTTCGTGCGACGGCTCGCCGCGGAGCGCGGTGTCCCGGTGGTGCGGGCGGTGACCGGGGAGCGGCGCAGGACCGGGCCGCTCGACTGGCAGGTGCTGTGGCCGGCGCGGCCGGTCCTCACCCCCGACGGTCCGAACGACGCGAGCGTCACGCTGCTCGTGCGCACCGCGGGGCTGACCATGCTGCTGCTCGGCGATCTCGAACCGGCCGCGCAGCGGGCCCTGCTGAGAACCGCCGATGGGGCCCGGCTGCCCCCGGTCGACGTGCTCAAGGTCGCCCATCACGGGTCGGCCTACCAGGATCCGGAGCTGCTGCGCCGGGTCGCGCCCCGGCTCGCGCTGGTCTCGTGCGGGGTCGACAACCCGTACGGGCACCCGGCGCCCCGCACGGTGGCGGCGTTGCGGGACCGGGGCGCGTCGGTGCTGCGGACGGACCGGGACGGGGCGATCGCGGTCGTGGGCCGCGACGAGAGCGGCGGGGGCGGCGGGGGCGGGCTGGAGGTGGCGCATCTCGGACCCTGAAAGCTGTGCGTGAAGGCTGTGCGTGAAAGCTGCTGTGCCAGAAGGCCGGCGGGACGGATGGGCGAGGCGGGGCCCGGTCGTGTCGGCGGAGGAGTGTCGGGCTCATTGCTACCCGTGAGTAGAAATGCCGCTGAGCTGGCGAAACGGTCATCGGAGGGGTGAATCAGGGGCACTCGGGGGCAGCTGTGTCCCTTCCCCTCGATTCCCGTGATGTGGGCCCGTGTTGCCTCGAAAGCCACAACGGTGGTCGAATACTTCTTCGTTCAAGAAGCAACGATCGCGTCAAGGCGCACTGGGGTGGAGAGGTCATGTTCGGCCGCTGGCTGGGTAACCGTACGAACCAGACTCAACGGACAAGCCCTCTGGTGGCGGTGACGGTGCCGCCCCGTGCGGGGGTGCTCAGCTGCCGCGTCCTGGACCCCGTGAACGAGCCGGTGCGGGACGCCGAGTTCGCGGTGAGCGACGTCATGGGGCGCAAGATCGTCAGCGGCGGCGCCGATCCGTTCGGCTCGTTCGTGGCGACCGTGCCCGCCGGTGAGTACCGGATGGCCGTCTCGGCGGAGGGGTACGCCCCGTTCCGCGGCAGCGCCACGGTCGCGGAGAACGGCCACGCCGCGCTCGGCGACGTCATGCTCCAGGTCGCCGCGCCGCCGCAGCTGCCCGAGCCGGGCGACTGGGAGATCGAGCCGACGCACTCCTCGATCGCGTTCACGGCCCGGCACATCGGGCTCGCCCGGATCCACGGCCGGTTCAACACCTTCGCGGGCGCGCTGCGAGTCGCCGACCGCATCGAGCAGTCCGCGATGCATGTGGTCATCGACGCCTCGTCCATCGACACGAACGTGAAGATGCGCGACGACCATCTCAGGTCGGCCGACTTCCTCGACGTCGACCGGTTCCCGACCCTGGAGTTCTACGGCGACCGTTTCACGCACAAGGGCGGCAGCCGCTGGGGCATCACCGGTGCGCTCTCCCTGCACGGCGTGACCCGCACGATCACCCTCGACGCCGAGTACCTGGGCCTGGGCAACGGCATGGAGGGCGAGACCCGCGCGGCCTGCCGCGCCACCGCCGAGCTGCACCGCGACGACTTCACCGTCAGCTGGCAGACCATGCTCGCGAAGGGCATCGCCGTCGTCGGCTCCAGCGTCCGGATCGACCTCGACGTGCAGATCGTGCCCAAGAGCTGAACCGTGCAAGAGCTGAACCGCCCAGGGGCCGAACCGCCCAGGGGCCGAACCGTTCCCAGGGACTGGACCAGCCAGGGGCTGAACCGGGCCCGGGCACGAGCCGCGTGGGGCCGTGGTCGGCGCGTGCCGGAAGATGGTGGCGTGAGCGATGTGAGACACGTATTGGTGCTGCCTGACCGCGATGCCGCGGAGGAGGCCGCGGAGGCGCTCGGGGAGCGCTTCGGCGTGACCGAGGAACCCCAGCTCGTCCGGGACGCGCTGGCCGGCGAGGACGACGCCGAGGACGCGCAGTGGCTGGTGGTCGTCGAGGATCCGCAGAGCCGGCTCGACCCCGAAGAGCTGGACGAGTTCGCGGCCGGCTGGGACGGCTGGCGCGAGGAGCAGTAGCCGGGCGGGACGTCGGCCCGGCCGGGTTGTCAGTGCCCCGTGGGATGCTTGACCGCGATGGCCAGGAAGACTGCAAACGACGATCCCCTCGCCCCGCTCACCCTCGCGGTGGGCCAGGAGGACCTGCTGCTCGACCGCGCGGTGCAGCAGGTGGTGGCGGCCGCCCGCGCCGCCGACGCGGACACCGACGTGCGCGACCTCAGCCCCGACCAGCTGCAGCCGGGCACGCTCGCCGAGCTGACGAGCCCGTCGCTGTTCGCCGAGCGCAAGGTCGTCGTCGTACGCAATGCGCAGGACCTGTCGGCGGACACCGTCAAGGACGTGAAGGCGTATCTCGGCTCGCCCGTCGAGGAGATCACCCTGGTGCTGCTGCACGCCGGGGGCGCCAAGGGCAAGGGGCTGCTCGACGCCGCGCGCAAGGCCGGGGCCCGGGAGGTTGCCTGCCCGAAGATGACCAAGCCCGCGGACCGGCTGTCGTTCGTCCGCGGTGAGTTCCGGACGCTCGGGCGGTCCGCGACCCCCGAGGCGTGCCAGGCCCTCGTCGACGCCATCGGCAGTGACCTGCGGGAGCTCGCCTCGGCCGTGACCCAGCTCGCCTCCGACATCGAGGGCACGATCGACGAGGCCGTCGTCGGGCGGTACTACACGGGACGGGCCGAGGCATCCAGCTTCACGGTGGCCGACCGGGCCGTGGAGGGGCGGGCCGCCGAGGCGCTCGAGGCCCTCCGGTGGTCCCTCTCGACGGGCGTCGCGCCGGTGCTGATCACCAGCGCCCTGGCGCAGGGCGTGCGGGCCATCGGGAAGCTGTCGTCCGCGCGCGGGGGGCGGCCCGCGGACCTCGCCCGGGAGCTGGGCATGCCGCCGTGGAAGATCGACCGGGTGCGACAGCAGATGCGGGGCTGGACCCCCGACGGGGTCGCCGTGGCGCTGCGGGCGGTCGCCGAGGCCGACGCCGGAGTGAAGGGCGGCGGGGACGACCCGGAGTACGCGCTGGAGAAGGCCGTGGTGACGATCGCGCGGGCCGCGCGATCGCGCGGCCGGGGCTAGGGCCCGTCCGGCGGATCCCGTCGAGGGCGCGGGTCCGGACGCGGGTCCGGCCCGCCGGGCTGCTCGGCCCGGACACCCCTTTCCGGTGACATGCCGAATTTTCGGTGACATGCCGAAGCCCCGCCCTGAGGAACAGAGCGGGGCTTCGGATCACGCATGTGGTGAGCCCACACCCGCGTGGCGAACGCAGTCGCGTGCGGGCTCGGGGTGCCGGTCGGGGGCGGATGAGAGAGGGCCCGCCCGGGTCCTTCCGGCGTCAGATCAGAGATCCCGGACGACGAGGTCCGGGAAGAAGGGTTCAGCCCTTGAGGGCAGCGACCTTGGAAGCAAGCGCCGACTTCTTGTTGGCGGCCTGGTTCTTGTGGATGACACCCTTCGAGACAGCCTTGTCGAGCTGACGCGCGGCAGCGCGCTGGTACTCGGTGGCCTTCTCGATGTCACCCGCGGCAGCGGCCTCACGGGCCTTGCGGACCGCGGTCTTCAGGGAGGACTTGACCGACTTGTTGCGCAGTCGAGCCTTCTCGTTGGTCTTGATCCGCTTGATCTGGGACTTGATGTTCGCCACGAAATGAGCCTTTGCAGGTTCAGGCACGGGGCCGGTGACGGTCCCGTACCGATGGTTTTCACTGAGTGCGTGCCTCGTGCTGAGAGGGCATGAGACACAGCTGCCCACGGTACCAGCCGTACTCCCACCGGCCCAAACCGGTCCCAGTACCGCGGCCGTGGGACCATGGAAGCTACGTATCGATCCCAACCGAGGCCGACCTGAGGCATACGGCGCCTCAAGAGACAGGACCCTGCGTGCCCGCGACCCCTAAGAATGTGCCCGAGCCGAGCCGTACCGACCCGGCTCTGATCCGCAATTTCTGCATCATCGCGCACATCGACCACGGCAAGTCCACGCTCGCCGACCGCATGCTCCAGCTGACCGGTGTGGTCGAGCAGCGGCAGATGCGTGCTCAGTACCTCGACCGGATGGACATCGAGCGCGAGCGCGGCATCACGATCAAGTCCCAGGCGGTGCGGCTGCCCTGGGCCCCCACGGAGGGGCCCGACCAGGGCAGTACCCACATCCTCAACATGATCGACACCCCGGGCCACGTGGACTTCACGTACGAGGTCTCGCGTTCTCTCGCCGCCTGCGAGGGCACGGTCCTGCTCGTCGACGCCGCCCAGGGCATCGAGGCCCAGACCCTCGCCAACCTGTACCTGGCGATGGAGAACGACCTCAAGATCATCCCGGTACTGAACAAGATCGACCTGCCGGCCGCCCAGCCCGAGAAGTTCTCCGAGGAGCTGGCGAACCTCATCGGCTGCGACCCCGACGACGTCCTCAAGGTCTCCGCGAAGACCGGCATGGGCGTCGACGCGCTGCTCGACAAGGTCGTCGCCGAGATCCCCGCGCCGGTCGGCGTCGCCGACGCCCCCGCCCGCGCGATGATCTTCGACTCGGTCTACGACTCGTACCGCGGCGTCGTCACGTACGTCCGTGTCGTCGACGGCCAGCTCAACAAGCGTGAGCGGATCCGGATGATGTCCACCGGCGCCACCCACGAGCTCCTGGAGATCGGCACCAACTCGCCCGAGATGCTGCCGGCCGACGGCCTCGGCGTCGGCGAGGTGGGCTATCTGATCACCGGCGTGAAGGACGTCCGCCAGTCCAAGGTCGGTGACACGATCACCAGCCTGAACAAGGGCGCCACGGAGGCGCTCGGCGGCTACAAGGACCCGAAGCCGATGGTCTTCTCCGGTCTGTATCCGCTCGACGGCTCCGACTACCCGGAGCTGCGCGACGCCCTCGACAAGCTCCAGCTCAACGACGCCGCGCTGGTGTACGAGCCGGAGACCTCGGCCGCCCTCGGCTTCGGCTTCCGCGTCGGCTTCCTGGGCCTGCTGCACCTCGACGTGATCCGCGAGCGGCTCGAGCGCGAGTTCGGGCTCGACCTGATCGCCACCGCTCCGAACGTGGTCTACCGCGTCGTCATGGAGGACGGCAGCGAGCACACGGTCACCAACCCGAGCGAGTTCCCGGAAGGGAAGATCGGCGAGGTCTACGAGCCCGTCGTGCGCGCCACGATCCTCGCGCCCAGCGAGTTCATCGGCGCGATCATGGAGCTGTGCCAGACCCGGCGCGGCGTGCTGCTCGGCATGGACTACCTCTCCGAGGACCGCGTCGAGATCCGCTACACGCTGCCCCTGGCCGAGATCGTCTTCGACTTCTTCGACCAGCTGAAGTCCAAGACCCGCGGCTACGCCTCGCTGGACTACGAGCCCACGGGCGAGCAGACCTCCAGCCTGGTCAAGGTCGACATCCTGCTGCACGGCGACAAGGTGGACGCCTTCTCGGCGATCACGCACAAGGACGCGGCCTACGCGTACGGCGTGCGGCTCGTCGCCAAGCTGCGCGAGCTCATCCCGCGGCAGGCCTTCGAGGTGCCGATCCAGGCCGCGATCGGCTCCCGGGTCATCGCCCGCGAGACCATCCGCGCCATCCGCAAGGACGTCCTCGCCAAGTGCTACGGCGGTGACATCTCCCGTAAGCGGAAGCTGCTGGAGAAGCAGAAGGAGGGCAAGAAGCGGATGAAGATGGTCGGCTCCGTCGAGGTGCCGCAGGAAGCCTTCATCGCGGTTCTGTCCAGCGACGACGGCGGCGGTTCCAAGGGCAAGAAGTAGGACCCAGGCCGAATCGAGCGGTGGGCCCGGCACGCACAGGCGTGACGGGCCCACCGCTTTTGTGTGGGCCCTGTGTGGGCAGAGGCTGTAGGGGTGCCAGGGCGGAAGTCGAGTGCCGGAGCCTCTTACGCGCTGGGCATGTGCCCTTTACCCTGATCACTGCTCGATGGTTACTCGCCAGTTAAACAAGCCGCACCGTCGCGGGCCCGGAGGACGTCGTGAGCGACACACAGACCCTTATCGAGAACCGGCCGCCGTCCGTGGCGTCTCTCTTCCTGGAGCGCGTGGCGGCCACACCGGATATCGAGGCCTACCGCTATCCGGTACCGGCCCCCGCCGGTACGGGACCGGACGACTGGAAGTCCCTGAGCTGGGCGCAGGCCGCGCAGCGGGTCTATGCCGTCGCCGCCGGGCTCGTCGAGCTGGGGGTGCAGCCGCAGGAGCGGGTGGCGCTCGCCTCCTCGACGCGGGTCGAGTGGATCCTCGCCGACCTCGGCATCATGTGCGCGGGCGCGGCGACGACCACCGTCTACCCGCAGACCAACGCCGAGGAGTCGGCGTTCATCCTCGCCGACTCCGGGTCGAAGGTGCTGATCGCGGAGGACGCCGCGCAGCTCACCAAGGCGCGCGAGCGGCGGGCCGAGCTGCCCGAGCTGGCCCACGTCGTGGTGATCGACGCGACCGGGGTCGAGCCCGACGCCGCCGACCCCGACGGCTGGCTGCTCACCCTGGAGGACCTGGAGGCGCGCGGCGCCGCCCACCTGGAGAAGAACCCGGACGTCGTCACGGAGCGCGTCGGGGCGATCCGCAAGGAGCAGCTCGCCACCCTCATCTACACGTCCGGGACGACCGGGCGGCCCAAGGGCGTCCGGCTGCCGCACGACAACTGGTCGTACCTGGCGAAGGCCATGGCCGCGACCGGACTCCTCGGCCCGGACGACGTGCAGTACCTGTGGCTGCCGCTCGCGCACGTCTTCGGCAAGGTGCTCATCAGCGGCCAGATCGAGGTCGGGCACGTGACGGCCGTCGACGGACGCGTCGACAAGATCATCGAGAATCTGCCGGTCGTGCAGCCGACGTACATGGCGGCCGTGCCGCGCATCTTCGAGAAGGTCTACAACGGGGTCGCGGCCAAGGCGCGGGCCGGCGGCGCCGCCAAGTACAAGATCTTCCAGTGGGCGGCCGGGGTCGCCCGCGAGTACGCCAAGGTCAGCCAGGACAACTTCCGGCGCACGGGTGTCGCCTCGGTGCCGTTCAAGCTCGCCTCGAAGCACAAGGCCGCCGACCGTCTCGTCTACGGCAAGCTGCGCGAGGCCTTCGGCGGGCGGCTGCGGGCGTGCGTCTCCGGGTCCGCGGCGCTCGCCCCGGACATCGGCTACTTCTTCGCCGGCGCGGGCGTGCACATCCTGGAGGGCTACGGGCTGACCGAGTCGTCCGCCGCGTCCTTCGTCAACCCCGGTGAGGCGTACCGCACCGGAACCGTCGGCAAGCCGCTGCCCGGCACCGAGGTGCGGATCGCGGACGACGGCGAGATCCTGCTGCGCGGCCCCGGCATCATGGAGGGCTACCACGGGCTGCCCGAGAAGACCGCCGAGGTGCTGGAGTCCGACGGCTGGTTCCACACCGGCGACATCGGCGAGCTGTCCGTCGACGGCTACCTGCGGATCACCGACCGCAAGAAGGACCTCATCAAGACGTCGGGCGGCAAGTACATCGCCCCTGCCGAGGTCGAGGGCCAGTTCAAGGCCGTGTGCCCGTACGTGTCCAACATCCTGGTGCACGGCGCCGACCGGAACTTCTGCACCGCGCTCATCGCGCTCGACGAGCCGGCCATCCTGGAGTGGGCCAAGGAGAACGGCCTCGAGGGCAGGTCCTACGCCGATGTCGTGGCCGCGCCCGCGACCGTGCAGCTGGTCGACGGCTATGTGCAGGAGCTGAACCAGGGTCTCCAGAAGTGGCAGACCATCAAGAAGTTCAAGCTCCTGCCGCGGGACCTCGACATCGAGCACGGCGAGCTGACGCCGAGCCTGAAGCTGAAGCGGCCCGTCGTCGAGCGGGAGTACAAGGCGCTGCTCGACGAGATGTACGCCGGGACGCGCGAGGGCTAGCAGCAGGGCGGGGCGCCCCGGTTCAGGGGCGCCTCATCGTGCGCAGCGTCTCCTCCATCCGCGTGAGGTGGTGCCGCAGTTCCCGTACGTCGGGTTCGGCGCTCTGCGCCAACTGGTGCTCGATCGAGGTCATCCGGGACGCCAGTGCGTCGAACTGCCGCTGCTCACGCGCCAGCAGACGTTCCAGCTGCTGGGTCTTGCGGTGCAGATCCAGGAAGACCGTGACCTTCGCGCGCAGCACCCAGGGGTCGAAGGGCTTGGTCAAGTAGTCGGCCGCGCCGGTCGCGTAGCCGCGGAAGGCGTATCCGGCGTCGGCGTCCGTGCCGGTGAGGAAGATGATCGGGACGTCCTTCGTCTGGTCGAGACGCTTGATGTTCGTCGCCGTCTCGAAGCCGTCCATGCCCGGCATCCGGATGTCGAGCAGGACGACGGCGAACCGGCGGCGGAGCAGCGCCTTCATCGCCTCCTCGCCCGAACGGGCCCGGACCAGAGGCTCGTTGAGCGACCCGAGGACGGCCTCCAGCGCGACCAGATTGTCCTCCATGTCATCGACCAGGAGAATGCTCGCCCGTTCGTCCGGAGTGATCTCTGCAGTGGTCATGATCACGGTGCCTCACTCGATCGTCGGCGGGGCGACGGGTTCGTTCTTGCTCTCCGGCGCCCCTGATGCGATGGGTTCGTCCGTGGTGCCGTCGACCTCGGGGGCCAGGAGGTCGCACACGACGGTCAGAAGCTGATCGACGTCCACCGGTTTCGGTACGTAGTCGTTGGCACCCTTGGCGATCGACTTCTCCCGGTCGCCGGGCATGGCCTTCGCGGTGAGGGCCACGATCGGCAGCCCGGCCCACCGCGGCGTCCCGCGGATGACGGAGATCGTCTCGTAGCCGTCCATCTCCGGCATCATGATGTCCATCAGGACGAGTTCGATGTCCGGGTTGCGCTCCAGGGTCTCGATGCCCTCCCTGCCGTTCTCCGCGTACAGGACGGGCATGCCCACGCGGCCGAGGACATGGGTGAGCGCGAAGACGTTGCGGATGTCGTCGTCGACGATGAGGACGCGACGGCCCGGCAGCACCTGTCCCGCGATGCCGCCCTTCCACTGCTCCAGCTTCGTCGGCGTCGGCCAGTTGTCCTCCTGCCCGTGGATCGTGTACGCGTCCGCGTTCGTGGAGTCGTCCGGTTGCGCGGGGACGAGCGGCGTCGGAGCGGTGTGCGAGGTGTCGGCCACCGGCTCGTGACCGGGATAGACCACGGGGACGTACAAGGTGAACGTGGAGCCCTCGCCCGGCTCGCTCTCGGCGATGATGCGGCCGCCCAGCAGCCCGGCGATCTCCCGGCTGATGGACAGACCGAGGCCCGTGCCGCCGTACTTGCGGTTGGTGGTGCCGTCGGCCTGCTGGAACGCCTCGAAGATGACCGGGAGCTTGTCGCGGGCGATGCCGATGCCGGTGTCGGAGACGGCGAAGGCGATCAGATCGTCGCTCTCCCGCACGTACTTGTGCTCGGGGTCCTTGACCCGGTTGACCCGCAGTTCCACCTTGCCGTTCGCGGTGAACTTGATCGCGTTCGACAGGAGGTTGCGCAGGATCTGCTGGAGGCGCTGCTCGTCGGAGAACACCTCGCGCGGCACGTCCTCGCCGACCGACACCTCGAAGGCGAGCCCGCGGTCGATGGTGATCGGGCGGAACGTGGCGTGGACGTAGTCGAGAAGCTTGATGAGGGGAAGCTTCTTGGGGCGTACGTCCATGCGCCCGGCCTCGATCTTCGACAGGTCGAGGATGTCGTTGATGAGCTGGAGCAGGTCGGAGCCGGAGCGGTGGATCGTCGAGGCGAACTGGACCTCCTGGTCGTTGAGATGGCCGTCCGGGTTGTCCGAGAGCAGCCGGGCCAGGATGAGCAGGGAGTTGAGCGGGGTGCGCAGCTCGTGCGACATGTTCGCCAGGAACTCCGACTTGTACTGGGAGCTCGTCGCGAGCAGGGCGGCCTTCTCCTCCAGCTCGGCGTTCGAGCGCTGCAACTCGGCCTGCTGGCGCTGGAGTTCGTCGGACCGCTCCTGGAGCTGCGTCGCCAGCCGCTGGGACTCGCCCAGCAGGGACTCCGTACGGGAGTTGGCGATGATGGTGTTGATCGCGACGCCGATCGTGTTCACGAACTGGTCGAAGAAGGCCAGGTGGACGTCGGAGAAGCGGGAGAACGAGGCGAGCTCGATGACACCCAGCAGCTTGTCCTCGAAGAGGATCGGGATGATGACGACCGAGGCCGGGGCGGCCTCGCCCAGGCCGCTGTTGATCTTGATGTAGTCCGGCGGCGCGTCCTCGACCAGGATGCGCTTCTTCTCCAGGGCCGCCTGCCGCACCAGGCCGTGGACCGGCATGCCGCCGGTGTCGACGACCAGGGCCGCGGCCGAGCCGTAGCCCGCGATGTAGGCGAGGCCCTTGGTGGGGATGGCGGTGCGGATCGGGGTGTCGCCCTCGTCGGGCTCGGCGAGGAAGAAGGCGCCGTACTGCGCGTTCACCAGCGGGGTCAGCTCGCGCAGGATCAGGTCCGCGACCTCCATCAGGTCGCGGTGGCCCTGCATCAGGGCCGCCAGTCGCGCCAGGTTCGACTCCAGCCAGTCCTTCGCTCGGGTCGTCTCGCGGAGGTTGGCCACCATCAGGTTGATGTTGTCCTTCAGCTCGGCGACCTCGCCCTGCGTCTCCACGGTGATGGAGCGGGACATGTCGCCCTGGGTCACCGCGGAGGCGACCTCCGCGATGGCACGGACCTGCGTGGTCAGATTCAGCGCCAGTTCGTTCACGTTCGTCGTCAGGCGCTTCCAGGTGCCGTAGACGCCCTCGACCCGCGCCTGGCCGCCGAGCCGGCCCTCGGAGCCGACCTCGCGGGCCACACGCGTGACCTCGGAGGAGAAGGAGGACAGCGTGTCCACCATCGTGTTGATCGTCGTCTTCAGTTCGAGGATCTCGCCGCGCGCGTCGACGTCGATCTTCTTGGAGAGGTCGCCCTGGGCCACCGCGGTGGCGACCTGCGCGATGTTGCGTACTTGGGAGGTCAGGTTGTCCGCCATGTAGTTGACGTTGTCGGTCAGGTCCTTCCAGACGCCCGACACGCCGTGCACGGTTGCACGCCCGCCGAGGCGGCCGTCGGTGCCGACCTCGCGGGCCACGCGGGTCACCTCGTCGGCGAAGCCGCGCAGCTGCTCCACCATCGTGTTGACGGTGTCCTTCAGCTCCAGGATCTCGCCGCGCGCGTCGACCGAGATCTTCTTCGACAGGTCGCCCTGGGCCACGGCGGTGGTGACCTGGGCGATGTTGCGGACCTGGGAGGTCAGGTTCGACGCCATGAAGTTGACGTTGTCGGTCAGGTCCTTCCAGACGCCCGACACGCCCCGCACCTGGGCCTGACCGCCCAGGTTGCCTTCCGTGCCCACCTCGCGGGCCACACGCGTGACCTCGTCGGCGAACGCGGAGAGCTGGTCGACCATCGTGTTGATCGTCGACTTGAGTTCGAGGATCTCGCCCTTCGCCTCGACCGTGATCTTCTTGCCGAGGTCGCCCTGCGCCACGGCCGTGGAGACGAGCGCGATGTTGCGGACCTGCGACGTCAGGTTGTCGGCCATGAAGTTGACGTTGTCGGTGAGGTCCTTCCAGACGCCGGAGACGCCGCGGACCTGGGCGCGGCCGCCGAGTTGGCCCTCGGTGCCGACCTCGCGGGCCACGCGCGTGACCTCGTCGGCGAACGCGGAGAGCTGGTCGACCATCGTGTTGATCGTCGACTTGAGTTCGAGGATCTCGCCCTGCGCGTCGACCGTGATCTTCTGGCTCAGGTCGCCGTTCGCGACGGCGGTGGTGACCTGGGCGATGTTGCGGACCTGGGAGGTCAGGTTCGACGCCATGAAGTTGACGTTGTCGGTGAGGTCCTTCCAGACGCCGGAGACGCCGCGGACCTGGGCGCGGCCGCCCAACTGGCCCTCGGTGCCGACCTCGCGGGCCACACGCGTGACCTCGTCGGCGAACGCGGAGAGCTGGTCGACCATCGTGTTCACGGTCAGCTTCAGTTCGAGCAGCTCACCGGTCGCCTCGATGGTGACCGTACGTGTCAGGTCGCCCCGCGCCACCGCCGTCGTCACGAGCGCGATGTCCCGCACCTGAGCCGTCAGCCGGGACGCCATGGTGTTGACCGCCTCGGTCACGTCCCGCCAGCTCCCGGACAGGCCCTGGGCCTTGGCGCGGCCGCCGAGCCGGCCCTCGGTGCCGACCTCGCGGGCCACCCGGGTCACTTCGCCCGTGAAGAGGGACAGCTGGTCCACCATCTTGTTGACCGCGCGCCCCAACCGCCGTAAATCGCCGCGGAGTTGGCGGTTTCCGTCATGGAGATCGACACGCTGCGTCAGGTCGCCGCCCGCCACCGCGTCGAGCACCCGTGTGGCATTGGCCGCCGGAGCGACCAGGGCCCCGATGATGGTGTTGACGTCGTGGACGCGGGTGGCCCACGCGCCCTGCCCCGGGCTCGCCTCCAGCCGCTCGTCGAGCCGGCCGTGCCGGACTATCTCCCGGCGCACCCGGGTGAGTTCGGCGTTGTAGTGGACGCTGCGGTCTATGAGCTGGTTGTAGACCGCGGCCAGCTCGCCGATCATGCCGTCCCCGCCGTCGGGGAGGCGGGTGAAGTTCCCGTCGCGGGCGGCCGCGATGGCGGCCATCAGGGGGCGGAGGTCGGCCGGGCGGATCACCTCGCCCTCGAAACCGCTTCCCTGCACACGCATAGCACTGTTCTCGCTCATGGCAGCCCACTTCGGTAACTCGGTGCTTATGGGCGTGGTCAGTCTGTCACTCTGTTCATGTCGCCTGAGGCGTCTTTGCCCGAACTGCTCAGGAGCCGAACGTGGGGCCCATTCCGATTCAGCGGGAAACCACCTTCAGCGACGGGAGCGAAGCGGACTCCCCGCACGAAGGACCGGCCGTGGCGCAGACGTCGCTGCCCGGAAACCCGCTGGCGCCCGCAGCCGCCCGCCGCTTCCTGCGCACGGCGTTCGAGGCATGGAGCGAGCGGGTCCCGCCCCTGGCGGCCCCCCTCGGCGACCGGCTCGTCGACGACGCGGTCGTCGTGCTGAGCGAGCTCGTCACGAACGCCGTCGTGCACGCCGGCACCAGCGTCGACCTCCTGTGCCGCCTCGACGAGCCCGCCCCGGACGGCACCCCCGCCGGACTCGTCGTCGAGGTCACCGACCACCACCCGGCCCGCGCCGTGCGCAGCGAGCGGGCCGTCAGCACGCCCGACACCGCCGAATACGGCCGCGGCCTCCAGCTCGTCGCGTCCCTGGCCGACTCCTGGGGCATCACGTACCGCCCCGGCACCAAGACCGTGTGGGCCCGGCTGCCCGTCGACGAAGCCGAGGCCGTCGCCGACGACCCCTCCGTGGACTCCGCCGTACGCGCCCTGGAGCGCGGCCTGCGCGCCGCCGACCTCCTCGCCCCCCTGCCCAGACGCGTGCCCCACGACCAGGACTGGATCAACCGCGGCGCGCTCTCCTTCCTCGCCGAGGCCTCCGACCTGCTCGCCGGACAGCTCGACGAGGGCATGGTCGCCGCGCTCGTCGGCCAGCTCCTCGTGCCGCGGCTCGCCGACTGGTGCGCGGTCTGGCTGTACGAGGAGGAGGGCCGCGGTCTGCCGGGCACCGCCGACCACGAGCTGCGGGGCGGCGCCGACCCGATGCCCGCGCCCCGGCTCGCCCGCGTCTGGCACACCCACGAGAACCGCATCGAGGAACTCCGCCAGATCCTGGAGAAGGAACCGCCGAGCCTGCCCGACGCCGCCCGCACCGCGGCCGTCCCCGTGCCCTGGCCGTTCGAGGCACCGGACGACACCGGGGCCGAGGAGGAGGCGGGCGCCGCGCTCGCCTACCGGCTCATGGTCGGCGGCCGCACCCTCGGCATCCTGCTCATCGGGCGCGCGGGCCAGCTCCGCTTCCCCGACGAGGTCACCGGACTCGTCGAGGACTTCAGCCGCCGGGTCGCCCTCGCCGTCAGCGCGGCCCGCCGCTACACCCGGCAGGCCACCATCAGCCGCATCCTGCAGCGCGGCCTGCTGCCCACGTCCATCGCCGAGATCCCCGGCGTGCGCAGCGCCCTCGTGTACGAACCGAAGGAGGCCGGCGGCCCCGGCGGCGACTTCTACGACGTCTTCCCCGCCGGTGACGGCCGCTGGTGCTTCGCGCTCGGCGACGTCCAGGGCAAGGGGCCCGAGGCCGCCGTGGTCATCGGGCTCGCGCGGCCCTGGCTGCGGCTGCTCGCCCGGGAGGGATATCCGGTCGCCCAGGTCCTGGACCGGCTCAACCGGCTGCTGCTCGACGACGCCACCGAGGCCGCCGACGCCGCGGCCCGCGCCCTCGCCGCCGCCGACGGACAGGACGTCTCGCCCGACGGCACCACCTCCCGCTTCCTCTCCCTCCTCTACGGCGAACTGACGCTGTCCGCCGACGGAGCGGTCGTCACCTGCACCCTCGCCTCCGCCGGGCATCCGCTGCCCCTGCTGATGCGGCCCGGCGGCGAGGTCGTCACGGCGGCCGCCCCGCAGGTCCTGCTCGGCGTCGTCGACGACCCGGACTACACGAGCGAGACGTTCGAGCTGCAGACCGGGGACACCCTGCTGTGCGTCACGGACGGGGTGACGGAGCGGCGCTCCGGACACCGCCAGTTCGACGACGGCGACGGGCTCGCGCAGGCCCTCGCCGGGTGCGCGGGACTGACGGCCCCGCTGCTGGCCGAGCGCATCCGGCGCCTCGTGCACGCCTTCGCGGACACCCCGGCGGACGACGATCTGGCGCTGCTCGTGCTGCAGGCGCAGTGACGTTCCGGGAGGCGGGACAATGGGGTCATGCCTTCCGCACTTCCCGACGGTGAACCGGTGCCCGACGACGGGGCGCTGCCCGCCTCCGCGCTCGCCGGCGCCGCCGACCGGCCGCTCGGCTTCTACCTGCACGTCCCGTACTGCGCCACGCGCTGCGGCTACTGCGACTTCAACACGTACACGGCGACCGAGCTGCGCGGCACCGGGGGCGTGCTCGCCTCCCGTGACAACTACGCGGAGACGCTGGCCGACGAGCTCCGCCTCGCGCGGAAGGTGCTCGGCGACGACCCCCGACCGGTGCGGACCGTGTTCGTCGGCGGCGGCACCCCGACGCTGCTGCCCGCCGCCGATCTCGTACGGATGCTGGGGGCGATCCGGGACGAGTTCGGGCTCGCGGACGACGCGGAGGTGACCACCGAGGCGAACCCGGAGTCGGTGGACCCGGCCTATCTGGCGGAGCTGCGCGCCGGGGGCTTCAACCGGGTGTCGTTCGGGATGCAGAGCGCGCGGCAGCACGTCCTGAAGGTCCTCGACCGCACGCACACGCCCGGCCGGCCCGAGGCCTGTGTCGCCGAGGCGCGGGCGGCCGGGTTCGAGCACGTCAACCTGGACCTGATCTACGGCACCCCGGGCGAGAGCGACGACGACTGGCGGGCCTCGCTGGACGCGGCGCTGGCGGCCGGTCCCGACCACGTCTCCGCGTACGCGCTGATCGTCGAGGAGGGCACCCAGCTCGCCCGGCGGATCCGGCGCGGCGAGGTGCCGATGACCGACGACGACGTGCACGCGGACCGGTATCTGATCGCCGAGGAGATGCTGTCGGCGGCCGGGTTCGACTGGTACGAGGTGTCGAACTGGGCGACGTCCGAGGCGGCGCGGTGCCTGCACAACGAGCTGTACTGGCGCGGGGCCGACTGGTGGGGCGCGGGCCCGGGCGCGCACTCGCACGTCGGCGGGGTGCGGTGGTGGAACGTGAAGCATCCCGGTGCGTACGCGGCCGCGCTGGCGGGCGGGCGGTCGCCCGGGGCCGGGCGTGAGGTGCTGGCCGACGAGGACCGGCGGGTCGAGCGGATCCTGCTGGAGCTGCGGCTCCGGGAGGGGTGCCCGCTGTCGCTGCTGCGGCCCGCGGGGCTCGCCGCGGCCCGCAAGGCCCTGGCCGACGGGCTGTTGGAGGCAGGCCCCTTCGAGGAGGGGCGCGCCGTGCTGACGCTGCGCGGGCGGTTGCTGGCGGACGGCGTGGTGCGGGACCTGGTCGACTGAGGCGGGGCGGGGCGGGGCCGGGCCGAGCGACTGCGACTACGGCTGTGCCGTCACGAAGTCGATCAGTTCTTCCACCTTGCCGAGGAGCTCGGGTTCCAGGTCCTTGTAGGAGCGGACCCGGGACAGGATGTGCTGCCAGGCCTCGCCCGTGTTCGCCACCCGCCAGCCGAGGGCCCGGCACACACCCGTCTTCCAGTCCTGGCCGTGCGGGATCCGGGGCCAGGCCTCGATGCCCAGCGAGGCCGGCTTCACCGCCTCCCAGATGTCGATGTACGGGTGGCCGACCACCAGCGCGTGCTCGCTCGTGACCGACTGGGCGATGCGCCACTCCTTCGTACCGGGGACCAGGTGGTCGACCAGGACGCCCAGGCGCGCGTCCGCGCCCGGGTCGAACTCCGCCACGATCGCCGGCAGGTCGTCGACGCCCTCCAGGAACTCCACCGCCACGCCCTCGATGCGCAGGTCGTCGCCCCAGACCCGCTCGATCAGCTCGGCGTCGTGCTTGCCCTCCACATAGATGCGGCCCGCGCGGGCCACCCGGGCGCGGGCACCCGGCACCGCGACCGAGCCGGACGCCGTGCGCGTGGGGCGGACCGGTGCGGGAGCGACGGCCGAGGGGCGGACCAGGGTGACGGTCCTGCCCTCCAGCAGGAACCCGCGCGGCTCCATCGGGAACACCCGGAGCTTGCCGAAGCGGTCCTCCAGGGTCACCGTCGGACCCTGCGCCGTCTTCTCGACGCGGACGACCGCTCCGCAGAAGCCCGTGGTGACCTCCTCCACGACGAGGTCCGGCTCCGCCGGGACCTCGGGCGCGGGGTTGTTCCGCTTCTTCCAGGGAGGGGTCAGGTCGGGGGAGTACTGGCGCATTCGGCAGACGATAAGAGAAACCGCGGCGCTCGGCCTACGACACGCCGGAACGGGCCGCCAGTGTGGCGCGCTGCGCACGGACAAACTCCGCGTTCACGGCCGATCCGTGCCCCGGGACGTAGCGGGCGTCCTCGCCGCCCAGCGACAGCAGCCGGTCGAGCGCGGCCGGCCAGTGGCGCGGCGCCGCGTCCGGGCCCGCCTGGGGCTCGCCCGACTCCTCGACCAGGTCGCCGCAGAAGACGATCTCCGGCCCGTGCGGTGTCGCGGGCACCAGGACCGCCAGGTCGTGACCGGTGTGCGCCGGGCCGACGTTCGCGAGCAGCACCTGCAGGCCGCCGCCCAGGTCCAGCGTCCACTCGCCGCAGACCCGGTGGTGCGGGGTGACGAGGAGGTCGGCCGCCTCGGCCGCCGCGTCGGCGTCCAGACCGTGGCGTACGGCGTCGGCGCGCAGCCCGTCGGCGCCGCCCGCGAACACGGTGTCGATGCCCACGGCCCCGTAGACCTCGACGCCCGCGAACGCCGCCGTGCCGAGCACATGGTCGAAGTGCGGGTGGGTGAGCGCGATGTGCGTCACTCTCCCGTGTGTTCCCAGGAGGCGCCGGGTGTCCGCGCGCAGCCGGGCGCCTTCACGGAGTGAGGATCCCGTGTCGATCAACAGGGCCGCGCCGTCGCCCACGACGAGTCCGGTCGTGCAGTCCCAGCCGGGCAGCCGGACCCGCCCCACGTGCGGCGCCAGTTCCTCCCAGCCCGCCGACTTCCAGTCGATGCCCGTGGTGGTCTCCATGGTTCGACGCTAGCGGCCTTGCCGGGCCCGTACCCACCGGCCGTACACTGAGCCGGGGACGATTGGCACTCGCGGACAGGGAGTGCCAAAACGGAAAGATCGCAGAGTCAGTTGCTGGAGGTGCGCGCCGATGCTCAGTGAACGCAGGCTCGAAGTGCTGCGCGCCATCGTCCAGGACTACGTCGGCACCGAGGAGCCGGTCGGCTCCAAGGCGCTGACCGAGCGGCACAGCCTGGGCGTCTCCCCGGCGACCGTGCGCAACGACATGGCCGCCCTGGAGGACGAGGGGTTCATCGCCCAGCCGCACACCAGTGCCGGGCGCATCCCCACCGACAAGGGGTACCGCCTCTTCGTCGACAAGCTCACCGCGGTGAAGCCGATGACCGCGCCCGAGCGGCGCGCCATCCAGAACTTCCTGGAGGGCGCCGTCGACCTCGACGACGTCGTCGGCCGGACCGTGCGGCTGCTCGCGCAGCTGACCCGGCAGGTCGCGGTCGTCCAGTACCCGTCCCTGACCCGGTCCACCGTGCGCCACGTCGAGCTGCTGTCGCTCGCGCCCGCCCGTCTGATGCTCGTGCTGATCACGGACACCGGGCGCGTGGAGCAGCGGATGATCGACTGCCCGGCGCCGTTCGGCGAATCGTCTCTGGCGGATCTGCGGGCGCGGCTCAACAGCCGGGTCGCGGGCCGCCGGTTCGCCGATGTGCCGCAGCTGGTGCAGGACCTGCCGGAGGCCTTCGAGACGGAGGACCGCGGTACGGTCGCGACGGTGCTCTCCACTCTGCTGGAGACGCTCGTCGAGGAGACCGAGGAGCGGCTGATGATCGGCGGCACCGCCAATCTCACCCGCTTCGGACATGACTTTCCCCTCACCATCCGGCCCGTCCTCGAGGCGCTGGAGGAGCAGGTCGTGCTCCTCAAGTTGCTTGGTGAGCAGGGTGATTCGGGCATGGCCGTACGGATCGGTCACGAGAACGCCCACGAGGGACTCAACTCCACGTCCGTCGTGTCGGTCGGCTACGGTTCGGGCGGCGAGGCAGTCGCCAAGCTCGGCGTGGTCGGACCGACCCGCATGGATTACCCGGGAACGATGGGAGCAGTACGCGCAGTGGCACGTTACGTCGGACAGATCCTGGCGGAGTCGTAAGTGGCCACGGACTACTACGCCGTACTCGGCGTGCGCCGCGACGCTTCCCAGGACGAGATCAAGAAGGCTTTTCGGAGGCTCGCGCGCGAGCTGCACCCGGACGTGAATCCGGATCCGAAGACCCAGGAGCGGTTCAAGGAGATCAACGCCGCCTACGAGGTGCTCTCCGACCCGCAGAAGAAGCAGGTCTACGACCTCGGGGGCGACCCCCTGTCGCAGGCCGGCGGAGGCGGCGCCGGAGGCTTCGGCGCCGGCGGGTTCGGGAACTTCTCGGACATCATGGACGCGTTCTTCGGGACCGCGTCGCAGCGTGGCCCGCGGTCGCGCACGCGCCGCGGCCAGGACGCCATGATCCGGCTCGAGATCGAGCTGGACGAGGCCGCCTTCGGGACCACCAAGGACATCCAGGTCGACACGGCCGTCGTCTGTACGACCTGCAGCGGCGAGGGCGCCGCGCCGGGTACCTCCGCGCAGACCTGCGACATGTGCCGCGGGCGCGGCGAGGTCTCGCAGGTCACGCGGTCCTTCCTCGGCCAGGTCATGACGTCCCGCCCCTGCCCGCAGTGCCAGGGCTTCGGCACCGTCGTGCCGACGCCGTGCCCCGAGTGCGCCGGTGACGGCCGCATCCGGTCGCGGCGCACGATGACCGTGAAGATCCCGGCCGGTGTGGACAACGGGACGCGGATCCAGCTCGCGGGCGAGGGCGAGGTCGGCCCCGGCGGCGGCCCCGCCGGTGACCTGTACGTGGAGATCCACGAGCTGCCGCACCCGGTCTTCCAGCGGCGCGGCGACGATCTGCACTGCACCGTGACCATCCCGATGACCGCGGCGGCCCTCGGCACCAAGGTGCCGCTGGAGACGCTCGACGGCATGGAGGAGATCGACATCCGGCCCGGCACCCAGTCCGGCCAGTCGGTCCCGCTGCACGGGCGCGGCATCACGCATCTGCGCGGCGGCGGCCGCGGCGACCTCATCGTGCACGTCGAGGTCATGACGCCGCAGAAGCTCGACCCCGAGCAGGAGCGGCTGCTGCGCGAGCTCGCCAAGCTGCGCGGCGAGGAGCGGCCCACCGGCCAGTTCCAGCCCGGCCAGCAGGGGCTGTTCTCACGGCTGAAGGACGCGTTCAACGGGCGGTGAGCCGTTGGCGGGAGGGGCCCGGGGGTGAACACCCCCGGGCCCCTTTTGCGTGGCACATGCCAGGCGGAACCTCCGATTCGGTCGTCTGACGCGTACGTGGCACGATGCGGTCATGTCCTCCGCACTGACCGATCTCTGCCCCTGTCCGATCGTGCAGGCCCCGATGGCGGGCGGCGCGTCCTGTCCCGAGCTCGTGGCCGCCGTGTCCGAGGCGGGCGGGCTCGGGTTCCTCGCCGCCGGGTACAAGACGGCCGACGGCATGTACCAGGAGATCAAGCAGGTGCGGGGGCTGACCGCCCGGCCCTTCGGCGTCAATCTGTTCATGCCGCAGCCGGAGTACGCGGACCCGGCCGCGGTCGACGTCTACCGCCACCAGCTCACCGGCGAGGCGGGCTGGTACCAGACCCCGCTCGGCGACCCCGACAGCGGACGCGACGACGGCTACGACGCCAAGCTCGCCATCCTCGTCGACGACCCGGTGCCGCTCGTCACCTTCACGTTCGGCTGCCCCACCCGCGAGGTGATCGACTCGCTGCGCGCCGTGGGCACGCTCACCGCCGTCACCGTGACGACGGTGGAGGAGGCGTTCGCCGCGCAGTGGGCGGGCGCCGACGCCGTGTGCGTCCAGGGCGTCGAGGCCGGCGGCCACCAGGGCACGCACCGGGACAACCCCGAGACCGACGGCAGCGGCGTCGGCCTGCTCTCGCTGATCGCGCAGGTGCGCGAAGCGGTACAGCTGCCGATCATCGCGGCCGGCGGAATCATGCGGGGCACCCAGATCGCCGCCGTGCTCGCCGCGGGCGCCGACCTCGCCCAGCTGGGCACGGCGTTCCTCGTGACCCCCGAGTCGGGCGCGCCCGCACTGCACAAGCAGGCCATGACCGACCCGCTGTTCACCCGGACCGAGCTGACCCGGGCGTTCTCCGGGCGGCCCGCGCGCGGCCTCGTCAACCGGTTCCTGCGCGAGCACGGCCCGTACGCGCCCGCCGCGTACCCGGAGGTCCACCACATGACGTCGCCGCTGCGCAAGGCCGCCGCCAAGGCCGGTGACCCGCAGGCCATGGCGCTGTGGGCCGGGCAGGGACACAAGCTCGCCCGGGAGCTTCCGGCCGGGCAGCTCGTCGAGGTGCTCGCCGCCGAACTCGACGCCGCCAGGGCCACGCTCGGGCAGCGGGGTGCCGCGTGACGGCGCCGGTGTTCGTCGTCGACGGCCCGGTGCCGGGCGACCGCACGTACGTACTGGACGGTGCCGAGGGGCGGCACGCCGTCTCCGTGAAGCGGCTGCGGGCCGGGGAGACCGTCGTGCTGACGGACGGGCTCGGGTCGTGGAGCGAGGGCGTCGTCGCCGCGGCCGAGGGCAAGGACCGGCTGGTCGTCGAGGTCGGGCCGGTGCGCGTCGAGGCCGAGGAAGGGCCGCGGATCACCGTCGTACAGGCGCTGCCCAAGGGCGACCGGGGCGAGCTCGCCGTCGAGACCATGACGGAGACCGGCGTCGACGCGATCGTGCCGTGGGCGGCCTCGCGGTGCATCACGCAGTGGCGCGGCGAGCGCGGGGCCAAGGCGCTGGGCAAGTGGCGGGCCACCGCGCGCGAGGCCGGCAAGCAGTCGCGCCGGGTGCGCTTCCCCGAGGTCGCGGACGCCGCGTCCACCAAGGAGGTCGCGGCGCTGCTCGACGCGGCGGACCTGGCGGTCGTGCTGCACGAGGACCGCGACGCGCAGAGCACCGCGCTGGCCTCGGCGCAGCTTCCGGCGGCGGGCGAGATCGTGCTCGTCGTCGGCCCCGAAGGGGGAGTGTCGCCGGAGGAGCTGAAGGTGTTCGGCGACGCCGGGGCGCGGGCGTTCCGGCTCGGGCGCAGTGTGCTGCGGACGTCCACGGCCGGGACCGCGGCGGTCGCGTTGCTGCTGGGGCGGACGGGACGCTGGGGCTGACCGCCGCCGACCGCGTCCTGGCTTCAACCTGTCTTACCCTCCCGTCGTGGACGGTGGCATCCTGCCGTGCATGGGGGCATTGAGTAGGATCAATGGCAATTTGCGCCGGTTACGGAACCCGCG
The DNA here is from genome assembly GCF_050410835.1 of Streptomyces sp. cg35. Classification (NCBI taxonomy): domain Bacteria; kingdom Bacillati; phylum Actinomycetota; class Actinomycetes; order Kitasatosporales; family Streptomycetaceae; genus Streptomyces; species Streptomyces sp. cg35. The sequence continues at coordinate 5,967,672 of NZ_CP191268.1, forward strand.
AGGGCTGGCGGTGGCCGGGTGCGTGGCGGCCGTCGTCGCCGCGGGGGTCGCGTGCGAGCCCGTCAACGGCGATCTCAGCCCGTCCACGGCCGCCAGCACCACCGACCAGGAGGCCACCGAGGAGCTGAACCGGCAGCACGCCGACGTGGCCTGGCTCAGCTGCTCCGCGGTGACCGACGAGAGCTCCGGATCCAGTGCCTCGACGCCGACCTCGGTCGAGGTGAACTGCACGGGCAAGACCCGGAAGGGCGAGGACATCACGGTCAAAGGGGCCGTGCACGAGGTCGTCTCCGGGAAGTGCGTCCGCGGCGATCTGACCGCGCGCGTCGAGAACAAGGTGTGGTTCCACGTCTACGTCCTCGGCAACTGCACGGAGAGCAGCGGCAGTTCGACTCCACCACCGGACGAGTACACTCCGCCGCCGGACGACCAGTGGCCTTCCTCGTCGCACGACGAGAAGCCGCCGCAGGACGACGACAAACCGCCGCAGGACGACGAGAACCCGCCCTCCCACGAGCCGGAGCCCGGCGTCACGACGACCGTGACCGAGACCGAGACGGTCACCGTCGAGCCCCCCGACTCCGGTCACTCGCAGGACCAGGGCAAGTGACCACCGCGGAAAGCGATCAAAAGGGCTGACGGGCGACGTGTCCCAAATTTAGGGTGGGCGGGGTGACGATCCCTGCCTACCTACGGTTCCCGCACCTGCACGGCGAGTCGGTGGTCTTCACCGCCGAGGACGACGTGTGGGCCGCTCCTCTCGACGGCGGCCGCGCCTGGCGCATCAGCGCCGACAACGTACCGGTCGGCCACCCCCGGATCTCCCCGGACGGGACGACCGTCGCCTGGGCGTCGCGGCGCGACGGCGCGCCCGAGGTGCACATCGCCCCGATCGACGGAGGACCCGCCAAACGCCTCACGTACTGGGGAAGCTGGACCACCGCCGTGCGGGGCTGGACCCCCGACGGACGGGTTCTCGCCACCACCACGCACGGGCAGGCCTCGCTGCGCCGCAGCTGGGCCCGGGCGGTGCCGCTGGACGGCGGCCCCGCCGAGACCCTGCCCTACGGGCCGGTGGGCGGTGTCGCGTACGGGCCGGACGGCCAGGTGGTGCTGCTGTCCGCGCCGATGGGCCGGGAGGCCGCCTGGTGGAAGCGGTACCGGGGCGGCACCGCGGGCAAGCTGTGGATCGACCGGGCCGCCGAGGACACGGGGGAAGCCGGCCGCTTCGAACGGCTCCACGCCGACCTCGACGGGAACATCGAGTACCCGATGTGGGTGGGGGAGCGCGTCGCGTTCCTGTCCGACCACGAGGGCGTCGGGGCGCTCTACTCCTCCCTCGCCGACGGGTCCGACCTGCGGCGGCACACGCCCGTCGACGGGTTCTACGCACGGCACGCCACCACCGACGGGACCCGGGTCGTCCACGCGAGCGCCGGTGAGCTGTGGGTGGTCGACGACCTGGCGGCGGCCCGGCCGCGGCGGATCGACGTGCGGCTCGGCGGACAGCGGGTCGATCTGCAGCCGCACCCCGTCGACGCCACCCGCTGGTTCGGCGCCGCCTCGCCCGACCACACCGGACGCGGCAGCGCGGTCGCCGTGCGCGGCGCCGTGCACTGGGTGACCCACCGCGCGGGCCCGGCCCGCGCCCTCGCCGCGCAGCAGGGCGTACGGGCCAGGCTGCCGCACACGTTCCGCGTCGACGGCGAGGAACACGTGGTGTGGGTGACCGACGCCGAGGGCGACGACGCGCTGGAGTTCGCGCCCGCCACCGGCGCCGGGCCCGGCGCCACGCCCCGCCGGCTCGGCGCCGGGCGGCTCGGCCGGGTCCTCGGGCTGACCGTCTCGCCGGACGGCGGCCGGGCCGCCGTCGCCGCCCACGACGGGCGCGTCCTGCTCGTCGAGCGCGACAGCGGCGACGTACGGGAAGTGGACCGGAGCGAGGACGGGCACGCGACCGGGCTCGCCTTCTCGCCCGACTCGGCCTGGCTCGCCTGGTCCCACCCCGGGCCGCACGGCCTGCGCCAGCTCAAGCTCGCCAACACCGCCGACCTCGCCGTCACCGAGGCGACCCCGCTGCGCTTCCGGGACTACGCGCCCGCGTTCACCCTCGACGGCAGACATCTGGCGTTCCTGTCGGCCCGGTCCTTCGACCCGGTCTACGACGAGCACGCCTTCGACCTGGCGTTCGTGAGCGGCGCCCGGCCGCATCTGATCACCCTGGCCGCGACGACCCCCTCGCCCTTCGGGCCGCAGCGGCACGGCCGGCCGTTCGAACCGGCGGACAGTCCCGGCGCCGAGACCCCCGACAGCGAGGGCACGCCCGCCACCCGCGTCGACCTGGAAGGGCTCGTCGACCGCATCGTGCCGTTCCCCGTCGAGGCCGCCCGGTACTCGACCCTGCGCACCGCCAAGGACGGCGTGCTGTGGCTGCGGCACCCGGTGCGCGGCGTGCTCGGCGACTCCCGGGCCGACCGGAGCGCCCCCGACCCGAAGACCCGGCTGGAGCGCTACGACCTGGCGCAGCAGCGCATCGAGGAACTCGGCGCCGACGCCGACCACTTCGAGGTCACCGGCGACGGCAAGCGGCTGCTGCTGTGGACCGGCGAGGTGCTGAAGGTCGTGCCGAGCGACCGCAGGCCCGCGCACGACGACGACAGCGACACGAACATCACCGTCGACCTGGCCCGCATCAGCCAGACCGTCGACCCGGCCGCCGAATGGCGGCAGATGTACGAGGAGACCGGCCGCCTGATGCGCGACAACTTCTGGCGCCCCGACATGAACGGCGTGGACTGGACCGGGGTCCTCGACCGCTACCGGCCGGTCCTCGACCGGGTCGCCACGCACGACGACCTCGTCGACCTGCTGTGGGAGGTGCAGGGCGAGCTCGGCACCTCCCACGCGTACGTCCTGCCGGGCGGCGGGGGCGGCTCCGCCGCGCGCCGGCAGGGGCTGCTCGGGGCCGACATCTCCCGGCACGAGGACGGCCCGCAGGAATCGGCACAGTGGCGCGTGGACCGGGTGCTGCCGTCCGAGACGTCCGACCCGCGCGCCCGTTCCCCGCTCGCCGCGCCGGGTGTCGCGGTGCGCGCCGGGGACGCGATCGTGGCGGTGGGCGGACGGCCCGTCGACCCGGTGACCGGGCCCGGTCCGCTGCTCGTCGGCACGGCCGACAAGCCGGTCGAGCTGACCGTGTCGCCCGCCGGGGGCGGTGACCCGCGGCACGTGGTCGTGGTGCCGCTGTCCGACGAGGAGCCGCTGCGCTACCACGCGTGGGTCGCGGACCGGCGGGCGTACGTCCATGAGCGCTCGGGCGGACGGCTCGGGTATCTGCACGTGCCCGACATGCAGGCGCCCGGCTGGGCGCAGATCCACCGCGACCTGAGCGTGGAGGTCGCCCGCGAGGGCCTCGTCGTCGACGTCCGCGAGAACCGGGGCGGGCACACCTCGCAGCTCGTCGTGGAGAAGCTGGCGCGGCGGGTGGTCGGCTGGGACGTGCCCCGCGGCAGCCGCCCCTTCAGCTACCCGATGGACGCACCGCGGGGCCCGGTCGTCGCCGTCGCCAACGAGTTCTCCGGGTCCGACGGCGACATCGTCAACGCGGCGATCAAGGCGCTCGGCATCGGGCCCGTCGTGGGCGTACGGACCTGGGGCGGCGTCATCGGGATCGACAGCCGGTACCGGTTGGTGGACGGGACGCTGGTGACGCAGCCGAAGTACGCGACCTGGATGGAGGGGTACGGGTGGGGGCTCGAGAACCACGGGGTCGATCCGGACGTCGAGGTGGTCGCCACGCCCCAGGACGCGGCCGCCGGGCGTGACCCGCAGTTGGACGAGGCGGTTCGTATCGCGTTGGCGGCTCTCGGGGAGAACCCGGCGAAGTCTGCGCCCGCGTTGCCGTGACGCGTCCGCCGTGTTCGGTTCGTTGCCGAGTGCGGCTCACGCCGTGGCTGGTCACGCGAGAAGCCCCACCGGGACCGGCCACGCAGATGCCGATGCCCCGCCCGGCGGGGCTGATCGATACGATGCCGCGGTACGCAGACCCCCTCGCGAAGGAGACCCGAACGTGTCCGGCGAACCCCAGGCGGACTGCCTGTTCTGCAAGATCGTCGCGGGGGACGTGCCCGCCACGCTCGTCCGCGAGACCGCCACCACCGTCGCCTTCCGGGACATCAACCCGCAGGCGCCGACGCACATCCTGGTCATCCCGCGCGTCCACCACCCGGACGCCGCCTCCCTCGCCGCCGCCGAACCGGCGATCGCCGCCGACGTGCTGCGCGAGGCGGGCGAGGTGGCCAAGGAGGAGAAACTGGACAGCTACCGGCTCGTGTTCAACACCGGCAGCGGCGCCGGCCAGACCGTCTTCCACGCGCACGCCCACGTCCTCGGCGGCCGCGGCCTCCAGTGGCCCCCCGGATAACTGGCCGTGTCCGTACGTGAATTCGTCGTCCTCGGCACCGCCAGCCAGGTGCCGACGCGCCACCGCAACCACAACGGCTATCTGCTGCGCTGGGACGCCGAGGGCATCCTCTTCGATCCCGGCGAGGGCACCCAGCGGCAGATGCTGCGCGCCGGTGTCGCCGCGCACGACCTGAACCGGATCTGCGTCACCCACTTCCATGGCGACCACAGCCTCGGCCTGGCCGGTGTCATCCAGCGGATCAACCTCGACCGCGTACCGCACCCGGTGACCGCCCACTACCCGGCGTCCGGGCAGCGGTTCTTCGACCGGCTGCGGTACGCCACCGCGTACCGGGAGACCGTCGGGATCACCGAGGAGCCGGTGAGCGGGGACGGCGGCGTGCTCGCCGACACCCCCGCGTACCGCCTGGAGGCACGCAGGCTGTCGCACCCCGTCGAGTCGTACGGCTATCTCCTCGTCGAGCCGGACGGGCGCCGGATGCTGCCAAAGCGGCTCGCCGCGCACGGGATCGCCGGACCGGACGTGGGCCGGCTGCAGCGCGAGGGGAGCGTCGGCGGGGTCGGTCTCGACGACGTCAGCGAGGTGCGGCGCGGGCAGCGCGTCGCGTTCGTCATGGACACCCGGCTGTGCGAGGGCGTGCACGCGCTCGCCGAAGGGTGCGATCTGCTCGTCATCGAGTCGACGTTCCTCGACGAGGACCACCAGCTCGCCTCCGACCACGGGCACCTGACCGCCGGGCAGGCCGCCCGTGTCGCCCGGGACGCGGGCGTGCGGCATCTCGTCCTCACGCACTTCAGCCAGCGCTACGGCGACCCGGAGGAGTTCGCGCGGCAGGCGCGGGCCGCCGGGTTCGACGGGGAGCTGACGGTCGCCCGCGACCTGGACCGGGTGCCGGTGCCGAAACGGCTCTGAGGCCCTGACCTGCGTACGATGATCGGATGTCCCTCGCACCACTTGCTCGCATCCCCAAGGCCGAGCTGCACCTGCACATCGAAGGCACCCTCGAACCCGAGCTGGCCTTCGCCCTCGCCGACCGCAACGGCATCACGCTGCCGTACGCCGACACCGAGGCCCTGCGCACGGCGTACCTCTTCGCCGATCTGCAGTCCTTCCTGAACCTGTACTACGAGCTCATGGCCGTCCTGATCACCGAGGACGACTTCGAGGCGCTCGCCGACGCCTATCTGGCGCGCGCAGCCGAGCAGGGGGTGCGGCACGCCGAGATCTTCTTCGACCCGCAGGCCCACATGGCGCGCGGCGTCGCCATGGGCACGGTCGTCGAGGGGCTCTCGCGGGCGCTCGCGCGCAGCGAGGAGCGGCACGGGGTCTCCACCAAGCTCATCATGTGCTTCCTGCGCGACCAGTCCGCCGAGTCGGCGATGGAGACGCTGGAGGCCGCGAAGCCGTACCTGGAGCACATCGTCGGCGTCGGCCTCGACTCGGCGGAAGTGGGCAACCCCGCCTCGAAGTTCCGCGACGTGTACGAGGCCGCGGGCGCGCTCGGGCTGCGCAAGGTCGCGCACGCGGGCGAGGAGGGCGACCCGTCGTACGTGTGGGAGGCCCTGGACGTGCTCGGCGTCGAGCGCGTCGACCACGGCCTGCGGTCCCTGGAGGACCCGGAGCTCGTCGAGCGTCTGGTGCGCGACCGGATCCCGCTGACGCTGTGCCCGCTGTCGAACGTGCGGCTGCGCGCCATCGACGTGCTGGAGGAGCACCCGCTCGTCGCCATGATGGACGCCGGGCTGCTGTGCACCGTGAACTCCGACGACCCGGCCTACTTCGGCGGCTACGTCGGCGACACCTTCCACGCCGTGCACGAGGCGCTCGCCCTGGACCACGAACGAGTGCGGGAGCTCGCCCGCAACTCGTTCGTGGCGTCCTTCCTCGACGGCAGCGCCGAGGACGAGGCGCGGCGGGCGCGTTATCTCGCCGAGGTCGAGGCGTACCCGCTGGACGACATCACCGGCTGAGTCCCGGCCGGACCCGCCGTCGTGAACTCGTCCTGCACCGGCTCCGGCAGGGCCTGCGCGACGGCGGGCATCTCGATCGCCGTGATCTCGACGACCGGCTGCTCCAGGACGCCCGACGGCGGCACGATCGCGCCGACCGGGGCACCGCTGCGGCGCCGGGCCGCACCCGCGAACAGCGGGCGGCCGCCCGTGTGCAGGGCCACCGCGGTCAGCGGCACCGCGAGCAGCAGCAGCGCGGTGGCGAGCGCCGCGCCCATCGCGGGGAAGCCGACCGCCTGCGACAGGGAACTGCCCACCAGCGGGCCGCACGCCGTGCCGAGCGAGGACGCCGAGCCGACCAGGACGGCCCAGCGGCCGCGCGGGTCGAGCGAGGCGGCGAGGCCCAGCAGGTACGAGAGCACCACCGGGTAGAGGGTGTTCCAGGCGATCTCGCCCGTCGCGAAGGTGGCGAGGCCGTCGGCGCGGGCGCTGAGCGCGATGCAGCCGGCGATGGCGGCGGTGCCGGCGCCGATCGGCAGCGCACGGCCCAGGCGGGTGCCGAGGGCGCCCGCGCCGATGACGCCGAGCAGGCCCGCGCCGAGCGCCACCGCGAAGACCGAGCCGACCGCGACCTCGCTCAGGCCGGCCTGCACGGTGCCGATACGGCTGCTGACGCCCCACAGCGAGTTCTGCGCCATCGACCAGCAGACGATCACCATGGCCAGGGCCATGCCCGAACGCGCGAACGGGAGCGGGGACTTGGGGGCCTGCGCCGGACTGTTGTCCGGCCCGGCCGGCCCGGACAGCCGGCGCGTCGCGGGCCACACGGCGACGGCCGTGACGGCGAGCGCGGCGAACGGCAGGGCGTGCCCGGTCGGGCTGATCCGCGGGATCGTCAGATAGAGGGCGCCCGCGAGGGCCGAGACGGTGAGCAGGCCGAGCGTGGACGCGCGGTGCGGGTCCTTCTGGGCGGCGATCCCGGTGGCGGCGACAGCCGTCGCCGTGCCCGAGCCGAAGCCGCCGATCATCGCACCCGCGACGACCAGGGGGACGACGGTGGACAGGGCCGCGGTGCCGTAGCCGACGGCCGCGAGGAGGAGCCCGGCGCGGGCGGCGCGGGCGGCGCCCACCCGTTCGACGCGGGCCGCGAGCGTGAAGCCCGCGGTGGCCGAGCTCAGCAGCAGCGCGCTGCCGATCAGACCGGCCTGGGTGGGGGAAAGGCGCAGGCTGTCGGCGAGGCGGCCGACAACGGTGGGCAGCAGGTAGGCAGCGAGATAGCCGGCCGTGAAGAGGGCTATGAGTGCGGGCCGGGGAGCGCGCGAAGACACGGGCAGTCCTGTAGACGGACCCCCTGCCTTGGACGCTGTTTTGGGCAAGGGGGTGGTAAGGAAAAGGGGTTGGGGAGCGCGACGTCTTTGCGAACGGGACCGAACCGGGGACGTTGGGCGCGGCCAATTTGTATCAAGCCGAAGGGGCCCCGCAGAAGGCGGGGTGATGTGACCTGCCGCACATTCGGTTTGGCGGTGGTTCGGCCGGGTAGCCGAGCTGCCTTTCGGCAGGTGGCTAACGCCAGTTGGGCGTGCCCGACGGGCCCCGGTGGGCGGCCGTCTCGATCTTCGACCGGGTCTCGCGCATGACCGCCACGATCCGCTCCTCGTGCTCCGCGGTCAGCCGCGCCACCGGCACCGAGCAGCTGATCGCGTCGTGCGCCGGGGCCGCGTAGCGCAGGGCGAAACCGAAGCCGACGATGCCCGCGACGCCCTCCTCCCGGTCGACCGAGTAGCCGCGGGTGCGGGTCGCCGCGAGATCGGCGGCGAGTGCCTCGCGGGTGGTGTGCGTGTTCGCGGTGGCCGGGGCGTACGGACCCGCCGGCAGCAGCGCGTCGGAGCGCTCCGCGAGCAGGGCCTTGCCGAGGGCGCCGACGTGGGCGGGGAGCCGGCGGCCGACCCGGCTGATCGTGCGCAGGTACTCGTGCGACTCCCGGGTCGCCAGATACGCCACGTCGAAGCCGTCCAGCCGGCCCAGGTGGATCGTCTCGCCGAGCGCCTCGGACGCCTCGTCGAGATGCGGGCGCGCCGTGATCACGTACGGGTCGGTGTCGAGGTAGCTGGTGCCGGTCAGCAGGGCGTGGATGCCGATGCCGTAGAGGGAGCCGGTGACGTCCGTGCGGACCCAGCCGCGCGCGATGAGCGTCTGCAGCAGCGCGTACATGGAGCTGCGCGGCACGGCCAGCTCGTCGGCGAGCTCCTGGAGACGGGCCGGGCGGTCGCCGCGGGCGGCCAGCACTTCGAGCAGGTCGACGGTGCGGGCCGCCGACTTCACCTCGCGGACGCCGCCCCGGGGCTGCGCGCTCTCCTGCTCTGTGTGCTGGTCCGGCATGTGCCGATCGTAAGGCGGGGCGTCACGGGGCATTGACGCCCCACGTTCGCGTATCTAATCTCCATCTACATGTGTGGATGGCATCTACGTACGGAGACAGGGGAGGGTCGCGACGCGGTCGTGGCCCGGCTGCGGGAGGGCATGGCGGGCGGTGTCCTCTCCTTCCCGCTGACGAGTTTCGACGAGGACGGGGCGCTCGACCTCGCCGGCTTCCGCGAGTACGTCGCCGCGCAGGTGGCGACCGGGCCCGGCGCCGTCTTCCCGGCGTGCGGAACCGGCGAGTTCTTCTCGCTCGACGAGGACGAGTACCGGCAGGTCGTCACCGCCACCGTCGAGGAGACCGCCGGACGCGTGCCCGTCGTGGCCGGGATCGGATACGGCTGGGCGCAGGCCGTACGGTTCGCGCGCATCGCGGAGGAGGCCGGGGCGGACGCGCTGCTCGTCCTGCCGCACTACCTCGTGCGCGGACCGCAGAGCGGGCTCGTCGCCCAGATCGAGCGGATCGCGGCCCGGACCCGGCTCCCGCTGATCGTCTACCAGCGCGACCAAGTGACCTTCTCCGTCGCATCGTTGCGGCGGATCGCCGCCTTGCCCGACGTCATCGGCCTCAAGGACGGCCACAGCGACCTCGACCGGCTCCAGCGCCTCACGCTCGCCGCGCCCGACGGATTCCTGTTCTTCAACGGGGCCGCCACCGCCGAGGTCCAGGCCCGCGCCTACGCCGCCGTCGGCGTGCCCGCGTACTCCTCGGCCGTGCACGCCTTCGCGCCCGAGATCGCCGCCGCGTTCTTCGCGGCCCTGCGCGACGGCGACGACCCCCGGGTGGACCGGCTGCTGCGCGACTTCTACATCCCCTTCGTCGAGCTGCGGGACCGGGTGCCCGGATACGGCGTCTCGCTCGTCAAGGCCGCCGCGCGGCTGCGCGGGCGCCCCGTCGGGCCGGTCCGCGCACCGCTCGCCGACCCCGCCCCGGCCGACCTCGCCGACCTGGAGCGGCTGCTCGCCGCCGGCCTCGAACTCGCCGACGAACCCGTCACCGCTGGAGCCGCCCGATGATCGATCTGACGATCACCGACGTCCGCCTCACCCCGATCCTCGTCGCCGACCCGCCCCTGCTCAACACGCAGGGCGTCCACCAGCCGTACACGCCCCGGCTCATCGTCGAGGTCGTCACGGCCGACGGCGTCACCGGGATCGGCGAGACCTACGGCGACGCCAAGTACCTGGAACTGGCCCGGCCGTTCGCCGAACGCCTGATAGGCCGTCAAGTATCCGATCTGAACGGCCTGTTCACCGTCGCGGACGAGGTGTCCGTCGACGACGCGCGCGTCGAGAACCAGGTGGACGTCGGCGGCCTGCGCGGCGTCCAGACCGCCGACAAACTGCGCCTGTCCGTGGTCTCCGGCTTCGAGGTGGCCTGTCTCGACGCGCTCGGCAAGGCGCTCGGCCTGCCCGTGCACGCCCTGCTCGGCGGCAAGCTCCGCGACTCCGTCGAGTACAGCGCCTACCTCTTCTACAAGTACGCCGACCACCCGGACGGTGTCGCGAGCGAGAAGGACGACTGGGGCGCCGCCCTCGACCCGGTCGGAGTCGTCGCGCAGGCCCGCCTGTTCAACGAGCGCTACGGCTTCGAGTCCTTCAAGCTCAAGGGCGGCTGCTTCACGCCGGACGAGGAGATCGCGGCGATCCGCGCGCTGGCCGAGGCCTTCCCCGGCAAGCCGCTGCGCCTGGACCCCAACGGGGCCTGGTCCGTGGAGACGTCGCTCAAGGTCGCCGCCGAGCTCGGCGACGTACTGGAGTACCTGGAGGACCCGGCGCTCGGCACCCCCGCCATGGCCGAGGTCGCCGCCAAGGCCGGAGTCCCGCTCGCCACCAACATGTGCGTGACCACCTTCGCGGAGATCAAGGAGGCGTTCACCACCGGCGCCGTCCAGGTCGTCCTCTCCGACCACCACTACTGGGGCGGCCTGCGCAACACGCAGCAACTCGCCGCCATCTGCCGCACGTTCGGCGTCGGCGTGTCCATGCACTCCAACACCCACCTCGGTATCAGCCTCGCCGCCATGACCCACGTCGCCGCCACCGTGCCGAACCTGCACCACGCCTGCGACTCCCACTACCCCTGGCAGTCCGAGGACGTCCTCACCGAACGCCTCACGTTCCAGGGCGGCCGGGTCGCCGTCTGCGACGCGCCCGGCCTGGGCGTCGAACTCGACCGCGCCAAGCTGGAGTCGCTGCACCGGCGCTGGCTCGACGAGGACTTCGCCGCGATGCGCGACCGCGACGACGCGGCCGCCATGCGCGTCCTCGACCCCGCGTGGGTCACACCGTCCGTGCCGCGCTGGTAACAGCCGCACCGGGGCCGGGAGTTCCCCTCTCCCGGCCCCGCCCCGCATCCCGCTCTCCCTGCCCACGACCGGAGCCGCTCGTGTCCGCAGCAGTCCCCGCCCCCGCCCCCGTGGAACACCCGCCCGCCGTCCGCTCGGCCGTCCGCAAGATATTCCGGCGGGTCGTCCCGCTCTTCTTCGTCATGTTCGTCGCCAACTACATGGACCGGGTCAACCTGGGCTTCGCCCAGGACCAGCTCCGCGCCGACGTGGGGCTCTCCGCCGCCGCCTTCGGCCTCGGCGCCGGCATCTTCTTCCTCGCGTACGCCCTCTTCGAAGTGCCCAGCAACATGCTCATGGAGCGCTTCGGGGCGAAGGTCTGGCTGACCCGCATCATGATCAGCTGGGGTGTCGTCGCCACCGCGATGGCCTTCGTGGACAGCGCCGGCATGTTCTACGCCCTGCGGTTCCTGCTGGGCGTCGCCGAGGCCGGGTTCTTCCCCGCCGTCATCTACTACTTCTCGCGCTGGCTGCCCGACTCCCACCGCGGGCGCGCCACATCGGTCTTCCTGATGGGCTCCGGCACCGCCACCGTGATCGTCGGCCCCGTCTCCGGCGCGCTCCTCGAAATGCACGGCATCTGGGGGCACTCCGGCTGGCAGTGGATGTTCTTCATCGAGGGCGTCGTCTCGGTGGTCCTCGGGTTCGTCGTCTACCGGTTCCTCGACTCCGGCGTGGAGAGCGCCACCTGGCTCACGCAGGAGGAGAAGGACGGGCTCGTCGCCGTCATCGACGCCGAACAGCGCGAGCGGGAACAGGACCGCGGCACCGCCCGGGTCTCCCGGTGGAAGCTCCTCGCCGATCCGCAGATGCTGCTCTTCCTGTGGATCTACTTCGCGATCAACGTCGCCCTGTACGCTGTCACGTTCTGGCTGCCGTCCATCGTCGACGACATCGGCGGACTGAGCGAGTTCCAGGTGGGCCTGCTGACCGCCGTGCCCTGGCTGTTCGCCATCGCCTCCGTGTACGTCTCCGGACGGCTCTCCGACCGGCTCGGCAAGCGGCGGCCCGTCCTGGGGGCGCTGCTGGTGATCGGCGGCGCCGGGACACTGCTCGCCGTGTTCGTCTCACCCTGGGCCGGACTCGGCGCCCTGTGCCTGGCCGCCGTGGGCTTCAAGCCCGCGTCCCCGATCTTCTGGACCATCCCGCAGAGCTACCTCGACGCGCGGGCCGCGGCGCCCGGCATCGCCCTCATCAACTCCCTCGGGAACCTGGGCGGCTTCGTCGCCCCGACGGCCTTCGGGCTCATCGAGGACGCGACCGGCTCGACGAAGGGCGGCCTCATCGGACTCACCGTGGTGGGATTCCTGGCCGCACTCAGCGTCCTGCTCGTCCGCGGCGGCGGGCGCAACGACGCCGTCCGCGGCGCGCGGCGCCCCGCGTCGCAGCGGGCCCGGACGGTACCCGGCGCCACCGCGCGGGTGATCGCCGGGCCGGAGACCACGTCCCCGTGACGGGCTGATGTCAACCGCGGTGGTACGGGGTCCCGTCGGGCACACTGTCCGGACCCCTACCACTGCAGGGAGCGTGACGTGACCTCCACAGACCCGGCCCACACCGACCCGCTCGCGGCCCTCCGCGCGCCCGGTGACCCGGCCTGCGACGTGTACCTCACCGGCACCGTCTTCCTCGACATCGTCTTCACCGGGCTCGACAGCGCGCCGGTCCGGGGGACCGAGTCGTGGGCGCGCGGCATGGGGTCGAGCCCCGGCGGCGTCGCCAACATGGCCACCGCCCTCGCCCGCCTCGGCCTGCGCACCTCACTCGCCGCGGCCTTCGGCGACGACCACTACGGCGAGTACTGCTGGGACACCCTCGAACACGGCGAGGGCATCGACCTCGGCTACTCGCGCACCGTCCCCGGCTGGCACTCGCCGGTCACGGTCTCCATGGCGTACGAGGGCGAGCGCACCATGGTGAGCCACGGCCACGAGCCGCCGCCGCAGGAACCGGCGCCCGCCTGCCCGCCCCGCACCAGAGCCGCGATCGCCGCGCTGGTCCCCGGCGTCGACGCACCCTGGATCGCCGAGGCCGCCCGCAAGGGGACCCGGGTCTTCGCCGACGTCGGCTGGGACGACACGGGCCGCTGGGACCTGGCGGCCCTCGGGGACCTGCGGCACTGCGAGGCGTTCCTGCCGAACGCGGAGGAGGCGATGCGGTACACCGGCACGTCGTCCCCGCAGGCGGCGGCGCACGCCCTCGCCGAACACGTACCGCTGGCCGTCGTCACCCTCGGCGCCGAGGGCGCCTACGCGGTGGACGGCCGCACCGGCGAGACGGCGTCCGTCCCGGCCATCGAGGTCGAGGCCCTCGACCCGACCGGCGCCGGCGACGTGTTCGTAGCCGGGTTCGTGACCGGCACGCTGGCCGGGTGGCCGCTCGCCGACCGGCTGGCCTTCGCCGGGCTCACCGCGGCGCTCTCCGTCCAGGAGTTCGGCGGCTCGCTGTCCGCGCCCGGCTGGTCGGAGATCGCGGCGTGGTGGCGCCAGGTGCGGTCGTACGACGACCAGGATCCGGCGGCCCTGGACCGGTTCGCCTTCCTGGACCCGCTGCTGCCGGAGGCCGCCCGGCCGTGGCCGCTGCGGCGCGCGGTGCCGACCATCGGGTTCGGACGTTCGGCGTAGCCCCGCCGGACCGGCCGGGGTGCGTCCGGAAAAGCCTTCGGTCCTGTCAGTGCCACGTCGTAGGCTGGAAAGCATCAGAACAACGGCTGTCACAAGGAGAATGCGGCCCTCAGTGCCCGCCCATGACGCAGACACCATCCAGCGCCCGCGCGCAGTTCACCGTTCCGGCGAAGCACCCCATGGTCGAGGTGCTCGGATCGGGTGACGCGTTGCTGCGAGTGATCGAGCAGGCCTTCCCGGAGGCCGACATCCACGTCCGGGGCAATGAGATCAGCGCGACCGGGCAGCCCGCCGAAGTGGCCCTCGTCCAGCGACTGTTCGACGAGATGATGCTGGTCCTGAGGACGGGAGCCCCGATGACCGAGGACGCCGTGGAGCGCTCCATCGCGATGCTGAAGGCCACGCAGGGCGGTGAGAGCGACGGCCAGGAGACCCCGGCCGAGGTCCTCACCCAGAACATCCTGTCGTCGCGCGGCCGCACCATCCGCCCCAAGACGCTCAACCAGAAGCGGTACGTCGACGCGATCGACAAGCACACGATCGTCTTCGGCATCGGCCCCGCCGGCACCGGCAAGACCTACCTGGCCATGGCCAAGGCCGTGCAGGCCCTGCAGTCCAAGCAGGTCAACCGCATCATCCTGACCCGCCCCGCGGTGGAGGCCGGCGAGCGCCTCGGCTTCCTGCCCGGCACCCTCTACGAGAAGATCGACCCGTACCTGCGCCCGCTGTACGACGCCCTGCACGACATGCTCGACCCGGACTCGATCCCGCGGCTGATGGCGGCGGGCACCATCGAGGTCGCCCCGCTGGCCTACATGCGCGGACGCACGCTCAACGACGCCTTCATCATCCTCGACGAGGCACAGAACACGAGCCCCGAGCAGATGAAGATGTTCCTGACGCGCCTCGGCTTCGAGTCGAAGATCGTGATCACCGGTGACGTGACGCAGGTCGACCTGCCGAACGGCACGAAGTCCGGTCTGCGCCAGGTCCAGGACATCCTGGAGGGCGTCGACGACGTGCACTTCTCGCGGCTGTCGTCCCAGGATGTCGTCCGGCACAAGCTGGTCGGCCGTATCGTCGACGCGTACGAGAAGTACGACACCGAGCACGGTACGGAGAACGGCTCCCACAAGGGCCGCCCCAGAGGGAAGTAGAGAACCAACAGCGCCATGTCGATCGACGTCAACAACGAGTCCGGAACCGAGGTCGACGAGCAGGCGATCCTCGACATCGCCCGCTACGCACTCGCGCGGATGCGTATCCACCCGCTCTCCGAGCTCTCGGTGATCGTCGTGGATGCCGACGCCATGGAGCAGCTGCACGTCCAGTGGATGGACCTGCCGGGGCCGACGGACGTCATGTCCTTCCCGATGGACGAGCTGCGGCCGCCGATGAAGGACGACGAGGAGCCCCCGCAGGGGCTGCTCGGCGACATCGTGCTGTGCCCCGAGGTCGCCAAGAAGCAGGGCGAGGAAGCACCCACGCAGCACTCCATGGACGAGGAGCTCCAGCTGCTCACCGTGCACGGCGTGCTGCACCTGCTCGGCTACGACCACGAGGAGCCCGACGAGAAGGCCGAGATGTTCGGCCTCCAGGCGGCCATCGTGGACGGCTGGCGCGCGGAGAAGGGGCTGACCGGTCCCTCCCCGGCCCCGACCGTGTCATGAGCCTTTCGCTGATCGCGGGCGCGGTCGCGCTCGTCGTCGTCGCCTGGCTCGCCGCCTGCGCCGAGGCCGGCATCGCGCGGACCTCCAGCTTCCGCGCCGAGGAGGCCGTACGGTCCGGGCGGCGCGGCAGCGCCAAGCTCGCCCAGGTCGCCGCCGACCCGACGCGCTATCTGAACGTGGCGCTGCTGGTCCGGGTGGCCTGCGAGATGGCCGCCGCCACGCTCGTCACGTACGCCTGCCTGGAGGAGTTCGACGCCACCTGGCAGGCGCTGCTCGTCGCCATCGGCGTGATGGTGCTCGTCTCGTACGTCGCCGTGGGCGTCTCCCCGCGCACCATCGGACGCCAGCACCCGCTGAACACCGCCACCGCGGCCGCGTACGTACTGCTGCCGCTCGCCCGGATCATGGGCCCCATCCCGCCGCTGCTGATCCTCATCGGCAACGCGCTGACCCCCGGCAAGGGCTTCCGGCGCGGACCGTTCGCCTCCGAGGCCGAGCTGCGCGCCATGGTCGACCTCGCCGAGAAGGAGTCCCTCATCGAGGACGAGGAGCGCCGCATGGTGCACTCCGTCTTCGAGCTCGGCGACACGCTCGTGCGGGAGGTCATGGTGCCGCGCACCGACCTCGTCGTCATCGAGCGGTACAAGACGATCCGGCAGGCCCTCACGCTCGCGCTGCGGTCCGGGTTCTCGCGGATCCCGGTCGTCGGCGAGAGCGAGGACGACGTCGTCGGGATCGTGTACCTGAAGGACCTCGTCCGCAGGACCCACATCAACCGGGACGCCGAGGCCGAGCTCGTCTCCACGGCGATGCGGCCCGCCACGTTCGTCCCGGACACCAAGAACGCCGGTGACCTGCTGCGCGAGATGCAGCAGCTGCGCAACCACGTGGCCGTCGTCATCGACGAGTACGGCGGCACGGCGGGCATCGTCACCATCGAGGACATCCTCGAGGAGATCGTCGGCGAGATCACCGACGAGTACGACCGGGAGCTGCCGCCCGTCGAGGAGCTCGGCGACGACTGCTTCCGGGTCACCGCGCGCCTCGACATCGGCGACGTCGGCGAGCTGTACGGCATCGAGGAGTACGACGACGAGGACGTGGAGACCGTCGGCGGCCTCCTCGCCAAGGCGCTCGGCCGGGTCCCGATCGCCGGGGCCTCCTCGGAGGTGCCCCTGCCGGACGGGCGTCGGCTGCGGCTCACCGCCGAGGCCGCCGCCGGCCGCCGGAACAAGATCGTGACGGTGCTCGTGGAACCCCTCGGGCCCGTGGAGGAGGAGCCGGACCGGTGACACCCCAGGAGCTGCGCGCCCTGTGCCTGTCGTTCAACGCGACGGTGGAGGACTTCCCCTTCAACCCGGAGACCTCCGTGTTCAAGGTCCTCGGGAAGATGTTCGCCCTCACCTCCCTCGACGCGCGGCCCCTGACCGTCAACCTCAAGTGCGACCCCGAGGACGCGGTACGGCTGCGCGGCGAGTACGAGGGCGTCATCGTCCCCGGCTGGCACATGAACAAGCGGCACTGGAACACCGTGACCGTGACCGAGCTCCCGGACCGTTTCGTCCGGGAGCTCGTCGAGGACTCGTACGACCTGGTGGTGGCGGGCCTGCCCCGCGCGGAGCGGCTCAGGCTCGACCGGCCCTAGCCTTCCTCGTGCGCAGGCCCGCCCCGATCATGAGGGCCGCGGCCAGGACGAGCGCCGCGTCCACGGCGATCACCGTGCGCACCCCGGTCACCAGATCCGCCGACGTCGTCGCGAGGACGCCGAGCAGCGGGATGCCGAGCGTGATGCCGAGCTGCTGCGACGAGGTGACCAGGCCCGTGGCCAGGCCCTGCTCCGCGTCGGTCACTCCCGCGGTGGCCGTCGCCCCGTACGCGATGATCGCGCCCATGTGGCCCACGACGATCACGGCGTTGGCCGGCACCGCGAGCCACACCCAGGCGCCGCCCGTGCCGAGGAGCACCAGCGTCGCGGTGACCACGCCCTGCCACAGCAGCGAGACGACCAGCGTGCGGTGCGCGCCGATCCGGGCGATCACCTTCGGGACGAGCGTGCCGGTGACCGCCGCGACGGCGCCCTGCAGCCCGAAGGAGAGGCCGGTCGCCAGGGCCGACAGATGCAGCGTCTCCTGCAGGTAGAGGGTCAGGACGAAGACGACCGTCGTCATCATCGAGAAGGTGACCAGACCGCCCAGATTGCCCCAGGCCACGGTCTGGCGGCGCAGCATGGCCAGCGAGATCAGCGGCTGTGCGGTGCGGGACTCGACGGCGACGAAGGCCGTGAGCAGGCCGAGGCCCGCGACGAGCGTCACGACGACGTCCGTGCCGCCGAAGCCGCGCTCGGCCGCCGTCGACAGGGCGTAGATCAGCGCGAGCAGACCACCGGTCACCGTGACCGCGCCGGGCACGTCGAGGCGCGGCCGCCGCGGGGTGCGCGACTCCGGCAGCAGGCCGGGGGCCAGCGGCAGCACGATCAGGGCGAACAGGGTCAGCAGGCCCATCGTGGAGCGCCAGCCGAACGCCTCCGTCAGGACGCCGCCCAGCACCATGCCGACGGTGAAGCCCAGGGAGAGCAGGGTGCCGAAGACGGCCAGGGCCCGATCACGGCGCGGCCCCTCGGCGAACGTCGTGGTCAGCAGGGACATACCGGTGGGCACCACGGCGGCCGCGCCGATCCCCTGCAGCGCGCGCCCCGCCAGGAACGACGCCGGGTCCCAGGCGAACGTCGCCAGGACCGAGGCCGCCGCGAACAGCCCCAGCCCGCCGAGGAACATCCGGCGCCGCCCGAACAGGTCGCCGACCCGGCCGAAGAGGAGCAGGAAACCGCCCGAGGGGAGCGCGAAGGCCGTCACCGCCCACTGCAGCGCCGACTGGCTCATGCCCAGATCGGGGCCGAGCACGGGCAGCGCCACGTTCAGCACGGAGAAGTCGAGGGCGACCATGAACTGGGCCGCGCACAGCACGAAGAGGACGAGCCGGTCACGGCGGGAGAACCGGGGCGCAGCCGCGACGGCCGGTGAGGTGGAGGTCGGAGCGAGGGTGTCGATTGCCATGCCCCTGAGCCTCGTACGGGCCGAGCGGCCGTGGAGAGTGGGAACTTATGCTGGTGGTCGCACCACCAGACAGGGGGATCAGCGGTGGCGGAGAGCGCGGCACTCAAGGCACATCGGCTCGGTGAGCTGCGGCAGTTCCTGATGAGCAGGCGGGCCAGGGTCACCCCCGCCGAGGCCGGTCTGCCGGACGGCGGCGCCCGTCGGCGCACCCCGGGCCTGCGCCGCGAGGAGGTCGCGGTGCTCGCCGGGGTCGGCGCCTCCTGGTACCAGTGGCTGGAGCAGGGCCGGGACATCTCGGTGTCGCCGCAGGTGCTCGACTCGGTCGCGCGCGTCCTGCGCATGAGCAGCGCCGAGCGGCGCCACCTGTACGTGCTGGCCGGGCTCAACCCGCCCGCCCTGGAAGCCGACGCGGTGTCCGCGCAGGCGATGGGCGACGGGCTGCGGCGGCTCATCGACACCTGGATGCCGCACCCGGCGCACATCATGGACGCCTACTACAACTGCGTGATGGTCAACGACGCGGCCCTGGTCGTCTTCGGCATGAACCGGGAGACGACCACCAACTGCGTCCTGGACTTCTTCACCAACTCCGCCTACCGCGTCCGGCACCGGGACTGGGAGGAGATCGCGGCCGGTCTGGTCGCGCAGTTCCGGTCCGCCTGCTCCGAGTGCGTCGACGACGAGGGCTTCCAGGAGGTGCTCGCCCAGGTGAAGGCCGCGAGCCCGGAGTTCGCCGAGCTGTGGGAGCGGCGCGACATCGCGGCGCCCGGCGTCGTCACCAAGGAGCTGGAGCACCCGGTGGTGGGCCGGCTGCACCTGGAGGCGACGACCATGAAGATCCCGGCCCGGCCCGACCTCACCGTCGTCCTGCACACCCCGCTGCCCGAGGCCGACACCGCCGCCAAGCTGGAGTGGCTGGCCTCCGCCGAGGGGCGCCGCGGATCGATGTACCCCGTCGCCGGATGACCCCCGCCGCCCTCCTTATGCTCACCCCATGACTGAGAGCACCGACCTCGGCCCCGAGGACCGCAAGATCGTCACCCTGGCCCGCTCCGCGCGGGCCCGCAACGGTGTGCCCGAGGGCGCGGCCGTGCGGGACGAGACCGGGCGTACGTACGTCGCGGGCACCGTCGCCCTCGACTCCCTGAAGCTGAGCGCGCTGCGGACGGCCGTCGCCATGGCCGTGGCGTCCGGCGCGCAGTCCCTGGAGGCGGCGGCCGTCGTCGGCGGCCAGGACAGCGTGCCGGCCGAGGACCTCGCCGCCGTGCGCGACCTCGGCGGGGCCGGCACCCCCGTGTTCCTCGCGGGCCCGGACGGCACCCTGCGCAGCCGCACCGACGCCGTCTGAGCCGTCCCCGGCGCCTCCCGCCGGCCGGTGACACGGGTCACGCGGATCGCGCGGCCTGCGACGTATCCGCAGGTCAGATGCTCCTTTTCGGGGTCCGCCGGACGGGTGACGTGAAGGGCGTCACGTCCGTCCACGGGCCGGGCAGGACGTCCCGGCGGGCGGCTTCGCGGCGCCCGTGGCCGGAGCGGGCGGCGGGGGTCCCGCCAGGGCCGAAAGTCCTTTTTCCGTCCCCGTCCGGCTCGGGACCAAAGTCCCGGCCGGCCGGGCGGAAGCCTCTGCGAGCGGCCCGCCGCGGACGCCATGGTGGACGAGTCGCCCAGGGCCTGGCCCGGTGCGGCAGGCCCCGTCCCCGAACAAAGGCTTCCTACGTGTTCTCCACCGCTCGCAAGCCCGCTTCCCGTTCCACCCGCGTCCGCCGTCTCGCCGCCGCCACCGCCCTCGCCGGTGCCGCCGCAACGATGGTGATCGCGGGCACCGGCTCCGCCTCCGCGGCGACGCAGGGCTCGTGGGACAAGGTCGCCCAGTGCGAATCCGGCGGCGACTGGTCGGCGAACACCGGCAACGGCTTCTACGGCGGTCTGCAGTTCACCCAGTCGACCTGGGCCGCGTACGGCGGCACGCAGTACGCCTCGAGCGCCCACCTCGCGACCCCGGGCGAGCAGAAGGCGGTCGCCGGCAAGGTCCTGGCCAGCCAGGGCAAGGGCGCCTGGCCGCACTGCGGCGTCAGCCTCTGACCCGGCCGCACCTCCGGCACACACCGAGCGGGCCCGTGACGTACGACGTCACGGGCCCGCTCGGCCGTGTACCGCGACAGCCCCTACACGGCGTCCGGGCCCCGCTCGCCCGTCCGCACCCGCACCACGCTGTCCACCGGCACCGCCCACACCTTGCCGTCACCGATCTTGCCGGTGCGCGCGGCCCGCACGATCGCGTCCATCGCCGGTTCGGCGTCCTCGTCCCCGACGACGACCTCGATGCGCACCTTGGGCACCAGGTCGACCCGGTACTCGGCGCCCCGGTACACCTCGGTGTGCCCGCGCTGGCGGCCGTAGCCGCTGGCCTCGGTCACCGTCAGGCCGAGCACGCCCAGCTCCTGCAGCGCCGTCTTGACCTCGTCGAGGCGGTACGGCTTGACGACCGCGGTGATCAGCTTCATGGCTGCTTGGCCTTTCCGGGAACGGCGACGGGGGCAATGAGGGAATGGCCGGGGTGCGCGGAGGCACCGAGGACGCCGTGATCGTACGCACTCTCCGCGTGCGCCGTCTGGTCCAGGCCCGTCATCTCCTCGTCGGCTGACGCCCGGAAGCCCATCAGCTTGTCGATGGCCTTCCCGATCCCGTACGTCACGAGGAACGTGTACGCCGCCACGACCACCACGGCGAGCGCCTGCTTGCCGAGCTGCCCGAACCCGCCCCCGTAGAAGAGGCCTTCCTCGGCGGCCGAGCCGGTCATCGCCGAGGTGGCGAACAGGCCGATGAGGAGCGTGCCGACGACGCCGCCCACGAAGTGCACGCCGACGACGTCCAGCGAGTCGTCGTAGTCGAACCGGAACTTCCAGGCCACGGCGTACGAGCAGACGACACCGGCCGCGAGTCCGACGACGGCCGCGCCGAGCACGCCCACGACACCGCAGGCCGGGGTGATGGCGACGAGGCCGGCCACCGCGCCCGAGGCCGCGCCGAACGTCGTCGGGTGACCGTCCCGCTTCTGCTCCACGAACAGCCAGCCGAGCAGTCCGGTGCAGCCCGCGATCAGGGTGTTGAACAGGGAGGCCGCGGCGACGCCGTTCGCGCCGAGGGCCGAGCCGCCGTTGAAGCCGAGCCAGCCGAACCACAGCAGGCCCGCGCCCATGACCACCATCGGCAGGTTGTGCGGGCGCATCGCCTCCTTCTTGAAGCCGATGCGCGGGCCGAGGACCAGGCACAGGGCCAGGCCCGACGCGCCGGACGCGATCTCCACGACGAGGCCGCCCGCGAAGTCCAGGGCGCCCAGGTGCTGCGCGATCCAGCCGCCGGGCCCCCAGACCCAGTGCGCCACGGGAACGTATACGAGCAGCGCCCACACGGGCACGAAGACGAGCCACGCCCCGAATCTCGTGCGGTCCGCGACGGCTCCGCTGATCAGCGCCGCGGTGATGATCGCGAAGGTCAGCTGGAACGTGGTGAAGAGGAACGTGGGCACCGTGCCGGTGACCGAGTCCGGGCCGACGCCCGCCATGCCCGCGTGCTCCAGGCCGCCGATCAGCCCCGCGAACGAGTCGTCGCCGAAGGCGAGCGAGTACCCCGCCACCAGCCACACCACCGTCACGAGCGCGATCGAGACGAAGCTCATCATCAGCATGTTGAGGACGCTCTTCGAGCGGACCATGCCGCCGTAGAAGAGGGCGAGGCCGGGCGTCATCAGCAGGACGAGCGCGGTGGCGGCGAGCAGCCAGGCGGTGTCGCCGGAGTCCAGGGCGGGGGCTTTCTCTGCGGCCAGGGGGACGAGGGGGACGGTCACGGGTCTCCTCCGGGTGGGGGCTGTCGTAGAGCGTCACCGTCCCGGGTTTCCGAATCCCTACCCGCGCGTTTCCACCGTGTTTCGTGTTGCCCGGCGGTTACCGGAACCTCACGGTGCTGCGGCGCTTCCACGATCAGGGACAATGGGCGCCATGAGCGTTCACACCCCCGCTGCCGGACCTGCCCACCGCGCCGGCTTCGCCTGCTTCGTCGGCCGCCCCAACGCGGGCAAGTCCACCCTCACGAACGCTCTGGTCGGCAAGAAGGTGGCGATCACCGCCGACCAGCCGCAGACCACGCGGCACACCGTGCGCGGCATCGTCCACCGCGACGACGCCCAGCTGATCCTGGTGGACACCCCCGGCCTGCACAAGCCGCGCACCCTCCTCGGCGAGCGCCTCAACGACGTGGTCCGCACCACGTGGGCCGAGGTCGACGTCATCGGCTTCTGCCTGCCGGCGAACGAGAAGCTCGGCCCCGGCGACCGGTTCATCGCCAAGGAACTCGCGTCCATCAAGAAGACGCCGAAGATCGCGATCGTCACCAAGACCGACCTCGTCGACAGCAAGCAGCTCGCCGAGCAGCTCATCGCCATCGACCAGCTCGGCAAGGAGCTCGGCTTCGAGTGGGCCGAGATCATCCCCGTCTCGGCCGTCGGCGACAAGCAGGTCGACCTGCTCGCCGACCTGATCGTGCCGCTGCTGCCCGAGGGCCCCGCGCTCTACCCCGAGGGCGACCTCACCGACGAGCCCGAGCAGGTCATGGTCGCCGAGCTGATCCGCGAGGCCGCCCTCGAAGGCGTCCGCGACGAGCTGCCGCACTCCATCGCCGTCGTCGTCGAGGAGATGCTGCCGCGCGAGGACCGCCCCGCCGACAAGCCGCTCCTCGACATCCACGCCTTCGTCTACATCGAGCGGCCCAGCCAGAAGGGCATCATCATCGGCCCGAAGGGCAAGCGCCTCAAGGACGTCGGCATCAAGTCCCGCAAGCAGATCGAGGCCCTGCTCGGTACGCCGGTCTACCTCGACCTGCACGTGAAGGTCGCCAAGGACTGGCAGCGCGACCCGCGCCAGCTGCGCAAGCTCGGCTTCTAGCGTTCGCTGGGGCTCAGGTCCTGGAGCCCTATCACCCGCAGCAGCGCCAGCCGCTCGTACGTCTGCGTGCCCGGCCGGGCCGAGTGCACGACGAGCTGCTGGTCGTGCCCGCTGCTGAGCAGCACCTCGCAGTCCAGGTCCAGCAGGCCGACCACCGGGTGCAGGAAGCGCTTCGTCGACGCCCGCCGCACGGCCACCTCGTGCGACGCCCACAGTCGCTCGAACTCCGCGCTCGTGCCGCGGAGTTCGGCCACCAGGGACACCGGGCCCGGATCGTCGGGGCGCGCGGCGGAGACCGCCCGCAGGTTCGCCACGTGCGCGCGGGCGTGCGTCTCGTAGTCCTCCGGCGGGATCAGCGCGCGCACGCCCGGGTCCAGGAAATAGCGGCGGACCAGGTTCTCGCCCGTGGCGTCACCGGACAGCGCCACCGCCATCGTGTTCTGCGCGAGGACCTCGCCCCAGTCGCTCAGCACCTGCGCCGGGGTGTCCTGCAGCCGGTCGAGGATCAGCAGCAGACCCGGCCGGACATGGCCCGAGGAGCTGCCCCGGCGCGGCGGCTCCTCGCCCGCCAGGTGGAACAGGTGGTCACGCTCGTCGGCCGTCAGCCGCAGCGCCCGGGCCAGCGCGGTCAGCATCTGGCGCGAGGGATGGGAGCCGCGCCGCTGCTCCAGCCGCGTGTAGTAGTCCACGGACATCCCGGCGAGCCCCGCCACCTCCTCCCGCCGCAGCCCCGGCGTACGGCGCCGGCTGCCGGCGGCCAGGCCCACGTCGGAGGGGGCCAGGCGGGTGCGGGCCCGGCGCAGGAAGTCGGCGAGTTCGGCTCGGTTCACCTCTCCAGGGTCGCTCGCGGTCCCGGTCTTAGCCAGGGAGTGCCGGTCCCTGGATAAAGGCGTCTCTCCCGCCGCGGCGACGGTGCGCCGAGGGTGGTGTGCATGGCTACGACGACGAGGAGGCGGCCATGCTGACATTGGTGACGGGAGCGACGGGTCAGGTCGGGCGGCGGTTCGTACCGCGGCTGCTGCAGGGCACGGCGCCGGGCGACGAGGTGCGGGTGCTCGTCCGCGACGCGGCGCGCGGGGAACGGTTCGCCGCGCTGGGCGCGCAGGTGGTGGTCGGCGATCTGCGGGACGCCGAGGCGCTGGGCAAGGCGACGGCCGGGGCGGACGCGGTGGTGAACGTCGCCGCGGCGTTCCGCGGGGTGCCGGACGAGGAGGCGCGCGCGGTCAACCGGGACGCGGCGATCGAGCTGGGCCGGGCCGCGGTGGCCTCCGGCGTGCGGCGGTTCGTGCAGGTCAGTACCGGGCTCGTGTACGGCAAGGGGCGCGGCAGGCCGCTGGTCGAGGACGACGGGACCGTGCCGGGCGGCCACCTGTGGGGCACCTACCCCGAGTCCAAAGGGGAGGCGGAGCGGGCGCTCGGCGCGCTGGACGGCCTCGACGACCTCCGCATCGGGCGGCTGCCCTTCGTGTACGGCGACGGGGATCCGCACCTGGAGAACGCGATGCAGTGGGCGCCGTCCTGGCCCGCCATGCAGCGGCTGCACATGGGGCACCACGCGGATGTGGCCCAGGGCCTGCAGCGGCTGCTGTACGCGCCGGGTGCGCGGGGCGTCTACAACATCGCCGACGACGCCCCGGTCACCACGGTCGACATCTTCCAGCTCAACGGAGTCCCGGTTCCTCCGGAGGTGTACGAGAAGGTCGACCCGGATCCGTGGGTCGGCGTGATGTCGACGTCCCGCATCCGCCGTGAACTGGGCTACCGGCCGATGTTCCCGTCGGTCTGGACGGCTCGGGACATGGGCGCGCTTTAGGAGTGCCCCGCCAGGGGCGCGGGGAACTGCGCGAGCAACCACGACGATGTCGCGCCCGGCGGCGAGATCTCAACCGGCAACGGCGCGCCGCCCCGGGGCTCTGCCCCGGCCCCCGCTCCTCAATCGCCGGAGGGGCTTGAGGAGCCGGAGGGGCTCGATGGGTCGGAGGGGCTCGACGGGGCCGCGATCATCGCCGTGCCGACCGGGCGGAAACCGAGCCGCGCATAGATCCGGGCCACATCATCGTCCCCGGCCGACAGGAACACCGTGGAGCCGCCGGAGGCGACCAGCGCCGCTGTCACGGCGAGCCCCAGACCCCGCCGCCGAGCCACCGGCAGCGTCCCCACCCCGGCGATCTCCGTCACGTCCCCGACAGGCATGTGCATCCCGGAGCTGAGGACCACCCCGTCCTCGACGGCCGCCGCGAGGACGAGGCGGCCCGAGCGGATCCGGTCCTGGTAACCCGGCAGGCTGCCGTCCGCGGCCCGCGCCGTGACCTCCGCGGTGAGCTCGGCGGCGCCCGCCGCGCCCACCGCGGTCCCGGGGTGGGCGAACGCCACATGGCCCAGCGCCAACGCCCCCGCCAGGAAAGGGTCCTGCGCGTCGAGGACCCGGACCAGGGGGTGCGGGGCGGGCAGCGGCGCGGACGCGTCCCGCGCCATCAGCGGGTGCTCGCTCACCCGCAGCCCCGCCGCCTCGACGGCCTTCCGCATCCCCGGCGTCGTCTGCGCCACCCACTCGAACGCCTCGGGCAGCCCCAGCTCCCGCTGCCGGGCCACCACATGACGGACGTCCTCGACGCTCGGCGGCGGCGCGTCCGGGCGCAGCGCGGGCCGCGCGTAGTACGGCCAGCCCGGCCCCTCGCGGACGAACAGCGTGAGCGAGCCGAACTCCTCGACGCGGGCGGCGGCGCGCGGCACCGTGTCGTAGTACCGCTCCAGACGGCCGAGGAGCGGCGAGGAGGCGTCGGGGGAGGGAGCGGCAGGGGTCATAGAGGCGGAGGGTACGTCATACCCGTCAGTCCACCGCCCTGATTTTCCGGACCAGCAGCGCCCCGAGCAGCCCCACGGCCGCCGCCACCAGATACAGCACCCGGTATCCGCCCAGGTGGTTCACCAGCGGCGCCGCCAGCGCCGGAGCGGCCACCTGGGGAAGGGAGTTGGCGATGTTGATGACACCGAGGTCCTTGCCGCGGTCCAGGGCCGCCGGCAGGACGTCCGTCATCAGCGCGAAGTCGACCGACGTGAACACTCCGAACCCGATCCCGAGGACCGCCGCCGCGACGAGCGCGCCCGGCCAGGTCTGCCACCCGGCGAGCAGTCCCGTCGCCACGGCCATCAGCACGCCCGACCACAGCACGAACGGCTTGCGCCGCCCCACCCGGTCCGACCAGGCGCCGCCGACGACGACCGTGGCGAGCAGCGTCACCCCGTTCACGGCCGTCAGGATCAGCACGCCGGAGTCCGGATCGTCGTGGTGGAGGCGGTCCCGCAGGTAGTAGAAGAGGTACAGCAGCACCAGCGCGTTGCCCAGGTTGATCAGGAAGCGGGTCAGCCACGCCCAGCCGAGGTCCGGGTGGCGTCGCGGGCTCAGCCGGAACCCCGCGGCGAAGGCACGCCACGACCACACCGGACGGTCGGCCGGGTCGAGGCGCAGATCCCGGTGGCGCAGCACGTACGGGGCGACGCCCAGCACGGTGCACACGGCGCACGCCGCATACCCGGCGCCCACCCCGCCCGCGACCGTCGCCAGCCCCGTCCCGCCGACCACGCCCAGGATCTGCGCGGCCCCCAACCAGCCGCCCACCGAACCCCGTTGCAGCCGCGGGACCCGGTCCGGGACGGCCGCCGTGACCGCCGCGAACGCCGCGTTCAGCGTCAGCTGCACCAGGCACCAGCCGGCGAACACCACCCACACCGCGTCCGCGCCCCCGAGCAGGAGCAGCGACAGCGCACCGCCCGCCGTGCCCGCCACGATCCACGGCGTACGCCGCCCGTACCGCGACACCGTGCGGTCGGAGAGGGCACCGAACAGTGGGTTCGCGGCCAGCGACACCACCGCGCCGACCCCCGTCACCCAGGCGAGCAGCGCCTCCTTCGACAGCCCGGTGCCCGGCGC
This sequence comes from Streptomyces sp. cg35, assembly GCF_050410835.1. Classification (NCBI taxonomy): domain Bacteria; kingdom Bacillati; phylum Actinomycetota; class Actinomycetes; order Kitasatosporales; family Streptomycetaceae; genus Streptomyces; species Streptomyces sp. cg35. The sequence continues at coordinate 5,995,031 of NZ_CP191268.1, forward strand.
GAAGTGCTCCGACTGCCGGGCGAGCAGGATCTGCAGCGGCCCGTACCAGCCCACCCAGATCGCGCCGTTGGCCAGCGACAGGGCGGTCGTCCAGCCCCGCCCGACCCGTTCGACGGGCTCGTCGAGCGCACCCGCCGTCATGCCCGCCGGGCCCGCAGCGCGTCCCGCAGCCAGTGGTAGGACGCCTTGGGCGTGCGCTCCTGGGTGGCGAAGTCGACGTGCACGAGCCCGAAGCGCTTCGTGTATCCCTCGGCCCATTCGAAGTTGTCCATCAGCGACCAGACGAAGTAGCCGCGGACATCCACGCCCGCCTCCGACGCCCGGTGCAGCGCCCGCAGATGACCGTCGAGGTAGTCGATCCGCCGCCGGTCGTCGAGGCCCTCGTACGCGCAGCCGTTCTCGGTGACGACCACGGGCGGCAGCCGGTCGCCGTAGCGGTCGCGGAGACCGGTGAGGAGCGACGTCAGCGCGTCCGGGACCACGGGCCAGCCGAAGTCCGTCACCGGATACCCCGTGATCTCCTGGACGGAGAAGGGGAGTTCGGCGGGGAGGGTGAGCCCGGAGAACTCCACGTCCCGCGCGCCCGGGGCGCCCACCTTCGTCGGCTGGTAGAAGTTGACCCCGTACCAGTCGAGGGTGTCCTCGGAGATCACCTTCAGGTCCGCGGCCACGTCGTCGCCGGGCATCAGCTCGCCGAATCCCTCCGGGTACCGGCCGAGCAGCAGCGGGTCGCTGAAGAGGCGGTTCAGGATCACGTCGTACAGGTCCGCCGCGGCCGTGTCGGCCGGATCGTCGGACGCGGGCCACGTCGGGCCGTGCGAGTTCGCGATGCCGATGTCGCTAGCGCCCGCCGCGCGCAGCGCCCGCGCCGCGAGACCGTGGGCGAGGAGCTGGTGGTGGGCCACCGGCAGCGCGTCGAAGAGCAGCTTCCTGCCGGGCGCGTGCTCACCGAGGGCATGCCCCAACAGGGTGTGTTCCGCCGGCTCGTTGAGGGTGATCCACTTGTCCACGCGGTCGCCGAGCCGGGCCGCGACCGTCGCCGCGTACTCGGCGAAGCGGGCCGCGGTGTCCCGCTCCAGCCAGCCGCCCGCCGCCTCCAGCCCCACCGGCAGATCCCAGTGGAAGAGCGTGGGCACCGGACGCACGCCCTGGGCGCACAGCTCGTCGACGAGCCGGTCGTAGAAGTCGAGACCGCCGGGCGAGAGCACCCGCGGCCAGGAGACGGAGAAGCGGTACGCGTCCACGCCCAGGTCGCGGACGAGCGCCACGTCCTCCCGGTAGCGGGCCACGTGGTCGCAGGCCACCGCCGCCGTCGAACCGTCCTTGATCCGGCCCGGCTCGGCGCCGAACACGTCCCACACCGAGGGCCCGCGCCCTTCGACGGCGCCCTCGATCTGGTGGGCCGACGTGGACACGCCCCACAGGAAGCCGGGCGGAAAGGACGGCACGGACGGCTGCGGTGCCTCGGTGGCTGTCATGGGCGCGATCATCCGTACCGGCCGGTAGGAAGTCAACGCCCATGCAGCGACCGGGAGTTACGCCCCTTCTTTGAGTACTCGGGTGATCAGCCTGCGCTGTTCTTCGGTGAGCCGGGGGTCCGCGCAGTACACCGTCCTGCCGTCCACGGTGATGGTGTAGCTGAACCCGTCGGGAACCCCTATGGGCGGCGTGCCCCGGCCCGCGGCCATCGCCTTCTCGGCCAGGACCTGCCACTCATGGGCGTCGGCACGGCCCGCCGTGTCGACCTCCGCGTGCCGGTCGATGCCGGCGAATCCGCCCGTGCGCGTGACGTGGATACGCATGGGTCCCTGTCTACTCCACATCCGGGCCGCGAGTCAGTGCGTCGGTACGCCGACCTGCTCCCACGCCTTCAGCACGGCCTGCTGCTCCTCGCCGCCGCCGAACCGGGCCTGCGCGGCCTTCACCGTCAGCTTCGCGAAGTCGGCGAACAGGGCGTCCTGCTTCAGCTCACCGCCGGTCAGGGTGTCGTACCAGATCTGCCCGGCCCGCTCCCACGCGTGACCGCCCAGCGACTCGGCGAGGATGTAGAAGGCGTGGTTGGGGATGCCGGAGTTGATGTGCACGCCGCCGTTGTCCCGGCCGGTCCGCACGAAGTGGTCCATGTCGGCGGGCTGCGGGTCCTTGCCGAGCACATCGTCGTCGTACGCCGTGCCCGGGGCCTTCATGGAGCGCAGGGCGACGCCCGTGACGCGCGGCGCGAGCAGCCCCGCGCCGATCAGCCAGTCGGCCTCGGCGGCGGTCTGGCCGAGCGTGTACTGCTTGATGAGCGAGCCGAAGACGTCCGACACCGACTCGTTCAGGGCGCCGGGCTGGCCGAAGTACGTCAGGTTCGCCGTGTACTGCGTGACGCCGTGGGTCAGCTCGTGGCCGATGACGTCGACGGGGATGGTGAAGTCGAGGAAGATCTCGCCGTCACCGTCGCCGAACACCATCTGCTCGCCGTTCCAGAAGGCGTTGTTGTAGTCCTCGGAGTAGTGCACCGTCGCGTTCAGCGGCAGGCCCTCGCCGTTGATCGAGTGACGGGTGAACTTCTCCAGGTACAGCTCGAACGTCGCGCCCAGGCCTGCGTACGCGCGGTTGACGGTCGCGTCCTTGCCGGGCTTGTCGCCCTCCCCGCGGACCTTGCGCCCCGGCAGCTCCGTGTGGTGCCGGGCGTCGTAGACGGTGCGCTGCGGCTGCTCCGCCGGGGTGCCGGCGGGCGGGGCGACGGACGGGGCGCCGATGACGGTCGTCATCCGGCGGCGGGTGCGCTCGAAGGCGTCGCGCTCCAGGCTCCTGCGGGCCTTGACGGCGATCGCCGCCTCGCCGGACTGCGCGGCCCGGTCGAGGATGTGCGGCGGCACGATGGTGCAGAAAACGGGCTCGAACCCTTGCGGGCTGCCCGTCGGGTTGGCGGTCATGCGAGGCAATGTGGCACTGGGTCATGCCGCTGTCACTACCTGCAACAATGATTAGTGAAATAGAGGTATTGATCACCTCTTACCCGTTACCTGACGCGGATCCCGCATACTGATACGGGCCCGCGCGTCCGGCGAGACTCGGCTAAGGTGCGGAGCATCATGCGTTACGGGCTGCTTCTCCTTAGCTGCCGCGGCGAGGGCCTGTAGTCGAGGCCGACCCCCTCCCCGCGGAGTTTGGCGTTGCGCCGTCGGCCGCCTTACCGGCCACCCTCGAGGAGCCCCACGCATCATGCCGAACTTCCAGCGCCCCAGCGCCCTGCCGATCCACAAGTACGGCCGGTACGACCAGGTCGACATCCCCGACCGCACGTGGCCGAACAACCGGATCACGGTCGCGCCCCGCTGGCTCTCCACCGACCTGCGCGACGGCAACCAGGCGCTGATCGACCCGATGTCGCCCGAGCGCAAGCGCCGGATGTTCGACCAGCTGGTCAAGATGGGCTACAAGGAGATCGAGGTCGGCTTCCCGGCCTCCGGGCAGACCGACTTCGACTTCGTACGGTCGATCATCGAAGAGCCCGGCGCGATCCCGGACGACGTCACGATCTCCGTACTGACCCAGGCCCGCGAGGATCTGATCGAGCGCACGGTGGAGTCCCTGAAGGGCGCCAAGCGCGCCACGCTCCACCTGTACAACGCCACCGCCCCGGTCTTCCGCCGGGTCGTCTTCCGCGGCTCCAAGGACGACATCAAGCAGATCGCCGTCGACGGCACCCGCCTGGTGATCGAGTACGCGGAGAAGCTGCTGGGCCCGGAGACGGAGTTCGGCTACCAGTACAGCCCCGAGATCTTCACCGACACCGAGCTGGACTTCGCGCTGGAGGTCTGCGAAGCGGTCATGGACGTCTACCAGCCGGGCCCGGGCCGCGAGATCATCCTGAACCTGCCCGCCACGGTCGAGCGTTCCACCCCGTCCACGCACGCGGACCGCTTCGAGTGGATGCACCGCAACCTGTCGCGCCGTGAGCACGTCGTGCTCTCCGTCCACCCGCACAACGACCGCGGCACCGCCGTCGCCGCCGCCGAGCTGGCGGTCATGGCCGGCGCCGACCGCGTCGAGGGCTGCCTGTTCGGCCAGGGCGAGCGCACCGGCAACGTCGACCTGGTCACCCTGGGCATGAACCTGTTCTCGCAGGGCGTCGACCCGCAGATCGACTTCTCCGACATCGACGAGATCCGTCGTACGTGGGAGTACTGCAACCAGATGGAGGTCCACCCGCGCCACCCGTACGTGGGCGACCTGGTCTACACGTCCTTCTCCGGCTCCCACCAGGACGCCATCAAGAAGGGCTTCGACGCCATGGAGGCCGACGCCGCCGCCAAGGGCGTCACCGTCGACGACATCGAGTGGGCCGTCCCGTACCTGCCGATCGACCCGAAGGACGTCGGCCGCTCCTACGAGGCCGTGATCCGCGTCAACTCGCAGTCCGGCAAGGGCGGTATCGCGTACGTCCTGAAGAACGACCACAGCCTGGACCTGCCGCGCCGTATGCAGGTCGAGTTCTCCAAGGTCATCCAGGCGAAGACGGACGCCGAGGGCGGCGAGGTCACGCCGAAGGACATCTGGAGCATCTTCCAGGACGAGTACCTGCCCAACCCGGACAACCCGTGGGGCCGCATCCAGGTCAAGACCGGCCAGACCACGACCGACAAGGACGGCGTGGACACGCTGACCGTCGAGGCCGAGGTCGACGGCGCCGAGCGGGTCCTGGTCGGCACCGGCAACGGCCCGATCTCCGCGTTCTTCCACGCACTGCAGGGCATCGACATCGACGCCCGCCTGCTGGACTACCAGGAGCACACGATGAGCGAGGGCGCCTCCGCGGTCGCCGCCTCGTACATCGAGGTCGCCATCGGCGACAAGGTTCTGTGGGGTATCGGGATCGACGCGAATACGACACGTGCGTCGCTGAAGGCGGTCGTCTCCGCGGTCAACCGCGCGGCCCGCTGAGGCGGTTGAGCTGCGCGAACGCGGCCCCGTACACCTTTTGTGGGTGTGCGGGGCCGCGGCGTGTCTCGGCCAGTCACCCCGATCTCCGTGACCTTGGCGTGACCAAGGTACTGACGCCGCATCAACAATGTGGCTAACATCACGCCAACGCCGCGATGTTGCGGCGCCGTTAAACGGAGGTGTGCGACGTGCTGCCGATTTGGGGACGTATGCGGCGAACCGGGGTCTCGCGGGTCCTCGGCGTGCACACCACATGGACCACCGTCGGCGACGGGGAGTTCTTCTGCCCGGGCTGCGGCGGTGACCGCAACTACCAGCGGCGCACCGGCCGGCGCCGCTTCACCGTGCTCGGCGTGCCGGTGGTGCCGCGCGGCGAGACCGGGCCCGTCGTCCAGTGCGCCGCCTGCGAGGGCCGGTACGGGACGGAGGCGCTCGACCACCCGACCACGCACCGCTTCTCGGCGATGCTCCGGGACGCCGTGCACACGGTCGTGCTGGCGGTGCTCTCGGCGGGCGGCTCCTCCTCCCGCACGTCGCTGGAGTGCGCCGTCGGCACGCTGCGCGGGGCCGGCTTCGACGACTGCTCCGAGGAACAACTGGCCGCGCTGGTCGAGGCGTTGATGACGGACGCCGGGCGACTGCCCGAGCACTGCGGGCCCGCGGCCGGGCTCGCGATCGAACTGCACGAGGCGCTCGACCCGCTCGCCCAGCACCTCGCCCCGGCCGGACGGGAATCGATTCTGCTGCAGGGCGCGCGGATCGCCCTGGCCGACGGGCCGTACTCGGCGGCGGAGCGGGACGTCCTGGGCACGGTGGGCGCCGCCCTGACCATGTGTACCGACGAGGTCGGACGGCTGCTGGTGGCGGCGGCGCGGACCCCTTCGTAACTCCCCTTGTCATAAACGGGGTTACTTCGTTCACGTCTCTCCCCGGACCGCTCCCGTGACACGTTTCGCGGGGCACAATCGTCTCTCCGGGCAGGCGCGGGTGGACGAGGGGGAGCGCGTGAGGCACGGCATGCGCTGGGCGCTGGTGGTGGCTCTGAACGTGGCGGCGTTCGCGGGTGTCTTTCTGATCTTCTACGCCGCCGACGTACCGCTGCTGCCCGCCTCCGACGAGGGGCGCATCGCGGTCGGGGTCGCGGCCGCCACGGTCGCCGCGACGGTGGGCGGGGCATGGGGCGCCTGGTGGGCACCGCGAGCGGTGGCGCCGACGGCGGCGGGCGGGCCGGAACCCGGGCCGCAGCCCGGAGTACGTCTCGAACTGCCCCACGCGACGGTGACGGTGCACGGCGGCCCCGGGCAGGCCCCGCCCCGGCCCCCTGTCTACCGGGGCGATCTGCCGCACGAACCGGTCGGCTTCCAGCCCCGCGAGGACCTGCTCGCCGCGCTCGCCGCCGCCAACGAGGAGCACCGCTTCACCGTCGTCCACGCGGTGACCGGCGCGCGGGGCGTCGGCAAGACCCAGCTCGCAGCCGCCTACGCCCGGCGCCGGATCGAGGAGGGCTGGCCGGTCGTGGCCTGGATCACCGCGGAGAACGGCGGGCAGCTCACCTCCGGACTCGCCGACCTCGCCGACCAGCTGGGGGTGCGCGAACCGGCCGACGACACGGCGACGGCCGCCCGCGCGGCCCTCACCTGGATCGGGCAGAACCCCGATCCGTGTCTGATGGTCCTGGACAACGCGACGGACCCGGACGAGGTGCTGCGCTGGCTCCCGACGGCCGGGCGCGGCCGCGCCCAGGTGGTCGTGACGGCCACGGCGCAGTCCTTCGAGAACCTCGCCGGGGCCGGAGCGCGCGTCGACGTCACGGTGTTCACGCGGGAGGAGGCCCTCGACTTCCTGCGCCACCGCACGGCCGTGCCCCCGTCCCCGGACACCGACGCGGCGGCGCTGGAGGTCGCCGAGGAACTGGGCCGGCTGCCGCTCGCGCTCGCTCAGGCCGCGCAGGTCATCCGGATGCGGGGGATCGGGTACCGGGGCTATCTGGAGCGGCTGCGGGCCTATCCGCTCGGGGACGTCCTCGAGCGGGTGCCGGGGGAGCGGTACCCCCATCGGGTCGCCGAGGCGGTGCTCCTCTCGGTCGACCAGGCGGAGCACGGCGAGGCGGGCGCGGTCGTCCGGACGCTGCTGGAGGCGCTGTCCGTGCTGTCGCCGGCCGGGGTGCCCCGTGAGGTGCTCTACGGGGTGATGCGGCAGGCCGGGGTCGAGGACGGGGCGGGAGCGGAGGCGGCGCTCGGGGCGCTGACCCAGGCCTCACTGGTCACCGACGCCGGGGCGGACGCCGTGGCGGTGCACCGGCTGGTGCAGCGGGTCGTACGGGAACGCGCCGGGGAGGGCATCCGGCCGGTGGTGCGGGCCGTGACGCGGCACCTGGCGGAGGTGCTGGTCCCGTCCCTGGAGGCATGGGAGCGACGGGAGGTCGGAGGGCAACTGGTCGACCAGATCGACGCGTTGTGGAACACCGTGCGCGAGGACCTGGCGGAGTACGAGGAGGAGGACCAGGAGGCCCTGGTCGACCTGCGGTACTGGGCCGGTTACGAACACCTCGGGGAGGTGGGGGCGATGGGACGGGCGGTCGAGTGGGCCGTGGACACCAGGAAGGCGTGCGAACGGCTGCTGGGCGAGGAGAGCACCGGCTTCCTCCGCGCCCTGGAGTTCGAGGGAGACATGCACGCGTGGGTGGGCATCACCCAGAAGGCGCTCGACGAGCGGGGCAGGCTCCTCGAGATCACCGAGCGGCGCCATGGCCCCGACCACGAGAAGACCCGCAACGCGCGCATGGATCTCGCCAGTTCGTACCAGTCCGCGGGGCGCTACGAGCAATCGGTGCCCATGTACGAGGCGTTGGAGCGGGACGAGCGACGCCTCCACGGCGCGGACCATCAGCGGACCCGTACCGCGCTGCGCCGCCTGGCGGACGCGTACGCGGCCGCGGGCCGGCTCCGCGAGGCGGCCTCGATCGTGGACCGGATGCGCACGGAGTGGTCGCGGGACACCCGGTCCACGGCATCGGGCCTGGACTCCCTGCGGGGGCTCGCCGAGGCCTATGGCTCGGTCGGTCAGGACGCCGAGGGCGCGGCACTGCTGCGGCGCTATCTCGAGGAGTGCGAGGCCTCCTACGGCGCGGACGCGATCCAGACGATCGGCGCCCGCAACGACCTGGCCCTGCAGTACATGGACGCAGGTCTGCAGGACGAGGGCCTCGCCGCCGCGCAGCGGGCGCTCGCGGACGCCGAGCGGGTCCTCGGCCCGCAGGCGGCGGACACCGTCGAGTTCCGCGACACGCTCGCCACCTGCCTTCAAGGGGTCGACCGCGACGACGAGGCCATGAGCCTGTTCCGGCGCGTGGTCGACGACCGGATCGCCCTGCACGGCCCGGATCATCCCCGGGTGCTCGGCGCCCGCGGCCAACTCGTGTGGTCCCTGGACGAGTCGCGGCGGCACGCCGAGGCGTACACCGCCCAGACCGAGCTGATCGCCGACTACGAGCGGCTCCTCGGCGCCGACCATCCGAGCACGTTCGGTGTCCGCCGGTTCCACGTCCACCTGTGCACGCGGCACGGACGGATCGGGGAAGGAGTCGCCCTCGCACGCGAGCTCCTGGCCGACCACGAGCGGGTGCACGGCCCCGACCACCCGCGGACGGTCGACATGCGCCTCGCCCTTGCCGACGCCCTGACCGCGGCCGCCGAGTACCAGGAGAGTCTCACCCTGTTGAGAGGGGCGGTGCGGGACACCGCGCTGACCCTCGGCGCCGGGCACCCGTGGACGTTCGCCGCGCGCGCCCGCCTCGCCGGGGTGCTGACCAGTCTCGGCGCGTTCGAGCAGGCCCGTGAGCTGCGCGAGGCGAACGTGGCCGAGTACACCCGGATCCACGGGAGCGAGAACACGCAAGTCGTCTACGCCCGCAGCGACTTGGCCGACGCGCTCACCGCGTGCGAGCGCCACGACGAGGCGCTCGCGCAGCACCGCAGGGTCGTGGACGACATGGCGCGCATCCGCGGCGCGGACCACCCGGCCACGCTCCTTGCCCGGCGCTGGCTGGCGACCGCCCACGGCAAGGCGGGACGCCACCGGGAGGAGTGCGCACTGACCCGCGCGGCCCTCGCGGACACCGAGCGCATGTACGGCGCCGACAGCCTGCTGACCCTGGCCACGCGCGCGGAGTACGCGTCGGCGCTCCTCTCCGTCGGGCTCGGGCGGGCGGCACGCCGTCTGACACGGGACCTGTACGCCGATTACACGCGTCTGCTCGGCCCGGGCCATCCGCAGACGATCGGCCTGCTCGACGACGTGGCGGACGGCTACCGCGCGGTGCAGCGACGTCTCAAGGCCCTGCGGATCCGGCGGCGCGTGCTGCGTGCGCAGGAGACGAGATCGGGCCCCTGGAGCTGGGCCTCGATCCACGCACGCCGCAGCCTGGGCTCCGCCTACTGTTCCGTCGGCCTGGTCCGGCGCAACGCCACCCTGCAACGGCGCCTCCTGGAGGATCTGACGGCGCACTTCGGCCCGGACCACGTCGCGACCCTGATGCAGCGCGACTGGTGGTCCTTCGCCCTGCGCCGCGCGGGGCGCTGGCGCAAGGCCGCGGCCGTGGCCCGGGCCCGCGGTACCGACTACGCCCGGCTGTACGGCCCCGACCATCCCTGGACCCTGGGCGCCCGCCGGTTCACCGCCACCACCCACCGGCGGACCGGCCGGGTCCGTACCGCCCTCGCTGAGTACGAGGCGCTGGCCGCCGACGAGGCGCGCATCCACGGCCGGGATCACCTCCAGGCCTGGTACGCGCGCGGCCGGGTCGCCTACGCCCTGCTCTGGGCCTGCCGCCCCCATCGCTCCGTCGCCGCGTTCGACGCCGTGATCCGGGACGGCGTGCGCCTGATGGGCGCGGACAGCCCGCAGGTCGTGGGGCTCGCCCGCTGGCGCTACCCGCTGCTGTGCCTGGCCACCGGCCACTGGGTCCGGCTGCGCGGCGCGCTCCGCCTGCACAGCCGCCGCCCCGAACTCCCCCGGGAATAGCCGCGGTTAGGGTGGGCCCGTGGCCGCTCACCCGCACCGCCCCGCGCTCCTCGTCATCGACATGCAGCACGACATGCTGCCGATCATGCATCGCGCCGAGGAGACCATCGGCGTCATCGCGGGCCTGCGCTCCAGGGCGCGGGCGGCGGGTGTTCCCGTCGTCACGGTGCGGCAGGAGGGTGCCGGGCCCGTCGTGCCCGAACTCGCGCCTGACAAGGGTGAGTTGCTGGTGACCAAGTCGACCGCCGACGCGTTCCTGCGGACCGGGCTCGACGCGGCACTGCGCGAGCTGGGCGTCACCGAGCTGCTCGTCACGGGCTTCGCCACGGAGAACTGCGTGGAGACGACCGCGCGCCGGGCCCTCAGCGAGGGCTACGACCTGGTGCTCGTGGCGGACGGGCACACGACGTCCGTCCGCCCCGCCACGACGGACTTCGCCCCGCCGGACCGGTCGATCGCCCACCACAACGAGATCTACCGGCACATCGACTTCCCCGACCGGGGCATCCGCGTACGGCCGGCCGCCCAGGTCGACTTCGCCGCGCCCGGAGAGCCGGTGAACAGGGGCTGACCGGTCAGCGGACCTCCTGGACGAGGTCGTGCGTGGACTGGTCCGCGCGGACCGGATGGTGGCACCGGTGGACGTGCCCGCCGGTCCCCTCCGGCTCGGGCATCGCCGCCGCGCAGACCGCGTCCGCCCGCCAGCACCGCGTACGGAACGGGCAGCCGGACGGCGGACGCGTGGCCGACGGCACCGGGCCGGCCAGCGGGATCGGGTCGACCGGGGCGAGCAGCCCGGGCGTCGCCGAGAACAGGGCGCGCGTGTACGGGTGCCGGGCCCGGTCCAGGACGTCGGCGGCGGGCGTCTCCTCCACGATGCGGCCCAGGTACATGGTGATGACCCGGTCGCTCATCCGGCGCACCGTCTGGATGTCGTGCGAGACGAAGACCAGGGCGAGGCCGAGGCGTTCCTTGAGATCGAGGAGGAGGTTGAGGATCTGGGCGCGCACCGACACGTCGAGGGCGCTCGTCGGCTCGTCGGCCACCACCAGGTCCGGCTCCAGGGCCAGCGCCCGCGCGATGGCGACCCGCTGCCGCTGCCCGCCCGACAGCTGCCCGGGCAGTGCATCGGCCAGCGCCTTCGGCAGGCCGACCAGCCCCAGCAACTCCCGTACCCGCACATCGCGTGCGCCGCTCGTGCGGTACCGGTGCACGTCCATCGGGTCGCGCACGATCTGCCGTACGGTCAGCCGCCGGTTCAGGGCCGTCGAGGGGTCCTGGAAGATCATGCCGACGCCGGTGCCGACCGCCGCGCGGCGCTCGGCGGCGGGCATGGTCCACAGGTCGCCGCCCCGGTACGTCACCGTTCCCGAGGCCGGTCTCTGGACGCCCACCAGGACCTTGGCCAGGGTCGACTTGCCGCAGCCCGATTCGCCCACGACGCCCAGGGTCTCGCCCGGGGCGACGGTCAGGTCCGCCGCCGTGAGGGCGTGGACGCGGTCGCGGCCGAAGAGGCCGCCCGAGCGTGCCTTGTGCACTACGTGCACGTCGGTCAACTCCACCAGTGGTGTGGTCATTTCGGCTCCCTCTCCGCCTCGGCGCCGCGCGCCGGGGGCACCGTGGCCGGTGGCGCGTCCGCGGCGCCGTCGTGGTCGCTCGCGCCGTTCCCCGCGTCCTTGTGGGGCGCTGCCGGGTGATGGCACGCCGTGGCGTGCGCCGCGCCGCCCACCAGGTCCGGGGCCAGGTCCCGGCACACCTCCGACGCCAGCGGGCAGCGGTCCGCGAAGCGGCAGCCCGCCGGGAAGTCTGCCGGGGACGGGACCACGCCCTTGATCTGGGTGAGCCGGTCGGCCGCCGACTCCAGGGAGAGCACCGAGCCCAACAGGCCGCGCGTGTAGTGGTGCCGGGGTGCCCCCACCAGATCGGCCGTCACTCCCGTCTCCACGATCTGGCCGCCGTACATGACGACGACCCGGTCCGTGACGTCGGCGACCAGCGCCAGGTCGTGCGAGACGAGGACGAGCGCGAAGCCCAGCTCGGCGCGCAGCCGCAGCAGCAGCTCGATGATCTGCGCCTGCACCGTCACGTCGAGCGCCGTCGTCGGCTCGTCGGCGACGATCAGCTTCGGGTCGCGGGACAGTGCCATGGCGATGAGGACGCGCTGGCGCTGACCGCCGGACAGCTCGTGCGGGTAGCTGCGCAGAGTGCGGTCCGGGTCGAGCCCGACGAGGGCGAGGAGCTCGGCGGGGGAGCGGCGGCCGCCGCGCCGGACGACCTGCTTGAGCTGCGCACGCACGGTCATCGCCGGGTTCAGGGACGACAGCGCGTCCTGGTAGATCATCGCCATGTCGTGGCCGAGCAGCCGGCGCCGCGCACTCATCGGCAGGGACGTCAACTCGGTCCCGTCGAACGTCACTTGTCCCTGGACGCGGGCCCCCTTGGGCTGCAGGCCCATCACGGTCAGCGCGGTCAGCGACTTGCCGCAGCCGGACTCGCCGACCAGGCCCAGGACCTCACCGGGGCGTACGTCGAAGCCGATGCCGTCGACGATGTCGACCCCGCCGTGCCGCGCGTCGAAGCCGATGGCGAGGCCCCGCACGGAGAGCACCGGCGGCCCGTCGGGCAGCGGCCGGGCGCGGGCGCGCAGCCGGGCCGCGGCCTGCGTGAGCCCGGGGAGTTCGAGGACCTGGCCGGTGCCGGGCGCCGCGGCCTCCAGCCGGTCGGGTTCCTCGGCCGCCACGTCCCGCGCGGCCGGCGCCGCCCACGCGTCGGAGACGCCTTCGCTGAGGACGTTGAGGGACAGGACCGTGACCAGCATCAGCAGGCCGGGGAAGACGGTCGCCCACCAGCCGCCGATCAGCACCATGTTCTTGCCGTCGGCGATGACGCTGCCCCAGGACGGGTCCGGCGGCCGCACGCCCGCGCCGATGAAGGACAGCGACGCCTCGAAGACGATCGCCTCCGCGACCTGCACCGTGCAGAACACCAGGATCGGCGCCGCGCAGTTGATCGCGACGTGCCTGAGCACGATGTGCGGGGTGCGGGCCCCGATGACGCGCTCGGCGGTCACGTAGTCCTCGCCGTACTGGTCCAGGACGTTGGCGCGGACGACCCGGGCGATGGGCGGCGTGAACAGGAACGCGAGCGCGCAGATCAGCACCGGGATCCCGCCGCCGAACACGGCGACGAGCACGGCCGCGAGGGCGATCCCGGGGAACGCCATGACGACGTCCAGGCAGCGCATCAGGGTCTCGTCGACGGCCTTGCGGGACGTCGCGGCGACCGCGCCGAGGACCGCGCCCACGACGAGCGCGAGCAGGGTCGCCCCGAGCCCGATGGCGAGGGACCACCGGGCCCCGTACATCAGCCGGCTGAGGATGTCCCGGCCCAGGCTGTCCTGTCCCATCCAGTGCGCGCCGGACGGATGACCGGTGCCGTCCACCTGCGCCTGCTGGTCGAGCGGGTCGTGCGGGGCGAGCAGCGGGGCGAACAGGGCCATGAGCACGACGACCGCGAGAACGCCGAGCGCGATGCGGGAGCGCAGCCGAGCCCCTCCGGCGCGTGAGGAGCGGAGTCCGGGGCGGAGCCCCGAGGCCTTCACGACAGCCCCCGCAGCCGCGGATTCACCAGCAGATACAGCACGTCGATCACCAGGTTGACGACGACGAACCCGACGGCCGTCGTCAGTACGACCCCCTGAACCACGGCGGGGTCCCCGTTCTTCACCGCGTCGATCATCAGCTTCCCCATCCCGGGCAGCGAGAAGATCGTCTCCACGACCACCGCCCCGCCCAGCAGATAGCCCACTCGCAGGCCGAGCACGGTGAGCGGGTTGATCAGGGCGTTGCGCAGCACGTTGCGGCCGACCACGACGAGCGGCGGGAGCCCGCTGCCGACGGCCGTGCGCACGTAGTCCTTGTCGAGCTCCTCCACCACGGCCGTCCGGACGATCCGGGTGAGCTGCGCGGCGACCGGCAGCGACAGGGCCAGCGCCGGCAGCGTCATGCACGTCAGCCAACCGGTGAGGGAATCGGCCGGGTTGACGTAGCCGCCGGTCGGGAACCAGCCCCGGTCCACCGCCAGGTACTGGATCATCAGCAGCGCCAGCCAGAACCCCGGCGCGGCCACCCCGGTCAGCGACACGACCCGGACGACCTGGTCCCAGGTCCGGTCGCGGTGGATGGCCGCGCTGATGCCGAGCACCAGCGACACCACCACGGCGATGCCGAGGCCGAGGAACGTCAGCTGCAGGGTGAGCGGCAGCGCGGTGGTGACCTGCTCGACGACCGGCTGCCGGGTCAGCACGCTGATCCCCATGTCGCCCTGGAGCAGATCGCCGACGAAGTGGAGGTAGCGCAGCGGCAACGGGTCGAGCAGCCCGTTGCGTTCCCGGAACTCGTGCAGCTGCCGCGGCGTCGGGTTGGCGCCCTGGAAGTACGCGGACGCCGGGTCGACGTCGGCGAAGCGCATCACGAGGAACACGAACAGGACGATGCCGAGCAGCAGCGGCACGAGCAGCACGAGGCGCCGGGCGAGAATTCTGGCGATCACGGCCACGGGCGTGAACTCCCTTGTTCGAGGCGGAGCGTGTACCGAGGCGGAGCCTGTCCTACGCGGGGTGGGCCTTGAGCAGGTTGATCCCGGGGTAGGGCTGCGCCTGCACACCGGTGATCTTCTTGCCGTCCCACGCGGTCATCAGCTCGTTGTGCACGACGGGGTAGATGACGGCCTGCTCGGCGACGACGTCGAGATAGTCCTGGATCATCGCCTTCTTCCTGGCGGCGTCCGGCTCCCGCGTCGCCTGGTCCATCCGCCGGAAGAGCTGCTTGGCCGTGGGGTCGTCCGCCCAACGGGCGTACCCCATCCACGTGTTGGCGGGCCCGTAGTTGTAGTGCATGATCAGGTCCGCGTCGAGGCCGAACTGATTGGGATTGGAGGCCGCCGCCACCACCTGGAAGTCCTTCTTCTGGTCCAGCTTCGTGAAGACCGCCGTGGTCTCCTGCGGGTCGAGCGTGGTCCTGACGCCGATCGCGTCCCAGGACGCCTTGATGGTCGGCAGACAGTCCACGATCCACGACACGTTCACGGCCATGAGGTTGATGCGCAGACCGCTCACCCCGGCGTCCTTCAGCAGCCGCTCGGCCTTCTCCGGGTCGTAGCCGTAGACCGGCTTCGCGTCGCGGTGCGCGGGGTTCCCCTCGTCGAGGAACGACGTGGCCGCCTTCCCGTGCCCCTTGAGCGCGACCTCGATCATCTTCTTCCGGTCGATCGCGTAGTGCAGCGCCTGCCGCACCCGTACGTCACCGAACGGCTCGTGCGCGGTGTTGAACAGCAGGAACAGGTTGTTCATCCCGGCGCCGCCCTCGACGGTGAGCCCGCCCTTCTCCAGCTGGGGGACATTGGCGTACGGGACGTTGTCGGCGATCTGCGCGTCGGCGCTGCCCCCGGAGATCTTCGCGACCCGCGGCGCCGCGTCGACGATGGTCAGCCAGTTCATCTTCTTGAAGGCCGGTTCACGCGGGCCGTTGTAGTCCGCGAAGGCCTCGAAGGTCGTGTTCACCTTGGGCTGGTGCGAGGTCTGCCGGTACGGGCCCGAACCGACGGCCTTGCCCTTCATCGCGTCGTCCCACGCGCCGGGCCGCGAGAAGACGTGCTTCGGCATGATCTTGGCGAGGGTCAGCCGGGCGATCCCCTCCGGGAAGGGGAACTTGAGGACCAGCTCGACCGAGGAGTCGCCGGTCTTCCTGACCTCCTTCAGCCAGCTCTCGAAGAATCCCTTGGCGAGCGTCTGCGTGTCCGGGTCGAGGATCCGGTCGAAGACGAACACCACGTCGTCCGCCGTCACCGGCTTCCCGTCGTGCCAGGTGGCGCCGGAGCGCAGCGTGAACGTCCATGTCGTCCCCTTGAGCTGGGCCGCGTCCGGCACCTCGGTCGCGAGTGCCGCGTACGGAGCCCGGGTGATCGGGTCGGTGTCGACGAGCCCCTCGTAGATGTGGTGGTTGCCGGCCATCGCGAACGCGGACGCCGTCAGCGTCGGGTCCCAGCTGCCGTCGTTGCCGTAGCCGATGACGGCCGTCAGGGACGTCGAGCCGCCCGCGCCGTCGTCGTCACCGGTGTCGTTCGTGGACTTCGGACCGGACGAACAGGCGGACAGCGACGTGGAGATGGCGGCCGCGGCGCCGAGGGCGCCGGTGTACTTGAGGAAGGAACGGCGGCCGGTCGCGTCATGGTCGCTCATGGTGCCTCCAGTGACTCCGGTGAGAGGACCGCCCGGCCGGGGAGGTGCACCGGAGCCGGGAGATCCAACGTCCTACGTCTGGGTAGCGACGTGACCATAAGAGGCCCCGCAGGGGCGGTCAAGAGATCGCGCAGCATCGCGCGGAGAACCTCTTTCGCCCCGAGGTGGGACGTGGGATGTCCCGAGCGCCTACGATGCGGCGCATGTCCGACGACGAGCCCGGCGGCCCGGCCGTACGCCATCGCCGCGTCAGCCACCAGGTCCGGCGCGCGGTGACGCAACTGATCCTGGACACGGGCTTGCGGCCCGGTGAACTCCTGCCCACGGAAGCCGAGTTGATGGACACCCTCGGCGTGAGCAGGAACTCGGTGCGAGAGGCCCTCAAGGCCCTCCAGGCCCTCGACATCGTGGAGATCAGACACGGCTACGGCACCTACGTCGGCCAGGCCTCGCTGACCCCGCTCGCCGACGGCCTCACCTTCCGCACCCTGCTGCGCCCCGCCGACGACGCGCACGCCCTCGCCGAGATCCTCCAGGTGCGCGAGGTCCTCGAAGAAGGACTGATCCGGCGGGTCGCCGCGGCCCCGCCCGACGACGCCGTCCTGGACCGACTCGACGTGATCGTACGGAAGATGAGCGAGGCGGGGCAGGCCGGCGAGCCGTTCGCCGACCTGGACCGCGCCTTCCACGAGACGCTCTACCGCTCGCTCGGCAACGAACTGATCCCGCAGCTGCTCGGCGCGTTCTGGAACGTGTTCGACCGGGTCGCCGGGGTGCGCCGGTGGGCCCACGACCCCGCGCCCGAGGTGACCGTCGAACGGCACCGCGCCATCGTGGCCGCGCTGCGCGCCGGGAACGCCGCCGGGGCGCAGGAGGCCATGGCCCACCACTTCCGCGGCATCGAGGCACGCGCCGAGCAGGAGACCCGCGGGGTCGGCTGAGCTCCGTTCTAGGTGCCGGTGCTGTAGACGATCCCGTCGACGGCCTCGTCGTGCAGCCCCTCCTCGTACGCCTTCGTGTAGGCGGCCTCGCCGAGGGCCTGCCGGCTCCGCCGCTCCGCGTCCGCGCGGACCGCGACGAGCTGCGGATTGCCCATCTGGGGGCGGCCGAAGCCCAGCCACACCCGCTGCGCCGCGCCCAGCAGCCGGGCCCCCGCCTCGTCCTGCCCGTCGGCCACGGTCGCGGCGGCCAGCACGTCGGCGGCGAGGGCGACGCCCAGGGTGTCGTGGAGACCGGCCTTGCCCCGCAGACTCGCGCGGGCGTGCCCGGCGGCCTCGGACCAGTGCCCGAGCCCGAACGCGGCGAGCGCCTGCACATAGTCGCCGAACGCCCGCCCCCAGCAGTCGCCGCGCGCGGCCAGCTCGACGCAGACGCCGTGCGCGAGGGCCCTGCCCTCGTCGAAGTCGCCGACGTAGATGCGGGAGAACGCGCGGGAGATCCGGTTCAGGAAGCACGCGGCCTCGTACGCGCCCCGCCGGGTCTGCGGCGCGGCCGAGTCCAGCACGGCGATCGCCTGCTCGTGGTCGCCCTGCTGGGTCAGGATCGTGCCCGTGAGGTAGTCCGCCGCCACGTCCGCGGTCGGGTCCGCGGACGTCGCCGCCAGCACCCGGAACTCGGCGGAGTGCCGCAGCGCCACGTCGAGACTGCCCTGCGCCATGGCCACGATGCCGCAGCTCCACAGCGCCTTGGCGTACTCGGGCCCGGGCTCCGGGCCGTCGGCCAGGGCCCGCTCCAGATAGTGGCGGCCCTCACGGGCGAACCCGCACGCGAACCAGAAGAACCACAGGGAGCCGGTCATCTCCAGCGCGATGTGCCGCCGGCCCTCACGGAGCGCGAAGTCGAGGGCCGCCCGGATGTTGGCGTGCTCGGCCGTGATGCGCGCGCCCCAGACCGGCTGCCGGTCGGTCAGCCACTCGCGGTCGCCCTGCGCGGCCAGCTCCCGGTAGCGCTCCAGGTGGGCCCGCCGCACCGCCGCCTCCTCGCCGAGCTCGCGCAGCCACTGCGCGCCGTACTCCCGCACGGTGTCGAGCAGCCGGTACCGGGTCGGCTCCGCCCCGCCCGGTACCGGGTCCGGGCGCACCAGGGACTTCGCGACCAGCTTGTCGAGCAGGGCGGGAACGGCCTCGGCGGACAGCGGGCCGCCCGCGGCCACCGCCCGGGCGCCGGCCAGGTCGAAGCCGTCGGCGAAGACCGACAGACGGGCCCACAGCAGCCGCTCCAGGGGCGCGCACAGTTCGTGGCTCCAGCCGATCGTGGTGCGCAGCGTCCGGTGCCGGGACGGGGCCGGGCCGCCCGGGGCGTCCGGGACGACCAGGGTGTCGAACCGGTGCCGCAGCCGCTCGCCGAGCTCCCGCACCGTCAGCTCCGCCAGCTGGGCCGCGGCGAGCTCGATGGCCAGCGGGATGCCGTCGAGGCGGCGGCACACGGTCACGGCCGACTCCCGCTCCGCACGGCCGAGCCGGAAGCCGTCGACCGCGGCGGCCGCCCGGTCCGCGAACAGCGAGACGGCGTCACCGCCCGCCGGCTCCGCCGCGGCATCGGCCGCCACGGGCAGCGGGTCCACTTCCATGAGCCACTCGCCCGCCGCGCCCAGCGGCTCCCGGCTGGTCGCCAGGATCCGCAGCCCGGGCCCCGCGTCGAGCAGCCGGGTCGCGAGCCGCGCGCACGCACCGACCAGGTGCTCGCAGGTGTCCAGGACGAGCAGCAGGTTCCTGGTGGCGAGCCACTCGGCGATGAGCTCCTCGGGAGGCCGCGTCGACTGGTCGACCAGACCGAGCTCCTCGAAGACGACGTGGCCCAGCAGGGAGGGTTCGCGCAGCGGGGAGAGCGCGACCAGCCGCGCGCCGTCGGCGAACCGCGGCGCCGCGCGACGGGCGGCGCGCGCGGCGAGGCGCGACTTGCCGACGCCGCCGACCCCGGTGAGGGTGACGAGCCGGTGCCGCGTCAGCACCCGGTCGAGCGCGGCCAGTTCCTGATCGCGCCCGATGAAGCTCGTCGTCTCGGCGGGGAAAGTCTCCACCCGCACCGCCTCCCGGCTCGCCCGTACCGCGCACGTCCGCGCGCCGTCGCCGGACAGTCTGCTCCGGCACGGGGGCCGCATCAGTGGTTGGCGAAAGTTGAGCGGCTGCCCCGCGCCCGGCACGCCGATCCGGGCAGAAGGCGTCAGCGGGGGACGGTTGCGGTCGCGCGGATGCGCACTGTGCTCAACGGGGGGCACGGAACGGTGCGTTCGGCCAGAGTGGATCGCTCACTGCGGCGGGGCGAGCGGGGCAGGGCAGGCGGGAGGCTCCTGCATGGCTGTGCGGGACAGCGGGCGAGGGCGCTGGAGAAGGGCGGGCGGCTTACTGCTGCCGTTGGCCGTCACCGCGCTGCTCGCCGTGCTCGGTACGTTCCACGACGGATGGCGGCCGGCGGTGGGGGCGCTGCTGATCGGGCCGGTCCTGGCCTGCTCCCGGCTGGGCGCGCGCGGCACGCTCGCCGTGGCCGGGTGGAGCGCCGCCCTCGCCCTGTCGGTCGGTACCGTCCGGCATCTGGCGGGCACGCCGCCGTTCGTCCTGGAGTACCTGGTGCTGCTCGCGGGCGGTGTCCTGGCCGTCCGGGTCGCGGGGCGGCTGACGGCGCGCACGGCGGCCCTCCGGCACGCCGTCCAGGTGGCCCAGGTGGCGCAGGGCGCGATCATGCGCCCGGTGGCCGCGCGGATCGGCGAGGTCGACGTCTTCACCCGGCACCACTGCCCCCTGGAGCCGGCGACGGTCGGCGGCGACGTGTACGAGATCGTCAACACCCCCTTCGGGACACGGGTGTTCATCGGCGACGTACGCGGACACGACCTGGGCGCGGTGCAGACCGCCGCGACGGTGCTCAGCGGCTTTCGCGACCTGGCCTATGTGACCCCCGAACTCACCGACATCGCCGTCCGCCTGGACGCGCTCGTCGCCCCGGACCTCGGCCCCGAGGACTTCGTCACCGCGCTGTTCGCCGAGTTCGCCCCGGGCGAGGTCCGGCTCGTCAACTGCGGCCACCCGCCGCCGCTGCGCATCGGCAGATCGCTCAAACTGCTCCAACCGGCCGACTCCGCGCTGCCGTTGGGCCTCGGTACCCGGCCGGGCGCACGCCGCTGCTGGCTGCAGCCGGGCGACCGGGTCCTCTTCTACACCGACGGCCTGATCGAGGCGCGCTCCCCGGATGGCACCGAGTTCCCGCTGCTCGACCGGTGCGCGGAGCCGCTCTCCGCGGTCCTGCAGAGCGACGCCCTCGACGCCCTGTACGCGGCCGTGACCGCGCACACCGCGGCGCCGCTCCAGGACGACGTGGCACTCGTCCTGTGCCAGCAGGCTGACCCCGTCGCGGACGCCGTCCACGGGGTGACGCGGGACACGCACGGATGCGAGGGGCGGGTGGGTGCGGAACTTCCCCGACGGTGAGCGCGAATCCTTGTCACCTACGGCACATCCGCTCGAAAGAATCAGCGTTCGCGGCGCCTCGTCGGCCCTCCGGGCGACATCCGACTTCGGTTTGCGAATTGCCCGTTCGAAACCACCGAAGTAGCCGCAGCGGAGGAAAGGCCGCATCCCTTGCCCGGACCAATGGCCATGGCCGACCCGTCGGTCCGGCAAGGCGCTTGTACTGCACAGACTCCTCCCCACTGTAGAGACACGACGCCACCGCCGAGTGGCGAAGCGTGAAATCGAATCGGGAAGGGGAGCCACGTGACGGGCCACGAGAACCATGTCCGCCGAGCGTGGAGGGAACGACGAAATGACGGAGAAAGCGCGAGTCGCACGCACGGGGCCGGGAATTGTGCTGTCCCCACTCGGTCCGGACCCGGTGTCAATTGCGCGGACCGCCCCGTGTCCCTCGGTGGAATCGAGACGTTGTCCGGTTGACGCGGCGGCCCGCCCGGCCGCCGCGCTCGTCGCACGGCAGGACGCACTACCGGACAGGAGCACCACCCGATGAAGCCGCCGATCGGTTCGTACGCAGTCGACACGAGCACGGGACAGGTGGGCCGGGTGATGGGACACGAGGGCCCGTACGTACAGCTGCGCCCCTTCGGCGGCGGCCGCGAGTGGGACTGCCCGCCCGAGATAGTGCGCGAGGCGACGACGACCGAGCGGCTGCGGGCCGCGACGGCGTACGAGAACAGAAGGAGCCGCGGCGAGGTCCCCTGATCGGGGCGGCCCCGGGCCTCCGCGCCCGAACAACCCGGCCGCGCCCCGGCCCCCGTCCGCGGAGAGGCAGAATGGAGTCATGAGCCTGCTCCGCGACGACGGCACCGTGCTGCGCATCCAGAAGCCGCGCACCCACGAGCCGGGTGCGGCGGGACGGAGCACGCCGCTCGCGCCCCGGGGACGGCCCCCGTACCCCCGGCGGAGGACCCGAGGGGGTGTGGGATGAGTCTCTTCCGTGACGACGGGATCGTCCTGCGGACCCAGAAGCTCGGGGAAGCCGACCGCATCATCACGCTCCTCACCCGCGGCCACGGGCGGGTCCGCGCCGTGGCCCGCGGCGTGCGGCGCACCAAGTCGAAGTTCGGGGCCAGGCTCGAACCGTTCTCCCACGTCGACGTCCAGTTCTTCGCCCGGGGCAGCGAGCTGATCGGGCGCGGGCTGCCGCTGTGCACGCAGAGCGAGACCATCGCCGCGTACGGCGGCGGCATCGTCAGCGACTACGCCCGCTACACCGCAGGCACCGCCATGCTGGAGACGGCGGAACGCTTCACCGATCACGAGGGCGAGCCGGCCGTGCAGCAGTACCTGCTGCTCGTCGGGGCCCTGCGCACGCTCGCCCGCGGCGAGCACGAGGCGCACCTCATCCTCGACGCGTTCCTGCTCCGCTCCCTCGCCGTGAACGGGTACGCGCCCACCTTCGGCGACTGCGCGAAGTGCGGAATGCCCGGTCCCAACCGATTCTTCTCGGTCGGCGCGGGCGGCTCGGTTTGCGTCGACTGCCGGGTACCGGGCAGCGTCGTACCCTCACCGCAGGCCCTCACCCTGCTCGGTGCGCTGCTGACCGGCGACTGGGAGACGGCCGACGCGTGCGAGGCACGCTTCGTACGGGAGGGCAGCGGGCTGGTGTCGGCGTACCTGCACTGGCACCTGGAGCGCGGACTGCGCTCGCTGCGGTACGTGGAGAAAAGCTAGCGAGAGCTGGCACTGAGCTAGGGGAGAGGCCCGGAACATGGCACGTCGAGGAATCCTCGGACGGTCGTCCCGTCGTGAGTACGAGACACCCGAACCGCACCCGTCGGGCGCGCGGCCGCCGAAGATCCCGGGCGAGCTGGTGCCCGAGCACGTGGCCATCGTGATGGACGGCAACGGACGCTGGGCCAAGGAGCGCGGGCTGCCCCGCACCGAGGGGCACAAGGTCGGCGCCGAGCGGGTGCTCGACGTCCTGCAGGGCGCCATCGAGATGGGCGTGGGGGCCATTTCCCTGTACGCGTTCTCGACGGAGAACTGGAAGCGGTCGCCCGACGAGGTCCGCTTCCTGATGAACTTCAACCGGGACTTCATCCGCAAGACCCGGGACCAGCTCGACGACCTGGGCGTGCGGGTGCGCTGGGTCGGGCGGATGCCCAAGCTGTGGAAGTCGGTCGCCCGGGAGCTGGAGATCTCCCAGGAGCAGACCAAGGACAACGACAAGCTGACCCTGTACTTCTGCATGAACTACGGCGGCCGCGCCGAGATCGCCGACGCCGCGCAGGCCATCGCCGAGGACGTGAAGGCCGGCCGCCTCGACCCGTCGAAGGTGTCCGAGAAGACCTTCGCCAAGTACCTCTACTACCCGGACATGCCGGACGTCGACGTGTTCCTGCGCCCCAGCGGCGAGCAGCGCACGTCCAACTACCTTCTGTGGCAGAGCGCTTACGCCGAGATGGTCTTCCAGGACGTGCTCTGGCCGGACTTCGACCGCCGCGACCTGTGGCGTGCGTGCGTCGAATTCGCCTCCCGCGACCGCCGGTTCGGCGGCGCGACGCCGAATGAGGTCCTGCTGCAGCTGGAAGCCGAGGGCTAGGCCGGATCTCTGCTGCAGGTTGCGCCCGCGCCCCTCAGGGGCGCGGGGAACTGCGCGAGAAGCCACGACGCAACCCGCACCCGCCCGCGACGACCGACCCGGCACACGAGGAGGCGCCCCCGCTCAACCGGCGGCAGCGCACTCCGCACACGTGCCGAAGATCTCCACCGTGTGCGCCACGTTGACGTAACCGTGCTCGGAGGCGATCGCCTCCGCCCACTTCTCCACCGCCGGGCCCTCGACCTCGACGGCCTTGCCGCACATCCGGCAGACCAGGTGATGGTGATGGTCGCCCGAGGAGCAACGGCGGTACACGGCCTCGCCCTCCGACGTGCGCAGGACGTCCACCTCGCCGGCGTCGGCGAGGGACTGCAGCGTGCGGTAGACCGTGGTCAGACCGACCGAGTCGCCCTTGTGCTTGAGGACGTCGTGCAACTCCTGGGCGCTGCGGAACTCGTCCACCTCGTCGAGCGCCGCCGCCACTGCCGCGCGCTGGCGGGTAGACCTGCCTCGAACCGGGGCTGCCACGGGTTCCTCCTCACATCCCTGCCACGTACGTACCGCCGCCATTGTGCCAGGCGGCGCTGTGACCGGGTCAGACCTTGGCCGGGGCCTGCTCGGGGATCGAGCACTCCGCCGGATCGCCGGCCGCGACCGTCGCCGCCCGTGCCCTGCGGCGGGCGAGCGGCGTGGCGAGGAGCGTCAGGACGATGAAGACGCCGATCGTCAGGAGCACGATCGTCGCGCCGGGCGGCACGTCCTGGTAGTACGAGGTGACGGTGCCGCCGAGGGTCACCACGACGCCGATGGCGACCGCGATCACGAACGTCGCCTTGAAGCTGCGGGTCAGCTGCTGGGCGGCGGCCACCGGGACCACCATCAGCGCCGACACCAGGAGCAGTCCGACGACACGCATGGCGACCGTCACCGTGACCGCCGCCGTGATGGCGACCAGCAGGTTCAGGGCGCGCACCGGCAGACCGGTGACCCGGGCGAACTCCTCGTCCTGGCTCACCGCGAACAGCTGCCGGCGCAGCCCGACCGTCACGAGGACGACGAACGCGGCGAGCCAGCTGATCGCCACGACGTCCTCGGGGGAGACCGTGGTGAGCGAGCCGAACAGGTACGAGCTGAGGTTGGCGGTCGAGCCGCCCGGCGCCAGGTTGATCAGCATGACGCCGCCCGCCATACCGCCGTAGAAGAGCATCGCGAGGGCGATGTCGCCGCGGGTCTTGCCGTACCAGCGGATCAGCTCCATGAGCAGCGCGCCGACCGCGGAGACGGCCATCGCCATCCACACCGGGGACGTCGACAGCAGGAAGCCGAGACCGACGCCGGTCATCGCCACGTGGCCGATGCCGTCGCCCATCAGGGCCTGGCGGCGCTGGACGAGGTAGATGCCGATGGCGGGTGCCGTGATCCCGATGAGGACGGCCGCGAGCAGAGCCCGCTGCATGAAGGCGAAGTCGAGGAATTCCATCAGCTCAGCAGTCCCGTACGGATCGGTTCGGCGCCCGCGTCGGAGTGCGGGTGGACGTGGTCGTGGCCCGGCAGCGCGTGCTGCCCGACGGCCTTGGGCGGTGGCCCGTCGTGCAGCACGCAGCCGTCGCGCAGCACCACCGCGCGGTCGATCAGCGGCTCCAGCGGGCCCAGTTCGTGCAGGACGAGGAGGACGGTGGCGCCCGTGGCGACCTGCTCACGCAGAGTCGCGGCGAGGATCTCCTGGCTGGCCAGGTCGACGCCCGCCATCGGCTCGTCCATGATCAGCAGCTCGGGCTCGGCGACCAGGGCCCGGGCGATCAGCACGCGCTGGTGCTGGCCGCCGGAGAGCGCGTTGACCGAGTCCTTGGCGCGGTCGGCCATCCCGACCAGCTCCAGGGCGCGGCGCACCGCCTCCCGGTCCGCCCTGCGCAGGACGCCGAACTTCGCCCGGGACAGCCGGCCCGAGGCGACGACCTCGGTGACCGTCGCCGGGACGCCGCCCGCGGCGGTGGTGCGCTGCGGCACGTAGCCGACGCGCGCCCAGTCCTTGAAGCGGCGGCGCGGGGTGCCGAAGAGCTCGATCTCGCCGCCGGTGAGCGGCACCTGGCCGATGACGCTGCGCACGGCGGTCGACTTGCCGGAGCCGTTGGCGCCGAGCAGGGCGACGACCTCGCCGCGGCCCACGGTGAGGTCGATGCCGCGCAGCACCGGCCGGGAGCCCAGCTCGGCGGTGACCCGCCGCAGGGTGATGACGGGGTCACTCATCTCGGTGCCGCCCTTCAAGCCGCTTGATCCGTACGTCACTTGGCGCCGAGTGCCTTCTGCAGCGCCGCCA
This sequence comes from Streptomyces sp. cg35, assembly GCF_050410835.1. Lineage (NCBI taxonomy): Bacteria > Bacillati > Actinomycetota > Actinomycetes > Kitasatosporales > Streptomycetaceae > Streptomyces > Streptomyces sp. cg35. The sequence continues at coordinate 6,020,554 of NZ_CP191268.1, forward strand.
GGTTCGACTTCATGACCTGGATGTAGTCGTCGCCCTTGGACTTGCCGGTGATGCCCTCGATCGGGTCGAGTACATCAGTCTTCAGGTGCGCGTCGCCCGCCAGGGTCTTCGCCGTCTTGTCGCTGACGAGGGTCTCGTAGAAGACCGTGGTGACGCCGTCGGCCTTCGCCATCTTCTGGAGGTCCTTGACGCGGGCGGCGCTGGGCTCGCTCTCGGGGTCGAGGCCGCTGATGGCCTCCTCGGTGAGGCCGTAGCGCTCGGCGAGGTACCCGAAGGCGGCGTGGGTCGTGATGAACACCTTGGAGTCGGTGTCCTTCAGGCCGTCCTCGAACGCGGTGTTCAGGGCGTCCAGGTCCTTGACCACGGCCGCGGTGTTCTTCTTGTAGTCGGCCGCGTGGTCGGGGTCGGCCTTCTGCAGGGCCTTGCCGACGCCCTCGGCGACCTCGGCGTACTTCACCGGGTCGAGCCAGATGTGCGGGTCGGAGCCGTTCTCGTCGCCGTGGTCGTGATCGTGGTCGTGCTCCTCGGCGTGGCCGCCGACCTCGCTGCCGTGCTTCTCCAGGCTGGTCAGGGAGGCCGCGTCGACCTTGGTGCCGATGCCGGACTGGCTGATCGCGTCGTCGACGGCGGGCTGCAGGCCCTTGAGGTAGAGCGCCACGTCGGACTCCTCGATCTGGCCGCGCTGCTGGGCGCTGACCTCGAGGTCGTGCGGCTCCTGGCCGGGCTCGGTGAGGTTGGTGACGTCGACGTGGTCGCCGCCGATCCGCTCCGCGAGGTACTGCATCGGGTAGAACGACGCCACGACGTCCAGCTTGCCGTCGTTCTTGCCGTCCGCCGCGCTCGACGAGGAGCAGGCGGACAGGGCCGTCAGGCCGAGCACCGTGGTGGCGGCGACGGCGGTGGTGGATATGAGGCGGCGGGGGCGACGAGGCAGGCGTACGTTCATGACAGTCATTTTCAACAAAACTGGAAACGATTGTCAACAAGCCCTTCGTCCTGCTCTGTACCGAGAACCGATTTGGTTAGGGGGGTAGGCCCGCCGGTAACCTGAAGCATTCGCTCCCGGAGCGCGTATCCGCCCGCCCGTCGCCCGACCACCACCCCTGACGGAGGCGCTGCGCGCCGCACCTATTGAATTCGTCGTCGTAAGAAGAGAGCACCGTGGCCGCCGACAAGATCGAGACCATCGTCAGCCTCAGCAAGCGCCGTGGCTTCGTCTACCCCTGCAGTGAGATCTACGGTGGTCAGCGGGCCGCCTGGGACTACGGTCCGCTGGGTGTGGAGCTGAAGGAGAACATCAAGCGTCAGTGGTGGCGCTACATGGTCACCTCGCGTGAGGACGTCGTCGGTATCGACTCGTCGGTGATCCTGGCCACCGAGGTCTGGCAGGCGTCGGGTCACGTCGCCACGTTCACCGACCCGCTCACCGAGTGCACCTCCTGTCACAAGCGGTTCCGCGCGGACCACCTCGAGGAGGCGTACGAGGAGAAGAAGGGCCGCGCGCCCGAGAACGGCCTCGCCGACCTCAGCTGCCCCAACTGCGGCAACAAGGGCACGTTCACCGAGCCCAAGCAGTTCTCCGGCCTGCTCTCCACGCACCTCGGCCCGACGCAGGACAGCGGCTCCGTCGCCTACCTGCGCCCCGAGACCGCGCAGGGCATCTTCACCAACTTCGGCCAGGTCCAGACGACTTCTCGTCGCAAGCCGCCGTTCGGCATCGCCCAGATGGGCAAGAGCTTCCGCAACGAGATCACGCCCGGCAACTTCATCTTCCGCACCCGCGAGTTCGAGCAGATGGAGATGGAGTTCTTCGTCAAGCCGGGCGAGGACGAGAAGTGGCAGGAGTACTGGATGGAGCAGCGCTGGAACTGGTACACCGGCCTGGGCCTGCGCGAGGAGAACATGCGGTGGTTCGAGCACCCGCAGGAGAAGCTCTCCCACTACTCCAAGCGCACCGCTGACATCGAGTACCGCTTCCGCTTCGGCGGCAGCGAGTGGGGCGAGCTGGAGGGCGTCGCCAACCGCACGGACTACGACCTGTCCGCGCACTCCAAGGCCTCCGGCCAGGACCTCTCCTACTTCGACCAGGAGAAGGGCGAGCGCTACACGCCGTACGTCATCGAGCCCGCGGCCGGTGTCGGCCGCACGATGCTGGCGTTCATGCTCGACTCGTACTTCGAGGACGAGGCCCCGAACGCCAAGGGCAAGATGGAGAAGCGCACGGTCATGCGCTTCGACCCGCGCATCGCCCCGGTGAAGGTCGCGGTGCTGCCGCTGTCCCGCAACCCGGAGCTGTCGCCGAAGGCCAAGGGCCTGGCCCAGGCGCTGCGCCAGCACTGGAACATCGAGTTCGACGACGCCGGCGCCATCGGCCGCCGCTACCGCCGTCAGGACGAGATCGGCACGCCGTTCTGCGTCACGGTCGACTTCGACACCCTCGACGACAACGCGGTGACGGTGCGCGAGCGCGACACCATGAAGCAGGAGCGCGTCTCCCTCGACCAGATCGAGGGCTACCTGGCCAGCCGCCTGATCGGCTGCTGACACCGGTACGCGCATCGGCCCCGGCTCACCGTTCTTGCGGCGGGCCGGGGCCTTTTGCTGCACACTGCCGCTGTGCCTCACATGACGAGCAGCAAGGTCAGCCGCTGGGACCAGCACGGGCGGGCCCATGTCGTACACGTCGAAAAAGTCGGTATACAACGGCAGTTGACGTGCGAGACGTGCGGCTGGCGGAGATCGGCGCAGTTCCTGCCGTGGCTCAAGGCGCAGGAACACCTGGAACAGGAGCACCAGGCGACGGTGGACCCGGCGGGGGACTGACGCCCCTTCGGGCCTGCCTCAGCGGGCGGCGATACCGCGCATCACCAGGCCGAGCACCGCGTCGAACGACTCCTGGGCGCCGGGCCGTGACCACTCCGGCGCGTACACCGGGTCGTGGAAGTGGGCGGTGGCCTCGAACAGGGCGCGGGCCGTGGCCGTGATGTCCGGTGCCTCGAACTGCCCCTGGGTGACGCCCTCCTGGAGGATCGCGGTCAGCTGGCCCGCCAGCTCGGCGATGTGCGCGTCGACCACGTCACTGATCTCCGTCGTCAGCACCGAGTACGTGGCGAACAGCTCGGGGTCGTCGCCCGCCTTGTGCCGCTTGGCGTCGAACAGCGCCGTGAACCAGTGCCGCAGCTTGGCGGCCGGCTCCTCGGGTCCCGCCGCGACCTCGGCCAGGACCGCCGTCGTCCGGTCCAGCCAGCGCTTGGTGACCGCCCCGCGCAGCTCCGCCTTCGTGCGGAAGTGCCGGTACACAGAGCCGTGGCTGACCCCGAGCGCGCGCGCCACGTCGACGACGGTCGCCTTCGCGGCGCCGTGCCGGCGCAGCATGTCCTCGGTCGCGGCGAGGATGCGCTCGGGGGTCAGGGGCTCGGTGGACGGTGCCATGTCACTGACCGTACCCGGCCGTGGTCAGCGCTCGCTGTCGAGGTGTGCCATCTGGGCCGCCGGGTAGCGCTCGCCGGCCGCCGCGTCCGCGGGCACGGCCTCCTCGATCGCGGCCAGGTCGGCGGCGCCGAGGCTGACGTCGAGCGCGCCGAGCGCCTCGGCCAGGCGCTCGCGGGTGCGGGCGCCGACCAGCGGCACGATGTCGTCGCCGTGCTGCGCGCCCCGGGCCAGCACCCAGGCGATCGCGATCTGCGCGACGCTCACACCCTGCTGCTCGGCGATCCCCCGCAGCCGGTCCACGAGGTCCAGGTTGTGCTGGAGGTTGTCGCCCTGGAAGCGGGGGCTCATGCCGCGGAAGTCGTTCGCGGCGATCTTGCGGTCGCGGGTGAAGTGGCCCGAGATCAGGCCGCGCGAGAGGACCCCGTACGCGGTGATGCCGATGCCCAGCTCACGGGTGGTCGGCAGGATCGACTCCTCGATGCCGCGCGAGATGAGGGAGTACTCGATCTGCAGGTCGGCGATGGGGGCGGTGGCGGCGGCCCGGCGAATGGTGTCCGCGCCGACCTCGCTGAGCCCGATGTGCCGGACGTGCCCCTGCTCGATCAGCTCGGCGATGGCGCCGACGGTCTCCTCGATCGGCACGTCGGGGTCGAGGCGGGCGATGCGGTAGACGTCGATGTGGTCGACGCCGAGGCGCTGCAGGCTGTACGCGGCGAAGTTCTTCACGGCCGCGGGACGCCCGTCGTAGCCGGACCAGCCGCCGGCCGGGTCGCGCAGGGCGCCGAACTTCACGCTGGTCAGCGCCTGCTCGCGGGCCGCCGCGGGGGCGGTGCGCAGGGCCTCGCCGATCAGCATCTCGTTGTGCCCCATCGCGTAGAAGTCCCCGGTGTCGAGGAGGGTGACGCCCGCGTCGAGCGCGGCGTGGATGGTGGCGATCGACTCGGTGCGGTCGGCGTCGCCGTACAGGGCGGACATGCCCATGCAGCCGAGGCCGAGGGCGGAGACGCGGGGGCCGGTGGTACCGAGGGAGCGAGTGGGGAGGGTGGTGCTCATGGGGGCTCCTTGAGGCCGGGACTCGGGGGCTTCCACCTTCGCATGACAGCTGACAGATTTCAATATCTGTCAGCTGTCATCTGTTACTCGCGACTCGTCGCCCGTGGCCGGTCACCCGTCACGCCCTTCCGTTCCGCCCCGTCGTGCAGCGGACAGGATCTGACCTACTTCCTGCCTACGGTCCCTCCATGACCTCCTCGCTGCGCCCCTTCCGTGTCGCGGTCCCGCAGTCCGACCTCGACGACCTCAACTCCCGCCTGGAAAAGACGCGTTGGCCGGAGCGCGACCTGCCGGTGCCGGGCGGTGTGCCCCTCGCCGAGCTGCGCGAGCTCGCCGCGTACTGGCGCACCGGCTACGACTGGCGCCGCCACGAGGCCCGGCTCAACCGCTTCCCGCAGTTCCGCACCGACATCGACGGCCAGGAGGTCCACTTCCTGCACGTCCGCTCCGCCGACCCCGACGCGCTGCCGCTCCTGCTCACCCACGGGTGGCCCAACTCCTTCGTGGAGTTCGCCGAGTTGATCGACCGGCTCACCGGCCGCTTCCATGTCGTCGTGCCGTCGCTGCCCGGCTTCGGCTACTCGGCAGCGCCCCGGACCGGCGGCTGGACGGCGGCGCGGGTCGCCCGGCTGTGGGCCGAGCTGATGCGGCGGCTCGGCCACGACCGGTACGGCGTCGAGGGCGGCGACTTCGGCGCGTACGTCGCCCCGGAGGTGGCCCTGGCCGACCCCGCCCACGTCGTCGGCGTGTACGTCATCGGCGGGCTCGGCTTCCCGTCCGACGCCGACGTGCCCGACCTGACACCGCAGGAGAAGGAGGTGTACGACGCCCTGCAGTCGGCGGACTGGATGCACGGCGTCGACCATCACGCCCTGCTGCGGACGGCCCCGGCGACCTTCGCGTACGGGTGGCAGGACTCGCCCGCCGGGGCGCTCGCCTGGATGCTGCAGAAGTTCCACGACTTCAACGCCTCCGGCGGGCCGCTGTTCGAGGCGATCGACCGCGACCTGTTCCTGACGAACGTCAGCCTGTACTGGTTCACCGGCACGTTCGGCACCTCGTCCTGGCCGTACTACGACAGCCCGGCCGGCCCCTTCGCCTGGCCGCGCGGGCAGAAGGCCGTGCCGACCGGGGTGTACAGCGGCGACGCGCCCGCGATCCGGCGCCTCGCCGAGCGGCACAACACCATCGCCCACTGGCCGACGGGCAATCCGGGCGGCCACCACTTCGTGGCGATGGATCGGCCGGAGGCGTTCGCGGCGGACCTGACCCGGTTCTTCGACGCGGTCAACTCCTGAGCGGAGAGCGGCTGTTCACACGCCGACGGCCCCGTCGATCCGCTCCCGCAGCAGATCGGCGTGGCCGGGCCGTCGGCCCATGGTGTGACACTCCTGTGACGGGCGATGTGACGCGGGTCACGGTGGCCGGGGGGTCCGGCTGCTGAACTCGCCGCATGACGACCTTCCTGGTGCTCATCGTCGCGTTGATCGCGGCCTGTTCCTTCCTCGGGTTCGGCGTCTCCACGCTGGGCCGGGCGGACCGGCGCGCGGCCGGCTGGGCGGGCCTCGCCGCCGCGGCGGCCTGCGCGCTCTACGCGTGGGGCGCGCTCCACGTGGCCGGGGCCGTCATGGACGCGGAGGACGGCGGCACCGGCTCGGCCCCGCTGCGGCCGTGCCGGTCCGGGCCGCAGGTGGCGGACCCCGGATACCTCGGCTACCACGTCGACTTCGTGCCGCTCCGGTTCGTGTGCGAGACGAAGGGCGGCGGCGAGTACGTCGCCGACACCGTGCCCCCGTACGTCAACCCCGCCCTCCTCGGCCTCGCCGCCGTGACGGTCTGCCTCGGGGCGGGCGCGACGGTCGCGTACGAGCGCGGGGAGCGGCGCCGGGCCGCCGCCCGGGGCGGGGCCTAGCAACCTCCCCCCGGCCCGCCGCGACTCAGGAGACCGAGCGCGGCAGCCGCACGCTGAGCCCCACCGTCAGCGCCACCGCCGCGAGCTGCACCAGCAGCGTCGTCACCAGCGCGTCCCGCATGCCCAGCGTCGGGGTCAGCGACAGGAAGAGCGTGCCGAGCGTGGCCACGCCCAGGGCCAGGGCCGCCTGCTGGGTCGTCGTCATGACGCCGCTGCCGACGCCCGCCCGGGCCGCCGGCACCTCGGACAGGATGATCCGGAACAGGATGGGCAGCTGGAGCGCCTGGCCCGCGCCCGCCAGCGCCGCGCCCGGCAGCAGCTGGAGCACCCCGAGGTGCGGCCAGGAACGCCAGGCCGCCAGGGCGATCAGCGCGACCCCGGCCCCCTGGAGCAGACCGCCCGCCGTGACGACGCGCGTGCCCCAGCGGGCCACCAGCCGCGGACCGGCGAGCGACGTCGCGAAGAACACCGCCGCCATCGGGGCCAGCGCGAGGCCCGCCGCCGTCGCGCCGAGCCGCTCGCCCTGCTGCAGCGCCACCGCGATCACGAACATGAAACCGCTGAAGCCGATGGAGAAGGGCACCACCATCACCAGGCCCCGCCGCAGGGACAGCAGCCGGAAGAGCGACGGCGGGACCAGCGGGGTGCGGCCCGCCCGGTCGGCCCGCTGCTCCACCGCGTAGAACGCGTACGAGAGGAACGGGAACGCCGCCAGCGACAGCCACGTCCACAGCGGCCAGCCCGCCGCCCGGCCCTCGGTCAGCGGGGCCAGCAGCGCGACCAGAGCCAGGGCGAGCAGGACCGTGCCGGGCACGTCGACCGGTTCGGGCCGCGCCGAGCGGGTCTCCGGGACCGTCCGGACCGCGAGGACCAGCGCCACGACGACCACCGGCACGTTCACCAGGAACACCGAGCGCCAGCCCGTGCCGAGGACGTCCGCCGAGACGAGCACGCCGCCCAGGACCTGCCCCGCCACCATCGACAGGCCGGCCGTCGCCCCGTACAGGCTCATGGCCCTGGCCCGGCGCGGCCCGGCCGTCGTCGCCTGGATCGTGGCGAGGACCTGCGGCAGCATCGCCGCCGACGCCGCGCCCTGCGCGACCCGCGCCGCGACCAGCGTCCACGCCGTCGGCGCCAGCCCGCAGGCCAGCGAGGTGAGGCCGAACGCCGCCATGCCGCCGAGGAACAGCCGGCGCCGGCCGAGCAGATCGCCGAGCCGGCCGCCGAGCACCAGCAGCACGGCGTACGCGATGCCGTACCCGGCGACGACCAGCTCCAGGACCGGTTCGCTCGCCGACAGGTCCCGGGCGATGGTGGGCAGGGCGACATTGACGATGAAGAAGTCGACGAGGGGCAGGGCCGCACCGAGCAGCACGGTGAACAGACCCGCATCGGTGAGCAGGGTGCCGGGCGCCGCGACGGGCGTGACCGGCGGGGACTGCGTGTGGGTGGTCATGGCATCGAGCGTCCGCCACCGCTCAGACGGGTACCAGAGTGTCCTTATCCTGGTAGAAGCGCTACCTGGAAACAGGATGGCCCCGGGTACAGGCTGGGAGCATGACCACCATGACGCAGGACGCGCGGCCCGCCGAGATCCGGCGGCACGAGCTGGCCGGGTTCCTGCGCAGCCGCCGCGAGCGCATCCTGCCCGAGGAGGTCGGCCTGCCGCGCGGCAGCCGCCGCCGCACCCCGGGCCTGCGCCGCGAGGAGGTCGCGCACCTCTCCGCGGTCGGCGTCACCTGGTACACGTGGCTGGAGCAGGCCCGCGACATCCAGGTCTCGGCGCAGGTCCTCGACGCGCTGGCCCGCACCCTGCGGCTCGACGCGAGCGAGCGCGCCCATCTGTTCGGCCTGGCCGGCGCGATCGACCCGACCCCGGCCGCGAGCTGCACCACGCTCACCCCCGAACTGCGCCAGATGCTCGCCCAGTTGGAGCCGATGCCGGCCTGCGTGCAGAACAGCCGCTACGACGTCCTCGCCTACAACCGCACCTACCGGATGCTGCTGTGCGACCTCGACGAGATCCGGCCCGAGGACCGCAACTGGATGCTCCTCGCGTTCACGAACGAGCAGTGGCGCTCCGCGATCGTCTCCCTCGACGACGTGCTGCGCACCATGGCCGCCAAGTTCCGCGCGGGCATGGCCGACCATCTCGCCGAGCCCGCCTGGAAGCTGGTCCTGAAGCGGCTCCTCGACGAGTCCGCCGAGTTCCGTGAGCTGTGGGAGCGCCACGAGGTGGGGCGGTCGGTGCCCAGCAAGGTCAAGCACTTCGTCAACCCGTACGTGGGCCCGCTCGCCGTCGTCCACACCGATCTCTGGCTCGGCCGGGACTGCGGGGCACGCATGGTGACGTACACCCCGGCCGACGAGGCGACCCGTGAGCGCCTCGACCGGCTCCAGGAGCTGGCGCTCAGCCGCGCCTCATGAACCGGCGGCGGCCCGGGTGGCCGCCGCGTCCGCCGGCTCCTCCAGCCGCTCTGCGGTCCGCCGTGCCGTCTCCCGCGCCCACCGCCCGCTGGTCAGCGCGCCGAGCGCCAGCACCGCCAGGCCGCACCCGGCGATGATCCACCAGCAGGCCCGGCTGGCCTCGACGAAGGCGCGGGCGTACGAGGACCCGGCGACGCCCGACGCGAGGACCGCGCCGATGACGGCGACGCCGAGGGTCTGGCCGATCTGCCGGCTGCTCGAGGCCACGGCCGCCGCGACACCGGCCTGCGCGCGCGGCATGCCGGAGACGGCGGTGTTGGTGATGGGAGCGTTCACGAAACCGAAGCCGATGCCGAACAGGACGTAGCCGACGAAGAGCGACACGTTCGAGGTCTCCGCGTCGAAGGCCGCGAACAGGACGCCGCTCGCCGTCATCGTCACGCCCGCGATCAGCAGCGGCAGACGCGGACCGCGGCTGCCGACCAGACGCCCGGACAGCGGCGCGCACACCAGGGCCATCGCCGCCATCGGCAGCATCCACAGACCCGCGTGCAGCGCGTCCAGGCCGCGCACGTCCTGAAGGTAGAGCGTGGACACGAAGAGGAAGCCGCCGAGCGCCGCGAAGCCGCAGACCGCGATCACCGCCGCCCCGCTGAACGGCGCCGACCGGAAGAACCGCAGGTCGATGAGGGGCTCGGCGCGGCGCGGCTCGTAGCACAGCAGGCCGGCGAGCGCGGCCAGGGCGACCGCCGCGCAGACGACGGTCCGCGCCGACGTCCAGCCCGCGTCGGGCGCCTCGATGATCGCGTACGTCAGCGAGCCGAGCAGCGCGATGACCAGGACCTGGCCGACCGGGTCGGGCCGCCGGGCCTTGGGGGCACGGGACTCGGGGACGTAGCGGAGGGTGAGCAGGAGCGCGGCGAGGCCGACGGGCAGATTGACCCAGAAGATCGAGCGCCAGCCGACCGAGTCCACGAGCAGGCCGCCCACCAGCGGCCCCGCGGCCATCGAGATGCCGACGACGCCGCCCCACACCCCGATGGCGCGGGCCCGCTCCCGCGGGTCGGTGAACGTGTTCGTGATGATCGACATGGCGACCGGGTTGAGCATCGAGCCGCCGACGGCCTGCACCATCCGGAACGCCACCAGCGACTCCAGGTTCGGGGCCAGGGAGCAGGCCACCGACGCGGCCGTGAAGACGATCAGCCCCGTCCGGAAGACCTTGCGCCGCCCGATCCGGTCCGCGGTCGAGCCGGCCAGCATCAGCAGCGCGGCGAGGACCAGCGTGTACGCGTCGATCGTCCACTGCATGCCCGAGAGCGTGGCGTCGAAGTCCTTCGCCATGGAAGGGAGGGCGACGTTCAGGACGGTGTTGTCGAGGCTGACGATCAGCAGGCTCATGCAGCAGATCGCGAGGACGAGCATCCGCCTGCGGTGCGTCAGGGTCGGTGGTGCGTCGGGCATGTTCTCGACGGTAACCGGATCGGTGAGGGGACGGGCACGTGAGGTCATGACCACCAGCGTCCTCGTCCGCTCAGCCTGGTACCAGAGTCTCCTCATCGTGGTACAGGCACTACCTGGCAACAGGATGAGCGCGGAGGCATCCTGGTGGCATGACGACTCCGACGACGGCCTCCGCCCCCGCTCCGTCGGCCGCCGAGCTGCGCCGCGCCGAGCTGGCCGCGTTCCTGCGCAGCCGCCGCGAGCGCATCACCCCGGAACAGGTCGGCCTGCCGGACACGGCCCGCCGCCGCACCCCGGGCCTGCGCCGCGAGGAGGTGGCGCACCTCGCCTCGGTCGGCATCACCTGGTACACGTGGCTGGAGCAGGGCCGCGCCATCAACGTCTCGGCCGGCGTCCTGGACGCCATCGCCCGCGCCCTGCTCATGGACCCCACCGAGCGCGCCCACGCCTTCACCCTCGCCGGGACCGTCGACCCGCGCGCCGAGACCGTGTGCCCGGCCGTCACGCCCACGGTCCTGCGCCTGCTCAAGCGCCTGGAGCCCTACCCGGCCGAGGTGAAGAACGCCCGGTACGACGTCCTCGCGCACAACCAGGCCTACGCCGACGTATTCGGCGACCCCGCCGAGCTCGACCCCGAGCACCGCAACGCCCTGTGGATGATGTTCATGAACGACCGCTGGCGCGTGCAGTTCCTGGACCGCGACGTGATGCTGCCCGAGCTCCTGGCCAAGTACCGCAAGGCGATGGCCGAGCACGTCGCCGAGCCCGCCTGGCGGGCGCCCGTCGACGAGCTGCTCGCGGTGTCGCCGGAGTTCCGCGAGCTGTGGGAGCGGCGCGAGGTCGCGCCGATGGTCTCGCACGTCAAGCGGTACCAGCACCCGGACCCGGAGATCGGCCTGCTGCGCCTGGAGCACCGCCACATGTGGCTGGCCCCGGAGACCGGCGCGTACCGCGTCGTCGCGTACCTTCCCGCGGACGACGGGACCGACGAGCGCCTGGAGAAACTGGCGGAGCGCGCCGCGGCTCGGGAAACCGGCTGACGAGCCGGGCGCCGGGTGAGGGACAATGGAGTCCTGTCCGTGCCCCATGAAGGTTTTCTCGTACGCTCCCGGAGACCCGCCCCGATGACCCAGCAGCAGCTCACCGTAGGCCCGCACACCGTGCAGCCGCCCGTGGTCCTCGCGCCCATGGCGGGGATCACCAACGCGCCGTTCCGCACCCTGTGCCGCGAGTTCTCCGGCGGCAAGGGCCTCTTCGTGAGCGAGATGATCACGACGCGGGCGCTGGTCGAGCGCAACGAGAAGACCATGCAGCTGATCCACTTCGACGAGAGCGAGAAGCCGCGCTCGATCCAGCTGTACGGCGTCGACCCGGCGACCGTCGGCAAGGCCGTCCGCATGATCGCGGAAGAGGACCTCGCCGACCACATCGACCTGAACTTCGGCTGCCCCGTCCCGAAGGTCACCCGCAAGGGCGGCGGCTCGGCCCTCCCGTACAAGCGCAACCTGCTGCGGGCGATCCTGAAGGAAGCCGTCTCGGGCGCGGGCGACCTCCCGGTCACCATGAAGATGCGCAAGGGCATCGACGACGACCACATCACGTTCCTCGACGCGGGCCGGATCGCCGTCGAGGAGGGCGTCACCGCGATCGCCCTGCACGGGCGCACCGCCGCCCAGCACTACGGCGGTACCGCCGACTGGGACGCCATCGCCCGCCTCAAGGAGCACGTCCCGGAGATCCCCGTCCTCGGCAACGGCGACATCTGGTCGGCCGACGACGCGCTGCGCATGGTCCGCGAGACCGGGTGCGACGGCGTCGTCGTGGGCCGGGGCTGCCTCGGCCGCCCCTGGCTCTTCGCCGACCTGGTCGCCGCGTTCGAGGGCCGCCCGGAGCGCGCCCAGCCCACGCTGCGGGTCGTCGCCGACGCGATGGTGCGGCACGCGACGCTGCTCGGCGAATGGATCGGTGACGAGGCGCGGGGCGTCATCGACTTCCGCAAGCACGTGGCCTGGTACCTGAAGGGGTTCGCGGTCGGCTCCGAGATGCGCAAGCGGCTCGCGATCACCTCGTCCCTGGCCGAACTCCGCACGGGCCTCGACGAGTTGGACCTGGACCAGGAGTGGCCCGCCGGGGCGGACGGCCCGCGCGGGCGGACGTCCGGCAACAACAGGGTGGTGCTGCCGGACGGGTGGCTCAAGGACCCGTACGACTGCGCGGGGCTCTCCGAGGACGCCGAGCTGGACACGTCCGGGGGCTGACCGGTCCGGCGTCCCGTCCGCCATGTCCTGACGTCGGCCGTGTGCGGGCCGGTGGGGCTTCTCGCGCGGTTCCCCGCGCCCCTGAGACGCGCACTTCGTGCGGCATCTCATGATGGGGGCGCGGCGAAGCCGTGCCGACCGAGAACCTCACCCCCCGACGGCGCTCAACAGCGCCAACGGCGCCGCCGCGGACCGCGACTCACGTACACACCCGTACGGATAGGGCAGCGGCGCCGGATGCGAAGCCCTGGCGTACCCGGCAAGAACCTCCGGCAACCGCCCGCCGCAGGCGATCGCCGCCGACACCAGCCCCTGTGCCACGGTCCGCGCCTCGTCGTGCAGCCCGTACCGGGCGAGCCCGAGCGCGATCAACGCGTTGTCGTGCGGCCACACCGAACCCCGGTGGTACGACAGCGGGTGATACGCGGCCTGCCCCGCGGCCAGCGTCCGCACGCCCCACCCCGAGAAGAAGTCCGGTTCGAGCAGCCGCCGCCCGACCGCCTCGCCGAACTCCTTGTCGAGCAGCCCGGACCACAGCAGATGCCCGGCGTCCGAGGCGAGCGCGTCCAGCCGCCGCCCGTCCCCGTCGAGGGCCAGCGCCACGAACGACTTCTCCGGCATCCAGAAGTCCCGCACGAAACGGTCCCGCAGATCCGCCGCGGCCTGTTCGAGGAGATCCGCGTACACCGCGTCGTCCCACACCGTCCGCGCCAGCACGGCCGTGCGCCGCAGCGCGTCGTACGCGTAGCCCTGCGCGCCCGCCGCCATCACCGGGCCCGTCGCCCGGCTCCCGTCGGCCGAACAGATCGCGCCGGGGGAGTCCTTCCAGTTCTGGTTGGCGAGGCCGCCCTGGTCGGCGCGGTACACGAGGTATCCGCGCGACGTGAGCCCGCCGTGGTCCAGCATCCAGCCCACGGCCGCCCGCGCGTACGGCTCGAGGCGCCGCGCGAGGGACGTGTCCGCGGTCTGCTCCGTGTACGCCCCGAGCAGCACGAGGAACAGCGGCGTCGCGTCGACCGACCCGTAATAGCGCCCGTAGGGCACCTGCCCGAAGTGCGCGAGCTCCCCGTGCCGCACCTCGTGCACGATCTTCCCGGGCTGCGCCACGGACGCCTCGATCTGCTCGGTGGCCTGGGTCGCGGCGAGTACCGGCAGGGTGGCCGCGGCCAGTTCGGGCCGGTACGGCAGAGCGAACAGCGACGTCAGCAGGGCGTCCCGGCCCAGCAGCGTCAGGAACCACGGCACCCCGGCCGCCGGCGCCAGATGCCGCTCCCCGTCAGGACCCTCGGCCGCCACCCGCAGCACCGCGAGATCGGCCAGCCCCCGCGCGCACGCCGCCGCCAGCTCCGGCCACGCCCCGGGCAGCTCCACCCCGTCCGCGAAGTCCCGCACGACGTCGGAGAGTTGGGCGGCGGCGGCCGCCGGGGTCGCCGGCGTACGGGCCGGCCGGGATCCGTGCGGTCGGGCCGTCACGCGCAAGGCCAGCTCGGCGGCGCCCTGCGCGTCCAGTTCCAGCGTCCACACCAGGCGGCGCGCCCCCGTGCCGGTCTCCTCGACCGCGTCCGGGGCGGGGGTGCTCGTCACGGCCGTCGAGGAGCGCCAGTCGCCCCTCTTGTAGGTGAACTCCACGCCGTCGTCGAGGACTTCGCGAGTGCGCACCGCCCCCGTCTTCGCGTACGTACGGTGGTCGGAGCGCAGCTCGAACTGGTCCGTGAAGTCGGCGTCGACCGTCAGCGCGACGCGCACCGTCGTCGGCACCGGACGGTTCGACACGACGCGCAGCAGCTCCACGAACGACCCGTCCCCGACGGCCTGTTCACGAAAGAGCGTGTAGGCCGGGGGCTCCTGGCGGCCGCCGCGCGGCACGAGCACGCAGCGGGCGACGCCCTCGTCCTCGTACGTCATGGGGGTCAGCACCTCGGGTGCGGCGCCGTCGACCGTGAGCTGCCAGCGGCACAGGTGCCGGGCGTCGCGCACGAACAGGCCGTCGGGCGAGGAGCCGCCGCGCACCGCGGTCAGCCCTCCGCTCGCGTCCAGCGCGGCGAACGTGGTGCCGCGTACCAGATGGTGACGCGCGTACCCGTGCGTGTCGGTCATCACGAGGTTCCCTCCCCGGGGCCCAGCAGATCCAGCGTCAGCGCGGCCGTCCAGCCGAAGCCGCGGGCGCCGCAGCCCGCTCCCGTGTACGGATCGACGTACTCGGCGAAGTCCGAGGCCCCGGCCGCGTCGAGCAGCGCGGTGCGCAGCCGCGCGGCCTGCGCGTGCTCGCCGTGCAGCCGAAGGCCGTGCTCCAGAAGCCAGTTGGTGTTGAACCAGGCGGGGCCGCGCCAGTACCGGTGCGGGTCGAAGGCGGGCCCCTGAAGGTCGTAGCTCGGCGCGAGGCGCACCTGGCCGCCGAGGCCGAAGTGCGGTCCGCGCGCGGTGCGGACGAGTGCCGCCACCACGTCGCGCGGCAGCGCCGGCAGGATCAGCGGGATCAGCCCGGCGACGCCGTACTCCGGCACCAGCGCGCCGCCGCGCAGATCACGGCAGAAGAACATCTGCGCCACCGGGTCCCACAGCCGCCGCACGAGCGCCGACGTCAGCCGCTCGGCGCGCGCGTGCCGGGCCGTGCCCGCCGCCCCCAGCTCGCAGGCGATCCGGGCCAGCGCGTGCTCGGAGGCGGCCAGCAGGGCGTTGAAGGCCGGGTCCTCGACCGCGAACTCGCCCTGCCCGTCGGCGTATTCACCGTCGCGGTAGTCCGTCGCGAGACGCACGTACCGCCCGTAGTCGATGTCCGTGGGCCGGTCGTCCGCCGTCCCGTGCTCCAGGTCGGCGCGCCGGAACGTCCGCGGGGGAGCGGGCGTGATCCGGCTCAACGGGGCGTCCCAGCACGGGCTGTTGTCCATGCCCTGCTCCCAGGGGTGGACCACCGAGGCGAGGCCCGCGCCGCCCAGGTCGCGGCGGTGCAGGAGGTAGCGGTGCCAGGCGGCGAGGCCCGGGTAGACGCGGGGCAGGAAGCCGCGGGAGCGGGACAGCGCCGGGTCGGCGCGGTGCACCAGCCAGGCGGCGAGCGCGTGCACGGGCGGCTGCACGATGCCGGAGGTCTGCACGGCGGCCGGTGCTCCGGCGGCCCGGCCCGCGGTGGAGGAGCGCCAGAAGTCGGGGCTGGGGAAGTACGCGTCCAGCGGGATGGCAGGGTTGAACACGATGTGCGGGATCCGGCCGTCGCCCCACTGGGCGCTCAGCAGCGTCTCCAGCTCCGACTGGGCGCGTAAGGGGGACACATGACGCAGTCCGATCGCGATGAACGCCGAGTCCCACGACCACTGGTGCGGATACAGCGTGCGCGAGGGGACCGTCGAGGCACCCGTCCAGTTCGCGTCGAGGACACGGACGGCGCGGTCCCGCAGCGGCTCGCGCCGCGCGGCGCGGACCGCGGTTCTGGACCGCTCGGTGGTGTGCTCCACATGCTCTCCCGCAGGCTGCCGGTTACGCAGCAGGCAGCATAGAGTTACGTCTACTTAACACGCAAAACCCAGAATGTAACGTGCAGTTGATGATCGCAAGGGGGTTGGCGGGCATGGCGGGGAACCAGGCGAGCGCCGGAGATCTGCTGCACCTGGTGCGCAGCGGACGGGCGACCACACGCGGCGCACTCCAGGAGGTCACGGGCCTGTCCAGGGCCACGGTCGGACAGCGCCTGGACCGGCTCTTCCGCGCGGGCTGGCTGCGCGAGGGCACGGCCGGACCCGTCAACTCCCCGCTGGGCGGCCGCCCTTCGATCCATCTGGAGTTCGACGACGCGCACGCGGTCGTGCTCGCCGCCGACCTCGACACCCGGCACGCCCGCGCCGCCGCCCTGACCCTGTCCGGCGAGGTGATCGCCGAGCGCAGCGGCACGCTCACGGTCGAAGAGGGACCGGAGGCGGTGCTGCCCCGACTCGGCGTCTGGTTCGGCGAGTTGCTCAAGGAGGCAGGCCGCCCCGGGGACGCGGTGTGCGGCATCGGCCTCGCGGTCCCCGGCCCGGTCGACACGGACTCCGGCCGCGTCGTACAGCCCCCGATCATGCCCGGCTGGGACGGCTACGACATAAGAGGCCGGCTGGCCCGCGCGGTCGCCGAGCACGCGGCGACCGACCACGGCCCCCTCGACGCGCCGGTCCTCGTCGACAACGACGCCAATCTCATGGCGTACGGCGAACAGCGCGCCGCCCACCCCGACTGCCACGCCTTCGCCCTGGTCAAGGTCTCCACCGGGATCGGTGCGGGCGTCGTCGTGGACGGCGCGATCTACCGCGGCATCGACGGCGGCGCGGGCGACATCGGGCACATCCGCGTCCCCGAGGGCGCGGACGCCCTGTGCAACTGCGGCTCGTACGGCTGCCTGGCCGCGGTCGCCAGTGGCCGGGCCGTGGCCCGCCGGCTGACCGAGGCGGGCGTGTCCGCGGCCTCCGGCTCCGACGTGCGCGCGCTGCTCGCGGCCGGCCATCCCGAGGCGGTACGGCTCGCGCGGGAGGCGGGCCGCAGCGTAGGCGAGGTCCTCGCGACGGTCGTCACCCTCCTGAACCCCGGCGTTCTCATGATCGCCGGAGATCTGGCCGGAACTCCCTTCCTGACGGGCGTGCGCGAACTGCTCTACCAGCGCGCCCTGCCCCGCTCGACCGCCCATCTGGAGGTGGTCACGTCCCGGCTCGGCGAGCGGGCCGCGCTCATCGGAGCGGGAGCGCTGGTGGTGGAGGAGCTGTACGCGCCCCGGCGGGCCGAGGAGCGGCTGGCGGCGCTGGGCGTCTGACACGCCCGTTTCACCCCCGTGTCCTGTCCGCATGCTGACATCGAGCCGTCCGAAGGCCGTTTCAAACGGCGTGATTCTCGCCACCCCTGATAGGCCTTGCGCTCAGATGAGCGGAAATTCGCTGACTGCACTTCTCCAAGCCCTGGCACTCAGTGCCACTGCTCGATCATTTACGGCTTGAACGCACATGAGAGCTCAGCATGCTCATGTGAGCGATAATCGGGGTCTACGGGGGTTGATGGTTCAGGAAGTGAACACAGAAATCCGACAGTACCTACCCGCCGGTCACTTTCGATCTCCTGGCGGACGGGTGGTTACGGCCGTATGACGGCTGAGTGGACGTACCCACAGGCCTTGGATCTGGGTATGTTCCTCGCCGTCAGGGCAGCCACCGAGCCTCGAGGAGTCGAGACCCGTGTCGGAAAACAAAGATCCTCAGGTAGCCGATCGAGGCGCGAAGTTCGTCTACGACTTCACCGAGGGGAACAAGGACCTCAAGGACCTTCTCGGCGGCAAGGGTGCCAACCTCGCCGAGATGACCAACCTGGGACTTCCCGTCCCTCCGGGGTTCACCATCACCACCGAGGCCTGCAAGGTCTACCTCGACAGCGGCGCCGAGCCGGTGGCACTCCGTGACGAGGTCAGTGCGCACCTCGACGCCCTCGAGCAGACGATGGGCAAGAAGCTCGGCCAGGCCGACAACCCCCTTCTGGTGTCGGTCCGTTCGGGCGCCAAGTTCTCCATGCCCGGCATGATGGACACCGTCCTCAACATCGGTCTCTCCGACAAGTCGGTGCAGGGCCTGGCCAAGCAGGCCGGCGACGACCGGTTCGCCTGGGACTCCTACCGCCGCCTCATCCAGATGTTCGGCAAGACCGTCCTGGACGTCGACGGCGACCTCTTCGAGGAGGAGCTGGAGAAGGCCAAGCGCGCCAAGAAGGTCGCGGTCGACACCGACCTGGACGCCGCCGACCTGAAGAAGCTCGTCACGCGCTTCAAGAAGATCGTCAAGACCGAGGCCGGCCGCGACTTCCCGCAGGACCCGCGCGAGCAGATGGACCTCGCCATCCACGCGGTCTTCGACTCGTGGAACACCGACCGGGCCAAGCTGTACCGCCGCCAGGAGCGCATCCCCGGCGACCTCGGCACCGCCGTCAACGTCTGTTCCATGGTCTTCGGCAACCTCGGCCCCGACTCGGGCACCGGCGTCGCCTTCACCCGCGACCCGGCCTCCGGACACCAGGGCGTGTACGGCGACTACCTGCAGAACGCGCAGGGCGAGGACGTCGTCGCCGGTATCCGCAACACGGTGCCGCTCGCCGAGCTGGAGCAGATCGACAAGAAGTCGTACGACCAGCTCATGCAGATCATGGAGACCCTGGAGAACCACTACAAGGATCTCTGCGACATCGAGTTCACCATCGAGCGCGGCCAGTTGTGGATGCTGCAGACCCGCGTCGGCAAGCGCACCGCGGGCGCCGCCTTCCGGATCGCCACGCAGCTCGTCGACCAGGGTCTGATCGACGAGGCCGAGGCCCTGCAGCGGGTCACCGGCGCGCAGCTCGCGCAGCTGATGTTCCCCAAGTTCGACGAGGACGCGAAGGTCGAGCAGCTCGGCCGGGGCATCGCCGCGTCGCCGGGCGCCGCGGTCGGCAAGGCGGTCTTCGACTCGTACACCGCGATCAAGTGGTCCCGCTCCGGCGAGAAGGTCATCCTGATCCGCCGCGAGACCAACCCCGACGACCTCGACGGCATGATCGCGGCCGAGGGCATCCTGACCTCCCGCGGCGGCAAGACCTCGCACGCGGCCGTCGTCGCGCGCGGCATGGGCAAGACCTGTGTCTGCGGCGCCGAGGACATCGAGGTGGACACCAAGCGGCGGCGCCTGACGGCCGGCGGCGTGGTCGTCGAGGAGGGCGACATCGTCTCCATCGACGGCTCGACGGGCAAGGTCTACCTCGGCGAGGTGCCGGTGGTGCCCTCCCCGGTCGTCGAGTACTTCGAGGGCCGCATGCACGCCGGCGCCGACGACGCCGACGAGCTGGTCGGCGCTGTGCACCGGGTCATGGCGTACGCGGACCGAGTACGCCGCCTGCGCGTACGGGCCAACGCCGACAACGCCGAGGACGCGCTGCGCGCCCGCCGGTTCGGTGCCCAGGGCATCGGCCTGTGCCGCACCGAGCACATGTTCCTCGGTGAGCGCCGCGAGATGGTCGAGAAGCTGATCCTCGCCGACACCGAGGTCGAGCGTGAGGACTCCCTCAAGCAGCTCCTGCCGCTCCAGAAGCAGGACTTCGTCGAGCTGTTCGAGGCGATGGACGGCCTGCCCGTCACCATCCGCCTGCTCGACCCGCCGCTGCACGAGTTCCTGCCCGACATCACCGAGCTGTCGGTCCGCGTCGCCCTCGCCGAGTCCCGCCAGGACAACAACGAGAACGACCTGCGGCTGCTCCAGGCCGTGCACCGGCTGCACGAGCAGAACCCGATGCTCGGTCTGCGCGGCGTCCGGCTCGGCCTGGTCATCCCCGGCCTGTTCGCCATGCAGGTGCGGGCCATCGCCGAGGCCGCCGCCGCCCGCAAGAGCGCCAAGGGCGACCCGCGCGCCGAGATCATGATCCCGCTCGTCGGCACCGTTCAGGAGCTGGAGATCGTCCGCGAGGAGGCCGACCAGGTCATCGCGGAGGTCGAGGAGCAGAGCGGCGTCAAGCTGAAGCTGGCCATCGGCACGATGATCGAGCTGCCCCGCGCCGCGCTGACCGCCGGCCAGATCGCGGAGGCCGCGCAGTTCTTCTCCTTCGGTACGAACGACCTGACGCAGACCGTCTGGGGCTTCAGCCGCGACGACGTCGAGGCCAGCTTCTTCACCGCGTACCTGGAGAAGGGCATCTTCGGAGTCAGCCCGTTCGAGACGATCGACAAGGACGGCGTCGGCTCCCTGGTGAAGTCCGCCGTCGAGGCCGGCCGCGCCACGCGCCCCGACCTCAAGCTCGGCGTCTGCGGCGAGCACGGTGGCGACCCGGAGTCGGTCCACTTCTTCCACGAGGTCGGTCTCGACTACGTCTCCTGCTCGCCGTTCCGTATCCCGGTCGCGCGCCTGGAGGCGGGCCGCGCCGCCTCCACGTCGACGGGCAGCGACCACCGGTAGAGGCTGCCGGAGCCGCCGCAGGTCCCCGACCCTCACCGATCGGCGGCGGCTCCGGTGCGAGACGGGAGGGCGGCACCCCTGTGCGGGGGGTGCCGCCCTCCCGGTGTGTGGGGTTGAGCGAGCGCGGAGCGGGCACCTACTGTCGGGTAAGTTCACCCGGCAACCACCGACCCGCGCCCAGGGAGCACAGCCATGAGCGGCTGGAACGCCAGCGACATCCCCGACCAGAGCGGCCGCACGGCCGTGGTCACCGGTGCCAACAGCGGCATCGGCTACGTCACCGCGCGCGAGCTGGCCCGCGCGGGCGCCCGCGTCGTGCTCGCCTGCCGCAGCGAGGAGCGGGGCACCGCCGCCGTGGACCGGCTGCGCGGCGAAGTACCGGGCGCCGAAGCCGCGTTCGAGGCTCTCGACCTGGGGGATCTGGCGTCCGTTCGGGGGTTCGCCGAAGGGTGGGCCGGGCGGCCGCTCGATCTGCTCGTCAACAACGCCGGGGTCATGGCCCTGCCGTACGGGCGCACGGCCGACGGGTTCGAGACCCAGTTCGGTGTCAATCACCTGGGACACTTCGCCCTGACCGGGCTGCTGCTGCCGAGCCTGCTGGAGGCGGCCGCGCCCCGCGTCGTCTCGGTGTCCAGCGGACTGCACGCCCTGGCCAACATCGACATCGGCGACCTCAACAGCGAGAAGACATACCGGCGTTGGATCGCCTACGGCCGGTCCAAGACCGCCAATCTGCTGTTCGTCCACGAGCTGGCGCGGCGGGCCGCCGACGCCGGTGTCCCGCTGCTGGCCGCCGCCGCGCATCCGGGGTACGCCGCCACGTCGCTGCAGGCGCGCGGCGCGCAGATGGAGGGCCGCAAGGCGATGGAGCGGTTCTACGAGGTGGGCAACCGGGTCTTCGGGCAGTCGGCCGAGGGCGGCGCGCTGCCGACGCTGTACGCGGCGACCGCGCCGGATGTGCGGGGCGACGGGTTCTACGGACCCCGGGTGATGATGTGGCGCGGGGCCCCGGCGCCTTCGTGGCGGGCGTCGTGGACCCGCAACGATGTGGCCGGGGAGCGGCTGTGGGCGGCCTCGGAGCAGTTGACCGGGGTGGTGTTCACCGGCCTGAAGGGGTGACCGTCACGGGGCTCAGCCCCGCACCCCGCTCCTCGATCGCCGGAGGGGCTCGATCGTCCGGGCCCGCGCTCGTCAGTCGCCGGAGGGGCTGGATCGCCGGGCCCGCGCTCCGTGCTCCCGCGCCTGGCCCTCCAGGCCCGCCGCCCTGAGCAGTTCCCGTGCCCCGTCGCCGTCCACGTGATCCCCCAGCTCCCGCAGCACCGCGTCGCCCGCCACCAGCAGCCCGCTCGCCCGGGCCCGGCGCGCGCCCGTCTCCAGGCGGTGCCACAGCACCGGGTTCGACGTGAGGACCTTCGGGTCGAGCTCCACCCGCGCGCCCAGCGCGTCCCGCAGCACGAGCCGCGGCGTGATTCCCTCGGCGCGCCGCACCGACACCAGCAGGTCCGTGCAGACGTGGCCGCCGCGCAGCAGCCCGCGGACCGCCAGCCGGCCCGGGCCCGCCGTGACGCGCGGCGGGTGCAGCACGACGTAGAGGAGCAGGGTCAGCCCCGTCCACAGCACACCGCGCGCCGGGCTCAGCGTGGAGTTGGCGGCGTCGATGGTCGTCACGAGGCCGAGCAGCAGTACCGAGCAGAGCACCGCGGCCCGTAGTTCGCGCGCCCAGTTCCGGTCGGTGACGATGCGGTCCATGCAGCGCACCGTAAGCCCGGCAGCGCGTCGCGGCGGCCCTTCTTGACGATCCGCTGACCCGCAAGGCCCGCACCCTTACGCTGCGCTGACGCCGACACGCGGCTGTAGTACCTCTGTCGTAAATCCGTTGCATGGTTGATCGTTGGGGCCGACGGCCTCACAGCAACGGCACACAGAACGGACAGGGGGACACCCGCGATGACCATCAGCCGCAGGGGACTGCTCGCCACCGGAGCCGTCGGCTCCGCGCTCGGTCTGCTGAGCGCGTGCGGGTCCAACACCGGTCGGGACGGCGACGGAGGCGGTGGCAGCAGCGGGCCGAAGCTGTCCCAGTGGTACCACCAGTACGGCGAGGCGGGCACCGAGCAGGCGGTGAAGAAGTACGCGGCCGCCTACGACGAGGCGAGCGTCGCCGTGCAGTGGCGGCCCGGCAACTACGACCAGCAGACCGCCGCCGCGCTGCTCACCGATTCGGGCCCCGACGTGTTCGAGGTCAACGGCCCGTCCCTGGACATGATCCAGGGCAAGCAGGTCGCGGACGTGACCGAGCTTCTCGACGGCGTCGAGGACGACTTCAACCAGGCGGCCCTCGCCCCGAAGCGCCACGACGGCAAGATCTGGGGCATCCCGCAGGTCATCGACATGCAGATGCTCTACTACCGCAAGAGCCTGCTCGCCGACGCGGACGTGCAGCCTCCGGCCACGCTCGACGAACTCGTCGACGCCGCGAAGAAGCTGACCACCAAGAAGGCCAAGGGGCTGTTCCTCGGCAACGACGCGGGCGCCGGAGTGCTCGGCGGGACCCCGCTCTACGCCGCCGGTCTCGCACTCGTCACCGAGGACGGAAAGGTCGGCTTCGACGACCCGGCCGCCGCCCGCACCCTCGGAAAGCTCCGCCAGCTGTACGCCGACAAGTCACTGCTGCTCGGCGCGCCCGCCGACTGGTCGGACCCGTCGGCGTTCACCCAGGGCCTCACCGCGATGCAGTGGTCGGGCCTGTGGGCCCTGCCCGCCGTCCAGAAGGCGCTCGGCGACGACTTCGGAGTGCTGCCGTTCCCCAAGGACGGGACGCAGGGCGAGCCGGCCGTGCCGGTCGGCGCCTACGCCGCCGCCGTCTCCACCCGCAGCAAGCACCAGCAGGCCGGCAAGGACTTCCTGAAGTGGCTGTGGGTCGAACGCACCGACTATCAGGAGGACTTCGCGCTCAGCTACGGCTTCCACATCCCGGCCCGTATCTCCCTCGCCGAGAAGGCGGCCAAGCTGCGCAAGGGCGCCGCGGCCGACGCGGTCCGCTTCACCACCGACCACGGCCACGCCCAGCCGCTGCTGTGGACGCCGGCCGCGCAGACCGCGTACCAGGACGCGCTCAACCGCATCATCAAGAACGGCGCGAACCCGGAGAGCGAACTGAAGACCGTCGTGCGGAAGACGTCGGCGGAGCTCGACCGCGTGAAGAAGAAGTGAGCGGCGGCACGGTGGCTCAACCGCGCGAGCGCAACCGGGCGTTGTGGTTCTGGGCGTTCGTCGGCCCGTTCGTGCTCGGGCTGCTCGTCTTCACGTACGTCCCGCTCGGCTGGAGCGTGTACCTCAGCTTCTTCGACGCGCACAACACCGTCACGCCCGACACCTTCGTCGGCCTCGACAACTACACCGCGCTGCTGAAGGACGACGCCTTCCTCGACAGCCTGTGGACCTTCTGCGTCTTCACGCTCTTCATCGTGCCGACGACGTACGCCGCCTCGCTCGCCCTCGCCCTCATGGTGAACCGGCTGCGGCGCGCGCAGGCGTTCTTCCGGTCGGTGTTCTTCCTGCCGGCCGCCTGCTCGTACGTCGTCGCCGCCCTGATCTGGAAGATGTCGCTCTTCAACGGGGTGCGCTTCGGCCTCGCGAACACGCTCCTCGGATACGTCGACGCCGACCAGATCGCCTGGCTGTCCACGACGCAGCCGCCCTGGTACTGGCTCGTCATCGTCACCGTACGGCTGTGGCTGCAGGCGGGTTTCTACATGATCCTGTTCCTGGCCGGGCTCCAGCGCATCAGCCCGACTCTCTACGAGGCGGCGGCGGTCGACGGCGCGCGGCCCGGCTGGCAGGTGTTCCGGCACATCACGTTCCCACAGCTGCGGGCCACGTCCGTCGCCGTGGTGCTGCTGCTCGTCATCAACGCCTTCCAGGCGTTCGACGAGTTCTACAACCTGCTCTCCGACGCCCGCGGCTATCCGCCCTACGCCCGCCCGCCGCTCGTCTACCTCTACTACACCGCCCTCGGCCAGGGGCAGAACCTCGGCCTCGGCAGCGCGGGCGCCGTACTGCTCGCCCTGATCATCGCGGTGGTGACGGTGGGCCAGGCCCGCTGGTTCGGGCTCGGCAGGAAGGAGGCCGACTGATGGCCGGCCGCACCGTCCAGGACGACGCGCTGGTCCGCGCGGGCCGCGCCCTGCGCCTCGTGCTGCTCATCGCGCTCGCC
The DNA here is from genome assembly GCF_050410835.1 of Streptomyces sp. cg35. Classification (NCBI taxonomy): domain Bacteria; kingdom Bacillati; phylum Actinomycetota; class Actinomycetes; order Kitasatosporales; family Streptomycetaceae; genus Streptomyces; species Streptomyces sp. cg35. Next base: position 6,045,235 of record NZ_CP191268.1, read on the forward strand.
CTGCTCTTCCTCATCCCCTTCTATCTCCTCGTCCGCAACGGACTCGCGCGCGAGGAGGACATCACCTCGCCCGACTGGACGTTCTTCCCCTCGGACATCCAATGGGGCAATCTCGGCGAGCTGTTCGACGACACCTCGGTGCCCTTCGCGCGCTCCCTCCTCAACTCGGCCCTGATCGCGGTCGTGACGACCCTGGGGACGCTGCTGCTCGCCTCCCTCGCCGGATACGGTCTCGCCCGCATCCCGTACCGGCACGCGAACAAGGTCTTCTACGCGATCCTGGGCACCCTCATGGTCCCGGCCGCGGTCACCTTCGTACCGACCTTCGTCCTGGTGTCGTCGCTGGGCTGGGTGTCGACGCTGCGCGGACTCATCGTCCCGACGCTCTTCTCCGCCTTCGCGTGCTTCGTCTTCCGTCAGTACTTCCTGGGATTCCCGCAGGAGTTGGAGGACGCGGCGCGGGTCGACGGGCTCGGATACTGGCGCACGTACTGGCGTGTGGTCGTGCCGAACGCGCGGCCGGTGTTCGCCGCGGTCGGCACGATCGTCTTCATCGGCGCCTGGAACTCGTTCCTGTGGCCGCTGGTCATCGGCCAGGACCGGAACGCGTGGACGGTGCAGGTGGCCCTGTCCTCCTTCACCACGTCCCAAGTGGTGCGGCTGCACGAGCTGTTCATCGCGGCGGCCGTCTCGATCGTGCCGCTGCTGCTGGTCTTCCTGCTGTTCCAGCGGTGGATCGTGGCGGGAGTGGAGCGGTCCGGAATCGACTGACTCCCGCACACGGTGGGTGAGTTACCGGGTCACGCGGACGCGCCGCCGTCGATCACCAGGTCGGCGCCGACCGTGGACCCGGCGTCCTCCGAGGCCAGGTGGAGGACCGCGGCGGCGATCTCCGCCGTGGCCGCGACGCGGCCGAGCGGGGACTGGTCCTTCATGCGGACGGCGCGCTCCGCCTCCGTCTCGCCCGGGCGCAGCGACATCGTGGTGTCCGCGGCGCCCGGGCTCACCGCGTTGATGCGGATGCCCTCCGCGACGTGGTCCAGGGCGGCGCCGCGGGTGAGGGCGGAGACGGCGGCCTTCGACGCGCCATAGGCGGTGGCGCCGGCCTGGGTGCGGTGAGGGCCGATGTTGGAGGAGACGTTCACGATCGCGCCGCCCGTTCCCTGCGCGCGCATCTGGGCGATCTCGGCCTGCAGGGAGAACAGCACGCCGGTGACGTTGATGTCGAGGAGCGCGTGCCAGTCCTCGGCGGACAGGTCGGCGACCGGGGCACCACCGCGGAAGACGCCGGCGTTGTTCACGGCGATGTCGAGGGACCCGAACCGCTCAACTGCCGTACGAACAGCACCTGTCACCGACTCCGGGCGGCTCACGTCGGCGGAGTGCGCGAGCGCCGTGCCGCCCGCCTGCTCGATCAGGGCGACGGTCTCCGCCAGCGGGGCCGGGGTGCGGCCGACGACGACCACGTTCGCGCCCTCGGCGGCCAGGGCGAGCGCGACGGCGCGGCCGAGCCCGGAGCCGGCGCCGGTGACGAGGGCGGTCCTGCCGGAGAAGCGGGTGCGGGACGAAGCGGACATGAACGTACCTCTTTCTTGACCGATCGGTTCAGTATGAGGGCGTGACGAGGGAAGGGGGAGGGCTCTCGATTCAAGGAGGTCTTGGTTGCCGGGCCCCTCGGTCCTCAGTCCAGCAGGGCGAGGGCCTGCTCCGCCGCGTCCCGGACGCGTGCGGTGTCCTGCGAGGCCTTGCCGACGACCCGGATGCCCTGCATGAGGACCAGCAGGAGACGGGCGAGCGCCCGCGGATCGCGGTCGGCGGGCAGCTCGCCCTGGGCGCGGGCCCGGGCGAGCGCGCTGTGCAGCACGGTCTCGATGTGCTCCCAGCTGCGCTCCACGCGGCGGGCGGCCTCCGCGTCGTGCGGGCCGAGCTCCGCCGCGGTGTTCGTGACGAGACAGCCGAGCAGGCGCTGGTCGTCGGCGGTCGCCTCGGCGGCGAACCGGCGGACCAGGGCGCGCACGGCGGGCAGCGCCGGGCCGCCGACGGACAGCTCGGCGAGCACGCGCGGGTCGGTGGACTCGGTGTAGCGGTCCAGCGCCTTCAGGTACAGCGCGTGCTTGTTGCCGAACGTCGCGTAGATGCTGGCGCGGCCGATGCCGAGGTGCTCGACGAGGTCCGCCATCGACGTCGCCTCGTAGCCGCGCCGGTGGAACAGCTCCAGGGCTGCCCGCAGCGCGGCGTCCGGATCGAATTCCTTGGTCCTGGCCACGACAGGGAACCTACGCGTATCCAGAACGACCGGTCAAGTATTGCTCGGACTCTCCACGCCCTGCGTACGCTCTGTGCTCTCTGTGCTCCTGCGCACCCTCCGTACTCCTACGCGGTGCGCACCGCATACGCCTGAACCGCCACCGACTCGTCGTCCAGGCAGCGCCCCGACTCCAGGTCGAAGCGCTGCTTCAGCAGGGGCGACGCCACGAACGGGCGGCCCTGTGCCGAGCCGAGCAGCCCGCGCGAGAGCACCGCCGCTCCGGTGAACGGATCCGTGTTGTCCACCGCGTACACCCGGCCCGCGCGATCGAGGAAGACCGCCGCCTGCCGGCCGTCCGGCAGCAGGGCCGCGACACCGCGGCCCGGCGTGAGGCGCGACAGGTCACAGATGGTCAACCAGTCTTCATCGAGGCCGAGTTGGACCAGGAGCGTCGTCTTCTCGGGGGCGATCGTCATCGTACGGCCAGTCCTTCCAGGGGGATCAGCGGCAGCTCGGGCTTGATCTGGTCGCGCTCCGGGACGAAGCGGACCGTCGGGTCCGGGGTGTCGGGGGCGTTGACGAAGGAGACGAAGCGGGACAGCCGCTCCGGGTCGTTGATGGTCTCGGACCACTCGTCGCGGTAGTGCGCGACGTGCGCGGCCATCAAGGCCTCCAGCTCGTCGCAGATGCCGAGCGAGTCGTGCACGACGACGTCCCGCACGTGGTCGAGGCCGCCGTCGATCCGGTCGATCCAGGCCGCGGTGCGCTCCAGGCGGTCGGCGGTGCGGATGTAGAACATCAGGAAACGGTCGATCAGGCGGATCAGTTCCGCGTCGCTCAAGTCCTGTGCCAGCAGGTCGGCATGACGTGGTGTCATTCCTCCGTTGCCGCCCACGTACAGGTTCCAGCCGTTGGCCGTGGCGATGATCCCGAAGTCCTTCGACTGGGCCTCGGCGCACTCGCGGGCGCACCCGGAGACCGCCGACTTCAGCTTGTGGGGCGCCCGCAGGCCGCGGTACCGCAGCTCCAGGTCGATCGCCATCCGGACCGAGTCCTGCACGCCGTAGCGGCACCAGGTCTGCCCCACGCACGACTTCACGGTGCGCAGCGACTTGCCGTACGCGTGCCCGGACTCGAAGCCGGCGTCCACCAACCGTGCCCAGATCATCGGCAGTTGGTCCACCCGTGCGCCGAACAGGTCGATGCGCTGACCGCCCGTGATCTTCGTGTAGAGATTGAAGTCCCGCGCGACCTCGCCGATCACGATCAGCTTCTCCGGGGTGATCTCACCGCCGGGGATGCGCGGCACGACCGAGTACGAGCCGTTCTTCTGCAGGTTGGCGAGGAAGTGGTCGTTGGTGTCCTGCAGCGCCGCCTGCTCGCCCTCCAGGACGTAGCCGTCCGCGCCGATCGACGGCGCGAGCGAGGCGATGACCGAGCCGACCGTCGGCTTGCAGACCTCGCAGCCCTCGCCGCCGCGCGCCGCCTCCCGGCCGTGCTCGTCGAGCAGCCGCGCGAAGCTCGTGATCCGCTTGACGCGCACGATCTCGTACAGCTCCTGGCGCGTGTGCCCGAAGCAGCCGCACAGCCCGTCGTCACCGGACTTCGGCAGCAGCTGCCCGATGAGCTTGACGCAACTCCCGCACCCGGTACCGGCCTTGGTGCACTTCTTCACCTCCGGCAGCGAGGTGTGCGCACAGATCTCGCCCTTGGTGACGTTGTGGCACGAGCAGATGACCGCGTCGTCGGGCAGCGCCTCCGGGCCGAGCTGCGCGGGGGCGCCCGCGCCCGCCGGAAGGACCAGCTGCTCGGGGGCGAGCGGCGGCACGGTGCCGGTCAGCGCGCGCAGCGTCCCGTACGCCTCGGCGTCACCGACGAGGATGCCGCCGAGCAGCTCGCCCTCGCCGCCGATCACGAGCTTCTTGTACGTGCCCGAGCGCGAGTCGGAGTAGACGACGTCGAGGCAGCCCTCGGTCGCGCCGTGCGCGTCGCCGAAGGACGCCACGTCCACGCCGAGCAGCTTCAGCTTGGTGGACAGGTCGGCGCCGGTGAAGCCCGGCTGGTCCGCGTCCTCGTCCGCGGCGATGGCGGCGGCCGCCGTCGACGCCATCTCGTAGCCGGGCGCCACGAGCCCGTACACGCGGCCGTCGGCGGCCAGCGCGCACTCACCGATCGCGAACACCGCCGGGTCGCTGGTGCGGCACTGCTCGTCGACGGCGATGCCGCCGCGCTCGCCCACCGACAGGCCCATGTCGCGGGCGAGCTGGTCACGCGGCCGGACACCCGCCGAGAAGACGACCAGGTCGGTCGCGAGCTCCGACCCGTCCGACAGCTTCATGCCGCTGACCGCGCCGTCGCCGTCCGGACCGGCCACGATCTCCTGCGTGCCGACACCGGTGTGGACGGACAGCCCCATGCCGGTGATGGTCCGCAGCAGGGCGGCGCCACCGCCCTCGTCGACCTGGACGGGCATCAGCCGGGGCGCGAACTCCACGATGTGCGTGGTCAGTCCGAGGCCCTGCAGCGCGCCCGCGGCCTCCAGGCCGAGCAGCCCGCCGCCCACCACGGCGCCGACGGTGGCGTGGTTCTTCGCGTACTCCTCGATCGCGTACAGGTCCTCGATCGTGCGGTACACGAAGCAGCCCGTGGCGTCCTTGCCGGGCACCGGCGGCACGAACGGGTACGAGCCCGTGGCCAGCACCAGCGCGTCATAGGTGACCTTGAAGCCGGAGCGGGCGTGCACGGTGCGGGTGCCGCGGTCCACGACCACGGCGGGGTCGCCGACCCGCAGCTCGATGCCGTGCCTCTCGATGAACTCCGGGTCCGTCATCGACAGTTCCTCGGGCGTCGTGCCCGAGAAGTACGAGGTCAGGTGGACGCGGTCGTAGGCCGGCCGCGGCTCCTCGCACAGGACGACCACGCGGTGCGTCCCGGTGAGGCCGCGCTCGGCCGCCGCTTCGAGGAAGCGCTGGCCGACCATGCCGTGGCCGACGAGGACGAGGGTGGGCAGTGAGGTCGCCATGTCAGAGGCCTCCGTCGTGGGTGAGCAGGTGGAGCAGCGGCGCGGCGCCGACGTCGGTGGCGGCAGGCAGTGATTCGTTCGACTCCCAGGCGTGCGCGAGCGCGCCGACACCGCCGAGCGCGCCGACGAGCACCCCGCCGACCAGCCGGTCGCCGCGCACGACGACCCTGCGGTAGGTACCGCGCGTCGCGTCCGCGAGCTGCACGACGTCGTCGCCGGGCAGCGGCTGCGTCTCCCCGAACGCGGCGAGGTCCAGCGGGTCCGCCTCGTGCGGGAGCGTGAGCCGGGTCAGGGCGCGGGTGCCGGTGTACGTCTTCGTGGTCCCGGTGAGCAGGTCGGCCAGGGCGTCGGCCTGCTCCAGGGCGGGGGTGGCCAGCCCGTAGACCGTGCCCTCGTGCTCGGCGCAGTCGCCGACGGCGTGGATGCGCGGATCGGAGGTGCGCAGCTCGTCGTCGACGACGACGCCGCGGCGCACGTCGAGCCCCGCGGCGCTCGCGAGACCGGTCCGCGGCCGGGCGCCGCAGGCGAGGACGGTGACGTCGGTGCCCAGCACGTAGCCGTCATGGAGTTCCACCCGGCGTACACGCCCGTCGACGACCCCGACGGCGCGCACCCGGCACTCGGTGTGGATCTCGACGCCGAGCGCGACCAGATGACGCCGCACCAACTCCGACGACGCCGGGTCGAGCTGGCGCTCCATGAGGCGCTCGGCCTGCTGCACGAGCACGACCTGGGCGCCGCGGCGGGCGAGCGCGCGGGCCGCCGAGACGCCGAGCAGCCCGCCGCCGATGACGACGGCGCGGGTGCCCTCCGCCACGGCGCCGGACAGCGCCAGGCAGTCGTCCATCGTGCGGAACGCGTGCACACCGCCGGGCAGTTCGGTGGCGCCGGGCGCGAACAGGCCGCGCAGCGGGGGCAGCACCGGGTTCGAGCCGGTGGCCAGGACCAGGGTGTCGTACGCGACCTCGGCGCCGCTCTCGCACTGCACCAGGCGCCGCTCGCGGTCGACGCGGACGGCGCGGGTGCGGAGCCGGGGGCCCGGGACGGCGGGCAGCTCGATGACGTCGGGGCCGTAGCTGCCGGCCAGGACCTCGGCCAGCAGGACCCGGTTGTACGGGGCGTGCGGCTCCTCACCGATCAGCACCGCGCGCTCGCCCAGACGCCTGGCGAGGCGGGTGCCGGCCAGGCCGGTGCCGATGACGACGACGCGATTCATGCTCTGCAGCGTGCGGGGTGGGTGTTTCTCGGGGGCGTCTCGTCGGTTTCCCGGGGGGAACGGTGGGCTCAGCGAGGTGGGTGGGCGGGTGTGAGGGCGCCCTTTCGCCGTTGGGGGTTCGGTATCGGCGGCGGGTGCGGGGTGCGTCGTGGCTGGTCGCGCAGTTCCCCGCGCCCCTGGAGGAGATGCGGCACGTAGTGCGCATCTCCTCCAGGGGCGCCAGCCCCCACCGGAGGCGCGGTCGCGAACGCGCTCAAGGACCCGAACTCGACGGCGGCTTAACCCGTGTTCAGGTCTTCCTCAAGCCCGCCTTAAGGATCTCCCCGGCGACCCTGACCAGCCAATATTCCAGCTCGGCGGAGCCTAGTGTGCCGCAGGTGACCACCGAGGCCGTCGAACCCGAACTCGCCCGCTACCCCGCCCTGTCCGCGTATCTGAGGCAGACCGAGGGCCCGGCGCAGGCACCGCCGATACCCCCGCGCCCGCGCCGGGCCCCCCGGGTCCGGCCCGCCGCCCCGCTGCGGGTCACCCCGCGCGCCCTGCGCACCGGGATCGGCGCGGGCGGCGCCGCCGTCACCGCGCTGTGGGGCGTGCAGGCCCGGCCGTCGGCCCGGCTCGACGTGCTGTTCGCGACCGGCGCCCACCTGTCGGGGCTGCTCGCCGGGTACGGGATCCTCGTCATGCTCTTCCTGATGGCCCGGGTGCCCGCGGTGGAGCACGGCATCGGCGCCGACCGGCTCGCCCGCCACCACGCCCGCGGCGGCCGGCACGTCCTCACCCTGTGCGCCGCCCACACCGTCCTCGCCCTGTGCGGCTACGCCGCGAACACCGGCACCGACCTCCTCACCACGCTCACCGACCTGCTCGGCTACCCCGGGCTGGCCGCCGCCACCGCCGGCACCCTGCTGTTCGTCACGGTCGGCATCAGCAGCGCCCGCGCCGCCCGCCGCCGCCTCGGCCACGGCACCTGGCGCGGCCTGCACCTGCTCACCTACCTCGCCGCGGCCCTGGCCTTCGCGCACCAACTCGCCGGACCCGACATCGCGTACAGCTCCCTCAGCCTCGGCCTGTGGTGCCTGCTGCACGCCACCGTCGCCGTGCTCCTCTTCTGGTACCGGCTCGTCGTGCCGCTGCGGCAGGCGCTCCGGCACGGGCTGCGGGTCGTCGAGGTGCGCGCCGAGGGCCCGGGCGTGGTGTCCGTCCTGATGCGCGGCCGCGACCTCGGCCGGCTGCACGCGGAGTCGGGCCAGTTCTTCCGCTGGCGGTTCCTGACCCGCAGGCTCTGGCACACGGCGCTCCCGTTCTCCCTGTCCGCGCCGGTCGACGGCGACCACGTCCGCGTCACGGTCAAGGCCGTCGGCGACCACACGCGCCGGGTCCGCCGGCTGCGCCCCGGGGTACGCGTCGTCGCCACCGGCCCGTTCGGCGCGCTCACCGCCCACCGCCGCACCCGCCGCAAGGTGCTGCTGCTCGCCGGGGGAGTGGGCATCACACCACTGCGCGCCCTGTTCGAGACGCTGCCCGGCGAGCCCGGCGACATCACGCTCCTCTACCGTGCGGGCAACGCCGGACAGCTCGTCCTGCGCGAGGAACTGGAGGCCATCGCCCGCACCCGGCAGGCCGCCCTGCACTACCTCCTCGGCCCCTCCGACGCGGCCTTCGACCCGCTCGCCCCGCAGGCGCTGCGCAACCTCGTGCCCGGACTCGCCGACCACGACGTCTATGTGTGCGGCCCGCCCGGCATGACCGCCGCCGCGACGACGGCACTGGTCCGCGGCGGCGTCCCCGAGGACCGCATCCACGCCGAGTGCTTCACGTACTGACAGCCGAGTGCTTCACGTACTGACCACTGGCAGCTGACCACTGGCAGCTGACCACGGACGTACGCGCCGGATCCCTCCTAGCCGCTTCCGGAGAGTCACCTCATGGGCCGCCACAGCAGACCCACCCGCACCGCCCACGCCCCCACGGTCCAGGCCCGCCGCAAACTGGCGGCCGGTCTCGCCTCGGCCAGTGCCCTGGTCGCGACCTGCCTCGCGCTGACCGTCGACCCGGCCGGGCCGCCCGCTCCCGACCGGGCCGTCCCGCATGCCGGAACGGCAAGCTCAGATGACCCTCAACTCTCCACCCATTCGTGGACGGCACACGTATCCCGTCCATAGGCTCGCGATCATGCCTGACATATCCCTGACCACCGTCGTCGTGCTGTGCGTCGCCGCCCTCGCGGCCGGCTGGATCGACGCGGTGGTGGGCGGCGGCGGGCTCCTCCTGCTGCCCGCGCTGCTGCTCGGCCTGCCGAACACCGCGGCGGCCGGCCCGTACGCGCTCGGCACCAACAAGGCCGTCGCCATCGTCGGCACCACCGGCGCCGCCGTCACCTACGCCCGCAAGGCCCCGGTCGACGTACGCCTGGCGGTCCGCATCGGCGTGGCGGCGCTGATCGGCTCGACGGGCGGGGCGCTCCTCGCCGCGGGCATGAGCACGGACGTCCTCAAGCCGATCGTGATGGTGGTGCTGGTCGCCGTCGGCGCCTTCGTCATCTTCCGCCCGTCCTTCGGCACGGCCCCGACCGCGGAGCCCGCCTCGCCCCGCCGGATCCTCGCCGCGATCGGCTTCGCCGGCCTCGGCATCGGCTTCTACGACGGCCTGATCGGCCCCGGCACCGGCACGTTCCTGGTCCTCGCGCTGACCGCGCTCCTCCACCTCGACCTCGTCACGGCCTCCGCCACCGCCAAGATCGTCAACTGCTGCACGAACGCGGGCGCGCTCGCCATGTTCGCGTTCAAGGGCACGGTCTACTGGCAACTGGCCGCGCTCATGGCCGTCTTCAACCTGGCGGGCGGCATGATCGGCGCCCGCACGGCCCTGAAGCGCGGCGCCGGCTTCGTCCGCGTCGTGCTGCTCACCGTGGTGTGCGCGCTGGTGCTGAAGATGGCGTACGAGCAGTGGGTCGCGTGAGACGCGGCCGGACGGCGACGCGCGCCTAGCGGCTCCCCGTCAGGTGCGCGAACACCACCACGTTCCCCTGGTAGCCGGTCCGCCGTGAGTACGGCCCCCCGCACGTGATCACCCGCAGCTCCGGGCGGGCGGCGGCGCCGTACACCTTCTCGTCGGGGAAGTCCTTCGCCTCGTAGACCTCGACGGCGTCGACCGTGAACACCGCCACCGAACCGTCCCGCCGGTCGACCTCGATGGTGCGGCCGCGGGTCAGGGCGCCCAGGTCGTAGAAGACGGCGGGGCCGACCGCGTTGTCGACGTGGCCCGCCACCACCGCCGTGCCCCGCTCGCCGGGCCTGGTGCCCGCCTCGTACCAGCCGGCCAGGTTCTTCTTCTCCGGCGGCGGCACGTCCAGGCTGCCGCCCCGGTTCAGACCGAGCCCCATCAGCGGCGCGTCCACGCGGATCGACGGGATACGGATCCGGTCCGGCGGGGAGGGGGACATCGGCGCGGCCCCCGGCGCGCTGCGGTCCGTGCCCGCCCGGGCCTGCGCGGCCGACGGCTGCGGTGGCGGATGCCCCTCGGAGCCGCTGGTCAGCAGCCAGGCGCCGGCGCTCAGCGCGAGCACCGTGACGGCACCTATGACGGCGTTGACGGGGTTCGCGACGCGCACGATGCCTCCTGACACCCGGGACGGGCACCCGGTGCGGACACCCACGTGGAAAGCCCTTCCCCTCCGGCCCGCGAGGGGCTGCGGCCGGAGGGGACGGGACTGGCGGTACCGGTGGACGGACGGGCTCACGGACGGCGGAGGGAGCCCGCAAGCCCGTCATTTCCCTCTTCGGATCCTCGAATCCTCAGACCCTCGAATCCTCAGATCCCATCGCCTCTCGCCCGGCGATGCAGGAGCCAGGTACCGCCCGCGGCGGCGACGGCCAGCGCCGCCACACCCGCCGCGGTCTGTACGGGGTCGGGCCCGAGCGCGCCGCCGACCCCCGTCTTCACATGCCCGCGGGGCATCTGTGCCCCCGGTGCGCCGTCCTGCGCGAGCGACACGATCACATCGCCGGTCACCACGGTGCCGCCGGAGCAGCGGGCGACGATCTCGTACGTGCCCGGCTGCGCGGACACCGGCACCGCGAACCGCCCCGCGGCGTCCGCGGAATCCGTCCCCGGGGCCAGGGTGAAGGCCCCCGCCCCGATCGCCCCGGCGTCACCGGCGGCCGTGCCGTGCGCCCCGCAGGCGGTGGTGCTCACGCTGACCGTGCTGCCGGGGACCGCCGTCGCCGGGTACACCTCGAGGCCGCCCTGCGCCGCGACGGAGGGCGCGGCCGCGAATCCGGCGACCGCGACGGCGAACGCGGCGGCGGTCAGGGATCGGCCTGTACGCATCGTGCTTGCTCCTTATCGGGCGGCGGGCGCGCCCTGCAAGCACGAGGTAAGTGCCACTCGCCGCGGCACGCCTGCTGATGCTGCGTCAGAAACCCGGTTCCGTCACCCCTCCTGACGCCCCGGCGGCAACATTCCAGCAGGTCATCGGCGTGTCGCGAAAAACTACCCGAAGGACAGCGCCACCCGTGCGACCGGGTGAACCCCCTCACCAGGTGCGCGAGCAACCACGCACCGCCCGCACGACTCTGACGGCCGAAAACCCCCACGCCGCCAGGGGAGCGGGGAACGGCGCGAGCAACCACGTACGACCGCCACTTTCTGACGGTCGGAAAGCCCGATGGCGCCAGGGGCGCGGGGAGCGGCGCGACCAGCCACCCACGACCCGCACCCTCTGACGCGTCAGGAACCCCCACGGCGAGAGGGCCCGCCCGACAGCCCCCGCACGCACCCGACGCCCCGTCAGCCCCCCAGAACCGCAGGGAGCGAGACCGAAGCCACCGCCCCACCCGCACTCGCGTTCCGCAGAGCGACCACCGCCCCGATGGCCGCCGCCTGCCCCAGCGCGATCGTCAGCCCGAGCCCCGTCCCCTGCCCCCGCTCGGACGCCCCGGTGAGGAACCGCCGCGGCCCGTCCCGCAGCAGCTCGTCGGGGAACCCGGGGCCGTGGTCGCGTACGGACACCGTCGTCCCGCTCACCAGCACCTCGATCGGCTCCGAGCCGTGCCGCCGCGCGTTCGTCACGAGATTGGCCAGGATCCGCTCCAGACGCCGCGCGTCCGTCCGCACGAACGCCTCCCGCGCGCTCGCGTCGCAGCGGAACGAACAGACCGGCCCGACCCGGTCCACCGCTCGCTCCACCAGCGGCCCCAGCGGATGCGCGGCCAGGTCCGGCTCCTCCGCGTGCGCGTCGAGCCGGGCCACCTCCAGCAGGTCCTCGGTCAGCGTGCGCAGCGCGCCCACCCGGTCCCGCACCAGCTCCGCGGGCCGCCCCGGCGGCAGCAGCTCCGCGGCCGTGTGCAGCCCCGTCAGCGGGGTGCGCAGCTCGTGCGCCACGTCCGCGGTGAACCGCTGCTCGGCCTCGATGCGCTTCTGCAGCGACGCCGCCATCGTGTCCACGGCATTGGCCAGTTCGGCCACCTCGTCCCGGCTGTGCGCGGGCCGCGGATGCCCGATCCGCGCGTCCAGCTCGCCCTGGCTGATGCGCCGCGCCGTCGCGGCCGCCTCCCGCAGCTCCCGGCTGAGCCGGGAGGACAGCGCGGCACCGCTCAGCGCGGCGAGCGCCACCACGACGACACCGAACACCACGAGCTGCTGGTCGAAGTCGGCCATCTCGGTGGCCTGCTCGTCCAGCGGCTCGCGCACGGACAGCACCCGGTCGCCGACCGGCAGCGCCGCCCACACCGCGGGGTGCGCCGAGGACAGGTCGAGATACGTGGTCCGGCGCCCGTCCCGCGCCGCCTTCCGCAGCGGGGCGGGAAGACGGGGCGCGTCGAACGCGCCGTGCGTGCCGTCGGGCCGGCCGTCACTGTGGACCTGCCCGGTCAGCTGGTACCGGTCCTGCACCCGGGCGAGCTGCGCGGTGGCGCTGGAGCGGGCGTTCGCCGAGACCTGTTCCAGGCGGGCGTGGTGCACGAGCAGCCCGATGGCGACGGCGACCAGCGTGCAGCCGAACGCGACGAGCACCGCGATCCGCCAGCGCAGCCCGAGCCGCCCCGCCCGGACCCGGGCCCACGACAGCCGCGGGCGGCTCATACGACGTTCCCGTACGGCGAGGCGGCGGTCCGGACCGGGGCGGGGACCGTACCGGACGCGACCGGCGTGCGCGGTTCCTCCAGCGACTCCGGCTCGGTCGTCTCCGAGAGCGTCGGCTGCGACTTCTTGTACTTCTTCACGTCGCGCAGCGTCGACATGCGCACCCCGTCCCAGTGGAAGCGCACGGCCTGCTCCCCGCCGTCCGCGCACGAGCTGCGCAGCAGCAGGTCCTGGCCGAGGGTCTCCACGGCGACGCGCTTGCCCGTCGTGAACAGCACGGGGTACACCCGGCCGTCGTCGCCCTCCCGGTACACGGTCAGCACCGTGCGCCGGGTCTCGGTGTCGACCGCGACCAGCAGTTCCGGTCGGCCGTCCCCGGTCAGATCCCGGTACATGGGAGGCCGGACCCCCGCCTTCCCCGGCTCGTCGATGTCCCCGCGCCCGGCGATCGGCTGCATCCGCGGGTCGGCCCGCAGCACCGCGTGCACATCGAGGCCGCGGATGCCCTCCTTGCCGAGCCGGGGCAGCCCGGTCAGCGGCTTGGGCGGCGGCTGGTGGGTGGACGCCTCGGCGCCGGGCGCCTTCGTCGACGTACTGGACCAGGCGGGCCACACGTCCTGCGGCTGCGGCTGTACGGAGACGGAGGGCGCGGCCTCCCCGGCGGCGAGGCCGTCGGTGCGGCCGCAGCCGGCGAGCACGGCGATGCCCAGCGCGGTCATGACCGCGACGGCGCCCGGCAGGAGGCGGTGGAGAGGGCTCATGTCATCGACGGTAGAAACCGACTGTTGCGACATGGCCGATGTTTTGTAACAGAAGGCGCGGCCAGGACCTTATCCTGCCTTTTCGGGCCTTAGGTCCCGGCCGCCGGACCCGCGGGTTCCGGGACCTCGGTCGTGCTAGTTCACGGACACCGCCGACCACGTCGCGGCCACCGCCGCGTACTCCGCGCTGCCCGCCCCGTACAGGTCCTTGGCCGCGCTGAGCGTCGCCGTGCGCGCGCCCGCGTACTTCGTCGACGACGTCATGTAGACCGTCAGCGCCCGGTACCAGATCTTGCCGAGCTTGTCCTTGCCGATACCGGTGAGCGTGGAACCGTTGCAGGTCGTGCCGTTGTGCTGGACCCCGCCGATCACCTTCGGGCCGCTCCCCTCCGCCAGCAGGTACGCGAAGTGGTTCGCCACGCCGGAGGAGTAGTGCACGTCGAGGTTGCCGACGCTCGAACTCCAGCAGTCGGCCGAGTTCCCGTCCTTGCTCGGCTGGTCCATGAAGCGCAGCGCCGCCTTCCCGAAACCGGACTTGACGATCTCCTCGCCGATCAGCCAGTCACCGGGGTCGGACGCGTTGTCCGCGTGGAACTCGACGAGCGTGCCGAAGATGTCGGACGTCGCCTCGTTGAGGCCGCCGGACTCACCGGAGTAGGTCAGGGCGGCCGTCTTGGACGTCACGCCGTGCGACATCTCGTGCCCCGCCACGTCGAGCGCGACCAGCGGGCCGAACGTCGTCCCGTCGCCGTCCCCGTACGTCATGCAGAAGCAACTGTCGTCCCAGAACGCGTTGTTGTACTTGTTCCCGTAGTGCACACGGTTGTACGAGCCCTTGCCGTCGCCCGCGATGCCGTTCCGGTTGTGGACCTGCTTGTAGTAGTCCCACGTCCGGTCCGTGCCGTACTGCGCGTCGACGGCCGCGGTGGCGCGGTCGGCGTTCGCGCCCGTGCCCCAGTGGTTGTCGGCGTCCGTGAACAGCGTCGCGGGGGCGCGGCTCAGGCAGATGCCGAGGATGCACAGGTCGGTCTTGTTCTGCGCGTCGCCGGTGTACGTACCGCCGCGCGTCGCGTCCTTCAGCTGGTACGTCGATCCGGACTGCGTCGTCTCCAGCGGAACCGTGCCGGAGTAGAGCGACTTGCCGTCGCCGGTGGCCGTCTCGATGCTGTCCCAGGCGTCGATCTGCCGGCCGGTGAGCGCGTCGCTGAGGACGACGCGGGCGACCGGGTTGCCGAGCGAGTCCTTGGCCGCGGTGGTGGTGCGCCAGGCCAGCTTGGGCGCTCCGTGCAGGGCGTCGACGACCAGCAGCGGCTTGGAGACCAGCTTGCGGAGCGTCTCGCCGGCGTTCGCCGAGCGCAGGGCCGTCGCGGCCAGGTCGGCGGCCTGCGGAGCGGTGACCTCGGGGGTCGTCGAGGGCACGGACAGGTCGCCGGGGACGGCCCGGTCGGCGCTCCTGTACGCGCCGGACGGAGTCAGGTGGATCACGAAGTCGCCGCCGAGCACGGGCAGTCGGCGGAACGTCCGGTCGTAGCGGACGTGCCGCGTGCCGTCCTTGTCGACGATCACGTCGCGGGCGGAGGTGTCCTGAGCGGGGGTCAGGTCCAGGGCGGCGGCGTGGGCCGTGAGCGCGGTGGCCGCGGCGCTCAGGGTCTCCGCGCGGGTGGGGGTGGGGGTGCCGGTGGCGCCCGCGGTGGGGGCGAGGGCCGCGGCCAGGAGGGTGGCCGCGGCCGCGGCTATGCCGGCCGCGGCTATGCCGGCCGTGGTGAGGCGCGATGTGGTCCTGGTGGGTCTCATCGGTCTCCTACGTGGGGAGGGGTGGACGGGCGGCTCGCTGATGACGCCTCAGTTTTAGGCGGTCATGACAAGACTCGTCCAGGGTGCGCCGGTGCCGGAGCTGTGAAGGTGACAATGGGGGAGTGCAGAACCAGACACAGAACACGCCGGGTCTCCTCACCGTCCTGACCACGACGGACGCCCCCGACAAGGCGGACACGCTGGCCCGGGGGGCGATCGAGGCGCGGGTTGCCGCGTGTGCGCAGATCTCCGGGCCGGTGACGTCGGTGTACCGGTGGGAAGGGGCCGTGGAGACGGCTCATGAGTGGCAGGTGCTGCTGAAGACCACGGAGGCGCGGTACGCCGAGCTGGAGGCGTGGTTGACGGAGCATCACGACTACGAGACGCCGGAGATCATTGCCGTGCCGGTGGTGCGAGGGGCTTGCGGGTACGTGTCCTGGGTGCGGGCCGAGGTGGGCTCGCACTGAAGGGAAGGTGGCCGCCTGGCAGATCAAGCCCCTCCGGCGATTGAGGAGCGGGGGCCGGGGCGGAGCCCCGGGGCTGGGGTGCAGCGCGGGGCGACAGATCGACAGGCCCCCGGAAGACCCCGCTCAACCGGCCCGGGCCACCCGCACGGCGCACACCTTGAACTCCGGCATACGAGACGTCGGGTCCAGCGCCGGATTGGTCAGGGTGTTGGCGCGACCGGGGCCGGGCCAGTGGAAGGGCATGAAGACCGTGTCCGGGCGGATCGTAGCGGTGAGGCGGGCCGGGGCCAGGGCCCGGCCGCGCCGGGAGGTGACCGTCACGGTGTCGCCCTCCGCTATGCCGAGCCGCGCGGCCAGCCGCGGGTGGAGCTCCACGAACGGACCCGGGGCCGCCTTGTTCAGCTCCGCGACACGGCGGGTCTGCGCCCCCGACTGGTACTGCGCCACGACCCGGCCCGTCGTCAGGTGGAGCGGGTACTGAGCGTCGGGCTCCTCGGCCGCCGGCCGGTGCGTCACGGGGACGAAGCGGGCCCGGCCGTCCTCCGTCGCGAAACGGTCCAGGAAGAGACGGGGCGTGCCCGGGTCCGTGGGCTCCGGGCACGGCCAGAAGACGCCCCGGCCCTCGGCCAGCCGCTCGTAGGAGATCCCCGCATAGTCCGCGGGGCCGCCCGAGGAGGCGCGGCGCAGTTCGTCGAACACCTCCTCCGGGTCCGCGGGGAAGCCCTTCTCCAGGTCCGGTGCCAGGCGGGTGGTCAGGTCGCGCAGGACCTCCAGGTCCGAGCGGATCCCGTCGGGCGGAGTGAGCGCGCGGCGGCGCAGCAGGACCCGGCCCTCCAGGTTCGTCGTCGTTCCCGTCTCCTCGGCCCACTGCGTCACCGGGAGCACCACGTCGGCGAGTTCGGCCGTCTCGGAGAGCACCACGTCGGCCACCGCCAAGAAGTCGAGGGACCGGATGCGTTCCTCGACGTGTGCGGCCCGGGGAGCCGACACCACCGGGTTCGAGCCCATGAGGAGGAGCGCGCGGATGTCACCGCCCAGAGCGTCCAGCAACTCGTACGCCGAACGGCCCGGCCCCGGAAGCGAATCGGGGTCCACACCCCAGACCCCGGCCACGTGCGCGCGAGCCGCCGGGTCCGTCAGCTTGCGGTAGCCGGGCAACTGGTCCGCCTTCTGGCCGTGTTCGCGGCCGCCCTGCCCGTTGCCCTGGCCGGTCAGGCAGCCGTAGCCGGACAGCGGGCGCCCCGGCCGTCCCGTGGCCAGGGCCAGGTTGATCCAGGCGCCGACCGTGTCCGTCCCCTTGGACTGCTGCTCGGGGCCGCGGGCCGTCAGCACCATGGCGTGCTCGGTGTCCGTGAACAGCCTGACCGCTGAACGGAGTTGGGGTACCGGTACGCCCGTGACCCGCTCCACGTACTCCGGCCAGTGCGCCATCGCCCCGGCCCGCGCCGCCTCCCAGCCCCGGGTGCGCTCGCGCACGTACTCCTCGTCGACCCGGCCCTCGGCCACCACCAGGTGCAGCATGCCGAGCGCGAGCGCGAGATCCGTGCCGGGGCGCGGCGCCAGATGCAGGTCGGCCTGGTCGGCGGTGCGGGTGCGGCGGGGATCGATGACGATCAACTTGCCGCCGTTGGCCTTCAGTTCCGTCAGATAGCGCAGCGCCGGGGGCATCGTCTCGGCCAGGTTCGAGCCGACGAGGACGACGCAGCCGGTGCGCGGGATGTCCTCCATGGGAAAGGGCAGGCCCCGGTCCAGGCCGAAGGCACGCTGGCCCGCGGCGGCCGCCGACGACATGCAGAACCGGCCGTTGTAGTCGATCTGCGACGTGCCGAGGACCGTGCGGGCGAACTTGCCGAGTGCGTACGCCTTCTCGTTGGTGAGTCCGCCGCCGCCGAACACCGCGCACGCGTCCGCGCCCTGTGCCGTACGTGTACGGCGCAGGCCGTTGGCGATCGCGTCCAGCGCCTCGTCCCACGTGGCCGGCTCCAGCTCGCCGCCGGCCGAGCGGATCAGCGGGGTCGTCAGCCGGACCCGGGAGGAGAGCACGGCCGCCGCGCTCTGCCCCTTCCCGCACAGCGCCCCCTGGTTCACGGGGAAGTCCGCCCGGCCCGCGACCGTCACGCCCGCGCCCGACGCGTCCGGCGTGAGCGTCATGCCGCACTGCAGCGCGCAGTACGGACAGTGCGTGGAGACGGGGGCCGGTGACGTCGCTCGCGTGTGCATGGTCGCCAGCGTGCGCGGCGCTTGTTACGTGGTGGAGAAGGGTCGGGTTACGCGCGCGGTACGCACATCTCGCAGGCCCCGGCCGGCCGGTGTGAGGTCAGGGCGCCTCCTTCAGCGCCCGCCGCACGCCGTCCTCCCGCGCGCCCAGGAAGTGCGGGTCGGGGCGGACCAGCGCGTCGAGCGCCGCCTTGCCCGCCGCGAGCACCTCCCGTGCCCCGCCCGCGTACCAGGTCACGTCGTGCCGCTCGTCCACCCCGACGCCGTACGACGCCACCCCCGCCGCCTCGCACAGCGCCACCGCACGCCGGATGTGGAACCCCTGGCTGAGCAGCACCGCCCGGTCCACCCCGAAGATCTTCTTGGCGCGCACGCACGAGTCCCAGGTGTCGAACCCCGCGTAGTCGCTCACCACGACCCGGTCCGGCACCCCGTGCCGGGTCAGATACGTCCGCATCGCGTCCGGCTCGTCGTAGTCCCTGCGGCTGTTGTCGCCGGTGACGAGGACCGCGCGGACCCGGCCCGCCCGGTACAGCTCGGCCGCCGCGTCCAGGCGGTGCGCCAGGTACGGGGACGGCTCGCCCTGCCACAGGCCCGCCCCGAACACCACCGCCACGTCCGTGCGGGGCACCTCGGCGATCGAGCGCAGCCGGTCGCCGGTCGAGGTGAACAGCCACGTCGCGGGCAGCAGCGCCAGCACACAGGCCGCCATGAGCGCCTGGAGCGCCCGTCGCCGCCCCTGCCGGGTGCGGGGCAGCCGTGGACGGGACAGGCGCATGCGGGACCCCCGGTGGACGATGGACGTGCGGGCTTTCGGAAGAAGGAGACGTCGGGCGCGGCCGGATGGTTCGCCGCTCACCTCGGCCGGAGGCGCGCGGTGAAGGACCGGCAACGACCCGTCACCGTCGCGCAACAGACCGGCAACCCCCGCCCGGCAGGATCGCCCCATGACGGACGCGTCGGCACACCTCGACCACACGGCCAGCACGGCGGGACTCCTCACCATGATCAGCAATCAGCTCGGCAGCCAGCTCGACCAGAGGTCCCTGCGGACCCACCGCCCCGACCCGGCGCTGGTCCTCGTGGCCCACGGCAGCCGCGACCCGCGCGCCCTGGCCACCGTCGGCGAACTCGCCGGCCGGATACGGGAGCAGCGCCCCGGCCTCACCGTCCGCCTCGCCCACATCGAGCTGAACGAGCCACTGCTCACGGACGTCCTGGCCGGTCTGCCGGACGGCGGCCGGGCCGTCCTCGTACCGCTGCTGCTGTCCCGCGGGCACCACGTCAAGCGGGACCTGCCCCGGGCCGCCGAGGCCGCCGCCCACCTGCTCACCCGCGTCGCCGAGCCGCTCGGCCCGCACCCCCTGCTCGTGGACGTCCTGCACGAGCGGCTGCGGGAGGCGGGCTGGCCCGCGCACCTCTCCGAGCGCGGCCGCCGGCGCACCGGGGTCGTCCTCGCCGCCGCCGGGTCCCGTGATCCGCAGGCCGCCGTCGACACCCGGCGCACCGCCGGCCTCCTCGCCCGGCGCCTCGGCGTCCCCGTCGTGCCCGCCTACGCCTCCGGCTCCGCGCCCGACGTGGCCACCGCGGTCCGCGCCCTCGCCGCCCGCGGCCGGCACCGGGTCGGGCTCGCCTCGTACTTCACCGCGCCCGGCCGGTTCGCCACCGAGACGGCGGCGGCGTTCGCCGAGGCCCGCGGTGTCGTCGCGGCTCCGCTCGGCGCCCACCCGGACCTCGCCCGCCTGGTCCTGCACCGCTACGACGGCGCCCTCGCCGCCCCCGCGGGGACCGTCCGGCACCTGGCGTCCGCCTGACCTGACCGGCCCGCCCCTTTTGTCGGTGCCTGGCCTTACTGTCAGT
Source organism: Streptomyces sp. cg35 (assembly GCF_050410835.1). Lineage (NCBI taxonomy): Bacteria > Bacillati > Actinomycetota > Actinomycetes > Kitasatosporales > Streptomycetaceae > Streptomyces > Streptomyces sp. cg35. Next base: position 6,064,901 of record NZ_CP191268.1, read on the forward strand.
GCATGACCACCACGGACGAAGGTTCCGGTACGTACGACGAAGCGGACGTCGAGCGCTGGGCCCCCGAGCCCGACAAGCGCCCGGGCCGCACCGCGTTCCAGCGCGACCGGGCCCGCGTCCTGCACTCGTCGGCGCTGCGCAGGCTCGCCGGCAAGACCCAGGTCGTCACGCCGGGCACGCGCAGCAGGCACTGGGACGCCAGCCCCCGCACCCGGCTGACGCACTCGCTGGAATGCGCCCAGGTGGGGCGCGAGCTCGGCGCGGCCCTCGGCTGCGACCCCGACCTCGTCGAGACGGCCTGCCTCTCGCACGACATGGGCCACCCGCCCTTCGGGCACAACGGCGAGCAGGCGTTGAACGAAGTGGCGCAGGACTGCGGCGGCTTCGAGGGCAACGCGCAGTCGCTGCGCCTCCTCGCCCGCATCGAGCCCAAGCGGTTCATCCGCTCGCAGGACAGCGGTGAACTGGTCAGCGTGGGCCTGAATCTGACCCGGGCCGCGCTCGACGCCGCGACCAAGTACCCGTGGCCGCGCGGGGAGCACCCGAGCGATCCCGCCTCGCCCAAGTTCGGGGTGTACGAGGACGACCGGCCCGTCTTCGACTGGGTCAGGAAAGAGGCGCCGGGACGCCGCACCTGCTTCGAGGCCCAGGTCATGGACTGGTCGGACGACGTCGCGTACTCCGTGCACGACATCGAGGACGGCCTGCACGCGGGCCACCTGGATCCGAACGTGCTGCACGCCGAGCCCGAGCGCGCCGACATCTTCGCCGTCGCCATCGGACGGTACGTGCCCGCGGACACCGACCCGGCCGAGCTCGCCGCGGCTCTCGACCGGCTCCTCGACCAGGAGTGGTGGCCGCACGGCTACGACGGCACGGCGGTCGCCCAGGCCCGCCTCAAGGACGCCACCAGCCAGCTCATCGGCCGCTTCTGCCTGGCCGCGGAGAGCGAGACCCGCGCGCGGTACGGCACGGGCCGCCTCACGCGCTACGCGGCGGAGCTCGTCGTCCCCCGCACCGCCCGCCACGAGTGCGCCGTCCTCAAGGCGGTCGCCGACCGGTACGTGATGCAGCGCCCGCAGCAGGAGCGGCTCCGCGCCGACCAGCGCATCGTCGTCGCGGAGCTGGCCGAGGCGCTGACGGCCCGCGCCCCGGACGGCCTGGACCCCCAGTTCCGCGCCCTGTTCGACGACGCGCCCGACGACCGTGCGAGGAAGCGCGTCATCGTCGACCAGATCGCCTCCCTGACCGACGCCTCGGCCCGCTCCCTGCACTCCCGCCTCACCGGCGACCGGCCCTGAGCACCCCGCCGAGCGCACCCCCGACCACTGGGCGTGACGAAAACTGAGGGAAAACCAGGGAAAAGGTGCCCTGTTCGGGCCACGCCCCCTTCCCGCATCACGCTGCGTGCGGGACGCTCGCATATGACGGCAGCGCAACGAGGAGGCATCAAGTGGTCGACGCGGACCAGACGTTCGTCATCGTCGGGGGAGGACTCGCCGGCGCGAAGGCCGCCGAGACACTTCGCTCGGAGGGTTTCACCGGGCGAGTGATCCTCATCGGGGACGAACGGGACCACCCGTACGAACGCCCGCCCCTGTCGAAGGGATACCTCCAGGGCAAGGAGGAACGGGACAGCGTCTTCGTCCATGAACCGGCCTGGTACGCGAGCAACGACATCGAGCTGCACCTGGGCCAGACGGTCACCGCGATCGACCGCGCCGCGAAGACGGTGCGGCTCGGCGACTCCACCGCCATCAGCTACGACAAGCTCCTGCTCGCCACCGGCGCCGAACCGCGCCGGCTCGACATCCCCGGCACCGGCCTCGCCGGCGTCCACCACCTGCGCCGCCTGGCCCACGCCGAGCGCCTGAAGCACGTGCTCGCCTCGCTCGGCCGCGACAACGGCCACCTCGTGATCGCCGGCGCCGGCTGGATCGGCCTGGAGGTCGCCGCCGCCGCCCGCGAGTACGGCGCCGAGGTCACCGTCGTGGAGCCGGAACAGACGCCGCTGCACGCCGTCCTCGGCCCCGAGGTCGGCCAGATCTTCACCGAGCTGCACAGCGACCACGGCGTCCGCTTCCACTTCGGCGCCCGGCTCACCGAGATCACCGGCCAGGACGGCATGGTCCTCGCCGCCCAGACCGACGACGGCGAGGAGCACCCCGCGCACGACGTGCTCGCCGCGATCGGCGCCGCCCCGCGCACCGCGCTCGCCGAGGCCGCGGGCCTGGACCTGGCCCCCCGCGAGCACGGCGGCGGCATCGCCGTCGACGCGCACCTGCGCACCTCGGACCCCGACATCCACGCCGCCGGCGACGTCGCCGCCCTCCAGCACCCGCTCTTCTCGCCGACCCTCGGCAGCCTGCGCGTCGAGCACTGGGCCAACGCGCTGAACGGCGGCCCGGCCGCGGCCCGCGCCATGCTCGGCAAGGACGTCACGTACGACCGCGTGCCCTACTTCTTCTCCGACCAGTACGACCTCGGCCTGGAGTACTCGGGCTGGGCGCCCCCGGGCTCGTACGACCAGGTGGTCCTGCGGGGCGACGCGGGCAAGCGCGAGTTCATCGCCTTCTGGCTGAAGGACGGCCAGGTGCTCGCGGGGATGAACGTGAATGTGTGGGACGTCACGGAGCACATCCAGGAGCTGATCCGCTCCGGCGCCCGGCCCGGCACCGAGCGGCTGTCCGACCCGACCGTTCCGCTCGCCGATCTTCTGGAGGAGTGAGGGGAGTGTCCGACGGGGACCGTAGAATTGCCGCGTGGCAGGCAGGATCAATGACGAGGACGTGAAGGCGGTTCGGGACGCGGTCCCGATCGACGCCGTGGTGTCCGAGTACCTGCAGTTGCGCAACGCGGGCGGCGGGAACCTGAAGGGCCTGTGCCCGTTCCACGACGAGAAGTCCCCGTCCTTCCAGGTCAGTCCGAGCAAGGGGTTCTTCCACTGCTTCGGCTGCCAGGAAGGCGGCGACACCATCACGTTCGTGATGAAGGTCGACCACCTCACCTTCTCCGAGGCGGTCGAGCGCCTGGCCGGCCAGGCCGGCATCACGCTGCGCTACGAAGAGGGCGGCTACAACCCCTCGCACCAGCGCGGCGAGCGCATCCGCCTCGTCGAGGCGCACAAGGCCGCCGCGCAGTTCTACGTCGACCAGCTGGAGTCCCCGGAAGCCGAGATCGGCCGCGCGTTCCTCGCCGAGCGCGGCTTCGACCAGGCCGCGGCCGCCCACTTCGGCGTCGGCTACAGCCCGGCGGGCTGGGACCACCTGACCCGCTTCCTGCGCGGCAAGGGCTTCACCGACAAGGAGCTGACCCTCTCCGGGCTCTCCCAGGAAGGCCGCCGCGGCCCCATCGACCGGTTCCGCGGCCGTCTGATGTGGCCGATCCGCGACATCGGCGGCGAGGTCGTCGGCTTCGGCGCCCGCCGCCTGCGCGAGGACGACAACGGCCCGAAGTACCTGAACACGCCCGAGACCCCGATCTACAAGAAGTCGCAGGTCCTGTACGGCATCGACCTCGCCAAGAAGGACATCGCCAAGTCCAGCCGCGCCGTCGTCGTCGAGGGGTACACCGACGTCATGGCCTGCCACCTCGCGGGCGTCACCACCGCCATCGCGACCTGCGGCACGGCCTTCGGCGGCGACCACATCAAGATCCTCCGGCGCCTGCTGATGGACAACGGCAGCGCCCGCGTCATCTTCACCTTCGACGGCGACGCCGCCGGACAGAAGGCCGCCCTGCGCGCCTTCGAGGACGACCAGAAGTTCGCCGCCGAGACGTACATCGCCATCGCCCCGGACAACATGGACCCGTGCGACCTGCGTCTCGCCAAGGGCGACGACGCCGTCGCCGACCTCGTCGAACCCCGCACGCCGCTCTTCGAGTTCGCGCTCCGCCAGATCGTGAGCCGCTACGACCTGGAGACCCCGGCCGGCCGCGCCGCCGCGCTCGACGAGGCCGCGCCGATCGTCGCCCGCATCAAGAACAGCGGAGCCCAGCACGAGGTCGCCGTGCAGCTCGCGGGCATGCTCGGCATCCTCGACACGCAGTTCGTCGTCAAGCGCGTCGCACAGCTGGCCCGCTGGGCCCGGGACCGCGGCGGCAAGGGCCCGGCCCCCGCCGGGCGCGGCCCGCAGGCCCCCCAGCCTGCCGCGCCCGCCCCGGCGTTCGGCGGCCCCGCGCTCACCCTGCGCAACCCGGTGTACGCCACCGAGCGCGAACTGCTCAAGCTCGCCCTGCAGCACCCGCACCTGGTCGCCCCGGCCTTCGACGCGTACGGCGTCGACGAGTTCACGGCCGCGCCCTACGCCGCCGTGCGCCAGGCCGTCCTGGAGGCGGGCGGCGTCGAGCAGGGCGTGCACGACCCGCAGGAATACCTCGTCCGGGTCCGCGAGGCGGCGCCGGACAACGCGGTGCGGGCGATGGTGACCGAGCTGGCCGTCGAGGCGATCCACCGCAAGTCGGTCGACGAGGCGTACGCGGGCGAGCAGCTCGTCACCGTGCGCAGACGAGCCGTCGAGCGCCGCATCCGGGACGTCCAGGGCACCTTCACCCGCCTCGGCTCGGGCGGCGACCCGGCCCAACTGGTGGCCGTGCAGAACGAGTTGTGGGTGCTCCAGCAGTACGGCCAGGCACTGCGCGAGCGGGGCGCGGAAGCGCTGTAGGCGCGGGCCCGCACCTTCGTGCGCCGTTTCGGCCTGTTCGGGGCCGGGAAGAGCGGGCACCCGTACAGCACGGTAACCGTGCGGTCACGCACCGGACTCAAAAAGTCATCGCACGCCCCTCGTGGCGGCACTGTGTCGTACTCCACACTGGGTTGCGGTGCCTGAGTCCTCGGAGCGCGGCCGGAGCCCGGACACCGGGTCCGACACCCCCGCGATTCCGCTCATCGCGTACGGGACGGGCAGCGGCGCGGCCGCCGCTACCGCCCCCCTTGCCGCACGCCTCAGCAGCGATCACCTTGGAGGTCGCCCCCGTGCAGACCCAGACCCTCAGTCAGAGCGACAGCGCAGCGCAGGCCCTCGCCGATCCCGAAGGCGGCGCTGACGGCGAGGCCCTCACCACGGTGCCGCCGCAATCCCGCGCGGAGCCCCGCCCCGCGGTGGACACCGCCGAACCCGAATCGGCGGAGCCCGAGCCCGCCGAGACGGTCGAGCCGCCGGAGCCCGTGCGCGGCACCCGCACGGACACCGCCGGCCCCTCCTCCGACCTGTTCCGCCAGTACCTGCGCGAGATCGGCCGCATCCCGCTGCTCACCGCGGCCGAGGAAGTGGAGCTCGCCCGGCGCGTCGAGGCGGGCCTGTTCGCCGAGGAGAAACTCACCCACGCCCCCGACCTCGACTCCCAAATGGCCCTGGACCTCGACAAGTTGGTGGTCATGGGCCGGATGGCCAAGCGCCGCCTGATCGAGGCGAACCTGCGCCTGGTCGTGTCGGTGGCCAAGCGCTACGTGGGCCGCGGCCTGACCATGCTCGACCTGGTCCAGGAAGGAAACCTGGGCCTGATCAGGGCCGTCGAGAAGTTCGACTACGCCCGCGGCTACAAGTTCTCGACGTACGCGACCTGGTGGATCCGCCAGGCCATGAGCCGCGCGCTGGCCGACCAGGCCCGCACCATCCGCGTCCCCGTCCACGTGGTCGAACTGATCAACCGGGTCGTCCGGGTGCAGCGCCGCATGCTCCAGGAGCGCGGCTACGAACCGACGCCCGAAGAGGTCGCGGCCCACCTGGACCTCCCGCACGAACGGGTCAGCGAGGTGCTGCGCCTCGCGCAGGAGCCGGTCTCGCTGCACGCCCCCGTCGGTGAGGAGGACGACGTGGCGCTCGGCGACCTCATCGAGGACGGCGACGCGACGAGCCCGGTCGAATCGGCGGCGTTCCTGCTGCTCAGGGAACACCTGGAGGCGGTCCTCTCCACCCTCGGCGAGCGCGAACGCAAGGTGGTCCAGCTCCGCTACGGCCTCGCCGACGGCCGCCCCCGCACCCTGGAGGAGATCGGCCGTATCTTCGGCGTCACCCGCGAGCGGATTCGTCAGATCGAGTCGAAGACCCTGAACAAGCTGCGCGACCACGCGTTCGCCGACCAGCTGCGTGGTTACTTGGACTGATGCTGACGATCGGTTCGACCGTGCTCGGGGTGAGCGACGTACGCCGCGCGTACGCCTTCTGGACAGGCGCCCTCGGCTACGTGCCGCGGGATCCGGGCCCCCTGGACGACGACTGGGTGGTCCTGGTCCCGCCGGACGGAGCCGCGGGCGCGCACCTCTCCCTGATGGAGAGCGGCACCCCGCCCCAGGACGCCCCGCGCACCCATCTGGACCTCTACGCGACCGACCAGCAGGCGGAGGTGACCCGCCTGCTGGACCTCGGCGCGGAAGAGGTCATGGGCTGGAAGTACCCGCCGGACGCGGACTTCGTGGTGCTGGCCGATCCCGACGGCAACAGATTCTGCGTGGTGCAGACGCCCCGGTAGGCCGCCCCGAAGGGGCGCCTACCGGGGCGCGGGGAACTGCGCGACCAGCCACGACGAACGTGTCACTGGACAGATCTCCATGCCCCCTACGGCGATCAGTCGACCTCGGCCACGGCCTGCGCGAACTGAGCCTCGTACAGCCGCTGATACGCCCCGCCGGAGGCGACCAGCGCATCGTGCGAGCCCTGCTCCACGATCGCCCCGTTCTCCATGACCAGAATCGTGTCGGCATCGCGGATCGTCGACAGACGGTGCGCGATGACGAACGACGTGCGTCCCGCGGCGAGCCGCGCCATGGCCTTCTGGATCAGCACCTCGGTCCGCGTGTCGACGGAGGAGGTCGCCTCGTCCAGCACCAGGATCACCGGGTCCGACAGGAAGGCCCGCGCGATGGTGATGAGCTGCTTCTCACCGGCGCTGACCCCCGTGCCCTCGTCGTCGATGACGGTGTCGTACCCGTCGGGCAGCGTCCGGATGAACCGGTCCGCGTGCGCGGCCTTCGCCGCCTCCTCGATCTGCTCCCGGGTGACGTCCTTCGCGGCGCCGTACGCGATGTTCTCCGCGATGGACCCGCCGAACAGCCACGTGTCCTGGAGCACCATGCCGATGCCGGCCCGCAGCTCGTCGCGCGACATCTTCGCGATGTCGACCCCGTCGAGCGTGATCCGCCCGCCGGTGACGTCGTAGAACCGCAGCAGCAGATTGACCAGGGTGGTCTTGCCCGCGCCCGTCGGCCCGACGATCGCGACCGTGTGCCCCGGCTCCGCGGTGAGCGACAGGTCCTCGATGAGCGGCTTGTCCTTCTCGTAGCGGAAGGCGACGTGCTCGAACTCGACGTGCCCGCGCAGATCGGCCGGCTTCTCACCGGGAACCGGCTCGGCCGACTGCTCCTCCGCGTCGAGGAGCTCGAAGATCCGCTCGGCGGAGGCGACACCCGACTGGACGAGGTTCGCCATCGACGCGACCTGCGTCAACGGCATCGAGAACTGCCGCGAGTACTGGATGAACGCCTGCACGTCACCGATGGACAGCGACCCGGACGCCACCCGCAGCCCGCCGACCACGGCGACCAGCACATAGTTCAGGTTCGAGATGAAGAACATCAGCGGCTGCATGATGCCGCTGTTGAACTGGGCCTTGAACGACGCCTCGTACAGCGCCTCGTTCTGCTCGGCGAACTGCTCGGCCGACTCCTTCTGCCGCCCGAACACCTTCACCAGGTTGTGGCCGGTGTACATCTCCTCGATGTGCGCGTTCAGCACGCCGGTCGTCCGCCACTGCTGCACGAACTGCGGCTGCGACCGCTTGCCGACCTTCGCCGCGACGAGCACCGACAGCGGCACCGTCACCAGCGCGACCAGCGCCAGCAGCCAGGAGATCCAGAACATCATCACGAGGACGCCGATGATGGTCAGCAGCGAGTTGAGCATCTGGCCCATCGTCTGCTGCAGCGTCTGCCCGATGTTGTCGATGTCGTTCGTCGCCCGGCTCAGCACCTCGCCGCGCTTCTGCTTGTCGTAGTACGACAGCGGCAGCCGCGACAGCTTCGCCTGCATCTCCTTGCGCAGCTGGGACACCGCCAGGTTGATGACCCGGTTGGCCAGCCGGGTGCCGATCATCATCGCGAGGCCCGCCACCGCGAACACCGCGAGCGCGAGCAGCAGCACCCGCCCGATCGCGTCGAAGTCGACGCCCTGGCCCGGGGTGAAGTCGACCCCGCCGAGCATGTCGGCCATACCGGTGTCGCCCTTGGCCCGCAGGCCCTCGATGACCTGCTCCTTGGTCTGCCCGGCCGGCATCTGCCCGCCGATGATCCCGCCGAACAGCAGGTCGGTGGCATGGCCGAGGATCTTCGGCCCGACCACCGACAGACCGACACTGATCACGACCGCGACCAGCACCGCGACGACCGCCGCGCGGTGCGCCGCCATCCGCTTGAGCAGCCGCTTGCCCGAGCCCTTGAAGTCCATCGAGCGCGAACCGGGCCCACCGGCCGCCATCCGCGCCGCCATCGGCCCGCTCATCAGGCGGCCTCCGCTTCCGTCAGCTGGGAGAGCACGATCTCCCGGTACGTCTCGTTCTCCGCCATCAGTTCGTGGTGGCGCCCCACCCCGACGACCTGCCCCTCGTCGAGGACGACGATCCGGTCGGCGTCCCGGATCGTCGCGACCCGCTGGGCCACGATCACCACGGTCGCCTCGGCCGTCTCGGCGCCGAGCGCACGGCGCAGCGCGGCGTCGGTGGCGTAGTCGAGCGCGGAGAACGAGTCGTCGAAGAGGTAGATCTCCGGCCGCTGCACGAGCGTGCGCGCGATGGCCAGGCGCTGGCGCTGACCACCGGAGACGTTCGTCCCGCCCTGCGAGACGGGCGCGTCCAGCCCGCCCTCCAGCCGGCTGACGAAGTCCTTGGCCTGCGCCACCTCGAGCGCGTGCCACAGGTCCTCGTCGGTCGCGTCCGGCCGGCCGTACCGGAGGTTGGACGCGACGGTCCCGGAGAACAGATACGGCTTCTGCGGTACGAGCCCGACGGTCCGCGCCATGAGCACGGGGTCGATCTCGCGGACGTCCTCACCGTCGACGTACACGACCCCGGCGGTGGTGTCGTACAGCCGCGGCACGAGTCCGAGCAGCGTCGACTTGCCGCTGCCCGTCGAGCCGATGATCGCGGTGGTCTCACCGGGCCGCGCGACCAGGTCGACGCCGCGCAGCACCGGCTCCTCGGCGCCCGGGTAGCCGAAGTCGGCGCCGCGGATCTCCAGGTGGCCGTGCCGGCGCAGCTCCCGTACGGAGGCCTCCGGAGCCGGCGGCACGACGCTCGACTCGGTGGCGAGCACCTCCTGGATGCGCTCGGCGCAGACCTCGGCGCGCGGCACCTGCATGAACATGAAGGTGGCCATCATCACGCTCATCACGATCTGCATCAGATACGCGAGGAACGCGGTCAGGTCACCGATCTGCATGCCGCCGCTGTTGATCCGGTGCGCGCCGAACCAGACGACGGCGATCGACGCGACGTTCACGATCGTCATGACGAACGGGAACATCAGTGCCATGATCCGGCCGGTGGCCAGCGACGTCTTGGTCAGGTCCCAGTTGGCCTCGCCGAACCGGCTCTTCTCGAAGTCGTCCCGGACGAAGGCGCGGATGACGCGGTTGCCGGTGATCTGCTCGCGCAGCACCCGGTTCACGGTGTCCAGCTTGACCTGCATGGACCGGAACAGCGGCCGCATCTTGCGGATGATCAGCGACAGCACGATCGCCATGACGGGCAGCACGGCGAGCAGCACGCCGGACAGCGGCACATCGAGCCCGAGGGCCATGACCACACCGCCGACGCACATGATCGGCGCCGACACCATCAGGGTGAACGAGAGCAGCGCCAGCATCTGGACCTGCTGCACGTCGTTCGTGGTCCGGGTGATCAGCGAGGGCGCCCCGAACTGGCCGAGCTCCCGCGCCGAGAAGGACTGCACGCGGTCGAAGACGGCGCCGCGCACGTCGCGCCCGAGTGCCGCCGCGGTCCGGGCGCCGAAGAACACGGCTCCGGTGTTGCAGACGACCTGGACGACCGTGACGCCCAGCATCAGGGCGCCGTACTCGAGGATGTAGCCGGTGTCGCCGTTCACGACACCGTTGTCGATGATGTCCGCGTTCAGGGTGGGCAGGTACAGCGAGGCGCAGGTCTGCAGGAACTGCAGCAGCACCAGCAGCCCGATGGGTTTCTTGTACGGACTGAGATAGGTCCGCAGGAGTCGTATGAGCACGCTCGGTCTCTCGGTGGTCGGCGGGTGAGTGTGAGCGGTGGACGGGGGAGCGACGGAAAAACGGGGACGGTCCGGCGCCGCCGCCACAACGGCGACGCATGGACCCCTATCGTCCGACACTCCACCCGCGTTACCTCAACCGATTAACCCAAGAGCGCTCAAAGACCAGCCAAGGGTCTAAGAAAAAGCGCCGGGATGGATCTGCTCCCGAACGGCCCGGTACTGCTGGCGCACCGCCTGTCCCACGGCCGCCTCCTCACCGGGCTCGAAGACCTGTGCGGCCGCGCCCTGCCACTGCGGCAACTGCCCGGTCAGCGCCCACGCGGCCTGCCGCGCCGCGCCGAGCGCCGCGTAGTCCGCGGGCTGCGGGACCACGACCTGCGTCCCGAACAGCATCGGCGCCACGGCCTGCACGGCGTGCAGCTCCGCGGCCGCCCCGAGGAGGAAGACCCGCCGGATCTCGACGCCCCGCCCGCGCAGCACGTCCATGGCGTCCGCAAGGCCGCACAGCATGCCCTCGAAGGAGGCCCGCGCCAGGTGCTCGGGCCGCATGGACTCCCGCCGGAGTCCGCTCAGCGTCCCGGCGGTGTGCGGCAGGCTCGGCGTCTTCTCGCCCTCCAGATAGGGCAGGAGGACGAGTCCGTGGGAACCCGGCGTCGATTTCACGGCGAGCTCGGACAGCTCCTCCAGGCCGCCGTCGAGCCCCAGCATCTCCGCCGTGCCCCGCAGCGCCCGCACGGCGTTCAACGTGTGCACGACGGGCAGATGCATGCCCGTCGCGTCCGCGAGCGAGGTGATGGCACCGGTCGAATCGACCAGCGCCTCATGGTGCACGGCCATCACGGACCCGGAGGCGCCGAGCGACACCACGGCGTCGCCGGCCCGCACCCCGAGCCCGAAGGCGGCCGCCATGGTCTCCCCGGTCCCGGCCGAGATGATCAGCCCCTCCGGGGTCGTCCCCGCCGCGTCGCCCGGTCCGAGGACCTCGGGCAGCATCGCCTGCTGCCCGAGGGCCAGCTCCACGAGATCGGGCCGCCAGGAACCGGTGGCGGCGGACCAGTACCCGGTGCCGGAGGCGCCGCCCCGGTCCGTCGTCCGCCGCGCGGGCCGGCCGAGGAGCTGCCACACCAGCCAGTCGTGCGCCTGCAGGAGCAGGGCCACCCGCTGGGCGTTGTCGGGCTCGGTCCGCGCCAGCCACCGCAGCTTGGTCACCGGCTGCGCCGCCTGGGGCACGCACCCGACGGCGTCGGCCCAGGCCTCCCGCGAGCCGAGCCGGTCGATCAGATCGGCGGCCGCCGCCTGCGCCCGCTTGTCGCCGCCGACCAGCGCGGGACGCACCGTGTTGCCCTGGTTGTCCAGCGGCACCAGCGCGTTCTGCTGCGCGGAGACCCCGATCGCCTGCACGCCTTCGAGCAGTCCGCCGCCCGCGGCCTCGCCCAGCGACAGCAGCCAGGCCTGGGGATCGACGTCGGAGGGCCGGCCACCGCCCTCCACCGGGTCCAGCGGATGGGGGGCGTACCCCTGCCGCAGTACGGCCCCGGTGTCGGAGTCACAGACCACAATGCGTGTGAAATCGGGCGAACTGTCCAGCCCGGCGACTATCCCCATGACAGAAATTCTGCCGCACCGCAGGCCACTCCCGTACCGCAGCGTCCGCTTCGCTACGTGTTGCTGGTGCCCCAGTCGTCGTCCTCGCCCGCGTCGGTGCGCTTGCGCAGCGAGCGCACCCGGTCGGCCACCGAGTCCGGCACCTTGTTCTCCACCTTCTCGCTCACCGCGTGGAAGGTCTTGCCCGCGTAGCTCCGCGTCTGCTGCGCGGCCGACTCGGCGGTGTTGCGCACCGTCGGGTTCTGGGCGATCTCACGCGCGGTCTTCTTGAGCTTCTCGTACCGCTCGCGCCCGGCGCGCGTTCCCAGCACGTAACCGAGGGCCAGACCGGCGATGAATGTGAGCCGGTAGCGCATGACGGCCACCCTTCCGTAGCGAGTCGTGATCACCGAGGGGGATACCGATTGGCGGAGCACCCCCCTGCTTGCGCTAATGTATGTGTCGCAGCGAGCGCCCGCCGCCTGGCAAGTACCCAGGTAGGTGCGTTCGAAGCAACGATGCATTCCCCTGTAGCTCAATTGGCAGAGCAGCCGGCTGTTAACCGGCAGGTTACTGGTTCGAGTCCAGTCGGGGGAGCTCGATCTCCTGTAGCTCAATTGGCAGAGCAGCCGGCTGTTAACCGGCAGGTTACTGGTTCGAGTCCAGTCGGGAGAGCTGCGGAACAAGCCCTTCGGAGTCCACTCCGGGGGGCTTTTTCGTGCCTGGTGGAACCATGTGCGCGCCCATGGAGTCCTCAAGGTCGTGCAGAGCCGAACCATTCGAGGCAGGAGATCGTATGAGCGGCTATGCTGCGGCAGACGGCGCGCACAAATGTGCGCGACGCGCCGTAACGGGGCGGTAGCTCAGCCGGTTAGAGCAGCGGACTCATAATCCGTCGGCCGTGGGTTCGAGTCCCACCCGCCCCACCACGCGATCGTGGCGCAGAAACGATGCGACCAGGACGTACGTAACCTGATGGGCCGTCACACAAACGGTGGCGGCCCTCCTGTCACCCGTTCAGCGAGATGCTGCGGAAACCGGCTCACTCATTCGTGGATTCTTCGGGCAGATCCCGTGCCACTACGGCCCCGTGCAGGGGCTGTGGGGCGTCAGTGCGGTGACTGCCACGTCACCGTCGTGGCCGAGCCGCCGTCGTCCCGTGTGCCGTCGTCCGCCACCGTCAGGCGTACGCCCGGACGGCCGTCCGGCAGGGGCGTCGCCGAGTCGACCGTGACGTCGATCCGGGAGATCTCCGTGCGGCGCGAGGCCGTGGCCAGGGCGCGGCGCAGGTTCGTCAGGAGGTGGCCCTGGACCGGGCCGCTCAGGGCCGTCTCGACCGGGCCCGTGAAGTGCACCGACGGGGCGAAGCCGAGGATCGCGGCCGCGCCCGCCGTCTCGCGCAGGACCTTGCCGCGGAACGTGGTGGGTGCGTCGGCCGGCGGCTGCTGGAGCGCGAAGATCGTGGTGCGGACCTCCTGGATCGTCGACTCCAGCTCGTCGACGGCGTGGGCGAGCGTGTCGCGGACGTCACCCACCTGGGCGCGGCGCTGCGTCGATTCGAGCATCATGCCCGTGGCGAACAGCCGCTGGACGACCAGGTCGTGCAGGTCGCGGGCGATGCGGTCGCGGTCCTCGAAGACGGCGAGGCGCTCGCGGCCCGCCTGGGCGTCGGCCAGGACCAGGGCGAGCGCCGCCTGCGAGGCGAACTGGGTGGCCAGGAGATGGTCGACGGAGGTGTACGGGCGGGAGCCGGGGGAGCGCGGCAGGGCCAGGGTGCCGATCAGTTTCCCGCCGGCCTGGAGCGGCAGCATCATGCTCGGGCCGAACCGGGACCGTACCTCGGTCGTCATCCGCGGGTCCGTCGCCGAGTCGTCGATGAACACCGGCTCCCCGCTGAGGAGTTGCGCCAGGACCGCGGTGCCCGGCCGGATCGTCGCGCCGATCAGGCTGTCCGGGGCGTCCGCCGTGGACGCCGCCACGATCTCCATGCCGCCCGACTCCGTGGGCTGCAGGACGACCCCGGCCGCGGCGTCGGCCAGCAGTCTGGCCCGTTCGGCGACCGTCGTCAGGGCGTCCCCGGGACGGCCGGTGAGCAGCGCCGTCGTCACCGCCGCGGCGCCCTCGATCCAGCGTTCGCGCTGCTTGGCGGTCTCGTACAGGCGGGCGTTGCCGATCGCGATGCCGGCCTGTGTGGCGAGGACCCGCAGCAGGTCGAGGTCGTCGCCGGTGAAGCCGCTCGGGTGCGCGCGGGACGGCTCGCCCGTCAGGCGCAGGCGGCCGAAAACCGTCTGCTGCACGTGGATGGGGACGGCGAGGACGCCCGGCTCGTGGACGACCGCGCCGGGCGCCTCGTCCGGCGGCAGGGTGGGTTCCGCGTCCCCGGTGCCGACCGCTTCGACCAGGCCGCCGTGGCCCGGGTCGAGGACGCCGAGGACGCCGTGCCGGGCGCCGGTCAGGGCGACCGCACTGTCCACCAGGTGCTGCAGGGTGCTGCGCAGTTCGAGCTCGGAGCCGACGTTCAGCACGGCTTCCAGGAGGACGGACAGGCCGGAGGGGACCCCCGGCTCGCGTGCTGCTGCGGTCATCGCGCGTCCGCCCCCAGGTCTGTGCGGTCAGCCGGCCAGCGGGTCCAGGACCAGCGGCTGGATCTTGCCCTCCAGCATCGCACCGAGGCCCTGCACGGCGCACACGTCGGGACGTTCGGCGATGTGCACCGGCATGCCCGTCGCGTCGCGCAGCATCTGGTCGAGGCCGGGCAGCAGGGCCGAGCCGCCGACCATCATGATGCCGCGGTCCGCGAGGTCCGCGACCAGGTCGGGCGGGCAGTCGCGGAGCACCTTGCCGATGCCGTCGAGGACGGCGGTCAGCGGGGTGTGGATGGCGCGGCGCACCGCGGAGGTGTCGACGTGCACCGAGCGGGCCAGTCCCGTCGCCACGTCGCGGCCGTGGATCTCGGTCTGCTCGGGGCCGTACGGGGTGAGGCCGTTGCCGCTCAGGGCGAGCTGCAGGGGGCGTACGGACTGCGAGGGCAGCATCAGTTCGTGCTGCTGGCGCAGGTGCTGGACCACCGCGTGGTCGATGGCGTCGCCGCCGACCGGGACCCGGTCGGCCGTCACGATCGCGCCCAGCGAGAGCACCGCGATCTGCGTCGTCGCCGCACCGCACACGATGATCATCGTGGCTTCGGGCTGCTCGACCGGCAGGCCGCAGCCGACGGCGGCGGCGATGAGGGTGTCGACCAGTTCGACGCGGCGCGCGCCGAGGCCGACCAGCGTCTCGACCGCCGCGCGCTGCGCCAGCGGGTCCGCGTCGTGCGGGGTGCAGGCCGCCGCGCGCAGCCGGGGCTTGCGGCGCAGCGTGCGGCGCAGTTTCTCGCCGATGAGGTGGCGCAGCATCCGCTGGGCCATCTCGATGTCGACGACGGTGCCGCCGGAGACGGGCCGGACGACACGGATGTAGCCGGGGGTGCGGCCGGTCATCTTCTCCGCGAGCTCGCCGACCGCGATCAGGGCGCCGGTGCGGGTGTTGATGGCCGCCGCGCTCGGCTCGTCGACGACGAGGCCCGCGCCTTTCACATAGACGCGGGTGCGCGCGGCACCCAGATCGACGGCGAAGTGGCAGCGGCGCAACTGCTCCAGACTGACGGTCATGGCAGATCCTCCCGAGAGCGCAGACCGTGGGCGGGCCGCGGGTCCGCGGTCCTTTTGGCATCGTGCGGCGGAGGTCCGGATTCCGCGCGGTGGGATAGGCCGTGCGGGGCTGGGCCCAACAGGTGAAAAATTCGATGAACGAGGCCGCCGTCGTCCTCCCGTGCGACCGGCGCCGACCGGGACGGCGGGGGCTCCCGTGCCGTGGCGCGCACCCCGGAGGCCCAGCGCCCGGTGAGCGCTGTCCCGGACGGGGCGCCGACCGGTTCCGGGATGTTCTGTACGACGCGACGGGCGCCCGGTGCGGTGAGGCGGGTCGTCGTGGTGTCCCTCGCCGCGTACGGCCGGGGAGCGGCCTTGGAGGTACGCCGGTATGACGGGCGGCGAGACGCGGGGGACCACGCGGACCGGGCGGCCGGTGGAGTCCGGGGTGCGCGCGAGGGGGCCGGGCGTCCGCGGCCGGTGTGCCGCCCGCTGGCGGGAACGTGCCAGGGCAGCTTCCCGCCAGCACCAGTCAACGTCCCTGCAACACATGCCCCTTGAAACTCTTCACAGCACTCGGGTGACCCCCGATCCGAGGCCTATGAAGAGAGGCGACGATGACCAGAGGACCTGCCGCGAGACGTGGCGCGGCCCTGCTGTCGGCCGGTATCGCGTTCGCGCTGCTGCCCGGCGGTGGCGCACAGGCCGCCCCCGCGGCCGCGCCGAAGGCGACGAGGACCGCGGCCGCCGCGCACACCGTGACCCTGGTGACCGGCGACAAGGTGACCGTGACGGAGCTCGGCGGTGACAAGCGGACCGTCACCGTGGACCGGGCCGCCGGCGCGACCGGCGCCGTCCGTACCCAGGTGGCGCACGGCGACGTCAGTGTCGTCCCCGACGAGGCCCGGCCCTACCTGGCGGCGGGCACCCTCGACGCGCGCCTGTTCAACGTCAGCGAACTGATACGGCAGGGCCTCGCGGACGGCAAGGCCGACGCGACGCCCCTCATCGTGACCTACGGCAGCAAGGCCGCCCGCGCCGCCCGGGCCGTGCCGCGGGGCGCCGAGCGCACCCGGACGCTCGGCAGCATCGGCGGCGCCGCGCTCGACGCCGCGAAGGGCCGGACCTTCTGGAACGCCGCCACGACCGGCAGCGGCTTCGCCGACGGCGTCAGCAAGGTGTGGCTCGACGGCCGGGTCGAGGCCGACATGGCCGCGAGCAACGAGCAGATCGGCACCCCGAAGGCCTGGGAGGCGGGGCTCACCGGCAAGGGCGTGAAGGTCGCCGTCCTCGACACCGGGTACGACTCCTCCCACCCCGATCTCGCCTCGCGGGTGAGCGAGTCGAAGTCGTTCATCGAGGGCGAGGAGGTCGCCGACCGCAACGGCCACGGCACCCACGTCACCTCGACCGTCGGCGGTTCCGGTGCCGCCTCCGACGGCAAGGAGAAGGGCGTCGCCCC
Organism: Streptomyces sp. cg35; assembly: GCF_050410835.1. NCBI lineage: Bacteria > Bacillati > Actinomycetota > Actinomycetes > Kitasatosporales > Streptomycetaceae > Streptomyces > Streptomyces sp. cg35. Next base: position 6,081,813 of record NZ_CP191268.1, read on the forward strand.
GGACGCCACCCTCGCCGTCGGCAAGGTGCTCAGCAACGAGGGCTCCGGCAGCGAGTCGCAGATCATCGCCGGTATGGAGTGGGCCGCCAAGGACATCAAGGCCAAGGTCATCTCCATGAGCCTCGGGTCGCAGGAGGCCAGCGACGGCACCGATCCGATGGCCGCCGCCGTCAACTCCCTGACCGCACAGACCGGGGCGCTGTTCGTGATCGCCGCCGGGAACAACGGCGCACCCACCTCCATCGGCTCGCCCGGCGCCGCCGACTCCGCGCTCACCGTCGGCGCCGTGGACTCCGCCGACCGGGCCGCCTACTTCACCAGCCAGGGGCCGCGCCTGGGCGACAACGCCCTCAAGCCCGACGTCTCCGCCCCGGGCGTGGACATCCTGGCCGCGCGCTCCTCACTGGTCGCGGGCGAAGGCGCGTACACGGAGATGAGCGGTACGTCGATGGCGACGCCGCACGTCGCCGGAGTCGCCGCGCTGCTCGCCCAGAAGCACCCGGACTGGACGGGCCCGCAGCTCAAGGACGCCCTGATGTCCAGCAGCAAGGAACTGGACTCCTCCGCCTACGAGTTGGGCGCCGGACGGGTCAGCGTGCCCGACGCGGTCGACGCGCAGGTCACCGCCACCGGCAGCGCCGACCTCGGCTACTACACGTGGCCGTACGAGGACAATCAGCCGGTGACGAGGACCGTCACGTACACCAACTCCGGTGACAGTGCGGTGGAGTTGAAGCTCGCCGTGCAGGGAGCGGCCGAAGGCGTCGCCACGCTCGCCGACAGCACGCTGACCGTTCCGGCGCACGGCACCGCCGCCACCACCGTCACCGGCGACGGCGCCGAGGCCCCCGTCGGCAGCACCAGCGGGCAGATCGTCGCCGCCTCGGGCGGGAAGACCGTCGCGCACACGGCGTTCGGCCTCGTGAAGGAGGAGGAGCGGTACACGCTGACCGTCCATGTGAAGGACCGGTCCGGCGCGCCGACCGCCGCCCATCTCGGGGTGCAGCAGCTCACCGCGAACACCGACCCGTTCCCGGCCGCCGTCGGTGACTCCGGCACCCTCCAGCTGCGGCTCAAGCCCGGCTCGTACTACCTGGAGTCCTACCTGGACGTGCGCGGCAGCCACGGCAAGGACTCGCTCGGGCTCGGCTATCTCGCCGACCCCGAGATCACGCTCGACCGGGACCGCGAGATCACCCTGGACGGACGGCAGTTGAAGGAGATCACGGCCGACGTCGGGCGCACCACGCAGACCCGGCAGCTCCTCATGGAGGCCGACCGCACGGCGGGCGGCGCCGACTACATGAGTGCCGTCCAGCTGCCCGTGAAGTACGACAGCGTCTTCGCCGCGCCCACCCACAAGGTGACCGAGGGCAGCTTCGAGTACCGCACCGTGTGGCGCCTGGGCAAGCCGACCCTGCAGGTCGACGGCCTGCGGGAGGCCACCGTGCAGGGCGGCGGCACCCTGATCGAGGGCCGCAGCCGCCTCCGCGTCGTCGACGCCGGCCACGGCGCGCCCGCCGACTACACCGGCAAGAACGTCCGCGGCAAGGCCGTCCTGGTGCGCCGCAGCGACGCGCTCACCCCGGCCGAGCTCGCGCAGGCCGCCCAGGACGCGGGCGCCGAGGCGCTGTTCGTGACCGACGACGCGGCGGGCCGCCTCAACGCCTGGTTCGGGCCGGACGACGGCAGTGACCGGCCGCTGCAGATCGCGACCGTCGACGCGGCCGCCGGCGCCACGCTCGCCGGGCTCGCCAAGGCGGGGCGGACCGTGTCGATGACGGGCACGCAGTACACGCCGTGGGTGTACGACCTCGCGGACGAGCACAAGGGGGCCGTGCCGAAGGGCGACCTGACGTACGAGCCCGGCAAGCGTGAACTCGCCGTGCTGGACGCCAAGTTCCACGCGGTGAAGCCGCAGGACGGCGGCGAGTACCGGTACTCCCTCACCGACACCTTCCCGATCGGCATCGGCTTCCTGGAGAAGATCGCCTACCCGGCCGAGCGCACCGACTACGTCTCCACCGGCACCGGCCAGAGATGGCACGAGTCCGTGCAGACCGGCCCGACCGACCTGGAGCAGCGCAGCGGCGTCATCACCTACAAGGGCGGCTCGCACCAGGACCTCGACTGGTTCAAGCCGGTCTGGCACCCGTGGCTGGGCACCGGCCTCGGCTGGGGCCAGCAGCGCTCCGGCTCCACCCTGCAGTTCAACACCCCGGGCTGGGGCGACTCCGGGCCCGACCACACCGGCTTCGGCGACGCGTGGTCCGACACGACCGGCATGACCCAGTTCACCGAGGTGTCCGTCGACGGGGTGCCCGGCGGCCGCAAGCAGGGCTCCGGCGTGTACGTGTGGGACGCCGACCCGGCCGAGCACACGTACAAGGTCACCACCGACACCACGCTCGACCCCGAGCGCTGGAAGCTGTCGACCGAGGGCCACGCCGAGTGGACGGTCAGATCGGCCGAGACCCCGGACGACAAGTGGACGTACCTGCCGCTGATCAACCTCGGCTTCGACGTCGACACCGACCTCGCGGGCGACGTCCGCGGCGGCTCGCGCGTCCCGGTCGGGATCTACGGCCAGTACGTGCAGGACGCGTCCGGCACCGGCACCATCGGCGGCGGAAAGCTGGAGGTGTCCTACGACGACGGCAGGACCTGGAAGTCCGTGGCCCTCGACGGCCGCGGCGCCTCCTGGAAGGGCAGCCTGAGCGTGCCCCGCGGCGCGCAGTACATCTCGCTGCGCGCGTCGGCGAAGGACGACAAGGGCGGCTCCGTGTCCCAGGAGATCATCCGGGCGGTGGGCGTGAAGTAGTGCCCTGAAGCCCCTGGGAACAGGGGAATCACGGGCCGGGGCCCGGTGCGGAACCACGTCGCGCCGGGCCTTCGGCATTCCGTATGGCGAGACGGCTCCGTCCATGATGCGGAACATGCTTGTCGTGGTGGTGTGTGCGCGGACAGGATGCGGGGCATGGCCCCCGTACTCGTCTCGCGTCGTCACGTGGATCTGCTGCGTGTCTCCACGATGCTCTGTCGGGCCGACTCGCAGTGCCGTACGGCCGGTTGCTGATCCACTCCGGCACGCCGTAGCGGCACCTTCTCCCTTTCGCGCTCCGCCCCCGTGAGGCGTGCGGCGCGCCGTCCTGCCCTTGCCACCCCGTCGTAGGCCCGAGGTGCCCCCATGCCCGAAACCCAACCGCTGCTGCACTGGTTCCTGCCCACCGGCGGGGACGGACGCGACCCCGGAGGCGTCACCGCCGTGCAGGCCAGGAGCGGCACCGCGACCCGGCGCCCGGCCGACGTCGGCTACCTGGCGCAGGTCGCCCGCGCCGCCGAACAGGCCGGATTCACTTCGCTGCTGACCCCCGTGGGGCTCGGCTGCGTCGACCCGTGGATCCTGTCCTCCGCGCTCTCCCAGCACACCGAGCGCATCGGGTTCCTCGTCGCCTTCCGGGCGGGCTTCGCCAGTCCCACGCTGCTGGCCCAACAGGCTGACGCGTTCCGCCGGTTCACCGGCGGACGGCTGCGCCTGAACGTCGTCACCGGCGGTGACTCCGTCGAACAGCGCTCCTACGGAGACCAGTTGGCGCACGACCAGCGCTACGGCCGCACCGACGAGGTGATGGCCGTGCTGCGCGATCTCCTCGACGGCAAGCGCATCGACTTCCAGGGGCAGCACGTCCAGGTCGAGGGCGCCCAGCTGACCGACCCGGCCGTCCAGCACAAGGTGCCGCTGTACTTCGGCGGCGCGTCACGGGCCGCCGAGGACGTCGCCGCGCGCCGCGCCGACGTCCAGCTGCTGTGGGGCGAACCGCCGGCCGCCGTCGCCGAGCGCGTCGAGCGGCTGCGGGGCCGCAATCCGTCGCTCCGCTTCGGGCTGCGGCTGCACGTCATCAGCCGCGACACGGCCGACGAGGCGTGGGCCGAGGCCGACCGCATCCTGTCCGGCATGGACCCGGAGGCCATCCGCGCCAGCCAGGAACGCTTCGCCCGCATGGACTCCACCGGCCAGGCCCGGATGACCGCCCTGCACGGCGGCTCCACGGACGGCCTGACCATCGCCCCCAACCTGTGGGCGGGCATCGGCCTGGTCCGGGAGGGCGCGGGCACCGCACTCGTGGGCAGCCACGACGAGGTGGCCCAACGCCTTTACGAGTACCGGCAGTTGGGCATCGACGAGTTCATCCTCTCCGGATATCCGCATCTGGAGGAGGCGTTCCGGGTCGGCGAGGAGGTCGCTCCGCGGCTGCGGCAGCTGGTGGGCGGCGCCGGATGAGCGCGCTGGACCTGAAGGGGCGCGACCGGCCGCGGACGAGAGAGATCCCGCCGACGGCGGCGGCGCGGCGGGGGAGCCCCCGCGCCACGGCGCTGCGCTGGACAGCCCTCAGGGCCATCGCCCTGGCCGTACTCCTGGCGGCCTGGCAGGCCGCCGTCTCCGCCGAACTCTGGCCCCGGGTGCTCGTCCCGTCGCCGGGAGACGTCCGGCACGCCTTCACCGTGGGCATGACCGACGGCTACAGCGGCCACCTCCTCACCGACCACCTCCTGGTCAGCCTGCGCCGCATCGGCATCGGCACCGGGTACGCCGCCCTCGTCGGCGTACCGCTGGGCCTCGTCATCGGCGCGGTGAAGCCCGTCGCCGTCGTCCTGGAACCCGCCGTCACCTTCCTGCGGACCCTGCCGCCGCTCGCGTACCTCTCCCTCCTCGTCATCTGGTTCGGCATCGACGAGTCCCCGAAGATCTGGCTGCTCGTGGTCGCCGCGCTGCCGCCGATCGCCGCCGCCACGGCCGCCGCCGTGCGCGACGTGCCCGGCGAACTCCTGGAAGCGGCACGGGCCCTGGGCTCGGGGCCGGGCACCCTGCTGCTGTCCGTGCGGCTGCCGGCCGCGCTGCCGGAGATCCTCACCGGCATCCGGATCGCCGTCGGCGTCGCCTACACCTCCGTCGTCGCCGCCGAGACCGTCAACGGCGTCCCCGGCATCGGCGGCATGATCCGCGACGCCCAGCGCTACAACCAGACCGCCGTCGTGATCGTCGGCATCCTCGCCATCGGCGTCTCCGGCATCGTGCTCGACGCGCTGCTCAAGGCCGTCGAGCGGATCGCGGTCCCCTGGCGCAGCCGCGCCTGAAGTCCCTTACGCACCACGCCCTTTGGAGATCCGTCATGCCCGAAACCGCCACCCGCCGCGCGTTCCTCGCCGGCACCGCCGCCCTCGTCCTCGCCGCCACCGCGACCGCCTGCGGTACCGGAGGCTCCGACGCCGCGTCCGGAAGAACTCAAGTGCGTATCGCCTACCAGGCGATACCCAACGCCGACCTCGTCGTGAAGCAGCAGCGCCTGCTGGAGAAGGCGCTGCCGGACGCCGAGGTGAAGTGGGTGAAGTTCGACTCCGGCGGCGACGTCAACACGGCCGTCATCTCCGGCGCGGTGGACCTCGGCCTCGCCGGATCGAGCCCGGTGACCAAGGGCCTGTCCGCACCCCTGAACATCCCCTACAAGGTGCTGTGGATCCACGACGTCATCGGTGACAACGAAGCCCTCGTCGCCAAGAAGGGCAAGGGCATCACCTCGGTGAAGGGGCTCAAGGGGAAGAAGATCGCCACCCCCTTCGGCTCCACCTCCCACTACTCGCTGCTCGCCGCCCTCGACGCGGCCGGGCTGAAGGCCTCGGACGTCACGCTCGTCGACCTCCAGCCGCAGGACGCGCTGGCCGCGTGGCAGCGGGGCGACATCGACGCCGCATACGTGTGGACGCCCACCCTGGGCGAGCTGGAGAAGGACGGCACCGTCCTCACCACCAGCCGGAAGATCGCCGACGCCGGAAAGCCCACCGCCGACCTGGGCGTCGTCACGAACGACTTCGCCGAGGAACACCCGGACATCGTCACCGCCTGGCTGAAGGCCGAGGACAAGGCCGTCGCGCAGGCCACGTCCGACCCCGACAAGGCCGCCGCCTCCATCGGCGCCGAACTCGGCATCCCCGCCGCCGAGGCGAAGGCCCAGCTGAAGCAGCTCGTGCTGCTCAGCGCGAAGGAGCAGCAGGGCCCCGACTACCTGGGCACGCCCGGCGCGCCCGGCAAGCTGGCCGTGAACCTGCGGGACGCCGCCGTGTTCCTCAAGGGACAGAAGGCGGTGGACGCGGTGCCGTCCCGGGCCGTGTTCGACAAGGCTCTCGCGGTCGAGGAGCTGGCCCGTGCCGCCCGCTGAGGACGCCGGGGCCCCGGCGGCGGACATCGTGCTCGACGGCGTCACCGTCCGCTACGGCGGCGCCAAGGCACCCGTCACCGCTGTCGAGGACGTGTCCCTGAGCGTCGGCGCGGGTGAGTTCGTGGTGCTCGTCGGACCGTCCGGCTGCGGCAAGACGACGCTGCTGCGGCTCGTCGCCGGGTTCGAACGGGCGGCACAGGGCGACGTCGACGTGCGCCGCCCGGTCGGCGTCGTCTTCCAGCAGCCCCGCCTGTTCCCCTGGCGCACGGCCGGCGGGAACGTCGCCTTCGCACTGGCCCGCCACGGGGTGCCCCGCGCTCAACGAGCGGCAAAAGCAGCTGAGTTGCTGGAGCGGGTGGGGCTCGCCGGGATGGCCGGGCGGCGCACCTGGGAGCTGTCCGGCGGGCAGCAGCAACGGGTCGCGATCGCCCGCGCGCTGGCGACCGAGCCGCAGATCCTGCTGATGGACGAGCCGTTCGCGGCCCTCGACGCGCTGACCCGGGAGCGGCTCCAGGAGGAGGTGCGGTCCCTGGCCGACGCCACCGGGACCACCGTCCTGTTCGTCACGCACTCCGCGGAGGAAGCCGTCCTCCTGGGCTCGCGGGTCCTGGTGATGGCGGCCGGTCCGGGCCGGATCGTCGCCGAGGTGCCCATCGGGCTCGACCGCGGTGCGGCCGATGTCGCCGGACTGCGGGCGACGGCCGGGTTCTCGCGCCTGCGCGGCGAGTTGGCGGTCGCGACCCGCGAGGCGGCCGGGGCCTGAGGGTCCGCGCGAACGCGGCGGCGCCGCCTCCCCGTGGGACCGGGGGAGACGGCGCCGCGCTTGCGTCCGACGGTGTTACACCAGCCAGCCGACGAAGTGGACGATGCCGGCGAGGATGTCGGTGAGCAGGTTCATGGTGGTGCTTCTCCTTGCGATGGTGCTTGTGTGTGGGACCAACACCCCGGCCCTGCTTGGGACATGGGCCGGGTGCGCGTCAACTACGGTCTGCAGCCCGTTGCTTGCGCACCGTAAGCATCGTTGGTCACCCGTGCCTCATGCAATTTCTGGCGCCACGATCACCTGTTCGCGGGAACAACTGCTCGCCTGTTCGTTTCCGGGATCATGCCGACGCCGTCGCGATCCCCCGGACGACGCCCAGCTCGACCAGGTCCTGGGGACGGATGCGGAGGTGGTCGGCGGTCTGCGGTGCCTGATCGGGCGGGCGCTTGAGGATCGCGGCGGCCAGTTCCGGAGCGATCACCGAGAAGTACGCGTCCGGGGCCACCCAGGTGTTGCCGGGCGCGGCCAGCGCGAGCGCGCCCCCCGAACCGCCCTCACCGATGACCAGGGTGGTGACCGGCACCGGCGACTCGGCGACCGCGAGGAACAGTTCGGCGATCGCCGCGCCCGCCCCCGCCCGCTCCGCCGCCGCGTCGCTCGCCGCCCCCGGGGTGTCGACGAGAGTGAGCACCGGGATGCCGAGCCGGCCCGCGAGCCGGAGCAGCCGGGTGGCGGTGCGGTAGCCGGCCGGGGTGGTGGCCGTGCCGCGCTGGGCGGCGTACGCGACCGTCCGCCCCGCGTGCTCACCGAAACCGCAGCGCATGCCGTCGTCGGTGCCGCCCGCGCGATCCCCGCGCAGCTCCTCGCGGTACGTGAAGTAGGCGTCCAAGTAGGCGTCGGCGCGCGGCCGTTCGGGAGCGCGGGCCCGCAGGACCGCGTCCCAGCCGGTCGCGGGCAGGTCGGTACGGCCCAGGGCGTGCGGGACGGGCGCGGGGCCCACGGCCGGGCGGGTCAGCAGCCGCAGCCGGCGGCCGAGCGCGGCCCGCAGCGCGTCCGGCGCCACGACCGCGTCGACCGCGCCCGCCCGCAGCTGCCCCGGCGCGCCGTACGCCGCCGGGTCCGCGTCCGGCGGGCGCACCCGGGACCCGGCGAAACCGATCTGCGCCCCCGCCAGGGCGAGCGTCAGGTCGGCGCCCGCGCCCAGGGTGGCCCAGCCGCCGCCCGTCGTCGGGTCGCGCACCACGGCGATCTGCGGCAGGCCCGCGGCGCGGGTCAGCGCCGACTGGCCCGCCACGCGCTGGAGCTGGGTCAGGGCGGTCATGCCCTCCTGCATCCGGCTGCCGCCCGTGGCGATCAGCGGCACCACCGGGAGGCGGTGCGCGCGGGCGTGGCGGTGGGCGGCCTCGATCCGGTCGCCGGTCTCCTGGCCGAGCGATCCGCCCAGGTAGCCGAACTCGAAGGCGATGAGGACGGCGGGCACGCCGTCGACCTCGGCGGTGCCGGTGACGACGGACTCCGTCTCACCGGTCCGCGCCGCCGCACGCTCGCGGGACGCGCCGTAGCCCGGCCAGCCGAGCGGGTCGGGGCGCTCCGGCGCGGCGGGGCGCGGGAGTTCGCGGAAGGTGCCCGGGTCGCAGACCGTGCCGAGGACGGCCCGGGCGCCCGTGCCGTCAGCCATCGGGGAGCGCCCGCTTGAGGATCTTGCCCATGTCGTTGCGGGGCAGTGCCTCCAGGTAGTGCACGGTGCGGGGGCGCTTGTGCGGGGACAGCCGCGCGGCGACATGGTCGGCCAGCTCGTCGGCGCCCGGGCGGTGGTCGTCGTCGGCCGGCACGATCCAGGCCACCACGCGCTCGCCCAGATCGGCGTCGGGGGCGCCGGTGACCGCGGCCTCCTTGACGCCGGGGTGCTCCAGGAGCGCGTTCTCGATCTCGCCCGCGCCGATCTTGTAACCGCCGCTCTTGATCAGGTCGGTGGCCTTGCGGCCGATGATGCGGACGTAGCCGTCGGGGTCGCGCACGGCCATGTCGCCCGTGCGGAACCAGCCGCCCGGCGCGAAGGCGGCCGCCGTGGCGTCGGGCCGGTTCAGGTACTCCAGGAACAGGTTGGGCCCGCGGACCTGGATCTCGCCGACGGCCTCGGGATCGCCGGCGGGCACCTCGGTCGTGCCGTCGTCCTCCGTGAGGCGCAGCTCCACCCCCGGCAGCGGCACGCCGACCGTGCCGGGGCGCGGCTCACCGTCCGCGCGCACGCTGGTGTTCATCAGCGTCTCGGTCATGCCGTACCGCTCGACGACCCGCTGACCGGTGGCCGCGGTGATCCGCTCGTGGTCGTGGACCGGCAGCGCCGCCGAACCGGACACCAGCAGCCGGGCCGACGCCAGCGCCTTCGCGAGCGCCGGGTCGGTGGGCAGCGCCTCCGCGACCCGGTGGTACATCGTGGGCACGCCGAACAGCATCGTCGCCCCCGACGACAGCTCGCGCGTCACGCCCTCGGTGTCGAACCTCCCGAGGTGCCGCACCGCGCCGCCCCGGCGCAGCGGGCCCACGATCCCCAGGATCAGCCCGTGCACGTGGAACAGCGGCAGACCGTGCACCAGGGTGTCGGCCTCGGTCCACTGCCAGGCGTCCCGCAGCGCGTCGAGCGTCGAGGAGACGGCACGGCGCGGCAGCACGGCGCCCTTGGGCGGGCCGGTCGTGCCGGAGGTGTAGACGACGAAGGCCGGCGCCTCGGGGTCGTCCGGCTCGTCGGGCAGCGCGGCCGGCCGCCCCGGCTGCGGCGGTACGCCGATGTCGATGCGCGGCAACGCGGCCAGCGCGGCCGGGAGTTCGGTGCCCGGCGCCGCGAGGACCGCGTCCGGGGCACTGTCCGCCACGATGTGGCCGAGCTCGCTCGCGCCCGACTTCGGGTTGACCGGGACGGCGGCGACCCCGGCGAGCAGCGCCGCGACCACGCCGACCGCGGTCTCCAGGGAAGGCGTCGCCCACACGGCGACCCGGGCCGAACCGCGCAGCCGGGACGCCAACGGGGCGGCGGCCGAAGCCAGTTCGCCATAGGTCAGGGCGCGTTCGCCGAAGCGCAGCGCGGGGCGGTCGGGGGTGTCGGCCAGGGCCGGGAGGAGACGGGGCACGTGAACGCTCCTAGCGATGCGGTGAGCGGACCATCCTGATTGGCTCAGTGGCTGAGCCAATCCGAGCGTGCCGTCTGGCAGCCGCCCACGTCAAGGACGTACGCTGCGGGCGCATGACGGGGACGGACCGGAGCGACCAGGGGCGGGAAAGAGCAGGCATGACCGACGCACTGCGGCCGATGGCGGCGCGCCCGCGCCTGTACGAGCAGGTGCTCGACCGGCTGCGTACGTACGTCGCCGAGGGCGGGCTGCGGGCGGGCGACCGGCTGCCGACCGAGCGTGATCTCGCGGCGCGGCTCGGGGTGAGCCGGGCCTCGGTGAAGCAGGCGATCGTCGTCCTCGAGGTGCAGGGCCTGGTGGAGGCGCGGCACGGCGGCGGCACGTATCTGATGCGCGACAGCCTGGACAACGTCGTCGTCGAGCCGGTGGAGAGCCTCGTCGCCCGCAAGAAGCGGCTGCCGGACGTCCTGGAGGCGCGCGAGGCGCTGGAGACGAAGCTCGCGGAACTGGCGGCGGAGCGCCGCACCGACGCCGACCTGACCGCACTGCGCTCGGCCCTCGACCACATGGCGCGGGACATCGAGGCGGGCGGACTCGGCATCGAGGGGGACCGGCTGTTCCACGCCGCCGTGACCGCGGCCGCGCACAGCGCGCTGCTCGCCGCGTTCATGCGGGAGATCGACGAGCCCATCGCGGAGTCCCGCACGGAGTCGCTGCGTCAGCCGCGCCGCCCGGGCCGTTCGCTCGCCCAGCACCGGGCGATCCTCGACGCGATCGAGGCGGGACAGGGGCGCGGCGCGGCGGCCGCGATGCGCCGGCACGTCCGCTCGGTGGCCAAGGTCCGCCTCCTGGAATGGGATCCGGACGCCGCCGAGGCGTGACGGCGCGGCGAATCGCGAATTCCGCTTCATCGGAACAGGGAGCTGACTGCGCACGGAATTCCGGGGCACTCGAAGGTGCGTCACGGAATTCTGTAAAGCGACCTGTAAGGGGTGTGGGACATGTCGAGTTACGGTGGTCCGCCGGCGGCTTCCTCCGGTTCCCGGACGAATGGCCTCGCGGTGGCCGGTCTGGTGTGCGGCATCGTCGGGCTGTTCTTCCTCAGCGTCGTCCTGGGTCCGCTCGCGATCATCTTCGGTGCCCTCGCGGTGCGCCAGAAGGCGGCCGGTGGGGGTGGAATGGCGAAAGCGGCCATCATCCTGGGCATCATCGACCTGATCCTCTTCATCGTCCTGATCGCCGTCGCGGCCAACGGCGGATTCAGCTGGTACGTCGGCGGGTGACCGGGAGTCCGGCGGAAGCGGTGAATTACTCGGTGGGGGAATGCGCGTGACGCGCGCATTCCCCCACCGGCCCGTTTTCCGGCGGTGGCGAGATTCCGCCGCGGCGCACGCACGCTTCTGGCGGCGGGCATCGGCCGTCGGCTAGGGTCGGGCCGCTCGAAGGTCATCGACAACACTTCTGCAACGACACTTCTGCCCGGTGACGGAGCCGGCGTGAGGCGCGCGTCCCCACCTCCCGCCCGCACTGGACGGCTTCAGGCACGCTCACGGGTCGGCACATCCGGACGCCGGCGACCCCGTTGCGACGCGCCCCGCCGGGCGGCGAAAGGGACGCGCCGTGCCCTCGGCGAACTACCGTGCTCTGCTGCGCATTCCGGGCGCGGCCACCTTCTTCCTCGCCGCCGTCGTCGGACGCGTCGGCCTCGCCATGACCGGGATCGGCATCGTGTGGCTCGTGCACGCCCGCACGGGCTCGTTCGCGGACGCCGGCCTGGTGACGGGCTGCTTCGCCGTCGCCGACGCGCTCGGCGGGCCCCAGATCGGCCGGCTCACCGACCGGTTCGGGCAGCGCCGGGTGCTGACCTGCGCGCTGGCCGCACACGCGGGGGCGGTGGGCCTGCTGTTCTGCGGCGGGCCGCTGACCGTCGCCGGAGCGATCCTCGCCGGGGCCTCCCTGCCGCAGCTCAGCGCCCTGTCCGCGGCCCGCTGGACGGCCCTGCTGCGCGGCACCCCCGACGAGGCCGCGCTGCCCCGCGCCTACACCCTGGAGGCCCTCGCCAACGGGCTGTCCTTCCTCGCCGGTCCGGCCCTGGTCAGCGCGGTCGGGGCCGCCGGGCATCCACGCCTGGGCAGCCTGCTCGCCGCGGCCCTCGTCATCGGCGGCGGCCTCGCGTTCGCCGCGCAGCGCCGCACCGAGCCACCGGTCGCGGGCCACGCCGAACGCCACCGCGCCGGACGCGGCCTGCTCCGCCCCGCCTTCGTCCGGCTCGTCGCCCTCAGCGCGGCGCTCGGGATCTACTTCGGAGCCCTCCAGGTGTCCGTGACGGCGTACGCGGTCGGCCGCGGCACCCCGGACGCGGCGCCCCTGCTGTACATGGTGTCCAACTGCACCAGTCTGGTGGCCGGTTGGGCCTACGGCGCCCGCCACTGGACGGCCCCGCCCCTCCGGCAACGGGCCCTCGCCACCGCCGGACTGGCCCTCGCCTGCCTGCCGCTGACCGTCGTCGACGCCCCGGCCGCGGTGGCCGGTTGCCTCGCCCTGACGGGCCTCGCCGTCCCGGTCCTGCTCGTCCTCTTCAACGTGCTGACCGAGATCGCCGTGCCGCGCGCCGTCCTCACCCAGGCCTTCACCTGGCTCGGGTCCGCGAGCGCCGCGGGGTCGGCCGGCGCCGCGGCCCTCGCCGGACGCGCGGTGGACACCGCCGGCCCGCACGGCGGTTTCGGCGTCGGTGTCGCGGCCGCGCTCGCCATGGTGGCGCTCGCGGCGCCCGGCCGGCTGCGCGCCGCGGCGCGTCCCGCGCGCGTCAGGAGGTAGGGCAGCGCCCGGTGGTGCGCCTAGACCTCCGTCCAGCGCTGCAGCAGCCCCCAGGTGAACTCCGCCCGCACCTGCCGCGGTTCGCCCGACGCGTCCGGCGCCGCGAACGCCAGGCCCCAGCGCGTGGGCGCCGAACCCTCCAGGGGGCGGGCCGGGGCGAAGGCGCGGGCCGCCTCGTCGACCGTGCAGGACCAGGGAGTCAGGTCGTCGAGGGTGCGCAGGGACGGGCCGGGGGTGCCGGGGGCGCGGATCAGCCATTCGTTCCACACCGCGCCCGTGGGCGCGAGCAGCACCTCGAAGCGCAGGCCGGGCCAGAGCGGCACCGGCCACAGCAGGGCCTCGCAGTCGAGGTCGCCGATCCTGCGGGTGAGCCGCTGCTCCGGGGCGCCCAGGACGGAGCGGTACCGGGAGACGGCCGCCCGCCCGCGGGGCGCGTGCAGCATCGCCTGCCAGCGCCGGTTGGCCTCCCGCATGTCCGCTACGGAGACGCCGAGGTCGGCGCGGGCGGTCTCCACCAGCTCCGGGTTGTGGTCGGCCATGCGCCGCAGCAGCACCAGCTGGAAGTGGAGCGGCGTGAACGGTTCAGCGGGTCCGGTGGGCTTGGGGCGTGGCATGCCTCCCATGGTCGCGCACCGGGCCGGGGGTCCGCCCGTCCGGCAGGAACAGCACCGAGTTCACATAGCGCGGCCGGCGCCCGGCCGGGGTGAGCGCCCGGCGCAGCAGGCCCTGCGAGGCGATGTACGCGGTGTCGCGCTGGTGCGCCGCCAGGTCGAAGCCGGCCAGCGGCAGCCAGCTGCCCGCGGGCAGGACCCAGCCCGCGTACCCCTGCGCCCGCAGATGGCGGACCACCGGGGCGATCGGCTGGATCCTGGTCTCCAGCTCGATGAAGAGGGCCGGGCGGTCCCGGGCCAGCAGCGCGCGGGCGCCGCGCAGCACCGGCAGCTCCGCGCCGTCCACGTCGACCTTGATGAAGCCGACGTCGCGCAGGGCGAGTTCGTCGAGGGTGACACAGGGCACGGCATGCGCGGTCGGCGCGTGCAGGCCGTCCCGGCGGACCAGGGAGGACACACCGCGCTCGCCGCGCTCGTCGTGCGGCGGCTGCCACAGCGGCGCCGGCCCCGGACGGTCGCTGGCCGCCGCGCGGACGACGCGGACGTTCGGCGGCGCGGACGCGGCGAGCGTCCGGGCCAGGTGCGGCACCGGTTCCAGGGCGACCACGTGCTGTGCGCGGGCGGCGAGGCGGTGCGTCCACGGCCCGTACCAGCCGCCGACGTCGACCGCCGTCCCGCACCGGCCGCGCGGCGCGGGCAGCATGTCGGCCAGCCGCGCCAGTTCGGGCTCGAAGCGCGGATACAGGGCCCGCGCCGTCGCGGCGGTCAGCCGGGCCGGAAGGTACGGGGCGAGGCGGGCGGCGAGCGTGGTCACGGCGCCGCCCGCCTGGCCCGCTCCACCGTCTTGAGGAGCCGCTCGTGCTCGTCCTCCGGGAGCTGCTCGCCGGACGACGGCAGCAGCTGCGGGATGCCGTCGACGATCGGGTAGCGGCGGTGCAGCCGCGGGTTGTAGAGCGCACCGCCGTCCGGCAGGAGCAGCAGCGGCCCCTTGTCGAGGGGGCAGGCGAGCAGGCGCAGCAGCGGATCGTCAGGGCTCATGGGGCACATGGGGGAGCAACTCCCTGGGGGGTGGGTTGGGTTGAGGGGATTCCGGGGCCGGATCGTGCTTCGGCATCAGCAGGAGCACGGCGACGGCGAGCGCCGTGCCCGCCACGCGCAGCCCGAGGCGCAGCGGCTCGGACGGCAGCGACTCGCCGAACGCCGCCGTCCCGAGCACCGCCGTGAACACGCAGGTCACCGTGGTGCACACCGGCACGATCAGCGAGGCCCGGCAGCGCTGCAGCGCCGCCTGCGACATGACCAGACCGCACGCGCCCGTGCACAGCAGCAGATACGGGTAGGGGGACCGCAGCAGCGCCGGGACGTCCGGGAGCACCCCGGACACGCCCTTGATCGCCAGTGAGCTGACCCCGTAGAGCAGGCCCACGGCCACGCCGTACTCGACGCCCGTGGTGGGCCTCCGGTGCCGGTGCCCGGCCCGGCGCTCCGCCGCCGCGTAGAGGCACAGGCCCGCGGCGAGCGAGGGCACGCAGACCGTGAGGATGAGCGGGGCCGGGGCGCCGCCGCCCACCGTGTCCGGGTCCTGCCCGGTGTCGCGCAGCGACAGCACCACCATGAGGAGCGCGAGCAGGATCGCGGCGATGGCGTACCGCTCGCGGCCCGAGGTGCGCTCCCCGAGCAGCCGGGAGGACAGCAGGAGCAGCAGCACCAGACCCGATACGAAAATGCCCTGCGCGGCGGCGATCGGAAGCGTGCGGTAGACGGCCAGCTGGGCGCCGAAGCCGGCGGCCAGGGCGATCGACCCGGCCAGCCACAGCGGACTCGTCACGACCTGGCGCAGCAGGTGCGCGGGACGGCGCACACTGACCTCGGGGAGACGGGTGAGAGCCCGCTTCTCCAGGACGAAGCCGACGCTGTACAGCGTGTTCGCGAGCAGTGCCGCGCCGACTCCCCATGCCACGGCGGGCATCGCGCGTCACGTCCTTCGGGCGTGCAGCAGAAGGATCGAGGCGAGCGACGGCGCGGCGCAGGCGAGCCGGTCCAGGGGGCGCAGCGGACGGGGCACACCGTGGAAGGGCGCCCCCGTGACGCGTACGACCTCGAAGCCGGCGGCCGCGACGAACTCGCGCAGCGCGCGCGCCGTGTACAGGCGCAGATGCCCCACCACCTCGGAGCCCGGCCGGCCGTGGACGGCGCGCAGGCTCACCTCCGAGAAGACGGGCTGCACACCGGCCAGCAGCAGGGCCCGGTTGTACCAGGCGGCCAGGTTCGGGGTGGACAGCATCAGATGGCCTCCCGGGCGCAGCACTCTGCGGATCTCGTCGAGGGCGGCATCGGGGTCCACGAGGTGCTCGATCACCTCGGACAGGAGCACCGCGTCGGCGGCGCCGTCCCTGAACGGCAGCCCGTGGCCGGTGAGTTCGCCGCGCACGACCCGGGGGACGCGTGACTTCGCGCGGCGCAGCGCGTCCTGGGACCAGTCGACGCCGACGAGGCGATGGCCGGGCAGCAGCCGCGCCGCGGTGTGCGCGGCCGTGCCGTCGCCGCAGCCCACGTCGAGGACGGTGGAGCGGGTCCCGGTGAGCGCGGCGGCCAGCACCCGGGTCTGGCGCAGGGTGCGGGGCGTGCCGGAGGCGACCGGGACGGCGGGGTTCTCGTAGAAGTCCCGCAGGCCGGACACGGTGGACGTCATGGTGCCTCCTCCTGCGTCGCGTGGAGGTGGTGCTCGAACAGGTCGCGCAGGTGCGCCCCGTCGCCGTGGCCCAGCAGGGTGCGCGACCAGCGCAGGGCCAGGTGCAGGCGGCCCGCCGTGGACGCCGTCGTGACGGTGAGCCCGCGCGGCATGCGGGCGGGCGCCGAGAACCAGACGGCGCGGGCCCGGCCGCCGTCACCGAAGTCCAGCGGGTACGGGATCCGGCCGATGTTGCTGAGCAGGGTCGTCGAGGTCCAGGGGGCGGCGGCCGTGCGCAGCGCGCGGGTGGCGGCGGCCCGCCAGGCCACCGGGGCGTACGGGGTGGTCAGCAGGGCCGCCCCGTGGCCGAGCTGGGGGCGCACGAGGGACTTGAGGGCCGTGGTGCGGGTGGCGGTCAGGCGCAGCAGGGCGGGCACGGGCCTGCGCAACTCGGCTGTGGTGAAGGCGACTTCGACCAGGCGGGTGCCGTTGCCGATGGGCATCGACGCGTCCCGGGGGCGGTCGTCGACCGGCATCGTGATGCGCAGGGGGCGACGGGTGCGGAGGTCGCCGTGCTCCGCGTTCCAGTCCGCGATCGTGCGGGCGGTGGCGACCATGAGCTGGTCGTTCACCGTGTACGAGGCGCCCTTGGGGCGGCGCGGCACCGGGAGGTCGCAGACGAGCAGGCCGTTGCCGGGGCGGGGTTCGGGGGTGCCGGGGGCCACCCGGGCCGGGCGGGCCCACGAGGACGGCAGGTCGGGCGGGGCCGGCCGGGGCGGGGCGGTCGCGGGCGGGGGCGGCGGGCCGTTGTCCCGTCCGCCGTAGAGGCCCGCCGCCGTGGCGAGGACGCGGAGGCAGGCCGGGCCGTCGAGCGCCGTGTGGTTGATGGTGAGGAAGAGGACGGTGTTGCCGGTGTCCGGGTGCGGGACGGCCTCCAGCCGGACGGGCGGGGACGCCGTGAGGGGCGGGGCCTGGGTCAGGGACCGGGTGCGGGCCTGTTTGAGCGCGTCCGGGCCCGGGCCGGGGAACGAGACGGGCGGTACGTCGGGGGTGTCCGTCAGCTCCCATACGTAGCGGCGGGCGTACCAGGTGCGGCGGGCCTCGCGCATGAGGATGCGGGGGTGGCGGCGCAGGGCCTCGTCGAAGGCGGCGGTGAGCCGGTCCGGGGTGAGCTGCCCGGTGAGGTGCACCTCGATGTGGACCGTCTCCGGCTCGTCGTCCTGGAGGCAGTGGCGGGCGATCTCGTCGACGGTCGGAAACGGGAGGCGCTTGCCGCTGGGGGTGGGGGTGGGGTGGTCGTCCAGGGTCGTCATGGCTTCGGCCCCTCCGTCGGGTTCGTGCCCCGTGCCGGGGGCGCCGCCTCGGGGCTCCGCCCCGGGCCCCGCTCCTCAAGCGCCGGAGGGGCTTGATTGGGTGTGCCCTGTGCTGGGGTTGCTGTTTCGGGGCTCCGCCCCGGACCCCGCTCCTCAAGCGCCGGAGGGGCTTGAACTGGCGGGGCTTGACTCCGCCTGGATCCTGTTGTCGTCAGTGCTGCGAACAGGGCCAGCAGCGCCAGGAGTTGGGCCGCCGTGCTGAACGCTCCCTGGCCGTCGCGGACCGGTTCGCCCGCCGCTGTCGCGGCCACCGCGCCCGCCGCCGTCATCGCCAGGAAGGCGATCGGTACGAGCAGGGAGGGGCGTTTCCAGGACAGCAGGGCCAGGGCCGGGACCAGGGCCGCCCAGGGGCCCGCGATCACGAAGCCGACGAGGGTGAGGGCCACCGTGCCGAGGACCCAGCCGGGCGGCGGGGGCGGCGGCACCTCCTCCGGCTCGGCGGGTGGCCTGCGGCGCCACAGGGCCAGGGCGACGAGCGCCAGGAGCCCCACGGCGCCCGCGATCAGGCCCGCGTCGTAGAGGACGGCCGGCTCGTAGGAGAGCTTGACGGAGCCTCCCGCCCCTTGGGGGATCAGCCACGCCTGCTGCCAGCCGTCGAGGCGCAGGGAGGTCAGCTCCTTGCCGTTGAGCGTCGCCCGCCAGCCGTCGTTGGCGTTCTCGTACGTCGTCAGATACGTCGCCTCGCCCGCGTCGACGCGCACCTCGCGGTGGTCGCCCAGCCAGTCCCGGACGGTCAGTGCGCGCCGGGTGGGGGTCGCCTCCGTGCCGCTGCCGGCGCGGGTGAGGGTGACGGAGGTGGGGGCCAGCGGACCGTCGGGGTCCGTCCTGAGGGTGTGGCGGCCCGCCGGGAGCGTGAGCGGGTCGCAGAGGGTGAGGGTGACCGGGCGGCGCTCGGTCAGGTCCGCGACGGTGCCCTTGACCGAGGTGCGGTGGCGGGTGCCGTCGACGGTGACCGTCGGGCCCTTGCCGCAGGGCAGGCTGAACTTCCGCTCCGGGTCGGGCTGGCGGACCCGGTACTGGTCGAGCGCGGGGAGGTACGCCTCGGTCAGGCCCACGGGCAGCTGGAGGTCCTCGTCCGCGATCGGGTTGTGGACCGTGAGCGGCGCGGTGGCGGTGACGGTGACGTCCAGGCGGTCCGTGGTGATCGGGTCGAAGCGGGCCACGCCGTTCTCGTCCACGCCGGCGATCGCGGCCCCGTCCGGGGAGCTGATCTCGATCTTCTCCGGTCGCGTGGACAGACCGCCGGCCGCGGGGAGCACGAGCGTGGAGACGCGCTTCTTGCCCGGCCAGCGCAGATGGATCGTCGGCTCGTCGCCCGCGATCCAGGCCGTGGTCAGATCCCCGTCGGTGAGGTTGCGCGGCGAGGTGTTGGTGCCGAGCAGGGCCGTGGAGTCGGCGGTGGCCGTGATCTTGCGCCGCTGGTCGGGGGCGACGGAGTAGAGGAGCTCGTCGAGGGCGGCGGAGGCGGTGGGCGTCGCCGTCGCCCGGAACGTGAAGCGCGAGGTGCCGGTCGTGGTGAACGTGCGGTTGAGCGACGGCTCCATGTCGGTGAGGGTGAGGGCGCCGTCGCCTGTCGCGCGGCGGAACGTGAACTGGTCCGCCTGCGCGGAGTCGGCGGGCAGTTGCAGCGAGCGGCTCGCCCGGACGCCGGGGACGCTGATGTCGGAGAAGCCGGCTCCGGTCAGGGACGGGCGGGCGCGCTGGGTGTCGAGGATCGTCACCCGCAGCCAACTCGCTGTGCCCTGCGGCGCCTTGACGCGCTGGCGGCTGCCGTCCGGCTGGAGGAGCGCCGTGCTGGATCCCTTGTCCGTCTCGACACGGATGCGGGTGGGCGCCGCCCGGACCCCGTCCTGCGGGAGCGGTGTCACCTGGAGAGTCGCCGGGATCCGCGTCGGGCGGGAGAAGTCGATCCGCAGCCATTCGCCCTTCGCCGAGTCCGGGGAGCCCTCCGTCCAGGCCGTGTCCGGGTTCCCGTCGAAGGCGTTCACCGGATCGAACTGGGGCAGGTACAGCAGCCAGTTGCCGCTGGAGGACGCGGTGACCGAGCGGGCGCCCGTGATCCGGGCCGTGCTCTGGTGGCCGACGCCCTCGGTGGGCAGGATCTGTTTCGGTTCCGCGCCCGGCTCCTGGGTGGCCTCGGGGCTGTTGCGTTCCGTCGGGGTGTACGGGTACGAGGTGTGGGTGTTGACCAGGCCGAACCGGGTGTCCGCGCGGCGCAGTCCGTCACCTGCCGTGCGCAAGGCGGGTGTTCCGATGCCGGGGTGGTTGTCGCCGGTCAGTACCGTGGGCCGGTCGCCGAACGCCGGGTCCGCGGAGAGCGGCAGCAGCGACTCGGGGCCGCCGCTGACCTCCGCCGTGTCGCGCACCGGGAGCAGGCCCGCCTGCCCGGGGCGCCGGGCGTCGTTCCGCGGCGCGTAGATCTCGACGGACCGCGAGCGCGGGTAGAGGCCCTCGACCTGGACCGGCGTGCCCTCGGCGATCCGGCCGCCGGTGACCATCGGGCCGAAACCGGTGACGCGGTGGAAGCCGGACTCGGTGAGCGTGCGCTTGACCGTGGCCGTGGGGACGTACCCGAACTGGTCCGGGTCCAGATCGTTGCGGACCACCACGTAGTGCAGTCCGCTGCGGCTCAAGTAGTCCTGCAGTCCCGGTACTTCGCCGCCCGACATGAGGGCCTGCTCGATCGCGTCCAGGACGCGCCGGTTGCCCGCCGTGCCGAACGGCACGAAGTCGCGCTGCGCCCAGCGGGACTCCGCGAGGACGTCGAGGGGCTGGTCGATGGGGGAGCCCCAGGTGTAGATGCCGTGGGCGGTGGCGGGGACCACGAGCGCGCGCGAGTCGGGGGAGTAGGTGTGCAGCCAGTCCGCCGTGGTCTGCCAGTAGGCGGGCAGCTTCTTGAAGGAGCCGGGCTGGAGGATCGAACCGTTGAGGTACGGCCAGGCCAGGCCCGGCAGGATCAGGACGGCCACCAGCAGCGGGGCGTACCGGCGGCCGCGCAGGGGCCGGGTGCCGCGGGCCTCGGTGGCGACGCCCACGAGGTGCGCGATCCCGAGGGCGAGCGCGAGCGCGATGCCCGTCTGGAACTTGTAGACGTTGCGGAACGGGGCCAGGCCGCCGTCCAGCCACGACTGGACCGTGTCGTGGAAGGGGGCGCCGGCCGCACCCGCGTATCCGGCCAGGGTGACGAGGGCCGCCGTCAGCACGGTCAGCACCAGCCAGCGCCGCTCCGGCAGATCGCGGCGGGCCAGTCCCGCGAGGCCGAACGCGGCGGCCAGCGCCGAGCAGACGATCACGACGGCCGCGGTCGCCACGGTCCAGCCGGCCGGGAGCCAGGCGTCCCCGAGATGGAGGTAGGCGACCCAGTTGCCCGCGCCGCGCAGGGTCTCCGTCGCCGCCATCGTGTCGGTCGTGGTGCGCGCGTTCTCCACGTAGGGCAGGAAGTTCTCGCCGTACGCGCCGAGCAGGAGCAGCGGGATCGTCCACCACAGGGTCGCCAGGACCACCGAGGGGATCCACCAGGCGATCTGCCGGCGTGTGCGCGCGGACGGTGCCCGGGAGAGCAGATAGAGGCCTACCGGGAGCAGGGAGGCCAGCGTCGCCGCCGCGTTCACCCCGCCCATGAACGGCACGAGCAGCGCCGAGCGCACCGCCGAGATCCGCGGTGTCGTCCGGGGGTTGGTGAGGGGCAGCAGGACCCAGGGCAGGAACGCGCCGGGCAGAGCCGCCGCCGACGTCGACCCGATGACGATCGTGAACGTCGGCCACAGGGCGTAGGCAATCGCGCCGAGCAGCCGGCCGCGCGGGCTGCCGACGCCGAGCCGCTCCATGAGCCGCAGGGCGCCCCAGAACGCGACCGTCACGACGACCGACAGCCACAGCCGCTCGGCCAGCCAGACCGGCACCCGCAGCAGATCGGCCAGGCCGTAGTACGGCAGCATCGGGAACGCGTAGCCGATGTACTGGTCGGCGATGCCGCCGAACCCGGCGCGGTCGTGCCACAGCTGCCCGAGGTCCTCGATGAACTGCCAGGGGTCGAGCGCGACCCCGAGCTTCGTCTCGAACGTCATCCGGCCCGGATGCACCGCGCAGAACGCGACGAACAGCACGGCCCAGAAGGACAGCAGCCAGCGGCGCGAGCAGGGACCCGGTTCCGGATCCGGGCCCGTCGCCGCGGCGGGTGGGGTCTGGACCATGGTCGTCATGGGGGACACCGCCTGAGGATGAGGAGGAGGTTCCAGGTGGCGAACTCGCGCACCCCGGGCACCCGCGCCACGGCCTCGGTGAGGAAGGGCCAGTAGCGCGAGCGCGCCGAGACGAGCGTCACGTCGTCACGGGAGCGGACATGGCGCAGCGTCGGACCGATGTGGTGGGCGAAGAGGTTCTCGCCGAGGGTGTGCTTGGGCGCCCTTCCGGTACGCCGCCGGTAGCGGGCCTGCGCCCGGTGGGCGCCCAGGTAGTGCCAGGGCGCCCACTCGTGACCGCCCCACGGGGACAGCCAGTTGGTGAACGAGACGTAGATCAGGCCGCCGGGCCGGGTCACCCGGACCAGCTCGCCGAGGAACGTGTCGCGGTCGGCGACGTGCTCCAGGACGTTCGAGGAGAACGTGACGTCCGCCGACGCGTCGGCCAGCGGCAGCAGATAGCCGTCGGCCACCACCGTGTTCGGCGGCGGCTCCCGGCCCAGCTCCCGGGTGTCCGGCTCGAAGAGGACGCCGTGGGCGCCGCGGGAGCGGAACTCGCGCGTGAAGTGACCACTGCCGCCGCCCACGTCCACGACGACCTTGCCCGCGACCTTCCCGTACGCCTCCACCTGGTCGGCGGCGTCCCGGGCGAGCAGCGCGTAGCAGGCCTCGGGGTCGCGCTGCTCGCGCAGGAACGCCCGGAAGAGCGTGAGGGACCTGGTCAGCGACGGGTCCCTGAACCCGGCCGGAGTCATGGCGCCCAGCCCCGCACCGCTTCCGCCGCGACCGCCCTGAACTGCCGTACCGTGTGCGCCCACCGGTACCCGGCGGCCCGCTCCTGTGCCGTCTTGCCCATCAGCTCGCGGCGGTGCGTGGACAGGGCGAGCGTGCACCAGGCCGCCGCGAACGACGACGGCCCGTGGGCCAGCAGCCCGGTGCGGCCGTCCTCGACCGAGTCGCGTACGCCGGGCACGTCGAAGCCGACCGCGGGCGTGCCGCGCGCCGCCGCCTCCGTGATGACCAGGCCCCAGCCCTCGACGGCCGAGGGGTGCAGCAGCAGCCACGCCTCGCAGAGCAGCCGGTGCTTGTCGGCCTCGGAGACATGGCCGGTGAACTCAACGCCAGGGCCCGCGAGTTGGCGCAGCTTCGGGCCCTCGGGGCCGTCGCCCACGATCACCAGGCGGCCGCCCGTCACCGGACGCACCCGCTCCCACAGGCGCAGCAGCAGATCGATCCGCTTGTACTCGACCAGCCGGCCCATCGCCAGGAACATCGGCTCCGGCGACCGGTCGGCGCGCGGGCCCGGCTCCTCGACGCCGTTCGGCACGAGACGGACCCGGGCCGGGTCGACGCCGATGGAGTGCAGCGCGTGCGCCGTCGACGGCGAGACGGCGACGAGCAGATTGCGGCGCTGGGCGCCGGACAGCGCCCAGTGCTCGAGTCTTCGGCCGAGATGGGCCGCGGGCGCCAGCGGTCCGCGCAGCCGCATCCGCCACAGGTCCGTGTGGACGTGGTTGACCAGGCAGAGCGTGGGACCGCGGTGCCAGAGGGGGGCCAGATACGGCATGCCGTTGCAGACCTCGACCAGCAGATCGCAGTCGCCGACCTGGCGGGCGAACGCCGAGCGGGCGCGCAGGTAGTGGGCGGCCGGCCCGCCCGCCGACACGACCCGGTAGTCGCGGAAGGCGCCGTACGCGGCCGGCCCGCCGCACAGCAGCGTCACCTGGTGGCCCAGGTCCGTCAGCCCTTCGGCCAGCCGGTCGACGAGCAGTTCGGAGCCGCCCGCGGCCGGGTTGCCGAGGTCGCGGTGGGCCAGGAAGACGATGCGGCGCGGCGGTGGGGGACCGGCCGGACGGGGCTGCGCGCCGCGCGGCGACACGGTGCGCAGCGACGATGGCACGTGCTGGGGCATGGGTGCTCCAACTCGTCTCAGGGTGCGTGAGGGTGGGGGGACGGCTCGGCAGGGTGCGGGCTGCCGAGACGAACCGGCGGGTACTGTGCCGGGGCTGTGTTCGGGCTGTGCACAAGGTGGGGTGGGACAG
Organism: Streptomyces sp. cg35; assembly: GCF_050410835.1. Taxonomy (NCBI): domain Bacteria; kingdom Bacillati; phylum Actinomycetota; class Actinomycetes; order Kitasatosporales; family Streptomycetaceae; genus Streptomyces; species Streptomyces sp. cg35. The sequence goes on from NZ_CP191268.1 coordinate 6,105,614, forward strand.
TTTTCGCTGCGCTGTTCGCCGCGGCTACTCACCTGCGTGACAAGTTTCGGGCTTTGCCGAGCTGACGTTCTGTCACATCGTGGATGTCTGCAGGGCAGTCGGGGACGAATCGGGATCGGGACGCCCCGGCCCGTCCGGCGTCCTGCGGCCACGCCCGCCCCAGGCGACCAGGACGATCCCGCCCGCCAGCAGCAGCCCGCCCAGCGCGCCCGCCCCGATGGGCAGCGTCGTACCGAGCAGGGTGAGGCGGTCGTTGTCGTCCCGGGCCAGCGCGACCTGTGCGCGCTGTGTGGCCGGGGTGAACGCGATCCGCTCGCTGTCCAGGAGCACCGCCGCGTCCTTCGTCGTGCCCGGCGCGCGCAGCGTCTTGCGGGGTCCGACCGCCGCGTACAGGATCCGGCCCGTGAGCCGGTCGACGACCAGCTCGACACGGTGGTTCGCGTACCACTCCTCGGCCAGCACCTGGCTCTTCCTCGGCTGCCCGACGATCCGGCCCGGCACCAGGCGCGAACCGGTCCTGGCGGGTGCGACGGTGCCGGTGAACCGGTAGCCCTCGTACCCCTGGACCTTCCTCGTACCGCTGAAGCGGAGCGGGACCGTGGCGCCGAGCGTGTTGTCCCACCAGGTGTAGGTGCGCTTCTCGACGCGGAAGGGGAACTTCAGGTACGCCTCGCCCTCGAACGCCGGCTGCTCACCGCAGCAGTGCACCGGCGCATTGGTCTCCCGGTCGGTGACCCAGCGCTCCTGGGTCCACTGCAGGGCGTCGTGCGGATCGGCCGCGGGCAGCGACGCGTCCGTGTCGACGGACGTCGTCACGTCCCACACCGCCCGGCCGCTGCGCTCGCTCTCGGCGACGTCGCCGCGGACCTGCCGGGTGATCGTGAGGCGCCGGCCGTCGACGGTCTTGATCTTTCCGGTGTCGAAGTAGCTGCCGGTTCCGGTGAACACGGTCGTGGTGTCGGTGTCGATCGGGGTGCGCTCGGCACGCGGCTCCACGTACCAGGCGAGCAGCCCGGCGAGGACGAGCAGGAACGTGCCGAGGCCTGTGCAGACGAAGGGGATCTTCGATGTGGTGATCTTCGATGTACGGCGCATCCGGCACTCCTGAGGGGAAGGGCACCACGGCACGCCCGTGGTCTGCCGGTCATGGGCCGGGAACCGTAGACGCACTCTTGACGGGGTGTCAATGCACTGCTGAGACTGGGCACTTGACGGAACACACAGGGTGGGGACCGACCTCAGCACTCCGCATTCATCACGGACGAGAGGCTGACCCTGCGATGAACCGACTGCTCACCGCCGTGCTGTCCGCGGCCGCCGGAGCGGCGCTCGCCGTCGCCGCTTCCTTCGGCGTGCTCGCGCTGATCAACGTGACCCCGGACCAGCCCAACACCCCGCTCGTGACGTACGAGACGCCCGGCCAGGGGCGCTGAGCCGTGCCCGCCGTCACCCGGTCCGCCTGGTGCGACGTGCCGCCGCTCCAGGTCAAGCAGTTCGCGGCGCTCGCCATGGACGAGGCGCCCCGGCTCGCCCAGGACATCCTCGAGGAGATCCGCCGCGAGTTCCCGCACCTGCCGCTGGTCCTCGACGAGTCCGGCGAACCCATGGCCCTGGTCGGCATCCGCCGCGCCATCGAGGGCTTCGTGCGCCGGCTGACCCGGGTGTCCGCCGATACGGAACCGGAGGACCTGCCGCCGTCCGTCTTCCAGGAGTTCGGGCGCGGTCAGAGCCTGCACGGGCGCAGCCTCGACTCCCTCCAGGCGATGTACCGGCTCGGTGTGAAGCTCGCCTGGCGCCGCCTCGCCGACCTCGGGCAGCAACTGCGCATCCCGCCCCCGGCCATGTACGAACTCGCCGAGTCCGGATACGAGTACCTCGACGGCCTCGTCGACCAGTCGGTCCGCGGCTACGTCGAGGCGGCCGCCCGGCAGGCCGGTGAACGCCTGCGCCAGCAACGCAAGTTGATGGACCTGCTGCTCGAAGGGCGGGTCGCGGCGCCGCCCGACCCGGTCAAGGCGCTCACCGAACGCGCCGCCCGGATCGGCTGGCCGGTGCCCGACAGGCTGGCCGTCGGCGTCCTGCTGCGGCCGGCCCGCGACGCGGTCGCCCCGGCCGTTGCCTGCGACATCCTGCTCGACATGGAGACGGAGCGGCCCCGGCTCGTCGTCCCCGACCCCGACGCGGCGGGCCGGCCCGACCTGCTGCGCCGCGCCCTGTCCGGCTGGAGCGGCGCGATCGGCCCGCCCGTCGCACCGCCCGACGCCGCGAAGTCGCTGCGCTGGGCCGAGTCGGCGGTGACGCTGATGGAGCGCGGACTGCTCCCCGCCGACGGGGTCCTGCACTGCACCGAGCACACCCAGGCCCTCGTCCTGCTCCAGCCCGAGGAACTCGTCGACGACCTCACCCGGCGCGCCCTCGCGCCCCTCGCGCACTGCGGCCCCACCCACGCCCGGCGGCTCGCCGAGACCCTGCTCGCCTGGCTGGAGACCCGCGGCGGCGCCCCCGAGGTCGCGGCCCGGCTCGGCGTCCACCCGCAGACGGTGCGCTACCGGCTGCGCCAGATCCGCGAACTGTGGGGCGCCGAGGTCGACGACCCGGACCGCCGCTTCGAGCTGGAGCTGGTGCTGCGGGCCCGGCGGCTGCGCGGTGAGCTGGGGCCCTGACGCCCGCCGTGTCCTGCGGTTCCACCGAGCCCATTGCCCGGTCAACCCCGCTGTGCGTAGCCTATGTTCGTCATACCGACCGACTGTTGAAATATCGAACATGGGAGGGGGCCGGTCGTGGGACGCCTCGTACCCGCCGTGACCCGGGCTCTGGACATACTGGAGCTCTTCCTGGACGGGGACGGCACGCTGTCCGCCCCCGACATCGTCCGCAAGCTACAGCTGCCGCGCACCACGGTCCATGAGCTGGTCACCACGCTCGCCGCCCGCTCGTACATCGTGCAGGTCCCGGGCCAGCCCGGCCGCTACCGGCTCGGTGTGCGCCCCTACCAGCTCGGCAGCCGGTACGCGGAGCAGCTCGACCTCGCCGCCGAGGGCCAGCAGGTCGCCCGTACCGTCGCCGAGACCTGTGACGAGACGGTCCACGTGGCGATCCTCGAAGGCACCGACGTCATCTACATCGCCAAGGTCGACTCGACGCACGCCGTGCGCATGGTCTCCGCCGCGGGCCGCAGGCTGCCCGCGCACTGCACCTCGGTCGGCAAGATGCTCCTCGCGTCGCTGCCCGAGCCCGAACTCGCCGCGCGAGTCCCGGACTCCGCCGACCTCGTGGCCATGACGGAGAACTCGATCACCGACCCGGCCGTCCTGCGCGCGGCGCTCGCCCGCATCCGGGAGCGCGGCATCGCCGTCGAGAGCCGCGAGTCGAACACGGACGTGTCCTGTGTCGCCGCGCCCGTGCGCGACCGCACCAACCGGGTCGTCGCCGCGCTCTCCATCTCCGTACCGATGATCCGCTGGAGCGACGCCCGGGAGACCGAGCTCGCCCAGCTCGCCGCGAAGGGCGCCGCCGACCTCTCCGAGCGGCTCGGCCACCGGGGGCCGGCGTGAGCAGCCGTCCGGCGGTGGACGTCGCCGTGCGCGAGACGGCGGCCCTGGGCGAGGGCCCGACCTGGGACCCGGCCGCCGGCCGGCTGATCTGGGTGGACATCCTCGGCTCGCGCGTCCACACGTACGAGCCGGGCAGCGGCCGCCGCACGGTCCTGGCCACCGAGCAGCACGTGGGCGCCGCCAAGCCGCGGACGGACGGCGGCCTGGTGGTCAACCTCCGCGACGGCGTGGGCCGTTACTCGGCCGAGGGCGCATTCTCCTGGCTGCACCGCGAGCCCGTCCCCGGGCGGCGCGGGAACGACGCGGCGGTCGCCCCCGACGGCGCGCTGTGGGCGGGCTCGATGGCCTACGCCGAGACGCCCGGCGGCGGCAACCTGATCCGCGTCGCCCCCGACGGCACCACGACCGGGATCCTCGACGACGTCACGGTCTCCAACGGCACCGGCTGGAGCCCCGACGGCACGCTCATGTACTACATCGACACACCGACCCGACGCATCGACGTCTTCGACGTGGACGGTGAACGGGTGGGCGGACGCCGCGAGTTGGCGACCGTCGAGGAAGGTGCGGGCTTCCCCGACGGGCTGACGGTCGACGCCGACGGCTGCGTCTGGGTCGCGCTGTGGGACGGCGCCGCGCTGCGCCGCTACACGCCGTCCGGCGCCCTGGACCGCGTCGTCCCGCTCCCGGTGCGGCGCCCCACGGCGTGCGCGTTCGGCGGCCAGGACCTGCGCGACCTGTACGTGTCGACGGCCCGCGTGGGCCTGGACCGCCCCACACCACTGGCGGGCTCGCTGCTCGTCCTGCCGGCGATCGGCCAGGGTCTGGCCCAGCCGGCGTTCGTCGGCTGACAGCGCCGGTGACGTGAGACCGAGCCCCTCCGGCGATTGAGGAGCGGGGTCCGGGGCAGCGCCCCGTGGCCCCGCACCCCTCAAGGCGGCCGGAACTTTTCGTTGCGCGACCCATTGACGTCGAAGCGCTTCGACTTTACGGTCCCGTTCGAAGTTACGAGCGCTATTCGAAATATCGAACAGCAGCCACTTTCGAACAGTAAGGGCAGGGCATGGGACGACCTGGCCTGAGTCGCAGGCAACTCCTCGCCGGAATCGGCGGGTTGACCGTCGCCGGAAGCTTCGGCTTCGCGGCGCTCGGGACCGGGGCGGACGCGCTCGCCTCCGGCGCCGACACCCGCGTGCGCTACTGGAACCTCTTCAGCGGCGGCGACGGCTACAACATGATCGCGATGCTGGACGCCTTCCGCGCGGCGAACCCGGGCATCGACGTGAAGGACTCCACCCTCCAGTGGGGCAGCCCCTTCTACACCAAGCTCGCCATGGCCGCCGCCGGCAACCGCGCACCGGACCTCGGCGTCATGCACCTGGGCCGCGTCACCGGCTTCTCGCCGGGCCGCCTGCTCGACCCCTGGGACGTCGGCCTGCTCGCCAAGTACGGCGTCAAGGAAGCCGACTTCAACCCCGAGCTGTGGAAGCGCGCCGTCATCGACGGCAAGCTCTACGCCCTGCCCCTCGACATCCACGTCCAGCTCAGCTTCTACCGCAAGGACGTGCTGAAGAAGGCGGACCTGCTCGGCGACGACGGCCGGATCGTGCCCGTGACGTCCACCGGCGAGTGGTTCGACCTGCTGAAGAAGGCGAAGAAGGCCACGAAGAAGGGGCTGCAGACCGTCGGCCTGCACGCCAACGACCAGAACTTCATGTGGTGGTTCTTCGTCGCGTTCTACACCCAGCTCGGCGGCACCTGCTTCAACTCCGCGAACACCGAGGTCACCTTCGACACCGACAAGGCGACCCAGGTCCTGGAGTTCCTGCGGCAGCACGTCACCGACGGATACTCCGTCGCGGGCGCCGCCGACGGCGAACAGTTCCTCAACGGCGCGCCCTTCACCTGGGAGGGCAACTGGTCGGTGCCGGTCTTCTCCGGCGCGAAGCTGGAGTACGGAGCGACCCCGCTGCCGCCCGTCTTCGGCAAGCAGGCCACGCACGCCGAGTCGCACTCGTTCGTGCTGCCGCACCAGGCCGACCGCGGCGGCGCCGCCAATGAGGGGGCCCACCAACTCGCCGCCTACGTCGTCAAGCACGCCCGGCAGTGGGCCGCCGGCGGCCACATCCCCGCCTACACGCCGACCCTGTCCACGGCCGCGTACCAGAAGCTCGCCCCGCAGAACGAATACGTGACGGCCATGGACCACCAGGCCACCGAACCGAAGGTCTGGTTCGCCGGCTCCACCGGCATCCTCGCCCAGCGCGTCGGCCCGATCGTCGTCTCCTCCACCATGGGCTCAGCCCGGCCCGAGGCCGCCGCCCGCCGCATGAAGAGCACGCTCACCGCGCTCCTCGCCATGAAGAACCCCATGGACGGCAGGACCGCCGCGCAGGGAGGTACGGCCGCATGACGACGACCAGCGCCGAGACCGTCATCGCACCACCGGCGCGCCCGCGGACCGCCGCGGACGGCGCCACCGTCCGCCGCAAGCAGGGCTTCCAGCACGGGGGCTGGTTCGTCGCCCCGTTCCTCGCCCTCTTCGCCCTGTTCGTGATCTGGCCGCTGCTGCGCGGCATCTACCTCAGCTTCACCGACGCCAACATCTCCGGCGACAGCCCCGGCTTCGTCGGCCTCGACAACTACCGCGAGGCCCTGAACGACCCGCTGATGTGGGACGCGCTCGGCCACAGCGCGTACTTCACGCTCCTGGTCGTGCCCTGCATCACGGTCCTCGCCTTCCTCCTCGCGATGCTCGCCCACCACATCGAGCACGGGAAATGGCTGTGGCGGCTCTGCTTCTTCATGCCGTTCCTGCTGCCGTCCACCGTCGCGGGCAACCTGTGGCAGTGGCTGTTCAACCCCGGCACCGGCATGATCAACCACGTCCTCGGCATCGAGACGCCCTGGCTGACCGACACGTCGTACGCGATGCTCGCCGTCGTCATCACCACCCTGTGGTGGACGGTCGGCTTCAGCTTCCTGCTCTACCTCGCCGCGCTCCAGGGCATCCCCGCCCACCTCTACGAGGCCGCCAAGCTCGACGGCGCGAACGCCTGGCACCGCACGGTCCACATCACGCTGCCCATGCTGCGCAACATCACCGGCCTGGTCATCGCGCTCCAGATCCTCGCCTCGCTCCAGGTCTTCGACCAGGCCGTCACCCTCATGGACTTCGGCCCCGGCCCCGAGAACTCGACCCGCACCTTCGTGCAGTACACCCTCGAAGAGGGCTTCACCAGCTACCGCGTGGGCTACGCCTCCGCGATCTCCATCATCTTCTTCGTGATCATCGCGGCCGTCGCCCTCGGGCGGATGTGGCTGCTGCGCAACCGTGAGGAGGGTGCGCGATGAGCGCCACACCCGTACCACCGCCACGGCTGAGGCCCCGCGGTTCCTGGACGCCCGGCCAGATCGTCCTGACCCTGCTCGGGGCCGCCGTCTCCGCGGTGTTCCTGGCGCCCCTGGCCTGGGCCCTGTTCACCTCGCTCAAGTCCGAGACCGAAGCCGTCGAGGTACCGACGCACTGGCTGCCGAAGGACTGGACCGGCCAGGCCTGGAAGGCGCTCTTCGAGACCGGCAACATCACCAACTGGTTCGTCAACTCGCTGGTCGTCTCCGTGTGCGTGACGGCCGTGGTGCTCTGCGTCAGTGCGCTGGCCGGATACGGCTTCGCCCGCACCGAGTTCCGCGGCAAGGGCGCCCTCATGGGCGTCGTCATGGCGGGCCTGATGATCTCCCCGGCGGTCCTCGGCGTCCCCCTGTTCACCACGGTCCAGCAGATGGGGATGGTGGACACCTACTGGGGCATGATCCTGCCGCAGTGCGCCCCCGCGGCCATGGTCTACATCCTCTACAAGTTCTTCCAGGGCATCCCGAAGGAGCTGGAGGAGGCCGCGTTCATCGACGGCGCGGGCCGCTGGCGGATCTTCTTCACCCTCGTGGTGCCGCTCGCCCGGCCCTCGCTCGCGGCGGTCGGCATCTTCACCTTCATCGCGTCGTGGAACAACTTCCTGTGGCCGTACATGGTCACCAACAACCCCGACCTGATGACCATGCCCAACGGCATCGCGACCGTCATGAACTCCTACGGCATCCAGTGGGCCCAGCTCATGGCCGGCGGCCTGATGGCCGGGCTCCCGCTCATCGTCGTCTTCATCTTCTTCCAGCGGCAGATCGTCGCGGGCGTCGCCCACACGGGACTCGCCGGACAGTGACCGCGACCAGCCCCACACCACCGCACGACGAAAGGCACCCATTGCGTACCGCCCGCTTCACCCTCGACCCCGCGTTCACCGTCGGCCAGGTCAACCCCCGGCTCTTCGGCTCCTTCGTCGAGCACCTGGGCCGCTGCGTCTACACCGGCATCCACGAGCCGGACCACCCGACCGCGGACGAGTCCGGCCTGCGCACCGATGTCCTCGACCTGGTACGCGAGTTGGGCGTCACCGCCATCCGCTACCCCGGCGGAAACTTCGTCTCCGGCTACAAGTGGGAGGACTCGGTCGGCCCGGTCGAGGACCGCCCGCGCCGCCTCGACCTGGCCTGGCGCACCACGGAGTCGAACCGCTTCGGCCTGTCCGAGTACATCGCGTTCCTGAAGAAGGTCGGCCCGCAGGCCGAGCCGATGATGGCGGTGAACCTCGGCACGCGCGGCGTCGCCGAGGCCATCGAACTCCAGGAGTACGCCAACCACCCGCAGGGCACGGCCCTCTCCGACCTGCGCATCGCCCACGGCGACAAGGACCCCTTCGGCATCCGGCTGTGGTGCCTGGGCAACGAGATGGACGGCCCCTGGCAGACCGGCCACAAGACCGCCGAGGAGTACGGGCGGATCGCGGCCGAGACGGCCCGCGCCATGCGCCAGATCGACAAGGACGTCGAACTGGTCGCCTGCGGCAGCTCGGGCCAGTCGATGGAGACCTTCGCCGAGTGGGAGGCGAAGGTCCTCGCCGAGACCTACGACCTGGTCGACCACATCTCCCTGCACGCCTACTACGAGGAGCACGACGGCGACCGCGACTCGTTCCTCGCCTCGGCGGTGGACATGGAGTCGTTCATCGAGAACGTCGTCGCGACCTGCGACCACGTGGGCGCCCGCCTCAAGTCGACGAAGAAGATCAACCTCTCCTTCGACGAGTGGAACGTCTGGTACATGTCGCGCACGGAGGCCCAGGTCTCCGCCCTCGACTGGCCGCAGGCCCCCCGCCTCCTGGAGGACGTCTACTCGGTCACCGACGCGGTCGTCTTCGGCTCGCTCCTCATCGCCCTGCTGCGCCACGCGGACCGCGTCACGGTCGCCTGCCTGGCCCAGCTGGTCAACGTCATCGCCCCGATCATGACCGAGCCCGGCGGCCCGGCCTGGCGCCAGACGACGTTCTTCCCGTTCGCGCAGGCCTCGAAGCACGGCCGCGGCGAGGTCCTCGACGTCCGGGTCTTTGGTCCGACGTACGACACGAAGCGCCACGGCACCGCGGACCTGCTGCACGCGACGGCGGTCCGCGCGGAGGACGGCACGGTCACCGTCTTCGCGGTGAACCGCAGCCAGACCGCATCACTGCCGCTCGAAGTCGCCCTGCACGGACTGGAGCTGACATCCGTCGTCGAGCACTCGGTGCTCGCCGACGCCGACCCGGACGCCCGCAACACGCAGGCGGAGCCGGAGCGGGTGGCACCGCGGGCGGCGACACCGGGCACGACGATCGAGGACAGCACGCTCAGGACGGAGCTCGAACCGCTGTCCTGGAACGTGATCCGGCTGGGCTGACACCCACGGGAGCCGACGAGGACGGCTCAGATCTGGTCCGCGATCCGCACGTAGTCGTAGTAGAGGGGATCCCCGTCCTCGTCCACCGGATGCTCGTGGCTGCTCTGGTTGGCGAGGATCACCTTCAGGTCCGGGAGGGCGTCGAAGCCGAGGTCGTCCTCGGTGATCGTGTGGCCGCGCTCCCCGAGCTGCTCGAAGAGATCCACGCTCGGGGTGCGGAAGACGTCGAGGCCGTCCAGCAGCACCCGGACGTCGGCGTCCTCGTCCAGGAACCGGAACAGCTCCACACCGCTCAGCGCGCCCTTGGTGAAACCGAGCATGACGTTCAGCTCGGAGTCGCCGTGCTTGAGCAGGATCTGTCCCGGCTCCGGATCACTGTGGACGACCTGGAAGAGCCCCCACTCCTGGACCGCGCCGCGCGCTTCCTCCACCGACATGCCGAGCCGCAGGGGCCCGACGCCGACCTGCGGCAGCAGTTCCAGTTCCATGTCCAGTCCCTCGTTTCCCTCGATGCCCTCGGTGCTCTCGCCGACGCGCCCCGGACCTCACGCGAGCAGGGCGCTCTCGTCGATGGTCCATCCTCGCTTCGTGAGCATGTCCTGAAGGGGCCTGTTGTCCTTCAGGCTGTCGACCATGTCCTTGATGTGCTGATCGTACGTGCCGGGGAAGCGCCGCTTGATGTCGTCGATGTCCATGCGCATGGCTTCGGTGATGCGCCCGGAATTGATCAGCTCACGCTGGTACTGCTGCCACGCCTGGGACTCCAGCGAGTACCCGGTGCTGTAGAGCTTCTCGTGGTGATCCCGCTCCATGCGGATGGCCGGCCCGTTGTTGACCTTCTGCTTCTTGTGCGGCTTGTTCGCGAAGTAGAACCCGGGCTCGATGACGTCCTTGTACGCCGACTTGGCCGGGATGTGGTTGACCTCCATCGGCTTCGGATACTTCGTCCCGTCCGCCTTCTTGTTCGCGGGCAGCAGCCCGCCGTACCACCCGCTCTCCTGCGTGCACCCCTTGGCGACCAGGCCTTCGGGATCCATGAACGTGCAGGGATTGACGACGTACGCGGCCGGGTTGGGCGCCGGCACGAGGCCGAACGGGTCGGCCGACACGTAGCGGGCCGTCTCGGGGTCGTAGTGCCGGTTCAGGTTGTAGTGCAGGCCCGTCTCCGGGTCGGCGTACTGGCCGGGGAAGCGCAGCGGCGTGTGCGCCTGGGCGTCGCGGTTGCGCGTCGTGATGCCCCAGACCGTGGAGCGCTTGTACCAGGCGATGTCGCCCTGCTCGCCGACGAGTTCGGTCGGGGTGCCGACGATGTCGGTGACGATCGCGAAGAACCGGCTGTCCACCTCGTGCTGACCGGCGTCGGCCGGCAGCCTGCGCTCCAGCTGCGACATCGGCTGCACGCCCTCGTACTCCCAGGTCAGCGTCACCCCGGTGGCCGAGTCGGTCTCCTCGGCCAGCTGGGTGCCCTCCCAGCTGAAGCGGACCGTGGCCGCCACGGAGTGCCCGTCGGCCGCCATGCGGTGCTTGGCGGTGCGCCGGCCCAGCGCGTCGTAGGCGTAGCGCCACACGGTGCCGTCGGGCGTGGTGCACGAGACCAGGCGGTCCTCGGCGTCCCACGTGTAGCGCCAGGTGTCGGGCTTGTGGGACAGACGCCGCTTCTGACGCAGCACGACGCGTCCGGCCCCGTCGTACTCGTAGCGGAAACCGTCCGCGCCGAGCAGCCGGGTGCCCTCGTAGGCCCGCTCGCCGCGGCTCTGCGTGGACCGGGCGCGGTCCGGCCAGTGGGCATCGGTCTGGTTCCCGGCACTGTCGTAGGCGTAGCGCTCCGACCAGCCGTCGGCGGTGACCGCCAGCGGACGGCCCACCGGGTCCAGCTCGAACCGCACGTCGGAGCCGCCCTGCTCCTCCGTGACGCGCGTCAGGAACCCGTCGGCGCGGTAGCCGTAGGAGCGGTCCCGCAGGGTGCCGCGGGACGTGGCCACCGACCGGGCGGCGAGCCGGCCCATCGCGTCCCACCGGGAGGCGAGCGTCACCGGCGCGTCCGCGGGGCCCAGCGTGCGCCGGGTCTCGCGGCCCAGCGCGTCGTGGGCGAAGGCCAGCGGATGTCCGGCGAGGTCCACGCGCACCCGGTTGCCCGCGGCGTCGTAGGCGTACGACGAGGTGGCCCCGGTCGGAGTCGTGCGCGAGACCAGTTCGCCGTGCGGGTCGTAGCCGTAGCGCATGCTGTGCCCGTCGACCGTCTCGGCGAGCAGCCGGCCCATGACGTCGCGCTCCAGGGAGAGCGAGGAGGCCGGCGACACGGCGGTGACGAGCTGGTCGCCGGCGTCGTACGTGTAGCGGGTGAGCACGCCGGCGGCGTCCTTCTCCAGCACGTTGCCCACCGCGTCGAAGGTGAACGCGATGCGCTGCCCGAGCGGGGTCGTCCGGGCCGTGAGACGGCCCGTCGCGTCGTACTCGTAGCGCATCGTGCGCCCGTCGAAGTCGGTCTCGGACTCGGTGAGCCCCGACGGGCCGTAGCGGTAACTCCACGTCCCACCCTGCGAGTTGGTCACCTCGGTGATCCGCAGCTCGGTGTCGTACGCGAACTCGTACCGCGCCCCGTCCCGGCCGGTGCGGGCGGCGAGCAGGTCGAACCAGGTGTACTCGAAGCGGGTCACGCCGCCCGTGGGGTCCGTGCGGGTCAGGCAGTTGCCCTCCTCGTCGTACGTCCACCGCTCGTCCGTCCCGTCGGCCGCGGTGCGCCGGGTGAGCCAGCCGTCCGCCGTCCACTCCAGGCGGGTGACGGCGCCCGCCGGGTCGGCGCACTCACGCGGCCGGCCGAACGCGTCGCGGCTCACCGTGTACGCGGCGCCGTGCCCGTCGGACACCGAAAGGACCAGCCCCGCCGGGTCGTTGGTGCGGGTCTCCGTCGAGCCGGTCGGGAAGGCGGCCGTGACGAGCGCCCCCGTCGCGTCGTACGTGAACGTCGTCGACGTGCCGTCGGGCGCGACCATCGCGGTGCGGTTGCCGCGCTCGTCGAAGGTCTGCCGCCACACCGCGCCGTCCGGACCGGTGATCGTCTCCGGCAGGTGCAGGGCGTTGTACGTGGTCGACGCCTGCCGCCCGTCCGGGTACCGGACGGTGGTCAGGTTGCCGGCCCCGTCGTACGCGAACCGGGCCGTGTGCCCCAGCTCGTCGGTGCGGGCCAGCAGGTTGTCGTAGCGGTCCCACGCGAAGCGCACGGTGTTGCCGAGCGGGTCGGTCTCGCTGACGGTCTGGCCGAGCTGGTTGAGTCGGGTGACGGTGACCGCGCCGGTCGAGTCCGTGAAGCGGGTCTCGCGGGCGGCGAGGTCGTAGGCGAAGCGCGAGGAGAGCGCGCCGTCGGGACCGACGGTCTCCACGACCCGGCCCGCCGCGTCGTACACATAGCCGTAGGTGTGACCGTTGCGGTCGGTCCAGGACGTCACGCGGTGCTCGTCGTCGTACGTGAACCGCAGCGGTACGCCACGCGATCCCGCGACCCCCACCAGCTCACCCGTCTCGTCGTACGTGAACGAGGCGACCCGGACGGGTCCTTCGGGCGTCTCCACGTCCAGGGCCGTGACCCGGCCGAGGTCCGTGTCACGGGTGACGCGCACGCGGTAGCCGCCCTCGTGCAGGACCGCCGACGGCAGGCCCTGCGCGTCGCGGGTGAACTGCAGGCCGTTGCCGTTGCGGTCCTCGACGTCGGCCAGCCAGTACAGGCTGCCGACGGAGTACGGATTGCCGGTGAAGCGGCGGATCAGGCCCGACCGCGGATCCGTCGTGGCGTACGTGATGTCGCCGAGGGCCGACCGTCCGACGAAGGTGAGGGCGATCCGGTCGCCCTCCAGCGGCAGCACCTCCTCGCCCTCCTCGCGCGGCAGCCGGGGATAGGCGAGCAGCGACCCGTCGGCGCGCGCCCAGACCGCGCCGCTGCCCGTCGGCTCCAGGCGCTCGTCGAGGGTCGAGGCCCAGCTCGTGCCGAAGGAGTGGCCGTAGCGGTAGCCGGATATGTGGGTGCGCTCGAGGACGAGGGGCAGGATCCCGGGCAGGGCCAGATCCGTCTGGCTGAGCACCATCTCGCCGCTGGCGACGTCGACCGGGTCGGTCTTGCAGCGTCGCTGGGCCAGCGCGATCGCCTTGGCGCGCGCCTTGTCCAGGGCGTCCCTCGTCGAGCCGGGCAGGCGCTTGATCGCCTCGTTGACGCGGGTGCGGACGCCGGGCCCGTCACCGCCCTTCTTGCCGCCGACGACGGCGTCGACCTTGTCCCGTACGTCGTGGTCCTTGCCCTTGTGCAGCCGGGAGGCGCCCTTGACCCGCTCGGGGACCGTGTCGGTGATGTGCTTGGCGACCTTGCCGAGCGCCTTCTCGGAGCCCTTGAGCGCGCCGTGCAGCACGCTGTCGAAGGCCTGCGTGAACGGGTCGCGGCCCTTGCTCCGGCCGAACGCGCCCCGGGCCTTGCCGAGCGACGTGGACGCCGCCAGGTGCAGCTCGCCGCCGTGCCTGGAGACCTTGCCCGCGCCGTCCTCGAACTCGAAGTGGTCGATCCTGGTGCGCTTCTGCGCCCCGCCGCCGGCCGAGGCGAGCTGCATCCCGCCGTCCCCGGCCGAGGCGATGTGCATCCCGCCCTTGCCGCCGTGCCCGCCGCCGCTGCCGTCGGGCGACGGCATGGAGAACGCGCCCTCGGCCAGGTCGAGCACCATGTCCTCGACCATCGACTCCAGCTTGGCGTTGATCGGCTCGGTGATCTTCGCCAGGACCTCGTCGACGATCCGGTCCACGGCCTCGTCGATGATCCGCTTCACCACCTGCCGCATCGCGGTCACCTCGGCCGCGCCGATCAGCGCGGACAGACCACCGGTGACCACCGCCAGACCCGCCGAGATCCCCACTGAGGCGGCCATGACACCCAGTTCGATCTCGGCCTTGGTCTTCATCCCGAAGATGATGTCCGCGAGCACGTCGCACGCGTCGGCGAACAGCCGCGCCAGCTCCGGGAGTTTCTCCAGATGGCTCGCCTTGATCTGGTTCCAGTGCTTCTCCATCGAGTCGACGGCCCAGCCCTCGGACGACGACAGGATCCGGGAGAACGCCTTGTGCGCGTCCCCGCCGTGCCCCTCGAACTTCTCCGCGAACTCCCGCATGGCGTCGGCCATCTCGCGGTAGTCGTCCTCGTCCACGTTCGGAAAGTTGATGCCGATGAAGTCCAGGACGTCATCGAGCCAGCCCGGAATCGTGTAGCCCATCCCCCGTACACCTTCCGTGAATTCGAATCACGTGAGCAACGTGTTCGACTCTACCGAAGCGCGTGTTCCGGTCCTGTCACGATGTGCGTGAGGGGGAGGGGGGAGGAGAGAGGCGGCCGGGCGGAGTCCTACTGGAAGCTCAGCCGATGCGGATGCCCGACGTCGGCGGGGCAGGCCCGGATGCTGACCGGCCCGTGCGCGGGCCCGGCCGAGTCCGCCATACGAGATCCCGACGCGATTCATACCTTTCCCATAGGGATCGTGGGCACAGTGGGCGCCATGGACTTCTCGTGGACGATCGTCGTCGCCGGCGCCCTGGTCGGGCTCGCGGTGGGCCTCACCGGTATGGGCGGCGGCGCACTGATGACCCCGATCATGGTCATGTTCTTCGGGGTCAACCCCACTGCCGCGATCGGCAGCGACCTCGCGACCTCCCTGTTCATGAAGCCCTTCGGCGCCGCGGTGCACCAGAGAGCGGGCACGATCCGCTGGGACATCGTCCGCTGGCTGCTGCCCACGGCCCTGCCCGCCGCCTTCGGCGGAGCCCTGCTGCTCCAGCTCTTCGGCGACGGCGAGGAGCTCCAGACCCGGGTCAAGTACGTCATCGGCGGCGCGCTGCTGCTCGCCGTGACCGGCATGGTCGCCCGGATGTGGCTCGACCGGCGCCGCGGACTCGGCACGGACACCGCCGAGGACGCCGACGTGCGGGTCAGGCCGGTCGCGACCCTGCTGATCGGCCTGGTCGGCGGGGTCGTGGTCGGGATGACCTCGGTCGGCTCCGGCTCCCTGATCATCGTGATGCTGATGCTCGCCCACCCCCGGCTCAAGGCCAACCACCTGGTGGGCACCGACCTGGTGCAGGCCGTGCCGCTGGTCGGCGCCGCCGCCCTCGGTCACTTCCTGGTCGGCGACGTGTCCCTCGGCCTCGCCGGCACCCTGCTGATCGGTGCGATCCCCGGCGTCCTGTGCGGCGCCCTGCTCTCCACCCGGGTCTCGGGCCCCGCGCTGCGCTGGGCCCTGGTGGTCCTGCTCACCGGCTCGGGCCTGGCCATGTGGGGCGTCTCCGGCACCCCCCTCGTCCTGGCCTGCGTGGCACTCGCCGCGGTCGGCGCCGTGGTGACCCTGCGCACCCGGCGGGCCGACGCCGCGCTGCCGGCGCAGCGGCGGGCCGAGGAGCCGGAGCCGTCCCCGACAATGACCCCATGAGGATCTCAGCCCGAGCCGACTACGCGGTGCGCGCCGGTCTGGAACTGGCCGTCCGCGCGAACGGCGAACCGGTCACGGCGGAGGCGATCTCCGCGGCCCAGGACATCCCGCACAAGTTCCTGGAGGGGATCCTCGGCGACCTGCGCCGCGGCGGCATCGTCGTCAGCCGGCGCGGCGGCAACGGCGGGTACCTGCTGGCCCGGGCCGCCGACACGATCACCGTCGCCGACGTCGTACGCGCCGTCGAGGGGCCCATCGTGTCGGTGCGCGGGGAGCGGCCCAGCGCACTCGCCTACACGGGACCGGCGCAGCCGCTGCTCCCGCTGTGGGTGGCGCTGCGGGCGAACGTGCGCAAGATCCTTGAGGGCGTCACGCTCGCCGACATCGCGCACGACCGACTGCCGGACCCGGTGCGGGAACTGGCCGAGGACCCGGCGGCCTGGCGCAACCCCTGATCCGCAGATCCTGATCCCGTCGCGGACGCTCAGGACCCCGTCGTGCGCACCAGCCGGTCCACCGCCGCCGTGCCCGAGCTGTAGGTGGTCCCTCCGCCCAGCTCGGGCACGGCCTCCCTCCCGCTCCCCAGGAGCGCCTCCAGACCGGACACCAGGCGCATGACATCCGGCTGAGGGCGCACCACGAGGCGCAGGAAGCTGCTGGACGAGCCGATCTTGTTGCCGCACTCGCGGACCAGCACCCCGTGCCGCGCGAGAAGCCGATCGCGGACCTCGACCCCGTCGACGCCGTCCGGCAGGCGTACGTACAGGAAGTTGCCCTGCGACGGGTACACGGTCAGGCCCGGCAGGCGGGCCAGGTGCCAGCGCATGTCCTGCCGGTCGCGGCACACCTGACGGATGCTGTCGGCGTACTCCTGGCGGTGCTCCTTCAGCATGAACACCACCGTCTCCGCGAAGGAGTTGAGGTTCCACTTCGGCAGCGCGGCCCGCACCCGCCCGGCCAGGGCCGGGTTCGCGACGAGGTAGCCGAAGCGGATGCCGTGCAGCCCGAAGTTCTTGCCGAGGCTGCGCAGCACGATCACGTTCGGGCGCAGGACCGCCTCCTGGACGAGGCTCGGGTCCTGCCCGCCGGCATCGGAGGCGTCGGCGAAGTCCAGGAACGACTCGTCGATCACGACCAGGTCCAGATGGCGCAGCTCGTCGACGAGGGCGAGCAGCGCATGGCGGGGGAGCAGCCCGCCGTCGGGGTTGTTCGGGTTGCAGATGACCGCGACCCGCGAGCCGCGCGCGTGGAGGAACTCCGCGTACGCCGCCGGGTCCAGGGCGAAACCGTCGCGCTCCGGCAGCGGGAACATGTCGACCCGCTTGCCCGTCTCCATCGGCTGGTCCGTCCACCGCCCGAACGTCGGCACGGGCACCGCCAGTGACTCACGGACCAGCAAGTGGTCGATCCAGGTGATGAGTTCGGTGGAACCGTTGCCCATCGCGACCGTCTGCGGATTGAGCCCGAGGACATGGCACAGCTCGGCGGTGATGGTGTCGGCACCGCTCGGGTAGTACGTCAGGATCTCGTGCAGCCGCCCGCGCAGCGCGTCCAGCATCGCGGGCGTCGGGAAGTACGGATTGCAGGGGATGCAGAAGTCGGTCACCCGGCCGCCGGCCTCGTCGCCCGCCCCGGCCCGCGTCAGCTGGCCGTACGAGGGGCTGTGGGCCGTGCTGCCCTGGAAGAGTGAGACGACACTTCCGCTCATCAACTGCCTCCGCCCGTATCCGTGGTGGCCTCTCATACGGATACGGGCGGGGCGTTGTTCAACGGACGCGGCTCATGTGGTGCTGAACGAGTGCACCGTCGTCGAGCGGTACGTCTGCCCCGGGCGCAGCACCGTCGACGGGAACGACGGCTGGTTCGGCGCGTCCGGGAAGTGCTGCGTCTCCAGGCACAGGCCGTCGCCCTGCCGGTAGGCGCGCCCGGACGGGCCGACGAGCGTGCCGTCGAGGAAGTTGCCCGAGTAGAACTGCACGCCCGGCTGGTCGGTGGCGATCTTCAGGGTGCGCCCGGAGCCCGGGTCCCGCAGGGTCGCGAAGTGCACCGGCCGGTCCGTGCCGCCCTTGTCGAGCACCCAGTTGTGGTCGAAGCCCTTCGCGGTGATCAGCTGCGGGTGCCCGGCCCGGATGTCGTCGCCGATCGCCTTGCCGGACCGGAAGTCGAACGGGGTGCCCGCGACCTTCGCCAGCTCGCCGGTCGGGATGAGGCCCGCGTCGGTGGGCGTGTAGCGGGACGCGGCGAGGGTGAGCTCGTGGTCGTACACACCGCCGCTGCCCTCGCCCGCGAGGTTGTAGTAGGTGTGGTTGGTGAGGTTCACGACGGTCGCCTTGTCGGTCGTCGCCGTGTAGTCGATGCGCCACGCGCCGCGCGCGCTCAGGGTGAAGGTGACCTTCACCCTGAGCGCGCCCGGGTAGCCCATCTCGCCGTCGACCGACGTGTAGTGCAGATCGAGGCCCACGTCGGAACCGGACGTGAAGGGCTCCACGTCCCACACCCGCGTGTTGAAGCCCTTCGCGCCGCCGTGCAGGGAGTTGACCCCGTCGTTCACGGAGAGCTGGTACGCCGTCCCGTCCAGCGTGAAGCGGCCGTTCGCGATGCGGTTGCCGTACCGGCCGATGGTCGCCCCGAAGAACGTGGTCCCGGTGACGTACCCCTCGATGTGGTCGTAACCGAGCGACACGTTCACGTACCGGCCGCGCCGGTCCGGGATCTCCAGGGACTGCACGATGCCGCCGTAGGAGAGGACCTTCAGGCGGGTGCCGCCGTTCTCCAGGGACCACCGGTGGATCTTCGTGCCGTCGGCGAGCCGGCCGAAGAGCTCCTTCGTCGGCCGCCGGCCGCCCGTCGCGGCGTGGGCCGTGCCGCCGAGGGCGGTGGCGGCGACCCCGGCGGCCGCCGCGGAGGCGATGACCGTGCGTCTGCTCAGTTCCATGTGCGGCTCTCCTCGTGGGTGAGTTACGAACCGGACTTGCGCTTGTTCCACACGTCGAAGCCGACCGCGGCGAGCAGGGCCAGACCCTTGATGACCTGCTGCCAGTCGGTGCCGACGCTGAGAAGGTTCATGCCGTTGTTGAGGACACCCAGGACCAGGCCGCCGATGATCGCGCCGAGCACGGTGCCGACACCGCCGCTCATGGACGCGCCGCCGATGAACGACGAGGCGATGGCCTCGAGTTCGAAGTTGAGGCCGGCCTTCGGCGAGGCGGCGTTCAGACGGGCCGCCACGACCAGACCCGCCAGGGCCGCGAGCACGCCCATGTTCAGGAAGACGGCGAAGGTGACCTTCTTGTCCTTGACGCCGGACAGCTTCGCCGCCGGCAGGTTGCCGCCGATCGCGTAGATGTGCCGGCCGAAGATCGAGTTGCGCATGACGTAGCCGTAGCCGACCACCAGTACACCGAGGATGAGCAGCACGATCGGGGCGCCCTCGTAGCTGGCGAGCAGCATCGTGACGGCCAGGATCGCGGCGATGATCGCGACCAGCTTCAGCAGGAACAGGTTGCGCGGCGGGACGTCGAGCGCGAACTCCTTCTGGCGTCCCCGGTCCCGTACCTCCTGCACGACCACGAAGACGATCAGGGCGAGGCCGAGCAGCAGTGTGAGGTTGTGGTAGTTGGTGTTCGGTCCGACCTCCGGCAGGAAGCCGTTGCCCATCTTCCCCATGCCCTCGGGGAACGGGCCGAGCGTCTGCCCCTTGAGGAAGATCTCCGTCAGACCGCGGAACAGCAGCATCCCGGCGAGCGTGACGATGAAGGAGGGTATGCCCAGATACGCGATCATGAAGCCCTGCAGCGAGCCCGCCACGGCGCCCACCACCAGGCAGAGCACCAGGGCCAGCGGCCAGGCCATCCCGTGCTGCACCGTCAGGACGGCCGCGAACGCGCCGATGAACGCGGTGAGCGAACCGACCGAGAGGTCGATGTGGCCCGCGATGATCACCAGCATCATGCCGATCGCGAGGATCAGGATGTAGCTGTTCTGCAGCACCAGGTTCGAGACGTTGCGCGGCAGCAGCAGGTCGCCGTCGGTCCACACCGCGAACAGGGCGACGATCAGGCCGAGCGCGATCAGCATGCCGTACTGGCGCATGTTGCGGCGCAGGCCGTCGAGCACCAGGTGCAGCAGACCGCCGCCCGCGGAGCCGCCCGGCGGCGCGGCGGCCGGGCTCTTGTCGGTCACATCGGTGCTCATCGCGTTACCTCTTCGCCCGTCTTGTCTTTTGTCATCCGACGCATCAGCACTTCTTGTGTGGCGTCGGCCCGCGCCACCTCACCGGTGAGCCGCCCGGCGGCCATGGTGTAGATGCGGTCGCACATACCGAGCAGCTCCGGCAGCTCGGAGGAGATGAAGACGACCGCCTTGCCCTGGGCGGCCAGTTGGTCGATGACCGTGTAGATCTCGTACTTGGCACCCACGTCGATGCCGCGGGTCGGCTCGTCCAGGATCAGCACATCGGGACCCGCGAAGATCCACTTGCTGAGGACGACCTTCTGCTGGTTGCCGCCCGACAGCTTGCCGACCGGCTCGAAGACCGTCGGCGCCTTGATGTTCATGGACTTGCGGTAGCCCTCGGCGACCTGCCGCTCCTCGTGCTCGTCGACGACGCCGCGCTTCGCGACCTTCTTCAGCGCGGTCAGTGAGATGTTGCGGTTGATGGTGTCGATGAGGTTGAGGCCGTAGTGCTTGCGGTCCTCGGTGACGTACGCGATGCCGTGGTCGACCGCCTCCGCGACGGTCTTCGTACGGATCTCCTTGCCGTCCTTGAGGACCGTGCCGGCCGCGTGCCGCCCGTAGGTGCGGCCGAAGACACTCATCGCGAGCTCCGTGCGGCCCGCGCCCATCAGGCCCGCGATGCCGACGATCTCCCCGCGCCGCACCTGGATCGACACGTCGTCGACGACCTTGCGCTGCTGGTCGATCGGATGGTGCACGGTCCAGTTGCGGATCTCCAGGGCGGGCGCGGCGCCCTCCTCGGGATGGTGCGGGGTGCGGTCGGGGAACCGGTTGTCGAGGTCCCGGCCGACCATGCCGGAGATGATCCGGTCCTCCGTCGTCTCCGGCGCCTTCACGTCCAGCGTCTCGATGGACCGGCCGTCCCGGAGGATCGTCACCGAGTCGGCGACCGCCCGGATCTCGTTGAGCTTGTGGGAGATGATGATCGAGGTGATGCCCTGCTGCTTCAACTCCAGGATGAGATCGAGGAGTTTGCCGCTGTCCTCGTCGTTGAGCGCCGCCGTCGGCTCGTCGAGGATGAGCAGCTTCACCTTCTTGGAGAGCGCCTTGGCGATCTCCACGAGCTGCTGCTTGCCCACGCCGATGTCGGCGACGCGGGTCTCCGGGTGGTCGGACAGCCCCACCCGGCGCAGCAGCGTGCTGGCGTGCTTGAGCGTCTCGGTCCAGTCGATGAAGCCGCGCTTGGCATGCTCGTTGCCGAGGAAGATGTTCTCCGCGAGGGAGAGGAACGGCACCAGCGCCAGCTCCTGGTGGATGATGACGATGCCGCGCTGCTCGCTCGCCCGGATGTCCTTGAACTCGCAGACCTCTCCGTCGAAGAGGATCTCGCCCTCGTAACTCCCGTGCGGATGGACGCCGGAGAGCACCTTCATCAAGGTGGACTTCCCGGCGCCGTTCTCCCCGCAGATGGCGTGGACCTCGCCCTGACGCACCGTCAGCGTGACGTCCGACAGCGCCTTGACACCGGGAAAGGTCTTGACGATCGAGCGCATTTCCAGGACGGGTCCCGCCATGGTCGTGCCTTCCAATCAGTAGGAGCGAGCGGTTACTTGAGGTCGCCCTCGGTGTAGTAGCCGCCGTCCACCAGGATTTCCTTGTAGTTGCTCTTGTCGACGCTCACCGGCTTCAGCAGGTACGAGGGGACGACCTTGGCGCCGTTGTCGTACGTCTTGGTGTCGTTGACCTCGGGCTTCTTGCCGCCCAGCTCGTCGTCGACCATGTTCGAGGCGACCTTGGCCAGCTCACGGGTGTCCTTGTAGACGGTCTGCGTCTGCTGGCCCGCGATGATCGACTTCACCGACGCCAGCTCGGCGTCCTGGCCGGTGACCACCGGCAGCGGCTTGGACGCCGAGCCGTAGTTGTCGGACTTCAGCGCCGACAGGATGCCGATGGAGATGCCGTCGTACGGCGA
Source organism: Streptomyces sp. cg35 (assembly GCF_050410835.1). NCBI lineage: Bacteria > Bacillati > Actinomycetota > Actinomycetes > Kitasatosporales > Streptomycetaceae > Streptomyces > Streptomyces sp. cg35. The sequence goes on from NZ_CP191268.1 coordinate 6,127,535, forward strand.
GAGCACCGCGTCGACCTTCTCGCTCTTGTACGACTTGGTGAGGACGTCGTCCATGCGCTTCTGGGCGGTGGCGCCGTCCCAGCGCAGCGTGGTGACCTGGTTGAGCGCGGTCTGGCCCGAGCGGACCACGAGCTTCTTCTTGTCGATGTACGGCTTGAGCACGCTCATCGCGCCGTTGAAGAAGTACTTGGTGTTGTTGTCGTCGTTGGAGCCGGCGAACAGCTCGATGTTGAAGGGGCCCTTGCCGTCCTTCAGGCCGAGCTTGTCGACGATGTAACTGGCCTGCAGCTCACCGACCTTGGTGTTGTCGAAGGACGCGTAGTAGTCGACGTTCTTCGAGTCGAGGATCAGCCGGTCGTAGGCGATGACCGGGATCTTCGCGTCGTGCGCCTGCTGCAGCACGTTCGTGAGCGACTTGTTGTCGATGGCCGCGACGATCAGCGCCTTCACGCCCTGCGTGATCAGGTTCTCGATCTGCGAGACCTGCTGGTCGGGGTCGTCCTCCCCGAAGACCAGCTTGGTCTTGTACCCCTTGGCCTTGAGGTTCTTGACAACGTTGTTGCCGTCGGCGATCCAGCGCTCGGACGACTTCGTCGGCATCGCGATGCCGACGGTGCCGCCCTTGGCGTCCCCGGCCTTCTCGTTGCTGCCGCCCTCGCTGTCCTGGCCGCAGGCCGTCAGGGTGAGAGCGAGGGACGCGGTCGCGGCCAGCGCGGAGAGTGCGGCTCGGCGGTTTCGCATGGTCATCATCCTTGATGTGAGAGTGCAGAGCTCGGTCCGGAGAAGCCAAATCACCTGCGGGGAACGGAGGTTGACCGAGGCGAGATGCGTTGGATTGTGCGCGGCCCTGTCGGGTTGTGTGAAGTTGCGTTTCCGGAAAGTTATTCAGCCGTGTCGAACCGCTGCAGGTCACCCGGCAGCCGGGAGCCGAGCGGAGCCATGTCGCCGTCCGCGCCGTGGCGCGCGAGCAGGTCCAGGGCGAGCCGTCCGCGCCGCACCCGCTCCTTCGCGGTGGCGAGCGTCAGCTCCCGCAGATGGTGTCCGTACGGGTAGATGCCGGGCGTCTTGGACAGCCCGAACTTCAGGTACAGCGGCGCGCCCCGCCGGATCAGCTCGGCCACCTCGTACATGCGGACATAGCCGCCGAGGTCGTCCGGCGCCTCGATGTACATGTCCATGGGCGCGGCCGACACCCGCCGGATCTCGCTGAGATGGTCCAGGGTCAGATCACTGGGCACGTTGAGGGAGTCGGCGCCGAGCCGCTCGAACACGGCGTACGCGGCCGGGTTGACCGGCCCGATCAGCGCCGAGACCTTGAGCGTCGTGTCGGCGGGGATGATCCCGGCCAGCCGGGCCCGGTGCAGCGTCCACAGCACGCCCTCGTCGGCGACGAGCAGGCACTTGACGCCCAGCTCCGTGGCCCGCACGGCGTCCTCGACGCAGCCGGCGACGGCGTTGTGCCCCCGGGCGCGCAGCCCGGCGCCGCCCGAGTCGGTGCGCACCGAGCCGCCGGTGTCCCAGGTGCCGCGCGGGCCGGTGAACAGGCAGAGCTCGATGTCGCGTTCGGCGGTGGCCTCGGCCATCTCCGTGATCTCGGCATCGGTGAGCATCCATACGCCGCTGCCCTGGCTGATCCGGTGGATCGGCACATCGAGCCGGGAGGACTCCTTGAGCACCACGGCCAGCGCCTCGGGGCCCTCGCACGAGGGGATCTCGGTGCGCCAGCGGCCCCCGCCGGGGAAGGTGTGCGGGGAGGCATCGGCCGGCTCGGCGGCGGGAGAGGGCAGGCCGAGGGCGGAGAGTGCGGGTTCGCCGGGGTGGCGGGGTGAGTCGGTCACGCTGGTCCTTTGCGATTGTTCGGTATATCGGACGGAGTTCGGTTCCGTGGGACGGCGTGCCGGGTGCCGCGGGGCCGAAGAGCGGCGCGCCGCGCGCCGGGCTAAGGCCGCAGCAGCACCTTCCCCACCTTCGGATCCCCGGCCCCCACCCACTCGATGGCCTCGGCGAACCGTTCCAGCGGCACCTCGTGCGTCACCAGCGGCAGCGGATCGAGCAGCCCCGCTCCGAACACCCGCACCGCGTGCGCCCACGCGTCGGCACCGGCGCCGAACACGGTCCGCACCTCCAGCTGGCGCACCACCAGATCCGTCGGGTCGAGCCCCTCGGAGCCCGCCGGCGGAAGCCCGGTGAGCACCAGGCGCCCGCCCCGCCGCAGCAGCCCGGCGGCGGTCCGCGCCGCCGAGGCCGACCCGGCGGCCTCGATCACCACATCGAGGTCGGCCGGCAGCGGCTCGTCGTGCAGCCGGAAGTCCGTCGCCCCGAACTGCCGCGCCAGCGAGGCCCGTTCGTCCTGCGTCCCGACGACGAGCAGCTCCGCCGGCGAGTTCGCCGCGAGGAACTGCACGGCCAGCATCCCGAGCGTCCCGGTCCCGACCACCGCGACCCGCTCCCCGGGCCTGGCGTCGGCCTTGAGCGCGGCGGCCGCGACGCACGCGGCCGGCTCCAGGAGCGCGGCGGCGCTCAGATCCGCCCCGTCGGGCAGGACGTGCAGCAGCCGGGCCGGCAGCACCAGCGTCGTGGCCATCGCTCCCGGCCGGGTGAAGCCCGTCTCCTCGTACCCGGCGGTGCACAGCGTCGTGTCACCGGCGTGACACCGCTCGCAGACCTGGCAGTTCCGGAAGCCCTCGCCGACGACCTTCCGCCCGACGAGCTCCTTCGGCACCCCGGCGCCCACGGCCGCCACGACGCCGGACCACTCGTGCCCGGGCGTCACCGGGTAACGGACGTACTCCTTGGGCCTGTTGCCCTGGTAGACCTCGCGGTCGCTGCCGCAGATCCCCACGGCGTGCACCCGCACCTGCGCCTCGCCGGGCCCCGGTGCCGCGGGCTCGTGCGGCACCAGCCGGTGCCGCCCGGGTGCGTCGACGACGACCGCGGAGCTCACTTCGACCCCTTGGGGGCGCGCTTCTCCCAGCCCTCGGCCCACAGGTCGAACCGGGCCTGCTGCTGCGGGAACTCGGCGGCCGCGTCCACGTCCAGCTCGACCCCGAGCCCCGGCTCGTGCGACAGCGCGAAGCATCCGGTCTCCGGGTCGACCTGCGGGGCGCCCTTCACGACCTTCTTGATCTCCGCGTCGGCGAAGTCGTTGAAGTGCTCCAGGATCTTGAAGTTCGGTGAGGTGAAGCCGACTTGGAGGGACGCGGCGGTGAGCACGGGACCGCCCACGTTGTGCGGGGCGACGAGCATGTAGTGCGTCTCGGCGGTGGCCGCCAGCTTCCGCGTCTCCCAGATGCCGCCGAGGTGGCCGACGTCGGGCTGCAGGATGTCGACGGCCTGGCTCTCGAACAGCTCCCGGAACTCGATCCGGTCGTGGATCCGCTCACCGGTGGCCATCGGGATGTCCACCTTGGCGGCCACCTTCTCCAGCGCCTTGAGGTTCTCCGGCGGCACCGGCTCCTCCAGCCACGCGGGCCGGAAGGGGGCGAGCTCGTTCGCGAGCCGGATCGCCGTGGCGGGGGAGAACCGGCCGTGCATCTCCAGCATCAACTCGGCGTCGGGCCCGATCGCGTCGCGCACCGCCTCGATCAACGACACGGCGTACAGAGACTGTTCGTGGTCGAGCTCGAAGTGCCCGGTGCCGAACGGGTCGATCTTCAGCGCCTTGTACCCGCGCTCCATCACCGCCTTGGCGGCCTTGTGGTACGCCTCCGGGGTCCGCTCGGTGGTGTACCAGCCGTTCGCGTACGCCTTGACCCGGTCGGTGACCTTGCCGCCGAGCAGCTGCCACACCGGGACGCCGAGCGCCTTGCCCTTGATGTCCCAGCAGGCCATCTCCACCACGGCGATACCGGACATGACGATCTCGCCGGCCCGCCCGTAGTCGCCGTACTTCATGCGCCGCACGAGGTCCTCGACCGCGAACGGATCGGAGCCCACGATGTGATTGGCCAGAGCCTCGTTCAAGTAACCGATGAGCGCGTCGGTGTGGCCCAGCATGCGGGTCTCGCCGACGCCGGTGATCCCCTCGTCGGTGTGCACCTGGACGTAGGTCAGATTCCGCCACGGCGTCCCGACCACATGCGTGCTGATTCCCGTGATGCGCAAGGCAGTTGCCCCCTGTGCCGTTCGATATTTCGTCACACGTTCGAATGCTGGCGTGACAGTAAAGCGGCCCTATGGGGGTGTCAATGGGTCTGCGCGGAGGATCTCCGTGCCGCGCGCCCGACGGAACACGCGGTTCCGCACAGAAGTTTCACAGGACCGGCTTTTTCCGTTACCGGCCGGGCGCCTAGCCTCCCTACGTCATGGACTACTGCCACCCGTGCCGCAGGCACCTCAACGGCGCCCTCGCCTGCCCGGGCTGCGGCACCCCCGCCGACGCCGTGCGCGCCTACGCGGAGGCCACGGTCGCGCAGGAAGCGGTCGACGAGCCGGAGGCGGCGCACGACGGCGAGCCCACCCGTCCCCGCAGCCGGCGCCGCACCCGCAGGGCGCACCGCCGGCGTCGCGGGCGCATCCTCCTCGCCACGGCGGGGCTCGCGCTCGCCGCGGGCGGCCTCAGCCTCGCCGAACTCGGCACCGAGTCCTCCGGGGGCGGCGACGCCCAGGCCGCGCCGGACACCGCCGACGCCGTGACGGAGGCGGAGGCCGAGGCCACGTCCCCGTCCGCCGGGACCGGGCACTCCGGCGCGCCCGCGCCGGCCTCCTCCTCGCCCGAGGCGCCGGCCTCCCTGTCGGCGTCACCGAGCCCGGAGCGCAGCACCGCCTCTGCGTCGGCGCAGTCCGGCAGCGGCACCACGACCCCGGTCAACGCCCCGTCGTCCAGGGCTGGTTCGCCCTCGGACTCGCCGGCCACATCGACGCCGACCACCGCGGCCCCGCGCCCGACATCCGCGTCCCCGACCCCCGATCCGACTCCGTCGGAGACGTGCGACCGGTTCCTCTGGTGGTGCACCTGAGGCTCAGGGGCCTTCCGGGGGTCAGCCGACCCCGAGCATCCGCTGGAGCATGTCCCGCAGCGCCAGCCGCTCCGCACGGGACAGCCCGGCCAGCGGCTCGCGCGCGAAGTCGAGCGAGTCCCGCAGGCTGAGCGCCACCCGCGTGCCCTCCTGTGTGGGCGCGGCCACCTTCACCCGCCGGTCGCCGGGGGAGGGCCGCCGCTCCACCAGGTCCCGCGCCTCCAGACGGTCCACGATGCCCGTGATGTTCGACGGCTCGCACTTCAGCCGCTGCGCGATCTGCCGCATCGGCAGCGGTTCGAGCGACAGCAGGCTCAGCACCCGCGCCTGCGCCCCGGTCAGCCCGTGCCGCGCGGCGGCCTCCTCGTACTCCTGGTGGTAGCGCGCGACGACGGCCCCGATCAGCTCGACCACTTCGAGCGTCAGCGGGTCCGTGCGGGGGGAACGGGTGGCGGTCATGGGTTCCAGCGTACCCAGTTACTTGACATCCTGAAATATTCAGGAGCATGGTTGTTTCACGTACTGAAGTACTTGCTGAAGCACTTCCCCCACTGCCACGAAGGATCAGCGCATGCCCGCCGACATCCCTCAGATCCCCGCCACCGGCCGTGAGTGGGCCCTGATCAGCCGTCCCGTCGGCTGGCCCGAGCCCACGGACTTCGAGCTGCGCGAGGCCCCGGTGGTCGAGCCGGGCCCCGGCCAGGTCCTGGTGAAGAACCTGTACGTGTCGGTCGACCCGTACATGCGCGGCCGGATGAGCGCCGCGAAGTCGTACGTCGCCCCGTACGAGCTGGGCAAGGCCATGCAGGCCGGCGCGGTCGGCGTCGTCATCGCCTCGAACGACGAGGGTGTCGCGGTCGGCGACCACGTCCTGCACTTCTTCGGCTGGCGCGAGTACGCGACGTTCGACGCGAAGCAGGCCGTGAAGGTCGACCCCGAGGCCGCGCCGCTGTCCACGTACCTCGGCGTGCTCGGCATGACGGGCCTCACCGCGTACGCGGGCCTGCTGCGCACCCTCTCCTTCAAGGAGGGTGACAGCGTCTTCGTGTCCGGCGCCGCGGGCGCGGTCGGCGGCCAGGTCGGACAGATCGCCAAGCTCAAGGGCGCCTCGCGGGTCATCGGCTCGGCCGGCTCGGACGAGAAGGTCAAGCTGCTCATCGAGGAGTACGGCTTCGACGCGGCCTTCAACTACAAGAAGGGCAGCGTCCACGAGCAGCTGAAGGAGGCGGCCCCCGACGGCATCGACACGTACTTCGACAACGTCGGCGGTGACCACCTGGAGGCCGCCATCGCCCGCCTGAACCGCGACGGCCGCATCGCCATCTGCGGCGCGATCTCCGTGTACAACAACACGGAGCCGGCCCCCGGCCCGCGCAACCTCTCCCGTCTGATCCAGACCCGCGGCCGCATCGAGGGCTTCCTCGTCGGCGACCACTACGACCTGCAGCCGCAGTTCGTCCAGGAGGTCGGCGCCTGGGTCCGATCCGGCGAGCTCAAGTACCGCGAGACGGTCGTCGAGGGCATCGAGAACAACCTGGAGGCGTTCCTCGGCGTCCTGCGCGGCGACAACACCGGAAAGATGGTCGTGAAGCTCTGACGCTCCGCGCACATCGGTGGCCCCCGCACTTCTGTGACGGGGGCCACTTTCGTTCCCGCGGGCATTCGATAGTGTGCTTCCGTCTTACGGATTGAAGTTTCCGCATTACGGATCTCCCGACGAGATCCGTCTGCCGGATCGAACCAAAGAGGGAGCACGGGCATGGCCATCACGCAGTCCGACGTCGTCTACACCGCCGTAGCCACCGCCGAGAACGGCCGCGACGGCCGCGTCGCCACCGACGACGGCAAGCTCGACGTCGTCGTCAACCCGCCCAAGGAGCAGGGTGGTTCGGGCGCCGGTACCAACCCGGAGCAGCTCTTCGCGGCCGGCTACAGCGCCTGCTTCCAGGGCGCCCTCGCCGTCGTCGCCCGCCAGGAGGGCGCCGACATCACCGGCTCGACCGTCACCGCGAAGGTCGGCATCGGCAAGAACGACGAGGGCTTCGGCCTGATCGTCGAGATCTCGGCGGCCATCCCGAACGCGGACGCGGCCACCGCCCAGGCCCTGATCGAGAAGGCCCACCAGGTCTGCCCGTACTCCAAGGCGACCCGGGGCAACATCACGGTCACGCTCTCGGTCTGACCGTTCGACGGCCCCGGCCCGTCCCGTAAGGTTTGCGCCATGCGTGATCTCGGGGCGGGCTTCGGCTATTTGATGAAGGGGCAGCGCTGGGTTGCCCAGCACGGCAAGCAGTACGGCTGGAGCCTGCTGCCCGGCCTCATCACCCTCGTCCTGTACGCGGCGGCCCTGGTCTGCCTCGCCATATGGGGCAGCGACTTCATCGCCTGGACGACCCCGTTCGCCGACGACTGGTCGTCCCCGTGGGTCGGCCTGTTCCGCGGCTTCCTGACGGTCGTCCTCTTCGCCCTGGCCCTGCTCCTGGCGGTGCTCACCTTCACCGCGGTCACGCTCCTGATCGGGCAGCCCTTCTACGAATCCCTCTCCGAGCAGGTCGACATCGCCGAGGGCGGCCACGCCCCCGAGTCCGGCCTGCCGCTCTGGCGGGACCTGTGGATCTCGGCCCGCGACAGCCTGCGCATCCTGGCCCGCGCGGGCCTGTGGGGCCTGCTGCTCTTCGCGCTCGGCTTCGTCCCCTTCGTCGGCCAGACGGTGATCCCGGTCCTCGGCTTCTTCGTCACGGGCTTCTTCCTCACGGAGGAGCTCACGGCGGTGGCGCTGCAGCGCCGCGGCGTCCAACTCCGCGACCGCCTGGCCCTGTTGAGGTCGAGGAAGGGACTCGCGTGGGGCTTCGGCGCGCCGCTGGCGGTGGCCTTCCTGGTGCCGGTCGTGGCGGTGTTCCTGATGCCGGGAGCGGTGGCAGGGGCGACCCTGATGGTGCGCGACATGGAAGGCGCCGCCGCGCCCACGACGGACCCGCGCGCGGCCGGCGAGGCTCACCCGGCGGACGAGAGCCCGCGAGGAACGACGGCATGAAGACAGCGAACCTCGGCGTCCTCTTCGTCGTGGAACTGGTCGCCCTCGGCGCGGTGGGGGCGTACGGCTTCACCCGCGACGTCGCGACCCCCCTGGCCTGGCTCTACGGCCTCCTGGGACTGGCCGTGATGATCACGACCTGGGCCCTCTTCGGCTCCCCGAAGGCCCGCCACAAGACCCGCGGAGCGACCCGCGTCGCCTTCGAGACCGTCTGGTTCGGCGCGGGAGTCGTCGCCCTGGCGCTCTCCGGCGCGTACCTCTGGGCGGTCGTCTTCGCCCTGGTGTGCGTGGCGAGCAAGACCCTCGCGGTGGTCTGGAACCAGTAGCTCAGCCCCCGGCCGCGTCCTCGCCCAGCAGCGTCAGGAAGTCGCGGAACGCCCCCGGCATGTCCACCGACTCCGGGTCGAGCAGCCACTGGTACTGCAGCCCGTCCATCACCGCGACGAGCAGCGGGGCGGCCCGCTCCGGCGTCAGGCCGCTCGGCAGCCGCTCCCCGTACTCGGCGCGCAGCACCTCCGCCATCGACGCGCGCACCCCGTCGTAGCGCCGCGAGAAGAACTCCCGCGCCGGATGCCCCTCGGTGACCGACTCCCCGAGCAGCGCCGAGAAGGTCTGCACGATCCCCGGCCGCATCGCGTTGTACTCCACCAGCGACCCGAGCAGATCGAGCCGCCACCGGCTGTCCGGCACCGCGTCCCACTGGTCCCGCTCCGCCAGGACCGCGACGAGCAGCGCCTCCTTCGTCGGGAAGTAGTGGAGGAGCCCCTGCTGGGTGAGTCCCACGCGCTCGGCGACCGCCGCGAGGCTCGCGCCCCGGTACCCGCGCTCGGCGATCACCTCCAGCGCGGCCCGCAGGATCTCGGCCCGCCGCTCCTCGCTCCTGGCGGTTCTGGTGCTGCTCATGCGGTCACCGTACGACATCACGAGAACGCCCCCGGGTGTTCTTTATAACGCCAAGATAACGAAACCTACCGCTCTACAGGTAACGGGTGCAGGATGAAGGAGCTCAGACTTCGACGAGGAGGTGCCGGCATGGCGAACCAGGTGGACGGCAACAGCGGTGACGGCGGGGCGCAGGCCCGCGAGACGGTGGTCGAGGCCGCACTCGGCAAGCTCGACCTCGACACCAAGGCGCGACTGCTCGCCGGGCAGGACATGTGGTCGCTGCCCGAGATCCCCGAGATCGGCCTGACCTCGCTGGTCATGTCCGACGGCCCGATCGGTGTGCGCGGCGTGCGCTGGACCGCCGACGACCCCTCGATCGCCCTGCCGTCCCCGACGGCGCTCGCCGCCACCTGGGACCCCGCGCTCGCCCGCCGGGCCGGCGCCCTCCTCGCCCAGGAGGCCCGCCGCAAGGGCGTCCACGTGCTGCTCGCGCCCACCGTGAACCTGCACCGCTCCCCGCTCGGCGGCCGCCACTTCGAGGCGTACAGCGAGGACCCGTACCTCACCGGCGCCATCGGCACCGGCTACGTCCAGGGCGTCCAGTCCGGCGGCGTCGGCACCACCGTCAAGCACTTCGTCGCCAACGACGCGGAGACCGACCGCTTCACCGTCGACAACATCGTCTCCGGCCGCGCCCTGCGCGAGCTGTACCTGGCCCCCTTCGAAGCCATCGTCGAGAACGCCCACCCGTGGGGCATCATGACCGCCTACAACACGGTCAACGGCACCTCGATGACCGAACACCGCTACCTCGTGAACGAGGTCCTGCGCGGCGAATGGGGCTTCGACGGCTTCAACGTCTCCGACTGGATGGCAGCCCGCTCCACGACCGGCGACATCAAGGGCGGCCTGGACGTGGCCATGCCCGGCCCGCAGACCGTGTACGGACCCGCGCTCGCCGCCGCCGTACGGGCCGGCGAGGTCGAGGAGTCCGAGGTCGACGACGCCGTGCGCAACGTCCTGCGGCTCGCCGCCCGCATCGGCATCCTCGAAGGCGCCGAACCGGTGGTCACCGAAGCGCCGGCCGAGATCGACGGCGAGGCCCTCGCCCGCGAGATCGCCCGCCGCGCCTTCGTCCTCGTACGCAACTCGGGCGTGCTGCCCCTGCGCCGCGACGCGAAGATCGCGCTGATCGGCGCCGCCGCCCGCGACGCCCGCATCCTCGGCGGCGGCTCCGCCACCGTCTTCCCCGCCCGCACCGTCTCCCCGCTCGACGGCCTCACCGCGGCGGTGGACTCCCTCGCCTACGCCGTCGGCGCCGACCCGAGCGACGAACTCGCCCCCGCCGACAAGGGGTTCGCGCTGCGCGCCATCTGCCGCGACGCCGACGGCACCGTCATCGGCGAGGGATCACTGCCCAGCGGCCAGCTCCAGTGGATGGGCGCCGACCTGCCCGCCGGCGTCACCCACGAGGCGCTGCACAGCATCGAGATCAAGGGCACCTTCACCCCGCGCGAGAGCGGCGAGCACGCCTTCGGCACCCGCGGCACCGGCGCCTACAAGCTCACCGTCGACGGCACCGTCCTCTACGACGGCGTCCAGCCGATGGGCGACGGATCCGACCCGTTCGAGGCGTTCTTCGGCGCCCCGCTGGAGCGCGGCAAGGTGACGGTGACGGCAGGCGAGCCGGTGGAGGTCTCCCTCCTGCACCCGCTCGACAAGTCCCTCAAGATGCCGCTGCCCGCCATCATGTTCACCCTCACCCACCTCGGCCCGCGCCGCGGCGAGGAGGAACTGATCGCCGAGGCGGTCGAGGCCGCCCGGGACGCCGAGGCCGCCGTCGTCGTGGTCGCCACCACCGAACGCGTGGAGTCCGAGGGCTTCGACCGCACCGACCTCCGGCTCCCCGGCCGCCAGGACGACCTGGTGCGCGCCGTCGCCGCCGCCAACCCGAACACCGTCGTGGTCGTCAACTCCGGCTCCCCGGTGGAACTCCCGTGGCGCGAGGACGTCGCGGCCGTGCTGCTGAGCTGGTTCCCCGGCCAGGAGGGCGGTGACGCGCTCGCCGACGTGCTCCTCGGCGCCGAGGAACCGGGCGGCCGCCTGCCCACCACCTGGGGCTCGTTCGAGGACGCCCCGGTCACCCACGTCACCCCGACCGACGGCCGACTCGACTACACCGAGGGCGTGTTCATCGGCTACCGGGCCTGGGACAAGTCCGGGGCCACCCCCTCGTACCCCTTCGGCCACGGCCTCGGCTACACCGACTGGACGTACGAGTCGATCGACGTGAACGGCACGACCGCCACGGTCCGGGTCCGCAACACCGGCCCCCGCCCCGGCCGTGAGGTCGTCCAGCTCTATCTGGCCCCGAGCGAGCCCGACGCGGCCCGCCCGGCCCGCTGGCTGGCCGGCTTCGCGAGCGTCACGGCCGCCCCCGGCGAGACCGTCGAAGCAGTCGTCGAACTCCCGCGCCGCACCTTCGAGATCTGGGACGAGAGCGCCGACGCCTGGGCGTACCAGCCGGGTTCCTACGAGCTGACGGCCGGCCGCTCGCTCACCGACGGCCGCGTCAGCGAGACGATCGTCGCCTGACGACCGGCCCGACGACCGGCTTGTCGCGACGCCCGGCTCGGTAACCGGCTTGTTGCGACGGCCGGCCTTGATCCAGGGGCGGCGGACCCTGACCCCCGCCGCCCCTGCACCGCTCCCGCGCCGCTCTCAGCCGCGCAGCCCGAACCCGTACACCGTCTGCGACCGGTACACCTCGCCCGGCCGCAGCACGGTGCTCGGGAACTCGGGCCGGTTCGGCGAATCCGGGAAGTGCTGCGTCTCCAGCGCGATCCCGTCACCCGGCGCGTACGGCACCGTGGCGTCGAAGCCGTCCGAGGTGTAGAGCTGCAGCCCCGGCTCGGTCGTGGCCACGGTCAGCACCCGGCCCGACGCCGGATCGTGCAACTCGGCCACCTCCACGGGCGTCTCGGTGACCCCCTTGTCCAGCACGTAGTTGTGGTCGTACCCGGGCCCGACCTTCCGGCTTTCCCGGAAGTCGAACCGCGTCCCGTCGACCGCCGCCACCTCACCGGTGGGAATCAGCTCGTCGTCCACCGCGGTCACATGCCCGGCGTCGATCCGCACCTCATGGCTGCCCGCCGCGTTCCCGGAACCCGGTCCGCCCAGGTTCCAGTAGCTGTGGTTGGTGAGGTTCACGACGGTCGGGGCGTCGGTCACCGCCTCGTAGGAGATCCGCAGCACCCCGCCCTCCTCGAGCGCGTACGTCGTCGAGACCTCCAGCCGGCCCGGGTACCCCTCCTCGCCGTCCGGGGAGACGCGGGTCAGCCGCAGCACGTGCTCCCCGACCGCCTCCGCGTCCCACACCCGCTTGTCGAAGCCCAGCTCACCGCCGTGCAGCGCGTTCCGTCCGTTGTTCTGCGCGAGCTCGTGGGTCCGCTCGCCGAGCGGGAACCGGCCGCTCGCGATCCGGTTCGCGTACCGCCCGACCAGGGCGCCCAAGTACGGCTCGGGATGGGCCAGATACGAAGCCAGGTCGGGGAACCCGAGCACGATCCCGTCCCTGGCTCCCTCGCGGTCGGGAACCTCGACCGTCTGCAGGATGCCCCCGTACGTCAGGACACGTACCCGCACCCCGTCCCGTTCCAGGGTCCAGCGGTGGACGTCGGTGCCGTCGGGCAAGGCGTCGAAGAGTTCACTGCGCATGATCGAGACCCTACGCCCGCCCCCTGGACACTCAGACGAGCGGTTCCTGCGAGGTCACTCCGCGATACGCGAGCGCCGCGAGCCGCGCCTGTCCGTTCTTGCTCGGATGGAACCAGTCCCAGTGGCTCAACTGGTCCCCGTCGAACCGGTACCCGAAGACCGCACCCTCGTCGGACCGGCACCGCCGGTCCTTCGCACACACGTCCTTCAGCACCTCGTTGTACGCCTCGACGCGCTCCTGCACGGAGTCGCGCCGCTCGGTGGCCGCGACGTCCATGGCATCCGGATCCGCCAGCATCGACGAGCAGATCCCCAGCTTCCAGATCTGCTTGCCCAGCGGATTGGCCCGCCCCTCGGACCAGAGCCGCTTCAGGTCCGGCACGCTCATCACGTACACCTGCGCCTTGGGCGCCGCGCGCCGCAACTTCCGCAACGCCTCCTCGAAATCGGCCCGGAAGTCGGCCACCGGCGTCATGGCGGCCGCCGTCGGCCGGCACGCGTCGTTCGCCCCGGCCATCACCGTCACCAGCTCGGGCCGCTCGGCACCGGCCTGCGCCATCTGCGCCGGCAGATCGGCCATCCGCGCGCCGGTCCGCGCGAGGTTCCAACTGTGCGTCCTGGCCCGGCTCTTGCCGAGCAGCCGCACGGCCAGGCTCTTGACCTGCGCGTCGGTACCGGTCGCCCACGACACCTCGGGGCAGTCCGACAGCACGCTGCACGCGTCGAACCCCCGCGTGATCGAATCCCCCACCGCGGCAACCGAACGCGGACTCGTGTCCCACGTCGGAGTGGGCTTCGGCGACGGCTTCGCGCCGGCCGTCGAGCCGTTGGGACCGGGGGAGTTGCCGCCGGAGGCGTCACACGCGGTGAGCGCGCCGGCACCGAGTACGGCCGCCGTCACCGCGGCGACGGCCGCACGCGAGGCAGTTGACCGGTGGCTTCGCTTCCGCATCCTGTGGCCCCTCCGTCGCTCTGCGTCGTCCACTCGTCGCCCGTACCGACCAGGCTGACGCCGTGAACGGGGCCGGGGTTGCGCCCCGCCGGGTGAAAGGTCGGCGTTTGTGCGCCTCGGGACCGACAGTACGTCACACTCCTTGCACCGCTGCGCGATAGCCTCGCCCCGGGGTCCCCGGTCGACCCAGTGAGACCCCGCTGTACCGGTTCCGCTAAGTTACTACACGTCAGATGTGTCCCTTTTTGTCTGTACCTTCGAGTTCGGGCAGCAAGGGAAGAAGGCTCGGCACGGGCGCGAGGCCGCTGGGGAAGGCGAACCTCGACCCACACTGGAGGTCCGGTGACGACACGTGGAGTTCTGTACGTGCACTCCGCGCCGCGCGCGCTGTGCCCGCACGTCGAATGGGCGGTCGCGGGTGTACTAGGCGCGCGCGTCAGCCTCGACTGGATCAGGCAGCCCGCGGCGCCTGGCACCTGGAGATCCGAGTTCTCCTGGCAGGCCGAGGCGGGCACGGCCGCCAAGCTGGCATCCGCGCTGCGCGGCTGGCAACTGCTGCGCTTCGAGGTGACGGCCGAACCCTGCGCGAGCGCCGAGGGCGAGCGCTACAGCGCCACCCCCGAACTCGGCATCTTCCACGCCGTCACCGGCATCCACGGCGACATCCTCATCCCCGAGGACCGTCTGCGGGCCGCACTGGCCCGTTCCGCGGGCGGCGAGACGGATCTGGAGACCGAGGTGGCCAAGCTCCTCGGCAAGCCCTGGGACGACGAACTGGAGCCTTTCCGCTACGCGGGCGAGGGCGCGCCGGTCCGCTGGCTCCACCAAGTGGTCTAGCCCGGGCGACAGCCGTCAGGGTGAAAAGGAGTGGGCCCGCCCGGGAAGTCCCGGGCGGGCCCACTCCTTTACGCGGGGGTCGAGTACCGAGCGTGAAGCGCCAGGTGCTCCGCGTCCCGCGTGCTACGTCAGGTCTCAGACCGAACGGAACGCGAGAACCACGTTGTGCCCACCGAAGCCGAACGAATCGTTCAGCGCGGCGATCCGGCCCTCGACGGGCAGCTTGCGCGCCTCACCGCGGACGATGTCGGCCGTGGCCTCGGCCTCGGGGTCCAGGTTCTCCACGTTGATGGTCGGCGGAGCCACCCGGTGGTACAGGGCCAGCACCGACGCCACCGTCTCGACGCCACCGGCGCCGCCGAGCAGATGCCCGGTCATGGACTTCGTCGCGGAGACGGCGATGTGGTCGGTGTCGTCGCCGAACACCTTGCGCAGCGCCTTCAGCTCGGCCACGTCACCGGCCGGCGTCGACGTCGCGTGCGCGTTCACGTGCACGACCTCGGCCGGGTCCAGGTCCGTGTTGTCCAGCAGGTGCTGCAGGGCCTGCGCGATCCCGCGGCCCTCCGGCTCCGGCTGCACGATGTCGTGGCTGTCGGCGGAGATGCCCTGGCCGACGGCCTCCGCGTAGACGCGGGCACCGCGCTTCGCGGCGTGCTCGGCGGACTCCAGGACGATGACGCCCGCGCCCTCACCGAGGACGAAGCCGTCCCGGGCGGTGTCGTAGGGGCGCGAGGCACCCTGCGGGTCGTCGTTGTTCTTCGACATCGCCATCATGTTGCCGAACGCGGCGATGGGCAGCGGGTGGATGGCCGCCTCGGTGCCACCGCAGACGACGACGTCGGCGCGGCCGGTGCGGATCATCTCGATGCCGTAGCCGATGGCCTCGGCGCCCGACGCGCAGGCGGAGACCGGGGTGTGCACACCCGCGCGGGCGTTCACGGCCAGGCCCACGTTGGCCGACGGGCCGTTGGGCATCAGCATCGGCACGGTGTGCGGGGAGACGCGGCGGACGCCCTTCTCCTTCAGCACGTCGTACTGGTCGAGGAGCGTGGTCACGCCGCCGATGCCGGACGCGATGACGGCGCCCAGACGGTCAGGGTCGACAGCCGGGTCGTCGCCCGCCTTGTCGGTGAAGCCGGCGTCGGCCCAGGCTTCCTTGGCGGCGATCAGCGCGAACTGCGCGGAGCGGTCCAGCTTGCGGGCCTGCGGGCGAGGAATGACCTCGCTCGGGTCCACGGCGGCCGGTGCAGCGATACGGACCGCCTGCTCGGCGGCCCACTCCTGCTCGAGGGGCTTGACACCGGAACGTCCGGCGACCAGGCCCTCCCAGGTGGTTGTCGCGTCGCCACCCAGCGGTGAGGTTGCGCCGATACCGGTGACGACCACGGTGCGATTGGTCGAGCTCACAGGAATTCTTTCTCCAACGGATGCGAGGGATTCAGCGGCGCCACCGCCGGGTGGCGGAGCGACTGACCTTCAGGGTCCGGAGCTGGTGGCTCAGGCCTGGTGGTCGAGGATGTACTTCGTGGCGTCGCCGACGGTCTTGAGGTTCTTGACGTCGTCGTCCGGGATCTTGACGTCGAAGCGCTCTTCGGCGGCGACGACGACCTCGACCATGGACAGCGAGTCGACGTCCAGGTCATCGGTGAAGGACTTGTCCAGCTGGACGTCCTCGGTGGGGATCCCGGCGATCTCGTTCACGATCTCGGCGAGACCGGCGACGATCTCTTCCTGAGTGGCGGCCATTGTGGCGCTCCTTCGGTGTGTATCCAGAGGGTGTGGCGTCCGCCGCGGCAGCGGCAGGTGTTACGCCCGTCCGGATCAGGTGATCCGGACGAGATGCCTAGGGGAGGGTAACGACCGTGGCGGCGTATACGAGACCCGCCCCGAAGCCGATGACGAGCGCGGTGTCGCCGCTCTTCGCCTCGCCGGTCGCCAGGAGCCGCTCCATCGCGAGCGGAATCGAGGCGGCCGAGGTGTTGCCGGTGGTGCGTACGTCGCGGGCGACCGTGACGTGCTCCGGCAACTTCAGAGTCTTCACCATCGAGTCGATGATCCGCTCGTTGGCCTGGTGAGGAATGAAGACATCCAGATCGTCCGGGCTGATCCCGGCCGCGTCCAGCGCCTGCTGGGCGACCTTCGCCATCTCGAACACGGCCCAGCGGAACACCGCCTGGCCCTCCTGCGTGATCGCAGGGAACTTGACGTTGCCCTCGGAGTCGAGAGGCAGCTGCGACACGTCGCCGACGCGGAACTTGTCCCACGGCACGGTCTGCTTGATCGTCTGCGCCTTGTCGCCCTCGGAACCCCACACGGTGGGGCCGATCGCGGGCTCCTGGGCCGGGCCGACGACCACGGCACCGGCGCCGTCACCGAACAGGAAGGCCGTCGCACGGTCCTCCAGGTCGGTCAGGTCCGAGAGCCGCTCCACGCCGATGACGAGCACGTACTCCGCGCTGCCCTCGACGACCATGCCCTTGGCCAGGGTCAGCCCGTAGCCGAAGCCGGCGCAGCCCGCCGAGATGTCGAACGCGGCGGCCTTCTGCGTACCCAGCTTGTCCGCGATCTCCGTCGCGATGGCCGGCGTCTGCGCGAAGTGCGACACGGTCGACACGACCACGGCGCCGATCTGCTCGGCCTGGATGCCCGCGTCGGCGATGGCCTTGCCGGACGCCTCGATGGACATCATCGCCACGGTCTCTTCGTCGTTGGCCCAGTGGCGGGTGGCGATGCCGGAGCGCGAACGGATCCACTCGTCGGACGAGTCGATCTTCTCGAGGATCACCTCGTTGGGCACGACCCGCGTCGGCCGGTAACCGCCGACACCGAGGATGCGCGCGTACGGGGCACCCTTGCTGGGCTTGATCTTCGACATGCTGCTCGGATCTCCTTGTCAGGCCGAAGTGGCGCCCGCCGCGTCAGCGGCAGATGCATACGTGGCGATCAGGGCGCGGGCCGCGTCGAGGTCGTCGGGGGTCTTCAGGGCGAGGGTCTGGACGCCGGGCAGCGCGCGCTTGGCGATGCCGGTGAGGGTGCCGCCCGGGCACACCTCGATCAGCGCCGTCACGCCGAGCTTCTGGAACGTCTCCATGCACAGGTCCCAGCGGACCGGGTTCGCGACCTGGCCGACCAGGCGCGAGAGCACCTCGGCGCCGGTCGCGACCGTCCTGCCGTCCTTGTTCGACACGTACGTGATCGTGGGGTCGGCCGGGGACAGCTCCTTCGCGGCCTCCTCCAGCTTCGCCACCGCGGGGGCCATGTGCCGGGTGTGGAACGCCCCGGCCACCTTCAGCGGCACCACACGGCGCACGCCCTCGGGCTTGTCGGCCTCCAGCGCGGCCAGCTCCTCGAGCGTGCCGGCGGCCACGATCTGGCCCGCGCCGTTCACGTTCGCCGGGGTCAGGCCCAGCTTCTCCAGGTGCGGCACGGTGACCTCGGGGTCGCCGCCGAGCAGCGCCGACATACCGGTCTGCGTGATCGCCGCGGCCTCGGCCATGGCCAGGCCCCGTCCCCGGACGAGCTTCAGGGCGGCGGTGTCGTCGAGCACGCCCGCGAACGCGGCCGCGGTGATCTCGCCGACGCTGTGTCCCGCCACGGCACCCGGCGTCACGCCACCGAGAGCGGATGCGGACAGGAGCCCGGCCGCGACAAGGAGCGGCTGGGCCACGGCCGTGTCACGGATCGCGTCCGCGTCGGCCTGCGTGCCGTAGTGGGCAAGGTCGAGTCCGATGGCGTCGGACCACGCACCGAGGCGGTCCGCTGCGCCGGGGAGGTCGAGCCAGGGAGTCAGGAAGCCGGGCGTCTGAGCGCCTTGGCCGGGAGCGACGAGTACGAGCACTCTCACACTCTCTCTTGTGGACGGTGCGGGCCGCCCGTGGGGACAGGGACGAAGAACCGAAGGGGGAATTGTAGACCCCCGACAAAAGCCTACGACTGGGGATCTGCGTCGGCCAGGCGCCCCAGGATGAGCGCGATGCGCAACGTGAACGCCGAGCGGACGTCCGACGGCGACCATCCGGTGACGTCGGTCACACGTCGGAGCCGGTAGCGGACGGTGTTCGGGTGCACGAAGAGCATCCGGGCCGCGCCCTCCAGGCTGCTCGCCTGCTCCAGATAGACACTGAGCGTCTCCAGGAGCGCCGAGCCCGCTTCCTCCAGCGGTCTGTAGATCTCCTCCACCAATTGCTCCCGCGCGGCCGGGTCTCCCGCGATCGCCCGCTCCGGAAGCAGATCGTCCGCCAGAACCGGACGCGGGGCGTCCTGCCAGGCCCCGCACGCCTTGAGTCCGGCGGCCGCGGCCTGGGCGGACCGCGTGGCGGCCAGCAGGTCCGGCACCACAGGACCCGCGACCACGGCGCCCGCCGCGAACGGCCCGATCAGCGACTTGGCCACCGCCAGCGGATTGTCGCTGCCGCCCGCGATCACCACGAGCCGGTCCCCGAGCACCCCGGTCAGCACCTGCAGCTTGGCGTGCCGCGATGCCCGCCGGATCGCCTCCACGGTCAGTTCGCTGTCGCCGTCGGGCGCGGTCCCGAGCACGACGCACACATGCTCCGGTGAGTTCCAGCCCAGCGCCGCGGCCCGGCTGACCGCGCCCTCGTCGGCCTCCCCGGACAGCACGGCGTTCACCACGAGCGACTCCAGCCGCGCGTCCCAGGCGCCCCGCGCCTCCGCCGCCTGCGCGTACACCTGCGCGGTGGCGAACGCGATCTCTCGCGCGTACACGAGCAGCGCCTCCCGCAGGACGCTCTCGTCGCCGGGCGCGGCCACCTCGTCGATGGCCGATTCCATGACCTCGATCGTCGTGCGCACCATCTCCACGGTCTGGCGCAAGGTGATCGCCCGGGTCAACTCCCGCGGCGCGGTGCCGAAGACATCCGTCGAGATGGCCTGCGGGGCGTCCGGGTGCCGGAACCACTCGGTGAACGCGGCGATACCCGCCTGCGCCACCAGCCCGATCCACGACCGGTTCTCCGGTGGCATGGCCCGGTACCAGGACAGCGTCTCGTCCATGCGCGTGATCGCTTGCGCCGCGAGCGCCCCGGAGGACTTCTCCAGGCGCTTCAGGGTCGCCGAGTGCGGGTGGGGATCCGCACGGACGTCCGGGCGGCGGTCCGCTTGTTCGTTCGCTGAAGGCTGCGCTGATTCCGATTGGGGCACGGGGACAAGACTGCCTTATCGGGACGGCTCAGCGGAGTGGAGGGTCCGAGGTGACCCCGGCGGAAGGCCGGAAACGGCGGCTACCGTGTACTGCGTGATTGATGTACGTCGCTCCGGCGACCGCTATCCGGGCGGTGACCCCGACGCGGGGATCGAGTCCTTCCACGCGTTCTCCTTCGGCCCGCACTACGACCCGGACAATCTGCGGTTCGGCGCGATCCTCGCCTGCAACGAGGAGCGTCTGGCGCCGGGCGCCGGCTTCGACGAGCACCCGCACAGCCACACCGAGATCGTCACGTGGGTCGTCACCGGCGAACTCACCCACCGCGACTCCACCGGTCACGAGTCGGTCGTGCGGCCCGGCGACGTGCAGCGCCTCAGTTCCGGTGGCGGCGTCCGCCATGTCGAACGCAACGACGCCACCGAGCCCCTCGCCTTCATCCAGATGTGGCTGGCCCCCCGGGACCCGGGCGGCGACCCCGCGTACGAAGTGGTGCACGGCATCGCCGACTCGACCCCGTACGACGTCTCCGCGGCGGGCGCCATGCTCCACGTGCGGCGCCTGGCCGAGGGGGAGCGGACGGAGCTGCCGACCGCCCCGTACGTCTACCTTCACGTGGTGCACGGCGAAGTGCGGCTGGCCGGAACGGTTCTGGGCCAGGGCGACGCCGCCCGCATCACCGGGGAGAGCGGCCCCGAAGCACAGGCGACGACGGACGCGCAGCTGCTGATCTGGGAGATGACCGGCTGACCCGGGCGCCGCCCGCCGCGACCGGCTCCGCTCGGTCAGAGCTCCGCGAGCACCGCGTCGGTGAACGGCGGCCACACCTCGGCCGCCCAGGGCCCGAACGCCCGGTCCGCCAGCGCGACACAGGCCGCACCGGCCTCCGGGTCGACCCACAGGAACGTGCCGGACTGCCCGAAGTGCCCGAACGTCCGCGGCGACGAGGAGCCGCCCGTCCAGTGCGGCGACTTGTGGTCCCGGATCTCGAACCCGAGGCCCCAGTCGTTCGGGTTCTGGTGCCCGTACCCCGGCAGCACGCCCTTCGTCCCCGGGTACTGCACCGTCATCGCCTCGGCCACGGTGCGCGGGTCGAGCAGCCGCGGCGCCTGCACCTCCGCGGCGAACCGCACCAGGTCGTCCACCGTCGACACCCCGTCCTTGGCGGGCGAGCCGTCCAGCGTGGTCGCCGTCATCCCGAGGGGCTCGAACACGGCCTGCCGCAGATACTCCGCGAACGGCATGTCCGCCGCCTTCGCGATGTGGTCCCCGAGCACCTCGAAGCCCGCGTTCGAGTACAGCCGCCGGGTCCCCGGCGCCGACGTCGTCCGGTGCTCGTCGAAGGCCAGCCCGCTGGTGTGCGCCAGCAGGTGCCGCACCGTCGAACCTTCCGGGCCGGCCGCCTCGTCGAGCTCGATCGCCCCTTCCTCGTAGGCGACGAGGGCCGCGTAGGCCGCGAGGGGCTTGGTCACCGAGGCCAGCGGGAAGCGGTGGGCCGTTGGCCCGTGCGTGCCCAGGACTGTGCCGTCCGCACGGACGACGGCTGCGGCGGCGGTCGGGACCGGCCAGTTCTCGATCAACGCGAGGCTCTGCATGCCCACGAGCCTAATTCCTCCGCAGGGACGCCCGTCAGGTGAGCCGGGTGTTCAGAGCGTCAGCCTCATCGAGGGCGCCGGGGTGCGGACGAACCCCAGGGAGGTGTACAGCGGCTCGCCCTGCACCGTCGCGTGCAGGTCGATCCGGCGCACGTCGCGGTCCCGGTACCAGCCCAGGAGCGCCTCCATGCAGGCTCGTGAGAATCCCCTGTGCCGGTACTCCGGGTCGGTGCACACGTTGGAGACGTGCCCCGAGAGGCCGAAGGGGTTTCCCGGAGAGCCCAGACCGCGATGCATCACCCCTGCCGCGCAGGCCGCGAGACGTCCGTCGCCTGTCGGGGCATCGACCACGAACGCCGCCAACTCGCTCTGTGCATCGGCGAGATGAGCCCGCAAGGTCTCGGTGGTGGCCGACTGCCAGCTCGTATCGGAGCTCGGGTTCATCGAGTCGAGCATGATCTTGCGCAGTCGGACCAGCTCTTCGGCGTCTTCAGCGACGGCACGGCGGACGAGGGGCATGATCCGCACGGTAGTGGGGTGCCCGCGCGGCTGTCGCCAGGAATTCCTTGTGATGCGCTTGCTTGGAGCGCACTCCAAGGTTCTAGCGTGGGGGCATGACGGTGATGGAGACCACGCCCGCACGTGCCCAGGCCGAGCCCGATCGGACCAAGGTCGATGTCTGTGCCTCGGCGCCGAGCGCCCATCCGCGTCCGGACGGCCAGGACCGCTACACGATCAGTGAGGTCGTCGCGTTCACCGGACTGACCGCGCACACCCTGCGCTGGTACGAGCGGATCGGCCTGATGCCCGATGTCGACCGCTCGCACACCGGTCAGCGCCGCTACAGCAATCGCGACCTGGACTGGCTCGCCTTCGTCGGCAAGTTGCGGCTCACCGGCATGCCGGTCGCCCACATGGTCCGCTACGCCGAGCTCGTCCGCCTGGGCGAGCACACCTTCGAGGAGCGCCGCGAGCTCCTCGAGTCGACCCGCCGCGACGTGCTGAACCGGATGGCCGAACTCCAGGACACCCTGGCCGTACTCGACCACAAGATCAACTTCTATGCGGGTGCCCAGCAGGTGCCCGAGCGAGTCTGAACTGTGGCTTTCCACTGTTGAGTTGAGAAGCAGCGGGCCCGTGGTGGGCCATCATGATCGCGGCCGTATGTGAAGGAGTGGACCTACGGTCCGGCAGGTGAACACGGCGCGCCCAAACCCGTTCTCCGCCGGCCCAGGCAGCCAGGTGCCTTCAATGTCCGGCCCGAGCTGTCGGACCTGCTGGGGGCGGCCCCCGTCGTCACAGCCGGCCGCCCCTGACGGTGGGGCGTTCCCTGCTGACTGACGTGCGGGGCCGTGGGTCCCGCCAGGCCCTTCACGCCAGACCCAGTGCGAAGACCGCGAATCCTGCGGCGAGCAGTCCCGCCAGTGCCCGGCGCCCCCGACTCACCTGCTTCCAGGGCGATTCGAAGCCCCGCGCGTAGCGACCTATCAGGGCGAGGAGTATCGCGAACAGCGGCAGCCACGCGAGGCGGGCCGCTATCCAGATCAGCGTGTCCGGCCCTGTGGTCAGGCCCGGTATCGCCCCGGCGAAGGACGCCGGGACCGCTGCCGCGAGCAGTGCCGTCTGATGCCAGCACAGGATGGTCATCGCCGACAGGTTGATCACTACGACCGGCGCCCACAGCGTCGGTCGGCGTCGCAGCAGACGGCCGATGCGGTCCCGCAGAAGTATCGCGGCGCCGCTCTGCGCGGCCGCCAGAGCGAGCACCAGAAGCGACGGAGGATGTGAGTTCGTCCGAGACTCGCCCGGTACCCCGACCATCGACGTCGGGTAGTGGAAGACGAGCAGGAGCGCCGCGAACAGTGCTGTTCCGCCGACAAGCAGGAACCACGCGCCGCGCCTGCCGAGCCTCTTCTCGCCCCAGCAGACGCCCAGTTGGTAGGCGAACATCCAGCCCGGCAGGAGATTCAGCAGGCTCAGCCAGGACGGCATCGCCGCGGCGAAGGGCCCGTACCGGAGGAAGTCGACGGCGGCCACCGAGCCCAGGAGCGGCGCCGCGGACCAGGCCCCGAGCCGTCGGGCGACCCGGATGCACCAGGGCGTGAGCGCGGTGATCACGGTGTAGACACCGACGAACCAGAGCGGCTGTATCACCAGCGTGGAGCCCGTCCGCAAGGTCGTCTCCGGCACCCCGACGGCGTACAGGACCGCAAGCATCACGGCCCAGACCGCCGTCACGCCCAGCACCGGACGGCCGAGCCGGGCCAGCCGGCCCCGCAGCCAGCAGGCCGTCGACGTGCCGCGCTCCCGAGCGCGGCGGTACGACAGGCTCGACGCGTACCCGCCCACGAGAAAGAAGACGCCGAGCATCTGCAGGATCCAACTCAGGGGTGCGAAGAAGCCGAACGAGGACAGCGGGCTCGCATTGTGCAGGGCGCCTTGGGAGTCCAGGGTGAAGCCTCCGAGGAGCCAGTGGCCGGTCGGTACGGCGAGCAGCGCCAGGGCACGCAGCCCGTCCACCGCCCGGTCGCGGTGGGCCGGTGTCCTCGCGTCGATCGTGGCGACAGCCGACGCGGCGGAGGCCCGCAAGGTGGTGAGGGTCATGAGGTCGCTCCGGTGGCGATGTCGGTGAAGGCGCGCAGCGAGTCCGTGCCGGGCGCGAAATAGCCGGTGTGGCCCTTCGCGCGCTCGGCGGGCACCCGTCGCGCTCCGAAGGCGGGGTCGGTGGGGTCGGCGCCGTGCCCCATGCCGAGAAGCTCGACATGGGGCACCCGGGAGATCCAGTCGCTGTCGTCCCGCGCCGCCCAGACCCGGGCTCTGGTGTGCAGATCGGAGACGCTGTCCGCGCGCAGTCCGGGCGAGCCGAGCACCACCAGGTCCGACGCGGGCAGCCGGGACGCAGCGAGCCCGCACACCACCGACCCGTAGCTGTGGCAGAAGACGGCCGGCTCCGGTGCGCCCGAGGCGGTGAGGCCCTGGACGAAGCGGGTCAGGCGGGGAGCTCCCGCCTCGGCGAGCCGGCCCGTGGCGGCATCAGGGCCGAGACCGACCGGAGTCGTGTACCCGACCCACGCCACCACCGCCGTACGCCCGTGCGCCGCTGTGTACAGGGACTTCGCCATCCCGGCCGGAGTCCCGTACACCTCCTTGGTCCGGTCGAACGACGTCAGATCGATGTCCGAGCCGGGGACGACGACGGAGACATGCCGGGCGGTCCGCAAGTCCCCGTACACCTCGGCCACTTGCCCTCGGCCCCGCGGGTCGAAGGCGAGTACCCGGCGGCCGGGCGTGAGGAGATCGGCGCAGCGCTCGGCGAGGGCGCGTGCCGCTGCCCGCGACTGTGGAGTCAGTGCCGTGTCCTGTGCGTCCGCGCGGGCCCGGGCGTGCTCGGCACGCAACGCCAGCCCGTTCGCCTCGTAGCGCAAGGAGGTCGGCGCACCGTCCAGGTTGCCGACGACCGACGGGTGTCGGGCGGCCAGCCTGTGCTGCTCGGCCGCGCTCAGCCCGCGAAAGAACGAGGCCATGCGCGCGGGGGTCGCCGTCTCGGGATCGGGCAGCTGCCGCCCCAGAGTGCCGTCCGCACGCCAGGACGCGGTGCCCGGTGGCGGGCCGGTGAGCGGACGCTGCTCGTGTCCCGATGCCCAGCCCGCAGTGCCCGCGACGATCGTCGTCGTGAGCGCGGCGGCGATCAGGGTGCGGCGCCCGCGTCGTTTCCAAAAGCCCAGGCCCATCGCCCGTCTCCCCTTCGTCCGTCGGCATGACGAGGGGAAGGTAAGGAGCCGGCTTCGGGCGGCACGTCACACTACGGAGCCAACTCGCGCCTGATACCTGGGTATGCGTACCTCATACCGCAGTAGGGGGTGTCAGGGCCGCACGCCGCTGATCTAGCAAGACGTCCTGATACCAATGGAGTTGCCGGGGCGCGATCCGGTGCGGCGCGGGGCGTGCGTCAGGTGAACCGGTACTCCGGTAGGGGTGCTACTGCTCGCCTGGCGTGACGAGCCCGGACTCGTACGCGAAGATCACGGCCTGTGCCCGGTCGCGCAGCCCCAACTTCGCCAGCACCCGGCCGATATGGGTCTTCACGGTCTGCTCGGCCAGGACCAGCTTCTGCGCGATCTCCTGGTTGGACAGGCCGCGTGCGATCAGCTCCAGCACTTCCAACTCGCGCGGCGTCAGACTCTTGAGCAGCGGGGAGCGCTCCCTGCGCGTCGGCCGCGTCTTGGCGAAGTCCTCGATGAGCCGCTTGGTGACGGTCGGCGCGAGCAGCGCCTCTCCCGCCGCGACGATGCGCACCGCGGCGATCAGATCGGCGGGCGGCGCGTCCTTGAGCAGAAAGCCGGACGCGCCCGCACGCAGCGCGGCATACACATAGTCGTCCACGTCGAACGTGGTCAGCATGATCACCTTGGGGCGGTGCACGACGCCCCGCGGCGGATCCAACAGCTCGCGCGTCGCCGCCAGTCCGTCCATCTCGGGCATCCGTACGTCCATGAGGACCACATCGGGGTGGGTGGACCGGCTGACGTCGACGCCCTGTCTGCCGTCCGGTGCCTCGCCCACGACGTCGATGTCGCTCTGCGCGGACAGCAGCGCGGCGAATCCCGCCCGCACCATGCTCTGGTCGTCGACGATGATCACGCGGATGGTCATGCGGGCCGAATTCCTTTACGCCGTGGGAGAGTCGGGCTCGGTCAACGGGATCCGGGCCGCGACACGGAAACCTCCGTCGGGCAGCGGTCCCACGTCCAGCGTGCCGCCGACCAACCGTACGCGCTCGCGCATCCCTACCAGCCCGTGTCCCGTGCCGGTCGACTCGATGGGGGAGGCGGGCTCCCCGGCCGGCCCGTTGACCACGATCACCAACAGCGCGTCGTCGTCCAGGCCGACCGAGATCTGTGTTCGTGCGCCGGGGGCGTGCCGCACCACATTCGCCAGTGCCTCCTGCACGATGCGATACGCGGAGAGGTCCACCGCGGGCGGCACATCGGCCAGTTGACCGACGAGTGTCAGCTCCGGGTACGACAGCTCGGCCGGTACGCCTCCGCGTATCGTCGCCTCCACCAGCTGTCGCAGATGCGCGAGGCCCGGCTGGGGCGCCAGGTCACCCTGCGTGTCCTCGCTGCGCAGCACGGCAAGCAGGCGGCGCATCTCGGTCAGCGACTCGCGCGCTCCCGCGGCGATGGACTCGAACTCCTCGCGCGTCGGTCCGCTCAGGCCCGGCAGCCGGTAGGGCGCGGAGTCGGCCTGCACCGTGATCACCGACATGTGATGAGCCACGACGTCGTGCAACTCGCGGGCGATTCTCGCCCGTTCCTCGAGCAGCGTGCGGCGGGTCCGCTCGGCCTCGCTGATCGTCTCCTGCTCGACGAGCTTGCGCTGTGTCTCGCCGCGCTCCCTCAACAGAGCACCCAACAGCAGTACCCCGCCACTCAGGACGATGAGCAGCACGCCCGTGTCCTGGCTCGTCCCGTCGCGGAAGAGGCCGAGGACGATGCTGACGACGACGGTGACCAGCCAGATGCCGACGAGAGTGCGGCGGCTCTCGCGCAGCGCCAGGGCGATGCACAGCACCACATAGCCCACGACGACCATGGGCGTCCACGGCGACGGATGGTGTGCGTCGCCCTGGAGCACAGGGATCGTGCCCAGCACGACGGCGACGATCGTGATGTACCAGGCGGTCAGCGGGCGGCTGACGGCGAGCAGCAGGGGAGCGGCTTGTGCCACACCGATGGCGCCGGCGAGGCCGCCGCCGACCCCGTAGTCGTGCGACAACACCTGCGTCGTGACCGGGATGAGCACTGCGACGAATCCCAGCGCGACCACGTAGGGCAGCAGCCGCATCCAGCGCTTGGGCGCCTGGGCCAGCAGCGGCTCGGACCGGTCGCCGCCGACGGCGACGGTGAGTGCCGAACCGGCCGCGGCCAGCCTGTCCCGCGCGCTGCGCAGTCCATGCCCCGGCGTACCGGACATGTGGCGGGGCCCCGCTCGTCCGGAGCCTTCGTCCGGTGTGCGGGGTGCCTGATCGGGAGGGGGCGGTGCAGTGCTCATGGCCCGTTCAGCGTAGGCAATGAGCCCGGCCCGTGCCGTCATACCGAGGTGCTCAACCGCACCTCATACCCAGGTATCACCAGCCACCTGGCGCACCCGGCTGTCACAGCTCCGCGAGCAGCTCGGCCTTCTTCGTCGTGAACTCCGCGTCCGTGACCAGCCCCGCCTGGTGCAGCTCGCCGAGATGACGGATGCGCTCGGCGATGTCCGCCGGGTCACGGCGTCCGGCCGCGGCGGACTCGGCGCGCAGGTGCCCGGCCGGCACCGGCGTGGAGCCCGTGGACCGCACGGCGGCGAGCACCGAGGCGGCGAAGGGGAGCGACTCGTGCACCGGCCCGTAGCCGAGTCCGAAGACCACGGCGGCCGGATCCTGATCGGCCTGCCCCGGCTGTTCCTCGGCCGCGTCACGGTGCAGCAGTCGCAGGTGCCCCTCGAACAGCTCGGGGGAGCGCCACTCCACGCCGCTCAGACCGGAGACCGGGAACGTCTTGTCCCCGGCCTTCCACTTCGCGGACGACGCGCCCGTCCAGAACCAGCGGAACGACACCGACGTCCCGTCGAAGGAGGCCTTGCCGTCGTACCCCTTGAAGTGCAGCGGAGCCTCGGGCGGCGCCACCAGATAGCCGTCCGGCCAGACGTCCTCGTCGGCGACGAGCCGGCCGCGCAGTTCGTCCGCGTAGTACTCGGCGAGGGTCTCCCGCTCCGCGGGCAGCACCAGGCGATAAGGGTCGCTGCCCTCCTTGAGCTGGCCCGCCGCGGCGTCCATCAGCGGATCGGTGCCCGGTCTCGGCACGGCACGCAGAACTACGGTCCCGCGCTTACCAGGAGTCAGAGTCACCGCCGCGATCGCTTCCAGAGGGATGCGGCGTTCGCCGAGCGCCTGAAGGAGCTTCGGCGTGCGGATCCCCCGTTCGAAGCGGATGAGCACGGAGTCGGACTCGAACTCCCAGGCGGCATGAAATCCGGCCAGTACGTCACCCATGCGGCTCATCGTATGCGGCACGCGCGCCTCCGTCGCCTGTTGCGTCAGACCGCTGTTTCGCAGATTTCTACGCGCGTCAGGTCGAGGCACTGCCGGAAAAACCCTCCCGACAGTGCTGGTTCGCGTCCGCACACCGCACCGATCGGTACGAGCCAGTTCCGATCTCGGCGAAGTTGCTGAGGCTGTCGGTGCCCGGTGCGAAGTAACCGGTGTGACCCTTGGCGTCCGCTGAGGAGACGACCCGTGCGCCGAAGCCCGAGGAGACCGGGTCGGCGCCGTGCCCGAGGCCGCCCACCTCCATGTAGGGCACGTCCTGGATCCAGTCGTCCTTGTCGCGGGTGGCCCACACGCGCGTGTGGGTGTGCAGTCCCGAAGCGTTCTCGGCACGCATGCCCGGGCTGCCGGCCACGGCGATGTCACTGACCCGCGAGGGCAGGTCGTGCGCCGCCACTCCGCACACCACGGAGCCGTAGCTGTGGCAGTACAGGGCGACGGGGGAGCGGCCGGGCAGGCCGCGCAGCATGGAGTTGAGCCGGACCGCGCCGTCGTCGGCGCGCATGGACGTGGCGGCGTCCACCCCGAGGCCGATCGGGGCCGTGTAGTCGGCCCACGCGATGACAGCGGTGCGGGTGTGGGGGCTCGCCGCGCGCTCGGCGGAGTACAAGGAGCGGGCCATGCCCACAGGAGCCGAGTACTTGCGGAACGTGCGCTGGAAGGTCAGCACATTCGTGTCGACCCCCGGCACGACGACCGAGACGCGCTGGGCCTTGTCCAGGTCGCCGAAGACCTCGGCGACCCGGCCGTTACCCATGGGGTCGAAGGCGAGGATCTTGCGGTCGGGATTCTCCAGGAGCGCGAAGCGCTTCATGCGTTGCTCGGCGTCGTGGTGGCCGACGGTGGACAGCCGGACGTCGTGCATGCGTTTGGCCTCGACCTTGCGGGCCTGGTCGAGGGCGACCCGGTTCGCGCGATAGCGAAGCTCGACGGGTGCGCCGTTCATGTTGCCGACCGCGAGCGGGTAGCGATCGGCGAGACGGCTGCGCTGGTGCGGTGTCAGCGAGGCGAAGAAGTGCGCGAGGCGGGTGGGGGAACCGTCGGGCGCGGGCAGGGCCCGTCCGTTCAGACTGCCGTGCTCCCATGCGGTGAGCGCGGCCTGGAGCGGCGATGTGACGCCCCGGTGATGACGCACCGCGGTCCAGCCGGTGGTCGCCAGCATGACGAACACGACGGCCAGCGCAAGCAGTGCGCGCCAGACGTTGAGTTGGGGGGACGAGTCGAAGGAAGTCACTGCGGGACACCCTAGGAGAAGCGCGGGGCACTCCGTGCAGCGGGTGAGGCAGATCACGGTTTCCGGGGTGTATTTGGGTAAAACCGGGCATAGTTGCAGTCAAGCCTTCACGCTGCGTAGGCGAAGAAGGCGCCTCACGCGCGCGGGAGTGCGACCGGGGTCACGTGACGGCGCCCACGTCGATCACACTCGGTCATGACTCCATCGCTCGCCCAACGACGGTTTCAGATGGTCGAGATACGACTCGGTGAGCGCACGAATGGCATCGACGCTCGCGTCCTCGCCGGCGCCCCACAGCCGCCCGGTCATCCGCATCACGCCGCTGAACGCGGCCACGGCCACGCGCGGTCGCGGATCGGCGTCCATGTCCAGCCCCTCCCGCTCGGCGATCACGCCCGCGATCTCCTCCTCCAGTTCGGTGGAGCGGCGCAGGTGCGCCGCGAGCAGCGTGGGTGTCGACTCGATCATCTGGTAGGTGCGCATGTGGAGTTCGACGGGGATGACCTCCTCCACCGAGCGGCTCAGGGCCTCCCAGGTGCCGAGGACCGTGTGGCGCAGCGCCTCGAACGGGCTCTCCGCGGCAGGGCGTTCGCGCAGCGCGGCGACGAAACGTGACTCCACCATCTCCTGTACGGCGAAAGCGGCCTCTTCCTTGTTCGCGAAATAGCGGAAGAAGGTGCGCTGGGAGACCTCGCAGGCCTCGGTGATCTCGTCGACCGTGGTGCGGTCGAACCCCTGGGACGTGAAGAGCTCAAGTGCGGAGCGCAGCAGAGCGTTTCGCGTGCGCTGCTTCTTGAGTTCACGCAGGTTCAATCGGGGCGCCATGGTCCTCTTTCTGGCTGTTTGTGCAGACCACCGTACTGTGAGCGACGTGACAGTTACCGACTTGTGAAATGCTTTGTCAACTGTCAGGGGCTGTCACTAGCCTCGAACACATGACTAGTCAGACCACTGTCGACAAGACGGACCGGGTTCCGGAGCCCGACCCCGTCCCGGCACCGGCCAAGGGGCTGCGCGGCCACCCCTGGCTGACTCTCTTCTCCGTCGCGATCGGCGTGATGATGGTTGCCCTCGACGGCACCATCGTCGCCATCGCCAACCCGGCCATTCAGAAGGACCTCGGCGCGAGCTTCGCCGACGTCCAATGGATCACCAACGGCTACTTCCTCGCCCTCGCGGTCACGCTGATCACCGCGGGCAAGCTCGGCGACCGGTTCGGACACCGGCAGACCTTCCTCATAGGCGTGGTCGGCTTCGCCGCCGCCTCGGGAGCCATCGGTCTGTCCGACAGCATCGCGTTCGTCATCACGTTCCGCGTGTTCCAGGGTCTGTTCGGCGCGCTGCTCATGCCCGCCGCGCTCGGCCTGCTGCGGGCCACCTTCCCCGCCGAGAAGCTGAACATGGCGATCGGTATCTGGGGCATGGTGATCGGTGCGTCGACCGCGGGTGGTCCGATCCTCGGCGGTGTGCTCGTCGAGCACGTCAGCTGGCAGTCCGTCTTCTTCATCAACGTTCCCGTGGGCGTCCTGGCTCTCGTCCTCGGGCTCGTCATCCTCCTGGACCACCGTGCCAAGAACGCGCCGCGGTCCTTCGACATCGCCGGCATCCTGCTGCTGTCCGGCGCGATGTTCTGCTTGGTCTGGGCCCTCATCAAGGCGCCGGCGTGGGGCTGGGGCGACGGTATGACGTGGACGTTCATCGCCGCGTCCGTGCTCTGCTTCGCGCTGTTCGCGATCTGGGAGACCCGCGTCGCGGAGCCGCTCATCCCGCTGTCCCTGTTCCGTTCCGTGCCGCTGTCGGCCGGTGTGGTCCTGATGGTGCTCATGGCCATCGCGTTCATGGGCGGTCTGTTCTTCGTCACCTTCTACCTGCAGAACGTGCACGGCATGAGCCCGATCGACAGCGGTCTGCACCTGCTGCCGCTGACCGGCATGATGATCGTCGCCTCGCCGCTGGCGGGCGCGATGATCACGAAGGTCGGCCCGCGCATCCCGCTCGCGGGCGGTATGACGTGCACGGCCATCGCCATGTACGGCATGTCCACGCTGGAGGCGGGCACCGGCAGCGGCATCATGTCCGTCTGGTTCGGACTGCTCGGCCTCGGCCTCGCGCCGGTGATGGTGGGCGCCACCGAAGTCATCGTGGGCAACGCGGCGATGGAGCTCTCCGGCGTCGCCGGCGGACTCCAGCAGGCCGCCATGCAGATCGGCGGCAGCCTCGGCACCGCCGTCCTCGGTGCCGTCATGGCGTCGAAGGTCGACAGCGATTTCGCGGGCAACTGGGCGGACGCCAAGCTCCCGCCGCTCTCGGCCACGCAGCTGGACCAGGCCTCCGAGGCCGTGCAGGTCGGCGCCGCCCCGGTGCCGCCCGGCACGCCGGCCGCGCTCGCCGAGAAGATCACGAGCGTCGCCCACGACACCTTCATCTCCGGCATGAGCCTGGCCTGCCTGGTCGCCTCGGGAGTCGCGGTCGTCGCGATCCTCGTCGCGATGCTGACCAAGCGCGGTGCCAACGCGGAGGCGGGTGCGGGTACCGCGCACATCTGACGCCGGACGGATCCCGCGTACGTCGCCCCAGCTCATGGGTGTCGGACGGCACCGTCCTCAGTCGTGACGAGGCGCTGAAACCGCCCTTGTGAGGGAAGCCCCCGGGGAACTTTCCGGGGGCTTTCGCTTATCCGGGTGACGCCGCCCGGCAGCCCTTCCCGGAACCTGATCCTCCGGGCCAAAGTGTGAGGCAAGCGATCAGTCGCGAACGCAACTGGTCGATACGACACGGGGGTTGAAACACATGCGTACGTCCATGCCCATGATCGTCACCGCAGCCGCACTCGCCGCGACCGCTCTCACACCCGGTCCCGCCGCCGCGGCGTCGCCACCGACACTCGGCGCCTGCGCGGCGGGGGAGCTGTGCCTGTGGGGCAAGGCCGGGTTCAAGGGACCCCGGCACACCTACGAACTGGCTGGGACCGACATCGAGAGCTGCGTCGCGCTGCCGGAGGGGAGCAGCGCGGCGTCCCTCGCCAATCGCACCGGCCGTCCCGTCACCACCTATCAGTCCGCGGAGTGCGCGGAGACAGGGGAGTTCCAGACCTACCCCGGCAGTGGTACCTGGGAACCCGAATCGCCCTATCGCACACGGGCGTTCAAGATCTGGGAGAGATGACGCAACCCGGGCGCCGTGCGCGTTGGACAGAGCGCGCGCGATAGACAACGGCCGACGGGGTACCCGAAGCATTGCCCGAGTCCGGACGAACTCGAGGAGTGATGATGGCGGGCTTCGGACACACCACGCGCAAGCACCCCCGTTCACGCGGTCGCACGAGGTCGCGGAGCGGGCCGGACCGCGCGACGCTCGGAATCATCGGGTTCATCTGCGCGATCGCCGGGTTCTTCGTCCTGGGGATCGTGCTGGGACCGGTCGCCCTGGTCTGCGGCTGGCTGGCCATGGGCCGGCGCTGGGCCGGCACGCAGTCCGTGCCGGCGCTGGTCGCCGTGGTCCTCGGCGCGATCGACACCCTGCTCGCGATCGCCTGACCGGCCTCGGCGACCGGTCACGCCGCGGGCGGGCGGTTCCGAGCCCGAGTCCGAGCGGCTGACCGCTCCGCGCGGTCAACTCCACGCGGCCCCGGACGAGTTCCCGGGGCCGTCTCCGGAGGCACCCGCGCCGCCGGGCTGCGGCACATCCGGCTCACCCGGAGCCATGGGTGCAACCGCCTGGGGGACGCCCGGTCGCGCCACGCCTGCCGGCGCCACGCCTGCCTGTGCCATGCCCGACGTCAGCACATCGCCTCGCAGGAAAAGCCGGAGGGCGGCGGGGCCCAAAGCCCCGCCGCCCTCGGACAAGCGGACTGCTACGCGTCGCCCCCGGCCGCGCCCGGGTCGGCGGCCGTGACGTCGAGCAGCTGGTACCGGTCGATCGCCTGCTTGAGGACCGAGCGGTCGACCTTGCCCTCACGCGCCAGCTCGGTGAGGACCGCGACCACGACCGACTGCGCGTCGATGTGGAAGAAGCGGCGCGCGGCGCCCCGGGTGTCGGCGAAGCCGAACCCGTCGGCACCGAGCGACTGGTAGGTGCCGGGCACCCAGCGGGAGATCTGGTCGGGCACCGAGCGCATCCAGTCGGAGACCGCGACGAACGGACCCTCCGCGCCGGACAGCTTCTGCGTGACGTAGGGCGTGCGCTGCTCCTCCTCGGGGTGCAGCAGATTGTGGCGCTCCACTTCCACTGCCTCGCGGCGCAGTTCGTTCCACGAGGTCGCGGACCACACGTCGGCCCGCACGTTCCACTCCTGCGCGAGGATCTGCTGGGCCTCCAGCGCCCAGGGGACGCCGACACCCGACGCCATGATCTGCGCGGGGATCGTGCCCGCGGTCCCGGTGCTGATGCGGTGGATGCCCTTGAGGATGCCCTCGACGTCGACATCGGCCGGTTCCGCGGGGTGCTGGATCGGCTCGTTGTAGACGGTGAGGTAGTAGAAGACGTCCTCGCCGGGCTTGCCGTCCTCGGTCGGGCCGTACATCCGGCGCAGACCGTCCTTGACGATGTGCGCGATCTCGTAGGCGTACGCCGGGTCGTAGGCGACACAGCCGGGGTTGGTCGAGGCCAGCAGCTGCGAGTGACCGTCGGCGTGCTGGAGACCTTCGCCGGTCAGCGTCGTGCGGCCCGCGGTCGCACCGAGGACGAACCCGCGCGCCAGCTGGTCGGCCATCTGCCAGAACTGGTCGCCGGTGCGCTGGAAACCGAACATCGAGTAGAAGACGTAGACCGGGATCAGAGGCTCGCCGTGCGTCGCGTAGGCGGAGCCGGCGGCGATCAGGGAGGCCGTGCACCCCGCCTCCGAGATGCCGTCGTGCAGCATCTGGCCGGTCGGCGACTCCTTGTAGGCGAGCAGGAGTTCGCGGTCCACGGACTCGTACTGCTGGCCGAGCGGGTTGTAGATCTTCGCGCTCGGGAAGAAGGAGTCCATGCCGAAGGTGCGGTACTCGTCGGGCGCGATCAGCACGAAGCGCTTGCCGATCTCCTTGTCCCGCATGAGGTCCTTCAGGAGCCGGACGAACGCCATGGTGGTGGCGATCGACTGCTGGCCCGAGCCCTTCTTCACACCCGCGTACGCCTTGTCGTCCGGGAGCTGAAGCGGCTTCGCGCGCACGACACGGGTCGGGACGTACCCGCCGAGCGCCTTGCGGCGGTCGTGCATGTACTGGATCTCTTCGGAGTCGCGGCCGGGGTGGTAGTACGGCGGGGCGCCGCCCTCCAGCTGCGCGTCCGTGATCGGGATGTGCAGCCGGTCGCGGAAGCCCTTCAGGTCGTCGACCGTCAGCTTCTTCATCTGGTGCGTGGCGTTGCGGCCCTCGAAGTTCGGGCCGAGGGTCCAGCCCTTCACCGTCTGCGCGAGGATGACCGTCGGCTGACCCCTGTGCTCCTTGGCCGCCGTGAACGCCGCGAAGATCTTCTTGTGGTCGTGACCGCCGCGGCCCAGGTGCAGGATCTGGTCGTCGGTCATGTTCTCGACCATGGCGCGCAGCCGGTGGTCGTCGTTGAAGAAGTGCTCGCGGATGTACGAGCCGGGCTCGGTGGCGTAGGTCTGGAACTGGCCGTCGGGCGTGGTGTTCAGCTTGTTGACCAGCACACCGTCGCGGTCCTGTGCGAGCAGCGGGTCCCAACTGCGGTCCCAGACGAGCTTGATGACGTTCCAGCCGGCCCCGCGGAACTGGGACTCCAGCTCCTGGATGATCTTGCCGTTGCCGCGCACCGGACCGTCGAGGCGCTGCAGGTTGCAGTTGACGACGAAGGTGAGGTTGTCGAGACCCTCACGGGCGGCGATGGAGAGCTGGCCGAGGGACTCGGGCTCGTCCATCTCGCCGTCGCCGAGGAAGGCCCACACGTGCGACGTGGAGGTCTGCGTGATGCCACGGGCCTCCATGTAGCGGTTCATCCGGGCCTGGAAGATCGCGCCGAGCGGGCCGAGGCCCATGGAGACGGTGGGGAACTCCCAGAAGTCCGGCATGAGGCGCGGATGCGGGTACGAGGAAAGGCCGTTGGGCGCCTTCGACTTCTCCTGGCGGAAGGCGTCGAGCTGGTCCTCGGTGAGCCGGTCCAGGAGATACGCGCGGGCGTAGATGCCCGGCGAGGCGTGCCCCTGGAAGAAGATCTGGTCGCCGCCGTCGCCCTCGTCCTTGCCGCGGAAGAAGTGGTTGAAGCCCACGTCGTACAGCGACGCCGAGGAGGCGAACGTGGCGATGTGTCCGCCGACGCCGATGCCGGGGCGCTGGGCGCGGGACACCATCACCGCTGCGTTCCACCGGGTGGCGTTGAGGACCTTGCGCTCGATCTCCTCGTTGCCGGGGAAGAACGGTTCGTCCTTGGTGGCGATCGTGTTGATGTAGTCCGTGCTGCGCATCTCGGGCACGGCCACGCGCTTCTCGCGGGCCCGCTCGATCAGTCGGAGCATCAGGTAGCGGGCCCGCTCGCGGCCGCGTTCGTCCACTGCGGCGTCAAGGGAGTCGAGCCACTCCTGGGTCTCTTCTGGATCGAAGTCCGGGACCTGGCTGGGAAGACCGCCAATGATGATCGGGTTGCGATCGGATCCGGAAGCCACGCTGTTCCTTCACTGTCGGTGATGCCACTGTTCCACTGTCGGCTGCGCCGGTGTCCATCGTGTACCTCGGAATCGGAATCGTCATCTCTACCGAGAGGTAATCCGAAGGTCCGGCGCGTGATCCTCGAGCGGCTGCGAACAAATCGCAACGATACGCCCATCTCGCTCAGGTGTTCCCTGCGTCTGTTCGGTCCCGGTTACGCTGTGTGCCTGGGCAGGGCGGGCAAACCTGGC
This sequence comes from Streptomyces sp. cg35, assembly GCF_050410835.1. Taxonomy (NCBI): domain Bacteria; kingdom Bacillati; phylum Actinomycetota; class Actinomycetes; order Kitasatosporales; family Streptomycetaceae; genus Streptomyces; species Streptomyces sp. cg35. Next base: position 6,163,833 of record NZ_CP191268.1, read on the forward strand.
AGATCGGTGTGGCGTACATCACTGACCTGTGGGAATCCTTGACAGGGGTTGTGGTGGCACGGCCTGGAACGTCACCGTTTCGGCGGTCTAGACGGCCGGGTACTTGCGCGATCCGTCGCGCACGTGTGGACTACGGCCAACGCTTCGCGCGTGCGCGATGCTGCAGACAACTTCGTAAACATGATCAGGAGGCAATCCGTGAGCGCGACCGCGGACCACGCGGAGACGAACCTTGCCGTGAGGCTTGGTTTCCAGACCGACATGGTGGTCCAGGAGATCGGCTACGACGAGGACGTCGATCAAGAGCTCCGTGAGGCCATCGAGGCCACAACCACCACCGAGCTCGTCGACGAGGACTATGACGACGTGGCTGATGCCGTGGTGCTCTGGTTCCGTGAGGACGACGGGGACCTTACTGATGCGCTGGTGGATACCACCACGTACATCGAAGACGGCGGTTACATCCTGCTTCTGACGCCGAAGACCGGACGGGACGGGTACGTCGAGCCGAGCGAGATCGGCGAGGCCGCCACCACCGCCGGCCTCTCGCAGACCAAGGGCGTCAGCGTCGGCAAGGACTGGACCGGGAGCAGGCTGGTGACGCCCAAGACGGCCGCCAAGAAGCGGTAGCCGTCCCGGCGGAGCGAGATCCCACGTGGAGGGCCCTGTGGGCACGAAAGTGCGCCCACAGGGCCTTACGCATGCCCGCGGCCGGGCGGCCGGTGGGCGGCCGTTCCGGATCGCCAACTAGGCTGAAGCCACCCGAACAGCCCCATCGAAGGGAAGCTTCACCATGGCGATCGAGGTCGGCACCAAGGCTCCGGAGTTCGAGCTGAAGAACCAGCACGGCGAGACCGTGAAGCTCTCGGACTACCGCGGCGAGAAGAACGTGGTGCTGCTCTTCTACCCGTTCGCTTTCACCGGGGTGTGCACCGGCGAGCTCTGCGCGCTGCGCGACGAGCTGCCCGCGTTCGTCAACGACGACGTGCAGCTGCTCGCCGTCTCGAACGACTCCCCGTTCACGCTGCGCGTCTTCGCCGAGCAGGAGGGCCTGGAGTACCCGCTGCTGAGCGACTTCTGGCCGCACGGCGAGACCTCGCGCGCGTACGGCGTCTTCGACGAGGAGAAGGGCTGCGCGGTGCGCGGCACCTTCATCATCGACAAGGAGGGCGTGGTCCGCTGGACCGTCGTCAACGGCCTGCCGGACGCCCGTGACCTGAACGAGTACGTCAAGGCGATCGACGCTCTCTGAGACCCCTCCGGGGTACGACACCCTGTATTAAGCCTCGCCGGAGGCGGGAACCCGTCACTAGGATCCAGACGTTGATCCGATGCCAGACGCACTACGGGGCTCCCCGCCCCCAAGACCATAGGGAGGACTCGTGGGAGTCAGCCTCAGCAAGGGCGGCAACGTATCGCTGAGCAAGGAGGCCCCGGGCCTCACGGCGGTCGTCGTGGGCCTCGGTTGGGACGTCCGTACCACCACCGGTACGGACTTCGACCTCGACGCCAGCGCCATTCTGACCAGCGCCGAGGGCAAGGTCCGCAACGACCAGGACTTCGTGTTCTTCAACAACCTGAAGAGCGCGGACGGCTCGGTCGAGCACACCGGCGACAACATCACCGGTGAGGGCGAGGGCGACGACGAGCAGATCAAGGTCAACCTCGCGACGGTCCCGGCCGACGTGGACAAGATCGTTTTCCCGGTGTCGATCTACGACGCCGAGAACCGCCAGCAGTCGTTCGGCCAGGTGCGCAACGCGTTCATCCGCGTCGTGAACCAGGCGGGCGAGGCGGAGATCGCCCGCTACGACCTCTCCGAGGACGCCTCCACCGAGACCGCGATGGTCTTCGGTGAGCTGTACCGGCACGGTGCCGAGTGGAAGTTCCGTGCCATCGGCCAGGGCTACGCGTCGGGTCTGCGCGGTATCGCGCAGGACTTCGGCGTCAACGTCTGAGCCGAAGGGCAGCACCCCGCTCATCCGTCCGGCGCCGCACTGCTTCAGTGCGGCGCCGGACGCGCTCGACAACAGCAGTGCCTTACATCCGGGGAGGACCAGATCATGGGCGTCACGCTCGCCAAGGGAGGCAATGTCTCCCTCTCCAAGGCCGCACCGAATCTCACCCAGGTCCTTGTCGGGCTCGGATGGGACGCACGCTCCACCACCGGAGCCGACTTCGACCTCGACGCCAGCGCGCTGCTGTGCAGCGGCGGCCGGGTCATGGGCGACGAGTGGTTCATCTTCTACAACCAGCTCACGAGCCCCGACGGCTCGGTCGAGCACACCGGTGACAACCTCACGGGCGAGGGTGAGGGCGACGACGAGTCGATCATCGTCGACCTCTCCAAGGTGCCGGCCACCTGCGACAAGATCATCTTCCCCGTCTCGATCCACGACGCGGACAACCGCGGGCAGACCTTCGGACAGGTCAGCAACGCGTTCATTCGTGTCGTGAACCAGGCGGACGGCCAGGAGCTGGCCCGCTACGACCTCTCGGAGGACGCCTCCACCGAGACCGCGATGATCTTCGGCGAGGTGTACAGGTACGGCGGGGAGTGGAAGTTCCGGGCCGTGGGACAGGGGTACGCGTCCGGACTTCGGGGCATCGCTCTAGACTTCGGAGTCAACGTTTCATAAAGCGTTCCTAAAGCCGTGCACGGAGCGGGGGAGCCCCGTACAACCAGCACGGGGAAACCCGTACACACGATGGGGTAGTCAGTGGTTCTGAAAACCTTCGGCTGGTCGTTCGCGATCACCGTGCTCGGTCTGATCGCAGCGGTGTTCTACGACGGATGGACCGCGTTCGGGGTCGTCGCGATCCTGGCCATCCTGGAGATCTCGCTGTCCTTCGACAACGCGGTGGTCAACGCCGGGGTCCTGAAGAAGATGAATGCCTTCTGGCAGAAGATCTTCCTCACGATCGGTGTGCTCATCGCGGTCTTCGGCATGCGACTGGTCTTCCCCGTCGTGATCGTCGCGATCAGCGCCAAGATGGGCCCGATCGAGGCCGTCGACCTCGCGTTCAACCAGCCCGACCGCTACCAGCAGCTGGTCACCGACGCGCACCCGTCGATCGCCGCGTTCGGTGGCATGTTCCTGCTGATGATCTTCCTCGACTTCATCTTCGAGGAGCGGGACGTCCAGTGGCTGCGCTGGATCGAGCGGCCGCTGGCCAAGCTCGGCAAGGTCGACATGCTGTCGGTGTGCATCGCGCTGATCGTGCTGCTGGTGTCCTCGATGACGTTCGCGATCCACGCCCACCAGCACGGCGGCGTGCACGTCGACAAGCAGGCGACGGTGCTCATCTCCGGTGTCGCGGGTCTGATCACCTATCTCGTGGTCGGCGGTCTGTCCGGCTTCTTCGAGAACCGTCTCGAGGAAGAGGAGGAGCGCGAGCACGAGGAAGAGGAGAAGGCCGCCCGTGAGGGCAAGCCCAAGTCGGCCGTGGCGCTGGCGGGCAAGGCCGCGTTCTTCATGTTCCTCTACCTCGAGGTCCTGGACGCGTCGTTCTCCTTCGACGGCGTGATCGGCGCCTTCGCGATCACGAACGACATCGTCCTGATGGCGCTCGGCCTCGGCATCGGCGCCATGTACGTCCGTTCGCTCACGGTCTACCTGGTCCGCCAGGGCACCCTGGACGACTACGTGTACCTGGAGCACGGCGCGCACTACGCGATCGGCGCGCTGGCCGTGATCCTGCTGGTCACCATCCGCTACGAGATCAACGAGGTCATCACGGGCCTCGTCGGTGTCGTCCTGATCGCCTGGTCCTTCTGGTCGTCGGTGCGCCGCAACAAGGCGCTCGCGGCCGAAGAGGGCGGCTCGGGCAGCCCGGACAAGTCCGAGGTGTCCTCCGGGGTCTGACCGGAACCCGAGGCCCGGTGTTTGACCAGGGGGCCTTTCTTGGAACCCTCTGAACGGGGCGGTCGTACGAGGACAAGTCCTCCCGCGGCCGCCCCGTCGGCATGAACGGGCAGGAACGGGCAGTACGGGTACGGCACTTGGGGGCGGCATGTCCTTCTGGGACAAACTCTGGCGCGGACGCTCCGCGCAGTTCGAGTTCGATTCGGGCAGCGCGGCGACCAACGCCATCGAACTCACCAAGCGGCATCCGGTCGTCTCGCTCTCCAAACAGGGCGCGGCCACCGGCAACCTGCGGATCAACCTGTCCTGGCGGATGCGGACCTCGGACATCGGCGGGTTCGAGAAGAACAGCCTGATGCGGCACCCGTTCAGGATGTTCAAGCCGGACGTCGTGCAGGCGCACACCCAGTCCATGGTCAACGTCGACCTGGACCTCGGCTGCCTGTACGAGCTGATGGACGGCGAGAAGGGGGTCGTCCAGCCGCTCGGTGGCTTCTACGGCGATCTCAACGCGCCGCCGTATGTGAAGTCGAGCGGCGACGATCGGTTCGGCTCGGCGTCCGGTGAGACGATCTACGTCAATCTCGATCACCGCGACGCCATCAAGAGACTGCTCGTCTTCGTCTACATCTACGACCAGACGCCGGCGTTCGACCGTACGCACGCGATCGTGACGCTGTACCCGAGCAACGGGCCGCGGATCGAGATCAGCCTGGACGAGCGGGCACCGCAGGCCCGCTCCTGCGCCGTCATCTCCATCGAGAACGTCAAGGGCGACCTGGTGGTGCGGCGCGAGGTGAAGTTCGTCTACGGCTTCCAGGCGGAGCTCGACCGGCTGTACGGCTGGGGGCTGCAGTGGGGCCGGGGCTACAAGTCCAAGACGGGCGGGCGGTGACCGCCCGCCCCCGTGGCGCTCAGCGCCCGATGAACTGCGGGCCCTGCGGCGGGAGCCTGAAGGCCGGGTCGGGGTAGGCCGGCGCCGCCACCGGCTGCGGGTACCCGTACGCGGGCTGGGACGGCGGCGCGGGCTGCGTCGCGGGCTGCGGCGGGTAGCCGTACATCGGCGGCTGCTGGGGCGGCAGCGGGAACGACGGGGCCGGAGCGGGGGCGACCGGTGCCGTGGCGGGCTCCGCCGAGGCCGAGTCGTCGACCGAGATGCCGAAGTCCGTGGCGAGGCCGACCAGACCGTTCGAGTAGCCCTCGCCGACCGCGCGCAGCCGCCAGCCGTCGCCGCGCCGGTACAGCTCGCCGCAGATCATCGCCGTCTCGGCGCCGGTCTCCGGCTTGATGTCGAAGTACGCGAGCGGCTCGGCGCCGTCGGCGCCGGCGTCGTGGACGAACATGCGCAGCGCCTGCACGTGCTCGAACGCGACCTCGTCGGCGGAGGCCGTGAAGAGGATCCGGGTGATCTCCTGCGGGATGCCCGCCAGATCCGCCTGGAGGGTGTCCGTCATGCCCTCGGGCACCCGCTTCTGGCCGAGCCGCCAGACCTTCCCCGAGGGGTGCCTGGGCTGGTTGTAGAAGACGAAGTCCTCGTCGGAGCGGACCTTGCCGTCCGCCCCGAGCAGCAGCGCCGAGGCGTCCACCGCCGGGACGCCCTGCCCCGGGGTCCAGCGGAGCACGGCGCGCACCGCCGTGGCCTCGAGCGGGAAGTTCGCCCCCTTGAGCATCGCGTGCGTCATGCGGTCATCCTGCCTTCCCGCCGGGGGCCGGGACAACGCGGGGTGCCGTGATCACCGGGGGGATCGCGGGCCGGAACGGATCGTCCGACATCCATGGGTTACCAGAATTTCATTGCACCCGGGAACTCTTGACACAGCTTTGTACGTACTATTACCGGCCACATCACGTCCGGTGGCCTGGCAGTGCGGGGGAAACTTATGCGTCATTTCGGGCACATCGCCCCTGAGGTGCGAGAGCGCCTGTTTCATCAGGAGCCGCAGGTCTTCACCACGGACTCCGCGCCCCGCATGCTCGCGGCGGCGCTGGGAGCCACGCTCTACAGTCCCGCGACCCGGCCGCACCTCGCCGAGGACGTGGTCAAGCAGACCGGGCGCGGTGTCGTGTCCATGGTGCTCTGCCTGGAGGATTCGATCGACGACTCCGAGGTGAGCGGCGCCGAGGACAACCTCGTGCGCCAGTTCGCCGACCTCGCCGCCGGCGGGGCCGAGGTGCCGCTGCTCTTCGTCCGGGTCCGGGCGCCCGAGCAGATCACCGATCTCGTACGCCGCCTCGGACCGGCCGTCGCGCTGCTGTCCGGATTCGTACTGCCGAAGTTCACGGAGGAGCGGGGCGTTCCGTTCCTGGAGGCGCTCACCGCGGCCGAGGCGGTCTCCGGGCGGCGGCTTTTCGCCATGCCGGTCCTGGAATCCCCCGAGCTGCTGCACCTGGAGACGCGCACCGAGACCCTCGCCGGGATCTCCCGCACCGTCGACAAGTACCGGGACCGCGTCCTGGCGCTGCGGCTCGGCGTCACCGACTTCTGCTCGGCGTACGGTCTGCGCAGGCCGCCGGACATGACGGCGTACGACGTGCAGATCGTGGCCTCGGTCATCGCCGACGTGGTCAATCTGCTGGGCCGGGCCGACGGTACCGGCTTCACGGTGACCGGACCGGTCTGGGAGTACTTCCGCCACCAGCAGCGGATGTTCAAGCCGCAGCTGCGCCGCAGCCCCTTCCTGGAGGAGGGCGCCGAGCCGCTGCGCGAGGCGCTCATCGAGCACGACATGGACGGTCTGCTGCGCGAGATCGAGCTGGACCGGGCCAACGGCCTGCTCGGCAAGACCTGCATCCACCCCTCCCACGTGCTGCCCGTGCACGCGCTGTCCGTCGTCAGCCACGAGGAGTACAGCGACGCCCGGGACATCCTGCGGCCCGAGCGGGGCGGCGGCGGGGTCCTCAGGTCCGCGTACACGAACAAGATGAACGAGGTGAAGCCGCACCGCGCCTGGGCCGAGCGGACCCTGCAGCGCGCGGAGGCGTTCGGGGTGGCGCGCGAGGACGTCGGCTTCGTGGAGCTGCTGACCGCCGGACTGCCCGCATGACCCGAGCCCGTACGACCGATGCCGAAGCCCGCACGGGCGGCCGCATGACCGAAGCGACGAGAGACGAGAACAGCAACGTGGTGTGGTCGGGTACATGGGTCGCCGAGCGGCTCGGGGTCGAGCTGGCCGGCGACCGGGAGCTCACCGGACTCCTCGGGCTTGCCCTGCGGCGCAACCCCAAGCGCGCGCATCTGCTCGTGTCGAACGTGCTGGGCAAGCACGTGCCGCAGAGTCCGACCGTGATCTGGCGCTCGGGCTTCGAACTCGGCGTACGCGTCAGGGAGTTGCTCGGCGACGAGGCGGCGGCGCGGGCCGTCGTCCTGGGCTACGCCGAGACCGCGACCGGCCTCGGCCACTCGGTCGCCGACGGCCTCGCGCTCGCCCCGTACCTGCACTCCACGCGCCGCCCCGTCCAGGGCGTGGCCCGCGCGGGCGGCTTCGAGGAGTCCCACTCGCACGCCACCTCGCACCTGCTGCTGCCCGAGGACCCGGCGCTGCTCGCCGGGGACGGACCGCTGGTCCTGGTCGACGACGAGTTCTCCACGGGGAACACGGTCCTGAACACCATCCGCGCGCTGCACGACCTGCACGGGCGCGACCACTACGTCATCGTCGCGCTCGTCGACATGCGCTCGCCCGGCGACCAGGGCCGCCTCGACGCGTTCGCCCAGGAGATCGGCGCCCGCGTCGACCTGGTGGTCAGGGCGCGCGGCTCGGTGCGGCTTCCCGACGGGGTCCTGGAGAAGGGGCAGGCGCTCGTCGCCGCCCACGAGACGGCCGCCGTCCCCGAGCCCCGGCGCGAGCGCGGCGAGATCGTGCGGCTCGGCGACCCCGGCTGGCCGGCCGGCGTACCGGACGGCGGGCGGCACGGATTCACCGCCGGGCACCGCGTCCGCCTCGAAGCGGCGCTGCCCGGCCTGGCCGAGCGGATCGCCCCGCACCTCACGGGCCGCGTACTCGTCCTCGGCAACGAGGAGTTGATGTACGCGCCGCTGCGCCTCGCCACCGCCCTCGAGGCGACGGGCGCCGACATCGCCTACTCCACGACCACCCGCTCGCCCGTCCTCGCCGTCGACGACCCGGGCTACGCGATCCGTACCCGCCTCGTCTTCCCCGCGCACGACGCACCGGCCGACGGACCCGGCGAGCGGTACGCGTACAACGTGGCGGGCGGCGGCTTCGACACGGTCGTCGTCGTCCTCGACTCCGTCGGCGACCGTGCCGAAATCGACGCGCCCGGCGGGCTGTTGGACCGGGTCGCCGGACACGCGGCGCGCGTGGTGGTGGTCGTGGTCCCGTCGTACGTTCCTCAGGAAAGGCCCTCCATGTCGCTGCCCGAGCCGCTGCGCGGCCCCGCGTTCTCCTCGTACGCGCCCGACGAGGTGGGCTGGCTGCTGCAGGACCTCTCGGACGTGACGCTGGAGGCGCCGACCGAGGAGCGCGAGGAGGCCATCCAGAGCGGCGGCGCGCACTACGCCGAGTCGCTGCCGGTCGAGTACCAACCGAGCGCGCAGTACCAGGAGTTGTTCCACGCGGCGCTCGATGCGTCGGCCGACCGGATCGCGCGGGCCGTGGGCGTCGTGACGGAGACGGTGCTCGCGGAGCGCTCGCCGCGGCCCGTCCTGGTGTCCCTCGCGCGGGCCGGGACGCCGGTCGGGGTGCTGATGCGGCGCTGGGCCCTGCGCCGGCACGGCATCGAGCTGCCGCACTACGCGGTCTCCATCGTGCGGGGCCGCGGCATCGACGCGAACGCGCTGCGCTGGCTCGCCGCGCACCACGACCCGGCCGACGTCGTCTTCGTCGACGGGTGGACGGGCAAGGGCGCCATCACCCGCGAACTGGCCGCGGCGCTGGCCGAGTTCGAGGGTTTCGACCCGGAGATCGCCGTGCTCGCCGACCCCGGGTCGTGCGTGCGGACGTACGGGACGCGCGAGGACTTCCTCATACCCTCCGCCTGCCTGAACTCGACGGTGTCCGGACTGATCTCGCGCACCGTGCTCCGCGCCGACCTGGTCGGCCCGGACGACTTCCACGGGGCGAAGTTCTACCGCGAGCTGGCCGGAGCGGATGTGTCGCGGCAGTTCCTCGACGTGGTGGAGGAGCGCTTCGAGGGCGTGCGCGACGCGGTCGACGCCGAGGTCAAGGAGCTGCTGGGGGCCGACCGCTCGCCCACCTGGGAGGGCTGGGCAGCCGTCGAGCGGATCAGTGAGGAGTACGGCATCCACGACGTGAACCTCGTGAAGCCGGGGGTCGGCGAGACGACCCGGGTACTGCTGCGGCGCGTGCCGTGGAAGATCCTGGCGCGGGCCGACGCCGGGGCCGACCTGGACCATGTCCGCCTGCTCGCGGAGCAGCGCGGGGTTCCCGTCGAAGTGGTGGACGAACTCCCGTACAGCTGCGTCGGGTTGATCCATCCGCGGTTCACCCGCGGAGCCACCGGAGTGGACGGCAGGGCGGTGACGGCGAAGTGAGTTCCGATTCCGTGACCGTCGTCGCGAGCGACCTCGACCGTACGCTCATCTACTCGTCCGGTGCGCTCGGGCTGACCATGCCCGACGCGCTGGCGCCGCGACTGCTCTGCGTCGAGGTGTACGAGGGCAGACCCCTGTCGTACGTCACCGAGGACGCGGCGGAGCTGCTGGCGGAGCTGGCCCGCCGGGCGGTGTTCGTCCCGACGACGACGCGGACGCGCGAGCAGTACGGGCGGGTGCGCCTGCCCGGCCCGGCGCCGCGGTACGCGATCTGCGCGAACGGCGGGCATCTGCTGGTCGACGGGGTGTCCGACCCGGAGTGGAGCGCCGCGGTGACCGAGCGGCTGCGGGCCGAGTGCGCGCCGCTGGCGCAGGTGCGGGAGCGGATGGTCGCGGCCGCGGATCCGGCGTGGCTGCTGAAGGAGCGGGTCGCCGAGGACCTGTTCGCGTATCTCGTGGTGGACCGGGCCCTGCTGCCGCCGGGGTGGGTCAAGGAGCTCGGCGCGTGGGCGGAGGGCGTCGGCTGGGGCGTCTCGCTCCAGGGCCGGAAGGTGTACGCCGTCCCCAAGCCGCTGACCAAGGGCGCGGCGGTCCAGGAAGTGGCGCGGCGGGCCGGGGCCGGGCAGGTCCTTGGGGCCGGCGACTCACTGCTGGACGCGGATCTGCTGCGGGCCGTGGACCGCGGCTGGCGTCCCGGGCACGGCGAGCTGGCGGACGTGGGCTGGACCGCGCCGGGCGTGACCGTGCTCCCGGAGCGCGGAGTGCTGGCGGGGGAGGCCGTGCTGCGGGGGTTCCTCGGGGAGGTGTGACACCGCCCGTGCCGGGGCGGGCAGTCGACGCCCGCCCCGGGCGGTGGCTGCCGGGGCTAGCCGCAGCAGCCGCCACCGCAGCAGCCGCCTCCGCCGCCCGACGACGGCGCGGGGGCCGGGGAGCTCGCGCCGGAGCCCGTCACCGCCACCGTCGACAGGAGCTTCACCGTGTCCGGGTGGCCGGCCGGGCAGGCCGCGGGCGAGGCGGACTCGGACATCGGGCGGCTGAGTTCGAACGTGTCGCCGCAGGTGCGGCAGCGGTATTCGTAGCGAGGCATGGGCCAAGATTACGGGTCGTCGCGCAGCGACACGTCCAGGAGCTCCAGCATCGCCGTGTAGGCACCGTCGGCGTCCATCTCGCGCACCCGCGCCGCGACTTCGGTGTGGGACGACAGTGGAGGGCGGTGCGGGCCCATGCGCACCCGCTCGCCCCGCGCGGCCAGGGCCGGCACGAGCACGCGGGGCAGCTGCGCGAAGAACCGGTTGCCGGAGGCCGTGAGCAGCGCCGTGTGGAACGCGACGTCGGCGAGCACGGCGAGCGCCGGGTCGCCCTGCGGGGACCGCTCCGCCGCGGCCATCGCGGTCAGCGCCTCGTCCAGCGCGATCAGGTCGGCCGACGAGCGGAACTGCGCGGCGAGCGCGGCGGCCGACGGCTCGACCGCCCGGCGCAGCTCGTGCAGATCGGGGGAGAAGCCGTCGGGCCAGGGCGCTCCGGGCGTCAGGGTCCAGCGCAGGACGTCGGTGTCGAGCACGTTCCAGTCGGCCTGCGGACGCACCCGGTGCGCGGCGTCCACGAGGCTCTTGCCCGCGAGCACCCGCACCGCCTCGCCGAGCACCGCCTCGGCCAGGCCCAGTTCGTCGGCCAGGAGCGAGGGCCGGAGCGTGAAGCCGACGCCGTACGTGCCGTCGGTGATGCCGCGCGCCAGCCGCTCGACCGCCCGGCGGGGCGCCTCGTGGCCGGCCTGCGGCATCGGCGGCGAGCTGGTCATGCGCAGCAGGCTCGCACGGGTCCCTCGCAATATCAATTCGCTCTGGAACCAGCCTGGTTGAGGGCAGGAGTCGGGTCCGCGCCGGGGTGCCGGGCCCGCCAGTACGGGTTGTCGTGCGGCAGCGTGCCGCTGACCCGCCCGTACATTCCGAAGACCATCAGCAGCAGCCCGACGACAAAGCTGAACAGGACGTTCTGGATGCGGAAGGCCAGGAAGTTGTAGCGGGTGTCGAGCAGGGCGAGGTTCACGAACCCGCTGAGGATGAAGAGGATGCCGAGCGTCATGTTGAGCGTCGACGCGATGTTGCCGCCGATCACCATTCCGGCGAACAGCAGCAGACCGGCGCAGAGGGACAGGATGCTCAGCGCGCCGTTCGTGTTCAGGCCCGCGACCGTGTCCCCGCGCGTGTCGAAGAAGCCGATCCTGTCGATGAGCCCGAGGACCCCGAAGGCCAGCAGCACCAGCCCCATCAGGCCCGCACCGGTGCGGTACACCCGGCTGAGCCGGTGGTCGACGGGCAGATGCTCGTCGAGCGTGACGTGTCGTCGGGATCCCGGGCGGAGCACCTGCGTGGCCATGATCGCCTCGCCTCCTTGTACGTACGTACGTCGAGGACCCGTACGTAGTCCAAGGATCCGCCCGTCGCCGGGGGAGTGCCAACAGGGTCAGGCGCCGCCGCGCTCCTCGCGGATCTGTGTCACGACCCGGGCCACCGTCCGCCGCACGGCCTCCGTCTCCGTGAGGAAGTGCCAGTAGTCGGGGTGGCGGCCCTCCAGACTCTCGACGGCGCGGTCGAGGCGGGCCACGGAGTCGTCGAGGGGGCGGGCGTGGCGCGGGTCGGGGGTGCTGCGGCCCGCCATCGCGAGTCGCTGCGCGTCACGGATCGCGAACCGGGTGCGGTCGATCTCCTGCTGCGGGTCCTTCGACACCGCGTTCAGCCGCTGCAGCCGGTCGGAGGCGGCGGAGACCGACTCGTCCGTCGTGTTCAGCAGGGCGCGGACCGTGGACAGCAGCGAGGTCGCGTCGGGCCAGCGCTGGGCGTCGCGCGCGGCGCGGGCCTCGGCGAGCTTGGTCTCGGCCTGCCGCACGTTCTCCGCGGCCAGGTCCGGTACGCGCTGCAGGTCCTGCCAGCACGCGGCGGAGAACCGGCGCCGCAGCTCGCTCAGGACCGGCTCGACCTGGCCCGCGCGGGTCGTCAGGGCCTGGGCCCGGGTGCGCAGGGAGACCAGGCGCCGGTCGATCTCGGCGGCCCGCTCCGGGAGCCGCTCGGCCTCGGCCCGCACGGACTCGGCGTCCCGCGCGACCCGCTCCGCGCGCTCCAGCGTCTCCGGTACGCCGTGCTGCCCCGCGCCCTGGTTCAGCTTGGTCAGCTCGGGGCCGAGGGCGGCGAGCCGGGCCGCGAGGTCGTCGGCCTTCAGGTCCGACCGCCGGACGGCGTCGAGGGCGGTCGTGGCGGCGAGCAGGGCCTGCCGGGCGCGCTCCACGGACGGGGCGAGGCGGGCCAGCTGCGTCTCGGCCTTGCCGAGCAGCGGACCGAGACCCTGTGCGAACCGGTCCAGATCCTGCTTGGTCCGGGTCAACTGGTCCTTGGCCTGCGTCAGTTCGGCCCGGGCGCGGGACGCGACGCTCGCCTCCAGGTCGTCGCGGTCGAGGTCGTGGGCGTCGACCGCGGTGATGTACTGCCCGCTGACCTCGTCGATGCGGGTGCCGAGCTGCTGGAAGTCGGTGACGGCGCGGCGGGCCGCGGGGGAGTCGTCGACCGCCGTGATCGTCTCTATCGAGATGCGCAGATCCCGCTGGGCCGTGTCCAGTTCGTAGAACGCCGCGGCCGCCGCGTCCTTGGCCGCCTGCGCCTCGGCGCGCTGGGACTCGGCACGGCCGCCGAACCACTTCCGCGTGCCGCCGCCGGCGAACGCCGTCGTGACGGTCGCCGCGAGCAGGGGCACGGGGAGCAGGGTGAGGGTGAGGAAGTCGCGGAGGGGGCCGCTGCGGCGGGAGGGGCTCGCTTGTGCCGGGCGCGCACTGTGCCGCGCTCCTGCGGGGCGCTCGTTCGTCGCCGTCACCAACCACTCCCGTGCCGTCATCAGCCCTGACCGGTGTCCATTCTCCCACCGGTTAAGGACGAACACACGGGCCGGTTAGTTCGCGGTTCGCAGTGTGACTTTTCCGTCCTGGGAGCGGGCCGAGATCCGGTGCGGGCTGTGGGCGTCGCGGGGGACGGAGACGTCGACGCCGCCGTCGTCGGTACGGGTGGTCACCCGGTACGTCGCGCTGCCGGGGACCGCGAGGGTCAAAGAGCCGTCCTCGCTGCGCGCCTCGACGCGGTCGGGGACCGTGCGCAGGGCGAGGTGCACGGAGCCGTCCTGGGAGCGGGCGGAGACCTGGCGGGCGTCCACTGCGGAGGCGTGCAGCGAGCCGTCCTCGCTGCGCAGGCGCAGCGGCCCGGAGACGTTCTCGACGTGCACGGAGCCGTCGCGCGTGGAGATGTCGAGGCCCTTGCGGAAGCCGCTCGCGCGGACGCTGCCGTCGCCGCCCCGGACCACGACGGCGACCTCGCGCGGCACCTCGACGCGGTGCCGCGCGGAGCAGTCGGCGATGAAGCCGCTGCAGCGCAGCCGCAGGGTCAGCCGGTCCTCGTCGGCCTGCCACTTCCAGGTCACCTCCGGGTCCGCGCCGACCACGGTGGAGCCCTGGAACCAGCGGGTGACCTCCACCCGGTCGCCGTCGCCCGGGACGAGTTCGAGGCGCGAGTCGTCCGAGTCGACCGTGAGCGTCCTGCCGTGCAGGGCGAACGAGCGGTGGTCGGGGTGGTCGTCGTCGGAGGCGTCGGCGCCGCACGCCGTGGCGGTCGCCGCGACCGCGGCCGTGACGGCCACGGCGGCCAGCGCACGGACACTGCGGGCGGTGCGGAAATGGCGGACGGTCATGGTCGATTCCCCCTGCGGCGGCTGGTGTTGCGGTGCCGGACCGGCGGCCGGCACCCCGTGAACGTACGGCGGCGCAGGTGGTGCGCGGGATGCGGACGGCCACCGGATCGCAGGTGGGGTTAACCCCCGCCGCGGCCCCGGCCGTAAGGGGTTTGCGGTGCACAGGCGTCGGCAAGGTACGCTGTCGGCTCGTCCTGGTCGCGAAAGCCCGGGATGTCGGGTGCGTAGCTCAGGGGTAGAGCGCCTGCCTTACAAGCAGGATGTCGGCGGTTCGAAACCGTCCGCGCCCACCGATGTGAACCGAGGCCCTCAGGCGATCGTGCTGATGACGATCATGCCTGGGGGTCTTCGTCGTCCCCCGGCTCCGCGGGATCGGCGTCGTGGACGTGCTGGAGGCGGGCCCGGGCCCGCACGGAGTCGGGGCCCGAGAGCTCGGACCAGTAGCGATGGCACGTCACGAACACGGCCAGCTCCAGCTCGCGCCGGCGGAGCTTCTCGACCTCGGCCTGCTCGTCGTCGGTCCAGCCCGGGGAGGCCGGGCGCTCCAGCTTGCGCCAGCCCTGGGTGTCGCTGATCGCGTCGAGGGGCGCCACCGACCAGGGGAGCCGCTTGAGAAGGTCCAGGAGCTCGGCCCGGATCTGGTGCAGCTCCTCCTGACCTGCGCGGAGGTCGCTCGGGAAATCGAAGTCGGAATCATCGGTCGCTGCCACCCGGCAATGGTACGTCTGTTCGAATTCACGGTGCGAGCGACTTGGGGGAGTTCACGCGAACGTGTGGTCGAAGGACGGGGGTGCGGCGGCAGACTGGAGGCATGTGCAGAAGCATCAAGACCCTTCGCCCGCCCGTCCTCCCGGAAGAGGCCACCGAGGAGGAGATCAGGGCCGCGGCCCTGCAGTACGTACGGAAGGTGTCCGGGTTCCGGGCGCCGGCCGCGCACAACCAGGAGGTGTTCGACCGGGCTGTCGACGAGATCGCCCGGGCCACCGCCGCGCTGCTCGACGGACTCGAGGTGCGCGGGGCCGCCCGCCCCAGGGCGACCTGAGGCTCAGGCCTCCTGGGCCTCGGGGGCCGGTCGGCGCATCACGTACGCCGCCACCACGCCCGCGCCGACCAGCGCCAGCAGCGAGACCACGGTGGACAGCCAGCTCGCGCCGAGCCACTGCGCGCCGAAATAGCCGAGCGCCACGCTGTACGCGGCCCAGGCCACGCCCGCCAGCGCCGACCAGGGCAGGAACTCGCGGACCCGGCGGTGCGCCGAGCCGGCCGCGAAGGAGACGACCGAGCGGCCCGCGGGCGCGAACCGGGCGATGATCACGAGCAGTCCGCCGCTGGACCGGGCGAGCGCCCCGCCGAGGCGCTCCTGTGCCGTGGTCAGCCGGCGCGAACGGGCGATGGCCCGGTCCAGGCGCGCGCCGCCCCGCCAGGCGAGGCGGTACGCGACCAGGTCGCCGAGGACCGAGGCCGTCGCGGCGCTGAGCGTGAGGGCGAGCAGGTCCGGTACGCCGTGCGGGACCTGGCCCGTGGCGGCGCCGGAGCCGGCCGCGGCGGCGGTGGCGGCGGTGATCACGAGGACGCCGCTGGGCAGCACCGGCACGAAGACGTCGAAGAGCACGGAGAGCGCCACGATCGCGTAGATCCACGGGCTCCCGGTCAGTGACCCCACGCTCTCCAGCACCGTCAGCCCACTCTCGTACGGACGTTCCCCCGACCGTTCCATCCAGGCAGGAGCGGTTTCATGACAGCTGTACAGCGTACGCCTTGTGCGTTGCTGGAGTGACGCAACGGGTACACATGTTCCCCATCTCACGTTCACCCGCGTGGCGCGTTCTGCGCGGCGCGGCGCCCTCGATTCCGGCGAGCGTGTAGGTACGTGTACCTACGTGTTCCGACGAGAGGAACGGCGATGGTGGCAGGAATGGTGACCGGCGTGCTCGCGGCGGCCGTGCTCGCGGCGGGCGGTGGTGGGGCCGGTGGCGGCACGGACTGCTACTGGGTACGGGCCGAGGCGCAGTTCGCCCCGCCCTCGGCACACGTGCCCTCGCACGCGCTCACGTACGACATGAAGCTGGTGCCCGCGGCGTCGTGGGTCAGGGTCGAGCAGCACGGCCACGGGGCGGGCATGACCGTGAGCCTGGACGTCGACGGCCTGGCCCCGAAGCACGCCTTTGGCGCGCACGTGCACCAGAAGCCCTGCGGCGCCGACCCGGCCGCCGCGGGCGGGCACTACCAGCACGTCGTGGATCCGGATCAGATGAATGCGGACAACGAGGTCTGGCTCGACTTCACCACCGACGCGAAGGGCAAGGGGGCGGCGGAGGTCCGCAAGAAGTGGGGGCTGCGCCCCGGCGAGGCGAACTCGGTCGTCATCCATGACGTGCCCGGTGGGGCGGGGAGGCGGGTGGCGTGCTTCACGGTGCCGTTCGCGTCCTCGTCGCACCACGGCAAGTAGGACCCCGGTACGCGAAGGCGCCCGCCCCCTGCGAGGGGGCGGGCGCCTTCATGCGCGGACGGGGATCAGGCCGCGACGGTCGCGCGCTCGCGCTCCGTCGCGTCGGCCCGCTCGCCGCGCCCGGCGAACAGCCGGTCCAGGCCGAACGCGCCGGAGCCGGTGAAGACGAGCAGCAGCATGGCCCAGCAGAACATCGCGGAGGGCTCGCCGCCGTTCTGGATCGGCCACAGGGTCTCGGGCTGGTGGACCTTGAAGTACGCGTAGGCCATCGACCCGGACGAGACCAGGGCGGCGACGCGGGTGCCGAGGCCGAGCAGGACCAGGCCGCCGCCGACGAGCTGGATGACGGCCGCGTACCAGCCGGGCCAGGTGCCGGCCTCGACGGTGCCGCCGCCCATGCCGCCGAGGACGCCGAAGAGCGAGGCGGCGCCGTGGCAGGCGAAGAGCAGGCCGACGACTATGCGGAACAGGCCGAGAGCGTACGGCTGGGCGCTGTTGAGACGTCCAGTCATGGTGGGGACTCCTTCGGTCGGTGGGGGACGTAACCGAGTTCACCGATGGAGTCGGCGCCGACGCTGCCGCCGTTGCCACCGGCTTGGGAGATCCACAGGTTAGGAGAACCTAACCAATGCTTGCAAGTTCAACATCCGGCCATGGTCGGCTTCCGTTTCGGCTTCCGCATCCGGTCCCGCGGCGGTGCGCAGGGCGGCGCGCGCCACCGCGTCCGCGTCCGAGAGGGTCACCGAGTCGACCCCCGGGCGGGCCCCGGCGGCGGTCACCCAGTGCACCCCCTCGGTGGGTACTCCGAACGCGAACCGGCGTGTGTGCGCGCGTCCTTGACGCGTGATCAGACGGTAGGGGCGCGGTGTTACGTCCAGGCCTCCGGTTTCGTATCCGTCGATCGCGTGCGGCCTGGCCTGGCCGGTCTTCAGGAGCCGGGCGAGCAGCTCGTCGGCGGTCCTGCGCACGTCCGGTTCGGGCAGTCGGGCCTCGACGAGTGTGGTGGCCGTCACGGTCGAGCCCGGCACATCGGGCGAGTGCGCGACGAACCGGCCGTCCTCGACGGCGACTTCGAGGCGCGGGCCGACGACGGTCAGCACGCCGGCCTCGACGAGCGCGGCCATCTCCTCGATGCGGCGCCGGGGCGGGCCGATGGAGAGGAACGCGTTCAGTGGTGTGTACCAGCGGTCGAGGTGGTCGCGGCGCGAGGCGCCGGACAGGCCGCCGTGGTCGACGATCAGGCGCAGTTCGTTGCGCAGGTCGCGCAGCACGTCGAGGGCGGCCTTCACGGGTCCGTCGACATTGCCGAGCGCGGCGTGGTCCGCGTCCTCGCGCAGATGGGCGAGGAGCCAGGCGTGCCATGCGGCGGGATTGGTATAGCGGTGGCCGGAATGGGGCCGTGCGACCCGGTCCCAGGACCAGAGCAGCTCGCCGCGGATCCCGAACTCCTCCAGGACGTCGGCCTCTTGGGGGGAGCGGTGCGCGGCGGCGAGGAAGCGGTCGCGGAAGGCGCAGGCGTAGCCGGCGGGCCGCAGCAGGGTCTCGTAGTAGACCGTCTCCACCTCCTTCGCGACCAGGGGCCATATCTCGGCGAGGAAGTCGGGGGCGTCGCCCGAGTCGGCTCTTTTGCGGAAGCGGGCTATCGACTCGGGGGTGAGGACGGCCGGCCGGTGGCGTCCGTAGGGGCCCTTGGCGTTGTCGCCGCGCGCCTGGTACGGGATGCCGCGGCGCGAACCGGCGTACAGGCGCGGCTCGTCGCCCGAGGGGAGATAGCGCAGGCCGCCACCGGGAGCGGCCGCGTACCGTCCGCCGCGGCCCTCGGTCAGCAGGGCCATGTGGTCGAAGAAGTTGAGGCCGAGGCCGCGCAGCAGGACCGATTCGCCTGGTTGTACGGAACTCAGGTCGAGGTCCGCCGGGTTCGCCGGCGGGACGTGGCGCAGACCGTGCCGTCGTGCCTCCTCGGTGACGTGGCGCTCGGCCGGGGTGCCCGCGGACGGCAGATGGCCCTGGGTGAGGACGACCGCGTGCAGCCCGGCGAGTGTGCGGCCGTCGGCGAGGGCGAGGGTCTGGCGGCCGTCGGGGCCGTCGTCGAGCCGGACGGCGCGGGTGGCGTGCGTGACGACCTCGACGCGGGGCGGGGCCGCGGCGACGGCCGCGGAGAAGACCCGGCGCAGATAGCGGCCGTACTGGGCGCGGCTCGGATAGTCGTCGGGGCCGAGGGCGGTGTCGTGCCGCGCGGCCCACTCGTACAGGCTCGGGCCCGGCCGGATCGGGCCCGAGCAGTCCACCGACTCGTCCGTGTAGAGGGTCACTTGCGAGGCGACCGTGTTCATCAGGAGCTCGGGTGCCTGGTCCGTGCGCCAGACGGCGCCCGCGCCCGGCGGGTACGGGTCGATGACGTGGACGGTGAGGCGGGCGCCCGCCGGGAGCAGGTCGTCCGCCGAGGCGGTCAGCCGCTCCAGAACGCTCGTGCCGCGCGGGCCCGCGCCGATGATCGCCAGGCTGAACTCGGAGTGAGGGGCGGGCAAAACGGGACTCCCGGGGCATGTGGGGCTGCTGGAAGCGGATGGTCCGCCTCATCATGCCGGTTGGCCCTCAGGAGTGGAGAGCGGGAGTCCAGGTGTGAAATGGATCACCCCTGGTGTTCGTGGGTCGGGTGACGGGTCAGGTGATGGTGCGGTGGTCCGCCCGGACCAGGCCGCGCTCCGCGTCCGCCTGGTCGAGGGCGAGGTCCGCCGAACGCCCGCGCAGCGTCAGCGTCATCAGATGGTTCCCGAACCAGGGACCGCCCGATTTGCGCCAGTTGATACGGGGTGCCGCGGCGCGGGCGTGCCGGGCGAAGCCGCGCCCGATGGCCCGCCCGGTGCGGCTCCAGCCGAAGCGGAAGCCGACGCGCATCGACGCCGGGATGGAGTTGTGCACGGGGGAGCAGGTCAGTTGCAGGACACGGGCGGTGGGTGCCGGGGTGCCCGCCGGCCAGGACGGTTCGGCGACGTAGGCGTGGTGCACGTCGCCGCCGAGGACCGAGACCGTCGCGGGCGCCGCGGGTCCCGCCCCGGCCTCGGCGACCAGGTCCGTGAGCGCGTCGAACGACGCCGGGAACGCCGCCCAGTGCTCCAGGTCGGCCCGTCTGCGCAGCTTCTCGCCGAACCTCGCCCAGCGGGCCCCGCGCTCGCCCCGGCACAGTGCCGCGTTCCACCCCTCCAGCTCGTGGATGAGGTGGGGGAGCAGCCACGGCAGCGACGAACCGATGACGAGGTGGTCGTAGGCGCCGGGGGCGGTGTCCTGCCCGTCGAGGGCCTGGGCCCGGACCCACCGCTCCTCCTCCGGGTCGAGCATCGCCCTGTTCTGCTCGTCGAGGACGCGGGCGGCGCGGGTGTCGACCATCAGCAGGCGTACGCGGCCGAAGTCCCGGCGGTAGCTCCAGCGCACGACGCCCGGGTCGGCGTCGGCCCGGGCGGCGAACTCGCGCAGGGCGTCGGTGCCGTCGGGGGTCGCGCGCACCGCCGCGTACACGGGATCGGCGTCGAGCTCGGCCGGCGTCAGGTTCCCTATGTGCTGGTGCACCCAGTACGACATGAGGCCGCTCAGGATGCGCTCGCGCCACCAGGGGACCGCGCGCATGTCGCGGAGCCAGGCGGCACTCGTGTTCCAGTCGTCTATGACGTCGTGGTCGTCGAAGATCATGCAGCTGGGGACCGTGGAGAGCAGCCAGCGGATCTCCGGGTCGAGCCAGGACTCGTAGTAGAGGTGCGTGTACTCCTGATAGTCCGCGACCTGGGTGCCGGGGTCGTCCGTGAGGTCGCGGCGGCGGGCCAGCCACGCTTGCGTCGCCGGTGACGTCTCGTCCGCGTACACCTGGTCGCCCAGCAGGACGAGGACGTCGGGCCGCTCGGCCGCCGGGTCGGCGGCGAGCCGGGCGGCGAGCGTGTCGAGGGCGTCCGGGCCCACCGGGTCGTGCTCGTCGGCGGGCGGGGCGGCCCAGCGGCAGGAGCCGAAGGTGACGCGGACGGGCGCGGTCTCCGTGTACGCCGGGGTACGGATGGTGCTGTCCGGGAAGCGGGAGTCCGGCTCGGGCCAGACCGTGCCGCCGTCCAGGGTGACCTCGTACGCCGTCTCGGTGCCCGGGGTGAGGCCGGTGACCGGGACCAGCGCGTAGTGGTGGCCGTCGATCTGGAAGGTGTGCGCGCTGCCGGACGCGCCGTCCGCGCAGCGCACTTCGGCGACGCAGGGCCGGCTCGCCTCGACCCAGACCGTCGCCGCCTCCTCGTCCACATACCTCAGCAGTGGTCCCAGGCGCAGCCTCGCCACGTGATCTCCTCCGCTCTCCGGCGCTCCGGACCGTCGGTCCGCAGTCGGTCCGTACGGTACGGAACGCCGGAGGAGGGTGGGGTGGTTCCTGCGGGCCGGATTTCGCCCGCCGCACGGTTTGTCCGGGTAGGTCGGCCCTTGCTCAGCAGCCGCTGAGCTTCGACTGGATCGCCGACTTCTCCGCCGAGTCGACGCTGAGGTCGTAGTAGTGCTTCACCTGGACGTACATCCGCAGGTAGGTGCAGGCGTACGCGGTGCGCGGCGGCATCCACTCGGCCGGGTCCTTGTCGCCCTTGGACTGGTTGACGTTGTCGGTGACCGCGATCAGCTGAGGCCGGGTGAGGTCGTTGGCGAGGGCCTGGCGCTGGGCCGTCGTCCAGGAACTGGCGCCCGACTTCCACGCCTCGGAGAGCGGGACGACGTGGTCGATGTCGACGTCGCCGGAGGCGGTCCAGGTGGCGCCGTCGTACGCGGAGTACCAACTGCCGGACGAGGCGGAGCAGTCGGAGCCGGTCTGCACGTTCGTGCCGTCGCGCTTGAGGACGGTCTCGCGGGTGTCGCAGGAGCCGGACTGGGTGATCCAGTGCGGGAACTTGTCGCGGCTGTAACCGTCGGAGGAGCCCTCGGTCTTGACGGTCAGTTCGGAGAGGTAGGTGCGGGCGGTGGCGGCGGTGACCGGGGTGGGCGGGGCGGCGCTCGCCGTCGGGCCGGTGAGGAGGGTGAGGGCGGCGGTGAGGGTTGCCGTCGCGGCGGCGGCCGTGACGGTGAGGGGTCGACGCGCGTAGAAACGGGGCGTGCGAGGGGCTGTGCCAGGGGTGCGGGGCATGTGAACTCCCTTGATGTGGGGGGATGTTGGACTGTGGGGTGCCGTCCGGTCATGGTGGGGGTGGGGGGTTTCGGGCAGGTGTGCGTTGGGTGACAGGGTCGCGTCAAGTTGGGGTGCGGGGCAAGGGTCATGCGGGTAACTCCGTTGGTTGTGCGGGGGATTGGGTGGGGCGGGTGGTGCGTTCCGGGGGAGGGTGGTGGACTGGGGCGTGGCTGGTCAGGGGGCTGGGTGCCTGGTCTCGGGGCTCCGCCCCCGGGCCCCGCTCCTCAATCGCCGGAGGGGCTTGAATTCGGGGCTCCGCCCCCGACCCCGCTCCTCAATCGCCGGAGGGGCTTGAACGGGGTCGGCTGGCGATCAGTGGTGCTCGTTTTGTATCGTGGGGGAACAAAGTGGTTCCCGTCCGCGTACCCTGACCGGCGGGCGGGGCCGCCTTGTCCCTTTTCTCGTCTGTTCTCGTCTTTTCTCGTCTCCGTGTCTGGAGCCCGCCGATGCCGGCCACGCCCACCGTTCTCTCCGCGCGCGCCCTCCTGCTCGACATGGACGGCACGCTCGTCAACTCCGACGCCGTCGTCGAGCGGATCTGGCGGCGCTGGGCCGCCGCGCAGGGGCTCGACGGCGACCAGGTCATGCACGTGGCGCACGGGCGGCAGGGGCACGCCACGATGGCCGAGCTGCTGCCCGGGCGCTCCATGGAGGAGAACTACGCGGACAACGCCCGCATGCTCGCCGCGGAGACCGCCGACATGGACGGGGTCGTGCCCGTGCCCGGCGCGGCGGACTTCCTGGACGCCCTGCTCTCCGCGGGTCTGCCGCACGCCCTGGTCACGTCGGCCGACGTGGCGCTGTCCACCGGGCGGATGGCCGCGGCCGGCCTGCCCTACCCGGCGGTCCGGGTGACGGCCGAGAACGTGGGGGCCAGCAAGCCGGACCCCGAGGGGTTCCTGAAGGGCGCCGCCGAGCTGGGCATCGACCCGGCCGACTGCGTCGTGTTCGAGGACTCCGGGGCCGGGATCGCGGCCGGACGCTCCGCCGGGATGCGGGTGGTCGGGGTCGGGCCGCGCGCGGGCGAGCACGGGCCCACCGTCCACGTGCCGGATCTGACGGCCGTACGGGTCGAGGCCGCGCCCGGCGGAGAGATCCTGCTGCACATCGGCTGACCCGGGCCGCCCGGACGCGACCTCACCCGCCGGACAGGCCCTAGTGGGTCTCCGCCTCCAGGGCGCGGCGGGTCGCCGGGCCGTACGTGCCCGGGGTGTCGCCCTGGATGCCGCGTGCGTACTGGTAGGTGGCGAGGCCGTACTCGGTCCGCTCGTCGAAGCGGCCGCTCGGCTCCCTGGTGTAGAGGTGCAACTGCGCGAGACGTGACTGGAGTTCGGTCACTTCCGGGCCGCGGTCGCCGCGGCGCAGCACCGATCCGACGGCCGGGGCGGGCGGCTTGCTCGACGGCGTCGAGGACGGGCTCGGGGGCCGCGTCGAGGGCGTCGCGCTCGGCGTGCGGCTCGGGGTCGGCGTGGGGGAGGCCGGCGCGGATGCCGAGGGAGCCGCGGGCGCCGAGGTGCTCGGCGTCGCACGGTGCGTGGAGGCGGACGCGCTCGGCGTCGGGCTCGGATCCGGGCGGCTCGACGAGGCGACCGCCACCGGTCCACGCCCCTCCTGCGCGGAGGCACCCGTGTCGCCGTCGCCCGACGAGATCAGCACCGTCACCAGCGCGGCCACGCTCAGGACGCCCGCGACCGCGGCCATGAGCAGCAGCGGGGCGCGGCGCGGCTCGTCGACGGGCTCGCCGTGCCCGTGGTCGTCGTCCCCGGCCGCCGGCTGCTCGGGCGGCAGCGGGGGATGCGCGTACGGGTCGGGCGCGCGCGGCGGCGCCGGGTGGGACGGTTCCGGGAGCGTCACATAGGGACGGACACGGAGCGGACTGAAGCCCTCCGCCTCGCAGGAGCACGACAGGGCCCCGTCCGCCCCCTTCTCGGCCCCGCACTCCGGACACGTACGCAGCGCATCGCTCACTTCTGGTCCCCCTCCCCGAGAACTGCAGCGCATTATGCAGACCCCAGGGGCCCCTCCGCAGCGCCGGTCCCGGGCAAAAGAGCCGCTCCGGCAGGACTCAACAGGCCAAACCCGGTCACACCTACCAGGATGGGAGGTACCAAGCCCCCGCCGCACCGGCCCGGGGTGCCTCTGGAGGTGGCCATGAGCAGCCAGGACATCGGCACGACAGGAGCCGGTGGCGGCGGTCGTGCGCACCGGGCCCTGCCCGACGACGCGGCCAAGAGCGGCGGCGTCCTCGTCTCCATCGGAGCGCTGCTGCTCGGCATGCTGCTCGCCGCGCTCGACCAGACCATCGTGT
Organism: Streptomyces sp. cg35; assembly: GCF_050410835.1. Classification (NCBI taxonomy): domain Bacteria; kingdom Bacillati; phylum Actinomycetota; class Actinomycetes; order Kitasatosporales; family Streptomycetaceae; genus Streptomyces; species Streptomyces sp. cg35. The sequence goes on from NZ_CP191268.1 coordinate 6,187,875, forward strand.
CCACGGCGCTCCCGACCATCGTCAGCGACCTGGGCGGCCTGGAGCACCTGTCCTGGGTCGTCACCGCGTACATGCTCGCCGCGACGGCCGCGACCCCGCTGTGGGGCAAGCTCGGCGACCAGTACGGGCGCAAGAAGCTCTTCCAGCTCGCGATCGCGATCTTCCTGGTCGGCTCGGCGCTGTGCGGACTCGCGCAGAACATGCCGCAGCTCATCGGCTTCCGCGCCCTGCAGGGACTCGGCGGCGGCGGGCTGATGGTGCTGTCCATGGCGATCGTCGGCGACATCGTCTCGCCGCGCGAACGCGGCAAGTACCAGGGGCTGTTCGGCGCCGTCTTCGGCGCGACGAGCGTGCTCGGGCCGCTGCTCGGCGGGCTGTTCACCGAGCACCTGAGCTGGCGCTGGGTCTTCTACATCAACCTGCCGATCGGTGTCGTCGCGCTCCTCGTCATCGCCGCCGCGCTGCACATCCCGGTCCGCGCGAAGAAGCACCGCATCGACTACCTCGGCACCTTCCTCATCGCGTCCGTCGCCACCTGCCTCGTCCTCGTCGCCTCGCTCGGCGGCACGACCTGGGGCTGGGGCTCGCCGCAGATCATCGGGCTCGCCGTGCTGGGCGTGGCGCTCGCCGTGGTGTTCGTGTTCGTGGAGTTCCGGGCGGCCGAGCCGGTGCTGCCGATGAAACTGTTCCGGGTGCGGACCTTCACCCTCTCCGCCGTGATCAGCTTCGTCGTCGGCTTCGCGATGTTCGGCGCGATGACCTACCTGCCGACGTTCCTGCAGGTCGTGCAGGGAGTGTCGCCGACCATGTCCGGCGTGCACATGCTGCCGATGGTGATCGGCCTGCTGCTCTCGTCCACCGTCTCCGGGCAGATCGTCAGCCGCACCGGCCGCTGGAAGGTCTTCCCCGTCGCGGGCACCGCCGTCACCACGCTCGGCCTGCTCCTGCTGCACAACCTCGACGAGAACAGCTCCACCGGCGAGATGAGCGCCTACTTCTTCGTCTTCGGCCTCGGACTCGGCCTCGTCATGCAGGTGCTCGTGCTCATCGTGCAGAACGCCGTGCCGTACGAGGACCTGGGCGTCGCCACCTCGGGTGCCACCTTCTTCCGCTCCATCGGCGCCTCCTTCGGCGTCGCGATCTTCGGCACGATCTTCGCCAACCGGCTGTCCACGAAGCTGAGTTCGGCGCTGGCCGGACAGCAGGTGCCGCCCGGCGTCGGCCCGGACTCGCTCAAGGCCGACCCGCGCGGCATCGGCGACCTCCCGCCCGCGCTGCGCGAGCCGGTGCTGCACGCGTACGCCACCTCCATCACGGACGTGTTCCTCTACGCGGTCCCGGTCGCCCTGATCGCCTTCGTCCTGTCCTGGTTCCTGCGCGAGGACAAGCTGCGCGGCTCCGTCACCGCGCCCGACCCGACCCAGACGCTCGCCTCCAACCCCGTGGAGCGCTCCTCGTACGACGAGGTGGCGCGGGCCCTGTCGACGCTCGGGACGCGCGAGGGGCGGCGCGAGATCTACGAGAAGATCACCGCGCGGGCGGGCTACGACCTGCTGCCGGCGGCCAGCTGGCTCGTCCTGCGCAGCAAGCGGTACGGGTGGGCCGAACCCGCCGTCCTCGCCGAGCGCAGCGCCGTGCCGCTGCCGGTCATCATCGAGGCGGCCCGGCAGGTCGAGGAGCGGCATCTCGCCGTCCGCGAGGGGCTCGACCTCGTCCTCACCGACGAGGGCCGGGCGGTCGCGGCCCGCCTCGCCAAGGCCCGGGAGGACTCGCTCGCGGAACTGCTCGGCGACTGGTGGGGCCCCGACCGCCCCACGGACCTCTTCCAGCTGGTGTCCGAGCTGAACGCGGAGATGTGCGGATCGGACGCGGAGCGGCCGCACGACGGCACCGGGCGGCCGGGCCTCGCGGCCTGACCGCCCGACCGGACCGGACCGAACAGGGCCGGACCGGCTCGACCGGACCTACGGGCGCCCGAGCCGCTTGCTGAACCAGTGCTCGGCGTAGATGTCGTCGTTGTGCGGACCGGTCTCCTCGTAGCCGAGTCGCGCGTACAGGGCGCGGGCCTCGACCAGGTCGGCGCGGGTATCGAGGCGGATCAGCCCGGCGCCCAGCTCCCGGGCCGTGTCCTCGGCCGCCGCCACCAGCAGCGGCGCCCCGCCCTTGCCGCGCAGTTCCTCGCGCACGAAGACGCGGGTCAGCTCGGCCGTGCCCGGGTCGACCAGCCGCACCCCGGCGGTCCCGGCCGGCTCCGCGTCGTACCGGCCGACCAGCAGCAGCCCGTCCGGCGGCGCCAGCCGCTCGCCCGCCCCCGCGGCGATCCCGCGCTCCAGCTCCGCCGGGTCCGTGGCGCGCCCCTCGTGCAGCAGATACCAGCGGTCGCTGACCTCCGTGTAGTACGCCCGCCACAGGGCGGCGGCGACCGGGGAGTCGTACGGCTCGGGGGAGACGGTCCAGGAGGGGCGCATGGCGCATTGTGGGGGCAGCGTGCGGCGGCCGCGCAAACCGATTTCGCCAGGTGGCTCAACTCGGACTGTTTGCTCCGGAGTTCAGCGGCTACTCGATGGTGCACAACGTCACTGCACGGCTACCGGGAAGGTCCTGAGCACCCATGTCCACAGGCGTGATCATCGCTCTGATCGTGGTGGGGATCGTGGTCGTCGTCGCGGCCGGGTTCTTCGCCGCACGCACCGCGCCCCGCGGCGGACGCGGTCTCCGGCGCCGCTTCGGTCCCGAGTACGACCGGGCCGTGGCGCGTCACGACGGCGACACCAAGGCCGCCGAGCAGGAGCTGGCCGAGCGGGTGCGGCGGCACGGTTCGCTGGAGCTCCGCCCGCTCGACCCCGCCGCCCGTGCGCGGTACCTGACGCGCTGGGCCGAGGCCCAGGAGCGGTTCGTGGAGTCGCCCGCGGAGGCGGTCACCGAGGCCGACCGGGTGCTGGCCGAACTCGCGCACGACCGCGGCTTCCCGGACGGCGGCGACCACGAGGAGCAGCTCGCCGCGATCTCCGTCCACCACGGCTCCCGGGTGCACGGCCTGCGACGCGTCCACGGAGCGGCGCACGCCCGCCCCGGCGACGCCGAGGAGAGCCGGAGCGGCACGGAAGAGCTGCGGACGGCGATGGTCGAGGCGCGGGCCCTCTTCGACGACCTGATCGGTCCGGACAGCTCGCGGTCGGCCGACAAACGTTCACATGCACCCAAGGCGCGTCTGGTGAAGGGGAGTTGATTAACCATGGCCGGTATCGACCGAGCACGCACACCTGAGAACGAGGACCGCGCACGACGCACGCCGGACAACGAGGACCGCGTACGCGAGCCGGTGAACGACGACCGCGTACGTGAGCCGGGGAACCCGGGGAACGACGAGCGCACCCGCACGCCGCTGGGCGACTCCGGGGAGCGGGGCCCGGGCCCGGGTGCCCTCGGTGCCGAGCGCGGTACCGGGCGTGATGCCGAGGAGGCCCGTCCCGGCAGGACGGACCCGGCCCTCGGCGCACCCAAGGCCCCGGCGGCCGCGCCCGCGGCCCCGGCCGAGCCGCATGCCGCCAAGGCCGCCAGGACCGGCACGGCCGGCACATCCGACCCGGCCGGCACCTCCGCCGAACTCGTCCCCACGGCCGCCCGCGACGACCTGGAGGGACGCCTCAAGCACGCGGTGCACGGCTTCGTGGACGAGCCCCGGGCCGCCGTGGAGGAGGCCGATCACGTCCTGGAGGAGCTGACGACCCGCCTCACCGAGGCCCTCGCGGGGCGCCGCAGCACCCTGCGCACGTCCTGGCAGGACTCCAAGGAGGACACCGAGCACCTCCGTCTCGCCCTGCGCGACTACCGGGAGACGGCGGAGCGGCTGCTGAAGCTGTGACCCCGGCCGCACCCCCGTCCCCGACGGCCCCGCTCCGAACGGAGCGGGGCCGTCTCGCTGTCGGGAACCGGCGGTCAAGAACCGGCCGCTGTCAGGAACTGGCGGTCAGCGACGCGGCCTCCCAGGCGAACCCGTCGGGGTCGGTGAACGGCCCGGCGCCGCTGCCGAGCACGATCCGGTGCGATCCGGTGCCGTCGGCGGGCACCCCGGCGTCCTTGGCGAGGGCCTGGCGCTTGTAGAGCGCCAGCTTGACGGGGCCCGCCCCGCCGGCGAACTCCACGTACTTGCCGCCGAAGCTCTTCGCCACGGTCAGGCCCCGCTCGACGTAGAACTGCTTGCTCGCCTTCACGTCCTCGACGCCGAGCAGGAGCACCATCTCGTCGATGTCGCGGGTGGCCGGGCCGCTGTTGCGGCGTGCGGAGGTCGCGACCTTCCAGATCGTGCCGTCCGGGGCCTGGACGACGCCGCCGTAGCCCCACAGCGATTTCGCGGCGGGCTTCAGCGCGGTGGCGCCGGCGGCGAGCGCGGAGCCGACGAGGCTGTCGACGGTGGCCGGCTGGGAGACCGTGAGCGACAGCGTGAACCCGCGGAAGCCGGTCGTCGCCTCCTCACAGGCCCGCAGGCGTACCCGGGAGCCCAGCCCGAAGGCGTCGGTGTAGAAGCGGTCGGCGGCCGTGGGGTCGGCCACCTCGAGGGTGACGGAGTCGATGGAGGTCATGCCGACCACGCTAGGTACGCCCCGGCCGCCGACGCTTCTTCATTCCTGACCGGTTGTTCCCGGCCGGTTCTTCCCGACCGGTTCAGGCGCCTTTGGGCGACGCCTGCTGCACGACCTCGAACGACCACACCGACGACCCGCTCGCGGCGGGCTTCGGGCGGTCGCCGCCGCCCTGGTGGGCCGACTTCATCGGGCCCTCCATCCACGCCTGGAAGGACTCCTCGTCCCGCCAGCGCGTGTACACCAGGTAGTCGTCGGTGCCCTCGACGGGACGGAGCAGCTCGAACCACTCGAAGCCGTCGGAGTTCTCCACGGCGCCGGCGCGGGACGCGAAGCGCTTCTCCAGGACCTCGCGCTGCTCGGCCGGGACGGTCAGGACATTGATCTTGACGATGCTCATGAGGTCATCCTGCCGCACGGTCGTCCGGCGCCGTCCGGGCGTCCCGCCAGCGGCGGACGATCTCCTCGACGTCGTACGGTTTCAGGCCGAGGGGCGGGCCCGGTGGCGGCTTGAACATCATGTCGCTGATCTTGGCGTTGATGTCGGTGACGATCCGGCGCACCGCCGCTTCGGAAGGGGCCTTCGAGGCCGCCTCCAGGGCGTCCTCGGCCTCCTTGCGCAGGGCCAGGGTGGGCGGCAGCACGGAGAAGCCCTCGCGGGCCATCTTCCGTTTGATCCACCAGTTCTCGTCGTACGTGGAGTCGCTCGTGGGATCCAGGGGCTTGCCGGCGCCGGGCAGGGAGGCGAAGTCGCCGCGGCGCTCGGCCTCGCGGATCTGCTTGTCGACGAATGACTCGAAGCTGACGCCGGGTGGTTTGCGTTCGGTCATGGGGACATTGTCGCGCAGGCCGCCGTGAAGGTGCGGACAGGCTCTAGGATGCGGCCGCTACGGAACCGAACGCTGGGGGGAATGCGGTGCTCGAACTGACCATGGCCACGGTGGCCGGCGGCGACGCGGGGGCCACGGCCGGGATGGTGATGGCCGAGGCGGCCAGTGAACCGGGGGCCGTGCTGCGGGTGGGACGCGACGGCACCGTGTGCCGGCTCGTGACGCCGGAGGACTGGCTGTTCGTGTCGCGGGTGCATCTGGAGTTCCGGTGCGGGCCCGAAGGGGAGTGGAACGTCTTCTGGCTGCGGGGCTCGCAGGACGATCCGGCCTCCGAGGTGCGGGTGCGGATCGGGACCGGGCAGGGCCCCGGCCAACCGCTCGCGTACGGCGGGACGCTGCGGCTGCCGCGCGGCGGCTCCGGCGAGGTCGTCGTCCTCGACCGGGGCGGGCCGCGCAGCGTCAACGTCGGCTTCTACCAGGAGGGTTGAGCGCCGGGGCCGCGGCCGTCCGGTTCAGGCCCGTACGTAGGCCAGGGCGAAGCCGTCGTACCCCTTGGCGCCCACCGTCTGGATCGCCGTCGCCTCCAACTTCGGGTGGTCGGCGAGGAACTGGAGCGCGTCGCGGGTGCCCGTGACGTCCGGCTCGGTGGCGCCGGGGTCGGCGACGCGGCCCTGGCGCACCACGTTGTCGACGACGATCACACTGCCCGGCCGGGTCAACCGCACCGCCCAGTCGAGGTAGTTCGGGTTGTTCACCTTGTCCGCGTCGATGAAGACGAGGTCGAACTGCCCGCCCTCCCCGCCCTCTTCGGCCAGTTGCGGCAGCGAGTCGAGCGCGGCGCCCACCCGCACCTCGACCACCTTGTCCAGGCCCGCCCGCGCGATGTTGGCGCGGGCGACCTCGGCGTGCCGCGGGCTGTACTCCAGGGTGACCAGCGTCCCGTCGGCGGGCAGCGCGCGGGCCAGCCAGATCGTGCTGTAGCCGCCGAGGGTGCCGATCTCCAGGATGCGGCGGGCGCCCTGGATCCGGGCGATCAGGTGCAGCAGTTTCCCGTTCGTGGCGGAGACGCTGATGCTGGGCAGGCCCGCCGCCTCGCTGTCCGTGAGGGCCGCGGCCAGCGCCTCGTCGGCAGGAGCGAGCAGACCGCTGAGATACACGTCGACGGCGGCCGCGAGGCCGGGCTGCTGGGACTCGGGATGAGAGGTCATGGCCGTCAGCCTAGGCGCGGCGGTACCTGCACGGGCGGAGGCGGAAGCACCGGACGGCGCCGCTGCGTACGCACGATCAGGAGCGCCGCGGCCACCGCGACGGCCGCGGCCCCGAGCAGCGTCACGACCCAGACCGGAATGCCCGGCCCCACCGTGGCCAGCTCATCGGTGTAACGCACCGTGCGGTACGGGGTGTCGCTCGGCGCGCGCCGCAGTTCGTGGTCGCCGTCGATCCGGGACGGTGCCGGGAAGTCCTGCTCCAGCGCCGTCAAGTACGGTGCACCATCGGCCAGTTGGGCGAGCGGGCCGGGAGCGCTGGTGGTGACCTCGCCCGCGTACGTCACCTTCGGCCGCTCCCCGCCGATGGCCGAGCGGGTCTCCATGCGGTGCGCGGCGAGCACGTACAGGTTCACGTGCTGGGCGGTGCGGGCCAGCCGGGACAGCCGCATCGGGTAGACGAGGCGGTCGCTGGCGAAGGTGAGGTGCAGCGGGTCGAGCCGTCCGCGCAGGACGGACCGGGAGTCGCGGTCCTCGGGGGCGAGACGGACCGCGACGTACTCCCAGCCCTGGTCGACGTACGGGCGCAGGGCCGCATCGAGGCGGTCGGGCAGCCGGAAGCCGTGCTCCTTCAGCCAGTCGGCCAGGGCGTCGGGGTCGGTGGCGGTGAGGCGGGCCACGTCGAAGGGGCCGAGGTGCTCGCGGCCCACGACGTCCACACCGCCGGGTGCGCCCGCGCTCGGCGCCCGTGCGCCGTCCGCGCTGTCGCCGCCGTCGAACGGCCAGTCGCCGTCGCGCGGCCAGAAGTAGTGCCGGGTGCGCCACTCGGGCCCGGTCGCCCGGTCCAGCTCGGTGAACAGCTCCGGATCGCCGAGCCGTACCCCGGCGCGGTGCGGGACCGGCATCACCCAGGCGACGTCGCGCCCGTCGCCGCTCACCGACAGCCGCATCACGATCTGCTCGGTACGGCCGTCCCAGCGCACCGCCGACGTCTCGTCGTCGACCACGACCTGCTGCCCCTGGTGCGGGACCATCGCGCCGCAGCCGCACGCGTAGGCGGGGGCGGCGATCCAGGCGGCCTGGACCGCGAGCAGGGCCAGGACGATCAGAAGGACCCTGGCCCGGGTGGTGAGGGATGCCGCCGGCCCGCCCGCGGACGATCTCGCTGCTGTGGTCATGCGCGTAGCGACGGGGGCGGACGCGGGGCCGGTTCCCGGCGTTACCGGGCTGTTGCGGTCCGCGGGGACGCCGCCGGGCCACGCGAAAGCCGCGGCCGCGTCCGCTCAGTGCGTGAGCGGACGCGACCGCGGCTTTCGCGTGACCTGTCGCGCGGTTCCCCGCGTACTAGACGGCCGGCGGCGAACCCGGGAGCGGGCGGCCCGCCGACTCGCGCATGCGCCAGGCCGCGACGCCGCCGATCACGGCCGCCGCCATCATGTAGTACGCCGGGATCATCAGGTTGCCCGTGGCGGCGATGAGGGCCGCCGCGACGAGCGGGGTGGTGCCGCCGAACAGGGACACCGAGAGGTTGAAGCCGACCGACAGCGAGCCGTAGCGGACCTTCGTCGGGAACAGGGCCGGCAGCGTCGACGGCATCGACGACGTGAAGCCGACCAGGAGCAGGCCGAGGGCGGCGAGGCCCAGCGCGATCGCCCAGGTCGAGCCCGCGCGGATCAGCAGCACCGCCGGGACGGACAGGACGACGAAGCCGGCGCAGGCCGCGCCGATCACGGCGCGGTGGCCGTAGCGGTCGTTGGCCCGGCCCATCGGGATCTGCACGCACATCATCAGCACCATCACGCCGATGAGGATCAGCGTGCCGTGCGTGGCGTCGTAGCCGAGCTCCTCGCTCAGGAAGGTGGGCATGTAGGAGAGGAGCATGTAGTCGGTGACGTTGAAGACGAGGACGAGGGCGATGCAGATGGCCATCGCGTTGCCGTTGCCGACGAACATGTCCCGCAGCTTCGGCTTGGGCCGCGCCTTCTGCTTGCTCTCGGCCTCCTCCGTCAGCTTCTGGAACGCCGGGGTCTCCTCCAGCTTCATCCGCACGTACATGCCGACCAGGCCGATCGGACCGGCGATCAGGAACGGGACGCGCCAGCCCCAGCCGTACAGGTCGCCGGAGGAGAGCATCGTGGTCAGCGCCGTGGCCAGGCCCGCGCCCGCCACGTAGCCGATGAGCGTGCCGAACTCCAGGAACGAGCCGAAGAAGCCGCGCTTCTTGTCCGGGGCGTACTCGGCGATGAACGTGCACGCGCCGCCGTACTCACCACCGGTCGAGAAGCCCTGCAGCATGCGGGCCACGATCAGCAGGACCGGCGCCCACACGCCGATGGCGTTGTAGGACGGGATCAGGCCGATCGCGAACGTGCCCGCCGCCATCATGATCATGGTGATGGCGAGGACGCGCTGACGGCCGATGCGGTCGCCCAGCGGGCCGAAGAAGGCGCCGCCGATGGGGCGCACGAGGAAGGCGGCGGCGAACGTGCCGAGCGTGGACAGGACCTGCGCCGTGCTGGACGCCGTCGGGAAGAAGACGTGGCCGAGCGTCGCGGTCAGGTAGCCGTAGACGCCGAAGTCGAACCACTCCATCGCGTTGCCGAGTGCCGCCGCCTTGACCGCTCGCTTGACCAGCGATGGGTCCGTGACGGTGACGTCGGAGGTGGTGAGGTCCCGCACGGGGGCGGAGACCTTGCCGGGACTGACTGCGATGGACGTGGCACTGGCCAAGGGTCCGCTCGCCTGCCTTTCGTGGGGGACAAGGGCAAAGGCCGTCCACGCGGGACGGCCTTAAAGGGACCATAGGTGCGTCTGCGATCGTTACGGGTAGTGTTCGTCCCACTGCGCTCCGCTCGGAAACCGCCTCCGGCCTGGTAAAACGCCAGGTCTCACGCGGGCCGTACATGGGTCGTTCTGTGATCTTTGTCGCGGAACCGGGTCCGTGCAGTGCGCAACGAAGTGGCCCCGCGGCACCGTCTTCCGGACAAATCCGGGTGGACAGGCAGGTAAAGACGGGGTTGCCTGCGTCTCACACCCGGGGGCGGTGCGAATCTCGGGTTGCGGGCCGGGGCGGTACGGGGGCATCCCCGTGGGAGCCGACAGGGCGGGAGGACGGACAGCGCGTGGCGAATGCTGAGCACGGAGGACCGGTGACGGGAGCGGCGGCGGGTTCGGTGACCGGGCGGATGAGCGCCGTGCGCGTGGGCCTCTGGCTCATCGCCGCGGTGCTCGCGGTGCGTCAGCTCGTCGCCGTGCTGAGCACCCCGCGCGGTGAGCGCCTCACCGACCTGGAGACCTGGATCGGCCCGGAGGGCGTGCTCCATGTGAAGGGCTCCCTGTACGACGCACCCGACCGGTTCACCGGCACCCCCTTCTCCGGACTCGTCCTCAAACCGTTCTCCCGCGCCGCCGAGCAGGCCCTCGGCTGGGGCTGGACGTTCGGCTCGCTCGCCCTCGTCGTGGTGCTCGGACTGGTCGCCGCGCGCGCCCTGCCCCGGCCCGTCTCCCGCCGCACCTCGCTGTTCGCGGCGCCGGTCGCGATCAGTCTGCTCATGCTGTCGCTGCCCGTGCGCAATGCGTTCACGCTCGGCCAGACCAGCATCCTCCCGGTCCTCCTCGTCCTGCTCGGCTGCTTCGCCGTACGCGGGGAGAAGGCGTCCGGCGTGCTCATCGGTGTCGGCGCCGCCCTCCAGCCGACCGTGCTGCTGTTCGCGCCGCTGCTGTGGTTCACCGGCCGCAGACGCGCGGCCCTCTCCTCGGGCGTCACCTTCGCCGCCGCGACCGGCCTCGCCTGGGCCGCGATGCCGCACGACTCGTGGACGTACTGGGTGCACCACCTGGCGGGCGCGGGGCTGAGCACCGACCCGGCGGCCAACGCCAACCAGTCGCTGCACGGCATGCTGCTCCGCTTCGGTCTCGAAGGGCCGCTGGAGATCTCCCTGTTCGTGCTGCTGTCCGTCGCCGTCGCGGCGCTCGGTCTGCGCCGTGCGGTCCGGTACGCCCGCGACGGACAGCTTCTGCTCGCCGTCGCGATCACCGGCTGCGTGGCGGTCGCCGTCTCCCCGACGACCTGGCAGCACCAGCTGCTGTGGGTGCTGCTCGCGGTCGTCGGGCAGGTCGGCAAGCGGGCCTCGGACCGTTACATGTGGCCGGTGCTCGTCGTCCTCGCGCTGACGCTGCCGTCGAAGATGATGCTGCCGAACATGACGTTCCTGGAGCCGATCAGGGACAACGTCGTGCTGATCGCCGCGCTCGCCGCCGCGTGCGCCGTCCCCTTCCTCTCCCGCACCTCGCCGCTGTACCGCAATCCGCTCCCGACGGACCACGCGACGCCGGTGCCCGCCCGCTGGTCGTGGGTGCCGCTCGTCCCGGTCTGGCGCCGGGTCCTCACCCGGCCCAACCTGGTCCTGGAACTGCTCCTCATCCGCGTCGGCTACTCCGCCTACCAGCAGGTCCGCCTCGCCGCGACGGGCGGCACCATCTCCGGCGGCCGGGCCACGGCGGAGGCCCACGGCCGGCAGATCCACTCGATCGAGCAGTTCCTGCACATCGACGTCGAGCACTGGGTCAACCACGCCGTCGTCCAGCACGCCACCTGGCTCAAGGACTTCTTCAACTTCTACTACACGTCGTTCCACTTCGTGGTCCCGCTGAGCGTTCTCGCCGTCCTCTACGTGCGCCGCCCCGCCGACTACCGCTGGGCCCGCTCGGCCCTCGGCTTCGCCACCTTGCTCGCCCTCATCGGCTTCTGGGCGTACCCGCTCGCGCCGCCGCGCCTGATGCCGGGCCTCGGCTTCATCGACACCGTCCACGGCGCCCAGGACTTCTCGAAGCCGAACTACGGCACGCTGACCCAGCTCACCAACCAGTACGCGGCGATGCCGTCCCTGCACTTCGGCTGGTCGCTGTGGTGCGGCGTCGTGATTGTGGTCCTGTCCCGCCGCTGGTGGATGAAGGCGTTCGGTCTCGTCCACCCGCTGTGCACGGTCTCCGCGATCGTCGCGACCGGCAACCACTGGATCCTCGACGCGGTGGGCGGGGCGACGGTGGTCGGCCTCGGGTTCTTCCTGACGTACGCGCTTCAGGGGCCACGGGCGCGGACCGTGACCGGCGAGGCGGCCAAGGGCGACGTCCCCGCCGAGGTGGCCGGCGGGGCTGTTGCACAGCGGGGCGCGGGGTCAGGCTGAGGGGGACTCGGGCTCGCCCGGTTCCGCCGGTCGTGCGTGCGCACCACCGTCGCTTCAAGGGCGCGGGGAACTGGTGAGCGCGCACTCGAACCACACTGTCTTGCCGTGCGGCGGCGTCAGGGGTTCGACTCCCCACTTCGCCGCCACCGCCGCGACGATGGCGAGTCCCCGGCCGTGTTCGGCGAACGGGTCACGCAACTCGGGCGCCGTTTGCGGAAGTTGCGGCCCGCCGTCGGTCACCTCCGCGCGGACGTGACCGGTCTCCACGTCGTGCAGCAGCCGCACCTCGGCGCGGGCGCCGGGCACGTGCCGTACGACGTTGGACAGCAGTTCCGTGACGCCCAGGGCCAGGTCGTCGGCCACCTCCGGCGGCGTTGACCAGTCGGCGCACAGGCGGTGGACGATGCGGCGCACATGGCGGGCCGAGTGGGTGCCGACGGTGAGCCGCAGTGTGTAGACGTGCGGCTGCTCGGTTTGCTTGTTCACGGTACGAGCGTGGCGAAGCGTGACTACGCTGAGCAATCGACTGGATGCAACAGGCCCGAGTGTGGGCCGAGTTGAGGGGGCTGTGCATGGTCCATATCAACGTCCTCGACCCGGGCGCCTCGCCGCTCGACTACTACGGCTTCGAGCTGCGCCGTCACCGGGAGGCCGCGGGGCTGACCCAGAAGCAGCTCGGGCAGATCGTCAATTACACCGGCTCCCTGGTGGGACAGATCGAGACCGCCCGGAAGCTGCCGACGCCCGAGTTCAGCGAGCGGTGCGATGCCGCGCTGGGGACCGACGGGTTGTTGTCGCGGCTGGTGGGGCTTGTGCTGCGTTCCCAACTGCCCTTGTGGTTCCAGCAGGTTGCGGAGTTGGAGGCGCGGGCCGAGGAGATCTGTTCGTTCCACCCCGGCATGGTTCACGGCCTGTTGCAGTCCAGGGCGTACGCACGGGCAGTGCTCGGCACGCTGGACCGCACGAAGCTGGACGACCGCACCGAGGTCAGGCTGGCCCGCCAGAGGATCCTGGAGAAGGAGGAGCCCCCGCAGACGTGGTTCATCCTCGGTGAGGCGGCGCTACGTCAGGAGATCGGTGGGCGGGATGTCATGCGTGGCCAACTCGCGCACTTGTTGGCTTACGAGGACGAGCCGACGGTGAACATTCAGGTTCTGCCTTTTGGCGTCGGGGCGCACGCCGGGCTACAGGGTCCGTACGATCTCTTCCGCTTCCCGAGCGACCCGGCCATCGTCTACACCGAGGGCTATGGGCAAGGACATCCGACCGCCAACCCGACCACCGTCAAGGACTGTTCGCTCCGTTACGATCACTTGCAGGCGGCCGCCCTGTCCATCGCGGACTCGGCTCAGCTGATCCGGCGCGTGATGGAGGAAGACTATGGCGAGCATCCAGTGGCGTAAGTCGAGCTATAGCGGCGACCAGGGCGGATCGTGCGTCGAGTGCGCGCCGCTCGGAGCCCTCGCCTGGGCCAAGTCCTCGTACAGCGGTGACCAGGGCGGCGATTGCGTCGAGGTCGCCTCAACCCCCTGCGCCGCCGTCGCCGTCCGCGACTCGAAGGACCCGGCGGGCCCGCACGTCACGTTCTCGCCGGAGGCGTTCGGCGCGTTCGTGGAGGCCTACTCCGCGTCGTAGGCGTTCTTGTCCCGCAGGTGCAGGGCGCGCAGCGCGGCCTCCAGGGCGAAGCGGTGCGTCGGGGCTTCGAGGCGGTCGCCGAAGTGGGCGTCGAGCTTGCGGAGCCGGTAGCGGACGGTCTGGGCGTGGACGCCGAGCGCGTCGCCGACCTGCTCGGCGGTGCCCCGCGTGGTCAGCCAGGCGTGCAGGGTCTCCACGAGACGGGCGCGGCGGGTACCGGAGGAGTTGTCGAGCGGGGCCAGTTCGCGGGTGGCGATCTCCGTGACCAGCGCCGGGTCGGCGAGCAGCCACAGTGTCACCAAGTGGTCGGCGCAGTCGATGACTTGCTCATCGGCAACGATGTCATCATCGACGAGCTGAAGCACCTGTCTGGCCCAGCGCAGCGAGTCGGCGGCCTGCTCGGTCGGCAGGGTCAGCCCGATCGTGTACGAGCTTCCGGGGGCGGCCGCCTCCAGCATCGCGCGGCGCTCTCGCGTAAGCGGGCCGGGGATCAGCAAGTGCGGCTGCGGGGCGCCGAGATCGGCGAGGATGTCGACGGCCAGACCTGGCTGGATGTGTTCGGCCGGCGTCCGCATCGCGATCATGGTCACTTCGGCGGGGAGCTGCCACCCGGTCTGCTCGCACAGGTTGTGGATGGTGGTGTGCCCCAACGGTGTTCCGGCGAGCAGCAGATGCAGTAACCGTCTTCGCACGATCTCGTCGGCCGCGCCCGCTCTCGACTGCACCTCCATGTACCCCTCGTGGGAGAGCGCTTCGAGTTCGCCGATGTAGGCGAAGACGGCCTCCGCGAAGGTGAGCAGGAGGGTGGGGGAGAGGTCGAAGCGGCGACCCAGGTCCTTGGCGCGGCGCAGGGCGACCCGCGCGCCGAGCCGGTAGGCGCCCTGGAGGGTGGCCAGGTCCCGGCCCTCGTACGCCTCGACCCGGCCGAACTTGCGGAGCAGTTCGTCGCGGGTCGCCGTGGAGGCGTTCGGATCGGCGACCCGGTCCACGAAGGCCATGAGGCTCTGCTCGACACCCTGCCGGATCGCCGCGCCGCTCGGCCCGCTCAGCAGCGCCGCGTACTCGGGGAACGCGCGCGTCACCTCGACCCCGATCTCCTTGATGAGACCCGGGAGTTCGGGCCGCATGATGCGCGCGAACTCCCGGGGCAGGGGCCCCAGGGGGTCGTCGACATCCTTCGTGTGCGCGGGCAGGGGCATGGCCACTTTCCTCGCTTGTCCGAGCGCCGGGTGGGGGGCCGGGCGGGATGACGCACGGGTGCGCAGCTGTCCCACCCGCCAGGTGCGTACCAACTGGGTCAATGAAAATTAGAACAACTACTGTGTGTTGTACATCTGTTGCGCAGAGATTGATCGTGGTGTGGGGGATGTGGCTGAGAAGTGATGAGTCGGTGAGGTGGTCACGGAGTCTTCGCTCCGGGCAGCGGGGGGATCACCGGGGGGCACTGGTTGGGCTCCGGCAGGTCGGGAAGGCAGGTCGGGGCCTGGTTCATGATGATGCTGTTGCCGGGGCCGCTGAGTGAGGCCGTGAGCAGGGGGTCGAGATCCTCGCCCTTCGCTCCGCAGCCGGAGAACGACGGAATGTCCACCTTGCCCTTGAGGATGCCGCCGGTCAGGACGTTGGTGTAGGCGTCGGTGGGCGAGGTGAAGTCACCGCGCAGCGTGACCCGGTACTTCTTCGACGTGCGGCAGGAGGAGCCGACGTCCATGGGCGTGCCGTTGACCTTCACGTCGTGGACGCGCAGTGACTGGAAGAACGTCGCGACGGCGAAGTTCTCGAGGTCGGGGAGTATGCCCCTGGAACCGGTGGAGATGGTGATCGGGCCGTTGTCGAACGAGACCTTGGCGGTGACGGGGACGAAGCCGAAGTTGAGGATCGTCGAGTCGGCGTCCGGCAGGGTGAGTTCGCCCAGGGAGTCGGAGCGGAAGTAGAAGGGTACGGGAGGCGATGCGTACTGGGTCTGCGCGTTGGCCCGGATGTTCATCAGGCCCGGTCCCTTGGCCGGGTCGTTGATGATCACGGTGCCGTTCGGCTTCCGTATGGTGGTCATGCCGACCGCGTAGGCGCATGCCCGGATTCCGTCGAGAGGGAATATCGGTGTCAGGGTTGTCCCGGGCAGGGGGTCCGGTATCTGACTGAGGTCCATGTCCCCCGACGGCATTTCCGCCGCGCAGGTGGATGCGCCGACCGGGCCGTCGGCACCGTCCTTCGGCTCGACGGCTATCCCGTCCCGAGCGGAGTCCGACGGACCGTCGGAGGCGTCCGGTGAGGACGCTCCCGGTTCCTCGCCGTCCGGCACGCCGATGTGGGCGAGCCGTCGTCCGGCCGAATCCGTGCTCGCGGGGGTGCAGGTGAGGGTGAAGGGGGCGGCGGCGGCCCCCTTGTCCGCGTCAGTGGGCAACGGGCTTATTTTCAGGTCGAGTTCACCCGCGTAGAGATCGACGTCCCCCGGTTCGCTCACCGTGATCGTGGGAGCGCCGCCTCTGTGGCCCAGGCGCAGCGTGCCGTCGGACGGCGGGGTCGAGGCGCTTGCCGTCAGCGATGACCAGGAGGCGTCCGCCGCCGACTTGCCCTGCTGCACCTGGACGCCGAGCGTCGCGTCACTGGTGACGCCGCTGACGTCGTCCGGCAGCAGGGGGGCGAGCTGGGCGTACGGCAGGGCGGCTTCCACGGCCACGGTGCCGGGGTCGATCGGGGTGCCGGGCGCGGCGGATCGCGGGAGCCCGCTGGAGATCCGTACCGACGCGCGCACGGTGGTGGGCGAGCCGGGTGTGCTCGGGGTGGCCGACGTGTCGGCATCCCCTTGCTTGTCCGTCGCTCCGTCCGTCTGCTGGTCCGCCGCCGGAGGCGGTACCGCGCAGTCGTATGCGATCTCCACCGAGCCCTGTCCCTCGTCCGCGTGCGAGCCGGGACCCGACAGCAGGCCGGCGGCGAGCGCGACCGAGGCGATCGGCACCACGCGCGCCATGCGCACCGTCCGTGTGCCGCCCGACCGTCCGCTCCGCCATCTTGCCGCTGTCATCCGCTGACCTCCGTGGGTACGGGCACTGCTCGATCGGTACGGGCACTGCTGCGAACGGCCGCGCCGTGCCCCGGACGCGGTCGGCCCGCCGCCGGTGCGCGACCGGCGGCGGGCTGGATCAAGAAGGGGTCAGAGCATCACGGGGACTTGATGACCGGGGAGGTGTTCAGGACGTAGTTGCCGAGGAAGTTCGCCTTGTCGCCGGCCTTGATCAGACCGAGGCAGCTGGCACCGGTCTGGGCGGCGAGCGTACCGCCACCCGTGACGTACAGGGTGTGCGTGCTGTTCTTGTAGTAGCCGTTGACGCTGCCCGCGAACTTCGCGTTACAGCCGACACCGGTGATGGTGGCGCTGATGCCGGTGATGGTGCCATTGGCCTGGTCGGTCCCGGTCATGCTGGACACGTTGATGTTCCACGGCAGCGCACTGGCCGTCACGGTGAAGGGGATGCCCGCCACGGTGCAGCTGGAGAAGCCGATGGTGCCGATGGTGCCGATGGGGGTGCCGGAGAGGCCCGTGCCGTTCGGGACGCTGCCCGTGGCCGTCGACGACGCGCACTGGAGCAGGGCGGAGGGCACGGACAGGGTCGGGTTGGTGGCCGTGGCCGTGTAGGCGCCGCCGCCGGTCACGGTGAACGTGGCCAGCGCGGTGGCCGAGGCCGAGGAGACGGAGAGCCCGAGAGCCGCGCCGAGGGACGCTGCGGCGATCGCGGTGTTTCTGGTGAATCTGCGCACGGTGGATCCTTCCAGAGGGTTGAGTGCGAGCGGTACGGAATCCCGTCCGGCGGTCCACCGGTCGGGGGAGAACTGCGGTGCACACTCCACGCGGACGTCCTGGCCAAGATTGCGGGGATGGCTTGTCCGTCGCCTGCCGATGGACGTTACGAGCAAGTAACCTCGCCCCGCAATGGGGAATGCCCGGATTCCCTCCGACAGATTTATTCACGTCCGTTTCTTGTCCGGGGGCGCTCAGTTGAGCTTCGGAGGTTTGTCGGTGGGTGAGTACTTTTCCGGCGGGGCCGCGAAATGCTCAGTAAGTGCGCACCACTGTGCGCGATTTACTCACTCCGCGATAAACGCGCCGGTAGTAAAAAATCTGTCAGCAAGTCCATTGCCGTTTTGGTTTCCTCGTGAGTAACGTCCCGGTTCCGGCCTCTCTCTGCTCGCGGCCTTTCGCCCCGCCGGCACCCCTCGCCTCCGAAGGGAAACACCTCATGTCCGTAGTCAGACGTGTGTCCGCCGCCCGCACCGCACGCGTGGCCGCGGTGGCCGCCGCCACCACGATCGCGACCCTGGCGGCGGTGGCCCCGGCCTCGGCCGCCGGCCAGCTGAACGGCAACTGGGCGCCGTTCAACCGCTGCCCGGTCGACAACGCCGCCATGCTGGGCGCCGACGGCATCGACAACCAGGCGACGTGCGTCTCCTCCAGCTCGGCCAGCGGCGTCATCAAGATCGGCAGCTCGGTCGTCCCGACCGGCAAGACCGACCTCCAGGTGGGCATCGTCACCCACTCCGACGGCACCAACTCGGTGGTCGCGCCGTCGGACGGCGCGCTCATCGCCGACCCCGCCGACCTGCCCGGCGGCCTGCTCGGACTGATGTGCCCCAGCTCCGTACCCGTCGTCAGCGCCGTCTGCGGACAGATCACCAACAGCACGCTCAACCGGGTCGTCGCGACGGTCGAGTCCGTGGGCACCCCCTCCGACTTCCAGCTGCTCGCGGGTGTCTCCGAGGGCGTGCCGATCATCTCGATCCCGGTCCGCATCCACCTCAGCAACCCGCTCATCGGCGGCAACTGCTACATCGGCACCAAGTCCGCGCCGGTCGTCCTGCGCCCGGGGAACGCGGCGGCGCCGAGCATCGCCGCGGACAACGCCACGTCCAACGGCACGCCCAATCCGGAGGGACCGTTCGGCCGGCTCGCGCTGACCGGCTCGACCCAGCAGGACCTCACCTTCGCGGCCCCTGGCGCCAGCGGCTGCGGCCCCCTCGGGCTCGGCGCCTTCAACTGGGCCGTCAACCTCAAGTCCGGCCTCCCGGCCGCCTCGGGCGTCAACAGCGTCAAGCTCAACAACACCTCGACCTACCTGGGCACCCTGAACGACCCGGGCGCCACCGCCCCGAACCAGGGCAAGACCTTCTCCCAGTACTGGCACTCGGCGGTCAAGTGATGCGGGCGCTGCTGCGCAGGGCGGTGACGGCTGGGTTCGCGCTCGTCGCCGCGCTGCGCAATCGACGTGTCCATCAGCGGGATCACGCTCAACTGGTCCGCGACCGGCTGTGCCGTGAAGTGGACCGGAACCCTTTACGGGCAGTACGACAACGCCACCGGCAAGCTGACAACCGGACTCAACGGAGTGCCCGCCGGCCAAGTCGTGGCCGGCGCCAGTGCCTCATGCCTAGGGCTCGTCAAGCCCGGCGATGCGCTGACGGTCAAGTCCACCTACACCCTCAGCCCGAAGCAGGTAATCACCCCACCCGCCTGACCGCCTTATAGCCCGGTGATAAAAAACCGGACGGCCTTGACTGTGTAGCGCAAAATTGCCGAACCGCTATTGCTAGCCGAGGTTACTCGGCCGTAACGTCGGGAAAAGTTCCTCCTCTCCTGGTCGGCGCCCCCCCGTTGGCCAGGAGGTGCAAGAGATACCGGCCGGAACCCTCCTTCCTGACCGGCATCTCCGTGGCGGGGCCCCATCTTTCACCGCACCCCCGGTGAGGTGCGGCCCCGCCGCGAACTACGGGGCAACTCCCAGGACTCAGTGTTTTCACTCATCTTCCGACAGGAGAGAACCCGGCTCTTGTCACCGGATGACAAGTTTTCAGGAAGATTCGGGGCGACCGCTCCGAGATCTTGTCCGGCACGTATGAAGCGAATTACCGTGCGCTGCCGAGTTCGCTCGCTGAAGGTGAGAAGCGATGGGAATCGAAGTGAAGGTCGAGGGGCTCACCAAGTCCTTCGGCAAGCAGCAGATCTGGCAGGACGTCAGTCTCACCCTGCCCGCCGGCGAGGTGAGCGTCATGCTCGGCCCCTCCGGCACGGGCAAGACCGTCTTCCTGAAGTCGCTGATCGGTCTGCTCAAGCCCGAGCGGGGACGCGTCCTCGTCGACGGCGTCGACATGGCGCGCAGCCCCGAGCGGGACATCATGGAGGCCCGGAAGCTGTTCGGCCTGATGTTCCAGGACGGCGCCCTGTTCGGCTCCATGAACCTCTTCGACAACATCGCCTTCCCGCTGCGCGAGCACACGAAGAAGAAGGAATCCGAGATCCGCCGCATCGTCATGGAGCGGATCGACGTCGTCGGACTCCTGGGCGCCGAGGGGAAGTTGCCCGGTGAGATCAGCGGCGGCATGAGGAAGCGGGCCGGGCTCGCGCGGGCCCTCGTCCTCGACCCGCAGATCATCCTCTGCGACGAACCCGACTCGGGGCTTGACCCCGTCCGTACCGCCTTCATCTCGCAGCTGCTGATCGATCTGAACACGCAGATCGACGCGACGATGCTCATCGTCACCCACAACCTCGACATCGCGGCGACCGTGCCCGACAACATGGGGATGCTGTTCCGCCGGAACCTTGTGACCTTCGGGCCGCGCGAAGTCCTGCTGACCAGCCGGGAGCCGGTCGTCGCGCAGTTCCTCACCGCCAGCAAGGCGGGGCCGATCGGCATGTCGGAGGAGAAGGACGCGGCCACGCTGGCCGCTGAGGCCTCCGGCGGTGGAGCGGTTCCGGTGCCGAGGGAGTTGGTGCCGCAGCTTCAGCCCTCTCCGGGCTTGGGGGAGCGCGCCGCTGTTGCTCGGCGCCGAGCGCGGGTGCTCGGGATGCTGGACACCTTGCCGGCGTCGGCGGCTGCTGCGATTCGGGCGACATACGGTGCCGATGCGCTGGAGCCGACTGCCGTGTTGCCCCGGGCTGGGGGTGCGCTGTGAGATCGGCTTCTCGTCTGCCCTCGTCTCTGGTACGCCGGGTGCGACCTTCGTCGTGGTCGCTCGCGCAGTTCCCCGCGCCCCTGGCGGGGCGCATACCTGGCGGGGTTGTCCAATGAGCCTTGATCAGCGGCCCACTTCGCCGACCCCGCCCCCGCCGCCGAGCGAACCGCCCGCCCCGCCCGCCGCACGGCGCCGCGCGGCAACCCGCGCGCCGAACCCGCTCCTCGCCCCCCTCCGCCAGACCGGCAAACTGTTCGCACTCGGTGCCGAGGTGAGCCGCGCCGTGTTCCGGCGGCCCTTCCAGTTCCGGGAGTTCGTCGAACAGTTCTGGTTCATCGCGAGCGTCACCATCCTGCCGGCGGCCCTCGTGTCGATCCCGTTCGGCGCCGTCATCGCGCTCCAAGTGGGCAGCCTGACAAAGCAGTTGGGGGCGCAGTCCTTCACCGGCGGCGCCAGCGTGCTCGCCGTCATCCAGCAGGCCAGCCCGCTCATCGTCGCCCTGCTCATCGCGGGCGCCGGCGGCTCCGCCATCTGCGCCGACCTCGGGTCACGGAAGATCCGGGAAGAGCTCGACGCGATGACCGTCATGGGCGTCTCGCCCGTGCAGCGGCTCGTCGTGCCGCGCGTGCTCGCCACCATGTTCGTCGCGCTGCTGCTCAACGGCATGGTGTCCGTCGTCGGCACCCTCGGCGGCTACTTCTTCAACGTCGTCCTGCAACACGGCACCCCGGGCGCCTACTTGCAGAGCTTCTCCGCGCTCGCCCAGCTCCCCGACCTCTACATCAGCGAGCTGAAAGCCCTCATCTTCGGGTTCATCGCCGGGATCGTCGCCGCCTACCGCGGGCTCAACCCGCGCGGCGGACCGAAGGGCGTCGGCGACGCCGTCAACCAGTCCGTCGTCATCACGTTCATCCTGCTCTTCTTCGTGAACATGGTGATGACCGGCATCTACCTCCAGATCGTTCCGCCGAAGGGAGGCTGAACCCGTCATGACCTCCCCCCTCGTCTGGCTCGACCGCGGTGGCGACCAACTCCTCTTCTACGTGCGTGCGTTGGTGTGGATACCGCGGACCCTCGTCCGGTACACGAAGGAAGTGCAGCGGCTGCTCGCCGAGGTCGCCTTCGGCTCCGGCGGCCTCGGCGTCATCGGCGGCACCATCGGCGTGATGATCGCCATGACCGCCGCCACCGGCACCGTCGTCGGCCTCCAGGGGTACGCCGCCCTCGACCAGATCGGCACCGCCGCCTTCACAGGATTCGTGTCCGCGTACTTCAACACCCGCGAGATCGCCCCGCTCGTCGCCGGCCTCGCGCTCTCGGCCACGGTCGGCGCCGGGTTCACCGCGCAGCTCGGCGCCATGCGCATCAACGAAGAGGTCGACGCGCTCGAAGGCATGGGCGTGCGGTCGATGCCGTACCTCGTCACCACCCGCATCATCGCCGGCGTCGTCGCCATCATCCCGCTCTACGCGATCGGCCTGCTCTCCTCGTACCTCGCCTCGCGCCTGGTCACCGTCGTCTTCAACGGGCAGTCGCAAGGCACGTACGACCACTACTTCAACCTCTTCCTGTCACCGACCGACGTACTGCTGTCGGTGCTCAAAGTGCTGATCTTCAGCGTCATGGTCATCGTCGCCCACTGTTACTACGGGTTCCGGGCGAGCGGCGGTCCGGCCGGTGTGGGCGTCGCGGTGGGGCGGTCCGTGCGCAACGCCATCGTGCTCATCTCCGTCACCGACTTCTTCCTGTCGCTGGCCCTGTGGGGCGCCACGACGACCGTGAAGGTGGCGGGCTGACATGGAGACCCTGCGCCGCCGGCTCGCCGGCCTCGTGTTCCTCGTCGTGCCCGCACTGCTCATCTGGCTCGCCGTCGCCGTCTACAACAAGGACTTCGTCGCCTCCGACGACGTCGTCGTCGAGACCGGCAGCGTCGGCAACGAGATGCACCTCGGCGCCGAGGTGAAGCTGCGGGGCGTCGTACTGGGCGAAGTACGGAAGATCGACGCCACCCCCACCGGCGCCCGGCTCACCCTCGCCCTCGAACCCGGCGCCCTCGACGACATCCCCGACGACGTGCGCGCCCAGATGCTGCCCACGACCCTCTTCGGCGAGCGGTACGTCGCCCTCGTCCCGCCCGGCGACCCCAGCACGCGGATGCTGACCGCCGGGGCCGTCATCCCGCAGGACCGGTCCGCCAACGCCATCGAACTGCAGCAGGTCCTCGACGACGTCCTGCCCATGCTCACCGCCGTACAGCCGCAGAAACTGTCGTCCACGCTGTCCGCCGTGTCGCAGGCACTCGAAGGGCGCGGCAGCCGTATCGGCGACACCCTCACCCAACTCGAAGCCCACTTGCGGAAGTTCAACCCGAACCTGCCGACCCTCAACGAGGACCTGAAGCAGCTCGTCAAGGTCTCGCACGTCTACGCCGACGCCGCGCCCGGCATCATCGACGCGCTCACCGACTTCACCACCACCAGCGGCACCCTCGCCGAGAAGGAGAGCGACCTCGCCGGCGCCTACGGCAACACCACCCGCGCCGCCGAGGACCTCGACGCCTTCCTGCGCGCCAACCAGGACAACATCATCCGGCTGTCCGCCACGTCCCGGCCCACCCTCGAACTGCTCGCCGAGTACGCGCCGTCCTTCCCGTGCACCCTGCGCACCCTCGCCGACTTCGTACCGCGCATGGACAAGGTGCTGGGCAAGGGCACCGACCAGCCCGGACTGCACGTCGACCTCACCACCGTCCCGTCCAGGGGCAGTTACGAGCCCGGACGTGACGCCCCCGCGTACACCTCGGGCGGCGGACCGCACTGCTACCCGGTGCCGTACCTCGGGGCGTCGACCGCCCGGGCGCCCGTCACCGCGACCGCCTCCGCCGAACAGGACCTCGGGCCCGCCAACTCGCCG
The DNA here is from genome assembly GCF_050410835.1 of Streptomyces sp. cg35. NCBI lineage: Bacteria > Bacillati > Actinomycetota > Actinomycetes > Kitasatosporales > Streptomycetaceae > Streptomyces > Streptomyces sp. cg35. The sequence goes on from NZ_CP191268.1 coordinate 6,211,172, forward strand.
CAGGAGAACGACCTGGTGAACGAGCTCATCGCGCCCGCCGCCAAGACCTCGCCCGACGACCTGCCCGACTGGTCGAGCCTGCTCGCCGGGCCCGTGTACCGGGGGACGGAGGTGAAGCTCAAGTGACCACGGAAGAAACCGAGTTCGCCCACCTGAAACGGCGCTCCCTCGCCGGACCGCTGACCAAGTCGCTGATCTTCGTCCTCGTCACCGCCCTCGCCACCACCGTGCTCGGCCTGAGCATCGCCAACTCCGGCGTCGGCACGGACACGACCACGTACAAGGCCCTGTTCACCGATGTCACCGGGCTCATCGACGGCGACGGCGTACGGATCTCCGGCGTCAAGGTCGGCGAGGTCACCGACGTGCGCGTGGTCGACCGGCGCACCGCCCAGGTCACCTTCACCGTCGCCCGCGACCGGCGCCTGCCGGGCACCACCACGGCCGCCGTGAAGTACCTCAACATGGTCGGCCAGCGGTACGTCGCCCTCGACCGCGGCACCGGGGACGGCACGGGGGAGCTCGACCCCGGCGCCACCATCCCGCTCGCCCGGACCACACCCGCCCTCGACCTGACGCTCCTCTTCAACGGGTTCAAGCCGCTGTTCGAGGGACTGTCACCGCACGACGTCAACGACCTCGCCGGGTCCATCGTGAAGGTCCTCCAGGGCGAGGGCGGCACCGTCGACAGCCTCATCGAGCACGTCGGCTCGCTGTCCACGACCGTCGCCGCCAAGGACCAGGTGATCGGCGAGGTCGTCGGCAATCTCACCGACGTCCTGACCACCATCAACGACCGCGAGGACCAGTTCGACGACCTCGTCACCACCCTCAAGGAACTCGTCTCCGGCTTCAACGGCGACCGCAAACCGCTCGGCGACGCCGTCCAGGCGATGGGCGACCTGACCACGGTCACCGCCGGATTCCTCCAGGACGCGCGCAGGCCCCTGAAGGACGACATCCACCACCTGGGACGGCTCTCCACCTCACTCGGGGACGGCATCCCGCAGATCGAGAACTTCCTCGACAAGACCCCCGCCAAGCTGACCGCCCTGTCCCGCCTGTCCTCGTACGGCTCCTGGTTCAACCTCTACCTCTGCGAGGCGAAGGTCGGCGGGGTCACCATGTCCGACGGGTCGAAGCCGCCGACCGGCATCTCCGTCACCGAAGCGAGGTGCCAGTGATGCGGACCCCGGCCCTGAGACGGCCCCGGCTGAGGCCCGTCAAGGAGCGCAACCCCGTCGCCGTCGCCCTCGTCGGCCTCGTGGTGATCGCCCTGCTCGCGCTCGCCGCGTTCAACGCGAACAGCCTGCCCGTCGTCGGCGGCGGCACCGGATACACCGCCGACTTCACCGAGGCCGCCGGGCTCGGTGACGGCGACGAGGTGCGCGTCGCCGGCGTGAAGGTCGGCGAGGTCACCGGCGTCGCCCTCGACGGGAACAAGGTCAAGGTCTCCTTCGAGATCAAGGACAAGAGCACCTGGATCGGCGACCGGACGACCGCCGCCATCGCCATCAAGACACTGCTCGGCGAGAAGTACGTCGCCCTCGACCCGGTCGGCGGCGCCCGCCAGGACCCGGGCACCCGCATCCCGCTGTCCCGCACCACCTCCCCGTACGACGTCACACAGGCCTTCGAGGACCTCAGCGGCACCATCGACGACATCGACACCCAACAGCTCGCCGCCAGCTTCGAGACGATCTCCGAGACCTTCAAGGACTCGCCGCCCGACGTGAAGGCGGCCGTGAAGGGCCTGTCCGCGCTGTCGAGGACCGTGTCCTCGCGCGACACGGAACTCGCCCAGCTCCTGGCCGGCAGCAAGAAGCTCACGAAGACCCTGCAGACGAAGAAGTCGAGCTTCGAGACGCTCATCGACGACGGCGGGTCGCTGCTCGGAGAACTGAAGAAGCGGCGCACCGCCATCAAGGCGCTGCTCAGCGGCAGCGAGGCGCTCGGCCGGGAGCTCGGCGGCCTCGTCGACGACAACGAGAAGCAGCTCGGGCCGACCCTCAAGGCCCTGGGCCGGGTCACGGACGTCCTGGAGAAGAACCAGGGCAAGCTCGACAAGACCCTCGCGCTCGTCGGCCCCTACTACCGGCTCATCGGCAACACCCTCGGCAACGGCCGCTGGTTCGACAGCTACCTCTGCGGCGTCGTGCCCCGGAACTACCTGCCCGAGCAGTCGCTGCCCAAGACCTCCTGCATGCCGCCGAAGAACGGCACGTACGACGTGAAGGCCGGTGGTTGACCATGACGACGCGTCGCAAGCTGCTCGGGGGCGGGCTCGCGCTCGCCTTGCTGATCGCCGCCGGAATCGTCGGCGTCCGCGCCACCGGCCCGGACGGCACCCGCATCACCGCCTACTTCGACCGGGCCGTCGGCATCTACGCCGGATCCGACCTGCGCATCCTCGGGGTACGGGTCGGCAAGGTCGGATCCGTCGAGCCCGAGGGCACCCGGGTGCGGGTGACGCTCGACCTCGACGACGGGGTGAAGGTGCCGGCCGGCGCGCGGGCCGTCGCCGTCGCGCCCAGCGTCGTCGCCGACCGGTACGTCCAGCTCACGCCCGCCTACACCACCGGGCCCGCACTCCGCGACGGGGCGACCCTGCCCGCGACCCGCAACCGCACCCCCGTCGAGATCGACCAGCTCTACGACAGCGTCACCGAGCTGAGCAAGGCCCTCGGGCCCGGTGGCGCCAACGCCGAGGGCGCGCTGTCCGGACTGCTCGACACCGGCGCGAAGAACCTCAAGGGCAACGGGACCGCGATGGGCGACAGCATCGAGCAGTTCGGCAAGGCCGCGAAGACCCTCAACGGCAGCAGCGACGACCTGTTCACCACCCTCGCCCAGCTCCAGTCCTTCACCACGATGCTGAAGAAGAAGGACGGCGGCGTGCGCACCGCGCAGGAGAACCTCGACGACGTCACGGGCTACTTCGCCGACAACAAGGACGACCTGGCCGGCGCGCTCAAGGAACTCGGCAAGGCACTCGGCCAGGTCAAGACCTTCATCAACGACAACCGCGGCGAGCTGAAGAAGAACGTCGATCGGCTCGTCCCCCTCACCCAGACCCTCGTCGACCAACGTGCCTCCCTCGCCGAGGCGTTGGACGTCGCACCGCTGGCCGCCGGGAACGTCGTGAGCGCGTACGACCCGAAGAACCGCACCCTGGACGGCCGGGCCAACCTGAACGAGCTGAGCTCGGGCGGGCCGCTGCTGCCGCTGCCCGCGACAGGGGGCGACCAGTGATGACGCGCTCCGGAGCCCGCAAGGGCGCGGCACTCGCCGCCGCACTCGCCGTCACGACCGCCTTCCTCCTGACCCTGGGCGTCATCACGGTGCCGACGCCGTCGTTCGGCGGCATGGAGGACCTGCCGCTCCCCGGCGGCGCCGACCTCGGCCCGCACCCGTACACGATCACCGCCGACATGAAGGACGTCCTGAGCCTCGTCCCGCAGTCCGCGGTGAAGGTGAACGACGTCGCGGTGGGCCGCGTCACCGACATCTCCCTGGTCGGGGGCGGCAGGTGGGCCGCCCGCGTGACGATGCGGCTCAACGGCGACGTGCACCTGCCGGCCGGCACCGGCGCCCGCCTGGAACAGTCCAGCCTGCTCGGCGAGAAGTACGTCCAGCTCGTCGCGCCGAAGGACGGCACCGGATCGCTCGGCGCCGGCGATCGCATCCCGCTGTCCCGCACCGGCCGCAACACCGAGGTCGAAGAGGTCTTCGGCGCCCTGTCCCTGCTGCTCAACGGCGGCGGTGTCAACCAGCTCAAGACCATCACCACCGAACTCAACTCGGCCCTCGGCGGCCGCGAGAGCGAGGTCCGCTCCACGCTGCGCCGCGTCAACACCCTCGTCACCGACCTCGACGACCACCGCGGCGACATCACCGCGGCCCTCGACGGAGTCAACCGCCTGTCGGCCACGCTCGCGCACCGCAAGGAGGACGTCGGGACCGTGCTGACCGATCTCTCGCCCGGCCTCAAGACCCTGGAGAAACAACGGGGTTCGCTGATGACGATGCTGCGCTCCCTCGACCGGCTCCAAGGCGTCGCCGTCGACACCATCGACCGGGGCAGGGCCGACATGGTCGCCGACCTCAAGGCGATCGCGCCCACCCTCAAGGCGCTCGCCGACTCCGGCAAGGACCTGCCCGACTCGCTCCAGGTGCTGCTCACCTACCCGTTCACCGACGAGGTGCTGCGCGGCGTCAAGGGCGACTACCTCAACACGTACCTCGACATCACGGCCGTGCCCGGTACGCAGCTGATCCCGCCGCTGACCGAGGCGTCCCCGACGCCGACCCCCACGGCGACCGCCCAGAAGTCCGCCCGGAAGCCCGCGCGGCAGACGTCGCCGCTGCCCCTGCCGTCGAGCGGAGGCGCCCGGTGATCACCCTCGCCGTCCGGCTCAAGAACCTCGCGTTCCTCGTCATCGCCGTCCTCGTACTGGCCTTCCTCGGTATCCGCTACGCCGACCTCGGCCGGTACGTGGGCGCCGCCGACTACTACACCGTCAAGGTCGAACTGCCGCGCACCGGCGGCCTGTTCACGCACTCCGACGTCACCTACCGCGGCGTCTCGGTGGGCCGCGTCGGGGACATCGGGCTCACCGCGGACGGCGTCGAGGCCGACCTGCGCATCAAGAAGTCCGCGCCGCGCATCCCCGACGACGCCAAGGCCGTCGTGGCGAGCCTGTCGGCGGTCGGCGAGCAGTACATCGACCTGCGGCCCGACCGCACCGGCGGGCCCTACCTCGCCGACGGCGCGCGCATCGACCCGTCGGCGACCACGGTGCCCCGCCCGGTCACCGACGTCCTCGCGAGCGTCGACGACCTGACGACATCGGTGCCCCTGGACTCCCTGCGCACGGTGGTCGACGAGTTCGGCAAGGCCTTCGAAGGGCGCGGCCAGGACCTCCAGGTCCTCCTGGACAACGGCTCCGACTTCGTCCGGGCCGCCGACCGCGCTCTGCCGCAGACCACGAAGCTCATCGACGACGGCCGGATCGTGCTGCGCACCCAGGCCGAGGAGGGCCAGGCGATCAAGGACTTCGCGTCCGGCGCCAAGGACCTCGCGGCGACGCTGAAGAACTCCGACACGGACCTGCGCCGGCTGGTCATGGCCGCACCCGAGGCCGCCACCCAGCTCAGCGGCGTGCTCCGGGACGTGAACCCCGAGCTCGGCGTCGTCCTCGCCAACCTCCTCACCACCTCCGAGGTCGCGGTCACCCGGCAGCGCGGCACCGAGGAACTCCTCGTCAAGCTCCCCGAGGCCGTCGCGGCCGGGGCCACGGCCGTCGACGGAAAGAAGGTCAACCTCGGCATGGCGGTCACTTTCTTCAAACCTCTGCCCTGTACGGCCGGTTACTCCGGCACGCGCTACCGCCTCGGTACGGACCTGAGCCCGGCGCCCGCCCTCAACACCGGCGCCCGCTGCACCGCGGCGCCGTCGAGCGGGGTCGGGGTGCGCGGCTCGGCGAACGCGCCGAAGGGCGGCGCGGTGCCCGAACCGGCCCGGCCGGGCGCGCTGTCCCTGCCGTCGGTCCCGGAGTCGGGCGCGGCCTCCGCGTCGGACGGCATGGCGGACCTGCTCGGCCTGAACTCCCGCACGGGGAGCGGTTCATGATGCGCCGGGCCCTCGCGGGGGTGGGGCTCGCCGCGGCGCTCGCACTGTGCGGGACGGGTGCCTGGTCGTACGCGCAGGCGCGGGGTGACGACGACCTCGCGTACGGCCGGGCACGGGACGCGGCGCTGACCGACGGGCGGGCCGCCGTCGCGACGCTGTCCACGCTCGACGCGTCGACGGCGGCGCGCGCCCGGGCCGGCGTCACCACGTGGAAGGCCGTCACGTCCGGACCGCTCCGCACCCAGCTGGGCCGGCTGTCCCCGGCCTCCGGGGCGTCCTCGCGCGGCGTCGTCACGGACGCCGCGGTCACCGCGCTCGACGACCGGGCCGGCACGGCGAAGCTCATCGCGACCGTCCGCGTGGAGACGACCCCGAAGGGCACGAAGTCGGCGTCGACGGACCGCAAACGCCTGGAGGCGGTCCTGACCCGGGCGTCCGACGGCACGTGGAAGGTGAAGGCGCTCGACGCGGTACCGGTGACGGAGGTGTCCGGATGACGCGGGGGGAGGGCGGCGGGGCGGCGGGGCGAGTACTGACGGACGACGCCCGGGCGGACGGGGACGAGGCCCCCGCGGCCGCCGAGGAACAAGCGACCACGACCCGCCCGGAGGGTGATGAGCGCAGGCGCCGGTGGCGCGGCCGCCGGGCGACCCGTCCCGGACGCCCCCGGTGGCCGTTCCTCGGGGTCGTCATCGGCTCGGTCCTGCTGGCCCTCACCGGAGGCGTACTCCTGTACCAGGCGCACGAGTTGCGCACGGCGCCCGCCGCGGACAACCGTGCCCTGACCGACGTCGAGGCGACGACCCGGGTCGACGGCGACGTGAGCAGCGCCCTCGCCAAGGTCTTCTCCTACACACCCGGCGGCACCGACGCCACCGAGCGGTCCGCCCGCACCGTGCTGTCCGGGCGGGCCGCGCGGCAGTACACCCAGCTCTTCGCCCAGGTCAGGGAGAACGTCCGCAGCCAGCGCGTCACCCTCACCACCCAGACCGTGCGGGTCGGCACCGTCAGCCTGCGCGGCGACACCGCGCACCTGCTCGTCTTCCTCGACCAGACCGCGCGGCGCGGCTCGAAGAAACCCACGACATCCGCCGCCCAGCTGTCCGTCACCGCCCGACTCCACGACGACGTCTGGCAGATCGTCGACATCAAGGCCCGGTGAGCCCGATGACCTCCCTGACGAAAGGGGCGCGCATGTCCCGGATCACCCAGCCGCTGCTCGTCGCGGCGCTCGCCCTCACCCTGCTCGCCGGCGGCATCGCCGCGTGGGCCGGCTGGTCCTGGTACGGGGCGGCCCACGACGACACCACCGGGTACGCCACCGCCCGCGACGACGCCCTGGAAGCCGGGGAACAGGCCGTGCAGAACCTCAACACCCTCGACCACCGCGAGCTGGAGCCCGGCCTCGACCTCTGGGAGTCCTCCACGACCGGCGAACTGCACAGCCAACTCGTCAAAGGACGCGCGGAGTTCACCAAGCAGGTGCAGGGCGCCAAGACCGTCAGCACCGCCAAGGTGCTGTCCGGCGCGGTGACCGAACTCGACGAACGCGCGGGCCGCGCCCGCGTCATGGTCGCCCTGCGCGTCACCGTGCGGGCCTCGGGCCAGAAGGCCACCGACAAGGACAGCCGCATGCTCGGCGAGCTCACCCGTACCGACGGCCACTGGAAGCTCAGCGCCCTCGGCCAGGCCCCGGTCGGCGACACCGCGACCACCGACTGAGCGACGGAAGAGGAACCCAGGATGCCGTCCACGACCCGCCACAGCCTCAACCGTCAACGCCGATTGGCCACACTGCCGCAGCAGAGCCCCGGCCTCGGGCGCTCTGCCGCCAAGGACAGCAGGGTGGGCACGGCGGCCCCCGAGCGCCGACCGAGCGTCCCGACGGACCGTGACGACAGCCCGGAGCGGACGAGGCCCCCCGGCCGCCGTCTCCTCGCCGCCCTCTGCCTCCTCACCCTCCTCCTCGGCGCCTTCGCCGGATGGGCGTACGCCGAGACCCGCGGCCTGGAGGACGACGCGGCCGCCCGCAACACCGCCCTCACCGACCCGGCCCGTACCAGCGAGGTCAAGGGCCAGGCGGGCAAGGCCGTGAACGCGCTGTTCTCGTACGACTACGCCGACCCGCAGGCCCAGGAGAAGGCCGCCGCCACCTACCTCACCGGGAAGGCGGTCGCCCAGCACCGCACCCTCCTCGCGCCCGTCCTCGCCCAGGCGAAGAAGCAGAAGACCGTGGTGACGACCACCGTCACCGACAGCGCCGTCGAGCGCATCGACGGCGACCGCGCCCGCGTCCTCGTCTTCGCCGACCAGAGCAGCACCAGCACCGCCGCGAAGGCCGAGGACGCCGCGAACTACGCGGGCGCGATGCTCGCCGTCGACCTCGTCCACCGGGACGGCCGCTGGCTGGTCTCGGCCATCGACACCTTCGGCGGCTGAGCCGTGCCGCACCGGAGAACCGAACCGGAGAAAGGGCCCCCATGCGAACCCCGCGTATCCGTCGCCGCCGCCCCCGCCTGCACCGCGGCCTGCGCGGCACCGCCGTCGCCGTCGCCGCGACCGCGCTGCTGACCGCATCCCAAGCACCTGATGTCGTCAGAGAGTTGGCCGAGCGGGCGGTGCCGGACGCCGATCCGGCCGCGGTCGCCACCGAGCCGCTGCCCCGCGTCGACTCCCAGGGCGACGACTCGTACCACACCGAACTGCCGCCCCTGGCGACCCCGCAAGCGCCGAGCCTGACGTACCCGGCGCAGCAGGTCGCGCGGTCCGAGTCGGGCATCCCGGCCACCGTCCTCGCCGCGTACCGGCGGGCCGAGTCCTCCGTCGCCCGCACCGACCCGGGCTGCCGCCTGCCCTGGCAGCTGCTCGCGGCGATCGGCAAGGTCGAGTCGGGCCAGGCCCGCGGCGGCGATGTCGACGCGCACGGCACCACCCGGCACCGCATCACCGGGCCCGCCCTGAACGGCGACGGCTTCGCCCTGATCCGCGACACCGAAGGCGGCGCCTGGGACGGCGACCCCGTGTACGACCGGGCCGTCGGGCCGATGCAGTTCCTGCCCGGGACCTGGCGGCGCTGGAGCGCCGACGGCAACGGCGACGGCCGCTCCGACCCCAACAACATCTTCGACGCCGCCCTGGGCGCCGGGCACTACCTGTGCGCGGGCAACCGGGACCTCGGCACCGCGGGCGGTCTGGAGCGGGCGGTCCTCAGCTACAACTACTCCCGCGACTACCTCCAACTCGTCCTGCACTGGCTGGAGTTCTACCGCGAGGGCGTGCACACCGTGCCGGACGGCCGCGGGGTGATCCCGGTCAGCCCGGGCGCCGGATCGAAGACCCCGGCCAAGGAGCCGGTGGGACACGGCGGTGGCGGCGGCATCGTCATCGGGCCCGCTCCGACGAAGAGCCCCGGCCCGAGCCCGACCCCGAAGCCCACCGGCGAGCCGAGCCCGACCCCCGGCCCCTCCGACTCGCAGACCCCGCCCACCGATCCGCCGACGACGCAGCCCCCCACGGACCCGCCCACCACCGAGCCGCCCACCGGTGAGCCGCCCACCGAGGAGCCGACCGACCCCGGCACCCCGTCCGGCTGCCCCACCGACACGGCGTCCCCGACCGTCTCGCCCACGCCGACCAGCACCCCGGACCCGGACCCGACGGACTCGTCCTCACCGTGCGCGACACCCGGCGCCTGACCGGCCCGGCGAGGGCGACGGCTCCCAGTCCGAGCCGATCCGGTAGGTGCCGGCCGCGGGCGCCGTCAGCTCCGTGAACTCGCCCCGCGCGCGCACCTTCAGGCAGCCGCCCTCGGACCTGAGCCACGGCGAGTACGCGACCCGCAGCGTCGCCGACCCCGCCCGCCGGAAGCGCACCGTGACCCGCGCCCCGTCCGAGCTGACCACGGACGCGGGCGCGGACACCAGCGGCATCGCGTCCCGCACCCGGAACACCCGCCAGTGCGGGTCGCGCCACACCGGCTCCAGATAGGCGGCCCCGCCGCGCACGAACGCGGCCTCCTGCTCGGCGAACCCGTCCGGCCGGCCCTCCGGCAGCACCACGAAGCCGACGGCCCACCGGTCCAGCCAGGCCCGGTACGTCGCCGCCGAGAACGTGCCGTCGTAGAAGAGCCGCCCCCGCTCGATGTCGAGCTGCCGGTTCCAGCCGCGCGCCATGTTCACGTACGGGGCGAGCCGGGTCGCCTCACGGTGGTTGCGGGCCGGGATCACCTCGACGCGGGTGCGGTCCGCGCCGAGCCGCCGCAACTCCCTTACGACACCGTGCGTCTGGGCCGCCCACGACGGTACATGCGTCGACACCTCCAGGTCGTCGGCCGTCTTCTTCACCACCCACGCCGACGACAGCACGAGCGCGACCACCAGGACCGCGACCCTGGCACGGGTCAGCCCCGGCGTGCGGGCCGCCGCCAACAGAACGGCGGGCGCTGCGAGTTCGGCCAGCCGCTCCACGTTCGTGCCGACGGGGGAGGGGACGAGATACGTGAGGACGGTGCCGGCCGCGTAGACCACGGCGGCCCAGCGCGCAGCCCGCCAGTGCCGCGGGCCCGCCACCGCCAGCGCGACGGCGAACAGGACGGGTGGCCAGATCCGGCTCAGCGGCATCAACTGCTCGCCCTTGAAAGGGAAGAACAGCGTCGTCAGACCCACCACCACGGCGGGCGGCACCAGCAGCGCCGCCGCCCGTCCCCATGCGCGTACGCCCAGATGTCCCGCCCCGACGACGGCGACGAACAGCCCGGCCACCGGGGACGCCATCGTGGCGAGCGTCCCGCACACCGCCGCGGCGGCGAACCGGCGCCGCCCCGTCAGCGCCGCACAGGCACCGAGCCCGAACGCGACCCCGAGCGCGAACGTCGTGCGCCCCGACGCCACGTTGCACCACAGCGCCAGGGAGAGCAGCACGGCCGGGGCCAGCGGACGGCTGATTCCGGTGCGGACGACCAGGAGGGAGCCGAGCCAGGCCGCCGCGAGCCCGGACACCACCGTCACGGGGCGCACCCCGAGTCCGGCCATCAGATAGGGCGAGATCAGCGAGTAGTTGGCGGTGTGCATGCCGCCGTACCAGAACAGGTTGTACGCCGACGCCCCGTGGTCGGCGGCGAACCGGGCCCAGGCCTGCTGGGCCGCGAGATCGCCGCCGCCGGTCGCCAGGAACAGCGCCCACACCGCGTACAGGGGCAGGGTGGGTGCGGTGGCGAGCAGCGCCACGCGGTGGCGTGCGGCCAGGGCGGGACGCCGGCGTGCGAGGGGCAGGTCGGCCGTGGCCACGGGTACCGGTCCGTTCCGTTGCGGGACGCTGGGGTGGAGCAGGGCATGCTCCACGGACGAAGACGCGCAACGCAACGGAAATGTTCACTCAGCGGTGAATCGTGGGGGAGTTCCGGCCGAAGTTCACCGGCCCGTGGCGGTCAGCCCGCGCTGGTGGACACCTTCAGTTCCTTGACGCCGTTGAGCCAGGCCGCGCGCAGCCGGCGCGGATCGCCGGCGAGCCGCAGACCGGGCATCGCGTCGGCGATCGCGTTGAAGATCAGGTCGATCTCCAGGATGGCGAGCGACTTGCCGAGGCAGAAGTGCGGTCCGCCGCCGCCGAAGCCGAGGTGCGGGTTGGGGTCGCGGGTGATGTCGAAGGCGTCGGGGTTCTCGAAGACCTCCGGGTCGTGGTTGGCCGAGGAGTAGAAGATGCCGACGCGGTCGCCCGCCCGGATCTTCTGCCCGCCCAGCTCGGTGTCCTGGGTGGCGGTGCGCTGGAAGGAGACGACGGGCGTCGCCCAGCGCACGATCTCCTCGGCGGCCGTGCTCGGCCGGTCCCGCTTGTACAGCTCCCACTGATCGGGGTGGGTCAGGAACGCGTGCATGCCGTGCGTGATCGCGTTGCGGGTCGTCTCGTTGCCGGCGACCGCGAGCAGGATCACGAAGAAGCCGAACTCGTCCGAGGACAGATTGCCCTGGTCCTCCGCCGCCACCAGCTGGCTGACGATGTCCTTGGCCGGGCACTGCTTGCGCTCGGCGGCGAGGTTCATGGCGTACCCGACGATCTCCATGGCCGCCTCGGCACCGATCTCCTCGGTGATCGCGTACTCCGGATCGTCGTACGCCACCATCTTGTTGGACCAGTCGAAGACCCGGGCCCGGTCGTCCTGCGCGATGCCGATCAGCTCGGCGATGGCCTGGAGCGGGAGTTCGACCGCCACGTTCGTCACGAAGTCGAACGAGCCGTCCGGGCCCGCCTGCCGGAGCGCCGCCGCGACGATGTCGCGGGCGCGGGTGCGCAGGGCCTGCTCCAGGGACCGGATGGCGCGCGGGGTGAAGCCGCGCTGCACGATCTGGCGCACGCGCGTGTGCTCCGGCGGGTCCATGTTCAGCATGATCATCTTCTGGACCTCGATCTGGTCGCGCTGGATCGAGGAGTTGAAGCGGATCACGGCGGTGTTGGTGTGGGAGGAGTAGATCTCCGGGTGCGTGGAGACGTATTTGACGTCCGCGTGCCGGGTCACCGCCCAGTAGCCCGCGTCGTCGAAGCCGGAGATGCCGGGTTCCTGCGGGATCCAGCGGACCGGTTCGGCCTGCCGCAGCTGGGCGAACTCCGGATAGGGCACGCGGTCTTGGAGCAGATCCGGGTCGGTGAAGTCGAACCCGTCGGGCAGCGCGGGGCACGGCATGGGTCTCTCCCGAGTGTTCTGACAGTCCGTCAGTTCTGGCTGGAAAGGTAATAACGCGTTCTAGAAGTGGCAAGGGTCGCGGGTGTGTTGGTTCCGTGCGCGGTGCTTGCACGCCCCTTGCGTACCCGGGGTAATCACGCCGAGACTGCACGGAGAACTGGTACGCGTTCTAGTTTCGCGTGCGGGGCTTCTGCCCGGTTCTGGTCCTGCTGGTCCGGGAAGCGTGAGAGGACGACCGCCATGGCAGCCGAGCCCGTCATCGTCGAAGCCGTACGTACGCCGATCGGCAAGCGCGGGGGCGCGCTGGCCAACCTCCATCCCGCGTATCTGCTGGGGGAGACGTACCGCGAACTCCTCGGGCGTACCGGCATCCACGCGGACTGCGTCGAGCAGATCGTCGGCGGCACGGTCACGCACGCGGGCGAGCAGTCCATGAACCCGGCCCGCACCGCGTGGCTCACGATGGGCCTGCCCTACGAGACGGCGGCCACGACGGTGGACTGTCAGTGCGGGTCGTCCCAGCAGGCCTCGCACATGACCGCCAACATGATCGCGGCCGGCGTCATCGACGTGGGGATCTCGTGCGGCGTCGAGGCCATGTCCCGGGTGCCGCTCGGCTCCGGCTCCAAGCACGGCCCCGGCAAGCCGTTCCCCGAGGAGTGGAACGTCGACCTGCCGAACCAGTTCGAGGCCGCCGAGCGCATCGCGCGCAGGCGGGAGCTGACCCGGGAGAACGTCGACTCGCTCGGCCTCATCTCGCAGGAGCGGGCGGCCGTCGCCTGGGCCGAGGAGCGCTTCAAGCGCGAGACGTTCGCCGTGCAGGTGCCCACGACGGAGGCGGAGCAGGCCGCCGGGCAGGGCATGTGGCGCCTCGTCGACCGCGACGAAGGGCTGCGCGACACCACGATGGAGGGCCTGGCCGGGCTGAAGCCCGTCATGCCGACCGCCGTCCACACGGCGGGCAACTCCTCGCAGATATCCGACGGCGCCTGCGCCATCATGTGGGCGTCCAAGCGGATGGCGCGGGCGCTCAAGCTCAAGCCCCGGGCCCGCATCGTCGCCCAGGCCCTCGTCGGGTCCGACCCGCACTACCACCTGGACGGGCCCGTCGACGCGACGCGGGCCGTGCTCGGCAAGGCCGGGATGTCGCTGAAGGACATCGACATCGTCGAGATCAACGAGGCGTTCGCGTCGGTGGTGCTGAGCTGGGCGCAGGTCTTCGAACAGGACCTGGAGAAGGTCAACGTGAACGGCGGCGCGATCGCGCTGGGCCACCCCGTGGGCGCCACGGGGGCCCGGCTCATCACCACCGCCCTGCACGAACTGGAGCGCCGCGACAAGGAGTTCGCGCTCATCACCATGTGCGCGGGCGGCGCACTCGCCACGGGGACGATCATCCAGCGCCTCTAGGGGAGGGGCGAGGGGGGAACGGTCAGGGGTGCGGGGAACTGCGCGACCAGCCCCCACGGTCCGCACGGTGACGACAGAGGACCGGGGCGGCACCTTCGGGTGCCGCCCCAGTCATGTGCCGGTCAGTACCAGCCGTTGGCCTGCCAGTGCGACCAAGCGCCGCAGGCACTGCCGTACCGGTCGTTCATGTAGTTGACGCCCCACTCGATCTGCGTCTCGGGGTTCGTCTTCCAGTCCGACCCGGCGGACGCCATCTTGTTGGCGGGCAGCGCCTGCACCAGGCCGTACGCACCGGTCGAGGAGTTCGTCGCGTTCGGGTTCCAGCCGCTCTCGCGGGACACGATGTTGTCGAAGCAGCGGAACTGCGCCGAGTCCGAGATCTTCTGCTGCGCGATCGCCTTGGCGGAGGTCGGCGCTGCCTGGGCCGGCGCCGAGGCGAAGATCATGCCGGTCGTGGCGGCCGCGACGGCGGCGCCGGCGACGGCCTTCTTCGGGCTGGCGATGCGACGGAGAAGCGTGGCGGACAAGGCGGGACCTTCCGTGGGGGACGGGGGCGTCGAAGGCGCCGGGGCGAGGCCCCTGGTGCTCGGCGACCGCTCCACAGAAACAGGCCCCCGGGGTGTTCCGCAAAGACCCCCTTTTCTAGTGGAAGTCGTAAGTGGGGTACATGTCCCTTTTGTGGTCCAGGTCTCATGTCGCAGGTCAGAGGGGGTGTGACGGGTCAAGCGGACATAAAGGGCGCCTACGATCCCTGTTAGGAGGTGACCTCCGTCATGTGGGGCGCTTCACGGCGCCGGGACCCTCAGTGGCCGTCGAATGTGACCTGGGCCTCGAAAGCGGCCCGTCGTGTGGCCCGGCGCAGGGCCTTCAGCACGGCGCCCCCGACGGTCAGCGTCAGGACGACGGTGAGCGCGGCCCGGCCCAGGTCCCAGCCGAGGGAGGTGGCCAGGCAGTACGCGACGAAGCGGGCCAGGTTCTCGTGGAGCGCCGCGTCCGGCTGGTACGCGACGGAGGAGGCCAGCGCGTTCATGAAGGGCCAGCCGGCCAGATTCATGATCGTGCCGTACGCGAAGGCCGCGAGGAAGCCGTAGGCGGCGAGCATCGCGCGCTCGGGGAGGCCGCGCAGGCTGTGCGGGCCCGGGAGCAGGCCCGCGCCCATCGTGAACCAGCCCATCGACAGCATCTGGAACGGCATCCAGGGGCCGACCCCGCCGGTCAGCAGGGCGGAGGCGAACATGCTGAGCGAGCCGAGCACGAAGCCGAAGCCCGGGCCGAGGACACGGCCGCTGAGCACCATGAGGAAGAACATCGGCTCGATACCGGCGGTGCCCGCGCCGATGGGGCGCAGGGCGGCTCCGGCGGCGGCGAGCACACCGAGCATCGCGACCGCCTTGGGGCCCATGCCGGACTCGGAGATCGTGGCGGCGACGACGGCGACGAGGAGGACCAGGAGGCCCGCGAAGAGCCAGGGCGCGTCCTGGGCGTGGGCGTTCACCTGGGAGCCGGGGCCGGTGATCAGCGGCCAGCCGATGCCCACCACGCCCACCGCGCTGACCAGGAGCAGGGCGGCGATCGAGCGGGGGCCCAGGCGGACCGGGTTCGCCTGGCGGTCGTGGCGCGGGGCCGGGGTGCGGGTCTTCTCGGGGTCGGTGCGCCGTCGCTCGGAGCGTGGGGCGGGGCCGCGCCGGCTTGCGGCCTCCGCCCGGTGGGGCTCCCGACGCCGCTGGCCCATGTCCTCGCCGTTCGTACGCGGCTGACCGTCGGTGGGGGTGCTCGGTTCCTGTTCGTCCCTCATGCCAGGGCCTGCCTGACCTGGCTGACCGTGAGCCACTGCTGAGGCGCCAGGATCTTCGCCACCTGCGGCGCGAAGGACGGGGACGACGTGACGATCTCCGGGGTCGGGCCGTCCGCCACGATCTCGCCGTCCGCCAGGATCGCCACCCGGTGGGTGAGCTCCGCCGCCAGTTCCACGTCGTGCGTGGCCATCACGATCGCGTGCCCGGCGCAGGACAGCTTGCGCAGGATCTTGATCAGGCGGGTCTTCGCCGCGTAGTCCAGGCCCCGGGTCGGTTCGTCGAGGAGGAGGAGCGGAGGGGCCGCCGTCAGCACGATCGCCAGGGCGAGCGTGAGGCGCTGGCCCTCCGAGAGGTCGCGGGGGTGGGTGTCGTCCGCGATCCCGGGGAGCAGTTCGGTGAGGAGGGCGCGGCAGGTGCCCGTGGGTGCGGACGCGTCCTGGTCGGCTGCCGCGCATTCCGCTGCCACCGTGTCCGCGCAGAGCAGGTCCCGCGGCTCCTGGGGCACCAGGCCCACCTTGCGGATCAGGTCCCGGGGCGGCAGCCGGTGCGGTGCGGCTCCGCCCACCTCGACGGTCCCGCCCGTGGGCTTGATCATCCCGACGAGGGTCGAGAGGAGGCTCGACTTCCCCGCTCCGTTGCGTCCCATCAGGGCGATGATCTCGCCACGCGACACGTCGAGGTCCACGTGCCGAAGGGCCTCGACGCGCCCACGACGGACCCCGAGCTTCCGGGTGGCGGCGAGGGCGGTCACGCCAGGGGCGCGGGACTGCGTCGGGTGCGGCCCCGCTGCGTGGGCGCGCCCGGCGAGGCGGGACCGCAGTCCCGCAGCCGAGCGCCGAGCGTCCCGCACGGTGAGGGGGAGCGGGTCCCAGCCCGCCAGCCGGCCCAGGCCCACCACCGGCGGGTACACGGGCGACGCCGCCATCACCGTCGCCGGGTCGCCGACCAGCAGCGGCTCCCCGGGGGCGGGCAGCAGCGCCACCTGGTCCGCGTACTGGACGACCCGCTCCAGGCGGTGCTCGGCCATGAGGACCGTCGTGCCGAGGTCGTGCACCAGGCGTTGCAGGACCGAGAGGACCTCCTCCGCGGCGGCCGGGTCGAGCGCGGACGTCGGCTCGTCCAGGACCAGCACCTGGGGGTGCGTGGTGAGGACCGAGCCGATCGCCACCCGCTGCTGCTGCCCGCCCGAGAGCGTGGCGATGGGCCGGTTGCGGAGATCCGCCAGGCCCAGCAGGTCGAGGGTCTCCTCGACGCGGCGCCGCATGACGGGCGGGGTCAGGCCCAACGACTCCATGCCGTACGCGAGTTCGTCCTCCACCGTGTCCGTGACGAAGTGGGCGAGCGGGTCCTGGCCCACCGTCCCGACGACATCGGCCAGCTCGCGCGGCTTGTGGGTACGGGTGTCGCGGCCCGCGACCGTGACCCGGCCGGTCAGCGTGCCCCCGGTGAAGTGCGGCACGAGCCCGCTGACCGCCCCGAGCAGCGTCGACTTGCCGACCCCGGACGGCCCCGCGAGCAGCATCAACTCGCCCTCGGGCACCGTGAGTTCGACATCGGTGAGGGTCGGGCCCGGGGCGTCGCCGTAGCGTACGGAGACCTTCTCGAAGCGGATCACTGTGCTGCCTCCGTCGGCTGCTTGGTGGCGAGGGGCGGGGCCGGGGCGACGAACGCCGGGAGCAGCCCGAGCAGGACGCCCGCCGCCGGCCACAGCGGCAGCGTCGGTGCGGTGAGGGGGACGACCTGCGGCTGCAGTGCAGTGGGGTCCTGCGCGCCGGACCAGATCATGACCGCCGCCACCGCCGCCCCGGACGCCGCGACCAGCCAGGCCCGTACGCCCCAGACGTCGGGGCGGTACCGGGTGCGGACCGAACGGCGGCCGCCCAGCCACAGGCCCGCGAGCGCCGAGGCGACCCCGATGAGGAGGACCGGCAGGCCGTAGCCCGCGCCGGACGAGGCCAGGAGGCCGTACGTCCCCGCGCAGACCCCGATCAGGCCGCCCAGGGTGAGCGCGGCCGTGGCCCGGCGGACCGCCGCGGGGACCTCGGCGGTGCGGCCGTAACCGCGCGCGTCCATCGCCGCGGCCAGGGACACCGAGCGCTCCAGCGCGCCCTCCAGCACCGGCAGTCCGACCTGGAGCAGCCCGCGCAGGCCCTTGTCGGGGCGGCCCCGAAGGCGCCGGGCCGCGCGCAGGCGGCGCACGTCCGCGATCAGGTTCGGCGCGAACGTCATCGCCACGACGACCGCGACCCCCGCCTCGTACAGCGCCCCCGGAAGGGACTTGAGCAGGCGGGAGGGGGAGGCGAGGGCGTTCGCGGCGCCCACGCAGATGAGGAGCGTCGCCAGCTTCAGGCCGTCGTAGAGCGCGAAGGTCAGGCCCTCCAGCGTGACCTTGCCGCCGATCCGCACCCCCTGCGCCCAGTCCGGCAGCGGCACCTCGGGCAGCGTGACGAGCAGATGCGTGCCGGGGATCGGCGAGCCGAGGACGGCCGCGAAGACGAGGCGGATGCCGATCACGGCGAGGCCCAGCTTCACGAACGCCCCGTACGAGCGCGCCCACGGCGCCTCGGTGCGCCGCGCCGCCACCACGTACCCGGCGACGCCGACCAGCAGCGCGAGCAGCAGCGGGTTCGTGGTGCGGGACGCGGCCGTGCCGAGGCCGAGTGCCCAGATCCACCAGGCGCCCGGGTGCACGGCGTTGGAACGGTGGGCCCGCGGGGCCCGGAGCGTACGGAGGGCCATCGCGTCAGCCGCGTCGGCGCTTGGCCTGCCAGATCGCGCCGACGCCGAGCAGGGCGACGACCGCGACACCGGCGATGACCCCGACGGACGGCCCGGAACCGGACGACGTCTTCGGCGCGGGCTCCTGCGTGGTCCCGTACTTCTTGGTGACCTGCTCGCCGCAGCCGGTGCCCGGGTATCCGGAGATGGCGCAGAGCAGCGCGTTGCTGTCGTAGCGCAGCGGCTTGGCCACGGAGGCGAGCGCGTCGGCCGAGGTCGCGTCCTGCGCGACCCGCGCGCAGGCGGTGCGCGGCTTCGGCGGGGTCTCGCCGCCGGGCGCGTCCTGCGCGGTGCCGAAGTCGATGACGAGGGCGACGCGCTTGACGCCGTCCTTCGCCGGGGTGCCGGCGCAGATGGCGTCGAAGTCGGCGGTGCCGCGCGGCTGCGTGGCGTCCTTGGAGTCCGCGCTCACCGCGAACCGGAACCCCTGCACGTCACCGTCGGAGGGGGTGGTTGCGGAAGGGCCCGTCGACGCGTACGTCCACGACCGGCCGTCCCGCTCCCAGAACGACCAGTAGCGGTAGCCGGCGGCCTGGGCCGGGGCCACGGTGAACCCGAGCAGTGCGACGAGCAGCCCGAGGACGAGCCCGGCCGTCCCGCGCCGGGTCACGGCTGCTGCTTCTTGCGGCCGCTGAGCAGGAACCCGGCGCCGACGGCGGCGATGAACATGACGCCGACGATCCACCAGGTGCCGAAGCCGCCGCCGTTGTCGTCCTTCTTCTCGCTCGCGTCGGAGGACTTCGCGGAGGCGGGCGCCGGGCCCGCCTTGTTCAGGGCGCTCACCAGGTCGGTGCCGCCGAAGTCACGCGGGTCGTTGCCGGTGGCGTGCGCGGCGAAGATCAGCTGCGCGTAGGCCGCGGGACCGGACTGCGCGGCCCAGTCCTTGGCGTTCTTCTCCAGCCAGGCGTACGGGTCCTTCGTGTACTTGATGCCCTCGGCGGCGGCGACGGAGGTGACCGCGTCGGCGGTGTTGCCGTAGTCGGGCTGGTCCTCGGCGCCGGCCAGCTGGGACTTCAGGTACAGGTGCGTGGAGAGCTGGTTCTGCAGGTAGACGGCGCCGTTGCGCGCGAGGGCGCCGGCGTCCTCGCCGTCCTCGCAGGTGTACGCGTCCGGCGCCTTGCCCTTGCCGGGTGCGAAGCCGGTGCCGAGCGCGCCGAGGACGCCAGCCGCGGTGGCGTCGGCGTTCGCGGTGAGCTTGCCCTTCTTGTCGGGCTGGTAGGCGAGGGCGCCGCCGCTCTTGCCCTCGGAGCAGGGCAGGGCGAGCGAGGCGAGGGCGTCGAGGCCGGACTTGCCGGGGCCGGACTTCACGTCGGCCGGCTGCTGCCCGGCGGCGGCGAGCGCGCCGAGCACGACGGCGGTGGAGTTGGCGTCGCTGGCGCCGCCGGGGTTGTAGCCCCAGCCGCCGTCGCCGTTCTGGTTCTTCTTCAGCCAGTCGACGCCCTTGGTGACCTCGCCGTCCCGGCCGCCGACCGCGACCAGGGCCTGCACGGCGGCGGCGGTGCTGTTGCTGTCGATCGCCGTCTTGGCGTCGCAGGCCTTGCCGGGCTCGGCGCGGAACGCGGCGAACCCGCCGTTCTCGCACTGCTGCCCCGCCAGCCAGTCGACGGCCTTCTGCGCCGGCTTCACGCCGACGGTGTCCTGCGCGACGAGGGCGAGGGACTGCCGCCACACCCCGTCGTACGTCGGGTCGGACGTGCCGTACAGACCCGACGGCACGACGACCTTCGGCGAGGGGGAGGCACTGGCAGCACCGTCTGCGAACGCGGCCTGCGCGCTCACGGCGCCGATCACGACGGTCGCGGCGACGAGCGCGGCACTGCGGCGAATGTTCATGGTGGGGCGGGTGCCTCTCCCTGCGGGGATCCGGGCGGCACGGCACGCACAGGCGACCGGGCGGCTCCGGTTCCGTATGCCTCGACGGACCTGAGCCGATCAGGCACGCACGAGGCATTCCGGCTCTACGGCTGCGGGTCAGCGCCGGATTTGCACCGGCTTCCCCTCGTACGTGTGTACTGACGACCCGCCCACTGTACCGGCCGGTCCGATGTGGGTCCCGGCGAGAGGTGCGCCCCGCCCGGGGGCGGGGCGGCTGCCTACCGGATGTCGACGGGCCCGTTGTCGTCCGCGCGGGACGACCCCAGGTACCGCTCGATGGCCGCACCCGGCGCGGCCGGGCCGTCCTCCCCGTTCAGGTTCTTGCGGACGGAGTCGAGGATGGTCAGCCCCTGCCCGACCAGCCCGGCCGCGATCTCGCCGAGCCCGTCGGCCCCGTTCAGCACGTTCACGTTGGCCCCGGCCAGACCCGCCGAGGCCTCCTTCACGATCTGCGGCAGCTGGTCGATGAGCATCCGGTCGAGGGCGACGCGGTCGTGGGACGCCGCCGCCTCCGCCTGGATCTTCATCCGCTCGGCCTCGGCCAGCGCGAGGACCCGGATGCGCTCCGCGTCGGCCTGGGCCGGCTTCACGATCTCGGCGATGAGCTGCTTCTCCCGCAGCTCGGCCTGCTTGAGCGCGAGCTCGGTCTGGGCCGCCAGCACCTCCTGCTGGGCGCGGGCCAGCGCCAGCGGACCGGCCTGGTCGGCCTGCGCCTTGGCGCGGTCCACCTCGGCGTCGTACTCGGCCTGCACGATCGCGGTCTGCCGCGCGTACTCGGCCTGCTTGCGGGCCGCCGCCTGCTCCGCCTCCGTCGACGCCTGCGTGGCCTGGGCCTGGGCGATCTGCGCGGCCCGCTGGATGTTCGCCTTGTGCGGCCGGGACATCGCCTCGATGTACCCGGTGCTGCCGTCGTCGATGGACTGGATCTGCAGCGAGTCGACGTGCAGGCCGATCTTGGCCATCTCGGCCTTGGAGGTGTCCAGCACCTCGGTGGCCAGCTTCTGGCGCTCGGTGACGATCTCCTCGACGGTCATCGAGCCGATGATCGACCGCAGGTGGCCGGCGAAGATCCGTCCGGTGAGGACGGACATCTGCTCCTGGTCGGAGAGGAAGCGCTGACCGGCGTTGACGATCGACTCGTGGTCGTTGCCGACCTTGAACGCGATGACGGCGCGCACGGTCAGGGCGATGCCCTGCCGGGTCACGCACTTCTCCACGACCTCCGACTCGCTCATGGCGAGGGAGAGGAAGCGGGTCTTGCGGAACACGGGCAGCACGAACTTCCCGTGCCCGGTGACGACGCGGAACGGCGCTCCCCCAAGTCCCCGCCTGCCGCCCGAGATCAGCATCGCCTCGTCGGGTGCGGGAACGCGATATCCGAACATCCTTTGACGTCTCCTTAGCGGGCGCCGCCGTCGCCGCCGTCGAGCGGCGGGTCGAGCAGTGGATCGCTCCACGCGATGACGGAGACCTGCCGGTGACCGAGGGACTCCACGACCAGCACGGTCGCCCCCCGCGCCAGGGGTTCGTCGGAGTACGCGAGAAACGTCTCCGTGCCGCCTCTGACCTGCACCAGCACCTCACCCGGCCCACCGGCCCCACGCGTGCCGAGGACGAGCTTCCCCGTACAGCCGACCACAGCCTCGTCCGGCGCCATCGGCGGCCGCCCCCTTGTCGTTCCAGCTCATGAGAGCTCTTGAGAGCCAGACCATACGCCCGCGTCCTGGCCCGGACCATCTACGCGCGGCAAAGATCCGCCCCCGTCAGGGTGACGCCACGTACGTCACCGGATCGCTCCCGGTGACCACCTCCGCCCGCCCGAGTTTCACCAGCCGGCGCAGGTGCGCCTCCGCCTCGGAGACGGCGATGTTCCGGGACCCGTAGGGGATGTCGGCCCAGGGCCGGTTCCACTCCATGCGCTCCGCGAGCTGCCAGGGGGTGAGCGGGGTGGCCAGCAGGGCGCGCAGATCGGTGAGGCGGGACTCGTGATGCTCCAGCAACTTCCGTACGCGGGCGGGCGCGTCGGTGAACGCGTGCTGGTGGGCGGGCAGCACCTCGGCCGGGGCGAGGCGGCCGACGCGCTCCAGGGAGTCGAGGTAGTCGCCGAGCGGATCGGTGGAGCCCTCCTCGACGGCCGGGTCCTCGTAGAGGCCGATGTGCGGGGTGATGCCGGGCAGCACGTGGTCGCCGGAGAACAGCCGGCCGTTGCCGGGCAGGTTCGCCGGGTGCTCCTCCTCCAGGTGCAGGCAGATGTGGCCGGGGGTGTGGCCCGGCGTCCAGATCGCGCGCAGCCGGCGGCCGGGCAGGTCGAGGAGGTCGCCGGGGGTGACGGTGCGGTCGGGCAGCGCCGGGTCGAGCCCGGGCAGGCGGCGCGGGCGGCCCGCCTCGGCCGCGGCGAGCAGCGGCGCCACGTGGTCGTCCGGGGCCCCGGACGCGGTCAGCTTGGCGGCCATGTACGCGTACCAGCGCGACGGCGGGTTCTCCCGGGTGCGCCGCACGATCGCCGCGTCCGCCTCGTGCATCGCGATCCAGGCCCCGGAGGCCTCGCGCACCTTCGCCGACAGGCCGTGGTGGTCGGGGTGGTGATGGGTGATCAGGACGCCGGTGAGCTCGGTGACGGTGGTGCCGCACGCGGTCAGACCCGCCGTCAGCGCGTCCCAGGAGGTGGGGTCGTCCCAGCCGGTGTCGACGAGGACGGGGCCCGCGTCGGTGTCCAGGAGGTAGATGAGGGTGTGGCCGAGCGGATTGTCGGGGATCGGGACGCGGATGCTCCGTACGCCCCCGCCGTGGTCGGTCACCTGCGTCGCCTCTGCCGTCTCTGTCATCGGGGCTGCCTCTCCGCCGCCAAGAGCGTCTGTCGCCGGGCCGAACTCCCGTCACTGTAATGGAACGTGTAGAACTTGTTTCAATAGTCGCCCGGGCCAACCGTCTTCGCGATCGTGCCGCGCCCTTCCGCATCCCAACTAGAACTGGTATCAGTTCTGAAACACCGTCAGAAACCCGTCACGGAAGCGGTAGTCGCCATGACCGAGCTCGTGGAACACGGACAGCTGTTCATCGGCGGGGAGTTGACCGATCCCCTCGGCAAGGACGTCATCGAGGTCGTCTCCCCGCACACCGGCGAGGTCTTCGGGCGGGTGCCGCACGCCGCGCCCGCCGACGTGGACCGCGCCGTCGCCACCGCGCGCCGCGCCTTCGACGAGGGACCCTGGCCGCGGATGAGCCTCGACGAGCGGATCGCCGTCGTCACCCGGATCAAGGACGCCATCGCCGTCCGCCACGAGGAGATCGCGAAGGTCATCTCCCAGGAGAACGGCTCCCCCTACTCCTGGTCGGTGCTCGCCCAGGCGCTCGGCGCGATGATGGTGTGGGACTCCGCGATCACTGTCGCGCGCGGGTTCACCTACGAGGAGACGCGCGACGGCGCCCTCGGCAAGCTCCTCGTGCGCCGGGAGCCGGTGGGCGTGGTCGCGGCCGTCGTCCCCTGGAACGTCCCGCAGTTCGTCGCCGCCGCCAAGCTCGCGCCCGCGCTCCTCGCCGGGTGCACCGTCGTCCTCAAGCCGTCGCCCGAGTCGCCGCTCGACGCGTACCTCCTGGGCGAGATCGCCAAGGAGGCCGGGCTGCCCGAGGGCGTGCTCTCCATCCTCCCCGCCGACCGGGAGGTCAGCGAGTACCTCGTCGGGCACCCCGGCATCGACAAGATCTCCTTCACCGGGTCTGTCGGCGCCGGCAAGCGCGTCATGGAGGTCGCGTCCCGCAACCTCACCCGCGTGACACTGGAGTTGGGCGGCAAGTCGGCGGCCGTCGTGCTCCCGGACGCCGACGTCGCGTCGACCGTCGAGGGCGTCGTCCCGGCCGCCTGGATGAACAACGGCCAGGCCTGCGTCGCCCAGACCCGCATCCTCCTTCCCCGCTCCCGCTACGACGAGTTCGCCGAGGCGTTCACGGCGGCCGCCTCCGCCCTGGTCGTCGGCGACCCGCTCGACCCGGCCACCCAGGTCGGCCCGCTCGTCGCCCGGCGCCAGCAGCAGCGCAGCCTCGACTACATCCGCATCGGCCAGGAGGAGGGCGCCAAGGTCCTCACCGGCGGCGGCGCGCCCACCACGGCCGGCCTGGAGCACGGCTGGTACGTCGAGCCGACCCTCTTCGGCGACGTCCACAACGGCATGCGCATCGCCCGCGAGGAGATCTTCGGCCCGGTCATCTGCCTCCTCCCGTACGGCGACGAGGCCGAGGCCGTGAAGATCGCCAACGACTCCGACTACGGGCTCAGCGGCAGCGTGTGGACCGCCGACGTCGCGCACGGCATCGACATCGCGCGCCAGGTCCGCACCGGCACGTACAACGTGAACACCTTCAGCCTCGACATGCTCGGCCCCTTCGGCGGCTACAAGAACAGCGGCGTCGGCCGGGAGTTCGGCCCCGAGGGCTACGGCGCCTACCTGGAGCACAAGATGATCCATCTGCCCGCCGACTGGGAGGGCTGAGCGGCATGGGTGACCGGTGGCACGTGGAGGTCGACCGGAGCGTCTGCATCGGCTCGGGCATGTGCCTGAACAACGCGCCGGGCGCCTTCCGCCTCGACTCGGCGCGGCAGTCCCATCCCGTGGACCCGGACGTGGACGCCGGGGAGGCCGTGCTGGCGGCGGCGGAGGGGTGTCCCGTGGAGGCGATCACGCTGGCGCTGGCCGACACGGGCGAGGTCGTCTTTCCGCCCGAGGAGTGAGCGCGGAAAGGCCCGGGATACGCTCCTGCGGATCTGACGGCAGGGGTGGGAGAACCGTGCACAAGGAAGAGGCCAGGCAACTGCTCGCGCAGGCGCGCGAGGCGTGGGACGAGGAGGAATGGGCGCGCTCCGCGGAGCTGTACGAGCGGGTGCTCGCCCACTTCCCCGACGAGGGGCCGAGCGCGGAGTGGTGGTACGACGCCGCCCTCGCCCACAAGTTCCTGCGCGACTGGGACACGGCGTACGCCCTGGGCAAAGAGGCGGCCGCCCGTGCCGAGCGCGGCACGAACGATCCGGCGTTCTGGAACCTCGGCATCGCCGCGACGATCCTGCGCGACTGGACGACCGCGCGGGACGCCTGGGAGGGCTTCGGCATCCCGATCCCCGACGGCGACGGCCCGATCGAGACCGACTTCGGTCATGTGGGCGTGCGCCTCGACACCGCGGACGGACAGGAGGTCGTGTGGGCGCGGAGGCTGTGTCCGACGCGGGCGCGGGTGCTGAACGTTCCGGTGTCCGCGGGGCGCCGGTTCGGCGAGATCGTCGTCCACGACGGCGAACCGCGGGGCGAGCGGATCGTCGACGGGAACCGCTACCCGGTTTTCGACGAACTGCTGCTCTTCGAGCCGTCCCCGCTGCCCACCTGGGAGGCGACGGTCGGCGCGGGCGAACCCGCCGACCTGGAGGAGTTGCTGGAGCTGTTCCAGGAGCGCGACTTCGGGGCGGAGCCGGCCGACGCCGTCGAGCTGCTGTGCACCTGCTGCAGCGAGGGCAGCAGGGAGCAGCGGCGCCGTGTCCACGCGGGCTCCCAGCGGGTGACCTTCGCCGCCCCCGAGCAGGACGTGCGCGAGCTGCTCGACACCTGGTGCGGCCGGACGCTGCTCGGCCGCACCTGGAGCGGGCTGCGCCCGGTCGGCTAGACCGTCCCGTCCCGCTGCGGCGCGGTCAGGTCGATCAGCTTGCACACCGTCTCGATGTCGATCTTGACCTGGGCGATCGACGCCCGGCCCGACAGCCATGTGATGAGCGCCGAGTGCCAGGTGTGCTCGATGACCCGGACCGCCGAGAGCTGCGCGGGGGTCGGGTCGTCGAGTTCCATCGCGTCCAGGATGATCGCCGTCGTCTGCCGGGAGACCTGGTCGACCTCGGGGCTGACGCTGCGGTCCGCGAACGTCAGGGCCCGGACCATCGCGTCCGCGAGGTGCGGCTCGCGCTGCAGCGCGCGGAAGGCCCGCATCAGCGTCTCGGCGACCCGCTCGGCGGGGGAGTCCGAGGACGGCGGACGCTTGCGGACCGTGGTGTGCATGTGCTGCAGCTGGTCCTGCATGGTGGCGACCAGCAGATGGACCTTGCTCGGGAAATAGCGGTACAGCGTGCCGAGCGCGACCTGCGAGGACTCGGCGACCTCGCGCATCTGCACCGCGTCGAAGCCGCCGCGCGCCGCGAGCTGGGCGCTCGCGTGCAGGATGCGGCGGCGCCGCGCCTCCTGCCGCTCGGTGAGCGCGGGGGCACCCTGCGCGGAGCTTCTGCCGTCCGGAGCTGTCATGAGTTCGCTTCCGTGTCCCGTGGTCCCGGCCGTGGCGTGAATCACCCGATCCACCGGTCACAGCCTGGCTACCTGCCGGTAGATTCGGTGCTCATTGAACGATCAAGTCTGAAACTTGTTCTAGATTAGCGTCCCCACGTAGTGTCCAGTGTCCACGGGCAAGCAGGGAGAAGGGTGGCCTGGAGTGACCGCGGAGTCGTTGCGCATCGCTCTCCTCACGTACAAGGGCAACCCGTTCTGCGGTGGCCAGGGTGTGTACGTACGGCACCTGTCCCGGGAGCTGGCCCGGCTCGGGCACCGCGTCGAGGTCATCGGCTCCCAGCCGTACCCCGTGCTCGACGCGGGCGAGGACTTGGAGGGTCTCTCCCTCACCGAGCTGCCGAGTCTCGACCTGTACCGCAGCCCCGACCCCTTCCGTACCCCCAAGAGGGACGAGTACCGCGACTGGGTCGACGCCGTCGAGGTCGGCACCATGTGGACCGGCGGGTTTCCCGAACCGCTGACCTTCTCGCTGCGCGCCCGCCGCCATCTGCGCGCCCGGCGCGGCGCGTTCGACGTCGTGCACGACAACCAGACCCTCGGATACGGCCTGTTGGGCGGACCCGCCGCGATCGGCGCCCCGCTCGTCACCACCATCCACCACCCCATCACCGTCGACCGGCAGCTGGAGCTGGACGCCGCGGAGACCTGGAAGCGGCGGATGTCGGTGCGCCGCTGGTACGCGTTCACGCGCATGCAGAAGCGCGTCGCGCGCCGCCTGCCGTCCGTGCTCACCGTCTCCGGCACCTCCCGCGACGAGATCGTCCAGCACCTCGGCGTGCGCGAGAGCCGGATCAGTGTCGTCCACATCGGCGCCGACACCGACCTCTTCTCGCCGAATCCGGCCGTACCGGAAGTGCCCGGCCGGATCGTCACCACCTCCAGTGCCGATGTCCCCCTCAAGGGACTCGTGTACCTCGTCGAGGCGCTCGCCAAGGTGCGCGCCGAGCGGCCCGACGCGCATCTCGTCGTCGTCGGCAAGCGCGCCGAGGACGGGCCCGTCGCCCAGGCCATCGAGCGGTACGGGCTGGAGGGCGCCGTCGAGTTCGTCAAGGGCATCAGCGACCAGGAGCTCGTCGACCTGGTGCGCTCCGCGCAGGTCGCCTGCGTCCCCTCGCTCTACGAAGGGTTCTCGCTGCCCGCCGCCGAGGCCATGGCCACCGGCACCCCGCTCGTCGCCACCACCGGAGGCGCGATCCCCGAGGTCGCGGGCCCCGACGGAGAGACCTGCCTCGCGGTGCCGACCGGCGACCCGGGCGCCCTCGCGGCGGCCCTGATCCGGCTGCTCGGCGACCCGGCCCTGCGCACCCGGCTCGGCGCCGCGGGCCGCGCCCGCGTCCTCGACCGGTTCACCTGGGCGCGGGCCGCGCAGGGCACGGCCGAGCTGTACCGTGCCTCGATCGACGCCGCCCCCGGCATCTCCGTACGACCTCACCAGGAAACCCCCCAGGAAAGCAGGGCCACGTGCTGACCGTCGACTTCACCCGCTTCCCGCTCGCCGCGGGCGATCGCGTCCTCGACCTCGGGTGCGGGGCCGGACGGCACGCGTTCGAGTGCTACCGGCGCGGGGCGCAGGTCGTCGCGCTCGACCAGAACGCGGAGGAGATCGCCGAGGTCGCCAAGTGGTTCGCCGCCATGAAGGAGGCCGGTGAGGCCCCCGCGGGCGCCACGGCCACCGCGATGGAGGGCGACGCGCTCCAACTGCCCTTCCCCGACGAGTCGTTCGACGTCGTCATCATCAGCGAGGTCATGGAGCACATCCCCGACGACAAGGGCGTGCTCGCCGAGATGGTGCGCGTCCTCAAGCCCGGCGGGCGCATCGCCGTGACCGTGCCCCGCTACGGCCCCGAGAAGGTCTGCTGGGCGCTGTCCGACGAGTACCACGAGGTCGAGGGCGGCCACATCCGCATCTACAAGGCCGACGAACTGCTGGGCAGAATGCGGGAAGCGGGCCTCAAGCCCTACGGCACGCACCACGCGCACGCCCTGCACAGCCCCTACTGGTGGCTCAAGTGCGCGTTCGGCGTCGACAACGACAAGGCGCTGCCGGTGAAGGCGTACCACAAGCTCCTGGTCTGGGACATCATGAAGAAGCCCGCCCTGACCCGGGTCGCCGAGCAGCTCCTCAACCCCGTCGTCGGCAAGAGCTTCGTCGCCTACGCCACCAAGCCGCACCTGCCGAAGGCCAGCGGGGCCGCTGAGTGAGCAGCCCCGAGCGGACCGAACTCCTCGTACTGGACGGCGTACTGACGGCTGATCAGGCAGCGCACACGGTGCGCGGCATACTGGCCGTGCAGCGCCCGGACGGCGCCATCCCGTGGTTCCGCCGCCACCACCTCGACCCGTGGGACCACACCGAGGCCGCCATGGCGCTCGACGTGGCCGGCGAGCACGAGGCGGCCGAGCGCGCCTACGCGTGGCTGGCCCGGCACCAGAACGAGGACGGGTCCTGGTACGCCGCCTACCACGACGGCGACCCGCACGACGTCACCGACCGCGGCCGCGAGACCAACTTCGTCGCGTACGTGGCCGTCGGCGTCTGGCACCACTACCTCTCCACCGGCGACGACGCGTTCCTGGACCGCATGTGGCCCGTGGTGTGCGCGGCGGTCGGGTTCGTGCTGCGGCTGCAGCAGCCCGGCGGCCAGATCGGCTGGAAGCGCGAGCTGGACGGCAGTGCCGTCGACGACGCGCTGCTGACCGGCAGTTCGTCGATCCACCACGCGCTGCGCTGCGCGCTCGCCATCGCCGACCAGCGCGAAGAGCCGCAGCCCGACTGGGAGTTGGCCGTCGGCGCGCTGCGGCACGCGATCCGGCGTCATCCCGAGCGGTTCCTCGACAAGGACCGCTACTCCATGGACTGGTACTACCCGGTGCTCGGCGGCGCGCTGCGCGGCGCCGAGGCGAAGGCGAGGATCGAGGGCGACTGGGAGCGGTTCGTGGTGCCGGGGCTCGGCGTGCGCTGCGTCGTGCCCAACCCGTGGGTGACCGGCGGCGAGAGCGCCGAACTCGCCCTCGCCCTGTGGGCGATGGGGGAGTCCGACCGCGCGCTGACGATCCTGCAGGACATCCAGCACCTGCGCGATCCGCGCACCGGCCTGTACTGGACCGGTTACGTCTTCGAGGACCGGGCCGTCTGGCCCGAGGAACTCACGACCTGGACGGCCGGGTCCGTGCTCCTCGCCGTCGCCGCCCTGGGGGGCGACGAGGCGACGTGCTCGGTGTTCGGTGGGGAGCAGCTGCCGTCCGGCGTCGAGCCGGACTGCTGTTAGCGCAGCCGGC
This sequence comes from Streptomyces sp. cg35, assembly GCF_050410835.1. Taxonomy (NCBI): domain Bacteria; kingdom Bacillati; phylum Actinomycetota; class Actinomycetes; order Kitasatosporales; family Streptomycetaceae; genus Streptomyces; species Streptomyces sp. cg35. Next base: position 6,240,932 of record NZ_CP191268.1, read on the forward strand.
CCGCGATGGCGTGGCCGACGGCCAGGTAGACGACGGCGGCCAGACCGTATCCGGCGACCACGCGGGCCCAGGCTTCGTCGAAGGTGAACAGGTCGTAGGACCAGCCGGCCAGCCAGTTGGCCGCATCGTGGATGAACTGGACCAGGTCGTTGCCGCGGTTGGCATCGAGCAGGTACATCAGGATCCACAGACCGAGTATCAGCGCCATGATGTCGGCGACGACCACGATGGCTCGGGCCGCGCTGTTGCCGCGAGTAGATGACATAGTCTCCGTTTGACCGCAACCCGTTCGATGAAACCCGGACGATGGCGCTCGAGTGGCGGCGGTGTGCGCAGCGGGTGACGCTGCGGGGAAGTGTGCAGTCCCACCCCGGAGGTACCGCGGTGCTCAGCTTCCCCCTTCCCGTACGGCGCATGGTCGTGGCCGTCCTCATGTGCGGCACCCTGCTCGCCGGCACCACCGCGTGCGGTGGCGACGACAAGGACGCGACGGCCAACCCCAGTGCCACCAGCTCGGCCGAGCGGCAGAAGCTCGCCAAGACCCGGTTCGTGGCCAACGCGAGCATCGCGGCCGGCGCGACCTACCAGTGGATCGTGAAGCCGTGGCGGGCCGGCAAGTTCAAGAGCGGCGCGGACGGACGCAAGTTCGCGCTGGTCAAGGCGGGCCTCGCGGGCGCGCTCACCTACAACCGGCTGAAGGCCGCGGTGAAGAACGCCGAGGGCGACCCCACGCTCTCCAAGGCGGTCGCCCCGCTCTCCGCCGGCATCGACGCGCTCAAGGACCTGCCGAGCAAGCTGCGCAAGGGCGACGGCGTCGACTCGGTCGCCTCGTCCTTCGACGACATCATCAACAACGTGAAGAACGCCGGCAAGGACGCGGGCGCGACGGTCACGGACAAGGTGCCGTCCGCGTCCGAACTGACCAAGGGCTCCTGAGGGGCGGGCGGTTCAGGAGTTCAGCTCCGCGAGGACGCGCAAGGTGTCCGGGTCCGGTGACAGGAGCAGCAGGTCCGTCACCGGGCCCTTGCGCCACGCCTCCAGCCGCTCGGCGATACGGGCGCGCGGGCCGACGAGCGAGATCTCGTCGGCGAACGCGTCCGGCACCGCGAGCACCGCCTCCTCGCGCCGCCCCTCGGCGAACAGTTCCTGGATGCGGCGCGCCTCGGCCTCGTACCCCATGCGCGCCATGAGATCGGCGTGGAAGTTACGGGTGCTGTGCCCCATGCCGCCGATGTAGAAGCCGAGCATGGCCTTGACGGGCAGCAGGCCCTCGGTGACGTCGTCGCAGACCTTCGCCCGGGCCATGGGCGCGATCATGAAGTTCGCCGGCAGTTCGGTGAGCGACGCCTCGTAGACGTCCGTCCGGGTCGGCGACCAGTACAGCGGCAGCCAGCCGTCCGCGATCCTGGTCGTCTGCGCGATGTTCTTCGGGCCCTCGGCGCCGAGCAGGACCGGCAGGTCGGCGCGGAGCGGGTGCGTGATGGGCTTGAGGGCCTTGCCGAGCCCGGTCCCGTCCTCGCCCCGGTACGGGTGGGCGTGGAAGCGTCCGTCGTTCTCGACCGGGCCCTCGCGCCGCAGTACCTGCCGCACGACGTCGACGTACTCACGGGTGGCGGTCAGGGGCGACCTCGGGAACGGGCGGCCGTACCAGCCCTCCACCACCTGCGGCCCGGACAGCCCGAGCCCGAGCATCATCCGGCCGCCGGAGAGGTGGTCGAGGGTGAGGGCGTGCATCGCCGTCGTGGTGGGGGAGCGGGCCGCCATCTGCGCGATGGCGGTGCCGAGCCTGATCCGGCTCGTGTGCGCGGCGAACCAGGTCAGCGGGGTGAAGGCGTCACTGCCCCAGGACTCGGCGGTCCACACCGAGTCGTAGCCCAGGTCCTCGGCGTCGCGGACGAGGTCCAGGTGGTCGGGGTTCGGGCCGCGTCCCCAGTAGCCGAGTGCGAGTCCGAGCCGCATACGAGCCCCCTGTGGCGACAACGATCTGACGGTCAGTCAGGTTCCGGGTGCGACTGTACGCGAAAGGCCCCTCGCCCGGAAGGTGGGCGAGGGGCCTTCAAACGGCGCGAGGGATCAGCCGCGCTGGATCCCGGTGGTGTCCTGGAGGACGCCACGACGGCCGTCCTGCGTCTGGGCGACGAGGCCGGGGCCGCGCTGCTCGACGGCCAAGTACCAGGTACCCGGCGCCAGTTCGGCGATCGGCGTCGGTGAGCCGTCCTCCGCGTACAGCGGACGCGGCACCGGAACGGCGAACCAGAACGGCGAGAAGTCGGAGGCGGGCTGCCCGCCCTGCGAGGGCTGCGGCGCCGGGGCGGCGGCGGCCTGCTGCGGCTGACCGCCGAAGTGCTGGCCGGGGCCGGGCTGTCCCGGACCGGGCTGACCCGGACCCGGCTGCGCACCGTACGGCTGGCCGGGCTGCTGGGCGCCCGGGTAGCCGTAACCACCCTGCGGCTGACCGCCGTAGGGCTGCGGCTGCTGCGGGCGCGGGGCACCGAGGAGGGCGGCCTTGAGGGCCGGGACCAGGGGGGTGGCGATCGCGGCGGCGGCCATGATCAGGGTGGCGATGAGGCCGAGGATGAGGCCGATACCGGCATCCGGGCCGTCGTTGCTGCCGCTGCCGACGTTGTTGAAGCCGCTGCTCGGGTCGAAGATGTTGCCCAGCGCGCCCCACGCGGCGAACACGGCGGCCGCGACACCGAACTGGCCGAGGTCGAGCCCGGCCACCTTGGCCGGTTGCGGCAGCCCCCGGGCGATGACGATGAGGACCGCGCCGATGATGCCCGCGAGCACGACGCTCATCAGCACCGGCCCGCTGCTCCACGAGTTGGGCATGTCGATGTTCTCGGCGCCGGCGGCGTCATACGAGTAGATATCGAGGAACGAGGCGATGAACAGCAACACCGCTGCTCCGATCACCACGCCGTCGCCTCGAGTGAGGGAGCGGATATTCACTTCAGGTCCTTCGTCAGTCGTCTCGTCGTCGGAGGAGGCGGCGCCATGCGCGGGGGTGGCCCCTCATCGTACGGAGGACACTATCGTCCGTGTCCTGTGGGTGTCTGCCGAGATCCACAGGGTGACACCTACCCGCGCAGGAAACTCACGATTCCCTCAGAGATGCCCTGGGCCGCCTTCTGCCGCCACGCGCCGGAGGTCAGCCGGCCCGCGTCCTGCGTGTCCCTCATGTTGCCGCATTCGAGGAAGACCTTGGGCACGCTCGACAGGTTGAGTCCGCCCAGGTCGGAGCGGGTGTCCAGGCCCGTGCCGCCACCGATGTAGTTCGACGGGGGCTCGCCCGTGACCTGGAGGAACTTGCCCGCGACGCGCTCGCCGAGGTCGCGTGACGGGGCGACGATCCGACGGGTGTCGGCGCCTCCCGCGTGCACGGATGCGGGAAGGATCACATGGAAGCCGCGGTTGCCGGCGGCGGAGCCGTCCGCGTGGAGGGAGATCGCGGCGTCGGCCTTCGCCTGGTTGCCGATCCGGGCGCGCTCGTCGACACAGGGGCCCCAGGACCGGTCGCCGTCCTGCGTCAACTTCACCGTGGCGCCCTGCTGTTCCAGGATGGTGCGCAGGCGGCGCGACACGTCCAGCGTGAACTGGGCCTCGGTGTAACCGGCGTTGGTGGACGTGCCGGTGGTGTCGCACTCCTTGGAGGCGTTGCCGACGTTCACCTTCCGATTGATATCGGCCGTGTGCTGAAAATTGCCCGGATTGTGACCCGGGTCGATGACGACGACCTTGCCCTTGAGGGGGCCCGAACCACCGCCCGCCGGATTCGAGGAAGTCTTCGACGCGGCCGGCTTCGAGGGGGTCTTCGACGGGGCCGACTTCGAAGGTGACGCGCTCGGCTCCTTCGCGTCCGGAGCCGACGGCGTACCGGCCGCGGACGTCGAGGCCGCTCCCCCGGGGAGCATCCTCGACGGCCCGCTGTCGCGGGGGCCGCTCACGACCTGCCACACCAGCCAAGCCGCGAGCGCCGTCGGCACGAGCACGGCGATGCCGACGAGCACCGGGCGGCCGCGGAACCGGCGCCCGCCGCCTTTGCGACCCGGGTCGCCATCGGGGTAGAAGTCATCAAAGCCATCAGGTTCCGGACCTACGTACGACACGTTCCCGACCTTAACCGCGCGCTCAGATCCCTGCGCCGGTTCGGCGCAGGACGCGCAGCGAGTCGCGCTCCGAGACCTCGGTGAACGCGCCGGACGCGAGGGCCCGCCGGTACACGCGGTACGGGGCCTGGCCCGTCCACTCGTCGTGCTTGACCGGGAAGACGTCGTGGATGACGAGCAGCCCGCCGTCGGCGACGTGCGGGGCCCAGCCCTCGTAGTCGGCGGTGGCGTGCTCGTCGGTGTGGCCGCCGTCGATGAAGACGAGGCCGAGGGCTCCGCCCCAGACCTTCGCGACCTGGGGCGACTTCCCGACGAGCGCGACCACGTGGTCCTCCAGGCCCGCCGCGTGCAGCGTGCGGCGGAACGTGGGGAGCGTGTCCATGAGCCCGACCACCGGGTCGATGGTCTCCGGGTCGTGGAAGTCCCACCCCGGCTGCTGCTCCTCGCTGCCCCGGTGGTGGTCGACGGTGAGTGCCGTGACCCCGGCGGCGCGGGCCGCGTCGGCGAGCAGGAGCGTGGAGCGCCCGCAGTACGTGCCGACCTCCAGGAGCGGCAGGCCGAGGGCCGCCGCCTCGACGGCGGCGGCGTACAGCGCGAGCCCCTCGTCGAGCGGCATGAAGCCCTTCGCCTTCTCGAAGGCGGCGAGGACGTCCGGGGCCGGGGTGCTCCCTGAAGTGGTCATGCCGCCCATGCTGCCGTACGCCGCCGAGCGCCCGCTCAGCAGCCCTGCCACAGGCGGGTCATCACCCGTACCCCGAACCGCAGGCCCTCCAGCGGGACGCGCTCGTCGACGCCGTGGAAGAGGCGTCCGTAGTCCAGGTCGGCGGGCAGCTTCAGGCCCTTGAAGCCGAAGCAGCGGATGCCGAGGTGGGTGAAGGCCTTGGCGTCGGTGCCGCCCGGGTTGCAGTACGGGACCGGGTGGCCGTCCGGGTCCTCGGCGCGCACGGCCGCGCACATGGCGTCGACGAGCGGACCGTCGAACGTGGTCTCCATGGCGATGTCGTGGTTGACCCACTCGCGGGAGACCGACGGGAGGAGCAACGCGTCGATGGCGTCGATGAGTTCCTGCTCGTGGCCGGGCAGGAAGCGGCCGTCGACGCGGGCCGTCGCCTTTCCGGGGATCACGTTGGTCTGGTAGCCGGCGGTGAACATGGTGGGGTTCGCGGAGTTGCGGAGCACCACCTGCATGAAGTCCGCGACGTGGCCCAGCTTGGCCAGCTCCGCGTCCAGGTCCTCCGCCTCGAAGTCGACCGTCACGCCCTGGAGGTCGGCGGCCTCCTGGAGCAGGGCGCGGACCGGCTCGATGAGACGGACGGGGAACGTGTGGCGGCCGATGCGGGTGAGGGACTCGGCGAGGTCGGTCACCGCGTTCTCGTCGTTGGGGGAGGAGCCGTGGCCCGCCCGCCCGGTCGCGGTCAGCTCCATCCACGCCATGCCGCGCTGCGCGTTCTCGATCGGGTAGAGGCGCCGGGTGTCGTCGAGCGCGTACGAGAATCCGCCGCCCTCACCGATGGCTTCCGTGACGCCCGCGAACAGGTCGGGCCGGTGCTCGACGAGCCAGTGCGCGCCGAACTTGCCCCCTGCCTCCTCGTCGGCGAGGAACGCGAGCACCAGGTCGCGGGACGGCTTGGTGCCCGTACGGGCGAAGTGGCGGGCGGTGGCCAGCATCACGGCCACCGTGTCCTTCATGTCGATGGCGCCGCGGCCCCACAGATAGCCGTCGCGGATCTCGCCGGAGAACGGCGGCACCTGCCACTCGGCCGCGTCGGCCGGGACGACGTCGAGGTGTCCGTGCACGAGCAGGGCGCCCCGGTCGCGGTCGGCGCCCTCGATGCGGGCGATGACGCTGGCCCGGCCCGGCGCGCTCTCGACGAACTCGGACGCGATGCCGACCTCGGCCAGCTTGTCCTCGACCCAGCGGGCGCAGGCCCGCTCGTCGCTGGTCGGGTTGGAGGTGTCGAAGCGGATCAACTCCGCGCACAGTTCGACGACTTCGCGCTGGGCGTCCTCGGAAGCAAGGGTGGTCATGCCGCTCCTACGGGGGCTTGCTCGGCGGCGACGGGGACGGACTCCTCGTCGTCGGCCAGGGTGGTCGTGCCGTACGTCCTGATCCAGCCGAGCAGCCCGAGCACGGTGTAGAGGACGAAGGCGGTGGCGAGGGAGTTCAGGGCCGGGATGCCGCCGTCGTAGAACTTGCCGACGCAGAACGCGGCGGCCCAGATGACCAGGGACATCGGCACCCAGGTCGGCGAGGTCGTCGGCAGGGTGCCGGCCTCGCGGGTCTCGTCCAGCGGCTTGCGCATGCGGCGCACCACCCAGTACTCGGCGACGACGATGCCGCCGATGGGCGGGATGGCCACGCCGAGGACCGTCAGGAAGTCGGTGAAGTGGGTCATGATGCCGACCGCCGACAGGACGGTGCCCGCGATGCCGAGGGCGATGGTGACGGCGCCGCGGTGCAGGCGCTTCTTGAAGACGACCTGGAAGAAGTTGACGACGCCGAGCGAGGAGCCGTACAGGTTCCAGTCGTTGATCTTCGCGGTCGACATCAGGACGACGAGGACGCCGAAGACGCCGGACGTGGAGAGCACGATCTGCGAGACCTCGTTGCTCTTGACCATGTGGCCGAGGAGCACGCCGGTCAGGCCCACGATGTACTCGGAGAGGATCATCGAGGACGCCGTCTGCAGGAAGACGTGGCTGCCCTTCTTGTTGTAGCGGGTCATCTCCGGGGCGACGATCGCGCCCGTCATGTAGCCGCCCGCGATGGCGGTGGCGGCGACGGACAGCGGGATGGCCTGGCCCGGCGGCGGGGAGCTGATCAGGTCGCCGATCGAGTGCTCGCTGAGCGCGTCGATCACGGACCAGGCCACCATCGCGAAGAACAGCGGGGTGACGATCTTCGCGAAGACCGCCATGTAGCGGAAGCCGAAGATCACCAGGACCGTGATGGCGAGGCCCGCCACGATGCACCACAGCCACGCGGGGCCGCCGACCAGCGACGAGACGCTGTTGCCGAAGATCGTGTTCTGCACGCCGAACCAGCCCACGAGGCTGACCGCGATGACGAAGCTGACGAGCGCCGAGCCGTTGCGCCCGAAGCCGACCCAGCGGGTCAGCAGGGGTGTCGCGAGGCCTTCCCGCATCCCCGCGAAGCCGATCAGGAAGATGACCACTTCGAGGATGACCGCGCCGAGCGTGAAGGCGAGGAAGGCGTCGCCGAAGGTCATGCCGACGCCGATGGTGGCGCCGAGCGTGAACTGCGAGATGGAGCCGGACTGGGCGAGCCACTGGAGCAGCATCGTCCAGAAGCCGAGCCGCTTGTCCCGCGGGACTCTGGACAGCGCGTAGTCGTCACTGCCCACGTTCTTCTTGGTGGTGGCCATGGCGTCACGACTCCGAGGGTGCGTTGCCGAGGGTCTGCAGGTGGGTGAGCGAGCCGTAACGGCTCACGAGGGCGTCGAACTCCACCGCGTCGTGGAAGTCGAGGCGCCCGCCGCCGTACGCCTTCGCGGTCTCGACGGCGAACCGGGCCGCGGCCGCGATGTCGGTCTCGTGGCTGGCGCCGGTCTGGCAGCCGGGGACCGCCGCGGCCGAGGTGACCGCGAGGCCGACGACCGGGGCGGCGGTCGCCGTGGCCGGCTGGAGGATCGAATTGATGTGGTGTGCACCGTTACCGTACGGCGTGATGTCCTGCGTGGTCACGGGGTACGTGACCAACGGCTCACCGGTGACGACGGCGAGCAGCTCGCCCAGCTGCTCGCTCACCCGCAGCACCCACCCCTCCTTGACGGTGGGGGACAGGGCGAGGCCCTTGTGGTTGATGATGCGGTTGCCCTTGGTGGTGTCGATGGAGAGCACGGCCTCCATGTCGGCGGTCACCTCGTGCCGGTTCATCGTCGCGATGTCGACCGGCGAGTCCATGAACGGCACCGGGTCGTGCGGGGCGGTCGGCGCGTCCGGGCAGACGTGCGTGGCGACGACGACGTCGCCGTCGAGCACGTCGCCGCGGCGGCGCATGTCGAGGAGCTTGGCGGCCGTCGCGAGCGCGGCGACCGCGCCGTCCGCGTCGGAGACCAGGCCCGTCATCTCGGGGCGGGCGCCCACGCCGCCGAGGCGGCCGACGACACCGAGCGTGCGGGCGCTGCCGCCCCGGCTGCGGCCCTCGGTGCCCGGGATGCGGACGAGGACGAAGTCGGTCGAGCCGCGCTCGCCCTCCACGGTGGTCACCTCGGCGCCGGAGCCCGCCGGGCCCGCGAGCGAATCGAGGTAGGAGACGGCGCGCTTGCCGTCGGCGTCGGGGTCGTCCAGCAGATCGACGATGTCCAGGACGTACTTCAACATGCGAGTCCCTCTCACTGCTTGCCGCGCCGACTGCTCGGAGCGGTGCCAGGCGACCGGTCGCGGTTCCCACCGGTGCTGACAGCAGATTCGGGATCCGTTAGCGTTGTCGGCAACTGTTTCCCGTTATTTGCAATCAAGGTCTGGATGGTGAGATGGCGTGGCGGACATCCCGCTCGACCGGAAGACCCCGGCCGGCGCGCTGCAGACCGTCGACCGTGCCCTGCTGGTGCTGCTCGCCTTCGAGCGGACCCGGCCCGACTGGGGCGTGACGGAGGTCGCCGCCGAGTTCGGCTGGGACACCTCGGTCGCGCAGCGGCTGCTGTCGACGCTGGCGGGACGCGGCTTCCTGGTCTCTGACCCGGCGACGCGCCGCTACCGCATCGGCCCGGCGGTCCTCCGGCTCGGCAGGCTCTGGGAGCGCTCGGGCTCCCTGGAGCTGCTGGCCGGACCGGTCCTGGAGGAGCTGCGCGCCGCGACCGGCGACACGGTCCTCTTCTGTCTCCCCGACAGCTTCCACATGCGCTGCGTCGCGGCCGTCGAGGGCGAGGAGGGGCCGCTGCGCTACTACCCGCTGGTCGGCGAGCTGTACCCGGCGCACGCGGGCGCCACCAGCAAGTCGTACTACGCGTACCTGCCGGACGACCAGCGCCACCGGCTCTTCCGGGGCCGCCCGATGGCCCGCTTCACCGACCGCACGGTCACCGACCCGGACGAGCTGGAGCGGGAGTTCCTCGCCGTCCGCGCCCAGGGCTACGCGTGGACGGTCGGCGAGTACGACGCCGGGATCGGCACGGTCGCCGTCCCCGTGTTCCTGGGGCGCGAGCCGTACGGGAGCCTCAGCCTCGGCGCCGCCAAGGAGCGCTTCCCGGAGGGGCCCGACGACCGGCTCGACGTGCTGCGCAAGGCGGCCGCCCTGCTGGAGAAGCGGCTCACGCACCCGCCGCAGCGCCGCCGCCGGGCCACGGGCACCAAGTGATTATCCGCACCACCCTGTTGATAGGAGCCACCCCTTCATGAACCTGCTGCTGCTCTCCAACTCCACCCAGTACGGCCGCGGTTACCTCGCCCACGCCCTGGACACCGTCACCGGATTCCTGCCGGCGCGGGCCCGCCTCGCGTTCGTCCCGTACGCGCTCGCCGACCACGACGCGTACACCGCGAAGGTGCGCGGCGCGCTGGAGGGAGCCGGGATCGACGTGCGCGGTGTCCACGAGGGCGACGATCCGCTGGCACAACTCGCCTCGGCGGACGCGGTGTTCATCGGCGGCGGCAACTCCTTCCGGCTGCTGAGCGCGCTCCACCGCACCGGCCTGCGGGACGCGGTGATCAAGGCGGTGCGCGACGGCCTGCCGTACATGGGTGCCAGTGCCGGCACCAACATGGCCGCGCCGACGCTCCGCACGACCAACGACATGCCGATCGTGCAGCCGCCGTCCTTCGAGACGCTCGGCCTCGTCCCGTTCCAGATCAACCCGCACTACCTCGACCCGGACCCGGCCTCCACGCACAAGGGCGAGACCCGCGAGGAGCGGCTGACCGAGTTCCTGGAGGAGAACGACGTGCCGGTGCTCGGGCTCCGCGAGGGTTCTTGGTTGCGGGTGGAGGGGGAGCGCGCCACGGTGCAGGGTGCGCGCGACGCCCGCCTGTTCCGGCGGGGTGCCGCACCTCTTGAGCTGGCCGTCGGTGCGGATGTCTCGGAGCTCCTTAAGGGGGAGCCCCGGTTCGACGTGCGTTCCTAGGCGCTAGATGCGTCCGCGGGCGGCGGCGGCCACGAACGCGCCGAATGCGGTTGGGGTGACCTGGAAGTGGCCCCGGCCGGGGTCCTTGGAGTCACGGATGGCTACGGTGCCGGTGGGGGCGGCGACTTCGATGCAGTCGCCGCCCGTGTTGCCGCTGTAACTGGACTTACGCCACTGGGCGTTGGTCGGATCCTGCGGGCTGCCCATAACGATCCTCCAGTACGTGCCTGATCAGCGCTGCCGAGTCCTCCACGGAGAGGGCTGTGACCTGCAAGCTAGCGCAACGACGGCTCGCTTCCCGAACGGTTTCCGGGTTGGCGGTCATGTGCCCTTGGATGGCGCCGCCACGCAATAAGCCCCCGGACAGCGAGAAGACGCGCCGCGCAAGCGCGCGACGCGTCTTCTCCAGGGCCGCCCGAAGCCCCCGTCGACCTACTGCGCAGCCGGTACGGCCTGCTCGGCCACCGCCTGCAGTGCCAGATCCACCCGCACCGGACGGTTCTCGCCGTGGTGCGTGGCGGCCGAGGCGCGCGGCGCGTGGCCCGCCGCCGTCACCGCGAGGACGTAGGAGCCGCCCTCGGGGACGTCGAGGGCGTAGTGACCCTCCAGGTCGGTCAGCGCCGCACCGGCCTGGCGGCCGCGGCGGTCGATCAGGGTGACCTTGGCGTGGGCGACGGGCAGGCCCGCCGGGTCCAGGACCTGGCCGCGGAAGTGGGCGAGGGCCTCCTCGGCACGCGCCAGGTTGGCGTCCTCCTCGCTGGAGGCGCGCAGCTGGACGTGCTGCCGGGCGGTCGCCGCGCGGCGCTTCGGCAGGAACAGGGCGAGCAGGACGCCCATCGCGACCGCGGCCGTGGCGATCAGGAACGAGATGCGGAAGCCGTGCATGGTCGGGATCGCGACGCCGCCCGCGTGGTGCGCGGTGTTGGCGAGGACCATGCCGATGACCGCCGACGACACCGAGGTGCCGATGGAGCGCATCAGGGTGTTGAGACCGTTGGCCGCGCCCGTCTCGGACGGGTCGACCGCGCCGATGATGAGCGCGGGCAGCGAGGAGTAGGCCAGGCCGATGCCCGCGCCCACGACCACCGAGATCACGATCGTCTGCCAGGCGGCGCTCATCAGGCCGAGCCCGGCGCCGTAGCCGATCGCGATGATCAGCATGCCGAGGATCAGCGTGACCTTCGGGCCGAAGCGGGCCGACAGGCGGGCGTAGACCGGGGCCGTGAACATCATGGTCAGGCCGAGCGGCGCCACGCACAGACCGGCGACGACCATCGACTGGCCGAGGCCGTAGCCGGTGGCGGACGGCAGCTGGAGGAGCTGCGGCAGGACCAGGGAGATCGCGTAGAACGCGACACCGACCATGATCGAGGCGAGGTTGGTGAGCAGGACCTCGCGACGGGCGGTGGTGCGCAGGTCGACCAGCGGGGCCTTCAGGCGCAGCTCCATCGCGCCCCAGCCGAGGAGCACGACGACCGCCGCGGCGAACAGGCCGAGCGTGGTGCCGCTGCCCCAGCCCCAGTCGCTGCCCTTGGTGATCGGCAGCAGGAGCAGGACCAGGCCGAGCGAGAGGCCGAGCGCGCCCGCGACGTCGAAGCTGCCCTGCGCCCGCAGCGGGCTCTCGGGCACGAAGACGAGGGTGAGGACGATCGAGACGACGCCGAGTGCGGCGGCGCCGAAGAACAGCGCGTGCCAGTCGGCGTGCTGGGCGACGAGCGCGGCCAGCGGCAGCGCGAGGCCACCGCCGACGCCGATCGAGGAGGACATCAGCGCCATGGCCGAGCCGAGCTTCTCGGGCGGCAGCATGTCGCGCATCAGGCCGATGCCGAGCGGGATGGCGCCCATGGCGAAGCCCTGCAGGGCGCGGCCCGCGATCATCACGAGCAGGTTGTCCGTGAAGCCGCAGATCAGGGAGCCCACGACCATGATCGCGAGGCTGGCCAGCAGCATCCGGCGCTTGCCCGCGAGGTCGCCGAGGCGGCCCATGATCGGCGTGGACACGGCGCCGGCGAGCAGGGTCGCGGTCAGGACCCAGGTGGCGTTGGAGGGGGCGGTGTTCAGCAGCTCGGGCAGGTCCTTGATCACCGGCACGAGCAGGGTCTGCATGACCGCGACGACGATGCCGGCGAAGGCGAGGACGGGGACGACGCCGCCTGTTCGGCGAGGAGTGGTCGTCGGCTGGGACATTACGGAGGGCCTCCGGAAGGCGGTCTCGGGAACGGCGAAGGTGCGCGTACAGCGGTGGGCGCGCGTACGTCGGCGTGCGGGCAGGTTGTGTGTAGCTCGAACCTGTTTCCCGAGGCGACTATTCCGACGATCGTCGTACGACCGGGAACCTTGACCTTTTCATTACACAGCCATCCGGTGAAGAGAGTTTCTGACTTGGCGTCAGATTCGGTCTTCCGCTCTACTGGAACGTGTTCTACCGTGCGCCGCATGGGGATCGCCATCACGCAGGAACAGCGGGAACTCGCGGACGCCGCGCGCGGCTGGATCGCCCGCGCCGTGCCGCCCGAGAAGGTGCGCAAGCTGCTCGACGCCCCGGCCGCACCCGGCCACCGCCCGCCCTACTGGGACGGGCTCGCCGGGCAGGGCCTGCTCGGGGTGCACCTGCCGGAGGCGTACGGCGGCGGGGGCGGGACCCTGCTCGACCTCGCGGTGGTCGTCGAGGAGGCGGGCCGGGCGGCGCTGCCCGGCCCGTACGTGGGCACCGTGCTGGCGGCGGAGGTGCTGCGGCGGGCGGGACGGCACGAACTCGCCGGGGCGCTGGCCGCCGGTGAGCGGATCGGCGCCGTCGCGTTCGGCCCCGGCGGGCTCACCGCCGCCGCCGGGCCCGACGGGCTGGTCCTCGACGGGGCCGCGCCGCCCGTGCTCACCGGCTGCGACGCCGACCTGCTGCTGCTCGGCGCCACGACCGACGACGGCGTCGTCTGGGCCGCCGTCGACGCCGGCACCCCCGGCCTCACCGTGCGGCCGCACGACGGCGCCGACCCGACCCGGTCCACCGCCGAGGCCGTCGCCGCGGGCGCCGTCGTCCCCGCGGACCGGATCCTCGCCGTGGACAGCGCCCTCGTCCGTGATCTCGCCGCGGTCCTGCTCGCCGCCGACGCCTGCGGTACCGCCGCCTGGGCCCTGCACACCGCCGCCGAACACGCCAAAGTACGCGAGCAGTTCGGCCGCCCCATCGGACAGTTCCAGGGCGTCAAGCACCTCTGCGCCGACATGCTCGTCCGGGTCGAGCAGGCCTGCGCCCTGGTGTGGGACGCGGCGCGGGCCCTCGACGAGGACAGCCCCGCCGAGGTCCGCGCGCTCGCCGCCGCGCTGGCGGCCGGGACCGCCCTCGACGCCGCGTACGGCTGTGCCAAGGACTGCATCCAGATCCTCGGCGGCACCGGCTTCACCTGGGAGCACGACGCCCACCTGTATCTGCGCCGGGCCGTCGTCGCCCGGCAGCTGCTCGGCGCCGGGGACGCGCACCGGCTGCGCGCGGTGCGGCTCGCCGAAGCGGGCGCCCGCCGCGAGCTGCGGTTCGCGCTGCCCGCCGAGGCGGACGCCCACCGGGAGCGGGCCCGGGCGGTGATCGACGGGGTGCGCGGCCTCGACCCGGCCGCCGCCCGCCGCGCCCTGGCGCCGACCGGCTACGCAGCCCCGCACCTGCCGCCGCCGTACGGACTGGGCGCCGGGCCGGTCCAACAGCTTTCGGTACAAGAGGAGTTGAAGGCGGCCGGGGTCAAGGTCGCCGACCTCGGCATCGCCACCTGGGTCGTCCCCTCCCTCCTCACCTACGGCACCGAGGCGCAGCGCGACCACTACCTCCCGGCGACGCTGCGCGGCGACCTCCTGTGGTGCCAGCTGTTCTCCGAGCCGGGCGCCGGCTCCGACCTCGCCTCACTGCGCACCCGCGCCGAACGCACCGAGGACGGGCGCTGGCGGATCAACGGCCAGAAGGTGTGGACGAGCGCCGCCCAGTGGGCCGACCACGGCATCCTCCTGGCCCGCACCAACCCCGAGGCCCCCAAGCACAAGGGCCTCACCTACTTCCTCGTCGACATGAAGCACACCGACGGCATCGACATCCGCCCGCTGCGCGAGATCACCGGCGACTCCCTCTTCAACGAGGTCTACTTCGACGACGTCCTGCTGCCCGCCGACGCGGTGGTCGGCGAGGTCGACGACGGCTGGCGGGTCGCCCGGCACACGCTCGGCAACGAACGGGTCCACATGGCCGACCAGTTGACCTTCGACACGGGCCTGGAGGCGCTCCTGGCGCGAGCGGGTGACCTGGACGGCGCGTACCGGGCCCGGATCGGGGCCCTCGCGGCGGAGGCGCACGCGCTCGGCTGCATCGGCCTGCGCACCACGATCCAGCAGGTCGCGGGGGAGGAGCCGGGTGCCGGGGCCTCCGTCAGGAAGCTGGTGCAGACCCCGCACCAGCAGAAGGTCGCCGAACTGGCCCTCGAACTCCTCGGCCCGGCGGGAGCGCTCCGCGAGGGGCCGGGCGAGCGGGCGCTGCACGGGTTCCTGCTGTCCCGGTGCCTGACGATCGCGGGCGGGACGACGCAGGTGCAGCTGAATGTGGTGGCCGAGCGGATCCTGGGGCTGCCGCGGGACTGAGGCCTGTTCGGCGGTGGCGGATCAGGTCGCGGGCGCGACCTGATCCGCCGGACAGATCCCAGGGCCAGGACCCCGGTGCGTAAGGTCGGCCCCGTGGAGCTGAAACACCTCACCGGATTCGTGGCCGTCGCCGAGGAACTGCACTTCGGGCGGGCCGCCGAGCGGTTGCACATGGCCCAGTCCCCGCTCAGCCAGCAGATCAAGCTCCTCGAACGCGACCTCGGGGTCAAGCTCTTCGACCGCACCACCCGCACCGTCCGCCTCACCCCGGCCGGGCAGTCCCTGGTGGAGCCGGCCCGGCGGCTGCTCGCCGACGCCTCCGCCGTACGCCGCACCGTGCGCGCCGCCCACCTCGGCGAGGTCGGCCGGGTCACGGTCGGTTTCGCCGGGGCCAGCAGCTACTCCGCGCTGCCCCTGCTCACCCGCGCCGTCACCTCCCGGCTCCCCGGTATCGAGCTGGTCCTGGAGGGCCAGACGTACACCGGCGAGGCGCTGCGCCGGGTCACCGACGGCAGCCTCGACATCGGCTTCGTCGCCCTGCCGGTGCGGCGCGGCATCACCGCCCGCGTCGTGCGCATGGAGCGGCTCGTGCTCGCCCTGCCCGACAGCCATCCGCTCGCCGGGCGCGCCGAGGTGCCGGTGCGGGAGCTCGCGGGGGAGCCCATCGTGACGTTCCCGCTCTCCCGCGAGTCGGCGGTGCGCGAGGCGATGGTGCAGGCCTGCCACGACGCCGGGTTCGCGCCCCGGATCGCGCAGGAGGCCCCGGACTCGTACAACATGCTGGCCCTGGTCGGCGCGGGCGTCGGTGTCGCCGTCGTCGTCGAGTCCGCCCGCAACATCCACCTGGAGCACGTCGTCTTCCGGCCGCTCGCCGGGGACGACGTGCCGGTGCTGCCGATCGCCCTCGGCTGGCGCACGGGCAATCCCTCGGCGGCTCTCGAAGCGGTGCTGCAGGTGGCGGAAGAGGTGCTGCCGACGCCGCCCGACGCACCGGATCATGCCGGATGACGTCTTAATCGGGCCCGTTATTGGTCTTGGACACCACCTAATGGCGCGGTGCAGAGTGATCCACGTCTCGCGACGGAGCGAGGACGGGCCGCTCGGTGTCCCCGCCTGTACCCCTTCACTGCCGTCGCCCTCCGCCGCGGGACCTGCCGCAACGAGAGGACGCTCGCATGCAGCACGACACCCCCGCCGTGCCCGCCGCCCCGGCCCCGCCCGACCCCGGGCTCGCCCGTGACGCCCGCCGCGCCGGCGTCACCGCCTTCGTCGGCACCACCATCGAGTGGTTCGACTTCTACATCTACGGATCGGCCTCCGCGCTGGTCCTCGGCAAGATCTTCTTCGCCGACGCCTCCCCGGCCGTCGGCACCCTCGCCGCGTTCGCCACCTTCTGGGTCGGCTTCCTCGCCCGCCCCCTCGGCGGCCTGGTCTTCGGGCACTTCGGCGACAAGTACGGCCGCAAGAAGGCCCTGGTCGTGACGCTCACGATGATGGGCGGCGCCACGTTCTGCGTGGGCCTGCTGCCCGGCTACGACCAGATCGGCGCGGCCGCACCGGTCCTGCTCGTCCTGCTGCGCATGATCCAGGGCGTCGCCATGGGCGGCGAATGGGGCGGCGCCGTCCTCATCGCCACCGAGTACGCCCCGCCCAAGCGCAAGCTCCTCTACGGCGCCTTCGCCCAGCAGGGCTCCCCGGTCGGCAACCTCCTCGCCACCCTCGCCTTCCTCGGCATCGCCCAACTCCCCGACGCCGCCTTCGAGTCGTGGGGCTGGCGCGTGCCGTTCCTGTTCTCCGCCGTGCTCGTCGCCGTCGGCCTGTTCATCCGGCTCAAGCTCGCCGAGACCCCGGAGATGCAGGCGGCCCTCGCCCGCAACAAGCCGGTCAAGCTCCCCATCAAGACCGTGCTCACCCGCTACCCGATGCTCGTCTTCCTCGGCGTCATCGCGGGCACGGCCGGCGTCGCCATCACCTACGTGAAGACGACGTTCGCCCTGTCCTGGGCCACCTCCGACCTGGACTTCGACCGGACCTCCTTCCTCACGGTCATCTCGCTCGCCCTCGTCGTGCAGGTGATCGTGCAGCCCTTCGGCGCCGTCCTCGCGAGCAAGTGGCCCGTACGCAAAGCCGTGCTGTGGATGCTGCTCCCCGAATTCGTCGTGCTGCCACTGATGTTCGTGCTCGTGGGCACGGGGAACTTCTGGCTGGCCGTCCTCGGAATGGGCCTGGCCACCTTCCCGCACGCCATGTACTACGCGGCGCTCGCCGGCATCCTCGCCCGCGTCTTCCCCGTCGAGGTCCGCTACACCGGCATGTCCCTGTCGTACCAGCTGTGCACGACCCTCTTCGCCGGGACCGCGCCGATCGTCTCCCAGTACCTGCTGAACGCCTCCGGCTCGATCTGGCCGGTCGTCGCCCTCGGCCTCGGCTACACCGCGATCACCCTCGCGGGTGTGCTGCCGCTGCTCGCCCGCACCGGCGACCGCGCCACCGAATCCGCCACCTCCCGTACCGCACAACCCGCCTGACCGGAGCCACCCTTGCCTGCCATGAACTTCGCCGACCGCGACCCCGCCCTGCGCCCCCTCCTCGACCGCGTCCTGACCGCAGAGGATCGTCACCGCGTCGAACCCCTCCTCGCCGAACTCGGCGAGCTGGCCGCGGGCGACCTCGACCGGCAGGCCGCCCTCGCCGACGCCAACCCGCCGCGGCTCGTGCAGTACGCCCCCGACGGCACCCGCGTCGACGAGATCGCCTTCCACCCCGCCCACGACAAGGCCGCCTCCCTCGCCTACGAGCGGTTCGGGCTCGCCGCGATGTCGCACCGGACCGGCGTCCTCGGCTGGCCCACGAAGGTCCCGCACACCGTCAAGTACGCCCTGTCGTACCTCTATGTACAGTCCGAGTTCGGCATGGCCTGCCCGCTCTCCATGACGGACTCGGCCGCCCGCATCCTGCGCCTGTTCGACCCCGAGCGGTACGCCGACGAGATAGCCGCCCTGTCCTCCACCGACCCCGGACTCCGCGCCACCGGCGCGATGTTCATGACCGAGAAGCAGGGCGGCACGGACGTCGGACTGGCGGAGACCGTCGCCACCGACCAGGGCACCCACTGGACGCTGACGGGGCAGAAGTGGTTCGCCTCGAACCCGTCCGCCGACGTGATCCTCACCCTCGCCCGCGTCCCCGGCCAGGGCGACGGCACCCGCGGCCTCGGCATGTTCCTGGTCCCGCGCCTGCGCCCCGACGGCACCCGCAACGCGATCCGCATCGACCGCCTCAAGGACAAACTCGGCTCGAAGTCCATCGCCAGCGGCGAGGTCACCCTGGAAGAGGCGTACGCCACCCCCGTCGGTCAACTCACCGACGGATTCCGGCAGATGGCCGAGATGCTCAACGTCTCCCGCCTCTCCAACGCCATGCGCGCCACCGCCCTGATGCGCCGCGCCGTCCGCGAGTCGATCGACCACACCCGCACCCGCCACGTCTTCGGCAAGCCCCTCTTCGACCAGCCGCTCATGCGGGCCACGCTGCTCCCGATGATCCTCGACACGGAAGCCGCCCTGCACCTGGTGATCGAGGCCGCCGCCCGGCTGAGCGCCGCCGACGACGGGGACGCCGACGCCCGCGCGCTGGTCCGCGTCCTCACCCCGCTCGCCAAGCACACCCTGTGCAAGCGGGCCCGCACCGTCACCGGCGAGGCCATGGAGATCCGCGGCGGCAACGGCTACATCGAGGACTGGGTCAATCCGCGCCTGGTCCGCGACGCCCACCTCGGCTCCATCTGGGAGGGCTCCTCGAACGTCATCGCCCTCGACGTGCTGCGCTGCATGCGCCGCCAGAACGCCCACGCCACCCTCGCCGACACCTACGGCGACCGGCCCGCCACCCGCGCCCGCTGGGAACTCCTGCGCAAGAAGGGCGACGCGCTCCTCCAGCTCCCGGGCGAAGAACAGGAGATGCGGATCGGCCGGTACGCCGACGAGCTGACCCGCGCCGTCATGGAGACCCTCCTGCACGACCAGGCCGACCACGAGACCCGCACCACCGGCGACGGCCGCGCCCTCCTCGTCGCCCGCTGCTACAGCACCCTGCTCGACGAGGGCGACCCGGCCGCGCTGCCCCGCCCCGCCCTGGACCACTTCGCCGAACTGGCGGATGGTGGACGGGTCCCGCTCGACGACCTCCGGGAGAACGACCGTGCCTGACCAGAGCCCCGCCCCCCTCGCGGGCATGAAGGTCGTCGACCTCTCCAAGATCCTCGCCGGGCCGTACGTCACCATGTCCCTGGCCGACCTCGGCGCCGACGTCATCAAGGTCGAGCACCCCGACGGCGGCGACCCCACCCGCGCCTGGGGCCCGCCCTTCAACGGCCCCGACGCCACGTACTACCTGGCGGCCAACCGCAACAAGCGCTCCGTCACCCTCGACCTCAAGTCCGCGGGCGGCCAGGAGGCCGTGCACCGGATGCTCGCCGACGCCGACGTCATGGTCGAGAACTTCCGCCCGGGCTCCTCGCTCGCCCGCCTCTTCGACTACCAGGAGCTGAGCGCGCGCTACCCGCGCCTGGTCATCCTGCACATCTCCGCGTTCGGCGACACCGGACCCCTGCGCGACGAACCCGGCTACGACATGGTGGCGCAGGCGAGCGCCGGCCTGATGTCCCTCACCGGCGAACCCGACGGACCGCCCGTCAAGGCCGGATACGCGATGGGCGACCTCGGCGCCGCCCTGTTCGGCCTCATCGGCGTCAACGCGGCCCTCGTCGAACGCGAGCGCACCGGCCTCGGCCAGTACGTCACGACCTCCCTGTACGAGTCCCAGCTCGCCCTGCACATCAACTGGGCCACCGGCTACTTCGCCACCGGCGAGCGCCCCACCCGGCTCGGCTCGGGCCACCCCAGCCTCGTCCCGTACCAGGCGTACCCGGCCGCCGACGGCCACTTCGTGATCGCGGTCGGCAACGACGCCCTGTTCCGCCGCCTGGTCACCGCCCTCGGCCACCCGGAGTGGGCCGACGACCCGCGCTTCGCGGCCAACCGCGACCGGGTCGCCCACCGCACGGCCCTCAACGCCAAGCTGGAGTCCGTCCTCGTCGACGAGCCCGTCGCCCACTGGACCGGCCTGCTGAAGCCGCTCGGCGTGCCCGTCGCCGCCATCCGCACCCTCGACGAGGTCTACGACTGCCCGCAGACCGCCGCGCTCGACATGGTGCAGAAGGTCGACCACCCGGATGCCGGACCGCTCCAGCAGGTCGCGTTCCCGGTCACGTTCCGCGGCGGGCGCCCGCCCGTGCGCAGCGCCCCGCCCACCCTCGGCCAGCACAGCAGGGCCATACTCGCCGAACTCGGGTACGGGGAGAAGGAGATCGACCGCCTTCTCGACGTGCCCGAAGACCACCCTCACCCGCAAGGAGCCTGAGCCCCATGCCGTTCCCCGCCCTCGACCCCGTCGACCCGCTGAACCTCGAAGCCCTCCTCACCGACGAGGAGCGCGCCGTGCGCGACACGGTCCGCCAGTACCTCGACGACAAGGTCGAGCCGCACATCGCCGACTGGTTCGAGTCCGGCGAGCTGCCCGCCCTTCCCGAACTCGCCCGCGAGTTCGGCAAGATGGGCCTGCTCGGCATGCACCTGGAGGGCTACGGCTGCGCCGGCATGTCGGCCCGCGCGTACGGCATCGCCTGCCGCGAGCTGGAGGCCACCGACTCGGGCCTGCGCTCCTTCGTCTCCGTCCAGGGCTCCCTCGCCATGTTCGCCGTCCACCGCTTCGGCTCCGAGGAGCAGAAGCAGGAGTGGCTGCCCAGGATGGCCGCGGGCGAGGCCATCGGCTGTTTCGGCCTGACCGAGCCCGACCACGGCTCCGACCCGGCGTCCATGACGACGCGGGCCCGCCGCGACGGCGACGACTGGGTGCTCGACGGCCGCAAGATGTGGATCACCAACGGTTCCGTCGCGGCCGTGGCGGTCGTCTGGGCGCAGACCGAGGACGGGGTGCGCGGCTTCGTCGTGCCCACCGACAGCCCCGGCTTCTCCGCGCCCCTCATCAAGCACAAGATGTCGCTGCGCGCGTCGGTGACGAGCGAGCTGGTCCTCGACGGCGTACGGCTCCCGGCGTCCGCGCAACTCCCCGCGGCGCGTGGCGTCGGCGCCCCGCTGACCTGCCTGAACGAGGCCCGCTACGGCATCGTCTGGGGTGTCACCGGCGCGGCCCGCTCGGCCTGGCAGGCGGCGCGCGACTACGCGGTGCAGCGCGAGCAGTTCGGCAAGCCGATCGCCGCGTTCCAGCTCACCCAGCAGAAGCTCGTCGACATGGCGCTCGAACTCCACAAGGCGACGCTGACCGCGCTCCAGCTGTCCGCGCTGAAGGACTCGCCGACCGGTGTCCACCCGGCGCAGATCAGCTTCGGCAAGCTCAACAACGTGCGCGAGGCCATCGAGATCTGCCGCACCGCCCGCACGATCCTCGGCGCGAACGGCATCTCCCTGGAGTACCCGGTGATCCGGCACGCCAACAACCTGGAGTCCGTGCTCACGTACGAAGGCACCACCGAGATGCACACGCTCGCGCTCGGCCAGGCACTGACGGGGCACGCGGCCTTCCGTTAATCGCTCCGCCCTGCCACTATCTGACGGTCCGTCAGGTAGTGGCAGGAGGGCTGTGCAGCCATGAAGTCGTACATCGTCGGCGTCGGCATGACCACGTTCGAGAAGCCCGAGAGCCGCGACTGGCAGTACTGGGACATGGTGAGGGAAGCGGGCGGCGCCGCGCTCTCCGACGCCGGGATCGCCTACGGGGACGTCCAGCAGGTCCCCGTCGGCTACTGCTTCCAGGCCTCCACGGCAGGCCAACGGGCCGCGTACGAACTGGGGTTGACGGGCGTCCCCGTCTACAACGTCAACAACAACTGCGCGACGGGCTCGACCGCGCTGATGATGGCCCGCCAATTCGTCGAGGGCGGCGTGAGCGACTGCGTGCTCGCGCTCGGCTTCGAGAAGATGCAGCGCGGCGCGCTCGGCGGCGGAGCCGATGGCGGCGACTTCAAGACGTCCCCCGTCGCCCGCCACTACGGCATCATGGCCGCCCGGCACGGCTTCGAGATGTCCCCGCCCACCGCCCAGATCTTCGGCGACGCGGCCCGTGAACACATGGAGTGGCACGGCACGACCGCGGCGCAGCTCGCGGCGGTCGCCGCCAAGAACCACCGGCACTCGGCGAACAACCCGTACGCCCAGTTCCAGGACGTGTACACCGTCGACGAGATCCTCGCCGCGAAGACCATCCACCTGCCGCTCACCAAGCTCCAGTGCTCGCCGACCTCCGACGGCGCCGCGGCGGCCGTCGTCGTCTCCGAGCGGTTCGTCGAGGAACGGGACCTCGGGGACAAGGCGGTGGAGATCGTCGCCCAGTCGATGACGACGGACACCGAGGAGTCCTTCGCGTCGGGATCGTGCATCGACGTGGTCGGGCAGCCGATGTCGCGGGAGGCGGCGCGCCAGGTGTTCGAGCGGTCCGGGCTCGGCATCGACGACGTCGACGTCATCGAACTCCACGACTGCTTCTCGATCAACGAACTCCTGACGTACGAGGCGCTCGGCATGTGCGAGGCGGGGGAGTCCGGCAAGCTCGTCGAGTCGGGCGCCACGACGTACGGCGGCCGCTGGGTGGTGAACCCCTCCGGCGGCCTGATCTCCAAGGGACACCCGCTCGGCGCCACCGGCATCGCCCAACTGGCCGAGCTGACCTGGCAGTTGCGGGGTGAGGCGGACGCTCGCCAGGTCACCGGCGCCCGGGTCGGGCTCGCGCACAACATCGGGCTGGGCGGCGCCGCGGTGGTGACGATGGTCCGGCGGGCCTGACGCCCGCCCTCAGACGGCCTTCCAGTCGTCGGCGAGCATCCCCATCACCACCTCGTCCCGCCAGGCGCCGTCGTGCAGCGCGACCTGGCGGCGCACGCCCTCGAGGACGAAGCCGACCTTCTCGTAGACGTGCCGGGCCCGGTGGTTGTCCGCGAAGGCCTCCAGGCCGATCCGGTGCAGTCCGACGGTCCCGAAACCGTGGGCGACGACAAGACGGAGCGCCTCCGTGCCCAGACCCCGGCCCCGGCCCCGCGGGCCGATGAGCGTGCGGAACGTGGCGTGACGGTGCTCCGGGTCCCACTCGTTGAGGACCACCTCGCCGACCAGCTCGCCCGTCGCGCGATCGGTGACGGCGAGGTCGAGACGGTCGTCCTGCGCGCTGCGGGAGCCGTACCAGGACCGCAGGTGCTCCAGGGTGAACGCGGCGGAACCACCGGTGAAGCGGACCACCTCGGGGTCCTCGATGATCCCGGCCATGGCCGCGGCGTCGTCCTCGGTGAAGGGACGCAGCACGGTCCTCTCGCCGGTCAGGACGGGCTTGTCGGAGAAGGGCGTGGTGGTCATCCGGGGAGTCTGCGGGACAGGAGGATCACCGGACAAGGGAATTCGAGACGGTGGCCCTAGGTCCGGGGACGTATGACTTCCGGCCCACCTCCCGTGCTCCGAAATCCTGATGTACGGGGCACCGCCGTGCTGCGACCATGACATGCATGCTGCAGACCTCGTCCGGTTCGGACGCCTCGATACGCACCCCCGGATCCGCCCCGCCCGCCTGGCTGGTGGTGGCCGTGGCCTGCGCCGGGCAGTTCCTCGTCGTCCTCGACGTGTCCGTCGTGAACGTCGCGCTGCCGTCCATGCGCGCCGATCTCGGGCTCAGTGCGACGGGCCTGCAGTGGGTGGTGAACGCGTACTCGATCGCGTTCGCCGGATTCATGCTGCTCGGCGGCCGGGCCGGGGACCTCTTCGGACGCAAGCGGATGTTCCTGGTGGGCCTCGGCCTGTTCACCCTCGCCTCGCTCGTGGGCGGGCTCGCGCAGGACGACTGGCAGCTCCTCGCCGCGCGGGCCGTGCAGGGCCTCGGGGCCGCGGTGCTCGCCCCCTCCACCCTCACGATCCTGACCTCCGCCGTCCCGGAGGGGGCCGCGCGGGCCCGCGCCATCGCGACCTGGACCGCCGTCGGCGCGGGCGGCGGCGCGGCCGGCGGACTGGTCGGCGGCGTCCTCACCGAAGGCCTCAACTGGCGCTGGGTGCTGCTCATCAACGTCCCGCTCGGCGCCGTCGTCCTCGCGGCCGCCGCCCGCTGGATCCGCGAGTCCCGGGCCGGCGGCGAGCGGCGGCTCGACCTGCCGGGCGCCGTCCTCGTGACGGCGGGCACGGCGACCCTCGCGTACGGCATCGTGCAGACCGAGGCCGCGGGCTGGGGCGCGGCGTCGACCCTGGTGCCGCTGGGCGTCGCGCTCGCGCTGATCGTGGCGTTCCTCCTGGTCGAAGCCCGTACGCGGCTGCCGCTGATGCCGCTCGGTCTCTTCCGGGTGCGGTCGGTGGCGGCGGCCAACGCGGCGATGTTCGTGTGCGGCATGGGCAGCTTCGCCATGTGGTTCTTCATGACGCTGTACGCGCAGAACGTGCTCGGCTACACCCCCGTCGAGGCGGGCCTCGCCCTCGTGCCCAGCTCGCTCGCGGTGGTCGCGGGCTCGAAGTGCGCACCGCGCCTGATGCCGCGGTTCGGGGCGCGGAACGTGGCGGCGGCCGGTGTGCTCGTGACCGCCGCCGGGTTCGCGTGGCAGTCCACGATGAGCGCGCACGGGTCGTACGTGACCACGATCATGCTGCCTGGGATCGTGATGATGGCCGGGGCCGGGTTCGCGATGACGCCGCTCGCTTCGCTGGCGACGTCGGGGGCGGCGCCGGGGGATGCGGGCCTTGTGTCGGGGCTGGTCAACACGTCCCGCACGCTCGGGGGTTCGTTGGGGCTCGCCATTTTGTCGACGGTTGCGGCGAGCCGCTCCGCGGGTTCGGCGGATCCTGTCTCGCTGACCCGGGGGTACTCGGCGGCGTTCCTCTGTGGGGCGGGGATCCTGGTGCTGGCGGTTGTGGTGCTTCTGGTGTGGATGCCGAGGGCCTCCGGCCGGAGCGCCGCCAAGTCGAGCCCCTCCGGCGATTGAGGCGCGCGGCCCCGGGGCTCCGCCCCGGGGCCGCGCGCCGCCGCGGGTTGCTGATGCGTTGCCGGGTGCGGCGTTCGTCGTGGTCGCGCGCGCAGTTCCCCGCGCCCCCAACCGAAGGTCACTCACGCCCGGCAACCGCCTCAGCCGCCCGCCCCCGCAGAGCGACCCGCGCCGGCAGCGCCGTCGCCGTCAGCGCCAGCGCCCCCGCCACGGCGATGACCGTCGCGTACATCGACAGCGGGATGTGCGGGGCCGCCGTCCCGGTCATGCCGCTGCTGAACGCCGTCAGCGTGGCCACCGACAGGGCCGTGCCCAGGACCGCCGCGATCAGCAGCGCGGTCAGCGTCTCCAGGCGCAGCATCCGCAGGATCTGCCGCCGGGTCGTGCCGACCAGGCGCAGCAGGGCCAGTTCCCGGGTGCGGTCCGACGTCGACATGGCCAGGGTGTTGACGACCGCGATCGCGGTGAAGGCGATGACCAGGCCCATGGCGACGTAGTTGACCTCCGCGTCCGGAGCGGCCGCCTCGACCGCCTGCGTCCGGTCCAGGACCGCGGCCCCCGGCACGGCCGCCGCCACGTCCGCACGGCTCAGGCCGGGCGCGGTGACGAGCAGCGTGCCCGTCGGATCGTCCACATGCTGGGCCAACAGGGCGTGGTCCAGGGTCAGTTCACCGAAGCCGAGGCCGCGCGAGTACACCGCGATCACCCGCAGCCGGGCCGGAGTGCCGTCGCCCAGTGTCATCTTCACCGTGCCGCCGACCCGGACGCCGAGCCGGTCGGCCGCGTTCTCGCTGACGGCCAGTGTGCCGGGGGACAGCCGGTCCAGGGACCCGGACGTGACCCCCAGGTCGGACGTGCGGTCCAGGCCGCGCGCAGTCACGCCCTGCGCCCCGTACTTCGTCAGGCCCACCCGTACCGACGTGTGCAGCACCTCGGTGACCGCCGACACGCCTTTCCTGTCCCGCAGCCGGGCCGCCGATGCGGCGGGGACGTGCGGGCCCAGGACGTAGTCGGCCCGGTTGCCGGCCTCCGCCTCCGCCTGCGCCGCGTGCCCCATCGTCGTCGGGACGAACAGGATCGTGCAGGTCACCCCGATCATCAGGGTCAGCGGCACCACCACGGAGGCCAGCCGGCGGGCCCGGCTGCGCAGGTTGGCGGCGGCCAGATGGCCGCTCGTGGGCGAGATCCGCAGCGCGATGCCGATCAGCGCGACCGCCGCCCGTACCAGCACCGGGCCGAGCAGCGCCACGGCCACGGTCCACATCAGGGCGGTGACCATCGTCAGCGGGCCGGATGCCGCCTCGGTCGTCAGCGTCGACAGGACCAGCGTCAGTGTCACCGCGCCGCCGGTCACCAGCGCCCCCGCCACCAGTCGCGTCCACGGCAGCCGCGCCGTCGGCAGCGCCGCCTCGCCGAGCGCCTCGACCGGCCGGATCCGCGCCGCCCGCCGGGCCGAGAGCCGTGCCGCCGCCCAGGCCGCCACCAGCGTCGCCGCCACCGCGGCCGCCGCCGGGAACGGGCTGACGACCAGCTTCAGCTGCTCCGGCATCGCGCCCAGGGCCACGAACCGCGACCGCAGCCAGAACCCCAGCCCCAGCCCGGCCCCCGCCCCGCACACCGAGGCGACGGCGGCGACCAGCAGCGCCTCACCGCCCAGCAGCCGGCGCAGCTGCTTCGGTGTCGCCGCGACGGCCCGCAGCAGCGCGATCTCCCGCTGCCGCTGCTGCACGGACAGGGCGAACGTGCCCACCACCACGAGCACCGCCACCAGCAGCGCCGTACCGCCCAGCGCACCGCCCAGGCTGATCAGCTTGATCCGCGCCTGCTCGGCGTCGTAGAACTCCGCCTTCCCGCGCTCCTCACCGGCGTACGAGACCACGCCGCTGGACGACCCCACGACCTTCGACACATCGACGGTCGAGGCGCCCGCCTTCGGGAAGACACCGATGGCCGTGACCTGTCCGGGCCGGTGCGCCAGGCGCGCCGCCTGCTCGGGGGAGAAGAACAGCGTGCGCTGACTGCTCAGGTGCTGCGCCGTCACGCCGACGATCCGGTACGAGGCCACGCCCGCCGGGGTCATCGCCTTCAGCCGCGCTCCCATCCGCTGCCCGGACGCGGCGTCCACGACCACTTCGTCCGCGGCCTTCGGGGCCCGACCGGCGGCCAGGGTGAACGGGGTCAGGGCCGCCGAGTCCCAGCCGTGGCCCAGCGCCTCGCCGCCGTCCGCGCCGTGGACGGGGAACGTCACCTCCGCAACCACCTTGGCGACACCGGGTACGCGGCGCAGCCTGCCCGTCAAGTCGCTCTGGATCCACCGCCGTTCGACGATCTGCTTGGCCTTGTGTTTCGTCTTGCCCTTCTTCTTGGTGATGGTCTGGTGCACATACTGGTCACCGGCGACGACGACCGGTGTGCCCGCGTACCGCTCGGGCGCCACCTTCCCCCGCAGCCCGGTCTCCAGCAGCATTCCGCAGCCGGTGACCAGCGCCGCGGCGCACAGCAGGGTGACGAACGCACCCGCGAACGCGGCCTTGCGGTGCCGCAGCGTCTTCCACGCGAAACCCATCATCACGTCCACGCCCCCAGCCGGGTCATCCGCTCGGCGACCTTGTCCGCCGTCGGGTCGGTCATCGCATCCACGATCCGGCCGTCGGCCAGGAACAGCACGGTGTCCGCGTACGCCGCCGCCATCGGGTCGTGCGTCACCATCACCACCGTCTGCCCCATGGCGCCGGCCACGTCGCGCAGCAGTGTCAGGACCTCGCGCGCCGTCACCGTGTCCAGGGCGCCGGTCGGCTCGTCGCCGAAGACCACCTCGGGGCGGGTGACCAGGGCCCGCGCGATCGCCACCCGCTGCTGCTGGCCGCCGGAGAGCTGGGCGGGGCGGTGGCCGGTGCGGCCCGTGAGGCCCACCCGGGCGACGATCTCGTCCAGCCAGGCCCGCTCCACGCGGGCGCCGGCCAGCCGCATCGGCAGAGTGATGTTCTCCAGCACGTCCAGGGCGGGGATCAGGTTGAAGGACTGGAAGACGAACCCGACGCGGCGGCGCCGCAGTTCGGTCAGCTTCGTCTCGTTCATCCCGGCGAGCTCCGTGTCGCCGAGCCGCACCGACCCCGAGGAGGGGGTGTCGAGCCCGGCGGCACAGTGCAGGAACGTGCTCTTGCCCGACCCGGAGGGTCCCATCACCGCGGTGAACGAACCCCGTGGGATCCGCACCGACACCTCGCGCAGGGCGGCGACCGCCCCCTGCCCCTTGCCGTAGACCTTGCTCACGGCTTCCAACTGCACTGCGTCCGTCATGAGTTCAAGACTGCTGATCGAACGAGGCCGCCCCCACGGACGTCGTCCTGGATCGGCCATGACCTCGTCATGATCCGGACACTGCAGTACATTCGCCGGAGCAAGAGGGGCCAAGTGGGGGAGTTCAGACGGTGATTCGCGTACTGCTGGCCGAGGATCAGCACGTCATCCGCAGCGCGCTGGCGACGCTGCTGGGTCTTGAGGACGACCTGGAGGTCGTCGCGGAGGCCGACGCGGGCGCCGCCGCGCTCGCCAGGGCTCTGGTCCACCGGCCCGATGTGGCCGTGCTCGACATCGACATGCCCGGCGAGCTCGACGGTCTCGACGCGGCGGCCAGGATCGCCGAGAAGGTGCCGGACTGCCGACTGCTCATGCTCACCGCGTACGGCAAACCCGGCCATCTGCGCCGGGCGCTCGCCGCCCAGGTCCACGGCTTCGTCCTGAAGACCGCGCCGCCCGACGAACTGCTCGCGGCCGTCCGCAAGGTCGCCGCCGGGGAGCGGGTGCTCGACCCCTCCCTCGCGGTCACCGCCTGGGACCTGGCCGACAACCCGCTCACCTCCCGGGAGACGGATGTGCTGCGGCTCGTGGCGGAGGGCGCGGAGGCGACGGAGATCGCCACCCGCATCCATCTGTCGGCGGGCACCGTGCGCAACTACCTGACCGGGATCGTCGCCAAGCTGAACGCCCGCAACCGCACGGACGCGGTCCGGATCGCCTCCGAGGCGGGCTGGATCTGAGCGGGCCCGGGGAAGCGGGGGCACACCCCGCGCCGCCCGGCGTGCACTCCGCCGGCCTTCGCCCGGGCGCACCCCTGACCGCGCGCACCGGCTGCTGCCGCGGCGGGCGCGGGAACGCACCCCTGCTTCCCCGGGCCCGCTCAGCCCCGGTGCGGTGACGCCTGGTCCGCAGGCGCGGCAGCGGGCAGCACGGCCTCCAGCGTGAACCAGCCGTCCGCCACCGTGGTCGTCAGTGTGCCGCCGAGGGCCGTCAGGCGCGTCGTCAGATTGCCGATGCCCGACGATCCCGGGCGGCCGAGCGGTCCTGACACCCCGTCGTTGCGGACGCGCAGTACGGTGCCGTCGCGCGACGCCTCGGTGGTGATCTCGCAGAGCGCGGCGGAGCTGTGCCGCAGCACATTGGTGACGGCCTCGCGCAGCCCCGCGCTGAGCACCGTCTCCACCGCAGACATCAACTCGCCGTGGTTCAGCCGGACCTTGGCCTCGATCCCGGCCGCTGCCAGCACCGAACGCGCCGACCCGGCCTCCGCGGCCAGCATCATCCGTACCTCCTCTCCGCCCGAGGCGGCCCGCAGATCCGCCTCGCCGCGCTCCGTCATGGCGAGGACGTCGTCGAGCTCCGCGCGGGCCCGCTCCGGCGGCAGCCGTCGGGCCAGCTCGCACTTGAGGAGGATGGCGGCCAGGCTGTGACCCAGCAGATCGTGCAGATCGCGGGCGGCGCGCAGCCGCTCCTCGACGACGGCCGCCCGTGCCTGCCGGTGCCGGTCGAGCCGCAGCTCCCGGATGATCTGCGCCTGCCGCAGCAGCCCGTACATCACCAGGCCGGTCACCACGCTCGACACCGCGTAGTTCACGGTGAGCCCGGCCGGGAGCCCGAGCCGCACCCCCATCATCCCCACCGCACCGGCCACCACGCCCACCAGCGGCCACGCCACCCGCCACGGCAGGGCGAGCAGCAGCGGCCCGGCGACGAACCCGGGGACGCCCAGCCACGCCTGCCCGAAGGCGAGGACGGGCACGAACGCGAGGGCGGTCATCATGCCCAGCTTGTACGGGTGGCGGCCGTGCACCGAGGACAGCTGGAGGTAGACGATGGCCGCCAACCCGGCCGCCGCGGGCAGGAGTTGACGGCCGTCGAGCATCAGCAGCGCCTTGCCGCAGAAGCCGATGAGCACGGTGGTGAGCAGGGCGAGGGAGAGCCGGTAGGCGTTGCCGTCGTCCGTCTCCTCCGCACCCGCCCGGACCGCGCCGGGCAGGACGGCTTCGGTGAAGTACCGCCCCTCGGGGGTCAGTCCGGTGGTCAGGACGCCATGGGCCTCGGCGACCCGGGCCGGCACCTCGCCGAGGCTCTCGTCGTCGGCGGTCCTGGCCGAGTCGCTGACGACCCGTAGCCGGACCCGGCCGTGCGCGGCGCCGGTCTCGATACGGCAGACGGTGGCGCCGCGCCGTACCACCCCGGTCACCGCCTCGCGCAGCACGTGGGCGAGCAGGGCGCCGGGCGGGCCGAGCGGCTCGGTGTGCTCGGTCCGGATCTCCGCCTCGATGCCCGCGGTGGTGAGCAGGGCGCGGGCGGTGGTGAGTTCAGGGGTCAGGGACAGCGCACGGTAGGCCGCGGCGGACGCGCGGGCGGATGCCAGGCAGTCGCGGGCCGAGCGGGTCACCTCGGCGAGCACGCCGTCCGCCCGGTCCGGGCGGGCCAGCGCGGCCCGGGCGCCCGCGCCGATCTCGGCGAGGCCGCGGCCGATGCCGTCCCCGAGCTCCGCGGCCATCAGCAGCCGCTCCTCGGCGACGGCCGCCACGACGCTGCCGACGCGGGCGGCGTCCGCCTCCTCGGCGCGCTCGGTCAGCCTGGTCAGTCCGTACACCACCAGGCTGATCAGAACCATGCTGATGGCCGGGTCCGGCGGCCCGATCAGCGCCGCGCTGCCCGCGACCGGCAGCACCAGCAGCGACCAGGGCCGACGCCACAGCAGCAGCGAACCGCCGAGGAACCCGAGGATGCCGACGGACGCGCCGTCGGCCAGCACCGCCCCGTATCCGGCAACGGCCTGCAGGGCCGGCAGCCACGGCCCGCGCACGCGGCGCAGCGCGGGGAGCACATGGACCAGCTGCAGCGCCAACACCGCGAGGGCCAGGGGTGATCCGGCGATCAGATAGACCGAGGCGAAGGCGGTCAGCACCACCACAGTGCTTGCTCTCGCCGACCGCGTCACAGCGCCTGCCTTCCCCCGAAGCCCCCGGGGAATCTTACGTCGAGGGCCTACAGCCAGCCCTGCTGACGGGCGAACCGCATCGCCTCCATGCGATTGCGCGTCCCCGTCTTCCCGATGGCGGAGGACAGATAGTTCCGCACCGTCGACTCCGACAGGTGCAGCTTCCCGGCGATGTCGGACACGGTCGCCCCGTCCGCCGACGCCCGCAGCGCATCCGCCTCCCGGGCGGTCAGCGGACTGGGCCCCGCCGACAGCGCCGCCGCGGCCAGCGCGGGGTCGACCACCGTCTCCCCGCGCAGCACCTTGCGGATCGACTCGGCCAGATCCTCGACCGGGCCGTCCTTGACCAGGAACCCCGCCGCGCCCGCCTCCATCGCCCGGCGCAGATACCCGGGCCGCCCGAACGTGGTCAGGATCAGCACCCGGCAGTCCGGGACCTGGTCACGCAGATCGGCGGCGGCGTCCAGGCCGCTGCGACCGGGGAGCTCGATGTCCAGGAGGGCGACGTCGGGCCGGCACTCCAGCGCCTTGTCGACGATCACGTCACCGGCCGCGACCTGCGCGACCACCTCCATGTCCTCCTCCAGGCCGAGCAGCAGCGCGAGCGCGCCGCGCATCATTCCCTGGTCCTCCGCGAGCAGAACGCGCACGCTCTTGGCCGGCCGATGGTCTTGAGGCATCTCTGTCACGGGGAGAGATTACGCGGACCGCCCCGCCCCGCCGTGTCAGACGCTCTCCGCCAGAGCGGCGCCCGGCGCCGACTCCGGCTCGCCGACCGGCAGTTCGGCCCGCACCTCGAATCCGCCGCGCGCGCCGGGCCCCGCCTCCAGCGAACCGCCCGCCGTGGCGAGCCGCTCGGTGAGACCCTTGAGGCCGGTGCCGCCGACGCTGCGGTCCACCACCGCGGCCGCGCCCACACCGTCGTCGCGGACCCGCAGCCGGACCCGCTCCGCGGCGCCCTCCACCGAGATCGTGCAGGTGGTGGCGGCGCTGTAGCGCACCGCGTTCGTCACCGCCTCCCGCACCACCCAGCCGAGCAGCGCCTCCGTCTGCGCGGACAGCGGCGGCCCCGACTGGCGCACGACCGGCTCGATCCCGGCGGCGGTGAGCGCCGAGCGCGCCCGGTCCAGCTCGGTCGCCAGGCTGCCCTCGCGGTACCCGGTGACCGCCTCCCGGATCTCGGTGAGCGCCTGCCGCCCCACCGCCTCGATGTCGGAGACCTGCTCCAGGGCCGCGTCCATGCTGCGCGGCGCGAGCCGCCGCGCAGCCTCCGACTTCACCACGATCACCGACAGCGTGTGGCCGAGCAGATCGTGCAGGTCGCGGGAGAAGCGCAGCCGCTCCTTCTCCACCGCCTGGCGGGCCAACTCCTCGCGGGCCGACCGCAGTTCACGTACCGCCTCGGACAGCGAGAGGATCGCCGCGGTCACCATCATCGACAGGAACGTGCCGTACACGACACCGACCGCGTCCCAGCCCTCCTTCAGCCCGGAGACGACCCCCGCGAGAGCGGTCAGGCCCAGACCGATCTTGCCGAGGTGCCGGCCGCGCACGATCGCGCCGACCGCGAGCCCGAGCAGCGGGAAGAACGCCACCCAGCTGCCGCCGAAACCACCGACCAGGGCGCAGGTCAGCAGCGTCATCAGGAGCAGCGCGACCCGCGTCGAGGTCGCACCCCGGGTCTCCTTGTGGAACGCCCTGAACACCACATAGATGTAAAGGGAGTTGAAGGTGAGCAGCCCCAGGCCGCCGAGCCACGGATTGCCGGACTTGCCCTGGACGATGTTCGAGAAGGCGCCCATGCCCATGAGCAGCCACGGCAGCAGCGCGAAGCCGGTCGGCGGCGGGCCCAGCTCCTCGGCCGGGCGGCCGTGCTCGCCGCGCGCCCGGCGCTCCGCCTTCACCCGCTCGTTCTCGGCCTTCCACTCGGCCTGCGTCGCGCGCAGTTCGTGGAACTGCCCGTTGACCTTGCTCCACCAGGACATGTCCGTGACTCTCCGATTCCCCGTCGTGCCGTTCAGATGGTGCGCGCGGCCCTGCGATACGAGACCACAGCGTACGAACCGAAGACCAGCAGCCAGCAGATGAGCACGGCGAGCGCCGCCAGGGAAGGCGCCTGCCCGTCGGCGACCGCCCGGCCGAGCTGGGCGAAGCGGTTGGTCGGCGTGAAGGACGAGACGTGCTGCAGCCAGCCGGGGAACAGCTCCACCGGGAACCACAGCCCGCCGAGCACCGCGAGCCCCAGATAGCAGAGCATGTTGATGCCGCCCATGGCCTGCGAGGTGAGCCGGTAGCCGTTGCCGAGGCCCAGCATGGTGAAGGGCAGCGAGCCCGCCCACAGCAGCAGCGCGATGACCGGCCACTTCCACGCGTCCATCCGTACGCCGTTGACCAGGGCCCCCGCGAGCAGCACCGCCGTGATCGCGGGCAGCACGGTCACCGCCCCGGTCAGCGCCCGTCCGATGACGCCCTCCCGCGGGGTCATCGGCGTGATCCGCAGCTGCCGCAGCCAGCCGATCGCCTTGTCCTCGGCGACCCCGGCGCCGGTGTTGAGGGCCGCGCCCAGGGCCCCGTACGCGGCCATGCCGACCATCGACGCCGTCTTCCAGGTCCCGGCGTCCTCACCGAGGTTGGTGAAGAGGAGGTACATCATCACGGGCATCGCGACCGTGCCGATCACGAACTTCCCGTCGCGCAGGGTGCGCCGCACTTCGAGCCGCAGGTAGTCCCACATCACACATGCTCCAGGTCGCGGGGGTCCGCGGTCAGCGCCATGAAGGCGTCGTCGAGGGAGGCCGGGGCGACCTCCAGGTTCCGTACGGCGTCCATGGCGGCCAGCGCCAGCACCGTCGCGTCCGAGTCGTCGGTGCGCAGCCGGGCCCGGTCGCCGCGGATCTCCACGGAGAGCACGCCCGGAAGCAGCCCGAGCCCCTCCGAGCCGCGCCCGGCGAGATCGAAGGAGACCAGGCTGCCGCCCCCGGCCCGGCGCAGTTCCTCGCCGCTGCCGTCGGCGACGACCCGGCCGTGGTCGACGACGACGATCCGGTCCGCGTTGGCGTCGGCCTCCTCCAGGTAGTGCGTGGAGAACAGCACGGTGTGGCCGCGCCGGGTGAAGGCCCGCATCGACGTCCAGAAGGCGTGCCGCGCCTCCACGTCCAGTGCGGCGGTCGGCTCGTCGAGCACGATCAGCGCCGGATTCCCGGCCAGCGCCACGGCGAAGCGCACCCGCTGTGTCTGCCCGCCCGACAGCTTGTCGACCCGCCGCCCGGCCAGCTCCTCGATCCCGGCGAGCCGCAGCGCCTCGGACACCGGCATCGGCGCCGGGTAGCGCCCGGCCACGAAACCCACCAGCTCGCCGACGGTGACCCGGGGCACCGCCCGGCCCTCCTGGAGCATGGCGCCGACCCGGCCGGACCGCACCGCCTCCTGCGGCGCGCCGCCGAACAGCTCCACGCGCCCCTCGTCCGGGTCGTCCAGACCGAGCAGCAGCGCGATCGCGGTGGACTTCCCGGCACCGTTGCGGCCGAGCAGCGCCACCGTCTCGCCGGGCGCGATCACCAGGTCGAGCCCGTCGACCGCGCGCACCTCCCCGAACGTCTTGACGGCCCCCGTGAAGGACACAGCCGGTGCGGTACCCGGCGTCACCGTCGCCCCCGTCGTCTTCGTTGCCCTCGTCGTCATGACCACGACGCTACGGAGCCGGGCGGGGCCCCGGCAGATGCGGTTGTCCACGGTCCGGCGGTACAAATGTCACGGGTGCCGCGGAATGCGGGAGACCGACCCCGGTGAAGCCCGTGTGATGGCGCGGCACGGATGTCATGAAATTCGTCAACATCCGCATCCGGTGGCGGAACGTGGCATATCGCATCCGCGTTGTCCCGCACGTCCGGCCGCGGATCCTTGCGCGGAGCGCGTCGCGGGGGAGGTGCACACACCGCGGCCGGACTTCCCTGGGGCCGGCCCCGCTCGTTCCTCGACGACGCGGCGGGGCCGGCCGCCTTCTCCCGGCCCGCCCAAGTGTTCTGACGAAGCGTCAGAAAGCGGGGTCCGGGCCCTTCCCAACCCATCCGCTCTTGGCTATACATGAGGATCGCCGGACGGAATGAAACAGGTTCTAGTACCGGCCCGCGACGACCTCGGTGCGGCCGACGGTGCGGACGGCCGCACCGAGGTCTTGACCCGCTCGACCAGCCTTAGGAGCGCCTGCCCCATGCCGATCGACGCAGCGAAGGCCGTAGCCGCCGAGCCCAGGTCCGCAGAGATCACCTGGGACCACAAGGACATCCAGCTCTACCACCTCGGCCTCGGCGCGGGCCTCCCCGCCGACGACCCCGACGAGCTGCGCTACACCCTCGAGTCGAAGCTCCACGTCCTGCCGAGCTTCGCGACCGTCGCGGGCGCTGGGATGGCGATGATGGGCGGCCTCGCCGCACCCGGCATCGACGTGAACCTCGCGCACGTCCTGCACGGCGGCCAGACCATCGAGCTGCACCGCCCCATCCCCGTCAAGGGAGCGGCGCGCACCACGGCCCGGGTGGCGGCGGTCTACGACAAGGCCAAGGCCGCCATCGTCGTGCTGCGCACCGAAGTCGCCGACGCCGACGGCCCGTTGTGGACCAGCGACGCGCAGATCTTCATCCGCGGCGAGGGCGGCTTCGGCGGCGAACGGGGACCGTCCGACCGCCTGGAGGTCCCCGCCCGCGAGCCCGACCGCACCGTCGACCGCCCCATCCGCGAGGACCAGGCCCTCCTCTACCGGCTCTCCGGCGACTGGAACCCGCTGCACGCCGACCCGGAGTTCGCCAAGCTGGCCGGCTTCGACAAGCCGATCCTGCACGGCCTGTGCTCGTACGGCATGACGCTCAAGGCCGTCGTGGACACGGCCCTGGACGGGGACGTCTCCCGCGTCACCCGCTACACCACCCGCTTCGCGGGCACCGTCCTGCCCGGCGAGACGCTGCGCATCCGGATGTGGCAGGAGCCGAACCGGGTGCAGGTGACGGTGACGGCCGTGGAGCGCGACGAGGCCCCGGTCCTGGCCGACACCGTCATCGACCACAGCTGACAGCACGCCCCTCACGCGAAGGAGCCGCACGCCATGCGCGCAGCCGTACTGCACGAGACAGGCCAGGACAAACTCGAGGTACTGGACGACGTCGAGGCGGTCGGCTTCGGCCCGGGCAAGGTGCGGATCCGGGTGCGGGCGACCGGCCTGTGCCACTCCGACGTCTCCGCCATGAACGGTGTGCTGCCGCAGCCCGCCCCGTTCGTCCCGGGCCACGAGGGCGCCGGCGAGATCATCGAAGTCGGCGACGGTGTAGCACATGTGACGGTCGGTCAGCGCGTAGTGGTCTGCTGGCTCCCGGCCTGCGGGGCCTGTCCCGCCTGCAAGCGCGGCCAGACCCAGCTCTGCCTCGCCGGATTCGTGAACGCCGGCACCCCCAACTTCAAGCGCCCCGGCGGTGACGTCTTCGGCTTCGCGGGCACCGGCACCTTCGCCGAGGAGGTCGTGGTCGACGCGGGCTGCGCGGTCCCGATCCCCGACGACGTCCCCTTCGACATCGCCGCGCTCATCGGCTGCGGCGTCACCACCGGGCTCGGCGCGGCCATCAACACGGCCGATGTGAAAGCCGGTGCGTCGGTCGCCGTCATCGGCTGCGGCGGCGTCGGCATCTCGGCGATCCAGGGCGCCCGGCTCAAGGGCGCGGCGCAGATCGTCGCCGTGGACCCCGTGGCGTCGCGGCGCGAGGCGGCCCTGACGTTCGGTGCCACGGAAGCGGTCGGCCCCGACGCACTGGCCGACGCCAAG
Organism: Streptomyces sp. cg35; assembly: GCF_050410835.1. NCBI lineage: Bacteria > Bacillati > Actinomycetota > Actinomycetes > Kitasatosporales > Streptomycetaceae > Streptomyces > Streptomyces sp. cg35. The sequence goes on from NZ_CP191268.1 coordinate 6,277,824, forward strand.
CAGCGCGTCACGGCGGGCGAGGGCTTCGACTACGTCTTCGAGGTCGTCGGCACGTCGGCCACGGCCAGGACCGCGTACGAGACCACGCGGCGCGGCGGCACGCTCGTCGTCGTCGGAGCGGGCGCCCTGGACGACTTCCTCCAGCTCAACATGTTCGAGCTGTTCTTCGACGAGAAGCGCATCCTGCCCTCGATGTACGGGGGCGGTGACGTCCTGGAGTCCTACGAGCGGGCCATCGCCCTGTGGCGGGCGGGCCGTATCGACCTGGAGTCCCTCATCACGCACCGGGTGCCGCTGGCAGGGATCAACGAGGCGCTGGACCAGATGCGCACGGGCTCCGCCCTGCGGACCTGCATCGAGATCTAGCGGCGCTGCTCGGCGCCGGGGACCCCGCTGCTCAATCGCCGCAGGGTCTTGACAAGGCCAGAACCGGAAGGGAATCGCACCATGTCAACGCCGCTCAAGGGCCGCACGGCAATGGTCACGGGCGCCGGACGGGGGCTCGGCCGCGCCGAGGCTCTCGAACTGGCGCGCCTCGGCGCCAACGTGGTCGTCAACGACTTCGGCCAGCCCGGCCGGGACGGCTCGGGCGGGGCCGATGCCACCCCCGCCGAACAGGTCGCCCAGGAGATCCGCGCGGCGGGCGGCACCGCCACCCCGCACACCGGGGACGTGGCCGACCACCAACAGGCCGAAGAACTCGTCCAGTTGGCCGTGGACACCTACGGCGGACTCGACATCCTCGTGAACAACGCGGGGATCCTGCGCGACCGCATGATCTTCTCGATGACCGAGGACGAATGGGACTCGGTCATCCGCGTCCACCTCAAGGGCCACTACAACACCACGCACTTCGCCGCCCGGCACTGGCGGGCCCGCTCCAAGGAGTCCGGCGGCCCGGTCTACGGCCGCATCGTCAACACGTCCTCCGAGGCGTTCCTCGCGGGCTCGGCCGGCCAGCCCAACTACGCGGCCGCGAAGGGCGGCATCGTCGGACTGACCACGTCCACGGCGCTGGCCCTGGCCAAGTACGGCGTCACCGCCAACGTCATCTGCCCCCGGGCCCGCACCCGGATGACCGAGGACGTGTTCGCCGGGTTCGCCGAGCCCGACGAGGGCCTCGACCCGCTCGCACCCGAACACGTCGCCCCGCTCGTCGGCTACCTCGCCGCACCGGCCGCCGCGCACATCAACGGCCAGCTCCTCGTCGTGCACGGCGGCATGGTCGCCGTCGTGGAACGGCCCAGGGTGCAGGCGAAGTTCGACACCGCCAAGGACGCGTTCACGTACGACGAACTCGACGCCCTGCTCACCCCGCACTACCAGGACCGCCCCGCGAACGAGACGTTCGCCGCCGCGGAGGTGCTCGGCCTCAAGCACGGCTGAGCCGCACCCGGCACGACGAAGGGCCCGGCATCATGCCGGGCCCTTCGTCGTGCCGGGTGACCCTAGGCCTCGTCGGCGCGAGGCCCCCGGTGCCGCCCGCGCGGCTCGGGCTGGTCGCCCTGCGCCGCGGATCCGGCGACCGCACCGCGGTGCCGGCCCGATCCGTCCGCGGCGGCCTCGAGCCGCTCCGCGGTGTCTGTCTCCGTGTGCGTACCGTTGCTTCCCGTCATCGGAAAACTCACCCCGTAAACCCCTACAAGTTCCGTTCACTTACCGCCGGGCGAGTCTAACCACCCGCCTTCCGCCCGCCGAGAGGTGCCTGCGCCAACGGCACCGGCCGCGGCGCGACAGGCGCGGGCTGTTCGGCAGCCGCGGCCGTCTGCTGTTCCTCGGGCTCGGGCGCGGACACCCGGGCCAGTCCGCACGGCACGTCCTCGGTGACGTACGGAAGTGCCAGTACCCCGTCCCGCGACCAGAAACCACATCCCGCCAACCAACCTTGCGGCGCCGCGAGTTGATGCAGCTTGCCCTCGGCCGGCCGCCACATCCCGAGCCACGGCGCGCCGTCGTGCGGGCCGGCCGCGCTCTCGATCCGCAGCGCCACCGCGCAGCTCTCCGGCATCAGCGTCTGCCCCGGCTGCACGGCGAACGGGGTCACCGCACAGTCCGCGAGCCGCAGCGCCCGCGGGAAGCGGATCGGCAGCGTCCCGCCCAGCACGCCCCAGCCGAGCCGCGGCCGGCCCGGCTCCGCGGCGTCCGAGCGGACCAGGATCAGCCCGCTGTCCGGATCGGCGAGCAGCAGCCGGTCCTCGCTCTCCTCGGTGATCTGCAGCAGCGGGGAGATCTCGCCGCCCCGGTCCAGGTCCACCGCCACCGTCTTCACGGGCCCGCCCCCCGGCGGCTCCCGGTCGAGCGCCAGCAGCCGCCCCGCGCGGTCCAGCCACACGCCGCCCGAGCAGCGCCCCTTCACCTCGGCCACGTGCTCGGGCCCGAACGCGCCGCCCGCCACCAGCCACACGTCGGTCGTCTCCTCGCGCACGCCCAGCGCGTACGCGGACCGGCCGTCCGGCGCCGGCGGCAGCAGCGTCAGCTCCGCGCACTCCACGGCCCCCAGCGGCACCTCGCCGGTGCCGGGTCCGGTCGGGTACAGCAGCGAGAACAGATGGCGGCCGTCGGCCTCGCGCCGGATGAGCACCCGGCCGTCGGTCAGCGGCAGGACGGCGGTGCCGGGCTCCTCGGGCTGAGGCCCGGGCAGTGGCACCGCGTACGGCTCCGGACCGTCCAGGGTCCAGCGCTCGGGGAACCACGACCCGGGGCTCGCCCCGTCGTGCGCGAGCCGCGCCGCGTACGACGCGTCCGCCGTGATCACGCATCCGGTCCGCGGCGGCTCCGGTCGTGCCTCCGTCGCGGGCTCGATGGCCAAGGCCGTCATGGGGATCTGTCGCCTCCGGTCGTCCCGACTTCTCGCTGTCTCGCTGTCTCGCTGGCCCGTCCGTTCGTCTTCGCAGCCGAAGCTAGTTTTCGTACGTACCTCCGTGGCACGCACGGCTCACCTCTTCACACCAAAGGGTGGCCATGTCCTCAATCGGCTGTGAGGCAAGTGCTTGGTGTGCTCACGGACCGGCGCCGGGCCCCGGAGAGGCTGGTGTTAGGTTTACCTAACTCATACCTGTGCACTGCCTGTGCACCCAGAGCTGGAGCAAGCCGATGTCCCCGATATCCCTGCGTCCCCGCACCCGGATCGCGGCCGCCGCCGTCACGACGGCCGCCGCGCTCGCCCTCACCGCCTGCGGTTCCGGCTCGGGTGACGACGCCTCGGCCAAGAGCGACAACGGCGCCGGCTCCAAGGCCGTCGCCCAGGGCGGCGACGGCTTCTCGAAGGCCGCCGAGCAGACGGCGAAGATGGGCACGACGGCGAAGACCGGCCAGTTCCCGCGCACCGTCACGCACGCCATGGGCAGGACCGAGCTGCCGAAGAAGCCGACCCGGGTCGTCGTCCTGGACGTCGGCGAGCTCGACAACGTCGCCTCCCTCGGCGTCGAGCCCGTCGGCTACGCCCCCACCGAGGGCGACGACGGCATCCCCTCCTACCTGAAGAAGGAAGCGGGTAACCCGAAGAACGTCGGCACGATCAACTCCCTCAACCTGGAGGCGATCGCGAACCTCAAGCCCGACCTGATCCTCGGCAGCGAGCTGCGCGCCGCCAAGCTCTACCCGCAGCTCTCCAAGATCGCCCCCACCGTCTTCTCCATCCGTCCGGGCTTCACGTGGAAGGAGAACTACCTCCTCAACGCGTCCGCCCTCGACAGGACGGCCGAGGCCAAGGCGAACCTCGCCACGTACGAGAAGAACGTGAAGCGGCTCGGCGCCGACGTGAAGAAGGCGAACGGCGGCACGGCCCCGACCGTGACCATGCTCCGCTACATGCCGGACCGCATCCGCCTCTACGCCAAGGCCTCCTTCATCGGCACGATCCTCGACGACGCCGGCATCCCGCGCCCGAAGAACCAGCGGATCGACGACCTGGCGACGGAGATCAGCCCGGAGAAGATCGACTCCGCGGACGCCGACTGGATCTTCACCGGCGTCTACGGCGACGCGAAGAAGACCCAGCGCGCGAGCGCCGAGGACAACCCGCTCTGGAAGAAGCTGGGCGCCGTGAAGAACGGGCAGGCCAAGGACGTCCCGGACGAGACCTGGTACCTCGGCCTCGGCGTCACCGCCGCCGACGAGGTCCTCAAGGACCTCCGCGCCCATCTGGTGAAGTAGCCGGGCTTGGGGAAGGGGCACGCGGCGCAGGTAACCTGTCTGCGTGCCCCGTCTGTCTGAAGTAACCGCCGCGCTCGACGCCCTCTGGCCCCCGGCCCTCGCCGAGGGATGGGACGCGGTCGGCACGGTCGCCGGGGACCCGGACGCCGAGGTCGGCCGGGTCCTGTTCGCCGTCGACCCGGTCCAGGAGATCGCCGACGAGGCCGTGAAGCTCGGCGCGGACCTGCTGATCACGCACCACCCGCTCTATCTGCGCGGGACGACGACGGTCGCGGCGGACACCTTCAAGGGCCGGGTCGTCCACACCCTCATCAAGAACGACATCGCGCTGCACGTCGCGCACACGAACGCCGACAAGGCCGACCCCGGGGTCAGCGACGCGCTCGCCGGAGCCCTGGACGTCCGCGTCGTCCGCCCCCTGGTCCCGGACCCCACCGACCCGTCCGGCCGCCGCGGTCTCGGCCGTGTCTGCGCCCTCGACCACCCCGTCACCCTGCGCGAGCTCGCGGGCCGCGCCGCCGACCGGCTGCCCGCCACCGCGCAGGGCATCCGCGTCGCGGGCGACCCGGACGCGACGATCCGTACGCTCGCGGTGTCCGGCGGCAGCGGCGACAGCCTCTTCGACGACGTACGCGCGGCGGGCGTCGACGCCTTCCTCACCGCGGACCTGCGCCACCACCCGGTGAGCGAGGCCCGCGAGACCCTTTCCGCACAGCCTCTCGCGCTGCTCGACGCGGCGCACTGGGCCACCGAGTGGCCCTGGTGCGAGCTGGCCGCAGCCCAGCTCGACGAGATCTCCGACCGCAACGGATGGGACCTGCGCGTCCACGTCTCGAAGACGGTCACCGACCCCTGGACCGCCCACGCGGCGTCCAACCACGAACCCCTCTCTACTTTTGGAGCCCCCAACTGAACGCCGCGCCCGCCGACCAGATCCGCCTCCTGGACGTCCAGGACCTCGACGTCCGCCTCCAGCAGCTCGCGCACAAGAAGAAGTCGCTGCCCGAGCACGCCGAGATCGAGTCGCTGAACAAGGACCTCGCGCAGCTGCGCGACCTGCACGTCGCCGCGACGACGGAGGAGAGCGACTGCTCCCGCGAGCAGACCAAGGCCGAGCAGGACGTCGACCAGGTCCGCCAGCGCGCCTCCCGCGACCAGCAGCGCCTGGACTCCGGCGCGGTCACCTCCCCGAAGGACCTGGAGAACCTCCAGCGCGAGATCGCCTCGCTGGCCAAGCGCCAGGGCGACCTGGAGGACGTCGTCCTGGAGGTCATGGAGCGCCGCGAGTCGGCGCAGGAGCGCGTGGGCGAGCTCGCCGAGCGCCTCTCCTCCGTCCAGTCGAAGGCCGACGACGCGACGGCCCGCCGTGACGAGGCGTCCGGCCGGCTGGACGAGGAGGCGGCGACGGTGGCGAAGGAGCGCGAGGTCGTGGCGGGCTCGATCCCGGCCGACCTGCTGAAGCTCTACGACAAGCTGCGCGAGAAGGAGGGCGGCGTCGGCGCGGCCAAGCTGTTCCAGCGCCGCTGCGAGGGCTGCCGCCTGGAGCTCAACATCACGGAGCTCAACGAGGTCCGCGCGGCCGCCGCCGACGCGGTGGTCCGCTGCGAGAACTGCCGTCGGATCCTGGTCCGTACGTCGGAGTCGGGTCTCTGAGCGTGAAGGGCGGCGCGGGCCCGGACCTCGGTCCGCCCGCCGCCTTCGTCCTGCTCCGCCACGGGGAGACCGCCCTCACGCCGGAGAAGCGGTTCTCCGGGAGCGGGGCGGGCCACGACCCGGAGCTGTCCGAGGCGGGCCGCCGGCAGGCCGAGCGGGCGGCGGCCGCGCTCGCCGCCCGCGGCACGGTCGAGGCCGTCGTGTCGTCGCCGCTGCGGCGCTGTCGGGAGACCGCCGCGGCCGTGGCCGGCCGGCTCGGTCTCGGCGTCACGGTCGACGCGGGCCTGCGCGAGACGGACTTCGGGGCCTGGGAGGGCCTCACGTTCAAGGAAGTCCGGGAGCGCCACCCCGACGACATGAACGCCTGGCTCGCCTCACCCGAGGCCGCCCCGACCGGCGGCGGCGAGAGCTTCGCCGCGGTCGCCGAACGGGTCGCGGCGGCCCGCGACCGGCTGACCGCCGCACACCGGGGCCGCACCGTGCTCCTGGTCAGCCACGTCACGCCGATCAAGACGCTCGTCCGGCTCGCGCTCGGCGCCCCGCCCGAGGCCCTGTTCCGCATGGAGCTGGCGGCGGCGTCCCTGACGGAGATCGCGTACTACGCCGACGGCAACGCCAGCGTGCGCTTCCTCAACGGGACCGCTCACCTGCGATGAGGCTCGCCTCGCGGGCCAGCGACTCCACCCGGCCCCAGTCCTTCGCGGCGATGGCGTCGCCCGGCAGCATCCAACTGCCGCCCACGCAGCCGACGTTCTTCAGCGCCAGGTACGCGGGAGCGTTCGCGGGCGAGACGCCGCCGGTCGGGCAGAACCGGGCCTGCGGCAGCGGTCCGGCGAGCGCCTTCAGATAGGCGGCGCCGCCCGCGGCCTCGGCCGGGAAGAACTTCATCTCGCGCACGCCGCGCTCGATCAGCGCCACGACCTCCGACGTCGTCGAGACGCCCGGCAGGAACGGCACCCCCGACCCCTTCATCGCGTCGAGCAGCGCGTCCGTCCAGCCGGGGCTGACCAGGAACCGCGCCCCGGCGGCCACCGAGTCGGCGACGTTGGCCGGAGAGATCACGGTGCCCGCGCCGACGACCGCGTCCGGCACCTCGGCGGCGATCGCGCGGATCGCGTCGAGCGCGGCGGAGGTGCGCAGGGTCACCTCGATCGCGGGCAGCCCGCCCGCGACCAGCGCCCGCGCGAGCGGCACCGCGTCGGCGACGTCCTCCACGACGACGACGGGAACGACGGGCGCGAGATCGAGCACAGAGGAGGTCATGAGGACATCCTGCCCCGCGAGACGCAGCATGCGCAAAGGTCGTTGCGCATGCTGCAATGCACGGCGGGTGCTTCTCAGTGGACCTCGTCCACCAGCACGTCCAGACTCCACGCGCGCCCGCCCCTGGCGGGCTCCTCGACCTCCACCACGTACTTCAGGTCCCGCAGCGCGTCGACCAGCTCCGCCGGGGACGCGGGCGTGCTCCCCGAGGTCAGCAGCGAGCGCACGATGCGGCCCTTCGTCGCCTTGTTGAAGTGGCTGACGACCTTGCGGGTCGGCGCGTGCAGCACCCGCACCGTCGCCGTCCGCCCCGCGAGCTCGCCCTTCGGCTTCCACGCGGTCGCGTACGCCGCCGACCGCAGGTCGAGGACCATGCCGCTCCCGGCCGTCTCCGGCAGCACCTCGGCCATCGGCGCCCGCCAGTACGCCCCGAGCGCCCCGAGCCCGGGCAGCTTCACGCCCATCGAGCAGCGGTACGACGGGATGCGGTCGGTCACGCGCACCGCGCCCCACAGCCCGGAGAACACCAGCAGCGAACGCGCCGCCCGCTTCTTCGCCGCCGCGTCGAGCGAGGTCAGGTCCAGGGCGTCGTAGAGGACACCGGTGTAGATCTCCCCGGCCGGCCGCGCGCCCGCCGTCCGCAGCTCGGTGTTCTTCGCGATCTCCCCCCGCAGCCCCTCGCTCAGGCCGAGCACCTCGCGCGCCTTCTCCTCGTCGGCGGCGCACAGCTCGACCAGCTCGTCCAGGACCGCCGCCCGCGCCCCGGCGAGCCCCGGCAGCGAGAGCGACTCGGGCTTCAGCGGGGTGCCCCGCCCGGAGGCGGCCTTTCCTTCGGACGGCGGCAGCAAGACGAGCACGTGCTTCTCCTTCGGTGCGGCGGGGAGGGGTGCGGCCCCGCGTCAGGGTAGTCGGCGGACGGCCCCCGACGCTCCGCCGTGCCGCCGCGCCCCGCCCGGCCTACGCTCGGTGCATGCCCCGCCGCCACCTCCGCGTGACCGGCGCAGCACAGGCGCCGCTCGGCGCCGTGCTGCGCGACCTGCGTACGAAGCTGGACGTGCCCGAGGAGTTCCCGGCCGAGGTGCTCGCCGAGGCCCAGCGGGCCGCCGCCGCGCCGCCCCGGCTGCCGCAGCGGGACGAGACGGCGATCCCGCTCTTCACGATCGACCCGCCCACCTCCACCGATCTCGACCAGGCCATGCACCTGTCCCGCCGCCCCGGCGGCGGCTACCGCGTGCGGTACGCGATCGCCGACGTCGCCGCGTTCGTCACGCCCGGCGGCGCGCTCGACGCGGAGGCCCACCGCCGGGTCACCACCCTCTACTTCCCGGACGAGCGGGTCCCGCTGCACCCGACCGTCCTCAGCGAGGGCGCGGCGAGCCTGCTGCCCGACCAGACCTGCCCGGCCGTCCTGTGGACGATCGACCTCGACGCGGACGGGCGCGCCGAGACCACCGACGTCGTACGCGCCCTGGTGCGCAGCCGCGCCAAACTCGACTACGAAGGCGTGCAGAAGGCCATCGACGACGGCAGCGCCGAGGAACCCGTCGCGCTGCTCAAGGACATCGGGCGGCTGCGCGAGGCCCTGGAGGCCGAGCGCGGCGGCATCTCCCTCGACGTCCCCGAGCAGGAGATCGTCGCGAGCGACAGCGCGTACGAACTCGCCTACCGCGCCCCGCTGCCCGCCGACTCCTGGAACGCGCAGATCTCCCTCCTCACCGGCATGGCCGCCGCCGACCTGATGCTCGCCGCCGGCACCGGCATCCTGCGCACCCTGCCCGCCGCCCCCGACGGCGCCGTCGGCCGCCTGCGCCGCACCGCGAAGGCACTGCACATCGACTGGCCGCACCACGTCCCGTACTCCGAACTCGTCCGCTCCCTCGACCCGCGCGTCCCGCACCAGGCGGCGTTCCTCCAGGAGTGCACGACCCTGCTGCGCGGCGCCGGATACACGGCGTTCAGCGGCGGCGAGGTCCCGGAGCTCACCACGCACGCCGCGGTCGCCGCGCCCTACGCGCACTGCACCGCCCCGCTGCGCCGCCTCGTCGACCGCTACGCGTCCGAGCTGTGCCTGGCCGCGTGCGCCGAGCGCGACGCCCCGCAGTGGGCGGTCGAGGCGCTGGCCGACCTCCCCAAGGAGATGGCCGAGGGCACCCGGCGGGCCAACACCGTGGAGCGCGAGTGCGTCGACATCGTCGAGGCGGCGCTGCTGCAGCACCGGGTCGGCGAACTCTTCGACGCGTACGTGGTGGACGTGAAGGAGAAGGAACGGGCCGTCGGCACCGTCCAGTTGCCCGAACCGGCCGTCGTCGCCCGGATCGAGGGCGGCACCGCCGCGCTGCCCCTGGGGGAGCGGCTGCGGGTGCGGCTCACGCAGGCCGACCCGGGGCAGGCGAAGGTGCTGTTCGCTCCCGCGTGAGCGCCGCCCGCAGGGCGCCCGCCAGCAGGTCCGGCTCCTCGGCGTGCAGCCGCACCAGGCGCACGTCCTTCGGACGCCCGAGGAACGTGAAGTGCCGTACGGGTTCGGTGAGTTCCACGGTGACGCTGGTCTGCGAGGCGACGTCCAGGTTCAGCTCGCCCTCGGCCGGGGTGTGCGTGTACCGGTTCTCGCGGCGCACCGCCGCGATCCGCTCCAGCGGTATCCGCAGGTCCACGTGCGCGCCCCGGCGCACCCGCAGCGCGTCGGCGGTGACGACGTGCGGCCGCGTCACCGCCGCCGCGTGCAGGCCGAGCACCATCACCACGGTGTAGACGTCGAGGGCGAGCACGATGCGGTGCAGCGTCGGCCAGTCGCGCAGCAGCACCGACATCCCGACGCTCTCCACGACGCCGACGAACGCGAAGGCGTACATCATCGTGGCCTGCCCGCGGGCGTACGCGAACGAGCTCGCCCCCGCCGGGACGCCGCTGCGGCGCCCGGTCAGCCACAGCCCGAAACTCGCCAGCACCCGCAGCTCGTGCCCGACGAGCCGGCGCGCGGCCGCCGGGAGGACGGACCTGACGGCGTCCCGGCCGCCCCGCCGGTACAGCACGGCGAACAGGACCGCCTCGACGAGTCTCCTCATCACGCACCGCCCTCGGTCGCCAGGCGCATCACGAGCCGGACGGCCGCCGCCTGGGCGGGGGAGAAGTCGTCGAGGAAGGCGTCGAGGAAGACCCGCTGCTCCGAGGCCTCGGCGACGGGCAGGTCCGCCGGCAGGCAGGCGAGGATCGCCCGCGCCGTCCCGGCCACCCGCGGATCGTCCGGCGCCGCGTCGGCCAGGGCGTCGAGGCGCGCGTACACGTCCCGCGCCGCCTCCAGGGTGCCCGGTTCCGTGAACGCGGCCAGCAGCGAGTCCATCAGCGGCCCGCGCTCCTCCGGCGGCGCGGCCGTGTCGATGAGAGTGAGCACCTCGCGGTCCTTCACGGCCATCGGGGACGTGTCGTCGACCGCCCCCAACGCGCCGAGGAAGGAGGCCAGTTCGGGCGAGAGCGGCCCGTCCGCGGGCAGTTCCCCCCGCTCGGCCTGCGCCAGCAGCGTTCGCAGCCGCGCCCGCCGCTCGTGGATCGCGGCCTCCTGCCGGGCCAGATCGGCGTCCAGCTCGGCGAGCACCTCGACGAGCTCGCGCCCGGCGTCGTCGGCCAGCACGTCCCGCACCTCGGGCAGCCCGAGCCCCAGCTCGGTCAGCCGCCGGATGCGGGCCAGCTCGACCGCGTGCCGCAGCCCGTACTCGCGGTACCCGTTGCCCCGCCGCCCGGGCTCCGGGAGCAGTCCGAGGTGGTGATAGTGCCTGATGGCCCGCGTGGTGACGCCGACCATCCCGGCCAGCTCTCCGATCCTCATGACCTCAGTAGAAACGTTGACGCTACGACAAGGTCAAGCGCGCCGCGCTCCGCGCCCTTGACGGCTAACGATGTTAGCCGTACGGTCTTCCCATGATGCGGCTAACGCCGTTAGCCGCAGACTCCGGAGGTCTCCATGAGCGCCACCGCACCCACCACGACCGTCAAGCCGCTCGCCGTCGTCCGCCGCACCGCGTGGCTCCTGAACGCGCTGTTCTGGTCGGCCTTCGCGGTCCTGGAGGGCGTCCACCACGGCTGGCTCGCCGGAACCCTGGCGTTCGTCTTCTTCATCGCGCCCGACTTCACGTTCCTGGTCGGCATGAGCGACGCGCCCCGCATGAGCAAGGGCCAGCTCCCGCCCCGCGCGGTGCCCTTCTACAACGCTGCCCACCGGGCCCTGATCCCGCTGGCCCTGCTCGTCGCGTACACGGTGCTCCTCGTCCCATGGGCCCCGGCCTTCGCGGCCCTGTGCGGCTGGCTGGCCCACATCTCGTACGATCGCGCCTTCGGCTACGGACTGCGGACCAAGGAGGGCTTCCAGCGTGCCTGAGGCCGCCACCGAACCGCGGCGGCTCACGCCCCGCGCCACCGAGATCGCGGCCGAGGCCCGGACGCTCCTGGAGCAGTCCGGGCCCGACGCCCTCACGATGCGGGCGCTCGCCGACCGCCTCGGCATCAAGGCCCCCTCGCTCTACAAGCACTTCCCCGACAAACAGGCCGTCGAGGCCGAGCTCGTCGCGCAGATGCTGACGGAATCGGCCGAGGCCTGCGAGGAGGCGGAGCGCACGGCGCCGGACCCCCTCGCGGCCCTCGCGGACGCCTACCGCGCCTGGGCCCTCGCCCACCCCCACCTCTACTGCCTCGCCACCGAACGCCCGCTGCCCCGCCACGCCCTGCCCGAGGGGCTTGAGGAGCAGGCCGCGATGCCGCTGATGCGGGTGTGCGGCGGTGACGAGGATCTGGCCCGTGCGGTCTGGGCCTTCGCGCACGGCATGGTGATCCTGGAGATCCACGGCCGGTTCCCGGACGGGGCGGACCTGGAGCGGGCCTGGCGCACGGGCCTGACGGCACTGCGCCCGTGATCGCCCGGGTAAGATGTCCGGCACGGCAGACGAGCCGGGCGGGCGGCCGCGTGGAGACCTCGGTCTCCCCGAGGAACGTCCGGGCTCCACAGGGCAAGGTGGTGGCTAACGGCCACCCGGGGTGACCCGCGGGACAGTGCCACAGAAAACAGACCGCCCGGTGCTTCGGCGCCGGGTAAGGGTGAAACGGTGGTGTAAGAGACCACCAGCGCCTGAGGTGACTCAGGCGGCTAGGTAAACCCCACCTGGAGCAAGGTCAAGAGGAGCCGCCTCGGCGGCTCTGCGCGGACGTTCGAGGGCTGCCCGCCCGAGTCCGCGGGTAGACCGCACGAGGCCGGCGGCAACGCCGGCCCTAGATGGATGGCCGTCGCCCCGGCCGCCGCGAGGCAACCGGGGAACAGAACCCGGCGTACAGCCCGACTCGTCTGCCGCCTCCCTCTTCCACGGGCCGGCGGCCCGAACCCCTACGACCGCACCGGGATCACCAGCGGCGCCCCCGATCCCGGGTGCGGCAGTACCTCGACCGGGTGCTGGTAGACCTCGCTGAGGAGCGGCCCGTCGAAGACCTCGGCCGGGGGACCGGCCGCCGTGATGCGGCCCGCGTGCAGGATCGCCGTGCGGTCCGCGTGGGCCGCGGCCAGGCCCAGGTCGTGGAGGACGACGACGACCGCGTCGCCGGCCGCGGCGCGTTCGCGGCAGACCCGCAGGACCAGTTCCTGGTGGCGCAGGTCCAGGGCCGCCGTCGGCTCGTCGAGGAGCAGCAGCTGGGTCGACTGGGCCAGGACGCGGGCCAGCGCCACCCGGGCGCGTTCGCCGCCCGAGAGCGCCGAGAAGGGCCGGGCCGCGAAGTCCTCCGTCTCCGTGGCGCGCAGGGCCGCCGCGACCGTCCTGTCGTCCTGGTCCTCGTACGGTGTGCCCGACCAGGGCGCCCGGCCCATGCGGACCACCTCGTCCACCGTGAACGGGAACGACAGGGTCGCCGACTGCGGCAACAGGGCCCGGCGCAGCGCCAGTTCGGGCGCGGGCCAGGACGCGGCCGGGCGGTCGCCGATGAGGAGGTCGCCGCGGGCCGGGGCGAGGTCCGCGGCCAGCGCCGCCAGCAGGGTCGATTTCCCTGCGCCGTTGGGGCCCACCAGCGCCAGGACCTCGCCCGCCCGGACCGTCAGGTCGACACCGGACAGGACCTCGCGGGCGCCCAGGTCCAGATGCAGGGCGCGGGCCTCGGCCACCGTGTCACCGGGGGCGAGGCGCGGCGGCAGGGCGCGGGCGCGGGATCCCCGCAGCAGCGTCGTCCAGTACGGGATCATGCCCAGCCTCCTTGCTTGCGGCGGGTGCGGCGCAGCAGCCAGAAGAAGAACGGGCTGCCGGTCAGGGCGGTGAGGACACCGATGGGGAGTTCGGCGGGGACGGCCACGGTGCGCGCCGCGAGATCCGCCGCGACCAGCACGACCGCCCCGCCGAGCGCGCTGCCGGGGACGAGGAAGCGATGACCCGGGCCCGCGAGCATCCGCAGCAGGTGCGGGACGACGAGGCCCACGAAGCCGATCACTCCGGAGACCGCCACCGCCGCCGCCGTGAGGAGCGCGATGACCAGGATCAGGGTGATCCTCAGCCTCTCCACGTCCACGCCCAGGTGGCGGGCCGGGCGTTCGCCGAGGGAGAGGAGGTCCAGCTTGCGGGAGTAGAAGGGCGCGACGAGCAGACCGATCGCCGCGCAGGGGAGGACCGCCAGCACCTTCGGCCACGTCGCCTGCGCCAGTGAACCGAGCTGCCAGAACGTGATCTGGTTGACCGCGGCCGTGTCGGCGTAGGAGAGGAACAGGCCGATCAGGGCGCCCGCGAAGGCGTTCACCGCGATGCCGGTGAGGATGAGCGTGACGACCTCCGTGCGGCCGCCCGAGCGCGACATCACGTACACGATGAGGACCGTCGCCAGGCCCGACACGAACGCGCAGACCGTGATCGTCCACGTGCCGAAGAAGTTGAGGCCGAGCGCGATGCAGGCGACCGCGCCGACCGCCGCGCCCGACGAGATGCCGATGACGCCCGGCTCGGCGAGCGGGTTGCCGAACACGCCCTGCATCAGCGCGCCCGCGCAGCCGAGCGAGGCGCCGACGAGGAGGGCGAGGACGATGCGGGGCAGGCGGACGTTCCACAGGACCGATTCGCCGACCCGGTCCAGGGCGGAGCCGCCCAGGCCCATCCGGTGCTGGACCGAGGAGAGGACGTCCGTCGCCGGGATGTCGTACGCGCCGATGCCCGCCGAGAGCAGCGCCAGGACGACCAGCGCCGCGGCCAGGACGACCGTCAACAGCCATGCCTTGCTGCGGGGTTGACGCGCGGGGGCCTTCGAGGGGGAGGTCGTGGGCGGGGTCGCCGTCGTCGTCATGTCAGGCACCGCTCTTGCCGTAGAGCTGGTCCACGATCGACTGCAGGACCTGGTCCGTGCGCGGCCCGTAGTTCAGCAGGACGCCGTCCTCGACGGACACCACGCGGCGGTCGACGCCCGCCGGGGTCTCGGCCACTCCCGGGATCTTCACCAGGCCGTCGATGCCGCCGACGGAGTCGAGGCCCTTGGTCATGACGAGGATCGCGTCGGGCGCGGCCTTGGCGAGGGCCTCGCTGGTGATGGCCCGGAAGTCGGTCTTCAGGCCGGACGCCGCGCCCGCGTCGACCGCGCCCGCGGCCTCCAGGAGCGAGGTGGCGCCGGACTTCGCGCCGCCGATGAGATAGACGGAGGCCGAGCCGCGTACGTAGAGGAAGGCGACGCGGGGCTGCTCCTCCTCGTGCGGGATGTTCTTCTGCACCGCGGCGATCCGGTCCTCGGAGCGCTCGGTCAACTCCCGTCCCGCGGAGGGGACTCCGAGCGTGTCCGCGACGGCCTGGATGCGGGTGCCGACGTCGTCGAGCCCCTGGGCCGGGTCCAGCACGACGACGGGAACGCCCGCGTCGCGTATCTGCTGCATCGCCTCGTCGGGCCCCGTCGTCCGCTCGGCCAGCACCAGGTCCGGCTTCAGCGACAGGACGCTCTCCGCGGACACGTCGTGGTTGCGGGTGACCACCGGCAGCTTCTTCGCCTGGTCGAAGGTGGCGGTGATGTCGCGGGCGACCACCTGCTCGCCGAGCCCGAGCGTGAACACGATCTCGCTGAGGCTGCCGGAGAGCGGCACGATCCGGTCGGCCTTCCGCACCGTCACCTCGTGGCCGTCGGCGGAGTCGACCGTGACGGGCAGCTTCGGGCGGGGCGTCGACGCGAGCGGTTCGAGACGGTTCGCGGTCGTGGCCGCCTTCGCTCCGGTCCTCGCGGTGGCCGTGGTGGTGCCGCCGCCTGCGCAGGCGGCGGCGGCCAGCGCGAGGGCCAGGGCGAGTACGGAGATCAGTACGCCCGTCCGCCGGGGAGCGCGAGAAGGGTCGGCTGGCGTCGGCACGCGGACACCGTCCTGTCGTGGTGAGTGGGGCTGTTGAACAGAGGCGAGCATAGTTTAGGTTAGCCTTACCTAAGTCGCCAGGTCCTGGTGACGTCCTGGTGATGGAGACCCGGAGGAATCGTCATGTCCCGACGCGCACGGATACGCGTCCTCGCCGTCGCCCTGTTCACCGCGTTGCTCGGGACGCTGCTCCCGGTCGCCGGCGCGCACGCCGCGGCCCGCGGCGTGCAGGGCGGCCGGCTGGACTGGGGCCTGAAATCGTCGTTCCAGAGCTACATCACCGGGCCCATCGCCAAGGGGAGTTACTCCCTGACGGGCGGCGCGGCGACCGTGGGCGCCAGCCAGTTCCGCTTCCACTCGGCGACCGGCACGTACGACGGCTCGACGGGGAGCTTCACCTCCTCCTTCTCCGGCGGCGTGCACTTCGTCGGACACAAGAAGAGCGACGGCTCCTACGAACTCGACATGACCATCAGCCGTCCCACCGTGCGCATCTCGGGCGGCAGCGGGACGTTGTACGTCGATGTCGTGAGCAAGGCGAAGGGCACGGGGACGGTCACGTCGTCCAGCCAGGTGCCCTTCGCCACGCTCGCCCTGGGCGGGATCGACATGAAGGGCGACGGGAACGCCGTCACCCTCAACAACCTGCCCGCCACGCTCACCGCACAGGGCGCCAAGTCCTTCGCCGGCTACTACACGGCCGGTACCGCGCTCGACCCGGTGAGCCTGTCCGCGGACGTCGCGCCCGAGAAGGCGGCCGCGAAGCCGTCGGCCTCCGCCACGAAGAAGGACGAGTCCAAGGAGAAGAAGGAGAAGCAGGACTCCTCCGGGAAGCTCCGGGACGGCGCCGTCGACTGGGGTGTGCGCCGCACCTTCCGCGAGTACGTCACCGGGGACATCGCCCAGGGCGAGTGGAAGCTCGGCGCCGGGGCGCAGGACGGGGGCGCGCTGTTCCGGTTCCCGAAGGGTGAGGGTGCGTACGACAAGAAGAAGCAGACCCTCGACGGGGAGTTCACCGGATCCGTGCGGTTCACCGGGAAGCACGGGCTCGACCTGACGCTCGCGGACCCGACCGTCACCGTCGCCGACGGCAAGGGCACCCTGCGCGCCGACGTCACCAGCGGCAGGAAGACCACCAAGGACAGCCCGCTCGTGACCTTCACCGTGAAGTCCCTCGCGGCGAAGGACGGGCTCGTGCGGATCACCGAGGCGCCGGCCGTGCTGACCGCCGACGGGGCGAAGGCGTTCGGCGGCATGTACCAGAAGGGGGCCGCGATGGATCCGGTCTCCCTGGCCGTCGCGCTCGACGCGGACGCGAAGCTTCCCGCTCTGCCCGATCTCGGCAGCTCCGGGTCGGACGGTTCGGCCACTCCCAGTCCCCGCCCCAGCGCGGTTGCCGCCAAGTCCGATGCCGGAAGCGGGAGTTCGGGGCTGTCCGGTGGCGCCGTCGCCGGGATCGCCGGCGGGGTCGTGGTGCTCGTCGCCGGTGCCGTGGTGGTCGTTCTTCGGATGCGTAAGCGGGCCTCCGTGGGCGGCTAGGCGTCCGCCCCCTTCTGTCTCGCTGCCGGGCGCCGGTTGTCCGCGGTCGCTCGCGCAGTTCCCCGCGCCCCTGAAGGCGCACCCCGATCATCGCTAGGAGAAAGCATGTCTCTCGTCAGACACCCCATAGCCCTCGCCGCCGCCACCGCCGTCGCGCTCGGAGCCGGTGCCGTCGCACTGCCCGCGTTCGCCGCCGACAAGGCTCCCGCCGTCGAGCTGAAGGACGGCACGCTCGACTGGGGCGTGAAGGAGTCCTTCCGCAAGTACGTCACCGGGATCGCCGCCGGATCGATCACCGCGAGCGACGGCGCGACCCAGGCCGCCGACAACGGCGCCTTCACCTTCACCGACGGCACGGGCACGTACGACACGGCCACCCACGGCACGGACACCGCCTTCAAGGGCGCCGTCCGGTTCGCCTCCACGGCCCACGGGTTCGACATCAAGATCAGTGACGTGAAGGTCGTGACGTCCGGCACGACCGGGCACATCGACGCCGACATCAGCCTCAACGGCACCGTCCAGAACGACATCGAGTTCGCCACGCTCGACCTGTCCGCCGTGAAGCCGGGCCAGGGCGCGGGCGGCGCGATGACCTTCAAGGACATCCCGGCGACGCTGACCGCCGACGGCGCCAAGGCGTTCAACGGCATGTACAAGGAGGGCACCGCCCTCGACACGGCGACGCTGACCGTGACCGCCGCCGCCTCCTCGCCCTCCCCGGACCCGTCGACGACACCCCCGTCCTCGCCGGCCCCCACCGGCAGCGCGCAGCCCACCGGCAAGCCGAGCGCGACGACGACCCCGAAGCCGTCCGCCACCGCCACGGCCGCCCCGTCCGACGAGGCCGTCTCCGGCGCCATCGCCGACGGCAACCTGGACTGGGGCGTCAAGGAGTCCTTCCGTACGTACATCACGGGCCCCATCGCGAACGGCAAGGTCGAACTGACCGGCGGCGCCGCGAAGAACGGCTCGGTGTACCGGTTCGGCGACGCGAACGGCAGCTACGACGCCGACGCCAGGTCCCTCGACGCCGAGTTCGCGGGCAAGGTCCGCTTCCTCGGCCACGAGGAGGACGGCACGTACGCCCTCGACCTGCAGTTCAGCGATCTGCGGGTGACGGCGAAGGGCGGCAGCGGAAAGCTCGTCGCCGACGTGTCCAGCAAGGACCGGCAGACCGGCAAGGTCACCACGTACGACGACCTGACCGTGGCCACCCTCAAGGTCGGCTCCGGCGACCTGACCGCGAAGGACGACATCGTCGAGCTCGACGGCGCCGCGGCCACCCTCACCGCCGACGGCGCCAAGGCGTTCGGCGGGTTCTACCAGGCGGGCGCCGCCCTCGACCCGGTCGACGTGGCCGTCTCCCTCGACGAGGACGCCACGCTCCCGTCGGGCGGCAACGGCTCCGACGGCGGTACGTCCGGCGGCACTTCGGGCGGCACGGGCACCACGGGCGCCACCGGCACCGGGTCCACCACCGGCGGCACCGGCTCGCTCGCCGCCACCGGCGCCGACGTCCCGGCCGGCCCGCTCGCCGCGGCCGCCGCGCTGGTCGTCGCCGCGGGCGCGGGCACGGTGTTCGCCGCGCGCCGACGCCGCGCGCAGGAGGGCTGAGCCCCGGCCCCGGCCGTCCGCCGATCACGGCGGGCGGCCGCGGCGTGCTACCCGTGCGGGCGCCAGCCCGTCCGCGCGGCCCACTGTTCGGCGACGACGCCGACGAGGTCGACGACGGGGTCCTTCACGTCGGCGTACGTCCCGGTGTCGGGGACGGCCCGCGCGAGTACGTACTTGAAGCGGGCGTACGCGGGGACGGCCCGTGGCGTCGCGCGCAGCCAGTCGCGGAACAGCAGCGCGAGCCGCTCGTTCGGTGAACCGGCCCTGCGGACATGGAGGTTGACCGGCGCGGCGTCCGCGGTCCGCCGTGACCAGTAGCGCTTGGTCCAGTCGGCGGGGTCCTCCTCGTCCTCGCGTCCGGCCGGGACGTGGTCGCGCACGTACGGTGCGCGGACGAAGCCGAGCGTGGACAGCGGCGCCTCGAACGCGGCCGCGGCGGCGTCCAGGTCGGCGACGCTCACCTGCACGTCGTAGACGTCCTTGGCGGCCATGCCCGGCACGGACGTCGAACCGATGTGGTCCACGTGCAGCGCCAACGGGCCCAGAAGATCCACCAGTTGGGTGCAGAGCGCGGCTCCATGGGCCGCCCACCCGGGGTCGTGCGGAACGACGACCGGCTTCTCGTGCGGAGGCATCAGACCTTCTCCAGGGGGCGATGCGGCTCGGCGGGCAGCTGCACGCGGATGGCGTCTCCGGGGCGGACGGTCCCGCCCTCCCGTACGACGCTCATGATCCCGGCCTTGCGGACGATCGCGCCGGTCTCCGGGTCCCGGCCCACGACGCGCTTGAGGAGGCCGTCCTGGAAGTGGTCGATCTGCAGGCACGGATTGCGCAGCCCGGTGACCTCGACGACCGCGCCGCCCGCGCCGAGGTGCAGGAGTGTTCCGGTCGGCAGGGCGAGCAGGTCGATGCCGCGCGTGGTGATGTTCTCGCCGAGCTCGCCGGGCCGCACCCGGTGGCCGAGCGCGGCGACCTCCGCAAACAACTCCTCCTGGATCAGGTGGACTTGGCGAAGATTCGGCTGCGTCGGATCCTGGGCCACCCGGGAGCGGTGCTGCACCGTGACCCCGGCGTGCACGTCCCCCTCGACGCCGAGGCCCGCGAGCAGCGTGACGCTGTCCCGGTTCGGCTTGGTGAAGGAGTAGGTGCTGTTGCTGCTGACCGCTGTGACGGCGGCGCTGTCGAACCCGTTCATCTTCCGTGACCCCCTGAAGCCTGAGACCGCTGAGCAACCTGATCGCTGATCGTGAGCAGCGTAGTCCGAGGCAGAATCGGCCGTATGCGCCAGGAAGTCATGGAAGTCGTCGCCGCCGCGGTCGTCGCGGACGGCAAGCTGCTCGTCGTCAGCAAGGAGGCCGCGCCGGACCTCTTCTACCTGCCCGGCGGGAAGCCGGAGCCGGGGGAGAGCCCCGAGGAGACGCTGCGGCGCGAACTGGACGAGGAGCTCGGGGTCGCGCCGGAAGACCTGGAACCGCTCGGCGTGGTCGAGGACGTCGCGGCACTGGAAGGCGTCCCGATGCGGCTGACGCTGTTCACCGCCACACTGTCCGGGCGGCCGCGGCCCGCGGCCGAGCTGGCCGCGCTGCGCTGGACCGACGGCCGCGACACCCGCCTGGCCCCGGCCGTCGCGGGGCACGTGGTGCCGATGCTGCGGGCGTCGGGGCGGCTCTGAGGGCGGCTCCGCAAGGCCCCCGCGCGGCGGTGCGTCCGGGGTTCCGGGCGGTCCGCCCCGTCGTCCCTGACGCCCGGCCGTCCGGTCACCGCCTACGCGGGCCCCAGCGAGCGCTCCGCCAGCTTCGCCACATGCGCGGACAGCGCCCCGCGCGCGTCCGGCGTGAGCGTGCCGAGCGCGACCAGCGCCGTGACCACCACGTCGCACAGCTCCGACTCGACGTCCTGCCAGGTGTGGCTGACGCCCTTGCGCGGGTTCTGGCCGACGGCCCCGATGACCGCCTCCGCCACCTCGCCCACCTCCTCCGAGAGCTTCAACACCCGCAGGAGCAGCGCCTCTTGGGAAGGCCGCCGATTGTTCGAGTCCAGCCAGTCGCGCAGCCGGTCGATGGTCGTCCACAGCTCGTCGTCGTACGTCGTCACGAGCGACGAGCCTAGAGCCTCGGCCCGCGCGGCTACTCGCCCGCGTCCGGATCCTGCGTCGGCCTGGTGCGCGAGGCGACCACCGCCAGCGCCGCCGCCCCGGCACCCACGAGCGCCGCCGGCACCATCCAGTGCCGGTCGAGCACATGGCCGAGCGCGTGGTCGAGGGAGTAGCGGCCCGCGCCGGTCACCGCGAGGCCCGCCGCGACGAAACCGAGGAACGCCGGGTACTCGTAGCCGCCGTTCATCGCGAAGAACCCGTTCGGGGCGTGCACGGCCGCCGCGCCCGCCATGGTCCCGGCCGCCGCGGCGCCGCCCAGCGGTGTGGCGAGGCCGAGCGCGAGGAGCGCCCCGCCGCCCGCCTCGCCGAGCCCGGCCGCGAGGGCGCTCGCCTTGGCGGGGGTGTACCCCATGGCGTCCATGGCGGCGGTCGTCCCGGACACGCCACCGCCGCCGAACCAGCCGAGCAGCTTCTGGGCGCCGTGCGCGGCGAGAACCCCGCCGGTCCCCAGGCGCAACGCGAGAAGGCCCAGGTCACGACGGCTGGAGCAGGAGGTGCGGGAGGTACGCAATCGTGTGCAGGTCATGTCCCCACCGTCCGGCAGCCGTGCGCCGCGCACCTCGCGCGCGGGCCCATTCGGGTGGCGGCCGGCCGGCCGCGGTGCAAGCCTGGGCGCATGCCCATCCAGACCGCAAAGCTCAGCGACCCGGCGGTCCGCGCCTTCGTGTCGGCGCTGAACGCCCACGACCAGGAAGCCTTCCGTGCGGCGCTCGCGCCCGGCGCGACCATGGCGGACGACGGCAGCGACCGGGACCTCGACGACTGGACGGCCCGCGAGATCTTCGACTCGAACGGCCACATGGAGGTCGAGAAGGAGACCGCCGAGGGCCGCTCCCTCGTCGCCCGCTACCGCAACGACACCTGGGGCGAGATGCGCACCAGGTGGACGTTCGACGTGTCGGGCGGCAAGGTCACCCGGTTCGAGACCGGACAGGCCTGAACATCCCGTATCCGTAGGGCTGTTGACCTCGCGTGCGCTTCAACTCCTAGCGTTCCCGGGCATGGACATCGACACCAGGACACTGGGCGGCAGCGGCATCGAGGTCAGCGCCCTCGGCTTCGGATGCTGGGCCATCGGCGGCGAGTGGCAGGACCCGGACGGGCGGCCGCTCGGCTGGGGCCGCGTCGACGACGAGGAATCGGTGCGTGCCGTGCGGCGCGCGCTCGACCTCGGCGTCACCTTCTTCGACACCGCCGACGCGTACGGGACCGGCCACAGCGAACGCGTGCTCGGCCGCGCCCTCGGCAAGCGCCGGGACGACGTCGTCATCGCCACCAAGTGGGGCAACGTCTTCGACGAACGCACCAGGACCCTCACCGGCGGCGACGACTCCCCCGAGCACGCCCGCCGCGCCCTCACCGCGTCGCTCGCCCGCCTCGGCACCGACCGCATCGACCTGTACCAGCTGCACCTCTCCGACGCCGACCCGCAGCGGGCCGCCCGGCTCCGCGACACCTGCGAGGAGTTCGTCCGCGAAGGGCTCGTACGCGCCTACGCGTGGAGCACCGACGACCCCGACCGGGCCCGCGTCTTCGCCGAGGGCCCGCATTGCGCGGCCGTGCAGTACCGCTGCAACGTCCTCCAGGACGCGCCCGAACTCCACGCGCTGTGCGAGGAGCTGGGGCTGGCCGGCATCCAGCGCAGCCCGCTCGCCATGGGCCTGCTCGGCGGTGGCCACGGCGCCGGGCGCACGCCCGCCGCGGGCGACATCCGCAGCGCCCCGCCCGCCTGGCTGCCCGGCTTCGGCACGGGCGGCGGCGCGGACCCGGAGTGGCTGGCCCGGGTCGACGCGCTGCGCTCCGTGCTCACGGGCGGCGGCCGCACCCCGGCGCAGGGCGCGCTCGCCTGGCTGTGGGCCCGCAGCCCGCGCGCCGTGCCGATCCCCGGGTTCCGCACGGTGGCGCAGGCCGAGGAGAACGCGGGCGCGCTGGCCCATGGGCCCCTGTCCCAGGACGAGTTGACGCAGGTGGAGCACCTTCTGGGCCGGGCGTGACGAGCCCCGGTACGTGACAGCCCCTAGGCGAGGGGGACCGCCGTCCCGCTCACCCGCACCCGCGGGTCGCCCGCCCGCAGCGTCACCGTCAGCTCACCGGGGCGGCCCATGTCGGCGCCCTGGTGCAGGGTGAGCCCGGCCTCCTCCGGGACCAGGCCCAGCTCGCGCAGATACGCCCCGAACGCGGCGGCCGCGGCGCCGGTGGCCGGATCCTCGACGACGCCGCCGACCGGGAACGGGTCGCGCACGTGGAAGGTGAACTCGCTCTCCCGCCACACCAGTTGGACGGTCGTCAGGTCCAGTCGGCGCATCAGGGCGGCGAGCCGCTCGAAGTCGTACGCGAGGTCGGCGAGGCGCTGCCGGGTGGCCGCGGCCAGGACGAGGTGGCGGGCACCGGCATAGGCGATGCGCGGCGGCAGGGCCGGGTCCAGATCGGCGGCCGGCCAGTCCAGCGCGGCGAGCGCCTCGGCGAGGTCCTCGCCGCTCACGTCCTCCACCCGCGGCGCGACGCTGGTGAGGGTGGCGCGCAGCGTGTCCCCGGCCCGGTCGACGGAGACCGGCACCTCGCCGGCGAGAGTGTGGAACAGGTAGTCGCCGGTGCCGTGGCGCTCGGCGAGGGCGACCGCGGTGGCGACGGTGGCGTGGCCGCAGAACGGGACCTCGGCCTTGGGGCTGAAGTAGCGCACGGTATAGGCCCGTTCGCCGCTTCCGGCCGGGCCCGGCGTCACGAATGCGGACTCGCTGTACCCCAGGTCCGCGGCGATCTTGAGCATGTCCTCGGCGCCGAGCGCGGAGGCGTCGAGCACGATCCCGGCGGGGTTGCCCCCGGCGGGGTCGGTCGCGAAGGCGGTGTAGCGCAGCACGTTGTCGGTCATGCGGTGCATTCTCGCCGGTGCGGCAGGCGCGGTTCCCCACGCCCCTCCCGGAGCGCGGGGAACCGTCTTCCCCCCCCCGTGGTGGCTCAGTGGCAGCTGATCGCGCCCGAGCCGAGACGGCTCCAGGAGCAGGAGTCGAGCTGCGTGCCGCTGGGCTTGATCAGGCGGGCCTTGTCGCCCGTGTTGTTCCAGACGTACGAGCCGCGGCCCCAGTACCGGACGCCCGAGGCGTTCGTCCCCTTGCCGGTGCGGACCTTGACGGTCTTGCCCGCGCCGATGTTGTAGCTGCCGAAGGTGTACGTGTAGCCGGTGTTGTCCTTCAGCTTGTAGCCCTTGAGCTGGATCGCGGAGCGGGTGTTGTTGTGGATGTTCACCCACTCCGCGTTCAGGGAGCTGTTGCTGCGATTGTCCGAGCCGGGGCTGTCGTACTGGATGAAGCCGAGGTGCAGCCCGCCCTGGTGCGCCGCGGCGGACGCCGGGGTCGTGGCGAGCAGCGAGCCCGCGAGGGCCGCCGCGGCGAGGGCGGCCGGGGCCGCGGAACGTATGCGCAAAGTGTGCTCCGAATGTGAAGTTCTCGTGGAGAGGAACTGAGCATACGGGCCCCGGCGTCCGGTAATGCGGCGGTAGATCCCATTCCGTTTGTGGAGATTTATCTCTCAAGCAAGCTGGGTCGGTGCGCTCAACCCCGGCCCACGTACGGCATGTTCGTCGCCAGCACCGTCGCGAACTGCACATTCGCCTCCAGCGGCAGCTCCGCCATGTGCCGCACCGTGCGCGCCACGTCCGCCACGTCCATCACCGGCTCCGCCGCCAGCTCCCCGTTGGCCTGGAGGATGCCGGACTGCATGCGCTCGGTCATGTCGGTCGCCGCGTTGCCGATGTCGATCTGCCCGCAGGCGATCCGGTACGGACGGCCGTCCAGCGACAGGGACTTGGTCAGGCCCGTCAGGGCGTGCTTCGTCGCCGTGTACGCGATCGAGTGCGGCCGCGGCGTGTGCGCCGAGATGGAGCCGTTGTTGATGATCCGGCCGCCCTGCGGGTCCTGCTCCTTCATCTGCCGGAACGCCGCCTGCGCGCACAGGAACGCCCCGTTGAGGTTGGTGTCGACGACGTGCCGCCACGCGTCGTACGCCAGGTCCTCCACGGCCACGCCGCCGGGCCCGAACGTCCCCGCGTTGTTGAAGAGCAGATCGAGCCGGCCGAACCGGTCGCGTACGGCGGTGAAGAGGGCCGTCACCCCGTCCGGGTTCGACACGTCCGTCGGGGCGACGAACGACTCCGTGCCCGGGGCCAGCCCCGCCGTCCGTGCCAGCGTCTCGACGCGGCGGCCGGCCAGGGCCACCCGCCAGCCGGTGCGCAGCAGCTCCAGGGCGACGGCCCGGCCGATGCCGGAGCCGGCGCCGGTGACCACGGCGGTCCTTGTCGATGCGGTTCGCAGATCGTCCATGGGGCCGCAGCGTACGGGCGCCCCGCCATGCGGAGATCACCGATCCGCCATGTGGCTGTTGTGTACGCGACAGTCGGGCGTCGTCCCGGCCCACTGCAATTCCCCGTGACGCCAGATGACGCCAGCAGTCAGGGGAGGGGCTCCATGTCACACGTACCGCAGCACGCACCCGAACTCCGCGCAGCCGCACAGCACTTGGGCCGCCGGCGCTTCCTCACTGTCGCGGGTGCCGCCGCGGCGCTAGCCTTCAGTGTGAACCTGCCCGCGGCCGGCACCGCGGCCGCCGCCGAACTGGACGGTCGCAAGATCACCAGCGATCCGTTCACACTGGGCGTCGCCTCCGGTGACCCGCTGCCCGACTCCGTGCTGCTGTGGACGCGGCTCGCCCCGAAACCGTACGAGACCGGCGGCGGGCTGCCCGCGCAGCGCGTCGAGGTGCGCTGGGAGCTCGCCCTCGACGAGCGCTTCCGGCGCGTCGCCAGACGCGGCACGGCCACCGCGCACCCCGAGTTCGACCACTCCGTGCACGTCGAGGTCGACCACCTGGAGCCGGGCCGCGTCTACTACTACCGCTTCCGCGTCGGCGACCGGGTCAGCGAGACCGGCCGCACCCGCACCGCGCCCGCCGCCTCTTCCCGGCACGTCCCCGGCCTCACCCTGGCCGCCGTCTCCTGCCAGGCGTACCACGACGGCTACTTCACCGCGTACAAGCACCTGGCCGAGGACGACGTCGACGTCGTCTTCCACCTCGGCGACTACCTCTACGAGTACGCGGTCAACTCGGTCGGCGGCGCCCGCAACTACACGGACCGCGTCGTGCCCGACATCTTCAACCGGGAGACCATGACCCTGGAGGACTACCGGCTGCGGTACGCCCTCTACAAGTCCGACCCGGACCTGCGGGCCGCGCACGCCGCCCACCCCTTCGTCGTCACCTGGGACGACCACGAGACCGAGAACAACTACGCCGACGACACCTCCGAGACCGAGGGTCCGGCGGACGAGTTCCTGCTGCGCCGCGCCTCCGCGTACCGCGCGTACTGGGAGAACCAGCCGCTGCGCCGCCCCCAGCTTCCGACCGGCCCCGACGCCCAGCTCTACCGGCGCCTGGTCTGGGGCCGCCTCGCCCAGTTCGACATCCTCGACACCCGCCAGTACCGCTCGAACCAGGCCTACGGCGACGGCTCGCACGTCCCCGGTCCCGAGTCGGACGACCCGGCGCGCACCATCACCGGCGCCACGCAGGAGCGCTGGCTCCTCGACGGCTGGCGCCGCTCGCGCGCCCTGTGGAACGTGGTGCCGCAGCAGGTCACGTTCTCCCAGCGCAAGCTCGACCTGAACGCCGAGGCGAAGGTCTCCATGGACGCGTGGGACGGCTACCGCGCCTCCCGTGACCGGGTGCTGGCCGGCGCCAAGGCCGCGCGCGTCGAGAACCTGATGGTGCTCACCGGTGACGTGCACGTCGGGTACGCCTTCGACATCAAGGACGACTTCGACGACCCCGCGTCGCGCACGCTCGGCACGGAGATCGTGGCCACGTCCATCGCCTCCGGCAAGGACGGTTCCGAGAGGCCGTCCAACTGGGCCACGTACACGCAGGCCAACCCGCATCTGAAGTTCTACAACGGGCGTCGTGGTTACGTCACCGTGGACCTGGGGGAGGAGTCGGCCCGGGCCGACTTCAAGACGGTCTCGGCGGTCACCGTCCCGGGGGCGCCGCTCACGACGGCCGCGTCGTTCGTGACGGCCGTCGGCGACCAGGGCCTGCGTCCTGCCTGATCAGGTCTGACGCCGGGTGCGGGTGCGGTGGGGGCTGAAGGCGAGCGGCGAAGCCGCAAGCCCTCAGCGGCGCGGGGAACTGCGCGAGAAGCCCCACCGGGCCGGCACCCGGCGACGGGACCGCACCAGGGCGGACGCCTCACCGCTCCCCGGGATACCGCACCCCCACAGCCTCCCGCACCGCGTCCAGGGTCCGCATCACCGCGAGCGACCCGTCGAGCGGCACCAAGGGCGACTCCGTGTCGCCGGCCCGGAGCCGCCCCATCACCTCGATCGCCTCGTGCCGCATCGAGTCCCGCGGCCCGTCCTCCGGCACCGCCGTGAACTCCTCGGGGTCGCGCCCGTCCCGGTGCAGCACGAACCGCTCCGGGTAGAAGAACCCGGCCGGCACATCGATCCGCCCCGCGGACCCCGTCACCGAAGCCGTCACGCCCGTACCGGAGTTGATGGCGCAGTGCAGCAGCGCCTGCGCCCCGCTGTCCCACGACAGCAGCATCGCCGTCTGGAGGTCGACGCCCTCCTCCGACAGCATCGCGCGCGCCGTCACCCCCGACGGCTCCCCGAGCAGCAGCTGCGCGAACGACACCGGGTACACCCCGAGATCCAGCGTCGCGCCACCGCCCTGCGCGGGGTCCCGCAGCCGGTGCGAGGGCGGGAACGGGCCCGCGAGCCCGAAGTCGGCCTGCACCGTGCGGACTTCACCGATCGCGCCGTCGTCGACCAGCGCCTTGAGGCGGCGGATCATCGGGTTGCAGTACATCCACATGGCCTCCATCAGGAACAGGCCCCGCGAACGCGCGAGCGTCACCAGTTCCCCGGCCTCCCGCGCGTTCAGCGTGAACGCCTTCTCGCACAGCACCGCACGGCCCGCCTCCAGACAGAGCCCGGCCGCCTCCCGGTGCGCGGAGTGCGGCGTGGCCACGTACACCACGTCGACGTCCTCGTCCGCGGCGAGCGACGCCCAGTCGCCGTACGCCCGCTCGATCCCGAACCGCTCCGCGAACGCCTTCGCCGACGTCTCGGTCCGCGAGGCGACCGCCACCACCTCGGCGTCCGGCAGATCCAGCAGATCCGCCGTGAACGACGCGGCGATCCCGCCCGTCGCGAGAATTCCCCACCGCACGCGCTCCGCTGCCATCCCTGCCCACCTCAGTTGTTGGTCTCGACCACTCCACCGAGCTGAGAGCATAGGTAATCGCACGTACGACCGGGAGAGACGAAAGGGAACGAGGGGCATCGGGATGGCGGAGAGCGGAAGTACCGGGAGCACCACGAGCGCGGCCGGACCCGCGCAGGTCACCCCGGATGGCGGCCCAACCGCCGTGCCCAGGGCGGCCGTTCGCACCGGCATGCTCGTCACCTTCGTGCTCGGCGGGCTGACCGCCGTGCCGCCGCTGTCGATGGACATGTACCTCCCGGCCCTGCCCGAGGTCACCGGCGCCCTGGGCACCTCCGCCGCCACCGCCCAGCTCACCCTCACCGCGTGCCTGACCGGCATGGCGCTCGGCCAGCTCGTGGTCGGCCCGATGAGCGACAAGTGGGGCCGCCGCAGGCCGCTCATGATCGGTCTGTTCGTGTACGTCGCCGCCACCGCGATCTGCGCCCTCGCGCCGAACGCCGCCCTGCTCGTCGCCTTCCGGCTGCTGCAGGGCCTGGCGGGCGCGGCCGGCATCGTGATCGCCCGGGCCGTCGTGCGCGACCTCTACGACGGCGTCGCGATGGCCCGGTTCTTCTCCACCCTGATGCTGATCTCCGGCGTCGCCCCGATCGTCGCGCCCCTCATCGGCGGCCAGGTCCTGCGCGTCACGGACTGGCGCGGCGTCTTCGTCGTGCTCACCGTCATCGGCATCGCGCTCACCACCCTCGTGGGCAAGTGCCTGCCCGAGACCCTGCCGCCCGAGCGGCGGCACGGGGGCGGCACCGTCGAGGCGCTGCGCACCATGCGGTCCCTGCTCGCCGACCGCGTCTTCACCGGATACATGATCGCGGGCGGCTTCGCGTTCGCCGCGCTCTTCGCCTACATCAGCGCCAGCCCGTTCGTGATCCAGGAGATCTACGGGGCCTCGCCGCAGACCTTCAGCCTGCTCTTCGGGCTCAACTCGATCGGCCTGATCGCCGTCGGCCAGCTCAACGGCAAGGTCCTCGTCGGCCGGGTCAGCCTCGACAAGGTCCTCGCGGTCGGCCTGACCCTGATCGTGCTGGCCGCCGTCTTCCTCCTCCTCGTCGCCACCGGCGTGCTCGGCGACCCCGACGAGCTCGGCCTGGTGCCCGTCGCCGCGGGCCTGTTCGTGCTCATGGCGTCGATGGGCCTGGCCACCCCCAACACCAACGCCCTCGCCCTGCTGCGCACCCCGCACGCCGCCGGTTCCGCGTCCGCCCTGCTCGGCACCTCGTCGTTCCTGATCGGCGCGGTCGCCTCGCCGCTCGTCGGCATCGCGGGCGAGCGCACGGCCGTACCGATGGCCCTGGTGCAACTCTCCTGCGGCCTGGCGGCGGCCGTCGCCTTCATGGCACTGTGCCGCCCCTGGCGGCACACCGCCAGAGCGATGGGGGAGGTGACGGAGCGCTGAGTTCCCCACGACTGCGCCACGGCACGCCCGAGCGGGCCGGCCTGGACGCCGCGCGGATCGCCCGCCTGGTCCGCGGCGTGCGCGCGCTGCCCGAAGGGCCGCGCCCCTGGTGCGCGGGCGCCGTGCTGATCGCCGGGCGCGGCCCGGTGATCGCCGCCGAGGCCGCCTGCGGCTGGGCCGTGCGCCACGCGGCGTACGACGAGACGGCCGACCGGGGCGTCGAGCTCCCGGTGGCGGCCCGGGTCCCCATGACCCTGGACACGCCCTTCGACCTCGCCTCGATCACCAAGCTGTTCACCACGATCGCCGCCGTGCAGCAGATCGAGCGCGGCACCCTCGGCATCGACGCGCGGGTGGGCGCGTACCTCCCCGACTTCACCGCCGCCGCCCGGCACGGCATCACCGTGCGCCAGCTCCTCACCCACACCTCGGGCCTGCGCCCCGAACTCCCGCTGTACGACGCCCCGGACATGCCCTCCCGGCTGGCGCTGCTGCGCGCGGAGGCGCCCTCGTCGAAGCCGGGGGAGTTCCGCTACTCCGACCTGAACATGCTGCTGCTCCAGCACCTCCTGCAGCGTCTGACCGGCCGGGCACTCGACGTCCTCGTCCGCGAGGGCATCACCCGCCCCCTCGGCATGACCGCCACGTCGTACGGGCCGCGGCCCGGCGCCGCCGCCACGGAGGACCAGCGCCGCCCCTGGGCCAAGGCCGACCGCGGCATGCTGCGCGGCGAGGTCCACGACGAGAACGCCTGGGCGCTCGGCGGCGTCGCCGGCCACGCGGGCCTGTTCTCGACGGCGTACGACCTGGCGGTGCTCTGCCGCGCCCTGCTCAACGGCGGCTCGTACGGCACCGCGCGCATCCTCGGCCCCGACTTCGTCGACCTGATGCTGGCGGCGCCCGGGCTCGGCTTCCGGGTCGACCAGCCCTCGTTCATGGGGGAGCTGGCGGGCCGGGGCGCGGCCGGGCACACCGGGTTCACCGGCACCTCCCTCGTCCTGGACCCGGTGACCGACACCTTCCTGGTGCTCCTCGCCAACACCGTCCACCCGCGTCGCCGCCCCGCCGACAGCGGCCCCCGGGAGGCCGCGGCGACCCGGCTCGCCCGGGCGGTCACCGGCCCGGCGGGCCCGTAGCCGCGGGCCGCCTAAAATCGTCCGGGTGAACGCCCCGACCGACCCGCACGCCCCCGCCGACACCCTGCGCTCGGCCCTCGCCGGACTCCTCGACGGCCTCCCGCCGACGCAGGCGGCCCGCGCCGTGGACCGGCTCATCGCGAACTACCGGGGCACCACCCCGACCGACGCCCCGATCCTGCGCGACCGGGCGGACGTGGCGGCGTACGCGGCGTACCGGATGCCGGCCACGTTCGAGGCGGTGTGCTCCGCGCTGGGCGGCCTCGTCGGCGCGGCACCGGCGGACTGGAGGCCCGACGGGCACCTCGACATCGGCGGCGGTACCGGCGCCGCGGTCTGGGCGGCCCACGAGACGCTGCCCGGAGCGCGCCCGACGACGGTCCTCGACTGGTCGGAGCCCGCGCTGACGCTGGGCCGCGAACTGGCGTCGAGGGACGCCGAGCTGGCCCGTTCGGTGGAGTGGAGGCGCGGCCGCATCGGCGCGACGGAGCTGCCCGCCGCCGTGGACCTCGTCACGGTCTCCTACGTCCTGAAGGAACTGACGGACGCCGACCGCGCAGCGGTGGTCGACGCCGCCGCCCAGGCGTCCACCGGCGCCGTGGTGATCATCGAACCCGGCACCCCCGACGGCTACACCCGGATCATCGAGGCCCGCGACCGGCTGATCGCCGCGGGCTTCCACATCGCGGCCCCCTGCCCGCACAGCGCCGCCTGCCCGATCACGCCCGGCGACGACTGGTGCCACTTCTCGGCCCGGGTCAGCCGCTCCTCGCTGCACCGGCGGGTCAAGGGCGGCTCGTTGGCGTACGAGGACGAGAAGTTCGCGTACGTGGCGGCGACCCGCTTCACCCCCGAACCGGCCCCGTCCCGGGTGGTCCGCCGCCCCCAGATCCGCAAGGGCCAGGTGCTCCTGGACCTGTGCGGGGCCGAGGGCGGCCTGGACCGGGTGACCGTGACGAAGAAGCACGGGGCGCTGTACAGAGAGGCCCGTGACGCGGACTGGGGGGATTCCTGGGCACAGCCGCGCTAGCGCACGGGCCGCGGGGCTCTGCCCCGGCCCCCGCTCCTCACTCGCCGGAGAGGCTTCTAGGGGCGCAGCTCAAGCGTGCAGCACTTCACCGACCCGCCTCCCTTCAGCAGCTCCCCGAGATCCATCCCGACCGGCACGAAACCCCGCTCCCGCAACGGCTCGAACAACCCCACCGCCGCCTGCGGCAACAGCACGTGCAGCCCGTCCGACACCGAGTTCAGGCCGAAGGCCACCGCGTCGGACTCCTCGGCGATCAGCGCGTCCGGGAACAGCCGCCGCAGCACCGCCCGGCTCCCCGCGGAGAACGCCCCCGGGTAGTACACGACCTCGTCCGCCGCGTCGTCGAGCACGGCGAGCGCCGTGTCCAGGTGGTAGAAGCGCGGGTCCACCAGATCGAGCCCGATGACCGGCCGGCCGAAGAACTCCTGCGCCTCCCCGTGCGACAGCGGTGACGCCCGGAACCCGCGCCCGGCCAGCAGGTACGACGCGGTGACGGCGAAGTCGCCCTCGCCCTCGTTGACGTGCACGGGCTCGCCCACCTCGGCGTACCCGTGCGCACGGAACCACTCCAGGTGCGCGACGGCCTCCGGCTCCCGCTGGGGATGGGCGAACCGCGCGCCGAGCACCCGCCCGTCCACGACGGTCGCCCCGTTCGCCGCGAACACCATGTCGGGCAGTCCGGGCCGCGGGTCGAGCACCTCGACGGTGTGGCCGAGGGCGCGGTAGCGGTCGCGCAGGTCCTCCCACTGTGCGACGGCGAGGGGGACGTCGACCGGTTTCGCCGGGTCCATCCACGGATTGATCGAGTACGTGACCTTGAAGTGCGCAGGCGGGCACATCAGGTAGCGCCGGGGTGTGGCGCGCCGTTCGACGGAACACCCGGAGTACGGATTACGCAATGAGGGCTCCTCACGACCGCAGGGGCTGTTGCGCCCATGGTGCGGTCGGAGGAGCCCTCACGGCTGTGAACCGAACGGGTGGTTCACACCCGCACCCGGTCACGAGGCGTCGGAGGTGCCGCGCCTCTCCTGCATCCTGCGCAGCAGCTCGCGCTTCTGCGCCACGGGATCGACGCCCCCGCCGCCCACCTGCCCGCCCCGGCCGCCGCCGCGCAGCGCCTTGCGGGAGAGCGTGCGACGGGTCCCGCCGACGCCCAGCATGCCGCCTGCTCCACCTCGGGTCATGACGTACTCCTCTGCCTCGCTCACCTTCGGCGAGACGGTTCGTCTCGCCGTGTCGACGAGTTCCACTGTGAACGAGACGGTTCGTCTTGTCAATCGTTTTCGAGACGGGACGTCTCGCCTCGCCCGCTGCTACATTCGAACCATGTCTGCCACGCCCAGCCGCGCCCCGAAGAAGACGGCCCCCGACTCCGCCCGCCGCAGCGAGCGCTCCCGCCGCGCGATCTACGACGCCGCCCTCGCTCTGGTCGGCGAGATCGGCTACCCCCGCACCACCATCGAGGGCATCGCCGCCCGCGCCGGCGTCGGCAAGCAGACGATCTACCGCTGGTGGGGCTCGAAGGCGCAGGTCCTGATGGAGGCCTTCATCGACCTCAACGAGCAGAACCAGCAGGCCGCCTCCGAGAACCACCCCGACGTCCCGCTCGACCCGGTCGCCCTGCCCGACACCGGCGACCTCGAGGCCGACCTCAAGCTGGTGCTGCGCGCCACCGTCGACGAACTCCTCGACCCCCGCTTCGACGCCCCGGCCCGCGCGCTCGCCGCCGAGGGCGTCGCCAACCGCGAGTTCGCCCGCGAGTTCGTCGGCAAGCTCCTCATGCCCGGACTCGACCTCTACGCCGCCCGGCTGCGCGCCGCCCAGGGCGCCGGCCAGGTCCGCGCGGACGTCGACCCCGAGATCGCCCGCGACCTGTTCTCCGGGCCGCTCGCCCAGCGCTGGCTGCAGGAGACCGGCCCGCTCGACCACGCGTACGCCGACAGGCTCGTCGAGTACGCCCTCTACGGGATCAGCGCCCGCCCGGGGTCCGCACCGGCGTAGCCGCCAGCAGGCCCGGCGCGTTCGTGATGACCCCGTTGCAGCCGAGCCGCAGCACCCGGTCCCGGTCCTCCGGCCGGTTCACGGTGTGCGCCCACACGCGCGGCACCCCCGAGCGGACCGCCCGCACCAGATCCGCGTCGCGCGCCCGGTGATCCATGTCCAGGATGTCGACGTACGAGGCCCAGCGCGCGGGCCGGTCGGTCCTCATCTGCCGTGCGGAGCGCCACAGTTGGGAGATGAGGCCGAGGCGGTGCGCGCGCTCGGCGACGGCCGGCCGGTTGGAGTTGACCAGCACCGAGCGGGTCAGGCCGCGGTCACGGATCAGCCGGGCCAGCCCGGTCAGGCTCCTGGGGTCCTTGGCCTCCAGCATCAGGACGATCCGGCCGCCGAACCGGTCGAGCACCTCCGCGACCGTCGGCGGCCGCTCCGAGCGCCAGCCGCCCGGCAGCGACGCCTTCGGCCGCAGCCGCACGCCCCGCCACTCCGTCCGGTCCAGGGCGGCCACCCGGCCGCCCGAGGAGGTCGTCCGGTCCAGGGTCGCGTCGTGCATCACGACGAGGGTGCCGTCGCGCAGCATCCGCGTATCGAAGTCGAGGACCTGCGCGGTGCCCCGCTCGAAGGCCGCGGCCAGTCCCGCCATGCTGTTCTCCGGCACCTCCAGGGCGCCGCCGCGGTGCGCCGTGTACGTGACGCGGGGCAGGGCGTCGACGGTGAGCGGGCCACGGCCCCACTCCAGCGGCGGCGCGGAGGCCAGTACGGCCAGGGAGAGGGCGCCGGCGAGGCCGCCCACCCGCGCGGCCCGGTGGGCGAGAGTGACCATGGCGACCAAGGTAGGCCCCCAAATATGGGCAAATCAGGCAATGACACCCTGTGGCCTCTCGGGAAGCGGGATGGTGGGACCATGGAGACCCGGGGTTCATCCGGCACCCGGCACGACGGCGATGGTGAGGGGATAGATGGGCGCGGAGCACAGCGACAGCGCACGCACGGGCCTGGGCAGGTTCGCCCAGTGGCTCAAGTCCGCTCGGGGCCCGAAGGAGACCCCGGTCGACACGGACCGCGAGTCCCTGCTGATCGCCGCTGCCGCCGCCGGACTGCCCCTCGCACCGGCCGCGTACCCCGCCGACTACCGATGTTCCTGCAACCGCATCGGCTGCCCGACACCCGGCCGGCACCCCGTCTCCTTCGCCTGGCAGACCCAGTCCACGACGGACCGCGCGCAGATCGAGCGCTGGGCCCGGCATCAGCCGCAGGCCAACTTCATCACCGCGACCGGCATGGTCCACGACGTCCTGGACGTACCGCTGGAGGCCGGCCGTGAGGCCCTGGAGCGCCTCCTCGCGGCGGGTGTCGAGGTCGGCCCCGTCGCGGAGTCCGGCGGCGACCGCATGCTCTTCTTCACGGCGACGCGCGGCACGCCCGAGGACGAGGACGAGTGGTGGCCCTGCGAGCTGGACTGCCACCCCGAGACGATGGACGAGCACCCCGGCCTGCGCTGGCACTGCCGCGGCTCGTACGTCCTGGTCCCCCCGGCCCGCCTCCCGGCCGACCGGTCCGTGGAGTGGGTGCGCGGCCCCGAGTACCCGCTGCCGGACCCGCTGACCCTGCTGGAGACCCTCACCGACGCGTGCGCGCGCTACGTGGGAGCGGAGCCGGACTTCACGTCCGCCTGGCCGTAGTCCGAGCCCCTTCCGGCGATCGGGGAGCGGGGCCCGGGGCGGAGCCCCGTGACGGTCACGACCCCTCGGCCGTGGTGATCCCCTCGACCCGGTTCAGCACCTGCACCCCGTCCCCGGCCGAGCCCTTCGCCGGGTCGAGGGCCGTCTGGTTCGACACGTACCCGTACGTCGCCGACTGCTTCGCGTCCCCCGACATCAGCGCCTTCACGCCCGGGCTGATCGTGGGCAGATCGCTGCCCGGCGACGCGGTCTGCTTCTCGTAGCGCCGCGTCGTGAAGAAGACGAGCGCCCCGCCGTCCTCGGTGCGCAGCGCGACGGGCGCGTAGTCCCCGGACGTGAGCGGCTCGTCGACGAACTGCGTGGCGAGGCCGGGCCGGGTGCTCTTCTTGCGGGACTCGCGCCACTGCGAGGTGTACGGCCCCTGCGCGAACCCGTCGCCGCCGTCCTTCAGGTACCCGGTGTACTTGTCGCTCACCTCGCCCGGCGGCATCGCGAGCCCCTTGTCGTCGGCGGCGACGGCCTCGCCCCAGCCGTCGGCGTCCTTCTTGAACGCGGGGAGCGTGTCGCCCCGGAACAGCGTCAGATACGAGACCGCCCACGGCTCGTCGACGTCGTCGCGGGTGAAGACCATCACCCAGCGGGAGTTGGCGACCCGGCTGTTGGCGGAGTCGGTGACGAACCAGCGCGGCCAGCCGGCCTTCTTCGGGACCGTGAAGTTCGTGTCGGTGAGCTTCAGCGGCGCGTGCTTCGGGTTGCCCTGCGGGCTCACCGCGCGGCCCGCCTTCAGCTTGGCCCCGTCGATCGCGGCCAGCGCCCCGGTGACGTACCGCGCGTCGGCCGCCCGGTCGTACGTCTTGTCCGCCTTGTTGTACGCGGTCACGAAGGTGTCCAGGGCGCGTGCGGCCTGCGCCTTCGTGGTCGTGGGCACGACCTCGAGCTCCCCGTGCACGGTCACGCAGCCGCTCGCCGCGAGGGACAGCACGACCGTCGCTGCCGCCGCCGCGGCGGGTCTGCCGAGCCTGTTCCTGACCTCGCTCATGACGTTGACCTCACCTTCCCCTTCCCGGGGCCGAACCCTACCGGGAAGAAGAAGCACCCAGTGCCTCGCCCCTGCGGGACAGCAGCCCGGGCGGGGCGAAGAACAGCGCCAGCGTCGGCACCAAGTACACGCACCAGACGACGACTTGGAGCACCGTCGGGTCGGGCTGGAAGTTGAGGACGCCCTTCAGGAGCGTGCCCAGCCAGCCGTCGGGGGCGATCGTGCCGCTGATGTCGAACGCCAGGTCGTTCAGGCCGCCGACGAAGTCGGCCTCCTGCAGGTCGTGGAAGCCGTACGCGAGGACACCCGCGGCCACGACGACCAGCATGGCGCCGGTCCACGTGAAGAACTTCGCCAGGTTGATGCGCAGGGCGCCCCGGTAGAACAGCCAGCCGAGGACGACCGCCGTGGCCAGGCCGAGCAGCGCGCCGATCACCGGCTCCGTGGTGCCGTTGCTGGTGGCGTGCACCGCCGTCCAGACGAAGAGGGACGTCTCGAGACCCTCCCGGCCCACCGCCAGGAAGGCGGTGAGGACCAGCGCCGCCGTGCCCATCCGCAGCGCGCTGTCCAGCTTCCCGTGCAGCTCCGACTTCAGGTGCCGGGCGGTGCGCCGCATCCAGAACACCATCCACGTCACCAGGCCCACCGCGATGATCGACAGCGAGCCGCCGAGCGCCTCCTGCGCCTTGAACGTCATCTCCTGCGAGCCGAACTCCAGGCCCGCGCCGAACGCCAGCGCCACGAACACGGCGACCCCGACCCCCAGCCACACCGGCTTCAGGGCGTCCCTGCGGTCCGTCTTCACCAGGTACGCGATGAGGATGCAGACGATCAGGCTCGCCTCCAGACCCTCGCGCAGACCGATCAGATAGTTCGCGAACATCGCTCAGCTCGCCTTCCGCTCGAAGAGCCCGCGGCCCCACCAGTCCTTGCCGTCCCGCACCCCCGGCGGCACCGCGAACACCGCCGAACCGACGTGCTGGATGTACTCGTTGAGCGCGTCGCTCCGCGACAGGCTCCGCTGCACCGGGATGAACCCCGTGCGCACGTCCTTCTGGTACGCGAGGAAGAACAGCCCGGCGTCCAGGCGGCCCAGGCCGTCCGTGCCGTCGGTGAACGAGTAGCCGCGGCGCAGGATCGTCGCGCCGTGATTGGAGTCGGGGTGCGCGAGCCGCACGTGCGCGTCCGGCTTCATGGCCTTCAGGAACGGCTCGTCGCGCTCCTTCGCCCTGCCGACCGGGGCGCCCTCGCCCTTGTCCCGGCCGAACACGTCCTCCTGCTCCTGCAGCGACGTACGGTCCCAGGTCTCGATGTTCATCCGGATCCGCCGGGCGACGAGATACGAGCCGCCGTCCATCCAGTCCGAGCCGGACACCCACACGTGCTCGTCGAGCCGCTTCGTCTCCGTGCCCGCGATGTTGCGGGTGCCGTCCTTGAAGCCCATCAGGTTACGAGGGGTCTGCGCGTCCGGCGTCGTCGACGACGTCTTGCCGAAGCCGAGCTGCGACCAGCGGATGGCGACCTTGCCGAAGCCGATCCGGGCCAGATTGCGGATCGCGTGCACGGCGACCTGCGGGTCGTCCGCGCAGGCCTGCACGCACAGGTCGCCGCCGCTGCGCGCCTTGTCGAGGTTGTCGCCGGGGAACCTCGGCAGCTCCACCAGCGCCTCGGGCCGGCGGCCGGCGATCCCGAACTTCTTCCCGTACGTCTCGAACAGCGAGGGCCCGAAGCCGATCGTCAGGGTGAGCCGGGACGGCTTGAGGCCGAGCGCCTCGCCGGTGTCGTCCGGCGGTGCCTCGGCGAGCCCGCCGTACGCGCCCTCGCCGACCGTGCGCCCCTCGGTCATCAGGGCGGCGGCCTTCGTCCAGTCCTTGAGGAGCTGCACGAACTCCTCGCGGTCGTCCGTCTTCACGTCGAACGCGGCGAAGTGCAGCCGGTCCTGCACCGCCGTCGCGATACCGGCCTGGTGCGCGCCGTGGAACGGCACCGCGCCGCCCGACTCGGCGGCCGGCTGCATGTCGTCGCCGTCGGATCGGGTCAGCGCGACGGCGCCGCCCGCCGCCGCGGCACCGAGCGCGAGCCCGGCGCCGCCGACCGCGAGCAGCGAACGCCGGGACGGGGCAGGGGAGTTGTCCGTCATGACGGGGTCCTCCGTGGTCGCTGGTTCTGCGTGCACGTATCGGCTACTTGACGACCGCGGCAGCGAGCTTCGACAGCGGCTCCGCGAGCGCGTTGACGGCGTCGGACAGCTCCTTCTGGTCCGCCTTGCCGACCTTGTCGTAGGAGGTGAAGTCGTAGGAGGTCTTGTCCTCGCGGTACTTGTCGAGCAGCGTGTCGAGCGCCGCGAACTGCTTGTCGAGCTCCTTGGTCAGCGCCGCGTCGTTCTCCGCGGCGACCGGCTTCAGCAGCTCGTAGGCCTTCTCGGCGCCCTCGACATTGGCCTTGAAGTCGACGAGGTCGGTGTGCGAGTAGCGCTCCTCCTCGCCGGTGACCTTGCCGGTGGCGACCTCGTCGAGCAGCTCCTTGGCGCCGTTGGCCATCGAGGTCGGGGTGATCTCGGCCTTGCCGACGCGCTGCTGCCAGTCCGCGAGGTCCTTGTCGAGCTGCGTGGCGAGCGACTTCTCCTCGGCGCCGATCTTCTTGTCCTGCCACAGCGCCTTCTCCAGGCGGTGCCAGCCGGTCCACTTCTGGCCCTCTTCGAGGCCGTCGGCGCGGGTGTCCGTCTTCGGGTCGATGTCGCCGAACGACTCGGCGACCGGCTCGGTGCGCTCCCAGCCGATGCGCGAGGGGGCGTACGCCTTCTTGGCGGCGTCCAGGTCGCCGGCGCGGACGGCGTCGGTGAAGGTCTTCGCCTTCGGCAGCGTCTCGTCGGCCTGCTCCTGCGCGTACTGGCGGTAGGCGGCGACGGCCTTGTCCAGGCGGGGGTCGCGCTTGGCGGCCTTGCCGCCGGTGACCTTGACGTCCTGGCGGTGGCCCTTGCCCTTCATGCCGGGGATGCAGGCGATCTGGTAGTCGCCGCTCTTCACCTCGGCGGTCAGGGTGTGCTTGGTGCCCGGACCGATGTTCTCGCGCTCGGAGACGATGCGGTCGTCGGGGAAGAGGATCTCGACCTCGGTCACCCGCGAGCCCTTGTTCTCGACGGCCAGCTCGACGTGCCCGGAGGGGAACTCGGTCTTCGACACCTTGCAGCTGTCGTCGGTGGCGGTCACCTTGATGGCGCCGGAGCCGCCCTTGGCGTCGCTCTTCTCGGTGCAGCCCGTGACGGCGGTCAGGGCCGCCACCGTGGCGACGGCGGTGGCGACGGAGAGACGGACGGCTCGCATGCGGGCTCCAAGGAAGTGCACAGCTTCTGCTAAGGCGGGCCTAACTTATATGAGGCTTGCCTTAGTGCTACCCGCCTGTTCCGTGATTCACCTCTCATACGAACCCGCTGGTCGCGGCCCGGATACAAGCGACCCTCGGGCGACCCAGGGAATGGTCAAAGGCTGGTCAAGCGGCGGCCGTCGCGTGGTTCACTGCCCCTGTGAGGGACGTGAACGACTACGACGTACTGAATGTCTTCTGCGGGCCCGACGGCCGTCACGGCAACGAGCTCGGGGTCGTACGGGACGGCTCCCGTGTGCCCGGCCGGGAGGAACGGCAGGCCTTCGCGGGCAAGTTGGGCTTCAGCGAGACGGTGTTCGTCGACGACCCCGAGCGCGGCGTCATCGACATCTACACGCCGACCCTGCGCCTCCCCTTCGCCGGGCACCCCTGTGTCGGCACCGCCTGGCTGCTCGACGTGCCCGAGCTGGTCGTGCCCGCGGGCGTCGTCGGGGCCCGCCTCGACGGCGAGTTCAGCTGGATCGAGGCGCGCCCCGAGTGGGCCCCGCCGCGCACCCTGCGCCAGTACGGCTCGGCGGCCGAGGTGGACGCGCTGCCGGTGCCGCCGACGGGGGAGTGGATCTACGCCTGGGCCTGGGAGGACGAGGCCGCGGGCCGGGTCAGGGCCCGCGCCTTCCCCGGCCGGGACGACGGCATCACGGAGGACGAGGCGACCGGCGCGGCGGCGCTGCTGCTCACGGGACAGCTGGAGCGGGCGCTGAACATCAGGCAGGGCAAGGGCTCCCAGATCCTGACGGCACCACAGCCGGAGGGCTTGATCGAGGTGGGCGGCCGCGTGCGACTGACACCGGCACCGTCGAGCCGGACCGCATGATCAGCCCCTCCGGCGATTGAGGAGCGGGGCCAGGGACGGAGCCCCGTGACGGTACGCGCTACGCGGCCGCGGAAAACTCCTCACCCAACGCCCGGAACACCCCCGTGTTCAAAGCGAAAGCGGCCTTGCACTCGGCGACGACCCGCTGCTTCTCCAGCTCGTCCACGGCGATGGCGTCGAGCAGCTCGCGATACCGCCGCTTGAACGCCGCCGGATTCCCGACCTGCTCGAACACGTAGAACCGCACCCCGTCACCCTTGCGCGCGAAGCCCCACGTCCGCTCCGCCTTGTCGCGGATGATCTGCCCGCCCGACAGGTCGCCCAGGTAGCGCGTGTAGTGGTGGGCCACGTAACCGGCCGGCCAGGACGCCGCGCACTCCTCGACCCGCGCCGCGTACGCCGCCGTCGCCGCGAGCGCCGACGCCTTCTCGCGCCAGTCCGGTCCCCGCAGGTGCGCCAGGTCGCGCTCCAGCTCGGGCACGCGCAGCAGCTCGGCCTGGATGAAGGGGCCCGCGACCGGGTCGTCCGCCAGCCGCTCTATGCCGCCTTCAAGTGCCTTGTAGACGAACCACAGTTGCTCCGTGTACCGCGCGTAGGCGTCCACGCCGAGACCGCCGCCGAGCAGGTCGCTCATGAACGTCGACGTCTCCGCCTCCGTGTGCTGCTCGTGCGAGGCGGTGCGGATCAAAGTGGAGAACGAGGTGTCCATGGGGCCTCCGCCGGCGGTGTCTAGGTAGGTTAGCCTTACCTAAGATAGCAGGCTTCCCGACATCCTGTCGGTAAAAACGTACCCGGTTTTTCCCGATCGGGGGAACGCCGGACGGAACGTGGGACGGCAGAACGCGAAGAGCCCGCCCCGGAAGAGGGCGGGCTCGCGCGGTGCGGTGGTGCGCGGCGGGGCTACGGCAGGGTCAGGATCTCCGTGCCCGTGTCCGTGACCACCAGCGTGTGCTCGAACTGAGCCGTCCGCTTGCGGTCCTTGGTGACGACGGTCCAGCCGTCGTCCCACATGTCGTAGTCGTGGGTGCCGAGCGTCAGCATCGGCTCGATCGTGAACGTCATGCCGGGCTGGATCACGGTCGTCGCGTGCGGGCTGTCGTAGTGCGGGATGATCAGGCCGCTGTGGAACGACGAGTTGATGCCGTGCCCGGTGAAGTCCCGCACGACGCCGTACCCGAAGCGCTTGGCGTACGACTCGATGACGCGGCCGATGATGTTGATCTGGCGGCCCGGCTTGACGGCCTTGATCGCGCGGTTCAGCGACTCGCGGGTCCGCTCCACCAGCAGCCGCGACTCCTCGTCCACGTTCTCGGGGTCGCCCACCAGATACGTCGCGTTGTTGTCCCCGTGCACGCCGCCGATGTACGCCGTCACGTCCAGGTTGATGATGTCGCCGTCGCGCAGCACCGTGGAGTCCGGGATGCCGTGGCAGATGACCTCGTTGACGCTCGTGCACAGCGACTTGGGGAAGCCGCGGTAGCCGAGCGTGGAGGGGTAGGCGCCGTGGTCGCACATGTACTCGTGCGCGATGCGGTCCAGCTCGTCGGTGGTGACGCCCGGCGCGATCGCCTTCGCGGCCTCGGCCATCGCCCGCGCGGCGATCCGGCCCGCCACCCGCATCGCCTCGACCGTCTCCGGGGTCTGGACCTCCGGACCCTTGTACGGCGTCGGCGCGGGCTTGCCGACGTACTCGGGGCGCCGGATGTTCCCGGGCACGGAACGGGTGGGGGACAGTTCCCCCGGTACGAGGACGGTGGGTGACGACTGCGTCGACTGGCCAGACATGCCAGCGAGTGTAACGAGGCGCCGTGGGGGACCATGGCCCTGACGAGAGGAGTCGGCTGTGGCCCTGTTCAAGAAGCGGACCGTCGGAAAGCCGGGCGAGTGGTACTACTGCCTGGAGCACCAGAAGGTCGAGGAGGGACCCGAGTGTCCCGCCAAGGACCGGTTCGGGCCCTACACGTCCCGCGAGGAGGCGGAGCACGCGATGGCCACCGCCCGGGAGAAGAATCTCAAGTGGGAGAACGACCCGCGCTGGCACGACGCCGCGGCGCGGGGCGAGGACGACGACGGCTGAACCCGCTGCCGGGCCCGCTCTCACCAGCGGGCCGGCGGCGGCGCCGTCAGATGGTCCGCCAGGCGGGAGAGGCGGTCCCGGAAGGCGCGGCGGCTGCGCGGGGCCGGCACCGAGTTCTCCCCGGCCGCCGCGCTGACCAGGTGCTGCACCGTGTCGAGGTCGAGGTCGGTGTCGCCCGGCACGGTCAGCCCGTCGTGCGCCATGGCGTGCAGATCACCGTTGCCCGCGGGCCCGGCATCGAGCGCGAGGACCGTCGCGCCGGCCCGGCGGGCGTCGTGCACCCGCTCCAGGAGCGGCGCGCCCACCGCGTCCGGCGTCACCACCAGCAGCGTCTCGCCGCGCCGCGCCGCCGCCAGCCGGCCGAGCCCGACCGACAGATGAGCCGGATCGTCGGGCCGCGCCGCGTGCCGCACCAGGGTCGGCGCCAGCTCGGGCGTCCCCGACCAGGCCGCCTCGTCCACCAAGTGCGCCGCCAGATGCCACGGCTCGTACTGCGCCGACCCCACCAGCAGCAGCCCGCCGCCGTGCGCGGCCACCGAGGAGCGCAGCGCCCCGGCGAAGCGACGGGTGGCGGCGGGCCACTCGGTCCCGGCGAGGACCTCGCGCAACAGAGCTACTCGTACGGCGTCCATGGGGTGGCATGGTGCCTCAAGCGGCCCCCGCGTTCGGACGGTTCGCGCGAAGACCGCCCGTACGGGTCGCCCCGCGGCGCGGTGGCGGCCGAACGGGCGGCCGGCTGCCCGGAGTTCACCCGGAGTTGGCTTCGGTGGGAACCATGGAGCGTATGCCCGACACAGGAGTGCGACCCGAGCCGCCAGAGACCTCCGTGCCGTTCCGCGCCGGACAGGACGGCTACGCCAGCTTCCGTATCCCCGCCGTCGTGCGGGCGCACGACGGCACGCTCCTCGCGTTCTGCGAGGGCCGAAGGGCCTCCCGCGAGGACTTCGGCGACATCGACCTCGTGCTGCGCCGCTCCCCGGACGGCGGCCGCACCTGGGGCCCCCTCCAGGTCGTCGTCGCCAACGGACGCGACCTGGCGGGCAATCCGGCCCCCGTCGCGCTCGCCTCCGGACGCGTCCTGCTCGTGCACGTCCGCAACGCGGCCGCCGCCACCGAGGACGCCGTCCGCCGCGGCCGGGTCACCGCCGCCGACGGGCGCCGCGTCTGGATCACCCACAGCGACGACACGGGACTGACCTGGGCCGCGGGCCGGGAG
Organism: Streptomyces sp. cg35; assembly: GCF_050410835.1. NCBI lineage: Bacteria > Bacillati > Actinomycetota > Actinomycetes > Kitasatosporales > Streptomycetaceae > Streptomyces > Streptomyces sp. cg35. The sequence goes on from NZ_CP191268.1 coordinate 6,321,576, forward strand.
ATCACCGCCGCGACGAAGAAGCCGGCCTGGCGCTGGTACGCCACCACCCCCGGGCACGCCCTGCTCACCCGCGAGGGCCGCGTCGTCGTGCCCGCCAACCACTCGTCCCCGCCCACCGGCACCGACAACGGCACCGAGGGCAAGTACAACGGCGGCCACAGCCTGCTCAGCGACGACGACGGCGCGACCTGGCGCATCGGCTACGTCGACGAAGGCGCGGGCGAGGCCGACGGCTACCTCAACCCCAACGAGACCACCGCCGCCCAACTCCCCGACGGCAGGATCTACTTCAACACCCGCAACGACTCCCCGGCCCCCGGCAACCGCGCCGACGCCCACTCCCTCGACGGCGGCGAGCGGCTGGAAAGACCGTTCCGGCCGCAGGCGGGCCTGACCGGCCCGGTGGTCCAGGGCAGCCTGCTGCACCTCGGCGACCCCGACGTGCTGCTCTTCTCCGGGCCCGCGGACCCGGGCTTCCGCGCCCTGATGACGATCCGCCGCAGCCTCGACGGCGGCGTCACCTGGAGCCCCGCCCACCCCGTCGACGGCCTGCCCGCCGCCTACTCCGACCTCGTCCGCGTCGACGACGCCACCGTCGGCCTGCTCTACGAGACCGGGAACTTCTCCGCGTACGAGACGATCACCTTCCGGAGGATCCCGGTGACGGCGCTCACCGGCTCGTACGGCTGAGTAAGGTCGCTGCATGACCTCTACTGAAAGCACCCAGAAGGCCCCGGCCAAGGACCCCTGGGACCTGCCCGACGTGTCCGGGCTCGTCGTCGGCGTGCTCGGCGGCACCGGACCGCAGGGCAAGGGCCTCGCCTACCGGTTCGCCCGGGCCGGCCAGAAGGTGATCATCGGCTCCCGTGCCGCCGAGCGCGCCCGGGCCGCCGCCGACGAGCTGGGCCAGGGCGTCGAGGGCGCCGACAACGCCGAGTGCGCGCGGCGCAGCGACATCGTGATCGTCGCCGTGCCCTGGGACGGGCACGGCGCGACCCTGGAGGCGCTGCGCGAGGACCTCGCCGGCAAGCTCGTCGTCGACTGCGTCAACCCGCTCGGCTTCGACAAGAAGGGCGCGTACGCGCTGAAGCCCGAGGAGGGCAGCGCCGCCGAGCAGGCCGCCGCCCTGCTGCCGGACTCCCGCGTCACGGCCGCCTTCCACCACCTGTCGGCCGTGCTGCTCGCCGACCCGGAGATCGACGAGATCGACACGGACGTGATGGTGCTGGGCGAGTCCCGCGCCGACACCGACCAGGTCCAGGCGCTGGCCGCCCGCATCCCCGGTATGCGCGGCGTCTTCGCGGGCCGCCTCAGGAACGCCCACCAGGTGGAGTCCCTGGTCGCGAACCTCATCTCCACCAACCGCCGCTACAAGGCACACGCGGGCCTGCGCGTAACGGACGTATAACGCCGATTCCTTACGCTTTCCGTACGTTCAGGGCGCCTTCATGCGTCAGCGGGGCATGGGGGACACTGGTCGGCGAACACCGAGCCGTGCCGTATTGGAGCCGACCCCATGCCCCGCATCGCACTCTTCGCCCTCGTCGTCTGCGTCCTCGCCGTCGCGGCCGCGGTGGTGTCCTTCGTCCAGGGCAGCTTCCTCGGCGTGGTCTGGGTCCTGATCGCGGGCATCACGTCGAACATGACGTGGTTCTACGTGCGCAAGGCCAGGGCCGAGAGGGAGAGCGCGGCCCCCACTAAGACTGCGTGAAGGTCGGGATCTCCGGGGTGCCCTGCCAGAACCGGTAGAAGCGCTGCCCCCAGTACGTGTCCCACTCGGTGACGCCCAGCGAGCGCAGCACCGCGTCGACCGCGTCGAAGAACCACCCGTTGACCTCGGGGATCCACAGCACGGCGAACACGGCGAGCAGACCGAACGGCGCGAACGGCTCGACCTGCCGCTTGATCTTGTAGGACAGCCACGGCTCGATCACGCCGTACCCGTCCAGGCCCGGCACCGGCAGGAAGTTCAGGATCGCGGCCGTCACCTGGAGCAGCGCCAGGAACCCGAGCGCGTAGCGGAACGTGTCCGGCACGCCGTCCAGCGCGTCCAGCCAGAACGGGGCCGTGCAGACGATCGCGAACAGCACATTGGTCAGCGGGCCCGCCGCCGAGATCAGGCTGTGCTTCCAGCGGCCCCGGATCCGGCCCCGCTCGATGAAGACCGCGCCACCGGGCAGACCGATACCGCCCATGATCACGAAGAGCACCGGCAGCACGATGCTGAGCAGCGCGTGCGTGTACTTCAGCGGGTTCAGGGTCAGATAGCCCTTCGCGCCGATCGAGATGTCGCCGCTGTGCAGGGCCGTGCGCGCGTGCGCGTACTCGTGCAGGCACAGCGAGACGATCCACGCCCCCGTCACGAACAGGAACACGGCGACGCCCGGCTGCGAGGCGAAGTCCGTCCACACCGCCCAGCCGGTCACGGCCGTGACCGCGACGATGCCGAGGAAGACGGGGCTGATCCGGCTCTCGCCGCGACGGGATGTGGCGGTGGTCATGGGGTGGAGCTCCCGGGGTCGCTGGTCTGTGGCGTCACTGAACGTACCCGCCCTGCGCGGGGAACGTGTCGCGGTACGGCGGGAGTTCCGCGAGCCCGCAGGCGGTGTTCCGGTGTACGTGCCCGCCTGGGCGTCCCCTGCCCGGGACAGCGGGGACAATGGGGCCCGTGCGCTACCGCATCCTCGGCACCACCCAGGCACTCCACGACGACGGCACGGCCGTCCCCGTCGGCGGGGCGCGGCTGCGCGCCCTGCTCACCGTGCTCGCGCTGCGCCCCGGCCGGGCCGTGCCCGCGGGCGTCCTCGTCGACGAGGTGTGGGGCGTCGAGCCGCCCGCCGACGCGCCGGGCGCCCTGCAGGCCCTCGTCGGGCGGCTGCGCCGGGCCCTGGGCCCCGACGCGATCGCCTCGGCCGACGGCGGGTACCGGCTCATGGCGACGGCCGACGCCGTCGACCTGTTCCGCTTCGAGCGGCTGACCGCCGACGGCGCCCGCGCCTTCGCCGACGGCAACCCCGCCAAAGCCGCCGACCTGCTCGACGACGCCCTCGCCCTGTGGCGCGGGCCCGCCCTCGCCGACCTGCCCGACCGCGCCGCCGACGCCGCCCGCTGGGACACCCGCCACCTGGACGCGCGTCGCACCCGGCTCGCCGCCCGGCTCGCGCTCGGCCTGGCCGAGGAGGCGCTGGCGGAGCTGACCGCCCTGTGCGACGCCCACCCGCTGGACGAGCCGCTCCAGGCGCTGCGGCTGCGGGCGCTGCGCGACACCGGCCGTTCCGCCGAGGCGCTGGCCGCGTACGAGGACATCCGCGTCGCCCTCGCGGACCGGCTCGGCACCGACCCCGGTCCCGAACTCCGCTCCCTCCACGCGGAGTTGCTGACACCCGCGGCTCCGGCCGTCCCGTCGCCGGCCCCCGCGGCCCCGGCCCCGCCCGAGCCCCGCGTCGGCAACCTCCGCGCCCGCCTCACCTCCTTCGTGGGCCGCGGCAGCGACATCGACGCGATCCGGGCCGAGCTCGCACGCGTACGGCTCGTGACGCTGCTCGGCCCCGGCGGCGCGGGCAAGACCCGCCTGTCGCAGGAGGCCGCCGAGGGCCTGGCCGACGCCGCCCCGGACGGGGTGTGGCTGGCCGAGCTCGCGCCCGTGAGCGACCCGGACGCCGTGCCGGAGGCCGTCGTCAGCGCGCTCGGGGCGCGCGAGACGGTACTGCGCGGCGCCGGCGCCGAGGAGCTGCGCGTGGCCGGCGAACGGCAGGGCGACGATCCGCTCGTCCGCCTCGTCGGACACTGCGCCGACCGCCGGATGCTGATCGTCCTCGACAACTGCGAGCACGTCATCGGGGCCGCCGCCGCCCTCACCGAGCACCTCCTGGCCCACTGCCCCGGCGTCACCGTGCTCGCCACCAGCCGCGAACCCCTCGGCGTGCCGGGGGAGCTGCTGTACCCGGTGGAGCCGCTGCCGGAGCCGTACGCGCTGCGCCTGTTCGGCGAGCGGGGCGCCGCCGTGCGGCCCGGGTTCCGCACCGACCGGGACGAGGAGACCGCGGCGGCCGCCGCCGAGATCTGCCGCCGCCTCGACGGCCTGCCGCTGGCCATCGAACTGGCCGCCGCCCGGCTGCGGATGCTCACCCCGCGCCAGATCGCGGACCGCCTCGACGACCGGTTCCGGCTGCTCACCTCCGGCGCCCGCACCGCGCTGCCCCGCCAGCAGACCCTGCGCGCCGTCGTCGACTGGTCCTGGGAGCTGCTCGACGCCTCCGAGCGCGCCGCCCTCGCCCGGCTCTCCGCCTTCAGCGGCGGCTGCGACCTGGCCGCCGCCGAGGCCGTGTGCGGACCGGACGCCCTGGACCTGCTCGGCTCCCTCGTCGACAAGTCGCTGGTCGTCGCCGCGCCCGACGACGGCGACGAAGGGGCCATGCGCTACCGGCTCCTGGAGACCGTCGCCGAGTACGCGGGCGACCGGCTCGACGAGAGCGGCGACCGGGCCGCCGCCGAGCGCGCCCACCTCACGTACTTCCGCGAACTCGTCCGCACCACCGACCCGTTGCTGCGCGGCTCCGGGCAGCGCGCGGCCATCGCCCGGATCGAGCGCGACTACGAGAACGTGCGCACCGCCCTGCGGCACGCCCTCGCCGCCCGCGACGAGCAGGAGGCGATCAGCCTCGTGCTGTCGCTGTCCTGGTTCTGGCAGATGCGGGACCTGCGCCCCGACGCCCGTACCTGGACCCTGGAGACCACGGCGCTGCTCGGCCCCGACCCGTTCGCCGGCCCCGTGCGCCCGGCGCCGCCGCTGCTGCAGAGCTGCACCGACACTCCGCCGCCGCTCACCGGCGACCTCCTCGAGGAGGCCCGCCGCCAGGTCCACCTGTGCCGCCTCGGCTACATGGACATGGAGATGGACCGCTGGCGGTCCGCGGAGGGGCAGGCCCGGCTGCGCGCCATCGTCGACACCTACCGCCCCGACCTGCCGCAGGCCTGCCGGCCGCCCGGCAACATCTGGTACTTCGCGGTCCTGATGACCGGCGACATGACGCGGCTGCGCGAGCTCACCGACATCACCGTGCGCACCTGCCGCGCACTCGGCTACGAGTGGGAGCTGGCGCTCGTCCTCCAGCTGCGCGCCAACCTCCTGGCCAACACCGGCACGACGGCCGCCCAGGGCGTGCTCGACGCCGACGAGGCCATCGACGTGTTCACCCGGCTCGGCGACGAATGGGGCGTCGCCGAGGCGCTGTCCGCGCGCGGTGAGGCCCACGAGAAGCTCGGCCGGTTCGCGGAGGCCGGGGCGGACTACCGGCGTGCCCGTGAGGTCGCCGAGAGCATGGGCGCCCACGCCCAGGCCGCGATCCTGCAGATCCGGCTCGGCCAGGTGTTCGTCGAGCAGGGCGAGGGCGAGAAGGGCGAGCGGCTGCTGCGCGAGACCCTCGACACGTCCCGCCGGCACACGAACGAGGCCCGGCCCGCCGCCCGGATGTTCCTCGTCGGCCGCCTCGCCGCCACCGGCCGCACCGCCGAGGCGCGGGAGCATCTCGCGCAGCTGCGCGCGGAGTTCAACGTCACGGACATCATGTTCTTCAACGGCATGGCCGTCGGCATGGAAGGCATCCTCGACGCCGTCGACGGGGACGGCGAGTCCGCCCTGGCCCGCGCGCGGGAGGCGCTCGAAGTGGCCTCCGACCCGCTGGCCGCGCTGATCATGCCGCATCTGACGGCGCTGCACCTGCTCACCGCGGCCCAGGGGCTCGTGCTGCGCGCCGCGGACGGCGACGCCGTGCTGGCCGCGCGGCTGATCGGCTCCTCCGACGCGTCACTGCCCCCGCAGCACGTGCGCGGCATCATGGAACGCGAGTGGCGCGAGAAGGCGGAGGCGGCCGTGCGCGCGGTGCTCGGCGACGCGGCGTACGAGCGGGAACACGCCGAGGGCGGCGGCCTCTCCCTGGAGGAGGCCACCGCCCTGCTGTGACGCGGACCGGCTGGGAACCCGTACCGGGCGTCAGCTCTTCTTCGTGAACTTGCGGATCGCGACCGGCGCCATGACCACGGTCAGTCCCACGGTCCAGGCGAGCGTCACCCACAGGCCGTGGGCGACCGGGTACTGGCCGCCCACCATCAGGCCGCGGGCCGCGTCCGCGAGGCCGGACATCGGGTTGTACTCGGTGAAGTTCTGCAGCCAGCCCGGCATCGACTGCGGCGGCGCGAAGATGGACGAGCCGAACTGCAGCGGCATCATCACCAGGAAGCCCATCGCCTGTACGGACTGGGCGTTCTTCATGGTCACACCGAGGACCAGGAAGATCCACATGATGGCGGAACCGAACAGTGCGGCGAGCCCGACCGAGGCGAACAAGCCTCCCCAGCGGCCGTTGATGTCGAAGCCCACGAGGACCGCGACGATCATCAGGACCGTGGTGGCCACCAGCAGGCGGAGCAGCTCCACCGAGATCTTGGCGATCAGGACGGAGGCCCGTCCGATGGGCAGGGACCGGAAGCGGTCCATGATGCCCTTGTTGAAGTCCTCGTTGAAGCCGGTGCCGACGCCCTGCGCGATGTTCATGCTCATCATCGCGACCATGCCGGGGATGACGTACTGCACGTACGCGTCCTGGCCGCCGCCGAGGGCCTGGCCGATCGAGCCGCCGAAGACGTACACGAACAGCAGCGTGAAGACGACCGGCATCAGCACGGCGTCGAACATCGACTCCGGGTCCTGCTTGATCCACAGCAGGTTGCGGCGGAAGAGCGCGCCGGTGTGGCGCAGGTGGCCGCGCAGTCCGATGCGGGGATCGGCGTCCACGTGGATGGTGGAGGCCGGTGACGTGAGGGTGGTGGCACTCATACGGCGGCCTCCTCGAGTTCGGGGCGGGCGTCCTGCGGGGCACTGGCCTTCTGGCCGGTGATGGACAGGAACACCTCGTCCAGGCTGGGCAGTTCGGTGGTGATGGAGCCGATCGTGATGCCGCGCGCGGTGACCGCGCCGACGACGGCGGTGAGCTGTTCGTCGCTGAGGATCGGCACGAGGACGGTGCCGGACTCGGGGTCGACGGTGGAGGTGGCGAGGCCGGTCAGACCCATGTCGTCGAGGGCGCTCGCCAGCGGGCGCAGCTCCAGCGGGTCGGCCGGGCGGATGCGCAGGGTGCGGCCGCCGACCTTCGCCTTGAGCTCCTCGATGCCGCCGCCCGCGATGACCTGGCCGCGGTCGATCACGGTCAGCTCGGAGGCGAGCTGCTCGGCCTCCTCCATGTACTGGGTGGTGAGCAGCACGGTCACGCCGTCCCGCACCATCCGCTTGACCTCGTCCCACACCTCGTTACGGGTCCGGGGGTCGAGGCCGGTCGTCGGCTCGTCCAGGTAGAGGACGTGCGGGCGGCCGATCATCGACGCCGCGAGGTCGAGGCGCCGGCGCATGCCGCCGGAGTACGTCTTCGCGGCCCGGGTCGCGGCATCGGTGAGCGAGAACCGCTCGAGCAGGGCGTCGGCGCGGGCCCGCGACTCCTTGCCGGACAGGTCGAGCAGCCGCCCGATCATGTACAGGTTCTCGCGGCCGGAGAGCTTCTCGTCGACCGAGGCGTACTGGCCGGTGAGGCCTATCACGCGGCGCAGCTGGCGCGGCTGCTTCACCGCGTCGTAGCCGGCCACGATCGCCGTGCCGGCGTCGGGGGTGATCAGGGTGGACAGGCAGCGCACGAGGGTGGTCTTGCCGGCGCCGTTCGGACCGAGGACACCCATGACGGTGCCCTCGTGCACATCCAGGTCCACGCCGTCCAGGGCCTTGGTCTCGCCGTAGTGCTTGACCAGTCCCCGCACGGACACGGCCACCGGGCGGCCGTCCATGCTGTTGTCGGGGGTCTTGTCGATTCGCGTCATGACGAACAAGGTGCCAGCCGCCACCGACAACTCACCGACAGATCGCCGACAAACGCTCTGTCGATGACCTGTCGCCGATCTATCGGTAAGTCGGCGACTGTCGGTACCGCACCCGGGAACGGCCGCGGCCCGTCGACGGGGGAAGATCGACGGGCCGCGTTGGTGCCGCTATGGCTCGATGGGGGCAGGTGCCGGACTCAGTGGACGGAGTGCTCCTCCAGAGGGAACGTTCCGCCGATCACGTCCTCCGCAAACGCCTTCGCCGCGTCGGACATGACAGAACGCAGATTCGCGTACTGCTTGACGAACCGCGGCATCTTGCCGCCGGTCAGCCCGAGCGCGTCCGTCCAGACCAGGACCTGCGCGTCCGTGTCCGGGCCCGCGCCGATGCCGACCGTCGGGATGTGCAGGACGCGGGTGACCTCGGCGGCCAGCTCCGCCGGTACCAGCTCCAGGACGACGGCGAACGCCCCCGCGTCCTGGACCGCCTTCGCGTCGCGCAGCAGCTGCTGCGCCGCCTCCTCGCCGCGCCCCTGCACCCGGTAGCCCTGGGTGTTGACGGACTGCGGGGTCAGGCCGATGTGGGCCATGACCGGGATGCCGGAGTCCACGAGCAGCTTGATCTGCTCGTGGGAGCGCTCGCCGCCCTCCAGCTTGACCGCGCCGACGCCCGCCTCCTTCACCAGCTGCATCGCCGAGCGCAGCGCCTGCACCGGACCCTCCTGGTACGAGCCGAAGGGCAGGTCGCCGACGATCAGCGCGCGGCTGGTACCGCGGACGACCGCGGCCGAGAGCATGGTGAGCTGGTCCAGGGTGACCGGGACCGTGGTGTCGTAGCCCAGGTGGCAGTTGCCCGCCGAGTCGCCGACCAGCATCACGGGGATGCCGGACTCGTCGAAGACCGAGGCCGTCATCGCGTCGTAGGCGGTCAGCATCGGCCACTTCTCGCCCCGCTCCTTGGCGAGGCCGATGTCGCGGACGGTGATGCGGCGGGTGCCCTTGCCTCCGTACAGCGCCTTGGGGTTGCTGCTGTCGGTGGCCGGCGTCTGGGCAGCCTGAAGTTGCGTCATCGCAACGGCTCCTTCACTTCGTCTCGAGGCGCCCTGACGGCGTCCCCGGATCGTCTCCATGGTGGCACCGCGTGCCGCTCCCGCGCCAGGCCCCCCGCTGCGTAAAGCCCGAGTAAGGGTTTGTCCTCGACTTTCAATACGAGACGGTCCCGTATCGAAATGGGGCTAGGGTCGTCCCATGACCAGTCCTGCCGTCCCCGCGGGCCCCCGGATACCGGAGGCCGTGCATCGCCGTCGCTGGGCGATCCTCGGCGTCCTCATGCTGAGCCTGCTGATCGTCGTCCTCGACAACTCCATCCTGAACGTCGCGATCAAGACGATCTCGACGCCCGCACCCACCGGTCTCGGCGCCACCCAGAGCGAGCTCGAGTGGGCGATCAACGCCTACACCCTCGTCTTCGCGGGCCTGCTGTTCACCGCCGGCCTGCTCGGCGACCGCATCGGCCGCAAGAAGGTCCTCATCGGGGGCCTCGTCGTCTTCGGCATCGGATCCGCGCTCGCCGCCGAGTCCGGCTCGCCGGTCCAGCTCATCGCGTTCCGCGCGGTGATGGGCCTCGGCGCCGCCTTCGTCATGCCGGCCACGCTCGCCGTGCTCATGAACGTCTTCGAGCGCGAGGAGCAGCCCAAGGCCATCGGCATCTGGGCGGGCGGCGTCGGTCTCGCCATCGCGATCGGCCCGATCACCGGCGGCCTGCTCCTCGACCACTTCTGGTGGGGCTCGGTCTTCCTGGTCAACGTGCCGATCGTGATCCTCGCCGTCGTGCTGATGCTCGCGCTCGTGCCCGACTCCAAGGACCCGAAGCCGGGCCGGATCGACCTCGTCGGTGTGGTCCTGTCCGTCGTCGGACTCGTGCTGCTGGTCTACGGGATCATCAAGGGCGGCGACGAGGGCGACTTCACCAGCCCGCAGGTCCTGTCCACCATCATCGCGGGACTCGTCGTCCTCGTCGGGTTCGTCGTCCACGAGAAGCGCAGCGACCACCCGTCGATCGACATCGACTACTTCAAGAACAAGGTGTTCTCGGCCGCCATCGCCGCCATCGCGCTGGTCTTCTTCGCGCTGATGGGTGTCACGTTCTTCTCCGTCTTCTACACGCAGAGCGTGCGCGGGTACTCGCCGCTGCAGACCGGCGCCCTGATGCTGCCGCTCGCCGTGGCCCAGCTGATCTTCGCGCCGCGCGCCCGCATCGTCGTCGAGAAGATCGGCGTACGGGCCACGACCACCGGCGGACTCGTGCTGCTCGCGGGCATGCTGGCCGCCTTCACCGCGCTCGACGCGGACACCCCGATCTGGCTCCTGGAAGTCATCTTCTTCCTCATGGGCACCGGCATGGCGCACGTCATGACCCCGACCAGCGTCGTGATCATGCAGGCGCTGCCGCGCGAGAAGGCCGGTTCGGCGTCCGCGCTCAGCAACACGTTCCGGCAGGTCGGCGGCGCGCTCGGCATCGCCGTCCTCGGCTCCGTGCTCTCCACCGCCTACCGCAACGGCATCGAGGACAAGCTCGGGCTGCTCCCGGCCGGTCTGCGCGACACCGCGGGCGCCTCCATCGAGGCCACGCTCGGTGTCGCCGAGAAGCTCGGGCCGCGGGCCCAGGGGCTGGTCGGCGCGGCCAACGACTCGTTCCTGCACGCCATGCACGTCACCGCCCTGTGGGGCGCGGCCGTCGCCCTGGCCAGCGCCGTCGTCACGGCCCTGTTCCTGCCGGGCAGGACCCCGGCCGCGCCCGCCGGCCGGCCGGGCGAGCCGGAGAAGATCGGCGCGGGCCGCTGACCCGCGCACCGGACGGACGGACAGCCGCACGGCGCTGAGACAATCGCCCCGGAACCTGGCGGACCGCCGGGTTCCGGGGCTGTGGCGGAAGGTGGAAGGCGTGGGCACGGAACGGGTCGAGCGGCAGGCGCGACGGCACGCGGGCCCGGGCGCACCGGCGTCGCCGCCCGCTTGCGGGACCCCCGCCCGGGGCCGTCCCCGCAGTGAGGCGGTGGAGCAGGCCATCGTCGAGGGCGTCGTCAAGCTCCTGGAGGACGGCGTCCCGCTTGCGGAGCTGTCCATCGAGCGGATCGCCCGTACCGCCGGCGTCGGCAAGGCCACCATCTACCGGCGCTGGAGCGGCAAGGAGGAACTGTTCGTCGACGTCCTGCGCTGCATCGAGGCCCCGGACCCGGAACTGCCCGGCACGTCCATGCGCGACGACCTGGTCTGCCTGCTGGAGCACCTGCGCCGACGCGGCCTGAGCATGCGCAGATCGGTGCTGCTGCACAACGTCTTCGCCCAGATGAAGACCCTGCCCAAGCTCTGGGACGCGTACCACGAGATCGTCATCGACCCGCGCCGGCGCGTCATGCACGACGTGCTGCGGCGCGGCGTCGCCGACGGGGAACTGCCCGCCGGCACCGACATCGAGCTCGCCGGCGACCTCGTCACCGGACCCATGCTGCTGCGCAGCATCCTGCGCACCGACACGCCCCTCGACGACGATCTCGCCGCCCGGATCGTCGACCTCGCGCTCAGCGGACTGCGGCCCGCGGCCGACGGGTGAATGTGCGCGTTTCGTCACAGGACACCCGTCAAAGTGCCCGGTCCGGAACTCCGGACGCCGCCCCGCACGTCCTCGTGGCCGTACGGACGTCAGGGATCCGCCGGACCGCGGGCCCTGACGGGACGGAAAGCCGCTGATCATCGCCTAGTGTTTTCGGGCGAGGACGGCGGGCACGGCAGAGTTGAGGCGACGACGGTATGGCGCAGGCGTACAGCAGTGGAGACGGCGACGGATCCGGGCAGTCCGGACCGGGTCCCCGGATCCGGCGCCTGGGCCGCAGGCTCCGGCACGACCGCGGGCTGTGGCGCCGCGGCATCGTTCTCGCGGTTCTCGCGGTGCTGCTCGCGCTCGTCATGCTGCTGCACGCGCAGATCCCCAACACCATCGGCAACCTCGGCTCCCTGACCGAGACGTTCCTGCCGTGGCTGGGTGTGTTCATCCCGGTGCTGCTGGTCCTCGCCCTCGTCCGGAAGTCGGCGACCGCCCTGGTCGCGGTGCTGGTCCCGGCCATCGTCTGGCTCAACGTCTTCGGCGGGCTGCTCACCGACAAGCAGAGCGGCGGCGGCGACCTGACCGTCGCCACCCACAACGTGAACGCCGACAACCCCGACCCCACCGGCACCGCCAAGGACGTCGCCGCGTCCGGCGCACAGGTCCTCGCCCTGGAGGAGCTGACGACCGAGGCGCTGCCGACCTACGAGAAGGCGCTCGCGAGCGCCTACCCGTACCACTCGGTCCAGGGCACCGTCGGACTGTGGAGCAAGTACCCGCTCTCGAACACCCGGTCCGTCGACATCAAGCTGGGCTGGACCCGGGCCATGCGCTCCACCGTCGCGACGCCCGAGGGCAACGTCGCCGTCTACGTGGCGCACATGCCCTCGGTGCGCGTGAAGCTCGACTCCGGGTTCACCGCCAGCCAGCGCGACAAGAGCGCGAACGCGCTGGGCGAGGCCATCGCCGACGAACCGCTCGGCAAGGTCGTCCTGCTCGGCGACCTCAACGGCACCATGAACGACCGCGCCCTGAACGCCGTCACGTCCCAGATGCGCTCCACCCAGGGCGCCGCGGGCAGCGGCTTCGGCTTCAGCTGGCCGGCCGCGTTCCCGATGGCGCGCATCGACCAGATCATGGTCAGGGGCGTGGAGCCGGTGTCGTCGTGGTCGCTGCCCGAGACCGGCAGCGACCATCTGCCGATCGCGGCCCGCGTGTCCCTGTGACGACTGTCTCCCCGGAGTTCACGAGGATGTGACCTCCCGGAACACTGGGTGCGGGAGGCTTTGTTCCGTACGTAAACTTACGTACGCGCCTCGCTCTCCTGCACCCACTTTCTTTGGACGATCCTTCATGCCCCTCGCCCTGCTCGCCCTCGCCGTGGGCGCCTTCGGCATCGGCACGACCGAGTTCGTGATGATGGGCCTGCTGCCCGACGTCGCGGACGACCTGCACATCTCGATCCCCACCGCCGGACACCTCGTCTCCGCGTACGCGCTCGGCGTCGTCATCGGCGCCCCGCTGCTCGCCGCGGCCACCGCGCGCAAGCCGCGCCGCCGGGTCCTGATCGGCCTGATGGTGCTCTTCGTCGTGGGCAACGCGGTGTCGGCCGTGGCCCCCGACTACCACTGGCTGATGGCCGCCCGCTTCGTCAGCGGTCTGCCGCATGGCGCCTTCTTCGGCGTCGGCGCCGTCGTCGCCACCTCCCTGGTGGCGCCCGAGCGCAAGGCCCGCTCCGTGTCGCTGATGTTCCTCGGCCTGACCGTCGCCAACATCGTCGGCGTGCCCGTCGCCACCGCCATGGGGCAGCACCTCGGCTGGCGCGCCACGTTCCTCGCCGTCAGTGCGATCGGCCTCGCCGCGATCGCGTCCCTCGCGGCACTCGTCCCCGCCGACCACGGACACGGCTCGGCCGTGGGCGTCCGCAGCGAGCTCCGGGCGCTCGGCTCGGTGCCGGTGTGGCTCGCGCTCGGTACGACCGTCGCCGGGTTCGGTGCCCTCTTCTCGGCCTACAGCTACATCACCCCGATGCTCACCGACGCCGCCGGGTTCGCCGAGGGCAGCGTGACGCTGCTGCTCGCCCTGTTCGGCGTGGGCGCCACCATCGGCAACCTGCTCGGCGGCCGCCTCGCCGACCACTCACTGCGCGGCACCCTGTTCGGCGGCCTGACGTCGCTGGGCGTGGTCCTCGCCCTCTTCCCGCTGCTGATGCGCGCGGAGTGGAGCGCGGCGCTCGCCGTGCTGCTGCTCGGGACGGCGGCGTTCACGACCGGCTCGCCACTGCAGCTGATGGTGATGGAGAAGGCGTCCGCCGCCCCGTCGCTGGCCTCGTCCGCGAACCAGGGAGCGTTCAACCTGGCCAACGCCGGCGGCGCCTGGATCGGCGGCCTCGCCCTCGCCGCCGGCTTCGGCGTGACGTCCCCGGCCGTGACCGGCGCGGCCCTGGCCGTCCTCGGTCTCGGCGTGGCCGCGCTCGCGTACGGCGTGGACCGGCGCCGCGGCACGACGGCCTCCGGCCCGGGACGCCTCGTCGCCACGCACGTCCCGAGCGAGACGGAGCCGGCCCGGCAGTAGCGAGCCTGCGCCGGGAAGGTCCCGTGCCGGGGCCGGGCGGCCCGCCCGGCCCCGGCGCAACAGGGCCGGGTCAGGCCGCCCGGGTCAGCGGCGGTATCCCAGGACCGTCATCATCCCCGCCTCCGCGTGGTAGACGTTGTGGCAGTGGATCATCCACAGGCCCGGGTTGTCCGCGTCGAAGTCCACCGTCAGCGTCCCGTTCGGCAGGACGATCGCCGTGTCCTTGCGGGGGCCGCCCGCCACGTTCGCCAGGGCGAACGTGTGGCCGTGCAGATGGACCGGGTGCCACATCGAGGTCGAGTTGGCGAAGACCAGACGGACCCGCTCGCCCGCGCGGACCGGATGACGCCGGTCCGCCGCATAGGGCTTCTTGTCGAAGGCCCAGTCGTACCTCGCCATGCCCCCGGTCAGCTGGAGCCTGATCGTGCGGTCCGGCTCGCGGGACGACAGGGCCACCGAGGCGTCCGCCCGGAGCATTTCGGCGGTCAGCAGCCGCCCGTCCAGCTCCTTGGGCCGGACCGTCGCTGAGGGCGCCGCCCCCGCCCCCGTACGCAGCACCGCGAGCGCCGAGGCCTTCTTGCCCTCCGCCAGCGCCGTCAGCGGGAAGACACCGTCGCCCGCCGTGACCAGGACGTCGTACCGCTCGCCCATGCCGAGCAGCAGCGCGTCCGTCTTCGCGTGCCGCACCGGGAAGCCGTCCGTGTGCGTCACCGTCATCTCGTGGCCGCCCAGCGCGACCCGGAAGGCCGTGTCCCCGCCCGCGTTGACGATCCGCAGGCGGATGCGGTCGCCCGGGCGGGCCGTGAAGGAGGAAGGGGCCTTCGCCGTACGCCCGTTGACCACATAGTGCGGGTACGCCACGTCGCCCGCGTCGCCGCCGAGCAGATCGCTCCGCGCGCCCATCATCATCCGGGTCGGGCCGGAGGCCGACGGCGCGGGCCTACCGGACGACTCCGTCATCGCCATGCCGCGCATCCCCGACATGTCGTGGCCGGAGTGGCCGGAGTCTCCCGAGCCGCCCGAGTGGTCCATACCGCCGCGGAGTTCGGCCAGTACCGCGTCCGGGGTCGAGCCGGCCACCCCGTCGACCCAGTCGTCGAGGACGATCACCCACTCCTTGTCGTACGCGAGGGGCTCCTTCGGGTCGTCCACGATCAGCGGCGCGTACAGGCCGCGGTCCTGCTGCGTGCCGGAGTGCGGGTGGAACCAGTACGTGCCCGCGTGCGGCACCGCGAAGCGGTACGTGAAGTCGGCCCCGGGGGCGACGGACTTCTGGGTGAGACCGGGCACGCCGTCCATGTCGTTGCGCACGGCGAGGCCGTGCCAGTGCAGGGACGTGGGCTGCGGGAGGTGGTTGGCGAGGGTCACGGCGAGCGTGTCCCCGGCGGTCACCCGGATCTCCTTGCCGGGCAGGTCGCCCCCGTACGACCAGGACCTGACCGTGCGGTCGCCCAGGTCCAGCGGGGTCGCGGCGGCCGTCAGCCGGACCGAGCGGACCGGGCCCCGGCCGCGCCTCCGCTCCGCGGCCGCGACCTCCTTACCCGCCGGGTCGACGTATCCCTCGGGCGTGGCGCCGCCCGAGCCGTGGCCGCCGTGCCCGGAGCCGGAGCCGGAGCCGGAGCCGGAACCGGAACAGGCGGCCAGAACTCCCGTGCCGGCCGCGGCGATCGATGCGCCGAGCAGGGTCCGGCGGGACGGCGGGCCGGGCAGGTGACGTGTGTCGCGCATGGCTGAGTTGCACCTCGATGTCGGTGTCGTGCGTGCTGCGTGCAGTGGGCGAACTCATCTGCTGCTTCTGATACACCGCTCGGCCCGATCAGGTTCCACTCGGACCCGCCGGGATGTCCGGGCAGCGCGAAGCAGCCGGTGCGCAGGCCTAAATGCGCAGCACCGACAGCCGGGACAAGAGGGCGCGCGGCGGGGGAGGGTGCGGTCGGTGGGCGAACGCCAGGCCCCGCACGACCGGCCGCACCGGGCCCCGCGCCCGCACCGCCCGCAGCACCGTCGCCGCCGTCAGCAACAGCAGCGTGAACGACCCGAGCACGGCGAGGCACACGCTCAGCGGATCCATACCGCTGCCGGCGGGGGACCGGTGCTCATGCGCGGCGACGGGCGCCCCGGCGTGCGTCATCGCCGAAGCGTTCGCCGGAGCGGTCGTCGTCGAAGCAGCCATCGCCGGACCGGTCATGGCCGGAGCATTCATGGCCGAGGCGGGCATCGCCGCATGCTCCGACGGATGCCCCAGCGTGTGCATCCCCACGATCCCCAGGAGCAGCGCCACGAACAGCAGCAGCTGTCCCCGGCCCGTGCCGCCCCTCGTCGTAGCCATGGGCCGCACCCTACCCCCACCCGGTATGGGAAGACATGCGGGGGTCGCACCCTCCGCCGATCATGAGCGCATGACGACTACGGACAAAACGGAGCGGGGCGAGGCGGTCGGCGACGACGGCACACGGCGCCAGTTCATCTCCTGGGTGACGCTCGGCCTGATGACGACCGCCTCCGTGGCGAGTCTGCGGCCCTCGCCCACCATGGCGATCTACGGCCTCGCCGCGATCTTCCTCTATCTGCTCCCGGCCGTCGTCTTCCTGCTGCCCACCGCCCTCGTCGGCGCCGAACTGGCCTCCGGCTGGACCGGCGGCATCTACCGCTGGGTCAGCGAGGCGCTCGGCAAACCGCTCGGGTTCGTCGCCGTCTGGTGCCAGTTCGCCATGACCATCGCCTACTACCCGAGCCTGCTCGCCTATGTGGCGTCCACGTTCGCGTACGTCATCCACCCGAGCCTCGCCGAGAACGGCCTGTACGTGGCCATCTGCATCGTCGTCATCTACTGGACGGGGGTGTGGGTCAGCTCGCGCGGTACGAAGACCGTCGCCGGACTGTCCTCGCTCGGGCTCGTCATCGGCACCCTCGTCCCGGGCGTCGTGCTCGTCGTCCTCGGCATCGTCTTCCTCGGACAGGGCAACCCGTCGGCCGCCCCGATGAGCGCGGACCACTGGCTGCCCCCGTGGACCGGCCTCGCCGGCCTCGTCCTCATCGTCAACAACTTCCTCTCCTACGCGGGCATGGAGATGAACGGCGTCCATGTGTCGTCGCTCCGCAACCCGCGCGGCGAGTACCCGCGCTCGGTCTTCCTCGCCACCGGCCTCGTCCTGCTGATCTTCATCCTCCCGGCGCTCGCGATCAGCTGGGTCATGCCGTCCAAGGAGCTCAGCCTGACCGCCGGTCTGATGCAGGCCTTCCAGGCGTTCTTCGACCACTTCCACGTGGGCTGGATGACGAAGATCGTCGGCATCATGCTGGTGTGCGCGGCGCTCGGCGGCATGCTGACCTGGCTCTCGGGCCCCGCCAAGGGACTCGTGCTGCTCGCCCGCCAGGAGGGCTATCTGCCGCCGTTCCTGCAGAAGTTCAACAAGCACGGCGTGCCGCAGAACGTGATGGTCGCCCAGGGCGTGCTGACCACCCTCATCGGCATCCTGTACGCCTTCAGCGACAACGTCTCCAGCCAGTACTGGATGTTCTCCGTCATCACCATCCAGATCTACCTGGTCGCCTACTTGTTGATGTTCCTGGCCGTCGTCCGGCTGCGCCGCACCCAGCCGGACGTGCCGCGCGGCTTCGTCGTGCCGGCCGTCACGGTCGTCGCGGGCGTCGGCTTCGTGGCCTCGGTGCTCGCGCTCGTCATCGGGTTCGTGCCGCCGGACCAGTACGACACCGGGCCGCTGTGGCGTTATCTGCTGATCGTCGGCGGCGGTCTGCTGCTGCTCGGCATCGCGGCCCCGGCCGCGTTCCTCAAGTACCGCAAGCCGAGCTGGATCCACCCCGACCACCGGGACCCGGCCGGCCCCACGGCCGCTACGGAGTGAGGCGGCGCACGCTGTCGCGGATCACTATGTGCGTGCCCAGGAGCTGGCGCTGCTGACCGGTCCGGCCCGATCCGGTGAGAGCGAGGCGGACCGCGGTGCGGCCCAGTTCCTCACCGGGGATGTGCACCGTGGTCAGGCCAGGGGTCATGTCGGTGGCCACCGGATCGTCGTTGTAGCCGACCACCGAGACGTCCTCCGGGACGCGCAGCCCGTACTCCCCGAGGGCCTTCACCGCGGCGGCGGCCACACGGTCGTCGCCCGCGAACACGGCCGTGAAATCGGGTCTGCCGTCGCACTTGTCGAGCAGGTCGCGGATCGCCTCGTCGCCGTTGATCTGGCCGAAGCCGATCCCGTGCAGCAGCGCGTCCGACCTGGGGACACCGTGGTCCTCCAGGGCCCGCAGATAGCCGCGGACCCGGTCCTCGCCCGTCGTGTTGCCGGGCTGGTAGCCGATCAGCGCGATCCTGCGGTGGCCCGCGCCCAGCAGATGGCTGGTGATCGCGTGGGCGCCGGCCTCGTTGTCGTACTCCACGACGACCGCGGGTACGTCCGGCGCGGGCGCGGGCCGGCCGCACAGCACCAGCCGGGAACCGGCGGCCGCGAGCGACTGCGCGTACTGGGCCATCCGCTCCCGGTACGCGGCGTCCTCGACGACCCCGCCGACCAGCACGACCGCCTCCGCGGCCTGCTCGCGCATCATCTGCACCAGCGCCAGCTCCCGGGCCGGGTCCGCGCCGGTCGACGCGACGAGAGTGAGCCGGTCGTGCTGGGCGGCCTCCTTCTCGACGCCCTGCGCAACGGCCGCGTAGAAGGAGCTCACCACGTCGAGCATCAGCACGGCGATGGTCTTGCGGCCCGCGCCCGCGAGCGCGCGGGCGTGCGCGTTGGCCACGTAGTCGAGGTCCTTCGCCGCGCGCAGCACCTTCGCACGCGAGGCGGCCGACGTCGGGTAGTTGCCCGCGAGGACCCGCGACACCGTCGCCACGGAGACCCCCGCGCGCGCCGCCACGTCGCGGATCGTCGCCCGCCCGCCGCCGGCCGGGGGTGCCCCCGCCTCGCTGCGCTCGCCCACTCTGACTCCCTCAAGTCCGACGGTGCGGGACCCGTGCCCCGCACCATCATCGCGTGTGCCCTCGCCTAGGTCAGCCGGGTCAGTGGGCCGCCTCGTACTCCTCACCGAACTCGTCCAGGGCCTTCCGGCCGCCCTGGGCGAGCCACTTCTTGTAGATGCCGTCCCAGTCGGAGACCTTCTTGCGGCCTGACACCACTGCTGTCACACCGTCGTTGATGATCTGGTCGAGGGTGGCACCCTGCCGGTTGAACGTGTCGGACTGCAGACCCCACCGGTCGTTGGGCACCATCATCGGCACGATCTTCTGCTGCCAGGCGTGCACCCGCTTGGTGAGGTCCGCGTAGCCCGGGTAGTACAGCGGCTGCGGGGCGTCCGCGACCTTGGTCAGGGGAAGGTTGGTCGCCGACTCGACCAGACCCAGCTCCGTCGCGATCGGGTTGTTCTCCTTGTCGCGCTTGAAGTGCGTGCCCTCGACGCCGTAGTGCAGCAGCTCGAACTCCCTTGAGCCGAACGGCGAGGCCAGCCAGTCCAGGATGCGCAGCATCAGCTTGACGCGGTCCTTGGAGGCCTTCTTCAGGGCCGTGTAGCCGAACATGCCGCGGCTCTGCTGGAACTGCTGGGCGCCGCCCACGACGTAGGGCTGCGCGACGTCCAGGGTGTACGCGTCCTTGATGCCCTGCGCGTTGGAGATCGCCGCGCCGAAGCCGTCGGTCATCGACAGGGCGGTGCCGTTGTAGAACTGCGTCTTCAGATCGACCTGCGACACGGACGTCGCCTCGGGGTAGTAGGCGCCTGCCGCGCGCAGCTTCGCCATGTACTCCAGGGCGGTCTTGAACTCGTCGGTGCCCGCGAAGTACTCGGCCTTGCCGCCCTTGATGCGCCACTCGTTCGGCGTCCCGTGCCAGATGGCGTGCGTCTTGTAGCCGAAGTAGCTGGTGGTGGAGGCACCGAGACCCCACTTGCGGCGCCCCGTGGCGGCCTTGGCCACCGTGGCGAAGTCCTGGGCCGACATGCCCTGCTCGAAGCCGGCCTTCGCGAAGGCCTCCTGGTTGAGGAACAGGGTGTCCTGCGGCTTGGGCCGCTCCACCGGAACACCGTAGATGCGCCCGGCGATCCGGCCCATCCCGTCCCAGGCGTACGTCGGGATGGCCGCGAGGTGCGGATAGTCCTTCGCGGCGTCGCCCGACAGGTACTCGGTCAGGTCGGCGCACCGCGACTTCACGAACTGGGCCTCGCGCGGCAGCGTGTAGCCGCCGCCGATCGCGATGATGTCGGGCAGGTCGTCCCCGGCCATCAGCGTGGCCATCTTGGTGCGGAAGTCGGCGTCCGGCACCACCGTGAACTCGACCTCGACGCCGAGCGCCTCGTTCAGGGCGGCCCAGTACTTGTTCTGCGAGGCCGGCTTGGGCGGTGTGCCGTACGTGATGGAGATGATCCGGACCTTCTCCTTGCCGGTGCCGGGCTTCTCGGCGACGGCCTTCACCAGCTTCTCCGGGTACGTGAGGAAGCCGGCCTGGACCCCCTCGGTGGTCGGCGCGAGATCGGGGGCCGGGCCGCCGGCCGCGGCGTACGTCGGCCAGGGCGCCGCCTTCGTGCCCTTGTTGCCGACGGAGGCGCCCCCACCGCTCTCGGTCGAGCACCCGGTGAGCAGGGACGGCACGGCGACCGCGGCGCCGCCGACGGCGATGGAGCGCAGCAGGGTGCGGCGCGACAGGGAGGAAGCGGACATGGTGGAAGGACCCTTCGGCTCAAGGAAGTTGAAGACGGGGGAGACGGCTGCGCGGGCTCAGCTCTTGATGGCGCCGGTGAGCACGCCCTTGGTGAAGTACTTCTGCAGGAAGGGGTAGACGAGGAGGATCGGCACGACGGCGATCACCAGGACGGCCATCTGTGTCGTCTGCGGCGCCGAGACCATGCCGGCCTCGCTCAGGCCCGTGTCCGCGATCTGCGCGCCCCCGATCACGTACGTGCGCAGCACCTGGGAGAGCGGCCAGTGGTCGGACTCCAGGTAGATCGAGGCGGTGAACCACGAGTTCCAGTAGCTGACCGCGTAGAACAGGCCGACGACGGCGAGCGCGGCCTTCGACAGGGGCAGCGCGATCCGCCGGAACGTGGCCCAGTCACCGGCCCCGTCCAGCCGCGCCGCCTCGTACAGCTCCTCCGGGATCCCCTGGAAGAAGCCGCGCAGCACCACCAGGTTGAAGACGTTGATCAGGCACGGGGCGATGACCGCCGCGTACATGTTCTGCATCCCGAGCCCCTTGACCAGCAGGAACGCGGGGATCATGCCGGGCGGGAAGAGGAACGTGAACAGCACGAGCAGCAGCACCGGCTTGCCGCCGTAGACGCCGGGGCGGCTGAGCGCGTACGCCAGGAACGCGGTGCAGGCCAGCGACAGCAGCGTGCCGATGACGGTGATGCCGACGCTCACGCCGAGCGCCTTCGTCACGATGCCGCCGCTGAGGATGTTCTCGTAGGCGCGCAGCGTCGGATCGCTCGGCCACAGCACCCAGCCGCCGTTGGCGACGACCTCCTTGTTCGAGGCGAGCGACGTGGAGACGATCACCAGGAACGGTACGAGGACCAGGCACAGCAGCACGATCACGGCGAGGCCCTTGGCGGCCCTGGTGACGGGCTTCGGCTTCTCCATCCACGCGGGACGGACGGGAGTTCCCGCGGACGTGCTCACTTGTAGACCCCCTGCTCGCCGAGCTTGTGCGCGATGCGGTTGGCGACGAACACGAGTGCCGCGCCGATGAGGCCCTTGAAGAGCCCGGCCGCGGTGGCGTAGCCGATGTCGCCGCCGACGATGCCCTGCCAGAAGACGAAGGTGTCGAGGACCTCGCCGACCTCCGGGCCCACCGACTGCCGCTGCAGCAGCATCTGCTCGAAGCCCACGGAGAGGATGTCGCCGAGCCGCATGATCAGCAGCAGCACGACGATCGGGCGGATCGAGGGCAGCGTGACGTGCCAGAACCGGCGCCAGGGCCCGGCCCCGTCGATCGCGGCGGCTTCGTAACTCTGCTCGTCGACCTGCATCAGGGCGGCCAGGAAGATGATCGTGCCCCAGCCGGCGTCCTTCCAGATCACCTCGGCGACGACCAGCGGGCGGTAGGCGTCGGGGTTGCCGATGATGTCGACGGTGTGCAGACCGGAGTCGCCGAGGAAGCTGTTCAACAGGCCGGTGTCGGACAGGACCTGCTGGAACAGGGCGACGACGATCACCCACGACAGGAAGTGCGGCAGATAGACGACGGACTGCACGAAGCGGCGCAGCAGATCGGACGTCAGGCTGTGCAGCAGCAGCGCGATCGCCAGCGGCACCGGGAAGTAGAACACCAGCTGGAGCACGGCGATGTAGAGGGTGTTCCACGTCGCGTGCCAGAAGTCCGGGTCGCCGAACATCCGGCTGAAGTTGCCGAAGCCGACCCAGGGACTGCCCCACAGCCCGGCGAACGGGTCGTACTCCTTGAACGCCACGACGTTGCCGACGAAGGCGCCGTAGTGGAAGACCAGGAAGTACACGAGGCCGGGGACCATGAGCAGCAGGAGCACGCGACTGCTGTAGAACCGTTTCCACTTCGTATCGCGTTTGATTGTGCGGGCAGTTGACCCGATTTGCGGCTCGCCGGGGGGTTCCACCGCCCCGGTGTCGGGCCTTTCCTTCGCCACAGTGGGCACGGGAACCCCTCCGTCGTGGGAACAAGGTGTGCCGGAATCTAAAACGGTTACTACGAACGGTCAACCCCTCTGGCATCGCGATGTCTTGACCCTTGACACCCCAAGTGCCTAGCCTCCTGATGGACTTGAGTAACCGGTTACAGAGTTTCTGCAACGAGGGGTGGAACCGAGTGACGGCACACCGACCGACCGCGGCCCTGGCCATGGGCGCCCAGGTGGTGGAGCGGGTCTTCCCGCCCGACCTGCGGGACCGGCTCGGCCGCAGCACCCGGTTGGCGGCGCCGCCGCTGACCGGGGCGCTCGACGGACCGGACGCCATGGAGGTGCTGGCCGCGACGGAGATCCTGGTCACCGGGTGGGACTGCCCGCCGCTCACCCGGCAGGTCCTCGCGGCCGCGCCGCGGCTGACGACCGTGGTGCACGCCGCCGGGTCGGTCCGCCCGATCGTCACCGACGCCGTGTGGGAGCGCGGGCTGCTCGTCTCCTCGGCCGCCGACGCCAACGCGGGGCCCGTCGTGGCCTTCACCCTCGCCGCGATCACCTTCGCGGCGAAGGGGGCGCTCGCCACGGCCGGGGGCTACGCGTCGGCGTGGCCCGGGTTCACCGAGCGGGTCGGCGCGGACGCGCGGGTCGTCGGGATCATCGGGGCGTCACGCATCGGGCGCCGGGTGATCGAGGCGCTGCGTGCGGACGAGGCGGGGTACCGGGTCCTGCTGTGCGACCCGTACGTCGACGGGGCCGAGGCCGCGCTGATGGGGGTGGAGCGGGTCGGGCTCGCCGAGCTGTGCCGGCGCAGCGGGATCGTCAGTGTGCACGCGCCTCAACTGCCCGCGACGCAGGGCCTGTTGAGCGCGGAGATGCTCGCGCTGATCCCGGACGGTGGTGTGGTCGTCAATACGGCGCGGGGGGCGTTGCTCGACACGGAGGCGCTGGCCGCTGAGTGCGGGTCCGGGCGGCTCTCGGCGTACCTCGATGTCACGCACCCGGAGCCGTTGCCCGCGGGGCATCCGCTGTTGTCGTTGCCGAATGTGCTGGTGACTCCGCACATCGCCGGGGCGCAGGGGAGTGAGGTGCGGCGGCTCGGTCTGTACGCGGTGGAGGAGGTCGAGCGGCTGGTCCGCGGCTCGGAGCTGCGGGGCCGGACCGGGCGGGGGGACATGGTGCGGGTCGCTTGAACGGGGGCGCCCGCTCGTCTGCGGGGTCCCGTGCGGGTGGCGGCCACCGGTTTCGTCGTGGCTGGTCGCGCCCCGCGGCGGAGCCGCTGATCGACACAGCCCCGCGCCCCTGAGGCATGCAGCTTCGCTGCTGCCTCATCGCTGAGATGCCGCACGAAGTGCGCATCTCAGGGGTGCGGGGAACTGCGCGAGAAGCCCCACCGGCCCGCACCCGCCTGTGCACCGCGGCTTGGCAGGTGCCCCGACGTAAGGGGCGCGGGGAACTGGGCGAGAAGCCCCACCGGCCCGCACCCGCCTGCGCACCGCGGCTTGGCAGGTGCCCCGGCGTAAGGGGCGCGGGCAACTGCGCGAGAAGCCACCACGCACCCGCGCCCGCCGACCGGACAGCCACCCGGTACGCGCAAAGGCGCCCGTCCCGCCGGATCAACCCCGGCGGGACGGGCGCCAGTCGCACCCCGGAGGGGATCAGCGGCGGGAGTACGACGACACGTAACCCGGCGCCGGCGAACCGACCCCCGTCACGTCGTCATAGCCCCGGACCGCCTTCAAGGACGCGTCCTTGCCCAGGCTGCGCACCGAGGTGAGCAGACCCTCCGACGCGTCGAAGCCGTTCGCGAAGTCGACCCGCGCCACGGCGAGGTCACCCTTGACCGGGTGGTCCGTCACGTCGTGGTAGGCCTTCGACCCGTACCGGTCGTAGATCGCCGGGTTGGCGAAGCCGATCGCCCGGCCGCCCCGCTCCTGCTGCGCCAGCGCCTGCACGCCCGCGATCACCGGCGCCGCCAGCGACGTACCGCCGATGCGGTACTCGTCGTAGCCGAGCGAGCCGTCGGGCAGGGTCTGCGTCTGGCCCACCAGGAAACCGGTGTTGGGGTCGGCGATCGCCGAGATGTCCGGCACGACGCGGTTGCGGCCGCCGTTGGCCCTGGCCAGCGCGTTCGGGACGACACCCTTCTGGTAGAAGGGCTGCGGGACCGTCCTGCTGGTGCCGCCGCCCGCGCCGGAGGTGTACGCGCCCGGGAAGTCGGTCCAGCTCTTGCCGTCCGCCGACAGGTTGGCCTTGTCCGTGCCCCAGCCGGTCTCCCACTGGTACGTGTCGCCCTTGCCGACGTTCAGCGAGGTACCGCCGACCGCGGTGACCCACGCCGAGTTCGCCGGCGTGTCGACCTGCTTCGTACCGGTGGAGGCGACGTTGTCGCCGTTGTCGCCGGACGAGAAGTAGAAGCCGATGCCCTCGATCGCGCCCAGCTGGAAGACCTGGTCGTACGCGGCGGCGAGCTGCGGCGTCTGGTTGGCCTCGATGTCGCCCCACGAGTTGGAGACGATGTCGGCCAGGTGCTTGTCGACGATCTTGCCGAGCGAGTCGAGCAGGTCGTCGTCGTAGCAGGAGGACGCGCCGACGTAGGTGATGTTCGCCTTCGGTGCCACCGCGTGCACGGCCTCGACGTCGAGGGTCTCCTCGCCGTACCAGCCGGCCGCGCCGCACTCCTCGGTCTTCGTGTACGTCTTCGGCAGGATCTGGTTCAACTGCCCGTCGCCGTACGCCGCGTCACCGTGCTTGGCCGCGTACTTCTCGGCGTCCTGCGCGATGGTCGGCGAGGCGTACGCGTCGGTGATCGCGACCCGCACGCCCTTGCCGGTGGCCTTGCCCGCACCGTACGCGGCCCGCAGCTGCTTGCCGGTGTAGCCCTTGACGGCGTACGGGATCTTCTTGCCGTCCACGGAGGGCAGGCTCTTGGCGGTGTTCGAGCCGTAGTACGAGGAGAACGGCCCGGCGTTGCGGAACACCGCGTCCGGCGGCGGCAGTTCGTCCTGGTGGTCGGCCTTGTGCGGCGCGCTGTCCAGACCGGTGACGGTCAGTACGGCGCCGTCGAGCGAGGCGGGCACGGACGCGGCGCCGGAGGGCGCGCGGTAGGTGTGCTTGCCCTTGGTGTAGTTGTGCAGCTGCGTGCCGAACGCCTTCTCGGCGGCGGCCACGTCACCCGACACGGATATGTAGTGCGTGCTGGTGCCGGTCACGGTCAGGCCCGCGGACTTCAGCCAGGCCGTGACCTCGGATATCTGCGCCTTCGTGGCGCCGAACCGGGCCTGCGCCTCCTTGGCGCTCAGGTACTTCCCGTACGAGGCCGACGACGGGTCGGACACGGCCTTCGCGTACGCGGCCAGCCCCTTGGCGTCCCGGCCGGCGAGGTAGACACGGGCGTCGACCTGGTTGCCGTTCGCCGTGGCGCCCTTGTCGGCCGTACCGGTGGCCCACAGCGGCTTCGTGCCGGAGAGGGTGGCGCGGCCCGTGTCGGCCTGGGCGGCCGGCGCGGCGAGGGCGAGGGCGCCGGCGAGCAGCGGCAGTGTCGCTGCCAGGCTCAGGCCGGCCCGGGTGCGGCGTGTGCCGCGGATGGATCTCATAGAACCCCCTGGTCTCATGGAACCCCTGGGTGAGGTGCAGGTGTAATGCACACCCAGAGGGCCCCACTCTCGCCAGGAACCGTTCACGCGGGGGGAATGGATCGATCAAGAAGGCGTCAAGTCGGCTCAAGTCCGTTCGGGATCAACCGATTTGGGAACTACGGTCGATCCCGGAACGGCTACG
The DNA here is from genome assembly GCF_050410835.1 of Streptomyces sp. cg35. Taxonomy (NCBI): domain Bacteria; kingdom Bacillati; phylum Actinomycetota; class Actinomycetes; order Kitasatosporales; family Streptomycetaceae; genus Streptomyces; species Streptomyces sp. cg35. Next base: position 6,347,998 of record NZ_CP191268.1, read on the forward strand.
GCCGGGCGCCCCGGTCCTTCAACATCCCCGTCATCAGGTCGATCTCGGACTGCTGCGAGGCCACCATGCCGCGCGCCAGGCGCCGCTCGGCCCCGACCACGCACCGCCGCACGCACCCCTCGGCCATGTGCACGCCGCCCTTGTGGTGGGCGATCATCAGCCGCAGGTACAGGACCTCGGCCTGCCGGCCACCGGCCTTGCGCAACTGGTCGAGCTGCGTGTTGGTCGCCATGCCCGGCATCAGCGCACCGTCCTCGCCGGCCGGCGCGTCGGCCATCCCCATCCAGGCCATCGGCGGTTTCTGCGACACCTTCGGCAGTTCCCACAGGTCGAGCCAGCCGAGCAGCATCCCGCGCTGGTTGGCCTGGGTCTGCGCGATGTCGTACGCGAGGCGGCGCACCTCCTCGTCCTTCGTGCGGTCGCGCACGATGTACGACATCTCGACGGCCTGCTGGTGGTGCACCGCCATGTCGCGGGCGAACCCGGCGTCCGCGGACTCGGCCGCCGGCACCTTCAGGTCGGCGGGGCCGCCGTCCCCGTCGGCGACGGCGTACGTGACCGCGCCCGTGGCCACGGCGACCGCCGCGGCCACGGAGACGAGCCATCCGGTCCGACGCCTCACTGGGCGAGGCCGCCGGTGCAGGACGCGCCCGGCTCAGGCGTCTGCTTGCCCTGCACGAACGTGTCGAAGAAGGACGCCACCGCCGGGTCCGACGCGCTCTTGACCGTGCGCTGGTGGCCCCAGGCACTGAGCATGATCGGATCCTTCTGGTTCTGCACCGGGCTCATGAGCGAGTACGGCGTCCGCTTCACCTTGGCGGCGAGCGCCTTCACGTCCGCGTCGGCGGCCTTGTCGTTGTACGTCACCCAGACGGAGCCGTGCTCCAGGGCGTGCACGGCGTTCTCGTCCGGGACGGCCTTGCCGTAGACGTCACCGTTGCAGTTCATCCACACCGGGTTGTGGTCGCCGCCGACCGGCGGGGTCATCGGGTAGGCGACCTTCTTGGTGACGTGGTTGCGGGTGAGCTTCCCGCTCCAGGTGCCGACACCGTTCTTGTCGTACGAGAAGTGGCCGGCGCCGGACTTCGCGTCGGCCTGGTCGGAGGCGCCGTCGTCACCGCTCTTGGTGACGGCCCAGGCGCCCACTCCTATGAGAGCCGCCACGACGACCGTGCTCACCGTGATGATCGCGATCCGGCCGCGGCGCTGACGGGCACGCTCGACGCGGCGCATCTCCTCTATGCGGTCCTTGCGGGACGGCGCGGCGGACGTGTTCTTGGCGGAACCCATGGAGTGTCCTTCTGAGAAAAGGATGAGACGGGCGGGCCCGCTGATCGTAGTGGGGAAAACGGGGGCGCGGGAGGTGGTGTCGTCGGTCTCCGGAACGGCAGGCACTATGGGCGGAGGGGGTTCAACAGGCACTATGAACTCGACACCGGCCGATCAAGGATGATCAAGGTCGGCAACGCGCACGAAACGGGCGTGTGGTGGGATGTGACCAGGCCTTTCGATGGCATGGGAGCAGGCGGCCTGACCAGCAAGGATGGGTGGAAGCGGAAGATGGACAAGCAGCAGGAATTCGTGCTCCGGACTCTCGAGGAGCGCGACATCCGGTTCGTACGCCTGTGGTTCACGGATGTGCTGGGCTTCCTCAAGTCGGTGGCCGTGGCCCCCGCAGAGCTGGAACAGGCCTTTGACGAGGGCATCGGCTTCGACGGCTCGGCCATCGAGGGCTTCGCCCGGGTCTACGAGTCCGACATGATCGCCAAGCCGGACCCGGGCACGTTCCAGGTCCTGCCGTGGCGCGCCGAGGCCCCCGGCACCGCGCGCATGTTCTGCGACATCCTCATGCCCGACGGCTCCCCGTCCTTCGCCGACCCGCGCTACGTCCTCAAGCGCGCCCTCGCCAAGACCTCCGACCTCGGCTTCACCTTCTACACCCACCCCGAGATCGAGTTCTTCCTCCTCAAGGACAAGCCGCTCGACGGCACCCGCCCGACCCCGGCCGACAACTCCGGCTACTTCGACCACACCCCGCAGAACGTCGGCATGGACTTCCGCCGCCAGGCGATCACCATGCTCGAATCCATGGGCATCTCGGTCGAGTTCAGCCACCACGAGGGCGCCCCCGGCCAGCAGGAGATCGACCTGCGCTACGCCGACGCGCTCTCCACCGCTGACAACATCATGACGTTCCGCCTGGTCATGAAGCAGGTCGCCCTCGAACAGGGCGTCCAGGCCACCTTCATGCCCAAGCCGTTCTCCGACCACCCCGGCTCGGGCATGCACACGCACCTCTCGCTCTTCGAGGGCGACCGGAACGCGTTCTACGAGTCGGGCGCCGAGTACCAGCTCTCCAAGGTCGGCCGCTCCTTCATCGCGGGCCTGCTGAAGCACGCCGCCGAGATCTCCGCGGTCACCAACCAGTGGGTCAACTCCTACAAGCGCATCTGGGGCGGCGGCGGCCGCACCGCGGGCGCCGGCGGCGAGGCCCCGTCCTACATCTGCTGGGGCCACAACAACCGCTCGGCGCTCATCCGCGTGCCCATGTACAAGCCCGGCAAGACGGGCTCGGCCCGCGTCGAGGTCCGCTCGATCGACTCCGGCGCCAACCCGTACCTCACCTACGCCGTCCTCCTGGCCGCCGGCCTCAAGGGCATCGAGGAGGGCTACGAACTCCCGCCCGGCGCCGACGACGACGTCTGGGCCCTCTCCGACGCCGAACGCCGCGCGATGGGCATCGAGCCCCTCCCGCAGAACCTCGGCGAGGCGATCGCCCTGATGGAGCGCTCGGAACTGGTCGCGGAGACGCTCGGGGAGCACGTGTACGACTTCTTCCTGCGCAACAAGAAGCAGGAGTGGGAGGAGTACCGCTCCGAGGTCACCGCGTTCGAGCTGCGGAAGAACTTGCCGGTGCTGTAAGCGCGGCTCGCACGTCTTTCGGGGAGATTCAGCCGCTGGGGCCGACGGTCATGGACCGTCGGCCCCAGCGGCGTTCCGCGGTCCGGCGTCAGTTGCCCGACGTCGTGGAACGTTCGATCAGGCCGTGGATCTCCGTGTCGCCCTGCCCGTCCATCGGGGTGTCGTAGTCACCGACGGCCCAGAAGGTCCCGGAGTCACCGGCCGGCGCCAGGTCGTGGAGCCAGTACGACGGCCACCGGGGCTCGGCGTCGGGCGCCAGTGCCGCTGCCTGCTTGGTCCAGGCCGTTCCGTCGTAGTGCCAGACGAAGGGCTCGGACCGCACCCCGTTGCTCTTGTCCGACCCGGTGGCCCACAGCCCCCCGGCGCCGTCCGAGGCGATGGATTCGAGGTACAGCTCGCCGAGCGAGCCGGTGACGTCCTGCCAGTCGGTTCCGTCCCAGCGCACGATGCCGGGGACGGGCGCGCCGGCGTTCTCGGCATCGGCCCATCCGCCCACGTACACACTGCCGTCCGCGGTCGCGACGATCTCGGCGGCGTCGGTGCCCGTCCTCAGGGGAGGCTGCGGCAGCAGGGTCCAGGTGGTGCCGTCCCAGTGGTAGACGACGGGGTGACCGCCGTTCACCGGGTACTGCATGCCGGTCGCGTAGGCGTCGTCCGCCGAGACGGCGTCGATGTCCCTGATGTCGACGAGCGGCGGCAGCGCGAACGTCTGCCAGCTGCCGTCGGCGTAGGTGTACAGGGCGTCGCCGCCCTTGAACAGGCGCCCGGGGACGGCGTCGAGCGGAACCTCGGGCCAGGACCTGTCCAGGGCGCCCACCGTGGGGACGGTGCTCCAGCGCTCGCCGTCGTAGTGGACGAGGGTCTGGCTGTCCTCGTCCGATCCGTACGCCCACACGTCATCGGCGGAGACGGCGCTCACCGCCGACCACTGCCACACGTCGGGCAGCCCGGGAGCGGTGTCCGCGCTCCAGCTCCCGCCGTCCCAGCGCATGATGACGCCGTGCATGGCTTTCCTGCCGACCGCCCAGGCGTGGTCCGCGTCGGCCGCCGAGACCGACATCAGGGACTCCGCCGCGCTGTCACCTGAAAGGGACAGTTCCCATGAGGACGTCGCGGCGGAGCCGGTTCCTCCCGCGGTGAGCAGTGTCGCCGTGAGGGCCACTGACACGGTCGTCGCGCGCAGCAGGTGTCGTACGTGCATCAACGGGTGCTTCCTCTGTTTCTCTGCGATCGGGGGTCTGCACCCGGCACGGAAGCCGGGCCGGATACGAGACCCCCGGCACCCGAGGATGGTTGTACCGGGAAATGAACCGCGTCAGGGGGTGATCGCGTCCCGCAACGGCACAGTCGCCCGCTTCCGGTACTCCTGGATCGCCCACCCGTTGCCGTCCGGGTCCGTGAAGTACATGAACGTGCCGCCGTCGTCCGCCCCGAACTGCACCGGCTCGGACACGTCGAGGCCGCGTTCCGTCAGTTCGTCGCGGGCGGCCTTGATGTCGCTGACCACGAGCTGGAGGCCGTGGTACGTACCGGGGGTGGGCGTGCCCGTCCGGATGGGGACGCCCGCGGCGAGCACGATCGAGCAGCCCGAGCCCGGCGGGGTGAGCTGGACGATGCGGGCGCCCGGCATCACCTCCCGGTCCACGTCGCAGCGGAAGCCGACCTTGTCGACGTAGAAGGCCTTGGCCCGGTCGATGTCCGAGACCGGCAGCGGGATCACTTCCAGGGTCATGTCCATCGCTCAAAGGTAGGCGGGGGAGACCGCCGCCGTCATGAGGCGCCGCGCGGTTCCTGTGCCGTCCGCCGGAACCGTGTACAGGTCGGCGCCGTAGTCGCCCGGCAGCGCGTACGTCACATGGCGGGCGTCGCTCCACACCGCCTGATCGTCGACGCTGCGGGTCTCGGCCAGGGGTGTCTCCCGCAGCGTGGCCAGGTCCAGTACGTACAGCCGCCAGGGCGCGTCCGCGGGCAGGCCGGGCACCCGCTTCTTGTACGCGATCCGGGTGCCGTCGGGGGACAGCGACGGGCACTCGACGTTGCGGTGGAGGGTCGTGACCGTGCGGGCCCGCAGATCGCCGCGGACCAGGTACGTGCTGCCGTGCGTGGCGAGCGTCGCGTAGAAGTGGCGGTCGTCGGCGGCGAACGTGACGCCCCAGAAGTTCGCGTCGGCCGCCCGGTAGGGGTGGCCGTCCTTGACGATCCGGTACGCCTCCAGGGACGGGGTCAGCCGGCCGGTGGCCGTGTCCAGGATCGCCGCGCGCGTGGAGAAGTTCGTGCCCGCGTAACTGTCGCCGCCGACGAACGCCGTCCACGCCGCGTACCGCCCGCTCGGCGACACCCGGGCGCGGGACGGGACGCCCGGCACCGGATAGTGCGCCTTCTGGCGCAGGCGGGCGTCCAGGACGGTGGCCCGGTAGGTGTCGGCGAGGGTGCCGTGAACCGCTTGGAGACAGATCCCGGTGCCCGAACTTGCAGAGAAGCGCAGGCACTTGAGGTGTGTCGCGGTGGCGGTGCGCGGGCCGCCCGGGTGCGCCGCCGGGGCCGTCGTCAGCTCGTCGCGGTGCGGGCCCCAGGCCATGTTGCGGAACACCAGGCGGGGCGGGCCGCCGTCCAGCCGGACCGTGCCCGCGGTGAGGGCCGGCCCGCCCGGACGGGCCTCGTTCCTGCGGTCGGCGCGGGCCGAGGCGTGCAGCACCGCGGCCGTGGCCACCGCGGCCAGGGCGAGCACCGCCGCGACCAGGACCGTGAGCCTGCCGCGGGTCGTCATGCCGGTCGTCGTCATGCGGTCGCTTTCGTGTGGGGGAGGGGGCGGAGGACGTACGCCACCGCGGCGCAGACGGCGAGCAGGACCGCGGCCCCGCTGAGCGCCGTGCGGTCGCCCCACGCCGTCCACGCCGCGCCGAACCCCAGGGAGCAGCCGAACCGGGCCACGGCCTGCCCTGTCTGCACGACGGCGAGGCCCGAGGAGCGCCGGTCCTCGGGGAGGCCGGCGGAGGCCGCCGCCATCAGGACGCCGTCCGTCGCCGCGTAGAACGTGCCGTGGAGCAGCAGGACGACGCAGGGCAGCGCCGGGCTGTGCGCGTGGGTGAGCAGGAGCGCGTACACCGTGAGCAGGGCGAGGTGCCCGCCGAGGAAGACCGGCCAGGCCCCGACCCGGTCGGAGAGCCGGCCGAGCGGCGCCGCGAGGAGCAGGAAGGCGGCCGCGGTGCCCAGGGGGAGGAGCGCGAACCAGCGTTCCGGGACGCCCAGTTGGCGTTGCAGTACGAGATAGACGAAGGCGTCGCTGACGGTGGCGAGGCCGAGGAGCGCGGCACAGATCGTGGGCCGGATCAGCCGGGCCCGCTCAAGCCCCTTCGGCGACCGAGGAGCGGGGTCCGGGGCCGAGCGCCGTGTCCCGGGCACGAACAGCACCAGCACCACGACCCCCAGCACGGCCACACAGAAACTCACCGTGAACACCGCGTCGTACCCGTCCACCGTCCGGCGCAGGATCACGAACGCCACCAAGGGACCCAGCAGCGCGCCCGCCGTGTCCATCGCCCGGTGCACGCCGAACGCCCGGCCGCGCGCCGCCGGTTCGCTCGACAGGGAGATCAGGGCGTCGCGCGGCGCCGTGCGCAGCCCCTTGCCGGTGCGGTCCGCGGCGAGCACCGCGCCGATGAGGGGCAGCGAACCCGCCACCAGGAGCAGCGGCTTGCACAGTGCCGAGAGGCCGTAGCCGAGCACCGCGACCGTCTTGTGCCGGCCGCCGCCGCTGTCCGCGAAACGCCCGCCCACCAGGCGGACCAGGGCCGAGAACCCGTTGTAGACGCCGTCCAGGAGGCCGAAGCCGAGCGGGCTGAGGCCGAGCCCGGCGACCAGGTAGAGCGGCAGGACCGCCGTGACCATCTCCGAGGACACATCGGTGATCAGGCTGACCGTGCCGAGCGCGAGCACGGTGGAGCCCACGGCGCGCCGCCGCCCGGTGAAGGACCGGGCGGCGGGCTCCGCGGACGTCGGCGCCGAGGGGGTGGCGCGGCTGTCCGCTACGTACATGTCACGAGGTCCAGACGCCGGTGATGTCCTTGGCCGAAGCGGCGTTGCCCGCGTGCGGCAGACCGTGCATGTCCTCGAGGGTGCGCAGCAGGTCGTAGTGGTTGTAGGTGGTCGAGGACGACGAGCCGGGCGTGACCTGCTGGCCGTAGAGGACCGTGGGGATCTTGTTGCCGCTGAGCCGGTTGTCCTCGTCGAAGGTGACGACCAGCAGGCTGTTGTGGGTCTTCGCCCAGGTCGCGTACGCGCCCAGCTTGTTCTTCAGCCAGGTGTCGCCCGTGGACACCGAGCAGTCGTGCATGTCGCTGCACAGGTTCGGGACGACGAAGGAGACCTGCGGCAGCGTCGAGTAGTCCGAGGGGAACTGGGCGAAGGTCTTCGCCGAGGACGTCGGTACGTTGCTGAAGCCGAACCACGGGTTGTGCTTGCGCGCGTAGTCACCGGAGGAGCAGGTCGTCGAACCCTGGCTCGGCAGCGTCTCGTTGTAGCTGCCCCACGTCTTTCCGGCGGCGATCAGCTCCGAGGCGAGATTGGGCGCCGAGGAGAAGCCGGGCGTGTAGCAGCTGTCGTCCGTGACGCCCTGCGTGGAGCCGGAGAACAGCGCGAAGTAGTTGGGCTGGCTGGGGTGCGTCTCGGCGTACGAGGCGCTGAGGTTGGCGCCGCCGGACTTGAGGCTGTTGATGTACGGCGCGCTGGAGGAGCCGATGACCTGGCTGTACGCGTGGTTCTCGAAGACCACGACGATCGTGTGGTCGGGAGTGGGCAGGCCGGCGGCGGCCTGCGCGGGGGAGGTGCCGGTGAGGGCGAGCCAGCTGCCGGTGGCGGCCGCCGCCAGGGCGAGGGCCGAGGCGAGCGCCTTGCCACGGGCGCGCCTGAGGAGTGTTCTGCCGGGCACGTGAGACCTCCGAGGTGGGGGAGGGGAAAGGGGCGTCCTGACGGTGCAGGCAGAGCATGCACACGCCAAGATGCCCCTGTGTCACGCAATCCGACCCCGATGGGTGAACCGTGGGTGAACCCCTGGGGAGCCGCGGCAGGTCAGCGCTCGGACAGCGGTGACGGCGCCTCCTGCACCGTCCACCCGTTGCCGTCCGGGTCCGTGAAGAACATGAACGAGTTCCACTGCTCGCCGGGGCCGTCCGCCCAGCCCTCGGGCCCCGCGTGCCGCACCGGGCTCACGTCCACACCGCGCCCCGCCAGCTCCTCGCGCGCCGCCGCGATGTCCGTGACGCACACCTGCAGACCGGTGAGCGAGCCGGGCCGCATCGGCTGCTGCCCCGGCGCGCCCGGCATGCCCTCGGTCAGCGCGATCGAGCAGCGCGAGCCGGGCGGCGTCAGCTGCACGATGCGGATGCCGGGCGCGACCTGGCTGTCCAGGTCGACCTTGAAACCCACCTTGTCCGCGTAGAAATCCTTGGCGCGGTCCACGTCGGAGACGGGGACGACGACCACCTCGAGCGTCCACTCCATGGCCTGTCCTTCCAGTAGTGCCCGGCAGTACCCGGCGGGCCTTCACAGATCCTCCCGCCGGAGGGAGGACTCCGCACGCGTTCACCACTCATCGGTGCCGCACGGACCGCAGTAGGCTCAGGACCAGCGTGTGATCGAACAGGAGGCCGGGATGTCGGTGCCGCAAGGGCGCAGGAGCAGTACGTTCACGCGGCTGCTGCGGCACGGGTTCACCGATCCGTCCGGCGCCGAACGGCTGCTGGACGTACCCGTGCTGTCCTCGGTGCGCTCCGACCCGCTGCTCCTGGACGCGCTCGGTGCCACCGCCGACCCCGATCTGGCCCTGCTCGGCCTGGTCCGGCTGGTCGAGGCGCAGGAGCGGGCGGCCGGTGACGCGGGCCGCCGCGAACTGCTCGACACGCTCATCACCGCGAAGCCGCTGCGCGACCGCCTCCTCGGCGTCCTCGGCGCCTCCGAGGCCCTCGCCGACCACCTCGCCCGGCACCCCGCCGACTGGCAGGCCCTCGTCACGTACGAGCCGAGCGATCTGCATCCCGGGGTGGAGGAGTTCGAGCGCGGCCTCGCCGACGCCACCGGGGCCGACTCGCTGCGCGTCTCCTACCGGCGCTGCCTGCTGTCCATCGCCGCGCGCGACGTGTGCGGCACCACCGACATCGCGCAGACCGCCGCCGAACTGGCCGACCTGGCGACCGCGACCCTGCGCGCCGCCCTCGCCATCGCGCGCACCGCCGCGCCCGCCGACGCCGCGCAGTGCCGGCTCGCGGTGATCGCGATGGGCAAGTGCGGCGGCCACGAGCTGAACTACGTGTCCGACGTCGACGTCATCTTCGTCGGCGAGGCCGTCGACGGCGCCGACGAGGACAAGGCGGTCCAGGCCGCGACCCGGCTCGCCTCCCACATGATGCGGATCTGCTCCGAGACGACGGTCGAGGGCACGATCTGGCCGGTCGACGCGAACCTGCGCCCGGAGGGGCGCAACGGCCCGCTGGTGCGCACCCTCTCCTCCCATCTCGCGTACTACCAGCGCTGGGCCAAGACCTGGGAGTTCCAGGCGCTGCTCAAGGCCCGCCCCGTCGCGGGCGACCCCGAGCTCGGCGAGGCCTACCTGGAGGCCGTCTCCCCGATGGTGTGGCAGGTCGCCGAGCGCGAGAACTTCGTGCCCGACGTGCAGAAGATGCGCAAGCGCGTCGTCGCCAACATCCCGGCGGGCGAGGTCGAGCGCGAGCTGAAGCTCGGCCCCGGCGGCCTGCGCGACGTCGAATTCGCCGTCCAGCTCCTGCAGTTGGTGCACGGGCGGGCCGACGCCTCGCTGCGCAGCGGTACGACCCTGGACGCCCTGGCCGCCCTCGCCGACGGCGGCTACGTGGGCCGCGTCGACGCCGTGCAGCTCGACGACGCGTACCGCTTCCTGCGCACGATGGAGCACCGCATCCAGCTGTACCGGCTCAGGCGCACGCACCTGGTGCCCGAGGACGACGCCGACCTGCGCCGCATCGGCCGCTCGATGGGCATGCGCACCGAACCGCTCACCGACCTCAACCGCGCCTGGAAGCGGCACACGTCCGTCGTCCGCCGGCTGCACGAGAAGCTCTTCTACCGCCCGCTGCTCGACGCCGTCGCCCAACTCGCCCCCGGCGAGACCCGGTTGAGCACCGAGGCGGCGCGGGAGCGGCTCGTCGCGCTCGGCTACGCGGACCCGAGCGCCGCCCTGCGTCACCTGGAGGCCCTCGCCTCGGGCGTCACCCGCAAGGCGGCCATCCAGCGGACCCTGCTCCCGGTGCTGCTCGGCTGGTTCGCGGACTCCGCGGACCCGGACGCGGGCCTCCTCGGCTTCCGCAAGGTCTCCGACGCGCTGGGGAAGACGCCCTGGTACCTGCGGCTGCTGCGCGACGAGGGCGCCGCCGCGGAGAACCTGGCCCGCGTCCTGTCCGCGGGCCGGCTCGCCCCCGACCTGCTGATGCGCGCGCCCGAAGCGGTCGCGCTGCTCGGCGACCCGCACGGCCTGGACCCGCGCGAGCACGCCCAGCTGGAGCAGGAGGTGCTCGCCGCGGTCGGCCGGGCCGACGACGCCGAACAGGCGGTGGGCGCGGCCCGCGGGGTGCGCCGCCGCGAGCTGTTCCGCACCACGGCGGCCGACATCATCGCCTCGTACGGCACCGAGGACAGCCCCGCGGTCGCCGACCAGGGCGCGCTCGTGGACCGGGTCGGCTCGGCGGTCTCGGACCTGAACGCGGCCACGCTCGCCGGCACGCTCCGGGCGGTCGTGCGGGAGGGCTGGGGCGACACGCTCCCCACCCGGTTCACGGTGATCGCCATGGGACGCTTCGGCGGCCACGAGCTCGGCTACGGATCCGACGCCGACGTGCTGTTCGTGCACGAGCCGCGCGAGGGCGCCGACGACCACGAGGCGGCCCAGGCGGCGAACAAGGTGGTCGCCGAGATGCGCCGCCTGCTCGCGCTGCCGAGCGCCGACCCGCCGCTGCTGATCGACGCGGACCTGCGCCCCGAGGGCAAGTCGGGCCCGCTCGTGCGCACCCTCAAGTCCTACGAGGCGTACTACCGCCGCTGGTCCCTGGTCTGGGAGTCGCAGGCCCTGCTGCGGGCCCAGCCCGTCGCGGGCGACGCCCAGTTGGGCGCGGCCTTCATCGATCTGGTGGACCCGCTGCGCTATCCGGCCGAAGGACTCGGCGACGACGCCGTGCGCGAGATCCGCCGGCTCAAGGCCCGGATGGAGTCGGAGCGGCTGCCGCGCGGCGCCGACCCGACGCTGCACACCAAACTGGGCCGCGGCGGACTCTCCGACGTCGAGTGGACGGTCCAGTTGCTCCAGCTCCGGCACGGCTGGGCGGAACCGGGCCTGCGCACCACCCGCACCCGCGAGGCGCTGGCCGCGGCCAGCGCCGCCGGTCTGCTGCCGACCGAGGACGCGGCGATCCTCGACGAGGCGTGGGTCCTGGCCACCCGGGTGCGCAACGCGGTGATGCTGGTGCGCGGCCGCGCGGGCGACACGTTCCCCTCCGACGGGCGGGAACTCGGGGCCGTGGGGCGGTACTTGGGGTACGACCCCGGGCACGTCGGGGACATGCTGGACGACTACCGGCGGACGACGCGGCGGGCGCGGGCCGTGATGGAGGAGCACTTCTACGGGGCGTAGGCCTCCGGCGGTTCGGCGGTGCGCTCTGTCGTCTGCCTGGTTGATGTCTCGTCGGCGGCTGCGCGTTGTTCGTGGCTGGGCGCGCAGTTCCCCGCGCCCCTGCCGGCTCACGCCTCCAGCAGGCGCCGGCAGTGGGTGATGAAGGCGGTCAGGGCCAGGTCGAAGGCCGCGTCGGAGCGGTCGTCCGGGGCTGCCGCCAGGGCCTGCTCCAGGAGGGGGGTCGACGCCTCGTCCGTCAGCTCCCACATGGCCTCCGGGGCCGCCATGTCGAGGGCCGAGCCGAGGACCACGTTCTCCAGCCCGATGATCAGCGGCATCACGTCCGGCAGCGCGAACCCCGCGTCGAGGAGCAGCGCCACCGCCAGTTCGTACTGCTCCAGGACCCGGGGCGCCCGCACCGGGTTCGTGGTCAGCAGCGGGATCGCCCGGGGGTGCGCGCCGAACGCGGCGCGGTAGGAACGGCCCCACGCGGCCATCGCCTCGTCCCACGGCAGCCCCGAACGCAGCGGCTCCGGGTCGATCGCCGCCGCCACCCGCTCGCGCAGCAGCTCCACGATGCCGTCCCGCCCGTCCACGTGGTGGTAGACCGAACCGGTCTGCACGCCGAGCCGCCGGGCGATCCCCGGAACGCTGAACTCGCCTTTCTCGTCGACGAGTTCGAGCGCCGTCGTGGCGATGCGCTCCCGGTCAAGGAGTGGCTTGCTCGGCCGTCCCATCCGCTGTGCTCCCCATCCGATCCGCAAAACAGGTCTTCCCGTATCCCCAACGGGAGGTTACATTGCGGAAACCGAAAGCCTTTAGGTTTACGTCCTCGTTGATGAACGTGTTGATGAACGTGCTGCCCCTGCCTGCCGCCAGAAGGGCCTCTCCCCGCATGTCCGTGACCTCCCCGAAGACGACCACGACGAGCCCGCCACCGGGCCTGCGCACCGGCACCCTCGGCACCGCCGACATCTCCTTCTTCGTCGTCTCCGCCGCCGCCCCGCTCACCGTCATGGCCGGCGTCGCCCCCATCGCCATCGCCCTCGGCGGCATCGGCGCCCCCGCCGGATACCTCCTCGCCGGGCTCACCCTCGCCGTCTTCGCCATCGGCTTCACCGCCATGAGCCGCCATGTGACGGGCGGCGGCGCCTTCTACGCGTACATCACCCAGGGCCTCGGCCGGCCCGCCGGCGTGGGCGCCGCGCTCCTCGCGATGGTCGGCTACAACGGCATGGAGATCGGCGTCTACGGCCTCCTCGGCACCGCCGCCCAGGACACCGTGCACGCCCTGTTCGGCGCCGACATCCCCTGGCTGCCGGTCTCCCTCGCTGGCCTGGCCCTGATCTGGTACGGCGGCTACCGCTCCATCGACTTCGGCGCCAAGGTCCTCGGCGTGCTGCTCGTCGCCGAGACCGGCATCCTCGTACTCCTGGCCGGCGGAGTCCTGCTCAAGGGCGGCGCCCACGGCCTGTCGGCGGCGTCGTTCGCCCCGGACAACGTGCTCGTCCCCGGCACGGCGGCCGTACTCGCCTTCGCGTTCGCCGCGTTCACCGGCTTCGAGTCGACCGTCATCTACCGCCGCGAGGCCCGCGACCCGGACCGCACGGTGCCGCGCGCCACGTACATCGCCGTCGGCTTCCTCGGCCTCTTCTACGCGTTCACCGTCTGGATCGCGATCCAGTCCTTCGGCGACGCGGCCGTGGTGAAGGCGGCGGGGTCCGACCCGGCCGGCCTCTTCTTCACGGCGATCACCACGTTCGTCGGCGGCTGGGCGGCCGACCTGATGCACATCCTCATCGTCACCAGCGTCCTCGCCTCCCTCCTCGCCTTCCACAACGCCATCAACCGGTACGCGCTCGCGCTCGCCGACGAGGGCGTCCTGCCCCGCGCCCTCGGCCGCATCCACCCCCGGCACCGCTCCCCGTACGTCGCCGGGCTCGCCCAGACCGTGCTCGGCGCCGTCGTCGTCCTCGCGTTCTGGGCGGCGGGCGCCGACCCGTACGGCCAGCTGCTCCTGTGGGTCAACACCCCGGGAATGATCGGCCTGATGGTGCTGCAGCTCCTCGCCGCACTGGCCGTCCCCTTCTTCTTCCGCCGCATCACCCACCAGGAGGGCGTGCTGCGCACGATCGTGGCCCCCGTCGCCGCGACACTCCTGCTGGCGGCGGCGATCGCCCTCGTGATCACCCACGTCGACCTGTTCACGGGCGCGTCCCCCCTGGTGAACACGATCCTGGTGGCGGTGGCCCCCGCGGTCTTCCTCCTCGGCCTGCTCCTGGCCCGCCGCCTGCGCACATCCCACCCGCAGACATACGAGGGGTTCGGCCAATAGGGGGCGCGAGGAACCGCGCCACCCGCCACCGACCACGCGCACCCGCCCACGCCACACGCACCAGGCAGACGAGACAGCGAACCAGGAGCCGCCCGCACATGCCCACCGCCGACCTCCTCCTCACCGGCACCCGCATCCGCACACTGAACCCGCACCAGCCGGAGGCCACCGCCCTGGCCGTGACCGCCGGCCGCATCACCGCGGTCGGCGACACCGACACCCTCGTACGCGACTGGACGGGCCCGCGCACCGAACGGCTCGACCTCGCGGGAGCGACCGTCACGCCCGGTTTCGTCGACTCCCACAGCCACCCCGTGTGGGGCCTGGAGATGGCGGCCGGCGCCGACCTCACCGGCGTGCAGGACCTCGACGCGCTGCGCGCCGCCCTGCGCACGGCCGACCGCATCGACGGCTGGGTCGTCGGCTGGGGACTCGACCACAACGCGTTCGGCGGGCGGCCCGTCCACCGCGACCTCGTCGAGGACGTACTGGACGGCGCCCCCGCCTTCCTGCGCCTGTACGACGGACACTCCGCCCTGGCCAGTGGCGCCGCCCTGGCCAAGGCGAAGGTCACCGGGCCACGGACCTTCGCCCAGCGCTCCGAGATCGTCTGCGACGCCGACGGGCGGCCCACCGGGCACCTGATCGAGCACGCCGCCATGGACGTGGTCGACCAGGTCGTGCCCCGGCTGTCGTCCGCGGCCCGGCGCGCCGGACTCGTCGACCTGCTGTCCGCCATGGCCGCGACCGGCCTCACCGGCGCGCACGTCATGGACGGATCAGGCCTGCAGCTGCTCGCCGACGTCGAGCGGGACACCGACCTGCCGCTGCGGCTGACGGTGTCGCCCTGGTGCATGCCGGGCGTGGACGCGGCCGGGCTCGACGAACTCGTCGCCCTCCAGCGCGAGCACGGACGGAACTGGCGCGTCGGCGGCGTCAAGTTCTTCATGGACGGCACCGTCGAGGGCGGCACCGCCTGGCTGGAGCACGCCGACTGCCACGGACAGGGCACCGACGCGTTCTGGCCGGACCCGGCGGCGTACAGCGCGGCCGTCCGGCACCTGCACGCGGCCGGGGTGCGCACCGCGACGCACGCCATCGGCGACGCGGCCGTCCGGCACGCCCTCGACACCGTCGAGTCGCTCGGCCCGAGCGGGCGCGGGGCCCACCGCATCGAGCACATCGAGACCGTCCCCGACGACACGCTGCCGCGGTTCGCGGCGCTCGGCGTCGCCGCGTCCATGCAGCCCCCGCACACCGCGTACACGAAGGGCGACCACAGCGACGAGTGGTCCCGGCGGCTCGGCCACGAGCGGGCGGCCCGCGCCTGGCGCACCCGGGACCTGCGGGACGCGGGCGCCGTGCTCGCCCTCGGCTCGGACTGGCCCATCGCCCCCTACGACGCCCGGCGCGTCCTCGCCATGGCCCGGGTGCCCGCGGGCGCGGCCGGTCCCGGGCAGGGCCTGACGGGGCTCGAAGCGCTGGAGGGCGTCACCTCGCACGCGGCGCTCGCCGCGGGGCAGTCCGCCGAGGCCGGCCGCATCGCGGTGGGCCTGCGCGCCGACCTCACCGTGCTCGGCCTCGACCCGGTCACGGCGTCGCCGGACGAACTGGCCGAAGCCCCGGTCCGGCTCACGGTGACGGACGGTCGCGTCACACACCGGGGCTGACACGCGGCGGGGGCGGCACCCCACGGTGCCGCCCCCGAAGACACAGGGCCCTTCAGGAGCCCCGTCAGGTCTTAGCCGACAGCATCGGCGGCGGGGCCACGAGCCGCGGCAGCGCGTAGGGCAGCGCCCCGTACCAGAGGCGCGCCACCATGAAGCCGAACGCCAGGCACAGCATGCCGCCCACCGCGTCCAGCCAGAAGTGGTTCGCGGTCGAGACGATGACGACAAGGGTCGCCACCGGGTACAGCAGGCCGAGCACCCGCACCCACGGCACCGACGCCAGCGCGAAGATCGTCAGGCCGCACCACAGCGACCAGCCGATGTGCATCGACGGCATCGCCGCGTACTGGTTCGACATGTTCTTCAGGTTGCCGGAGGCCATCGACCCCCACGTCTGGTGGACGGCGACCGTGTCGACGAAGCCGCCGCCGTTCATCAGACGGGGCGGCGCCAGCGGATAGAAGTAGTAGCCGACCAGCGCCACGGCCGTGGTGGCGAACAGGGCCAGGCGGGTCGCCGCGTAACGCCCGGGATGCCGGCGGAACAGCCACACCAGCACACCCAGCGTGACGACGAAGTGCAGTGTCGCGTAGTAGTAGTTCATGCCGACGATCAGCCAAGTCACCGAGTTCACGGCGTGGTTGACGCTCTGCTCGACGGCGATCCCGAGATGCTGCTCGGCGCTCCAGATCCAGTCGGCGTTGCGCAGCGCCTGCGCCTTCTGCTCCGGGACCGCGTTACGGATCAGTGAGTACGTCCAGTAACTCACCGCGATGAGAAGGATCTCGAACCAGAACCTGGGGCGCCGCGGTGTGCGCAAGCGGCGCAGCGGACCGCGCTCGTCCCGCCCGCCGCGGTCCTCCGCGATGGGTGAGGTGGTGGGCCCTTGTCGGCCTTCCAGTGTCGTCACGGTCGTTTCACCCATAGACGAAGAGTCTGCCAGATATCGGCCCTCGTCCGATCATCCCTCGGTCGGGTTCGCGTCGCATCCGCTACGCCTTACGGACGAGGCCGGACCCCAGGGGACGAAGCGGTTGAACCCCGGACCACCAGCTCCGGCATGAACACGAACTCGCTGTGCGGCGCGGGCGTGCCGCCGACCTCCTCCAGCAGCGTGTTGACGGCCGCCTGGCCCATCGCGTGCACGGGCTTGCGGATCGTGGTCAGCGGCGGATCGGTGAAGGCGATGAGCGGTGAATCGTCGAAACCGACCACCGAGACGTCCGCCGGCACGTCCAGGCCCCGCTCCCGCACCGCCCGGACGGCACCCAGTGCCATCATGTCGCTCGCGCAGATCACCGCCGTGCAGCCGCGGTCCAGGAGCGCGGTGGCCGCGGCCTGGCCGCCCTCCAGCGTGTACAGGGAGTGCTGGACGAGGTCGCGCTCCACCTCGTCCGGGGACAGGCCGAGGAGCTCCGCCATCGCGCGGACGAAGCCCTCGATCTTCCGCTGCACGGGCACGAAACGACGGGGCCCCAGCGCCAGGCCGATCCGGGTGTGGCCGAGCGAGACCAGATGCGTCACCGCGAGCCGGGCCGCGGCCCGGTCGTCCGGCGAGATGAAGGGGGCCGCCACCGCCGGCGAGAAACCGTCGACGAGCACGAACGGGACGCCCTGGCCGCGCAGCCGCTCGTAGCGCCGGGTGTCGGCCGTGGTGTCGGCGTGCAGACCGGAGACGTAGATGATGCCGCTGACCCCGCGGTCGACGAGCATCTCGGTGAGCTCGTCCTCGGTGGAGCCGCCGGGTGTCTGGGTGGCCAGGACCGGCGTGTACCCCTGCCGGGTCAGCGCCTGGACGACGACCTGGGCGAGCGCCGGGAAGATCGGGTTCTCCAGCTCGGGGGTGATCAGACCGACCAGACCCGCGCTGTGCCGGCGCAGCCGCACGGGCCGCTCGTACCCGAGCACGTCGAGCGCGGCGAGGACGGACTGACGGGTGGCCGCGGCGACCCCGGGCTTGCCGTTGAGCACGCGGCTGACGGTCGCTTCGCTGACCCCCGCTTGAGCTGCTATGTCGGCTAGACGTGCGGTCACGGGACGGGACCTTACCGGTCACATGCCGTATTGCACACCGAGTGGGACCGGCGCGAGAAGTGCCGTGCGCGCCCGCGGGGTTGGGGCGCGACCGGCCGCGACCGTCAACCTGTGTCCAACGCGCTCCCGGCCGCCCCGCCCGGCGGTAACTTGGAGCGACGGGCCGAGGGGGCCCGTACCGCACCCGCCCCGAGGGGCCGCCCGTGAACGTCACCGCGCAGGAACCCCGGACCGACGAGGCCAGCACGGTCCTGGTGGTCGACGACACCGCCGCCAACCGCTACGCACTGAGCGCCGTCCTGCGCCGGGCCGGACACGTCGTCGTGCCCGTCGCGTCCGCCGGGGAGGCCCTGATCGAACTCGACGTGCGGCTGCGGGCCGGCGCGCTGCCCGACGTGGCGCTCGTCGACGTCGGGCTGCCCGATCTCAACGGGTTCGAACTGTGCCGCCGCGTCAAGGCGCTGCCCCCGCTCGCCGGGATGCCCGTCGTCCACTTCTCCGCCCGGCCGTCCGAACCGGTCGACCGCTGCCGCGCGCTCGACGCGGGCGGCGAGGCGTATCTGACGGTGCCCGCCGAGCCGGAGGAGATCCACGCCGTGGTGCGCGCCGCGCTGCGCGGAGCCCGCGAACTGATCGACGCCCAGGCCCAGTTCGACCGGCTCGCGCTGCTGTCGGAGTCGGTCGTCGAGGTGCAGGGCGCGCGCTGCCTCGGCGAGCTGGCCGCCACCACGGCCGAGGCGACGGCCAGACTCACCGGCCAGAGCGCCGCCGTGTTCGTCCTCGGCGGCGACGGCGACGTGCACACCGGCCTGTCCCGGCGCGAGGCCCACGTGATCGTCCCCGACGCCGACGAACGCGAACGGGCGGCCGCGGTCGTACGGCGCGTCGTGTGCGCCCGCGGCGGAGTGCGCAGCACGGTCGTGCCCGGAGCGCTGTGGCCCGCCGCGTACTTCGGGCCCGGCGGCGCCCGGCTGGTGCTCGCCCGCACCAGCGAAGGCCGCCTCCCGGTCTGCCTGGCCACCCCCGTCGTCCCCGACCCGGGCGGGCGGATCGGCCCGCTCATGGCACAGCTGGCCCGCGCCGCCGCCCTCGCCGCCGAACCCCTCCTCATGTACGAGCGGGAACGCCATGTCGCCCTCACCCTGCAGCGCAGCTTCCTGCCCGCCCAGCTGCCCCGGCTGCCCGGAGTCGACGTCGCCTTCCGCTACGTACCGGCATCCCGGCAGACGGAGATAGGCGGCGACTTCTACGCGGTGCTGCCCACCCCGGCCGGGATCCTCGTCGGCATCGGCGACGTCGTCGGGCACTCGCTCGACGCGGCCACCGTCATGGTGGAGATCCGGCACGCGCTGCGCGCCTACGCCGTCGAGGACGCGCGCCCCGACCGGCTCGTGACCCGGCTCGACCGGATGCTCCAGCACTACCACCCCGAGACCACGGCCACCCTGTGCCTGGCCCTCGTCGACCCGGCGACCGGCCGCACCCGCGTGGCGAACGCGGGTCACATCCCGCCGCTGCGGGTGCCCCGCCGGGGCCCGGCCCGCTACGCCGACGCGGCCGGCCCCCTGCTCGGCCTCGGCCTGCCCCACCCGGCCCCCACCGAGCTGGAACTCGGGCCCGGCGAGCGGCTCCTCATGGTCACCGACGGTCTCATCGAGACCCGCGGCACCGACCTGTCCGACTCGATGGCGCAGCTGGGCGTCGCCGCGACCGCCGCCCCGGCCGCCCCCGACGCGCTCTGCGACACCCTCCTGTCTTGCTTCACCGCCCGCGCCGACGACATCGCCCTGCTGGCCCTGCGGCTCAGCCCCGAGGTGTCCCCACGAGCACCTTCTCCATGAGGGTCACCGCGTAACTGCTGCCGCCCGCACCGGACTTGAACGGCTGCTCGCCCACCACCGTGTAGCCCCGGCCCTCGTAGTAGCCGCGCAGCCGCGCGTTCGTCGACACGCAGTCGAGGCGGCAGAGCGTGCGGCCCGCCGCCGCGATGCGCCGCTCGGCGTGCGCGAGCAGCTCGGCGCCCGTGCCGGCCGGGGCGCCGCGCCGGACCATCAGGCGGTGCACATAGCCCGCGACGGGCGGCTGCGCGCCCCAGGCCGGCTCGTCCGTCCACCACAGCTCGTACCCGCCCGCGGCCTGCCCGCCGGACGCGGCGAGCCACACCTCGCCCTCCTTCATCCGCAGCCGGAAGTGCTCCTCGTCCTTGTCGCCGGGGCGCCACTGGTCGATGCCCCGGTCCACCATCCAGCGGGCCGCGCCGTCGTAGAGGGCGACAAGTGTGCCGAGGTCGTCGGTGTCCGCTTCGCGGAACGAGAGTTGTGCGGTCATGCCGATCACCGTAAAGGTGATCAGTGACAGCACCCGCAGGACGTCACACTCACGGAGCACCCATGCCTCAGATCACCGTCGACTACTCCGCGGGCCTCGAGGGCCGTCTCGACCGGCCCGGGCTCGCGGGCGCCGTGCACCAGGCCTGCGTCGACACCGTCGCCGCGCGGACCGCGGCCTGCAAGACGCGGTTCCGGCGGGCCGAGGAGACCGTCGTCGGCGACGGAGCCGAGGAGGCGGCCGTGGTGCACGTCGAGATCGCCCTGCTCGCCGGGCGCACCGAGGAGGCCAAGGCCGCCCTCGCCGACTCCGTCCTCGCCCTGCTGCCCGCACACATCAAGGAGGCCGGGGGCGTGCACCTGTCCATGGAGGTGCGGGACCTGGAGACGGCCTACCGCTCGGCGATCGGCTAGCGAGGCGCCAGCGCGACGAGCCGGGTGACGAGGTCCGTGAACGGGCCGTCGGCCGGCTCGTCCGCGAGGATGTGGCGCAGCAGCGCCGCCATCTCCTCGTCGTGGGCGGCACTGACCGCGGCGAGCGCCGCGAAGTCGTGGACCAGCTGGAGCTGGAGCTCCTCGCGCGGGATGCGCCGGCCGTCCAGCCAGATCAGCGCCGTCGACTCGGCCAGCGAGATCCAGGAGCGCACCACCAGCTCCAGGCGCGGGGACGGCGCCACCACCTTCAGGTGCGCGAGGATCTGGACGTACGCGGCCTGCCGGACCGAGTCGATGAGCGCGTTCGTCGCCGAGGAGCCGACCGCCGGGCCGCCGCGCATCAGCGCCGAGAAACCGGGCCCGTGCTCGTCCACGAAGTCGAAGAACCGGCCCATCACCCGCTGCAGCCGCGCCCCGAGCGGCCCGTCCTGCGGCTCCTCGAACCGCTGCGCCAGATCCTCGGCGGCCCGCTTCAACGCGGCCTCGTACAGGCTGAGTTTGCCCGGGAAATAGTGGTAGACCAGCGGTCGCGAAATGCCCGCGGCGGCCGCTATCTCATCGATGGAGACCTCGTCGGGGGAGCGGTGGCTGAACAGTTCGAGGGCGACCCCGATCAGCTGCCGCCGCCGCTCCTCGACTCCCATTCTGCGCCGCACCCCGGTAGTCATACCGAACACTCTACCGAGCGGATCCGGCCCGCCCGAGCGGCCCTCCACGTTCCCTACAGGTCGAGGACCAGGCGCTCGCCGCGGGCCCGCGAGACACAGATCAGCATCGAGTCGTCGCGCTCGGAATCGGTGAGCAGTTCGTCGCGGTGGTCGATCTCCCCCTCCAGGACGCGCTGTTGGCAGGTGCCGCAGAAGCCCTGCTCGCAGGAGTACGACACGTAGGGCAGCTCGGCGCGGACCGCCGCGAGGACCGTGCTGTCGGCCGGCACGTCCACGACCTTGCCGCTGCGCCGCAGCTCCACCTCGAACGGGCCGTTGCCGTCCGCCGAGTTGCGCGGCGCGAACCGCTCCAGGTGCAGGGTGCGCCGCGCGGGCAGCGCCGCCTCCACCGCGGCCATCAGCGCCTCGGGCCCGCAGCAGTACACGGCCGTGTCCGGCGCGGTGGCCGTCAGCGCCGCGGCGAGGTCCGGCCGCCCGTCGGTGTCCTCGGCGACCACGGTCACCCGCTCGGCGCCGAACTTCTCGACTTCCTCCAGGAACGGCATCGAGGCCCGTGTGCGGCCCCCGTAGAGCAGCTTCCAGTCGGCGCCGCGCGCGTCCAGTTCGCGCAGCATCGGCAGGATCGGGGTGATGCCGATGCCGCCCGCGACGAAGAGGTGGGCGGGCGCGTCCGTGGTGAGCGGGAACCGGTTGCGCGGCCCGCGCACCTCCACCTCCGCGCCCTCCTGCAACTGCTCGTGCACCTCGCGCGAACCCCCGCGCCCGCCCTCGCCCGGTGGGATCAGCCGGGTGGCGACGGTGTACGACGACGTGTCCTCCGGATCGCCGCACAGCGAGTACTGCCGTACGAGACCGGAGGGCAGGACGAGATCGAGGTGCGCGCCGGGCTGCCAGGAAGGCAACTGATGCCCCTCCAGGCGGAGTTGGACCACCCCGTCGGCTATCGCCTCGTGCCGGGTGATGAGCAGGCTCAGCGCGCGGGCCCGGGGCCGCCCGGAGACCGGCTCCTCCAGAGCGGGCATCGGCCACAGCGGCGACCGCTTCACGCGGCTGCGCAGCGCGCGGCGCACGACGAGCGCGGCACCGGCGACGAGAGCGGCCCTGCGGAGGGTGCGCGGATTCATCGGGCGGCTCCTGTGCGGGCTTCGGCGGCGGTCGCGGCGGGCGAGGAGGCCAGATAGGCGAGGGCCTGAGCGGTGTCGCCCTCCTGCTCGGGGTGGTAACTCCGGCTCAGATAGCGGGGGATGGACCGCATCATCGCGCCGGTCGACGGCAGCACGCCCTGCTTGCCGCCCCGGTGGAAGTCCTTGAAGCTCGCCTTGCCGTCGAGCAGCGTCGGGTCGTTCTCCATGAAGAAGCGGGAGCCGCGCTGCCACAGGAAGACCAGCGCCGTGAACGCGGTGGCCCAGGTGCGCACCCGCCGCCGGTAGCTGCCGTCGAGGTGCTCGAACAGCTCGAAGGCCACGGACCGGTGCTCGACCTCCTCGGCGCCGTGCCAGCGCAGCAGGTCGAGCATGGTCGGGTCGGCGCCGCGCTTGTCCAGCTCCTCCGCGTTCAGCACCCAGTTGCCCAGGAACGCGGTGTAGTGCTCGATCGCCGCGATCAGCGCGACCCGCTCCATCAGCCACCACCGGCGCGCCCTGCCCGGCGGCAGGGTCCGGTCGCCGAGCAGCTTCTCGAAGAACCAGTCCACCTGGGCCGTGTACGGCGTCGGGTCGAGACCCTGCTCCTTCAGATGGGGCAGCACCTCGTCGTGGGCCTGCGAGTGCATGGCCTCCTGGCCGATGAACCCGATGACGTCCTCGCGCAGCCGGTCGTCCCGTATGTAGGGCAGAACCTGCTTGTAGACGTGCACGAACCACCGCTCGCCCGCGGGCAGGAGCAGGTGCAGCACGTTGATGGTGTGCGTGCTGAAGGGGTCGTCCGGGAGCCAGTGCAACGGGGTCCGGTCCCAGGTGAAGGACACCTGGCGTGCCTTCAGCGGGACGCGCGTATTCGACATGGCGTCAATGTACTGAGCGGTAGCCCGAGGGGTACACCCCTCGGGCCGCACTTTTATGAATCAAGCCCCGCCTACCGCAGGGCCGACACCTCGACCCCGCTGGAGGAGACCCCGGCCAGCGTCACCTTCGCGCCCCGCGCCACCCGCACGGCCAGCAGATTCCCCGGCACGGTCGACCCCGCCGCCGTAACGGAGTCGACCCCCTTGCTGCCCGCGGCGACCAGATACCAGCTCCCCTCGCGGGACTTCCACCGCACCCCGGCCAGCACCAGCGGATCACGCCCCCCGCACGCGGGCGCCCCCTCCGACTTGGCCGCGACGACCGCCGCCTTCGCACCCGGCGCCCGGAACAGCGCCAGGGTGCGCGGGCCCCCGCCCCGCCAGGTCTCGGCGCGGGTGCACACCCACTCCGCGTCCCCGTTCGCCTCGGGCAGCGCCTGGCGCGCGTACGCCCAGGAGTTGACGGAACGCACCCCGTGCGAGCGGACCGCGCCGAGCGAGCAGGCGGTGGCCGCCCAGTCGGCGGGCTTCGCGTCGCGGGGCGCGTCCGGCCGGCCCGCGGTGAGATGCGCGGGCACGAGTTCACCGAGGTCCGTGGAGTAGCGGGTGCCGCCGGAGTCGGTGAGCGCGAGCGCGTTCCACGACGTGCAGGGCCGGTCGGACGGGGCGAGGGCCGGGCTCGGGAGCGGCGACGTGACGCCGTCCTTCGTCCGGGGCAGCCGCTGGGCCGCGCCGGCCGGCTTCAGCAGGTCGCGGACGGCGGCGCCGGTCACCCAGGGCGCCGTCAGATACCGCACGTTGCCGTCCGAGCGGTTGACGACCACGGCGCCCGCCTGCGGTCCCGTCGCCCCGTCGACCCGGGCGAAGTCGAGGGCGGCGCCGCTCGTGCCGTTCCTCGGTTCGGCGTAGCGGACGATGCGCAGGCCGTCGTAGAGCAGCACGATGCGGGCCTGGTCGATCTCGCCCGCGTACAGCAGCTGCGCGGGTCCGGGCGGGGCGCCGGCCGGGGTGCCGGGCGTCGCCGAGACCTGGACGGACTCGCCGGGGCGTGCCCACACGGCGAGCGCGCGGCGCAGCAGGGCCGTGTCACCGGTGAGGGAGCCGCGCGCGGGCCACACGGAGAAGTCGGTGCGGGCCGACGTCTGCCACGCGGCCGGCGCCACCCGCGTCACCTTGGCGGGGTCCAGGGCGGCTTGAGCGGCGGGGTTGAGCGCGTACGGCGGCGCCGCCGCGCCGTCCGGGCTCCAGCCCTCGCCGGGCAGGCCGAGCAGCGCGCCGCACACCAGGAGCGCCGCCAGTGCCGCGACGGCCGCCTTGGCGTGCTGGCGGCGCCGCATCAGGTCGGTCGGACGCGCGTGCAGGGAGCAGGGGTCGAACTCCGGGGACTCAAGGAGCCCGTACAGCGCCTCGGTCCCGTCGGCCTCGGCCAGGGCGGCGGCCGCGTCCTCGGCCGAGCAGCCCGCCGCTGTCAGGACGGTGCGCACGGCGGCGCCGTCGAGGCGCTCCAGGCCGCGCAGCACGTACGCGGCGCGGGCCGGACCGCTGAGTGCGGACAGCCGCTGGTCCAGGGCGAGTTCGTCGGCGCCGCCGGACTTCGGGAACAGCCGCAGGCCCCATACCTGCGGCAGCAGGGGCGGCAGCTGGGCCCGCCGGGGCCACGCCGCGCGGCGCAGCGGGAGCCCCGCTTCGAGGGCGCTGCGCAGCACCCTCAGGCGGACGTAGGCGTAGCCCGGGTCGCCGGCGCGCGGGGCGGCGCCGCGCGGGGCGGGGACCGCCGGGGGCGCTGTGGCCGTGCGGCCGCGGGGGAGCGCGCGCTGGGTCACGGAGTGGGCGGTGAGCACCCGTCGGTTGCGGCCCAGGCCCGGCGGCAGCACCAGGTAGGCGAGGCGGACGAGGCGGGGGTAGTGCTCGACCAGGGCCGCCTCGGCCTGTTCCACGTCGATGACGTCGGCGCCGGCGGTGTCGCCGGGGGACGAGGGCTTGGGTTGCTGCACCTTTGACTGCACGTTCAGCAGAACGAGCGAATCATGGGATGGTCACAGAGATCGCCGGGCGGCACCCTCAGCGCGGCTCGACCAGGGCCTTCGCGTAAGTGGCCATCGACCGTTGGTACCAGGGCAGATGCGGCGCCAGCGCCCCGAGCACCAGCGACAGGCCCTCCCGGTCCCGGCCCAGGGACGACAGGCACAGCGCCAGGCAGGCCCGCACCGCGTCGTCCAACTCGTCGCTCGGAGCCGTCAGTTCGGGCTCCAGCAGGGCCGCGCCCTCTTCCGCGCGCCCCGTGTTCCGCAGCGAGCTGGCCAGCTGGATCTTCGTGCGGCGCCCGCGGTACCCGGTCAGGCCGAGCCGCAGCGCCTCCTGGTACAGCGGGACCGCCAGGTCCGAACGGCCGGTCGAGTCGAAGGCGCAGGCCCGCTCGAAGGGCGCCACGGGGCTGCCCTCGGGCAGCTCGGCCGCCAGCTTGTCGACGAGGGCGCGGAACTCCCCGGCTCTCGCCTCGTCGTACGCGTCGATCGTGGCCCACACGGCAGCGATCCGCTCTTCCCAGTCACTGTTCTCGGTGCTCATCGGGCCACACTCGGAGATCACTCCGCGAACGTCAACCGGTCACGGATCAGCTCCACCGCCTCGTCCGGCACCCCGAGCCCGTCGCGTACGTACGTCCCGACGCTCCCGTACCGGGCCGCCACCTCGTCCTGGGCGGCCCGCAGATAGCCGGGCGTCACGCCGATCACGGAGAGCGCCACCTCCGGGTCGCCGCCCTGCGCCGTGAACCCCTCGACGAGCGGGGCGAACGCCGCGCGCACCGCCGCGTTCACCGACAGGTACTCCGCCTCGATCGTGGCGTCGTCCGCGCCGAGCAGCGCGAGGAGCACGGTCGCGCCCCAGCCCGTCCGGTCCTTGCCCGCGGTGCAGTGGAACAGCAGCGGGCCCGCGTCGGGCGCCGCCAGTTCGAGCAGCAGCGTGCGGTACGCGGCCTGCGCCGACTCCGTCGAGACCAGCGCGCGGTAGGTGTCCGCGAAGAGCGCCTCGGCCCGGCCGCCGCCCAGCTCCCGCTCCGCGCGCACCGGATCGGCCAGGACCTCCTTCAGCTGGGCGGCCGCGGGCGCGACCCCGGCCTGCGCGAGCTTGTCGGCGAGCGCGTCGGCGACCAGCAGCCGCACCCCGTCGGGGGCCCGGTCGGGGTGCGCGGCCCGCTCGGCGTCCGTCCGCAGGTCCAGGATCGTGCGGATGCCGAGCGCCGCGAACGCCGGGTCCGCCGTGGGGTCGAGCCGGTCCAGCTGGCCGGAGCGGAAGACGAGCCCCGGGCGCACCCGGCGCCCGTCGGCCAGCGGGGTGCCGCCCAGGTCGCGCAGGTTGGCGACGGTGGCGGCGGCGATGGGTCGGGCCATGGGCGGGACTCCCGTATTTCCGTTTTCCTGCGGTTCGTCCCGCCCAGTGTCCCCTACGCCGCCTCCGGCTACGTCAGCGCCCACCCGCTGAACTCGACGGTGCCCCGCGTCCCGTTCCCGCCGTTCGTCGCGGTCATGAACAGGCCCACGTCCTGGCTCGCGGCCGCTCCGGGCACCTGCACCGTCGCGACGGTCCGCCAGGTCGTCCCGCCGTCGGTGGAGCACGCGCCGGTGTACGACCCGCCGGACCGGCTCAGCCGCAGCAGCACCGGCGCCTTGATCCCGGTGATCCGCTTGTAGGTGTCCAGCGTGCCGTCACCGTTCGTGTCGTAGGAGAGGACCACCCCGTTCGACGGTGTGACGGACAGGTTCAGGAAGCCCGGCGACCCGGGCGTGCCGAGGGAGTTGCGGACCACGATCCCGGCCCGCGCCCACGCGCCCGTCACCGCCTGAGCGTCCACCCGCAGCACCGCCGACGAGCCGCCCTCGAAGGCGCCCTCGCGGTACGCCGTCCCGAACTCCGTGGTGCCCTTCCACAGGTCCGCGCCGCCGCCGTCGATGGCGAACCGGCCCTCCAGCTGACCGAAGACGGCCGCGTTGTTGCTGTACGTCCGCCAGCCCTCGGCCAGCGGACCCGCCTCGAAGAGCGTGCCCTTGTGCTCGTACGTGACCCGGTCCTCGCCCTGGGGCCCGTACTGGACGTCGATCGTGTACGGCAGCGGGCGCAGCGGCTCGTCGAGCGGGGTGCCCGGCGCGCTCGCCCGCCACGACACGGTGCCCTTGCCGGCCGGGGCCACGCTCGTGAGGTGGCTCGCACCCTCCGGCTCCGCGTCGATGCCCTTCAGCGCGAAGTCGACGCGGCCCGTCGCCCGCAGGCCGTTGACGTTGCGGAAGACGGCCGCCACGCGCGCGTGCCCGCCCGGCGGGAACGCGGGCGGCTCGGCCGTCACCGTCAGCGCGCCCTGGTAGGGGGCCCGCGCGAGCACGTCCCGTACCCGCGCCGCCGTCCGGTACGCGTCGCCGTACGGCCGCAGCGGATAGTCCTTGCGCTCCCGCGTCCACGGCTCCTCGAAGGCGTACCAGTCGACCGCCGCCGGGTCCCGCCCCGCCGCGAGCGCGTCCCCCAGCTCGTCCAGCCACTTCTGCCAGCGCGGCAGGTAGAAGTCGGCCATCAGACCGTGCCATTCACGGTTGCCGTACTCGTGGAGATTGCCCGGGTCGGACGTGGCCCGGTCGCCCCACACCGTGATGAGGACCTTGGCGCAGCGCTCGAACTCGGCGCGCTCCGCGTCGCTCGTGGCCATCGTCCGGGCGTCCTGGATCCACGGGCCGAGCAGGAAGGCCGCGTGCGTGCCCGTCACCTCGTCCGACAGCCGCATCAGCTTCAGCCACAGCGTCGACAGGTCCTTGAAACGGGCCCGGTCCTTGTCGGCGTAGGCGGCCTTCAGTTGGGGCAGGAGCTGGCGGCTGCGGTGCGCCAGGGCCTGCCGGGCCACGTCCACCAGGTCGTACCTGTAGGCCTGGCTGCCCCTCAAGCCCCCTGCCACGCCCAGGAGTCCGGCGAGCGCGGCGTCGAAGCGGCCCGGGTCGTAGGTGAGGGCGCGCGGCGCGTAGTAGGCGGCCCGGTCGGCCGCGAGATCCGGTCGGGCCGCGAACAGCGAGTCGTGCGGGTCGGAGCGCTCGACGGCGGTCTGCTGGTACGCCGTCTCGTACAGGGCCTGCCAGGCGGCACGGGCGCCCTTGTCCCGGCGCCCGTACCGGAAGTCGGCGTACCCGGCGAACCAGGCGGCCCGGTCCACCTTCCGCTCCGTCCAGGCGAGCTCGGACCACAGCTCGAAGGCGGCCGGGTCGCGGTCGGTGCCCTCCGGCATGTACGCGGTGCCCGTGAGCGCGCTGCCCGGCTTGTCGCGCCAGGCGAAGAACTTCTCGTTCCAGATGTGCGCGCGGGCCCCGATGGTCGTCCGCCCGCCGAAGTTGGGGATGGTGCCGAACGCGTAGGGGGTGCCGCCCCAGTCCTTCTCGCGGTCGGTGACGGACGTGAAGCGGTCGGAGACCCCGTCGACGATCAGCATCTTCTTCTTGTCGATGGCGTCGATGAGCGCGGGCAGCGGGTTCGCCTCCCAGCCGAGGATGACCCAGGTCGCCCCCGGCCGGTTCTTCTGCAGCGCCGCCTCCACGCCGCGCGCGGCGTCCGCCACCGGCACGTCACCGGCCGTGCCGCCCTCGTGCAGCAGGTCCATCTTGAAGGCGCCGATCTCGCCGAACAGGTCCCTCTGGTGGCCGTAGAACGACTCGGCGACCTGCGCGAACGACGTCGTGCGCGGGTCGAGCCAGTCGGGCCGGTCGAAGCCGTGCCAGGTGCCCTGCGGCACGACGTGCGCGTCGCCGCCGTTGCGCTCCACGAAGCCCTCGGGCACATGTCCGTAGTAGCCGGGCATGACGGGTCGCATCCCCAGCTCGCGCAGCCGGTCGGTGATCCTCCTGCCCAACTCGGCCCGCTCGGCGATCAGTTCGGGCGACAGCGGGCCGCCGTACCCGGAGAGGTTCTGCAGCAGCCACCACGGCTGGTGCGAGGGCGCGGGGAGCCAGGCCCGCGACTCCTCGTCGCTGTACCCGAAGTCCTTCAGGACGCGGTGGTACACGGCCTCCATGCCCGCGATGACGAGCACCTCGTTGCAGCCGTGCAGCGCGAGCACGTCGATCATGCGCTCCCAGTACGCCCAGCCGGCGAACGGCGCCGTGTAGCCGTCATTGGTGTCGTTGAGCGCGAACCGGTGGGGGAGCGACGTCGACCGCTCCAGGGGACGGCCGGGCGCGGGCAGGGTGCGCGGCAGGTCCAGCTGGCTGCCGTTCCAGGCGATGTGGGTCCCGCACACGTACTTCAGGTACCAGTGGACCCCGGCGAGCAGTACCGCCGGGGTCGTCCCGTACACCTCGATGCGGCCCCGTGTCCCGGACACCCGGAAACGGTCCGCGCCGCCCTGCGGGGCGACCAGTCTGAGTCTGAACTGGTCCGCGTGATGCGGCAGTTGCCTTTTGAGCGCGGCGAGGGCCGCAGCCGTATCAAGAGCGTGCGGCGCCGCCTGAGCGGCCGGCGCGCCCACCCCCAGGGCCGTGCCGAGCCCGATGGCGCCTGCCGTGCCGAGAACCGTGCGTCGCGTTGGCGCGGACATACGTGTAACCCCCTGCGTCGCGGATGGTGCGCGCGCACGCTATCCGGGGCGCCTGTCCGCTCTCAACGGTGCGCGCGGAGCTGGCGGGAACGTGTCGACCTATCGGACGTGAACAGGACAGGAGCGCGGGATGAGGAAGTTGATGGTTGCAGGGATCGTGGTGGTCGCGGCCGTGACCGGATGCGGCGGGCACGACGACGGCCCGGCGGTCCCCCGGACGGCGACCGGCTCCCTGGAGCAGCTGGCCCGTACGGCGGGCTGCCGGCCGGACATCCAGACCGACGCGGACGAACTGCGCCAGGCCACCTGCGGCACGGGCGGCAGCCACTATGTCCTCGCCACCTTCGCCACCGACCGGGGCCAGGCCGAGTGGCTGGACGCGGCCGACGACTACGGCGGCACGTACCTCGTCGGCCGCAAGTGGGTCGCGGTCGGCGCGGACCCGGTCGTGACAGAGCTGCGCGGCCGGCTCGGCGGGACCGTGGAGCGGTCCTCCTCGCACCACTCGGGGAGTAGCGGTGGTGGGGGTCACGAGGAGGGTGCCCACTGAAGGGCACTCGGTCACCACTGAGCGGGCCGCGCAGCAGCCATCAGGGGGGCGGTCAGGTGCAGCGGTCGCCCCGGTTGATGCAGTTCGCGACGCGCTGCATCAGCTTGTTGTCGAAGACGTTGATGAAGTCGCCGTGGTCGGTGACCGGCTTGTGCAGCTGCTCGGGGAACGAGTCGACCGCGAAGCCGGGCCCCGGCGGCACGGCGTACACGATGCGCTGCACCAGCTGCGGGATCGCCTTGAAGTTCTGCGGGCAGGCGCCGGTGCGCGGGTCCTCGAACGCCACGTGCGTGCGGTGGTTCGCGCTGTCCGTGTTCGCCCCGTCCCAGCAGCTCTGGAACCGGAACGTGCGCACGACCTTCGACCCCTGCGGACAGATCGGGTACTTGTCCTTCAGCTGCCGGTTCTCGAACCCGGTGCAGCTCCACGAGGCGTTGGCGTTCGCGTTGCCGTTGGTGAAGGCCTTCGCGTCGCCCGTGATGATCCGCAGGAAACGCGGCATCGGCACGACCTTGCTCGTCGGGTTCCCGTCGAACTTCAGGGTCACGGACGACGGTGTCTGGATCTCACCGACGTTCTGGTCCTTCCCGCCGCCGTCCGCGCCGGCGTCCGCCTCGTCCTGGCCGTTCTGCAGCCGCAGGACCGGCCAGTAGTAGGTGGACTTGTCACCCTGGTTGCGGCAGCTGGTCTGCCCGTTCGCCAGATCGTCGTCGCTGGAGAAGGCGTCCGTCGCCTGGTTCCCGACGTAGTCGTGCATGTGGTGGGCGCCGTTGCTCACCCCGGGCGCGACGATGACGTTGTCCGGGTTGAACTTGCCGTTCTGGTTGCGCCCGCACGCCGTGGTGAAGGTGCCACGGGACGCCGCGCGCTGATTGCGGGGCGTGGAGACATTGGGCTGGACGGACTTGATGTCGACGAAGTCACTCGCTTCGGGGCCGTTGCCCGTGCTGTTGCCGTTGCCGCCGCCACCGTTGTCGCCGCCGTCGCCCGGCTGCGCAGGAACCGACGAGGGTTGCGAACCACCTTCAGGCGCAGGGGAATTGACACCTCCGTTGTTGTTGCCGGGCGCGCCGCCTCCGCCGTCGCCGGTCGATCTGGCCGTGCACTGCGCCATCCCGTCGAGCCCGTCCGGCGCCCTGCCGCCCGCCCGGCCGATGTTCTGGCCGATCCGGTCCAGAGCGGCGCCGCGCTTGGCCTTCAGCGGGCCCAGGATGCTGTTCTGCACGAAGCCCGGGTCCTGCGCGGCGGCGGCCCGGTTCGAGGCGAGGCGCTGGTACGCCCGCGTGATCTGGCTGTCCATCGCGGCGAGTTCACCGTCGACCTGGCGCCGCGCGCCGTCGGGTACGTCGGGCAGGGCGTTGCCCACGTCCGGACAGTCGATGGTGGCCACTTGTTGCTGTTGTTGCTGCTGCGCTGCGCTGCCCGCGTCCTGTGCGTCCCCGGGCTGTTCCTCTTGGGCCTGCGCGTACACATTGACCGCGACCAGCCCACCTCCGCCCAGGAGGAGTGCGGCCGACGCGACGGTCATCCGCGTCGCCAGCGAAGAGCGCCGTTTCCGTGAGGTGCGTCCCATGGGACTACGTACGCAACGGAGGGCGGCCGTGTTCAACCGTCCCCCGGAATTCACCCCCGACCGCTGTGTCCCTGGTGCGGCGCCCGGTCCGCGGCGCGTGTCCGACGACCGCCGCGCCCGCCGCCCGCACGGCCCGCCTCACCGGCTGCCCCGGTCCAGATAGGCGAGGACGGCGAGCACCCGCCGGTTGTCGTCGTCGGAGACCGGCAGCCCGAGCTTGGCGAAGATGTTGGAGGTGTGCTTGGCGATCGCCCGCTCGGTGACGACGAGTTCCGCCGCGATGGCGGCGTTGGACCGCCCCTGCGCCATGAGTCCGAGGACCTCCAGCTCGCGCGGGGTGAGCCCGCCGAGCGGCGGGTCCGCGGCCCGCCGCGACAGCAGCTGCTGGATCACCTGCGGGTCCATCGCGGTGCCGCCCGCGGCCACCCGGCGCACCGCGTCGATGAACTGGTCCGCGTCGAACACCCGGTCCTTCAGCAGATACCCGACCCCGCCGGTCCCGTCGGCGAGCAGCTCACGCGCGTACAACTGCTCCACGTGCTGCGAGAGCACCAGGACGGGCAGCCCGGGCCGCTCCCGCCGCGCCGCGAGCGCGCACTGCAGCCCCTCGTCGGTGTGCGAGGGCGGCAGCCGGACATCGACCACGGCGACGTCCGGCGCCAACTCCGCGAGCGCCTTGGTGAGTTCGGGCCCGCTCTCGACGGCCGCGGCGATCTCGAAGTCGTACGCCTCGAGCATCCGCACCAGACCGTCCCGCAGCAGGAACAGATCTTCGGCTAGGACAACACGCAAGGGATCTCCATGGTCACCATGGTCGGACCGCCCGCGGGGGAGCTGACGGCGAGGACACCGTCGAATGTACCGAGCCTGCGCTCGATCCCGGCCAGCCCGCCGCCGTCCGCGACGACCGCGCCGCCCCTGCCGTTGTCGGTGACGGAGATCCGCAGCTGCCCGTCCGTGTGCGTGATGTCGACCCAGATCCGGTCGGCGCCCGCGTGCTTCACCGCGTTCGTGAGGGCCTCGCTGACCGCGAAGTACGCGGCCGACTCGACCGGGGCGTCGCCCCGCCCGGCCAGTTCCACCTCCACCTCGGCCGGCACCGGCAGCCGCAGCGCCAACGCCCGTACCGCGTCGCCGAGTCCGCGCTCGGCTAGCACCGGCGGATGGATGCCGCGCACCAGGTCCCGCAGCTCGGTCAGGGCCTCGGCGGACGACTGCCGGGCCTGCGCGAGCAGCGCCTTGGCCTTGGCCGGGTTCTTCTCGATCAGCGCCTCGATCGTGCCGAGGTCCATGCCCATCGCCACGAGCCGGGCCTGCGCCCCGTCGTGCAGATCGCGCTCGATGCGCCGCAGCTCGGCCGCCGAGGTGTCCACGGCGTCCCGCCGCGTCTCGGTCAACACCCTGACGCGCTGCTCCAGTTCACCCGCGGCGGGCGCGAGCACGGACCGGGTCAGCAGGAAGTGCACCCGCAGCAGCGCGGGCGCCACGAACAGGCCGGTGGCCAGCAGCGCCGTCGCGAGCAGCGCCGACAGCAGGGCCGTGCCCTGACCGCTGACCGGCACGAACCCGTACCACCAGCCGACGTACGTGCCGTCGGTGAACACGCGCCACAGCCCGGCCGCGAGCGCGTACCCCTCCAGCGGATAGAAGACCAGCGCCGCCGGCAGCAGGGCGGTCACGAACCCGGCCGTCATGTCGACGAGCAGCCAGCGCAGATCCCGCCAGGTCGCCGGGTCCGCCAGCATCAGCCGGCACCGCTCGGCCCGCCCGAGGGCCCCGCCGCGCAGACCGTCCGGAAACGGCCGGTACGTCGCGGGGATGCGCACGCCGCACCACTCGGCCGCGACGGCCCGCCGCCAGTTCGCCCAGTGCCGCACGAGCCCGAGCACCCACGGCGTGGTCAGCGCGCCGACTCCCAGCGCGATCAGCACGACCGACACCGCCGACAGCACGAACAGGGTGATCGACCCGGCGAGCCCGGCCACGGCGACCCACAGTCCCCGCAGCCCCGCCACCACGGCGCTCCGCGCCCTCGCACCCATCCCGTACTCCGTCCGTCCCGCCGGTCCACACCCTCACAGTGTGGCCGGTGGCGCGGTCCCGGTCAGTGGGATCGGCACTCGTCCCGGGGTGTCACTGGGTACACCCCGGCACGGCTCGCTCAGCGGCCGGCGGGCGGCGCGTACTTGTACCCGACGCGGCGCACCGTCTGGATCGCCTTGCGGTGCTCGGCGCCCAGCTTGCGGCGCAGCCGGGCGATGTGGACGTCGACCGTGCGGCCGTCGCCGACGTGCCCGTAGCCCCACACGGTGGTGACGAGCTGGTCGCGGGTGTGCACCCGGTGCGGATGCGCGACCAGATGGGCGAGCAGCTCGAACTCCAGGTAGGTCAGGTCGAGTTGGCGCCCGCGGACGTTGGCGGTGCGCTGCGCGCCGTCGATGCCGATGAGCACGTCGGGCGTCTTCGGCCCGGCCGTGGGCCCGGTCTCCTCGTGCTCGGCGGGGACCGGCGCGGCGGGCAGCAGCGGCTGCTGGTCGGCCGGTACGAGCACCAGGTAGCCGATCATCGGCGGGCGGCCCGGCAGCGTGGGCAGGGTGTGCGGCGGGGCGGGCAGCAGCGTGGCGCCCGGCGGCAGGAACTCGGACACGTCGATGACGGGGGCGGCGGGCGCCACCTCGTCCCGGTCCACGGCGCGCAGCCGGGTGCGGCCGGGGGACGGATGGGGGAGCGGGGAGAGCGGGCGGGCGTTAGCCATGAGTGGTCAACTCTTTCGCGCGAAAGGCCGTCTGGGAAAGGACGTACGTCGTGCGCGCGGACCGAAGGCCGTACAGCGGGTGGACCGGTGACGGCTTTAGAGGGCCTGCGCGTTCGTCGCGCGGCAACACACCCGGTCGAAGTCGTGGTGCTGGCGGGAAGGCCAGAACGGCTCGAGGTCGTGCCGACGACCCCGCGCGGTGATGTCCTGGAAGCTGGCCATGCCCTTATTGAAGCAGATGGAGTACGCAAAGAAGAGGGCGCCCGCGGAAGATGCGGGCGCCCACACGTGCGACATGGCCGGAATCAGACCTGGCCGGCCTTCTCCAGTGCGGAGCAGCAGGTGTCGACGAGGAGCCGCGTCACGACGTACGGGTCGACGTTGGCGTTGGGGCGGCGGTCCTCGATGTAGCCCTTGCCGTCCTTCTCGACCTGCCACGGGATACGGACCGAGGCGCCGCGGTTGGAGACGCCGTACGAGTACTCGTTCCACGGGGCGGTCTCGTGCAGGCCGGTCAGACGGTCGTCGATGCCGGCGCCGTAGTGCTTGACGTGGTCGAGCGGCTTGGAGCCCTCGCCGAGCGACTCGC
Organism: Streptomyces sp. cg35; assembly: GCF_050410835.1. Taxonomy (NCBI): domain Bacteria; kingdom Bacillati; phylum Actinomycetota; class Actinomycetes; order Kitasatosporales; family Streptomycetaceae; genus Streptomyces; species Streptomyces sp. cg35. Next base: position 6,383,055 of record NZ_CP191268.1, read on the forward strand.
ACGCGGTGATGATCGCGTCGTAGCCCTCGCGCATCGCCTTCGTCGAGAAGTTCGTGTGCGCGCCGGCGCCGTTCCAGTCGCCCTTGACCGGCTTCGGGTCGAGGGTGGCCGAGACCTTGAAGTCCTCGGCGGTGCGGTAGAGCAGCCAGCGGGCCACCCACAGCTGGTCGGAGACCTCCAGCGGGGAGAGCGGGCCGACCTGGAACTCCCACTGGCCGGGCATGACCTCGGCGTTGATGCCGGAGATGCCCAGGCCCGCCTTCAGGCAGTTGTCCAGGTGCGCCTCGACGACGTCACGGCCGTGGATCTCGTCCGTGCCGACACCGCAGTAGTAGCCGCCCTGCGCGGCGGGGAAGCCGCCGACCGGGAAGCCGAGCGGACGCTCGCCCTCGAAGAAGGTGTACTCCTGCTCGATGCCGAAGATCGGCTCCTGGGCGCCGAACTTCTCCTCGACCTCGGCGAGCGCTGCCCGCGTGTTGGACTCGTGCGGCGTCATGTCGATGTTCAGGACCTCGCACATGACGAGGACGTCGTCGCCGCCGCGGATCGGGTCCGGGTACACCGCGACCGGCTTGAGCACACGGTCCGAGGCGTGCCCCTCGGCCTGGTTGGTGCTCGACCCGTCGAAGCCCCAGATCGGCAGCGTGTCCAGGCCGTCCGGCGTGCCGGCGATTATCTTCGTCTTGGAACGAAGCTTGGCCGTCGGCTCGGTGCCGTCGATCCAGATGTACTCAGCCTTGAAGGTCACGGGCCACATCCTCTGTCACGGGTCTTTATCTGCCGGGCAGCCTGTCAACAGGCGATTTCCCGGCCGTTGCCCGTTTGTGAACCCCGTGTTACCGGGGGCGCGTGGGGACGGACGCGGCCGGTGAACTCGTATGCGATGGGTTTACGGGAGGCCTCGCCGACCGGACCCGGATCAGCCGCGTCCCAGCGCGTCCCGTACCGCCTCCTCGCTGCGGGCCACCACGGCCGTGCCGTCGTCGGCCGTGATGATCGGGCGCTGGATCAGCTTCGGGTGCGCGGCCAGTGCCTCGATCCACTGCTCGCGGGCGTCCGCGTTCCGGGCCCACCCCTTGAGTCCGAGCTCCTTAGCGGCCGCCTCCTGGGTGCGGGTGATCTCCCACGGCTCCAGGCCGAGACGGTCCAGCACGGCGCGGATCTCGTCGGGCGCCGGGACGTCCTCCAGGTAGCGGCGGACCGTGTAGTCGGCGCCCTCCGCGTCGAGCAGGGTGAGCGCGCTGCGGCACTTCGAGCAGGCCGGGTTGATCCAGATCTCCATGGGGCCAACGGTACGCGAGAGGCCTTCCGCGACTGCCCCAACTGGGTCCTGGCCAGCGGCTTTTGTCAGTGGTCGGCAGTAGAATAGAAGCAGTGTTCGAGAGCTTCGGGGGCTCTCGATTCGCGACAGGAGGATGCCTGTGCCCGCTGCCGCACCGATGCTGATGGATCTGCCGTACGCGCCACTCGCCAAGAGGCCGCTTCCCGCGGGACGGCCCCGTGACTGGTACATCACCCACAACCGTCGCCTCAAGGCCATGCGCCTGGCGATCGCCCTGCTCGACTCGGGCGTCTACCTGCCCAACCAGGCCCACAACAAGAGGATCCGCTCCACGGCCGAACTCATCGGCATTCATCCGCCGTCGGACACGACGTGCCACATGGTGCGGGCGCTGATGCGGTACTGCCGCTGACCCGTGCCGTGCCGTCCGGCGGCCGGGAGGTCCCGGCCGCCGGACGTTCCGCTCGCGTCGCCGGGTGCGGCCCGGTGGGGCTTCTCGCGCAGTTCCCCGCGCCCCTGGAGATGCGCACTGCGTGCGCGATCTCCACCGAGCGCGGGGAACTGCGCGACCAGCCACGACGCACCCGGCACCCGCCCGCGAAGGCGCACCCGGCACCCCCTACCGCGCCCCCAGCTCCTTCTCCAGCGGCGTACGGAAGCGCGGGGTCACCCGGGTACCGGTCAACCACTCGGAGAGACGCGTCGCCTCCGAGGCCACCGCCTCCCGCGCCGCACGGCCACCGGTGTCGTCCAGGAGCCGCCACACCACCTCACCGCCCTCGCGCTGCCCCCAGCCCCCCACGATCCGCCCGTTCCACCACACCGTCGGCCCGATGTTCCCGCTGCCGTCGAAGAGCGCGGGGCGCAGCTCCGGCGGGCAGTACCAGTCGCGCTCCTGCCACCCCATCGCCGTCGGATCGAGCCCGGGGAGCAGCGCGGCCCAGGGTTCCAAGTCCCCTGCGGGCGGCTCCAGTTGATCCGCGAGCAGATACCCCGTGGCGCCGCCCTCCAGGGAGACCGGAACCGCCCCGACCGCGGCGAGCGCCTTGCGCACGTCCGTCACCTTCCAGCCCGTCCACCACTTCAGATCGCCCTCCGTGGCGGGCCCGCACGCCCCGAGCCAGCGGCGCAGCAGATCCGCCTGGGCCTCGGCGGCCGGGATCTTTGGATGCGGCGGCGCGACCGCCCAGCGGAACTGCGTCGAGGTCCAGGAACCGAGCGGCCGCCCGCGCACCACCCGCCCCTCCACCCCGAGCACCCGCATCAGCCGCGACGACACCGTGTGCGGCGACTCGCCACTCTTCCCCTTGCCGTACGTGAACCGCTCGCGCAACCGGGGCTCGTCCGCGACGAGTTCGGTGACCGTGGCCTGCCCACGCCGGGCCAGCGCGGCGAGCGCCGACTCCTCCACCTCGGCCAGCCACTCGGGCGTCAGCCGCCCGTCGCTGCCGGCCACCATGTCCTTGTGCAGCGCGGCCCGCGCCTTCGCCGCGACCGCGATCCCGGTCGACGCGTGCACCGTCGCCGCGAGCTCGGCCGGGAAGGCGAAGACCGTGTGCCGCATGCCGTGCATCCGCACCAACGTCCGGTTCTCGTACAGGGCCCGCTCCACGTCCGCGACCGTCCCCGCCGCGTCCGCGAGGCGCGCGCCGACCGCGAGATACACGGTGGCCGGGTCCGTGCCGTGCAGCGCCACGAGGGACCGGGCCACCTCCGCCGCGTCGGCTGCCCGTGCAGCGGGGGACAGACGGTGCGCGAGAGCGAGCCGAACGCGCCGCTCCTCGGTGCCGATGTGTCTCGTGTTCATGCAGCTCATCCTGCCGGACCCCGTCACCTGTTTGCCGTACTTGGCATGCGGGCTCCCACGGGCGCACCGTTGACTGAGTCGACCGGTAGTGGACCGGCGAGCGGAGGTGTTCGGGATGACGAGCATGCGTGGCGTACGGGCGATGGGCGCGGCCCTGCTCACGGCGGCCCTGGCCGTCGGCGCGGCCGGCTGCTCCGACAGTGACAACAGCAGCCCCTCCAGTTCGGCCTCCAAGGCGGCGTCCGCCGTCTCGTCGGCGGCGTCCCGGGCGGGCGACGTGGTGGCGTCCGCGACCGCCCAGGCGGGCAAGAAGTTCGACGAGTTCAAGAACGGCGTCAACGCCAAGAACGACGTGAAGCTCGGCAGCGTAGGGTCCCAGGACGGCCGCGTCACGGTCCCGGTCACTGTCAGCAACAGTGCCTCGTCCACCAAGTCGTTCCTGGTCCAGGTCGACTTCAAGGACAGCAGCGGCAACCGCCTCGACACGGTCGCGCTCACGGTGAGCGACGTCGCCGCCGGACAGAGCAAGGACGCCACGGCCCGCAGCAACCGGTCCCTCGACGGCGACGTCCGCGTCGACGTCGCCCGCGCGCTGCAGCACTGAGCGGCCGGGCGCACGCCATGAGCAGCCCCGCCGAACGGGCCGCCCAGGGCAAACGCGCCCGCAAGTACGCGCCCCGCTCCTCGCACGCTCCATGGATCCCGGCCGCGGACCGCCCCGACCCGGTCGTGGTCCTGGAGCGCCAGGGCGCCGACCGCCTCACCGACCTGCTCCCCATCCGGTACGGGCGGATGGCCGCGAGCCCGTTCGCGTTCCTGCGCGGCTCCGCCGCCGTGATGGCCGGCGACCTCGCGGCGATACCCCACACCGGCCTGACGGTGCAGCTCTGCGGCGACGCCCACCTGTCGAACTTCGGCCTCTTCGCCTCGCCCGAGCGCTCGCTCCTCTTCGACCTCAACGACTTCGACGAGACGTACCCGGGCCCCTTCGAATGGGACCTCAAACGCCTCGCCGCGTCCGTCGCCGTCGCCGCCCGCGACAACGGACACAGCGACAAACAGGCCCACCGGGCGGCCCTCGCCGCCACCACCGCCTACCGCACGAACATGCGCCGCCTGGCCGGTCTCGGCGAACTGGCCGTCTGGTACGAACGCATCGACGCCCAGGAGCTCCTCCCGCTCGTCCGCACGGCACGCCAGCGCCGCCGCGCCGAGCACACCCTCGCCCAGGCCACCCGCCGCACCAGCCTCCACGCCCTCGCCAAGCTCACCCACACCACACCCGACGGCCGCCGCCGCATCGTCCACGACCCGCCGCTGCTCGAAGCGGCGGGCGTCACCGACGCCGCCGCCATCCGCAAGATGTTCGGCGACTACCGCTCCACGCTCGCCGAGGAGCGCCGCCGGCTGCTCGACCGGTACCGCTTCGTCGACGCGGCCCGCAAGGTCGTCGGCGTCGGCAGCGTAGGCACCCGCTGCTTCATCGTCCTGCTCGCGGGACGCGACGCCGACGACCCGCTCTTCCTCCAGATCAAGGAGGCGACCCGCTCGGTGATCGAGGAGCACATCCCGTACCACGGCCCGTACCTCCACCCCGGCCACCGCGTGGTCTCCGGACAGCGCCTCCTCCAGGCCGCCGGCGACATCTTCCTCGGCTGGATGACGGGCCCGCAGGGCCGCGCCTTCTACTGGCGTCAACTCCGCGACATGAAAGGCTCCGCGGACATCGCGGGCATGCCGCCCGACGAACTCCTCGCCTACGCCCGCCTCTGCGGCACCGCCCTCTCCCGCGCCCACGCCCGCTCCGGCGACCGCATCGCCATCGCCGGATACCTCGGCGGCGCGGACACGTTCGACCGGGCGATCGCCGCGTTCGCGCTGCGCTACGCCGACCAGACCGGCCGGGACCACGCCACACTCCGCGGCGCGATCTCCGCGGGGGTCCTCACGGCGACCCCGGGGGCCTGACCGGCCCCGCCCGGAGCCGGGCCGCCCGGCGCGACGCGGCCCGTGCCCCGCTGCCCGCGCAAGGCCGGCGGGCTACGCTCGTCGACATGCCGTCACAGCAGCCCGGAGCCGTCCCCGACAACTTCGCCGTGGTCGCCGTGGCCGCGTCCGCCGGTGGCATCAACGGCCTGGCCACCCTGCTCGGAGGGCTCGACGCGGCCCTGCCCGTACCGGTCCTCGTCGTACAGCACCTGGACCCACGGCACCGCACCGTCCTCGCCGAGATCCTGGACCGCCGCACCGGCCTCACCGTCAAGCTGGCCGAACAGAACGAACCCGCCCTCGCCGGCACCGTCTACATCGCGCCGCCCGACCGGCACCTCCTCGTCGGCCCCGGCGGCACGCTCACCCTCTCCAGGAGCGAGCTCGTCCACTTCCTCCGTCCCTCCGCCGACCTGCTCTTCGAGTCCGTCGCCGGGGCGTACGGCCCGCGCGCCGTGGCTGTCGTCCTGACCGGCACCGGAAACGACGGCGCCATGGGAGTCGACGCGGTCAAGTCGCGGGGCGGTACCGTGATTGCCCAGGACCCGCAGACCGCGGAATTCCGAGGCATGCCGGAGGCGGCAGTGGGTACGGGAGCAGTTGACTTCGTGCTACCTCTGGAAGAAATCCCCGCGGTGATCCGCGGACTTGTCGAGACCAAGAGGCAGTAGGTAGACAACGATGAGCGAGGCGCCGCGCGACACCGAGACGGACGAGGAACTCGAGAGTCTCCTCGGCTTCCTGAGGGACGCCCGCGGCTTCGATTTCACCGGATACAAGCGCTCCTCCCTGGGGCGCCGCATCCGCAAGCGCATGGCCGACATCGGCATCGGCTCGTACGCCGACTACCGCGACCAACTCGAAACCAACGCCGACGAGTTCAACGCGCTCTTCAACACCATCCTCATCAACGTCACCTCCATGTTCCGCGACACCGACGCCTGGACGTACCTGCAGCGCGAGATGGTCCCCGAACTCCTCGCCCAGACGGCCCCCGAGGGCGAGATCCGGGTGTGGAGCGCGGGCTGCTCCAGCGGTGAGGAGCCGTACTCGCTGGCCATCATGTTCGCGGAGGCCCTCGGCCTGGAGGAGGCGCTGACCCGCGTCAAGATCTACGGCACCGACGTCGACGACGAGGCGCTGCGCGACGCCCGCTCGGGCCTCTATCCGGCCAAGACCCTGGAGCCGCTCGCCCCCGAGCTGCGCGACAAGTACTTCGAGCAGAACGGCTCGCAGTACAGCTTCCGCTCCGACCTGCGCCGCCGGGTCATCTTCGGCCGCCACGACATCACCCGCGACGCCCCCATCTCCCGCCTCGACCTGCTGGTCTGCCGCAACACCCTGATGTACTTCAACGTCGAGGCGCAGACCCAGATCGTCGACCGGTTCCACTTCGCGCTGCGCGAGAAGGCCTTCCTGTTCCTCGGCAAGGCGGAGATGCTGCTCAACGACGCCGACCGGTTCGACGTCGTCAGCATGCGCCAGCGCATCTTCCGCCGTCGCCCGGGCGGCGCCAGCCCGCCCTACCAGCCCGCCCCGCTGAAGCTGCGCCTCACCGGAGGCGAAGTGCAGAGCGTGGCCCGCAACCGCCAGCTGCGCGATCTGATCCTCGACGCCTCGCCGGGCGCCGCCCTCGCGGTGGACGCCGAGGGCATGGTCGTCCTGATCAACAACCACGCCCGTGTCCAGTTCGGCCTGACCGCCAACGACATCGGGCGCCCCTTCCAGGACCTGGAGATCTCCTACCGCCCGGTCGAACTGCGGTCGGTGATCGACCAGGCCACGCACGAGCGCCGCACCCTGCGGGTCAACGGGGCGGAGCGCAGGGTCGGCGAGGACGTCCAGTACTTCGACATCCTGGTGCAGCCACTGGTCGGCGTCGGCGGACTGCCGACCGCCACCAACATCACGTTCACCGATGTCACCGTTGCCACGCAGCTCAAGGCGGAGGTCAAGCGCGTGCGCGAGGACCTGGAGACCGCATACGAGGAACTCCAGTCGACGAACGAGGAGTTGGAGACGACCAACGAGGAACTCCAGTCCTCGATCGAGGAGTTGGAGACCACGAACGAGGAACTCCAGTCCACCAATGAGGAGTTGGAGACAACCAACGAAGAACTCCAGTCCGGGAACGAGGAACTGGAGACCATGAACGACGAGATGCGCATCCGCAGCGAGGAGCTGGACGAGGCCCGCGCCTTTCTGGAGGGCGTCCTCACCTCCATCGCCGCCGCCGTCGTCGTCCTCGACAAGGACCTCAAGGTCAAGAGCTGGAACCGGGGCGCCGCCGAGCTCTGGGGCCTGCGCCAGGACGAGGTGCTCGACGAACCCTTCTTCCGCCTGGAGTTCGGGCTGCCCACGAAGCAGCTGCTTCCCGTCGTGGAGGAGTGCGTCACGACGCGCAGGCGCGGCCTCCCGGTACAGACCGAGGCGGTCAACCGCGTAGGCCGCGCCATCAGTTGCACCGTGTTCTGCAGCCCGTTCGGCGGGCATGACGGCGGAGTCGTCCTGCTGATGGAAGAAGGCCGGACCAGCGGTGCGGACTGACCCTTCGGGCGTACGCTGGGCGACATGGAGCTCAGGGCCGGTTCGTCGGCACAGGCCATGCTCGCCTGGCAGCGTGCGAGGCGGGCGCGTGAGCGCGCCGACCGTGCTTTCCGCCTCGCGCGGCGCTACGAGGCGCTGACGAAAGGCGCTTCGGGTTCGGTGTACGTGCGTCTTGCCGACATGCACCGCACCACCGGGTCCCGCCACGTGGTCGCGGCGGAGCTCCTGGAGGCGCACGCCCGCCGAGCGGGCCAGTGGGTCCGCGACGGCGGGCCGCCGCCCCTGTTCATGACGGGCGTCGCCGAGGCATGCGGCGCGAGCAGCGTCGCCGTGACCCTCGTCGACGGCGAGTCCAACCAGGTCGCGACCGCCTCGTCCGACCAGCCGTCACGCTCCGCGCAGGACCTGGAGTTCGTCCTCGGTGAAGGGCCGTCGCGGGACGCCGTGACCGCACGCGGTCCGGTCGAGGTGTCGGGCTCCGCTCTGGGCTTCCGCTGGCCGGGCTACGGCCCGGCCCTCGAGGCGCTCGGAATCGGCCAAGTGGTGGCCGTGCCGCTCCAGGTGCCCGGTGACTGCATCGGTGCCCTCGCGGTCTTCGACCCGAAACCCAGCACGACGTCCACGGCGCAGTTCGCCGAGGTCGCCGACGCGCTGACCCGCAGTGTTCTGCTCGGCCAGGACGCGATACCGGGCCTGTTCGGCGGCGTCGACTACCGCGCCGTGGTGCACCAGGCCGCGGGTGTGACCGCCGTCCAAGTGCAATGTCAGGTCGCGGATGCACTGGAATTGGTCAAAGCCCGGGCGTTCGCCGACGGGCGCCCCGTCGGGGATGTCGCCCGCGATATCGTCCGAGGACAACTGAGACTCGGCTGAGAGGCCTTCTACCGTGACACTGCAGGAGCAGGAACTCGCCGACGTCTTCGCCCAGTTGGCAGGAGAGGCCGCACGGGATCCGCTCGACACCCAGTCCTTGCTCGCCACCCTGGCCGAGGGCGGCCGCAGGCTGTTCGACGCGCCCGGCGCGATCGTGCAGTACGCGGCCAGTGACGCCACCGTCCTGACCGACGGCACCGACCCGGCCCTGCGCGCCCTCGCCGCGGACGCCGCCGGCTGGCCGGAGGGACCCGGCTACGACGTGCGTACGACGGGCTGCGCCCTCATCGACGTGGACGTGACCACGCAGCCGACGCACGCCCGCTGGCCGCGCTGGACCGCGCGCGCCACAGCCCTGGGGCATGGCCGCGTCACCGCACTTCCGCTGATCGCCAAGGACGGCTCGATGGGCGCCCTTGTCCTGTTCGGAGCCAGGGGAGTCCGGCTCGACGAGCTGGCCCTGTCGCTGGCGCGCTCCTTCGCCGAGGCGGCCGCCCACACGCTCTCCCTCCAGCGCGAGGTGACCGAGAGCCGGGTCCTGGCAGGCCAGTTGGAGCACGCGTTGTCCAGCCGGGTCGTCGTCGAACAGGCCAAGGGGCTCCTCGCCGCCCGCAACGGCCTCACCCTCGACGAGGCCTTCGAGCGCTTACGCCGCTACGCCCGCTCCCACCAGCGCAAGGTCGCGGACGTGTCCCGCGAGATCATCGCGGGCCGCGAGGACCTCGGCGGCCAGTAGCCGCCCGGTCCGTCACGAAGCGGCCGGCGCCTCCTGCCCGGCGGCCCGGGCCTTCGCCTGCGCGGCCTGCGCCATCTCGCGCAGCGCGTCCTCCTCCTCGTGGCTCAGCGACGTCTGCACCAACTGCCCGCCGTACGCGGCGATCTCCGGCACGACCTTGTCCTGCGCGGCCTGTTTCACCAGAACGAACAGCGCGGCGGCGCCCGGCCGCAGATTCTGGCTGAGCTCCTTCATGAAGTCGTCGTTGATCCCGGTGTCCGTCACGGCCCCGCCGGCCGCACCGGCGGCGGCCCCCACGGCGGCCCCCAGGAACGGCACGAGGAACAGCAGCCCGATGACACTGCCCCACAGCGCCCCGCCCGCGGCGCCCGTCGCCGTGTGGTTCACGGCCTGGTGCAGCTTGATCTTCCCGTCGCTCTCCCGCCGCTCGACCACCACGATGTCCTCGAGCTCGACGAGGTGCTCCTTGGACATCGACAGCAGCTTGTCCCGGACCTGGTCGGCGGTGGCGAGGTCGTTGTAGGCGACGACGAACAGATTGCTCATGACGGCACTCCTCCGAGGCTTCCGCAGTGGGTGGACTCCGGCCGATTTTAGGCCTTATGTGCGCTTTGCGCCTGAGGGAGGAGGAGGGGGCCGCAGGCACCACGGAGGGTCACAAAAAGGCCGTCGGCCGCGCCTTCCGAACCCGGAAGAACACGGCCGACGGCCCACAGACGGCCCAGGGGAGCGGAGGTCCGCTCCTGCCTGTGGCTTTCTTAGATGTCGAAGTACAGCTCGAACTCGTGCGGGTGCGGCCGCAGCTGGATCGGGGCGATCTCGTTCGTGCGCTTGTAGTCGATCCACGTCTCGATCAGGTCGGACGTGAAGACGCCGCCGGCCTGCAGGTACTCGTTGTCCGCCTCGAGGGCGTCGAGGACCGCGGGGAGCGAGGTCGGGACCTGCTGGACGTTCGCGTGCTCCTCGGGAGCCAGCTCGTAGAGGTCCTTGTCGATCGGCTCGGCCGGCTCGATCTTGTTCTTGACGCCGTCGAGGCCCGCCATGAGCAGCGCCGAGAACGCGAGGTACGGGTTCGAGGACGGGTCGGGAGCGCGGAACTCGACGCGCTTGGCCTTCGGGTTCGAGCCCGTGATCGGGATGCGCATCGCGGCGGAGCGGTTGCGCTGCGAGTAGACCATGTTGACCGGGGCCTCGAAGCCGGGGACCAGGCGGTGGTACGAGTTCACGGTCGGGTTCGTGAACGCGAGCAGCGACGGCGCGTGCTTGAGGATGCCGCCGATGTAGTAGCGGGCCATGTCCGAGAGACCCGCGTAACCCTGCTCGTCGTAGAAGAGCGGGGAGCCGCCCTGCCACAGCGACTGGTGGACGTGCATGCCCGAGCCGTTGTCACCGAAGATCGGCTTCGGCATGAAGGTCGCGGTCTTGTTGTTGCGCCAGGCGACGTTCTTCACGATGTACTTGAAGAGCATCAGGTCGTCGGCCGCGGCGAGCAGCGTGTTGAACTTGTAGTTGATCTCTGCCTGGCCGGCCGTGCCGACCTCGTGGTGCTGGCGCTCGACCTGCAGGCCGTTCTTGTCCAGCTCGAGGGAGATCTCCGCGCGCAGGTCGGCGAAGTGGTCGACCGGCGGGGCCGGGAAGTAACCGCCCTTGTAGCGGACCTTGTAACCGCGGTTGTTCTCGACGGCGCCGGTGTTCCAGGCGCCCGCCTCGGAGTCGATCTCGTAGACCGAGCGGTTGGCGGAGGTCTCGAAGCGGACCGAGTCGAACACGTAGAACTCGGCCTCGGGGCCGAAGTACGCGGTGTCGGCGATGCCGGTCGACGCGAGGTAGGCCTCGGCCTTCTTCGCCACGTTGCGCGGGTCACGGGAGTACTGCTCGCCCGTGATCGGGTCGTGGATGAAGAAGTTGATGTTGACCGTCTTGTCGCGGCGGAAGGGGTCGACGCGCGCGGTGGACAGGTCGGCGCGGAGCGCCATGTCGGACTCGTGGATGGCCTGGAAACCACGGATCGAGGAGCCGTCGAAGGCCAGTTCCTCTGCCGGGTCGAACGCCGCAGCCGGCACGGTGAAGTGCTGCATCACACCCGGCAGGTCGCAGAAGCGGACGTCGACGAACTTGACGTCCTCGTCCGCGATGAACTTCTTGGCGTCATCGGCGTTCTGGAACATCCAACTCCTCCTACTCCCACCCGGGGCAGGGCGGGGTTTGCAGCTCGGTCGTGAGGCCAGTGCGGTGGCACACGCTGGACCTGACCATAGGCAGACGTGATTTCTCAAGCATGACCCATTTGTTTCGCCGAAGTTAACCGGACCAGGGGGCGGGGAGGGTCCCGCGGCGCGGCGCAGTACCGTTGATGCGTGGACAACAGGGAAGCAATGGGATCGTGGCTGTCCGGGCCCCGCGAGGCACTGGAACAGTCGGGCGCGGACTTCGGGTACCGCGGAGAACAGCTCGGTCTGCCCGAGCACGGCCCCGGTTCCATCGCCCGTCCCGGGCGACGCATCGGAGCCCTCGTGGTCGACTGGGCGCTGTGCATGCTGATCGCATACGGCCTGGTGACGCACGGCTACAACCAGGCTACGGGGAACTGGGCGCTGCTCATCTTCTTCGTCCTCGGCGTCCTCACGGTCGGCACCATCGGTTCCACCCCGGGCAAGCGCATCTTCGGTCTGCGGGTCGTCTCGGAGGCGGGCGGGCGGCTCGGTGCCGGGCGGGTCGTCGTCCGTACGGCGCTGCTGTGTGTGGCCGTCCCCGCGCTGATCTGGGACCGGGACGGTCGTGGCCTGCACGACCGGCTGGCCAGGTCCGTCGAGGTCCGTATCTGAGTCGTCGTGGTCCGCGGGCCGGTGGGGGCTTGTCGCGCAGTTCCCCGCGCCCCGGAAGGCATGCGCTGCGCGCAGCCTTCCCCGAGGGAGCGCGGCGAAGCCGAAGCTCCCAGGGGGCGCGGGGAACTGCGCGACAAGCCACGACGCAAGCCGCACCCGCCGACGCACCAAGGCCCGGCAGACGAAAAGGCGCCCCGAGCACAAGCTCGGGGCGCCTTTTCACAGGTCAGGCGGCGACGAAACGTCACCGCATCTTGCCGCCACCCTTAGGCATCCGCATCCCCTTCGGCATCGGACCCTTCGGCAACGGCATGTTCGCCATCAGGTCGCCCATCGCCCGCAGCCGGTCGTTGGTCGCGGTCACCTGGGGCCCGGTGAGCACCCGGGGCAGCTTCAGCATGGTGGTGCGGAGCTTCTTCAGCGGGACCTGGCCCTCGCCGTTGCCGACGAGCAGGTCGTGGACCGGGACGTCCGCCACGATGCGGGCCATCTTCTTCTTCTCGGCCGCCAGCAGCGACTTCACCCGGTTCGGGTTGCCCTCCGCCACCAGCACGATGCCGGCCTTGCCGACCGCACGGTGCACGACGTCCTGGCTGCGGTTCATCGCGACCGCGGGCGTCGTCGTCCAGCCGCGCCCGACGTTGTCGAGCACCGCGGCCGCCGCGCCGGGCTGGCCCTCCATCTGCCCGAAGGCGGCCCGCTCGGCACGGCGTCCGAAGACGATCGCCATCGCGAGGAAGGCGAGCAGGAGGCCGAGAATTCCGAGATAGATGGGGTGACCGATCAGGAAACCGATCGCGAGGAAGACACCGAAGGTGACGATTCCCACAGCCGCGAGTACAAGACCGATCTTCGAATCGGCCTTGCGGGTCATCTTGTAGGTCAGAGCGATCTGCTTGAGCCGCCCGGTGTTTGCAGCGTCCGCTGCAGGTTCCTTCCTCGCCATGCTTGAAGTCTACGTGGCCGGGGACGGCTGATGAACAGCAGCACCGGCCCCGGGGCGGGTCAGCCCCGGGCGGAGACCGCTTCGAGGACGCGCTGGGCCTCGACCCGGTCCTTGGCACGACGGCGGTCCTCCAGCACGGAGGTCCAGGCATTGCGGCGGGCGGTGCGCTGGCCGCTGCTCATGAGCAGCGACTCCACGGCGCGCAGCGCGTCGGTGAAGGTCGGGATGGCGGTGGCGCGAACGGGCGCGGCCTGCATCGTTGAGGTCCCCCCTCGAGGTCGGATCACGGCCCTGGCGAAAGGTGTACGGGGCGTGATTTCAGAGTCACTGATTGGTGTTACCAGGGCGTGACCGGACGGTCAAACGCCAATGAAGCCTTGACGTTCGGGCCTCAAACGCTGACGCGGCCCTGACGGTCGCCCTCATCTGCGGGGACGGTCAGGACCGCGTCGTCACGGTCACTACCAGACAGTAGTCACTTGTGCGTGAATTCACACGCTCGCCTCACCGGACGATCAGACCGCCTGTGAGGCGACGTACGAGCCGCGCTTCTCGATAGCCATCTGGTACAGGCGCCCGGCGCGGTACGAGGAGCGGACCAGCGGGCCCGACATGACGCCGGAGAAGCCGATCTGCTCGGCCTCCTCCTTCAGCTCCACGAACTCGTGCGGCTTCACCCAGCGCTCCACCGGGTGGTGCCGCACGGAGGGGCGCAGGTACTGCGTGATGGTGATCAGCTCGCAGCCGGCCTCGTGCAGCTGGCGCAGCGCCTCGCTGACCTCGGCGCGCTCCTCGCCCATGCCGAGGATGAGGTTCGACTTCGTCACGAGGCCGTACTCGCGGGCCTCGGTGATGACCTTGAGCGAGCGGTCGTAGCGGAAGCCGGGGCGGATGCGCTTGAAGATCCGCGGCACCGTCTCGACGTTGTGCGCGAAGACCTCGGGGCGCGAGGAGAAGACCTCGGCCAGCTGCGCCGGCTCCGCGTTGAAGTCCGGGGCCAGCAGCTCGACCTTCGTGCGGCCGTCGGCGCGGTCCGCGGTCTGCGCGTGGATCTGGCGGACCGTCTCCGCGTACAGCCAGGCGCCGCCGTCCTCCAGGTCGTCGCGGGCGACGCCGGTGATCGTGGCGTAGTTCAGGTCCATCGTGACGACGGACTCGCCGACGCGGCGCGGCTCGTCGCGGTCGAGGGCCTCGGGCTTGCCGGTGTCGATCTGGCAGAAGTCGCAGCGCCGGGTGCACTGGTCACCGCCGATGAGGAACGTGGCCTCGCGGTCCTCCCAGCACTCGTAGATGTTGGGACAGCCCGCCTCCTGGCAGACCGTGTGCAGGCCCTCGGACTTCACGAGGTTCTGCATCTTCGTGTACTCGGGGCCCATTTTCGCCCGGGTCTTGATCCACTCGGGCTTGCGCTCGATGGGGGTCTGGCTGTTGCGGACCTCCAGGCGCAGCATCTTGCGTCCGTCGGGTGCGACTGCGGACACGACCGGCTCCCTAAAGCTTTGATTCCTCGGCGTACATCAGGGTACGCCCGTGATGTTCATGGCCCTCACGGGTGGCCAACCTCTGGCCATCGGGGCGCATTCCCCACCGGGACGGTCAGGCGGTGGCCTTCTCGATGACGCGCGGCTTGAGCGCCGCGTTCCCCAGGACGTCCTGCAGATGCTTCTCCGCGACCGGCAGCACCTCGTCCATCGTGACCTCGCGGCCGAGTTCGTACGAGAGCGAGGTCACACCCGCGTCGCGGATGCCGCACGGGATGATCTTGTCGAAGTTCGACGTGTCCGGGTTCACGTTCAGCGCGAAGCCGTGCATCGTGACGCCCTTGGCGACGCGGATGCCCATGGCGCAGATCTTGCGGTCCTCGTGGCGCTGGCCCGCGTTCGACGGCGCGTACTCGGGGCCGACCAGGCGGTGGTCGAACTCCTCGTCCTCGCTGCTGAGGCGCGGGTCGAAGTCCAGGGACAGGCCACCCAGGTTCGTACGCCGCTCGATCGGGTCGCCGAGGACCCACACGCCCGCCCGGCCCTCGACGCGCGCGGCCTCGATGCCGAACTCGGCGCAGACCGCGATCATCGCGTCCTCCAGGCGGCGCAGGTGCGCGACCACGTCCACCGGGCGGGGCAGCTTCTGGATCGGGTAGCCGACGAGCTGGCCCGGGCCGTGCCAGGTGATCTTGCCGCCGCGGTCCACGTCGATGACGGGGGTGCCGTCCAGCGGGCGCTCCTCGGGCGCGGTGCGCCGGCCCGCGGTGTAGACCGGCGGGTGCTCCAGGAGCAGGCAGGTGTCGGGCACCTCGTCGGCGAAACGGGCGGCGTGCACACGGCGCTGCTCGTCCCACGCGACCTGGTACTCGACCATGTCCGCACCGAACCCCATGCGGACGAACCGGAACTCACTCACGGCAAGTGCCTCCCTTACAAGCTTCACCGTGCATATATCGCGCCCCGAACCACTGTACGGCGCCCGGATCGGGCTCAGTGCGTGGGGAACAGGCGGTAGGAGGCGTCCAGGTCCCTGACCTCGACCGAGCACGTGATCCCGGTGATCCCGGACGAGGCCCCGAGGTGCTTGTCGAGCAGCCCGAGCACGTCCTCGCAGAGCGCGGCCTTGAGGGCCTGCGGGCGGCCGGGGAGCAGCCCGACCTCCACGTGCACGAAGGGGGCGGCCGCCCCGTCCACGTATGTCGCGGAGGGGCGCGCGAACGTCTTGCCGACGCCGACCGAGCGCACGCGCTCGACGACGAGGGGGTGGAGCTCCGCCACGAGGGCGGGTACGTCGACCGTGCCGGCGAGGCCGTCGGAGTAGTCGATGACGATGTGAGGCACGGGACAAACCTTCCGGGTACTTCCGGGTGTAGCGCACAAGCATCGTATGACCGACCGGAGGGAGCCTCCGGACCGGCCTGTCCTGTCCACTCCGGACGGCGTTCGTCACACGATCGGATGAAGGCCTCGGGAAGGCCCGGTGGGGGGCGGATATCGCCGCTACATTCGCGCCGTTCCATGAGGGCTGCACCCCGGCCCGGAAGGCAGGAGACCGCACAGCTGATGACGGAACGACCTCCGCAGCGCACACCGAACCGCCAGCTCGCCGCGCTCATCGCGGAGGCCGGGTTCTCCAACGCGGGCCTCGCGCGCCGCGTGGACCAGCTAGGGCTCGAACACGGTCTGGACCTGCGCTACGACAAGACATCGGTGACCAGATGGCTGCGCGGGCAGCAGCCGCGCGGCACGACCCCCGCGCTGATCGCCGAGGTGTTCACCCGCCGCCTCGGCCGCCGCCTGTCCGCCCAGGACCTCGGGCTCGACGCGTGCGCGCCCGTCTACGCGGGCCTGGAGTTCGCGGGATCGCCCGAGGAGGCCGTCGACATCGTCAGCGGCCTGTGGCGCAAGGACTCCGGCAGCCACGCCGAGCTGCGCAAGATCGCGTTCACCCCGGCCGGGCTCGTCGTGCCCAGCCGCGACTGGCTGATCGGCCGCGCCGACGACCGGGTCGCCCGCGGCGAGGCCGCCCCCAGAGTCCCGCTGCAGGGCCGCCCCGCCGTGCCCCGGCAGCGCACCCAGACCGAGCGCGGGCCCGGGCACCGGGTGACGGGCGGCGACATCGCCGCGCTGCGCTCGGTCGGCGAACTGTTCCGCGCCCTCGACCACGCCTACGGCGGCGGGCACGCGCGGCAGGCCCTGGTGCGGTACCTGGAGCACGAGGCCGAGCCCATGCTGCGCGGCACGTACGGCGAGCAGACCGGGCGGCGGCTGTTCGGCGCCGTCGCCGACCTCACCCGGCTCGCGGGCTGGACCTCGTACGACATCGCGGCGCACGGGCTCGCCCAGCGCTACTTCGTGCAGGCGCTGCGCCTCTCGCAGGCCGCGGCGGACCGGATGTACGGCTCGTACGTCCTGGTCACCATGAGCCGCCAGGCCGTCTATCTCGGGCACGGCCGCGAGGCGGTGCAGCTGGCGCGGGTCGCGCAGCAGGGGGTCGGGGTCGCGGCGCCGCCCCTGGTGCAGGCGCTGCTGCACTCCGTGGAGGCGCGCGGGCACGGCGTGCTGGGGGAGGTGCGGGCCTGTACGGCGTCGCTGGTGCGGGCCGAGCGGGCCCTCGAGGCGGCGCGGACCGGCGACGACGTGCCGCACTGGGCCCGGTTCTTCGACGAGGCGCAGCTGGCGGACGAGTTCGGGCACTGCCACCGGGATCTCCAGCAGTACCGGGCCGCGGCGCAGCACGCGGAGCGGTCGTTGCAGCTGCGGGCGCCCGGGTTCGCGCGCAGCCGGCTGTTCTGCCGGGTCGTGCTCGCCTCCGCGCGCCTGGGCCTCGGCGAGCTCGACTCGGCGTGCGCGCTCGGCGCGGAGGCGGCGGCCGCCGCGGCGGACATGCGCTCGGTGCGGGCGCACGAGTACGTCCGGGAGTTCGAGCGGCGGCTGGAGCCGTACCGCGACGCGGGGCCCGTCCGCGGGTACCGGGAGAAGATCGCCGCGCTGGGGTGAGGCGGCGACTCCATTGGGGCGCCCGCCCCCGGATCGTGCCACGGGAGCGGGCGCGGTTCAGGTGAGCGGGGCGACGGGAGGCCCGGCGCGTCCCGGGGGAGGCGCCGGGCGCCCTCAGGCCGCCTCGCCGACGGCCCCCTCCCGGTCCGGCTCCGCACGGGCGGGCCCGGCCGCCCCGAGGTCCGCCAGAGCCGCTCGGGCCGCCCGGCGGCCCGAGCGGAGCGCGCCCTGCACCGTGCTCGTGTCCCGGTGGTCCCCGCACACGTACAGGCCGTCGAGGAGCCGCACGGGGCGGCGCGGGTCGTGCGGCGCGGGCATCGCGGGCACGGCGCGCGCGTCGTGGTGCACGGCGAGGGTCTCCCAGCAGCCGGTCGACGTGCCGTACAGCGCGGCCAGATGGGTCCGCAGTTCGTGGTCGGAGGGCGGCGCGCCGAGCACGGTCGACGAGACGAGCGCGCGTCCGGCCGGGGCGCGGGTCGGGTCGACCTGACTGATGACGGAGGTGTGCGCGACGGGTCCGAGCCGGTCGGCGTCGAGCAGCAGCGCGGGCTCGGTGAGCGGCGGCTCGGGCACCGCGTGGTGCACGACCGTCACCGGGTGGAAGGCGGGCACGCGCAGGCCGGGCAGCAGCTCGGCGGCGGCGACCGCGTCGGTCGCCAACACCACGGCGCGGCACGTGAGTTCACCGTGCTCAGCGGTGGTCACGGAACGCGCGGCGACGGCGGTGACCCGGACGCCGGTGTGCACCGTGCCGGCGGGCAGGGAGGCCGCGAGCAGCTCGGGGAGCGTGTCCGCGCCGCCCTCCGGCACGGCGAGCCGGCCCGCCGCGTAGGCGTGCAGCGCGAGATCGGCGCAGCGGCTGGACGTCGTCAGGTCCGGATCGCACAGCAGCGCCGACAGCAGCGGACGGACGAAGCCGTGCAGGGTTCTGGCGGGCATGCCGCGATCCGGCAGGGCGCGCCCGATCGGGAGTTCGGGACGGGCGAGCAGGCGGGCGGGCTCGGTGGCGGCGAGCCGGGCGAGCGCCGCGGCCAGCCGGGCATGGTCCAGAGGACCGCCGAGCGGGGGCCGGACGCCGCGCGGCGGCCGAGGAGCGCTTGCCAGGGCGCGTGCCGCGCTGAGTGCGCCCCTCGCGCGCCGGGGGTCGGCGGGTTCGCCCGTGCGGTGGCGGCGGCCCTCGCTGTGCACCAGCACGCCGGGCGAGAAGACGCGCAGCGCCAGACCGTCCAGACCGGGCGTCCGGCGCAGCTCGGGGTACGAGGTGGACAGCGGCTGTCCGATCCGGTCCAGACGGAACCCGTCGACCTTCTCGGTGGACATGCGGCCGCCCACGCCTCCGGCGGCCTCCAGGACCAGGACTCTCGCTCCCGCCCTGGTCAGGTGCTGGGCGGCCGAGAGTCCCGCGACCCCGGCCCCTACGACGACGACGGCCCCCGATTCTGCGTGTGCGGGCTCAAGCACGTGCCCCTCCCGGAGTTGCGCGGCTGATGGCGGCTCATGTTGAGGGCGTCATGCCCTCAACAAGGCCACGGAATACCCGAGTTCGGGTCGAGGCTAAGTCCACTCGGAGTCAAGAGCAGTCGCGCGTCGGGGCGGCACGGGGGCACACGGGCGCCACCGAGTGCGCCCCGTCAAGGGCGCGGGGGGCGGCGCGACCGGTCGACGCAGGGGCGTGGACGCGTGCGCACGCCTATCGGGCGGAGGGGTCCGCGCCTGTGCCGAGCCCCGGGGTCAGCTCACGGATGCACCGCACCACCAGCTCGGCCGGTGAACCGGCCCCGGTCACCCCCGCGTCCGAGACCGCCCACACCTCCAGCGCCACCCGGATGGCGTCGGTCGCCGCCGCGGCCACGAGGCGGGCCTCCAGCGGATCCGCGTCCGCCCCGACGAGCCGCTCGGCGACCGGCAGCAACTGCTCCTCCGACTCCTGGTTCACCCGGTACCAGACCGCCCGCAGCGCCGGGTCGTCCTGGGCCGCGCGCAGCAGGACGCGCGTCTGGCGCAGGCCCTCCTGCGCCGTGCCGTCCGACGGTGCCAGCGAGGCCACGGCCGCCGCCTCCAGGGCCTCGGGCAGCGGGGTCCCCGGCTCCGCCGCGGCGAGCAGCGCGCGCCACCGGTCACCGCCCGAGGCGAGCAGCGGTCCGACCGCGTCCTGCTTGTTGCGGAAGTACCGGTAGAAGGTGCGCAGGGCCACCCCGGCGCGGGCCGCGATCTCCTCGGCCGTCGTGGCGTCGGGCCCCTTCTCGGTGAAGAGCTCCACCGCGGCGCGGGCGATGTCGAGCTGCGTCGCGGCCTTGCGGCGCTCGGTCAGCGAAAGAGGTCGGTTCACAGGTCGAAGCGTAGTCCCCGGAGGACTGGTATGGCACGAATAGCCGTCATGGCAAAACGTGCCACATGGGCGTACTGTGAAGCCACGTGCAACGCCGCACCGAACACCGCAGGGAGACGACATGAACCGCTACGAAGCACGCCGCGCACTGATCACCGGTGGCGGTTCCGGCATCGGCCAGGCCACGGTGCTGCGCCTGCTGGAGGAGGGCGGCACGGTCGTCGCCGCCGATGTCAGCGAGGCCGGCCTCCAGGACACCGCCGCCAAGGCGGGCGCCGCCGCGGACCGCCTGACCACCGTCGTCGTCGACATCGCCGACGAGGCCTCCGTGCGCGCGGGCGTCGCCGCCGCCGTGGACGTCCTCGGCGGCCTGGACGTGCTGGTCAACGCGGCCGGCATCCTGCGCTCCTCGCACACCCACGAGACGTCGCTCGCCGACTTCGGCCGGGTGATCGCGGTCAACCTGACCGGCACCTTCCTGATGATCCGCGAGGCGATACCGGCGCTCCTCGAAGGCAACGGCCCGGCCGTCGTCAACTTCAGCTCCACGTCCGCGATGTTCGCCCACCCGTACATGGCGGCGTACGCGGCGAGCAAGGGCGGCATCCAGTCGATGACGCACGCGCTGGCCGCCGAGTACAGCAAGCAGGGCATCCGGTTCACCGCCGTGCAGCCGGGCTCCATCGCGTCCGGCATGACCGACGGGTCGGGACAGAGCGGGCAGAGCCAGGGCCCCGGCCTGCCCGAGGACACCGACTGGAGCCTGTTCACCAAGCTCGCGCCGGCCCTGGGCGAAGGCTTCGCCGGTCCCGAGGCCGTGGCCGGGGTCGTCGCCATGCTGGCGTCCGAGGACGGCAGGTTCATCACCGGCACGGAGATCCGCGTCGACGGCGGAACGCACTACTGAGCCGTCCCGCGGCCGGGCTACGAGGAGATCAGGGCGCCCGTGTCGACCGGCGTCGTCGCCGACGCCGCCTGCCGCGCGTCCCCGGCCACCTCGTCCGCCGTCAGCACGTACCCGGTCCCCGCGTCCGTCGTGGACCGGGCGAACACCACGCCGTACACCTCGCCGGAGGTGGTCAGCAGCGGGCCGCCCGAGTTGCCGGGCAGCACCGTGGAGCGGATCGAGTAGATCTCGCGCGTGACGTTCCCGGAGCCGTAGATGTTCTGGCCACCCGCCCGGATCGTGTCGGCGACGGTGGCCGCCTGGAGGTCGAGGCCGCCGTCCTGGGGGTAGCCCGCGACCACCGCCGCGTCACCGCGCGCGGCGTCGTCGTCGAAGGAGAGCGACGGGGCCCGCAGACCCGGCACGTACAGCACCGCCACGTCCTTGTCCGGGTCGAACAGGACCACCTTCGCGGCGTACGCGCGGCCGACGCCGCCGACCCGGACCGACGGGTCGTCGATGCCCGCCACCACATGGGCGTTGGTCATGACGTGCTCGGACGCGTACACGAAACCGCTGCCCTCGCGGCCCTGGGTGCCCGACGAGCCCTCCACCTTGACGGTGGCGCGCTGCGCCGAGCGGGTCGCGGCCGCCGTCACGTTGTCCCCCGAGGGCTTCGCCACCTCCGCCGACGGCTCGTTCGCGAACGGGTCGAAGACCTGCGGGAAGCCCGCCGAGGTGAGCGCCCCGGTGGCCCGTGAGAACCAGGCGGGCGTCGTCGACGGCATCGTGTCCTGCACCGATCCGAGCACCGTCGAGCTGCGGATCGCCTGGTTCAGGGCCGCCGAGGACGACGACGCGAGAACGCTGCCCGCCACCCACGCCACGACCAGCACGGCCACCGCGCTCGCGGCCGCGCCGCCGATCCCGTCCGCCACCCGCAGCGGGCCCGGCGCCCGGTCCATCCCGCCGCGCACCCGCACCGCGAGCCGCCCGGCCAGCGCGTGCCCCGCGACCGCGGGCAGCAGCACCGTGAGCACGGCGACCACGGTGGCCGTCGACGTACCGGCCGTGAACGCCTCCATGACGAACGGCAGCAGCCAGACGCCGACGACGGCGCCGCCGACGAACCCGGCCAGCGAGACGCAGCCGGTGAGCAGCCCGCGCCGGTAGCCGGACACGGCATAGGCGAGCGCCAGCACGATCAGCAGGACGTCGAGAATGTGCAGGTCCATATCGGTAACAAACGACCACGGGGCCCTCGCTGGTTCCGCCACCTGGCCCACATGTGGCTGACCGCACAGCGCGCGGAGGCCGGAGAGTGGGAGGCGTGCGTGTCGTCCGGGCGGTGCTGTGCTGTGTTCCCGGGGCCCTGGCCCTCGGGCTCCTCGTGCTGTGCGCCGTCGCGATCGACCGCCCGGGACCGCCGGACCCTGAGGCCGCCGCCCGGGCCGCCGCGATGCCGGCCGCGGCCGTCCCGGCGCGCCGCGCGGACGCCGCAGCGCACACGGCCGCTGCGCCGCCCATCGTGCCGCGCACCCGGTGGCTGGCGGGCGCGGAGATCTACCACCGCGATCCCGTGCGGTACGCGGACCGCGTCGACGCCGTCTTCCTCCACCACACCGACTCGCCCAACGGCTACGACTGCGCCGACGCCCCGCGCATCATCCGCCACCTCTACGCGGGCCAGGCCGGCGGCAGGGAGTGGGACGACATCGGCTACAACTTCCTGGTCGACCGCTGCGGCACCGTCTACGAGGGCCGCGCCGGCGGCGTCGACCGGGCCGTCGTCGGCGCCCACACCCAGGGCTTCAACCAGAACACGGCCGGGATCGCCGCGATCGGCACCTTCACCCAGGGCACCCCGGTGCCGCGGGCGATGACTGACGCGATCGCCGCCGTCGCCGCGTGGAAGCTCGGCCTGTCCGGCGCCGACCCCCGCGCCACCGTGCGCCTGGTGTCCAGCAACAGCCTCAGCCGGTTCGCGACGGGCACCGCCGCCGAGTTCCCGGCGATCTCCGGGCACCGCGACGGCTACGAGACCTTCTGCCCCGGCCTGGCCCTGATGGCCGAACTCCCCACGATCCGCGAACAGGCCGCCCGCCTCCAGGGCAGGCCCTAGGATCCGGCGGGCCGCAGCGTCCCGCCGCCCTTCAGCCGGTACGTCTTCCCGCCGAGCTCCGGGCTGGCGGCCTTGTCGTACGTCACCGAGTACCCGTTCCCGGTGATCACGTCCGCGACGCTCGCCCCCGGGGCGAGCTCCAGCTGCTTGACCGACGAGTCCCCGGACACCGACCACCGCGTCTTCGCGCCGAGCGTCATCGACGCCCCCGTAACCGCCCCGTCCAGCCTCGTCGACCCGCTGAGGTCCAGCGTGGCGGAACCGTCGGAGACGACCACGTTCCCCTTCAGCTTCTCGTCGTCCGCCGCGAAGGTCGCGATGCCCCGGTCGCGGACCCGCAGCAGCGCCCCGTGCTTCGTCCTGAGCTCCGCGCCACCGCTCAGCCTCACGTCCGCCACCGCCTGCCGCACCGAGAAGATGTCGCCGTCGGCGGCCTGGATCGACCCGCCCGACATCGAGAACGACGTCGCGTCCCCGCCCCGCAGCACCACCCCGCCCGCGGCCGCGGACGCCCGTACGTTCCGCAGGGATAGCGAACCCCCGGACTCCACGGTGAACGCCTCCGAGTTCGCCAGGTCGAACAGCGTGCCGGAGACCGACACGTCACCGGCCGTCTGCACCCCGGGCGACCCGCAGCCCGCCGACGTCATCGTGCCGCCGGACACCGTCACCCTCCCCCCGCCGGGACCGGCCGCGATCGGCGAGGCCTGGGCGCCCGCCGTGTCGATCTGCACGTACGTCAGGCCGAGTTCGCCCCCGTGCGAGGCCGTCACGCCGCGCGCGGACGCGCCCTTGGTGCGGACGGTGTTGGCGCCGAGCGTCGCCGACGCGCCCTTCCCCGACGCGAACACGCCCGTCGCGCCCTTGCCCGTCGTGGTCACCGTGCCGCCCGACAGCGACAGCCGGCCGCCGTCGCGGGCCAGCGCCGCCGCGTTCAGGCCGTGGCCGCCGGACGCGTCGACGGACGACGTGGCACCGCTCTTGGCGATCTTCGAGTCGCGCGTCGTCAGCTTCCCCGAGCCGGACACGAGCACCGCCGACTCGTCGCCCTTGCGCGCCGCGTACGCCATCTCGCGCGGCGCCGCCTCGTCCCCGTTCCCCAGCGTGTACGCGCCCGTCGCCGCCGGTGCCGCGTCCGCGCCCTCGTCGGGGGCGAGCGGATCCGTCGGACAGCGCGCGCCGCTCGCGGTCGCGGCCGGGGACGCCACCGGCGGCGTCGCCGTGGCGTCGTCGTCGGAGCAGCCGGCCAGGGTGGACAGGGCCAGCGGCAGCAGCAGTACGGAAGCGGCGGTCGCGGTACGGCGACGCCCCGGACGGCACGGGACTCCCAGGTATTTCATGGGCCCTACGTTCACACCTCACGCTCCGCCCGGCACGTCCGGGGCCTGTGGAGCGAACACGAGCAGGGTCAGATCGTCCCGTACCGCCCCCGCGAACCGCGTCACGTCCCGCCACACCGCGTCCGTCAGCGCCGCCGGATCCGCGCAGTCGTAGCCCGGCAGACGCTCCGTCAGCGGATAGAAGCCGCCCGAGGCGTCCCGCGCCTCCGTCACCCCGTCCGTCAGCGCGAGCAGCCGGTCCCCGGCGCGCAGCTGCACCGTCAGCTGCTCGGGCGGCGCGAGCCCCGCGATGCCCAGGCCCAGCGGCGCCCCGGACGCCACGGGCAGCTCCGTCACCCGCCCGGCGCGCAGCAGCAACGGATGCGGATGCCCGCAGCTGACGACCCGGACGACGGGGGAGTCGTCCGGGAACTCCAGGAGCACCGCCGTCGCGAACAGCTCCGCGTGCTCGTCCTGCGCCGCGTCCACCACGAGCCGCCGGTCCAGGCGCGCCGCGACGCCCTCCAGGTCCGGCTGGTCGAGCACCGCCTCCCGGAACGCGCCGAGCAGCCCCGCCACCGTGCCCACCGCCGACAGACCGTGCCCCTGCACATCCCCGACGACCGCCCGCACCCCGCACGGCCCGCGCCGCACGTCGAAGAAGTCCCCGCCGACCAGCGCCCCGCGCTGCGCCGCCCGGTACAGGCCCGCGCAGCGCACCGTCCCCACCCGCTCCGGCAGCGGCGGCAGCACCGCGAACTGGGCGGCCTCCGCCACCGTGCGCACCGTGACCAGCTGTTCGTCGCGGCGGCTGCGCACCCACGCGATCACCACGCTCAGCACCGCGACGAACGCCACGATCAGCACGTCACCGTTGCCCGGCCGCCCGAACCCGGCCGCGGGCAGATCCAGGAGCAGGACGACGAGGCCGCCGAGCAGCGCCGTGACCGCCGGCCCGTACGACAGGGCGGCCAGCGGCGGGATCGCGGCGAGCAGAAAGCCCAGCTCCAGCCGCTCCTCGGTGCCGAACTGCAGCGCGCCGAGCCCGACGAGCAGCACGATCGGCAGCCAGCGCACCCAGCGCGGCGGGGGTGCGCCGCGCAGCCAGGCGCGCTCCTCCCCGTCACGGCGGCGCGCCACGGGCCAGGTCATGCCGGCGGGGCTCCCTTCGCGACGGGCGTACCCGTTCACCCTGCTACGAGTCGCGCGCCGCCGCACTCCGCCTGGTGCCGTCGTGCAGCACCTGCCCCATCAGCACGTCGTCCACGTACTCCCCGTCCAGCAGGAACTCCTCGGGCAGCACGCCCTCGACGACGAAGCCCTCGGCCTCGTACAGCTTCCGGGCCGGGGTGTTGTGCCCGAGCACCCGCAGCGTGATCCGCCGCGCGCCCGAGCGCCGTGCCTGCTCGACCGCGGCCCGCACCAGGATCCGGCCGAGACCCAGCCCGCGCGCCGCGGTGGCGACGGCCAGGCCCTGTATCTGCCGCACGTGCGCGTTCGCGGGCAGCGGGGTCGGGTACCCGAGCCGGACGTAGCCCACGACGCGCCCGTCGAGCTCGGCGACGAGATGGTCGCGCGGGCCGAACCGCTCGGTGAAGAACGGCGGGTACGGCTGCCGCTGCGGCGGCTTGACCGCGTGCAGGTGGGACCAGGTGTCCCGGTCGAGGCGGGCCAGGTCCTCGTCGTCGTCCGACACGGCGAAACGTATGCGGGGCTGCGGCAGCGACATGCGGGTCACTGTACGACCGGCAGGATGGGGGCATGACTCGTATCGCGGTGGCGGGCGCCTCCGGACTCATCGGCTCGGCCCTCGTCCGTTCCCTGACAGCCGACGGACACGACGTGCTGCGCCTGGTGCGGCGCGCCCCGAGGACGGCGGAGGAGGTCCGCTGGGACCCGAAGAAGACGTACGTCGACACGGACGGCCTCGCCGGCTGCGAGGCGATCGTGAACCTCGCCGGAGCCGGGGTCGGCGACCACCGGTGGACGGACGCGTACAAGCGGGAGATCCGCGACAGCCGGGTCCTCGGCACCACGGCCCTCGCCGAGGCCGCCGCGACCCTCGACACCCCGCCCCGGGTCTTCCTGAACGGCAGCGCGGTCGGCTACTACGGCGACACCGGCAGCCAGGCCGTCGACGAGTCCGCACCGGCGGGCGAGGGCTTCCTGCCGTCGGTGTGCGTGGAGTGGGAGGCCGCCACGGCCCCCGCCCACCAGGCCGGCATCCGTACGGTGACGGCCCGCACCGGCCTGGTCGTCTCCCGCGACGGCGGCGCCTGGGCCAAGCTCTTCCCGCTGTTCAAGGCGGGGCTCGGCGGACGCATGGGGGACGGCCGCCAGTACTGGTCGTACATCGCGCTGCACGACCATGTCGCGGCGCTGCGCCACCTCCTGGACACGGAGGCCCTGTCCGGGCCGGTCAACCTGACGGCGCCGCACCCGGCGACCAACCGTGAGGTCACCGCGGCGATGGGCCGTGTGCTGCATCGCCCGACGCTGTTCCCCGCCCCGGCCGCCGCGCTCCGCCTGGCGCTGGGCGAGATGGCGGGGGACGTGCTGGGCTCCACCCGGGCTGTTCCCACGCGGCTTCTGGAGTCCGGCTTCGAGTTCGCGTTCCCGGGGCTCGAGCAGGCCATCGCGGCTGCGTGAAGGCCGCGCGCGGCGCATGACGTGAGGGGCGTGGGGACTGCGCGGCCGGTCCCCACGGACCCGCACCCGAGACAACCCGATCCCGGCGGCTAGCCGAACCTCTCCGTCAGGCGTGGGTACAGCCTGGCCAGCACCCCGGGATCCTCGAAGTCGATCGGCGTGCCCTCCGGCTCCGCGGGAGCCGAGGGGATGCCCAGATCGGCGGCGACCGCCCCGGTCAGCTCCTCGTACGCCTCGTCCGCCGCGTACCCGAGTTCCTCCCCGTCCCCGTCCACCTCCTCGTCGAAGTCGCGCAGCGACTCCGCCAGCGAGTCCGGGTCGTGCAGCGCGCCCTCGAAGACCTCCCGGCCCTGCCCGATCAGCCAGCACCGGAAGAAGTCGAACGCGTCGTCGCTGGCCCCGCCGAGGAGCACCCACGCGGCACCCCACAGGTCCCAGCGGTAGGCACGGTTGTAACGGGACTCGAAGTGCCGGGCGAAGTCGAGGACCGCGTCGGGGTCGGACTGCAGCAGTCTGTCGACGAGCAGCTCGGCGTGGCCCTCGGGGTCGCCCTCGGCGGCCTCCCGGGTACTGTCCACGATCTCCCAGAACTCGGTCTCGTCCATCACGGGACAAGCATCGGCCCTGGGCCCGGGGGACGCACGCCGAGCGTCCGAGGTGCGTCACTTCGTTATGCATGCACATGCCCAGGGCACTCCACGAGCGGCACGCGCCCGCGCCCCGTGCTCACCCGTACCACCCGCGCATCCGCCGCGCCGCCTGCGCGAACCGCTCCCGCAGCGCCGCCGGAGTCACCACCTCCGCCTCCGGCCCCAGGGCCATGAGCTGGGTGTACGCGACCTCCTCGGACTCGACCGGCAACGTCACCGTCACCCGCCCGTCGGCCCCCGCCGCCCCCGCCGACTCCATCGCCTCCCGTGCGGACGCCGGATCGGTGGCGTACGGCAGCCGTCGTACCCCGTCGGCCGTCAGCCGTACGACCACCTCGGCCCGCAGGATCGCCCGCGCGAACTGCGCCGCCCGCTCCTCCCAGAACCCGGGCAGGTCGAACTCCTCGTCCCGCACGAACCGCTCGTCCCCGGGCGCCACGGACGTGAACCGGTCGATCCGGTACACCCGGGGCCCGTCCCCGCCGCGCACGGCCGCCGCCAGATACCAGACGCCCGCCTTGAGCACGAGCCCGTACGGCTCCAACTCCCGTTCCACAGGGGCGTCCTGGGCGTCCCGGCGACAGTAGGCGACCCGGATCACGCGGTCGTCCCAGACCGCCTCCGCGACCGCGGGCAGCAGCTCGGGCGTCCGCGGCTCCTTGAACCACCCCGGCGCGTCCAGATGGAACCGCTGCGCCGCCGTCCGCGACGCGTCCCGCAGCGACGGCAGCAGCGCCGCCGACACCTTCAGGCGGGCCGCCGACGCCGCGTCGTCCAGGCCCATCTCGCGCAGCGCCCCCGGCACCCCGGACAGGAACAGCGCCTCCGCCTCGCCGCGGGCGAGCCCGGTGAGGCGGGTGCGGTAGCCGCCGATCAGCCGGTACCCGCCGGTCCGGCCGCGGTCCGCGTACACCGGGACGCCCGCCTCCGACAGCGCCTGGGCGTCCCGCGTCACCGTCCGCTCGGACACCTCCAGCTCGTGCGCCAGCTCGGCGGCGGTCATCGACGGCCGGGACTGGAGCAGCAGCACCATTTTGATCAGGCGGGCAGCACGCATGCCGCCATCATGAACCGTCCCGCCGACAACGGGCTCAGCCCGTGAAGCGCATGACCGAGAACGCCGCACCCTGCGGGTCGGCGAGGACCGCGAACCGGCCGGGCTCGATCGTCGTCGGCTCCACCAGGACCCGGCCGCCCAGCTCCTGGCAGCGCGCGGCGACGGCGTCCGGATCGTCCACGGCGACGTACAGGTTCCAGTGCGCGGGGATCTCCGGCGGGAAATGACCCGTCGACATGTCGACCATGCCGCCGAACGCCTCGTCGGCGACGGTCCACTCCGTGTACCGGAGGCCGTCCTCGGCCGGACACGCGTTCGCACCCCAGCCGAGCACCGACTGGTAGAAGTCCACGGCGCCCGCCGCGTCCCGGGTCAGCAGCTCGAACCAGCAGAAGCTGCCCGGCACGTTCACCGCCTCGAACCCGGCGTGCGCGAGCGGCTCCCACAGGCCGAACGCGGCCCCGGCCGGGTCCTGGCAGACCGCGAGCTTGCCCTGTTCCAGGACGCCCATCGGACCGGCCACGACCCGGCCGCCGTTGCCGCCGACCCGCGCGGTGACCGCGTCGATGCCGCTGGACTGGAAGTACGGCAGCCACGCGGCGGGCTGCTGCGGGTCCGGCGCCGGGCCGGCCCCGCCGACCCGCGGACCGTCGGCGCCCAGACGGAACATGACGTACCCGCCCGCCGCCGGATCGTCCACCGGCCGCGCCCGCCAGCCCAGCAGGCCCTCGTAGAACAGCCGGGCCGCGTCCACGTCGGCCGTCGACAGATCGGCCCAGCAGGGCGCGGAAGGAGTCTTCGAGATCTTCATGGAGGTGTGCCTCCGGGACGAGAGCGGCCCCCCGGCGAACCCGTCCATTCACGCACGCGTGCCCCGCCCCGGCAATCGGGACGGGGCACGTACGTGCGGGGTGCCTACAGGCCGTAGCGCTCGCGCGCCTCCTTCACGGCCGTCGCCTTGACCTCGCCGCGGCGGGCGAGCTGGGCGAGGGCCGCGACGACGATCGACTCGGCGTCGACGCCGAAGTGGCGGCGGGCGTCCTCACGGGTGTCGGAGAGACCGAAGCCGTCCGCGCCGAGCGAGGTGTAGTCCTGCTCGACCCACTGCGCGATCTGGTCGGGGACCTGGCGCATGTAGTCGGAGACGGCCAGGACCGGACCCTGCGCGCCGGCGAGCGCCTGACGGACGTACGGGATCCGCTCCTCGCCCTTCAGCAGCGCCTCGTCGGCCTCCAGGGCGTCGCGGCGCAGCTCGGTCCAGGAGGTGGCCGACCACACGTCGGCGGCGACGCCCCACTCCTCGGCGAGCAGCCGCTGCGCCTTGAGGGTCCAGTGGATGGCCGTACCGGAACCGATGAGGTTGATGCGCGGCGCGTTCGCGGCCGCCACGTCCACCCCCGCGGTCTCCGCCGTGTTGAACCGGTAGAGGCCCTTGATGATGGCCTCGTCCAGACCGGCCACCGACGGCTTCGCCGGCTGCGGCATCGGCTCGTTGTAGACCGTCAGGTAGTAGAAGACGTCCTGGTCCTCGCCCGGCTTGGCCTCGCCGTACATGCGGCGCAGACCTTCCTTCATGATCGTGGCGATCTCGTAGGCGAAGGCCGGGTCGTACGACAGGGCCGCCGGGTTGGTCGCCGCGATCATCGGGGAGTGGCCGTCCGCGTGCTGCAGGCCCTCACCGGTCAGCGTCGTGCGGCCGGCGGTGGCGCCCACGACGAAGCCGCGGCCCATCTGGTCGGCGAGCTGCCAGAACTGGTCGCCGGTGCGCTGCCAGCCGAACATCGAGTAGAAGATGTACAGCGGGATCATCTGCTCGCCGTGCGTCGAGTACGACGTGGCGGCGGCGATGAAGTCGGCCAGCGAGCCCGCCTCGTTGATCCCCTCGTTGAGGATCTGGCCGGACTCGGACTCCTTGTAGTACATGAGCTGGTCGCGGTCGACCGGGTCGTACGTCTGGCCCTTGGGCGAGTACAGGCCCAGCGACGGGAACAGCGACTCCATGCCGAAGGTGCGCGCCTCGTCGGGGATGATCGGCACCCAGCGCTTGCCGGACGTCTTGTCCCGTACGAGGTCCTTCAGGAGCCGTACGAGCGCCATCGTCGAGGCGACGGACTGCGAGCCGGAGCCCTTGTCGAAGGAGGCGAAGGCCTTGTCGGCGGGCGCGGGCAGCGGCGCGAGCGGCTGCGTGCGGCGGGCCGGAGCCGGACCGCCCAGGGCGGCACGGCGCTCGGCGAGGTAGCGCAGCTCGGGGGAGCCCTCGGCGGGACGCGCGTACGGAACGACACCGTCCTCGAAGCGGCTGTCCGGGATCGGCAGGTCAAGGAGGTCACGCATGCCCTTGAACTCGTCGATCGTCAGCTTCTTCATCTGGTGGTTGGCGTTCTTGGACTCGAAGCCCTTGCCGAGCGTGAAGCCCTTGACGGTCTGCGTCAGGATGACCGTCGGGGCGCCCTTGTGCTCGACGGCCGCCTTATACGCCGCGTACACCTTGCGGGGCTCGTGACCGCCGCGCGAGACGTGGAAGCACTCGGAGATCTTGTCGTCGGACAGGACCTTCGCGAGCTCGATGAGCGCCGGGCTCGTGCCGAAGAAGTTCTCACGGATGTAGGCGACGTCACGCGTCTGGTACGTCTGGAACTGGGCGTCCGGGACCTCACGGAGCCGCTCCAGGAGCGCGCCGGTGGTGTCGAGCTGGAACAGCTCGTCCCACGCGTTGCCCCACATCGACTTGATGACGTTCCAGCCGGAGCCGCGGAACTGCGCCTCCAGCTCCTGCACGACGCGGAAGTTCGGGCGGACCGGGCCGTCCAGGCGCTGCAGGTTGCAGTTGATGACGAACGTCAGGTTGTCCAGACCCTCGCGGGCGGCGAGCGTGAGCGCCGAGGTCGACTCGGGCTCGTCCATCTCGCCGTCGCCGAGGAAGGCCCAGACGTGGGAGTTCGAGGTGTCCTTGATGTTCCGCGCGGTCAGGTAGCGGTTGAACCGCGCCTGGTAGATCGCGGAGAGCGGGCCGAGGCCCATGGACACGGTCGGGAACTCCCACAGCCACGGCAGGCGGCGCGGGTGCGGGTACGACGGCAGGCCGTTCCCGCCGGCCTCGCGGCGGAAGTTGTCCAGCTGCGCCTCGGAGAGGCGGCCGTCGAGGAAGGCGCGGGCGTAGATGCCGGGGGAGGCGTGGCCCTGGATGTACAGCTGGTCGCCGGAGCCGTCGCCCTCCTTCCCGCGGAAGAAGTGGTTGAAGCCGGTCTCGTACAGCCAGGCCGCCGAGGCGAAGGTGGCGATGTGGCCGCCGACGCCGTGCTTCGAGCCACGGGTCACCATCGCGGCCGCGTTCCAGCGGTTGTACGCGGTGATCCTGGCTTCCATCTCCTCGTCACCGGGGAAGTCCGGCTCGGCGGAGGTGGGGATCGAGTTGATGTACTCGGTCGACAGGAGCTTGGGCAGCGGCAGGCCGCCGGCCTCGCCGCGCTCCAGCGTGCGTCGCATCAGCTGCGCGGCACGGTGCGGCCCGGCCGCCTGGGTAACGGCGTCCAGGGAGGCCTGCCATTCGGCGGTCTCCTCGGGGTCGCGGTCCGGGAGCTGGTCGAGCTCGCTCGGCTGGATGCGCATGGGGTCGGTCATAGTCGCCGCACGCCTTCCTGAGTCGAAGGGGGTGGGGTTGGGGGTGCCCTTGGTCTTTGGCAGGACAGGGCGGGTTCGGGTCCCGGTGGAGACCCGTCGGCGACTGTAACTCTCTGATCGATGATCGATCAAAGGGTTGAAGGGCAAAACCTCTTTAGATCAAGAAAGTAGGCACAGAGTGCCCCTGGCCAGGGCACGGAGTGCCCCTGCGGGGCGCGGGGAACCGCGCGACCAGCCACACACCGCGATCACCCCGCAACGCACCGCATGCGGCAGACGAGACGCAGCTCACGCGCGCGGGGCGCACCCGAGAACATGCGCCTTGACCAGCGCGGCGATTTCGGGATCGCGGCGCCGGAACGCGGCGACGAGCTCCTCGTGCTCCTCCGCGTACGACTGCTGCACGGTCCCCAGCCACCGGATGGACAGCGCGGTGAACACCTCGATGCCCAGCCCCTCCCAGGTGTGCAGCAGCACCGAATTGTCCGCCGCCCGCACCAGCTCCCGGTGAAAACCCACGGTGTGCCGCACCTGCCCGGTCCCGTCGGAGTCCTGGTCGGCCCGGTACAGCGCGGCGACGTGCGGCTCCAGCGCCGAGCAGTCCTCGGCCAGCCGCTCGGCGGCCAGCTCGGCGGCGATGGCCTCCAGACCGGCCCGCACCGGATAGCTCTCCTCCAGGTCCGCCGCGGAGAGATTGCGCACCCGCACCCCCTTGTTGGGCGCCGACTCGATGAGCCGCAGCGACTCCAGCTCGCGCAGCGCCTCCCGCACCGGGGTCTGGCTGACCTCCAGCTCGGTGGCGATCCGCCGCTCCACGATCCGCTCGCCCGGCTTCCAGCGGCCGCTGACGATCCCCTCCACGATGTGCTCGCGGATCTGTTCGCGCAGCGAGTGGACGACGGGCGTGGTCATGGGGGCTCCTCCGGAGGGCCAAGGGAGTTGACGACTAGACAATACGGCGGCGCCCCCGCCCGGATGTGCTCCGGGCGGGGGCGCCGCAGGTGAGGCTGGTTACAACCAGGCACTCAGAGGTACTACAGACCCAGCTCGACCTCGAACTCGCCGGCTTCGAGGATCTCCTTGACCGTGGTCAGGTAGCGGGCGGCGTCCGCGCCGTCCACCAGACGGTGGTCGTAGGAGAGCGTCACGTACGTCATGTCACGGACGGCGATGGTCTCGCCCAGGTCCGGGTGGTTGATGACGACGGGGCGCTTGACCGTGGCACCGATGCCCAGGATGGCGACCTGGTTCGGCGGGACGATGACGGTGTCGAAGAGCGCGCCGCGCGATCCCGTGTTGGAGATCGTGAAGGTGGCGCCCGACAGGTCGTCCGGGGCGATCTTGTTCGTGCGGACCTTGCCGGCCAGCTCCGCGGTCTTCTTGGCGATGCCCGCGATGTTGAGGTCACCCGCACCCTTGATGACCGGGGTCATCAGGCCCTTCTCCGAGTCGACGGCGATGCCGACGTTCTCGGAGTCGAAGTAGGTGATGGTGCCCTCGTCGTAGTTCAGGCGCGCGTTGATGACCGGGTGGGCCTTCAGCGCCTGGACGGCGGCCTTGACGAAGAACGGCATCGGGGAGAGCTTGACGCCCTCGCGGGCGGCGAAGCCGTCCTTGGCCTTGCCGCGCAGCTTCATCAGCTTGGTGATGTCGACCTCGATGACCGAGGACAGCTGCGCCTGCTCGTGCAGCGCCTTGGTCATGTTGTCCGCGATCGCCTTGCGGATGCGCGGCAGCTTGACCGTCTGGCCGCGGAGGGGGGAGACCTCCAGGGCCGGGGTCTTGGGCGCGGACGAGGCGGCCGGGGCAGCGGCGGCGGCCGGAGCGGCGGCCTTCGCGGCCTCGGCGGCGGCGGTGACGTCCTGCTTGCGGATGCGGCCGCCGACACCGGTGCCCTTGACGGTGGACAGGTCCACGCCGTTCTCGGCGGCGAGCTTGCGCACCAGCGGGGTCACGTAGGCGCCGTCGTCGGACGCCGAGGCGGCGGCCGGGGCGGGCGCGGCCGGAGCGGCCGGCTGGGCCGGCGCGGGAGCCGGAGCCGGAGCGGCGGGCTGCGCCGGGGCCGGGGCAGCGGCGGCAGGCGCGGCCGGGGCGGCCGGAGCCGGGGCCGGAGCCGCGGGGGCGGCCGGAGCCGGAGCCGGAGCGGCGGCCGGAGCAGCCGGGGCGGCGGGCGCGGCGGCGGCCGGAGCGGCACCGGGCGCACCGATGACGGCGAGCTTGGCGCCGACCTCGGCGGTCTCGTCCTCGGCGACGGTGATCTCGAGGAGCACACCGGCGACGGGGGAGGGGATCTCGGTGTCGACCTTGTCGGTGGAGACCTCGAGCAGCGGCTCGTCCTCCGCGACCTCCTCGCCGACCTCCTTCAGCCAACGGGTGACGGTGCCCTCGGTGACGGACTCGCCGAGCGCCGGGAGCGTCACGTCGGTGCCCTCGGCGGAACCACCGGAAGCGGCGGGGGCGGCGGGCGCCTCCTGCGCGGGGGCGGGCTGCTCCTGGGCCGGGGCGGGGGCCTCGGCGGGGGCGGCCTGCTCCTGCGGGGCCTCCGGCGCGGCCGGGGCGCCGGAACCGTCGTCGATGACGGCCAGCTCGGCGCCGACCTCGACGGTCTCGTCCTCGGCGACCTTGATGGAGGCCAGGATGCCGGCGGCGGGCGAGGGGATCTCGGTGTCGACCTTGTCGGTCGAGACCTCGAGCAGCGGCTCGTCGACCTCGACGCGCTCGCCCTCGGCCTTCAGCCAGCGGGTGACAGTGCCCTCGGTGACGCTCTCACCGAGCGCCGGAAGGGATACGGAAACCGCCATGGTTTCTGTTGCTCCTTACGAATACGCAACTACGGGTGCCGCAGTGCGGAAAGTCTGTGGTCGGTCGGTCGTCGCGCCCAGTTGCGACGCAGCGGCGCAGGCTCAGTCGTGCGAGTGCAGCGGCTTGCCCGCGAGGGCGAGGTGGGCCTCGCCCATGGCCTCGTTCTGCGTCGGGTGGGCGTGGATGAGCTGGGCGACCTCGGCGGGCAGCGCTTCCCAGTTGTAGATCAGCTGGGCTTCGCCGACCTGCTCGCCCATACGGTCGCCGACCATGTGGACGCCGACCACGGCACCGTCCTTGACCTGCACGAGCTTGATCTCACCCGCGGTCTTCAGGATCTTGGACTTGCCGTTGCCCGCAAGGTTGTACTTCAGAGCGACGACCTTGTCCGCACCGTAGATCTCCTTGGCCTTGGCCTCGGTGATGCCCACGGAGGCGACCTCGGGGTGGCAGTACGTCACCTTCGGCACGCCGTCGTAGTCGATCGGGACGGTCTTCAGACCGGCCAGACGCTCCGCCACCAGGATGCCCTCGGCGAAGCCGACGTGCGCGAGCTGGAGCGTCGGGACGAGGTCACCGACGGCCGAGATGGTCGGCACGTTGGTCTGCATGTACTCGTCGACCAGGACGTAACCGCGGTCCATCGCGACGCCCTGCTCCTCGTAGCCGAGGCCCTGCGAGACCGGGCCGCGGCCGATGGCGACCAGCAGCACCTCGGCCTCGAAGGTCTTGCCGTCGGCGAGGGTCACGCGGACGCCGTCCTGCGTGTACTCGGCCTTCTCGAAGAACGTGCCGAGGTTGAACTTGATGCCGCGCTTGCGGAACGCGCGCTCAAGAAGCTTGGAGCTGTTCTCGTCCTCGACGGGCACGAGGTGCTTGAGGCCCTCGACGATGGTGATGTCGGTGCCGAAGGACTTCCACGCGGAGGCGAACTCGACGCCGATGACGCCGCCGCCCAGGACGATCGCGGACTGCGGGACGCGGTCCAGCTTCAGCGCGTGGTCCGAGGAGATGATGCGGTTGCCGTCGATCTCCAGGCCCGGCAGCGACTTCGGCACGGAGCCGGTCGCGAGGAGGACGTGGCGGCCCTGGATGCGCTGGCCGCCCACGTCCACGGAGGTCGGGGAGGAGAGCTTGCCCTCACCCTCGATGTACGTCACCTTGCGGGAGGCGATCAGCCCCTGCAGGCCCTTGTACAGGCCGGAGATGACGTCGTCCTTGTACTTGTGGACGGCCTCGATGTCGATGCCCTCGAAGGTGGCCTTGACACCGAACTGCTCGCTCTCGCGGGCCTGGTCGGCGATCTCGCCGGCGTGCAGGAGCGCCTTCGTCGGGATGCAGCCGTTGTGCAGGCAGGTGCCGCCGACCTTGCCCTTCTCGATCAGGGCGACGTCGAGTCCCAGCTGCGAGGCACGCAGAGCCGCGGCGTAACCGCCGCTGCCACCGCCGAGGATCACTAGGTCGAAAACGGTGCTGGCGTCGTTCGCCACGTCACGTCCTCCATGCATGTGCGCCGTACGCCGGTCTCCGATGACCGCGCGGCGGCTGGTGTTCGGCCGCTCGTTCTTCGGCCCTGTGGTGGGGGCCCTGTCCTGCCGCCCCCCATCCTCGCACTTGTCGAAGGCATGCGGGACGTCGGGCTGGGGTGTGAGACGGCGGTTACACCGGAAACCGCTGTGACAGAACTGCCGGAACCTGCGGATTTCGTCGAAAGCGAACAGCCCCGGGTGCGTGCACCCGGGGCTGTTCCACCATGTCGGAGGCGGGTCAGCCGAGGTCGCCCGCCGCCGTGCGCTCCGCGAGGCGGACCAGCGTACGGACCGCGGAACCCGTGCCGCCCTTCGGCGTGTACCCGAACGGGGCGCTCTCGTTGAAGGCCGGGCCCGCGATGTCGAGGTGGGCCCACGTGATGCCCTCGCCGACGAACTCCTGCAGGAAGAGACCGGCGACGAGGCCGCCGCCCATCCGCTCACCCATGTTGGCGATGTCGGCGGTGGACGAGTCCATGCCCTTGCGGAGGTCGGACGGGAGCGGCATCGGCCAGGACGGCTCACCGGCCTCCTCGGCGATCTCGTGGACCGACGTACGGAAGGCGTCGTCGTTGGCCATGATGCCGAACGTGCGGGCGCCGAGCGCCAGCATCATCGCGCCGGTCAGCGTCGCCACGTCGACGATCGCGTCCGGGGTCTCCTCGGAGGCCTTGGCGATGGCGTCGGCCAGGACCAGGCGGCCCTCGGCGTCCGTGTTGAGCACCTCGACCGTCTTGCCGGAGTACATGCGCAGCACGTCGCCGGGGCGGGTGGCGGAGCCGGACGGCATGTTCTCTGCGAGCGCCAGCCAGCCGGTGACGTTCACTTCGAGGCCGAGCCGCGCGGCGGTCACGACGGCGGCGAACACGGCGGCGGCGCCGGCCATGTCGCACTTCATCGTCTCGTTGTGACCGGCGGGCTTCAGGGAGATGCCGCCCGAGTCGTACGTGATGCCCTTGCCGACGAAGGCGAGGTGCTTCTTGGCCTTGGAGCTCTTGTACGAGAGCTTCACCAGGCGCGGGGCCGACGAGGAACCGGCGCCGACGCCCAGGATGCCGCCGTAACCGCCCTTGGCCAGGGCCTTCTCGTCGAGGACCTGGATCTTGATGCCGTGTTCCTTGGCCGCGGCCTGCGCGACGGCGGCGAAGGCCTCGGGGTTGAGGTCGTTCGGCGGGGTGTTGATCAGGTCGCGGGCGCGGTTGAGCTCCTCGGCCAGCGCGAGGGCGCGCTCGATCTCGGCCTTGTACGCCTTGTCGCGCGGCTTGCCGCCGAGCAGGGCGATCTCGGCGAGCGGCGCCTTGCCGTTCTTCTTCGGGTCCTTGGCGGACTCCTTGTAGGCGTCGAAGGAGTACGCGCCGAGCAGCGCGCCCTCCGCGATCACGCCCGCGTCCTCGGCGTCCTCGATCGGCAGCGCGAACGCGGCCTTCTTCGCACCGGCGAGGGCACGGGCGGCGACGCCCGCGGCGCGGCGCAGCGACTCGGCGTCGTACACCTCGTCCTTCTCGGGCTGACCGCCGAGACCGACCGCCAGCACGACCGGCGCCTTGAAGCCGGAGGGCGCGGGGAGCTTGGTCACCTCGCCCTCGCCGCCACTGGCGCCGAGGGTCTCCAGGACGGAGGCGAGCTTTCCGTCGAACGCCTTGTCCACGGCCTCCGCGCCGGGCGCGACGACCGGGCCCTTGTCGCCCTTGGCGACACCGACGACGACGGCGTCGGCGCGCAGGCCGGAGGCCGCGGCGGTGCTGAGAGTCAGAGCAGTCACGGTGGTGAGGTCCCTCTTTCATGGGTGGGGCTGGCATCTTTGCCGGGGCCGTGGGGTTTTGGCCCGCCAAGGGGAGCCTACGCCCGTGGTTGTCCGGGTGCGCTGTGCAGGTGTGCCCCGGATGCGGGGCCCCGCCCCGGACCCCGCTCCTCGACCGCCGGAGCGGGCCCCCGTGTTCAGAAGGCCAGTGCCACCAGCGCCGCCGTCGCCGCCGTCTCCGCCACCGCCCCGAACACGTCCCCAGTCACCCCGCCGAACCGCGCGACGCAGCGCCGCAGCAGCAACTCGGCCGCACCGCAGCCCAGTACGACGGCGATCGCGCCCGGCAGCGAGAACACCGCCGTCACCGCCACGATCAGCACGCCCACGATCAACGCCGCCCGCGCCGGCACCGTCCCGGCGACCGCGGCGCCGAGCCCCTCCGGACGGGCGGCGGGCACCGCGGTGCGGGACGCGAAGGTCAGGGCCAGCCGGGCCGTCACCGCCGAGAGGGCCGCCGCGACGGCACCACGGGCCCACGACTCCCCGTACAGCTGGGCCAGGACGGCGACCTGGGCGAGCAGCGCGAGGACCAGGGTCACGACCCCGAACGGGCCGATGTCCGACTGCTTCATGATCCGCAGGGCGTCCTCGGCGGGCTTGCCGCTGCCCAGGCCGTCCGCGACGTCCGCCAGCCCGTCGAGGTGCAGGCCCCGCGTCAGTACGGCCGGCACCGCGACGGAGGCGACCGCCGCGAGCAGGGCGCCCGCGCCCAGGAAGGTCAGCGCCCCGCCGAGCGCGGCCGCGGCGAGCCCGACGACCAGGCCGGCCAGCGGGGCGCACAGCATGCCGGTGCGGGCGGCGTCGCGGTCCCAGCGCGTGACGGTGACGGGCAGGACGGTGAGGGTGCCGAAGGCGAAGCGCACGCCGTCGGCCAGGGAGTTTCTCGGGGACACCGGGGGAGGTTACCCGGGTCGGCCCCATGGGCGGGCGGCGCCCGCGCCCCGCCTGCAAGATGGGTCCATGGGCGACTGGTGGTACCGGAACGTCACGGAGCCGGGCAAGCTGCCGCTGCTCCTGGCCCTGCTGTCGTTCCTGGTCACTTTCCTGGTGACGCGCACCATCACGCGGCTGATCCGGGCGGGCCGCGGCCCCTTCCGCAACATCAGCCCCGGCGGCCTGCACATCCACCACGTCGTGCCGGGCATCGTGCTCACCGTCGTCGGCGGGTTCGGGGCGGTCGGCAGCGGGCGGCACGGCATCACGGCGTCGATCTGTGCCGTCCTCTTCGGCGTCGGAGCGGGCCTGGTGCTCGACGAGTTCGCGCTGATCGTGCACCTCGACGACGTGTACTGGACCGAGCAGGGCCGGCGCAGCGTCGAGGTCGTCATCCTCGCGGCGGCCCTCGGCATGCTCGTCATCGGCGGCTTCTCACCGCTCGGCGTCAACGACATGACGGCCCAGGAACAGCACGACCGGACCACGCTCATCTCGACGCTGGTGATCAACTTCTCGTTCGTGTACGTCGCGCTGCTGAAGGGCAAGCCGCGGCTCGCGATCATCGGCGTGCTCGTGCCGTTCGTGGCGCTGTTCGGGGCGATCCGGCTGGCACGGCCCGGCTCGTACTGGGCGCGCCGGTTCTACCGGCACCGCCATCGGGCCCGGGCCCGCTCGGTCCTGCGGGCGTACCGGCACGACCGCCGCTGGCACCGCCTCAGCCGCGGCTTTCAGGACCTCATCGGCGGGACCCCGGACCGCGCGGAGCTGCCCCGCGCGGACCCGCCCCGGTGACGCAGCGCGGAGAGCGCGCACAGTGCCAGCGCCGCGACGATCGCGGCCAGGTGCTCCTTGCCCGCGAGGTTCGGCTTGACGACGCACTCCACGACCATCGTGACGACGACCAGCGCGCCGGTGAACCAGGCCCGGTGGCGCCAGCACACGTAGACGGCGAGCCCGACGACCGCCGCGGACGGGCCGGTGTCCACGACCTGCGCGTCGGAGGCCGGCAGGCCGAAGGGGCCGTCGGGGCCGAGCGCGATGCCGATCCGCGCGTACAGCGTGCCGGCGAGGGTGGCCGCGTACGCGACGACGAGGGTGCGCCACCAGCCCAGGCACAGTTCCGCGATGCCGAACACCAGCAGGATCTGCGCGAGCGCGCCCCACACCGGCAGGTCGAGCGCCGGGACGAACAGCGACAGCGGGGTGCGCAGCAGCGCCAGCCACAGCGGGTCATCGGCCCGGACCGAGCCGATGTCCTGCACGAACCCGTAGCCCCAGGGCTGGTTCTGCACGTACTGGAACGCCGCCGTCAGGCACACCGCGGCCAGCGTCATCGGGATCGCCCGCCACCTGCGCGCGAGGAACCGCTCGCGGACGACGGCGCACAGCGGGCCCCACTCCTTGCGCGCCCACGCGCGCAGCGTGCCCATCAGCGATGCTCCAGCTTTCCGCGGCGCAGCCACTTCGGCAGGCCCGGCACGTCGAGGAAGCCCTCGGCGCGGGCCGACGCGATGCCGATGCGCGGCAGGTCGGCGCTCTTCTCGAAGAGCAGGAAGCGGGGTTCCCAGATGGGCCGGTACTTGGCGTTGGCCCGGTACAGCGATTCGATCTGCCACCACCGGGAGAAGAAGCTGAGCAGCGAGCGCCACAGGCGCAGCACCGGGCCCGCGCCGAGCCGCGAGCCACGTTCGAAGACGGAGCGGAACATCGCGAAGTTCAGTGAGACCTGAGTGATCCCGATCTCGGGCGCGTGGCGCAGCAGTTCGATGACCATGAACTCCATCAGCCCGTTCTCGGAGTCCCGGTCACGGCGCATCAGATCGAGGGACAGCCCGTGCGGACCCCACGGGACGAAGGACAGCACCGCCCTCAACTCGCCTTCTCCGTCGCTGCATTCGAGCATCACGCACTGCCCGTCCGCCGGGTCCCCGAGGCGGCCGAGCGCCATCGAGAAGCCGCGTTCGGTCGCGCCGTCCCGCCAGTCGTCGGCGCGCTGGAGAAGGTACGTCATCTCGCCCTCGGGGATGTCCTCGTGGCGGCGGACACGGACCGTGTAGCCCGCGCGCTTGACCCGGTTGTAGGCCTGGCGGACCGTGCGCATCGCCCGCCCCTCCAGGGTGAACTCGGCGGTCTCGACGAGGGCTTCGTCGCCGAGTTCGAGGGCGTCGAGGCCGTGCCGCGCGTACACCGTGCCCGCCTCCTCGCTCGCGCCCATCACCGCGGGCAGCCAGCCGTGCGCCCGCGCCTCGGCCAGCCAGGGCTCGATCGCGCCGGGCCAGGCCTCCGGATCGCCGATCGGGTCACCGGAGGCCAGCGAGACCCCGCCGACCACCCGGTACGTCACCGCGGCCTTCCCGGTCGGGGACCACACGACGCTCTTCTCGCGGCGCAGCGCGAAGTAGCCGAGCGAGTCGCGCTCACCCTCCTTGTCGAGCAGGGCGCGCAGCTTCGTCTCGTCCTCCGGGGTGAGCGGGTCGACGGCCCGGCGGGAGCGGAACGCGGCGTAGACGACGGCGATGAGCAGGGCCGTGGAGAGGATGTTGATGACGACGTTGACCCAGTTCGGAGTCGCGATGCCCGGGTACCGGGACTCGTCGGTGGCGACCGAGATGAGGCGCAGGGTGCCGTAGCGCCAGCGGTCCAGGAACGTCGAACGGTGCTCGTCGTGGGCGTGGTTGGTGATCGTGACCAGGAACGTCGCGAACAGCGAGGTGACCAGCAGACCGCCGACCGCGACCGCCGCCGCCAGCTTCGGGTTCGAGCGGTCGCCCTTGGCGTAGAACTCCCGGCGCCCGACGAGCAGGGCGGCCACGAAGGCCGCGGTCAGCGCGAGCGAGATCCAGTTCTGCGCGTACTGCCGTACCTCGGGGAAGAGCATCACGAAGGCGAACAGCAGCAGGAACAGGCCGCTCAGGACGAGATTGAGGATCCAGGCCGCGCGCTTGCGGCGGCGCATCGTGATCGCCAGGAACCAGGTGACGACGGCGGAGGAGAAGCCCGCGGCCAGCAGGTACGGGGTGAAGTAGTTCTCCGAGTTGTGGCGGCGCAGGTCCTGTCCGAAGGAGACCCAGACAGCGCTCAGCAGGTTGATGAACGTGACGATCCGGAGGTACCAGACGGTGACCGCGGCCGCCCGCCGGGACGCCGGGGTGGATGTCGGTACGCCGCTTGTCTGTGCATCTCCCATGACGCGGAGCTTATGGGGTGATTTGGGGGTTATCTGGGTTCGGCGCCGCCGTTCCCGTCCTGTCGTGGTGGTTCTCGCCACGGCGCAGAAGCAGGGAGGGGCCCGGCGCCTCGGCGCCGGGCCCCTCCCTGGTCCCGCGGGAACTACTCGGCCTCGCCGGTCCCGTCGGCCCCGACTTCTGCGTCTTCTGCGTTCTTCGGCTGCTCGCCCTCCGGGAGCTCCGCCGCCAGCGACGCCG
Organism: Streptomyces sp. cg35; assembly: GCF_050410835.1. Taxonomy (NCBI): domain Bacteria; kingdom Bacillati; phylum Actinomycetota; class Actinomycetes; order Kitasatosporales; family Streptomycetaceae; genus Streptomyces; species Streptomyces sp. cg35. Next base: position 6,425,673 of record NZ_CP191268.1, read on the forward strand.
CCGCCTGCACGAGCGGCAGCGCGAGCAGCCCGCCGGTACCGCCGCCCACCCGGACGCCCTGGTCGAGCAGCGGCTCCATGGCCATCCGGTCCAGCGCCTTGGCCTGCGCGGGCTCGCCGCTGGCGTGTCCGGCCAGCCACCAGTCGGGCGCCCGGAACGCGACCCGCTGGCCGACCAGCGCGCAGGCCGCCGACACGACGCCGTCCAGGATCACCGGCGTCCGGCGCACCGCGGACTGCAGCAGGAACCCGGTCGCGGCCGCCAGGTCCGCCCCGCCCACCGTGGCGAGCAGCTGCAACTGGTCACCCAGGACCGGCCGGGCCCGGCGCAGCGCGTCCCGCACCGCCGCGCACTTGCGCATCCACGCCAGGTCGTCGATCGGGGCGCCGCCGCGGCCGGTGACGACCGAGGCGTCGGTCCCGCACAGCGCCGCGATGAGGGTGGCCGCCGCCGTGGTGCCGCCCACGCTGAGGTCGCCGAGCACCACCAGGTCCGTACCCGAGTCGGCCTCCTCGTCGGCGATCGTCATGCCCGCGCGGAACGCCGCCTCCGCCTCCTGCACGGTGAGCGCGTCCTCGATGTCGATGCGCCCGGAACCGCGCCGCACCCGGTGGCCCACGACGGCCTCGGGCAGCTCGTCCGGCTCGCAGTCGAGCGCCATGTCGACGACGCGCACGCCGACGCCGAGCCGCCGCGCCAGCACCGCGCCGGCGCTCGCGCCCTCGACGGCCTCGCGGACCAGACCGGCCGCGCTGCCCGCGGCGCGCTTCGACACGCCGAGCTCGGCGACGCCGTGGTCACCGGCGAAGAGGACCACGCGCGGTTGCGCCACTGGTCGCACCGGCACGGCCCCCTGGGCGGCGGAGAGCCACTCGCCCAGTTCGTCGAGGCGGCCGAGCGCGCCGGGCGGCACGGCCAGCCGGGCCCTGCGCTCCTCGGCGTCGCGGCGGGTGCCGCCGTCGGGACGCTCGATCAGATCGGTGAAGTCGTCGAGATTCAGCGAGCTCATTCGCCGAACAGTACCGGCCGCGATCGCGGCCGGACCCCGACGTCCCCCCGGCCGCGGGAGCCCCGCCCGGGCGGGGCCCTGACGGTCCGTTACGCCATGCGATGCACCCGCTCCACAGCGTCATTGCGCGGCTGCTGTCGATCCCTTACGTTCCGGATTGTGTCGGATTGTCGTACCGCGGTGTTCGTCTCCGGAACGCGGCAGGACCCAGAACGCAGCACCAGGAGTTGACGCAGAGATGTCCCCGACAGCCCAGGCAGTTGCCGACCGCCGCCCCGCCTACCTCACCGAACTCGCCCGGGGCACCGAGCGCTTCCACGAGCCGCGCCGCCCCGACTGCCCCTGGTGCGGCTCCACGAAACTGCGCACCCGGCTGCGCACCACCGACCTGCTCCAGCACAAGCCCGGCACCTTCACCGTCGACCAGTGCGGGTCCTGCGCCCACTTGTTCCAGAACCCTCGGCTCACCCCCGAGGGCCTGGACTTCTACTACCGGGACTTCTACGACGGCCTCCGCGCCGACCAGGCCGAGAAGATCTTCGGCGCCCAGACCTCCGCGCGACGGCACCGCGCCGCCGCCCGCGCCATGGGCCCCTTCATCGAGCCGGAGAGCTGGCTGGACGTCGGCACCGGCCACGGCCACTTCCCGGCCGCCGCCAAGGAGCTCCTGCCGTACACGGCGTTCGACGGCCTCGACATCGGCGACGGCGTCGAGGAAGCCCGCCGGCAGGGCCGCGTCGAGGAGGCCCACCGCGGCCTGCTCACCGACCTGGCGCCCCGGCTCGCGGGCCGCTACGACGCGATGAGCATGTTCCACTACCTGGAGCACTCCCTCGACCCGCGCGAGGACCTCAAGGCGGCCCACCGCGTCCTGCGCCCCGGCGGCCACCTGATGATCGAGCTCCCCGACCCGGAGAGCCACTACGCGAAGCTGCTCGGCAAGTGGTGGGTCTCGTACTTCCAGCCGCAGCACCTGCACTTCATCCCGCTCGCCAACCTGCGCTCGGAGCTGACGGCGCTCGGCTACACCGTCGTCGCCGTCGACCGCCGCGCACCGCACGTCCCGCTCGACCTGACGGCGGCCTGCGCCCTGTTCCTCGGCCACTGCCTGCCCGACGCCGACAACCCCTGGCGCACCAAGGTCCCCAGCGGATTCCAGCGCAGGCTGCGCCAGACCCTGATGCACGGCTCGGCCCCCGCCTTCCACACCGCCCGCGCCGCCGACCGGCTGCTGGCCCCGCTGGTCAGCCGCACCCGCTTCGCCAACGCCTACCGGGTCGTCGCCCGCCGCAACCCGGACGCCTGACGCACGTCCCGGCGCCCCGTCAGCCGCGCAGCGCGAGCGCCTGCCCGGCGACGACGAGCAGCACGTGCTCGCACTCGCCCGCGAACGCCGCGTTCAGCCGCCCGAGTTCGTCGCGGTACCGGCGCCCGGACGCGGTCGCGGGCACGATCCCCGAACCGACCTCGTTCGAGACGGCGACCACGGTGCGCCGGGTGCGCCGCACGGCCCCGACGAGTTCCGCCACCCGCTCGCGCAGCGCCTTCTCGCCGCCGCCCGCCCACTCGGCGTCGTCCCAGGCGCCCACCTCGTCCATCGCGTACGTCAGCCACAGCGACAGACAGTCGACGAGCAGCGGCGCGCCGTCCGCCGCGTCGGTCAGCAGCGGTACGAGGTCGCAGGTCTCGGCGGTGCGCCAGGACCCCGGCCGGCGCTCGCGGTGCACGGCGACCCGCCGCGCCCACTCCGTGTCCCCGCCCCGCGTCCCGCCGGTCGCGACGTAGAGCACGTCGGGGAAGGCCTCGAGCCGGCGCTCCGCCTCCACCGACTTCCCGGACCGCGCCCCGCCCAGCACCAGCGTCCGGCGCGGCACATCGGGCACGTCCTCGTACACCCCCACCTCCAGCGTGGTGCCGTCCGGCACGGCCCGCGCGCCCGCGGCCGCGAGCCGGCGGTCCAGCTCGGGCCCCGGCGGCACGTCGTGGTCCAGATGGACGGCGACGACGTCGGTGGTCGGACCGACGGCGCCCACCGACCGCAGCCGGGCCAGCGCGTCCGGCCGCCCGGTCACGTCCAGGACCACCATCTCGTACGGCGCGCGCACCTCCGCGAGGCCCGCGGGCGCCGCGCCCGGCGGCAGATACAGCAGCCGGGTGCCCTCGGGCCCCACCACCTCGTACCCGGTGCCCGGCGCGTCCAGGGCCAGCGCCCGCACCCGGTGCCCGGTCAGCAGCGCCAGCTCCCGCCCGTCCGGCACCCGCCCCGGCTGCGGCAGCCCCGCCGGCACCTCCACCGCGGGCCCGTCGTGCGGATGCGAGAGCAGCACCTGCCGTACGCCGCCGAGGCTGCGCCCCGCGCGGGCCGCGGCGAACGCGGCGCCCGGCGTCAGGTCGAGCAGCAGCGTCCCGTCGATCAGCAGGGCCGTCGCGGCGCGGGCGCGCGGGCCGAGCGCGGTCGCGCAGGCCGCGCAGGGGCAGTCGGGGCGGGGCAGTCCCTCGGGGGTGCCGGTGCCGAGCAGAGTCAGTTCCACGGGAAGATCCTCCCGCGCCACCGCGAGCGCCGCGCGCCCGGATACGCTTCCAGGGACATCGGACATCCGGTACCGGGAGGCTGACATGGCGGCATGGACGTGGCGGTTCGAGAAGTCCGACGGGACAGAGGTGTCCCCGGCGGTGCAGCCCGAGGAGTTCACGACGCAGGGCGACGCCGAGTCCTGGATCGGCGAGCACTGGAAGGCGCTGGCCGAGGGCGGGGCCGACCAGGTCACCCTGTCCGAGGACAGCACGGTCGTCTACGGCCCGATGAGCCTGCACGCCGAGACGGAGGAAGCGGCGCAGAGCTGACACCGGCCGGGGCCGGAAGCCGCTGAACCGGCCTCCGGCCCCGCACGGTCACGTCCCGGGCGGATCAGATCTCGCCGAGCGTTACCTCGGCCTTCTTCTCCGCGCCGTCCCGGGTGTACGTCACCGACACCTTGTCGCCGGGCTTCTCCTCGGCCAGCGCCTCCGACAGCGACTGCATCGTCGTCACCTCGGTGCCGCCGAACCCGGTGATGATGTCCCCGGCCTCGATCCCGGCCTTCTCCGCGCCGCCGCCGTCCGTCACGGACACCACGGCGACCCCGGCCGGCCGGTAGCCGTCGTCGAGCACCGTGCGGCCGGTGACGCCGAGCGCCGCCCGCCCCGAGTCCGTCACCTTGCCGTCCTTGATCACCTGGTCGGCGACCTTCGTGACCATGGACGCGGGGATGGCGAACCCGATGCCGGGCGCCGCGCTGTCCCCCATGTCGGGATCGGTCGCCGCGAGCGTCGGGATGCCGATGACCTCCCCGTCCAGGTTCACCAGCGCGCCCCCGCTGTTGCCCGGATTGATCGCGGCGGACGTCTGCACCATGTTCGCGATCGTCGCCCCGGTGCCGCCGCCCGACCGGCTCTCGCTCACGGTCCGCCCGGTCGCCGACACGATGCCCTGGGTGACGCTCGACGACAGCCCCAGCGGCGACCCCATCGCCAGGGTGATCTGCCCGACCTCCACCTTCGACGAGTCCCCGAACGCCGCGGCCTTCAGCCCGTCCGGCACCTTGTCCAGCTTGATGACGGCGAGGTCCTGCTCCGGATACGCGTAGACCAGCTTCGCCGTGAGTTCGTCGGTGCTGTTGGCCGTGGTGACCTTGAACGTCTTCTCGTCGCCGACCACGTGCGCGTTCGTCACGATGTGCCCCTGGTCGTCGTACACGACGCCGGAGCCGAGATCGGAGGAGGCCTGGATCTGGACGACCGAGGGCAGGACCTCCTTGATCACCTTCTGGTAGTCGTCCTGCAGGCTGTCGGCCGCCGCGGGCGCGGCCTGCGTGGTCGGGTCGGACGAGCCGGACGACGCGGAGTCCGAACAGCCGGACACGAGCGCCGCCGCGCACACGGCGGCGGTCAGCGGCAGGGCGAACCGGACGAGGCGAGGGGAGCGGCGAGCACGCGCGCGAGAGACGTTCATGCCCGGATTGTCACGTTCGCGCGGGGCGGTCGCCCGCCCTGCGCCGCCGAACAGGCGTCAGGGCCCGGGCACGGACGACCGCCCGTGCCGTGGACCCCGCGCGGGCTCTCAGCCGCGCACCCCGCACAGATGGAGCAGTGCCGCCACCCGCCGGTACGGCTCGGTGCGCCCGGCCCGCTCCTCCGCGGCGAGCAGCGTCTGCAGCTCCCCGCGCTCCGGCGGCCCGTCCCCGTCGCCGGCCTGGTCGGTGAAGACCCGCACCCCGTACCAGGCGTGCAGCGGGGCGCCGATCCCGGCGAGCGTCGCCGTCAGGGCGTCGAGCCGGTCGGCCCGCACATCGAGGCCGAGGCGATTGGTGTACTTCGTCGAGTCGAACGCGCCGAGCGCGGTGACCCAGTCACCGCCGAGCCCGGGCCGCATGGCGAGCGCGTCCGCGTTCCGTACCAGCAACGAGAGCAGACCCCCCGGGGCCAGCATCCGCGCCAGGCCCGCCAGCAGCGCGTCCGGGTCCTCGACGTACATCAGGACGCCGTGGCACAGCACGACGTCGAAGCTGCCCGGCAGGAAATGGACGCCGGTGTCCCGGCCGTCACCCTCGACGACCCGGACCCGCTCGCGCACCCCCTCGGGCTCCGCGGCCAGCGCCTGCCGGGCCGCGGAGACCATCGAGGGGTCCTGCTCGACGCCGGTCACCTTGTGCCCGGCCCGGGCCAGCCGCAGGGCCTGCGTGCCCTGGCCCATCCCCACGTCGAGCACCCGCAGCCGCTGCCCCACGGGGAAGCGCCCGGCTATCTGCTCGTCGAGCTGCCGGGCCACCAGCTCCTGCCGTACGACATTGCGCACGCCGCCCAGCCGTGCCAGCCAGGCGCCCGGCGCGTCCCCGGCGAAGGCCTCGGTGCTCAGGGCCGCTCCCCGCGCTTGACCTGCGGCTTGGGCAGACGGAGGCGCTTCATCTGGAGCGTGCGCATCAGCGCGTACGCGACGGCGCCCTTGCGGCGCTCGTTCGGGAACTTCTCCGCCAGCTGCTTCTTCAGGCGGAAGCCGGTGATGGCCGAGTCGATCACGATCGCGACGATCACGAACAGCCACAGCAGCAGCGCGATGTTCTGCAGCGAGCCGACGCGGACCATGCTCAGGACGAGGATGATCACCGCCATCGGCAGGAAGTACTCGGCGATGCAGAACCGCGAGTCGACGAAGTCCCGCGCGTAACGGCGCACGGGCCCCTTGTCGCGGGCCGGCAGATAACGCTCGTCACCGCTGGCCAGCGCGGCACGCTGACGCTCCATCGCGGTGCGCCGCTCGTCGCGCTGCCGGGAGCGGGCCTCCTTCGGCGACATCTTGGTGTTGGCCACGCTGCGGCGCTGCGACTGGGCCGCGCTGCGCTTGGGCGTGGGGCGGCCCTTGGGCGCCTGCGGGTCTCGGGTCTGCGAGGGCGAGGAGGTCACCGGGGCCTTGTCGGCCGGGGCCTTGTCGTCCTTGGATCGGCTACGGAACACAAAAGCCAAGGGTACGTGCTGGTCGTGCATGGACCACAGGCCTGTGGGGAACGATCCGGCAACACCCTGCGTCCATAGGGGCACACCTACTCCTCAAGCCGGAGCGGGGCCGGGCGCAGTCGTCCTTGGGGATGAGCGCATCCGCACCTGAACAGTGCGGTAATAGATGCAGGACCCGTACTGTGGGTTCTGTCGCAGTGCTGGAGCTGGAGTCGGTCAGAAGGGGGCGCGCGAAGCCCATGAGCGGTGTCATGAAGCGTATGGGGATGATCTTCCGCGCGAAGGCGAACAAGGCCCTTGACCGGGCCGAGGACCCGCGCGAGACCCTCGATTACTCGTACCAGAAGCAGCTGGAGCTGCTCCAGAAGGTGCGCCGCGGCGTCGCCGACGTGGCGACCAGCCGCAAGCGCCTGGAACTGCAGCTGAACCAGCTTCAGGGCCAGTCCTCCAAGCTGGAGGACCAGGGCCGCAAGGCGCTCGCGCTCGGCCGCGAGGACCTGGCCCGCGAGGCCCTCTCGCGCCGCGCCGCCCTCCAGCAGCAGGTCACGGACCTGGAGACGCAGCACCAGACGCTGCAGGGCGAGGAGGAGAAGCTCACCCTCGCGGCCCAGCGCCTGCAGGCCAAGGTCGACGCCTTCCGTACGAAGAAGGAGACCATCAAGGCCACCTACACCGCGGCGCAGGCACAGACCCGGATCGGCGAGGCGTTCTCCGGCATCTCCGAGGAGATGGGCGACGTCGGCATGGCGATCCAGCGCGCCGAGGACAAGACGGCCCAGCTGCAGGCCCGGGCCGGCGCCATCGACGAGCTGCTCGCGTCCGGCGCCCTCGACGACTCCTCCGGCCTCGCCAAGGACGACATCCAGAGCGAGCTGGACCGGCTCTCCGGTGGTACGGATGTAGAGCTGGAGCTGCAGCGCATGAAGGCCGAGCTGGCCGGTGGCTCCTCGTCGTCCCAGCAGGCGATCGAGGGCGGCGCCGGGCAGGGCCAGCAGGCACAGCAGCCGCAGGACACTCCGCGCTTCGACAAGCAGTAGCAGCCCACAGGAGGGCGTCATGATCGTACGGATCATGGGGGAGGGCCAGGTGAAGCTGGCCGACGGCCACTTCACCGAGCTCAACAAGCTCGACGACGAACTGCTCCAAGAGATGGAGAGCGGCGACGACGCCGGCTTCCGGCGCACGCTCGCCGCGCTCCTGGACGCCGTGCGCCGCCTGGGTGAGCCCCTCCCCGACGACGCCCTGGAGCCCTCGGAGCTGATCCTCCCCGCCGCCGAGGCGACGCTGGAAGAGGTCCGCGACATGCTCAGCGACGACGGACTGATCCCGGGCTGACCAGTGCCGCGGTGAAGGGGGCGGCTACCGTGACCCCGGTGACCCCCCTCGTACGGTGGGCCAGGACGCACCCCCTGGCCCTGGACGCCATCGTCGCGCTCGGCGTTCTCCTCGCCATGGTCGCCGGCTCCTTCGTCGACCCGAACGGCCCCGACGGCATGTACGTCTGGGGCGCCCGCACCCCGGGCGGTCTCAGCCTCCTCCTCATGGTGCTCGGCGCCGCCGCCCTGGTCTTCCGGCGGCTCGCCCCCATGTACGTACTCGCCGCGACCGCGACCGTCTCCGTCGTCGAACTGGCCACCGGCGAACCCCGCGCCCCCGTGGTGATGTCCGCGGTCGTCGCGCTCTTCACGGTCGCCGCCACCACCGACCGCCCCACCACCTGGCGCGTCGGCCTCGCCACGATGGCGGTCCTCACCGGCGTCGCCATGCTCGTCGGCCCGCTGCCCTGGTACGCCCAGGAGAACCTCGGCATCTTCGCGTGGACCGGCATGGCCGCGGCCGCCGGAGACGCCGTCCGCTCCCGGCGCGCCTTCGTCGACGCCATACGGGAGCGCGCCGAACGGGCCGAGCGCACGCGGGAGGAAGAGGCCCGGCGGCGCGTCGCCGAGGAACGCCTGCGCATCGCCCGCGATCTGCACGACGTCGTCGCCCACCACATCGCGCTCGTCAACGTCCAGGCCGGGGTCGCCGCCCACGTCATGGACAAGCGCCCCGACCAGGCGAAGGAAGCCCTCTCGCACGTCCGCGAGGCCAGCCGCTCCGCGCTCAACGAACTCCGCGCCACCGTCGGCCTGCTGCGCCAGACCGGCGACCCGGAGGCGCCGACCGAACCGGCCCCCGGGCTCGACCGGCTCGACGACCTCGTCGACACGTTCCGGCACGCCGGGCTGCCCGTCGAGGTGGCCCGCGCCGCCTCCGCCCCGGCGCTGCCCGCCGCCGTCGACCTCGCCGCCTTCCGCGTCGTGCAGGAAGCGCTGACGAACGTGCAGAAGCACGCGGGCCCCGACGCGAAGGCCGAGGTCAGCGTCGTACGCGTCGGGGCCGACGTGGAGATCTCGATTCTCGACAACGGGCCCGGCGCCGATCCCAAGTCCCCCCACCGGCTCGACGAGAACGGCGGGCACGGCCTGCTCGGCATGCGCGAGCGGGTCACCGCGCTCGGCGGCACCCTCACCGCGGGACCGCGCTACGGCGGCGGTTTCCGCGTCCATGCGATCCTTCCGGTCAAGGTCCGTACCGACACAGACACCTCAGGGGACGCCACCACATGACCAGCGGCAACATCAGGGTCCTGTTGGCCGACGACCAGGCCCTGCTGCGCAGCGCCTTCCGTGTGCTCGTCGACTCCGAGTCCGACATGGAAGTGGTGGGGGAGGCGTCCGACGGCGCCGAGGCGGTCCGGCTGGCCCGCACCGAGCGGCCCGACGTGGTCCTCATGGACATCCGGATGCCCGGCACCGACGGCCTCGCCGCGACCAGCGAGATCAGCGCCGACCCCGAACTCGCCCACGTACGCGTGGTGATGCTGACCACCTTCGAGGTCGACGAGTACGTCGTGCAGTCGCTGCGGGCCGGCGCCTCCGGCTTCCTCGGCAAGGGCGCCGAACCCGACGAACTCCTCGGCGCCGTACGCATCGCGGCCGCGGGCGACGCCCTGCTGTCGCCCGCCGCGACCAAGGGCCTGATCGCCAAGTTCCTGGCGCAGGGCGACGGTTCGGACGACACGGCGCGCGGCGCGGGCGCTCACGCGGAGCGGCTCGCCGCGCTCACCGGACGCGAGCGCGAGGTCCTGGTCCAGGTCGCGGGCGGCCTCTCGAACGACGAGATCGCCGAGCGCCTCGAGGTCAGCCCGCTCACCGTGAAGACCCACGTGAACCGCGCCATGGCCAAGCTCGGCGCCCGCGACCGGGCCCAACTCGTGGTAATTGCCTACGAATCGGGCCTGGTCCGTCCAAGGGTGGAGTGATCCCGGCCCGCACGTACTACGGCCGCAGTAGGCGCCGCATAAGAACGGGACCTGGGAGCGACGAATCGGGGCGCCCCGGTGGTCGAGGGTGTATGCGGGCCCCTGCGCATGTCCGCGTCATGGGCCGTCATCCACCGCTCACGCCCCTGGAGAACCCCAGCCCATGTCCTGGCTGTCGAAATTCAGCCTCGCTCAACGCGCCCTGATCGGGCTGGTGTCGATCATCGCGATCGCCTTCGGCGCCATCGCGATCCCCCAGCTCAAGCAGCAGCTGCTCCCCACCATCGAACTGCCCATGGTCTCCGTCCTGGCCCCGTACCAGGGCGCGTCCCCCGACGTGGTGGAGAAGCAGGTCGTCGAGCCGCTGGAGAACTCCATCGACGCGGTCGACGGGATCACCGGCATCACCTCGACGGCCGGCGAGGGCAACGCCGTCCTGATGGCCCAGTTCGACTACGGCAACGGCAGCGACTCCAAGCAGCTCGTCGCCGACGTCCAGCAGGCCGTCAACCGGGCCCGCGCCCAGCTGCCCGACGACGTCGACCCGCAGGTCATCGCCGGCTCCACCGACGACATCCCGACCGTCGTGCTCGCCGTGACCTCCGACAAGGACCAGCAGGCGCTCGCCGACCAGCTCGACAAGACCGTCGTACCGTCCCTCAAGGACATCGACGGCGTCGGTCAGGTCAGCGTCGACGGCGTCCGTGACCTCCAGGTCGACGTGACGCCCGACGACAAGAAGATGGCCGCGGCCGGTGTCGGCGTCCAGACGCTGAGCCAGTCCCTGCAGGCCGGCGGCGCCACCCTGCCCGCCGGCTCCTTCGACGAGGACGGCCACAACCGCACGGTCCAGGTCGGCGGCGGTTTCACCTCGCTGGCGCAGATCGAGGACCTGATGGTCACCGGCGAGGGCGTCAAGAAGCCCGTACGCCTCGGTGACATCGCCTCGGTGAAGCAGCAGCCGTCCGCGGCCGACTCCCTCACCCGCACGGACGGCAGGCCGAGCCTCGCGGTCGCGGTCACCATGGACCACGACGGCTCCGCGGTCTCCATCTCGAACGCGGTCAAGGACAAGCTGCCCGAACTGCGCCGGGACCTCGGCTCCGGCGCGACGCTGACCGTCGTCAGCGATCAGGGCCCGGCCGTCTCGAAGTCCATCTCGGGCCTGACCACGGAGGGCGCGCTCGGCCTGCTCTTCGCGGTCATCGTGATCCTGATCTTCCTCGCGTCGCTGCGCTCGACCCTCGTCACGGCGGTCTCCATCCCGCTGTCGGTGGTCCTCGCCCTGATCGTCCTGTGGACGGGCGACCTGTCGTTGAACATGCTCACGCTCGGCGCGCTGACCATCGCGATCGGCCGCGTCGTGGACGACTCGATCGTCGTCCTGGAGAACATCAAGCGGCATCTCGGCTACGGCGAGGAACGCCAGGAGGCGATCCTCAAGGCGGTCCGCGAGGTCGCGGGCGCCGTCACCTCCTCCACCCTCACCACGGTGGCGGTCTTCCTCCCGATCGGCCTGGTCGGCGGCATGGTGGGCGAGCTGTTCGGCTCGTTCTCGATCACGGTGACGGCCGCGCTCCTCGCGTCCCTCCTCGTGTCGCTCACGGTCGTCCCGGTCCTCTCCTACTGGTTCCTGCGCGCGCCCAAGTCGATCCAGGGCGTCGACCCGGAGGAGGCCCGCCGCAAAGCCGAGGAGAAGGAGGCCCGCTCCTGGCTCCAGCGGATCTACGTCCCCGTGCTGCGGTTCGCGACCCGCCGCCGCCTCACCAGTCTGGCGATCGCGGTCGTGGTGCTGATCGGCACGTTCGGCATGGCGCCGCTGCTGAAGACCAACTTCTTCGACCAGGGCGAGCAGGAAGTCCTGTCCATCAAGCAGGAGTTGAAGCCCGGCACCAGCCTGGCCGCGTCCGACGCGTCGGCGAAGCAGGTCGAGAAGGTGCTCCAGGGCATCGACGAGATCAAGGACTACCAGGTCACCGTCGGCTCCTCGGGCTTCATGGCGGCCTTCGGCGGCAGCACCGACACCAACCAGGCCTCGTACCAGATCACGCTGAAGGACAAGGCGTCGTACGAGGACACGCAGGACCGCATCGAGCGCGAGCTCGGCAAGCTGTCCGGCATCGGTACGACGACGATCTCGGCCGGTGACGGCTTCGGCAGCCAGGACCTGAGCGTGGTCGTGAAGGCCGCCGACGGCGACGTGCTGGACAAGGCCTCGGAGGAGGTCCGCAAGGCGGTCGCCTCGATCGACGACGTCACGGACGTCACCAGCGACCTGTCGCAGTCCGTGCCGCGGATCTCGGTGCGCGCCAACTCCAAGGCGGCCGCGGCCGGGTTCAACGACACGACGCTCGGCGCCGCCGTCGCCCAGGCGGTGCGCGGCACCACCAGCGGCAAGGCGATCCTCGACGACACCGAGCGCGACGTCGTCGTGAAGTCGGCCGAGCCGGCCACCACGATGGACGAGCTGGAGAAGCTGCCGATGGGCCCGCGCGGCCTGAAGCTCGGCGACATCGCCACGGTGAAGCTGGTCGACGGCCCGGTCTCGATGACCCGGATCGACGGGGCCCGCGCGGCCACCATCACCGCCAAGCCGACCGGTGACAACACGGGCGCGGTCAGCACCGACCTCCAGTCGAAGATCGACAAGCTGGACCTGCCGAAGGGCGCCACGGCGACGATCGGCGGTGTCACCTCCGACCAGGACGACGCGTTCAAGAACCTGGGCCTGGCGATGCTCGCGGCGATCGCGATCGTCTTCATGCTCCTGGTGGCGACGTTCCGCTCGCTGGCCCAGCCGCTGATCCTGCTGGTGTCCATCCCGTTCGCCGCCACGGGCGCGATCGGCCTGCTCGTCGCGACCGGTACGCCCATGGGTGTCCCGGCGATGATCGGCATGCTGATGCTCATCGGCATCGTGGTGACGAACGCGATCGTGCTGATCGACCTGATCAACCAGTACCGCGCGCAAGGGTTCGGCGTGGTCGAGGCCGTGGTCGAGGGCGGTCGTCACCGGCTGCGCCCGATCCTCATGACGGCCCTGGCGACGATCTTCGCCCTGCTCCCGATGGCGCTCGGCGTCACCGGCGAGGGCGGCTTCATCGCACAGCCGCTCGCGGTGGTCGTGATCGGCGGTCTGATCACGTCGACGCTGCTCACGCTGCTGCTCGTGCCGACGCTCTACGCGATGCTGGAGCTCCGCAAGGAGCGGCGGGCGAAGAAGCGGGCCGCCAGGCGTGAGAAGAAGGCCGGTGTGCCGTCTCCTTCGGAGTCCCCGGAGTCGGAGCCGGCCGGGGTCTGACAGGGCCGGACGCAGGGAGCCCGGTACGGACGCCGATCGGCGTCCGTACCGGGCTCCTCACCGTTGCGGGCTGTCGGCCGTGGCCGGGTGCCCGCGCCGTCGTGGCCGGTCGCGCGGTTCCCCGCGCCCCCTGAAGGGCGCGTCGGTCTACGGCAGGGCCAGCATCCGCTCCAGGGCCAGCTTCGCGAACTGTTCCGTCTCGCGGTCGACCTCGATGCGGTTCACGAGCCGGCCGTCGGCGAGCGACTCCAGCGTCCAGACCAGGTGCGGCAGGTCGATCCGGTTCATGGTCGAGCAGAAGCAGACCGTCTTGTCGAGGAAGACGATCTCCTTGCCCTCGGGCGCGAACCGGTTGGCCAGGCGCCGCACCAGGTTCAGCTCGGTCCCGATGGCCCACTTGGACCCGGCGGGCGCGGCCTCCAGGGCCTTGATGATGTACTCGGTCGACCCGACGTAGTCGGCCGCGGCGACGACCTCGTGCTTGCACTCGGGGTGCACGAGGACGTTCACCCCCGGTATGCGTTCGCGCACGTCGTTCACCGAGTCCAGCGAGAACCGCCCGTGCACCGAGCAGTGTCCGCGCCACAGGATCATCTTCGCGGCGCGCAGCTCCTCGGCGGTCAGGCCGCCGTTCGGCTTGTGCGGGTTGTAGACGACGCAGTCCTCCAGGGACATGCCGAGGTCGCGTACCGCGGTGTTGCGGCCCAGGTGCTGGTCCGGGAGGAAGAGCACCTTGTCGCCCTGCTCGAACGCCCAGTTCAGGGCCCGCTCGGCATTCGACGACGTACAGATCGTGCCGCCGTGCTTGCCCGTGAACGCCTTGATGTCCGCGGACGAGTTCATGTACGAGACGGGGACCACGGATCCGGCGATCCCGGCCTCGGTCAGCACGTCCCAGCACTCGGCGACCTGCTCGGCCGTCGCCATGTCGGCCATGGAGCAGCCGGCGGCGAGGTCCGGCAGCACGACCTTCTGGTCGTCGCCGGTCAGGATGTCGGCGGACTCGGCCATGAAGTGCACACCGCAGAAGACGATGTACTCGGCCTCGGGCCGCGCGGCGGCGTCCCGCGCCAGCTTGAAGGAGTCGCCGGTGACGTCGGCGAACTGGATGACCTCGTCGCGCTGGTAGTGGTGCCCGAGCACGAACACCTTGTCGCCGAGCTTCTCCTTGGCCGCGCGGGCCCGCTCCACCAGGTCCGGGTCGGAGGGCGAGGGCAGGTCACCGGGGCACTCCACACCGCGCTCGCTCTGCGGGTCGGCGTCCCGGCCGAGCAGCAGAAGAGCCAGCGGAGTGGGTGAGACATCCAGGTCAACGGTTGCCTGGGGGGTCTGGGCCGTGGTCACGTCACGCACCCTTTCTGTTTTGCAGACCGACTTCTCGTCGAAATGACGTTATCTATCATAGCCGCTTCACGTCAGTTTGACGATGGCGATGTCGTCGATGTGACGCAATCCGCCCCGGCGGTCCCGTGCCCCGTCCGCCGAGGGTGTGCGAGCATGAAGGGAGAAGTGCGAAAACCCCCGAGGATCCGGAATGGATCCGGGCCTTTGCCGGTTGCAATGGTCGGCAAGCAGTCTCCGTACAACCCGGGAGAGATGTAGATGTCCGTATCGGACGAGACCACCACCGTCAGCGACGGCATCATCCTGAGCGACGCCGCCGCCGGCAAGGTCAAGGCTCTGCTCGAGCAGGAAGGCCGCGAGGACCTGGCGCTGCGGGTGGCCGTTCAGCCCGGCGGCTGCTCCGGCCTGCGCTACCAGCTCTTCTTCGACGAGCGCTCGCTCGACGGTGACGTCGTCAAGGACTTCGGCGGCGTCAAGGTCGTCACCGACCGCATGTCCGCCCCCTACCTGGGCGGCGCCTCCATCGACTTCGTCGACACCATCGAGAAGCAGGGCTTCACGATCGACAACCCGAACGCCACGGGCTCGTGCGCCTGCGGCGACTCGTTCAGCTGAGCCGTACGACGAAGGGCGGCCACCCCACTCGGGGTGGCCGCCCTTCGTCGTGCCGGATGCCGGATGCCGGGTGTTCAGTCCCGCGGCGCCGGTACGGCCCCGCCGGGCTGGTCCTTCTGTGAGGGCGGCACGACGGAGCCGTCCGTCCCCACGACCTTCCGGTCACCGAGCGGGGAGTCCAGCGTGACGGGCAGCGTGTAGAACTTCGCCATCTGAATGCAGACGGTGCCCTTCTTCTCGGCCGACGTCACCCGCACGGTGACCCGCCCCCCGGACTCGTCCGCGGTCGCCGCGTACGAAGCGCACACGCCGCCGGCGAAGTGCAGGGTCAGCGTCCGCCCGTCGGCGCGGTACCCGTTCACCCGCACGTCCTTCGTGCTCTTCCCGGACGCGCTCGGCTCCACCGGCGGCACCGCGCTCGGCGACGCCGTCGAACTCCCCGGCGCCACCAGGAACTTCGGCTCCACCGCCGGATGCGTCACCGTGAACGCCGCCCCGTCCCCGGCCGGCTTCACCCGGAACAGCCACGACGGCACCAGCGCCTGCCGCCCCTCGACGTAGTGCGCCGCGAGCCCGAACGTGGCCCCGGTGACCGCGACCGTCGTGGACGCGGGCGGCCGCGGCGACGACGGCGTGCACCCGGCGCCCTGCTCGGTGCCGGGGGAGCCGCCGTCCAGCGGCACCGCACTCGCGCACCCGCCCACCGAGCCGCGGTCGCCCGCCGCCGTGCTGTTCAGCCGCTCGATCGTCTCCTTCGCCCCGACCGTCGGATACGTATCGCCCTTGACCGGCGCCTTCAACTGGCCGCTGCCGCCGACCACCTGGCCGTCCGCACCGATCTGGATCCCGGTCGACCAGCCGTACGTCGGCAGCCCGCCCACCTCCGGGTCGGCGTTCACCACCCGCGTGGCGCCCATGAGCTGGCCCGCGTCCAGCTTCGCGTCGTCCTGGCCGAGGGCCTTGAGGACCGGCGCCGCGGACTTCTTCGCTGCGGCCTCGCTCACCGCGTCCTTCTCGCTGCCGCTGCCCACCGGGTCCGCGCACTTCGCCGGGCTGCCGCACTTCGTGCCGTCCGACGGCGCGTACTTGGCGTACGTCCACGTGCCCGGCGCATTCCGGTTCACCTGGAGCGACGGCCCCGACCCGTCCTTGGCCGGCCCCACCCGCCAGGCGTCGTCCACCAGTTTCGGCGTGCCGTCGACATCGAGGGCCTTGCCGAGCGCCGCCACCTCGGCCGCGCTCACCTCGCCCTGCGCCCGATAGACGGGAGCCTCGCCCGGGCCGTCCGGCAGATCGCCGGCCGCCCGGTAGCGCGTGCCGTTCGGGTCGGGCTCGCCGGGCGCGATCCCGTTCGTCGTGCCCGGGCTGCCGCCCTGCGCATAGCCGTCCAGGGCGAGCGGCGGGGGAGTGCCGTCGCCGCCGGGACCGCTCGCCGGGCCGTCCCCGGACCTGCTCGCCGCGAGGTACGCGCCGCCGCCACCGGCGAGCAGCACAGCCGCCGCGACCGAGGCGACCGCGAGCGTGCGCCGCCGCCGGTGCCGATCCTGCGTCTGCTCTTCGGTGCTCACCGCATCGCTCCTTCAACTGCCGTGTCGTATCCCGCATCCCCTCTATGGAGGACAGCAACAGGGGACAGCGATGGGACGTGGCAGAGGAGCGCGCGGTTCCCTTCCGGGCGCCGTCAGTCGCCGAAATCCGCCATGGCGCCGATCAGCCGGGCGGACGAGGCGGGCACGACGACACCGTGGATACCGGACGCGTCGGCCACGGGGGCGGGCCGGTCGGCCTCCCAGGGGGCGCGTGGCAGCACCCAGTGCGGAACCATCCGCGCACAGTCGCCGCGCAGCGCGGCGAGCCCGTCCTGGGTCATGAAGGACACGTCGTACGTCATGCCCGCACCGTAGACACGGCAGCCCGGCAGAAAAAAGCCCTACTATCGGGTAGTTTCCGCACTTCAGAGCAGGGGCCTCGACCGGGTAGCGTGAACTGTCAACCCCCTCCACTTCAGGAAGCGTGCTCACGCCGTGCGAATCGCAGTCACCGGCTCCATCGCCACCGACCACCTGATGACCTTCCCCGGCCGCTTCGCCGACCAACTCGTCGCGGACCAGCTGCACACGGTCTCCCTCTCCTTCCTCGTCGACAACCTCGACGTACGCCGGGGCGGCGTCGGCGCCAACATCGCCTTCGGCATGGGACAGCTCGGCACGGGCCCGGTCCTGGTGGGCGCCGCCGGCTCCGACTTCGACGAGTACCGCGCCTGGCTCGACCGCCACGGTGTGGACACGGCCTCCGTCCGGATCTCCGAGACGCTGCACACGGCCCGCTTCGTGTGCACCACGGACGCCGACCACAACCAGATCGGCTCGTTCTACACCGGCGCCATGAGCGAGGCCCGCCTCATCGAGCTGAAGACCGTCGCGGACCGCGTGGGCGGCCTCGACCTGGTCCTCATCGGCGCGGACGACCCGGAGGGGATGATGCGCCACACGGAGGAGTGCCGCAGCCGCTCCATCCCCTTCGCCGCGGACTTCTCGCAGCAGATCGCGCGCATGGACGGCGAGGAGATCCGTCTCCTGCTCGACGGCGCCACGTTCCTCTTCTCGAACGAGTACGAGAAGGGCCTCATCGAGTCCAAGACCGGCTGGACCGACGCCGAGATCCTCGCGAAGGTCGGCCACCGCGTCACCACCCTCGGCGCGCGCGGCGTGCGCATCGAGAAGGTCGGCGAGGAGCCCATCGAGGTCGGCTGCCCGGAGGAGAACGCCAAGATCGACCCGACCGGCGTCGGCGACGCGTTCCGCGCCGGCTTCCTGTCCGGCCTCGCCTGGGGCGTCTGCCTGGAGCGCGCCGCCCAGGTCGGCTGCATGCTCGCCACGCTCGTCATCGAGACCCTGGGCACCCAGGAGTACGAGCTGCGCCGGGCGCCGTTCATGGACCGGTTCCGCAAGGCCTACGGTGACGCTGCCGCTGAGGAAGTCGAGTCCTACCTGGGCGCATAAGGGGCGCGGGGAACTGCGCGCCCAGCCACAGACAAGCCGCGGACGCGTCTGCTCATCGACCGAGCAGACGCGTCCGCGGCTTGTCGTGGGTCACTCGCGCAGTTCCCCGCGCCCCCTACAGCCCTCTCCGCACCTCATGAGCGACGGCCTCGCCGGGCCTCGGCGAGGACCTCACGTACTCGTGCCCCTGCGTGAAACACCAGGCAGGAATGTCCACGGCGGCGACCTCGTCATCGGCGACCACCGTCACGACGCCCCCGACCCGCACCCGCCCGATCGCCCGGGCCAGCTCGATCACGGGCTGCGGGCACGTGAGGCCCAGCGCGTCCACGGTGACGGCCTCCTCCTCTCCTTGACCACCCGCCGCCACGGTGACCCCGAGCTTCTCCCGCACGCCGCTCACCACACCCGGCAGCACCTCCAGGAACCGCTCCACCTCCGCCTCCTCGGCCCCGAGCGGCAACGAGACCCGTACGTTCCCCTCGCTCACCACGCCCATCGCCCGCAGCACATGGCTGGGCGTCAGCGTGCTGCTGGTGCACGACGACCCGGACGACACCGAGAAGCCCGCCCGGTCCAGCTCGTGCAGCACGGTCTCCCCGTCGACATAAAGACACGAGAACGTCAGCAGATGCGGCAGCCGCCGCACCGGGTCCCCGACGACCTCCACATCCGGCACCAGCCGGGGCACCCGCGCCCGGATCCGCTCCGTCAGCTCCCGCAGCCGTGCCGCCTCCCCGGCGGCCTCGGACCGTACGGCCCGCAGCGACGCGGCGGCGGCCACCACGCCCGGAATGTTCTCGAACCCGGCGGCCCGCCCCGACTCCCGCTCGTCCGCCGGGCCTTGGGGCGCGAACCGCACCCCCTTCCGCACGGCGAGCACACCGACCCCCGCGGGCCCGCCCCATTTGTGGGCGCTCCCGGTGAGCAGCGACCAGTCGCCCTCGACCGGCCCCCAGGCCAGCGACTGCGCGGCGTCCACGAGCAGCGGCACCCCCGCCGCCCGGCACGCCTCGGCCACCTCGGCGACCGGCTGCACCGTCCCCACCTCATGGTTGGCCGACTGCAGACACGCGAGAGCGGTGTCGGCCCGCACCGCATCCGCGTAGGACGAGACGGACACGGCGCCCTCCCGCCCCACGCCCACCTCGGTGACCGAACCGCCGTCGCCCTCGTGGGCCGCCGCCGAATGGAGCACCGCCGAGTGCTCCACCGCGGAGACCACCAGATGCCGCCCGACACGCCGACGGCCCGCGAGCGCCCCCGCGATCCCGTCGTGCACGGCCCGGGTGCCCGACGAGGTGAACACGAGTTCGTCCGGCCGGCATCCCACGGCCTCCGCGGCCGCCTCGCGCGCGGCGTCAAGCAGAAGCCGCGCCCGTCGTCCTTCCCGGTACAACCGTGCCGGATCGGCCCAGCCCTCATCGAGCGAGGCCTGCAGGGCCTGCCGGGCGACGGGATGCAGAGGAGCGGACGAGGCCACATCGAAGTACGACACGCAGCAAACCTAATGCGCCCAGGGACGGCGCAGCCCGGTGAGGGGCGCGGGGAACGGCGCGGGCGACCACAACGGACCCGCACACGCGAACGGACAAAACCCCCACCCCGGCGGGCGGCTCCGACCCCCCGTCAGAAACGCCCCGGAGCAGGCTCATCCCACCCTTCGGAGTGACCCGCGGCGCGTTAGGCACCCTCCCCGCGCGACCCCAAATAGCGTCCAGTAGGGTTTGGTCCGCATAAACATCCAAACCCCTGCCCGTGTGCCAGGGCGGCGAGCGACCAGCGAGACGGCCGTAGCCAACCAGCGCGGGCGAGACTCTCGGGAAGGCGCTACGTGAGTCCCAACGGCTCCGACCGCTCGTCGCGGCGCCCGATGCGGCGGAAGCTGCCGCAGGTGCTGACTGCGGGCCTGATCCTGGTAACCGCTACCGGTTGCACATACAAGGACTTCCCTCGTCTTGGTATGCCCACCCCGGTTACGGAAGAGGGTCCCCGGATCCTCTCCCTCTGGCAGGGCTCGTGGGCGGCAGCGCTCGCCACGGGCGTGCTGGTATGGGGACTGATCCTGTGGAGCATCATCTTCCACCGGCGCAGCCGCACCAAGATCGAGGTTCCGACGCAGACGCGGTACAACATGCCGCTCGAGGCCCTGTACACGGTCGTTCCACTGATCATCGTGTCGGTCCTCTTCTACTTCACCGCGCGCGACGAGTCGAAGCTCCTCAAGCTCGACGACAAGCCGGCGCACACCATCAACGTGGTCGGCTACCAGTGGAGCTGGGGCTTCAACTACGTCGAGAACGTGCCCGGTGTCTCCGGTGACGCCAAGACCTCCAAGGAGCTCGAGGCGATCCCCGGGCGCTTCAAGGAGGACTTCCCGGCGAACGCCGGCGGCGTCTACGAGGTCGGCACCCCTGGTACGCGGAACCCGCAGACCAACAACCCCGGCCCGACCCTCTGGCTCCCCAAGGGCGAGAAGGTCCGCTTCGTCCTCACTTCGCGTGACGTCATCCACTCCTTCTGGGTGGTGCCGTTCCTCATGAAGCAGGACGTCATCCCGGGCCACACCAACGCCTTCGAGGTGACCCCCAACAAGGAGGGGACCTTCCTGGGCAAGTGCGCCGAGCTGTGCGGCGTCGACCACTCCCGGATGCTCTTCAACGTGAAGGTCGTCTCTCCTGAGCGGTACGAGCAGCACCTCAAGGACCTTGCCAAGAAGGGGCAGACCGGTTACGTCCCGGCTGGCATCGCCCAGACGGACCACGAGAAGGACCGGGAGACGAAGAACCTGTGAGCATCCTCAACGAACCCCAGGGTGCGGCCGCAGCTGACGACTCGTACGAGAACGAGCTGCCGGCTCGGCCCAAGAGCCCCGGCGCGACCGTGATCAAGTGGCTGACCACCACTGACCACAAGACGATCGGCACGCTGTACTTGGTGACGTCGTTCGCGTTCTTCTGCATCGGCGGTCTGATGGCGCTCTTCATGCGCGCCGAACTGGCCCGTCCCGGCACGCAGATCATGTCGAACGAGCAGTTCAACCAGGCGTTCACGATGCACGGCACGATCATGCTGCTGATGTTCGCGACGCCGCTGTTCGCGGGCTTCGCGAACTGGATCATGCCGCTGCAGATCGGTGCCCCCGACGTCGCGTTCCCGCGACTGAACATGTTCGCCTACTGGCTGTACCTGTTCGGCTCGCTGATCGCGGTGGGTGGCTTCCTCACCCCGCAGGGCGCCGCCGACTTCGGCTGGTTCGCCTACAGCCCGCTGTCGGACGCCGTCCGCTCGCCGGGCATCGGCGCCGACATGTGGATCATGGGTCTGGCCTTCTCCGGCTTCGGCACGATCCTCGGCTCGGTCAACTTCATCACCACGATCATCTGCATGCGCGCTCCGGGCATGACGATGTTCCGTATGCCGATCTTCGTGTGGAACGTCCTGCTGACCGGTGTGCTGGTCCTGCTGGCCTTCCCGGTCCTCGCGGCCGCGCTGTTCGCCCTGGAGGCGGACCGCAAGTTCGGTGCCCATGTATTCGACGCCGCAAATGGCGGCGCGCTGCTATGGCAACACCTCTTCTGGTTCTTCGGACACCCAGAGGTGTACATCATCGCCCTGCCATTCTTCGGAATCATTTCCGAAGTGATCCCGGTCTTCTCGCGCAAGCCGATGTTCGGATACTCCGGCCTCATCGGCGCGACGATCGCGATCGCGGGTCTGTCCGTGACCGTGTGGGCGCACCACATGTACGTCACCGGTGGCGTACTGCTCCCGTTCTTCTCCTTCATGACGTTCCTCATCGCCGTACCGACAGGCGTGAAGTTCTTCAACTGGATCGGAACGATGTGGAAGGGCTCGTTGTCCTTCGAGACACCGATGCTCTGGGCGATCGGCTTCCTGATCACCTTCACCTTCGGTGGTCTGACCGGCGTCATCCTGGCGGCCCCGCCGCTGGACTTCCACATCTCGGACTCGTACTTCGTGGTGGCGCACTTCCACTACGTGGTCTTCGGCACCGTCGTCTTCGCGATGTTCGCCGGGTTCCACTTCTGGTGGCCGAAGTTCACCGGCAAGATGCTGGACGAGCGTCTCGGCAAGATCACCTTCTGGACGCTGTTCTGCGGCTTCCACGGCACGTTCCTGGTGCAGCACTGGCTGGGCGTCGAGGGCATGCCGCGTCGTTACGCGGACTACCTCGCGGCCGACGGCTTCACCGCGCTGAACACGATCTCGACGATCTCCTCGTTCGTGCTCGGTCTGTCGATCCTGCCGTTCCTCTACAACGTCTGGAAGACCGCCAAGTACGGCAAGAAGATCGAGGTCGACGACCCGTGGGGCTTCGGCCGTTCGCTCGAGTGGGCGACGTCCTGCCCGCCGCCGCGGCACAACTTCCTCACCCTGCCGCGCATTCGCTCCGAATCGCCGGCGTTCGACCTGCATCACCCTGAGATCGCGGCCCTGGACCAGCTGGAGAACGCTGGCCACGGTGCCAAGGGCGACACAGCCCTCGCTGGCGGCAAGGAGGCCGGCAAGTGAAGGTCCAAGGCAAGATGTTCATCTGGCTGAGCCTCTTCGTCCTGATCATGGCCGGTGTCTACGGCGTGTGGTCGAAGGAGCCGGCCGGTACGACGGCGCTCTTCCTGGCGTTCGGCCTGTGCATCATGATCGGCTACTACCTGGCCTTCACGGCCCGGCGGGTCGACACCGGCGCGCAGGACAACAAGGAGGCCGACGTCGCGGACGACGCCGGTGAGGTGGGCTTCTTCAGCCCGCACTCCTGGCAGCCGCTCTCCCTGGCCGTCGGTGGCGCGCTCGCCTTCATGGGCGTCGTCTTCGGCTGGTGGCTGCTGTACTTCTCCGCCCCCGTGATCATGTTCGGCCTGTGGGGCTGGGTCTTCGAGTACTACCGCGGCGAGAACCAGAACCAGTAGGAACCCGGTTCCGAACTCCCGTGCCCGAAGGGCCCGGACACTCCTGAGGGAGCGTCCGGGCCCTTCGGCGTGTCGCGCGACACGCCGCTATGCCCCGTGCGGCTCATTCGCCGCGCTGGACCGGGCGAACCTTCATACGGTGTGTTCATGAACCACTCACCGCGCATCCGTACGGTTCTTGGCTGCACCCTGCTGGTGGCCGCACTCGGTGCCGGCCTCACGGCGTGCGGCAGTTCCGGCCACCCGCTCTCCGCCAAGCCCTACGACGCGGCGAGCCAGATCTCCTTCAGCGGGCCCGTGGGCAGCAAGAAGGCGGATCCGGACAAGCCCCTGGAAGTCACCGCGCAGGGTGACGAGGGGCGCATCACCGACGTCACCGCCACAGACGCCCTGGGACGCTACGTCGCGGGCGAACTCTCCGCCGACGGCCGCAGATGGCACACCACGTCCCCGCTGGCCGCAGACGCCCAGTACACGGTCCGGGTCAGCACCGAGGACGAGGACGGCGCGCCCGGCCGCAAGGTCCTCAACTTCGAGACGGGCAAACCCAGCAAGGAGAAGTCCCTCAAGGTCACCTTCGGCCCCGACGGCGGCAAGTACGGCGTCGGCCAGCCCATCACGGCCGAGCTCAACAAGGCCGTCAAGGACGAGAAGGCCCGCGCCATCGTCGAGCGCGCCCTGAAGGTGGAGTCCAAGCCCGCCGCGGACGGCGGCTCCTGGTACTGGGTGGACAGCAAGACGCTGCACTACCGCCCCAAGGAGTACTGGCCCGCCCACGCCACCATCACGGCGCACAGCAACCTCAAGGGCATCAAGGTCACCGACACCCTCTGGGGCGGCGAGAGCAAGCCCCTGACCATCACCACCGGCGACCGCGTCGAGGCCGTCACCGACGCCGGCTCGCACTCCATGACGGTCTACCGCAACGGCGAAGCCATCAACGAGATCCCGGTCACCACCGGCAAGCCCGGCTTCGAGACCCGCAACGGCGTCAAGGTCGTGCTGGGCAAGGAGTACTACGTACGTATGCGCGGTACGAGCATCGGCATCTCCGAGGGCTCCTCGGACTCGTACGACCTGCCGGTGTACTACGCCACCCGCGTCACCTGGAGTGGTGAATACGTGCACGCCGCGCCCTGGTCCACCGGCTCACAGGGCTACGCGAACGTCAGCCACGGCTGCACCGGCATGAGCACCGACAACGCCGCCTGGTTCTTCGACACGGTGCGCGAGGGCGACATCGTGAAGGTCGTCAACAGCTACGGCGAGGAGATGGACCCGTTCGGCAACGGGTTCGGCGACTGGAACGTCAGCTGGAAGAAGTGGGGCGAGGGCAGTGCCCTGTCGACCACCGGCAAGCCCGATCCGGTGCGCCAGGCGCGGCTCAGCCCCGAGGTCTGAGCCCGCCGGGTGTGAGACATCCGACTCCCGTACGTCGCGGACGTACGGGAGTCGGCCCGTTCAGCGGGGCCTCAGGCGCCGACGGCCAGCCGGGAGCGCAGCAGGGAGGCCAGCGCCTCGGCGAACTCGACCGGGTCGACCGGCAGCGTCACCGCGGCCTCGGCGCGGCTCCACGTGGCCAGCCAGGCGTCCTGCGGGCGGCCGATCAGGAGCAGCACCGGCGGGCAGCGGAAGACCTCGTCCTTGATCTGCCGGCACACGCCCATGCCGCCCGCGGGGACCGCCTCGCCGTCCAGGACGCAGACGTCGACGCCGCCGCGCTCCAGCTCCTTGAGGACCGCGGGGAGCGTCGCGCACTCGATGAACTGGACCTCGGGAACGTCGGACGCGGGCCTGCGGCCGGTCGCCAGGCGAACCTGCTCACGCGTATTGGCATCGTCGCTGTAGACCAGAACCGTCGCGGTCGACTGCATCGTTCCTCCGAGACATCGGCGTCCTAAGGCGTTCTGGCGCGGAGCCTACTCCTCCCGACACCCCGTCAACAGCGCTTCGCACAGGCCTCCGATGGGCCATATGGGCTGGACACACCCCCCAGACACTCCGAACGGCACCCCCCGGAGTGAGGGCGAGATAAGCGACCGACATAATGTCGGTCGTGGCGACAGCAACGACAGTAGAAACCGGGCACGCGCACCCGTCGGTCAATCGACCGAACCTCACCAGCGTCGGAACCATCATCTGGCTGAGTTCCGAGCTGATGTTCTTCGCGGCCCTCTTCGCGATGTACTTCACCCTGCGATCGGTGACGGGACCGGAGCACTGGAAGGAAATGGCCTCGAGCCTGAACCTTCCGTTCTCGGCGACGAACACCACGATCCTGGTGCTCTCCTCCCTCACCTGCCAGCTCGGCGTGTTCGCCGCCGAGCGCGGTGACGTGAAGAAGCTCCGGATGTGGTTCATCGTCACCTTCATCATGGGTGCGATCTTCATCGGCGGTCAGGTCTTCGAGTACACCGAGCTGGTCAAGAAGGACGGGCTTTCGCTCTCCTCCGACCCGTACGGCTCGGTGTTCTACCTGACCACCGGCTTCCACGGCATGCACGTGACAGGCGGCCTCATCGCCTTCCTGTTCGTCCTCGGCAGGACGTACGCGGCCCGGAAGTTCACTCACGAGCAGGCGACCGCGGCCATCGTCGTGTCCTACTACTGGCACTTCGTCGACGTCGTATGGATCGGCCTCTTCGCCACGATCTACCTGATCAAGTAGTTCGCAGATCGCAGCATCGGGCGAAGCACCCGAAACATTCCCGCAGCACCGACGCAGAAGATCCTGACACCGGGGTAATCCGTGAAAAAGCTCTCCGCACGACGACGCCATCCGCTGGCGGCGGTCGTCGTCCTACTCCTCGCGCTGGCGGCCACCGGGGGGCTGTACGCCGCGTTCGCGCCCGCGGACAAGGCGCAGGCCGATGAAACCTCCCAGTCCCTCGCCATCGACGAGGGCAAGAAGCTCTACTCCGTCGGCTGCGCCAGCTGCCACGGAACCGGCGGTCAGGGCACCTCCGACGGTCCGAGCCTGGTGGGTGTCGGCTCCGCAGCCGTCGACTTCCAGGTCGGCACGGGCCGTATGCCGGCCCAGCAGCCCGGCGCGCAGGTCCCGCGCAAGAAGGTCATCTACTCGCAGGCCGAGATCGACCAGCTCGCGGCGTACATCGCCTCGCTGGGTGCCGGTCCGGTCGCGCCGACCTCGCAGGACTACAGCCCGGACGGCGCGGACATCGCCAAGGGTGGCGAGCTGTTCCGCACCAACTGCGCGCAGTGCCACAACTTCACCGGTGAAGGTGGCGCGCTGACGCACGGCAAGTTCGCGCCGAGCCTCGAGGGCGTCGCTCCCAAGCACATCTACGAGGCCATGCAGACCGGCCCGCAGAACATGCCGTCCTTCCCGGACACGACGATGACCAAGCAGAACAAGAAGGACATCATCGCGTACCTCGACGCGGTCAACGGCGACAAGACGCAGAGCCCGGGCGGTCTCAAGCTGGGCGGGCTCGGCCCGGTCAGTGAGGGTCTGTTCGCCTGGATCTTCGGTCTCGGCGCCCTGGTCGCCGTCGCCATCTGGGTCGCCGCTCGGACCGCAAAGGCCAAGAAGTCATGAGTAGCCAAGACATTCCAGAAGAGAACCTGCCCACCGGGCACGACACCGAGCACGGCTCGGTCGCGGTGAAGGACGACCCCTTCGCCGACCCGGGGCTGCCGGAGCACGAGCACCGGATCCAGGACATCGAGGAGCGGGCCGCCAAGCGGTCCGAGCGCGTCGTGGCGATGCTGTTCACGATCTCGATGCTGGCCACCGTCGGCTTCATCGCCTCGTACGTCACCATCGACGTCGACAAGAGCATCTACGTCTTCCCGCTCGGTCACATCAGCGCGCTCAACTTCGCGCTGGGCATGACCCTCGGTGTGGCTCTGTTCTGCATCGGCGCGGGTGCGGTCCACTGGGCCCGGACCCTGATGTCCGACGTCGAGGTGGCCCAGGAGCGTCACCCGATCGAGGCCGAGCCCGAGGTCAAGGCGAAGGTCCTCGCGGACTTCGCCGACGGTGCGCGCGAGTCGCAGTTCGGCCGGCGCAAGCTGATCCGCAACACGCTGTTCGGCGCGCTGGCCCTGGTGCCGCTCTCCGGCGTCGTCCTTCTTCGTGACCTCGGCCCGCTGCCGGGCACGAAGCTGCGCCACACGGCGTGGAAGAAGGGCCTGAAGCTCGTCAACATGAACACGAACGAGCCGCTCCGTGCCTCGGACATCTCGGTCGGTTCGCTCACCTTCGCCAAGCCCGAGGGCGTGGAGGAGCACGACGAGGACTTCCAGCAGGTCATGGGCAAGGCCGCCCTGATGCTGGTCCGTATCCAGCCGGACAACATCAAGGACAAGCAGGAACTCGAGTGGTCGCACGAGGGTGTGGTCGCGTACTCGAAGATCTGCACCCACGTGGGTTGCCCGATCTCCCTGTACGAGCAGCAGACGCACCACGTGCTCTGCCCCTGCCACCAGTCCACCTTCGACCTCTCCGACGGTGCCCGGGTGATCTTCGGTCCCGCCGGTCACGCGCTGCCGCAGCTGCACATCGGCGTCGACGACGAGGGCTACCTCGTGGCGCAGAGCGACTTCGCGGAGCCCGTCGGTCCTGCCTTCTGGGAGCGCGGATGAGTACTACGACCAGCAACGACGCGCCTTCTCGCGAGAAGGCGCCGGCCGGCGAGCGCGTCGCCGACTGGGCGGACGGACGCCTCGGGATCTACTCCCTGGCCAAGTCCAACATGCGCAAGATCTTTCCGGACCACTGGTCCTTCATGCTCGGCGAGATCTGCATGTACAGCTTCATCATCATCATCCTCACGGGTGTGTACCTGACGCTGTTCTTCCACCCGTCGATGAACGAGGTGGAGTACCACGGCAGCTACGTCCCGCTGCAGGGACAGCTGATGTCCGAGGCGTTCAACTCGACCATGCACATCTCCTTCGATGTGCGCGGTGGTCTGCTGATCCGGCAGATCCACCACTGGGCCGCGCTGATCTTCCTCGCCGGCATGTTCGTGCACATGATGCGCGTGTTCTTCACGGGCGCGTTCCGCAAGCCGCGTGAGATCAACTGGCTGTTCGGCTTCCTGCTGTTCGTCCTCGGCATGTTCACCGGCTTCACCGGTTACTCGCTCCCGGACGACCTGCTCTCCGGCACCGGTGTCCGCTTCATGGAGGGCGCGGTCCTGTCCGTGCCGATCGTCGGCACGTACCTGTCGTTCTTCCTCTTCGGCGGCGAGTTCCCGGGCGGCGACTTCGTCGCGCGGTTCTACTCGGTCCACATCCTGCTGCTGCCGGGCATCATGCTCGGCCTGATGGTGGCCCACCTGATCCTGGTCTTCTACCACAAGCACACGCAGTTCGCGGGTGCCGGGAAGACCGAGAAGAACGTCGTCGGCATGCCGCTGCTGCCGGTCTACATGGCCAAGGCGGGTGGCTTCTTCTTCCTGGTCTTCGGCGTCATCGCGGTCATCGCGGCGATCGCCTCGATCAACCCGATCTGGGCCATCGGCCCGTACCGCATCGACCAGGTCTCCACGGGCGCTCAGCCCGACTGGTACATGGGCTTCTCCGAGGGCCTGATCCGTACGATGCCGGGCTGGGAGATCAATCTCTGGGGTCACACGCTCGTCCTGGGTGTGTTCGTCCCGCTGATCATCTTCCCGCTGGTCCTGGTCGCGATCGCGGTCTACCCGTTCATCGAGTCCTGGGTCACCGGCGACAAGCGCGAGCACCACATCCTGGACCGCCCGCGCAACGTGCCGACGCGTACCGCCTTCGGCGCCGCGTGGATCTCGTGGTACTTCGTCCTGCTCGTCGGTGGTGGCAACGACCTCTGGGCCACGCACTTCCACCTGTCGATCAACGCGATCACCTGGTTCGTCCGGATCGGCTTCTTCGTCGTGCCGGTCCTCGTGTTCATCGCCACCAAGCGGATCTGCCTCGGCCTCCAGCGCCGCGACAAGGACAAGGTGCTGCACGGACGCGAGTCCGGCATCATCAAGCGCCTGCCGCACGGTGAGTTCATCGAGGTGCACGAGCCGCTCGACGCGGAGGCGCTGCACACGCTCACCGCGCACGAGCAGTACAAGCCTGTCGAGCTCGGCCCGGCGGTCGACGAGAACGGTGTCGAGCGCAAGGTGTCCCGCCTGCAGAAGGCGCGCGCCAAGCTGTCGAAGGGCTACTACGGGGAGAACAACCAGATCCCCAAGCCCACCGCCGAGGAGTACAAGGAGATCACCAGCGGCCACGGCCACCACTGATCTCTGAACTGTCCGCCACGGCAGGAGCCCTCGTCCAGGCACTGGACGGGGGCTCTTTGCCGTCCGCGGCGCTGGATAAGGTAGGACCGCGGAATTCTCACTGACATCACAGGAGCGGCCATGAGCGCTTTGCACCCCGCTGGAGGCGACACCGCGGCGGGCCGTTCCTGGCCCGCCGTCCTCAACGGTCTGCTCGACGGCCGAGACCAGAGCGCCGACGACACCGCCTGGGCGATGGACCGGATCATGCGGGGCGAGGCGACCGACGCGCAGATCGCCGGCTTCGTGGTGGCGCTGCGGTCCAAGGGCGAGACCGTGGAGGAGATCTCCGGTCTGGTCCGGGCCATGTACGACCACGCCAACGTGATCGAGGTGCCGGGGGAGACCGTCGACATCGTCGGTACCGGCGGCGACGGCGCGAAGACCGTCAACATCTCCACCATGTCCGCGATCGTGATCGCCGGTACCGGTGTGAAGGTCGTCAAGCACGGCAACCGCGCCGCGTCCTCGGCCTCCGGCGCGTCCGACGTGCTGGAGAAGCTCGGCGTCAACCTGGAGCTCACCCCCGCCCGCGTCCCGCAGGTCGCGGAGGAGGCGGGCATCACCTTCTGCTTCGCCGTGAAGTTCCACCCGGCGCTGCGGTACGCGGGCGCGGCGCGCAGCCAGCTCGGCATCCGCACCGTGTTCAACCTGCTGGGCCCGCTCACCAACCCGGCGCGGGTCCGTGCGCAGGCCGTCGGTGTCGCCGACGCGCGGATGGCGCCCATCGTGGCCGGGGTCTTCGCCGAGCGCGGCAACTCCTCCCTGGTGTTCCGCGGCGACGACGGGCTCGACGAGCTGACCACCACGGCCACCTCGCGGGTGTGGGTCGTGCGGGACGGGGCCGTGCGCGAGGAGTCCTTCGACCCGCGGGACGTGGGCCTCGACCTGGTGCCGGTGGAGGCCCTGCGCGGCGCGGACGCCTCGTACAACGCGGAGGTCGCGCGGCGGCTGCTCGACGGGGAGCGCGGGCCCGTGCGCGACGCCGTCCTGCTGAACTCGGCGGCCGCGCTGGTGGCCGTACGACCGGGCACCGGGACGCTCGCCGAGCAGATCCGAGCCGCGATGGACCGCGCGGCCGAGTCGATCGACTCCGGCGCGGCGAAGGCCACCCTGGAGCGGTGGGTGGCGGCCAGCAACCGGCCGTGAGAGCGACGGTGTGACGCAGGGCGCAGTCCAGATCGTGGACTGCGCCCTTGCCGTATCGGGATCGTGTGGCAGGATGCTTTTCAAGGTCATGAGTGACAGCGATTTCGGCCCCGGCCGGCTGTCCGGCAACCCTCCGTCCGTGGCGGGGTGCCCCGGGTGAAGACCAGGCCGCAAGCAGCAAGGCTTGCGGCAAGCGCGGACCCCTCGCGAACTCTCCAGGGGTCCTGGGTCGTTTGAGGGAGCAGTCTCGTGAGCAAGCGAATGTGCTAGGGCTTCACAGCCCCTTCTCCATCTCCATCACCCTCCGTGCGACGGACCTCTCCGTTCCGCACGTCGAGGTCAATTCCCGTACGCCGTAAGCCGGTTGATGGCTTCCGTGCGGGCTCTCACAGCCATTGCGCCTTGTCCTGCCGGGAGATACCGCCATGTCCGCTCACCCTGCCACCGCCATCGCCACCACCTCCTCCGTCGAGTCCGTCGAGTCCGCCGACCCCGCCTGTGGGGCCCCGCTGCCGGTGCTCGGCCGGGACGTGACCGTGCCGCTCGTCACCGGTGGCGAGGTGACGTACGCCGCCCTCGACTACGCCGCCAGCGCGCCGGCCCTGCAGCGCGTGTGGGACGACGTCGCCGCCTACGCGCCGTACTACGGCAGCGTGCACCGCGGTGCCGGGTACCTCTCCCAGCTGTCGACCGACCTGTTCGAGAACTCCCGCGCCACCGTCGCCGAGTTCCTCGACTGCCGCGAGGACGACCAGGTCGTCTTCACCCGGTCCACCACCGACTCGCTGAACCTGCTCGCCGCCGCCCTCCCCGCCGACTGCCAGGTGTTCGTCTTCGAGACCGAGCACCACGCGTCGCTGCTGCCCTGGCGGGACGCCCGGGTGACGTACCTGAACGCGCCGCGCACCCCGGAGGAGGCCGTCGCCACCCTGGAGCGGGCCCTCGCCGACCGGGACCCCTACGGTCCGGCCCTCGTCTGCGTCACCGGTGCCTCCAACGTCACCGGTGAGCTCTGGCCGGTGCGCGAGCTGGCGGCGGCCGCTCACGCGCACGGTGCCCGCATCGTGCTCGACGCCGCCCAGCTCGCGCCCCACCACCCGGTCTCCGTGCAGGAGCTGGACGTCGACTGGATCGCGTTCTCCGGGCACAAGCTGTACGCGCCGTTCGGCTCCGGTGTGCTCGCCGGGCGCTCGGACTGGCTGACCGCAGCCGAGCCGTACCTCGCCGGCGGCGGCGCCTCCCGCAAGGTCGCCCGGCGCACGGACGGCGGCGTGGACGTCGAGTGGCACGAGAGCGCCGCCCGGCACGAGGCCGGTTCGCCGAACGTCATCGGTGTCTACTCCATCGCCTCCGCCTGCAAGGCGCTGACCGAGGCCGGGTTCGACACCCTGGTCGCCCGCGAGCAGTACCTGATCCGCACGGTGCGCGAGGGGCTCGCCGCGGTGCCCGAGGTGAAGGTGCTGTCCCTGTTCGGGGACGACGCCCCGCGCGTCGGCGTCATCTCGTTCGTCGTCGAGGGCTGGAACTCCTCGCACTTCGCCGCCGCGCTCTCCGCCGAGTACGGGATCGGTGTGCGGGACGGTCTGTTCTGCGCCCACCCGCTCGTGCGCACCCTGCTCGGCTCCGACCCGCAGACCCAGGGCGAGTGCGGGGCTCCGGAGGCGGCGCCCGGCGAGAAGTCGCTGAACGCGATCCGGGTCAGCTTCGGCGCGGGTACGCCGGACGAGCACGTCGAGCGCTTCGTCGCGGCCGTCAAGGAACTGGTCCGGGACGGCGCCGCCTGGAGCTACCGCACCGAAGAGGGCCGCTGCGTCCCGGCCCCGTAAGGCACGCGAGCAACCCACGAAAAGCCACGACCAAAAGCCGCGGTCGCGCCTGCTCATGCATCGAGCAGGCGCGACCGCGGTCTTTTCAGTTGTCCAGGCCGATGGAGAAAGCCGCCTCCAGGTCGTGCTGGGAGTACGTGCGGAAAGCGACGTGCGTGTCCGTCGCCTCGACGCCCTGGATCTTGCTGATCCGGCCCGGGATGACATCCGCCAGATCGTCGTGGCGGGCCACCCGGACCATGGCGATCAGGTCGTACGTGCCGGTGACGGAGAAGACCTCGCTGACGCTCTCCAGGGCCGCGATCGACTCGGCGATCTCGGGGATCCGGTCCACGCTGGTCTTGATGAGCACGATCGCGGTGATCACGGCTGGCTGTCTCCCTCGGTGGCCGTGGTTGGGACTGCGTTCACTCTAGCCCGGCCCCTGTACCTCACCCACGCGTAGAGGAACCCGAGCGAGAAGCCCACCAGGTGGGCGAGGTAGGCGACGCCCGGCCCCTGACTGTCCTGCCCCGCCGCCGCCCACTGCAGCGCCACCCAGAACGGCAGGACCACCCATGCGGGGAAGCGCAGCGGCAGGAAGAGGAGGAAGGGGAACAGGCTCGTGACGCGCGCTCCGGGGAACAGGTACAGGAACGCGCCCAGCACCGCCGAGATCGCCCCCGAGGCGCCGACCAGCGTCTGGTCGGAGTCGGCGTGCGCGATCGCGTAGCCGAGCAGCGCCAGGTAGCCGGTGATCAGGTAGAAGAACGCGTACTGCACGCGGCCCATGCGCTCCTCGACCATCGCCCCGAAGACGTAGAGGAAGAGCATGTTGCCGAGCAGGTGCACCCAGCTGCCGTGGACGAAGAGGGCTGTGGCCGGGGTGAGAGCGGCCCGGGGCGATCCGGTGAAGAGTTCCGTGGGGACGACTCCCCAGCGCTCGAAGTAGGCACTCTGCGCGGCGAGGAGGCGGTCCCCGGTGCCGTACGACGGGTTGAGCCCGGATGCCGGGGAGAGCACGAAGACCACGGTGCAGACGGCGATGATTCCGTACGTGACCGGAGCCGGATGCCCTCTGAGGAATGCGGTCACTTTGCCGATCGCGTCACGTCCGTTGCCGATCATGAAAGAGAGCATGACGCAAGGCGGGGAGCGGGCGGTGTACGGCAGGCCGTAGGGTTACGGGCAATAAAGCAAGCACCACGCACCACGGAAAGCGCACGAGCCGAGGGCCGTGCTCGAAGGAAGAGGCGACAGTCCGAATGACGGTTCCCCTGCCGACCGCCACCACCCGCTGGCGCTGCACGCTCTGCGGCAATCTCACGCGGTTCGACGTGACCCGCTCCTCGAAGGTCGTCGAGTACGTGCACCTCGACCTGGCCGGTGAGCCGAACGTCGAGGAGCGCAACGTGGTCAGTGAGACCATCGAGTCGGTCCGCTGCCGCTGGTGCAACGCGGTGGATCAGGTGGAACTCGTGGACAGGCCGGGCGCCGACTCCTGAAGGAGCGGCCCCACAGCGACTTTGGGGTGACGGATGGTGGAGAGCACAGGCGGGGAGGCCGGGGACGGCGGCGCCGCCGAGGTGCTCGACCGGCCGTTGCCCGAAGGCGTACGGCGGCGGGTCGTGCAGATCGTCTCGGACGGCTTCGGAGGCCTGACGATCGGTGAACTGCCGCCCCAATTGCGACAGTATGCGAGGTTCACCCCGACTCGACGGGTGAAGTTCGCGGGCAATGCCATGGCCGCCGCCGTGGAGAGCGAGACGCTGTTCCGGCAGCGGATCGCGGAGCGGTTCCGGGAGGCGCAGCCCGAGCTGGCCGGCGCGCTGGACGCCGCCGCGCCGCCGCCCGCCGCGGACCCGCTGGACGTGGCCGCGGCCGCGTACGTGCTGCGGCCCGCGGGCTGGGTGAAGCTGGTCGCCGCCGCCGGTGAGGAGGCCCAGCGGGCCGACGCCGAGCGCGCCGACGAGGAGACCCGGGCCGAACTGCAGGCGCTGCGCGACCGGCTCGCCGAGGCGCAGGCGCACACCAAGGCCGAGACGGAACGGTTGCGCACCGAGCTGGACGCGGCCCGGCGCGAGGCCGACGCCGCGCACCGCAAGCTGCGGGCCGCCCTCAGCGACGTGAAGCGCGGCGAGGCCGCCGCGCGCAAGGCCCAGGCCGAGACCGAGACGGTCCGCTCCGAGGGGCAGGCGCAGCTGTCCGCCGCCGAGAGCGAGACACGGCGGATCAAGGCGCGGCTCGGTGAGGCCGAGGCGGCCCTGGAGGCGTCGCGCAGAGCGGCCCGCGAGGGGCGCAGCGTCGAGGACATGCGCGTGCGGCTGCTGCTCGACACGGTCCTGGACGCGACTCAAGGGCTGCGCAGGGAGCTGGCGTTGCCGCCCGTCTCCGCGCGGCCCGCCGACTCCGTGGACGCCGTGGAGCCGGGCCGGATGACGCCGAAGGACATCGCGGCGCGGGCCCTGCACGAGCACGACCCGGCCATCCTCGACCAGCTGCTCGCGCTGCCGCAGGCCCATCTCGTGGTCGACGGCTACAACGTGACGAAGACCGGGTATCCGACGATGCCGCTGGAGAAGCAGCGGCTGCGGCTGCTCGGGTCTCTGTCGCAGCTCGCCGCGCAGACCGGGGCCGAGGTGACCTGTGTCTTCGACGGGGCCGAGCTGGCGGCGCCGGTGCTGCTCGCGCCGCCGCGCGGTGTGCGGGTGCTGTTCTCCAAGGCGGGCGTCACCGCTGATGAATTGATTCGCCAGCTGGTGCGCGCCGAGCCGCCGGGCCGGCCGGTGATCGTCGTGTCCACGGACCGGGAGGTCGCCGACGGCGTCGCGAAGGCCGGGGCGCGCCCGGTTGCGTCGGTCATGCTCCTGAAGCGGCTCTCGCGGGGTTGACGCCCCCTGTGCCCCAAACGCCACATCCGCAAGGTCCGTTCCGTATGCCCGAATTGGCGAAACCTTCACGCAACGTAGTGTCAAACGAGCATCACTGCACGTGAGTTGAGTGCAAAGAATGCGGTGGGTGACCGAGATTTTTTTCGTCAGGATTTGAACTGATCACAAGAAGGTCACTAGGGTCAGGCCTCGAACCTCCGCTCGGGTGATCACTCACAAGAGGTGAGTGACGGTGGAGGGGCACCGCCCACCGGGTGTTTTCGTGGGCGGCTGGAGGAAGAAGGAGCTCGCCTTCGTGGCGTCCCACCGTCGACCCAAGCAGCCGAGCCGCACCCGTGTGACCGTGCTCACCGCGACCGCTGCCGCTGCCGTGGCACTGACCTCGCAGGCGGCCAACGCCGCGCCGAAGCCTGACAAGAGTGAGGTCAAGGCCAAGGTCGACAAGCTCTACGAAGAGGCGGGCAAGGCCACCGACCTCTACAACGGGGCCAAGGAGAAGCAGAAGAAGCTCGAGAAGGAGATCGGCGAGATCCAGGACAAGGTCGCGCGCGGCCAGGAGGATCTCAACGAACTGCGCACGGGCCTCGGTTCGCTCGCCAGCCAGCAGTACCGCTCCGGCGGCATCGACCCCTCCGTCCAGCTCTTCCTCTCCGCCGACCCGGACGACTACCTCGACAAGGCGTCCACGATCGACTCGCTGAGCGCCCAGCAGCTCGAGTCGCTCAAGAAGGTCCAGGAGAAGCAGCGCACGCTCGCCCAGGAGCGCGCCGAGGCCGCCGAGAAGCTCAAGGACCTCGCCGACACCCGCACCGAGCTCGGCAAGAAGAAGAAGGAAGTCCAGAGCAAGCTCGGCTCCGCGCAGAAGCTGCTCAACACCCTCACCGCCGCCGAGCGCGCCAAGATGGCCGCCGACGAGGAGCGCGCCAGCCGTTCCGCGGCCGGCCGCGTCGACCTCGGCAACGAGGTGCCCGCCTCCAAGCTCGGTGGGGCCGCCCTGAGCGCCGCCGCCACCCAGCTCGGCAAGCCCTACGTCTCCGGCGGCACGGGCCCCAGCTCCTACGACTGCTCGGGCCTGACCCAGTGGTCGTACGCCCAGGCCGGTGCGGGCATCACCCGGACCACGTACACGCAGCAGAACGACGGCGTGAAGATCGGCATGAGCCAGCTCAAGCCCGGCGACCTGGTCTTCTTCAACAACCTCGCGCACGTCGGCCTCTACGCCGGCAACGGCCAGGTGCTGCACGCCCCGCACCCCGGCGCCGTCGTCCGCTACGAGTCGATGAGCACGATCGGCTCGTTCCAGTTCGGCGTCCGCATCTGATCCTCGTACCAACGACACCTGGAAACGCGCCCGTTCGGGCGAATTCCGGCGTCCTTCGCTGACCCCACGCCCCGCCACTGACCTGCGTCAGAGGCGGGGCGTCGGGCTGTGCGCTCCCCGAACGGTCGTTGGCCGGGCGGTAGTCGCGCGGCTACTGTCGGCGCGCATTCCCCGATCACGGGGAGCGCCAGCAGCATCGTCAGCGGAAGGGAGAGCGGCCACCCGTGGGGTCCCATCGCCGCACTGCGCACTCCGGCCTCGACCGGAGCACGCGCGCAACCGTCCTGACCGTGGCCGCCGCCTCCGCGGCGGCAGCCCTCGGCGCCGTCCCGGCGGGCGCCGCGCCGCAGGACAAGCCGGCCGACACGAAGGCCGAGGTGGACCGCCTGTACGAGCAGGCGGAGACCGCCACCGAGGCGTTCAACAAGGCCGACGAGCGTGCCGACACGCTCCGCGACGAACTCGCCGCGTCCCAGGACCAGGTGGCCCGGGGGCAGGAGCGGATCAACAAGATGCGCCAGGCGCTCGGCATGGTGGCCGGTGCCCAGTACCGCTCCGGCGGCATGGACCCCTCGCTCGCCCTGATGCTCTCCTCCGACCCGGACGGCTATCTCGACCGGGCCAGCGCGCTCAACCGGATCAGCGCCCGGCAGGCCGGTGACCTCGCCGAACTGCAGAGCGCCCAGCGGGATCTGGCGCAGCAGCGCGCCGAGGCGCAACGCAAGCTCGCCGAGCTGGAGAAGAGCCGCAAGGCCGTCGCCCAGCACAAGCGCACCGTCGAGGCGAAGCTGGCCAAGGCGCGGCGGCTGCTCAACTCGATGCCGAGCGCCGACCGCGACGCGTACGAGCGGGCCTCGCGCGGCGACGCCCGCCCCGACCTGGCCGGAGCGGGCCCCGCCTCCTCGGCCCGCGCGGCCGCCGCCCTCGCCGCCGCCCAGTCGGCGCTCGGCAAGCCCTACATCTGGGGCGCCAACGGCCCCTCCGGGTTCGACTGTTCGGGCCTGATGCAGTGGTCGTACGGGCAGGCCGGAGTCGGTCTGCCGCGCACCTCGCAGGCCCAGCGGTACGCGGGGCAGCAGGTCCCGCTCTCCGCGGCCCGCCCCGGCGACCTGGTCGCCTACGGCTCGGACGCCCACCACATCGGCATCTACGCGGGCAACGGCCAGGTCATCCACGCGCCCTACCCCGGTGCCCCGGTGCGCTACGACCCCGTCGGCATGATGCCCGTCTCCTCGGTGACCCGCGTCTGAGGCCTGCCCGCGCAAAGCGCCGTACGATCGCAAGGATGGCTGGTCGACGGCGTGCGGTGAACAGGGCGGGGTGCTTCGTGGCGCTCGGCGCCCTGCTCGCCGTCGTGTCCGGGTGCGGCCCGGACACCGCGCCCACCGACTCCCGTTCGGCCGCCGTGCAGCGCGTCCTGGACCGGCGGGCGGCCGCCGTCCTGGCCCAGGACGCCGCCGCGTACCGGGCGACCGGCGGCGCCGACCCCTATCTGCTCCCCGACCTCGCCGAGGTCCCGCTGGAGTCCTGGGCGTACGAGCTGACCCGGCTCGACGGTTCCGGGTCCCGCGTCAGCGCCGCGGCCGAGCTGCGCTACCGCGTCGACGGGTACGACAAGGCGCCCGTCGTCGCCGAGCGGACCCTGACGCTGCAGCGCACGGACGGACGCTGGCGCGTCATCGGCGACGAGCCCGCCGACAAGTCCGGGCAGCAGCTGTGGGAGCAGGGCAAGGTCACCGCCGTGCAGGGCGCGCACAGCCTGGTGCTCGGCGTGGGGCAGCAGCGGTCCGTGCTGCGTTCGTACGCGGCCCTCGCCGACGACGCGGTGCCCGCGGTGACCGACGCCTGGGGGGACCGCTGGGCCCGCCGGATCGTCGTGCTGGTCCCCAAGTCCCTCGACGGGATGGGCGGACTGCTGGGGGCGCCCGCCTCCGGCTACCAGGGGATCGCCGCCGTCACGACGGGCGAGGCGGGCGGTTCGGGCACGGCGCCCGCCGACCGGGTGATCATCAACCCCGAGGCGTACGGCGTGCTCGGCGCCTTCGGCAAGCAGGTCGTCCTGACCCACGAGACCGCGCACGTGGCCACCCGCGCGGTGACCTCGGCGGCGACGCCCCTGTGGCTGTCGGAGGGGTACGCGGACTGGACGGGGTACCGCGACACGGGCCGCACCGCCGGGCAGGCCGCGCCCGAGCTGCAGCGGGCGGTGCAGGAGGGCTCCGCTCCCGGCCGGCTGCCGGACGACGCGGACTTCGGGTTCAGCGGTGACGCGGCCGAGCTCGCGCGGGCGTACGAGAGCGGCTGGATGGCCTGCCGGATGATCGCCGAGGAGTGGGGCGAGGCGAAGCTCAACGCGTTCTACACCGCGGTCGGCGGGCACAAGCAGCGGGCCGGTGCCGTGGAGGGCGCCCTGCGGAGCGTCCTCGGGATCGACGAGAACGACTTCGTGGCGCGCTGGCGGGCGTACGTCCGCAGCGAACTGGGCTGACCGACGGGCGAGTCCGGCGATCAGCCGGTGAGTTCGGCGATCGCCTCGCGCAGCCAGGCCCGCTCCGCCGTGCCGGTGGCCCGCGCGACCCGCAGCATCCCCCCGGAACAGGTCCTCGGGTTCCTCGGCGCGCACCGGCCCGCCCTCCTCGTCGTAGAAGAAGCTCGCCGGGGTCTCCAGAAAGTCCAGGCGCCGGGCGGTGCTCGTGGCGGGCGCCGCGGGGCTGGGCTTCGCCCTGCTCTTCCTGGCCCTCGCCATGGCCGTGCAGTGCGGATGCCTGGTGCTCATGGCGCGGCGGGCGGCCGGTCAGGAGGACGTGGTCGCCTCGCTGAAACCGGCCCGCGCGGCCTGAGCGGGCACCGGGGTGCGCGCGGCGCGGCGCGGCTCGGTCACCGTCGCCCGCCACAGGCGACGGCAGGCGCTCAGCGTCGCGGCGACCAGCAGCCCGTTGCGGACGAGGAGCAGAGCGAGGCCGAGGGAGTCGCTGGCGACCACGTGCGAGAACCAGATGGGGAACTCCAGGAACGTCACGAACGTCGCCGCCAGCACCAGCCCCACGGGCAGCGTCATCCTGCTGTCGCGGAACAGCAGGCACACCGCCGCGAGACCGACCAGCCACAGCATGTACTGCGGGCTGATCACCCGGCTCGTCGTCGTGAACAGCAGCACCGCCGTCAGACCCGCGTCGGCGAGCGTGCTCGACGCCCAGGCGCGGGCCCGCAGCCGCCACAGCACCAGCCAGCCGAAGGCCAGCACGGTCAGCCCCTGCGCGAGGGCGCTGACCAGGTCCACGTACGGGCCGAGGAACTCGACCGAGCCGTAGTTCAGCTGCACCGTGCCCGACCAGCCGAACTGCCGTGCCACGTGGAAGACCAGCGCGCCGAGCGACTCGACCTCCGTGCCCCGGTCCCGCTGGAACGTCAGAAAGGCGAACGCGCCCGGCATCGCGACGAGGAAGGTGAGCGCGAGCAGGCCGGCCGTCATCGCCGCCGCGCCCCACGCCTCACGGGTGGCCCGGCCGCGCCGGGTGCCGATCAGCAGCAGCGCCGGCCACACCTTGAGCATCGCGCCGAGCGCGGCCATGACGCCCGCGGCCTTCGGATGCCGGGCGGCCGCGAGCAGCCCCGCGACCGCGACGGCGGTGACCATCACGTCGTAGCGCGCGTACACGGTCTGCCCGAGCAGCGGCAGGCCCGCCACCCACACCCACACGCCGCGCCGCGACTTGCCGTGCCGCTCGGAGACGTACAGGAGCATCAGGAAGACGGCCGCGTCGGCGAGGAACGCCATCAGGAAGAACGCCGACGTGTACGCGAGGAACGGCAGCACCGCGGGGGAGAGGATGGCGACCGCGGCGACCGGCGGGTACTGCCAGGTGACATCGTCCAGCGGGAACGTTCCTGTCCGCAGGATGTCGAACCAGCCCTGGTAGATCACCGAGACGTCGCTGGTCACGTCGGGGCCGGGGACCATGATGACCTTGAAGACGCACAACAGCAGCAGCGTCCTGGTCAGGGCCCACGTGACAAGGACCCCTGCGGGATTTCGCGTCTTCATTCGAACCATCATGCCGGGCCGAACTGTGTGGTGGCCATGGACCGAGGCGGCGTGGCGCGTTCCTTCGGGTGGGTTCGGTACTGTCTGCGGCGATGCACAAGACAAACAAGACGCTGGTCGTGACCAACGACTTCCCGCCCCGCCCAGGCGGCATCCAGGCATTCCTGCACAACATGGCACTGCGCCTGGACCCCGAGCAGCTCGTCGTCTACGCGTCCACGTGGAAGCGCGGCCGGGAAGGCGTCGAGGCGACCGCGGCCTTCGACGCGGAACAGCCGTTCACCGTCGTACGCGACCGTACGACGATGCTGCTGCCGACGCCGCGCGTGACCCGGCGCGCGGTGGGCCTCCTGAAGGAGCACGGCTGTACGTCGGTGTGGTTCGGGGCGGCCGCGCCGCTGGGCCTGATGGCGCCGGCTCTGCGCCGGGCCGGTGCGGAGCGCCTGGTCGCGACGACCCACGGGCACGAAGCGGGCTGGGCCCAGCTCCCCGCGTCCCGGAGCCTGCTGCGCCGGATCGGCGAGTCGACGGACACGATCACGTACCTGGGCGAGTACACGAGGTCGCGGATCGCGGCGGCACTGACGCCCGCGGCGGCCGGCCGGATGGTCCAACTCCCGCCCGGGGTCGACGAGAAGACGTTCCACCCGGCGTCGGGCGGCGACGCGGTGCGGGCCCGGCTCGGCCTCTCGGACCGCCCCGTGGTGGTGTGCGTCTCGCGGCTGGTGCCGCGCAAGGGCCAGGACACGCTGATCCTCGCGATGCCGCGGATCCTGGCGGCCGTGCCGGACGCGGTGCTGCTGATCGTGGGCGGCGGCCCGTACGAGAAGGAGCTGCGCAAGCTGGCGCAGGAGACCGGCGTCGCGGACTCCGTGCGCTTCACCGGGGCCGTGCCGTGGGCGGAACTCCCCGCGCACTACGGGGCCGGTGACGTGTTCGCCATGCCCTGCCGGACGCGGCGCGGAGGACTGGACGTCGAGGGCCTCGGGATCGTGTACCTGGAGGCGTCCGCGACGGGGCTGCCGGTGGTGGCCGGTGACTCGGGCGGTGCGCCGGACGCGGTCCTCGACGGGGAGACGGGCTGGGTCGTACGGGGCGGGTCCCCCGAGGAGGCCGCCGACCGGGTGGCCGCGCTGTTGCTCGACCCGGAGTTGCGGCGGGCGATGGGGGAGCGCGGCCGGGAGTGGGTCGAGGAGCGGTGGCGGTGGGACCTGTTGGCGGAGCGGTTGCGGGGGTTGCTGTAGCGCCGACCGGGTGGAGGCGCGGCGAAGCCGCAGCCTTCAGGGGCGCGGGGAACTGCGCGAGCAACCACGACGAGGCCCGCACCCGCCTACGGGGGTACGGGCCTACGGTGCGTGGGCGCGGTCAGCCCCGGTAGATCGCCTCGACCTCGTCCGCGTAATCCTTCGCCACCACGTTCCGCTTCAGCTTCAGTGACGGCGTCAGATGGCCCGACTCCTCCGTGAACTGAGCGCCCAGGATGCGGAACTTGCGGACCGACTCCGCCTTGG
The DNA here is from genome assembly GCF_050410835.1 of Streptomyces sp. cg35. NCBI lineage: Bacteria > Bacillati > Actinomycetota > Actinomycetes > Kitasatosporales > Streptomycetaceae > Streptomyces > Streptomyces sp. cg35. The sequence goes on from NZ_CP191268.1 coordinate 6,467,672, forward strand.
AGACCGCCGCGTTGCCGTCGTCCACGGCCGTCTGGATCGCGGCCAGCAGATCCGCGTCGTCGCGCAGCGAGGCCACCGTGGAGTCGGCCGGCTTGCCGTGGTCCACGGCCCACTTGCCGAGGAACTCCTCGTCGATGGTGACCAGGGCGCCGACGAACGGCCGCCCGTCGCCCACCACCATGCACTCCGCGACCAGCGCGTGCGCCCGGATGCGGTCCTCGATGACGGCCGGGGCGACGTTCTTGCCGCCCGCCGTCACGATGATCTCCTTCTTGCGGCCGGTGATGCGGAGGTAGCCGTCCTCGTCGAGCGTGCCGATGTCACCGGTGTGGAACCAGTTGTCGGCGAGCGCCTCCTGCGTCGCGGCCTCGTTGTTCCAGTAGCCGGTGAACAGGTGCTCGCCGTGCAGCAGCACCTCGCCGTCGTCGGCGATCCGCACGACCGAGCCGGGCAGCGGCTGGCCCACCGTGCCGATCTTCTGGCGGTCCCACGGGTTGAACGCGGTGGCGGCGCACGACTCGGTCAGGCCGTAGCCCTCCAGGACCGTGAAGCCGATACCGCGGAAGAAATGGCCGAGGCGCTCGCCCAGCGGGGCGCCGCCCGAGATCGCGTACTCGCCGCGGCCGCCGAGCACCGCGCGCAGCTTGCTGTAGACCAGCTTGTCGAACGTCTTGTACTTGAGCTTCAGCGCGAGCGACGGGCCCTTCGGGGTGTCGAGCGCGCGGCTGTACTCGATCGCCGTGTCGGCGGCCTTGTCGAAGATCTTGCCCTTGCCCTCGGCCTGCGCCTTGGCCCGCGCCGAGTTGTAGACCTTCTCGAAGACCCGCGGCACGCCCAGGATCAACGTGGGCCTGAACGCGGCCAGTTCATCGGTGAGGTGCTTGATGTCGGGGGCGTGGCCCAGCTTGATCGGGGCCATCAGCGACGCCACCTCGACCAGCCGGCCGAAGACGTGCGCGACGGGGAGGAAGAGCAGCACCGAGCACTCACCCGTACGGAACAGGGGCTTCAGGCGCTCCACCACATTGCCGCACTCCGCGAAGAAGCTGCGGTGCGTCAGGACGCAGCCCTTGGGGCGGCCCGTGGTGCCCGACGTGTAGACGATCGTGGCCGGGTCGTCGGCCTTCGCCACCGCGCTGCGCTCGTCCACCGTCCGGTCGGGCACCTCGGCGCCGGCCCGGTTCAGCTCCTCGACGCCGCCGGCGTCGATCTGCCAGACGTGCCGCAGCTGGGGCAGCCGGTCGTGCACGGAGGCGACGGCCGCGGCGTGCGCGTCCGACTCGACGAGGATCGCGACGGCACCGGAGTCGCCGAGGATCCACTGGATCTGCTCGGCCGAGCTCGTCTCGTAGACCGGGACGGTGACCGCGCCGGCGCTCCAGATCGCGAAGTCGAGCAGGGTCCACTCGTAGCGCGTACGGGACATGAGGCCGACCCGGTCGCCCGCCTGCACGCCGGAGGCGATGAGGCCCTTCGCGGCGGCCACCACTTCGGCGAGGAACTGGACGGACGTGACGTCCTGCCAGGTGCCGTCGACCTTGCGTCCGATGACGGCGACGTCGGGATGCTGCGCGGCGTTTCTGCGGACGATGTCGGTCAGATTGCCGTCCGCAGGGACCTCGTACAAAGCCGGAAGGCTGAACTCGCGCAAGACTGCTGCTCCTCATAAGGCGCCGGCGCCACGACTCTGTGTGCTGCGTCGGTGCGGTCCAAGATCGGGCAGGTGCTCAGGGCCTCGTCGATCGTCTTCTTGATCGATGTGGTTGAACTGAGCACGACTGGACTGCCCGGACGTTACCCACCAGTACTGCTTTTTCGGTAGGGGGTCCAGGCCAGATGTTCGCTGCGTCACACGTCACGGCGGTGCTTTGCGCACAGTAGTCCACACGCTTCCTGACTCGGAAGTAACCGCAGGTCCGGCGGCCTCTACCCACTTTGGACCCATCGTCCTAGGGTGATCGCATGCGCGTACATGTAGTCAGCGATGTGCACGGAAACTCCACCGACCTCGCACGAGCCGGCGACGGCGCCGACGCCCTCGTCTGCCTCGGTGACCTGGTCCTCTTCCTCGACTACGCCGACCACTCGCGCGGCATTTTTCCCGACTTGTTCGGAGTCGAGAACGCCGACCGCATCGTCGAGCTGCGCACCGCCCGCCGGTTCGAGGAGGCCAGAGCCTTCGGGGCCCGGCTCTGGGCGGGCATCGACCGCGGCCCCGCCATCGAAAAAGCCGTGCGCAAGCAGTACTCGGAGCTGTTCGCCGCCTTCCCCTCTCCTACGTACGCCACCTACGGCAACGTCGACATGCCGCAGCTGTGGAGTGAGTACGCCGGGCCGGGCACCTCCGTGCTCGACGGGGAGCGGGTCGAGATCGGCGGCTGGACGTTCGGGTTCGTCGGCGGCGGGCTGCGGACGCCGATGCGGACCCCCTACGAGATCGACGACGAGGAGTACGCCGCCAAGATCGAGGCCGTCGGGGAGGTCGACGTGCTGTGCACGCACATCCCGCCGGAGGTCCCGGAGCTGGTCTACGACACGGTGGCCCGGCGCTTCGAGCGCGGCAGCCGCGCCGTCCTCGACGCCATTCGCCGCACCCGGCCCCGCTACTCCCTGTTCGGCCACGTCCACCAGCCGCTCGCCCGGCGCATGCGGATCGGCGTCACGGAGTGCGTCAATGTCGGCCACTTCGCGAGCGCGGGGCGGCCCTGGGCCCTGGAGTGGTGACGGCGGGCCGGTCGGCGCGCGATAGCCTTCACGCGACACACACGTATGCACGGCGGGACCCCTGACCGGTATCTGGAGGAGCCACGGCGATGGCGGAACACACCAGCTCGAGCATCACGATCGAGGCGGCACCGGCCGATGTCATGGGGGTGATCGCCGACTTCGCCCGCTACCCGGACTGGACCGGCGAGGTGAAGGAGTCCGAGGTCCTCGCGACCGACGACTCCGGCCGGGCCGAGCAGGTCCGCCTCGTCATGGACGCCGGCGCGATCAAGGACGACCAGACCCTCAAGTACACCTGGGCGGGCGAGAACGAGGTGTCCTGGACACTCGTCAAGTCCCAGATGCTCCGGTCGCTCGACGGGTCGTACGTGCTGAAGCCGGCCGGTACGGGCACCGAGGTCACGTACTCGCTGACCGTCGACGTGAAGATCCCGATGCTCGGGATGATCAAGCGCAAGGCCGAGAAGGTCATCATCGACCGGGCGCTGGCCGGACTGAAGAAGCGCGTGGAAGCGGGCAAGTAGCCGCCGCGACAGCCGGGGAGCGGGGTCCGGGGCGGGCCCCGTGGGTCCGCGCCCGCCCAGGTAGCCTCGATCCTCATGCGCACCCTTCTCGTCACCGGTCCCGGTGGCTCCGGCCGGACCACGATCGCCGCCGCCACCGCCCTGAAGGCCGCCCGGGACGGGCTGCGCACGCACCTGATCACCGGTGACACCGTGGCGGACCTGCCCGGCGTCACCGTCACCCGGCTCACCCCGGCCGACGGATTCCGGGACGATCTGCTCGCCCTGCAGGACCGGGCCGGTTCCGCGCTCGACCTGCTCGGGGCCGCCCGGCTCGACGCCGACGAACTCACGCCGCTGCCCGGCAGCGACGAACTCGCCCTGCTGCGCGCCCTGCGCAACAGCGCCGAAGAGGCGTCCGACCTGGTCGTCGTCGACCTGCCGCCCGCCCCGCACGCCGTCGCCGTCCTCGCCCTGCCCGAACAGCTGCGCCGCTATCTGCGCCGCCTGCTCCCCGCCGAACGCCAGGCGGCCCGCGCCCTGCGCCCCGTCCTCGGGCGGCTCGCGGGGGTGCCGATGCCCGCGGAGTGGCTGTACGAGACCGCCGCCCGCTGGGACCGCGAACTCGCCGCTGCCCAGGCCGTGATCGACGCCGACACCACCCTCGTACGCCTCGTCGCCGAGCCCACCCAGGCCGCCGCCGAGACCCTCCGCGTCACCAGCACCGGGCTCGCCCTCCACGGCCTGCGCACCGAGACCCTGATCGCCAACCGGATGCTCCCCGACGGCTCCACCGACCCGTGGCTGGCCGACGCCGCCGCCCGCCAGCGCAAGGTCGTCGCCCAGTGGCCGGGCGCCCGGGAGATACCCCACCTCGGCCGCGACCCGCGCGGCGCCGAGCTCGACGGCCTCCCCGGCCTCGACGCTGCGCTCCCCGACATCCCCGCGCCCCGCACCCCCTGGCCCGTCGAGGACCGACTCCAGGACGACGGCGTCCTGGTCTGGCGGATCCCGCTGCCCGGCGCCGTCCGCGAGGAGCTCACCCTGATCCGCCGGGGCGACGAGATCGTCGTCGGCGCGGGACCCTTCCGCCGCGTCGTCCCGCTGCCCTCCGCGCCCCGCCGCTGCACCGTGGCCGGGGCCGGGCTCGTCGACGGCGAGCTGCGCGTGCGGTTCGCCCCCGACCCGGACCTCTGGCCGCAGTCCCGGTCCTGATTTCTCCCGTACACGACCTAGTGAGGCCATGCACCCGTTCGGGTAACGTCGAAGACGTCACCGCTTCAGCACCCCCTTCAGCTCTTCGCAGGAGTCAGCCGTCATGAGCGACGCCACCGAGCAGCCCGCACCCCAGGCCGACGCAGACGCCTGGGAGCAGGCCTGTGCCGAGGATCTCGCGGCGGAGAAGGCCCGCCGCCGGGCCGAGCAGGGGCCGCCCCCCGGCTCCGCCGCCGAGGAGCTGCGCAAGCTCGTCGACGCCGTCGCCGACAAGCTCTCCGACCTGTCCGGGGCACAGGCCCCGTTCCTCGGCGCCATGGCGCAGGGCACCGCCGAGCAGGTCGCCCGGCAGGTCGTCCGGCAGGCCAGGTCCGTCGTCGAGCCGGTCATCGAGCGCAACTCCGACGTCTTCGACCACCTCGCCGCCGCCGGCTCCGAGCTGCTCGCCGCGTACCGCTCCGCCGTGGAGAACCAGGAGAGCCGCTGGACCCAGCGCTCCCAGGAGCGGAAGGCCCCCCGGACGCCGAAGGACGAAGGCCCCGGCGGGGAGCACATCGACCTGGACTGAAGCATCGAGGACCCGCCGACGGATTCCTGGCCGCTTCCTGTTCGTCCGACGGCGTCCGGCACGCCGTCGGGCCCGCCCTTCGGGCGAACGGCAGGAATCCGACGGCAGGCCCTCAGGTACGGTGGGCCGTAGCGGGGCTCGACCGAACTGAGGGATTCATGGGACTCACCATCGGCGTCGATATCGGCGGCACGAAGATCGCGGCCGGCGTGGTCGACGAGGAGGGCAACATCCTCTCCACGTTCAAGGTGCCGACGCCGTCCACGCCTGACGGGATCGTGGACGCGATCGCCTCGGCCGTGGAAGGCGCCAGGGCCGGGCACGAGATCGTGGGCGTGGGCATCGGCGCCGCCGGATACGTCAACCGTCAGCGCTCCACCGTGTACTTCGCGCCGAACATCGACTGGCGCCAGGAGCCGCTGAAGGAGAAGGTCGAGCAGCGCGTCGGCCTGCCCGTCGTCGTGGAGAACGACGCGAACGCGGCAGCCTGGGGCGAGTACAAGTTCGGCGCGGGCAAGGGCCACCGCAACGTCATCTGCATCACGCTCGGCACGGGCCTCGGCGGCGGCATCATCATCGGCAACAAGCTGCGCCGCGGCCACTTCGGCGTCGCCGCCGAGTTCGGCCACATCCGCATGGTGCCGGACGGCCTGCTGTGCGGCTGCGGTTCGCAGGGCTGCTGGGAGCAGTACGCGTCCGGGCGCGCCCTGGTCCGCTACGCCAAGCAGCGCGCCAACGCCACCCCCGAGAACGCCGAGTACCTGCTGTCGCTCGGCGACGGCAGCCCCGACGGCATCGAGGGCAAGCACATCTCCACGGCCGCCCGCGAGGGCGACCCCGTCGCGGTGGACTCCTACCGCGAGCTGGCCCGCTGGGCCGGCGCGGGCCTGGCCGACCTCGCCTCGCTCTTCGACCCGTCGGCGTTCATCGTCGGCGGCGGCCTCTCCGACGAGGGCGAGCTGGTCCTCGACCCGATCCGCAAGTCATACAAGCGCTGGCTGGTCGGCGGGAACTGGCGGCCGGTCGCCGACGTCATCGCGGCCCAGCTGGGCAACAAGGCGGGCATGGTCGGCGCCGCCGACCTGGCACGGGAGCCCGACCCGGTGATGTGACACCGATGTACGCCAGGTGCCCGTCGTTCCCCTCTGGGGCGGCGGGCACCGGCGTATCTTGATCGCCATGGACTCCGGCTCGCTCCCCAACTCCCTTACCGCGGCCGACGGTTCTGCCGTCATCCGCGTCCTGAGCTACAACATCCGCTCGATGCGCGACGACCCCGCCGCCCTCGCCCGCGTCATGAAGGCCTGCGCCCCCGACCTGGTCCTCGTCCAGGAGGCCCCCCGCTTCTTCCGCTGGCGCAAGAAGCTCGCCCGGCTGGCCCGCGCCGCCGACCTGGTGATCCTCTCCGGCGGCGGCAGCGCGGCAGGACCCGCGCTGCTCTGCTCGCTGCGGGCCACGGTGGAGCGCACGGAGGACGTGCTGCTGCCGCTCACGCCCGGGCTGCACCGGCGCGGCTTCGCCACCGCCGTCGTCCGGTTCGGCGGCGCCCGGCTCGGCGTCGTCAGCTGCCATCTGAGCCTGCAGAAGGACGAGCGGTACGCACAGGGCGGGATGCTGCTCGACCGGATCGAGGCCATGGGCGTCGAGCACGCCGTCGTGGGCGGCGACCTGAACGAGCGGCCCGACGGGCGCACCTTCCGCCGTCTGGCCGCGGCCCTGAACGACGCCTGGGCCACCCGCCCATGGGGCACCGAGTACACCTCCACCCCGGCCGACCCCCACCAGCGGATCGACGCGATCCTCGCCACCCAGGGCATCGAGGTCCTCGGCTGCGGGGTCCCGGCCGATCTGCCCGCGCACGACCTGAGGGCGGCCACGGACCATCTGCCGGTCCTGGCCGCCCTCAGAATCCCGGCCGCCTGAGGACGCCGCCTGGCCTTGTCCACCGGGTACGCAAAAGGCCCGGCCGGAATCATCCGGTCGGGCCCTTCGCGCAGGTACGGGTCTCAGACCACGGCTCCGCGACCCGGGTCGTCGTCCTCGTCCTCGCCCGACTGCATCCGCGCGACCAGCGTGGCGAAGCCGCCGAGGAAGCCGCCGACGCAGAGCGTCGCCAGCCACCAGGTCATGGACCAGCCCAGCAGCACCGAGACGAGCAGCAGCACCGGGCCGCCGATCACGGCCAGCCACGCGAACCTGGACGTCACGTCCGACTCCGGGAGCGGCGGCGGCTCCGGCGGCACGAAGTGGCCCTCGTCGTCCTCGTCGAAGTCGCTCTCGGACGGCTCCGGCGACGCGTAGTCACGGGGGCCCGGAGCGGCGCCGATGCCCGGGGCGAAGGAGACCGACGAGCCGAGCGGCCCCTTGGTGTCCCCCGACGGCCGCTCGTCCGCGTCGTCGTCCTCGTCCGGACCGTCGCCCGGCCGCGTCGTATTGGTCTCCGGCTCCAGGAGCGCCAGGTCCTCCACCGACTTGAACGGCTTCGCGCCCGGCGGGTCCGGCGGCTCCTCCCCGTACCCGGCGACGATCTGCGCCCACAGCGCGTCCTCGTCGACCGGGAGCAGCCCGTCCTGCTGCTCCGCGTCCTGCCGCGGCTGCCCGGCACCGGCCCCCTGGGGCTCCGGGCCCCCGCCGCCGTCCGGACTGTCGGGGCTCTCGGGCTCCCGCCGCTCCTGCTCAGCCACCGCTGGCCGTCCCTTCCGCGCCCTCGCCGGGGCTGGTCACGCCCTCGCTGGGGATCTTGCCGACACTCGGAGCGAGCCGGCCGATGAACGCGTAGCTCTCCTCGAAGATCCGGTCCGCGTCATGGTCCAACGTCGCGACGTGGTAGCTCTGTTCCAGCAGGATCTCCGTGACGTCCGTGGAGGAGACCCGGCTGAGCACCCGGGCCGAGTCGGCGGGCGGCACCACATGGTCCTGGATGCTGTGCAGCACCACCAACGGCTGGGTCACCTGCGGCAGTTCACGGTCCACGATCCGGAAGAAGGTCCGCAGCTGGTGCGCCGAGTGCAGCGGCACCCGGTCGTAGCCCACCTCGTCCACGCCCTCCTTCGCGATGTCGCTGGCGATGCCCTTCACCGTACGGACGAGGTGCCGGGCCACCGGGAGGGCGTGCGCGGCCAGACCGTGCACCTTGTTCCCCGGATTGACCAGGACCAGGCCGGCCACCTGGTCGCCGTGCCGGGCCGCGAGGCGCAGCGCGAGCGCGCCGCCCATCGACAGGCCGAAGACGAACACCTGCGAGCAGCGCTCCGTGAGCTCGCGCAGGGCACGGTCCACCTCCGCGTACCAGTCCTGCCAGCCGGTGATCGCCATGTCCTCCCAGCGGGTGCCGTGCCCGGGCAGCAGCGGGAGCGAGACGGTCAGACCCCGCCCGGCCAGGTACTCCGCCCAGGGGCGCATCGATTGGGGGGATCCGGTGAAGCCGTGACAGAGGAGGACGCCGACCTCGCCGCCTTCATGGCGGTACGGCTCGGCTCCAGGAAGGACCGGCACCTTCGGTCTCCAGTTCTTGGAAGGGGCTCTGGACGGGGGAGCAGCGGGACGTGGACTTCACCGTACGCGACCGGACTGACACCGACCAGGGTCGTCGGGCCCCTGAGCGGCCCCGCGGGTTAAGGTCTGATCCTCGGACGAGGGAAGGCAGTGGGTTGATCTACGGCGCAATGAAGGTGGCCATCGGAGGGCCGCTGAAGCTCGGCTTCCGGCCGTGGGTGGAAGGGCTGGAGAACATTCCCGCCGAGGGGGCCGCGATCCTGGCCAGCAACCACCTCTCCTTCTCCGACTCGTTCTTCCTGCCGGCGGTCCTCGACCGCAAGGTCACCTTCATCGCGAAGGCCGAGTACTTCACCACCCCCGGAGTCAAGGGAAAGCTGACGGCCGCCTTCTTCAAGGGCGTCGGCCAGCTGCCCGTGGACCGGTCCGGCTCGCGCGGCGCCGGTGAGGCCGCCATCAAGAGCGGCATCGAGGTCCTGGAGCGCGGCGAGCTGTTCGGCATCTACCCCGAGGGCACGCGCTCACCCGACGGCCGGCTGTACCGCGGCAAGCCCGGCGGCCTGGCCCGCGTGGCGCTGGCCACCGGCGCGCCCGTCATCCCGGTCGCCATGATCGACACGGAGAAGATCCAGCCCCCGGGCAAGGTGATGCCCAAGCTCATGCGCCCCGGCATCCGCATCGGCAAGCCGCTCGACTTCAGCCGCTACCAGGGCATGGAGGGCGACCGGTTCGTGCTGCGGGCGGTGACCGACGAGGTCATGTACGAAATCATGAAGCTCTCCGGCCAGGAGTACGTCGACATGTACGCGACCGCCGCCAAGCGGCAGATCGCCGACGCGGCCAAGGCGGAGAAGGCGGAGAAGGCGGAAGCCGAGAAGGCCGAGAAGGAAGCGCAGAAGGAGCGGGGCGGCGCCTGACCGCGTCGTCCCCGAGGGGTGGGGGACATGGGGAGCACGGTCAGACGCGAGCGGGTCGTACGGATGTCGGTCGAGCAGCCGCTGTGGCGTGCCCTGACGGCCTACCGGGTGCTCACCATGCTGTACGCGATCGGGCTCTTCGCCTCCGCGTACGAGGTGTACGAGCGCCCGTGGGTCGCCATCGCCTACTTCGCCGTACTGGCCGGGTGGACCCTGGCGACGCTGCCGCAGGTGTCGGGAGCCCGGCGCTGCACCAAGCGGTTCCTCACCGCCGACCTGACGATCGCCGTCGTCGGCATCCTGCTGTCGCCCGTCGCGGGCCACGAGCGGGCCGTCACCGGCGGCTCGACGCTGCCGTCGATATGGACGGCGGGCGCGGTCCTCGCCTGGGCCCTCAAGGGCGGCTGGCGCTGGGCGGCCACCGCGTCCCTGCTCATCGGCGTCGCCAACGTGGTCCAGCGCGGCGCCGTCAGCCGCAGCACCTTCCACAACGTGCTGCTGGTCTGCATCGCCTCCATCGCCATCGGCTACGTCGTCGAGGTGGCCCGCGCCTCCGAGCGCACCCTCGCCCGCGCCCTGGAGATCGAGGCCGCCACACGCGAACGGGAGCGCCTGGCCCGCGACATCCACGACAGCGTCCTGCAGGTCCTCGCGATGGTGCAGCGGCGCGGCAACGCCCTGGGCGGCGAGGCCGCCGAGATCGGCCGGATGGCGGGGGAGCAGGAGGTCGCGCTGCGCACCCTGGTGGCCGGGGGCCTGACCCCGGCGTCCCGCGCCTCCGAGGACGCCGCGCAGGGCGCCGTCGTCCGCGCCGTCGACGAACCGGACCGCCACGCGCACGAAGAGGACGCGGACACCGGGCAGCCCCGCGACCTGCGGCCGCTGCTCGCCGGGCACGCGGGATCGCGGATCACCTTCGCCGAGCCGGGCGCCCCGGTCCTGATGCGGCCCGCCGCCGCCCGCGAACTGGCCGCCGCCGTCAGCGCGGCCCTGGACAACGTGCGGCGGCACGCGGGTGAGGGCGCGCACGCCTGGATCCTGGTCGAGGACGAGCCGGACGCGGTGATCGTGACCGTGCGGGACGACGGCCCCGGCATCCCGGAGGGCCGGCTCGCCCAGGCCGAGGGCGAGGGCCGGCTCGGCGTCGCCCTGTCCATCCGGGGCCGGCTGCGCGACATCGGCGGCACCGCCGAGCTGATCTCGGTACCCGGCCAGGGCACCGAGGTCGAACTGAACGTACCCAAGAGACCGACGAAGAACTGACCGTCGGGAAGAACCGGACGGCACACGGGGGAAGGGCAGGACCGGAGCGATGAGCGAACAGCACAACGACGGCGCAGGAGCCACGATCAAGGTCATGGTGGTCGACGACCACCCGATGTGGCGCGACGCCGTCGCCCGCGACCTGGCCGCGTCCGGCTTCGACGTGGTCGCCACCGCGGGCGACGGCGAGCAGGCGGTGCGCCGCGCGCGGGCCGCGGGCCCCGACGTCCTCGTCCTCGACCTGAACCTGCCGGCCAAGCCCGGCGTCCAGGTCTGCAAGGAGCTGGTCGGCGCCGACCCGGCGCTGCGGGTCCTGGTCCTGTCGGCGAGCGGCGAGCACGCGGACGTCCTGGAGGCGGTGAAGTCCGGGGCCACCGGCTACCTGCTGAAGTCCGCGTCCACCGACGAGCTGATCGACGCGGTGCGCCGCACGGCCGTCGGCGACCCGGTCTTCACGCCGGGCCTCGCCGGTCTCGTCCTCGGCGAGTACCGGCGGCTGGCCTCCGAGCCGGTTCCGGTCACCGGCACGGACGAGCCGAAGGCGCCGCAGCTCACCGACCGGGAGACCGAGGTGCTGCGCCTGGTCGCCAAGGGCCTGAGCTACAAGCAGATCGCGGAGCGGCTGGTCATCTCGCACCGCACGGTGCAGAACCACGTGCAGAACACCCTCGGCAAGCTCCAGCTGCACAACCGGGTGGAGCTCGTCCGGTACGCGATCGAGCGCGGCCTCGACGACGAGTAGCCCGGCGCCCGCCGTACAACTCGCGCCTCCAGTAAAGGAATTGACTCTCCGTCCCCTCCAGAAGTGACCTGGATCACCATTAGCGTGGCTCGTGACGGTTCACTTCAGCGCGAAGGGACGTGTTCATGCGGGCCAAGAAAATCGGAGTACTGACCGGAGGCGGCGACTGCCCCGGGCTCAACGCCGTCATCCGGGGCGTCGTCCGCAAGGGCGTGCAGGAGTACGGCTACGACTTCGTCGGCTTCCGGGACGGCTGGCGGGGACCGCTCGAGAACGACATCGTCCGCCTCGACATCCCCACCGTCCGCGGCATCCTGCCGCGCGGCGGCACCATCCTCGGCTCCTCGCGCACCAATCCCCTCAACGCGGAGAACGGCATCCGCCGCGTCAAGGAGAACCTCCTCGAGCAGGAGGTCGAGGCGCTGATCGTGATCGGCGGCGAGGACACCCTGGGCGTCGCGGCCCGCCTCGCCGACGAGTACGGCATCCGCGTCGTCGGCGTGCCCAAGACCATCGACAACGACCTCTCCGCCACCGACTACACCTTCGGCTTCGACACCGCCGTCGGCATCGCCACCGAAGCCATCGACCGGCTCCACACGACCGCCGAATCCCATATGCGGGTCCTCGTCGTCGAGGTCATGGGCCGCCACGCGGGCTGGATCGCCCTGCACTCGGGCCTGGCGGGCGGCGCCAACGTCATCCTCATCCCCGAGCAGCGCTTCGACATCGACCAGGTCTGCGCCTGGGTCACCTCCCGCTTCAAGGCCTCGTACGCGCCGATCGTCGTCGTCGCCGAGGGCGCGATGCCGCGCGACGGCGACATGGTGCTCAAGGACGAGTCGCTGGACTCCTTCGGGCACGTACGCCTCTCCGGCGTCGGCGAATGGCTCGCCAAACAGATCGAGAAGCGCACCGGCAAGGAGGCCCGCACCACGGTTCTCGGCCACGTCCAGCGCGGCGGCACCCCGTCGGCCTTCGACCGCTGGCTGGCCACCCGCTTCGGCCTGCACGCGATCGAGGCGGTCCGCGACGGCGACTTCGGCAAGATGGTCGCGCTGCGCGGCACGGACATCGTCCGCGTGCCCATCGCCGACGCGACGGCCCGCCTGAAGACCGTCGATCCGTCCCTCTACGAGGAGGTGGGGGTCTTCTTCGGATAGGCGACGGCTCGGGACGGCATCCCGGTTCGGGGTGCCGTCCCCTGTGGCCCTACATAAACTCCAGCCATGGAGATCCTCGCATTCGGCGTGCAATCCGACGAAAAGCCCCTCATCGAGAAGGCCTTCGAGGGCCACCACGACGTCCGCTGCCTGGACGTCTTCCTCAACGAGGACACCGCCCCCATCGCGGCGGGCTACGAGATCATCTCCACCAGCGTCAACGCGACCCTCAACAACCGGGTGCTGCAGAGCCTCGCGGCCGGCGGCACGCAGATGATCGCCCAGCGCTCCACCGGCTTCAACAACATCGACCTGGAGGTCGCCGAGCGCCTCGGGCTGACCGTCGCGCGGGTCTCCTATTACTCGCCGTACTCGGTCGCCGAGTTCGCCTGGACCCTCGCGATGGCCGTGAACCGGCGCATCGTCCGCGCCAGCAACCGCACCCGCGACTTCGACTTCCGCCTCGACGGCCTGCTCGGCCGTGACATGCGCGGCCGCACCGTCGGCGTCCTCGGCACCGGCAAGATCGGCGAGGCCTTCACCCGCATCGCGCACGGCTTCGGCATGAACCTGCTCGGCTGGGACGTCGCCGAGAACCCGGAGTGCGTGGCCCTCGGCATGAAGTACGTCGACAAGGACCAGCTCTTCGCCGAGGCCGACCTGATCAGCCTGCACGTCCCGCTGCTGCCCGCCACCGAGCACATCGTCGACGCCGCCGCCCTGCGCACCATGAAGGACGACGCGATCCTGATCAACTCCAGCCGCGGCGGTCTCGTCGACACCAAGGCCCTCGTCGCCGAACTGCGCGAGGGCCGCTTCACCGGCGTCGGCCTCGACGTGTACGAGGCCGAGGCGGGCCTGTTCTTCCTCGACAAGTCCCTGGAGATCGTCGACGACGACACCCTGGCCCGCCTCGTCACGTTCCCGAACGTCCTGGTCACCTCGCACCAGGCGTACTACACCGTGGACGCGGTCGGCCAGATCATCGACACCACGGTGCAGAACGTCCTGGACTACCTGGCCGGCCGCCGCTCCGAGAACGTGCTGGTCCCGGCCGAGGCGCCGGCGACGAGCTGACCGATCAGCTCCCGCACGATCCCGGCGCCGCGCAGCGAGAGCACCGACTCCGGGTGGAACTGCACCCCGGCGAAGGACGGCCCGCGCAGCGCGTGCACCTCCCCGTTCGCCGGGTCCCGGCTGACCTCGACGTCGTGCGCGGCCAGCTCCAGCGCCGCCGCGTCGTCGCAGCGGGCCGCGAAACTGTTGTAGAACCCGACGGTCTCGGTCCGGCCGAACAGCGCGATGTCGGTCTGCGCGCCCTGGTACGGCACGTCCTTCCGGGCGATCTCCAGGCCCAGCTCGGCCGCGATCAGCTCGTGCCCGAGGCAGACGCCGAGCACGCCGTGCCGGTGGCCGCGGATCACATCGGCCGTCAGCGACCTCAACAGCCGCATCTTGGGGTCGGTGAGATCGGACGGGTCGCCGGGCCCGGGGCCGAGCACGACCGGCCCCTCATGCGCGAGGACGGCGTCCCGCAGCCCCTCCTCGTCGTAGCGCCGCACCGTCACATCGAGCCCCGACGAGCGCAGCACATGCGCCAGCATCGCCGTGAAGGTGTCCTCACCGTCCACGACGAGCGCGTGTCCGGAGAGCTCTCCGTGCCGCTCCTGCATCCGCAGCCAGAACGGTGCGAGGGCCGCGCGGCGTCCGTCGAGCGCGGCCTGGACCCGCGGGTCGTCGGCCAGCGCGGGCCGCGTGCTCTCCTCACGCGGCCGTCCGGGACGTACGCCGAGAGCGGCCAGCACGCCGGCGGCCTTCGCGTGCGTCTCCGCGACCTCGCCCGCCGGGTCCGACCCCCGGACGAGCGTCGCGCCGACCGGCACCCGCAGCCGTCCGGCCGCGTCGATGTCGGCGGTGCGGATCAGGATGGGGGAGTCCAGGGTCTGCGCGCCGCCCGCGTCCCGCCCGACGAGCGCCAGGGCACCGGCGTAGTACCCGCGTCCCCCCACCTCGTGCCGCTCGATGACCCGGCAGGCGTTCTGCACCGGCGAGCCGGTGACGGTCGCCGCGAACATCGTCTCCTTCAGCACGTCGCGCACATCGAGGGTCGACTTCCCGCGCAGCTCGTACTCGGTGTGCGCGAGGTGGGCCATCTCCTTGAGGCGGGGCCCGACGACGACACCGCCCATGTCGCCGACGGTGCACATCATCTTGAGCTCCTCGTCGACGACCATCGACAGCTCCTCGATCTCCTTGCCGTCGGCGAGGAAGTCCAGCAGGTCCTCGGGCGTGGGCCCGGCGGCCGGATAGCGGTAGGTGCCGCTGATCGGGTTCATGACGACCGTCCCGCCCGACATCCGCACGTGCACCTCGGGGCTGGCACCGACCAGCGTCCTGTCTCCCGTGTGCACGACGAACGTCCAGTACGCGCCCCGCTCGCCGTCGAGCAGCCGCCGGAACAGCGCGAGCGCGTCGGCCCGTCCGAACCCCTCGATCTCGCCCTCGTACGTCCTGCGGATCACGAAGTTCGCGCCCTCGCCCTGCCCGATCTCCTCGCGCAGCACCCGGCCGACGATGCCGGCGTACGTCTCGTCGTCGACGTCGAAACCGCCGTCCCGGACGCGGACGTCGTGCGCCGGGAGCTGCCGCAGCGCCTCGTCGAGCGGGATCTCGTACGACTCCTCGGGGGTGAGGACGACGAGCGGTGTGCCGTCGTCGCGGACGTCGAAGCCGCGCTCCCTGATCTGCCGGAAGGGGACCAGGGCCAGCCCCTCCGGGATGTCCGCGAGCCGGTCGTACGTGCCGACCCCGCCGATCAGGACCTCGACCGTGTCGTGGTCGCGGCCGGGCGTGCGGCGGCGCAGCAGCGCGAAGGGTCGGTCGTCGGCGAGCAGAGCCGAGAGCTGCATGGGCGGTTCCTCTTCCTGGATTCCTGAAGTCGGTCGGAAGTCGGTCGGAGAGGAACGGCCCGGTCCTGAAAACACTGAAGGCCGCCCCTCGGGCGGCCTTCGCGAAGTCTGGATACGCGCAGTCAGTGGGCCGCCGGATGTGCGGTCCACCACCAGGTGCGGTTCAGAAACTGCGCGAACATGGGCGCAACCGTACCCGAACCCCGGGCTCATGTGTGCCTCCCGACTCTCATCCGTCTCAAAAGATGAGCGGTGGGATGGACGCCCGACATGACCCCGTAATGTTGGCGAGGTGACCGTGAACGCTAAGACCAGCGCAAGCGCTGGCAACACCTGGCGAAACCTGCCCGCGGCGCAGCAGCCCGAGTACCCCGATGCCGAGGCTCTGCGCGATGTGATCGCGGACCTCGAGTCGTATCCGCCGCTCGTCTTCGCGGGCGAGTGCGACCAGCTGCGTACCCGCCTGGCGGCCGTCGCCAAGGGAGAGGCGTTCCTCCTCCAGGGCGGCGACTGCGCCGAGGCCTTCGACGCCGTCTCCGCAGATCACATCCGGAACAAGCTCAAGACCCTGCTCCAGATGGGCGCCGTGCTGACGTACGCCGCCTCGGTGCCGGTCGTGAAGATCGGCCGCATCGCCGGCCAGTACTCCAAGCCGCGCTCCAAGCCGACCGAGACCCGCGACGGCGTCACCCTGCCGACCTACCGCGGCGACTCCGTCAACGGCTTCGAGTTCACCGAGGCCGCCCGCATCCCGGACCCCGAGCGCCTGAAGCGGATGTACAACGCGTCCGCCTCGACGCTCAACCTGGTGCGCGCCTTCACCACCGGCGGCTACGCCGACCTGCGCCAGGTGCACGCCTGGAACCAGGACTTCGTGAAGTCGTCCCCGTCCGGCCAGCGCTACGAGCAGCTCGCCCGCGAGATCGACAACGCGCTGAACTTCATGCGCGCCTGCGGCACCGACCCGGCCGAGTTCCAGACGGTCGAGTTCTACGCCTCCCACGAGGCGCTGCTGCTCGACTACGAGTCGGCGCTGACCCGCGTCGACTCGCGCACGGGCAACCTGTACGACGTCTCGGGCCACATGGTCTGGATCGGCGAGCGCACCCGTCAGCTCGACGGCGCGCACATCGAGTTCGCCTCGAAGATCCGCAACCCGATCGGCATCAAGCTCGGCCCGACCACGACGGCCGAGGAAGCGCTGCAGTACATCGAGCGCCTCGACCCCGACCGCGAGCCGGGCCGCCTGACCTTCATCGTCCGCATGGGCGCCGACAAGGTCCGCGACAAGCTGCCCGAGCTGGTGGAGAAGGTCACCGCCTCCGGCGCGACCGTCGCCTGGATCACCGACCCGATGCACGGCAACACGTACGAGGCGGCCTCCGGTCACAAGACCCGCCGCTTCGACGACGTGCTCGACGAGGTCAAGGGCTTCTTCGAGGTCCACAAGGCGCTCGGCACGCACCCGGGCGGCATCCACGTCGAGCTCACCGGTGACGATGTCACCGAGTGCGTGGGCGGCGGCGACGAGATCTTCGTCGACGACCTGCACCAGCGCTACGAGACGGCCTGCGACCCGCGCCTGAACCGCAGCCAGTCCCTGGACCTGGCGTTCCTGGTCGCGGAGATGTACCGGGACCAGTGATCCCTCGAGGGACATGAGTACACAGCCGTGGGGCGCGGATCACAGGGATCCGCGCCCCACGGCACTTTTGTGCATCCGGCCCGGCGGGTAAGGTTAGGTTAGCCTCACCGATCAATCGGGACGGCAACGCCTATGAGTCCCGACCGGGAGGTGACCCCCGCGTGTATGTCTGCAACTGCTTCGGTGTGACCGAGGACCAGGTGAAGAAGCATGCGGAGGGCGGCGCCTGCACGCCCCGCCAGATCGCGTCGGCCTGCAAGGCGGGCACGGACTGCGGTTCGTGCGTACGCCGTATCCAGGCGCTGCTCGGGCGGGGAGCCTGCCCGCGGCGCGAGCTGGTCGAGCAGGGAGAGGCCGCGGTCGCGCTCGCCCCGCAGAGCCCCCAGGTGGAGCTTCCCGAAGCCGCCTGATCCGCCGGCCGGTCCCTCCGGCGGGCTAGCTGTCCGGCTGCTCGATCTGCTGGGCCAGGTAGAGCGCCTCACCGAGCTTCTCGATCAGCTCCAGCTGGGTGTCGAGGTAGTCGATGTGGTGCTCCTCGTCCTCCAGGATGTCCTCGAAGATCCGCGCCGACGTCACATCGCCCTTGGCCCGCATGACGTCGATGCCGCGCTTGAGGCGGTCGATGGCCTCGACCTCCACCTGCCGGTCGGCCTGGAACATCTCGGTGACCGTCTGTCCGACACGCACATGGAACAGCCGCTGGTAGTTCGGCAGGGCATCGAGAAAGAGGATCCGTTCCGTCAGCCTGTCCGCGTGCTTCATCTCGTCGATGGACTCGGCACGGGTGTAATTCGCGAGCTTGGTCCAGCCATTGTTGTCCTGGATCCGGTAGTGGAGCCAGTACTGGTTGATGGCCGTCAGCTCGCCCGTGAGCTGCTCGTTGAGGAATTCGATGACCTCGGGGTCGCCCTGCATCGCAGAGGCTCCTTCCACGTGGTGGACTCGGCAGGTTCCGCGCATCCTTGCACCGGGGTTCAAACGCGTCCAGTAAGTGCACGCTTAGTAGGAGTTGCCCGAATCGATGATCGACTGACGCCTGTCGGCACCCGCGTGGTCACGTCCACTGCTCGGGGTCTGTCAGGATGGAGGCATGGGTCATCCGGTGAGTCGCGAGTCTGGGGGAGCAGTGCAGCCGGAGCTTCCTCCCGGGCAGCGTCTGCAGCGCGGCTGGCCGGTCACCCATTACGGGCCCGTGCCCAAGTTCCGGCCCGAGCGCTGGGAGTTCAGGGTCTTCGGGTCCACCGCCGACGGTGACAAGCACTGCTGGAACCACGAGGAGTTCTCGGCACTGCCGTACGCGACCGTGGTCGGCGATCTGCACTGCGTCACGAAGTTCAGCATGCTCGGCGCCGAGTGGGGCGGCGTGCGGGCCTCCACCATCCTTGAGCTGGCGCCGCCGGATCCCGCGGTCACGCATGTGATGGTCTGGGCCGAGTACGGGTTCAGCTCGAACCTGCGGCTGGCCGATTTCGCCGCCGACCGCACCATCTTCGCCACCCACAAGGGCGGGGAGCTGCTCACGGCCGAGCACGGGTTCCCGCTGCGTCTTGTCGTGCCCCATCTGTATGCCTGGAAAGGGCCGAAGTGGGTGCGCGGGGTCGAGTACATGACCGCGGACCGGCGGGGGTTCTGGGAGGAGCGCGGGTACCACAACGTGGGGGACCCGTGGCAGGAGCAGCGGTACTCGTACCAGGAAGAGCCCGGGGAAGGGCCTGAGCTCTAGCTTTGGGTCCGGCGTGCGTCGTCTTCAGTGGTGGTACTGGTGCACCACCGCGTGGCCCCTGCCTCGGCCGATCATCCAGCGGTTGACCGGCGTCGTGACGACGAAGGCGATCACGAGTGACGCCGCCAGCGCGCCCCAGAACAGTGCGTCCGAGAGCTGGGCGTCCATCGCGCTCGGCCACAGTGCGATGACGCCGTTGTCGATCAGCTCCATCACGGCGATGGACAGCGTGTCCGCGGCCAGCGCCACCCGGAACGCCGTCCTGAAGGTCACGCCCGCCCCGAGCACGCTCCGCAGCGTCAGCGAGTAGCCGAAGAAGAACGCCAGCACGATCGCCAGGACCATCGTCGGCACGTTGCCCCAGCCGAGCGCGGTGCCGATCACCATGCCGAGGATCTCGCCGATGGCGCAGCCGGTGAGGCAGTGCAGTGTCGCCTGCGCGGCTGTGGACCAGGTGACCTTGCCGCCGTGGTCGTGGCCGTGGCCGTGGGGTGCGTGGTCGTGGTCGTGGTCGTTGGGTGTGTGGTCGTGGTCGTGCCCGTGGTGTTCGTGTTCCGTTTGTGCGTTGTGCTGCATGGTTCCCCCAGCGTCAGTAACGGCTCCTGTCAGTGACAGGAACCGTATACCCCTGGGGGGTATTCCTCAACGGAACGCGGAATCTTACGGGCGGAGCTCCTTGAGGTGGGCGACGTCCGCCGCGTGGCCGTCCTTACCGCCCGGCGTCTCGATGATCAGCGGGACGTTCTCGGTCGCCGGGTGAGTCATCAGCTCGTGGAACGGTTCGGCCCCGATGTGGCCGGAGCCGATGTTCTCGTGGCGGTCCTTGTGGGCGCCCACGACGTCCTTGGAGTCGTTGGCGTGGATGAGCTTGAGGCGGCCCTCGCCGACGGTGTCCACGAGGAGGTCGAGGGTCTGCTTCATGCCGCCCGGGCCGGCGAGGTCGTGGCCCGCCGCGAAGATGTGGCAGGTGTCGAGGCAGACGCCGAGCTTCGGGTGGCGGTCGAGGGCGTCGAAGTACGGGCCGAAGTCCCAGGTGCGGGAGCACAGGGAGGCGCCCTGGCCCGCGGTCGACTCCAGGAGGAGGAACGGGTCGTCGTCGTGGGTCAGTTCGTCGAGCAGGGGGAGCATGTGCTCGCGTACCTGGGCCAGGGCGACGACCCGGTCGCGGCCGCCGGTCGCGGAGCCCGTGTGCACGACGACGCCGAGGGCGCCGATGGCGCGGGCGCGGCGGAGGGAGTGCCGCATCGACGCGACGCTCTTCTCCACGGTGGCCTCGGTGTGCGAGCCGAAGTTGATCAGGTACGGGGCGTGGACGTAGGCGGGGATGTCCTCGGCGGCGCAGCGGGCGCGGAACTCCTCGTCCTGCTGGGGGTTTCCCGGGGGAGTGGCCCAGCCGCGGGGGTTGGCCACGAAGACCTGGACGGTCTCGGCCTTGAGGTCGTGGGCGTACGAGAGGCCTACGGAGGCGAGGCCGCCGGCTACGGGGACGTGGCCGCCGATGGGGTTGCGGGAGCGGGGGGTGTTCGTCACGCGGTCAAGGGTGTCATGGGGGTGCGCCGTGAAAGGAGGGTGGCCGTCGGGGGTTGTCTTGGCAGCTTTCCGTTGTCTCCGACAGGTGTGTGGTCGGGTGCGGGGCCGCCCTGGGCATGTCCGTGCTCGCCATCTTGATGGCCTCGCCGGTTGCGTTGGCCGCCGATACCGCGTGGCCTGTGCTGCGCGCGCACATCCCCAGACCGGCCCCTCCCGTCTCGTACGCGAGTGATCGCCGGTGAGGGCTGAGCAGATCGAGCCCCTCCGGCGATTGAGGAGCTGGTGCCGGGGCGCTACCGGATGGTGATCTTGATCGTCGAGCCCTCGGGGGCCTCGTCGCCGCCGGTCACGGACTGGCTCTTGACCGTGTCGCCGAAGAGGCCCAGGAGGCCGCGGTCCTCGTCGACCTCGAAGCCGGCGTCCTCCAGCTTGGCGTGGGCGTCGTCGACGCTCAGGCCCGTGACGTCCGGGACCTCGATCATCGGGGGGCCGTCGGAGATCGTCAGGGTGACCGTGTCGCCCTTGGCGAGCTGGCCGTCCCGGGGGGACTGCTGGGCCACGTCGCCCTTGTCCTCATCGGAGGTGACCCGCTTCGTGGCGATCTCCGCCTTCAGGCCCGCCTCCTCAAGCTCGGCCACGGCGTCCTCCTCGGACTCGCCCGTGACGTCGGGGACGTCCACGGGTTCGCCCTTGGAGACGACCAGGGCGACCGCGGAACCGGACTTGCGGGTCGCACCCGCCTCCGGGTCCGTGCTGATCACGGAGCCCTTGGTGACGTCCTCGCTGAACTCCTTGGTGATCATGCCCGGTTCGAGGCCCCGGTTCTTGAGGTCGCTCTTCGCCGTGGCGAGGGGCGTGCCCTTGAGGTCGGGGACCTTGACCGTCTCGGGGCCCTTGGACACGGTCAGGTTCACCGTGCCGTTGTCCCGGATGCGGGTATTCGCCTCCGGGTCCGTGGCCATGACACTGCCGCGCTTGAACGTGTCGCTGTACTTGTACGTCGTCTTGCCGCCCGCCTGGAGGCCCGCGCTCTGAAGGCGCTGCTTCGCCTCCGCCTCCGTCTTGGCCAGCAGGGGCGGGACCTTCGTGAACTGGCCGGAGTTGATGTACCAGACGCCCGCGCCCACGCCGAGGACCAGCAGGATCGCCGCGATGATCGCGAACGTGCCGCGTCGCGGACCGCCGCTCCTGCGGCGTGCCGGGGCGGTGGCCGGGGGCGGCGGAGGCGGTGACTCCAGGCGGCTGGTGCGGTTGAACCGGTCCTCTTCCGTGGGCAGCGGCAGCTGCACCGCGCGCGGGATCACGCTCGTCCGGTCGTCCGCCCCCGCGTGCTCCACGTCCCGCGCCTGCGGCGGCACCGCGTCCAGCTGCGCGTCGGTCAGCGCCGCACGCGCGTCCCTGGCCTGCGCGAGCAGCGCCACGGCGTCGTGCGGGCGGACCTGCGGGGTGCGGGCCGTGGCCGAAGCGACCAGGTCGTCCAGTTCGAAGGGGAGTCCCGGCACCGCCGCGGAGGGCGGCGGGACATCCTCGTTGAGGTGCTTGTAGAGAACCTGGGCCGGAGTGTCCCCGTAGTGCGGCTTCGACCCCGTCAGCATCTCGTACAGGACCACTCCGCACGCGTAGACGTCCACGGCGGGCGTCGCCGTGCCGTCCTCGATCTGCTCGGGTGCCAGGTACGAGACCGTGCCGAGGACCGATCCGGTCGTGTTCGTGACGGTGTCCACCGCCCGCACGAGACCGAAGTCCGCCACCTTCACGCGGCCGTCGTCCCCTATCAGGACGTTCTCCGGCTTCATGTCGCGGTGCACGAAGCCCGCGCGGTGCGCCGCTCCGAGCGCGGCGAGCACCGGCTCCAGGATGTCGAGCGCCGCGCGGGGCCGGAGCGCACCGCGGTCGCGCAGGACGTCGCGGAGCGTGCAGCCCGCGATGTACTCCATCGCCAGGTACACGTACGCGCCGTCGGCGCCCTGGTCGAAGACCCCGACCACATTGGGGTGCGAGAGGCGGGCGACCGACTTGGCCTCGCGGATGAAGCGGTCGACGAACGTGGCGTCGGCCGCCAGCGAGGGGTGCATCACCTTGAGCGCGAGCACGCGGTCGAGGCGGGTGTCCACGGCCCGGTAGACCGTGGCCATCCCGCCGACCGCGATGCGTGCGTCGATGCGGTACCGGCCGTCGAGCACGTGCCCGAGCAACGGGTCCTGAAGGGTCGTGTCCACGCAGGGGAGTCTACGAGGAGTGACTGACATGCCCGATGCGTGCAGCGGGACCGGTCCCGTACTGCAGCAGAGCTGTGACCGTGTCAGAAGGCCGGGCGCTCCGGGTCGAGGTGGGCCCGGCCCTCTGTGGGCGATGAGGCTTCAGCGAAGTGGCGCTTGGGGATACGGCCCGCGCGGTACGCCAGCCGGCCCGCCTCCACCGCGTGCCGCATGCCCTCGGCCATGAGGACCGGCTCCTGGGCGCGGGTCACCGCCGAGGCGAGCATCACACCCGCGCACCCCAGCTCCATGGCGAGCGTCACATCGGAGGCCGTGCCCGCGCCCGCGTCCAGGATCACCGGCACGCGCGCGTGCTCGACGATCAGCTGGAAGTTGTGCGGGTTGCGGATGCCGAGCCCGGAACCGATCGGGGAGCCGAGCGGCATGATCGCCGCGCAGCCCACGTCCTCGAGCCTGCGGGCCAGGACCGGGTCGTCGTTGGTGTAGGGCAGCACCGTGAACCCGTCGTCGACCAGGGTCTCGGCGGCGTCCAGGGTCTCGATCGGGTCGGGCAGCAGGGTGCGCTCGTCGGCGATGACCTCGAGTTTGACGAGGTTCGTACCGAGTGCCTCGCGCGCCAGGCGGGCCGTGAGGACCGCCTCGCCCGCCGTGAAGCAGCCCGCGGTGTTGGGGAGGACCTGGATGCCGAGCTTCTCCAGGACCGAGAGCACCGAGCCGTGCACCGTCGCGTTCACGCGGCGCATCGCCACCGTGGTGAGCTCGGTGCCGGAGGCGGTCAGGGAGCGTTCCAGGATGTCGAGGCTCGGGGCGCCTCCCGTGCCCATGATCAGGCGCGAGGAGTACGTGGTGCCCCCGAGGACGAAAGCGTCGTCAGCCATGGACGAGTCAGCCTCCTTGTACGGCGGTGAGGACTTCGACGCGGTCCCCGTCGGAGAGCGCGGTCGCGGGCCACTGGGTGCGCGGGACGACGGTCTCGTTCAGGGCGGCGGCGACGCCGGAGTGCGCCGTGGTGAGGGTGGCCACCAGGGCGTCGAGCGTGGTCTCCGCGGTCACGGTGCGCGACTCGCCGTTGACGGATACGTTCATGCGGGCTGCTCCAAGGAGGCGCCGCTGAAGCGCCTGGGGGTGAACGGGCGGGCCTCTTCGGGGAGTTCACCGGTGACCAGCACATGCGCCATGGCGTCCCCGGTGACCGGCGTGAGCAGCACGCCGTTGCGGTAGTGGCCGGTGGCCAGGAGGAGGCCCGGCAGCGGGGTGGGGCCGAGGAGCGGGGCGTTGTCGGGCGAGCCGGGGCGCAGGCCCGCGCAGGTCTCGGTCAGCGGCAGCTCCGTGATGCCGGGGACGAGCTCGTGGGCGTCCCGCAGCAGTTCGTAGACCCCGCCGGCCGTGACCGTGGTGTCCCAGCCGAGCTCCTCGCTCGTGGCGCCCACGACGAGCTCGCCGTTGACGCGCGGCACCAGGTACAGGTGGCTGCCGCGGACGACCGCGCGGACCGTGCGGCTCAGGAACGGCGCGTACCGCCGGGGCACGGTCAGGCGCAGGACCTGGCCCTTGACCGGGCGGACGGGCGGCAGCACCTCGTCGGGTACCCCCGCGAGCTGCCCGCTGCGGCTGCCCGCCGCGAGCACGATCTGGCCGCCCGCGAGTTCGGTGCCGTCGGCGAGGAGGACGCCGGACGCCCGGTCCTGTACGACACGGAGCCGTTCGGCGCGGGTCCGGTGGAAGACCACGCCCGTGCGCTCGCAGGCCGTCACAAGGGCGCCCGCGAGCCTTCTCGGGTCGATCTGGTGGTCACCGTCGACCCGCAGGCCCCCGCGTACGCCCGGCGCGAGCATCGGCTCCAGGCGGCGGCAGTCACGGCCCGACAGCCACTCGGACTCCAGGCCCGACTTCCTCTGCAGCGCGTGCAGTTCACGCAGATGCGCCCGGTCGTCCGCGTCCAGCGCGACCGCCAGCGTGCCGCACGCGCGGTAGCCGAGGTCCCGGCCGGAGGCCTCGGCCAGCTCGGCGGCGAAGTCCGGGTAGCGGCGCGCGGACTCGACGTTCAGGTTCAGCAACGTCTGCTCGCCGTAGTGGAGTTCGGTGACCGCGGCCAGCATGCCCGCCGCCACCTGGGCGGCCCCGCCGCCCGGATCGGGATCCACCACCGCGACGGACAGACCGCGCTGCGCGGCCCGCCACGCGGTGACCAGGCCGATGATGCCGCCCCCGACGACCAGTACGTCGGTGGCTTTGGACGGAGTACGCGACATGGGCGTCCAGCCCCTCCCTTCGCCGGCATGACCCGGATCAGGTTCGTACGGTCGGAGGCCGCTCCAGCCTCCCTCTCAGCCCGCTGCGTACGGGCTCCCGCGAGTGCTTTACGTTGGCCACCCTAACTCTTGCGCACGACCTCCAGTAAGGGAGCCTCCGCCCGTGGCCCGATCGCTCGACGGTCTCGTTCTCGCCCCGGTGGCCGACCAGGCGCCGGGCCAAGTGGGTACCCGTACGCGCTTCGCCTACCACCAGGACGGCGGGCGCGTGTGGGCCTCTTATGAAGGCGGCGACGTCGTACAGGGGCACCTGGTGGGCACGCGTTCCGGTGACCGGCTCGACTTCCGCTACGTACAGCTGAAGACCGACGGGACCACGTCCTCGGGGCACTGCCTCTCCACCGTGTCCGAGCTGCCGGACGGCAGGGTGCGGCTCGACGAGACATGGGAGTGGGAGTCGCAGGTGGGCAGGGGGACCAGTGTGGTCGAGGAGATCGCCGCCCCTGTTTGATCACTAAACCGGCGGCCCGTGTGCAGGACGTCACGGCGCGGGAGTGGCCCGCGCCGCTGACTGACGCAAGATCAGGTGCCTAAGGTGATCCCGTGAGCGAGCAGCGGAGCGGCAACGGAACACCCACAGGGCAGCGGCACGTCGTCATCGTGGGCGCGGGAATGGCCGGCGTACAGACGGCCGTGGCGCTGCGCGAACAGGGCTTCACCGGTGCCGTCACGCTGATCGGGGCGGAGCCCCACCAGCCCTACGACCGGCCGCCCCTGTCCAAGGCCGTGCTGCTCGGCAAGGCCGAGGGATCGGCCTTCGACGTGGACTTCGAGGCACTCGGCGTCACCCTGGAGCTGGGCCGCGAGGTCACGGGCCTGCGCCCCGGCGACCACGAGCTGGACACCGCCGAGGGGCCCGTCCCGTACGACGTCCTGGTCGTCGCCACCGGCGCCGAGCCCGTCCGGCTGCCGGGCGCCGAGGATGTCCCCGGAGTGCACCTGCTGCGCACCCTCGACGACGCCGAGCGGCTGCGGCCCGTGCTGGCCGACCAGCACGACGTGGTGGTCGTGGGCGCCGGATGGATCGGCGCCGAGTTCGCCACCGCCGCCCGCGAGGCCGGCTGCCGGGTCACCGTCGTGGAGGCGGCCGAGCGGCCGCTGGCCGGGGCGCTGCCCGCCGAGGTCGCGGCCCCCATGACGGCCTGGTACGCGGACTCGGGAGCCCAATTGCGCACCCGCGCGCGCGTGGAGCACGTCGAGCCGGGCCTCGTGGTCCTGGACGACGGAACGCGGCTGCCCGCCGGAGCCGTCGTCGTCGGCATCGGGGCCCGCCCCGCGACCCGCTGGCTGGCCGGTTCCGGCATCGGCCTCGGCGCACACCACGAGGTGGTGGCCGACGCGGGGCTGCGCACCTCCGTACTCGACGTGTACGCCGTGGGGGACTGCTCGTCGTTCCCCTCGAAGCGCTACGGACAGCGCCTGATGGTCCACCACTGGGACAACGCGCTGCAGGGACCGCGCACGGTCGCGGCGAACATCATCGGTGAGACACCGGCGGTGTACGACCCGGTGCCCTACTTCTGGTCCGAGCAGTTCGGCCGCTTCGTGCAGTACGCGGGCCACCACGACGCCGCCGACACGACGGTGTGGCGGGGCGACCCGGCCGGCGCGGCCTGGTCGGTGTGCTGGCTGCGGGAGGGCGCCCTGGTGGCCGTGCTCGCCGTCGGCAAGCCCCGCGATCTGGCACAGGGCCGCAAGCTCATCGAGGCGGGCACCGTGCTGGACCCGGAGCGTCTGAGCGATCCCGCCCGCCCCTTGAAGTCTGCGGTGGCCTGAACCCGGCCTACCCCGGACGACCGTGGGCGGGCCGGCCGTGTGCCGTCCGCCGCGTGGCGGAAACCCCTGGTCAGACCGCCCCGACTTCCGACTGTCAGTCCGGGATGGCAGGCTTGTCCCGTGACCGAGATTGACGCAAAGATCGATGCTCTCGTCCCCGACTGGCTCACCCTCCCCGACATCGCGGAGCAACTCGACCTCGAGGTGACGCGTGTGCGGCAGCTGGTGAAGGAAGGCCAGGTGATCGCCGTACGCCGTGGTGAGAACAGGGCACTGCACGTGCCCGCCGCCTTCATCGACGGCGACAAGATCGTCAAGGGGCTCGTCGGCCTCCTGACGGTCCTGCGGGACGACGGCTTCAGCGACGAAGAGATGCTGGAGTGGCTCTTCACCCCCGACCCGACCCTGCCGGGCACGCCCGCGCAGGCCCTGAGCGAGAATCGCGGCACGGAGGTGAAGCGCCGCGCCCAGGCGCTCGCCGTCTGACCTGACAACCGTCCGGCGTGCGCACCACGGACCCCGTGGTGCGCACGCCGGACGACACCTGATCCACACGGGGGGATTTCCCATGGCCGACCCGAAGCGCACGCAGCTCGCCGATGCCCGGCTCTACCTGTGCACCGACGCCCGCAAGCGCCAGGGCGACCTGCCGGAGTTCCTCGACGCGGTGCTCTCCAGCGGCGTGGACATCGTGCAGTTGCGCGACAAGGGCATGGAGGCCGGCGAGGAGCTGGAGCACCTCGCCGTGTTCGCCGAGGCGGCCCGTCGCCACGGCAAGCTCTTCGCGGTCAACGACCGGGCGGACGTCGCGCACGCGACCGCTTCGGACGTGCTGCACCTGGGCCAGGGCGACCTGCCTGTCCCCGCGGCCCGCGCCGTTCTCGGCGACGGCATCCTCGTGGGCCGCTCCACGCACGCCGACGCGGAGGCCGCCGCGGCCGCCGTCCAGGAGGGCGTGGACTACTTCTGCACCGGCCCCTGCTGGCCGACGCCGACCAAGCCCGGCCGCCACGCCCCCGGTCTCGACCTGGTGCGCTACACCGCGGGCCTCGGCACCGACCGCCCCTGGTTCGCCATCGGCGGCATCGACCTGGGGAACCTGGACGAGGTCCTGGACGCGGGCGCCCGTCGCGTCGTCGTCGTGCGCGCCATCACGGAGGCCGACGATCCGGCCGCCGCGACCGCCGAATTCGCCAAGCGCCTGCGCTCGGTCTGACCCCGGGATCCCTTCGGGGAGCAGGCCTTCGGCTCGTCTGTCCGCAAGGTGGACGGGGATTATGGGCAACCGGATTCCGTCAGTAACCTGCCCGTATGGCCCTTGGCACTGCTTCCACCAGGACTGATCGCGCCCGCACCGTGCGCGACATGCTCGCGACCGGCAAGACGACGTACTCCTTCGAGTTCTCCGCGCCGAAAACCGAAAAGGGCGAGCGCAACCTGTGGAACGCGCTGCGCAGGGTCGAGGCCGTCTCGCCCGACTTCGTCTCCGTGACGTACGGCGCCGGCGGCTCCACGCGCGCGGGCACGGTCAAGGAGACCCAGCAGATCGTCGTCGACACGACGCTGACGCCGGTCGCCCACATCACCGCGGTCGAGCACTCGGTCGCCGAACTGCGCAACATCATCGGCCAGTACGCCGACGCCGGCATCCGGAACATGCTCGCCGTGCGCGGAGACCCGCCGGGCGACCCCATGGCCGACTGGGTCTCGCACCCCGAAGGGCTGACGTACGCGGCCGAACTCGTCGAGCTGATCAAGGAGTCGGGAGACTTCTGCGTCGGCGTCGCCGCGTTCCCCGCGATGCACCCGCGCTCCACGGAGTGGGACACCGACGTGCGGCACTTCGTCGACAAGTGCCGGGCGGGCGCCGACTACGCGATCACGCAGATGTTCTTCTACCCGGAGGAGTATCTGCGGCTGCGCGACCGGGTCGCCGCCGCGGGCTGCGAGACGCCCATCATTCCGGAATGCATGCCGGTCACGAGCGTGCGCATGCTCGAACGCCTGCCCAAGCTCAGCAACGCGGACTTCCCTCCGGCGCTGAAAGAGCGGATCCTCACAGCCAAAGACGATCCGGCCGCTGTACGCTCCATTGGCATCGAGTTCGCGACGGAGTTCTGCGCGAAGCTGCTTGACGAAGGTGTCCCGGGTCTGCACTTCATTACGCTCAACAACTCCACTGCGACGCTGGAAATCTACGAGAACCTGGGCCTGCACGAGCAGCGGGCCTGATGGGCCGTACCCGCAAGGGGCTACGGCCGTACGAGAGGGGCGTACATGGGCTGGGCGGTCCTCTATGTCGCGTTCGGACTGGTGGCACTGTGGCTCCTCGGTGAGGTGCTGCTGCAGTACAAGGCGCGGCTGCGCTGGCGCCTGCTCGCCTTCGTGGGCTTCCTCGGGGTGGTCCTCGGCGTCCTGATGCCCTCGGTGATCGTCATCGGGGCCGGTGCCATCGCCTTCGCGATCGGCCAGACGTACGTCACCCTGTCGTTCCGCCGCGGCTTCGCGGCGGGCTGGGCCCTCAAGAACGGCCCCGGCGGTGCCGACACCGGCGGCAGCAAGCGCCGCAAGAAGGAGCCGGTCCACCAGGACCCGACGCTCGAGGTCTCCGACCTGGAGTACGAGCAGGGTGCCCAGGACTACCCGCCGGTTCCGCAGGCGCCCGCCGAGTCCACCGCGGTGTACGCGACGACCGAGCCGATGCCCGACGACACCGGCCAGTACGGCGTCTACAGCGACTCGGCGTACGCCCAGACCGCCCAGGCGGACCAGCAGAACTACGGCTACGACACCGGGGCCTACGCCTACGACCAGCAGAACTACGGCTACGACACCGGGCAGCAGCCGTACGCCGCGCCCTACTCGGACCCGTACATCGGGACCCAGACGTACCCGGCGCAGCCCCAGTACGGCGACCCGTACGCCACCGGCCAGCAGCAGTACGCCGACCCGTACGCGACCGCCGCGGGCTACGGCGCGGACACGCCTCCGGGCGGCGTCTGGGTGCCGCAGCAGCGCAACGGCGACGAGCAGCAGCAGGGCTACGGCGGCGAACTCCCGCCCGAGCAGCCCTACCCGACGTATCCGCAGCACGACCCGAACACCGGGTACGACACCGGCTACAACGAGCAGCAGTACCGGTACTGAGCCGTCCGCCCGCCGCGGCTCACTGCGAGCCGCGGAACTCCGGTCCCTCCACGATCAGGCCCGCCACCAGCGCTCCCGACATGCCCACGTGCGGCAGTCCGCCACCGGGATGCGACCAGCCGCCCACCGCGAAGAGGCCCGGCAGGTCCGTCCCGTTCGCCGGATGCAGCAGGCTTCCCCGCGCGGCGGCCAGGGCGGGCGCGGGCACGGCGCCGCCCGCCGCTCCGGTCGCCTCGGCGATGTCCTGGGGCGTGCGCGTCTCGTGCCACAGGAGGCGGTCGCGGAGGCCGGACACGGTGCGCTCGGCCGCCGTGAGGACCGCTTCCAGACCGGCCTCGCTCACGCGCGCGTGGGGCGGCAC
The DNA here is from genome assembly GCF_050410835.1 of Streptomyces sp. cg35. Taxonomy (NCBI): domain Bacteria; kingdom Bacillati; phylum Actinomycetota; class Actinomycetes; order Kitasatosporales; family Streptomycetaceae; genus Streptomyces; species Streptomyces sp. cg35. The sequence goes on from NZ_CP191268.1 coordinate 6,497,887, forward strand.
GGTCACGGTGACGGTGACCGCCTCGTGGCCGGCGTCCGGCACCTGCGACGGATCGCCGGTCCGCAGCACCGCGACCGTCGGTCTCGCGGGCCAGGGACCGCCGTCGAACAGCCACGCCAACTCGGCGTCCCGGTCGGCCCCGTGCACCACCGTCCGGTGCGGCGTCCCCTCGGGCCGGGGTCCGCGCAGCGCCAGATGGACCGTGAGCCGACTGGGCACCGACGACTCGGGGCGCGCCGGCACCTCGCCCCGCACACTGCGGTCCGGCAGCAGCCCGTCGAGCACTCCCGGCGCGACACCGGCCACCACGAACTCGGCGTCCTCGACCGACCCGTCGGCCAGCTCGACGCCTGCCGCCCGTCCGTCCTTCACCACGATCCGGGTGACGGCCGCGTCGAACCGGAACTCGACCCTGCGCTTCAGGCACCGCGCGTACACCGCGTCCGCGAGCGCCCGCAGGCCGCCGCTCACCGCCCAGGTCCCGAAGGTCTGCTCCATGTAGGGCAGCACGGCCGCGCTCGCCGGCGCCGTACGCGGATCGAGGCCGTACGCCAGCGCGTACTGCTCGAGGAGCGCCACCAGACGCGGGTCCCCGCCCAGCTCCAGGGCGCCGATCTCGGTGAGCGTCGTCGCCGTGCGGTCCTTGCGCAGCAGCCGCCGCCGGGCCACTGCCGGGTACGGCTCACGGTCGGCGAGCACCTGCCAGTTGGGCCACAGGGGCTCCTCCAGCAGGGGGCGCCGGGAGCGGTCCCAGGCCTCCCGCGCCCGGTTCATGAACGCCGACCAGAGCTCGCCCGCGCCCGCGCCGACGGCCGTGTCCAACGCCTCGGCGACCCCCGCGCGCCGCGCGTTCGGCAGGTCCGTCGTCGTGCCGTCCGCGAAGACGTGCCGTACGGCGGGCTCCACCTGGGTCAGCGGAACGAGGTCCTCCAGCGGCTCCTTGCCCGTCTTGACGAACAGATCGCGGTAGACCGCGGGCAGGGGCAGCAGCCCCGGGCCCGTGTCGAACGCGAAGCCGTCGCGCTCGAACCGGCCGACCGCGCCGCCGTACGTCGACGCGCGCTCGAAGACCACCGGTCGGTGGCCCGCGACGGCCAGCCGAGCGGCGGCCGCCATGGCGCCCATCCCCGCGCCGATCACCGCAATTCGTGCCATGCCAGGAACTTTATCGGCCGCCACCGACAACGCCGCCCGCAGGTCACGGCGGCGGTGCCTCACGGGCCAGGCGCTTCTCCTCGCGCCGCTGGGCGCGTCTGCGCAGGAACCGGCGGATGCGCCGGACGAGGAGGAACAGCAGCAACAGGCCGAGGAGCAGCAGCACCGCCGCGATGATCGCGGCGGCCTCCGGATAGAACATCGCGAACGTCACGACACCGCCGACGCCGAGATCCTCGGCGGTGCTCATCACGAAGTTCGACACCGGCTCCGGCGAGGTGTTGATCGCCATCCGGGTGCCGGCCTTCACGGTGTGACTGGCCAGGGCCGTGGAACCGCCGATCGCGCCGGCCGCGAGATCGGACAGCGAACCGGTCTGCCCGGCGAGCAGGGCGCCGACGACCGCCCCCGACACCGGCCGGATCACGGTGTGCACCGTGTCCCAGGCCGAGTCCACATAGGGGATCTTGTCGGCGACGGCCTCGCACAGGAAGAGCACTCCGGCCACGATCAGGACGTCCGGGCGCTGCAGCGACTCGGGGACCTCGTCGGTCAGCCCGGTCGCGCCGAAGATGCCGAGCAGCAGGACCACCGCGTACGCGTTGATGCCGCTCGCCCAGCCACTGGTGAAGACCAGGGGGAGTACGGACACGGACAAGATCGTAACCAGTGGGGAACTCTCCGTGCCTGGGGATGAGTGCCCAGGCCTGAGTATCCGTACCTAGGTAGTGAGATGAGTAGGTGCACGGATGGGGTCCCACCTGCGCAGACGGAAGAGTGGAGGACACGGAGAGGGGCGCGGCTCCGGTACCGCCGACACGGGGCGGCGGAACGGATGCGGCGCCCTTGGCCGCTCCTCTCGCCCGTAAGGGTGGGAGCGAGGCACGGGGGACCCGGGGGAGACCGAACGGGGTCCAACGGGGGAACAACGGGGGATGCGCCGGTCCGGTGAGGCCTGATCACGACCACAGGCCTTGCCGGACCGGCGCTTCACGTATGCCGGTGCTTCACATGCGCGGCCCGTTCCGCGTTCCTCGCGTCAGAGGCGGGTCACGCCTTGCGCGTCAGCGACGGGCTGCCGCCGACCCGGCCCTGGAGCAGCAGCGACAGTGCGGCGTGCACATCGTCCAGCGAGCGCTCCGGCTGGAACGCCTGCCAGTCCAGCGCCGCCACGAGGACCATGCCCACCAGGGCCGCCGCCGTCAGCGGGACGTCGATCTCCTCGCTCAGCTCGCCGCTCGCCACGGCACCGCGCAGCACACCCTCGACGACGGCCACCGCCTCCTGGCGGACCACGGCGAGGGTGGACTGCCAGGCCCGGTTGGTGCGCCACAGCTCGGCCACGTAGAGCTGCGTGAAGGCCGGGTACTCGTCGATGAAGACGAGGCCGGCGCGGATCATCGCGTCCAGGGCGTCGACCTTGCTGCCGCCTCGCTCGTCGGTCTTCTGCGCGGCGTCCCGCAAGGAGGTGGTGAGAAGCCCGACGCCGTGCCGCAGCAGCTCCTCGAAGAGGACCGACTTGCTGGCGAAGTTGTAGTAGACGGTGCCCTTCGCGACCCCGGCGCGCTCGGCGATCTCGTCGACCGTCGTCGCGGAGAAACCCTGCTCCGCGATGAGCGTGACAGCTGCCTCGTAGAGCTTCTGCCGGGTGGCCTGGCGCCGTGTGCTGCTTTCCATGCCCCCGATTCTCACAGGCCGTCCCGTGGGCGCGCTCACAGGCTCAGCTCCGGGTGCAGCCGGTCCAGCGTCCACACCTGCTTGCGCCGGGCCGTCAGTGCGGTGAGCGCGAGGGCGCCCGCCGTGAAGGCCATCAGCACCGCGCAGGCCTGCCACACGGGGCCGAGCCCGCCGCCGGAGATCAGCCGCCGCAGAGCCTCGACGACGTAGCTCATCGGCAGGTACGGGTGGATCGCGTTGAAGAAGCCCGGGCTCGTCTGCACGGGATACGTGCCGCCCGCCGACGTCAGCTGCAGCATCAGGAAGGCGAGGACAAGGATGCGGCCCGCCGCCCCGAAGCGTGCGTTCAGCCATTGCACGATGGCCGCGAAGCACGCCGTGACCAGGCACAGGAACCCGACCGTCCCGGCCGCGTGCAGCATCTGCAGCCCAAGTGCCCAGTGCAGTACGGACATCAGGGCCGCCACTTGGAGGAGACCGAGCGCCGCGACCGGCAGCCAGCCCGAGAGCGCCACGCGCCATGCGGAGGCGCCCACGGCGAGCGCGCGCCGGTTCAGCGGCTGGATCAGCATGTAGGCGACCATCGCGCCCACCCACAAGGAGAGCGGAATGAAGTACGGGGCGAAACCCGTCCCGTAGTTGGGCGCCTTGTGCAGCGACTGCGAGGCCAGCTGCACCGGATCGGCCATCACCTCAGTGCGCTGATCGCGGTCCTTCTTGTCGTAGTCGGGGATCTTCTCGACGCCGTCGTGCAGCCCGCCCGCCAGCTTCCCCGAGCCGTCGGCCAGCTTGAACATGCCGCCGTTCAGGTCGTTCGCCCCGTTCTTCAACTTGCCTACACCGGCGTCGAGTTCGGTGGAGCCGGTCTTCGCCGTGCCGAGCCCGGTGTGCAGCTTCCCGGCGCCCGTGGCGACCTGGCCCGCCCCCTTGTTGAGCCTGTTGATCTGCGCCACCGCGTTCTCGACATCCTTGTCGAGCGTCGGGGCGCGCTCGGCGAGGGCCTCGGACTGCTTCTGCAGCGTCTTCAGGTGGCTGTCCATGAGGTCCAGGTCGCCGTGCTCGTCCTGGATGAGCGTGTTCAGGTCGTCGGAGACGGTGGCGACGTCCGCGGCGGCCGTCATGGCCTTCTTCAGGTCCGGGCAGGCCGGGTCGTCGAGCAGCGCCTTCTCGCAGCGACGCTCGTAGACGGCGGCAAGGATGTCGGATCCCGCGTGGGCGCCCTTGCGCGCGGTGGGTGCCAGCTTCACGAGGGCGTCGAGGTTGTGCCGGATGCCCTTCGCGGAGTCGGCCACGAGCCGCGCCGTGTCCCCGATCTGCTTCTTGTTGCCCTTCAGGAAGGGGAGCACCTGGTCGGCGGCCCCGTTGACCTTGTCGGCGAGGGACTGCGTGCCGGCGGAGACCTGCCGGGACCCCGTCTCCAGGTCGGCCGATCCCTTGTCGAGCTTCTTCAGGCCGCTCGCCAGGTCGCCGCTGCCCTTCTTGGCGTCCTTCAGGCCGTCGGCCAGGTCCTTCGAGCCCTTCTTGGCCTTGCCGATGCCGCCCTTGAGGTCGTCCGCGCCCTTCGCGGCCTTCTGGGTCGCGTCATGGATGTCCGAGAACGAGATGAAGATCTTGTCGAGGAAGGACCGTGACGCGTTCGTGGACGCGGCCGAGCGGACCTCGGAGAAGACCGTGCGGGAGATCTGCCCGACGATGTAGTTGTTCGCGTCGTTCGTGCGCACCCGAAGAGCGCCGGTCTCCGGGGTGTCCCCGGAACTGGACGCGATCCGCTTGCTGAAGTCCTCCGGCATCGTCAGCGACAGGTAGTACGTGCCGTCCTCCACGCCCCGCTGGGCCTGCGCGGCGTCGACCTCGTGCCACTGGAAGGTGTCGCTGTCGTACAGCCCCTTGGTGATGTCGTCGCCTGCGGTGATCTTCTTGCCGGCGGCGGCCGCTCCCTTGTCGTCGTTGACGAGCGCCACGGGAATCTTGTCGAGCCGCCCGTACGGATCCCAGAAGGACCACAGGTACAGCGCCCCGTAGAGCAGCGGCAGCAGCAGAAGTGCGACGAGCGCGGCGCGCGGCAGCTTGCCCCTGCCGAAGCGCTTGAGCTCAAGCGCGGCCAGCTTCGGCGAGCGCATCGGCCGTCTCCTTGTCGGTGTCGGTCACAGGGGTGGTGCTCGTGGGGGCGGCCGGTACGACGACGGCGTCGGCGAGGTCCGGTGCCTCGCTGCACACGGCGACGACCGTGGTGCCCGCCGCGGTGATGGCCTTCAACTGGTCCCACATCTCGGCCCGTTCGGCATCCGCGAGCTTCAGGTCGACGTCGTCGACGCCGATCAGCGCCGGGCGGCCGATGAGCGCGAGCGCGAGGGAGAGGCGCAGCGCCTCCGGGCGCTCCAGGTCGCGTACGGCCGTGCGGGAGCCCTTCGGCAGGGCCTCGCGGTCCAGGCCGGCGGCGGCCAGGGCCGTGTCGATGCGCAGCGCCGCCTCGGCCGCGCGCTCGGCGCGGGGGCGCAGCAGTCCGCGCAGCGACCCGTCGAAACGGCGTTGCAGCAGCGCCCGTTCCCGCAGGTGCTCGGCCACGGTGAGCGCCGGATCGAGGTCGGTCACCCCCGGCACGTGCGCGAGCCCGCTCACCCGCCGCACGGCGGCCATCTGCTTCGGCAGCCGGAACCCGCCGACGGTCGCCGTGCCCTCGGTGGGCCGCATGCGTCCGGTCAGTGCCAGCAGCAGGCAGGTGCGGCCGCTGCCGGACGCCCCCTCGATCGCGAGGAGGGACCCGGGCGCCGCGTCGATGTCGACACCGCGGAACGCCCAGCCGCGCGGGCCCTTCAGCCCGAACCCCTCGGCGGTGACGGCGACTGAGCCCTCCGGACCGTCCATGGCCATGGCCCCCTCGGCAACCTCTTTTGAACTGACCAGTCAGTGCAAAAGTTAGCCCGAACCTTCGATCGAAGCAAAAGGCCAGGTCAGGGCCGATTGTCAGTGGCATACCGCACGATGGGCACATACGGCCACTGCGCCGTCACACAGACGACAGGAGGTTCGTCATGGCCAGGTACACCGCAGCCGCCGCACACCGCCCCGCTGCCTCCGGCCACGCCCCCTCACTGACCGGACCGGCGAGCGACGTCCACCCGGTGCTCCGCCGGGCGAGCGCCCCGCCCGCCGCCCTCGATCTGCTCGCCCAGGCCCGCTCCGGACTCGACGAGGCGGCCGTGCTCGAGACACCGAACGAGCGGTACGCCACGGCCCACCTCGCCGCCCTGCGCACCGCGGCCGCCGTGCTCGCCGCCCGCGGCCGGCCCGAACTCACCCCCAAGCGCCGCGCCAGGATCCGCAGCGCCTGGGAAGTGCTCCCCGAGATAGCACCCGAACTGACCGAGTGGAGCGCCCTGTTCGCCTCCGGAGCGACCCGCCGGGCGCGCGCGGAGGCCGGTATCCGCGATGCGGCCAGCGCGCGCGACGCCGACGATCTGCTGCGCGACGTGGCGATGTTCCTGCGCCTGGTCGAGCGGATGCTCGTGCTGCAGCCGGCGCTTCCCCAGCCGCGCCAGGAGGACGACGCGCGCGTAGCGGAGCGGGAGGTGCCCGACGCGGGGTGACCAGCGATTGCGGTGATGTGCGCGGATGGCGAGGCCGCCCGTCCGGGCCCATTAGGGTGGAGGCGCCCGAACCTGCTCACGCCGAGGAGTCAGCCGCCGTGTCGGACCCGATGCGCCCTCCCGTCTCCCACCACTCGCGTACGACGTCGCCGCGCTCCGACCCCCCTCGTCCCCGTGCCTCTCTCCGTACCGCCGTGGTCTGGGAGGTCCTCAAGGACGCCCTGGACCGTCGTGCCAAGGCCGCGGGGAGCCCGACGCTGGACGTCCTCGACACCGGGGGCGGCAGCGGCAACTTCGCGGTGCCGGTCGCCCGTCTGGGCCACCGCGTCACCGTCGTCGACCCCAGCCCGAACGCGCTGTTCGCGCTCGAGCGCCGCGCCGCCGAGGCCGAGGTCGCCGACCGGGTGCGCGGCGTCCAGGGCGACATCTCCGGCCTGTTCGACGTCGTCGAGCGCGACGGGTACGACGCGGTCCTGTGCCACGGCGTCCTGGAGTACGTCGAGGAGCCGGCCGAGGGCGTGCGCAACGCGGTGGGCGCGCTCCGCTCCGGCGGTGTGCTCAGCCTGCTCGCCGCCGGTGTCGGCGGCGCCGTCCTCGCGCGGGCCCTCGCCGGACACTTCAAGGAGGCCCGGCAGGCCCTCGACGACCCGGCCGGCCGCTGGGGCGAGGGCGACCCGGTGCCGCGCCGCTTCACCGCCGAGCAGCTCTCCCGGCTCGTCGCCGACTCTGGCGTGGACGTGGGCGCCGTGCACGGTGTGCGGGTCTTCGCCGACCTCGTTCCCGGCGTCCTCGTGGACACCGAGCCAGGCGCCTTCCAGGAGCTCCTGAAGCTGGAGGCCGCCGCCGCCGAGCTGCCCGCGTTCCACGCCGTGGCGACGCAGCTGCACGTGCTCGGCGAGAAGCAGACGGCCGACCGGACCTGAGCGACTGAGGTGATCCGCCGCTGATCAGCGGCGCAGCGGCAGATGGAGTACGCCACAGGCCCCCCGATCCGGCGCGTGTCGCCGTATGATCGGGGTAGACCGTCCGGCATGACGGGTCGGCCACCGGGGAATGACGCCCAGTGAGCCGGAGCGGCGTGACGCGGTCCGGAATGGTGAAGTTGGCGTAGAGGGGCGGGTTTCACGGGGGCGATTCCCTGCCTATCCTGAAGGGGACCCCCGGTCGCCCCGGCGACTGCACGATGAGGAGGACTCCGTGCCGCTCTCGGAGCACGAGCAGCGAATGCTCGAGCAGATGGAGCGAGCGCTGTACGCCGAAGATCCCAAGTTCGCGACAGCGCTTGAGGGAAGCGGGCTGCGTACGTACACCCGACGTCGGGTCTACCAGGCAGTCGCGGGCTTCCTGGTGGGTATCGCGCTCCTCATGGCAGGTATGGTCGCGCAGCAGATCTGGATCAGCGTGGTGGGATTCCTCGTCATGCTGGGATGTGCGGTGCTCGCCGTCACAGGCTGGCGCAAGGCGCCCAAGCCCGGTGAACAGCCGGCGGGAGCGGTGCCAGGTGCGCCCGCCGCCCGGCGACAGAGCAAACAGAAGCGCTCGATGATGGACCGGATCGAGCAGCGCTGGCAGCGCCGCCGCGACGAGCAGGGCGGCCGCTGAGCCGACCGGCCCCGATCGGGACCTACAGACGTGTGTGAAGGGTGACCGCCCCCGGGCGGTCACCCTTTGTGCGTAACGGGCCCGTGCGGAGATGAAGACCCTGGGCGCAGACGGGGCCCGAGTGGAAATGAAGGCTCCGGCCACCCCTCACGGCGGCCGGAGCCTCCATCGACGTACGGGCCTCATCGCCCTGGACGGCTGGGCCGCATCACCCAGGGCGACTCAGCTCTCCTGGCTCGACGGGCGGGAGCGGGAGGCCCGGTCGAGCAGCGACGACCAGCGGGTCCGCAGGCGCACGGTGAACGACTCCCAGCGCTGCCCCACCGCCCACACCACCCGGATGGCCGAGCGCGGCGCGAGCGTCGCACGCAGCCGGGTCGTGCGGCTCGCCTTCGCGTGCAGTCCGGCCTGCAACCGCCGCGCATCCTCGGCGAGACCCGAGACGGCGCCCGGCCGCGGCGCGTACAGCACCTGCTCCACCGCCGCCGCCACCCGGTGGACGGCCTCGGCGGCCGGCGGATCGAGGTGCCCGACCCGCACGATGCGCGCCGCCGCCTTCCGCGGGGTCTGCGAGTCGTCCGGCGCGATGCCGTGATCCCAGGCCGTGTCCGTGACCTCGCGCCAGGCCGCCAGCGTGCGCGTGGCGACATCGGCCTCCGTGCGGCCGGAGGAACCGAGCCGCAGCGCCCTGAGGCGTCGCCGCCACAGCATCGGCAGCAGCGGCACCAGCAGGACCAGCAAGGCGGCCACGGCCACCAGCAGGAACGTGCCGACCGGCGGGCCGTCGTCCGAGGAGCCGCCCACGATCGCCGGAGCCGTGTTGCCGCAGCTGCCGTCCCTGCGCTGCGCCGCCGTGCAGCTCTGCGACGCGGAGGGCTGGGCCGCCGAGGGAGCCGCGGAGGCGGACTCGGACGGCGCCGCCGGGTTGTTCGGCGCCGCGGGAGTGTTGTCCTGCGTGTACTCCGGGACCGTCCCGCGGTTGGGCGTCGGCTCGAAGCGGGTCCAGCCCACGCCCTCGAAGTACAGCTCCGGCCAGGCGTGGGCGTCGCGCAGGCCCACCGAGTAGGCGCCGTCACCCGCGGGCGAGCCCGGAGTGAAGCCGACCGCGACGCGGGCCGGTATGCCCAGCGTCCTCGCCATCGCCGCCATCGAGAACGAGAAGTGGACGCAGAAGCCCTCCTTCTGCTTCAGGAACCGGGCGATGGCGGCGGAACCACTGCCCGCCTGCACCTCGGTGTTGTACGTGAAGCCGCCGTTGACCGCGAAGTAGTCCTGCAGCTCGACCGCGCGCTCGTAGTTGTTCGACGCGCCCGCCGTGACCTTGCGCGCGGTCGTGCGCACCACGTCCGGCAGCGAGCCCGGCACCTTCGTGAACTCGCGCAGCAGATCCGTCGGCGGCGCCCCGGCATTGGCCAGCTGCTCCGCCGTCGGCTGCACGATCAGGCTCTTGACGGTGTACGACTTCCCGCGCGTCGTCTGCCCGTGATCGCCCACCAGGGTCCGGCCGACCCGCTCGAACCGCCACCGCCCGTTCACCGACACCTGCGTCGCGGGATACGGCATGGGCAGCCAGTCCTGCGCGTACCAGTCGGCCGCCGAGATACGCGTCGTGATCTCGGTCCTGCCGATGTCCGCACCGAGGCCCGGCGGGCCCGGCAGCGTGGAGGGCACATCGGTGATGCTGCGCACCGAAGGGCGCCAGGTGGTGCCGTCGAACTCGTCGAGCGCCACGATCCGCAGATACATGTCGGACGTCTGCTCGGCGTTCGTCCTGTACGACATCACCGTCCGGTCCTCCGGCTGGTTCAGGCTGTTCTGCAGCGAGACCAGCGGGTTGACCGCGGAGATGGTGCCGCCGCCCCCCGACCCGTTGCCCACACCCGTGCCGGAGGGGCCGAGGAGGCCGCCGTCCAGCGGCAGCACGACCCACGCGACCAGGAGCGAGATGCCCAGCGAGAGCACGCCGATGCGGCGGCCGGTCCGGATCGGGGCGACCGCGCCGCCCTGCCCCGGAGTCCCGCCGGGCACGCGGCCGGTGCCGCCGAACACCCGGCCCCACTGCGAGAGCCGGTCCCGGCTCTCGGCGAGCAGCAGCAGGAGATAGCCGACGGCCGCGAGCAGGAACCACAGCCAGTCGATCCCGCCGTCGGAGAGCCCCGCGGCGACCGAGTACAGCGCGAGCAGTGGAAGCCCGGCCGGGGCCGCGCTGCGGAACGTCACCGCGAGCGCGTCCACCGCGAGCCCGATCACCAGCGCGCCGCCGACCAGCATCAGCCGGATGCCGTCGGACAGCGGCGCCGGGATCATGTACCGGCTGACGTCCTCGCTGCCGGCCTGGAGCAGCAGCCCGAAGTGCCGGAAGGCCTCCGGCCCGGGGACGACCGCGCCGAGCGCCTGGTCGTGCGCGAAGACGAGGGTGAGCAGCAGCAGGGAGACCAGGGCCTGCGCCGCGACCGTCAGCGGCCGGGGGAGCGGGACCCGACGGGCCGCCGCGCCCACCCCGGCCTGGATCACCAGCAGGATCGCGGCCTGCATGATCCAGGTGGACCGGTCGACCAGCGGCAGCAGCGCGCACGACGCCAGGAACGTGGCCAGCGTCGCGCAGATCGACAGACGGGCACCGCCGCTCATGACCAACCCCCTGCGGTACCCGGGGCACCGGCTGCCCCCGTACGCTCCCGGTCCGCCTGCCGCCACACGTCCACGAAGGACGCGCCGGGCGGCACGACCACCACGGTCCAGCCGGCCTCCTGCAGCACGCGCAGCCGCTCGGCGCACTGCTGCGAGGGCGGTGCCCCCGGCCCCTGGATCCAGGACGGACTGTCCAGGAGGAAGGCGACGGCGCCGCCGCTGCGCCGGCGCATCTTGGCGGCGACGGCGGCCTGCTCCTCGTCCAGGTCACCGAAGAAGGCGACCAGCAGCCCCTCGTTCCCGCCGCGCAGCACGTCGTACGCGGACGACAGCGTGTACGCGTCGGAGTGCTCGACGACGGCGAGCGTGTCCATCATCAGGCCCGCCGCGTCCGCCGACCCCTGGCCGGTGCCCGCGAACCCGTCCGTGCCCTCGCCCGGCACCGCACTGCCCGTGTCCGTCAACAGCCGCACGGAGAAGCCCCGTTCGAGCATGTGCACCAGGGCGGAGGCCGCCCCCGACACCGCCCATTCGAAGGCCGACTCCGGGCCCGCGCCCTGGAAGGCCGGACCGCGCGTGTCGAGCAGCACCGTGCAACGGGCCCGCTGCGGCTGCTCCTCGCGCCGCACCATCAGTTCACCGTACCGCGCGGTCGACCGCCAGTGGACGCGGCGCAGATCGTCGCCGTAGCGGTACCCGCGCGGGATCACGTCGTCCTCGCCGGCCAGCGCGAGCGAGCGCTGCCGTCCCTCGCCGTGTCCCTTGGCCTCGCCGGAGAGCCGTACCGGCGGCAGCGGCTCCACGCGCGGGATCACCGTCAGGGTGTCGTACGTGGAGAAGGACCGGGTCAGTTCGCACATGCCGAACGGGTCCGTCAGGCGCAGTTGCAGCGGCCCGAGCGGATAGCGGCCGCGCAGGTCCGAGCGGACCCGGTAGGACACCTCGCGGCGGCCGCCCGCCTCGACGCGGTCGAGGACGAAGCGGGGCCGCGGCCCGAGCACGTACGGCACCCGGTCCTGGAGCATCAGCAGGCCCGTGGGCAGCCGCGAGATGTTGTCCATCCGCAGATGCACGCGCGCCTCCGAACCGGCGGGCACGCGCGCGGGGGAGAGGCGGCGGCTGCCCGCGACCCGGTAGCGGGTGCGGTACAGGACGCCCGCGCAGACCAGAGGGAGCGCGGCGAGCAGCATGCCGACGCGGAGCAGATCGCCCTGTCCCAGGACGAACGCGCAGATCGTCGCGGCGACACCGGCCGCCAGGAAGGAGCGCCCGCGCGTGGTCAGCCCGGCGAGCGCGGTGCGCAGAGCGCTCTTGTCGCCCTTGTCGTCCGCCGCGCCGTCGCCGTCCGTGAAGCCGCCCCCGGGATCCGCCGCGTAGTACCCCCCGGCCGCCATCAGAGCCTCCGGGTGCCGGGGGGCTGCTGGCCGTACATCGGAGGAGCCTGGGTGTAGCCCTGGGGCGCGCGCGTTTCGGTGGCGGGCACCGGGGTGCGCTGCAGGATGTCGAGGACGACCTGCTCGGCCGTGCGCCGGTTCAACTGGGCCTGCGCGGTGGGCAGCAGACGGTGGGCCAGCACCGCGACGGCCAGCGCCTGGACGTCGTCCGGCAGCGCGTACTCACGGCCGCTGAGCGCCGCCGAGGCCTTGGCCGCCCGCAGCAGGTGCAGCGTCGCCCGCGGCGACGCGCCGAGTCTGAGGTCCGGGTGCGTGCGCGTGGCGGCGACCAGGTCCACCGCGTAGCGCCGTACGGCATCGGCGACATGGACCGTGCGCACCGCGTCGACCAGCTTCACGATGTCGTGCGCGTGCGCCACCGGCTGCAGGTCGTCCAGGGGCGAGACGCCACCGTGGACGTCCAGCATCTGCAGCTCGGCGTCCGGGCTCGGGTAGCCGATGGAGACGCGGGCCATGAACCGGTCGCGCTGGGCCTCGGGCAGGGGGTACGTGCCCTCCATCTCGACCGGGTTCTGCGTGGCCACCACCATGAAGGGGCTCGGAAGTTCGTAGGTCTTGCCGTCAATGGTGACCTGGCGCTCCTCCATGGACTCGAGGAGCGCGGACTGCGTCTTCGGCGAGGCGCGGTTGATCTCGTCGCCGATCACGATCTGCGCGAAGATCGCGCCCGGCTTGAACTCGAAGTCCTGACGCTGCTGGTCCCAGATGGACACACCGGTGATGTCCGACGGCAGCAGGTCCGGCGTGAACTGGATGCGGCGCACCGAGCAGTCGATGGACCGCGCCAGTGCCTTGGCGAGCATCGTCTTGCCGACGCCCGGGACATCCTCGATGAGCAGGTGCCCCTCGGCGAGCAGCACGGTCAGCGAAAGCCGTACGACCTCCGGCTTGCCCTCGATCACACCCTCCACCGACCTGCGGACACGCTCCGCGGTGGTGGTCAGATCAGTGAGGCTCGCTCGATCGTCATAGGTCGTCACCCGGCCCTCCTCGGCCCGTACTTTCCCGGGCCGTCGCTCTGCGATGCGGACCGGCCCACCCCGAAATACGGACACCACGCGCGAAGAGTTCCGTCGCTCGCGCGGGGTGTCACACACGCATTCTTGTTGCCGTTACCGGTTCGTGTCACTCGCCTGTGGATAACTGGCCGCGATATGTCGGGGCTTACAACCTTTTGAGGGGACGACCGGCGGGTGCTGTCCCTAGGCCGGGGTGATCTCGCGCAGCTGACCGGTCTTCACGTCGAAGACAAAGCCGCGTACGTCATCGGTGTGCAGCAGGAAGGGAGAGGTGCGCACCTTCTGAATGGACTGCCGCACATCCTGGTCGACATCCCGGAATCCCTCGACGGCCCACGTCGGGCGCTGGCCGACCTCCAGCTCCAGCTCGTGCCGGAACTCCTCGCTCAGCCCTTCCAGGCCGCAGCCGCTGTGGTGGATGAGGACCACGCTGCGGGTGCCGAGCGCCCGCTGGCTGATGGTGAGCGAGCGGATCACGTCGTCGGTGACGACACCGCCGGCGTTGCGGATGGTGTGGCAGTCGCCGAGCTCCAGGCCGAGCGCGGCGTGCAGGTCGAGACGGGCGTCCATGCACGCGACGACGGCGACCTGCAGCACCGGGCGCGCGTCCATCCCCGGGTCGGTGAACGCGGCGGCGTAGCGCGCGTTGGCCTCGACGAGACGGTCGGTCACGGTGCCGTCGGCGGATATGGCGTTCTCGGAGGGGAGGGATGCGGAAGTCGTCATAGGGACGACGGTAGTGGCCGCAGACGTCTCCGGCCTGCTGTGAGGGGGGACAAAGAACGTCATCACGCCTTGTTGTGAGCTAACCCACAGGGGTGGGAGGGCCGCGACCGAACGAGTGAATTAGCCGGATATGCGGCTTCGGGCGGAAGCGTCCCGCGACGCGCAGGCCGGTTGATTGACCAAGGGGCACCGTGGACTAAAGTGACGCCGAACCCCATTAAACGAAGCATCACGGAGATCCCGGCGCTGCCGGACGCTCCCCGCGTGCGCGGCGCGTACGTACGGCTCGGCCTCCTCCCGCTCCGGTCGGCCGGCGTCACTTCCCCGGCGCCGACGGACCACCATCCCCTTCATGAGCGGGCGGGGACCCGGCAGTGCGTACGACCCGCCCGCCGGACCTGAGAGGGCCTCTTGAGTCAGCGACACGTCCCGGTCATGCTCCAGCGCTGCTTGGACATGTTGGCTCCGGCGCTCGCGCAGCCGGGAGCGGTCGTCGTCGACTGCACGCTCGGCCTCGGCGGACACAGCGAGGCCCTGCTCTCCACGTTCCCCTCGTGTCGCCTGGTCGCCCTCGACCGCGACAAGGAAGCGCTGCGGCTGTCCGGCGAGCGTCTCGCCCCCTTCGGCGACCGGGCCACCCTCGTGCACGCCGTCTACGACGAACTGCCCGACGTCCTCGACCGGTTGGACATCCCGCGCGTCCAGGGCGTCCTGTTCGACCTCGGCGTCTCCTCCATGCAGCTCGACGAGGCCGACCGCGGCTTCGCCTACGCGCAGGACGCGCCGCTCGACATGCGCATGGACCAGACGACCGGGATGAGCGCCGCCGAGGTCCTCAACACGTACCCGCCGGGCGAACTGGTGCGGATCCTGCGCCAGTACGGCGAGGAGAAGCAGGCCAAGCGCATCGTCTCGGCCGTCGTGCGCGAGCGCGAGAAGGAGCCGTTCAGCAACAGCGCGCGGCTCGTCGAGCTGATCCGCGACTCCCTGCCGCAGGCCGCCAAGCGCACCGGCGGCAACCCGGCCAAGCGCACCTTCCAGGCGCTGCGCATCGAGGTCAACGGCGAGCTGAGCGTCCTGGAGCGGGCGGTCCCGGCCGCCGTGCGGGCGCTCGCGGTCGGGGGCCGGATGGCCGTTCTGTCGTACCACTCGCTCGAGGACCGGCTGGTCAAGCAGGTGTTCTCGGCCGGCGCCGCCACCACGGCGCCGCCCGGCCTGCCCGTGGTCCCCGAGCGCTACCAGCCCCGGCTCAAGCTGCTCACCCGCGGCGCCGAACTTCCCACGGAGGAAGAGGTCGCCGAGAACCGCCGGGCCGCCCCGGCACGGCTGCGGGGTGCACAGCGCATCCGCGAGGAGGTCGCCGAGTGAGGCACGCGCGCGTGGAGAGGTGGTCATGACCGCCAAGAGCGGCTCGAAAGGATCCAAGGGCGCCCAGGGCGCCCGAGGCCCCCAAGGTGAACCACGCGGGAGAGCCGCCCGATGGGCGCGGCTGTTCCCGGTCGCCCCGTCCGGCGGCGCCCAGGCCGCCCGGACCCCGTTCGTCCTCCTCGTCGTGCTGCTGCTCGGCGGCGGGCTCATCACCCTGCTGCTGCTGAACTCCTCGCTCAACGAAGGATCGTTCAAGCTCAGTCGGCTCAAGAAGCAGACCACCGAGCTGACCGACGACGAGCAGCAGCTCCAGCGCGACGTCGACTCCTACTCGGCGCCCGACGCCCTCCAGCGCCGCGCCCGCGAACTCGGCATGGTCCCGGGCGGCGACCCCGCGTTCCTCACCCCCGACGGCACCGTCCGCGGGGCGCCCAGCCCGGCGGCGCTGCCCTCGCCGGTGCGGCCGCAGGCGCCCCGGCCGCCCGAGATGGTCCACACGACCCCGAGCGGGTCGCCGTCGCCGACCACGCAGGCGACGCCCGGCACGACGCCCTCCGCCGAGCCGCCCGCGCAGCCGGACACCTCGACGCAGCCCGCGGCCCCCGTTCCTTCGAACTCCGGCAGGTGACGCCATGACCGACAGGGAACCCCCGCGCCGCCGCGTGCCAGCCCCCGCGCGTCCCGCCCGGACGGCCCGCCCCGGTGCGCAGCGGCGCCCCGGCCCCGGCGCGCGCCCCGCCGCACGGCGCCCGCGCCCCGCATCTGCCAGAACCGCCACCCCACTGCGCCTGGGCAGCCCACGGCCCCGCCTGCGGATGGTGAGTCTGGGCCTCACGCTCGTCCTCATGGTCTTCGTCGTCCGTCTCCTCCAGGTGCAGGGTGTCGACGCGAGCGCGTACGCCGCCAAGGCCCAGCTGAACCGCTACGTCAGCCACACCATCGCCGCCGAGCGCGGCGGCATCACCGACCGCAGCGGTGTCGCGCTGGCGGCGAGCGTGGACGCGTACGACATCACCGCGGACCCGACGCTGTTCACCGAGAAGGCGACCCAGGTCAAGGACGCGCCCGAGCAGGCGGCGGCGCTCCTGTCGCCGATCATCGGGGTCGACGCGGACACCCTGGCCAAGAAGCTCAAGACCAAGAAGACGCGGTACGTGCGGCTCGCCACGCGGCAGACGCCGCAGGTCTGGAAGCAGATCAAGGACCTCAGGTCGACGCTGAACGACAAGGCGAACGCCGAGGGCCACGAGGCGAGCGTGCTGTCCGGGGTCCTCGCCGACCCCAGCAGCAAGCGCGTGTACCCGAACGGGGACCTGGCCGCCGGGATACTGGGCTGGGTCAACGCCGACGGCAAGGGCGGCGGCGGTGTCGAGCAGCAGCTCGACAAGGAGCTCGCCGGCAAGAACGGCAAGATCCGGTACGCCCAGTCCGGCGGCCGACAGGTGCCGACCGCCGGCAGCACCGAGCAGCCCGCGGTGGCCGGCTCCGACGTGGAGCTGACCATCGACCGCGACATCCAGTGGGCCGCGCAGAACGCGATCGCCGAGCAGGTCAAGAAATCCGGGGCCGACCGCGGCTACGTGATAGTGCAGGACACGCGGACCGGCGAGGTCCTGGCCATGGCCAACGCGCCCGGCTTCGACCCCAACGACCTGTCGCAGGCCAACTCGGCGGCCCTGGGCAACGCCGCGCTCCAGGACGCGTACGAGCCCGGCTCCACCGCCAAGGTCATGTCGATGGCGGCGGTCCTGGAGGAGAACGCGGCCACGCCGCTGACGCACGTCACCGTCCCCAACCGGCTGCACCGGGGCGACCGCCTCTTCCAGGACGACGTCGACCACCCGACCTGGCACCTCACGCTCAACGGCGTGCTCGCCAAGTCCAGCAACATCGGCACGATCCTCGCCACCGGCCAGCTCGGCGCGACGCAGCCGAAGGCCAACGAGACCCTCTACTCGTACCTGCGCAAGTTCGGCATCGGGCGGCAGAGCGGTCTCGGCTTCCCCGGCGAGACCTCCGGCATCCTCGCGGCGGCGGACAAGTGGTCGACGTCGCAGCAGTACACGATCCCGTTCGGGCAGGGCTTCTCGATCAACGCCATGCAGGCGGCCTCCGTGTACTCGACCATCGCCAACGGCGGCGTCCGGGTCGAACCGACCCTGGTGCGCGGAGCGAAGGGCCCCGACGGCCGGTTCACGCCCGCGCCCAAGCCCAAGGAGACCCGCGTCGTCAGCGAGAAGACGGCCAGGACGGTCGCCCAGATGCTGGAGTCCGTGGTCGACGACGAGGAAGGCACCGGTACGAAGGCCAGGATCCCCGGCTACCGCGTCGCCGGTAAGACGGGTACGGCCAACCGCGTGGATCCGGCCACCGGCCGCTACAAGGGGTACACGTCGTCGTTCGCCGGGTTCGCGCCCGCCGACAAGCCCCGCGTCACCGTCTACTGCGCCATCCAGAACGCGACGAAGGGGAGCTACTTCGGCGGCCAGATCTGCGGCCCCATCTACAAGCAGGTCATGGAGTTCGCTCTGAAGACCCTTCAAGTGCCGCCCACCGGCGCCAAGTCCGCACGGCTGCCCGTCGCGTTTCAGCCATGACGGCCGGGACACGTCGTAACCATGATCACTCACAGTGAAGACACCCTGAAGAGCCCGTGACAACCATCACCTCGGATTCCGGGAACCACCGGACGCCACGCCCCTCGCTTCGCTCAGCGGGGGGTGCGCCCGGTACGCTCACCGCCGTGCCACACGCTGATCAGTCCCAAACCACCCAGAAGGGCGCACCCGTGACATATCCCGGGCCGCCGCGACCGGTCGAGGTCTCCGCCACCCCCCTCGCGGAACTGGCCGATCAGTTGGGTGTCCCCGCGCCCGGCGCAGCCGCCACCGATCTCGGGGTCACCGGCATCACCCACGACTCCCGTGCGGTGCGCCCCGGCGACCTGTACGCGGCGCTGCCCGGCGCCCGCGCGCACGGCGCCGACTTCGCCGCGCAGGCCGCGACCCTCGGCGCGGTCGCCGCCCTCACCGACCCGGCCGGCGCCGCACGCGTCCACGACGCCGGGCTCGTGCCGCTCGTCGTGGAGAACCCGCGCAGCCGCATGGGCGAGCTGGCCGCCACCATCTACGGCCACCCGGGCAAGGACCTCCTGCAGCTCGGCATCACCGGCACGTCGGGCAAGACGACGACCGCGTACCTCGTCGAGGGCGGCCTCAAAGAGGTCCGCAGCACCGGCCTGATCGGCACGGTCGAGATGCGCATCGGCGACGAGCGGATCAAGTCCGAGCGCACCACCCCCGAAGCCACCGACCTCCAGGCCCTGTTCGCGGTCATGCGCGAGCGCGGCGTCGAGGCCGTCGCCATGGAGGTCTCCAGCCACGCCCTCGTGCTCGGCCGGGTCGACGGCTGCGTCTTCGACGTCGCCGTCTTCAACAACCTCAGCCCGGAGCACATGGAGTTCCACTCCGACATGGAGGACTACTTCCGGGCGAAGGCACAGCTGTTCACGCGCGCACGCAGCAAACAGGGCGTCGTGAACTACGACGACGAGTACGGGCGCCGGCTCATCGACGAGTCCGAGGTCCCCGTCGTCACCTTCTCCGCCGAGGGGCACCCCGACGCGGACTGGCGCGCCGAGGACGTCGAAGTCGGGCCGCTGGGCTCGACGTTGACCGTCGTCGGCCCCAAGGGCGAGCGGATCACCGCCAAGGCGCCCCTGCCGGGCCCCTTCAACGTCGCCAACACCCTCGCCGCGATCGTCACCCTCGCCGTCGCCGGGATCGACCCGCAGACCGCCGCCGACGGCGTCGCCGCCGTCCCCGGCGTGCCGGGCCGCCTGGAGCGCGTGGACGCGGGCCAGAAGTACCTCGCCGTCGTCGACTACGCGCACAAGACCGACGCCGTCGAGTCCGTCCTCAAGGCGCTGCGCAAGGTCACCGAGAACAAGCTGCACATCGTGCTCGGCTGCGGCGGCGACCGGGACAGGACCAAGCGGATGCCGATGGGCGCCGCGGCCGCGCGGTTCGCCGACACGGCCATCCTCACCTCCGACAACCCCCGCTCCGAGGACCCCCTCGCGATCCTCGCCACGATGCTCGCGGGCGCCGCCGACGTGCCGGCGCACGAGCGCGGTGACGTCGCCGTCTTCGAGGACCGGGCCGCCGCCATCGCCGCCGCCGTCGCCCGGGCCGAGCCCGGCGACACGGTGCTCGTCGCCGGCAAGGGACACGAGCAGGGCCAGGACATCGCCGGGGTGGTGCGTCCCTTCGACGACCGCCTGGTGCTTCGCGAAGCCATCGAGCAAACCCAGGGATGAAGTTGTGATCGCCCTCTCCCTCGCCGAGATCGCCTCAGTCGTCGGCGGGCAGACGTACGACATACCGGATCCACAGGCCCGGGTCACCGGGCCTGTCGTCATCGACTCGCGCAAGGTCGAATCCGGCAGCCTGTTCGCCGCGTTCGCGGGCGAGCGCGTGGACGGCCACGACTACGCCGCGGACGTGATCGCCGCGGGCGCCGTCGCCGTGCTGGCCGCGCGCCCCGTCGGCGTGCCCGCCATCGTCGTCGAGGACGTCCGGAGTGCGCTCGGCGCGCTCGCCCGGCACGTCGTCGAGCGGCTCGGCGCCACGCTGGTCGGTCTGACCGGCTCGGCGGGCAAGACCAGCACCAAGGACCTCATCGCGCAGGTGCTCCGGCGCAAGGCGCCCACGGTCTTCACCCCCGGCTCGTTCAACAACGAGATCGGCCTGCCGCTGACGGCCCTGTCCGCCACCGACGAGACCAGGTTCCTCGTCCTGGAGATGGGCGCCCGCGGCAAGGGCCACATCCGGTACCTGACGGGCCTGACGCCCCCGAAGGTCGGCGTCGTCCTCAACGTGGGAACCGCGCACATCGGCGAGTTCGGCGGCCGCGAGCAGATCGCGGAAGCGAAGGGCGAGCTGGTCGAGTCCCTCCCCGCCGACGGCACCGCGATCCTGAACGCGGACGATCCGCTCGTACGGGCCATGGCGTCGCGCACGAAGGCGAAGGTGCTGCTCTTCGGAGAGGCCGCGGAAGCCGACGTACGTGCCGAGAATGTCCGGCTCACGGAGAACGGACAGCCCTCCTTCAGCCTTCACACACCCTCCGGGTGCAGCGAAGTGACCTTGCGCCTGTACGGTGAGCACCACGTGTCGAACGCGCTCGCCGCGGCCGCCGTCGCCCATGACCTTGGCATGTCCGTGGAGGAGATCGCGCTCGCGCTCTCCGAGGCGGGCACCCTGTCCCGCTGGCGGATGGAGGTCACCGAGCGTTCGGACGGCGTCACGATCGTCAACGACGCCTACAACGCGAACCCGGAGTCCATGCGAGCGGCCCTGCGCGCGCTCGTGGCCATGGGCAAGGGACGGCGTACGTGGGCGGTGCTCGGGCACATGGCCGAGCTCGGCGACGAGGCGCTGGCCGAACACGACGCGGTCGGACGGCTCGCCGTCCGGCTCAACGTCAGCAAGCTCGTGGCAGTCGGGGGCAGGGAAGCGTCCTGGTTGCAACTGGGCGCCTATAACGAGGGTTCGTGGGGTGAGGAGTCGGTGCACGTGTCCGACGCACAGGCGGCGGTCGACCTGTTGCGCAGCCAGCTGCGCCCGGGTGACGTCGTGCTCGTGAAGGCCTCCAGGTCGGTGGGCCTGGAGAGCGTGGCACAGGCGCTGCTTGAGGGCTTCGAGGGCGGGGTCGATGCCCGATGATGAAGCAGATCCTCTTCGCGGGAGTCATCGGCCTGTTCCTGACCCTGGTCGGAACGCCCCTGCTCATCAAGCTCCTTGCGCGCAAGGGCTACGGCCAGTACATCCGTGACGACGGCCCGCGCGAGCACCACAGCAAGCGCGGTACGCCGACCATGGGTGGTATCGCCTTCATCCTGGCGACCCTCATCGCGTACTTCCTGAGCAAGCTGATCACCGGCGCGGCCCCGACCCTGTCGGGTCTGCTCGTCCTCGGTCTGATGGCCGGCATGGGCCTGGTCGGCTTCCTCGACGACTACATCAAGATCGTCAAGCGGCGCTCGCTCGGTCTGCGGGCCAAGGCGAAGATGGCCGGCCAGCTCATCGTCGGTATCGCCTTCGCGGTGCTGTCCCTGCAGTTCGCCGACGCCCGCGGACAGACCCCGGCGTCCACCCGGCTCTCCTTCGTGGAGGACTTCGGCTGGACGATCGGCCCGGTGCTCTTCGTGGTCTGGGCGCTGTTCATGATCCTCGCGATGTCGAACGGCGTGAACCTGACGGACGGCCTCGACGGCCTCGCCACCGGCGCCTCCGTGATGGTCTTCGGCGCGTACACCTTCATCGGTGTCTGGCAGTTCCAGGAGTCCTGCGCCAACGCGCAGACCCTCACCAACCCGGCGGCCTGTTTCGAGGTCAGAGACCCACTTGACCTCGCGGTCGTCGCATCGGCCTTGATGGGCGCCTGCTTCGGCTTCCTGTGGTGGAACACCTCGCCCGCCAAGATCTTCATGGGTGACACGGGTTCGCTGGCCCTCGGCGGCGCCCTCGCCGGTCTCGCGATCTGCTCGCGCACCGAGCTGCTCCTCGCCCTGCTCGGCGGCCTGTTCGTGATGATCACGATGTCCGTGGTCATCCAGGTCGGCTCCTTCAAGATGACCGGCAAGCGTGTCTTCCGCATGGCGCCACTGCAGCACCACTTCGAACTCAAGGGGTGGTCCGAAGTCCTTGTCGTGGTCCGCTTCTGGATCATCCAAGGCATGTGCGTGATCGTCGGACTCGGCCTCTTCTACGCAGGATGGGCAGCCAAGAAGTGACATCTGGTCAGGGTTCCTGGCAGGGGATGAGCATCACCGTCGCCGGTCTCGGCGTGAGCGGCCTCAGCGCCGCCCGCGCCCTGGCCGGCCTCGGCGCGTCGGTCACCGTCGTGGACGGCGGCGACGGCCCCGCCCACCGCGAAAAGGCCGCCCTTCTTGAAGAAGAGGGCATTTCCGCACGCCTCGGGGACGCGGCCACGCTGCCCGAGGGCACCGAGCTGGTCGTCACCTCGCCGGGCTGGAAGCCCTCCTCGCCCCTGTTCGCGGCGGCCGCCGAGGCGGGCGTCGACGTGGTCGGCGACGTGGAGATCGCCTGGCGGCTGCGCGGCCCCGACGCCGCACCCTGGCTCGCCGTCACCGGCACCAACGGCAAGACCACCACGACCCAGATGCTCGCGTCGATCCTGACGGCGGCGGGCCTGCGCACGGCCGCCGTCGGCAACATCGGCACGCCCATCGTCGACGTCGTCCTCGAAGGCGACGACGCGTACGACGTCTTCGCCGTGGAGCTGTCCTCGTACCAGCTGCACTGGGCGCCCTCGCTGCGCGCCCATTCGGGGGCCGTCCTCAACCTGGCGCCCGACCACCTCGACTGGCACGGCTCCATGGAGGCGTACGCCGCCGACAAGGGCCGTATCTACGAAGGCAATCAGGTCGCCTGCGTCTACAACGTCGCCGACAAGGCCACCGAGGACCTGGTCCGCGAGGCCGACGTCGAGGAGGGCTGCCGCGCCATCGGCTTCACGCTGGGCACGCCCGGCCCCTCCGAACTCGGCGTCGTCGAGGGCATCCTGGTCGACCGGGCCTTCGTCGAGGACCGGCAGAAGAGCGCCCAGGAGCTCGCCGAGATCTCCGACGTCACCCCGTCGGCCCCGCACAACATCGCCAACGCCCTCGCGGCGGCCGCCCTCGCCCGCGCCTTCGGCGTCGAGCCGGCCGCCGTACGCGACGGACTGCGCGCCTTCACCCCCGACGCGCACCGCATCGCGCACGTCGCCGATGTCGACGAGGTCGCGTACGTCGACGACTCCAAGGCCACCAACACCCACGCCGCGCAGGCCTCGTTGGCGTCGTACGAGTCGATCGTGTGGATCGCGGGCGGTCTCGCGAAGGGAGCGACCTTCGACGAGCTGGTCGCCGGTGCCGCCGGGCGGCTGCGCGGTGTCGTCCTGATCGGTGCCGACCGGGCCCTGATCCGGGAAGCCCTGGAGCGACACGCCCCCGAAGTACCGGTGGTCGACCTCGACCGGACCGACACTGGGGCGATGTCGGCGGCGGTCCAGGAGGCGGCGCGGCTCGCCCGCCCGGGGGACACCGTGCTGATGGCCCCGGCCTGCGCGTCGATGGACATGTTCACCAACTACAACAAGCGTGGCGAGGCGTTCGCGGAAGCGGTCCGCGAACTCGGCGCCACCAGCGTCTGACGGGACCCCCGGGTGCCCGGTGACGCCGGGCACCCTCGGGAGGGGAACGTGGCAGCGCAGCAGGTACAGCCGTACGGCTCACCGTGGGGGAGCGGCAATGGCCGGTAGCAGCGCCCGCACCACCAAACGCCCCTCGGCCCCGCCGAGAAAGACCAGCCGTGTCTACCGGGCGCGCGCCAATCCCGTACGCCGCCTGTACACGCAGGCCCGCCGTGCCTGGGACCGGCCGCTCACCGCGTACTACCTGATCCTCGGGTCCGCCCTGCTCATCACGGGCCTCGGCCTGGTGATGGTGTACTCGGCCTCGATGATCACGGCCCTGCAGATGGGGCTCTCCAGCTCGTACTTCTTCCGCAAGCAGTTCGTCGCGGCCGTCATCGGCTCGATCCTGCTCGTGCTCGCGATGCGGATGCCGGTGAAGCTGCACCGCGCGCTCGCGTACCCGATCCTCGCCGTCAGCGTCTTTCTGATGGTCCTCGTCCAGGTGCCGGGGATAGGAGTGTCGATCAACGGCAACCAGAACTGGATCTCGCTCGGCGGCCCGTTCATGCTGCAGCCCAGTGAGTTCGGGAAGCTGGCGCTGATCCTGTGGGGCGCCGACCTGCTGGCGCGCAAGCACGACAAGCGGCTGCTGACCCAGTGGAAGCACATGCTGGTGCCGCTGGTCCCGATGGCCTTCCTGCTGCTCGGCCTGATCATGCTCGGCGGCGACATGGGCACGGCGATCCTGCTGACCGCCATCCTCTTCGGCCTGTTGTGGCTGGCCGGCGCCCCCACACGGCTGTTCGTGGGCGTGCTGTCCGTGGCCGGCGCGATCGGCGTCATGCTCATCAAGACCAGCCCGAACCGGATGGCGCGGCTCGCGTGCCTGGGCCGCGCCGACGCGGGACCCGACGACATGTGCTGGCAGGGGCTGCACGGGATCTACGCCCTCGCGTCCGGCGGATTCTTCGGTTCCGGCCTGGGCGCGAGTGTGGAAAAATGGGGTCAACTTCCCGAAGCGCACACCGACTTCATCTTTGCCATCACCGGTGAGGAACTGGGCCTGGCGGGGACGCTGTCGGTGCTCGCCCTGTTCGCGGCTCTAGGCTATGCGGGTATCCGCGTGGCCGGACGCACGGAGGACCCCTTCGTTCGATACGCCGCGGGAGGGGTGACGACGTGGATCACGGCGCAGGCCGTGGTCAACATCGGCGCGGTGCTCGGCCTGCTGCCGATCGCCGGAGTTCCGCTCCCGCTGTTCTCGTACGGGGGGTCGGCGCTGCTGCCGACCATGTTCGCCGTGGGACTTCTGATCGCGTTCGCGCGGGACGAACCGGCGGCTCGGGCGGCCCTCGCCATGCGGCAGCCACGGATGAGATGGAACACGATGCGACGGCGCGCCACGGCGCGTACGTCCGGAGAGCGGTGAATTTCGGTGCATGTCGTACTCGCCGGTGGGGGGACCGCCGGCCACATCGAGCCGGCGCTCGCCCTCGCTGACGCCCTGCGCAGGCAGGACCCGACCGTGGGGATCACGGCGCTCGGCACGGAGCGCGGCCTGGAGACCCGTCTCGTCCCGGAGCGCGGCTACGACCTGGCGCTGATCCCCGCCGTACCGCTGCCGCGCAAGCCCACCCCTGAACTGATCACCGTGCCGGGACGGCTGCGCGGCACCATCAAGGCCGCCGAGCAGATCCTGGAGCGCACGAAGGCGGACGCCGTCGTCGGCTTCGGCGGATATGTCGCCCTGCCCGGCTACTTGGCCGCCAAGCGCCTCGGCGTGCCGATCGTCGTGCACGAGGCGAACGCCCGGCCGGGCCTCGCCAACAAGATCGGTTCGCGGTACGCGGCCGGGGTCGCCGTCTCCACCCCGGACAGCAAGTTGCGGGACGCCCGCTACATCGGCATCCCGCTGCGCCGCACCATCGCCATGCTGGACCGGGCCGCGGTGCGCCCCGAGGCCCGCGCCGCGTTCGGCCTGGACCCGAACCTGCCGACGCTGCTGGTCTCCGGCGGCTCGCAGGGCGCCCGCCACCTGAACGAGGTCGTCACGCGCGTCGCGCCGCTGCTCCAGCAGTCCGGCATCCAGATCCTGCACGTGGTCGGCCCGAAGAACGAACTGCCGCAGGTTCAGCAGATGCCGGGAATGCCCCCGTACATCCCGGTACCGTACGTGGACCGGATGGACCTCGCGTACGCCGCGGCCGACATGATGCTCTGCCGCGCGGGCGCGATGACCGTCGCCGAACTCTCCGCCGTCGGGCTCCCGGCCGCCTACGTCCCGCTGCCTATCGGCAACGGCGAACAGCGGCTCAACGCCCAGCCGGTGGTCAAGGCCGGCGGCGGCCTGCTGGTCGACGACGCGGAGCTGACCCCCGAGTGGGTCCAGGGCAACGTCCTGCCCGTGCTCGCCGACCCGCACCGGCTGTACGAGATGTCCCGCGCCGCCTCCGAGTTCGGCCGCCGGGACGCCGACGACCTGCTCGTCGGGATGGTGTACGAGGCGATCAACTCACGCCGCTAGGCGCGTACGACACGAAGGCAGGGGAGCGTGGCCGGACCGACCACCGCGGACCGCGGCGAACGAGACGAAGCCGAGGCGTCCGAATCCGGCCCGCCCCCTCCTCTTCGCCGGTTGCGGAGGCCGAGCGTCCGGGCCCTTGTCGTGACCGGAGTGCTGCTCGTCCTGATCGGGGCGGGCGGCACCTGGCTCCTGTACGGATCGCAGTGGCTGCGCGTCGAGCGCGTCACGACCGCGGGGACGGACGTCCTCACGCCCGCGGAGCTGCGCGAGGCCGCGGCGGTACCGGTCGGCGCTCCGCTGATCTCCGTCGACACGGACGCCATTGAGGACCGACTGCGCCGCACATTGCCGCGAATCGACTCGGTCGACGTCGTGCGTTCCTGGCCGCACGGAATCGGGCTGAAAGTGGCGGAACGCAAGCCGGTTCTGATTGTCGAAGACAGCGGAAATGCGGGCAAGTTCGTCGAAGTGGACCGCGAAGGCGTTCGTTTCGCGACGGTCGACAAGCCCTTGAAGGGCGTTCCCCGGCTGGAATTGACGCCGGATCGGACGGGCGCGGCGGCGAGTCTGCGACGCTTCGGGCCGGACCGGCTGGTGCGTGAAGCGGTCCGGGTGGCGGGCCGGCTCCCGAAGGCGGTCGCGCGCGACACCCGTGCCGTCAAGGTCCGTTCGTACGACGACATCTCGCTGGAGCTCACCGGCGGGCGCGCGGTCGTATGGGGAAGTGCCGAGAAGGGGGATACGAAGGCGCGTGTACTCGGTGCCCTCATGAAAGCCGCCCCCAAGGCCCGGCACTTCGACGTGAGTGTTCCCACCGCGCCTGCGTCATCAGGGAGTTGACGCACATCAGCGCAGGCCAGCACCCTGGTTGGGCAGCGCTACGGCTGATCACATAGGGTGAAAAGAAAAACGGGAGGTTCGGCGTGTTCGTTGAACGGGCGCCACTTGTCGACTTAGTGTCAGGTTCGGAAGAGTCCAGGGAACAGACACACTGGTAACCCTAAACTTCAGCGTTAGGGTTCGGGTCGGCAGTCGACTAGTAGTCCGGACCGTCCCCATTCGACATCAGTCGTCGCATCGGTAGAACGCGAGGCGGCGACACGTAACTCGAGGCGAGAGGCCTTCGACGTGGCAGCACCGCAGAACTACCTCGCAGTCATCAAAGTCATCGGTGTCGGCGGCGGTGGTGTCAATGCCATCAACCGGATGATCGAGGTCGGTCTCAAGGGCGTCGAGTTCATCGCCATCAACACCGACGCGCAAGCCCTGTTGATGAGCGACGCGGACGTCAAGCTCGACGTCGGCCGTGAACTCACCCGCGGCCTCGGCGCCGGAGCCAATCCGGCAGTCGGGCGCAAGGCGGCCGAGGACCACCGCGAGGAGATCGAGGAGGTCCTCAAGGGGGCCGACATGGTCTTCGTCACCGCCGGTGAAGGCGGCGGCACCGGCACCGGCGGCGCACCCGTCGTGGCCAACATCGCCCGCTCGCTGGGCGCCCTGACGATCGGCGTGGTCACGCGGCCGTTCACCTTCGAGGGGCGTCGCCGGGCCAATCAGGCGGAGGACGGCATCGCCGAGCTCCGCGAAGAGGTCGACACCCTCATCGTCATCCCGAACGACCGGCTCCTGTCCATCTCGGACCGCCAGGTCTCGGTCCTCGACGCCTTCAAGTCGGCGGACCAGGTCCTGCTCTCCGGTGTCCAGGGCATCACCGACCTCATCACCACGCCCGGCCTGATCAACCTCGACTTCGCCGACGTCAAGTCCGTGATGTCCGAGGCCGGTTCGGCCCTCATGGGCATCGGCTCGGCCCGCGGCGACGACCGCGCGGTGGCCGCAGCGGAGATGGCGATCTCCTCGCCGCTCCTGGAGGCGTCCATCGACGGTGCCCGCGGTGTGCTGCTCTCCATCTCCGGTGGCTCGGACCTCGGTCTCTTCGAGATCAACGAGGCCGCGCAACTGGTCAGCGAGGCCGCGCACCCCGAGGCGAACATCATCTTCGGCGCCGTCATCGACGATGCGCTGGGCGACGAGGTGCGGGTCACCGTCATCGCCGCCGGCTTCGACGGCGGACAGCCGCCGGCGAAGCGGGAGAACGTCATCGGCTCGTCGTCCGCCAAGCGCGAGGAACAGGCACCGGCCTCCCGTCCGGCGCCGGCCCCCGAGCCCTCGCGGCCGACCTTCGGCAGCCTCGGCAGCGTCACGCCGCGCGAGGAGCAGAAGTCCCCGGAGCCGGTCGAGGCGCCCGCGCCGGTGAACGAGACGCCCGTCGCCCCGGTCAACCCGCCCCACGTCCCGCGGCCGTCCTACCCGGACAGCCAGGCCGAGGAGCTGGACGTCCCGGACTTCCTGAAGTGACGTTCCTGAGCCCGATGGGAACTTCACGGCAGTGATAGGACAGCGTGACGCTGTGACCTCTACGAGTGGCGCGCACTTCGCCTTCACCGACCGGTGGGGCGGGGTGAGCGCCGCTCCGTACGAGGAGCTCAATCTCGGCGGGGCGGTCGGCGACGACCGCGAGGCCGTACTGCGCAACCGGGAGCTGGCCGCCGAGGGGCTCGGCCTCGAACCGACCCGGGTCGTCTGGATGAACCAGGTGCACGGACCCGACGTTGCGGTGGTGGACGGGCCCTGGGCCACGGACGCCGACGTTCCGCATGTCGACGCCATCGTCACCACCCGGCGCCGGCTCCCCCTCG
This sequence comes from Streptomyces sp. cg35, assembly GCF_050410835.1. Lineage (NCBI taxonomy): Bacteria > Bacillati > Actinomycetota > Actinomycetes > Kitasatosporales > Streptomycetaceae > Streptomyces > Streptomyces sp. cg35. The sequence goes on from NZ_CP191268.1 coordinate 6,526,531, forward strand.
CCGTGCTGACCGCCGACTGCACCCCCGTGCTCCTTGCGGACCCGGTCGCCGGTGTCGTTGCCGCCGCACACGCGGGACGTCCCGGCATGATCGCCGGGGTCGTGCCCGCCGCCGTGCAGGCGATGGTGAAGCTCGGCGCGGATCCCGCCCGGATCGTGGCCCGCACCGGGCCCGCGGTCTGCGGGCGCTGCTACGAAGTGCCGGAGCAGATGCGGGCCGAGGTCGCCGCGGTGGAGCCCGCGGCGTACGCCGAGACCAGTTGGGGCACTCCGGCCGTCGATGTGACCGCCGGTGTGCACGCGCAACTTGAGCGGCTCGGGGTGCGCGACCGGGAGCAGTCGCCGGTGTGCACGCTGGAGTCGCACGACCACTTCTCGTACCGACGCGACAAGGTCACCGGCCGGCTCGCGGGCTATGTCTGGCTGGACTGATACGACATGACGGACCTTCAGGGACGTAAGGAAGAACTCACCGCGAACCTGGCTGGGGTGGAGGAACGTATCTCCGCCGCGTGTGCCGCGGCCGGCCGCAAGCGCGAGGACGTGACCCTGATCGTGGTCACCAAGACCTATCCCGCGAGCGACGTCCGGATCCTGTCCGAGCTCGGTGTGCGGCACGTGGCGGAGAACCGCGACCAGGATGCCGCGCCCAAGGCGGCGGACTGCGCGGACCTGCCGCTCACCTGGCACTTCGTCGGTCAGTTGCAGACCAACAAGGTCCGCTCCGTGGTGAGTTATGCCGATCTGGTGCAGTCCGTGGACCGGGCGAAGCTCGTCACGGCGCTGTCCAAGGAGGCCGTGCGGGCCGAGCGCGAGCTGGGCTGTCTGATCCAGGTCGCGCTCGACGCGGACGACGACGGCCGGGGTGAGCGCGGGGGCGTAGGGACAGGTGGGGTGGAGGAGTTGGCCGCACGCGTGGCCGAGGCTCCGGGGCTGCGGCTCGACGGACTGATGACCGTCGCGCCGCTCACCGGGGCCTACGCGGGGCGGCAACAGGCGGCGTTCGAGCGCCTCATGGATTTGTCGACTGCCCTGCGCGCGGCCCATCCGGCTGCGAACATGGTCTCGGCAGGGATGAGTTCGGACCTCGAGCAGGCCGTGGCGGCCGGAGCGACACATGTGCGCGTCGGTACTGCGGTACTCGGAGTCCGACCCAGGCTCGGGTAACGTCGCCAAGAAGTCGGACCACAGCCGAAAATATGGTCATTCTCGCTGATGGGCGGGGAGATCACGTGGATCGCGGGCACTTTGGTTGACGTCAGCCGATCCACCACAGAGCGGAGGACTCAGAGCATGGCCGGCGCGATGCGCAAGATGGCGGTCTACCTCGGCCTCGTGGAGGACGATGGGTACGACGGCCGGGGGTTCGACCCCGACGACGACTTCGAACCCGAGCTCGACCCGGAGCCCGAGCGTGACCGGCGGCGGCACGAACCGTCGCATCAGTCACATGGTTCCCGTGCGGTAGAAACGGACGAATCGGTACGAGTGGTGCAGCCGCCCGCACAGCGGGAGCCGGTGCGCCAGCCCGCTTCGCTCGCCGCTGAATCCGGACGTCCGGCGCGAATCGCCCCCGTGGCATCCATCACACCTGAACGTCAGAGCCTGGAGAAGAACGCACCGGTGATCATGCCCAAGGTCGTGTCCGAGCGGGAGCCGTACCGCATCACCACACTGCACCCCCGGACCTACAACGAGGCCCGTACCATCGGGGAACACTTCCGCGAGGGCACTCCGGTGATCATGAATCTGACGGAGATGGACGACACCGATGCGAAGCGACTTGTCGACTTTGCCGCCGGTCTCGTCTTCGGTCTTCACGGGAGCATTGAGCGGGTGACCCAGAAGGTGTTCCTGTTGTCTCCTGCTAACGTCGATGTCACGGCGGAGGACAAGGCCCGCATCGCAGAGGGCGGGTTCTTCAACCAGAGCTGAGACGCAGTACTAGTTCGACGACTAGCCAAGTACTAGTCACGAGGCACGAGACACAGGGGAGAGGGAACCGCCGACATGGGCGTGGTTTTGGATGTGGTCTACATCGCGCTGATGTGTTTCCTCATCGTGCTGATCTTCCGGCTGGTCATGGACTATGTCTTCCAGTTCGCCCGCTCGTGGCAACCCGGCAAGGCGATGGTGGTCGTTCTTGAGGCCACCTACACTGTCACTGATCCACCGCTCAAGCTTCTGCGGCGGTTCATCCCGCCGCTGCGTCTCGGGGGCGTGGCGCTCGACCTGTCCTTCTTCGTACTGATGATCATCGTCTACATCCTGATCTCCGTCGTGAGCCGGCTGTGAACGATACGGTCTTGCCGAATGCCGACGACAACGTTGAGGTGAAGAGATGCCGTTGACCCCCGAGGACGTGCGGAACAAGCAGTTCACGACCGTCCGCCTCCGAGAAGGCTATGACGAGGACGAGGTCGATGCCTTCCTCGATGAGGTCGAAGCCGAACTGACCCGTCTCCTTCGTGAGAACGAGGACCTGCGCGCGAAGCTCGCCGCAGCCACCCGTGCCGCCGCGCAGAACCAGCAGCAGGGCGGCATGCGCAAGGGGCCCGGCCCCGGTGGCCCCGAGGGCCAGGGGGGTCCGCAGGACCAGCAGGGTCCCCCGCAGGGCATGCGCGGTCCGGGCGCCCCCGTGCCCGCCGGCATATCGGGCCCGCCGCAGCAGATGGGCGGCCCCATGGGCGGTCCGCCGCAGCTGCCGAGCGGTGCCCCGCAGCTTCCGGCCGGTCCCAGTGGCCACGGTCCGCAGGGACCCGGCCCGCAGGGTCCCGGTCCGATGGGCCAGGGCCCGATGGGTCAGGGTCCGATGGGCCAGGGTCCGGGCCCGATGGGTCAGGGCCAGCTGGGCGGTCCCATGGGCGGTCCCATGGGCGGCCACGGTGGTCCGCAGATGCCGCAGCCCGGTCAGGGTCCCGGTGGCGACAGCGCCGCCCGTGTCCTCTCGCTGGCCCAGCAGACCGCCGACCAGGCGATCGCCGAGGCCCGCTCCGAGGCCAACAAGATCGTCGGCGAGGCCCGCAGCCGCGCCGAGGGCCTCGAGCGTGACGCCCGTGCCAAGGCCGACGCCCTGGAGCGGGACGCGCAGGAGAAGCACCGTGTCGCGATGGGCTCCCTGGAGTCCGCCCGCGCCACGCTGGAGCGCAAGGTCGAGGACCTGCGCGGCTTCGAGCGCGAGTACCGCACGCGTCTGAAGTCCTACCTGGAGTCGCAGCTGCGTCAGCTGGAGACCCAGGCCGACGACTCGCTGGCCCCGCCGCGTACCCCGGCGACCGCGTCCCTGCCGCCGTCCCCGGCGCCTTCGATGGCTCCGGCCGGTGCGGGTGCGCCGTCCTACGGCGGCAACCAGGGCATGGGTGGCAACCAGCAGGCCGGCGGTCCGTCGTACGGCGGTGGCCAGCAGCAGATGTCGCCCGCCATGACGCAGCCGATGGCACCGGTGCGGCCGCAGGCGCCGCAGCCGATGCAGCAGGCCCCGTCGCCGATGCGCGGGTTCCTCATCGACGAGGACGACAACTAGGGGCGCCCTGTAGCGCCTGAGAAAAGGCGTCGGCGTTCATTCAGGCCCTGGCCCGGATCGTTTCTGCGATCCGGGCCAGGGCCTTTTCGCGGCCGCTGTGAACCGGCGGTGCCGGGCGTACGGCGAAGGGCCGGTCCCGCCAGATCAGCTCTGGCGGTGCCGGCCCTTCGGGGGTGCCGGGTGTTACGCCTTGCGCAGGCGGAACGTCAGGCTCAGGCCCTCGTCCGTGAACGGGTCCCCGTACGTGTCGTCCGCCTCGCCCTGGGCGAAGTCCGTCGCCAGGACCTCGTCGGCGATCAGGCCGGAGTGCTCGGACAGGGCCGAGATCACCGCCGGGTCCGTGGAGGTCCAGCGCAGGGCGATCCGGTCCGCCACGTCCAGGCCGCTGTTCTTGCGGGCCTCCTGGATCAGGCGGATCGCGTCACGGGCCAGGCCCGCCTGCCGCAGCTCCTCGGTGAGCTCCAGGTCCAGGGCCACGGTCGCGCCGGAGTCGGAGGCCACCGACCAGCCCTCGCGCGGGGTCTCCGTGATGATGACCTCGTCGGGGGCGAGGCTGACGGTCTCGCCGTCGACCTCGACCGTGGCCGTGCCCTCGCGCAGCGCCAGGGACAGCGCGGCGGCGTCGGCGCCCGCGACGGCCTTGGCGACGTCCTGGACGCGCTTGCCGAACCGCTTGCCGAGCGCCCGGAAGTTCGCCTTGGCCGTCGTGTCGACCAGCGAGCCGCCGACCTCCGAGAGCGAGGCCAGGGACGTGACGTTCAGCTCCTCCGTGATCTGCGCGTGCAGCTCGGGGGAGAGCGCGTCGAAGCCGGACGCGGCGACCAGCGCGCGCGAGAGCGGCTGACGGGTCTTGACACCGGACTCCGCGCGCGTGGCGCGGCCCAGCTCCACGAGGCGGCGGACCAGGTCCATCTGCGTCGACAGGGTCGGGTCGATCGCCGACCGGTCGGCCTCGGGCCACGACGACAGGTGCACCGACTCCGGCACGTCCGCGGTGACCGGCACGACCAGGTCCTGCCACACCCGCTCCGTGATGAACGGCGTGAGCGGCGCCATCAGCTGCGTGACCGTCGCCACCACGTCGTGCAGGGTGCGCAGCGCGGCCTTGTCGCCCTGCCAGAAGCGGCGGCGCGAGCGGCGCACGTACCAGTTCGACAGGTCGTCGACGAACGCCGACAGGAGCTTGCCGGCGCGCTGGGTGTCGTACGCCTCGAGGGACTTGGTGACCTCGTCCGTGAGCTGGTGCAGCTCGGACAGCAGCCAGCGGTCCAGGACGGTGCGCTCGGCCGGGGCCGGGTCCGCCTCGCTGGGCGCCCAGCCCGACGTGCGGGCGTACAGGGCCTGGAAGGCGACCGTGTTCCAGTACGTGAGGAGCGTCTTGCGGACGACCTCCTGGATGGTGCCGTGGCCGACGCGGCGGGCCGCCCAGGGGGAGCCGCCGGCCGCCATGAACCAGCGCACCGCGTCCGCGCCGTGCCGGTCCATCAGCGGGATCGGGTCCAGGGTGTTGCCCAGGTGCTTGGACATCTTGCGGCCGTCCTCGGCCAGGATGTGGCCCAGGCACACCACGTTCTCGTACGACGACTTGTCGAAGACCAGCGTGCCGACGGCCATCAGCGTGTAGAACCAGCCGCGGGTCTGGTCGATGGCCTCGGAGATGAACTGCGCGGGGTAGCGGGACTCGAAGAGTTCCTTGTTCTTGTACGGGTAGCCCCACTGCGCGAACGGCATCGAACCCGAGTCGTACCAGGCGTCGATGACCTCCGGCACGCGCGTCGCCGTCTCCGTGCAGCCCTCGTGGGTGCAGGTGAAGGTGACGTCGTCGATGAACGGGCGGTGCGGGTCGAGCGAGGACTGGTCCGTGCCCGTCAGCCGCGACAGCTCCTCGCGGGAACCCACGCAGGTGAGGTGGTCCTCCGCGCAGCGCCAGATGGGCAGCGGGGTGCCCCAGTAGCGGTTGCGGGAGAGCGCCCAGTCGATGTTGTTCTGCAGCCAGTCGCCGAAGCGGCCGTTCTTGACGGTCTCCGGGAACCAGTTGGTCTTCTCGTTCTCCTGGAGGAGGCGGTCCTTGACGGCCGTGGTGCGGATGTACCAGGACGGCTGCGCGTAGTACAGCAGCGCCGTGTGGCAGCGCCAGCAGTGCGGGTAGCTGTGCTCGTACGGGATGTGCTTGAAGAGGAGGCCGCGGGCGCCGAGGTCCTCGGTGAGCGCCTCGTCCGCCTTCTTGAAGAAGACGCCGCCGACCAGCGGGACGCTCTCCTCGAAGGTGCCGTCCTGGCGGACGGGGTTCACCATCGGCAGCCCGTACGCGCGGCAGACCTTGAGGTCGTCCTCACCGAAGGCGGGGGACTGGTGGACGAGACCGGTGCCGTCCTCGGTCGTGACGTACTCGGCGTTCACGACGTAGTGCGCCTTGGCCGGGAACTCCACGAGCTCGAACGGGCGTTGGTACTTCCAGCGCTCCATCTCGGCGCCGGTGAAGGACTCGCCGGTCGTCTCCCAGCCCTCGCCGAGCGACTTCTCGACGAGCGGCTCGGCGACGACCAGCTTCTCCTCGCCGTTCGTCGCGACGACGTAGCGGACCTCGGGGTGCGCGGCGACCGCCGTGTTCGAGACCAGGGTCCACGGCGTCGTCGTCCACACCAGGAGCGACGCCTGGCCCGCCAGCGGACCGGAGGTGAGCGGGAAACGGACATAGACCGAGGGGTCGACGACCGTCTCGTAGCCCTGCGCCAGCTCGTGGTCGGAGAGGCCGGTGCCGCAGCGCGGGCACCAGGGGGCCACGCGGTGGTCCTGGACCAGCAGGCCCTTGTTGAAGATCTCCTTCAGCGACCACCAGACCGACTCGATGTACTCGGGGTCCATCGTGACGTACGGGTCGTCGAGGTCGGTCCAGTACCCCATGCGGGTCGTCAGCGCGGCGAAGGCGTCGGTGTGCCGCAGCACGGACTCGCGGCACTTGGCGTTGAACTCGGCGATGCCGTACGCCTCGATGTCCTTCTTGCCGCTGAAGCCGAGCTCCTTCTCGACCGCCAGCTCCACCGGGAGGCCGTGGCAGTCCCAGCCCGCCTTACGGGCCACGTGGTAGCCGCGCATGGTGCGGAAGCGGGGGAAGACGTCCTTGAAGACGCGGGCCTCGATGTGGTGGGCGCCCGGCATGCCGTTGGCCGTGGGCGGGCCCTCGTAGAACACCCACTCAGGGCGTCCCTCGGACTGCTCCAGGGTCTTGGCGAAGATCTTCTGCTCGCGCCAGAAGTCGAGCACCGCGTGCTCGACGGCGGGCAGGTCGACCTGGGCGGGCACCTGGCGGTACTGCGTCATCAGTCTTCCTCCGGCGGACGTGCTTCCTTCCGTCGGAGGGACGAGAGGCTGCTGCGCCGTGTGCGGCGCGCTCCCGCGGTACCACCCTCCTTGGCCCTCCGGCGCGTGATGTGCTCCGGTGAGCCCCCTCATTGGGGTCGCGATGCCGGGTCTACTGGCCGCTGCGCACGCACTGCGGTGTTCTTCCGGCGGCTCCGGGGTGATCTTCGCGTCGCGCTCGCCTCCGGGCTTCCACCGTCCCCGGATCGCTCTTGGCTGCGTACGCCGCTACTCGGCCCCATCCACGCTTCTCGCTCCGCCCAGTGTACGGCGCCCGCCAGGGGGCGGCCGACCGCTTTTCGCGGGGGTCCGCGGGGGCGGCGGACGGCTGCGCGCAGTGACCCGAATGGCGATACGTCCGGTGTCCGATCCCGGACGGCCGCCCGGGACGCCCGGAACGGGCGGATTACCGGCCGGGGAGCTGGGCACAACGCTTGCAGATTCGTCCCGCGGGGGCCTCCGGGCGGCCGGATCGGAGTGTGCGCCCCGTTGCCGCGGGCCTGAAGTCGATTTATCGTCCCAGCACGATTCGCGAGCAAGATCACAATTTGTGAAGGGGCCGCGGCCATGGTGGCGAAAAAGACCGCCGTTCAGCAGTCGGCGTCCGGCAGATCCACGGGCGCGGGTGCCTCCGGCGGGGCGGCCCGAGCCTCCGGCGGAGCCGCCGGCAAGGACGTGGGCGGCAAGAAGAGCGCAGCCGGCAAGAAAGCCACGGCGACGGGCGGCGCTGCCAAGAAGGCGACGAAAAGCACCACCAAGAAGGCCGCGGTCCGCCCGGCCGAGGAGCCGGTGCCCGAGGAGCAGACGGCCGGGCCTGCGGGCGGGGCAGACAAGGGCGCCGCGAAACCGGCCACGAAACGGACGGCCAAGAAGGCGGCGAGCAAGAGCGCCGCCGCTTCCGGGGAGGGCGACAGCACGGCCGCGCGTGCCGGGAAGGCCGCGGCGGGGAAGCGTACGACCAAGAAGGCGGCCGGTACGGCCAAGAAGGCGGATGCCGCACAGGGCGCGGCAGAGGCGCAGGGCACGGACGGTGCCGATGCCACCGAGGGCGGCGTCGCACAGCGGTCCGCCGGACGCAAGGGCGCGGTGAAGAAGGCGGTCGCCTCCGCGGCCGAGGACGCGGCCGAGGCCGCGAAGACGACGGGAGCCACGACAGTGGTTGCGAAGAAGACTCAGGGCACGGCCACGGCGGCGAAGAAGCCCGGCGCGGTCCCCAAGGCGCGTTTGTCCGCCGCCGAGCCCGGCGAGCTGGCCGTCCGGCCCGGCGAGGAACCCTGGACCCCGGACGAGGTCGAGGAGGCGCGTGCCGAGCTGCAGAGCGAGGCGCTGCGGCTCGGGAGCGAGATCGAGGCGTCCGAGGAGGGGCTCGCCGGTCTGATGCGGGACTCCGGGGACGGGGCCGGGGACGACGACGCCGACACCGGCACGAAGAACATCACGCGCGAGCACGAGATGTCGCTGGCCGCCAACGCCCGGGAGATGCTGCTGCAGACCGAGCGGGCCCTGGAGCGGCTGGACGCCGGCACGTACGGACTCTGCGAGAACTGCGGGAACCCCATCGGCAAGGCGCGTATGCAGGCCTTTCCCCGGGCGACCCTCTGTGTGGAGTGCAAGCAGAAGCAGGAGCGTCGTTACTGAACCGTCCCCGTGACGCCCCCTGGGTGTGCCGTACTCTCGTCCTCAGTCAGGTACCTAGGTTGAGGGACTCACGTGGCAGAGGCGGAGCGCATCATCGGTACGCCGGATTCCCCGGACACGGGGGCAGCGGAGCCGGAGAAGGCCGACGGGGCCGATTCGCCGGCCGAGGAGATCGTCGCCGAGCGGCCCAGGGGCAGGCGGCGCATCGCCGCGCTGTTCGTCGTGGCCGCCCTGGCGTACGCCCTGGACCTGGGCAGCAAGCTGCTGGTGGTCGCGAAGCTGGAGCACCGCGACTCGATCCGGATCCTGGGTGACTGGCTGCAGCTCGAGGTGATCCGGAACCCCGGGGCCGCCTGGGGCATCGGCGAGGCCTTCACGATCATCTTCACCGTGATCGCCGCCGCGGTGATCGTCGTCATCGCGCGGCTCGCGAGGAAGCTCTACAGCACGCCGTGGGCGATCGCGCTCGGGCTGCTGCTCGGCGGGGCGCTCGGCAACCTCACCGACAGGATCTTCCGCGCCCCGGGCGTCTTCGAGGGTGCCGTCGTCGACTTCATCGCGCCGAAGAACTACCCGGTCTTCAACCTCGCCGACTCCGCGATCGTCTGCGGCGGCATCCTGATCGTGCTGCTGTCCTTCCGCGGGATCGACCCCGACGGGACCGTCCACAAGGACTGAGGCGGGGCCCTGGCGGCAGGGCTGCGGTACGGGGCTGTCGGTGCACTCCTGCATACTCGATGCGTGAGCACCATTCCCGAGATCCGAACCCTGCCCGTGCCCGACGGCCTGGAGGGCGAGCGCGTCGACGCCGCCATCTCCCGCATGTTCGGCTTCTCCCGCACCAAGGCGGCCGAGCTGGCCGCCGCCGGGAAGGTCACGGTCGACGGTTCGGTCGTGGGCAAGTCCGAGCGCGTGCACGGCGGAGCCTGGCTGGAGGTGGAGATGCCGCAGGCGCCCGCTCCGGTGCAGATCGTCGCCGAGCCCGTCGAGGGCATGGAGATCGTCCATGACGACGACGACATCGTGGTCATCGTGAAGCCGGTCGGGGTCGCCGCCCACCCGAGCCCCGGCTGGACCGGGACGACCGTCATCGGCGGGCTCGCCGCAGCCGGGTACCGGATCTCCACGTCCGGTGCCGCCGAGCGCCAGGGCATCGTGCACCGCCTCGACGTCGGCACCTCCGGGCTGATGGTCGTCGCCAAGTCCGAGCGCGCGTACACGTCGCTGAAGCGGCAGTTCAAGGAGCGCGTGCCCGACAAGCGCTACCACGCGCTCGTGCAGGGCCACCCCGACCCGATGAGCGGCACGATCGACGCCCCGATCGGGCGGCATCCGAACCATGACTACAAGTGGGCCGTGACCGCGGACGGCAAGCCCTCCGTGACGCACTACGACCTCATCGAGGCGTTCCGGGCCGCCTCCCTGCTGGACATCAAGCTGGAGACGGGCCGCACCCACCAGATCCGCGTCCACATGTCCGCGCACCGCCACCCCTGCGTCGGCGACCTGACGTACGGCGCCGACCCGACGCTCGCCAAGCGGCTCGGGATCACGCGGCAGTGGCTGCACGCGGTGCGCCTCGGGTTCGAGCACCCCTCCGACGGGCAGTGGGTCGAGTTCGCGAGCGAGTACCCGGATGACCTGCAGACCGCGCTCGACCGGGTCCGGGCGGAGAGCGCGTGAGCGCCGGGGACTATGTCGTCCGCGTGGCCGAGGCCGACGCGGACCGTGCGGCCTGTTTCGCCGTGCGCCGGGACGTCTTCGTCACCGAGCAGGGCGTTCCCGAGGAGCTCGAGTACGACGCGTACGACGCCGGGGCCGTGCATGTGCTCGCCGTGCGCGAGGACGGGGTTCCGCTCGGCGCGGGCCGACTGCTGACCGGCGACGCCGCCGCGGTGAAGAACGGCGGCGCCGTGGACGTCGGCGCGCTGGGCCGGCTGGCCGTGGCGAAGGCCGCCCGGGGCTCGGGCATCGGCGCGGTTCTGGTGCGGGCCATCGAGGAAGCGGCCCGGGAGCGCGGGCTGCGCGCGGTCGATCTGCACGCGCAGACGCATGCGTTGGGGTTCTACGAGCGGCTCGGGTACGTCGCGTACGGGCCCGAGTTCCCGGACGCCGGGATTCCGCACCGGGCGATGCGGAAGCCGCTCGACTGACGCGACCGATACGTCGCGGCGCGCGGGTGCCCGAGGGGACGCGTCCCTCCGGGTGACCAAGGGCGTTGCCCCGGGCTGCGGTTGGGTCGGGGCCCTTCGGGCGGCGGGTGTCCGAGAGGGCCGGGGCGTCGCTCGACGCCTGACGCCGATGCCCGGTGTTCCGGTGTCACGAAAGCCGTGGACATCGGAGGATGCGGGGCGCTCGGAGGGCGGTTTGCCCGGATGTGCGTGGCACTCTTGAGGCGGAACGTCCCTGATCGTCGAGCCTGGTCGGAGCACCCGTGGATCAATTGGCCCTGCTGTTCGTGCTGCTGCTCGGGGCCGTCCTGAGCGTGCCGCTCGGCGACCGGCTCAAGCTGCCCGCGCCCGTCCTGATGACGCTGCTCGGCATCGTCCTCGCCCTGATCCGCGTCGTTCCGAACGTCGACATCGACCCCGACCTGATCCTGCCGCTCGTCCTGCCGCCCCTCCTCTACGCGGCCGTGCACCGCACGTCCTGGCGGCAGTTCGCCGCGAACCGGCGGCCCATCTTCCTGCTGGCCGTCGCCCTCGTCTTCGTCACCACCGCCGCGGTCGCCCTCGTCGCCAACGCGGTCGTGCCGGGCCTGCCGCTCGCCGCGGCCGTCGCGCTCGGCGCGCTCGTGGCGCCGCCCGACCCGGTCGCCGCGACCGCCGTCGCCGGCCAACTCGGCCTGCCCCGCCGCATGGTGTCGATCCTGGAGGGCGAGGGCCTGTTCAACGACGTGACCGCGATCGTGCTCTACCACGTCGCGATCGCCGCCGCCGTCAGCGGCAGTTTCTCCGTGCCGCAGGCCGCGCTCGAACTGGTGCTCTCCGCCGTCGTCGCCGTCGCGGTCGGTGTCGCGCTCGGCTGGGCCGCCAACCGGCTCATGGGCTATCTCGGCGACGCCACCCTCCAGATCGGCCTCACGCTCCTGGTGCCGTACGCCTCGTACGTCATGGCCGAGGAACTGCACGGCTCGGGCGTGCTCGCCGTGCTGACCGTCGCCATGTTCCTGGCCGAGCGCGCCTTCGACGCCGACGACGTGCTCACCCGGCTGACCGGCCGCGCCTTCTGGGACGTCGTCGACACCCTCGTCACCGGTGTCGCCTTCGGGCTCATCGGCCTCGAGGTGCACAACGTCGTGCGCACCGCGCAGGGCCGCTGGGGCGAGATGCTCGGCTGGGCGGCCGCGGTCGTCGGCGTCGTCATCGTCGTACGCCTGCTGTGGCTGCTGCCGATGACCTGGGTGACGCAGCGGCTGCACGCCCGGCGCGACGTCGACGAGGAGATCCCGGTGAGCTGGCGGGAGACCGTCGTCATGTGGTGGTCGGGGATGCGCGGTGTGGCCTCCGTGGCCCTGGCCCTCGCCATTCCGCTGACCATGGACGACGGATCGCCCTTCCCGGACCGGGACGAGATCGTCTTCATCGCCTTCGGGGTCATCATGGCGACCCTCGTGCTCCAGGGGCTGAGCCTGCCGTGGCTCGTGAAGAAGCTGAAGGTGCGCGCCGACACGGAGGCGGAGCAGGAGTACGAGAAGGCGCTCGCGCTGCGCGCCGCGAAGGCCGCCAAGCGACGGCTCAAGGAGATCGAGGAGGTCGAGGAGCTGCCGGAGGAGGTCCAGGAGCAGATGCTGCGGCGCGCCTACGACATCGGGCTGCGCATCAACCCGGAGCTGGGGGCGGAGGAACGGCGCGAGTCGCAGGCGAAGCGGTTCGCCCGGATCAAGCGGGTGCGGCGGATCCAGAGCGAGATGATGTCGGCGGCGCGGCACGAGGTGCTGGCCGCGCGCAGCGAGCCCGGGGCCGATCCGGAGGTCGTCGACCGGGTGCTGCGGCAGCTGGACGTGCGAAGCCTGCGCTGATCCCCGACCTCGAGCGCGCTCCACGACCTAGGCTCGTGCCCATGGCACGCAATGTGATGATCACCGGTGGCGGTACGGGAATCGGGCTCGCCGCGGCCCACGCCTTCGCCGCCGAGGGAGACCGGGTGCTGCTGGTCGGGCGGCGGGCCGACGTCCTGGCGAAGGCCGGGGTGCCGGGCGCGCTGACGTTCGCCGCCGATCTCAGCACGGTCCAAGGGGCGCGCGGCGCCGCCGACTTCGCCCTCGACGCGTTCGACGGCACGGTCGACGTGCTCGTGCACAGCGCCGGCGGACTCGGCGGGCGGCAGCCGGGGGCCCCGGCCGGGGGCGATCCGCTCGACGCCGTCGCGCACGAATGGGACGCCAACTTCCGTGTGAATACGCTCACTTCGGTCCTGCTGACCGAAGCCCTGCGGGACCACCTCGCCGCGCCCGGCGGCCGGGTCCTCTTCCTCTCGTCCATCGCCGCCCTGCGCGGCTCGGGCACCGGCGCGTACGGCGGCGCCAAGGCGGCCCTGCACCCGTACACCTTCGACCTGGCCAAGGCGCTCGGGCCGCGCGGCATCACCGTGAACGCGGTCGCGCCCGGCTACATCGAGGACACCGAGTTCTTCGGGCGCGAGATGTCCGAGGAGGAGTACGGGCGCCGCGTCGGCGCCATCCCGACCGGGCGGGCCGGAGCGCCCGCCGACGTCGCCGCCACCCTGACCTGGCTCGCGTCGCCGGGGGCCGGTCATGTCACCGCGCAGATCGTCCAGGTCAACGGCGGGGAGGTGCTGGGGCGCTGACCGCGCCTGCCGTCAGCCCCGGCCCGTGCGCGGCGCGCGGCCGTTGCGCTGGATCACATGGTCCGGCAGGGCTGTCGCCATCTCCTCCGGGGCGAGCAGGGCCGTCGCCGTGTTGATCCGGGGCAGCGCGTAGGGGTGCTCGTCGGTCAGCCAGCGGACCAGCTGCTCGCGGACCGTGACCCGCACCGTCCAGATGTCGTCCGCGTCCTTGGCCGTGACCACGGCGCGGACCTGGAGCGTGCTGGGCGTGGTGTCGGTCACGGCGAGGCTCCAGTCGCGGCCGTCCCAGGCGGCGCAGTCGCGCAGGATGTCGTGGAGCTTCTCGCGCATCTGCGGCACCGGGGCGCTGTGGTCGAGGTGGAAGAAGACGGTGCCGGTCATCTGGGCGCCGCCGCGCGACCAGTTCTCGAACGGCTTCGACGTGAAGTACGACACGGGCATCGTGATCCGGCGCTCGTCCCAGGTGCGTACGGCGAGGAAGGTGAGCGTGATCTCCTCGACGGTGCCCCACTCGCCGTCCACCACGACCGTGTCGCCGATGCGCACCATGTCGCCGAACGCGATCTGCAGCCCGGCGAAGATGTTGCCGAGCGTGGACTGCGCGGCGACACCGGCGACGATGCCCAGCAGACCGGCGGAGGCGAGCAGCGAGGCACCGGCGGCCCTGAACCCGGGGAAGGTGAAGAGCATCGAGGCCACCGCCACCACGGCGACGACCGCGATGACGACCCGCTGGATCAGGGTGACCTGGGTGCGCACCCGGCGGACCCGGGCCGGATCGCGGTGGGCGTTGGCGTAGCGGGCGTAGGTCGACTCGACGATCGCGGACGCGATCCGCACGATCAGCCAGGCGGTCGCGCCGATCAGGACCAGGGTGAGGGTCTGCCCGACACCGGCGGAGTGCTCCTCGGCGATCTTCGCCTGGTCGTACGAGCCCCGCAGCAGAGCCGCGCAGAGCACGAACTGGAGGGGGAGCCGGCAGCGGCGCAGCAGACCCCACAGCGGGGTCTCGTGATGGCGCCGGTCGGCGCGCTGCAAGAGACGGTCGACAGCCCACCCGAGCACGAGTGTGAGCACGACCGAGCCGCCGATGACGATGAGGGGGCGCAGTACGTTCTCCATGAGGGGACCGTAACCGGGATCGGCCGCGGCTAACCTGTGGCGTTCCTGGCACCATGGGGCCCATGAACATCATGCTTTTCCACTCGACGTACGGTCTGCGACCTGCGGTGCAGGCCGCGGCCGACCGGCTGCGCGCCGCCGGTCACGAGGTATGGACCCCGGATCTCTTCGAGGGCCGCACCTTCGACACGGTCGAGGAGGGCATGGCCCACAAGGACGAGATCGGCAAGGACGAGCTCCTCAAGCGCGCCGTGCTGGCCGCTGCCCCCTACTCCGACCGGGGCCTGGTGTACGCGGGCTTCTCACTGGGCGCTGCCACCGCGCAGACCCTCGCCCTCGGCGACGACAAGGCGAAGGGCCTGCTGCTCCTGCACGGCACCTCCGACATCGCGGAGAACGCCTCCGTGGACGAGCTGCCGGTCCAGCTGCACGTCGCCGAGCCCGACCCGTTCGAGACGGACGACTGGCTGACCGCCTGGTACCTCCAGATGGGCCGCACCGGTGCCGACGTGGAGGTCTACCGGTACGCCGGGGCCGGCCACCTCTACACCGACCCCGACCTGCCCGACTACGACGAGGAGGCCGCCGAGGCCACCTGGCGGGTGGCGCTCGGCTTCCTGGAGACCCTGTG
This sequence comes from Streptomyces sp. cg35, assembly GCF_050410835.1. Classification (NCBI taxonomy): domain Bacteria; kingdom Bacillati; phylum Actinomycetota; class Actinomycetes; order Kitasatosporales; family Streptomycetaceae; genus Streptomyces; species Streptomyces sp. cg35. The sequence goes on from NZ_CP191268.1 coordinate 6,541,613, forward strand.
AGCCTGCCGCGGCGGGGTCAGCCCCGGTAGGCCGTCCAGCTGTCCTTCATGCGCTGCACCTGGCCCGCGGTGAACTGGTACATGCAGGAGTCGTACGTGTAGTCCATGAAGTTGTGGATCGGGTCGACACCGGTCTTGTTGGTGCAGGTGTCGCGCCCGGTCGGGCACTCGAAGGCGGCGCTCTTCTCGGCCGGGGTGTCGGACACGTAGTCGCCGTTGCCGCTGCACCCGCCCTGGAACGTGTGGTAAAGCCCCATCCAGTGGCCGATCTCGTGGGTGCCGGTGTCGCCCTCGTTGTAGTGCGTCGCCGAGCCGCCCGGCAGCGAGGTGTCGAGGACGACCACGCCGTCGTCCTTCGGGTTCGACGTGTACGAGGACGGGAACGTGGCCCAGCCGAGCAGGTCGTCGCCCAGGTTCGCGGTGTAGAAGTTCAGCGCGTTCGCGCCGCCCTTGCGCAGCGCGGACTTCATCGACGACTCGGCGGACGAGTCGGGCGTGATGCCGTTGTACCAGGCGGCGTTGTCCGTGTAGTCGGTGCCGGCCAGCTGGAACTGGAAGCCCGAGTTCGTGTTGCCGGTGCCCTGCCCGCTGTACGCCGCGTTCAGGACGCTGATCTGATTGGCTATCGAGGCCGCGGACAGCTTGCCGGTGGTGCCGGCGTGGATGACGTGGAAGTACACCGGGACGGTGGTGGACGCGGCCGCGCTCAGGCCCCGCTCCAGGGTTCCGGCGGCGCGCATCTTGTCGAGTCTCTTCTCCAGCGCCGTGTTCATCGCCTTGGCCTGCGCGGCGGTCAGCTCGTTGGGCTCGGCGGTGTGCTCGGCTCCGGCCGGCTTCTTCTCGCGGGCGACCGCGTTCGCGGTGCTCGCGCACTTCTCGGCGGTGGTCTTCGTGGCGGCGGTGCCGGTGGGGGCGGAGAGCGGGACCAGGGCCAGGGTTCCGGCCATCACCGCGGTGCCGAGCAGCCGGCGGCTCAGGCGCGGGGACATGCGGGCAAGAGTGGTCATGTGGGGGCTCCTCGCGGACGTGGGCGGGAGGGCCTTCCTCGCCGCCGCGGGGAGATTACGTGCTCATGTCACTCCAGGAGGAGCGGCTAACTGGCCGCGCCGATCACGGAAATGGGCCGGGCATACCGGGGCAACCGTGAGAAGAAATTCGACGGCCGTCCGGAGTTTGAGACGCGGACGTAACGGCGGGGGTCACCGAGGTGGGTGGTGTGTCCGCATTGGCTCTCGCGTGCGGCCGCGTCCGCACCACCCACCGTGAGCGGTGTCATCCGCCCTTAACGTCCGTGCCCGTGACCGGAATGCAGCGCACAGGTATCACGGCCGGGCCGCACCGCGTCGGCGTCACCGCACCGGGGAGCCGACCCGCTCGGTCTTCTGCGTCCCGCTCAGCGTGCGGTACGAGCGCTCCCAGGAGGTCGTCGCGTTCTTGTCGGCCCGGTCGGAGATCACGTAGTAGTCCATCTGCGCGCGCTCGGCCGTGACGTCCAGGACGCCGTACCCGTGGGAGTCCATGTCGAGCCACTTCACGTGCCGGTTGGCCGCCTTGACGGCGCCCTCGGCGACCGTGGAGAGCGTGCCGGGGGCGACGTGCAGGATGTCGTCGAGGTTGTCCGAGGTGACCGACGTGACGACGAACTCCGTCGCCGCGGACGGCGAGAGCGGGTACGTCGCCGCCGTCACCGGCACGTCGTTCGCCCAGGCCATGTGGATGTCGCCGGTCAGGAAGACGGTGTCGCGGATGCCCTTGTCGCGCAGGTGGGAGATGAGCTCCTTGCGGTCGTGCGTGTAGCCGTCCCACTGGTCCACGTTGACCGCGAGGCCCTCCTTCGGCAGGCCCAGCAGCTCCGCGAGCGGGCCCAGCAGACGGGCCGGGAGCGAGCCGAACGCGACCGGCGAGATCATCACCGAGGTGCCGACCAGCTTCCAGCGCGCCTCGGAGCCCGCGAGACCCGCCTTCAGCCAGTCCAACTGGGCGCGGCCGGTGATCGTACGGTCCGCCGAGTCCACGTCGCCGTTGCCGATGCCCGACTGCCGGGAGCGGAACGAGCGCAGGTCGAGCAGGTGCAGATCCGCGAGTCTGCCGAAGCGCAGGCGGCGGTAGACGGTGCCCGCGGTCGAGGCGCGCACCGGCATCCACTCGAAGTAGGCCTGCTTCGCGGCCTGTTGGCGGGCGGCCCAGTCGCCCTCGGTGTCCGGCGTGTGGTTCTCGGCGCCGCCCGACCAGGCGTCGTTGGCGAACTCGTGGTCGTCCCAGATCGCTATCAGGGGATGCGCGGCGTGCATCGCCCGCACGTCGTCGTCCGTCTTGGTCAGGCCGTGCCGGACCCGGTAGTCGGCGAGCGAGACGATCTCGTGCGCGGGCCGGTGCTGCCGGACGGTGTACGCCGCCGCCGGGTACTCGCCCGTCCGGTACTCGTAGAGGTAGTCGCCGAGATGGAGGACCGCGTCCAGGTCGGTGCGGGCGGCCAGGTGCCGGTACGCGGAGAAATAGCCGGCCTCCCAGTTGGCGCAGGAGACCACGCCGAAGCGCAGGCCGGGAGCGGACGTGTCGGCGGCGGGCGCCGTCCGCGTACGGCCCACGGGGGAGAGCGCACCGCCCACGGAGAAGCGGAAGTAGTAGGCGGTTGCCGGGCGCAGGCCCCGGACGTCCGCCTTCACCGTGTGGTCGGCGGCGGCGCTCGCGGTCGCGGTGCCCCGGGCGACGACCGTGCCGAACGCCTTGTCCTGCGCGATCTCCCAGCCCACCTCGACGTCCGGGCCCAGGCCGGAGCCGGGCACGGCCTCGGCGGTGGGCGTCACACGGGTCCACAGCAGGACCCCGTCGGGCAGCGGGTCACCGGAGGCGACGCCGTGCAGGAAGGCGGGCGCCTCGGCGGCGCGGGCGGCGGCCGCGGCGGCGAGCGGCGCGGCGAGCACGGCGCCGGCGGCCGCGGCCTTCACGACCGTGCGGCGGCGCGGGGCAAGGGAGATGGTGCTCTCGGGGAAGCCGTCAGGCTGAGGTCGACTGGTCACGGAGGATCACATTACTGACCAGTACATGCCGAGAGCGGGCGAACCCGGAGAGTTCGCCCGCTCGTCGGCTGCGCGTCACATCGGGCCGGTCAGCCCTTGAGCGCCTTGTCCACCGCCGTGTTCCAGTCGGCGACGGTGCTCGGCGCGTTCTCGCTGTCGGAGCCGGTGAGCTTCTTGCCGTCGAGGACGAAGGACGGGGTGCCCTGGACCCCGTACTTGTTGTTGTCGAAGTTCTTCGACATCTCCAGGGCCCACTTGTCGAAGGTGCCGTCCTTGACGTCCTTCTGGAAGGCCTTGTCGTTCTTCAGCTCGGGGACGGTGTTCGCGATCTTGATGAGGTACGCGTCGTCCTTGAACTTGTCGCTCGTCTCCTCCGGGTGCCACTTCGTGGAGTAGAGCGCTTCCTTGTAGTCCCAGAAGGCGTCCTTCGACACGTTCAGAGCGGCGCCGAGCGCGCTGAGCGCGTTCTTGGAGCCCTCGCCCTGGAGGTTGTTGTCGAGGAAGGTGGCACCGACGTACTGGATCTTGTACTTGCCGGCGTCCATGTCCTTCTTGACCGTCGGGCCGACGGTCTGCTCGAAGGCGGCGCAGACGGGGCAGCGCGAGTCCTCGTACGCGATGATCGTCTTCTTGGCCGAGTCCTTGCCGAGGACCACGGTGGTGTTGTTCTTGCCGCTGGTGTTCTTGGGCGCGACCAGCGCGTCGTTCTTCGCGGCCTCCCAGTACGAGGGCTTGTTGCCCTGCACCACCAGGTAGCTCACGACGCCGGCTATCGCCAGGACGCCGACGATGGAACCGGCGACGATCGCCTGCCGCTTCGCCTTGTCCTTCTTGGCCTGCCGCTCCCGCTCGATCCGCAGCCGCTCGCGGGCCGCCGACTTCGCCTGCTGGCTGTTGCGCTTGCTCATGATCCGTTGCTCCGTAGTTCGTGAAAGGTGTTGGGGGGACTGTCGTGCTCAGGCTCAAACGGCCAGGCACGGCGGTCCGCGCCGTCCCACGGAGTGCACCCAGAACCGGGTGCGGGCGGCCCGGACGAGGGCCGCGGGGCGCGGCCGCTTCGGGGCCGGGTCCAGGCGGACGGAGACCGCGGCGAAGGCGACCAGCAGCGGGCGGAACGTGAAGGCGGCCACCGCGCGCAGCAGTTGGGCCAGGGCCTGCTCGCCGCGGCGCAGCCAGACGGCCGCGAGCAGCCCGACCGTGACGTGCGCGCCGAGCAGCAGCCAGGACGCGGCCGGGTCGCTGTGGGCGAGCAGGGCGGCGGCCTCGTCGGTGCCGCCGGTCATCCGGGCCAGCGGCGTCCCGACGCTCCCGCCGCACAGCACGTCGAAGCCGAACGAGCGCAGCGGACCGGCGACCGGGCCGCCCGCCTCGCCGTAACAGATGTGCTGGCCGGTGGTGAAGACCGTGTCCGCGGCCAGCTCCAGCGGGACGAGCAGGGCCGCGATCCGGCCGAGGCCGCGCTCCCGGCCCGCCAGCGCGTACGCGATCACGAAGACGGCGACGGCGATCGCGGCGACCGTCGTGAGCGGCAGCGGGACCCGGGACAGCAGGACGTGCGACGCGGCGGAGAGCGTCACGACGAGCGCCGTGAAGAGCGCCGCGCGCACGGCTCTGAGCTGGGTCCCGGATATGTCGTCCATCGCGGAGGAGTGTGCCATGGGTTCCGGTAAGCGATGCCTAAAGGGTCCCTGTGCGTTACAGCCCTGGGATCCGGCCGTTGCGGAACAGGTCCACGAAGATCTGGTGGTCCGCACGCGCGCGTGCCCCGTAGCTGTGCGCGAAGTCGACCAGGACGCCCGCGAAACCGTCCTCGTCGGCGGCGATCGCCGCGTCGATGGCGCGCTCCGTAGAGAACGGCACCAGCGACTCGCCGGACTGGTCGTCCGCCGCCGCGTGCATCGTCGCCGTGGCCCGGCCGAGGTCGGCGACGACCGCCGCGATCTCCTCCGGGTCGTCGATGTCGCCCCAGTCCAGGTCCACCGCGTACGGCGACACCTCGGCGACGAGCTGGCCCGACCCGTCCAGCTCGGTCCAGCCCAGCCACGGGTCCGCGTGCGCCTGCAGGGCCCGCTGCGAGATGACCGTGCGGTGGCCCTCGTGCTGGAAGTAGTCCCGGATCGCCGCGTCGCTGATGTGCCGGGACACCGCCGGGGTCTGGGCCTGCTTCATGTAGATCACCACATCGTTCTCGAGGGCGTCGCTGTTGCCCTCCAGAAGAATGTTGTACGAGGGCAGCCCCGCCGACCCGATCCCGATGCCGCGCCGCCCGACCACGTCCTTCACCCGGTACGAGTCCGGGCGCGCCAGCGACGACTCCGGCAGCGTCTCCAGGTAGCCGTCGAAGGCCGCCAGCACCTTGTAGCGCGTCGCCGCGTCCAGCTCGACGGAGCCGCCGCCCTCGGCGAACCGGCGCTCGAAGTCGCGGATCTCCGTCATGGAGTCGAGCAGCCCGAAGCGGGTCAGCGAGCGGGCGTCGCGCAGCGCGTCCAGGAGCGGGCCCTCGGCCGTGTCCAGCGTGAAGGGCGGCACCTCGTCGCTCTTGGCGCCCGTGGCGAGCGCGTGGATGCGCTCGCGGTAGGCCGCCGCGTACGTGCGCACCAGGTCGGTGATCTGGTCGTCGCCCAGCGCCTTGGCGTAGCCCACCAGCGCCACCGAGGCGGCGAAGCGCTTGAGGTCCCAGGTGAAGGGGCCGACGTACGCCTCGTCGAAATCGTTCACATTGAAGATCAGCCGGCCCGTGGCGTCCATGTACGTGCCGAAGTTCTCCGCGTGCAGGTCCCCGTGGATCCACACCCGGCTGGTGCGGTCGTCCAGGTACGGTCCGCCGTGCTGCTCGCGCTCCACGTCGTGGTAGAAGAGGCACGCCGTGCCGCGGTAGAAGGCGAACGCCGAGGCGGCCATCTTGCGGAACTTGACCCGGAACGCCGCGGGGTCCGCGGCGAGGAGCTCGCCGAACGCGGTGTCGAAGACGGCGAGGATCTCCTCGCCGCGCTGCTCAGCGGTGGGCTGCGGGACCGACATCGCCGGGTGCCTCCTGGTACGGGTGGTGCGTGGGCTTGTGTGACACGCAGGGCAGGTCTTCTGACCTGTCCAACGCCCGACCGTACTCCGGAGTGCCCGCGTCTTGTCAGCGGTCGGTCGTAGACTTCCAAGCTGTCCCCGCCACCGTCGCCGCGCGTTTGCCATTGGAGGCCCCCACCGTGTCAAAGCCGCCCTTCACGCACCTGCACGTCCACACCCAGTACTCGCTGCTGGACGGTGCCGCGCGGCTGAAGGACATGTTCAACGCGTGCAACGAGATGGGCATGACGCACATCGCGATGTCCGACCACGGGAACCTGCACGGGGCGTACGACTTCTTCCACTCGGCCGAGAAGGCGGGCGTCACGCCGATCATCGGGATCGAGGCGTACGTCGCCCCCGAGTCGCGGCGCAACAAGCGGAAGATCCAGTGGGGCCAGCCGCACCAGAAGCGCGACGACGTGTCCGGTTCGGGTGGTTACACCCACAAGACGATCTGGGCGGCGAACAGCACGGGACTGCACAACCTGTTCAAGCTCTCCTCGGACGCGTACGCCGAGGGCTGGCTGCAGAAGTGGCCGCGCATGGACAAGGAGACGATCTCCCAGTGGAGCGAGGGCCTCATCGCCTCCACCGGCTGCCCCTCGGGCGAGCTGCAGACGCGCCTGCGCCTGGGCCAGTTCGACGAGGCCCTGAAGTCGGCCGCCGAGTACCAGGACATCTTCGGCAAGGACCGGTACTTCCTGGAGCTGATGGACCACGGCATCGAGATCGAGCGCCGGGTCCGCGACGGCCTGCTGGAGATCGGCAAGAAGCTCGGCATCCCGCCGCTGGTGACGAACGACTCGCACTACACGTACGCCCATGAGGCGACCGCGCACGACGCCCTGCTCTGCATCCAGACCGGCAAGAACCTCTCCGACCCGGACCGCTTCCGGTTCGACGGGACGGGCTACTACCTGAAGTCCACCGACGAGATGTACGCCGTCGACTCCTCGGACGCCTGGCAGGAGGGCTGCCGCAACACGCTCCTGGTGGCGCAGCAGATCGACACCACCGGCATGTTCGAGAAGCGCGACCTCATGCCGAAGTTCGAGATCCCGGAGGGCTTCACCGAGGTCACCTGGTTCCAGGAGGAGGTCCGGGTCGGCATGGGCCGCCGCTACCCGGACGGCGTCCCCGAGGACCGGCAGAAGCAGGCCGAGTACGAGATGGACATCATCATCCAGATGGGGTTCCCGGGGTACTTCCTGGTCGTCGCCGACTTCATCATGTGGGCGAAGAACAACGGCATCGCGGTGGGCCCGGGCCGAGGCTCCGCGGCCGGCTCGATCGTCGCGTACGCCATGGGCATCACCGACCTCGACCCGATCACGCACGGACTGATCTTCGAGCGGTTCCTCAACCCCGAGCGCGTCTCCATGCCCGATGTCGACATCGACTTCGACGAGCGCAGGCGCGTCGAGGTGATCAGGTACGTGACGGAGAAGTACGGCGCCGACAAGGTCGCCATGATCGGCACGTACGGAAAGATCAAGGCCAAGAACGCGATCAAGGACTCCGCGCGCGTCCTCGGCTACCCGTACGCGATGGGCGACCGCCTCACCAAGGCGATGCCCGCCGACGTCCTCGGCAAGGGCATCGACCTCTCCGGCATCACCGACCCCAAGCACCCGCGCTACAGCGAGGCGGGCGAGATCCGGGGGATGTACGAGAACGAGGCGGACGTCAAGAAGGTCATCGACACCGCCAAGGGCGTCGAGGGCCTGGTCCGGCAGATGGGCGTGCACGCCGCCGGCGTCATCATGTCCAGCGAGCCGATCGTCGACCACGCGCCGATCTGGGTGCGGCACACCGACGGCGTCACCATCACGCAGTGGGACTACCCGCAGTGCGAGTCGCTCGGCCTGCTGAAGATGGACTTCCTGGGCCTGCGGAACCTGACCATCATGGACGACGCCGTCAAGATGGTGAAGGCCAACAAGGGCATCGACCTGGAGATGCTCTCGCTCCCGCTGGACGACCCGAAGACCTTCGAACTGCTCTGCCGCGGTGACACCCTCGGCGTCTTCCAGTTCGACGGCGGCCCGATGCGCTCGCTGCTGCGCCAGATGCAGCCCGACAACTTCGAGGACATTTCCGCCGTCTCGGCCCTGTACCGGCCGGGCCCGATGGGCATGAACTCGCACACGAACTACGCGGAGCGCAAGAACGGCCGCCAGGAGATCACGCCGATCCACCCGGAGCTCGAAGAGCCCCTGAAGGAGACGCTCGGCCTGACCTACGGCCTCATCGTGTACCAGGAGCAGGTGCAGAAGGCCGCCCAGATCATCGCCGGGTACTCGCTCGGCGAGGCCGACATCCTGCGCCGCGTGATGGGCAAGAAGAAGCCCGAGGAACTGGCGAAGAACTTCGTCCTGTTCCAGGAGGGCGCGAAGAAGAACGGCTTCTCCGACGCGGCGATCCAGGCCCTGTGGGACGTCCTGGTGCCGTTCGCCGGCTACGCGTTCAACAAGGCGCACTCCTCCGCGTACGGCCTGGTCACCTACTGGACCGCGTACCTGAAGGCCAACTACCCGGCCGAGTACATGGCGGCGCTGCTCACGTCGGTGAAGGACGACAAGGACAAGTCGGCCGTCTACCTCAACGAGTGCCGGCGCATGAAGATCAAGGTGCTCCCGCCGAACGTGAACGAGTCGGTGCACAACTTCGCCGCCCAGGGCGACGACGTGATCCTGTTCGGCCTGGAGGCCGTCCGCAACGTCGGTACGAACGTGGTGGACGCGATCATCCGCTCGCGCAAGGCGAAGGGGAAGTTCTCCTCGTTCCCCGACTACCTCGACAAGGTCGAGGCCGCGGCGTGCAACAAGAGGACCACCGAATCGCTCATCAAGGCGGGCGCGTTCGACACCATGGAGCACACCCGCAAGGGCCTCACCGCGCAGTACGAGCCGATGATCGACAACGTGGTCGCGGTCAAGCGCAAGGAGGCCGAGGGGCAGTTCGACCTCTTCGGCGGGATGGGCGACGAGGGCGCGGACGAGCCGGGCTTCGGGCTCGACGTCGAGTTCTCCACCGACGAGTGGGACAAGACGTATCTGCTCGCCCAGGAGCGGGAGATGCTCGGCCTGTACGTCTCCGACCACCCGCTGTTCGGCCTGGAGCACGTCCTGTCCGACAAGGCGGACGCGGGCATCGGGCAGCTCACCGGCGGCGACTTCGGGGACGGCGCGGTCGTCACGGTGGGCGGCATCATCTCGGGCCTGCAGCGCAAGATGACCAAGCAGGGCAACGCCTGGGCGATCGCGACCGTCGAGGACCTCGCCGGTTCCATCGAGTGCATGTTCTTCCCGGCGACGTACCAGCTGGTGTCGACCCAACTCGTCGAGGACGCCGTGGTGTTCGTCAAGGGCCGCCTCGACAAGCGCGAGGACGTGCCGCGCCTGGTCGCCATGGAGATGCAGGTCCCCGACCTGTCGAACGCGGGCACCAACGCACCGGTGATCCTCACCATCCCGGCGCTGAAGGTGACGCCGCCGATGGTCAGCCGGCTCGGCGAGATCCTCAGCCACCACCGGGGCGACAGCGAGGTGCGGATCAAGCTCCAGGGGCCGCGCAAGACGACGGTGCTGCGGCTCGACCGGCACCGCGTGAAGCCGGACCCGGCGCTCTTCGGCGACCTGAAGGTGCTCCTCGGCCCGTCCTGCCTGGCGGGCTGACCCGGCACGGCACGGTCCGCCGCGAGCGCGGCATGAGCGAGGGGCTCACCCGGAAGTCCGGGTGAGCCCCTCGCCGTGTGCCAAGTGCCTTGAATCAGGCGTCAGTTGTCGCCTCAGTTGTGGCCGAAGCGGCGCTGGTGCTTACGAGCAACATCCGCCGGGCTGCCCTGCGCCAGCGTCTGCGGCATCGCCTGTGCCTCCGAGGCCGCCGACTTGGCCTGCTCGGACGCCTGCTCTGCGGCGGACGCGCGGTCGTTCTGGGCGCCCTGCTTGCGGTTCTTGTTCTTGGCCATGGTGATCTGCCTCCTGCGGGGGATCTAGGGGCCAGGGCCGCGTTCAGATTCACATATGACGAGAAAGGTCGCATTTCGGAGAATTACCGTGCGTGACAAGGGGTGTCGGCACGCATTCCTCCCGCCGGCACCGCATCCGCCACGCCGAAGATCCAGTTCGGGCCGTTAACCCCCGTGCCGTCGGGCAGACTCGAAGGAAACCCGAAGCGAACCCGTGGGCGTCGCCCCGAGAGCGCGTCCGGACTGTTGGAAGTCGGCGAAAGAGGGTGGATCGCGTGGACCGCTGCATCGTCCTGGTGGATGCCGGATATCTTCTGGGGGCCGCCGCGAGCCTCCTCGCGGGTGAGCCCTCCCGATCCCGGATCCACGTCGACCACGCCGCCCTCATCCAGGGCCTGCGCGACCGTGCCGAGTCCGAGACCGAGCGCCAGTTGCTGCGCATCTACTGGTTCGACGGCGCCCCCGACCGCGTCCCGCAGCCCGAGCACCGCAGGCTGCGCGTCATGCCCCGGGTCACCGTCCGGCTCGGCGCCCTGACCCGCAGCGACGGCCGCTGGGCGCAGAAGGGCGTGGACGCCGCCATGCACGCCGAGCTGACCGAGCTGGCGCGCAACCGGGCCTGCTCGGACGTGGTCCTCGTGACCGGCGACGGCGATCTGCTGCCCGGCATGATGGCCGCCAAGGAGCACGGCGTCGCCGTCCACCTCTGGGCCGTGCAGGCCGCCGACGGCGACTACAACCAGTCCGAGGACCTGGTCGCCGAGGCCGACGAGCGGCGCGTGCTCGACCGGGCCTGGATCACCAAGGCCGTCCGCGCCAAGGAGCTCGGCGGCATCTGCGCCCCGCCGCCCGTACCGCGCCCCGAGATCGCCGCGATCCTCTCCGCACCGCTGCCCGAGTCGGCGCCGGCCGCGACCGGCCGCCCGGTGGACGAGGGGGTGGACGCGCCGCCGCCGCAGCACGCGCCGGCCGCCCGGACCGGCAGCGACACCGAGGACCGCGGCACCAAGGGCGTGCCCACGCCGAAGGACCTGGCCGCGCTCCGCGGACCCGGCGCACCGGCCGGAGCCGCCGCACCCCACCCGGCGAACGCGACGCTGCGCTGGTCCTCCGACAAGGGCTGGGTGGAGCGCCCGGGAGGCGGCGGCGAGCCCCCGGAGGCGGCGTCCCTGCCCACGCTCGCCCAGCTCACCACCGCGGAGCAGCGCTGGGCCGACCGGGAGGAGGACATCACCACGGTCGGCGGCGACCCGTACGAGGTGGGGCAGGTCTTCGCGCGCCGCTGGATGGCACGCCTCGCCGACCACGTCCTGCTGCAGAAGCTGGCCACCATGTACCCCCGGGTGCCGCACCGGATCGACGGCGAGCTGCTCAGGTACGCGGCGCGGTTCGGGCTGCTGGCCCACAAGGACGACCAGATCGACGAGCACGACCGCTACGCGATCCGGGCCGGTTTCTGGCGCGAGATCGACGTGCGGACCGCCGAGCACGCGACCGCGGGGGACTGACGTTTCCGCTAGCCGGACGGGGGTTCCGGCCCCGCCGGCCCGCGCGGCGAGGGCGACGCCCGCCTCATTTGTCCGGCCCCGCGCGCAATGAGGCGGGCCGGACCCCGTACTCTCGTTCCTCGTGAGTACGCGCACCGGCGAGGCCGCCCCGAACCATAAAGGGGACGCTGTGGTGTGCGCGGTGCGGGGGCTCAGCAAGACCTATCCCGCCGCGCGCGGACGGCGCGGGGCACCCGGAACCCCGGAGGTACGGGCCACGGACGACGTCCGGCTCGACATCCGGCGCGGCGAGATCTTCGGACTCCTCGGGCCGAACGGCGCCGGCAAGTCCACCCTCGTACGGCAGCTCACCGGACTGATGCGGCCCGACGCCGGAAGCGTGGAGATCCTCGGGCACGACATCGTGCGGTACCCGGAGCGGGCCGCGCGGATCCTCGCCTACCTCGGGCAGGAGTCGACCGCGCTCGACGAACTGACCGTGTCCCTCGCCGCCGAGACCACCGGACGGCTGCGCGGGCTCGCGCTCAAGGACGCGCGGGCCGCGCGCGACGACGTACTGGACGAGCTGGGGCTCACCCCGCTCGCCTCGCGCCCGCTGAAGAAGCTCTCGGGCGGGCAGCGGCGGCTCGCCTGTGTCGCCGCCGCGCTGGTCGGCGAGCGGCCGCTGCTCGTGCTGGACGAGCCGACCACCGGCATGGACCCCGTCGCGCGGCGCGCGGTGTGGGCCGCCGTGGACCGGAGGCGGGCCGAGCGCGGCACGACCGTCCTGCTCGTCACCCACAACGTCATCGAGGCGGAGACCGTGCTCGACCGCGTCGCCGTGCTCGACGAGGGGCGGGTCATCGCCTGCGACACCCCGGCCGGGCTCAAGGACCGCGTCGCCGGTGAGGTGCGCGTCGAGCTGGTGTGGCGCCAGGAGGCGCCGACCCGGCTGCCCGAGGTCGCCCGGCTGCGCGAGCACGCCGTGGAGGCCGGGCGGCGCTGGTCCCTCCGGCTCGCGCCGGACGAGGCCCGTGCCGCCGTCGCGGCCGTCACCGGCGGCCCGGCCTTCGACTTCCTCGACGACTTCACGCTCGCCACCCCGAGCCTGGAAGACGTGTACCTGGCACTCGGCGGGAGCCGCAGCAGCGTGAAGGGCCTGGTGAAGGCATGAGTGTCGTATCCGCGGAGGCCGTGCGCACCCGGTCCGGCGAACAGGTGGCGCCGGCCGGCCCCGCCGACGACGGGCTCGCGCCCCGGGCCGGATTCCTGCCGTCGCTCGCCGCCGTCTACCGCGCCCAGCTCTCCCGGGCCCGGGTGGCCCGGATCCCGCTGCTGTTCGTGGCGACCTTCCAGTCCATCGGGATCATGATCCTGATGCGCGGGGTCGTCGACCGCGGCGGCAGCGAGGCGCGGGCCGTCGTCGCGGGCTCCGCGGTGCTGGTCGTCGCGTTCGTCGCCCTCAACCTGCTCGCCCAGTACTTCGGGCAGCTGCGCGCCGCCGGCGGACTCGACCACTACGCGACCCTGCCGGTGCCGCCCGCCTCCGTGGTGCTCGGCGCCGCGGGCGCGTACGCCTCGTTCACCGTGCCCGGCACCGTGGTCACCGCGGTCGTCGGCTGCGCCATGTTCGACCTGCCGCTGACGCATCTGTGGGTCCTCGTCGCCGTGATCCCGCTGGCCGGGGCCGCCCTCTCCGGGCTCGGCGCCGCGCTCGGACTGCTCGCGCCACGAGCCGAACTGGCCACACTGCTCGGCCAGTTGGGCATGTCCGCGGCACTGCTGCTCGGTGTGCTGCCCGCCGACCGGATGCCCCAGGTCGTGCAGTACGCGCGCGATCTGCTGCCCTCCACGTACGGCGTCGAGGCCCTCGCGAGAACCTTCGGGGACCACCCCGACTGGCCCACCGTCCTGCTCGACCTGGGCGTCTGCGCCGCTGTCGGCGTCGCCTCGCTGGCCGTGGCGACCTGGGCGTACCGCCGGGCAGCCGTCCGGTGACGCGCCCGGCAGGGACGCCTGGCACGATGGCAGGGTGACCGCACCGCTGACGCCGCCGCCTCATCAGCCCCCGCACAACAACGGGCACAGTGACCCGTGGCAGGCCCCCGACCCGATGACCGGACATCTGCCTCCCGCGCCGCCCGCCTCCCAGGAGGACGGGCCCGGACTGCGCACCGAGCTGCGCGAGGCCGTCGTCGTGACGGTGGGCGTCGCGCTCGTCGGCCTGCTGCTCGGCGCCCTGTGGCTGTGGCTCGCGCCGCGGATCCCGCTCGTGTCGGACAGCTCGGCGGTCTACCTCAAGGACACCGAGGGGGAGCAGGCCATCGGGATCGACGGCACCTTCACCCTGCTCGGGCTCGCGTTCGGCGTGGTCACCGCGGTCGTCGTCTTCCTGTGGCGCAAGCGCGGCGGGGTGCCCCTGGTCGTGGCGCTCGCGCTGGGGGGCCTGCTCGGCGGCGTGCTCGCCTGGCGGTTCGGGATCTGGCTCGGTCCCGCGCAGGACGTCGCCGCGCACGCCAAGGAGGTCGGCAAGGGGGTCGTCTTCGACGCGCCCCTCGAACTCAAGGCCAAGGGGGCGCTGCTCGCCTGGCCGCTGGCCGCAATGGTGGTCCACCTCGGGCTCACGGGCCTGTTCGGCCCCCGGGACCCGGACCCGTACGCCGGCTACTACGAACACACCCCGCAGCACGCGCCGGGGGCGCCCGGGGCAGGGGCCTGAGGGCTACTCCGCGCGCGTCTCGCCCAGGAGCAGACCCGCCTCGGCCAGATGACGCCGTACGTACGCGAACTCGGCCGCGCCCAGCGGGACCTGGGGTGCCGCGGTCGCCGGGCAGCCGATGATCCCCTGGAGATGGACGGCCGCCTTGAACGCGCCGAGCGCGGAGGACGAGCCGCCCATCCGCGCCGGGTCGCCGGCGTCGACGATCCCGAACAGGGCGGCGAGCCGGTCCTGTTCGCGCCGGGCGGTGTCCCAGTCGCCCGCGCGGGCGGCCTCGTAGAGCCGCACGTAACCGTGCGCGTCCACGTTGCCGAGGCCGGGGACGACGCCGTCGGCGCCCGCCAGCAGCGCGCCGTCCACCGTGAGCTCGGAACCGGTGAGCACCGAGAAGCCGGGCGCGGCCGCGCGCAGCGGGGCGAGCAGACGGCGCAGTGAGCCCTCGTCGCCGCTGGAGTCCTTGAGCCCCGCGAGCGTGCCGTCGGCGGCCAGCGCCAGGACCGTGTCCCGGCTCAGCTTGCCGTGCACCGCGGCCGGGATGTCGTACGCGAACACGGGCAGCCCGGCGCCCGCGCGCAGCCGCCGGAAGTGGTCGGCGATCTCGGCCGGATGCGTGCGGGTGTAGAACGGCGCGGTCGCCACGAGCGCGTCCGCGCCCGCCTTCACCGCGTCCTCCGCCCGCTCCAGGACCCGCGCGGTCGTCGTCTCGATGACGCCGGCGAGCACCGGGACCCGCCCGGCCGCCGCCTCCACCGCGGCCTCCAGGACGGTGCGGCGCCGGCCGTCCGTGAGGTACGCCGCCTCGCCGCTGGAGCCCAGCAGGAACAGGCCGTGCACCCCGGCGCCGATCAGATGACCGGTCAGCCGCCGCACCGACGCGACGTCCACCTCGCCCTCCGGGGTGAGCGGCGTGACCAGGGGCGGGACGACGCCGCGGAGCGGGGCGGGGAACGGTGCGCGGAGAGTCATGGCGGTGGTCTCCCGGAGCAGAAGAAGGTAGGACGTGGGACGTCCCATGTTGAGGGTGACAGTGCGGCACCGGCGACAGCGGTGTCAAGGGCGCGGCAGGGGCCGCGGCCCCGGAGCGCAGCGGCCGCGGAGACCGCCCGTGCGGGGCGGGGTCTCCGCGGCCGGTCGAGCCGTCGCCGATCGTCAGGCGGGCCGGTGCCCGTGGTTGGACTTGCCCTTCTTGATGCGCCACTTCCGCTTGCGCGTCTTCTTCGACATGTCCTTGGTGCTTAGCCGAAGAGGCGGGGCACGTCGAGGGGTCAGACGCGCCCGACGGGAGCGAGTACGGCGTCGGTCAGCGCCGCCAGGTCGCCCGGCGCCAGCTCGACCTCCAGGCCCCGGCGGCCCGCCGAGACACAGATCGTCGTGTGCTGCCCGGCCGACGCGTCGATGACCGTCGGCAGCCTCTTGCGCTGGCCCAGCGGCGAGATCCCGCCCCGGACGTATCCGGTGGTGCGCTCGGCGAGCGCCGGATCGGCCATCGCGGCACGCTTGCCGCCCACCGCGGACGCCAGCGCCTTGAGGTCGAGCTGGCCCGCCACCGGCACGACGGCGACGGTCAGCCGGCCGTCGACGTCCGCGACGAGCGTCTTGAAGACCCGGTCGGGGGAGACGCCCATCGCCTCGGCGGCCTCCTCGCCGTACGAGGGGTGGGACGGATCGTGGTCGTACGCGTGGACCGTGAAGGTCGTGCCGGCCGCGGTGAGCGCCACCGTCGCCGGGGTCCCGCCCGACTGCTGCTGCTTCTTGGCCTTCTTCGCCAACGTGCCCGTTCCTTAAGGTCAGTTGAGGCTGGTCGCTTGTCTCGTCAGTTCCGTCGCGGGCAGCGAAGGCAGGTGCCGGATGATCGCCGTCTCGGCGCGCAGCAGCTTCAGCTCGTCGCGCAGCCGGGACGCCGCGTCCGGCGCCTGGAGCAGCCGCTGCTTCGTCGGTACGTCGAGCACCGCGGCCGCCGCCACCAGGTACGACACCACCGACGGCTCGTCGGGCAGCTCCGCGCCCGTCGTCAGGGACCGCTCGCGGGCACCGGCCAGCCGCTTCTGGTACGAGCGGAACGCCCGCAGCACCCCCTCGGCGAGGGCACCGGCCTCGTCGCCGTCCTCCTCGGGCAGCTCCTCGACCTCGGCCGTCAGATAGGCGCCCGAGGCGTCCACCGAGTGCAGCTTCACCCGGCGGGTGCCGGTGGCCAGGACCTCGAAGCTGCCGTCGGCGCGCTCGCGGATGGTCGCCGCGTCCGCGATGCAGCCCACCGCGTGGAACGACGTGATCGGGTCGTCGCCGAAGCCGGCCGCGGGCCCCGCGTCCGCCTCCTTGGTGGTGACGTCGTCCGGCATGCCGGACGACGTCGGCGCGACCTCGTGGCCGTCGCGGATCGCGACGACGACGAACTGGCGCGGCTCGTCGGAGACGGCCGGATCGGCGTCGGGGTCGGTCGGGTCATCGGGGGACGCCTTCAACAGGTCGCGCATCAGGGCGCGATAACGCTCCTCGAAGACGTTCAGCGGGAGCACGAGCCCCGGGAACAGCACCGAGTTGAGCGGGAAGAGCGGAAGCCGGACGGTGGTCACGACGCTCAAGCGTAATGGGCGCCGGAGCCGCCTGGTCCGTCGCGCAGCGGCAGCACCGCCGCGACCTCCAGGCGCACCCCGTCACGCCGCTCCAGGAAAAGGCCCAGCGGATCGTCCGAGAGCCGGTCCCAGGGGAACGACGTGGCGTACGGGCCGACCAGCCGGAGCTGCTCCAGGGCGTCCGGCCAGCGCTCCAGCTCGACCAGTACGCAGGCCAGCAGATTGCGCACCTCGGCGGGCCACGGATCGGCCGCCTCGTACGTACGGGACAGCTCGATCGCCAGGTCGGCGGCCGCGTCGAGGCGGGCCCGCGGGATGCCCCGCGGGATCTGCGCCGTCAGGTAGGCGAGGGCCGCGCGGGCCGGCAGGGCCTGGAGGAGGGAGCCCGGCAGGGCGTCCTGCGCGGCGCGCTCGGCGAAGTCGAAGCATTCGGCGTGCGAGCCGTACCAGGCGGCCGACAAATACTGCAGCGCCGCGACATGACAGCCGTAGTGGTGCGGGGAGCGGCGCACCGCCTGGGCCCACAGGCTCTCGAAGACGGTGTGCGGGGCGTTCGTGCCGCGGGCGTGGTCGAGGGCCACGCGCCAGGGCACGGGGTCGCCGGGGTCGGCCTCCGCGGCGGCCAGGATCAGCGGGGTGACCTCGCGCAGCAGCTCGGCGCGGGCCGGGGAGCCGAAGGCCCGGTCCACCGCCAGCTCGGCCTTGACGAGCAGCAGGTCCGGGTCGTGCGGGGACGCGGACTGCCAGGCGTGGAACCACTCGGGGCGGGAGGCGGCGAACGCGGCGAGGCGCTGCACGTAGCGGTCGCGGTTCTCCCACTCGGCCGCTTCCCTCGTGTGCGCGAGGACCTTGGCGACCGGGCCGAACTCCCCACGTCCGGCCTCGACCAGCGCCGGGGCCAGCCGCTCGTCCGGGGCGTCGAGCAGGACCTCGTCGTCCGGCGGCAGGCCCTCGGCCAGGGCTCCGGTGTGGCGGATCATGCGGACGGTCCGCAGGAAGGCACGCAGGAACGGCACGGTGCCTCCTCTGCGTGCGGGAACGGGGTCTGCGCTGGGATGACGGCTCCGGGGGACCGTTGGTTGCCTCCGGACGGTAACGGTTCGGCCGGGGCTAGCTCCGGCGCAGCAGCCGCGTCGCTCCCGCCGCCACCGTCGTCGCCAGGATCCAGCCCAGCATCACCAGGATCGCCGCCGCCCACTGCCAGCCGCCCTGCAACTGCCAGGCGCTGGACTGGCCGAGGTCGATCACCGGCAGGAGAAGATCGAGGGCGAACAGGGCCGAGTCCCAGTGCGGGCCCTCGCCCGGTTTCATCGGCGGGTGGGATGCATGGCCGAAAGCGAACGCGCCGACCGCCCAGAGCACCGCCATCCACACCGCGGCCCGGCCCGGCCGGTACCCGTACGCCACCGTCCAGTCCTGGAGGTAGCCCCACACCTTCGCCGCGGCCGGCAGCGTGTCGCGGCGGCGGCGCTGCTTGGCGAGGAGCACCTCGCGGGCGTCGGCGTCCTCGCCGCTGTTGCGCAGCACCGTGGCGAGCCGTTCGTACGGCTCCGGGTTGTACTCGGGCGTCGCCGCGGCGAGCCACTCCAGGCGCCGGGTGAGCGGAAAGGGGCCGAACGGGATCAGGTTCTCGTAGGTGAATCCGCCCATGCGCAGCTGCCCGGGGCCGGGCCAGCCCGCCGCCTTGTCGACCAGGTTGACGATCTTCGCGCCGGACAGCACGATCCTCCCGCACTGCGGCTTCTCGCCGAGGAAGCGCAGCTCGGGGGTCTGGATGCGGCGCAGCGAGACCTCCTGGTCGTTCTCCAGCGTGAAGCGCGCCGACTCCAGGTCGACCGCGTCACCGAACCGCCCGTCGTCGAGCCGGACGCCGCCCACGCACTCGAAGCGCTGCACCCGCGTGCCGCGCGCGGGCGTGGCGCCGCTGGACTGGATCGGATTGCCGAGGCCCGCGGGGGTCAGGTACAGCGTGCGCTCGACCGTCATCTGCGGGGCGTTCAGCGCCCGGCGGCCGTAGGTGTTGCTCAGGTGACTGCCGCGCAGCGAGAGCGAGACGCCGACCGTGGCGCCGCGCAGGCTGACCTCGCCGTGCGTCTCCATCATCTCGGCCTGCAGGTCCTGCCCGACCGACAGACCGTCCGCCATGACCGACTTGCTGTGCCGGTCGCGGAACACGACGGCCTGGTTGAGCAGCAGGTCCGTGCCGATGTGCGCGTCGGTCAGGCGGATGCCGTTGTGGAAGCGGCAGCGCGGCAGATGCAGATCGCCCTCGGTGTGCACCCGGGCGGCCTCCAGCCGCGGCACCGAGCAGTCGACGAGCCGTACCGTCGTGAAGTGCGCCTCCGGCAGCAGCACCTCCTTCTCGAAGCGGCAGTGCTTCAGTTCGAGATACGGGACCACCGTGCCGCCCGCGAGATCGAGCACGTCGGTGATCTGCACGCCCTGGAGCTTGAGGGACGAGACCCGGCCCGACAGGGCGGGCGGCCCGTCCAGCAGCAGCCAGGCCACGATCCGCGCCCGCACACTGCGCTCGGGCCCCCAGGGGTGCCCGCCGTGCGGATCGTCCACCGTCGCGTCCCCGCTGCGCAGGTCGTAGACGCTGCCGTTGCGGAACGCCTGCCACATCCCGACTTCCGCGGCGCTCAGCCCGTCCGGCACGTCTCCGTCGTCGTTGCCGGTCGTCACGTCGACCACTACCGCTCTTCCTCCCCGTGCACCCCGTACGCCCTGCCACCCGCACGTCCCACGTGGCCCGCGGTCACCTCGGCCACCTGCTACTCGTGGGTTTCGTACAACCGTTCATGCCCGCTGGGTGACCGTCTGAACGCTAGTGGTGAAGGTCGTCTTCCGGTGCCGGAACAACGGCTGAAACCGGACGTGTATCAGTCACTGATACGGGCCAACGACGGCGAACCCGCGTCTGAGAGAATTGGTGCGTGATCTCTCGAATCGATCTGCGCGGCGCCGCCCTCCCCGAGGGTCAGGCCCTGCGCTCGCTGCTGCCCCGTGCCGACTTCGACGTCACGGCCGCCCTGGAGAAGGTGCGTCCGATCTGCGAGGACGTGCATCATCGTGGTGACGCGGCGCTGATCGAGTACGCGGAGAAGTTCGACGGCGTACGCCTCACCCAGGTCCGGGTCCCGGCCCAGGCCCTTACGGACGCCCTGGAGCAGCTCGACCCGGAGGTCAGGGCCGCCCTGGAGGAGTCCATCCGGCGCGCGCGGATCGTGCACCGGGCCCAGCGCAGGACCACCGAGCGCACCGAGGTCGCCCCCGGCGGCGTCGTCACCGAGAAGTGGGTCCCGGTCGACCGCGTGGGCCTGTACGCGCCCGGCGGCCGGGCCGTCTACCCGTCCTCCGTGATCATGGACACGGTTCCGGCGCAGGAGGCCGGAGTGCCCTCCATCGCGCTGGCCTCGCCCCCGCAGAAGGAGTTCGGCGGCCTGCCGCACCCGACGATCCTCGCGGCCTGCGCGCTGCTCGGCGTCGACGAGGTGTACGCGGCCGGCGGCGCCACCGCCGTCGCGATGTTCGCGCACGGCACCGAGTCCTGCGCCCCGGCGAACATGGTGGCGGGACCCGGCAACATCTGGGTGGCCGCCGCCAAGCGCCACTTCACCGGCAAGATCGGCATCGACGCCGAGGCCGGTCCCACCGAGATCGCCGTCCTCGCCGACGACACCGCCGACGCCGTGCACGTGGCGGCCGACCTGATCAGCCAGGCCGAGCACGACCCGCTGGCCGCCTCCGTCCTGGTCACCGACTCCGAGGAGCTCGCCGCCGCGGTCGAGCGGGAGCTCGCCGAGCAGGTCGCGGTGAGCAAGCACCGCGCGGAGCGCATCGAGCCCGCGCTGAAGGGCGAGCAGTCCGCGATCGTCCTCGTCGACTCGGTCGAGGACGGCCTCGCGGTCGTCAACGCCTACGGCGCGGAGCACCTGGAGATCCAGACCCGGGACGCCGCCGAAGTGGCCGAAAGGGTGCGGAACGCGGGCGCGGTCTTCGTGGGCCCCTGGTCCCCGGTCTCCCTCGGCGACTACGCCGCGGGCTCCAACCACGTCCTGCCCACCGGCGGTTGTGCCTGCCACTCCTCGGGTCTGTCCGTGCAGTCCTTCCTGCGCGGCATCCACATCGTCGACTACACGCGCGACGCGCTCGCCGAGATCACCCGCCACGTGGTCACCCTCGCCGAGGCGGAGGACCTGCCCGCGCACGGAGCGGCGCTGAAGGCCCGCTTCGAGTGGAAGGTGCCGGGAGACAAGTGACCAGCATCGACGACCTTCCCGTACGGGACGAGCTGCGCGGCAAGTCCCCTTACGGAGCACCGCAGTTGGACGTCGCCGTCCGGCTGAACACGAACGAGAACCCGTACCCGCTGCCCGAGCCGCTCGTCGCGCGCATCGCGGAGCGGGTCGCCGAGGCGGCCCGGAACCTCAACCGCTACCCGGACCGGGACGCGGTCGAGCTGCGCACCGAGCTCGCCGGGTACCTGACCCGGACCACCGGCCACCAGGTCGGCTTCGAGCAGGTCTGGGCGGCCAACGGGTCGAACGAGGTGCTCCAGCAGCTGCTCCAGGCGTTCGGCGGCCCCGGCCGCACCGCCCTCGGCTTCGAGCCCTCGTACTCGATGCACCCGCTGCTCGCCCGCGGCACCAACACCGGCTGGGTCAGCGCCCCGCGCGCCGCGGACTTCTCCCTCGACGTGCCCGCCGCGATCGAGGCGATCCGCACCCACAAGCCGCATGTCGTCTTCATCACCAGCCCCAACAACCCCACGGGCAACGCGGTGGCGGCCGAGGACGTCCTCGCGCTGTACGAGGCGGCCGGCCGGGACGCCATGGTGATCGTCGACGAGGCGTACACCGAGTTCAGCCACGGCGACTCGCTGCTGTCGCTGATCGAGGGCCGCCCGAACCTGGTGATCTCGCGGACCATGTCCAAGGCGTTCGGCGCGGCCGGGCTGCGCCTCGGCTATCTCGCCGCCGACCCGGCCGTGGTCGACGCCGTCCAGCTGGTTCGCCTGCCCTACCACCTGTCGGCGGTGAACCAGGCGACGGCCCTCGCCGCCCTGGAGTACACCGACACGCTGCTCCAGTACGTGGAGCAGCTCAAGGCCGAACGCGACCGTGTGGTCGCGGAGCTGGAGGGCCTCGGCTTCGACGTGACCGTCGCCGACGCCAACTTCATCCAGTTCGGTGTCTTCCAGGACCCGCACGCCGTCTGGCAGTTCATCCTCGACCGCGGCGTCCTGATCCGGGACAACGGCGTGCCGGGACGCCTGCGCATGTCGGTCGGCACCCCCGAAGAGAACGACGCGTTCCTGGACGCGGCCCGCGAAGTGAAGAAGGAGTACGGCGCATGAGCCGCGTAGGACGTATTGAACGTGTGACGAAGGAGACCTCGGTCCTCGTCGAGATCGACCTGGACGGAAGCGGCAAGGTCGACGTGTCGACCGGCGTCGGCTTCTACGACCACATGCTCGACCAGCTGGGCCGCCACGGCCTGTTCGACCTCACGGTGAAGACCGAGGGCGACCTGCACATCGACTCGCACCACACCATCGAGGACACCGCCCTCGCCCTCGGCGCCGCCTTCAAGCAGGCGCTCGGCGACAAGGTCGGCATCTACCGCTTCGGCAACTGCACGGTCCCGCTGGACGAGTCCCTCGCCCAGGTCACCGTCGACCTCTCCGGCCGCCCCTACCTCGTGCACACCGAGCCCGAGAAGATGGCGCCGATGATCGGCGAGTACGACACCACGATGACCCGGCACATCCTGGAGTCCTTCGTCGCGCAGGCCCAGATCGCCCTGCACGTCCACGTGCCGTACGGACGCAACGCGCACCACATCGTGGAGTGCCAGTTCAAGGCCCTCGCCCGCGCGCTGCGCTACGCCTCCGAGCGGGACCCGCGCGCCGCCGGCATCCTCCCCTCGACGAAGGGCGCCCTCTAGCCATGAACGGCCTCGCGACCGTCCTCATCGTCCTCGGCCTGTTCCTGCTCGGCGGCATCTACTCGTTCGTCAAGCAGGGCATGGGCAAGAGCCTCATCACGCTGCTCTCGATCGCCGCGGCCATGTGCCTCGTCGCGGGTGTGCTGCGGCTCGACTACTGGAACTGACCAACTGCCATGAGTGACAAGAAAGTTGTCGTCTTCGACTACGGCTTCGGGAACATCCGTTCCGCGGAGCGCGCCCTCGCCCGCGCGGGCGCCGACGTCGAGATCACCCGCGACTACGACAAGGCCATGAACGCGGACGGGCTGCTCGTGCCCGGCGTCGGCGCGTTCGCCGCCTGCATGAAGGGGCTCACCGAGGCCCGCGGCGACTGGATCGTCGGCCGCCGGCTCTCCGGCGGACGCCCCGTCATGGGCATCTGCGTCGGCATGCAGATCATGTTCGCCCGCGGCATCGAGCACGGCGTCGAGACCGAGGGCCTCGACGAGTGGCCCGGCGCCGTCGAGCCGCTGAAGGCCGACGTCGTACCGCACATGGGCTGGAACACCGTCCGCGCCCCCGAGGACAGCCGGCTGTTCGCCGGCCTCGACGCCGACGAGCGCTACTACTTCGTGCACTCCTACGCCGTCCAGAACTGGGAGCTGGAAGTGCACAACCCCCACCTGCGCGCCCCGAAGGTCACCTGGGCCACGCACGGCGAGCCGTTCGTGGCCGCCGTGGAGAACGGCGCACTGTGGGCGACGCAGTTCCACCCCGAGAAGTCCGGCGACGCCGGAGCCCAGCTGCTGAAGAACTGGATCGGAACCCTCTGATGGCTGCCAAGCTCGAACTCCTTCCCGCCGTCGACGTCCGTGACGGGCAGGCCGTCCGTCTCGTGCACGGCGAGTCCGGCAGCGAGACCTCCTACGGCTCCCCGCTGGAGGCCGCTCTCGCCTGGCAGTCCGCCGGCGCCGAGTGGCTGCACCTGGTCGACCTCGACGCCGCGTTCGGCACCGGCGACAACCGCGCCCTGATCCGCGAGGTCACCGAGGCCATGGACATCAAGGTGGAGCTCTCCGGCGGCATCCGCGACGACGACACCCTCGCCGCCGCCCTCGCCACCGGCTGCACCCGCGTGAACCTCGGCACCGCCGCCCTGGAGACCCCCGAGTGGGTCGCCAAGGTCATCGCCGAGCACGGCGACAAGATCGCCGTCGGCCTCGACGTGCGCGGCACGACGCTGCGCGGCCGCGGCTGGACCCGCGACGGCGGCGACCTCTACGAGACGCTGGAGCGGCTCAACTCCGAGGGCTGCACGCGCTACGTCGTCACCGACATCGCCAAGGACGGCACGCTGCAGGGCCCGAACCTGGAGCTGCTGAAGAACGTGTGCGCGGCCACCGACCGCCCGGTCGTCGCCTCCGGCGGCGTCTCCTCGCTCGACGACCTGCGCGCCATCGCCGAGCTGGTCCCGCTGGGCGTCGAGGGCTCCATCGTCGGAAAGGCGCTGTACGCCAAGGCGTTCACGCTGGAAGAGGCGCTCGCGGCGGTCTCGTCGTGAGCGACGGAAGCGGCACGGGCGGCGTCCGGCGCGTCCAGTCCGGGGCCCCCTGGGAGGAGGAGTTCGGCTACGCCCGCGCGGTCGAACTGCCCAACGGCCTCGTGCTGGTCGCCGGCTGCACGTCGGTCGTCGACGGGGTCATCGCCGAGGGCGGCCCGTACGAGCAGACGGTGACCGCGTTCGGCGTGGCCGTCGAGGCGCTCGGCCGGCTGGGCCTCGGCCGCGAGGACATCGTCCGTACCCGTATGTACCTCACGCACGCGCGGGACGTGGACGAGGTCGGACGGGCCCACAAGGAGCTCTTCGACACCGTCCGACCCGTCGCGTCCATGCTGATCGTCTCCGGCTTCGTCGACCCGTCGCTGGTCGTCGAGGTCGAGGTCGAGGCGTACCGCCAGGGAGCCAGCACATCATGAGCCTCGCCGTACGAGTCATCCCCTGCCTCGACGTCGACAACGGCCGCGTCGTCAAGGGCGTCAACTTCCAGAACCTGCGCGACGCGGGCGACCCCGTCGAGATGGCGAAGGTGTACGACGCCGAGGGCGCCGACGAGCTGACGTTCCTGGACATCACCGCGTCCTCCGGCAACCGCGAGACCACCTACGACGTGGTGCGCCGCACCGCCGAGCAGGTCTTCATCCCGCTCACGGTCGGCGGCGGCGTCCGCACCGCCGACGACGTGGACAAGCTGCTGCGCGCCGGGGCGGACAAGGTCGGCGTGAACACTGCCGCGATCGCCCGGCCCGAGCTGATCCGGGAGATCGCGGAGCGGTTCGGCCGTCAGGTGCTCGTGCTGTCCGTGGACGCGCGGCGCACCGAGTCGGGCACGTTCGAGGTCACCACGCACGGCGGGCGCCGCTCCGCCGGTATCGACGCGATCGAATGGGCGCACCAGGCGGCCGAGTTGGGGGCGGGCGAGATCCTGCTCAACTCGATGGACGCGGACGGTACGAAGGACGGCTACGACCTGGAGATGATCGAGGCCGTTCGCCGGCACGTCACCGTCCCGGTCATCGCGTCCGGTGGCGCGGGCCGCCTCGACCACTTCGCGCCGGCCGTCGCGGCGGGGGCGGACGCGGTGCTCGCCGCGTCCGTCTTCCACTTCGGCGATCTCCGGATCGGCGAGGTCAAGGGGGCGTTGCGCTCCGCGGGGTGTGCGGTTCGGTAGGCCGTTTCGCCGTGGGGGTGGTCGTGCGTCGGCCGCTGCGGCCCGGTGGGGCTTCTCGCGCAGTTCCCCGCGCCCCTGAGGCATGCAGCTGCGCTGCTGCCTCATCGATGAGATGACCCGCCCCGCCCGCGATGAAGACGAGGCGGAAGAGAAGGCGCACCCGCGACCGGTGATTTCGCCGATGCGGAAGGGGCGGCCCGACGCCACCGTGGTCGATGTCAGAGACCACGGCGGCGCCCCGGGACGGGCGCCGCCCCACCGAGAGGACCGCGTCGTGCAGCAGCACACCAGTGCAGCGCCCCCCGCGCACGCCAGACGAGCCGCGAACAGACTCCGCACCCGCCTGATCCGTACCGGACTCGCCGCCCTCCTGGCCGTCGGCGGGCTCGTGACCTCGCAGACCCTGACCGCCCAGGCCGCCGACAACCCCTACGAGCGCGGACCCGCCCCGACGACGTCGAGCATCGAGGCGTCCCGCGGCTCGTACGCCGTCTCGCAGACCACCGTGTCGTCCCTGAGCGTCAGCGGCTTCGGCGGCGGCACCATCTACTACCCGACGTCCACGGCCGACGGCACGTTCGGCGCCGTCGCGATCTCCCCGGGCTACACGGCGTACCAGTCGTCCATCGCCTGGCTGGGCCCGCGCCTCGCCTCGCAGGGCTTCGTCGTCTTCACCATCGACACCAACACCACGCTCGACCAGCCCGACAGCCGGGGCCGCCAACTCCTCGCCGCGCTCGACTACTTGACGCAGCAGAGCTCGGTGCGCAGCCGGATCGACACCAGCCGGCTCGGCGTCATGGGGCACTCCATGGGCGGCGGCGGCACCCTGGAAGCGGCCAAGAGCCGGCCCTCGCTCCAGGCCGCGATCCCGCTGACCGGCTGGAACCTCGACAAGACCTGGCCCGAGGTGAAGACCCCGACGCTCGTCGTGGGCGCGGACGGCGACACCATCGCCCCGGTCGCCACCCACTCCGAGCCGTTCTACCAGAGTCTGCCGAGCTCGCTCGACAAGGCGTACCTGGAGCTGCGCGGCGCCACGCACTTCACGCCGAACTCGTCCAACACCACGATCGCGAAGTACAGCATCTCGTGGCTGAAGCGCTTCATCGACAACGACACCCGCTACGAGCAGTTCCTCTGCCCGCTGCCCGCGTCGAGCCTCACCATCGCGGAGTACCGGGGCAACTGCCCGCACACGTCGTGACGTTCTGACGCGCTGTGCCCGGGCACAGTGTCGTCCGGCGCCGGTTGGGTCCGTTCCCAACCGGCGCCGCGGGCGCGGCGGTCCGCTCGTACGGTGACGTAAGTGACCGCGAGACATGTCCTGTTGCTGACCGCAGCCGCCTACGAGAGCGACCCCGAGGGGGCGCGCGTGGACGGCGGCCTCGTGCTGCGGGCCGCGGCGGCCGCCGGACTCGGCGCGGACGCGCTGGACGCCGCCGAGCGCGCGGGCCTGGAGCGGAGCCCGGACGGGCGGCTGCGGCTCGCCGGGCGGCGGGCGGTGTACGAGGCGGCGCGGCCCGCGCAGCGCAGGGCCGCGCACCGCCTGCTGGCCGAGGCCGCCGCGGGGGAGCGGCACCGGCCGGCGGGGCTGCTGCACCGGGCGCTCGCGGCGCCGTATCCCGACAGCCGGACCGGCGCCGAACTCGCCGCCGCGGCACGGCTGCCGGGCCCCTCGCACGGGGAGCGGGCCACCGCCCTCGCCCACGCGGCGGCCCTCACCGCGGATCCGGCCGTCCGCGCCGACCTGCTGGTGGCCGCCGCGGACCAGGCGCGCCGCGCGGGACGCCCGCACCGGGCGCGCGAACTGCTCGACCAAGTGGGGGAGCTGACGCCGCCGGACGAGGTGCGGGGGAACGCCGCGCTGGTGCACGGGCTGCTCGCCCTGCGCGACGGCCCGATGGCCGACGCCCGCGCCTGCCTGCTGCTGGCCGCCCGGCTCTGCCCGCCGGCCCACGCGCTCGACGCCCGGCTCGCCGCGGCGGAGGCGTCGTGGGCGCTCGGCGACATGGAGGCGTACCGGGAGGACGTGGGGGAGCCGCGGGCGGGAGCCGCCACCGGGCACGACTACGGGTTCGGGATGTCCGCCGCTCTCGACGACCGTTACGCGGCGGGCCGGGCCGCGCTGCGCCGGGTCGTCGCCGGGGCCGCCGACGCGGGTGCCCCGGACGCGCTGCTGCGGGCCGGGGCCGCCGCTCTCGTCGCCGGGGACGTGGACGCCGCCTGCCTTCTCGGCAGCCGCGCCCTCGCCGCCGCCCGCGCCCACGACGCGGGGCCCGAGCTGCCCCGGGCCCTGGAACTGCTCGCGTACGGCGAACTGCGCACCGGGCGGCACGCCCGCGCCCGGGCCCACGCCGAGGAGGGGCTGCGGGCGGCGCGCGCCACGGGGCAGCGCAACGTCCTCGCCCACATGCACGCGATCCTCGCCCTGGTCGCCTCGCTGGACAGTGACGCCGAGACGGTCGCCCGGCACGCGGGGGCCGCGCAGGACGTCGCCGCCCGGCACGGTCTCGTCCAGGCCGCCACCCTCGCCCAATGGGCCCTGGCCCGCGCCGATCTGGCCCGGGGCCGGGTGGCCGAGGCGGCGGCCCGGCTCGGACCGCTCGTGCGGCCGGGGCCGCGGCGCGGCCACTTCGCGGTCCGGATGCTCGCCGTGCCGTGCTTCGTGGAGGCCTCGGCCCTGGCCGGCGACCCGGACGGGGCCCGGGCCGCCGTCGCGGAGTTCACGGTGTGGACCGAGCGGGGCTACGACCCGCAGGCGCTGGCCCAACTGGCCCGCTGCCAGGCGCTGCTGGCCGCCGGCGACCCGGCCCGCGCGGACGCCCGGTTCGCCGAGGCCCTGGCCCGTCACGACCGGGCCGACGGCGACTTCGAGCGGGCCCGCACCGCCGCCCTGCACGGCCAATGGCTGCGCCGCGCGCGCCGGCCCGCCCGCGCGCGGGTGCTGCTGCGCGACGCCCTGGTCGCCTTCGAGCGGTGCGGCGCCACGGTCTGGGCCGACCGGACGGCCGCCGAGCTGCGCGCCACCGGCGAAGCCCCCGGCCATCGCGAACCTCCGGGCAGACTCGCGGAGTTGACCCCGCAGCAGCTGCGCATCGCCCGTTGCGTCGCGGAGGGCGCCACCAATCGCGAGGTGGCCCTGCGCCTGTCGGTCAGCCCGCGCACCGTCGACCACCATCTGCGCAACGTGTTCGCGCAGTTGGGCGTCCGTTCCCGGGTCGAACTGGCCCGCCTCGTGAACCACGCGGAACGGCCTGTCGCGCACTCCTGAGATCCGGTCCCGGCCCCGCGTCCCCGCCCGGGCCGCACCTCACGGATCCGTACGCGTCACGGTGTCGTTATGTCCCGAGGGCTGGAGACCGACCAGACGGTATGTCATTCTCGGGCCCCGGGGCGGCTCAGGCGCGCTCCGGCACGAGCCGACCCGTGGAGGACCGCGATGCCCGTGCACCTCGTACCCCCTCGACCCCGCCCCCGGACCGGACCCCCGCCCGCCGGGTCCGACGCGGTCGCCGTACTGCGTCGCGCCGCGCTCCCGCTCATGGGGCAACTGCCCACGCTCACCGACCGGTTGACGGCCGAACTGCACGCACGGGAACCGGCCTACCGCGCCGCGATCGACGCCGACCCCGGGGACGTACGGCGCGAGGTGCAGCGCTCCCTGCGGCACAGCGTCGCCTCCCTGCTCGACCCCGCCCGCTCCCGCGAGGCCGCCCGGGCCTGCTCCGCCCGCATCGGCGCCGAACGCGCGGCCCGCGGCCTCCCGCTCGACGCCCTGCTGCACGCCTTCCGGCTCGGCGGCGCCCTGGTCTGGCAGGCGCTCGTCGACGAGGTGACCCGGCACCATCCGCGGGACGCGCATCTGCTCGTCCATCTCGCTGCCGACGTGCGGAACTTCGTCGACGAGCACTGTGCCTGCGTCGCCGAGTCCTACCGCCGGGCGGAGCACGAACTGACCTGGCGCCGCGAGAACCGGCGCCGCCTGACGGCCGCGGCCCTGCTCGACGGTGCCACCCGCATCGCCGACCTGCCCGACGCCGCCGCCGCGCTCGGCCTGCCCGAGCGCGGCCGGTACGCCGTCGTGCTCGTCGCGGGCGGCAGAACGGTGGCGCCCGCGCCCACCGGCACCCGGACGGTGTGGCACCCGGCGCCCGACGCCGAGCGCGGCATCGTCGCCCTGGGGGAGTGCGACGTACGGCAACTCGCCGCCGCGTGGCGTGCGTCGACGGACCGGGGGGCCGGCGTACGCGTCGGCGTGAGCTCCGCCGTCGAGGGGCTCGCCGCCGTCGGAGGCGCCCGGCGCCTCGCCGAGACCGCCCTGCGGATCTGCCCCGCGAGCGGCGGCACCGTCCTGCTCGACGACGAACTGCCCGCCGCCCTCGTGGCCGGCGCCCCCGCGCTCGGAGACCTCCTCGCCGACCGGGTGCTCGGCGCGCTGCGCACCCTGCCGTCCGCCGACCGGGCGTTGCTGCTCGACACCCTGACGGCCTGGCTGGACTGCGACGGCTCCGCGCAGCGCGCCGCCGCCCGCCTGTACTGCCACCGCAACACCGTCCTCAACCGCCTGCGCCGCTGCGAACAGCTCACCGGCCGGAGCCTGACCCGCCCCACCGACCTCGTGGAACTCGCCCTGGCGCTGCAGGCGCACCGCCTGCGCCCGCACGACTGACGTCCCGGCCCGCTCCCGGCCCCGGAAGCGCAGGACAAGTTCCGCAATTTTTATTGCGCAACATTTCTTTCGTATCTACGGTGGCGGTATGGCAGGCAAAGAGAGAGACCGCCGCATCACCGACCTGGGCACGCTCAAGGCCCTCGCCCACCCCGTGCGCAGCATGCTCTACCGCGAGCTGAGCCTGCGCCGCGTCGCCACCGCCTCGCAGCTCGCCGAGCACGTCGACGAGGCCGTCGCACTCGTCAGCTACCACCTGCGCAAGCTCGCCGAGCACGGCCTCATCGAGGAAGCCGAGCCGCAGGGCGTCGACGGGCGCGAGCGCTGGTGGCAGCCCGCGTCCGACGGCGTCGAGATCCGCGACGCCGACTTCCGCAGCGCACCCGAGAAGGCCGCCGCGCACACCGCCGCCAGCCGGCTCTTCTTCGAGCAGCGCGCCGACATGTACCGGCGCTTCCTCGACCAGCGGATCGCCTGGGACGACGCCTGGGCCACGGCCCACGAGTCGTCCGAGTCCATGATGCGGCTGACCGCGGCCGAACTCACCGAGCTCGTCGGCGAGATGCGCGCACTGCTGCGCCGCTACGAGGAACAGGGCCGGGCCGCAGAGGACGCCGGGAACACCGAGGGCCGCGAGAACGTCGCGGTGCACACCTACGCCTTCCCGTTCCGGAACTGAGGGCGGCCCGCCATGGCGTCCACCGCCCTGCGGGACACCGCCACCGACGGCACGCCGGCCGCCCACCGCGACGGGAACGTGCTGCGCTGGCTCAGCGCGTACGTCTCGTCCGCCGTCGGCGACAACGTCTACTACTTCGCCCTGTCCTGGGCGGCCGTGCAGCACGGCACCCCCGCCCAGGCCGGCCTCGTCACCGCGGTCAGCGCCGTACCGCGCGCCGTCCTCATGCTCGGCGGCGGAGTGGTCGCCGACCGGTACGGACCGCGCCGCGTCGTCCTCGCCACCAGCGCCGTGCGCGCCGCACTCGTCGTCGCCGCGGCCGCGACCCTGCTCGCGACCAGCCCCGGACTGTGGGCGCTCGGCGCCGTCGCCGTCGTCTTCGGGATCGTCGACGCCGTGTTCCTGCCCGCCGCGGGCGCCCTGCCCGCCCGCATCGCGCAACGCGGCCAACTCGCCCGCGTGCAGGGGCTGCGCGCCCTCGCGACCCGGCTCGCCAACGTGCTCGGCGGACCGCTCGCCGGCCTCGGCATCGCGCTCGGCGGCACGGCCGGGGCGTTCGGCGCCGCCGCGCTGCTCATCGGGGTGTCCCTGCCGCTGCTGATCGCCGTCCGGGACGCCGGACCGCCGCCCGCGGACCGGCAGGAGCGCGCGGCCGTCACGGCCGAACTGCGCGACGGGCTGCGGCACATCGCCCACCACCCCGTCCTGCGGCCCCTCGTGCTCGTCATCGCCCTCGGCGACCTGGGCTTCGTCGGCCCGATGAACCTCGGCCTCACGCTCCTCGCCCACGAGCGCGGCTGGGGCTCGACCGGAATGGGCTGGGTGCTCGCCGGGTTCGGCGTCGGCGCCGGGGCCGCCGCACTCCTGATCACCGTACGGGGACGGGCGCCCCGCGCCGGGCTCGTCACCGGCGTGATGGCCGTGCTGGGCTCCGCGGCGATGGCCCTGCTCGCCCGGGTGCCGTCCGTCGTGGGCGCGGCCTGCGTCGCACTCGCCGTCGGCCTCTCCCTCGGGCTGTGCGGAACCCTGAGCGGGGCGCTGCTGCAGAGCCACGCGGGCCCCGCCTACGTCGGCCGGGTCACCTCCGCCGCCACCCTGGTCAGCTTCGGCGTCGCACCGCTCACGTTCCCCGTGGTCGGGTGGGCCGTCGCGCTGTGGGGAACGGGAGCGGTGTTCGCCGGGTGCGCGGGCGTCTGCGCGCTCGGCGGCGTCGTCGCCCTCTGCTCGGGTCCCCTGCGCCGGGCCGAACTCCCCTGAGGACTGTTCGACGGGAGCGGGGCGCGGACCCCGAAAAGCGCTTCACACCCGCTCGCACCGCCCGGTACGGTCTCGATCGTCTTCCCGCCGCGGGGAGCCCAGGAGCGCCCCGCGGCCCGGCGGTTCCGACGCTGAGAGCAGGTCTTCGTCCATGGCATGTCGTATCGGTGAACTCGTGCTCGGTTGCCGCGACCCCGAGGTGCTGGCGCGGTTCTGGTGCGAGGTCCTGGACTTCGTGGTGCTCGACCGCGAGGACGACGGCACCCTCGAGATCGGCGCACGCGACGGGTTCGGCGGTGCGCAGCCGACGATCATCCTGAGCGCCAGGGACGAGCCGGAGCCGGGGAAGTCCCGGCTGCACATCGACCTCAACCCCACCGACCGCGATCAGGACGCCGAGCTCGAACGCCTCCTGAAGCTCGGAGCGCGCCGGGCCGACATCGGCCAGACCGGCGAGGAACAGTGGCACGTCCTCACCGATCCCGAGGGCAATGAGTTCTGCCTGCTGAAAGCGCGCATCAACCCGCTCTGACGGGACCCGTCAGCCGGTCGCGGCCGGCTGCATCAGCTGGACGAAGTTGCCCACCGTGTCGTCGAGCACCGCCGTGATCACCGGGCCCTGCTCCTCGGGGCCCTGGGTGAAGGCCACGCCAAGCTTCCGCAGCCGCTCGTACTCGGCCGCGACGTCCTCCACCGAGAACACGATGCTGGGCAGGCCGGCCTCCCGCAGCGCCGCGCGGTACGGCTCCGCGATCGGCCCCTGGCCGGGCTCCAGGAGCAGCTCCACGTCCGCCTGGGCGCCGGCCGCCCCCACCGTCGCGAACAGCGTCCCGTCGCCCAGGTCGATGTGCGTCCGCGTCTCGAACCCGAGCACGTCCGTGTAGAACGCGTGGGCCTTGGCCACGTCGTCCACGTAGACGCTGGTCATCGCGAGCTTGATCATGGGGGCCTTTCCGTTGGTGCGTGTGGTGCGTGTGGTGCGTGCCGTGTCTACAGGCCCAGCGCCTTCGTCTCGCTGAGCTGGGTGATGGCCGCCTTGTCGCCCTCCACCTCCACGTCCGCCGCGTCCTGACGGCCGAACGTGTACATCAGGAGCTCCGACGGCTCGCCGGTGACCGTGACCACCGGAGCACCGCGGTGCGCGACCGCCGTCCGGCCGTCCGGGCGGCGCAGCACCAGGCCCACCGGCGCCTTGCGGCCCACGACCCGCGCCATCCGCTCCAGGCGTGACCACAGCACCTCGGCGAAGACCGGGTCGAGCTCCCGCGGCGACCAGTCGGCCTGCGCGCGGCGCACGTCCTCGGCGTGGACATAGAACTCGACCACGTTCGCCGCCTCGTCGATCTGCTTGAGGGAGAACGGCGAGAAGCGCGGCGGCCCCGTCCGGATCAGCTGGATCAGTTCCTCGTACGGCTTCTCCGCGAACTCGCCCTGCACCCGCTCCAGACGCGAGGCGAGCTGCTTGACGAGGGTGCCGCCGGCGGCATCGGGCCGGCGCTCGCGCACCACGACGTGCGCCGCGAGGTCACGGGCGGTCCAGCCCTCGCACAGAGTGGGGGCCTCGGGGCCCGCCGCCTCCAACAGATCGGCGAGGAGAAGTCGTTCACGCTTGGCATGGGTCGACATGGGCGCCAGCCTACGACCGCCTCCCCCGTCCGGACAGTGGACGCCCGCGAAAGGGAACCCGCACGGCGCGGCACAATGGCCCCCATGAGCAGCACGCCCCCCTCCGCCGCCGGCCGCCTCGACCCGGACATCGCCGCGCGCCTGAAGCGCAGCGCCGACGGCCTGGTCCCCGCCATCGCCCAGCAGTACGACACCGGCGAAGTCCTCATGCTCGGCTGGATGGACGACGAGGCGCTGCACCGCACCCTCACCACGGGCCGCTGCACCTACTGGTCGCGCAGCCGCCAGGAGTACTGGGTCAAGGGCGACACCTCCGGCCACTTCCAGCACGTGAAGTCGGTCGCCCTGGACTGCGACGCGGACACCGTCCTGGTCAAGGTCGACCAGGTGGGCGCCGCCTGCCACACCGGCGCCCGGACCTGCTTCGACGCCGACATCCTCCCCGTGAAGCAGTAGGGTCGGCCGCCATGGATCTCGAGACCTTCCGCAAGCTCGCGACCGACCGCCGCGTGATCCCCGTCAGCCGCAAGCTCCTCGCGGACGGCGACACCCCGGTCGGCCTGTACCGCAAGCTCGCCGCCGAACGCCCCGGCACGTTCCTCCTGGAGTCCGCGGAGAACGGACGGTCCTGGTCCCGGTACTCGTTCGTCGGCGTGCACTCGACCGGCACGCTGACCACGCGCGACGGCCAGGCCCACTGGCTCGGCACCCCGCCGGTCGGCGTCCCCGTCGACGGCGACCCCCTCGCCGCCCTGCGCGCCACCGTCGAGACGCTGCACACCCCGCGCTACGAGGGCCTGCCCCCCTTCACCGGCGGCATGGTCGGCTATCTCGGCTACGACATCGTGCGCCGCCTGGAGAAGATCGGCCCGGGGGAGCGGGACGACCTGAACCTGCCCGAGCTGACGATGCTGCTCACCAGCGACCTCGCCGTGCTCGACCACTGGGACGGGTCCGTCCTGCTCATCGCCAACGCGATCAACCACAACGACCTCGACACCGGCGTCGACGAGGCCTACGCCGACGCCGTCGCCCGGCTCGACGCCATGGAGGCCGACCTCGGCAAGCCCGTGCAGTCCGCCCCGGCCGCACTCCCGCCGTCCGAGCTGCCCGAGTTCACCGCGCTGTGGGGCGGCGAGCAGTACCAGGAGGCCGTCGAGGACATCAAGGAGCGGATCCGGGCGGGCGAGGCCTTCCAGGTCGTGCCCTCCCAACGGTTCGAGACCCCGTGCACGGCGAGCGCGCTGGACGTCTACCGGGTCCTGCGGGCCACCAACCCGTCCCCGTACATGTACCTCTTCCGCTTCGACGGGTTCGACGTCGTCGGCTCGTCCCCCGAGGCCCTCGTCAAGGTCGAGGACGGCCGCGCCATGGTCCACCCCATCGCCGGGACCCGGCCGCGCGGCACCACCCCGCAGCACGACCAGGCGCTCGCCGACGAACTCCTCGCCGACCCCAAGGAGCGCGCCGAGCACCTCATGCTCGTCGACCTCGGGCGCAACGACCTCGGGCGGGTCTGCGAGCCCGGCTCCGTCGAGGTCGTCGACTTCATGTCCATCGAGAAGTACTCGCACGTCATGCACATCGTGTCGACCGTCACCGGCCAGGTCGCCGGGGACCGCACCGCCTTCGACGTGCTCACCGCCTGCTTCCCGGCCGGCACCCTCTCCGGCGCCCCCAAGCCCCGCGCGATGCAGATCATCGACGAACTGGAGCCGTCCCGGCGCGGCCTGTACGGCGGCTGCGTCGGCTACCTCGACTTCGCGGGCGACTCCGACACCGCCATCGCCATCCGCACCGCGCTGCTGCGCGGCGGCACGGCGTACGTGCAGGCGGGCGCGGGCGTCGTCGCCGATTCGGACCCGGTCGCCGAGGACACCGAGTGCCGCAACAAGGCCGCGGCGGTGCTCCGTGCCGTCCACACGGCGAACCGGCTCGGCGCCGCCCACGGTGTGAAGTGACCCACGCCTCCCGCCCCCGGGTCACATACACCCGCGCGGACAGGCGATAGTGGAATACGTGACTGCCGTACCGCACCCCCGAACCGAAGCCTCCGAGACCGCCGGGCCGAGCAGCAGCGGCCGGCGCAGTCTCGGCGTCGCCCTGCTCTTCGGGGCCGCGGGCGCCGCGGTCGCGCTGCTCGCGTCCCGGCAGGAGTGGTGCTCCGGCGTCGCCGCCGTCGCGGGGGGCAAGCTCCCGCTGACGGCCAAGGGCAGCGACGTCACGGGCGTCCCCGCGGCCCTCGCCATCGTGGGGCTCGCCGCCCTCGTCGCCGTGTTCGCGGTGCGCCGGGCGGGCCGCGTCCTGGTCGCCGCGCTGCTCGCGCTCAGCGGCGCGGGCGCCGTCGCCGCCGCCGTGCTCGGCGCCGACGACAGCTCCGCGCTCGACGAGAAGGCCGCCCAGGCCTCCGGCGACGCGGCCGGCACCATCGACGCGCTCAGTCACACCGCCTGGCCGTACGTCGCGGCGGGCGGCGGCGCCCTCATCCTGATCGCCGGGATCCTCGCCGTCGTGTACGGCGCGGCCTGGCCCTCGATGGGCGGCCGCTACGAGCGCAGCGGCGCACCCCGGGCCCGCCGGCAGAAGCCCGTCGACCCGGACCGCCCCGAGGACCTGTGGAAGGCCCTCGACCGCGGCGAGGACCCGACGGGCACCGCCTGACCCCGGGTCCGGCCCGTACAGCGCGTACGGGACAATGGAAACGAACGATGCAAGCCCGTGTACGCACGGGCCATTAGTCACGAGGAGCAAGCCATGGCGGACACCAGCCACGGACACACCCCGGCCGCCTGGACCGGAGTCATCATCGCCTTCATCGGTTTCTGTGTCTCCGGTGCCTTCATGGTGATGGGCAGCGTGGCCGGCTTCTGGGCGGGCATCGCCCTGCTCGCGGTCGCCGCGATCGTCGGCGGCGCGATGAGCGCGATGGGCCTCGGCAAGCCGCGCCGTGCCGAGCTGCAGCTCAAGACCGTCCCGGCCGCGACCGCCGGCTCGGAGGCCTGAGCCGCTCGCAGAACGACGCGGGGGCGGTGCGGCGGACTCGCCGCACCGCCCCTTTCGCGTGTCCCCGGGCGCGCAGCCCGCTCCACCGGGGCAGAATTCACGGGTGACCGTCGAGACGACCGACACCGAAGCCGCCCCCCGCACCGGCGCCCTGCGCAGGCTGGCCGTGCCGCTCGGGCTCCTCGGAGCGGTCGCGGCGGCGTTCGCGTACGTCGGCACCGTCGACCCGAACGAGCCCGGCCACTACCCCGCCTGCCCGCTCCTGCAGGCCACCGGCGTCTACTGCCCCGGCTGCGGCGGCCTGCGCAGCGCCCACGCCATCGTGCACGGTGACCTGGGCGGAGCCCTCGGCGCCAACGCCCTGGCCGTGGCCGGTTACGCCCTCTTCGCCGTGCTGTGGACCGTGTGGGCCGTGCGGGCGGCCCGTGGTCGTCCGCTCGGCCTCGGCCTCGGGCGCGTACACCTGTGGACACTCGGCGCGGTCGTGCTGACCTTCACGGTTGTCCGGAACCTGCCCGTCGGTGGCTTCCTGCTCCCTTGATCAACAGCATTTGTCCAGGTAGTGGGATCGCCGTCAACCGGATGCGGAGCCTTCGCCCTCCTCCGGATACCATCACAGTGACCACTCGGTTGCCCAGAGAACCGAACTGCCAGGAAAGGAGTCCCCTCGCGTGAGTGTGCTCGACGAGATCATCGACGGAGTCCGTGCCGACCTCGCGGAACGGCAGGCGCGCGTCAGCCTCGACGAGCTCAAGGAGCGCGCGGCGAAGGCTCCAGCCGCCAAGGACGGGGTCGCGGCCCTGCGCGGCGACGGCGTCAAGGTCATCTGTGAGGTCAAGCGGTCCAGCCCCTCCAAGGGCGCGCTGGCCGCGATCGCCGACCCGGCGGCCCTCGCCGCCGACTACGAGGCGGGCGGCGCGGCCGTCATCTCCGTCCTCACCGAGCAGCGGCGCTTCGGCGGCTCCCTCGCCGACCTCGAGGCGGTCCGCGCCAAGGTCGACATCCCGGTCCTGCGCAAGGACTTCATCGTCACCTCGTACCAGCTGTGGGAAGCCCGCGCGTACGGCGCCGACCTCGCCCTGCTGATCGTGGCCGCCCTCGACCAGCCCGCCCTGGAGTCCCTCATCGAGCGCGCCGAGTCCATCGGCCTCACGCCGCTCGTCGAGGCGCACGACGAGGACGAGGTGGAGCGGGCCGTCGACGCCGGGGCCAAGGTCATCGGCATCAACACCCGCAACCTCAAGGACCTCACGGTCGACCGCGGCACCTTCGAGCGCGTAGCCCCGGACATCCCGGACCACATCGTCAAGGTCGCCGAGTCCGGCGTGCGCGGCCCGCACGACCTCATCGCGTACGCCAACGCGGGCGCCGACGCCGTCCTCGTGGGCGAGTCCCTGGTGACCGGCCGCGACCCGCGCTCCGCGGTCTCCGACCTGGTCGCCGCCGGCGCGCACCCCGCGCTGCGCCACGGACGGGGCTGAGACCCGCACCATGTCCATCGCCGTCCGCCTCGCCCCCGGTTGCCGCCCGCGCGGCTGCCGGGCGCCCGCGCGCAGGGTGCACGGGCGGCGCGTGCGGTACGTCATCGGTGACGAGCCGGGTCAGGTCAACGGCATGCGATGGCAGGGCGCCCTGTAAGGGGCGCGGGAACGGCGCGAGCAACCCAAGACGGTCCGCACTCGACCGAGTACCCACGCCCCCACGGCGATCAGTTGTTTCCACCGACTCACCGTGAGGCTCACGCATGCCCAGCGAGTACTTCATCCCCGACCCGGAGGGGATCGTCCCGTCCGCCGAAGGCTATTTCGGCGCGTTCGGCGGCAAGTTCATCCCGGAGGCCCTCGTCGCCGCAGTCGACGAGGTCGCCGTCGAGTACGAGAAGGCCAAGAACGACCCCGAGTTCGCCCGCGAACTCGACGACCTCCTGGTCAACTACACCGGCCGCCCCAGCAGTCTCACCGAGGTGCCCCGGTTCGCGGAGCACGCCGGCGGCGCCCGGATCTTCCTCAAGCGCGAGGACCTGAACCACACCGGCTCGCACAAGATCAACAACGTGCTCGGCCAGGCCCTCCTCACCAAGCGCATGGGCAAGACCCGCGTCATCGCCGAGACCGGCGCGGGCCAGCACGGCGTGGCCACGGCCACCGCCTGCGCCCTGTTCGGCCTCGAGTGCACCATCTACATGGGCGAGATCGACACCCAGCGCCAGGCCCTGAACGTGGCCCGCATGCGCATGCTGGGCGCCGAGGTCGTCGCCGTGAAGTCCGGCAGCCGCACCCTCAAGGACGCCATCAACGAGGCGTTCCGCGACTGGGTCGCCAACGTCGACCGCACGCACTACCTCTTCGGCACGGTCGCCGGACCCCACCCCTTCCCGGCGATGGTCCGCGACTTCCACCGCGTCATCGGCGTCGAGGCCCGCCGCCAGATCCTGGAGCGCGCCGGACGGCTGCCCGACGCCGCGATCGCCTGCGTCGGCGGCGGCTCCAACGCCATCGGCCTGTTCCACGCGTTCATCCCGGACACCGACGTCCGTCTCGTCGGCTGCGAGCCCGCGGGCCACGGCGTCGAGACCGGCGAGCACGCCGCGACCCTGACGGCCGGCGAGCCCGGCATCCTGCACGGCTCCCGTTCCTACGTCCTCCAGGACGACGAGGGCCAGATCACCGAGCCGTACTCGATCTCGGCCGGTCTGGACTACCCGGGCATCGGCCCCGAGCACGCCTTCCTCAAGGACAGCGGCCGCGGTGAGTACCGCGCCGTCACCGACGACGCGGCGATGCAGGCACTGCGCCTGCTGTCGCGCACGGAGGGCATCATCCCGGCCATCGAGTCCGCGCACGCCCTCGCGGGCGCGCTCGAGGTCGGCAAGGAGCTCGGCAAGGACGGGCTGATCATCGTCAACCTGTCCGGGCGCGGCGACAAGGACATGGACACCGCCGCCCGGTACTTCGGGCTGTACGACGAGGGTGCCGACGCCGAGGTCGCGGCCGACGCCGCCGACACCGCGGAGATCGAGGGGGACGCCAAGTGAGCGGCAACATCCAGCTGTTGAGCGACACCCTGGCCGCTGCCAGGTCCGAGGGCCGCTCCGCCCTCATCGCCTACCTGCCCGCCGGTTTCCCCACGGTCGACGGCGGCATCGCGGCGATCAAGGCCGTCTTCGACGGCGGCGCCGACGTGGTCGAGGTGGGCCTGCCGCACTCCGACCCGGTGCTCGACGGCCCGGTCATCCAGACCGCCGACGACATCGCGCTGCGCGGCGGCGTCAAGATCAAGGACGTCATGCGCACGGTGCGCGAGGCCCACGAGGCCACCGGCAAGCCGGTCCTCGTCATGACGTACTGGAACCCCATCGACCGCTACGGCATCGAGCGGTTCACCGCCGAGCTCGCCGAGGCGGGCGGCGCCGGCTGCATCCTGCCCGACCTGCCCGTGCAGGAGTCGGCGACGTGGCGCGAGCACGCGGAGAAGCACGGTCTCGCGACCGTCTTCGTCGTCGCGCCCAGCAGCAAGGACGAGCGCCTGGCCACCATCACGGCGGCCG
Organism: Streptomyces sp. cg35; assembly: GCF_050410835.1. Taxonomy (NCBI): domain Bacteria; kingdom Bacillati; phylum Actinomycetota; class Actinomycetes; order Kitasatosporales; family Streptomycetaceae; genus Streptomyces; species Streptomyces sp. cg35. Next base: position 6,581,889 of record NZ_CP191268.1, read on the forward strand.
GTTCGGGCTTCGTCTACGCCGCCTCGCTGATGGGTGTCACCGGCACCCGCGAGTCCGTCGGCAACCAGGCCCAGGACCTCGTCCGCCGCACCAAGGCCACCACCGACCTGCCGGTCTGCGTCGGCCTCGGCGTCTCCGACGCCCGGCAGGCCAAGGAGGTCGCCGCCTTCGCGGACGGCGTCATCGTCGGCTCGGCGTTCGTGAAGCGGATGCTGGACGCCGACGACGAGGCCGCCGGTCTTGACGCGGTCCGCGCCCTCGCCGGTGAACTCGCGGCCGGCGTACGGGGCGACGCGTAGCAACGTCCCTCATATGGGTGGAAGTGGGACCGGGGAGGCACGCTCGTGCCTCCCCGGTTCGTTTGGGCGGGTGTGAGCGAGAAGAACCGTGAGGGAAAGCGAACGGCCCGCGAGCGGCTGGCCGTGGAGCGCGAGAAGCAGAAAGCCGCCGAGAAGCGGCGCCGGACCCTGATCGTGGGCGCGGCCGTCGTCTGTGTGCTGGGGCTGGCCGCCGTGATCGGCGTGGCCGCGGCGAATTCCGGTGACGACAGTTCCGGCGGCTCGTCGGATGCCGTGGTCGCGCCGAAGGGAGCCACCGGCAAGGACGATCTGGCGATCCCCGTCGGCAAGGACAGCGCCAAGTCGACGCTCACGGTGTGGGAGGACTTCCGCTGCCCCGCGTGCAAGTCCTTCGAGGACAACTACCGTTCGACGATCCATGAGCTGACCGACGCCGGCCAGCTGAAGGTCGAGTACCACACGGTCACGCTGATCGACTCGAACATGGGCGGCAGCGGCTCCCTCCACGCGGGCAACGCGGCGGCGTGCGCCCAGGGCGCGGGCAAGTTCCCCGAGTACCACGACGTGCTGTACGAGAACCAGCCGGAGGAGACCAAGGACACCTTCGCCGACAACGGCAAGCTGATCGACCTGGCCGGCAAGGTCGACGGGCTGGTCACCGACACCTTCAAGTCCTGTGTGGACGACGGCACGCACAACGGCTGGATCAACAAGTCGTACAAGGCGTTCCAGGACGGCGGCTACCAGGGCACCCCGACGGTCCTGCTCAACGGCAAGAACATCATGGACGACCAGACCATGACGCCGGACAAGCTGAAGAAGACGGTGCAGGACGCCGACAAGTAGGCCCTTGTTATGGAGACGTAGCCGGGCTGCTGGACGTGTCCGCGGCCCGGCACGGTAGCGTCGACCCTGCCATGGAACTTGCCTACATTCCCAGCCCGTCGCGCGGGGTCATCCATCTCGGACCCATCCCGCTGCGCGGCTACGCGTTCTGCATCATCATCGGCGTCTTCCTGGCCGTCTGGCTGGGCAACAGGCGCTGGATCGCCCGCGGCGGGCGGGCCGGCACGGTCGCCGACATCGCTGTCTGGGCGGTGCCGTTCGGCCTGGTCGGCGGGCGTCTCTACCACGTGATCACGGACTACGAGCTGTATTTCAGCGAGGGCCGTGACTGGGTGGACGCCTTCAAGATCTGGGAGGGCGGCCTCGGTATCTGGGGCGCCATCGCGCTCGGCGCGGTGGGTGCCTGGATCGGCTGCCGCCGCCGTGGCATCCCGCTGCCCGCCTGGGCCGACGCCCTCGCGCCGGGCATCGCCCTCGCGCAGGCCGCCGGCCGCTGGGGCAACTGGTTCAACCAGGAGCTGTACGGCCGGGAGACGCATCTGCCGTGGGCCCTGAAGATCACCTCGGACACGGACGGGCGGGTGCCCGGCACGTACCACCCGACGTTCCTCTACGAGTCCCTGTGGTGCATCGGCGTCGCGCTGCTGGTCATCTGGGCCGACCGCAGGTTCAAGCTGGGACACGGGCGGGCGTTCGCCCTGTACGTGGCGTCGTACTGCGTGGGCCGGTTCTGGATCGAGTACATGCGGGTCGACGACGCGCACCACATCTTCGGTCTGCGCCTCAACAACTGGACCGCGCTGATCGTCTTCGTGCTCGCCGTGGTCTACCTGGTGGTGTCGGCGAAGACGCGACCGGGACGCGAGGAGATCGTGGAGCCGGGTGCCTCCGACGAGGACGGGGACGGCGCTTCCGGCGCAGCCGAGGAGCCGGCCACGGCGGATGCCGATGCCAAGGCCGAGGCCGACGCTGATGGCGGTGCGGATGGGGTTGCCGATGGCGATGGCGCTGTGAAGAGTGCTGACGCCGGGGCCAAGGACGAGGCCGGGGCCAAGAAGGCCTGATTGGTTTTCGCCGTACGCTCGTAAGGGCGCCGAACCGTCTCTGGTTCGGCGCCCTTCTTGGTGCGGGTGTATCGCCCTGAGGGCTCGTCCTCAAACGCCGGACGGGCTGGGGGTGCCGGACCGGTCAGGGGTGGTGGGCCGGTCAGCGGTGGTGGGCCGGCCTGCCAGGGCCAGGGTTCTGCGGGCGGAGGCCACCACCGCCGCGTCCACGAAACGGCCGTCCGGGAGCGCGAGCGCCCCCGCGTCGGTGGCCGCCGCGCCCACGATCTCCTCGGCCGCCGCCAGCTCCGCCTCCGTCGGACGGAACGCCTCCTCGATCACCGGGAGCTGACGCGGGTGGATCGCCGTCCGGCCGAAGAAGCCGAGCGCGCGGCCCTCGGCGCAGGACCGGGCCAGGCCCGCCGTGTCGCGGATGTCCGGGTAGACGGACTGGGGCGGGGGCGGCAGGTGCGCGGCGCGGGCCGCGACCACCGCACGGCCGCGCACCCACGCGAGGCCCGCCGCGTCCGCGACGCCGAGGTCGGCCCGCAGATCCGCCTCGCCGAGCGCGACGCCGTGCACACAGGGGTGGGAGGCGATGTCGTAGGCGTGCTCGACGCCCAGCGCCGACTCCAGCAGGGCGTACAGCGGCGGCACGTCGACCGCCCAGTCGGCGACCCGGGCCACGTCCGCGGTGTCGTGCACCTTCGGCAGCCGCAGCGCGTCCAGACCGGGCAGCGGGGTGAGGCGCCGCACCTCCCGCTCGGCGAGCGGCCCGTCCAGCGCGTTCACCCGCACGTGCACCGGCACCTCGTGCTTGTCGGCGAGCAGCTCCGCCGTCGCGTCGAGCGCGTACGCCTTGCGCTCGGGGGCGACCGCGTCCTCCAGATCGACGAGGACCACGTCGGCGCCCGAGCCGAGCGCCTTCGCCACGACGTCGGGGCGGTCCCCGGGGACGTACAGCCAGGTCAGGAACACTGTGCTCATACCGCACCAGCCTTCCGCAAGGTGGCGATGTCCGCCTGCGACAGGCCGAGGCCGTCGAGGATCTCGTCCGTGTCCGCGCCGTGCGGGCGGCCCGTCCACTTGATCGCGCCCGGCGTCTCGGAGAGGCGGAACAGGACGTTCTGCATCTTGACCGTGCCGAGGTCCGGGTCGGGGAGTTCGGTGATGGAGTCCAGGGCCCGGTACTGCTCGTCCCGCATCACGTCACGGATGTCGTAGATCGGGGCGATGGCCGCCTCCGCCTTCTCGAAGGCCGCCACCACCTCGTCGCGGGTGTGGACCGCGATCCAGCCGCCGACCGCCGCGTCCAGCTCGTCCGCGTGACCCGCGCGGCCCGCACCCGTCGCGAACCACTCCTCGTCGATGAACTCCGGCCTGCCGACCAGGTGCATCACCCGTTCCGCGATCGACTGGGCGGACGTGGAGACCGCGACCCACTTGTCGTCGCTCGTGCGGTACGTGTTGCGGGGCGCGTTGTTCGTGGAGCGGTTGCCGGTGCGGGGCTGGACGTAACCGAGCTGGTCGTACCAGGTGGGCTGCGGGCCGAGGATGGTCAGCATCGGCTCGATGATCGCCATGTCGACGACCTGACCGCGGCCCGTCACGTCCCGGCCGCGCAGCGCCGCCATCACCGCGTACGAGGTGGCGAGCGCGGCGATGGAGTCGGCGAGGCCGAACGGGGGCAGGGTCGGCGGGCCGTCCGGCTGGCCGGTGATCGCCGCGAAGCCGCTCATCGCCTCCGCGAGCGTGCCGAACCCGGGGCGGCGCGCGTACGGGCCGAACTGACCGAAGCCGGTGACGCGGGCCAGCACGAGGCGCGGGTTGGCGGCGCTCAGCTCCTCCCAGCCGAGGTGCCACTTCTCCAGGGTGCCGGGGCGGAAGTTCTCGATGACGACGTCCGACTCGGCGACCAGCTTGAGCAGCACCTCGCGGCCGCCGGGGGAGGAGAGGTCCAGCGTGAGGTTCTTCTTGTTGCGGCCGAGCAGCTTCCACCACAGGCCGATGCCGTCCTTGGCCGGACCGTGGCCCCGGGACGGGTCCGGCTTGCGCGGATGCTCCACCTTCACCACCTCGGCGCCGAAGTCGCCGAGCATCGTGGCGCAGAGCGGGCCCGCGAAGAGGGTGGCCAGGTCGAGGACCCGCAGTCCGGTCAACGGGCCGTTCTGAGTCGTCTGTTGAGTGGTCGTCATGCGCGGGCCTCCAGAGTGATCCTGGCCAGTTCGTCGAAGCCGATGCCGTCGAAGCCCGCGACCGTGGTGGCGAGGCGGTTCTTCAGCGGAGCCGTCCACCGCGCGCCGAGCGCGTCCGGGCCGCCCGCGAGCAGGCCCGCGATCGAACCGGCCGTCGCGCCGTTGGAGTCCGTGTCCCAGCCGCCCGACACCGCCCGGCAGATGGAGCCGGAGAAGTCACCGTCGGCGTGGGTGAGCGCGGCGGCCAGCAGGGCCGCGTTGGGCAGGACGTGCACCCAGTGGTGGTCGGCGTAGACGCCGTGCAGCTCGTCCACCACGGTGTCGAAGTCCTCTTGGCTCTCGGCCAGTTCGATGCCGAGGCGCACCGCCCTCGCGTACCGCGAGCGCGGCGGTACGACCGTCAGGCCGGCCCGCAGCGCCGCGTGCACGTCCACCGTGCCCGAGCCCGCGGCCGCGATGACGGCGGCCGTGAACATCTCCCCGTACACGCCGTTGGCGGTGTGCGTGAGCACGGCGTCCCGGTGCGCCAGCTCGGCGGCGCGCGCCGGGTCCCCGGGATTGATCCAGCCGAAGACGTCGGCGCGGATCTGCGCGCCGATCCACTCCCGGAACGGGTTGCGGTGAGCGGCGGTGGCGGGAGGTTCGAGGCCGTCGAGAAGATTGCGGTACGCGACGCGCTCGGCGGTGAAGGTGCGCCCGGCGGGCAGCTCGTCGAGCCACAGCTTCGCCACGTCCTCGGTGGTGAAGCCGGTGCCGTGTCGCTGGAGCAACAGCAGGGCGAGAAGCGGGTAGTTGAGGTCGTCGTCCTCGGGCATGCCGTCGATGTTCTCGGCGAGCGAGGTCGGCGCGCTGCGCCGGTTCCACGGATACGCGGCGGCCAGCTCCGGGTCGAGGCCGACCTCCGTGAACCAGCCGCTCAGCGGCCAGTTGCCGGTGGACCGCGCGACGGCACGGATCCCGGCGAGGGGCAGCTTCTCCACCGGCTTGCCGAGCAGACATCCGGCGGCCCGGCCCAGCCAGGCCGCGTGGACCGCGTCGTACGACGCCTGGTGCGCGGCGGTGGGGGAGTGCGGCCAGGCCGGGCAGGCGTCCCGGATCGCGGTGAGACCGGTGGGCTCGTCCGCCGCCAGGGGCGACGGCAGGACCGCCAGCTCGTCCAGCAACTGCCCGGCGAGAGACCGAAGTTCGGGCGGAGTCGGCCCCGCGGACGCGCCCGCCCGATCCGGTGCCAGGTGGCCGCCCACCGCCGTCCAGCGCCGCTCGACCGCGGACGCGTCGCGGCCGTCCTGCGCGGCCTGGCGCAGCTCGTGACCGAGCAGGTCCTCGGGCTGGACCCAGGTCAGACGCAGCATCACAGCCCCGCGACCGACGCGAACGCCGCCTCGTGGGCGCGGCGGCGCTCCAGATCGCGCGCGTGCACCTCACGCGTGACGCGCGTGAGGGCGGCGGCCGGGGCGTGCAGATCCAGCCTGCTGGCCCGCGCCACCTCCGCACTCCACTCCTTGGGCACCGCGCCCTCCCCGTACAGCGCGCCGACGATCGCGCCGCTCATCGTGGCGATCGAGTCGCAGTCGCGGCCGTAGTTCACCGAGCCGAGCACCGTGTGCCGGAAGTCGCCGCGGCCCACCAGCAGCATGCCGAGCGCGACCGGGAGCTCCTCGATGGAGTGCAGGCGCGACGGGCGGCGGGCGCCCAGCGACGGCTTGCGGTAGTCCGGGCCGACCGTGTCGAAGGGGGTGACCGCCTCGCGCAGGGGCTGGAGCGCGTCCTCGAAGTCGTCGAAGCGGGACGCCACTTCGCAGACCGCCTCGATCGCCGCCTTCGTGCCGTCCTTGGCGAGGGAGAGGACGTCGTCGATCACCGTGGTGGGCGTCGCGTCCGGCTTGTACGCCGCCGCCACGGCCGCCGCGAAGACGCCCGCCGCCTCGCGGCCGTACGAGCTCTGGTGCGCGCCCGCGACGTCCAGCGCCTCCTCGTACGCCTTGAGGGGGTTGCCCGCGTTGACCGCGCCGACCGGCGCCATGTACATCGCCGCACCGCAGTTGACGATGTTCCCGACGCCCGCCTCGCGCGGGTCGATGTGGCCGTAGTGGATGCGGGCCACGATCCACTTCTCCGCGAGGAAGATGCGCTGGAGCGGGAGCGCCTCCGCCTCCAGCTCCGGGATCCAGCGGGGCGTGGTGATCAGGTCCGGGACCAGGTGGTCGGCGACGGCGTACGCGTCGAGGTGGTCGCGGACCTTCTCGTAGACGCGGATCAGCGCGTGCGTCATCAGGGTGTCGTCGGTGACGTGGCCGTCGCCCTTGTGGTACGGCGCGATCGGGCGGGCCGTCTTCCAGTCGTCCTTGTAGAACGGCTCGACGATGCCGCGCACCCGGCCGCCGTGCCGTTCCGCGATCGCCTCCGGGGTCCAGCCCTCGACCGGGCCGCCGAGCGCGTCGCCCACGGCGGCGCCGACGAGGGCGCCGGTGGTGCGGTCCTCCAGTGACGGGTGAGTGGGGACGCTGCTCATGCCGAAGTTCCTTCCGAGGAGGCCGAGTTGATCAGGTGTGCATGTGACCGTGGTGGTGCGTGCGTGGCCGCGAGGCGTGCCGCCAGGTCGGTGAGGTCCGTGCCCGCCAGGCGGGGCAGCGCGCAGCCGGCCAGCGTGCGACAGGCGTCGCGCCAGGTCTGCGGGAGCGCCTCCGCGCCGCCGATCGCGCCGGTGAGGGCACCGGCCAGGGCGGGCGCCGAGTCCGCGACGCGGGACAGGCACGCGGTGGTCGGGACCGCTTCGGTGACCGCGCCCGCGGCGGCCGTGGCGACGGCCAGGGCGACGGGGACCGTCTCCGCGGCCGCGATGCCGTAGCTGTAGACGTGGTCGACGATCTCGTGCTCCAGGACGGGCACGAGCGCGAACGCGTTGCCGGGCAGGCCCGGGCGGGCGGCCGCCGTGGTGCGGCCCAGTTCCACCGCGCGGTGCGCGTTGCGGTGGATCTCGGTGCCGTCGGGGAGCTGGGCCAGCGCCGCGTCCACACAGGCGTCGACCGGTGCCCCGCCGAGCGCCGCCGCCACGGCCGCCGCCATCGCGCGGGCACCGTGCACGCCGTCGCCGTCCTGGGTGTACCGGGCGTCGAACTCGGCCAGATCCGCCGCGCGTTCGGGCTGTCCCGGGTGGACGACCGCGAGGACGGCCGCCCGTACGCAGGCCGCGTCGTCGAAGTAGTGCGGGTTGTCGTGGCCGGTGGCCGGGGGCCGCAGACCTGCGGCCAGATTGCCCAGGCCCGCGCGGACGGAGATCCGGGCGCGCAGCGGGATCTTCGCCGACTCGATCTCGTCGGCCCGGGCGGCCGCCGCGGCGATCTCGTCGGCGAGCGTGTTCCAGGCCAGGGCGAGCGCCGAGCGGACACGGTGGTCCGGGGGCAGGTCGCCGAGGCCCTCGGCGTACGCGTCGAGGACGGCGTGCGCGGTGAACGCGGCCCATTCGGCGTCGTCGGACGGGCCGAGGCGGAGCGGCTCGGGGGGCTGGTTCAGGGCGATCGGGACGGGGAGGGTGGTGGTCGCGTTCTGCTCGGCGAACGTGTCCAGTTCGCGGGTGAGACGGCGGGTCCAGTCGGGGAGCCGGGCGGCGCGGTGCCGCCCGGACGGCCAGCCGGCCGCGTCCCCTGCGGCGATGCCGAGCAGAAGACCCTCGATGCGGGACGTCGTCTCCGCCGGGGCGGTCGTCATGGGGAGGCCTGGCCTTTCGGTGGGGCGGGGGTGTGCGTTGCCGGGGTGGTGCGCCGGCGGTCGGTTCGTGGGGCGGGGCCGCGCCGGGGTACTTCCCCGGCCGGATGGGTCTCGTCGCCTCCGTACGCCGTAGGCGCGCCGTCCGGCGCTGAATGCCTGTGGTGTCCGGCGGGGGCACCCCGACACGTCCCCTCCCGTCGACGTGCGGCCTCAGCCCGGTGGGGCTTCTCGTCCGAGTGCGGCGCCATCGGCCGCGGCCCCGCCTTGGGCGATCTGCCGTGCCGGGTCACGCCACCGCTCCCTCGCGGTCCGGCGGGGGCGGGGTCAGGCGGTCCGCCACGTCGAGGATGTGCTTGCCCGCCATGGACGGGAGGCAGCTGCCGCGAACCGGGCCGATCGCCGCGGACCACGCCTCCGGGATCGACGCCTCGCCGCACAGTGCCCCGGCGAGCGCCCCGGCGACCGCCGCCGTCGTGTCCGCGTCGCGGCCCATGTTCACCGCCGTGAGGACGGACTCACGGAAGTCGCCGCGGGCCACCGCGAACGCCCCGAAGGCGAGCCCGACCGCTTCCGGCGCCAGGTCCGTCCAGGGGTAGCCGCCGATGACGACCGCCTTGCGCACCGCTCGTTCCATGGACAGCTGGGTGCCGTCCGGGTCCCGGCGGGCCCGGCGCGCCGCCGACACCGCCCGGTGCAGGGAGCGCGCCGTCCAGGAGTCCTCCGGCACCACGGAGAGCGCCGCCTGGACGACCGCGTCCGGGTTGTGGCTGACCATCGCCGCCGCCACTCCGGCCGCCACCGCCCGTCCGCCGTGGATGCCCTCCCCGTCGTGCGACACCGTGCCGTCGATGGACACCAGGCGCGCCGCTTCGGCGGGGCGGCCGGCCGCGTGGACACCGAAGGGGGCCGCCCGCATGGCGAGGCCGTCGCTCCACGCGTGCCGGTGCTGCGCCGAGATGGGCGCCGCGAGACCGCGGCGCAGATTCTCCAGCGTGCCGCGCTCGCTGAAGCCCGCGCCCTTGAACGGGCCCTCGTCCCGGTCCGCGATCCACGTGTGCCAGGCCGCCTCGACATCGGCGATGGTGAGGGCCGCGCCGTGCTCGGCGAGCAGCAGGCCGGAGAAGATCGCGTACTCGGTGTCGTCCGTCCCGGCCGGATCGGCGGAGACGAAGCCCTCGATGCGGCCCCAGCGTTCGCGGATCTGGGACGGCTTCATGTTCTCGGCGGGCGCGCCGAGCGCGTCGCCGACGGCGAGGCCGAGGAGCGCGCCCCTGGCCCGGTCCCGCAGGGAGATCGTGCCGGGCGGCGGGGGATGCGGGACCGTGCGCAGCCTGCGGGGGGCCGCGGTGCCGTCCGCGGGGGGATCCGGGTCGACGCTGACGCTCATGGTGTGTTCGTGCTCTTTTCTGGGGTCGTGCTCGGTTCAGCGTTGGTAGCGGTCGAGGATGCGGTTGCCGTCGCCCGCCAGGCGCTTGCGCAGTTCATCGATGCCGAACGCGCCGTTGTAGTACTCCTGGTAGGCCGGAGTGGCGATCTTGTCCTTCCACTCCGCGTAGCCGCGCACCCCGAGCACCGGCGAGGGGCGCAGGCCCTTCGCTATGTCGGCCCCCGTCCTCCAGCCGTTCTTGTCCGTGGTGAGCGAGGGGGCCTTCAGCGCTTCGGTGCTCGTGGGCAACAGCCAGTCGCCGCGCGCCAGTTGGACCTGGTGCTCGGCCTGCGTCAGGTACGCGATGAAGTCGGTCGCCGCCTGCTTGTGCCTGCTGTCCTGGGAGACCGAGAGGGTCTGCGGGGCCGTGCCCTGTGCCAGGCCGCCGGCGCCGGACGGCATGGGCAGCACCGTCCAGTCGAAGCCCTCGGGTGCCTGCTGCCGGACCTGCTGGCGGTACGAGAAGTTGAGCGGGAGCATCGCGTAGCGGCCCGCGAAGAAGCCGGGCAGCGTGTCCGAACCCGACATGCCCAGGCCGGACTTGGGCGCGGTGCGGTCCTCGTTGACCTGCCGGTTGATCAGCTGCGCGACCGCGGAGTCGGCCGCGTCGTAACGGATCTCGTTCTTGCCGTCCTCGCCCTTGTAGAAGATCTTGCCGTCGGTGGACAGGGAGAGGTTGACGGACTGGCTGACGGGTTCCTTCATCGACCAGGCGACGCCGTAGGTGTCCGGCCGGCCGTCCTTGTTCTTGTCGTGGGTGAGCTTCTTGCTGACTTTCTCGAACTCGTCCCAGGTCCAAGGGTGTTGAGCGGTCGGGATGCGGACGCCGGACTGCTTCAGCAGCTTCGTGTTCGCGATCAGGACGCGCGGCTCCTGGAGGAACGGGATGCCGTACGTCCTGTGGTCGAACGTCGTCGTGTCCCAGGAGGCCTGCGGGATGTCCTCCTTCAGCGACTTCGGCAGATACGGGCCGAGATCCGCGAGGTAGCCGCCGTTCGCGAAGTCGGTGAGGTCGGAGGCGTCGTCGTGGAAGATGTCCGGCGCCTCGCCGCCCTCGAAGGAGGTGAGGAGCTGGTCGTGAATGTTGTCCCAACTCCCCTGCACATACTTGACCTTGACCTTGTCATGGGTGTCGTTCCACCGCTTGACGAGCGCCTTGTTGGCGTCGACCGACTCCTTCTGCCAGGCCAGGCTGAGGAATTCGAGGGTGACCGTGCCGTCGGACGGGTCCGAGCCGTCGCCGCCGCATCCGGCGACGAGGGTCAGGCAGAGGGCGGCCGCGGCCGCCGCCGTGATCCGTCGGGTGCGCATCAGCCCTTCACCGCCCCGCTGAGCATGCCGCCCACGAGCCGGCGCTGGAGCAGCGCGAAGAAGACCAGGCTGGGGATCGTGGCGAGGACCGAGGCCGCGGCGAGGGGGCCCAGGTCCGCGACGCCCTCGGCGCCGAGGAAACGGGTGAGGATGACCGACATCGTCTGGTTCTCCGGGGACTTGAGCAGCACGAGCGCGAAGAAGAATTCGTTCCAGGCCGTCACGAAGCTGAACATCAGCGTCGCCACCAGGCCGGGGGCCAGCAGCGGGAGGACCACGCTCGTCAGCGTGCGCAGACGGCCCGCTCCGTCCATCGCCGCCGCCTCCTCCAGGGAGCGCGGAACCGACTTCACGTAGCCCTGGAGCATCCAGAGCGAGAAGGGCAGGTTCCAGACGACGTAGACGATGATCAGGCCGGGGATGCTGTCGATCATGTGCAGGTTCTTCAGCACCAGGAACAGCGGAATGATCACCAGGACGAACGGGAACATCTGGCTGACCAGGATCCAGACCGTGCCGGCCTGGCCGACCCGGCTCTTGTAGCGGACCATCACGTACGCCGCCGGGACCGCGATCGCCACCGAGATCAGCGAGGCGCTGACCGCGACGACCAGGCTGTTCAGTGCCGAGTGGAGCAGCGGCTGCGCGTCGAAGGCCGCCCGGTAGTTGTCCAGGCTCGGGTGCCGCGGGAGCCAGGACGGGTCGATCGAGCCCAGCTCCTGCGGCGACTTGAACGAGGTCGACAGCAGCCAGAGCAGGGGGAAGGCCAGGAAGACCAGGTAGCAGAGCAGGGCCAGGTACTGGCCCGCCCGGCCGGCGGCCCGGGGGAGTGCGGGGCTCACGCTCATGCTGCGTCCTCCTTGAGCTTCTTGCGCAGGAACAGCGTCAGGAGGACCGCGATCACCGCGATCATGACGAGGCCCATCGCGGCCGCGTAGCCGAACTGGCCGTACTTGAAGGCCTCTTCGTACGCGAACAGCATCGGCAGCCGGGTCTGTCCGCCCGGGCCGCCCTGCGTGAGGACGTACACCAGGCCGAAGGAATTGAAGTTCCAGATGAAGTTCAGGGCCGTGACGGCGAGGACCACCGGCTTGAGCGCGGGCCAGGTGACCGTGGTGAAGCGGCGCCACAGTCCGGCGCCGTCCAGCTGGGCGGCCTCGCGCAGCTCGTGCGGCACGTTCTGCAGACCGGCGAGGAGCACGACCGTGGTCTGCGGCATGCCGGCCCAGACGCCGACGACGATGACCGCGGGCAGCGCGTAGGAGAGGTCGGAGAGCCAGTCGATGTTCTCGTGGATCAGGCCCAGCTGGGTCAGCGTCTTGTTCAGGATGCCCGCGTCGGAGTGGTAGACGAGGCGCCACATGATGCCGACCACGACCTCGGGCATCGCCCAGGGCACCAGCGCGAGGGTGCGGGCCAGCCAGCGGAAACGCAGGTTCTGGTTGAGGAGGAGGGCGAGGCCGAGCGCCAGGACGAACTGCAGCGCCGTGACGCACACCGCCCAGATCAGGCCGATGCGGAACGACTCCCAGAAGAGGCTGTCGTGGCGCAGGTCGAGCAGGTTGTCCAGGCCGACGAACTGCGTGGGGGACGTGCGGCCCGCCTGCGCGTCGGTGAACGCGAGCGACAGGCCGTACAGGAGCGGGCCCACGCTGAGTATCAGGATCGGGACCAGCGCGGGAAGCAGCAGGAACCAGGCGCCCCGGTCCAGGCCGAGCGCGCGCTTGCGCTGGTCCGGAGTGCGGGGCGGCGGTGTGCCGCGGCTGCCCGGGACGGCACTGTCCCGGTCGGCGGTGAGACTCATGGATCGAACCTCGTGGCTCTCAACTGTCGGGCGCCGCCCGGCCCGTGGAGGCGCGGACGACGAGGCGGGGCGGGGCGGTGGTGCTGCGGGGGGTGGCGGTCCCGGAGGCGCCGAGGCGCTCCAGAAGCAGTTCGGCGGCGCGCCGGCCGCGCTCGGTGGAGCCGAGGTCGACGCTGGTCAGCGGGGGCCAGCCGGCCTGCGCGAGCACGCTGTCGTCCATGCCCGCGACGGCGACGTCCTCGGGTATGCGCAGCGCGCGGGAGTGCAGGGCGCGGGCGGCGCCGAGCGCCAGCTGGTCGTTGGCGCAGAAGACGGCGTCGGGGGACCGGTCCAGGAGGGCCGCGGCGGCCTCGGCGCCGGATTCGATGCCGAAGTCGGTGTGCACGACGAGCGCCGGGTCGTATACGAGGCCGCAGTCGTCGAGCGCCGCGCGGTAGCCCGCGGCGCGGTTGCGGCCGGGGACCGTGTCGCAGGGGCCGTTGACGAAGGCGATCCGGCGGCGCCCGGTCTCGTACAGGTGGCGTACGGCGAGCGAGGCGCCCGCGACGGAGTCGGCGCGCACGCTGTCCACGGGCACGTCGTCCGGCAGGGACCCTATGACCACGACGGGACCGGCCGCGGTGCGCAGCGCCTCGATGTGCTCGTCGGTGATGCGGATGGGGCAGATGATGAGCCCGTCGCTGGTCCGGTCGCCGAGGCTGCGCAGCACGGCCAGCTCGTCGTCGACGACGGCGTCCGTGGAGTGCAGGAGCAGGCGGTACCCGGCCGCCTTCGCCACCGACTGGATGGCGCGGACCATCGCCACGTACACCGGGTTGCCGATGTCGGGCATCGCGAAGGTGAGCTGCCGGGTGCGGCCGTCCTTGAGGGAGCGGGCCACCGCGTTCGGCACGTAGCCGAGCTCGGCGGCGGCGCGCTCGACCCGCTCGACGGTGTCGCGGCGGGCGCCGACGCCGTTGAGGACGCGCGAGACGGAGGCGATCGAGACTCCCGCGCGCTCGGCGATGGAGACGATCGTCGGCTGACCGCCCTGCGGTGCGGTCGCTGTCCTCGGCACCTCTTTGCCCCCTTGTGTCAGCGAACGTCTGGTTGCTGTAAACGTTTCCGGCTGCTGGAAACGTTTACAGATGTTGCGGTCATGTTTCCCGGCCCGTCAACGGAGCGATCACGTGATCCATCTCACGGGTGAGTCGGGGAAGGTCGAGGTCAGCGCGTGCCCGGCCTGTTGCGCAGGGTGCAAAACCGCAGGTAAGTACGGCCTTCCTTGCTAGCGGAGGCGTTTTTTCGCGCGTACTTTCGGGTCCGTAAACGACCTAGGGGAGCGGGGATCACGAGCATGGCCATCATCGAGACCGAGGCGACGCTGCACGACGCGCACCGGGACAATCACACCCACCGCGACGTCAACGGCGGCTGGCTGCGTCCGGCGGTGTTCGGAGCGATGGACGGCCTCGTCTCCAACTTCGCGCTGATGGCCGGTGTCGCGGGCGGCGCCGTCTCGCAGCAGACGGTGATCATCACCGGTCTGTCGGGCCTGGCCGCCGGCGCCTTCTCCATGGCGGCCGGCGAGTACACCTCCGTCGCCTCCCAGCGCGAGCTGGTCGAGGCCGAACTCGACGTCGAACGAAGGGAGTTGCGCAAGCACCCGGTCGACGAGGAGCGGGAGCTCGCCGAGCTGTACGTGTCCCGCGGTGTCGAGCCCGAGCTGGCCGCGGAGGTCGCCCGGCAGTTGTCGCGCGACCCCGAGCAGGCCCTGGAGATCCACGCGCGCGAGGAACTCGGCATCGATCCGAGTGATCTGCCCTCGCCGACGGTCGCCGCGGTCTCCTCCTTCGGCTCGTTCGCGCTGGGCGCCCTCATCCCCGTACTGCCCTACCTGCTGGGGGCGAGCGCGCTGTGGCCCGCCGTGGTGCTCGCGCTGATCGGACTCTTCGCGTGCGGCGCCGTCGTGGCGAAGGTGACGGCGCGCTCCTGGTGGTTCAGCGGATTGCGGCAGTTGGCCCTGGGCGGCGCCGCGGCGGGTGTGACGTATCTCCTGGGCAGTCTCTTCGGAACGGCAATAGGTTGACGGTTCGCCGGTCACGGCCGGAAGATGGCTATACAGGGCCTTGCATAAGTAGTCGTTACTGGACGGTTTCGAGTACTTGACCACGGGGCATGAGCCGTAAGCGCTGTGGGCAATGAGGCCCGCGACGCGCATCGGCACATCGGCCCCCCGGTCACTGATCTGTCCCCAGGGCCCCCTTCCGCCGCCACCCGCGGTGTCCGCATGTTGGAACGAACTATCCGCTTCCTGAGAATCGTTCCATCATGTAACCTGCACGAAATTTTGCAGCAGCATGAACTTTGCAGTACATCAGCAGTACCTCCGCAGAGGGCCAACGTCGTCCCTCGGCACTTGAAAAATGCCACGACGACGACGGGAGAGCCGATGCGTACGCCGCGCCAGCCGTCCCAGCATTCCGCGAACGGCCAGAACTGGTCGCACATGGATGCTCGCCCTGCCGCCCAGGGCATGTACGACCCGCGCAACGAGCACGACGCCTGCGGCGTCGGCTTCGTGGCCACCCTCACCGGTGAGGCGAGCCACACGCTGGTCGAGCAGGCGCTCACAGTTCTGCGCAACCTGGAGCACCGCGGTGCCACCGGCTCCGAGCCCGACTCGGGTGACGGCGCGGGCATCCTGTCCCAGGTTCCGGACGCCTTCCTGCGCGAGTCGGTCGACTTCGACCTGCCCGACGCCGGTGCGTACGCCGTCGGTATCGCCTTCCTGCCGGAGAACGACACCGAGTCCTTCGTCTCGCAGCTCGAGACCATCGCCGGTGAAGAGGGCCTGAACGTCCTCGGGTGGCGTGAGGTCCCCGTCGCCCCGCAGCTGCTCGGCGCCACCGCCCGCTCGACGATGCCGGTCTTCCGGCAGATCTTCGTGGCGGACGCGGACGGTGCCGCGAAGGACATCGCGCTGGACCGCAAGGCCTTCGTCCTGCGCAAGCGCGCCGAGCGCGAGGCCGGCGTGTACTTCCCGTCGCTCTCCGCCCGCACCATCGTCTACAAGGGCATGCTGACCACCGGCCAGCTGGAGCCCTTCTTCCCGGACCTGTCCGACCGCCGCTTCGCCTCGGCCGTCGCGCTCGTCCACTCGCGCTTCTCCACGAACACGTTCCCGTCGTGGCCGCTCGCGCACCCCTACCGCTTCGTCGCCCACAACGGTGAGATCAACACCGTGAAGGGCAACCGCAACTGGATGCGCGCCCGCGAGTCCCAGCTCGCCTCCGAGCTGTTCGGCTCGGAGAAGCTGGAGCGGATCTTCCCGATCTGTACGCCGGACGCCTCCGACTCCGCCTCGTTCGACGAGGTCCTGGAGCTGCTGCACCTCGGCGGCCGTTCGCTTCCGCACAGCGTCCTGATGATGATCCCGGAGGCGTGGGAGAACCACGACTCCATGGACGCCGACCGGCGCGCCTTCTACCAGTACCACTCCACGATGATGGAGCCCTGGGACGGCCCGGCCTGTGTCACCTTCACCGACGGCACCCAGGTCGGCGCCGTTCTCGACCGCAACGGCCTGCGCCCCGGCCGCTACTGGGTCACCGACGACGGCCTCGTCGTCCTCGGCTCCGAGGTCGGCGTCCTCGACATCGACCCGGCGAAGGTCGTCCGCAAGGGCCGGCTGCAGCCCGGCCGCATGTTCCTCGTCGACACCGCCGAGCACCGCATCATCGAGGACGACGAGATCAAGGCCGGCCTCGCCGCCGAGCACCCCTACGGCGACTGGCTGGAAGCCGGCGAGATCGAGCTCTCCGACCTGCCCGAGCGCGAGCACATCGTGCACACGCACGCCTCCGTCACGCGCCGCCAGCAGACCTTCGGCTACACCGAGGAGGAGCTCCGCATCCTCGTCGCGCCGATGGCCAAGACCGGCGCCGAGCCGATCGGCTCGATGGGCACGGACACCCCGATCGCGGCCCTCTCGCAGCGCCCGCGCCTGCTCTTCGACTACTTCACCCAGCTGTTCGCGCAGGTCACGAACCCGCCGCTGGACGCGATCCGCGAGGAGCTCGTCACCTCGCTGCGCTCCTCGCTGGGCCCGCAGGGCAACCTGCTGGAGCCGACCGCCGCGTCGTGCCGTTCGGTCACCCTGCCGTTCCCGGTGATCGACAACGACGAGCTGGCCAAGCTCATCCACATCAACGCCGACGGCGACATGCCCGGCATGAAGGCCGCGACCCTGTCCGGCCTGTACCGGGTGAGCGGCGGCGGCGACGCCCTCGCCGCCCGGATCGAGGAGATCTGCGCCGAGGCCGACGCGGCCATCGACGCCGGTGCCCGCCTGATCGTCCTGTCCGACCGGCACTCCGACGCCGAGCACGCGCCGATCCCGTCGCTGCTGCTCACCGCCGCCGTGCACCACCACCTCATCCGCACCAAGGAGCGCACCGAGGTCGGCCTGCTGGTCGAGGCCGGTGACGTGCGCGAGGTCCACCACGTCGCCCTGCTGATCGGCTTCGGCGCCGCGGCCGTCAACCCGTACCTGGCCATGGAGTCGGTCGAGGACCTGGTCCGCGCCGGCACGTTCCTGTCGGGCGACGAGAACGGCGAGGCCGAGGGCGCGATCCGCAACCTGATCTACGCGCTCGGCAAGGGCGTCCTCAAGGTCATGTCCAAGATGGGCATCTCGACCGTCGCCTCCTACCGCGGCGCCCAGGTCTTCGAGGCCGTCGGCCTCGACGAGGCCTTCGTCGAGAAGTACTTCAACGGCACGGCCACCAAGATCGGCGGCGCCGGCCTGGACGTCATCGCCCAGGAGGTCGCCGCCCGCCACGCCAAGGCCTACCCGGCCTCCGGCATCGCCCCGGCGCACCGCGCCCTGGAGATCGGCGGCGAGTACCAGTGGCGCCGCGAGGGCGAGCCGCACCTGTTCGACCCGGAGACGGTCTTCCGCCTCCAGCACGCCACGCGCTCGCGCCGCTACGACATCTTCAAGAAGTACACGGACCGGGTGAACGAGCAGTCCGAGCGGCTGATGACGCTGCGCGGCCTGTTCAACTTCAAGTCCGAGGGCCGGCAGCCGATCTCGATCGACGAGGTCGAGCCCGTCTCCGAGATCGTCAAGCGGTTCTCGACCGGCGCCATGTCCTACGGCTCCATCTCGCGCGAGGCCCACGAGACCCTCGCCATCGCCATGAACCAGCTGGGCGGCAAGTCCAACACCGGTGAGGGCGGCGAGGACCCGGACCGTCTGTACGACCCGGCGCGCCGCTCCTCGATCAAGCAGGTCGCCTCCGGCCGCTTCGGCGTCACGTCCGAGTACCTGGTCAACGCCGACGACATCCAGATCAAGATGGCCCAGGGCGCCAAGCCCGGTGAGGGCGGTCAGCTGCCCGGCCACAAGGTCTACCCGTGGGTCGCCAAGACGCGTCACTCGACGCCGGGCGTGGGCCTGATCTCCCCGCCGCCGCACCACGACATCTACTCCATCGAGGACCTGGCTCAGCTGATCCACGACCTCAAGAACGCCAACCCGGCGGCCCGCATCCACGTGAAGCTGGTCTCCGAGGTCGGTGTCGGCACGGTCGCCGCGGGTGTCTCCAAGGCGCACGCGGACGTCGTCCTCATCTCCGGCCACGACGGCGGCACGGGCGCGTCCCCGCTCACCTCGCTCAAGCACGCCGGTGGCCCCTGGGAGCTCGGCCTCGCCGAGACCCAGCAGACCCTGCTGCTCAACGGCCTGCGCGACCGCATCGTCGTGCAGACCGACGGCCAGCTGAAGACCGGCCGCGATGTGCTGATCGCCGCGCTCCTCGGCGCCGAGGAGTTCGGTTTCGCGACCGCGCCGCTCGTCGTCTCCGGCTGCGTCATGATGCGCGTCTGCCACCTGGACACCTGCCCGGTCGGCATCGCCACCCAGAACCCGACGCTGCGCGACCGGTTCTCCGGCAAGCCCGAGTTCGTCGTGAACTTCTTCGAGTTCATCGCCGAAGAGGTCCGCGAGCTCCTCGCGGAGCTGGGCTTCCGCTCCATCGAGGAGGCCGTCGGCCACGCCGAACTCCTCGACACCGAGCGGGCGGTGAACCACTGGAAGGCGCAGGGCCTCGACCTGGAGCCGCTGTTCCACGTCCCGGACCTGCCCGAGGGCGCCGTCCGCCACCAGCTGATCACGCAGGACCACGGCCTGGAGAAGGCGCTCGACAACGAGCTGATCAAGCTCGCCGCCGACGCCCTCGCGGCCCAGGACCAGGCCGACGCCCAGCCGGTGCGCGCCCAGGTCGCCATCCGCAACATCAACCGCACGGTCGGCACCATGCTCGGCCACGAGGTGACGAAGAAGTTCGGTGGCGCGGGCCTGCCCGACGACACCATCGACATCACCTTCACCGGCTCGGCGGGCCAGTCGTTCGGCGCGTTCGTGCCGCGCGGTGTCACGCTGCGCCTGGAGGGCGACGCCAACGACTACGTCGGCAAGGGCCTGTCCGGCGGCCGCATCGTGGTCCGCCCGGACCGCGGCGCCGACCACCTCGCCGAGTACTCGACGATCGCCGGCAACACCATCGCGTACGGCGCGACGGGCGGCGAGCTGTTCCTGCGCGGCCGCACCGGCGAGCGCTTCTGCGTCCGCAACTCCGGTGCCACGGTCGTCTCGGAGGGCGTGGGCGACCACGGCTGCGAGTACATGACCGGCGGTCACGCGGTGGTCCTCGGCGAGACGGGCCGCAACTTCGCGGCCGGCATGTCGGGCGGCATCGCGTACGTCATCGACCTGGACACCGACAACGTGAACGGCGCGAGCCAGTCCGCGGTCGAGGCCCTGGACGACACCGACAAGCAGTGGCTGCACGACGTCGTGCGCCGCCACGTGGAGGAGACCGGCTCCACGGTCGCCGAGAAGCTGCTCGCCGACTGGGACGCCTCGGTGGCCCGCTTCAGCAAGATCATCCCCAGCACGTACAAGGCAGTGCTCGCCGCCAAGGACGCCGCCGAGCGAGACGGTCTCTCCGAGACCGAGATCACCGAGAAGATGATGGAGGCGGCGACCAATGGCTGATCCCAAGGGCTTTCTCAACCACGGGCGCGAAGTCGCCAGGACGCGTCCCGTCGGCGAGCGCGTGCAGGACTGGAACGAGGTCTACGTTCCCGGCTCGCTGCTCCCCATCATCAGCAAGCAGGCCTCGCGCTGCATGGACTGCGGCATCCCGTTCTGCCACAACGGCTGTCCGCTGGGGAACCTGATCCCCGAGTGGAACGACTTCGCGTACCGCGAGGACTGGTCGGCGGCGCAGGAGCGGCTGCACGCCACGAACAACTTCCCGGAGTTCACCGGCCGCCTGTGCCCGGCTCCGTGCGAGTCGGCGTGCGTGCTCGGCATCAACCAGCCGGCCGTCACCATCAAGAACGTCGAGGTGTCGATCATCGACCAGGCGTGGGACCGCGGCGACGTCGCGCCCCAGGCCCCGGAGCGGCTCTCCGGCAAGACGGTCGCGGTCATCGGCTCGGGCCCGGCGGGCCTGGCCGCCGCCCAGCAGCTGACGCGGGCCGGTCACACGGTCGCCGTCTACGAGCGCGCGGACCGCATCGGAGGACTCCTCCGCTACGGCATCCCCGAGTTCAAGATGGAGAAGCGCCACATCAACCGCCGCATCGAGCAGATGCGCGCGGAGGGCACCAAGTTCCGTACGGGCGTGGAGATCGGCCGTGACCTCGACGCCGCCAAGCTGCGCAAGCGCTACGACGCCGTGGTCGTCGCCGCCGGCGCCACGATCTCCCGCGACCTGCCGGTCCCGGGCCGTGAGCTGAACGGCATCCACTTCGCGATGGAGTACCTGCCGCTCTCCAACAAGGTGCAGGAGGGCGACTTCGTGCAGCCCCCCATCACCGCCGAGGGCAAGCACGTCGTCGTCATCGGCGGCGGCGACACCGGCGCGGACTGCGTGGGCACCGCCCACCGCCAGGGCGCGGCCTCGGTCACGCAGCTGGAGATCATGCCGCGCCCCGGCGACGAGCGGAACGCGGGTCAGCCCTGGCCCACCTTCCCCATGCTCTACAAGGTCACGAGCGCGCACGAGGAGGGCGGCGAGCGGGTCTACTCCGTCTCCACCACCCACTTCGAGGGCGACGAGGACGGCAACGTCCAGTGGCTGCACCTCACCGAGGTCGAGTTCATCGACGGCAAGCTGACGCCGAAGCCGGGCACGGAGCGCAAGATCCCCGCCCAGCTGGTCACCCTCGCGATGGGCTTCACCGGCACCGACCAGGAGAACGGCCTCGTCTCCCAGTTCGGCCTGGACCTCGACGAGCGCGGCAACATCGCCCGCGACGGCGACTTCCAGACCAACGTCCCCGGCGTCTTCGTCGCCGGTGACGCGGGCCGCGGCCAGTCGCTCATCGTGTGGGCCATCGCGGAGGGCCGCTCGGCCGCCCGCGGCGTGGACCGCTTCCTGACCGGCGCCTCGGAACTCCCGGCGCCGATCCGCCCGACGGACCGCGCCCTCATGGTGTGACGCCCCGTCCCTGAACGTCCCGTACAACGGCGTACGGAACTGAGCGCGACGCTCGCCCTAACTGTCCCCGACCGGACGCCTGGGCGGGCGTCGCGGTGCGTCCGGGGCCGGGGGCTACGGGGGGCTACGGCACCCGGAACGTTTCTCCATAGACCTGCCACGTCAACGGCGTCTTCAGCGACAGGTTCCCGTCGTAGAGGAACTGCCGCTGGGCCGTGTCGACGCGCGAGGTGTCGATGTCCTGCTTCCGCTCCTTCATCGCCTTGCGCCGGAGGTCCAGGAAGATGTCCAGGTACGCCTTCTCGCCGCCGCCCTGCGACGGGGTGTCGGCCTCCTTGATCGCGGCCTCGCGCAGGCCGTAGAAGCCGGTGGGGCCCGTGCCCGGGCCGTGGAAGACCATCGCGTCGTAGTACACGAACTGGCCGAGCGTGCCGAGGCCGTCGAGTTTGGCGAGGCGGACCGCCGGGTCGAAGTAGACCCGGTCGCGCTCCTCGTCCTCGGCCCTGCGGAAGGCCGCCACCTTCGCCTCCGCCTTCCAGGCCTCGGTGAACCCGGGGTCGAGGCCCTCGTGCGAGTCCGAGCCGTCGACCTTGCGCAGGGCGGGCAGGTAGCGGGCCAGGCCGTTGTCCGGGTGCGCCTCGGTGTAGCGCTCGACCAGGGTGAGCAGGTCGTGGGTGCCGGTGCAGAAGCCGATGATGCCCGCCGTGTAGCCCTGGCCGTCGCCGATGTCCTCGATGTAGCCGTACTGGCCGCGCCAGTCGAGCGTGGAGTTCTCGGCGCTGGCGACGATCTGCTGCGCGAGTTCCTTCTTGGCGGGGGCGGCGAGGCCGGGCGGCAGGTCCGCGATCAGCTCGTCGTCGGCCTTGCGCTCCGCGGCCGACTTGCCGACCTGACCGGGCTGCGCGGACGCCGTCGCCGACGTCCCGGGGCCGCCGGACGCGTCGTCGTTCTTGCCGTCGGGGGACAGGAAGAAGACCGCCGCCGTGGCGACAGGGGCCACGGCGAGGAACGAGAGGACCAGACAGCCTGCGCGCTTCATGCGGGACAGGGTAAGCGGCCGCCGTCACGGCCGAGTTGTGGACCCCGCACCGCTCGCGCTAGGCGAGCGCCGCCACCTTCAGGGCGGCCAGCGCCACCAGCAGCACCACCACCGCCCCGCACACCACTCCTTGCACCGGCCCCCGCCGCTCCCGCGGCGCGTACACGAGCCCCACCGTCACCAGGCCGCCGGTGAGCAGGCCGCCCAGATGCCCCTGCCACGACGTGAACCCGGCCGAGATCAGCATCCACAGCAGGAAGTACGCCATGAACTGGTTGACCTGGCGCATGTCCGCACCGATCCGCCGCGCGATCACGTAGTACGCCGCACCGAGCCCGAAGACCGCGCCGGACGCGCCGACCGTCGGGGTGTCCGGCGCGATCAGCAGGACGACGACCGAGCTGCCGAGCGCGGACACCAGATAGAGCGCGAGATAGCGGACGCGGCCCAGCTGGGACTCGACGATCCGGCCGAGGTTCCACAGCGACCACATGTTCAGGGCGATGTGCAGGACCCCGAACACGCCCTCGGTGGGCGGCATATGAAGGAACGCGCCGGTCAGCAGCCGGTACCACTCGCCCGCGGCCACCCCGTCCGCGTGGAAGTCCGAGGGGTAGCTGTCCTGGAAGACGTAGCGCGCGCCGTCGGGGCCGACCAGGCCCTGGCCCAGCATCTGCAGCCGCTCGACGATGCCGGGGCTGATCACCTCGCCCAGGTAGGCGAGGACGTTCACCGCGATGAGCGCGTACGTCACCAGCGGCACGGCCGATATCCGGCCGCCGGCCACCGTGCGGGCCTGCCGCACCGAGCGGCTCCCCTCGCGCACGCACTCCGGACAGTGGAACCCGACGGACGCCTCGCGCATGCAGGCCGGGCATATGGGCCGTTCACAGCGGACGCAGCCGATGTGCGTCTCGGTGCCGGCGTGCCGGTAGCACGTCGGCGTCGTGGCGGACTGAGAGGTGGGCTCCACGGCCGGCTCCTGAGGTCATCAACGTAGGGCGGCGAACAACATAGCCACCCCCGGCGGGCCTGGTCGGAGCGGGTGCGCCCGGCGTACCCTCGGCGCTCATGATCGACACCGCCGTACGCCTGCTGCCCGCCGCCGACCGCACCGCCGTCGCCTGGAAGAACGGCGGCGGAGTCACCCGCGAGATCGCCGGAGCCCCGCAGGGCGCGGGCACGGGCGACTTCCGCTGGCGGGTCAGTCTCGCGGAGGTGGCCGCCGACGGGCCGTTCTCCGCGTTCCCCGGCGTCGACCGGACGCTCACCATGGTCGAGGGCGACGGCATGGAACTGACCGTCGGCGCCGCCGCCACCCTCGTCGACTCCCCTTACGAACCAAGGGACTTCGCGGGCGACGTGCCCACCGGCTGCCGGCTGCTCGGCGGGCCCGTCGTCAACTTCAACGTCATGTGGCGGCGCGACGCCCTCGCCCAGCCCCCGTCCGTCGCCGTCGTCCGCGGCCGGCTGCCCCTCGCGCCGGGCCCCTCGCTCGTCGTCGCCCTCACCGAGGCGGGCGCGCAGGTGGCGGGGCGGACGCTCGGCCGCCACGACGCCGCCCTCGTGACCGCGGACGGCGCCGTGGACCTGTACGCGACGGGGCCCGTCGCCGTCGTCGGCGGAGTGTGACGCGCCTCGCGCCATGACCGGGGCACGCCCGCGGCGCCGCCAGGAGGGGCCGGGGCTGCTCGCCGCGCCGACGGACCACAATGGGGGCGTGCCCACGAACAAGGAGCCCCAGGTGACCAAGAAGCCCCCGTCGGCGAAGGCCGCCGCGTCGCCCGAGCGGCGCCGCGAGATCCTGGCCACCGCCGCCGAGGTCTTCGCCGCCCAGGGTTACAACGCCACCACCGTCCGTAAGATCGCCGACGAGGCGGGCATGCTCGCGGGCAGCCTCTACTACCACTTCGACTCCAAGGAATCGATGCTGGAGGAGATCCTGCGCACCTTCCTCGACGAGCTGTGGTCCGGCTACGACGCCGTCCTCGATGCCGAGCCCGGCCCCCGGCAGACCCTGGAGGCCCTCGTCACCGAGTCCTTCCGGGAGATCGACCGGCACCGCGCCGCCGTCGCGATCTACCAGAAGGAGGCCAGGCAGCTCGCCGTGCAGGAGCGGTTCGAGTTCCTCGCCGAGTCCCAGCGCAGGTTCGAGAAGACGTGGCTGACGACCCTGGAGCGCGGCGTCGCGGACCAGGTGTTCCGCGCCGACCTCGACATCCGCCTCACGTACCGGTTCGTGCGCGACACCGTCTGGGTGGCCGCCTCCTGGTACCGGCCCGGCGGACAGCACAGCCCCGAGGAGATCGCCCGCCAGTACCTGTCCATGGTCCTGGACGGAATCGCGGCCCGGTGAGAGGGCGTGCTAAGGTCTCCGTGTTGCAGTTTTGGTACCCATAGACTTTATGTGCGCCTGACGGGAATGTTCCTCAGGCGCATTATTGTTTTGCCGGGGCATTCTCGGAATGGGGGGCTGCTACCTGTTTCAAGGAGAATTACATGGCCACCGGTACCGTGAAGTGGTTCAACTCGGAAAAGGGCTTCGGCTTCATCGAGCAGGACGGCGGCGGCGCCGACGTCTTCGCCCACTACTCGAACATCGCCACCTCGGGCTTCCGTGAGCTCCAGGAGGGCCAGAAGGTCACGTTCGACGTGACGCAGGGCCAGAAGGGCCCGCAGGCGGAGAACATCCTCCCCGCCTGATCGAGCATCACCGGGCCGGGGTCCGCACCTTCACGGTGCGGGCCCCGGCTCATGCTGTCCCCACCCCCGGAGTCCCCGGAAGGCATGCCGCATGGCCAGCTCGTCCCGCCCGTCCCGCCAGCGTTCCCCCCGTCCCGCCGGGGCCGGAAGGCGCCGCGCCCCCGAGCAGCAGCGCAGGCAACAGCCCACGCCGCCGCGCGAGTTCACCATGCCGGAGAACACCACTCCCGCGCTGCCCCCGGTCGACAGCTTCGCCGAACTCGACATGCCCGCCGCCCTGTTGAAGACCCTGGGCGAGCAGGGCGTCACCGAGCCCTTCCCGATCCAGGCCGCGACGCTGCCCAACTCGATCGCCGGCCGGGACCTGCTCGGCCGCGGCCGCACCGGCTCCGGCAAGACCCTCGCCTTCGGCCTCGCGCTGCTCGCCCGCACCGCCGGCGCCAAGGCCGAGCCGAAGACCCCGCTGGCGCTCGTCCTCGTCCCCACGCGCGAGCTCGCCCAGCAGGTCACCGACGCCCTCACCCCGTACGCCGGCGCGCTCCGGCTGCGCCTGGCCACCGTCGTCGGCGGCATGTCGATCTCCCGGCAGGCCGGCCAGCTGCGCCGCGGTGCCGAGGTCGTCGTCGCCACCCCCGGGCGTCTGAAGGACCTCATCGAGCGCGGCGACTGCGCCCTCGACCAGGTCCGGATCACGGTCCTCGACGAGGCCGACCAGATGGCCGACATGGGCTTCATGCCGCAGGTCACCGCGCTGCTGAAGCAGGTCGCGCCGGGCGGCCAGACGATGCTGTTCTCGGCGACCCTCGACCGGAACGTGGACCGGCTGGTGCGGCAGTTCCTCACCGACCCCGTCGTGCACTCGGTCGACCCGTCCGCAGGCGCCGTCACGACGATGGAGCACCACGTCCTGCACCTGCTCGACGAGACCGACAAGAAGGCCGTCACCGCGCGCATCGCCGCCCGTGAAGGACGCGTCATCCTCTTCGTCGACACCAAGCGCTCCGCCGACCGGCTCGCCAAGCGCCTGCTGGCCAGCGGCGTGCTCGCCGCGCCGCTGCACGGCGGCCGCAGCCAGCCGCAGCGCAACCGCACCCTGGAGCAGTTCAAGGACGGCCGGGTCACCGCGCTGGTCGCCACGAACGTCGCCGCGCGCGGCATCCACGTCGACGACCTCGACCTGGTCGTCAACGTCGACCCGCCCACCGAGCACAAGGACTACCTGCACCGCGGCGGCCGTACGGCCCGCGCCGGCGAGTCCGGCAGCGTCGTCACGCTCGTGCTGCCCGAGCAGAAGCGCGACGTGCAGCGCCTGATGCGGGACGCCAAGGTGCAGCCCCGCACCACCCAGGTCCGGTCCACGGACGAGGAGCTGGTGGCGATCACCGGGGCGCGCGAGCCCTCCGGTGTGGCCGTGACCATCGCCGTCCCGGAGCCCACCGCCCCCGCGGCCGCCGCCAAGCCGCGCCGTTCGCGCCGCTCGCGCGGCGGTGGCTCGGGCAACGGCGGCAGCGGCGCGGGCCGTGCCGCGGGCGGCGAGGGGCAGCGCTCCTCGCAGGGCGGCCAGCGGTCCGCGCAGGGCGGCCAGCGTTCCTCTCAGGGTGCGTCCGGCGGCCGGCGCCGCTCGGGCACCGGCGCGGCGAACGGCTCCACGGCCGGCGGCAACCGCCGTGGCCACGGCCCGCGCGGTCCCCGCAGGGCCGCGGCCTAGGGGCTGTCCGGCGGGTCAGGCCGCGTCCGGGTGGCCCGTGCTGGTCGGCGTGCCGGGCCCCGTGCCCGCGACACGATCCGCCGGACAGGCCCTGGCGCTCGAACGCGGGCCCGGTCAGGCGAAGGCGTCCACGCCGGTCAGGTCCGCCGACAGCGACCACAGCCGGGCCGCCGCCTCCGGGTCCCGCGCCCAGGACTTGACCCCGCCGACGAGCATGTCCTCGGCGGTGTCCGGCACGGACTCGGCCAGGTCGCAGTCCTGGCAGTACGCGCCGCCGTACCCGTCCAGCACCGGCGCGGTGGCCGCCCAGACGGTGGTCGCCGCGCCCTGCTCCGGCGTCTTGAAACCGGGCCGGGGCGCGCCCGTCTCCGTGACCCAGCCGCGCCCGGCCCACTCCTCGCGCGGAATGTGCCGTTGCAGCGGGGTCAGGATCGACCCCGGGTGCACGGCGTACGCACGCAGACCGCTCGCCGCGCCGAGCCGGTCCAGGTGCAGCGCGAACAGGGCGTTGGCCGTCTTGGCCTGACCGTAGGCGAGCCAGCGGTCGTAGCCCGTACGGAAGTCGAGGTCGTGCCAGCGGATGCCGGTCAGGAAGTGGCCGGAGGACGAGAGGGCGACGACGCGCGCACCGTGCGGGGACAGCGCCGGGCGCAGCCGGTTCACCAGGGCGAAGTGGCCCAGGTGGTTCGTCGCGAACTGGTACTCCAGGCCGGGTCCCACCCGGGTCTCGGGGGCCGCCATGACCCCGGCGTTGGTGATGACGAGGTCCAGGGTGCGGCCCGAGTCGAGGAGGCGGTCGGTGCAGGCGCGGACGCTCTCCAGGTCCGACAGGTCGAGCGCGGCCACCTCCGTGCCCCCGATACCGCGCAGGGCCTCGCGCGCCTGGTCCGGGCGGCGCGCCGGCACGATGACGCGGGCTCCCGCCGCGGCGAGCGCGCGGGTCGTCTCCAGGCCGAGGCCCGAGTAGCCGCCGGTGACGAGGGCCGTCCGCCCGGTGAGATCGATCCCGGCGACGACCTCGGCCGCCGTGCTGTGCGCCCCGAACCCGCTGCCGATCCTGTGTTGTCGCGTGCTGCTGGTCATGCCCGGGACATTAGGAGTTGGAGCGCACACGAGGGCAAGTGACGCCGGGCGTCCGGGTCAGTGCACGAGCCGGGCCCGCAGCAGCCCGGCCGTACGCCGGTCGACCCCGAGGCCCTCGGCCGCGTACCGCCGCAGACCGCCGTACTCGCGGCGCACCTGGCCGAGGGCCGCCGCGAGGTAGTCGGTGCGCACTTCCTGGAGCGGGATCAGCAGATCCGGGTTCCGCATCGCACCGGACTGCCGCAGGCTCTCGCGGAGCCGCGCGTCGTAGGCGGCGCGGAAGGTGTTGGACGCCAAGTAGTCGGCCACGGCGGCGCGTTCGGGCACGCCGAGCAGGCGCAGCAGCACGTAGGTCGTCCAGCCGGTGCGGTCCTTGCCGGACGTGCAGTGGTACAGGAGCGCGTCCCGGCCGCCGTACGCGATGTCGTGCAGGGTGGCCGCGAACCGCCCGCGGTTGTCGGCGCTGGAGACGAACATCGGGTACACGCTCCGCATGAACGCCGCCGCTTTCCCGTTCCCCAGCATCTCCTCCTGCCGGGCCGGGTCGCCGGAGCCGATGGCGGCGAGGATCTGCGCGTACAGCCCGTTGTCGGTGACCGGGCGGGAGATGCCGGCCACGCCCGCGGGCAGTCGGTCCGCGCCGTCGTACTGCACCTCCAACGGCACCCGGAAGTCCACGGCATGACGCAGTCCCAGTTCGCCCAGCGTCGTCAGATCGGCGTCCGTGAGCTTGCTCAGCGCGTCGGCGCGGTAGACGAGCCCGTGGCGGACCCGGCCGCCGGGCGTGCGGTGGCCGCCGATGTCGCGGACGTTCACCGCGCCCTGCAGCGGGATGTGCCGGATCGGCGGTGTGCCGGACAGGGCGGCGGCGGCCGGGGCGACCGCCGCCGCGGCGGCCGTGCCGAGCGCGGCACCGATCAGGGTCCGGCGGGACAGGGCGGTGCTGTGCGTGCCTGGCATACGTGAACTCCCTTGTGGAGGGCTTCAGGAGCGGGGTGGTGGCGGCGAACGAGGGGTTCGGCTACCTTTCCACCTAACGTTTGTTTGGTACGCGATCGCGCTCGACGGTAGCAGGCGGCCGAGGCCTGCGGAACGGGCCGGGAAGGGCCCAGAAGACCGGGAGGGTCAGGAGGAGGGGGCATGGGGCAGGGGCCGGACCTGAGCGGGAGGGTCGTCGTCGTCACGGGCGGCACCCGGGGGGTGGGGGCGGGGATCGCGGGCGCGTTCGTGCGGGCCGGGGCGCGGGTGCTGGTCTGTGCCCGCCGGCCGCCCGAAGATGCCTTGGACGGCTGCGAGTTCGTCCCCGTCGACCTGCGCGACACCGTGGCCGTGGGGGAGGTGTTCGCGGGGCTCGACCGGGTGGACGTGCTGGTGAACAACGCGGGAGGCACGCCGTACCGGCTGCTCGGCGACACGGACGCCGAGCGCCACGCCCGCGTGATCGAACTGAACCTGACGGCGCCGCTCACCGCCTCGCTCGCCGCCCGCGAACGGCTCGCGGCGGCGCGCGGCTCGATCGTGATGATCGGCAGCGTCAGCGGGACGCGCCCCTCGCCGGGCTCGGCGGCGTACGGGGCGGCGAAGGCGGGCCTGGAGAACCTGGCGCGGTCCATGGCCGTGGAATGGGCGCCGGACATCCGGGTCAACACCCTCGTGCTCGGCATGGTGCGCACGGAACTCTCCGCGCTGCACTACGGCGACGACGACGGCATCGCGGCGGTGGGCGCCACGGTGCCGCTGGGCCGGCTCGCCGAGCCCCGCGAGATCGGCGACGCCGCGGTGTTCCTGGCGTCGGACGCGGCGGCGTACATCACCGGGGCGAGCCTGCTCGTGCACGGCGGCGGCGAACGCCCCGCGTTCCTGGATGCGGCAACGGTCAACAAGGAGGCGTGAGATGACGGACGCGAAGCCGGTCGGCGGCGGACTGTGCGCGGGGCGGGTGGTGGCCGTCACCGGCGCCGGACGCGGGCTGGGGCGCGCGCACGCCCTCGCCTACGCGGCCGAAGGCGCGAAGGTCGTCGTGAACGACCTCGGGGTGGGCCTCGACGGAGCGCCCGCGCCGGACAGTCCCGCCGCTCACGTCGTCGAGGAGATACGGGCGTCGGGCGGCGAGGCGACGGCGCACGGGGCCGACATCGCCACCTCGGAGGGCGCCGCGTCCCTCGTCGCCGCGGCCGTCGACACGTACGGGCGGCTCGACACGCTGGTGAACAACGCCGGGTTCCTGCGGGACCGGATGCTGGTGAACCTGGCCGAGGACGACTGGGACGCCGTGATGCGGGTCCACCTCAAGGGGCACTTCCTGCCGCTCCAGCAGGCCGCCGCGTACTGGCGGGCCGAGGCGAAGGCGGGCCGGACGGTGACGGCCAGGGTCGTCAACACCTCGTCCGGAGCGGGTCTGTTGGGGTCGGTCGGGCAGGGCAACTACAGCGCGGCCAAGGCCGGGATCCTCGGGCTGACGCTGGTGGCCGCCGCCGAGATGGGGCGGTACGGGGTGCAGGTCAACGCGATCGCGCCGGCCGCGCGGACCCGGATGACCGAGACCGCGTTCGCCGGGACGATGGCCGCCCCGGGGGGCGGGGAGTTCGACGCGATGGCGCCGGAGAACGTGTCGCCGCTGGTGGTGTGGCTCGGGTCCGGGGCGGCCAGTGACGGGGTGACCGGCCGGGTCTTCGAGGTGGAGGGCGGCCGCATCACGGTGATGGAGGGGTGGCGGCCCGGGCCGACCGTCGACAAGGCCGAGCGGTGGACCCCGGCGGGAGCGGGCGGCGCGGCACGGGAACTGCTGGCCCGCGCCGAGACCCCGGGAAGCGTCTACGGGGCGTCCTGAGCGGCGGGCCGCGAAGACGTGGCGGCCCATCGCGCCCCGCGGCCCCGCCGCCGATGGCCGGGTGCCCTCGCGGAGCGCTAGCTTGAAGAGGTGGAGGCCGAGCGGTTCGTCGGGCGCGGGGACGCGCTGGCCGTGCTGGAACGCGCGCGCGGCGCCGCCGGACTCGGGGCGCCGCAGCGGGTGCTGATCGAGGGCGCGGCCGGTGTCGGCAAGACGGCGCTGGTGCATCGCTTCCTCGGCGACATGCCCCACGTGCTGCACGCGAGCGGCGAGGAGGCCGAGACCGGCCTCGCGTTCGGCGTGGTGGAGCAGTTGCTCGGCGGACGCGCCGGGCGGGCGTGGACCGATCCGGTCGAGGCCGGGGCCGCGCTCCTCGAAGCGGTCGACGAGGCGCAGGAGGCCGGGGACGCGGGCGCCGTGGCGCTGGTCGTCGACGACGCGCAGTGGGCCGATCCGGCGTCGCTCACCGCCTTCGCGTTCGCCGTGCGCCGGCTGCGGGCCGACCGGGTCGTCGCGCTGGTGGTGGCCCGCGACGTGCAGCACGGCGGGGTCCCGGAAGGGGTGCGGCGACTGTTCACGTCGGCCGGCTGCGTACGGGTCGGGCTCGGCGGGCTCGACCCCGGCGAGCTGCGCCGGCTGGCCGCCCGGGCGAAGGGCCTGCGGCTCACCGCCCGGGCCGCGACCCGCCTGCACGCGCACACCTCCGGGAACCCGCTGCACGTCCTCGCCCTCCTCGACCAGGAGGGCCCGGCGCTGGTCGACGCGCTGGAACGCCCCGACGTCACACCCCCGGCCCCGAAGTCGTTCACGGCCCTGGTCCTGGACCGCCTCGCGGCCTGCGGCGCCCCGACGGAGCGACTCGTCAGCGCGGCAGCCGTCCTGGGCGCGCACTGCACCCTCACGGCGGCGGCGCGGATCGCCTTCGGGGAACCGCCGGGCCCGGCCGCCTCCGCCCCGCGACCGGCGGCGGACCGGCCCTCCACGACGGCGCTGGCTGCATGGGAGGAGGCCGTCGACAACGGCCTCCTCGACGTCCGGCCCGGCACCGACGGGATCCGCTTCCCGCACCCCTTGGTGCACGCCGCCGTCTACCACCGCCTGGGCCCCGCCCGCCGCGCCGCACTCCACGGCGCCGCGGCCGGCACCGTCCCGGACCGCGCGGCCGCCCTCCGGCACCGGGCCCTCGCCGCCACCGGCACCGACGACCGGCTCGCCGACGAACTGGCCACAGCAGGACGGGAGTTCGCCGCCGACGGAGCCTGGGCGTGCGCGGCGCGCCACCTCGCCGACGCCGCCCGGCTCAGCGCACGCCCGGACCGCCGCGAACGATTCACCCTGGAGTCCGTGGAGTGCGGGCTGCTCGCCGGCGACATCCCGGACGTCGCCGAAGTCGCCGCGCACATAGCCGAGTTCGCACCGAGCGGCTGGCGGAGCTATCTGCTCGGACGGCTGCTCCTGTTCGACCTCGGCCGGGCCGAGGCCCTGCTCCGGGACGCCTGGCGCCGCTGCGACCCGGCCCGCGAACCCGTCCTCGGCGCCCGCGTCGCCGGACAGTTCGCCGCCCTGTGCGGGAGCACGGCACGCGGCGCCGAGATGGCCGAATGGGCGGAGACCGCGCTGCGGCTCGCCCCGCAGGACACCGCCACCGACATGATCCGGTACCTGCGGCTGAGCGGCCTGGCGATGAGCGGCGGCGCGGCGGCGGCCCTCGACGGGCTCGGCCCGCTGCCCGACCCGGCCGTCGCCACCCCCGCCCAGCTGGAGGAACTCCTCGGCCGCGGCACCCTGCGCGAGATCACGGGCGATCTCCCCGGCGCCGTACAGGACCTGACCGCCGTCCACGCGAGCAGCCGGAGCCGCGCCGCCTCGTTCCGCGTCGTCACCGCGACGTGCCTGGCCTCCGCCGAACACGGCATCGGCGCCTGGGACGACGCCCTGGCCCACACCGACCAGGCCCTCACCCTGGCCGCCGACACCGACCAGCCGCACATCGCCCTGTACTGCCGCATGCTGGCAGCCCAACTCCACAGCGCCCGGGGAGAGTTCGCCAAGGCCGAGGCGCACGCCCGGGTCGTCGCCGAATACGCGCGCCTCGGCCACGCCCAGCCCGTCCTGTGGTCCGCGCTCGCCGAGGCCCACCTCGCCCGCGCCCGCGGCCGCCACGAGGAGGTCGCCCTCGCCCTGGAGCCGCTGCCGGGGCTCGCCCGCCGCGGCGACATCGAGGAGCCCGGACCGACCCCGTGGCGGGACCTGCTCGCCGACGCCTGGAGCGCACTCGGCGAGGACCGGCGCGCCGCCGCGGCCCTCGCCCCGTACGAGGTGATCGCCGTCCGGCGCGGCCACCACGGCGCCCTGCTGCGCGCCGCCCGCGCCCGCGGCACCCTGGAAGCGGCCCGCGGGGACAACCCCGCCGCCGACCGGGCCTACCGCGCCGCGCTCAAACAGGCCCCGCACGTCGCGGCCCCCTTCGACCGGGCCCACGCCCACCTCGCGTACGGCGCCTTCCTGCGCCGCACCGGGAAACGGACCCGCGCCGCCGAGCAGCTCGGCACGGCCCGCGACCTCCTCGCCCGGCTCGCGGCACGGCCCGATCTGGAGCGCTGCGAAAGGGAGTTGGCGGCCTGCGGCATCGACCCCGGCGAGCGCCGGGAACGCGGCGCGGGCGCCGCCGCGCTGCTCACCCCGCAGGAGCTGGCCGTCGCCCGGCACGTCACCGCGGGGCTCACCAACCGGCAGGTCGCCCGCGAACTCGTCATCAGCGTGAAGACCGTCGAGTACCACCTCGGCCGCATCTACGCCAAGCTCGGCGTCGACTCCCGCACCCGCCTCGCCGCCCGCCTCGACCGCAGCCGGCCGGGCCGCAGCCCGCAGGACGCGGACCGGGGAAGTCCCTAGGCCGCCTCCCGGGGCGCCGGGCAACCGCGGCGCCCTACGGTCGAAGTGCCCGGACGCACCACCACGGGGGCCACGGGGGATCCAGGGGGATCCAGGGGGGAGATCCCCCCACGGTCGTGGGACGGGCGCACGGCGGCCCCGCGCCGTCGTCGGCCGCCACCGCCGGGAACCGGGCCGCCGCCCCGGACGGCCCGGCCGTGAAAGCACCGTCACGCGCCGCGCGGCAGCGTCCCGCCTCGGCCCTCACCCCGGGGCACACCCGGACGACGCACAGCATGTCGGCGCCCCTGCCTCCCGAGTCCGGGACTCCGCCGGCCGGGACGGCTTCGGCGGACCGCGAGCCGCCCCCTACGTGTCGCACTCCAGGACCGTGCGGCACAGTCCGCACCGCGCCCGCACCCGCCCGCGCACGGGCACCCGGATCCGCTGGTGGCACGTCGGGCAGGGGAACGCCACCCGCAGCCCCGACCGCCCCTGCGGCCCGGTCGCCGAGAACGAGTACGGCCCGGCCGGCGCGGGCCCGTGCGGGCCGTGGTCCTGCGCGTAGCGGCGGTCCTTCGCGTACCGGCGCCGGCCCGCCCAGCCCGCCGCGGTCAACGGCGGCTGCTGCTCGTCGCGCCGCGCCTGCGCCAGACCCTTGGTGTACGCCGTGTACGCCTGCGCGCTGGTGAACCACGTCTCCGGTGCCTCGCCGAACGCCAGCGACCGCTTCGCCAGTACGTACCCGAACTCCTCCGGCGTCAGATAGCCGAGCTTCTGCGACGACGCCGCGTCCTCCCGGTACGCGTCGAGCAGCAGCCAGCCCGCGCCCAGGTACGTCGCGGCCGTGTCGGTGAGGATCTCGTTGTCCCGCGTCCCCGGGAACGACAGGCCGAGCCGGTGCAGATACACATGCATGACCTCGTGCGCCAGCGCCGCCCCGATGTCCCGGCGATGCGTACGGAACCGGTCGTTCAGCTCGATGAAGTACTCGGGCCCCGCGGCCAGTTCGACGCTCGCCGCGTGCTGCATCTCCCGGAAGCCGACGATCATGCGCGCGTCCGGCAGGTGATAGTGCCGCACCATCTCGCGCGCCACCCGCTGCGCCCCCAGGTGCAGATCGTCCTGGTCGCCGAAGGCCACGTCGGCGGGGACGACACTCGATGCGAAGGTGTGCACCGTGTCGTAGGAGAGGCGCTTGTACAGCGCGGTGATCGCCGACCGCACGGTCTCCAGGTGCGGATAGCCGTGCACCACCGGTCCGCCGTTCGCCACGCGCGCACCCCCTGGGGCCGCCGGGCCGTGTTCCCCCGGGGCCCGCCCCCGGACCCGGCGCCTCCAGAGTAAGGCCGCCCGCCTCCGGCACCAGACCCCCTCACGGGCGGTCCGGCCGCCCCTGCGCGTCCGTTAGTCCAACACCTGTCCCTCCTTTGTCCATGGGCGCCCTCGCCCCACGCGGCGCATCGTGATCGACACGCCGAACCGCCGCGAGAAGGAGTGCGCCGTGCCCCCCACAGGCCAGCCGAAGCCGCCCACCGGTCCCTCGAGAGGCCATGACGGGCCCAGCCGCAGGGCCGTCGTCGCCGCCGGCGCCGCCGCGGGCACCACCCTGACGCTCGGCCTCGCCGGCACCACCACCGCCCGCGCCGCGGACACCGCCGGTACAGCCGCCGTGCTCCGCTCCCGGGACCTCGACGTCCGCGTCGCCACCGCCTTCCCGGCCGTCGTCTCCTACACCGACCGCGCCACCGGAGCCGTCCTGCACGCCCAGCCCGACCCGGTCACGACCGTCCTCGTCGACGGCGTCGAGCACACCCCGAAGGTGACGTCGACGGCCGGTACCGACCGCGCCGACTACCGGCTCGCCCTCGACGGCGGCACCACCATCGACGTACGCATCACCGTCGAGGGCTTCCGCGTCGACTGGCGCGTCACCCGCATCGCCGACACCGCCGCACTCCGCGTCGGCACCCTGCAGATCCCCGGCCTCGCGCTGCTGTCCGTCCGCAGCGACCAGCCCGGCGCCGCCCTCCTCGCCGCGAAGGTGCAGCTCGACAAGGCCAAGAGCGGCGACACCCTCGTCACACCGAAGGCCGACAGTCCGGCCGAAGCACCCACCGGCTGCGCCTACGCCGTCGTCGCCCACGACACCCTCGGCGGCGCCGTCGAGACCAACACGGTCTACGACAAGCCCGACACCGCCGCGGGCACCACCTGGGAGAACGGCCGCCTGTGGCGCGAGACCGTCCGCGGCGACGGCCACACCGCCGCCCGCCTCACCCCCGGCCAGTGGACGCACCGCGCCGCCACCGCCCCCGTCGACGCCACCGAACCCCTCCCGTACGCCACCGTGATCGTCACCGGTGACCGGAACGGCGACGGCACGGTCGACTGGCAGGACGCCGCGATCGCCTTCCGCGACATCGCCGTCACCCCGCGCGGCGCCGACGAGCAGCACCTGCGGGTCGTCCCGCACATCCCGTTCAACTTCGCCTCGCAGGCCACCAACCCGTTCCTCGCGACCCTCGACAACGTCAAGCGCATCCACCTCGCCACCGACGGACTGCGCCAGTACACGCTGCTCAAGGGCTACCAGTCCGAGGGCCACGACTCCGCGCACCCCGACTACGCGGGCAACTACAACACCCGCGCGGGCGGCCTCGACGACCTCAACACCCTGGTCCGCGAGGGCAAGAAGTGGAACAGCGACTTCGGCGTGCACGTCAACGCCACCGAGTCCTACCCCGTCGCCCACGCCTTCTCCGAGACCCTCGTCGACAAGGCGGACGAGCAGTGGGACTGGCTCGACCAGAGCTACCGCATCGACCAGCGCCGCGACCTCGTCTCCGGCGACATCGTCCGGCGCTTCGCCGACCTGCGCCGCGACACCGACCCGGCCCTGAACACCCTCTACATCGACGTGTTCCGCGAGTCCGGCTGGACCTCCGACCGCCTCCAGCGCACCTTCCGCGAGCAGGGCTGGAACATCACCACCGAATGGGGCCACGGCTTCGAACGCTCCGCCCTGTGGTCGCACTGGGCCACCGAGACCGACTACGGCGCCGACACCTCGCGCGGCATCAACTCCCGGCTGATCCGCTTCATCCGGCACCACCAGAAGGACGTCTTCGCCGACAAGTGGCCCACCCTCCTCGGCGTCGCCCGCATGGGCAACTTCGAAGGCTGGGTCGGCAAGACCGACTGGACCGCCTTCTACCGGCTCATCTGGACCCACTCGCTGCCCGCCAAGTACCTCCAGGCGCAGCCCATCAAGGCGTGGGGCGACCACGACATCACGTTCTTCGGCGCCACCCGCACCAGCGTCAGCGACGCCACCGGCACCCGCCGCATCACCACCGACGGCCGCCTCGTCTACGACGACGGCACCTACCTGCTGCCGTGGGAACCCCGCAACGCCACCGACCCGGCGAAGCTGTACCACTACAACCCCGAAGGCGGCAGCAGCAGTTGGCAGCTCCCGCGCGCCTGGACCGGCCTGTCGCGCGTCGCCCTGTACCGGCTCACCGACCAGGGCCGCGTCTTCGTCGCCCACGTGCCCGTCGCCGGCGGCAAGGTCACGCTCCGCGCCGACGCCGACCAGCCGTACGTCCTCTACCGGCGCCGCACCGACCTGGACCGCGACCCCGACTGGGGGCAGGGCACCCCGCTCCACGACCCCGGATTCCACTCCGGCTCCCTGGCGGGCTGGCAGGTCACCGGCCCCGCGGCCGTCGCACTCAGCGACCTCGGCGACCACGAACTCCTCATCGCGCCCGGCGCCGCCGCCACCGTCTCCCAGCGCCTGTCCCGCCTCGCCCCCGGCAGCTACGTCGCGTCCGTCCAGGTCGAGGTCGGCGCGACAGCGGGGGAGCGGCGCAAGGCTTCCCTGGAGGTGCGCACCGCCGACGGCGTCACCGCCACCAACTGGACGGACACGTCCACCGCCGTCAACCACGTCGCCGCCGACCGCAAGCACGACACCCGCTTCCAGCGGATGTTCACGTACTTCACCGTCCCCGAGGGCGGCGGCCCCGTCACTCTCACCCTGCGCGCGGACGCCGGCCGGGCCCGCGTCCGCTTCGACAACGTACGCATCGCCGCGGCCGTGCGGCCCACCGTTCCCCGGGACGTCCTCGCCGCCGAGGACTTCGAGCACGTACCGCAGGGCTGGGGCCCCTTCGTGAAGGGCGACGCCGGCGGCTCCACCGATCCGCGCACCCACATCGCGCAGCGGCACGCGCCCTTCACGCAGCGCAGCTGGAACGGCAAGGCCGTCGACGATGTCATCGACGGCACCCAGTCCCTGAAGTCCCGCGGCGAGAACACCGGCCTCGTCCACCGCACGGTCCCGCACACCGTCCGCTTCCTGCCCGGCAAGCGGTACCGGGTCCGCCTCCGGTACGCGTGCGAGCTGGCCGGCCAGTACGCCTGGATCACGGCGGTCGACGAGCCGCAGCCGCGGGAGCTGGACCGTAAGGACCTGCCCGTCGCGACCCAACCGGCCACCCTCACCTACGAGTTCACCGCGCCCGCGCAGGGCGAGGCGTGGGTCGGGCTCCGCAAGACCGGGGACGACGGCACGGCCGAGTTCACCCTGGACGCGTTCGAGGTGACCGAGCTCCAGGGGGCCTGAACGCGTGCCCGTCCGCCGGGTGCGCATCCAGGGGCGCCTGGAACTGCGCTGCGGGCCACGGCGAAAGCCGCACCCGCCGCCCCACCGCACCCGGCGGACGAACAGGCGCCCCCGGCCCCGCCTCAGCGCAGCCGCACGCCCGGCTCACCCGCCCGGTCCACCTCCAGCACCCACACCTCGTTGACCCCCTCCCGCAGCACAGGCCCGGGCACGAACAGGGCATCCTGCGGCCCGGCCGCCCAGTACCGCCCCAGGCAGAACCCGTTCACCCACACGAACCCCCGCGTCCAGCCCGGAAGTTCGAGCGAGGCGTCCCCGGCCCCCGCCACCTCGAAAGACCCCCGGTACAGGCCCCGAAGCCCGTCGCCCGGCGGCACGGACGGCAGGGACGCCACCCGCTCCGGCACGAACGCGTCCAGGCGCAGCCCCCTGGCCCGCACCCCGTGGACGTACTGCCGCTCGTGCAGCAGCCCGGTGGTGATCCCCTTCGGCTCGCCCGTGCGCGGCCCGTAGTTGACCCGGCCGAGCGACTCCACCCACAGCTCCACGCGCGCGTGCCCGGCGACAGGCTCCGCGAGCACCGGCTCCTCCTCCGTGAGCACCCCGGCCCGCTCCCCGTCGACGTACACGACGGCGAGGTCCCGCAGCCCGCTCGCCCGCAGCGGATACGGCTTGCGCGGCCCCGGCACCGTCACCGCGTACCGCACCAGGCCGCGGTCCACGTCCAGCGCCTCGAACGACGGCGGCACGGCGTGCTCCGTCTCCGGCCCGCCCAGCGCCTCCAGCACACCGTCCAGCGGCGTGAACGCGGTCAGCCCGGCCGTGACCGGCGCGGCGAGCGCCGCCGGCGGTTCGGGCACCTGGGGCAGCGGCCCGTCCGCGTACCGGCCGAGGATCTCCCGGAACAGCCAGAACTTCTCGGTGGGCCGGCCGAACTCGTCGATCGGCGCGTCGTAGTCGTACGACGTGACATCCGGCTCCAGCGGCCCGTCGTGCAGCCGCCCGCCCCGGTTCGCCCCCGCCCAGCCGCCGAAGCTCGTCCCGCCGTGCGCCATGTACAGGTTCACCGAGGCCCCGCACTCCAGGATCTCCCGCAGCGCCTCGGCCGCGTCCCGCGGATCGCGCACGACGTGCTCGGCGCCCCAGTGGTCGAACCAGCCGCACCAGAACTCCATGCACATCAGCGGCCCCTTGGGGCGGTGCCTGCGCAGCGTCGCGAAGCCCTCGCGCGCGTGGGAGCCGAAGTTCGCCGTCGCCAGCATCCCCGGGACCGTACCGCCCGTCAGCATGTGGTCCTCGGGCCCGTCCGAGGTGAACAGCGGCACTGTCACACCGAGTTCGACAAGAAGGTCCGCAAGGGCCCGCAAGTAGAGGCCGTCCGAGCCGTAACTGCCGTACTCGTTCTCCACCTGCACCATGATCACCGGGCCGCCCCGGTCGATCTGCCGCTCCGTGATGTACGGCAACAGCACCCGGAACCAGCGCTCCACGGACGCCAGGAACTCCGCATCCCTGGTCCGGATCCGCGCCCCCAGCGGGCCCGTCACCCAGTGCGGCAGCCCGCCGTTCTCCCACTCGGCGCACATATAGGGACCCGGCCGGGCGATCACCCACAGCCCCGCCTCCCGCGCCGCGTCCAGGAACCGGCCCACCGCCGCCACGTCGTCCACCTCGCCCGGCCGCGGCTCGTGCAGATTCCACGGGACGTACGTCTCCACACAGTTCAGGCCCATCGCCTTCAGCATCCGCAGCCGGTGCGCCCACTGCTCCTCGTGCACCCGGAAGTAGTGCAAGGCACCCGACAGCAGCCGCACCGGCCTGCCGTCCACCTCGAAGTCGTCCTCGCCCACCCTGAACTCGGCCATCACGTGCTCCTCCGTGCCCGATAGGCGCCTCACCTACCGGCCGCCACCTTCACCTCTGGCGGGCCACGGGGTCCATGGACAAAGATCGGCTGGTGTTGGACGCGGGAAGGCGCCCCCGGTGCCCCGAACGCCACCACAACACGCAGGACAAGCACCACGGGAGGGGACATATGTCCACGTACCACACCTGGATGCGGTACTTCACACCCAGCCCGGTCCACCACCGCCTCGGCCTGGTCTGCCTCGGCGTGGGCCTCCAGCACGGACTGCTGCCGACCGTCGGACCCCGCACCCTCGACCACCACGTCGCCGTCGTCGTCACCGCGGGCAGCGGCTGGTTCCAGGGCACCGACGGCCGCCGCGCCCCCGTCACCGCCCCCGCCCTCATCTGGCTCACCCCCGGCCGCCCCCACCACTACGGAGCCGACCCCGACACCGGCTGGGACGAGTGCTTCGTCGACTTCACCGGCCCCGCCACCGCCACCTACACCGAACTCGGCTACATCGAGCCCGACCGGCCCCTCGTGCCCCTCTCCGACGCCGCCCCGGCCCGCGCCGCCGTCGGCCGTATCGCCCGCGCCGCCCGCCGCGGCAACCCCCTCCTGGAGGTCGAGACCGGCGCCGCCGTCCACGAACTCCTCGTCGCCCTGCGCCGCGCCCGCGCCGACATGGCCCCCGACGGCGACCCCGTCCTCCAGGCCCTCGCCCGCGACGCCTTCCAGCCGCTGTCCGTCGCCGAACACGCGGCCCGGCACGGCATGACCCCCGCCGAACTGCGCACCGCCGTCCGCAGAGGCGCCGGCTGCAGCCCCAAGGACTACCTCCTCGGCATCCGCCTCGGCCGCGCCAAGGAACTCCTCGCCGCCACCGAACTGCCCGTCGCCGCCGTCGCCCGCCGCGTCGGCTACGACGACCCCGCCTACTTCTCCCGCCTGTTCACCCGCCGCGTCGGCACCGCACCCGTCCGCTTCCGCGAGCAGCAGGGCCGTGCCGTACCCGGCGGCTGGTCGGACAAGATCCCCGACCCCGACGACCCGCCCATGGTCCACGTAGGCTGATCCGTCATGACCACCAGCAAGCCCGCAGACCAGTCGGCCGTCGATCCCGAGGTGCGCGCCGAGCTCGCCCGGCTCCGCGACAGCATCGACAACATCGACGCCGCCGTCGTCCACATGCTCGCCGAGCGCTTCAAATGCACCCAGCAGGTCGGCCACCTCAAGGCCGAGCACGCCCTGCCCCCGGCGGACCCGGCCCGCGAGGCCCGCCAGATCGAGCGCCTGCGCCAGCTCGCCGAGAACGCCAAGCTCGACCCCGCGTTCGCCGAGAAGTTCCTCAACTTCATCATCAGCGAGGTCATCCGCCACCACGAGCAGATCGCCGAGGACACCAAGCGCTGACGCACGCACCGGCGCACCATCGAGCCCCTCCGGCGACCGAGGAGCAGGGCCTGGGCCGGAGCCCCGGGGCCGCGGCGCCGTAGCCGGTCGAGATCCCTCGGCGGCTGCCGCGCCGTCGTGGCCGGCCGCGCAGCTCCCCGCGCCCCTGGCCGGGCCGCACGAGCCGCCCTGTTCCCGCGCCGGAGCCGTACGGCACCATGACCTCATGCCCGTACTGACGCGCGACGAAGCGCAGACCCGAGCCCGGCTCATCGACGTCGAGCGGTACACCGTCGACCTCGACCTGACCACCGGCGCCGACACCTTCGACTCCCGTACCGCGATCCGGTTCACCGCGCGTGCGACAGGGGACACCTTCGTCGAGCTCAAACCCGCCGAGCTGCGCTCCGCCACCCTCGACGGACAGCCCCTCGACCCCGCCTCGCTCGACGGCAACCGGCTGCCGCTCACCGGCCTCACCGAGGGCCCGCACGAGCTGCGCCTCGACACCGCGATGCGCTATTCGCACACCGGCGAGGGCATGCACCGCTTCACCGACCCCACCGACGGCGAGACGTACGTCTACACGCAGCTGTTCATGGAGGACGTCCAGCGCGTCTTCGCCGCCTTCGACCAGCCCGACCTGAAGGCCGTCTTCGACCTCACCGTCACCGCCCCCGACGACTGGACCGTCCTCGCCAACAGCGTCACCGAACACCTGGGGGAGGGGAAGTGGCAGGCCGCCACCACCCCGCTCCTGTCGACCTACCTCGTCGCCGTCGCCGCGGGACCCTGGCACTCCGTCCGCACCGAACACCGCGGCCTGCCCTTCGGCCTGCACTGCCGCCGCTCCCTCGCGCCCTACCTGGACGCCGACGCCGACGAGATCCTCGACGTCACGCGCG
The DNA here is from genome assembly GCF_050410835.1 of Streptomyces sp. cg35. Classification (NCBI taxonomy): domain Bacteria; kingdom Bacillati; phylum Actinomycetota; class Actinomycetes; order Kitasatosporales; family Streptomycetaceae; genus Streptomyces; species Streptomyces sp. cg35. The sequence goes on from NZ_CP191268.1 coordinate 6,624,032, forward strand.
CGTGCTTCGACCGCTACCACGAGAAGTTCGACGAGCCCTACCCGTTCGACTCCTACGACCAGGCGTTCGTCCCCGAGTTCAACGCCGGCGCGATGGAGAACCCCGGACTCGTCACCTTCCGCGACGAGTTCGTCTACCGCTCCGCCGTCACCGACACCGAGCGGCAGACCCGCGCCATGGTCATCTCCCACGAGATGGCCCACATGTGGTTCGGCGACCTCGTCACCCTCAAGTGGTGGGACGACATCTGGCTGAACGAGTCGTTCGCCGAGTACATGGGCTACCAGACCCTCACCGAGGCGACCCGCTTCACCGACACCTGGGTCGACTTCGGCGTCGCCCGCAAGTCCTGGGGCTACGACGCGGACCAGCGGCCCTCCACCCACCCCGTCGCCCCCGAAGCCGTCGAGGACACCGCCTCCGCCCTCCTCAACTTCGACGGGATCTCCTACGCCAAGGGCGCCTCCGCCCTGCGCCAGCTCGTCACCTGGCTCGGCGAGAAGGACTTCCTCGCCGGCATCAACACCCACTTCAAGCGCCACAGGTTCGGCAACGCCACCCTCGCCGACTTCCTCGACTCCCTCGCCTCCGCCACCGAACGCGACGTCCACGCCTGGGCCGACGCCTGGCTGCGCACCACCGGAGTCGACACCCTCACCGCCCGGGTCACCGGCACCGACGACACCTGGACCCTCGCCGCCGAGCGCACCGGCAGCCGCCCGCACCGCATCGCCCTCGGCCGCTACGACCGCGACCCCGCCGACCACCGCGCGTTCGTCCTGAGCGAGCGCCTTTACGTCGACGTGCCCGCGGACCGGACGCCCCAGACGTTCCTCGGCCCCCGGCCCGCCCTGATCGTCCCCAACGACCAGGACCTCACCTACGCCAAGGTCCGCCTCGACCCGGCCTCCGAGGAAGCGGCCCTGCGCGGCCTCTCCAAAGTCCCCGACCCCCTCACCCGCGCCGTCCTGTGGAACACGCTGCGCGACATGGTCCGCGACGGGCAACTGGAGCCCGCCGCCTACCTGGAGACCGTCGGCGCCCACCTCGCCGCGGAGACCGACCTCGCCCTCGTCCAGGGCGTCCTCGCCTTCGCCCACACCCAGGTCGCCGACCGCTACAGCGCCCCCGAGGACCGCCCCGCCGCGCTCACCCTGCTCACCGCCCTGTGCGAGGACCTCATCCGCCGCACCGAGGACGGCAGCAACCCCGGCCTGCGCCTGACCGCCGTGCGCCACCTCGTCGACGCCGCCCAGCACGCCGACGTCATCCGCGACTGGTACGACTCCGGCGCCGTCCGCGGCGGCCCCGACCTCGACCCCGAGCTGCGCTGGCGCATCCTCGGCCGGCTCAGCGTCCTCGGCGCCGTCGACGAGGCCGTCATCGAGGCCGAACTCGCCCACGACCCCAGCGCCGCCGGACAGGAAGGCGCCGCCCGCTGCCGCGCCGCCCTGCCCGACCCGCAGGCCAAACAGGCCGCCTGGGACGCGATGTTCACCACCGACCCCGGACAGGACCTGTCCAACTACCTGTTCACCGCGACCGCCCAGGGCTTCTGGCAGCCCGAACAGGCCGGCCTGCTGCGGTGCTACGTACCCCGCTACTTCACCGACGTCACCGCCCTCGCCGACCGCCGCGGCCCCGCCATCGCCGAAGCCGCCGGACGGCACGCCTTCCCCACGTACGCCATCGACACCGACACCCTCGACCTCGGCGAGCGGACCCTCGCCGAAGGCACCCCCACCCCGGCCCTGCGCCGCAAGCTCACCGACCAACTCGACGACCTGGCAAGGGCATTGCGGGTACGGCAGGCCCAACAGCCCTAACCGCCACGCCTTATACACCACCAACAGACCTTTCCGGCCAAGGAGTACCCCTTTCGGGTATTCCTGTCGCATTTACCGAAGGTCTACTTCCCGAAGGTTCAAGACTGGTGGGCGCACGGCCTCGTGGCCGCCCCGCCAGTCACGCACCCGAAGGACCCCCATGAGCGCCCGCCCGTCGCCCACCACCGCCCTTTCGAGGAACGGGCTGCGCCCGTGAGCGCTCATCCGCCCCTCGCCGGAGGCACCCAGGGCCCCGACGCCCTGCGGCCCCTGCTCACCACCGTCCTCGACGCACTCCAGGAGGGGGCCGCACTCCGCGGCGGCCCCCTCCCGGCCGGCGGCCCCGACGCCGTCGCCACCCGGCTGCAGGACCGGGCGGGCACCCTCCTGCCCGAGCAGGGGACCGGCGCCGACGATGCCCTGCGCACCCTCGTCACCGCGCTCACCGAAGGCGCCGCCGACCCCGCCGACCCCCTGTGCGCCGCCCACCTGCACTGCCCGCCGCTCGCCGTCGCCACCGCCGCCGACCTCGCCGCGAGCGCCCTCAACCCCTCGATGGACTCCTGGGACCAGGCCCCCGCCGCCTCCGCCCTCGAAGCCCTCGTGACCGCCGCCCTCGCCCGCGAGGTGTACGGCGACACGGCGCCCGGCGACGCCCTCGTCACCACCGGCGGCACCGAGGCCAACCAGCTCGCCGTCCTGCTGGCCCGGGAGACCACCCGCCACCGCGCACCCGTCCGGCTCCTCGTCGGGGACAACGCCCACCACAGCCTCGCCCGCGCCGCCTGGCTGCTCGGTCTGCCCGACCCGATCGCCGTGCCCGCACCCACCGGGACCCTCGACCCCGCCGCCCTCGACGAGGCCCTCACCGACCTGCCCGGGCCCAAGCTCGTCGCCGCCACCGCCGGCACCACCGACGCCGGCCTCATCGACCCGCTCCCCGAGATCGCCGACGTCTGCGAACAGCACGGCGCCCGCCTGCACGTCGACGCCGCCTACGGAGCGGGCCTCCTGTTCAGCGCCCGCCACCACACCCTCCTCGACGGCCTCGCCCGCGCCCACACCGTCACCCTGGACCTGCACAAGCTCGGCTGGCAGCCCGTCGCCGCAGGACTCATCGCCGTACGCGACCCGGCCGACGTACAGGCCCTCACGTACCAGGCCGACTACCTCAACGCCGACGACGACACCGAAGCAGGCCTGCCCGACCTCCTCGGCCGCTCCCTGCGCACCACCCGCCGCCCCGACATCCTCAAGATCGCCGTCACGCTCAAAGCCCTCGGCCGCACCGGACTCGGCGCCCTCACCGACCAGGTCATCGCCCTCGCGCACCACCTGGCCCGGCTCGTCGACGCCCACCCCGCCTTCGAGCTCTACGACACCCCGACCCTCTCCACCGTCCTGTTCCGGCCCACGGGCGCGAGCGCCGAGACCATCGCCGCGATCCGCCGCGGCCTGCTCACCGAAGGCCGCGCCGTCCTCGGCCGGGCCCGCACCGACGACGGCACCCTCTGGCTCAAAGCCACCCTGCTCAACCCGCACACCGAACCGGGCGACCTCGCCGCCCTCCTGAAACTGGTGGAAGGACACACGCCCCGATGACAGCCGCGCCCACCCCGCAGTCCGCCACCCCGCCCGACGAGGCGCCCCGCGACCTCGTCGGCATCGGCATCGGCCCCTTCAACCTCTCCCTCGCCGCGCTCGCCCACCCCCTCACCGAGCTCGACACCGTCTTCTACGAACAGCGCACCGCCTTCCAGTGGCACCCCGGGCTGCTCATCGACGGCGCCACGCTCCAAGTCCCCTTCCTCGCCGACCTGGTGACCCTCGCCGACCCCACCAGCCACTGGACGTTCCTCAACTACCTCAAGACCCGCGAGCGGCTCTTCCCCTTCTACTTCGCCGAGAACTTCCACATCCAGCGCTCCGAATACGACGCCTACTGCCGCTGGGTCAGCGAGAACCTGCCCGGGCTCCACTTCTCCCACCAGGTCGACGCCATCCGCTGGAACACCGAACGCGCCCTTTTCGAGGTCGACTTCACCCAGCTCGACGCCGACGGAGAAGCCGAGGCCCTCGGCCGCACGTACACGAAGAACGTCGCCCTCGGAGTGGGCACCGAGCCCCACGTCCCCGAGCCGCTCAAGCCCCTCGCCGACGCGCCCACCGTGCCCGTCGTCCACTCCGCCGACTACCTCGACCACCGCGAGCGCCTGCTCGCCGCCGAACACGTCACCGTCATCGGCAGCGGCCAGTCCGGCGCCGAGATCTTCCTCGACCTCCTCCGGCACCGCCCCGCGGGCCACGAGAAGATCCACTGGCTGGCCCGCACCGAGGCGTTCGCGCCCATGGAGTACTCCAAGCTGGGCCTCGAGCAGTTCACGCCCGACTACACCTCGTACTTCCACCAGCTCCCCGAACCCGAGCGCGACCGCCTCGTCCCCGCCCAGTGGCAGCTCCACAAGGGCATCGACGCCGACACCATCGCCGCCATCCACGAAGAGCTCTACCGGCGCACCCTGCACGGCGGCTGGCCCGACGCCGTCCTCACCCCCGGCGTCAGCGTCCGCACCGCCGGCCGCGTCGCCACCACCAAAGTGGAACTCCACCTCGAACACCGCGGACAGGGCACCCGCTCCCGCCTCACCACCGACGCCGTCGTCCTCGCCACCGGCTACAAGGAGCGCCCGCTCGACGGGATGCTCGCCGGACTCGACCCCTACATCCGCCGGGACAACAGCGAACGCCCGCGGATCGACGAGCAGTTCCGCCTCGTCCTCGACAAGTCGGTGCAGGGAGCGGTGTACGTACAGAACGCCGAGCGCCACACGCACGGCGTCGGCGCCCCCGACCTCGGCCTCGCCGCCTGGCGCAGCTCCACCATCCTCAACTCCCTGACGGGCAAGGACCCCTACCCGCAGCCCCGGCGCACCGCCTTCACCACCTTCGGCCTCACCGGACACGAGAACCGCGCCCCCCTGCCCGGACAGCAGACAGGTGAGCGCGGCAATCTGATCAAACTCCAGGGTTAGAACACCGGCGTCCCGTCCCGCGTCAGCTTCCAGTCCACCGACGCGAAGTCGACCGGGTCGAGGACGCCCTTCGCCGTCACCCACTCCGCGATCCGCGTCCGGATCTCGATCGACTCCGCCCACAGCTCCTGCGCCGTCGCCACGTGCGGGAACGCGCCACCGCCGTTCGCCCGGTAGTTGTTCACCGCGAACACGAACTGCGCCGCGTCGTCCAGATCCGCACCGCCGTGCTTCAGGTTCTTGATCCGCGAACCCGCCGGCTGCGCGATGTCGATGTCGTACGAAAGACCCGACACGTAGTCGTAGTTGTAGTCCGGCCGGTTGTTCGCGTTCGTCAGCTTGTCCACATCGACCGCCGCACCCGCCGCCGTCTGCACGAAATACTCCGCCGAGTACTCCAGGTACGCCCGCACCTGCGCACCCGTCAGCAACTTCGCCACCAGCGTGTTGTCGTACACGTACAGGCTCGACAGATCGCGGATCGTCACGTCCCCCGCGGGGATCTGCGACGTACGCGAGAACGGCGACGCCTGCGACAGCACCGGCAGCGACGCGTACTGCGTCGACTTCAGCGCCTCCGTCACGACATCCGCCTGCACCTTGTTGATCAGATCGATGATCGGCGCGTCCTTGTAACGGGCGTCCTCCGTCGTCAGCGTCGCCGTCGCCCGGCCCACCACCTGGTTCACGTACTTCACGACCAGCGCGTGCTCGTCCGCGAGCAGCTTCGTGATCTTCGGGTCGTCCGCCACCGTGTTCGAGTTCAGCAGCTTCGACGACACCGACGCCACCGTCCAGCGGCCCTTCTCCCACTCCAGCTCGAAGTCGAAGAGAGCCAGCCGCTCCGCGTAGCACAGCGGCTCCGACAGGACGACCGGCTTCCCGGTCTTCTCATTGGTCACGACCTGCTGCTCGATCTCCACGTGCGCGTGCCCGACCAGGATCGCGTCGATCCCCGGCACCTTCGCCGCCACGTTCGCCGCCGCGTTCTCCACGTACGGCAGCTGATCGCCCCACGACGACGTGCCCGAGGCACCCGTGTGCGCCGAGACGATCACCACGTCCGCGCCCATCGAGCGCAGCTTCGGCACCCACAGCGCGGCCTGCTCCTCGATGCCGGGGAACTTCAGCACACCCTGCACGTACGCCTTGTCCCAGATCGCGATCCCCGGGTTCGTCAGCCCCAGGATCGCCACCTTCACGTCCTTGCCGTGCGGCGTGCGCAGCTTCTTGATGACATACGGCCGGAACGCCGGCCGCTCCGTCTTCGCGTCCACCGCGTTCGCCCCGAGCAGCGGGAACTTCAGCTGCGACTCGAACGTGCGCAGCGTGTCGATGCCGTAGTTGAACTCGTGGTTGCCGAGCGCCGCCGCGTCGTAGCCGATCGAGTTCATCGCCTGCGCCATCGGGTGCACCGGACCACCCTTCGCGGTGATCGGCTCCACGCGCGCGTAGTAGTACGTCAGCGGCGTGCCCTGGATCGTGTCGCCCGCGTCGATCAGCAGCGTGTTGCCACGGCCCTTCTCCTCGCGCACCTGCTTCACCAGGGTCGAGATCCGCGACAGACCCTGCGCGTTGCCCGCCGTGTCCGCGTACTCGGCGTCCTTGTAGTAGTCCCAGTTGAAGACGTGCCCGTGCAGGTCGGTCGTGCCCATGACCGTGAAGGAGTACCGCTTCCGCTTCTCGGGTCCGTGCCCGTGCCCGTGACCCCGCTCCGCGGCCTCCGCGGCCGGTGCGGCCAGGGCGCCGGTCAGCGCCACCCCCACGCCCGTCGCGGCGGACTGTCCCAGAAACCTTCTGCGGTTCAACGGCATCTCTGTACTCCTCGGGGCACCACTGGCGATGAGTCAACACACGTGTAACGCGCGTAGATTCTGGCGCAGAACCCACCCCCGCAACACCCCCTCCAGGTTTCGATCCGATGACCGGCCGGGGGCGGACACCAGTGAGACAGTGGGGCCATGACCCCCACACCCGCCGAACCCACGCCATTCGGGACACCCGAGGCACCCCGCATCGCCGTCCGCGGCGAAGCCCACCTCGAAGCCGACCCCGAACTCGCCCGCATCGGCATCACCGTCAGCGCCCGCGGCACCGACCGCCGCGCCACCCTCGACGACCTCACCCGCCGCAACACCGGCGTCCTCGACCTCGTCAAGACCTACGGCGACGCCGTCGAGAACCTCGAGACCGGAGCCTTCTCCCTCACCCCCGAATTCGCCAAACACGGCCGCGGCGAACGCATCCGCACCCACCACGGCCGAGTCCACGTCACCGTCGACCTCACCAACTTCACCGCCCTCGGTGAACTCGCCACCCGCCTCGCCGACCTCGACCTCACCAGCGTCGACGGACCCTGGTGGTCCCTGCGCCCCACCTCGCCGGTCCACGCCCAGGCACGCCGGCAGGCCGTCCACGAAGCCGTCCAGCGCGCCCGCGAATACGCCGACGCCCTCGGCACCACCCTCGCCGCCCTCGTCGAACTCGCCGACGTCGCAGCAGAGGACCACTCCTGGACGGGGCGCGAACTCGCCCGCGGCATGCCCCGCGCCGCCTTCGCCGGGGACACCCCCGACAGCGCACCCGCCCTCGACCTCGAACCCGAACGCCAGCACGTGCACGCCCAGGTCAATGCGCGATTCACGATGCACCCGCCCCAGCTCTGACATCCCACCTGCTCATTGGAGCGCGCCCGCGATCAAATTCAAAACTTAGCGGCGCTTGTCAATAGCCCTTCATACAAAGGTCGTTGAGTAGTCACGCCCGGCCAATTCTCTACCGGCCGGTAAGGCCTAGGCTCGAATCATGCGCCGAGCAAAGATCGTCTGTACCCTGGGCCCCGCCACCGACTCGTACGAGCAGATCAAGGCACTCGTCGAGGCCGGAATGGACGTAGCCCGCTTCAACCTCAGTCACGGCACCTACGCCGAACACGAGGAGCGCTACCAGCGCGTGCGAAAGGCCTCCGACGAGACCGGCCGCAGCGTCGGCATCCTCGCCGACCTTCAAGGCCCGAAGATCCGACTCGGCCGCTTCAGCGAAGGCCCCGTACTCCTTGAACGCGGTGACGAGTTCACCATCAGCGTCGAGGACGGCATCCAGGGCGACCGCCGTAGCTGCGGCACCACCTACGGCGGCCTCGCCGAGGACGTCACCCCCGGAGAGCGCATCCTCGTCGACGACGGCAAGGTCAGCCTCCAGGTCACCGGCGTCGACGGCCCCCGCGTCCGCACCGAGGTCGTCGAAGGCGGCATGGTCTCCGACCACAAGGGCCTCAACCTCCCCGGCGTCGCCGTCTCCGTCCCCGCGCTCTCCGACAAGGACGAGGCGGACCTCCGCTGGGCCCTGCGCATCGGCGCCGACATCATCGCGCTCTCCTTCGTACGCAGCGGACGCGACATCGAGGACGTGCACCGCATCATGACCGAGGAGGGCCGCCACCTCCCGGTCATCGCCAAGGTGGAGAAGCCGCAGGCCGTCGACAACATCGACGACATCGTCGCCGCGTTCGACGGCATCATGGTCGCCCGCGGCGACCTCGGCGTCGAAATGCCCCTCGAGCAGGTCCCGATCGTGCAGAAGCGCGCCATCAAGCTCGCCAAGCGCAACGCCAAGCCGGTCATCGTCGCCACCCAGATGCTCGACTCGATGATCGACAACTCGCGCCCGACCCGCGCCGAGGCCAGCGACGTCGCGAACGCCGTGATCGACGGCACCGACGCGGTCATGCTCTCCGGCGAGACCAGCGTCGGCAAATACCCGATCGAGACCGTCAAGACGATGAGCCGCATCGTCGAGGCGGCCGAGGAGGACATCCTCGCCAAGGGCCTGCCGCCCCTGACCGAGCGCAACAAACCCCGCACCCAGGGCGGCGCCGTCGCCCGCGCGGCGGCCGAGATGGGCGACTTCCTGGGCGCGAAGTTCCTCGTCGCCTTCACCCAGTCCGGCGACACGGTGAAGCGCCTGTCCAGGTACCGCTCACCCATCCCCCTGCTGGCCTTCACCCCCGAGCCGGCGACCCGCTCGCAGCTCAACCTGACCTGGGGCGTCGAGACGTTCCTCGGCCCGCACGTGGACTCCACCGACGCGATGGTCGCCCAGGTCGACGAGCAGCTCCTCAAGATCGGCCGCTGCCGCAAGGGCGACATCGTCGTCATCACCGCCGGCTCCCCGCCCGGCGTCCCCGGCTCCACCAACCTCGTCCGCATCCACCACATCGGCGAGGACGACAGCCCGAAGTAACCGGTCACCCACCGCGGCCGGGGCCGCACCCCTCCCCGGGGTGCGGCCCCGGCCGCGTATCCGCCCGCTCCTACGGCGTCACCACGGCGAAACCGGGATCCGGCTCGTCCACGACCGCCAGCAGCTTCTGCAACAGCGACGCGTCCCCCACGACCCCGATGTCCCCCAGCCCCTTGCCGCCCAGCAGAGCGAGCAACTGAGGCTTGGTCATGGTCAGCGTGACCTCCGCGGCCGGATCCGCCTTCGTATCGCTGCGATACGTCAACACGCCGTTCTGCAAAGTCAGATGGAACACGACGCCGGACGCCGGGAAACTCCAGTCCATCCGCACCTTCAGATCCCAGGCCCTCGGCCCGTTGACACGGATCGCCACCGAATCGATGAGCTGCTCGACGCTCAGCGCCGCCATCATCGTCGGGCCCACGGTCGACGAATCGCCGGGCCGCACCCCCTCACGCAGCTCCATGGCCCCGGTGAGATAGAAGTTCCGCCAGACCGCGTTCTCCGTCGCGAACCCCAACTTCTCGTAAACAGAGGCAAGTTCGGCCTTCGCGGCCTTGTGCTCCGGATCCGCGAACACGACGTGGTTCAACAACGTCGCGGCGAACCGCAGATCCCCGTCCCGCGCGAACCCCTTCGCCTTCAGCACGGTCGCCGTCCGCCCGCCCATCGCCTTGACGTACCGCTTCGCCTCCTCGACGGGCGGGTGCTCCCACAGATGAGCCGGGTTCGCGTCGAACCAGCCCATGTAGCGCTGATAGATGCCCTTCACGTTGTGGCTCACGGACCCGTAGTAGCCGCGGTTGGCCCACCCCTCCAGCGCGGGCGGCAGCCTCATCTCCTCGGCGATCTCCCGGCCCGTCATCCCGACATTGATCATCCGAAGGGTCTGGTCGTGCAGATACGCGTACAAGTCCCGCTGCTGCGTGAGCAGTTCGGTGATCTCGTCGCCGCCCCAGGTGGGCCAGTGATGCGACGCGAACGCCACGTCCACCCGCCCCGCGAACAGGCCGATCGACTCGTCCAGACAATGCGCCCACTGGCGGGCGTCCCGCACCTGCGCACCGCGCAGCGTGATGATGTTGTGCATCGTGTGCGTCGCGTTCTCCGCCATGCACACGGCCCGCAGATCCGGGAGGACGAAGTTCATCTCGGCGGGCGCCTCGGTCCCCGGCGTCATCTGGAACTCGAACCGCACGCCGTCGTACGTCTCGACCTGCCCGGTCCGCGTGATGCTCCTGGTCGGCGGAATCAGCCCGACGGTCCCGAGCGACACGTTCTGCCCGAGACCGCAGCCGATCTGCCCCCTGGCCGACGTGGGGAGCTGGGCGCCGTACATATAGGCGGAGCGACGCGTCATCGCCGTCCCCGCGTACACGTTCTCCGACACCGCGTGCTCCAGGAACCCCTCCGGCGCGACGACCGGCACGTCCCCCGCCCCGTTCGGCAGGACGCCGTACGCGCCGCCGAAATGGTCCACGTGCGGGTGCGTGTAGAGAAGAGCGGTGACCTCCTTGCCGGCGCCGCGATGGTCCCGGTACAGCTTCAGCGCGGCGGCGGCCGTCTCGGCGGAGATCAGCGGATCGATGACGATGATGCCGGTGTCGCCCTCGACGATCGTCATGTTCGACAGATCGAGCCCCCGGACCTGATAGATCCGGTCGGTGACCTTGTACAGGCCCTGCTTGCGGACGAGTTGGGACTGCCGCCACAGGCTCTGGCTGGCGGTGGCCGGAGCGTCCTGCTTCAGGAAGTCGTACGCGTCGTTGTCCCAGACGACCTTGCCGTCCGCATTCCTGACGACGCCCGGGGACAGAGCGGCGACGAACCCCTTGTCGGCGTCGGTGAAATCGCCTCTGTCGCCGAAGTCCGGACCGTCCTCGTCCGTCGCGCCGACGCTCCTGCCGGACCCTGCTGCGAACGCGGACTCCGGGCTCACGGCCACGGCGGCCGCGGCGGCGCCGGCCGCGGCCGCGACGAAGCGGCGCCGGTTGATCGGGCTCATGCGTACCTCTTCGGACGACGGGTGGGTGTGACCCCGAACATCGTGCGAGGCGGGTGGGCCGGTCAAGAACTCGCGGGGGAATTGGGGCGGGTCCCAGGGGGCGGCCGGGGGCGCTGTGACGGGTCCTATTGCGGGTCAGTGTTTGGGTCCCACGTGGAGGTCGAGGAGGGCGACGTCTGCCGCACGCGCGACGGAGATGTTGTACGGGCTGCCGTTGCGCGTGCAGTGCGTCCAGACGAGACCCAGCCTGTCGAGGGTGTCCGTGTAGAGCTGCCGGATGTCGTCGGACTTGTTGGTGAAGAAGTACCGGGGGTACTCGTAGCGCCTGCGCTCGCCACCGACGAGCCGGGTGGTCCAGTTCGTGATCCGGCAGCCGTCGGAATGGATCAGACCCCGCACGAACTCCCAGGGATGCGCGTCGACGATCTCCCGCTGCCAGGAGACCAGGGCGATCTCGCGCTCGTGCTTCTTGCCGGGGCCGTGCTGGGGGAACAGGCAGGTCCAGTGCTTGGTGTACGACTTCACCTCGATGCAGCCGGGCCTCTCGCGCAGGCTCACGCGAGGGAGCGGCATGACATGGCGCATGGCCTCCGCGGCGGCCGCGATCAACCCGGTCTGCGTGGCGTTGCAGAAAATGGACAGGTGGTGCTGTCGGGGCTTGGAGATGATGTGGCCGTCGCCGAGATAGAGGCCGAGTAAGTACGCATAGGCGGCCTTGCCAAAGTCACGGCCAGTGCACCTGGGGCAGTCCGTCACCGGCTCGTACGCCTCACCTCGGGCTCTGCGGTCCTCGCTGCGCCACCAGCCGACGGTTCCCCTCGGGACGTTCAGCTGCTCCGCGACGACGCGGTTGGCGACGCCCTGGCGCATCAGCGCGATTGCTTGTGCCCGTACCGAAGGTGCGTGCTGTTCCATGGGGTAACTGTGCGTGAGCGATTGTGACGCCGCGCAGCAAAAAGCGGATGTTCACGAGAACGCGAACATCCACTTACGGAACTGTGTGCCGGGTGCGGGATTCGAACCCGCAAGCCCTTTCAGGCAGAGGTGTTTGAGACCTCCGTGTATACCGTTCCACCAACCCGGCCCGGCCGCTGGCCGCGTCGGAAGTGTACCGGGTCATCACGCGCGGCCGCAGCTAGGTAGTCTCTAGGAGCAGCCCATAGCCTGCCCGAACAAGGAGCGCCCCCGTGACCGCCCCCGAGTCGCCCCAGCCCGTTGACGCCGCCGACGACGACAAGTCGCACGTCCCGCCGCTGACGACCCGTGTCGTCATCGCCGAGGACGAGGCCCTGATCCGCCTCGACCTCAAAGAGATGCTCGAGGAAGAGGGCTACACCGTCGTGGGCGAGGCCGGCGACGGTGAGCAGGCCATCGAGCTGGCCCGTGAGCACAAGCCGGACCTCGTGATCCTCGACGTGAAGATGCCGAAGCTGGACGGCATCAGCGCGGCGGAGAAGATCGCCGAGGAGTCGATCGCGCCGGTCCTGATGCTGACCGCGTTCTCCCAGCGCGACCTCGTCGAGCGGGCCCGGGACGCGGGCGCGATGGCGTACCTCGTGAAGCCGTTCAGCAAGAGCGACGTCGTGCCGGCGATCGAGATGGCGGTCTCGCGTTTCACGGAGCTGAAGACGCTGGAGCAGGAGGTCGCGGACCTCACCCAGCGTCTGGAGACCCGCAAGCTGGTGGACCGGGCGAAGTCGATCCTGCAGACGGAGTACGGGCTGACGGAGCCGGCGGCGTTCCGCTGGATCCAGAAGACGTCGATGGACCGCCGGCTGTCGATGCAGCAGGTCGCCGAGGCGGTCATCGAGGACGCCGCGGAGAAGAAGGCGTCGAAGGGCTGAGACCCGGCCCCCTGGGCATGACCGAGGCCCGCGCCCCGATGGGGTGCGGGCCTCGGTCATGTGCGGGTTCAGTCCTCGCCGAGGTACGCCTTGCGGACGGACTCGTCGTGGAGGAGGTCCTGGCCGGAGCCGGACAGGACGATGGAGCCGACCTCCATGACGTGGCCCTGGTCGGCGAGCGACAGGGCCGCCTGGGCGTTCTGCTCGACGAGCAGGATCGTGGTGCCCTGTGCCTTCAGCTCGGCGATGGTCGCCATGATCTTCTGCATCATGATCGGGGAGAGGCCCATGGAGGGCTCGTCGAGCATGAGCAGCTTGGGCTGGGACATCAGCGCCCGTCCCATGGCGAGCATCTGCTGCTCACCGCCGGAGAGCGTGCCCGCCGCCTGCTTCCTGCGTTCGCCCAGGATGGGGAACAGGTCGTAGGCGCGCTGCATGTCCTTCGTGATGCCTGCCGTGTCCTTGCGGAGGAAGGCGCCGAGCTGGAGGTTCTCGGCGATGCTGAGGCGGGGGAAGATGCGCCGGCCTTCGGGGGAGTGGGCGAGGCCCATGGCGACGATCTTGTGGGCCGGGACCGTGTTGAGCGGCTGTCCGGCGAACGTGATCTTGCCGCTCAGGGGCTTCAGGAGGCCCGAGAGCGTGCGCAGCGTCGTCGTCTTCCCGGCGCCGTTGGTGCCGATGAGGGTGACGACCTGGCCCTCCTCCACGCGGAAGGAGATGCCCTTGACGGCTTCGATCTTGCCGTACGCGACCTTGAGGTCCTCGACCTCCAGCAGTGCGGTCACTGGTCGTCTCCTTCGGCGGCGGCCTGCGCTTCGGCGGCCTGGACTTCGTCGAGCGCGGTGTCCTCGGGGGCGCCTTCGAAGGGGGTGCCGAGGTAGGCGGCGATGACGCGTTCGTCGCCCTGGACGACGTCGCTGGTGCCTTCGACGAGTTTCTCGCCCTGGACGAGGACGGCGACGCGGTCGCAGAGATTGAAGATGAACCGCATGTCGTGCTCGATGACGAGGACGGCGATGCCCTGGTCGCGGATGGCGAAGACCAGTTCCTCGGTGGCGCGGGTCTCCTGGGGGTTCATGCCGGCGGTGGGCTCGTCGAGGAGGAGGAGTCCGGGGTCGCTGGCGAGGGCGCGGGCGATCTCCAGCTTGCGCTGTTCTCCGTAGGGGAGGTTGCGGGCGAGGTGGTCGCGCTTCTTGGCGAGGCCGGTGAACTCCAGGAGTTCCATGGCGCGTTCCTCGGAGGCCCGTTCCGCCTTCTTGAAGCCGGGGCCGCGCAGGAGGGCCGACCAGAGGCCTTCCTTGGTGCGGGTGTGGCGTCCGACGAGGACGTTCTCCAGCACGGTCATGTTGGCGAAGAGGCGGATGTTCTGGAAGGTGCGGGCGATGCCTGCCTGGGTGACGAGGTGGGGCTGGGGCGGCAGGACGGTGTCCTTGTAGGAGACCTTGCCCTCGGTCGGCACGTAGAGGCCGGTGAGGCAGTTGAAGAAGGTGGTCTTGCCGGCGCCGTTGGGTCCGATGAGGCCGACGATCTCGCCCTCGCCGACGGTGAGGTCGACGTCGCGGACGGCGGTGAGGCCGCCGAAGCGCATGGTGACGCCGCTGGCTTCGAGGACGGTACGGGTCGTCGTGGTCGTGGTCGTGGTCATGGTGGTCACGCCCCCGCCTTGGTGACGGCCGGTTCTTCGGGCAATCGCTGTTCTGGCACGTCGAGTTGGTCGATCTCGTGGAATTCGAGCTGCTTGCGGCGGTCGGCGATGAGGCCTTCGGGGCGGAAGCGCATCAGGAGGATGAGCGCGACGCCGAAGAGGAGGAGCTGGTACTCGCCGATGAACTGCAGCTTGGCGGGGATGAGGTAGAGCAGGGAGGCGCCGACGAGGGGTCCGCTGACGGTGCCCATGCCGCCGAGGATGACGGCGGCGAGCAGGAACGCGGAGTTGGGCGGCGCGTTCTCCACGAACTTGTACTGGTCGGGGGTGACCGAGTACTGGACGTGGGCCTGGACGGTGCCTGCCATGCCGGCGAGGGAGGCGCCGAGGGCGAAGGCGAGGAGCTTGAGGCGGAAGGTGTTGATGCCCATGGCCTGGGCGGCGGTCTCGTCCTCGCGGATGGCGACCCAGGCGCGGCCGATGCGGGAGGTGCCCGCGCGGCGGAAGACGGTGACGACGATGATCGTGAAGACGAGCATCAGGAGGTAGTAGTTGGCGAACCGGCCGAGGTCGACGCCGAGGACGGTGTGGGTCTCGCCGAGGTTGAACCCGAAGATTTCGAGGTCGGGGATGTTCGGGATGCCGTTGGGGCCGTTGGTGATGTCGGGCCCGGAGTCGCCGTCCAGGTTGTTCATGGTGATGCGGAAGATCTCACCGAAGCCGAGGGTGACGATGGCGAGGTAGTCGCCGCGCAGTCGCAGGGTCGGGGCGCCGATGACGATGCCGAAGACCAGGGAGGCGGCCGCGCCGGTGAGAACGGCGGCCCAGAACGGGAAGTGGACGCCGATGGTGGAGTCGGGGGAGCCGGAGACCAGGGCCGCGGCGTAGGCGCCGACGCCGAGGAAGGCGACGTAGCCGAGGTCGAGGAGGCCGGCGAGGCCGACGACGACGTTGAGGCCGAGGGCGACGGTGGCGAAGACCAGGATGTTGGCGGCGACGTTGGTGTAGGTGTCGTTGGACTGGGTGAAGGGGAACGCGGCGGCGGCGACGAAGGCCGCGGTGAGCGCGATGGTGCGGTGCTTCGCGGTGAGCGCGGTGAGGCGCGAGGGCAGACCGGTCTTGGTCAGGGCGATGCCGCCGAAGAGGACCAGGATCAGGTAGCCGGTGAAGAGCTCGACGTATTCGGTGTCGATGCCGTACGTGAAGACGTAGAGGGCGATGCCGAAGGCGACGGCGATCAGCAGGATCTCGGCCCAGGACGGCAGGGTGACGGCGGCCGGGCGTGCGGGCGGTGCCTTGAGGGCGGCGCGCAGGCGGGCGCCGGCGCCGGTGGCCTCGGGGTCGGGTTCGTCGGCGGGGATGCCGAGGGCGAACACGGCGGTGAGGAGCGCGGCGATGCCGGCGATCCAGGCTCCGGGTTCGAGGTTGACGACGCCGCCGAGTCTGTAGCTGATGGCGCCGAGGGTGTAGCCGGTGGTGCCGAGGGTGCCGAGGGCGAAGAGCAGGGTGGGTGCGGTGCTGCCGCCGGGGGTGAGCCAGCGCAGTCCGCGGATGCCGAGGGCGGAGAGCGTGAGCAGCAGGGTGATGAGGCCGCCGACGAGGGTGAGGACCTGCAGGCCGCCGGGGTAGCCGGTCACGGTGAGGTCGCCGGGGAATTCCGCGGTCCAGGTCCAGGCGAGGAAGGTGCTCGCGGTGGTGAGGAGGGCGCCGGCGGCGGTGCCGTAGCGGGCGGCCTTCTCGGGCAGCGGGAGCACGGCGCGTGCGGGGGCCGTGGTGGTGGTGTCGGTCATGGTGATCACGCCCTGTCCGCGACGCGCTCGCCGAGCAGGCCCTGGGGGCGCAGCAGGAGCACGAGGATGAGGAGCACGA
This sequence comes from Streptomyces sp. cg35, assembly GCF_050410835.1. NCBI lineage: Bacteria > Bacillati > Actinomycetota > Actinomycetes > Kitasatosporales > Streptomycetaceae > Streptomyces > Streptomyces sp. cg35. The sequence continues at coordinate 6,640,495 of NZ_CP191268.1, forward strand.
AGGCCCAGACGTCCTTCCAGGCACCGCCGCCGAGGAGCTCCATGCCGGGGATGTCCTGGATGTAGGCGGTGGCGAGGGCTTCGGCGAGGCCGAGGGCGAGGCCGCCGATCATGGCGCCGTAGATGTTGCCGATGCCGCCGAGGACGGCGGCGGTGAAGGCCTTGAGGCCGGCGATGAAGCCCATCTTGAAGCCGACCTGGCCGTATTTGAGTCCGTAGGCCATGGCGGCGACGGCGGCGAAGGCGCCGCCGATGGCGAAGGCCGTGACGACGATCCGGTCGGTGTTGATGCCCATGAGCTGGGCGGTGTCCGGGTCCTGGGAGGTGGCCTGCATGGCGCGTCCGGTGCGGGTCCTGGCGACGAAGTAGGCGAGGAAGGCCATGCACAGGGGGGCCGCGATGATGAGGAAGAGGTCGCCGCGCTGGAGCGTGAAGGCTCCGAGGTCGATGGGGCCGCCGGAGAACTGGGGGAAGGTGCGGTCGGCCTTGGCGTCGGGGTAGAACGCCCAGACGACCTGCTGCAGCGCGATGGACAGGCCGATCGCGGTGATGAGCGGGGCGAGCCGGGGGGCGTTCCTGAGGGGGCGGTAGGCGAACCGTTCGGCGCCGACGGCGACGAGGACGGAGCAGGCGATGCCCATGAGGAGCATGAGGGGCATCGCGATGGCGAGGGACGTGCCGCCGGGGAGCCAGAGCCACATGGTGAGGGCGCCGAAGCCGCCGATCATGTAGATCTCGCCGTGGGCGAAGTTGATGAGCTGGATGATGCCGTAGACCATGGTGTAGCCGACGGCTATGAGGCCGTACAGGGCTCCGAGGATCAGGCCGTTGACCAGCTGCTGCGGCAGATCGTGCACCGCTGGGCCTCCGAGGTTGTCGTCAAGTGCGAGGGCGCGGGGGGCTGTTGTGTGCCCCCCGCGCCGTGGGCTGGTGCGGTGGGATCCCGGGGAGGGTTACCGCGGGGGTTCCCTGTGGGTCAGTTCTCCAGCTCGCCGGTCTTGACCGGGGTGTGCTTGCCGCCCTTGACCTGGTAGACGGTGAGGGTGCGGTTGGTGGTGTCGCCGTACTCGTCGAAGGCGACCTGGCCGGTGACGCCGTTGAAGGAGACCTTCTGGGTGGCCTCGGTGATCTTGGCGCGGGCGTCGCTGGGGAGCTTGCCGTCGTTGTCGTTCGCGACGGACTTGACGGCCTGGATGATGGCCCAGGCGGCGTCGTAGGACAGGGCGCCGTAGGTCTCGTACGGGTCGGTGTAGCCGCCGGCCTTGTAGTCGGCGATGAACTTCTTGGCGGTGTCGAGCTGCTCCGGCGGGGCGCCGACGGAGGTGGCGAAGTCGCCTTCGGCGTTCTTGCCGGCGAGCTTGATGTAGTCGGCGCTCTGCAGGGCGTCGCCGCCGATGACCGGGATCTTGGCTCCGGCGTCCTTGATCTGCTTGGAGAGCGGGGCGCCGGCCGGGTACTCGCCGCCGTAGTAGACGAAGTCGGCCTTGGAGTTCTTGATCTTGGTGGAGATGGCGCCGAAGTCGCGGTCGTCGGGGTTGATGTGGTCGGTCGCGACGACCTTGCCGCCGAGCTTGGTGAACTCCTCGCGGAAGGTGCGGGCGAGGCCCGCGCCGTAGGTCTTCTTGTCGTCGACGGAGTAGACCGTCTTGAGCTTGAGGGTGTTGTACGCGTACTGGGCGGCGTACGGGCCCTGGAGCGCGTCCGTCGTGGCGGTACGGAAGTACGTCTTGAACTGGCGGGACTTCGTCGTCGCGTACTTGGCGCCCTGGGTGAGCTCGGGGGCGGTGTTCGCGGGCGAGATCTCGACCAGGTTCGCGGAGGCGAAGGTCTTCTGCATCGACTGGGCGACGCTGGAGTTCAGGGGGCCGACGACGCCGAGGACGGTCTTGTCGCCGACGAGCGTGGTCGCGTTCTGGCCGCCGGTGGAGGGGTTCGCGACGTCGTCGAGCGCCTTGATCTTGAAGGTGACGCCCGGGACTTCCTTGTTCTTGTTGGCAGTCTTGGCGGCCAGGTCGACGGAGTTCTTGATGCCGATGCCGATGGCCGACAGGTCGCCGCTGAGCGGGGCGTCCACGCCGATGACCACGGTGGTGGTCTTGCCGGACTCCTTGTTGTCATCGTCGCGCGAACCGCAGGCGGTGAGCGTGAGTGCTCCGGTGGTGAGCACGGACGTGAGTATGAGCAGAGAACGGTGTCGCACGATCATTCCTCTCCCTGGCGCGGCCTTCCGGTCTTGGGAGGCCGTGTGTCTCGCCGGGCCGTACGGGTTGGTACAGGGGCCGTGCAAGTGACGCGCCCGGCGGCGCGGTGACTGGCCGTGACTATAAGGGCAGGTGGGGAGTGCTGAGCAGGTGTGGAAGAGGCTGTGACGCTCTTGTTATGCCGGGGCGGGGTCGGGTGGGCGCAGTGCGGACGATTGGGGCGGGCCCGGGGGGTGCGGGCGCGGTGTGCGGTGTTCGCATGTCGAGAACGCGCAGTTCTCCAATGGGACTTGAGGTGACCTGGGTCGGTGTGCGGTACACGCATGGGCGCGCGGTGTGCGCGAGGGGTGCGCGGTGCGGTGGGCGCGGGTGTGCGCCGTGACCCTCGCATTGCTTCGTTGCGACAGAGGTAACTCTGTGTTACCGCCGTGTGAGGTCGTCGGTGGCTGTCGGTCATCGGTGACGCACGGGCGGCCCGCAGGTGGCGCGCAGGTGGGCGAGGAGGGCGTGCGGGTAACGGTCGACGAAGATGAAGCTGTGCAGTTCCTGTCCGCGCCGGTTGTGCAGGGAAAGGTCCAGGTAGGTCATGTCCAGGAGTCGGGGCAGGGTGGTGCAGTCGCGTACGCCGATGCGCACGGCGAGGGCGCGCGGGATGCCGGGGGTCACCGTGAAGGGCGGTCGTGGCGTGGTGTCGGCCGTCAACTGTCCGAAGCCGGGAAGGACCTGATGGATCGTCACTGACGTGCCGCGGTCGACGCGCACGGTGAAGCGGAAGGTGCCGGGTCGGGTGTCCGTGCCGTTGTACCGCAGGTGAGTGACCTGGGCGGGCCAGGGGACGGACGGACGCGTCGGCGCGGGTTCCGGGCGGGTGAGCAGGACGGCGCAGGCGGCGAGGGCGACGAGGGTCGCCGCGGCGGTCACGGCTAACCGGCGCCGGTGCGGGGGCAGTTCGGTCCAGCGGTCGGACAGGCGCCGCGCGTCGTCACCGAGGGTGTCTGCCGGTGGCGGAGGTGCCTGAGGGGAGGGGGCGTCGGGCGGTTCGTACGGCTCGACGGGCCCGATGCCGGTCATGCCCGACGGTGAGCCGGAGCCGGGAGTTCCGTCAACTTCCCGCGGTGCGGCGGTGGTTGGGGTCGTCCGGCGGGCCGGCGTCCGCGCCGGGCGGATCCCCCCTGCCGCGCGCCCCTGGAGGCGTGGTGGCCCGATGAGGCGGCGTGGGCGGGCGTCGCTGCCGCGGCCCGCTCGCGAAGTGCGCACGGCGGCGCCACGGGCCGCGCCGCCCGCGTCCGTGCGCGGCCCCCGCGCGCGGTGGGGCGGGCCGGAAGGTGTCGGGACCGGTGCCCGTCCGTCACTCTCCGGCGCATCGCCGTACGGGACCGGGCCCCTCGTCGCTCACCGGCGCGGCATCCGCGCGGCGTCCGGCGGGCACGCGGAGGTCCGTGCGCCGCGCCGGGACCGGCTCGCCCGCGACACGATCCGCCGGACGGGTCCTAGGCGGTGGGCGCGGTGGGCGCTTCCTTCAGCAGGCAGGTCAGACGCGCCGTGCAGACCCGCTTGTCCTGCTCGTCCGTGATGACGATCTCGTACGTCGCCGTGGACCGCCCGCGGTGCACCGGCGTGGCCACCCCGGTGACCAGGCCCGAGCGGGCGCCGCGGTGGTGCGTGCAGTTCAGGTCGACGCCGACGGCGATCTTGCCGAGGCCGCCGTGCAGCATCGAGCCGACCGAGCCGAGGGTCTCGGCGAGGACCGCGGAGGCGCCGCCGTGCAGCAGGCCGTACGGCTGCGTGTTGCCCTCGACGGGCATCGTGCCGACGACGCGGTCCGCGGCCGCCTCCTTGATCTCGATGCCCATCCGGGTACCGAGGTGCCCGGCGGAGAACAGGGCGGGCAGGTCGACGCCGAGCGCCGCGTACTCGTCGATGACCTCTTGCGGGAACTTCACTTGGTTCTGCTCGCCCATGGGGCCCGGCTCCGTCCGTCGTGCCTGCTTACCTGTGTGCTGTTCTGCTGGAAAAGCTTCCCACCTGGCTGAGCGAACGCTCAGTCGGTGCTCGATTGTTCCAGGCGCACGACGACGGACTTGCTGGCGGGGGTGTTGCTGGTGTCCGCGGTGGCGTCCAGCGGCACCAGCACGTTGGTCTCCGGGTAGTAGGCGGCCGCGCAGCCGCGGGCCGTCGGGTAGTGGACGACGCGGAAGCCGGGCGCGCGCCGCTCGACGCCGTCGCTCCACTCACTCACGAGGTCGACGTACGCACCCTCCGCCAGGCTGAGTTCCTTGGCGTCCTCGGCGTTGACGAGGACGACCCGGCGGCCGTTCCTGATCCCGCGGTAGCGGTCGTCGAGGCCGTAGATGGTGGTGTTGTACTGGTCGTGCGAGCGCAGGGTCTGGAGCAGCAGCCGCCCTTCCGGGAGGTGCGGGTACTCGACGGGCGCCGCCGTGAAGTTGGCCTTGCCGGTGGTCGTGGGGAAGCGCCGCTCGTCGCGAGGGGCGTGCGGCAGCGCGAAACCGGACGGGTCCGCCACGCGCGCGTTGAAGTCCTCGAAGCCGGGGATCACGCGGGCGATGCGGTCGCGGATCGTCGCGTAGTCCTTCTCGAACTCCTCCCAGGGCGTGGCGGATGCGGCGCCCAGGACGCGGCGGGCGAGGCGGGCCACGATGGCGGGCTCGGACAGCAGGTGCCTGCTCGCCGGCTCCAGGCGGCCGCGCGAGGCGTGCACCATGCCCATGGAGTCCTCGACGGTCACGAACTGCTCGCCGCCGCCCTGGAGGTCGCGCTCGGTGCGGCCGAGCGTGGGCAGGATCAGGGCGCGGGCGCCGGTGACGGCGTGCGAGCGGTTCAGCTTCGTGGAGACGTGCACGGTCAGGCGGGCGCGGCGCATCGCCGCCTCGGTGACGTCGGTGTCGGGGGAGGCGGACACGAAGTTGCCGCCCATCGCGAAGAAGACCTGCGCGTCCCCGTCGCGCAGGGCGCGGATGGCGCGGACGACGTCGAAGCCGTGCTCGCGCGGCGGCGCGAAGCCGAACTCCTTCTCCAGGGCGTCCAGGAACGCGGGCGCGGGCCGCTCGAAGATGCCCATCGTGCGGTCGCCCTGCACGTTGCTGTGGCCGCGGACGGGGCAGACACCGGCGCCCGGGCGGCCGATGTTGCCGCGCAGCAGAAGGAAGTTGACCACCTCGCGGATGGTCGGCACGGAGTGCTTGTGCTGGGTCAGGCCCATCGCCCAGCACACGACGGTGCGCTTGGCGGCGAGCACCATCTCCAGGGTCCGCTCGATGTCCGCGCGCGACAGGCCGGTCGCCTTCAGCGTCTCGTCCCAGTCGGCGGCCCGGGCGGCCGCCGCGAACTCCTCGTAGCCATGCGTATGCTCGGCGATGAAGGCGTCGTCGGTCGCGCCCTCCGTGTCGAGGATCAGCTTGTTCAGGAGGCGGAACAGGGCCTGGTCGCCGCCGAGCCGGATCTGCAGGAACAGATCGGTCAGGAACGCGCCCTTGGTGAGACCCTTCGGCGTCTGCGGGTTCTTGAACTTCTCCAGGCCCGCTTCGGGGAGCGGGTTCACGGAGATGATCTTCGCGCCGCCCGACTTGGCCTTCTCCAGGGCGGAGAGCATGCGCGGGTGGTTCGTGCCCGGGTTCTGCCCGGCCACGATGATCAGGTCCGCCTTGTAGAGGTCCTCCAGCAGGACGCTGCCCTTGCCGATGCCGATGGTCTCCGTGAGCGCGGAACCGGACGACTCGTGGCACATGTTCGAGCAGTCGGGCAGATTGTTCGTGCCGAACTCGCGGGCGAACAGCTGGTAGAGGAACGCCGCCTCGTTGCTCGTCCGGCCCGACGTGTAGAAGACCGCCTCGTCCGGGGAGTCCAGCGCGGCCAGCTCGTCGCCGATGATGTCGAAGGCCCGCTCCCACGTCACCGGCTCGTAGCGGTCGGCGCCCTCCGCGAGAAACATGGGGTGCGTGAGGCGGCCCTGCTGGCCCAGCCAGTACCCGGAACGCGTCGCCAGGTCGGCGACCGGGTGCGCGGCGAAGAACTCGGGCGTCACCCGGCGCAGGGTGGCCTCCTCGGCGACCGCCTTCGCCCCGTTCTCACAGAACTCCGCCGCGTGCCGGTGCTCCGGCTCGGGCCAGGCACAGCCGGGGCAGTCGAAGCCGTCCTTCTGGTTGACGCGCAGCAGCGTCAGCGCGGTGCGCTTCACGCCCATCTGCTCGCGCGCGATCTTGAGGGAGTGCCTGACGGCGGGAAGCCCTGCGGCATGGTGCTGCGGGGCCGCGACCTGCGGTGCGTCCTGTACCGGGTCCGACGCGGGCGGCTTGCTGGCCATGGCTGACTCCCCTTCGAGCTGGTCCTGCGAGCGTGCTGGGCCGTGCTGTGAGCTACGTCTCCGATCCTCGCACGGGTGACCGACGGCCTCGCCGCCCGGTCGCAGTGGGCCGGAGTGTCAGTGGGGCGTGGCAGGATCGGGGACGTGGCAGAGAAAGCAGCAAAGACGGCGAAGACAACCGCGACGAAGGCGACGGGCTCCGGTGCAGGTGGGCGCCCCCGGCTGATGCTCATGGACGGGCACTCGCTGGCGTACCGGGCGTTCTTCGCGCTGCCCGCGGAGAACTTCACGACGGCGACGGGCCAGCCGACGAACGCGATCTACGGATTCGCGTCGATGCTGGCGAACACACTGCGCGACGAGGCGCCCACGCACTTCGCCGTGGCGTTCGACGTGTCCCGCAAGACGTGGCGCTCCGCGGAGTTCACCGAGTACAAGGCGAACCGGTCGAAGACCCCGGACGAGTTCAAGGGCCAGGTCGAGCTGATCGGCGAGCTGCTCGACGCGATGCACACCCCGCGCTTCGCCGTCGACGGTTTCGAGGCCGACGACGTCATCGCCACGCTCGCCACGCAGGCCGAGGCCGAGGGCTTCGACGTCCTCATCGTCACCGGCGACCGCGACTCCTTCCAGCTCGTCACCGACCACGTGACGGTGCTCTACCCGACCAAGGGCGTCTCCGAGCTCACCCGCTACACGCCGGAGAAGGTCCAGGAGAAGTACGGCCTGACGCCGGCCCAGTACCCCGACTTCGCGGCCCTGCGCGGCGACCCGTCAGACAACCTGCCGGGCATCCCCGGCGTCGGCGAGAAGACCGCCGCGAAGTGGATCAACCAGTTCGGTTCGTTCGCCGAGCTGGTCGAGCGCGCCGAGGAGGTCAAGGGCAAGGCGGGCGCGAATCTGCGGGAGCACCTGGACGCCGTCAAGCTCAACCGCCGGCTGACCGAGATGGTGCGCGACGTCGAGCTGCCCAAGGGCGTCACCGACCTGGAGCGCGCGCCGTACGACCGCACGGCGATCGCGATGATCCTGGACACCCTGGAGATCCGAAACCCGTCGCTGCGCGAGCGCCTGTTCGCCGTCGACCCGGGCGCCGCCGAGGCCGAGGAGACGCCGGCCGAGCCGGGCGTCGAGCTGGACGGAAAGGTGCTCGGCACGGGCGAGTTGGCCCCGTGGCTCGCCGAGCACGGCACGGCCGTCCTGGGCCTGGCATCCGTCGACACCTGGGCGCTCGGCGCCGGTTCGGTCACGGAGATCGCGCTCGCGGCCGCCGGGGGAGAGGCCGCCTGGTTCGACCCGTCGGCGCTCGACGAGGCCGACGAGAAGGCCTTCGCCCAGTGGCTCGCCGACGCCGCGAAGCCCAAGGTCCTGCACAACGCCAAGGGCGTCATGCGGGTCTTCGCCGAGCACGGCTGGAGCGTCGAGGGCATCACCATGGACACGGCGCTCGCCGCGTACCTGGTCAAGCCCGGCCGCCGCTCCTTCGCGCTCGACGCGCTGTCCCTGGAGTACCTGGGCCGCGAGCTGGCCCCGGCCGCGGCCGCCGACGGGCAGCTCGCCTTCGGCACCGACGAGGACGACCAGGCCGAGGCCGACGCCCTCATGGTCCAGGCCCGCGCCATCCTCGACCTGGGCGAGGCGTTCGGCGAGCGCCTCAAGGAGGTCGGCGCGGCCGAGCTGCTCACCGACATCGAGCTGCCCACCTCCGTGCTCCTCGCGCGCCTGGAGCGGTACGGCATCGCCGCCGACCGCGCCCACCTGGAGTCGATGGAGCAGATGTTCGCGGGCGCCGTGCAGCAGGCCGTGAAGGAGGCCCACGCCTCCGTCGGCCACGAGTTCAACCTCGGCTCGCCCAAGCAGCTCCAGGAAGTCTTCTTCGGCGAGCTGGACCTGCCGAAGACGAAGAAGACGAAGACGGGCTACACGACGGACGCGGACGCGCTCGCCTGGCTCGCCACGCAGACCGACCACGAGCTGCCCGTGATCATGCTGCGCCACCGCGAGCAGGCCAAGCTCCGCGTCACCGTCGAGGGCCTGATCAAGACGATCGCGGCGGACGGCCGCATCCACACCACGTTCAACCAGACGGTCGCCGCGACCGGCCGCCTCTCGTCGACCGACCCGAACCTGCAGAACATCCCGGTCCGCACGGACGAGGGCCGCGCGATCCGCCGCGGCTTCGTCGTCGGCGAGGGCTTCGAGACCCTCATGACGGCGGACTACAGCCAGATCGAGCTGCGCGTCATGGCGCACCTGTCGCAGGACGAGGGCCTCATCGAGGCGTTCACCTCCGGAGAGGACCTGCACACCACGGTCGGCGCGCAGGTGTTCGGCGTGGAGCCCTCGGCGGTCGACGCGGAGATGCGCCGCAAGATCAAGGCGATGTCGTACGGACTGGCCTACGGCCTCTCCGCGTTCGGCCTCTCGCAGCAGCTGAACATCGAGGCGGGCGAGGCGCGTGCCCTGATGGACACGTACTTCGAGCGGTTCGGCGGGGTCCGCGACTATCTGCGCCGGGCCGTCGACGAGGCGCGGGCCACCGGCTACACCGAGACGATGCTGGGCCGCCGCCGCTACCTGCCCGACCTGAACTCGGACAACCGGCAGCGCCGCGAGATGGCCGAGCGGATGGCGCTCAACGCACCGATCCAGGGCACCGCCGCCGACATCGTGAAGATCGCGATGCTCAACGTGGACAAGGCGCTCACGGAGGCGAAGCTCACGTCCCGGATGCTGCTCCAGGTCCACGACGAAATCGTCCTGGAGATCGCCCCCGGCGAGGCCGCGGCCGCGGAGCAGCTGGTCCGCCGCGAGATGGCCGCCGCGGTTGCCCTCCGGGCGCCGCTGGATGTCTCGGTGGGCCTGGGGACGGACTGGGAGTCCGCGGCGCACTAGCCTCCGGCGGATGGTTTCGCCGGGTGCGGGTGCGTTGTGGCTGGTCGCGCAGTTCCCCGCTCCCCTGAAGGCTGCGGCTTCGCCGCGCCTTCCCGAACCCGCGCCCCTGGAGACGGCGCACGCCGTGCGCGTCTCCAGGGGCGCGGGGAACTGCGCGACCAGCCACGAAACACCCGCACCCGCCGACGAAACCTCACCACCCCCCACCCCACGGCGCGCACGCGTGAAGCCACACCCCCGTTCAGACCTCACACCGCGCCCCCCGACGGAGTGCCCCCGCACCATGGGGCAATGCCGCCACAACCCCGCCGTAAGCACACCGCCCTCATGCTCCTGCTCGGCACCTCCCTGCTCGGGGCCTCCCTGCTCGGCACCGCCCCCACCGCGCAGGCCGCGGAGCGCAATCCCACCTGCCGCGCCCCCAAGAACCCCGCGCTCGCCAAGCAGCTCACCCGCGACCTGCGCAGCGCCCTCGCCGGCCGCCGCGGCACCGTCTCCGTCGCGCTGCACGACAACCGCACCAACCTGAACTGCACCCTCGACGCGGGCTTGAGCTACGACTCGGCGTCCATCGTGAAGGTCCTCATGCTGGAGGCCACCCTGCGCCGCGCCCAGCAGCGGGGCCGCCCCCTCACCCCGTGGGAGGGGCGCAACCTCCGCCCCATGATCCGCAGTTCGGACAACGCGGCCGCGAGCCGCCTGTGGAACGACCTCGGCCACCCCTACCTGGCCGGTACGCTGCGCCGCGCCGGCACGACCCGCACCAGCCTCGGCCCGTACGGCTACTGGGGCCTGACCCGCACCACGGCCGCCGACCAGCTGCGCCTGCTCGGCGGGCTGACCGGACCCCGGCCGTTCGTCACGTACCGGGCCTACGGCCTGAAGCTGATGAGCGAGGTCAGGAAGGACCAGCGCTGGGGCGTGACCGCCGGCATGCCGCGCGGCCTGCGCGCCCACCTCAAGAACGGCTGGCTGCCCCGCGCCACCCACGGCTGGCGCATCCACAGCATCGGCGCGTTCACCGGCGGCGGCCGCACCTACCGCATCGCCGTCCTGTCCCACGACAACCCGTCCATGGCGTACGGCGTGCGCACCGTGGAGCGTGTTGCCCAGGCCGTCCACCGGAACCTGAACAAGGGGCGCGCCGTCGCCCGCGGCCTCACCCCGGCCGACGAGATCAGCGAGCGTTCGGACGGCTCGGTTCCGCCGTGGGCGCCTGAACTCCCGCACCCGTAGGCCCTGCCGGACGCCCGGTCCGCCCCAGCGCCCTGACCGCCGCCGCGTACAGGACGAGGCCGAGCACGAGTCCCGCGCCCGCTCCGAAGCACAGCGTCGGGACGATCTCCCAGGGCTTCCAGGCGAGGCCCTCCTCGTCCACGTACGCGAGCCAGCGCACCACCCGCACCGCGCCGCAGCCGCACGCGCACCCGCCGATCAGGACGAGCGCCAGCCACCGCTCCCGGACCGACGCGGCGGCGAGCCCGGCCGTGGCGGCGGCGCCGCGCACCGACCGCCACACGAACACCGCGATCACGCCCAGCGCGAGCGCCGAACTCCCGTACTGCGCGTACCAGTAGAGCGGTGACCCGGCGACGCTCTCGCCGAGCACCGGCAGGACCCGCGTCCCCCAGCGGTCGTGATGCGTGAACGCGTCCCAGACCACATGTGTCGTCGCCCCGATCGCCGCGGAGACGTACCACCACGCCCACCGGCGGCCGGCCCCGCCGCCCCGTCCCCCGGCCACCGTCCACACCCGGTCCCGCACCCGTCGCGGCAGCAGCGCGAGGACCGGCTCCCGGACCAGTCGCCACAGCGCCACCAGCGCGAGCGCGATCAGGACGTCCACCGTGAAGACCCCCGTGAAGGAGTGCGTGAACGTGCCGAACTCCATCGCCCCGGGCACCGCGCTCGCCGCGAAGTACGTGACGTCCGGCGCGAACGAGCCGGCCACGAGCAGCGACGGCACGAGCCGGCCGCGCCCCGAACCGTCGTGCCGAACGAACGGCAGCACAGCGGCGGCATGACTGATGGTGAACGGCACGGAACCCCCTGGGATCGAGAACGTGCGAGCGTGGAAGCGTACGACAGCGCGTACCTGATCAATCGGTGAATACCGGGCGCGAACAGGTGTCTGCGCGGCGGAAGTTGTCGTAGTGTCGGCTGGGTCCGTGCGCTGGGGAGTGCAGGGATCCGGTACGTCCCGCGATCCGGGGCGGGCCGGACAGACCGGCTTTGACGGGCTATACGGGAGGGGTTCGCGGTATGGCGGCGGTATTCGGCAGGCGGCTGCGCAGGGGTGCGATGACGGCCGCGGTCGCCGCCGCGGCGGTGGCGGCCCTGTCCGCGTCACAGGCTCCCGGCGTGACCCCTCCGCAGACGGGCGGCGGGAAGTCGGCCGCGGACCGCTCCGACGACCCGACGCCGCCCGGCGGCGCGACCGGACCGGACTACTTCACCGATCTGCCGCCGCTCGACAGCCCCACCGACGGTCCCAGCGCCTCGCCCGGGGGCGCGGGCAGCGGGGGCGCCGATTCGGGCATTCCCGCCACCGTCCTGGACGCCTACAAGAAGGCGGAGGCCGAGCTCGCGGCCAGCAAGCCGGGCTGCAACCTGCCGTGGCAGCTGCTGGCGGCGATCGGCAAGGTCGAGTCGGGCCAGGCGCGCGGCGGCAACGTCGACGCGAACGGCACGACGATCACCGCGATCCTCGGCCCGGTGCTGAACGGCAACGGCTTCGCGAAGATCACCGACACCGACGGCGGTTCGTACGACGGTGACACGGTGCACGACCGCGCCGTCGGCCCCATGCAGTTCATTCCGTCGACGTGGGAGTGGGCGGGCCGGGACGGCAACGGCGACGGCAAGAAGGACCCGAACAACATCTACGACGCGGCCCTCGCCGCCGGGCACTACCTGTGCCGTGCCGACCGTGACCTGTCCAACGCCGCGGACCTGAACAAGGCGATCCTCAGCTACAACAACTCCTCGGACTACCTGGCGACCGTCCTGTCCTGGCTGGAGTACTACCGCAAGGGCACGCACGAGGTCCCCAACGGCACCGGTGTCCTGCCGCGCAACCCCAGCGGCGGTGGCGGCAGCGGCGGAGCGAGCCCCTCGCCGAGCCCGACGCCGACCCCCACCCCGTCGCCCGACTCGCCCGGCACGTCGCCGAGCCCCGACAAGCCGGGCAAGCCCGGCGGCGGTTCCGGGAGCCCCGGACCGACGGACCCGCCCACCACCCCCACCCCCACGCCCACCCCCACCGAGACCGTCACCAAGCTCGCCGACGCGGACACCGGCAAGCTGACCGCGATGGCCGGCGACACCTTCGGCGAGCAGGTCGCGGTGCGCCCGCAGAACGCCAAGGGCAAGGGCGTCGCCAAGGTCAAGGTGCGGTTCGCGATCATCGGCGGGACGGACGCGAAGTTCGCGGGCGGCGCCGCGAGCGCCGTCGTCACCACGAACAGCTCGGGCGTGGCCACCGCGCCCAAGATCACCGCGGGCGAGAAGACCGGCGGGTTCACGGTCCGTGCCACCGTCGTGGGCCGCTCCCTGCCCGGTCTCGACTACACGGCGACCGTCACCGCCCGGGCCGCCGACAAGCTGGCCCGCACCAGCGACAAGGAGCTCAGCTGCGTCGCCGGCGAGGCGTTCGCGGACGCCGTCGAGGTGAAGGCGACGTACAAGGGCGCCGTGGCCGACGGTGTCGCCGCGACCGCCACGCTCATCACGTCGGCCGACGACCCGGCCGAGGCGGACAAGGGCCCGTACTTCAAGGACGCGGACGGCAAGACGGTCCGCACCCTGAAGGACCTGAAGACCGACGCCGACGGAGTGCTCAAGCTGCCGAAGCTGTACGCGGACGACACGGCCGGCACGTTCCTGCTGCGGATCGACACGACCGGCGGCGGCACGCTCACCGTCGAGCTGAAGGTGACCGCGGCCCCGTCCGACGGCGCCTCCGGGACGCCGTCCGAGTCCGCGAGCCCCTCCGCGTAACGCCCGGCGCGCACAGCCCTCCGACCCCAGCGGGCCGGAGGGCTTCGTCGTGTGTGCAACGTGTTCTCATCTGGGCCCGGCATTGCTACGGTGCACCGACTCAGAGGCCTGACGCCTCATCAGATCCCGTGTGTCGCACGGTTCAGGGAGGTCGGACATGCGCGCCCTCGTCGCCGCGGCGATCGGACTCGCCGCCGCCTTCGCCCTCGTCCTCACCATCTCGGCGATCGGCTCGCCACCGGGCGAGACGTCCCCGAAGCCGCTGCTGACCACCGTCCCCGAACACCCGTAGCGCGACCGAAGTTGAGGAGGGCCGCCGAGATGCGCCGCAAGGCCAGCCTGATCCTGCTCGCCTTCGCCGTGTTCTTCACGGCGCTGTCCCCGCTGATGCGCTGGTACGCCTTCCCGCGCCTGGCGAAGATCCCGCCCAGCCAGTACCAGACGATGGTCCTGGAGGCGAAGAACGCGACCCTCATCGACTACGGCTCCATGCAGGCGAAGAAGGTCCCCAAGCTCACCGTCGTCCAGACCCTCAAGGGCAACGTCGAGGAGTCGGACAAGATCGAGAAGAGCGCCGGGCGGGACGTCGTCGTCTGGGACGGCCTGAGCTACATCGTGGGCCCCGACGGCACGTTCGTCTCCCAGATCCCCGAGCGCTACATCTTCGACGCGCACAGCCAGGAGCCCGTGCACGCCACCGGTGAGTCCGTCGACGGCGACCAGGTCACGCGCGAGGGCATCGAGTTCAAGTGGCCGTTCCTGACGGAGAAGCGGGACTACGAGTACTTCGACGCGCGCGCCCGCATCACCCGCCCCATCCACTACAAGGGCACCGAGGACTTCCGCGGCGTCACGGTCTACCGCTTCGAGCAGACCATCCCCTGGACGAAGGTCCCCTTCCCCAAGAAGCTCCCGGTGCAGGGCATCACCGCGGAATCGATCGCCAAGACCGGCACCCAGATGTGGTACACCACGGTCCGCACCTTCCTGGTCGATCCGACGACCGGCGCCCCCGTCTACGGCGAGGAGCAGCACAAGGAGGAGATGCGCGGCGGCACGCTGCTCGGCGGCCGCGACAAGGTCACCGCGTTCGCCGGTGACGTGAAGATGCGCGAGGACTTCATCAAGTCGACCGTCGACCTGGTCACGTCCCAGCGCACGCTCGTCCTGCTGCTCACCTCGTACCTGCCGTGGGGCTTCCTGGTCCTCGGCGTGCTGCTGCTCGCCCTCGCCCTGTGGCTGGAGGCCCGCGGCCGCCGGCCGGGCGAGCCGGAACCCCGGCCCGCGCAGGAGCCGGAGCCGGCCGGCGTCTGACCCCCGCCAACAGCCTTATCAGCGCCGGGGGTTGGTCCGCTTGGTCGCCGCCGCCGTGGCCGGGTCCTCCGGCCACGGGTGCTTCGGGTAGCGGCCCCGCAGATCGGCCCGCACCGCGCGGTAGCCGTCGCGCCAGAAGGACACCAGGTCCGCCGTGACGGCGGCGGGCCGCCCGGCGGGGGAGAGGAGATGCACGAGCACCGGCACCCCGGCCACCCGCGGCGTCTCGTCCAGCCCGAACATCTCCTGCAGCTTCACCGCGAGCACGGGCTGCTCGGGGTCGGAGTAGTCGAGCCGGATCCGTGACCCGCTGGGCACCTCGATCCGCTCCGGCGCCAGTTCGTCGAACCGCGCCGCGGCGCCGCTCGCCCACGGCAGCAGCCGCTTCAGCGCCTGCCCCGCGTCGATCCGCCCCAGATCCGCCCGCCGCCGCGCCCGGCTCAGCTCGGGCTCCAGCCAGTCGTCCACGCGCGCGTACAGCCCGTTGTCGCTCACATCGGGCCAGGGCTCCCCGACGTGCCGCCGCACGAAGGCGAGCCGCTGCCGCAGCGCCCCGGCGTCCCGGTCCCACCGCAGCAGCCCGAGCCCCTCCCGCCGCAGCCCCGCCAGCAGTGCGTCGCGTACGAGACCGGGGGCGGGGTCCTTGAGCGGGCGCACGGCGAGCTCCACGGCACCGAGCCGGGTCACGTTCCGCGCCACCAACTCCCCATCGGCCCACGCCACTTCATCGCCCTCGGCATACAGCGAGGCGGCCGCCCGGCGGGCCACCTCCTCGTTCACGACCGCACCGAGCCGCACGCGCGCGTGCCCGGCCCCGACGGGCCGGTCGGCGACGGCGACCGCGATCCAGCCGGCCTGGCGCAGGGCGGACCCGTCCCCGATGTCCGCCCGCGTGCCCGACACCATCAGGTACGAGCCGCCGGACGCCCGGGCGATCCGCTCGGGGAAGGCGAGCGCGGCGACCAGGCCGGCCACCTGGTCGTCGCCGGCCGCGGCGGGCCCGGTGTGCGGCCCGCCCTCCTCCCGGCCCGCAGTAACGCTCTCACCGGCCGGCCCCGACAGCCGCCGGACCTCCTGCCGCCACCGGCCGGAGTACGCGTCACCCCCGCGCCGGGCACTGCGCAGTGCCGCGCCCAGATCGTCCCCGTACTCCCGCGGCGGCTCCTCGCTCAGCAGCGCCACGACCTCCGCCGCCCGCCGCGCCCCCACGGCCGGCGCCGCGTCGAGCAGCGCACGCCCCAGTCGCGGATGCAGCCCGAGCCGCGCCAGCCGCACCCCGCGGTCCGTCACCCGCCCCGACACGGCGTCCACCGCGCCGACCGCCGTCAGCACGGACCGCGCCGCAGCCATTGCCCCGCCTGGCGGCGCGTCCAGCAGCGCGAGGCCCGCCGCCTCCGGATCGCCCCAGCACGCCACCTGCAGCGCGAACGCCGTCAGGTCCGCCACCTTGATCTCCGGCGCGGGGAACCGGGTGAGCCGCCCGTCCTCCGCCTCGTCCCAGCACCGGTACACCACACCCGGCGCCTCACGCCCGGCCCGGCCCGCCCGCTGCGCCCCGGCAGCCCGCGAGGCCCGTACGGTCGTCAGCGCGCTGAGCCCCCGCGCATGGTCCACCCGCGGCTCCCGGGCCAGCCCCGAATCCACCACGACCCGCACCCCGGGCACCGTCAGCGACGACTCCGCGACGGCCGTGGCGAGCACCACCCGCCGCCGCGTCCCCGCCGACAGCACCGCGTCCTGCACGGCGGCCGGAGCCCGCCCGTGCACCTGCAGCACATCGACGTCGCCGAGCTCCCCCAACTGCCCCGCGACCCGGGCGATCTCCCCGACGCCCGGCAGAAAACACAGCACGTCCCCGGCGCGCTCGGTGAGCGCCCGCCGCACCGTCGCCGCCACGTGCGACAGCAACGCCGGGTCCACCCGCATCCCGTGCGGCGGCCGCACCGGCCGCGCCGGCGGCGCCCAGACCACGTCGACGGGGTACGAGACACCCGCCGCCTCGACCACCGGCGCGCCCCCGAGCAGCCCCGCCCACCCCTCGGCGTCCGTCGTCGCCGACGCCGCGACCAGCTTCAGCTCCGGCCGCAGTGCTTCCCGTACGTCGCACAGGAAGGCCGCCACGGTGTCCGCGTCCAGATGCCGCTCGTGCACCTCGTCGAGCATGACGGCGTCGACACCGGCCAACTCCTGGTCCCGTTGCAGTCGTTGCAACAGCACACCCGTCGTGACGACCTCCACGCACGTGCGCGGCCCGACCGTCCGCTCGCCGCGCACCGTGTAGCCGACCCGCTCCCCGACCTTCTCGCCGAGCAGCCACGCCATCCGCCGCGCGGCCGCCCGCGCCGCGATCCGCCGGGGCTCCGCGACGATCACCCGGCGTACGGGCGCCCCGTCGTCCAGCAGCCCGGCGAGCACCAGCGGGACGAGGGTCGTCTTGCCGGTGCCCGGCGGGGCCACGAGCACCGCGGCCCCGCCCGCGTCGAGCGCGGCCCGCAGCGCGGGGAGCGCGGAGCGGACGGGAAGCGCGTCCAGAGCCCCGCGGCGCGGAGAGGGGGGTGAGGAAGGAGGGGGAGGGAAGGAAGGGGAGGTCACGCCCTCAGTCTCGTACGCACACGAAGATCGCCGTGCCCGGGATCAGGCTTCCGCGCAGCGGCGACCAGCCGCCCCACTCCTGCGTGTTCCACGCGGGCCACTCGGGCTCCACGAGGTCCACGAGGCGGAAACCGCCCGCCACCACGTCCCGCACCCGGTCCCCGACCGTGCGGTGGTGCTCGACGTACAGGGCCCGCCCCTCGTCGTCCTGCTCTACATAAGGAGTGCGGTCGAAGTAGGAGGCGGAGACGCTCAGCCCCTCCGGCCCCGGCTCGTCGGGGAACGCCCAGCGGATCGGGTGCGTCACCGAGAAGACGAAACGGCCGCCCGGGCGCAGCACCCGGTGCACCTCGCGCATCACCCGCACCTGGTCGGCGATGAAGGGCAGCGCCCCGTACGCGGAGCAGGCCAGGTCGAAGGAGCCGTCGAGGAAGGGGAGCGCCCCGGCGTCCGCCTCCACCAGCGGCACCTTCCCGCCGTCGATGCGCAGCGCGTGCTGCAGCTGGCGGTGCGAGAGGTCGAGCGCGACGGGCCGCGCGCCCTGGGCGGCCAGCCAGCGCGAGCACTGCGCGGCGCCGGCGCCGATCTCCAGGATGTCCTTGCCGGCCAAGTCCTCGACCGGGCCGAGCAGCTCGGCCTCCACCTCGTCGAGCCCGTCGGGGCCCCAGACGAAGCGGTCGTCGCCGAGGAACGTGCCGTGCTCGATCTGGTACTCGTCCGCGTTGCGGTCCCACCAGCCGCGGTTGGCCCGCGCACTCTCCGTGGTGCCGGCGTCACGCCGGGTCGCCGTCGACTCGTCGTCCACCGACGCGTCCGGCTCGTGCGCTTCGATTGGTCCGGACTCTTGGATGATCGGCTCCCTCGTCGTACTCTTCCGTCCAACCCGTCACGGGAGGCTGTCCACAGCGGGCGCTGCGGCCCTCGTAGCCTCGTGCGACAGGTTTTGTGCCGGGTATGCGGCGATCCGCCCCGGGTGTGCGCCTTCGCGCATTGACCCTGCCCGGCAGCCCCCGTATGCTACAAGTTGCGCTGCGGGCCTGCGCACCTCAGACATAGCAGGCTGTGCTCGCATCTGTTGCATGTCCCCTCGGTTGTCGAGGCGCCCCCATGGTCGTGGAGATCGTGACCACGGGTTCGGCGCCTCCTAGGCTGTCCGGCTTCTTCGGTGCGAAACAGGTCCCGGCGTAGCAGTACCCACCGACTTTCAATGTCCGCCGGAGCCCTTTCCCACATGACGAGCAGCACCGAGACCACCGCCACCACCCCGCAGGTTGCGGTCAACGACATCGGTAACGAGGAAGCTTTCCTCGCCGCCATCGACGAGACGATCAAGTACTTCAACGATGGCGACATCGTCGACGGCGTCATCGTCAAGGTTGACCGGGACGAGGTCCTCCTCGACATCGGTTACAAGACCGAAGGTGTCATCCCGAGCCGCGAGCTCTCGATCAAGCACGACGTCGACCCGAACGAGGTCGTCGCGGTCGGTGACGAGATCGAGGCCCTGGTTCTCCAGAAGGAGGACAAGGAAGGCCGTCTGATCCTGTCCAAGAAGCGCGCTCAGTACGAGCGTGCCTGGGGCACGATCGAGAAGATCAAGGAAGAAGACGGCATCGTCACCGGTACCGTCATCGAGGTCGTCAAGGGTGGTCTCATCCTCGACATCGGCCTCCGTGGCTTCCTGCCGGCCTCCCTCGTCGAGATGCGCCGCGTTCGCGACCTCCAGCCGTACGTGGGCAAGGAGCTCGAGGCGAAGATCATCGAGCTGGACAAGAACCGCAACAACGTGGTCCTGTCCCGCCGTGCCTGGCTCGAGCAGACCCAGTCCGAGGTCCGCCAGACGTTCCTCACGACCCTCCAGAAGGGTCAGGTCCGCTCCGGCGTCGTGTCCTCCATCGTCAACTTCGGTGCCTTCGTGGACCTGGGTGGCGTCGACGGTCTGGTGCACGTCTCCGAGCTGTCCTGGAAGCACATCGACCACCCGTCCGAGGTTGTCGAGGTCGGCCAGGAAGTCACCGTCGAGGTCCTCGACGTGGACATGGACCGCGAGCGTGTCTCCCTGTCGCTGAAGGCGACGCAGGAGGACCCGTGGCAGCAGTTCGCCCGTACCCACCAGATCGGCCAGGTCGTCCCGGGTAAGGTCACGAAGCTGGTTCCGTTCGGTGCGTTCGTCCGCGTGGACGAGGGCATCGAGGGTCTGGTCCACATCTCCGAGCTGGCCGAGCGCCACGTGGAGATCCCGGAGCAGGTCGTCCAGGTCAACGACGAGATCTTCGTCAAGGTCATCGACATCGACCTCGAGCGTCGCCGCATCAGCCTCTCGCTGAAGCAGGCCAACGAGGCCTTCGGCGCCGACCCGTCGGTCGTCGAGTTCGACCCGACCCTGTACGGCATGGCCGCGTCCTACGACGACCAGGGCAACTACATCTACCCCGAGGGCTTCGACCCCGAGACCAACGACTGGCTCGAGGGCTTCGAGACCCAGCGCGAGGTCTGGGAGACGCAGTACGCCGAGGCGCAGCAGCGCTTCGAGCAGCACCAGGCCCAGGTCATCAAGTCCCGCGAGGCCGACGCCCAGGCCGAGGCCGAGGGTGCCGTCGCCGGCGCCGGTGCGGCTCCGGCCGCCTCCGGTGGCGGTTCGTACTCCTCGGAGTCGGACGACAACTCCGGCGCCCTGGCGTCGGACGAGGCGCTCGCCGCTCTGCGCGAGAAGCTGGCCGGCGGCCAGAGCTGAATCGCTCTGCGCTAGCAGGTAGTTGAACAGTGGGCCCGCACCTTTTGGTGCGGGCCCACTGTCGTGCTGTTCCGCCTGCGCGCCGCGGGGCTTCTTCGGCGGTCGCGGGCGTCTCCGCCGTGCGTGGCTGTTCGCGCCGTTCCCCGCGCCCCTTTCGGGCGCAGCGAAACTTGGCCGATACAACAGTTGCCGTTGGTGCGTAACAGAGCCTTGCCACCATCCCCGGGTCAAGAAGATCGCTCAGATCTCGAGGGGAGCCGGCACAAATGGCAGGAACACAGCAGGCGGCAGCTACGGGGGCCAGTCGGCGGGCCTTCCTCCGCAACGTCGGTCTGACCGGCGGCGCGGGCGCCATGTTCGCCACGATGGGCGCCCTGGGGCTCGCCCCCACGGCGCAGGCCGCGCAGCGTGAACTCCCTTACCGCGCACCGCGCCCCGGGGACTTCACGCTGACCGGGCGGGGCGCCGCGAAGGTGGTGATCGTGGGCGGCGGCATCGCCGGGCTCGCCACCGCCTACGAACTGGGCAAGGCGGGCTACGACTGTACGGTCCTGGAGGCCAGGGACCGCACCGGAGGCCGCAACTTCACCGTGCGGGGCGGCGATTCGACCGTCGACCTGTACGGCAACAAGCAGACCGCGCGCTTCAGCGACGGGCAGTACATGAACGCGGGCCCGGCCCGGCTGCCGCAGTGGATGGTGACCCTCGACTACTGTCGCGAACTCGGCGTCCCCATCGAGGTGTTCACGAACACGAACGCCGACGCCTATCTCTTCAACGAGTCCGCGGGCATGACCGAGCCGGTGCGCTACCGCACCGCCAAGGCCGACGTCTACGGTTATGTGTCGGAGCTCCTCGCCAAGGCGTCCGACAAGGGAGCCCTCGACAAGGAGCTGACCGCCTCCGACCAGGACCGGCTGGTCGAGTTCCTGAAGGACTTCGGCGAGCTGGGGGACAAGCTCACGTACGAGGGCGGGGAGCGGCGGGGCTACACCACCGTGCCGGCCGCCACCGGCACCCCGGGCGTGCTGCTCGGCGGCGTACCGTCCGCGTCCGAGGTGTTCGCCAGCGGGGTCGGGCGCTACTTCTCCTTCGAATTCGGCTTCGACCAGGCCATGTTGATGTTCCAGCCGGTCGGCGGCATGGACCGGATACCGAGAGCGCTGACCGAGGCCATCGGCGGGCACAAGGTGCGCACCGGCGCCGTCGTCAGCAGGATCACCGACACGGGCGACGGCGTGCGGGTCACCTACACGCAGGGCGGGCGCACCCGGTCCCTGGAGGCCGACTTCTGCGTCGGCGCGCTGCCGCCCAACATCCTGGCCAAGATCCCGCACAACCTCGGCTCCGGCGTGCAGAGCGCCCTGGAGGCCATCACGCCGCAGTCCGCCGGCAAGATCGGCCTGGAGTACAAGTCCCGCTGGTGGGAGCTGGATCACCGGATCTACGGCGGCATCACCGAGACCGACATGGACCTCAGCCACATCTGGCACCCGTCGTACGGATTCCACGGCGAACGCGGCGTCATGATCGGCTACTACAACTACGGCGCCGACGCGGACGCCTACGCGAAGCTGACGCCGAAGGCCCGGGAGACGCGCGCCGTCGCGCAGGGCGTGAAGATCTACGGCGAGAAGTACCGCACGGAACTCGCCACGTCGTTCTCGCACCACTGGCGGCAGACCCCGCACCTGGAGGGCGCCTGGCACAACACCCCCGGCGGCCCCGACGACCCGCGCTACAAGCCGCTCAACGAGCCGAGCGGGCGCGTCTACTTCGCCGGGGACTGGCTGAGCTACACCGACGCCTGGCAGCACGGCGCGTTCACGTCCGCGCGGCGGGCCGTGAGCAAGCTGCACGCGCGCGTGATGGCCGGCTGAGTGCCGGGAGTCACGTAAGAGGCTGCTGAGAATGGGCGCGGGCGGGAATGCCCGCGCCCTCCTCACGCGTTCTTCGGATGAACACGAGGAGGAGCGGTCACAGTGCTTGATGCGCAGGATCTGTACACATGGGAGCCGAAGGGCCTCGCCGTGGTGGACATGGCGCTCGCCCAGGAGTCCGCCGGCCTTGTCATGCTTTATCACTTCGACGGATACATCGACGCGGGGGAGACCGGCGACCAGATCGTCGAGCGGCTCCTCGACTCACTGCCCCACCAGCTCGTGGCGCGTTTCGACCACGACCGCCTGGTGGACTACCGGGCCCGACGCCCGTTGCTCACCTTCCGGCGCGACCGATGGACCGAGTACGAGGTGCCCTCGATCGAGGTGCGGCTCGTCCAGGACGCCACCGGCGCCCCCTTCCTGCTGCTGTCCGGCCCCGAGCCGGACGTCGAGTGGGAGCGGTTCGCGGCGGCCGTCCAGCAGATCGTGGAGCGGCTCGGGGTGCGCCTCGCGGTGAACTTCCACGGGATCCCGATGGGCGTCCCGCACACCCGCCCGGTCGGTCTCACCCCGCACGGCAACCGCACGGAGCTGGTCCCCGGGCACCGCAGCCCGTTCGACGAGGCGCAGGTGCCGGGCAGCGCCGAGGCGCTGGTCGAGTACCGGCTGATGGAGGCCGGGTTCGACGTCCTCGGCGTCGCCGCGCACGTGCCGCACTACATCGCGCGCTCCGCGTACCCGGACGCCGCGCTCACCGTCCTGGAGGCGATCACCGCCGCGACCGGGCTCGTGCTCCCGGGCATCGCGCACGGTCTGCGCACGGACGCGCACCGTACGCAGACGGAGATCGACCGGCAGATCCAGGAGGGCGACGAGGAGCTGGTCTCGCTCGTGCAGGGTCTCGAGCACCAGTACGACGCGGCCGCCGGCGCCGAGTCCCGGGGCAACATGCTGGCCGAGCCGATGGACATCCCGTCCGCCGACGAGATCGGACAGGAATTCGAGAAGTTCCTGGCCGAGCGGGAAGGCGATGCCTGAGCGCGGCCCCTGGGGCAGCTGATGCGCCGGGTAGGCCCTAAGCTTCCGCTCATGTTGAAGGTGGGGTTGACCGGCGGCATCGGCGCCGGGAAGAGCGAGGTGTCCCGGCTGCTCGTGGAGCGCGGTGCCGTCCTGATCGACGCCGACCGGATCGCGCGCGAGGTCGTCGAGCCCGGCACGCCGGGGCTCGCGGCCGTCGTCGAGGCGTTCGGCGACGAGGTGCTCACCCCGGACGGCAGCCTCGACCGGCCGAAGCTCGGCTCGATCGTCTTCGCCGACCCGGACCGGCTCGCCGTCCTCAACAAGATCGTGCACCCGCTGGTCGGCGCCCGGTCCGCCGAACTGGAGGGCACCGCGGGCCCCGGCTCCGTGGTGATCCACGACGTGCCGCTGCTCACCGAGAACGGGCTCGCCCCCTTCTACGACCTGGTGATCGTCGTCGACACGAGCCCCGCGACCCAGCTCGACCGGCTGACCCGGCTGCGCGGCATGACCGAGGAGGACGCGCGGGCCCGGATGGCCGCGCAGGCCACCCGCGAGCAGCGCCGCGAGATCGCCGACGTCGTGATCGACAACGACGTCCCCCTGGAGCGGCTGACGGAGCAGGTCGACGCGGTCTGGGCGGACCTGCTGCGCCGGGCCCGCGCCACCACGTGATCGTCCTCGCCGCGCTCACCGCCATCGGCGGTCTCGTCGCGCTGATCGCCGGGGCGTACGGGCTCCGGCACACCCGCCGGATCCGGACCTCGGGCAATGTCGTGCAGGCCCTGGTCAAGCCGCCGCAGCCGGGCACGGACCGGCCGCTGCTGCAGTTCGAGACCCGGGACGGGCGGGTCATAGAGGTCGTCTCGCCGGTGGCGCCCCGCAAGGGGCGTCCGCTGCCCCCGGGGGGTGTCGTCGGCCTGGCCTACGACACCGAGGACCCCCGCGAGACCGTGGTGCTCGGCAGGGAACGGCCCGGCGTCGACCGCGGATTCATGATCGCCGGGGCGGTGCTGGTGCTCACGGGCATGGTGCTCGCGGTGGCTCTGAGCTGAGGGCGCCGGGGCGGGTGTCCGGAGCGTGGTCCCCGGGCAGGAATAGCCCTTACGGTCCGCGGTGTTGACGTGATCGACAGGTCGACACCAGAAGGGAGTTCACCGTGCCCGACGCCACCCCGGAGACGCACGTCATCGACTACCGCGCAGCCGAGCAGCTGCTGGCCGCGCGTGATCCGCGTGGCGCGGTGAAGCTTCTGGACGACGTGATCGCGGCCCACCCGGAGAACACGGCGGCCCGGCTGCTCAGGGCCCGTGCCTTCTTCGCCGCGGCCCAACTGCGCGCCGCCGAGCTGGAGTTCTCGATCGTCCTGGAGCGCGAGCCGGACAACGCGTTCGCGCACTTCGCCCTGGCCCGCACGTACGAGCGGTGGGCGCGCCCGCAGCAGGCCCGCCGGCACTTCCGCCTCGCCGCCGCCCTCGACCCGCAGCCGGAGTACCTGGCCGCGGCCCGCTTCGACGACTGAGCGCCCAGGGCGGCGGCGCCTCTCGATCCGGTCAGGGCGCCCTTCGGTACGGTGGGACGTCGCGGCCGGGCTGGTAGTGCGGTCCCTGGCGGATGTGGCGCAGGATCATGAACAGGTCGACCGTCGTGACCAGCCACAGGACGCCGCAGGCCAGCGCCCACCACGGGCGGTGCACCAGCAGGAAGGCGACGGTGCCGAAAACCGTCCAGACCAGGCCGAACAGGGCCAGGCCGAGCCGCAGCCGCAGGGGACTGCGTGCGGTGACCGGCTCGTCACCCGTACGCACCGGATGCGCCAGACGCATGGTCACCATCCCCTCATGACGAAGAGGCTCCCCTTCCAGGGTGCCACGATCGAAGGAGCGGGCGTGCTGGACGTACTCAAGGGCGACGAGGCGTGCGCCGACTGGCTGGCGGCCCTGGACGACCCGGCGATACCCGCCCTGACCGCCGAGCTGCCCGGCGCGCTCGACCTGCCCGACGTACTCCTCGACCTGGCCGTACCCCACGAGGACATCAACGAACTGCTGCGCCTGCGCGCCGAGTTGCTGGCGTCGCCGGAACTGCGGGCGCTGCTCGGGCGGGCGGTCAGCGGACTGCTGTGGCGCACGGACGAGCCGGGGCGGGGGACGGGCCTGCCGGACTTCCCCGCGGCGGCCGGGGCCATGGGCCGCTGCTTCGCCGTGTTCGTGTTCATCGCCGCGCTGCCGCACACACGGGCCCACCACCGCGAGCGCGGCATCCCCGACGACGTGTCCCGGCGCGCCCTGGCCGACCTCGGCCGCAATCTCGCCGTGCACCGCAGGCGGTTCGGTACGACGGGCCTGCTCGTGCCGTGGTGGCCGACCCGGCACTTCCGGGGCGAGCTCTACCAGTTGGGGCGGCTGCAGTTCGAGCGGGTGCGCCTGGGGCGGCGTACGGCGGAACGGCTCACGGCGGCGGGCGTGGTGGCCGGCCCCGGCGACGCGGCGCTCAGCGTGCACATCCCGGACTTCCGCGGACCCATGTCGCCCGAGGCGTGCGACGACTCGATCGCACGGGCCCGGGAGTTCTTCGCGCGGCATTTCCCCGAGGAGCCCCCACGGCATGCCGTCTGCCATTCCTGGCTCCTGGACCGGCAGTTGAGGCAGTACCTCCCGGCCGACTCCAACATCATCCGCTTCCAGGACCGGTTCGACATCGTGCACGCGGCCGAGGAACCGGAGGACGACACCCCGGTCGCGTTCGTCTTCGGCGGCACCGAGACCCCGCGCGACCTGCTGCCGCGCCGCACCGGCGTGCAGCGGGCCGTCCTCGGACATCTCGACGCGGGCGGGCACTGGTACCCGGGGCACGGCTGGTTCGCGCTGGAGCGGAACGGTGCCGGGCGGCCGTTCGTTCCCGGTGCATGAGCCTTGAGATGCGCAAGGGGTACGAGGGGACGGGGCCGGGCGCGATCACGCCCGACGGCTGTGCGGTCGAGCTGTACTCACGACTGCCCGAGGAAGGCGAGACGGAGATCATCGCGGGCGCCGTGCCCGCGGCCGCCACGCTGCTCGAACTCGGCTGCGGGGTGGGCCGGGTGACGCACTCACTGGTGGAGCACGGGTTCACCGTGACGGCGGTGGACGAGTCGGCGGAGATGCTGGACCGGGTGCGGGGCGCGCGCACCGTGCGCAGCACCATCGAGGGTCTCGACCTCGGGGAGAAGTTCGACGTGGTGATGCTCGCGTCGATCCTGGTGAACACCGGGGACCCGGCGGTCCGGCGCGGGATGCTCGACGCGTGCCGGCGCCACGTCGCCGACGACGGGTGCGTGCTGATCCAGCGCGAGCGCGACGGGGCGCACGAGAACCTGCCGCGCGAGCACGTCGTGCCGGGCGGCCCCGTCATCACCAAGCAGTCCTCGGTGCCCGTCGGCGACGGGGTGCGCTCGGTGAAGGTCGAGTACGTGTTCCCGGACGCCGTGTGGACCCAGACGTACCGGATCCGCCCGATGACGGTCGAGGAGTTCGAACAGGCCCTCGCGGAGGCCGACTTGAAGGTCGACCGCTATCTGACGCAGGACAGCTCATGGGTGCGGGTGGTGCCCGTGTGACGTCGGCGGGCCGTTGGGCGCCGGGCGGACCGGTGGACCCGCGGCAGGTGTTCGGCGGGCTTTCGGCGGTGCGATGAGTTCCGGCGGCGGCTCCGGTCTTATCCGGTGACAGTGACCGACCGCTCGCCCTCACCGCACAGGAGACCGCCATGACGCACCTCGCCGCCGCTGCCGCCCCCGTCCGCTCCCGTCGTGCCCGGATCGCGCTGCGCACGACCGCGATCGTGCTCGCGGCGTTCTTCGGCATCGCCAGCGCCCTGCCCAAGCTGCTCGCGCTGCCCGCCGCGGCCGACGCGTTCGACACGATCGGCTGGGGAGCGGCGGGGATGTACGCGATCGGCGTGCTCGAACTCGCCGGTGCCATCGGCCTGTTGGTGCCGGTGCTGGCCGGGGTGACGCCGATCGCGCTGAGCGCGCTCATGGTCGGCGCCTGCGTCACGCAGATCGTCGCCTTCGACGGGGAGAACGCGGCGACACCGCTGATCCTGATGATCCCGCTCGTCGTCCTGGCCCGGGCGCACCGGGACCGCAACCGGGAGCTGGCGGCGCTGCTGCTGAGGCGCGGCGCCTGAGCGTGCGGGGCCCCTGAGCGCCCCGCGAGCCGGGGCCCACCGCGGTGGGCCCCGGCTCAGTGCTGCCCGGCGTCGGGCTCGGCGTCCGGTCCGGGACCCTGCCCGAAGATCCCGCGCAGCCGCTCCAGTTCCCGGCGGTCCCGCTTCGTCGGGCGGCCCGTGCCGCGGTCGCGGACCCCGACCGGGGCGACGACCTCGCGCGGCGGGGGCGGCGGGGAGTTGTCGACGTAGGCCTCGACGGCCACCGGCGCGCCGACCCGCTTGCGGATCAGCCGCTTGACCACCACCAGGCGCTCCCGCCCGCCCGGCTGGCGCAGCCGGACCTCGTCGCCGACGCGCAGCGCGTACGCGGGCTTCACGCTCGTCCCGTTGACCTTGACGTGGCCGCCCTTGCAGGCCGCGGCGCCCGCCGAGCGCGTCTTGACCAGGCGCACGGCCCAGATCCAGCTGTCCACCCGCACGCTCTCGCCGCCGGCCGGAGCCGCCGCCCGCACGGCACTCACCGGGTCCGGCGCCTTCGACGTCCCTGATGTCTCCTTCTGCGCTGCCATGCGTCGACCCTAGTACCGTCCTCGCCCCCGTCGGCGAGCCCTGGACGGACCACCCCCGCCCAGACCGGATAATCCGGGCAAACCGCATGTAGTCGACAGTGAGGGGAGCCCCGTCATGGCCGTGATGGACCCGGACGACGACCGGCAGGACCTGCAGGCCGAGGTCGACCAGTTGATGGGAGGACTGCGCTCCGATCTGGAGCGGCTCGCCGCCATCCCGTCGATCGCCTTCCCCGGCTTCCCGGCCGAACCGGTGCAGGAGGCCCACGACCTGCTCGTCGGCCTGCTGCACGACGCGGGCGTGGAGCACGTGGAGCGCATCGACCTGCCCGACACGGCACCGGTGATCTTCGGCGAGATCCCGCCGCCGACCCCGGACGCCCCGACCGTGCTGCTCTACTCCCACTACGACGTGCAGCCCCCGGGCGACGAGAGCCTGTGGCGGTCGCCGCCGTTCGAGCCGACGCCCGTCGAGGAGGCCGGCGAGGGCGGCCTGCGGGCCCGCGGCATCGCCGACGACAAGTCGAACGTCATCGCCCACCTGGGCATGCTCCGCGTCTTCGGCGGCCGTCCGCCCGTCGGCGTCAAGATCGTCTTCGAGGGGCAGGAGGAGTACGGCAGCCCCTTCGACGGCTATCCGCCCACCGACCCCGAGCGGTTCGCCTGCGACGCCATGGTCATCGCCGACCTGGGGAACCTGCGGCCGGGCACCCCCACCCTCACCACCGGGCTGCGCGGTGCCGCCGAGGTCACCGTCGAGGTCCGCACCCTCCAGGAGCCGCGCCACAGCGGCGAGTTCGGCGGCGCGGCACCCGACGCGCTGCTCGTCCTCCTCAAGGCCCTGTCCACGCTCCACGACGTGCACGGCGACGTCGCCGTCGAGGGCCTGCGCCGCGACGAGTGGACCGGCACCAGCTACACAGAGGACGAGTTCCGCGACCTCGCGGGCGTCGAGGCGGGCCTCCCGCTCATCGGCAGCGGCACCCTCGGCGAACGCCTGTGGAGCGGCCCCGCGATCACCGTCATCGGCCTGGACGCCCCGAGCGTGGAGCACGCCGCGTCGGCCGTCGTCCCGTACGCCCGCGCCAAGCTGAACCTGCGCTTCCACCCGCTCCAGGACCCGCACGAGGCGCAGGCCAGGCTCGTCGACCACCTCGCCGCCCTCAAGCCGTTCGGCATCCCGCTGACCGTCACCCCCGGCGACACCGGACCCGGCTACGAGGCGGCGACCGGCGGCCCCGCCTACCGCGCCGCCCGCGCCGCGCTCAAGCAGGCCTGGGGCACCGACGCCTCGTACGTCGCGACCGGCGGCTCCATCCCCCTGGTCAACGGCCTCGCCCAGGCCGCGCCGAACGCCGAGGTCCTGCTCTTCGGCGCCCAGGACAGCATGTGCAACCTGCACGCCCCGAACGAACGCGTCCTCTTCTCCGAGCTGCGCGCCACGGTCGTCGCGATGTGCGCGTTCGTCCGGGAGTACGCCGCGCACTTCAAAGGGGACCTCAAGGGCGGGGCCGCGTCATGAGCACGCAGACGGAGACCCCCGAGCGGCAACAGCCGCCGGCGAAGAAGAAGTTCACCTTCCCCAGCGCCCTGACCGTCCTCGCCGTCGTCACCCTCGCGGTCTGGATCCTCGCCTTCCTCATCCCCTCCGGCCAGTACGACCGGGGCGGTGACGGCGCCCCGGTCGAGGGCACCTACCACCGCGTCGATTCCGGCCAGTCGTTCGTCGACCGGCTCAACGACCTCTTCCTCTCCCCGGTCAACGGCCTGTACGGCATCCAGGACCTCAAGACGTCCCTGGTCGGCCCGGACAACTCCGGTGACCTGTACGGCAGCGCGGGCGTCTTCCTCTTCGTGCTCGCCATCGGCGCCTTCATCACCGTCGTCTTCGCCACCGGCGCCCTCGACCGAGGCATCGGCCGCCTCGCCCACCGGCTGCGCGACCGCGGGGCCCTGCTCATCGCGGGTGTCATGGTCGTCTTCTCGGTGCTCGGCACGGTCGAGGGCTTCGCCGAGGAGACCCTCGGGTTCTACGGCCTGATCGTGCCGCTCATGCTCGCGCTCGGCTACGACCGGATGACGGCGGTCGGCGCGATCATCCTCGGCGCGGGCGTCGGCGTCCTGTGCTCCACGGTCAACCCCTTCGCCACCGGCGTCGCCTCGTCCGCCGCGGACATCTCCCTCGGCGACGGCATCGCGCTCCGCTTCGTGATGTGGTTCGTGCTGACCGCGGTCACGGTCGCGTACGTCATCCGCTACGCCCAGCGCGTCCGGAAGAACCCGGACCGCTCGCTGTCCGGGTTCCTGCCGGGCGACAAGGACCGCGACAAGGCGGCGTCCGACGCGGCCGAGGTGCCCGAACTGACCACGCTGCACAAGGCGGTCCTGGTCGTCACGGCCCTGGTCTTCGCCTTCATGATCTTCTCGGTGGTGCCCTGGGCGAGCGCCCTGACCGGCAAGGCCGACGCGACTCCGTACGGCTTCGAACTCGGCTGGTCCTTCCCGCAGTTGGCTGCGCTGTTCCTGTGCGCGGCCGTGCTCGTCGGGCTCGTCGCGCGCATGGGGGAGCAGAAGCTCAGCTCGACGATCATCCAGGGTGCCGCCGACTTCGTCTCCCCGGCGCTCGTCATCCTGCTGGCCCGCGGCGTCACCGTGATCATGAACAACTCCAAGATCACGGACACGGTGCTGCACGCCATCGAGGGCGTCGTGAAGGGCACCTCGTCCGGCATCTTCGCGATCATCGTCTTCGTCGTGAACCTGCCGCTGGCCTTCCTCATCCCGTCCACGTCCGGGCACGCCACGCTCGCCATGCCGATCCTCGCGCCGCTCGCCGACTTCGCCGGCGTCTCGCGCGCGGTCGTCGTCACCGCGTGGCAGGCGGCCAGCGGCTGGATGAACCTGTGGGTGCCGACCACCGCCGTCACCATCGGCGGCGTGGCCCTCGCCAAGGTCGGCTACGACAGGTACCTGCGGTTCGTCTGGCCCCTGCTGGCGCTGCTGTTCCTCCTCATCTGCGCCTTCGTCGCGCTGGGGGCCGCGTTCACGTAGCCCTGTGGCCGGGCGGTGCCGCGGCCCCGCCCGGCCTTCGCCCGTGGAGATGCTCAGCGCCGCGGCCACGGGAGCGGGCCCGCCGGTGTCAGCCGAACGGAGCAGCAGATCAGGAACGGACAGGTGACCCTTCCTAGCGTGAAGGGGTGACGCCAACGGAGACAGCGCAGCACCTCAAGCCCCCGGCCGCGGCCTACCGCAACCTCGTCGTGGCCACGGTGGGTTTCGCGCTCACCTTCTGGGCCTGGAACCTGATCGCGCCGCTCGCCGGCGTCTTCGGCTCGGACCTGAAGCTCAGCTCGTTCGCCCAGTCGTTCCTCGTCGCGGTGCCCGTGCTCGTGGGCTCGCTCGGCCGCATCCCGGTCGGCGCGCTCACCGACCGCTACGGTGCCAAGCTGCTGTTCCCGCTGATCTCGGCGCTCACCATCATCCCCGTGCTGCTGGTGATCCCGGCCCGGCACAACTTCGGCGCGATGATCGCCGTGGGCTTCCTGCTCGGCCTCGGCGGCACCACCTTCGCCATCGGCATCCCGCTGGTGAACTCCTGGTTCCCGCCCGCGCACCGCGGCCTCGCGCTCGGCATCTTCGGCATGGGCATGGGCGGCGTCGCCCTGTCCGGCTACTTCACGCCGCGCATGGCCAAGCACGGCGAGAACCTGCCGTTCGTCGTCGTCGCCATCGCGCTCGCCGTGTACGCGGTCCTCGCGGCCGTCCTGATCACCGACCACCCCGACCGCAAGATCCCCACGACGTCGCTGGGCAAGCGGCTCGGCGCGGCCGGCAAGCTCCGCGTCACCTGGGAACTGTCGGCGCTGTACGCGATCGGCTTCGGCGGCATCGTCGCCTTCGGCGTCTACCTGCCCACGTACCTGAAGACCTGGTACGAACTGAGCCCCACGGACGCCGGCACCAAAGCGGCGGGCTTCGCCCTCGTCACGGTGATCTTCCGCCCCATCGGCGGCTGGCTCTCCGACCGGATCCACCCGGCGCTCGTCACCGCGTGCGCGCTCGCCCTGGTCGCCCTGTTCGCCATCGTCCAGGCCTTCGACCCGGCCCTGAACCCCATGGGTACGATCTGCTTCCTGCTGATGGCGGCGGGCCTCGGCACCGCGAGCGGCTCCGTCTTCGCGCTCGTCTCCCAGGTCACCCCGCAGCCCCAGGTCGGCTCGGTGACCGGCATCGTCGGTGCGATGGGCGGCCTCGGCGGCTTCGTCCCGCCGCTGGTCATGGGCGCGATCTACAGCGCCAAGGACTCGTACTCCATCGGCTTCATGCTCCTGTCGGACCTGGCCCTCGCCGGGTGCGTGTACGCGTACGGGCGGATGCGGAACGTCAGGGCGCAGTAGGCCGGCCGTCGTCGCCGAAGAGGTGCCGCACGGTGGAGCGGTAGTTGGCCCGCACGTGGCCCAGCGCCACCGCCCGCGCCCGCTCCGGGTCGCCGGCGGCCACGGCGTCGTACAGCTGCCGGTGCTCGTCGAGCTGTTTGGACCAGGCCTCGTTGCGCCGGGTCAGCCAGCGAAGGCGCCCGTCGACGGGCTGCATCACGCCGATCAGCAGTCCGTTGCCCGCCATGGCCAGGAGCCGGTCGTGGAAGCGGCTGTTGATGTCGGCGATCGTCTCGTCGTCGCCCTCCTGCGTGGCCCGCGCGGCGAGTTCGAGGAGTTCCTCCAGCTGCGCCAGATCGTCCCGCTGCGCCCGCTCGGCGGCGAGACCGGCCGCGTAGACCTCCAACGCCTCGCGCAGTTCGTACAGTTCGGTGACATCGGTGTGCGTGAGGGTCCGCACCACGGCCCGGCGCGGGGTCTCGAACGTCACGAATCCTTCGGCGAGCAGCGCCCGGATCGCCTCGCGCACCGGGACGCGGGACACCCCGAAGCGCTCGGCGAGCTCCCGCTCGACCAGCCGGTCGCCGGGTCGCAGGCGGCCGCCGATGATGTCCTGCCGCAGCGTGGCGAGTACACGTTCGCGCACCGCGCCCAGGGGTTCCACCGTCGTCATGCCTCCATCTTCGCCGATGCGGGGTGCCGGCCCGGCCCGGGGTCTTTTACCGAGCCTTAACCGCGTGGACATTGCGGGGTGTCGTGGGGAGCGGGACCATGACGCCGCTTTGGTATACCAACGCGGCAGCCCTTGGGAGGCTCCCATGTCCGTGGCCGAACCGGTGCACACGCGGAACAGCAGCGACTTCACCCCCGACCCGCGCCTGGTCAACGAGGACCTCGCCCCCGCGGGCGAACGCACGTGGAAGGTCTTCGACCTCTTCGCCCTGTGGATGTCCGACGTCCACAACCTCGGCAACTACACCTTCGCCGCAGGCCTGTTGGTGCTCGGCCTCAACGCCTGGCAGATCTTCACGGCCCTGCTCATCGGCTTCGTCCTGATCTACGCCGGCTGCAACGCGATGGGCCGCATCGGCCAGCGCCACGGT
Source organism: Streptomyces sp. cg35 (assembly GCF_050410835.1). Classification (NCBI taxonomy): domain Bacteria; kingdom Bacillati; phylum Actinomycetota; class Actinomycetes; order Kitasatosporales; family Streptomycetaceae; genus Streptomyces; species Streptomyces sp. cg35. The sequence goes on from NZ_CP191268.1 coordinate 6,673,653, forward strand.
GTCCCGTTCCCGGTCGTCAGCCGCATCAGCTTCGGGGTCTGGGGAGCGAACATCCCCGCGCTCGTCCGGGCCGTGATCGCCATCATGTGGTACGGCATCCAGACGTACCTGGCGTCGGTGGCGGTGAACGTGATGGTGCTCGCCGCGTTCCCGGGCATGGAGTCCTGGACGCGGCACTCGTTCCTCGGCCTGCACGCGCTCGGCTGGGCGTCGTTCCTCGCGCTCTGGCTGGTCCAGTCCCTGATCATCACTCAGGGTATGGAATCCGTACGGAAGTTCCAGGACTTCTGCGGCCCGGCGATCTGGGTCGTCATGCTCGCGCTGGCCGTCTGGATCTGGGCGAAGGCGGGCTGGACGATCTCGCTGACGACGACCGTCCACCCGGTCTCCACGGGGGAGCAGTTCCGCCAGTGGTTCGGCGCCATAGGCCTGATCCTGGCGACGTACGGCACGCTGATGCTGAACTTCTGCGACTTCTCCCGCTTCGCCCCCGACTACCGGACCGTGCGGCGCGGCAACTTCTGGGGCCTGCCCGTCAACTCGACCGCGTTCGTGGTCCTCTCGGTGGTCGTCACGGCCGGCAGCCTGGAGGTGTTCGGAGAGGCGATCACCGACCCGGCCCTGCTCGTCGCCCGCATCGGCAACACCTGGGTCCTCGTCTTCGGCGCACTGACCTTCGCCGTCGCCACGATGGGCGTCAACATCGTCGCCAACTTCGTCTCCCCGGCCTACGACCTGGCGAACGTCTGGCCGCAGAAGATCACGTTCAAGGTCGGCGGGGCGATCTCGACGGTGGCGGCGCTGGTCGTGACCCCGTGGAACCTGTACTCGAACCCGAACGTGGTGAACTACTTCCTGGGCGGCCTCGGCGCCTTCCTCGGGCCCCTCTTCGGGATCATCATGCTCGACTACTTCTGGGTGAAGCGGGGCCGCATCGACGCCGCGGCCCTCTTCGACGCGCGGCCCGGCTCGCGCTACCACTACCGCGGCGGCGTGAACCCCAAGGCCCTCGCGGCGTTCGTCCCGTCGGCCGCCCTGGCCGTGGTCCTGGCCCTGGTGCCCGCCTTCGACTCCGTGGCCGCGTACTCGTGGTTCATCGGGACGGCCGGGGCGGCGGGGCTGTACGGACTGATCTGCCGCGGGGAACGCGCGGCCGCCGCGGCGGGGCCGAACGAGTGCACCCCCGGGTAACCCCGACCGGTCACCGCTCCCGCGCGCGGGAGCACCCCGCATCATCCGGGCATGTCCTTGTCCCCACGCCCCGTCCTGGGCGCCCTGCTGGCGGCGTTCCTGACGCTCGCACCGTCCGGGTCCGGGCCCACCACGTCCTTCTGGGTCGACCCGAACACGACGGCGGCGCGCCAGTCGGCGGCGCTCCGCGCGCAGCACCGCTGGGCGGACGCCCGGCTCGTCGACCGCATCGCCACCCGCCCCCAGGCGACCTGGCTGAACGACCCCAACCCCGGCCCCACCGTCCGCGCGGTCACCACGGCGGCGGCCCGCGCCCACCGCACCGCGGTGCTCGTCACCTACCACATCCCGCACCGCGACTGCGGTCTGCACTCGGCCGGCGGCGCGGGCGACGCGGCGGCCTACCGCGCCTACGTCGACTCCTTTGCCGCGGGCCTGGGCCCCCGCGGCGCGTACGTCATCGTGGAACCGGACGCGGTGGCGTCGACGGTGGCGGGCTGCGCCGGCGCGAACGCCACGGAGCGGTACGCCCTGCTCGCGTACGCGGTCCAGCGCATCGCCGCCCGCCCGAACACCCGCGTCTACCTGGACGCGGGCAACGCGAGCTGGATCCCGGACGTACAGCGCCTGGTCGCCCCGCTGCGGGCGGCGGGCGTCGGCCGGGCGGCCGGGGTGGCCCTGAACGTCTCCAACTACCGCACGAACAAGGAGACATCGGCGTACGGGCACCGCCTGATCGCCGCCCTGGGCGGCGACAAGCACTTCGTGATCGACACCAGCCGCAACGGCAACGGCCCCTACGCGGGCGCCGACGCCTGGTGCAATCCACCGGGCCGCGCCCTCGGCGTCCCGCCGACGACCGCCACGGGGGACGCGGCGCTGGACGCGTACCTGTGGGTGAAGCGCCCGGGGGAGTCGGACGGGACGTGCCGGGGCGGGCCGGGAGCGGGGCAGTGGTTCGCGGCGCGGGCGCTGGAGCTGGCGCGGAACGCGAAGGGGTAGCTGCCCGGCGTGGCGGGCGGGCTCGGGCGCGGAACAATCGACAGGAGAGCCGGGCGTGAAGTGACTACGGTGGCCGCCATGCCCGAACTCACCGACACCGCCTTCCTCGACCACCTCGCCGACCGCCTGGCCGCCCTCCCCGGCGTCCGCGCCGTCTCGCTCGGCGGGTCGCGGGCGCAGGGCACGCACAGCGAGGCGAGCGACTGGGACACCGCCGTCTACTACCGGGGCGGCGAGGGGCTGTTCGCGCCGCGCCATCTGCGGGAGATCGGATGGGAGGGCGAGGTCACCGAGATCGGCGGCTGGGGCGGGGGCGTCTTCAACGGGGGCGGATGGCTGGTCGTCGACGGACGGCGCGTCGATGTCCACTACCGGGATCTCGACAGCGTCGAGCACGAGCTCGCGGAGGCCGTCGCCGGGCGGTTCCGCGTCGAACCCCTGCTCTTCCATCTCGCCGGCATCCCCTCCTATCTCGTCGTCGCCGAACTCGCCGTCAACCGCGTCCTGCGAGGGGAGGCGCCCCGGCCCGACGGATACCCCGCCGCCCTGCGCACGTCCGCCGCCGAGCAGTGGTGGGGGCGGGCCGGACTCACCCTGCACTACGCCCGCGCGGGGAACGTGCCGCTGGGTGGCCGCACCGAGGTCGTGGGGGCCGTCGCCGTCGCCGCCATGCAGGCCGGACACGCCGTGCTCGCCGCCCGCGGGCAGTGGGTGACCAACGAGAAGCGGCTGCTGGAGCGCGCCGGGCTGCGCGGGATCGACGCCCTGCTGGCCGACCGTTCGCTCGGGCTCGGTGAACTCGTCGACCAGGCACAGGAGTTGCTGGAAGCCGCGGTGAGCGCCGCCCGTCAGGAAGCGGAGCGGCCCGCGCCCAGCAAGGGATAGTCGGCGACATCGCGCCAGCCCGTGCCCGGGCCGTCCGTCACGATGAGGCGGACCGCGCGGATCTCGGAGCGGACGGGCAGGCGCGGGGTGAAGTCCGTGTCCGGGAGATCGTCCGTGCCCTCGCCGGCGGCGAGCGTCAGATGGGGATCCAGGCCCTCGCCGCCGAAGACGCCGCGGTACGGGACCGCCTGAGGCCAGCGCTCCCGCAGCGCCTTCGTCAAGGCGCGGACCGGGTCGGCGGGGGACGGGTGCAGATAGAGGACCCCCGGCCAGCGACGGAGCTCCCGGAACGCGAGGGTGAACGGGGACGCCGCCGCGATGACCGCCCGCAGTTCCGCCTCCGTCGCCGCGTCCAGACGCTCCCGCGGCAGGAAGGGGTACAGGACGGTCACGTGCGCCCGCGCCGGAGTGCGGACCAGCGGGTCCGCCTCGGGGACGTGGATCGTCAGGGCCGTGTCGCCCGGGGCGTCCGGCCAGCCCGCGTCCGCGGACCGGCGCCGGGCGTTCTCGTCGGAGGGCATGGGCCAAGTGTCACATTGCGGAAATGCGGGCGTTCCCTTCCCTTCCACAACGTCCCTTACGGTGGAGGGACCAGTTACCGGCTGGCCGATGTCGTCCGGCGCCACCGCGTCCTCCCACGACAGGAGCCTGCGCTTCACCATGGTTCGCCCGCAGCCCCCGTACTCCCTCCCTCCGTGGCTCGCCCACGCCCTCCGCGCCCAGCGCGCCCCCGTGCCGTGGCCCGCCGTCGTGCGCGGGGCGCTCGCCGCCGGGCCGCTGCTCCTGACCGGCGTGCTCGCCGGGCGGCCGTCCAGCGGGGTGCTGCTCGCCCTCGGCGCCATGCTCGCCGGGGTCAACGACCGGCCCGGGACCCGGCTCGCCGCCGTATCGAGGCTGGGCGGGCCCGCGCTCGCCGGTGCCCTGGGCATGCTCATCGGCAGTGCACTCGCGGGGTTCGCCGGGAGTGGCCTAGTCATCGTCGCCGCCTTCGCCGGACTCGGCCTGATCGGCGGGGCGTTCAGCGCCGTCGGGCCCGTCGCCTCGGCCGCCGGGACGCAGTTGCTCGTGACCGTCGCCGTGGGGGCGGGGATGCCGCTGCCGGAGGCCGGATGGCAGCGGGCGCTGCTGTTCGCCGGTGGCGCCGGGTGGCTGGTGACACTGCGGGTCGCACTGCCGTCGCCGGTGCGCGCGAAGGGGCTCGGCTATCTGTACGACGGGGAGCGCGCCGCCGTCGCCGGGGTGTACGACGCCGTCGCCGCGCTGCTCGGCGCCGCCGGCGGGCCGGACGCCCGCGCCCGCCGCGCCGCCCTGACCGCCGCGCTCGACCAGGCGCAGGACGCCCTGCGCGGGGGCGGGGCCGCGACGCGGCGGCTGCGGGCGCAGTTCGGCGCCGCGCTGCCGCTCGCCGAGGCCGCCACCGCGCTGGCCTGGACCGGGGAGCCCGTGCCGGACCGCGCCGCCGAGGGGCCGCTGCGGCTCGCCGCCGCCGTGCGGACCGGTGCGCCGGTCGGTGCGCTGCCCGCGCCCGCCCGCTCCGATGCCGGACTGCGGGCGCTGGACGAGGCGCTGCTGCGGGCCGCCGAGGCGTTCGACCGGGGGAGCGGGAGCGAGGGCGCCGTGCGTCGCCGCGTCTCGCCGACCGCCGCCGTGCGCCGGGCGGCCGGGCCCGCCGGGCGGGAGTACGGCCTGCGCGTCGGGCTCTCCTTCGGGGCCGGCGCGGCCGTCGCCCAGGCCCTGCAGCCGGTGCACTGGTACTGGCTGCCCGCCACCGCCGTCTTCCTCGTCAAGCCCGATCTCGGGCCGCTGGTCTCGCGCGTGCTCTGCCGGGCCGCCGGGACGGTCGCCGGAGCGCTGCTGTTCGCCGGGCTCGCCGCCCTCCTGCCGCGCCCTCTCGGACTGGTCGCGCTGGTGGGCGTGTGCGGGGCGCTGATCCCCGTCGCCACCCGGCACTTCGCCGCGCAGACCGCCGTCGTCACCGTGCTCGTCCTGTCCCTCGTGATGGCCGGCGGTGAGCCGGGGGCCTCCTGGAGCCGGATCACCGAGACGCTGCTCGCCTGCGTCATCGTGCTGATCGCCGGGCATCTGCCGTGGCCCGGCGCGCACCGGGGCGGCGGGGTACGGGTGCGGATCGCCGTCGCGCGCGAGGCCGCCCAGTCGTACGTACGGCACGTGCTGAGCGGTGACGAGGACCGGGCCGGCCGCTGGGCGCTGCGGCGGGAGGCCTACCGGACGCTGGCCGAGGCGAGGGCGGCCGTCGAGCTGGCCGCCGCCGAACTGCCCGTCCTGGCCCGGCACTCGCACGGATCGCGCCGGGTCACGGTGGTGCTGGAACGGCTCGTCGACGCGACCACCGCGTGTGCGGTGCAGGTCGATGACACGGGGCGGGTGCCTGTGCGGGACGCCGAGCGGATCGAGGTGCTGCTGGCGGAGCTCGCGGCGTAGCGCTTCGCGGGGGCCGGGTCGGCGGTGCCGAGCGGCTCGGCGCCGTGCCGCGCCCCTGGCGGGGCGCAGGCGGACCACCTGCGCCCCGGAGCGTCACGGCTTGGGCAGTGCACACCCCGGTGCCGACAGGTCGATCTTGTTGCCGGTGCCGACGCACGGCACGATCCCGTAGGTCTGCTGCGCGTAGTTGATGCCCTCGCGCACCGTCACGTTGCCGCTCTCGTCCACCTCGCACGGATTGTTGTCCGTGCAGCGCCCCCCGTCCTCGTTACCGGTGTTGTTGACCGCGACGACCTTCCCGGTCGCCCGGTCGAGCACCGGGGAGCCGGACGTGCCGCCGATCGTCTGGCAGTCGGAGGTGTAGCGGACCGAGTCCTTCCAGGTCCACTCGCCCTCCTTGAGGTTGTAGGCGAAGCCGTCGACCGAGCAGTTGTACGTCTTCTTCCAGTAGCCGGAGACCACGCTGATCGCCGTGCCCTGGGTCGGGTGGTCCGCCGACAGTTCCAGGGCCTTGATGCCGTACGAGCTCTCGATCTGCTCGTAGGTGCTGGTGAGTTCGTAGAGCGAGACGTCGGTGTCCGTCATCGTGCCGTACGCGATCTTGCTCGCCCGCAGCGTCGCGACATCGCCGGCCGAGGAGTCGAGCAGGGTGAAGGTGCGCGACGAGGGCTGGTCGACGACGACCTCGCCGGGACCGGGGAAGCCGGACTCCAGGCAGTGGCCGTTGGACAGGACCAGGGCCGGGTCCGTCGGCTGGGAGTCCGGTACGCGGACGACGGAACCGGAACAGTTGCTGAGCGCGACCGTTCCGGCGAAGTCCACGGCCTTGGCTCTGGGCGCCGCCGACGCCCCGGACGCGTCAAGTGCCGTGGCGGGGACCGCCGCCGTTCCCAGGAGCAGAACGGCGGAGAACGCGCCGACGAGAGACTTCTTCATGTGGGGGGTTCCTCTCCCGTGCTGAGAGTGGTGCACCGTGTGGGGGGACGGGCGTGCGTCATGAAGGGCGCACGCCCGTGCTTGGCATGAGCATTGTGATGGCGTACGGCTCAGCGGACAACAGTGCCTACTCAGCGAACAGGCCACGGCGGGCCGCGCGGACCCCGCCGCTCGCTACCGTGCCTCCATGGACGCCGCCACCGCCCCCACCGCCGACCTGATCGTCACCGGATGCACCGCCCTGCTGCACGCCGACCCGGACGAACCCGATCCCCAACTCGCCGCCGAAGGGATCCACTTCAGGCCCGACACCGCTCTCGTCGTACGGGACGGAGTCGTCGTCGACGTCACCGACAGCGCCGCCGTGGCCGGCCTGGAGAGCGCCGAACGGATCGACGCCCGCGGACTCGTCGCCCTGCCCGGACTCGTCAACTGCCATACGCACAGCCCGATGGTGGCCCTGCGCGGACTCGTGGAGGACCTGCCCGAGCAGGAGTGGTTCAACGACTGGATCTGGCCCATCGAGTCGAACCTCACCCCGCGCGTCGTGGAACTCGGCGCCCGGCTCGCCTGCGCCGAGCTGATCCGCGGCGGCGTCACCTGCTTCGCCGACCACTACTTCGCCATGGACAGCATCGCCGAGGTCGTCGCCGGAACCGGACTGCGCGCCAATCTCGGCGAGGCCTTCTTCTCCTCCCAGGGGCCCGAGGGACGGGAACGCTCCCTCGACTTCGCCCTGCGCCACCGAGGCGGCGCCGACGGCCGCATCACCACCTCCCTCGCGCCCCACGCCCCGTACACCGTCGACGAGGCCGACCTCGCCGCCACCGCTGAACTCGCGCACGAACACGGCCTGTTGGTGCATCTGCACGCCGCCGAGAACCGCGCCCAGACCGACACCAGCCTCGACCGCCACGGCCGCACCCCCATCGACATTCTCAAGGACACCGGCCTGCTCGACGTCGATGTCCTCATCGCCCACGGCACCGGCATCCTGGACCGCGACCTGCCCGCACTGCGGTCCGCCACCGGACGCGTCGGCGTGGCCAGCGCACCCCGCGGCTACCTGAAGTTCGGCTGGGACACGACACCGGTCCGCGCACTCGTCGAGGCCGGTGCGCACGTCGGCCTCGCCACCGACGGCGCCGCCTCCAACAACACCCTCGACGTCTGGGAGGCGATGACGCTCACCGCCCTCGTGCAGAAGCGGACCGAGCGCGACCCGCGCTGGCTGACCACCCGTCAGGCGCTGCGTCACGCCACCCTCGACAGCGCCCGCGCGATCGGCCTCGGCGCGAGCATCGGCTCCCTCGCGCCGGGCCGCCGCGCCGACCTCGTCCTCGTCGACCTGAGCGGCCCGCACACGCAGCCCGTGCACGATCTCGCCGCGACCCTCGTGCACAGTGCCCGCTCCGGCGACGTGCGCACCACCATCGTCGACGGCCGGGTCCTGATGCGCGACGGGCGCCTGACCACGATCGATGTGCCGTCCGTGGCACGGGAGTTGAGTGAACTGCTGCCCGCGCTCGTCGAGCGCGGACACGGCCGGCGCATCCAGGAGTACGACACCTGAGACGGCGCGCGAGAAAGTTTCCCCGGAGCCGATGAGTTCCGCCGACACCCGCGGTCACCCCTTCGAGAGACCCCGACCCGAGGAGGAACCATGGGGCTGCCGAAGGTGGTCACCCGCGAGGAGTGGCGCGCGGCCCGCGAGGAGCTGCTCGCCCTGGAGAAGACGGCGACCCGGGCGCGCGACGCGTTGAACACCCGGCGGCGCGAGCTGCCCATGGTCGAGATGGACAAGCCGTACGTCCTCGAGGGCGCCGACGGCAAGGTCGAACTGTTCGACCTCTTCGAGGGGCGCTCCCAACTCGTGGTCTACCACTTCATGTTCGCGCCCGAGTGGGACGCGGGCTGCCGCAGCTGCTCGGGGTTCCTCGACCAGATCGGGCACCTGGCGCACCTGCGCGCCCGCGGCACGGCCTTCGCGGCGGTCTCCCGCGCGCCCTTCACCAAGATCCTCCCGTTCAAGGCCCGGATGGGCTGGACGACGCCCTGGTACTCGTCGAACCTCAGCGACTTCAACCAGGACTTCGGCGCCACGGTCGAGACCGACGACGGCCTCCAGGAGCGGCCCGCGCTCAGCTGCTTCCTGCGCGACGGCGAGCGGATCTTCCATACCTACTCGGCGTTCGACCGCGGCCTCGACAACATCGGGTTCACCACCAACCTCCTCGACCTCACCGCGCTCGGCCGGCAGGAGGAATGGGAACAGCCACAGGGCCGCGCCTCGGCCCTCGGCGCGCCCGCGGGCAGCGCGCGGATCCGGTACCACGACGAGTACCTCGACTGAGCGGACACCGCGAGCCCGTCCCCGCCCCTCCCGTCCCACCCTCTGCCTCACGAGCGGAACGCGTCCCAACTCGGTGTCATTATCGTCACGTTGCGAGTCCTTACGCCCCCTGTCAGCGTTCTCCCTCATAAGGCGCCGGGACGGACCGGCGCCGGTACTTTCGGCACGATCACGGGGGCAGGGACGAACGATGATCAACGGACGAGTGGTACTGCGACGCTTCCCGGCCGGCGGGCCCCGCGGCTCCTGGCCCGAGGAGGAGTTCGCGCGCCTGCGCCGCCTGGAGGGCCAGCCGGCCGAGGTGGTCATGGACTTGGCGACGGATGCGTTTCTGGTGATCGTGCGGGAGGCGGCCCCGGAGCCCGTCGCGTGAACTGGTCCGCCTGGAGCCGGTACAGCTCGGCGTAGACCCCGCCCGCCGCCAACAGCTCGTCGGGCGAGCCCGATTCGACCAGACGGCCCTGCTCCAGGACGTGGACCAGGTCGGCGTGGCGGACGGACGCGAGGCGGTGCGTGATCAGGATGACCGTCTGGCCCGTGCCCGCCAGCGCCCTGATCTTCTCGAAGACCTCCAGCTCGGCCCGCGCGTCCAGCGCGGCCGTCGGCTCGTCGACGATGAGGATCCGGCCCTTGCGGAACGCGGCCCGCGCGATGCCGAGCCGCTGCCACTGCCCGCCCGACAGCTCGTGCCCGCCGCTGAACGCACGCGCGAGGAGGGTGTCGATGCCGCGCGGCAGGTCCCGTACGACCTCACCCGCGCCCGCCTGCGCCACGGCGTCGCCGACCCGCTCCTCGGTCGGCTCGTACGACGCGCGGCCGATGCCGACGTTGACGCGCGCGGTGAACGGCCAGCGCTTGAAGTCCTGCGCCACCATCGCGACGCGCTCGGCGAGCTGGACCCGGTCCGCGTCCGCCGCGTCGACCCCGTCCCACCGGATCCGGCCGCTCTGCGGGGTGTAGAGCCCGGCGAGCAGCTTCACCAGGGTCGTCTTGCCGGAGCCGTTCTCCCCGACGAGCGCGACGATGCGGCCCGTCGGCACCGACAGCGTCACGTCGTCGAGGGCGGGGCGGGCCGCGCTGCCGGGATAGGCGAAGGTCACGTTCTCGAACCTGATCTCCGCCGGCTCCGCCGGAAGCTGACAGCCGCCGCGCGGGATCGCCCGGCGGGCCGCCTCCACGTACAGCCGCTCCAGGTCACCGACGAACAGGGCGTCCTCGTGCAGGGAGTTGATCTCCAGGACGAGCGTGTCCAGGCTCTGCGAACCGGTACGGATCGCGATCACCGCCGTTCCCGCCACCGACAGCGCCATCGCACCGGTCAGCAGGAGCAGACCGAGCGTCGCGTACGTCGCCGTCGTCGCGAGGCCCGTCCAGGCCGCCGCGACCAGCCCGGTACGCGCCGCGAGCCGGGCGAGCCGCGCCTGTTCCGCCTCCTGCGTTTCCGACATCGAGCGGAAGTGGCGCAGCAGGAACGGACCCACCCCGTGCACCCGGATCTCCGGCGCCGCCGCCGTGTCGATGAGCAGGCTGCTGATCAGCCGGCCCGCCCGCGCGTGCTGCACCCACACGTGGAACGAGCGGTAGCGGCGCCGCGCGATCGTCAGGGCGCTCCACGCGCTCGGCAGCGTCATCGTCACGAGGAGCGGCAGCAGCACCGGATGCAGCACCGTCAGGACGCTCGCCGCCGCGATCAGTGAGATCAGCGCGTTCACCACGCGGGTCGCGATGGAGATCATCCGGCGCGCCGACGACGCCCCGTACTGCGCGGTGTCGAGCAGCTTGTGGAACGCGTCGTCCTCGATCGCCGCCAGCTCCACGGCCGCCGCACGCTCCAAGTACCGCTCCGTGGCCAGGCGTTCGACCTTCGGCTCCAGACGGCCCGTCGCGTACGTCGACGCGGCGCGCAGCAGCGCCGCCACCAGCAGTACGGCCGCCATGGCGATCAGCGCGGGCGCCGCGCCGCGCAGCCGGTCCGCCATCGGGCCGCCCGCGAAGAGCCGCGCCAGCACGCTGTTCACCGCGAGCAGGCTCACCGCCTGCGCGATCCCGCGGCCCGACTCCGCGGCCAGCACGACGCCCGCCGCGCGCCGGTCCGCGTCCCGCGCCAGCCGGAAACTGGACGCGAGCAGCGCGGGCAGCCGCGTCAGCATCGCCCGGAAGTTCAGCTGGAGAAAGGCGTCCTCGTGCGCCGACCAGCCGATGTCGTAGCGCAGCGGACCGCCGAACAGGAGCGCCTCCGACTCCGAGGTCACCGGTTCGTCGGGCTCGGCACCGTCCGCCCTGCCCGCCGATGCGGTCGTGCTCATCGAACCACCCCGTCCCCGTCGCGGCCCCGGGCAAGCGATGCCGGGTGCCTCACCCCGCAGTGCCATGTGCCGAGTACAAGAAGGGCCCGAAGTGCCCGCACTGGCAAGGGAGTTGTTCCACGACCGGTACGCTCCGGACACTTCCGGCCACCGGCGGCGTCCCCGGCGAGGGGTGGTGAGGAAAGGCGTGGGGCCCCTGGGTCAGGGAGCGCCCACCGACCGGGACCACGCCGGAGTCGTCCCGGTCACCCGGCACAGCGCCAGGTACAGCGGAATGGGCGGGGTGTACGGCACCTTGCCGTCCGGGCAGTGGATGAGGTCGGGGGCCTGCCGGGCGTCGGGCACCACGATCCCGGTGGTGTAGCGCGCGGGCGCCGGCCACTCAAGCGCCACGTCCGAGTCCGACGGCACGAGCCACCACCAGTGCGCCCCGTCCGCGTACACGCAGCCCATCCGCGGCAGCCGGCGCGTCATCGCGCGGGCGAAGACCTCGGGGACCGCCACCGCGTCGCAGCCCAGCGGCGCGGTCATGCCGTCCGGCACGCTCAGGCGCACCGGTTCGGCCGGGTGCGGGGCGCGTCGCCGCCGGGCGAGTCCGACCAGGGAGTCCAACTGCATCGTCCGCGTCGTCACCACGCCCATCCGTTCCCGTTCAGCACGATCGTCGTTCTTCGTCCGCCTGGTCGGGGCGGGCGTCGCTCACCAGGCCCAGCCGGTGCCGTCGGGGACCGGCACGGGCCCGGGACCCGTCACCGCCTCGGCGTCCCGCGGCAGCTCCGCCCAGACGAGCAGTCCGGGCCCGGTCTCCTGGGCGCCCCACGCGGTGGACACGGCGGCCACCAGAAGGAGCCCCCTGCCGTGCTCCTCCTCGGGCGCGATCCGGCCCGCGGGGCGGGTGTCACCAGAGATGCAGCCTTCGTCGCGCACCGCTATCCGCACCCGCTCACCCGCGTCGTCGCGCAGTTCGCGCAGCTCGCAGTGGATGCGGCGGCTGGCCGTGTGCACGATCGCGTTCGTGACCAGCTCGGACACGACGAGGGCGGCCGCGTCACAGGTGTCCTCGCACGCTCCCCATCGGCTGAGATGGGTGCGCGTCATGCGCCGGGCCTGTGCGGCGGAGCCCGGGTGGGGAGCCAGTTCGAAGCTGCTGCGCCGCACCGCGGACCCCACCGGGGTGGCCGAACGGTCACTGAGCGTAGCTTCGCCGACTTCTGTTCCTAAGGGCGCGGACGGAGTCACGCTTGCCACTATCTCCCCGTCGTGAACACTTGGCAAGAGCCACTCTGAAAAGTGCAGAGTGCAGTGTGCCGCGCGGAGCGGGCATGGCACACTGCTCGCAACAGCTCGTCGCGCGGCGCCCATTGGGGGCGAACCGCGGGGAAACGGCCGGTGAACCACCCTCTCCGGACCTTCTTCCGCGGCTGGATCCAGACACGTGAACTACTGGGAGGTAAGGGGCGTGAGCGAACCGCGGTCCGCGCCGACGGTCGGCCAGGTCGTCCTGGGCCGGCGCCTCCAGGACCTCCGCGAGAGCGCCGGACTCAAGCGCGAGGAGGCCGCGCGAGTACTCCGCGTGACCGCCGCGACGATCCGCCGCATGGAGACCGCGGAGGTCGCGCTCAAGATCCCGTACCTCCAGCTCCTCCTGAAGTCCTACGGTGTCGCCGGGGACGAGTCCGACGCGTTCGTGCAGCTCGCGGAGGACGCGAACAAGCCGGGCTGGTGGCAGCGGTTCCACGACATCCTGCCCGGCTGGTTCTCGATGTACGTGAGCCTGGAGGGCGCGGCCGCCCTCATCAGGTCGTACGAGCCGCACTTCGTGCCGGGCCTGCTGCAGACCGAGGACTACGCGCGCGGGGTGCTCCGATCCGGGGCCATAGGCCGTGAGCTCGCCGACGACCCCGAGGTCGTCGAACGGCACGTCGCCCTGCGCATGCAACGCCAGAATCTGCTCACCCGTGAGGACGCGCCCCGTCTGTGGGTGGTCATGGACGAGACCGCCCTGCGCCGTCCCGTCGGCGACGCGGACGTGATGCGCGGCCAGATCGACCGGCTGCTCGAAGCGATGGAGCAGCCGAACGTGACGCTTCAGGTCGCGGAGTTCGCGAGGGGCCCGCACCCGGGCACCTACGGCCCCTTCGTCCTGTTCCGATTTGCCATGTCAGAACTGCCGGACATGGTGTACAGCGAGTACCTGACCGGCGCGGTCTACCTGGACGCGCGACCCGAGGTGGCCACTCACCTGGAGGTCATGGACCGCATGGCGGCGCATGCCGCGACGGCACAACGCACAAAGGAGATCCTCCGCGATCTCCGCAAGGAGCTGTGAATGGACCGGATCAAGGACCGGATACGAGGCGTCGACGGCGAGCCGATCTACAACGGCATGCCAGCGCGTGAACTCGGCACCGAGGGCTGGCACAAGCCGTGGAGCGGCGGCAACGGAGGCAACTGCCTCGAAGCCATGAAGCTGGCCGACGGCCGGGTCGCCGTGCGTCAGTCCTCGGACCCGGACGGGCCCGCCCTGATCTACACCCCGGCCGAGATCAACGCGTTCATCGAGGGAGCGAAGGCGGGGGCCGCGGACTTCCTCCTCTCGTGAGACCTCTCGTGACACCAGTCGTGACACCTCTGGTGAGACCTCTGGTGACACCGCTTGTGGCAGCAGGATCCTGACGGCGGGGGAGCGCCCCGAATGGGGCGCCGCGGGTCACCCCCGTCAGAGCACCGCGCACAACGCGTCGACCGCCGCCCCGTAGGCCCGCTCGGCAGCCGCCGCGTATCCCACGACCAGTCCGTCCACCGCAGGCTGCGACGCCTGCGGATGCCGGAACTCCGCCAGGCCCTCCAGTGCGATCCCCCGCCAGGCCGCGGCCTTCAGCACCGCCCGCTCACTGCCCGCGGGCAGCCGCAGCACCGCGTGCAGACCCGCCGCGATCCCGGTCACCTCGATGTGCGGCGCCCGCTCGGCCAGCGCGCCCACCAGACGGTCCCGGCGGAGCCGGTAGCGCTGGCGCATCCTCCGTACGTGCCGGTCGTACGCCCCCGAGCGCAGGAACTCGGCGAGCGCCAACTGGTCGAGGACGCCCGCCCACGCCTCCCGCTCGCCCTTGGCCGCCAGCACGCCGCCCACCAGATGCCGGGGCAGCACCATCCACCCCAGCCGCAGCGCGGGGGACAGGCTCTTGCTCACGGAGCCCACGTACACGACCCGCTCCGGATCCAGCCCCTGCACCGCCCCGACCGGCTTGCGGTCGTAGCGGAACTCCCCGTCGTAGTCGTCCTCCACGACCACACCGCCGTGCGTCCGCGCCCAGTCCACGACGGCCGCCCGCCGCTCCGGATGCAGCGGACCGCCCGTCGGGAACTGGTGCGCGGGCGTCAGCAGCACCCCGCGCACCCGGCTCATGCCGGTCAACTCATCGATGCGGGCACCGTCCTGATCGAGCGTCAGCGGCAGGGTCCGCACCCCCGCGCGGTCCAGCAGCGACCGGTGGAACCCGAGCCCGTACGACTCCACGGCCAACGGGCCCCGCAGCACCCGCTCCCCGTACAGCAGCCGCAGCGCATGGGCGAACCCCGAGCAGATCACGATGCGTTCGGGCTCGGCGCGCACCCCGCGCGCCCGCGCCAGATACTCCGCGAGCGCGGTGCGCAGCTCGACGCGGCCCTGGGGATCGCCGGGCCCGAACGCCGCGGCCGGCGCGTCGGTCAGGGCGCGCCGGTACGCCGTCGCCCACGCCGCCCGCGGGAACGCCGAGGCGTCCGGCGTGCCCTGCCGCAGATCGTGCGCCGGGCCCTCCCGGCGCCGCGGCACCGCCTTCGGCACCCGCTCCGGCCGGCCCGGCGGCTTCGCCCGCTCCGCGACCCGGGTCCCCGACCCCTGCCGGGCGGTGAGCCAGCCCTCGGCGACGAGTTCGGCGTAGGCGTCGGCGACGGTGTTCCGGGCGACGCCCAGGTCGGCGGCGAGCGCCCGGTACGGCGGCAGCCGGGTGCCGGGGGAGAGCCGACCGGACCGGACGGCGTCGCGCAGCGCGGCGGCGAGCGCGCCCCGCCGGCTGCCCGACCCGGACAGCTCCAGATGCAGATCGACCCCGATCCGCTCCGCCGAATTGACCCACGATTCCGCCATGGAAATGCACCCTACAGCGGGTCTCTCGGGGCCGTAGATTTCCTGTCATGACGACGAACACGACGAACGCGACGACGAACGCGACGACGAACACGACGAGCAACACGACGACGGACACGCAGGTCGCGGCGGTCGTGCGGACCGACTTCGCCAAGTCCGCCCCCAAGGCGTTCCGCGCCCTCATCGGCTTCGACGCCGCCGCCCGCGCGGGTCTCGACCCGGCCCTGGTGGAACTGATCCAGATCCGTTCCTCGCTGATCAACAACTGCGCGTACTGCCTCCACATGCACACGAACGACGCCCGCAAGGCCGGCGAGAGCGAGGACCGGCTGCACCTGGTCGCGGTGTGGCGCGAGGCGCGGCACTTCTTCACGCCGAAGGAGCAGGCGGCGCTGGCACTCACCGAGGCCGTGACCGAAGTGGCCGACGCCGGGGTCCCCGACGCCGTCTACGCGGAGGCCGCGGCCCACTTCGACGAGGCCGAACTCGCCCAGGTCATCGCCCTGATCTGCACCATCAACACCTGGAACAGGGTGGCCCTGGCGACGGCGAAGCGGGCGGGCACCGACGAGCGCTGAGCCCGGCGGCAGCGGGGCGGGGGAGACGGGGGCTCACGTGGTCATGGGGCGGTCGTGCGCCGCGATCGGCGCCGGGAGCCGCGTGGCCCCCGTCAGCCACCGGTCCACGGCCGCCGCGGCGGCCCGCCCCTCCGCGATCGCCCACACCACGAGCGACTGCCCCCGCCCGGCGTCCCCGGCGACGAACACCCCCGGCACCCCGGTGCCGAAGGCGGCGTCCCGCGCGAGCCCGCCCCGCGCGGTGACATCGAGCCCCAACTGGTCCACGACCCCGCCCGCTCCGCGCTCGGGACCGTAGAAGCCGAGCGCCAGCAGCACCAGATCGGCGGGCAGCGCCCGGTCCGTGCCCGCGCGCGGCCGCCGCGCCGCGTCCACCTCGACCACGTGCAGCTCCCGCACGTGCCCCTGCGCGTCCCCGGTGAAGCGCAGCGTGGACGCCGCGAAGAGCCGGGCGTCCGCGTCGGCGGCCGGTGCCGTCCTCAGCTCGCCCGCCTCCTCGTGCGCGGCCGAGAGCCGGTACAGCTTCGGGTACGTCGGCCAGGGCTCGGCCACCTCGTCGCGCACGTCGTTGGGCTTGCCGTAGATGTCCAACTGCGTGACGGACAGCGCCCCTTCCCGCACCGCCGTCCCCAGACAGTCGGCGCCCGTGTCGCCGCCGCCGACGATGACGACGTGCCGCCCGGCCGCGCTCAGGGGTGACGAGTCGAGGTCGCCCTCGCACACCCGGTTGGCCAGCGGCAGATACTCCATCGCCTGATGCACTCCGGCCAACTCCCTGCCCGGCACGTCCAGTTCACGCCATGCGGTGGCTCCCGTGGCGAGCACCACGGCGTCGTACCTGGCCCGCAGCTCCGCGGCCGGGATGTCCCGGCCGATCTCCACCGACGTACGGAAGCGCACCCCTTCCTGCCGCAACTGGCCGAGCCTGCGCTCCAGATGGGACTTCTCCATCTTGAACGCCGGGATGCCGTAGCGCAGCAGCCCGCCCGGCCGGTCGTCCCGTTCGTACACGGCCACGGTGTGCCCGGCCCGGGTCAGCTGCTGTGCCGCCGCGAGGCCCGCGGGCCCCGAACCGACCACGGCGACCGTCCGCCCGCTCAGCCGGTCCGGCGGCCGGGCGGCCACGAGCCCGTCCTGCCAGGCGCGGTCGGCGATGGCCACCTCGACGTTCTTGATCGTCACCGCCGGCTGGTTGATCGCCAGCACACACCCCGCCTCGCAGGGCGCGGGGCACAGCCGCCCGGTGAACTCGGGGAAGTTGTTCGTGGCGTGCAGCCGCTCGCTCGCCGCCCGCCAGTCGTCCCGCGCCACCAGCTCGTTCCACTCCGGGATCAGATTCCCCAGCGGACACGCCTCGTGGCAGAACGGGATCCCGCATTCCATGCAGCGGTCGGCCTGCGCGGAGACGATGGGCAGCAGCCCGCCGGGGACGTACACCTCGTCCCAGTCGCGGACCCGCTCGCCGACGGGGCGGCGCGGCGCCTCCTGTCGAGGCGTGGTGAGAAAGCCCTTGGGGTCGGCCATGGCCGTCTCCCTACGAACGTGGCTCTTTTCGTCACGATACGTCGGAGTGACCCCGGGGTGCGCGCTCAGCGGACGGGCCGTCCGCATCGGCGGCCGGCCGTGCGCGCCGGCGGGCCGTGTCTCAGGTCAGGGCCAGCACGAACGACGCCGCCGCGGCGAGCGAGGCACCGCCCCGGACGTGGTTCCACATGACCCACTCGCGCAGGTACGTGCGCCAGTACGCGGCGCCGCTCTCGGACTCCTCGTCACCCGCCAGCCGGGCGAGGGCCTCGTTGCGCGGAATGTTCGCCACGACCGTCACGCCGAACGCGCCCACCAGGTACAGGACGCAGCCGATCAGCAGTTCCGTGGTGCCCTCGTCGGGCCACAGCACGAACGTGACGACAGCGATCACCGCGCACAGCACGGCCGCGCCGAGGAAGACGACCATGAAGGCCGGGTTCACCGCCGCCGTGTTGATCGCGTTCATTGCCGCGATCCCGCGCGCGGGAGGCAGCGCCCCGAGGCCGCGCATCACGAACGTGGAGAACGCGACGAACACCCCCGCCGTCACCCCGCACCACAACGCCCCGAGCGCCACGAGCACGAAATACGGTCCCTCGATCATCCCCACCCCAACCCGCTAGGTCCGTGCAGGGATCATGCCGCACACGCCCGGTCATGGGCAGCGATTTCCTCATGCTCCGGGCATGTGCCCGCTCCCGGCCCGGCCCGCCCGCCAGGCGTCCAGCACGGCCTCGACGGTCCCGGTCACCCGCGTCCGTGCCTCCCTGCGGGGCACCCCGTCCATCAACAGCCGGTCGTACGGCGTGTCCACGTGCCGGACCGCGGCCCGCACCGCGGCGCCGACCGCCCCTTCCGACAGCGCCCGCCCCGCCGCGCTGCGCCCTACCCGCCCGCTGCCCCGCAGCCCCGCGTGCCCGGCGATCGCCGCCGCCCGCTCGGCCGGACAACCGGGGTACAGGCGCCGGATCTCCGCCGCGAACGACGCCACGAACCGCACGTCGTGCGCCGCCCGCCGCGCCGCGTCCCGCTCCCGTCGCCGGGCCCGCGCCTCGGCGTCCGCCAGACAGCGCGCCTCGGCCCGCACGAGCGCCGCCTCCTCGACGAGCACGCCCTGGCGCTCGTACCGCCCGCGCCGCCGGTGGAACCGCACCACGACCGCCGACAGACCGCTCTCCTCACGGGCCCGCCGGGTCAACGCGGTGTCGCCGCGCGGCAGATACACCAGATGCCCCAGGTCGGCGCAGTCCAGACAGCGCGGCTGCCCCTCCTCCAGGGCCAGCAGGGCGAGCGGCCCGACGTGGCAGGCGCCGCACCGTCTGCGCCTGACCGGCCGGAAGACGAGCGGGCCGCGCGCCGAATCCGGGACTGTGCTGCTCATACGAGGTTCATGCCCGCCGGAGAGGCTCCGTCACCGCGCGGCATCATGGAGCGTGTGCGACTCGAAGCGATCACCTGGGAACGGCTCGGCGACGCCCTCGCCGAGCGGCTGCTCGACCTGAAGCCGGCCGACGGCGGCCCCTGGCCGAAGGTCGCGTTCGACGGGGCACCGGCCGCCCGCCCCGGCGACCTCGCGGCCCGCGTCGCCGAAGCCCTGCGGGTGCGCGGCCGCACGTCCGTGGCGATCGGCACCGAGGGCTTCCTGCGCCCGGCCTCGCTGCGCTACGAGTTCGGTCGCGAGGACGAGGAGTCGTACTACAGCGGCTGGTTCGACACGGGCGCGCTGTGGCGCGAGGTGTTCGGCCCCCTCGAACCGGACGGCACGGGCCGCGTCCTGCCCGACCTGTGGGACCCGGCCACCGACCGCGCCACCCGCACCCCCTACGCCGAACTCCCGCCCGGCGGAGCGCTGTTGCTGCACGGCCCCTTCCTGCTGAACCACTGGTTCCCCTTCGACCTGACGGTCCACGTGAGTCTGACCCCGGGCGCGCTGCGGCGGCGCACGCCCGAGGACGCCCGGTGGACCCTGCCGGCCTTCGCCCGCTACGACACCGAGACCGACCCGGCCGCCACCGCCGACGTCGTCGTACGCGCCGACGATCCGCGGCATCCCGCCTGGTCACAGCGATGACATGCGGCCCGTACCGGGCGCGGCGAGAATGAGGGACGGCGCCGGACCCCCACCCCGGCACCGGGAGGTACGACCATGACCACCGCCGCGGACATCATGCACCCCGGTGCGCGCTGGATCCCCGCCCACGAGACCCTGGACCGCGCCGCCCAGCTGATGCGCGAACTGAACGTCGGCGCGCTGCCCATCAGCGACGAGAACGAGCGGCTGTGCGGCATCCTCACCGACCGCGACATCGTCGTCGGCTTCGTCGCCATGGGCCACGACCCCGCCCAGGTCACCGCGGGTGACATGGCCAAGGGCACACCCCGCTGGGTCGACGCGGGCGCCGACGTCGACGAGGTCCTCCACGAGATGCAGGACCACCAGATCCGCCGCCTGCCGGTCATCGAGAACAAGCGTCTGGTCGGCATGATCAGCGAGGCCGACCTGGCCACCCACCTGTCCGAGGACCAGATCGCGTCGTGGGTGGAGAGCGTCTACGCCAAGGGCTGACGGTCCGACGCGCAGGCTCTCAGAGCCAGCCGTTGCGCTTGAAGCCCCGGTAGACGCCGACACAGATCGCGGCGATGACGGACAGCATGAGCGGATAGCCGTAGCGCCAGTGCAGCTCCGGCATGTGGTCGAAGTTCATGCCGTAGATCCCGCAGCCCATCGTCGGGACGGCGACGATCGCCGCCCACGCCGTGATCTTGCGCATGTCCTCGTTCTGCGCGACCGTCACCTGCGCGAGATGGGCCTGCAGGATCGAGTTCAGCAGTTCGTCGAAGGCCGCGATCTGCTCCGCCGCGCGCAGCAGATGGTCCGACACGTCACGGAAGTACGCCTGTATCTCGGGCGGCACGACGGGGAACCGGCGGCCCGCCAGCTCCTGTATCGGGCGGGCCAGCGGCACCACCGCCCGCTTCAGTTCCAGCAGTTCGCGCTTGAGCTGGTAGATGCGGCCCGGATCGGCCCGCGCCCCGTTCTGCGCGAACACGTCCGCCTCGACCTCGTCGATGTCCGACTGCACCTCGTCGATCACCGTCAGATAGTCGTCGACCACACCGTCCGCGATGGCGTGCAGCACCGCGGCCGGCCCCTTGGCGAGCTGCTCCGGAGCCGCCTCCAGGCTCTCCCGCACCGGCCCGAGCGAACCGTGCCGGCCGTGCCGCACCGTGATCACGAACTCCCGCCCGACGAACACCATGATCTCGCCGGTGTCGACGATCTCGCTGGTCGCGGTGAGCTCCGCGTGCTCGACGTAACAGACCGTCTTCAGCACGGCGAACAGCGTCTGCCCGTACCGCTCGACCTTCGGCCGCTGATGCGCGTGGACCGCGTCCTCCACCGCCAGCGGATGCAGGTCGAACAGCTCGGCGATGTCCGCGAACTCCAGCTCGGAGGGCTCGTGCAGACCGAGCCAGACGAACCCGTCGTCCGACTTCCGCACCGCGCGCACTGCCTCGACCAGATCGCGGCCGCCCCGCTCGCGCACCCCGTCGCGGTACGTCACGCAGTTCACCACCGCCGATCCGAGCGGGGAGCGCGCCGGGTGGCTCAGATCGACCCGGGGCCGGCGCCGCGCCAGCCGTGCGACCTTCCGCAGCCCGCCCACCCCGCGCAGGCCGCTGACCTTCCGCAGGTTGCCCGCCATCGACATGCTCGGCTCCTTGCGCCCGTTCCTGTACCCACTCGTACCTGGCCACCGCCCTGCCGCGAGGGCGACTCGGCCAGCCAGTCTGCCAGCCGTCACCGACACCACGGCAGGCCCTGTACAGGCATCAAACAGGGCAAATAAGCGGTATCGGGCGAGGAGGCTGGGATGATCGGCCCATGATGCGATCCGGTGGCCACGCGTACCTCCTCGACAACCAGCAGCCCGAGGCGGGGCGGCGCTTCGACGCCTTCTCGACCCTGTTCGACCCCACGACGTTCCGGCACATCGAGCGGCTCGGCATCGGTTCCGGCTGGCGATGCTGGGAAGTCGGCGCCGGCGGCACCTCGGTGGTGTCCTGGCTGGCACGGAAGGTCGGCCCGACCGGCCGGGTCCTCGCCACCGACATCGACACGTCCTGGCAGACCGCCGCGCCGCGCACCCCCGTCGAGGTGCGGCGGCACGACGTCGGAGCCGACGAGCCGCCCGCCGAGGGCTTCGACCTGGTGCACGCCCGGCTCGTCCTGGTCCATGTCCCGGACCGGGAGCGGGCGTTGCAGTCGATGATCCGCGCCCTGCGCCCCGGTGGCCGCCTCCTTCTGGAGGACGCCGACCCCGCGCTCCAGCCGCTGCTCTGCCCCGACGAGCACGGCCCCGAGCAGGAGTTGGCCAACCGCCTGCGCCACGGCTTCCGGTCCCTGCTCGCGGAACGTGGCGCCGACCTCTCGTACGGCCGCAAACTCCCGCGCCTGCTGCGCGAGGCGGGCCTGCGCCAGGTCGAGGCGGACGCCTACTTCCCCCTGACGTCCCCCGCCTGCACGGCCCTGGAGACAGCGACCGTCCAGCAGATCCGCGGCTCCCTGGTCGAGGCGGGCCTCGCCACCGACCAGGACATCGACCAGCACCTGGCCAACGTCGCCGAGGGCTCGATGGACCTCGCGACCGCACCGCTGATCTCGGCGTGGGGGAGGAAGGCGTAATCAAGCCCTCCGGCGCTTGAGGAGCGGGGACCGGGGCGAAGGCCCCGAGACCTCGGCCTCAAGCGCCCGCAGACGTCCGAGACCCCGTCACCCCGTCACCTCGTCACCCCGTCTCCCCACCCGGCCGCCCACCCACCAATCCCACAGCCTCCGCTCCGGCCAGGCAGCCCTCCGCCGCGGCCTCCCGCCATGCGTCCCCCCGCAGCCGCGCGGCGACGAGCGCCCCGGTGAACGCGTCCCCGGCGCCCGTCGAGTCCCGCACCACCACACCCGGGACCGCCGCGGCCCGCTCCCGCACCACGCCGCCCCGCGCCACGACAGCGCCGGCCGCCCCGGCCTTCACGACCACCACCGGAAACCGCCCGCTCAGCTTCGCCGCCGCGTCCTCCACCTCGTCCCTCGCGCTCGCGCCGTCCGCCCCGCCGAGCAGCACGGCCTCGTCCCGGCTCGGCACGAGGACGTCCACCCCGTCGGCCAGAGCCAGAAACCGTCCGGCCCCCAAGCCGCGCAGGAACCCGGCCGACGCGGGGTCCACACTCACCGGCACCCCACGCGCGCGGGCATCGCGCAGCGCGACCGCCACCAACTCCCGCCCCGTGGCCGAGAAGAACAGGTAGCCGGACAGGTGCAGCCAGCCGACGGCGTCGAGGTACGAGGCCGACCAGTCCCCGGGCCCGATCCGCAGACTCGCCCCGCTGTCCGTCAGGAACGTCCGCTCGGCCCCGTTCTCCGCGTCGACGAGACAGATCACCGCCCCGGTCACCGCCTCCGCGTCCACCACCAGCCGGGGCCGCACCCCGGCGCGCAGCAGCGCGTCCTCGTGCCACCGCGCCGACTCCGCCCCGACCCGCCCGAGCAGGGCCACGTCCCGGCAGCCCCGATGTGCCGCCCAGCAGGCCACGTTGGCGCCCGCGCCGCCGGGTACCGTACGGATCGCGGCCGCCGTGTCCGTCCCCGCGGCCAGGGGCCCGCGATGCCGTGCGACGACATCCGTGACGACGTCGCCGACCACGAGCAGCGCCCCGCCGGCCGCCCGGGTCACGCCCCGGCCCAGGCGCCCGCGATCCGCCCGGCGAGCCGCACGTTCCCGCGCACGGCCGCCAGGTTGGCCTCCAGCGAGGCGCCGTCGGTGTGCCGCGCCACGTAGTCCAGCAGGAACGGCGTCACGGCCTGGCCGCTGAAGCCCCGCTCGTCGCACGCCCGCAGCCCGTCCTCCAGCACGCGCGCGTGCAGCGCCGGATCGAGCTGCTCGGCTTCCGGCACGGGGTTGGCGACGATCAGTGCCGACTCGCCCCCGCCCAGCGCGTCCTGCGCCCGCATCACCTGTGCCACCTCGTCCGGCGTGCGGAGCGTCCAGTCCACCGGTTCACCCGAGTCGGCCAGATAGAAGCCGGGGAAACGGCCGGTCCCGAACCCCGCCACCGGCACCCCGAGCGTCTCCAGCCGCTGCAACGTGGCGGGCACGTCCAGAATCGACTTCACCCCCGCGCACACCACGGTGATCCGCGTCCGCGCGAGCAGTCCCAGATCCGCCGACTCGTCCTGCGTCTGCGTCCACCCCCGGTGCACCCCGCCGAGCCCGCCCGTCGCGAAGACGCGGAGGCCGGCGCGCGCCGCGAGCAGCGCCGTCGCCGAGACGGTCGTCGCACCGCTCGCGCGGGCCGCGACGGCCAGCGGCAGATCGCGGTGGCTCAGCTTCCGGATCCCGTCCCGGCTCGCGATCCGCTCCAACTGCTGCTTGTCCAGGCCGACATGGGGCCGCCCGTCCAGCACGGCGATCGTCGCGGGCACCGCGCCCTCGTCCCGTACGGCCCGCTCCAGCTCCACGGCGACCCGCAGATTGCGGGGCCGCGGCAGCCCGTGCGCGATGATCGTCGACTCCAGCGCCACCACCGGACGCCCCGCCCCGACCGCGTCCCGTACCTCGTCCGACACGACCAACACGCGCTCGCCTCCCGCCAGTTGGAATCCGTCTCTGTCATCACTGGCGGGCGCGCCGCACCCTCAAACACATCGATACGTCGACGACTCGACACATCGCCACAGGCGTGCGGGACGTCATGCCGCTCGGGGGCGGGCGGCGGACGGGAAGCGGGCTCCACGCGCGCGTGCAGCCCGCTTCCCCCGGGCCGTCCCTGCGGACGCTCCTCGGATCTCACACCGCCCGTACGCCGCTCAGCGCGCCGTGCGGATCGAGGACGTACTTCCGGCTCGCACCCTGGTCGAACTCGGCGTAGCCGCGCGGCGCGTCGTCCAGCCCGATCACCGTCGCGTTGACGGCCTTGGCGATGTGCACACGCTCGTGCAGGATCGCCATCATCAGAGCCCGGTGGTACTTCATGACGGGGCACTGCCCGGTCGTCAGCCGGTGACTCTTCGCCCAGCCGAGCCCGAGCCGCACCTTCAGCGTCCCGGTGCGCGCGTCCTGGTCGATGCCGCCCGGGTCGTCGGTGACGTACAGTCCGGGGATACCGAGCGCGCCCCCGGCCGCCGTGACGCCCATCAGCGAGTTGAGGACGGTCGCGGGGGCCTCGGGGGACTCCGGGCCGTGCGCGCGGGCCTCGAAGCCGACCGCGTCCACGGCCGCGTCCACCTCGGGAACGCCGAGGATCCCGGCCACCTGCTCCTCGACCGTGCCGCGCGTCAGATCGACGGTCTCGCAGCCGAAACTCCGCGCCTGCGCCAGCCGTTCGGAGTTCAGGTCACCGACGATCACCACGGCCGCGCCCAGCAGCTGCGCGGAGGCGGCCGCCGCGAGCCCGACGGGCCCGGCCCCGGCGACGTACACCGTCGAGCCGACCCCGGCGCCCGCGGTCACCGCCCCGTGGAAGCCGGTCGGGAAGATGTCCGACAGCATCGTCAGATCGAGCAGCTTCTCGCGCGCCTGCTCCGGGTCGGGGAAGCGCAGCGCGTTGAAGTCCGCGTACGGGACCATGACGTACTCGGCCTGCCCGCCGACCCAGCCGCCCATGTCGACATAGCCGTAAGCCGCCCCGGGACGTGCGGGGTTGACGTTCAGGCAGATGCCGGTCTTGCGCTCCTTGCAGTTGCGGCACCGTCCGCACGCGATGTTGAACGGCACCGAGACGACGTCCCCGACGTTCAGGAACTCGACGTCGGGGCCCTTCTCGACGATCTCGCCGGTGATCTCGTGGCCGAGGACCAGGCCCTCGGGCGCGGTGGTGCGGCCGCGCACCATGTGCTGGTCGCTGCCGCAGATGTTGGTGGCCAGCACCTTGAGGATGACGCCGTGCCGGCACGTCCGGCCGACATTCGCGGGCGCCACCCCCGGACCGTCCTTCAGCTCGAGCGTGGGGTGGTCGATGGTCCTGACCTCCACCGCCCCCGGCTTGAGGTACGCGACTGCCCTGTTTCCGCTCATGCCTGATCGCCGTCCCTTCGGCTCCGTGACTCGTCGTACGGCGGATGTTCCGGCTGTGCGCACGGCGGAGTCTGCTACCGAATCGGCGTTCTGAGGAGTCCTGGCGGACCAGGCTGTCGAAGAACGGGTCCGGAGAAAAGGGCGCCTGGCTCAGCGGCGGCGCGAACCGCGGTCGAGGAGTGCGACACCGAGCGCCGCCAGGCCGATCTGGATCAGCCACTCGACCCAGTCCACGCCCTTGGTGTCGGCGACGTCGAAGCCCGCGGCGATCGCCGAGCCGAGCAGGGCCGCCACGATGCCGACGGCGACCGTCGCGAGGATGCCGATGCGCTGCCGGCCGGGCAGCGCCAGACGGCCGAGCACGCCGATGATGATGCCGATCACTATCGCGCTGAGAATGCCGGAGATCTCCATGCTCTGCCTCCTGGGGGACATGTCGCCACATCGCTTTGCTTGTCTGTCGAACGTCTTCCCCTCGACGGGCCGTCCAGTCGCCGCCCCGCACACGCTACGAGCCGTCCAGTGAGAGGAGAGGCGCACGCCGTCTAGGGTGACCGCCCATGACCACGAACGATCAGCCTTCTTCCCCGTCCGCCGCCTTCCCGTCCGTCGCGCCGACCGCTTCCTTCGCCGTCCGCGTCCCGGACGTCCCGCTGGAGCCGGAGCCGCTCGACCCCGCGCAGATCGTCTCGGGCGACCCGGTCGTCACCGGCGCGGTGCTGTGGGAGTCCGCCGACGGCAAGCAGGTGCGCGGTATCTGGCAGATCACGCCCGGCGTCGTCACCGACACCGAGGCCGACGAACTGTTCGTGGTCGTCAGCGGCCGCGCCACCGTCGAGGTCGAGGGCGGAGCCGTCCTGGAACTCGGCCCCGGCACCGCCGCCGTGCTCCGCGAGGGCGACCGCACGACATGGACGGTCCACGAGACGCTGCGCAAGGCCTACCACCTCACGACGGGCTGAACTCCCGCTCCCGCTAGGACACCTGGGTCCGTCGCGTGAACAGGGCGAAGGCGGCGAGCGGTACCAGCAGGCACGCCGCGGCCAGGTTCAGCCACGCGTAGCTCGCCGTCGCCACCACGAGGCCCGCCGTCACACTGCCGATGCCCGCCGACAGGCTCGTCGTCAGGTCGGACAGGCCCTGCGCGGCGGCCCGCGCGGCCTGGGGCACGGAGTCGGTGAGCAGCGCGGAACCCGCGACGAGCCCCGCCGACCAGCCGAGCCCCAGCACGAACAGTCCCGCGGCGCTCTGCGCATGGCTGTCGCCCGCCGTCCCGGCGAGCAGCGCCGCGCACGCGAGCAGCCCGACCGCGAGCCCGATCACCGCCGGCCGCCCGAACCGGTCGGCGAGCCGCCCCATCACCGGGGAGAACGCGTACATCCCGGCGATGTGCCCGCTGATGACGAGCCCGATCAACTCGATGGCGGCGCCGTGGTGTTCGAGGTCCACCGGCGTCATCGACATGACCGACACCATCACGGTGTGCGACACGGCGACCGTCACCAGCGCGAGCCGGGCGCGCGGCGACACGGACACGGCGGCGAACCCCGCGCGCAGCGAGCGCGCCTCGCGCGTCTGCTCCTCCGCGGGGGCCAGCGCCCGCGCGGTCAGCAGCGGATCGGGCCGCAGCAGGACGTGCACCAGCGCCGCGGACAGGAGGAACACCCCGGCGGCCCACACGAAGGGCCCCGCCTCCTCGGGTATGCCGAGCCCGGCGACGCTGCGGCCCGCCGGCGCCGCTATGTTCGGCCCCAGGACGGCACCGATGGTGGTGGCCCACACGACGGTCGAGATCGCCCGGGCCCGCCGGCCGGGATCGGCCAGGTCGGCGGCCGCGTACCGGGCCTGCAGATTGGCGGACGACGCGGCACCGAAGCCCGCGAGCCCCACGAGGAGCAGCGGAAAGCTCCCGGCCCTGGCGGCGACCACGGTCAGCGCGGCACCGCAGGCGCCGATCAGATAGGCGAGGACGAGCCCGACCCGCCGCCCCCGCGCGTTCATGAGCGCGGCCAGCGGAACCGAGAGGACCGCGCTCCCGGCGACGCTCGCCGTCGACGCGAGCCCCGACAGCGCCTCGTCCCCGCTGACCTTCTTGGCGAGCACGGTGGCCAGCGCGATCCCGGTGGCCGTCCCGAGTCCGCCGAGTATCTGCGAGGCGACCAGCACCCGCTGCGTACGCCGCTGCAGCGCACGCGCGCCCTCGACGCCGTCCACGGCCTCGGCCGCCCGCCCGGCGTCCGGGGACGAGCCCTCGACGCGACAGAACCGCTCCCCACCCGCACCCAACGAAACAACCCCCACCCCGACGTGACGCAGAACCCCTCGGCCCCCGGGACCCTCTCAGAACAGCGGCTCGGGCAACACCCCTTCCAGCGCGAGCAACTGCCGCTTCGTCTCGAGCCCGCCCCCGAACCCGCCGATCCCGCCGTCGCGCTCCACCACCCGATGGCACGGCACCACCACCGGCAACGGATTCGCCCCCATCGCCGCGCCCACGGCCTGCGCGGCGCCGGGCTGCCCGACGCGGTGGGCCAGATCCCCGTACCCCACGACCGCCCCGAAGGGCACCCCGGCCGCCAGCTCGCGCAGCACCTCGCGGTTGAACCCGGCGATCAGCGACCAGTCGAGCGGCAGCTCGAAGTCGCGCCGGCGCCCCGCGAAGTAGTCCGCCAGCTGGCTTCTCGCCTCGGCGAGCAGCGGTGAGTCCGGCGCCTCGACCGGCTCGGCCCCGAATCGGGAGCCGAGCCGGTCCAGCGCCTCGTCCCGCACCGCGTCGGTGGCGTGGAAGACCACGTTCACCAGACCCTCGTCCGTCGCGGCGAGCAGCAGCGGCCCGATGCCGCTGCCCACGACGGCCCACACGACCCGCCGCGCCGCGGCTGGCGTGCCCTGCTCGTTCTGCCCAGTGGCGTCCATGCCGACCACGCTACGGCGCGGCACTGACAACGCCCCGGCCCCGGGTCAGTCGAGGGCCGCGCGCACCACGTCCGGGTTGTTGGTGATGATCCCGTCGACGCCGAGCCCGGCCGCGCGCCGGGCGCTCGCGGTGTCGTTGACGGTCCAGGTGGAGACGTCGAGCGGCTTGCCGTGCGGGCCCTTGAGGGCGTGGACGGCGGTCACGTAGTCCGCGGAGATCGTCGTGTGGGACGGGTTGATCTGGTCGGCGAACGCCGCGTACGCGGGCAGGTCGGCGACGGCGGGCGTGCCGAGGAACCCGGTCGTGATGTCCGGGCGCCGCTCGTGCACGGTCCGCACGCTGTCCGCGCTGAAGCTCTGGATGACCAGGCGGTGCTTGACGTGCCAGCGGTTCAGCCAGCCGTCCCTGCGCAGCTGGCGCAGGATCTGGTCCTCGATGCCCGGGTACAGCTCGGGCGCCTTGATCTCCATGAGCAGCTTCTGGTGGTTGTGCGTGACCCGCTTCAGGTACTGGTGCAGCGTCGGGATCCGCGCGCCGGCGAACTCGGAGCCCTTCCAGCTGCCCGCGTCGAGCTTGGCGATCTCCGCGGCGGTGAAGTCGGCCACGTTCCACGGGGCGCGGTCGGGGAACACCTCCTCGGCGTTCGTGGTGCGTGCCAGGGTCGTGTCGTGGATGACGACGAGTGCGCCGTCCTTGGTGCGCTGCACGTCGTTCTCGACCCAGCTGAAGCCGAGGTCGTCGGCCTTGTCGATGGCTGCCAGGGTGTTCTCGGGGGCGTAGGCGGAGGCGCCGCGGTGAGCGACGATCTCGGGCCTGTCGTGTCCGGTGGCGGCTTGTGAGGCAGTGGGCAGGACCAGGACACCGATGACGACGGAGCCTGTCATCGAGGCCAGTGCGGCTGCTGCGCGTCGTGGGTACACGTCTGCTCCTCGTGCGTCGTGAGGTCACGGACCGCAACGAGACTGACAGTCCTCAGGCAACGGAAGACAGGCGAAGGATGGTCAGAGGTTGAACGGAGTTATCCAACTGCGACCGACCCCGCGTCCACTGCCGGGATTCTTTGCCGGAAAATCGTTCGGACGTTCTCGTGTGAGCTTTAATCTCAGCCTCGATCGCGGTCGCCCCATGGCCGTAGTTCAGAGGAACGAGCAGGACATCTCGGGCAAAAGCATGGGCGGAAGGGCTGCGGGACATGCAGGGGACGGTCGACGGCTTCAGTTACGGACTGGTCACGCCACTGGTGGCGTACTTCATGGCCTGCCTCGGAGGCGCTCTCGGCCTTCGATGCACCACCAGATCGCTCCTCGTCGCCAACACCTGGCGGGCCGGCTGGCTCGCGCTCGGTTCCGCGGCGATCGGCTCGGGCATCTGGACGATGCACTTCATCGCGATGATGGGCTTCAGCGTCGAGGACGTGCCGATCCACTACGACAAGGCCCTCACGTTCGCGAGCCTCGGCGTCGCCATCGTCATGGTCGGCATCGGCGTCTTCATCGTCGGCTACCGAGGAGCGACCGGCCCCGCCCTGTTCACAGGAGGCACTATCACCGGCCTGGGGGTCGCGTCGATGCACTACCTGGGAATGGCCGGAATGCGGCTTCACGGGACGATCGAGTACAACACCTTCCTCGTGGGCGCCTCCGTGGTGATCGCCATGGTGGCCGCCACCGCCGCACTCTGGGCCGCCGTCCAGGTCCGCGGCATCCTGTGGAGCCTCGGCGCGAGTCTCGTCATGGGGCTCGCCGTCTCCGGCATGCACTACATGGGCATGGCCGCCGTCAGCGTCCATACCCACGGTTCCGCCACCGGATCCCCCGGAGGGGACTCGGCCGCCGGGATCCTCGCCCCGATGATGATCGGCCCCCTGTGCTTCCTGCTGCTGGCCGGCGTGGTCGTCATGTTCGACCCGCTGATGGTCATGGGCCGCCCCGACTGGCGCGACGCCCGGGAGGCGGCGGAGCTGGAGGGCCGTCCGCAGCGCCGGCCCGTCCCGCGCCCGCGCCGCACCCCGGACCGGCAGGCCCCGCGCACCCCGCAGGGCTGGTGACCCGCGGCCCCGAGGGCGGATCGGGCCCGGTTGTCAGTGGTGGGTCGTACGGTGGATTCCATGCGGCCCGTATCCAAGATCGAACGCACGGTGGCGCCCTTCGAGGTCGTCAGCCCGTACCAGCCCAGCGGTGACCAGCCCGCGGCCATCGCCGAGCTGGACAAGCGCGTCCGCGCAGGTGAGAAGGACGTCGTCCTGCTCGGCGCGACCGGCACCGGAAAGTCCGCCACCACGGCGTGGATGATCGAGAAGCTCCAGCGCCCCACCCTGGTGATGGCACCGAACAAGACGCTGGCCGCCCAGCTGGCCAACGAGTTCCGCGAGCTGCTGCCGAACAACGCGGTCGAGTACTTCGTCTCGTACTACGACTACTACCAGCCCGAGGCGTACGTCCCGCAGTCGGACACCTACATCGAGAAGGACTCCTCGATCAACGAGGAGGTGGAGCGCCTGCGCCACTCCGCGACGAACTCGCTGCTGACCCGCCGCGACGTCGTGGTCGTCGCCTCCGTCTCGTGCATCTACGGCCTCGGCACGCCGCAGGAGTACGTGGACCGCATGGTCCCCCTGAAGGTCGGCGCCGAGATCGACCGGGACGACCTGCTGCGCCGTTTCGTCGACATCCAGTACACGCGCAACGACCTGGCGTTCCAGCGCGGCACCTTCCGGGTGCGCGGCGACACCATCGAGATCTTCCCCGTCTACGAAGAGCTCGCGGTCCGCATCGAGATGTTCGGCGACGAGATCGAGTCGCTCTCCACCCTCCACCCCCTCACCGGCGAGGTCATCAGCGAGGACGACTCGCTGTACGTCTTCCCGGCGACCCACTACGTGGCGGGCCCCGAGCGCCTGGAGCGCGCGGCCAACGACATCGAGAAGGAACTGGGGGAGCGCCTCGCCGAGCTCGAGAAGCAGGGCAAGATGCTCGAAGCCCAGCGTCTTCGCATGCGGACCACGTACGACCTCGAGATGCTCCGCCAGATCGGCTCCTGCTCCGGCGTGGAGAACTACTCGATGCACTTCGACGGCCGAGAGCCCGGCTCCCCGCCGAACACGCTGCTCGACTACTTCCCGGACGACTTCCTCCTGGTCATCGACGAGTCGCACGTCACCGTGCCGCAGATCGGCGCCATGTACGAGGGCGACGCGTCCCGCAAGCGCACGCTCGTGGACCATGGCTTCCGGCTGCCGTCCGCACTCGACAACCGCCCCCTGAAGTGGGAGGAGTTTCAGGAGCGCATCGGCCAGACCGTCTACCTGTCGGCGACGCCCGGGAACTACGAACTCTCGCGCGGCGACGGCTTCGTCGAGCAGATCATCCGCCCCACCGGCCTCGTCGACCCGGAGGTCGTCGTCAAGCCCACCGAGGGGCAGATCGACGACCTGGTACACGAGATCCGCACGCGCACCGAAAAGGACGAGCGCGTCCTGGTCACCACGCTCACCAAGAAGATGGCCGAGGACCTCACGGACTACTTCCTGGAGCTCGGCATCCAGGTGCGCTACCTGCACAGCGACGTCGACACCCTGCGCCGCGTCGAGCTGCTGCGCGAGCTGCGCGCGGGCGAGTACGACGTCCTGGTCGGCATCAACCTGCTGCGGGAGGGCCTCGACCTGCCCGAGGTCTCCCTGGTGGCGATCCTCGACGCCGACAAGGAGGGCTTCCTGCGCTCCGGCACGTCCCTGATCCAGACCATCGGCCGCGCCGCTCGTAACGTGTCGGGCCAGGTCCACATGTACGCCGACAAGATCACCCCGGCGATGGAGAAGGCCATCGACGAGACCAATCGCCGCCGCGAGAAGCAGATCGCGTACAACGAGGCGAACGGTATCGACCCCCAGCCCCTCCGCAAGAAGATCAACGACATCGTGGCGTCCATCGCGCGCGAGGACGTCGACACCGAGGAACTGCTCGGGACCGGCTACCGCAAGGGCGGCAAGGACGGAAAGGGCGCCAAGGCCCCCGTCCCCTCGCTCGGCAAGGCGGACACGGGCAAGAAGAAGCGCGGCAAGGCCGCGGAGACCGTTCCCACCGACCGCCCGGCGGCCGAACTCTCCGAGCAGATCGAGGAGATGACCGAGCGGATGCGGGCCGCCGCGGCGGACCTCCAGTTCGAGATCGCGGCACGCCTGCGCGACGAGGTGTCCGAGATGAAGAAGGAGCTGCGGCAGATGAAGGAGGCGGGCATCGCCTGACCTGCCCCGCGGGCGGGAGGGGCGGTGTGTTGCAGGACCGCCACAAAATCCCGCCCGCGGTGGCCGCGTTGTCAGCGCCGCCCTCTAGGGTTTGGACCAACCGCGTGGACCGCGCGGCAACAGGGGACGGTTCGAGAGGGGACAGCGCGTGACGGCCGATTCTGCCGGTTTTTCCAAGGGACCCGGCGTCAGTTTGACCAAGGGCCAGGCGATCAGCCTGGAGAAGAAGGGCGGCGGCACCCTCACCGCCGTGCGCATGGGCCTCGGCTGGCAGGCCGCACCGCGGCGCGGCCTGTTCGGCACCCGGACCCGCGAGATCGACCTCGACGCGTCCGCGGTCCTCTTCGCCGGCAAGCAGCCCGTGGACGTGGTGTTCTTCCGCCACCTCGTCAGCGACGACGGCTCCGTGCGGCACACCGGTGACAACCTGGTCGGCGGTGTCGGCCAGGGCGGCGACGACGAGGCGATCCTCGTCGACCTCGCGCGCGTGCCCGTCCACATCGACCAGATCGTCTTCACGGTCAACTCCTTCACGGGCCAGACCTTCCAGGAAGTGCAGAACGCGTTCTGCCGCCTGGTCGACGAGACGACCGGCCAGGAGCTCGCGCGCTACACGCTGGACGGCGGCGGCCAGTACACGGCGCAGATCATGGCCAAGGTGCACCGGGACGACGCGGGCGGCTGGAAGATGACGGCCCTGGGCACGGCGGCCAACGGCCGTACGTTCCAGGACCTGATGCCCGCGATCCTGCCCGGCCTGTAGCGGGTCCACGATGGCGGCCGAACTGGTGAGGGGGCAGAACCACCCCCTCACCCAGACCCGTCTGGAGATCCGGGTGTCGGCCGGCCGGCCGGTCGTCGCGGGCGCCACGCTCGCCGACGACCGGGGCACCGTGCACGGCACCGGGCGCGTCGCCCACCCCGGCGCGCCCGCGCTGCCCGGTCTCGAAGTCCCGCGCCAGGCCGCGGCCGACCACCGTCTCGCCGTCGACCTCGACGCGATGCCGGCGGACGTGCACCGCGTCACCGTGCTGCTCGCCCTGCCGGTCACCGCCGGCGGGCCCACCCGGTTCGGTGCCGTGGCGGCCCCGTTCGTCGCGGTCACCGGACTCGACGGCGTCGAAGAGGCCAGCTACACCATCACCGACCTCGACACCGAGTCGGCCGTCACCGCCCTCGAGCTGTACCGCAGGCAGGGCGCCTGGAAGGTCCGCGCCATCGGCCAGGGGTACGCGGACGGACTCGCCGCCCTCTTCGCCGACCAGGGTGTGCCCGACGCCCACGCGCTGGCGGGCACCATCCACGACGCCGTCGCCCAGGGCCTGGCCCGCGCGGTGACGCCCCCACCGCGCCCGGCCGACGAGGCCCAGGTCCGCGCGGCGGCCACCGCGGGACACGCCTCGGGCGCCCTGCCGCCGGCCGCCCCCGCCGGTCGCGGCAGCGGTTCCGACGGCCCCATCGACTACACGCACCCGGGCCGCCAGGCACCCCCGCCCCCGCCCGCCGCACACCCCGCCGAACCGGGACGGCCCGCCGTCCCCGTCGCGGGCGACGCCACCGGCTGGAGCATGGAGGAGCGGCTCTACAACCAGGTGTGGGGCATGTTCGAGGACCTGGCCCGCACCACGGCCGCCTACCGCAGCGCCGTCGACTTCGCCGACTCCCGCCAGGAACAGGAACTCGATCGGGTCCTGTCCGACCCGCGCGGCCGCATCGGCGGCCAGGCGGACGCCGCGCGCGAGGCCGCAGGCGCCCGGCACGGCGCCCTGGTCGACCGTGCGCGGGAGGCCCTCGACCGGGACATGGCACAGCTCGTCGCCGAGTCCGAGGTCGTCGAACCGGCGCTCCCGGCGGCGTACGCGGACTGGGACAACCCGTGCTGGCACGCCTACCGCAGCCCCATGGAGCTGCCCATGGCCGTCCGCGTCGGCGATCTGCGGCTGCCCGAGAGCGAGAGCGCCGGCCTGCGCGTCCCGATGCTCGTACGGCTGCCGCTGGAGCGCGGCCTCTGGATCGACTCGGGTGCCTCCGCCGCCGACGCCCTCACGGACGCCGACGAGCTGCGGGCCCGGGCCGCGCACACCGCGCTGGTGCACGCGGCGCGGCTGCTCGCGATCTACCCGGCGGGCGAGTTCAGCGTGCACGTGATCGACCCCGCGGGCACGGCGACGGGCGCGCTCGCCCCGCTCGTCGACGCCGGGGTGCTCGCCGGTCCCGTCGCCCGGGGCGCGGCGGGCGTCGCCGAGACGCTGACCCGGCTGACCGAGCGCGTCGACCTCGTCCAGATGGCCGTCAGGAGCGGTGCGGTCGACGCGCTGCCGGCCGATCTGGACGTCGCCGAGCAGCTGCTGATCGTGCACGACTTCCCGCACGGCTTCGACGACCGCGCCGTGACCCGGCTGCGCTACCTCGCGGACGAAGGACCGCAGGTCGGGGTCCACCTGATGCTGGTGGCCGACCGGGCGGACGCCGCCGAGTACGGGCCGCTCCTGGACCCCCTGTGGCGCGCGCTGCTGCGTCTGACGCCGATTCCCGACGATCACCTGGCCGACCCCTGGGTCGGACATGCGTGGACGTACGGGCCGCCGACCGTCCCGCAGGGCAGCGCCGTCCTGCGGCAGGTGCTCGCGGAAGTGTCCAGGGCCCGTCGGGAAAGAGGCCTTTGACCTGCACGCTTGAGGACCTCTTTACCTAAACCTTTACCTTTCATGGGTCTTTCGAGTAGTCTTCTTGACGCGGAGGGGAGTACTCCCACGCGGCGTTCCCGTCAGTACGGACGACCCGGCCCGATGGCCGTCGATCCCGGGGCGTCGGCCCGAGGCGCATCAGCTGCCCGGGTGGAAGAGACCTCCGGCAGCGACGACGCTGATCAGTAGCCGTACGACGCCGGAGGCGCAGTGGACGTATCGATGACCCTGTGGGTGCTGACCATTCTTGGTCTGTGTGCCCTGATCGCGGTCGACTTCTTCATCGGGCGCAAGCCCCACGACGTATCCATCAAGGAAGCCGGGATCTGGACCGTCGTCTGGATCGCGCTCGCCGTGCTCTTCGGCATCGGCGTGACGATCTGGGGCAGCAGCCAGGCCGGCGGCGAGTTCTTCGCGGGCTTCATCACGGAGAAGTCGCTCAGCGTCGACAACCTCTTCGTCTTCATCCTGATCATGGCGAAGTTCTCGGTGCCCACCCACCTCCAGCAGCGCGTGCTGCTGTTCGGCGTGCTCATCGCCCTCGTACTGCGGGCGATCTTCATCGCGGCGGGCGCGGCGGTCATCGCCAACTTCTCGTGGGTCTTCTACATCTTCGGCGCGTTCCTGATCTACACCGCCTGGAAGCTCATCCAGGAGGCGATGTCGGACGACGACGAGGAGGAGTGGGACGAGAACCGCCTCCTGAAGTCCATCGAGAAGAAGTTCGGCGTCGCCGACCGGTACCACGGCACGAAGCTCTTCATCCGGGAGCACGGCAAGAAGATCATGACGCCGCTGCTCGTCGTCATGCTCGCCATCGGCATGACCGATGTGCTGTTCGCGATGGACTCGATCCCCGCGATCTTCGGCCTGACCCAGGACCCGTACATCGTCTTCACGGCCAACGCGTTCGCCCTGATGGGCCTGCGCCAGCTGTACTTCCTCATCGGTGGCCTGCTCAAGAAGCTGGTCCACCTCAGCTACGGCCTGTCGGTGATCCTCGGATTCATCGGCGTGAAGCTGGTCCTGCACGCGCTGCACGAGTCCGGTGTGCACGTGCCGGAGATCTCGATCCCGGTCTCGCTCGCCGTCATCTGCGGCGTCCTGATCATCACGACGATCACCAGCCTCATCGCCTCGAAGAAGCAGGCGGAGCGCGAAGCGGCCGAAGCGGCTCAGAAGGACAGCATCGAGGCCTGACGGCGTCGGACGTAGGAATTACCAGCACCGGGTGGTTCCCGCGGCTCATTGCCGCGGGAACCACCCGGTGCTTGCTTGTGCCGTGTAGGTGTCCCGGCCCGGGGCACGACGGCACGACGGGGGAGGACCCCATGAGCGAGAAGTTCGCCCAGATCATCGACTTCGAGACCCGGCGCATCGACGAGCTGCGCGAGCTGCTCGACCGGTTCGAGCAGCAGATGTCGGGCACGAGCGGCGGCCCCACGCACCGCATCATGCTCCAGGACCGCGAACAGTCCGGCCGCTATCTCGCGATCGTCGAGTTCGAGTCCTACGACGACGCGATGCGCAGCAACGCACGACCCGAGGTCGCCCGGTTCAACGAGCAGCTGACGGCGCTGTGCACGCGCCCGCCGGCCTTCACCAACTGCGACGTCAAGGACGTGCGCGAGCTGAAGTGAGGTCCGCTGAACGGGTACCGGCCTCTCGCCGAAGTCGCGCCCCCGCCCCACCCCGGGCACCATCGAAGGCATGATCACCAGACTCCGGGAACTGGCCACACGGTGGACCGTCGCCGTCCCGGTACTGGCGGTCGTGCTGCTCGCGGTCACGTGGGGGCGCGACCTGCCGGGCGTGCTGGTCGCCGTCGTCTCCGTCGTGCTCGCGGGGTCCGTCCTCGCGGCGGTGCACCACGCGGAGGTCGTCGCCCACCGGGTCGGCGAACCGTTCGGCTCGCTCGTGCTCGCCGTCGCCGTCACGATCATCGAGGTGGCGCTCATCGTCACCCTGATGGCCGACGGCGGCGCCAAGAGCTCCACGCTCGCCCGCGACACGGTGTTCGCCGCCGTCATGATCACCTGCAACGGCATCGTCGGCCTCAGCCTGCTCGCGGGCTCGCTGCGCCACCGCGTGGCGATCTTCCAGTCCGAGGGAACCGGCGGAGCCCTGGCCACCGTGGCCACGCTCGCGACCCTCTGCCTGGTCCTGCCGACCTTCACGACCAGCAAGCTCGGCCCGGAGTTCTCCACCTCCCAACTGGTCTTCTCGGCCGTCGCCGCGGTCGTCCTGTACGGACTCTTCGTCGCGACCCAGACCGTGCGCCACCGCGACTACTTCCTGCCGATCACCAAGCACGGCGAGGTCATCGACGCCGACGACCACGCGGACGTGCCGACCACGCGCACCGCCCTGATGAGCCTCGGCATGCTCGCTCTCGCGCTGATCGCCGTCGTCGGACTCGCCAAGGGCGTCTCGAAGACGATCGAGCACGGCGTGGAAGCCGCGGGCATGCCGCAGGCCGTCGTCGGCGTGATCATCGCGTTGCTGGTGCTGCTGCCGGAGACCATCGCGGCGCTGCGGGCGGCCCGCCGCGACCGCGTGCAGACCAGCCTCAACCTCGCGCTCGGCTCCGCGATGGCCAGCATCGGACTGACGGTGCCGGCCGTCGCCATCGCCTCGTTCTGGCTGACGGGACCGCTCGTCCTCGGGCTCGGCGCCACCCACATGGTGCTGCTCGCACTCACCATGGTGGTCAGCACCCTGACCGTCGTCCCCGGCCGTGCCACGCCACTACAAGGTGGCGTGCATCTGGTGATCCTCGCCGCATATGTAGAACTCGCCGTCACTCCGTGAGGCGGACCGCCGGCACGTCCCCGTATGCGTGAGGGTGCTGATCCCGGAAGCCAAGAGGCAGGTCCCGGCCGCTCGAAGCCTCCGTGATAGACCCTCAAGGAGCATCCGCCCGACGTACGGAGACCCTTGTGCCGCACACCCTCGCCACCGCGCCGATCATGGTCCTGAACGGCCCGAACCTGAATCTCCTCGGCAAGCGCCAGCCGGAGATCTACGGTCGCGACACCCTCGCCGACGTCGAGGCCCTCTGCGTCAAGGCGGCCGCCGCCCACGGCGCCACGGTGGACTTCCGGCAGTCCAACCACGAGGGCGAGCTGGTCGACTGGATCCACGAGGCACGCGAGAACCACGTCGGCATCGTCATCAACCCTGCCGCCTACTCGCACACCTCGGTCGCGATCCTGGACGCGCTCAACACCTGTGACGGCCTGCCCGTGGTGGAGGTCCACATCTCCAACATCCACCAGCGCGAGGAGTTCCGGCACCACTCCTACGTGTCCCTGCGCGCCGACGGCGTGATCGCCGGATGCGGCGTGCAGGGCTACGCGTTCGGCGTGGAGCGGGTGGCGGCCCTGGCCGCACCGGGCACCGCACAGGCGTAGAACACCACCTAGAGGCGGCCGGCGTCCACGATCCGCCGCAGGAACTGTCGCGTACGTTCCTGCCGCGGATCCCCGAACACGGCTTCCGGGGCGCCGCGTTCCAGCACCACCCCGCCCTCCAGGAAGCACACCTGGTCGGCCACCTCACGGGCGAAGCTCATCTCATGAGTGGCCAGCACCATGGTCATGCCCTCGTCCTTCAAGTCGCGTACGACGTCGAGGACCTCACCCACGAGCTCCGGGTCGAGAGCCGCCGTGATCTCGTCGAGGAGCAGCAGCCGGGGACGCACGGCGAGGGCCCGGACGATCGCCGCGCGCTGCTGCTGGCCGCCGCTGAGCCGGTCCGGGTACTCCTGGGCCTTCGCCCCGAGCCCGAGGCGCTCCAGCAGCCCCCTGGCCCGCTCCTCGGCCTCCTGCCGCGCGAGGCCGTGCACCCGGCGCGGCGCGAGCGTGACGTTCTCCAGGACCGTCATGTGCGGGAACAGGTTGTAGGCCTGGAAGACCACGCCGATCCGCCGCCGCACGGCGTCCGCGTCCGCACGCGGATCGGTGATCTCCTCGCCGTCCAGCCAGATCGCCCCGTCGTCGATCTCCTCCAGGAGGTTGGCGCAGCGCAGCAGCGTCGACTTGCCCGAACCCGACGCACCGATCAGCGCGGTCACGGTGTGCGGCGCGACCTCCAGGTCGACATCGCGCAGTACGACCGAGTCGCCGAACGTCTTGCGCACGGACTCCATCCGCAGCACGGGCTCGGTCATACGGGACCTCCTTGTGCCCGGCGCCGGTCCATACGGGCCGTCACCCAGTCGGTGAAGCGGGTCATGGGGATGGTGAGAGCGACGAAGACCAGGCCCGCGACCACATAGGGCGTGTAGTTGAAGTCCTTGCCGGCGATGATCTGCGCCGCGTACACGGCATCCACCGCACCGCCGATGGACACGAGACCGGTGTCCTTCTGGAGCGACACCAGATCGTTCAGCAAGGGCGGCACCACACGGCGTACCGCTTGAGGCAGCACTACATAGCGCAGCGTCTGGCGGTTGTTGAGCCCGAGGGAACGCGCGGCGGCCCGTTGCGAGGGGTGGACCGATTCGATTCCCGCGCGGAACACCTCGGCGACGTAGGCCGAATAGGTCAGGACCAGCGCGGCGCCGCCCAGGATCACCGGGTCGGTGGTCACACCCTGGAGACGCAGGGCGGGAACCCCGAAGATGACCATCAACAGGCAGATGATGAGGGGCAACCCACGGAAGAAGTCCGTGTAGGCCGTCGCCAGAGCGCGCACCGGGAAGAACACGGGCCCGCGCAGCGTGCGCGCGAGGGCGAGCAGCAGCCCGAGGACGAGCACGCACGCACCGCACACCAACAGCAGGCGCACGTTCAGCCACAGGCCTTCCAGGACCTGCGGCAGCGCCACGCGCGCGTAGTGCGCACTGAAGAAGGTCTCCTTCGTGCGCGCCCAGCCCGGGGAGTTGACGATGACGGCGAACAGGACGGCGCCGGTCACCAGAGTGCTGAGCGCCGCCAGGGCGGTCGCCCGGCGCGCACGGGTCCGCTTGTAGCGCTCGCGCGCCAGACGCCGCTCGGAGGGTATGTACGCGTCCTCGGGGACGGACACCTGCTTCACGACGGTCACTTGAGCACCGGCGCGTCGACGGCGTCCGACAGCCACTTCTTCTCCAAGGAGGCGAGGGTGCCGTCCTTGCGGAGGGCGTCCACGGCACCCGTCACGCACGACGTCAGCTCGCTCTCCTTGTCGAGAACGAGGCCGAACTGCTCCGGAGAGCCGGCCGAGTTCTCGAACTGCCCCACGACCTCGGCGTCGGTCACCTCGGCGCCCGTGATGTAGAAGGCGGTCGGCAGGTCGACGACGATGGCGTCCACCTGGCCGTTCTTGAGGGCGGACTTGGCGAAGTCGTTCTTCTGGTAGACGGCGGGCTTCTGGGACGGCTTCACGAGGTCGTTGACGAAGTCCAGGCTGGTGGTGCCCACTTGGGCGCCCAGCTTCACGTCCTTCAGGTCGGCGACGGTCCTCGCCTTCGCGGCCTTCGACGACTTCAGGGCGACGACGGCCTGCCGCACGTCGTAGTAGCCCGACGAGAACGCCACGGCTTTCTTGCGGGCGTCACTGATCGACACCTGATTGATGTCGAAGTCGAACTTCTTCGCACCCGGCGCGAAGGAACTGTTGAACGGCACGGTCTGCCATGTCACCTGGCCCTTGTCGTAGCCGAGCCGCTTCGCCACGGCGTACGCGACCGCCGACTCGAAGCCCTTGCCGTTGGACGGGTCGTCGTCCTGGAACCAGGGAGCGTAGGCGGGCTTGTCGGTGCCCACGGTGAGCTTCCCGGACGCCACCGTGGAGAGCTTGCCGGGGGAGCAGGAGGCGGCCGTGGCGGGCTTGCCCGCGGCCTTCTCGTCGGGCTCGGGGGCGCAGGCCGCGACGGCGACGAGAACGACGGCGGAGCAGACGGCAAGGCGCGTGGCGCGGTGGGCGAGAGGCATGGCGGGAGACTGACAGCGCACAACCCCGTATGTCGAGGTCAGCTCGACAACTGTCCGCATACTGGGAGCGGGCGTTGCATTCTTGTGAACAGTCGTCCGCAGAGCCGGTTTTGGCCTACAAGCGCCTACATGTCACCAGCCCCGCGCGCGCCACTCCTGAAGGTGCGGCCGCTCGGCCCCCAGGGTCGTGTCGTTCCCGTGCCCCGGGTAGACCCAGGTCTCGTCCGGGAGCCGCGCGAAGATCTTCGTCTCCACGTCGTCGATGAGACTCGCGAAGGCCTCGGGGTCCTTCCACGTGTTGCCGACGCCGCCCGGGAAGAGGCAGTCCCCGGTGAAGACGTGCGGGTGCCCGTGCGGGTCGTCGTAGACCAGGGCGATGGAGCCCGGCGTGTGGCCGACCAGGTGGCGGGCCGTGAGCGAGATCCGGCCGAACTCGATGGTGTCCCCGTCGGCGACGGCGACGGCCGTCGGCACCGGAATGCCCTCGGCGTCCTCGCGCCCCGCGTACGTGCGCGCGCCAGTGGCTTCCACGACCTCCGCGAGGGCCTGCCAGTGGTCGCCGTGCCGGTGCGTGGTGACGACGGCCGCGATGCCGTCGTCACCGATGAGGCGGAGCAGCGTCGCCGGCTCGTTCGCCGCGTCGATCAGGAGCTGCTGGTCGGTCGCGCGGCACCGCAGCAGATAGGCGTTGTTGTCCATGGGCCCGACCGCGACCTTGGAGATCATCAGGTCCTGCAGCTCGTGCACGTCCGCCGGGCCGCCGACCTTCACCGTTCCGCTGTACGTCATGGGCTCAGCCTATAGCGGGGGCAACGTGGGCAGGGAGCCCCGGTCGACGGAGAGGGCGGCGCCGTCCCTGCGCCCCGACAGCCACCCCAGCAGGTCCGCCTGGCGGCCCCGGACGACGATCCCGAGCGGCGGGACCGCGCCGTCCTCGATCTCCTCCAAGGAGAGGGCCTGTACGGCGCCCGTCGAGATCATGCGGCCGTCGTCCTGCT
This sequence comes from Streptomyces sp. cg35, assembly GCF_050410835.1. Taxonomy (NCBI): domain Bacteria; kingdom Bacillati; phylum Actinomycetota; class Actinomycetes; order Kitasatosporales; family Streptomycetaceae; genus Streptomyces; species Streptomyces sp. cg35. The sequence continues at coordinate 6,715,837 of NZ_CP191268.1, forward strand.
TGATCAGCAGCGGCGGCAGCCCCGAGTGATCGCGGAAACGCTTCGCGAGGAAGTTGATCTCCCGCTGGGTGAACTCCGGCGAAAGGTCCTCCAGCTCGTAGCCGATGCCGAGGTCCACATGGTGCAGCTCGACCTCGATCCAGCGCCGGAACGGCACATTGGAGGCGGTGTCCTTGACGCCGTTGCGCAGCTCCACGGTGCGTGACCAGTCCGCGTCCTCGGCCCCCACGCCCCGGAAGCGCTCCGCGCTCTCCCGGAGATCGTCGACCTGGGCGCGCAGCTCCCGCGGGGCGTCCCGCTCGATGTCGGCGTCGCGCGCCTGGGCGCTCACGTACATGGGCCGGCCGGCCAGCACGTTGACGAGCGCGTCCGCGTTCCGGGCGAGATGGGCGAGCACATGACCACGGCTCCAGCCCGGAAGCCGTGACGACTCGGCCACGGCGGCGTTGTCCAGGGAGTCGACCGCAGTGAGCAGCCGGTCGGTCGCTTCGCGTACAGACACCAGGTCGCGCACATGATCGCTCATGGCGCCGACGATATCCCTGCCACACGTTCGGGTGAAGGTGGCCGACCTGGCGCGGAAATCGAATGTACGTGCTATAAGGTCGACCGCGGCATCGGGCATTCTTGGTGGTCCGGGTTTGTTATCAACCAGGGAAACCAACCGGCGCTGTCAGTGGCTCCCCCTAGTCTTCGAAACGACAGTCTTCTCGGGACTTCTCCAGGTCGTCCTCGAGAGTCAGACCTCGCGAGACGGGGGCCCCGCCCCTGTCACCCCTCTCTCCAGAAAGGTGCGGACCGGCGTGGCCGACCGTCTCATCGTCCGTGGCGCGCGCGAGCACAATCTCCGGAATGTCTCGCTCGACCTCCCGCGCGACTCCCTCATCGTCTTCACCGGTCTGTCCGGCTCCGGCAAGTCCTCGCTCGCGTTCGACACGATCTTCGCCGAGGGGCAGCGGCGCTACGTCGAGTCGCTGTCCTCGTACGCCCGCCAGTTCCTCGGCCAGATGGACAAGCCGGACGTCGACTTCATCGAAGGCCTCTCGCCGGCCGTCTCGATCGACCAGAAGTCGACCTCGCGCAACCCGCGCTCCACGGTCGGCACCATCACCGAGGTCTACGACTATCTGCGTCTGCTCTTCGCGCGCATCGGCAAGCCGCACTGCCCCGAGTGCGGCCGCCCCATCGCGCGCCAGTCGCCGCAGGCCATCGTCGACAAGGTCCTGGAGCTGCCCGAGGGCAGCCGCTTCCAGGTGCTGTCGCCGCTGGTGCGCGAGCGCAAGGGCGAGTTCGTCGACCTCTTCAGCGACCTGCAGACCAAGGGCTACTCCCGCGCGCGCGTGGACGGCGCGACGATCCAGCTGTCCGAGCCGCCCACCCTGAAGAAGCAGGAGAAGCACACCATCGAGGTGGTCGTCGACCGCCTCACCGTGAAGGACTCCGCCAAGCGCCGTCTGACGGACTCCGTGGAGACCGCGCTCGGCCTGTCCGGCGGCATGGTCGTGCTCGACTTCGTCGACCTCCCCGAGGACGACCCCGAGCGCGAGCGCATGTACTCGGAGCACCTGTACTGCCCGCACGACGACCTGTCCTTCGAAGAGCTGGAGCCGCGCTCCTTCTCCTTCAACTCGCCCTTCGGCGCCTGCCCCGACTGCACGGGTATCGGCACGCGCATGGAGGTCGACCCCGAGCTGATCGTCCCCGACGAGGACAAGTCGCTCGACGAGGGAGCCATCCACCCGTGGTCGCACGGCCACACCAAGGACTACTTCGGCCGCCTCATCGGAGCGCTCGCCGACGCCCTCGGATTCCGTACGGACATCCCGTTCGCCGGGCTGCCGCAGCGCGCCAAGAAGGCGCTCATCTACGGCCACAAGACGCAGATCGAGGTCCGCTACCGCAACCGGTACGGCCGGGAGCGCGTGTACACAACCCCCTTCGAGGGCGCCGTGCCGTTCGTGAAGCGCCGCCACAGCGAGGCCGAGTCGGACGCGAGCCGCGAGCGCTTCGAGGGCTACATGCGCGAGGTGCCCTGCCCCACCTGTGAGGGCACCCGCCTCAAGCCGATCGTCCTCGCCGTCACGGTCATGGAGAAGTCGATCGCCGAGGTCTCGGCGATGTCCATCAGCGACTGCGCCGACTTCCTGAGCAAGCTCACGCTGAACGCGCGCGACAAGAAGATCGCCGAGCGCGTCCTGAAGGAGGTCAACGAGCGGCTCCGCTTCCTCGTCGACGTGGGCCTCGACTACCTGTCGCTGAACCGGGCGGCGGGCACGCTCTCCGGTGGCGAGGCCCAGCGCATCCGGCTCGCCACCCAGATCGGCTCCGGACTCGTCGGCGTCCTGTACGTCCTCGACGAGCCGTCCATCGGTCTCCACCAGCGCGACAACCACCGCCTCATCGAGACGCTCGTCCGCCTGCGCGACATGGGCAACACGCTCATCGTGGTCGAGCACGACGAGGACACCATCAAGGTCGCCGACTGGGTCGTCGACATCGGCCCCGGCGCGGGCGAGCACGGCGGCAAGGTCGTGCACAGCGGTCCGTTGAAGGAGCTCCTGAGCAACGCCGAGTCGATGACCGGCAAGTACCTGTCGGGCAAGAAGGCCATCCCGGTGCCGGACATCCGCCGCCCCGTGGACCCCGCGCGCCGCCTCACCGTGCACGGCGCCAAGGAGAACAACCTGCGGGACATCGACGTCTCCTTCCCGCTCGGTGTCCTCACGGCCGTCACCGGTGTCTCCGGCTCCGGAAAGTCCACGCTGGTCAACGACATCCTGTACACGCACCTGGCGCGGGAGCTGAACGGGGCGCGGTCCGTCCCCGGCCGGCACACGCGCGTGGACGGCGACGACCTCGTCGACAAGGTCGTCCACGTCGACCAGTCGCCCATCGGCCGCACGCCGCGGTCGAACCCGGCGACGTACACCGGAGTCTTCGACCACGTCCGCAAGCTGTTCGCCGAGACCACCGAGGCGAAGGTCCGCGGCTATCTGCCCGGTCGCTTCTCCTTCAACGTCAAGGGCGGCCGCTGCGAGAACTGCTCCGGTGACGGCACCATCAAGATCGAGATGAACTTCCTGCCGGACGTGTACGTCCCGTGCGAGGTCTGCCACGGTGCGCGCTACAACCGGGAGACCCTGGAGGTCCACTACAAGGGCAAGTCCATCGCCGAGGTGCTGGACATGCCGATCGAGGAGGCCCTCGACTTCTTCGAGGCCGTTCCCGCGATCGCCCGCCACCTCAGGACGCTGAACGACGTGGGCCTCGGCTACGTCCGCCTCGGCCAGTCCGCGCCGACCCTCTCCGGCGGCGAGGCCCAGCGCGTGAAGCTCGCCAGCGAGCTGCAGAAGCGCTCCACGGGGCGCACGGTCTACGTGCTCGACGAGCCGACCACCGGTCTGCACTTCGAGGACATCAGCAAGCTGATCACGGTGCTCTCCGGCCTTGTCGACAAGGGCAACTCGGTGATCGTCATCGAGCACAACCTCGACGTGATCAAGACCGCGGACTGGGTCGTCGACATGGGCCCCGAGGGCGGCAGCGGCGGCGGCCTCGTCGTCGCCGATGGCACCCCGGAGCAGGTCGCGTCCGAACCGGCCAGCCACACCGGCAAGTTCCTGCGCGACATCCTCGGCGCCGACCGGGTCAGCGACGCGAGTGTGCCCGCTGCCCGGACCCGCAAGAGCGCGGCGAAGAAGACCGTGGCGGCCACCAAGGCCCCGGCCAAGAAGACGGCCACGGCGAAGACGGCCGCCAAGTCGACCGGAAGCAAGGCGACTTCGGCCGCGAAGAAGGCGACGCCCGCCAAGCCGACGGCCAAGACCGGCAAGACGGCCAAGACCGCGGCGACGAAGCCCGCCGCCAAGAAGACGACCACCCGGGCCCGCAAGGCCTGACGGAAGCGGAGCGGCCCGACCCCGGCCGCTCCGCCGGCCGGATCCAGTTGGTCACGCTCCGTAAAAACTCAGGCGCCCCGCGGGAACTCCCCGCGGGGCGCCGTCCGTTCCATGGTCAGCCGGCCTGGTCCTGCGGTTCACGAGGCTCCACGAACTGCATGTCCAGTTGAAGCTTGACAACATCACCGAGCAGACCGCCGCCGAAATCGAGCCCGAAATCGCTGCGCCGGATCTCCCCCGTCGCCTCGAACCCGGCATGCCGGCTCCCGTCCACCGGCACATCGACGACCCCGCCGAACTCCACGTCGAGCGTCACCGGACGAGTCACGTCCCCAATGGTCAACTCGCCCGCCATGGACCAGTCCTCGTCCGCGCCGCTCACCTCCGTCGAGCGGAAGGTCATCGTCGGACGCCGCTCCACGTCCAGCAGGTCCGCCGAGCGGGTGTGAGCGTCACGATCGGCATTGCCCGTGTCGATCGAGGCGAGCGCGATCGTGGCCGACACCCGCACATCGGCCAAGGTCTCGCCCACCCACAGGTCCGCCTCCACCTCGGCGAAGCGGCCGCGCACCTTCGCGATGCCCAGGTGCCGGATCGTGAAGTTCACCGCGGAGTGCAGCGGATCCAGCGTCCAGGCGCCGGGCGCGAGCGGCAGAGGGGCGGTCGAAGTCGTCGTGGCCACAGTGTTGTTGTCCGTCATGCGCCCAGCCTGTGCCCCCGGCAGCAGCGGAGGGAGACCGAGCCAAGACTGGTAGTGACAGGGCCACGATCCACCACGCGACCCATTGATACGTTCAGGGAGTGGGTGACAACGAGTTGGGAACGTTCCTGCGCACCTGCCGGGAAGCGGTCACGCCTGCCGAGGTGGGCCTGCCCGCCGGGTCGCGCCGCCGCACCCCCGGTCTGCGCCGCTCAGAGCTGGCCACGCTCGCCGACATCAGCGCCGAGTACCTCACCCGGCTCGAACAGGGCCGCGACCGCAACCCCTCGCCCTCGGTCCTCGGCGCACTGGCCGACGCGCTGCGGCTCGACACGGACGAGCGGCTGCTGCTGCGCCGCCTCGCCAAGGCGGGCGGGGACGACGCCGTGTTCTGCTCGGGCGCCACGGCCCCCTCGCACACCGTCCGGCCCACGGTCCGCGCACTCCTCGACCGCCTGGAACCCACCCCGGCGGTCCTGGTCAACTGGGTCGGCGACATCCTTGCCCACACCGCCGGGTACGCCCGGTTCGCGGCCCCCCTCGGCATCCTGGACGGCGATCAGCCGAACGTCGTGCGGTACCTGTTCACCGACGAGCGGGCCCGCGCCGTCTATCCCGACTGGGACCGGGTCGCCGACGACCAGATGGCCCGGTTCCGTCAGGGGGCGCCACTCGCCGACCCCCACGTCACGGCGCTCGTCGACGAGTTGACGGTCACCGCCGGCGCTCCCTTCGCCGACCGGATGGCCGCCGCCCCCACCCTGCCCCGACGCGCCGGACACGACCTCGTGGCCCACCCCGAGGTCGGCCCGCTGCGGCTGTCGTACGAGGCGCTGGCCCTGCCGGACGCCGACGCCCAGACGATCCTGGTGCACCTCCCCGCCGACGACTCCACCGCGGTCGCCCTGGACCGCCTCAACGGCCGGACCCCGGGAGCGCTTCGCGCGGTCAACGGGTGAGCCGACCCGGACGCACGGGGCGCCGCCCGCACGTGCCGGGTGGCGTACCTGCGAGGGAGGGGTGCCTACAGGGGGTCGACCTCGGAGGCGTACGGAGGCTCCGCGCCCGCCCGTGAGCAGGTGACCGCCGCCGCGCGTGCCGCGAACCGCAACAGCCGTGCCCAGTCGTCGCCGCTCAGGTCCGCGACCGACGCGGGGGACAGGGCGTCCTGCAGACAGAGGCCGTGCAGCAGCGCCGCGTTGACCGTGTCACCGGCGCCGATCGTGTCCACGACGTCGACCCGCTCGCCCGGCACGGAGTGCTCGCCGCCGCCCTGGGTGAAGACGGTGAGCCCGTCTCCGCCACGGGTGACCACCACGGCCGCGGGGCCGGCGGCGAGCCATTCCCGGGGCGTGCCGCCGAGCCACTGCGCGTCCTCCTCGGAGAGCTTGAGGACGGTGGTGGACGGCAGCCAGCTCTTGAAGCGCGCCCGGTAGGCGTCCGCGTCGGGGATCAGACCGGCCCGGATGTTCGGATCGAGCGCGGTGAACACGCCCTGGGCGGCGGCCGACCGCATCAGCTCCTCGTAGGCCGTCGCCCCCGGCTCCAGCACCAGCGAGCAGGTCCCGAACGACACCGCGCGCGTGCCCTGCGCAAGCGCGTCCGGCACCGCGAAGAGCCGGTCGGCGGTGCCTTCCACGTAGAAGGAGTAGCCGGCCGAGCCGTCCTCACCGATGGACGCGACGGCCAGCGTCGTCGGCTCATCGCCGCGCTGCACCGGGGACACGTCCACGCCGGCCGTCCGCAGCCCGCCGAGCAGCGCCTCGCCGAACGCGTCCCGGGAGACGCGCGAGCAGAAGGCCACCGGGGAGCCGAGCCGGCCCAGCGCAACCGCCGTGTTGTACGGCCCGCCGCCGAGCCGGGGCGCGAGAGGGCGCAGCGCGGCGGGGCCCGGGGCCGCACCGTCGCCGGTGTCCGCGGCCTGCGGGACGAGGTCGATCAGGGCCTCTCCGGCGACGACGATCACGATGGTTCCTCTCGGACGGGGCGTGCGGTGCGGGTGTTCAGGGCGGCTGCCGAAGGCAGGCTAGAGCTTCCCGGCCCGCGAGTCGCCACGCGTCCCCGATACGGGCACGGCTGCCGCTGATTCGGGCACGCCACGGGTGGGACCGGGCAGCGTGCCCGGAGGCGCGGGGGCCCCACGAGGTGCCCGATTCCTCGCCGGTATCGTCTGATCTGTCACCCCTGCTCACCCCCTTGCTCCCCCCCTGTAACCCCTGTCCCGCTCCTGTTCACCGGAACAGCGCCCCTCGTGGAGTCCCGATGCCCGGCACGCCCCCCTCCCGCATCTCCCGCCGCACCGCTCTGCGCGGCGCCGCCGTCGCGGGGACGGCCGGCCTCGGCCTGACCGCCTGTTCCACCGGATCCGGCGGCGGCGCGGCCGCGGCGCCCACCGCGCCGGTCGACCTGGGCCGGGCCGACGAGGTGCCCGAGGGCGGGGCGAAGCTCTACAAGGACGAGCACGTCGTGGTCAGCCGCACCGAGGACGGCCGGTACAAGGCGTTCAGCACGATCTGCACCCACGCGGGCTGCCCGATCGGGATGCTGAAGGGGACGGAGCTGACGTGCAACTGCCACGGCAGCAAGTTCGACGCCACGACCGGCAAGGTGCTGCACGAGCCGGCGACCGTACCGCTGAAGGAGCTGTCGGTGAAGGTCGAGGGCGGCAAGATCGTCGCGGGCCCGCAGCAGTAGCCGCGGGCCGGGAGCGGCTCACTCCCAGTCCCAGCCGATCCCCAGGCGCCCCGCCCGCACCTGTGACTCCACCACGTGCACCGACCGATGGCGGCCGCTCAGCGTCAGCTCCTGACGGCCGCCGCGCGGTGCCGCGGCCGACTGCTGGGCGAAGCGGTGGCAGCGCACGGGCAGCGCGTCGTCGGTGAATTGGACCTGGAGCGCGTACTGCCCGCCGGCGAAGCTGAAGCCGCGGACGTACTCGGTCGAGACGCCGGCCGTGCCGTCCTCGAAGCCGTAGCGGAACAGATGGGTGTCACCGGCCCGCAGCCGCGCGTCGAAGAGCAGCTCCGCCACCAGGACCCCCGTCCGGCCGTCCCACCGCACCCGCCCCGTACGGCAGTTCTCCATGGCCTGCACCACCACGTCGCCCGGCGAACACCCCGGATCACCGTGGTGAATGGCCAGATAGCGGTCCACTCCGTCCCGGTGGGCCCGCACTATGTGCTGGGACTCCCTGCCGAGCATCTCTCTGCCGCCGCCGATCCGGACCCGCTCATGGTGCCCGACGGTGTGCAGCCCGCCGTCCAGCGGCGACTCCAGTTCCGCGAGCAGCCCTTCGAGGACCCCGGACGCCTCGACGAGCGAGCGGTACGAGCGGGCCGCGGGGCGCTGCGGCGCGTCGGCGTTCCCGGTCGGGCCGAGCAGCCGGATCAGTGACTCCTCGGGCAGGTCGAGGATCTCCTCCAGGGCGCGCACGGCCCGCATCGACTCGGGACGCTGCGGGCGCCGCGCACCCTGCTGCCAGTAACTCAGGCTCGTCACGCCGACCTTGATGCCCTGGCGCGACAGATGGTGCTGGACCCGGTGCAGCGGCAGCCGCCGGGCGGCGATCGCGGCCCGCAGCGCGAGGTGGAACGGGCCGGCGCGCAGGGCCGCCTCCAGGGTCGGGGTCGGTGCCGCTTCCTTGTGCCGTTCGCCGAGCCGCATCAGGGCCTCCCGCATCTCCGCGCTCCGCCTGGGCCCGCCGCTGTGAACATCCACAGCGGCGGGCCCGGGCATCGGCGCCGGTCGGAGCGGGGCGGCTGGTCGGCGTACGTAAGTCGTTCACATCCGTACGACCTCATTCACCGCCCCAAGTCACCCGGCATTGAAGCGTGTTGACCTGCACTCGACAAGGTTCAATGCTCGTCATTGCGTCCGGACGCGCTCCTCCACCCCTCACCCCGCTTCGGGAGGACCGCGATGCGCACCACGAAGACCCGCCCACGAACAGGCGCCACGCGCCGCAGACGGCTCCGCGCCGCCGCCCTAGCGGCCACCGCGGCGGTCGCCGTCACCCTGCCGATGACCACCGCATACGCCGACACCTCGGCCCTCGCGGCCAAGCGCCTGAACATCACCATGCAGGCGCAGCAGAAGACGAACTGGTGCTGGGCCGCGAGCGGCAACACCATCGCGACCTGGTTCGGCCGGAAGTACTCGCAGAACCAGTTCTGCAACGCCGCCTTCGGACGCGCCCAGGGCGGCGACTGCCCCAACTACCAGGCCACGCTGGGCAATGTGCAGAACGGCCTGTCCTGGGCGGGCATCAACCCCGGCTCATACGTGACCGGATGGCTGCGTTACTCGACGGTACAGGCCGAGATCGACGCGAACCGGCCAGTCGAGACCCGCATCCAATGGTCCAGCGGCGGCGGCCACATGCACGTCCTCTACGGATACGACGACACGAACAGCTGGGTCTACTGGGGCGACCCCTGGCCCTCGGACGACCGGTACAACTGGGCCTCCCACGACTGGTACATCAGCAACAGCTCCTTCTCCTGGACCCACTCGCTGTACCGGATCGGGGCGTGAGCGCGATGGGACGACGGATCATGGCCCCCGTCCTCGCCGGCACCGGCGCGGTCCTCCTGCTCGGCCTCGCGGCCCCGCACGCGAGCGCGGCGCCCACCCCCGTCGACGCCCACGCGCGCGAGGCGGCCCACGAAGCGGCGACGTCGCCACAGACGCTGAACACCCTCTCCCGCTTCTTCGCACGCGATGGCGCGGTCACCGCGTCGGCCGCCGCGCCCCGCATAGAAGGGACCGACGCCGTGCCGGTCTCCTACTTGTCGCGCGATTTCGTTGCCGGCAAGAAGGGCGCGGACATCGCCGAGCTGCAATTCCTCGCCTCCAAAGCGGTGTCCTCCGATGGTCAGAAGGCCTCGGTGTGGACCGTCGAGCGGCGGGGTTCCTGGAAGGTGGTCAATATCGCCTCCGGGGACGACGAGATCCGGTACGCGACGCTCGGGCAGCGAAAGATGCCGGGCGGCACCGTCTTCCGCGAGCCGCAGATCGACGCCTGGTACGTCGCCGGGCACGCGCGCGTGGTGCCGCTCGACGCGGACGCGGCGCGGGCCGTCGGCCGCGACGGGGTCCCGCTCGCCGCCTACCGGGCGCGGGTCGCCCGGGCCTACAGCGACAAGCTGCCGGGCTCCGTCTACGCCGAGAAGGGCGCGGCCGGTGGCTACGGTCCGCCGTCCGCCGGGACGCGAGGCCCCGTCACCGTCGCCTCGACCGTGGCGGGCGCCGGGGCCGCGGTGGCCCTGGGGCTGAGCGGGCTCGCCGTGTACCGGGCGCGATCACGCCGACCGGACTGATCGCCGCGCGGCCGCAAGGTGCCCGGCCCCACCGGCGCCGGGCACCCCGAACTGTCACACCCCGCCAGTAGGGTGTCTGACATGGCCGACCCCTCCAGCTACCGCCCCAAGCCGGGACAGATTCCCGACTCCCCAGGGGTGTACAGGTTCCGCGACGAGCACCGCCGGGTGATCTACGTCGGAAAGGCGAAGAGCCTGCGCCAGCGCCTGGCGAACTATTTCCAGGACCTGGCGAACCTGCACCCCCGCACCCGCACCATGGTCACCACGGCCGCCTCCGTGGAGTGGACGGTGGTGGCCACGGAGGTCGAGGCGCTGCAGCTGGAGTACTCCTGGATCAAGGAGTACGACCCCCGGTTCAACGTCAAGTACCGCGACGACAAGAGCTACCCGTACCTCGCGGTCACGATGAACGAGCAGTTCCCGCGCGTCCAGGTGATGCGCGGTCAGAAGAAGAAGGGCGTGCGCTACTTCGGGCCGTACGGGCACGCCTGGGCGATCCGCGACACCGTGGACCTCCTGCTGCGCGTCTTCCCGGTCCGCACCTGCTCCGCGGGCGTGTTCAAGAACGCGACACGCACCGGCCGCCCCTGCCTCCTCGGCTACATCGGCAAGTGCGCGGCCCCCTGTGTGAGCCGCGTCACCCCCGAGGAGCACCGTGAACTGGCCGAGGACTTCTGCGACTTCATGACGGGCCGCACCGGCACGTACATCCGCCGCCTGGAGAAGGACATGGCGGCGGCCGCCGAGGAGATGGAGTACGAGCGCGCGGCCCGCCTTCGGGACGACATCGAGGCCCTGAAGAAGGCCATGGAGAAGAGCGCCGTCGTCCTCGCCGACGCCACCGACGCCGACCTCATCGCCCTCGCGGAGGACGAGCTGGAGGCCGCCGTCCAGATCTTCCACGTCCGGGGCGGGCGCGTCCGCGGCCAGCGCGGCTGGGTCACCGACAAGGTCGAGGCGGTCACCAGCGGCGACCTGGTGGAGCACGCGCTGCAGCAGCTCTACGGGGAGGAGAGCGGCGACGCCGTCCCCAAGGAAGTCCTCGTCCCGGCGCTGCCCGACCCCCTGGAGCCCGTCCAGGCCTGGCTCACCGAGCGCCGCGGGTCGGCCGTGTCGCTGCGCATCCCGCAGCGGGGCGACAAGAAGGCGCTCATGGAGACGGTGCACAGGAACGCGCTCCAGGCGCTCGCCCTGCACAAGACGAAGCGCGCCTCCGACCTCACCACGCGCTCCCGCGCCCTGGAGGAGATCGCCGAGGCCCTCGACCTGGACGGCGCTCCGCTGCGGATCGAGTGCTACGACATCTCGCACCTCCAGGGCGACGACGTCGTCGCCTCCATGGTGGTCTTCGAGGACGGCCTCGCCCGTAAGAGCGAATACCGCCGCTTCCAGATCAAGGGCTTCGAGGGCCAGGACGACGTCCGCTCCATGCACGAGGTGATCACCCGCCGCTTCAAGCGCTACCTCGCCGCGCAGGAGAAATCGGGGGAGTGGAGCGACGCCGAGCCGACGGAGGACGACGGCCCGATCGAGTCCGGCCTCACCGAGGACGACGGTCGCCCCAAGAAGTTCGCCTACCCGCCGCAGCTCGTCGTGGTCGACGGCGGACAGCCGCAGGTCGCGGCCGCCAAGCGGGCCCTCGACGAGCTGGGCATCGACGACATCGCGGTGTGCGGCCTCGCCAAGCGCCTCGAAGAGGTCTGGGTGCCCGACGAGGACGACCCGGTCGTCCTGCCCCGCACCAGTGAGGGTCTCTACCTCCTCCAGCGCGTCCGCGACGAGGCCCACCGCTTCGCGATCACCTACCAGCGCACCAAGCGGGCCAAGCGCTTCAGGGCGGGCCCCCTGGACGACGTACCGGGCCTCGGCGACGCGCGCAAACAGGCGCTCATCAAGCACTTCGGTTCGGTGAAGCGGCTCCGGTCCGCCACAATCGACCAGATCTGCGAGGTTCCCGGCATAGGCCGCAAGACCGCCGAGACGATCGTGGTGGCCTTCGCGCAGGCGGCACCGGCGGCGCCCGCGGTGAACACGGCCACCGGAGAGATCATGGAAGACGAAGAGGACACCACGGAGCACGCGACGGACGCGCGCTCCGACGAGGAGCCCGTCAGCACGGGAGCCTCGGAGGAACGACGGGGGCAGGAGCCATGAGCGAGCAGGACCACGAAAGCAGTGACACCCGCGGCACGGCGGACAGCCCCGCACAACCGGAGCACGGAGCACAAGTGAGTACCGGCACAGGCGCGACCAGCGACACCCCCGGCGTCCCGGACGCCGCCATCCCCGAACTGGTGATCATCTCCGGCATGTCCGGCGCGGGCCGCTCCACCGCCGCGAAGTGCCTGGAGGACCTCGGCTGGTTCGTCGTCGACAACCTGCCGCCCGCCCTGATCCCCACCATGGTGGAGCTCGGCGCCCGCTCGCAGGGCAACGTCGCGCGGATCGCGGTCGTCGTCGACGTACGCGGACGGCGCTTCTTCGACAACCTCCGGGAGTCCCTCGCGGACCTGGAGTCCAAGCACGTCACACGGCGCATCGTCTTCCTGGAGTCCTCCGACGATGCCCTGGTGCGCCGCTTCGAGTCGGTGCGCCGCCCGCACCCCCTGCAGGGCGACGGCCGGATCGTCGACGGCATCGACGCCGAGCGCGAGCTGCTGCGCGAGCTGCGCGGCGACGCCGACCTGGTCATCGACACCTCCAGCCTGAACGTGCACGAGCTGCGCGCCAAGATGGACGCCCAGTTCGCCGGCGAGGAGGAGCCGGAGCTGCGGGCCACCGTCATGTCGTTCGGCTTCAAGTACGGCCTGCCCGTCGACGCCGATCTCGTGGTCGACATGCGCTTCCTGCCGAACCCGCACTGGGTCCCGGAGCTGCGCCCCTTCACCGGCCTCAACGAAGAGGTGTCGAACTACGTCTTCGCGCAGCCCGGCGCCAAGGAGTTCCTCGACCGCTACACCGAGCTGCTCCAGCTGATCGCGGCCGGCTACCGCCGCGAGGGCAAGCGCTACGTGACCATCGCCGTCGGCTGTACCGGCGGCAAGCACCGCTCCGTCGCCACGTCGGAGAAGCTCGCGGCCCGGCTCGCCGCACAGGGCGTGGAGACCGTGGTCGTCCACCGGGACATGGGCCGGGAATGACGGGGCGCACGCTCCGGCTCACCAGCCGGCTGCGCAGCCGCAGCGCGCCGTCGAGCCGTCGCAGGGGGACGACCCCCAAGGTCGTCGCGCTCGGTGGCGGCATGGGCCTGTCGGCGTCGCTGGCCGCGCTGCGCCGCATCACCGGTGACCTCACCGCCGTCGTCACCGTCGCCGACGACGGCGGCTCCAGCGGCCGGCTCCGCGACGAGCTGGGCGTCCTGCCGCCCGGTGACCTGCGCAAGGCCCTCGCCGCGCTGTGCGGCGACGACGACTGGGGCCAGACCTGGTCCCGCGTGATCCAGCACCGCTTCCAGTCGCCGGGCGAGATGAACGGGCACGCGGTCGGCAACCTGCTGATCGTCGCCCTGTGGGAGCAGCTCGGCGACCACGTCCAGGCCCTGGACCTGGTCGGCAAGCTCCTCGGCGCGCACGGGCGCGTGCTGCCTATGTCCGCGGTCCCGCTGGAGCTGCAGGCCCTGGTCAAGGGCCACGACCCGGCCCGGCCGGACGACGTGGACACCGTGCGCGGGCAGGCCACCGTCGCCCTCACGCCGGGCGAGGTCCAGTCCGTGCACCTGGTGCCGCACGACCCGCCGGCCGTCCCCGAGGCCGTCGCCGCGGTGCTCGACGCGGACTGGGTGGTGCTCGGCCCCGGCTCCTGGTTCTCGTCCGTGATCCCGCATCTGCTCGTACCGGAACTGCTGGACGCGCTCGTCGAGACGAAGGCCCGTCGGGTCCTCTCGCTCAACCTCGCTCCGCAACCCGGAGAAACCGATGGGTTCTCACCGCAGCGTCATTTGGAGGTTTTGGGACGACACGCCCCTAAACTCGCCCTGGACGTGGTGCTGGCCGACGAGGCCGCCGTGCCCGACCGCGACGAGCTCGTCGACTCCGCCAAGGAGCGTTTCGGGGCCGCGGTCGAGCTGGCGCCGGTGGCCAGGCCCGACGGGACTCCGAGGCACGATCCGGAGCTGTTGGCCGCCGCGTACGACCGTATTTTTCGGATGCATGGAAGGATCGGCCCATGGCGATGACGGCAGCGGTGAAGGACGAGATCTCCCGGCTTCCCGTCACCCGGACGTGCTGCAGAAAGGCCGAGGTCTCGGCGATTCTGCGGTTCGCGGGCGGCCTTCACCTGGTGAGCGGCCGCATCGTGATCGAGGCGGAGCTGGACACCGCGATGGCCGCACGGCGGCTCAAGCGGGACATTCTCGAGATCTTCGGGCACGGCTCGGAGCTGATCGTGATGGCGCCCGGCGGGCTGCGCCGCGGCTCGCGTTTTGTCGTACGCGTCGTCGCGGGCGGCGACCAGCTGGCCCGCCAGACGGGGCTCGTGGACGGCCGTGGCCGCCCGATCCGGGGGCTTCCGCCGCAGGTGGTCTCGGGGGCCACCTGCGACGCCGAGGCGGCCTGGCGCGGGGCGTTCCTGGCGCACGGCTCGCTGACCGAGCCGGGGCGCTCCAGCTCGCTGGAGGTGACCTGCCCCGGGCCCGAGGCCGCGCTCGCGCTCGTCGGCGCCGCCCGCCGCCTCTCGATCGCCGCGAAGGCGCGCGAGGTGCGTGGCGTGGACCGCGTCGTGGTCCGTGACGGGGACGCGATCGGCGCCCTGCTCACCCGGATGGGTGCACACGAGTCGGTGCTCGCCTGGGAGGAGCGGCGGATGCGCCGCGAGGTCCGCGCCACCGCGAACCGCCTGGCCAACTTCGACGACGCGAACCTGCGCCGCTCGGCCCGCGCGGCCGTCGCCGCCGGGGCCCGTGTGCAGCGCGCTCTGGAGATCCTCGCCGACGAGGTGCCCGAGCACCTCGCGGCCGCCGGGCGGCTGCGCATGGAGCACAAGCAGGCCTCCCTGGAGGAGCTGGGTGCGCTCGCCGACCCGCCGCTGACCAAGGACGCCGTCGCGGGCCGCATCAGGCGCCTGCTCGCCATGGCGGACAAGCGGGCCCAGGACCTCGGCATCCCGGGCACGGAGTCGAACCTCACGGAGGACCTGGCCGAGGAGATGGCCGAGGAGATGGCGGACAACCTGGCGGGCTGATCCGCCGAAAGCCTCTTACGGCTCCCTGCGTTCTCCTTATGTCAACAAGCCGGTGGCGGCGCCCAGGAGGGGCGTCATCACCGGCTTTTTGCCGTCTCTGAAGGGGACTTGATGCCCCCTTGACTTGACCATGAACTGTCATGAGTCTGGCGGCTGTTCGCTTCTGTGGCACTGCGCCACGACCGCGGCAGACAACTGCAAGGGGGGCTCATGAGACGAAGAGCGAGATCGATCCTCGCTGTCGGAGCACTTGTCCTGGGACTGGGAGGGGCGGTCCTCGCGCCCGTCGCCCAGGCGGAGAGCGGAAGTTCAGCGAGCGGCGACCCCGGCGCGGACGCCGTCAAGGTGTTCCGCGCGGACGTGTCGAAGGAACAGATACCCCTGCTCCTCCAGGCGGGCCAGGACGGCCATGAACTCGGCGAGCAGGCGCCCGTCAAGGGCACCGCGGAGGTCGAGGTCTACCTCACCGACCGGCAGGCCGAGACGCTGCGCGACCAGGGCGTGAAGCTCACCGAGCGCAAGCTGACGGCCAAGGCCGAGGCCCGCGTCGCGGCCGCGGGCGACGGTGTCTTCCGCCCGTACAGCGGCAAGGGAAATCTCCAGGAGGAGATCGTCCGCACCGGCCAGGAGCACCCCGGCCTCACCAAGGTCGTGTCCATCGGAAAGACGCTCCAGGGCCAGGACATCCTCGCGCTGAAGGTCAGCAAGGGCGCCAAGAAGACCAATGACGGCGCCAAGCCGTCGGTCCTCTACATGTCCAACCAGCACGCGCGCGAGTGGATCACCCCGGAGATGACCCGCCGCCTGATGCACCACTACGTGGACAACTACGCCAAGGACCGGCGCATCAAGAAGATCGTCGACTCCACGGAGCTGTGGTTCGTCCTCTCGGCCAATCCCGACGGCTACGACTGGACGTTCCGGTCCGACAGCAACCGCCAGTGGCGCAAGAACATGCGCGACATCAACGGTGACGGGAAGTACACCACCGGCGACGGCGTCGACCTCAACCGCAACTTCGCCTACAAGTGGGGCTACGACGACGAGGGATCGTCCCCGAGCCCCGCCAGTCAGACCTACCGCGGCGCGAGCCCGAACTCCGAGCCCGAGACCAAGGCCCTCGACGCCTTCGAGAAGCGCGTCGGCTTCGACTACGCCATCAACTACCACTCCGCCGCCGAGCTGCTGCTCTACGGAGTGGGCTGGCAGGTCGCCACGCCCACACCGGACGACGTGCTCTACAAGGCGCTCGCCGGCACCCCGGACAACTCCGCGATCCCCGGCTACCACCCGCAGGTCTCCTCCGAGCTGTACACGACGAACGGCGAGGCGGACGGCCACGCCGGCAACGTCAACGGCGTCTCGATGTTCACCCCCGAGATGAGCACCTGCCAGACCGCCTCGAACGTCGACCCGAACGACGCCTGGCGGCCCCAGGACTGCGCGTCGGTCTTCACGTTCCCGGACGACGAGAAGCTCATCCAGGACGAGTTCGCGAAGAACATCCCCTTCGCGCTGTCCGTCGCGGAGACCGCCTCCCACCCGGACCAGCCGTCGTCCTCGGTCGGCCTGGACGCGCCCGACTTCACCCCGGCCACGTTCTCGACGTCGTACGCGCGCGGCGGTGACCAGGAAGTCTCCGTGATCGCCCGTAAGTCCGTACGCGACAAGGAGCTGAACTACCGCATCAATGGCGGCCGTTCGCACGACGAGGAATTGCGCGCTTGGAAGGGAGGAGAGACCTACGGAGGCGACGACAATCTCCACTTCGACGCCTATAGGGCGAAGATCGAGGACGCCGATGTCGGCGACAAGGTAGAGGTGTGGTTCACGGGGCGTACGAAATCCGGAAAGCGCACGTCCAGCGCCCCCTTCACGTACACCGTTGCCGAACGTCCGAAGGCGGACACTCTTGTCGTCGCGGAAAACGACGCCCCAGGGCGACAGACGGCCGCCTACGTGGATGCCCTCAAGGCCGACGGTCGCAAGGCGGCCGTCTGGAACGTCGCCACGCAGGGCGTGCCCGACGCCCTCGGGGTCCTGGACCACTTCGACACGGTCGTCCACTACACGGGTGCCGACCGCCCCGGCCTCGCCACCCAGCTCACTCTGCGCGACTACCTCAACGAGGGCGGCAAGCTGATCGAGGCCGGTGAGAAGGCGGGCGGCTCCGTCGCCATCGGCGACACCACCACGAACGACTTCAGCCAGTACTACCTGGGCGCCTACTCGCGCACCGCGGCTCCGGTCGCCACCCGCTTCGACGGATCCGGCGAGCTGGCCGGGACGTCCGCGACCCTCGGCGACGCTCCCGGCAACCCGCTCGACGGCGCCGGTCTGTACGAGGCCACGTCGGCCACCCTGCCGCAGTTCGAGAGCGCCGGAGCCGGCCAGTACGAAGGCGCGGGCATGGCCGCCGCCGTGCACACGGACGACGCCTACAAGCGCCTGACCCGCACCATCGACCTCACGGGTGTCACCGCCGCGGACCGGCCGGCCCTGCGGACGCAGCTGCTGTGGGACACCGAGGCCGGCTACGACCACGTACTCCTGGAGGCTCACACGGTCGGCGCAACGGACTGGACGACTCTGCCGGACACCGCGGGTCTCACCACGAACGCCGTGCCCACCGAGTGCGAGGCCGGATTCCTGATCGAGGAGCACCCGGCCCTCGAGCGCTATCTGACGCCCGACGGTGCCGCTTGCAAGAACACCGGCACCTCCGGGGCCTGGAACAGCCTCACGGGCTCCTCGGACGACTGGAAGACCGTCACGTACGACCTGAGCGCCTACGCGGGCAGGTCCGTCGAGGTGTCGCTCAGCTATGTGTCCGACCCGGGCACCGGCGGTGAGGGTGTGCGCGCCGACAACGCGTCCGTCGTCGTCGGGGGACAGGTCACCCAGAACGAGGACTTCGAGGAGTCCCTGGGCGTCTGGCAGGTCCCGGGGCCGCCCGAGGGCAGCCCGGCCGCGGTCAAGGACTGGGCGCGCGCCGTGGACCTGTTCACGACGTACGGGGCGATCAGCACCCCGGACACCGTTCTCCTCGGATTCGGTCTGGAACATGTCACCACGGCCGCTGATCGAAATGCGCTCATCAGAAAGGCACTGCGCTCAATTAGCGACTGATCGGCTCCGAAATACCCGGGAAATCTGCGGCGGCCCGTACGTTACTGACGAGTACGGGCCGCTGTGCCCTGCATAGAGGCGCTCGATGTCACCTCAAGCCCTTATGGGGGGTAGGGTCGGAGGCGGTCGGGGACATCCCAATACATCTCGCCGGCGTCGAATCCGGCGTACCAACGAGGAGATCGGTTCGTGACGATCCGCGTAGGCATCAACGGCTTTGGCCGCATCGGTCGTAACTACTTCCGCGCGCTGCTGGAGCAGGGTGCGGACATTGAGATCGTGGCTGTCAACGACCTGGGTGACACCGCGACCACCGCGCACCTCCTGAAGTACGACACCATCCTGGGCCGCCTCAAGGCCGAGGTGTCGCACACCGAGGACACCATCACCGTCGACGGCCACACCATCAAGGTGCTGTCCGAGCGCAACCCCGCCGACATCCCGTGGGGTCAGCTGGGTGTCGACATCGTCATCGAGTCGACCGGCATCTTCACCAAGAAGGCCGACGCCGAGAAGCACATCGCCGGTGGCGCCAAGAAGGTCCTCATCTCGGCTCCGGCCAAGGGCGAGGACATCACGATCGTGATGGGCGTCAACCAGGACAAGTACGACCCGGCGAACCACCACGTCATCTCGAACGCGTCCTGCACCACCAACTGTGTGGCGCCGATGGCCAAGGTTCTCGACGAGAACTTCGGCATCGTCAAGGGCCTGATGACGACGGTCCACGCGTACACGAACGACCAGCGCATCCTGGACTTCCCGCACTCGGACCTGCGCCGCGCCCGCGCCGCCGCCGAGAACATCATCCCGACCACGACCGGTGCCGCCAAGGCCACCGCCCTGGTCCTGCCGCAGCTCAAGGGCAAGCTCGACGGCATCGCGATGCGCGTCCCGGTCCCGACCGGCTCGGCCACCGACCTGGTCGTCGACCTGCAGCGCGAGGTCACCAAGGACGAGGTCAACGCCGCGTTCAAGAAGGCCGCCGACGACGGCGCCCTCAAGGGCATCCTGTTCTACACCGAGGACCCGATCGTGTCCTCGGACATCGTCAGCGACCCGGCGTCCTGCACCTTCGACTCCTCCCTGACGATGGTTCAGGAAGGCAAGACGGTGAAGATCCTCGGCTGGTACGACAACGAGTGGGGCTACTCGAACCGCCTCGTGGACCTGACGGTCTTCGTCGGTGGTCAGCTCTAAAGTTCTAGAGCAGCAAGGCATCTCGATGTGAGCGAAGGGTCCGGACCCGCGCGACGCCGCGCGTCGGTCCGGGCCCTTCGCGCGTCAGCCTCACAGCCTCACAAGGAGCCGAGTCATGAAGACCATTGAGGAACTTCTCGCCGAAGGGGTCGACGGCAAGCGGGTGTTCGTCCGCGCCGACCTCAACGTGCCGCTGGCCGACGGCCTGATCACCGACGACGGCCGCATCCGCGCCGTCCTGCCCACCGTCAAGGCCCTGGCCGACGCGGGCGCCAAGGTGATCGTCGCCTCCCACCTGGGCCGTCCCAAGGGCGCCCCGGACCCGCAGTTCTCGCTGCTGCCCGCCGCCGAGCGCCTCGCCGAGCTGCTCGGCAAGCCGGTCGCGTTCGCCCAGGACACGGTCGGCCCCGCCGCGCACGAGGCCGTCGACGGCCTGGAGCCGGGCCAGGTCGCCGTCATCGAGAACCTGCGCTTCAACGCGGGCGAGACGAGCAAGGACGACACCGAGCGCGGCGAGTTCGCCGACCGGCTCGCGGCGCTGGCCGACGTCTACGTAGGCGACGGTTTCGGTGCCGTGCACCGCAAGCACGCCTCCGTGTACGACCTTCCGGCGCGGCTGCCGCACTACGCCGGCTTCCTCATCGCCACCGAGGTCGGCGTCCTGAAGAAGCTCACCGACGACGTCAAGCGCCCCTATGTGGTCGCGCTCGGCGGCGCCAAGGTCTCCGACAAGCTCGCCGTCATCGACCAGCTGCTCGGCAAGGCCGACCGTCTGCTCATCGGCGGCGGCATGGCGTACACGTTCCTCAAGGCCAAGGGCCACGAGGTCGGCATCTCACTCCTCCAGGAGGACCAGATCCCGGCCGTCACGGAGTACCTGGAGCGCGCCGAGAAGAACGGCGTGGAGATCGTCCTGCCGGTCGACGTCCTGGTCTCGACGGAGTTCCCCGACCTCAAGGGGAAGACCCCGGCCAACCCCAGCACGGTCGCCGCGGACGCCATCCCGGCCGACCAGGAGGGCCTGGACATCGGCCCGGAGACCCGCAAGCTGTACGCCTCGAAGCTCGCCGACGCGCAGACCGTCTTCTGGAACGGTCCGATGGGCGTCTTCGAGCACCCCGACTACGCCGAGGGCACCAAGGCGGTCGCCCAGGCCCTCCTCGACTCCCCGGGCTTCACCGTGGTGGGCGGCGGCGACTCCGCCGCGGCCGTCCGTACCCTGGGCTTCGACGAGAAGGCATTCGGCCACATCTCGACCGGCGGCGGCGCCTCCCTCGAGTACCTCGAGGGCAAGACGCTGCCCGGTCTCGCCGCACTGGAGGACTGACCCCGTATGACCACGCGTACGCCGCTGATGGCGGGCAACTGGAAGATGAACCTCAACCACCTCGAGGCCATCGCGCACGTCCAGAAGCTCGCCTTCGCCCTCGCGGACAAGGACTACGAGGCCGTCGAGGTCGCCGTCCTGCCGCCCTTCACCGACCTGCGCTCCGTCCAGACGCTGGTCGACGGCGACAAGCTCAAGATCAAGTACGGTGCCCAGGACCTCTCGGCGCACGACTCCGGCGCGTACACGGGCGAGATCTCCGGCCCGATGCTCGCCAAGCTCAAGTGCACGTACGTCGCGATCGGCCACTCCGAGCGCCGGCAGTACCACGACGAGACCGACGAGGTCGTCAACGCCAAGGTGAAGGCCGCCTACAAGCACGGCCTGACCCCGATCCTGTGCGTCGGCGAGGAGCTGGACGTGCGGGAGGCGGGCAACCACGTCACGCACACCCTCAGCCAGGTCGAGGGCGGTCTCAAGGACCTGCCCGCCGAGCAGGCCGAGACCGTCGTCGTCGCCTACGAGCCGGTGTGGGCCATCGGCACCGGCAAGGTGTGCGGAGCCGACGACGCGCAGGAGGTCTGCGCGGCCATCCGCGGCAAGCTCGCCGAGCTGTACTCCCAGGACGTCGCCGACAAGATCCGCATCCAGTACGGCGGTTCCGTGAAGTCCGGCAACGTCGCGGAGATCATGGGCAAGCCGGACATCGACGGTGCCCTCATCGGTGGCGCTTCCCTGGACACCGACGAGTTCGTCAAGATCGTTCGATTCCACGAGCAGTGATTCGCGCGTGGCGCGACCTGTGAGTATGCGCTAGCGGCGATACGTCGTACCCTTGCGGGGCCGAGGCTCTATGAAGGAGCTTCGGCCCCGTCGTCCGAATAAGTCCGAGGAAGTTGGTCCAGCCGTGGTTATGGGGTTCTCGATCGCCCTGATCGTCTTCAGCCTGCTGCTGATGCTCCTTGTGCTGATGCACAAGGGAAAGGGTGGCGGCCTCTCCGACATGTTCGGTGGCGGCATGCAGTCCTCCGTCGGTGGCTCCTCGGTCGCCGAGCGGAATCTGGACCGGATCACGATCGTCATCGGTCTGCTCTGGTTCGCGTGCATCGTCGTGCTCGGCATTCTCATGAAGATCAACAACTGATCTTCTGAAGCCGAGCCTTCGGTTCGACCCGTCACAACTGCACAGAGCTCACGTAAGGCCCCATGTCCGGTACGCGCCCAACGGCGCGGCCTATCATGGGGCTTGCGTCTAGGGGCGGGGATGTAACTCCAATCACTGGACGCGCGTTGGGCCTTACGTAGACTGAGGCGCTCCGCGGCGAAGCGAGACGCCGACACGCTTCGCGGCACCATCACGCAGGGAGTTACGACCGTGGCAAGTGGCAACGCGATCCGAGGAAGTCGGGTCGGGGCGGGGCCGATGGGTGAGGCCGAGCGCGGCGAGTCCGCACCACGCCTGCGCATCTCCTTCTGGTGCTCGAACGGGCACGAGACGCAGCCGAGCTTCGCCTCCGACGCGCAGGTGCCGGAGACCTGGGACTGTCCGCGCTGCGGCTTCCCGGCCGGGCAGGACCGGGACAATCCGCCGGACCCGCCGCGTACCGAGCCGTACAAGACGCACCTCGCGTACGTGCGGGAGCGGCGCAGCGACGCGGACGGCGAGGCGATCCTCGCCGAGGCGCTCGCGAAACTGCGGGGCGAGATCTAGGAGTTCGGAACCGGCCGGGTGCCCATGAGGGCGCCCGGCCGGTTCTGCTCCGGCGCGGTCACGAACGGCGGCGCGGACGGGCTGCGTGCTCCTC
Source organism: Streptomyces sp. cg35 (assembly GCF_050410835.1). Lineage (NCBI taxonomy): Bacteria > Bacillati > Actinomycetota > Actinomycetes > Kitasatosporales > Streptomycetaceae > Streptomyces > Streptomyces sp. cg35. Next base: position 6,738,396 of record NZ_CP191268.1, read on the forward strand.
GGAGATGTGGGCCGTCAGCGCGATCGACGCGGTCGCCCGCTCGTAGGTCAGCTGCGCCACGCGCGCGTAGAGGCAGTCCAGGATCAGCAGCGCCGAATGGCGCGCGCCGAAGCTGCCGCGCCGGAAGCTCGTCTCGGCCGCCGTCCACGTCAGGTGCACCGCGGCCGCCTGGGCGACGGGGGAGCGCGGGTCACCGGTGACCGCGACGGTCGTGGCGCCGCGCTCCGCGGCCAGCCGCAGCGGACCCAGGACCTCCCGGGTGCGCCCCGAGTGCGACAGCGCCACGGCCGCGTCCGCGGGCGTCAGCAGGGCCGCCGAGGTCTCCGCGGCGTGCACCTCGGTCCAGCCGCGGGCCGGCATCCCGATGCCGAACAGCCGGGCCTCCGTCTCGCGCGCCAGGATGCCCGAGCCGCCGACGCCGTAGACATCGATGCGACGGGCCTTGGCGAGTGCCTGGGCGGCCGCTTCCAGGGCGGTGCGGTCCAGTTGGTCGCGGGTGCTGCGCAGCGCCTGGAGGTCCGCGTGCGCGACGACGGAGATCAGGTGCTCCAGGTCGTCGTCCGGGCCGATGTCGGGACCCAGGGGGCGCTCCTGGTCCCCGACGTCCCGGGTGTCCTTCTCGCCCTGCTCCTTGGCCAGTTCGAGCAGCAGCCGCTGGTAGGTCTCCAGCCCGAGGGCCTGGCAGAAGCGGGTGACGGTGGCCTGCGAGGTGCCCGTACGGCGCCCCAGGTCGGCCGCAGAGGTCTCCGCGACGGCGGCGGGGTCGGCCAGCACGTACGCGCCGACCTTGCGCAACGAGCCGCTGAGCGTGGGCAGTTCGGAGCGGATCCGGGCTGTGATCATGAGGGTCTCTCGGTCGGTGACGGCGCCGTCAGGTCGTACTGATGGTGAGGGTGTTGTCCCGGACTGAATCTATCAATCATCATGCGGTGTGCTCACTGAATCCATCGATCAATACGTCGCTCCGCTCGCCGTCGGGATCGACGCCGGAGGCACCCGGGTCCGGGCGCGCTGTGTCGACGCGGACGGCCGGCTCGTGGGCGTCGGACACGGCGGGCCCGGCAACGCGCTGAGTGTCGAACGGCCCACTCTCGTAAGGAACTTGGAGCATGCGCTGGCGGCAGCCGTGCCCGCGGCGCTGCGCGGAGCGGTCGCCGCGGTCGTCGGCGGGTTCGCCGGCGCGGGGGAGGGCGGCGGCTCGGTGCGCGGGTGCAGTGTCGCCGAGGAATGTCTGGCCGAGGCGCTGGCCCGCCTGGGGCTCGGCGCTGCGGCGCTGCGGGTCCACGGCGACGTGGAGGTGGCCTGCGCCTCCGGGCCCGGGGCTCCGGCCGACGGGCTCGTGCTCATCGCGGGGACCGGCGCGGCCGCGGCGCGGGTGGCCGGGCGGCGCACGGTGCGCGTCGTGGACGGCGACGGCTGGCTGCTCGGCGACACCGGCAGCGGCTTCTGGCTCGGGCAGCAGGCGTTGCGCGGCGCGCTGCGGGCGGTGGACGGCCGGGAGGAGTGGGGCCCGCTGGTGACGCTGGTGCTCGACCGTGTCGCGCCGGGGAGCGCCGATCCCGCGCTCGACTGGGCCGGTCGGCACCGCCTCAAGCAGACGATCGCGGGCTGGGCGTACCGGCAGCGGCCGGTCGTGCTGGCCGAGTTGAGTCCCCTCGTGGTGACCGCCGCGGAGCTCGGCGACGAGCGGGCGCGGTTCCTGCTCGACGAGGCGGCCCGGCAACTCGCGAGCTCTGTAGGCGCATTGGGGCCCGTCCCCGGCGAGTCGCTGGTCATCACGGGCGGACTCCTCGGCCCCGAGGGCCCGTTGGGGGATCGGCTGCGCGCCGCCGTGGAGCCGTGGGGGCTGCGGTGCTCGTCCGTGCCGGACGGTGTCGGCGGCGCGGTGGAACTGGCCCGGCGACTCGCCGCCGAATCGCCGGGGACGTCTTGACGCCTCTCCTCGGCTGGTTCAATCTTTCATCTCGTAAGGCATGAACTGAATCAGTGAACCAATCGAGGTGGTCGGGGTCATGACGGAACAGCGGCTCGGGGCGGACGAGTTGGCGGACCAGGTGCGCGAGCACGTCGAGCGCGCCATCGCCACCAACAAAGAGGGCGTCGCCGCGACGGCCCGGCTCATCGCGGACTGCGTCGCCGCCGACGGCGTCGTGCACGCCTTCGGCACTGGGCACTCGCAGGCCACCGCCCTGGAGATCTCGGGTCGCGCGGGCGGCCTCATCCCCACCACGCGTATCGCCCTGCACGATCTGGTCCTGCGCGGCGGCGAGGACCGCTCGGTGCTCGCCGACCCCCTCCTGGAGCGGCGCCCCGGGCTCGCCGCCCGCCTCTACGAACTGAGCACCCCGCGCCCGCAGGACCTCTTCGTGATCATCTCCAACTCGGGCGTCAACAACTCCATCGTCGACATGGCGCTCCTGGTCAAGGAGAAGGGCCACCCGCTGGTCGCCCTCACCTCGCTGGAGCACACCCGTTCCGTCCCCGCCCTGCACGCGAGCGGCAGCCGGCTCGCCGACCACGCCGACGCCGTCCTCGACAACTGCGCGCCCACCGGCGACGCGATCCTGCCGCTGCCCGACGGCGGCACGCTCTGCGGTGTCTCCACCATCACCTCGGCGCTCCTCGTGCAGATGGTCGTGGCCGAGGCCGTCGCCCTGCTGCTCGCCGAGGGCCACGAGCCGCCCGTCTACGTCTCCGCCAACCTGCCCGGCGGCTTCGAGCGCAACGGCCGCCTGGAGGACCACTACGCGGGACGCCTGCACCGCGGCGGACACTGACCCGCACGGCCGCGCGCGCATCGGACAGACTGCTCATACCGGCTGCTGATCGATTAGGTTGGACGGAGCAGCGGGGCAAGGCACGTACGCACGTACGAGAGAAAGCTGAAGTCCGAGATGAACGCGTTCGAAGCAGGCGCAGAGGGCCGCGCGCGGCTCACCCAGACGGCCGAATGGCAGGCGCTGGCCAAGCACCGGGAGCAGCTGGGCGACGTGCAGCTGCGCGAGCTGTTCGCCGCCGACCCGGCGCGCGGCTCGGGCCTGGTGCTGGAGGTCGGCGATCTCCACATCGACTACTCCAAGCACCTGATCACCGACGAGACGCTGCGTCTGCTGCGCGAGCTGGCCGCCGCGACCGACGTCTTCGGCCTGCGGGACGCCATGTTCCGCGGCGAGAAGATCAACACGACCGAGGACCGGGCCGTGCTGCACACGGCGCTGCGCGCCCCGGCCGACGCGGTGATCGAGGTCGACGGCGAGAACGTGGTGCCCGGGGTGCACGCGGTGCTCGACAAGATGGCCGCGTTCGCCGGCAAGGTCCGCTCCGGCGAGTGGACCGGCCACACCGGCAAGCGCATCAAGAACGTCGTCAACATCGGCATCGGCGGCTCCGACCTCGGCCCCGCGATGGCCTACGAGGTGCTGCGCTCCTTCACCGACCGCGATCTCACCGTCCGCTTCGTGTCGAACGTCGACGGCGCCGACCTGCACGAGGCCGTCCGCGACCTCGACCCGGCCGAGACGCTGTTCGTCATCGCCTCGAAGACCTTCACGACCATCGAGACGATCACCAACGCGACGTCCGCCCGTAACTGGCTGCTCACCGAGCTGAGGGCCGGTCAGGAAGCAGTCGCCAAGCACTTCGTGGCGCTGTCGACGAACGAGGAGAAGGTCTCCGAGTTCGGCATCGACACGGCCAACATGTTCGAGTTCTGGGACTGGGTCGGCGGACGTTACTCGTATGACTCCGCCATCGGCCTGTCCCTGATGATCGCCATCGGGCCCGACGCCTTCCGCGAGATGCTCGACGGCTTCCACCTCGTCGACGAGCACTTCCGCACCGCACCCGCCGAGTCCAACGTGCCGCTCCTGATGGGCCTGCTGGGCATCTGGTACGGCAACTTCCACGACGCCCAGTCGCACGCCGTGCTGCCGTACAGCCACTACCTGTCGAAGTTCACCGCCTACTTGCAGCAGCTCGACATGGAGTCGAACGGCAAGTACGTGCAGCGCAACGGCGAAGAGGTCGGCTGGCAGACCGGCCCCGTCGTGTGGGGCACGCCCGGCACGAACGGCCAGCACGCCTACTACCAGCTCATCCACCAGGGCACGAAGCTGATCCCGGCGGACTTCATCGGCTTCGCCGAACCCGTCGCCGATCTGCAGCCGGGGCTCGTCGCCCAGCACGATCTGCTGATGGCCAACTTCTTCGCGCAGACGCAGGCGCTCGCGTTCGGCAAGACGCCAGACGAGGTCCGCGCGGAGGGTGTGCCGCCGGAGCTGGTGCCGCACAAGACGTTCAAGGGCAACCACCCCACGACGACGATCCTCGCGAAGTCCCTGACGCCCTCCGTGCTCGGTCAGCTGGTCGCCCTCTACGAGCACAAGGTGTTCGTGCAGGGCGCCGTGTGGAACATCGACTCCTTCGACCAGTGGGGCGTCGAACTCGGCAAGGTCCTCGCCAAGCGCGTCGAGCCGGCCCTGACCGAAGGCGCGGACGTGCCGGGACTCGACGAGTCGACCAAGGCGCTCGTCGCCAAGTACCGCGAGCTGCGCGGCCGTTGAGTTAATCGGGTGCGGGGGTGCGGCCCGGCGGGTGAGACTTCAGGTCTGTGACCAGCCGGGAGGCACCCCTGTGGATCAGCTCATGTCGGCCCTCGCCGACCCCGAACGACTCAGGCTGTACGCGCGCATAGTGCTGGACGAACTGCCGCCGCGCGAGGCCGACGGCCCGACCGCGCGCAAGCACCTGGGCAAGCTCATCGCCGCGGGGCTCGTCGAGCGGCTCGACGACGGCGCGCTGCGCGCCGGGCCCGAGGTGTTCCGCCGGGCCCGGACTCCCGAGCCCAGCACGGGAGTTCCCCGCCATCTCACCGGGTTCTTCGCCCGCGGCCGGCTGACCACGATCCCGGTCCGCCCCACCGTGCGCCACGAACTCCTCGTCCACCTCACGGACACCCTCTTCGACGCCGACCGCACGTACAGCGAGCGGGAGGTCAACGCGGCGCTGCGCACCGTCCACGACGACACCGCCGCCCTGCGCCGCTACTGCGTCATCGACGGCCTGCTCGTCCGGGAGAAGGACGGCTCCGACTACCGGGTCCCGCAGCATGCGTAAGGCCCCGCGTCCTTGAGGATGCGGGGCCTTACGCATGGCGGGAGTTACGCGACGGCCGGCGGGTACAGCTCCGGCGGCAGCTGCGACGCCGCGGCGGTGTCCAGCAGCCACAGCGTGCGCGAGCGGCCGTACGCGCCCGCCGCCGGGGCCTGGACCTCGCCCGCGCCCGACAGGGCGATCGCGGCGGCCTTCGCCTTGTCCTCGCCCGCGGCGAGCAGCCACACCTCGCGCGCGGCCCGGATCGCCGGGAGCGTGAGCGTGATGCGGGTGGGCGGGGGCTTCGGGGCGCCCCGCACACCGACCACCGTGCGCTCGGTCTCGCGGACCGCCGGGAGCTCCGGGAAGAGCGACGCGACGTGCGTGTCCGGACCGACGCCGAGCATCAGGACGTCGAAGGTCGGCACGGGGCCGTGGTCCTCGGGGCCTGCCGCGGTGGCCAGTTCGGCCGCGTACACCTCGGCCGCGGCGTCCGGCTCGTACGGGCCGTCCGACGCGGGCATGGGGTGCACGCGCGCGGGGTTGAGCGGCACGCTGTCGAGGAGGGCCTCCTTCGCCTGCGTGTAGTTGCGCTCGGGGTCGCCGTCCGGCAGGAACCGCTCGTCGCCCCACCACAGGTCGAGGCGGCTCCAGTCGACCGCGTCCCGGGCGGGCGCCGCGGCGAGCGCGGCCAGCAGGCCGTTCCCGTTGCGGCCGCCCGTGAGGACGACGGAGGCGTAGCCGCGGGCGGCCTGGGCGTCGACGATCTTGGTGATCAGCCGGGCCGCGGCCGCCTGCGCCATCAGCTCCTTGTCGCGGTGGACGACGAGTTGGGGTGCTGCACTCACTTCGCTGCCGCCTTCTTGGCCGGTGTCTTCTTCGCGGGGGCCTTCTTCGCCGGTGCCTTCTTGGCTGCCGCCTTCTGGGCGGGCGCCGCCGAGACCGCCGAGGACCCTGTGTCCGGCACCGTCGTCTGGTCCGCGGGCTCACCCAGCCGGTCCACACCGAACCTCAGGGAGGCCGCATACGTGTCGTCCGGGTCGAGGCGCCGCAGCTCCTCCGCGATCAGCTCGGACGTCTCACGGCGCTTGAGCGCGACCGCGCGGTCCGGCTGGCCCTGGATGGAGAGCGTGGCCAGGGTGCCGTCGGCCCGGTCGAGGACGATCGGACCGCAGGTGGACTCCAGGCGGACGCCGGTCAGCCCAGGACCCGCCGAGAGCGTGCGCCGCACCGGCACGTCGAGCCGGTCCGCGAGCCACATCGCCAGCAGCTCGCAGCTCGGGTTGAACTCCTCGCCCTCGACCTCGACCGACGTGACGTCGCACGTCACCTGGTCCAGAGCGGCCGCCAGCATGGAGCGCCACGGCGTGATCCGGGTCCAGGACAGGTCCGTGTCGCCGGGGGAGTAGGACGCCGCGCGGGCCTCCAGCTCGTGCACCGGCTGCTCGGCCGCGTACGTGTCCGTGACACGGCGCTGGGCGAGCGCGCCCAGCGGGTCGTTCGCCGGGTCCAGCGGCGCGTCCACGGGCCACCAGACGACCGTCGGGGCGTCCGGCAGCAGCAGCGGCAGGACGACCGACTGGGCGTGGTTGACGACCTCGCCGTACAGGCGCAGGACGACGGTCTCGCCGGTGCCCGCCTCGGCGCCGACCCGTACCTCGGCGTCGAGCCGCGACTTGGTGCGGTCACGCGGGGAGCGGGAGACGCGCTTGATGACGACCAGCGTGCGCGAGGGGTGCTCGCGCGACGCGTCGTTGGCCGCTCTCAGGGCGTCGTAGGCGTTCTCCTCGTCGGTGACGATGACGAGGGTGAGCACCATGCCGACGGCGGGGGTGCCGATGGCGCGGCGGCCCTTGACGAGCGCTTTGTTGATCTTGCTGGACGTGGTGTCCGTGAGGTCGATCTTCATGGGCGACGCCAGCTCCGTCCGTCTCGTGCGAGCATTTCGTCCGCCTCGGCGGGCCCCCACGTGCCGGACGGGTACTGCGCGGGCTTGCCGTGCGTGTCCCAGTAGTCCTCGATCGGGTCGAGGATGTTCCAGGACAGCTCGACCTCCTCCGTGCGCGGGAAGAGGTTCGAGTCGCCCAGCAGGACGTCCAGGATGAGCCGTTCGTACGCCTCCGGACTCGACTCGGTGAAGGACTCGCCGTACGCGAAGTCCATCGACACGTCCCGGATCTCCATCGACGTGCCCGGCACCTTCGAGCCGAAGCGGACCGTGATGCCCTCGTCCGGCTGGACGCGGATCACGATCGCGTTCTGGCCCAGCTCCTCCGTCGCCGTGTGGTCGAAGGGGGAGTGCGGGGCGCGCTGGAAGACGACGGCGATCTCGGTGACGCGTCGCCCCAGCCGCTTGCCCGTACGCAGGTAGAAGGGCACCCCCGCCCAACGGCGGTTGTCCACCTCCAGCTTGATGGCCGCGTACGTGTCGGTCTTCGACTTGGGGTCGATGCCGTCTTCCTGGAGGTAGCCGACGGCCTTCTCGCCGCCCTGCCACCCGGCCGCGTACTGGCCGCGCACGGTGTCCTTGCCGAGGTCCTTCGGCAGCTTGATCGCGCCGAGCACCTTGGCCTTCTCGGCGACCAGCGCGTCCGCGTCGAAGGAGGCGGGCTCCTCCATGGCGGTCAGCGCCATCAGCTGGAGCAGGTGGTTCTGGATGACGTCGCGGGCGGCGCCGATGCCGTCGTAGTAGCCGGCACGGCCGCCGATGCCGATGTCCTCGGCCATCGTGATCTGCACGTGGTCGACGTACGACCGGTTCCAGATCGGCTCGAACATCTGGTTCGCGAAACGCAGCGCCAGAATGTTCTGGACCGTCTCCTTGCCGAGGTAGTGGTCGATCCGGAACACCTGGTCCGGGTCGAACACCTCGTGCACGATCGCGTTCAGCTCCTTGGCCGACGCGAGGTCGTGGCCGAAGGGCTTCTCGATGACGGCGCGCCGCCACGAGCCCTCCGGGGCGTCCGCCAGGCCGTGCTTCTTCAGCTGCTGCACGACCTGCGGGAAGAACTTGGGGGGTACGGAGAGGTAGAACGCGAAGTTCCCGCCCGTCCCCTGCGACTTGTCGAGGTCCTGGATCGTGGACTTCAGGGTCTCGAAGGCCTCGTCGTCGTCGAAGTTGCCCTGGACGAAGCGCATGCCCTGGATGAGCTGCTGCCAGACCTCTTCACGGAACGGCGTCCGCGCGTGCTGCTTGACCGCGTCGTGCACCTCCTGCGCGAAGTCCTCGTCCTGCCACTCGCGGCGGGCGAACCCGATCAGCGAGAAACCCGGGGGCAGCAGGCCCCGGTTGGCGAGGTCGTACACGGCAGGCATCAGCTTTTTACGTGACAAATCGCCCGTAACGCCGAAGATCACCAGACCCGACGGCCCCGCGATGCGCGGGAGCCGTCGGTCTGCGGCGTCACGGAGCGGGTTGGCTCCGTGTGCGGTCAAGGTTTCAGCCCTCCGAGGGGGCGAGGCGCTTGAGCTCCGCCTCGGTCGACTTGAGCAGGTCGTTCCAGGACGCCTCGAACTTCTCGACGCCCTCGTCCTCGAGCAGCTGCACGACCTCGTCGTACGAGATCCCCAGCTTCTCGACGGCCTCGATCTCCGCGCGGGCCTGGTCGTACGTGCCCGCGATGGTGTTGCCGGTGACCGCGCCGTGCTCGGCCTCGGCGTCCAGGGTGGCCTCCGGCATGGTGTTCACCGTGCCCGGGGCGACCAGGTCGTCGACGTAGAGGGTCGGCTTGTAGGCCGGGTCCTTCACGCCGGTCGAGGCCCACAGCGGACGCTGCTTGTTGGCCTGCGCCTTGTCGAGCGCGGCCCAGCGGTCGGAGGAGAAGACCTCCTCGAACGCCTCGTACGCCAGCCGGGCGTTGGCGACGGCGGCCTTGCCGCGCGCGGCCTTGGCCTCGTCCGTGCCCAGGGCGTCGAGCCGCTTGTCGATCTCGGTGTCCACACGGGACACGAAGAAGGACGCGACCGAGTGGATCTTGGACAGGTCCAGGCCGGCGGCCTTGGCCTTCTCCAGACCGGCGAGGTAGGCGTCCATGACCTCGCGGTAGCGCTCCAGCGAGAAGATCAGCGTGACGTTGACGCTGATGCCCTTGCCGATGACCTCGGTGATCGCGGGCAGGCCCGCCTTCGTCGCCGGGATCTTGATGAGCGTGTTCGGGCGGTCCACGAGCCAGGCCAGCTGCTTGGCCTCGGCGACCGTGGCCGCCGTGTTGTGGGCCAGGCGCGGGTCGACCTCGATCGACACGCGGCCGTCCTGGCCACCGGTCGAGTCGAAGACCGGACGCAGGATGTCGGCGGCGTCCCGGACGTCCGCCGTCGTGATCATGCGGATGGCCTCTTCGACGGTGACCTTGCGGGCGGCGAGGTCGGCGACCTGCTGCTCGTACCCGTCACCGCTGGAGATCGCCTTCTGGAAGATCGACGGGTTGGTGGTGACGCCCACGACGTGCTGCTGGTCGATCAGTTCGGCGAGGTTGCCGGACGTGATCCGCTTGCGCGACAGGTCGTCCAGCCAGATCGCGACGCCCTCCTCGGAGAGGCGCTTCAGTGCGTCTGTCATGGAAATTGCATCTCCTACGTGTCGTGTACGGGCGTCAGCGCTGAGCCGCGGCCAGGGATTCCCGGGCCTTCGCGACCACGTTCTCGGGCGTGAACCCGAACTCGCGGAAGAGGACCTTGGCGTCGGCCGAAGCACCGAAGTGCTCCAGCGAGACGATGCGGCCGGCGTCCCCGACGTACTTGTGCCACGTCAGAGCGATACCGGCCTCGACGGCCACCCGCGCCTTGACGGCCGGCGGCAGGACGCTGTCCCGGTACCCCTGGTCCTGCTCCTCGAACCACTCGACGGACGGCATCGACACGACGCGCGTGGCGACACCCTCGGCCTCCAGCGTCTCGCGCGCCTCGACGGCGAGCTGCACCTCGGAGCCGGTGGCGATGAGGATCAGGTCCGGGGTCTCCTTGGAGGCCTCGACGAGCACGTAACCGCCCTTGACGGTGTCCTCGTTGGGCTCGTAGGTCGGCACACCCTGACGGGTCAGGGCCAGACCGTGCGGCTTGCTCGTGCCGTAGTCCTTCTTGCCGCGGCGCAGGATCTCGCGCCAGGCGATGACGGTCTCGTTGGCGTCCGCCGGGCGGACGACGTTGAGGCCGGGGATCGCGCGCAGCGAGGCGAGGTGCTCGACCGGCTGGTGCGTCGGGCCGTCCTCACCGAGACCGATGGAGTCGTGCGTCCACACGTACGTCACCGGCAGGTGCATCAGGGCCGACAGGCGCACGGCGTTGCGCATGTAGTCGGAGAACACCAGGAAGGTGCCGCCGTAGATGCGCGTGTGGCCGTGCAGCGCGATGCCGTTCATCTCCGCGGCCATGGAGTGCTCGCGGATACCGAAGTGGACGGTGCGGCCGTAGGGGTCGGCCTCCGGCAGCGGGTTGCCCTTCGGCAGGAAGGACGACGTCTTGTCGATGGTGGTGTTGTTCGAGCCGGCGAGGTCGGCGGAGCCGCCCCACAGCTCGGGGATGACCGGGCCGAGCGCCTGCAGGACCTTGCCGGACGCGGCACGCGTCGCGACGCCCTTGCCGGTCTCGAAGACCGGGAGCTTCTCCTCCCAGCCGGCCGGCAGCTCGCCCGCGTTGATGCGGTCGAACTCGGCGGCGCGCTCCGGGTTGGCGGTGCGCCACTCCTGGAACGACTTCTCCCACTCGGCCTTGGCCTGGGCGCCGCGGTCGAGGGCCTTGCGGGTGTGGCCGATGACCTCGTCGGAGACCTCGAAGGTCTGCTCCGGGTCGAAGCCCAGCACGCGCTTGGTGGCGGCCACCTCGTCGTCGCCGAGCGCCGAGCCGTGCGCGGCCTCGGTGTTCTGCGCGTTCGGGGCGGGCCAGGCGATGATCGAGCGCATCGCGATGAAGGACGGCTTGTCCGTGACCTTCTTGGCCGCCTCGACGGCGGCGTAGATCGCCTCGTGGTCGAGGTCGCCGTCCGCCTTCGGGGCCACGCGCTGGACGTGCCAGCCGTACGCCTCGTAGCGCTTGAGGGTGTCCTCGGAGACCGCGGTCTCGGTGTCGCCCTCGATCGAGATGTGGTTGTCGTCCCACAGCAGGATCAGGTTGCCGAGCTGCTGGTGGCCCGCGAGCGAGGACGCCTCGGAGGAGATGCCCTCCTGGAGGCAGCCGTCACCGGCGATCGCGTAGATGAAGTGGTCGAACGGGGAGGTGCCCGGGGCGGCCTCCGGGTCGAACAGACCGCGCTCGTAGCGGGCGGCCATCGCCATGCCCACGGCATTGGCGACACCCTGGCCCAGCGGGCCCGTGGTGGTCTCGACGCCGGTGGTGTGGCCGTACTCCGGGTGGCCGGGGGTCTTGGAACCCCACGTCCGGAACGCCTTCAGGTCGTCCAGCTCCAGGCCGAACCCGGCCAGGTAGAGCTGGATGTAGAGGGTCAGGGACGAGTGGCCCGCGGACAGGACGAACCGGTCCCGGCCGACCCAGTCGGCGTCCGCCGGGTCGTGTCGCATCACCTTCTGGAAGAGGGTGTACGCGGCCGGGGCCAGGCTCATCGCCGTACCGGGATGGCCGTTGCCGACCTTCTGTACGGCGTCGGCGGCCAGGACGCGAGCGGTGTCAACGGCCCGCTGGTCCACATCGGTCCACTCGAGGTCTGTGGTGGTCGGCTTGGTGCTCACCCTGAGTCAGGGCTCCTCTCCACATGTCTGATAACCGGTGACGTCGGTCTCACCGGCCGTTGTCGAGCCTACCCGTCCTGAGACGTGCATTTTTTCGAGTCATTCCAGACTGCCGGGACTCCGTCGAATCCGCCTCCTGACAGGGATCGACGCCGTTCGTCACGTGAATACGGAGCCGCTCATCTGGGGGCTCATCCGGAGACGTGAAAGCTCATCTGGAGGAAGCGCGCGACCGGTTCGGGGAAGCCGCCGCGGGTCCGCGTTGCGTCCTTCGCGGCATGCTGCCCAACACGACCCCACCCCCGCGAAGGGCGAGGTATAGGCAACGTCTACAGTGGCGTGGTACGCGCGAGCCTTTACCGGGACTTCACATCCAAGTGGACTGCTTGGGGGCTCGCTGGAGTCTTTGTCAGGGGTGTGCGTGACGGCCGTCGAATCCCGTCCACCGGGAGCGCTCGGGACGAGCAGCACGAGCAGCAGCCGGGGCCAGCGGCCGTTCGGGGCCCGTGTGAAGGCGTTCGTGGCGCTGACCAAGCCGCGGATCATCGAACTTCTGCTCATCACCACGGTGCCGGTGATGTTCCTCGCCGAGCAGGGTGTGCCGGACCTGAAGCTGGTGCTGATCACCTGCCTCGGCGGCTACCTCTCCGCGGGCGGCGCCAATGCGCTGAACATGTGGTACGACCGCGACATCGACGCCCTCATGGACCGCACGTCGCAGCGGCCGCTGGTCACCGGCATGGTGAGCCCGAACGAGTGCCTGGTCTTCGGCATCTCCCTCGCGGTGATCTCCACGCTGCTGTTCGGCTTCGCGGTCAACTGGCTGTCGGCCTGGCTGTCGCTGGGGGCGCTGCTCTTCTATGTGGTCGTCTACACGATGATCCTGAAGCGCCGCACGTCGCAGAACATCGTGTGGGGCGGCATCGCGGGCTGCCTGCCCGTCCTCATCGGCTGGTCGTCGGTCACCGACTCCATGTCGTGGGCGCCGATCATCCTCTTCATGGTCATGTTCTTCTGGACGCCGCCGCACTACTGGCCGCTGTCCATGAAGGTGAAGGACGACTACGCGCGCGTGGGCGTGCCGATGCTTCCGGTCATCGCCTCGAACAAGGTGGTCGCGCGGCAGATCGTCGTCTACAGCTGGCTGATGGTCGGTGTCTCGCTCCTCCTGACGCCGCTCGGCTACACGGGCTGGTTCTACACGGCCGTCGCCCTGGTGGCGGGCGGTGCCTGGCTGTGGGAGGCGCACGGTCTGCAGAACCGCGCCAAGGCCGAGATCACGGGCGGGAAGCTCAAGGAGATGCGGCTGTTCCACTGGTCGATCACCTACGTCTCCCTGCTCTTCGTCGCGGTCGCGGTGGACCCCTTCCTGCGCTGACGTTCCGGGCTTGTCCCCGAGCTTCCCCGATGGGTGGGGTGCGTGGCCCAGGCCACGCACCCCACCCATCGCTTGTTTGGCTACTCGTCGGTAGCATCCTGTTCATGGCAGAGACTCAAGCGGTTGAGGCGCCCCGTCGGGCGGCGAAGGACGAGCGCCGGGCGGCCAGGCTGGCCAAGGAGATCGGCGCGTTCGCCAAGGCGCACGGCGGCGCCGAGGGACAGCTGGCGTACATCGGCGAGCGCGGCACCCGCATCGTCCTCGTCGGCGAGGACGGCGGCTGGGGCGACCTGGTGGCCACCACCTACGAGGTCGCCCAGAAGGCGGTCGAGAAGGCCGGCATCACGGTCCACGAGGACTTCGACGGCGACTTCGCCGCGAAGGTGGAGACCGGCCCGTACGAGTGGAAGCGCATGGCGGGCATCCAGCTCGGCGGCTGACGCCGGGCCTCCGGTGGCCATGGGCGCAGGTGTACGACTCACGGTTGAGCAACACCAGGCGCCCGTTCACCCGTTAGGACTGTAGGAGCACGGTCCATCTACGGGAGCCCGGATGATCGAAACGCCGTCCCTGGTGGATCAGTACTGCCACGGGGTGCTGCGTACGGAACTGGGCCTCGGCACGTTCGAGGCCCACCTCGGCCGGGGCGAGGGGCCGCCCGCCCCCGGCACCACCTTCTTCGACACCCAGACCGGCTTCGCGGTGCGCCGCTGGTGCCCGCCGCTGCTCGGTCTGGAACCCCACTGCCCGCCCGCCCGCTATCTGGCCAGGCGCCGCGAACTCGGGGTCATGGAAGCGGGCCGACGGCTCCTGCGCGGCAGCGGCATCACCACGTACCTCGTGGACACGGGGCTGCCCGGCGACCTGACCGGGCCCGCCGAGATGGCCCGTGCCGGGGAGGCGGCGGCGCACGAGATCGTCCGCCTCGAATTACTGGCCGAGCAGGTCGCGGACACCTCCGGAACCGTCGAGTCCTTCCTCGCGAACCTCGCCGAGTCGGTGCACGCCGCGGCCGCGAGCGCCGTGGCCTTCACCTCGGTCGCGGGCGTCCGCCACGGCCTCGCCCTCGCGCCGCAGCCGCCGGGGCCGGGCGAGGTGCGCGGCGCGGCGGGGCGCTGGCTCGCCGGGCGCACGGTGGGCGGGCCCCTGACGGATCCGGTCCTGCTGCGCCATGTGCTGTGGATCGCCGTGGCGTCGGGCCGGCCGCTCCAACTGCACGCCGGGCTCGGTGAACCGGGCCTGCGCATCGATCGCACGGACCCGGTGCTGCTGACGGACTTCGCGCGGGCCACGGCCGGCCTCGGCACCGACCTGATCCTGCTGCACGGCTATCCGTACCACCGGCACGCCGCCCATCTGGCCGGGATCTTCCCCCATGTCTACGCCGACCTTGGTCCGGCACTGGCCCGCACCGGGGCCCGGGCCGCCGCGGTCCTCGCGGAGATCCTCGAACTGACCCCGTTCGGCAAGCTGCTGTTCTCCAGCGGGGCCCACGGCATCCCGGAGCTGCACGTGGTGGGCGCCCGGCTGTTCCGTGAGGCGCTGGGCCGGGTGCTCGGGGGCTGGGTCGCCGAAGGGTCGTGGTCCCTCGGGGACGCGCAGCGGGTGGCGTCGATGATCGCGGCGGGGACGGCCCGGCGGGTCTACGGGCTCGACGTCAGGAGCGCGGACGGCTCGCCGACTTCGGAGTGAGGCGACGGGCGAGGCGGCCCGGGCCCGGGTCAGACGGCCGAGAGTTCCGGGTCGGCCTGGGCCGGGAGGCCCACCGTCGTCTCCGGTCGCTCGCGCAGGGACAGGGCGACGCGCAGGACGCCGATCCACACCAGTGCCGAGCCCAGCATGTGCAGTCCGACCAGGACCTCGGGCAGGTCCGTGAAGTACTGGACGTACCCGATGATCCCCTGGGCGAGCAGGATCAGGAACAGGTCGCGGGTGCGGTGCAGCGGGCCCTTGGGGGCGTCGACGGCCTTCAGGACGAACCAGAGGGCGAAGGTCAGCGTCACCACGATCCAGGCCAGGACCGCGTGCACCTTGCTGACCGTCTCCCAGTCGAGCGGCATGCGGTGGACGTCGCTGGAGTCACCCGCGTGCGGGCCGGCACCGGTGACCACCGTGCCGACCGCGATGAGGAGACCCGACGCCAGGATCAGGAACCAGACGAGCTGCTTGATCGACTTGCCGACCAGCGGGCGCGGCTCCGTGTCGCCCTCGCGGGTGCGCTGCCACATGAGCACGGCGACCGTGAGGAGGGCGGTGGTCAGGATGAAGTGGGCCGCGACCGTGTACGGGTTGAGACCGACCAGCACGACGATGCCGCCGAGCACCGCGTTGCCCATGACGACCCAGAACTGGGTCCAGCCGAGCCGGGTCAGCGAGCGCCGCCACGGCTTCTGCGAGCGGGCGGCGATGATCGCCCAGCCGACCGCGGCGCACAGCACGTACGTGAGCATGCGATTGCCGAACTCGATGGCTCCGTGGAAGCCCATCTCGCTCGTCGCGGTCAGCGACTGGTCGGTGCACTTGGGCCAGGTCGGGCAGCCGAGGCCCGACCCGGTCAGGCGCACCGCGCCGCCGGTCACGACGATCACCACCGTCATGACGACGGCGGACAGCGCCGCGCGCTGGACGGTCCGCTGCGTGGGGGTCCAGCGCTCGGCGATGAAGGCGAGCGGGCTGCGGATCGCCTGGACGGCGTCGGCGCGGGTCACGTTTGGCACGGGTCCCATCGTAGGGGGCCGCTTGTGCACGCCTTCACGAGGGGGACGTAAGTGGGCCATCTGTGACGCCCGTTACGCCCTGCCGGTCACTCCCAGCGGAAGAAACGGCCCGCCGCGCCGAGCCCCAGGACCGCCCAGACACCGAGGATGCCCAGGTCGCCCCAGGGCATCGGGGCGCCGTGCTGGAGGACGTCGCGCAGGCCGTCGGAGAGCGCCGAGATGGGCAGCAGACCGAGCACCGACTGGGCTGCTTCGGGGAACTTGTCGAGGGGCACGATGACGCCGCCGCCGACCAGCAGGAGCAGGAAGACCAGGTTGGCCGCGGCGAGCGTCGCCTCCGCCTTGAGCGTGCCGGCCATGAGCAGGCCGAGACCGGAGAAGGCGGCGGTGCCGAGGACCAGGAGCAGCAGCACGGCGAAGGGATTGCCGTGCGGGGACCAGCCCAGGGCGAACGCGATGACCGTGAGGAGGACGACCTGGAGGATCTCGGTGACCAGGACCGAGAGGGTCTTGGCCGCCATCAGCCCCCAGCGGGGCAGCGGTGAGGCGCCGAGCCGCTTGAGGACGCCGTAGCGGCGCTCGAAGCCCGTCGCGATCGCCTGGCCGGTGAACGCCGTCGACATCACGGCGAGCGCCAGGATCCCGGGGGCCAGGAAGTCGACGGCCTTGCCGGAGCCCGTGTCGACGATGTCGACGGACGAGAACAGGACCAGCAGGAGGGTGGGGATGACGACGGTGAGAAGGAGCTGCTCGCCGTTGCGGAGCAGCATCTTCGTCTCGAGCGCGGCCTGCGTGGCGATCATGCGGGGCAGCGGTGCCGCTCCGGGGCGGGGGGTGTACGTACCGGCGCTCATCCGCGCAGCTCCTTGCCGGTCAGTTCGAGGAAGACGTCTTCGAGGGTGTGCCGCTCGACGGAGATCTTGTCCGGCATCACGCCGTGCTGGGCGCACCAGGAAGTGACCGTCGCCAGGAGCTGCGGGTCGACCTTGCCGGCCACGCGGTAGGAGCCGGGGGTCAGTTCGGCGGCCGCGGAGTCGGCGGGCAGGGCCTTGAGGAGCGAGGCCACGTCCAGACCGGGGCGGCCCGTGAAGCGCAGGGTGTTCTCGGCGCCGCCGCGGCACAGCTGCTCCGGGGAGCCCTGCGCGATGACCTTGCCGGCGTCGACGATCGCCACGTCGTCGGCGAGCTGCTCGGCCTCGTCCATGTGGTGCGTGGTGAGGATGACCGAGACGCCGTCGGCGCGCAGGTCCCTGACCAGGTCCCAGGTGGCGCGGCGGGCCTGCGGGTCGAGACCCGCCGTCGGCTCGTCGAGGAAGACCAGGTCGGGGCGGCCGACCACGGCCATCGCGAGGGCGAGGCGCTGCTGCTGACCGCCGGACAGCCGGCGGTACGTCGTGCGGCCGCAACTGCCGAGCCCCAGGCGCTCGATGAGGGCGTCCACATCGAGCGGGTGGGCGTGCAGCTTCGCGATGTGGCGCAGCATCTCGTCGGCGCGGGCGCCCGAGTAGACGCCGCCGGACTGCAGCATCACGCCGATGCGGGGGCGCAGCGCCGAGGCCTGCCCGACCGGGTCGAGGCCGAGGACGCGGACGGTGCCCGAGTCCGCCCGCCGGTAGCCCTCGCAGGTCTCGATCGTGGTGGTCTTGCCCGCGCCGTTGGGGCCGAGGACCGCCGTGATGCCGGGGGCTGCCGTGAGGTCGAGACCGTCGACCGCGGTCTTGTTTCCGTACCGCTTCACCAGTGCGGTGAGGTGGACGACGGGCTCGCTTCGCATGGTGGGCAAGTCTAGGGACGGGTCGCAGGTCCCGGGCGGGCGGGGCGGCAGGTCCCGGCGCAGGTGACCTTTTCCGGTCAGCACCGGACCGGGGCGGACCTAGCGTCGATATGTGACCAGCATCGCGCAGAACGTGGAGGAGACGTCCGAGCAGGCCGCCCACAAGGCGCACGATCTGCGACGGACACCGCGCTACTTCGTCTCGGCCGTGCTCGCGGGCGCGTACATCGGGGTCGGCGAAGTGCTGCTGCTCGTCGCGGTGTCCCCGTTCGTCCAGGCGGGTTCCGCGGCGACCAGGCTGCTGGAGGGGCTGGTCTTCCCGATCGCCTTGACGATCGTGATGTTCGCCGGGGCGCAGCTGTTCACCAGCAACGTGATGGTGATGCTCATCGGCGCGCTCACCGGACGGACGGGGGCGAAGGACCTGGCGGGCAGCTGGGCGCTGTCGCTGGCGGGCAACGGCGTGGGAGCGTTCCTGTTCGGCGCGATGGTGCACGCGTCCGGGGTCGCCTCCGGTACGCCGGCCCGCGCCATGCTCGCGGAGATGGTCCACGGCAAGGAGGCCCTGGCCGGGGGCCAGCTGTTCTGGCGGGCCGTGCTGTGCAATCTCCTCGTGTGCCTCGCGATCTGGATGTTCTACCGGGCCAAGGGCGACGGGGCGAAGATCTTCGTGCTGTGGATCCCGGTGTTCGTGTTCGTGGCCGTCGGGTTCGAGCACTGCGTGGCGAACATGGCCCTGTTCAGCCTGGCGATCCTGGACGGGAGCGCGGGGTTCGGCGATCTGCTGCGGAACCTGGCGTTCACCGTGCCGGGCAACATCGTGGGCGGCGGGCTGCTGGTCGCGGGCTCGTACTGGTTCATGGGGCGGCCCGAGCGCGAGGAGGATCTCTAGGGCCCGCGACACGATCCGCCGGACAGGCCCTGGGCCCCGGGGCCGTCGCCTCTAGGGCCGCGGCGGGCGGTGCGCGGGGAGCCACTTCTGTGCGTAGGCCACCGCGTCCGCCAGCGGGAACAGACGCGTCTGCGCCGCGCCCACCCGGCCGGTCACGACCGGCACGTCCCGTTCGAAGGCCGTGCCGAGCTCGTCGAAGCGGTCCGCGCTGATCGCCACCTCGCCGACGTGCTCCCAGCCGGCGGGACCCGGACGGCCGGCGTCCTCCGTGCGGTGCGGGACGCGGTACTCGGCCAGATGGAAGCCCGTGCATGCCCCGTATCCCGCGCCGAGCATCAGCACGCGTGCGCCCCGTTCCTCCAGACGGGCCAGCGGACTGCGCTCGCCGAGCCGGCAGTCCGGCGCGTGCCCCTCGACGATCTCGGCGGCGCGCGGGCCGAGCGCGGCGAACGACGTCTGGGGGTGCGCGCTGCGCAGGGCGCCCGGCCAGCTGCGTACGGCCTCGGGGATCACGCCGACGGAGCGGCTGGGCGTGGTCCGCGGGTCGTAACCGGGCATGGTCGCCCGGACCGTCTCCCACCAGTCCGCCGGCACCGGCGGGTCGCTCCAGAGCGCCGGATCTGTGAGGTCGCCGGAGTGCGCGGGCACGACCAGCGTGCCGTCGTCGCCGAGTGCGTCGAGGAGGGCCTGGACGACGGCTGCCTGCCCGCCGTTGACCCAGCCGAGGCTGCTGAGGGAGGAGTGCACGAGCAGGATCTCGCCGGCCTCGACACCGAGCGCGCGAAGGTCGCACGCGAGCGAGGCCCGGGTGACGAGCGGGCCGGTGGGGAGGGGTGCGGGCATGGTCGGCAGTGTCCCGGCGGGGCCGCTGCGGCGCCACGCATTTACGCGCCGGAGCCGCCCGACTCTGATCGATCAAAGATCGTTTCCGCAGGTCACGCCACGTATCTACTTAGGTCTACCTAAGTGATGCACGGCACCGCCGCGCGATCACCAGCCCGCTTGTCAGGGTCTGAGGAATTACGCAACAATGGCGTTGTGAAAAACGTCGGCGAGGCTCAGGAGGCACCCACGGGGGCCCCTCACGAGGAGCTCGCGACCGGGGAGCGATCGACGCGCAACCGGGTCGCGCGCTCCATCCTGGACCACGGCCCGTCCACCGTCGCCGATCTCGCCGGACGCCTCGGCCTCACCCAGGCCGCCGTCCGCCGCCACCTCGACGCCCTCGTAGCCGATGACGTCGTGGAGGCACGGGAACAGCGGGTCTACGGGGCGCGTACGCGCGGCCGGCCCGCCAAGGTGTTCGCGCTCACCGACTGCGGCCGCGACGCCTTCGACCAGTCCTACGACAAGCTCGCCGCGGACGCGCTCCGCTGGATCCAGGAGCAGGCCGGCGGGGACGAGGCAGTCGTCGCCTTCGCCCGGGCCCGGATCGCCGCGCAGGCCGTGGCGTACCGCGAGGCGGTGGAAGGGGCACCGCCCGGCGGACGGACCGCAGCGCTGGCCAAGGCCCTGAGCGCGGACGGGTACGCTGCTACGGCGCGCAGCGCGCCCCTCCCGCAACAGGGCGAGCAGCTCTGCCAGCACCACTGCCCGGTCGCGCACGTCGCCGAGCAGTTCCCGCAGCTGTGCGAGGCCGAGACGGAGATGTTCTCGCAGCTCCTCGGCACGCACGTGCAGCGGCTGGCCACCATCGCCCACGGTGACGGCGTCTGTACGACGTTCATCCCCAAGGGCGCCAAGAACACCCCCAAGACCATCACCAACGCATCTGCAAGCACCGCCGGGAGGAACCCCGCATGACTCTCCCCATCGAGGAGACTGCCCACCCTGAGCTCGAGGGCCTGGGCAAGTACGAATACGGCTGGGCAGACTCCGACGCGGCCGGTGCCTCTGCCAAGCGCGGCATCAACGAGGACGTCGTCAAGGACATCTCCGACAAGAAGTCCGAGCCGGAGTGGATGACCAAGCTCCGCCTCAAGGGCCTGAAGCTCTTCGGCAAGAAGCCCATGCCGAACTGGGGCTCGGACCTGTCGGGCATCGACTTCGACAACATCAAGTACTTCGTGCGCTCCACGGAGAAGCAGGCGGAGTCCTGGGAGGACCTGCCCGAGGACATCAAGAACACGTACGACAAGCTCGGCATCCCCGAGGCGGAGAAGCAGCGCCTCGTCGCCGGTGTCGCGGCCCAGTACGAGTCCGAGGTCGTCTACCACCAGATCCGCGAGGACCTGGAGGAGCAGGGCGTCATCTTCCTCGACACCGACACCGCCCTGAAGGAGCACCCGGAGCTCTTCAAGGAGTACTTCGGGACCGTCATCCCGGCCGGCGACAACAAGTTCGCCGCGCTGAACACCGCCGTGTGGTCGGGCGGCTCCTTCATCTACGTGCCGAAGGGCGTGCACGTCGAGATCCCGCTCCAGGCCTACTTCCGTATCAACACGGAGAACATGGGCCAGTTCGAGCGGACGCTGATCATCGTCGACGAGGACGCCTACGTCCACTACGTCGAGGGCTGCACCGCGCCGATCTACAAGTCGGACTCCCTGCACTCCGCGGTGGTCGAGATCATCGTGAAGAAGGGCGCCCGCTGCCGCTACACGACCATCCAGAACTGGTCGAACAACGTCTACAACCTGGTCACCAAGCGCGCCGTGGCGTACGAGGGCGCGACCATGGAGTGGATCGACGGCAACATCGGCTCCAAGGTCACCATGAAGTACCCGGCCGTCTACCTGATGGGCGAGCACGCCAAGGGCGAGACGCTGTCCATCGCCTTCGCGGGCGAGGGCCAGCACCAGGACGCCGGTTCCAAGATGGTCCACATGGCGCCGAACACGTCCTCCAACATCGTCTCGAAGTCCGTGGCGCGCGGCGGTGGCCGCACCTCCTACCGCGGTCTCGTCGAGATCGGCGAGGGCGCCGCCGGATCGAAGTCGAACGTGCTGTGCGACGCGCTGCTCGTCGACACCATCTCGCGCTCCGACACGTACCCGTACGTCGACGTCCGCGAGGACGACGTGTCCATGGGCCACGAGGCGACCGTCTCCAAGGTCTCCGAGGACCAGCTCTTCTACCTGATGAGCCGCGGACTCTCCGAGTTCGAGGCCATGGCGATGATCGTGCGCGGCTTCGTCGAGCCGATCGCCAAGGAGCTGCCCATGGAGTACGCGCTCGAGCTCAACCGGCTGATCGAGCTGCAGATGGAAGGCTCGGTGGGTTAACCCCTACCGCCTTCTCCATCAAGCCACTTACGTAAGAAAGCGAGCGCTACGACAGCCATGGCTGAGGCTCAGAACATCCCGGCCGGTTCGACCACTGCCGGAACCATCGCGGTGGCCGCAGAGTCGACCGTCGCCACGCGCATGAGCGCGCCCCCGTCCTTCGACGTGCAGGACTTCCCGGTCCCGCACGGCCGCGAGGAGGAGTGGCGGTTCACGCCGCTGGAGCGGCTGCGCGGCCTGCACGACGGCACCGCCGTCGCCACCGGCACCGGCGTCAAGGTCGACGTGGAGGCGCCGGCCGGCGTCACCGTCGAGACCGTCGGCCGGGACGACGCCCGCATCGGCAAGGCGGGCAAGCCCGTCGACCGCGTCGCCGCCCAGGCGTACTCGGCGTTCGAGAAGGCGTCCGTCGTCTCCGTGCCCAAGGAGACGCAGCTGACCGAGCCGATCCGGATCGCCGTGCACGGCGAGGGCGGCGTCGCCTACGGCCACCAGGTCATCGAGCTGGGCGCCTTCGCCGAGGCCGTCGTCGTCATCGACCACACCGGTGACGCGGTGCTCGCCGCCAACGTCGACTACCTGCTCGGCGACGGCGCGAAGCTGACCGTCGTGTCGGTGCAGGACTGGGACGACAAGGCCGTCCACGTGGCGCAGCACAACGCGCTCGTCGGCCGCGACGCCTCCTTCAAGTCCGTCGTCGTCACCTTCGGCGGTGACGTCGTCCGCCTGCACCCGCGCGTGCAGTACGCGGCCACCGGCGGCGAGGCCGAGCTGTTCGGCCTCTACTTCACCGACGCGGGCCAGCACCAGGAGCACCGCCTCCTGGTCGACCACACCGCCCCGCACTGCAAGTCGAACGTCGTCTACAAGGGCGCGCTCCAGGGCGACGACGCGCACGCCGTGTGGATCGGTGATGTCCTCATCGAGGCCGCCGCCGAAGGCACCGACACCTACGAGATGAACCGGAATCTCGTGCTCACCGACGGTGCGCGCGTCGACTCCGTGCCGAACCTGGAGATCGAGACCGGCGAGATCGTCGGCGCCGGTCACGCCTCCGCGACCGGCCGCTTCGACGACGAGCAGCTCTTCTACCTGATGGCCCGCGGCATCCCCGCGGACGAGGCCCGCCGCCTCGTCGTGCGCGGCTTCTTCGCCGAGCTCGTCCAGCAGATCGGTGTCCCGGACATCGAGGAGCGCCTGATCGGCCGGATCGAGACCGAGCTGGAGGCCACGGTCTGATGGCCTTCGTACGCGCCTGCGGCCTTGGCGAGCTGGAGGAGGACACCCCGAAGCGGGTGGAACTCGACGGCACGCCGGTCTCGGTCGTCCGCACCGAGGGGGAGGTGTTCGCGATCAACGACATCTGCTCGCACGCGAACGTCTCGCTCTCCGAGGGCGAGGTGGAGGACTGCCAGATCGAGTGCTGGCTGCACGGCTCCGCGTTCGACCTCCGCACCGGCAAGCCGTCCGGCCTTCCCGCGACGCGCCCCGTCCCCGTATACCCCGTAAAGATCGAAGGGGACGACGTGCTCGTCTCCCTCACCCAGGAGTCCTGAGGCACCCATGGCAACGCTTGAAATCCGAGACCTGCACGTCACCGTCGAGGCCGACAACGCCACGAAGGAGATCCTCAAGGGCGTCGACCTCACCGTGAAGCAGGGCGAGACGCACGCCATCATGGGCCCGAACGGCTCCGGCAAGTCGACCCTCGCCTACTCCCTCGCGGGTCACCCGAAGTACACGATCACCTCCGGCACCGTCACGCTCGACGGCGAGGACGTCCTGGAGATGTCCGTCGACGAGCGCGCCCGCGCCGGCCTCTTCCTCGCCATGCAGTACCCGGTCGAGGTCCCCGGCGTCTCCGTGTCGAACTTCCTGCGCACCTCGGCCACGGCCGTGCGCGGCGAGGCCCCCAAGCTGCGCACCTGGGTGAAGGAGGTCAAGGAGGCCATGGAGAAGCTCTCCATGGACCCGTCCTTCGCCGAGCGCAACGTGAACGAGGGCTTCTCCGGCGGTGAGAAGAAGCGCCACGAGATCCTCCAGCTGGAGCTCCTCAAGCCGAAGATCGCGATCCTCGACGAGACCGACTCCGGCCTGGACGTCGACGCGCTGCGCATCGTCTCCGAGGGCATCAACCGCGTCCGTGAGAACGGCGAGGTCGGCACCCTCCTGGTGACCCACTACACGCGCATCCTGCGCTACATCAAGCCCGACCACGTGCACGTCTTCGCGGGCGGCCGCATCGTCGAGTCCGGCGGCGCCGAGCTCGCCGACCAGCTCGAGGCCGAGGGCTACGACAAGTACGTGAAGGGTGGCGCATCCGCGTGACACAGCTGCCGGGCCTCCTCGACACCGAGGCGATCCGCAAGGACTTCCCGATCCTCGACCGGGTGCTCCACGACGGCAAGAAGCTCGTGTACCTGGACAACGCGGCGACCTCGCAGACGCCGCGCCAGGTCCTCGACGTGCTCAGTGAGTACTACGAGCAGCACAACGCCAACGTCCACCGCGGCGTGCACGTGCTGGCCGAGGAGGCCACGGCGCTGTACGAGGGCGCGCGCGACAAGGTCGCCGCGTTCATCAACGCGCCGAGCCGCGACGAGGTCATCTTCACGAAGAACGCCTCGGAGTCGCTCAACCTCGTCGCCAACATGCTGGGCTGGGCCGACGAGCCGTACAAGGTCGATCACGAGACCGAGATCGTCATCACGGAGATGGAGCACCACTCCAACATCGTTCCGTGGCAGCTGCTGTCGCAGCGCACCGGCGCGAAGCTGAAGTGGTTCGGCCTGACCGACGACGGCCGCCTCGACCTGAGCAACATCGACGAGACCATCACCGAGAAGACGAAGATCGTCTCCTTCGTGCTGGTGTCGAACATCCTGGGCACCCACAACCCGGTCGAGGCCATCGTGCGCCGCGCCCAGGAGGTCGGCGCCCTGGTCCTGATCGACGCCTCCCAGGCCGCCCCGCACATGCCGCTCGACGTGCAGGCGCTGCAGGCCGACTTCGTGGCCTTCACCGGCCACAAGATGTGCGGCCCGACCGGCATCGGCGTCCTGTGGGGCCGGCAGGAGCTCCTGGAGGACCTCCCGCCGTTCCTCGGCGGTGGCGAGATGATCGAGACCGTCTCGATGCACTCCTCCACCTACGCTCCCGCGCCGCACAAGTTCGAGGCGGGTACGCCGCCGATCTCGCAGGCCATCGGCCTCGGGGCGGCGATCGACTACCTGAACGCGATCGGCATGGAGAACGTCCACCGGCACGAGCAGGTGCTCACCGAGTACGCGGTGAAGCGGCTCCAGGAAGTCCCGGACCTGAAGATCATCGGCCCGGCCACGGCCGAGGACCGGGGCGCCGCGATCTCCTTCACGCTCGGTGACATCCACCCGCACGACGTGGGCCAGGTCCTCGACGAGCAGGGCATCGCGGTCCGGGTCGGCCACCACTGCGCGCGGCCCGTCTGCCTGCGGTACGGAATTCCTGCGACCACGCGAGCGTCGTTCTATCTGTACTCCACGCCCGGCGAGATCGACGCGCTGGTCGACGGCCTGGAGCACGTACGGAACTTCTTCGGGTAGAGGGCTGGGACTGTGAAGCTGGATTCCATGTACCAGGAAGTCATCCTGGACCACTACAAGCATCCGCACGGGCGCGGTCTGCGGGACGGCGACGCCGAGGTGCACCACGTCAACCCGACGTGCGGCGACGAGATCACGCTGCGCGTGAAGTACGACGGCGAGAAGATCGAGGACGTCAGCTACGAGGGCCAGGGCTGCTCCATCAGCCAGGCCTCGGCCTCCGTGCTGAACGACCTGCTCGTCGGCAAGGAGCTGTCGGACGCGCGGCGGATCCAGGAGACCTTCCTGGAGCTGATGCAGTCCAAGGGGCAGATCGAGCCGGACGACTCGATGGAGGAGCTCCTGGAGGACGCGGTCGCGTTCGCCGGGGTCTCCAAGTATCCGGCGCGAGTGAAGTGCGCCCTCCTGAGCTGGATGGCGTGGAAGGACGCGACGGCCCAGGCCTTCGCGGAGGAGGCGAAGACCGCATGAGCGACAACACGGCAGTGGAGATGAAGCCGGCCTCCGAGGAGGAGGTCCGCGAGGCGCTGTACGACGTCGTCGACCCCGAGCTGGGCATCGACGTCGTGAACCTCGGTCTCATCTACGGCATCCACATCGACGACGCGAACATCGCGACGATCGACATGACGCTGACGTCCGCGGCCTGCCCGCTGACCGACGTCATCGAGGACCAGGCCAAGTCCGCCACCGACGGCATCGTCAACGAGCTGCGGATCAACTGGGTCTGGATGCCGCCGTGGGGCCCGGACAAGATCACGGACGAGGGGCGCGAGCAGCTGCGGGCGCTCGGCTTCAACGTCTGACCTGTGCTGATGGAGCGGCCCCGGCGGGTATTCCGCCGGGGCCGTTCGGCGTCCTGGACCCGCGGAGTTCGACTCCCGTACGCATGATCGATACGTGGTGTTGGTGTGCGGAGCGGAACCTTCCCGTCGACATCACGTCGACGAAGGGCTCCCAGTGCCGCACCATTCTCCGCGCTCGCGCCGCACGGCCGTCGCCGCCGCCGGCGGTCTGCTCACGCTGGCTGTCGTCAGCGGCAACTTCCCGGCGGGCGCGGCCAGTTCGGCCACCCCGACGATCAAGCTGTCGGCCGCCTACCTGAGCGGCGCCGTCGGCGGCGTCGGCGACCCGACGGTCACCGTGAGCGTCGCGCAGAGCGGGGCCGACGCCTCCGCCCTCACCGTCAGCGCGTCGGCCAGCAGCAAGACGTCCGTCGCGCAGACCGGCGACGTGACCGTCAGCGGGACCGGCGCGACCCGCACCGTCTCCGTCGCCGCGCGCGGCCAGGGCTACACCGACCTGACGCTGAAGGTGACCGGCACCGGCGGCGCCACGGCGACGACCAAGCTGCATTACGCGGCCTCCGGGTCCGTACAGAACCCGTCCGGCACCCGGTACTTCACGGGCTCCAGCGACGCGTCCGCCGCCGTCGAGGTGGGCGGCGGCTATGTCGTCGTCGCGGACGACGAGTCCAACGTGCTGCGCCTGTACGACGGTTCGGCCTCCGGAGCCCCGGTGAAGACCTGGGACATGTCCGCCAAGGTCGGCGCCGACAAGGAGATCGACATCGAGGGCGCCACCCGCGTCGGCGACCTCATCTACTGGACCGGCTCGCTCGGCAACAACAAGGACGGCGAGTACAAGGCCGACCGCAACACCGTCTTCACGACCTCGGTGAGCGGCAGCGGGGCCGCCACCCAGCTGACGTACGCGCACTCCTACAAGAAGCTGCGCGACCAGCTCGTGGCGTGGGACGAGGCGAACGGGGACCGGTACGGGTTCGCCGCCGGGACCGAGGACGGGCAGGTGCCCAAGCAGATCGACGGGTTCAACGTCGAGGGGCTCGAGTTCGCGCCCGGGTCGACCACGACCGCGTACCTCGGTTTCCGCGCGCCCCTCGTGCCGCCGAAGGACGGGGGCAAGGGACTGATCGTGCCCGTCACCAACTTCGACAAGGTGCTGGCGAGCGGTGCGGCCCCGGTGTTCGGCACGCCCATCGAGCTCGACCTGGGCGGGCTCGCCGTGCGCGACATCCGCAAGAACTCCGCGAACCAGTACCTGGTCCTGGCCGGCAGCTGGGCCGCCGACGACAACTCCGACCCCTACGCCCTCTACCAGTGGGACGGCGTCGCGGGACACGCGCCCGTCAAGCGCGCCGACCTGCCGACGAGCGACCCGGGCGGCTGGGAGTCGGTCGTCTCCGTGCCGGACCTGTCGCAGTCCGGGCAGCGCGCGCAGCTGATCACCGACAACGGCTCCGCCGACCTGTACGGCGACGGCACCGAGGCCAAGGACCTCGACCACGACGAGTGGAAGAAGGCGCGGGCGGCCTGGTTCACGGTGTCGTAGCGCGGGCCACGGGCGGTGCCGCAGGGCGCCGTCCACGGATTCGTACGGGATTCCCAGACGTCCCCCAGGGTGCCTCAGTGGTGAGCGCGAGCCCGGCCGGGTGCGTGTCTGTGATCCCGTACGGCCCGTCTTCGTCGTGGGGTGTCTCCACGGGCTGGGTCTGGACGCGGGCGGCGTGGAGCGGTCGGTCAGTGATTGACGCTGCATCAGATCCACTTGCACGAGGCGGTGTTGGGGGAGTGGCTCGCCTCGCGCGGCTACGAACCGGCCGGCGTCGTGCGGCCCGACCCCGGCGGAACTCGCCCGCTACCGGCAGGTGGCCGCGCTGCGCCGGGCCGCGTGCCTGAAGCGCGGGATGGTCGACCGGACGATGCGGCCGCGGGAGCGCGGCCCCGTGGGCGACCTGCGGCAGGCGACCTGACGGGTGAGACTGGCGGACATGACCGTCTCCCTGTACCAAGTCACCGTCAACTCCCGCGACGCCGCCGCCCTCGCCCGCTTCTGGTGCCAGGTCCTCGACTGGCAGGTGCTCTACGAGGACGACGACGAGGTCGTGATCGGGCGCGACGCCGCCGCGCTGCCCGGGATGTGCTTCGTCACGGTGCCCGAGCGCAAGAGCGGCCAGAACCGGTTGCACATCGACCTCTCCCCGGACGACCGGGACGCCGAGGTCGAGCGGATCATCGCGCTCGGCGCGCGCCGGGCCGACGTGGGGCAGGGCGACGACGTGACCTGGGTCGTCCTCGCGGACCCGGAGGGCAACGAGTTCTGCGTGCTGCGGCCGAAGAAGACCCTGCTGGACTGAGTCAGGGCGAGCCCGGGCGCGTTGTGTACGGGCGTACGCAACGATGCGTACACTCGTACACATGGGATACGTACTGCTCGCCGGCGCCATCGCCGCCGAAGTGGGGGCCACCACGGCCATGAAGTACAGCGAGGGGTTCAGCAGGCTCTGGCCCTCGCTGATCACCGTCGCCGGGTACGTGATCGCGTTCGCGCTGCTCGCCCAGACGCTGAAGACCGTGCAGATCGGCACCGCGTACGCGATCTGGGCGGGCACCGGCACGGCCGTCATCGCCGCGATCGGCATGATCTTCCTCGGGGAGGGGCTGACCCTCGCCAAGGTCGGCGGCATCGTGCTCGTCATCGGCGGCGTCGTGCTCCTGAACCTCGGCGGGGCGCACTGATGCCGCGCCGCTACGACCCCGAGCGGCGCCAGCGGATCATCGACGCCGCGATCCGGGTGGTGGGAGAGAAGGGGATCGCGGGGCTCAGCCACCGCACCGCCGCCGCCGAGGCCGATGTCCCGCTGGGCTCGACGACGTACCACTTCGCCACGCTCGACGAGCTGCTGGTGGCCGCGCTGCGGCAGGCCAACGAGGGGTTCGCGAAGGTCGTCGCCGCGCACGGCGCCTTCCGCGACCCGGGCGTCGACCTCGCCGACGAGTTGGCCGGAGTGCTCGGCGAGTGGCTCGCCGGGGACCGGGTCGGCGTGGAGCTGGAGTACGAGCTGTACCTGGCCGCGCTGCGCCGCCCCGCGCTGCGGCCGGTCGCCGCCGCGTGGTGCCAGGAGCTGGCCGACGTACTGGCCGACCGGACCGACCCCGTCACCGCGCGGGCCCTGGTCGCGCTGATGGACGGGATCTCGCTTCAGGTGCTGCTCACGGGCGGGGAGTACGACGCGGACTACACACGGGAGATGCTGGCGCGGCTGATCCCGGCCGCGTGAGGTTCCGTGGCGGGCCCGGTGGCTGATCGTCAAGGACCACAAGGAGTCGTTCGACTTCCTGGGTGCCGACGACACCCCCGACCGGCCCGACCGGCCGTGGCAGGCCGGAGACATCATGTTCCAGAACGCGCTCCTGGCCAGCGGGGTCGTCGACCACCAGGGGGACCGCCCCTGACGTGCGGCGGCGGGGGCGGCGCCCGGCACCTGAGACGCCACCCCCGCTGGTTCGCTCGAACAGGGGCCCGCCGATTAAGTTGGCCCCCATGACCGACACGACCCTTGCTTCCCGCTCCACCGGCGCCGTCGCCGCCGGCCTCGCCACCGTCACCGCCGACGGCACCGTTCTCGACACCTGGTTCCCCGCGCCCGAGCTCGTCGCCGAGCCCGGCCCGGCCGGGTCCGAGAAGCTCTCCGCCGACCAGGCCGTCGAGCTGCTCGGCGAGGGTGCCGCCAAGGCGATCGGCCCGGACGCCCGCCGCGGCGTCGAGATCGTGGCCGTGCGCACGGTCATCGCCTCGCTCGACGACAAGCCGCTGGACGCGCACGACGTGTACCTGCGTCTGCACCTGCTCAGCCACCGCCTGGTCAAGCCGCACGGCGTGAACCTGGACGGCCAGTTCGGCTTCCTCGCCAACGTCGCCTGGACCTCGCTCGGCCCGGTCGCCGTCGACGACGTCGAGAAGGTCCGCCTGAACGCCCGAGCCGAGGGACTGCACCTCCAGGTCACCTCGATCGACAAGTTCCCGCGCATGACCGACTACGTCGCCCCCAAGGGCGTCCGCATCGCCGACGCCGACCGCGTCCGCCTCGGCGCGCACCTCGCCGAGGGCACCACGGTCATGCACGAGGGCTTCGTGAACTTCAACGCCGGCACGCTCGGCACGTCGATGGTCGAGGGCCGCATCTCCGCCGGCGTCGTCGTCGGCGACGGCTCGGACATCGGCGGCGGCGCCTCCACCATGGGCACCCTGTCCGGCGGCGGCAACGTCCGCATCGTCATCGGCGAGCGCTGCCTCGTCGGCGCCGAGGCGGGCGTCGGCATCGCGCTCGGCGACGAGTGCGTGGTCGAGGCCGGCCTCTACGTCACCGCGGGCACGCGCGTCACGATGCCCGACGGCCAGGTCGTCAAGGCCCGCGAGCTGTCCGGCGCCTCGAACATCCTCTTCCGCCGCAATTCGGTGACCGGCACCGTCGAGGCCCGCCCGAACAACGCGGTGTGGGGCGGCCTCAACGAGGTGCTCCACAGCCACAACTGATCCACCGCACGTCAGCAGCAGGCGCGAGCGGCCCGCGCCGGGGTGTCCCGGCGCGGGCCGCTCTGTCGTCGGGGGAAGATTTTTTCGCCGGGGTGGCATAGCGGGGGCCCGCCGGACGCGTCAGCAAGGGCAGAGGCATGACAACGGGCGGGGAAAAGAAGGTGGCGATGGATGCGGCACGCGGTGAACGCGGCGAGAGTGCGGACGGTTTCCGGGATTTCGTGGCGAACCGGTCCACGGTGCTGTTGAAGACGGCGGTGCTGCTGTGCGGCGGCGACCGGCACGCGGGTGAGGACCTGCTGCAGAACGCGCTGATCAAGGTCGCCGGCCGGTGGAACCGGGTGGAGGACCCCGAGGCGTACGTCCGGCAGGTCCTCTACCGGCAGCAGGTCAGCCGGTGGCGGCTGAAATGGCCGAGGAGAGAGGTGAGTTACGGGGAGGTGCCGGACGAGGCCGGCGCCGACGCCGGGACGTCCTCCGCCGAGCTGCGCATCGTCATGCGCGCCGCGCTCGCCCGGCTCACCGCACGCCAGCGCACCGTGCTCGTGCTGCGCTACTTCGAGGACCTGCCCGAGGCCGACGTGGCCCGTCTTCTCGGTGTCTCGGTGGGCACGGTGCGCTCCACCACCCACCGCTCCCTGGCCAGGCTGCGCGGCCTCGCGCCCGAGCTGGGTGCGCTCGGCCCGGCCGATGCCGAGCAGCCGCCGTCCCGTGACTACGCGCCGGTGGAGGTGCGCCCGTGAACGTCGACGAAGTACTCAAGGAGGCACTCGGCGAGCAGGCCGCCGAGGTTGGACCCGCGCCCGCGGACCTGGCCGACCGGGTGTTCGTGACGCGGCGCAGGCGCCGGGTCCGCACCGTGGCGGCCGCGACCGTGGCCGTCGCCGCGGTGGCCGCCACCGTCGTGGCCGTACCGCGGATCGGCGGCGGCGAGGACGTGCGGCCCGCGGACGTGATCGGCCCCGCCGACGTCGTCGCGCACCCGGACCAGTCGCCGCCGAAGGACGCGATCGCGGCGGGGCGGACGGCGCTGGCGTCGTTCGTCACGTACAAGTCGGTGAAGTTCGCCGACGGCGACGGCAGGTTGACGCGTACGTACGGGGTCATCGACCCCACGACCAAGACGTACCGGAAGACGACCCGGTGGTCCTGGCTGACCGTCGCCCCGGGGCTGCGCACCGCCGCGGTCCTGGAGAAGGAACTGCCCGCGAAGCGGGTCGGGATCCTCGACCTGGCCAGCAACAAGGTGGAGCGCTGGATCCCGGTGGAACAGGGGGCCGCCGGGGTCCAGTTCTCGCCGGACGGCAGCAGGCTCGTCGCGACCACGTACGAGAAGGACCCGGACCACCTGTACAAGGACCGGCCGATGAACGACGGCAGCGGTCCGGACGAGCCGAGCCCTGGGCACCCGTCCCGGACCGGTTTCTCCGTCATCGACGTGGCGAGCGGGAAGGGGAAGTGGGCCCCGGCGCCGCACGAGGGCGACGAGTTCAACGCGCGGGAGGACTTCGAGTTCGCACCCGGCGGCAAGCTGCTCGCCGTGTCGGCGCCGATGCAGCCCGGCCCGCAGTTCTACGACTTCCAGGGCAACAAGGTGGCCACACCCCAGAACCTGCGGGGCTGGGAGATGATCTCCGAAGCGGGGGTCTCGCCCAACGGCAGGCTCGCGGGCGGCGACTTCGCGGGCGAGGGGGGCGAGATCGCCGTCGCCGTGAACGACGCGCGGACCGGCAGGCGCGTCGACAAGCTGCCCGCGCAGCAGCTGCTCGCGTGGGCCGACGACAAGCGGCTCATCGCCTGGGGCTGCGACCCCAAGAGGTGCGGCGGGAAGGGCGAGTTCCACAACCAGCTGCTCCTGGTCACTCTGGGCAGCGACAAGGTCGTCGCGCTCAGCGACTTCCGCAAGGCCTCCGCGGCCTACCCGGGCCGCTGGACACCGCAGTTCACGACCCGCTGATCAGTTCCCCGTACGCCGTGAGCAGCCCGTCGGTCACGTCCTGGCCGGCGGGCCGCAGCGGTGCCCGCACGAAGGCGTTGCCCGGGAGGCCGAGCGCGGCGAGGAGCGCCTTCGCCGTGACCGCGCCGGGCAGGCCGGCGTTCATCATCAACTCCGTGAGGGGGACGGTGCGTTGCTGACGGCGGGCGGCCCCGGCCGTGTCGCCCGCGTCGTACGCGTCGACGATCGCCCGGAAGGCGGCGGGCACGACGTTCGCCACGGTCGAGACGTAGCCCGCGCCGCCGAGCGCGTACAGCGCGAGGACGTACTCGTCGCAGCCCGTGTAGTAGGCCAGATCTGTCTCCCGCATGACCTTCTGGGTGCCGAGCAGGTCGTACGCGCAGTCCTTCACGGCGACGATCCGGGGGTGCTCCGCGAGTCGCAGCATCGTCTCCGGCTCGATGCGGGTGCCGGTGCGGCCGGGGATGTCGTACAGCATCACCGGCAGGTCCGTGGCGTCCGCCAGCGCGCGGAAGTGTGCCTCGACGGCGTCCTGCGGCGGTCGGCTGTAGTACGGCGTGGCGGCCAACAGGCCGTCGGCACCGGCTTGTTGAGCCTGGTGCGCGAGGGCCAGGGTGTGCGTGGTGTCGGCCGTGCCGACGCCGGTGAGGACGGCCGCCCGCCCGTCGGCCGCCTCGCGCACCGCGCGCACCAGGTCCGCCTTCTCGGCGTCCGTCGTCGTGGGGGACTCGCCGGTCGTGCCGGACAGCACGAGCCCCTCGCAGCCCTCGGTGACGAGCCGGTCGGCCAGCTTCCGCGCGGCCTCCAGGTCGAGGGCGCCGGTCTCGGTGAAGGGCGTGACCATGGCGCACAGGGCGCGGCCGAAGGGCGGAGGGGCGAAATGCGTCATGAGAGCAGTGTCGGCCGCCCTTCCGTGAAGCTCCACTTAAATCTGCTACGAGGTAGGGCGGAGCTCTGCTGAAGGTTACGGGTGACGAGGGCCCTGTTTCGGACGTTCTCGGTGAGTTTTTGGCCGATAGGCGGTCTTCAGGTGGCGCGTCCGGAATCCGATGAACTGCACAGAAGATGTTGGCCAGTTCATAAGGGGTTCCTGGTGCGAGACGTGGCGATGGCCCTGGCCATGCCCGTGCTGATGTGCGCGAGCGGGATCTATGCGGTGGGCGAGACGTGGTGGCGTCGCAGGCACCCGGCGCCGGCGCCGTACTCACAGGCGGGGTTGTGCCGTGCGGGGGAGCGGGCGGTCGCGGTGGCCGAGGCGCTGGTTGCCGACCAGTACGCGCTGCTCGTCGCCGACGCGGAAGGCGCTGGTGCCAAAACGCCCGGCATGCGCCACCATGAGAAGCCGGTGGCCGAGGACCGGGTCGCCGAAGGCCGTCCAGGGGAGGCAGCATGAGGCTCGGCAAAGCACTCGCCACCGGAATAGCCGAAGAAGCGCCGCGCGAGGTCGCGGAGCCCGAAGTCGACGTACAGCGGCCTGAGTTGAAGACCGAAGCCGTCGTCGACACAAGCCCGGAGCCCGTCGAGGTCCCGGCCGTCCGATGAGGCCCCGGCTCCCCGAGGAACGTCCGGCGGAGCCACCCACCGGATACAAGATCGCCCACCCCGTACTCGACGCGGACGGCGAGCGCGCCGGTTTCGTGGGCGTCTCCCTCGGTGCGGCCGCGCCCTACCGTGTGCTCGACGAGGCGCGCTGCGTCTACGGGCGCCGGCACCGCGCCCCGCACCGGCGCTGCGACTGCGGATTCCACTGCGTGCACGAGCGCCGCGTCGCCGAGGGCCTGCTGCTCCAGGCCGAGCACCGCAAGGCCGTGCTCCTCAAGGTCTCCGTCCTCGGTGCCTACATCCGCTTCGAGCGCGGATTCCGGTACGAGCGGCAGCGGGTGCGCACCGCGACCGTCGGCCCGTGTCCCTGCGGGGCGGCGGCCTCGGTACTGGCCGACGCGGGGTGGGGCCGCGACGGGCGACGGGCCCTGGAGGCGGCCTGTGGCGGCTGTGTGGGAGGACGGGCTCGCTGGACCCTCGCGACGTTCGCGCGGCTCGCGGGGGACGGGCTGCAGGTGCCGGCCCTGCCGGGCGCCCTGACGGCCGGCGAGACCCCCGGCGTACCGGAACTCGTCGCGGAGGCGGCCCTGCTGCAGGCCCGGCTCGACTGGTTCCAGGGGCAGTTGGGGCGGCTCGGCAAGGCGATGGGCGGGGGTGAGCCGGGGATGCACTGAGCGGGCTCTGCGATGAACGGAGCAGCGGGTCGCGCTGATCACCGGCTCGTCGTCCGGCATCGGCATCGGCGCCGCCGTCGCCCGCCGGTTCGCCGCCGACGGGCTGAAGGCCGTCGTCAACTCGGCCCGTTCGGTGGCCGCGGGCAAGGAACTCGCGGCCGAACTGCCCGACGCCGTCCACCTCCAGGCGGACGTGTCGGTGGAAGAGGAGGCGAGGGCCCTGGTGCAGGGGGCCGTCGACGCGTACGGACGGCTCGACATCCTCGTCAACTGCGCGGGCGCCACCGAATCATCCCGCACGACGACCTGGCGGCGGCGAGCCCCGAGGTGTGGCGGCGCCTGGACGACCTGAACGTCATCGGGGTCCGGCAGACGATCACCGCCGCCGTGCCGCACCTGAAGGCGAGCGGCGCGGGCGCGGCGGTCACGATCTCCTCCCAGGCGGGCGTTCTCGCCGACGGCAGTTCCAGCCTGTACGCCGTCTCCAAGGCGGCCGTGAACCACGGTGGCGGGCACCTGCTCTGATCCGCCGGGCGGGCCTTGACCTCAAGCACGGTCGAGCGCTGAGCCTGGGAGGCGTGGATCACCCGCCGCGCCTCCTGGAGGAAGCCATGACCGCGCACCCGACGCACCCGGACACCGAGCTCGCCTTCGTCTCCACCTGGGACGTGGGCGGGCCCGAGCGGCAGCGCGCCACGATCGACGCCGTCGAGCACGCCTGGCGGTCCCGGCCGTGGCCGCACGCCGGCCTGCTGTCCTACAGCGTCCACGAGAGCGTCGACGGGACGACCCTGATGCACCGCTCGCAGTGGCGGGACCTCGCCGCGTACGAGGACTTCTTCCACGGCGCGGGAGACAGCAGGGCCAACGGGCGCGACGACCGCAACGCCGAGATCGACGCCGCGGTCCCCGGCATCCGACGGCTCGCGCTCCACAAGACCCGCCTGGTGCGCAGCAGTTGGGGACCCGCACGAGGGCGCGAGCCGGGCGTCGTCGCGCTCACCGTCCACGAGCGCGAGCCCGCGCCCGTCGAGGGGCCCGGACTGGTCGCCGTACATCTGCACCGCACCCTCGACGGGTCCGCGTACCTGACCTGCGCCGAGTGGGAGCAGGGGCGGGACGCCGGGGAGGGGGACCGCTATCGGCCCGCGCTGCGGCTGACCCCCGCCGACACCCGCTGACCTCGGCGGGGCCCCGACCGAACATTTCCCTCGCCTGGACAAAAAAAGTTTTCGGTGGGACGGTGGAGTCATGTTGGACGTCACCGTCATCGAGGATCCGGCCGCCGCCGCGGTCTCGCTCGACCCGACAAGGGCCCGGCTGCTCGCCGAGCTCGCCGAGGGGCCCGCGTCCGCGGCGATGCTGGCGCCCAAGGTCGGCCTGCCGCGGCAGAAGGTGAACTATCACCTGAAGGCGCTGGAGAAGCACGGCCTGGTCGAACTGGCCGGTGAGCGGCGCAAGGGCAATGTCACCGAGCGGCTGATGCGCGCGAGCGCGGCCTCCTACGTGATCTCGCCCGGCGCGCTGGGCGCCGTGCAGCCCGACCCGGACCGGGCCCGCGACCAGCTCTCCGCGCACTGGCTCCTCGCGCTCGCCGCCCGCCTCGTACGGGACGTGGGCGCACTGCTCACCGGCGCGGCGCGGGCCAGGAAGCGGCTGGCGACGTTCGCGCTCGACGGCGAGGTGCGGTTCGCCTCCGCTGCCGACCGGGCGGCGTTCGTGACCGAGCTGACGCAGGGAGTCGACGCGCTGATCCGCAAGTACCACGCGGCCGACGCCGTGGCGGGCCGCGACCACCGCCTGGTGATCGCCCTGCACCCGAAGGTCAAGGACGGGACCGAGCCCCGGCCCCGAAGCGAACCCCGAATCCAACCACCCACCGACAACAGTGAACTGACGGAGCGACAGCCATGAGTGACGAGAAGCGGAACGACGCCGGGAAAGAGTTCGAGATCCCCCGCGAGTTCGAGGTCGGGGCCTCGCCCGAGCAGGTCTGGGACGCCGTCACCGCCCACTCGGGCGGCTGGCTGTGGCCCATGGAGTACGAGCCCAAGGAGGGCGGCGCCGGCCCCTTCAACTCGGTGCTCACCGTGTGGGACCCGCCGCACCGGCTCACCGTCCGCTCCGAGGACCCGGCGGCGCTGCCCCCGTTCCAGACGCTCAACGAGCTCGACTACACGATCGAGGCCCGCGACGGCGGCTCCCGCTCCTGGGTCCGCTACGTCCACAGCGGGATCTTCGTCGACAACTGGGACGAGTACTACGACGGCGCCGACAAGCACACCGACTTCTATCTGCACACCCTGCGCCAGTACGTCACGTACTTCGCGGGCCGCCCGGCCGCCTTCGCCACCCTCGACGGTCCTGCCACCTCGGTGGGCAAGGACGCGCTCGCCGCGGTCGGCCGCGCGCTGAACCTGCCCGACGACGCCGCGGCCGGCACCCGCATCCGCGTCCAGGGCCCGGACGGCCGGACCCTGGACACTGTCCTCGACTACCGCAACGACTGGTTCATCGGCCTGCGCACCGACACCGCGCTGTACCGCATCTTCGGCCGCGGCCGCTGGGGCGCCCCCGTCGGCATCAGCGTCCACGACTTCGCGCCGGACGCCGACGCCGCGCAGAACGAGGCCGACTGGAGCGCCTGGCTCGTCTCGGTGTTCGGCTGACCGCTACGGGCGCAGGCGCAGCACCTGCGGGTCGTGGTCGCTGATCTGGTCGTGGAACTCGCTGTTGATGTGCACGCTGTCGTACGCGAACGCGCCCTTCCAGCGGATCGAGGGGCTGACCAGGATCTGGTCGAGGACCTGGCTGTTGCCCTGGTAGTCGTACGTGTAGCGCTCGCCGCGCGGCAGCGACTTGATCGCCGACCAGAGCGCTCCGCCGTCCTCCAGGCGCTGCGCCGTACCCGAGAACTCGAAGTCGTTGATGTCGCCGAGCGCGATGACGTCCGCGTCCTTCTGGACCTTCAGGATGTCCTTCACGAAGGAGTTCACGGACGTCGCCTGCGCGTGGCGCTGTATCTCCGAGCTGCGCGTCGGCGGCTGGTACTGCGAGGTCAGGGCCTGGTCGCCGCCCTTCGACGCGAAGTGGTTGGCGATGACGAAGACGGTCTTCCCGCGGAAGGTGAACTCGCCCGCAAGGGGCTTGCGGCTGGTCTTCCACGCCTCGTTCGCCGGGTCGATCCGGCCGGGCGAGGCGGTCAGCGCGGCCCGGCCGTGCTCGCGGGTCACGCCCACGGCCGTCGTCGCGTCGCCGCCCGCGCGGTCCGTGAACGACACCCGCTCGGGGTTGAACAGGAACACCTGGCGGATGTTGCCGCCGGGCTCGCCGCCGTCCTGGTCGTCGACCGGGTCGATCGAGCGCCAGTCGTAGCGCGGGCCGCCCGCCGCCACGATCGCGTCGATCAGCTTGTCCACCGTCACGTCGGCGGCGACGGTGCCGTCGTCCTTCGCGCCGTTGTTGTCCTGGATCTCCTCCAGGGACACGATGTCGGGCGACTGGAGGTGGTCGACGATCGCCGCCGCGTGCTCCTCGAACGTGGCGTCGCCCGGGTCGAGGTTCTCCACGTTGTACGTCGCCACGGCCAGCTCGCCCGACTTCTGCTTCCGGGTCGTCTCACGCGCGAGCCCCGACTGCTTCAGCGTGCCCAACTCCCGCGCCACCAGCGTGTATCCGCCGTACTGGGTGAAGTCGAGCGGGCCCTCGGTGGTGCCGGACAGGACATCGCCGACATCGGCGGCCGGGAAGTCGGCGACCGCGCCGAGCGACTGGATCTGCAGCCGTCCGGTGTTCTGCGACGTGTACGACCCGTAGCGCGTGCCGCCCCGCGGTGTCGCGTTCTCGTGCGGCTCGACCGTGACCCACAGCTCCGCGTAGGCGTCGCTGGCGGTGACGACCCGCGAGGAGCCGATCCGTACGTTCTGGCCCTCCAGGGACTCGTAGTAGTCGAGGGCGTACTTCTTCGGCCGCAGCGTCAGGCCGTTGACCGAGCCGTTCGCCGCCGCGTCGCCCGCGGGCGTGTAGGCGGACGGCACCGACTTCGCGCTGATCGTCGTCACCGGTACCGGGTTGCCGGACGACACCACGGTCACCGTCGGCTTCGTGATCTCGGTGAGCGACTGATTGCCGGACGAGGCGCCGCCGGGCACGTACTCGGACACCGTGCCCGAGACCGTCACCGCGTCACCGGTCTTCACGGTCGGAGTGGAACTCGTGAAGACGAAGACGCCCTCACTGGTGGCCGGGTCGTCGTCGGGGGCCGTGTCCTGGAACCAGAACCCCTTCGACGAGCCGTACGTTCTGACCCCGGTCACCACACCGGCCACGTCCGTGACCTGCTGACCGGCGAGCGGGGACGTCCGGGTGGTGCCCTGGATGTCATGGATGGCGACCGTCGCCGCGTGCGCGGGGGCCGTGACGACGACGGCGGACGTGGCGCAGCACGCGGTCGTGACGGCGAGTGCGGCGAGACGGGAGCGGGAGAACGGCGAGCGCGAGGACCGCGCGGACTTGCTCGGCAAGGGATCCCTCCGGGGACGTGCGTGTGGCGAGCGCCGGGACGAGGGTGGCTTCCTACAGCTTTCTACGCGCGTCAATCTCTTTCCTGGGCCCGGGAGTTGTCAAGGTTTCGCGGATGTCTCCCGGGCGACGGAAACCTGACGGGTACATGAACCGGGCAGCAAAGGGTCAAATCCGTCTAGGCTGAGCGGTCGCAACGTACGCCCCTGAGGAGAACCAGCCGATGTCAGACAGCTCCCCCCTGCCGCCGGTCCGGCTGCCCGCCGAAGCGGAGCTGGCGCGGGACGCCCTCGCCACCCCCCTCCTGTCGCGCGCGGTGCAGCTCGCCCGCTGGGCCGGCCCCGACACCCGGGTCGGCGCCGGCGGCGAACTCGTCGAGGAGCAGCTGCCCGCCGCCGCGGCCGAACTCGGCCTGACCGACGACGAGGACGGCGCCGCGTACGCGAGCGAGGCCTGGCGCATCGCCGTCGACACCGGTCTGCTGGAGATCGTGGACGAGGAGGAGGGCACCGTCACCGTCGGCGAGGAGCTCGGCACCCTCACCTCCGGCGCCCCCGCGGACGTGCTCGGCCTGTGGCTCGGCGCGCTCGAGACGGTGCTCGCCGACGCGAGCGTGCCCGACCTCGACGACCTCGTGGACGCCATGGAGGAGGGCGGCGAGATCGACTTCTCGCAGCTCGACTGGGACCCCGAGGAGGAGGCCGAGTTCCTGGAGGGCGTGCTCGGCAACCTGTATCTGCTCACCGTCACCGAGGGCGGCGCCGGGGACGGCCCCGTCCCGCTGCCCGCGCTCGCCGCGTCGATGATCGTGCCCGACGACATGGGCGAGCCCACCGACGACGTCCTGGAGCAGGTGTCGGACGCGATGATGCGGCTCGACGACCAGTTCCGGCTGCTCGACCCGGTCGGCCTCGTGGAGTTCCAGCCCGTCGACGAGGCGCTCATGGCCGACGCCGACGAACCGGTGGCCGAGCCCGTCGACGAGTCCGACGTCTCCCGGTACGGCATGGTGCGGCTCACCCCGCTCGGCCTGTACGGGATCCGGGCGCGGATGCTGGAGGCGGGCGTGGACGCCCCGGCCGTCGGCGACCTCGCCGACAAGGGCGCGGACACGCTCCTCGACGGCACCTCCGCGTTCCCGCAGGCGGCCGCGCAGGCCGAGATCGAGCAGTGGCTCGCGCGGCGTGAACCGCTGGGCGCGGCACGGGAGTTGCTCGCCGCCGCCCGCGGCACCGACACCGGGGCGCCGCTGCGCAGGCTCCGCTGCCAGCAGGCGCTCTCCCTGGTCGGCACCGAGGCCGAGCCCGCGCTCCGCGAGGTCCTCGACGACGCCGAACTGGGCGGTCTCGCCCGCGTCTGGCTCGCCGAGCACGGCGCGGCGGACGTGCCCGCGCCCTCGGAGGACCTGGTCTTCTGGCTGACCGTCGACACGATCGCCGCGCAGCTTTCGCTGGAGGGCAACTCCGACGAACTGCAGGCGCTGGTCGAGGGGCTCGCCGCGCAGCACAGTGGGTTCTTCTCGGCGGCGTGGCGGGTGGACCACCCGGCCACGGCCGACGTCCTGGAGGCGATGGGCCGCCTCCACCCGGACAAGAAGGTGGCCAAGGAGGCCCGCAAGGCGG
Organism: Streptomyces sp. cg35; assembly: GCF_050410835.1. Taxonomy (NCBI): domain Bacteria; kingdom Bacillati; phylum Actinomycetota; class Actinomycetes; order Kitasatosporales; family Streptomycetaceae; genus Streptomyces; species Streptomyces sp. cg35. The sequence continues at coordinate 6,779,386 of NZ_CP191268.1, forward strand.
CCTTTAAGGCTCGGTCGGCGGCGCAGTAGCGTCTGCGGGGCCGGTCCCCGGCGGGCGGGTGCGGGTCCGGTGGGGCTTCTCGCACAGTTCCCCGCGCCCCTGAGATGCGCACTTCGTGCGGCATCTCATCCTTGAGGAGAGCGGCGGAGCCGCATGTCTTCAGGGGCGCGGGGAACTGCGCGATCGGCCCCCACCGGGCCGCGCCCGCCGGACGACCAGCACCCGGCAGACGCGGCAGCGCAGCGGTGCGGCTAGCAGAGATACCGCGTCGTGTGCTTGAAGGACGATGTCGCCCCGTCGAAGCCATAGGTCCCCCGATACGCCGGAGGATTCTGGTACTCGCCGACCACGGTGATCGTGTTGGCGCACGAACCCTGACCGGAGCGCTTCGCGTCGAGCCGGAACGTGTCGCCGATGAAGCCGCCCGTGATGTCCCACGGGGCGCCGCAGATACCGGACGTGATCTGGCCGCCGGTCACCACGTAGGGGTGCGTGTTCGGATTGATCCTCGCGGTGATGGCGAAGGTGATCGCGCCGTTGTTGAGTTCCAGCTTGCAGTCGACCGACACGGCCTCCGCGGACACGTCCCGCTGCGCGGCGAACGCCTCGTCGCGCGTCTTGACCTCCGCGCCCTGCGGGTTGTGGAAGCGGTGCTCGGCGCGGGACTGGCCCTTCTGCTTGCGTGCCTGAGTGGTCATGGACCGACCTCCCTTCGATTCGTGGGTCAGGCGAGTCGCTCGGAGACCTCGACGCGCAGCAACGCGCGTACGTTCTCGATGTGGTTGACGACGGTGACCTGCGACGAACCGGCGAACAGCAGACCGACGGCCACGTTGTCGTGGGAGGTCACCAGGGACCCGGAGTCGCCGCCCGCCGACATGTTCGTGGTGATGACCTGGTCCTTGAACCGGGCCGTGCCGGCCGTGCCGTAGTTGACGTCGACCGTCGCGTCGACCGCCATGATCCGGCCGAAGGAGATGTTCGTCGTACGGCCCGTCTTCTTCACGAGATCGCCGACCGCGACGTTCGCCTTGCGGCGCCAGGCGCGCGGCGCGCCGCTGAAGTACTGCTCACGCGTGGCGTCCTGGAACGGGACCTCGCCGAGCGCGCAGTCGACCACGTTGTTCTGCTGGTCGAGCGGCGTCTGCGGGGCGAACTGGATGGTGATGAACCGGGACAGCGTCGCGATCCGGTCCGTGGGGTTCGTGCCGCCGTCGAACGTGCCGGGCTGCAGGATGACGCTGCCCAGCTGCGCCCGGTTGGAGTCGGCGAGCACGTGGTTGTTGGAGAGGATGTAGAACTTCGACGGAGTGCCGAGCCCGGGACCCGGCGGGTCCACCGTCGCGCCCGGCAGGAAGTCGTGGACCACGCTGCCGAGGGTGCCGGCGGTGACCGCGACGTTGCCGACCGAGAAGCCCGAGGGGCACGGCCGCATCCGGCGGATGAGCACCTGCGGCTCGAAGCTCGGGACCGCGCCGAGCTCCTCCAGCAGCGACTGGCCGTAGCCGCCGGACCGCTGGGCGCCGCCGCCGTCGGGCCCGTAGCCGACGCCTTCCTCGGTGCGGACGCCGGACGGCCTGGACTGCCGGCGCTGGGCGGAGATCTGGCCGACGGCCACGATGTCCGTGGGGGTGCCGTCGTCCATCTGACGTGGAATCACATCGCGCTCGGGCAGCAGTGATTCGGGCACCTTCTGGGTCACGAGGACGAGGACGGCCTCCTCGCCGGTGGGCTGTCCGTCGACCCATTTCACGCCGTGGCCGAAGCCGACCACATTGGCCAGCGGCGCCTCGCGCCGCAGGAAGTCACTGGTCGCCTGCTGGCGGGAACTGTCGCTGAGCTGACCGCCGGCGGGTCCTCGCATCAATTCGGGCTGGCTCACGCCAGACCACCTCTTCCCCTGACTGTGCGTGCAGGGGTTCCCTCACAACTCGTCGCCCTCGTTGCCGTGGGCCTGGACTTCGCCGATCGCGAGCACGCGCACCGGGACCCCGTCGAGCTCCTCGGGAACCACGTCTTCCGCGCCGAGCCGGTCGCGGGGCACCTTCCGGGTGACGAAGACGACGATCACGTCCGCACCCGAGTGCTCGTCCCTCCCGGTACCGACTCCGGTGACATTGGCCAGCTTCAGCAGCCGGCTCTCATGGAGGGTGCGTGCCTGCCGTGCGTCCACTCGGCTCGCCCCCCTAGGCGGGTGATGCGGTGTTGCAGGTAGGGCCTGTCTATTGCCGCACGGAGGGGTGGTCAAGGCGTTCCGCGTGAAATCTTCGGATTGCTTATGAGCTGCGCCTGTTGACCTTCTTTACGAAGATTCTTCCGATGTATCCGGAAAGCGCTGTCAGGTACGCAGGTAGGAGGCACCGTTGAGGTCCAGGACGGTTCCCGAGGCCCACTGCGCCCCGGGAGACGCCAGCCAGAGCACGGCCCCGGCGATCTCGTCCGCCGAGGCGACCCGGCCGAACGGGCTCTGGGCACGCACCTCGTCGGTCAGCCGGTGCGCCACCCGCTCCGTCTCGATGAACCCGGGCGCCACCGACGCCACCCCGATCCCGTGCGGCGCGAGCGCGACCGCGAGGGACTGCCCGAGCGCGTGCACGGCGGCCTTCGTCGCCCCGTACGCCGGATGGTCGGGCTCGCCCTTGAAGGCACCGCGCGACCCGACGTTGACGATCCGGCCGCCCGTGCCCTGCTCGATCATGCGGTGTGCGGCCAGATGACTCAGGTTCGACGTACCGAGCAGATTCACCGCGACATGCCGCTGCCACAGCTCCGACCACTGCGCGTACGACGTGGTCACGGGCGGGTGCGGCAGGTTCACGGCCGCGTTGTTCACGAGGACGTCGAGACCGCCGAGGCCCTCGACGGCCCGCTCGGCGATCGACGCCGCGCCCGCCGCGTCGGAGACGTCGCCGCCGACCAGCACATGCCCCTCGCCGTCCAGCGAGCCGAGCGTGGCCCGCGCCTCCTCCTCCCGGGAGGCGAAGTGCACGGCGACCCGGTCGCCGTTCGCCGCGAACGCCCGGGCCAGCGCGCGCCCGAGGCCCCGCGAGGCACCGCTCACGAGGACCCGGCGTCCGGACTGCGGCAGGTTCACGGAAGTCATGGAAGCGAGCCCCTCGACGTAGGACGGTGTTCAACCGCCGTTTATACGCGAGCGAGACCGTGTGGCCGAAACAGGGTCCGCGCTCCCTCCCCACCCGGCCCCGCCTCCCGTCCACCGTCAGCAGGAGACAGCCACCATGTCGCTCACTCGCAGGGACTTCGCCAGACGCTCCGCCGCCACCGGCGCGGGCGTGGCCCTGGCCGGATCGGTCGGCGCCCTCGCCACCGCGCCGGGCGCCCTCGCCGCCACGGACCACGGGCACGACCACCACGGCGACGACGACCACGGCCACGGCCACGGCCACGGGCACGACGGCGTCGGCTACGGCCCGCTGCTCGACGACCCGGAGGGCCTGCTCGCGCTGCCCGCCGGGTTCTCGTACAAGGTCATCACCTACAGCGGCCGGACCACGCTGGACTCGGGCGAGTTCACGCCGTCCAACCACGACGGCACCTCCACCTTCGAGGGCCCCCGCGGCACCACCCTCCTCGTCAACAACCACGAGCTGGCGGGCGCTCGCGCCCAGTGGCCCCACCCGGTGCCGCTCACCGAAGGCCTCGTCTACGACCCGATGGCGGCCGGCGGCTGCACCGTCGTCGAGGTACGCCGCGGCGGCGAGGTCGCCGAATGGGTCGGCATCGCCGGCACCGCCACCAACTGCGCGGGCGGCAACACCCCCTGGGGCACCTGGCTGACCTGCGAGGAGACCGAGGACAAGGCCGGCAAGAACGGCTTCACCAAGGACCACGGCTACGTCTTCGAGGTCGACCCCTACGACCGGCGCGCCAACCGCGCGCCCCAGCCGGTCAAGGCGTTCGGCCGCTACGCCCACGAGGCCGTCGTCATCGACCCCAAGCGCGGCCACGCCTTCCTCACCGAGGACGCCTCCGGGCCGAACGGCCTGCTCTACCGCTGGGTCCCGCCGCACGGCTTCAAGCACGGCCGCGGCAAGCTGCGCACCCTCGCCGCCGACGCGGGCGAGCTGCAGGCGTTCAAGTGCTTCGACTCCGGCGGCCGGTTCGTCGACGACCTGTCGCGCGCCACCAAGCTCGGCACGGTCTACGGCGTCGACTGGATCGACGTCCCGGACCGCGACGCCACGACGGTCTCCACGCGCAAGCAGTTCACGGACGGCGAGATCACCCGCGCCCGCAAGCTGGAGGGCATGTGGTGGGCGGACGGCGGCGCGTACATCGTCTCCTCGTTCGCGCGTGAGGAGAGCCCCGTCCAGCACGACGGGCAGGTCTGGTTCTACGACCCCAAGCGCCGCACCCTCACCCTGAAGGTGCTCCTCGGGGTGAACCCCGACCCGTCCGTCGACGGCGCCTTCGACGGCCCGGACAACATCACCGTCTCCCCGTACGGCGGCCTGGTCATCGCCGAGGACGGCGAGGGCGTCCAGCACCTGTTCGGCGCCACCGAGCGCGGCCGCACGTACCCGATCGCGCGCAACGAACTCAACATCGGCACCGAACAGGAGCCGGAGTACAGCGAGTTCACCGGCGTGACCTTCTCGCCCGATGGGCGCACCCTGTTCGCCAACATCCAGACACCCGGCATCATGCTCGCCATCACCGGGCCCTGGAAGCGGCAGCGCTGACCCGGAGGTTCAGCCCAGCGGGTCCACCGGCGGCGCCTCGCGCTCCGCGGCGATGCGGTGGACCCGCCGGCGCACCGCGAACCAGCCGACGACCAGGGCCAGCGCGATCGGGATCAGCAGCAGCACCGTGTCGCGGCCCGGCCCGTCGGTGTCGAACCACATCATCACGATCACCGCGAGCAGGAACGCGATGGTCGTCAGCTCGATCCACGGCGACGCCCACAGCCGGAACGCGGGCCGCTCCACGAGCCCCTGCTTCGCCCGGCGCACGAAGACCAGATGACAGACCATGATCATGGTCCAGGTGGAGATGACACCGAGCGAGGCGACGTTCGTGACGATCCCGAACGCGTCCTCGGGCAGCCACGCGTTCAGCGCGACCCCGAGCAGCGCCACCGTCGACGTCAGCAGGATCCCCGCGTACGGGACATGGCTGCGGCTCATCCGCGCCGTGAACGAGGGCGCCGAGCCCGCCATCGCCATCGAGCGCAGGATGCGGCCGGTCGTGTACAGGCCCGAGTTGAGGGACGACATCGCGGCGGTCAGCACGACCAGGTTCATGATGCCGCCCGCGGCGGGCACCCCGATCTTCGACAGGGCCGTCACGAACGGGCTCTGGCCGCCGGAGTACGCCGTCCACGGCAGCAGCAGCGTCAGCATCACGACCGACCCGACGTAGAAGATGCCCACCCGCCACATGATCGAGTTCACGGCCTTCGGCACGACCGTCGCCGGGTCCTCGGTCTCGCCCGCCGTCACACCGACCATCTCCACCGCGGAGTACGCGAAGATCACCGTCTGCGTGATGAGGACGACGGGCAGCACGCCCATCGGGAACCAGCCGCCGTTGTCGTTGATCAGCGACAGGCCCGCGGTGTGGCCGTCGACCGGCTCGCGCGAGACGAGGAAGTAGATGCCGATCAGCAGGAACACCACGATCGCGGCGACCTTGACGATGGCGAACCAGAACTCCATCTCGCCGAAGCTCTTCACCGAGATCAGGTTCACGGTGAGCACGATCGCCAGCGCGATCGCCGCGAGTACCCACTGCGGGACCGAGGTGAACATCGACCAGTAGTGGACGTACAGCGCGACCGCCGTGATGTCGGCCATCCCGGTCGTCGCCCAGTTCAGCACGTACATCCAGCCCGCCACGAACGCGCCCTGCTCGCCCAGGAACTCACGGGCGTAGCTCACGAAGGAGCCCGACGACGGGCGGTGCACGACGAGTTCGCCGAGCGCCCGCACGACGAAGAACGCGAACACCCCGCACACGGCGTACGCGATCGCCAGCGCGGGCCCGGCCTTCGCGAGATTGCCGCCCGCGCCGAGGAAGAGGCCCGTACCGATCGCGCCACCGATCGCGATCATGCTGATGTGACGTGGTTTCAGTGCCTTGCTGTATCCGAGGTCGCCCGCGTCGGCGACGCCCTCGGCCGTGGTGGGATCGTCCAGGTGTGAGTCTCTTTTCGGATGCACGCCGGGAACTCTCGCAAAATAAATGCTTGGCGTCGCAGATGCGCGCCGCCCTAGAGTCTTTCTCGTCCAGGTGCGACAGGCAGGACCTACTTCCGCTGATAACGGGGAGGCCGCGGGTTCGATTCCCGCCTCCGGTATTTCCGTGCCGGAGTAGCTCAGTGGCAGAGCACCATCTGTCGGTTCCGCCGCCCTCGATCTCTGGACGCAAGGATTCTTCGCACCTCCCGGTGCGCAGGCCACGGCTCCTTCTCTCGCAAAGAAACCGACGCCGTGACCACCTTGATCTCGGGAGGCGCGGCAGATGGTGCGTGCCCGGTGCGCAGACAACGGGTACTTCCTGGATCTGGGGGTTGCGGGTTCGAATCCCGTCGGCGGCCGCAAGGCCGCTGTAGCTCAAGGGCGAGAGCACCAGACTGTTTCCGTCGTCGACTTCCGACCTCGGGCACGCTCCATTCGCTGTGCCTCCCCTGTTCACACCTCATGAATTCGGGGGAATTCTCATGGCGCGTTACAACCGCAAGACCGCCAAGGCCGCTCTCCGCTCGGTCGTGCGCACCACCGGCCGCACCACGTGCACCCATCAGGGCGGAATCGGATTCGAGCGCGACGCGCGCTCCGAGCTCTTTCTGCTCGCCGTCGCCAACTTCGTTTCCCAGCAGACCTTTTACGAGGCCGGTGCCGACCGCGACGACCGCTTCGCGGCGCTGGTCCGGCAGCTCGCCGTGACCGACCCGGAGTGGACCGCGGGCCTGCTCGGCTGGCTGCGCGGCGACGGCAACATGCGCACCGCGTCCCTGGTGGGCGCCGCCGAGTACGTGCACGCACGCCTCGCCGCCGGTGCCACCGACGGACCGGCCAACCGGCAGGTCGTCGCGTCCGTGCTGCGCCGCCCCGACGAGCCCGGCGAGCTGCTCGGCTACTGGACACAGACGTACGGCCGCGCCGTCCCCAAGCCGGTCAAGCGGGGCATCGCCGACGCGGTGCGCCGCCTCTACCACGGCAAGGCGCTCCTGAAGTACGACACCGCGTCCAAGGGCTACCGGTTCGGCGACGTCCTGAACCTGGTGCACGCGGCGCCCGACCCGGCCAAGGCGTGGCAGGGCGACCTCTTCAAGTACGCCCTCGACCGCCGGCACCACCCGGACACGGCCGAGGCCCCCGCGTCCAGCGGCGTCCTCGTCGCGCACCGGGAGCTGATGGCCGTACCGGTCGCCGAGCGGCGCGCGGTGCTGCTCGCGCCCGACGGCGCGGAGCGACTGGCCGCCGCGGGCATGACGTGGGAGTCGCTGGCCGGCTGGCTGCAGGGCCCGATGGACAAGGCGGCCTGGGAGGCCGTGATCCCGTCCATGGGCGCGATGGCGCTGATCCGCAACCTCCGCAACTTCGACGGGGCGGGCGTCTCGGACGAGGTCGCGGCGCGCGTCGCCGCGAAGCTCTGCGACCCCGCCGAGGTGGCACGCTCGCGGCAGTTCCCGTTCCGCTACCTGGCCGCGTACCAGCACGCGCCGTCGCTGCGCTGGGCGTACGCGCTGGAGCAGGCGCTCGGCCACTCGCTGGCCAACGTGCCGTCCCTGGGCGGCCGTTCGCTGATCCTGGTGGACCGCTCCGGCTCCATGTGGGCCCCGCTGTCCGCGCGCTCGCAGCTCAACCGGGCGGACGCGGCCGCCGTGTTCGGCGCGGCGCTCGCGCTGCGGGCGGAGCGGGCCGACCTGGTGCAGTTCGGTACGGGCAGCACCGACGTGATGTACCGCAAGGGCGAGTCCGTCCTGAAGGTCCTGGAGCGCTTCGGCGACCTGGGCGGGACGAACACCGCCGAGGCGGTCCGGCGCCACTACCGCGGCCACGACCGGGTGCTGATCGTCACCGACGAGCAGGCGCACTACAGCCGGCACGGTGACCCGACCGGGCAGGTTCCGGCGCGGGTCCCGGTGTACACCTGGAACCTGGCCGGGTACCGGGCGGGCCACGCGCCCTCCGGCTCCGCGAACCGGCATGCGTTCGGCGGGCTCTCGGACGCGGCGTTCCGGATGGTGGCGCTGCTCGAGGCCGGGCGGGACGCGGACTGGCCCTGGGTCTGAAGGGGGTTGAGCGGCCGGGTGCCGCTCAACCCCCGCTGCGCGTCCGCTCGGTCAGCCGGGCTGCCGGGTGCGGACGGGGTGCGGTCGGTCGCGCCGGCGGGACCGCAGTGCGACCGTGATCACCAGCAGGGCCCCCGTCGCGATCAGGGCGCCCACCCCGAACGCCCTCGTCGCCCCGTGCACCAGGACCGCGTTCGCCGACCCGTGGGCGTGGCGCGTCGCCGTGCCGTACACCGTGACCAGCGCCGCGAGGCCCAGCGTGCCGCCCAGCCACTGGAACGTCTGGAGGAGGCCCGAGGCCGCGCCCGCCTCGCTCGGGGTGATGTCCTTCAGGATCGTCGCGTTCAAGGGCATGAAGCTCAGGCCGACGCCCGTGCCGAGCAGCAGCATCGGGCCGAGCAGCCCGGTCGCGAAACCGTCGCCGGTGCCGAGACGGCTCAGCCAGACGCCGGCCGCGATCATCAGCAGCGATCCGGTGATCAGAAGCGGCTTGGGGCCGAAGCGGGCGAGCAGACGCGGCGCGCACCGCACCGTCGCGAACACCGCCGCGGTCAGCGGCAGGAACGCGAATCCGGCCTGCAACGGGCTGTGGTCCAGGACCTGCTGGACGTAGAGCGTGAGGAAGTAGAAGGCGCCGAAGTTGCCGGCGGGAAGCAGCAGGATGATCGCGTAGGCGGCCGCGCGGTCACGGTCCCTGAAGAGGGTGAGCGGGGCGATGGGCTGCCGGGCGCGCGACTCGACCCAGAGAAAGCAGGCGAGCAGGGCCGCCGCCGAGAAGAAGCAGGTCAGGGCGAGGGTGTCGGTCCACGAGCTGTCCGAGACGCGGAGGAAGGCGTAGACGAGGAAGAACATCCCGGCCGTGCCGGTGACAGCACCCGTGGTGTCGAACCGGCCGCTGTGGCGCGGGGTTTCGCGGACCGCGCGCGGCACGGCGAGCGCGAGCGCCACACCGATCGGTACGTTGATCAGGAGCGACCAGCGCCAGGACGCGAGGTCGGTGAGCGCACCGCCGAGCACCAGACCGATGGAGGCGCCGATGCCGGCCATCGAGGAGTAGACGGCGAGCGCGCGGTGGCGGGACGGTCCGTCGGTGAAGTGCGTGGTGATCAGGGCGAGGGTGCTGGGGGCGATCAGAGCGGCGCCGACGCCCTGGACGGCGCGGGCGGTCAGCAGTAACACGCCGTCGGTGGCGAGGCCGCCGCACAGCGACGCGGCGGCGAAGACCAGGACGCCGCCGGTCAGGGTCCGGCGGCGGCCGAGGATGTCGCCCGCGCGGCCGGCCAGCAGGAGCAGTCCGCCGAAGGCGAGGGTGTAGGCGTTGAGGACCCAGGACAGGCCGGTGGGCGTGAAGCCGAGGGTGCGCTGGATGTCGGGGAGGGCGACGTTCACGACGGTGGAGTCCAGGCCCACCATCAGGTATGCGGTGACGATGAGGGTGAGGACCGCGCCGGGGCGCGTTACGGTGCCTTCCCCGAGGCTCGTGGATGTAGTGGCGGGCGGTGCGGAGGACATGCTCGACTCCCGTGCGGGGACGGTGGGTTGAGAGGCGCGCGGGCAGCCCGGACTGCCCGCGAGATGAAGCGGGGACTGTCTCCGTTTAGCTCCGGCTAACATACGGAGACAGTCCCCGGTTGTGCAAGGGGTTCCCGAAGGCGCCCCCGGAGGAGGCAGACATGGCCCAGGTGGGAGCGGCCGGGCGACCGGCGAAGCCGAAGCGCGCGGACGCGCGCCGCAACTACGAACGTCTCCTGGCGGAGGCCGCGGCGGCGTTCGCCGAGAAGGGGCCCCAGGCCTCGCTGGACGACATCGCCAAGCGGGCCGGCGTCGGATCGGGCACGCTCTACCGGCACTTCCCGACGCGCGAGTCCCTCATGGAGGCCGTGTACGTCGACAGCTTCGAGGCGCTGGCCGAGCGGGCGAAGGTGCTGAGTGCCGAGCTGCCGCCGGGGGAGGCGCTCTTCGCCTGGCTCGGCGAGCTCGGCGACCAGACCGTGCGGGTGAAGGCCCTCAAGTCGCTGCTCGGCGCGGTCGTCGCCGAGAGCGGGGCGCCGATCGTCATCCAGTGCGGCGAATGCCTCAAGACCGCGGCGGCCGAGCTCCTCGCGGCGGCGCAGGAGGCCGGCGCGGTGCGGGCCGACCTGACCCATCTGGAGATGCTGCGGCTCAATCACGCCGTCGTCGAGGCGGCGCAGCTGGCCGGGGGCGACCCGCGGGGCGTGGCCCGCTATCGGCGGCTCATGGTGGAAGGGCTGCGGGCGTCCGCGTAGAGGTGGGCCCGGGCAAGAGAACCGGAGAAAAGTCTTCGGTAAGGGAACGGTAAAGCGGACCCGCTCGTTACCCCTGGCATGACAGCTATGACCCCCGGCTCGAACATCCCGCTCACGGCGCAGCGCGTGGCGGTGGACGTCCAGGCCCCCGTGCGGCTCGACGTATCGGGCCTGCTGCTCACCGCCGACGGCAAGGTGCGCTCGGACGACGACTTCATCTTCTACAACCAGCCCGCGGGTCCCGGCGTGACGTACACGTCGGGCGGGGGCACGAGCCCGGACTCCATCACGGTGGACACCGCCGCCGTGCCGCCGGGCATCGAGAAGATCGTCGTCACGGCGAGCCCCGACGCCGCGGGCCAGACGTTCCAGGGCATCGAGCCCACCGCGACGATCCGCAACGCGGACGACGGCTCGGTCCTCGCCACGTTCACACCGCCGCAGCTCGGCACCGAGACGGCGCTGGTGGTCATGGAGGTCTACCTGCGCAACGGGGCGTGGAAGGCCCGCGCCGTCGGCCAGGGCTACGCCGACGGACTGGCCGGTATCGCCACGGACTTCGGCGTCTCCGTCGAGGAACCGGCCGCGCCCGCCGCCCCCGCGCCCGCCGCGGCCCCGGTCGCCCCGCCCGTGCCGCCCGCCGCGATGCCCGCGCCGACCACCCCGCCGGTCGACCCGCGCATCGCCCCGCCCCCGCCGCCCGCCGCCGCGCCGCCCGCCGCGCCCGCGGCCCCCGCCGCCGGCGCCGGGAAGATCAACCTCGACAAGGGCCGCGTCTCCCTCCAGAAGAACCAGACGGTGTCCCTGGTCAAGGGCGGCCAGCCGCTGCTCAGCCAGGTCAAGATGGGGCTCGGCTGGGAGCCCGCGTTCCGCGGCAAGGACATCGACCTGGACGCGTCGGTCATCGCGTACGGGCCGCAGCGCAACCACGTGGACAGCTGCTACTTCGGCAAGCTGTCGATCGTGAACGGCGCGATCAAGCACTCCGGCGACAACCTCACGGGCGAGGGCGCCGGTGACGACGAGGTGATCGTCGTCGACCTCGGCCGTCTCCCGCAGGAGGTCACCGGCCTGGTCTTCACGGTGAACTCGTTCTCGGGCCAGAAGTTCACCGAGGTCGCCAAGGCGTACTGCCGGCTGCTCGACGCGGCGACCGGCGAGGAGCTGGTCCGCTTCGACCTGACGAGCGCGGAGCCGCAGACCGGCGTGATGATGGCGAAGCTCATCCGGCAGTTCTCCGGCGAGTGGGAGATGACGGCGATGGGCGACTTCGTGAAGTCGCGCACCGTGCGCGGGATGGTGAAGCCCGCGGCCCAGGCGCTCTGAGCCCGGTCCGTCAGCGCTGGTTGCGCGGGTGGGAGCGGGCCCGGCGCTCGTTGCCCCGGCGGTAGTTGCCCGTCCAGCGGGCCATCACCAGCTGGGCGTCCCCTGACGTCACCTCGGTCAGGAACCGGGCCGCCCGCGCACCGCGCAGCACCGTCGCGTCACGTCCCGCGTGCGTGATCGTGACGCTGCCGTCGGCGCGCTCCGTATAGCTGAATCCCTGAGGTCTCGGCACGGTCGGGAGAATAGGCCCGACCGTGCCGGAGCCGATACCGCATTACGGGACGACGACGATCTTCCGGCCCACTCCGGACGCGAACTGCTCCAGTGCCCGCGGGTAGGAGTCGAGCGGCAGCCGGTCGCTGATGAAGACGTCGGGGTCGAGGACGCCGCCCGCGAACAGCTCCGCGGCCCGCTCGTAGCTGTGCAGCACCGCCATCGACCCGGTGATGGTGATCTCCTGGTTGTAGATGCGGTACGGGTCGATCGTCACGCGCGTCGCGTAGTCCGCGACGCCGAACTGCAGGAACGTGCCCGCCTTGGCGACCCGGTCGAGGCCGTCCTGGATCGCCGCCGCGTTGCCCGTCGCGTCGATCACCACGTCCCAGCCCTCGGGCCGGTCGAGTTCGTCGGGACCGGCCGCGGACGCCGAGACGCCGAGGCGCTGAGCCGTCGCGAGGCGGTCCGGGTTGAGGTCGACGACGTCGACGCTCGCCGCACCGGTCCGCTTGGCCAGCTCCAGCATCATCAGGCCCATCGTCCCGGAGCCGTAGATCAGCACGTGGGAGCCGAGCCGGGACCGCAGGACGTCGTAGCCGCGGACCGCGCAGGACAGCGGTTCGATGAGGGCCGCGTCCTGGGTGCGGACGTGCTCGGGCAGGCGGACGCAGTTGGCGACGGGGGCCAGCGCGTACTGGGCCGCGCCGCCCGCCGTCGTGACGCCGATCGCCGCCCAGCGCTCGCACAGATTGCCCCGCCCGGCCCGGCAGAACCGGCACTCGTGACAGTGCAGGGAGGGGTCGACGGCGACCCGGTCGCCGACCCGCACCTCCGTGACGTCGCGGCCGATCTCGGCCACCGTGCCCGCGAACTCGTGGCCCGGCACCACCGGCAGCGTCGGCGCGAACTCGCCCTGCAGGATGTGCAGATCCGTGCCGCACAGACCGCACGCGGCGACCTCCACGACCACGTCCCGGGGTCCTGGCGTGGGGTCCGGCACCTCGCCGACGACGACCTTGCCCACCGATTCGACGATCGCGGCCTTCATTTCACAGCTCCCAACGACAGGCCCTGGACCAACTTGTCCTGGGCGGCGAACCCCGCCGCGAGCACCGGCAGGGAGATCACGAGCGACGCGGCGCACACCTTGGCCAGGAACAGGCCCTGGCTGGTGATGAAGCCGGTCAGGAAGACGGGCGCGGTCTGGGCGACGACGCCCGTGAGCACCCGCGCGAAGAGGAGTTCGTTCCAGCTGAAGATGAAGCAGATCAGCGCCGTCGCGGCGATGCCCGGGAGGGCGATCGGCGCGACCACCCGGGTCAGCACCGTCGGCAGTCTCGCCCCGTCGATCTGGGCGGCCTCGATGACCGCGACCGGTACCTCCGCGAGGAACGACTGCATCATCCACACCGCGATCGGCAGGTTCATCGAGGTGTAGAGGATGACGAGCAGCCAGATGTTGTCGAGGAAGTCCGTGTTCTTCGCGAAGAGGTAGATCGGCAGCAGGCCCGCGACGACGGGCAGCATCTTGGTGGAGAGGAAGAAGAAGAGGACGTCCGTCCATTTCTTCACCGGGCGGATCGACAGCGCGTAGGCCGCCGGGAGGGCGAGCAGCAGGACGCAGAGCGTCGAGGCCAGTGAGGCCACCGTCGAGTTGATGAGCGCCGGCCAGGGGCTCGCGCCGCCGCCCGCGCCGAAGAAGTCGCGGTAGCCGTCGAGGGTGAGCGAGGCCGCGAAGGACGGCGGGTTGGTCGCCGCGTCCTCCTCCGAGTGGAAGGACGTCAGCGCCAGCCACGCGATGGGCAGGAAGAAGACGATTCCGGCCAGCCAGGCGACGAGGCCGAGTCCCTTGCTCCTGAAGAACGTCGAGAGCGTCATCAGCGCGCCCCCTCCTCTCGGAACAGCGACGACACGACGCGCAGCGCGAAGGTCGCGATGATGATCGAACCGATGACGACCAGCACGCCCGCGGCCGAGGCGAGGCCGTTCTCGTGGGCCTGGTAGAAGCTCTGGTAGACGGTGTACGGCAGGTTGGCGGTGCCGAGGCCCCCGGAGGTCAGGGTGAAGACCGCGTCGAAGTTCTGCACGATGTAGATCGAGCCGAGCAGAGCGCCGAGTTCGAGGTAGCGGCGCAGATGCGGCAGCGTCAGATGGCGGAAGACCTGCCAGGCGCTCGCGCCGTCCATCCGGGCCGCCTCGATGAGTTCGGGGGAGCGCGACTGCAGGCCCGCGAGCAGGATCAGCATCATGAACGGGGTCCACTGCCAGATCAGCGACACCTCGACCGCGATCAGCGGGGTGTTGGAGATCCAGTCGGGCTGCGGGCCGCCGACGTAGTGCAGCAGGCCGTTGAGCAGCCCGTACTCGGGGTTGTACAGGACGTGCTTCCACAGCAGGGCAGCCGCCACCGGCACGAGCAGGAACGGCGCGATCAGCAGCGTACGGACCAGGCCGCGGCCCCGGAACCTCCGGTCCAGGAGCAGGGCGAGCCCGAGCCCGACGACCAGGCTCACCACGACCACGGTCACGGTCAGGACGATCGTCGTCAGGACGGACTTGCGCAGATCGGGGTCGGTGAGGACCTCCGAGTAGTTCCCGAATCCGGTGAAGTGCCGGGCGTCCGGGTACAGCGCGTTCCAGTCGAAGAACGAGATCACCAGCGTGGCCACGAACGGCAGCTGGGTCACGATGATCATGAAGACCAGCGCGGGCAGCAGGGGCGCCCGTGTGGCCCAGGCGCGCAGCCGCCGGGGCGGGCGCCGGGTGACGGGTGCGTGGGTGCGGGCCGCGGAGGCCGAAGGGGCGGTCGTCGTCATCGGCCCTCGTACTCCTTCGCGATCTCGGAGGCGAGTTTCTGGGACGCGGCCAGGGCGGAGTCGACGGACTGACGGCCGGCGATCGCCGCGCTGATCTCCCGGGAGACCTTGGTGCCGAGGTCGGTGAACTCGGGGATGCCGACGAACTGGATGCCGGGCGCGGGCCGTTTCTGCACGCCCGGATCACGCGGCCGGGCGCCCTCGATGGCGGCGCGCGTCACGTCCACGAAGGCGCTCGCCTCGTCGCGGTACTGCGCGTTCTCGTACGTCGAACTGCGCTTGCCCGCCGGGACGTCGGACCAGCCGACCTTCTCGCCGACGAGCTTCTCGTACTCCTTGCCCGACGCCCACGAGATGAACTTCCAGGCCTTGTCGGGGTTGGCGGACGCCTTCTGCAGGCCCCACGCCCAGGTGTAGAGCCAGCCGCTGTTCTCCGTCTTCTCGACCGGCGCGGGCGCATAGCCGATCTTGCCCTTGACCGGGGAGTTCTTGGACTCCAGGGAGCCGGCGGCGGACGTCGCGTCGTACCACATGGCGGTCTTGCCCTGGGTGAGGTTGTTGAGGCACTCGGCGAAGCCGGACTGGGCGGCGCCCGACTCGCCGTGCTTGCGGACCAGGTCCACGTAGAAGCGCGTCGCGTCCTTGAAGCCCTGGTCGTCGAGGCGCGCCTTCCAGTCCTTGTCGAACCAGGTGCCGCCGAAGGTGTTCACGACGGTCGTCAGCGGCGCCATCAGCTCGCCCCAGCCGGGCAGCCCGCGCAGACAGATGCCCTTCATCCCGGACTCGGCGCCGTCGGCCTTCGCCGCGAGGTCCGCGACCTGCTGCCAGGTCGGGTGCGCGGGCATCTTCAGGCCCTTCTTCGCGAAGACGTCCTTGCGGTACATGAGGAACGACGACTCGCCGTAGAACGGCTCCCCGTACAGCCTGCCGTCGTCGCCGGTGAGCGACTCGCGCATCGGTTCGAGGATGTCCTGCTGGTCGAAGCCGGGGTCCTTCTTCACGTACGGGCCCAGTTCGTGCAGCCAGCCGTTGCGGGCGTAGATCGGTATCTCGTAGTTGCTGAGGGTCGCGACGTCGTACTGGCCCGCCTGGTTGGCGAAGTCCTGGCTGATCTTGTCGCGGACGTCGTTCTCCGGCAGGACCGTGAAGTTGACCTTGATGCCGGTCTCGCGCGTGAAGTAGCGGGCGGTCAGCTTCTGCAACTCGGTCATCTGCGGGTTGTTCACCATCAATACGTTGATGGAGTCGCCGCCTCCGAGCCCGCCGGCGCCGGCCCAGCAGCCGGACAGGAGGGGGGTGAGCAGCGTCCCTGCGGCGGCCGTCGCGAGCAGGGCGCCCGGTGGCCTCCGTCGGCTCTGGGTTCGCATGGATGCTCCTGAGTGGGGATGTATCGGGATGAAACGGCACGTCCCGGGGTGTGCGGAACCGGCGGACGTGCCGGGGGAGTCGACGGGGCGAGGTCAGACGCGGATGACCTGCGGGCCCATCAGGGAGTAGCGGTGTGCCTCGGACGCGGGCAGCTGACTGCCCGTGACGATCGCCTCCAGGGCGCCCACCGGCGCGAACCGGCAGAAGCTGACCGCGCCGAACTTGGTGTGCACGCCCGCGAAGACCGTGCGCCGCGCCGCCCGGATGGCCTGCGCCTTGACCTCGCTGACCGCCGGGTCGGGGGTGGTCAGACCGTGGTCGCGGGAGATGCCGTTGGCGCCGATGTAGGCGAGGTCGATGACGAAGCCGGCGAGCATCTTCGTCGTCCAGTGGTCGACGGTGGCCAGGGTGCCGGGGCGCACCCGGCCGCCGAGCAGCAGGACGCTGGTGTTCTCGGCCTCGGCGAGCGCCCCCGCGGTGGCCAGGGAGGCGGTGACCACGGTCAGCGGGCGGTCCCGCGGCAGCGCCTCGGCGATCAGCTGCGGGGTGAACCCCTCGTCGACGAAGACCGTCTCGGCGTCCCCGAGCAGATCCGCGGCGGCCGAGGCGATCCGCCGCTTCTCCGGCACGTGCATCGTCGTACGGAACGCGAGCGTCGTCTCGAACCCGGCGCTCTCCACCGGATACGCCCCGCCGTGCGTGCGCCGGACCAGGCCGTGGTCCTCCAGGGCGCGCAGATCCCGGCGGACCGTCTCCTTGGCGACGCCCAGCTCGGCCGCGAGCTCCGTGACGTCGACGGAGCCGGTGCGGCGTGCCGCGCGCACGATCTCCCGCTGACGTTCCTCCGCGCTCATGCCGAACCCGCCTCCCTGGAAGAGCCCCGTTGCCCGTTCGGGCCCGGCGCGGCCCGTACCGGAAGTTCTACCGGGGCCGCTCGGCGGTGACCAGGTCTGTTGCGGGCCCGATGATGCCCGTTCGCGCCCGTTCACCCGGGGTGATGTCCGCCGCGGACCTGCGGGGGAGCGGGGGTGTCTGTGCGTTCGGGCGGGACGGATGCCCGGTCAAGACGGCGGGCGGGCCCGTTCGGTGCCCGCCCGCCGTGAAGGATGTCCGGTCCGGATGCGCTCAGTACGGCCAGATCGGCGGGTCGCTGATGAAGCGGCCGCCCATGTAGAGGTGGGCCGGGTTCTCGTCGGTCAGGGGGCCGAACTCGGCGAGGAGCTTGTCCGCGTACTCCTCCGAGTCGTCCTGCGGCTCGTAGCCGAGGGCCCGGGCGCTCGACAGGTCCCACCACAGGCGGGTGTTGGCGGAGGAGCCGTAGACGACGGTGTGCCCGACGTTCTCGGCGGTCAGCGCCGCGTGGAAGAGGCGGGCGCCGTCCGCCGGGCTCATCCACACCGACATCATGCGGACGTCGGTCGGCTCCTTGAAGCACGACCCGATGCGCACCGACACCGTCTCCTGGCCGAACTTGTCCCAGTAGAACTGTGCGAGGTCCTCGCCGAACGACTTCGACAGGCCGTAGTACGTGTCGGGGCGCCGCAGGGTCTCGACGGGGACCACGGGAGCGCCGTCCTCGGTGCGCGGGCGCGGGGTGAAACCGATGGCGTGGTTGGACGAGGCGAAGACGACGCGCGGGGCGACCCCGTCCGCCCGGCTCTCGCCCTCCGCGCGCACCGCCTCGTAGAGGTGGTAGGTGCCCTTGATGTTCGACTCGAGGATCTTGTCGAAGGTCGACTCCAGGGAGATCCCGGCCAGATGCAGCACGCCGTCGACACCGCGCACGGCCTCGCGCAGCGCGTCGCTGTCGTTCAGGTCGGCGACGATCGCGTCCGGCGCGTCCGCGATCGGGCGCACGTCGAGCAGCCGCAGGTCGTAGCCGTGCTGTGGCAGCAGCTCCCGCATCAGGGTGCCGAGTCCGCCGGCGGCACCGGTGAGCAGGATCGTGCGGGACCGGGGCGGGCTGGACGGCACTGACATGCGCGTGATCTCCGTATGTATGAGCGACATTCACATTCGTGGACACGCTAAGGAGGCGGGTCGCGCTCCGTCAAGGGTCGCACGGGGGTCACGCGGGCGCGCGCGATCCTCGGCCGAAGGGAGAAGTTCCGCTCGTCCCGGGCGAGTTCGGGCGCTTGACCGTCCCCTTTGGGGCGGCTTACGGTGAGCGCGTTCAGAGATATAGACGCGGATCAGAAACGTGCACATGTTCAGGGAGAGCCCGTGACGACGCCACCTTTTGGCCCCCTCGCCGCTCGACTCAGCATCCCCAGTGGGCCGCTGTTCTTCCCCGTCACCGCGTACGGACCCGACGGCGCCGTCGACCTCGACACCTACCGCACCCATGTGCGGCACGGCGTCGAGGCCGGGGCCGCCGCCGTGTTCGCCTGCTGCGGCACGGGTGAGTTCCACGCGCTCGCCCCCGAGGAGTTCGAGGCCTGTGTCGCGGCCGCCGTCGAAGCGACGGAGGGCCGGGTGCCCGTCGTCGCCGGCGCCGGATACGGCACCGCGCTCGCCGTCCACTACGCGCGCCTGGCCGAACGGGCGGGCGCCGACGCCCTGTTGGCGATGCCGCCCTATCTCGTGATCGCGGGGCAGGAGGGCCTGCTGCGGCACTACACCCAGCTGGCCGAGGCCACCTCCCTCGACATCATCGTCTACCAGCGCGACAACGCGGTCTTCACTCCGCGCACCGTCGTCGGGCTCGCCCGCCACCCCAAGGTCCTCGGCCTCAAGGACGGCCTCGGCGACCTCGACCTGATGCAGCGCATCGTCAGCGCGGTCCGCGCCGAGGCCCCCGGGGAGTTCCTCTACTTCAACGGGCTGCCGACCGCCGAACTCACCGCTCTCGCCTACCGCGGCATCGGCGTCACCCTCTACTCGTCCGCCGTCTTCTGCTTCGCGCCCGACATCGCGCAGGCCTTCCACGCGGCACTGAACACGGGCGACGACGCGACGGTGAACAAGCTGCTCGACGGCTTCTACCGGCCGCTCGTCGAACTGCGCAATCAGGGCCGGGGCTACGCGGTGTCCCTGGTGAAGGCCGGGGTACGGTTGCGCGGGCTCGACGTCGGCGAGGTACGGCCGCCGCTCCAGGAGCCGACCGAGGAACACGTCAAGCAACTGGCCGAACTCGTCGAGCAGGGACGGGCGTTGCTGGAAGGAGCCGGCGAGTGAAGGTCTCCACGTTCGTCTACCCCTGGGACGTCAACGGCGACCCGGACGCCGCCCGCCGCATCGCCGGCCTCGGTGTCCGACAGGTCACCCTCGCCGCCGCCTACCACTCCACCCGCGCCCTCACCCCGCGCCACCCGCGCCACCGCATCGTCACCGCCGAACACGCCTCCGTGCTCTATCCGATCGACGAACAGCATTGGAAAGGCGGGGAGTTGCGTCCCTACGCGGCCGGGGACTGGGCCCCGGGCGACGCGTACGGGGAGGCGGCCGCGGCCCTCGCCGACGCCGGGCTCGACGTCCACACCTGGGTCGTCCTCGCCCACAACTCCCGGATGGGCGCCGACCATCCGCACACCTCCGTCGTCAACGCCTACGGCGACCGCTACCCCTGGGCTCCCTGCATCGCCCAGCCCGCCACCCGCGCCTACCTCGTCGCCCTCGCCGCCGAGGCCGCCACCCGGCCCGGCGCCCGCGGCACCGAACTGGAGTCGCTCGGCTGGTACGGCCTCGCCCATCTGCACGCCCACGACAAGACGGCCGGCGTCGGGCTCGGCGAGGCCGGGCAGTACCTGATGTCGCTCTGCTTCTGCCCGGACTGCCGCGCGGGCTACGCGGAACACGGCCTGGACGCCGAGGAGTTGACCCGGTCGGTCCGGGCCGCCCTGGAACCCGTGTGGCGGGGCGAGGGCGCCGACGACGGCTGGCCGACGGTCGAGAAGCTGCTCGGCGCCGAGACCGCCGGCGCGACGCGGGCGTACCGCGACGCCACGGCCCGCAGCCTCCAGGAGGCGGCCGTCGCGGCGGTGCGGGAAGCCGCCCCGGACGACTTCCAGGTGCTGCTGCACGCCGACCCGGTCTCGTACCACTGCGGTGCCAACGCCGGGACCGACCCCGCGCACATCCTGTCCGTCGCCGACGGCGTCGTCGTGCCCTGCACCGGCGGGGCCGGACTCGTCGGACCGTTCGCCGCGCAGGGCAAGGGCGTCGTCGCGGCGAACCTCACCGTCGTACGGGGCATGGGCGGCAGCCCGGACACGCTGGCCGCCGACGCGCGGGCCGCACGTGACCTGGGCGCCACCGAACTGCGGCTCTACCACGCGGGGCTCGCCTCGGACGCGGACCTGGCGGCGGTCGGTGAGGCGCTCACGGAGCTCTGACACGACGCACCTGTGAGCGCCGATGGGTGCTGATGAATACCGATGCGCGCCGATGAGTTCCGGGCGGCGGGCCGGTCCTACCGGTGGAGGACTTCACACTCACCGGAGGGGTCACCATGAGTGACGCAGCAGTGGACATCGGCCCGCAGGCCCGCATCGTCGCGCGCCTCGCCCACGGCGTCCGCGAGGACCAGCTCGACCTGCCCACGCCCTGTCCCGACTACGCCGTACGGCACCTGCTCGGCCACATCCTCGGGCTGTCCATCGGGCTGCGCGCCGCCGGCCGCAAGGAACTCGGCGGCCCGACCGCGACGGCCCCCGGCAGCACGCTCCCCGAACTCGGCCCCGACTGGCGGTCCGTCCTGCCCGGGGCGCTCGACGACCTCGTGGACACCTGGCAGGAGCCCGCCGCGTGGGAGGGCATGACGCAGGCGGGCGGCCTCGATCTGCCCGGCGCCGTCGCCGGACTGGTCACCGCCGACGAACTGGTCGTGCACGGCTGGGACCTGGCCCGCGCCACCGGCCAGGCGTACGCCCCCGACGAGGCCGCGCTGCGGGCCGCCCGTGACCTGCTCACGCCGGACGAGGGCGGCCGTGACGGCCTGTTCGGGCCGGTCGTGCCGGTGCCCGACGACGCCCCGCTCCTCGACCGTGTCATCGGCCTGAGCGGACGCGACCCGCACTGGAAGGCGTAGCCCAGGGATCGCCAAGTCCCGTGCGCCCGAACGCTGTTGGGTCTTTCTGATTTCTTTTGACGGAAGCGTTGACGAAACATCGCGCTGCTTCTAGCTTCAACGCGTCGTACTTCGTACGTCATATATGAGACGCGATACGAGATGTGCAATACGCGATCCGCCGGACATCAGACGCGAGAGGCGCGCATGACCTCAGTGCCCACTCCGATCCCCTCCTCCCGCACGCAGTACGTGCAGGAGGAGATCAAGCACCGCATCCTGACGGGACAGTTGAGACCGGGGCAGGCCCTGGTGGAGACCGACCTCGCCGCGCAGTTCGGGGTCTCCAAGACGCCGGTGCGCGAGGCCCTCAAGACCCTCGCCGGGACCGGGCTCGTCGTGATGAGCCAGTACAAGGGCGTCACGGTGCGCATGGTGGACGCGGACATGGCCCGCGAGGTCTACGACGTGCGGCTGCTGCTCGAACCGGAGGCGCTGCGCCGCACCGTGCACCGCCGCGCCTCCCTGGACGAGGCGCGCGCCGCCCTGGAGCGCTCCGACACCGCGACCGACGCGGCCCAACGCTCCCTCGCCAACCGGGAGTTCCACCGCGCGCTCTACGTCCCGTGCGGCAACCCGCTGCTCGGCAAGATGCTCGACGAGGTCCGCGACCAGGCCGCGCTCGTCTCGGCCGTCGCCTGGGCCGCCGACCCGTCCTGGGAGCGGGAGGCCGCCGAGCACCGGGAGATCCTGGAGCTCGCCCTCGCCGGTGACGCCCAGGGCGCCTCGCGCGCGCTGCGCGACCACATCGCGTCGTTCGTACAGCGGGCCTTCCCCGAGGCCCGGGATGAAGAGGGTGGGCACGACTCATGACAGCTCCGACGCCCGACGCGGCGTACCCGTTCGAGACCGCGCGGACCGCGCTCGCCGATGTCGTCGCGATCCCGGTGACCCCGTTCGCCGCGGACGGATCGGTCGACGAGGCCACCTACAAGGCGCTGCTGAGGCGGCTGCTCGACGCCGGAGTGCGCACCCTCACCCCGAACGGCAACACCGGCGAGTTCTACGCCCTGACCCCCCAAGAGCGCCGCCGTGTCACGGAGCTGACCCTGGCCGAAGCGGGGGAGCGGGCCGCGGTCCTGGTCGGTGTCGGCCATGACGTGCCGACCGCCGTCGAGGCCGCGCGGCACGCCCGCGACGCCGGCGCCCACATGGTGATGGTGCACCAGCCCGTGCATCCGTACGTCTCCGAGGGCGGCTGGGTCGACTACCACCGCGCCATCGCCGAGGCCGTGCCCGGGCTCGGCGTGGTCCCGTACCTGAGGAACGTCGCGCTGCCCGGCGCCCGGCTCGCCGAACTCGGCGCGGCCTGCCCGAACGTGATCGGGGTGAAGTACGCCGTCCCGGACGCCGCGCGGTTCGCCGCCTTCGCCCGGGACGCGGGCCTGGACCGCTTCGTGTGGGTCGCCGGGCTCGCCGAGCCCTACGCGCCGTCCTACTTCTCGGCCGGCGCCACCGGCTTCACCTCGGGTCTCGTGAACGTCGCGCCCGGCGTTTCGCTGTCCATGATCGAAGCGCTTCGATCGGGCGACTACCCGGCCGCCATGAAGATCTGGGAACAGATCCGCCGTTTCGAGGAGCTCCGCGGCGCCGACGCCTCCGCCAACAACGTCACCGTCGTCAAGGAGGCCCTCGCCTCCCTCGGCCTGTGCCGTCGCGAGGTCCGCCCGCCCAGCCGGGAACTGCCCGAGGCGGAGCGCGCCGAGGTGGCCGGCATCGCGGCGGGGTGGTCCCTATGAGTCCGGCCCGCCGCAGACTGGCCCCCGAGGAGCTGCGCTCCCACCAGTGGTACGGCACGGAGGGCGCCCTGCGCACCTGGTCGCACAACGCGCGGATGCGCCAGCTCGGCTACGAGGCCGAGGAGTACCGGGGCCGCCCGGTGATCGCCGTCCTGAACACCTGGTCCGACATCAACCCCTGCCACGTCCATCTGCGCGAGCGCGCCGAGGCGGTCAAGCGAGGGGTGTGGCAGGCCGGCGGCTTCCCGCTGGAGTTCCCCGTCTCCACGCTCTCGGAGACGTACCAGAAGCCCACCCCGATGCTCTACCGCAACCTGCTCGCCATGGAGACCGAGGAGCTGCTGCGCTCCTACCCCATCGACGCGGCGGTGCTGCTCGGCGGCTGCGACAAGTCGACCCCGGCGCTGCTCATGGGCGCCACGTCCGCCGATGTGCCGTCGGTCTTCGTCCCCGCGGGCCCGATGCTGCCCGGCCACTGGCGCGGCGAGACCCTCGGCTCCGGCACCGACATGTGGAAGTACTGGGACGAGCACCGCGCGGGCAACCTCACCGACTGCGAACTGCGCGAACTGCAGGGCGGACTGGCGCGATCGCCCGGCCACTGCATGACCATGGGGACCGCCTCCACGATGACCGCCGCGGCCGAGGCCCTCGGCATGACGCTGCCCGGCGCCTCGTCCATCCCCGCCGTCGACTCCGCGCACGAGCGGATGGCCGCCGCCTCCGGGCGCCGCGCCGTCGAGCTCGCCTGGACCGCGCTCAGGCCGTCCGGGATCCTCACGGACGAGGCCTTCGAGGACGCCGTCACCACGGTCCTCGGACTCGGCGGGTCGACCAACGCCGTGATCCACCTGATCGCGATGGCGGGCCGGGCCGGAGTCCGCCTCGGCCTCGACGACTTCGACCGCGTCGCACGCACGGTGCCGGTGCTCGCCAACGTACGGCCCGGCGGCCGGACGTACCTCATGGAGGACTTCCACTTCGCCGGCGGCCTGCCCGCGTTCCTGTCCCGCATCCCCGACCTGCTCCACCTGGACCGGCCCACGGTCAACGGCTCGCTCCGCGACCAGATCGAGGGCGCCGTCGTCCACGACGACGACGTCATCCGCACCCGCGCGAACCCGGTCGCGCCCGAGGGCGGAGTCGCCGTGCTGCGCGGCAACCTCTGCCCCGACGGCGCCGTCATCAAGCACATCGCCGCCGAGCCGCACCTGCTGAAGCACACCGGCCGTGCCGTGGTCTTCGACGACTACCGGACCATGCAACGCACCATCAACGAACGGGAGCTGGGCATCACCGCCGACAGCGTGCTGGTGCTGCGCAACGCCGGCCCCAAGGGCGGGCCCGGCATGCCCGAGTACGGGATGCTGCCGATCCCCGACCACCTGCTGAAGCAGGGCGTGCGCGACATGGTGCGGATCTCCGACGCCCGGATGAGCGGCACGAGCTACGGGGCGTGCGTGCTGCACGTCGCCCCCGAGTCGTACGTCGGCGGGCCCCTCGCCCTGGTGCGCACCGGCGACCGCATCACCCTCGACGTCCCCGCCCGCTCCCTGCGGCTCGACGTGCCGGACGCCGAGCTGGAGCGGCGCAGGGCCGCGTGGACCGCCCCGCCCGAGCGCCACGAACGCGGGTACGGGGCGCTCTACAACGAGCAGATCACCCAGGCCGACACCGGCTGCGACTTCGCCTTCCTGGCCAGGCCGGGCAAGGTCCCCGATCCGTACGCGAGCTGACCCGCCCGGCCCGCCCCCCCCGCACGCCGTTCGGCCGATCTGCCGAACGACGTCCGCGAAGCGCTTCGAACCCGAAGCCGTCGAAGCGCTTCGCCCGCATCACGTCTGAGCCACCGAGAACGGAGTCCAGTCATGGCCCAAGCCGCAGCCGTGGCGAAAGCCCCGCCGCCCCGGCGCCGTAGGTCAGCCACCCCGCGCAGACTTCCGTACCTGCTGATCGCACCCGCCGGGCTGCTGATGCTGGGCTTCATCGCCTACCCCGTCATCAGCGTCTTCTACTACAGCCTGCAGAACTACAACCCCACCAAGCCGTGGCGCAACGGCTTCGCGGGCCTGGACAACTTCGTCACCGCCTTCACCGACGACCCCGACTTCTGGAGCACGCTGGGCTTCAGCCTCCAATGGGTCGTCGTGCAGGTGGTGCTGCAACTGCTGCTCGGCCTCGGGCTCGCGCTCGTCGTCAACCAGACCTTCGTCGGCCGCGCCATGGCCCGCGCGCTGGTCTTCTCGCCGTGGGCCGTCTCGGGCGTGCTCACCTCGGCCGTCTGGATGCTGCTCTACAACTCCCAGACGGGCATCACCCGTTACCTCGCGGACGTCGGCGTGGGCTCGTACGGCACCTCATGGCTGTCGGACACCGCGACCGTCTTCCCGGCCGTCGTCACCGCCGAACTCTGGCGCGGCGTCCCCTTCTTCGCGATCCTCATCCTCGCCGACCTGCAGTCCGTGTCGAAGGACCTGTACGAGGCCGCCGAGGTCGACGGCGCGAGCCGCTTCCGGCAGTTCCTGCACATCACGCTGCCGCACCTGAAGGACGCGATCATCCTGTCCACGCTGCTGCGCGCGGTGTGGGAGTTCAACAACGTCGACCTCCTCTACACCCTCACCGGCGGCGGACCCGCGGGTGAGACGACCACCCTGCCGCTGCGCATCGCCTCCATCGCCGTCGACTCGCACGACTTCGGCTACGCGTCCGCGCTGACCTCCATCGCCTTCGTGATCCTCCTGTTCTGCTCGATGGTCTATCTGCGCCTGAGCAAGTTCGGGGGCGAGGAGAAGTGACCGTCAAGGAAGCCCCGTTGACCGCCACCACCCCGATCGCTGCCCCGGCCGGCGGCCGGCACCGGCTCGATGTCACCCCGCCCCGCAAGAGCCGCTCCTGGGACGACGTGCCGCGCTGGCAGATCTATGTCCCGCTCGGTGTCTACCTGCTCTTCACGCTCGTCCCGTTCTACTGGATGCTGCTGTTCGCGTTCCGGCCCGCCGGGTCCACCTCGCTGGTGCCGTGGCCGCTCACCTTCGACCACTTCGACAAGGTGTGGAACGAGCGGTCCTTCGGCCTCTTCTTCCAGAACAGCCTGCTCGTCGGCGTCGCCTCGATGCTGATGACGACCGTCGTCGCGCTGGCCGGCGGCTACGCCCTGGCCCGGTTCAACTTCAAGGTCAAACAGGGCTTCATGCTGGCCCTGCTGTGCTCGCAGTTCATCCCCGGCGCCCTGATGCTGGTGCCGCTGTTCCAGATCTTCGCCAACCTGAAGATGATCAACTCGCTGGGCAGCGTCATCATCGCCGAGACCGTCTTCCAGCTGCCGCTCACGATGATCCTCATCAGCGGCTTCATCAAGAACGTGCCGTACTCCCTGGAAGAGGCGGCCTGGGTCGACGGCTGCGGACGCTTCCGCGCCTTCTGCGCCGTGGTCCTGCCGCTGCTGCGACCGGGGCTGATCGCGGTCGGCTCCTTCGCCTTCGTGCACAGCTGGAACCACTTCCTGTTCGCCCTGATGTTCCTCTCCGACCAGGACAAGCAGACGATCCCCGTCGGCCTCGCGACTCTCATGGGCGCCGACTCCGTCGACCTGGGCGCGCTCGCCGCGGGCGGCGTCGTCGCCGCCGTCCCCGTCGTGATCGTCTTCGCGTTCATCCAGAAGTGGCTCGTCACGGGCTTCAGCGCCGGGGCGGTGAAGGGATGAGCGGCCACCCGCGGGAGCCGGTCCCCGTCGTCCTCGCCGGGGCGCGCGGCCACGGCCGCTGGCACCTGGACAACCTCCGGCGCCTCACCGGCGCGGGCCGCGTCACGCTCGCCGGCGTGTGCGAGCTGAAGCCGCTGGAGGAGTCCGAGCTCGGCGGCTTCGGGCCCGTCGCCCAGTCCGACGACTTCGGGGCGCTCCTGGACGCGACCGGCGCCCGGATCGCGATCGTCTGCACCCCGATCCCCACCCACGCCGACCTGGCCCTGACCGCCGCCCGGCGCGGCGTGCACCTCCTCCTGGAGAAGCCGCCCGCACCGTCCTACGCGGAGTACGCGCGGATGGCCCGGGGCGTGGCCGAGCAGGGCATCGCCTGCCAGGTCGGCTTCCAGTCGCTGGGCTCGCACGCGGTGCCCCACGTCCGCGACCTCGTCCGCGACGGGGTCATCGGTGAACCCCTGGGCATCGGCGCCGCCGGAGCCTGGGCCCGTGACGAGGCCTACTTCCGGCGTGCCCCGTGGGCCGGACGCCGCCGCCTCGACGACGGCGCCGGCGGGCACGTCGACGTCGTCGACGGCGTCCTCACCAACCCCCTCGCGCACGCCGTCGCCACCGCCCTCGCCCTCGACGGGGCGACCGGCGCCGACGACCTCGCCGACATCCGCACCGAACTCTTCCGCGCCCACACCATCGAGGCCGACGACACCTCGTACGTCGGGATCACCACCCGCCGCGACACCCGCGTCACCGTCGCCGCGACGCTCTGCGCCGAGCGGCCCGGCGAGCCGTACGTCGTCGTGCCCGGCACCCACGGCCGGATCACCTTCTGGTACAAGCAGGACCGCGTCCTCGTACAGCGCGCGGGGCACGGCCCGCAGGAGACCGCGCACGGGCGCACGGACCTCCTGGAGAACCTCGTCGACCACCTGACGGCCGGCGCGGAACTCCTCGTCACCCCCGCCTCGACGGGCGCCTTCATGCGCGTCGTCGAGGCGATCCGACGGGCCCCCGACCCGCGCGCCCTGCCCGCCGACGCGTGGCGCACCGCGCCCGGCGCGGGCGAGGACACCGTCCGCCGCGTCGTGCCCGGCATCGACGCCCTCGTCGCCGCCAGCGCCGACTCCCTCACCGGCTACGCCGAGCTCGGAGCGGTCTGGGCCCGGACAGGACTGGAGGCAGCACCGTGAGTCATCTCCTGCGACAGGCCACCGCACCCCTGACCCTGAGCTGCGCGGGCCGTCCCGTCGCCCGCTACGACCTGCGCCCCGACGTCGGGCAGCGGCTCGCGCCGCGCCCCTGCCTGCACCCGGTCAGCACCCTCGGCGGCACCCCGGTCACCGAGTTCGCCCCCGCCGACCACGTCCACCACCTCGGGGTGAGTATCGCCGTGCCGGACGTCGCCGGGTACAACTTCTGGGGCGGCCGCACCTACGTCCGCGGCCAGGGCCCCACCGCCCTGGACAACCACGGCGAGCAGCGGCACCGCGAGTTCAAGCTGTGCGACCCCGACGGGTTCGTCGAGGACCTGGAGTGGACCGCCGACGGCTGCCTCGTGCTGCGCGAGCGGCGCACCGTCGCCGCGTCCCAGGTCGCCGACGACGCCTGGGCGCTCGACCTGACCTTCACCCTCACCAACCCGGCCGACCAGGACCTGACCATCGGCAGCCCCGCCACCAACGGCCGCCCCGGCGCCGCCTACGGAGGCTTCTTCTGGCGCGCGCCCAAGGAGGCCGCCGCGCCCGCCGTGTTCACCGCGACCGACGACGGCGAGTCCGCCGTGCACGGCCGCACCGCCGGCTGGCTGGCCCTGGCGGGCGACGGCTGGACCCTCGTGTTCGCCGGGGCCACCGCCGAGACCCGGCGCGACCCCTGGTTCGTGCGCACGGGGGAGTACCCGGGCGTCGGCTCCTCCCTGGCCTCGCGGGCGCGGCTGCCGATCGCCGCCGGTGACACCGCCGTGCGCCGCGTCGTCACGGTCGTCGCCGACGGCCGCCTCGACCGGGCCCGCGCCGCCGCCCTCGTGCGCAAGGCGGTGGCCGCGTGAACGCCGGGCGGCGCACCGGCGACCTGGGCGACGGGACGTACCGCAACCCGGTGCTCGCCGCCGACTGGTCCGACCCGGACGTGATCCGCGTCGGCGACGACCACTACCTCACGGCGTCCAGCTTCGGCCGCGTCCCCGGCCTGCCGCTGCTGCACTCCCGCGACCTCGTCAACTGGACCCTGGTCGGCCACGCGCTCGACCGCCTCGAACCCGCCGAGGCGTTCGCGACGCCGCGCCACGACTGCGGCGTCTGGGCGCCGTCGCTGCGCCACCACGCGGGCCGCTTCTGGATCTTCTGGGGCGACCCCGACCACGGCGTGTTCCAGATCAACTCACCCTCCATCAGGGGCCCGTGGACCAGGCCGCACCTCCTCAAGGCGGGCAAGGGCCTCATCGACGCGTGCCCGCTGTGGGACGAGGAGACCGGGGAGGCGTTCCTCGTGCACGCCTGGGCCAGGTCCCGCTCCGGGGTCAAGAACCGGATCACCGGCCACCGGATGAGCCCCGACGGCCGCGAACTCCTCGACGAGGGCACGCTGTTGATCGACGGCGACCAGCTCCCCGGCTGGTTCACCGTCGAGGGACCCAAGGCGTACCGGCACGACGGCTGGTACTGGATCTTCGCCCCGGCCGGGGGCGTGGAGACCGGCTGGCAGGGCGTGTTCCGCTCCCGCTCCTTCTTCGGGCCCTACGAGGAGCGCGTCGTGCTCGAGCAGGGCGACAGCGGCATCAACGGCCCCCACCAGGGCGGCTGGGTGCGCACCGGTGCCGGCGAGGACTGGTTCCTGCACTTCCAGCAGCGCGGGCCGTACGGACGCGTCGTGCATCTGCAGCCGATGCGCTGGGACGCGTCCGGCTGGCCGGTGCTCGGCGACGAGGGTACCCCCGTGCACGTACACGAGAAGCCCGCGCTGCCCGTGCAGCCCGTCACCGCGCCCGCCACCGACGACGACTTCCCCGGCGGCCGCTTCGGACGGCAGTGGCAGTGGACCGCCAACCCCCGCGACGGCTGGGCCAGTTCGCACGCCGGGGACGGGCTGCGCCTCGCCTGTGTGCGGTCCGGGGACAGGGTGCGCGACCTGCGCCGCGTCCCGCACCTGCTCACCCAGCGGCTGCCGCTGCCGCCGTCCCGGATCGAGGTCGGCCTCCGGCTCACCAGCACCACCCCCGGCGCCGGAGCGGGACTCGCCGTCCTCGGCGACGCCTACTCCTGGATCGGCCTGGAGCGCGGCGCGGACGGCACCGCGCACGTCGCGCACCGGTTCGCCGAGGCCGTCGCCGACGCGGAGCGCGACGCCGCACCGGTGCGCGCGGCGCCGGGCGGGACGGCGCGCCTGCGTGTCGACGTCACCGACGGGGCGCGCTGCCGCTTCTCCGTCGACACCGGTGACGGCGCCGGGTTCCGTCCCTCGGGCCAGGTGTTCGCCGCCGCGCCGTGGCGCTGGGTCGGGGCGCTGCTCGGGCTGTTCGCCGCGGCGCCGGCCGGCACCGGGCCCGCCGGAACGGCCCTGTTCACGCACTTCCGGATCACCACCGTCTGACCGCCCGAAGACCCCTGCTCCACCGGCCTTTCCTGCCTCGCTCAGCACACGCCAGTCACCACCCTCCGTCGGATCCAGAAGAAGAGAGCCGATCATGAACATCCGTATCCGCAGACCCGCGCTCCGCACCGGCACCGCCCTCGCCCTGACCACGGTCCTCGCGCTCACCGCCACCGCTTGCGGCGACGACGGCAGCGGCGCTGGCGGCGACAAGGGCGACGAGGGCTCGGGCAAGGGCGAGATCACCTTCTGGGACAACAACACGGCCGTGCGCCGCGATGTCTGGATGGAGATCATCAAGGACTTCGAGAAGGCGAACCCCGGCATCAAGGTGAAGTACGTCGGTATCCCCGCCGAGAGCGTGCAGTCCAAGTACGACACCGCGATCCAGGGCGGCGGCCTGCCCGACGTCGGCGGTGTGGGCACCGCCATGCTGGCCGGGATCGCCGCGCAGAACGCCCTCGAACCGCTCGACGACCGCGTCGCCACCAGCGCCCTCAACGGCAAGCTCAACGACGCCTTCGTGGAGTCCGTGAAGGCCGCCGGCGGTTCCGGCTCCTCGATGTTCACCGTCCCGACCTCGGCCAACAACGGTGTCCTGTACTACCGCACCGACCTGTTCAAGTCGGCCGGTCTGGACGCCCCGACGACGTGGAGGAAGTTCTTCGACGCCGCCGGCAAGCTCACCGACACCGGCAAGAACCGGTTCGGCTACACCATCCGCGGCGGCGAGGGCTCCATCGCCCAGGCGCTCGACGTCATGTACGGGCAGAGCGGCATCACCTCGTTCTGGGACGCGGACAACACGAAGACGACGGTCAACGACCCCAAGAACGTGGCCGCGTTGGAGAAGTACGCCGGCCTCTACAAGAAGGCCACGCCGTCCGCCGACGTCAACAACGACTTCACCAAGATGGTCGCGCAG
Organism: Streptomyces sp. cg35; assembly: GCF_050410835.1. NCBI lineage: Bacteria > Bacillati > Actinomycetota > Actinomycetes > Kitasatosporales > Streptomycetaceae > Streptomyces > Streptomyces sp. cg35. The sequence goes on from NZ_CP191268.1 coordinate 6,810,659, forward strand.
TTCGACAGCGGCCAGATCGGCATGCTCAGCCACAACCTGGGCTCCTACGGCGACCACGTGAAGGCGTTCGGCACCAAGTTCCGCGGCCTGCCCAACCCGACCGGCGACGACGGCACCCGCGTCCAGGTCTCCAACCCCGTGGACGGGCTCGGCCTGTTCAAGTCGAGCAAGAACAAGCAGGCCGCCTGGAAGTTCATCGAGTTCGCCGCCTCGCACGCGGAGAACAGCAAGTGGAACGAGTCGGCCAAGCAGATCCCCGCCAACACCGAGGCGGCCAAGGACGCCTGGGTCCAGAAGTCCGAGCCGACCCGGCTGGCCGCCGAGGCGCTCGCGTCCGGCTCCACCAAGATCGTGCAGCTGCCGTACTACCTGCCCGACTGGAACACCATCTCCAAGGCCGAGAACGAGGACGACCTGCAGAAGGTCCTGCTCGGCAAGGAGTCGTCCAAGCAGTTCCTGGACCGGCTCGCCGACCAGCTGAACAAGGCGCAGGACGAATGGAAGGCACAGGCCAAGTAGGAGCCGTGCCCGGTCGACCGGTCCGGCGGCGGGATGTCTCCTGTCGTACCACTCCCGCCGCCGGATCCTCCACGCACCTTTCGCCCCGCTCCTGAAAGGACGGCACATCGTCGTGTCGACCACCCGAAGAGCGGCCCTGGCCGCACTCGCCGGACTGCCGCTGGCCGCGGCCGTCGCGGGCCCGGCAACCGCGGCCGCCCGCCACGACCACCGGACCCTGTTCGTCGCGGGCGACTCCACCGCCGCCCAGAAGTACGCGGACGCCGCGCCCGAGACCGGCTGGGGCACGGCCCTGCCGTTCTTCCTCTCCTCGCGCGTCGAGGTCGCCAACCACGCGGTCAACGGCCGCAGTTCGAAGAGCTTCGCCGACGAGGGCAGGCTGGACGCGATCCTCGGCGCGATCCGCCCCGGCGACCTCCTGCTGATCCAGTTCGCGCACAACGACGAGAAGAGCGCCGACCCCACCCGCGCCACCGAGCCCTGGTCGACGTACCAGGAGTACCTGATGCGCTACGTCGACGGGGCGCGGGCTCACGGCGCCCGCCCGGTGTTCGCCACGCCCGTCGAACGCAGAAGGTTCGACGCCGACGGCAACGCGCAGCCCACCCACGGCGACTACCCGGCGGCGATGCGCGCCCTCGCCCGGCAGGAGGGCGTCGCGCTCCTCGACATCCAGGCGCTGTCGCTCGCGCTGTGGCAGCGGCTCGGGGTCGAGGAGACGAAGGCCTACTTCAACTGGACCGCCACCGAACAGGACAACACGCACGCCAACCCGCCCGGCGCGATCGCCGTGGCCCGCCTCGTCGCCACCGAACTGCTGCGCCGCCGGGTGCTGCCCGCGCGGGACCTGCGCCGGCTCGGCGACGAGATCGACGAACTCTCCGATGTGTGGCAGTCGCGGCTGACGTGGCTGCCCGGCACGACACCCGCCTGAAATCCCGCGAGGAGCACACAGTGAACACACCGAGATGTCATGCACGTGTCATAGCGACGGTGCTGGGCTGCACCGCACTCGTCCTCGCCGTCACCGGCACGGGCGCCGCGCAGGCGCACGGCCGCGACGTGGCCCGTGAGACCCTGGCCGCGGGCGACGGCTGGGGCTCGGCCACGACCGGCACCCAGGGCGGCGCCGCCGCCGATGCCGCCCACGTCTACACGGTCACCACCTGGGCCGGCCTGAAGGCCGCCTTCGCCGACGGCGGCAGCACGCCGAAGATCGTCCGGATCAAGGGCACCCTCGACGCGGACGGCGCGGACTGCGCCGAGTTCGCCGCCCCGGGCTACGACTTCGACCGGTACCTCGCCGACTACGACCCGGCCGTCTGGGGCTACGAGAACGAGGTCAGCGGCGAGCAGGAGGACCTGCGGGCCGCCTCCGCCGCCGCCCAGGCCAAGGCCGTCAAGGCGAACGTCCCCGCCAACACCACGCTCATCGGCGTCGGCAAGGGCGCGGGCATCGTCGGCGGCAGCCTCCAGATCAACGGGGTCGACAACGTCATCGTGCGCGGCCTCACCCTGGAGTCCCCGCTCGACTGCTTCCCGCAGTGGGACCCGACCGACGGCGACACCGGCAACTGGAACTCCGAGTACGACGCGGCCGTCCTCTCCAACGCCACGCACGTCTGGCTCGACCACAACACGTTCACCGACGGCGACCACCCGGACTCGACCCTGCCCACCTACTACGGGCGGCTCTACCAGCAGCACGACGGCGAGCTGGACATCGTCAAGGGCGCCGACCACGTCACCGCCTCCTGGAACGTGTTCGCCGACCACGACAAGACCCTGATGATCGGCAACAGCGACAGCGCGGGCGCGACGGACCGCGGCAAGCTGCGCGTGACCCTGCACCACAACCTGTTCACCGGCCTGGTCGAACGCGCGCCCCGGGTGCGCTTCGGGCAGGTCGACGTCTACAACAACTCCTATGTGGGCAGGGCTGATTACGCGTACTCCTTCGGGATCGGCGCCGAGTCGCAGCTCTATGCGGAGAAGAACGCGTTCAGCCTGCCGAAGGGGATCAGCGCGGCGACCGTCCTGAAGAAGTGGAGCGAGGCGCCCCTCACCGCCGTCGACAACCGGGTCAACGGCCGGGCGGTCGACCTCATCGCCGTGCACAACGCGGAGATCCCCGGGGAGACGCTGGCCTCCGGCGCCGGGTGGACCCCGGCGCTGCGAGGGCATGTCGACCCGGCGCGTGCGGTGCCGCGCGCCGTGCAGCGGGGGGCCGGGGCGGAGCGGCTCGGGTAGGGCGCGCCCCGGCGCCGTTGTCGGCTGCCCCGTACGGGCGGGTGCGGCTCCCGTGGTGGCTGGGGGCGCGGTTCCCCCGCGCCCCCTCTCCGGGGCCCACCGGCCCGTGTCTCCTCGCCCTGTTCCGGACGACGCACCATGAAGGAGCCGCACCATGCCCAAGCCCCCACTCCCCCTTTCCCGGCGGAGGTTCGTCGTGGCCGGAGTCGGCGGCGCCGTCGCCCTCGGCGCCGGTGCCGTCCCCGCGCTCGCGACGTCCCGTCCCTTCGGCCGGTACGGGGCGCCGCGGCGGCGCCTCGACGCACGCACCCTGTACGTCCACCCGGGAGGCGCCGGTGACGTCACCACCGTGCAGGCCGCCGTGAACGCGGTGGCCGGGGCGGCCGGGTGGACCCTCGTCATCGCCCCCGGCGTCTACCGGGAGACCGTGTCCGCCGCCGCCCCCGACATGACCTGGATCGGCGCCTCGGGGGACCCGCGCGACACCGTCGTCGTGTACGACAACGCCGCCGGCACGCTGAAGCCCGACGGCTCGGGCCCGTACGGCACCACCGGCTCGGCCACCGTGACGCTGCGCGCCGACGGGTTCACCGCCCACGCGGTCACCTTCGCCAACGACTGGCTGCGCGCCGACCATCCGGGGATCACCGGGACGCAGGCCGTGGCCCTGAAGGTGACCGGCGACCGCTCGGCCTTCTTCCGGTGCCGGTTCCTCGGCCACCAGGACACGCTGTACGCCGACTCCGCCGCGCTCACCGTGTTCGCCCGCCAGTACTTCCGGGACTGCTACGCCGAGGGCGACGTCGACTTCGTCTTCGGCCGCGGCACCGCCGTCTTCGAGCGCTGCCACTTCCGCGCCCTCGACCGCGGCGACCTCGCCACGGCCCCGTACGGCTTCGTGTTCGCGCCGTCCACCGCGGCCGCCAACCCGCGCGGATACCTCGTCGTGCGCGGCCGGGTCAGCTCCACCGCCCCCGACGCCTACTACAAGCTGGCCCGGCCCTGGGTGCCCGGTTCCGACACCACCGCCCGCCCGATGCTCACGGTCCGCGACACCTGGCTCGGCCCCGGCATCGACGCCGTCACGCCCTACGCCAACATGTCCGACAGCTACCCGTGGCAGCGCCAGCGCTTCGCCGAGTACCGCAACACCGGCCCGGGCGCCCTCGTCACCGTGCCCGCGAACCGGCCGCAACTGGACGCCGGGGAAGCCGGATCGGCGACCGCCTCCGCCTATCTCGGCGACTGGAGGCCCGAGCCCGTCACCCCAGGTGCCACAGGGCGTAGGTGATGACGAGCAGGACGAGCCCGGCGCAGGCCAGCACCACACCGAGGAACCGGAGGTAGCCCACGCTGCCGAACACATTCGCCGACGGGGCGTCGAGCCGGCCCACCCCGCCCCAACGCTGCGCGCTGCGCTGCCGGATGCGCTCGGAGCGCCGGACCGTGATCCCGCGTACGTCGAGCGCCCACCGCAGGCCCGCCCAGACGGCGACGAGGCCGCCGAGGGCGAAGACGGCGAGCAGCACGGGGGACGCCCCGTGCGTCGAGGCGGCGACGGTGGACTGCTGAAGCACTGGGTGGATCCTTTTCGCGGGGCGGTGCGCAGCCCACGGTCCTGAGCGCGGGCGTGTGCGACCGCACGAGCCTATGGCGGCGTGCTCCAAGGCGAGGTCAAGCGGCCGCCATAGCTGAGCAATGGATCTACGGGGCACGCCGGGCTCCGGATATCTGTGGATCGTGTATCGATCGGATAAAGCCCCTCGCGGTCTCCGTGTGATGCGCGTAGACAAGCGGTGACCTGGCGCGGACGATCACGCGACGAAGCGTACGCGCGCCGGGGACCTCCTGAACCGACGGCCGTTCCAGGCCAGATCCGGAGACACGATCCATGCGGAAGTCCATCAGAGTCGCGGGTGTCGCCGCCGCGTGCGCCCTCGCCGGCGGAGCCCTCTACGGCACCGGCGCGGCCGGCGCCGGCGCCCCCACCGCGCGGACCACGGCCGAGCCGTACAACATCGGCAAGCTGGTCGGCGACATCAAGACGTACTACGGCGCCACCCAGGACGCCGACGGCACCTGGCAGGCCTCGCCCGACAGCGCCTACGCCGACGACCTCGCCCGCATCGAGGCGGGCGCCAAGAAGGACATCGCCAAGGCGGCGAAGAAGGCGAAGCACCACCACGCCAAGCCCGCCGTCGTCTTCGACATCGACGACACACTGCTGCTCAGCCTCGACTACGAGATCTCCACCAACTACGTCTACAACAGCGCCACATGGGCCGCATACGTGGCCAAGGCCGACCGCCCGGCGGTCTTCGGCACCCCCGCCCTCATCCAGTACGCGAAGAGCAAGGGCGTCGAGGTCTTCTACAACTCGGGACTGAACGAGGCCCAGCGCGCCCCGGCCGTCGAGAACCTGAAGAAGGCCGGCATCGACGTGAACCTCGACGCCGGGCACGTCTTCCTGAAGAACGCCGACAACCCGCCCGCCTACCTCAGCGGCTGCGCCACCGCCGGTGCCTGGAAGTGCACGACCGTGCAGTACAAGTCGGGCACCCGCAAGCACATCGAGTCCCTCGGCTACGACATCGTCGGCAACTTCGGCGACCAGCAGTCCGACCTCGACGGCGGCTACGCGAACAGGACGTACAAGCTCCCGAACCCGACGTACTTCGTCGGCTGAGGGCCCGGGAGCCACCGCGCAGCGCCCCCACCGGATCCCGCCGGCGGGGGCGCCGCGCTGTCGTGACGGCTCAGTCGTAGGTCAGGTCGGAGGCGGTGTACCGGCAGTACGTGCCGTCGGGGCCGCTGCCGACCTCGGTGGGCTCGGCGCCGGTGCTGTTGCCGTTGTAGCGGACGCACGGCTTGATCTTCTTGCTGCTGTCGCCGTGGATCCGGACGTTGCGCAGCGCCGCCGTGTCGCCGTAGTTGGAGTTGATGCCGACGATCGACTTGCCCGGCGCGGTCACGTCGACGTCGTTGACGATGATGTTGCGGTTCTTGTACTGGGTCGAGCAGTTGCCGCAGGAGCGGACCAGCTTGCCGAAGTCGGACACCTGGAACTTGGTGACGACGAGCTTGCCGGCGCCGTTGAACTGGAAGACCTTGTCGTCGGCCTTCCGCGCACCGCCGCCGTACACGGTGTAGACGGACGACGTGGACTTGCCCTTGAACGTGGCGGCGTCCTCACCGACGTCCTCCCACCAGACGTTCTGCAGGGTGCAACTGCCCGCGCAGTGCACGCCGTCGGCGGCGGGGGAGCCGATGATGACGTTCTTGAGGACGGCACCGTCCGCGAGGTTGAAGATCGGGTCCTGGCCCTCGTCCTGGCCGTCACCGCCGAGGTCGCCGGAACCGTAGAACCGCTTGTATCCGCCGTCGTAGGTGCCCGACACGGAGATGCTGCTGCTCACGGCCTGGGTGCCCTTGGCCTCCGGCCAGGCGGCCGCGGCGCCCGCGGTGCTGAGCATGCCGCTCGTGACGAGGGCGGCGCCGGTGAGGGTCAGCGCGGCGAGCCCGCCGAGGGTGGCCCTGCGCCGGGTGACGCGCCGGCGGTGATGGTGTGAGGGGGAGGGGTTGGCTCTCTTGGTCATGCCCGGTAGTCGCCGCGCCGCGAGGAAAGGTTGCCGCCTTCTCGGCTACTCGAAGTCCCCGCCCACCGTGACTCGTTCGCCGTCCGAGGTCCGGCCCGACACGGAATACGTGTCCCGCCCCGCGTCCCGCCCGCCCTCGGCATGGTCGAACTGCCCGGCGAACACATGCTGCCCGGGCGGTACCGTCCGCCCGGACCTCAGCACCCACCGGTACACCAGGAACCCGTCCCGCTCGGCGACGGACACCGTGAAGTCCTCGGCGGGCAGGGAGCGCCAGTTGCCGGTGTCGGCGACCCTCCCGGTCTGCGCGACCCGCAACTCCACGGTCAGCGAAGCCAGTTGCTCTTTCGTCTTGAACGTGACGTCGCTCTGTGCCCAGAAGTCGTTCGATCCGGGGTCGACCGATCCGTCCGACCACAGCGGCCCGTCGGTCGTGGCGGTGGCGGTGGGCGCGGAGGGGGCCGTCGCCTTTCCACGGTCGGCCGGGGAACGGGTCGGCGCCGAGCCGGTGTGCCGCGACGCCGGCGACGAGGCGGGCTGTCCGTCCGGCGCCGACGCGGAGCCGGAGGGCCGCGGCCCGCGCGACGTGGCGTCCGCCGTCGGCGTCCGTGCCGGGGCGGGCGTCGGGGTCACGGCGACCGTCTGCGTCGGGCCCTCGTCCCCGCGCAGCGCCGCGCCGACCGCGAGCCCGCCGACCGCGAGCGCCCCGGCGACCCCGGCCGTGATCCCGGCGATCCGCACCCAGCCGACGGCGGGGCCGCGCCGCTCCGGTACCGCCGGATGCGGATCGGACATGCCGCGCTCGACCCGGGCCAGCATCCGCTCCCGGTCGGGGCGGTGCGTGCCGGCGGCCTCGCGCAGCCGCCGCCGCAGGTCGTCGTTCACCGCCGGCCTCCTTCCACCGTCGCACCGACCGCCCGCACGCGACGCGGCGCCCGTCCGTCCAACCCGCCGGGCCCGAGCCGCCGTTCGAGCTCGGCCATGCCCTTCGAGGTCTGGCTCTTCACCGTACCCACCGAGATCCCGAGGGTGAGCGCGGTGTCCTTCTCCGACAGGTCGAACGCGTGCCGCAGCACCACGCACGCCCGCTTGCGGAACGGCAGTTCCCGCAGCGCGCCCTGCACATCGACCACGGCCGGCACGTCGGGATCCTCGGTGCGCTCGGACCTGCCCGACCAGAACAGCGCCACGCGCCGCCGCTCACGGACCGCGCTGCGGATCCGGGTGCGGGCCAGGTTGGCGACGACACCACGCGCGTACGCCACCGGGTGATCGGCGTTCCTGACCCGGTCCCAGCGGTGCCAGAGCGCGAGCAGCGCGTCCGCCGCGAGATCGTCGGCGGCGTCCGGCTCGCCCGTCAACAGGTGGGCGAGCCGGGCGAGTTCGGCATGATGCCGTTCGAAGAAGGCCCGGAACTCGGCGGAGGCGTCGTCGTCCACGACGGTGCTCACGCGGATCCCTCCCCTCACTGTGGGGCCCGACAGGAGGCGAGAGCGTACCAGCGTTCCGTACGGCGGTTCGAAGGGTGTGCGGGATATCGGACACGGGGGAGCAAGGGGCGTCGGCCGGGCTTCCTGCGGTGGAAGCGCGCGGGTGGGAGATAGATTTCCCCGTACTCGACCTGTACTCGACCTGTACTGGACCCCGACCTCTGCTCGACCCGTACCGGACCGACGCCTGGGAGTGCGATGACGGACCTGCCGGACTCCGCGGACCCACCCGGTGCCACCGCCTACATGACCGAGCTGACCCGCGCCCTGCTCGCCCGCGGGCTGCCGCCGGACCATGTCACGGCGACGGTCGCCGGCCTCGCGGCGCACCTGGCCGGGTGCGCACCGGCCCATCCGGTCGAGGAGTTCGGCCCGGTCCAGGACTTCGCCCGTCGGTTGGCACCGCAGTCCGCGGCCGGGGACGCCGAGGCCCCCGACGGCATCGTGGAGACGTGGCGCTGGACGGCCGACACCTACGCCGACGAGGCGCTCCTGGACCGCTTCGGCGACGAGGGCTGGGAGGTCGAGCGCATCGACGCCGACGGCCGCTTCGTCAGCCACCGCGACCCCGAGCGGCCGCGGCGCTGGGAGTACCGCAGAGAGCTGGTGACCCGGGGCCGCGCGGCGCCGGACGCGCAGCTCGCGGCCGACGGCTGGGAGCCGTGCGGCACCTGGGTCGTCCACGGCTGGTACAAGCGCCCGAAAGCGGCCGCGCCGGGCCCGGCCGCGGACGTCACGGCCCCGCCCCCGGCGGCCCCCGCCCGCCGCACCTCCCGCAGCCGCCGCTTCCTTGCCGCTCCGGCGGTGGCGGCCCTCGTGCTGATCGCCGCCGCGGTCGCGTCGGCCGTCTCCGACGGCGTGGCGATCACCGGGGCGGGCTTCGTCACGGGAGCGCTGACCGGCGCGGCGGTGCCCCTCCTGGCGGCCTGGGCGTTCCTGGCGTGGAAGCGCCGCCGCCAGGGAGGGGGAGCACCGTGACGCGGCGCTAGCTCTTCAGGGCCGCCGCCATCATGGACCTGGCGATCGGAGCGGCCAGGCCGTTGCCGCTGACCTCCGAACGCGCCGCGTCGGACTGCTCCACGAGCACCGCCACGGCGACCTCCTTCCCGGTCGAGTCGTCCTTCGCGTACGACGTGAACCAGGCGTACGGCGTCTTGCTGTTGTTCTCGCCGTGCTGCGCCGTACCGGTCTTGCCGCCCACGGTGGCCCCGGCGATCCGCGCGTTCGTGCCGGTGCCCTTCGTCACGACGGTCTCCATCGCCGACTGCAGTTGCGAGGCGGTCGACTCGCTGAGGACCCGCTCGCCGTCGGAGTCCGGGTAGCTCTTGATCGCGTCCCCGTCGGCGTTCGTCACCTCGGACACCATGTGCGGCGAGGCCTGCTCGCCGCCGTTGGCGATCGTCGCGGAGACCATCGCCATCTGCAGCGGCGTGGCCGTCACGTCGAACTGCCCGATGCCGGACAGCGCGGTCTGTGCCTTGTCCATGCCGGAGGGGTAGATGCTCTCGGCCGCGCGGACCGGTACGTCCCGCTTCTCGTCGTTGAAGCCGAGCTTCTCGGCCATCGCCTTCACCTTGTCCTGCCCCAGCTCGACGGCCATCTTGCCGAAGACGTTGTTGCAGGAGTACTGGAGAGCGGTGCGGATGGAGGCGTCCTCGCACGGCGCGCTCGCGCTCTCGTTCTTCAGATCCTTGCTGGTGCCCGGGAGCGGATACGGGTTCGGGGAGTCGGTCTTCGTGTCGACGGACGAGTACAGCCCGTTCTCCAGCGCGGCCGCGGCGACCACCAGCTTGAACGTCGAGCCCGGCGGCAGCGCCTGCTTCAGGGCCCGGTTCATGGTGGGCACGTCCTTGTCGTCGGACAGCTTCTTCCACGCCCGCGCGTCCGACGCCCCCGAGCCGCTGATCTCCGACGCGTCGTACGACGGCGTCGACACCATGCCGAGGATCTTCCCCGTCTTCGGGTCGATCGCGACGGCGGCGCCCTTCTTGTCGCCGAGCGCCTTGTACGCGGCCTTCTGTACGGACGGGTCGATCGTCGTGATCACGTCACCGGGATCGGCGTGCTTGCCGGTGAGTGTGTCGACGGGGTTCTTCAGCTGGGTGTCGGAGCCGTCGAGCACGTCCTGGTAGAGGGCCTCGAGCTGGGTCGAGCCGTACACCTGCGACGTGAAGCCGGTCACCGCCGAGTACAGGGAGCCGTCCTTGTAGGTCCGCTTGTACTTCAGGTCGCTGCCGCCACCTGTCTTCTCGGAGCCCGTCACCGCCTCTCCGCCCACGATGATGTCGCCCAGCGGATACGCGTACTGCGCGATCATCTTCCGCCGGTTCTTGTCGTTGTCCGCGAGGGCCTGACCGTCGTAGAACTGCACCCAGGTCGCCCTGACCAGCAGAGCGAGCACGAGGAGCAGACTGAAGACGGCGGCGTGCCTGATCGTCTTGTTCATCCCGCAGGAAAGACGAACGACCCCGAGCGAATCGTTCCGATAAACGCGCTTTTCTCAGAAACCTCTCACGAACGGAACGCCCCTCGCCCGGCGCGGACCGGCCCCGACAGGGATCAGAGCCGGCGCGTGGCGAGGGTCAGCCGGTCCCTGGCGTCGAACAGCGCGTCCTTCACCATCTGCTCGTGCGCGGGCGTCAGCCGCGCCACCGGCACCGAGCAGGAGATCGCGTCCCGGGCCGGGGTCCGGTACGGGACGGCGACACCGAAGCAGCGCAGCCCCAGCGTGTTCTCCTCGCGGTCCACCGCGAACCCCTGCTCGCGCACCGCGTGCAGCTCCTCGATGAGCTTCTCGCGGTCGGTGATCGTGTGCTCGGTCAGCGCGGGCAGCGTCTCCGGGAGCATCTTGCGGACCTGCTCGTCGGTGTGCGTGGCGAGCAGCGCCTTGCCCAGCGACGTGGAGTGCGCGGGCAGCCGTCGCCCCACGCGCGTGAAGGGCCGCAGATAGTGCTGCGACTGGCGCGTGGCCAGGTACACCACGTTCGTGCCGTCGAGGCGCGCCAGGTGGATGGTCTCCGTGGTGTCGTCCGAGAGCCGGTCGAGCGTGGGCCGCGCCGCGGCCACGACCTCGTCGCCGTCGATGTACGAGGTGCCCACCAGCAGCGCCCGCACCCCGATGCCGTACCGCGTCCCGGTCGCGTCCGTCTCCACCCAGCCGAGCTCGACGAGCGTGCGCAGCAGCATGTACAGGCTCGACTTCGGATACCCGACTGCTTCCTGGACGGCGGCCAGGGAGTGCATGCCGGGGCGCCCGGCGAAGTATTCGAGCAGTTCGACCGTGCGCACCGCCGACTTGACCTGCGCGCCACCCGCTCCGGCGCCCGCAACGGCCCCCGTCTCGCCTGCCGACATCGCCCTTGACCCCTTCGTTCGACGAGAAATAGTCTCCGTAGAGTTCATCACCAGAGACAGCGTTCAGTATATCGAACGACCCTCGCGGCTCGCCCGGCGCGCTGCGGGAAGAGCAGGAGGAGTGCGCCGTGGCAGCAGCACCAGTCTGGAGTGTCGACCCCCGAACCGGGAAGCAGCGGGAGCAGGTCGCGGTCGAGGCCACGGCCCAGGAGGTGGACCAGGCGGTCCGCGCCGCCCAGGAAGCCCGCTCCGCCCTCGCCGACCGCACCGTGCGCGCCGCCTTCCTGCGCACCGCGGCCGACCTGCTCGACGAGGCCAAGGACCACCTGGTCGAGGCCGCCGACGCGGAGACCGCGCTCGGCCCGGTCCGGCTCACCGGCGAACTCGCCCGCACCTGCTTCCAGCTGCGGGCGTTCGCCGGCGTCGTCGAGGAGGGCGCCTTCCTCGGCGTCGTCATCGACCACCCCGACGACACGGCGACGCCGCCGATCCCGGACCTGCGCCGCTACAAGATCCCGCTGGGCGTCGTCGCCGTCTACTCGGCGTCGAACTTCCCCTTCGCCTTCTCCGTGCCCGGCGGCGACACCGCGAGCGCGCTCGCCGCGGGCTGCCCCGTGGTCGTCAAGGCCCACCCCGACCACCCGGCCACCTCCGAGCTGGTCGCCTCGGTCATCCGCCGGGCCGCCGAGCGGCACGGCATCCCGGAGGGCGTGCTCGGCCTCGTGCACGGCTTCGAGGCGGGCGTCGAGCTCGTCAAGCACCCGCTGGTCGCGGCGGCCGGCTTCACCGGTTCCGTCCGCGGCGGACGCGCGCTCTTCGACGCGGCCGCGGCCCGCCCGGTGCCGATCCCCTTCCACGGCGAGCTGGGCTCCCTCAACCCCGTCGTGATCACCGAGGCGGCGGCCGCGGAGCGTTCCGAGGCGATCGGCACCGGCCTCGCGGGCTCCATGACGCTGGGCGTCGGCCAGTTCTGCGTGAAGCCGGGTCTGGTCTTCGCGCCGGCCGGCGAGGCGGGCGACAGCCTCGTCAAGTCCCTCACGGCCGCCGTCAGCGACACCGCCGCCGGCGTCCTGCTCGACCACCGCATGCGGGACAACTTCGTCGCGGGCGTCGCCGAGCGGGCCGGACTCCCGGACGTGGACGCCCCGGTGACCCCCGGCGCGGGCGGCGAGCACACCGTCAGCCCCGGCTTCCTGACCGTTCCGGCCACCCGCCTCGCCGTCGAGGGCGGGCCGCACGACCTGCTCCTGGAGGAGTGCTTCGGCCCGGTGACCGTCGTCGCCCGCTACGAGTCGGCGGACGAGATCACCTCCGTGCTGTCCCGGCTGCCCGGCAACCTCACGGCCACCGCCCAGCTGTCCGCCGAGGAGACCGCGGGCGAGGGCCGGGGCACCGAACTCCTCGCCGAGCTGACCCCGCTCGCCGGCCGCGTCCTGGTCAACGGCTGGCCGACCGGCGTCGCGGTCGCCCCCGCCCAGCACCACGGCGGCCCGTACCCGGCGACGACGTCCACCTCCACCTCGGTCGGCGGCACGGCGATCGAGCGCTGGCTGCGCCCGGTCTCGTACCAGACGACTCCCGAGGCGCTGCTGCCCCCGGAGCTGCGCGACGACAACCCGCTGGGCCTGCCGCGGCGCTACAACGGCCGCCTGGAAAACTGAGGCCCATGGAACTCCAGCTGCCCGAACTCCCCTTTCCGTTGCGCTCCTACGGACCCGACGGGGACTGGTCCTACCAGGACGGGGTGCTCACCGGCCGGGCGGGCGCCCGGCAGGACCGCTTCGTGCCGCCGACGGGCCACGCCCTCGACCCCGCCTCCGACGCGCCCCGGCTGCTCGGCGCGCCCGAGGGTGACTTCCAGCTGATCGCCCGGCTCACCGTCGGCTTCGAGGCGGCCTTCGACGCGGGCGTCCTCTACGTCCACGTGGGCGACCGGGAGTGGGCCAAGCTCTGCTACGAGCGCTCCCCGGACGAGCCGACCATCTGCACGGTCGTCACACGCGGCCACTCCGACGACGCGAACTCCTTCGTGGTGCCCGGGACGACGGTGTGGCTGCGGATCAGCCGCACCGGCTCGGCCTTCGCGTTCCACGCCTCGACCGACGGCGAGAAGTGGACCTTCGTACGGATCTTCTCCCTCGGCGACGAGAAGTCCGCGGGGGCGGCCCTCGTCGGCTTCCTCGCGCAGTCACCGGTGGGCGAGGGGTGCACGGTCCGCTACGACCGCATCGAGTTCCGCCCGAACTGGCCGCGGGGCCTGAAGGACGGTTCCTGACGCCCGGGGAATGAGCGGAGGGACCATCCGGTTGACGTAGGGCGCAGGGCAATCCCTGCGCCGTACGAAACTGGAGCGAGAAACCCCATGCGCGTCGAGATCTGGACCGACATCAACTGCCCGTTCTGCTACATCGGCAAGTCCCGGTTCGAGCAGGCCCTCGACGCCTTCCCGCACAAGGGCGAGGTCGAGGTCGTGCACCGCTCCTTCGAGCTCGACCCCACGATCGCGAAGGGCGACACCGGTCTCGTCGTCCCGCACATCGCCCAGAAGTACGGCATCAGCGAGGAGCAGGCCGCCGCCAACGAGCAGGGCCTCGGACAGCAGGCGCAGGCCCTCGGCCTGCCCTACCTCACCGAGGGCCGCGACTACGGCAACAGCTTCGACCTGCACCGCCTGCTCCACCTCGCCCACGACAAGGGCCTGCAGGACGCCATGATCGACGCGCTCTACCGCGGCAACTTCGCCGAGCAGGGCTCCGTCTTCGCCGACGACGAGCACGTCGTCCGGCTCGCCGTCGAGGCGGGCCTGGACGAGACCGAGGTGCGCGCCGTCCTCGCCGACCCGGACGCGTACGCCGACGAGGTCCGCGCCGACGAGCGCGAGGCGGCCGAGCTGGGCGCGACCGGAGTGCCGTTCTTCGTCCTCGACCGCAAGTACGGCGTCTCCGGCGCCCAGCCCGCCGAGGTCTTCACCCAGGCGCTCACCCAGGCCTGGGACAACCGCTCCCCGCTCACCGTGATCGACAGCGCCGACGGCGCCGACGCCTGCGGCCCCGACGGCTGCGCGGTCCCGGGCGCCTGACCCCGCCCTGCCGCGCGGACAAGCGTTCCTTACAGGTACTGCTCAAAAATGCGCAATGGACGGGCAGTTGGCGGCGGGGGACAGTGGTGCCATGGAGCCCATCGATGAGCACCCGCCCGTCGCCCCCGCCCTGAACCTCGACCTCGTCCGCGCCCAGTACGCCCCGGCCGGCACCTTCCTGAACACCGCCGGCTCCGGTCTGCTGCCCGCGCGGGCAGCGGACGCCATGCGCGACGCGATCGCCGGCATGGCCGAGGGCCGTCCCACCGACTCCCTGTTCGCCGACGTCGAGGAGGCCCGCGCCGCGTTCGCACGGATCGCCGGGGTCCCGGTGGCCAGGGTGGCGACGGGCGCGTCCGTCGCCCTGTACACCGGACTGATCGCCGCTTCGCTGCCCGAGGGCGCCGAGGTGCTCACGGCCGAGGGCGAGTTCAGCTCCACGGTCCACCCCTTCCACGCGCGCGGGGACCTCAAGGTCCGCACCGTCCCGCTGGACGCGCTCGCCGAGTCCGTCCGGCCCGGCACCGCCCTGGTCGCCGTGAGCGCGGTCCAGTCCGCGGACGGCCGAGTGGCGGATCAGGCCGAGCTGCGGGCCGTCACCCGCGCCCACGGCGCCCGTCTCTACGTCGACGTCTCGCAGGCCGCCGGCTGGTTCCCGCTCGCCGCGCACGCCGCGGCCGCCGACTACGTCGCCTCCGTCGCCTTCAAGTGGCTCACCTGCCCCCGCGGCGCGGTCTTCTTCGTCGGCCCCGAGGACCCGGACGAGCTGACCCCCGTCTTCGGCGGCTGGGTCGCGGGGGAGCGGCCGTGGGACAGCTGCTACGGCCCCGTCACCGAGCTCGCCCGCTCCGCCCGCCGGTTCGACCAGTCGCCGGGCCTCGTCGCGTACACCGGCGCGCGCCGGTCCCTCGCCCTGATCGAGGAGCTCGGCCCGGACGCCGTCCGCGCCCACGACCTGGCGCTCGCCGAGCGCTTCCGCGCGGGCCTGGCGGAGCTGGGCCGCAAGGCGCTCCCCGCGCCCGGCTCCCCGATCGTGTCGGTCCCCGGACTCGGCGGACGGCAGCCCGAGTTGCAGGCCGCCGGTATCGAACTCGCCAACAGGGCAGGCAACTTGAGGGCCTCCTTCCACCTCTACAACACGCCCGAGGACGTCGACCGCCTCCTGGAGGTCCTGGCCCGCTGAGGCCGGGCAGGCCCTGGCGTCCGGTGGGTCCGGACGCTAGGAAGGCACTACGAGGTGGTGGTGCCGGTGGCCCGGACGGACGGGACAGGACCGACAGCGGACGTCGCGCTGCATCAGCGACTGGTCTACGGCGACGAGGCCGCGCTCTCCGAGGTGTACGCCACCTACGGCGGTCTCGTCCGTGGCGTCGCCGTCCGGGTGACCGGCCAGGCCGGAGCCGCCGACGACGTCGCGCAGGAGGTCTTCGCCCATCTGTGGGCACGCCCCTACGCGTACGACGCGCGCCGCGGCACGCTGCGCACCTGGCTGAGCATGCTGGCGCACCGCCGCGCCGTCGACTGGGTGCGCAGCGAGGCCCGCCACCGCAAGGCGGCCGCCGCGGACGACGAGACCCTGCACGCGATTCCCGCGCCGGACCCGGGCCCCGACGAACGGGTCGTGGACCGCGAACGCGCCCTCCTGCTCCACTCTGCCCTCGCCGAACTCCCGCTGCCCCAGCGGCAGGTGGTGCACCTGGCGTATTTCGCGGGCCGGACGTACCGTCAGGCGGCAGCGGAACTCGGCATTCCCGAGGGCACCGCGAAGACCCGCCTGCGTACGGCCCTGCACCGGCTGGCCGAGACCCTGGCGGAACCGCCCGACCCGGCCAGGGAAAGGAGCGCGTGATGACGACCGACGCGGACGACCACGCGGCGATCCGTGAACTCCTCGGTGCCTGGGCCGTGCGGGCCCTGCCCCCGTCCGAAGAGCGGCTGGTCCCGGCTCACCTCGCCGACTGCGAACAGTGCGCGGCGGAGGCGGAGCTGCTGCGCGAACCGGTGCGGCTGCTGGACGGCCCGGACGGGGAGGTGCCGCCGCCCGGACCCGCGCTCGGGGACGAGATCCTGGCCCGGGCCCTCACCGCCCGCCCGCCCGCGCCGCGCACCGCCGCGCACGCCGAGCCGTACGCCGCCGCCGTGGCCGCGCTCCAGGCCCTGCTCGCCGAGCTCGCCCCGGAACCGGACGCCACCGCGGACGCCGCCCCCTGGCTCACCCCCGTGATCCACGACTGGACCGTGCAGGACACGGTCGCCCACCTCATCGCCGCCGACGAACACCTCGCCGCCCACCTGGGCCTCCCGGCCAACGCCCCGCCCGCCCCGCCGCACCCGCGGGACACCGGCTGGCGCACGGCCTGGACCACCCGCACCCACCAGGTCATCGCCCACGAGCGGGGCCGCTCCCCGCAGGCCACCGTCACCACCTGGCGCGCCCAGACCGCCGCGCTGCTGGCCACCCCGGACGCCCGCGACCCCGAACGCGCCGCGCGGGCCGCCACGCTGGTCGGCGTGCGGCTCCCCGTCGCCGAGCACTTCCTGATCCGTGCCTTCGAGACCTGGATCCACGCCGACGACATCGGCCGGGCCCTGGACCGCCCGGTGCCCCCGCCGCCCGCCGCGCACCTGTGGCGCCTGGTCCGGCTCGCCGTCCGCGTCCTCGGTCTGGCGCTCGGCCGGGGCGCCGGGCCGGTCGCCCTCACCATCACGGACGTCACCCGCAGCACGGAGTGGATCCTCGGCGCCGAGGGCGAACCCGTCCGCGCCGAACTCGCCCTGGATCCGGTCGACTTCTGTCTGCTGGTCGGCGGCCGGCACACCCCGCAGACCGTCCCCCGGGGCGCCCTCGGCGACGAGGAGGCGGTGCGCACCGTCCTCGACCGGGCGGCCCGGCTCGCCTGGCTGTGACCCCGCCGGGGCCCGCCGCGCGCCCTACTCGGGGCAGGCGTCGGGACCCGTGCAGAGGTTGCCCTCCACCAGGGCCAGCAGCCGCACGAACTCGTCCCGGTCGCGCGCCGACAACCCCGCCAGCGTCTGCCTCTCCAGCGCGTCCCACGCCCCGGAGACGTCCTTCAGCAGACCGCAGCTCTGCTCGGTGGCCTCGACGAGCACCGCGCGCCGGTCGTGCGGGTCGGGGCAGCGGCGCACGTGTCCGGCCTGCTCCAGGCGCTGCAGCATCTTGGTCACCGTCGACGGGTCCAGCTCCACGGCCTTGATCAGCTCGGACTGCCGGACGGGCCCCTGGTCCCACAGGTGCATCATCACGAACTCCTGCCCCGGGTAGAGGCCGAGCGCGCGCAGTTGCCGGGCCGCGGCGGTGCGGTGCAGTCGCGCGACCCGTGACAGGGCCAGGCTGACGGGTCCTCCCAGGGCGGCGTGGCCGCTACAGGCAGGGTCGTCGGACGGCCCGGAGGGCCGGTCCGACGCGGAGGTCGCTGGGGTCTCGGGCATGAGGCACTCCTGAATCCGGTCTTCTCCCAGAGATTACCTTGGCCGGCCAAGGAATGCGTTACAGTGGGCGAGCCCGATTGCTTGGCCGACCAAATAATGCCGTCGGCGGCCGCCACGCCGTCGTCCGGGCTCTGTGGAACGGAGTAGCCATGACCACCGCTTTCGACCCGCTCGACCTCTCCGGCACCCGCCTCGCCAACCGCATAGCCATGGCGCCCATGACCCGCAGCCGGGCCGGCGCCGGAGGCACCGCCACCGAGCTGACCGCCGAGTACTACACGCAGCGCGCCTCCGCGGGCCTGATCATCACCGAGGGGATCCAGCCCTCGGCCGTGGGCCAGGGATACGCCTGGACGCCGGGGCTGCACAGCGCCGAGCAGATCGCCTCCTGGCGCACGGTCACCGACGCCGTGCACGCGGCCGGCGGCCGGATCTTCGCCCAGCTCATGCACGCGGGCCGGATCAGCCACCCGTCGCTGCTGCCCGACGGACAGGCCCCCGTCGCCCCGTCCGCGGTGGCGCCCGAGGGCAAGGCCTTCACGAACGAGGGCTTCCAGGACTTCACCACCCCGCGCGAGCTGACCGCGGACGAGATCCGCGCCACCGTCGCCGACTTCGCCGCCGCCGCCCGCGGCGCCGTCGAGGCCGGCTTCGACGGCGTCGAACTGCACGGCGCCAACGGCTACTTGATCCACCAGTTCCTCGGTACGGGCTCCAACCACCGCACCGACGAGTGGGGCGGCAGCGTGGAGAACCGCATCCGGTTCGCGGTCGAGGTCGTCAGGGCGGTCGCCGAGGCCATCGGCCCGGAGCGCACCGCGCTGCGCCTGTCGCCCGGCAACCCGTACAACTCGATGCAGGAGAGCGACTTCGCCGAGACGCACGCGGCGCTGGTCGACGCGATCGACCCGCTCGGCATCGCCTACCTCCACGTCCTGGAGACCACCGACATCCGTGAGGTGACCGTGGACCTGCGCAAGCGGTTCAGCGGCACGTTCGTCCTCAACGCGCTCACCGAGGGCCCCACCGACCACACCGCCCTGCGGTTCGTCGAGGAGGGTCTCGCCGACCTGGTCTCCTTCGGCGCCCTGTTCCTCGCCAACCCGGACCTGCCCGCCCGGCTGCGGACCGAGGGCCCGTACAACACCCCGGACCCGGCCAGCTTCTTCGGCGGCGACGCGAAGGGCTACACGGACTATCCGGCGCTGTAGCCGCACACACATGAGGCGGGGCGGGACCGAATCGGTCCCGCCCCGCCTCATGCGCGTACGTACGTCACTTCACCGGGGTGAAGTCCCGCGCCCCAATGAACTCCGGGCGCCGCACGGGTGCCGCGAACGGCTCCACCGCCGTGTTCTCCACGCTGTTGAACACGATGAACACGTTCGAGCGCGGGTACGGGGTGATGTTGTCGCCGGAGCCGTGCATGGCGTTGCAGTCGAACCAGGTCGCCGAGCCGGCCTTGCCGGTGAACAGCCGGATGCCGTGGCTGTCGGCGAACTTGGTGAGGGCCTCGTCCGAGGGGATGCCCGCGTCCTGCATCTGCAGCGACTTCTTGTAGTTGTCCTTCGGCGTCTCACCGGCGCAGCCGAGGAACGTCTTGTGCGACCCCGGCATGATCATGAGGCCGCCGTTGGTGTCGTAGTTCTCCGTCAGCGCGATGGAGACCGACACCGTGCGCATGTTCGCCAGGCCGTCCTCGGCGTGCCAGGTCTCGAAGTCCGAGTGCCAGTAGAAGCCACTCGCCCCGAAGCCGGGCTTGACGTTGATCCGCGACTGGTGGACGTAGACGTCCGAGCCGAGGATCTGGCGCGCGCGGCCCACGATGCGCTCGTCGCGCACCAGGTTCGCGAACACCTCGCTGATCTTGTGGATCTCGAAGACCGAGCGCACGTCCTGCGACTTCTTCTCGACGATCGAGCGCTCGTCCGCCTTGACCGCCGGGTCCGTGATCAGCCGGTTCAACTCGGCCTGGTACGTGCCGATCTCGTCCGGGCCGATCAGCTCGTCGATCGCGAGGAAGCCGTCCCGTTCGAAACCCGAGAGGTCCGATTCACGGATCGGGCCCCGTGCCCCCGGCGGCGACCAGACGACCGGGTCGACGCGCGGAGTGGCCACCTCGGAGGTGCCGCGGGTCGGGTACAGATCGGTGATGTCGGGGTCCGTGGAGAGCGCGGTCATCGGATCAGACCTCCTCGGGTTCGGTCAGCAGCGGGTAGACACCGTTCTCGTCGTGGTCCTCCCGCCCGGTCACGGGCGGGTTGAACACGCACACACAGCGGAAGTCGGTCTTGGGGCGCAGCGTGTGGCGCTCGTGGCCGTTCAGGAGGTACATCGTGCCCGGCTCGATCCAGTGCTTCTCGCCGGTCTCCTTGTTGGTGAGCTCCGCCTCGCCCTCCACGCAGAGTACGGCCTCGATGTGGTTGGCGTACCACATGTCGGTCTCCGTGCCCGCGTAGAGGATCGTCTCGTGCAGGGAGAAGCCGACCTTCTCCTTGGCGAGGACGATGCGCTTGCTCTCCCAGGTGCCGGACGCCGACTTCACGTGCCGGTCGGTGTTCTCGATCTCCTTGAACGAACGGACAATCACGGTGAGTTGCTGCCTCTCTCTTCTACGTTCCTGAGGGGTGTCAGGCGGTCTCGCGCACGGCCCTGGTGAGCGTGCGCAGCCCCTCTTCCAGCTCCTCGGGAGTGATCGTCAGCGCCGGAAGCAGCTTGACGACCTCGCTCTCGGGGCCGGAGGTCTCGATGAGCAGTCCGAGCTCGAAGGCGCGCTTGGCGACCCTGCCCGCCCGCTCCTTGTCGCGGAACTCAAGGCCCCACACCAGGCCGCGGCCGCGGTACTCGACGGTGTCGTCGCGGAACTCGTCGCGCAGCGCGGCGAGGGCCTCGTCGATCTGCTCGCCGCGGGCGAGGGTCTGCTTCTCCATCGCGGCGCCGTCGGTCCAGTACGTCTCCAGGGCCGCGGCGGCCGTCACGAACGCGGGGTTGTTGCCGCGGAACGTGCCGTTGTGCTCGCCCGGCTCCCAGATGTCCAGCTCCGGCTTGAACAGGCACAGGGACATGGGCATCCCGTACCCGCTGATGGACTTCGAAACAGTCACGATGTCCGGTGTGATGCCCGCCTCCTCGAAGGAGAAGAAGGCACCGGTGCGGCCGCAGCCCATCTGGATGTCGTCGACGATGAGCAGCATGTCCCAGCGCTCGCACACATCGGCGAGCTTGCGCAGCCACTCGGCGCGGGCGACGTTGATGCCGCCCTCGCCCTGGACCGTCTCGACGATCACGGCCGCGGGGGTGTTCAGGCCCGAGCCGGAGTCCTCGAGCAGCCGCTCGAACCAGATGAAGTCGGGCGTCTGGCCGTCGAGGTAGTTGTCGAACGGCATCGGCGTGCCGTGCACCAGCGGGATGCCGGCGCCGGCCCGCTTGAACGCGTTGCCGGTCACGGCGAGCGAGCCGAGCGACATGCCGTGGAAGGCGTTCGTGAACGACACGATCGACTCACGGCCCTTGACCTTGCGGGCCAGCTTCAGCGCGGACTCGACGGCGTTGGTGCCCGTCGGGCCCGGGAACATGACCTTGTAGGGCAGGTCACGCGGGCGCAGGATGATGTTCTGGAAGGACTCCAGGAAGTTGCGCTTGGCCGACGTCGACATGTCGAGGCCGTGCACGACGCCGTCGCGCTCCAGGTAGTCGATCAGGGCGCGTTTCAGCACGGGGTTGTTGTGCCCGTAGTTGAGCGATCCGGCGCCCGCGAAGAAGTCCAGGTACTCGTGGCCGTCCTCGTCGTACATGCGGCTGCCCTGGGCCCGGTCGAAGACGGTGGGCCAGCCTCGGCAGTAGCTGCGCACCTCCGACTCAAGGGTCTCGAAGACGCTCAGGTCAGGCTGGGTGATGGTCACAGCAAATGCTCCTCTTGGAAGGGGAGTTGAGGGGGGTTGGCGGTGTGGGCGTGCGTCGGCTAGGCAGCCGGCGCGAGCGGTCCGATGCGGTACAGCTCCTCGGGCAGATGTCCGTCGTCGGGGAACAGCCCGGCGTCGAACAGCACCTGGCGCTCCACTCCGGCCCCGTGCCTGCGGGCGTACGAGAGGAACAGAGCCTGGGACGCCGCGTTGTCCGGCGTGATGGTCGTCTCGACAGTGGTGACCTGCCGCTCGGCGGAGACCTTGGCGGTCAGGCCGTCCAGGAGTTCTCCGGCCAGTCCGTGCCCGCGGTGGGCGTCGTCCACGGCGATCTGCCACACGACCAGGGTCTCCGGGCGGTCCGGACGGATGTAGCCGGTCACGAACCCGGCGACCTCGCCGGTCTCGTCGCGGGCCACCGCGGAGGTGGCGGCGAAGTCGCGACACCAGAGCAGATAGCTGTACGAGGAGTTGAGGTCGAGCACCTTGGAGTCACGTGCGATACGCCAGATCGCGGCGCCGTCGGCCACGCCGGGCTGATCGAGCTGGAATTGCGCTTGTGCGGCGGTCATGGAAATTGAATTTACCGACCAATTTCTGGGATTGCATCCGGGTGAGGGGTTACGTACTCGGAGGATGTGTGTTATCGCGCGCGGGTGGGCACGCGCACGAACCGTCCGCAGAATATGGCGATTTGAGGCGATCATAAGGGGCAAAACGCTGCGCATGTGGAGTACGTCACAACGTTGTAACTGCCTCGGCACCCGCCGGAATTACGTCGCTTCCTGTTGTTGAAACCTTAGTGTTTACGTCCAGGAAAAGCGGGCAGAAGCAATACGGGAAGCTGCTCCGATAATTACCTGAAAATGCCTGAGAGAAGAATATAGAAAAGCGCCGCCCAAAAAAGGGCGGCGCCGATTCTGCGTGCGGAGGGGTTATGACCAGGTGGCCGCGACCGCCTTCCGCGCACCTTCCAGGTCCACCTCGAGCCCGGCCTCCGCGAGCGCCCCGCCGAGCGCCGCGAGCGAGGACTGCACGACACCGCGGGTGGCCTGCGGCCCGTAGTGGTTGACCCGGATCATCGTCTCGGCCAGCGCCCCGCCGCCCGCGACCAGCGGCAGCACCGGGTCGACGGCGAGGGCCTTCGCCACCAGCTCACGGGCGTCGGTCCCGGCGGGCGCGCGCAGCGTCGTGGCGACCGGAGCGGCGTCCCGGGCCTCGTGCACGTACGGCTCGAGGCCGCCGCCCAGCGCGAGGGCCCCGGCCCGGGTCGCGGCGGCGGCGCTCGCGTGCCGCGCCATCAGCGACTCCAGGCCCTCGCTCTCGATGCGCTCCACGCACGCCTCCAGGGCGAGCATCTCCAGCTGCGCCGGAGCGTGCAGCAGCGCCTTGCGGCCCCCGTCGATCCAGCGCTGCTTCCAGTCGAGCAGCGACAGGTACGAGTGGCGCGGCGCCTGCGGGTTGGCGGCCATCCGCTCCCAGGCCCGCGCGCTCACCGACACGGCGGAGACGCCGGCCGGGCCGCCCATCGCCTTCTGCGCGCCGATCACGCACAGGTCCACGCCCCAGGCGTCCGGCAGCACCGGCTCGGCGGCGATCGACGCGACCGCGTCCAGGTAGAACAGCGCGCCGTGCTCGCGCACCACCTCACCGATCTCGGCGACGGGGTTGGTGTTGCCGGTCGCCGCCTCCGCGTGCACCAGCGACACGAAGTCGATGTCGGGCTGCTCGGCGAACGCCTGCCGGATCTGCTCCGCGGTGACCGCCGTGTGGAACGGCACCGCCAGGTCGTACACGGTCGCCCCGCAGTCCCGCAGCCAGTCCCCGAAGGTCTGCCCGTACGGGCCGGTGATCACGTTCAGGGCCACGGTCCCCGGGCCGGCCGCGGCGCGGATGGCGCCCTCCAGCGGCAGCAGCGCCTCGCCCTGCATGACCACGACGTCCTGCGAGGTGTCCAGGAGCCGGGCGACGCGGTCCTCGATGGAGGCGAAGTGCTCGGCGCTCAGGGGGGCCAGATCGAGAAACGGATGCGTCACGGTGGTGCTCTCTTCGCTCACGGGTTCGGACAGGATGCCGGTGTCGAGCGTACCCACCCCTTTCGTAGGCTTCGGTCATGACTGACCGTGGGGTGCTGCACGTGAAGGGGCGGGTCCTGGCCGGACCCGACGACGTCCGTGACGAACTGTGGGTGATCGACGGCCGCGTCACCTACGACCGCCCGGTCTCGGCCGGCCTCGACGTGACGACCGTCGACGGCTGGACGCTCCCCGGCCTGGTCGACGCGCACTGCCACGTCGGCCTCGACGCCCACGGCCCGGTCCCCGCCGACACCGCCGAGAAGCAGGCCCTGACCGACCGCGACCACGGCACGCTGCTGCTGCGCGACGCGGGCTCGCCCTCCGACACCCGCTGGATCGACGACCGCGAGGACCTGCCGAGGATCATCCGCGCGGGCCGGCACATCGCCCGCACCCGCCGCTACATCCGCAACTACGCGCACGAGATCGAGCCCGAGGACCTCGTCGCGTACGTCGCCCAGGAGGCCCGGCGCGGCGACGGCTGGGTCAAGCTGGTCGGCGACTGGATCGACCGCGGCACCGGCGACCTCAGCGCCTGCTGGCCGCGCGACGCCGTCGAGGCGGCGATCGCCGAGGCCCACCGGCTCGGCGCCCGGGTCACCGCCCACTGCTTCGCCGAGGACTCGCTGCGCGACCTCGTCGAGGCGGGCATCGACTGCATCGAGCACGCCACCGGACTGACCGAGGACACCATCCCGCTCTTCGCCGAGCGGGGCGTCGCGATCGTGCCGACCCTCGTCAACATCGCCACGTTCCCGGACCTCGCGGCGGGCGGCGAGCAGAAGTTCCCTCGCTGGTCGGCGCACATGCGGCGGCTGTACGAGCGCCGCTACGACACGGTCCGCGCCGCCTACGACGCCGGAGTCCCGGTGTACGTGGGCACGGACGCGGGCGGCTCCCTCGCGCACGGTCTCGTCGCCGGGGAGGTCGCGGAACTGGTCCGCGCGGGTATCCCTCCGGTCGAGGCGGTGTCGGCGACGGCGTGGGGTGCGCGGGAGTGGCTGGGGCGCCCCGGCCTCGCGGAGGGCGCCCCCGCGGACCTCGTCGTCTACGGGGCGGATCCGCGGGCGGACGTGAAGGTGCTCGCGGCGCCGCGGCGGATCGTGCTGCGGGGGCGGGTCGTCGGGTAGGCGACTCGTCTGCCAGGTGGCTGTCCGTCGACGGGTGCGCGTTCCGTCGCGGCTGGTCGCGCGGTTCCCCGCGCGAAGCAGGACCACCGGCGCGCAGCCGGCCACGCACGCCGACCCGGCAGACGCACACCGACCCCACAGGCGCGAAGCGCACCCGGCGGACGCCGAGCGCTCAGCCCCGCCGCCCCACCGGCAAGGTGTCCCGGGGGGCCCGGCCCGTGACCAGGTCGCCGTTCGCCACGTACCCCTCGGGCCGCCCCGTCAGCTCCGCGACCAGCCGGGACCGCCACACGGCTACGTCCCCGGCGGCCGAGGGCGCCAGATCGTGCAGCTCCTGCGGATCGGCGTCCAGGTCGAAGAGCTGCTCGCGGCCGCCGCCCGAGAACCACACGTACTTGGCGTGCCCGTCCGTCAGCCAGTGCATCGACTCCCCGAACAGGGCGTGCTCCCCGTGCAGGTACGGCCGTGGCGCGGGGAGCCGTTCGCCGCGCGCCGCCGGAAGCAGGCTGTGCCCGTCGAGCCCTTCGGGCACCGGCAGCTGCGCGCACTCCAGCAGCGTGGGCATGATGTCGCGGAGCTCGGCCACCGCCTCGGGACCGACGACGGTCCCGGCGGGCAGCGACCCCCGCGGCCCCGACAGGATCAACGGCACCCGCGCCGACCCCTCGTACGGATATGCCTTCCGCCACAGCCGGTGCTCGCCCAGCATCTCGCCGTGGTCCGACGTGAAGCAGATCCACGTGTCGTCGGCGAGCCGGAACTCGGCGAGCGCCTGCGTGAACCGGTTGATCTGCTGGTCGATGTGGGACATGTGGCCGTAGTAGCCGGCCCGCGCGCGATGGACCGTACGGGCGTCGTACGAGGCGTAGTTCGCGTCGGCGCGCGTGTCGTCCCGCCAGCCCTCCAGGGCGTCGGCCCAGTCGCCCACCGCCGGCCGGTACCCGGGTGCGTCCAGATACTGCTCGAACGCCCAGCGCGGCGGATCGTAGGGCGGATGCGGGCGGTGGAAGGAGAGGTGCAGCAGGAAGGGGGCGGTCGGATCCCGGCGGTACAGGAAGTCGATCGCCTCCGTCACCACCCAGTTCGTCGGGTGCAGCCGCTCGGGCCGGTCCCACGGCCGCGCCACCACGCTGTTGCAGTCGAGCCCGTGGTCCGTGTGGTCACCGCCGCCGGGCTGCCGCTCCAGCCAGGCCGCGTAGTCGTCGTGGAACCGGGGATCGGTCCGCCGGTCCCGGGCGAAGTGCAGGTAGCCGTCGTGCAGGGTCACCTCGTCGAAACCGATGCGGTTGCGCTCCGGGAACGCGTGCAGCTTCCCGATCGCCCGGGTCTGGTACCCGTGCCGCCCGAACTCGCCCGCCAGCGTCACCGGGTACTCCCACGGCACGCCGTCCCGGTACCCGGTGCGCCCGTGCGAGGTCTGCGCGAGGCCGGTGTGCAGGGCCGCCCGCGCCGGTATGCAGGACGGCACCGCCGAGTACGCACGGTCGAACCGGGCGCCGCGCCCCGCGAGTTGATCCAGGTAGGGCGTACGCACCACCGGATGCCCCGCGCCCGAGAGGCAGTCGCCGCGCCACTGGTCGGCGGTGATCAGTACGACGTTGCGCGGCATCGAACTCCTCGGCCCGGTACAGGGGTTGACACAGCGTGACCCGCGGAGGTCGCTGCTCGTTGCACACAACTTGTCCGCGCCCGCGCTGTCAACCGGCGCATGCGGGGCGGATCGTCGGGCCGGGTGACATCAGGGTGACGGCAGGGAACAACCGAGCCCAAAGATTCGAAGACACGCGCGGAAACCCCCCTTTGGGGTGAACTCACGTCAGGTTGCTGCCTGTTCACTCTCAGTGCGTAAAGATTCCCTCATCGATGACCGGTCGACGCCGTCGGCGGCACCGCGTGATGTCCCCATGCACCACGCCCCGACGGCAGCTGTTCTGTTCATTCCACGTACTGGACTGTCCTGTCCTGTCCTCTTCCTGGGGGTCCCACCAGCATGCCCAGCTCCACTGTCACCACCGCCCTGCGCACGCCCGCCCGCCGCGTCGCCGCGACCGCCGTCGCGACCGTGCTCGCCGCCGGGCCCGCCGCGCTCGCGACCGCGGGCCCGGCCGCGGCGACGGGTGACCACGGAGGCAAGTCCAGCGCGGTCGTACTCCGCACGGGCCTGGACGTCTCTCTCCTGAACAAGACCGTCAACGTTCCGCTGAAGGTCGCGCTGAACGAGGTGCAGGCCCCCGCCAGCGCCGAGAAGACCGCGCTGACCGCCCAGCTGGACGGCGTCGACGGCGGCCAGCCGTTCAGCGTGCTGCGCGCGGACGTGGCGAAGGCGAGGGCGACCGTCGACGACAAGAAGGCGGAGGGCTTCACCCAGCTCGTCCACGCGAAGATCCACATCCCCGGTCTGCCGCTGCTCTCCCTGATCGAGGTCGACCAGGTCACCTCGAAGGCCCTGTGCGAGGCGGGCAAGAAGCCGGTCGCCGAGTCGAACGTGCTCGGTTCCGTCACGGTCCTCGGCAAGAAGGTGACGCTGAGCGCGGGCGGCACCACGGAGGTCAAGGTCCCGGGCGTCGGCGACGTCTCGCTCGGCCTGTCCAACACGTCGACCACCTCGACGACGGCGGCTGCCTCCGCCCTCCAGCTCAAGGTCTCCGTCAACCCGCTGAAGCTGAACGTCGCCGAGGTCAACGGTGAGGTCACGCTGGCCGGCGCCACCTGCGAGGCCCCGAAGGCGGCCGAGACCCCGGCCTCGCCGAAGCCGGCGGACGACTCCGACGACGTGCAGCCGCAGGGCGCCAAGGCGGACAAGCCGGTCGCGGCCGAGCCCGCCGCCGAGAAGAGCGACCTGGCGGAGACGGGCGGCAACTCCATGACGCCGTACATCGCGGGCGGCGCGATCGTCCTGCTGGTGGCCGGCGGCGGCGCCGTGGCGATGGCCCGCCGGGGGCGCTCCCGCGCATAGCGCCTCGGGGGAGGGGCCCGGGGAGGGGCCCAGGGGGAGGGGGAGTCGGGGGTGCCGCCGTGGGGGCGGCGCCCCCGACCGCTGTCCGTGGCCACCACCGGGTTCTGAATGCCCTGTTCCGCGGATACGTTCGATTCTCATGGACAACACGAGTGACGCAGCCGGGTCCCTCTACGCGGCCGTCGGCGGCGCTCCCGCCGTGACGGCCGTGGTCGACCTCTTCTACGCCAAGGTCCTGGCGGACGACCGGCTGTCCCCGCACTTCCGCTCCATCGACCTCGTCGCCCTCAAGGCCCACCAGCGGGCCTTCATCGCCGCGGCGCTCGGCGGCCCCGGCGCCTACCAGGGGCGTTCGCTGCGTGCGGCCCATGCACCGCTGTCCCTGACAGGGGCCGACTTCGACCGTGTGGTGTCCCACTTGGCGGGGGCCCTCACGGAGGCGGGCGTCCCCGCGGGCACGATCACCGTGATCGCGGACCGTCTGACCCCGCTGAGGCCGGACATCGTGACCGGGGACTGAGCACAAGAAGCAGCACAGGAAGCAGCACCGGAAGCGTCACCGGGAACGGCACGGGCGGGCGCCGGTCCGCGCCGACGCCCAGCCCTCACAGGCTCGTTCAGCCTTTCAGCACGTCCCTGAGCGCCGTCGTGAACCGCTCGCTCGTGCCCCGGTCCCGCACCGCGATCCGCACCCAGTCCCGCCCGAGGCCGGGAAACGTGTCGCCCCGCCGCACCGCGAACCCGGCCTCCCGCAACCGCTCCCGCACGACATCCGCGCCGGGCACCCGGACCAGCACGAACGGCCCCTGCGCGAGGCCGGCCACCGACACCCCGGACGAGCCCAACTCCGCCAGCAGCCCCACGAGATGCTCCCGGTCCGCCGTGACGGCCGCCGCCGCGTCGGCCGCCTCCGCGACACCCCGCGCCGACACACACGCCTGCGCCGCCACCAGCGCGGGCGACGACACCGGCCACAACGGCTGGGCCCGCTCCAGCGCCGCCACCACCTCCGGCTCCGCCAGCACGTACCCGACCCGCAGGCCGGCCAGCCCCCACGTCTTCGTCAGGCTCCGCAGCACGACCAGGCCCGGCACGTCCGTCCGCCCGGCCAGCGACTCCCGCTCGCCCGGCACCGCGTCCATGAACGCCTCGTCGACCACCAGCACCCGCCCGGGCCGCGCCAGCCGCCGCACCGCGTCCGCCGGATGCAGGACGGACGTGGGATTCGTCGGGTTCCCCACGACCACCAGATCCGCCTCGGGCGGCACCAGCGCCGGATCGAGCCGGAACCCGTCCGCCTCCCGCAACAGCACCCGCCCCACCGCGTGCCCGGCGTCCTCCAGCGCCGCCTCCGGCTCCGTGAACTGCGGATGCACCACCACCGGCCGCCGCACCCGCAGCGCCCGGGCCAGCAGCACGAACGCCTCCGCCGCCCCGGCCGTGAGCAGCACCCGCTCCACCGGCACCCCGTGATGCGCCGCCACCGCGGCCCGCGCCGCCCGCCCGTCCGGATACGCCGCGAGGCCCTCCAGCGCACCGGCGATCCGCTCCCGCAGCCAGCCGGGCGGCGTACCGGTGCGCACGTTCACCGCGAGATCCGTCAACTTCTCGCCGTCGTCCCGGACCTCGGCGTCCCCGTGATGCCGCAGATCCGGCCCGCCGCCCGCCTCCGGCGGCTCCTCGGCCGCCGCGGCGCGGCGCACGTCCACCTCGGGGTGCGCCGCGCCCCAGCCCTCGGCCTGCGCCCAGAACCGCTCCGACGGCAGCGGCCCGTACGGCAGCACGACCACCCGCCGCGCGCCGAGCGCCGCACACCGGTCGAGCCCGGACGGCACGTCGGGCGCCGCGCCCGACACGAACGCCGGCTCCACCCCGGCGTATCCGCTGCCCTCCCACAACAGCCGGGCCGCCGCGACGAGTTCGGCGTTGGCCGCGGGATCGGCCGAGCCGTGTCCCACGAGCAGCACGGTCACGTCGGCCCGGTCGTACGGGGTGCGGGCGCCATGGCCCAGGACGTCGTCGAGCCGCTGCTCCAGGGCGGCGAGCAGAGCCGGGGGAGGAGTGTGCACGGGAGGAGCTCCTTGCGGGACGTACGGGCGGAGACGAACGAGCAGGCCGAACGAGAAGGCCGAGAGGGACCGGACCCTACCCGGCCCGGGCCACCGCACACGTCACCCGTCCGGACCCGCCGCCCGCGCCCGTCGAGGTCCGTTTGGGAACGAGCAGCTCACCCCCGTCGGCGAGGGCGGCGGCCTCCGCGACTGACGGCGTGCGCACCGCTTCGCGCGCCCGCTGCGACGGGTGCGGCACCGGCACGGCGGAGAGCAGCCCGGCGCTGTACGTGCGCAGCGGCACGCCGAGCGCCGCGGCCGCCGCCACGATCCCGGGCTCCCGGCCCTTCGCCTCGACCGTGGCGAGCGCCACGACATCGGCGACCTCCGCCCCGGCCTCGGCCAAGGCGGCCCGGACCAGCCCGAGCACCTCCCCGGACGCCACCCCGGCGCGGGCACCGACCCCGACGATCACCGCGTCCGGGCGGTGTCGGATGTGCGCCGCGGGTGCCGGATGGGTTAGCAAGGGCCCATGGCGGTGTTCGTGGCGCTCGGCGCCTTTGTGATGACCCTGGTCGGCGGCTGGACCGCGAGACGGGTCACCGACCGGCGGCACCTGGTGCTCGGTCTCGCGGGTGGGCTCATGCTGGGCGTGGTCGGACTCGACCTGCTGCCCGAAGCGCTCGACGCGGCGGGCGGCCCGGTGTTCGGGGTGCCCGCGGCGCTGCTGCTGTTCGTCGCGGGATTCCTCGCCGCGCACGTCCTGGAGCACCTGCTCGCCCAGCGCCAGGCCGCCCACGGCGCCGACGCGTACGAGAACGGCCGGGCCCCCGAGGTCGGGCTCACCGCGGCCGGGGCGATGGTCGGGCACAGCATGATGGACGGCATCGCGATCGGTGCCGCGTTCCAGGTCGGCGGCGGTATGGGCCTCGCCGTGGCGCTCGCGGTGATCGCCCACGACTTCGCCGACGGCTTCAACACGTACACGATCACGCGCCTGTACGGGAACGCCCGCCGCAAGGCGATGATGATGCTGTTCGCCGACGCGGCGGCCCCGGTGGTGGGCGCGGCGTCGACGCTGCTGTTCACCATTCCGGAGCAACTGCTCGGCGGCTATCTCGGCTTCTTCGGCGGCGTGCTGCTCTACCTGGCCGCCGCCGAGATCCTGCCCGAGGCCCACCACGACCACCCGGCCCGCTCGACCCTGCTGTGCACGGTCGCCGGCGCGGCGTTCATCTGGCTCGTGGTGGGCATCGCCGGCTGAACGAGCGGTCACGGCGCGGCGCACCGCTCCACGAGGCGCCGGGCGATGTCCGGCCGGGCCGCCCAGTGCGTGTGCAGATAACTGGCGTGCACGCCCCGCTGCACGAAGCCCTCGACGCGCGGCTGCGGCAGCCGCATGCCCCACGCCGGGGCGGGCCCCGCGCCCGGCTCCATCACGGTCCGGTGGAACTCGTGGCCGCGCAGGCGGGCCCCGGCCGGGGCGAGCGCGCTGTCGGTCACGGCGACGGCGTCCCGGTAGCCGAGGGTGAGCCGGCCCGACATGTGCGCGTCGGCGTCGAGCACCCCGCACATCTCCTGGCCGTCGAGGGAACGGGACAGATAGAGCAGGCCCGCGCACTCGGCCAGGACGGGGGCGCCGGTGCGGGCCAGTTCGGAGACGGCCTTGCGGAGCTGTTCGTTGGCCGAGAGCTCGGGGGCGTAGACCTCCGGGAAGCCGCCGCCTATGACGATCCCCGCGGTTCCCTCCGGGAGCTGTTCGTCGTGGAGGGGATCGAAGGCGGCCACCTGGGCGCCCGCCGCCGTGAGCAGTTCCGCGTGTTCGGCGTAGGAGAAGGTGAAGGCCGCGCCCCCTGCCACTGCCACGACCGGCTTCGTCGGCGCGTGCGGGTCGTGCGTGGCCGGCCGCGCCCCAGGCGGCGCTGCACTCCACGCCTCCGTCGCCAGTGGCGGGGCCGCACGGGCCAGGGCCAGCAGGCCCTCCAGGTCGCAGCCCTCGCGGACCATCGCGGCCGACGCCCGCACCGAGTCCACCGCCTCCGAACTCCGCTCGGCCACCGGGACGAGGCCCAGGTGCCGTGAAGGGGTGGCGACCTGGGGAGCGCGGCGCAGCGCCCCGTACACCGGGACACCGACCTCCTCCATGGCCTCCCGCAGCAGCAGCTCGTGCCGCTCCGAGCCGACCTTGTTGAGGATGACGCCCGCGAGCCGCACCTCCGGGTCGAAGGACGCGAAGCCGTGCACCAGCGCCGCCACCGACCGCGACTGCGACGAGGCGTCGACGACGAGCACCACGGGCGCCTTGAGCAGCTTGGCGACATGAGCCGTCGACGCCAGCTCGCCCTCCCCGGACGCCCCGTCGAACAGGCCCATCACGCCTTCCACGACGGCGAGTTCGCAGCCGTGCGCGCCGTGCGCGAACAGCGGGCCGACTAGGTCGGGCCCGCACATGTACGCGTCCAGGTTCCGGCCGGGGCGTCCCGTCGCCAGGGCGTGGTAGCCCGGGTCGATGTAGTCGGGTCCGACCTTGTGCGGCGACACGGCGAGGCCGCGCTCGGCGAACGCGGCCATCAGGCCCGTCGCCACGGTCGTCTTGCCCGACCCGGAGGCGGGCGCGGCGACGACCAGCCGCGGTACGTCCATGGTCACCACTCGATGCCCCGCTGGCCCTTCTGGCCCGCGTCCATCGGGTGCTTCACCTTCGACATGTCGGTCACGAGATCCGCGAACTCGACCAGCTTCTCAGGGGCGTTGCGGCCCGTGATCACGACGTGCTGGGTGCCCGGACGGTCACGCAGCACCTGCACGACCTCGTCCACGTCGATCCAGCCCCAGTGCAGCGGGTACGCGAACTCGTCGAGCACGTACAGCTTGTACGTCTCGGCGGCCAGATCCCGCTTCACCTGCTCCCAGCCCTCACGGGCCTTCTCCTCGTTGTCGGCCTGGTCGTCTCGCTGGACCCAGGACCAGCCTTCTCCCATCTTGTGCCAGTCGACGGTGCCGCCCTCACCGGAGGCGCCGAGCACCTTGAGCGCGTTCTCCTCGCCGACCTTCCACTTCGCCGACTTGACGAACTGGAACACCCCGATCGGCCAGCCCTGGTTCCAGGCCCGCAGCGCGAGCCCGAAGGCCGCCGTCGACTTGCCCTTGCCGATGCCCGTGTGCACGAACACCAGCGGGCGGTTACGTCGCTGACGTGTCGTCAGCCCGTCGTCCGGTACGACACTCGGCTGTCCCTGCGGCATCAGGCGGCCCTCCTGCGGGTCTGGTTCGTTCCCTGTACGTCCTTGACGAGCCCGGCGATGGCGTCGGCCCGCAGCTCGTCCAACGTGACGGCGCTGCCGCCCAGCCGGCCGGCGAGCTGGGCCGCGAGCCCCAGCCGCACCATGCCCGTCTCGCAGTCGACGACGACGGACGCCGTGCCCTCGGCGGCGTGCAGCCCGGCGGCCCGCCCGGCCAGCTTCACCGGCTCAGGACCACCGGTGGCCCGCCCGTCCGTCACCACGACCATCAGCGGTCGCCGCGCCGGGTCCCGCAGCCGCTCCACCCGCAGTACCTCGTGCGCCTTGAGCAGCCCGGCGGCCAGCGGGGTACGCCCTCCGGTCGGCAGCGACTCCAGGCGCGCCGCGGCCGCGTCCACGCTCGACGTCGGCGGCAGCGCCACCTCGGCGCCCGTCCCGCGGAAGGTCACGAGCCCCACCTTGTCGCGCCGCTGATACGCGTCGAGCAGCAGGGACAGCACGGCGCCCTTCACGGCGCCCATCCGCTGCCGGGCGGCCATCGACCCCGAGGCGTCCACGACGAAGAGGACCAGATTGCCCTCGCGGCCCTCCCGGGTCGCCTGCCGCAGATCGTCGCGGCGCACCACGAGCCCGGTCCCGGACCGGCCGCGCGCCCGCTGATGCGGCGCGGCGGCCTGCACCGTCGCCGCCAGGTGCAGCCTGGTCAGGGTGCCCCGGGGCCGGACGGCGCCGGTCGTCCTGCCGTGCTCGGTCCGCGCGCGCGAGCGCCGCCCGGCGGCCCCGTCGCCCAGACCCGGGACGCTCAGCATCTTCGTACGGAACGGCTCACCGGCCGAGACGGCCCGCTGCTCCCCGGCGCCACCGGACGCGGGCGCGCCCGCCGGCTCCCGCGGGGACTCCTGAGGCGACTCCTGCCGGGATTCCTGCGGGGACTCCGGCCGGCCCGGACCGTCCGGCTCGGGGCCGTCCTGCGGCGGCACGCCACCGCCGCCACCGGGGCCCGGGTCGTCGGGGCCGTCGGGCCCGGGACCCTCGTCGTCGGGCCCGAACTCGTCCAGCGTCTCGTCCAGCTTGTCCTCGTCGAGGCCCGGCGCGTCGAAGGGATTGCGGCGCCGCCGGTGCGGGAGCGCGAGCAGCGCGGCCTGGCGCACGTCCTGTGCCAGCACCTCGGTGCGTCCCGCCCACGCGGCGAGCGCGGTCGCGGTGCGGGCCATCACGATGTCGGCCCGCATCCCGTCCACCTCGAACGCGGCACAGGTCGCGGCGATCCGGGTCAACGCCCCGTCGCCGAGCCGCACCTGGGGCAGCAGGGCGCGCGCGGCGACGATCCGCTCGCGTACGCCCGCCTCCTCGCCGGCCCACTGCGCCGTGAAGCCCTCGGGGTCGTCGTCGTACGCGAGGCGCCGCTTGACGACCTGCACCCGCTGCTCCGGCTCCCGGGACGCGGCGACCTCGACGGTCAGCCCGAACCGGTCGAGCAACTGCGGGCGCAGCTCGCCCTCTTCGGGGTTCATCGTGCCCACGAGCAGGAAACGCGCGGCATGCCGTACGGAGACGCCCTCGCGCTCGACGTAGGAGGCGCCCATCGCGGCGGCGTCCAGCAGCAGATCCACCAAATGGTCATGCAGCAGGTTCACTTCGTCGACGTACAGGATGCCGCGGTGCGCGTCCGCGAGCAGGCCCGGCTCGAAGGCCTTCACGCCCTCGGCGAGCGCCCGCTCGATGTCGAGCGCCCCGACCAGCCGGTCCTCCGAGGCGCCGACCGGCAACTCGACCATGCGCGCCGCCCGTTGCGCACCCGGGCCGACCTCGTGCGGCCCGTCCGGGCACTGCGGGTCGGGCGCCCCCGGCGCGCACGAGAACCGGCACCCGGCGACGACGTCCACATCGGGCAGCAGCGCCGAAAGGGCGCGTACGGCCGTGGACTTGGCGGTGCCCTTCTCGCCGCGCACCAGCACACCGCCGACGGCGGGCGACACGGCGTTCAGCAGCAGGGCGAGGCGCAGATCGTCCTGGCCGACGACGGCCGTGAACGGATACGGGGTGGTCATCGATCCTCCAGAGAATTGAACAGGCCAGGAACCGGGACGCTCACGCGGGCGCCCCCGGCGGTACGAACGGCAGCCCGTCCGGCGCCCCGGACTCGATCAACCGCCACAACCCCTCCGTATCGGCATAGCGCTCCACCAGGTCACCGAGCCGGTCGAGCTGCTCCTCCCGCAGCGCCGCGAACGACGTGTCCGGCGCCGGCACGAACCGCCGCCCGGCCGCGTCCGCGACCGCCCGCAAAAACGCCCGCCGGAACCCGTCCGACTCCAGCGACCCGTGCCAGTGCGTCCCCCAGACGGCCCCCACCCGGCACCCGTCCAGAAAGGCATCCCCGCCGAGGACGTCCGCGACGCCGTGATGGATCTCGTACCCCTCGACGTACTCGCCGAGCGCCTCGCCCACCGGCCGCGCCAGCGTCTTCTCCCGCGCGAACCGCACCTGCACGGGCAGCAGTCCGAGCCCGGCCACGACACCGGCCCGCGACTCGACGTCGTCCTCGATGCGCTCGCCGAGCAGCTGGAACCCGCCGCAGATGCCGAGCACCGGGCGTCCCTCGGCGGCCCGCCGCGCCAGCGCGTCCGCGAGGCCGCGCTCGCGCAGCCACTCCAGCGCCTTCACGGTCCCGCGCGTCCCGGGCACGACGACCAGATCGGCGTCGACCAGTTCCTCGGCCCGGTCCACGAACCGCACGACGACGCCCGGCTCGGCGGCCAGCGCGTCGACATCCGTGAAGTTCGACATCAGCGGCACCGCGCACACGGCGACCCGCAGCACGTCCTCGCCGACCGGCGGGGCCACGACGGACTCGCGCACGGCGCCCCGCAGGGACACCCGCAGCCCGTCCTCCTCGTCGATGCCGAGCTCGTGCTGGAACGGCAGTACCCCGTAAGTGGCCCTGCCGGTGAGGGACTTGAGCATGTCGAGCCCCGGCTCCAGCAGACTGACGTCCCCCCGGAACTTGTTCACCAGATACCCGGCGAGCAGCTCCTGGTCCTCCGGCGCGAGCAGCGCCGTCGTACCGAAGAACGACGCGAAGACGCCACCGCGGTCGATGTCCCCGACCACCAGCACGGGCAGCCGCGCGGCCCGCGCGATCCCCATGTTCACGATGTCGGTACGCCGCAGATTGATCTCGGCCGGAGACCCGGCCCCTTCACAGATCACGGCGTCATGACTGCCCCGCAACTCCTCCAGGCATCCGACGACGGTGTCGAGCAACGCGCCCTGCCGCGCCCCGTGATAGCCCCGCGCGCTCATCTCGCCCACCGGCTTGCCCATCAGCACGACCTGGCTGCTGCGGTCGCTGCCCGGCTTGAGCAGCACCGGATTCATCAGCGCGCTCGGCTCGACCCGGGCGGCCTGCGCCTGCATGGCCTGCGCCCGGCCGATCTCGGCGCCGTCGCGCGTCACGAACGAGTTCAGGGACATGTTCTGCCCCTTGAACGGCGCGACCTTCACCCCCTGCCGCACGAGCCACCGGCAGATCCCGGCGGTCACGACGCTCTTCCCGGCGTCCGACGTGGTCCCGGCGACGAGCAGCCCGCCGCCCCGCCCGCTCATCGACGCCCTCGCAACAACCGCCCGGCCACACAGACTCCCCACGCCATCACACTGACCCGCCGCGACAACCGCGCGGCCCGCTCCACGTCCGACACCCGCACCACGCGCCCTCGCGCGTTCAGCACGGGCCGGTGCTCGACCCTGCCCCCGTACGCCAACGTCCCGCCGAGCCGCACCCCGAGCGCCCCCGCGAACGAGGCCTCGACGGGCCCCGCGTTGGGACTGGGATGGCGCCCCGCGTCCTCGCGCCAGGCCCGGGCGGCGTCGCGCGGACGCCCGCCGGCCAGCACGGCGAGCGCACCGGTCAGCCGGGCCCCGGGCCACCCGGCGACGTCGTCCAGCCGGGCCGAGGCCCAGCCGAACCGGCGGTACTTCACGGACTTGTGCCCGACCATGGCGTCGAGCGTGTTCACGGCACGGAAGGCGAGCAGCCCGGGCACGCCGCCCACGGCGCCCCACACCAATGCGCCCACGACGGCGTCGGAGGTGTTCTCGGCGACGGACTCGACGACGCCCCGCGCGATCCCGTCGGCGTCCAGCCCCTGCGGATCCCGTCCGCACAGCCGCGGCAGCAACTCCCGGGCCAGCTCCACGTCCCCGGCCTCCAGCGCGGCCCCGACGGCGCGCGCCTCCCGGCCGAGCGAGGTCCCGCCGACCACGGCCCAGGTGGCGGCGGCCGTCAGCGCGACGGAGGCGGCGGGGGAGCGGCGTACCGCACGGGCGGCGAGGACGCCCACGGCGGTGGCCCCGCCCACGCAGACGGCGGTGTGCAGGGCGCCCCAGCCGCGGTGATCCCGCCACAGCACCCGCTCCACGGCCCCTGCGGCCCGGCCGAATCCGGCGACGGGATGCCCTCGACGCGGGTCACCGAGCAGCAGATCGGCGAAGAGTCCGGCGGCGGCACCGCACGCGAAGACGCGCTCGGCCCGCGCCGCGCCGCGCAGGGCGAACATGGCGGTAGTTGTCCTCACTCAGGGTGTCCACGCCCTGGTTCGACGAGACCGGCAGCGAGAGTTCCTGGCTCGCCCTCCCGGAGAAGGGCTCACAGTGGCGGGACCGCGCCGGATTCGCACCGGCTTCCTCGGACTGCTGCCGTATATGGCCCGGGAAGTCCACCACGGTGCGCGAAGGTGCGTCAACTTGCCGTTGACCTGGGAGAGGGGAGTGTGGGGAGGTCCACAGCGCCGCGTGGGACCCGTTCACTGGGCCGGAATTCCTCTATGGGTCGAAAACAGGCCTACCTAGACTGGAAGACGGCAGACGGAGAGCGGTCCACGAGTGGTTGAGGGCGCCTTGGCGACGTGGTGAGGCGGATCCGTCCGGGACACCTGGGCGGGTCGCCCCGGCGGCGCTATGGTGCCTGCACGCGGGCGTGCAATGACGGGGGACGCCGGCTCTCGAGCAGGAGGAGGCCGGTGTGTCCCATGGGAGAGAGCACGCTCGGTCATGGCAGGAACAGGTCACCGGGCCGTGGCGCAAGAGCAGTTACTCGGGTCTGAGCGGGGACTGCGTGGAAGTGGCGCTCGGTGAGACCGAGGTCCGAGTCCGTGACTCCGGGAACCGGGATACGGCGGATCTGGTCTTCCGGCGCATCCGGTGGCAGGCGTTCCTGAGGGCTCTGGGCGGGTCCGGTCCGGGCAGGACCGACCGCTGAGTCCACCGCGGGGGGAGGAGGGCGCGATGACCGGTCACCACATGACCGAGGCGCGGCAGCGGGCGCACGGGGCGGTGAGCCGCACCGCGCGCGGAGTCGTCTCCCCACGTGGCCTCGTGGTGTTCTGTCTGGCCTGCGGCGTTGCGGCGAGCGTCGTCGGGGCGCTGGCCGCCGCACTGGTCCCGTCCGGCCAGGCCCGCGTCGTGGTCTGGGTGTTGGTCGCCGCGCTGTTCGCCGCCGCGACCGGCTTCCGCGCGGGACTACGGAGCGTCAGGGGCGGCTCGCAGCACCGGGATCCGGTGACGGATCGGGGTCGGACGGCGGGGCGTCGGCGCTGAGCGGCGACCGGATGGCCTCCGCACAGCGCAGGAGGAGCCGGGCGAAACCGTAGGCGATCGCGGTCACCGGGGACGACGCCGCGGCGACGACCGAACCCACCGCCCAGGGCGAGGTCAGGCCACACGCCTGGATCAGCACCACGAGCCCCGCCAGCCCGCCCAGCAGGACCAGCCCGCCGGACAACGAGGCCAGCAGCAGAAGTCTCGTGTGGCGACGGTTGTCCAGCATGATCTGGGCGTACATCCAGCCGGCCCGCCGGGTCAGGTCGTCGCTGGACACGACGTGGATGACCACGGCACCGAACGACGGCCGCTCGCCGGGGAGCTGTGCCACGACACCGACGACGGTGTCGGAGGCGGTGTCCGGGCCGGCGGGCGGCTCCCCGCTG
The DNA here is from genome assembly GCF_050410835.1 of Streptomyces sp. cg35. Lineage (NCBI taxonomy): Bacteria > Bacillati > Actinomycetota > Actinomycetes > Kitasatosporales > Streptomycetaceae > Streptomyces > Streptomyces sp. cg35. The sequence goes on from NZ_CP191268.1 coordinate 6,849,746, forward strand.
TCCGGAGTGCCCGTGGCCGCCGGGGCGTTCGTACCGGCTGCACCACGCGCATCACCGCCACCATCGGTGCCGTCGAGCCGGGGACCGGCGGCCGTGAGGAGCCGCCACCACCACTCGTCGCCTGCGGCCGGCATGTGCGCCTCCTACACGGGCTCTCCAGGGCCCGGCCCGCTTGTCACCTCACGAGGTGTCGAGCCCGTCCCTGGTCTTGCTGATGAGATCGATGGCCAGGTCGCCGCTGTACGCGATCTCGCGGAGCGATTCGAAGCACTCCTGGTGTCGCACGATCAGTTCGTGGTCGTCACGGATCGTCTGGTTGCCCTCGGACTCCCGGTACAGCAGGTCGTCGTCGTCCGTGAAGCCGAGCAGGATGAAGCTGTTGAGCGTGGCGAAGTGCGCGCCCGCCGTGAAGGGCAGCACCTGGAGCGACACCCGGGGCTGCTGCGCGACGTCGAGCAGGTGCTGCAGCTGCCCGCGCAGCACACGCGTACCGCCGATCTGCCGGTGCAGGGCCGCCTCGTCCAGGATGAAGAACGTCCAGGGCGGGGTCTCGCCCTCCAGGGCGCGCTCCTGCCGCTCGGTCCGCAGCTCGACGATCCGCCGCGCCCGGGCCTCCTCCACGTGCGGCGCCAGCATGGCCATCGCGTAGTCCTCGGTCTGCAGCAGACCGGGCACCACGATCGGGTGGTACGTGCGGATCGACGCGGCGGCGCTCTCGTAGCCCAGGTACTGGCGGAAGCCGGGGTTGAGCACGTCGTTGTACTGCGTCCACCAGCTCAGCCCGCGCGACCCGCGCGCGGCCTCCTCCAGTTCGTTCCGCAGGTGCTCGTCCCTGACCTCGTAGTGCTGGAGCAGGGCCCGGAGGTCGGTCACCGAGACGCTCACCGTCCCGGCCTCGATGCGCATGATCTTGGACAACGACCAGTCGAGCGCCTGTGCCGCGTCGGTCTGCGTCTGCCCGGTTGCTTCACGGGCCTTGCGCAGTTCGATGCGCAGCCTGCGCCGATTGAGGCTGGGGTCGATGTCGCGGGCCATCATCTCTGTCTCCTTGCCGACCGTGTGCCAGGTCTCGATGCACCAGGTGAGAGCTAGCCAAATAGTGAACGGAAGCTAGCAGACAGCTGGTGGCGAATGGCTGGTGGCGGATGGAGTGCTGGCGGGGTGGCTCATGTCAGTCTGCCATATGGCATGTCCGCTGTGGCCTGGAAAACAGGGCTCGATGGGCCGTCCTCGCAGGGTCGCGACATTTGGCAGCGCCACACCCGTTCCGGTGACAAGTCGAACGTGAAAGCGGGGTGCGGGACGCCGTACGTCCCGCACCCCGCTCGGGTGCTGCTGGGCCTCTGTCGCGTTCAGAAGGTGAACGCGGCACAGGCGTGTCGTCAGGCCACGATCAGAAAGATCCCGTACGCCACGGCCGCCGCGCACAGCGCGAAGCACAGGTACGCGCCGGACGTGGCAACCGTCGCCGAACCGCCCTGCCGCGCCGCCGACTCCCGCTTGGAGAGGCCGACGATGCCGAGGGTGAACAGGCCCACCAGGGCCACGGTGACCACGAGGCTGACCCCGAAGACGGAGCCGAGAGCCGCCCAGTCGATCTTCATAGCTGGTCCTGCTTCCTTACAGCGTGGCGCCGGCGGGGCGCGCGGGGTCGGCCACGGCGGGAGCCGGAGCGGGGATCGTGGACTTGATGTCGGCCGACGCCCCGGCCTCCGCGACCGCGCCGATCGGCGGCGGGGTGACCGCGGCGATCGCCGTGGTCACGACGCCCGCGGGCTCCTCGGCGGAGTCGATCGCGTCGTCGGTGACGTTCGTGTGGTCGACGGAGTCGCGGCGGGACAGCTTCCAGATGACCGCGGAGCCGCCGACCAGGAGAGCGGCGGTGAGGCCGATGCCCCACGGGCCCTGCTTGGTGAGGAACTCGGCGCCCGCGCCGACCAGACCCGCGGCCGGCAGGGTCAGACCCCACGCGACGAACATCCGGGTGGCGGTCGACCAGCGGACGACACCGCCCTTGCGGCCGAGACCGGAGCCCATGACGGCGCCGGAGCAGACCTGGGTGGTGGAGAGCGAGAAGCCGATGTGCGAGGAGGCGAGGATCGCCGTCGCGGCGGACGTCTGCGCGGCGAAGCCCTGCTGCGGCGCCAGATCGGTCAGGCCCTTGCCCATGGTGCGGATGATCCGCCAGCCGCCCAGGTACGTGCCCATCGCGATGGCCAGACCGGCCGACACGATGACCCACAGCGGCGGGTCGGCGTCCGGCGCGAGCACGCCGCCGGTGATCAGGGCGAGGGTGATGATGCCCATCGTCTTCTGGGCGTCGTTCGTGCCGTGCGCGAGGGAGACGAGGCCGGCCGAGGCGATCTGCCCGGCGCGGTAGCCCTTGGAGGTGGCCTTCTCGTCGGTGTGCTTGCTGATGCGGTAGGTCAGGCGCGTGGCGAGCATCGCGGCGAGGCCGGCGACGATCGGCGCGGCGACCGCGGGCAGCAGCACCTTGGTGACGACGGTGCCGCCGTTCACCGACGACCAGCCCATCGACATGACCGCGGCGCCGATGAGGCCGCCGAACAGTGCGTGCGAGGAGCTGGACGGCAGGCCGACCAGCCAGGTCAGCAGGTTCCAGAGGATGGCGCCGACGAGCGCCGCGAATATGACCTCGGTCTTGAGGCCGTCCTCGTTGATGATGCCGCCGGAGATGGTCTTCGCGACCTCGACGGAGAGAAACGCTCCGACCAGGTTCAGCACGGCGGACATGGCCACCGCCGTCTTCGGCTTGAGGGCGCCTGTCGAGATGGTCGTCGCCATCGCGTTGGCGGTGTCGTGGAAACCGTTGGTGAAATCAAAGACCAGCGCGGTAACGATCACGATCGCAAGGAGCAGCGTGATGTGTTCCATTTACCCAGGCTTCGTTCGGACGTCAGTGGCACGGTGAACGTAGGCAAGCCGGGTGAACGGAAGATGAACTGGGTCGGGCTTTGTGGTGACCCGATCCGGAGCGCCGCCGCTCCGCTTGGCACGGGACGGCGGCGCGGATTCCGTATCGACCTCGTCGCAGCCCCGGAATCAAGGGTTCCGCGGGACTTTCGACCCTGCCCCGACTACCCCTGGGCGAACCTCTTCAACTGGGCCATCGAGCCGTTGAAGAGATTCTGGTCACCCGGCAGGCTGCCGTGGTTGTCGTACTGCCAGAACGTCCAGTAGGACCACCCGGCGGGCAGCGTGCCCCAGCTCGCGTCGTAGCGCGCGAGCCACAGGGCGTGGTTGGCGGCGAAGGCACCGCTGTTGCCGGTGCACCTCTTCCACCAGTGGTAGTTGGTGTAGATCACCGGGCGGCGCCCGGTGCTGCGCTTGATCTCGTCGCTGAAGGACGCGACCCAGGCGACCAGTCGCGCCTTGCTCATGCCGTAGCACTTCTTCTTGCTGTACGGGTTGTACTCGATGTCGAGCGCGGGCGGCAGCGTCCATCCGTCCCGCGACCAGGCCCCGCCGTTGCGCACGAAGTACGCGGCCTGCGTCCGGCCCGACGACTCGTCGGGCAGGGCGAAGTGGTAGGCGCCCCGGACGATGCCGGCGTTGCGGGCGCCGTTGTACTGCTGTGTGAAGTAGGGATTCTTGTAGGTGGTCGACTCGGTCGCCTTGACGTAGGCGAACCGGGCCCCTTCGTTCTTCGCCTTCCGCCAGTTGACGTGCTTCTGGTGCGACGAGACGTCGTGCCCCCTCGGCCCGGCGGCGGCGTGTGCGGGCAGCTCGGCGAGTGCGGTTCCCCCCAGTGTCAGAGCCGCCACCGAAGTCGCCGCGACGATGCGGACACGGTGACGGGACGGTTTGTGGTCACGAGCCATATTTCCCCCCGGATGGCGACGTGCATGACAAATCTCCCAGAGATTACCGGATGATCCCGTCTTGCCCGTCGAACCCCAGCCAATCGTCATCTGCGGGGCATCCCTGCCCAAACGCGGCCTTACGGACGCCCCACCTCCGGGCTAATCTGCGCGGACCCCGCCGCGGCGGCGCGGCTGGCAGGATGCGCGCCATGGCGGAACTCGAGCAGGCGTGGGAAGAGCTGGTGGCGACGGCCCGCAGGACGGTGGCCGACGGGCTGGTCGTCGGGACGTCGGGCAACGTCTCGGTACGCGTCGGCGAGGGCGGCGACAGCCGCGTTCTGGTCACCCCGAGCGGCGTCCCCTACGACCGCCTCACGCCGCACGACCTCGTCGCCGTCGGCCTCGACGGCACGCAGCACACCGGCACGCTCGTCCCCACCAGCGAACTTCCGATGCACCTCGCGGTCTACCGGCACACCGACGCACGGGCCGTCGTGCACACCCATGCCGTGCATGCGACCGCCGTCTCCACGCTCGTGCCCGAACTCCCGTCCGTCCACTACATGACGGCGGCCCTCGGCGGTCCCGTGCGTGTCGCCCCCTACGCGACGTACGGCACCGAAGAGTTGGCCGAGAACATGCTCGCCGCCCTGACCGGCCGCACCGGGTGCCTCCTGCAGAACCACGGGACCCTCACATACGGAGACAGTCTCGACCGCGCCTACGACCGCACCGCGCAACTGGAGTGGATGTGCCGCCTCTGGCTCACCGCCCACTCCGTCCCCGGCCGCACCCCGTCCCTCCTCAGCGACGAACAGCTGCGCGAGGTGGGGGAGCGGCTCAGCGGGTACGGGCAGCGGCCCGCCCAGGGATAGTCCGCCCTCGCGCGGGAAAACCCGGCCCCACCCGGCACGGAGGCCGACGGACGTCACCCCCGCCCGCCGTCCCACTGGCCGGGGCGGGCCCGCCAGCCGACACTGGACGGGTGCGTACCGCCAAAGCGACGGCCGCTGCCGTCACCGCCGTGCTCGGGGCCTCCGCCGCCGCGATCGCCGCCGGCCGTCTGGCCAGCGACGCCGCGCTCAAGGCGCCCGCGGGACGCCCCCTGCCCACCGAGCCCCGGCTCACCGTCCACGCCACCGCGGCGGGCCAGATCACCCTCACCCGCGACCTGGCCTCACTGCGCCCGGGCACGTACGGACTCGCGGGCGACGGCTGCCACGCGGTCGTCGGGCCCGTCATCGAGTCGGCGCCGCACGCCGCGGACACCGTCGTACGCCGCCTGGAGCGCGTCACCCACGGCACCCTCGGACCCGGCGCGAAGGTCTGGCTCACCCCGCAGGTGCACATCGGCGATCCCAAGTCCGCGCTCGGCCTCGACCACGCCGACATCGACATCCCCGGCGAACTCGGCGCACTGCCCGCCTGGTTCGTGCCCGGCGTCCGCGACACCTGGGTCATCACGGTGCACGGCCTCGGCACCACTCGCGAACACCCCATGAACCTCATGGAGTTCCTGCACCACCACCGCTTCCCGGTGCTCGACCTCGCCTACCGCGGCGACCTCGGCGCGCCCCGCTCGCCGGACGGGCTCGGCCACCTCGGCGAGACGGAGTGGCGCGACCTGGACGCCGCGATCCGCTACGCCGTGCGCTACGGAGCCCGGCACGTCATCCTGCACGGCTGGTCCACCGGCGCCACCATGGCCCTGCACGCCGCCGCCCACTCGGCGCTGCGCGACCGCGTCAGAGGCCTGGTCCTCGACTCCCCGGTGCTCAGCTGGGAGGCGACGCTGCGCGCCCTGGCCGGCGCCCGGCGCACGCCGGGCCCGCTGCTCCCGCTCGCGGTCCGGGCCGCGCAGGGCCGCACGGGCCTGAGCGGCGACCGCCTCGCCGAGACCGCCGACCCGGCCGCCCTCAAGGTCCCCACGCTCGTCCTGCACGGCCCCGCCGACGAGGTGGCCCCCTGGGCCCTCTCCCGTCGGCTGGCCGACCGCCGGCCCGACCTGGTCACCCTGCACACGGTCGACGACGCCCCGCACAACGCGATGTGGAACGCGGACCGCAAGGGCTACGAGGAGGCGCTGCGGCGCTTCCTGACCCCACTGATGTGACCCCGCCGACGTGACCGCCCGCCGGCGCCCGCCCGGCACGCGGCGGACGGCGGAAGGCTCCTGACGAACCACGAGCCGAACCCCGAACAACAGCTCCCGTTTGGGAATTCGTGGGGTCACCCTGGAGACTGCTCCAGTGACGTCCCGTACCCCGCGCGACTCCAGGCTCCGACTCGTCAGCCCGCGCCGCCAGCCCCTGGCCGCCGCCGCCCCACGCGCAGCGGTCCGGCGGCCCGCGCCGCGCCCCCCGGAGGGCACCCCGCCCCCCGCCGAACTCGCCCGCACCGCCCGGCAGGGCCTGGCCGCCGCCGTACGCGTGGCGCGCTGGGCGGACGCCACGCTGAGCCCCGGGAACGGCACCGGCGCGCGCGACGGCAAGGGCACCCTCTCGGACGCCACCGCGCGCCGCGCCGCCGACGACCTCGGCCTCACCGTCGGCCAGGTCCGCGCCGACTGGGACACCGCACGCCTCGCCGGCCTCGTCGAGGTGCACGGCGACATCGCCCGGCCCGGCTGGCGGCTGCGGGCCTGGGACCGCGACGACACCGCCGTGCTGCGCGGCTGGGTCGCCCTGTTCGACGCCTGGTCGCTGGTCCACCCGGCGCCGGACTCCCTGGAGCCCGCCGCGGTGGCCGAAGTCGTCGAGGCCGTACCGCAGTTGCTCTCCTTCTGCCAGCTGATGGCGGGCCCTGTCCCGGCCGCCCAGCTCCTCGACCTGCTCGACCAGCGCGTCGTCGAACTGCGCACCGAGCGCTGCGAGATCCCCTACGGGCCGCAGCCCGAGCCGGTCCCGCCGGAGGACACCCCGCTGCTGCCCCTGCTCGACTGGGCCCTCGCGGGACTCGCCTCCGTCGGCGCGCTGACGTACGCCGACGGGCACGCCGTCCTCACCCCGCTGGGCAGTTGGGCGGTCTGGGTCAAGCTGGAGCAGATCTGCGTCGCCGCCCAGTCCCCGGCCGGGAACATCGAGGTGTCCGCCGAGGACATGCTGCGCGGCTGCGCCCGCCTGCGCCCGAACGCGGCCCGCTCCGAGTACCGCGCCTGGCTCGCCGCCCGCGACACCGGCAGCGCCGTCGTCGAACTCCTCGACGCCGCCCGGGGCGAGGACGCCCTGTTGCGCGGCCTCGCCTTCGAGGCGCTGCGCGTCGTCGGGGCGCCGGCCGAGCCCGAGGTGCGCCGCGCCGCCGACGAGCCGGGACTGCGCGCCTACGCCCTGCTGTGGCTCGCCGAGTACGAGGGCGCCGACCCCGAGGACGTGCACACCGTGCTCACCCGCGAAGAGGCCACCTGGCTGTGGGTCGACACGGCCGCGGCGGTCGCCGACCACGGCGAAGCCCCCCTGCTCGTACGGCACTTGGAGGCCGCGGTGCAGCCGACCGTGCCCGCGCTGATCGAGGAGGTCCGCGCCGTCGGCCACCCGCGCACCGTCCAGGTCCTGGTCGCCCTGGCCGCCGCGCACCCCGACCCGGCGCTCGCGAAGGCGGTGCGCCGGGCCGCGTTCCAGGTCCACACGGGCGGGGCGTGACGCCCCGCGGGGCTCACCGGAAGGTGTTGCACTGCGCCATGTCGCCGCTCTTGAAGCCCTGGTAGAACCACTGCTGGCGCTGCTGGGCCGAGCCGTGCGTCCACGACTCGGGCGTCACCCGGCCCTGGAACTTCTCCTGGATCCGGTCGTCGCCGACCGCGGCGGCCGCGTCCAGACCGTCCCGGATGTCGGCGTCGGTCAGGCTCGTGATGAGCGGCTTGCCGGTCTTGTCGTCGGGCGTCGTCGTCGCGTGGCGGGCCCACACGCCCGCGTAGCAGTCCGCCTGCAGCTCGACCTTGACCGCGTTGCTGTTCTCGCCCGTGCGCCCGTCCTGCGACCGCTTCAGGGTGCCCATCAGGTTCTGCACGTGGTGCCCGTACTCGTGGGCCACGACGTACGCCTGCGCGAAGGGACCGCCGCTCGAACCGAACTTGGTGCGCAGCTCGTCGAAGAACCCCAGGTCCAGATAGACCTTCCGGTCGCCGGGGCAGTAGAACGGCCCGACCGCCGAGGTCGCCTGGCCGCAGGCGGTGGGCACCCGGTTGGTGAAGAACACGGTGGACGCGTCGGTGTAGCGGCCCTGTCGGCGCTGGAACTCCGGGCGCCAGTAGTCCTGCACGCTGTTGACCACCGCCACGATGCGGCAGTCGTCCTTGGCGTTCGCGTCCTGTCCCGTACGGCAGTGCTGCTGCACCTGCGCGGCGCTGGAGACCGTCGTGGCCGGGGTGCCGGTGTCGTCCGACGAGAGCCCGAACTCGTTCGTGCCGAAGAAGAGTCCGAAGAACAGCGCGATCAGCCCGGCGAGACCGCCGCCGATCGTCGCCTTCCCGCCGGGGACCCGGCTGCCGCGCACGTCCTGGACCTCAGACGTGTCCAGATTGGCGTCGTCGTCGAACTGCATGCCCGCACCGCCTAGTCGCCGAGAGCCGAAGTCCGGAGGAGGAATCGACCACTTCATCCTGTGACACACCCCGTCGCCGGGCCCTGATCCGGCGTCCGAACGGGGGACAGGCGCCCTCGCGGCCGCCGTGTCGCCTCCGCCCGCGGACCCCGCGGCCTCACCCCACGACTACGCTCTGCGCCTGTTCCGTGGCTGATGGTGAGGTAGGGGGGGCGTGTGATGGCGGTCGTACCGCTCGACGTGACGACAGAGGCGGGCCCCGCGCGGCAGACCGTCCGGCCGCCGCTGCCGCCTCCCGAGCCCACGCCCCGCCGCCCGCGCCCGGGCCTCCTCCTGGCGCTCGCCGCCGCCCTCCTCGCGCTGCCCCTGATCACCGCCGCCCACCAGGCCCGCCCCGCCCCCTACGGGGACCACCTCACCCGCTACGCGCGCGTGGCCGCGGATCCCGGTGAGAGCGCTCCCCGGCTGCGGACGCGCGGCGCGGCGGTCGAGGCGTACGACACCGCCGTGCGCTGGCGGCACACCCGCGAAGGGCGCCGCCCGCTCGCCGTGCTGGCCGCGCCCGGCCAGGCGTTCGCGCTGTGGAGCGACGGCATGGTCACCGACACCGAGAGCGCCGGGGGCCGGTCCGTGCGCTGGCACCGGGCGATCCCGGACGCCGCGGCCTGGCTGCGCACGCCGGGAGCGCGCGGCGGCGCCGGGGTCCTGCAGCCGCTCGACCCCGAGGTCCGGATGCTCGCCGTCGTCACGCCGCGGCGCATCGCCGCGTACCGCACCGCGGACGGCGACCTGCGCTGGGTGCTGCCCGCGCGCGCGGGCTGCGTCTTCGCGCCGGCCGCCCACCTGCGGCGCCGGACCGCCCTGCTGATCGCCCAGCCCTGCGCGGACGACAAGGTCGCCTGGAGCGAGCGGATCGTGGCCGTCGACAGCCTCGGCAGGATCGTTCCCCGCCGCACGCCCCTGGGCAACGAGCTGCCCGGCCGGAGCCGGTCCGAAGCCCCGGGAAATCCGCTTGCATCCCACCGTTAAACTGGCTCGCATGACGTTTCTTCTCTGGGTGGTTTAGCGGCGCCGACCGGCCCTCGCCTTGTCAACCAGCCGTTAACCCTGTCCTGGAGCACTCCCGTGATCACCGCATCCGGTATCGAACTGCGCGCCGGCGCCCGCATCCTCATCGAGAACGCCACCTTCCGTGTCGCCAAGGGCGACCGCATCGGCCTCGTCGGCCGCAACGGCGCGGGCAAGACCACCCTCACCAAGTGCCTCGCCGGTGAGGGCATCCCGGCCGGCGGGACCATCTCCCGCTCCGGCGAGGTCGGCTATCTCCCGCAGGACCCGCGCACCGGCGACCTCGACGTCCTGGCCCGCGACCGCATCCTGTCCGCCCGCGGCCTCGACGTCCTGATGCGCAAGATGCGCGAGAACGAGCAGCGGATCGCGACCGGCTCCGGCGCCACCCAGGCCAAGGCCCTCAAGCAGTACGAGCGCCAGGAGACGGAGTTCCTCACCAAGGGCGGGTACGCCGCCGAGGCCGAGGCCGCCACCATCGCCGCCGCGCTCAATCTCCCGGACCGCGTGCTCGGCCAGCCCCTGCACACGCTCTCCGGTGGTCAGCGGCGCCGTATCGAGCTGGCCCGCATCCTCTTCTCGGACGCGGACACGCTGCTCCTCGACGAGCCCACCAACCACCTGGACGCGGACTCGATCGTCTGGCTGCGCGACTACCTCAAGACGTACAGCGGCGGCTTCATCGTGATCTCCCACGACGTCGACCTGGTCGAGACGGTCGTCAACAAGGTCTTCTACCTGGACGCCAACCGCTCCCAGATCGACGTCTACAACATGGGCTGGAAGCTCTACCAGCAGCAGCGCGAGGCCGACGAGAAGCGCCGCAAGCGCGAGCGGCAGAACGCCGAGAAGAAGGCCGCCTCCCTGAACGCGCAGGCCGACAAGATGCGCGCCAAGGCCACCAAGACGGTCGCCGCGCAGAACATGGCCAAGCGCGCCGACAAGCTGCTCGCCGGCCTGGAGGCCGTCCGCCAGTCCGACAAGGTCGCCAAGCTCCGCTTCCCCGAGCCCGCGCCCTGCGGCAAGACGCCGCTGATGGCCGAGGGCCTGTCGAAGTCGTACGGCTCCCTGGAGATCTTCACCGACGTCGACCTGGCCATCGACAAGGGCTCCCGCGTCGTCATCCTCGGCCTCAACGGCGCGGGCAAGACCACCCTGCTCCGTCTCCTCGCCGGCACCGAGAAGCCCGACACCGGCCAGGTCGTCGAGGGCCACGGCCTCAAGCTCGGCTACTACGCGCAGGAGCACGAGACCCTCGACCCCGAGCGCTCGGTCCTGGAGAACATGCGCTCCTCGGCCCCCGACCTCGATCTCGTCGAGGTCCGCAAGGTGCTCGGCTCGTTCCTGTTCTCCGGCGACGACGTCGACAAGCCGGCCGGGGTCCTCTCCGGTGGCGAGAAGACCCGTCTGGCCCTGGCGACCCTCGTGGTCTCGGCGGCCAACGTGCTGCTCCTCGACGAGCCCACGAACAACCTCGACCCCGCCAGCCGCGAGGAGATCCTCGGCGCGCTGCGCACCTACAAGGGCGCGGTCGTCCTCGTCACGCACGACGAGGGCGCCGTCGAGGCGCTCCAGCCGGAGCGCATCATCCTGCTCCCGGACGGTGTCGAGGACCTCTGGGGCCAGGGCTACGCGGACCTCGTCGCCCTCGCCTGACGCGCTTCGCACCCGCCGGTGCGGCGTGATCGAATGACTGATCCACTCCATATGGATCATTCGGCCGATCCGTGATCCTTCATCTGAGTGAGATCGCCTCGTACTGCGGTGCGTCCTACACGGATTTTCCCGCCGTCTGGGCCTCGGAGCCCTTGCGGCGCTTGGGATGTCGCTGACCTGCCGGTTCTTCGGTACGGGTGGTTCCGGACACCGTGGAAGGGGTCCGGAACCATGAATTCCACTCGTGTGGATCGCCTTCCGTTCCGGAATTGGGCGGCTACGGACCTTGCCGAATGGGTGGCCAGGAACGCCGCAAGGGGTGATCATGGGAATTCCAGAGCGCACTTCCCATGAGGAGGCACGGGTGGCCGAGACTCTGAAGAAGGGCAGCCGGGTAACCGGCGCCGCGCGCGACAAGCTCGCGGCAGACCTGAAGAAGAAGTACGACTCCGGTGCGAGCATCCGAGCACTGGCCGAGGAGACCGGCCGCTCGTATGGCTTCGTGCACCGGATGCTGAGCGAATCCGGGGTCACGCTGCGAGGTCGCGGCGGGGCCACGCGAGGCAAGAAGGCCGCGGCGAACTGACGCGACCGGCCTGCTCTCGCGGGTCAGCAAGGACTCGTTCGGCTCACTGGTTCCTTTGGTGACCACCCGGTCGGTCGGCTGATCGGCCGGGTGGTTACTGTGCAGTCACTTATGACCGCGCAGACTCGGAGGCCCAGATGACCAAGCTCGCACCGCTGCTCGACCAGGACGGGGTGCGGCTCACCGTCGACGACGCGATCGCCACGGTGACCCTGGCCAACCCGGACAAGCGCAACGCCCAATCTCCCGCTCTGTGGCGGGCGTTGACCGCAGCCGGGCGTGCCCTGCCGGGGTCCGTGCGGGTCGTCGTGGTGCGCGGTGAGGGCAAGTCCTTCTCCGCCGGCCTGGACCGTCAGGCGTTCACGCCCGAGGGTTTCGACGGCGAGCCGTCCTTCATCGACATGGCACGCGGCGGCGAGGAGTTCCTCGACGCCACGATCGCCGAGTACCAGGACGCTTTCACCTGGCTGCGGCGCAGCGACATCCTGTCCGTCGCCGCTGTCCAGGGCCATGCGATCGGAGCCGGATTCCAGCTCGCCCTCTCCTGCGACCTGCGCGTCGTCGCCGACGACGTGCAGTTCTCCATGCGCGAGACCAGCCTCGGTCTCGTACCGGACCTCACGGGCACGCACCCGCTCGTCTCGCTGGTCGGGTACGCGCGGGCCCTGGAGATCTGTGTCACCGGACGCTACGTCCACGCCGACGAGGCCGTGGCCAGCGGCCTGGCCAATGTCGCCGTGCCCGCGGACCAGGTGGACGCCGCCGTACAGGATCTGGTCGGCGCGCTGCTCGCCGCCCCGCGGGACGCCGTGATCGAGACCAAGGCGCTGCTGCAGGGCGTGAGCGGCCGCACGCTGGACGAGCAGCGCACGGCCGAGCGTGCCGCGCAGGGCCGGCGGCTGCGGGACCTGGCCGGCCTCGGCGACTGACCTACTCCTGCCGCTCGGCCGGCGCGATGTGCGTGACCAGCGCCGCGACGGTCGGCGCGTCCGGCAGCGCCGCCGACACGGCCTGCCGGACGGCCCGCGCCACATCGAGGGCGCGGGCCCCGGCGGACACCGCCAGCTCCACCCGTACATGACGCCGCGGCAGCGACGCGGCTCCCGCCTGCTCCTCGATGTGGACCGCACGGCCCATGCCGCCCACCAGCACGCCCGTCAGCCGGAGCACCCCGGGCACGTCGAGCGCCGCCTGCGCCACGCGCCCCTCGTCGCCGGACAGCGACGTCGGCTTCGCCGCGGCCTCCGGCTCCGCCGGGGCCGCTTCCGTCTCCGGATCGGCGTCCAGCAACGCCGTGACCTGGAGATCCACCTCCGTCACCAGCAGGCCCAGACGTCCCTTCGCCGCCTGCGAGAGCGCCTCGCGCAGCCGGCCGGCGGCCAGCGGCAGCGGCTCGTCGGACGTCGCCGCGCACTGAGCCACGATCCGCAGCGGCCCCGGCGGCAGCGCGCTCGGCGGGGCGGGCACCGCCGCCTCGTACGTCCCGTCGGGATCGGCCGGCGACAGGCGTACGGAACCGAGCCGCACGCCCCGCACCTCGACCGCAGCCCGCCGCAGCACTCCCTGCGCCGCCGGCTCCGCGATCCACGCCCCGTCACCCGGTCCGCCCAACGGCAGCAACCTGCCGATGCCTAGCTGTTGCCGTACCGCCTGTGCCCATCGGTCTACCGTCATCGCCCCAGGCTGCCCCATCCCGGGCGCGGGTCCGGGTAACCGCACTTAATGTGGGCAAAAGAAGGCAGCACTTGACCTAGATCACCTCACAGAGGGGATGGCCCGATGAGCGACACCGCGCAGAAGCCGGGCGAGACGCCCGCGGCCCCCGCAGGCAAGACCAGCGTGACCAAGCGGGGCGGTGGCGACCCCGCGAGCAGGGGACGGACCACCATCGCCGACGGCGTCGTAGAGAAGATCGCCGGACTCGCGGCGCGCGACGTCGTCGGCGTCCACGCGATGGGCAGCGGCCTGTCGCGGACCTTCGGCGCGGTGCGCGACCGGGTCCCCGGCGGCACCAAGTCCGTGTCGCGCGGCGTGAAGGCCGAGGTCGGCGAGGTGCAGACCGCCCTCGACCTGGAGATCGTCGTCGAGTACGGCGTGTCGATCGCGGACACCGCGCGCGACGTGCGGGAGAACGTCATCGCAGCCGTCGAGCGCATGACCGGCCTCGAGGTCGTCGAGGTGAACATCGCCGTCAGCGACGTGAAGCTGCCGGACGAGGAGGACGAAGAGCCGGAGTCACGGCTCCAATGACATCCGGGTCCGCAACCAGGTCACGTAGGAGGAACGCACGATGAATCTGGCCGTGATCGGCATGATCGCCGGCATGGCTCTCGGTTTCGCCGGATATTTCGGCGGCTTCGGGGCCTTTCTGCTGGTGGCGGCGCTCGGCGCCATCGGCTTCGTCGCCGGCCGGTTCCTCGAAGGGGACCTGGAACCCGGCGAGTTCTTCCGTACGCGCGGCGACCGGCGGCGGTGACCCGTGGCGACACAGGTCGCGCCCGCGGAGCGCGGCGCGACCCGGATCGCCGACCGGGTCGTCGCGAAGATCGCCGCGTACGCGGCACGTGAGGCACTGGACGCCGTCCCGGACGACGGGGCGCCGCCGCACGCCACCGTGAGCGTGCACCACGAGACGGCCCGCGTCCGCATCAGCCTGGAACTGGACTACCCGTCCGACATCGGCGCGCAGTGCGGTGCCGTGCGTCGACAAGTCACCGAACGGGTAAGGGCGTTGGCGGGAATGGAGGTGCCGGAGGTGGCCGTCCAGGTGGAGCGGCTGCACTCGGCACAGACGCGCGGAACGGACCGGGGGAGGATCCGGTGAGCGACCCCACCCAGCAACTGCCCGTCGTCGAGCGGGCCGGCGCGGACCTCGGCGACCAGTCGGCGTCCGCGGCGGCCTACGCACCGCACCCGACCCTGGAGGGCGACGAGAAACCCGGCCGGTTCTGGTCGGCCCGCCGCGTCCCGTCGGCGCTGGCCGCGCTCGTGCTCCTCGGCGGCCTCGGCGTCCTGCTCTACGACATCGCGGCGGTACGGGCCGGCCGTCCCGCCATGCAGTGGCGGCGCACCCTGGCCCGCGAGCTCGCCGAGCGGCCGCTGGACGACACCGCCGTCCTGGTCGGCGCGGGCGTCGCCGCCGCGCTCGGCCTCTGGCTCCTCGTCCTCGCGGTGACCCCCGGGCTGCGCGGAGTCCTGCCGATGCGCCGCACCCATCCCGACGTACGGGCCGGACTGCACCGGGACGCCGCCGCCATGGTGCTGCGCGACCGGGCCATGGAGGTATCGGGCGTGCAGTCCGTACGCGTCCGGATGAAGCGGTCCAAAGTGGATGTCCGGGCGGTCTCGCACTTCCGTGAACTCGACGACGTACGGGCCGACCTCGACGCCTCGCTGGGCGACGGCATCAGAGAGCTGGGGCTCGGCAGCGCGCCCGGGCTCTCGGTGCACGTGGCGCGCCCCGGCAGGAAGGGATGAGTGGCGTGCTCAGAACCGTGAACCGGATCCTGCTCGGTCTGCTCGGCCTCGTCCTGCTGCTCGGCGGCGGCTCGGTGCTCGCCGTCGGCCTCGGCGCGAAGCCGCCGTCCTGGTGGATCCACGACGGCCGCAAGGACGTCCTGCTCAGCGTCGCCGACCGGGACCGCTGGCGCGACGAGGGCTGGTGGTGGCCGACGGTGATCGCCGTGCTCGGCGTCGTCGTGCTGCTCGCGCTGTGGTGGCTGGTGGCGCAGTTCCGGCGCCGCCGGCTCACCGAGGTGCTGGTCGACACCGGGGACGGCGAGGGCGCGCTGCTGCGCGGCCGGGCCCTGGAGAGCGTGCTGGTCAGCGGCGCCGAGTCGCTGGACGGAGTGGACCGGGCGGGCGTCGTCCTGACCGGCCGCCGCTCGACACCGCAAGCCCGCGTCGGCCTCACCCTGGAACCGCACGCCGCCCCCGGCCGGGCCCTGCACCTGCTCGGCGAGGAGTCGCTGGCGCAGGCGAGGGACTCGGCGGGCCTGGCGGCGCTGCCGGCGGAGGTCCGTCTGAAGGCGGTCAAGCACCGCGCCGAGCGGGTGAGCTGACCGCTCCCTTCGGGCTCGTGGCCATCCGCCCGTCCGGCGTTCGAGGACGAGCCCGAAGGGCGATCGACGGGGCACAGCCCGGTGCCCAGGAACGAGACCGGTCAGAACCCGTGCCGGTACCCACCGTCGACGGGCAGCATGACCCCGGTCAGATACGAGGCCGCGGGGGACAGGAAGAAGGCGGCGGCCTTGCCGAACTCGTCCGGGGTCCCGTACCGCCGCAGCGGAATCCGCGACTCGTTGGCCTTCCGGGTCGCCTCCGGATCCGCCGACATCCCGTCCAGCTCGCGGACGCGATCCGTGTCGATGCGCGCCGGAAGCAGCCCCACGACCCGGATCCCGCGCGGCCCCAGCTCGTCCGCGAGGGACTTGGCGAACCCGGCGAGACCGGGCCGCAGCCCGTTCGAGATGGTCAGCCCCGGGATCGGCTCGTGCACGGAGCCGGAGAGCACGAACCCGATGACACCGCCCTCGCCGAGCTCGGCCGCCGCCGCCCGCGCGAGCCGCACCGCGCCGAGGAACACCGACTCGAACGCGGTCTGCCACTGCTCGTCCGTGTTGTCCGCGACGAACCCGGGCGCGGGCCCGCCCACGCTGACCAGAATCCCGTCGAACCCGCCGAACTGCTCGCGCGCGGCGCCGATCAGCCGCTCCGCGACCTGCGGATCGGCGTTGTCGGCGGCGACCCCCAGCGCGTTCGGGCCGAGCGCGGCCGCCGCGTCCTTGACCTTCTGCTCGTCCCGTCCGGTGATGACGACCTTCGCGCCGTCGGCGACGAGCTCACGCGCGGCGGCGTTGCCGAGGCCACGGGTGGCGCCTGTGACTACGTAGACACGGTCCTTCAGTCCAAGATCCATGGCTCCTATCCTGCCTCTCCGCTCCCGGCGCCGCCGAACAGGGTCAGCGCGGTGGTCACCAGGCCGATGTGGCTGAACGCCTGCGGGAAGTTGCCGAGCAGGTGACCCGCCTCGGGGTCGTACTCCTCGGCGAGCAGCCCCACGTCGTTGCGGAGCGCCACCAGCCGCTCGAACAGCTCGCGCGCCTCCTTCGTGCGCCCCGTCATGTGCAGCGCGTCCGCCAGCCAGAACGAGCAGACGAGGAAGGTGCCCTCCTGCCCCGGCAGGCCGTCGACGGTGTGGTGGTCGAGGGTGTAGCGGCGGACGAAGCCGTCCGCCCCCAGTTCGTCGCGCACCGCGTCGACGGTGCCGATCACGCGCGGGTCGTCCGCCGGCAGAAAGCCCACGCGGGGGATGAGCAGCGTCGCCGCGTCCAGCTCCGTGGAGCCGTAGTACTGGGTGAAGGTGCCCCGTTCGGTGTCGTAGCCGTGCTCGCACACGTCCTGGTGGATGGCGTCGCGCAGCTTGCGCAGCCGGTCGGGATCGCCGGGCAGCCGCGGGTCGTCCTCCAGGGCGCGCACGGTGCGGTCGGCGGCGACCCACGCCATGACCTTCGAGTGCACGAAGTGACGGCGCGGCCCGCGCACCTCCCACAGCCCCTCGTCGGGCTCGCGCCACGCGTCGTGCAGGAAGTCCAGGAGCGCCAGTTGCAGCCGCCAGGCGTGGGGCTGGTCGGGCAGTCCCGCGCGGCGGGCCAGCGCCAGCGAGTCGACGACCTCGCCGTACACATCGAGCTGCAACTGGTGCACGGCGTCGTTCCCGCTGCGTACGGGACGCGAGTCACGGAACCCGTCCAGCCAGGACAGCTCCTGCTCGGGCAGCCGCCGCTCGCCCGACAGGCCGTACATGATCTGCAGCTTCGCCGGGTCGCCGGCGGCCGCCCGCAGCAGCCAGTCGCGCCAGGCCTCGGCCTCGTCCAGATATCCGGCCGAGACCAGCGCGTTCAGGGTGAGCGTGGAGTCGCGCAGCCAGCAGTAGCGGTAGTCCCAGTTCCGTACACCGCCGATCTCCTCCGGCAGCGAGGTGGTGGGCGCGGCGACCATGCCGCCCGTCGGCGCGTACGTGAGCGCCTTGAGAGTCAGCAGGGAGCGGAGCACGGCGTCGCGGTGCGGGCCCTCGTAGTGGCACCGCTCGGACCACGCCTGCCAGTCCGCCAGGCTGTGCCGCAGCGACTCGTGCGGGTCGACGAGGTCCGGGCGCGGCTCGTGCGAGGGGTGCCAGGTCAGGACGAAGGCGACCGTCTCGCCCGCCTCGACGGTGAACTCGGAGTGGGTGCCGAAGGACTCGCCCCAGGTGTGCACCTCGGGTTCGCTGCGCAGCCACGCCGAGTCGGGGCCCGCCACGGCCACCCGGTGCCCGTCGCTGCGGCGCACCCACGGCACGACGTTGCCGTAGTCGAACCGCAGCCGCAGGGTGCCGCGCACGGTGACGCGGCCGCTGATCCCCTCGACGATCCGGACGAGATCGGGTGCCTTGTCGCGCTGCGGCATGAAGTCGGTGATCCGGACGTGGCCCTCGTCGGTCTCCCACTCCGTGTCCAGGACCAGCGAACCCGGCCGGTAGGCACGGCGCGTACAGGCGCCGGCGCCCTTGGGGGCCAGGCGCCAGTGGCCGTTCTCCTCGTCGCCGAGCAGCGCGGTGAAACAGGCCGGTGAGTCGAAGCGGGGCAGACAGAGCCAGTCGACAGAGCCGTCCCGGCCGACCAGGGCCGCGGTCTGTTCGTCGCCGATGAGGGCGTAGTCCTCGATATGTGGGTGCACGCGGTCCGGGTTCCCGGCGTCCGTGCGCGGCAATCCAGGACGGGACCGGCCGGGTGATCAGCGCGGCAGGCCGGGCGCTACACGGCGGCCGGTGCGGACTCCTGCGCGGCCTGCTCGGACTCCGCCCTGCGGCGTCGGTCGCGCAGCTCGCGCCGGACCAGGACCACCCAGCCGACCGGTACGGCCGCGGAGAACAGCCACCACTGGTACGCGTACGCGTAGTTCAGCGCGGAGTCCTCCTTGCCGGGCTTGCCGATCAGCTCCGGGGTGTCGCCCTTGGGTTCGGGGGCCGTCTGCGCCACGTAGCCGCCGAGCACCCGGGCGTCGAGGCGCTTGGCCTCCTGCTCGCTGTTGACCAGCATGATCTGCCGGTCGGGCAGCCCCTTGAGGTTCTTGATGCCGCTCGCCGCGGTCGTCTCGTCGGGCATCAGCC
The DNA here is from genome assembly GCF_050410835.1 of Streptomyces sp. cg35. Classification (NCBI taxonomy): domain Bacteria; kingdom Bacillati; phylum Actinomycetota; class Actinomycetes; order Kitasatosporales; family Streptomycetaceae; genus Streptomyces; species Streptomyces sp. cg35. Next base: position 6,868,569 of record NZ_CP191268.1, read on the forward strand.
GCCCGGTGACGGTGACCTCGCCGCGGGGCGGCGCGGGGATCTTCGGGAAGGTGCTCTGGTCGGTGTCGTCGTCCGGGATCCAGCCCCGGTTGACCAGGACCACCTTGCCGTCGTTCAGCACGAACGGGGTCAGCACGTGGTAGCCGACCTCGTCGTTGGAGTTCACGCGGCGCCGCACGACGACCTCGTCATCGGTGTCGAAACGGCCCGTCGCCGTCACGGCGTGGTACCGCTGGCCGGTGGTGACGGTGTGCCCCGGCGACGTCAGCCCCTCCACGGGCACCGGCTTCGCCGACAGCGCGTCCGTGACCAGCTGGTTCCGGGCGGCGCGCTCCTCGTAGCGGTGCATCTGCCAGATGCCCAGCCGGATCATCGTGGGGATGAGGACGAGGGCGAGCAGGGTGAGGATCACCCACTGCCGGGTCAACAGGAAGCGGTACACCCCATGACCGTACCGCTAGGCCATGGGGTGATTTCAGCGGGGTGCGCCCGGTTGGGGAGGGCGGCTGCGCCGGGGCGTCAGACCTTGTCGACGATGCCCACCTTCCCCTCCGCGCGGGAGCAGTGCGCCCCGCAGAACCAGTGCCCGTCGACCTCGACGCCCTGCCCGATGATGCGGCACCGGCAGTGCTCGCAGATCGGTGCCATGCGGTGGATGGCGCAGGAGAAGCAGTCGAAGACGTGCACCGCGCCCTGCGCGTGCACCTCGAAGGACATGCCGTAGTCGTTTCCGCAAACCTCACAACGTGCCATGCGCCACAGGGTGGGCGCCGGGGCTCCGCCAGGCGAGCGGGCGCGGGGCGAGTCGCCCCGCAATCACCCGTCTGTCGCTCGGGCCCCGCCCGCCGGCGCCGCGTCCGCCACGTCCTGCAGCAGCTGTCCGAACGCGGCCTCGTCCACGACGGGCGTCCCGAACTGCTTCGCCTTCACGACCTTCGACGTGTACGAGTCCGGGTCATTGGTCACCAGGAGGCTGGTCAGCCGGGACAGGCTCGTCGCCACATGCAGCCCCGCGTCGACCGCCCGGTCCTCCAGCAGCTCCCGGTCGGTCGAGGTGTCCCCGGAGAACGCGACCCGCATGCCCTGCTTGAGCGGTTTGCCCGGCTCGTACCGGCCGGGGTTCGGGTACGGGCAGGCCGGCCGCTTGCGCGCGGGGCGCCAGCTGCCGCCACCGCCGCCGCGGTAGGAGGACGCCGACTGACGCGGCACCGACGACGAGTCCGACCACTCCGTGAGCGGGCGGCACTCCAGGAGCGGCAGCCGCACGTTCCCCTCGGCGGCCGCCCGCAGGCTCGGCCGGAACGCCTCCGCGAGCACGCGCGCGTCGTCGAGCGCGTGGTGCGCGCGCTCCTGCACGACACCGAAGTGCGCGGCCAGCGACTCCAGCTTGTGGTTGGGCAGCGGCAGGCCCAGCTCCTTGGACAGCGCGATGGTGCACAGCCGCTGGCGCACCGGGGCGGTCCGCCGGGCGCGCGCGTACTCACGGGCGATCATCGACCAGTCGAACACCGCGTTGTGCGCGACCAGGACACGGCCGTCCAGGCGGGCGGCGAACTCCTCGGCGATCTCCGGGAACAGCGGCGCGCCGTCCAGGACGTCGGTCGTCAGACCGTGGATCCACACCGGACCCGGATCGCGCTCCGGGTTGACCAGCGTGTACCAGTGGTCCTCGACCTCGCCCTGCGCGTCGAGGCGGTAGACGGCGGCCGAGATTATCCGGTCGTCCCTGGAGAGGCCGGTGGTCTCCACGTCGACGACCGCGTATCCCTTCGGGTACGCGGTCGGCCAAGGGGCTGCGGACGCAGCGGTCGGGCGGTCTTCGAGCATGGTCCCTGAGGATACGGGCCGTCACTGACACTCCGGTCGCCGCCCGCCCCGAAACCGGCCGCCGGCGTCAAGTGCCCGTCTCCAGGAGGGACTTCACCAGCGCCCGGACGGAGGTGATGAACAGCCGCTCCGGATCCACCGGCGCGGCGAGCGCCCGGACGAGGGCCCGGTCGTCCTCGGCGGCGGCCGTGCCCGCCCACAGATCCTCCTCGCCGGGGCGCTGCACGGGCGCCCGCTCGCGGTTCCGCTCGACCAGGACGTGCCCGACGACCTGGAACTGCACCACACGCACGGCCTCGGCGGCGCGGGCCCCGCGCAGCCCCGCCGCGTGCACCTCGTGCACCAGGGCCTGCTGCGCGGGCAGGAACATCCGCTCGGTGAGGCCGCGCTCGTGGACCATCGCCACCAGATGCGGATGCGCGCGCAGCTGGCGGCGGAGCGTCCGCGCGACCGAGACGACCCGCTCCTGCGGGGTGCCGCCGCGCGGCCGGATCTCGCCGAGGTCGGCGACCGTGCGCTCCACGAGGGCGTCCAGCAGCGACTCGCGGTTGCCGACGTGCCAGTAGATCGAGGTGACCGCCGTGCCCAGCTCGGCCGCGAGCTTGCGCATGGTCAGCGCCTGCGGGCCGTCCTGCTTGACCAGGGCCGCGGCGGCGGCGAGCACCTCGTCGCGGGTGAGCGGCGCGCGCGTCATGGATCGCCCCCCTCTTCCGGTGTTCCCGTTCCGGCCGGTGCACGTGTCTTTACCCTTCATCGGCGTCGGTGTAACTGTGTTACAGGCGCCTCGCGAACGACCCCCGGAAAGTCACCTCTGGCTTCAGGAAGGGCGGTACGACATGGCACGCGTACGGTACGGAGCGCGCACCGAGGCGGAGATCGCCGCCGCGCGCACCGCGAGCAGCAAGCTTCCCGACATCTGGTCCACCGGCGTGGTCGCCGTGTGGGAGTCCGACCCGGACACGGTGGCGGCGGTGCTCCCGCCGCCGCTGAAGCCCACCGCGCGGCCGCTGGTGCGGGTCAACATCAGCAAGGTCGACCTGCCGGGCTATCCGCTGGGCGCGGGCTCGGTCGCCGTCGCCGCCGAGCACGGGGGAGTGGAGGGCTGGTATCCGCTCGTCATGCCGATGACGCACGAGCGCGCCCTGATCGGCGGCCGTGAGGTCTTCGGCGAACCGAAGAAGCTCGGCGACGTCACGGTGGAGCGCGACGGGCTCGTGGTGCGGGCGGCCCTGGCCCGGCACGGCATCGAGTTCGTGGAGGTGCGCGGCGCGGTCAGCGAGAGCCTGCCGCTGCCGGAGCCGACGCAGAAGACGGACTTCTACTTCAAGTTCCTGCCCGCGGTGGACGGTTCGGGGTTCGACGCGGACCCGGTCCTCGTGCACTGCGTACGCAACGAGAAGGTCAGGAAGCTGGAGCGGATCACCGGGGACATCGTGCTCCGCGAGTCCATGTACGACCCGATCGCCGACCTTCCCGTACGCACGCTCGTGGAGATCACCATCGGCGAGAAGACCACCGACCAGAAGGGCCGGGTCGTCGAGCGGGTCAGCGGCCAGGCCCTGCTGCCGTACATCCATCAGCGCTACGACGACCCGCAGCAGATCCTCGACGGGCCGCCCGAGGGGAGCGCCTGATGCGGCTGGAGGCGGGGCAGGTCGCCGTCGTCACCGGCGCGGCGAGCGGCATCGGGCTCGCCCTGGCCCGGCGGTTCGCGGCGGACGGCCTGAAGGTCGTGCTCGCGGACGTGGAGAAGGGCGCCCTGGAGAGCGCGGCCGAGGCGCTGCGGGCGGACGGGGCGACGGTGCACGCGCGCGTGGTCGACGTCGGTGAGCGCGAGCAGGTCATGGCCCTCGCCGAGGACACGTACGCCACCTTCGGCGCCTGCCACGTGCTGTGCAACAACGCGGGCGTCGGCTCGGGCGCCGAGGGCCGGATGTGGCAGCACGAACCCAACGACTGGAAATGGGCGTTCGACGTCAACGTGTGGGGCGTCTTCCACGGCGTCCAGGCGTTCGTGCCGCGCATGATCGAGAGCGGTGCCCCCGGGCACATCGTCAACACCTCCTCCGGGGACGGCGGGATCGCACCGCTGCCGACGGCCTCCGTGTACGCGGTCACCAAGGCGGCCGTCGTGACGATGACCGAGTCGCTGTACGCGCATCTGCGGGCGGAGCACGCGCGCGTGGGCGCCTCCGTGCTGTTCCCGGGGCCCCACATGCTGCGTACGGGCCTGTGGGAGTCGCACCGCAACCGGCCCGACCGGTTCGCGAAGGAGCGCCCCCGCAAGACCCCGTACCGCAGCCTCGACCAGTGGGAGGCCGCCATGAAGGAAGCCGGCCGCGAGGTCGAGTTCACGCCCGTGGAGGAGGTCGCGGACCTCGTCGCGGAGGGCATCGCGGCGGACCGGTTCTGGCTGCTTCCCGAGAGCGAGCACAGCGACCGGCAGATCCGGGCCAGGTCGCAGTCGATGCTGGACCGGGCGAACCCGGCGTACCTGGAGAGCTTCATTCTCGACTGAGGGACGACAGAGGGACATCCGATGACGGCTCAGCAGAACGACCCCTACCTGATCATCTCCTCCGACTGCCACGCCGGACTGCCCACCGAGGAGTACCGGCCCTATCTGGACAGCCGTTTCCACCGCGCCTTCGACGCCTTCCTCGGCGAGCGGGACGCCCGCCGCGAGGAGGCGACCCGGCTCGGCATCCGCAACGACGCGTTCGCCGCCAAGTGGTTCTCCGACAACGAGGAGGGGCTGCGCGGCGGCTGGGACGCGGCGCAGCGCCTCAAGGAGCTCGACGGCGACGGGGTGGCCGCCGAGGTCGTGTTCCCCGACGCGGACGCCGTGGACAGCCAGACGGCGGCGCCCTTCGGCGTCGGGCTCGGTCTCTCCGGCGACCAGGACCCCGAGCTGGGCATGGCGGGCGCGCAGGCGCACAACCGCTGGCTCGCCGAGTTCGTGGCGCAGAACCCCGAACGGCACTGCGGTGTCGCCCTGCTGCCCATCACGGCCGACCCGGACAAGGTCGTCGCCGAGGTGCACCGCGCCAAGGAGTCGGGGCTCGGCGCCCTGATGATCCCCTCCATGTGGGTGGACAAGGACCCGTACCACGCGAGCCGTTACGACCCCGTGTGGGCGGCGGCCGCCGAGTGCGCGATGCCCGTCGTGACGCATTCGGGCGCGGCGCCGCGCCACGAGTACGGCGACCATCTCGGCATCTACGTGAGCGAGGTGACGTGGTGGCCCGCCCGGCCGCTCTGGTTCCTGCTGTGGTCCGGCGTCTTCGAGCGGCACCCTGGGCTGAAGTTCGGCATCGCCGAGTCGGGCTGCTGGTGGCTGCCCAACCTGCTGTGGTTCATGGACCGCCTCTACCTGGGCGCACACGGGGGCAAGAAGCTCTCCCCGTTCGCCGAGCTGAAGCGCCCGCCGCACGAGTACCTGGACCGGCAGGTCTTCATATGCGCCACCAACACCAAGCGCCGTGAACTGGCCCAGCGCTACGAGATCGGCGTCGACAACATCCTGTGGGGCAGCGACTTCCCGCACCCCGAAGGGACCTGGCCCGACACGCGCGCGTGGCTGAAGAAGACCTTCCACGACATCCCCGTCACCGAGACCCGCCGGATGCTGGGCCTGGCCGCCGCCGAGGTGTTCGGCTTCGACACCGAGAAGCTGGCCCCGCTCGCGGCCCGCATCGGACCGACCCCGGCCGACCTCGGCCAGGACGCCGACCAGAGCGCCGTCGAGGCGTCCTGGGCGCGCTCGCGCGACGTCGGCCGGCACTGGCTGACCGACCATGACTTCCCGGCCCTGGGGGTGACCCCGTGACCGCACCCACGGACCGGTACACGGTCATCTCGGCGGACTGCCACGCGGGCGCCGATCTCCTCGACTACAAGCCCTACTTGGCGGCACGGCACCACGAGACCTTCGACGCGTGGGCGGCCACCTACGTGAACCCCTACGAGGACCTGCTCGCCGACACCGCCGACCGCAACTGGAACTCCGGCCGGCGCGTCGCGGAGCTGGAGCGCGACGGCATCGTCGCCGAGGTCGTCTTCCCGAACACGATCCCGCCGTTCTTCCCGTCCGCGTCCCTGATGGCGCCCGCGCCCACCCGCGAGGAGTTCGAGCAGCGCTGGGCCGGCCTGCGCGCCCACAACAGGTGGCTCGCGGACTTCTGCGCCGCCGCCCCCGGCCGCAGAGCGGGCGTCTTCCAGATCCTCCTCAACGACGTCGACGAGGCCGTGAAGGAGATCCGCTGGGCCGCCGACGCGGGCCTCAAGGGCGGCCTGCTGCTGCCCGGTACGCCACCCGGCTCGGGCCTTCCCGAGCTGTACTCGGCGACGTACGACCCGATCTGGCGGGCCTGCGCCGAACTCGGCGTCCCGGTCAACCACCACGCGGGCTCGGCGTCCCCGCCGCTCGGCGACGAACCGGCCGCGCGCGCCGTCTTCATGGTCGAGACGACCTGGTTCTCGCACCGCGCCCTGTGGCACCTGGTCTTCGGCGGCGCCTTCCGCAAACACCCCGACCTCAAGCTCGTCCTCACCGAGCAGGGCTCCGGGTGGATCCCCGGGGTGCTCGACATGCTGGACTACTACCACGGACGCCTGGTGAAAGCCGCCACGAGGGCGAACACGGCGGAGTCCAAGTTCGGTGCGGGGCTCGCCGATTCGATGGGCAAGGGCCCCTCCACCGTATGGCGGGAGAACTGCTACGTGGGCGCGAGTTTCATGCGCCCCCATGAAGTGCCCCTGCGGGACCGCATCGGCCTCGACAAGATCATGTGGGGCAGCGACTACCCGCACGACGAGGGCACGTACCCGTACACGCGCGAGGGCCTGCGCATCGCCTACGCGGGCCTGCCCCGCGACGAGGTCGCCGCGATGGTCGGCGGCAACGCGGCCCGCGTCTACGGCTTCGACCTCGCCCTCCTCGACCCGATCGCGGCCCGCGTCGGCCCCACGGTCGCCGAGATCGACGAGCCCCTCAAGGAGCCGCCGGTCGACGCGACGAGCCCGGTGTTCGCGACGGGAGGGTCGGTGCGGGTCTGGTGAGGGGGCGGCTGTCATGCTCGCCCCGTGACCGAACCAGCGCAGACCGAACGGACCCATGACGAAGCCCACGGCGGCGCGCTCGGCTCGCGGCTCAACTGGCTGCGCGCCGCCGTCCTCGGCGCCAACGACGGCGTGGTCTCCACCGCGGGCCTCGTCGTCGGCGTCGCCGGGGCCACCGACGACCGCTCCACGCTGCTCACCGCCGGACTCGCCGGGCTGCTCGCCGGGTCGATGTCCATGGCCGCGGGCGAGTACGTCTCCGTGTCCACACAGCGCGACTCCGAGAAGGCCGCCATCGACCTGGAGAAGCGCGAGCTGAGGGAACAGCCGGAGGCCGAACTGGAGGAGCTCACCGACCTGTTGGAGGAGCGCGGGCTCAGCCGGGAGGTGGCGCGCGAGGCCGCCGAACAGCTCACCGAGCGGGACGCGCTGCGCGCCCACGTCAGCGTCGAACTCGGCATCGACCCCGACGACCTCACCAACCCCTGGCACGCGGCCTGGGCCAGCTTCCTCGCGTTCACCGCGGGCGCCCTGCTCCCGCTGCTCGCCATCGTGCTGCCGCCCACCGGGTGGCGGCTCCCGGTCACCGTGGTCTGCGTCCTCGTCGCCCTCGCGCTCACGGGATGGAGCAGCGCCCGCTCGGGCAACGCCGCCGTCCGCCCCGCGGTGGTGCGCAACGTGGCCGGGGGAGCGCTGGCGATGGCGGTCACGTATGCGGCGGGTTCCCTGCTCGGAGCGGCGGGCGTGTGACGTCCGCGCCGGGGGTACCCGCGGTAATACTTGTCGGTAACAACCCCTAGCCGTCACCTGCCCCGGGACCTTACGGTGCCCCCATGTCGTCGCCGAACCTGCCCGATGTCGTGCTCTGGTCGATACCCGCCTTCGTGCTGCTCACGATCGTCGAGATCGTGAGCGTACGGATCCATCCCGACGAGGACGCCGCCGGGTACGAGACCAAGGACGCGGCGACCAGCATCACCATGGGCCTGGGAAGTCTCGTCTTCGACTTCCTCTGGAAGATCCCGATCGTCGCGCTCTACACCGCGGTCTACGAACTGACGCCGCTGCGCGTGCCCGTGCTCTGGTGGACGATCCCGCTGATGCTCCTCGCGCAGGACTTCTTCTACTACTGGTCGCACCGCGGGCACCACGTCATCCGCATCCTGTGGGCGTGCCACGTGGTGCACCACTCCAGCCGCAAGTTCAACCTGTCGACCGCGCTGCGCCAGCCCTGGACGAGCGTCACCTCGTGGCCGTTCTACCTGCCGCTCATCGCCTGCGGCGTGCACCCGGCGGCCCTCGCGTTCTGCTCGTCGGCCAACCTCGTCTACCAGTTCTGGATCCACACCGAGCGCATCGACAAGCTGCCCCGCCCGATCGAGTACGTCTTCAACACGCCCTCCCACCACCGCGTCCACCACGCCTCCCAGGGCGGCTACCTGGACCGGAACTTCGGCGGCATCCTCATCGTGTGGGACCGCCTCTTCAAGTCGTGGGTGGGCGAGGCCGAGCGGCCGGTGTTCGGGCTCACCAAGAACATCAGCACCTACAACCCGCTGCGCGTCGCCACCCACGAGTACGCGGCGATCGCCAAGGACCTGAAGGCGGCGACCAGTTGGCGCGAGCGCGCCGGGCGGGTCTTCCGCGGTCCCGGCTGGCAGCCGGAGCCCCTGAGCACGCCGAACGCCCCGCAGAAGGTCACCGAGGGCGCCGCGTGACCCTGTCCCGGGCTCTGCGCGCCGGTTTCCTCGCCGTGTGCGCCGTCGATCTCGGCGCGCTCCTCGCCGGAGCGGACGCGGTGCACACCGCCGTCAAGCCGCTGCTCATGCTCGTCCTCGTCGCCTACGTCGTCGCCAGTGGCGGACCCCGGCTGCTGTGGGCCGCCCTGCTGTGCGGGTGGGGCGGCGACGTCCTGCTGCTGTTCGACCAGGACGCCGCGTTCCTCGCCGGCATGGGCTGCTTCGCCGCCGGGCACGTCTGCTACCTCGTGCTCTTCCGGCGGCACGGCCGGCCACGCGCGCGTGGCCGCCTGCTCGGCGCCGGGTACGCCGTCGTGCTCGTCGCCATGATCGGGTCGCTGTGGCCGGACCTGCCCGCGGGCATGCGAGGGCCCGTCGCCGCGTACAGCGTGCTGCTGACCGCCATGGCGTACGGCGCCTCGCGGCTCGGAACGGTCGCGGGCGTCGGCGGCGCCCTCTTCCTGCTCTCCGACGCGCTCATCGCGATGGGCATCGCCGACTGGCCGCGCCTGCCGCCGGCCGACTTCTGGATCATGCTGACGTACGTGGCGGCCCAGTACCTGCTGGCCCGGGGCGTGCTCGGGGAGCGGGCCGTGCCGGATGCGGCGTACCGTGAAGGGCGCGCCGAGACCCGGCGCACCCATCACTGACCTGCACCTACTGCACTGATCTGCACAAAGGACCACCCCCATGCGCGCCACCACCATCCACGCCCCGTACGACATGCGGGTGGAGGACGTCCCCGAGCCCGTCGTCGAACTGCCCACGGACGCCGTCGTCCGCGTGCTGCGCGCCTGCATCTGCGGCAGCGACCTGTGGGCCTACCGGGGCGAGGCCGCCCGGCAGCCGGGCCAGCGCATCGGGCACGAGTTCCTCGGCATCGTCGAGGAGACGGGCTCCGAGGTGTCCACGCTCAGGCGCGGCGACCTGGTCGTCGCGCCCTTCATGTGGTCGGACGGCGTGTGCGACTACTGCCGCGAGGGCCTGACCACGTCCTGCGAGCACGGCGGCTTCTGGGGCGCGGTCGGCCACGACGGCGGACAGGGCGAGGCCGTACGCGTCCCGTACGCCGACGGCACCCTCGTGCAGCTGCCCGCCGACGCGGCCTCCGACGACCACCTGCTCTCCGCCCTCCTCACGCTCTCCGACGTGATGGGCACCGGCCACCACGCGGCGCTCGGCGCGGGTGTGCGCAAGGGCGCGACCGTCGCCGTCGTCGGGGACGGCGCGGTGGGCCTGTGCGGCGTCCTCGCGGCCAAGCGGCTCGGCGCCGAGCGGATCATCGCGCTCGGGCGCCACGAGGTGCGTACGGACATCGCCCGGCGCTTCGGCGCGACCGACGTCGTCGCCGAGCGCGGCGACGCGGCCGTCGCGGCGATCCGTGAACTCACCGGCGGCCAGGGCGCGCACGCCGTGATCGAGGCCGTCGGCACCGAGCAGTCCATGAACACCGCCGTGAACATCACCCGCGACGGCGGCGCCATCGGTTTCGTCGGCGTCCCGCACGGCAGCGGCACCGGCCTCGACCTGAGCGTCATGTTCGACCGGAACATCGCGCTGCGCGGCGGCGTCGCCCCCGTCCGCAGCTACATCCCGGAACTGCTGCCCGACGTCCTCGACGGCACCATCGACCCCTCGCCCGTCTTCGACATGACCGTCGACGTCGAAGGCGTCCCGGACGGCTACAAGGCGATGGACGAGCGCACCGCCCTGAAGGTCCTCGTCACCAACTGAGCCCGGACCGGCGGCTCACCAGCGGATCGGCAGCGGCAGCGCCGTGAGCACCGCCGACACCGCCACGACGACCGCCAGCACCACGACCTCCGCGCGCGCGGGAACGTACGCACTCGTGCGGTCCCGCGCCCCGCGCAGGCGCAGCCGCGCCACCAGGGCGAGCACCGCGACGACGGCCACGAGCAGCACCTTCGCCAGCAGGGTGCGCCCGTAGGCCGTCGTCGTCAGCTGGTCGAGGACGGTGCCCGGCGGCATCCGGCGCAGCGTGCTGCACACCCCCGTCGCGGAGATCGCCGCGAGCAGCAGCGCGGCCACGCACGCGTAGCGGCCGAGCAGCGCCGTGCCCGCTTCCGGGGCGGTCGAACGCCAGGCACGCAGCGTGCGCAGCACATACAGCAGGCCGCCCGCCCACAGCGCGGCGCACGTCAGATGGACGAGGGTGAGCCCCGACCCGACGAGCGGGGTGTCCTCGACGGGCGGATGGGCGCGCAGCGCCTCCCCGACGGCCACGGCAGCCAGCGGCAGCAGCGCGGTCGCCGGGCGGCGCGAGCGGGCGCACAAGGCGGCCACCAGGAAGGCGTTGACCTCCACCAGGGCGAGCGTGCCGTCCCGCGTCCCGTACAGGCCGCCGATGTCCAGGGCGGCGAGGCTGTGCGGGATCAGGTTCCCGGAGGCCACCACGGCGGCCAGCCCGAGCGCGGCCGCGAACCCCGACCAGGCCGCGTACGCCGACCAGGCGCGCGGCGCCTCCTGCGCGGGCGCCGCCCTGCGCGCGAGGAGCCCGGCGAACACCTCGCCGGCCTGCACGCTCAACGCAGCGAACAGCACCGTGCGCAGCAGCGCGATCCCCCCGACGCCGGGCGCCGCCGCCTCACCCGTGCCGTCGAGCGCCGCCCGCGGCCCGAACAGCGGGATCAGCGCGGCGGCGGCGACGAGCACGAGCACGGCGACGGCAGACCCGGCGCCGGGTCTGCGAACGGACACGTCCGCCCCCGCGGGTGCGGACATCTCGGTGGAGGGTGGTATCGAACTCACTGTTGGATCTTCACCAGCCGGGACAGAGCAGGGCAAGTCCAGAGGAACAACTGGAGCAGAGCGATCCGGACGTTGCCGGATCAGACCGGCGCGGCCCGGTCCGTCCACGCGGCCGCGTCCGCGCCCCAACGCCCGGGCGGACGCGCCCAGTCGGCCGGGCCCCCGGCGAACGACAGCGGCGGCAGCGCGTACCGCAGCCGGTCCGTCGGCCCGTCGGCCGTGCTGAGCCAGGCGGCCGGATCCCGCGCGTCGTACGGCTCTCCCTGCTGCCCGTCGTCCGCCCGGCCCAGCCCGTCGACCAGCCAGTGCGCCGTCTGGGCGAGCGCGTACCGCAGCACCCGGGACGAGCCCTCCCGCGTCTGCTCCGTGAGGGCGCGCAGCACCCCCGCCGCCAGCAGATAGCCGGTGCCGTGGTCGAGGGCCTGCGCGGGCAGGGCACCCGGCTCGTCCACCGCGCCCTCGACCGCCGCGATCCCGGTCGCGACCTGGACGAGGCTGTCGAATCCGCGCCGCCCGCCCCACGGCCCGTACGCGCCCCACGCCGACAGGGACGCCACCACGAGCCCCGGACGCCGCTCGACCAGCGCCCGCGGGCTCAGCCCGAACCGGTCGAGCGCGCCCGGCCGGTAGCCCGTGACCACCACGTCGGCGCCGGCCAGCAGTTCCTCGAAGGTCCGCCGGTCCGCGCCCGCCGTCAGGTCGAGCCGCGTCGAGCGCTTGCCGAAACCGGTGTCGGCGTGCGCGTCCGGGTCCTCCGGCAACTGCGGGGCGTCCACCCGCAGCACGTCCGCGCCGAGCAGCGCCAGCGTGCGGGTGGCGACGGGGCCCGCGATGACCCGGGTCAGGTCGAGGACGCGGACACCGGCCGCGGGCAGCCCGGAATCCGTGGACCAGGAGCGCGGGGCGGCCGCGTCCGGCCGTTCCCGGGTCAGGAGCGGGTGCCGGGCCACCGCGGCGCCCTGCGGATGCGCCGCCCACTCCTCGGGCGTGCGCAGCGCGACGGCCAGGCCCCCGGCCGCATACACCGTCTCCTCGACCTCGTGCGCCGACCGTCCGGCGAGCAGCTCCGCCACGTCCTGCGCCGTCGCGTCCGCGCCGACACCGAGCGCCGCGCGCAACCGCGCCCGGTGGTGCGGGTAGTTCGCGTGGGTGCGCAGCCAGCCGTCCGCGGTGCGCCAGAACCGCGACAGCGGCGCGAAGGCGACGGGCTCGCGTCCGTCGACGAGCAGGTGCCGCTCGCTCGTGAAGGCAGTCGCGACCGCCCCGTCGTCGACCCGCACCTGTACGTCGCGGACCGGGCGCCTCGCGCGCGTGGCGCCCAGTTCCGCTGCCGCGAGGGCGCACGCGCCGACGCAGGCGCGGGCCAGTTCGATCACGGGCAGACGCGCGGGCAGCGCACCCGCGCGCGTGAGGGCGGAGATACGGGACAGCAGGACGGGATCGCCGCCGAGCGCCTGCCAGGCGGTCGCCGTACCCGGTGTGTGTGTCATGCAGGCACTATCGCGCAGGTCCGGGCCACCGCACGCGGAAGGGGCGAGTGGCCTGCGCCACTCGCCCCCGGTGAACGTCCGTCAGCCGCCTACTTGGTCACGGCGTCCAGCGCGTCCGCCGTCCCCGCTCCGTAGAAGCTGTTCTTGTTCTTGCCTCCCTCGCACACCGCGTCGACCGTGCCGTCGCCGTCGATGTCGTACGGGTCGGTGCACGGCGTCGCGTCGGCCTCCTTGTAGAGAAGCGCCTTCACCTGCGCCGCCGAGGCGTGCGGGTGCGTCGACCTGATGAGCGCGGCGACCCCCGCGACGTGCGGCGACGCCATCGATGTACCGGCCTTGTAGCCGTACTTGCCGCCCGGCAGCGTCGACAGGATCAGTCCGCTGGTCGCCGGGGGAGCGGGCGTCTGGTAGGCGGTGCTGTCACCGCCCGGCGCGGCGATGTCGATGACGTTCCTGCCCCAGTTCGAGTACGACGCCTTGATGCCCTTGGCGCCCGTCGCCGAGACCGTGACCACGCCGGGCAGCTGCGACGGGATGTCGAAGCAGTCCTTGGTCCTGATGGTCCGCGGCACCGGCGTGGTGTCGTCGGGCGACGAGTCGTCGACTATCTCGTCCTGCGCGAGGTCCGTCGCCGCGTTGCCGGCCGCCGCGACGTTCACGGCGCCCTTGTGCTCCGCGTACTGGGTGGCCCGCGTGACCGCCGTGACGAGCGCCTTCTGGTCGGCGTCCGTCTTGCAGTTGAACAGCCAGGGGTCCGTGTAATAGCTGGAGTTGGTGACGTCCACACCGTGGTCGGCCGCCCACATGAAGCCGCAGACCACGGCCTCCGTGTAGTACATGCCGGTGGCCGGCTCGGCCACCTTCAGGCTCGCCACCTTCACACCGGGGGCGACGCCGGTGACACCGACCCCGTTCTTCGCGGCGGCGATGGTGCCCGCCACGTGCATGCCGTGGTCGGACTCGCCGGCCACCGGGCGCCACGCGCTGTCCTTCTGCACGGGCACGCCGCCCAGGCAGCTGGCCGACGCGTTCTTGTCGAAGTTCGGCGCGATGTCGGGGTGGGTGTCGTCCACGCCCGAGTCGAGCACGCCGACGGTCACCTTGGAGCTGCCCAGCGACTTCTCGTGGGCCCGGTCCGCCTTGATGGCGGGCAGGTCCCACTGCAGTGGCTCCAGCGGGTCCTGCGCCGAAGTCGCCGCCGCGGAGGCCTTCTTGACCTCGGCGGCGGTCAGCACCTGCTCGGTGTCGAGGTCGTCGCTGGACTGCGCGGCCAACGGCGCGGTGCGCGTGGCGCCGGCCGACTGGACGCCGCGCGCGGTGCGGATCGTCTTCGCGAAGTCCGGGTTCTTCGAGTGGACGACGATGACGCCGATCTTGTCGTACGCGATGACGACGGTGCCGCCGGCCTTGCCGATGGCCTTCCGTACGTCGGCCGAACCACCCTTTCCGGGGCGGACGTTGACGACATAGCTGAGATCGGGGCCGTCCGTCGCGGCGACGGAGGCGCCGCCGGCGGTCTCCACGGCGGGCGCCGCGGAGGCGGCCGCGTTCGGCAGGAAGGCCAGGGCCGTGGCGGCGGCGATGCCGAGCGGCACGGACAGGGAGCGCCGCGCGCTCCGGGGACGCGGATGAGGCGCCGTCATGGGATCTCCCGTTCGTTCGAGGATGCGTGAGGCCGGAGCCGCGCGGGCCGTCGGACGGCCCGCGCGGTGACTGCTCGACGTCGGCGGAGGGCTACTTGACGGCCTTGAGGGCGTCGACGATGCCGTAGCCGTAGAAGCCGTTGCGCTGCTTGCCGCCCTCGCAGGTGGCGTCGACGACGCCGTCCCCGTCACCGTCGTAGGAGGCCGGGCAGACCTCCTCGTTCGCCTGCGCCTTCATCAGCGCCTGCAGCTGCGCCGGGGACGCCCACGGGTGCGTCGACTTGAGGAGCGCGGCGACGCCGGCGGCGTGCGGCGACGCCATCGAGGTGCCCTGGAGCCAGCCGTACTCGCCGTTCGGCAGCGTGGACAGGATGCGGCCGTTCTTCGACGGGGTGTCCGAGGGGATCTGGTACTTGTCGCCGCCCGGCGCCGCGATGTCGATGACGTTGTTGCCGTAACTGGAGTAGTACGCCTTGGACTTGGTCACACCGGTCGAGCTGACCGTGACGACACCCGGCAGCTGGGTCGGCACGTCGAGGCAGGTGTGCGGGTCGATGGTGCGCTCCACCGCGGTCGAGTCGTCCGGGCTGGAGTCGTCCAGGATCGCGTCGGAGTCGAGGTCGTGGTTGGAGTTGCCCGCGGAGGCGAAGCTCAGGGTGCCCTTCTTCTGGGCGTACAGCTGGGCCCGGTTCACCGCGTCGACGATGGCCCGCTGGTCCGGGTCGTCCATGCAGTTGTACATCCACGGGTCCACGTAATAGCTGTTGTTGGTGACCTCGATGCCGTGGTCGGCGGCGAACACGAAGGCGCACACGACGCTCTCCGGGTAGAACAGCTCGCTGACCGGGTCGGCCACCTTGATGCCCGCGACCTTCACGCCGGGCGCGACCCCCGCGACGCCGACCCCGTTGCGCGCGGCGGCGATCTCACCGGCGACGTGCGTGCCGTGGTAGTGGTCCGGGTTCGCGGGCCGCCAGGCCCCCGGCGAGGTGTCCGCCTTGCCGCCGACACAGCTCGCCGACTGCGACGCCGAGAAGTTCGCGGCGAGGTCGGGGTGGGTGTCGTCGACGCCGGTGTCGATCACGCCGACGGTGACGCGCTTGCTGCCCGGGTTGACCGTGGCGGCCTTGTCGGCGCCGATCGCCCGCAGGTCCCACTGGTCCGCCTCGAGCGGCTCCTGGCCCGAACCGGCCTTCGCCGCAAGGGACTTCGCGTCGGCCTTCGAGAGCTTCTGCACGGCGCCCTCGTCGGTGGTGCCGGCGAGGCTGAGCGGGGCGGTGCGGGTCGCGCCCGCCGAGGCCACGCCGCGCGCGGCCCGTATCTGCTTGCCGAAGTCGGGGTTCGACGCATGCACGACGATGACGCCGATCTTCCCGTACGTCTCGACCGTGGTGCCGCCGGCCGCGGATATCGCCTTCTGCACGGAGGCGAGGGTGCGGCCGTCGGTGCTGCGCGTGTTCACCACGTACGCGAGCGCCGCCGAATCCGTCGAACCGGCCGTCACCGCCGGGGAGTCGGCGGGCACGGCGGCCGCGGACGGCAGGAAGCCGAAGGAGGCCGTCAGTGCGATGCCGATCGGCAGGGCGAGGGCCAGGCGGCGTCTGGCAGGCAGATGAGCCATGGGATCTCCACATCATCCGTCGTGAAGGGCGAATACGGAAAAGCCCGAACACGAGTGGTGCTCGGGCAGGTACATGACGCGTGGTGCGCTGCGAACGTATCTCTAGTCGCCGCAGGTCATCAACGAGTTCCGAAAGAAATCAGGGGAGTTGAACCACGGCGCCCGTGTCCCCGTGACGTTGTGCAAGGGGGCACGTGCACGATCCGGCCCCCTGTTGGATCAGGTCGGGGAGCTCTACCATCGCGACCCGGCTCACGTGATCCACGTCACTGTGAGAGTCGAGAACCCGTATGTCCGCACCACCCGGCACCCCCGCCGGCCCCCCACCCCCGTCCCCGACCGCACCCGCATCGCGAGGAGACTCCGTGGCCACCGACGCACCACCACCCCAGAAGGGCAGCACGGACGCCGGTCCCGCACTGCCCTCGACCGAGGAGTTCATCGAGGTGCAGCAGAGCGAGGAGTTCGGCGAACTGCGCCGCGCGCACCGCTCGTTCGCCTTCCCGCTCACCATCGCGTTCATCGCCTGGTACCTGCTCTACGTCCTGCTCTCCAACTACGCGGGCGACTTCATGGGCACCAAGGTCTTCGGCAACGTCAATGTCGCCTTCATCCTCGGCCTCGCCCAGTTCCTGACCACGTTCCTCATCGCCTGGTGGTACTCGCGGCACGCCGCCGCGAAGCTCGACCCCAAGGCCGAGGCCATCAAGTCCCGTATGGAGGGCGGCGCATGAGCCCCGCACTGAACGTGCTCGCGGCCCAGGAGGCCAGCGAGCACCGGCCGCTGATCATCAGCCTGTTCGCGGTCTTCGTGCTCGCGACCCTCGTCATCACCGTCTGGGCCGGCCGCCAGACCAAGAGCGCCTCCGACTTCTACGCGGGCGGCCGCCAGTTCACCGCCTTCCAGAACGGCCTCGCGGTCTCCGGCGACTACATGTCCGCCGCGTCGTTCCTCGGCATCGCGGGCGCCATCGCCCTCTTCGGCTACGACGGCTTCCTCTACTCGATCGGCTTCCTGGTCGCCTGGCTCGTGGCGCTCCTCCTGGTCGCCGAACCGCTGCGCAACTCCGGCCGCTACACGATGGGCGACGTCCTCGCCTACCGCATGCGCCAGCGCCCGGTCCGCACCGCGGCCGGCACCTCCACGATCGTCGTCTCGATCTTCTACCTGCTCGCGCAGATGGCCGGCGCCGGCGTCCTCGTCTCGCTGCTGCTCGGCATCACCTCCGACGCGGGCAAGATCCTCATCGTCGCCCTCGTCGGCGTCCTGATGATCGTCTACGTCACCATCGGGGGCATGAAGGGCACCACCTGGGTGCAGATGGTCAAGGCGGTCCTGCTGATCGCCGGCGCCATCCTGCTGACCTTCCTGGTGCTGCTGAAGTTCGACTTCAACGTGTCCGACCTGCTCGGCACCGCCGCCGAGAACAGCGGCAAGGGCGCCCCGTTCCTGGAGCCGGGCCTCAAGTACGGGGCCACGGCCACCTCGAAGATCGACTTCATCTCGCTCGGCATCGCCCTGGTGCTCGGCACCGCGGGCCTGCCGCACATCCTGATCCGCTTCTACACGGTGCCGACCGCCAAGGCCGCCCGTAAGTCGGTCAACTGGGCCATCGGCATCATCGGCGCCTTCTACCTGATGACGATCGCGCTCGGCTTCGGCGCCGCGGCCCTCATCAAGCCGGCCGAGATCATCGCCTCGAACCCGGCGGGCAACACGGCGGCCCCGCTGCTCGCCCTCCATCTCGGCGGCGTCGACTCCAACTGGGGCGCGATCCTGCTGGCGTCCATCTCGGCCGTCGCGTTCGCCACGATCCTCGCGGTCGTCGCGGGCCTCACCCTCGCCTCGTCCTCCTCGTTCGCACACGACATCTACGCGAACGTCATCAAGAAGGGCAAGGCGTCCGAGAAGGACGAGATGAAGGCCGCCCGCTGGGCCACCGTCTTCATCGGCATCGTCTCGATCGGGCTCGGCGCGCTCGCCCGCGACCTGAACGTGGCGGGCCTGGTCGCCCTCGCGTTCGCCGTCGCCGCGTCCGCGAACCTGCCGACGATCCTCTACAGCCTCTTCTGGAAGCGGTTCAACACCAACGGCGCCCTGTGGTCGATCTACGGCGGCCTCTTCACCGCCGTCTTCCTCGTCCTGTTCTCCCCGGTCGTCTCCGGCAACCCGAAGACCTCCATGTTCAAGGGCGTCGACTTCCACTGGTTCCCGCTGGAGAACCCCGGCATCATCTCGATCCCGGTCGGCTTCCTGTTCGGCATCATCGGCACGTACGTCGCCAGGGAGAAGGCCGACAAGGGCAAGTACGCGGAGCTGGAAGTGCGCTCGCTCACCGGCACCGGAGCCCACTGACCGCGGTTCCTCCGCCCCGAGCCCCCGTCGCAGAGCGCTCGTAGCTCTCTACGACGGGGGCGCGGCACACTCGTGGGATCACCGGCCTGCCTCTGTCGGACCCGTCACGTAGGCTCGGTCGGTAGAAGGCAGAACACGTATGAGGGAGGGGGCCCACGTGCTCATCGACACCTACGGCCGGGTCGCCACCGACCTGCGGGTTTCACTGACCGACCGGTGCAATCTGCGGTGCACGTACTGCATGCCCGAAGAGGGCCTCCAGTGGCTGGCCAAGCCCGACCTGCTCACGGACGACGAGATCGTCCGCCTCATCCGCATCGCCGTCACGCACCTCGGCATCACCGAGATCCGCTTCACCGGTGGCGAGCCCCTGCTGCGCCCCGGCCTGGTGGGCATCGTCGAGCGGGTCGCCGCGCTCGACCCCCGCCCCAAGATGTCCCTGACGACGAACGGGATCGGGCTCAAGCGCACCGCGAAGGCCCTGAAGGAAGCCGGCCTGGACCGGGTGAATGTCTCTCTCGACACCCTTCGGGCCGACGTCTTCAAGACCCTGACCCGCCGCGACCGCCACAAGGACGTCATCGAGGGTCTCGCCGCCGCCCACGAGGCGGGCCTCACCCCGGTGAAGATCAACTCGGTCCTGATGCCGGGGCTGAACGAGGACGAGGCCCCCGACCTCCTGGCCTGGGCGGTCGAGCACGACTACGAGCTGCGCTTCATCGAGCAGATGCCGCTCGACGCCCAGCACGGCTGGAAGCGCGACGGCATGATCACCGCGGGCGACATCCTGGCCTCCCTGCGTACGCGCTTCGAGCTCACCGCCGAGGGCTCCGAGGAGCGGGGCTCCGCCCCGGCCGAGCGCTGGGTCGTCGACGGCGGCCCGCACCGGGTCGGCGTCATCGCCTCGGTCACCCGCCCGTTCTGCTCGGCCTGCGACCGCACCCGGCTCACCGCCGACGGACAGGTCCGCACCTGCCTGTTCGCCACGGAGGAGACGGACCTGCGCGCGGCGCTCAGGGCCGAGGGCCCCGAGAGCACCGACGAGAACATCGCCCGTATCTGGAAGCTCGCCATGTGGGGCAAGAAGGCCGGCTCGGGCCTGGACGACCCGTCGTTCCTGCAGCCCGACCGCCCCATGTCGGCGATCGGCGGCTGACCCCCGACATCGGACCCGCGTGGCTCACGCCTCGCGGGCGTCCCACTCCGCCAGCGTCACGACATCCTTCAGGAACCCGCGCACGCCGAGGAACTGGGTCAGATGCTCACGGTGTTCCTCGCACGCGAGCCACGTCTTGCGGCGCTCCGGCGTGTGCAGCTTCGGGTTGTTCCACGCGAGCACCCACACCGCGTCGGCACGGCAGCCCTTGGCCGAGCACTGGGGTGTCGTGGGGGACTGCGACGGGGATCCGGAGAGGTTCGCGAGGTTCACGCGTCAACCTTAGACGCCCGGAAAAAGCCCTGGAAATGGCGACGCCGAGCAGCCACGGGGGGAGCTGCCCGGCGTCGGTCCGTCGCTCCGACGGGGGATGCGGAGCGCGTACGCAGTATGTCACGCGGGACCCGCTACCCGGCACCTCAACTACATGATTGATCTGAGCTTTTCTTGAGCTTTGTGGACCGGTTGCCCGGGCCTGCTCCGGGCGTCCGCGCAGGCGCCGCTCAGGCGCGGTCCTCCGGTGCCGGTTCCGCCGGACCGGTCGCCGGGGTGGGCGCGATCATCGGGCGCGACGGCGCAGGTACGAACGTCGACGGCAGCCCCGGCGCGTTCTCCCGGCCCGCGTTGGCGATGACCACGGCGACATAGGGGAGCAGGGCGCCGAGCACCAGTGTCACGATGGCGACGTGCCGCTCGACGTTCCACAGCACCGCCGTGAGGATCACCGAAAGGGTGCGGACCGACATCGAGATGACGTACTTGCGCTGCCGTGCGCGCACATCCTCGGCGAGCCCCTGCCGGGCCCCTGTGATCCGGAAAACCTGTGCTCCGCCGTTGCTGCTGCGCTTCCGCATCACATTCCACCACCCGACCATTCGCCGGACTCTCCCCGGACCGGACTGCCTCCACGTTACGCCCGGGGTGCGTCGGCTACGAGACCGGGGCGGGTCCCGGCCGGGCGTGTGGCCTGCGCCCCACCACGTATGGAGCTGCCCGACATGCGCCGTATGGCGTACGGACCGAGACTGAACGCACGGTGCGCAGGCGCGCACCCTCACGCCGCATGAGGAGGCGACGGCATGAGTTGGTTGTGGGCGATCATCGTGGGATTCGTGCTCGGACTGATCGCGAAGGCGATCCTGCCGGGCAAGCAGCAGATCCCGCTGTGGCTGACGACGGTCTTCGGAATCCTCGGCAGCGTGCTGGGCAACTGGGCGGCCACCGGCCTCGGCGTCAACGACACCAGGGGCATCGACTGGACCCGCCATCTGCTCCAGCTGATCGGTGCCCTGGTGGTGGTCGGCGTGGGCGACATGGCCTGGGTGGCCCTGCGCGGCAACAAGAAGAAAGCCTAGGAACGGACGAAGGGGGCCACGTCCCGGACGGGACGTGGCCCCCTTCGGGGCGTCCGGGTCAGGCCGTGACCTCGACCGCGGCCAGGTTCTTCTTGCCGCGCCGCAGCACCAGCCACCGCCCGTGCAGCAGCTCGTCGGCGCCCGGGACGAAGTCCTCGGCGGCGACCTTGACGTTGTTCACGTACGCGCCGCCCTCCTTCACGGTCCGACGCGCCGCGGACTTGCTGGCGACCAGACCGACCTCGGCGAACAGGTCGATGACCGGACCGAGCTCGGCGACCTGGACCTTCGGCAGCTCGGACAGCGCCGCGGCCAGCGTCGCCTCGTCCAGGTCCGCCAGGTTCCCGTCGCCCTGCCCGAACAGCGCCTTCGACGCCGAGATCACGGCGGCCGTCTGGTCGGCGCCGTGCACCAGCGTCGTCAGCTCCTCGGCCAGCGCGCGCTGCGCGGCGCGGGCCTGCGGCCGCTCCGCGGTCTGCGCCTCCAGCGCTTCCAGTTCCGCACGGGACTGGAAGGACAGGATCCGCATGTACGTCGAGATGTCCCGGTCGTCCACGTTCAGCCAGAACTGGTAGAACGCGTACGGCGACGTCATCTCCGGGTCCAGCCAGACGGCGCCGCCCTCGGTCTTGCCGAACTTGGTGCCGTCCGCCTTCACCATCAGCGGCGTCGCGATGCAGTGCGCCGACGCCTCCGGCTCCAGGCGGTGGATCAGGTCGAGCCCGGCCGTGAGGTTGCCCCACTGGTCGGAGCCGCCCTGCTGGAGCGTGCAGCCGTAGCGCCGGTACAGCTCCAGGAAGTCCATGCCCTGCAGCAGCTGGTAGCTGAACTCCGTGTAGCTGATGCCCTCCTGCGACTCCAGGCGCCGCGCGACCGAGTCCTTGGTCAGCATCTTGTTCACGCGGAAATGCTTGCCGATGTCGCGCAGGAACTCGATCGCGGACATCCCGGCGGTCCAGTCCAGGTTGTTCACCATGACCGCCGCGTTCTCGCCCTCGAAGTCGAGGAAGGGCTCGATCTGCGAGCGCAGCCGGGTCACCCAGTTCGCGATCGTCTCCGGATCGTTCAGCGTGCGCTCCGCCGTCGGGCGCGGGTCACCGATCTGGCCCGTCGCGCCGCCGACCAGCGCCAGCGGGCGCAGGCCCGCCTGCTGGAGGCGGCGCATCGTCAGGACCTGGACCAGGTGGCCGACGTGCAGGGAGGCGGCGGTCGGGTCGAAGCCGCAATAGAACGTGACCGGACCGTCCGCGAGCGCCTTGCGCAGGGCGTCCTCGTCAGTGGACTGGGCCCACAGGCCGCGCCACTTCAGCTCGTCGACGATGTCGGTCACGGTGCCGTGTCTCCTTGAACAGTGCTGATGGGTCCCTGCCAGTCTATGGGCGTCACACGCCCTGGCTGACCGAGCTCATGTTGAAGTCCGGCACCCGCAGGGCCGGCATGGCGGCCCTGGTGAACCAGTCGCCCCACTCCCTGGGCAGCGTCTTCTCCGTCCGCCCGGCCTCGGTGGCCCGCTTCAGCAGGTCGACCGGCGACTCGTTGAACCGGAAGTTGTTCACCTCGCCGACGACCTCGCCGTTCTCCACGAGGTACACGCCGTCCCGGGTCAGCCCGGTCAGCAGCAGCGTCGCCGGGTCGACCTCGCGGATGTACCAGAGGCAGGTCAGCAGCAGTCCGCGCCCGGTGGCGGCGACCATCTCGTCCAGCGACTTCCCGGAGCCCCCGTCGAGGATCAGGTTGTCGCCGGCCGGCGCGACCGGCAGGCCGGTGAGCCCCGCGCTGTGCCGGGTGGTCGTCAGGTGCTTCAGCTCGCCGCCCGCGATCCACTCGGTCGCACCGATCGGCAGCCCGTTGTCGAAGACGGACGCGTCGTCCCCGGAGGAGTGCGCGAGCACGAACGGCGACGACTCCAGGCCCGGCTCGTGCGGGTCGCTGCGCAGCGACAGCGGCAGCTCGCTCAGCCGCTCGCCCACCCGGGTCCCGCCGCCCGGCTTCGAGAACACGGTCCGGCCCTCGGCCGCGTCCCGCGCCCCCGCCGACCACAGCTGGTAGATCAGCAGGTCCGCCACGGCCGTCGGCGGCAGCAGCGTCTCGTAGCGCCCGGCCGGCAGATCGATGCGCCGCTCGGCCCAGCCGAGCCGCGTCGCCAGGTCCGCGTCGAGCGCCGCCGGGTCGACGTCCTTGAAGTCCCGGGTGGAGCGCCCCGCCCATGCCGAACGCTTGCGGTCCGGCGACTTCGCGTTCAGCTCCAGCGTCCCGTTGGGCTGGTCGTGGCGCAGCCGCAGGCCCGTCGACGTACCGAGGTAGCTCGACGTCAGCTCGTGGTTCGCGAAGCCGTACAGCTCGCGTCCGCCGGCCCGGGCCCGGGCGAAGGCCTCGCCGAGCGCGGGCGCGAAGTCCGCGAAGACGGTCGAGGAGGTCTCGGCGGGCGCGTCCGTGAAGTCGGGGGAGTGCGGTACGCCGTCGACGAGCGGCTGCGCGTCCTCGGCGGGCCCGGCCTTCGCGGCGGCCTCCTCCGCGGCCCGCACCAGCGGCTCCAGGTCGTCGGCGGTCACGGCCGACCGGGACACGACGCCGGACGCGGTGCCCTCCTTCCCGTCGACGGTCGCGACGACGGTCAGGGTGCGGCCGCGGGTCACGCCGTTCGTGGTGAGCGCGTTGCCCGCCCAGCGCAGGTTGGCGCTGGACGACTCGTCGGCGATGACGACGCAGCCGTCGGCCCGGGACAGTTCGAGAGCGCGCTCGACGATCTCGTGCGGCTTGTTCTGACGAGGGCTCATCGACCCGCCTCCTGCGTCGTGTTGAGAATGTTGACGCCCTTGAAGAGGGCCGAGGGGCAGCCGTGGGAGACGGCCGCGACCTGGCCCGGCTGGGCCTTGCCGCAGTTGAAGGCGCCGCCGAGGACGTAGGTCTGGGGGCCGCCGACCGCCGCCATCGAACCCCAGAAGTCGGTGGTGGTCGCCTGGTAGGCGACATCGCGCAGCTGCCCGGCGAGCCGCCCGTTCTCGATCTTGAAGAAGCGCTGCCCGGTGAACTGGAAGTTGTACCTCTGCATGTCGATCGACCAGGACCGGTCCCCGACGACGTAGATCCCGCGGTCGACCCCGGCGATCAGATCCTCCGTCGAGAGCCCGCCCGGATCCGGCTGCAGCGACACGTTCGCCATCCGCTGTACGGGGACGTGCCCGGGGGAGTCGGCGTAGGCGCACCCGTTGGACCGCTCGAAACCCGTCAACTTCGCGATCCGGCGGTCGAGTTGATACCCCACCAGTGTCCCGTCCTTCACCAGGTCCCAGGACTGCCCGGCCACGCCCTCGTCGTCGTAGCCGATGGTCGCGAGCCCGTGCTCGGCGGTGCGGTCGCCCGTGACGTTCATGATCTCGGAGCCGTACTTGAGCTTGCCCAGCTGGTCGAACGTGGCGAAGGACGTGCCCGCGTACGCCGCCTCGTAGCCGAGCGCGCGGTCCAGCTCGGTCGCGTGCCCGATCGACTCGTGGATCGTCAGCCACAGATTGGACGGGTCCACGACCAGGTCGTACGAGCCCGCCCGCACACTCGGCGCCCGCATCTTCTCCGCGAGCAGCTCGGGGATCCGCGCGAGCTCGCCCTCCCAGTCCCAGCCGGTTCCGGTCAGGTACTCCCAGCCCCGGCCGACCGGCGGCGCGATGGTGCGCATCGAGTCGAACTCGCCGCTCGAGTCGTCCACGGCCACCGCCGTCAGCTGTGGATGCAGCCGCACCCGCTGCTGCGTCGTGACCGTGCCCGCGGTGTCCGCGTAGAACTTGTTCTCGTGGACGCAGAGCAGCGAGGCGTCCACGTGGCTGACCCCGTCGGCCGCGAGCAGCCGCGCGCTCCAGTCGGCCAGCAGCGCGAAGCGCTCCTCCTCGGGCACGGAGAAGGGGTCGATCTCGTAGGAGGAGATCCACGTCCGGTCCGCGTGCACCGGCTCGTCCGCCAGCTGAACGCGCTCGTCCGAGCCGGCCGCCTCGATGACCTGTGCGCTCAGCTTCGCCATCGCCACGGCCTGGGACGCCACCTTCGCCGCGGCGTCCATGGTCAGGTCGACGCCGGACGCGAACCCCCACGTGCCCCCGTGCACCACGCGCACCGCGTACCCGAGGTCCGTGGTGTCCGACGACCCGGCCGGCCGGGCGTCCCGCAGCCGCACCGCCCCGCCGCGCACCCGCTCCAGGCGGAAGTCCGCGTGCTCGGCGCCCAGCGCCCGCGCGCGGGCGAGGGCCGCGTCGGCGAGGGCCCTCAGCGGGAGCGCCGTGAAGGCTTCATCGATCGTATGAGGCACGAATGTCTCCCTGTCGTCCGTCACGTCGTCGCCCCGATCATGTCGCGCGGCGGGGGTGCGCGGCCAGAGTTTTCTGTAGGGACCCGACAGCGAGTCGAGTACGCCACTGTCGGTGGTCGATTCTCCGTACCCAGGGTCGTACCGATAGGTTTTCGAAGTACCACCACTGCTATCGAAAGGGTGATCCGTTGAGCCGCTCGGTTCTCGTCACCGGAGGAAACCGGGGCATCGGCCTCGCCATCGCCCGCGCGTTCGCAGAGGCCGGCGACAAGGTCGCGATCACGTACCGCTCGGGTGACCCGGCAGAGTTCGAAAAGCTGGGCTTCCTGGCCGTCAAGTGCGACATCACGGACGCCGAGCAGGTGGAGCAGGCCTACAAGGAGATCGAGGAGAAGCACGGCAACGTCGAGGTCCTGATCGCCAACGCCGGCGTCACCAAGGACCAGCTCCTGCTGCGCATGTCCGAGGAGGACTTCACGTCCGTCCTCGACACCAACCTCACCGGCACCTTCCGGGTCGTGAAGCGCGCCAACCGCGGCATGCTGCGCGCCAAGAAGGGCCGCGTCGTGCTGATCTCCTCCGTCGTCGGCCTGCTCGGCTCGGCGGGACAGGCGAACTACGCCGCCTCGAAGGCGGGCCTCGTCGGCTTCGCGCGCTCCCTGGCCCGTGAGCTCGGGTCGCGCAACATCACCTTCAACGTCGTCGCGCCCGGTTTCGTCGACACCGACATGACCCAGGCGCTCACGGACGAGCAGCGCGCGAACATCATGTCGCAGGTGCCGCTCGGCCGGTACGCGCAGGTCGAGGAGATCGCCTCGGCGGTGACGTTCCTCGCCTCCGACGACGCTTCGTACATCACTGGTGCCGTCATTCCGGTTGACGGCGGACTGGGAATGGGTCACTGAACACCATGGCTGGAATCCTCGAGGGCAAGAAGATCCTCATCACCGGTGTGCTGATGGAGTCCTCCATCGCCTTCCACACCGCGAAGCTGGCCCAGGAGCAGGGCGCGGAGATCATCCTCACCGCGTGGCCGCGGCCGACGCTCACCGAGCGCATCGCCAAGAAGCTGCCCCAGCCCGACAAGGTCAAGGTCCTGGAGCTCGACGTCTCGAACGACGAGCACCTCGCCCGCCTGGAGGGCCAGGTCCGTGAGCAGCTGGGCGACCGGCTCGACGGCGTCGTGCACTCCATCGGCTTCGCGCCGCAGGACGCGCTCGGCGGCAACTTCCTGAACACTCCGTTCGAGTCCGTGGCCACCGCCATGCACGTCTCGGCCTTCTCGCTGAAGTCGCTGACGATGGCGCTGCTGCCGCTGATGAGCGACGGCGGGTCCGTCGTCGGCCTCACCTTCGACGCCAAGTTCGCCTGGCCGCAGTACGACTGGATGGGCCCGACCAAGGCCGCCCTGGAGGCCACCAGCCGCTACATCGCGCGTGACCTCGGCAAGCAGAACGTCCGCTGCAACCTGATCTCGGCGGGCCCGCTCGGTTCCATGGCCGCGAAGTCGATCCCCGGCTTCACCGAGCTCGCCGCGGTGTGGGACAGCCGCTCCCCGCTGGAGTGGAACCTCGCCGACCCCGAGCCGGCGGGCCGGGGCATCGTCGCCCTGCTGTCGGACTGGTTCCCGAAGACCACCGGCGAGATCATCCACGTCGACGGCGGCCTGCACGCGATCGGCGCCTAGATACGTAGCTCGTTCGGCCCACCGGCCGGGCGAGGCGAAGGGACCTTCACGCACGCTGGGTGCGAGGAGGTCCCTTTGTGCGCCTGACCCACCGCATAGCCCCCGCCCTCACCGCGTTGGTCCTGCTGGTCGCGCTGCCGTACGACGCGGCGTCCGACACCCCCGAGAAATCCGGCCACGCGCGCGTGGCCGCCAAGAAGCCCGGACCCTTCGGAGCCGGATGCCGGGTCCGCGTCGACGGGACGCGGGTGAGCGCCACCTGTCACAACCAGTACCCCGAGGTCGACCGGGTCGCCCTGCACATCGAGTGCGACCCGTGGTGGGACATCGACACGGACTCGGCGCCGGCCGAGGTCGGCCCGGCCCAGACCGTGCGCCTCGACGGGCGGTGCTGGAAGGACGTGCGGATCGCCTGGGTCAGTCACCGGAAGGCGCCGTGAACCGGCTCGGACGGCACAGGAACGGATAGCCCGCCGCCTCGGTCGCGGCCGCCTCCGTGTCCCCCTCCCGGATCGCGTCGACCAGCCGCGTGTGGTCCATGTGGTTCTCGGCGGTGAGCCCGCCGCGCACGTCGTCCCGCAGCCAGTCCCGCAGGACCTCGCCCAGATCCGCGTACATCGCCGTCATCACGTCGTTGTGCGACGCCGCCACCACGGCCATGTGGAACGTCGCGTCCGCCGTCACGAACGCCTCCGCGTCACCCGACTCCCACGCCTCCTCACGGCGTACGAGGAGGGCGTCCAGCTGCTTCAGATCGCGCTCGGTGCGCCGCTCGGCGGCCAGCTTCGCCGCGCTCGACTCCAGCGTGGAGCGCAGCTCGGCGATGTGCCGCGGATCGGCCTCGGCGAACCGGCGCTGCATCACCCCGGCGAGCTCGCTCGTCGCCACGACGTACGTGCCCGAGCCCTGCCGGATGTCGAGCAGCCCGTTGTGCGCGAGGGCGCGCACCGCCTCCCGCACCGTGTTCCGGGCGACGCCCAGCTGCTCGACGAGCTCCGGCTCCGTGGGGATCCGGGACCCCACCGGCCACTCGCCCGAGGAGATCTGGGCACGCAGGGCGGAGATGACCTGCTCGGACAGGGCCGAGCGGCGGGGGGAGGTCAGTGGCATCGACGGTCCTTCGTCCTTGCTCGTACGTGACGTGACGCGGGGTGTGCGGGGCGGTCGGCAACAGTGTGACGCAAACGGATTGGACAGCCAATCATCCCATGATTCTAAGATGGGTCTCATGGCTAGTGAGGAAACCCCGACCCCGACGATGGCACCACCGACCGCGGAGCCCCCGACACCCACCGGGAAGAGCGCCGCCCCCGGCGCGTGGGCCGTACGCCTGGTGATCGTCGGCATCGTCCTCGCCGCCCTGAACCTGCGGCCCGCGATCACCAGCCTCGGGGCCCTCCTCGAAGAGGTCCGCGACGGGCTCGGCATGAGCGGCAGCGTCGCCGGACTGCTCACCTCCGTGCCCCCGCTGTGCTTCGCGGTCTTCGGCGTGATGGCCCCGCGGCTCGCCAAGCGCTTCGGCGCGAGCACCGTCGTCTGCGCCGGCATGGCCGCGATCGC
This sequence comes from Streptomyces sp. cg35, assembly GCF_050410835.1. Classification (NCBI taxonomy): domain Bacteria; kingdom Bacillati; phylum Actinomycetota; class Actinomycetes; order Kitasatosporales; family Streptomycetaceae; genus Streptomyces; species Streptomyces sp. cg35. Next base: position 6,897,130 of record NZ_CP191268.1, read on the forward strand.
CGCCGGCCTGATCATCCGCCCCTACGCGGGCGGCACCGTCGGCTTCCTGGTGGCCAGCGCCCTCGCCCTGATGGGCATCGCCGTCAGCAACGTGCTGATGCCGGTCATCGTCAAGCGCTGGTTCCCCGACCGCGTCGGCTCCATGACCGGCCTGTACTCGATGGCCCTCGCGGCCGGCACCTCCCTCGCGGCCGCCGCGACCGTGCCCATGACCGAGGCCCTGGGCGGCAGTTGGCAGACCGGCCTCGCCGTGTGGGCCGCGCTCGGCGCCGCCGCCGTGCTGCCCTGGCTCCCGCTCGTCCGCGACCGGAGCGCCGCCTCCGCCGAACCGGCCCGGGCCTCGTCCGAGGGCGACGGACTGCGCATCGCCCGCAGCCGCACCGCCTGGGCGCTCGCCGTCTTCTTCGGGCTCCAGGCCACGGCCGCGTACATCACGATGGGGTGGATGGCGCAGATCTTCCGCGACTCCGGGGTCTCCGCGTCGACCGCCGGCGTGCTGCTGGCCGTCACCATGGTGATGGGCGTGCCGCTGGGCTTCGTCATCCCGCGCGTCGCGGCGCGGCTGCCCAGCCAGGGCCCGATCGTGATCGCCCTCGGAGTGTGCGGACTCGCCGGCTACGCGGGCCTGTACTTCGCGCCGTCCTCCGGCGCCTGGGCCTGGGCGGTCCTGCTCGGCATCTCCAACTGCGCCTTCCCGCTCGCCCTCACGATGGTCGGCATGCGGGCCCGCACCGGCGCCGGTGTCGCCCAGCTCTCCGCGTTCGCCCAGTCCACCGGCTACCTGATCTCGATCCCGGGGCCGCTGCTCGTCGGCGTCCTCTACCAGGCCACCGACGGCTGGGGCGTGCCCATCGCCCTGATGGCCGCGCTGATGGTGCCGCAGATCGTGGTCGGCGTCTTCGCGGGCCGCAAGCGCACGATCGAGGACGAGGCGGAACAGGCGGCCGCCGCCGCCCCGGCGTCCTGACGACCGGGGACGGGTGCGACACTTGCGGCATGTCGCCTGTGCTCGAGCCGAACCCCCAGAACAGTCAGAAGAAGCTCCTCCTCGTGTTCGGCGCGATGATGGCCGTCACCGTGATCGTGGCCATCATCGCGACCATCGCCTCCCCCTGACACCCGCGCCCCGGACCCGGGGGTGGGGTTAACTCCACCGTCCCCTAGGGGGCCAGTGTCAGGGTCGAGTGGGTGGATCACCGGATGGGCCGGGGGCCGCCGGATCCGTACCTTCGAAGTGTCGCCGAGACCGTCGGCGCACCGACGAGGACGACGGACCACGGAGGAAGCCATGTCGGCCCCCACGCACCCCCGGACCCACCCGGCAGCCACGGGCGGCGTCGACATCCGGCTGCCCTGGTGGGCGATCGCGCTGCCGGCCGTCGCCTTCGTGGCGCTCCTGCTGCTGATCCTCAACCCGGTCGACGCCCAGGCCGCCACCGCCGACCCGACCATCGGCCACCTCCTGGAGCGCGCCAAGGAACTGGTGCTCCGCTAGCCCCTCTCCCGGCAGCTTTCGGCCCGCGTTCACCCGTGCCGGGCGAGCCCGTCAACTCCCAGCGCCCCATGGCAGATTTCGTGCGAAGCTGGGACCCATGAGCGTCGCAGAACCCCGCAGGATTGTCCTTTTCCGGCATGCCAAGGCGGACTGGCCTCAGGTGTCCGATCACGAGCGGCCGCTCGCCGAGCGAGGGCGCAAGGACGCCCCGATCGCCGGCCGCAAGCTGGCCGACTCCGGCATCGCCCTCGACCTGGCCCTCTGCTCGACCGCCGCGCGCACCCGCGAGACGTGGAAGCTGGCTGTCTCCGAACTGCCTGAGCGGCCCCGGACCGTCTACGAGGAGCGGATCTACGAGGCGTCCCCCGGCGAGCTGATCGCCGTGCTCAACGAGACGCCGGACGACGTCCGGGACGCCGTCCTGATCGGCCACAACCCCGGAGTGCACGGACTCGCCGAGGTCCTGGCCGGTGACGGCGAGGCGGACGCGCTCCGGCGGATGAACCGGGGCGGCTTCCCGACCGCCGCGTTCGCGGTCCTGTCCTTCACCGGTTCCTGGAAGTCCCTGGAGCCGGGCACCGCCACCCTGACCGACTACTGGTCGCCGAACGACTGACGAGCGGCCGGATCCGCACACAGCAAAGGCCCGGTACCGAAGGCCGGTGCCGGGCCCCGCTGTGTGGCTCAGACCTCCTGGGCGTCCGCCGCCTCGACCTCTTCGCGCGTGATGCCCAGCAGATACAGCACGGTGTCGAGGAACGGCACGTTCACCGCGGTGTGCGCGGCCTCGCGGACCACCGGCTTGGCGTTGAAGGCGACGCCGAGCCCGGCCGCGTTCAGCATGTCGAGGTCGTTCGCGCCGTCGCCGATCGCCACGGTCTGCGCGAGCGGGACCCCCGCCTCCCCGGCGAACCGCCGCAGGAGCCGCGCCTTGCCCGCACGGTCCACGATCTCGCCGGTGACCCTGCCGGTCAGCTTCCCGTCGACGATCTCCAGCGTGTTGGCCTGCGCGAAGTCGAGCCCGAGCCGCTCCTGCAGATCGTCCGTCACCTGCGTGAACCCGCCGGAGACGACGCCCACTTGGTAGCCGAGCCGCTTGAGCGTACGGATCAGGGTGCGGGCACCCGGCGTGAGCCGTACCTCGCTCCTGACCTTGTCCACGACCGACGCGTCGAGCCCCGCGAGCAGCGCCACGCGCGCGTGCAGCGACTGCTCGAAGTCCAGCTCGCCGCGCATCGCCGCCGCCGTCACCTCGGCGACCTTGTCCTCGCAGCCCGCGTGCGCCGCGAACAGCTCGATCACCTCGTCCTGGATGAGCGTCGAGTCGACGTCCATCACGACGAGCCGCTGTGCGCGCCGGTGCAGACCGGCCGCGACGACGGCCATGTCCACGCCCAGCTTCGCGGCCTCGGTGGCGAGCGCGGTGCGCAGCGTCTCCGTCCCGGTGCCGGACACCGCGAACTCGACCGCGGTGACGGGGTACTTGGCGAGCCGGAAGATGCGGTCGATGTTGCCGCCGGTCCCGGTGATGGTGGCGGCGATCGAGGCGGTCGACTCGGCGGTCAGCGGGTGCCCGAGCACGGTCACCAGGGAACGGCCCAGGCCGCGCGGCCGGTTGTCACCGATGCCCGAGATGATCTCGGCCTGCATCCTCATGGACTCCGCCCAGCTGTGGACGGTGGCCCGCAGGTCCCCCTCCAGACCGGCCGGCGGCTCGGTCACCAGGGCGCAGAGCACGATACGGCCGCGCGTGACGACCTGCTCGATGTCGACGACGTCGACGGAGTAGGCGGCGAGGGTGTCGAAGAGCCCGGCGGTGATACCGGGCCGGTCCTTGCCGAAGATCTTGACCAGAAGGGTCGGGACGTCGGCCGGCACGGACACGTGTCCGTCGACGTTCGGGGCATCAGCGGGGTGCTGGGGCTGCGGAGCGCTCATGATGCCCTTACGGTATCGGGCTCCTGCACGGGCACGCGGCCGCGGTCCGCGTACCGGACAGGGAGGCCGCCGTCGGGCCCCCCGCGTCAGCGCCCGCCCCGGTCGTCCCTCCGGCGTCGCCTCTCCTTGTCCCGCCCCGGAGCCGGCGGCGGTGGCGGTGGAGGCGGCGGCCCGCCCTCCTTGCCGCGAGGACGGGGCTGCTCGGGCCGCAGCGGTCCCGCGATCGTGGGGGCACCGGGCATGCCGTCGTGCGACGGGTCGCGGTACGGATTCCGGCCGTACGCAGCGCCGTCCTGAACATCCCGGTCGTACGCATCCTGGCCGTGCACGGTCTCCTCGTACTGCCTGGCGTCGTACGCCTTCAGGTACGGGTTCGTGTCCGCGTTGGAGGGACGGTACGGGCGGCTCGGGCGGTACGGGCCGGCCGGCGCGGAAGAAGGCGGCTCCGGCACGCCCGCCCCGGCGGCCAGCGGGGACACCCGCCCACCGGCGGCCCCGGTCGCACGGGCGAGGAGCGCACCGAGCGCCCCGGCCGCGGCGCCCCACGCCGCGCCCAGCAGCAGGGCCATGCCGAGGTGCCCGTGCAGTTCGATGCCCGCGCCGAACGCGTCGAAGCCCAGCACCGACAGGGACGCGTCCGCCGAGACGTCCGTCAGCCGGACCAGGAGCGGCAGCGCGAGCGCCGTCACGACGCCGAGCCGCAGCGCGCAGCGCCCCGCGAAACCCACCGCTCCCTGCCCCTGTGCCGACGGCGTCCGCACCGCCGTGAGCACCCCGGCGAACAGCATCATCAGGGCCGTCGCGACGGCCAACAGCCATACCCTGCCGTCGAGTTCGGCCAGCCGGGCCAGCGTCACGGGCTGGTCCGACGAGACCCTGAGCAGATCGTCCAGCGGATCGGGCAGCAGCTTCGCGAGCTCTCCCGTCGCCTGCCCGTCCCAGGGCACGAACAGGCCCAGGGGCACCGCCAGCCATGCCCCGTTGGGCGCGCCGAGCAGTGCCGCGCCCGCGATGCGCTTCGGGTGGTCGTCGCCGATCATGGCGTACGCCGCCGCGGCCAGGCCCGCGACGACCGTCACCAGCAGGACTGTCACCAGCGCCGACGCCGCGGGCCGCACCACCCGGTGCACCGGAGCGAGGGCGCGCGGCAGGGGAGTGCGCCGCGACGCGAGCAGCGCGATCAGCAGCACCCCGGTCACGAAGGCCGCGCCGCCGAGCAGCGTGGCGCCCGTCTGCACCGTGAACCCGACCGACGCCTTCGCGTTCACGAGGTCCCCGAGCCGGTCGGGGAGCAGCCCCCCGATGCCGCCGGGAAGCTTGTCCCCGATGTCGTCCGGCAGCCCGCCTGCGCCCGGAATGTCGTTCAGCCCCAGCTTCGAACCGTCAATCGTGATGATGTCGTGACCCGCCCAGACGAGCCCGCCCAGCATCGCCACGAAGAGCACCACCACGGCCCCCGCACGTGCCATCAGCTCGCCCGGAGAGATCTCAACTCCCGCCGCACGCAAGGACCGTAGGAAGAACCAGCTCATCAGCACCGCGCCCACCAGGCCCACGCCCAGCGGCGCGACATCGATGGCGGTGTGCGCCTGCGCGCCGTCCAGACCGAAGGCGGACACGTCGCCGGACGGCGTCACGCGCCCGCCGACCCCGATCGCCACGACGGCGGCCGTCATCGGTCCGAGCGAACCCGCCGAATCCGCCTCCAGCAGATGCAGACCGAGCGCCGCGACACCCGCCATCCCGATGAATGCCCAGCTCACCGCGGCGATGGCCGAGAGCAGCACATCGCCGACGGGCACGCCGCCGCGCCGAGTCGTGTCGTGGCCGGTCTTCATCAGGCCCCCCCTGATCCGTACCGCAACGCCCCGGATATCCCATTTGCTCATGATCCGTTGGGAGTTGTGGGCGCTTACTACTCTCCGGGGCTGTATCTGCCCCGTCAACGGCGCGGGCGGGGGCGCCGACCGGAAGTCTTCACAACCTAAGCCGCAAGGCCCGACTTTCGGTCACGGGGGCGTTCCTGAAATAGTTCCTCACGATGTTCGACATCCCTAGACTCCCCATGACGGGGGCAATACTCGGGGGACAACTCAGTGGGGCATGGAGTGCCTGAACTCGTACTGGAATTGAATGGCAGGACCTGGACGCTCGATCCGTCCCGGTCGTACACCCTCGGACGCGATCCGGGGGGAGACGTCGTGCTCGACGACGCCAGGGTGTCCTGGCGTCACGCCACGATCAGCTGGGGCGGCCGCAGTTGGGTCATCGAGGACCACGGCTCGACCAACGGCACGTTCGTCCAGGGCCAGCGGATCCATCAGATGGAGATCGGCCCCGGCTCGTCCGTGCACCTGGGCAACTCGACCGACGGCCCGCGCGTGAACGTGCAGGGCAGCGCCCAGGCCGCCGCCGTGGCGACGCCGCAGCAGGCGCAGCAGCAGGCCGCCGGCCTGGCGCAGCAGCCACCGCCGCAGCAGCAGCCGCAGAGCGGTGCGCCGAGCTGGCAGCAGCAGGCGCCGCAGCAGTCGCAGATGCCTCAGCAGCAACAGGCGTGGCAGCAGCACCAGCAGCCTCAGCCCCAGAAGGTGCCGAACCAGCAGGGACCCGGCGGCGTCGCGGGGGCTCCGCCGGTCTACGGGGACCGCAGCCCGACGACGTTCCACCAGTTCTCGCTCGGCCGCGTCATGCGCATCGGCCGTGCGCTGGAGAACGAGCTGGTCGTCTCCGACCTCCAGGTCTCGCGCCTGCACGCCGAGTTCCACGCGACGCCCGACGGCCGCTTCGAGATCCGTGACCTCGGCTCGCACAACGGCACGTACGTCAACGGCCAGCCGATCCCCAAGGGCGGCAGCGCCCTGCTCGGCCCGAACGACATCGTCGGCGTCGGCCACTCCACGTTCCGCCTCGTCGGCGACCGGCTCGAAGAGTTCGTCGACACCGGTGAGGTCTCCTTCTCCGCGCGCCACCTGACGGTCACCGTCGACGGCGGCAAGCAGATCCTCAAGGACGTCTCCTTCGGCGTCCCGGAGAAGTCGCTGATCGCCGTCATCGGCCCCTCGGGCTCCGGCAAGTCGACGCTCCTCAAGGCGCTCACGGGCTACCGCCCCGCCGACCAGGGTGACGTCCTCTACGACAACCGGAACCTGTACAAGCAGTTCGCCGAGCTGCGCCAGCGCATCGGTCTGGTCCCGCAGGACGACATCCTGCACAAGGAGCTGACCGTCAAGAAGGCCCTGAAGTACGCGGCCAAGCTCCGCTTCCCCGCGGACACCAGCGAGCAGGAGCGCCAGCAGCGCATCGACGAGGTGCTGCGCGAGCTCAAGCTGGACATCCACAAGGAGAAGAAGGTCACCTCCCTCTCCGGTGGCCAGCGCAAGCGCGTCTCCGTGGCCCTGGAGCTGCTGACCAAGCCGTCGCTCATCTTCCTGGACGAGCCCACCTCCGGCCTCGACCCGGGCATGGACCGCGACGTCATGCAGCTGCTGCGCGGCCTCGCCGACGACGGCCGCACGGTCCTCGTCGTCACCCACTCCGTGGCCGAGCTGGCGATCTGCGACAAGCTGCTCGTGATGGCGCCGGGCGGCTCCGTCGCGTACTTCGGCCCGCCGGAGGAAGCCCTCAACTTCTTCGGCTACGAGACCTGGGCCGACGTCTTCTCGGCGTTCGAGAACTACCGCGACTACGACTGGGCGGGCCGCTGGAAGGGCTCGCAGCACTACCAGATGTACGCGGCCGACATCGACGCCGTGGCCGCGCAGTCGGTGCAGATGCCGCCGCCCGCCGCGATCAAACCGCCCAAGCCGCAGCCCTGGGGCGCCCAGCTCATCACGCTGATCCGCCGCTATGTGTCGGTGATCGCGTCCGACAAGGGCTTCATGGGGCTGATGGTGATCCTGCCCGCGGTCCTGGGCGTCGTCTCCGTGGTCATCCCCGCCGACTTCGGCCTGGCACCGCCCAAACCGCCGTCCAAGTTCAACGGCGACGCGGGCACGATCATGCTGATCGTCGCCGTCGGCATGTGCTTCTCGGCCGCGGCCAACTCGGTCCGTGAGCTGATCAAGGAACGCGTCATCTACGAACGGGAACGGGCGACCGGCCTGTCCCGCTCCGCGTACCTGATGTCCAAGGTCATCGTCCTCGGCGTGATCACGGCCGTCCAGGGCGTCATCATCTGCGCCATCGCCTTCGCGCCGCGCGACCTTCCCGAGGAAGGTCTTCTGATGCCGCCGGCGATCGAGCTGTGCGTCTCGATCATCGCGCTGGGCTTCACATCGATGATGTTCGGCCTCGTGATCTCCTCGCTGGTGAAGACCTCCGAGAAGACGATGCCGCTGCTGGTCATGTTCGCGATCGTCCAGGTCGTCTTCACCGGCGTCCTCTTCCAGATCTACGGCTCGATCGGCCTGGAGCAGTTCGCCTGGCTGATGCCGTCCCGCTGGGCGATCGGCGCGGCCGGCGCCACGCTGGACCTGGCGCACCTGATGCCGCCGTGGGACCCGAAGAAGCCGAACGACCTCGACCCGCTCTGGGAGCACTCGGTCAGCCAGTGGGGCATCAACCTCACGGTCCTGGTCGCGCTCGGCGTGATCTGCGGCTTCGCGGTCGCCCGCCTGCTGCGCCGCCACGAGCCCGAGGTCATGCGCAAGTAGTCCTGTCACGGACGAGGGACACGAACGACGGAGAAGGGCGGCACCCGCGGGGGTGCCGCCCTTCTCCGTCGTGGGGGTCAGCGTGCTCCGGACTCAGAGGTCCCGTCAATGAGTCTCAGTACGCGCTGTTCACGTTGTCGATCGAGCCGTACTTGTCGGCCGCGTAGTTCGCGGCGGCCGTGATGTTGGCGACCGGGTCGTAGATGTTCGTCGACGTGCCCTCGACGTGGTACGCGTTGAACGTCGGCTGGATGACCTGCAGCAGGCCGATCGACGGCGTGCCGTTCTGGGCGTTGACGTCCCAGCCGTTCATGGCGTTCGGGTTGCCCGTGGACTCACGCATGATGTTGCTGTAGAGCCCGTTGTAGGTGCCCGGGATGCCCTTGGACTTCATGATGTCCAGGGACTGCTTGATCCAGCCGTCCAGGTTGTTCGCGTAGACCGGCTTGCGGGCGGCGGCGCGGGAGGCGGCCTCCTTGGCCTCGCGCTCCTTCTTCGCCTTGGCGTCCGCCTGGGCCTGCGCCTCGGCCTTGGCCTTGGCCTCCGCGTCCGCCTTCTTCTTCGCCTCGGCCGCCTGCTGGGCCTTCAGCTTCGCGGCGACGGCCTTGGCCTTCTCCGACGCGCTGGCCTGCTGGTCGGTGACGCTCGCCTGCACGTCCTTGATCTGCTGCGCACCCGCGTTCGTGGTGAACGCGACCGGAGCGGCGGAGACCTGCTCGGCCTGCGCCTGCGTGTCGTGACCCGGCACCAGCGTCACCGCGAGGGCGGCGGCACCGAGGGCGGCGACACCGGCCATCGAGAACTTGTGGGTGCGGGTCAGCTGACTATGGCCGGGGATGCTGTGCTTGGACATGGAGACGGGGACCTCTCGAAGCGGGAAGTCGCTCGCCGACCGATTCGGACGGGCCGTGTTTGGGACACGAACGCCGCGGGTAGAACCCGTCGGCGCCGAGCAACGGGGGCCATTCTTAGCGGCAGCAAAATTCCGTGGCAAAGGTGTGACGTACGAAGTCGGGTAGTGGATCGGGCGCACGGAAAAGGGGGCCAGAAGTCGGCTCTCGACTCCCAGCCCCCGCACAGCCTCGGGACTTAAGTCCCTTATCTCTCCACTAGGGACCTTCGTACGTGACCTGCGCCCTATGCGCGGCGTCACATCGGGTCACTGCTGATCTCACCTGTAGTTGCCACTGCAACGCGCAGCGTGAGGCCCCTCCTTCGGAAGGATGAGGTGCACGTCCCCGAACTCGTGCCACAGGTAGAGCCCCCGCAGCGCCTCCTCGTACGTGCGGCTCACGGCGGCCCGCCCCGCGATCGCCTCCAGCATCAGAAGATGGGAGGCCGCCGGCTCGTGCAGCCCGGTCAGCAGGCCGTCCACCACCCGCACTCCGCGCTCCGGCGTCACGACGAGTTCGGTCCGGCCGCGCGCCGCCCGCACCACCCCGTCGTCGCCGGCCGCCGACTCGACGGCCCGCACGGCCGTCGTCCCGACGGCGACGACCCGGCCCCCGCCCGCCCGCGCCGCATTGATGAGCCGGGCCGACGGCTCCGGCACCTCGTACCACTCCGCGTACGGCGGCTCGTGCGCCTCGGCGGACGCCACCCCGGTGTGCAGCGTGATCGGCGCGAACTGCACACCCCGGCTCACCAGCCCCGCCACCATCGCCTCCGTGAACGGCCGCGCCGCACTCGGCATCTCGGCGCTGCCCGCCCCGTCCGCGTACGGCAGCGCGAACACGGTCTGGTAGGCGGACAGCGGCTGGTCCCGCTCCGTGTACGCGTAACGGATCGGCCGCCCGTGCCGCCGCAGCAGCGCCGGCACGTCCCCGGTCGCCCGCACCCACCACAGCCGCTCGCTCCCGGCCTCGACCGGCTCCTCGTGCACGAGGAGCACGCAGCCGGGCAGCGACACCACTGAACCCGCGGGCCCGCCCGGGCGCGGGCGCGTGGTACCCCGGCCGTCCGGATCCCGCATCTCGACGGCCCAGCGCCCGTCGTCGCCCCGCGTCGAGACATGCACGACCACGCGCGCGTCCCCGGTCGTCCCGTCGACCGCGGCAGCCAGCGTGGGAGAGGTGTTCACCACGAGCAGGTCCCCGGCCCGCAGCACATCCGGCAGCTCGGCGAACCGACGGTGCGCGACCTCCGTGCCGTGCGACACCAGCAGACGCACGGACGATCTGTCCCGGCCCGGGCCCCGCTGCTCGGCCGGCACCCGGGCCGACAGCTCCTGCGGGACCCGCAGTGCGAGCGTCATCGCGCCTCCAGCAGAGAAGGAGCCGCGTAACGCCCGGACGCGGGCCGCCGCTCCAGCAGGCGCAGGAAGGCGGGGACCACGTCCTCGGGGCGCGGCACCCCGCTCAGGTCCTCGTCCGGCTCGGCCGCCGCCAGCATGTCCGTCCGCATCCCGCCCGGATCCACCGCCCACACCCGCAGCCCCGGCTCCTCGACCGCGAGCACCGCCGACAGCTGGTCGAGCGCCGCCTTCGTCGCCCCGTAGCCGCCCCAGGTGCGGTACGCCTCCGACGCAGCGTCCGAACTCATGTTGATCACCGCCCCGGCCGGCGCCGCGCGCAGCAGCGGAAGCGCCTCTTGGAGCAGGCCCAGCGGCGCCACCACATTGATCTCCAGCGCCGCCCGGAAGTCGTTCAGCGCCTGCTGCTCCAGCGGAACCAGGGGAGCGGCGCCCAGCACCCCCGCGTTGTTCACCAGCAGATCGAGCCCGCCGAGCTCCCAGGCGGCCGAGATCAGCTCGACCCGGTGCCCGCCCTCGGCCACATCCCCCGGAAGCGCCGTCACCGCCCCGCCGTGCTTGCGCAGCGCGGCCGCGACGTCCTCCAGCGGCTCCGCGGCCCGCGCATCCAGTACGAGGTCCCACCCCCGCTCGGCCAGCGCCGTGGCCAGCGCCCGCCCGAACCCCCGCGACGCCCCCGTGATGATCGCTACTGCCATGGCAACCGTCCCCTTGATCAGCCGTTCCCGCGTACTGCCCTCAACGTAGGAACGCGAGGGCCCCGAGCACCTCGTGCGCGGGCCGCAACCCCCTCGGGCCCTTCGGCGTACGCCCACGGCCCCAGGGCCTTCCGGCCTAGGCCCACGGCCCTAGGCGGCAGCCGCCACAGGTCGGATACGCCCTGTCACACCCCGCCGGTACCGTGAGGCCATGAGTCACGGTCCACGGACAGGCCTGGCCGCGGTGAGCGCCGCGCTGCTGGCCATGAGCAGGCATCTCGAGGTGCGCGACGTCCTCAAGACGATCGTCGCCTCGGCCCGCGAGCTGCTCGACGCCGAGTACGCGGCGCTCGGGGTGCCCGACGACCACGGCGGCTTCGCCCAGTTCGTCGTCGACGGCGTCACCGAGGAGCAGTGGAAGGCCATCGGCCCGCTCCCGCGCCAGCACGGCATCCTCGCCGCGATGCTGCGCGAGGCCCGGACGGAGCGCCTCACCGACGTCCGCAAGGATCCCCGCTTCGAGGGCTGGCCGTCGGCCCACCCGGACATGTCCGACTTCCTGGGCCTGCCCATCAAGGACGGCGACGAGGTCATCGGCGCGCTCTTCCTCGCCAACAAGCGGTGCCCCGGGCCGGCCGGAGGCTGCGGCTTCACGGAGGACGACGAGGAACTGCTCGGGATCCTCGCCCAGCACGCGGCGATCGCCCTGACGAACGCGCGGCTGTACGAGCGCAGCCGCGAGCTCACCATCGCCGAGGAGCGCTCCCGGCTCGCCCACGAACTGCACGACGCCGTCAGCCAGAAGCTGTTCTCGCTGCGTCTGACCGCCCAGGCCGCCGCCAAGCTCATGGACCGCGACCCCGCCCGCGCCAAGGGCGAGCTGCAGCACGTCGTGGAGCTCGCCGCGGAGGCCGCGGACGAACTGCGCGCCGCCGTCGTGGAGCTGCGCCCCGCCGCCCTCGACGAGGACGGCCTCGTCGCCACGCTCCGCACCCAGATCCAGGTCCTGGACCGCGCCCACTCCGCCCACGTCACCTTCGCCACTGGCGGCCTCAGAGCCCTGCCCGCCGCACAGGAGGAGGCGATGCTGCGCGTCGCCCAGGAAGCACTGCACAACGCGCTGCGCCACTCCGGCGCGGAGCACGTCCAGGTGACGGTCGACAAGCGGGGCGCGGGCGCCGCGCTCCGCGTCACCGACGACGGCACCGGCTTCGACCCGAAGGCGATCCGCCGCGCCGGGCGCCATCTGGGCCTGGTCTCCATGCGCGACCGGGCCGGCGGCGTCGGCGGCCGGCTCACAGTGGAATCGGAGCCCGGCAAGGGCACCACGATCGACATGGAGGTCCCCGGTGGCTGACGCAATCAAGGTGCTTCTGGTCGACGACCACCAAGTGGTCCGCCGGGGTCTGCGCACGTTCCTGGAGGTCCAGGACGACATCGAAGTCGTCGGCGAGGCGGCGGACGGCGCCGAAGGAGTCGCCCGCGCCGAGGAACTGCAGCCCGATGTCGTCCTCATGGACGTCAAGATGCCGGGCATGGACGGCGTCGACGCGCTGCGCAGACTCCGTGAACTGGACAACCCCGCACGGGTGTTGATCGTGACCAGCTTCACCGAGCAGCGCACGGTGGTCCCGGCCCTGCGCGCCGGAGCCGCCGGATACGTCTACAAGGACGTGGACCCCGACGCGCTGGCCGGCGCCATCCGCTCCGTCCACGCGGGCCACATCCTGCTCCAGCCCGAGGTGGCCGGCGCCCTGCTCTCCCAGGAAGAGGCCAACAGCGGCCAGGGCAGGGGCGGTTCGCTCACCGAGCGGGAGCGCGAGGTCCTCGGTCTGATCGCGGACGGCCGGTCGAACCGGGAGATCGCCCGTGCTCTCGTCCTCTCCGAGAAGACGGTGAAGACCCATGTGTCGAACATCCTGATGAAGCTCGACCTGGCGGACCGCACCCAGGCCGCCCTGTGGGCCGTACGGCACGGCGCCGCGGGCTGACCCGAGTGCTCCGGCGCACTACTGCACGACAACACGGAAGGTTCCACTCCGTTCGTAGATTCATACTGTCGTGTATTCGTCCCCCGTCCGGCGTATCCCGCCGGACGGGGCCGCGTTCTCCAGTGCGTGCTGCGGCGGCTGGCCGTGGCAATCGCTAGGAGGATCACGAAGTGAAGAACCTGAAGAAGGCCGCGGCTGTCACCCTCGTCGCCGGCGGGCTCATCGCCGCCGGTTCCGGTCTCGCCTCTGCCACTGACGGTGCGCACGCGGACGGCAAGGCCGTGCACTCGCCCGGCGTCGGCTCGGGCAACCTGGTCCAGGCCCCGATCCACATCCCCGTGAACGCGGTGGGCAACAGCGTGAACGTCATCGGCGTGCTGAACCCGGCCTTCGGCAACGCCGGCTTCAACGGCTGACACAAGCTCAGGGTCCCCAGGACCACCGGCCCCTCGGGTACTCCCCGAGGGGCCGGTCCGTTTGCGCGGCCCCTTCGGCCCATTGATCCAAACGGGCGTATCGCCGGGTCACCCCGTGTCGTCCACCTGGCCCAAGCGTTCTCAGCGTGCGACCCCGCGGCTGGGGTCGGAAACGCCCTATCTGGAGGAACACTTCACATGAACATCGCAAAGAAGGCCGCCCTGGCCGTCGCCGTCGCCGGTATCGCCGCGGGCGCCTCCTCCGGTGCCGCCTTCGCCGACTCCGAGGCCGAGGGCGCGGCCGCGCAGTCCCCGGGTGTCGCCTCCGGCAACCAGGCGCAGCTGCCGATCCACATCCCGGTCAACCTCTCGGGCAACTCCGCCAACGTGATCGGCGTGCTGAACCCGGCCTTCGGCAACACCGCGTCGAACCTCTGACGTTCCCGCCGCACAGGCAGTGCGAGGCCCCCACGGACACCGTCCGTGGGGGCCTCGTCATGCACCTCCCGGGAGCCGCTCCTCATATGCCGGAGCGGACCGGGGTCACCCCCGCTCCCGTTCCTCCACGAACGCGTTGTAGGCGGCGACCTGGGCCCGCCGGGCCGTCCGCTCCACCGGTCTGAGCGCCACCGCCCGGGCTCCCATCTCCGACGCGCTCACGGCCCCGCCGTGCCCGCTCTCGTACGCCACGTCCACCAGCAGCCCCACCCGCTGCGCCAGCTCCAGCACGCGCACGGCCCGCGGCGGATACCCGGGCGCCAGCGCCTCCCGCCCCCGCTCGGCGCGGGCCCGGTACGCGTCGACGGCGGCCTCGGCCACCGGCCCCGACCCGGCCACGTCCAGCCGCGTCAGCACCTCCGTCGCCTCCCGCAGCGCCTCCGCCAGCTCCCGCTCCGCCTCACCCAGCGACGGCACGTCCGCGGGCGGCGCCTCCCGCACCGGCAGGCAGTGCCACAGCACCTCGACGTGGACGTCACCGTCGGGCCCGGCCTCGTACACCTCGGGAACCAGCCCGAGCGCCGCCCCGGAACACACGACCGCCTCCTCGGCCTCCACGGCCCGCGCGTTGAACTCTGGCGGCCCGCTCAACCCCAGCGGATGCCCCGGCGCGGGCAGCGCGACCCGCAGCCCGCCCACCCCGAGCGCCCGCAGCCGCCCGAGCGCCAGCGTCAGCCCGACCGGGCCCGTCTCCCCGGGGATCCCCTCGACCCGGTGCAGCGCGTCGTCCCCGACAATCGCCAGCACCGCGTCATCAGGTGCAACAAAACCGGCAAGAAGGGCATTTCCCCAGGCCGCGAGCCGTCCAGAGCGTGGTTCCGAGAGCATGGGCCCCACCTTAGAAGCACCCGACGGTGCCAAAACCCCGACCGATGGAATGGACCACCGGACCAGTGGCGTAGGTTTTCCCTGGGGGCTGCGTTCAGCGACAAACAAGCCGAACCTCTACGGACGCACGCGAGACGGCCGAGACTGCAATGGGAGACAACGCGCTCATGAGCGATGTGCTGGAGCTGGAGGACGTATCCGTGGTCCGCGAGGGCCGGGCTCTGGTGGACCAGGTCTCCTGGTCGGTGAAGGAGGGGGAGCGCTGGGTCATCCTCGGACCCAACGGCGCGGGCAAGACCACCCTCCTGAACATCGCCTCGAGCTATCTCTTCCCGAGCAGCGGCACCGCCACGATCCTCGGCGAGACCCTCGGCAGGCCGGGCACGGACGTCTTCGAGCTGCGCCCGCGCATCGGCGTCGCCGGCAACGGCCTCGCCGAGAAGCTGCCCAAGCGCCAGACCGTCCTGCAGACCGTGCTCACCGCCGCGTACGGCATGACGGCCGGCTGGCAGGAGGAGTACGAGGACATCGACGAGCAGCGCGCCCGGGCCTTCCTCGACCGCCTCGGCATGAGCGAGTACCTGGACCGTAAGTTCGGCACGCTCTCCGAGGGCGAGCGCAAGCGCACCCTGATCGCCCGCGCCCTGATGACCGACCCCGAGCTGCTGCTCCTGGACGAGCCCGCCGCGGGCCTCGACCTCGGCGGCCGCGAGGACCTCGTCCGCCGCCTCGGCCGTCTCGCCCGCGACCCGATCGCCCCCTCGATGATCATGGTGACGCACCACGTCGAGGAGATCGCCCCGGGCTTCACGCACGTCCTGATGATCCGCCAGGGCAAGGTCCTCGCCGCGGGCCCCCTGGAGCTGGAGCTCACCTCCCGCAACCTCTCCCGCTGCTTCGGCCTCCCGCTGGTCGTCGAGCAGAAGAACGACCGCTGGACGGCCACGGGCCTCCCGCTGAGCTGACGCGTTCGTCCGGTCGTGCGGGCCGATCGTCCCCTGTCCGCACGACCGCCCGCGGATCTACCATGACCGTGTGGCAGACATCGACGCATGGGTGTGGTGGCTGATCGGGGCGGCCGCGCTCGGAATTCCTCTTGTCATCACCGCCATGCCCGAGTTGGGCATGCTGTCCGTGGGCGCCGTCGCCGGCGCCGTGACGGCCGGACTCGGTGGCGGAGTGATCCTTCAGGTCCTGGTCTTCGCCGTCGTCTCGTGCGCGCTGATCGCCGTCGTACGCCCCATCGCCGCACGGCAACGCGCGCAGAAACCGGCACTGGCCACGGGCATCGACGCCCTGAAGGGCAAACAGGCCGTCGTGGTCGAGCGCGTCGACGGCAGCGGCGGCCGGATCAAGCTCGGCGGCGAGATCTGGTCCGCCCGCACGCTCGACGGCGACGCGGAGTACGAACCGGGCCGCCAGGTCGACGTCGTCGACATCGAGGGAGCCACCGCGATCGTCATATGAGCCCGCAGGTGATCCGAACCCCCCACACCACATGGGCTGTTCTGACAGACTCGACGAGCAAGATCCCATGATCTTCCGGCGGGACGGCGCCGGAAGGACAACGGCACGAAGGGCACAGGAGACGCGATGTCAGCGATCATCATCGTCCTGATCATTCTGGTGGTGTTGGTCTTCATCGCCCTGATCAAGACCATCCAGGTCATCCCACAGGCCAGCGCCGCCATCGTGGAGCGCTTCGGCCGCTACACGCGCACGCTGAACGCGGGCCTGAACATCGTCGTCCCCTTCATCGACTCGATCCGCAACCGCATCGACCTGCGCGAGCAGGTCGTGCCGTTCCCGCCGCAGCCGGTGATCACCCAGGACAACCTGGTCGTCAACATCGACACCGTCATCTACTACCAGGTCACCGACGCCAGGGCGGCCACCTACGAAGTGGCCAGCTACATCCAGGCCATCGAGCAGCTCACGGTGACCACCCTGCGCAACATCATCGGTGGCATGGACCTCGAGCGGACCCTGACCTCCCGCGAGGAGATCAACGCGGCCCTGCGCGGAGTCCTCGACGAGGCCACCGGCAAGTGGGGCATCCGCGTCAACCGGGTCGAGCTCAAGGCGATCGAGCCGCCCACCTCCATCCAGGACTCGATGGAGAAGCAGATGCGCGCCGACCGTGACAAGCGCGCCGCGATCCTCACCGCCGAAGGCATCCGCCAGTCCCAGATCCTCACGGCCGAGGGCGAGAAGCAGTCCGCGATCCTACGGGCCGAGGGTGAGGCCAAGGCGGCAGCCCTCCGCGCGGAGGGCGAGGCCCAGGCGATCCGTACGGTCTTCGAGTCCATCCACGCAGGCGACCCGGACCAGAAGCTGCTCTCGTACCAGTACCTCCAGATGCTCCCGAAGATCGCCGAGGGCGACGCCAACAAGCTCTGGATCGTCCCCAGCGAGATCGGCGACGCGCTCAAGGGCCTCTCCGGTGCCATCGGGAACTTCGGCCCGATGGCGGGTGCCCCGACCCCGTCGGCGACGCCGAAGGAGCGCAGGGAGCAGCCTCCCATCGAGTGAGCCCGGCAGACAGCGGAGCGGGCCCGCCGACCTCGAGGTCGGCGGGCCCGCTCTGTCACATCCGTGTCGGTCGGCCTACGCCGCCGCCTTCTGCTGGCCCAGCCACACCGGCAGCGCCTCACGACCGTCCGCCCCCAGCGACAGCAGCATCGCGTCGGCGGGCGTCGGCTCGAACGGCTGCCTGAGCAGCGGCATCGCCGCCTGCTCCGGTGTCCGGTTCGCCTTGCGGTGATTGTCCTCGGCGCAGGACGCCACCGTGTTCAGCCAGGAGTCCGCGCCACCCTGCGACCGCGGCACCACGTGGTCCACGGTCGTCGCCCGCCGCCCGCAGTACGCGCACCGGTGCTGGTCCCTCACGAGCACACCCCGCCTCGACCACGGCGCACGTCTTCGGAACGGCACCCGGACGTACCTGCAGAGCCTGATCACCCGTGGCACCGGTATGTCGACCGCGACACCGCGCATGCGCAGATCGGGGTGGGCCTGCTCGACGACGGCCTTGTCCGTAAGCACCAGCACGACGGCTCGGTTCAGCGTCACCGTCGAGAGCGGCTCGAAGCTCGCGTTCAGCACCAATGTGTCCCGCACCCTGCCCACCTCCCGTACGCAGCGGATCACCCCTCGGCGTCCGTGCGTCAACTCTGGCCGT
Source organism: Streptomyces sp. cg35 (assembly GCF_050410835.1). Taxonomy (NCBI): domain Bacteria; kingdom Bacillati; phylum Actinomycetota; class Actinomycetes; order Kitasatosporales; family Streptomycetaceae; genus Streptomyces; species Streptomyces sp. cg35. The sequence continues at coordinate 6,915,078 of NZ_CP191268.1, forward strand.
GCACGCCGAGATGGACAACGCAATAAAAATGCCCGCCCCTGATCACTTCCAAGACCAGAGGCGGGCAAACTTTCTGTGAACGCTAACTCTCCGCGGGAGCCGCGTACTCGGCGAGGACCTGCGCCCGCGCGAGCGTGTGGAACCGCAGGTTGAACCCGACGACGGCCGGCGACGCGTCGGAATCGGGGCCGAGCTTCTCCTGATCGACCGCGTACACGGTGAAGACATAACGGTGCGCGGGGTCCCCGGGCGGCGGCGCGGCGCCACCGAACTCCTTGGACCCGTAGTCGTTGCGCACCTGCACGGCACCCTCGGGGAGCCCCTCGAACGTGCCGCTGCCCGCACCCGTCGCCAGCTCGGTCACCGAGACCGGGATGTCGAACACGGACCAGTGCCAGAACCCACTGCCCGTCGGCGCGTCCGGGTCGAAGCACGACACGGCGAAGCTCTTGGTCCCCGCCGGGAAACCCTCCCACCGCAGATGCGGCGAAGTGTTCCCGGCCGCGAGGACCTGAGCGTCGTCGAGCACCCCACCCGGCTCGAAGTCCTCGCTCACGACGGTGAACGACGGCACCTGCGGATGAAAGTCATGCGGTAGCGGCGCCCTCTTGGGCTGCTCGGTCACGACGGCACCTCCTGGATCACGGGGCTACAGAGCCTGACCCTGAAACCCTAGAACCAGTTCTTGCGGCTGCCGACCTCCGACAGCCACTGGTGCAGATACGCCGACCAGTCGGTCCCCTGGAAGTCGTGGTGCCCGACGACGAACGAGCGGAACGTGTCGCTGCCCTCGCTGAAGAGCCCCGGCTTCTTGTCCATCTCCAGGACGACGTCCATCTCCCGGTCGTCGGCCACGAAGCTCAACTCGACCTGGTTGAGCCCCCGGTACTGCTGCGGCGGGAAGAACTCGATCTCCTGGTAGAACGGCAGCTTCTGCCGCGTACCCCGGATGTGCCCGCGCTCCATGTCCGCACTCTTGAAGCGGAACCCGAGCCCGATGAACGCGTCGAGGATCGCCTGCTGCGACGGCAGCGGGTGCACGTTGATGGGGTCCAGGTCCCCGGAGTCGACGGCCCGGGCGATTTCCAACTCGGTCGTGACGCCGATGTTCATGCCCCGCAGCTGCTGACCGTCGATCGTCGTGACCGGCGTCTCCCACGGGATCTCGAGCCCGAACGGCACCGCGTGCACCGCGTTCGCCTTCAGCTCGAAGGCACCACCGAGCCGCACCTTGGTGAACTCGATGTCCTGCTTGGTCTCCTGGTCGGCGCCCTCGACCTCGACCCGCGCCTGGAGCCCGACGGACAGGCCCTCGATCTCCTGGTCGACGGACCCGCCCTGGATCCGCACCTCACCCTGGACGACACCACCGGGCACGACATTGGCCTCGGTGAGCACCGTCTCGACGGACGCCCCGCCCGCACCAAGACTTGCCAACAGTCGCTTGAAGCCCATGACTCGATCTCCTCCGTCGGTGAACCGTGATCTCGCGATGACCGGACCCGCTGGTCCTGCTGACTACAAACGCGGGACAGCCGCGCCCGGTTCCGCGCCTGCCCCGCCGCCCGCTCCACTACCCTCGGACGGCATGATCGCGGCCCCTGACCGTACGCCCCTCACGCGGGAGTTCTTCGACCGACCCGTTCTGGAGGTCGCCCCCGGCCTTCTGGGGCGCACCGTGGTGCGCCGGACCGCCGACGGCCCGATCGAGCTCCGCCTCACGGAGGTCGAGGCGTACGACGGGGCGAACGACCCCGGCTCCCACGCCTATAGAGGACGCACGGCTCGCAACGGCGTGATGTTCGGTCCGCCAGGACACGTGTACGTCTACTTCACGTACGGCATGTGGCACTGCATGAACCTGGTGTGCGGTCCCTCGGGCACGGCAAGCGGAGTCCTCCTGCGGGCCGGCGAGATCATCGAAGGCGCCGAACTCGCCCGCAAGCGTCGACTCTCGGCCCGCACCGACAGGGAACTGGCCAAGGGCCCTGCGCGCCTGGCCACAGCCCTGGGAGTGGACCGGGCCCTCGACGGCACGGACGCCTGCGCCCCCGCGGACTCCCCACTGACGATCCTGTACGGCACCCCGGCCTCCGCCGACGAGGTGCTCAACGGCCCACGAACCGGAGTCTCCGGCGACGGCGCGGTCCACCCGTGGCGCTTCTGGATCGCCAACGACCCGACGGTGAGCCCCTATCGGGCCCACACCCCGCGCCGGCGCCGAACTTGACGCGGTGCTGCGGGATCCGTAATGTAGCCCGAGCCGTTGAACCGGGTCCGGCCTTCAGCCAACAACCGGAAGCGGCCAAACCACTATCTACAACCTCCCTGAGCGGGATCTTTTCGACGTGCCCGCATGTCGAAATTCGAACTCGCGGAACTCGATTATGAGTTGCCAAGGGAATCGGCTAACGTAGTGGACACGCCGAAAGGCAAAGGCCCTCCAACGGCCACCGGAAATGAATTCCGAACCGGAAACGGAACGGGAAAACGGATCTGGTAAGGTTGGAAACACGAAATATCGAAGGGAAGCGCCCGGAGGAAAGCCCGAGAGGGTGAGTACAAAGGAAGCGTCCGTTCCTTGAGAACTCAACAGCGTGCCAAAAATCAACGCCAGATATGTTGATACCCCGACTCACTTCGGTGAGTTGAGGTTCCTTTGAAAAAGTCCTGCCGGTCCTGGTGGCTGGTAGGCGCACAGCGAGGACGCTGTGAACAGGGAGATTATTCCTCTCCTTGTTCCGCTCTCGTGGTGTCACCCCGAGTACGGGGAAACATTCACGGAGAGTTTGATCCTGGCTCAGGACGAACGCTGGCGGCGTGCTTAACACATGCAAGTCGAACGATGAAGCCCTTCGGGGTGGATTAGTGGCGAACGGGTGAGTAACACGTGGGCAATCTGCCCTGCACTCTGGGACAAGCCCTGGAAACGGGGTCTAATACCGGATGACACTCCTTCAGGCATCTGAGGGGGTTGAAAGCTCCGGCGGTGCAGGATGAGCCCGCGGCCTATCAGCTTGTTGGTGAGGTAGTGGCTCACCAAGGCGACGACGGGTAGCCGGCCTGAGAGGGCGACCGGCCACACTGGGACTGAGACACGGCCCAGACTCCTACGGGAGGCAGCAGTGGGGAATATTGCACAATGGGCGAAAGCCTGATGCAGCGACGCCGCGTGAGGGATGACGGCCTTCGGGTTGTAAACCTCTTTCAGCAGGGAAGAAGCGAAAGTGACGGTACCTGCAGAAGAAGCGCCGGCTAACTACGTGCCAGCAGCCGCGGTAATACGTAGGGCGCAAGCGTTGTCCGGAATTATTGGGCGTAAAGAGCTCGTAGGCGGCTTGTCGCGTCGGTTGTGAAAGCCCGGGGCTTAACCCCGGGTCTGCAGTCGATACGGGCAGGCTAGAGTTCGGTAGGGGAGATCGGAATTCCTGGTGTAGCGGTGAAATGCGCAGATATCAGGAGGAACACCGGTGGCGAAGGCGGATCTCTGGGCCGATACTGACGCTGAGGAGCGAAAGCGTGGGGAGCGAACAGGATTAGATACCCTGGTAGTCCACGCCGTAAACGGTGGGCACTAGGTGTGGGCAACATTCCACGTTGTCCGTGCCGCAGCTAACGCATTAAGTGCCCCGCCTGGGGAGTACGGCCGCAAGGCTAAAACTCAAAGGAATTGACGGGGGCCCGCACAAGCAGCGGAGCATGTGGCTTAATTCGACGCAACGCGAAGAACCTTACCAAGGCTTGACATACACCGGAAAGCATTAGAGATAGTGCCCCCCTTGTGGTCGGTGTACAGGTGGTGCATGGCTGTCGTCAGCTCGTGTCGTGAGATGTTGGGTTAAGTCCCGCAACGAGCGCAACCCTTGTTCTGTGTTGCCAGCATGCCCTTCGGGGTGATGGGGACTCACAGGAGACCGCCGGGGTCAACTCGGAGGAAGGTGGGGACGACGTCAAGTCATCATGCCCCTTATGTCTTGGGCTGCACACGTGCTACAATGGCAGGTACAATGAGCTGCGATACCGCGAGGTGGAGCGAATCTCAAAAAGCCTGTCTCAGTTCGGATTGGGGTCTGCAACTCGACCCCATGAAGTTGGAGTTGCTAGTAATCGCAGATCAGCATTGCTGCGGTGAATACGTTCCCGGGCCTTGTACACACCGCCCGTCACGTCACGAAAGTCGGTAACACCCGAAGCCGGTGGCCCAACCCCTTGTGGGAGGGAGCTGTCGAAGGTGGGACTGGCGATTGGGACGAAGTCGTAACAAGGTAGCCGTACCGGAAGGTGCGGCTGGATCACCTCCTTTCTAAGGAGCATCTAGGCCGCCGGGCTTGCTCGGTGGTCCAGGGCCATTACGTCGGCAAACGTTCGACGGTGGTTGCTCATGGGTGGAACGTTGATTATTCGGCACCGTCAGTCAACTCGGGCTGCAAGTACTGCTCTTCGGAGCGTGGAACGCAGACCACGAGGGGCGAGGGTGTCGGGCACGCTGTTGGGTATCTGAGGGTACGGACTTGTTCCCGACCTCAATGCCGGCCCCAGTGCACTCGGACTACTGGTTCGGGGTGATGGGTGGTTGGTCGTTGTTTGAGAACTGCACAGTGGACGCGAGCATCTGTGGCCAAGTTTTTAAGGGCGCACGGTGGATGCCTTGGCACCAGGAACCGATGAAGGACGTGGGAGGCCACGATAGTCCCCGGGGAGTCGTCAACCAGGCTTTGATCCGGGGGTTTCCGAATGGGGAAACCCGGCAGTCGTCATGGGCTGTCACCCGCTGCTGAACACATAGGCAGTGTGGAGGGAACGCGGGGAAGTGAAACATCTCAGTACCCGCAGGAAGAGAAAACAACCGTGATTCCGGGAGTAGTGGCGAGCGAAACTGGATGAGGCCAAACCTACGGCGTGTGAGACCCGGCAGGGGTTGCGTCGTGGGGGTTGTGGGATCTCTTTTCCACGGTCTGCCGGCCGTGGGACGAGTCAGAAACCGTTGATGTAGGCGAAGGACATGCGAAAGGTCCGGCGTAGAGGGTAAGACCCCCGTAGTCGAAACGTCAGCGGCTCGTTTAAGAGACACCCAAGTAGCACGGGGCCCGAGAAATCCCGTGTGAATCTGGCGGGACCACCCGTTAAGCCTAAATATTCCCTGGTGACCGATAGCGGATAGTACCGTGAGGGAATGGTGAAAAGTACCGCGGGAGCGGAGTGAAATAGTACCTGAAACCGTGTGCCTACAAGCCGTGGGAGCGTCGGATGGAGCACTTGTGCTTCATCTCGTGACTGCGTGCCTTTTGAAGAATGAGCCTGCGAGTTTGCGGTGTGTTGCGAGGTTAACCCGTGTGGGGAAGCCGTAGCGAAAGCGAGTCCGAATAGGGCGATTCAGTAGCGCGCTCAAGACCCGAAGCGGAGTGATCTAGCCATGGGCAGGTTGAAGCGGAGGTAAGACTTCGTGGAGGACCGAACCCACCAGGGTTGAAAACCTGGGGGATGACCTGTGGTTAGGGGTGAAAGGCCAATCAAACTCCGTGATAGCTGGTTCTCCCCGAAATGCATTTAGGTGCAGCGTCGTGTGTTTCTTGCCGGAGGTAGAGCACTGGATAGGCGATGGGCCCTACCGGGTTACTGACCTTAGCCAAACTCCGAATGCCGGTAAGTGAGAGCGCGGCAGTGAGACTGTGGGGGATAAGCTCCATGGTCGAGAGGGAAACAGCCCAGAGCATCGACTAAGGCCCCTAAGCGTACGCTAAGTGGGAAAGGATGTGGAGTCGCAGAGACAACCAGGAGGTTGGCTTAGAAGCAGCCACCCTTGAAAGAGTGCGTAATAGCTCACTGGTCTAGTGATTCCGCGCCGACAATGTAGCGGGGCTCAAGCGTACCGCCGAAGTCGTGTCATTGCAGCAAGAGGGCCAACGCCTGCTGTGATGGGTAGGGGAGCGTCGTGTGCCGGGTGAAGCTGCAGCGGAAGCTAGTGGTGGACGGTTCACGAGTGAGAATGCAGGCATGAGTAGCGATACACACGTGAGAAACGTGTGCGCCGATTGACTAAGGGTTCCTGGGTCAAGCTGATCTGCCCAGGGTAAGTCGGGACCTAAGGCGAGGCCGACAGGCGTAGTCGATGGATAACCGGTTGATATTCCGGTACCCGCTGTGAAGCGTCAAACATCGAATCCAGTGATGCTAAGGCCGTGAAGCCGTTCCGGACCCTTCGGGGAATGGAAAGTGGTGGAGCCGCCGGCCCAAGTTGGTAGTAGGTGAGTGATGGGGTGACGCAGGAAGGTAGTCCAGCCCGGGCGGTGGTTGTCCCGGGGTAAGGGTGTAGGACGTGATCCAGGTAAATCCGGTTCACATGAGTCTGAGACCTGATGCCGAGCCGATTGTGGTGAAGTGGATGATCCTATGCTGTCGAGAAAAGCCTCTAGCGAGTTTCATGGCGGCCCGTACCCTAAACCGACTCAGGTGGTCAGGTAGAGAATACCGAGGCGTTCGGGTGAACTATGGTTAAGGAACTCGGCAAAATGCCCCCGTAACTTCGGGAGAAGGGGGGCCATTCCTGGTGATGAGTCTTGCACTCTGAGCTGGGGGTGGCCGCAGAGACCAGCGAGAAGCGACTGTTTACTAAAAACACAGGTCCGTGCGAAGCCGTAAGGCGATGTATACGGACTGACGCCTGCCCGGTGCTGGAACGTTAAGGGGACCGGTTAGTCAAGATTCGTCTTGGCGAAGCTGAGAACTTAAGCGCCAGTAAACGGCGGTGGTAACTATAACCATCCTAAGGTAGCGAAATTCCTTGTCGGGTAAGTTCCGACCTGCACGAATGGCGTAACGACTTCTCGACTGTCTCAACCATAGGCCCGGTGAAATTGCACTACGAGTAAAGATGCTCGTTTCGCGCAGCAGGACGGAAAGACCCCGGGACCTTTACTACAGTTTGATATTGGTGTTCGGTTCGGCTTGTGTAGGATAGGTGGGAGACTGTGAACTCTGGACGCCAGTTCAGGGGGAGTCGTCGTTGAAATACCACTCTGGTCGTGCTGGATGTCTAACCTGGGTCCGTGATCCGGATCAGGGACAGTGTCTGATGGGTAGTTTAACTGGGGCGGTTGCCTCCCAAAGGGTAACGGAGGCGCCCAAAGGTTCCCTCAGCCTGGTTGGTAATCAGGTGTTGAGTGTAAGTGCACAAGGGAGCTTGACTGTGAGACCGACGGGTCGAGCAGGGACGAAAGTCGGGACTAGTGATCCGGCGGTGGCTTGTGGAAGCGCCGTCGCTCAACGGATAAAAGGTACCCCGGGGATAACAGGCTGATCTTCCCCAAGAGTCCATATCGACGGGATGGTTTGGCACCTCGATGTCGGCTCGTCGCATCCTGGGGCTGGAGTCGGTCCCAAGGGTTGGGCTGTTCGCCCATTAAAGCGGTACGCGAGCTGGGTTTAGAACGTCGTGAGACAGTTCGGTCCCTATCCGCTGTGCGCGTAGGAGTCTTGAGAAGGGCTGTCCCTAGTACGAGAGGACCGGGACGGACGAACCTCTGGTGTGCCAGTTGTCCTGCCAAGGGCATGGCTGGTTGGCTACGTTCGGAAAGGATAACCGCTGAAAGCATCTAAGCGGGAAGCCTGCTTCAAGATGAGGACTCCCACCCCCTTTGAGGGGTTAAGGCTCCCAGTAGACGACTGGGTTGATAGGCCAGATCTGGAAGCACCGTAAGGTGTGGAGGTGACTGGTACTAATAGGCCGAGGGCTTGTCCTCAGTTGCTCGCGTCCACTGTGTTGTTCCCAGACAACGAACAGTTTGTGCTGGCTGAACAGTTTCACTAATCAATTGAAGAGTGTGCTAGTTCGCCGCCCTGTTCTTACGTCCCTTCATGAGGGATGTCTGAAAGGGTTTCGGTGGTCATAGCGTGAGGGAAACGCCCGGTTACATTCCGAACCCGGAAGCTAAGCCTTACAGCGCCGATGGTACTGCAGGGGGGACCCTGTGGGAGAGTAGGACGCCGCCGAACTATTATTGAGAGGACCTTTGGTCCCGGCACACATGCTGGGACCAAAGGTCCTTTTTGTATTTTCAGAGCTCTTCTCGGAGCGCGCCGGCACCCCGGCTGCGCGAGAATGACTGCGGTACCGAAGACAGGAGTCACCGATGTCCCCCAACTCTCCCGACGAGCGACCGGAGCGCGAGCAGCGCCGCCGGGACAGTGGTGACCGGGGCGGCTACCGCAGCGGTGGCGCTCCGCGGGGTGACCGCGATCGGGATCGTGGGCCGCGTCGTGATGGTGACCGTCCCCCGTTCCGTCGTGACGACCGCCGTGATGACAACCGTGGCGGCGGCTTCCGTCGGGACGACCGTCGGGACGACAACCGCGGTGGCGGCTTCCGTGGCCGGGACGACCGCCGTGACGACAACCGCGGCGGCGGTTTCCGCGGGCGCGATGACCGCCGTGACGACAACCGCGGCGGTGGCTTCCGCCGGGACGATCGTCCGTACGGTGGCGGCGACCGCGATCGGGATCGTGGGCCGCGTCGCGATGGTGACCGTCCCCCGTTCCGTCGTGACGACCGGCGCGATGACAACCGCGGTGGCGGCTTCCGTGGCCGTGACGACCGGCGTGACGACAACCGTGGTGGCGGCGGTTTCCGCGGGCGCGATGACCGTCGGGACGACAACCGCGGTGGCGGCTTCCGTCGTGACGACCGGCGCGATGACCGTCCGTACGGTGGCGGCGACCGTGACCGGGATCGTGGGCCGCGTCGTGATGGTGACCGTCCCCCGTTCCGTCGTGACGACCGCCGTGATGACAACCGCGGTGGCGGCTTCCGGCGTGACGACAACCGTGGTGGCGGCGGTTTCCGTGGCCGCGACGACCGGCGCGATGACCGTCCGTACGGTGGCGGCGACCGTGACCGGGATCGTGGGCCGCGTCGTGATGGTGACCGTCCCCCGTTCCGTCGTGACGACCGGCGCGATGACAACCGTGGCGGTGGCTTCCGTGGCCGTGACGACCGCCGTGATGACAACCGCGGTGGCGGCTTCCGGCGTGACGACAACCGTGGTGGCGGCGGTTTCCGTGGCCGCGACGACCGGCGCGATGACAACCGTGGCGGCGGCTTCCGTGGGCGCGACGACCGGGGCGGGCGACCGGGTGGCGGATACCGCGGGCGGGACGATCGGCGTGATGACCGGCGGGACGACCGCCGTGGTGGCGGCCGGTTCCGGGACGAGCGGGATCGCGAGCCGATCAAGCGGCTGCCGATCCCCGAGGACGTCTCCGGCTTCGAGCTCGACAAGGACGTGCAGCAGGAGCTCCAGTCCCTGCCGAAGGGGCTTGCGGAGGACGTCGCCAAGAACCTGGTGATGGTGGCCCGGCTGATCGATGAGGACCCCGAGGGTGCCTACGGGTACTCGAAGGTCGCGCTGCGGCTCGCGTCCCGCGTCGCCGCCGTGCGGGAGGCCGCCGGATTCGCCGCGTACGCGAACCAGAAGTACAGCGAGGCCCTGGCCGAGTTCCGGGCCGCGCGGCGCATGACCGGCAACGTCGAGCTGTGGCCCGTGATGGCCGACTGCGAGCGCGGGCTCGAGCGGCCCGAGAAGGCCCTCGACATGGCCGGGGCGCCCGAGGTGCAGAAGCTCGACAAGGCCGGACAGGTCGAGATGCGGCTCGTCGCCGCCGGCGCCCGGCGCGACATGGGGCAGCTGGACGCCGCCATCGTGACGCTGCAGAGCCCCGAGCTGGCCTCCAGCTCCGTACAGCCGTGGACCGCGCGCCTGCGGTACGCGTACGCCGACGCGCTGCTGGCCGCCGGGCGCGAGGACGAGGCCCGCGAGTGGTTCGCCAAGGCCGTGGAGTCCGACAAGGACGGCAGCACCGACGCGTCGGACCGGCTGGCCGAGCTGGACGGCGTCGAGTTCGTCGATGCCTTCGACGACGATGACGACGCCGCCGACGAGGTCGCGGCGCCGGCCGTCGACGCAGCCGATGACGACGAAGAAGGCGAAGAGGCGGGCGAGAAGTAGGCCGGACCTCGCGTGAGGTGACGGGCGGGTTCCTTCGGGACCCGCCCGTCAGTCGTTCGTCAGCGTCCGCAGGACCAGGCCCGTGGCGGGCTTCGGGCCGAACGACGTCGACTTGCGGGGCATCGTCACACCCTGCTGGGCCAGCTCACGCACCACTTCCTCGCGGACCGGGTGCATGAGGACCGCCGTGCCGCCGTCACGCCGTGCCTTCTCGACCGTCGCCTCCGTGTCATGGATGTACGCGATGTCGGCGGGCGAGTCCTCGGGGATGCCCCAGACATGGCCGAGGAGCGTGGAGTGCAGGACCGTCGCGTCCAGGGTGCGCCAGGCCTCCGGGCGGCCCGTCGGGATCGTACGGTCCAGCAGGGCCGGGTCCGGACGGTCGACCAGGTGGTACGTGTCGGCGGCGCCGGTCAGGAGGAAGGCGTTGCCGTCGTTCGCGGCGTCCGCGAGGGACTCCAGTGCCCGCGTCACAGGACCCGCGACTTCCCGTACACGGAAGAAGGGGGCGGCGGCCGCCAGCGCCTGGTCGATCGGGAGACGGTTGAGGAGGCGGTGGATGGCGCGGACGCGCAACGGGTAGCGGGCCGTGTCGACGAGGAGGACCAGGCCGTGGTCCCACGGGGTGGGCGACGGATGCTCGGCGCGCAGCCGCAGATAGGTCGCCCAGCGGTGATGGCCGTCGGCGATCAGCGCCTGGTGGTGGGCCAGGTCGTCGTGGACCTTGCGCACCTCCGCCGGATCCGTGAGGGACCACAGACGGTGGCTGTAGCCGTCCTCCGTGGTCGTCGACAGGAGCGGAGCACGGCGGACCGTCTCCTCGATGACGGCGTTGGCGCCCGTCGCGTCGCCGTTGCCGCGGTAGGTGAGCAGGAGCGGTTCGAAGTTCGCCGCCGTGGTGCGCATCAGGCCGGCGCGGTCCTCGACCACGTGCGGCATGACGTCCTCGTGGGGCAGCACCACGCCTGCGGAGGCCTCCGAGAGGCGCAGGGCGCCGATGAGGCCGCGCTGCAGCAGGTCGCCGCTGCGCTGTTCGTACACGTAGAGAGCCGGTTCGGGGTCGTGGGCGAGGATGCCCTCGGTGAGCCAGCGGTGCAGCGTGTCGGCCGCCTGGTCGTTGCGCGACTGCGGGGACGTGGCCTGCGGGAGGATCAGCCGGACGATGTTGTGCGGATCCGCGCTCTCCAGGTGCAGCAGGCCGTCCGGGCGGACGACGACGTCGTACGGGGGCGACGTGACGGCGGCGAGGCTGCCGATGCGCCCGGGGACGTAGCGCACCCCGTGGAAGGGGCGCAGATCCAAGCCGTCACCTGCAGGGTTCATCCGTGCATCGTACGAGTGTCGGTGGCGTGGGGGATGATCGGGGGAGTGCGATCGAGGAAGGGCGATACGGAATGAGCCAGAGTGCGAGTGGTGCGGTCGGCGACGGGCCGCGGGTGCGGCCCGACGGCAGTGCGCGGGCGTTGAGCGAGGCGTACGACACCGCGCTGCTGGACCTGGACGGCGTCGTCTACGCGGGTGGGCGGGCCATCGCGCACGCCGTCGAGTCGCTGGCCGTCGCGCGGGACGGGGGGATGGGGCTGGCGTACGTCACCAACAACGCGCTGCGGACCCCGGACGCCGTCGCCGGGCATCTGACCGAGCTCGGGATCCCGACCGAGGCGGGCGACGTCATCACGTCGGCGCAGGCCGTCGCTCGGCTCATCAGCGACCAAGTGCCCGAAGGGGCGCGAGTGTTGGTGATCGGCGGGGAAGGGCTGCGGGTCGCGCTGCGGGAGCGGGGGCTGGTGCCCGTCGATTCCGCGGACGACGATCCCGTCGCGGTCGCTCAGGGGTACGGCGGGCCCGACATGGCATGGGGGCGGTTCGCCGAGGCCTGTTACGCGATCGCCCGGGGTGTGCCGTGGTTCGCCTCCAACACTGACCTGACCATTCCGAGTGCCCGGGGCATCGCTCCCGGGAACGGGGCGGCGGTGGAGGTCGTGCGCATCGCGACGGGGGCGGAGCCGCAGATCGCGGGGAAGCCGTTGCCGCCCATGCACCGGGAGACCATTCTGCGCACCGGGGCGAAGACGCCGCTGGTCGTGGGGGACCGGCTGGACACCGACATCGAGGGCGCGTTCAACGGGGGAGTGGACTCGCTGCTCGTGCTGACCGGCGTCACGGACGGGGCGCAGCTGCTCGCCGCGCCGCCGCAGCACCGGCCCACGTATGTGGACCGGGATCTGCGCGGGGTGCTGACCGGGCAGCCGGAGGTGACCGAGGAGCGGGACGGGTTCCGGTGCGGCGGGTGGACCGCCGTGGCCGGTGACGAGCGCCTGGAACTGGAGGGGGACGGGGACGCGCTCGACGGGCTGCGCGCGCTGTGCGCTGCCGCGTGGACGGCGGCCGGCGACGGGACGTGTGCGCTGGACGCGGCGAAGGCGCTGGCGCGGCTGGAGCTGTAGCGACGGCGCGGCGGGGGCCCGCGCCGGTGTCCCCGGGAACTTGACGCGATTGCGGTCGATCCCGGGGGCCGCCACCAAGTGGCGGTGGATCGACTTGACCGTGCCGGAGGTTTGCCGTCGCCATACGCGGTGAGCAGTGCACCGGGACCGATCGCTCCGCCGGTCGCCAGAAGTCCGCGGGCGGAGCGGCGGGCGGCACGGGAGACGGGGGAGACGCTTCTCTCAGCGCAGCGCGGATGTGACCGAATCGGAGGGTAGGCTAACCTAACCGAGTGTTGGTCGACAGTCCCCCAGAAACGAGCGCGGACACCGCTCCCGCGCCCCCCGGCCGCCGTGCGGCGATACGCACGGCCGGACTCCTCGCCGCGGCTCTCGTGCTGCTCGTCGTCCTCGTGGCGAGCATCGCGGTCGGAGCCAAGCCGCTCTCCCTGGACCAGGTCTGGCACGGGCTGTTCCATGACACCGGTGCGTACGCGGACATCGTCGTGGGCGAGCGCGTCTCACGGACGCTGCTCGGTCTGCTCGCCGGACTCGCGCTCGGCCTCGCCGGCGCCGTCCTCCAGGCGCTGACCCGCAACCCGCTGGCCGACCCCGGCATCCTCGGCATCAACATGGGCGCCTCCGCCGCCGTCGTCACCGCCATCAGTGTCTTCGGGGTGACCTCGCTCAGCGGCTATGTGTGGTTCGCCTTCTTCGGCGCGGCCGCGGTCGGTGCGCTCGTGTACGTGCTCGGCGGCACGCGCAGCGCGACCCCCGTGCGGCTCGCCCTCGCCGGTACCGCGATCACCGCGGCCCTGTCCGGCTACGTCTACGCGGTGATGATCACCGACGACGTCGCGCTCAACCGCATGCGGTTCTGGCAGGTCGGCTCGCTGGCCAGCGCCAAGATGGACACGATCCAGCAGGTGCTGCCGTTCATCGCCGTCGGCGCCGTGCTCGCCCTCGGCCTGGCCCGGCCGCTCAACGCGATGGGCATGGGCGACGACACGGCCCGCGCCCTCGGCGCCCACCTCGGCCGCACCCGCGCCCTGAGCATGGCCGCCGCGACCCTGCTGTGCGGCGCCGCCACCGCGGCCTGCGGCCCCATCGTCTTCGTCGGCCTGATGGTGCCGCACATCGTGCGCTCGTTCACCGGCCCCGACATGCGCTGGATCCTGCCGTACGCGGCGGTCCTGTCGCCCGTCCTGCTCCTCGGCGCCGATGTCGTCGGCCGGATCGTGGCCCGCCCGGCCGAACTCCAGGTCGGCATCGTCACCGCCATCATCGGCGCCCCGGTCTTCATCGTTCTCGTACGACGCCGAAAGTTGGCCCAGCTGTGAAGGCGATACGCACCCCGGGCGGGCTCTCCGTCCGGCTCGACGTCCGCGCGACCGTCGTCGTCGGGATCCTGGTCGTGGCCGCGCTCGTCGCGAGCGTCGTCCTCATCGGCACCGGCGACTTCCCGATCCCGGCTCTCGACGTGCTGCGCACCCTGACCGGCCACGGCGACGCCGGGCAGGAGTTCATCATCAACGACCTGCGGCTGCCGCGGGTCCTGGTCGGCCTCCTGGTCGGCGGCGCGCTCGGCCTGTCCGGCGCGCTCTTCCAGTCCATCTCCCGCAATCCGCTGGGCAGCCCGGACGTGCTCGGACTCGGGCAGGGCTCGACCGCCGGCGCGCTCGTGATGATCGTGATCTTCGGCGGCAGCGCCGCGCAGGTCGCGCTCGGCGCGCTCGTCGGCGGCCTCGTCACCGGCTTCGCGATCTACGTCCTCGCCTGGAAGCGGGGCGTGCACGGCTACCGGCTCGTCCTCGTCGGCATCGGCGTCTCCGCGTTCGTCACGGCCGTCAACGGCTATCTGCTCACCAAGGCCGACTTCGTGGACGCCGCCCGCGCCACCGTGTGGATGACCGGGTCGCTGAACGGCCGCGGCTGGGAGCAGGTGTGGCCGCTGCTGATCCTGTTCGCCGTCCTCGCCCCGGTCGTCGCCGCGTTCGGGCGTCCGCTGCGCATGCTGGAGATGGGCGACGACTCGGCCGGCGCACTCGGCATCCGCGTCGAGCGCACCCGGCTGCTGCTGCTCACCGCCTCCGTCTTCCTGACCGCCGCCGCGACCGCAGCGGCCGGCCCGGTCACCTTCGTGGCGCTGACCGCCCCGCAGATCGCCCGGCGCCTGACCAAGTCGCCCGGCCCGAACCTGATGGCCGCCACCTGGATGGGCGCGACGCTGCTGATCGTCGCCGACCTGGCCTCGCAGCGGATGTTCGGCGCGGACCAGCTGCCCGTCGGCGTGGTGACCGGCGTGGTCGGCGGCGCCTATCTCCTGTGGCTGCTCGTCACCGAGCGCAAGGCGGGCCGGATATGAGCGCCCGCACGCACACCTCCCAGGCGGACCAGCCGCACCAGAACCGAAGGAGCACCGCTGTGAACAGGCTGATAGCCGACGACGTGACGCTCGGGTACGACCAGCGCGTCATCGCCGAGAAGCTGTCCGTGGAGATCCCCGACAACTCCTTCACGGTGATCGTCGGCCCGAACGCCTGCGGCAAGTCCACGCTGCTGCGCGCCCTGTCGCGGATGCTCAAGCCGAGCGCCGGCCGGGTCCTGCTCGACGGCAGCGTCATCCAGTCGATGCCCGCGAAGAAGGTCGCCAAGACGCTCGGCCTGCTGCCCCAGTCGTCCGTCGCGCCCGACGGCATCACCGTCGGCGACCTGGTGGCCCGCGGCCGCTACCCGCACCAGGGCCTGCTGCGCCAGTGGTCGCCGCAGGACGAGCAGGTCGTACGGGAGTCCATGGAGTCCACCGGCGTCGCCGAACTCGCCGACCGGTACGTCGACGAGCTCTCCGGCGGTCAGCGCCAGCGGGTGTGGATCGCCATGGCGCTCGCCCAGCAGACGCCGCTGCTGCTGCTCGACGAGCCGACCACGTTCCTCGACATCCAGCACCAGATCGACGTCCTCGACCTGTGCGCGGAGCTGCACGAGGAGCAGGGCCGCACGCTCGTCGCCGTCCTGCACGACCTCAACCACGCGGCCCGGTACGCGACCCACCTCATCGCGCTGCGCGGCGGCGAGGTGATCGCCGAAGGGGCCCCGAAGGACATCGTGACCGCCGACCTCGTCGAGCGGCTCTTCGGAATGAAGTGCCAGGTCATCGACGACCCGGAGACGGGCACCCCGCTGGTGGTGCCGGCGGCGCGGAAGGCGCGGCAGAAGACCCCGGCCGTGGCTAAAGCAGCGTCCTGAGACGCAGCAGGTCGCGGAACGAGGCCTCCAGCCTGACCCGGCCCGCGGCCCAGGCCTTCGCGAAGTTCAGCCGGCCGTCCACCATCGCCACCAGGTCGTCGCCCGTCATCGAGAGGCGGATCTGCGCCTTCTCGACGGGCGGCCCGGGGCGGGTGTCCAGCACCTCGATCCGGCCGTCGGCGAGACGGCCGGAGAACGTGACGTCCAGGTCCGTGATGCGGCAGCTCAGCGAGCGGTCGAGCGCCGCGGCGGCGCGGACGTCCCCGTCGGCGCCCGCCATGTTGTCCGAGAGTTTCTCGAGTGCCGCCCGGCACTCCTCCATCGTGGCCATCGTGATCGACGGTACACCGGCCTTCCGAGGTAGCGTCTGGGCATGAGTGAGACTCCCGCCGAAGCCGAGGTCCCGGCCCCGGACGAACCGTCGTACGAGCCCGCGGCCCCCGCCCCCCTCGGCATCGAGCGGACCCCCACCGGCAACGCCGACGTGGACGCCCAGCTGGAGCGGCTCGGCGATGTGGACCACCTCGCGGCGGACGGGCACGTCGAGGTGTACGAGGATGTACATCAGGGCCTGCGTGGCGCGCTGACCGCGCTCGACGCACGGCCCCAGCCTTCGCCCTCGTACGACCACAGGAGCTGAACCGACCGTGGCAGGTGTGGCACGTCGCCGCCTCGACGCCGAACTCGTCCGCCGCAAGCTGGCCCGCTCGCGCGAGCACGCCAGCCAGCTGATCGCCGCGGGGCGGGTCAGCGTCGGCAAGACCGTCGCGACCAAGCCCGCGACGCAGGTGGAGACGGCCGCGGCGATCGTCGTCGCGCAGGACGACGGGGATCCCGAGTACGTCTCGCGCGGCGGGCACAAGCTCGCGGGCGCGCTGGCCGCGTTCGTCCCGCAGGGGCTCGTGGTCGAGGGCCGGCGGGCGCTGGACGCCGGGGCGTCGACCGGCGGCTTCACCGATGTGCTGCTGCGGGCCGGTGTCGCGCACGTCGTCGCCGTCGACGTCGGGTACGGGCAGCTCGCGTGGTCACTGCAGAGCGATGAACGCGTCACCGTCAAGGACCGTACGAACGTACGCGAACTGACGCTGGAGGCGATCGATGACGTCCCCGTGGACATCGTGGTCGGGGACCTCTCCTTCATCCCGCTCGGCCTGGTGCTGCCCGCCCTCGCGCGGTGCGCGGCGCCGGACGCGGACCTCGTGCTGATGGTCAAGCCGCAGTTCGAGGTCGGCAAGGAGCGGCTCGGCAGCGGCGGCGTCGTGCGCAGCCCCGAGCTGCGGGCCGAAGCGGTGCGCGGGGTCGCCGCGCAGGCGTGGAAGCTCGGGCTCGGCGTGCGCGGGGTGACCGCGAGCCCCCTGCCCGGGCCCTCCGGAAATGTCGAGTACTTTCTGTGGCTGCGTGCCGGGGCACCCGAACCGGACCCGGCCGACATCGACCGTGCAGTGGCGGAGGGGCCGCGTTGACACAGACCCGAGCTCGTACTGTTTTCCTGCTCGCGCACACGGGGCGGCCCGCGGCCATCCGCAGCGCCGAACTCGTCGTCCAGGGGCTGCTGCGCAGCGGCCTCGGCGTGCGGGTCCTGGAGTCGGAGGCGGCCGATCTGCCGCTGCCGTCCTCCGTGGAGCTGGTGAAGGAGGCCACCCCGGCCTGCCTCGACGGATGCGAGCTGCTCATCGTGCTGGGCGGTGACGGGACGCTGCTGCGCGGCGCCGAGTTCGCCCGGGCCTCCGGGGTGCCGATGCTCGGCGTGAACCTGGGCCGTGTCGGGTTCCTGGCCGAGGCCGAGCGCGACGACCTGGACAAGGTCGTCGACCGGGTCGTCACCAAGGAGTACGAGGTCGAGGAGCGCATGACGATCGACGTCGTCGTGCACCGCAACGGCGATGTCGTGCACCGCGACTGGGCCCTGAACGAGGCCGCCGTGCAGAAGACCGAGCCCGAGCGGATGCTCGAGGTCGTCCTGGAGATCGACGGGCGGCCCGTCACCGGGTTCGGCTGCGACGGGATCGTGTGCGCGACGCCGACCGGATCGACGGCGTACGCGTTCTCGGCGGGCGGGCCCGTGGTGTGGCCCGAGGTCGAGGCGCTGCTGATGGTGCCGATCAGCGCGCACGCGCTGTTCGCCAAGCCGCTGGTGACGTCACCGGAGTCGGTGCTCGCCGTCGAGGTGCAGCCGCACACACCGCACGGGGTGCTGTGGTGCGACGGGCGGCGGACCGTGGAACTGCCGGCCGGAGCGCGGGTCGAAGTACGGCGCGGTGCCGTGCCGGTGCGGCTGGCGCGGCTGCACCATGCCGTGTTCACCGACCGGCTGGTCGCCAAGTTCGCCCTGCCCGTCGCCGGGTGGCGCGGGGCGCCGCACTAGGGCCAGTCCGGCGGATTCAGGCCGCGTCCGGGTGGCCCGCGCCGATCTGTGCAGGTCGGCGTGCCGGGCCCCGCGCCCGCGACACGATCCGCCGGACAGGCCTGAGGCCCGGTCCTCGGGTGCAGCCCCGCACCCGGGGCACGACCCGCTCACTCCCTCACCACGGTGATCGCCGGACCGCGCATCCCCCTGCGCACCGGCACCCCCGTCGACATGGCCGTCAGCGCCACCGTCGCCAGGACCACCGCCACCCCCAGCGGCCACGGCACGTACGGCAGCGGTGAGCCGAAGGCGCTGTCGAGGATCGGGGCCAGTGTCGCCAGGGCGATCAGGGAGCCGAGGAGGAGTGCCGTGCCGGCCACCACCAGGGCCTCCCAGAACGCCATCGCGCGGATCTGGCGGCGCTGCGAGCCGACCACACGCAGCAGGGCCACGTCGCGGCGGCGCTCCAGCGAGATCATCGCCAGCGTGTTGGCCGAGGCGATGGCGGCGAAGCCCGCGTACAGGGCCGTCCCCATGTAGTCCAGCCACACCTCGCCGGTGCTGCCGGCCGAGCCCGTCACGTGCTCGGCCGTCGTGTGCTGGGCGATCTTCGTGACGCCGAAGCCGACGACCAGGACGAGCGGCACCACCGCGGCGGAGAAACGGCGCGGCTGCGAACGGACATTGAGCATCGCCAGCCGCGCGGTCGGCCCGATCCGCCCGATCAGCGTGGAGACCAGCCAGGCCGCCGGGCCGACGAGACGCGGCCCGAGCAGGCCCACCCCCACGCAGAACAGGATCAGGACCAGGAACGCGCCCGCGTTCGCGTCCTCCGCCGGCTGCCGGGCCAGCAGCGCGGACAGGAGCGTCGCGCCCCCGACCGCCAGCACCCCCAGCGGCGCGCGCAGCGGCCCCAGGGAGCGCCGGCCCGCCGCGGCCTCGTCCAGGGCGCGGGCCGGCCTGAGCAGCGAGAAGCGGAGCGAGGCCAGCAGCCCGGCCACCGTGGACGTCACCCCCGCGACCGCCAGACAGACCGGCAGGGCGAGCCAGGAGAAGCGGAACGGGACCCCGGCCGGGACCAGACCGTGGGCCACCATGCCGCCGAACCAGAACCGGGCCAGCGCGCCGCCCGCCGCGAAACCGATCAGGGCCGCCGGCACGGAGGCCGCCAGCGCCTGAACCGCCACCGCGCGGCGCACCTGCCGCGGACGGGCGCCGATCGCGCGGGCCAGGGCCAGTTCGCGGTTCTGCTGGGCGACGGCCGTGCCCAGGGTCGAGACCACCACGAAGATCGACATGTAGACCGAGCCGATGAGGAGCACGGCGGCGATGTCGCCGACGCCGTTCGCCGTGATGCGGCGGCGGTCCGCGGCCGGGATCTCGTGCGTGCCCGTCGCCGCGAGCACCATGGTGGAGGCGCTCACCACCACGGCCGCGAACAGCGCGGCCACCGCCGTCCCCACGAACGCCGGACGGTGGGCCGTGAGCGCTGCCCGTGCCAGTGCCGTACTCATGTGATCCAGTGTTCCGGCGCCGGGCACGCCGCCCCATGGGGCGGACCGGTCGATGCGTGCGGGGGACAACCCCACCGCGGACGCGACGGGCACTCGGGAGGGTGACAAGGCCTTCACACCGGCCCCACGCCACCTGCCGATTCGGTCCACTGGACCAGGGCCCGTCGCACAGGTGGCCCCCGACCTCGTAAGGTCGTGTCCGTGTTGGAGGAGATGCGGATACGGTCGCTCGGAGTCATCGACGACGCGGTGGTCGAGCTGTCACCCGGATTCACGGCGGTGACCGGCGAGACCGGCGCGGGCAAGACGATGGTCGTCACCAGCCTCGGGCTGCTGCTCGGTGGGCGGGCCGACCCCGCGCTCGTGCGGATCGGCGCGAAGAACGCGGTGGTCGAGGGGCGCGTCGCCGTGCCCGCCGGCTCGGGCGCGCTGGCCCGCGCGGAAGAGGCCGGGGCCGAGCTGGACGACGGGGTGCTGCTCGTCAGCCGTACCGTTTCCGCCGAGGGGCGCTCGCGGGCGCATCTGGGCGGGCGGTCCGTACCGGTCGGAGTCCTCGCCGAGCTCGCCGACGAACTCGTCGCCGTGCACGGACAGACCGACCAGCAGGGCCTTCTCAAGCTCGGGCGGCAGCGGCAGGCGCTCGACCGGTACGCCGGGGACGCCGTCGCCAAGCCGCTCGCCAAGTACGCGGCCGTGTACAAGCGGTTGAGAAGCGTCAGCGCCGAGCTGGAGGAGATCACCACGCGCGCCCGGGAGCGGGCGCAGGAGGCGGATCTGCTGCGGTTCGGGCTCGACGAGATCGCCGCGGTCGAGCCGCGCGCCGGTGAGGACGTCGAGCTGGCCGAGGAGGCCTCGCGGCTCGGACACGCGGAGGCGCTCGCCTCGGCGGCCGCCGCCGCGCACGCCGCGCTCGCCGGGAACCCCGAGGACCCGGAGGGAGTCGACGCCACGACGCTGGTCGGCGGCGCGCACCGGGCCCTCGAAGCCGTCCGTTCCCACGACCCGTCCCTCGCCACGCTCGCCGAGCGGATCGGCGAGGTGTCGATCCTGCTCACCGACGTCGCCGCCGAACTCGCCGGATACGCCGACGACCTGGACGCCGACCCGCTGCGGCTGTCGGCCGTCGAGGAGCGCCGCGCCGCGCTCACCCAGCTGACGCGGAAGTACGGCGAGGACATCGCGAGCGTGCTCGCCTGGGCCGAGTCGAGCGCCGCCCGGCTCCTCGAACTCGACGGCGACGACGAGCGGATCGGCGAGCTGACCGCCGAGCTGGCGTCGCTCCGCGGCGAACTGGGCTCACTGGCGCAGGAACTGACCAACGCCAGGACCGAGGCCGCCTCCCGGTTCGCGGCCGCCGTCACCGACGAGCTGGCCTCGCTCGCCATGCCGCACGCCCGCGTCTCCTTCGACATCCGGCAGACGGAGACCGACGCGGCCGACGGCGTCGAGGTCGACGGGCGGACCGTGGCGTGCGGGCCCAGCGGGGTCGACGAGGTCGAACTGCTGCTCGCGCCGCACCCCGGGGCGCCGCCCCGGCCCATCGCCAAGGGCGCGTCCGGCGGTGAGCTGTCCCGGGTCATGCTCGCGGTGGAAGTCGTCTTCGCGGGCACCGACCCCGTCCCCACGTACCTCTTCGACGAGGTCGACGCCGGTGTCGGCGGCAAGGCGGCCGTCGAGATCGGCCGGCGCCTCGCCAAGCTCGCCCGGTCCGCGCAGGTCGTGGTCGTCACGCACCTGCCGCAGGTCGCGGCGTTCGCCGACCGGCAGCTGCTGGTCGAGAAGACGAACGACGGGACCGTGACGCGCTCCGGCGTCACGGTGCTCGAAGGCGAGGACCGGGTACGGGAGTTGTCGCGCATGCTTGCGGGACAGGAGGACTCGGAGACGGCGCGCGCCCACGCGGAGGAACTCCTCGCTGCGGCCCGGACCGACGCCTAGGTCCCCATGGGCCCTAGGGTGACCGCATGACCGACGTCACCCGCGCCCTCCGTTCCGCCGCGCTCGCCGCGAGCGTCACCGGAGTCGCCCGCACCGCCCTGCGCCGCACGAAGCCGGGCGGCGCGGGGTCGTGGGACCGCAAGAACCACGCGGGTCGCGGTGTCGACCTGTGCCCCGGCCCGGCCGCCGCGCTGGGCGTCGCGGCGGGCGCGCTCGCCGCGGACCCCGGCACACGGGGCGCCGCCCTCGTCGCCACGCTCGCCGCCGGGGCCTGCGGCGCGTACGACGACGTGGCCGGAGCGGGCGACGAGCGACGCGGCTTCCGCGCACACCTCGGAGCGCTGCGGAACGGCGAACTCACCAGCGGCGCCGTGAAGTTGTTCGGTATTTCAGCCGCCGGGCTCGTCGCGGGCGCGCTGCTGAAGGAGCGCCATGTCGACCGGGCGCTCGCGGGTGTCGTCATCGCGGGCACGGCCCACTTCGTCAACCTCGTCGACGTACGCCCCGGCCGCGCGGCCCAGGCGGTCCTCGCGCTGGGCGCTCCCGGCCTGCTGCGCGGGTCCCTCGCGGCCGCGCCGATGGGCGCCGCCGCGGCCGTGCTCCCCGACGACCTCGCCGAACGCGGCATGCTCGGCGACACCGGGGCGCACGCCCTCGGCGCCGCGCTCGGCGTGGCGATCGTCGCGGGAAACACGAGGGCCGGGCTCCTCGCGCACGCCGCCGGACTCGTGGCGGCGGCCGCCTACGGGGAGCGCGTGAGCGCATGGGCCCGCAAGGATTCGAAGCAGGCGGCCAACTCACCCGTGTGAGTGGTCCGGTGCGCCGTGTTGCCCGTCGCCGCGCGGTGGGGGACCGTGGCCGGTGCCGGAACGACCGTACGGACTGGCATCCTTGGCCCAGACCACTCGAACCGACCACCAGGAGCCCGGCCGCGTGAGCCACGTGAGCAGCCACTCATCGAACGGACAGACGCCGCTGCGCACCGTGCAGGTGCTGGGCGGCGGCAGTGCGGGCAGCAGCGCCCATGTCCGTTCGCTGGCCGCCGGGTTGGTGGCCCGCGGGGTGCGCGTCACGGTGTGCGCGCCGTCCGAGGCCGAGCGTGCGTACGGGTTCGGCGACGTCGGCGCCCACCATCTCGCCGTGCCGCGCAGCAGCGACCCGGCGTCCGTCGCCGCGCTCCGGGTGGCCTGCGCCGACGCCGACCTGGTGCACGCGCACGGCCTGCACGCCGCGCTGCGCGCCTCCCTCGCGCTCAGCGGCCGCCGCATCCCGCTCGTCGTCACCTGGCACACCCGCGGGTACGCGGAAGGGGCCCGCGCCCACCTGCTGCGCATGCTGGAGCGACGCGTCGCCCGGGCCGCGTCCGTGGTCCTCGGCACCTCCTCCGACCTGGTGGACCGGGCCCGGACGCGCGGCGCCCGCGACGCCCGGCTCGCCGCCGTCTCCTTCCCGCTGCCGCGCCACCCCGAGCCCTTCGACGATGCCGACGCCGAGCGCGCCCGCCTCAAGACCCGGGCCGAACTCGGCGCCGTGGACCGCCCGTTGCTGATGGCCGTGGGCAGCCTGCAGCGGCACCGGGGCTACGACGTACTGCTCGACGCCGCCCACGCCTGGATGGCCCTCGACCCCGCGCCGCTGCTCGTCATCGCCGGTGAGGGGCCCGAGCGGGCCGCGCTCCAGCGGCGCATCGAGAGCGAGGGGCTGCCGGTGCGGCTCGCGGGCCGGCGGGACGACGTCGCCGAACTGCTGCCCGCCGCCGACGTCGCGGTACTGCCCAGCAGCTGGGAGTCGCGCTCGCTGCTCGCGCAGGAGGCGCTGCACGCCCGGGTGCCGCTGGTGGCGACCGAGGTCGGCGGCATCCCCGAACTCGTCGGGGAAGCGGCCGAGTTGGTGCCGTACGGGGACGCCCCGGCGCTGGCCCGCGCCGTCGAGCGGCTGTTGTCCGATCCCGGGCGCCGCGCCGAACTCAAGGACCTGGGCAGCGCACAGGCCGCGTCCTGGCCGACCGAGGACGCGACCATCGCCCAAGTCCTCAGCGTCTACGACGAGTTGACCGGAGCCGTCTGACCGTCCGCGGACCGCTCCTCGGTCACGGCACGTGACGGCGGGCCCGCAGCGCCAGGCTCAGCGCCAGCACCGTCTGCGGGTCATCGAGGTCCGTGCCGAGCAACTCCCCTATACGGGCCAGGCGGTTGTAGAGGGTCTGCCGGTTCAGATGCAGCTCGCGCGCCGTCTCCGCCTTGCGGCCCGCGTGTGCCAGATACGTCTGGAGCGTGGGCAGCAGCGGCGGCTTCGCGCGCTTGTCGTGGTCCTGGAGCGGACCGATCGCCCGCTCCACGAACGCCGCCAGATCCGGATGGTCGCGCAGCCGCCACAGCAGCAGATCGATGTCCAGGCGCCGCGCGTCGTACCACGGCCGGTCGTCCAGGCCCTGCGCCGCCGTCGCCGTCTCCGCCGCGTGCCGCAGACCGGCGGCCGCCGCGGCCCAGCCGCCCGCCCCGCCGACCACCACGACCGGCGGCAGGGTCCCCGCCCGCTGCATCCCGGCCCGTTCCACCCCGGCCCGCAGCGCCGCCGCGACCCGGTCCGCGACCGCCGTGCGCTCCGACTCCGAGCGCAGCCCGAGCAGCAGCGGCACCCTCCCCTCGACAGGGCGCACGCCGAGCAGGACCGGGACGCCGACCGACGCCAGCTCCTCCGACACGGCCCGCGCGAGGACGGCCCAGCCGCCGCCGGGGGACAGGCCCACCGATCCGGCCGACGCCTCCGGCAGCCGCATCACCACCGGCAGCAGCGGCCCCTGACCGGTCGGCCTGAAACCGAGGACCCGGGCCTGCGCCGGGGCGTCCTCCGGCGTGATCCGGCCCTCGGCGAGGTCCGTGAGGAAGTCACCGCGCCCGCGCGCCGCCAGCTCCTCCTCCTGCCGCGCCTGCATCAGCACCACGGCGAGCGAACCGGCCGCCCGCTCGGCCGCGATCCGGTGCACCGGCGCGAGCGGCGCCGACACCGGCAGCAGCACGAGCCGCGCCCGCACCGAACCGGCCCCGGGACCGCCGCCCGGTACGTCCACGAGGACCGCCCCGACGGGCGGCTCGTCCTTGTGCGTACCGCGCATGCCCTCCCACACCTGGAGCGGATCGGCCACGTCGGCCTCCACCCCGGCCGCGTACAGGAGCTGCCCGTCGGCGGTCTCCAGGAACACCGGGTTGCCGCTGAACTCGGCGAGAATGCGCAGCACTTGAGGGACACCGCCACCGCCGAGGAGGGCGTCCGTGCACCGCCGGTGCACCTCCTCGGCGCGCTGCAGCAGGGCATAGTGCCCATTGACGATCTCGGTGTGGATCTCCTCGGTGACCGTCACGAACGGCACCTCGCGGTGCAGCTGCACCAGCGGCAGGCCCGCCGTCCGCGCCGTCTCCACCAACGCCGCGGGCAGCCGCGCGAACCGCTGCCCCAGCTCGATCACCAGCGCCGCGATGCCCCGCTCGGCCAGCTTGCGCACGAACGCCCGCTGCTCGGCGGGCCGCGTCCCGATGCCGTACCCCGTGGTCAGCAGCAGCTCGCCGCCCTTGAGCAGCGACGCGATGTTCGGCACCTCGCCCGCGTGCACCCAGCGCACCGTCCGCTGCAGCCGGTCCCCGCCCGCCACCACCTCGGGCAGCCCGCTGCGCAGCCCCGGCAGCTCCAGGGCGCGCTGCACGGTGATGCCGCCTGGGGTGTTCTGCGAGGCCGACGGGGTGGGGGTGGCGCTGTCCATGCAGCGGACGGTACCGGCGCGCCCGCCCCGGCGGCATCCCGGGGTCAGCCGGCGTACGCCCCCGAAGCGGTCAGCCGCAGGGCGGTGTCGATCAGCGGGACATGGCTGAAGGCCTGCGGGAAGTTGCCGACCTGACGCTGCAGGCGCGGGTCCCACTCCTCGGCGAGCAGCCCCAGGTCGTTGCGGAGCGCGAGCAGCTTCTCGAAGAGCTTGCGGGCCTCGTCGACCCGGCCGATCATCGCCAGGTCGTCCGCCATCCAGAACGAGCAGGCGAGGAACGCCCCCTCGTCGCCCGGAAGCCCGTCCACACCGGCGTTGTCGCCGTCCGTCGGGTACCGGAGGATGAAGCCGTCCGTCGTCGACAGCTCCCGCTGGATCGCCTCGATGGTGCCGATGACGCGCTTGTCGTCGGGCGGCAGGAAGCCCATCTGCGGAATCAGCAGCAGCGACGCGTCGAGCTCCTTGCTGCCGTAGGACTGCGTGAAGGTGTTGCGCTCCTTGTCGTAGCCCTTCTCGCAGACGTCCCGGTGGATGTCGTCGCGCAGCTCGCGCCACTTCTCCAGCGGGCCGTCCGCGTCACCGGACTCGATGAGCTTGATGGTGCGGTCGACCGCCACCCAGGCCATGACCTTCGAGTGCACGAAGTGGCGGCGCGGGCCGCGCACCTCCCAGATGCCCTCGTCCGGCTCGTCCCAGTGACCTTCGAGGTAGCGGATGAGCTTCAGCTGGAGCAGGGAGGCGTAGTCGTTGCGGGCCAGGCCCGTCATGTGCGCGAGGTGCAGGGCCTCGGTGACCTCGCCGTACACGTCGAGCTGGAGCTGGTGCGCCGCCCCGTTGCCGACGCGCACCGGCGCCGAGTTCTCGTACCCCGGCAGCCAGTCGAGCTCCGCCTCGCCGAGCTCCCGCTCGCCCGCGATGCCATACATGATCTGCAGGTTCTCCGGGTCACCGGCCACGGCCCGCAGCAGCCACTCGCGCCAGGCGCGGGCCTCCTCGCGGTACCCGGTGCGCAGCAGCGAGGACAGCGTGATCGCCGCGTCACGCAGCCACGTGTACCGGTAGTCCCAGTTGCGGACGCCGCCGATCTCCTCCGGCAGCGACGTGGTGGGCGCGGCGACGATGCCGCCGGTCGGCGCGTACGTCAGCGCCTTCAGCGTGATCAGCGAGCGCACCACGGCCTCGCGGTAGGGGCCGTGGTACGTACAGTGCTCGACCCACTCGCGCCAGAAGTCCCGCGTCGCCGCCAGGGAGCCCTGCGGGTCCGGCAGCGGCGGCTGGTCCTTGTGCGAGGGCTGCCACTGGATGGTGAACGCGACCCGGTCACCGGGGGCCACCGTGAAGTCGGAGTACGTCGTCAGGTCCTTGCCGTACGTCTCCGCCTCCGAGTCCAGCCACACGGAGTCGGGACCGGCCACCGCGACCGTACGCCCGTCCACCTTGTGCACCCACGGCGTGATGCGCCCGTACGAGAAACGCATACGCAGCACCGAGCGCATCGGGACGCGCCCGCTGACGCCCTCCACGATCCGGGTCAGCTGGGGCGCGCCGTCGCGCGGCGGCATGAAATCGGTGACGCGGACGGTGCCGCGCGGGGTGTCCCACTCGGATTCGAGGATCAGCGAGTCACCGACATAACGGCGGCGGGCCGCCGTCGGTGGCTCCGCGTCTGCGGCGTGCGCCGGGCCGAGGCGCCAGAACCCGTGGTCCTCGGTGCCGAGCAGTCCGGCGAAAATGGCATGCGAGTCGAAGCGGGGCAGGCACAGCCAGTCGACGGTGCCGTCCCGGCAGACCAGGGCGGCGGTCTGCATGTCTCCGATAAGTGCGTAATCCTCGATGCGCCCGGCCACGTGCATCTCCAGTCGAACGGCCACGTACGCCCCTGAACCTGAACTGCGACAGTGTGTCGAGGGGCGATCGCAATGCGGTCTCAGCGGTCAACGGTCTAGATCGGTCAACGGTCAAAGGGGGGTCAACGGATCGTCTTGATACGTCGTCCTGATACGTCGTTGTCAAACGAACTGACGAGCCGGTTGTTCCGGCTGCGGCACCGGCGATCGGACTTCGTGTTCCGGTGAACGGTCTCGAACGGACGGGGGTGTTGCCGTTGTGGTGCCGTTTTCCTGTGTGACTCGCCAGCCGAGTGTCCGAGCAGGATACGACGCGGCCAAGTGATCTGCGCGCCCCTCCTGGCAACGTGCCTGAGCCGAACGAGTGAGCGCCGGGTGACGATGTCGTGTGCCCGTGGTGACGCGTGCGCGGAGCGTGGCCGGAAGCACCCTCGTCCCGTCGCTGATACCCTGGTAGCCCGTGAGCCGGTGGTCCTAGAACCCCCGAACCGCAGCGACGGCGCCTCCCCCCGAAAGTCAGGAGAGCACGCCGGTACGCACCCCCAGACCGCGACCACGGGAGCCCCCTCTTGGCCATGACGCCCAAATCCACGACGACCAAGCACATCTTCGTCACCGGGGGTGTCGCTTCCTCCCTCGGCAAGGGCCTCACCGCCTCCAGCCTCGGGATGCTGCTCAAGGCACGGGGCCTCCGCGTCGTCATGCAGAAGCTCGACCCGTACCTGAACGTCGACCCCGGCACGATGAACCCCTTCCAGCACGGCGAGGTGTTCGTCACGAACGACGGCGCCGAGACGGACCTGGACATCGGACACTACGAGCGCTTCCTCGACCGTGACTTGGACGGCAGCGCCAATGTCACTACAGGCCAGGTGTACTCGCAGGTCATCGCCAAGGAGCGGCGCGGCGAGTACCTCGGCGACACGGTCCAGGTCATCCCGCACATCACGAACGAGATCAAGCACCGCATCCGCCGCATGGCGACGGACGAGGTCGACGTCGTGATCACCGAGGTCGGCGGCACGGTCGGCGACATCGAGTCGCTGCCGTTCCTGGAGACGGTCCGCCAGGTCCGCCACGAGGTCGGCCGGGACAACGTGTTCGTGGTCCACATCTCGCTGCTGCCCTACATCGGCCCCTCCGGCGAGCTGAAGACCAAGCCCACCCAGCACAGTGTCGCGGCCCTGCGCAACATCGGTATCCAGCCGGACGCCATCGTGCTGCGCTGCGACCGTGAGGTCCCCACCGCCATCAAGCGCAAGATCAGCCTGATGTGCGACGTCGACGAGGACGCCGTCGTGGCCTGCCCCGACGCCCGCTCGATCTACGACATCCCGAAGACCGTGCACGGCGAGGGCCTGGACGCGTACGTCGTCCGCAAGCTGGACCTGCCGTTCCGCGACGTGGACTGGACGACCTGGGACGACCTGCTCGACCGCGTCCACAACCCCGACCACGAGATCGTCATGGCCCTGGTCGGCAAGTACATCGACCTGCCCGACGCCTACCTGTCGGTGACCGAGGCGCTGCGCGCCGGCGGCTTCGCCAACAAGGCCCGCGTCAAGATCAAGTGGGTCACGTCGGACGACTGCAAGACGCCGGCCGGCGCCAAGAAGCAGCTCGGCGACGTCGACGCGATCTGCATCCCCGGCGGCTTCGGCGACCGCGGTGTGTCCGGCAAGGTCGGCGCCATCCAGTTCGCCCGCGAGAACAAGATCCCGCTGCTCGGCCTCTGCCTCGGCCTGCAGTGCACGGTGATCG
Source organism: Streptomyces sp. cg35 (assembly GCF_050410835.1). NCBI lineage: Bacteria > Bacillati > Actinomycetota > Actinomycetes > Kitasatosporales > Streptomycetaceae > Streptomyces > Streptomyces sp. cg35. The sequence continues at coordinate 6,943,915 of NZ_CP191268.1, forward strand.
AGGCCGCGCGGAACCTGGCCGGCATCCCGGACGCCAACTCCACCGAGTTCGACGCCGCCACCGCCCACCCGGTCATCTCCACCATGGCCGAGCAGCTCGACATCGTCGCCGGTGAGGGCGACATGGGCGGCACGATGCGCCTGGGCATGTACCCGGCCAAGCTCGCCGAGGGCTCCATCGTGCGCGAGGTGTACGACGGCAAGGAGTACGTCGAGGAGCGCCACCGTCACCGCTACGAGGTGAACAACGCGTACCGCTCCGAGCTGGAGAAGAAGGCCGGTCTGCAGTTCTCCGGCCTCTCCCCGGACGGCAAGCTCGTCGAGTACGTCGAGTACCCGCGCGAGGTCCACCCCTACCTGGTCGCCACCCAGGCGCACCCGGAGCTGCGCTCGCGCCCGACGCGTCCGCACCCGCTGTTCGCCGGTCTGGTGAAGGCCGCCGTGGAGCGCAAGGTCGCGGCCGCCGCAGGGGCCAAGAAGGCCAAGTAAGGGCTCTGAGGGGCTTGTAACACAAGCGATGTACGGTTACCGGGGTGCGTGCCTTATGCGGCACGTGCCCCGGTTTCTTTCGTGTGCGTGGGAGGACGTGTCGACATGACGACGATCAAGGACACCGCCGAGGCGTGGGAGGTCCGGGCGACCGAGACCCCGTTCGTCGGGAACAAGACCTCGGTGCGCACGGACGACGTCGTCATGCCGGACGGGTCGGTGGCCCGCCGCGACTACCAGGTCCACCCGGGTTCGGTGGCCGTGCTCGCCCTGGACGACCAGGGCCGGGTGCTGGTGCTCAAGCAGTACCGTCACCCCGTCGGCATGAAGCTCTGGGAGATCCCGGCCGGGCTCCTCGACATCCCCGGGGAGAACCCGCTGCACGCCGCGCAGCGCGAGCTGTACGAGGAGGCGCACGTCAAGGCCGAGGACTGGCGGGTCCTCACTGATGTGTACACGACCCCGGGCGGCTGCTCCGAGGCCGTCCGCGTCTTCCTCGCGCGGGACCTCTCCGAGGCGGAGGGGGAGCGCTTCGAGGTGGAGGACGAAGAGGCCGACATGGAGTTCGCGCGGGTACCGCTGGCCGAGCTGGTCCGGGGTGCGCTCGCCGGTGACCTGCACAACAACTGCCTTGTCGTGGGGGCGCTTTCGCTGGCCGCGGCGCTCGCGGGTGACGGGGTCGACGGTCTGCGTCCGGCTGAGGCGGAGTGGCCTGCGCGGCCGTTCGAGGCCTGATCCGCTTACTCGTCCGCCTCGTTGATGTCTCGTCGGCGGCTGCGGCTTTCGTCGTGGCCGGTCGCGCAGTTCCCCGCACCCTGGAAGCACGCGGCTTCGCCGCGCGGGGAACCGCGCGAGAAGCCCCACCGGCCCGCAGCCGCCAACGAGACAGCCGACGAAACCAGCCACGAACAGCCGCTTAATGCGACGATCCGCTGATCCGATCAGGGGACTCGCGCGCGCCGCTCGCCAAGGGCACCGGCACCCGCTGAACTAGGCTCGGCACCGCCCCTGCCGACCCCCGGAGGGGCTGGGTGAGACGGAGCGTGGCCCGTGACGGATCAGGCGGTCGAGTCGGACGACGTGACGGCGGTCGAGGCGTCCTCGGGGTCGTCCCGCAAACGGCGCCGCACCCGCCGGGGCCAGGATGTGACGGAGCATCAGTTCCTGGGGCGCAGGCTCGAGTTGAAGGAGCTGCGGTCCGACATCGAGCGGGCCGGGCTCGACACCCTGTCCGGCCGCAAGGCACCCCGGGCCCGCGTCCTGCTGATCGCGGGCCGCCCCGGCACCGGCCGCACCGCCCTCGCCGAGGAACTCCTGGGCCAGGTCGCCGACCAGTACCCGGACGGGGCGCTGCGCACCCGGCTCACCGCCCCCGACGGCACCCCCGTGCCGACCGAGCGCGTCGCCCGCGACCTGCTGAACGCGCTCGAACTGCCAGCGCCCCCCGGCGAGTCGGCCGACGACCTGACCGAGCGGCTGCGCGAGGGCCTGTCCGTGCGGCGGGTCGTGCTGCTGCTCGACGACGCGGGCGACGCCGAGAACGTCGACCCGCTGCTGCCCGACACCCCGGACTGCCTGGTCGTGGCCGTGGCCGAGGGACCGCTCACCGGCATCCCGGACGTGCGGCCCTGCACGCTCGGCGGGCTCGACACCAAGTCCGCGCTCGAACTCCTGACGCGGCACACCGGGTCCGTCCGGATCACCTGCGACCCGCGCTCCGCCGAGTCCCTGGTCGAGCTGTGCGGAGCCGAACCCGCCGCCCTGGAGATCGCCGGCGGCTGGCTCGCCGCGCGCCCCAAGGAGTCCGTGGCCGACCTGGCCAAGCAGCTGCACTCCGCCGAGGACGCCGGGGACGGCCCCGCCCTCGCCCGGGTCTTCCGGCACTCCTACGCCACGCTCCCCGGGCCCGCCGCGCGGATACTGCGATATCTGTCGCTGGCCCCCGAGGGCTACGTCGACCCGCACACCGCGTCCGCGCTGGCCGGCTGCTCCGTGTCCGCCGCCCGCACCACCCTCGACGACTTCGTCACCCTGGGCCTGGTCCGGGCCGTCGAGTCGGAGCTGCCGCAGTACGAGGTGCCGGGCTCCCTGGTGCCGCTGCTGCGCGGGCTCACCGAGACGCTGGACCGGCCCGCCGAGGTGCAGCTGGCCCGCGCCCGGATGCTGGAGCGGACCGTCCGGCTGCTCACCTCCTGCCGCGCGATCACCGAGCCCGACGGCTCCCCGGCCCGCAAGAAGCTCGCGGGGCTGCCCAGCGCCCTGCGGTTCGCGGACCCGGAGGCGGGCGCCGAGTGGCTGCGCGTGCGGCAGCCCGCGCTGCTCGCCGCGGCCCGGCTCGCCGTGGCGGACGGGGAGCTGGACACCCTGGCCCGGCGGCTGATGGCCGCGCTGGTGCGGGCCATGGTGGTCCACCGGGGCACCGAGGCCGCCGCGCCCGAGCTGTACGGGATCCACCGGCTGGTTCTCGACGTGGCCGAGCGCCGGGACCTGCCGCGGGAGAAGGCCGCCGCACTGCTGAACCTCGCCGACCTCGACGCCGGGACCGGGCGGACCCAGGAGGCGCTCGCCCGGTACCGGGCCGCGCTGGACGCCGGACGGGCCGCGCAGGACCCGTACGCGACCGGCCGCGCGATGGAATCCGTAGGCGGCGCCTATCAGGAGCTGGGGGACTGGCAGCGGGCCGCCGACTGGTACGGCCGGGCCCTCGCCCAGCGGCTCGCCCGGGGCGAGCGGGCCGACGCGGCGCGCCTGCACGGGCGGATCGCCGCCGTCCACACGTACGCGGGCCGCTACGGCGAGGCGCTGCGCGGCTGGCGCTCGGCCGTGGCCGGATACCGCAAGGAGGGCGATGTCCCGGCCCAGGCACGGGCGTTGAGCGAGCTGGCCCGGGTGCAGGAGTACGCGGGGCGGCCCGAGGACTCGCTGCGGACCTGTCAGGAGGCCGTCGAGTGGGCCAGGCAGGCCAAGGACGTACGGCTGCAGGCCGCGCTCCAGCTGCGGCTCGCCGACACGCTGGAGCGGCTCGGCGACCCGGCCGCGGCCAAGCTGCACAGGGGTGCGGCCGAGCGCATGCTGGGAGAGGAGATGCCCGGCGGGGCGGGTGGTGGCCCCCCGGAGACAGCAATCCCTTCGGAACAAGCCACTAACACCTGCGAAATCCGTAGTGCTTCTGCGGAAGATTGATGCATCGAAAGGCTAGACAGCTAGAAAACCTTCATTAGACTGGCTCCGCCGCGTCCTTCCGTGGCGTCTCCCGGTGTGTCTGTCTGCGCACTGGTATGTAGTGCATTGCCCGAGATATCCCCTGAGCCAAGGACCGTGATCGACGATGAAGGTCGGCATCCCCCGCGAGGTCAAGAACAACGAGTTCCGGGTGGCCATCACCCCCGCCGGCGTGCATGAGCTCGTGCGCCACGGCCACCAGGTCCTCGTCGAGCAGAACGCCGGTGTGGGTTCCTCGATCACGGACGCCGAGTACGTCGCCGCGGGCGCGCAGATCCTCGGTACCGCCGACGAGGTGTGGGCCACCGCCGACCTGCTCCTGAAGGTCAAGGAGCCGATCGCGGAGGAGTACCACCGCCTCCGCAAGGACCAGACGCTCTTCACCTACCTGCACCTGGCCGCGTCCAAGGAGTGCACGGACGCGCTCCTGGAGTCGGGCACCACCGCCATCGCCTACGAGACGGTCGAGACCGCGAACCGCGCGCTCCCGCTGCTCGCCCCGATGTCCGAGGTCGCGGGCCGCCTCGCCCCGCAGGTCGGCGCCTACCACCTGATGGCCGCCAACGGCGGCCGCGGTGTGCTGCCCGGCGGTGTCCCGGGTGTCGCGGCCGGCAAGGCCGTCGTCATCGGCGGCGGCGTCTCCGGCTGGAACGCGGCGCAGATCGCCATCGGCATGGGCTTCCACGTGACCCTGCTCGACAAGGACATCAACAAGCTCAAGGAAGCCGACAAGATCTTCGGCACGAAGATCCAGACCGTCGTCTCCAACGCCTTCGAGCTCGAGAAGGCCTGCCTCGAGGCCGACCTCGTCATCGGCGCCGTCCTCATCCCGGGCGCCAAGGCCCCGAAGCTCGTCACCAACGAGCTCGTCTCGCGCATGAAGCCGGGAAGTGTCCTTGTCGACATCGCGATCGACCAGGGCGGTTGCTTCGAGGACTCGCACCCGACGACGCACGCCGAGCCGACCTTCCCGGTCCACAACTCGGTCTTCTACTGCGTCGCCAACATGCCCGGCGCCGTGCCCAACACCTCGACGTACGCGCTGACCAACGCCACGCTCCCGTACATCGTCGAGCTGGCCAACCGCGGCTGGGCCGAGGCCCTGCGCCGCGACCCCGCGCTCGCCCTGGGCCTCAACACCCATGACGGCAAGGTCGTTTACAAGGAGGTCGCCGAGGCGCACGGCCTGGAGCACGTCGAGCTGGAGACGCTGCTCGGCTGAGCCCGCCCGGCGCACAATCCGGGGCGACGTCAACGAAAGTCGTCAATCTCACGCCTACGGCCGGACCTTGCGAGGGGTCCGGCCGTAGGCGCATGCATCCGGACTTGGTCAACTCGCCTTGAACGTAACCCTTTAACCGATTCGCGCACCCGCGAAACGCGCCGAAGAACCGTCGCACGCCCTTGACATGAGGGTGTTCCGCAGTCGCTGAAGTGCCGACACATCGTGCCGGGTCCGGCGGATTGTGTTGCTGCGGAGTGGTGACACGCCATAGAGTCGCCAACCGTCGGCATGGTGCCACGCTGACCTATCGATAAATGTTCCTGGTCACATCCAAGGAGGTAAGACGACTTGTGAATGAGTCGACATTTACTCCCGGAGGTGGCCAGCCAGGTGGACAGGGACCCACGGGGCTTCAAGCTGTCGGCTCCGTCGCTGTGCGTACCTTCGCGGCCCACCAGAGCGGCTACCAGAGCAGCCCCCAGCAGAAGCCGACGCAGACAGCACACCAGAGCATGGATGGCCATCACGTGAACGCCATGGCCGGCGACCGAAGCGGCGACACACACAGCCACTTCGCCGACTACGACGAACTGTCCCCCGAGGGGCACTTCTACGACCCCGACGCCGAATACGAGCCCGACCCCGAGTACGCGGCCACGCTCGCCCCGGACGCTGCCCGTCAGCGCCGCGAGCGCGTCGGCCCCACCGGGCGTCCGCTGCCGTACTTCCCGATTCCAGGACCGCTGACCGACCACGGCCCGGCGAAGATCATCGCGATGTGCAACCAGAAGGGCGGCGTCGGCAAGACCACGTCGACCATCAACCTGGGTGCCGCGCTCGCCGAGTACGGCCGCCGGGTCCTGCTCGTCGACTTCGACCCGCAGGGCGCGCTGTCGGTGGGCCTGGGTGTGAACCCGATGGAGCTCGACCTCACGGTCTACAACCTGCTCATGGAGCGGGGCATGTCGGCCGACGAGGTCCTCCTCAAGACCGCCGTCCCGAACATGGACCTGCTCCCCAGCAACATCGACCTGTCCGCTGCCGAGGTGCAGTTGGTCAGCGAGGTCGCGCGCGAGTCCACGCTGCAGCGGGCGCTGAAGCCGCTGATGGCCGACTACGACTACATCGTGATCGACTGTCAGCCCTCGCTCGGTCTGCTCACGGTGAACGCCCTGACGGCCGCTCACAAGGTGATCGTGCCGCTGGAGTGCGAGTTCTTCGCGCTGCGCGGTGTGGCCCTGCTCACCGAGACCATCGAGAAGGTCCAGGAGCGGCTCAACCCGGAGCTGGAGCTCGACGGCATCCTCGCCACGATGTACGACTCCCGCACGGTGCACAGCCGTGAGGTGCTGGCGCGCGTCGTCGAGGCCTTCGACGATCACGTCTACCACACGGTCATCGGGCGCACGGTCCGCTTCCCGGAGACCACGGTCGCCGGCGAGCCGATCACCACGTACGCCTCGAACTCGGTCGGTGCCGCGGCCTATCGTCAGCTCGCCAGGGAGGTGCTCGCCCGGTGTCACGCCGAGTGAGTCTGCCCGGGGCCGACGAACTGTTCCGTACGACCGGGGGAATGGCACTGCAGTCGTCGTCGCCGAGACGTCCGGCGAACGGTGAGGCACGGGTGCCGGGTCCGGCCGGCGAGAGCGACGAGGCCGCCGCCGCGTCACCCGCCGCGGAGGAGGGCGACGCGGACACCGCGTCGGCGCCGTCCCCCGAGCACACGGCCGCCGAGGCCGAGTCGGACGCCGGCTCGCGCAGCCGGGCCGCCGCCGCGGAGAACGGGGAGAAGCCGGCCCGGCGTTCCTCCGGTGGCGCGCAGGAAGGTTCTGGCAGTGGGCGCGGCTCGACCGCGGCCGCCCGGCGCCGGTCCCGCGCCGCCAACCGGCGCCCCAGCGGGCGTGAGCGGCACGACGAGAAGATCACCGTGTACGTCTCCGCCGAGGAGCTGATGGACCTCGAGCACGCGCGGCTGGTGCTGCGCGGGGAGCACGGGCTCGCCGTCGACCGGGGCCGCATCGTCCGTGAGGCGGTCGCCGTGGTCCTGGCCGATCTGGAGTCCCGCGGGGACGCGAGCATTCTCGTACGCCGGCTGCGCGGGCGCTAGCACCGTTCGCGGTAGCCTCCGGCGTTGATGCCCGTGAACGATTCCTCCCTTCCGCCCGGCCGGGGCGCACGTCGGCGTGTGCTGGGCCGCGGGGTGGCTCCGCCGGTCGAACCGGACGCTCCCGTGGCCCCGGATCCGGAGGCTGCCGGGGACGGACCCGAGGCTCCGCCCGAGCCGGAAGCGGTGGCTGCGCCCGAGCCGCATGCTCCGCCCGAAGCCGAAGCCGAAGCCGAAGCCGAAGCCGAAGCCGAAGCCGAAGCCGAAGCCGAAGCCGAAGCCGAAGCCGGTCCGGAGGCGGTGGCTGATCCGGAGGGTGAGCCCGAGGTCGACGACGGGCGCTTCAAAGTGCGGCTCGCCAACTTCGAGGGGCCCTTCGACCTGCTGCTTCAGCTCATCTCGAAGCACAAGCTCGACGTCACCGAGGTCGCGCTGTCCAAGGTGACCGACGAGTTCATGGCCCACATCCGGGCCATGGGGCCGGACTGGGACCTCGACCAGACCACCGAGTTCCTCGTCGTCGCCGCGACACTGCTCGATCTGAAGGCGGCCCGGCTGCTGCCCGCCGCCGAGGTGGAGGACGAGGCCGACCTCGCGCTCCTGGAGGCCCGTGACCTGCTGTTCGCGCGGCTGCTGCAGTACCGCGCGTACAAGCGGATCGCCGACATCTTCAGCGAACGGCTCGACGCGGAGGCGCGGCGCTACCCGCGGACCGTCGGCCTGGAGCCGCACCATGCCGACCTGCTGCCCGACGTCGTCATCAGCATCGGGGCGGAAGGGTTCGCCGAGCTCGCCGTGAAGGCGATGCAGCCCCGGCCCAAGCCGCAGGTCTACGTCGACCACATCCACGCCCCGCTGGTCAGCGTGCAGGAGCAGGCCGGCGTGGTGGTGGCCAGGCTGCGGGAGCTCGGCGAGGCCAGTTTCCGGGACCTGGTGGCGGACACCGACGACACCCTGACCGTCGTGGCCCGGTTCCTGGCGCTGCTCGAGCTGTACCGCGAGAAGGCCGTCGCCCTGGACCAGGAGACCGCGCTCGGCGAGCTCCTCGTGCGCTGGACCGGCGGCGAGGACGCGACGGAGCCCGTCGTGACGGACGAGTTCGACCGGGCCCCCGAGGTGCCGGGCGGCGACAAGGACCAGCAGAAGGAGGGCGCGGTATGAGCGCCGAGACGGACAGCACCGCCGTGGCCGGGCTCGCGCTCAAGCCCGCCCTCGAAGCCGTCCTCATGGTCGTCGACGAGCCCGCCACCGAGGAGCACCTCGCCAGGATCCTGGAGCGGCCCCGACGGGCCGTCGCGGACGCGCTGCGGGAGCTGGCCGACGAGTACACCGTGCAGGGCCGCGGCTTCGAGCTGCGGCTCGTCGCCGGTGGCTGGCGGTTCTACACGCGGCCCGAGTACGCCGCCGCCGTCGAGGGCTTCGTGCTCGACGGGCAGGTCGCCCGGCTCACCCAGGCGGCCCTGGAGACCCTGGCGGTCGTCGCGTACCGCCAGCCGGTGAGCCGATCGCGGGTCTCCGCCGTGCGCGGAGTGAACTGTGACGGGGTCATGCGAACCCTGCTCCAGCGCGGTCTGGTGGAGGAGGCGGGCGCGGAACCCGAAACAGGTGCGATCCTGTACAGGACGACGAACTACTTTCTGGAGCGGATGGGCCTGCGCGGCCTGGACGAGCTGCCGGAGCTCGCGCCCTTCCTCCCCGAGGCGGACGCGATCGAGGCGGACACGCTGGAAGGGGTTCCGTCGTTCGACCCGGACGCACCCGATGCGCCGGGTGCCGAGTACACCGAGTACACAGCCGACTAACGGAAACTTGATGCGAAGCAGCAGCGGCAGGAACAGCAGCGGAAACAACGGCGGGAGCCGTGGTGGCAACAGCGGCGGCCGCGGCGGGAACAGCGGCGGCCGCGGTAACCACCGCGGGGCCGGCAACAACCGCGACGACAAGCAGGGCGGCAGCGGCCGTCCGAAGAAGCCGCGTCCGGAGGAGCGGCGTTACGACGTGGGCCCCGGCGGCACCCAGGACGGCCCGAAGTCGGGCCGCGGCGCCTCGGCGCGCGGCGGCGCCAAGGGCGGCCCCAGGCGCGGCCAGCAGTCCGGCGGCCGGACGGCCCCCTCGCGCTCCCGTGAGTACGAGACGCGGACCGAGGAGCGCAACCGCGACCGGTACGCGGGCAAGAAGGAAGTGAAGCTCCCGAAGACGTTCCCGGGTGCCGAGCAGGAGGGCGAGCGGCTGCAGAAGGTGCTCGCCCGCGCCGGCTACGGCTCGCGGCGCGCCTGTGAGGAGCTGGTCGACCAGGCCCGCGTCGAGGTCAACGGCGAGATCGTGCTGGAGCAGGGTCTGCGTGTCGACACCGAGAAGGACGAGATCAAGGTCGACGGGCTGACCGTGGCCACGCAGTCGTACCAGTTCTTCTCGCTGAACAAGCCGGCCGGCGTCGTCTCCACGATGGAGGACAACGAAGGCCGGCAGTGCCTCGGCGACTACACGAACAACCGTGAGACGCGGCTGTTCCACGTCGGGCGGCTCGACACCGAGACCGAGGGCGTCATCCTGCTCACCAACCACGGCGAGCTGGCGCACCGGCTGACCCACCCCAAGTACGGCGTGAAGAAGGTCTACCTCGCGCACATCGTCGGGCCGATCCCGCGCGACCTGGGCAAGCAGCTCAAGGACGGCATCCAGCTGGAGGACGGGTACGCGAAGGCGGACCACTTCCGCGTCGTCGAGCAGACCGGCAAGAACTACCTGGTCGAGGTGACCCTGCACGAGGGCCGCAAGCACATCGTGCGGCGGATGCTGGCCGAGGCCGGGTTCCCCGTCGACAAGCTGGTGCGGGTGGCCTTCGGGCCGATCACGCTCGGCGACCAGAAGTCGGGCTGGCTGCGCCGGCTGTCGAACACCGAGGTCGGCATGCTGATGAAGGAAGTCGACCTGTAGGTCGCCCCGCGCAGGGCTTGTGCGCTCCGGCCCCCTCCTTTTAAGGTCGCTTAGACCAATAAAGGAGGGGGCTGTCGCATGCACGGCTACGACAAGCACGCCTATGAGCCCTTCGCCGTCACCGTCGATCTCGCGGTCTTCACCATCCGCGCGGGCCGGCTGCACATCCTGCTCGTCGAGCGCGGCCAGGACCCGTACGCGGGGCGCTGGGCGCTGCCGGGGGGATTCCTGGAGCCCGACGAGTCCGCGGAGACCGCGGCCCGGCGCGAGCTCGCCGAGGAGACCGGACTGAGCGATGTCGCCGGACTGCACCTGGAGCAGCTGCGCACCTACAGCGAACCGGACCGCGACCCCCGGATGCGGATCGTCTCCGTCGCCTTCGCCGCGCTCGTCCCGGACGCGCCGCAGGCCCGGGGCGGCGGTGACGCCGCCCGCGCCGCGTGGCTGCCGCACGCCTCCGGCGCGCACGGCCCGCTCGCCTTCGACCACGACCTGATCCTCGCCGACGCCTACGAGCGGATCGGCGGCAAGCTCGAGTACACCTGTCTGGCCACGGCCTTCTGCCCGCCCGAGTTCACGCTCGGCGAGCTGCGCCAGGTCTACGAGGTCGTGTGGGGGGCCGAGCTCGACCCGGCGAACTTCCGGCGCAAGGTGCTGGCCACCCCCGGCTTCGTCGAGCAGGTGCCCGGCGCGTCCCGGCTGACCGGCGGCCGCGGCAAGCCCGCCGCGCTGTACCGGGCCGGCGGCGCGGACGCCCTGCTCCCGCCGCTGCTCAGGCCCGCGCCCGACCCCTCGGAAGGAACCCGCTCATGACCAAGCGTCCCGCGACCGGATCGCTCCTCGGGCTCGCCCTCGGGGACGCGCTCGGATTCCCGACGGAGTTCGACGACGTACCGGCGATCCTCGCCAAGTGCGGGCCCTGGCGGGAGATGGAACTGCCGGGACCCCCCGTCGCCCACATCACGGACGACACCCAGATGGCACTCGCCGTCTCGCGCGGCCTGCGCACCGCCATGGGGCGGGGCCCGCTCGACCCGCAGCGGTTCGAGCGGCCGCTGCGCGAGGAGTTCGTGGACTGGTATCAGTCGCCGGACAACAACCGCGCGCCCGGCAACACCTGCCTGCGCGCGTGCAACCTGCTCAAGGCCGAGGACCGGGCCTGGCAGGACGCCAGTCAGCCGCGGTCCAAGGGGTGCGGCGCCAACATGCGGGTCACCCCGCTCGGCCTCGTCCCCGGCCTGAGCGACGAACAGCGGGCGGGCGCCGCCCAGTTGCAGGCCGGACTCACCCACGGCCACCCGACCGCGCTCGCCGCCTCCGACCTCACCGCGCACGCCGTACGCCTCCTCGCCGAGGGTGCCGAACCGACCGGGCTCGTGGGACTGCTGCGCTCGTACGCGTACGAGAACCGCGAGACCTACCACGAGCGGTGGCTCGGCGACCTGTGGACGCGCGGCGGCGCGGCCACGCCCGAGGCGTTCGCCGCGGCCGGCTGGGACGAGTGCCTCGACGTGCTCGACCGGCTGCGCGACGCCCTCGCGTCCCCCTCGCCGGAGACCGACCCGTGCCTCGCCACCGGCGCGGGCTGGATCGCCGAGGAGGCGCTCGCCACCGCCCTGCAGTGCTTCCTGCTCTTCGTGGACGAGCCGGTGCTCGCGCTGCGCAGAGCCGCCTGCACCTCCGGCGACTCGGACTCGATCGCCGCGCTCGCCGGCGCCTTCGCGGGCGCCCACCTCGGGGCCGACGCCTGGCCCGCGAAGTGGGTGGAGCGCATCGAGCACCGGGACGAGCTGATCGCGTTCGGCGCCGGCTGGGACGCGTGAATGCGCGGGTGCGCGGCGGCGCGGTCCGGCAGTATGGCCGGATGATCGCCGACGCGCACCTGCCCGCCTCCGTCGACCTGACCTCGGTCGTCGCGGACGAGCCCGACCCGCTGCTGTTCGCCACGGTCTCCGGCGCCCACCTGTACGGGTTCCCCTCCCGCGACTCCGACGTGGACCTGCGCGGCGTCCACCTGCTGCCCGCCGCCGCGCTCCTCGGGCTGCGCGCGCCGGAGGAGACCCGGTCGCGGATGTGGTTCACCGACGGCGTCGAGATGGACCTCGTCACCCACGACCTGCGGAAGTTCGTACGGCTGATGCTGCGGCGCAACGGCTATGTGCTGGAGCAGCTGCTGTCACCGCTCGTCGTGCACACCACGGACACCCACCGCGCACTCGTCGCGCTCGCGCCGGACGTCGTCACCCGGCACCACGCCCATCACTACCGCGGGTTCGCCGGCACCCAGTGGCGGCTCTACGAGAAGACCCGCGAGCTCAAGCCGCTGCTGTACGCGTTCCGCGTGCTGCTCACCGGAGTCCATCTGATGCGCAGCGGCGAGGTCCAGGCCCATCTGCCCACGCTCCTCGGGGAGTTGACGGCGCCGGCCTATCTGCCCGACCTCATCGAGGCCAAGGCGGCCGCCGAGCACGGCGGTGCCGACGTGGAGCACGCGCGCGTGGCCGCCGACATCGAGGCGCTGCACGCCGAGCTGGACGCGGCGCAGACCGCGTCGAAGCTGCCCGACGAGCCCCACGCCCACGACGCCCTGCACGACCTAGTGGTCAGGGCCCGCCTGGAGGGCTGAGCCGCGGCGGGTGCGGATCAGGAAGTCCTCGACGCGGGCCCGGTCCGGTTCGAGGGGGAGCGGGGTGCGGGCCGCCGCCTTCTCGGCCTCGGCCGCGAGCCGCTCCATCCGGGCCTCCACCTCCGGCCACGCCACCTCGCCGCGCTTGACCGCGAGGAGCGCCTCGCGCTGATCGCCCACGTCGATCGTCAGCTCGCCGGTGCGCAGCAGATCGCGGCAGGACATCAGGAGCCGCAGCAGGTGCATCGCGTGCTTCCAGCGCGGGGCGCCGTGGGTGCGGACATCGGCCTCCAGCTTCCTGCGCTGGCCGGCCGCGTACCGCGCGAACGTCTCGTGCGCCCGGCGCGACAGGAACGCCCCGCGCAGGGCGAGGAGCTCGCGGCCGGTGTCCGTGACCTGCTCGACGAGCGGGGAGTGCAGGCACTCCAGGATGTTCGGGTTGGCGCGCAGGGCCAGCTCGCAGAAGCGCTCCAGCTCCCAGGAGAACTGCTCCTGCGCCGGGCCCTCGACGTGCGTGGGCGGCTTCTCGAACCGCCAGTACAGGGGCGTCGGCGCCAGGTACACGCCGCGGCGGTCCGTGTCACTGGCGTCCGTGGCCAGACCGAAGGCGCGCGAGCCCATCACGCAGGAGTAGACCGTGTGGTCGCGCACCAGGTCGTGCGGCCGCGGGTGTTCCGGTTCCATGCGGGGAGCGTAAGGCGTGCCCTCAGCCGAGCGAGATCGAATTTCCGGTGACCGTGATCTTCTGCGGCGGCAGCGGGCGCGGCGCCGGGCCGCCCGCCACCGAGGCGTCCGCGATCCGGTACTTCGAACCGTGGCACGGGCAGTTGATCGTGCCGTCCGACACCGACCCGACCGTGCAGCCCTCATGCGTGCAGACCGCGGAGAACGCCTTGAAGTCGCCCTGCGCCGGCTGCGTCACCACGACCTTCTTGTCGGCGAAGACCTTCCCGCCGCCGACCGGGACATCGGACGTCTTCGCCAGCTCGGCTGCCGCGGGTGGCTCCTGGGACCGCTTCGTGGGCGTGCCGGACCCGGTCGGCGACGGCTGCGGCCGAGCCGTGTCGCCGTCCCCGCCGTTCTCGTCGCCGTACTTGCTGCACCCCGCCATGAGCGAGGCCGCGCCCGCGAGGAGCACGCTGCGTCGGGTCGCCGCAGGCTTCATGTCGTCACCCCCACCGTCCGGAAGAACCACAGAGCGGACGTCAGCCACAGCAGCGTCAGGACCGCGAACACCAGGCCGCCCACCACCGGCAGCAGCCAGCCGGGCAGCCGCTCCGCGCGCAGCAGCAGCATCTTGGCGCTGAACGCGCCGAAGAAGAAGCAGCCGAGGAACGAGTGCCACATGACGCGGTCCGAGTACGTCTGGTAGCCGAGCCCGTAGAGGCAGTGCACCGCGACCGGCACCGCCACCAGGAACGCGATCCGGCCCGACCAGCGGTGCAGGGCGGGCGCCCAGGACGGGCCGCGCAGCTTCCCGTACACCATGAAGGCCGAGACGACCTGCACCAGCGCGAAGACGAAGGCCACCGTCGCGAGCCAGGACTTCACCGCGCTCGTACTGGAGAACCCCGCCAGGTTGAAGGCCGTGCCCGCCGGGTCGTGGACCTTGCCGTACGCCCCGAGCGCCACGGCCACCAGCGCCGCGACGGCGGCGGGCACCAGATAGCGGGCCGGGTGCGGGCGGCGGTGACCGGGATCGGGGCCGGGGAAGCTCTGGGTGGCGGCATTCGGATCGACGGTCATGACAACCCCTCCACACAGGTCATCGGGTCGACGGTCATGGCAACCCCTCCACACAGGTCAGGGCACGACGGGGCGCGCGGTCACGTGCTCGCCGTCGACCGTGACGGCGCCGGTCTCCGGATCGATGGGAGGTGCCTTCGACGGCTCGTCGTCCCGCGTGACGATGCCGACCTGACGGCCGTCGGGCAGCACGATCCAGCCGCCGTCGATCTCCGCGCCGCGCACCTCGGTGGTGGCCCGGTACAGGCCGGACGGCTTGACGGCCTTGCGTGCCGTGAAGGCGTACGGGCGGTCCTCGATCTCGACGGTGCCGCGGATCCGCTCGTCGGCGAGGGTGCCCGTGAGCTCGGCACCGTGCTTGCCGCTGAGCTTCATCGAGCCGTCGTCCTCGACGTCCCCCTTCAGCCAGGACTCCTTGGAACGGCCGTCGCAGAAGTAGGCCACCGCCTTGTCGTCGCGTACGGAGACGGAGACGGCCGCGGTGTCGTCGTCGGTACGGCCCGCGTAGCTGGTCTTCGCAGCGGCCGGCTTCGACGGGCTCGGACCGGTGCTCGGGCCCGCCGTCGTACGGGTCGGCGCGGGCGACGGGATCGCCGTGGCGGCCGGCGCACCACCGGACGGAGAGGCACCTTCACCCGTCGTCGCGTTCAGCGACAGCATGACCAGGCCCAGAGCCAGACCGGCGAACAGCGTGTAGAGGGGTCCTGAGGACTTCATGGCGGGCCTCCCCCGAGGCAGCACACGATGGCGCCATCCATGCAAGCAGTTCCGGCCGAGTGGCGACAGGGGGCGAATGGGGTGACATTGAGGTGAAACGGGTTTTCCGAATGTCCGAAAGGCGCGTGACCATGGCGGGTAACGATCTGGGCAGTCTGCTCGGCGGTCTCCTGGGCGGAGGCGGCCAGAACGGGGCCTCCGGCGGGGGTCTCGACCTCGGAAAGATCCTGGGCGGCCTGCTCGGCGGCGCGGGCGGCGCGGCCGGATCCGGCGGAGGCTCGAATCCGCTCGGCGGCCTGATGGACATGATCACGAAGTCCGGCCTGGTCAGCCAGGACCAGCTCGACTCCTGGGTCGGCAAGGGCGACAACCAACCGCTCACCCCCGACCAGGTCAAGGAAGCAGTCCCCGACGAGACCCTCGACAAGGTCGCCACCGACGCGGGCGTCAGCCGCGACCAGGTGGCCCAGGAGGTGGCGCAGCAGCTGCCTCAGGTCGTCGACAAGCTGACCCCCGAGGGACAGGTGCCCAGCAGCGGCTCCCTGGAGGACCTGATCAAGCAGCAGCAGCTCTGATCCGTACGTCACCGGGTGCGCGGCGGCCGTCTCGAAGGACGGGCGCCGCGCACCCGCGCGTACCGCCCCAACTACGCTGGACGCCGGCAGACGTACGGACATGATCAAGGAGTGACACCGTGGCGGTACGAGCGGTCCGGGGCGCCGTCCAACTCGAACGGGACGAGGCCGGGCACATGGACGAGCAGGTCAGCGCCCTGCTCACCGCCGTCCTCGAGCGGAACGAGCTGACCTCCGACGACCTGATATCGATCTGGTTCACGGCCACGCCCGATCTGCACTCCGACTTCCCGGCGGCCGCCGCCCGCAAGCTCGGCATCGTCGACGTACCGCTGATCTGCGCTCAGGAGCTGGACATCGCGGGCGCCATGCCGCGCGTCGTCCGCGTCCTCGCGCACGTCGAGACCGAGCTGCCCAAGTCCGAGGTCGCCCACGTCTACCTCGGCGCCGCGGCCACCCTGCGCAAGGACATCGCCCAGTGAGAACCGCACTCGTCATCGGCACCGGCCTCATCGGCACCTCCGCCGCCCTCGCCCTCGCCTCGCGCGGTGTCACCGTGCACCTCGCCGACCACGACACGGCGCAGGCCCGCACCGCCGCCGCGCTCGGCGCCGGCACCGACGAGGCCCCGGAGGGCACCGTCGACCTCTGCGTCGTCGCCGTGCCGCCCGCGCACGTCGCCGCGACCCTCGCCGACACGATGCGGCGCGGCACGGCCCGCGCCTACCTCGACGTCGCCAGCGTCAAGGGCGGCCCGCGCCGCGACCTCGAAGCGCTGGGCCTGGACCTCACGGCGTACATCGGCACGCATCCGATGAGCGGCCGCGAGCGCAGCGGCCCGCTCGCCGCGACCGCTGACCTCTTCGAGGGCCGGCCGTGGGTGCTGACCCCGACCCGCGACACCGACACCGAGGTCCTGAACCTCGCCCTCGAACTCGTCGCCCTGTGCCGCGCCGTCCCCGTCGTCATGGACGCCGACGCCCACGACCGGGCGGTCGCGCTCGTCTCGCACATGCCGCACCTGGTCTCCAGCATGGTCGCGGCCCGTCTGGAGAACGCCGAGGAGAGCGCCGTCCGCCTGTGCGGGCAGGGCATCCGCGACGTGACCCGGATCGCGGCCTCGGACCCGGGCATGTGGATCGACATCCTCTCCGCGAACCCGGGACCGGTCGCCGACCTGCTCTCGGCGGTCTCCGCCGACCTCGACGAGACGGTCCAGGCCCTGCGCTCCCTGCAGTCCGCCGACGACGCCAAGCGCCGCGAGGGCGTCGCCGGCGTCGAGACGATGCTGCGCCGGGGCAACGCGGGCCAGAGCCGGGTCCCCGGCAAGCACGGCGCGGCCCCGGCGGCGTACGAGATCGTGGCCGTCCTCATCTCCGACCAGCCCGGCGAGCTGGCCCGCATCTTCGCGGACGCGGGCGCCGCCGGCGTCAACGTCGAGGACGTGCGGATCGAGCACGCGACCGGGCAGCAGGCCGGTTTCGTGCAGCTCATGGTGCAGCCCGCGGCGGCCCCGAAACTGGCGGCGGCGCTGCGCGAGCGCGGCTGGGCCATGCGGCAGTAAGAGGCGCCTGCGGGAGCCAGTAACCTTGTGCGGGGTGCTTTCGCGCCCCGCACTCCTGCCCCGTGTACTCAGAAAGGTGTCCGTCACCGTGGAAACCGCCGCCCCGGCAGCTGTGATCGTCGCCATCGACGGACCCTCCGGCACGGGCAAGTCGAGCACCTCGAAGGCCGTCGCCGCCCAGCTCGGCCTGAACTACCTCGACACCGGCGCCCAGTACCGGGCGATCACCTGGTGGATGGTGAACAACGGGATCGACCTCACCGACCCGTCCGCCGTCGCCGCGGTCGCCGGCAAGGCCGAGATCGTCTCCGGCACCGACCCGTCCGCGCCCACCATCACCGTCGACGGCACCGATGTCGCGGGCCCGATCCGGACCACCGAGGTCACCTCCAAGGTCAGCGCCGTCAGCGCCGTCCCCGAGGTGCGCGCCCTCATCACCGAGCTGCAGCGTTCCATCGCGACCGCTGCCGCCGCCGAGGGCCCGGGCATCGTCGTCGAGGGCCGGGACATCGGGACGACCGTGCTGCCCGACGCCGACCTGAAGATCTTCCTCACCGCCTCGCCCGAGGCCCGTGCCGCCCGCCGCTCCGGCGAGCTGAAGGGCGCCGACGTCAAGGCCACGCAGGAGGCCCTGATCAAGCGCGACCAGGCCGACTCCAGCCGCAAGACGTCGCCGCTCGCCAAGGCCGGCGACGCCGTCGAGGTCGACACCACGGAGCTCACGCTGCAGCAGGTCATCGAGTGCGTCGTGACCCTCGTCGAGGAGAAGCGGGCCTCCAAGTGAGTCCTGTCAGCCCTCCGGAACGTGGGGCCGAGGTCGGGCGGCGCATCGGCGTCGGCCTGATGTACGGGCTGTGGAAGCCGCGTGTGCTCGGGTCCTGGCGGGTCCCCGCGACCGGCCCGGTGATCCTCGCGGTCAACCACTCCCACAACATCGACGGCCCCATGGTCATGGGCGTCGCCCCGCGCCCGACGCACTTCCTGATCAAGCAGGAGGCGTTCGTCGGGCCGCTCGGCACCTTCCTCGAAGGCATCGGACAGCTCAAGGTGGACCGGACCAGCGCGGACCGGACGGCCATCACGCGGGCCCTCGACGTCCTGCGTGACGGGGGAGTGCTCGGCATCTTCCCCGAGGGCACGCGCGGCGACGGCGACTTCGCGTCGCTGCGGGCCGGCCTCGCGTACTTCGCGGTGCGCGGCGGGGCGCCGATCGTTCCGGTCGCCGTACTGGGAAGCACGGAGCGGCCCGGACGGTTGATAAAGGCGCTGCCTCCGCTGCGCAGCCGGGTCGACGTCGTCTTCGGGGACCCCTTCGAAGCGGGCGACGGCAGCGGGCGGCGTACGCGCAAGGCGCTCGACGCGGCGACCGTGCGCATCCAGGAGCGGCTCACCGCCCACCTGGCGGACGCCAGGCGCCTGACCGGGCGCTGAGCGAGACTTTCAGTAGTGCACCGGCCTTGACCGAGGCGGGCGCACCGATCACCACGAATGAACGACGAGGTACGGACTTCATGAACGACCAGATCCAGCCCGAGGATGACGGCTTCGCCGAGCACGACCACGGGGCGCTTGGCGATGCCGAGTACGCGGAGTTCATGGAGCTCGCCGCGGAAGAGGGCTTCGACATCGAGGACGTCGAGGGCGCGATCGAGGCCGCCGGCCACGGTCCGCTGCCCGTCCTCGCCGTCGTCGGCCGCCCGAACGTCGGCAAGTCGACCCTGGTGAACCGCATCATCGGCCGCCGCGAGGCCGTCGTCGAGGACAAGCCGGGCGTCACCCGCGACCGCGTCACCTACGAGGCCGAGTGGGCGGGCCGCCGCTTCAAGGTCGTCGACACCGGCGGCTGGGAGCAGGACGTGCTCGGCATCGACGCGTCGGTGGCCGCGCAGGCCGAGTACGCGATCGAGACCGCCGACGCGGTCGTCTTCGTGGTCGACTCCACGGTCGGCGTCACCGACACCGACGAGGCCGTGGTCCGCCTGCTGCGCAAGGCCAACAAGCCGGTGGTGCTCTGCGCCAACAAGGTCGACGGCCCCAGCGGCGAGGCCGACGCCACCGCCCTGTGGTCCCTCGGCATCGGCGAGCCGCACCCGGTCTCCTCGCTGCACGGCCGCGGCACCGGCGACATGCTCGACGCCGTCCTGGAGGCGCTGCCCGAGGCGCCCGCGCAGACCTTCGGCACCGCCGTCGGCGGCCCGCGCCGCATCGCCCTGATCGGCCGTCCGAACGTCGGCAAGTCCTCGCTCCTGAACAAGGTGGCGAACGAGGACCGCGTCGTCGTGAACGAGCTGGCGGGCACCACCCGCGACCCGGTCGACGAGCTCATCGAACTGGGCGGCGTCACCTGGAAGTTCGTCGACACCGCCGGTATCCGCAAGCGCGTCCACCTCCAGCAGGGCGCCGACTACTACGCCTCGCTGCGCACGGCCGCCGCCGTCGAGAAGGCGGAGGTCGCGGTCATCCTGATCGACTCCTCCGAGACGATCTCCGTGCAGGACCAGCGGATCGTCACGATGGCGGTCGAGGCGGGCCGCGCGATCGTCGTCGCGTTCAACAAGTGGGACACCCTCGACGAGGAGCGCCGCTACTACCTGGAGCGCGAGATCGAGACCGAGCTCGGTCAGATCGCGTGGGCGCCGCGAGTGAACGTGTCGGCGCGCACCGGCCGCCACATGGAGAAGCTGGTCCCGGCCATCGAGACGGCCCTGGCGGGCTGGGAGACCCGCGTCCCGACCGGGCGCCTGAACGCGTTCCTCGGTGAGCTCGTCGCCTCCCACCCGCACCCCATCCGCGGCGGCAAGCAGCCCCGCATCCTCTTCGGTACGCAGGCCGGCACCAAGCCGCCGCGGTTCGTGCTCTTCGCCTCCGGGTTCATCGAGCACGGCTACCGGCGCTATGTGGAGCGGCGTCTGCGCGAGGAGTTCGGGTTCGAGGGGACGCCGATCCACATTTCCGTGCGCGTGCGGGAGAAGCGCGGGAAGAAGAAGTAGAGCGGTACGGGACAGCCGTACCGCTACGACGGTCCAGGCGCCGCGGGTTCAGTGCTCGCGGCGCGGTGCGGGCGGCAGCGCGGCCGGGAGATGACCTCCCTGGGCGTGCTGCCGCCCGTTCGTCTGCCAGTAGGAGTACTGGTGGTGCTGGACCGCCGCCGGGTAGTGCGGGGTGTGCTGCCGTGCCCCGTAGGGCCCCGTCCCGAAGGCCGTGAACCCCAGATCCTCCTCGCCGCTGCGGTCGCCGGGCAGGGCCCGGAAGGACCGGCGGTACTCCGCGTACAGGGCGTCGTAGATCGGAGTCGCCGAGCGGTTGCCCGCATGGTCCTCCGCGGGACGCATGGCCGGAATGGGGGTCGGATACGGCTGACGCCGCCCGGAGGGGGATGAGGTGGGGTCGTATGGGTGCACGTCTGTGCCAACGACCCGGACCCCCGACGGATGCGCCCTTGGCCTCGGCTTATGCGAGGCGTCAGGAGGATGACCGGCGCATTCGTCGGGGGTCCGGAAGGGGACCCGTCGGCTCAGGTGCCCGCGAGCGGCATCGCGGCGGCGACCAGCCGGCCGTTCGCCGCGGCCTTGTCGAGGGCGTCGCGCAGCAGGTCCTCGCGGGGCTGCCGGCCGATCGAACCGACGGGGGCGGCCAGGACGAGCACGGTGTGCGTCTTGTTGGCCGCGGCCCGCCAGCCGTCGGTGACCTGGAGCGCCTGGTGCGCCTGCCACCAGGCGACCTGGGAGGAGGTGCCGCCGGTGCCGGGCTGCAGCACGGCGTGCAGCTGGCCCATGGCGAGCAGCACCGACCAGCCGGGCAGCACGCGCGGTGCCTCGTTGAGCTCGCTGACCGGCATGAAGCCCTGCTCGATCAGGAGCGGCAGGAAGTCGTCGCCACCGCCGGGCTCGGCGCCGGGACGGGAGATGGGACCGGTCGGTTCGACGACGAGCGCGGGGTGCAGCTCGCCCGCGATCAGCAGCAGGCCGCTGGTCACCCCGAGCACGGCCTGGGTCGGGGCGGCCACCTGCGGCCCGCCGCCGGCCGGCGCGTCCGGGGACCCGGTCATGGACCGGACGGCGCCCTGGAGCTGGTCCTCGGCGACCTGGACGACCTGCGAGGGCAGGCAGGCGGCATGGGCGAAGGCGAGCACGGCGGTCTCGTCGCCGACGAACAGGACCGTGCTGGTGCGTTCCTGCGCGGAGTCGCCCGGCGTGCGGCAGGACGTGCAGTCGTAACCGCCGGGGGCGTTCTCACCGGCGAGCAGCCGGTCGGCTTCTTCGTCGCCGATCTCGGCGCGTACGTCGTCACTGACGTCGAGCAAGCGCGACACGGGGGCTCCTCTGGATCGGATGCGTACTTATGAAGGAACAACGGGTGATCTGTGGCGGGAGTCACGCCCGAAGGCGAACGGAATTCACTCATCCGAAGCGCACCGTGAGAAGGAACCCGGAATCTGTCACTCCACGCCAACTTGTAGGTACTCCGAGCAAGTTGAGGGGGTGAAGTGGGTCACAGATCACCGAGGTGGCAGGTCGACAAATCATGAAATCAGCGAATGAAGTGGGTGGCGCGTTTTCATCACTACTTTCGGTAACGGCCAACTGGCCTGGAGTGACAGGGACTTGGTTGATGCAAACCTCTCGGGCTGCCTAGATTCCACCGCCGTCTGCACCGAGCAGCAGTCCACGAGAGGGATTCTCATGTCCGTGCCGATTCGTACGGCTCGCACGACAGCGGTGATCGCCGGGGCGGTTCTCCTCGCCCCCCTCGGCCTCCTCGCGTCCGGCGGCTCCGCCCACGCGGCGGACTCCGGCGTCTGGGACCGCATCGCACGCTGCGAGAGCGGCGGCAACTGGCACATCAACACCGGCAACGGTTACTACGGCGGGCTCCAGTTCACCGCCGGCACCTGGCGCGCGTACGGCGGAGGGGCCTACGCCGCCACGGCCGACCGGGCCACGAAGGGCCAGCAGATCGCCGTGGCCACGAAGGTGCAGCGCGGGCAGGGCTGGGGCGCCTGGCCCGTCTGCTCGGCGCGGGCGGGCGCGTACGGCGGCGCACCGGCGGCGGCCGCCGCCGAGCCCCGCTCCGCCGCGCCCCGGTCGGCCGAACCGAAGTCCGCCCCGGTGGAGCGCGCCTCGTCGGGCGCGGGCCGCGGGACTGCCCGGAGCGGCGGCTACGTCGTCCGCAGCGGCGACACCCTGGGACGCATCGCGGCGGCCCACGGCACCAGCTGGCAGCGCCTGTACGCCGTCAACAAAGCGGTGATCGGCGGCGACCCGGACCTGATCCTCCCGGGACAGCGGCTGCTGGTCGGGTAGGCCCCGGCCGCGGCGATGCCCCGCGGTCCTGCCCGGTGCGCCGACCGGGTGGGGCCGCGGTCACTGCGGCGCGGCGCCGGGAGAGGCCGGTACCCGCTGCTTAGCGTGACGCGATGCACCTGATGCCCACGAAGCCGAAGATGCACATGTGGGCGGTGGCCCTCCTGGGCGGGCTGCTCGCCCTGGTCCTCACGCCGCCCGCCGCGTCCGCCGCCCCCGGCAGCGGGAGCGCCGCCCGCAAGCCCTACGACTGCGCACGCGACCAGTGGCCGTGGTCCTGCCTCGCCGAGTGCGAGAGCGGCGGCCGCTGGAACGCGAACACCGGCAACTCCTTCTACGGCGGGCTCCAGTTCTGGCAGCCCACCTGGGAGGAGCACGGCGGCCTGAAGTACGCGCCCCGCGCCGATCTCGCGACCCGCGCCGAGCAGATCAAGGTCGCCGAGAACGTCCTGCGCAGCCAGGGCTGGCGGGCCTGGCCCGCGTGCTCGAAGAAGCTGCGGCTCGCCGGCCGCGTCCACGTGGTGCAGCGCGGCGAGACCCTGACCTCGATCGCCCGCCGCTTCAAGGTCAAGGGTGGCTGGGAGGCGCTGTACAAGGCCAACCGGCAGATGATCGGCCCGCACCCGGACCGGCTCAACGCCGGCACCCAGCTGGTCATCCCGACGGCGTGACCTCGCCGGCCTCGCCCCTGAACACCACGGCGCCGCGCCCGAGTTCGTACACCAGCACCGTCGCCCCGCCCGGGCCGGACGGGCGCAGGCCCGGCGGCAGCCGCTGCTCGGCGAGGACCACGCAGGCGTCGAGCCCGCTCAGCAGGGCGTACGTGCGGGCGGCCACCCCGGATGACATGCCCTGGGCGGGCTCGTCGACCAGGACCACGCGGGCCCGGCAGAGCAGGGCGCGGGAGACGGCGAGCATCCGCTGTTCGCCGCCGGAGAGCGTGCCGGCGCGGCGGGCGAGGAGCGGGCGGAGCTCCGGATAGGCGTCGAGCGCCGGGGCGATGTCGCCGTCGGGCGCGGCGAGGCGGAGGTTCTCGGCGACCCCGAGCGCGGCGAAGACGGCCTGCCGGTCGGGGACGAGACACAGGCCCGCGGCCGCGCGGGCGCGGGGCGTCTGCCGGGTGACGTCGATGCCGTCCCACACGACGGTCCCGGTGGTGAGCGGGGCGGTGCCCGCGAGGGCGCGCAGGGCGGTGGTGCGGCCGGATCCGTTGCGGCCCAGCAGGACGGTGACCGCCGCGGTGGGTGCGGCGAGGCTGATGCCGTGGAGTGCTTCGAGAGGCCCGTAGCGGACGTGTGCCGCGCGCAGTTCGATGCCGTGCTTCACGGGCGCGCTCCGGCCGTGCGGTCGAGGACCGCCGCCGGTGGACCCGACGCCACGATGCGGCCCGCCGTCATCACGTGCACCGTGTCGGCCAGCTCCGTCACCAGGTCCAGGTCGTGCTCGACGACGAGCAGGCCCGTCCCGTCTCCGGCCAGCGCCTTCAGCAGGCGTGCCAGAGCGGCGACTTCGGCGTCGTCGAGGCCCGCCGCCGGTTCGTCGAGCAGCAGGACGTGCGGTCGGCCCGCGAGGGCCCGGGCCAGTTCGACGCGGCGCAGCGTCCCCGTGGGCAGATCGGCGGGGAACCGCCCGCCCCGCAGGCCGAACAGCCTGAGCAGACGCCGCGTGGCGTGCCGGTCCCGTACGCGGCCCTGCTCGGCGCCGACGCGAATGTTCTCGGCCACGGTCAACGACGGGAAGACGGCGAGCTGTTGGAACGTGCGGGCCACGCCGAGCCGGGTCCGTGCGTGGGCGGGGAGTGCCGTGATGTCCCGGTCCCCGAGCCGTACGCGCCCCGCGTCCGGCCGCACCGTCCCGGCGAGGCAGTGGAACAGCGTGCTCTTGCCCGCGCCGTTGGGCCCGACGACGGCGACGATCCGGCCGGGCGGCACGGCGATGTCGACGCCGTGCAGAACGGGGTGGCCGTCGAAGGAGACGGTGAGGCGCGCGCCGGACAGCACGGGCGGCGGTGAGGGTCGTCCGGCCGCCTGGGGCGGTCCGCCCGCTCTCGCCCTCCGGGTCCGCCTCGGCGCCGGGGCACTCCCCGGGCCGGCGGGCTCATCAAGCCCGTCCGAGGGCGCCGGACCGGGACGGCGCTCGCCCCGGCGCAGCGCATCCCGCACCGCGGCGCCCCGCGCGGTCGGCCGCCGAGGCCCCCGTACCCGTGCGACGAGGCCCCGAGCCGCCTCGTACGGCCCCTCCGGGAACCGTCCCACCAGCAGCGCCAGCACCCCGACGGCCGCCGCCGCGACCCCGCCGCGCGTCCCCGCGTCCAGGCCGACCAGCAGCGCCGCCCCGGCCGGCGCGGCGAGCAGGCTGTCCGCCCCGAGGGCCACGATCGCCGCGAACCACAGCAGCCCGCGCACCGGGTCGTACGCCCCGGGGTCGAACGACCGCACCCCGAACGCCAGCAGCCCGCCGCCCAGCGCCGCGAGCCCGGCCCCCACCACGAAGGCGGCGGCCTTGAGCGCGGACACCCGCACCCCGGCCGCCGACGCCCCGGCCTCGTGGTCCCGCACGGCTGCCAGTGCCCGGCCGACCCGGCCCCGGCGCAGCGCCCATACGAGCACCAACGCGCCGCTCAGCAAGCAGAGTTCGAGGAGGTAGTACGCCCGGTCCCCGGCGAATCCGGCCGGCCTGCCCGGTGCCAGGCCCGAGGCCGCGTACGGCTGCGCGAACACGAACCGGCTCACCCCCACCCCGACGGCGAACGTGGCGAGGGCCAGGGCGAGACCGTGCCGGCCGATCGCGGGCACGGCCGTCAGCAGCCCCAGGGGCGCCACCAGGACCACCGCCAGCAACAGCGCCACCAAACCGGGGAGTTGGGGGATTCCCGGGAAGCGACCCAGTGCTGCCAATGTCGCGAACAGGGCGCCCAGTCCCGCGAACGCCCCCTGTCCCAGCGCCAGTTGGCCCGCACGGCCGGTCACGACGACCAGCGACAGCAGGATCAGCGCCAGCGCGGGCACCTGGACCGACGTATGCAGGTCCGAGCCCGCGAAGCCCAACGGCAGCAGGAACAGCACCGCCGCCACCGGCCACGCGCCCGGCGGCGCCGGCACCACCCGCCGGGTCACCGCCCGCGGCAGTGCCCCGCGCCCGCCGATCCCCGGCAGGGCGAGCGCCGCGACCAGCAGCGCCACCACGAACAGGTTCGCCCCGACCGCCTGCAGCAGCGGCTCCGCCCGGCCGCCCGGGTGCAGCCGGGTCAGCTGGCTCTGCGCCACCCCGATCGCCAGCGCCACCGGCACGGCCACCGACAGGAACCGCATCCGCGCCGCGACCGCGACCGCCACGACCTCCATCACCAGCAGCGGCAGCCCGTACGGGTCGAGGCGCACATAGGGGGCCAGCAGCACTCCGGTCAGGCCCGCCGTGAACGCGCCGAAGGCCCAGCCCGCCGCCGCGACCCGGTCCGCGTCGATGCCGCCGAGCACGGCGAGCGGGCGGTTGTCGACGACGGCCCGCAGCTCCCCGCCGAACCGGGTCCACCGGGTCACCGCCCACACCGTCACCGCGATCGCGCAGGCCACCGCGAGCTGCCCCCACGGATCGGCCGCGATCAGCGTCGGCGCGTCCTCCCGTGCCCCCGTGCCCCACAACAGGGCCGCCGCCCCGACCAGCAGCACGAAGACGCCGAGCGAGGCGACGAGGGTGCGGGCCGGGTCGCTCCCCGCCGTCGCGAGCGGCCTGAACACCCCGCGTTCCAGCGCCAGTCCGAGCGCCGGGGCGACGACCAGGAGGACCAGCGCCGCGCCCGCCCACAGCGGCCAGGACCACACCACCACGCACTGCCGCAGCAGATACGCGCAGAGCATCGCGATCGCTCCGTGCGCGAAGTTCAGGACGCCGGTCGCCCGGTACGTGACGATCAGGCCGGTCCCGGTGAGCGCCGCCGCCGCACCCACCGAGAGGCCGGCCAGCGTGAGGTCGTACGTCAGGGAGGCCACGCCTCAACTCCCCGCGGGCGGCTCGCAGATGGGGCACGGCCCGAGACCGCCGGCCGCGACGGCCCCGGCGTCGGCGGGCACGGCCTCCGGCTTGCCCTCGACGAGCGGGCAGTCCGCGCGGTGCCACAGCGTGCCGCCGGGGACCATGAGGAGGGTGCCGTCGACGGCGAGCGGGGCGGCCGCCCGGGGCGCCGCCGGCGGGTCGACGGTGACCAGGAGCGCGTACAGCTCCTCCACCCGGGACCTGGCCAGGGCGCTCCTGCCGTACGTGAGCAGCACCGCGCCCGCGATGATCAGGGCCGCTCCGGGCACCGTGCACGAGGCGAGATAGGGCAGTTGGCGCTCGGCGAAGCGCTCGCCGGACATCCCGTACCATCCGACCACGCACAGCACGGCACCCGCGGTGAGGGCGGCGAGGCCCGCCCACAGGACGGGGCCCACGGTTCGTAGCCGGACAGTCCGCATCGGTGGCCCCCACGTCGTGATGTCGTGTGTCTGTCTGTGTGTCTGGTCTTGTCGGCCGATCGCTTGCACTATGCCTTCTGGAGGCCAACCCTGAAAACTCCGGGCGCAGTTGGGGTCCGGACCGACATCCGGTGGTGAGCCAGATGGTTCTCGGGAACAAGATCGGGACGGGTCGCGGGCGGAGTGCGGCCCTCGCCCTCGCCGCGGTCCTGGCGCTCGGCACGGCCGTGACCGCATGCGGCGACGACAGCGGCGGCAACGAGAGCGACCCGCCCACCCCCAGCTCGCAGGGGCCCTCCTCGAAGGAGCCCGCGCCGACCGGGCCCGCGGACGAGGCCGCGGCGAAGAAGGAGATCACGGCGAACTGGAAGAAGTTCTTCGATCCGGACGTGCCCGTGAAGGAGAAGCAGGACGTCCTGGAGAACGGCGCCGCGATGCGGCCGGTCCTGGAGAGCTTCAACGGCGACAAGCGCGGCGGCCAGGTCGAGGCGAACGTCGACACCGTCACCTTCACCTCGCCGACCGCCGCCGACGTCACGTACTCGCTGGCCCTGAAGGGCGCCACGGTGCTGCCCGGCGCCAAGGGCACCTCCGTCGAGCAGGGCGGCACATGGAAGGTGTCCGTCAAGACCCTGTGCGCGCTGGTGCAGCTGAGCGGCAATGCGTCGCCGGGCCCGGGCTGCTGAGGCGCTCGCCACGGGACTCGCCCTCCTCGTGCTCACCGGCTGCGGCTCGCGGCTGCCGGAGAGCGACTTCGGGGACGGGGCGCCGCGGCGTGCGCCTGTGAACGCGGCGGCGCCGATCCGCGTCGGGATCATCACGAGCGCGACGAGCCCCGTCGGCGGCGCCACCTTCACCGACACCCGCGACGGCGCACAGGCGTACTTCCGGAACCTGAACGACAGGGGCGGCATCCAAGGGCGCCGTGTCGACGTCCGCCTGTGCGACGACGGGGGCAGCGGCGTCGGCAACAACGAATGCGTGCACAAACTGATCGACGAGGAGAAGGTCGTCGCGCTGGTCGCCACCACGTCCCTGGACTACGCGGGCGCGGAACAGGTCTCCCACGCGCGCGTGCCCGACATCGGCGGCCAGCCGATCGGCGCCGCGTACGACACGTACCCGCACCTGTACGGGATCTACGGCAGCCTCGCGCCCCGCGACGGCACGCCCGGCTGGGACGGGAAGCTGTACGGCGGCACGGAGGTCTACCGCTACTTCAAGCGGGAGCGGGGCGCCCGCACCGCCGCCGTCGTCTCGTACAACCAGGCGGCCTCGGCGGCGTACGCGCGGCTCGTGCGGCGCGGCCTGGAGGCCGAGGGCTATCGGGTGATCACCGAGCAGGTCGACTTCGCCCTGCCGAACTTCCGCGCCGTCGCCGCGGACCTCAAGGACCAGGGTGTCGACCTGGTCCTCGACGCCATCGACGCGCACGGCAACGCACGGCTGTGCCGGGCCATGGACCAGGTCGGGGCCCGCGTCACCGCGAAGGTCACGAACGTGCAGAACTGGACGTCGTCCGTCGCCGCCGACTACAAGGACGCGCCGCACTGCCGCGCGTCCCTGTGGGTGACCGGCGCGAGCCGCAACTTCGAGGACACCGGGCACCCCGCCGTGCGCGCCTTCCGCGCCGCGACCGCGTCGCTGGGAACCCACACGCAGTGGCAGCTGGAGGGCTGGGCCGCCGCGATGTGGTTCACCGACGCCGCGCGCTCCTGCGCCGAGGACGGGGACGACGTCACGCGCGCGTGCCTCGACCGCTTCATGACGCGCGGCACCCCCTACACGGCCGACGGACTCCTGCTGCCCGTGACGTACCGCACCCTCGCCGAGCCGCCCGCGACCCGAAGAACGTGCCTCTCGGTGGCACGGTGGAGGGACAGCCGGGGCTGGGTCACCCAGAACGGTGACATGAGCCGTACCTGCTTTGACGTTCCGCAGCTCTCCTACCAGCCGTGACGTGGCTCCGATGGACTAAATGGCCAAAGGGTTCCCGATATTGCCTACCAATACGGCAACTGTTCTGGAACAAGATGATGATGAAGAACAACCCTCGCCGGGGCATCTCTGTCTAACCATCCGGTAGGCGGAGCACCCGGGCTGTTCAGACCGTTTCAGACTGTCCGGACTGTCCGCGAGGAATGGTGGGATACGGGGACGCATGCAGATTTCTTTCCTGATTCACAATGCGTACGGGATCGGAGGGACGATCCGCACCACGTACAACCTCGCCAACACCCTGGCCGAGCAGCACGACGTGGAAGTCGTCTCCGTGTTCCGGCACCGTGACGAGCCGGTCTTCGCGCCTGACCAGCGCGTACGGCTCCGTCACCTCGTGGATCTGCGCAAGGGCTCCGCAGGGTACGAGGGCGACGATCCCGAGGCCGAGCAGGCCGCCTCGGTCTTCCCCCGGCAGGAGGGGCGCTACGACCAGTACAGCGCGCTCACCGACCGGCGCATCGCCGAGTACCTGGCCGGTGTCGAGACGGACGTGGTCGTCGGAACGCGGCCCGGCCTCAACGTGCACCTCGCCCGGCAGACCAGGCGCGGCCCGCTGCGCGTCGGCCAGGAGCACCTCACGCTGGACACGCACTCCGTGGGGCTGCGCCGCGAACTGCAAAGCGTCTACCCGCGGCTCGACGCCCTCACCACCACCACCGAGGCCGACGCCCACGCCTACCGCGACCGGATGCGGCTGCCCGGCGTGCGCATCGAGGCCATGCCCAACCCGGTGCCCGCGCCCGGTGTCGCGCCGGCCGACGGCAGCGGCAAGTGGGTCGTGGCCGCGGGGCGGCTCGCGCCCGTGAAGCGGTACGACCTGCTGATCAGGGCCTTCGACAAGGTGCGCGCCGAGCGCCCCGACTGGCGCCTGCGGATCTACGGCGGCGGCAAGCAGAAGGACAAGCTGCGCCGCCTCATCGATCAGCTCGGCCTGTACAACCACGTGTTCCTCATGGGACCCGCCAACCCCATCGAACCGGAGTGGGCGAAAGGTTCCGTCGCCGCGGTGACGTCGACCTTCGAGTCGTTCGGCATGACGATCGTCGAGGCGATGCGGTGCGGTCTGCCCGTCGTCTCCACCGACTGCCCGCACGGCCCCGGCGAGATCATCGACAACGGTGTCGACGGGCGCCTCGTCGAGGTCGGCAACGTCGACGCGATCGCCGGCGGCCTGCTCGAACTCATCAACAACGAACCGCTGCGCCGGCAGATGGCGGCGCGCGCCCTCACGCACTCCGAGCGCTTCGATCCCGCGCGGATCGCCGAGCGCTACGAGGACCTCTTCGGTTCGCTCACCGGCCGTGGCGGCTCCGTAGGACTGCTGAACCGGGCCCGCGGAACCCTGCTGGGCGGCGCCCACGCCGTGCGGGACGCCTTCAAGTCCCCGGGAAAGGGGCGCACCGCATGACGACGCCGCTGGCCACGCCCGCACCGCTGCCCGCGCCTGACGACAGGACCGTCCGTATGGCACCCAGCGCCGACTGCATCGCCGACTCCGCCGGCGGCCTCACCTTCGACGTCACCGACCACGGGGTCTCGACGGACCCGGCCCACCTCGTGCTGATCGACCGGGCCACCGGGGAGGAGGTCCGGCTGCCGCTCACGCCGATGGGCGACGGGCGCCTGCGCGCCTCGCTGCCGATCAGCGTGGGCCTGCCCGAGGGGCGCTGGGACACGTACGCGCAGGTCGCCGGGGACGAGCCGGTGCGGCTCATGCCGGGCGTGAACGATCTGCGCTCGCTGGTCGACCGCGCGCCCAGCGGATCGCGCGGCCATGTCGCCGTGCGGATCCCGTACGCCACCAAGCACGGCAATCTCACCGTGCGCAGCTGGCTGCGGACGCCGCACGCGGAGGCCGGTGAACTGCGCATCGTGGACGGTGAGTTGACCGTGCACGGGCGGGTCTACGGCACGCAGTTCACGGCCAAGGCGTACGCGGAGATACGTTCCCGCGCCGTCTCCGGTCCGGCGCTTCGGGCGGAATTGGCCGTCGACGGACCCGAGTTCACTCTGCGGATCGGGTACGACGAGTTCTCCGAGGGCCGTTGGGACCTGTGGGTGCGGCCCGGCGGGGACGACGGGCCCGAGGTGCGGGTGGCCCGGATCCTCGACGACATCGCCGACAAGAAGCCGATCTTCGCGTATCCGGTCGTCCAGGTGACCGTCGCCGGCCGGGACCTGTCGGCCGAGCCGTACTACACCGTCGACAACGACCTTTCGGTACACGTCACTTCGGTCTGAGCGCCCGGCGGCTCAGGTGTCCGCGGCCTTGAGGGGGCGGTCCTCGAACGCGGCGAACTCGGGGTGGTGCAGGTCGAACGCCGGGGATTCCGAGCGGATCCTCGGCAGCGTCGTGAAGTTGTGGCGGGGCGGCGGACACGACGTCGCCCACTCCAGGGAGCGGCCGAAGCCCCAAGGATCGTCGACCTCGACCGGCGTGCCGTACCTGGCCGTCCTCCAGATGTTGTAGAGGAACGGCAGGGTCGACAGCCCGACCAGGAACGAGCCCATGGTCGAGATGCTGTTGAGGGCCGTGAAGCCGTCCGCCGTGAGGTAGTCGGCGTACCGGCGCGGCATGCCCTCCGCGCCCAGCCAGTGCTGCACCAGGAACGTGGTGTGGAAGCCGACGAACAGCGTCCAGAAGTGGATCTTGCCGAGCCGTTCGTCGAGCATCTTCCCGGTCAGCTTCGGCCACCAGAAGTAGAACCCGGCGAACGTCGCGAAGGCGACCGTGCCGAACACCACGTAGTGGAAGTGCGCCACGACGAAGTACGTGTCCGAGACGTGGAAGTCCATCGGCGGCGAGGCCAGGATGACGCCCGTCAGGCCGCCGAACAGGAACGTGACCAGGAAGCCGACGGACCACAGCATCGGCGTCTCGAAGGACAGCGAGCCCTTCAGCATCGTGCCCGTCCAGTTGAAGAACTTCACCCCGGTCGGCACCGCGATGAGGAAGGACATGAACGAGAAGAACGGCAGCAGCACGCCGCCCGTCACGAACATGTGGTGCGCCCACACGACGACCGAGAGACCCGTGATCGCCATGGTCGCGCCGACCAGCATCGTGTAGCCCCAGATCGGCTTGCGGCTGAAGACCGGCAGGATCTCGCTGATGATGCCGAAGAACGGCAGGGCGATGATGTAGACCTCGGGATGCCCGAAGAACCAGAAGAGGTGCTGCCACAGCAGCGCGCCCCCGTACTGGGCCTCGAAGACCACCGAGCCGAACCGCCGGTCCGCCTCCAGGCAGAGCAGCGCGGCCGCCAGGACCGGGAACGCGAGCAGCACGAGGATCGACGTGAACAGCGTGTTCCACGTGAAGATCGGCATCCGGAACATCGTCATGCCGGGCGCCCGCATCCCGATGATCGTGGTCAGGAAGTTCACCGAGCCGAGGATCGTGCCGAACCCGGACAGCGCGAGGCCCATGATCCACATGTCGGCGCCGATGCCGGGGGAGCGGGTCAAGCTGTTCAGCGGCGCGTAGGCGAACCAGCCGAAGTCCGCGGCCCCGCCGGGCACCACGAGCGAGCCGAGCACGATCAGGCCGCCGAAGAGGAACAGCCAGTACGAGAGCATGTTCAGACGCGGGAACGCGACGTCGGGCGAGCCGATCTGCAGCGGCATGATCTCGTTGGCGAAGCCGGCGAACGTGGGCGTCGCGAAGAGCAGCAGCATGATCGTGCCGTGCATCGTGAACAGCTGGTTGTACTCCTCGCTGCTGACGATCTGGAGGCCGGGACGGGCGAGTTCGGCCCGCATCACCAGCGCCATCAGCCCGCCGGCCAGGAAGAATCCGAAGGCCGTGATCAGGTAGAGGTGGCCGATCTTCTTGTGGTCCGTGGTGGTCAGCCAGTCCACGATCACGCGGCCGGGTCGCCGGTCCCGGGCCGGTCCGGCCGCCGCGGGCCCGGCCCGCACCCCGGTGGTTCCCATCGCTTGCCCCCTCGCTGCGCGCGCCTCGGGCCTGCTTCCGAACTCCCGCCATGATGCGCGCGCAGCCGTCGCCGCGACAGGGGGCGAACGGCTCTTTGTGGCATGGACAGGCAATTCCCGGACGATCTCAACTCGCGTGCCGCGCCGCCGGATTCGGAATGGGCGAAGAATTCGTGCGAGGTGCTCCCGGTAAAGGGACGCGCGGGGCGAAGAAGGGGTCCCGAAGGAATCCGGAATTTCGCGCGCCGGGCATCGGTGGGTGCATGTAAGAACGGCGTAAGAAGTAAGGAGCCCCTCGATCGTGTGAGGAAGTTCGGCAGAAACAACTGTCGTGATCTTGTGACGAAAGCGTGACCGTACAAGAGCGCGGCGGGCTGGGCGAGCGGGCCTGGCGTCACCTGTGCGCACGGCCTACGGTGGCCGTATGGCACCCATTCCGACCCCGCCCGCAGAACCCCAGGACAGCCCCGACACGTACGTCGGACTCGACGCCGAGCGAGCCGAGCGGCAGGCGCACGGCCGCGGCTGGTCGAGCGTCCGGCAGCTGCCGCCGGGGGCGATCATCACCATGGAGTACCGCGCGGGACGGCTGAACTTCGAGGTCACGAACGGCACGGTGACGCGCTGCTGGAAGGGCTGAGCACGGCGAAGGGCCCCGGAACCTCTGGGAGGTTCCGGGGCCCTTCGCCGTGCGGGGTGGTTGTGCGTACCGGCCCCGCTGATCGTGGGACCTAGAGAGGCCTGGCCGTCGGTGCGGTGCGGGGGAGCCTCTCGGTCGCCGGGCGGCGGCTGCCGGCCGGGGTGACCGGCGTGCGCTCGCCGCGCGGGGTGTGCGGCCCCGGCGCGAGCAGCGTCGAGGGGCGGACCGTGGAGCGTCCCGTGCTCACCGGCTCGCGCGCCCGGACCCCGTCGTCGGCGGGAACCGGGGTGCGGACCCGCGCGGGCGCCGGGACGGGCGCGGGCGCGGTGGCACCGGTGCGGCGGTCGCGCAGGCGCGCGCGGACCGCGAGGACGACGGCCTCGACCCGGGCGACCAGCGGCTCGAACCAGGGCAGCGCGAGCAGGATGAGCAGGCCCGCGGCCCAGCCGAGAAGCACGTCGCTCAGCCAGTGCGTACCGAGGTAGACGGTGGTCAGGCCGACGCTCAGGGAGATCACCGCGGAGACGGCGGACAGCCAGCGGCGGGCGCGCGGCGTGGAGGCCAGGTAGGCGAGGATGCCCCAGGTCACCACCGCGTTCGCGGTGTGGCCGGAGGGAAATATATCCCCGTTCTTCCACATCTCGTTCGAGCCGATGACGGTGGCGTAGTGCGGGCCCGCGCGGCCCATGCCGTACTTGGCGGCGCCCACCGTGGCGTTGAGCAGGAGCAGTGCGGTACCGAACATCAGCAGCGGGCGCAGCGTGTGCTGCCGCCACGAACGCCACCCCAGCCACGCCATCACCATGACCGCGGTCGGGCCGCGCTGGCCGAGGACGACCCAGTAGTCGAGGAAGGCGTGCACCTCGGGCCACTGCTGGTAGGGCCGGAAGAACATGACCTGCCAGTCGAAGGTGACCAGCCACGTCGTGGCCAGGACCGCCACCACGATGGCGAGGTAGAAGGACAGGGTCAGCCCGAAGAGCACGACCCGGTGCCGGCTCATCCTGGGCATGTCCAGGTTGACCGGTCGTTCGGGCTCGCGGTCGAGCCGGGCGAAGACCCGCTCGAGGCGGCGGGTCAGGTTTCGTTCGGTACGCACCCAATCGACGCTACAGCGGGCGCGCTGCGGACCAGGACGAAACAGTGGCTTTGTGATGACGATGTGATGTGGGATTGATCTCAGGACTCCATCTATTCCCGGGATTCCGGTAACCGGTAACGGAAGTCCTTGCGAATTCACTGATCGTTTCCGAGGGCCGGTTTTGGCGCGATGGGGAATGCGTTCACCGCTTGCTGGCACGGAATTCTCCGTCCGCTCATCGGGCCCGTCGGTGTCGATCAAGGTCGATCAAGGTCGATCAAGGTCGCGCGGGGCCGGTCACGGAGGGCCGGACCCGTTCAGCCAGAACGCCCCGTAGACCGCCGAGGCCAGGGCCAGTGTGCCGAGCAGCCACGCCGACCTGCCGGTACGCCACCGGGCCAGTGCCACCGCGATCGGCAGCAGCAGGGGGAACGCGGGCAGCAGCAGACGCGGCTTGGATCCGAAGTACCCCGAAGCGCACAGGGCAAGCACGACGACGATGCCGGTGTAGACGAGCAGCGGCACCGGCTGTCGCTGCCGCACCCCGGCCACGTACAGCCAGAGCACCAGCGCCACTGCGACGATCAGCCCGATCCCGGCCGGCGCGCCGGCCGGTGACGTGAACTTGTCGCCGATGAAGCGGGCGAACGCAGCGCCGCCGTCGAACCCGTTCCCCCACTGCCCCTGCACGTCGAGATAGCCGAACAGTCCGCCGCCGGTCCGGTGCCCGACCCACAGCACGTACGCCGCCGCCCCCACCGGCGCCAGCAGCACGCCCAGCACCGGACGCCAGGGCGCGCTGCGCTCGCGCGCGATCCACAGCGCCGCCGCCACCCACACCGCCGCCACGACGGCCGCGCCGATCGGCCGGGTCAGACCCGCCAGCGAGGCCAGCAGACCGGCGCTCACCCAGTGCTTGCGCACGACCGCGTACAGTCCCCACGCCGCCAGCGCCGTGAACAGGGCCTCGCTGTACGCCATCGACGCCACGATCCCGACGGGCAGCGCGCCCCACAGCACGGCCAGACACACTCCGGCCCGGCGCCCGTACAGCCGGTCACCGACGGCGAAGGTCCCCCAGGCCGCCGCGAGCGAGGCGAGCCAGCTCACGACCAGACCCGCATCGGCGTACGACAGCGGACTCACCGCGGCGACCAGGCGCTCCAGCCAGGGCAGCAGCGGGAAGAACGCGAGGTTCGAGTGGACGCTGCCGTCCGGCAGGGTCACCGACCAGCCGTACCCGTGCCCGGCGACCCGCGTGTACCAGAGGGAGTCCCAGCGCGCGGTCAGCAGCGTGTGCGGGCTCTTGTCCGCGGCGGCGCTCCACAGGGCGAGCGCGAGCAGCCCGAGCGCCCGCACCCCCGCGTAGCCGAGCAGCGCGGGCAGCGCCCGCCGCAGGGAGGGCGGCCGGTCTTGTCGGTCGACGTCGTTCACGGCCCCGATTATCGGCGTCGGCCCCGGCGGATCCGTCCGCCGCCCTCGGCGCGCGAGTGGCATACACCACACGGGTCCAGGGAATTCGTGAGAGGTCCGCCACGTGAGACTGGCCTGAACTCGCGTACTCTGACGGCTCACTCGCCTTTCGTAGCGGGGCCGGGAGGCCGCTCCTCCCGAGCCGGAGACCATGGGCATCCCCAGCCCCCGGATCCGCCGAACGCGAGGACCACTGGGAGGTTCGCACATGTCCGGGACGAGCACGGCCGCCGGACGCCTGCGTCATCGGCTGGCCGCCACGGGGGTCCGCACGAACCGCTGGGTCGTCCTCGTCGTCCTGTGCACAAGCCTGCTTCTGGTCGCGCTCGACTCGACCATCCTCTACGTCGCCCTGCCCTCGGTCACCGAGGACCTGAAGCCCACCTCCGTCGAGCTCCTCTGGATCGGCGACGCCTACCCGCTGGTCTGCGCCTCGCTGCTGATCCTCTTCGGCACACTCGGCGACCGCGTCGGCCGCAGACGGATCCTCCTGCTCGGCTACGCGCTGTTCGGCGCGGCCTCCGCGCTCGCCGTCTTCGCCGACACCGCCCAGGTGCTGATCCTGGCCCGCGCCCTGCTCGGCATCGGCGGCGCGATGATCATGCCCGCGACCCTGTCGATCCTGCGGGACGTCTTCCCGGACCGGCACGAGCGGGCCGTCGCCATCGGCGTGTGGACGGCGGTCGCCGCGATCGGCGCCGCCACCGGACCCGTCCTCGGCGGCTTCCTCGTCGAGCACTTCTGGTGGGGCTCCGTCTTCCTCATCAACATCCCGCTGATGGCGGTCATGCTGCCGCTGTGCCGGATCCTCGTGCGCGAGTCCAAGGGGCGCGCGGACGGGCCGTGGGACCTGTTCGGCGCGGTCCTCGCCGCGCTCGGCGTCCTCGGCGTCGTCTACGGCATCAAGGAACTGGGCATCGACCGCGATCTGCTCGACGCGGGCGCCGTGCTGCCGTTCCTCGCGGGCATCGTGCTCCTCGCGCTGTTCGTGCGCCGGCAGCGCCGGCGCGAGCACCCGCTGATCGACATGCGGCTGTTCTCCCGCGCCGCGTTCTCCACGTCCGTCGGCTGCATCGTCATCGCGATGCTGGCGCTGGTCGGACTCGAACTCATCGCCGTCCAGTACCTGCAGCTGGTGCTGGAGCTCAGCCCGCTGGAGACCGGTCTGCGGATGCTGCCGCTGACCTTCGCCGCGATGGTCGCGGGCGTGATGGGCTCCGCGAACCTGCGACGGTTCGGGCCGCGCGCCATGGTCGCCTGCGGCTTCGCGCTCACCGCCTGCGCCGTCCTGCTGCTCTGTCTGATGGGCGAGCACGACCGGCCGTGGCTGCTCGGCACCGGGTTCATACTGCTCGGCTTCGGCTTCCAGACCACGCTGTTCGGGGCCTACGAGTCGATGCTCACCGAGGCGCCGGCCGACGACGCCGGCGGCGCCGCCGCGATCGGCGAGACCTCGTACCAGCTCGGCGCGGGCATGGGCATCGCGCTGCTCGGATCCGTCATGAACGCGGCGTACGCGCCCGGGCTCGCCCATGTGACCGGTGTGTCCGGCACGGCGAGCGAGGCCGCCGGGCACTCGCTGGGGGAGGCGTACCAGGTCGCCGCGCAGCTCGGGGGCGCGGCGGGCGGGGCGCTGCGGGACGCCGCGCGGGCCGCGTTCGTGCACGGGCTGCACGTGACCCTGATCGTCAGCGCCGTACTGCTGTTCCTCGGCGCGGTGGCCGCGCTGCGACTGCCGCTCCGGATGGAGTGCGAGGCGCCCGCGGCGGGCGATGCGGACGTGGCCGCGCAGCGGCAGCCGTCCCGGGCGGAGTCGTCGGTCGTCTGACCGACCGTGGTGGTGCGCCCGGCCTGCGGCCGAGCGGTGCTACCCCTCCCGCCCACCGGTTCCACCGTCGGATGGACGGGAGGGGCAGCACCCCTTGCGGAGCGTCTCAGCTCTGGTTGAAGAAACCATCCGGCTGGGTCCCGGCCTCGCGGCCCGAGACGATCTGCGTGTCCGCGGGGGTCAGCAGGAACACCCGGGTGGCGACCCGGTCGATCGAGCCGCGCAGACCGAAGATGAGCCCCGCCGCGAAGTCGACGACGCGCTTGGCGTCGGACGGCTCCATGGAGGTGAGGTTCATGATGACCGGGGTGCCGTCCCGGAACATCTCACCGATCCGCCGCGCGTCCCGGAAGCTGTCCGGGGTCACGGTGCCGATCCGGCGGCCCTCCTGCTCGGCCTCCTCCGCGGCAACCTTCACGCGCGGATCCGTCACCCAGGCGGCTGCTCCTGCAGCGGGCTCGGGCCCCTCGTCGTAGTCGTCGTCGTAGTAACGCTCGTCATCGTTGTCGTCGACGAGGCCAAGCCAGGCACTCGCCTTGCGCACCGATCCCATGGACGCCTCCTCTCACAGCGGTTCCTCTGCGTTCCGCATGTCCTGCATCCCCAATGTTCATCCATGATGCGGATCCCGCGCCAAGTGGATAGTCGCCGCGCGGGGTTTTCGTGACGGTACTGGTGCACAGTCAACACGGTGTTGCCCCGGAGTTCCCAAGGGCTGTACGGGGTACGGCTGCTGACAGTGAGTGAAATATGATTCTTCACGGCGTTTGGGTGATGTGCGGTGCGTACGGGTGAACGAGGGGGCGTTCGGGGCGGCTCGATAGCATGCCGACGTTCTCGGTCAATGACGGGTTGACGCAGCGTGTCGGCTTGTTGACGGACCGTCATCCGGTGTACGGGGGAGTCGCCTTGTTCGGAATTGTCCGGCCCTGCAGTCATCGGCTCGGTGAGGGCCTCAAGACCCAGTGGATGGCCCATCTCTGCGGGCTGTGCCTGGCCCTGCGCGGCGACCACGGGCAGTTCGCCCGGGTCGTCACGAACTACGACGGTTTGCTGGTCTCGGTTCTGACGGAGGCTCAGACCGAGCGGTCCGGCGGCGGGCGCAGGCAGGCGGGGCCCTGCCCCCTGCGCGGGATGCGCACCGCGTCCGTCGCGCAGGGCGAGGGCGCACGCCTCGCCGCCGCCGTCTCGCTGGTGCTCGCGTCGGCGAAGGTGCGTGACCATGTCGACGACCGGGACGGCCTGTTCGCCCGCCGCCCGGTGGCCGCCGCCGCGCGGAAGGTCGCCGCGAGCTGGGGCCGGGCCGGGGCCCGTACCGGCTCCGACGTCGGGTTCGACACCGCGGTGCTCGTCGACGCCGTCGAGCGGCAGGCCGGGATCGAGGCGCTGGCCGGGCCCGGCACCTCCGTGCTGACCGTGACCGAGCCGACCGAGACCGCGACCGCCGCCGCGTTCGCGCACACCGCCCGGCTCGCCGGACGGCCGCACAACGCCGAGCCGCTCGCCGAGGCGGGCCGCCTGTTCGGGCGGCTCGCCCACCTCCTGGACGCCGTGGAGGACCGGAGCGCCGATGCCGCCGCCGGGGCCTGGAACCCGCTGACCGCCACCGGTACCCCGCTCGTCGAGGCCCGCCGGCTCGCCGACGACGCCGTGCACGGCATCCGGCTCGCGCTGCGCGAGGTCGACTTCGTGGACGGAAAGCTGGCGCATCTGCTGCTCGCGCACGAGCTGGGCCGGTCGGTGGACCGCGCGTTCGGGACCGGCGCCTGCGCGAGCGGGCACGGCGCGCACGCCGGTGCGGCGTCCACGCCCCAGCAGGGCGGCGGCCGGGACGGCTGGGCGCCGACCGGTGCGCCGGGCAGCCCGTACGCGCCGACCGGCTCGGGTGCGTACACCTCCAACAATCCCTACGGGGGCGGGCATCCCGGCGGCCCCGGTGGGCCCGGCGGTCCGGGCGGGTTCGGCGGCGGGCCGTCCTTCCAGCCGCCCAAGCCCGGCAAGCGCGGCTTCCTCGCCGGGTGCGCCGTCGCGATCGGGCTCTGCTGCACCTGCAAGGTCTGCTGCGCCGACGAGTTCGAGGGGCCCTGGTCCCGCAAGAAGCGCGAGGGCGCCTGCAACGGGTGCGGCGACTGCAACTGTGACTGCTCGTGCTGCGAGGCGTGCTCGTGCTGCGAATGCTGCTCGTGCTGTGACTGCGGGCTGTGAGGCGCTGGCCCTGTATACGGCCGGGCGATGCCCCGAAGGAGTGACGACGGGCCACCTGGCCCGTTGGGCGGGCGCGGTTTCCGGGGCGTAAAACACGCACATGATCCGGTGACCGGGGTCGGAGAGGGCTCGTTGGCCGGGCGCAGATGCACCGTTTCTGCCCCGTCAACTCGCCCTCTCCATAAGGCATTTCCGTGGATCTCCTCTCCTCTGTTCGCTCACTCTCCCCGGTGGCGGCCACCGTCAGCGGCCCCGCCCGTACCAGAACCATCCGGACCCGGCTGCTGCGCATCCTCGGTCTGGCCCTCACCGTGCTGCTCGCCCTGCTCGGCGTCTTCGCGGCCGAGCAGGGCTCCGACTACCGCAACGCCTCCGCGACCGCCGCCGACGCCCGCCTGGAGATCACCCTTCAGGGCCTCGTCCACGAGCTCCAGAAGGAGCGCGGTCTCACCACCGGGTACGTCGGCGGCGTCCAGCAGTTCAGCGCCAAACTGCCCGCGCAGCGCAAGGCCACCGACACCGCCCGCACTGCCCTCGACGAGGCGCTCGCCGGGCGCGACGACGCCGCCGCCGACTCGGTGCGCGCGTCGCTCGGGCGGCTCGGCGGGCTCGCCGGGATCCGCAAGAGCGCGGACGACGGCAGCGGCCAGGTGAAGGCCACCTTCGACTACTTCACCACCACCATCACCGGCCTCGACCGGCTCGGCCTCGGCCTCGACGACGTGCGCGACGGACGGCTGCGCGACGCCTACCAGAGCCTTCAGGTCCTCGGCAACGCCAAGGAGTTCATGGGAGAGGAGCGGGCCATCGTGCTCGGCTCCGTGCGAGCCGGCGGCCGCTTCCGCGGCGACGACTACAGCCGCTTCATGGAGATCCGCTCGGGCCGGCTCGCCTCGCTCGACACGTTCCCGCGCACCGCGAGCGACGCGCAGCGGCGCCGTCTGGCCGACGCCCTCGCCACGCCCGACGCCGAACGGGCCCTCGGCTACGAGTCGACCGCCGTGCGCGGCGCCGGCCGGCTCGCCTCCCGCGACGTGCCGCCCATGGCCTGGTGGGACACGATGAC
The DNA here is from genome assembly GCF_050410835.1 of Streptomyces sp. cg35. Taxonomy (NCBI): domain Bacteria; kingdom Bacillati; phylum Actinomycetota; class Actinomycetes; order Kitasatosporales; family Streptomycetaceae; genus Streptomyces; species Streptomyces sp. cg35. The sequence continues at coordinate 6,985,106 of NZ_CP191268.1, forward strand.
GTCGACCATCAACGGCCTGCGGGACGTGCAGATCTCCATCGGCGCCGACGTCGAGAACCGCGCCGCGGAACTGGAGAGCGCCGCTCAGCGCGACCTCCTGCTGTTCCTGCTGCTGGCGCTCGCCGTGATCGCCGCGCTCGGCGCCCTCGCCTACGACTGCGTACGCTCCGTCTCCGCACCGCTCAGCGGGCTCGCCGAGGAGGCCCGCGAGGTCGCCGGAGCGCGCCTTCCGCAGGCCGTCGCCGCGGTGCAGGCCGCCGCCGGAGAGGCGCCCGCGCCGCCCGCACCGCTCGCCCTCGACCGCCGCGCCGGGGCCGAGGTCCGGGACGTGGCCGAGGCTTTCGACCGGGTGCAGCGCGCCGCGTTCGACCTCGCCACCGAGCAGGCCGTGCTGCGCAGGAACGCCACCGAGTCGCTGGTCAGCCTCGGCCGCCGCAACCAGAACCTGGTGCGCCGCCAGATCGGCTTCATCAACAAGCTGGAGCACGAGGACGCCGACCCGGACACCCTCGCCAACCTCTTCGAACTCGACCACCTGGCCACCCGTATGCGCCGCAACGCCGAGTCGCTCCTCGTGCTGGCCGGTGAGTCCAGCCCGCGCACCTGGTCGACCCCCCTGTCCGTGACCGATGTGCTGCGGGCCTCGCTGTCCGAGGTCGAGGAGTACCGCCGCGTCACGCTGCGACGGGTCGAGCCCGCGCACGTCAGCGGCGCCGTCGTCGCCGAACTCGCCCACCTGCTCGCCGAGTTGGTGGAGAACGCGCTCAGCTTCTCGCCGCCGGACTCCGATGTGGAGGTCGAGGGGCGCCGCACCAGCGCCGGGTACCTCATCGCCATCGTCGACCACGGGCTCGGCATGGACACCCAGGCCCTCGCCGAGGCCAACGTACGACTGTCCGGCACCGCCAGCTTCATGGCCGAACCCACCAAGTTCCTCGGTCACTTCGTGGTGGGCGCGCTCGCCCGCAAGTGCGGCATCGAGGTACGGCTCGGGGAGGCGCCCGCCGCCGGCGTCGTCGCCCGCGTGCTCGTCCCGGCCGCGCTGCTCACCGAGCCGGCCGTCGCGGCAGCGGCGCCGGCCGGGACCAGGGCCGCAGCCGAGGAGCCCGCCAGGCTGCCCGCCCCGCGCAAGGAGCAGGAGCCGCTGGCCGCCGCCGCGGCCGAGCCCAAGGGGCGGCCCGCGTCCGGCTCGTCCGCCGCCCGCACCCGCAACGGGCTGGTCAAGCGCCCGCAGCGGAGCGCCATCTCGAAGGCCGTGCACGAGTCCGACGCGCCCCGGCGGCCCGCGCCCGAAGGACCCGCCGTCGAACGCACCCCCGAGGGTGTGTCCGGGATGCTCGCGGGTCTGCGCAGCGCCCATATGCGCGGCGCCATCAGCGTGGAGAAGGAACGGGCCGCCGCCGACAACGGCACGGACAAGAGCACCGAGGGGCAGGACGACAAGTGACCACCGTCGACACGCGGGGCGACTCGCAGACCTTCAACTGGCTGCTCGCCAACTTCGTGCGCAGCACCGACGGGGTGCGCGACGCCGTCGCCGTCTCCTCCGACGGGCTGCTCATCGCGGTCTCGGACGGACTGGGGCGCACCGAGGCGGACCATCTGTCCGCCATCGTGTCGGGCCTGTCGAGTCTCGCGCGCAGCGCGTCCAAGCGGTACAGCTTCGACGGCGTCAAGCTCATCATGATCGAGATGGGGCGCGGGTTCCTGCTCGTCTCCGCGATCCGGGACGGCTCCTGCCTCGGCGTGCTCGCCGACAGCAGCGGTGAACTCGGCCTCGTGGGCTACGAGATGGCCGTGCTCGCCGAGCGCGCGGGCGATCTGCTCACCCCGGCGCTCATCGCCGATCTGCGGGAGACGCTGCCGCGATGAGTGGACCATCGGAGGCGGAGGACACGGCGGACGCCCAGTTCGTCCGCCCGTTCATCATCACCGGCGGCCGCGCGCTGCCCGCGCAGGCCGATCTGCGCCTGGAGACCCTCGTCGTCGCGCTCGACGCGGCGGAGGGGGCCGCGCCGCTCGCGCTCGAGCACCAGCGCATCGTGACGCTGTGTCAGGAGCCCACCAACGTCGCGCAGATCGCGGAGGCGGTGGGGGTGCCGCTCGGTGTCGCCAAGGTGCTCGTCGCCGACCTCGTGGTCGGCGGCCGGCTGTCGTGCTCGCAACCCGCGGAGCTGTCGCTCCACACGCTCGAAAGGATCAGGGACCATGTCAGGGCGCTCTGAACGCCTCGCGCCGCTGGCCGTCAAGATCGTGGTCAGCGGCGGGCTCGGGGTCGGCAAGACCACCTTCATCGGGGCGGTCTCGGAGATCGAACCGCTGGACACGGAGGCCGCGATCACGCAGGTCTCGGTGGGCGTCGACTCGCTGGACGGGGTGGAGGGCAAGACGACCACGACCGTCGCGCTCGACTTCGGGCGGATCACGCTCGATCCGACGCTGGCGCTGTATCTGTTCGGCACCCCCGGGCAGGACCGGTTCTCGTTCCTCTGGGACGACCTGGTGGAGGGCGCCCTCGGCACCGTCGTGCTGGTCGACACCCGGCGCATCGAGGAGTGCTTCCCCGCGCTCGACTACTTCGAGACGCAAGGGGCGCCGTTCGTGCTCGCCGTGAACCGGTTCGACGGGGCGGAGCGGTTCGACCTCGGCGAGATCCGGGAGGCGCTGGGGATCGGGGACGAGGTGCCGGTCGTCGAGTGCGACGCGCGGGCGCGCGGCTCGGTGCGGGATGTGCTCGGGGCCCTGATGGATCAGGTCATCGGGGTGCGGACGCGGTCGCGGCGGCTCGTCGGATCGCCGTAGGGGTTCTTGAGGGTGGGCGGCTGCGGGTCCGGTGGAGCTTCTCGCGCAGTTCCCCGCGCCCCTGAGACGCGCACTGCGTGCGCCGTCTCAGGCCCGCGGGGAACTGCGGCCCCCACCCAACCCGCACCCGAAGGACCCGCCCCGACCGGCAGGCCCTAGTCCTTGATCTCGGGCGGCGAGATCCGGGACGTGTCGATCGCCGACGGGGCCGTGCCCCACTTCTTCAGGATCTTCGCGTACGTCCCGTTCTTGATCAGCTCGTTCACCGCGGCCCGGAACGCGGGGGCCAGGGGCGTGCCCTTCTTGAAGGCGAAGCCGACGTCCAGGCGGTGGAACTCGTTGAGGAACTTCAGGCCCTCCTGCTGCGCCACCGCGTACCGCAGGCCGTTGATCGTGCTCATCACCACGTCGGAGCGGCCCTGCTGGAGCGAGGACCAGATGGCGCTCGGCTCGGAGTACGTCTTGACGTCGTACGCCTTCTTGCCCGCCGCCTTGCAGGCCCCCTTGTTCTCCTCCAGCGTGGCCTCGAAGGTCGTGCCCGCGCCCGTCGCCACGTTCAGCCCGCACAGCTGCTTGAGGTCGGTGACCTTCTTCAGGTCGCTGTCCTTGCGGACGGCGAAGCCCTGGCCGTCGTTGATGTAGGTGACGAAGTCGATCGTCCTGCGGCGCTCGTCGGTGACTCCGAAGTTCCCGGTGCCGAGGTCGTACTTGCCGCTGTCCAGGGCCGGCAGGATCGCCTCGAAGCTCGCGACCTGCTGGTCCAGCGTGATCCCGAGCACCTTGGCGACCGCGTTCGCGAAGTCGATGTCCTGGCCGACGATCGTCTTTCCGTCGGGCAGATACGTGGAGTTGGGCGGGCTGCCGCCGACACTCACCGCGATCTTGAGGCTGCCGCTCTCGCGGACGTCCGCGGGCAGCAGCTTCGCCGCCGCGGGGTCCTTGGCGACGGCGGACACCACGTCCGTCGTGGGGATCTTGGCGTTCTTGGCGGCGGCGGGCGCCGCGGCGCCCGTCCCGTCCCCGGAGCCGCAGGCGGTCAGACCCAGGGCGGCGACGGTGATCAGCGCGAACGCGGAAGTCAGGGATGTGGTGCGCATGGCGTGGGGTTCTGCCCTTCGGTGACGACAAGAACGCAGGGTGCAGCGGTGCGACCAGGCGCACAGGTACGGAGAAACGCAGGTACGCAGAAACGCGGGTACGGCGAGGGGAGGGGGCAGCAGGGTGAAGGCGCGGACGGGTACGCGGGACAGCGCGCACCGGGACGCGGGGAAGTGAAGCGGGGAAAAACAAGAGAGGTGACGCGCGCAGAAGGCGTCAGAAGGGCATCAACAAGACGCGGACCACACTCGACCGAAGTCGATGTGGGAGCGCGTGACCAGCCACTGCTGCGGATGCATGGGCCAAGTGGAACAGGCATCCGTTTCCGCGTCAACTCACTTGAGACGTACGGCTCACACTCTGGACACCCTTGACAGGGCACGCGAACCGCCCCGTACTCTCAGTGGCGGTACCGCTGCTGAGGGGCTCCGGTGCCGAACTACCGCGCACAACGCGCGAACAACAGGTGTGAAGGCAAGGCCGTGCTGGACTTCCAGCCTCACGGAGCCTTCCCATGTCCTCAGACACCCTCGCCAAAGTCCCGCCCTCGGCCGCCCCGCCCGCCGACGCCGCCGTGCCGCGCATCGTCCCGCAGCGCCGGGCCGGCCAGTGGATCGCCGCGGGCCTCGTCCTCGTCCTGCTCGGCCTCGCCGTGAACTCGGTGCTCCGCAACGAGGCGTTCCAATGGGGCGTCGTCGCGGAGTACTTCACCTCGACGTCCGTGCTGCGCGGACTCGGGCTCACGCTGTGGCTGACGGCCCTCGTCATGGCGCTCGGCTTCGCCCTCGGCACGCTGCTCGCCGTCATGCGGCTTTCCGCCAACCCCGTTCTCCGCGCCGTGAGTTGGGGCTATGTGTGGCTGTTCCGGTCGATGCCGATCCTGGTGCAGCTGCTGTTCTGGTTCAACATCGGCGCCCTGTACCCGACGGTCCTCGGCGTGAAGACCGTCGACCTGTTCGGCCCCGTCACCGTCGCCATCATCGGACTGACCCTGCACGAGGCCGCGTACGCCGCCGAGGTCGTGCGCGGCGGGATCCTCTCCGTCGAGCGCGGCCAGATCGAGGCCGCCCAGGCGCTCGGGCTCAGCCGGCTGCGGCGCTGGCGCCGGATCGTCCTCCCGCAGGCCATGCGCGCCATCGTGCCGCCGGCCGGGAACATGCTGATCGGCACCCTCAAGGGCACCTCCATCGTCAGCGTCATCGCCGTACAGGACCTGCTGTACTCGGTGCAGCTCGTGTACCACCGCACGTACCAGGTCATCCCGCTGCTCCTGGTCGCCACCATCTGGTACATCGTCGTCACCTCGCTGCTCAGCGTCGGCCAGTACTACATCGAGCGGCACTACGCCCGCGGGACCACCCGATGAGCTCCGGGCGCCCCGGGCGGCAGTCCCTGGTGATCGTGGGCGCCGGGCCGCGGGGGACCGGCATCCTCGAACGCATCGCCGCCAACACTGGTGACGAGCAGGGGCCGTTGGAGCTCGACATCCATCTCGTCGACCCGTACCCGCCGGGCGGCGGACGCATCTGGCGGCGCGAGCAGTCGCCGCTGCTGTGGATGAACTCGCAGGCCCAGGACGTCACCCTGTTCACCGACGACACCGTGGAGGCCGAGGGGCCCGTGCTGCCCGGACCCGCGCTGCACGAGTGGGCCGGGATCGACGGGCGCACCTTCGCCGACCGGCGAAGCCAGGGCCGCTATCTGCGCTGGGTCTACGAGAAGGCCGTCGCGGACCTGCCCGCCGGTGTCGTCGTCCACCACCACGCGCGGCGCGCGCTGCGGGTCAGCGGGCCGCGCCACGGACGCCAGCAGGTGTGGCTGGAGGACCGCCCGAGGCCGCTGCTCGGCGATGCCGTGATCCTCGCCCAGGGTCACCTCGACGCCGAACTGGACCAGGAACAGCGCGAGTTGAGTGCCTACGCGGAGCTGCACGGGCTCGTCCACCTGCCGCCGGACTTCACCGCGGACACGGACCTGAGCGCGCTCGCCCCCGGCCAGGACGTCCTCGTCCGCGGCTTCGGACTCGCCTTCGTCGACCTGATGGTGCTCCTCACGGAAGGGCGCGGCGGACGGTACGAGGGGGACCGGTACATCCCGTCGGGGCGCGAGCCCGTGCTGCACGTCGGATCGCGGCGCGGCGTCCCGTACCACTCGAAGATCGGCTACGACTGGGACGCGGCGGCGGGGGAGCGGCCGCCGCTGCCCCGCTTCCTCGGACCGCGGCAGATCGACGAACTCCTGGGCAGGGAAGGCGGGTTCGACTTCCGGGCCGACGTGTGGCCGCTCATCGACAAGGAACTCGGCTACGCGCACTACCACCGCCTGTTCACCGCGCACCCCGAGCGCACCACCGTCGCCTGGGCCGACTTCGAGGAGAAGTATGCCGCCGCCGCACCGCTCGGCGCCGACCTGCGGGCCCTCGTCGCGTCCGCCGTGCCCGACCCCGCCGACCGGCTCGACCTCACCGCCCTCGACCACCCCCTCGACGGCATCCGGTACACCTCGCACGAGGAACTCCAGGAAGGGCTGCGCGGGTACATCACCGCTGATCTGGAGCGCCGCCACGACCCCGCGCACAGCCCCGACCTCGCCGTCTTCCTCGGGCTGCTCTCCGTGTACGGACAGCTCGTCCGGCTCGGCGACATCGGCACCTGGTGGCACGGCTACTTCAGCTACCTGGCGTCCGGGCCGCCCGGACCGCGGCTGCGGCAGCTGCTCGCGCTGTCCCGCGCGGGCGTCGTGAAGTTCCTCGGCGCCGACATGCGGGTCAGCGCCGAGGACGGGGTCTTCCGCGCCACCGGCGCTACCGTGCCGGGCGCCGTCGTCGAGGCCCGCGCGCTGGTCGAGGCCCGCCTGCCGGAGCCCACCCTCGCCCGCACCCGCGACCGCCTGCTGCGCGAGCTGTACGAGGAGGGCGCCCTGTCCACCGCCGCCGGCCTGCTCGCCGTCCACCCGGACGACGGACGCGTCCTGCACCGCGACGGCAGCGCCCACCCGCGACGCTTCGCGCTCGGCCCGCACACCAACGCGCGCGGCGCCGGGGCCTTCACCCGGCCCCGGACGAACAGCCCGTCGCTGCGGCAGAACGACGCCACCGCGCGCGCGGTCCTCGCGTTCCTGCGCGACCTGTCCTGTCGCGCCACCGCGGCCTGAGCAGCGCCCTTCCCTCGACTCCCTCATGAGGTACCCCTATGTCCCTGACCAGTGACCCACCCGTCAACAAAGGCGCCACAGTCGATGCAGCCGCCACCGCACCGCCCGCCGCCGATCACGCCCAGCTGAAAGTCGTCCCCGTACGCCACCCGTGGCGCTGGGTCGCCATCGCCGCGACCGCGGTGCTGCTCGCCCAGTTCGTCCACGGCCTGGTCACCAACTCCGGCTGGGAATGGGAGGTGTTCGGCGAGTTCTTCACCGCGGACGTCATCCTCAAGGCCGTCTGGACGACCCTTCAGCTCACCTTCTACGGCACGGCCCTCGGCTTCGCGCTCGGCATCGTCATCGCCTTCATGCGGCTGTCGCAGAGCCGGTTCCTGAAGGCGGTGGCCTTCGGCTACATCTGGGCGTTCCGCTCGATCCCGCTGATCGTGCAGCTGCTGTTCTGGTTCAACCTGGCCTACCTCTACAAGGAGCTGCAGTTCGGCATCCCCTTCGGGCCCGGCTTCTTCTCCTTCGACACGATGGGGCTCGTCGGAGCGATGAGCGCCGCCGTCCTCGGGCTCGCCCTGCACCAGGCCGCGTACGCCGCGGAGATCGTGCGCGGCGGCGTACTCGCCGTGGACAGCGGCCAGTTGGAGGCCGCGGCCGCGCTCGGCATCCCGCGCCTTCGGCAGATCCGCCGCATCGTGCTGCCGCAGGCGATGCGCTCGATCCTGCCGAACGCCGCCAACGAGGTCATCTCCCTCTTCAAGGGCACCTCGATCGTCTCCGTCATGGCGATCGGCGAACTCTTCTACCAGGTGCAGGTCATCTACGGCCGCAACGGCCGCGTGGTGCCCCTCCTCATGGTCGCCACCGCCTGGTACATCCTCCTGACCAGCGCGCTCTCCGTACTCCAGTACTACGTGGAGCGCCACTTCGCGAAAGGCACGACCCGATGAGCGCCGCCCCCGCCATGGTCGACATCAAGGCCGTCCACAAGAGCTTCGGACCGCTGGAGGTGCTGCGCGGCATCGACCTGGAGGTGCGCACCGGCGAGGTCACCGTCGTGCTCGGCCCGTCCGGCTCCGGCAAGTCGACGCTGCTGCGCACCATCAACCATCTGGAGAAGGTCGACAGCGGCTGGATCAGCGTCGACGGAGCCCTCGTCGGCTACCGCAGGTCCGGCGACAAGCTGTACGAGCTGCGCGAACGCGAGATCCTCAAGCAGCGCACCCACATCGGCTTCGTCTTCCAGAACTTCAACCTCTTCCCGCACCTGACGGTCCTGGAGAACGTCATCGAGGCCCCGGTCGCCGCGCTCAAGCGGCCCCGGGCCGAGGCCGTCGAGAGCGCCCGCCGGCTCCTCGACCGGGTCGGGCTCGGCGACAAGGCCGACACCTACCCCCGCCAGCTCTCCGGCGGCCAGCAGCAGCGCGTCGCCATCGCCCGTGCGCTCGCCCTGGAGCCGAAGCTGCTGCTGTTCGACGAGCCGACGTCCGCGCTCGACCCCGAACTGGTCGGCGAGGTCCTCGACGTCATCAAGGACCTGGCGCACCAGGGCACCACGATGATCGTCGTCACCCACGAGATCGGCTTCGCCCGCGAGGTCGCCGACACCGTCGTCTTCATGGACGAGGGCCGCATCGTCGAGCAGGGCGCCCCCGGCGACGTACTGGACGCCCCGCGCGAGGAGCGCACCAAGGCGTTCCTGTCGAAGGTCCTCTGAGCTCCCCTCGTCCCCTCTCGTCCCCCCTGGTTCCCCCCTCGTCCCCCCCCGTCACCCCGCCCGCACACCGAGCACCTCAGGAGTACTCCCATGCTGTCCCGTCGTACCCTCGCCGCCTCCGTCGCCGCGCTCGCCGTCGCCCCGCTGCTCGCCGCCTGCGGAGGTGACAGCGACGCCGCCACGACCACCGGCGGCGCCGGCACGAAGAAGGTCGGGAACATCAACATCGGCCCCGACCAGAACCGCATCCGCGGCAAGAAGGTCGACAAGATCGCCGCCCTGGTGCCCGAGGCGATCCGCGAGCGCGGCACGCTGCGGCTCGGCGGCAGCGCCGACGCCTCGCCACCGCTCGGCTTCTTCGCCACCGACGACAAGACCCGGATCGGCTCCGAGCTGGACATCGCCACGCTCGTCGCCGACACGCTCGGCCTCAAGCTCCAGCCGGAGCAGGTGAGTTGGGAGAACCTGTTCGTCGGCCTCGACAGCGGCAAGTTCGACGCGGTCTTCTCGAACGTGACGGTGACCGAGGAGCGCAAGGAGAAGTACGACTTCGCGACGTACCGGCTCGACAACATCGCCTTCGAGGCGAAGAAGGTCACGAGCTGGCGGGTCAAGGGGCCCAAGGACGTCGCGGGCAAGACCATCGCCGTGTCCTCCGGCACCAACCAGGAGAAGATCCTCGTCGACTGGAGCAAGCAGGACGAGAAGGCGGGCCTGAAGCCCGTCACCATCAAGTACTTCCAGAAGGACACGGACTACTATCTGGCGCTCCAGTCCGGCCGCATCGACGCCTACCTCGGCCCGAACCCGTCCGCCGCCTACCACGTGGCGTCCGCCGGGCAGTCGCAGATCATCGGCACCATCTCCGGCGGCGGCGACCTGGTGCAGGGCAAGATCGCGGCGACCACGAAGAAGGACAGCGGGCTCGTCGACGCGTACGCCGCCGCGCTGAACCACGTGATCGAGGACGGCTCGTACGCGCGCGTGCTCAAGCGCTGGGGCCTGTCGAGCGAGGCCGTGCCGAAGTCCGAGATCAACCCCAAGGGCCTGCCCAAGCCGTAGGGCCCTCAACTCGTCTGTCCTGCCGAAAGGTTACTCACCCATGACCAGCCAACCCGGCCGGGGTCTGCTGCACCTCGCCGCGGCCGTCGACCTGCCCGGCACCCATGACGCCGAGCCCTACCTCCAGCTGGCCCGGCTCGCCGAGCACGGCGCCCTCGACTTCGTCACGCTCCACGACACCTTCGCCGCGCCGGGCCTGGACGGCCTCTCCGTGCTGTCCAGGATCGCCCCGCACACCTCGCGCATCGGGCTCGTGCCGACCGTCACCACCACCCACACCGAGCCCTTCCACGTGCAGGCCGCCGTCGCCACGCTCGACTGGGTGAGCCGCGGCCGGGCCGGCTGGCGGCCCGACGTCTCGACGAGCGACGAGGAAGCCCGCCTCTTCGGGCGCAGGGACGCCGCCGCCCCCGCCGACCTCTGGCGCGAGGCCGGTGAAGTCGTCGACGCCGCACGGAAGTTGTGGGACAGCTGGGAGGACGACGCCGAGATCCGGGACGTCGCCACCGGACGGTTCGTCGACCGCGGCAAGCTCCACCACGCCGACTTCGAAGGGCGGACGTTCTCCGTGCGCGGCCCGTCCATCGTGCCGCGCCCGCCGCAGGGCAACCCCGTCGTCGTGGTCGACGCCACCCAGCCGTACGCGTACGACGTCGCGGCCCGGCACGCCGACGTCGCCCTCGTCGGCGTCGCCGAACCCGCGCAGCTCGCCGCCGCCCGCTCCGGGCTGCGTCGCCGCGCCGCCGAGCACGGCCGCGACCCCGACGGCCTGCGCGTCCTCGCCGCCCTGCGGATCGACCTCGGCAGCGGCGAGCACGCCGCCCAGCCCGGCCACGGCGGCGGCCCGCTGCCCACCGAGGACGGCCCGCTGTACCGCGGCGGCCCCGTCGACCTCGCCGAACTCATCACCGACTGGCACCGCTCGGGCGCCGTCGACGGCTTCCACCTGACGCCGCTCGATCCCCGCCGTGACCTGGAGCGCCTGGTCAACGGCACCGTGCCACTGCTCCAGCACCGCGCCCTGTTCCGCACGTTCTACCCGGGCAGCACGCTCAGGGAGCACCTGGGGCTCGCCCGGCCCGTCAACCAGTTCGCAGCCCTCGCGGGGGACCCGTCATGACCTCCACCCAGTCCGCACGCCGGCAGATCCACCTCGCCGCCCACTTCCCGGGCGTCAACAACACCACCGTCTGGGCCGACCCCCGGTCGAAGTCCCAGATCGACTTCGCGTCCTTCGAACACCTCGCCCGCACCGCGGAACGCGGCCTGTTCGACTTCTTCTTCCTCGCGGAAGGGCTGCGGCTGCGCGAGCACAAGGGACGCATCCACGACCTGGACGTGGTCGGCCGGCCCGAGTCCCTCACCGTCCTCAACGCCCTCGCCGCCGTCACCGACCGGCTCGGGCTCGCCGCCACCGTCAACGCCACCTTCAACGAGCCGTACGAGACCGCCCGCCGCTTCGCCTCCCTCGACCACCTCAGCGCGGGCCGCGCCGCCTGGAACGTGGTGACCTCCTCCGACGCGTTCACCGGCGAGAACTTCCGCCGCGGCGGCTACCTCGACCGGGCCGACCGCTACACCCGGGCCGCCGAATTCGTCGCCGTGGCACGGGAGTTGTGGGACGCGGGCACCGAGCGTCCGTTCCGGTACGACGGACAGCACTTCACCGTCGAAGGGAACTTCACCGTCCCGCGCCCGCCCCAGGGACACCCCGTCGTCATCCAGGCGGGCGACTCCGACGAGGGCCGCGAGTTCGCCGCGTCCGCCGCCGACGTCATCTTCACCCGGCACGGCACCCTGGAGGCGGGACGGGTCTTCTACGCCGACGTGAAGGCGCGGCTCGCGCAGTACGGGCGCCGGGCGGACGACCTCAAGATCATGCCGGGCGTCACGTTCGTGCTCGGCGACACCGCCGCCGAGGCGCAGGAGAAGGCCGCCGAGATCCGCCGGCAGCAGGTCTCCCCGCAGAACGCGATCCTCGCCCTGGAACAGATCTGGGGCGTCGACCTCTCCTCGTACGACCCGGACGGACCGCTGCCCGACATCGACCCGGTCGTCGGCTCCGGCCTGTCCCAGGGGCGTACGCACCGCGGCGACGTGCTCGCCGTCGCCGAGAAGTGGCGGGAGCTGTCCCGCGCCAAGGGCCTGTCCATCCGGCAGACCGTCATCGAGACGACCACCCGCCAGTCGTTCATCGGGACGCCCGACGCCGTCGCCGCCGAGTTGGACGCGTTCGTGCAGGGCGACGCCGCCGACGGCTTCATCCTCGTCCCGCATCTGACGCCCGGCGGGCTCGACGACTTCGTCGACAAGGTCGTTCCGCTGCTCCAGGAACGTGGCGCGTTCCGCACGGAATACGAGGGCAGCACGCTCCGCTCCCACCTGGGACTGCCCACACCCGCACCGCACCACGAAAGGACCACGGCATGAGTGACGCCGCCGACCTCTGGAAGCAGTGGCACGAAGAGAGGATCGCCGCCGTCTCCGCGCCCCACGGGCCCCTCTCGCTCGTCGGCACCCACTGGCTCGAGGATCATCCGGAGGGCCGACTTCCGGCCATCCCCGGCCAGTGGCGCGTGGACGGCGACGCGGTCGTGCACACCCTGGACGGACAGCAGACGCGGCTCGCCGCCGATGACGTCGTGGCGCTCGGTGAGCGCAGGCTCGTCGTCATCGCGCGCGAAGGCCTGTGGGCGGTACGGGATTTCGACCCGGCCGCGCCCGCCCGCACCGCCTTCACCGGCATCGACACCAGCCCCTACGACCCGCGCTGGTCGGTCGAGGGCCGCTTCACCCCGTACGACACAGCACGGGAGGTCCGTGTCGAGAACGCCGACGGGGTCGAGCGCGGACTCGGCCTCGCCGGGGAGCTGGCCTTCACGCTGGAGGGGCGGGAACACGTGCTGAAGGTGGCGCGGCAGGGCGACGGCCGGCTGTGGGCCGTGTTCGCCGACACCACCGGCGGAAGCACCACCTTCCGGTTCCGCTTCCTGTATCCGCCGGCGCCCGACGCACAGGGCCGCACCACCGTCGACCTGAACCGCGCGGTGCTCCCCAACTGCGCCTTCGCGGACCACTTCATCTGCCCGTTCCCGCCCCCGGGCAACACGCTTTCCGTGGGCGTCGAGGCGGGCGAACGGAACCTGACGGGGCCCGTCGCCGTCTGACACAGGAGCCCAGCCCCGGCGGCGTACGGAACGTACGTGGGAAGCCGTCGGGGCATGCCGTCGTGGATGCGGAGATCTGGCGGAAGTCCGAAAGGCACTCTTGTGCCGATCAGTTGACCCTCTGAATACTCCCGAACAGCGCTTGTCAGGAGCACGGCGTGTCCGGAATCCGGATTCCGCCGTCATCCTGGCTGCGCCTCACGGGCCCCGACCCCACGCGGGCCCCCGACTTCCCCTCGGGAGGAACGAGCAGTGAGGATCAAGCGCACCACCCCCCGCTCCGGCATAGCGAGACGGACCAGGCTGATCGCCGCAGGTTCCGGCTTCCTTGCCGCGGCAGCTTTCGCCGTCCCCTCGGCCCACGCCGCCGAAGCGCCCCAGGCCTTCAGCGCCGCCGAACTCACGCAGACCAGCGACGCGGTGCGCAGCGCCGACATCGCCGGTACCGCGTGGGCCGTCGACGCGAAGACCAAGCAGGTCGTCGTCACCGTCGACGACTCGGTCTCGCAGGCCGAGATCAGCCGCATCCAGAAGGAGGCCGGCGCCACCGCGGGCGCGCTCAAGATCGAGCGCACGGCGGGCACCTTCAAGAAGCTGATCTCCGGCGGCGACGCCATCTATGCGAGTAGCTGGCGCTGCTCGCTCGGCTTCAACGTCCAGGACAACAGCGGGAACTACTACTTCCTGACGGCCGGTCACTGCACCGACGGTGCGGGTACCTGGTGGTCCAACTCGGGGCACACGACGACCCTGGGCACCACCTCCGGGTCCAGCTTCCCCGGCAACGACTACGGCCTCGTGAAGTACACCAACAGCTCGGTGACCAAGTCCGGCACCGTCGGCAGCGTGGACATCACGCGCGCCGCCACGCCGTCCGTGGGCACCACGGTCACCCGGCGCGGCTCCACCACCGGCATCCACAGCGGCCGGGTCACCGCCCTGAACGCCACCGTCAACTACGGCGGCGGCGACATCGTCTCCGGCCTCATCCAGACCACGGTCTGTGCCGAGCCCGGCGACTCCGGCGGCCCGCTGTACGGCGGCAACACCGCGTACGGCCTGACCTCCGGCGGCAGCGGCAACTGCACGTCCGGCGGCACGACCTTCTTCCAGCCGGTCACCGAGGCGCTCAGCGCGTACGGGGTGCACGTCTACTGACCCCGCCGTCCGTGAGCCGTCACGTACGTCACTGAACCGCAGCCAGCAGCAGGAAGCCCCCGCCGGCCGATCCGTCCGGCGGGGGCTTCTCCCGTCACCCGGCTCTCCCGCCCCGGCCCCCGGCGGGGTTACGGTCGAAGCAGAGGCCGGTTGCGCCCACTTCGGACCCTGGGGGGCCGTGAGATGGTCGAGGAGCTCGTGGCCGCGGGAGTGGCCGTCGTCTGTGCCGGAGCGGTGTACGGGATGGCCGCGGCCAGAGTGGTCCGGCAGTACGAGCGCGGTGTGGTGTTCCGGCTCGGCAGACTCCGGCCGGCCGTGCGCGGGCCGGGGTTCACGATGATCGTGCCGCTGGTGGACCGGCTCCACAAGGTCAACATGCAGATCGTGACGATGCCGGTGCCCGCGCAGGACGGCATCACGCGGGACAACGTCACCGTGCGGGTGGACGCCGTCATCTACTTCAAGGTCGTCGACGCCGCCGAGGCCGTGGTGCAGGTGGAGGACTACCGGTTCGCCGTCTCGCAGATGGCGCAGACCTCGCTGCGGTCGATCATCGGCAAGAGCGACCTCGACGACCTGCTCTCCAACCGCGAGAAGCTCAACCAGGGCCTGGAGCTGATGATCGACAGTCCGGCCATCGGCTGGGGCGTGCAGATCGACCGCGTCGAGATCAAGGACGTGTCGCTGCCGGAGACCATGAAGCGGTCGATGGCCCGGCAGGCGGAGGCCGACCGGGAACGGCGGGCCCGCGTCATCAACGCAGACGCCGAACTGCAGGCGTCGAAGAAGCTCGCCGAGGCCGCCGGGGTCATGTCCGATCAGCCCGCCGCGCTGCAACTCCGGCTGCTCCAGACCGTGGTGGCGGTCGCCGCAGAGAAGAACTCGACGCTGGTGCTGCCCTTCCCGGTGGAGCTGCTGCGCTTCCTGGAGCGGGCCGCTCCCGGCGACGCGGGGCGCGCCGCCGAGGCGGCCGTCCAGCAGTTGACGGAGCTCGACCTGGACAAGGAGCCCCGGCCCGAGAAGAGAGACGCACCGTAGGAACACCCGCGTACGCCGGTGTCTCCCTCGTCCCGTGCCCCTGGACGGAGCCTGCGGCGGCGCAGTTCCGCGCCTTTGGCAAGGGGCGATTACCGGACAGGACTAGTCCTCACCCCCTGGAGGTTCCCCTGTGCACAGGGTGTTTGCAAAGGGGATCGACGTGCGGTGCAGCGGTGGCTGTCCGGCGGGCAGGGGCGCCCGGGGGTTGTCGTACGCGCGTCCTGAAGTCGACCTTGTGTGCCCCCTGTGACGCTCGGGATAGTGGGCGCGTCAGCCTCACGGATCCGGCCCACCCCCACATCGGGCCTGTTCCTAACCCCCCACAGGAGGACGTGAGTTGAAGCACCGACGCATACCCAAGCGGCGCGCCGCCGTGGTCGGAGCGGGAATCACCGCCCTGGTCGCCGCGGGCATCACCTTCCAGACTGCGAACGCCAGTACGGATACGCCGGATGTCGCGCCGCGGACCCTCTCCGTCGCGAAGGCCGGAAATCTCGCCTCGACCCTGACGAAGGACCTCGGCGCGGACTCGGCGGGCAGCTACTACGACGCCCGCGCCAAGCACCTCGTGGTCAACGTCCTGAACGCGGACGCCGCACAGGCGGTCGAGGCGGCCGGCGCGAAGGCCAGAGTCGTGGAGAACTCGCTCTCCGCGCTCAAGAGCGCCCGCACGACGCTGAAGAAGGACGCCACCATCCCCGGCACGTCCTGGGCCACCGACCCGGCCACCAACAAGGTGGTCGTCACCGCCGACCGTACGGTCAAGGGCGCGTCCTGGGACAAGCTGAGCAAGGTCGTCGACGGCCTCGGCGCCAAGGCCGAACTCAAGCGCACCCAGGGCGAGTTCAAGCCCTTCGTCGCGGGCGGCGACGCCATCAGCGGCGGCGGTGGCCGCTGCTCCCTCGGCTTCAACGTGGTCAAGGGCGGCGAGCCGTACTTCATCACGGCGGGACACTGCACCGAGGCGATCTCCACCTGGTCCGACTCCAGCGGCCAGGAGATCGGCACGAACGAGCAGTCCAGCTTCCCGGACAACGACTTCGGTCTCGTGAAGTACACCGCGGACGTCGCGCACCCGAGCGAGGTCAACCTCTACAACGGCTCCTCGCAGCAGATCACCAAGGCCGGTGACGCGACCGTCGGCCAGCAGGTGACCCGCTCCGGGTCCACCACCCAGGTCCACGACGGCACGGTGACCGGCCTGGACGCCACGGTCAACTACGGCAACGGCGACATCGTCAACGGTCTCATCCAGACCGACGTCTGCGCCGAGCCCGGTGACAGCGGCGGCTCGCTCTTCGCCGGCGACACGGCGCTCGGCCTCACCTCCGGCGGCAGCGGCGACTGCACGTCGGGCGGCGAGACGTTCTTCCAGCCGGTGCCGGAAGCGCTCTCCACGTTCGGCGCCGAAATCGGCTGATCCACGTCTGAGGGCACCCCGTATCCACGGGGTGCCCTTTTTCGCGGAAATTCTTGTGAAAGTTTTCACAAGCTCGCAAGGGGCTTTGGTCCCTGTGAATCGCCGCAGGTGGGGGAGGGTTCGAGAGGGCGTGCCGTGATCTTGAAGGGACCTTGTGCCTGCCTGGTCAGGCCCTTTTCGGCCCCACAGGCGAAGCGCTGAGGTGTGGAATTGAACCATCAGCGAAAAGGGCGCGAAAAAGGGAGCCTGCCGTGGAAACCGAGGGCAAGGTCGACGAACTGGTCGCAGCGGCGCGGGCGGCGCTCGCCCGGTTCGAGACGTTCGACCAGGAGCAGGTGGATCACATCGTCAAGAAGGCGTCGCTCGCGGCGCTCTCCCACCACGGGGACCTGGCGAAGGCCGCCGTCGAGGAGACCGGGCGCGGTCTGTTCGAGGACAAGGCGGTCAAGAACCTCTTCGCGTGCGAGCACGTCGTGAACTCGATGCGCGGCCTGAAGACGGCCGGTGTCGTCGCCCGCGACGAGATCAACGGCATCACCGAGATCGCCGAGCCGGTCGGCGTCATCTGCGCGATGACCCCCGTCACCAACCCCACCTCGACGACGATCTTCAAGGCGCTGATCGCCCTGAAGACCCGCAACCCGATCGTCTTCGCCTTCCACCCCAGCGCCCAGCAGTGCTCCGCCGAGGCCGCCCGCATCGTCCGTGACGCCGCGGTCGAGGCCGGAGCCCCGGAGAACTGCGTGCAGTGGATCGAGCAGCCCTCGATGGAGGCCACCGGCCTCCTCATGAACCACCCGGGCGTCTCCACCATCCTCGCCACCGGCGGCAACGCCATGGTCAAGGCCGCCTACTCCTGCGGCAAGCCCGCCCTCGGCGTCGGCGCGGGCAACGTCCCCGCCTACGTCGCCAAGGACGCCAAACTGCAGCGCGCCGTCCACGACATCGTCCTCTCCAAGGCCTTCGACAACGGCATGATCTGCGCCTCCGAACAGGCCGTGATCTTCGACCAGGAGATCTACGAGGACGGCATCGCCGAGCTGAAGCGGCTGAACGCCCACATCCTGACGGCCGCCGAGAAGACCAAGCTGGAGGAGTTCGTCTTCGGCACGACCGCCTACGGGACCGACTGCGCGGGCGCCAAGCTCAACGCGGCGGTCGTCGGCAGGTCGCCGGAGTGGATCGCCGAGCAGGCCGGCTTCGAAGTGCCCGCCGGCACCGCGGTCCTCGTCGCCGAGTGCGCCGAGGTCGGCCCCGGCGAGCCCCTCACCCGCGAGAAGCTCTCCCCGATCCTGGCCGCCCTGAAGGCGCGCGACACCGAGCACGGCCTCGAACTCGCCGCGCAGATGGTCGAGTTCAACGGGCTCGGGCACTCCGCCGCCATCCACACCGAGGACGAGGCCCTCGCCGAGGAGTTCGGCCGGCGCGTCAAGGCGGTCCGTGTCATCGTCAACTCGCCCTCCACCTTCGGCGGCATCGGCGACGTCTACAACGCCTTCCTCCCGTCGCTGACCCTGGGCTGCGGCTCCTACGGCCACAACTCGGTGTCCAACAACGTCTCGGCGGTCAACCTCCTCAACATCAAGCGGATCGGGCGGCGCAACACCAACATGCAGTGGTACAAGATCCCGCCGAAGATCTACTTCGAGCGCAACGCCATCAAGTACCTCGGCGAGATGGACGGCGTCAGCCGGGTCACGATCGTCACCGACAGGACCATGGGACGGATCGGCTTCGTCCAGAAGGTCACCGACATCCTCAACTCCCGCCAGGAGCCGGTCACTCTGCAGGTCATCGACACCGTCGAGCCCAACCCGGAGCTGGCCACCGTGCAGGCCGGTGCCGCCGCGATGCGGGACTTCCGCCCCGACACGATCGTCGCGCTCGGCGGCGGCTCCCCGATGGACGCCGCGAAGATCATGTGGCTGATGTACGAGCACCCGGAGATCGAGTTCGCGGACACCAAGGAGAAGTTCTTCGACATCCGCAAGCGGGCCTACACGTTCCCGCAGCTGGGCCAGAAGGCCAAGCTCGTCGCCGTCCCGACCACCTCGGGCACCGGCTCCGAGGTCACGCCGTTCGCCGTCATCTCCGACCCGGCCGCCGCCCAGAAGTACCCCCTCGCGGACTACGCGCTCACCCCGAACGTCGCCATCGTCGACCCGATGCTGCCGATGAACCTGCCGCCGACCGTCACCGCCGACTCCGGCTTCGACGCGCTGACCCACGCCACCGAGGCGTACGTCTCCGTCTACGCCAACGACTTCACCGACGGCCAGTGCCTCCAGGCCATCAAGCTCATCTTCGAGAACCTGGAAGCGTGCGTGACGGACGGCGCGAAGAACCCCGAGGCGCGCGAGAAGATGCACAACGCGTCGACCATCGCGGGCATGGCCTTCGCCAACGCCTTCCTCGGTCTGGTGCACGCCATGGCGCACACCCTGGGCAACACCTTCCACGTCGCCCACGGCCGCACCAACGCGCTGCTCCTGCCGCACGTCATCCGGCACAACGGCACCGTCTCCCACAAGGCCACCCCGTGGCCGAAGGCCGAGACCTACCGGGCGCCCGAGCGGCTCCAGGAGATCGCGAGGATGCTGGGCCTGCCGGCCGCGACCCCGGCCGAGGGCGTGGAGTCGTACGCCCGGGCCGTCGAGGAACTCCGCGACCGCTGCGGCATCCCGGCCTCCTTCCAGGCGGAGGGCGTCGAGGAGGCCGCGTTCATCGAGGCCCTGCCGCAGCAGGCCATGAACGCCTACGCCGACCAGTGCGCGCCCGCCAACCCGCGGATGCCGATGATCGACGACATGAAGCAGCTGATGCGGCAGGCGTACTACGGGAACCCGGAGGGTGCCCCGCAGGGCTGATCACCGCTTGGGCCAGTACCAGAGCGGTTCGTCCAGCAGTCCCTCACGCCCCGCCACCGTCGTCCGGCCGGACTCCTTGAGCAGTTCCACGGAGTTCAGGTCGACACGGTGGCGGGGCGCTTCGCGTGCCAGCGCGTCGGCCAGCGGCCGGGCGTGCGTGACCACGACGACCTGGGAGTCCTTGGCCGCGGCGAGGACCAAGTGGGCCAGCGGGGCGAGGAGTTCGGGATGCAGGCTGGTCTCCGGCTCGTTGAGGACCAGCAGCCCGGGCGGGCGCGGGGTGAGCAGCGCGGCCGCCCACAGCAGATAGCGCAGGGTGCCGTCGGAGAGCTCGGCCGGGCCCAGCGGACGCTTCAGGCCGCGCTGCGTGAGCTGGATCTCGAACCGGCCGCCCGTACCGTCCACGACCCGCACCCGGCTGCCGGGGAACGCGTCCGCGACGGCCTCGTCCAGCGCCTCGTCGTCGCCGGTCTCGCGGATCGTCTGGAGGGCGGCCGCCAGGTCCGCGCCGTCGGACGCGAGGACCGGGGTCCGGGTGCCGATGCGGGCGGCACGGGCCGGGGCGTCGGCGTCGGTGCGCACATGGTCGTAGAACCGCCAGGACCGGATCAGTTCCCGCAGCCGCAGCAGGTCGGGGGCCAGCTGCGGGTCGGCGATCTCACTGAGCATGCTGTCGTACGGGCGCAGGCCCTGCGTGCGGTGCCAGCCGCCGTCGGCGGTCCGGCTGCGTACGGCGGGGCCCGCGCGGTCGCAGAGCAGGGCGGCGGGGCGGAGCACCGGGCCCGCCCAGGTGCACTCGCGCTTGATCTCCGGGTCGAGCCGGAACATGGACTGCCCGCCGCCGGGCCGGGAGCCGCTGGACTGGGGCAGTCCGAAGTCGACCGCGTAGCCGAACTCGTCGCCCGCGAAACCGAGCCGGAGGCCGACCGGGCCCGCGTCGCGCTCGCCGGCCCACAGCACCGACGGCAGACCGCCCTCCTGCGCGAGCGCCGCGACCGCGCCGCCGCGTGCCGACGCGGCGAGCAGCCGCAGCGCCCGGTACAGGCTGGACTTCCCGGTGCCGTTGGCGCCGGTGATCACGTTCAGCCGGTCCAGCGGGACGATCAGCCGCCGCAGGGAGCGGTAGTTCTCGACGGCGAGAGTGGTGATCACGACTCGGTGGGGTCGGGCGGGGCCAGGAACCGGCCCATCGGCAGCACGGGCCGCCCCCACGTCGACGCCATGACCTGCCCGGCGAGCAGATACAGCGCCCCCAGCGTCGCGCCGAGCCCGAACCAGCCCGCGACCCGGTTCCAGCCGACCAGGCCCGTGAAGCCGTTGCAGGTCATCGCGACGAACACGACGAGCACACAGCTGAACGTCAGCAACAGCACCAGATGGATGCGCCAGCTCGCCAGCCACAGCACGAAGACGACGAACACCCAGGGCAGCGTGAACAGGCCCATCGCGTCGCCGCGCAGCGAGGGATCGAGGGAGGGGAGCACCCACAGCAGCATGAGCGCCTTCGCCATCCAGAACAGGCCGAAGCCGCCGAAGACCGTGGCGTGCCAGGTGTCGCCGCGCTGGGCCTGGAAGAGCCCGGCGAGCAGCTGCGCGAGGCCGCCGATGAAGAAGCCGACCACCGGGACGTCGGCGGCGGCCAGCTTCTCGGGGAAGATGCCCGCGTCGATTCCGGTGGCGATCATCGTGACGACGATGAAGCCGGTCAGCCCGAGCGGGCCGAGCTGGGCCTGCGCGGTCGGCTCCATGCGCTTGACGGAGACGGCCTGGGCCGCCGGTCCTGAGCGGTGCGGGAAGTTCAACGGGGGCGCCCTCTCGTCTGCCTGGTCTGTCCGGATGCGCGGGTGCGGGGTGTCGCTGGCCGGTCGCGCGGTTCCCCGCGCCCCTAGGGAGCCGTACTCACCCTGCGTCGTCTGTCGCGCAGGCCCGACACCAGCAGCGTCACCGCCACACCGACCACCGCCCACGCGGAGAGGACCAGCAGCGACTTCGTGACGTCGTTGCCCTGGAAGTACGCGATGGAGCGCGCCACCCAGGTGCCCGCGCCCGGCGGCAGCCAGGGCCCGATCGCCTGCCAGAACGGCGGCAGCATCGGCAGCGGGAACGCGCCGCCCGCGCTCGGGTTGCCCGCGACGACGATCAGCAGCACGGCCAGGCCGATGCCGACGATGCCGGTCAGCTCCTCCAGGGCGAGCGTGATCGCGCCGACCGCGAAGGTGACCAGCGCGCCGAGCCCGGCCAGCGCCCAGAAGGAGCCGGGCAGCGCGCCCAGGATCGAGTCGCCGATGATGAGCGAGCCGCCGATGCCGCCGACGATCGCGACGAGCGCCATGGCGCCGAGCCGGATCGCCGCGCGCTGCGGGCTCGCGGGCCTGGACCCGGCGCTGATCGACATGATCGAGGCGCACAGGTATCCGCCGACGCACCAGCCGACGACGAGATAGAACGCCGAGAGCCCGTCGAAGTCCTGCGCGGACGCGGGCGCCACGTCGACGGTCCGGACGGTCCGCTGCTCGGCGCCGTCGACCTTGGTGGCGAGCGTCTCCAGCGCGCTGGCCAGCACGGTGCCGCCGCCGGACGCGACGAGCAGGGTGTCCTTGGTGCCCCGCGGGTCGACGACCAGGGCGCCGTCGATCGTGCGGTCCATGATCTGCTGCCGCGCCGTCTTCTCGTCGGTGACCACCCGCGGGTCCAGCGGGGAGCCCGGCAGTTTCGACAGCTGCTGCTCGGTCTGCTGCGCGACCGCGGGCACCGGGGCGACGACGCCGAACGGCACGTCCTTCGGTTTCGGGTTGTGCAGCGCCCCCACGTACGAGGCGATGAACAGCAGCTGGAGGGCGAGCACGCCGATGACGAGGAGCGCGGCTCGGGGAGTGACGGCGTTCTTGAACTCGTCGGCGAACTTCATGCCCCCACGGTCCGGTGGCGGTCCCTGTCATGCAGTCGGGGTGGGCCGAACGGGTGCCCCTCGCTCACTGTCGTACACGCGTTCGAAAGTTGGTCTATGGTGGAGGTGGGGGAGGTGAGATCCGATTGGCTCGAGGTGTGCTGGAGGTGCGTGTGCCGGGCTTCACGCATCTGCACACCGTGTCCGGGTTCTCCGTGCGCTACGGCGCCACCCACCCGGAGCGGCTGGCCGAGCGCGCCGCCGAGCGGGGCATGGACGCCCTCGCCCTCACCGACCGGGACACCGTCGCCGGCAGCGTCCGGTTCGCCAAGGCGTGCGCCAAGCACGGGGTGCGCCCGCTGTTCGGCGCGGAGCTCGCGGTCGGCACGCCGGTCCTTCGACGGGACGGCGGCCGGCGCAGGCCACCGGTGCGCGGCGGCGCCTTCATCGACGAGTCGACCCCCCGGGTCACCTTCCTCGCCCGGGACGGGGCGCGCGGCTGGGCCGAACTCTGCCGCATGATCACCGCCGCGCACGCCGACGGCTCCCAGGACGTACGGCTGCCGTGGGAGGAGAACCACGGCGAGGGCCTCACCGTGCTGCTCGGGCCCGCCTCCGACGTGGGCCGCGCGCTCGCCGCCGGACGCCCCGACAAGGCGGCCGTGCTGCTCGCGCCCTGGCGCGAGATCCACGGCGACGCCCTGCGCCTCGAAGCCGTCCACCACGGCAGGAAGGGCACCGGGCCCGGCTCGCTGCGCCTCGCCGCCCGCACCGTGGGCTTCGCCGCCGAGCAGGGCGTGCGCCCCGTCCTGACCAACGACGTCCGGTACGCCGACCCGGGCGCGGGCCCCGTCGCCGACGTGCTGGACGCCGCGCGCCGCCTCGTGCCCGTCGACCCGACCAAGGAACTCGACAGCGGCGAACGCTGGCTGAAGGACACCGACGCCATGCTGCGCGAGGCCGAGCGGGTCGTGGAGGCGGCCGGGTTCCGCCGCGACACCGCCCACCGGCTGCTCGAACAGACCCGGGACACGGCCGCCGCCTGCCGCGTCGACCCCGAGGACGACCTGGGCATCGGCTCCGTGCGCTTCCCCGAACCGCACCTCGTCGGCGCCGGGCGGCGCACCGCGCAGCGCGTCCTCGCCTCGCGCGCGACGGCCGGCATGGTCCGCCTCGGCCACGCGGACGACCGTGCCCACTGGGAGCGGCTGCACCGCGAGCTGGACATCATCGCCCACTACGACTTCGCCTCCTACTTCCTGACGGTCGCTCAGGTCGTCGACGACGTGAAGGACATGGGCATCCGGGTCGCGGCCCGGGGATCCGGCGCCGGATCCCTCGTCAACTACCTGCTCGGCATCGCCAACGCCGACCCCGTCGAGCACGGCCTGCTCATGGAGCGCTTCCTGTCCAAGCGGCGCTCCGTCCTGCCCGACATCGACATCGACGTCGAGTCCGCGCGCCGCCTGGAGGTCTACCGCGCGATCCTCGACCGGTTCGGCGCCGAGCGCGTCGCCACCGTCGCGATGCCGGAGACCTACCGGGTGCGCCACGCGATACGCGACGTCGGCGCGGCCCTGTCCATGGACCCCGCCGACATCGACCGGATCGCCAAGGCGTTCCCGCACATCCGGGCGCGCGACGCCCGCTCGGCCATGGCGGAACTGCCCGAACTCAAGGAGATCGCCGGGGAGTTCGGTGACAAGACCCGCCTGTGGGACCTGGTCGAGGCGCTCGACGCGCTGCCGCGCGGCGTCGCCATGCATCCGTGCGGGGTACTGCTCTCCGACGCCTCGCTGCTCGCCCGCACCCCGGTCGTGCCGACCAGCGGCGAGGGCTTCCCCATGTCCCAGTTCGACAAGGAGGACGTGGAGGACCTCGGGCTGCTCAAACTGGACGTGCTCGGTGTGCGGATGCAGTCGGCGATGGCGCACGCCGCGGGCGAGATCGAGCGGGCGACCGGTACCTCCGTGGACCTCGACGCGGTACCGCCGGGCGACCCGGAGACGTACCGGCTCATCAAGTCCGCCGAGACGCTGGGCTGCTTCCAGATCGAGTCGCCGGGCCAGCGGGACCTGGTGGGGCGGCTGCAGCCCGCCACCTTCCACGACCTGGTCGTGGACATCTCGCTGTTCCGCCCCGGGCCCGTCGCCGCCGACATGGTGCGGCCCTTCATCGAGGCGCGGCACGGACGCGCGCCGATCCGCTACCCGCACCCGGACCTGGCGGACGCGCTGAAGGAGACCTACGGCGTCGTCGTCTTCCACGAACAGATCATCAAGATCGTCGACATCATGACGGGCTGCGGGCGCGACGAGGCCGACCG
Organism: Streptomyces sp. cg35; assembly: GCF_050410835.1. Taxonomy (NCBI): domain Bacteria; kingdom Bacillati; phylum Actinomycetota; class Actinomycetes; order Kitasatosporales; family Streptomycetaceae; genus Streptomyces; species Streptomyces sp. cg35. The sequence goes on from NZ_CP191268.1 coordinate 7,009,795, forward strand.
GGTGCGCAGAGGGCTCTCCGACCCCGAGTCGCAGGGGCGCATCCGGTTCTGGTTCGCACAGCACGCGACGGCGCGCGGCTACGACGCCGAGACCGTCGCGCGGACCTGGGAGATCGTCGAGGCGTTCGGCAGTTACGGCTTCTGCAAGGCGCACGCCGTGGCCTTCGCCGTCCCCACCTACCAGTCGGCGTGGCTGAAGGCCCATCACCCGGCGGCGTTCTATGCCGGGCTGCTCACGCACGATCCCGGGATGTACCCGAAACGGCTGCTGCTCGCCGACGCGCGGCGGCGGGGGGTGCCGGTGCTCCCGCTGGACGTGAACCGGTCCGCGGTCGCCCACCGTATCGAACTGGTGTCTGATGACGAACGGGACGTATGGGGCGTACGGCTCGCCCTGTCCGATGTGTACGGGATCAGTGAGGCGGAGGCCGCCCGGATCGAGGCGGGGCAGCCGTACGCCTCGCTGCTCGACTTCTGGGAGCGGGCCCGGCCGAGCCGCCCGCTCGCCACCCGGCTCGCACAGGTCGGCGCGCTCGACGCGTTCGGCGCCAACCGCCGTGATCTGCAACTGCACCTGGCGGAGCTGCAGCGCTCCGGGCGGGGCGCGCGCGGCGCGCAGCTGCCCCTGGCCGGCGGGCGGCACACGGCCCCGGCCGGGCTGCCCGACCTCGGCGACACGGAACGGCTCAGCGCCGAGCTCGGGGTGCTCGGGATGGACGCGTCGCGGCATCTCATGGGCGACTACGAGCAGTTCCTGCGGGAGCTCGGGGTCGTGTCGGCGCGGCGGCTGCGGGAGGCCGAGCATGGCCGGACCGTGCTGGTGGCCGGGGCCAAGGCGGCCACGCAGACCCCGCCGATCCGGTCCGGGAAGCGGGTCGTCTTCACCACCCTCGACGACGGTACGGGCCTCGTCGACCTCGCGTTCTTCGACGAGGCGCACGCCGCCTGCGCGCACACCGTCTTCCACTCGTGGCTGCTGCTCGTGCGCGGCACCGTGCAGCGGCGCGGGCCGCGCAGCCTGAGCGTCGTGGGGGAAGCGGCATGGAATCTCGCGGAGTTGACGGAGGTGTACCGGGAGAAAGGGCTCGACGAGGTGGCGCGGCGGATGGCCGCGCCGGGACCGGAGGAGGACCCGGCGCCGGACGGCGCGGACGGGCGGCGGATCCGGTTGTCCACCGGTTACGAGATGCACCCGTGGGCCGACCTGAAACCGGCCGGCGACGGAGTGCCGGGCAGTCAGCGCAAGTTGTGGCATCGCAGTCCGGGAAGTGCGGGGTGAGTTCGGTGGAACATGAACGTGACGAGCTGGGCGGTGTGCTGTGCGTGCGGTTCCTGCTGCCGCCCGCCCACGAGGCGTACCTGGCACAACTGCTCTCCCTGCTCGGCGAGTTCAGCCCGGTCGTCGAGGCGCTGCCGCCGGACTCCGCGCTGGTCGACCTGCGCGGTGCCGTGCGCTACTTCGGCTGGGACGCGCGCCGGATCGCCTCGGTGATCCGGGTGCGGGCCGTCGCCCTGTACGGCGTGGAGTGCGTGATCGGGGCCGGACCCGGGCCGATGGTCGCGCGGATGGCGGCGCGCGGGGCCGCGACCGGCGTGACCGAAGTGGTGCGGGACGTACCGGAGTTCCTCGACGGACAGCCCGTCGGCGCGCTCCCCGGGGTCGGCGCCGCCACCGCGCGGACCCTGTGCGAGTACGGGCTCGACACGGTCGGCCGGCTCGCCGCCGCGCCGCTGTCCACCCTGCAGCGCCTCACCACGGCACGCGTCGGGCGCGAGCTGCACGACAAGGCGCGCGGCATCGACCGGGCCCGGGTCACCCCGAACGCGGCCGCGCGCTCACTCGCCGCCGAACGGTCCTTCGTGCGCGACGAGCTGGACCCGTTCCGGCACCGGCGCGCCCTGCTGGCCGTGGCCGACGAGCTGGGCGCCCGGATGCGCGACGAGGAGCAGGTGTGCCGCTCGCTCACCCTCACGGTGCGCTACGCCGACCGGTCCTCGACCGTACGCAGCCGGGTGCTCCCCGAGCCGACCGCCCACTCCGTCTCCCTGGCCGGGGCCGCGTACCGGATGTACGAGGCACTGGGACTGCAGCGGGCCAGGGTGCGGGGCGTCTCCCTGCGGGCGGAGGGGCTCGGGCCGGCCGAAGGGGCCGCCCGGCAGCTGACCTTCGACCCGGTGGACGAGCGGGCCCGGGTGCTGGAGGCGGTGGCCGACCGGGCCCGGGCGAAGTTCGGGGCCGGGGTCATCGTGCCGGCCTCGCTGGCCGCGTGAGCCCGCTCGCCGTGGGGCGCGGGCCAAGATCGCTTCTGCGGGTGGTGTGCGGCCGGGCGTTGGCGCCCGACGCGCCCATCCGGCCCCTCTGGTGACACCCCATCAGGACTGTCACCCGCAATCCGTGCTAGAAATTTTTACCGACGCGTAACTTCACGCCTCTACTACTCACGCGTAACTTGGCATGGGCACAGCAAGCTCCGTGCAACTCCCTTGAGCCGCGAGGAGATTCACGATGCTGCCCAGAAACAGATGGAGGCGGGCACTGCGCGCCGTGACCGTCGCCGCCGCCCTGTTCGCCGCCACCGCGACCCCCCTCACCGCAGCCCACGCCACGGCCGCCGCGCCGAGCAGCGGCTGGAACGACTACTCCTGCAAGCCGTCGGCCGCGCACCCGAGGCCCGTCGTCCTCGTCCACGGCACGTTCGGCAACTCCGTCGACAACTGGCTCGTCCTCGCGCCGTACCTGGTCAAGCGCGGGTACTGCGTCTTCTCTTTGGACTACGGACAGTTGCCCGGCGTCCCCCTCTTCAACGGGCTCGGTCCGATCGCCAAGTCCGCCGAGCAGCTGGACGCCTTCGTCGACAAGGTGCGCGGCGCCACCGGCGTCGCCAAGGTCGACCTCGTCGGGCACTCACAGGGCGGCATGATGCCGCGCTACTACCTGAAGTTCCTCGGCGGCGCCGCCGAGGTGAACGCCCTCGTCGGCATCGCGCCCGACAACCACGGCACCACCCTGAGCGGACTCACCAAACTCCTGCCCTACTTCCCGGGCATCGAGCCGCTGCTGACGCTCGCGACACCGTCCCTCGCCGACCAGATCGCCGGATCGGACTTCGTCAAGAAGCTCAACGCGGGCGGCGACACCGTGCCCGGCGTCCACTACACCGTCATCGCCACCAAGTACGACGAGGTCGTCACCCCCTACCGGACCCAGTTCCTCGACGGGCCCGACGTGCGCAACGTCGTCGTGCAGGACCTGTGCCCCGCCGACCTCTCCGAGCACGTGACCATCGGGACCGTCGACCTCGTCGCGTACCACGAGGTCGCCAACGCCCTCGACCCCGCGCACGCCACCCCGACCGACTGCTTCAACTGACATTCCCTCGGATGCAGTTGAGGACCGCCGCCTCCCGCAGGGCAGGGAGACGGCGGTCCGGTCGTGCGTGCGGGATCAGCGGCCGTGCCGGCCGCCCGTCACCGCGCGGCGCCGCACCGAGGCGAACAGGCCCGCCGCGCCGATCGCCAGCGCGGCCGCGCCGCCCATCGCGATGTACGGGGTGGTGGAGTCACCACCGGTCTCGGCGAGGTTCTCCGAAGCGTCCTGGCCCGCCAGCTCCTTGCTGCCGCCGCCGTTGACCTCGGGGGCGTTGGGGGTGCCGGCGTCCTGCGCCGCCGGGGCCGCCGACTCGTGGCCCTCGTGCGTCGCGGAGCCGTCGCCCATGTCCATGCCGCTGTGGTCGATCGTCGACTTGTCGGCGTCCTGCTCGATCTGCTCGTCGGACGGCGCCGACGCCGCCGGGGCCGCGCCCGCGGACGAGCTGCCGCCGTACGTCACGTCCGAGCAGGAGTAGAACGCCTCCGGGCTGTCCGAACGCTGCCAGACGCCGTAGATCAGCTGGCGGCCGGTGCGCTCGGGAAGCTTGCCGGAGAAGGTGTAGAAGCCGCCCTCGGCCGCCGGGTCGGTGCTCGTCGCCACCGGGTTCTGCAGGTCCAGGTCCGACCAGGCCAGCGGCTTCGACGCGTCGTAGCCCTGCTTCGTCATGTAGAGCTTGAAGGTGCCCTTGTGCGGGGCGGTCACCTTGTACTTGAAGGTGTACGAGCCCGCCGAGACCTTCGTGGCCGGCCAGTCGGCGCGGGCCAGGTCCATGCCCTTGAACTCGTCGGAGTTCGCCGAGCACAGCTTGCCGTCGGGGATGCGCTCCTCGGACTTGCCGCCGGCCTCGCCGTCCCGGATGCCGTTCCAGTCGTACAGGGCCTGCGAGCCGCCCGCCGCGACCGCCGCCTTGCACGCCGCCGACGTGGGGCTCTCGGCGCCCTCGGCGTAGCAGGCCGCGACCCGGCTGACCGGGTCGCCGAGCGTGCCGTGCGCCGCGGCGGGCGAGGCGGACAGGGCGGTCAGGGCGAGCGGGACGACGCCGGTGGCGGCGAGAGCGGCGACCTTGCGGCGTGCGGGCATGGGGGATCTCCTCGGTGGGACGACAGGGGTGGGGGGAAGCTCCGTTCCGTCAGGTGAACGGGCCCCGGTGACATGCAAGTTAGCCCGGGAAACAGCCCCGGTCGGCCCCTGTGGGCGTCCTGAGTCGATCTTTATGGCGCACTTAAGGCCGGGCTCAGGCTGTGATCAGAGAACGTGCTGCGCGCGGCCTCGGTCGAGGTCCTCGGACGTGAAATGCCGCTGGTACCGCATCCCCGTGTCGGTGCCCCGCAGTACCCAGAACGCGTCCGGGTCCCGTCCGTTCCGCCGCACGTAGCCCGAGGCGCTGAACACCACGTCCAGGTGCCTGTCGCCGTCGGTGTCGAGCAGCGGGCCCTCGACGGTGATGCGGTTGCGCGTCGGACCGCGGCCGGGGGAGGGCGTGTTGCTGCCCGGGACGCCCGGACTGTCGAGGGTCACCGCCCGGATGTCCGCGGCCCGCGCCCCGAGCAGATCCGGGATCAGCCAGACCGCGCCGTTGTTGTCGTCGGCACCGGTCGCCGAGGTGACCAGATCCGCCCTGCCGTCGCCGGTCACATCGCCGAGGGCCGTGCCGCCCATGCCGCCGTAGTCGGGCGCGTCCCCGAGCCCCGGCGGGGAGCCGGTGCCCACGCCTCCCTTCTCGCCGGTCTCGGGTCCCGAGCGGGTGCTGAGCCAGTACCCCGCCCCCAGCTTCCCTTCGTACGCACCGAAGTTCGCCGAGTACAGGTCGTCGATGCCGTCGCCGTCCACGTCCCCGGGCTGTCCCTCCAGGCCGATGTCCGGCTGCTCGCGGCGCTCGACGAGCCGGAGCCCGCGCGGGCCGCCGCGCAGATAGTGCGCGCCCCGGACGGAGACGTCGCCGTCGCCCTCCATCTCCGGGTCGGTCCAGACGAACCACAGGGCCAGATCGGTCGCCCCGTCGCCGTCGAAGTCGCCGGCGAGGAACCGGTCGGGGATCGAGTCCCGGGCGTGCCCGTCGGTCAGTTCCTGGCGGCGGGCCGGGGTGCCGTCCCGCCCGACGGGCCCGTACCAGACCGTGCCCTGCGGACCCTCGGCCCCGCCCGGGACGAACAGATCTGCGTTGCCGTCCCCGTCGAAGTCGCCGGTGGCCGCCGGGCTCCTGGACGCACCGGTGAGCGGCCGCGGGGCGCTCAGCCCGCGCGGCCCGCCCCACAGGACGGCCGGGCGGCTGATCTCCGGGGCCCGCACCAGATCGGTGAAGCCGTCGTGGTCCAGGTCGACGCGCAGCAGCCGCCGCTGTTCGCTCCACTTCGAGGGCGGCGTCGCGACGACCGTACGCAGCCGGGGATCCAGGCCGTCCGCCGACCCGTACACCACCACCAAGTGGTCGCCCGCCTCCACGGCGAAGTCGTCGTAGCCGTCGCCGTTCAGGTCCCCGGGCCGGGGATGCGCCGAAGGCGTTCCGGCCGGCGGCCGCTGGGCCCCGGACACCGGCCGCTCCCCGCCGCCACCGGCCGGCCGGTCGGCGACGCACACCGTCGCCACCAGCACGGCCGCCAGCGCCGCCGCGGCGCTCATGATCGTTCCTCGCACTCCAGCCCCCTCCGAGCCGACCTGCCCCAGGGGCCTGTCCGGCGGATCCGGCCGCGGGCGCGGGATCCGGCACAGAACAGCACGGGCCACCCGGACGCGACCTGAACCGCCGGCCGGCCCCTAGGCCACCCACCGGTAACGGCGCTCCGGCCGCCCCGTGCCCCCATAGCGGAGCGACACCCGCGCCCGCCCCGTCCCCGCGAAGAACTCCAGGTACCGCCGCGCGCTCACCCGGGACAGCGAGCCCGCCCGCTCGGCGCACTCCGCGGCCGACAGGCCCTCCGGGTGCGCGCGCAGGGTGCGCTCGACGAGATCCGCCGTGTGCGCGGCGAGGCCCTTCGGGAGTTCCCTGGAACCCGGCGGACGCGCACCGAAGATCTGGTCGACGTCCTCCTGCCGCGCCTCGTCGAGGTCGTCGAGGCGTGCCCGCAGCGCCGCCACGTGCCGCAACTGCTCCTGCAGCGCCGCCTGGTTGAACGGCTTGATCAGGTAGTGCAGCGCCCCGGCCCGCAGCGCGGCCCGCACGACCTCCGCGTCCCGCGCCGCCGTGATGAACAGCGCGTCCACCGGCGCACGCGAAGGATCCCGCTCCTCCGCCGACCGCAGCTCCCGCAGCACCTCGATCCCGTCCATGTCCGGCAGATACACATCGAGGAGCACCAGATCGGGACGTACCGCCTCGGCCGCGCGCAACGCCTCGGCGCCGCTGTGCGCCACGCCGGCCACCACGAATCCGTCAAGGCCGGACACGTACCGACTGTGCAGCTTGGCGACCATGAAGTCGTCGTCCACGACCAGCACTTTCGTCACTGGCGCAGGGTAGGGGCGCGACCACAAGGACCACAACGTTCCTTAAGCGCGGAAGAGAGACAGCTCGTTAACGCGTAGGCAACATGTGGGCCACCTCACAACCCCCTGACCCTCCGTATCTCGACAGGTGGTGGCACCCGTGCGCCTGCGCACACCCCTCGCCCTGCTCGGGGCCGCGCTGCTCGTCCTGGTGGGGCCGCCGCTGCTCACCACGGGCAGCGGCGCCGACGCCGGCACCCAGATCCCCGGCCTGCGCCTCATGGTCCCCAACACGCCCGGCGGCGGTTACGACATCACGGCGCGCACCGCCGCGAAGAACGCCGAGGACGCCGGACTCACCCACACCATCGAGGTGTTCAACCTGCCCGGCGCCGGCGGCACCGTCGGCCTGACCCGGCTCGTCGGCGAACACGGCAACGGCAAGCTCGCGATGTCCATGGGGCTCGGCGTGGTCGGCGCCGCCCGCTCCAACCACGCCCCGACGACCCTCGCCGACACCACGCCCATCGCCCGCCTCACCGAGGAGGCGGACGTCGTCGTGGTCGCCAAGGACTCCCCGTACAAGGACATCGGGCAGCTCGTCGACGCCTGGAAGAAGAACCCCGGCAAGCTCCCGGTGGGCGGCGGCTCCTCGCCCGGCGGGCCCGACCACCTCGCCCCGATGCTGATGGCGCGCGCCGCCGGCATCGCGCCGAAGAAGGTCAACTACATCCCCTTCGACGGCGGCGGCGAACTCCTCGCCTCCATCCTCGGCAACAAGGTCGCCTTCGGCGTCTCCGGCGTCGGCGAGTACCTCGACCAGATCAAGAGCGGCGAACTGCGCCTCCTCGCCGTCACCGGCCCCGAGCGCGTCCCCGGCCTCGACGGCCCCACGCTCAAGGAGTCCGGCTACGACGTCGACTTCACCAACTGGCGCGGCATCGTCGCCCCGCCCGGCCTCTCCGGCACCCAGCGCGACAAACTCACCCACCTCGTAAGGAAGTTGCACGCCTCCGACGAATGGAAGCAGTCCCTGAAGAAGAACGGCTGGGACGACGCGTTCCTCGTCGGCGACGACTTCGGGACGTTCCTCGACGCCCAGGACAAGCGCGTGGTCTCCGTACTGAAGGAGCTGGGACTGTGACCCTCCCCGAAAACCGGGACCGCCCCACGACCCGGACGTCCTGGCTGCGCGAACACTCCGAACTCGGCGTCTGCGTCCTGCTGCTGGCGCTCGGCGCGCTCGTCCTCACCGACGCGCTCACCATGGACGTCGACCTGACCCAGCGCGGACCCGTCGGACCGAGAACCGTACCGATCGTGGTCGGCACCGGCCTGCTCGTCGTCGCGGTGCTCCTCGCCGTCGACGTGCTGCGCGGCGGCCGCGGCGAGGCCGAGGGCGGCGAGGACATCGACCTCTCCGAACCCGCCGACTGGCGCACCGTACTGCTGCTCGCCGGCGTCTTCCTCGCCACCGCCGTCCTCATCGAACCGCTCGGCTTCCCGGTCGCGGGCGCCCTGCTGTTCTGGGGCGCCGCGTACGCGCTCGGCAGCCGCCACCCGCGGCGCGACCCCCTGATCGCCGCGGGCCTGTCCCTGCTCACCTTCGTCGTCTTCAACAACCTGCTCGGCGTCCCGCTGCCGGGCGGCCCCCTGATGGGAGTGCTGTGACGCCATGAATGCCTTCAACTCCCTTCTGGACGGCTTCGGTACGGCCCTCACCCCGATCAACCTCCTGTGGGCCGCCGTCGGCGTCCTGCTCGGCACGGCCATCGGCGTGCTGCCCGGCATCGGCCCCGCCATGGCCGTCGCGCTGCTGCTCCCGGTGACGTACGGACTCGAACCCACCGGCGCGTTCATCATGTTCGCGGGCATCTACTACGGCGCCATGTTCGGCGGCTCGACGACCTCCATCCTGCTCAACACCCCGGGGGAGAGCGCCGCCGTCGTCGCCGCCATGGAAGGCAATCCGATGGCGAAGTCCGGGCGCGGGGCGCAGGCCCTCGCGGCCGCCGCCATCGGGCACTTCGCGGGCGGCATGATCGGCACGGTGCTGCTCGTCGCGCTCGCGCCCAAGGTGGCCTCGCTCGCCGTCGACATCGGCGCGCCCGACTACTTCGCCATCATGGTCCTCGCGTTCATCGCGGTGACGTCCGTCCTCGGCTCGTCCCGTGTGCGCGGCCTCGCCTCGCTCCTCATCGGCCTCACCATCGGCCTGGTCGGCCTCGACCAGATGACCGGCCAACAACGCCTCACCTTCGGCTCGTTGCAGCTCGCCGACGGCGTGGACGTCGTCATCGTCGCCGTCGGACTCTTCGCGATCGGCGAGGCCCTGTGGGTCGCCGCGCACCTGCGCCGCACCAGCGGCGAGGCCATCCCCGTCGGCCGCCCCTGGCTCGGCCGCTCCGACGTGAAGCGCACCTGGAAGTCCTGGCTGCGCGGCCCGCTCATCGGTTTCCCGTTCGGCGCGATCCCCGCGGGCGGCGCCGAGATCCCCACCTTCCTCTCCTACGTCACCGAGAAGCGCCTGTCGAAGCACAAGGACGAGTGGGGCAAGGGCGCCATCGAGGGCGTCGCGGGACCCGAGTCGGCGTCCTCGGCGTCGGCGGCCGGCACCCTCGTCTCCATGCTGACGCTCGGCCTGCCCACCACGGCCGTCGCCGCCGTCATGCTCGCCGCGTTCCAGCAGTACGGCATCCAGCCGGGCCCCCTCCTGTTCGAACGCGAACCGGAGCTGGTCTGGGGCCTGATCGCGTCCCTCTTCGTCGGCATGGTGCTGCTCCTGGCCCTGAACCTGCCGCTGGCCCCGGTCTGGGCGAAGCTCCTGCGCATCCCCCGCCCCTACCTCTACGCGGGCATCCTCTTCTTCGCGGCGGTCGGCGCGTACGCCGTCGGCGGCGAGGCCGTCGACCTCGTCATCCTGCTGATCATCGGCCTCATCGGCTTCGGCATGCGCCGCTACGGACTGCCCGTCCTGCCCGCCGTCATCGGCGTCATCCTCGGCCCGAACGCCGAACAACAACTGCGCCGCGCCCTCCAGATCAGCGACGGCAGCGTCGGCGGCCTCGTCGACACGCCCTTCTCCGTGACCGTGTACGCGGTCGTGCTGGTCATCGTGGCGTGGCCGCTGGTGAAGAAGCTGGTGGTGCGGGGCGGAAGGAGCGACGCGGACAGGACGGCGTGAGCGGCGCTGTACGCCGCGGCTCGAAATGGTGTGGATCGTCGGTTCTCGGCCGCAGCGCACCCGCCGCCGGTGTCGCTACGGTCGAAGACGGCAGCACGCCGTGGAAAGCCGCTGGAGGACGCAGTGTCACAGCAGGATCCGGGCGGTGAACCGCCGAACCCTCCGGACGCGGGGACACCTGATGACCATCCTGCGCCGTCCGACCCTTCGCATCGCCCCCTCTGGGTCGTCGTCACGGCCCTGATCGGCGCGGCGGCCACCGTCGCGGCGGCCCTTATCGCGGCGTTCTGGCAGAGCGGCGACGACCGTCCGGACCCTCCGGGCAAACAGACCTCCGAGCCGAAGGGGAAAGGGGGTGCCGATCAGGAGGCCAACGGAAACGCCAACGCGCCTCCTCCGTCCTCGTCGCCCACTCTCACGGCGGGAGCCTGGAGCGATCCCGTAACGGTGGGGCTGTACAGCAACAATTACGACGTGGACACCCTCTGGTCGCCCTATGCGCTCGATTTCAAGGACATTGAGGTCACGGGGCACAGGCTGTCCGGATCGTCCGACACGGCGCACCCGTCGCGGGTCAAGGGCATGGGACTCGATCCGCCGACACCCGGGCAATGCAAAGAGGGCCTCGGAGGGGAAGCGGGACCGGGAAGGGTGAATCTGCGCCCAGGGGAATACGTCTGCGTCAAGACGACAGAAGACGACTACGTGTTGCTGAAGGTGGAGAAAGACAGAAAGGACAATGGGGGATCCCTTTATGTGGACGTGGAAATGTCCCTCCTGAAATAGCCGCCGGACACGCTCCGCCGGTGCCGACAGGCACCGGTCAAGCGATTCTTGAGGACTCTGCCGGACCGTGGCGCCCCAGTGAGCTATCCAGGAGGGTCACGGTGATGGCAGTGCAAGGCGTGGAGCTCTACGACACCACTCTGCGAGACGGCACCCAGCAGGAGGGAATGGTGCTGACGGTGCAGGACAAGCTGGCCGTCGCGCGCCACCTGGATGCCTTCGGCGTCGGGTTCATCGAGGGCGGATGGCCGGGCGCGGTACCCAAGGACACCGAGTTCTTCCGTCGTGCCCGCACCGAACTCACCCTGGAAACAGCGGAGTTGGCCGCATTCGGGGCGACGCGACGCCCCGGCGGCGCGGCCGCCACGGACCCCCAGGTACAGGCCCTGCTCGCCTCGGGCGCGCCCGTGATCACCCTGGTCGCCAAGACGGATGTCCGGCACGTGGAACGGGCGCTGCGGACCTCGCTCGCCGAGAACCTGGCCATGATCTCCAGCACCGTGCGGCACCTCGTCCACGCGGGCCGGCGGGTGTTCGTCGACGCCGAGCACTACTTCGACGCCCACCGCGTGAACCGCGCCTACGCGCATGAATGCGTGCGCGCGGCGGCGGAGGCCGGCGCCGACGCCGTCGTGCTGTGCGACACCAACGGCGGCTCGCTGCCGGACCAGATCCACGCGGCCGTGGCCGACACACTGGAGCAGACCGGCGCCCGGCTCGGCATCCACTGCCACGACGACACCGGCTGCGCCGTCGCCAACACCCTCGCCGCCGTCGACGCGGGCGCGACCCATGTGCAGGGCACCGCCCACGGATACGGCGAACGGTGCGGCAACGCGAACCTGTTCACCGTCGCCGCCGACCTCGTGCTCAAGCGGGGCATCGAGGCCATGCCGGCCACGCGGCTCGCCGGGATGGCCGACACGGCGCGGGCGATCAGTGAGCTCACCGGCCACCCGGGCCGGCCGGCCGACCCCTACGTCGGGTCCTCCGCCTTCACCCACAAGGCGGGCCTGCACGCGTCGGCGCTCCGGGTGGACCCGGATCTGTACCAGCACATCGACCCGGCCGTCGTGGGCAACCGGATGCGCACCCTCGTCTCCGACATGGGCGGCCGCTCGTCCGTCGAACTGAAGGCCCGCGAACTCGGCTACACGGTGGCGGCCGGTTCCGAGCCAGTGGCCCGCGCCTCGGCGCGCGTCAAGGAACTGGAGAACAAGGGCTACAGCTTCGAATCCGCCGACGCCTCCTTCGAACTGCTGCTGCGCGACGTGCTGTTCGGGGAGGCGGCCGCCGGACAGCCGTTCGCCGTCGACCACTGGCGCGTCACCGTCGAGCAGGGCTCCGCCGACGCCGCGACCGAGGCCCGCGTACGGCTGCGGATCCCCGGCGGCGAGCCGGTCGTGGCCGTGGGCGAGGGCAGCGGACCGGTCAACGCGCTGGACCGCGCGCTGCACCAGGCCCTCGACACGCTCTTCCCCGCACTGGCCGGGCTGGAACTCACCGACTACCAGGTGCGGATCCCCACCGGCGAGCGCGGCACCGCCGCCCCCGCCCGGGTCCTGGCCACCTTCTTCGACGGCCGGCGGCGCTGGCGCACCGTCGGCGTCGACGACAACCTCGTCACCGCCTCGTGGCACGCACTGCTGGACGCGTTCCGGTACACGCTGCGCGACAGCGCCGGGCCGGTGACGGAATCCGGGGCGGAGCAGCTCGCGGAGCCCGCGTTCACCTCGCCCGGCAGCTGATCCGTCCGCGGTACGGACACGAGGCCGCGGAGCGCCCGAGCGGCGCCCCGGCGACCGCATCCGCTACCGCGAGCGTCTGGCTCTCATGCGACCCGCCCGCCTACTCGTCCGGCCACCACGTCTTGCGCACGTCCTTACGGACCTCCGGGCGCTCCCGCACGCGCTCGGCGGCCGCCTCTTCCCGCAGCCGGCGCGTGACGGTGCTCGCTCCGGTGGGCTTGTGCATGGTCACTCGGCGCATCGTGCCTCCTGTACCTACACGGAATCCAACGTGGTGCCGTTGTAGACCTGTTCCCGGAGGGTCGCTCATCGAAGCGCAATTGTCAGTGGCGGTTGTCACGATGAGGGGATGACGTACTCACAGGCCAGCGCCGAATGGGATGCGGCGGCGGCCGCATTCGACGACGAACCCGACCACGGCATGCGGGACCCGGAGGTCCGTGCCGCCTGGGCCGCCCGCCTCGCGGACTGGCTGCCCGAGGCACCGGGCGAAGTGCTCGACCTGGGCTGCGGCACCGGCACGCTGTCGCTCCTCGCGGCCGAGCGCGGACACCGCGTGACCGGCGTGGACTTCGCGCCGAACATGCTGGAGCGGGCCCGCCGCAAGCTGGCCGGCCATGACGCCGCGTTCCTCCTCGGGGACGCGGCGTCACCACCGGTGCCGACGGGCTCGTACGACGTGGTGCTCGCCCGGCACGTGCTGTGGGCCCTGCCGGACCCGGCGGCCGCCCTGCGCCACTGGGCGACGCTGCTGCGGCCCGGGGGACGGCTCGTACTGGTTGAGGGGGTGTGGGGGCGGCTGGACCCGACCGGGATCCCGGCGACCCGGCTGACCGGCCTGGTGCGGGACGTGGCCGGCGACGTACGGCACGAGGCGCTGTCGGCGGACGCGCGCCTGTGGGGCGCACCGGTGACGGACGAGCGGTACGCGGTCGTCGCCACCGTGCGCTGACCGGCCACGGTCCGCTCAGCGCAGCAGCGCAGTGAACTCCTCGCCCTGCGCGAGGAGTTCCAGCTCGTCCAGGGCCCGCGTCGCCGCGGCGGCGGCCGCCGGGTCCCGCTCGGCGAGGCCGCTGTCCGCGAACTCGTCCTCGTCCAGCCGGATCACCCGCGTGCCGTCGGCGGACACCCACAGGTCGAGGTCCAGGTCCTCGCAGACGATGTCACCGCTGCCGTCGCGGACCGCGGGGCGGGTGATGTCGCAGTACCAGCCCTTCACCGTGCCGTCGCCCGCCCGCACCTCCTTGACCGCGTACCAGCGGTCGCGCCAGTAGTGCTCCGTGAACACATCGCCCGGCTCGAAGCGCACGAAGCCGAAGTCCCGTACGCCCTCGCCCGCCCAGGCGGCGCGCACGGCGATGTGCGTGCCGTCGTCCGACAACAGCTCCGCCGGATAACCGATCTTCGTGCGGCCCGCCTTGACGAGCGTCACCTTCACCGGCCCGGGAACCGGATCAGGAGTCGAGGGTGCGAACATGGCGAACCTCCGTCGCGTCGATCTCGTAGCCGAACCATCGGTTGATCGCGAGCATCGGCTCGTTGCCCGCGTCATTGCCCGTGTACGCCACCGCGCAGCCGGCCGCGCGGGCCCGGTGCAGCGAGTCGTTCTTGGCGAGCTTGGCCAGGCCCCGGCCGCGGAAGGCGCGGGCCGTGCCGGTCATCCCGGTCGCGTAGCGGCCCTCGCCGTCCGTACGGGCCAGCGTGAACGCGGCCGGGCGGCCGTCCACCACCGCCACCGTCGTCAGCCCGGGGCTGAACAGAGGATGGCGCCAGGTGTGCGTCAACCAGTCCTCGTAGTCGGCCGGTTCGGCCCCGAGGTCGCTCGGCTCGTCCGCCACCGTCTCCGCGTCCAGCGCGAACAGCGGGCGCGGGTCGGCCGCGAAGTCCGCCGCCGTACGCAACTCGACGCCCGGCGGCGCGGGTTGCAGGGGCGGCAGGGCGTCCGCCGTCAGATCGAGGCGGAGGAAGTGCGCCGAGCGGCTCCTGCGGTAACCGCGGGCCGCCGCCCACGCCAGGTTCCGCGGGCCGTCCAGGGACCAGCAGTACACCCGCGTCGCACCGTGCCGAGCGAGGTGCTCCTCCGCGGTCCGCAGCAACAGGCTGCCCGCGCCGCGGCCCTCGTGCCGCGGGTCCACGTACACGTTGGCGTAGCCCTGGCCCGGCTCCGGGCTGTCGTGCGCGACACCGACCTGCGCCGTCCCGATCGGCCCGCCGTCGTCGGCCACCGCCACCAGCTGAAGGTAGCGGGCGCCGGGGTGAGTGTGCGCCGCGTCGTGCGCGACGGAGGCGGGAGTGGCGAGCATGCACGGCAGACAGGCGCGGCGGATCCGGGCGAAGGCCCCGGTGTCCGCCGGGTCGTCGGGGCGCAGGGCGCGGACGATCACGGTCATGGCGTCGCACGCTACGCGCCGTCCCCGCCCGGGTGCCTCTCATTTTCCGGCGCTGCGGGACAATCGGGCGCGTGACCCTGAAGATCCGCATTGACGACAGCGCCGCACCCTACGAGCAGGTGCGGGCCCAGATCTCCGAGCAGGCCAGGGCCGGTGCCCTGCCCGTCGGCTACAAGCTGCCCACCGTCCGCGGCCTCGCCGAGGAGCTGGGACTCGCCGCGAACACCGTGGCCAAGGCGTACCGGGCGCTGGAGGCGGACGGGGTGATCGAGACGCGCGGGCGCAACGGCACGTTCGTCGCCGCCGCCGGGGACGCCGCCGAGCGCGAGGCGTCGGCCGCCGCGCAGGCCTACGCCGAACGGGCCCGCCGCCTCGGCCTGTCCGAGGCGGCGGCACTGGCCGCGGCCCGGGACGCGGTGCGCGCGGCCTACTCCTAGGCCGTGTCCGGCGGCTACAGGTACAGCCCCGCGTCCGCCCCGCCCCGCTGGTCCGGCACCGCCGTCGGGGAGACGCCCCGGCGCAGCGCGTACAGCTCGGCGAGGGTCGCGCCGTCGCGGCCGACGGCCTCCTCCCGGCCGGGCACGTCCTCGCCCAGCCAGTCCAGCGCCTCGCGGCGGGTCAGCGAACCCACCTCGATGCGGGCCAGGCAGCGGCCGGGGCGGACCACGGCGGGGTGCAGGCGCTCCAGGTCCTCGTTGGTGGTGACGCCCACCAGGACGTTGCGTCCCTGGCCGAGCAGGCCGTCCGTCAGGTTCAGCAGCCGGGAGAGCGCCTGGCCCGCCGTGTGCTTCGCCTCGCCGCGGATCAGCTCGTCGCAGTCCTCCAGGAGCAGCAGCCGCCAGCGGCCCTTCGCCGTCCCGTCGTCCTCGCCGATCGCGATGTCCATCAGGTAGCCGACGTCGGAGAACAGCCGCTCGGGGTCGAGCACGCAGTCGACCTGGCACCAGTCGCGCCAGGAGCGGGCCAGCGTGCGCAGCGCGGACGTCTTGCCCGTGCCCGGCGGGCCGTGCAGCAACAGCAGCCGGCCCGCGATGTCGTCCGGCCGCGTCTTCATCAGCCGGCCCATGGCCTCGGCGACCGGCTGCGTGTAGTTGGACCGCACCTCGTCCCACGTGCCCGCCGAGATCTGCCGGGTCGTGCGGTGCGGGCCGCGCCGCGGTGACACGTACCAGAACCCCATCGTCACGTTCTCCGGCTGCGGTTCCGGCTCGTCGGTCGCGCCGTCCGTCGCCTGCCCGAGGACCTTCTCCGCGAGCTCGGGCGTCGTCGCCGTCACGGTGACGTCCGCGCCGCGGTTCCACCGGGAGATCAGCAGGGTCCAGCCGTCGCCCTCGGCGAGCGTCGCGCTGCGGTCGTCGTCGCGCGCGGAGCGCAGGATGCGGGCGTCCGGCGGGAGCAGCGTGACCCCGGACCGGACCCGGTCGATGTTCACCGCGTGCGAGTGGGGCTGCTCGCCCGTGGCGAAGCGGCCGAGGAACAGCGCGTCGACGACATCGGCGGGCGAGTCGCTGTCGTCGACGCCCAGCCTGACCGGGAGCGCGTCGAATGGGTTCGCAGACATGCCGCCATGATCCGGCACGAACGGCCCGCTCGCACGGGAATTGCGCAGCGCGTCACAGGCGCACCGCGGCACGACGCACGCACCGGCGTGACGATCGCACCCGGGGGCGGCGTCCGCGGGCGGCCTGTGACGATCCTGTTGCAACGGAGCCTGTTCCTCCGTCAACTGGTCTCGTTACCCTTGCCCTTGATGGGACGTCATGAGTGGAATTCGGGGGTAGGGCGGTGGCGGCTCGCCGCTCTGCTCGGCGTGGGGGCGGCCGCTCTGGCTCTGGTGCTGACGGTGATCAGCACCCTTCCTGACAACCAGGGCAGCATCGCGGGCACCACGCCCGACGGCGACAAGGTGTACGGCACGCCGGCCGTGCCCTCCGCGACGGGCCCCGCGGTCGGATGGGGCTTCACCCACACCGAGCACTCCGCCGACGAGGGCTCCGGCGCGGCCACCGAGCGCGCCCAGAAGCTGCTCGGTGAACGGCCGCTGCCGCAGAACGAGGCCATCATGGGCTGGGGAGCGGACAACCCCGAGCCGGTGAAGGGGAGATACGACTTCGATGCGCTGGACAGCCGGATGGCCTTCATCCGCAACTCCGGCGGCACTCCGGTGATGACGTTGTGCTGCGCGCCGGACTGGATGAAGGGCGGCAGATCCGGCGTCGACCACACGAACTGGAGCCAGTCGAATCTGGAGAAGGCTCCCGACCCCGAGCACTTCCAGGACTACGCGAACCTCGCGGCCACGGTCGCCAAGCGCTACCCCGACGTACGGCACTTCATCGTGTGGAACGAGTTCAAGGGCTTCTGGAACGACGACGAGGACCGCTGGGACTACGAGGGCTACACCAAGCTCTACAACCTGGTCCACAGAGCGCTGAAGAAGGTCGACAAGGACATCAACGTCGGCGGCCCCTACCTGGTGATGGACAGCCTCAGCCCGAAGCAGACCGAGGGCACGTCCGACGTCGCGAAGGGCGCCTGGGGGCGCATGGACCGGCGGATCGTCGACGCCTTCGACTACTGGAACAAGAACAAGGCGGGCGCCGACTTCGTCGTCGTCGACGGCTCCAGCTACACGAACGACGACGAGATGCTGCCCGACGAGTTCGCGGCCACCGACAAGTTCACGGCGGTCGGCAAGTGGATCGAGCGGGAGACCGGGAACCTGCCGCTGTGGTGGGCCGAGTACTACGTGGAACCCGCCGACAGCAACGACGACCGCAAGGGCTGGAGCGAGCCGCACCGCGTCGCCGTCCAGGCGGCCGGCCTGATGGCCATGGCCAAGGGCGGCGCCGTCTCCGGGTTCTACTGGAACCCCGAGACGGAGAAGGGCGGTTCGTGCGCCGGATGCATGTGGCGGCCCACGGACCGCGCCTCCGGGGGCGGACCGCTTCCCATGTACGACCTGGTGTCGCGGTTCAACGAGGAGTTCGGACCGGGGACGAGGTACGAGAGCGTGAAGGTCGCCGCCGACGACCGGCCCAACGTGCGGGTCCTCGCCGACGACAAAGCCGTCCTGGTGGTGAACACCCTGAACCGGGCCATCAGCGCGAAGGTCGACGGCAGACGGTTCCAGATGCAGGGGTACGAGGTGAAGTGGCTGCGGCGGTGAGGCGTCCGGCCGCACAACCGCTGCGGCGGTGAGGCGTCCGGCCCCACCGCCGGACCGGCCTACTGCAGGCCCATCGTGAGGAACCGCTGGATCAGCGACGCCAGGACCACCGCGAGCAGCGGCAGCGAGAACCAGAACGTGCTCTGCAGCCAGCGCAGTCGACGCACACTCGGACGCGCCGCCACCCGGACCACCTCGCGCGCCGTCAGCAGCACGATCAGGGCGAGCGCGGCGAGGCCGCCCACCACCGACCACGGCGTCCAGGTGATCTGGGGGCCGACCGGGCCCGGGTCGGCCTTCTCGACCGCGCCGGACGGCTCCGTGCGCAGCTGGTACATGGTCACGTCCTCGTTGACGTAGACCTTCTTCAGCTCCCGCCGCCCGTCGAGGTTCTGGACGAGCCGGGTCTGCCACGTCTTCGAGTAGCCGACGTCCAGCTGCAGATAGACGACCTGGCTCTTGTTGATCATCAGGTACGAGTTCGGGCCGGCGTTCTTGAGCGCCTTCACCAGGCCGCCGACCAGGACCGGATCGACGGGAGCCAGCGTCGGCACGTACTGGACCCGCTCCATGTCGCGGGCGCCCCACGGCAGCGACGGCGTCACGTTCTCGACGGTGTCGTTGCTCATCCACAGCAGCCGTACGGTCGGCTTGTCGTGGGCGTAGACGTAGTCCATCGCCGCGACCTCGCCGGGCCGGATCCGCTCGAACGGCTCGTTGCCCCAGCGGGCCACCAGGAAGCCGCCCATCAGCAGCAGCCCCGCCATCAGCGCGGCCAGCGGGGCGAGACTGACCCGGTCCCGGTCGCGCTCCTTCGAGGTCGCGCCGGTGCGCGGGAAGAGCGCGAGGCCGGCCAGGAGCGCGGCGCCGGGCAGGGCGAACATGAAGACCCGCAGTGCCATCTCGCCGCCGTACGACTGCATGCCGAAGCCCAGGAACGGGACGAAGGTCAGCACGACCAGTGACCGCTCGCGGTACTTCCAGTCGCGCCGCCGCCACCAGCCGTAGCAGGCGAACGCCATCACACCGCCGGCGAGGAGCACCCGGGTGTACAGGACGAGCTTGTGGGTCGAACTGCCGCCCTGGATCCGGCCGGAGACGGAGGACGAGACATTGCCGCCCACGCCGCCGACACCGCCGAAGAGATCGTTGAAGTGGCCCGACCAGTACGGCTCCGCGAGGAACCCGAGCCAGACGACGACGATGACGCCGAACAGCAGGGGCAGACCGCGCAGTTCACAGCGGCCCACCAGGACCAGCACCGCGAGGACGCCCAGCATCACGAACGGAGTGAGCTGGTGCGCCGGGACCGTCGCGGCGAACAGGGCGACGAGCACGACGAGCAGCACCGCACGCTGCCGGCGGTCCGTCGGCGCGACCTCCGTCTCGCCCGGCCGCCGCTTGGTCCACAGCACGCGCGGCGCCCGGAACCACACGAGCAGGACGGCCACGAACACCAGGTACAGGAGGTACGTGAAGCCCTGCGGCGAGAAGTAGTCCTGGCCCACCCAGCCGCTCAGCACGAAGATCCACAGGCCGCTCCACTTGGCCCGCCAGCTCGCCCGGACCGAGCGCAGCAACAGGAACATCGGTGCCAGGTAGAGGAGTTGGATGGCCAGCGGCCACCAGCGGATGACCTCGCCCAGATCGCTGACGCCGCACGCCTTCGCCAGGAACGCGGCCGCCGCGAAGAAGCCGGGCCAGCTCCAGCGGGCGTCCAGGTCGGGGACCGCCGAGCCGGTCCGGTCGATGTAGTCCATGAAGCCCAGGTGCTGCCAGGCCGTCGCGAACCGCGGCTCCGTCTCGATGACGGCGGGCAGCGCGTGCAGCGACACGACCGTCGCGAGCAGCGTCAGCAACAACAGCCGCTTGTGCGGGCGTTCGAGCCAGAGCAGGGACGCGAAGACGCCGATGAGCAGCGCGGCGCCGAGCAGCGTCACCGGGGACAGGACCGAGATCAGGCCGAGCCCGCCCATCTCGTCCAGGTCCGCGTCGCTCATCCCGAGGACCGGACCCCAGTACAGGCCGAGCGCCGCGACCAGCAGCAGCGCCAGGACGGCGACGGCCGGGGTCAGCCGGGCGCCGCGGCGGTCCGGTCCGGCCGGTTCGACGGCTTCGGCCGGCTCCGCGGGGAGACCGGACGCGGGCTCCGCCGGTTTCTCCGTGGTGAACGGTGCGTCGACGCCCTCGTCCGGCCCGGGGTCCTCGGTGACCCGGCCCGCCGACAGATGCACGGTGTCCCGCGCCCCCGGCCCCCCGGACCCGCCCTCGCTGTGCCCGCCGCTCGACGCCTGCGACGCTTGTGACGCCGAGGCGGGCTCGTCCGGCGACGCCGTAGCGCGCTCCGGCAGCGGTGACGTGACCGCCCAGGTCGGCCGGTGCGTGCCGCGGGCCGGGGTGACCGGGCCCGGCCGGATGTCCGGGCGGCGCTCCTGATGGTCCAGGTTGAGCTGCACCGCGAGTTGCAGGGTGTCCGAGTCCATCGCGTTCCGCAGGGCCCACTTGGGGCCGTGCTTCTCCGCCGGGCCCGCCGGTACCTTCGGGGTGCCCAGATCGGCCAGGTCGCCGTCGGGCGCCGCGTCGTCGGCGAGCGGCGACGGGGCGGGAGCGGTGCGCACGACGCGCCACAGCCGGGGCGCCGCGATCGCCACGATCACGGCCAGCGACGAGATCTCCGCGACGCCCGCCCCCGTCAGCCCCATCCGGGGCAGGAGCAGCAGCGTCAGACCGAGCACCAGCACGCACAACAGGCCCTGCAGCCAGGCGAGTCCGGACGTCCGGCTCTGCGCGCGCAGCACCGCGAAGTACGTCTCCATGACCACGCGCAGCGCCGCGCCGACCGCGAACCAGCGCAGCAGCGGCGTCGCCGCCTCCGCGTAGTCCCGCCCGAACACGTGCAGCACGTACGGCGCGAGGACGAACAGCAGCACGCAGATCGGGATCATGATGCGGGCCATCCGGCGCAGCGCGGCCCGGGTGTTCGCGGCGAGCTGCGCCGGGTCGTGCGAGCCCTCCACGGTCAGCGACGCACCCATGTTGATCGCCAGCAGATTGACCGTGCCGCCGATCGTGGTGGTGATGTAGAAGTACGCGTTGTCGGCGGAGCTGACCTGCGAGGCGATGAGCACGGGCACGAGATAGACCACGGCCAGCGAGAACAGCGAGCCCGTGTAGTCGCCCGCGAGGAAACGCCCCATCTCGCGCAGCGTCGGCGGATCGGCCTTGCCGTCGGTGGCCTTGATGTGCCGGGGCACGAGCCGCCGGAAGACGAGCCAGCCCAGCGGCACCACGGAGAACGCGATCGCGACGACCCACGACACGAACACGCCGGTCGTCGGTACGGCCACGGCGAACGCCACGAGCAGGCCCAGCTTCACCGTCGAGAACACGGTGTTGCCGACGGGCACCCACAGCGCGCTGCGCAGCCCCGTCAGTACCCCGTCCTGGAGCGTGAGCAGCGACCAGGCCATGACGGCCGCGATGAACCCGATCCCGTTCACCGGACCGTGCAGGAACCGGTAGGACGGCCCCCACATGTCGAGGGTGAGCAGGAAGACCAGCGCCGCGCACGCGACGGCGAGCGAACTGCCCGCGTACGTACGGAAGATGAATCTGCCGGTGGCGCGTCCGGCGATCGGGATGAAGCGGGCGAGCGCGCCGGTCAGCGTCACGGCGGTGAGGCCCGCGAGGAACTTCATCGCCGCGATCGCGGCGGAGCCCTGGCCGACCGAGTCCGCCGAGTAGTAGTGCGCGGCGGCCAGCCAGAAGCCGACGCCCAGGACGCCGGAGATGCCGGTGTTCAGCATCAGCGCATAGGCGTTGCGGAACAGCTGGTTACCGCCCCCCTGCCCCATGGCGTCCTTGTTGCCCTTCCTGCCGCGGCCCATGCCGGGCAGCCTGAGTCTGCGACCGGGCGGTGCCTGCGGCTCGGTCGTGGTTTTCGTCGGCGCGGCCGACGCGGCCTCGGCGGTGGTCGTCGTGTCAGACACGGGTACGGATTGCCTTCCGGCGGGTCTGTCGGGCTCTGCGGACCAGGGCGTACCCCTTGGTGAGGGCACGGTCCTTGGCGAAGGTGCGGCCGATCGCGCGGCCCTCGACCAGCCGCTCGAACTCGGCGGGGCCGGTGGACCGGCGCACGGTGACGCGCTCCAGGGCGTAGGGGCCCTGACGGCGGCGGGCGAGACCGTTGCCGACGGCGAGCGACTGGGCGAAGCCCCGGGCGCGCACCGCCTGCCGCACCCGGCGGTCGGAGTGACCGTACGGGTACGCGAAGGAGACGGGCGGCGCGCCCAGCTCCCCGTCGACGATCTCCTTGCACCGCCGTAGCTCGAACTCCAGCTCCGCGTCATCGAGTTGGTCGAGCTGCGGATGGGTGTGGCTGTGGCCGCCGATCTCCGTGCCCTGCGCGGCCAGTGCCCGCACCTGGTCCCAGTCGAGCATCGTGTCGAGCCCGCCGCCGGTGTCGTACGTGCCGCGCAGCCATCCCGTCGAGACGAACAGAGTGGACGCGAAGCCGTGCTTGGCGAGGACGGGCAGGGCGTGGCGGTGCACGCCCTCGTACCCGTCGTCGAAAGTGATCAGGACGGGCCGGTCGGGCAGCACCCGGCCGCCGCCGCGCCAGATCGCGGCGAGGTCGGCGGTGGTCAGCGGGGTGCACCGGTGATCGGCCAGGATCTCCATCTGCTCGGCGAACTGGCCGGGGGAGACGGAGAGCCCGCGGGTCGCGAGGCTCGGCTCGTCGGCGACCGTGTGGTACATCAGGATCGGGACGGGCGCCCCGTCCGCCGTCCGCCGCCCACTCATGCCGTCGCCTCCGCTTCCGCTCTCCCCTCGGCGTCCCCGCCGATCTCCACCACGGAGAAGCTCGCGCCCCCCTTGCGCGCCCGAAAACTCCCGAGAACGTACCCACCGGCCGCCGCCGCCACTCCGGCCACGATGGCCCCGGCCCGTCCCGCGCCGCCCGGCCGGGCGAGCACGAAGTCGCGCACCCCGCGGGCCACACCGGACGGCAGTACCCGTGTGGTGTACGCACGCTCGGACTCAAGTCCCTTGTCCGCGCCGACACTTCGGGCCACCAGGGCCTTCGACAGGCCCTCGGCGTAGGTCCGCGTACGGAAGTAGGCGAACCGCTCCCGCCCGGCCGGCACCCGGTGATGGATCACGGCGCGGTCGTCGATCAGCAGCACCGCGTCCGGTCTTGCCCGGCTGAGACGGATGCACAGTTCCGTCTCCTCGCAGCCCAGCGGGCGCTTGTCGCCGTCCCGGCCGATGCCCGTGGCGAAGCCGCCCGCCGCATCGAAGGCGGTGCGCCGGAACGACGCGTTGCCGCCCAGCACGTTGCGCACCTCGACCTTGCCGCGCGGCAGCCCCTTGTAGGTGCAGCCCACGACCCAGTCGAACTCCTCGGGGAACCAGACCGGCCGGCGCCCCGACGCCCAGATGGGCTCGGTGCGCCCGCCGACCGCCATGACCCGCGGGTCGCTGTACCCGTCGGCGAAATGCCGCAGCCAGTTCCGCTCGGCCACCGCGTCGTCGTCGAGGAACGCGACGATCTCCCCGGCCGAGACGGCGATGCCGGTGTTGCGCCCGGCGGACAGGCCGCGCGGCCCCGCGTTCGCCAGCACCCGGACGCCTGCCGTCTCCTTGTACTCCTTGACGAGGCGGTCGAGCAGCGCCTGGTTGTGATCGACGACGAGCAGGGTCTCCAGCGCCGGGTACGACTGGGCGCGGACGGAGTCGACGGCGGCGAGGATGTCGGTCCAGCGGTCCTCGGTGTACACACAGATGACGACGGAGACGGTCGGCGGATCAGGCCTCCGCGGCGGGGGAGGAGCGGGGTCCGGGGCGGCGCCCCGCGACCTCGCCCCATGACTGTCCGTCAAGACCCTTCCCCCCGGGCCAGGTTGAGCTGACCCGGAGCGGAGCGCCGGCGCAGGGCCCGGCGGTTCGACCGCTCCTTGAGGATCACCTTCAGCACGCGCAGCCCGTCCCGCACGGCGCGCAGATTGCTGGCGCCGTGGATGCGGAGGTACTCGTGGCTCGGGATCTCCTGGACCCGCAGGCCCGCCTTGACGACCCGGATGTTCATCAGGGTCTCCACCTCGAACCCGGTGCAGTCGAGGTCGATCTCGTCGAGGCAGTGCCGCCAGAACGCGTTGTACCCGTAGCACAGGTCGGTGTAGCGCGCCCCGAACTTGGCGTTGACGACCGAGCACAGCGCCCAGTTGCCGAGCTTGCGGATCGGGGTCATGTCGTCCGTGCCGCCGCCGTTGGCGAACCGCGAGCCCTTGGCGAAGTCGGCGCCGGACACCAGCGCCGACACATAGGAGACGATCTCCTGGCCGTCGGCGGAGCCGTCCGCGTCGACCATCACGATGATGTCGCCGGAGCAGGCCTCGAAGCCGGTGATCAGGGCATCCCCCTTGCCCTTCCCGCTCTGCGGCACGACGACGACCTCGGGCCACAGATCGCGGGCGACCTCGACGGTGTCGTCGGTGGAATTCCCGTCCACGAGAACGACTTCGTGGATCCATTCCGGCAGTGTCTTGAAAACGTAGGGAAGATTCTCCGCCTCGTTCATGGCGGGAATGACCACGCTGACCCGTGGCGCGATGGCCAGGTGCGTGGAGATAGCCCGGTACTGGGCGGGTATGCGCGACGGCGACGGAGCGGTCCCGTCAGGGATCTCCGGGCGCACAACGGAACTGGTCATGAGTCTGGTCCCTCTCGTCCGGTGGACCGCCCGCCCCCGGGCGGTCCGGCTGGAAGTCCGGTTCGAAAGGGGGGTTCTCACTTACGGCCATGGCGGAACGACTCTCCGCGCACGCCGGGTGAGCTGGCAAAACACACCGGTTGGTTGGACCGGTCGCGCGGCACGCGACTCGACGACCCACACAGCTGAGATGAGCGGCTCACCGAGCACGGCACCCCCCTACCGCGCCCCGCGCCGGACCGTCGCGATCTTGAGCCCTCCCCTAGATCGCATTGCGTGATGGACCGATGCGGGTGGATGTAAGACGGTATTGATGATTGAGACTGTATGGCAAGACCTGGAACGAGGCCTCACGTTTTTGTTGTTTTGACCTTTACCTGAACTGCTGTACCTCTAGTGGAATTTGCCCATTCGTTTACGGAATCGGAAACTCCATTGAAGGAGGAAGGCGAGGGCGCTCGACGCCCCCACGGCGATCACCCCGCCGTCGACCGACCAGTGATGGGTCGCGAGCATGCCCTGGGCCACGAGCATCACCACGGCGATCGCGCCGGCGGCGGAAACGAGACATCGGGCCCATGGGTCGAAGCCGCGCAGGGCCGCGGCGAACGCGGCGCCGGGCGCGGCGAGCAGGAAGAAGAGCGTGAGCGGTCCGCGCAGCGGTGATTGCGCGCCCGAGAGCGCCAGGACGAGGCCCGCGCCTCCCGCGACGACGCCCGCTCCCGCGAGCAGGTGCAGCGCGTCTCTGCCGGACGGCGCTTCCCCCGCACCGTCGGACGACGGTTGCTTGATCCCTATGGTCTGCATTGGCGACTTTGCCCCCCGACGCGCCGGATGCCGGGCTTCAATGTCGCGCAGCGGCGGGGGCGGCGTCAAGATGCGGCGGGTATGTGCGGAGTTCCCCGGAGGCGTCGGATGCCTCCGGGGAACTCCCTTACGTCATAGTTCAGTTGACGGATCCTCAGCCGCGACTACTGGACGATCTTCAGCAGCTTGTTCGGCGATCCGGAGCCCGGGCTGGTGACGACGCCCGAGGTGGCGCCGTTCACCAGCGCCGCGGCGACCTGGGCGGGCGTGGCACTGGTGTGGCCCGCCAGATAGACCGCGGCCGCGCCCGCGACGTGCGGTGTGGCCATCGACGTGCCGGAGATGGTGTTGGTCGCGGTGTCGCTGGTGTTCCAGCCCGCGGTGATCGAGACGCCGGGCGCGAACAGGTCGAGCACGGAGCCGTAGTTGGACCACGAGGCCTTCGCGTCGGTGTTGCTCGTGGCACCGACGGTGATGGCCTCGGTGACGCGGGCGGGCGACGAGGTGGACGCGTTGGCACCGGAGTTGCCGGCCGCGATCGCGTACGTGACGCCACTGGCGATGGAGTTGCGCACCGCCGTGTCGAGGGTGGTGCTGGTGCCGCCGCCGAGCGACAGATTGGCGACGGACGGTCCGCTGTGGTTCTTGGTGACCCAGTCGATGCCGGCGATGACGCCCGCGGTCGTGCCCGATCCGTTGTTGTCGAGCACGCGCACCGCCACGATCTTCGCCTTCTTGGCGACGCCGTAGGTGGTGCCCGCGATGGTGGTGGCCACATGGGTGCCGTGGCCGTTGCCGTCCTGGGCGACGTTGTCCCCGTCGACGGCGTCGTAGCCGTTCGAGGCGCGCCCGCTGATCTGGGAGTGCGTGATCCGTACGCCCGTGTCGATGACGTACGCCGTCACGCCGCTGCCCGCCGAGTCCGGGTAGGTGTACGTGCCGGACAGCGGCAGGGCGCTCTGGTCGATGCGGTCCAGGCCCCAGGGCGCGCCGGACTGGGTGGCGTCCACGTGCACGCGCTGGTTCTGCTCGACGGAGGCGACGGCCGGGTCGGCCGCGAGTCTGCCGGCCTCGGCCGCCGACAGACCGCTGACGGAGTAGCCGTTGAGGGCGGTGCGGAAGGTCTTCCTCACCGTGCCGCCGTACCCGGATATCAGGTCCTTGCCGTCGGCCGAGGCCGCCGTGACGCCGGCCGGGCTCTGCGCGGGCTTGCGAAGCGTGACGATGTAGCTGCCCTTGACCGCCTCGGCGGAGCCCGCCGTGAGGACCTTGCCCGTGGCCGGGGCGGCGGCCTGGGCGGGCAGGGCGGTCAGCGAGCCGAGCAGGCCGACGGCCGCCGCGGTGGAAGCGGCCGCGGTCACGAGTGCTTTGGAGAGTGCCATTACGAGGGAGTCCTCCTCATGGGCGGCGCGCGCCGGGCGACCGGCGCACGTCAGTGGGGGGTGCGCGCTGGGTGGCGCGCACGGGCCGTGGGAGTGCGGTGTTCCGTTCCCGGCCCGATCAGCAGACTCCCGGTGTCTACGGGCGTAGCTCAAGGAAATTGAGGGTATGTCATAACCCTGACATGTACCTGCAATTGAACGATCGACGAATGTCCGTCAAAGGTACTTCCCGGTAACTGTGTGACGTGCTACCACAGTTGTGGCAGAAATCCTGCTAAGGGAGGTTCCATGAGACGTTTCCGACTTGCGGCATACGTGACCTCGTTCCTCTTCGCCGCGACCGCCGCCCTCACCGGGGCGACGGCCGCGCAGGCGGCCGGAAGTGCCGCCGCCACCGGCTATGTGGCCCTCGGTGACTCGTACTCCTCCGGGGTCGGGTCCGGCAGTTACGACAGCGGCAGCGGCGACTGCAAACGCTCCACCAAGGCGTATCCGGCCCTGTGGGCGGCGGCCCACTCACCCTCCAGCTTCAACTTCACCGCGTGCTCGGGCGCTCGTACGGGTGATGTTCTCTCCGGTCAGCTCGGCCCGCTCGGCTCCGGCACCGGCCTCGTCTCCATCAGCATCGGAGGCAACGACGCCGGTTTCGCCGACGTCATGACGACCTGTGTCCTGCAGTCCGAGTCCACCTGCATCAACCGCGTCAACCAGGCGCGCTCGTACGTCACGTCGACCCTGCCCGGCAACCTCGACAAGGTGTACTCGGCGATCACCGCGAAGGCCCCGGCCGCCCACGTGGTGGTGCTCGGCTACCCCCGCTTCTACAAGCTCGGCGGGTCCTGCATCGCGGGCCTGTCCGAGGCGGAGCGCTCGGCGATCAACTCGGCCGCCGACCTGCTCAACTCCACCACCGCCAAGCGCGCCGCCGACCACGGCTTCACCTTCGGCGACGTGGCCGCCAAATTCAGCGGCCACGAGATCTGCTCCGGCAGCTCCTGGCTGCACAGCGTGAACTGGACGAACATCGGCGAGTCCTACCACCCGACCGCCGCGGGACAGTCGGGCGGCTACCTGCCCGTGCTCACGTCCGCTGCCTGAGATCCGTGCGCGCGCCCTAGTAACCGGGTGAACCGGTGGTGGCTCCGGTCGACGGGGTCACCACCTCACAAGTGACGGAATAGGCAACATAGTTGGAGGTGGCGGCGACCGGGCTGCGTACCTCGACGCCGATCTGGTTGCGCAGCGTCCCGCCCACCTCGTACGCCGTCTCCGTGGTGTCGACCGTACGGCTCCGCGCGTCGCCCGAGCCGAGACGCAAGGTCTTCCAGCCCGGCTCCGACGGCTCCCCGCTCTTCGTGACCCACCGGTACTCGACCACGGCCGGAGTGCGCCCCACCGTGATCGTCGCCGCGAACGCCGGTGCCTGCGCCGCCGGTGGCGGACACGCCCCGGAGTAGCTGTCCCGCACCGCGCTGACGCTGACCCGCACGGACTGGGCCGGGGTCGTGGTGTGCCCGCCCCCGCTCGCACCGCTCCCGCTCGAACTGCTCCCGCCGGAACCGCTGGTGCCGCCCCCCGAGCCGCCGCTGCCGTCGGCGGAACCGGAGCTGCCGCCGCCCGAGCCGCCGCCGGAGCTCCCGCCGCCCGAGCCGCCGCCGGAGCTCCCGCCGCCGCTCGAACCGCCCCCGCCGGAGCCGCCGCTGCCGCCCCCGTCCGACGTGCCCCCGCCGGTCCCTCCGCCGCCGTCGTCCCGGTTGACCAGCGCGTACGTGAGGCCGCCGATGGCGAGCAGCAGGACCACGATGCCGGACATGAGGGCGAGCGAGGCGCGCCGCGCGGAGCGCTGAGCCGTGTCGGCGGTGTCCGTCGTCGCGGTGGTCGCCGCCCCGGCGCCGAGCGGCGCCGCGACCGGCCCGGGCGGCGGGAGCGTCGGCCGCCGCAGCGAGGTCACCGTCGGCATGCCCGCCGTGGGCGACGCCTGCACCGGGCCCCCGCGCAGGGTCCCGCCCGCGCCGATGACCCGCAGGTCGCGCTCCGCGTCCGCCGCGGAGGTCCGCTCGGCCGGATCCTTGCGCAGCAGGCCCTCGATGACCGGCGTGAGCGCCCCCGCCCGGCGCGGCGGCGGCAGTTCCTCGTCGACGACCGCCCGCAGTGTGCTCAGCGGTGTGTCCTGCCGGAACGGCGAATGCCCCTCCACGGCCGCGTACAGCAGCACCCCCAGGGACCACAGGTCGGACTCGGGGCCCGGGGTACGCCCCAACGCCCGCTCCGGAGCGAGGAATTCGGGCGATCCGATGACCTCCCCGGTCATGGTCAGGGCCTGGGTGCCCTCGACCATGGCGATGCCGAAGTCGGTGAGCACGATCCGGCCGTCGTTCGACAGCAGGACGTTCCCGGGCTTCACGTCGCGGTGCAGCACGCCCGCGTCGTGCGCGGCGCGCAGCGCGGCCAGGACCTCGGCGCCGATGTGCGCGGCGCGCTGCGGGGACACGGGACCCTCGGCGTCGAGCTGGTCGGCGAGCGAGACCCCGCGCACCAGCTCCATGACGATCCACGGCCGGCCGTCCTCGGTGGCGACGTCGTACAGCGTCACCACGTTCCGGTGCGCGACACGGGCGGCGGCCCACGCCTCCCGTTCCAGCCGCGCGTACATCCGCTCGACATCGGCCGTCGGCAGCCCGTGCGGGGCCCGCACCTCCTTCACGGCGACCTCGCGCCCGAGCACCTCGTCGCGGGCCCGCCACACGGTGCCCATCCCGCCCTCGCCGAGCGGGTCGAACAGCCGGTACCGCCCCGCGACCACACGCTCACCCACGGGTGCCCCCATTCGCGGCAAGACAAGTCTGAACAAAAGTAGCTCAACCGAGCGCCGTTGCAGCCCCCTTGAAGACCAATCCGCACCCGAGGGCGAGGACGACACACGCCGAGCCGAAGGGCACGAGGCGCTGCGCCGCCCGACGGGTGCGTGTGCGGGTCCCAGCGATCCTGCGGGCCGCGAACGCCCCCGCCCGCACGACGACGAACCCGGCCGCGGTCAGCGTGACCGCGAGCCCGGCCCCGTACGCGACCACGAGCAGCAGCCCGAACCAGGCCTGCCCCAGCGCGGCGGCGCCGACCAGTACGACGACGGCGGACGGGCTGGGGACGAGACCACCGGCGAAGCCGAGGAAGAGCGCGCCGCGCAGGCCGGGCCCCGAGGGGTGGTGGTGCGCATGGCCGTGATCATGGTCATGGTGGTGACCGTGCGGGTGTGAAGGGCCGTGCGGACGGCTCCTGTTGCGCCAGGCCCTGCGGACGAGCGTCACGCCCGCCGCCGACACCAGGACGCCGCTGGCGACACCGAGCCAGGCCACGACGGACGGTGCCGCCGCCGAGCCGCCGACGACCAGGGCGCCGAGGGCGACCACGCCGAGGGTGTGCGTCACCGTGACCGAGGCGGCCAGCGGGAGGACGTCGCGCAGCCGGGCCCGGCCGCGGGCGGCCGCCGTCGCCGCCATCAGGGTCTTGCCGTGGCCCGGTGCCAGCGCGTGCAGGGCGCCCAGCACGAGGGCGGCGGCCAGCGCGAGCGCGGCGAACCCCGGAGTGAGGTCGTGGCGGGCGACGAGCCCGGTCAGCGCGCTCGTCCACCGGTCGGCGCCGCGTGGCAGCACGTTCGTCGCCGCGGGCCCGTCCGGTCCGCCGTCGCGCAGTGCCGGTCCACCGGGGGTGACGCGCAGCGCGGCCGCGGTGGTCCGCGGCGGCGAGTTCAGCAGGTCCCGCGGGTAGCGGGTGAGGCGCTGCGAGACGGAGACGCGGGGGACGTCGCTGCGGCTGAGGGTGGTGCGGTCGCCGCGGGCGGTGATCTCGTGCCAGCCGGGACCCGGCCGCGGCGGCGCTCGGAAGGAGACGGCCGTGGCGTCCCGGTCCCGGGGCAGCGGGGCGGTCGCCTCGCACTCCACGCGGAGGGTGCGCAGGCCGGCCTGGCCGGGGCGGTACGTGGCGCGGCTGGAGCGCAGCGCGACGGGCGTGCGGCTGCCGTCGACGCGGAGGCGGGTGTCCCGGACCGCGGCCAGACACCGTTCCCGGGCCCAACTCGCCGTTCCCGAGCGCTCGATGGCCGGTCCGGCCTGCGTCGCGGGGATCTCGGCGAGGTCCTCGACGTGGCTGACGCGGAGCCGGCCGGGGGCCGTGACGAGGCCGTCGTACGTATTGGTGGTGAAGTTCCCGAGGGGGTGGGCGTGCGCCTCGGGGGCGGCGGGGAGCAGCAGGAGGAGGGTGAGGGCGGCGACGAGGGTGAGGGCGGCCCACCCCGGCGGACGCCTCCTTCGGCCCCCAGGCGGGAGCGACGACATCACGACGCACCCCGCAGCAGACGACGCGCCTCGACGGCCCCCACCGGCGAGAACCCGGGGTTCAGCCGCACCGCACGGCCCAGCCACTCCCGCCGCTCCGCACCCCGCGCGACCACGCCGCGGTGGTAGAAGAAGGACGCCTCGCGGAACCCGGTCCGCGTGGCGATGCGGGCGTAGCGCAGGGCCTCGCCGTCCCGCCCGTTCACATGCAGCGCCCACGCCAGCGCGTCCGCCGTGTGCACGGTGTGCCGCCGGTCCCACTCGGCCCGCGCGGCCCGCAGCGCGGCGGCCCGGTCCCCGTGGTCCGCCGCGGCGAGCGCCGTGTCGAGGTCGACGTCCACGCCGTTGGCCCGGGCCAGCCCGGTCCACGCCGACACCAGCGCGTACTGCTCCCGGGCCGACGCCCTCTCGCCCCGCGCCTCGTACAGTTCGCCGAGCGCGACCAGCGGGCCCGGCAGCGGGTACCGCGCCACCACGTCCCGCAGGTCCCGCACCGCGCCGGCCGTGTCACCCCGCCCGGCCCGCGCCCGCGCCCGGCACTCCAGCGCCGCCACGTACCCCGGGTCCGCGCGCAAGGCCCGACCGCACTGGCGCAGCGCCGTGCCGGTGTCGCCCTGGCGCCAGGCGAGCTGACCCAGGGAGGTCGCGACGTACGCGACATCGCCGGGCGCCGTCGCCCCGGCGAGGGCCCGCTCCAGCGCGCGCCGCGCCCCGGCCACGTCGCCGCGCAGTTCGCGTACGTAGGAGAAGCGGGTGAGGACGGGGACCCCGGGCCGCCGCGCGTCCGCCTCGTCCGCGGCATGCTCCGCCTCCGCGTACCGGCCCAGCTCGACGAGCGCGTCGATCCGGGTGGACAGGGCGCGCTCGCCGTACGGATTCACGGCGAGCGCCCGGCGGGACTCGCGCAGCGCCCCCTGGAAGTCGTGCCGGGCCGCGGCGAGGGCGGCGCGTCCGGCGAGGGCGGCGTCGTTGTCGTCGCGGCGCAGCTTCAGGGAGCGGGCCAGGGCCCGGTCCGCCTCCGCGTACCGCGACGGGTCGCCCTGGGTGCGGGCCTGTTCGACGTACGCCGTGCCCAGGGCCGCCCATCCGGCGAAGTCCCGGGGCTGGGAGCGCAGCCGGGCCTGCAACGCGCGCACGCCCTCGTCGAGTCCGCCGGTGCCGAGGCCCGGCAGCGGTGCGGCGGGCGCGACGGCGGCGGGCGCGGAGGGCTGTCCGCCGCTCCCGCCGATCGCCACCGCGCCCCCGGTGAGCGCGAGCGCCAGCGCGCACGCGGCGACGGCGGTGCGTCCTGACAAGCGCGGAGCCATGGACCGAGCCTTTCTGTGTGATCCGCGAAGGAGGGGAAGACGCGGCCCGCGGGGGGACCTCACACGGACCGCGCCGTATGTGGAGGGGTCAGCCGGCGGTGCGCCGCCGCCCCCGTGCCCGCCACCACGCGAGCCCGAGCCCGACGAGCAGCACGCCCGCGACCCCGGCCGCGGCCGACGCGAGCACCAGGGTGCCGTCGTCGTCGGACGTCGAAGTCCCGCTCAGGGCACCGCCGTTGAGGGCGCTGCGGCCCGTCTCGTCGCCGCTGCGCCGCGTGGCCAGCGGGCCGCGCGACCCGGATGCGGGCAGTGCCACGTACGGGAAGGAGTCGCCGAACTTCCGGTCGTTGGTGTTCACCGCGTCGCCCAGGTCGTTCTTGTTCCCGAGGAGTTCGCCCTCGACGGCCTGCAGTTCGATGTCGACGACGTCGTCGGTGAGCCGGCGCCCGTTCGGGAACCCTGCGTTGTCCCCGTCGAGCACACCGAGCCGCTTGGGCGAACTCGCCGGTTCGACAGATGTGTTGAGCCGGAGCATCTCGGCGGGCCGCACGCCCGGCGGCTGCGTCAGGCCCTTCACGCCGGTGAGGAACACCGACACCAGGTCGTCGCGGGGCTCGGCCGGGGCCTTCAGCTTGTAGACGGACTCCAGGAGCCTCGGCAGCTCGGGCTTGGTGACGTAGGGCAGGAAGTCCGCGTCGTTCCACGGGTGCGAGGCGTTGAACTCGTCCTTGTCCTTCTGCGGGATCACCAGCTCGTTGACCAGCGGCGAGCCGAGCCGGGACACCTGGGTCCAGCCGCCCTTCGCGTTCTTGCGCTGGGTCGTCGACCAGACGCCGATGACCGGCTGCCGCGCCGACTGCCGCAGGGACGCCGTCGGGACCTGGAGCGCGATCGTGTTGACGTTGTAGCCGGCGAGGGTGTCGCGGCCGACCTCCGACAGATTGCCGCCGTAGAGCAGGTCGAACACCCGCAGGTCGAGGAAGAAGGGGTCGTCGGCCTGCCCGGCGAACGCGGTGCCGCCGCCCTTGACCGGGCGTATCGCCTGGTCGCGCAGCGTCTTGTAGTCCGGCATCGAGGCCTTGCCCACGTTCGACGGCGCGACCGGCACGTCGTGCGCGACCCTCGAAGTGGACACCACCTTCTGGTCCTTGAGCTTCAGGAGGTCGATGGCGTAGGTCTGCGTGACGTTGAGGTCCGGGTCGTCGAGGCCGGTGACCGGGCCCGTGTTGTAGAGGAACGTGTCGCCGTTCTTCGTCCGGGTGTCGAACGTCCAGCGGTAGATCAGATCGCCCTGCCCGTCGCCGTCGCTGTCGATGTGGATGTCGTGCTGGGACTCCTCGGCGAACGGATAGAAGTTCGGTCCGCCCGCGGGTTCCTCGAACGGCAGCCAGTTCGCGACGAGCGTCGTCGTGTCCGGCCTGTCGGGGCTGACGAACGCGTACACGTCCGTGTTGTCGTGCTGCGGGTCCCCCGAGATCAACGGGGCCTCCCGGTGACTGGAGGCGTGGGCCGTCCCGGGCCGCAGTGCGGTCGACCCGGCGGCCGCCAGCCCCCCTGCGGCCAGGGCGCCGGTGACGAGCGCGGCCAGGGAACGAACTCCCCGGCGATTCGCGGTAGTTGACTTCATCGCGTCCGATCCTCCGTACTCGGCGCCCGCACCGCGCGAGCCTCTCGACGGCCATTCGGGACCGGGGGCGCGACGGATTGGTCCGGGATTCCGGCGAGCCGCACCCATCCGCCCGTACCCCTGCCTCCGAACCACCTCCGGCGGCAGACTGTGTGCGCGGACGGGAACGATGGGGGACCGCATGGACGGGGTGGACACCACCGACGAACTGCTCGTCCGGGTCGGACGCGGCGACCACCGCGCCTTCGAGGAGCTGTACGAGAAGGTGTCGGGCCCCGTGTTCGGGCTCGTACGGCGGGTGCTGCGCGACCCCGCGCAGTCCGAGGAGGTGACGCAGGAGGTGCTCCTCGAACTGTGGCGCACCGCCGGCCGCTACGACCCCGCCCGCGGCGCCGCCCTCTCCTGGGTCCTCACGCTCGCCCACCGCAGGGCCGTCGACCGGGTGCGCAGCGTGCGCGCCGCGGGGGAGCGCGAGCAGCGCGTCGCCCGACGCGCGGACACCCCCGCCTTCGACCAGGTCGCCGAGGAGGTCGAGAGCCGCCTCGAGCGGGACTGGGTGCGCCGCTGCCTCGGCCGCCTCACCGACCTCCAGCGCCAGGCCGTCACCCTCGCCTACTACGACGGCTACACCTACACCGAGGTCGCCCGCCGTCTGTCCGTGCCGCTCGGCACCGTCAAGACCCGGATGCGCGACGGGCTGCTGCGCCTGCGCGCCTGCCTGGAAGGGGCCGCGGCGTGAGCCGCCCCTTCCGGCCGCGTGGCCTCCACTCACTGGCGGCCCCGTACGCCCTCGACGCGCTCGCCCCGCGCGAACTCGCCCGCTTCGAACGGCATCTGGCCCGCTGCGAGCCCTGCTCCGCCGAGGTGCGGGAGCACGCCGCCGGCGCCCTGCGGCTCGCCCGCGCGAGTGCGGCCCCGGCCCCGCCCGGCCTGCGCGACCGCGTCCTGGCCGCCGCACGCGTCCTGGAACAGGAACCGGCCCCCGCACGGTCGGCCCCGGTGGCCCGGCCGCGCCGCGCCCTCCTCGTGCCGCTCGCCGCGGGCGCCGCCGTTCTCGCGCTCGTCGCGGCGGCGCTGCTCGGGGCCGAACTGACCCGCACTCAGGACAGGCTCGACGCGGAGCGGTCCGCGGCACGTGAGATCGCCCACGTTCTCGCCGCGCCGGACGCCCGCGCGGCGCGCGCCGACGGGCTGTCCGTCGTCGCCTCGGCCGAGCGCCGCAGCGCCGTGATCACCGTCACGGATCCCCCCGCCCCGCCGCGCGGCAGCGACCACCAGCTCTGGCTGATGTCCGCCTCGGCACCGCCGCGTTCCCTCGCCGTGCTGCCCGACCAGGGCCCCGACACGCCCATGGTCGCCTCCGGCTTGACCTCGACGGCTTCCTCACTCGCTGTCACGACCGAGCCGGACGGCGGCTCCGCGCACCCCACAAGTGCCCCGCTTGTCCAACTCGCCCTGGAATCAGTCGGATTCGGAGAGTAACCATCAGGGGTACGTCAACCTCCCTACGGGGTAGGTGAATCCCCGGACCGGGATACACGAGTGTCGCGCTGGGGCGATAGGGTTAACCTGCCCGGGCCGGGTGCCCTCGTACGGGTGGGGAGTGACATGGAACAGATAACAGTGCGCAGCAGGCCTCGTGTGCCTGCGATCACCTGCGGGAGCAGCGCGACCAGTTCGCGGCTCGACCGCCATCTCTCGGTGCTCGGCGGCCCTGCCGTCCCGCAGCGCGAGACGGTCGAGGCGACGACACTGATGCGTGAGCTGACCGCGCGTGACACCGCGCACGAGCGCAGCGGCAGGGGCGCACGCGTGCGGCGGGTCTCGCTGTTCGCACCTCTGCGACGGCTGCGCCGCTCGCTGTTCGGCGGCCACTAGACCGGCCGCCCGTCCAGCAAGGGCTCAGGCCCGTATCCGACCTCCGCGCCGTCCGGCGTACCGCTGCGCATCTCCGCGACCGTCATCCCCACGGCATGCGGCGGGCGTCCCGGCGGGGGAGTCGGGTGCGGGCCTTTCCGGTTCCGTGCGGGGCTCGCGTGATCGCCGTAACACCCCTGTCATGCAAGGATGTTGACGGAGCAACTTCTGGGGTCCAGTGTGTCGCCTGATCGTCGATGGCCGATACAGCTACACCAACCTCACCCCCGGAGGTGCGCGTGTGTGACCTGCACGACCAGCACGAGCACAACACGGCGCTGATGGCGTCGGGCCCACAGCTCAGCCGGCGCCGCATCATGCAGCTGCTCGGCGCGGCCGGAGTGACCGCCGCCGCCATGACCGCCGAGGCCGACCCCGCGATGGCCGCGGCGTCCGAGAGCGCGGACGAGGCCCCCGCCGCGTACCGGGCGCCCGAAGGTCTCGCCGAGGACAGCCCGGGCAAGGCCGCCGCCCTCGCCTGGATCACCTCGAACACCTCCCGCATCACCGGACTGAATGCCGAGATCTGGGAGAACGCGGAGCTGTCGCTGCGCGAGTGGAAGTCGTCGATCGCCGAGGCGCAGTTCCTCGAACGGGCCGGATTCGACGTGCGGTTCGGGACGGCCGGCTTCCCGACGGCGTTCACCGCGACCTTCTCGTACGGCAGCGGCGGACCGGTCCTCGGCTTCAGCGGCGAGTACGACGCGCTGCCCGGCCTCTCCCAGAACAAGGGCGTCGGGCACCACGATCCGCGCGAGTACGTCCACGACCCCTTCGCCCCCGGCTACGGTCCGGGGCACGGCTGCGGGCACAGCGCGCTCGGCACGGCGGCGGCCGCCGCGGCCGCCGCCGTCGCCCAGGCGGCCAAGAAGCACAAGCTGCCGGTCACCGTGAAGTTCTTCGGCTCCACGGCCGAGGAGACCCTGATCGGCAAGACGTACGCGGTCAGCCGGGGCGTGTACAAGGGGCTCGACGCGTTCCTCGACTGGCACCCCTCCACGGCCAACGCCACGGGCTGGGGCACGACGACCGCCATGACCGCCGTGACCTTCACCTTCCTCGGTGTCGCGGGCCACGGCGGCACCCCGCTCGGCAACAAGTCGGCGCTCGACGCGGCCGTGATGATGGCGACGATGTCGGAGTTCCTGCGCGAGGAGAACCTCGCGCCGTCGGGCCGCCTGCACTGGGTCATCAACAACGGCGGCGACATCCCGAACGTGACCCCGGAGATCGCGGAGATCTCCTACTACGTCCGCGAGGGCAGCCCGGCCCGCGTCCAGGTCCTGCTGGACAAGGTCGTCGCCGTCGCCGAGGCCGCCGCCAAGGCCTCGCAGACCAAGGTGCAGCACCGGATCACCTCCGCGTGCTGGAACCAGCTGCCGTCCAAGTCCTTCGCCGAACTGCTGCACGAGAACATGCGGCAGATCGGACCGCCCGCATTCCCGGACGAGGCGCACACGCTGGCCAAGGAGCTGCAGGAGTCGCTCGGCCTGCCGCAGCAGGGCATGCACGCCAGGATCGGCGACCTCACCCCGCCCAACCCGGCCTTCCTCGGCGGCGGTTCGACCGATGTCGCCGACATCAGCTGGAACGTGCCGACCGTGTCGATGGGCGCGGCGCTCGCCCCGATCGGCACCAAGATGCACACCTGGTCCACCGCGTCCTGCGCCGCGGCCGCCCCGGGACAGGCGGCGGTCGTGGCCGCCGCCAAGTACCTGGCGGCGACGGCGATGGACCTGATCACCCAGCCCGCCCGGCTCAAGGCCGTCAAGGACGAGTTCAAGGAGCGGACCAAGGGCGTCGAGTGGAAGACGGCGCTGCCGGAGGGCTACGAGCCGCCCATGTACGAACCGCCGGCCTGGTTCCTGAAGAAGACCGGGCAGAAGTGGCCCCCGAACAACATCACCTGGCCGCCGCAGCGGGTCGTGTCGAAGGAGAAGTTCTCCTCGCTGGGGCCGGAACTGGCGCCCCAGACCTGAGGGGCCGATGTCCCGCTCACCGTTCGCCGCGTGCGTAGCGGCGGACGGCGAGCGGCACGCACAGCGCGAGCAGCACCGCGCACCAGGCGAGCGAACCGGCCACCGGGTGCGTCACCGGCCACGAGGCACCGTGCGGCACCGGTGCGTTGCCGAACAGATCGCGCACCGCCGTGCACACGGCGCTGATCGGGTTCCACTCGGCCAGCGTGCGCACCCAGCCGGGCATCCCGTCGGTCGGGATGTACGCGTTCGACAGCAGCGGCAGCATGAACGTCGCGCTGCCCAACTGGCCCGCCGCCTCCTCGCTCTGCGACGCGAGGCCGAGCAGGATCCCCACCCAGGTCGTCGCGAACCGGAAGAGCAGGAGCAGCCCGAACGCGGCCAGCGCGTCCGGCACCCCGCCCTCGATCCGCCACCCCATCGCGAGGCCGACGAGCACCAGCGGCACCAGCCCCACCGCGGTCGTCAGGAGATCGGCGACGGCCTGCCCGAGCGGCACCGCTGCCCGGCTCATCGGCAGCGTGCGGAACCGGTCCATCACGCCGCGGTGCGAGTCCTGCGCGGCCGTGAACATGCCGGTCATGATGCCGTTGGCCGCCGTCGCCACCAGCATGCCCGGCACCAGGAAGGCCCGGTAGTCGGCGCCCGGCATGGCCAGCGCGCTGCCGAAGACGTACCCGAAGAACAGCAGGAACACGATCGGCATCGTCTGCGTCATGATCAGGATCGCCGGGGCGTGCCGGACGCGCTGGAGATGGCGGCCCAGCATCGCCGTGCCGTCGTACAGGATCGCGGTGCTCATGCGGCGACCTCCCGGCTCTTGTGGTGGGTGCGGGTCAGGCGCAGGAACACCTCGTCCAGCGTCGGCGGGCGCAGGGTGACGTCCGTCAACGGGACGCCGGACGCGTCGAGTTCACGGACGACACGGGGGAGCGTGACGGCCGGGTCGAGGACGACCGCACCGACCGTGCGCCGCTCGGCGTCCAGCTCGGGCCGCGCTCCGGTGAGCTGGTCGAGGACCACGGCGGCGGCGTGCAGCGCCTGCTCGCCCGCGTCGTCCGGGACGACGACCTCCGCGTAGTGCCCGATCTGCGCCTTGAGTTCGGCCGGCGTGCCCGAGTGCGCGGCGCGGCCCTCGTCGATCAGCACGATCTCGTCCGCCAGTTGGTCGGCCTCCTCCAGGTACTGCGTGGTCAGCAGCACGGTCGTGCCCGCCCGGGCCAGCTCGCGCACCGCGTCCCAGATGGCGTTCCTGCTGTGCGGGTCGAGGCCGGTCGTCGGCTCGTCGAGGAAGAGGACCGTGGGCCGGGTGATGAGGCTCGACGCCAGGTCGAGGCGGCGGCGCATACCGCCGGAGTACGTGCGCGCCGGCCGGTCGGCGGCGTCGGCCAGGGCGAACCGCTCGATCAGCTCGTCGGCCCGGGACCGGGGCGCGCGCAGCAGCCGGGCGAACAGGCGCAGGTTCTCCCGGCCGGTCAGGTCCCCGTCGACCGACGCGTACTGCCCCGTGACCCCGATGCTCCGCCGGACGGCGTCCGGGGCGCGCGTGATGTCGTGCCCCGCGACACGCGCGGTGCCGGCGTCCGGGCCCAGCAGCGTGGCGAGCAGCCGGACCGCGGTCGTCTTCCCCGCCCCGTTCGGCCCGAGCAGACCGCACACCGTGCCCTCGCGCACCGCCAGATCGAGGCCACGCACCGCGTGCACGGCTTTGGCGCCTGAGCCGAAGCGCTTCTCCAGACCTTCACTAAGTACAGCGTACGTAGAAGTCATGGCCTCACCCTAGCGCACTACGTACGCCGTACGTAACTAGGATGGTTCGCGAGGTGATGATCAATGGCGGTCCGACCGGCCGTACCCGAGGTGATCTGGGCGCGCCCCGAGCGCACCGGACGAGGCCCCCGGCCCGCGCACAGCAGGGCCGACATCGCGGCCGCGGCCGTGCGCGTGGCCGACGCAGAGGGCATCGACGCGGTCTCCATGCGGAAGATCGCCGCCGAGCTCGACATGGGCACGATGTCGCTCTACAACTACGTGCCGCGCAAGGAGGACCTGTACGAGCTGATGGTCGACGCCGTCAGCGCGGAGTACACGTATCCGGAGCCGACCGGGGACTGGCGCGAGGACGTTCTGGGCCTGGCCCGGCAGGCCAGAGGGCTGATGCACCGGCATCCGTGGATGCCCCGGCTGATGTCGCCGGTGTACGGCTTCAGCCCGAACGCGCTCAGGTACCTGGAGTACTGCCTGTCCTGCCTGGACCCGCTGGAGCGGCCCTACGGAGCGAAGCTGGAGCTGATCGCCTCCGTGACGAGCGTGGTGACGACCTACGTCGCCAACGAGATCGCCACCGCCGAGCGCACCCGTTCACTGCCGTGGAGCGAGGAGCAGGAACAGGCGGTGCGGATCGCCTACTTGGGCGGTCAGGTGGCGTCCGGGCGCTATCCGCGGCTCGCGGCGGCCTTCGCGGAGGACGCCGGGCCGATCGATCTGGAGGCGGTGTTCGAGCGGGCGCTGCGGCGCACGCTGGACGGGTTCGTCGCGCCGCCGACGGAGGATGGCTGACCGGGGCGCCGCACGCCCGTGCGGCGGTGCCCCTCGCGGGCGCCCCTGTCAGAGCAGGGCGAACTGGCCCCCGGGGCCTTCCTCGGGGAGATCCAGGACCGACGCCGGGCGGCGTGCGCTCTCCGGCACCGGCAGGACGCGCGCCCGCCGCAGCTCGTCCGGGCCGATCAGATCCCCCAGGCCGGCCCGCAACTCGTCCTGCAGCGGGCCCAGTTGCGCCAGCAGGGCCAGCGCCGCGACGAGTTCGAGCAGCTCCGACGTCCACGGCTGCGGCCACGTCGCCGGGCGCACCGCCGCCAGGGTGCCGGGCTCGGCCGGCGCGGTGCGACGCGCGAACCACTGCTCCAGCACCCGGACCCCGCTGACGTGGAAGTCCCAGGCCGCGGCCGGGACCGGCGAGATGCGGCCGTCGCCGACGAGAAGGGCCTCCTCCTCGCGGTCGTAGAGCAGCTCGGCCGGGCGGGCCGGCAGCGGGGCGCGGACGTAGGGGCGGCGGCCGCCGGGCAGCTTGGGCCGGTCGGCGCCCACGCCGCGCCGGTGCAGCCACAGCGCGCGGCGGCCCAGTGCGACGCCCCGCGCCCAGACCTCCGGGTCGGCCGGCAGCGGCACCCGGCACCCCTTGGCGTCCCGATCGCCCGCCGCCAGCACCCAGGCCAACAGGTCCTCGGGGCGCACCTCTTGGCCGTACGTGCCCGACAGGTGCATGAGCAGACCCGGGGCGACGTTCGGCTCGGCGCCGCCGGGGCGGCGGTACAACGGGCGGATCCGGCCCGGCCGTCCGGCGGGGGAGCGGCCCTCGGGCAGGACGGCGCAGGCGATCACCGCGGGACCGCCGGCCTCGGGCACGTACCCCTGCTCCACGAGGAACAGCTGCCGCTCGTCCGCCACCCGCCACAGCTCGGGCCGGGCCGCGTCGATCAGCCGCTGGTCCGGGATCAGCCACTGCTCGTCGAACGGCCCGTGCAGCACCCGCACCGGCTCCGGGCACGCCCCCTCGGCGTGCGCCAGCGGCTCCGTCCCCGCGCGCTGACCGGGCAGTTGGGCG
This sequence comes from Streptomyces sp. cg35, assembly GCF_050410835.1. NCBI lineage: Bacteria > Bacillati > Actinomycetota > Actinomycetes > Kitasatosporales > Streptomycetaceae > Streptomyces > Streptomyces sp. cg35. Next base: position 7,051,531 of record NZ_CP191268.1, read on the forward strand.
GCGGCCGTGTGCAGGGTCCGGGACCGCGACGGTTCGAGCAGCGCCTCGCGCCGGTCCTGGGGGGAGCGCACGAACGCGTCCCAACGGGCCTTCAGCGACGCGGCGTCCGGCGCGACGGGCCAGCCGCGGCCCAGGCGCAGGGGCGCCACGGACCACGGCATGAGGTCCGGGAGCGGCAAGGTGTCGAGGAGCGGCCCGTCGTTCGTCACGCCCGGCATGCTACGTCCCTCGCGCGCGAGGTCAGTGGGCGTCCAGCGTCACCGTGAACGAGAAGCGGTCCCCGCGGTAGTGGATGACCGCCACGTCGAGCACCTTCCCCTCCTCGTCGTAGGTGATGCCCGTGTAGTGCAGGATCGGACTGAGCAGCGGGACCTGGAGCAGCCGGGCCGTCTCCGGGTCCGCGAGGCGCGCCTCCACCGAGTCCGTGATCCGGCTGATCCGCACGCCGACCACGTCCCGCAGCACTTTCGTCATCGGCCAGCGCGCCAGATCCGCCACGTCGACCTGCTCGCCCAGCTCGGGCCGGATGTAGTTGCGGGCGTGGTTCGTGGGCTCGCCGGTCTTCTCGTCGCTGCGCAGCCGGTGGTACATCGCGACGGACCCGGTCCCGGGGAACAGCTCGGCGTACGCCACCGGAACCGGTGACGTGCCGTGCCCGAGCAGCTCCGTCGTCATCCCGGACTGCTGCGCCACGATCGCGTCGACGGAGCCCAGCAGGCGCACCGGCGCGCCCTGCTGGGCCGTCGGCTCGATGAACGTGCCGCGGCGCCGGTGCCGGGTGATCAGCCCCTCGTCCTCCAGCTCCTTCAGGGCCTGCCGCATGGTGAGGACGGACACCCCGTAGTGGCCCGCGAGTTGTTCCTCGGTGGGCAGCCGGAGCGGGTCCTGCGGTGACCGGCCGAGTATGGAGGCGCGCAGGGACTGCGACACCTGATACCAGAGCGGCAATTTGCGGTTCAGGACGATCGAGTCCGGGGCGAATGACGTCACGGGCTATCCGTATCGGTCGCGGGGCTGGGATGCAATGGCGGCCTGGGCGGGGGCGCCTTCTCGTCTGCCGTTTCCACCGGGCGGGCGGCTGCGGCGAAGCCGCAACCTTCCACGGCGAGCCGGTCACACCCTGAAATGGCGTTCCAGGCCCCGCCACACCTCGTCGTAGGCCCGCTGCAAGTGACCCGCTCCGGCCGCCTGGGCGGTGGCCATGATCGGCCAGCGTGTCTCGAACATGAACGCCAACCCGTCGTCCACCCGTTGCGGCACGAGCTCGGCGGCGCTCGCCCTGTCGAACGTCTCCCGGTCGGGGCCGTGCGCCGACATCATGTTGTGCAGCGAGCCACCGCCGGGCACGAAGCCCCCCTTTCCTGCGGTCTTCGCGTCGTAGGCGCCCTCGATGAGCCCCATGTACTCGCTCATCACGTTCCGGTGGAAGTACGGCGGCCGGAACGTGTCCTCGCCGACCAGCCAGCGCGGCGCGAAGACGACGAAGTCCACGCCCGCGAGTCCGGGGGTGTCCGACGGCGACGTGAGCACCGTGAAGATCGACGGGTCCGGGTGGTCGTAGGAGATCGTCCCGATGACGTTGAAGCGCCGCAGGTCGTACACGTACGGGACGTGGTTGCCGTGCCAGGCGACGACGTCGAGCGGGGAGTGGTCGTAGGTGGCCGTCCAGAGGTTGCCGCAGAACTTGTTGACGACCTCGACCGGGCCCTCGACCTCTTCGTACGCCGCGGTCGGCGCCCTGAAGTCCCGCGCGTTCGCCAGGCCGTTGGCGCCGATCGGGCCGAGGTCGGGGAGACGGAAGGGGGCGCCGTAGTTCTCGCAGACGTAGCCCCGGGCCGTGTCGCCGAGGAGCTCGACCCGAAAGCGCACCCCGCGCGGGATCAGCGCGACCTCGCCCGGCTCCGCCGCGAGCAGCCCGAACTCCGTGCGCAGCAGCAGTCCGCCGTGCTCCGGCACGATCAGCAGTTCCCCGTCGGCGTCGCTGAACACCCGGTCCGTCATGGAGGAATCGGCGTGGTAGAGGTGCACGGCCATGCCGGCGCGCTGCGTCACGTCGCCGTTGCCGCCCAGGGTCCACAGGCCGGCCAGCCAGTCCGTGCCGGGGGCGGGCGCGGGCAGCGGATTCCAGCGGCGCCGGTTCGGGTCGGCGACGGTCTCGGTGAACGGGGCGGAGCGCAGCGCGCCGTTGTCCGCGCGGGTGAACTCCGGGTGCGCCGCCGACGGGCGGATCCGGTACAGCCAGGAGCGGCGGTTGTGCGCGCGGGGCTCGGTGAAGGCGGTGCCGCTGAGCTGCTCCGCGTACAGGCCGAGCGGGGCGCGCTGCGGGGAGTTCCGCCCCTCGGGCAGGGCGCCCGGCACCGCTTCCGAGCCGTGCTCGTTCCCGAAACCGGACAGATAGGCCAGACCCTCGGCCGTCTTGCGTGCGTCCCCGCTCATCAGCGCTCCCTCGTCCCTGATTCCTATGCTCAACCGTAGGATTCGGCGGGACCCCGCGCAAGAAGTCCCTCCCAAGGCGTCCTCCTCGAGACGGATCCGCGAACGTGAGGGTTCCTCTACTGTCCTGAGCATGCCCAGACGCCCGCAGGCCCGCACAGTCGCCGTCCTCCTGACGTGCGCCCTGCTCGCCGGGCTCGCCGGATGCGGGGACGACGGCGAAGGGCCGCGGCGGATCGGCACGGTCCTCGACCGCACCGACGACCAGGGCCGCCGGTACCGGCAGGTCCCCGCGGAGGGCGCACCGGAGATCGGCATCGTCGTCCAGCCGGACGCGGCCCCGTCCGGCGGCTGGGACGTCCGGATCCGCGTACGCCACTTCCGCCTCAGCCCCCAGGACGCCCCGGCCGACGCCGTGCACGGCCGTGGCTACGTCCAGCTCTATCTCGACGGCAAGCGCCTCGCCCGGCTCCGCGCCGCCGGCTACCGGCTGCCCGGCGGCCGCGTCACGCGCGGCACGCACCACCTCACCGCCCGCCTCTACGCCGACGACCACACGGTCTGGGCCGTCGACGGCAGACCGGTCGAGGCCACCGCCGACCTCACCGCCTCCGGCGCCGAGACCACGTCCCCCGCGCAGGTCTCGCCCCTCGCCGGAAGGCCCTAGGCTGACCGCCATGCCCCACCCGACGCCCCTGCGGCGTACGCCCGTTCAGCAGCGCAGCGCCGAGCGGCTGAGCCGGATCCTCGACGCCTGTGCCGAGCTCCTCGACGAGGCGGGCTACGACGATCTCAGCACCCGGGCCGTCGCGACCCGCGCCGACGTCCCCATCGGCTCCGTCTACCGCTTCTTCAGCAACAAGCGCGCCATGGTCGACGCGCTGGCCCAGCGCAACCTGGAGCGCTACGCCGAGCGCGTCGCCGAACGGCTCGCGGCCATCCCGGCCGACGACTGGCGCGGCGCCATGGACGCCGTCCTCGACGAGTACCTCGCCATGAAGCGCACCGCGCCCGGCTTCTCCCTCGTCGACTTCGGCACCCAGATCCCCGTCGGCGACCCCGACGCCGACCCCAATCAGCACGTCGCCGACACCCTCACCGACCTCCTCGCGCCTCATCTGGGCCGCACCCCCGACGCCGCCCTGCGCCGCACCTTCCTGGTCGCCGTGGAGTCCGCCGACGCGCTGGTCCGCCTCGCCTTCCGGACGGACCCGGCGGGCGACGAGGCGATCATCGGGGAGACGCGGGAGCTGCTCCGGGCCTATCTGGCGCGCGTGCTGGACTGAGGCCCGCCGCCCCGCCCGGCGAACGGTTCCGCCGACCCCCTCCCCTTCATGCATACCGGTCGGTATGCTCAACGCGCCCGCGCCGCCGTCGCCCTGGGAGACCCGCATGCCCCGCACCGCCCTGCGCATCTGCCCCCTGTGCGAAGCCACCTGCGGGCTCACCGTCACCGTGGAGGAGGGCCGGGTCACCGGCGCCCGCGGGGACCGCGACGACGTCTTCAGCCAGGGGTTCATCTGCCCCAAGGGCGCCTCCTTCGGCGCCGTCGACAGCGACCCCGACCGGCTCACCGGGCCGCTCGTGCGCCGCGACGGACGGCTGCGGGAAGCCAGTTGGGACGAGGCGTTCGACGCCGTGGCGGCCGGGATCGCGCCGCTCGTCGAACAGCACGGGCCGGGCGTCGTCGGCGTCGTGCTCGGCAACCCGAACGTGCACACCATGGCCGGCGCCCTCTACCCGCCCGTCCTCCTCAAGACCCTGCGCACCCGCGCCCTGTTCACCGCCTCCACCGTCGACCAGATGCCCAAGCACGTCTCCAGCGGGCTCCTCTTCGGCGACCCGAACGCCATCCCCGTGCCCGACCTCGACCGCACCGACCACCTCCTGCTGCTCGGCGCCAACCCCTTCGAGTCCAACGGCAGCCTGTGCACCGCCCCCGACTTCCCCGGCAGGCTCCGCGCGATCCGCAGGCGCGGCGGCACCGTCACCGTGGTCGACCCGCGCCGCACGCGCACCGCCAGGCTGGCCGACCGGCACGTCGCCATCCGGCCCGGCACGGACGCCCTGCTGCTGGCCGCGATGGCCCGCACCCTCTTCGAGGAGAAGCTCGTCGACGTAGGGGACCATCTGGCGGAGCATGTCGAAGGGCTCGACGAACTCGCCCACGCCCTGCGGGAGTTCACGCCGGAAGCCGTCGCCGCGCGCTGCGACGTGGACGCCGCCACCATCCGCACCCTGGCCCGCGAACTCGCCGCCGCGCCCACTGCCGCCGTCTACGGCCGCATCGGCAGCACCACCGTCGCCTTCGGCACGCACGCGAGCTGGCTCGTCGACGTCCTGAACGTGCTCACCGGCAACCTGGACCGGCCCGGCGGCGCCCTGTTCCCGCTGTCCGCCACCGTGCCCGCACCCCGCACCACGGCCGGCCCCGGCAAGGGCTTCACGCTCGGGCGCTGGACCAGCCGCGTGTCCCGGCATCCGGAGGCCAAGGGCGAGTTGCCGCTCGCGGCGCTCGCGGAGGAGATCGACACCCCCGGCGAGGGCGCCCTGCGGGCCGTCGTCGCCATCGCCGCCAACCCGGTCCTCTCCGCCCCCGACGGAGACCGCCTCGACAAGGCGCTCGCCTCCCTCGACTTCATGGTCAGCGTCGACCCCTACCTCAACGAGACCTCCCGGCACGCGCACGTCGTCCTGCCGCCGCCCCCGCCGTCCCGCAGCCCCCACTACGACTTCGCGTTCAACTCCTTCGCCGTGCGCAACCAGGCCCGGTACAGCCCGGCCGCGATCCCGCTCGACGCCGGGCGGCCGGACGAGTGCGAGATCCACGCCCGGCTGATCCTCGCCGTCGGCGGGCAGCACGGGGCGCCGGCCGGCGCCGTCGACGACCTCGTCATCCGCACCACCCTCGCCAAGGCCGTGACGACGCCCCACTCACCCGTCCACGGCGCCGACCCCGAGGAGATCGCCCGCTCGCTGACCGGTGCCACCGGAGCCGAGCGGCGCCTCGACATGATGCTCCGCCTCGGCCCCTACGACCTCACCCTGGAGCGGCTCGTCGACCAGCCGCACGGCGTCGACCTGGGCCCGCTGCGGCCGCGGCTGCCCGGCAACCTCAGGACCCGCAGCGGCCGCGTCGAACTGCTCCCCGCACCGATCGCCGACGACCTGCCCCGGCTGCGCCGCGCGCTCCACGCACCCGCCGAGGACCTCGTGCTCGTCGGGCGGCGCCATCTGCGCTCCAACAACAGCTGGATGCACAACATCCCCGCCCTCGTCGGCGGCACCAACCGGTGCACCCTGCACCTGCATCCCGACGACGCGGCCCGGCTCGGCCTCGCCGACGGAGCCGACGCGCTCGTCGTGGCCGCCGGGGGAGAGGTCCGCGTCCCCGTCGAGGTCACCGACGAGGTGCGGCCCGGCGTCGTCAGCCTGCCGCACGGCTGGGGCCACGACCGGCCCGGCACCCGCCTCGGCGTCGCCGCGCGGACCCCCGGCGTCAACGTCAACCAGCTCCTCGACGGCACCCTCCTCGACCCGCTCTCCGGCACCGCCGTCCTCAACGGCATCCCCGTCGACGTCAGGGCCCACCCCTGAGCAAAGCCGTGACCTGGAGTTTTGCGCTTATTGCTCACACGTCAACATCTTGTTAACGCGATCGACGGGCCCCTAACGTCTCGCTGACCGCCACCCCCGGGCGGCAGTTCAAGGGCGAACGTGAGGGACCCACTCCATGCTGACCATCCTCGGATTCGGCATGATCGCCACCTTCCTGGTGCTGATCATGATGAAGAAGGTGTCGCCGATCGCGGCGCTCGTGCTCATCCCGGCGCTGTTCTGCGTCCTGGTGGGCAAGGGGGCGCACCTCGGTGACTACGTCATCGCCGGCATCGGTGACCTGGCGCCCACCGCCGCCATGCTGATGTTCGCGATCGTCTACTTCGGCGTGATGATCGACGTCGGCCTCTTCGACCCGATCGTGCGCGCCATCCTGCGCTTCGCGAAGGCCGACCCGGTGCGCATCGTCGTCGGTACGGCCGTGCTCGCCGCGATCGTCTCCCTCGACGGCGACGGCTCCACCACCTTCATGATCACCGTGTCGGCGATGTACCCGCTGTACAAGCGCCTCAAGATGAGCCTCATCGTGATGACCGGCGTCGCCGCGACCGCCAACGGCGTCATGAACACCCTGCCCTGGGGCGGCCCGACGGCCCGCGCCGCCACCGCCCTCAAGGTCGACGCCAGCGACATCTTCGTACCGATGATCCCGGCGCTCGGCGTCGGCCTGGTCTTCGTCCTCGCCCTCGCGTACGTCCTCGGCCGCCGCGAGCGCAAGCGGCTCGGCTATCTCTCGCTGGACACCCTGGTCGACGACGCCGAGACCGTCACCGAGACCGCCGACGAGAAGGTCCTGGTCGGTGCCGGAGGCGGCAGCGGCTCCGGCGGCGGCAGGGCGGCCACCGGCGGGGGCGACCACGCCGCCTCCTCGTACGAGAACGAGGACGGCGAGACCTTCGCCGGCCTCGACCCGGACCGCGCCACCCTGCGCCCGAAGCTGTACTGGTTCAACGCACTGCTCACGGTCGTGCTGCTGACCGCCATGATCATGGAATGGCTGCCGATCCCGGTGCTGTTCATGCTCGGCGCCGCGCTCGCCCTCTCCGTCAACTTCCCGCACATGGCCGACCAGAAGGCCCGCATCGGCGCGCACGCCGAGAACGTCCTCAACGTCTCCGGCATGGTCTTCGCCGCCGCCGTCTTCACCGGCGTCCTGCAGGGCACCGGCATGGTCGACCACATGGCGAAGTGGGTCGTCGGCGGCATCCCCGACTGGATGGGCCCGCACATGGCCCTGGTCACGGGCGTGCTCTCCATCCCGTTCACGTACTTCATGTCGAACGACGGCTTCTACTTCGGCATCGTGCCGGTCCTCGCCGAGGCGGGGAACGCGCACGGCGTCTCCACCCTGGAGATCGCCCGCGCCTCCCTCGTCGGCCAGCCCCTGCACATGTCGAGCCCGCTGGTGCCCGCCGTGTACGTCCTCGTCGGCATGGCCAAGGTCGAGTTCGGCGACCACACCAAGTTCACCGTGAAATGGGCCGCGCTGACCGCCCTGGCGGTCCTCGGCGCGGGCCTGCTGTTCGGGATCGTGTGACCGGATGAGCCGGACATGGCTGCTGCGCCTCGTCATCGCCTTCAGCTTCGCGCAGGGGGCGGTGTCGATGGCGCGGCCCGCCGTCTCCTACCGGGCCCTCGCGCTCGGCGCCGACGAGCGGGCGGTCGGCGTCGTCGCGGGCGTCTACGCCCTGCTCCCGCTGTTCGCGGCGGTCCCGCTCGGCCGCCGCACGGACCACGGCCGCTGCGCTCCGCTCCTTCCGGCCGGCGTCGTGCTGATCGCCGGCGGCTGCGCGCTGAGCGGCACCGCGGACTCCCTCGCCTGGATGGCCGCGTGGAGCGGCGTGATGGGCCTCGGCCACCTCTGCTTCGTCATCGGCGCCCAGTCGATCGTGGCCCGGCAGTCCGGGCCCGACGAACAGGACCGCAACTTCGGCCACTTCACGATCGGCGCGTCACTGGGCCAGCTCGTCGGCCCGATCGCCGCGGGCGCCCTGATCGGCGGCCCGGACATGGCGGGCACGAGCGCGCTGGCGCTGCTGGTGTCGGCCGGCGTGTGCGCGGTGGCCCTCACCTCGCTCTGGCGCATCGAATCCCCCCGTACGCCCACGAGTCCGGGCCCGCGGCAACGGGCGCCGCGCGTCCCCGTGCACCGCATCCTGCGCACCCGCGGCGTCCCCGGCGGCATCTTCATCAGCCTCGCCGTGCTGTCGGCCACCGACATCCTCACCGCCTACCTGCCGGTGGTCGGCGAGCACCGGGGCATCGCGCCGTCCGTCATCGGCGTCCTGCTGAGCCTGCGCGCGGGCGCCACGATCGCCTGCCGTCTGGTGATGACCCCGCTCATCACCTGGCTCGGCCGGTCCGCGCTGATCGCCACGACCTGCCTGCTGGCCGCCCTGCTGTGCGCGGGCATCGCGCTTCCCGTCCCCGTGTGGGCCCTCGGCGTGATGCTGGTCCTGCTCGGCTTCTGCCTGGGCGTGGGCCAGCCCCTGTCGATGACCACGGTCGTCCAGGCGGCCCCACCGGACGCCCGCTCCACGGCCCTGGCCCTGCGCCTGACCGGCAACCGCCTCGGCCAGGTCGCGGCGCCCGCGTCGGCGGGCCTGATCGCGGGCGTGGCCGGCACGGCGGCCCCGTTCGTGATGCTGGGCGGGTTGCTGCTGCTGGCGGCGACCCTGGGATTCCGGGGCCCCGGCAAGGGCAGCCCCGCAAGGAGCGCGGCGAACGGCGCGAGCAACCACCCCCGAGCCGTGCCCGCCGGCGAATCGCCCTCCGGCAACGGGGCCTAGGCCCGAAGAAGCCCCCGAGCCCGCTCGACCCGCCGAAGCCCCGCAGGGTACGGCAGGGCCAGCGCCAGAGCCTCCGCCTCGGCGAGTGCCGCCCGCCCGGACACCCCCGGCAGGGACACCGCGTGCACGACCCGCGCCTCCACCTCCGCGAGCCGCTCCCCGGTGCCCAGGGCCCGGTCCACCTCGGCGGCCGCGACCCTCCGCCCCCGTTCCGGGTCCCCGGCGAGGAGCCGCCCCCACGCCGCGAGGACCGGGGCCTCGTCGTCCGGCAACAGCGCGGCCACGTGCCCGGGATTCCCCTGGAGCAGCGCCAGTTCGGCGCGGGCGGTGCGCACTTCGAAACGGGCCTGCCGGTCCCGGTGCGTGCCGGCCACCCGCTCGGCCCGGTCGAGCAGCGGGGCCGCCCGCTCCGGGGCGTCGTCCCGCATCCGCACCCGGGCCAGCGCGGCCAGCGCGTACGGCAGCGACCACGAGTCGTCCGGGTCGGCCCCCGACACCGCCGCCTCGGCCAGCTCCCGCGCCGCGCCGAACTCCTCCAGGAGCAGCCGCAGCTCGGCCAGATTGGCCCGTTCGAACGCGGCCGCCGTCGGATCGCCCGACTCCTCCGCGAGGTCGAGCGCCCGCAGCCCGGTGCCGACGGCCTCGCGCAGCCGCCCGCTGCGCCGCGCGTTCTCCCGCAGCACGGACAGCACCGAGCCGAGCAACGCCGAGTCCCCGTACGCGCGGGCGGGCGCGAGGGCCAGATCGGCGGCCTCACGCGCCTCGTTGAACCGGCCCGCGAGCGCCAGATTCGTTGCCTGCCCGGAGCGGCAGCGCGCCAGGAGCCCCTGGCCGGTCAGCCCGGGCACCCGCAGGGTGGGCGCGAGTGCCTGCCGGGCCGCCGCGTACCCGTCCGCGTACCGTCCCTGGACGCTCAGCACCACCGCCCGCGCCAGATGATGGGAGGCCGTCGGTTCGGGCGCGGTGTGCGCGGTGGGCGGATGCGCGGCAAGGACCCGATGGGCCGCGTCCGTGTCCTCGGACTTGACGAGGGTCTCCGCGAGCCGGGCCGCCGCGAGCACCGTGTCGTCGTGGTCGCCGCGCCGCACGAACTCGGCGAGCGCGCGCCGCAGCACGTCGGCCGCCTGCGCGAAGTGGCCCATGCGGCGCAGGACCTGGGCGTGCGCGAGCCGGGCCCGCGCCGCGTCCACGTCGAGCCGCGCGACCAGGTCGCGGTAGTAGCGGTCGGCGGTGTCGTTCGCGTACACGGCGGCGGCCCGTTCGGCGGCCCGGCGCAGATACTCGGCGGCGCGCGGATCGTCGGCCCGTGCGAAGTGTGCGGCGAGCGTGTCCACGGCGTCGGGCCGGCGACGCAGCACCGTCCGTGCGAACGCGGCGTGCAGCTGCTGTCGGCGTACGTCGCTCAGCTGCTCGTAGCAGGTGAGGCGGACCAGCGGATGCCGGAAGGCGAGTCCGGCCTCCGCCCGGCCCGCGACGACGACCTTGCGTTCCTCGACGAGCGCGGCACCGATGGCGTCCTCGATCGCGTCGGCGGCGGCCGCCGCGTCGACCGCGGGCCGCAGCCCGTGCGCGGCCACGTCGAGGAGCTCGGCCAGCGCGGCCTCGCCGCCCGCGACGGACAGCGCCTCCACGACCCGCCGGGTCCCGCGCCCGAGCCGGCCGAGCCGCTCGCCCACCAGCTGCCGTACCCCGTCGGGCGCTTCCTCGCCGACGGGGCCCCGGGCGAGTTCCAGGGCGAACAGCGGGTTGCCGAGGGAGAGTTCCCAGACCCGGCCGAGCCGCTGCGCCGGGGCGCCGCCGTCCCGCGCCACGGCCAGACAGGCGTCCCGGTCGAGCCGCCCCACGTCCTCGCGCACGGAAAGCCGCGCACGCCGCAGCGCGGCGAGCGCCGACCGGCGCGGGTCGCCGTCGGGCACCTCCTCGTCCCGGTACGTCACCAGGAACCGCACGTTCGGGCCGTCGCCCGCGGCCCGCCGGGCCAGATGGCTCAGCAACTGGAACGAGCCCTCGTCGGCCGCGTGCAGATCGTCCAGGACCACCAACACGGGCCGGGTGGCGGCGAGTTCACCGAGCAGCGCGCCCGCCGCCCGGAACAGCCGGTCCCGCTCCTCCTCCGGTGACCGCTCGCCCTCGATCCTGACGCGCCCCAACGACGGCAGGAACGCCGCCAGTTCGGGATACTCGGTGCTCACCCGGGCCCGCTCCCCGGCGTCCCACTCGGCGAGCCAGCCGTCGAGGGCCTCGGCGAACGCCCCGTACGGCGTGTGTCCTTCGGCGTCGTGCCCGCCGCCCCACAGGACGGCGGTCCCGGCCGCGGCGGCCCGCCGGGCGGCCTCCGCGGCGAGGCTGGTCTTGCCGACGCCGGCCTCGCCGGTGAGCAGGGTGACCGGCGGCCGGTCGGCGGTGAGCAGCCGCTGGAGAACGTTGTCACGGCCGCGCAGCGGACCCTCCGTCGGCGCGCGCAGCGGGGCGGGCGGCGCGGGTGCGCTCAGGGCGGGCGCGGGGGAGTCGGTCAGCGCGAGCCGGTGCAGCCGCTCGGTCTCCGGGTCGGGCCGCACGCCCAGCTCGGCGTCGAGCGCCTCCCGGCACAGGTGGTACTGGCGCACCGCGAGCCGCCGAAGGCCCTGGCGCAGATACGACTCCATCAGGATCCGGTGGGCGGCCTCCTCGGCGGGAGCGGTGGCCAGAATCCGCTCGGCCACGGTGACCGCCTCGGCGTGGGACCCCTGAGCCATGTGCGCGGCGGCGAGCGCGAGCAGCACCTCCGCGCGCAGGGCGACGAGCTCCTCGCGGCGGGCCTGCGCCCAGGTCGCGTACCGGTCCTCGGGCAGCAGCTCTCCGGCGAACAGCTCCAGAGCGGCGGCCAGTTCGCCCGCGTCGCGGGAGCCGAGCGCGGCCCGCGCCGCCGCCTCGGCCTCGTCGGCGTCGATCCGCACGGTGGCCGGATCGAGCCGCAGCAGGGCGCCGTCGGATATCAGGTACGAGGAGCTGGCGCGCGGTGCGAGTTCGGGTTCGAGGGCGCGGCGCGCGGCGTGCAGGGCGACCCGCAGACTTCCGGTCGCGGACTGCTGGTCGGCGTCCGGCCAGCAGATGTCCATGGCCTGCTCGCGGTGGAGCTGGTGGTCGGGGACGACGGCGAGCAGTTTGACCAGGGTCTGGGCGCTGGGCCGGGTCCAACGTCCGGCGGGCGCGGGCCCGTTGTCACGAGTCGCCGTGAAACCGCCGAAAAGGTGCAGGCGCAGCAGCGGAGTGGCCGGAATCGTACTGTCTGGCTGCTGCTCGTTCATGAGGGCGCAACTCTAACCGAGCAGACTGAGAACCCCCTGGGCGAGGCCCAGGGGGTTCCGTCAGTGCGTCAGTACCGCAGTACGGCTCAGGTCACGACAGCTTGTACGTCGTCACCTGGTGGATGGCGTAGCTGCCCGAGTAGTACCCGCCGCCGAACTCACCGACGAGACGGTCGCGGCCGTTGAGGTCGTCGTTGAGGGACAGCGCCTCGTCGACACCGTCCCCGTCGAGGTCGCCCGCGAAGGCGTTGTGGGCGCCCATGAGGGTCGGGATCTGGCCGACGGCCCCGGCCCATGAGTCCTCGGACTCGAAGATGCTCGGGTCCCACAGGTACAGGCCGCCGTCCGTACCGGCGAACAGCAGCTGACGGCCGCCGGGCCCGGTCAGGAAACCGCCGCCGTACGACATCGGGAAGACGCCCTGCTCCGTGTCGTCGCCGTTGGCGCGGAACCGCCGGAACGAGGCGACACCGCCCTCGTACAGTGCCCCGTCCTTGGCGAAGAGGCTGTTGTGCGTCCACAGACCGCCACTGAGCGAGGTGTGCAGCACCTCACCGGTGCGGCCGTCGCGGATCTCGATCATGTTCTGCGTGACGATCGAGGTGGTGCCGGCGACGGTGAGGGGCGCGTCGACGTCCCACACGTAGGCCACCGCGTGCCCGTCGGCGTACGGGATCTCCTTGGAGGCGAGGACGCCCTCGTTCGGGGAGAGGGTGCGGATCCCGCTGGTCGCGCCGCTCGGTGCCTTCGGCGCGGCCGACCACTTGGTCCTGCCGGTCTTGGCGTTCAGCGCGACCGCGCTCGTCACGGGCGAGGTCAGCTCGACCGCGTTGTGGCTGGCGTACGAGGCGTAGACCCGGCCGTCGTTCACCGACGGGTCGGCGAAGCGCACGTCGCCCGCGTCCTTCGGGGCGTTGTACGTCCAGATGGCGTGGCCGTCGCCGTAGTAGGCGTGCAACGCGTCGGTCGGGACGAGGATGTCCTGCTCGCCGTCGCCGTCGAGGTCGGCCAGGGTCGCCGTGCGGACGTACTGGCCGCCGCCGTCGATCGTGGCGAGCGTCTTGCCGGTCCTGCCGTTGAGCACGACCGTCGCGGTGTCGGCCGCGACGACGATCTCGTCCTTGCCGTCGCCGTTGACGTCGCCGATCTCGATGTCGTGGACCGCGCCGGGCAGCGTGGCCTGCCACAGCTTCTCCGGCTTGGCACCGTTCACGAGCGACGGTCCCGAGTACGCCCACAGGCCGTTCGACGAGCCGCCCATGATCAGGTCGTTCTTGCCGTCCTTGTTCAGATCGGCGCTCTTGGCGTAGGAGATGTCGCCCTGCAGCGGCGTGACGCTCTCGGCCTTGCCGTTGGTGAGCTTGAACGTCCGGATGTTCTGCCCCGGGTCGATCACGCGCAGGTGCGTGCCCTGGGCGTTGCTGTAGAGGTCCGTGTACATCGCCGTGCCGGCGACGCCCTTGGACTGCCACGCGAGGTCGCCCTTGCCGGAGAACACGGTCAGCGAGGCGTACCGGGTGCCGCCCCGGTTCTCGGGCACGTCGAACCCGTCGTTGTCCTGGCCGGCAGCGATCAGCTTGCCGTCGGCCACCGAGAGACCGAACGTGTTCGGCGCGCTGTTGCCGTCGTCGTCGTCCCGCTTGACCGAGTTCGACCACCGGAGCGTGTCCGCGCTGTCGCCGCCCACGACGCGGACGGTGCTGGCGTTGACGTAGAAGTTCTCGTCGAACGAGGACTCCGCGACCGCGTACTCGTCGCCGGCCCTGCCACCGAGGTCACCGACCGTCAGCGCGGTGGGGACCACGTTCTCCCGGCTCTGCAGGGTGGTGCGGTGACCGGTCTTCAGGTCGTACGAGGCGACCTCGTAGCGCACACCGTCCGCGGCGTCCGTCTGCTCGATCGCGACGATCCGCTTGCGGCCGGCGTCCAGACGCATCTTGCGGGCGTACAGCATGCTGTCGGTCTGCCAGGTGACAGAGCCGTCGGCGATGTCGAGCACGAGCGTGCGGCCGCGCGCGTCGACCCCGTCGTCCTTCTCCAGGTTCCAGGAGACGGCGATCTTGCCCTTGCCGAGGTCCTGGATGTCGCCCCAGTTCGCGTACCGGGCTTCCTTGGAGTCGTACGTCCACGTGGAGGCCGGGGTCAGCTTGCCGTCCGAGCCGGCCGAGAAGCGCATGCCCGTCAGGGTGAGCGTCGCGTCGGCCGGGACCTTCGCGTCGCCGCTCATCCGGGGCGCGTCGGCGACCAGCAGGGTGCCGTCGACGATCTTCACCATGGAGGCGTGGTTGTACAGCTTCGACCAGACCGTGGTGCCGGTCCTGCCGTCGAGGACCGTCACGAACGTGCCGGTGGTGAGCGACGAGCCCGGGGAGGTGAAGGCACGCGGGTACGGGGGCGTGCCGACCTGCGCCGAGAACACCAGGTCCGGGACGCCGTCGCCGGTCAGGTCGCCCGCCGAATACCCGGAGTCCGAGTTGGGCGCGAAGGGCGAGACCGCGTTGTAGCCCATGAGGATCTGCGCCGGGTACGGCTCGGTCCGCCACACCTGGAGCGGCTTGACCTGCCAGTCCGGGTAGAACGAGCTGCTGGTGCGCTCCCACTTCGCGCTGCCGTCGGCGGCGTGGAGCTGCACGTAGCCCATGCTGTTGACGGAGTAGTAGTCGCCGTTCTTGCCGACCGGGACCGTGGCACCCATGCCGCGCACGCCTTCCAGCGTGGACTTCGCGGTCATGGTGACCTTGGTGGTCGGGTCGACGGCGGTGGAGGCGTCGGTCGACGACGAACCGTCGGCGGAGCCGGAACCGGAGTCCGTCGCCGCGGAGGCGTCGTCCTTCTTCGCGCCGGTCGTGTCCGCAGCCGTGTCCTCGGCCGAGACCCACGGGTCGAGGGACACGTTGGCGGCGAGCTTCTTCGCCTCGGTGCTGGTCAGCTTCATCGCCGAACCGCTGTCGCCGTCGGCGGCCAGGGCCTGCGGCACGGCGGTCAGGCACAGGCCCGCCGCGACCAGGCCGGAGGCGAGCGCCAGGGCCCGCCGCGAGTGGTGGGCTCTCATCACTTGGCTCCCTGCGTGAAGCGGACGGCGGTGCCGTCGGCGAGCACGGACTGGTTGTAGGAGTACTGGAGGGCGTCGGTGCCGGACTGGTTCGCGATGCCGACGGTGGCACCCGCGCCCTTGTCCGCGACGGACCGGTACTGCAGGGTCACGGCGCCGGTGGCCTCGTCGAAGACGGCCTCGAAGGTGGCGCGGCCCGAAGTCCCGTTCGCGTAGGCGGCGTTGTTCCACACGATGGCGAACGTGCGGCTGCCCTTGGTGCCGGTGGTGGCCGTCTGCACGGACGACTTCTTGTCGAGGGTGAGGTCGTCCCACAGCGGGGCGACGATGCCCTTGACGCCGTTCACACCGGTCGTCGCCAGCGCGGTGTTGTCGAAGTCGCCGACACGCGAGGACAGGAAGTTGACCAGGCCGTCGGTGGTGACCGAGGCCGAGGAGTACGAGACGCCGTACAGCTTCACCGAGAACGGCAGGGCGACGGAGGCGGAGTCCTCGTCACCGGACAGGGCGACCTTCTTGGAGCCGGCGATCCACGCGTAGGTGGCCGGGGCGCAGGTGTTGCCGGAGTTGTCCGTGCGGTTCGGGACCTGGACGTTCTTCGTCAGGTCGGCCGAGGCGACGGTGGCGGAGCCGTTGTAGACGCCGTTGCACAGGACCGGGGCGGCCGGCTTTATCGTCACGCCGTAGGAGCCCTCGGAAACCTTGGCGAAGGTGTACTTGCCCTTGGCGTCGGTGGTGACGGCGTCCAGCGGGGTGCCCGTCAGCTCGACCTTCGCGCCCGCCAGAGCCGTGCCGGTGACGTCGAGGACGGTGCCGGAGATCTTGTGCGAGGCGACCGCGGTCAGCGCGATGTCCTGGGTGTAGGCCTGCTGCTCGGTGAGCGTGACACCGGTCGTCGAGCCGTTCGCGTAGCCGTAGCCGCTGAAGGCGAAGGAGTACGTGCCCGGGGCCAGCGGCAGACGGTAGGTGCCGTCGGCGCCGGTCTTGACCGTGCGGACGGAGCCGGCGGTGTCGGTGGCCGTCACGGTGATGTTGTTCAGGGCCGCGCCGGTCGCCTTGTCGGAGACCTTGCCGGTGACGGTGGCCGCGGTGTGCGGGGCCTTGTCGACGGAGGCGAGGATGTCGAGCTTGCCGTTGCCCCACACGTTGTTCATGCCGGCGGTGCCGCCGCAGTGCGTGTCGTCGACGTCACGGGCGCCCTCGTTGAGGAGCTCGCGGGTCTCGTCGATCTTGCCGATCAGCGAGGGGGCCGCCGACCACAGCAGCGCGACCGCGCCCGCGACGTGCGGGGTCGCCATCGACGTGCCCTGCTCGGTGTTGTACGAGGAACCGGGCCAGGTGGACTCGATGTTGACACCCGGGGCGGAGATGTTCGGCTTGGCCGAGCCGTCCATCGGCGAGGGACCGAAGCCGGAGAACGGTGCGATCTTGCCGTTCGCGTCGTAGGCGCCGACACCGTAGGACTCGGCCTGCGAGCCCGGCGGGTGAGTCGTCGAACAGGTCGTGCCGTCGCCGTCGTTGCCGGCCGCGAACGCCTCGAAGATGCCCGCGGAGTTCCAGGCGTTGAGGATGTCCGTGTAGAAGGTGGTGTCGCCGTCGCTGCCCCAGGAGTTGTTGACGATGTTCGGGGCGAGGTCCGGGCGCGGGTTCTGCCCGTTGTGGTCGGTCGGCGCGAGGATCCACTGGCCGGCGGCGAGCAGCTGGTCGTCGTAGCAGTAGCCGGCCGAGTCGCAGGCCTTGGCGGCCATCCACTTCGCGTTCGGCGCGACACCGATGCCGTTCTTGGCGACCATCGTGCCCATCGTGTGGGTGCCGTGGCCCTGGGTGTCACACGGAGCGGTCGTGGGGCAGTCGCCCGACGCGTCGTAGAAGTTGTAGTCGTCGGTGAAGGTGCCGTCACCGTTGTTGCCGCGGTACTGCTGCACCAGGTCCGGGTGGTCGTACTGCACGCCGGAGTCGACGCTGGCGACGACGATGCCCTCGCCGCGGTCCTTGTACTGGTCCCAGACCTGGTCGGCCTTGATGTCGGAGATGCCCCACTCGGGGGTGTCGTCCCCGTCGGCGGAGGAGTCGGTCTTCGCCGAGGTGCGCGACTTGGTGACCTTGGCGTCGGACGTCTCGATGTCGTCGAGCTTGTACCTGCGCGCCTTGACGATCGAGGCGACGTCCGAGCGCTTGGCGAGCTCGTTGACGAGGTCCTGGTCGCCGGTGACCCGGATCGTGTTGGCGATCCAGTAGTCCTTGTGGCCGGCCTTCTTCTTGTCGAGGAAGGACTTCAGTGACGCCTGGCTGTCGGCAGCGTGGGAGCGCAACTCCTTGTAGGCAGCCGTGGCCTTCTTGGCGTGCGTCTTCTGCTTCTTGGCGCCGGACAGGTCCGCCTGGTCCTTCAGCGTGACGAAGAACGTCGCGTCGCCACCCTTGGCGACGGCGCTGCTCAGCGACGAGTCGATCTTCGCGGTGGCGGCGGGCGGGGTGTCGGCGGCGACGGCCGGCATGACGCCGGCGGCCAGTGCGGTCGCGGTGAACGCGGCCGCCGCCCAAACGGCTGATCTGCGCCGTGGCGGTCGGGGCAGGTGCATCGGGGGTGCTCCTCCGGGAACGGTACGGGGGAGTCCGCACGCTAGAAAGCCGCCGTTACTGAGGAATTACCGGCAGCGTGACGGGGGTCTCTGGCGCCCGAAAACTATCACCGCTAGTTTGGGTGCCAGGACGACAGCAGTGACCAGGCAGTGCGGAGGAGAGTCATGAAGGCCCACGAGGGGATGTACATCGGCGGAGAGTGGCGGGCCGCCGCGGGCGGCGACACCATCGCCGTCGTCAACCCGGTCGACGAGCAGGTGATCGGCCATGTCCCCGCGGGCACCGCCGAGGACGTCGACACGGCCGTGCGCGCCGCCCGCGCCGCCTTCCCCGGCTGGGCCGCGACCCCGCCCGCCGAGCGCGCCGCACGGATCGCCGCGCTGCGGGACGTACTGGTGGCGCGCAAGGACGAGGTCGCCGAGACGGTGACGGCCGAGCTGGGCGCCCCGCTGCCGTTCTCGCAGACGGTGCACGCGGGCGTACCGATCCTGGTGTCCGGCTCGTACGCCGAACTGGCGGCCTCGTACCCCTTCGAGGAGAAGGTCGGGAACTCGACCGTCTACGCCGAGCCGGTCGGCGTCGTCGGCGCCATCACGCCCTGGAACTACCCGCTCCACCAGATCGTCGCGAAGGTCGCCCCGGCCCTCGCCGCGGGCTGCACGGTCGTGCTCAAGCCCGCCGAGGACACCCCGCTGACCGCCCAGCTCTTCGCGGAGGCCGTCCACGAGGCGGGCCTCCCGGCCGGTGTCTTCAACCTGGTCACCGGCATCGGCGCGGTCGCGGGCCAGGCGCTCGCCGAGCACGCCGACGTCGACCTGGTGTCCTTCACCGGCTCCACCGCGGTCGGCCGGCAGATCGGCGCGACGGCGGGCGCCGCCGTCAAGCGCGTAGCCCTCGAACTCGGCGGCAAGTCCGCCAACGTCATCCTGCCGTCCGCCGACCTCGCCAAGGCCGTGAACGTCGGCGTCGCGAACGTCATGGGCAACTCCGGCCAGACGTGCAGCGCCTGGACCAGGATGCTCGTCCACACGGACCAGTACGACGAGGCCGTGGAGCTCGCCGCGGCCGCCGCCGCGAAGTACGGCGACCGCATCGGCCCGCTCGTCAACGCCAAGCAGCAGGCGCGCGTGCGCGGCTACATCGAGAAGGGCGTCGCCGAGGGCGCACGCATCGTGGCGGGCGGCCCCGAAGCCCCGCGCGAGCAGGGCTACTTCGTGCAGCCCACCGTCTTCGCCGACGTCACCCCGGAGATGACCATCGCCCAGGAGGAGATCTTCGGCCCCGTCGTCTCGCTCATCCGCTACGAGGACGAGGACGACGCCCTGCGCATCGCCAACGGCACCGTGTACGGACTCGCGGGCGCGGTCTGGGCGGGCGAGGAGGCGGAGGCCGTCGCCTTCGCGCGCCGGATGGACACCGGACAGGTCGACATCAACGGCGGCCGCTTCAACCCCCTGGCTCCGTTCGGCGGCTACAAGCAGTCGGGCGTCGGCCGCGAGCTGGGCTCCCACGGCCTGTCCGAGTACCTCCAGACCAAGTCCCTCCAGTTCTGAGTCCGTTCGCAGCCAGTCCCGCAGGGAGTTATGCCCATCATGGTCCGCGCCGCTGTACTGCCCGCCGTCGGCTCACCGCTGGAGATCGCCGACATCGACCTGCCCGAGCCGGGCCCCGGCCAGGTCCGCGTCGAGCTCGCCGCAGCCGGGGTCTGCCACTCCGACCTGTCCCTGACCAACGGCACCATGCGCGTGCCGGTCCCCGCCGTCCTCGGCCACGAGGGCGCGGGCACCGTGGTCTCCGTCGGCGAGGGCGTCACGCACGTCGGGCCCGGCGACGACGTCGTCCTCAACTGGGCGCCCGCGTGCGGCAGCTGCCCCGCGTGCGCGCTCGGCGAGGTCTGGCTCTGCGCCAACGCGCTGGCCGGCGCCGGGAACGTGTACGCGCGCCGTTCGTCCGACGGCTCCGACCTGCACCCCGGACTGAACGTCGCCGCGTTCGCCGAGGAGACCGTCGTCGCCGCGAACTGCGTCCTGCCGGCCCCGGCCGGTGTCCCGCTCACCGACGCGGCGCTGCTCGGCTGCGCCGTGCTCACCGGCTACGGCGCGATCCACCACTCCGCGCAGGTCCGCGAGGGCGAGACCGTCGCGGTGTACGGCGTCGGCGGCGTCGGCCTCGCCACGCTCCAGGCCGCACGCATCGCCGGCGCCTCGAAGATCATCGCGGTCGACGTCTCCCCGGAGAAGGAGGAGCTGGCCCGCCAGGCGGGCGCCACGGACTACGTGGTCGCCTCCGAGAACACCGCCCGGGAGATCCGCGCCCTCACCGGCAAGCAGGGTGTGGACGTGGCGGTCGAGTGCGTCGGGCGCGCGGTGACGATCCGCACGGCCTGGGAGTCCACCCGCCGCGGCGGCCGCACCACGGTCGTCGGCATCGGCGGCAAGGACCAGCAGGTCACCTTCAACGCCCTGGAGATCTTCCACTGGGGCCGCACGCTCGCCGGCTGCGTCTACGGCAACTGCGACCCGGCCCGGGACCTCCCGGTCCTCGCCGACCACATCCGCGCGGGCCGCCTCGACCCCGGCGCGCTGGTGACGGAACGCATCGCGCTGGACGGGATCCCCGCCGCGTTCGAGAACATGGTCGCGGGCAAGGGCGGCCGGGCGCTGGTGGTCTTCTAGAGGTTCTTGTGCGCGCCGCTCCGCCTCATCCGCGGGGCGGCGCCGCCAGCCGGGGGAACGAGCGCGCCCCCACCAGAAAGACCAGGGTCGTCACCACGAACGGCCAGGTGAGGACATGCCCGCCGACGGGCGCGACCAGCGCGCCGAACGCCGGCGCGAAGACCGTCGCCACGACGGACCCCACCAGCGCGTACACCAGCGTACGCACCCCTCCGTGCAGGAAGACCCCGCACAACGCGAGCGCGACGAGCACCGCGTTGTACCCGGTCGTCCCGTCGGCGACCTGCACCGCGGGCACCCCGAGCAGCCACGCGGCCGTCATCCCCGCCACGTTCCCGAGACAGGCCACCCCCGCCACGCGCGGGCCCGCCACGAGCAGCCCGGCGAGCACCAGCGCCCCCACGTACCACTGCGGCATCAGAAAGATCTGGCCGAAACCGGCGAGGAACCCCCGGGCGGCGTCGGTCGGTTGGAGCCCCATGGCGGCGCCCTCCACCGGCTTGGGCAGGGCGGTGAGCCCGGCCCCGCCCGCGCCCCACACCCGCCCCAGCCCCGGCGCGGCCAGCGTGATCGCGCTCGCCACGGCGCAGAACGGCAGCGTCAGCGCGGGCAGCCCCCACGCCCCGAACGCCCGCCCCGCCGCGGCCGTGGCCACGGTGACGACGGCGCAGCCGAGCAGCGCGACGAGCACGGTGGACGCACGGCCGGCCCCGAGGAACACCGCACAACTCAGGCCCACCAGGCACGCGTTGAACCCCTCCATGCCCTGGGCCAGCCGCTCCGGCTCCACCCCGAGCAGCCACGCGACCGCGGTACCGACGGCCGCGCCGCCGACCCCGTAGAGCCCGTACTCCCACCCGGCGGCGAACAGCGCGAGAGCGAACAGCGCCCCGGTGAGCGCCCGCGGCAGGAACGTCACCTGCCCCATCCCGCGCAGCACCCGCAGCCCGAACTGCCTACAATCGCCCGTCCGACTACGCCCCGTTTCAGGACGAATTGCGGCCCCAGCCACCTGCACCATCCGCCGCTCCCGCGTTACGACGATGTTTCCCCACCCGGCGGACGGACCTTACAGCTCCTTCCCGGACGGGACGGGCGCGGGTACCGATTCCACCGTTTTCCGGGGTCGGGAACGCGCCACGGCCACCCCGGCCAGGCACAGCGCGCCCCCGCCGAGCGTGACGAGCCCCGGCACCTCGTCGAGGACGAGCCAGGACATCAGGACGACCAGGGCGGGCACGGCGTACGTGGTCGCGCCCATGCGGCTCGCGGTCGTACGGGCCAGGGCGTACGCCCAGGTCGTGAAGGCGAGCGCGGTCGGGAACACCCCCAGGTACACCATGTTGAGCGTCGCGGAGGCGGGCGCGTGCGCCACGTCGTGCACCAGCCGCCCGGCGAACGGCAGGCACGCCACCGCCCCGATGAGGCACCCGAACGTCGTCACCTGCAAGGCGCTCGCCCGCGCCAGCGCCGGCTTCTGCGCCACGACCCCGCAGGCGTACCCGATCGCGGCGATCACGCACAGCAGCACGCCCACGACGGACGCCCTCCCGTCGCCGGACATGGAGGACCCGACGGCGACCGCCCCCGCGAACGACACCGCCATCCCGGCCAGCAGCCGCGGCGGCAGCGGATCGCCGAGGAAGCGGGCGGAGAGCAGCGCGACCAGGATCGGGCCGATGTTCACGACCAGCGCGGCCGTGCCCGCGTCGACCTGCTGCTCGCCCCAGTTGAGGGCGACCATGTACACCCCGAACCAGAGCACACCCGACACGACGATGCCGCGCCAGGCCTCACGGGGCGGCCACCCCTCGCGCCGCACGGCGCAGACGGCCCCGAGCACCAGGGCTCCCGCGAGCAGCCGGCCCAGGGCGAGGGCGCCGGGGGAGTAGTGGGCACCCGCGCTCCGGATGCCCACGAAGGCGGAGGCCCAGAGCAGCACCGTGACGCCGGCCGCTGCGGTGCCGGAACGAGAGGTCGGCATGAGGTCTTCTCCAAGGTGTGGGTGTGTGGGGGAGGTGTGGGTGGGGGTTTGCGTCGTCGGCGGGTGCGGGCCGATGGGGCTTCTCGCGCAGTTCCCCGCGCCCCTGAGGCATGCAGCTTCGCTGCCGCCTCCCACGACGAGAGCGGCACTCGCCGACCGGAACGGATCCGGCAGGCGAGGAGGCGGGCGGCTCAAAGAGGGGCACGCACCCCCAGCTCCGCCGAGAAGAACCCGGCCCCGGCCCCGGTCACCCGAACCGCCCGCTCGGACCCGATCCGCTCCACCCAGCCGGAGGCGAACGCGTGGCGGCACAGCGCCGCCCCCGCCACCCCGGCCAGATGGACCCGCCGCTCCGTCCAGTCCAGGCACCCGCGCGCGACCGGCCGTCGCCCGCCCGTGTCGAGCACGACCCCGAGCCCCCGGAACCAGCCGAGCCCCGCGTCCGTGAGCGCGAACCCGGCGTCGACCCGCAACAGCCCCCGCTGCGCCATCCCGTCGGTCACGGCGATCCCGAGCCGCCCCGCGAGATGGTCGTAACAGGTGCGGCCCCGCGCCATCGCATCGCGCGCCGATGACGCCCGCAGGGTGGCGGGCCGCTCGCCGCCGCCGGGCGCGGCGTACGCGGCGAGCCCTTCCACGAGCTGTGCGACCTGCCCGTCGGCCAGGCGCACGTACCGGTGCCTGCCCTGCCGTTCCTCCGCGAGCAGCCCGCCCGCGACGAGCTTGCCGAGATGCTCGCTGGCGGTGGACGCGGCGACGCCCGCGTGCCGGGCGAGTTCGCCCGCCGTCCAGGCCCGCCCGTCGAGCAGCACGAGCAGACAGGCGGCGCGGGTCTCGTCGGCGATCAGCGCGGCGAGCGCGGCGAGCCGCGGGGCGCCCGGTTCCTTGGAAGCAGCCATGACCCAAGGATGCGCCGGGTACGGTTCGGCGGCGGCCGAAGTATCAGTGCGTGGCCGCCGCGACCTGCGCGTACTGGACGGAGAGCCCGTCGAGCAGCGCCGCGAGCCCGGTCTCGAACGCCCGGTCGTCGACGATGTCCTGCCGCTCCGCGAGCAGATGGGCCTGGCCGAGGTGCGGATAGTCCGCCGGGTCGTACGCCGTCTCGTCGTCGACGAACCCGCCGGCGAACGAGCCGAGCGCGGAGCCCATCACGAAGTACCGCATGAGCGCGCCGATCGACGTGGCCTGCGCGGGCGGCCACCCGGCGTCGGTCATCGACCCGAACACGGCGTCGGCGAGCCGCAGTCCGGCGGGCCGCCGCCCCGGCCCCTGGGCCAGCACGGGAACGATGTTCGGGTGCTCGCGCAGGGCGGCCCGGTAGGAGACGGCCCAGTCGTGCAGCGCGGTCCGCCAGTCCCGCGGATCGCCGGCGTCGAACATCGACAGATCGACCTGCGCGCTCACCGAGTCGGCGACCGCCTCCAGGATCTGGTCCTTCGTACGGAAGTGGTTGTACAGGGACGGGCCGCTCACCCCGAGCTCGGCCGCGAGCCGCCGTGTGGAGACGGCCGCGAGCCCCTCGGCGTCGACGAGGGCGCGGGCCGCGTCGACGATGCGGTCGGTGCTCAGCAGGGGCTTGCGCGGTCGGGCCATGCGGCACATAGTAGGGCTGTCCGCCGAAAACTAGCAGTGCTAATTTAAAGGTATCTGCCGCACGTGCCTGGGGAGTCGTCCATGAATCTGGAGCTGAGCGAGGAGCAGACGGCTGTCCGCCGGCTGGCCAAGGACTTCGTGGACCGTGAGATCGCGCCGAACGTGGTGGCGTGGGACCGCGCCGAAGAGGTGGACCGCGCAGTCGTCAAGAAGCTCGGCGAGGTCGGGTTCCTCGGGCTCACCATCGACGAGGAGTACGGCGGCTCCGGCGGCGACCACCTCGCGTACTGCCTGGTCACCGAGGAGCTGGGGCGCGGCGACTCCTCGGTCCGCGGCATCGTCTCGGTCTCCCTTGGTCTGGTCACCAAGACGATCCAGTCGTACGGCACCGAGGAGCAGAAGCGGGAGTGGCTGCCGCGGCTGACGGCGGGCGAGGCCCTCGGCTGCTTCGGCCTCACCGAGCCCGGCACCGGTTCGGACGCGGGCAGTCTGACGACGCGGGCCGTGCGGGACGGCGACGACTACGTGATCAACGGCTCCAAGAT
Source organism: Streptomyces sp. cg35 (assembly GCF_050410835.1). Lineage (NCBI taxonomy): Bacteria > Bacillati > Actinomycetota > Actinomycetes > Kitasatosporales > Streptomycetaceae > Streptomyces > Streptomyces sp. cg35. The sequence goes on from NZ_CP191268.1 coordinate 7,076,087, forward strand.
GTTCATCACGAACGGCACCTGGGCCGACGTCGTCCTCCTCTTCGCCCGCTCCACGGACGCCCCCGGCCACAAGGGCGTATCGGCGTTCCTCGTCCCCACCGACACCCCCGGTCTGACCCGTCGCACGATCCACGGCAAGCTCGGCCTGCGCGGCCAGGCGACGGCCGAACTGGTCCTGGAGGACGTCCGCGTCCCCGCCTCGGCGATGCTCGGCCCCGAGGGCAAGGGCTTCTCCGTGGCGATGTCCGCCCTGGCCAAGGGCCGGATGTCGGTGGCCGCCGGCTGCGTCGGCATCGCCCAGGCGGCGCTCGACGCCGCGGTCGGCTACGCGGGCGAGCGCGAGCAGTTCGGCAAGTCCATCGCCTCGTACCAGCTGGTCCAGGAGCTGATCAGCGACATCGCGGTGGACGTGGACGCGGCCCGCCTGCTCACCTGGCGCGTCGCCGATCTCATCGACCGCGGCGAGGACTTCGCGACGGCCTCCTCGAAGGCGAAGCTCTTCGCGTCCGAGGCCGCGGTCCGCGCCGCCAACAACGCCCTCCAGGTCTTCGGCGGCTACGGCTACATCGACGAGTACCCGGTCGGCAAACTGCTGCGCGACGCCCGCGTCATGACCCTGTACGAGGGCACGAGCCAGATCCAGAAGCTGATCATCGGCCGTGCGCTGACGGGGGTCTCGGCGTTCTGACCACGTGCCTTCGCGTACGTGCCGTGCCGTTGAGTACGTACCTAGGTAGCGGAGCGGATGTGACTGCGGCCACATCCGCTCCATGCTGTCGCCATGAGTGAGACATCGGTCAAGCAGCGCAACACCACGGCCTTCTACGGGCAGGCCGTCGCATCCTTCGCCGTGGCGCTCGCCGCGGTCTCCGTCGGGATCTACAGCCTCGACGCCAGCGGCTGGATCCGGGCGTTCCTCGCGATCTCGGTCCTCTACCTCACGACCTCGGCCTTCACCCTGGCCAAGGTGATCAGGGACCGCCAGGAGGCGGACCAGATCGTGAGCCGGGTGGACCAGGCCCGGCTGGAGAAGATCCTCGCCGACCACGACCCCTTCAAGCCGGTCGTCTGAGGCCGCCGTCCCGCCGGGCTAAGCGCCCGCTCACCCCGGGGGGTATGGTGTGGGCGCAGGTACCCGGGAGGATGTGAGCGGACCGATGACGCAGGACGAGCGGGTCGAGGACCAGGCACTCGACGAGATGCCGTGGGCCGAGGTCACCCCCGACGCGGCCCGGCGGCTGCTCGTCGCGGCGGTCGAGGCGTTCGCCGAGCGCGGCTACCACGCCACCACGACCCGCGACATCGCGAGCCGCGCGGGGATGAGTCCGGCCGCGCTGTACATCCACTACAAGACCAAGGAGGAGCTCCTCCTCCGGATCAGCCGCATCGGCCACGAGAAGGCGCTCGACATTCTGCGCGCCGCGGCCGCCGGCGAGGGCACCCCGAGCGAGCGCCTCGCCGAGGCCGTCCGCTCCTTCGTGCGCTGGCACGCCGGTCACCACACGACGGCCCGCGTCGTCCAGTACGAGCTGGACTCGCTCGGCGAGGAGCACCGCCCCGGTGTCGTGGCCCTGCGCCGGCAGAGTGACGCCGCGGTCCGCGACATCATCAACGATGGTGTGAAGGCAGGGGAGTTCGACGTCCCGGACGTCCCCGGCACCACTCTCGCCGTGCTCTCCCTCTGCATCGACGTGGCCCGCTGGTTCAACACCGAGGGCCGCCGCACGCCCGACGAGGTCGGCGCGCTCTACGCCGACCTCGTCCTCAGGATGGTGGGAGCCGACCGGGCTCAGAGGTAGTACCGGGACACCGACTCGGCGACGCAGACCGGCTTGTCGCCGCCCTCGCGCTCCACGGTGAACGCCACGGACACCTGCACGCCGCCCGCCACGTCGTCCACCGACGTGATCGTGCCCGTCGCCCGCAGTCGCGAGCCGACCGGCACCGGGGCGGGGAAGCGCACCTTGTTCGTCCCGTAGTTGACGCCCATCTTCACGCCCTCGACCGCGATCAGCTGCGGCCCGAACAGGGGCAGCAGGGACAGCGTCAGATAACCGTGGGCGATGGTCGTGCCGAACGGCCCGGCCTTGGCGCGCTCCGGGTCGACATGGATCCACTGGTGGTCACCGGTGGCCTCGGCGAACTGATCGATCCGCTGCTGTCCGACCTCGACCCAGTCGCTGTGTCCGAGCTGCTCGCCGACGGCGGCCTTCAGCTCGTCGACATTCTTGAAAACCCGCGGCTCCGCCATGTTCCGTGACCTCCATAGCCAAATGTCTAAGCGCTTGCTCAGAGCTCTTGGCATGCTAACAACGCGGCCGCCGGGGAGCTAGGCTCGGCCGGGTGCCCCAGATCCCGGAGAAGATCCACGAGCTCACCGTCGGCCAGCTGTCGGCGCGCAGCGGCGCCGCCGTCTCGGCCCTGCACTTCTACGAGTCCAAGGGCCTGATCACCAGCCGCCGCACCTCCGGCAACCAGCGCCGCTACTGCCGCGACACCCTGCGCCGCGTCGCCTTCGTCCGGGCCGCGCAGCGCGTCGGCATCCCGCTCGCCACCATCCGGGACGCGCTCGCCGAGCTCCCCGAGGAGCGCACCCCGACCCACGAGGACTGGGCCCGGCTCTCGCAGGCCTGGCGGTCCGAACTGGACGAACGCATCAAGCAGTTGGGCCGCCTGCGCGACCACCTCACCGACTGCATCGGCTGCGGCTGTCTCTCCCTGGAGACCTGTGTGCTGTCCAACCCGGACGACGTCTTCGGCGACCGGCTCACCGGCTCCCGGCTGATGGGGGAGCGCCGGGAGCGTCCGACGGCGTCGTGAGCCTCGGCCCCAGGCCCCGGAACACCGCGCCGAGCACCACGGCCGCGATCGCCCCGGCCGCCACGCCGCTGCCGAACAGGGTGCGCGCCCATGACGGCAGGCCCGCGTACATCTCCGGCGCCACGATCGGCAGCATGCCGACCACCAGGGCGAGGGCGACGACGATGCCGTCGGTGCCGCCCGACAGGTCGATGCGCGCGAGCATCCCGAAGCCCATCACCGCGATCACCGCGTAGATGACCAGGCCGGCGGCGCCCACCACGGGTTCGGGGATCGCCGCGAGCAGCCGGGTCAGCGGTGTCAGCAGCCCGCACGCGATCAGCAGCGCCCCGGCAGCCGCCGTCACGAACCGGCTGCGTACGCGGGTGAGCTGGACGATGCCGATGTTCTCGGCGCTGGTCACCATCAGCGACGTACCGAAGATCCCGGAGCCGAGCGAGACCAGTGCGTCGGCCCGGGCGATGCGCGGCACGTCCCGGCCCGGGTCCGGGGCGCGGCCGACGGCCTCGCTGTTGAGGACGGTCTGCCCGGTCGCCTCGGCCAGCGAGGCGAGCGCGAAGACCAGCAGCGGGACGGCCGCCAGGAGGTCGACGTGCGGAGTGCCGTACGGGAACGGGTCCGGCAGCGCGAACGTGCCGCCGTGCGCGATGTGCAGCCCGGTGCCGGTGAGGACGGCGATCAGGGTGCCGCCGACCAGCCCCAGCAGCACCGCCAGCTGCCGCCACACGCCCCGCAGGACGAGGAAGAAGACGGCGATCACGCCCAGCGTCGCGAAGCCGAGAGCCGGGCCCGACGCGACCATCGGCGCGGTCACCTTGATCATGTTGATGCCGATCAGGACCACCGTCGTCCCCATCACGAGCGGCGGGAAGAGCCGCACCAGACGCCCGTAGAACGGCAGGACGCACAGCAGGAAGGCGGCCGCGACCAGGACCGAGCCCGACGCCGTCGCCGGTCCGTACTCGCGCGCGATCTGCAGGAAGATCGCCACCGCGGCGCCGCCCGGCAGCATCAGGAACGGCAGCCGCGCGCCCACCCGCAGCACGCGCACGCCGAGCGACTGCAGCAGCGCCCCGACCCCGCAGAGCACCAGCGTCGCGCTGAGCAGCGACGCGGTCCGCCCGGCCGGGAGGCGCAGCGTCGTCGCGATGAGGACGACGGACGAGACGGGGGCGGCCACGCCCGCCAGCAGGTGCTGGCAGGCGAGGGGGACGAGGCGCCGCAGCGGCAGGCGCTCGTCGACCGGCGCCACCGGTGGTGCCGCCGTGGCGGTCACCGGGTCAGCCAGGGCAGCTCGGCCGCGGAGTAGCGGTAGGCGCGGAACACGGCGTTGGGCTCGGACGGGAACAGCTTGCGGACCTCTTCCTCCGCGTAGCCCCCGAAGAACGGCACCACGTACTCCCAGCACAGATAGCCGTCCGCGGTCACCTCGAAGAGGCGGCCCGCGGGGGAGTCGGTGACGAGGGTGTTGCCGTTCGGGAGGCGCTGGGCGCTGCCCATGAACGGCGCGAAGAACGACTCGCGCGCCGGGTCGTGGTACTCCCACACGACCTTTCCGCTCGACCGCTCGATCTCGATGACGCGGCTGAACGGGACGTCCCAGCGCGGCCGGAAGACGCCGTTGTCGAAGACGAGGAAATTGCCGTTCGGCAGTTCGGTCGGGCAGTGCTGCTGCGAGACGACGCCCGGCTCCGAGCGCCAGACGATGTCACCGGTGGCGCGGTCGATGACGACGACCGCCGACACCGAGCGGAAGCTGGCCAGCACGTTCCCGTCGGCGAGCGGCAGGACGCTGTTGATGAGGGGGTAGTGCTCGCGCGCGTAGTCGGGGTGCAGCGGGAACTCCGCCCGGTCGAGCCGCTCGGAGACCTTCCACTCCCAGGTCCGGTTCCCGTCGGCGTCCACCTCGACGATCGTGTCCGCCCACACGGTGTCGCCGCCGGCCTCGGAACCGGGCACCCCGCCGCGCACGGCCGCGGCCGCGTCGCCCGTCAGCGGCTCCAGGGCCGTGTACAGGATCCGGCCGTCGCCGTAGTGGTGCGCGTCGTGGTGCTGGAGCGGGTCGCGGTGCTCGCGCACCACCGTGCCGTCCGGGGTGATCTCCTGCATCAGACCGCCGCGGTACTTGTGCCACATCGGGAACAGTGCGGGCTCGCCCGGCAGGACGCCGCTGTAGGCGAGGTTCCCGTTCGCCAGGATGCGGGCGTGCCGGCCGGGGCGGTGGGGCAGGTCCCAGCGGTGCACGATCTCGCCGCGCAGGTCGATCAGATACACCTCGCCGGTGCCGGTCAGCGGCGCGAACAGCGTGTAGCCGCCGTACGCCGCGTCCTCGTCCAGCGCGATCAGTCCGGTGCCGCGGCGACGCCGCTGGTTCTGGTCCACACGAGCCATGGAGGCCCCCTCCGTCGCTGGTTGGTTAACTTTTTTAAGTGACGGTGAAGGAGTTAAGCACGGCGATAGGGTGCCCAGGAACAGGCCGAGCAGCGAAAGGGCGTTACAAGTTCATGAACGTGGGACCGGGCATCCGGCGCAGGCGGCGCGCCCTGGAGCTGACGCTCGCCGACGTGGCACGGCGGGCGGAGGTCTCCGTCCCGTTCCTGAGCCAGGTCGAGAACGGCCGCTCGCGCCCCAGCATGAGCTCGCTGCAGCGCATCGCCGACGCGCTCGACACCACGGCCGTCGCCCTGCTCGCCGCGGCCGAGGCCCCGCGCCCGGTCGACGTGGTCCGGGCGGCGGCCCCGTCCACGACACCGGACGGGGTCCGCCCTCTCGTGCGCGGCCAACAGAAGCTCCACGCCCTGGAGTTCACCGGCGAACACGACTGGAGCCGCGAGTACCGGCACGCCGGGGACGAGATCCTCTACGTGGCCGACGGCTCGGCGGAGGTGGAGGCGGACGGCGCGCGCTACGTCCTGGAGCGCGGTGACACCCTCTACTGCGCGGCCGAACTCCCGCACCGCTGGCGGCCTTTGGAGCCCGGCACCCGCGTGCTGCTGGTGGGTGTCACGGCCCCCTAGGTCACTCGTACTCGGTGCCGCCCTTGCGGGTCAGGTAGGCGGGGCTGACCGCCTTCACGACGGCCCGCCCGCCCGTGACCGGGCTGTACCGCTCGGTGGCCGCACGGACCACGACACCCTCCCGCAGATGCAGCTCGCCGCCCGAGACGGTCTCCCGCCCGGAAGCCAGCTCCAGGATGCGGTCGATGTCGTACGGCCCCGCGAACAGGGCGGGCACCACGGGCAGTTCACCGTCCAGCAGCGCGGCGGCGTCCAGCCAGCGGACCGTGCCGTCGATCTCGGCCGCCACGTCGAACACGGCATAACCGAGCGTGTCCCGGCGGCCGTCCGCGCCGTACGTCAGATCCTGCACCCCGGCGCCGTACACCTCCGCGAAGATCCCGACGCGCGAGGCGCCGAGCCGCTCCGCCAGCCGGGCGGCGACCGCGGCGACGCCGTGCCCGCGCACGGCACGCCAGTACAGGTTCCGCGGATCCTCCTTCAGGGCGAGGGACTTGGCCCCGAACCCCTTCGAGGAGACGTACAGGCGGCCGTCCGCGGCCGTAAACGTCACCAGGCAGGCCGAGCCGTGCAGCTTCTCGGTGACGACCACCGGCTCGCCCGGCGCGAACACGTCGGGGTAGCGCCGGATGTTCTCGATGTCGACCCACGGCAACAGCTCCGGCGCGGACTCCACCTCGCCGTTCATCGTCGGCGGCACCGGAGGCACCCACTTCGTGATCCCGAGCAGCGGCGCGAAGTCCGTCCCGTCCGCGGCGGCCGTACCGAGGTCCACGCCGTCGAGCGCCGCCGGGCGGCACACGATCCCCTGCGACAGCTCCCCGCGCAGCCGCACCGCCTTGACCCGGTCCGCGTTCCCGCCCGCGAGCCGTCCCGTGAGCCCCAGCTCCTCGATCAGACCGGCCGGCAGCACCGACTGCTCCGGGATGTACACGGCGGTGTCCCCGGTGCGGTACGCGCCCTTGGCGACCACGGCCCGGTACAGGCCCACCTGCGCCAGCTCCAGCGCGTCGGCGTTCGGATGCGGATGGACGATCAGGGTCTCGGCGGTGACGCGCAGCGTCGACATGGCGACGGCTCTCCTCAGGATCGGTCGGGGCTCATCGGCCTCAACTGTCCGCGGCGCAAAGGGGTGGAGCGAGCCGATTTCCGCCTGCTATGGTCGCCCGGCCAGCGCAGCCGCCACCAGCTCGGCGCTCCCCGCGGCCCGTGATCCGTCCGGCATGCGCAGCGTGTCCTCGAGCCCGATCCGGGTCGCGAGGCCCCGCCGGAGCGCGAGCCGCAGCACCGGCCACGCGCCGCCCTCCTCCCCGTGCAGCAGCACCGGCCGCCCGTGCGTGTCGCCGAGCGAGTCCAGGAACGTACGCGCCGTGGCCTCGGCCGTCCCGGGGCCGGGATCGGTCACCTCGGCGAGCACCCGCAGGACCCGCGGCGCGAGCGGTGACGCCGCGAACCGCTCCGCCCCGTCCGTGCCCGACCAGATCCCCGCCTCGACGCCGACGCCCCGGTCCAGGAGCGCGGCGGCCACCGCCTCCGCGCCCTCCTCGTGCCAGTTCACCGAGGCGTGGTCGGGCAGCACCGTCCACGCGCGGATCCGCGCCACCCGCGCCGCCGGGTCCGGCTCGGCCCACGCGCCCGTCGTCACGCCGACGGGAACCGCCACCCGCGCCCGGATCGCCGTCAGCGTCGCCGCAACCGAACGTGGCGACAACGTGTCTTGCCCACAAGGGGTCTTGGGGTGAACATGCACATCCGACGCACCGGCCACGACCGCCGCACCGGCGGCCTCCGCCAGCGCGCCGGGCGACAGCGGCACCGCCGCCCCGTCTTGCGCACCACGCGCACCGTTCGGACACACCTGCACGAACACCATGAAGGCGATGGTGCCAGCAGACACTGACAACGGGGGACCGGAAACGACATGCCAGTAGCGATCAGCTCACTCAAGTACGAGTCCGCGCACTCGGGCGCGCAGAAGATCACCTACGACAGCGACGGCTACCACCTCGTGCGCTTCCCGTACACGGCGGGCGAGGAGTCGTACGACCCGTGGAAGATGCACGACCCGGCCGGCGGCGCAGGCGCCTCCAAGTATCCCGACGCCCGCTCCGGACTGATCTGGCCGAGCCACGACGGCTGGGGCACCCTGTCCGCGCTCGTCTTCTGGAAGGCCGACGGCCGGGCCACCGAGTACCGCGCCCGCTTCGTGCGCGACCCGCTGAACCTCTCCACCCGCTACGACTCGACCGCCACCACCGACATCTCGGCCACCGGCGGCGGGCAGTACCGCTCCTACACCTGGCAGATGTTCGTGCACCCGGGAACGCCGGTCGGTCTGAAGGTCTCGGCCCGCCGGGGGGACGCCGGGATCGCGGTGCCGATCATCCTCGCCGAGTTCAAGCTCGCGATCCAGACCGACGTGATCCGACCCTGAAATTACCTCGCATTACCTTTTAGGGGTACGTTGAGGGAGTGCAGCGACAGTATTTCTCCCTGGATCAGGTCGCCGAACTGCTCGGTCTCCATGTCCGTACCGTGCGGGGCTACGTGCGCGACGGGCGGCTGAAGGCCACGCAGGTCGGCCGCCGGTACCGCGTCACCCGCGACGACCTGGAGGCCTTCACGGGCGCCCCGGCCACGGCCGTCCCGACGGCCGTGGTCCACGCCGAGGCGTCCGTCATCGTCCAGGTCGACGGCGTCGACCCGCAGGCCGCGATGCGGCTGGGCAACACCGTCGTCGCCACGGCCAACAGTGCCGGGGCCGACCGGAGCGGCGGGCGGCTGCGCGTGGAGACCGTCTACGACGAGGAGCGCGCCGTGCTCAAGATCGTCGTGCTGGGCGGACTGGCCGAGGCGGCCGAGCTGCTGAAGATCGTCGACGTGGTGGTGGAGGACTCGCGATGACCGAACCGACCGACGAGATGCGGGAGTTGGCGGGTGTTCCCGTGTTCGTCTGCTCCCCGGACGGCCCGCCCCTCGACGGCGAGCGCGCCGCCCTCGACCTGATCGGCGACGCCGGATACCGAGGCGCCGCCTGGGTCGCCGTCCCGGCCGAGCGGTGCGGCGCGGACTTCTTCCGGCTGCGCACGCGGCTCGCGGGCGACATCGTGCAGAAGTTCGCCACCTACCGGACCGGGCTCGCGATCCTCGGCGACATCGGCACAAGGACCGCCGCCAGTACGGCACTTCGCGACTTCGTCCGCGAGAGCAACCGTGGCCGCCAGCTGTGGTTCCTGCCCGACACCGACGCGTTGGAGGCGCGCCTCGTAGAGTCGGAGCGTGACACCACACGACGCGCCTGACCCTCATCTGCCCCTGCTCACCGTCGCGCAGGCCGACCGGCTGCGCGGCCTCGTCGCCGACCGACTGCACGCCCGCACCGGGGTGCGCCCCACGGTCACCGGTGACACGGCGGAGGCCGACGGCCACCGCCACCCGCTGACGAACCTGGCGCAGCTGTGCCGCACCGCCCCCGAGGACGCCTGGCCGGAGCTGGTCGAGGAGTTCTTCGCGCGCCTGGACGCGGCGTCCCGGGGCGGCGAGAGCGCCGAGGAGCTGCTGGAGCGGACGTGTCTGCGCCTGGTGCCGCCCGGCGCCGTCCCCGCCGACGCGGCCGACGGGTTCCAGTACACGCGCAAGGTGGCCGAGGGGCTGAACCTCGCGCTCGCCCTCGACGGACCCGCCTCCGTGCGCCTGCTCACCGACCAGGACGTGGCGCGTGCGGGCGCCGACGCGCTCTGGGCCGCGGCACAGCGCAACCTGGTGCGGGAACCGCTGCGGTACGAGGAAGTGCGGCTCGACGGGCACCCCGTGCTGTACTCCGTCTACGGCGACTCGCCGTTCGTCTCCACCAAGGCACTGATCCTGCCGGAGCTGGTGGCCGAGGTCACCGGCCGCCGCATGCCCGACGCGGGCGCGCTCGTGGTCGTACCGACCCGGCACCTTCTCGCGTTCCACCCCATCGTCGACGGCGGCGTCGCCGACGCGGTCAACGACCTGGCCACATACGCCTTCAAGGCCCACGAGGACGGCCCCGGCTCGCTCTCACCGCGCGTGTACTGGTGGCACAAGGGGCGGCTCACCTCGCTCACCGAGATCGACCACGACACCCGCACGTTCTCGCTGCGGCCGCCGGCCGAACTCCTCGACGTGATGCGGGCGCTCGTCGGGCTCGACCGGGCCGGACGCCTCGCCGCGCCGGCCACCGCGCTGTCCGGCGCCGAGGAACTCACGGCCACGACAGCCGACTTGATCAGCGGCCTGGAAGCGGACCCGGGCCGCCTCGGCGACGCCTTCGCCTCCGCCGTCGCCCTGGCCCACGCGCACGCCGCGGCCGACCCCGACGCCGACCGCGTCGAGACCTGGGACGCCTGGGTGGCCGCCCTCCGGCTCGGCACCGCCCTGTTCACCGAGACCAAGGCCGTCGCCTGCCCGCTCGGCGAGCGGGAGCTGACCGTGCCCGCCGCCGGGCCCGGGGCGCACCCGGACGCCCGCGCCTGGCTCGACGCCTTCTACCTCACCCTGGTGACCCGCGAGCGCGAGCGCACGACGCGGCTGTGCCAGGTGCCGCTCGACGACCTGCGCGGCGACACCCCGGTCGACGACTACGTCCTGCACTGGATCGACGTCCTGCAGAGCCACTGGCTGCGCCGCCCCGTGGACGACGTCGTGCAGAAGCTCGTCACCACGATGGAGACCTCGCACCCGGACACCGCGACCCTCGCCCCGAAGGACTTCCTGAACTCCGTCGAGTACCAGCCGGTCGCCCTGTTCCACCGGCTGCTCACCCAGGACCACGACGCCTTCGGCGAGGCCCTCACCGAGGCCCTCGCGCAGCACGGAACGTACTGGGGGGACTCGGCCGCGCCGCGTGCGCGCGTGGCTCTCGGCCCGCTCGCGCTGGCCTGCCTCGCGTACGACATGGACTTCCCGGTCCGGCTCGACGCGCCGTATCTGCCGAAGCACCTGCTCAACCGCGAACGGCTGGAGGTGATTCCCGGCTGACGGGCGCGCACCATGCATCCGGGGGTGCGCAGATGACCGGACCGCACCCCCGTCGCGCTCTCTACGTGTGCTCTGTGCTCCGCACCGACCCGGGCGGAGTGTTACGCGGACACCAGCAGCCGGGCCCGCCTGGCCTCCGCCAGCGCCGCGGGCGTGAGGACGGGGCGCGGTACCACGACGCCGCAGTGGGAACAGACGGGGCCCGACGACGGTTCGTGCGCCAGGTCGTGCTTCCAGACGAGGGCGGTACCCGCGCAGACGGGGCAGGTCTCGCCGGGGTCGCGCTCCAGGGCCGCGATCAGCCGGCGCAGCACGTCGGCCAGCGGTCCGCCGGGGTGCACCGACGGGTCGTCGCACCAGGCGACTCCGAAGCCGCCCCAGGTCAGCCGGTGCCAGTCGTCCACGCTGCCCGGGCGGCGCAGCCCGTCGTGCTTCTCCTTGCGCCTGCGCTCCGCGAAGGCGACTTCGTACGCGAGCCAGACGGCCCGCGCCTCTTCCAGCTCCTCCAGGGCCGCCACCAGGCGGGCCGGGTCGGGGGAGCGGTCCTCGGGGCCGAACCCGGCCCGGGAGCACAGATGGTCCCAGGTCGCCCGGTGGCCGTAGGGAGCGAATCTCTCCAGGCACTTGCGCAGTGAGTAACGCCGCAGTGCCAGATCGCTCAGCGGATCTCGCACCTGTCTCGCCAGACTTCGGAATCCAGCCATCGCCCTGCACCTCCGTCACACGTACGTCGGCGTCGCCGCAGCCATGAAGCGACGTCGCCGAGTAGACGTATCGACACGCGAATCGGATCCCTCTTCCGGGCGGTCGGCCCCATCCGATTTCCGATGGGAGCCATCACCGGCACCTTCTGAGGCGGGGGAGTCGCTGAGTGATCCCTGTGGTGATTCCGAAAACGTGACGCATGTTCATCTTCTGTCGTTGGCTAACCGCCGGTAACCTCCGGCTCACCATCGTCGGGAGGACCAGGCATGCGACGACGCATCCCACGAACCACCCTGAACAGAAAGCCCAGTAGCCCTTTGCGGAGACTTACGGCCGCCGCGGCGCTCGTGCTCACCGCGGGACTGCTCTCCCCTCTCTCGACGGCCACGGCCGCCGACGAACCCGCACCCGTCAGCGACTATTGCAAGGGACAGTGCGCGGACATCCTGCCGCCCGGAGCGAACGGCAGCGCCACGCTCGCGGAGATCCTCGGCAACAAGCTGTTCGGCACCCAGCCCGCACACGCCGACGATCAACTCGGTCCTTATGACGCCCTGTCGTCCGGCTACCCGTCGCTCACGGACGAAACGCTCTCGAACTTCTTCAACGACTCCTCCTTCGGTGTCCGGGACGATCAGGTGGCCTCCGTCACCCGTCCCCGGGACGATGTGACGATCACCCGTGACAAGAAGAACGGCGTACCCCACATCAAAGGTTCCACGCGCTACGGAACCGAGTTCGGCGCCGGTTTCGCCGCAGGTCAGGACCGCCTCTGGCTGATCGACCTGTTCCGGCACATCGGCCGCGGCGAGCTGACGTCGTTCGCCGGCGGCGCCCTCGCGAACCAGGGCCTCGAGCAGGAGTTCTGGCCGCAGGCCCCGTACACCGAGGAAGACCTGCAGAAGCAGGTCGACTTCATCAAGAACTCCGGCGGCGAGCGCGGCAAACAGGCCATGGACGACGCGCAGGCCTATATCGACGGCCTCAACGCCTACCGCGTGAAGTCCAAGAACGGCCGCTACTTCCCGGGCGAGTACGTCCTCACCGGCAAGATCGACGCCATCACGAACATCGGCGAGATCCAGCCGTTCAAGGTGACCGACATGATCGCGCTGGCCTCGGTGGTCGGCGGGCTGTTCGGCAACGGCGGCGGGGGAGAGGTCGACGCGGCCCTCTCGCTCATGAAGTCCCAGGAGAAGTACGGCGTCGAGAAGGGCACCCGGGTCTGGGAGTCCTTCCGCGGCCGCAACGACCCCGAGGCCGTCACCACCATCCACGACGGCACGAGCTTCCCGTACGGCGAGAAGCCGGAGAACGCCCGCGGCCAGGCCCTCCCCGACAAGGACTCCGTCGAGAAGGAACCCCTCGTCCACGACCGCACGGGCTCCGCGGCGACCGCGGCGAAGTCCGGCACCGTCGCGAAGAAGCCCGTGACGGCCCCGGCCAGGCTCAAGCCGCTGCAGGGCATGTACGACGACGGGGTGCTGCCCGCCGACATGTTCAAGGACTCCGCCGCCAAGAAGGGCATGTCGAACGCCCTCCTGGTCTCGGGCAAGCACACCGCCTCCGGCCATCCGGTGGCCGTGTTCGGACCGCAGACCGGCTATTTCGCGCCACAGCTGCTGATGATGCAGGAGCTGCAGGGCCCCGGGATCAGCGCGCGCGGTGTCTCCTTCGCCGGCGTCGGCATGTACATCCAGCTCGGCCGCGGCCAGGACTACGCCTGGTCGGCGACCTCCGCCGGCCAGGACATCACCGACACCTACGCGGTGCCGCTGTGCGAGCCGGGCGGCGGGACGCCCACCAAGCAGTCGACCTCGTACCTGTACCGGGGCACCTGCACCCCGATGGAGAAACTGGAGAGGAAGAACTCCTGGAAGCCCACGGTCGCCGACTCGACGGCCGCCGGCTCCTACCGGATGCAGGTCCTGCGCACCCAGTACGGCATCGTGACGCACCGCGCCACGGTCGACGGCAAACCCGTCGCGTACACGTCGCTGCGCTCGACGTACCGCCACGAGGCCGACTCGATCATCGGCTTCCAGATGCTGAACGACCCGTCGTACGTGAAGGACGCCGCGACCTTCGAGAAGGCGGCGCAGCACATCAGCTACGCCTTCAACTGGTTCTACGCCGACTCGCGCGACGTCGCCTACTACAACAGCGGTGACAACCCGGTGCGGGCCAAGGACGTCGACATGTCGCTGCCGGTCAAGGGTGAACAGGCCTATGAGTGGCAGGACTTCGACCCGAAGGACAACACGGCGGCCTACACGCCCCCGTCCCAGCACCCCAACTCGCTGAACCAGGACTACTACATCTCCTGGAACAACAAGCAGGCCAAGGACTTCACCGCGGCCAACTTCAGTCTGGGCGCCGTGCACCGCGGCAACCTCCTGGACGACCGCGTGAAGAAGCTGACCGCCGAGGGCGGCGTCACCCGGGCCTCGCTCACCCAGGCCATGGAAGAGGCCGCCGTGACCGACCTGCGCGGTGAGCAGGTGCTGCCGGAGATCCTCAAGGTCATCCGCAGCAAGCCGGTCGACGACCCGCAACTCGCCAAGGCCGTACAGCAGTTGGAGGCCTGGCGCAAGGCGGGCGCCCAGCGCAACCAGACGGCGGCGGGCGCGAAGACGTACGCCCATCCGGACGCGGTGCGGATCATGGACGCGTGGTGGCCGCTGCTGGTGCAGGCCGAGTTCAAGCCCGGGCTCGGGGACGGCCTGTACCAGGCGCTGACCGGTCAGCTCAGCGTCGACGAGGCGCCGTCGGCCGGGCACGGACCGACCGGCTCGCACGCCGGGTCCTCGTTCCAGTACGGCTGGTGGGGCTATGTCGACAAGGATCTGCGCACGGTGCTCGGACAGCCGGTGCAGGGCAAGCTGGGGGACACGTACTGCGGCGCCGGGGACCTCTCGGCCTGCCGTGACGCTCTCCTGACCACGCTGGCCACCGCCGCGGCGAAACCGGCCACCGAGGTCTATCCCGGCGACGACAGCTGCAAGGCCGGTGACCAGTGGTGCGCCGACACCATCGTGCACCGGGCGCTGGGCGGGATCACGCACCGCGGGATCCAGTGGCAGAACCGCCCGACGTACCAGCAGGTCGTGGAGTTCCCGGCCCACCGGTAGTCCGTCGGTGCCCCGAGGGGCAGCCGCGGACGTGCCCGCCCGGAACCGGGGCGGACACGTCCGCGGCGTCTCAGCCGGTCACCCGCCCCGCCGCGAGGATCACCCGGGCCAGTTCCTCGTGGCAGATGTCGCTGTGCGCCCCCGCCGGAGGCGGCCCGCGCCGGACGACCTGGGCCGCGTCCACGCTCACGCATCCCGTGCCGGGGACGCCCGCCCGCAGCGCGTCCGCGAGGGTGAGGCGGACGGCGCCGGGCACGTCCAGGATGCCGTCGAAGCCCTGGGCGCCCCAGCGGGCGCCGAGGTCCAGGAGCCCCCGGTCGTCCCCGGCGAGCCGGGACGCCAGCGGGTACATCGTGCTCAACGCCGTGTCGAAGTGCGAGTGGCACGACACCAACGGGCCGTCGATCCGGTCCTGTTGCCCCTTGAGTACGCCGCGGGGAGCGAACGCGTAGTGCGAGAAGGCGCCCTGGAGCAGCGTCACCGACTTCACGACGCGGACCGCCGCCGGGAGGCCGGGCAGCGCGAACGACACGAGACGCCCCCCGAAGCTGTGGCCCACCAGATGGACCCGCACGCCCGGCGCGTCGTGCGCGAGGCGTCCCAGCAGCGGCCCGAGCCCGTCCTGCCCGACCTTTCCCGCGCGCCTCTTCATCACGTAGTACGTGGCCTGGCGCAGCAGTTCGTGCGCGCCCTGCCACGCCTTGGCGAGGCCGCCGGGCAGCCGGAAGGCCGCCGGGCCCTCGGCGGCCTCCAGCGCCGCGGCGAACGCCAGGCACACGGCGTGCGTGTTCTCCTGGAGCATCGCGGGAGCGGCCCCCGGCGGGTTGTCGTACCGGGTGTCCGCGTCCAGGGCGGTCGGACGGTCGCCGACCAACCGGAGGACCAGTTCGCCGAACCGGTCGAACGCGCTCTCCTCGTCGGACTGCCGGTCGAGGAGCAGGGCCAGCTCGTCGACGACCGGGCCGCTGTCCGGGAAGGCCTCGACGAGCGCGCGCTGTGTGCCCCGCGCCAGGGTGGTGCGCGGCGTCGTGGACGCGGTCGCGAGCGACGGCTCGAAGTCGGGGATCGGCTCGTCGGTGAATCGCATGGAAGGCCACAGCACGCCCACGTACCCGAGCCGGGCCGACGGGACGAGCGAGGGGAACGGCGCGAAGAAGCGGTCGAAGAGGCGCGTCGCCATGGACCGGTCGTTGTTCCAGCCGTGGGTGAGCACGACGAGATCGCGGACCCCGCGCTCGCGGACCTCGTGCAGCAGCCGGCCGCGCCGCCCCGGTTCCGGGTCCCCTTCGGCGTCGAACACCAGCTCCCAGTAGGGACGTACATGTACTTCCGGTACGGCCATGGCCAACCCCCGTGGCAGTCGTCCGTGCGGTGTGCCGCATCGTCCTGCCGCGGCCGGGGGTTGGCCATACGCTCCGTCACAGGACGGGGAAATCAGGAGAGTTCGCGCTCCCGGGTCTCCGGCAGGGCCAGCACGCACAGCAGCGAGACGACCGCCATCGCGCTCACGTACCAGCCCACCGACGACGACCCGAACGCGCTCTGCAACCGGGTCGCCACCAGCGGGGCCACCGCGCCGCCGAGCACACCGCCCAGGTTGTACGCGAAGGAGGCGCCCGAGTAGCGCACCCGCACGCCGAACAGCTCCGGCAGATACGCGCCCATCGGGCCGTACACCACGCCCATGCAGAACAGGGCGCCGCCCAGCGCGAGCGCGATGAGGGCCGGCTGCTCGGTGTCCATCAGCGGGAACAGCACCAGGCCCCACACGACCGCCAGTCCGGAACCGGCCAGGACCGTCTTCCGCCGGCCGCCCGCGTCGGAGCGCGTCGCGGCGAGCCAGGTGCCGCCCGCCAGGAACAGACAGGCCACCAGCGACACCGCGAGCATGGTGCTGCGCGGCACGCCGAGCGTCTTCGTGCCGTACGCGAGGCAGTAGGTGGTGGCCGTGTAGAAGAGGCCGTACGCGACGACCATGCCGCCCGCGCCGAGCAGGATCTCCCTCGGGTGGCGCTTGAAGACCTCCAACGCCGGTGCCTTGCTGGCCTCCTGATCCCGCATCACCTTCGCGAAGACCGGCGTCTCGCTGATCTTCAGCCGTACGAACAGGCCGACGGCGACGAGGAGGAAGGACAGCAGGAACGGGATGCGCCAGCCCCAGGACTGGAACGCGTCGTCCGACAGGGTCTCCGACAGCAGCCAGAAGATGCCGGTCGCCGCGAAGAAGCCGACGGACGGGCCGAGTTGGGGGAACGCGGCGAACATGCCGCGCCTGCCGCGCGGCGCGTGCTCCACGGCGAGCAGCGCCGCCCCGCCCCACTCGCCGCCGAGGCCGACGCCCTGCAGGAACCGGAGCAGGACGAGGAGCAGGGGCGCCCAGACGCCCAGCGTGTCGTAGCCGGGCAGCAGACCGACGCACGCCGTCGACAGGCCCATCAGGAGCAGCGAGACCACCAGGACCGACTTGCGGCCGATCCGGTCGCCGAAGTGCCCGAAGAC
Organism: Streptomyces sp. cg35; assembly: GCF_050410835.1. NCBI lineage: Bacteria > Bacillati > Actinomycetota > Actinomycetes > Kitasatosporales > Streptomycetaceae > Streptomyces > Streptomyces sp. cg35. The sequence goes on from NZ_CP191268.1 coordinate 7,093,263, forward strand.
CAGCGAGCCGATCGGGCGGGCCGCGAACGCGACGGCGTACGTCGAGAACGAGGCGAGGGTGGCGTTCAGGGAGGAGAGGTTCGGGAAGAACGCGTCGTTGAGGACGAGGGCGGCGGCCGTTCCGTAGACGTAGAAGTCGTAGAACTCGATGGCCGTACCGATGAAGCTCGCCACGGCGACGCGGCGCAAGCCCTCCGGGCGGGGGGCCTGCGCCGATGCCGTCGGGGCCGCGTCTTCCCTGGTTGAGTCGTCTTTGAGCACGTCGTGCACTGTCGCGGTAGCTGCATAGTGCAGTCAATGCCTGGGACGCGCCGTCTCGTGTTCTGAGACCGCCGGTACGCGCGTGCCGGGTGGCTGGCCGCGCAGTTCCCCGCGCCCCCGGCCGGGTCTACTTGTAGGTCAGATAGCGGCGGCGCACGGTGCGGAACGCCGTCAGCTCCTTCTGCCACCCCGCCACCACCTCGTCCGTCGACGCCCCCGCGTCGATCATCGTGCGGACCTGGGTGGAACCGGTGAGCTTGTCGATCCAGTTGTCCGAGCGCCAGGCGAAGTCGCCCCACACCGCCTTGGCCGTCACGAGCAGCGCGATGCCGGTGCGGACCGGGTCGTACGTCTCCCGGTCGTCCACGTGGATCTGCACGCCGCCGATCGTCTTGCCCTGGAACTTGGAGAACGTCGGCGCGAAGTACGCCTCTCTGAAGTGCACGCCGGGCAGGGCGAGTTCATTGGCCCTGGCGGCCCAGCGCCCGTCGATCCCGTCGGCGCCGAGGAGCTCGAACGGGCGGGTCGTGCCGCGCCCCTCGGACAGGTTCGTGCCCTCGAACAGGCACGTCCCGGAGTACACCAGCGCGCTGTCCACCGTCGGCATGTTGGGGCTCGGCGGCACCCACGGCAGTCCCGAGGCGTCGTAGAAGTCGCCGCGCTTCCAGCCCGTCATGGTGACGGTGGCGAGCTCGACGGGGCGCGCCAGGTACTCGCCGTTGAACAGCCGGGCCAGCTCCGTGACCGTCATGCCGTGCGCCTGGGAGATCTCCCGGCGGCCGACGAAGGTCGCGAACTCCTTGTGCAGGACCGGCCCGTACGCGCCCCGGCCGGTCACCGGGTTCGGCCGGTCGAGGACGACGAACTTCTTGCCCGCGAGCTGCGCCGCCTCCATGCAGTCGTACAGCGTCCAGATGTACGTGTAGAAGCGGGCGCCGACGTCCTGGATGTCGAAGACCACCGTGTCGACACCGGACGCCGTGAAGATGTCCGCCAGCGCCTGACCGCTCTTCAAATACGTGTCGTAGACGGGGAGTCCGGTCGCCGGGTCGTCGTAGCGCCCCTCCGAACCGCCCGCCTGGGCCGTGCCCCGGAAGCCGTGCTCGGGCCCGAACACCGCGACCAGGTTCACCCGCTCGTCGGGATGCATCACGTCGACGATGTGCCGCACGTCGCGGGTGACGCCGGTCGGGTTGGTGACGATGCCGACCTTCTGGCCGTCGAGCAGCCGGTAGCCGTCCGCCGCGAGGCGTTCGAAACCGGTCCGCAGCCGCCGGCCGCCACCGCCGGACGAGGCGCTCGCCGTCCCGGCGCCGGCGCTCAGGGCGCCCGCCGCACCCGCGCTCGCACTCGCCGCGAGCAGCATCCGTCTGGACACATTCACTGCAGTCGACCTCCTGGAAAGGGAATGGTGCGCCAGGCCGGCCCGCTCCGTGATCACCGGAACTGGCATGGCCATGCACGCTATCGCCCGGACCGGCGGCGGGGAACGAACCTGGCCCGGATCAACCCCGGGAACCCCTTCCCCGGCTCCATACCGACTGGTTAGTCTGCTGAGGCAACCGAGCCGTGTTTCGCGTCGCGTCGAAGGAGACCCGATGGTGGAGAGCCCTCAGGGACCACAAGGGCCACAGGGACAGCCTGACCTGCGGGATCAGGGAGTCGTCGTCACCGGCGCGGGCGGCGGCATCGGCGCCGCCCTCGCCCGCCGGTTCGCGGCCGCCGGAGCCCGTGTCGTCGTCAACGACCTCGACGCCGACAAGGCGAAGGCGGTCGCCGGGGAACTCGGCGCGACGGCCGTCCCCGGCGACGCCTCCGCGATCATCGACGACGCCCGGGACGCCCTCGGCGGCACCGTCGACATCTACTGCGCCAACGCCGGCCTCGCCTCGGGCGGCACCGAGGCCGCCGCCGAGCAGGTGTGGGCGTCGGCCTGGGACGTGAACGTCATGGCGCACGTCCGCGCCGCCCACGCCCTGCTCCCCGGCTGGCTGGAGCGCGGCAGCGGCCGCTTCGTCTCCACGGTCTCGGCCGCGGGCCTGCTCACCATGGTCGGCGCCGCGCCGTACAGCGTCACCAAGCACGGCGCGTACGCCTTCGCCGAGTGGCTCTCCCTCACGTACCGGCACCGCGGTCTCAAGGTCCACGCGATCTGTCCGCAGGGCGTACGCACCGACATGCTCACGGCGGCGGGCTCGGCCGGCGACCTGGTCCTCGCGCCGACCGCCATCGAGCCGGAGGACGTCGCCGACGCGCTCTTCGCGGGGATCGCCGAGGACCGTTTCCTGATCCTGCCGCACCCGGAGGTCGCCGAGTACTACGCGGCCCGCGCCGCCACCCCCGAGCGCTGGCTGACCGGCATGAACCACATCCAGCAGAAGTGGGAGGCCGCACAGTGACGGACTCGATCTACGCGGCCCGGCCCTGGCTCGGCGTCCTCAGCGACGCCCAGAAGGCCCCCGTCACCCCGGTCGCCACCATCGCCCACGTCTTCGCCGACGCCGTGCGCCGCGCCCCCGACCGCGCCGCCCTCGCCTACTTCGACGGCCGCCTCACGTACGCCGATGTGGACGCCCTGTCGGACTCGGTGGCCGGTCATCTCGCCGCCCGCGGCCTGCGCCGCGGCGACCGCGTCGCGATCATGCTGCAGAACACCCCGCACTTCGTGCTCGCGCTGCTCGGCGCGTTCAAGGCGGGCGCGGTCGTGGTCCCCGTGAACCCCATGTACAAGTCGGGCGAGGTCGGGCACGTCCTGCACGACGCCGAGGTGACCGGCCTGGTCTGCACGGACCGCGCCTGGGACTCGTATCTGCGCGAGACGGCGGCCGGCTCTTCCGTCCGCGTCGTGCTCACCGCCTGCGAACTGGACCTGCAGACCCGCAACGACGAGCGGGTGCTGAAGTTCGAGCGCGTGACCCCGCAGCCCGCCGACGCCGACGACCTCGTGGCCGTCGCACGCCTGGGCCTCACGGCCCCCGCGGACCGTGAACTCGCCCCGGACGACATCGCGTTGATCAGCTACACGTCCGGCACGAGCGGCACCCCCAAGGGCGCCACCAACCTGCACCGCAACATCATGTACAACGCCGAACGGCAGCGCACCGGACTCGGCCTGCCCGAGGGCGCCACCTACTTCGCGCTGGCGCCGCTGTTCCACATCACCGGCATGGTCGCGGAACTCGTCGCGAGCTTCGCCAACACCGGCACCCTGGCCCTCGTCTACCGCTTCGAACCCGGGGTCGTCCTCGACGCGTTCGCCGAGCACCGGCCCGCCTACACGGTCGGCCCGTCCACCGCCTTCATGGCGCTCGGCGCCCAGCCGCAGGCCACCCGCGAGCACTTCGCGTCCTTCGTCTCCATCTCCTCGGGCGGCGCCCCGGTGCCGCCCGCGCTGGTCGAGAAGTTCCGCGCCGCCTTCGGCCCCTACATCCACAACGGGTACGGCCTGACCGAGTGCACCGCGCCCTGCGCGTCCGTGCCGCCCGGTGTCGAGGCGCCCGTCGACCCGGTGTCCGGCACCCTCGCGGTCGGCGTGCCCGGGCCCGACTCGGTCGTCCGCATCCTCGACGACCTCGGCAACGAGGTGCCGTTCGGCGAACAGGGCGAGATCGCGGTCCGCGGCCCGCAGGTCGTGCCGGGCTACTGGCGCCGCCCCGACGCCACCGCCGAGGCCTTCCCCGACGGCGAACTGCGCACCGGCGACATCGGCTTCATGGACGCGAACGGCTGGCTCTACGTCGTCGACCGCAAGAAGGACATGATCAACGCGTCCGGCTTCAAGGTCTGGCCCCGCGAGGTCGAGGACGTGCTCTACACCCACCCCGCCGTGCGCGAGGCGGCCGTCGTCGGCATCCCCGACGCGTACCGTGGCGAGAGCGTCAAGGCCTACGTGAGCCTGCGCCCGGGCGCGGACGCCACCCCCGACGAGCTGTCCGCCCACTGCAAGGACCGGCTCGCCGCGTACAAGTACCCGCGCGAGGTGGAGGTCCTGCGCGAGCTGCCGAAGACGGCAAGTGGGAAGATCCTCCGGCGGGAACTGCGTTCCCCGTCGGTACAGAGCTGAGTGACACACCAGGTACGGAAGGCAGGTGGCGGCAGTGCCCAAGGCGACGGACGGCGACGGCACGCCCGTTCCGCAACGACTCCTCGCGGCCGCCACCCGGCTGTTCGCCGAGCGCGGCTACGACCGCACGTCGGTGCAGGAGATCGTGGAGGCGGCGGGCGTCACCAAGGGCGCCCTCTACCACTACTTCGGCTCGAAGGACGACCTGCTGCACGAGGTGTACGCGCGGGTCCTGCGCCTCCAGCAGGAGCGGCTCGACGCCTTCGCCGACCGGGACGAGCCGGTCGAGCAGCGGCTGCGCGAGGCGGCGGCGGACGTCGTCGTCACGACGATCGACAACCTCGACGACGCGGCGATCTTCTTCCGCTCCATGCACCACCTCAGCCCCGAGAAGAACAAGCAGGTACGGGCCGAGCGGCGCCGCTACCACGAGCGGTTCCGGGCGCTGATCGAGGAGGGCCAGAAGAACGGCGTCTTCTCCACCGCCACCCCGGCCGACCTCGTCGTCGACTACCACTTCGGCTCGGTCCACCACCTGTCCACCTGGTACCGGCCGGGCGGCCCGCTCACCCCGCAGCAGCTCGCCGACCAGCTGGCCGACCTGCTGCTGCGGGCGCTGCGCCCGTAAGCCGGTCCAGCAGCGCCTCGGCCGCCGGGTTGCGCGGCCGGGGCGCCCGGCCCGCGAGGACGATCGCGCGCCCCGGCTCGGGCTGCCGGATGGCCACACAGGGCAGCCCGGCCGCCTCGCCGATCCGCCGCGGCACGATCGCCACCCCGATCCCGGCCCGTACGAGCTCCACGAGCAGCCCGATCTGCGTCACGTCACAGGTGATCCGCCGCTCCAGGCCGCAGTGCGCGGCGAGCCGCCGCACCGCCGTCTCCAGGCCCGTGCCGGCCCGGAAGTCGACGAACGGCTCGTCGGCGAGATCCTTGATGAGCGTGCGCCCGGCGCGGGCGAGGGGATGCCCGGGGGCCGTCACGAGGACGAGGTCCTCCTGCCACGTCCCGAACGAGGCCAGCCCGTCGGGGAGCCGACGGGCGTCCGGCGCCAGGAACGCGAGGTCCAGCTCCCCGGCCCGCAGCCCCTCGATGAGCTCCTCCACCGGCGCCTCCCGCACCGACACCTGAATGCCGGGCAACTCCCGGTGGAAAGCGGCGAGTTCGGCCGCCAGGTCCACACAGGTCAGCGTCTGGATGGTGCCGACCGCCACCCGCCCCGCCCCGAGCCCGGCCACCCGGGCCACGGCCTGCTGCGCCGCGGCGGCCCCGGCCAGCAGCTGCCGCGCCTGGGGCAGCAGCGCCCGCCCGGCCTCCGTGAGCACGACGCGGCGGCCCGTCCGGTCGAACAGCTCCGCGCCCAGCTCGCGCTCCAGATTCCGGACCGACGTACTGAGCGCGGACTGCACGATGAGCTCGGCGCGGGCCGCCGCGGTGAAACCGCCCTCGTTCACGACCGCCACGAAGTGGCGCAGCTGACGTATCTCCACCCATCGATTCTATGGATGGCAGCGAGCGAAACGATCTGTTGGACCCGGGGAGGGGGCCGGCGGAAGGCTGGACCCCATGGACCACGTACCGCTTCTCTGGACCGCCGCCCACGCCCCCGGCCGCCCGCCGCTCACCCGGGCCCTGGCCCGCCGACTCCTGCGCGCACGCTGCTTCCTGCGCAGGCTGGCCCTGATGGACCACGTCGGCGGTGGCGGATACTGACCTACAGGTACCGCTTCAACTCGCGCCGCGCCAACGAGCGCTGGTGCACCTCATCGGGCCCGTCGGCCAGGCGCAGCGTCCGCGCCCCGGCCCACAGCTCCGCCAGCGGATAGTCCTGCGACACCCCGCCCGCGCCGTGCAGTTGCACCGCCTTGTCGATGATGTCGACGACCGTCCGCGGCGTCGCGATCTTGATGGACTGGATCTCCGTGTGGGCCCCGCGGTTGCCGACCGTGTCCATCAGCCAGGCCGTCTTCAGGACCAGCAGCCGCACCTGCTCCACGGCCACGCGCGCGTCCGCGATCCACTCCTGCACCACGCCCTGCTGGGCGAGCGGCTTGCCGAACGCGGTGCGGGCCACGGCCCGCCGGCACATCAGCTCGATCGCGCGCTCGGCCATGCCGATCAGCCGCATGCAGTGGTGGATCCGGCCCGGGCCGAGGCGCGCCTGCGCGATGCCGAAGCCGCCGCCCTCCTCGCCGATCAGATTGCTCGCCGGCACGCGCGCGTGGTCGAAGACGACCTCGGCGTGCCCGCCGTGCCAGTGGTCCTCGAAGCCGTACACCTGCATGGCCCGGCGCACCTCGACGCCCGGGGTGTCGCGCGGCACCAGGACCATCGACTGCTGGCGGCGGATGTCCGGCCCGTCCGGGTCCGTCTTGCCCATCACGATGAAGACCTTGCAGTTCGGGTTCATCGCGCCCGAGATGTAGAACTTCCGCCCCGTGATGACGTAGTCGTCGCCGTCGCGTTCGATGTGCGTCGTGATGTTCGTGGCGTCGGAGGAGGCGACCTCCGGCTCGGTCATCGCGAACGCCGAGCGGATCTCCCCGGCGAGCAGCGGCTCCAGCCACTGCTTCTGCTGCGCCTCGGTGCCGAACTGGGCGAGCACCTCCATGTTCCCGGTGTCCGGCGCGGCGCAGTTCAGCGCGGTCGGCGCCAACTGCGGGCTGCGCCCGGTGATCTCGGCGAGCGGCGCGTACTGGAGGTTGGTCAGGCCCGCGCCGTGCTCGGCGTCCGGAAGGAAGAGGTTCCACAGGCCCTGCCTGCGCGCCTCGGCCTTCAGCTCCTCGACCACGGCCGGGGTGTCCCACGGCGAGTCGAGCGCGGCGCGCTGCTCGGCGGCGACGGCCTCGGCCGGGTACACGTACGCGTCCATGAAGGCGAGCAGCTTGTCCCGCAACTCCTGCGTACGGGCGTCGAATGCGAAGTCCATGGGGTGGATCAGCCTTCCTTGAGGGTGGTGAGGCCGTGCTCGATGAAGACCGGGACCAGCTCGCCGATCCGGTCGAAGCCGGCGCCGACCGTCTGGCCGAGCGTGTAGCGGTAGTGGATGCCCTCGAGGATCACGGCGAGCTTGAACCAGGCGAACGCCGTGTACCAGTTGACCGCGGACACGTCGCGCCCCGAGCGCGCGGCGTAGCGCTCGACCAGCTCGGCCGGGGCGGGGTGCCCGGCGGCCGTGGCGGTCGTGGAGATGGGGGAGTCGGGCAGCTCCAGCGGAGCGCTGTACATCACGAGCAGCCCTACGTCCGTCAGCGGATCGCCGAGCGTCGACATCTCCCAGTCGAGGATCGCCTTGATGCGGTCGACGCCGTCCGGGTCCTGGCGTACGAGCACGTTGTCGAGGCGGTAGTCGCCGTGCACGATCGTCGGCGCCGGGGAATCCGGCAGCGAGCGGCCGAGCGCCGCCTGCAGCTCGTCGATCCCGGCGAGGTCCCGGTTGCGGGACGCGTCGAGCTGCTTGCCCCAGCGGCGCAGCTGCCGGTCGAGGAAGCCCTCCGGCCGCCCGAAGTCACCGAGACCCACCTCGGCCGGGTCGACGGCGTGCAGATCGACCAGGGTGTCCACGAGCCCGAGCACCGCCGCGCGCGTCCGCCCGGCCCCGAGCGGGGCCAGCTCCTCGGCGGTCCGGTACGGGGTGCCGTCCACGAACTCCATGACGTAGAAGGGCGCCCCGAGCACGCTGTCGTCCTCGCACAGCAGCAGCGGCTCCGGCACCGGCACGGCCGTCGGGTGCAGCGCGGCGATCACCCGGTGCTCGCGCTTCATGTCGTGCGCGGTGGCCAGCACGTGCCCGAGCGGCGGCCGCCTGACCACCCATTTCGTCGTCCCGTCGCTGACCTCGTACGTGAGGTTGGAGCGACCGCCCTCGATGAGCCGCCCGGACAGCGGACCGCCGACCAGGCCGGGCCGCTCACGGTCGAGGTGGGCGCGCAGCTGGTCGAGGTCGAGGCCTGGGGGGTGACTCATCGGGGTCCTCCGGAGGTCCGGGTGGGTCAGGGGACGGAAGCAGTGACGGGCATCATCATGCCGACCAGTCGGTATGTCGTCCAGTCACCCACGGAAACGTGATCGTTCTTACGGTGCCCTGCCGCATCGGCAAGCGAAAGGGCCCGGCACGAGGTGCCGGGCCCTTTCCGTGTCCGTACGGGGTCAGTGGTCGTCCCAGTGCCCGTCGTGCTCGGCGTGCCGGTGGCCGTCGTGCACATAGTCGACATGGTCGCCGTGGGGGACCGCCTCGTGCCCGCAGTCCGCTCCGTGCCGGTGCTCATGCCCCTCGTGCGCGACGTGCCGGCCGGGCTCGCACTCGTCCCAGTGGCCGTCGTGCTCGGCGTGCAGATGCCCGTCGTGCGCGTAGTCGACGTGGTCCCCGTGCGGTACCGCCCGGTGCCCGCAGGACGGGCCGTGCGCGTGCTCGTGGACGGGGTGCTCCTGATGGAGGGTGGTCATCGTGCTCACCTTCGGTGACGTCCGTGGCTTACCCCGCACAGGCTAGACCTGAATGTCCCGATAGTTGCGTTATGCGGTGACTTCACACGACCAGTGCCGCCGCGAACACGGCCAGCGCCACCGTGCACAGCGCCGCCGTCGTCGCACCCCGCCGGGACATCAGCGGCGGCGCCGCCTCGTTCAGCGCGAGCCCGGTGATCCGGCGGTGCGCGACCCCGAGGAACCCCAGCCACACCCCCAGGCACAGCGCCGCGGCCACGATCCCGAGCGGCCCGGTCCCGCCGTGCAGCACGGTCTTCACGGCGAGCACGGCCGCGACCGTGCACGACAGCGTCGTCCGCCGCCACGCCAGCCGGGTCCTGGCCGGCTGCAACCCGGGGTCGCGAGCGCCCCCGTTTGCCCCGCTCATCCTTCCCAGCCGACGATCACCACGACGACCATCGCCACGGCGACCAGCGCGACCACCAGACTCAGCAGCGCCGGGAACCGCGACACCGGCAGGTCCTCACCGCGCCGCATCGCCCGCTCGCAGCGCACCCAGTGGCTCACCGCCCGCAGTGCGCAGAGGACACCGGCGGCGAGCAGCGCGAGCGCGAGTCCGACGCGCCAGGCCCAGCGCAGGTCCGGCAGGAACTGGTCCACGGCGAAACCGCCGCCGATCAGGGCCAGCGCGGTGCGCACCCACGCCAGGAAGGTGCGCTCGTTGGCCAGGGAGAAGCGGTAGTCGGGCGTATCACCCTCGTCCTTGATCCGCTCCGGCGCGAACCAGAGGCGGACGCTGCGCGCGAATTCGATCACCCGCAGGACATTACCCGTGCGTCACCGATGAGCCTTCAGCCGCTCGTACGCCGCGAGCCCGTCCGGCGTCCACGTCCACTCGCCGAGCCGCCGCTCCAGCTCCTCGGGGCTCAAGAACGCGTGCCAGTCGATCTCCTCGGCCTGCGGGTGCACCGGAAGACCGCAGGTCACCTCATGGACGTACGACCACCAGGACCGCCCGGTGCCGTCGTCGTACAGGAACTTGAACAGCGGGGTCGGCGCCGCCAGCCCGCTCACCCCGAGCTCCTCCTCGGCCTCCCGCAGGGCGGCCTCCGCATAGCTCTCCCCGGCGCCGACGACCCCGCCGACGAACATGTCGTACATCCCCGGGAAGGCGAGCTTCGTGGTGGTGCGCCGGTGCACGAACACGTTGCCCTCCGGGTCGCGGGCCAGGATGAACGCGCACCGGTGCCGAAGGTTCTCGGCATAGGCCTGGCCGCGCGGGGCCTGCCCGATGACGTGGTCGTGCTCGTCGACGATGTCCAGGATCTCTTCAGCGGGATTCATGGGAGCGAGGCTAAGCGCCCCTTCAGGGGCGCGGGGAACTGCGCGGGCGACCCACCACGACCCGCACCCGGCCACGAGAGGCTCAGGCCCCGGCCCCGACCTGGTCCCGCTCCCGCGCGACAGCGCCCGGCATGGCGGGATGCAACCCCAGCAGCACCACACCCACCACGATCCCGGCCAGCCCCGCCGCCTCCCACGCCAGCGCCCCGGTGTCCGTCCGCAACCGGTCCCCGAGGAATCCCACCCCGCACACGATCCCCGCCAACGGCTGCGCCGCGGTCAGCGCGGGCAGCGACATCCGCAGCGGCGCCGTCTCGAACGCGCTCTGCACCAGCACCAGCCCCGTCACACCGAGCACCAGCACCGCGTACGGCTGCCACCCGGAGAACAGCGCCGGCCACCCGCCGGCGGCGAGCCGCTGACCGCTCACCCGGGTCAGCGCGTCCTGCACCCCGTACAGCAGCCCCGCCGCGACCGCGAGCAGTGCGGGCCCCGCGCTCAGCCGGGACCGCTTGGCGAGCGCGGCGAGGAACAGGGCGCCGCCGACCATCACCCCGATGATCAGCCAGTGCCGCAGCGGATCGGCGACCGCGCTGCCGCCGCGCGGCTGCCCGGCCACGATGAACGCCGTCACCCCGCCCGCGAGCAGCAGCAGTCCGCCCCAGCCCTGCCGGCCGAGCGGCTGCCGCGTCTGGCGGCGCGAGAGCACCAGGGCGAACAGCAGATTCGTGGCCAGCAGCGGCTCGACGAGGGTCACCTCGCCCCGGCCGAGCGCGACGGCGCCGAGCACCATGCCGCACACCATCAGCCCTATCCCGGCGAGCCAGCGCGGCACCCGGATCAGGTCGAGCAGCAGGCGGGGCGAGAGGAAGTCGCCGAGCGGGGCATGCCGTGCCGCGTTCTGCTGGAGGACGAATCCGATGCCCAGGCAGAACGCCGCGCTCACGGCGAGGACCAGTACGAGAACCGACACGCTGCGCACCTCGGGCGACTGCTGAACGGGCAGGAGTGGGTCTGCGCCGACGATAGCGCCCCGCGGCGCAGACCGCCCCACGGGTGCCCCGGGCGGGTACCCCGACACCCGACCGCAACGTACTCGTGTCACGTGGTCAACGCCCCAGCTCACGGCGGTGTTTCAAAGATCCGGACAGTGAACTCGACAGATCCTGCGACGAGTTGGTGAAGTCCGTCACCGGACCACCCTTGACGCGGAGGCCCCCCTACCGGTTTGCTGTGCGTGATCATCCTGTCCCGGGCCGCGCAGCGTCGCGTCGGTGCCCGCACGCTCGTCGCTTCGTATCTGAACAGTCGTAGAGGAACCGCCGCGGTGTCCCCACCCCCGCCTCCGCTCGGGCGCCCCCGCAAGAAGCCCGCGCACTCCTTCGACCCCGCACTCGACGACACCGAGCTCGTCACCGCCCGCGCCGCCCTCGCGCAGGGCCGCTGGACCGAGGCCCGGGCGCTGCTCGCCGCCACCGGTGAGGACTGGGACCGCCGCGGACACCGCGTCATGGGCCTCGCCCAGGAACCCACCGCGAACGCCTGGGTCCAGGACTGGCGCCTGGCCGAACCCGAGTCGACGGACGCACCCGTCCTCCTCGCCTGCGCCGCCGTGCACCGCGCCATCGCCGGCAGGACCCGGCCCGACACGGCCCGCGAGTCCTGCATGGAGGCCGCCGCGCTGGTGCCCCTCGACCCCACTCCCTGGCTCGGGCTGCTGCTCCTGGAGCGGGAGTTGGGGCGCGAGGAGGATGTCGTACGGCTCTTCGACGAGGTGCGCCACCGCCACCCGGCCCACCACCACGCGCACCACCTGATGGTGGCGCGGCTCGCCGAGCGGCGCGCCGACGCGGGACAGGACCCGCTGCACGAGGTCTACGACTTCGCCGCCTGGGCCGCCGAACAGGCACCGCCCGCCTCGCCGTTGGCGGTGCTCCCGGTCGTCGCGCACGCCGAGCGGTACCGCGTCCTCGCCAAGGCGGGCGTCGAACCCGGCGACCCGAAGACCTCCGGGCACTGGGCGGGACGGCGGGCCCGCCTCGTCATGAAGGCCGCGTTCGACTGGTGGCTGGAGTGGGGCGACCCGCACGACCGGGCCGGTGTCGCGCACCCGCGCGGCCGCATCGACCTCAACTTCCTCGCCCACGCCAAGTACTGCGAGGGCCGCCCGGCCGAGGCGGCCGCCCTGTTCCACCGCATCGGCCAGCACATCACCCCGGCCCCCTGGTCGTACCCGGACCGGGATCCGTACGAAGCCTTCCGCGCCGCGCGCAGTGCCGCGCTCGGCTCGGCGTAGAGGATCAGCCAGCAATCAGCAAGCACCCATCGGAAGGGACAACCCCGCGATGACGACGGGCAGTTCGAGCACGAGCGACAGAGCCGTGACGGCCGAGCCGGGCATCAGCACGTATCTGGGCGAGGAGAGCGCACTGCGCGCCGGGCGGCTCGGCACCGCCGGGCTGCTGCTGTCCGTGCTCGCCGCGACCGGCCCGCTGATGGTGGTGGCCGGGGTGATGCCGACGACGTTCGCCGTGATGGGCGTGGTCGGGCAGCCGCTGCTCTTCCTCATCCTCGGCGTCGTCCTGACCCTCTTCAGCGTCGGCTACGCGGAGATGAGCCGGCACGTGCACAACGCCGGCGCCTTCTACGCGTACATATCCCGCGGGCTCGGCCCGACCGCCGGCGCCGCCGCGGCCCTCGTCGCGCTCGTCGCCTACAGCGTGCTGCAGGTCGGCATCTTCGGCATCTTCGGCTTCGAGGTCTCCGGCCTCGCCCAGCAGTACCTCGACGTCGAACTCGCCTGGTGGATCCCGGCGCTGGTGGCCGTCGTCGCGGTCGGCGTGCTCGCCCTCCTGAAGATCGACGTGAACGCGAAGGTGCTCGGCGTCCTGCTGCTCCTCGAGATCGCCGTCGTGGTGGTCTTCGACATCGCGGCGATCGGCGACCCGGGCAGCCAGGGCCTGTCCCTGCACGCCTTCAACCCGGAGACCCTGTCCGGGGCCGGGCTCGGCACCGCCCTGTGCTTCTGCATCGCCGCGTTCACCGGCTTCGAGCAGGCGCCCGTGTACGCGGAGGAGACCAGCCGCCCGCACATCCTCGTCCCCCGCGTCATGTTCCTGGCCGTCGGCGGCGTGGCCGTCTTCTTCGCGATCAGCTCGTGGGCGCTGACCGTGGCCACCGGCCCGTCGGGCATCGTCGGCGCGGCCCAGAAGCAGTCGGCCGGACTCCTCTTCGGCCTCACCGAGGACCGTCTCGGCGGTACCTTCACCGACATCGTCCATGTCCTGTTCGTCACCGGCATGTTCGCGGCGCTGCTCAGCTTCCACAACGTCGTGGCCCGGTACGCCTTCGCGATGGGCCGCGAGGGGCTGCTCCCGGCCGCGTTCGGCCGCACCAACAGCGGCAGCGGCGCGCCCGGCACCGGCTCGGTCCTGCAGTCGGTGATCTCCCTGATCGTGGTCGTCTGCTTCGCGATCGCCGACGACGGTCCGGTCGGCGACCCGACGGCGCCGGTTCTGCACCTGTTCACGTGGGGCGGCAACGTCGGCGCGCTCGGCGTCATCCTGCTGATGGCCACCGCGTCCCTCGCGGTCATCGCCTTCTTCGCCAAGCGCGGCGCGGCGGGCGCGCAGGCCTGGCGCCTGGTCGCCTCCGGCATCGCGGGGCTCTCCCTGCTGGTCATCGCCGGCTACACCATCAAGGACTTCGACGTGCTGGTCGGCTCGGGCCCCGACTCCGCCCTGAACTGGCTGCTGCCCGGCATCATCGCCCTGGCCGCGATCGTCGGCGTCGCCTACAGCCTCGTCCTGCGCTCCCGCAACCCCGAGGCGCACGCCCGGATCGGACTCGGCAACGAGGCGTTCCAGCTGGAGAAGAAGGCGGGCTGACCGCCGCGCCCCGGTGCTCGCCGGACCCGTCGCGACGACGGTCGGCGAGCACGTCGGGCGTCACCAGGCGAAGGCCTCAGGCGCCGGGCCGGGACCCGGGAAGATCGCGTCGAGCGAGGCCGACAGGGACGCGGGCAGGTCGAGTTCGACCGCCCGCAGCGCCGACTCCAGCTGCTCCGCGGTGCGCGGACCCACGATCGGCCCGGTCACCCCGGGCCGGCCGAGCAGCCACGCCAGGGCCACCTCGCCGGGCTCCATGCCGTGCTCGGCGACGACCTTCTCGTACGCCTCCACCTGCGCCCGCACCGCCGGGTCCGCGAGGCCCGTCGCGGAGCGGCCGACGTGGGTGCGCGAACCGGTGCCCTCGCGCTCCTTGCGCAGCGCCCCGCCGAGCAGGCCCTGGTGCAGCGGCGACCAGGGGATGACCCCGAGGCCGTACTCCTGGGCGGCCGGGATCACGTCCATCTCGGCGCGCCGCTCGAAGAGGTTGTAGAGGCACTGCTCGCTGACCAGCCCGGCCAGACCGCGGGCCGTCGCCGTCTCGTTGGCCTGGGCGATCTTGTAGCCGGGGAAGTTCGACGAGGCCGCGTAGAGGATCTTGCCCTGCCGGATCAGCACGTCGATCGCCTGCCAGATCTCCTCGAACGGAGTGGCCCGGTCGATGTGGTGGAACTGGTAGACGTCGATGTGGTCCGTGCGCAGACGCGTCAGCGAGGCGTCCACGGCGCGGCGGATGTTGAGCGCGCTGAGCCGGTCGTGGTTCGGCCACGACTGCTGGTGCCACGGAGTGCCGTCGTTGGTCATGTTGCCGTACAGCTTGGTCGCCAGGACGACCTTGTCGCGCCGGCCGCCGCCCTGCGCGAACCAGGAGCCGATGATGCGCTCCGTGGCGCCCTTCTCCTCGTCGGTGCCGTAGATGTTCGCCGTGTCGAAGAAGTTGATCCCCGCGTCGAGGGCGGCGTCCATCAGCGCATGGCTGCTCTGTTCGTCGGTGGCGTCGGCCTCGCCGGTGAAGTTCATCGTGCCGAGCACGAGTCGGCTGACCTTGAGTCCGGTGCGTCCGAGCTGGGTGTACTTCATGGCGGGTCAGTAAACGTGCTGGAGCGCGCTCGAAGTCAAGGATTCGTGCCGGGGCCACCCAACTCCCGTGAGCTCAGGGGCTGTCGAAGTCCAGCAGCACCTTGCAGGCGGCGGCCCGGTCCGCCGCCAGCGCGAAGGCCCGGGCCGCGTCGGCCACCGGGACCACGGCGCTGACGAGCCCGGCGAGCGAGGGGGTGCGCGCGAGCAGGGCGAGCGCGTCGTCGAACTCGGCGTCGAAGCGGAACGCGCCGCGCAGCTCGATCTCCCGGCTCACCACCAGGTTCCCGGCGAACGGGCTGTCCCCCGGCGGCAGCATCCCCAGCTGCACCACCACACCGCCCCGCCGCACCCGGCGCAGACAGGCGTCGAGCCCGTCGGCCACCCCGGACGCCTCGACGGCCGTGTCGACCTCGTCCGGCCACCCGGGATCGTCCGGATCGTCGGCCCGTACGAGGACGTCGGCGCCCGCGACGGAGGCGTACTCCAGTGCCTTCGGCAGCAGGTCCGTCACCGTCACCCGGGCCGCGCCCGCCGCCTTCGCCGCCGCGACGACGAGGCAGCCGATCGGGCCCGCGCCGGTCACCAGGACGTGCCGCCCGGCGACGTCCCCGGCCCGCCGCACCGCGTGCAGCGCCACCGAGAGGGGTTCGGCGAGCGCGGCCCGCTCCAGGGGCAGGCCCGGCGGGAGCGGCCTCACCTGCTCGGCCGGGACCGCCAGGCGTGCGGCGAAACCGCCCTGGACGTGCGGGGTGCGGGCGGCACTGCCCAGATAGCGGGTGTCACGGCACACGTTGCGCCGCCCGTCCCGGCACTCGGGGCACCCGCCGCACGGGGTCGCGGGGTGCACGGCGACCGCGGTGCCGGGCGCGGGCCCCGCAGCGCCGGGACCGTGTCCGACGACGGTGCCGACGACCTCGTGCCCGAGCACCATCGGCTCCGTCAGACGGAAGTCGCCGACGCCGCCGTGCCGCCAGTAGTGCAGATCCGATCCGCACACCCCGCCGTAGCGGACCGCGATCAGCGCCTGACCCGGCCCCGGCTCGGGGGCGGGCAGTTCGTCGACGCGCAGATCACCGGCGCCGTGGATCACACAGCCGAGCATCGGGCCTCCTCAGAGAACGCTGGTCATGCCGCCGTCGACGTACAGGATCTGGCCGCTGACGAAGTCCGCCGCGGGGGAGGCGAGGAACAGGACGCCGCCCACCAGGTCCTCGGTGCGCCCCCAGCGGCCGGCCGGCGTCCTGCGGCGCACCCAGGCGCTGAACTCCTCGTCCTCGACGAGCGGCCGGGTCAGCTCGGTCTCGATGTAGCCCGGGCCCAGCCCGTTGACCTGGACGCCCGCGGGCCCCCAGTCGGCGCACATGCCCTTGGTGAGCATCTTCAGGGCGCCCTTCGTGGCCGCGTACGGGGCGATGCCCGGGCGGACCACCTCGCTCTGCAGCGAGCAGATGTTGACGATCTTGCCGTGACCGCGCGCGACCATGCCGCGCGCGGCCTCCCGGGCCACCAGGAACGCGCTCGTCAGATTGGTGTCCAGGATCCGGTGCCAGTCGGCGTCGGTGAACTCCAGGAGCGGGGCGCGCAGCTGCATGCCCGCGTTGTTGACGAGGATGTCGAGCGGGCCGACCCGCCGTTCGACGTCCGCGATCCCGGCGGCCACGGCGGCGCCGTCGGTGACGTCGAACGCCGCCGTGTGGACCGTGCCGCCGAGCTCCTGGGCCGCCTCGTCGAGACGGCCGGGGTCGCGGCCGTGCAGGACGACCGTGCAGCCGGCCTCCAGGAGGCCGCGGGCCAGGGCGAACCCGATCCCGCGGCTCGACCCGGTGACGAGGACGGTGCGGCCGCTGATGTCGAACAGGGGGTGGCTCATCGACGTACTCCTCCGCGCGGGGACCGTGGCCCTAGATGATCACGGACAGCAGCAGGACCAGGGCTCCCGCGACCACGGAGATGATCGTCTCCATGACCGACCAGGTCTTCACGGTCTGCCCGACCGTGAGCCCGAAGTACTCCTTGACCAGCCAGAAGCCCGCGTCGTTCACATGGCTGAAGAACAGCGAGCCCGCGCCGATCGCGAGGACGAGGAGCGCCGTGTGCGTGTCGGTCATCCCGGCCGCGAGCGGCGCGACCAGACCGGCGGCCGAGACCGTCGCGACGGTCGCCGAACCGGTGGCCAGGCGGATCACCACGGCGATCAGCCAGGCGAGCAGCAGCGTCGGGATCGACCAGTCCTTGGAGATGTCCAGGACCATCTGGCCGACGCCGGAGTCGATCAGGGTCTGCTTGAAGCCGCCGCCCGCGCCGACGATGAGGAGCACGCCCGCGATCGGGGCGAGCGACTTCTCGGTGGTGGACTGCAGCTTGCCCTTGGTGAAGCCGGCCGGACGGCCGAGGGTGAACATGCCCACGATGACGGCGGCGAGCAGCGCGATCAGCGGCGAGCCGATCACGTCGAAGACCCGCTGGACGGTGTGCTCGGGGTCGTCGACGATGATGTCGACGAGAGCCTTGGACAGCATCATCACGACGGGCAGCAGGATCGTCGCGACGGAGGCGCCGAAGCCGGGACGGTTCTCCAGCTCGTCCGAGGCGCGCGCCGGGATCATCTTCTCGGGCGCGGGGACGTCCACCCACTTGGCGGCGAACTTCGAGAACACCGGGCCGGCGACGATCACCGTCGGGATGGCGACGAGGACGCCGAGCGCGAGCGTGATGCCCAGGTTGGCCTTGACCGCGTCGATCGCGACGAGCGGGCCGGGGTGCGGCGGGATCAGACCGTGCATGACCGACAGGCCGGCGAGGGCCGGGATGCCGATGCGCATCAGCGAGTAGTTGCCGCGCTTGGCGACCATCAGGACGACGGGGATCAGCAGCACGATGCCGACCTCGAAGAACAGCGGCAGGCCGATCACGGAGGCGATCAGGACCATCGCCCAGGGCATGGCCTTGCCGCCGGACTTCCCCGCCTTGGCGAGGATCGTGTCGACGATCTGGTCGGCGCCGCCGGAGTCGGCGAGCAGCTTGCCGAGGATCGCGCCGAGCGCGATCAGCACACCCACACCGGCCACCGTGGAGCCGAGCCCCGCGGTGAAGCTGGTGATCACCTTGTCCAGCGGTGCCCCGGCGAACGCGCCGAGCGCGAGCGAGCCGACGGTCAGGGCCAGGAAGGCGTGGAGCTTGAACTTCGTGATGAGCAGGACGATGACGGCGATGCCCGCGAGGACGGCGATCCCGAGCTGGGCGTGGCCCGCGGAGGTGATCGGCTCGACGGCGTCCGCTGCCAGCATCTCGACGCTGAGTCTGGTCACGGTCTTATCCCTTGAACGTGGAGGGGGACTGAGAAGGGGAAGAAAGGGAGGGAAGGGGGGAAAGGGGAGTGCCGCGGGCTACTCGGAGTCGAGCGCGGCGAGGGCCCGTACGGCCCGGTCCGCGATCTCGTCCGGGGAACCCGACACGTCGACGTCGACGCCCGCCTCGTCCGCCGCGAGCGGCTGGAGCGTGGCGAACTGCGAGTCGAGCAGCGCGGTCGGCATGAAGTGGCCCTGCCGGTGGGACATCCGGTCCTCGATGAGCGCCCGGTCACCGGTGAGGTGGACGAAGACGAGGCCGGGTGCGGCGGCCCGGAGCCGGTCGCGGTAACTGCGCTTCAGCGCGGAGCTGCTGGCCACCCCGCCGAGCCCGGCGCGGCCGTGGGCCCACTCGCCGATGGCGTCCAGCCACGGCCAGCGGTCCTCGTCCGTGAGGGGCGTGCCGGCCGTCATCTTGGCGATGTTGGCCGGGGGGTGGAAGTCGTCGCCCTCGGCGTAGGGAACGCCGAGCCGCTCGGCGAGCAGGGGACCGATCGTTGTCTTGCCGGTGCCTGCCACGCCCATGACCACGACGACGTGGGGGGTACTCATCGCTGCCTCGCTGTCTTCATCGACATCGCTGTGTCACGTCACTGAAACCCAATAGGTCTGACTAATTCAAGAGCCTGTGACATAAAAGTCAGACTTTTTGTTGTCTGCGCCCGAACCGTACGCTGGCCCCATGACCACGAAGGACCGGGGGCTGCACGCCCGCGTACTGGACAGCCTCGGTCCCGCGATCACCGCGGGGGAGTACCCCGCGGGAAGCGTGTTGCGCACCGACGAACTCGCGCAGCGCTACGAGGTCTCGCGCTCGGTGATGCGCGAGGCGGTGCGGGTCCTGGAGTCCATGCACCTGGTCGCCTCCCGGCGCCGCGTCGGGGTGACCGTGCGGCCCGCCGGGGAGTGGAACGTCTACGACCCGCAGGTCATCCGCTGGCGGCTGGCCGGGGCCGACCGGCCCCGCCAGCTGCGCTCGCTCACGGTGCTGCGCTCGGCGGTCGAGCCGGTCGCCGCGGGGCTCGCCGCGCGGCACGCGTCCGCGGAGCAGTGCGCCGCGCTCACCGAGTGCGCGCTCGGCATGGTCGCCACGTCACGCGGCCAGCAGCTGGAGGCGTACCTCGTCCACGACATCGAGTTCCACCGGATCGTCCTCAACGCGTCGGGCAACGAGATGTTCGCCCATCTCGGCGACCTCGTCGCGGAGGTGCTCGCGGGCCGCACCCACCACCAGGTCATGTTCGAGGACCCGGACCCGGCGGCGGTCACCCTGCACGTGCAGGTCGCGGAGGCGGTGCGGGAGGGGAACGCGGAGCGCGCGGAGGCGCTCACACGGGAGATCGCGGCCGGGGCGCTGCAGGAGCTGGACATCCTGGCGCCCTGAGCCGCCGTGCGCGACGGGGTACTACTCGATGAAGTCCCCGTCGACGTACACCCACGCGCCGTCGACCCGCACGAACCGGCTGCGCTCGTGCAGCGACCCCGCACGGCCGCTGTCCTTGTAGCGGGCGCGGAAGGTGACGGTGCCCTTCTGGTGGAACGCGGAGCCCTCGGTGGTCTCCAGGATCTCCAGACCGGCCCAGGTGAGAGCGGGGTCGAAGTCGACGCCCGGCGGCCGGGTGTCCGGATGCCAGGTGCGCAGCAGGTACGCGGCGTCCCTGCGGGTGAAGGCGGCGTACCGGGAGCGCATCAGGGCCTCGGCACTGGGTGCGGCCGCCTGGCCGGAGTGGAAACGGCCGCAGCAGTCGGCGTAGGGGCGGGGGAGCCCGCAAGGGCAGGTGGGAGGAACGGTGGATCGAGCCATGCGCCCCATTGTTCCCGATCAAGCCCCTCCGGCGGTCGGGGAGCGGGGTCCGGAGCTGGGCCCCGTGATGCGGGCCCCCGGCCCGGCCCCGGCGGCCACGGTGAGCGACACCCCCTGGGTGCGGTCCGACGCCGGTCCGGTCTCCAGGGAGAACTCGCCCGGCTCCACGACGAGTTCCAGGTCGCGGCCGACCGACGCGAGCGTCTCCGAGGTCACCTCGAACGTCACGTCCCGCCGCTCGCCCGGCGCGAGAGCGACCTGAGTGAACCCGCGCAGCTCCCGCACCCGCGGCCACGACGAGCCGCCCGACACGCGCCGCACGTACAGCTGCACGGTCTCCCGCACGGCCGCACCGCCCGTGTTCTCGACAGTGACCGTGCAGGTCACCAGCGGGTCGGCGACGGACACGGCGGCCCGGCTCAGGCAGGGCGGGCCGTAGCCGACCGTCCCGTACGACAGGCCGTGCCCGAACGCGTACCGCGCGGTCGCCGGCTGATCGACATAGCCGCGGTAGCCGTGGTCCTTGGTGTTGTAGAAGACGGGGAGCTGGGCCGCCGAGCGCGGCACCGACACCGGGAGCCGGCCGGCCGGAGCCGCCGCGCCGAACAGGACATCGGCCACCGCCCGGCCGCCCCACGGACCCGGGTACCAGGCGCACAGCAGCGCCGCCGCCCGCCCGGAGAGATCGGGCAGCGCGTGCGGCCGTCCCTGCACCAGGACCGCCACGACCGGCGTCCCCGTCGCCGCGGCCGCGTCGAGCAGGGCCAACTGTCCTTCGGGCAGCGCGAGATCGGCCAGGTCCACGCCCTCGCCGCACGTCATGCCGACCGGGTTGCCGGACGACACGACGGCCGCGCCGTTCGCCTCGAACCGGGTGCCGTCCTCGCGGGCGCTCGATCCGCCGAGGACCAGCACCGCCACGTCCGCCGCGGCGGCCAGGGCGACCGCCCCGCCGAGCCCGGACCGGTCGCCGCCGACCAGCTCGCAGCCGCGCGCCCAGGTCACCTCGCGGCCGGGTCCGCCGGCGGTGCGGATCCCGTCGAGCACGGTGATCCCGGTGCCGGGACGCTGCGGCGCCGTGTAGTCGCCGATCTGCTGCGGCACCGAGTCGGCGTTCGGGCCGAGCACGGCGATCCGGCGCACGTCGGGGCCGAGCGGCAGGGTCCGTCCGTCGTGGTCGAGCAGCGTGACCGACTCCCGGGCGATCCGCTCGCTCAACTCCCGCGCAGTACCGGGCTGTTCCCGGTCGCCGACGTACGGCTGCTCGAACAGGCCGAGCCGGAACTTCAGCGCGAGCACCCGCCCCACCGCCACGTCCAGCGCCCCCTCGCCGACGAGCCCGCGCTCCACGGCCTCCCCGAGCCGCGGGAACGCCGAGTCCCACAGGCTCAGATCGGTCCCCGCCGCGAGCGCCATCGCCCCCGCCGCCACCGGATCGCCCGCGAGCCGCGCCAGCCGGTCGAGCGCGCACCCGTCCGCCATCACGATCCCGTCGAACTCCCAACGCTCCCGCAGGAGTCCGGTCAGCAGGTACGGGTTGGCCGCACACGGCAGGCCGTCGAACTCGTTGTACGCCGCCATCACCCCGGCCGCCCCGGCCCGCACCCCCGCCCGGGCCGCCGCCAGATGGATCTCGTGCAGCTCGCGCGGGCCCAGCTCGGTCGCCGCGCTGTTCCGCCCGCCGACCGTCGCGCCCTGGCCCGCGAAGTGCTTGAGCACCACGCCGACGCCCTGGGCGTGCATCCCGCGCACCAGCGCCTCGGTGAACCGGGCGGCCAGGTAGGGATCCTCGCCGAAGCACTCCTCGGCCCGGCCCCAGCGCGGGTCGCGCACCAGGTCGAGCGCGGAGACCAGCGCCAAGTGACCGCCGCGCGCGCGGAGTTCGGTGGCGACGGCGCTCGCCGCCGCCTCGTACAGGTCCGGGTCCCAGCTCGCGCCGACCGCCAGATTCACCGGCAGCACCGTGCCGTCGAGCGCCTGGTGCCCGTGCGGCACCTCCTCGGCCATCAGTACCGGGATGCCGAGCCGGGTCCCCTCCACCACGTGCCGCTGCACCGCGTCGGCGACGGCGGCCGCGTCCGCCGCCGTGATCCCGTCGGCGAACGTCACGCCCGACCACGGGTCGGCGCGCTGCAACCCGTACAGGGCGCCCATCCCGTCGTACGCCGCGACCTCGGCGCGGAAGGCGTCGGTCAGCCGGAACCCGCCCGCGGCCGTCCGCTCGTACGCGTGCCAGCCGTACAGGCGCTGGTTGACCTGCCCGACCTTCTCCGGGAGCGTCATCCGGCCCAGCAGGTCCCGCACCCGGTCGGGCACGGGCGCCGCCGGATCGCGGTACAGCGGCTCGCTCACCGCAGTTCCAGGACGCGGACGCCGAACGCGGGCAGGGTCACGTCGCCGACCGGCTCCCCGGAGTCCAGGGCGTGCAGCGTCCCCTCCGCCGCCGGGCGCACCGTGACCTCGTCCTCGGCCTGGCTGACCAGCCAGACGAACCGCCGCCCGTCCTCGTGCACCAGCACATCGGCCCCGACGAACGGATCGTCCACGGTCACCGCCCGCTTGGCACCGGCCAGTTCGGCGAGCGCCGCGTACAGCCGGTGCGTCTGCTCCGGGTTGACCCGGGCCGTGCGGGCGGCCATGTGCTCCAGCGGGTAGGTGGCGAGGACCGTGCGGCCGCGGCCCGTCTCGTGGCACAGCAGCGCCGGACGGCCGTGCGCGTCCACCGCGACGACCCGGGCGCCGCGCGGCACGACGGGCAGGTAGGCGCGGCTGTCCTCGTTGCCCGCGACCGGGAAACGCAGCGTCTCGCCCGCGCGGATGCCGCCGAAGTCCTCCTGGAACGTCATCTCCAGGACCTCGTCCTCGATCGGCTCCGCGACGCCGTACGACAGCTGCATCTCCACGCCGAACAGGCTGTCCAGGTCGTCGAACCAGGGGCCACGGGTGCCCGGGTGCTCGCCCGAGCAGAACGACAGGTAGACCGTCGCGCCCTCGTCCGCCCGGCGCTGCAGCGTCCGCCGCGTCCGCGTCGTCAACTGCCGGGTCGCGGGCAGGAGATACAGCTCCACGTCCTCCGCGATGCCGTCCGCCTCGCGGGTCAGGCCCACCGGCAGATCGGCGGCGCGCGCGGCCACGTACCCCTGATGCAGCGACGTGAAGATCAGCGGGCGGTCCGCCGGGCGGCTGTAGGGGTAGCCGCGCTCCAGGAACGCGGGCACGACCAGCGCCGCGCCCGCGTCCGCGCGACGGCACCGCGCGAAGTCGACGCCCTTCAACACCTCTGAGAATGAGGCGAGTTCACGCAGCGGAGCCTTCGGCGCGCCGGTGGAGTCCGTGATGCCGAAGTGCATCTCGAAGGGGTGGTGGTCGTACGGGGACCGGTCCCACAGGTCGTCGTAGTCCGTGTTGTTCCAGGCGATCCAGCCCGTCGCGCCGCCGAGCAGCGAATTGTGCAGGGTCTGCCGGTAGTACACGCCCGCGTTCTCGGCGGACACCGTGTCCGTCGACAGGCCGAACTCCTCCAGGACCACCGGCTGCCCGGTCACCGCGGCCAGCTCGCACTCGAACGCCGCCCGGTAGTGCTGGCGCGCCCGGTCCGTGTCCGAGCGGTAGACGTGCGGGCCGACGAAGTCGACGTACTCGGCGGTGTCGCGCAGCGAGAAGCCGTTGTCGCGGCCCGTCACCTCGATGCCCCACGCGCCGTCCCCCAGCGACACGGGCTGCGTGGCGCCGGCCGCGCGCACCGCGTTGCACATCGCCTGCGCCCACGCCGTCACGACATCGCTGTCGGGCGGGTCCACCTGGTAGATGCGGCCGTAGCCGGGCATCTCGTTCGTGATGAGCCAGCCGGTGACGGCCGGGTGGTCCTTGAAGCGGCGCGTCATCTGGGACGCGAACCAGGCCTGCCGGCCCACCATCCACACGTCCTCGTACAGATCCCGGCCGCCCCGCCAGGCCGGATCCCAGTTCTCGCCGGACATGTGCCCCACGATGAACGTCGGCACCGTGCCCATCCCCGACTCCCGGTGGGCGTCCAGGAAGTCGCGGAACCTCTCGCAGAGCTCCTCGTCGATCCGGTGCGGTTCGGGGTGGAAGTCCGGCCAGTAGAAGAACGAGCGGGTCATGTTCAGCCCGTGCTCGCGCAGCACCTCCAGCTCCTCGCGCACCACCTTCGGGTCGTAGTCGCGCCACATCAGGGGCCCGCCCGTGCGGGACCAGTAGTTGGCACCGAGCCAGGGCAGGACGGCGGCGTCGTGGGTCAGATGGGCGCTGTGGCGTCGCATGGTGGTACGGGTCTCCGTTGCTGAAGTGCGGGATGCTAGACGTCTGTTGTCACGGGTCCGGTCGACTCGCGGACGACCAGGCGTGGCCGGTCGTCGAGCCGCGCCGCGGGCAGGTCCTCACCGCACCGGGCGAGCAGCGTGCGGGCGGCGGCCGCGCCGACCCGCTGCACCTGCTGGTCGACGGTGGTCAGTCGCGGGTGCAGCCAGCGGCCGAGCGGCAGGTTGTCGTAGCCGACGACGGACAGGTCCTCCGGTACGCGCAGGCCCGCCCGCTGGGCGGTGCCGATGCCGCACACGGCCATCGAGTCGTTGGCGTAGACGATGGCGGTGGGCCGCGCGTCGGCGGCGAGCAGTTCCCGGGTCGCGGCCACGGCCGCGGCTTCCGAGAAGTCGGTGTGCCGCACGGCGGCGGGCGCGAGCCCGGCCGTCTCCAGGGTCTCCTCGAAGACCGCGAGGCGCAGCCGGGTGTGCTGGAGCTCCGCGGGACCGGCCACGTACGCGATCCGCGTGTGTCCCAACTCCCGCAGATGGTCGACGACTTCGTGCACACCCGCGCCCTGGTTGCCGAGCCCGACGACCGGCACGTCCGACTCCGGGTTCGGCGCGCCGAGCAGCACGGCGGGCAGGCCGAGGCGGGTCAGCAGCGCCGGACGCGGATCGTCGGCGCGGGCGTCCGTCAGCACCGCCCCGTCCACCCGCTTCTCGGCGGCGAGCCGCTCGTACAGCGCGCCCTCCTCCGCGACATCGGCGACCAGATGCAGCAGCAGACCGTAGCCGCGCGGCGCCAACTCGCCCTCTATGCCGGTGATCAGCTCACTGAAGTGCGGGTCCGCGCCCAGCACGTCGGTGGGCCTGCGCACCACCAGCGCGAGCGTGCGCGTCCGGGCGCTGCGCAGCGCCGTCGCCGACGCGCTCGGCGACCAGCCCAGCTCCAGGGCCGCGTCGAGGATCCGCTGCCGCGTCGCCTCGGCCAGCCGCCCCTTGTCGTTGAACGCCTGCGACACCGCCGCCGTCGACACGCCCGCCGCGGCCGCCACCGCCTTGATGGTCGGACGACCGGCCTTCTTCGTCGCTCGGGTCCCGCTCACATCTTCACCGCCCCACTGACCAGTGCCTGCTGCATCCGCTTCTGCAGCACCGTATAGACCACCCAGACCGGGACGAGCGTGAGGACGGTGCCGGCGGTCAGCACGCCGTAGTCCGTGCCGGTGATGGCCTTCAGCGTGGGCAGCGCCACCTGGACCGTGCGCTGCGCGGGGTCGGGCCCGATGATGACGAGGGAGTACAGGTACTCGTTCCAGAACGTCAGGAAGTTGAGCAGCAGCACCGTCGCGATGCCGGGCAGGCACATCGGCGTGTAGACGTGCCGCAGGACCGCGAACGTGGACGCGCCGTCCAGCCGGGCCGCCTCCTCCATCTCCTTCGGGATCGTCCGCATGAACTGCACCAGGATCACCACCGACAGCGGCATCGCCGTCGCCGGCAGGAACAGCACCATGAACGTCCGCGTGTGGAACAGACCGGTGGCCGCCGCCAGCAGGAACGTCGGGAACAGCGCCGCGAACGTCGGGATCAGGAAGCCCAGCGAGAACACCTTCTCCACCGCCGACGCGAGCCGCCCCGTCGAGC
This sequence comes from Streptomyces sp. cg35, assembly GCF_050410835.1. Taxonomy (NCBI): domain Bacteria; kingdom Bacillati; phylum Actinomycetota; class Actinomycetes; order Kitasatosporales; family Streptomycetaceae; genus Streptomyces; species Streptomyces sp. cg35. The sequence continues at coordinate 7,119,386 of NZ_CP191268.1, forward strand.
GGGCCAGCGCGAACGCCGCCGGGATCGCCAGCGCCAGGGTCAGGACCAGTGAGAAAACCGTCACCAGCGCCGAGTTGACGACCGCGAGCCCCAGGTCCGCGCTCTCGAAGGCGGTGGTGAAGTTCCCGAACCCGTACGACGACGGCAGCGCGAAGGGATGCGCGAAGATCTCGTCGTTCGTCTTGAACGCCGAGGCGATGAAGTAGTACAGCGGGATGACCAGCAGCACCGCGTACAGCCACACCAGGATGTGCGCGGGCAGCCAGGACCGGCCGAACCTCGAACGCTTCGAAGAGCTCACGGCAGACTTCATGGCGTACGGCTCCGATCAGTAGTTCTGGCGGAACGCACGCCGGATGGCGAGCAGTCCGACGAGGCCGACGAGGAAGAGAAGGACACCCACGGTCTGGCTGTAGCCGAGGTCCGCCGCGATGAACGCCTTCTGGTAGACGAGGAACGACAGCGTCGTCGACGAACTCCCGGGCCCGCCCTGCGTCAGCAGCAGCACGTGCTGCGCCGAGCCGAACAGCGTCCACAGGAACTGCAGCATCGTCACCACGCCCACGTAGTCCCGGATCACCGGGAAGTGGACGCGCCACATGGTCCGCCAGTGCCCGGCCCCGTCCAGCTGCGCCGCCTCGCCCAGCTCGTCCGGCACACTGCCGAGCCGCGCCGCGAACAGCACCGCCGTGAAGCCGATCCCGGCCCAGATGTCGAGCGCGATCAGACACGCCAGCGCCGTCGACGGCGAGGCCAGCCACGCGTCGGCGAGCGACCCGAGCCCGACCGCCTCCAGCCCCCCGTTCACCAGCCCGTCGGGGGAGAGGGCGGCGTAGAAGACCATCGCCTTCGCCGGAGTCGAGATCAGCCCCGGGACGAAGAGGAGATAGCGGATCACGCGATGCCCGGGCGGCTTCTGCGCCACGTAATAGCCCAGCATGTACGCGCACACCACCATCACCGGGATGGCGACGACGAGCTGGATCGCGGTGTTGCTCACCGCGTCCCAGAACACCGGGTCGTCGAAGACCGCGCGCACGTTGTCCAGCCCGGCGAACGACACCGGCTGCAGCATGCCCGGCCAGTGCAGCGCCGCCACGACGAAGATGGCGACCAGCGGGCCGACCATGAACACCAGGTACCAGACGAGTGCGGGCAGCGCGAGGATCGTGCCGCCCTGCCGGCGCGGGCGCCTGCCGGGGGCCGAGGAAGGCGGGGTGGGGCGGCGGACCGCGGCCTCGCCCGCTGTCGACGTCAGCGTCGTCATGAGCAACTCCCTTACGCGAGAGAAGAGATGAGGGGGCGGGCGGTCAGGCGCCGCGGTAGGCGGCTTCGAGCACCGAACGGACCTTGGCCGCACTCGTGCCACGGGTGAACGACGTACTCGTCGCGGTGATCAGCGGCTGTGTCGCGGGCGGCGGCACGAACAGGTCGGGCAGCAGCACCTGACCCACGTCGGAACCGAGCCGCTGCGCCGCGGCGACCAGCGGGAAGTCCGTGCTCACCGCGTCCGAGCGCAGCGCCATGTCGCGCCCGGACTCCTTGATGAACCGGGCCACCGTGTCCTCGCGGTAGAAGAACTTCAGGAACTTCTCGACCGCGTCGATCTTCTTCGTGCCGTTCGGGCTGATCCAGAAGCCGATCAGGGTGTACGTGCGCAGGATCGTCGGCTTGTCGTGCGCCGCGCCCGGCGCCAGCGGCCAGCCGCCCACGTCCGTGTGGCGCGCCACCGCCTCCGGCACCTTCGCGAGCGCCGACGACATCGCCGACTGCATCGCCGCGGCCTGCGTGTTGAACTGCGTCGTCATCGTGTCCGACGTCAGGCCCTGCGCCTTGTCGGCGAAGACCCCGGCGTCCCGCAGCTCGACGAAGTAGTCGATGCCCCGGCGTGCCCCGCGGCTTCCGCTGAAGTCACCCGTCTCGTAGACGTGCCGCGCCTCGTCCTCGCTGAGGAACGTCTGGATGATCTGCGCGAGCAGCTTCTGCCCGGTCCAGTCGTTGCCGCCGGTCGTCACGGGCGCGATGCCCTTCTTGCGCAGCTTCCCCGCGGCGGCGATGAGTTCGTCGCCGGTGACGGGGATCCGGTCGACGCCCGCCTTGTCGAGCAGGGCCCGGTTGAAGGCGATCGGCCAGTTCGTCGCGAAGTACGGGAAGGCGCGCAGCCGGCCCTTGCCGTCCGTCCAGGCGTCCAGGGCGACGGGCAGCACGCGCTCGCGCAGGCCCCAGTCGTCGAGGTGCCCCTTGACATCGACAGTGGCGCCGACGTCCGTCCAGGCCAGGGTCTTGTCGTACAGGTTGACCATCACGACGTCCGGCTCCTTGCGGGCCAGCCGTGAGGTCTCGTAGACCTGCGCGAGGTCGTCGCCGTTCACGAGGTTGCGGACCTTGAGGCCCGGGTTCTCCTTGCGGAACCGGTCCAGCGCCGAGAGGTAGGTGGGCGATCCGGGGGCGGTGGTGCCGAGCTGGCTGTGCACCACGAGCGTGTCGGGATCGTCGTCGGCCGCGGCGAGGGAGGAGCAGCCGGACAGTGCGGGCAGGGCGGAGGCGGTGGCGAGCGCGCCACCGGCGGCGAGGAAACCGCGCCGACTCAGTGTCGAGGGCACAGCGGTATGTCTCCAACCATGAGGGCCGGGGAAGCCAGGAGAGTCATGAATGGTTAATCGATATACCTGCGGGGGTGCGAGCACCGTACGAGGCGCCGGGGGAACGGTCAACCCCCCGTTGCGCATGCTGAAACGGGGGGTTGCGGGGAGGTGCGGTGCGGGTGCGGCTCAGACCTGCTCGGCCCGGAAGGCGGCCGGGGTCGCCCCCGTGTGCTGCTGGAAGAACTTGGAGAAGTTGGCCGAGTCGCCGAAGCCGACCGCGGCCCCGATCCGTCCCACCGGCAGCTCCGTGTGGGCGAGCAGCCGCTTCGCCTCCAGGATCACGCGCCGGTCGATGAAGGCCTTCGGGGTCTGTCCGGTCGCCGCCCGTACGGCGCGGACCAGAGTGCGGCGCGAGTAGCCGAGCTCGTCGGCGTACGCGCTGACGCTGTGGTTCGTGGTGAAGCCCTGCTCGACCGCCGTGCGGAACCGGGTGAACGTGGTGTCCGGCTGCGGCTCGCAGCTGTCGGCCGCCGCCTGTGCCGACACATGCGCCACGCGCAGCATGAAGGCCGTCAGCGAGTGCCGCAGCACCGACGTGTGCAGGCTCAGCGGCAGGGTCGAGGTGTCCAGGTACTCGCGCTGCAACTGCTCCAACGAGGCTTCCAAAGCGGCGAGTTGGGGCGCGTCGGGGCGGAGCAGCGGCGGCCGGTCGTAGCGGTACATGCCGGTCGCCTCGACGATGGCGCGGGGCAGGAAGCCGGGCTGCATCGTGAGGGCCGTGCCGACGTACGGCTCGGTCGTCGAGAAGCCGTGCACCTGGCCCGGCCGGATCCACAGGATGTCCCCGGCGGCCACCTCGTGCTCCGTGAAGTCGATCATGTGACGGACCGGCCCCTCGCGGAAGAACAGCAGGACGTGGAAGTCGATGCGGTGCACGCGCCGCGAAAGTCCCACACCGCCGGCCCAAGGTCCCTCGGTGCCCATCGGGCCGACCTGCATCCCGACGCCGGAGACGCTCGCGCTCGGGTCGAAGGGGTAGGTGCGGATGTGCGCTCGATCCGCGGGGAGTGCTCCCAGATGTGCGCTCGTCTGCGCGGCGCTCTGCTCCGACATCCGTTTTCCTCGACCTCTACCGACTTCGCTTGCGTCCCGTGTCCCATTTTCACCGAACGCTGGCACGGGGGCACCTACCGAGCGAAAAGTATGACCTTTAACGTCGTAGGTGGTTCGACCAGGGACTTTAGCCCTGGACGGGCAGTGCCCTTCGGCACAGCAAGAGCACCACGGATGCGAAGGAAGTCATACAGATGAGCACGCAGACACCGGACGGCCTCGACCCCTTCGCGGGCCCCTTCGAGTGGTCCGAACTCGACCAGCGTGCCGTCGACACCGCCCGCCTCCTGGCGGCCGATGCCGTGCAGCAGGTCGGCAACGGGCACCCCGGCACGGCCATGAGCCTGGCCCCCGCCGCGTACACGATCTTCCAGAAGGCCATGCGGCACGACCCGGCCGACCCGGAGTGGACGGGCCGCGACCGCTTCGTCCTCTCGCCCGGCCACACCAGCCTCACCCTCTACACGCAGCTCTTCCTGGCCGGCTACGAGCTGGAGCTCGACGACCTGAAGGCGTTCCGGACGCAGGGTTCGAAGACGCCGGGCCACCCCGAGTACGGCCACACCGCGGGCGTCGAGACCACCACCGGACCGCTCGGCCAGGGCGTCGCCAACGCCGTCGGCATGGCGATGGCCGCCCGCTACGAGCGCGGTCTGTTCGACCCCGAGGCCCCCGAGGGCGCCAGCCCCTTCGACCACACCATCTGGGCGATCGTCTCCGACGGCGACCTGGAGGAGGGCGTCTCCGCCGAGGCCTCCTCGCTCGCCGGCCACCAGAAGCTCGGCAACCTCGTCTTCGTCTACGACGACAACCACATCTCCATCGAGGGCGACACCGCGACCGCCTTCTCCGAGGACGTGCTGGGGCGCTACGAGGCCTACGGCTGGCACGTCCAGCGCATCACGCCGCAGGCCGACGGCGACGTCGACGTGAAGGCCCTGTACGAGGCCCTCGCCGCCGCCAAGGCCGAGACGGAGCGCCCGTCCATCATCGCGATGCGCACGATCATCGCCTGGCCCGCCCCGACCAAGCAGAACACCGAGGGCTCCCACGGCTCCGCGCTGGGCGCCGACGAGATCGCGGCCACCAAGCGCGTCCTCGGCTTCGACCCCGAGCAGACCTTCATCGTCGAGGACGAGGTCGTCGCCCACAGCCGCAAGGCCCTGGACCGCGGCGCCGAGGCGCACGCCGCCTGGGACAAGCAGCTCGGCGCCTGGCGCACCGACAACCCCGAGCGCTCGAAGCTGCTCGACCGGATCGTCGCCGGCCGGCTGCCCGAGGGCTGGGAGCAGGCGCTGCCCGCCTTCGAGACCGGCACGAAGATCGCCACGCGCGCCGCGTCCGGCAAGGTCCTGCAGGCGCTCGGCCCGGTCATCCCCGAGCTGTGGGGCGGCTCCGCCGACCTCGCCGGCTCGAACAACACCACCATCGACAAGACGTCGTCCTTCCTGCCGAAGGGCAACCCGCTGCCGGAGGCCGACCCCTACGGCCGCACCGTCCACTTCGGCATCCGCGAGTTCTCGATGGCCGCGGAGATGAACGGCATCGCGCTGCACGGCAACACCCGTATCTACGGCGGCACGTTCCTGGTCTTCTCCGACTACATGCGCAACGCGGTCCGCATGTCCGCGCTGATGCAGCTGCCCGTCACCTACGTCTGGACCCACGACTCCGTCGGTCTCGGCGAGGACGGCCCGACGCACCAGCCGGTCGAGCACCTCGCCTCCCTGCGCGCCATCCCCGGCCTCAACGTGGTCCGCCCGGCCGACGCCAACGAGACCGTCATTGCCTGGCGCGAGATCCTGCGCCGCGGCTCGGTCAAGCCGGCCCCGCACGGCCTCGCGCTCTCCCGTCAGGGCCTGCCCACCTACGAGGCCAACGAGCTGGCCGCGAAGGGCGGTTACGTGCTCGCCGAGGCCTCGAAGGAGACCCCGGACGTCATCCTGATCGCCACCGGTTCCGAGGTGCAGCTCGCCGTCGCCGCGCGCGAGGCGCTGGAGGCCGAGGGCGTCGCCACCCGCGTCGTGTCGATGCCGTCCGTCGAGTGGTTCGAGGAGCAGCCGAAGGAGTACCGCGACAGCGTCCTGCCGCCCGCCGTCAAGGCCCGCGTCGCCGTCGAGGCCGGCATCGGCCTGACCTGGTACCGCTTCGTCGGGGACGCCGGCCGCATCGTCTCCCTGGAGCACTTCGGCGCCTCCGCGGACGCCGATGTCCTCTTCCGCGAGTTCGGCTTCACCGCCGAGAACGTCGCCGCCCAGGCCCGGGAATCCCTGGCCGCCGCCCGCGCTTGATCAGTACGCAGTAAGTACGCCAGAAAGAAGATGAAGAAGAACATGAGCAACGCCGCCTCCTCCCCGTCGGCCCTGAAGTCCCTCTCCGACGAAGGCGTTTCCATCTGGCTGGACGACCTGTCCCGCAAGCGCATCGAGTCCGGCAACCTCGCCGGGCTCATCGAGAACAGCCACGTCGTGGGCGTCACCACGAACCCCTCGATCTTCCAGGCCGCCATCGGCTCCGGCGAGGGCTACGAGGACCAGCTCGCCGACCTGGCCGTCCGCGAGGTCACCGTCGACGAGGCCGTCCGCATGATGACGACGGCCGACGTCCGCGCCGCCGCCGACATCCTGCGCCCCGTGTTCGACGCGACGCAGGGCCGCGACGGCCGCGTCTCCATCGAGGTCGACCCGCGCCTGGCCCACGAGACCGCGGCCACGATCGCCGAGGCCAAGCAGCTCGCCTGGCTCGTCGACCGCCCGAACGTCATGATCAAGATCCCGGCGACGAAGGCGGGCCTGCCGGCCATCACCGAGGTCATCGGCCTCGGCATCTCCGTCAACGTCACGCTGATCTTCTCCCTCGACCGCTACAAGGCCGTCATGGACGCCTACCTCGCGGGCCTGGAGAAGGCGCACCGGCGCGGCATCGACCTCTCCACGATCCACTCGGTCGCCTCCTTCTTCGTCTCGCGCGTCGACGCCGAGATCGACAAGCGCCTCGACAAGATCGGTACCGACGAGGCCAAGGGCCTCAAGGGCCGGGCCGCGCTCGCCAACGCCCGTCTCGCCTACGAGGCGTACGAGCAGGTCTTCGCCACCGGGCGGGCCACCGAGCTGGAGGCCGCCGGCGCCCACAAGCAGCGCCCGCTGTGGGCCTCGACCGGCGTCAAGGACCCCGCGTACAAGGACACCCTGTACGTCGACGAGCTGGTCGCCCCCGGCACCGTCAACACCATGCCGGAAGGCACCCTGAACGCCACCGCCGACCACGGCGAGATCACCGGCGACACCATCACCGGCGGCTACGCCCAGGCCCGCACCGACCTCGCGGCCGTCGAGATGCTCGGCATCTCCTACGACCAGGTCGTCCAGCAGCTCGAGGACGAGGCCGTCGCCAAGTTCGAGATCTCCTGGAACGACCTGCTCGGCACGGTCGCCGACCGCCTCGCCGGCAAGGAAGGTGCCTCCAAGTGAGCGTCACCGCCTGGCAGAACCCGCTGAGGGACCCCCGCGACCGGCGTCTGCCGCGCATCGCGGGCCCCTCCGGGCTCGTCATCTTCGGCGTCACCGGCGACCTGTCCCGCAAGAAGCTGATGCCGGCCGTCTACGACCTCGCCAACCGCGGTCTGCTCCCGCCGGGCTTCTCGCTCCTCGGGTTCGCCCGCCGCGAGTGGGAGGACCAGGACTTCGCGCAGGTCGTCCACGACTCGGTGCGCGAGCACGCCCGCACGCCCTTCCGTGAGGAGGTCTGGGCCCAGCTCGCCGAGGGCATGCGCTTCATCCCGGGCGACTTCGACGACGACACCGCGTTCAAGCAGCTGCGCGACGCCGTCGACGAGCTGGACGAGAAGCGCGGCACGAGCGGCAACTACGCCTTCTACCTCTCGGTCCCGCCGAAGTTCTTCCCGAAGGTCGTGCAGCAGCTCAAGAAGCACGGCCTCGCCGACGCCCCCGAGGGCTCCTGGCGGCGCGCCGTCATCGAGAAGCCCTTCGGCCACGACATGACGTCGGCCAAGGAGCTCAACCGGATCGTCCACGACGTCTTCTCGCCCGAGCAGGTCTTCCGGATCGACCACTACCTCGGCAAGGAGACCGTCCAGAACATCCTGGCGCTCCGCTTCGCCAACCAGATGTACGAGCCGATCTGGAACCGGTCGTACGTCGACCACGTGCAGATCACGATGGCCGAGGACATCGGCATCGGCGGCCGCGCCGGCTACTACGACGGCATCGGCGCCGCCCGCGACGTCATCCAGAACCACCTGCTCCAGCTGATGGCCCTCACGGCCATGGAGGAGCCGGCCGCGTTCGACGCCGAGTCGCTCGTGACGGAGAAGCTCAAGGTCCTCAAGTCCGTGCGGCTTCCCGCCGACCTGGGCGCGTCCACGGTCCGCGCGCAGTACGCCGAGGGCTGGCAGGGCGGCGAGCGGGTCAAGGGCTACCTCCAGGAAGACGGCATCGACCCCAGGTCGAAGACCGACACCTATGCCGCCGTGAAGCTGGAGATCGACAACCGCCGCTGGGCGGGCGTCCCCTTCTACCTGCGCACCGGCAAGCGCCTGGGCCGCCGCGTCACCGAGATCGCGGTCGTCTTCCAGCGCGCCCCGCACTCCCCGTTCGACTCCACCGCCACCGAGGAACTCGGCCAGAACGCGGTCGTCATCCGCGTCCAGCCCGACGAGGGCATGACCGTACGCTTCGGGTCGAAGGTCCCGGGTACCTCGATGGAGATCCGCGACGTCTCCATGGACTTCGCTTACGGCGAGTCGTTCACGGAGTCCAGTCCGGAGGCGTACGAGCGTCTGATCCTGGACGTGCTGCTGGGCGACGCCAACCTCTTCCCGCGCACGGAAGAGGTGGAGGAGTCCTGGCGCATCCTCGACCCCATCGAGGAGAACTGGGACGAGCATGGCAGGCCCGCCCAGTACGCCTCGGGAAGCTGGGGGCCGAAGGAAGCGGACGAGATGCTCGCACGAGACGGACGGAGCTGGCGCAGGCCATGAAGATCGACCTGACCGACACCACGGCAAGCAAGATCAACAAGGCGCTCGTGCAAGGGCGCCGGGCCATCGGGACGCCCGCCGTGGGCATGGTCCTGACGATGGTCATCGTCACCGACGAGGAGAACGCGTACGACGCGACGAAGGCCGCCCAGGAGGCGTCCCGCGAGCACCCGTCGCGCACCCTCGTCGTCATCAAGCGCACCGCGCGCTCGCCGCGCGACCGGCAGGGCAACCGCCTCGACGCGGAGGTCCGGGTCGGCTCCGACGCCGGCACCGGCGAGACCGTGATCCTGCGGCTGTACGGCGAGGTCAGCAAGCACGCCGACTCCGTCGTGCTGCCGCTGCTGCTGCCCGACGCCCCGGTCGTCGTGTGGTGGCCGGTCGACGCGCCCGAGGTGCCCGCGGGGGACCCGCTCGGCGCGCTCGCCGCCCGCCGCATCACCGACGCGTACGCCGTCGAGGACCCGATCGCCGCGCTCACCGACCGCGCCAAGTCCTACGCGCCGGGCGACACCGACCTGGCCTGGACCCGGCTCACGCCGTGGCGCTCCATGCTGGCCGCCGCCCTCGACCAGGCCCGCGCCGACATCGTCTCCGCGGCCGTCGAGTCCGAGGCCGAGAACCCCAGCGCCGAACTGCTCGCACGCTGGCTCGGCACCCGGCTCGGCGTCCAGGTCGAGCGGGTCACCACGGCCGGCCCCGTCGTCACCGCGGTCCGCCTCGGCACGCCGAACGGCGAGATCCGCATCGACCGCCCCGACGGCCCCCTCGCCACCCTGTCCCTGCCCGGTCAGCCGGAGCGCACCCTCGCCCTGAAGGTCCGCTCCACCGCCGAGCTGATCGCCGAGGAGCTCCGCCGCCTCGACGCCGACGAGATGTACGCCGTCGCGCTGCACGGGGACGCCACGGGCGCCTCCGGCCCGAAGGACGCGAAGGCCTCCTCCGAGGACGCGAAGGCCTCCTCCGAGGACACGAAGGACACGAAGGCGACGAAGGCCACCAAGGCTTCCAAGGAGTCCGTTCACCATGCCTGACACCACCCCCCTCCTGACGCGCCGCCCGCAGTGGACCGCCCTGGAGGACCACCGCGCCAAGTTCAACGGCACGCACCTGCGCGACCTGTTCGCCACCGACCCGGCGCGCGCCGAGCGCTACCGCGTCCAGGTCGGCGACCTGCACATCGACTACTCCAAGCACCTGGTCACGGACGAGACGCTCGCCCTCCTCCAGGAACTGGCCACCGCCACCGACGTGTTCGGGCAGCGCGACGCCATGTTCCGCGGCGAGAAGATCAACACGACCGAGGACCGCGCCGTGCTGCACACGGCGCTGCGCGCCCCGGCCGACGCCGTGATCGAGGTCGACGGCGAGAACGTCGTTCCGAAGGTGCACGCCGTGCTCGGCACGATGGCCGCCTTCGCCGACAAGGTCCGCTCCGGCGAGTGGACCGGCCACACCGGCAAGCGCATCAAGAACGTCGTGAACGTCGGCATCGGCGGCTCCGACCTGGGTCCCGCGATGGCGTACGAGGCCCTGCGCCCGTACACCGCACGGGACCTGACGTTCCGCTTCGTGTCGAACGTCGACGGCGCCGACCTGCACGAGGCCGTCCGCGACCTCGACCCGGCCGAGACGCTCTTCATCATCGCGTCGAAGACCTTCACCACCATCGAGACGATCACCAACGCCAAGGCCGCCCGGTCCTGGCTGCTGGCGTCCCTCGGTGACGACGCCGCCGTCGCCAAGCACTTCGTCGCCCTGTCGACGAACGCCGAGAAGGTCTCCGACTTCGGCATCGACACGGCCAACATGTTCGAGTTCTGGGACTGGGTCGGCGGCCGCTACTCCTTCGACTCGGCCATCGGCCTGTCCCTGATGATCGCGATCGGCCCGGACGCGTTCCGCGAGCTGCTCGACGGCTTCCACCTGGTCGACGAGCACTTCCGCACGGCGCCGGCCGAGGCCAACGCGCCGCTGCTGCTCGGCCTGCTGGGCATCTGGTACGGCAACTTCCACGGCGCCCAGTCGCACGCGGTCCTGCCGTACTCGCACTACCTGTCCAAGTTCACCGCGTACCTCCAGCAGCTCGACATGGAGTCCAACGGCAAGTCCGTGGACCGCGAGGGCCGCCCCGTGGAGTGGCAGACCGGACCGGTGGTGTGGGGCACGCCCGGCACCAACGGCCAGCACGCCTACTACCAGCTGATCCACCAGGGCACGAAGCTGATCCCGGCGGACCTCATCGGATTCGCGAAGCCGGTCGAGGAGCTCGGTGAACTCGCCGGCCAGCACGACCTGTTGATGGCCAACCTGTTCGCCCAGGGCCAGGCGCTCGCCTTCGGCAAGACGCCCGACGAGGTGCGCGCGGAGGGGGTGGCCGAGGAGCTGGTGCCGCACAAGACGTTCAAGGGCAACCACCCGACCACCACGATCCTGGCGAAGGAACTGACCCCGTCGGTCCTCGGCCAGCTCATCGCCCTCTACGAGCAGAAGGTCTTCGTCCAGGGCGCGGTCTGGAACATCGACTCCTTCGACCAGTGGGGCGTCGAACTCGGCAAGGTCCTCGCCAAGCGCGTCGAGCCCGCCCTCACGGAGGGCGCGGAGGTCCCCGGCCTCGACGCCTCCACCCAGTCCCTGGTCTCCACCTACCGCGCCCTGCGCGGCCGTACCACTGAAGGTAAGTGAACTGACATGCAGCTCGGACTTATTGGCCTCGGCAAGATGGGCGGCAACATGCGCGAGCGCATCCGCCGCGCGGGCCACACCGTCATCGGCTACGACCGCAACCCCGAGGTCTCGGACGTCGCGTCGCTCGCCGAACTCGTCGAGAAGCTCGAAGGCCCGCGCGTGGTCTGGGTGATGGTCCCCGCGGGCGCCGCCACCCAGTCCACCGTCGACGAGCTGAAGGACCTGCTCTCCGAGGGCGACATCGTCGTCGACGGCGGCAACTCCCGCTGGACGGACGACGAGAAGCACGCCGCCGAGCTGGGCGTGAAGGGCATCGGCTTCGTCGACGCCGGCGTCTCCGGCGGCGTGTGGGGCCTGCAGAACGGCTACGCCCTCATGGTCGGCGGCTCCGACGAGAACGTCGCCAAGGTCAAGCCGGTCTTCGACGCCCTCAAGCCCGAGGGCGACTTCGGCTACGTCCACGCGGGCAAGGTCGGCGCGGGCCACTTCTCCAAGATGGTCCACAACGGCATCGAGTACGCCATGATGCAGGCCTACGCCGAGGGCTGGGAGCTGCTCGAGGCCGCCGACTCGGTGACCGACGTGCGCGAGGTCTTCCGCTCCTGGCAGGAGGGCACGGTCATCCGCTCCTGGCTGCTCGACCTGGCGGTCAACGCCCTCGACGACGACGAGCACCTGGCCAAGCTGCGCGGCTTCGCCGCCGACTCCGGCGAGGGCCGCTGGACCGTCGAGGCGGCCATCGACCACGCGGTGCCGCTGCCCGCGATCACCGCTTCGCTCTTCGCCCGCTTCGCGTCCCGCCAGGACGACTCGCCGCAGATGAAGATGATCGCCGCGCTGCGCAACCAGTTCGGCGGCCACGCGGTCGAGTCCGCCAAGTAGCCCCACACGCAACGGCACCAAGCAGCCACATATAAAGGCAAGTTGAGGGGGGATGTCGCCATGGGTGACCTCCTGCTGGTCCGCCACGGCGAGACCGAGTGGAGCCTGTCCGGACAGCACACCAGCTGGACGGACAAGCCCCTCACCCGGCACGGCGAGGAACAGGCCAAGTCCCTGGCCCCGTTCTTCGCCGGCCGGCCCTTCGCACGCGTCCTCACCAGCCCGCTGGACCGCGCGGTCCGCACCGCCGATCTGGCGGGCCTGGCCGGGGCCGAGCCCGACCCCGATCTGCACGAGTGGGACTACGGGGCGTACGAAGGCATCACCACCCGCGAGATCCACAGCACCCGGCCCACCTGGGACCTGTGGACGGACGGTGTGCCGCCCGGCCCCGAGGGGCACCCGGGGGAGTCCCCGGCCGAGGCCGGGGCGCGGGCCGACCGCGTCCTGTCCCGGGTGGACGCGGCCCTCGCGGCCGACGACGGGGACGTCGTCCTCGTCGCGCACGCGCACTTCCTGCGCGTCGTCACCGCCCGTCGGCTGGGGCTCGCCCCGGCCGACGGTCGGTTGTTCCAGCTCGCCACCGGCACGGTCAGCCGGCTCTCCACCGAGCACGGCCGGCCGGTCGTCGCGGCCTGGAACGTACGACCCGCGTCCTGACGCGAGGCCGACCGTACGGCACACGGCCGTACGGTCGGCCCCGGGGACGAACCGGACGCAGGCGGGGTGGGCGGCCCCGCAATCCGGCGGACCACCTTGACAACCGCATTGGTCCATACCAACTTATGAGGGCCACAGGAACTGCACGGTTCGCGCTCGTCCCCAAGTCCCCTCAGAGCACCGGGAGTTCGCGTGTCCCCACACCGAACGCAACGCCGCACCAGACCCTCCGTCAGACCCCGCTTCCTGGCCCTCCTCGGCGCCGCCGCCCTCGCCCTCGCCGGTGCCGTCGCCCTGCCCGGCACCGCCCAGGCGGCCAACGTCCTGTCCAACCCCGGCTTCGAGTCCGGCTCCCTCGGCCCCTGGACCTGCTCCGGCAACCTCGGCTCCGTGGTCTCCACCCCCGTCCACGGCGGCACCAAGGCCCTTGCGGGCGCGGCGAGTGCGAGCGACAACGCCAAGTGCGGCCAGACCGTCGCCGTCCAGCCCAACACCGCGTACACCCTCTCCGGCTCGCTGCGCGGCAGCTACGTCTACCTCGGCGTCGACGGCGGCGCCTCCACCTGGACCCAGTCCCCGTCCACGTACAGCCAGTTGACGGTCAAGTTCACCACCGGCGCCGCCCAGACCAGCGTCAGGATCTACACGCAGGGCTGGTACGGGCAGGGCACCTACTACGCCGACGACATCAGCCTCGACGGACCCGGCGGCGGGGGCGGCTCGGACACCCAGGCCCCGACCGCCCCGACCGGCCTCACCTCCACCGGCAAGACGTCCTCCAGCGTCTCCCTGTCCTGGAGCGCGGCGAGCGACAACGTCGGGGTCACCGGCTACGACATCTACTCCGGCGGCAGCAACAAGCTCCTCACGGTCTCCGGCACGTCGGCCACCGTCTCCGGCCTGGCCGCGTCCACCGCGTACAGCTTCACGGTCAAGGCCCACGACGCGGCGGGCAACAGCTCGGCCGCCTCCAACGCCGTCTCCGTCACCACGAGCGCGGGCTCCGGCGGCGGCACCGGCTTCAAACAGGCCGCGCCGTACCTCTACACCGGCTGGGGAGACCCGCCGAGCCCCACCACCGTCATGAACGCCACCGGAGTCAAGTGGTTCACGATGGCCTTCATCCTCTCCTCCGGCGGCTGCAACCCGGCCTGGGACGGCCAGCGCCCGCTCACCGGCGGCCAGGACCAGACCGCGATCAACGCCGTCCGGTCCGCGGGCGGCGACATCGTCCCGTCCATCGGCGGCTGGAGCGGCAACAAGCTCGGCCCCAACTGCTCGACACCGGAAGCGCTCGCGGGCGCGTACCAGAAGGTCATCGACGCGTACGGCCTCAAGGCGATCGACGTCGACATCGAGAACACCGACGAGTTCGAGAACACCGCCGTGCAGGACCGCATCCTGAACGCCCTGAAGATCGTCAAGGCCAACAACCCCGGCCTGCGCACGATCCTCACCTTCGGCACGTCGACCACCGGCCCGACGTACTACGGCAACCGCCTCATCGAGCAGGCCAAGGCCCTGAACGCGGACATCGACGTCTTCACGATCATGCCGTTCGACTTCGGCGGCGGCAGCGACATGTACGGCAACACCGTGAACGCCGCCGAGGGCCTGAAGACCAAGCTCAAGTCGGTCTTCGGCTGGGACGACGCCACCGCCTACGCCCACCTCGGCATCTCCGGGATGAACGGCCTCAGCGACCAGCAGGAGACCACCACGCCCGCCATCTGGACCCAGATCAAGGACTGGGCGAACAGCAAGCACATCGCCCGCCTCGCCTTCTGGTCGGTCAACCGCGACCGGCCGTGCGCGGGCGGCGGCGTCGCCGAGAACTGCTCCGGCATCAGCCAGGACACCTGGCAGTTCACGAAGATCACGGCCGGCTTCACCGGCTGACCGACCCGCAAACACCAGACCCCCCGGCCGGACGGCCGGGGGGTCTGGTGCGTGTGTCGCTACGCCTTCGTGAGAGCCACCGGCGGCGCGCCCGCGACCCGCGACCGCCTGCGCCGCGCCACCGCGAAGGCCGTCGCGATCGCCAGGATCACCAGGCCGATCCCGCTGAAGATCAGCGGCAGGAGCCACATCGAGAGGAAGCCGTCGATCTGCGCGTCCTCGGGGTCATCGGCCCGGTACAGCACATCGACCCGGTCGCCCACGTCGTACGCCGGCGGATTGGAGCCCGCCGAACTGCGGAAGGTCACCGACTCGCCGCCGGCCGGGGTGAACAGGACCACCGGGTGCGCGGACGGCCCGCTGCCCCGGCTCTTGCGGGACGAACCGCTGCTCGTGCCGGAGCTCCACTCCATGTGCACCACCGTGCCCTCGGCGTGCTTCCCGCTCACCGCCAGCGAGACCGACATTCCGCCCAGCACCAGACCGATCGCCAGGAACAGGGCCCCGAACGCGATCCCGCCGAAGGTGATCCACCAGCGGGCGTCCCGCCCACCGCGCTGAAACCGCACAACTTCCCTCTCACCGACCGCCGGTAAAACAAAAAGACCCCAGATGGACTGGGGTCTTTCGCTGTGTCCGAGGGGGGACTTGAACCCCCACGCCCGATAAAGGGCACTAGCACCTCAAGCTAGCGCGTCTGCCATTCCGCCACCCGGACAAGGTGTCTGCCGCCTTTTTGCGGGGTGTTTCCCGCGGCGACACAGAGAACATTACCAGGGTTTCCAGGTGGTCCGATCACGCCACCCGACCGGCCTGTGAACGGCACGTGACGAGGGCGGCCCGGCCTTGGGCGCGGGCACCAGGAGAGAGAGGATGGGAGGGATCCACAGGGAGAGAGGAACAAGCGTGAGCGAGTCGAGCACGGGCAGGGCCGTCTCCGGACAGGACGAGGTCGTCGACCTCTGCCGTGAGCTGATCCAGATCGACACCAGCAACTACGGCGACCACTCGGGTCCCGGCGAACGCAAGGCCGCCGAGTACGTCGCGGAGAAGCTCGCCGAGGTCGGTCTCGAACCGAAGATCTTCGAGTCCCACCCCGGCCGCGCCTCCACGGTCGCCCGCATCGAGGGCGAGGACCCGACGCGGCCCGCGCTGCTCATCCACGGCCACACCGACGTCGTCCCGGCCAACGCGGCCGACTGGACCCACCACCCCTTCTCCGGCGAGGTCGCCGACGGGTGCGTGTGGGGCCGCGGAGCCGTCGACATGAAGGACATGGACGCGATGACCCTCGCGGTCGTCCGCGACCGGCTGCGCACCGGCCGCAAGCCCCCGCGCGACATCGTCCTGGCCTTCCTCGCCGACGAGGAGGCCGGCGGCACGTTCGGCGCCCACCACCTCGTCGACCACCACCCGGAGCTCTTCGAGGGCGTCACCGAGGCGATCAGCGAGGTCGGCGGCTTCTCGTTCACCGTGAACGAGCAGCGCCGGCTCTACCTCGTCCAGACCGCCGAGAAGGGCATGCACTGGATGAAGCTCACCGTGGCCGGCACCGCCGGGCACGGCTCGATGATCCACCGGGACAACGCGATCACCGAACTGTCCGAGGCCGTCGCCCGGCTCGGCCGCCACAAGTTCCCCGTGCGCGTCACCAAGACCACCCGCGCCTTCCTCGACGAGCTCGGCGACGCGCTCGGCACCGAGCTCGACCCCGAGGACATGGAGTCGACCCTCGTCCGGCTCGGCGGCATCGCCAAGCTGATCGGCGCCACGCTCAGCAACACCGCCAACCCCACGCAGCTGGGCGCCGGTTACAAGGTCAACGTCATCCCCGGCGAGGCCACCGCGCACGTCGACGGACGGTACCTGCCCGGCCACGAGGAGGAGTTCCTCGCCGACCTCGACCGCATCCTCGGCCCCCTCGTCAAGCGCGAGGACGTGCACGCGGACAAGGCCGTCGAGACCACCTTCGACGGGGCGCTCGTCGCGGCCATGCAGTCCTCGATCGCCGCCGAGGACCCGATCGGCAAGGCCATCCCCTACATGCTCTCCGGCGGCACCGACGCCAAGTCCTTCGTGGAGCTGGGCATCCGCAACTTCGGCTTCGCGCCGCTGCAGCTGCCGCCCGAGCTGGACTTCGCGGGCATGTTCCACGGCGTGGACGAGCGGGTCCCGGTCGACGGCCTCAAGTTCGGTGTCCGGGTGCTCGACCGGTTCATCGACGCGTCGTGAGGAACGGTCCGCGTCAACACCGCGTGATCGCAACATTCGTCCGCACGTGCGTACTTGCCTGAAAAGAGTGAAAGGAACCATAGGCTCGTAGCCCCATTACTTCCTCCTCGTTACAGGGAGTGCAGTCCGCGGCTGGGACTGCATTGCCAACAAGGAGGAATAATGATCAAGAAGGTCGTCGCTGCTGCGGCTGCCACTGGTGGTCTCGTGCTCGCGGGTGCGGGCATCGCCGCTGCCGACGCCGGTGCCCAGGGTGCCGCCGTGAAGTCCCCCGGTGTGCTGTCGGGCAATGTCATCCAGGCGCCCATCCACGTGCCGGTGAACGTCTGCGGCAACACGGTCTCCGTGATCGGGCTGCTGAACCCCGCCTTCGGCAACACCTGCGTCAACAGCTGACGTTGCTGTGCTTCACCCCTTGAGGGTCTGAGTCCGTCGGCCCCGGAGTGCGCGCCATGCGCTCCGGGGCCGACGGTGATTCGGTGCGGGGCGCACGGCTCCGCACATTTCGGTAGGTGCTTAGGCAAGTTCTAAGGCAGGGAAAGCTATGCGACAGGTCACGCGCAAGGGCCTGATCACCGTGGCGGCCGCGACCGGCGTGCTCGCCGTCACCGGTGGCTACGCGCACGCCGACTCGGGCGCGCAGGGAAGCTCCTCGGGTTCCCCGGGCGTGCTGTCCGGCAACTCGGTGCAGGTGCCCGTCGAGGTTCCGGTCAACCTGTGCGGCAACACCGTGAACGTCGTCGGGCTGCTCAACCCCGCGACGGGCAACGACTGCTCCAACGCCTCGGACCGCGACGGCTACGGCAGCGACTCGCACCAGTCGTCCGGCGGTGGCTCGCACCAGTCGTCCGGCGGTGGCTCGCAGGCCGGCGGTCACACGAGCGATTCGCCCGGCGTCGGCTCGGGCAACCACGTGCAGGTGCCGGTCGAGGTGCCGGTCAACGCGTGCGGCAACTCGGTCAGCGTCATCGGACTCGGCAACGCGACGACCGGCAACGACTGCTCGAACCACGACAGCGGCACCAGCACGCCGCCCGGCGGCCCCGAGAAGCCGCCGTCGAAGCGGCACCACCCGGGTACGCCGGGCACCCCGGGGACCCCGCCGACCCGTGCGGTGCACCACCAGCACCAGCCCGACACCCCCAATCAGCCGGGGACGCAGACGGTCGCCCAGCCCAAGGGCGAGTCGCAGCTGGCGATGACCGGCAGCTCCCTGCCGGTCGGCGCGGCGATCCCGGTGGGCGCGGGTGCGCTGCTCGCCGGCGCGGTCCTCTACCGGCGGGCCAAGGCGGCCTGAGTCGAGCAGGCGCCAAGAACGGAGGAGCGGGCCCCGCGGGTGCGGGGCCCGCTCCTCCGTGTCGGCTCACCCGCCGGGTTCAGGTCACCATGTGGCCCGTACCTGGCGGATGATCCGACGGCGCAGCCGCACGCGGCGACTGCCGTCGCGGCGCAGACTCAATCGGTCCAACTCCCAGTGTCCGTACTCTGCATGGTCCGTCAGCAGGCGCGTCGCATCCTTGCGGGAGACCCCGCGCGGCACGTACACGTCGACAAATTCGTATTCCGGCATCGCATCTATTGTGCGGGCAGTGGCCCGGTACGGATAGCGTCTGCACTATGTCTGATGCTGCGCAGCCCACCGCTGCCGAGGTACGCGCCGCCGCCGAGGCGGTCAAGGCTGCGCTCGACCGCCACCTGGCGGCTGTCGAGCGCAGGTCGGGAGAGGACGACCCGGCCGTATACGAAGCGTTCAACGAGCTCGCCGCCGCGGCCGAGGAGTACGACGAGCTCCTCTACGACCGCTACGACGAGGTCACCCCCTTCGAGATCCCCGGCGGAGAGGATTCCCTGCCGCCGTACACGGGGCCCGAGGAGCCGAACGCGCTGAGCGTGCTGATCCGACGCGACTACGCCGTGGTGGAGCCGCAGCGACTTCTCGCCCAGGCCGGCCGGGTCGCCGACCTCGACGGCGATCCGGACATCGACACCGAGACCGCGACCGGGGCGGGCAGCAGCGTGCACGCCGCGCTCGGCGTCCTCTTCGGCGAGTTCGAACCCGACGAGATCGCCTCCCGGCACAAGGAGTTCGGCCTGGAGGAGGGCGACTCCACGCTCTGGGTGATGGCCGCGGACGAACCGGCGGAACCGGGCGAGTGGCTGGAGCTCCCGTTCGACCAGGCCGACCCCCAGCGGGTCGTCTGCCGCTTCGACGTGAGCGCCGTCTTCGACGACGACGACCTGGACCCCGACGAGGACATCGACGCGGGCGTGGAGATCGACGAGGCACTGGAGGACGCCGACCGCAGATGACGGTCCCCGGGGCGTCCGTCCCCCCCGGCGCCGGGGAACCGGGCCGGGGACGGACGCCTCGACTAGGCGCCGGGCACCTGCGCCCGGACCAGGGTCTGCAACCGCGTGGTCCGCGGCTTGGCCGGGACCTCCGCGACGGCCCGGGGCAGGGCCGCGTCGACGCCGTGCACCACGGACAGGTGCCGCTCCCCGCGCCCGAACGCCGTGTAGACCCAGGGCCGGCTCAGCGCCTGCACCGCATCGCCGGGCAGCACCACCACGGCCGCCGGCCAGCGCAGTCCCATCGCCTGATGCCCGGTGACCGCCCAGCCGTGCCGCACGGCGCGCTCCACCTGCTCCTTCGGTACGACGACGGGCTCGCCGTCGCACTCCAGGCGCAGCCCCTCCGCGTCGGCGCCGAGCACCCGGCCGGGCCGGATCCGCCCCGGCGTCGGCACGTACACCACCCGGTCCCCGGGGTCGAAGCCCCCGAACCGCCCGGGGCCGGGGTTGAGCCGCTCCTTCAGCGCCGCGTTCAACACCCGTGTCCCGGCCGCGCCGCCGTGCCCGGGAGTGATCACCTGGGTCTCCTCGGCCGGCACGCCGATCGCCCGCGGCACCGAGTCGGCGACGAGCTGCACCGTGCGGTGGATCGCCTCGGCCGCGTCCCGCACCGGAACGATCACGACTTCCTTGCCCGGCGCCTCCACCTGGTTCAGCTCACCGATGCCGATCCCGGAGACCAGCTCGCCGATCGGCCCGAAGTCCGGGGTGCGGGAGGAGATCCGGGGGCAGATCCCCGCCGCGAGGAGATCCGCGAACACCCGCCCGGGGCCCGCCGACCACAGCGTCCCGGGATCCCCGCTGAGCACGAGCCCCGATCCGTCGGCGAGGAGCTCGACGAGCATCGCCGCGTCGTCCACGTCCGTCTGCGGTGCGTCGAGGACGACGAGCAGGTCGACGGCGATCGCCCCGTCGGCGTCCCGGCCCGGGCCCTCCGTCTGCGCGAGCAGGCCCGCGACCGTCGCCGTGGCCGTCTCGGGTGCCTCCGCGCCGAGCTGCCGCGCGGCCCGCCGCCGTCCGTCCGCGCTGTGCGCGGCGACGCAGACGCGCAGGCCGAGCCGGGCGGCGGCCGCCGCCGCGGCGACCGGCTCCGCGCGGGCGGCCTCACCACCGGTGTGCAGCACGAGCCGGTGCGCCCCGATCGCGCGGATCAGCTCGGCGGTCGAACCGCCCGCGGCGGCAGCGGCGTCCTCCCAGTCCGTGCCGGGCGAACCGCCGTCCTTGGGGCCGGAGTTGATCAACCGGGCCAGGCCGTCGGCGAGGCTCTCCTCGGCGAGCGCGGTCCGCTCGAGGCCCACCAGGACGCGGACCGGGCGCTCGGCCTCCTCCTCGCCCTCGGCCGGCTCGGGCGCGGGTGCGTCGTCGAGGGCGTCCTGGAAGAGCAGCGCCTCTCCCTCCGCGACGGCGCTCTGCACGGCGGCGTCCGGATCCGGCACGGCGCGCTTGCCGAGCGCCTCGACGAGGACGGGCAGGTCGAGGGCCGTGTGTCCGGCGACAGCCGCCTGTTCGAGCAGCCAGACGGTGACGGCGCGGCCACGGCGCTCGTCGTCGGGGGCACACTCGGCGCCGAGCAGCGCCCGCGCGAACCCGTCGGCCTGCTCCGGCCGGACACCGCTCACCCGCAGCAACTGCCACGGATCGGCGCGCAGTTGCCCGTCGGCGTCCTCGCCCAGGGTCCGGGCGGCCGACGCGGCGAGCGTGTCGGGCGCCCCGCCCTCGACGAGCACGGCCCGCACCGCGTCCACCGTCCCGGCATCGGGCCCCGCGTCGGCGGCGGGCGCGACGGGCTCGGGCCTGCGCACCGGCTGGGGCGTGACGACGCGGCGCGGCTCGCGCTCCGGGTCCGCGAAGACGGTGGCGACGGGCTTCTCGCCGCTCTCCACGGCGCGCACGGCGGCCAGCAGATCGGCGGCCTTCCCGCTCAGCTTCGCCCCGGCGTCGACCGGGCCGTCCTTGGCGGCCTTGCGCTGCGCGATCCGCTCCCGCAGCTCCCGCTGAGCGGCCAACTCGGCCTCGGCCTCGCTCGGCTGGGCCGCCTCCTGCCGCTCGGCGCCCTCGCTCTCCGTGCCTTCGCCCTCGGAGTCCTCGCCCTCCGTGCCCGCGCCCTCCGGACCGTCCGCCTCCGCGGCCTCTGTGCCCTCCGGCTGCGGCTCCGCAGTCGCCGACCCGGCCTCCGCCGAAGGCGCCTCGGCCGACGTCTCCGTGTCCGGCCCGGCGTCGGGGCGCGCCCCTGACTCGTTCTCCGCGGCAGCGGACTCCGTACTCACAACGTGCTCCAGTCCTGATCGGGATAGCGGTGCACGGGCGCCGACACGTCGTCGAGCGCCTGGCAGATCTCGTCAGGAAGACTAAGGGCCTCCACTGACAATGCCGCCGTGAGCTGCTGCGCGTTGCGCGCCCCGACGATCGGCGCGGCCACCCCGGGCCGGTCCCGGACCCAGGCGAGAGCCACCTGCAGCGGCGTCACCGCGAGTCCGTCCGCCGCTATCGCGACCGCGTCGACGATGTGCCCGGCCGCCTCGTCCAGGTACGGCGCGACGAACGGCGCCATGTGGTCGGAGCCCCCGCGCGAGTCCGTGGGCGTGCCCGAGCGGTACTTGCCGGTGAGCACGCCCCGGCCCAGCGGCGAGGAGGGCAGCAGCCCGATGCCCAGGTCGAGCGCGGCGGGCAGCACCTCCCGCTCCACCCCGCGCTGCAGCAGCGAGTACTCCATCTGCGTACTGGCCAGACGGGTGCGCACGCCCGGCGCCGCGAGCTGCCACGTGCCGGCCTTGGCCAGCTGCCACCCGCAGAAGTTCGAGACGCCCGCATAGCGCGCCCGCCCGCTGCTGACAGCGATGTCGAGCGCCTGCAGCGTCTCCTCGAGCGGGGTCCCGGTGTCGTACGCGTGGACCTGCCACAGGTCGACGTAGTCCGTGCCGAGCCGGGCCAGCGAGGCGTCGAGGGCGGAGAGCAGATGGCCGCGCGAGCCGTCGAAGCGCCGGTCCGGGTCGGGCACGCTGCCGGCCTTCGTGGAGATGACCAGATCCCGCCGCGGCACGAGCCCCTCGACGAGCCGCCCGAGCAGGTACTCGGACTCGCCGTCCCCGTACACGTCGGCCGTGTCGACGAGCGTGCCGCCCGCCTCCCAGAACGACTTCAACAGGTCGGCGGCGTCGTGCTCGTCGGTGTCCCGCCCCCAGGTGAGGGTGCCGAGTCCGATCCGGGACACGCGCAGGCCGGTGTGGCCGAGATGCCTCTGCTCCATGGGCGCTGAGATTACTGGCCGAAGGTCAGGATGTGGGGCCCTGCGGGCCGGATTTCCCGGGGACGGCGCCCGGACCCCCGGCCCGACGAGCAGGTCGGCCCATGTGCCCGGCGCCGACGCCGCGCTAAGGTGCCCGGCAAGAGACGTTACCGATGGGTAAACCAGCGGATCCGCACGGCGTTAAGGGGATGTGGTCAATGAAGCTCGGCATCAATCTCGGGTACTGGGGCGCGGGCATGGACGCGGACAACCTGGCCGTCGCGCAGGAGGCCGACCGGCTCGGCTACGCGGTGTGCTGGGCCGCCGAGGCGTACGGGTCCGACGCCGCCACCGTCCTCGCGTACGTCGCCGCGCAGACCGAGCGCATCGACGTCGGCTCGGCCATCTTCCAGATCCCGGCCCGCCAGCCCACGATGACGGCGATGACGGCGTCGACCCTCGACTCGCTCTCCGGCGGCCGCTTCCGGCTCGGCCTCGGTGTCTCCGGACCGCAGGTCTCCGAGGGCTGGTACGGCGTCAAGTTCGACAAGCCGCTGGCCCGCACGCGCGAGTACGTCGAGATCGTCCGCAAGGCGATGAGCCGCGAGCGGGTCACCCACGACGGCGCGCACTGGACGCTGCCCCTGCCGGGGGGCCCGGGCAAGCCGCTCAAGCTCACCCTGCACCCGCAGCGCGAGCACATCCCGCTGTACATCGCCGCGATCGGTCCGAAGAACCTGGAGCAGACCGGTGAGATCGCCGACGGCGCCCTGCTGATCTTCCCGGCCGCCGAGCACCTGGAGGAGACCGCGATCGCGCCCCTGCGCGCGGGCCGCGAGAAGGCCGGCCTGACGATGGAGGGCTTCGACGTCTGCCCGACGCTGCCGCTCGCCCTCGGCGCCGACAAGGACGTGACGGCCCTCGCGGACTTCTTCCGCCCCTACACCGCCCTGTACGTGGGCGGCATGGGCAGCGCCAAGCAGAACTTCTACAACCAGCTCGCGCAGCGCATGGGCTACGAGAAGGAGGCCGCCGAGATCCAGGAGAAGTACCTCGCCGGCGACAAGGAGGGCGCCGCCGCGGCGATCCCGCACCAGCTCATCGACTCCACGACGCTGCTAGGCTCGGTGGACCGGATCGCCGACCGGATGCGGGCGTACGCCGCCGCCGGTGTCACCACGCTGACGATCAACCCGGCCGGGTTCACGCTCGACGAGCGGGTGGCCGCGCTGCGGGCGGGCACGGAGGCGCTGGAGCGGGCCGGGCTCGCATAACGGGAGCAGCGAAGAGGTTTCCGCGGCCGTGGTGGGGGCTCGGGGGGTCTTCCCCGCCACGGCCGTCACGGAGACCAACGCGCCATCGCGCGCACGGTTACGCTTCGCTGCGCACTCGGGATCCTCCGTTCGGCCGAGTTGTCCTGCACACCTGTTGCCCCGCCCCGCGTACCGCATTTGACTCGTTCTTTGCGGAACACCGGATCGTGCGCGGACGCGTGGAGGTACCAGGATGCTGTCGGCCAAGAGCTTGTTCCAGGAGATCATCGACAACGACGAGTCGTTCCGGCTGTTCTGCTCCATCGCTGCCAGTGGTGAGTCCCAGGGCGGCTGGGAGAACGGGCGGATCGCCGCACTCGTCCCCGAGAGCGAGCGGGCACTCGCCCCCAAAGTGGCGCGGCACGGCGCCGACGAGGACAAGCACGGGCGCATTTTCAACGCCCTTATGAAGAAGCGCGGTCTGCAGCCGGTGCCCGTACCGCACGAAGCCGACTACACGATGCTGCTGGAGAAGCACGGCATCGGACTCGCGCACGAGCAGCTCAAGCGCGACGAGCCGCTCTCCGTGCAGGACATCGTCACCTACCTCGCGCACAGCCGCGTCACCGAACAGCGCGCCTCCGAGCAGATGGAACTGCTGCGCAAGCACTTCTCCCAGGACCCGGACATCGGCCGCGCGGTCAAGATGATCTCCAACGACGAGGACAACCACCTCGCCTACTGCCACGAGGAACTGCTCCGCTTCGCGTACGCGGGCCACGGCCGCACCATCCAGCGCATCCTGCGCGAGTGCGCCCTGGCGGAGATCGCCGTCTACCGGGACGTCAGTCTGGCCGTCATGGACCACATGGGCCGCATCCTGGGGTGGCCGAAGGCCAAGTCGGCCGTGCTCGCCGCCGGGATCCACGCCGTGTACGCGTACGAACGGGCCGGCGGCTGGCGGCGGATGGTGTCGCTGACGATGCCGCAGCGGCGCGACGCGCTCGGCGGCCCCGCGACCACGTCGGTCGAGTTCGCCTGACGGGCCCTACAGCCAGCCGCGGCGTCTGAACGTCCGGAACAGCGCCACCTCCAGGGCGACCATCAGCAGGATCACCGCGGGGTACGACCACACCCAGTGCAGCTCGGGCATGTGGTCGAAGTTCATGCCGTAGATGCCCGCGATCATCGTGGGCACCGCGGCCATGGCCGCCCACCCGGAGATCTTCCGCATGTCGTCGTTCTGCCGCACGCTCATCTGCGCCAGGTGCGCGGACAGGATGTCCGACACCAGGCGGTCCAGACCGTCCACGGACTCGTTGACCCGCGTCAGATGGTCGTTCACGTCGCGGAAGAACGGCTTCGCGTCCTCGTCCACGAACGGCACGCCCGCGAGCCCCCAGGGACCCGCCCCGGAGAGCCGGGCCAACGGCAGCGCCAACGGCCCGGTGGCCCGCCGGAACTCCAGGATCTGCCGCTTGAACGTGTAGATCCGCGCCGCCGTGTCCCGCGAACCGCCGACGACCGGCGAGAAGACCTCCGCCTCCAGCTCCTCCAGGTCGGTCTGCAGCTCGCTCGCGACCTCCAGATAATGGTCCACGGCGGCGTCCGTCACCGAGTAGAGGACCGCGGTGGGCCCGTGCCGGAGGAACTCCGGATCGTCCTCCAGACGCCGGCGTACGGCCTTCAGGGGCTCGCCCTCGCCGTGCCGCACGGTCACCACGAACGAGTCGCCCAGGAACAGCATCAGCTCGCCCGTGGACACCCGGTCGCTCTGCGGCTCGTACACGACCGGCTTGAGGACCACGAAGAGCGAGTCGTCGTAGACCTCCAACTTCGGCCGCTGGTGGGCCTTGAGCGCGTCCTCGACGGCCAGCGGATGCAGTCCGAACTCCTGGCTGACCACGTCGAACTCGTGCTCCGTCGCCTCGTGCAGACCGATCCACACGAACGCGTCGCCCGCGGCCCGCGCCTGCGCGAGCGCGTCGGAGAAGTCCGCGGGCCCCTCGGTCCGCCGCCCGTCCCGGTAGATGGCGCAGTCGACGATCATGACTGGCATTCTTCCCAGGGGCCGCGCCGGTCGCACCTCCGCGGGCGCCTAGGCTGGCCCGTATGCCCACGCTGATCCTCGTCCGGCACGGACGCTCCACGGCCAACACCGCGGGTCTGCTCGCCGGGTGGACCCCCGGCGTGGCCCTCGACGAGCGCGGCGCCGCGCAGGCCGCCGCCCTGCCCGAGCGCCTCAAGGACCTGCCCCTCGCGCAGATCGTCACCAGCCCCTTGCAGCGCTGCCAGGAGACCCTGGCGCCGCTGCTCATCGCCCGGCCCGAGGTGGCCGTGAGCGCCGACGAGCGGATCGGAGAGTGCGACTACGGCGACTGGTCGGGCCGCAAGCTCGCCGAACTCACCGACGAGCCGCTCATGCAGGTCGTGCAGCAGCACCCGACCGCCGCCGCGTTCCCCGGCGGCGAGTCGATGCGGCAGATGCAGCACCGGGCCGCCGAGGCGGTGCGTGAGTGGAACGCGCGCGTGGAGCGCGAGCACGGCGCGGACGCCGTCTATCTGATGTGTTCGCACGGCGACATCATCAAGTCCCTTGTCGCGGACGCCCTCGGGCTGCATCTGGACCTCTTTCAGCGCATCTCTGTAGAGCCGTGTTCCATCACGGCGATCCGTTACACGCGACTGCGCCCGTTTCTCGTACGCCTCGGCGACACCGGCGACTTCGCCTCCCTCGCCCCGCGCGAGCAGTCGCAGGAACCGGACGCACCCGTAGGCGGCGGCGCGGGCGCACCGTGATCGTCGGCCGCAGTAGGGTGAAGCAGCCGTAAGCACGGCGGGTCCGGTCACCCCGAGACCGGACCCCAGCCAGTCGATCCCCAGATCCCATGGAGACAGGACGTGTCCCGTCAGGTGTTCCTCTACGACCCTCCGGAGCGTTTCGTGGCCGGTACGGTCGGGCTCCCCGGGCGCCGCACCTTCTTCCTGCAGGCCTCGGCAGGAACCCGGGTCACCAGCGTGGCGCTGGAGAAGACCCAGGTGGCCGCGCTCGCCGAGCGCATGGACGAACTGCTCGACGAGGTCGTCCGGCGCAGCGGCGGCAGCGCTCCGGTGCCCGCCGTCGTGCCCAACGAGATCTCCGACACCGCGCCCCTGGACGCGCCCGTCGACGAGGAGTTCCGCGTCGGCACCATGGCGCTCGCCTGGGACGGCGACGAGCAGCGCATGATCGTCGAGGCGCAGGCCCTCGTCGAGCTGGACGCCGACTCCGACGAGGACCTGGCCGAAGCCGAGGAAAGGCTTCTCCAGGACGAGGAGAACGGTCCGCCGATGCTCCGGGTCCGGCTCACCGGCGCGCAGGCCCGCGCCTTCGCCAGGCGGGCCCTCGACGTCGTGAACGCGGGCCGCCCGCCGTGCCCGCTGTGCAGCCTGCCGCTCGACCCGGAGGGACACGTATGTCCGCGCCAGAACGGATACCGGCGCGGAGCGTGAGCGACCGGGACCTCGCGCTCCTCGCACAGGGGGAGCTGCATGTGGAAGGGCAGATCCGCGACGCCTCGAACGCCGTGCTGCTGTGCACCGTCACGCACGAGGGCCGCGAGGCCTCCTGCGTGTACAAGCCGGTGCGCGGCGAGCGCCCCCTGTGGGACTTCCCCGACGGGACGCTCGCACAGCGCGAGGTCGCCGCGTACGAGGTCTCCGAGGCGCTCGGCTGGGGCCTCGTGCCGCCCACCGTGCTGCGCGACGGGCCCTACGGCGAGGGCATGTGCCAGTTGTGGATCGACGGCCCCGCCGAGTCCGCGGAACCCGCGGAGGGCGACCGGCTGCTGGCCCTCGTCGACGCGCAGGAGCCGGCACCGGGCTGGAAGGCCATCGGATTCGCCGAGGTCGAGGAGGGACGCACGGCCCTGCTCGTGCACGCCGACGACCCGCGGCTGCGCCGGCTCGCGGTGCTCGACGCGGTGATCAACAACGGCGACCGCAAGGGCGGGCACCTGCTCGTCGACGCCGGGGGCCGCCTGTACGGCATCGACCACGGGGTGACCTTCAACGTCGAGGACAAGCTGCGCACCCTGCTGTGGGGCTGGGCGGGGGAGCCGCTCACCGAGGAGGCGACCGCGTCCCTGGAGGCGCTGCGCGAGCGTCTCGGGGCCGATGAGCCGCTGGCCGTCCGGCTCGCCGAGCTGATCACCGACGCCGAGCTGGAGGCCGTACGGGAGCGGGTGGCGGCCCTGCTGAAGTCCGGCCGGCACCGGGAGCCGAGCGGCGAGTGGCCCGCGATTCCGTGGCCGCCCGTCTGAGGCGCGGCGCGGTCGTCGCCGCGGGCGGCTGTCGGTGGTCGGCGCTACGTTCGAAGGCATGACCAAGCTGATTGTCGAGGACCGGATCGACCGCCCGGTCGCGGACGTGTTCCGCACGATCGTCACGCCCGACGGCCTGTCGAGCTTCTTCACGGCCGAGGCGTCCGCCGCCATGGTGCCCGGCACCACGGTGACCTGGCGTTTCGGTCATGTCGACGCGACCTTCGACGTGCGGATCGGCGAGATCGAGACGGATCGCCGCATCTCCTGGAGCTGGCCCGGCGGCGACGTCGCCATCGAGCTGGCGGACGACGCGGGGGCCACACGGCTGACCATCACGGAGCAGCCCATGGCCGACGGGATCGAGGGCGCCGCCCGGGCGGTCGGCCAGACGCAGGGCTGGACGTACTTCGTGTGCGGCCTGCGCGCCTACCTGCTGCATGGCATCCGTCACTTCGGCCTCTCCGACGCGATCCGGGCCACCGTGGTCGCCCCCGGCGCGTCCTAGCGGGCACGGCAGGGGCGCGCAAGAGGGCCTTGTCGGCCAGCTGACCCGGTCCGGTTCGTATGCGGAAGCACCGTCCGGTTACGCTCATGTCATGCATGCCTGGCCCGCTTCTGAGGTCCCCGCCCTGCCTGGCAAGGGCCGCGACCTTCGGATCCACGACACCGCGACCGATGGGCTCGTCACTCTCGACCCCGGTCCCGTCGCCCGTATCTACGTCTGCGGCATCACGCCGTACGACGCGACCCACATGGGTCACGCGGCGACCTACAACGCGTTCGACCTCGTGCAGCGCGTGTGGCTCGACACCAAGCGGCAGGTTCACTACGTCCAGAACGTGACGGATGTCGACGACCCGCTGCTCGAGCGGGCCGTGCGCGACGGCGTCGACTGGGCCGGCCTCGCCGAGCGTGAGACCGCCCTGTTCCGCGAGGACATGACCGCCCTGCGGATGCTGCCGCCGCAGCACTACATAGGCGCCGTCGAGGCGATACCCGGCATCGTGCCGCTCGTCGAGCGGCTCCGTGACGTCGGTGCCGCCTACGAGCTCGAGGGCGACGTCTACTTCTCCGTCGAGGCCGATCCGCACTTCGGCTCCGTCTCGAACCTCGACGCCGCGGCGATGCGGCTGCTGTCCGCCGAGCGCGGCGGCGACCCGGACCGGCCGGGCAAGAAGAACCCGCTCGACCCGATGCTGTGGATGGCCGCACGTGACGGCGAGCCCAGCTGGGACGGCGGCTCGCTGGGGCAGGGGCGCCCCGGCTGGCACATCGAGTGCGTCGCCATCGCCCTCGACCACCTCGGCATGGGCTTCGACGTCCAGGGCGGCGGATCCGACCTGGCCTTCCCGCACCACGAGATGGGCGCCTCCCACGCCCAGGCGCTGACCGGCGAGTTCCCGATGGCCAAGGCGTACGTGCACGCCGGCATGGTCGGGCTCGACGGCGAGAAGATGTCCAAGTCCAAGGGCAATCTGGTCTTCGTCTCGAAGCTGCGCCGGGACGGGGTCGACCCGGCCGCGATCCGGCTCGCGCTCCTCGCGCACCACTACCGGTCCGACTGGGAGTGGACGGACCAGGTCCTCGCGGACGCCGTGGCCCGCCTCGACCGCTGGCGGGCCGCCGTGTCCCGCCCGGACGGGCCCGCCGCGGAAGCGCTCGTCGAGGAGATCCGGGAGGCGCTGGCCCACGATCTGGACGCGCCGGCCGCGCTCGCCGCGGTCGACCGCTGGGCCGCGCGGCAGGACACCGAGGGCGGTACGGACATCGGCGCCCCCGGTGTCGTGTCGCGAGCCGTGGACGCGCTGCTGGGCGTGGCCCTGTAGCCACCGGGACACGGGAAAGGGGCGCTTCCTCCCTGCGGAGGAAGCGCCCCTCGTGTCATCTTTCGAGGTCGGATCCGGCGGACCGGATCAGGCGGGTCAGATCTTGCGCACGTGGATGCTGCGCAGGACCTGCTGCGAGTTGGAGTCCCAGATGCCGACGACCTGGTGGCCGAACGCGAAGGCCTCCTGGACCTGGTCGTGGGTCTGCGGGTTCGGGTTGGCGAAGATCCTGAACTGGCCCTGGATGCGCAGGGCGATGAGGCTGGGCTGCCCGGGCAGCGGCTGCACCACGTCGATGTAGGCGTCCGCGACGCCGGCCTGGAGCACCTGCTGCTGGACCTGCTGCTGGGCGTGCTGTACCGCGATCTGGGCGATCTGGTGCAGATGCTGCTGCACCTGCTGCTCGATCTGCTGCTGCTGGCCACCCATCTGCTGCTGGCCGCCCATCTGCTGCTGACCGAGCTGCTGGAGCAGCCCCTGGAAGGGCTGCTGCTGGCCGAGCTGCTGCAGCTGCTCGAGCGAGCCGCCGCCCATACCCATCGGCTGCTGCTGTTGGCCGTAGCCCTGCTGGCCGAACGGCTGCTGCTGCTGACCGTAGCCCTGCTGGCCGAACGGCTGCTGCTGCTGGCCGAAGCCCTGCTGGCCGAAGCCCTGCTGACCGAGGCCCTGCTGGCCGAACGGCTGCTGCTGGCCGAAGCCCTGCTGACCGAACGGCTGCTGCTGTTGCTGCTGGTAGGGCGACGTGCTCGGGGACTGCTGCCCCTGCTGGCTCATCTGCGGGGTCATGCTCATGCGGGTGCCACCTTCCATCAATGGTTGGCTGCGTTGCGTCAGCCCGTGACCACCAGGCCGACGATCTCGTCGTCCGAGAACCAGACACGAACGTCGGGCCGTCCCCCCGCGAAAGCGGTGTGCACCGCCTGGCGGGTCTCGGGGGACGGGTTGTTCAGACTGCGCCAGGCGCCCGCCACGAACAGCCGGAGCCTGGGCGGGAGTTCGGGCGGATACGGGATCAGCTCGTCCCAGTACCGCTCCGCCTGACCCGAACCGACCGTCGCGGGAAGCAGGTTGGTGACCGCTCCCTTGATGTCGGGCCGGCTGCCGATCCGCTGCGAGGCGGGCCGGCCGGGGGCGTCCTGCTGCGGTGAGCCGGTCGCCCGGAGCACATCGCGCGCCCGCTGCGACGTCATCGGGCGCTGGCCGCCCGCCTTGAGCATGCCCTGAAGGGCAGCCAGCGCGCCGACGACCACCGGGGAGGCGGACGAAGTGCCGGAGAAAGTATCGGTGTACCAGGCGATCTCCTCGGTGCCGCCCTGCAGGTCGCCGGGCCGGTTCCAGGAGCCGCCGGTGGTGGTGACCTCGCGGCCCCAGCCCTGGGCGTCCACCCGGGCGCCGTAGTTGGAGAACGCGAGGCGGGAGCGGTCCGGGCCGTGATCGCGGCCGTGCGTGCCCGGAGGCGGCGCGCCCGCGCCGACCAGCACCGCGGCGGAGGAGCGGTTCGACGGGTTGAACGGGTTGTGCCACCACGTCGGGAACTCGTCCGGGCGCCGCTCGTAGACCGCGTCGTCCAGGGACTCCGCGCCGTTGCCCGCCGCGGCCACCACGACGATGCCCTTGGCCGTCGCGTAGCGGATCGCGGCGAAGTCGTCGGGCCACCACTCCAGCGCGATGTACCCGCGCTGGTCGTCGCGCTGCTGGAAGTCGTGCCGGGGCCCCGGCCGGTGCAGTTCGATCAGCACCAGGTCGCCCGGGTCGAGCCGCTCGGCCGCCGCGTGGATCGCCGCCGCCGTGCCCACGCCCTGGAACGCGGCCGCCGCCGTCACCGCCTCGGGGACGATCCCCGTCACGCCGTAGTCGCCCCGGTCGCCGCCGATCACCCCGAGGACCGCGGTGCCGTGGTTGCGCCACGCCACGTCCGAGATCGGGGTGCCGACCACGATGCCGGCGAGCTTCGCCGACAGGTCCTCGTGCCCGAGCTGCCAGGCGCCCTCCACGTCGATGATCGTGACGCCCTCGCCGCTGCCGCCGACCCGCTGCCACGCCCAGTGCGCGTCCACGCCCTCCGGCGCGGGTCCCAGATAGCCCTGGCGGCCGGTGAAGTCGGGCGTCGCGGCGGCCTTCTCCTGCATGCGCCGCGACTCGTCGAAGTCCGCGGGCCGCGCGGCCGGCACCGCCCCCGGCTTCACGTACGCGGTGTCGATCTCCGGCAGCGCCGCGATCCGCGCCCGCAGCTCCTGGGTGCGCTCGTCGCCGCCGCGGACCCGGTAGAACAGGGCGAGATCGGGGACGTCCGGGCCGGCCTGCGCCGACTCGGCGAGGGACTGGAGCCGCTCCTCACTGCCGAACAGCGGTTCCAGGGTGAGCTGTTCGTCGCCCAGGAACATGTTCAGGGCCGACACGTCGGCGCCCGCCGCCGAACGGACGCCGCCCGCCTGTACGCGCAGCCGGGCCTCCGGGCGCGCCACCACGATCAGTTCCTCCTCCGCTCCTCGATAGGTGAAGCCGGATCCCTCCGGCCCGGGAGCGGACGACCCGGGGCCTGACCCACCCGGGCCCCCCGCCGGTTCCGCGTACTGGTCGCTCATCGGTCCACAGCTCCCCTCGCCGCATCTGGTCGTTCGGGTGTGCTCGTGCTGTGCCGCGCTCGTCGTCGGGGCACACCTTGCTACGGCAGCGCGGTTCCGTCCAGACCTCGTTCCTCAACTGCGTTTGAAATGAAGTTGAATGGGGAACCCCCTGCATTTCGACCGGAAACAGATGTCACGCCGCAAACCGGCCAGAGCCTGCGGTTGCCGGTGTCATGTGCTGGGGTGGGAGCGACTGTTGACCCTTTCGGCCGGGTGGCGCCGCGGCGCTCCCGGCCCTCTGCGGAAGGACGCTCCATGCACCGTTCCTTCGCACGACGAAGACTCCTCGCGGTGGGGGCCGCCATCACCACGGGACTTGCCACGGGCACTGCCCGCGCGGCTGATTCCCGTAGCGGACAGGGGAGTTGGCCCACCCGGTTCGATCTGCCCCACGGATTCCAGCCCGAGGGCATCGCCATCGGCGCCGCGCCGTACGCGTGGTTCGGCTCGCTCGCGAGCGGCGATCTCTACCGGGCCTCGCTCGCCACCGGCCGCGGCACGGTCGTGCCCACCGGCCTGGACATCGGACACCCCACCGCCGGGCTCAAGATCAACGAGTACGGCCGGCTCTATCTCGCGGGCGCCGCCAGCCGCGAGATCCGGATCGCCTCGGCACGGGACGGACGCGTCGAGCGGACCTACGTCGTCGGGTCCGAGGGCACGATGGTGAACGACGTGGTGCTCACGCCCGGCGCCGCGTGGTTCACCGACTCGTACAAGCCACAGCTGTACGGCGTCGAGCTCGGGCGGCGAGGCGAACCCGGCCGCAGCTGGACCCTGCCGCTCGCGGGTGACTGGGAGCAGGGCCCCGACTTCACCGCCAACGGGATCGAGCGCACCCCCGACGGGCGGGCGCTCATCGTGGTCAACACCGTCGCGGGCGGCGGCAGCCTGCTGCGCGTCGACCCGCGCACCGGCGTCGCGCGGACGATCGACCTGGGCGGCGCGACCGTGCCCAACGGGGACGGGATCCTGCTGCTCGGCCGGCTGCTCTACGTGGCCCAGCAGTGGCAGAACGCGATCGACGTCTTCCGGCTCGATCCCGCCGGTACACGGGGTGTCGCCGTCGCCCGGATCACCGACCCGCGGTTCCGGATCCCGACGACGATGGCCGCGTGGCGCGACCGGCTCTATCTGCCGAACGCACGGTTCGACGTGGAGCCGCCCACCCCGGACACCGACTACGACGTGATCGGCGTCGACCAGGTGTGACACACGAGGGGCGGGGCCGCACCGTGCGGCCCCGCCCCGTCAGTCCTCGCTGTCGTCGCCCTCCGGGCGCGGTGGCTTCGGCGGGCGGGGCGGCCGGCCGCCCGGATTGTCCCGGAGGTACGTCGACGAACCGTCCCCGCCATCGGTCGCGTGCCCGCCGGGCTGCGTGCCCGGATCACGGCGCCGCAGATAACGCTCGAACTCCCGGGCGATCGCCTCGCCGGACGCCTCGGGCAGCTCCGCGGTGTCCCGCGCCTCCTCGAGGCTCTGCACGTACTCGGCGACCTCGCTGTCCTCCGCCGCCAGCTGGTCCACGCCCAGCTGCCAGGCGCGCGCGTCCTCGGGCAGCTCGCCCAGCGGGATGCGCAGGTCGATCAGATCCTCCAGCCGGTTCAGCAGGGCCAGGGTCGCCTTCGGGTTCGGCGGCTGCGAGACGTAGTGCGGGACCGCCGCCCACAGCGAGACCGCCGGGACGCCCGCGTGCGTGCACGCCTCCTGGAGGATGCCGACGATGCCCGTCGGGCCCTCGTACTTGGTCTCCTCCAGGTCCATGCGCGTAGCGAGATCCGGATCGGACGTCACGCCGGACACCGGCACCGGCCGCGTGTGCGGGGTGTCGCCGAGCAGCGCGCCGAGGACGACGACCAGCTCGACACCCAGCTCGTGCGCGAAACCGAGGATCTCGTTGCAGAACGAGCGCCAGCGCATGGACGGCTCGATGCCGCGCACGAGGACCAGGTCACGCGGCTTCTCGCCGCCGACGCGGATCACCGAGAGCCGGGTCGTCGGCCAGGTGATCTTGCGCACGCCGTCTTCCAGGAAGACCGTGGGCCGGTTGACCTGGAAGTCGTAGTAGTCCTCGGCGTCCAGCGCCGCGAACACCTCGCCCTTGAACTCCTTGTCGAGATGCGCGACCGCGGTGGAGGCGGCGTCGCCGGCATCGTTCCAGCCCTCGAACGCGGCCACCATGACCGGGTCGACCAGCTCGGGAACCCCCTCGAGCTCGATCACCCAGTGCCTCCTTCCGACGTGCCCTCGCGTACCTGCCCACCTTACGGCGTCCCCGAGGGCCCTCCGCAGCCCCCTGGAACCCGGCGGCTGCCGGGAACACTGCCCCGTGTCGGAGGGTCGCACTCCACCCGTGCGGGGCCCTTTGCCGGATGTCAGAGCGACGAGCGCAGCCACTGCTCCACGCTGGCGATGTGCACCGTGGCCCACGACCGCGCCGCTTCCACGTCGCCGTCGCGCAGCGCCGCGAGGATCGCCCGGTGCTCGTGCAGGGTCCGGCTGACCGCGTCCTCCTGGGTCAGGCCGCGCCAGACGCGGGCCCGCGTGGTCGGTCCGGACAGGCCGTCGAGCAAGGAGCACAGCACCGAGTTGCCCGACGCGCGGACGATGCCGCGGTGGAAGTCGAGGTCGGCGGCGACCAGCTCCTCCACCGACGGCTCGGCGCCCAGGGCGTCCAGCTGGGCCGAGAGCTTGTCGAGCTGGTCCTCGGTGATCAGGGTCGCGGCCATCGCCGTCGCGGCGGGCTCCAGGATGCGGCGCACGGCGAGGAACTCCAGGACCGTGTCGTCGCGGTGGAAGTCGACCACGAAGCTCAGCGCCTCGAGCAGCAGCTGCGGATCGAGGCTCGTCACGTACGTGCCGTCGCCCTGGCGCACGTCCAGGATGCGGATCAGCGAGAGCGCGCGCACGGCCTCGCGCAGCGAGTTGCGCGACAGGCCCAGTTCCGCGGCGAGTTCGCTCTCCTTGGGGAGCCGGTCGCCGGGGCGCAGCGCGCCCGAGACGATCATGCCCTTGATCTTCTCGATGGCCTCGTCGGTGACGGCCATGGCAGCCCCCTCTGCTCGTCGCCGGAGGGCCGATACCTCCGATGTCCCGGACCATTATGTGGCCACGGGCGGGGCGGACGAGCGGAGTCCTCCGTGGTCCCGGGACCAGGGCCCGGCCACCCGGACGCGACCTGATCCGCCGGACAGGCCCTAAGGTTTTGCGGGCGGGCCCGCGGGGGCGGTGCACAGGGAGGCGGCGGCGCATGGCGGAGAAGAGGACGGCGGTCCGACAGGACGCCGTCGCGGCGATCATCGAGGACTGGGCGCGGGAGCGGCCCGAGCTCGACACCGCGCCACTGGAGGTCCTCGCCCGGCTGCACCGCACGTTCCTGCGCTACAACACCCGGCTGACCTCGGCCATCGAGCGGCACGGGCTCTCCGTCGCCGGCTTCGACGTGCTGACCGCGCTGCGCCGGGCGGGCGCCCCGTACCGGCTGACCGCCGGGCAACTGGCCGACTCGGGCCTGGTCTCCTCGGCGGGGGTGACGCTGCGCATCGACCGGCTGGAGAAGGACGGCCTGATCGTGCGCGAGCGCGACGCCGAGGACCGGCGCGTGGTCCACTCCCGGCTCACGGACGCCGGTCTGGCCACGGTGGACGAGGTGTTCGCCGAGCACCTGGACAACGAGCGCCGGATGCTCACCGACCTGTCCCCGGCCGAGCGCCGCCAACTGGCCCGCCTGCTCGGCAAGCTGGAGCGCTCGATCGTGGACTCGGGGGACGGGGACGGGAGCGTCTAGGCCGTCGCCTGCTCCTCGGCGCCCGCGCGGTACAGGCGGCGCAGCCGGACGACGCCGAGGTCGTGCTGGTAGAGGTTCTCCCGCTGGTCGGCGTCGGCCGGCATGGCCTCCAGCATCACCCGGTCCTGCTCCAGGACCTGCCAGTGCCGGTCCTCGATCAGCGTCTTGTACAGGAAGCGCCAGCTGTCGCGCTGCCAGCCCTGGACCTTGCGGTAGCGCCAGAAGAACACCGCGCAGCGCCCCTCGTCGACCGGCCGCACCATGCCGACGATGCCGAACGGGCCCCCGGGGCCCGCCGAGGGCGGGTACGGGATCGACAGGTCGACCCAGTCCACGCCGGTGCGGCACAGCTCCACCCAGTCGAAGTTCACGCCCCGCTGGTCGGTCTTCTCGAAGAAGTAGCCGCGGTCGGTCTCGCGGATGCGGAACTTCGCGGTGGTGTCGCCGTCGAACATCGTGTGCGAGTCGTGGTGCAGGAACGCGCCGTGCATCGGGTCGAGCAGGTTCTCCACGGCGTACCGCCACGGCACCTCCCACTCGGCGTAGCAGAGGATCGCGTCGGTGTCCGGGTCCGTCAGCGGCTCCGGCAGCGTCAACTCGACCGGCGACGGCTGCTGTTCGGTCCCGAAGTAGGCGAGGACCGCCCCGCCGACCTCGCGCACGGGCAGCGAGACGACGAGCTGCTTGCCCTCCAGGTTGCAGCCGGGCAGACCGGGCACGGACGAGACGGTGCCGTCCGTCTCGACCTCCACGCCGTGGTACCAGCAGGCCACCCGGTCGCCCAGGTGTTTGCCGAGCGACAGCGGGGCGCCGCGGTGCGGACAGCGGTCGGCGAGCATGCTCAGGGTGCCGTCCGAGCGGCGGAACAGCAGCCACTGCTCGCCGAGGACGGTGACCTTGCGCATCGCGCCGGGCGCGACGAACGAGGACGGGACGACCGGGTGCCACTGGCCGCGCAGGCCCGTCGCGTAGAGGTGATCGGCGGTCAGGGTGGTCATGGCGGTCACGCTCCCAGTCGGTGCATCTCGGCGCGGAAGGACTCCTCGGTCCACGGCGCGCCGTCGGGCGCGTGGACCTGGCGGGCGTTCAACCCGCGGACGACGTCCGCGAGTTCATGCCCCTCTTCGGTGAAGACCTCTTCGAGGGTGGACGCCAGCTTGTACTCGTACGGGGACGGCTCGTGCGTACGGGACTGGTGGATCTCCAGGTACGGCCAGTCGGTCTCGGTGCTCATGCATGTCTCCAGGGAGGTGGGGTCACAGGTCGAGGACGAGGCGGCCCGACGCGCAGCGCGAGACGCAGATCATCATCGAGGTGCTGGCGGCGCGCTCGGCGTCGGAGAGCAGGAAGTCCCGGTGGTCGGGGGCGCCCTCCAGCACCCGCGTCTCGCACGAGCCGCAGATGCCGTCGCGGCAGGAACTGGCGACGTCCAGCCCGGCCTGCTCGGCGGCGGCCAGGATCGAGGTGTCGGCGCCGACGCTGAGGGTGAGCCCCGAGGCGCGGCACTCGACCTCGAACGCGTCGTCGGACACGGCCCGTTCGACGACCGGCGCCGCGAACCGCTCGACCCGCAGCCGGTCCGCGGGGCACACCGCCTCGACGGCGGCGAGCAGCGGCTCGGGCCCGCAGCAGTAGACGAGCGTGCCGTCCGGCAGGTCCGCGAGGGCGGACGCCAGGTCGATGTGGCCCAGCTCGTCCTGCGGCACGAGCGTCACGTCGCCGCCGAGCGCGCCCAGTTCGTCGGTGAACGCCATCGAGGCGCGGCTGCGCCCGCCGTACACCATCCGCCACGCCGCGCCCCGGCGCGCCGCCTCCTGGGCCATCGCGAGGATCGGGGTGACACCGATGCCGCCCGCGACGAACACGTACCCGGCGGCGTCCTCCAGGACGAAGTGGTTGCGGGGCTCGGACACCGTGACCTGCTGGCCCGGCCGCAGCGCCGTGTGCACATGGCGTGAACCGCCGCGCGAGGACGGCTCGTTGAGGACGCCGATGCGGTACGTGCCCGTCGCCGCGGGGTCGCCGCACAGGCTGTACTGCCGGATCTGCCCGCCGACCTGCACGTCGACATGGGCGCCGGGCGTCCAGGCGGGCAGCGGCTTGCCGTCGGGACGGGTGAGCTCGACGGACAGGACGCCGTCGGCCTCCCAGGTCATCCGCCTTACCAGCAGGGACAGTTCACGGTCTTCGGTCGTCGTCATGGCGCGGCCTCCCTACGCGGTGGGGATCTTCACGGGCGGGGTGAACGGGTTCTTCATCGGGCCGAGCGCCGCCAGGTCGACCTCGACGAGCACCGGCCCGTCGGAGGCGACGGCCTCCTCGATCACCGGCCGGGCGTGCCCGGCGTCCGCGATCCGCAGATACGGCAGCCGGCAGGCGCGGGCGAGGTGCTCGAAGTCGGGCGTGGTCAGGTCGACGCCGGAGCGGCGCTCGCTGTAGCGGTCCTGCATGTTGCGCAGCACGCCGTAGCCGCCGTCGTTGAAGACCAGCACGGTCAGCCGGGGCCGTTCCTGCGCGACCGTGAGCAGCTCGCCCAGGTGCACGGCCAGGCCGCCGTCGCCCGCGATGACGGCCGTGGGCCGGTCCGGGGCGGCCAGCGCGGCCCCGATGCCCATGCCGAGGCCCTGGCCGATACCGCCGCCGCGCGGGAAGACGTTGGCCCGCGGGTCGTACATCTCCAGCAGCCGGTTGCCCCAGCTGCTGGAGGCGATGGTGACGTCCCGGGCGACGACCGCGTCCCGCGGCAGCACGGCGCGCAGGGCGTCGCAGATCGCGGCCTGGGGGCCGATGTTGTCGTGCAGCGTGGTCCGGACGTCGGCGCGGACCTGCCCGACGCGGCGCGTCCACTGCGGGTCGGCGCCGCGGGCGTGGGGGAGCAGGGCCGTCAGCACGTCGGCGGCGTCGCCGTGCAGGGCGTGCGCGGCCGGGTAGACCCGGCCCAGCGCCGCCGCGTCCACGTCGATCTGGATGTGCCGCTCGGCGTCGGGCAGCTTCAGCCCGTAGTCCGCCGTCTCGTTGGACCGGAAGTGCGTGCCGGTCGTCAGGAGCACATCGGCGTCGGCCAGCAGGGCGCGGCCCGCCGGGGTCGTCGCGAAGTTGCCGATGACCTGCGGGTGGTCCTCGGGGACGGCGCCGCGCCCCGAGTTGGAGGTGAGGAGCCCGGCACCGGTGGCCTCGACGAGCGCGGTGAGTTCGGCGCCCGCCCGGACGGCGCCGCCGCCGGCCCAGATCAGCGGCCGCCGCGCCGAGGCCAGCAGGGCGCCCGCGGCCGCCGCCGCGGCCGCGTCGGGCGCCGGCCGCGCCGGCTCCGGCGCCTCCTCGGGGGCATCGGTCTGCGCCGCGTACTGCAGGTCGATCGGCCACTCCACGCTGGCCGGGCCGCCGGGCGAGGCGAGGGCCGCGCGGGCCGCGGCGCGCAGCACCCGGCCGGCCTCGTCGGCGGAGGGCACCGTGGCGGCGTACGCGGAGACGGCGGCCAGCATGCCGAGCTGGTCCTTCGTCTCGTGGATGAAGCCCCGCCCGCTGCCCAGGAACTCCGTCTCGACCTGCCCGGTGACATGCAGCACCGACGTGCCGGAGGCCAGCGCCTCGACGAGGGACCCGGCCGCGTTGCCCGCGCCGGTGCCGGTCGAGGTGAGCGCGCAGCCGAGGGTGCCGCGGGCCCGCCCGTACGCGTCGGCGGCGTTCACCGCGGTCGCCTCGTGCCGCACCGGTACGAAGCGCAGCTCGCGGTCGACGGCCTCGACCAGCGGCAGATTGTGCACCGAGACGATCCCGAAGACCGTGTCGATGCCCAGTTCCTTCAGGACGGCGACGAGGAGCGCGCCTCCATTGTCGTAACGCATGCGAACTCCTCAGAGAATCCCGCGGCCGACTCCGCCGCAGACGTCGATGCTGGTTCCGGTGATGTACGAGGCGCGGGGCGCGAGCAGCGCGAGGACCGCGTACGCGACCTCCTCGGCCCGGCCGAGCCGGCCCAGGGCGACGCCCCGGTCGGCGGCCAGTTCCGCCTGCCAGTCCTCGTACGACAGGCCGGAGTCCGCGGCGGCGTGCCGACGGGTCCACTGCCCGGTGTCGATGAGCCCGAGGCACACGGAGTTGACCCGGATGCCGTCCGCGGCGAGCTCCACGGACAGGGACTTGGAGAGGTTGAGGATGCCGGCGCGGGCCGCGCTCGTCGTGATCAGCCGGGGCTCGGGCTGCTTGGCGAGGACGGCGTTGACGTTGACGACGGACGCCGCGTCGGAGGCCTTCAGGAGGTCCCGCGCGGCCTGCAGCGGATGCAGCACGCCCGCGAACTTCAGGTCCAGCTCGTCGCGCCAGTCGTCCGCGGTGGTCTCGTCGAGGCGCTTCATGCGGGACTGCCCGGCGTTGTTGACGAGACCGTCGAGCCGGCCGCCGAACGCGTCGGCGGACGCGGCCACGAAGCCCCGTACGGCGTCGGCGTCCCGTACGTCGCACACGTCCGTGAACAGCCGCTCGTGCGTGCCGATCCGCTTCAGGCGTTCGGCGTCGCGCCCGCACGTGGCGACGTTCGCGCCCTCGGCGAGCAGGGCGCGGACCGTGGCCAGGCCGACGCCCGAGCTGCCTCCGGTGACCACATAGGTCCGGTCGGCGAGGCCCAGATCCATAACTGTCTTCTCCAGTACGTCAGTTACGTCAGTCACGTCAGTTCATCGTGAAGCCGCCGTTGACGGCGATCACTTGTCCGGTGAGGTAGCGCGACTCCTCCGAGAGGAGGAAGGAGGCGAGACCGACCAGGTCGTCGGGTTGCTGAGGACGCTCGATCGCCCGGTTCGACCGGTACAGGTCGTGCCGCTCGGCGGGCACCGTCTCCGTCGCCTCGCACTCGGTCAGACCCGGCGCGAGCGCGTTCACCGTGATGCCGCGCTCGCCCGACTCCCGCGCCATGGCCCGGGTCAGCGCGATCACGGCACCCTTGGAGGCGATGTAGTGGGCGAGCCGCGGGGAGCCGTACAGCGCCGCGTCGGAGGCGATGTTCACGATGCGGCCGACGGGCCCGAACAGCGGGTGCAGCGCCTTCGCCACGAGCCAGGGTCCGCGCGCGTTCACCGTCATCAGGCGGTCCCAGGCCTCGAGGTCGATGTCCTGGAACTCCTTGCCGCCGACCCCGTTGGCGAGCGCGGCGTTGTTGACCAGCCCGTACAGCGGTCCCAGGCCACGGACGAAGGCGGCGAGCCCGTCCACCGAGGCCGGGTCCGCGACGTCGCAGCGCACGAAGCGCGCGTCGATGCCCTCGACCCGCAGCTCCTGGGCCGCGGCCGCGCCGCGCGCGGCGTCGACCTCGGCGACGACGACCCGGAAACCGTCGGTGCCGGCCCGGCGGGCCATGGCCAGTCCCAGGCCACGGCCCGCCCCGGTCACGACGACCGTACGGACGCCGTCGGGGGACTGCTCAGCCATGGATGACTGCTCAGTCACGGGTGACGCCGTGCATCGGCGAGTACGCGGGGTAGGACGGCACCTGCGGCTTCTGCGTGCCGATGACCACGCAGAACAGGGCGTCGGTGTCCCCCTCGTTCTTCAGGGAGCGGGTCACCCCGGCCGGCACCACGATCATGTCGCGGTAGCCGAGAGTGCGGTACTCGACCTCGTCCGGGCCGCGGTGGACGCCCACGCGGACCTCGCCCTCCAGGACGAAGAACGCCTCCTCCACGTCGTGGTGCGTGTGGGCCGGGCCCTCGGCGCCGGGCGGCAGCAGCATGTTGGAGAAGGTGAAGCCGCCGGACGGGAGGATGCGCTTGTCGCCCTCGTGGTTGCCGGTGGCGCCGGAGCCGACGTACCGGATCTGGCCGCGGCGGTACTGCGGGCCCGCCTTCTCCTGGAAGGAGAGGGTGTCGAAGTCGGCGACGCGCGAGTCCTTCGAGGCGATCAGCGAGTCGGTGTACGCGCCGAGGTCGCCGCCGTTGTCGTACTCGGTGGTGGTCAGAGGCATGAGTGGAGCCCTTCGTTAACGGGTGACGATGTGCAGGTGGGACAGGACCCAGGCGTTGAAGCGCTCGGGCTGTTCCTGGTTGGCCAGGTGACCGGCGTCCTTGACGATCACGTAGGCGGTCTTGTGCAGGCCCCCGGCGAGGACCTGGGAGGCCTCGACGCCGGTGACCGTGTCGCGGTCGCCGCACACGACCAGCGCGGGGGCGGTGACGCGGGACAGTTCGGGCCGCAGGTCGGCGGCGGCCATGGCCTCGGCGGCGTAGCCGTAGCCGGGCAGCCGCACGGCGCCGGCCATGGTGTCCACGGCCCGCTCGACGAGCTCGGCGGGCGCGCGGTCCGACACCAGCCGGGGCCCGCGCCGCTTGGCGAAGGCCCGCGCCCCGAGCGTGGCCAGCTCGGCGGCGCGTGCCCGCATCCCGGCGGCCTTCGCCTCGTCCGTGCCGGAGCCGGCGCTGGAGTCGGCGAGGATCAGCGAGTCCACGAGGTCCGGGTGCCGGGTGGCGAGCCGCACCGCGATCACGCCGCCCCAGGAGACCCCGAGCACATGCGCCGACGAACCGTGGGAGCGGATCACGCCGGCCGCCGCGTCCGCGAACCCGTCCAGGTCCAACGGGCCGTCCGGATCGGCGGACTTGGCGTATCCCGGCGCGTCCCACGCGATGACGCGGCAGTGCTCGGACAGGGCGTCGAGCTGCGGCGCGAACGCGGCCGACGACGATCCGATGCCGTGCAGGCACAGCAGCAGCGGACCGGCCGCGCCGGCCTCCTCCACATGGACGGCGCTCACAGGATCTGCCCCGACCGCCCGGCCAGCGCCGCCAGCGAGCGCAGCACCGCGTACGGCACGACGCGGCTGGTCGCCGGGTTGGCCGGGTCGGGTACGTGCGCCACCTCGAAGCGGTACGCGCCGTGCGGCCCGGACGCCTCGATCACGTGCCGGGTCCGCTCGGCCGCCGGGTCCGCGACGACCCGGACCCGCACAGCGTCCAGGTCGCCGACGGCGAGGGCGACCGAGGCCGCGACGTTCGTCGACTTCGGGAACTTCACCGGGACGTCGCGCGCGGTCCCGGCCATGACCTCGACGGGCCCGGTCGCTGCACGCAGCCGGGCCAGCAACTCCTCGTCCATCCACGGCTGTTCGAGGGTGGAGGGCAGCTTCGTCGTGGTGAGGCGGACCTCGTCCAGCGGGCCGAAGGAGCGGACGGCCTGGAGCAGGTCGAGGCCGCCGACCGCGCCGCCCGTGAAGAAGACCCGGCCGGGCCCGGCGGCGAGCAGGCGCTTGGCCAGCTCGTCGTCGGTGAGGGCCCCGGTCGAGGCCACGAGCAGGTCGGTGCCGGAGGTCAGGACGCGCTCGCCCCACTCCCGTACGACACCCTGGCCCGCCGCCTCCACGATCAGGTCGCAGCGGGTGATGGCGTCCTCGAAGGAGACCTGCGGGGCCGGAGCCGTCTCGCCGAGCGGCCGGTTGTCGACCAGGCAGGTCAATTCGGCGCCGGGGACGTCCTGCCGGGCGAGGGCGGTGCCGACGACGCGCCCGATGGCGCCCCAGCCGACGAGCCCGACCTTGAGGGTGCTGCTCACTGCAGTGCTCCTTCCGGCGAACCGGCCATGTGACAGCGGATCTCCTTCGACGGCGGGCCCGCCGTGCCCCACAGATCGGAGAGCTCCGGCACGCGCCGCCACACCTTGGCGATCCACCGGTCCTCGACGACCTGCGCGACCTCGGACGTGTACTCGCACACGAGCCCGGTCGGGTCGGTGAAGTAGGAGAAGGTGTTGTTGCCGGGGCCGTGCCGCCCCGGGCCCCACTGCGGGACGATCCCGTGGTGCCGCAGCCGGCCGAGCCCGCGCATGAAGTGGTCGACCGAACTCATCTCGTACGCCACGTGGTTCAGGGACACCCACGCGGCCTGGTTGAACGCGATGCAGTGGTGGTCGGCGTTGCAGCGCAGGAACGCCATCTGGTGCTCGGACC
The DNA here is from genome assembly GCF_050410835.1 of Streptomyces sp. cg35. Classification (NCBI taxonomy): domain Bacteria; kingdom Bacillati; phylum Actinomycetota; class Actinomycetes; order Kitasatosporales; family Streptomycetaceae; genus Streptomyces; species Streptomyces sp. cg35. Next base: position 7,163,749 of record NZ_CP191268.1, read on the forward strand.
AGTCGGAGACGCGCAGCCCCAGCACGTCGCAGTAGAAGGCGACGGCGGCGTCGATGTCGGGGGTGTTGAGGACGGTGTGCGTGACGCCGACCGGGACCGCGGCCTCACGGCCGCGCGGCCGGACCGCCCAGGTCTCGGCGGACAGCTCGACGAGGCGGCCCTCGTGGTCGTGGAACCGGAGGCCGTAGCCGCCGCCGACCTGGTCGAGCGGGCCGGGTCCGGCGACCGGGACGATGCCGCGCGCCTCCAGCCTGCGCGCCGCCTCGTCGATCTCGGCCGGGGTGGCGACGGCGAACACGAGGCGGCCGAGGCCGGTGCGCTCGGAGCGGGTCAGCTGCAGGGCGTGGTGCTCGTCGCCGGTGCCGCGCAGCCAGCTCGCGCTGTGCTCGGACTCGACGACCTCCAGGCCCCAGACGTCCTCGTAGAAGTCGGTGGCCTCGGCGAAGGAGGGGGTGAGCAGCTCGACGGAGCGCAGGGCGCGCAGCCGGGCTATCGGGGGGTGGGACATGGGGAACTCCGGAACTCCGGTGAGGGGGTGGTCAGTTGGCCCAGGGCAGCGGCGCGTCGGAGGTGCCCCAGTACAGGGACTTCTGGCGCTGGTAGGCACGGATGGCGTCGCGGCCCTTCTCCGTGCCGAGACCGCTGTCCTTCATCCCGCTGAACGGGGTGGAGGCGCTGAACTGCTTGTACGTGTTGATCCACACGGTGCCCGCGTCGATCCGCCGGGCCAGGCGCCAGGCGGCCCGGTGGTCCCGGGTCCAGATCCCGCAGGCCAGGCCGTACACGGAGTCGTTGGCCCGCTCGACCAGGTCGTCCTCGTCGTCGTAGGGCAGCACGACCAGGACCGGGCCGAAGATCTCCTCCTGGCAGGTGCGCGAGGAGTTGTCGAGGCCGGCGAGCACGGTCGGCAGGTAGTACGCCCCGTCGCGGTACTCGGGGCCTTGGGGCGCGCCGCCGCCGCACAGCACCTCGGCGCCTTCGGACCGGGCGAGGTCCACGTAGGCGGCGACGGCGTCGCGGTGCTTGTGGTGGACCAGCGGGCCGACCTGGGTGTCGGGGTCGGTGCCGGGACCGACCCGCAACGTGCGCACCCGCGCGACGAGTTCACCGACGAAGGAGTCGTGGATCTCCCGGGCCACGAACAGCCGCGAACCGGCGATGCAGGACTGCCCGCTGGACGAGAAGATCCCGAACAGCACGCCCGCCAGCGCCTGTTCGATGTCGGCGTCGGCGCGCACGATCGTCGGTGACTTGCCGCCCAGCTCCAGCGAGGCCGGGATCAGCTTCTGCGCGGCGATCGCCGCGATGGACCGGCCGGTCTCCGTGCCGCCGGTGAAGCCGATGCGGCCGACCAGCGGATGCCGTACGACCGCGTCGCCGACCACCCGGCCGCTGCCCGGAAGCACCGACAACAGAGCTGTGGGCAGGCCGAGTCCGGTCAGGGCGCGGGTGACGATCCGGCCCAGCGCGAGCGAGACGAGCGGGGTCCAGGCGGCGGGCTTGAGCAGCACCGCGTTGCCCGCGGCGAGGGCCGGGGCGATCTTCTGCGCGTCGCTGGCCACCGGCGAGTTCCACGGATTGATCGCGCCGACGACGCCGATGGGCTCGTGCACGCTCATCGTCACGTACGCGCCGCGCGAAGGGGTCAGTGCGTCCTCGGCGGTCTCCAGCGCCGCCGCCATGTAGCGGAAGGTGCCTGCCGCGCTGAGGGCGAGCGCCTTCGTCTCGGCGAGGGTCTTGCCGGTGTCGGCGGTCTGGGTGGCGGCCAGCTCGTCGGCGGCCTGCTCCGTCAACTCCGCGACACGGTGCAGGAGTCGGGCCCGCTCGTGGGGGAGGAGGTCGCGCCAGGCCGGGTCGGCCGCGGCCGCGGCCGCCGCCCGTGCCGCCTCGTCGACCTCCTCGGCGGACGCGGTGTGCACGGTGGCGAGGACCCGGCCGGTCGCCGGATCGACGGTGTCGACGGGCTCGCCGCCGCCGCGCCGCCACTGGCCCGCGATGAGGATGTCGGTGGAGTGGTGAGGCACGGCAGGACCTCCAGATGGTGCGGGACGATGCGGTGACGGACAGCGGGAGCAAGGTGGAATCGCTGAAGTGCTAGAAATCTAAGGGCTTAAATGTTTCCGCGCAAGACCCTGTTCGAGAGGCGTTCGCGGGCGCGTACTCGCCGATGTCCAGCGCGAGTTACATGGAGGTGACGGTGGCATCACCTTCGATGTGTCTAAGTCCCTAACCATTGACCACTTAGGTATCCACTTCTACTGTCTCCGGAACTCCTCTGTTCGCGTGTTCGCGGAAGGACCCCTCCATGACGACTGTGGCCGGCAAACAGGGCCTCGGCTCGATCGCAGCCAGGCTCGAACGGCTGCCGCACTCCCGATGGCATGTCAAGGTCCGGTTCCTGATCGGTGCCGTGACGTTCTTCGAGGCCTTCGACCAGCTCCTCGCCGCCTCCGCGCTGCCCGTGCTGATGAAGGACTGGCACCTCAGTACGGGGCAGGCGACCTTCGCCGTCACCGCCGGCTCCATCGGCATGCTGCTCGGGGCCCTCGCCGCGGGCTGGCTCGGCGACCGGATCGGCCGGGTGCGCACCGTGGCGCTCGGCGTCGCGATCACCGGCCTGGCCAGCCTCGCCGTCGCGCTGTCGAACGGGATCGAGCTGTTCTCGCTGTTCCGGTTCGTGCAGGGCCTCGGCATCGGCGGCGTGGTGCCCGTCGCGGCCACGTACATCAACGAGATCGCCCGCTCCGACAAGCGCGGCCGGTTCGTCCTGCTCTACGAGATGATCTTCCCGGCGGGACTCGCGGCCGCCAGCCTCGTCGCCGTGTGGGTCGTGCCGAACCTCGGCTGGCGGGCGATGTTCGTGATCGGCGCCCTGCCCGTCCTGGTCGCGGTGCTGCTGCCCCGGCACGTCGCGGAGTCGCCGCGCTGGCTGCTCTCGCAGGGGCGGGTCGAGGAGGCCGAGCGGGTCATCGCCCGGATCGAGGAGGAGGTCGAGCGGGCGGTCGGCGAGCCGCTGCCGGCGCCCACGGCCGAGCCCGGGGAGGAAGTCGCGCGCGGACGGCTGCGCGACCTGTTCACCGGGCGCTATCTGCGCCGCACCGCCGTCCTCTCCGGCCTGTGGTTCGTGGCGTACTACGTCAACCACGGCATCTCGACCTGGCTGCCGTCGCTCTACACCAAGAACTTCGGCCTCGACCTGACGACTGCCCTGGTCTACACGCTGCTCAGCAACGTCACCGGGCTGTTCGGCACGTTCGCCGTGGCGCTCGTCATCGACCGGATCGGCCGGCGCCCCGCCCTGGTCGCCGCGCTCGGCGGGACCGCGCTGGCCCTCGGCACCCTGGCCCTCGCCGGGGTCACCTCGGGCATCCAGGTCGCCGTCTTCGCCTCCTGCACGACCTTCTTCGTCTACGCGATCAACGCGGGCCTCTACCTGTACTCGCCCGAGCTCTACCCGACGGCCAACCGGGCCAGGGGCGCGGCCTTCGGCGGTCTGTGGAACCGGCTCGGCGTCATCCTCGGCCCGGTCACGGTCGGCGCGATCCTCGGCGCCGGCGGCAGCCTGAGCCTGGTCTTCGTCCAGCTGGCGTGCGTGGCGGGCGTGGGCGCGCTGATCGCGCTGTTCGCCGTGGAGACGAAGGGACGGACCCTGGAGGAGCTCAACGCGTAACGCCGACCCGTCGTGAAGCCGCGGCGCCGGTCCCGGTGCGGAGGGGCCGGCGCCGCGCGGTGGTGCCGGCCCGGCTCCTCGGCCGCCGGGCCCGCTGACGTACGGCGCCGACCGTGATCGCTTCAGGGGTAGAATTTTCAGGGGCGTACGACCTCACGTCCCCACCGTGAATCGTGCGAGGGGGCGGGGATGACCGAGCGGAAGGCGCCGGGGCAGGACGCCGTGACCCAGGTCGTGGCGGACTGGGCGCGGGAGCGGCCCGAGCTGGACACGAGCCCGCTGGAGGTGCTGGCACGCCTGCACCGCTCGTTCCTGCGCTACAACACCAAGCTGAACGCGTCGATCGAGCGGCACGGACTGTCCGTCGCCGGCTTCGACGTGCTGACGGCGCTGCGCCGCTCCGGCGAGCCGTACCGGCTGACCGCCGGACAGCTCGCCGCCTCGGGGCTCGTCTCCTCGGCGGGTGTCACGCTGCGCATGGACCGCCTGGAGAAGGACGGCCTGATCGCCCGCGAGCGCGACGCCGACGACCGGCGCGTCGTCTACTCCCGGCTGACCGACGAGGGGCTCGCCAAGGTCGACGAGGTGTTCGCCGACCACCTGGACAACGAGCGCCGGATGCTCGCCGGACTCTCCCCCTCGGAGCGCCGCCAACTCGCCCGTCTGCTCGGCAAGTTGGAGCGATCCATCGTCGACTCCGGCGAGGCGGGCTGAGCGGCGGCGCTCATTCCCACAGCGAACTCGGCGCCTCCTCGCGCACCACGGGCGCGATCTCCTCGGCGAACCGCTGCAGCGTCTCGATCTGCTCGCTCGTGCCCTGCCCGAACCCGTCCACGGTGATCGACTGCAGATCGTGCCGGTACACCTCGTGGTACCCGAGGATCTTGTCGATGATCTGCTCCGGCGAACCGATGAGCTGCGGCCCGTCCGCGATCGCGTCCTCGATCGTGCGGAACGGCGTGTTGTAGCCGGCCTTCCCGGCCAGGTGCGGCCGGAAGGACTGCGCGACCTTCGCCTCGTACAGCTCCTTGTACCGCTCCACGGCCTGCTCGGCGGTGTCCGCGATCAGCAGCCCGCCCGAGCCCGCCGCCACATGCGCCCGCGCCGGATCGTGGCCGTACGCCGCGAACCGCTCCCGGTAGTGGTCGATGAGCTCCGCGTACGCCGCCCGCGGCTGGACGGCGTTCGCCGTGAACAGCGGATCCCCGTGCTTGGCGGCCAGCTCGGGGGAGTTGCGGGAGGTCGCCGAGCCGTGCCAGACACGGGGGAGCCCCGCGTACGGGCGCGGCACCGTCGTCACCCCCTTCAGCGCGGGCCGGAACTCGCCCTCCCAGTCGACGCCCTCCTCCGTCCACAGCCGGCGCAGCAGCTCGTACTTCTCCTTCTGCAGATCCCACTGCCGCGCCTCGTCGAGCCCGAACAGATCGAAGTGGCCCGCCTCCGCGCCCTTGCCGATCACGAGCTCGATCCGCCCGTGCGAGAGCTGGTCGAGCGTCGCGTAGTCCTCGGCGACCCGTACCGGGTCGAGGATCGCGACGACCGTGACGCCCGTCAGCAGTCTGATCCGCGTCGTACGCGCCGCAAGGGCGCCGAGCACCACGGTCGGAGACGACGACAGGAAGGGGCCCGCGTGCCGCTCGCCGACCGCGTACGCGTCGTAGCCGAGCCGCTCGGCCGCTGTGCCCACCTCGACGACCTGCGTCAACCGGTCGGCGGAAGTGGGGAGTTCACCGGTCAGTGGGTGGGGTGCGTGGCCGATGATGGACAGGACCTGGAACTTCATGGTGCCCTCTCGTTCGGTGGACGGCTCAGCCGGCGGTCGTGAGGCCCAGATGGCCGCGCAGGGTGCCGCTCTCGTACGCCGCCGGGAGCAGTCCGCGCCGGACCAGTTCCGGCACGGCGCGGTCCACGAGCGCGTACACGTCCTGCGGCACGGCGACCGGCCGGATCCGGAAGCCGTCGGCGCCGCCCTCGCGGTACCACTCCTCCAGATGGTCGGCGAGGCCCTCCGGGGTGCCGGTGAACAGGGCGGCGTCGGAGTCGAACTCCCCGAGCGCGGCACGTCGTTCCGCCGCTTGGGACTCCGTGGGCGCCAGCAGCACGTTCAGCTCGGCGAGCACCTTCAGCGTCCGGCCCTCCTCGGCGGCGAGCGCGTCCACCTCGGCGCGGATCCGGCGCAGCCCCGCCACGTCGAACGGGGTGATCAGCACGGCGTCCGCGCGGCGCGCCGCGAACCGGTACGGCACGGTGTCGTGCGCGAGCGAGATCAGCGGCGGCCGGCCCTGCGGCGCCGTCGCGTCCTTGTCCCACTCCTCGGTGACCCGGCCGATGAACCCGGCTGCCTTGTCGAAGAGTTCGCCGACCAGCGCGTCGCCCTCCGGAGTGCCGATGAGCCGCACGATCCGGTCGTGCTCCACGTCGTCCGCCGCGATCCTCGGCCGCACCCCGGCGCGCCCGCCGCTGATCAGATCGAGGGTCGCGAACCGCGCCGCGTACCCGGCGGGCTGCCCGAGCACCGGGCCGAGCGGCACGAGCCCGATCCGGGTCGTCTCGCGCGCGGCGAGCGTCAGCAGCAGCGCCGAGTCGAGCCGGCCGGGTCCGTCCTCGACGGTCACGAAGGCGACGCGGGCCGCCTCGGCCCGGCGGACGAGGCGGACGAAGTCGTCGGGCGCGTACCCGGCGTCCGCGCTGAGGGCGATGCCGAGGACGAACGGGCTCGTCGTGTCTGTCATATCAGTCCCCACTCCCGTGCCAGCAGCTCGTACGACCGGACCCGGTCGCCGTGGTCGTGCGTGATCGTCGTCACCAGCAACTCGTCGGCACCGGTGGCCCGTTGCAGGACCGCGAGGCGCTCCGCCACCGTCCGCGCGGAGCCCACGAACTGGGTGTCCACCCGGTCGGCCACCAACTCCCGGTCCGCATCGGTCCATTGATGCCGCCGGGCTTCCTCGGGTGTCGGAAAGGGGATCGCCCCCTCGCCGCTGCGGATCGACCGCACCCAGGGCGCGTACCCGGTGGCCAGCTCCCGCGCGGCCGCGTCGTCCTCGCCCACGACCACGTCCGCCGACACCACGACGTACGGTTCGGTGAGCACGTCCGACGGCTTGAACGCGGCACGGTACGCCTCCACCGCCTCGCGGACCGTCCCCGGGCTGACGTGGTAGTTCGCCGCGAACGGCAGTCCCCGCGCCCCGGCGAGCTCCGCGCTCTCGCCGCCGCTGCTGCCCAGCACCCACACCTCGACGTCGGCGCCCTCGCCCGGTACCGCCCGCGCTCCCGGCGACGTGCCGGCGAGCAGGTCGAGCAGCTCCGCGAGCTGGTCCGCGTACGGCGGGGTCTGCGCGCCCGGCTGCTGCAACAGCTCCAACTGCCGCTGGAACCGCGGCGATCCGAGCAGCCTCGCGAACCCGGTGAACCGGGGCGGGATGTAGAGCCCCTCGTCCGTGAAGGTGCCCTCACCCGGCTCCGGAACCGCGGCCCCGGGCGGCGCGCCGACCCGCGGCCGGCCCGACCGCCCGAGCCCGAGATCGATCCGCCCGGGGAAGAAGGCGTCCAGGATCCCGAACTCCTCCACCACCGACAGCGGGGTGCGGTGCCCGAGCAGCACAGCGCCCGACCCCACCCGGATCCGCGACGTCGCCTGCGCGACCGCCTGGATCACCAGGGCCGGCGCGGAACCGGCGACCCCTGGATTGAGATGGTGCTCGGCCAGCCAGTAGCGCCGGTAGCCGAACTCCTCGGCGGCGCGCGCCAGTCGGACGGTCTCCCGCAGCGCGGTGGCCGCGTCGGAGCCGGAGGTCAGGGGCACGAGATCGAGCACGGAGAGCGGAACCGGAGGCATACCCCCACTCTTGCTCCCGGACATTGCGGATGTATGTACGCGGCATGGCAGTGCGCCGGGCATGCGAAAGCGGCGGCCCCCCCCCGTGGGAGCCGCCCCTCACGTCCTTGCGTACGTGCCTACTTCTTGTCGAGCACGTCCTGGACCTTGCCGCGCACGTCGTCCGTGGCGAGGCCGCGGATCGTCAGCGTCGTGCGGCGGCGCAGCACGTCGTCCGCCGTCTCGGCCCACTCGTGGTCGCGCGCGTACACGACCTGCGCCCAGATCTCCGGCGCGTCCGGGTGCACCCGCTGCCCGAGCTCCGGGTCCTCGTTGGCCAGGCGCGCGATGTCGAAGGCCAGCGAACCGTAGTGCGTCGCCAGGTGCTTGGCGGTGTCCGCGGCCATCCGCGGGCCGGGCGCCGGGTTGTCCACCAGGAGGCGGTGCGCGACGGCCCGCGGGTTGGCGACACCCGGGAGCGGCATCCGCTTCGGCAGCTCGTTGATCGGCTCGAAGTCGTCGCCGAGCGGGTGACCGGGCAGCGACTCCAGCTTCTTCATGACGGTGCGGCCGATGTGCCGGAACGTCGTCCACTTGCCGCCGGCGACGGACAGCATGCCGCCCCTGCCCTCGGTGACGACGGTCTCGCGCTTGGCCTTCGACGTGTCGCCGGGGCCGCCCGGCAGCACGCGCAGACCGGCGAACGCGTAGGTCATCAGGTCCCGGTCGAGCTGCTGGTCGCGCACGGAGAAGGCGGCCTCGTCGAGGATCTGCGCGATGTCCTTCTCGGTGACCGAGACGTCCGCCGGGTCGCCCTCGTACTCCTCGTCGGTCGTCCCGAGCAGCAGCATGTCCTCCCAGGGCAGGGCGAACGTGATGCGGTACTTGTCGATCGGTGTCGCGAGCGCGGCCTTCCACGGGGACGTGCGCTTCATGACCAGGTGCGCGCCCTTGGAGAGGCGGATGGAGGGCGCCGCGTTCGGGTCCTCCATGGTGCGCAGGTGGTCGACCCACGGGCCCGTCGCGTTGAGCACGAGCCGCGCGCTCACGCCGAACTCGTCACCGCTGGTGCGGTCCTTGAGCTCCGCGCCCGTGACCCGGCCCTTGGTGAAGCGCAGGCCGGTGACCTCGGCGTGGTTGAGGACGACGGCACCGGCGTCGACAGCGGCGCGCACCGTCATCAGCGCCATCCGCGCGTCGTTCATCTGGTCGTCGCCGTACACGGCCACGGCCTTGAGGTTCTCCGTGCGCAGCTCGGGCACGTCCTGCTGCGCCTTGGCAGGGGAGAGCAGGTGCCCGACGCCGTCACCGAACGCCGACAGCGCGCTGTACGCGAAGACACCCGCGCCCAGCTTGGCCGCGCCGTGCGGGCCGCCCTTGTAGACGGGCAGGTAGAAAGTGAGCGGGTTCGCGAGGTGCGGGGCCACGTTCCGGGACACCGCACGCCGCTCGAAGTGGTTCTCCGCGACCAGCTTCACCGCGCCGGTCTGCAGGTAGCGCAGGCCGCCGTGGAGCAGCTTCGAAGAGGCGGAGGACGTGGCGCCGGCGAAGTCGCCGGCGTCGACCAGGGCCACCCTGAGACCGGACTGCGCCGCGTGCCAGGCAGTGGAGATGCCCAGGATGCCGCCGCCGATCACCAGGAGGTCGTACGTCGCCTTGGAAAGCTGCTCGCGGGTCTCGGCGCGGCTCGGGTTGGAGCCGGCGGCCGGGTGCGTTCCGAGGGCAGGCACGGTCTGCAGGGTGGACTGGGTACTCATGGTGGGGTCTTACTCCTCGTCTTCGAGCCAGCCCATGGACCGCTGGACGGCCTTGAGCCAGTTCTTGTACTCACGGTCGCGGGTGTCCGCGTCCATGCGGGGCGTCCACTCGGCGGCCCGGCGCCAGTTGGCGCGCAGATCGTCGGTGCTGGACCAGAAGCCGACGGCGAGACCGGCGGCGTAAGCGGCGCCGAGGCAGGTCGTCTCGGCGACCATCGGGCGCACCACAGGGGCGTCCAGAACGTCGGAGAGGGTCTGCATCAGCAGGTTGTTGGAGGTCATGCCGCCGTCGACCTTGAGGGCCGTGAGCTCGACGCCGGAGTCCTTCGTCATGGCGTCGCTGATCTCACGGGTCTGCCAGGCCGTGGCCTCCAGGACGGCGCGCGCGATGTGCGCCTTGGTGACGTACCGGGTCAGGCCGGTGATCACACCGCGGGCGTCGGGGCGCCAGTACGGGGCGAACAGGCCGGAGAAGGCCGGCACGAAGTACGCGCCGCCGTTGTCCTCGACCGACGACGCGAGCGTCTCGATCTCGGCGGCGGACTTGATCAGGCCCATCTGGTCGCGCATCCACTGCACCAGCGAACCGGTGACGGCGATGGAACCCTCCAGGGCGTAGACCGGCTTGGCGTCGCCGATCTGGTAGCCGACCGTGGTCAGCAGGCCCGAGTAGGAGTTGATGGCCTTGTCACCGGTGTTGATCAGCATGAAGGTGCCGGTGCCGTACGTGGACTTGGCCTCGCCCTCGGCGAAACAGGTCTGGCCGAACAGGGCCGCCTGCTGGTCGCCGAGCGCCGAGGCGACCGGGACGCCGCCCAGGACGTCGCCGAGCGTGCCGCCGGTGACCTCGCCGTAGACCTCGGCGGAGGACCGGATCTCCGGCAGCATCTCCATCGGGACGCCGATGGAGGAGCAGATGCGCTCGTCCCAGCGCATCTCGTGCAGGTTCATCAGCATCGTGCGGGAGGCGTTGGTGACGTCGGTGACGTGCTTGCCGCCGTTGACCCCGCCGGTCAGGTTCCAGATGACCCAGCTGTCCATGGTGCCGAAGAGGATGTCGCCCGCCTCGGCGCGCTCGCGCAGCCCCTCGACGTTGTCGAGCAGCCAGCGGGCCTTGGGCCCGGCGAAGTACGACGCGAGCGGCAGACCGGTCTCGCGGCGGAAGCGGTCCTGCCCGACGTTGCGCCCGAGCTCCTTGCACAGGGCGTCGGTGCGGGTGTCCTGCCAGACGATCGCGTTGTGGACGGGCTCGCCGGTGTTCTTGTCCCAGAGGAGAGTGGTTTCGCGCTGGTTGGTGATGCCGATGGCCTTGATGTCGTCGCGGGTGATGCCGGCCTTGGTGATGGCTCCGGCGACGACCTCCTGGACGTTGGCCCAGATCTCGTTCGCGTCGTGCTCGACCCAGCCCGGCTTCGGGAAGATCTGCTCGTGCTCCTTCTGGTCGACGGAGACGATCCGGCCGTCCTTGTCGAAGACGATGCAGCGGCTGGACGTGGTGCCCTGGTCGATCGCCGCGATGAAGGGGCCTGCGGTGTGTGCGTCGGTCACGGGTTGCTCCTGAAAGTTCTCGGTGCTCGGGCGGGGTGCTCGCGGTGTCGGGCGGCCTACTTGAACGCGATGTTGTAGAGGCCACCGGCTATGGCGCCGCCGATCAGCGGACCCACGACGGGGATCCAGGCGTACGACCAGTCGGAGCCGCCCTTGTTGGGCAGCGGCAGCAGCGCGTGCACGATGCGCGGGCCGAGGTCACGGACCGGGTTGATCGCGTAGCCCGTGGGGCCGCCGAGCGAGAGACCGATGCCGACGACGACCAGCGCGGTGATCAGGGCGCCGAGGGTGCCCAGGCCGTTGCCGCCGTCGTTCAGGCCCTGCGTGAGGATGGCGATGACCAGCACGACCGTCGCGATGATCTCCGTGATCAGGTTCTGCACGACGTTCCGGATCTCCGGGCCCGTCGAGAAGATGCCGAGCACGGGGCCCGCCTTGGGCGCGGACTTCTGGTCGACCAGGCCCTCGTCGGCCGGCTGCGCGGCGATGATCTCCGGGTCCGTCAGGTGCGCACGGAACTGCCCGTAGTACGTCGCCCAGACCAGCACGGCGCCGATCATCGCGCCGAGGAGCTGCGAGCCCAGGTAGAGCGGGACATCGCTCCACTTGGTGCCGCCCTCGATGGCGAGGCCGATGGTGACCGCGGGGTTCAGGTGCGCGCCGGAGACGCCGCCCGCGAGGTAGGCGCCGGTCAGGACCGCGAAGCCCCAACCGAAGGCGATGGCGACCCAGCCGGCGTCGTACGCCTTCGAGCGCTTGAAAGTGACGGCGGCGCAGACGCCACCGCCCAGCAGGATGAGCACGGCGGTACCGATGGTCTCGCCGATGAAGATGTCGGAGCTGGACACCCGCGACTCCTTTGTCCTTCGTCCAGGGGAAACCGAACCCCGGGTCCCTCTCCGGTGGTCCGCGCCCTCCAGTGAGGGCGGTTTCGGCCTGGCCTTGTCACACTCTAACGCGTATTGCCGGTAGGTGTTCGACAATGCCGACCGATGGACGCGAGTCTTGCTCCGGGGTTACTGGATCGTCAAGGGTTCTGTTATTCAAAGCACGATCGTTATTGATCGATCGTGCCTATCGGTGACCGTGCGGCCAGGGTGTCCATCGATGGTCGCGCGGAAAGGTGCACCCTGCACCTTGGAACGGCGAAAGCCCCGTCCGGAGACGGGGCCTGGGTCGGGGGCGTGAGGGGCGCGGCGTCAGAACCGGCTGGCCCCCAGGTCCCGGGAGACGGCGCGGGCGCAGTCCCGCACGGCCGCGATGAGCTCGGGCCGCAGCGCGCCCTTGTCGTCGGCCCCGCAGACGCGCTCCACGGCGCCGGTGATGCCGACCGCACCCACCGGCATCCGGTGCCGGTCGTGGATCGGGGCCGCGACGGAGGCGACGCCCTGCCAGGTCTCCTCCACGTCGTCGGCGTACCCGCGCGCCCGGGTCAGGTCGAGCACCGCCTCGAAGCCCGCGAGATCGGACACCGTGCGCGGCGTGAACTCCTTGCGCTCGGCCTCGATGACCTCGCTGTGCGCCACCGGGTCGTACGCGGTCAGGACCTTGCCCAGAGCCGTCGAGTGCAGCGGCTGCATCGCCCCGACCTCCAGGACCTGCCGGCTGTCGTCCGGCCGGAAGACGTGGTGCACGATCAGCACGCCCTGCTGGTGCAGCACCCCCAGATAGACGGCCTCCCCGCTGGAGCGGGCCAGGTCGTCCGTCCAGACCAGGGCCCGTGCCCGCAGCTCGTGCACGTCCAGATAGCTGTTGCCCAGGCGCAGCAGCTCGGCGCCCAGCTGGTACCGCCCCGAGGCCGCGTCCTGCTCGACGAAGCCCTCGGCCTGCAGCGTGCGCAGGATGCCGTGGGCCGTGCCCTTGGCGAGACCGACGGCGGAGGCGATGTCCGAGAGGCCGAGCCGCCGCTCACCGCCCGCGAGGAGCCGGAGCATCGCCGCGGCCCGTTCGAGCGACTGGATGTTGCGTGCCATCGCAGTCCCTTCCTCCCTCGGTTCCTCTCGACGACGGGGGTCGCCAATCTCGTCGATCTCGTCGATCTCGTCGATCGATGACTCGTCGATGACCGGGGCCACCGAGCAACGTTCGACAATGCTGAACAGTATCGGTCGTTGCCGACCTCCTGCTAATGCGGCGTGAGCCTATATTTCGACCCGTTTCCCGTCGGGGACCGCCACCGGACAGTGTGGCGCGGCGCGGCCGTCCGGCGTTCCGCCCCGTGGACGCCTCCACGACGAGACCTTGGTCCCGGCTACCCTGGCCGGGTGCGCCTCCAGCAGTGGAGCCGCAAAGCCGACAGCCGTCGCACCTCAGGGAGCACTTTCATGGCCTCGTTGCCAACGCCCGCCGCCGATGCCCGCGCCCGCGTGGACGCCCTCCGCGAAGCCCTCGCCACCCGAGTCGTGGTGGCCGACGGCGCGATGGGCACCATGCTGCAGGCGCAGGATCCCACCCTCGACGACTTCCAGCAGCTCGAGGGCTGCAACGAGATCCTGAACCTCACCCGCCCCGACATCGTGCGCTCCGTCCACGAGGCGTACTACGCCGTGGGCGTCGACTGCGTCGAGACCAACACGTTCGGCGCCAACCACGCGGCCCTCGGCGAGTACGACATCGCCGACCGCGTCTTCGAGCTCTCCGAGTCCGGCGCCCGCGTGGCCCGCGAGGTCGCCGACGAGTTCACCGCGTCGACCGGACAGCAGCGCTGGGTCCTCGGCTCGATGGGCCCCGGCACCAAGCTGCCCACCCTGGGCCACGCCCCCTACACGACGCTGCGGGACGCCTACCAGCAGAACGCCGAGGGCCTGATCGCCGGTGGCGCGGACGCGCTGCTGGTCGAGACGACCCAGGACCTCCTCCAGACGAAGGCCGCCCTCCTCGGCGCCCGCCGCGCCCTGGACGCCACCGGCACCACGCTGCCGCTGATCTGCTCGGTCACCGTCGAGACGACCGGCACGATGCTGCTGGGCTCGGAGATCGGCGCGGCGCTGACCGCGCTGGAGCCGCTCGGCATCGACATGATCGGCCTGAACTGCGCGACGGGCCCGGCCGAGATGAGCGAGCACCTGCGCTACCTCTCCCGCCACTCCCGCATCCCGATCTCGGCCATGCCCAACGCGGGCCTGCCGGTCCTCACCAAGGACGGGGCGCACTACCCGCTGACCGCGCCCGAGCTGGCCGACGCGCAGGAGACCTTCGTCCGCGAGTACGGCCTGTCCCTGGTCGGCGGCTGCTGCGGCACCACGCCCGAGCACCTGCGCCAGGTCGTCGAGCGGGTCCGCGACCTGCGCCCCACCCAGCGCGAGCCGCGCCCCGAGCCGGGCGCCGCCTCCCTCTACCAGACCGTGCCGTTCCGCCAGGACACCGCCTACATGGCGATCGGCGAGCGGACGAACGCCAACGGGTCGAAGAAGTTCCGCGAGGCCATGCTGGAAGGCCGCTGGGACGACTGCGTGGAGATGGCCCGCGACCAGATCCGCGAGGGCGCGCACATGCTCGACCTCTGCGTCGACTACGTGGGCCGCGACGGCGTCGCCGACATGGAGGAACTGGCCGGCCGCTTCGCCACCGCCTCCACCCTGCCGATCGTGCTGGACTCGACCGAGGTGCCGGTGATCCAGGCCGGGCTGGAGAAGCTCGGCGGCCGCGCGGTCATCAACTCGGTCAACTACGAGGACGGCGACGGCCCGGAGTCCCGCTTCGCGAAGGTCACCCGGCTCGCGCAGGAGCACGGCGCCGCGCTGATCGCGCTGACCATCGACGAGGAGGGCCAGGCCCGCACGGTCGAGCACAAGGTGGCCATCGCCGAGCGCCTCATCGAGGACCTGACCGGGAACTGGGGCATCCACGAGTCGGACATCCTGATCGACTGCCTGACCTTCACGATCTGTACCGGGCAGGAGGAGTCCCGGGGCGACGGCATCGCCACCATCGAGGCGATCCGCGAGCTGAAGAAGCGCCACCCCGCCGTGCAGACCACGCTGGGCCTGTCGAACATCTCCTTCGGCCTGAACCCGGCCGCCCGCATCGTCCTCAACTCCGTGTTCCTGGACGAGTGCGTGAAGGCCGGCCTGGACTCGGCGATCGTGCACGCCTCGAAGATCCTCCCCATCGCGCGGTTCGACGAGGAACAGGTCAAGACGGCCCTCGACCTGATCTACGACCGCCGGTCCGAGGGCTACGACCCGCTGCAGAAGCTGATGGCGCTGTTCGAGGGCGCCACCGCGAAGTCGCTGAAGGCCGGCAAGGCCGAGGAACTGGCGGCGCTGCCGCTGGAGGAGCGCCTCAAGCGACGCATCATCGACGGCGAGAAGAACGGCCTGGAGGCCGACCTCGACGCCGCCCTGGAGTCCCGCCCGGCGCTGGAGATCGTCAACGACATCCTGCTGGACGGCATGAAGGTGGTCGGCGAGCTGTTCGGCTCCGGCCAGATGCAGCTGCCGTTCGTGCTGCAGTCGGCCGAGGTGATGAAGAACGCGGTGGCCTACCTGGAACCGCACATGGAGAAGTCGGACACGGAGGGCAAGGGCACCATCGTGCTGGCCACCGTGCGCGGCGACGTCCACGACATCGGCAAGAACCTTGTCGACATCATCCTGTCCAACAACGGCTACAACGTGGTCAATCTGGGCATCAAGCAGCCCGTCTCGGCGATCCTGGAAGCCGCCGAGGAGCACAAGGCCGACGTGATCGGCATGTCCGGGCTCCTGGTCAAGTCGACCGTGATCATGAAGGAGAACCTGGAGGAGCTCAACCAGCGCAAGCTGGCCGCCGACTTCCCGGTGATCCTGGGCGGCGCCGCGCTCACCCGCGCCTACGTCGAGCAGGACCTGCACGAGATCTACGAGGGCGAAGTCCGCTACGCCCGCGACGCGTTCGAGGGCCTGCGCCTGATGGACGCGCTCATCGCGGTCAAGCGCGGCGTGCCCGGCGCCACGCTGCCCGAACTGAAGCAGCGCCGGGTCAAGGCCGGCGCCGTACAGGTCGAGGAGCGGCCCGACGAGGGGCCCGCGCGCTCCGACGTCGCCACCGACAACCCGGTCCCCGAACCGCCGTTCCGCGGCACCCGCGTCATCAAGGGCATCCAGCTCAAGGAGTACGCGTCCTGGCTCGACGAGGGCGCCCTCTTCAAGGGCCAGTGGGGCCTGAAGCAGGCGCGCACCGGGGACGGGCCCACGTACGAGGAGCTGGTGGAGACCGAGGGCCGGCCGCGGCTGCGCGGCTGGCTCGACGAGCTGCACACCAAGAACATGCTCGAAGCGGCCGTGGTCTACGGCTACTTCCCCTGCGTGTCCAAGGGCGACGACCTGATCATCCTGGACGACGCCGGGAACGAGCGGACCCGGTTCAGCTTCCCGCGCCAGCGCCGCGGCCGCCGGCTGTGCCTGGCCGACTTCTTCCGCCCGGAGGAGTCCGGCGAGACCGACGTCGTCGGCCTCCAGGTCGTCACCGTCGGCTCGAAGATCGGTGAGGCCACCGCCGAGCTGTTCGCCTCCGACTCCTACCGCGACTACCTCGAACTGCACGGCCTGTCCGTCCAGTTGGCCGAGGCACTCGCCGAGTACTGGCACGCCCGGGTCCGCTCCGAGCTGGGCTTCGCCGGCGAGGACCCCGCCGAGATGGAGGACATGTTCGCCCTGAAGTACCGGGGCGCCCGCTTCTCGCTCGGCTACGGCGCCTGCCCGAACCTGGAGGACCGCGCCAAGATCGCCGAGCTGCTCGAGCCCGAGCGGATCGGCGTCCAGCTCAGCGAGGAGTTCCAGCTCCACCCCGAGCAGTCCACCGACGCGATCGTCATCCACCACCCCGAGGCGAAGTACTTCAACGCGCGGTAATCCGCGGCAGTCGTACACTGGTCGGTCCAGCGCAGGCCGGTCGCCCTCCCGCTCAAGGAGGGCGACCGGCCTTCTCGTCCCTCATGGAGGTGTCCACGGATGACCAGTACGGTTCCCGCACTCGGTACCCGAACGGCCGAAGGCTCCACCCTTCAGGCCGTGCTCCTCGACATGGACGGAACCCTCGTCGACACCGAGGGCTTCTGGTGGGACGCCGAGAGCGCCGTTTTCGCCGATCTCGGCCACACCCTCGACCCGGCCTGGAAACAGGTCGTCGTCGGCGGTCCGATGACCCGCAGCGCGGGCTTCCTCATCGAGGCGACCGGCGCCGACATCACCGTCCCCGAGCTGACCGTCCTGCTCAACGACGCCTTCGAGCGGCGCATCGGCCAGTCGCTGCCGCTGATGCCCGGGGCCGCCAGACTCCTCGCCGAGCTCGCCGCGCACCAGGTGCCCACCGCGCTCGTCTCCGCCTCGCACCGGCGCATCATCGACCGCGTCCTGCAGTCGCTCGGCGTACAGAACTTCCGCCTCACCATCGCCGGCGACGAGGTCTCGCACACCAAGCCGCACCCCGACCCGTACCTGCTCGCCGCCTCCGGACTGAGCGCCGAGCCCGGGCGCTGCGCCGTCATCGAGGACACCGCCACCGGCGTCGCCGCCGCCGAGGCGGCGGGCTGTCATGTCGTCGCCGTCCCGTCCGTCGCTCCGATCGAGCCGGCCCACCGGCGCACCGTCGTGTCGTCCCTCGAGCACGTCAACCTGCCTTTCCTGCATGGCCTGATGACGCCCTGACGGCTGCCGGGTGGCTGAATCGCCGCAGCCGCCAATCCAGTTGGCCATGTGACCTTTCCCACTCGATGGAGGGTCGACAGGTTCGGATCGCCGTGCTGCGCCATCACCTCGGGTGCGCCCGGTCGGGACCTTGTGTCCTGATTGGTCGCTCCCTGTGCCGAACCTTCCCCCTCAGGTGTTTTCGGTGCGTCCACGCCTGGTTCCGCAGCGTGATGGGCGCCCGGCTCCAGTGCCTGCGAACCGTCGCGGCGGGCCCATTAATGTCGTCGCGAGAACATCGCCGTAACCTCCCGTGTCCCTGTGCACCACCCCTGTTCCGGCCCACGGGATCAACAGCTCTGGAGAACTTCGAGCATGAACCGCAAGACTTTGGTGCTGCCGGCCGTCGTCGGCCTGCTGGCCCCGGTGCTCGCCGCGTGCGGCGGGTCCGACAGTGGGGGTTCGGACGGCGACGGGATCGCCGTGGGCACCACCGACCGGTTCGTCGCGACGAAGCAGGAACCCGCCCCGTTCGACCCCGCGTACGCCTATGACGCCGGGTCCTGGAACGTGCTGCGCCAGACCGTGCAGACGCTGATGGCGATGCCCCGCAGCGGCAGCGGCGAGCCGGTGCCCGAGGCCGCCGAGAGCTGCATCTTCACCGACACCGGCAGCGAGCGGTACGTCTGCACGCTGCGCAAGGACCTGGAGTTCGCCAGCGGCGACCCGGTCACCGCCGCCGACGTGAAGTACTCCATCGACCGGGTCCGCACCATCAAGAGCAAGAGCGCCTCGTACGGCCTGCTCTCCACGATCGACACGATCGAGACGCAGGGCGCCCGCAAGGTGATCTTCCACCTCAACACCCCGGACGCCACCTTCCCGTACAAGCTGGCCACGCCCACCGCCGGCATCGTCAACCCCGACGACTACGACAAGCGCAAGCTGCGCAACGGCTTCGACGTGGACGGCTCCGGCCCGTACACGATGAAGGCCGAGACCGACGGCAACGCCGTCGTCAAGACCGTCTTCACCAAGAACCCCAACTACAAGGGGCAGTTGAAGCCGAAGAACGACAAGGTGGAGCTGGTCTCCTTCGCCGACGCCGACGCCATGGGCACGGCGCTGGAGAAGGGCGACATCGACCTGATGACGCGCACCATGTCGCCGGAGCAGATCAACAAGTACTCGACGACGCCCCCCAAGAACGTCAACCTGGTCGAGATGCCGGGCATGGAGATCCGCTACCTCGGTTTCAACACCGTTGCGGACAGCGTCAAGAGCAAGGCCGTGCGCCAGGCCATGGCGGAGGTCGTGGACCGCGGCGAGCTCGCGTCCAGCGTGTACGGCACCAGCGCCGAGCCGCTCTACTCGCTGGTGCCCGCGGGCATCACCGGCCACCAGAACTCGTTCTTCAACGAGTACGGCGACCCGGACAAGGCCAAGGCCGCGGCGACGCTGAACCGGGCGAACATCAGCACGCCGATCAAGGTCACCCTGCACTACACGACCGACCACTACGGCTCGGGCACCAAGAAGGAATTCGAGGTCCTGCAGAAGCAGCTGAACGACAGCGGCCTGTTCGACGTCGACATCAAGGGCGACAAGTGGGAGACGTTCCGCGACTCCCAGCTCAAGGGCAAGTACGACGTCTACGGCCTCGGCTGGTTCCCCGACTTCCCGGACGCCGACAACTTCCTCGCGCCGTTCCTCGACAAGGACAACTTCCTCGCCTCCCCGTACGCGAACGGCCGCATCCGCGGCCAGCTGATCCCGGCCGAGCGCCGCGAGGCGGACCGGCTCACCGCGTCCAAGAGCATCCAGCAGATCCAGGACATCGTCGCCGACGACGTGCCGGTGCTCCCGCTGTGGCAGGGCAAGCAGTACGTCGCCGCGCGCGACGACATCACGGGCGTGGAGTGGGCGCTGTCCGCCTCCTCCGTCCTTCAGCTGTGGGAGCTGGGCCGCGGCGTCAGCGGCTGAGCTCACCGTGGGGCCGGTCCCGAAGCCGCGGCCGGCCCCGCTCCTTATCGCACGACCGACGACAAGGCACGTACGTGACAAAGCGCAACCAGTGGTTGGCCCTGCCCCTCGGCGCGGGACTCGCCGCGGCACTGCTGACCGGCTGTGGCTCGGACCAGGGCGGCTCGGCCGGCTCCGGTGACTCCGTGGTCATGGGGATGTCCGACGACATCCAGGCGACCGACCCGGCGTCCGGCTACGACCCGGGCTCGTGGCTGCTGTTCAACAACGTCTTCCAGTCGCTGCTCAGCTTCCCCAACGGAGGCACCGAGCCGCAGCCCGAGGCCGCCAAGGACTGCCACTTCAGCGACACGGCCACCAAGGTCTACTCGTGCACCCTGCGTTCGGGGCTGAAGTTCAGCAACGGCAACGCGCTCACGTCGAAGGACGTCAAGTTCTCCTTCGACCGCATGATGAAGATCAACGACGACGCCGGTCCCGCCATCATGTTCCCGATGCTGGACAAGGTGGAGACGCCCGACGCCGACACCGTCGTCTTCAAGCTCAAGTACGCCGACGCGACCTTCCCCAGCAAGATCGCCTCGGGCGCCGGTTCGATCGTCGACCACACCGCGTACCCGGCCGACCGCCTGCGCACGGACGGCAAGGCCGACGGCTCGGGCCCGTACAAGCTCGACTCGTTCGGCAAGGACCAGGCCGTCTTCTCGGTCAACGACAAGTACCGGGGCACCGCCAAGGTCAAGAACACCGGCGT
Source organism: Streptomyces sp. cg35 (assembly GCF_050410835.1). Taxonomy (NCBI): domain Bacteria; kingdom Bacillati; phylum Actinomycetota; class Actinomycetes; order Kitasatosporales; family Streptomycetaceae; genus Streptomyces; species Streptomyces sp. cg35. Next base: position 7,183,889 of record NZ_CP191268.1, read on the forward strand.
CACCATGAGGTTCTTCCACGGTGACCAGGCGGGCCTGAAGAAGTCCCTGCTCGACGGCGACGTCGACCTCACCTACCGCGGGCTCGCCGCCAAGGACGTCGCCGACATCGAGGCGGCCACCGGCAAGGGCAGCGAGGACATCGACGTCGTCGAGGGCACCAGCGCCGAGGTCCAGCACCTCGTCTTCAACATGAAGGACCCGGTCGTCGGCAAGCTCGCCGTCCGCAAGGCGATGGCCTACCTGATCGACCGCGACGCCCTCATCGACGAGGTCTACGACAACACCGCGACCTCGCTGTACTCGATCATCCCGGCGGGCATCAGCGGCCACAACACCGCGTTCTTCGACACCTACGGCGCCCGCCCCTCGCAGAGCAAGGCCCAGGCCGCGCTGCGCGGTGCCGGCATCACCGGCAAGGTCAAGCTCACCCTCTGGTCCACGCCGTCGCGCTACGGCCCGGCCACCGACGCCGAGTTCAAGGCCATCGCCAAGCAGCTCAACGCCAGCGGTCTGTTCGACGCCGACGTGAAGTCCGTCGAATTCGCGCAGTACGAACGGGACATCAAGTCCGGCAAGTACGGCGTCTACGTCAAGGGCTGGGTGCCCGACTACCCGGACCCGGACAACTTCACCCAGCCGTTCTTCGGCGCGGGCAACGTCCTCGGCAACAACTACACCAACAAGACGATCACCGACGCGATCATCCCGGACACCGGCGCCCAGAGCGACCGCTCCGCCACCACCAAGCAGTACGAGCAGCTCCAGGACATCGTCGCCGAGCAGCTGCCGATCCTGCCGGTGTGGCAGGCCAAGCAGTACGCCGTCGCCCGCGACAACGTCTACGGCCTTGAGAACTGCCTCGACGCGTCCACCGTGTTCCGGTTCTGGGAGATCAGCAAGGGCTGACCGTCCCGCCCGGCAGACACGAAGGCGGCGGCCACCTCCGGGTGACCGCCGCCTTCGCCGTACGTCGCGGGTGACCCGCGGGGCTACTGGGCGCCGGGGCGGACGAGTCCGCTCTCGTACGCGTACACGGCCGCCTGCACCCGGTCGCGCAGCCCCAACTTCGTGAGCACATGGCCCACATGGGTCTTCACGGTCGTCTCGCTCACGAACAGATCGGCGGCGATCTCCGCGTTCGACAAGCCGCGCGCCACCAGCTTGAGCACCTCGACCTCACGCTCGGTCAGCGTGTGCAGGGTGTCCGGCACCGGCTCGTCGCCCGACGGCAGATGGTCCGCGTACTTGTCCAGCAGCCGCCGCGTGATGCTCGGCGCGAGCATCGCCTCGCCGGCGGCGACCACCCGGATCGCCTGCACCAGCTCGTTGGCCGGGGCGTCCTTCAGGAGGAAGCCGCTGGCCCCCGCCTTCAGCGCCTCCACCACGTACTCGTCGAGATCGAAGGTCGTCAGGACGAGCACCTTCGCCGGACCGTCCCGGTCGGGGCCGGTGATCTGCCGGGTCGCCTCGACACCGTCCATCCGGGGCATCCGGATGTCCATGAGCACCACATCGGGCTGCAGGGCCCGGACCTGATCGAGAGCCTGCAGGCCGTCTCCGGCCTCACCCACGACCGCGATGTCCTGCTCGGCCTCCAGGATCATGCGGAAGCCGGTGCGCAGCAGCGGCTGGTCGTCGACCAGTAGGACGCGGATGGCCACGAAACTCTCCTTCGATAGTCCGGCCCCATTCTGCCCTGCTACACCTCGCCGGACCCGGCCACCCTCACCTGAAGCGGATACGGCGGGGGAGTCCCGCCGAATTCCGGGCAAACGGCCTGGTGGTCGCACCAACCGCACAACTTCGTCGGCCGCGGCCGCCACTCACCCGACGCGGTGGCCTGCTGGATCGCGTCCCACAACGCGTGCAGCTTGCGCTCCACCCGCTCCAGGTCGGCGATCACCGGGTCGTAGGTCAGCACGTCCCCGCTGCCCAGATACACGAGCTGCAGCCGCCGCGGCACGACCCCCTTCAGCCGCCACACCACCAGCGCGTAGAACTTCATCTGGAACAGCGCGCCCTCGGCGTACTCGGGCCGGGGCGCCTTGCCCGTCTTGTAGTCGACGATCCGGACCTCGCCGGTGGGCGCCACGTCCACCCGGTCGATGATCCCGCGCAGCTTGAGCCCGGACTCCAGCTCGGCCTCGACGAACAGCTCCCGCTCGGCGGGCTCCAGCCGGGTCGGGTCCTCCAGCGTGAACCACCGCTCGACGAGCCGTTCCGCCTCACCGAGCCACCGGGTCATCCGCTCGCCCTCGGCATCGTCGGCGAACAGCTCGACCAGCTCCGGCCTCGACTCCCGCAGCCGGTCCCACTGGCCCGGGATCAGCGACTTGGCCTGCGGCGCGGTCCGCTCGCCGGCCGGCACGTCGAAGAGTCTCTCCAGCACGGCGTGGACCAGCGTGCCCCGCGTCGCCGCCTCGCTCGGCTTCTCCGGCAGCTTGTCGATCACCCGGAACCGGTACAGCAACGGGCACTGCATGAAATCGCTCGCGCGCGACGGCGAGAGCGACGCCGGCGCGACGGCGGCCTTGGCGGGGCCGTGCTCGGGGCCCGTCTCGGTACTGGTCTCCATGACCCACGACGATACGGCCCGCCACTGACAGTCAGGCACCTGCGCGTCGCAGGCGTCTTGCGTAGCGTGGCCCGGGGGAGTCGACGGGGGCCATCGGACACCGTCCGCATACCATCGACGCCAGAACGTCCCGCTCCGGCGGGAAACGCTTCGAACGAGGGGACCGAGGGATCACCGTGGACGAGAGCGGGCAGCCGCAGTCCGGCACCGACGAGGCGACGCCGCCCACGGAGGACACCGGGGGGCATCCCGCACAGACCCGGCCCGACGCCGCACCACCCGCCCCGGCGGACTCCGCCGCGGGCGGCACGGACCCGGCGCCGCCGCGGGAGCCCGCGGCGGACTCCGCTCCGGCGGGCACCGGCACGGCCGGGAAACCCGGGGCCGGACCGGCGGACCCCGCCCGCAAGGACGAGGCCCCGGCACACCCCTACGACAGCCACCCCGACCGGGCCGCCGCCACCTCCGGCAAGCGCAAGGGCCCGGCCAAGCCCCCCGAGCCCCGGGGCGGCATCCTCATGGGACGCCCCTTCGGCGTGCCGGTCTACGTCGCGCCCAGCTGGTTCCTCGTCGCCGCCCTGATCACCTGGGTGTTCGGCGGCCAGCTCGACCGCGTCCTGCCCGAACTCGGCGCGGCCCGCTACCTCGTCTCCCTCTTCTTCGCGGTCGCGTTCTACGCCTCCGTCCTCGTCCACGAACTCGCCCACACCGTCGCCGCCCTGCGCTTCAAGCTCCCGGTCCGCCGGATCCAGCTGCAGTTCTTCGGCGGGGTGTCCGAGATCGAGAAGGAGTCCGAGACCCCCGGCCGCGAGTTCGTGCTGGCCTTCGTCGGCCCGCTGCTCTCCCTGGTCCTGGCCGGCGTCTTCTACCTCGGCATGATGGCCGTCGAGCCGGGCACCGTCCCGGGCGTCCTCCTGGCGGGCCTGATGGTCTCCAACCTCATCGTCGCCGCGTTCAACCTGCTGCCCGGCCTGCCCCTCGACGGCGGCCGGATGCTCCGCGCCGTCGTCTGGAAGATCACCGGCAAGCCCATGAGCGGCACCGTCGCCGCCGCCTGGGTCGGCCGCGCCCTCGCCATCACCGTCCTCATCGGCCTCCCGCTGCTCACCCAGTCCGGGGCGCTCGGCGAGGGCGCGGAGGACGTCGGCGGCATGGACACCGTCATGGACGCGCTCCTGGCCGCCATCCTCGCCGCGATCATCTGGACCGGCGCCGGCAACAGCCTGCGCATGGCCCGGCTGCGCGAACACCTGCCCGAACTGCGCGCCCGCACCCTCACCCGCCGCGCCGTCCCCGTCGAGCCCGCGACCCCGCTCTCCGAGGCCCTGCGCCGGGCCAACGAGTCCGGGGCCCGCGCCCTCGTCGTCGTCGACGCCGACGGCGAGGCCCGCTCCCTGGTCCGCGAGGCCGCCATCGTCGGCATCCCCGAACACCGCCGCCCCTGGGTTCCGGTCAGCGGCCTCGCCCAGGACCTCACGGACGGCATGCGGGTCTCCGCCGAGCTGGCGGGGGAGGAGCTCCTCGACACCCTGCGCGCGGCCCCGGCGACCGAGTACCTGGTCGTCGAGAACGACGGCGCGATCTACGGCGTCCTCTCCGCGGCGGACGTCGAGCGCGCCTTCGTGAAGGCCATGGCCCGGCCCAGCTGACCGCCGTGTGGTCGGCGGCTCCCGCCGCGCCCGGTAGGCTGGTCACATGTCCGAACCGACCGGTGCCGCCCGCCGACGCGGGCCCTTCAAGGTCGGGGACCAGGTACAGCTGACCGACCCCAAGGGCCGCCACTACACGTTCACGCTCGAGGACGGGAAGAACTTCCACACCCACAAGGGTTCCTTCCCGCACGACGAGCTGATCGGCGCTCCCGAGGGCAGCGTTGTCCGCACCACCGGAAACGTCGCCTACCTCGCGCTGCGCCCCCTGCTCCCCGACTACGTCCTGTCCATGCCCCGCGGCGCCGCCGTGGTCTACCCCAAGGACGCGGGGCAGATCCTGGCCTTCGCCGACATCTTCCCCGGCGCGCGCGTCGTCGAGGCGGGCGTGGGCTCCGGCTCGCTCAGCAGCTTCCTGCTGCGCGCCATCGGCGACGAGGGCATGCTGCACTCGTACGAGCGCCGCGAGGACTTCGCCGAGATCGCCAGGGGCAACGTCGAGCGCTACTTCGGCGGCCCGCACCCCGCCTGGCAGCTCACCGTCGGCGACCTGCAGGACAACCTGTCCGACGGCGACGTCGACCGCGTCATCCTCGACATGCTCGCCCCCTGGGAGTGCCTCGACGTCGTCAAGAAGGCGCTCGTCCCCGGCGGCATCCTGTGCTGCTACGTCGCCACGACCACGCAGCTCGCCCGCACCGTCGAGTCCATCCGCGAGATCGGCTGCTTCAACGAGCCGACCTCGTGGGAGTCGATGATCCGCAACTGGCACGTGGAGGGCCTCGCCGTCCGCCCCGACCACCGGATGATCGGCCACACGGGCTTCCTGCTCACCGCCCGGCGCCTCGCGGACGGCGTCGAGCCGCCCATGCGCCGCCGCCGCCCCGCCAAGGGCGCCTACGGCGAGGACTACGACGGCCCCAACGCCGACGGCGGCAACCGCGGCCGCTGAGCCGAGGACGTACCACCGCACAACGCATCGACGCCGTCGCCCAGTTCCCCGCCCCGTACGGGAACTGGGCGACGGCGTCCGTTCGTTGACACAGCGGCAGCACCACCTCCAGGAGCCACCGCAGAAACGCCGGACCCCGGCGTTCCCCTGCACTGTGACGTATGGCACGATGCTGGCCACCCCCACCGGCACAGCCCTCACAGGAGACGCTCCTAGTGCAGCAACCCGCCGTCCCGGAACTGGCGCACACCACCACCCGACCCATCCACTGGCTGGCCACCGCGGCCGCGCTCGCCGCTGTCGTCGCGGCCTCCGGCTTCCTCCAGCCGGGCTCCGCCACCGCGGCGCAGGCCGACTCCAAGGCCACCGTCACGAAGACCCGGGCCGTCGCCCCGCCGGACCCGGCCGCGGTCCACTTCCCGCTCAACTGCGGGCCGGTCAAGGTCCTGGTGCAGAAGAAGGCCTCCGGCGACCTCGACGGCGACGGCAGGCCCGAGACGGTCGCGGCCGTCCGCTGCGACGCCGGTTCCGGCACCCCGCCGAGCGGCGTCTACGTCCTCACCCAGCCCGCCGGGGCCGAGCCGCGGATCGTCGCCACGCTCGTCGACCCGAAGGACCGGTTCTCCGTCAGCGCCCTCGGCGTACAGGACGGAGCCGTCACCGCGACCCTCGACGGCTACTCCTCCGACGCGGTCCCGCGCTACCGCCCGGACGTCCACGACAAGGCCAAGTGGCAGTGGCGGAACGGGGCGTTCGTCCGCTCCACCCCGGCCGCCGCGAGCAGCGTCTGAGCCGGCACGAAAAGGCCCCGCACACCGGAAACACCGGTCGCGGGGTCTTCGTCGTCCGTCCGGACGGTCAGCGCGCCGTCACGCCGCGTCGGGTCCGTACACCTCGACGCTGTCCGAAACGCGTCGCACATGGATGCAATCACCCGGGCACTCCTTCGCCGACGCCACGACATCGGTGAGGAGCGGGAGCGGTACGGGTGTTGAGGCGCCCGGGTCCTGGAGCAGCTCGTCGTCCGCACTCTTCACATACGCGAGACCGTCGATGTCCAGTTCGAAGACCTCCGGAGCGTACTGGGCGCAGATCCCGTCGCCGGTGCAGAGGTCCTGATCGATCCACACCTCCAGCGGAACACTGCTGTCGGCGCCGGATCCGGCCTCTTGCTGCACGGTCATGTCTCCTGCCGTTTCCTGCCTCGTGGCCCCGGAAAACCGACTTCGCAGAAGCAAGTCGGGCCAGGTCTGACGGGTGTTGAACACTTCGACCCTACAACCGCCCGCTTTCCGATGTTGTTGGGTGGGTATTCCCCTGGCGTGAGGGAGAGCGCAAGGGTGAAGATCGGACACACCCCGACCGTCTTTGTGATCTAGGGGTTTCAATCAACACCCACCCAGGTAGGGTCTGGAAGCGTCCAGCTCCCCTTGGAGGAGGTGAGGACCGTGGCAGCCCACGACGACGACATCAACCGCGGCATCCGCCCGGGACGAGGGTCCGACGACCCCGCCGGGCAGATTGCCTATCTCGAGCAGGAAATCGCCGTCCTGCGGCGCAAGCTCGCCGACTCTCCGCGTCATACGAGGATTCTCGAAGAGCGGATCGTCGAGCTGCAGACCAACCTGGCCGGCGTGTCCGCGCAGAACGAGCGGCTCGCCAACACACTCCGCGAGGCCCGCGACCAGATCGTGGCCCTCAAGGAAGAGGTCGACCGGCTCGCGCAGCCGCCGGCCGGCTTCGGAGTCTTCCTCGTCGCGAACGAGGACGGCACCGCCGACATCTTCACCGGCGGCCGCAAGCTCCGGGTGAACGTGAGCCCCAGCGTCGAGCTCGAAGAGCTACGGCGCGGCCAGGAAGTAATGCTCAACGAAGCGCTCAACGTGGTCGAGGCCATGGAGTTCGAGAGCGTCGGCGACATCGTCACCCTCAAGGAGATCCTCGAGGACGGCGAGCGAGCCCTCGTGACCGGGCACACCGACGAGGAACGGGTGGTACGGCTCGCCGAGCCGCTGCTCGACGTCGTCATCCGCCCCGGTGACGCGCTGCTTCTCGAGCCCCGTTCCGGCTATGTCTACGAAGTCGTACCGAAGAGCGAAGTAGAGGAACTCGTCCTCGAAGAGGTCCCGGACATCGGCTACGAGCAGATCGGCGGCCTGGGCAACCAGATCGAGCTGATCCGCGACGCGGTCGAGCTGCCCTACCTCTACCCGGACCTCTACAGGGAGCACGAACTGCGGCCGCCCAAGGGTGTCCTGCTGTACGGGCCCCCCGGATGCGGCAAGACCCTGATCGCCAAGGCAGTCGCGAACTCGCTCGCCAAGAAGGTCGCCGAGGTGACCGGACAGGGCCAGGGCAAGAGCTTCTTCCTGAACATCAAGGGTCCTGAGCTTCTCAACAAGTACGTCGGTGAGACCGAGCGGCAGATCCGCCTCGTCTTCCAGCGTGCCCGCGAGAAGGCCAGCGAGGGCACGCCCGTCATCGTCTTCTTCGACGAGATGGAGTCCCTGTTCCGCACCCGTGGCTCCGGTGTCAGCTCGGACGTGGAGAACACCATCGTCCCGCAGCTGCTCGCCGAGATCGACGGCGTGGAGGGCCTGCAGAACGTGGTCGTGATCGGTGCCTCGAACCGTGAGGACATGATCGACCCGGCCATTCTGCGCCCCGGACGACTCGACGTGAAGATCAAGATCGAGCGCCCGGACGCCGAGGCGGCCAAGGACATCTTCGGGAAGTACCTCACCGACCGTCTGCCGCTGCACACCGACGACGTCGGCGAGCACAGCGGCGACAAGGTGGCCACGGTCCACGGCATGATCCAGACCGCCGTGGAGCACATGTACGCGGAATCCGAGGAAAACCGCTTCCTGGAAGTCACGTACGCCAATGGCGACAAGGAAGTCCTGTACTTCAAGGACTTCAACTCCGGCGCAATGATCGAGAACATCGTCGGCCGCGCCAAGAAGATGGCCATCAAGGCCTTCCTCGAGCAGAACCAGAAGGGCCTCAGGGTCTCTCATCTCCTCCAGGCTTGCATCGACGAGTTCAAGGAGAACGAGGACCTGCCGAACACCACCAACCCGGACGACTGGGCCAGGATCTCCGGAAAGAAGGGCGAGCGGATCGTCTACATCCGTACGCTCGTCACCGGAAAGCAGGGCGCGGACACCGGACGCTCCATCGACACGGTGGCGAACACCGGTCAGTACCTGTAAATGACAGGGTGGCTGCGGGTGCCCGGACCGGGCACCCGCAGCCCACTGTTTTTCCGGGCAACTACCACGCGGCCACCCGCTCGACGTCGGAGCGAAGCAATGACGCAAATGATCTCCCCACCAGCGCAGAGGCGTTCTAGGCTCTTCAATACCGCCGAGTCGCGCCGTGCGGGGACGGGCACCGCACGCGCACCGGAGAACCAGCGGTACTTGAGCGCCGCCCCCGACCGAGGGCGCCGCCGGGCAAGGAGGGCCGCATGACCGTACGGCGAGTAATGGGCATCGAGACGGAGTACGGGATCTCCGTCCCCGGCCACCCCAATGCCAATGCCATGCTCACCTCGTCCCAGATCGTCAACGCGTACGCGGCGGCGATGCACCGGGCCCGCCGCGCCCGCTGGGACTTCGAGGAAGAGAACCCGCTGCGCGACGCCCGGGGCTTCGACCTCGCGCGGGAGGCCGCCGACTCCAGCCAGCTCACCGACGAGGACATCGGCCTGGCCAATGTCATCCTCACCAACGGCGCGCGCCTCTACGTCGACCACGCACACCCCGAGTACAGCTCCCCGGAGGTCACCAACCCCCGGGACGCCGTCCTGTGGGACAAGGCCGGCGAGCGCATCATGGCCGAGGCCGCCGAGCGGGCCGCCCAGCTTCCCGGCGCCCAGCCGATCCACCTCTACAAGAACAACACCGACAACAAGGGCGCCTCCTACGGCACGCACGAGAACTATCTGATGAAGCGGGAGACCCCCTTCTCGGACATCGTGCGCCACCTGACGCCCTTCTTCGTCTCCCGTCAGGTCGTCACCGGAGCGGGCCGCGTCGGCCTCGGTCAGGACGGGCACGAGCACGGCTTTCAGCTCAGCCAGCGCGCGGACTACTTCGAGGTCGAGGTCGGCCTGGAGACCACGCTCAAGCGCCCGATCATCAACACCCGCGACGAGCCGCACTCGGACGCCGAGAAGTACCGCCGGCTCCACGTGATCATCGGCGACGCGAACCTCTCCGAGATCTCGACGTACCTGAAGCTCGGCACAACCTCTCTGGTCCTCTCCATGATCGAGGACGGCTTCATCGCGGTGGACCTGGCCGTGGACCAGCCGGTCCGCACCCTCCACCAGGTCTCCCACGACCCGACCCTCCAGCATCTGATCACGCTCCGTAGCGGCCGTACGCTCACCGCGGTCCAGCTCCAGATGGAGTACTACGAGCTCGCCAGGAAGTACGTCGAGGAGCGCTTCGGCGCCGACGCGGACGACCAGACCAAGGACGTCCTCACCCGCTGGGAGGACGTCCTGGGCCGCCTGGAGAGCGACCCCATGAGCCTCTCCGGCGAGCTGGACTGGGTCGCCAAGCGCGAGCTCATGGAGGGCTACCGCCGGCGCGACGACCTGGACTGGGACGCGGCCCGGCTGCACCTCGTCGACCTGCAGTACGCCGACGTACGGGCCGAGAAGGGCCTGTACAACCGTCTCGCGGCCCGCGGCAAGATGAAGCGCCTGCTGGACGAGGGCGAGGTCGAGCGGGCCCGTACGAAGCCGCCGGAGGACACCCGGGCCTACTTCCGCGGGCGCTGCCTGGAGCAGTACGCGGACGACGTCGCCGCGGCCTCCTGGGACTCGGTGATCTTCGACCTGCCCGGCCGTGACTCACTGCAACGGGTCCCAACCCTCGAACCCCTTCGCGGAACGCGAAATCACGTGAAGGAGCTGCTCGACCGGTGCCGGACGGCCGAAGATCTGGTGCGCGTGCTGTCCGGCGGCTGATCGGCGCCTGATCCACGGCTGAAAAGTCGGCGGCAGGGGAATCACAGAGGTGGGCCGAGCACGTTGCACAAAGTGCGAGGCCGATGTCGGACCCGACTTGTAGGGTTCTGATCACGAACGACCTGTACGACGTGAATGTCGAACCGAGCGGGGTGAGCTGGATATGGCGACCAAGGACACCGGCGGCGGACAGCAGAAGGCGACGCGTTCCACCGAGGAGGTCGAGGAGCAGGCGCAGGACGCGCAGGCGACCGACGACCTCAAGGAGCGCCAGGAGAAGCTGAGCGACGACGTCGACTCGGTTCTGGACGAGATCGACGACGTCCTCGAGGAGAACGCCGAGGACTTCGTGCGTTCCTTCGTGCAGAAGGGCGGCCAGTAGGTCACCTCGGCCTGCGGCCCGAAGGTTCCTCCGGTGCGTGCCGGAGCCCGCGAAGCGTTGTCGCACGGCTCCGGCCGCACAGGTGGATCACCGCCACGAGACGGGTAGGGTCCGTGGCGTACTGTGCTTCAACTGCATTTACGTGGAAGGAAACGCGTGGAAGCCAACCCTCGTAGCACCGGGCGTCTACCGGCAGCCTTCCTGACGCCGGGATCGTCGTCCTTCATGGACTTCCTGTCCGAGCACCAGCCCGAAATGCTGCCCGGCAACCGGCAGTTGCCGCCGACGCAGGGCGTCATCGAAGCCCCGCACGGCACGACCATCGTCTCCGTGACGTTCCCCGGAGGCGTGGTGCTCGCCGGTGACCGGCGGGCCACGATGGGGAATGTGATCGCGCAGCGCGACATCGAGAAGGTCTTCCCGGCGGACGAGTACTCGGCCGTCGGCATCGCCGGCACCGCCGGTCTGGCCGTCGAGATGGTCAAGCTCTTCCAGCTGGAGCTGGAGCACTTCGAGAAGGTCGAGGGCGCCCAGCTGTCGCTGGAGGGCAAGGCGAACCGGCTGTCCACGATGATCCGGTCGAACCTCGGCATGGCGATGCAGGGGCTGGCCGTGGTGCCGCTGTTCGCCGGGTACGACGTCGACCGCGAGAAGGGCCGCATCTTCTCGTACGACGTCACGGGCGGGCGCAGTGAGGAGCACGGCTACGCCGCCACCGGTTCCGGCTCGGTCTTCGCGCGCGGGGCGATGAAGAAGCTCTACCGCGAGGATCTGACGGAGGAGCAGGCCACGACGCTGGTCGTGCAGGCGCTGTACGACGCGGCCGACGACGACTCGGCGACGGGTGGTCCGGACATGGCCCGGCGGATCTTCCCCATCGTCACGGTGATCTCGGAGGACGGGTTCCGTCGTCTGACGGACGACGAGTCGTCGGAGATCGCCCGCTCGATCCTCGAGCGGCGTCTGGAACAGCCGGACGGGCCGCGCGCCGCGCTGCTGTGAGCTGACTGTTCGCTCTTCTTGCCCCACTGACGCGTTACTGACAGAAAGGGACGGATAGCCGGTGTCGACGCCGTTCTATGTCTCACCCCAGCAGGCGATGGCCGACCGCGCGGAATACGCGCGCAAGGGCATCGCCCGCGGTCGCAGCCTGGTCGTGCTGCAGTACGCCGACGGCATCGTGTTCGTCGGCGAGAACCCGTCCCGTGCCCTGCACAAGTTCAGCGAGATCTACGACCGGATCGGCTTCGCGGCCGCCGGCAAGTACAACGAGTACGAGAACCTCCGTATCGGCGGCGTGCGCTACGCGGATCTGCGCGGCTACACGTACGACCGTGACGATGTGACGGCCCGTGGTCTGGCGAACGTGTACGCGCAGACGCTGGGCACCATCTTCTCCAGTGCGGGTGAGAAGCCCTACGAGGTGGAGCTGGTCGTCGCGGAGGTCGGTGAGTCCGCCGAGGGCGACCAGATCTACCGCCTGCCGCACGACGGGTCGATCGTCGACGAGCACGGCTCGGTGGCGGTCGGCGGCAACGCCGAGCAGATCAGCGGCTATCTCGACCAGCGCCACCAGGACGGCATGTCGCTGTCCGAGGCGCTGAAGCTGGCCGTGCAGGCGCTGTCGCGCGACACGAACGGCAGCGAGCGGGAGATCCCCGCGGAGCGTCTCGAGGTGGCGGTGCTGGACCGTACGCGGCCGCAGCAGCGCAAGTTCAAGCGGATCGCGGGGCGGCAGCTGTCGCGCCTGCTGACGGCCGAGGGCGCCGCCGAGGTGTCGAAGGCCGCGTCCGACGCGGTGTCCGACGACGACTCCACCGAGGAGTAGCCACCGGTTCGTCGTGCGTGTGCCCCGGCCGGTTCCCGAACCGGCCGGGGCACACGCATGTCACGCCTCGGCGGGCGGCGCCGGCGCCGTCGAGCCGCGCACGATCAACTCGACCGGCAGCGGGCCCGTTTCGGGCTCACGGCCCTCCAGGACGGCGAGCAGCGCCGCCATGCCCCGCTCGCCGAACTCCTCCGCCGGCAGCCGCACCGTGGTCAGCTCGGGCTCGACGGCGGTGGCCAGCGACAGATCGTCGAAGCCGGTGACCGAGAGCTGCTCGGGGATGCGCAGCCCCATGCGCCGGGCGGCCTTGTAGGCGCCCGTCGCGAGCTTGTCGTCGTCGCAGACGATCGCGGTGGGCCGGACCAGGCCCGAGGTGCGCAGGGCCCGCTCCGTGGCGACCAGGGCGTCCTCGACGGTGAGGGCGGAACGGACGGTACGGACCGTGGTGCCGGGCAACCGGGCGGTCCTGGCGGCCAGTTCACGGGCGCGCACGTCGAAGGTCCACGACCGCACCGCCGAGGCGAGGTGCAGGAAGTCGCGGTGGCCGAGCTCCAGCAGATGGTCCGTGATCTGCCGGATGCCGTCGGTGAGGTCCAGGTTCACCGTCGCGGCGCCGAGGCTGCCGGCCGGATCGCTGTCCAGCATGACGAGGGGCAGGTCGTCGCCGCGCAGCGCGGTGACGGCGTCGGCGGCCATGGACGAGGCCAGGATGCCGTCCAGGGCGGCGCGGGCGGAGGGGAACGGATCGCGGGCCGGGCCGACGCCGACCGGCGACGGGTAGAGGACGACACCGAAGTCGTGCCGGGCCGCGACCCGGGCCGCTCCCGTGTAGACGCCGGCGAAGAACTCGTTCGTGAGCGCGGGCACGACGAGCAGGGCGGTGCGGGTGCGCCCGAGACGGAGATTGCGGGCCGCGAGGTTCGGGCGGTACCCCAGCTCCCGGGCCGCCGCCCGGACCCGCTCGGCCGTGGCCACGGCGACCCGGCCGCGCCACTTGTCGCCCATGACCAGGGAGACGGCGGCCTGCGAGACGCCGGCGGCGCGGGCCACGTCCCGGCTGGTGGGGCGGGTGGTCGCCGGCCCGTCCGTACCGCTGCTCACTGCTGCCTCCGTGTGTCTCGTCCCCGGGTGCTCGACGTTATCGGGTGGCTCCCCGGACGGCGTGCGTGGTACGTATAACCCCTCGACGTTATACGTAAAACTTCAGCAGAGGGCGGGGCGATGGCCGCGGGATATGCGGAGATCCTCAGGGCGCGGCACGCGATGCGGCTGCTCACGGGCACGCTGGTGGGCCGGCTGCCGAACGCCACGGCGGCGATCGCCATCGTCCTGTTCATCCGCGACGAGGGCGGCACGTACAGCCTCTCCGGAGCGCTCGCGGCGGTCTACGGAGTGGGCAACGCGATCGGGCAGCCGCTGCTCGGCCGCCTCGTCGACCTGCACGGCCAGCCGAAGGTGCAGCTGCCCGCGGCGCTGTCGTCCGCCCTCGCGACGGCCGTGTTCGCCTTCGCCGGGACCGGCTCGCTGCCGCTGGCGTACGGCGCCGTCGCCGTCGCGGGTCTGCTCACGCCGCCGCTGGAGGGCGGCCTGCGGGCGCTCTGGCCGAGCGTGCTGTCGCGCGAGGAGCAGGTGCACACCGCGTACGCGATGGACGCGATCGCCCAGGAGGTCATGTTCACCGTCGGCCCGTTGCTGGTGACCGTCTGCGTCTCGCTGTGGTCCGCGCAGGCCGCCTTGCTGGTCCTGAACGTGATCGGTGTGCTGGGGGCGCTGTCGGTCGTGCTGTCCAAGCCCTCGCGGGAGTGGCGTTCGGCGCCGCGCGAGGCGCACTGGCTGGGCGCCCTGCGCTCGCCGGGCCTGCTCGTCCTGCTCGCCGCCTTCCTGTTCATCGGGCTCGCACTCGGCTCGATCACCGTGGCCGGCGTCTCGTACGCGGACGGGAACGGCGGGGACGCCACCTACGGCTGGATGATGGCGGCGCTGGGGCTCGGCGCCCTGGTGGGCGGCACCGCGTACGGCGCCCGGCAGTGGGGCGGCGCCCCGGAGGCGCGGCTTCGGGTGCTGGTGGCTCTTCTCGCCCTGTTCTACGTCCCGTTGACGCTGATGCCCGGACCGGCGGCGATGGTGGCGCTCACGGCGGTCGCCGGGGTCTTCCTCGCGCCGTGCATCGCCTGCGCGTTCATCGTCGTCGACCGGCACGCGCCGCGGGGGACGGTGACGGAGGCGTTCTCCTGGCTCGTGACGACGTTCACGGTCGGCGCCAGCGCGGGCACGGCCGTCGCGGGACCGGTCGTCGAGTGGGGCGGCACCCGGTGGGGTTTCACCGTGCCGGCCGCCACCGGGACGGTCGCGCTGCTCGTGCTGTTGGCCATGGGCCGGGTTCTCACGGTCCCGCGCACGTCCGGGCGTGTCGCGCTCGCGTCGGAAAATGATCCAAACCGTGCTGCCGAACCCCGTTTCAGCTCGGGGGATCGGGCGTAATGTTCAGTCATGGACCGCCGCATTTTCGGGCTGGAGAACGAGTACGGCGTCACATGCACGTTCAGGGGACAGCGACGCCTGTCACCTGACGAGGTGGCGCGGTACCTCTTCCGCCGTGTCGTGTCATGGGGCCGCAGCAGCAATGTCTTTCTGCGGAACGGTGCCCGCCTCTATCTTGACGTGGGTTCGCATCCGGAATACGCAACACCGGAATGCGACAACGTGACCGAACTGGTCACCCACGACAAGGCGGGCGAGCGCATTCTGGAAGGCCTGCTCGTCGACGCCGAACGACGCCTGCACGAGGAGGGAATCGCAGGCGACGTATACCTGTTCAAGAACAACACCGACTCGGCGGGAAACTCCTACGGCTGCCACGAGAATTACCTGGTGGCGCGGCACGGGGAGTTCTCGCGGCTCGCGGACATCCTCATCCCCTTCCTGGTCACGCGTCAGTTGCTGTGCGGCGCGGGCAAGGTGCTGCAGACTCCGCGCGGCGCCGTGTACTGCGTGAGCCAGCGCGCCGAGCACATCTGGGAGGGCGTCAGCTCCGCGACGACGCGTTCCCGGCCGATCATCAACACCCGCGACGAACCGCACGCGGACGCCGAGCGCTACCGCCGTCTGCACGTCATCGTCGGCGACTCGAACATGTCCGAGACGACCATGCTCCTCAAGGTCGGCGCCACCGACCTGGTGCTGCGCATGATCGAGGCGGGCACGGTGATGCGCGACCTGACCCTGGAGAACCCGATCCGGGCCATCCGCGAGGTCAGCCACGACATCACGGGCCGCCGCAAGGTGCGCCTGGCCAGCGGCCGCGAGGCCTCGGCTCTCGAAGTACAGCGCGAGTACTACGAGAAGGCCGTCGACTTCGTGGAGCGCCGGGGCATCCGCACCGGCACCGTCGACCAGGTCCTGGAGCTGTGGGGCCGCACGCTCGACGCGATCGAGGCCGAGGACCTCGACCGCATCGGCACCGAGATCGACTGGGTCATGAAGTACAAGCTCATCGAGCGGTACCGGGCCAAGCACAACATGACCATGTCGCACCCGAGGGTCGCGCAGATAGACCTCGCGTACCACGACATCCACCGCCGCCGGGGCCTCTACTACCTCCTGGAGAAGAAGGGCCAGGCCGCCCGGATCTGCAACGACCTGAAGATCTTCGAGGGCAAGTCCGTGCCGCCGCAGACCACGCGCGCGAGGCTGCGCGGCGACTTCATCCGCCGGGCCCAGGAGCAGCGCCGTGACTTCACGGTCGACTGGGTGCACCTGAAGCTGAACGACCAGGCGCAGCGCACGGTGCTGTGCAAGGACCCGTTCCGCAGCGTGGACGACCGGGTGGAGAAGCTGATCGCCGGAATGTAGTCCGACGGTCGAGCAATCCTTTGAAGGGCCCCGTACGAATCATTCGTACGGGGCCTTCGGCCGTCCTTGGAAAAGCTGTGCGAGGGCCTAGAGTGGCCGGACTGTACTCGAGCGACTTGAGGATCACTGTGCGACGCCGACTTGCAGCTCTACTGATCGTGCCGGCACTGGCGCTGACCGCGACGGCCTGCGGCAGCGACGACGGCAAGAAGGACGCGACGGACAAGGCGGAGTCCTCGTCCGCGGCGCCCAAGGCTGCTGACGTGCCCAAGGCGGTCGACACCGCCGACCCGATGCCCGAGGTGAGCGGCGCCGTCGGCAAGAAGGCGACGATCAAGCTGCCCAAGGGCGACCCGAGCGGCAAGTTCGTCGTGCACACGCTCTCCGAGGGCAGCGGCGCCGAGGTGAAGAAGAACGACCTGGTGTCGATGAACTTCACCGGCAAGCTCTGGAAGGGCGGCAAGGACCTCGGCACCACGTACGGGGCGCAGGGCGGCGGCGACCAGATGGTGACCGCGGGCGGCGAGGGCCAGCTCCCGGCCTTCGCGCAGTCCGTGCTCGGGCAGAAGGAGGGCAGCCGGGTCCTCGTCGTGGCGCCGCCGGCCGCGGGCTTCGGCAGCCAGGGCAACCCGCAGGTCGGCATCTCCGGCTCGGACACGCTCGTCTTCGCCATGGACATCGGCAAGGTCGTCCGGGACTCCGCGGCCAAGCAGTCGGCCATCCCGTCGGACCTGCCGCAGATCAACGCCGACCAGCCGGCGCCCGCGAAGATCTCCGTCCCGAAGAACGACCCGCCCAAGGACCTCGTCGACAAGGTCCTGATCCAGGGCAAGGGCGCCGAGGTCAAGAGCGGCCAGACGGTCAGCATGCAGTACAGCGGTGCCGCCTGGAAGCCCAACGAGGGCAAGGACAAGGCCGAGCTGTTCGACTCGTCCTACAACACCGGCCAGCCGTTCCAGACCGTCATCGGCAAGGGCCAGGTCATCAAGGGCTGGGACACCGGCATCGTCGGCAAGCACATCGGTGACCGGGTGCTCCTGGTGATCCCGGCCGACCAGGCGTACGGCAAGCAGGCCAAGGGCAAGACCCTGCCGGCCAACTCGACGCTCGTCTTCGTGGTCGACATCCTCTCCGCGCACTGACCGCCGGAGAAATGGCAGACTGTCCCGGTTGCCCAACCGCCAACAAGCAGGAGCACTTCTCGTGAACATCGACAAGCCCGAGATCGATTTCCCGGACGGTCCGGTCCCCACTGACCTGGAGATCGTGGACATCTGGGAGGGCGACGGTGCCGAGGCCAAGGCCGGGGACTTCGTCAAGGTCCACTACGTGGGTGTGTCCTTCTCCTCCGGTGAGGAGTTCGACGCCTCGTGGAACCGCGGCAACCCGCTGGAGTTCCAGCTCGGTGCCGGCCAGGTCATCCAGGGCTGGGACAAGGGCGTCCAGGGCATGAAGGTCGGCGGCCGTCGCAAGCTGACCATCCCCGCGCACCTCGCCTACGGCGAGCGTGGCGCCGGCGGTGGCCGTATCGCCCCCGGCGAGACGCTGATCTTCGTCTGTGACCTGATCTCCGTCTGAGATCGTCAGACAACGACCGCAAGCGGTCATCCCTGGGCCCATGCCTGTTGGCATGGGCCCTCGGCTTTTGCCACGACACCCGGGGGCGGTACGGTCAACGGTCGGGAGCCACATGAGGAAAGGGCGTCGATGGCCATTGCCAAGGCCGAGCGGCTGATGAATCTGGCGCTGTGCCTGCTCGGGACCCGGCGTCCGCTCAGCAAGCGCGAGCTGCGGGGGTCCATCGAGGCCTACCTGGAAGCCGGCAACGACGACTCCTTCAACCGGATGTTCGAGCGTGACAAGGACGACCTGCGCGAGCTCGGCCTGGTCATCGAGACCGTGGAGAACCTGGACGGCGAGGTCGGCTATCTCGCCCGCCGCGACAGCAACCGGCTGCCCCCGGTCACGCTCGACGCCGAGGAGGCCGCGGCCCTCGGTCTCGCCGCGAAGGTCTGGCAGCAGGCCCGCCTCGCCGGGGCCGCCAGCGGCGCCCTGCAGAAGCTGCGCGCTGCCGGGATGCCCGAGGACGTGGACCCGTACGAGGCCCACAGCGCGCTGGAACCCCGGATCCCCGTGCACGAGGCGTCCTTCGAGCCGCTGATGCTGGCCTGCCGCGACCGCCGCCCCGTCGTCTTCGACTACCGCAAGGCCACCGCGGCCCGGCCCGAGCCCCGGCACGTCGAGCCGTGGGCCCTGGAGTGCTGGCGCGGCCACTGGTACCTGGCGGGCTGGGACCGCGACCGGCAGGCCGAGCGGGTCTTCCGGCTCTCCCGGATCACCGGCAAGGTCCGCTCCCGCGCCGGCCGTTTCACGGCGCCGGTGCCGGACGTGGTGACCGTGCGGGAGACCGTCGCGAGCTGGGCGGGGGAGAGCGCCACGCGCTCCGCGCTGATCCGGCTGCGCACGGGCGCTGGCTACCCGCTGCGCGCCAAGGCCGTCGCCGTACGGGAACGGGGCGAGGGCTGGGACGAGTTGGAGATCCCGTACGGGCACGGGCTCGACGCCTGGCTCGTGGAGTTCGGCCCCGACGTGGTCGTCCTCGAGCCCGCCGAGCTGCGGGCCGATGTCGTGGACCGGCTGCGCGCCGTGGCCAAGGGCTGAGCGCGGGACTGAGGGGAGCACGGACGAGCATGGCTGCCAACGCCATCGACCAGACCCGGCGGATGCTGTCGCTGGTGACGTATCTGCGTGAGCGCCCGGGCGCCCGCGTCGAGGACGTCGCCCGCGCCTTCGGCATCACCGAGGACGAGCTGATCTCCGACCTGGACGTGCTGCCCCTGTGCGGCACGAGCTTCCGCGGCGGCGACCTGCTCGACATCGACACCGACGGCGACCGCATCTGGTGGCACAACCCCGACGACGTCGCCGAGCCGCTGCGCATCGCCGCCGACGAGGCGACCGCGCTGCTGGTGGCGGCGCGCGCGGTGGCCACGCTGCCGGGGCTGCGCGAGAGCGACCGGCTCGCGCTGCTGCGCGCCACCGCGAAACTGGAGGCGGCGGCCGGCGAGGTGGCGAGCGCGAGCGCCCGCCTGAACGTCACCTTCGAGTCCGAAGGCGGTGTCTTCGCCGACGTCGACCGTGCGATCTCCGAGCGCCGCCGCCTGTGGATCCGCTACTACTCGCCCGCGCGCGACGAGGTCACCGAGCGGGAGATCGACCCGATCCGCCTGGTCAGCGTCGGTCACACCTACGTAGAGGCGTGGTGCCGCAGGTCCGAGGCGCGGCGCACGTTCCGGCTCGACCGGGTCGCCGAGATCCGGATCCTGGACGAGGCCGCGGCACCGCCCGAGGTGGAGCTGCGTGATCTCTCCGAGGGACTCGTGCAGCCCGCGGCCGAGGACCCGGAGGTCGTCGTCGAGGTCGGACCCGGCGGGCGCTGGGTGGCCGAGTACTACCCGCACGACAGCGCCGAGGAGCTGGCGGACGGTGGTCTGCGGATCACGCTGCGCACGCCCGACCCCTCCTCGCTGCGCCGGCTCGCGCTGCGGCTCGGCCGGGACGGGCACATCGTGGCACCGGCCGAGCTGGCCGTGAGCGCGCGGGACGCGGCGCGGCAGGCGCTGGCCGCGTACGACGGGGCCGCGTGAGGGAGCGTGAGGCAGTCGGACACGCTCTCCGGGATACATGGCGCAGAACGGATGAAAGGTGCGAGGTGGTCGAAATGACTCATGTGGCCGGTTTCACTGATATCGCCACGATGTCCGCCACGGTCGCCGCCCCGGCGCCCGTCGTCTTCAAGGCTGCCTGCCCGGACTGCCGCGCCCGCTTCGAACTGGCCGCGACAGCGATCCGGTTGGCGATCGGCGCGAGCCGCAGGACCACCTTCTACTCCTTCACCTGCCCCGAGTGCGACGCCGCGGTGCGCAAGCCCGCCGGTGAGCGCATCGTCGAACTCCTCACGGGCGGCGGGGTGCGCACGCTCCGCCTCCACCAGACCGTCTAGGCTCGGCGCATGTTCTGGGCGATGCTGGCCGTGGCTGTGGGTTTCGTGGGGCTTGCCGTGCTGGCCGTCCTCGCGATCAAGGTGTTCGTCGAGGCGCAGCGCCTCGGGCGTCAAGTCGCCGACACCACACAGCAGATCAATCGCGCCGCCGAGGAACTGGAGCGGGCCGCGGTCACCGTGGCGAAGGCCGGCGGTGAAGCCCTCTGACCTCCTCGCCGTGACCTGCGGGGAGGGATGGAAAGCGCTTTACCGCTGTGGCCTGTCCGTCTGCCAGGTTCGGCGGGTACGCTCGCTTACGCGGCCCGGGAGTGAGGCGCGGGCCGCAACTGGGAGTACGCACAGGGATTGCCCCGTGTTCACCCCCACGGGATACGATCGCTGCCAGCACGGTGGTCGGACAACAGTCCGAAGTCCGACCGGTACCGGCAGTCCCGCCCCTGCCGCCTCAGTGAGAAGGTAAACGCATATGTTCGGTGGAAAGATCGGCGCCCCCGAGTTGATCATCCTGCTCGTGGTCATCCTCCTCCTGTTCGGCGCGAAGAAGCTCCCGGACATGGCGCGCTCGCTCGGCAAGTCGGCCCGCATCCTCAAGAGCGAGGCCAAGGCCATGAAGAGTGAGGGTGGCAACAAGGATGCCGCTCCCTCGGACCCGCCGAAGAAGGACGACCAGCAGCCGCCGGCCCAGCGCACCATCCAGGCCGCCCCGGGCGACGTGACCAGCTCGCGTCCCGTGTCCGAGTCGACCAACCAGACGACGCAGAGCTGATCAAGAGCTGATCGAAGGCCGCCCCTGTCAGGCGGCCTGCCGCACGAGATGAGGACGTGGGTTGCTCAAGTCTGCCCGCAAGCAGGAGAAGGACCCCGAGGGGCGGATGCCGCTCGCGGAGCACCTGCGTGAGCTTCGCAACCGGCTCGGGAAGGCCGTCCTGGCCATCCTCGTCGTGACGATCGTCGCTGCCTTCTACTACAAGGACATCATCGAGTTCTTCACGAACCCGGTGCTGGACTCGGTCGGTTGTGACAAGACCTTCTCGGAGCTCACGGCCCGCGCCGCCGACAACAAGGACGCCAACGAGCAGTGCGCCCGCATCGTGCTCAACGGCCTGATCACGCCCTTCACGCTCGCGCTGAAGGTGTCGCTGATGGCCGGTGTCGTCGGGGCGTCGCCGATCTGGCTGTACCAGCTGTGGGGCTTCATCGCCCCCGGCCTGCACAAGCACGAGAAGAAGTACGCGACCGCGTTCGTCGCGACCGGCGTGCCGCTCTTCCTCGGTGGCGCCTTCTTCGCGTACAAGACGCTGCCGACCATGGCGCGCGTGCTGCTGGACTTCTCGCCCGCGAATATCGACAACCAGCTGCCGCTGGACGAGCTGCTCGACCTGATCACCCGCATGGTGATCGTCTTCGGACTCTCCTTCGAGCTGCCGCTGCTCCTGGTCATGCTCAACCTCACGGGCGTGATCACCGGCAAGCGGATGCTCGGCTGGTGGCGCGGCATGATCATGGGCATCACCGTGTTCGCCGCGGTGGCCACGCCCAGTACGGACCCCCTCACGATGCTGGCCCTCGCCGGGCCGATCTGGGTCCTGTACTTCGCGGCGACCGCCTTCTCCCTGCTGAACGACCGTCGTAAGCGGCGCCTCGCGGAAGCGGGACCGGGCGACGACGAGGCCTCCGACCTCGACCTCACGCCCGAGGACATCGGCGACGTGGAGACGGTGTCGGCCAGCCGGGCCCTGCCCGAGCAGTCGACGGGCGAGAACGACCGGATCAACGGTTACGACGATGTGACCTGAGGCAACCCCTGCTCGTGGTCGGGCAGTTGTTAAGGTCCGGCCCGTGAGCAGCGACATCACCCTCTTCGTCAATCCCACCGCGGGACGCGGCCGGGGCGCAGGTGCTGCGCAGCCGGCCGCTTCCGCGTTGCGGGCGGCCGGCTTCTCCGTGCGTACCGTCATCGGGGAGGACGCCGCCGACGCGCTGGTACGCGCGCGTGCGGCGGTCTCCCGGGGGACCGGTGCCCTGGTCGCCGTCGGCGGGGACGGGCTGGTGAACCTCGCCCTGCAGGCCGTCGCCGGCACCCGCACCCCGCTCGGCGTGGTCGCCGTCGGCACCGGCAACGACTTCGCGCGCTCCCTCGGACTGCCCGTGCGCGAGCCGGCCGCGGCGGGCACGCTCGTCGCCGAGGCCCTCAAGGGTTCGATGATCCGCGACATCGACCTGGGGCGGATCGGCGACCACTGGTTCGGCACCGTCCTCGCCTCCGGCTTCGACTCCCGGGTCAACGACCGCGGCAACCGTATGCGGCTGCCCCTCGGCCGGTTCAAGTACGACCTGGCGATCGTCGCGGAGCTGGCCGCCTTCAAGCCGGTGCCCTTCCGTCTGACGCTCGACGACGACTCCGTGCGCGAGATCGCCGCGACCCTCGTCGCCGTCGGCAACGGCACCTCGTACGGGGGCGGCATGCGGATCTGCGCCGACGCCGACATGAGCGACGGACTGTTCGACGTCACCGTGGTCGGGGACTGCTCCCGTACGACGCTGCTGCGGGTGTTCCCGCGCGTCTACAAGGGCACGCATCTCACCCACCCTGTGGTGAGCGTGTTCCGTGCGGCCCGGGTGGAGCTGGCGGCGGACGACATCACGGGATACGCGGACGGCGAACCGGTCGGGCCGCTTCCGCTGGTCGCCGAGTGTGTGCCGGGGGCGGTCCGCGTCCTTACCGGATAATGATCGTCCGATGTCAGTGGTGGCCGGTAGGCTCGAAAGCACGATGACAGAGGACCTCTCACCGGCCGAGCGGTATGCGGCAGCCCGTCAGCGGGCCGCCGAGCAGGCCACCGCGCTCGCTTCCTTCCGCGAGATGTACGACTTCGGCCTCGACCCCTTCCAGATCGAGGCGTGTCAGGCGCTCGAGGCGGGCAAGGGCGTTCTGGTGGCCGCACCCACCGGCTCCGGCAAGACGATCGTCGGCGAGTTCGCCGTGCACCTCGCCCTCCAGCAGGGCAAGAAGTGCTTCTACACGACACCCATCAAGGCGCTGTCGAACCAGAAGTACCAGGACCTCGCCAAGCGCTACGGCGCCGACAAGGTCGGCCTGCTGACCGGCGACAACAGTGTGAACAGTGACGCGCCCGTGGTCGTGATGACCACCGAGGTGCTGCGCAACATGCTGTACGCGGGCTCCCAGTCGCTGCTCAATCTCGGCTATGTGGTCATGGACGAGGTGCACTACCTCTCCGACCGCTTCCGCGGCGCCGTATGGGAAGAGGTGATCATCCACCTCCAGGAGTCGGTCACGCTCGTCTCGCTGTCGGCGACGGTGTCGAACGCCGAGGAGTTCGGCGACTGGCTCGACACGGTGCGCGGCGACACCGAGGTGATCGTCTCCGAGCACCGGCCCGTGCCGCTGTTCCAGCACGTGCTCGCCGGGCGCAGGATGTACGACCTCTTCGAGGAGGGTGAGGGCCACAAGAAGGCCGTCAACCCCGACCTGACGCGGATGGCGCGCATGGAGGCGAGCCGTCCTTCGTACCAGGACCGTCGGCGCGGGCGGAACATGCGGGAGGCCGACCGGGAGCGGGAGCGGCGTCAGCGCTCCCGGATCTGGACACCGGGCCGTCCCGAAGTCATCGAGCGGCTCGACTCCGAGGGGCTGCTGCCGGCCATCACGTTCATCTTCAGCCGCGCCGCGTGCGAGGCGGCGGTGCAGCAGTGCCTGTACGCCGGGCTGCGGCTGAACGACGAGGAGGCGCGGGCCACGGTCCGCGAGATCGTCGAGGAGCGGACCGCGTCCATTCCGGACGAGGACCTGCACGTCCTCGGCTACTACGAGTGGCTCGAAGGGCTGGAGCGGGGCATCGCCGCCCACCACGCGGGCATGCTGCCGACCTTCAAGGAGGTCGTCGAGGAGCTGTTCGTGCGGGGCCTGGTGAAGGCCGTCTTCGCCACGGAGACGCTGGCCCTCGGTATCAACATGCCCGCCAGATCGGTGGTGCTGGAGAAGCTCGTCAAGTGGAACGGGGAGCAGCACGCCGACATCACACCCGGTGAGTACACCCAGCTGACGGGACGTGCGGGCCGGCGCGGCATCGACGTCGAGGGGCATGCCGTCGTGCTGTGGCAGCGCGGCTTCAGCCCGGAGCACCTCGCGGGACTCGCGGGCACGCGCACGTATCCGCTGAAGTCCAGCTTCAAGCCCTCGTACAACATGGCGGTGAACCTGGTCGAGCAGTTCGGCCGGCACCGCTCGCGCGAGCTGCTCGAGACCTCGTTCGCGCAGTTCCAGGCCGACAAGTCGGTGGTCGGGATCTCGCGGCAGGTGCAGAGGAACGAGGAAGGGCTCGAGGGCTACAAGGAGTCCATGACCTGCCACCTCGGGGACTTCGACGAGTACGCGCGACTGCGGCGCGACCTCAAGGACCGCGAGACGGAGCTGGCCAAGCAGGGCGCGGCCCAGCGCCGGGCTCAGGCCGCGGCGGCGCTGGAGAAGCTCAAGCCGGGCGACGTCATCCACGTACCGACGGGCAAGTTCGCGGGCCTCGCGCTCGTCCTGGACCCCGGGCTGCCGGCCGGGCGGTCCAACGGGCACCGCGGATTCGAGCACCACGACGGTCCGCGTCCCCTCGTGCTGACCGCGGAGCGGCAGGTCAAGCGGCTCGCCTCGATCGACTTCCCGGTGCCCGTGGAGGCGCTGGAGCGGATGCGGATCCCGAAGTCGTTCAACCCGCGCTCGCCGCAGTCCCGGCGCGATCTCGCGTCCGCGCTGCGCACCAAGGCCGGGCACATCGTGCCCGACCGGCACAAGAAGGGGCGCGCGGCGGCCGCAGACGACCGGGAGATCGCGCGGCTGCGGGCCGAGCTGCGGGCCCACCCCTGCCACGGCTGCTCCGAGCGTGAGGACCACGCCCGCTGGGCCGAGCGCTACCACCGGCTGCGGCGGGACACCGTGCAGCTGGAGCGGCGGATCGAGGGGCGGACGAACACGATCGCGCGGACCTTCGACCGCATCGTGAAGCTGCTGACCGAGATGGACTATCTGCGCGGCGACGAGGTCACCGAGCACGGCAAGCGGCTCGCGCGGCTCTACGGCGAGCTCGATCTGCTGGCCAGTGAGTGCCTGCGCGACGGCGTCTGGGAGGACCTGAACCCGGCCGAACTCGCCGCGTGCGTCTCGGCGTTGGTGTTCGAGGCGCGGGTCGCGGACGACGCGCTCGCGCCGAAGGTGCCGTCCGGCAAGGCGAAGGCCGCGCTCGGCGAGATGGTGCGGATCTGGGGCCGGCTCGACGCCCTGGAAGAGGAGTTCCGGATCAACCAGGCCGAGGGCGTCGGCCAGCGCGAACCCGATCTCGGGTTCGCCTGGGCCGCGTACCAGTGGGCCTCCGGCAAGGGCCTGGACGAGGTGCTGCGGGAGGCGGAGATGCCGGCCGGCGACTTCGTCCGGTGGTGCAAGCAGGTCATCGACGTGCTGGGGCAGATCGCGGCGGCGGCGCCCCACGACGGTTCGTCGACGGTCGCCCGCAACGCGCGCAAGGCCGTGGACGGCCTGCTGCGCGGAGTGGTCGCCTACTCGTCGCTGGGCTGAGACCCGACCGGGGCCCGGCACCGGCCGGGCCCCGCAGGATCACGCCGCCGCGCGGGACGCGTCCCGCTTCGCGACCTCCTCGCGGACGATCGGGATCACGTGGCGGCCGAAGTCGATCGCGTCGTCGAGCAGGTCGTAGCCACGGGCCGAGAGGATCTCCACCCCCAGGTCGTAGTAGTCCAGGAGGGCCTGGGCCACGGTCTCCGGGGTGCCGACGAGAGCCGTCGAGTTGCCCGCGCCGCCGGTCTCCGTCGCCGTGGGGGTCCACAGGGCGCGGTCGTGGCGCTCGCCCTGGGACGCCGCCGCGAGAAGCCGCTGCGAACCCGCGTTCTCCGGGTTCTTCAGCGGATGGCGGCGGGAGAGCGGACTGCCCGCCTTGCGGGCCTTGATGCGGGCCAGCGTCGCATGGGCCTTCTCCCAGGCCAGTTCCTCCGTCGGCGCGATGATCGGGCGGAACGCGACCTGGATGCGGGGCACGTCCGTGCGGCCCGCCGCCTTCGCCGCCGCCTTGACCGACTCGATCTGCTCGGCGGTCTCGGCGAGGGGCTCGCCCCACAGGCAGTAGATGTCGGCCTCCGCGCCGCCCGCCGCGTACGCCGCGGGCGAGGAACCGCCGAACGAGACCAGCGGGTGCGGCTGTTGGACCGGGAAGGTGTCGCTCACGAAGTCGTGGAAGCGGTAGTGCGTGCCCTCGTGGTCGAACGGCTCGTGCGACGTCCACGCCTTCTTGATGATCTGGATCGCCTCACGGGTGCGGGCGTAGCGCTCGTCCTTGGTGAGGAAGTCGCCCTCGCGCTGCTGCTCGTGGTCGTTGCCACCCGTGATGAAGTGGACCGCGAGCCGGCCGTCGCTGATCCGGTCCAGCGTGGCGAAGGTCTTCGCGGCGAACGTCGGGTACGAGACGTTCGGGCGGTGCGCCACCAGGATCCGGATCTTCTCGGTGCGCGCCGCGATGAAGGCGGCCGCGGGGGACGGGTCGGGGGAGCCGGAGCCGTACGCGAAGAGGATCCGGTCCCAGCCGTACTCCTCGTGGGCGCGGGCGAGCCGCAGGGTGTAGTCCTTGTCGAAGGACGCGCCGGAGCGCGCGGTGACTTCGGAGCCTTCGTTGGTCGCGGCTATGCCGAGGAACTCTACGGGCATGGGGATACGCCTCTTCTGTTGTGCTGCGGGAACGGGTCAGTGGGTCGGCCTGATCGTCGTCAGACGCAACACGCCGCCGACCACACCCGACCGAAGTCGATGTGGTCGCGGGTGACCAGCCGCAGCTGAGGGCGCATGTGCTCAGTGGAACAGGGCGGCGCGTGAAACGTCAACCACCCCTTTTCGCCGCCGAGCCGGGTCGGTTCGGACAGCCGGACGCCCTCACTCCATGTGTGCGAATCGGAGCTGAGCGTGTAAATGGGAGCGAGTGTATGCCTGCGACGGGAGGTATTTCAGGGGCTTGCTGAATATGACTCGGCGATGATCCGGTCGGACTAAGCTCGCCCGCAGCGCACCGAGTTGAGATGGATTCGGTCGCTTGTTCCCCCATGCGCCGATGGTTCGCTTTGACCCCCCGAACGAAGCGCGACGAACCATCGCAAACTTCCCCGACCCGACCGTTTCAGAGGGCATACATGGTGAGTGTTCAATCGCCTCCCGGTGGCCGAGAAGTCCCCTACACACGCGTGCTGTTGCTGCCCGCCATGGTCATGGCCGCCGCCACCGGAGCGGCCGTCGCCCTGGTCACGGAGCCCGCGCGCGTCGCCGTCACCCTGTGCGGCGCGCTCGGCACGCTCTTGGTGATCGCCGTCGCGGCCGAGGCCGTCCGGCGCGGTCGTGTCGTCCGGGGCCTGCGCGCCCAGTACACGCGCCACGTCGCCGAACTGGAGGCGCACATCGCCGCCCAGGAACAGCGGACGATGCGCGTCGCCAAGGAAGTCCTGCCGCACGCCCTGTACCGGATGCGCACCGGCGACAACCCCAAGGACGCCGTCCGCAACACCTGCGACTCCGACCCCGCCTTCCGCGACACCACCCCGGGCGAGCGTGAACTCCTGCGCCTGGCCCTCAAGGAGATCGACCGCGAGGAGGCCATGCGCGACGCCGCGCAGCGCGCCTTCGTCTCCATCGCCCGCCGCGTCCAGGCCATCGTGCACAAACAGGCCCAGGAACTCCGCGAGATGGAAGAGGACCACGGCCGCAACCCCGAGGTCTTCGACGACCTCCTGCGCATCGACCACGGCACCGCCCTGATCGGCCGCCTCGCCGACTCCGTCACCGTCCTCGGCGGCGCCCGCCCCGGCCGCCAGTGGCCCAAGCCCGTCAAGCTCTACAGCGTGCTGCGCGGCGCCATGTCGCGCATCCTCGAGTACCCGCGCATCGATCTGCACGCGATCTGCGACGTGGCCATCAAGGGCATCTCCGTCGAGCCCCTCATCCACGCCTGCGCCGAACTCCTCGACAACGCCACCCGCTACTCGCCGCCGCAGACCCGGGTGCACGTCACCGCCGTCGAGGTGCAGACCGGCATCGCCATCGAGATCGAGGACGGCGGCGTCAGCCTCGGCGAGGAACAGCGCACCAGGGCCGAGCGGATGCTCGACAAGGCCAAGGCCGGCGTCGACCTCAACGACCTCGGCGAGAACCCGCGCCTCGGCCTCGCCATCGTCGGCCGGCTCTGCGCGATGTACGACATGCAGATCTCGCTGCGCCAGTCCGCCTACGGCGGCGTACGCGCCGTGCTCGTCGTCCCGCGCGACATGATGAGCACCCAGCCCGCGCCCGGCCTCGCCCACGGCATCGGCGCCACCGCCGTGCCGCGCGTCGACCACAACGGCGTACCGATCAAGGAAGAGCCGCGGCTGAAGAAGACGCGTCGCCCCACCACGGGACCGCGCCCCTCCGCCCCGCTCGTCGCGGCGAGGGAGGACGACGAACCCGTGGTCACCGAATGGCGGGCCAACGGGCTGCCGCAACGCCGCAGGAAAGTCGACACGAAGATCATCGAGAACCAGATCATCGTGACGCCGCGCAACCCCGACCTGACGATGCCGCCGCCCGGATCCGGCCCGGCGGCCGCTGCGCCACCCGCAGCCCCCGTGCCCGGGCCGTCCGTGGAGCCGGAGCACGACAAGCCGGCCCAGCCCGAACCCGGCCTGTGGGTCGAGGCGTTCATGAACGGCCTCAAGCCCGACGGGACCGGCGAACCGGGCCCGGGAGCGGACAAGCCGCACGACGACGCGTACTACCAGCAGGTCGACGAGGGAGACCACCAGTGATCCAGCAACGCGCCAACTTCGACTGGATGCTCAAGGAGCTCGCCGACGGCGTGCCCAATGTGCGCCAGGTGGTGGTGCTCTCCGCCGACGGTCTGCGCATCGCCCGGTTCGGCGGGGACCCCGACGGCGCCGACCGGATCGCCGCTGCCTGCGCGGGACTTCAGTCCCTCGCCTCCGCCGTCGCCTCCGAGATCCCGGAGAGCAACGGCAAGATGAACATGGTCATCATCGAGGTCGACGGCGGCTTCTTCTATCTGATGGCCGCGGGCAAGGGCGCGTACCTGGCCGTCCTCGCCGATCCGTACGTCGACGCGGGCCTCATCAGCCACCAGATGCGCGACCTCGTCATCCGGATCGGCGCCCACCTGACCAGCCCGCCCCGACGCAACGGCCAGACCGTATGACTCCGCGCCCTCCCGAACCCCCGTTCCGAGAACCGGAACCACCCCCGCAACGCGAGCGCCGTTCCGCGCAGGACCCCAAGGATCTCGAGCGGCTCTACGTCATCACCGGCGGCACCGACGGCACCGAGCGCGCGCCCCTCGATCTGGTCACCCTGATCGTGGCGCGCGCCGACCCGCCGGTCTCCGCGCCCCCCGAACAGGCCGCCGTCCTGCGCATGTGCCGGTCGCCCCTGTCCACGGCCGAGATCTCGGCCTACCTCAGCCTGCCGTTCAGCGTGGTCACCGTGCTGCTCGGCGAACTCCTCGCGGCCGAACTGGTCCAGGCGCGCGCACCGGTGATCCGTGGCGCCGTCGCGGACCGTTCCCTCCTCGAAGCGGTGATGCATGGACTACAGAAGCTCTGACGCCACCGGCGCCACGGACATGGCGGTCGGCAGCGTGCACATCCCCGGCCCGCGGGCCGAGGACCGGATGCCCGAGACGGTCACCTCCGCCGTGAAGATCGTCATCGTGGGCGGCTTCGGCGTCGGCAAGACGACGATGGTGGGCTCCGTCAGCGAGATCCGCCCGCTCACCACCGAGGAGACCATGACGCAGGCGGGCATCGGCGTCGACGACAACTACGGCTCGGACACCAAGACCGCCACCACCGTGGCCATGGACTTCGGGCGCATCAGCATCACCGACGAGCTCGTCCTCTATCTCTTCGGGACGCCCGGCCAGGAGCGCTTCTGGTTCCTGTGGAACGGCCTGTTCGAGGGCGCGCTCGGCGCCGTCGTGCTCATCGACACCCGCCGCCTCGAGGTCAGCTTCGACGTGATCGGCCGCCTGGAGGAGCGGGGCGTCCCGTTCGTCATCGCCAACAATGCCTTCCCGGACGGGCCGCGCTACCCCACCGAGGAACTGCGCAACGCCCTCGACCTCGACGCCCACGTGCCGATCATCGAGTGCGATGCGCGCCGTCGGGCCTCCAGCCGCGACGTCCTCATGACCCTCATGCGTTATCTGCACGAGATGGCTCTGCACCGCGCCTGAGCGGGCAGCGGCCTGTGCCGCCTTCGCCACTTCCGTTGTTCACGTACCAGTTCATCTCATGACCGGAGCGAACACCGTGACGTCTCCCTCCCATCCCTCCCAGCCGTCCAGCGGATTCGACGCCGCCTTCGCAGATCCCTCGTCCGCCCCGCCGCCGGGCTGCCCCGCCCACGCCCTCGGTCCGGACGGGATGCGCCGGCTCTACGGGCCCGAGGCCGACGCGGACCTCGCCGGTGTCTACGAGAAGCTGCGTGCCGAACACGGCTCGGTCGCCCCCGTGCTGATCCACGACGACGTCCGCATGTGGGCGGTGCTCGGCCACAGCGAGAACCTGCACATGGTCCGCGCCACGTCCCAGTACAACCGGGACTCCCGCAACTGGACCGCCCTCAAGAACGGCACGGTCAAGCCGACCCACCCGCTCGCGCCCGTGTTCAGCTGGCAGCCGATCACCTCCATGACCGAGGGCGCCGAGCAGCTGCGGCTGCGCGGCGCGGTCAACGAGGCCCTGGAGATCATCGACCACCGCAGCCTGCGCCGCTCCATCAACAAGGCGACCCAGGAGATCATCAACCGGTTCTCCGAGCGCGGCGAGTGCGAGGTCGTCAGCGAGTTCGCCGAGCATCTGCCGATGATGGTGATGCTGGAGATCCTCGGTGCCCCGGAGGTCTACAGCGAGCGGTTCGTGCAGGCCGCCCGCGACATGATCAAGGGCACCGAGACGGCGATCGCCAGCAACGAGTTCATCATGGGCGCCCTGATGGAGCTCACCGCGCGCCGCCGGGCCGCCCCCGAGGACGACTTCACCAGCCGCCTCATCGCCGCGCCCGCCGCCCTCACCGACGACGAGGTCGGCCAGCACCTGCGGCTGGTGCTCATCGCCGCGTACGAGGGCACGGCCAACCTCATCGCCAACGTGCTGCGCACCGTGCTCACCGACCCGCGCTTCCGTGCCCAGCTCAACGGCGGTCAGATGACCGTGCCCGAGGCGGTCGAGCAGTCGCTGTGGGACGAGCCGCCCTTCAGCGCCATGGTCGGCTACTTCGCCAAGGTCGACACCGAGCTCGGCGGGCAGCAGATCCGGGCCGGCGACGGCCTCATCTTCGGCATCGCGCCGGGGAACGTCGACCCGGCCGTGCGGCCCGATCCGGGCGCGCACATGATGGGCAACCGGTCGCACCTCGCCTTCGGCGGCGGGCCGCACGAGTGCCCCGGGCAGGACATCGGGCGCGCCATCGCCGACATCGGTGTCGACGCGTTCCTGATGCGGCTGCCCGATGCCGAACTCTCCATCGCCGAGAGCGAGTTGAAGTGGCGCTCGACGATTCTCTCGCAGCATCTCGTCGCGCTGCCGGTGTCGTTCACGCCGCGGTCGCAGCAGGACGTCATCAGCAAGCCGAGCATGGTGCCGCCGCAGCGGCCTGACTGGCATGTGTCGTCGGGGGGACCTGGGGCGGGGGGTGCTTCTGCTTCTGCTTCTTCGGCTGCGACTGCGGCTGCTTCTGTGCCTGCGTCCGCTCCTGTTTCGGGCTCGGCCGTGGGGGCGGGGGGCCGTCAGGAGCCCGTCGAGCCGCGTCAGCGGCTCGGTGCCTGGCAGCGGTTCCTGCGGTGGTGGCGCGGCTACTGATCCCAGTCCCCGTACGACTCCCAGGCCCCCAACTGCCGTTCGCTCACGAACCGGTGCTCCCGGCCGGTGACCGGGTCCCTGAACTCCAGGGTGCGCGCCAGCAGTTGCAGGGGCCTGCGGAAGTCGTCGGGTGCGACGGGATCCATGATCCGTGGGTAGAGCGGGTCGCCCAGGATCGGCAGGCCCAGGGCCGTCATGTGGACGCGCAGTTGGTGGGTGCGGCCGGTGTGCGGCGTCAGGCGGTACCGGCCCAGGCCGTCTCTGTGCTCGACCAGTTCGATGCGGCTCTCGGCGTTGGGCTCACCGCCCGGCACCTCGTGGGCGGTGAGCACGCCCCGCTCCTTCTCGATACGGCTGCGGACGGTGACCGGGAGCTCCACGGCCGGGTCGTACGGGGCCACTGCCTCGTACTCCTTGCCGACCAGGCGGTCCCGGAACAGGGTCTGGTACGCGCCTCGCTCCTGTGGCTGTACGACGAAGAGCATGAGCCCGGCGGTGAGGCGGTCGAGGCGGTGTGCCGGGCCGAGGGACTCGATTCCCGAATCGCGTCGCAGGCGGGCCAGGGCGGTCTCGGCGACGTGGCTGCCGCGGGGGGTCGTGGCGAGGAAGTGGGGTTTGTCGGCGACGAGGATGTGCTCGTCGCGGTACACGATGTCGAGGGCGAACGGGACGGGGGGCTCGGGGGGCAGGTCCCGGTGGAACCACACGTGGGCGCCCGGCTCGTAGGGCGTGTCCGGGGTGATGGGCGTTCCGTCCCGTCCGACGATCCGGCCCTCGGCGATCATCGCGTCGACCACGCCGTTTCCGGCGGCCAGGCGCGCCAGCAGGTGGTCCCGCACGGTGTCCCAGGGGCCGTCGGCCGGCATCCGTACGCGGACGGGGTCGATGCCGTTGCGTTGGGGGAGCGGGGAGGGTGGGGTGCGGTGCCTGCGGTTTCTCATCTCGGGGGTCAGCGTACGGGGGCTTCGTGGGCCGGATGCGCTTTGAAGGGACGGTGGCCGTCTGGGGCTTGGTTGGCGGCTTTCCGTTGTCTCCGACAGGTGTGTGGGTGGGTGCGGGGCCGCCCTGGGCATGTCCGTGCTCGCCATCTTGATGGCCTCGCCGGTTGCTTCGCGCTTCGTCACCGCGTGAGCTGTGCTGCGCGCGCACATACCCAGACCGGCCCCTCCCGTCTCGTACGCGACTGATCGCCGGTGGGGGCTGCGCAGATCGAGCCCCGTCGGCGATCGAGGAGCGGGGGCCGGGGCGGAGCCCCGGGGCTGGGGTGCAGCGCAGGGCGACGGACCAGCGGGCCCCCGCAGATATCGCTAGGACGCCGCTGGAGGCTCCTGTTCGGCTTCCACCTGGGCGTTCCAGTCCCTCTTCGACGCCTGCCAGCCGTCCTCGTTGTGGCCGAGGCGCCAATAGCCGGAGATGGAGAGGTCCTCGCGCGGGATCTGGCGGTCCACGCGCAGATGACGGCGCAGCTCCTTCACGAAGCCCGCCTCGCCGTGCACGAAGGCGTGCAACCGGCCCTCGGGGAAGTCGAGTTCGGTGACGGCCGCGATCAGCGCCTGGCCGACGGGGCGGCCCGAGCGGTGCAGCCAGGTGATCTCGACCGGGGAGTCGATCTTCTGCTCCTCCTCGGGGCCCTCGATCTCCACGAAGACGTGGGCCCGCGCTCCCGCCGGCAGGGCCTCCACGGCCGCGGCCACGGCGGGCAGCGCGCTCTCGTCGCCGGCGAGGAGGTGCCAGTCGGCCGAGGGGTCGGGCGCGTAGGCGCCGCCCGGACCCATGAAGTGGAGCGTCTCGCCCGGCTGGACGGTCGCCGCCCACGGTCCGGCCAGGCCCTCGTCGCCGTGGATCACGAAGTCGATGGTCAGCTCGCGTGCCGACGGGTCCCAGGCCCGCACCGTGTACGTACGGGTCACCGGCCACTGCTCGCGCGGCAGTTCCTCCCGGATCCGCTCGACGTCGAACGGCTCGGCGTAGGTCACACCCGCCGGCGCGAAGAGCAACTTCACATAGTGGTCGGTGTGTTCGAGCTCCGGGAAGTCCGCCAGCCCGTCCCCGCCGAGGACCACCCGCTGCATGTGCTCGGACAGCCGCTCGGTGCGGACGACCTGTGCGGCGCGGGCCTTGCGGGGCTTGCGTGCGGGACGCTCGGCCATGTGCGGTCTCCCTTGATCCATCACTGCGTAACTTAGGTTTACCTAAGTTAACACCTCATTCTGAGAGGGTGGTGAGGAGTCGGTGCAGGGATCCGGTCAATCCCCAGCGGGCCGCCAGCGCGTCGACCGCGGCCGGGTCGCGCGGCTCGCGCGGCAGGGCCGTGTCGACGGCGGGCAGTGCGACGTCGCCCGCGACCTGGACCACCTTCGGCGCCACCGCCAGATACGGGCGCGACTCGTCCAGCCGCTTGCGCTGGGTCGGTGTCAGCTTGGCCTTCGGGTCGTCGACCGCGGCCATGATCCCGGCCAGGTCCCCGAACTGCGCGAGCAGCTTCGCGGCCGTCTTCTCGCCGATGCCGGGCACGCCCGGGAGGCCGTCGCTCGGATCGCCGCGCAGCAGCGCCATGTCCGCGTAGCCGGAGCCGTCGACGCCGTACTTCTCGCGCAGCAGGTCCTCGTCCGTGATCTGCAGCGTGCCGACGCCCTTGATCGGGTAGAGGACGCGGCGCTCCAGCTTGTCGTCGACCAGCTGGAACAGGTCGCGGTCACCGGTGACGATGTCGACCGGGCCCGTGGCCCGGCCGGTGAACGTGCCGATCACGTCGTCCGCCTCGTACCCCTCGACGCCCACGCGCGCGATGCCCACCGCGTCCAGGACGGCCTCGATGATCGGGACCTGCGGGGAGAGCGTGTCGGGGATCTCCTCCTCGTCCGGCGTCCCGGCCGCCGTCTCCTCGGCGACGCGGTGCGCCTTGTACGAGGGGATGAGGTCGACGCGCCACTGGGGGCGCCAGTCCGCGTCCATGCACGCCACGAGATGGGTCGGGTGGTGGTCGTGGACGAGGCGGGTGATGAATTCGAGCAGCCCGCGCACGGCGTTGACCGGCGTGCCGTCCGGGGCCTTCACGGAGTCCGGCACCCCGAAGTAGGCCCGGAAGTACAGGGACGCGGTGTCGAGCAGCATCAGGCGCTGGTTGGCCGTGGGTTCTGGGGTCACGCCTCGCATCATGCCGCACCGCACCGACAGTCACCGGTTGTGCGGGATCTGTCGATGATCGTGAACGGAATGTGAACTGGGCCACTCTTCTGTTTGATCGGCATAAGCCCGGGCAGGCGCCGATCCGGAGCGAATCCAGTCACACGTTCAACTAGTGAACGTTTGACCGGCCCAGCGGGCAGACCCCGCACCGCTCCACGGCCCGCCGGCGGGGGAGGCGGGCCGTCTTGGTTCGACCCGAGAGGTGTATGTGTCCAGGCTTGAAGCCGAAGACCTGTACAAGGTGTTCGGCAGACGACCCGATGAGGCGGTGGAGGCACTCCGTCGCGGAGCCGACCGTGAGGAACTGCGCGCCGACGGCACCACGGCCGCCGTGATCGACGCTTCCTTCACCGTTGAGCCCGGCCAGATCTTCGTCGTCATGGGTCTGTCGGGATCCGGCAAGTCCACCCTTCTGCGCATGCTGAACGGACTGCTGGAGCCCACTGCGGGACACGTCCGTTTCGACGGCGAGGATCTGACGCAGCTGTCGTCCCGTGAGCTGCGCGAGGTCCGCTCGAAGAAGATCAGCATGGTCTTCCAGCACTTCGCGCTGTTCCCGCACCGCTCCGTCCTGGAGAACGCGGCGTACGGCCTCGAGGTGCAGGGCGTGCCCCGCGTCGAGCGGGAGGCCCGTGCCTCCGAGGCGCTGCGTCTCGCGGGCCTGGAGGGCTGGGAGAAGTCCTTCCCCGACGAGCTGTCCGGCGGTATGCAGCAGCGTGTGGGTCTTGCCCGCGCCCTGGCCACCGACGCCGACCTGCTCCTCATGGACGAGTCGTTCAGCGCGCTCGACCCGCTGATCCGGCGCGACATGCAGGACCAGCTGCTCGACCTGCAGAAGACCCTGAAGAAGACCATCGTCTTCATCACCCACGACCTGAACGAGGCCATGCGCCTGGGCGACCGCATCGCCGTCATGCGTGACGGCCGCATCGTCCAGATCGGCAGCGCCGAGGACATCCTCGTCACCCCGGCCAACGACTACGTCGCGTCCTTCACCCAGGACGTCGACCGGGCCCGCGTGCTGACCGCGGGCGCGATCATGGCCACGCCCGGCAAGGGGTACACGGCGGCCGACGCCCCGGCCACGGTCACCGAGGACACCCCGATCATCGAGCTGTTCACGCCCTGCGCGACCAGCGAGACACCCGTCGCCGTGACCGGCGACGACGGCGAGGTCGTCGGTGTCGTCCCGCGCGAGCGGCTGCTCGCGGTGCTGGGCGAGCCCATGAAGTCCGTGGAGAGCGGGCACGAGAGCGACGGCGCGGCCACGGGCCTCGCCGAGGAACCGAAGGACGCCGTCCCGACGCCGCGTGGCGAGGGCGACGGCCCGGTGGAGAAGGTGAACGCCGGTGCCTAGGATCCCCTTCGGCAACTGGGTCAACAACGTGGTCGACTGGATGCTCGACCACATGGCCTGGCTCTTCGACTTCTTCAAGGACGTCTTCGACGGCCTCTACACCGGCATCGGCGACGTACTGCAGGCCCCCGAGCCGCTGCTGCTCGCCGGCATCTTCGCCGTGATCGCCTTCTGGCTGCGCGGCACGACCGCGGGTGTGCTGACCTTCGCCGGGTTCTGGTTCATCGACAACCTGGAACTGTGGGACGACGCGATGCTCACGCTGTCGCTCGTCCTGGTGTCGACGATCATCGCGCTGGTCATCTCCGTGCCGCTCGGCATCTGGGCGGCCCGGTCGAACCGGGTCAGCGGCCTCTTCCGGCCGGTCCTCGACCTGATGCAGACGCTGCCGGCGATGGTCTACCTGATCCCGGCCATCCTGTTCTTCGGCTCCGGCGCGCCCGCCGGCATCGTCGCGACCCTGATCTTCGCGCTGCCCCCGGGCGTGCGCATGACCGAGCTGGGCATCCGGCAGGTCGACAAGGAACTGGTCGAGGCCGCCGACGCGTTCGGCACGACGCCGCGCAACACCCTGCTGCGCGTCCAGCTGCCGCTCGCCCTGCCGACGATCATGGCCGGTGTCAACCAGGTCATCATGCTGGGTCTGTCCATGGCCGCCATCGCGGGCATGGTCGGCACCGACGGCCTCGGTGGCGCGGTCAACGAGGCCATCGGCCAGCTGAACGTGGGCCTCGGCGCCGAGTCCGGCATCTCGATCGTCATCCTGGCGATCTACCTCGACCGCATGACCAGCTCGCTCGGCCAGCAGGTCTCGCCGCTCGGCCGCCGCGCGCTCGCCAAGGTGCGCTCCGCGCAGGGCCTGAAGATCTGGTCGTACCGTCCCCGCCCGGCCGTCGCCGTGGTCGGTGTCGTGGTCCTCGCGCTCGTCGCGGGCGGCATGGGCATCTTCGGCGGCTCCTCGTCGACGACGGCCTCCGGCGACAGCTCGAACGTCGGCCAGGGCAAGAAGATCTCCATCGGCTACATCCCCTGGGACGAGGGCGTCGCCTCCACGTTCCTGTGGAAGGAGATCCTGGAGCAGCGCGGGTTCGAGGTCGAGGCCAAGCAGTTCGACGCCGGACCGCTCTACACTTCGCTCGCCCAGGGCAGCGTCGACTTCGAGACGGACTCCTGGCTGCCGACCACGCACGCCCAGTACTGGAAGAAGTACGGCGACAAGCTCGAGGACCTGGGCTCCTGGTACGGCCCGACGTCCCTGGAGCTGACCGTGCCCGCGTACATGAAGGGCATCGACTCCCTCGAGGACCTCAAGGGCCAGGGCTCCAAGTTCGGTGGCAAGATCACCGGCATCGAGTCCAGCGCCGGTGAGACGGCTCTGCTGAAGAGCAAGATCCTCAAGGAGTACGGCCTCGACAAGGAGTACAAGGTCGTCGACAGCTCCACGCCGGCGATGCTGGCCGAGCTGAAGCGCGCGTACGCCAAGAAGCAGCCGATCGTCGTTCCGCTGTGGTCGCCGCACTGGGCGTACAACGACTACGACCTGAAGAAGCTCAAGGACCCGAAGGGCGCCTGGGGCAAGGGCGACGGCGTGCACTCGCTGGCGCGCAAGGGCTTCGGCACCGAGTTCCCCGAGGTCAACAAGTGGCTCAAGGACTTCAAGCTGAGCGAGAAGCAGCTCACGAGTCTCGAGGCCGAGATCAACAAGGCCGGCAAGGGCAACCAGCAGGACGCCGTCAAGGCCTGGCTGAAGAAGAACCCGGGCGTCGTCGACAAGCTGGCCCCGGTCAAGAAGTCGAACGCGGCCGAGACCAAGCGTCCGGTGAACGTCGCCTGGTTCCCGTGGGACGAGGACGTCGCCGTCACGTATCTCTGGAAGAACGTCCTGGAGAAGCGCGGCTACAAGCTGAACCTCAAGCAGATGGACGTCGGCCCGGTCTACACCGGCCTGGCCAGCGGTGACCTCGACGTCAACTTCGACGCCTGGCTGCCGTACGCCCAGAGCAACTACTGGAACAAGAACAAGGCGAATCTGAAGGACCTGGGCAGCTGGTACAGCCCGACCTCCTTGGAAGTCGCCGTCCCGTCGTACGTGAAGGGCGTCAAGTCCCTCGCGGACCTCAAGGGCAAGTCGAAGACCTTCGACGGGAAGATCATC
This sequence comes from Streptomyces sp. cg35, assembly GCF_050410835.1. Classification (NCBI taxonomy): domain Bacteria; kingdom Bacillati; phylum Actinomycetota; class Actinomycetes; order Kitasatosporales; family Streptomycetaceae; genus Streptomyces; species Streptomyces sp. cg35. Next base: position 7,222,726 of record NZ_CP191268.1, read on the forward strand.
GGGATCGAGCCGGGCACCGGCGAGATGAACCTCCTGAAGAAGGACGTGCTGCCGGGCTACGGCCTCGACAAGGAGTACAAGGTCGTCGACGGCTCCACGCCGGCGATGCTGGCCGAGCTGAAGCGCGCCTACGCGAAGAAGGAGCCGATCGCGGTCGTGCTCTGGTCGCCGCACTGGGCGTACAGCGACTACAAGCTCACCAAGCTGGCCGACCCGAAGAAGAAGTTCGGTGAGGGCAACACGATCCGGACGATCTCCCACAAGGACTTCCCGAGCAAGTACCCGCAGCTCACGAAGTGGTTCAAGAACTTCAAGATGAGCGAGGACGAGCTGGGCAGCCTGGAGGCCGAGATCAAGAACCGCGGTCAGGGCCATGAGGAAGAGGCCGTCGCCGCCTGGCTGAAGGAGCACCAGGACGTCGAGCAGCGGATGACCGCTTCCTGACGATCCCGGAGTTGCGCACCCGAGGGGTGGGTTCCGTCGCAGCAGTCGCTGTGAGGGAACCCACCCCTCGTTCGGTTCCCCGCGCACCGCTCGCGTTCGTACGCTCGACAGCACCGTGACCGCCGCCGGGCTCCGTGCCTTTGCCGCCGCGCTCGCCGCCGTCCTGCTCCTGACGCAGCTGCCCGCCGCCAGCGCCTCCCCGGCCTCAGCGGCCACCGCCCGTTTTGCGGCACTTGCCGCTTATGTCACGCAGGCGGACGGCCACCGCTACGGGGCCACGGACCGCACCGGCCGCACCATGGACGCCGCGCAGATCGTCCAGGACGGCGACGGAACGTATCTGGCCGTGTACCACACGATGCTGGCCGACGGCCGGTTCCACGCGGCCGTCGCCACCTCCGCCGACCTCGTGCACTGGCAGCGCCGCCACGACTTCGGCCCGGGATCCAGCCAGCCGACGCTCGCCGCCGACGGCCGCGGCGGCTACGTCCTCGCGTACGAGAAGGACCCCGACAACCACATCGCGGTCCGCGGCTACGACGGTCCGCGGGCGCTGCTCGCCGGACGGTCCGCGCGCTCCTTCGACGCGCCCCGCACCCTGTCGTCCTGCGCCGAGGGCACCCCGGCGATCACGGCCGTGCACGGTGACACCGTCGAACTGACCGGCCACTACCGCGCCGACTGCGACACCGACCGCCAGCTCACCGCGACCCTGCGCGACTTCACCCACTGGCACGCGGCGCCGGTGCCCCGTCTCGACCGGGCCGTCGAGGCGTACGGCAACTCCGGGAACATAGGCGACCGCGCCCCGCTCGAACTGGCCGGGCAGCCGATGGTACTCATCGAGGGGCAACGGCTGCGCGACGACTTCGCGGGCTGGTCCACGTACGCCTACGATCCCGCGTCCGGCCGAGCCGACCGGATCCCGTTGCGCACCCACCGCGGCTCGACGTCCTTCGCCAATCCGTCGGCGACCCTCCTCACCGACCCTGGCGGCCGCCCCGCGCTCCTGGTAAGCCTGTTCATCCCCAGGGAGGGTGCGGCGCCGGGTGAGTCGGGCCAGCTTCTGTACTGGCGGGAGCTGGGGTCGACGGCCCGATCGTGACGCACGGCTTCCTCCGCTCGCATGAAACCGCCTGGCGAACATGCGTAGGGTGCAATCAAACGAACAGGGCAATCGGCGGGAGGGAGCGGAAGTCATGGATGAGCACAAGGAGACACTGCGCGTGGGCGCGGCCGTCCGGCGCCGGCGACGGACTCTCGAACTGACCCTCTCCGCCGTCGCCGAGCGCAGCGGCCTGTCCGTGCCGTTCCTCAGCCAGGTCGAGAACGAGCGGGCCCGGCCCAGCCGCCGCTCCCTGGAGAAGGTCGCCGACGCCCTCGGCACCACCGCCGTCGAACTGCTCGCCGCCGCGGATCCGGCCCGCACCGTCGACCTGGTGCGCGCCGACGACACCAGCGTCGAGGACACCGCCGGCGGCGACGGCGCGGGCTTCGTCGTCCGCTCCCTGGTCCGCGGCCACCACCAGATGCACGCCCAGGAGTTCGTCGGCGACCACGACCCGGGCCGCGAGTTCCAGCTGCGCAACGACGTCCTGATGCATGTCACCGAAGGCGCCGTCGAGGTGGAGGCCGAGGGGCGCGCCTACCGGCTGGTGCGCGGCGACACGCTGTATCTGACCGGTGGCGTACGGCACCGGTGGCGGGCCACCGTGGCGGAGGCGCGGGTCCTCGTGGTCGCGGTCGCGGAGCACATCGACGCGGTCGACGAGCCCGGACCCAAGTAGCCGGCCGCCGTGCGGGTCGTCTCCCTGGTCCCGTCGCTCACGGAGGCCGTCGCCGTCACCCTGCCGGGCGCACTGGCCGGCGCGACCGACTGGTGCAGCCACCCCGTGGACCTCGACGTGGTCCGGATCGGCGGTACCAAGAACCCCGACGTGCCGGCGATCGTCGCCCTGCGCCCCGACGTGGTTCTCGCCAACGAGGAGGAGAACCGGGAGCCCGATCTGGCGGCCCTGCGCGCCGCCGGCATCGAGGTGCTGGTCACCGAGATCCGTGAACTGCCGCAGGCCATCAGGGAACTGGACCGGGTGCTGCGTGTGTGCGGGGCGCTCTCGCGGCCCCGCTGGCTCGACGAGGCGGAGGCGGCGTGGGCCGGACTGCCCGCGCCCGAGCGCCGGTTGCGGGCCGTCGTGCCGATCTGGCGCCGCCCGTGGATGGTGCTCGGCCGGGACACCTTCGCCGGTGACCTGCTGGCCCGGCTCGGCGTCGACAACGTGTACGCGGGCCACGCCGAGCGCTACCCGCGGACCCCGCTCGACGCACTGGACGCGGTGGAGAAGGACCTGGTGGTCCTCCCCGACGAGCCGTACCGGTTCACGGCCGACGACGGGCCGGAGGCGTTCGCCGTTCCCGCGGCGCTGGTCAGCGGGCGCCACCTGACCTGGTACGGGCCCTCGTTGGGGGAGGCGCCACAGGTGCTCGGCGCGGCCCTGCGCGGGCGCTGAGCCGTCAGGCCCCGGCGGGTGCGGGCGCCGCGAGGAGCCGGCCGCCGAGCAGGCCGCGTGCCGTGTGCGCCGCGGCCACCGCCCAGGCCGCGACGAGGACGGCATAGAGCACGACGGCGAGCGTGTCGAACGCGGCGAGGCCGGTGTGCCGGCCCAGCCCCTCCGCGCCGGTGACACAGGTGCCGACGGGGAAGGTGAACGCCCACCACGTCATCGCGAAGCCCATGCCCCGGCGGCGGGCCCGCACCACGAGGGCGGTGGCGAGCGCCAGCCACAGCAGGGCGAAGCCCATCACCGGGACGCCGTAGAGGACCGCGAACGCGGTGAAGCCGTGCGCGTACGACGCGGGGAGCACACCGGCCGCGGCATCGGCGAACTTGTTCGCGGCGGTCGTCGACTGGCCCAGCGGGCCGAGCACGAGGAACAGGGTCGGCGTCAGCGCCAGGGGGAGCGGACCCGTGGTGACGAGGCGCGCGAAGATCACCGGCAGCATGACGAGGGTCGCGAGCAGACTCACGCCGAACATGCCGTCACAGGCGAGGAGCAGGGTCTGCTGCCACGGCCCGGCCGGCAGGTGCGGCACCAGCAGCGGTCCGACGGCGGCGGAGACCATCGGCGCCACGACGGGCAGCAGCCACACCGGAGAGGCCTGACCCGGCTCGATCCGGTGCCGGACCACCATCAGATACGGGACGGTCACGGCCGCGACGAGCCCGATGAGCGTGCCCGCGACGAACAGTGCCGCGCCGACGGACACCGCGGCCTCGGGCCCGATCCAGTCCCGGCCCACCAGCAGCGTGCCGCCGCCCACCGCGAGCAGCGCCATCGACAGGCAGCCGTAGAACGGGGCCACCGCGGGGTCCAGGAGATGCGCCCGGGCCTGGTCGCGGTGGTGCCTCCAGTGCAGGGCCCGCGCGGTGAGGAGCACGAGCAGCGCCGCGCACGCCAGCGCCCAGACGACCGTGCAGGCCGTCCGCAGTCCGGTGAACCGCACCGGGAGGGTCGCGCCCGCGTTCGCGACGATCGCGGTGCCCATGACGGCGGCGTACCAGTTGGGGCCGAGGTGGCGGACGGCGGCGGCGCGGACGTTCAGGGCCGCGGTGGGGGCGGTGGGGTGGGCGACGGTGACCATGGCTCCACCGTCGCGCGCGGCCGGGGCCCCCACCAGGGACGTTGCCGCTATGGGGGCATAAGCTGCCTTTATGAGCAAGGAGCGCAGTGAGCCCACGGTTCCCACGGACCCGGCGCTGCCGCCCGGCATGCTCGCGCACCGCATCCCCGATCTCGGCGCGCTGGAACTGCTGCTGGCCGTGGCGCGTCTTGGCAGTCTCGGCGGGGCCGCGCGCGAGCTCGGTATCACCCAGCCCGCCGCGAGCAGCCGGATCCGGTCCATGGAGCGGCAGCTCGGACTCGCCCTCGTCGACCGTTCGCCGCGCGGCTCCCGGCTCACGGACACCGGCGCGCTGGTCACGGACTGGGCGCGGCGCGTCGTGGAGGCGGCGGAGGAGTTCGACGCCGGGGTGCAGGCGCTGCGCGACCGGCGGGACTCGCGCCTGCGGGTGGCGGCGAGCATGACGATCGCCGAGTACCTGCTGCCGCGCTGGCTGATCGCGCTGCGGGCGGCGCGGCCCGACACGGCGGTGTCGCTGCTCGCCGGGAACTCCGCGACGGTCGCCGAGCGGTTGCTCGCGGGTGAGGCGGATCTGGGGTTCGTGGAGGGCCTGTCGGTCCCCGCCGGTCTGGACGCGACGGTCATCGCACACGACCGGCTGATCGTGGTGACGGCCCCGAGTCATCCGTGGTCCCGCCGGCGCCGGCCGCTCACCGCGGAGGAGCTGTCGGCCACGCCGCTCATCCTCCGGGAGCAGGGGTCGGGTACCCGGCAGGTGCTCGACGCGGCGCTCGGCGGTCTGGCCCGCCCCCTGATCGAACTGTCGTCGACGACGGCGGTGAAGGCGGCGGCGGTGAGCGGGGCGGGGCCCTCCGTTCTGAGCGAGCTGGCGGTCGGGGAGGAGCTGTCCGCGCGGCGGCTGGTCCGGATTCCGCTGGAAGGGGTCCGGCTTGCGCGGGATCTCAGGGCGGTCTGGCCCGCGGGGCACCGGCCGGTGGGGCCCGCCAGGGATCTGCTGGGGTTGACGCGGTCGGCCGCCTGAGCCGGATCGCGGGCGGGCCACGTGGTGCGGGGCGCTGTGGCCGAGGTCGCGGGGCTCCGCCCGGGCCCCGCTGCTCAAGCGCCGGAGGGCGCTCGGTGGGGTTTGGTCGGGGGGAAACCCGTTGGCGTCGTCCGCCCGCCGTCCCCCAAGCTCGTCCCATGACGCCGGTGAGCCAAGCCCCGCCCGCCAGTGGCCCCCGTACGCCCTGGGCCGCTCTTCCCGAACGCGTCAAGCAGGGGGTCGCCGACGCGCTCGGCGCCGCGGTCGTGGCGGCGCGGACGCAGGGCGGCGGGTTCTCGCCCGGTGTCGCGGCCCGGGTCGTGCTCGCCGACGGGCGTCGGGTCTTCGTCAAGGCCGTCAGCGCGGACGCGAACCCGGTGAGCCCCCGCTTCCATCGCGCCGAGGCGAAGAACGCCGCCGCGCTGCCGCCCGAGGTGCCCGCCCCGCGCCTGCTCGCCACCTACGACGACGGCACCTGGGTGGCTCTCGTCTTCGAGGACGTGGCCGGGCGACAGCCGCAAGTGCCGTGGGAGGGCGACGAGTTGAGGCGAGTGCTGGAGGCCGTGGAGCGGCTGGCCCGGACGCTCACCCCCGCCCCGTTCCCGGCCCGCCGCGTCGGCGACGTGTTCACCGAGAACTTCGACGGCTGGCGGCGCCTGGTGGACGAGGGGCGGGTGGAGAGCGCCGGGCTCGACGCGTGGGCCTCCCGCAACGCCGCCGCGCTGGCCGAACTCGCCGCGCCCTGGGTCGAGTTCGCCGAGGGCGACACGCTCGCCCACGCCGACCTGCGCGCCGACAACATGCTGCTCACCGCCGAGGACGTGGTCTTCGTCGACTGGCCGCACGCGGTGCGCGCCGCCGACTGGTTCGACCTGCTCGTCATGCTGCCGTGCGTGCGGGCCCAGGGCGGCCCCGATCCCGAAGCGGTCTTCACCGGGCATCCGCTGGGCCGGACCGCCGACCCGGAGGGCGTCACGCGGACGCTCGCCGGATTCGCCGGGTTCCTGCTGGAGCACGCCGCGCGGCCGGCCCCGCCGGGACTGCCGACGCTGCGCGCGTTCCAACGGGCCCAGGGCGAGGCCGCGCTGACCTGGCTCAGAAGCCGTGCGGTGCGGCAGCGGCTCGTACCAGACCTTCCGTGACGCGCGCGTCCTCACCCATCTCGGGATGCCACTGCACCCCCATGACCCAGGTCATGCCGGGCAGTTCGACGGCCTCCACGGTGCCGTCGTCGGCGTGCGCGCAGGCCACGAGCCCCCGGCCGAGCCGGTCCACGGCCTGATGGTGGTACGTCGGGACGTCCGTCACCTCCGGCACCAGATCCCCGTACCGCGTGCCGGGCACCGGAGTCACGGTGTGCCGCCCGAAGGTCCCGACCTCCTTCACATGGCCCTCCAGGTGCTGCGTCAGCGTCCCGCCGAGCGCCACGTTCAGCAGCTGCATGCCGCGGCAGATGCCGAGCAACGGGGTGCCCGACGTCATCGCCGCCCGGATCAGGGCGAGTTCCCACGCGTCCCGCTCGGTCGCCGCGGGGCCCGTGCGCGGGTCGCGCCCGGCGCCGTACCGGGCGGGGTCCACGTCGGGGCCGCCCGCGACGATCACGCCGTCGAGCCGCGCCACCACCGACGGCGCGTGCTTCGGGTCGTCGGGCGGCACCATCGCGGCCAGCCCGCCGGAGGACTGGACCAGCTGCGGATAGCCGACCGGGAGGAGCGCCGCGGGCAGCTCCCACACCCCCCAACTGGTGTTCTTCTCCAGGTAGGTGCTGATGCCGATCAGCGGCCTGCTCACCATGGTGCCGTGCTCCCCAACCTCGGTCGTGCCTGTAGCCGTCAGTCCCGCGCCAGCTCCGCCTCCGCCGCGGCCAGTGCGGCGAACTCCTCCTCCGGCGCCCGCGCCACCAGATGCCTGCGGCTGTAGGCCCCGAAGTACCCGAGGGCGACCACGTACACGCCGAGCGCGATGAGCGCCGCCGTCACGTCGACGAGGAACGTCGCCACGAGCGCCGCGCACGCGAGCACCAGCGCCACCGAGGAGGTCAGCACGCCGCCCGGTGTGCGGTACGGCCGCGCGAGCTCCGGCTCCCGGCGCCGCAGCACTATGTGCGACAGGGACATCAGAGCGTACGAGATCGTCGCGCCGAACACCGCGACGTTCAGCATGCGGGCACCGTCCCCCGTCGCGGCCGCCAGCGCGAACCCGATCGCGCCCGGTACGAGCAGCCCCAGGTACGGCGCCTTGCGGCGGCTGGTGAGGGAGAGGAAGCGGGGCAGGTACCCCGCGCGGGACAGCGCGAACAGCTGGCGCGAGCCCGCGTAGATGAGGGAGAAGAAGGAGGCCACCAGGCCCGCCAGACCGGCGTAGTTCACGATGCGGCTCCAGGCCGTGGCCTTCCCGTCCGGCTGCAGCGCCGCCACCAGCGGGTTGCCCGCCTCCTGGATCGCCGCCGAGCCGCGCGCGCCCGCCGCCGCGAAGAAGGTCACGACGGCCAGGACGACGAGGATCGCCATGGACCAGCGGATCGCGCGCGGCAGCGTCCGCGCCGGGTCCTTCGTCTCCTCCGCGGCCAGCGGCACCCCCTCCACGCCGAGGAAGAACCACATCCCGAACGGGAACGCCGCCCAGATCCCCAGCACGCCCATCGGCAGCCAGGAGTTCGCGCCGAACGCGCTCGCGTCCACCGGGATGTCGTCGAGGTGCGACGGGTCGAAGTCGGTGAGCGCCGCCACCGCGAAGACGACCAGGGCCGCCACCGCGATGCCCGTCACCACGAAGCTGAACCGCAGCGCCTCGCCCACGCCCCACAGATGGATGCCGATGAAGACGACGAAGCAGGCCAGGTACACCGGCCAGCCGGAGGTGAGCCCGAACAGGCCGAGCGACTCGACGTAGTCGCCGATGAAGATCGAGATGGCGGCCGGCGCGAGGACGTACTCGATGAGGATCGCCGTGCCGGTGAGGAATCCGCCCCAGGGGCCGAGCGCCCGGCGCGCGAAGCCGTAACCGCCGCCCGCCGTCGGCAGCACCGACGACAGCTCGGCGAGGGAGAAGACCATGCAGGCGTACATCACGCCCATCAGGGCCATCGCGATGCCGAGACCGCCGAAGCCGCCTTCCGCGAGGCCGAAGTTCCAGCCCGAGTAGTCGCCGGAGACGACGTACGCGACGCCGAGTCCGGTCAGCAGCAGCCAGCCGGCGCTGCCGCGGCGCAGGGTCCTGCGCTCCAGATAGTCGTCGCCCTCTGCTGGTGTGCGCGCGTTCTGGTTGCCCAAGGTCATGGCGCGGCCGCTCCCCGGCTCAGGTCCAATGGAATGGAGCCATACCTTTGCCGGGGGTCGGTGCGGAAATCAAGTCCCTTGCGTTACACGTCGGTTAATCGACCCCGGGGTGGCGGGCCCTCGGCGGATCAGGTGAGGAAGCCGCGCAACAGGGCGGCCGTGCCGCCGCAGTGCTCGCGCATCATCTCCCGCGCCCCGTCCGCGTCCCCGTCCAGCACGGCCTCCACCAGGGCGGTGTGCTGACGCTGGGAATGCTCCAGGTTCCGCACCAGCAGCGGGATGCAGTCCAGGAGATCGTTCACCGTCGCGCGGACCGCCGCGTACTGGGCGGTCAGCGAGGGGGAGCCGCACAGTTCGGCGAGGGTGAGGTGCAGGAGGGTGTCCTGGCGGCGGTAGTCGGCGAGGGGCGCGTCGTGGGTGTCGGCCAGGGCGGCGCGCAGCCGGCCGGCCTGCGTCTCGTCGAGCCCGTGCGCCGCGCACAGTCCGGCGGCCCCCACCTCCAGGACCTCGCGGAAGCGCAGCACGTCCTCCACGTCCACGCCCTCGATGCGGCGCCGCAGCTCGTCCTCGCCCGCCGCCCCGGGGCGGGGCAGCACGAACGTGCCGCCGTAGCGCCCGCGCCGCGACTCGACCAGACCCTGGTCCTGCAGCACCTTCAGCACCTCGCGCAGGGTGACCCGGCTGATCCCGAGCCGGTCCGCCAACTCCCGCTCCGACGGCAGCCGTTCGCCCCCCGGCACCAGACCGAGCCGGACGACCTGGAGGATCTGCTCCAGCGCCTCCTCGAAGCCGTTGCCCGCCCGCACCGGACGCAGCACCGTCGCGAGGCCGCCGTCGGCATCCGTGTGCGACATCTGGCCCAACCCCCTTCCCAAGCAATGGTTCTCCGAAATACCTTATGGCCCTCGGCCGACCCAAGGGACCCCAGGGACCCAAGGAGGATTTCCCGTGGCAGACCGCACACCCCCGCTCGCCGTCGAGGAGCTGCACGCCCTCGTCGCGAGCGGAGAGATCGACACTGTCGTCCTGGCCTTCCCCGACATGCAAGGGCGGCTCCAGGGCAAGCGGTTCGCCGCCCGGTTCTTCCTCGACGAGGTGCTCGAGCACGGCACGGAGGGCTGCAACTACCTGCTGGCCGTCGACACCGAGATGAACACCGTCGACGGCTTCGCGATGTCCTCCTGGGACCGCGGCTACGGCGACTTCGCCCTGCACGCCGACCCGAGCACCCTGCGCCGAGTCCCCTGGAACGCGGGCACCGCGATGCTCATCGCCGACCTCGCCTGGGAGGACGGCTCGCCCGTCGTCGCCGCGCCCCGCCAGATACTGCGCCGCCAGCTGGACCGCCTCGCCGAGCTCGGCCTCACCGCCCAGGTCGGCACCGAGCTGGAGTTCATCGTCTTCAAGGACACCTACGAGCAGGCCTGGGACGCGAACTACCGGGGCCTGACCCCGGCCAACCAGTACAACATCGACTACTCCGTCCTCGGCACCGGCCGCATCGAGCCCCTGCTGCGCCGCATCCGCAACGAGATGGCGGGCGCCGGCCTCACCGTCGAGTCCGCCAAGGGCGAGTGCAACCCGGGCCAGCACGAGATCGTCTTCCGCTACGACGAGGCCCTCGTCACCTGCGACCAGCACGCCATCTACAAGACGGGCGCCAAGGAGATCGCCGCGCAGGAGGGCGTCTCGCTCACCTTCATGGCCAAGTACAACGAGCGCGAGGGCAACTCCTGCCACATCCACCTCTCGCTCACCGACGCCGACGGCGCCAACGCGATGGCCGGGCCGGACGGGATGACCGAGCTGATGCGGCACTTCCTCGCCGGACAGCTCGCCGCCCTGCGCGACTTCTCCCTCCTCTACGCGCCGAACATCAACTCCTACAAGCGGTTCCAGCCGGGCTCCTTCGCCCCGACCGCCGTCGCCTGGGGCCACGACAACCGCACCTGCTCGCTCCGCGTCGTCGGCCACGGCCGCTCGCTCCGCTTCGAGAACCGGCTGCCCGGCGGCGACGTCAACCCGCATCTCGCCGTCGCCGGACTCGTCGCGGCCGGCCTGTACGGGGTCGAGCACAAGCTCGAACTCCCCGACGCCTGCCCCGGCAACGCCTACACCGCCGAGTACGAGCACGTCCCCACCACCCTGCGCGAGGCCGCCGAGCTCTGGGAGAACAGCCCCATCGCCAAGGCCGCCTTCGGGGACGAGGTCGTCGCCCACTACCGCAACATGGCGCGGGTCGAGCTCGACGCGTTCGACGCAGCCGTGACCGACTGGGAGCTCCGCCGAGGATTCGAGAGGCTGTGACCGTGCCCGACCGGGAGACCGACCTGAGCGCCGATCCGAGCACACTGACCGTGCTGAACCCCGCCACCGAGGAGGTGGTGGCCGCCGTCCCCGCCGCCGACCCGGAAGACGTCGACCGCGCCGTGCGCCGCGCGGCCGAGGCGCAGCGCGGCTGGGCCGCCGCGGCCCCCGCCGACCGCGCCCGTCTGCTGCGCCGCTTCGCCGACACCGTCGACCGACACCTGGAAGAACTGGCCCAGTTGGAGGTCCGCGAGGCCGGACATCTCATCGGCAACGCCCGCTGGGAGGCCGGCAACGTACGGGACCTGCTCCTGTACGCGGCCGGTGGCGCCGAACGCCTCACCGGCGCGCAGATCCCCGCCCCCGGCGGCTGGAACGTCACCTTCCGTGAACCGCTCGGCGTCGTCGGCGTCATCGCCCCCTGGAACTTCCCGATGCCGATCGCCGCCTGGGGCACGGCCCCCGCCCTCGCGGCGGGCAACGCGGTCGTCCTCAAACCCGCCGAGACGACCCCGCTCACCGCCCTGCGCCTGGCCGAACTCGCCCTGGAAGCGGGCCTTCCCGAGGGCCTCTTCCAGGTCCTGCCGGGCTACGGGAACACCGCGGGCCGCGCCCTCGTCGACCACCCGGACGTCGCGAAGATCGTCTTCACCGGGTCGACCCGCACCGGCCGCGCGATCATGGAGCGCTGCGCCGCCCTGGTCAAACCGGTCACCCTCGAACTCGGCGGCAAGAGCCCCAACGTCGTCTTCGCCGACGCGGACCTGAGCCAGGCCCTCGACCCGTTCTCGTTCCTCGACAACTCCGGCCAGGACTGCTGCGCCCGCACCCGCATCCTCGTCCAGGAGTCCGTGTACGAGGAGTGCGCGGCGCTGCTCACCGACGCGCTCGGCGCCGTCGTCGTGGGCGACCCGCTGGACGAGAAGACGCAGATGGGCCCGCTGATCTCCCGTCGGCAACTCGACCGGGTACGGCACTTCGTGCCCGACTCCGCCCCCGGCATCCGGGGCACCGCGCCCACCGGGCCCGGCTTCTGGTTCGCGCCGACCGTGCTGACCGCAGAAGCCGCCGACTCGCACGCCGCCGTGGAGGAGATCTTCGGGCCCGTCGCGGTCCTGCTGCCGTTCACCGACGAGGCCGACGCGATCCGCCTCGCCGACGCCACCCCGTACGGCCTCGCCGGTTCGATCTGGACCCGGGACCTGGGCCGCGCCCTGCGCGTGTCGGGCGCCGTCCGCGCCGGGAACCTGTCCGTCAACTCGCACTCCGCGGTGCGCTACTGGACCCCGTTCGGCGGCTTCAAGCAGTCCGGCCTCGGCCGCGAGCTGGGCCCCGACGCCCTCACCGCCTTCACCGAAACCAAGAACGTCTTCATCAGCACGGAGGGCCCCGCACAGTGACCGAAGAGAACATCTGCCGCCGGCTCGTCGGCCGCACCGCCGTCATCACCGGCGCCGGCAGCGGCATCGGCCTCGCCACCGCGCGCCGCCTCGCCTCCGAGGGCGCGCACGTGGTCTGCGGCGACATCGACGAGACCGCGGGCAAGAAGGCCGCCGACGAGGTCGGCGGGACCTTCGTACGGGTCGACGTCACCGACGCCGAACAGGTCGAGGCGCTCTTCAAGACCGCGTACGACACCTACGGCTCGGTCGACATCGCCTTCAACAACGCGGGCATCTCGCCGCCGGACGACGACTCCATCCTGGACACCGGCCTGGAGGCCTGGAAGCGCGTCCAGGACGTCAACCTCACATCCGTGTACCTCTGCTGCAAGGCCGCCATCCCGTACATGCGGCGCCAGGGCAAGGGCTCCATCATCAACACGGCGTCGTTCGTCGCGCGGATGGGCGCGGCCACCTCGCAGATCTCGTACACCGCCTCCAAGGGCGGCGTCCTCGCCATGTCCCGCGAACTGGGCGTGCAGTTCGCCCGCGAGGGGATCCGGGTCAACGCCCTGTGCCCCGGCCCGGTCAACACCCCGCTGCTGCAGGAGCTGTTCGCCAAGGACCCGGAGCGGGCGGCACGCCGGCTCGTGCACATTCCGGTCGGCCGGTTCGCCGAGGCCGACGAGATCGCGGCGGCCGTCGCCTTCCTCGCCAGCGACGACGCGGCGTTCGTGAACGCCACCGACTTCCTGGTGGACGGCGGGATCTCGGGCGCGTACGTCACGCCTCTGTAGGGGACGCGTCATGTAGGTGTACGGTCCCCAGGCATGCGTAACAGAAATGTTTCCGCGTGGACTTCGGCCGTGGTCACCGCACTGGTGGCCACGGCTCTCGTCTCTCCTGCGGCCGCCGCCACGTCCGCTCCCACCACCGACCGCGCCTGCCCGCAGCTGTCGAAGAAGCTGCCGTGGTACGGCGAGAACCGGGCGAAACTCCAGCGCATGATCGACGAGCGCGGGACCTGCAACGGCCACCACGGCCCGCGTCCCGTCGCCGCGTTCGACTGGGACAACACCGTCTCCAAGAACGACGTCACCGACGCCACCATCGCCTGGTCCCTCAAGCACGACAAGATCCTGCGCCCCGCGAGCTGGAGGAAGACCAGCAAGTGGCTGACGGACGAGGCCGACAAGGCCCTCACCGCGGCCTGCGGCACGGACGTCCCCGTGGGCGCTCCGCTGCCCACCTCCACCGACACCGACTGCACGGACGAGATCTTCAACATCCGCGAGTCCGGCAGGACGATGAGCGGCGCGGCCGCCTTCGCGGGCGACTGGAACCACCGCCGCACGGTGCCCCAGTACGCCTGGGTGCCGCAGCTGTTCGCCGGGCACACCGTTCCCGAGCTGGAGTCGTACGCGGCCGCCGCCCGCAAGGAGGCCCTGGCCGCGCCGGTCGGCGCCACCCAGAAACTGGGCACGCACACCATCCCCGGCTACGTCCGCTACTACGACCAGCAGCGCGACCTGATCCGTACGCTCCAGAAGGCCGGCTTCGACGTCTACATCGTGTCCGCCGGGTCCGAGCCCGTGACCGAGGTATGGTCGCGCGGCGTCGGCATCGACCGGAAGCACACCATCGCCATCCGCTCCGTGCTCGACCGCAAGGGCCGCATCACGACGTACAACGAAGGCTGCGGCGGCGTCCCCGTGAGCCAGGGCGAGGCCATCCCCTACATCGACGGCAAGCGCTGCTGGATCAACCAGGAGATCTTCCGCATCAAGGGCAAGCCGGCCTGGGACAAGCAGCGCTGGGACCGGCGCATCGCGCTCGGCGGCGGTGACGCCGACACCGACGTCACGTTCGTCGGCGACGCGACGGGCGCCCACCTCGTGCTCAACCGCAACAAGAACGAGATCATGTGCCGCGCCTACGACAACGCCGACGGACGCTGGGTCGCCAACCCGATGTTCGTCGAGCCGCTGCCGCGGAAGTCCGGCACGTACCCCTGCTCGACGGCCGCCGACAACCTGCCCGAGGGCGGATTCGGGCCACTGCTGAGGGACGACGGCTCGGTCGTGCCCGATCAGACCGACTCGGTGTACTGACCTTCGGAGCCCGGCCTACAGTGCCGGGATGAGCATGATGCCGCCGCCCGGCTGGTACCCGGATCCGCACGCTCCGGCCACCGAACGCTGGTGGGACGGGACGGCATGGACCCAGGCCCGCAGACAGCCGGTGCCGGCGGCTCCCGCGCCGGTGGCGTTCGCGCCGCCGCCCCGGCCGGGCGGCGGCCGCGGCAGGATCGCCGCCGTGGTCGCCACCGGGATCGCGCTCGTCGTGGCGATCGTCGCCGGAGTCGTCGTGATCCTCGGCGACGACGCCGGCCCGGACGAGGCGCGGGCGCGCAACGGGCCGACCGCACAGCCCGGTTCGCCGACGGCGCCGCCGCGCACCACCAGCGCGGCGCCGTCCCCGAGCGAGGACCCCACCCGCGTCACCGACCAGCTCAACGGCATCACGCTGCCCGTCGTCGACGGCTGGCAGAAGGCCGAGAACGTCGCCGACGACGACGTCCTGCTGACCACGCCCGGCACCTACACCTGCCCGTACGACGACGGCCTGTGCCGCCGCGGCACCGTCGCCACGCACACCGTGACCAACGCTGAAGTCGGCGCGAGCGTCCAGGCCCTGGCCAGGAAGGACGTCGCCGACGCCGCCGACCTCGCGTACGACACCAACGCCGTCGGACAGCGGCCGTTCGGCGGCATGACCTCCCACAAGGTCACGGCCGCCCAGCAGATCGCGGTCGCCGGACGCGCGGGCTTCCTCGTGCGCTGGAAGGTCACGACGGCCGAGGGGCCCGGCGGTTATGTGCAGTCGGTGGTGTTCCCCTCCAGCGTCGGCTCCCAGTCGCTCGTCGCCGTGCGCTGCACCCTCGACGCGAGCCACGCGTCCCCGCCGCTCGCCGACCTCGACAGGATCGTCAAGGGCATCCGGCCGGTGGGCACCACGGACGGCGGCGGGGGAGTGGGCAGCAGCGTCGGCCCCGGCGACTGACGGGGGCTACAGGAACGTGTAGCCCTCACCGCGATACGTGGGCACGGTCCGCGTCACCGCGTCGCCCGCCACGAGGTGCAGCACCTCGAACCGCTCGCACAGTTCACCGGCCTTCGCGTGCCGGAACCACACCTTGTCCCCGATCAGCAGATCGTCGGCGGGCGCGCCCAGCAGCGGCGTCTGCACCTCGCCCGGACCCTCCTGGGGGTCGTAGCGCAGCCCCTCCGGCAGATACGGCACCGGCAGCCGGTCGGGACCCGCCGCGCCCGACGCCGGATACCCGCCGCCCAGCACCGTGACGACCCCGACCCCCGGCCTGCGCACCACCGGCTGGGCGAACAGCGCCGCCGGACGCCCGCTGAACGACGTGTAGTTGTCGAAGAGCCGCGGTACGTACAGCCCCGACCCGGCGGCGATCTCGGTGACCGCGTCCTCGGCGGCGGTGTGCTGCACACTCCCGGTCCCGCCGCCGTTCACGAACTCCAGGTCCGGCGCCACCGCCCGCACGGCCCGCACCACCTCGCCGCGCCGCACGGCCAGCTCCTTGCGTGCCGCGGCCTGCATCAGCCGGATCGCGCGCGAGCGCACCGGACGCCCCGCGACCGCGTCCCCGACCCCGGCCACATGCCCCTCGTACGCCATGATCCCCACCAGCCGGAACCCGGGCCTGCGCGCCACCACCCGTGCCAGATCGGCGAGTTGGGCAGGCGTACGCAACGGGGAACGCAGGGCGCCGATCCGCACCCGCCCGCCGAGCACCTGCCACGACGTGTCGAGCTCCAGGCACACCCGGATCTCCTCGCGGCCCCCGTCCCTGGCGTCGTCGATCAGCCGCAACTGGGCGGGGTCGTCGACCATCACGGTCACGGCGGCGGCCAGCTTCGGGTCGTGCGCGAGCTCGGCGAAACCGGCCCGGTCCGCCGACGGATAGGCGAGCAGCACGTCGTCGAACCCGGACCGGGCCAGCCAGATCGACTCGGCCAGCGTGAACGACATGATCCCGGCGAACCCGTCCCGCGCCAGCACCCGCTCCAACAGCGCCCGGCACCGCACGGACTTGCTGGCCACCCGGATCGGCTTCCCGGCGGCCCGGCGGACGAGATCGTCGGCGTTGGCGTCGAAGGCGTCCAGATCGACGATCGCCACGGGGGCGTCGAGGTGTGCGGTGGCCCGGTCGAAGCGGGCCCGGTCGGCGGCGCGCGGTGTCATGACCGAAGCCTGCCAGACCCGATTACCGCAGGGTAGAGGGACGATCCGGGCAGATCGGCCGAGCCCGCGGACTGATGCGCCCGGTACATGGGCAGGCCCGTTAGAGTGACGCGCACGCAGGCTGAGGAAACGGGGAGGCATGAGCACGGAAGCCCGACGTGTCCCGCCGCGTCCCACGACACCCCCGCCGCCGACCGCCCCACCGGGCCGCGCGCCCGCGTCCGCGCGGCCGGACGAGCCCCAACTCCCCGACGGCGCGCCCCCGTTGCCCGCCACGCCACCCCCGCCGGTCCCCTCGTCCCGGTTCCCGGACACCCCGCCCCCGATGCCGACGCCCCGCGCCGTGCCACTGCCCCCCGAGGCGATCCCGCCCACGGGCGCGGGGAACGGCGCGAGCAGCCACAACGGCGCCGCACCCGCGGGGCGCGGCGCGACCACCGACGGCGGCGATGCGCACCCCAACGAGACCACCACCCGCCTGCGCCCCGTCCCCCCGGCCCCGCCCGGAGCACCCCGCACACCCGCCCCCCGCAGGGCGGTGGGCACCGTCGACCTCACCCCCCTCCCGGGAGCGGCCGGCAGGCCCTTCGTCCGCTTCGCCCGCCCCGAGCACTACGACGACAGCACCACCCGCCTGCGCCCCGTCGGCGCCCGGCTGCGCCCGCGCGCCGCGGCCGCCGCGGCCTGCCTCGTGCTCGGCCTCGGCCTGATCGGCGGCGCCGCCACCGGCTCGCTGCTGACCGGCGCCGAGAGCGACGGCACCCTGTCCGCGCAGAGCGCCTACCGCGGCGCCGCCGACCTGTGGCACGGCATCCCCGTCGACGCGCTCTTCCCCCGCACACTCAACGGCGAAGGGGCCGGCCCCGGCGGCGCCGACCGCACCTGGACCCGGATCGGCGTCGCCCCCGACAGCGGCTGCCAAAAGGCCTTCGACCCCCTCCTGTACAAGGCGCTGCGCCCCGTCGGCTGCCAGCGTCTGCTGCGGGCCACGTACACCGACGCCACACAGAGCAACGTCACCACCGTCGGCCTGATGTTCACCAGCGCCGACTCCGAGGCGGCCAAGGCGCTGCGCACCCGCCTCACCGACGAGGGCCTCGACCGGCGCACCGACCTCGTGCCCCGCCCGTTCGCCGTGCCGGGCACCGCCGCCGCGGACTTCGGCGACGCCCAGCGCGCGTCCTGGAGCATCAACGTCCTGACCGACGCGCCGGTCGTCGTCTACGCGGTCTCGGGCTTCGCCGACGGCCGCACCTTCACCGACCCCCAGCCCGCCGCCGACGCCATGAAGCAGGGCGCCACCACGACCGCCGCCCAGGCCGGACTCGGCCACGAGGCCCAGGGCATCGCCGACCGGGTCGAACGGGGCCTGCGCAAGGCCGTACAGAAGTCCACGGAGCAGCCGTCATGAACCGCCGCCACCGGATCGCCGCCCTCACCGGCGCGGCGGCCCTCGCCCTGCTCCCGTCCACCGCCGCGCACGCCGACTCGGTCCGCGCCCAGCAGTGGGGCCTGGAGGCCATGCACACCCAGGAGGCGTGGCGCACCACGAAGGGCAAGGGCATCACGGTCGCCGTCCTGGACACCGGCGTCGACGACCAGCACCCCGACCTCGCGGGCAACGTCCTCGCGGGCAAGGACCTCATCGGCTTCGGCGCCGAGCGCGGCGACCGCCCCTGGGCCCGCCACGGCACCGCCATCGCCGGCATCATCGCGGGCCACGGCCACGGGCCGGACCACGGCGACGGCGTCATCGGCATCGCCCCGGAAGCGAAGATCCTGCCCGTCCGCGTGATCCTGGAGGACGGCGATTCGTCCCGCGCCAAGGCCCGCGAGACCCGGGGCAACGCGCTCGCCGAGGGCATCCGCTGGGCCGCCGACCACGGCGCCGACGTGATCAACCTCTCCCTCGGCGACGACTCCCCGACCGCCCACGCCGAGGCGGGCGAGGACGAGGCCGTCCAGTACGCGCTCAAGAAGGGCGTCTCCGTCGTCGCCTCCGCGGGCAACGGCGGCAAGAAGGGCGACCACATCTCCTACCCGGCCGCCTACCCCGGCGTCATCACGGCCACGGCCGTCGACGCCGCGGGCAACCGGGCCTACTTCTCCACCCGCCGCTGGTACGCCACCGTCGCCGCCCCGGGCCGCGGCATCGTCACCGCCGACCCCGACCGCAAGTACTACTCGGCGTGGGGCACCAGCGCCGCCTCCGCGTTCGTCTCGGGCGCCGTCGCCCTGGTCCGCGCCGCGCACCCGGGCCTGAGCCCGGCCCAGATCAAGCAGCTCATGGAGGACACCGCCGAGGACCCGCCGACCGGCGGCCGCGACGACTCACGCGGCTTCGGCATGGTCGACCCGGCCGCCGCGATCCGCGAGGGCGCGGAGCTGAAGCCGCAGGGCCTGACCTCGGCCTCGTACGGCGAGAAGTACTTCGGCCCCGGCCCGGACGACCCGGACGACGACGGACCGGCCGGCTGGGTCGCCCCGGTCGCCTACGTGCTCGGCGCGCTGCTCCTCGGGGCGGCCGTCCACCTGTGGCGCGGCCACCGGCTCAGCCGTCGTCGCTGACCGCCCCCACCGCGGCCCGCGCCACGCTCTCCACCAGCGAGATCCCCGCGTCCTTCGTCGCACTGCCGCGGGAGACCACGGCCACCAGGTACCGCTTCCCGTCGACCTCCACCCGGCCGACGCTGTTGATGTCCCACAGCCCGGTGGTGCTCCGCTGCAGCCACCCGTTCTTCAGCGCGGCGGCGTCGACCGAGCCGGCCGCGGAGATCCCCCACCGCTGATCGGCCGCGACGTTCCCCATCAGCTCCTGGACGTACGCCCGTGAGGCCTCGCTCAACACGGTGTCCCCGACGCCGAACACCTGTCGCAGCAGCGTGAGCTGATCGTCGGCGGTGGTCTGGGTCAGCCCCCACAACGGCCCGTCGCCGCCACTGGTTCCGGACAGCCCGAGCCGCTCGTTCGCCGCGTCGAGCCCGTCCGCCCCGCCGATGGTGTCCCACAGCGCGGTGGTCGCCGCGTTGTCGCTGTTCTCGATCATCGCGACGGCGTACGTCTTCTCCTGCGCGGTCAGCGCCCGCCCGTCGTCCTGCGCCTGCAGGAGCAGCGCGGCCAGCACGTCGACCTTCACCACGCTCGCCGTGTCGTACGTCCCGTCGTCCGACGCGTACGTCGCGCCCGTGCCGCCCGCCACGTCGAGGACGGCCACGGCGAAGTCCCCGTCCTGCCCGGCGGCGGCGGCCCGCACCGCCTTCGCGAGCCGGGTGTCCAGATCCACGGTGGGGGCGGAAGAGGGGGAGGGGGACGGTGACACGGAGCCTCCTTCGGACGCCACGTGCGAGACCAGGACGGCCGCGTCGTGTGCCTGCGCCTTCACGTAGACCGTAGTGCCGGCGGTGGCGGCGACGAGCACCGCCGAGGCGGCGGCCGCGTACAGCAGAGGATGCCGGCGGTCGGTACGGGCCCGCCGACGACTGGTTCCGTGGGGCATGCCGCGATGCTCCGGCGCCGTCCTGTGCGGACCATGAGCCGCACCTCAGGGTCCGCTGAGAACCCGGGCCCGTCCGCTCGGTAGGGTCGGTGAACGTGGCGAACAAGAACATTCCCGACCCCGGCTTCTCCGACGACGACGGCACCGCGGACCCGCGTCTGGCCGAGGCCCTGGCCGCCTGGTCCCAGGACCGCACGGCCCACGGACCGGTCCTGGAGGCGCTGAAGGACGCCCGGCTCCTGGTCCCGGTCGTCGCGGTCCTCGGCGAGGTCGAGGAGGACGAGAACGGGCTGCGCCGCGAGAAGACCAGCGACATGGCCGTCCCGACCCTGAAGGCCGGCTCGCGCACGGCGCTCCCCGCCTTCACCTCCACCGCGGCCCTGGCCCTGTGGGACCCCGAGGCCCGCCCGGTCGCCGTCCCGCTCCACCAGGCGCTGCAGGCCGCCGCCCACGAGAAGGCGGACACCGTCGTCCTCGACCTCGCGGGCCCGGTCCCCTACGAGCTGACGGGCGCCGCGCTCTACGCCCTCGCCGAGGGCCGCACCTCGGCCGACCCGCTGGCCGACCCCGCGGTCACCGAGGCGGTCCGCGCCGCGGTCGCCGCCGAGCCCGCGGTGCGCCGGGCCCACCTGGGCCCCGGCCCGGCGGACGGCGTCGTGGCCCTGGTCATCGACCCCGGCGCCGACCCGGCGGCCACGGCGCAGGCCGTGGCCCGGCGCATCGCCGCCGACGAAACACTGAGGGCCCGCCTGGTGCGCGGCCTCGACCTGGCGCTGCTGCCGGCCGAGGCGACCCCACCGGGCGAGCCCCTCTACGTACGCGACTGAGATCTAGCCGTACACGGCCCCCGTGTACTTCTCGCCCGGGCCCTGCCCCGGCTCGTCCGGCACCAGCGAGGCCTCGCGGAACGCCAGCTGCAGCGACTTCAGACCGTCGCGCAGCGGGGCCGCGTGGAAGGAGCTGATCTCCGTGGCGCTGCCGTCGAGCAGTCCGGCCAGGGCGTGGATCAGCTTGCGGGCCTCGTCCAGGTCCTTGTGGGCGTCACCCTCCTCGGTGAGGCCCAGCTTCACCGCGGCGGCGCTCATCAGGTTCACCGCGACCGTCACGATGACCTCGACGGCGGGCACCTCGGCGATGTCGCGGGTCAGCGCGTCGTAGTCGGGAGTCTCGGGGGAATCAAGAGACGGGGTTGCGGGGATGGCGTCACTCATGCCCCACACGATATGCCGCCCGCGCACCCGGTTGGGCGCACCCCCCAAGTGCTGCTAACCTTGTGTAACGACCGGCCGGAGACCCACGTCTGCACGACCTGAGTACCCGGCCCACAAGTGGAGGCTCCGATCTCCCACCTGACCGCCCTCACGGGCGGCGGGTCACCGGTCAGGCGGTCCCCATCGTTCCGTACGGACGATGGAGCCGTCCGAGTTGCGCCCCGCGGTCCACCGTGGCGGTGTTCCGGTACTTCCTTGGAGCCCCGCGTGTGTACCGTCCGGGGCATTTTTTGTGCGTCGGCGCGGTTGGTACTTAGGAAAAATCGTACGCGGCGGTCCGCCAGGCCGTCGTGTGGTGCTACCGAGGAGGATCCATCAGCGCCGAGCCCCGCATCAACGACCGGATTCGCGTTCCCGAAGTGCGTCTTGTCGGTCCCAGCGGCGAGCAGGTCGGGATTGTTCCGCTTGCCAAGGCCCTTGAGCTTGCTCAGGAGTACGACCTCGACCTGGTCGAGGTGGCGGCGAACGCCCGCCCGCCCGTCTGCAAGCTCATGGACTACGGGAAGTTCAAGTACGAGTCGGCCATGAAGGCCCGTGAGGCGCGCAAGAACCAGGCGCACACGGTCATCAAGGAGATGAAGCTCCGGCCGAAGATCGACCCGCACGACTATGACACCAAGAAGGGTCACGTCGTCCGGTTCCTCAAGCAGGGCGACAAGGTCAAGATCACGATCATGTTCCGTGGTCGCGAGCAGTCCCGGCCGGAGCTCGGCTACCGACTGCTGCAGCGTCTCGCGAACGACGTCGAGGACCTCGGTTTCGTGGAGTCGAACCCGAAGCAGGACGGTCGAAACATGATCATGGTCCTCGGTCCGCACAAGAAGAAGACCGAGGCGATGGCCGAGGCTCGCGAGGCGCAGGCCGCCCGCAAGGCCGACGCGAAGGCCAACCCGGGGCGTTCGCAGAACGCCGCCGAGGAGCAGCCCGCCGAGGCTCCTGCCGAAGCCCCCGCCGAGGCTCCTGCCGAGGCATGATCCGGCGGCGTACAGCCTGTGCGCCACGGATACCAACTGACACAACTGACGTTCCCTCACGGCCGGTTCGCGCCCACGGCACGAACCGGCCGGGAACGCCACTGACGAGGAGAGAACGGCGCTATGCCGAAGAACAAGTCGCACAGCGGTGCCAGCAAGCGCTTCAAGGTCACCGGCTCCGGCAAGGTGCTCCGTGAGCGCGCCGGCAAGCGCCACCTGCTCGAGCACAAGTCGTCGCGCCTGACGCGTCGCCTCACCGGCAACGCCGAGATGGCCCCGGGCGACGCCAAGAAGATCAAGAAGCTTCTCGGCAAGTGACGTACCGGCGCTTCGGCGCCGCGCACGTCGGCTAGACCGGGACCTATTCGAATTCGGGTCGGGTGACGTCAACCCCGGCCCCGCTACAAGGAGTTAACAAGTGGCACGCGTCAAGCGCGCAGTCAACGCGCACAAGAAGCGTCGGGCGATCCTCGAGCAGGCCAGCGGCTACCGCGGTCAGCGTTCGCGTCTGTACCGCAAGGCCAAGGAGCAGGTCACCCACTCCCTGGTCTACAACTACAACGACCGCAAGAAGCGCAAGGGCGACTTCCGTCAGCTGTGGATCCAGCGCATCAACGCCGCTGCCCGCCAGAACGGCATGACGTACAACCGCCTCATCCAGGGTCTGAAGGCCGCCAACATCGAGGTGGACCGCAAGATCCTCGCGGAGCTCGCCGTCAACGACGCCAACGCGTTCGCCGCGCTGGTCGAGGTCGCGCAGAAGGCTCTGCCGGCGGACGTCAACGCCCCGAAGGCTGCCGCCTGATCGCTCCGCTGAGCCGGACGTGATATTCGGACCCGCAAGCCGAGTGCTTGCGGGTCCGAGTGCGTTCGGCGGCTCGTCTGCCGTCGAGCGTCGTGTGCCGTGCGCGGGCCGGTTGTGGCTGGTCGCGCAGTTCCCCGCGCCCCCTTCGGGGCGCTTCCTCCCCAGGTGAGTTGTCATGGTTGCCGTTCCCGAGCTGATCTCTCCCAAGTCGTCCCGTGTGTCCGCCGCCCGGCGGCTCGGCAAGCGGAACTTCCGGGGGAAGGAACGGCTGTTTCTCGCCGAGGGGCCGCAGGCCGTGCGGGAGGCCGCCGCGCACGGGGGGCTCGTCGAGATGTTCGCCACCCTCGACGCCGCCGAGCGGTACGCCGACATCGTGGGGGAGGCGCGCGCCGCGGGCGCCCGGGTGCACCTCGCCGACGAGAGCGTCGTCGCCGACATCTCGACGACCGTGACGCCCCAGGGACTCGTGGGCGTCTGCCGGTTCCTGGACACCCCGTTCGAGGAGATCCTCGCGGCCCGGCCCCGGCTCGTCGCCGTCCTCGCGCACGTGCGCGACCCCGGGAACGCCGGGACCGTGCTGCGCTGCGCCGACGCCGCGGGCGCCGAGGCCGTGGTCCTCACCGACGCGTCCGTCGACCTGTACAACCCCAAGGCCGTCCGGGCGTCCGTCGGGTCGCTGTTCCATCTGCCGGTCGCCGTGGGCGTGCCCGTCGAGCAGGCCGTGGCCGGGCTGAAGGCCGCCGGTGTGCGCATCCTCGCCGCCGACGGCGCCGGTGACGACGACCTCGACGACGAGCTCGACAAGGGCACCATGGGCACCCCGACCGCCTGGGTCTTCGGCAACGAGGCGTGGGGGCTGCCCGAGGAGACCCGCGCCCTCGCGGACGCCGTCGTCCGCGTGCCCATCCACGGCAAGGCCGAGAGCCTCAACCTCGCGACGGCCGCCGCCGTCTGCCTGTACGCCTCCGCCCGCGCCCAGCGCGCCCCCGGAGGATGCCGCCGCTGACCGGCACCGGCGCTCCGGCGCGGCGCGCGCGGGCCTCGTGCGCTCTCTCTGCGTCACCGGTGACTGGTAGTCCGTCACCTGCGACTAGTAGGGTGGCGAACTCGGGGCCCACTGTGCCGTTTCGAGAGGTGGGGTACGGGGAGATGACGGTCCGCACCAGCAGGGCATCGAGGGTGAGCACACCCCCGGAGATGGCCACGCTCGGTTCCGCCGGACCCGGCCTCCACCCCGACGACCTGCCCGACGGACTCGTCGTCGCCGACGAGAGCGGCCACATCGTCTGCTTCAACGCCGCCGCGGAGCGCATCACCGCCGTACCCGCCGCACGCGCCCTCGGCACGGCGCTGGAGCGTGCGCTGCCCCTGGAGGACCTCGAAGGCCGCCGCTGGTGGCAGCTGACCGACCCCTACGGCGGCCTCGCCACCCGCGTGGGACAGCCCGAGCGGAACCTGCTGCTGCCGGGCGGCCGGGAGGTCCTGGTGACCGCGCGCTACGTGCGGACCCGCCCGACCGGGCCCGTGCGCCGGGTCGTCGTCTCGATCCGCGACACGGAGGCCCGGCGCCGCACCGAGCGCAGCCACGCCGAGCTCATCGCCACCGTCGCCCACGAGCTGCGCTCGCCGCTGACCTCGGTCAAGGGGTTCACGGCGACCCTGCTCGCCAAGTGGGAGCGGTTCACGGACGAGCAGAAGCGGCTGATGCTGGAGACCGTCGACGCCGACGCGAACCGGGTGACGCGGCTGATCGCCGAGCTCCTCGACATCTCGCGGATCGACTCCGGACGCCTCGAACTGCGCCGGCAGCCCGTCGACATCGGAGCCGCCGTCTCCCGGCACATCCAGGCCCATGTCGCCGCAGGTCAGCCGGCCCAGCGGTTCCTGCTCCGCGTCGGCCAGCCGCTGCCCGACCTGTGGGCCGACCCCGACAAGGTCGACCAGGTGCTGAGCAACCTGCTGGAAAACGCCGTGCGGCACGGCGAGGGAGCCGTCACCATTGACGTAGAGCCCACCACGACGGCCAAGGAATCCACCTCGGTCACCGTCAGCGACGAGGGGCCCGGCATCCCGGAGGAGTCCATGAACCGCGTCTTCACCCGCTTCTGGCGGGGCAGCAAGCGCGGCGGGACCGGGCTCGGCCTCTACATCGTCAAGGGCATCGTCGAAGCCCACGGCGGCACCATCACCGTCGGGCGGGCGCCCGGTGGCGGCGCCCAGTTCCGATTTACGTTGCCCGTGGCGGCGCCGGCGTACCTCAACGCCTGAGCACCGGCCCCCACGGGCGCGTTCGTACACCTCACCCCCGTTAGACTCGTCCTTTGGCACATTGCGTCTCCACGTCAGGGACGGTTCGTCAGCGAATCAGGGACGGGTCGTAGACGGGGCCATCCGCCAGCCAATCGGAAGCACGGGAAGAGATGTCGGCACCGAACAAGTCGTACGACCCTGTCGAGGTCGAGGCACTGAAACCGGAAGAGATCGAGCGCGTGCGGGACGAGGCGCTCGCCGCCTTCGCCGCCGCGGACTCGCTCGAGGCGCTTCAGGAGGCCAAGGTCGCGCACACCGGCGGCACGTCGCCGCTGTCGCTCGCCAACCGCGAGATCGGCGCGCTGCCGCCGCAGGCCAAGGCCGCGGCCGGAAAGCTCGTCGGGCAGGCCCGCGCCGCCGTCGGCCGGGGCCTCGCCGCCCGCCAGGCCGAGCTGGAGGCCGAGCGCGACGCGCGCGTCCTGGTCGAGGAGGCCGTGGACGTCACGCTGCCCTACGACCGCACTCCGGCCGGCGCCCGCCACCCCCTCACGACGATGATGGAGCGCGTCGCGGACGTCTTCGTGTCCATGGGATACGAGATCGCGGAGGGCCCCGAGGTCGAGGCGGAGTGGTTCAACTTCGACGCCCTGAACTTCACGCCGGATCACCCGGCGCGGCAGATGCAGGACACCTTCTTCGTGCAGGGCCCCAAGGGCACCGAGGGAGACGAGTCGGGTGTCGTGCTGCGCACGCACACCTCGCCCGTGCAGGCCCGCACGCTGCTCGACCGTGAGCCGCCCGTCTACGTCGTCTGCCCCGGTCGCGTGTTCCGCACCGACGAGCTGGACGCCACGCACACCCCGGTCTTCCACCAGATCGAGCTGCTCGCCGTGGACGAGGGCCTCACCATGGCCGACCTGAAGGGCACCCTGGACCACATGGTCAAGGCGCTCTTCGGCGACGACATGAAGACGCGGCTGCGGCCGAACTACTTCCCGTTCACCGAGCCGTCCGCCGAGATGGACATGGTCTGCTACGTGTGCCGCGGCGAGTCCGTCGGCAACCCGGACCGGCCGTGCCGCACCTGTGGCAGCGAGGGCTGGATCGAGCTGGGCGGCTGCGGCATGGTCAACCCGCGCGTGCTGACCGCGTGCGGCGTCGACCCCGAGAAGTACAGCGGATTCGCCTTCGGGTTCGGCATCGAGCGGATGCTGATGTTCCGCCACAACGTCGAAGACATGCGAGACATGGTCGAGGGTGACGTCCGGTTCACCCGGCCGTTCGGGATGGAGATCTGATGCGGGTCCCGCTTTCCTGGCTGCGGGAGTACGTCGACCTCCCCGCCACCGAGACCGGCCGCGACGTGCAGGCCAAGCTGGTCGGCGTAGGGCTTGAGGTCGAGACCGTCGAGCAGCTCGGCGCCGACCTCAAGGGCCCCCTCGTCGTCGGCCAGGTGCTGACCATCGAGGAGCTCGAAGGCTTCAAGAAGCCGATCCGGTTCTGCACGGTCGACGTCGGCCAGGCCAACGGCACGGGCGAGCCGCAGGAGATCGTCTGCGGCGCCCGGAACTTCGCGGTGGGCGACAAGGTCGTCGTCGTGCTGCCCGGCGCCGAGCTGCCCGGCGGCTTCGCGATCGCCGCGCGCAAGACGTACGGCAAGACCTCGCACGGCATGATCTGCTCCACCGACGAGCTGGGCATGGGCGACGACGGCACGCACGGCATCATCGTGCTGCCGCCCGAGCACGAGGCCGGCACCGACGCCATCGAGCTCCTGGAGCTCGTCGACGAGGTGCTCGACATCGCCGTCACGCCCGACCGCGGCTACTGCCTGTCGATGCGCGGCATCGCCCGCGAGACCGCCACCGCGTACGGGCTGCCGCTGCGCGACCCGGCGCTCCTGGACGTGCCCGCGCCGAACGCGTTCGGCTACCCGGTCCAGGTCTCCGACCCGATCGCCTGCGACCGCTTCACCGCGCGCACCGTCACCGGCCTCAGCCCCGAGGCCCGCTCGCCGATCTGGCTGCAGCGCCGCCTGCAGAAGGCCGGCATGCGCCCGATCTCGCTCGCCGTCGACGTCACGAACTACGTGATGCTGGAGCTCGGCCAGCCGCTGCACGCCTACGACCGCTCCCTCGTGCAGGGTGCGATCGGGGTGCGCCGCGCCCTGCCCGGCGAGAAGCTCAAGACCCTCGACGGCACCGAGCGCACGCTCGACGCCGAGGACCTCGTCATCACCGACGAGCGCGGCCCCATCGGCCTCGCCGGCGTGATGGGCGGCGCCAACACGGAGATCGCCGACCACGCCGATCCCACGGGGGCCGCCGGGACCACCGACGTCGTCATCGAGGCCGCGCACTTCGACGCGCTCACCATCGCCCGCACCTCGCGCCGCCACAAGCTGTCCTCCGAGGCGGCCAAGCGGTTCGAGCGCGGTGTCGACCCGCAGGCCACGTCCGCCGCGGCCCAGCGCGTCGTCGACCTCCTCGTGCTGCTCGCGGGCGGCACCGCCGAGGAAGGCGTCACCGAGGTCATCGCGCCCGGCGCCCCGCGCACCCTCACCATCCCGGCCGACCACCCGGACAAGGTGGCCGGTGTCGCCTACGGCCGCGAGACCGTCGTGCGCCGCCTCCAGCAGGTCGGCTGCGACGTCTACGGCCAGGACGCCCTGACGGTCACCGTGCCGTCCTGGCGGCCCGACCTGACCGACCCGAACGACCTGGCCGAAGAGGTCATCCGCCTGGAGGGCTACGAGAACCTGCCCTCCACGCTGCCCAAGCCCCCGGCGGGCCGCGGCCTGACCGAGCGCCAGCGCACGCACCGCCGTGTCGGCCGCGCCCTGGCCGGCGCCGGATACGTCGAGGCGCTGAGCTACCCGTTCATCGGCGAGGGCGTCTTCGACCAGCTGGGCCTGGAGAAGGACGACCCGGCCCGCCGCGTCGTCACCCTCGTCAACCCGCTCTCCGACGAGGAGCCCGCCCTCCGTACGACGCTGCTGCCGGGCCTGCTGTCCGCGCTGCGCCGCAACGACGGGCGGGGCAGCCACGACCTGGCGCTCTTCGAGACCGGCCTGGTCTTCCACCCCCAGGACGAGCTGCGCATCGCCACCCGGCTGCCCGTCGACCGGCGTCCCACCGACGAGGAGATCGCGTCCCTCACGGCCGCCCTCCCGAACCAGCCCCGGCACGCCGCGGTCGTCCTGTCCGGCGCCCGCGAGCAGTCCGGCTGGTGGGGCAAGGGCCACCCGGCGACCTGGGCCGACGCCGTCGAGGCGGCGCGCACCATCGCCACCGAGGCCGGCACCCAGCTGGCCGTGGACCAGGGCCAGTACGGGCCGTGGCACCCCGGCCGGTGCGCCGCGCTGTACGCCGTGATCGACGGGGTGAAGACCCTCGTCGGCCACGCCGGTGAGCTGCACCCGCGCGTCGTCAAGGCCCTCGGCCTGCCGGCCCGCACCAGCGCGATGGAGCTGAACCTGGACCTCGTGGAGCAGGCGAGCGACGGTGCCCTGCAGGCGCCGCGGATCTCGACGTTCCCCGTGGCCACCCAGGACGTCGCGCTCGTCGTCGACCAGGACGTCCCGGCCGCGGCCGTGGAGCACTACCTGCGCCTCGGCGCCGGTGAACTCCTCGAGTCCATCCGCCTGTTCGACGTGTACGAGAACGCGGAGCAGCTCGGCGAGGGCAAGAAGTCCCTCGCGTACGCGCTGCGCTTCCGTGCCGCCGACCGCACCCTGACGGTCGACGAGGCCAGCGCCGCCCGGGACGCGGCGGTCGCCCAGGCCGCCGAGAGCGCGGGCGCGGTGCTGCGCGGCGCGTAACGGCGCAGGCAGGAGCCCGTTGAGGGGCGCATCCGGATCACCGGGTGCGCCCCTCACTCGTTCGAGTGAGGATTCTTGGCGATCTGGCCCGATCGGGGCAGACGGTCGTAAGAATCGATCCGGTCGTCGGGCCGACCGGCGAGCGCGCTGAACGGGGCCTAGGGGGCCGGCGGCATGTTTCGTACCAAGACCAGGGCGCCCGCCCGATCCGTCCGTACCGCCCTCCGCACCTCTCTCCGTACCCGCCTCGTGAAGGTCGTCCGGGCCGAACCCCGGCGGATCCGGCGTGCGTTGATGCTGGGCCTGCCCACGGTCTGGGGCGCGGTCGCCGTCACGTACAAGCTGACCTGCCCGCTCGCGCAGCAGAACGGACTGGGCGCGCGGATCGTGAGCAGCGCCGTCTTCTTCGTGGTGGGAACGGGACTCATACTCCACGTACGGCACGGTCTGATGCGGGAGGTGCGGGAGCTCAAGGCCGTCGCCGGGGCCGCCCAGTCCGTGCTGCTGCGGCCCCTGCCGCCGCGGCTCGACGGGCTCGCCCTCGCCGCGGGCCAGCTCTCCGCCGACCGCGGCGCCAGCATCGGCGGCGATCTGTACGACGTCGTCGCCACCGACCACGGGGTCCGGGTGGTCATGGGGGACGTCCGCGGGCACGGGCTCGGCGCGCTCGCCACGGTCGGCGCGGTCCTCGGCAGTTTCCGTGAGGCCGCCCACGACGAGGACGAACTCGGCCGGGTGCTGCGGCGGTTGGAGCGCGCCCACGCGCGGCATCTGCGCCAGCGGTCCCGTGACGAGCATCCGGCCTTCGGCGGCGGTGAGCCGGAGAGTCCGCTCGCCGAGGAGTTCGTCACCGTGCTGCTCCTGGAGATCCGGCAGGACGGCGCGGTGTACGCGCTCAACTGCGGTCATCCCTGGCCCTATCTGCTGCGGCCCGGCGCGGCACGCTCCGTCGAGCCGCTGCCCGGCGGCGATCCGATGCCGCCGCTCGGCCCGTTCCCGCTGCCCGCCGAGCTCGCGCCGGTGCGGTGCGGACGGATCCTGCCGGGGGAGGGGCTCGCGCTGCACACCGACGGCATCGAGGACGCCCGCGACGCGCGTGGCCGGTTCTTTCCTCTGCAGGCCGCGCTCACCGAGGCCATGGGCTGCCGGACCGTCGTGCCGAAGGCCGCCATCCACGCCGTGTACAGCCGGCTGCTGCGGCACATCGGCGGACCGCCGAGCGACGACGCGGCCCTGCTCGTCCTGCGCAACGACCGCAGGCGCGTACCCGTCCAGCACGGCGAGCCCGTCGTCCGCACCGCCCACACCGTTCTCTGACACCTCCCGTCCCAGGGGGGCGTCGTCCGCCCGCCGCGGAGTTGTGGGCAGGCGAGCGGGCGGACGACGCGGGATCGGGCCGCCGTCTGTACGAGGGGGAGCCGACGGCCCGGCCGGCCTCTTTCGAGGCAGTTCAGTCAAGCGGGCGGAAACCGGCCACAACAGAGTGCACAGCGCCCGGAGTTGAGCATTCCGATCACACCCCGTGTGAAGCCACCTCCACTAGGCTGGCGCCACCGAGCCAACGGAGGGCATCCATGCAGCCCAACACCCTGCTCGACGCGATTCTCGACGAGGCCGGGATCTCCCACGCGGGCCTCGCGGCCCATGTGAACCACGCGGGGAAGGCCCGTGGACTCGCGCTGCGCTACGAACACACCGCCGTCGCCCGCTGGTTGAAGGGCCAGCGGCCACGGGGACAGGTCCCCGACCTGATCTGTGAGGTCCTGGCGGGCCGTCTGCAGCGGCATGTCACCCTCGACGACATCGGCCTCGGCATCCCCGGCGAACCGGCGGCCCCGCACAGCTCCTCGCTGTCCGGCTTCGTCGAGCGGGCCACCGCGCTGTGGCGCTCCGACGAACAGCAGCGCCGCCACGTCCTCGACGCCCCGGCCGTCACCGGCACCCCCGCCGTGATGCCCGTGTGGGAGTGGGAGAACCCGCCGGAGGACACCGACGTCTCGCGCGGCGGGCGCCATCTGGTCAGCGCCGCCGACATCGAGATGATGCGTTCGGCCCGCAGCCACTACGAGCAGATGTACCGCAAGGCCGGCGGCATCGCGACACGCACCCGCATCGTCGGCTTCCTCAACACCGAGGCCACGCCGCTGCTGCGCGGCAGCTACACCGACGCCACCGGCCGCCAACTGCACCGGGCCACCGGCGGGCTGGTCGCCATCGCGGGCATCTGCGCGTACGACTCCGACGCGCACGGCCTCGCCCAGCGCTACTTCCACCAGGCCCTGCGGCTCGCGAAGGCCAGCGGTGACCGGGGACTTGGGGCCTACGTCATAGCGCTCCTCGTCAATCAGTCGCTGCACATGCGTGACTACCGCCAGGCCGTCGCCTTCGCCGAGGCCGCGCTGCGCGCCGCCGGACGGCACATCACCCCGGCGCTCGCCTCCGACCTGTACGCGATGCAGGCGAAGGCGTACGCGCACCTCGGTGACGGCACGAGCGCGCTGGAGTGCATCCGCCGTGCCGAGTCCGCCGCCGACCGCATCCGGCGCGGACACGAACCGGACGAGACGGGATACGTGCAGCCCGGATTCGTCAACGTCCAGATCGCGGAAGCCCTGTTGAGCCTCGGCGACTACGCGGCGGCCAAGGAGCACGCCACCGAGGCCGTGCACACCCCGGCGCACGACCGCGGGCGCGTGCACCGGCTCGCCGTGCTCAGCCAGATCCAGCTCAGACAGGGCAACGCCGAACAGGCGGTGGCCACCGCCGTCGAAATGGCGGAGACGGCGCGGGGGATGGAGTCCCAGCGCCTGCGCGACCGACTCCGGGCGGTACGCGAGCACCTCGTCGCCAGCGGCTGTGCCGGCACGGCCGAGGCCGCCGAACTCATCGACGGGGCGCTGCGCGTACCGCTCTGAGCCATTACGTAGGACGCCCGAGGGCGCCACTGCTGCGATATTGCCATCAACTCGACGGAAGGTGGCAGAACCGTGCAGTGGACGAAACAGAACGAACAAACTGTGTATGAAAACCGCTGGTTCAGCGTCAACTTGGCGGATGTCGAACTGCCGGACGGCCGGCATCTCGACCACTTCCTCATCCGGCTCCGCCCCGTGGCCGTGGCCACGGTGGTCAACGACGCGGACGAGGTACTGCTGTTGTGGCGGCACCGCTTCATCACGGACAGCTGGGGCTGGGAACTGGCGGCGGGCGTCGTCGAGGACGGCGAGGACATCGCGTACGCGGCCGCCCGGGAACTGGAGGAGGAGACCGGCTGGCGGCCGGGACCGCTGCGGCACCTGCTGAGCGTCGAACCGTCCAACGGACTCACGGACGCCCGGCACCACATCTACTGGACCGACGAGGGAACGTACATCGGCCACCCCCAGGACGACTTCGAGTCGGACCGCAGGGAATGGGTCCCGCTCAAACTCGTCCCCGACATGATCGCTCGAGGAGAGGTCCCGGCCGCCAACATGGCGGCCGCGTTACTGCTCCTGCACCATCTCCGGCTCGGCTAGCGCCCGCCCTCGCCGCTAATGCCCGAGCACTTGCCACACCGTGATGGCCAGTGCCCCGACCGCGGTCAGCGCGGCGACCGCGGGCAGGGGCCAGCGGGTGTGTTCGAGCGCACTGATCCGCGCGCTCAGATCGTCATGATCCTTGACCGTCTGGTCGTCGCGGTGGGCGAGCAGGGCCATCTGACCGTCGATACGGGTCAGCCCCACCTCGAAGACACGGCGTAACTCTGCGAGTTCTTCCGGGACCACGGAATGCTCCGGGTCGGTGGTCACTAGTCCGCTCCTTTCCGTAGTCGGCACATCCTTGATGTGCGCACCGGAAGTCAACTCGCCTGGTGGACGCGGCGGGAGCGTGTGCAAAGAGCATATGCGGGTCACTCGCGCACACCCCGTGCGAACGCAGTGGGCCCGGTGCTCCGAAGAGCACCGGGCCCACTGGCGAGCACGGAGTGTGATCAGGGGCGCGGCCCCGTGATCAGGCGTAGGTGTAGAAACCCGAGCCGGACTTGCGGCCGAGCCGGCCCGCGTCGACCATCCGCTGGAGCAGCGGGGGAGCGGCGTACAGCGGCTCCTTGTACTCGGCGTACATCGAGTCCGCGATGGAGACGATGGTGTCGAGGCCGATCAGGTCGGACAGCTTGAGCGGGCCCATCGGGTGGGCGCAGCCCAGCTCCATGCCGTTGTCGATGTCCTCGCGGCTGGCGATGCCGGACTCGAACATCCGGATGGAGGAGAGCAGGTACGGCACGAGCAGCGCGTTCACCACGAAGCCCGAGCGGTCCTGGGCGCGGATCGCGTGCTTGCCGAGGATCTTCTCCACCAGGGCCTGGGCACGGCTGATGGTGCCCTCGGACGTGGTGAGCGCCGGGATGAGCTCGACGAGCTTCTGCACCGGGGCCGGGTTGAAGAAGTGGATGCCGATGACGTGGTCCGGGCGCGAGGTGGCCACGGCCAGCTTCACCAGCGGGATGGACGAGGTGTTCGAGGCGAGGATCGCGTCGGGACGGGTCATCACCTGGTCCAGGACCTGGAAGATCTCCGTCTTCACCTGCTCGTTCTCCACGACCGCCTCGATGACGAGGTCACGGTCGGCGAACTCGCCCAGGTCCGTGGTGAAGGTGAGCCGGTTCAGCGTCTCCGCCAGCTCCTCCTCGGTGATCTTGCCGCGCTCGGCCGCCTTCGCGAGGGAGTTGAGCAGCCGCGTCCGGCCGATCTCCAGCGCCTCCCCGGTGGTCTCGGCCACCATCACGTCCAGGCCGCTGCGGGCGCAGACCTCCGCGATTCCGGCGCCCATCTGGCCACAGCCCACCACGCCGACGCGTGTGATGTCAGTCAAGGTGTCCGTCACCTCGTGCCTTTCGCAGTTCGTCCGGGGTCGCCGGCAGTCGGGGTCTTCCGGACCTGCACGTTACCCCGTAGACATAGGAGGGGTGGAGCCCGGGTTAACGCCTGTTCATCCGCCCACACCGTGGCACAGGAATCCGAGGGGAACCATGGGACGTATCTCACGTCGGGCCTTCACGGCCGGGGCCGCACTCGCGCTGACCGGACTCGCGGCGGGCGACGCCGTGGCGGGGCCCCGCCACCACGGCCGTCCCGGGCCCGAGATGCGTGGCATGTGGCTGGCCACCGTGGCGAACCGGGACTGGCCCTCACGCGCCGGACTGACCGCCGCCCAGCAGCGGGCCGAGCTGCTCGCGCACCTGGACACGGCGGTCCGCCGCCGCCTGAACACGGTGATCTTCCAGGTGCGGCCCGCCGCCGACGCCCTGTGGCCCTCCCCGTACGAGCCGTGGTCCGAGGTCCTCACCGGCACCCAGGGCGCGAACCCGGGCTGGGACCCGCTGGGCACCGCCGTGACGGAGGCGCACCGCCGCGGCCTGGAACTGCACGCCTGGTTCAACCCGTACCGCGTCGCCAACCACACCGACCCGCGCCGGCTGGTCGCCACGCACCCGGCGCGCGTCCACCCCGACTGGGTCGTCACGTACGGCGGGAAGCTCTACTACAACCCCGGCCTGCCGGAGGTCCGGCGCTTCGTCCGGCAGGCGATGCTCGACGCCGTCGCCACATACGACATCGACGCCGTGCACTTCGACGACTACTTCTACCCGTACCCGGTCGCCGGCCGGACCTTCGACGACGCGGCCGCCTACGCGCGGTACGGCGGCGGCTTCCCGAACCGGGCGGCCTGGCGGCGCGACAACATCGACCGGCTGGTGCGCGAGACGGCCCTCGGCATCGAGCGGATCAGACCGCGCGTCCGGTTCGGCATCAGCCCGTTCGGCGTGTGGCGCAACCGGGCGACGGATCCCGCGGGGTCCGACACGGCGGCCGGCGTGCAGACGTACGACGACCTGCACGCGGACACCCGGAAATGGGTGCGGGAGGGGTGGATCGACTACGTCGTGCCCCAGGCGTACTGGAACATCGGGTTCCGCGCGGCCGACTACGCGAAGCTCGTGCCGTGGTGGGCCGACACCGTGCGCGGCACCGGGGTGCGCCTGTACCTCGGCGAGGCCCTCTACAAGGCGGGTGATCCGGCGCAGCCCGCCGCCTGGCAGGACCCCGCCGAGCTGTCCCGGCACCTCACGTTCGCGGCCGCCTTCCCCGAGGCGCTCGGGCACGTCTTCTTCTCCGCGAAAGAGGTGAGGCAGGACCGGATCGGCGCCATGGCCCGCGTCGTCGCGGACCACTACGGCGCCGGATCCTAGGACAGGCCCTTGCCCTTGCCCCCGACGACGGGCCGGACGACCGCGTCGGGGCCCGGCGACATGATGGCCTCGTGGCCGTCCTCGAAGCGGACGCGGAACGGTGGGCCGCCGTCGCTGCCGAGGACCTCGATGATCCGGCCGACCCGGTCGTGCTGTCCGACGATCCGGCCGTGCACCAGGAGCTGGTCGCCTACGGTTGCGTGCATCAGGAGTGACCTCCTCGCCGTGCCCGTGAGTTGCGCCAAGTCTACGGCGGGGCAAGGGAGTTGGTACCCCGAGTGGGGTGCTCAGCCGCGGGCCCGCTGGGTGACCGCGATGCACACGAGGACCGCGACCGCCGTGAGCGGCGCCGCGACGGGCAGCGACTCGCCCAGCAGGAACACCGACCACACGAGCGTCAACAGCGGCTGGGCGAGCTGGAGTTGGCTCGCCTTGGGGATGCCGATCAGCCCCATGCCCTTGTACCAGACGACCAGGCCGAGGAACTGCGAGCCCGCCGCCACCCACAGCAGGCCCGCGAGGGCGTGTCCGGTCAGCCGCACCGGCTCGTGGCCGAGCGCGACCGCCGTGCCCGCCACGGCGACCGGCAGGCACAGCACCAGCGCCCACGCGATGACCTGCCAGCCGGGCATGACCCCGGCGAGCCGGCCGCCCTCGGTGTAGCCGGCCGCGCAGATCAGCAGCGCCGCGAAGAGATACAGGTCGGCCCGGGTGAGGGCGCCCCCGCTCTGCTGCACCGTGAACGCGATCACGGCCGCGGCGCCCGCGCACGCCGCGATCCAGAAGGCGCGCGAGGGTCGGGCCCCGGTGCGCAGCGAGGAGAACACGGCGGTGGTCAGCGGCAACAGGCCCACCACCACCGCCGAGTGCGCGGTCGTCGCCGTCCGCAGGGCGAGCGTGGTCAGGATCGGAAAGCCCAGGACCACACCGGCCCCGACGACCGCGAGCCCCGTCCAGTGCCGCCGCTCCGGGACCGGTACGCGCAGGGCGAGCAGGCACACCCCCGCGATCACGGCCGCGAGCACGCTGCGCACGCTCACCAGGGACCAGGCGCCGAAGCCTTCCAGGCCCCAGGCGGTGGCGGGAAAGGTGAGGGAGAACGCGATGACGCCGAGAGCGGCCAGAACCGTGCCGCGGGCGGTCGGGACGCGCGCCGCGACCGGCGTCGGGCCCGGGGCGGGCCGCTCGGTGACTGCTATCGCATTGTGTTCGGTAGCGCTATTCTCTGTCCTCATGCATGAGCGTAGCAGTGTGGGTGATCTGGCGAAACAGCTACGAGAAGAGCTGAACCGCTACTCAGATGGTGAGAAGCTGCCGTCGAGCCGGGCCCTCGTGGAGCGGTTCCGGGTCAGCCCGGTGACCGTGTCGCGGGCGCTCGCCCAGCTCGCCGCGGAAGGGCTCGTGGTGACCCGGCCCGGTGCGGGCGCCTTCAGGTCGACGCCGCGCTCCGCCGCCCCCGTGGGCGACACGTCCTGGCAGGAGGTCGCGCTGAGCGCCGACGCCGCCACCGACCCGGTGCCGCGCGCCGTCGACGCCTCGGGGGTGCTGGTGACGCTGGCCGCGTCCCCGCCCGGAGTCATCGAGTTCAACGGCGGCTATCTGCACCAGGTCCTGCAGCCCACGGGCGCGATGGCCGCCGCGCTCGCCCGCGCGGGCCGGCGCCCCGGCGCGTGGGACCGGCCGCCCGTCGACGGACTGCCCGAACTGCGCGCCTGGTTCGCCCGCGGCATCGGCGGCGCGATCACCGACGCCGAGGTGCTGATCACGTCCGGCGGCCAGTCGGCGCTCGCCACGGCGCTGCGCGCGCTCG
This sequence comes from Streptomyces sp. cg35, assembly GCF_050410835.1. Classification (NCBI taxonomy): domain Bacteria; kingdom Bacillati; phylum Actinomycetota; class Actinomycetes; order Kitasatosporales; family Streptomycetaceae; genus Streptomyces; species Streptomyces sp. cg35. The sequence continues at coordinate 7,259,727 of NZ_CP191268.1, forward strand.
CCCCGCCCGGCGCCCCCGTCCTGGTCGAATCGCCCACCTACCCCGGCATGCTGGCGATCGCGCGGGCCGCGGGACTGCGCCCCGTGCCGGTGCCCGTCGACCGGGACGGCGTCCGCCCGGAGCTGCTCGCGCAGGCCTTCCGGGCGACCGGTGCCCGCCTGTTCGTGTGCCAGCCGCTGTTCCAGAACCCGACCGGCGCGGTGCTCAGCGCCGAGCGGCGCCCCGAGGTCCTGCGCATCGCCCGTGAGGCCGGGGCCTTCGTCGTCGAGGACGACTTCGTGCGCCGCCTCGTGCACGACGACGCGGGACCGCTGCCCCGGCCGCTGGCCACCGACGACCCCGACGGCGTCGTCGTGCACGTCTGCTCCCTCACCAAGGCGACCTCGCCGAGCCTGCGCATCGGATGCCTCGCCGCCCGCGGCCCGGTCCTGGAGCGGCTGCGCGCCATCCAGGTCGTCGACCATCTCTTCGTGCCGCGTCCCCTCCAGGAGGCCACGCTCGAACTGGTCGGCTCACCGGCCTGGCCGCGCCATCTGCGCACGGTGTCGGGGGAGTTGAGAACCCGCAGGGACGCCCTCGCGGCGGCCCTCACCGCGCAGTTGCCCGAGCTGTCCCTGCCGCACATCCCGGTGGGCGGCTACCACCTGTGGGCGCGGCTGCCCGACGGCACGGACGAGCGCCGGCTCGTCGCGGGCGCCCTGCGCGCGGGTGTCGCCGTCGCCCCCGGCCGTCCGTACTTCGCGGCCGAACCGCCGGCCCCGTACCTCCGGCTCAGCTTCGTGGCGGTCGGCGGGACGGCGGAGATCACCGAGGGAGTGCGCCGGCTCAGGGCGGCCTGCGATGAACTGCCGCCCGGCTGAGACCCGGGCCGAGGCTGTGAATGTGCGGTGACGCGGGGCGAGGTCTTGACCTGGGCTACTGGCGAGTTACACGATCACGCGCATGCAGCTCAGCGTCACGCTCCTGGCCGCCGCGCGCAGCTCGTCCCTGCTCGCGGAGCGGTTCGACGACGACCGGCCGCTCGACGAGGCCGGCTGGTACGAGGTGCGGCGCGCGGCGCCCGAACTCGGGCAGCTCGCCGCCGCCGAACTGCGCTACTGCTCGCCGACCCCGCGCAGCCGCGCCACCGGCGACGCCCTGGGACTCGCCCCGCTGGCCCAGCCCGCCCTGCGGGACTGCGACATGGGCCGCTGGCGGGGACATACGTTCGCCGAGGTCGCGGCCGTCGAACCGGCCGCCGTCGACCACTGGCTCGCCGATCCCCGCTCGGCGCCGCACGGCGGGGAGCCGCTGCTCGGCTTCATCTCGCGGATCGGCTCCTGGCTGGACACGCGGCCTTCCGACGACGGGACACGGATGGTCGCCATCGCCGAGCCGTCGGTGGTGAGGGCCGCCGTCGTCTACGCCCTGAAGGCGCCGCCGTCGGCGTACTGGAACCTCGATGTGCGCCCGCTGTCGACGGCCACCGTCATCGGGTATCCGGGCCGCTGGAGTCTGCGGCTCGGCGGTAGTCCGTCGTGAGGACCAGGTCCTTCGCCGGTCCCCGCACCCGCCACACCGTCCGCCAGCGACCGGCGTCGTACACCTCGAACTCGCCCCGGTAGAGGTCCGCCGAGCAGGGGTGGTCGGCGATGTGGTGGCCGCCGCGCAGATCCAGGCCGTGGAAGAAGCGGCCGTCCATGAAGCGGACCACGGCCGTGCCGTGCGTCTCGCCGGGCAGATAGCGCAGGGTGCGCTCGGCGGGGCGGGACACCCCGCGCCACTCGAACGTGCCCGACTCGAAGTGCAGCAGCCCGTCGCCGTCCGCCGCCGTGAACTCCGTGGTGCCGGTGAACGTACCCGTCGCGTCGGCGGCAAGATCCCGCACGGTCCGCTCCACCCGCCAGCTCCCGGCCAGGAACGCCAACACGTCGGAAACCGGCCAGAATTCACTCGTCACGCACATCACTCCCGTACACCTCTGCGCGAACCGTTGACGCGCGTACCGCCGCTTCCTATCTTGCCGTTCGCAGTTTAGGACGCCGTACGAGATCTCGAACAACTCGAGGGCTACGGACAAGGGGATGCGCATGACGCGTGGACGACGCAGGCGCTGGAGCATCGGGCTCGGGGCCGCGGTGGGCTCCCTGCTCGCCGGGACCGCCGTGCTGCCGTCGTCGGCCGCCGACGCGGCCGACGTCACCGACTGCACCGTCACCGTCGACCGGAGCCGCACGGGCGCGACCATCGACGACTCGATGTACGGCGTCTTCTTCGAGGACATCAACCGCGCCGCCGACGGCGGGCTCTACGCCGAACTCGTGCAGAATCGCTCCTTCGAGTACGCGACCGCCGACAACACGGCGTACACGCCGCTGACCGCATGGGCGACCAGCGGCACGGCCCGGGTCACCGACGACGACGGCCGGCTCGACGCGCGCAACCGCGCCTACCTTTCCCTGGGAGCCGGCGCGTCCGTCACCAACTCCGGCTACGGCAGCGGCATCACCGTCCGCAAGGGCGCCGCGTACGACTTCTCGGTGTGGGCCCGCGCCGACTCCACGCTGACCGTCACCCTGGCCGACGCGGACGGTTCGCTGGCCGCGCCGCAGCGGGTGGCGACCAAGGGAGGCTGGACCGAGTACAGAGCGACCTTCACCGCGACCCGGGGCAGCACCACCGGCCGCCTCTCCGTCTCCACCGCCCGGGACGCCGCGCTCGACATGGTGTCCCTCTTCCCGCGCGACACCAGGATCAAGAAGGGCTGACCCCGGGCCGGGCGGCGGTCGCGGAGTGCCCCGGCGCCACGAGCGGAGCCGGCAAAAGCGCCGTGACCGCCCGCTCCACGTGGTCCGTGCAGCCGGTGTCCCCGCACTCGCAGGAGAACCGGGCCACCGCCGATGCCACGTCGCCGCGCGACCACGGGCGGGCGAAGTACCCCGTGTACTGCGCCACGACGGCCTCGTTGGCCTCGCGGAGCAGGGCGCGGCGTTCCTCGCGGGAGGCGGCGTGCGGCCCGGCGGCCAGCAGGCCGGCCCACCGTGCGCCGACCTCCGCGGTGAGGTCGGTGCCGCTGTCGACGACGAGGTGCGGGGCGCCGCAGGCCCGTACCTCGTCCCCGATGACCTCCGCGAGACGCCGGTACAGGGCCAGGGGGCCGGGGCCCAACTCCCGCTCCGCGAGCCGCTTCTCGAGCAGTTCCGGCGTGGGCAGCAGCCACAGCGCGGCCCGGCCCGGCAGCAGCCGGGCCGTCCCCGGGGTGATCACCGTGCCCTCGGCCACGGTCAGCGGGGCCGAGGGCAGGGCCCGTACATCGTCCGCGGCCATCCGGCCCCGCTCGTGGTGCAGCGACATCGCGAGCAGGTCCGGCACGGGCGCCGCCCAGCGGTCCTCGGGCGGGAGCGACTCGAAGCGGGCCGCCGCAGTGCTGCCCGCGGCGAGCGCCCGGTCGCGGTGCGCCCAGGTGCGGGTGTCCGCGTGGTACCGCCGCAGCCCGTGACGCCGGGCCAGCCGCTCGGCGACCGTCGACTTCCCGACGCCGGGCGGCCCGCCCAGCCAGACAACTGCCGCCATCCGCCGGTCCGCCTATCCGTTCACGAACTGCATGCTGCGCTCGTCGTAGCGGGCCCCCGCCACCGCGTCCGCGGGCGCCGCCGCGTCGATCGCCGCGAGGTCGTCCGCCGACAGCTCCAGCGTGGCGGCCGCGATGTTCTCCTCCAGGTACGTGCGACGCCGCGTCCCCGGGATCGGCACCACGTCGCCGCCCTGGTGCTGCACCCAGGCCAGCGCCAACTGGCCCGCCGTGACGCCCTTGCGGGCCGCGAGCTCCTCCAGGCGGGCGACGATGGCGAGGTTGCGCTCCAGGTTCCCGTCGGCGAACCGCGGCTGACTGCGGCGCACATCCCCTTCCTGCAGACCGTCCGTCGACGTGTACCGGCCCGTGAGGAAGCCCCGGCCCAGCGGCGAGAACGGCACGAGCCCGATGCCCAACTCCCGGCACACCGGCAGCACTTCGTCCTCAACGTCCCGGGTCCACAGCGAGTACTCGCTCTGCAGCGCCGCGATCGGATGCACGGCGTGCGCCCGGCGCAGGGTCCCCGCGCCCGCCTCCGACAGCCCGAGGTGGCGGACCTTGCCCTCCCGCACCAGCTCGGCGAGCGCGCCCACGGTCTCCTCGATCGGCACGCCGCGGTCCACGCGGTGCACGTAGTACAGGTCGATGTGGTCGACGCCGAGCCGACGCAGCGACGCCTCGCACGCCTGGCGCACGTACGCCGCGTCGCCCCGGATCCCGGTCGCTTCGCCCAGCCGGTTCGTGAAGCCGAACTTCGTCGCCAGCACCGCCTGTTCACGCCGACCGGGCGCCGCGAGGGCCCGGCCGATCAGCTCCTCGTTGTGCCCGGAGCCGTAGAAGTCGGACGTGTCGAGCAGGGTGACGCCCAGGTCGAGCGCGGCGTGAAGAGTGTCGATGGACTGCGCGTCGTCGGACGCGCCGTAGCCGTGGCTCATGCCCATGCAGCCCAGGCCCTGCGCGGAGACCGGGAGCGAGCCGAGGCGGCGGGTGGGAAGGCCTGTCACGAGTACTGCCTCCTTGCGGGGGGCCGGTGTGGACGGGATCGACGCTAGGACTTGGAGTGCGCTCGAAGTCAAGCACGCGATCAGCCGCTGCGGCGGCCGGGCCGTGCGGCATGATGGCGCGCATGGGCAGAGGGGCGAGCAGGGGACTCCGCGGACTGTGGCCATGGCGGGGGCACCGGGAGCCTGCGCTCGCCGCGATCGAGGACGAGATCCGTCTGGCGCAGAACCCGCGCCCGATCGCTCCGGGACAGTCGGGCCCGGACGGACGCGTCCGGGTTCAGCCGCGCCCGACGCCCCAGAGGCGTACCCCCGAGCCGCAGGTCAGCGGGAAGGGGGGAAACGGTGAGCAGATCCATCAGCTGAGAATGCCGCCGTACCGCCCGGCCGTGATGGTCTTCTCGACCGACGGACGGACGCGCGTCCACCTGCGCTTCGAAGGCAAGAAGGGACGCTCCTCACGCCTGTACCGGCTGTCCGGTGACGGCACCCCCGTCACCGCCCGGGTACCGCTGCCGGAGGAGAGCAGGGCCGTCGCCTTCCGTGTGTTCGCCGAAGGCGACCGGGAAGCGTGGACAGCGACCGCGGCCCCGCTGCGAGAGGTCCCGAGGTTCCACGACGACATCCACGGAACCGGATCGGACGTCGTGCACTACCGAGGAGGACCGGGCCCGGGCGTCCTGCACTACGCCGGGCCGAGCCTGATCCAGCTGGAGGCCCTGGACGACCGTATGGCCCACCGGGTGACGGTGGCCGAGGGACGTGCCGGCGAGCACGCGTTCCAGTGGCCGGGCCGCGGCTACTACCAGGTGCGCTCGGCAGGGGCATGGAGCCTGTCCGTCATGTGAGGCAGTGCGGGCCACTGGGGTGGCGCTGCGGGAGCACGTCACACGGAGGGCCGGCGACCAGAGCATTCGATTGCATAAACGTGCATCGCGACGTATAGTCATGCCATCCAAGAGGAGGGTTCCATGGCGGTACGCGCAGCAGTGGCGGGAGCGAGTGGATACGCGGGCGGCGAAGTGCTGCGCCTGCTGCTCGCCCACCCCGAGGTGGAGATCGGCGCCCTGACGGGCAACTCGAACGCGGGGCAGCGGCTCGGTGCGCTCCAGCCCCACCTGCGCCCGCTCGCCGACCGCGTCCTCCAGGAGACCACCCTCGAGGTGCTCGCCGGGCACGACGTCGTCTTCCTCGCGCTGCCCCACGGGCAGTCCGCCGCCGTCGCCGAGCAGCTCGGCCCCGACGTCCTCGTCGTCGACATGGGCGCGGACTTCCGGCTCCAGGACGCGGGGGACTGGGAGAAGTTCTACGGCAGCCCGCACGCCGGCACCTGGCCCTACGGCCTTCCCGAACTCCCGGGCGGCCGCGCCGCGCTGGCGGGGACCAGGCGCATCGCGGTGCCCGGCTGCTACCCGACCGCCGTCTCCCTCGCCCTCTTCCCGGCGTACGCCGCGGGGCTCGTGGAGAGCGAGGCCGTCGTCGTCGCCGCGTCCGGCACCTCCGGTGCGGGCAAGGCCGCCAAGCCGCACCTGCTCGGCAGCGAGGTCATGGGCAACATGTCGCCGTACGGCGTCGGCGGCGGCCACCGGCACACCCCCGAGATGATCCAGAACCTCAGCGCCGCCGCGGGGGAGCGGGTCTCCGTCTCCTTCACGCCGACGCTCGCGCCCATGCCGCGCGGCATCCTCGCCACGTGCAGCGCCAAGGCCAAGGACGGCGTCACCGCAGAGGGCGTACGGGCCGCGTACGAGAAGGCGTTCGCCGACGAGCCGTTCGTGGAGCTGCTGCCCGAGGGGCAGTGGCCCGCCACGGCCTCCGTGTACGGGTCGAACGCCGTGCAGATCCAGGTCGCGTACGACGAGGCGGCCGGCCGCGTCATCGTCATCAGCGCCATCGACAACCTCACCAAGGGCACCGCCGGCGGCGCCCTGCAGTCCATGAACATCGCCCTGGGTCTCGACGAGACCACCGGGCTCTCGACGATCGGAGTCGCGCCGTGAGCGACGCACGTGCGGCCGCCGGGCAGCAGACGACGACGATGGCCGCACCGCTGCGCTGCACGGGCGGAGAAGCGAACAAGGAGACACAGTGAGTGTGACGGCAGCCAAGGGATTCCAGGCCGCGGGCATCACCGCCGGAATCAAGGAGAGCGGGAACCCGGACCTGGCCCTCGTGGTCAACCGCGGCCCCCGCCTGGCCGCCGCGGGCGTCTTCACCTCCAACCGCGTCAAGGCCGCCCCGGTCCTCTGGTCCGAGCAGGTCCTCAAGGGCGGACTCGTCTCCGCCGTCGTCCTCAACTCCGGTGGCGCCAACGCCTGTACGGGACCCAAGGGCTTCCAGGACACGCACGCCACCGCCGAGAAGGCCGCCGAGGTCCTCGGCCTGAACGCGGGCGAGGTCGCCGTCGCGTCCACCGGCCTCATCGGTGTCCTGCTCCCCATGGACAAGCTGATCCCGGGCGTGGAGACCGCGGCCGGTCAGCTCTCCGAGCACGGCGGCGAGAAGGCCGCCATCGCCATCAAGACCACCGACACCGTGCACAAGACCGCCGTGTACGAGGGCGACGGCTGGACGGTCGGCGGCATGGCGAAGGGCGCGGGCATGCTCGCCCCTGGCCTCGCCACCATGCTCGTCGTCCTCACCACGGACGCCGACCTCGACAGCGAGGTGCTGGACAAGGCGCTGCGCGACGCCACCCGCCTCACCTTCGACCGGGTCGACTCCGACGGCTGCATGTCCACCAACGACACCGTGCTCCTCCTCGCCTCCGGCGCCTCCGAAGTCGCCCCGGAGTACGTCGAGTTCGCGAACGCCGTGCGCGTCGTCTGCGATGACCTCGGACGCCAGCTCATCGGCGACGCCGAGGGCGCCAGCAAGGACATCAAGGTCGAGGTCATCAACGCCGCGAGCGAGGACGACGCCGTCGAGGTGGGCCGCTCCATCGCCCGCAACAACCTCCTCAAGTGCGCCATCCACGGCGAGGACCCCAACTGGGGCCGAGTCCTGTCCGCCATCGGCACCACCCGGGCCGCCTTCGAGCCCGACCGGCTGAACGTCGCCATCAACGGCGTCTGGGTCTGCAAGAACGGCGGCGTCGGCGAGGACCGTGACCAGGTCGACATGCGCTACCGGGAGGTCGTCGTCACCGCCGACCTCGCCGCGGGCGCCGAGACGGCGACGATCTGGACGAACGACCTGACCGCCGACTACGTCCACGAGAACAGCGCGTACTCGTCATGAGCCAGCCCGCCGCGCGGAAGCACACCGCGCTCCCCAAGGCCCAGACCCTCATCGAGGCGCTGCCCTGGCTGACCCGCCACCACGGCAAGACCGTCGTCATCAAGTTCGGCGGGAACGCCATGGTCGACGAGGAGCTCAAGGCCGCCTTCGCCCAGGACGTCGTCTTCCTGCACCACGCCGGACTCAAGCCGGTCGTCGTGCACGGCGGCGGCCCGCAGATCAGCAAGGCACTCGACCGGCACGGCATCGTCAGCGAGTTCAAGGCCGGCCTGCGGGTCACCACCGAGGACGCCATGGACGTCGTACGGATGGTGCTCGCCGGACAGGTGCAGCGCGAGCTCGTCGGGCTGCTCAACCAGCACGGCCCGCTCGCCGTCGGCCTCACCGGCGAGGACGCCCACACCATCACCGCCACCAAGCACCAGCCCCGCATCGAGGGCGAGTTGGTCGACATCGGCCGCGTCGGCGAGATCACCGAGATCGACACCGGCGCCATCGAGGCCCTGCTCGCCGACGGCCGCATCCCGGTCGTCTCCTCGATCGCCCGCTCCCAGGACGACCACCATGTCTACAACGTCAATGCTGATACGGCGGCTGCGGCACTCGCTGCTGCGCTGGACGCCGAGACGCTGATGGTCCTGACCGACGTCGAGGGCCTCTACGAGGACTGGCCCCACTCCGACGAGGTCATCAGCCGGCTCACCGCCACCGAACTCGAGAAGCTGCTCCCGGAGCTGGCGAGCGGCATGGTCCCGAAGATGGAGGGCTGCCTGTACGCCGTGCGCAACGGCGTGCACACGGCCCGCGTCATCGACGGCCGCGTCCAGCACTCGATCCTGCTGGAGATCTTCACCGACGAAGGCATCGGCACGATGGTCGTGCCCGATGCGGAGCACCACGGGGAACAGGGGGACGCATCATGACCGGCACCGCGAACCAGGGGCTCACCCAGCGCTGGCAGGACGCCCTGATGAACAACTACGGCACCCCGCGCCTGCCCCTGGCCAAGGGCGCCGGCGCCAGGCTGTGGGACTCCGACGGCACCGAGTACCTCGACTTCGTCGGCGGCATCGCGGTCAACGCGCTGGGCCACGCCCACCCCGCGATCGTCGAAGCGGTCAGCTCCCAGATCGCCTCCCTCGGCCACGTCTCGAACCTGTTCATCGCCGAGCCGCCCGTCGCGCTCGCCGAGCGGCTGCTCCAGCTCTTCGGCCGGGACGGCGCCGTCTACTTCTGCAACTCCGGCGCCGAGGCCAACGAAGGCGCCTTCAAGATCGGCCGGCTCACCGGACGCCGCCACATGGTCGCCACGACCGGCGGCTTCCACGGCCGGACGATGGGCGCCCTCGCCCTGACCGGCCAGCCCGGCAAGCAGGACGGCTTCACCCCGCTGCCCGGCGACGTCACGCACGTCCCGTACGGCGATGTGGACGCACTCCGGGCCGCGGTCACCGAGGAGACGGCCTTCGTCATCATCGAGCCCATCCAGGGCGAGAACGGCGTGGTCGTGCCGCCCCCGAGCTACCTCAAGGCGGCCCGCGAGATCACCCGCGCCACCGGCACCCTCCTCGTCCTCGACGAGGTGCAGACCGGCGTCGGCAGGACCGGCCACTGGTTCGCCTACCAGGCCGACGAAGGCATCGAGCCGGACGTCGTCACCCTCGCCAAGGGCCTGGGCGGCGGCCTGCCGCTCGGCGCGACCGTCGCGTTCGGCGAGGCGGCGAAGCTGCTGAAGCCGGGACAGCACGGCACGACGTTCGGCGGCAACCCCGTCGCCTGCGCCGCCGGACTCGCCGTCCTCGACACCATCACGGCCGAGGACCTGCTGCAGAACACCAAGAGCATCAGCGCCAAGCTCACGGCCGGAATCGAATCACTCGGCCACCCGCTGGTCAGCCATGTCCGGGGCGCGGGCCTCCTGCTGGGTATCGTGCTCACCGGGCCGCGCGCACCTCAGGTGCAGCAGGCGGCCCAGGACGCGGGCCTCCTGGTGAACGCGCCCGCACCCGACGTCGTCCGGCTGATGCCGCCGCTCAACCTGACCGACGCCGAAGCGGACACGTTCCTCGCGGCGCTGCCCGCCGCCTTGGACACGGCCGCGGCCGACGGGGAAGGACGATCCTGAGGAATGGGACGACGACGATGAGTAGCAAAGCGGAGCACGCCGAGAACGGTGAGCAGAGCGCGAACGGCGCGCACGGCCCTGCCGTGCCGCAGACGCGCACCGCGCGGCACCGCCGGATCGTGGACATCCTCAACCGGCAACCGGTGCGCTCGCAGAGCCAGCTGGCGAAGCTGCTCGCCGACGACGGACTGAACGTCACCCAGGCCACGCTCTCCCGCGACCTGGACGAGCTGGGCGCGGTCAAGATCCGCAACACCGGCGGCGAGCTGATCTACGCCGTGCCCAGCGAGGGCGGCTTCCGCACCCCGCAGGCCCCGCTCGGCGAGTCGGCGAAGGAGGAGCGCATGCGCCGCCTCGCCGGTGAGCTGCTCATCTCCGCGGAGGCGTCGGCGAACCTCGTCGTGCTCCGTACGCCACCGGGCGCGGCCCAGTTCCTCGCCTCGGCCATCGACCAGGCCGAACTCCACGTCATCCTCGGCACGATCGCCGGCGACGACACCCTGATGCTGATCAGCCGCGACCCGGCCGGCGGCCAGGCCCTGGCGGAACACCTCCTGCGCCTGGCCCAGAACGACCACTGAACCCTGGCCAGCACTTCAAGCCAGTCCGGCACATTCAAGCCCCTCCGGCGATTGAGGAGCGGGGTCCGGGGCAGAGCCCCGAGACCTGAACTCCCGCGCCGGGGGCGCTTCACGGCAGGCCCAGTACACCCGCCAGTTCGGGCCCGACGAACGCCGCGAGCTCACTCCGGGTCGGCCCCGTCGCGGGCCCCCGCCGAGTAACCGCCAGAGCCGCAGCCGCATTCGCCCCCCGAGCCGCATCGACCGCTGAAACCCCCCGCCCCAACAGCGCCAAGAACGCCCCGACATGCGCGTCCCCGGCCCCATTGCTGTCGACCGCGTCCACGGCGAACCCGGCGACGTGCACCACGTCCTGCGACCCCGGCGGAGCCACCCAGCAGCCGTCCTTGTCGGCCCGCACCAGCACCCCCGCCCCGTCCCGCAGCCGCCCGCGCAGCGCGAGCGCCGCCTCCCGCGGCTCGGCCACCCCGGACATCAGCCGGGCCTCCCGCGCGTTGCAGCTCAGCCAGTCCGTACGAGCGAGCACCGGGTCCAGCACCTCGGCCGGGATGTCGGACACCAGCGGCGCCGGGTCGAAGCAGACCCGTACGTCGTCGGCGAGGCCCGCGACCAGCGCGGACAGCAGCGGCCCGTTGACCTCCATCACCAGGCCGTAACCGGAGACCTGCACGAGGTCGCCGCCGCGCACGGCCCCGGCGATGCCCGCCGCCTCCTCCGGCGTCATCCGCGCATCGACCCCGAAGCTCGTCACGAACGTCCGCTCGCCGCCCCCGTCGACCAGCGCCACACAGAACCCCGTGTCACCGTCGATCCGTACCGGGAGCAGCGTCTCGATGCCCTCCGTCGCGAGGGAGGCCCGCACCAGCTCTCCGTAGGGGCCGGTGCCGTGCAGGCCCGCGTACACGGCCTCGGCGCCGAGCCGCCGGGCGGCCGTCAAGGTGTTGAAGCCGCCGCCCGCGTACAGCGCGGTGCGGGTGCCGATGACGTCGCCGCCGCGCTCCGGCAGCGCGGGCACGTCGATGACCAGGTCGGCGATGACGTTCCCGGCGAGCACGACACGGGAGTCGGCGGTCATCGGGTGGCCTCCTTCAGGGTTACGGGATCAGGTGCGGGGGAGTCGGCCGTCACCGGCGTGCGGCGTCCGAGCAGCGCGTACAGCGCACCGCCGACGACGATCGCGACGAGCCAGCCGAGACCGTTCGCACCGAGCCACGACCCGGCGAGCGGCCCCTCGAACCACACGTCGTCCGCGCTCGTCGCGGCCTTCGTGAACAGCAGCCCGGCCACGATCGCGGCCACCCAGGCGACGACGGCGGGCAGATGGAAGCCGCCGCGGTACCAGTACCGGCCGCCCCGCCCCGTGTTCATCAGCCCCGCCGGGTCGTAATCCCGCCCCCGCAGCATGTCGACGGCGATCACCCCGATCCACGCCGAGATCGGCACGGCCAGCAGCGTCAGGAAGGTACTGAACGGGCCGTAGAAGTCGTCCGCGATCAGCATGAAGTAGACCCCGCCGAGGAACATCAGGACGACGTCCACGCACACCGCCCACGCCCGCGGCACCCGCAGGCCGAGCGTGATCATCGTCAACCCGGCCGAGTACGTCGACAGATGATTGGACATCAGAAGTCCGCCGAACGCCGCGATCAGATACGGCACCGCCATCCACGACGGCAGCATCGCGTTGATCGCCGAGACCGGGTCGGCCGAGGTCGCGAGGGACGGGTCGCCCGCCGTGAGCAGCGAGCCGAGCGAGATCAGCAGCACCAGCGGGATGCCCGCGCCGAACGCGGAGGCCCGCACGAGCCGCCCGCCGGGGATCGCCCGCGGCAGGTAACGGGCGTAGTCCGCACCGGCGTTGGCCCAGCCGATGCCGGTGCCCGCCGCGATGAAGCCGATGCCCGCGACGACGCCGCTGACCGGGCCCGCCGGGGTGTCCAGGACCTTCGACCAGTCCACGGTCGCGACGAGAAAGCCCATCACGACCAGGTTCAGGACACCGAAGAGCACGGTCGCCCACTTGTTGATCCACATGATCGTGGCGTGTCCGAGCCCGCTGATCAGCAGCGTGCAGACGATGAAGACCAGCAGGCAGACCAGGGTGAGGACGGTGCCTCTGCCGACCCCGAGGACCGTGTCGAGCAGGGCCAGCAGCGCGTACGCCGCCGTGGTCGTGGTGATGGTCTCCCAGCCGACCCGGCTCAGCCAGGTCACCAGGGTGGGCCCGTGATTGCCGCGCTGCCCGAACACCGCGCGCGACAGGGTCAGCGCGGGCGCACCCCCCTTCCTGCCCGCCAGGCTGAGCGCGCCGACCAGGGCGAACGAACCGACCGAGCCGACGACCGCGACGAGCACGGCCTGCCAGATGTTCAGGCCGCGGAAGGCGACCAGCGTCGCACCGAGCGGCAGCCCGAGGATCGAGATGTTGGCGGCGAACCACGTCCAGAACATCTGGCTCGCGTGGCCGTGCCGCTCGCTGTCGGGGACCGGTTCGATCCCTCGGGTCTCCACGGTGCCGACGCGGTCGTTCTTCGTTGAAGCGGCCATCGCGGAACCTCCTTAGCAGGGTGGGTCAGGCTGTGCGGAAGGTGAGCAACTGGCGTGTCAACGGCTCCAGTTCGAGCTGGTTGACCTCGCGCAGCGTCCGTACGGCGGTGGCGGGCAGCGCGCCCAGACCGCGCACGGAACCGGCGATCGCGCCCGCGATCGCGCCGATCGTGTCGCTGTCGCCGCCGAGGTTCGCCGCGAGCAGCGCCGAGCGCCACGGGTCGCCGCCGGTCAGCGCGAGCACCGCGAACGCCGCGGGGACGGACTCCTGGCCGGCCACGCTGGTACCGACGAGCGCGTCGATCCGGTCGAGCGCCGTGGCCTCGTCGAGCCCGGCGACCAGCTCGCGCGCCCAGCCGATCCGCGCCGAGATGCTGGCGCCCGCGATCCAGTGGCCGCGCCGGGCGCCGGCCGCCGACGCGGCGATCGCCGCGTCGAAGGCGTCGTCGAGGGAGCCGCCCGCGACTCCGGTGGAGACGGCCGCGGCGACCGCCGCCGCGCCCGCGATGCCCACCGTCGTGTCGTGCGTGACCTGGCAGGACTCGACGACCCGGTCGAGGAACGGGTCCGGGTCGTCGGCGGCGTAGGAGAAGGCGATGCCGACGGGGGTGACCCGCATCGCGGCACCGTTCGTGGTGCCGTACTTGCCGGCCTCCTTGGGGTCGGTGCCCCGGGCCACGGCGTCCAGCGCCGCCTTGGTCGAGGGGCCGAGCAGGTCGAACGACCCCTTGGCCTTCATCTCCTTCTCCCAGGCGAGGAGTTCCCCGGCGAACCGCAGCGGGTCGACGTGCCCGCCGCCCTCCACGATCAGCCGCGCCACGATGACGGCCTGGTCCGTGTCGTCCGTGACGGACCCGGCGGGCATGCCCGCGCTGACCGGGTTGTCGGGCCCCGCGGGCTCGAAGCCGTTCAGCGTGCCGTAGACCCGGACGACGTCGGCGCGGGACATGACCTGGGTCGGCATGCCGAGCGCGTCGCCGAGCGCGAGGCCGTAGAAGGCGCCCGCGGCGCGGTCGGCGAGGGCGGGATCAGGGGTGGTGCTCACGGGTGGCCTCCTCGGCCGGAACGGACGTGCAGTTGGAATCGGGACGGGTCCAGCAGGCTCGTCACCTGCTCGACCACGCCCCCGTCCGCGTCGCGGAACACCTGGGCGACACGGAGGAAGGGCTCGCCGGGGGAGCGGCGCAGGGCCGCGGCGTCGGCCGCTTCGAGCCCGGTGACGGCGATGTGCGCGTCGCCGGAGTCCGGAATCCGGCCGGCCGCGGTGAGCGTGCGGCTCAGGGAGCCGCCGTCGAGGCCACGCTCGACGAGATCGGCCAGCGGTCCGACGGCGGGCACCCGGCTGAACTCCAGCGAGACACCGTGCCCGTCGGGCAGTCGGCGCACGCGGTCCAGCGCGATGAACTCGACCTGCTCCAGGCCGAGTTCGGCGGCGAGGGCGGTGTCGCGTATCCGCTCGAAACGCAGCGTGTGCGTGGTCAGCTCGGTGCCCTGGGCGGCGAGCGCCCGGGTCCAGCCGAGGCGCTGGTCGAGCGGAGCGCCGTCGAAGGTGACGATCGAGCCGATCCCGGCGTGCGTCTCGATGAGCCCCTGCTCGCCGAGCACGCCGAGGGCCTGCCGCACGGTCGTCCGGCTGACCCCGAACCGCTCCCGCAGCGCGTGCTCGCCGGGCAGTTTGCTGCCGTCGGCGTGCACGCCCGTACGGATCTCCTCCGCCAGCACATGGGCGACGCGGTGATGCTTGTGAACCTGTCCAGGCATGTCTAGAAGGTAGCCACGAAGAAGCCGACCTGTCTACACCTGTCCAGTGTCGACTTGGCCGGCTTCCGTACGTCTCCTGGCGGGGCTCAGTCCTTGTCCGCGACCCTGGCCCGGTACGACATCCAGGCCGCGACCAGCGCGCCGGACACGTTGTGCCACACCGAGAACACCGCGGCGGGCAGCGCGGCCAGCGGGCTGAAGTGGGCCGTGGCCAGTGAGGCGGCGAGGCCCGAGTTCTGCATGCCGACCTCGAACGCCATCGCGCGCGACGCGGGCGCCCCGAGCCGCGCGACCTTGCCGGCTCCGTACCCGAGCGCGAGTCCGAGCCCGTTGTGCAGCACCACGGCCAGCAGCACCAGCAGGGCCGCCGACTTGATGGCCTCGGCGCTGCCCGCCACCACCACCGCCACGATCACGGCGATGGTCAGCGCGGACAGCCACGGCAGCACGCCGAGCACCCGGTCCACGTAGCGGCCGAGCACCAGGCGCACGACCAGGCCCGCCAGCACCGGCAGCAGCACGGTCTTGAGGATGTCCGTCATCATCGACCCCGCGTCCACCGGCAGATAGGCGCCCGCGAGCAGCAGCGTCAGTGGCGGGGTGATCAGCGGCGCGAGCACGGTGGAGACCGTGGCGACGGAGACGGACAGGGCGACGTCGCCGCGTGCCAGGTAGGTCACGACATTGGATGCGGTACCGCTGGGCGCGCAGCCGACGAGAATGACGCCGGCCGCCAACTGCGGGGACAGGCCGAGCGCGTGGGCGATGAGCCAGCCGAGCCCCGGCATGATCACGTAGTGCGCGACGAGCCCGAGCCCCACGGCCCACGGGCGCTGTGCGACGCCCTTGAAGTCGCCGAGGGTCATGGTCAGGCCCATGCAGAACATCACGACGCCCAGCAGATACGGCACGTTGGTGCCCCATCCGGCGAAGGTGTCCGGGGTGGCGAGCCCCAGCCCGCCCGCGACGAGCACGAGGACGGGGAACACCGTGACCGCGAGCCGGGCCGCCCGGTCGGCGGACCCGCTCGCCGCGGCGGGGCTCTCGGGGGAACTGGGGTTCGTCTGTTCGGTTTCGCTGTGCACCGGGCGATGCAACGCCGTCGTCGTGCGCGGGTGCAACCGCGTCTCGATATATGGTCGCTACACGCGTATCAGTACCTGGTGATCGCCGTCGCCCCGCCCGCCGTCCCGATCGCCATGTGCGGCGCCCGCCCCGGCCGCGCCCACGCCAGGATCCGCCGCATCGCGTCCTTCGGTACGGACACGCAACCGGCCGTCGCCCCCTGCCCGTTGACGTGCAGGAAGATGCCGGCGCCGCGGCCGCGCACCGGCCGGTGGTAGTTGAAGCCGATGACGAGCGCGTGCGCGTACTGCGTGCGGTAGTCGGCGAGGTGCTCGGACTCGGACGCGCGGCAGTCGCGCGGGCGCGGCTCGGTCCAGCGGTTGTAGGCGCGCGCGTCGTTGTCCTGGCACCACCAGGAGTCGTTGTGCACCCGGCGGTACGTCACCGAAGTGCCGCCGGGCGCCGCCGCGTTGCCGAACGCGAACGGCAGGTCGTACAGGCCGGTGGGCGTCGTGTTCGTGCCCTGCTTGCGCCGGGCGCCCTCGACGAGCCCCTTCGCGCCGAACCGCGCGGGCGCCGAACCGGCCTTCACCCAGCGGCCGTCGGCCCGCCGGTCCCACCAGGTGACGGTGCCGCGCGTCGAGGCCGTCCGCGGCGCCTCGGCGGTGACCAGCTGACTGCCGCCGCCCGTGTCCGCCATGCGGGCGGGCAGCACAGTGGCGGCGGCGCCGCCGGGCGGAGCGGCGCCGAGCATGCCGAGGAAAGCGGCGGAGGTGACGATTCCGGTACGAAGAAGCCCTAAACGGCATAGAAGGCGCATGGGTGAGAACGTAGCGGGCGGGAGCGGTGGTGGCAGCCCCGGTGACCCGTCCAGGCTGAACCCGGCGTGTTCCTTGCCGTGCCCGGCGGGATTGACGATTCATGCATGCCTCTGCATAATCATGCATACCGATACTGTGGTCCGCGAATGTGGTCGCACATCAACCGGCATGAGGAGCAGAGCACGTGAGCAGCAACACCGGCGATGTCCGCCTCTGGGGCGGCCGGTTCGCCGACGGCCCCGCCGAGGCCCTGGCGAAACTCTCCGCCTCCGTCCACTTCGACTGGCGTCTGGCGCCGTACGACATCGCGGGCTCCCGCGCCCACGCGCGCGTGCTCACCAAGGCCGGCCTGCTCACCGACGACGAGCTCACCCGCATGATCGCCGGGCTCGACCAGCTGGAGGCCGACGTCGCGGACGGCTCGTTCGTCGGCACCGTCGCCGACGAGGACGTGCACACCGCCCTGGAGCGCGGCCTGCTCGAGCGGCTCGGCCCCGACCTCGGGGGCAAGCTGCGCGCGGGCCGCTCCCGCAACGACCAGGTGGCGACGCTCTTCCGGATGTACCTGCGCGACCACGCCCGGATCATCGGGGGCC
The DNA here is from genome assembly GCF_050410835.1 of Streptomyces sp. cg35. NCBI lineage: Bacteria > Bacillati > Actinomycetota > Actinomycetes > Kitasatosporales > Streptomycetaceae > Streptomyces > Streptomyces sp. cg35. The sequence goes on from NZ_CP191268.1 coordinate 7,277,017, forward strand.
TGATCGCCGACCTGCAGGAGGCCCTCGTCGGCCTCGCCGAGGCGCACCCGGACGTCGCGATGCCCGGCCGCACCCACCTCCAGCACGCCCAGCCGGTGCTGTTCGCCCACCATGTCCTCGCGCACGTCCAGCCGCTGGCCCGGGACGCCGAGCGGCTGCGGCAGTGGGACGCGCGCACGGCCGTCTCGCCGTACGGCTCGGGCGCCCTGGCCGGCTCCTCGCTCGGCCTCGACCCCGAGGCGGTCGCGACGGACCTCGGCTTCGAGCACGGCTCGGTCGCCAATTCCATCGACGGCACCGCCTCGCGCGACTTCGTCGCCGAGTTCGCCTTCATCACCGCGATGATCGGCGTGAACATCTCCCGGATCGCCGAGGAGATCATCCTGTGGAACACGAAGGAGTTCTCCTTCGTCACCCTCCACGACGCCTTCTCGACCGGCTCGTCGATCATGCCGCAGAAGAAGAACCCGGACATCGCCGAGCTGGCGCGCGGCAAGTCCGGCCGCCTCATCGGCAACCTCACGGGCCTGATGGCGACCCTCAAGGCCCTCCCGCTCGCGTACAACCGCGACCTGCAGGAGGACAAGGAGCCGGTCTTCGACTCCTGCGACCAGCTGGAGATCCTGCTGCCCGCCTTCACTGGCATGATGGCCACGCTCACCGTCCACCGCGAGCGCATGGAGGAGCTGGCCCCGGCCGGCTTCTCGCTCGCCACGGACATCGCCGAGTGGCTGGTCAAGCAGGGCGTGCCGTTCCGTGTCGCGCACGAGGTCGCGGGCGAGTGCGTGAAGGTCGCCGAGGCCGAGGGCAAGGAACTCGACGAGCTGACCGACGACCAGTTCGCGAAGATCTCCGAGCACCTCACGCCCGAGGTGCGCACGGTCCTCAACGTGCCGGGGGCCCTGGCCTCCCGCTCCGGCCGCGGCGGCACCGCGCCCAGCGCGGTCGCCGTCCAGCTCGCCGAGGTCAAGCAGGACCTGGCGGTGCAGCGGGGCTGGGCCGACGCCAAGAAGTAGCGCCGACGCCAGGAAGCAGCGCCGGCGCGCACGACGCGGGGCCCGGTTCGTCCATCGGTGGACGGACCGGGCCCCGCGTCGTACCGCCACCGGCTCTCAGCGGCGGGCCCGCGCCCCGCCCCCGTAGCTGGACAGGTCGAGCAGCAGCCCGCACAGCACCACGACCCATCCGATGCCGCGCACCCCGACGACCGGGGCGTACGCGAAGACGTAGCCCAGGGTCGTCCACGGCAGCAGGACCAGACCGGCCAGCGGCAGCAGGAGGCCGGTGAAGGCCCGGTCCACGAGGTTCGTGAACAGCCAGGTGATGACGAGCGCGACGCGGGGCCCGATCGCCGCCATCGCCGCGAAGATGCAGCACCCCATGTCTCTACCTCCCGGAAGACCTGAACGTACCGACAGTCGTAACACTGGGTGAGCGAACCGGCCACCGGGGTTACGGACACCCTGTGAATGAGACAATCGTGTCTCATCTGCGCTACTCTCGTCTCATGTCCTTCGATCGCGAACAGGTACTGCGCAGCGCCGCGGCCCTGCTCACCCGCAAGTCCACGGCCACCACGGACGAGGTCGCCCGGGCCGCGGGCATCAGCCGCGCCACCCTGCACCGGCACTTCGCCGGCCGCGACGCCCTCGTCCGCGCCCTGGAGGACCTCGGCATCCAGGAGTGCGAGGCGGCGCTCGACCGGGCCCGCCTCGACGAGGACCGGGCCGAGGACGCGCTGCGCCGCCTCATCGCCGAGATCGAGGGCGCGGCCCCGCTGCTCGCCTTCCTCGTCACCGAGAACCAGCTCTTCGAGGGCGACGAGCAGCACGCGGGCTGGGCCCACCTCGACGCCCGGATCGCGGCGCTGTTCCGGCGCGGCCAGGAAACCGGCGAGTTCCGGATCGATCTGACCCCCGTGTGGCTGACCGAGGCGCTGTACGGCCTCATCGGCAGCGGCGCCTGGGCCGTCATGGACGGCCGCGTGGCGGCGAAGGACTTCTCATTCATGATCGCCGAGCTGCTGCTCGGCGGCGCACGACGGAGCGTGGAACCATGACCAGCACGAAGCAGCGCACATCCGCGGCGGAGGTGGTGTCGAGGCCCGGACGGTGGCTCGCCCTCTGCGTCCTCGTGCTCGCGGTGCTGCTCGTCGCCGTGGACGCGACGGTCCTCGGCCTCGCGACCCCGTACATCAGCGAGGACCTGAAGCCCTCCGGCACCCAGCTGCTGTGGATCGGCGACGTCTACTCCTTCGTCATCGCCGGACTCCTCGTCTCCATGGGCAGCCTCGGCGACCGCATCGGCCGCAAGAAGCTGCTGCTGGTGGGCGCCGTCGCGTTCGGCGCGGTCTCGGTCCTCAACGCGTACGCCACGACACCGGAGTTGATGATCCTGGCGCGCGCCCTGCTGGGCGTCGCGGGCGCGACCCTCATGCCGTCGACCCTGGCCCTGATCCGCAACATCTTCCACGACCCGCGCGAGCGTTCCCTCGCCGTCGGCATCTGGGGCGCCATGGCCTCGGCGGGCGCGGCGGTCGGCCCGGTCGTCGGCGGCTTCCTGCTCGAACACTTCTGGTGGGGCTCGGTCTTCCTCATCAACCTGCCCGTCATGGCGGTCCTCGTCGTGGTCGGCATCAAGCTCATCCCCGAGTCGAAGAACCCGGTCCCCGGTCCCTGGGACCTGGTCAGTGTCGTGCTGTCCCTGGTCGGCATGATCGCTGTCGTCTACGCGGTGAAGGAGGCGGCGGCGCACGGCTTCCGCTGGGACGTGGCGGTGTCGGCTGTCATCGGCGCGGCGGCGCTCACCTGGTTCGTCCGCCGCCAGCTCACGCTGGACTCACCGCTGTTGGACATGCGCCTGTTCCGCAACCGCGGCTTCTCCGGCGCGGTCCTCGCCGACCTCCTCACCATCCTCGGCCTGTCCGGACTGGTCTTCTTCCTGTCCCAGTTCCTTCAACTGGTGCAGGGGCGGCGCCCGTTCGAGGCGGGCCTGGCCGAACTGCCCGCCGCTGTCGGCGCGGTGGCGGCCGGTCTGATCGCGGGAGTGGTGGCGCGCCGCTTCTCGGTGCGCTCCGTCGTCGCCGGCGGCCTCGCGGCCGTGGGCCTCGCCCTGGCCGCCCTCACGACGCTGAGCCAGAGCACGGGCTACCCGCTGCTCGGCGGGGTGCTGCTGGTCGTCGGGGTCGGCGCCGGCTTCTCGTTCACGGTCACGGCGGACGTGATCCTCTCCAGCGTGCCCAAGGAACAGGCGGGCGCGGCGTCGGCGGTCTCCGAGACGGCGTACGAACTCGGCGCGGCCCTCGGCATCGCCCTGCTCGGCTCGATCGTCACGGGCGTCTACGCGGGCTTCACGGCGCCGCCGGGCACCCCCGCGGACGTGGCGTCGGCCGCCCACGAGTCCCTGGGCGGCGCGGTCGAATCGTCCTCGGCCCTCCCCGCGCAGCAGGCGCACGAACTGCTGACCTCGGCGCAGACGGCCTTCGTGGACGGCCTTCAGGTGGCGGCGGGCGTCGGCGCGGCGGTCCTGCTGGTGACGGCGGTCGCCGCCTGGTTCCTGCTCAGGGGGCAGCGCCTGGAGCACTGAGCGCCGCAGGAGAAACACGTGGGCCCCGGTCGCCGGAGATCTCCGGCGACCGGGGCCCACGTCGCGTCGTTCAGGCGGCCTTCGCCTAAGCGGCCTTCGCCTTCGTGGCGTACATGTCCACATACTCCTGGCCCGACAGCCGCATGACCTCCGCCATCACGGAGTCGGTCACGGCCCGCAGCACATAGCGGTCGCGGCCCATGCCGTCGTAGCGGGAGAACTCCATCGGCTCACCGAACCGCACGGTCACCCGCCCGGGGCGCGGGATGCCCGCCCCGCCCGGCTGCAGCTTGTCCGTGCCGATCATCGCGAACGGGACGACGGGCGCGCCCGTCATGAGCGTCAGGCGGGCGATGCCGGTGCGGCCGCGGTACAGCCGGCCGTCGGGGGAGCGCGTGCCCTCCGGGTAGATCCCGAAGATGTTGCCCTCCTCCAGGATGCGGCGGCCGGTCATCAGCGCGGCCACGCCGCCGTTGGCACCGTCCCGGTCGACCGGGATCATGCCGACGCCGGTGAAGAACCACGCCATGAGGCGGCCCTTGAGGGTCTTGCCGGTGACGTACTCGTCCTTGCCGATGAAGCACACCTGCCGGTCGCAGACGAGCGGCAGGATCATGGAGTCGATGAACGTCAGATGGTTGCCCGCCAGGATGACGGGGCCGGTGCCCGGGATGTTCTCGGCGCCTTCCACACGCGTGCGGAACATCAGGCGCATGATCGGACCGAGCACTGCCTTGATGAGCGCGAAGCGGGACAACGGGCCCTCCGGTGTCAAGGAACGGACAGGAATGTGCGTAGGGGTCTGTGCAGGTGAGGACGATACTCGCGGCCGGGTACCCGTTGCACATCGGGTTCACCGACCCGATACGCAGAGTTGACCTGAGTGAGCGCCCCGTTGATGCGGCGACGACACCCAGGAGTCATCCCGCATCACCCTGACGTTCCGTCCGGGGTCTCCCACTCGTCACTCCCGCACACCTACGATCGGTCCCGCTTTGACAGGTGCAAGGCGGGACTTGGCGGGAGGAGTGCTTCATGGGGAACGAGAAGTCGCAGGACGCACAGCAGGCACAGGAGACGCGGGCCGAGGGGGCGGTGGGCCGGCGCTCGCTGCTGGGCGCCGCGGTGCTCGGCGCGGGCGCGGCCGCCCTCGGCGCGCCGTCGGCCGCCGTGGCCGCCGACCGCGGCAGTGGCGGGAATCACTCCGGCCAGGGTTATCGCAGCCTGCCCGTGCCGACGGTCGTCGCCCATCGCGGCACCAGCGGCTACCGCCCCGAGCACACCCTGGGCTCGTACCAGTTGGCGCTCGACATGGGCGCCCATGTCATCGAGGCAGGCGACATCGTCCCGACCAAGGACGGCCGGCTCGTATGCCGTCACGAACCGGAAATCGGGGGCACCACGGACGTCTCGGCCCACCCCGAGTTCGCCTCCCGCAAGACCACGAAAATCATCGACGGGGTCTCCACGACCGGCTGGTTCACCGAGGACTTCACGCTCGCCGAGCTGAAGACGCTGCGGGCCAAGGAGCGCATCCCGGCGACCCGGCAGCGCAACACCCTCTACGACGGGCGCTGGGAGATCCCCACCTTCGAAGAGGTGCTCAAGTGGCGCGCGGAGCAGAGCAGGAAGCGCGGCAAGGAGGTGTGGATCCACGTCGAGACCAAGCACCCCACCTACTTCCGCAAGCTCGGCCTCGGCCTGGAGGAGCGCCTCGCCACACTGCTGCGCGCGTACGGCCTGCACCGCAAGAACTCGCCGGCCTTCCTGCAGTCCTTCGAGCCGACGAGCATCCAGCGCCTGAACAAGCTGGTCGACAACCCGCTGGTCGTCCTGCTCTCCACGGCCGGCTCCCGCCCGGCGGACTTCGTCGACATCGGCGACCCGCGCACCGTCGCCGACCTGATCACGCCCAAGGGGCTCCAGGAGATCGCGACGTACGCGCAGGGCATCGGCCCGACCCTGGACCTCGTCATCCCCAAGGACGCGGCGGGCAAGCTCCTGGAGCCGACCACCCTCGTGAAGGACGCGCACGCGGCCGGGCTGATCCTCCACCCGTACACGATGCGCAACGAGAACACCTTCCTGCCCGCCGACTTCAAGAAGGGCACGGACCCGAACGCCTACGGTGACGCGTTCGGCGCCTTCAAGGCGTACTTCGCCACGGGCATCGACGGCATCTTCTCCGACAACTGCGACACCGCCCTGCTCGCCCGCGAGGACTTCGTCAACGGCTGACCCGCGGGCCCCGGTTGGAGTGAGACGCGGCCGCCCCGGCAACCTCGTGCCGGGACGGCCGCGTCCCGCCGGGCATGACGACAACGACGTACGACCCGGTGATCGAGACCCTGCGCCCCCTGCTCGCGGCCGAGGTCCGGGCCGAGCTCCCCGGCACCGCCGAGCCCCGCGACCTCGAACAGGCCGTCTGGGTCCGCCTGCTGGAACACCTCGACACCCAGGGCCCGCCCGCCGACCCCGCGGCCTGGCTGACGGCGACGGTCCGCGCGGAGGCGGGCCGTCAGCGCCGTGCGGCCCTGCGCGAACTGCCGTACGCCACCGAACCCGCCGCCGAGACGGCCGAATCGGACCCCGAGCACCACACGCTGACCAGGGAGCGCGCCCGTGCCCTGCACGCCGCCGTGCGCAGGCTCCCCGGACGCTGCCCCCGCCTCATCGGCGCACTGCTGTCCCCGAAAGACCTCACGTACCGGGAGATCGCAGGCGAGTTGGGTATGTCACAGGGCAGCCTTGGGCCGGAACGTTCCAGATGTCTGGGATGCCTGCGCAGAATCCTCGCGTCCGAGGTTGCGCCCGGGGCCCGTAGGGGAAAAGGGTGAGGGACAACCGGCGGACAGGTGAGCGGGAGGCATGCACACATGGGCATGAGCGTGACCATCTCTGCGGCGACCGAAGCGGACACCGAGCAGATCCTCAAGCTGCAGTACCTCTGCTATCAGAGCGAGGCGCAGCTCTACGGCGACTACTCGATCGAGCCGCTCACGCAGTCCCTCGACTCGGTCAGGGCCGAACTGACGGGCGGCACCGTCCTGGTGGCCCGCCTCGGTGACGAAGTGGTGGCGTCGGTGCGCGGCACGCTCGGCGCGGACGGCACCGCCCGCATCAACAAGCTCATCGTGCACCCCCGCATGCAGCGCCACGGCCTGGGCGGCCGCCTGCTCGCCGCCGTCGAGTCCGCGCTCGGCACGGCGGGCACGGCCAAGCGCTTCGAGCTGTTCACGGGCCACCGCAGCGAACACAACCTGCGCCTGTACCGCAAGCACGGCTACGCGGCCGTGGCGACGAAGCAGGTCGACGAGCGGCTGACCGTGGTGACGCTGGCCAAGGACATCGAAGCCGGGGCGCTGACGGCTAGCGCGTAGCGTTCCGGGCCCGGCGCAGCCAGAACAGTGCGGAGACGGGCAGCAGCACCGGGATGAACAGGTACTCCATGCCGTAGTCGGACCAGACGGTGGAGTCCGCGAACGCGGAGGGCTCCACCAGAGTCCAGGTCCCGACCCCCAGGACGCCCACGAGCTCGGCGGCGCAGCACACCAGCGCCGCCTTGCGGGCCGTCTCGCCGCCCCGCACGAGCGAGTACGTGATGAAGCCGTAGACGACACCCGCGACGGCGGAGAGCGTGTACGCGAGCGGCGCCCTGCCGAAGTCCGTCGCGATCTGGAAGACCGAGCGGGACACCGCGCCGACGACCATCACGCCGTACAGCCACACGAGCAGCGTGCCCGGACCGCTCGTCAGCGCCCGCGACGTCTTCTTGGCGCCCTCAGCATCGGCAGTGTTCCCGGTGTTCCCGGTGTTCCCGGTGTTCTCGGTGTTCTCGGTGTTCTCGGTGTTCTCGGAGGTGGCGGTCACCTCAGCCTCCCCAGATGTCGTAGAGCCGCACTTCGAGCACGGCGAGCACCACGCCGCCGGCGGCGACCGTGACCGAACCCCAGCGCGTACGCTCCGCCAGCGACATGAACCCCGCCGCCGGCACGCACGCGAACGCCCCGATCAGATACGCGACGAAGATCGTCGTGCCCTGCACCGGCTTCTCGCCCCGCGCCAGCTGCACGATCCCGATGACCAGCTGCACCAGCGCGAGCGCCGAGACCACGGCCATGCCGATGAAGTGCCAGTCCTTGGTCGGCTGGTCGCGGTAGGCGGCGAAACCGCACCACGCGGCGAGCGCGAGCGCGGCGAGACCCGTCACCAGGGTCAGGGCATCAAGCATGGCCGTGAGCCTATTACGGGCCAAAAGACCCGATGCGCTCGCCCCCGGGGTGGCCCGTAGCCTTGGGAAACATGAAGATCACCGCTGACGCCCTGCTGTTCGACAACGACGGAACCCTGCTCTCGTCCATGGAGTCGGTGTACCGCTGCTGGACCCGCTGGGCGCAGGAGTACGGGATCACCGCAGAGGACTTCGCCGCCGTGGAGCTGCACGGCCGCCCCGCCGCCGAGATCGCCGCCGACCTGCTGCCCGCCGAGAAGATCGCCGAGGCCGTGGCCCGCATCGAGGAGCTCGAGGTCGAGGACGTGCCCAACGGCGGCACCCACGTCCTGCCCGGCACCAAGGAACTGCTGGACTCCCTGCCCGACGGCCGCTGGGCCGTCGTCACCTCCGCGACCCGCCGCCTGGCCGAGGCCCGCCTCGCCGCCGTCGGGATCAACCCGCCGCTGCTCATCGCCGCCGACGACATCACGCGCGGCAAGCCGGACCCCGAGCCGTTCCTGCTCGCCGCCGAGAAGCTCGGCATGGACCCGGCACGCTGCGTCGTCTTCGAGGACGCCCCGGCCGGTCTCACGGCGGGCCGCGCGGGCGGCATGACCACCGTGGCGTTGACCACAACGCACGAGGCCCACGAGCTCTCCGCGGACGTCGTGGTGAAGGACCTGTCGGCCGTGTCAGCACTGGCCACGGAGGCCGGGATCGAGATCACCGCCGGGGCCTGACCCGGCCGCCGCACCTGTCCGCCGCTGTCCGCTATTCGGACAGCGGGGGCGGGCCGCGTCCTCATCTCTGCTTTACTTGCCCGCATGACCACGACGAGCAGCCGCACCCTTGCGACCGAGGCGACGATGACGCCCGGTGCTCGTTGTATGTGTCGAATGTGCGCCTTCTGAGGGCCCCCGCACCGATCTCGCGCCCCGAAGCGAGACCCGCGCGCCCTGTCCGTAGGGAGTGACTCCGCAGGGAGAAGCAGTTCACCTACGTGACCGGGCCGTGCCCCGCGCACAGATTCTCCGTACTGATGCCAGCCGCACCGATGCCAGTGCCGTGCCGCGTTCGGAGCGAGAGCCTGCCGCGCCCGGAAACTCCGCAAGTTCCCGAAATGATTGCCCCGTGCCCGGCGCCACCCGTGCCGTGCACTCGACAGTGACGGAAACCCACGTGATCACCACCCAGGGCCTCACAAAGGTCTACCGCTCGCGCGGCCGCGAGGTCACCGCCCTCGACGGCGTCGATCTCCACGTGCGCGAAGGTGAGGTGTACGGCGTCATCGGTCAGTCCGGCGCCGGCAAGTCCTCGCTGATCCGCTGCGTGAACCTCCTCGAACGCCCCACCTCCGGCACCGTGACGGTCGCCGGCCAGGACCTCACCGCTCTCGCCGGGCGCGGACCGCGCGCCGGCAAGGAGCTGCGCGAGGCGCGCAGCCGCATCGGCATGGTCTTCCAGCACTTCAACCTGCTGTCCTCGCGCACCGTCCAGGACAACATCGAGCTGCCGCTGGAGATCCTCGGCAAGTCGGGGAAGGAACGTTCCGCCAAGGCGCTGGAGCTGCTCGACCTCGTCGGCCTCGCCGACAAGGCCACGTCCTACCCGGCCCAGCTCTCCGGCGGCCAGAAGCAGCGCGTCGGCATCGCCCGCGCGCTGGCCGGCGACCCGAAGGTGCTGCTCTCCGACGAGGCGACCAGCGCCCTCGACCCGGAGACCACCCGCTCGATCCTCCAGCTCCTTCGCGACCTCAACCGGCAGCTCGGCCTGACCGTCCTGCTCATCACGCACGAGATGGACGTCGTCAAGACCGTCTGCGACTCCGCCGCTCTCATGGAGCGCGGGCAGATCGTCGAGTCCGGCACCGTCAGCGAACTGCTCGCGACACCCGGCTCGGAGCTCGCCGCCGCGCTGTTCCCGGTCAGCGGCGACGCCTCCGGCGCGGACCGCACCGTCCTCGACGTCACCTTCCACGGCGAGTCGACGACCCAGCCGGTCATCTCGCAGCTGTCGCGCACGTACAACATCGACATCTCGATCCTCGGCGCCGCGATGGACACCGTCGCGGGCAAGCAGGTCGGCCGCATGCGCATCGAACTGCCCGGCCGCTACGAGGAGAACGTCGTCCCGATCGGCTTCCTGCGCGAGCAGGGCCTTCAGGCCGAGCTGGTCACGAACACGGCACACGCCGATCTGCAGAAGGAAGGTGTCACCAAGTGACCTGGTCGGAGATGCAGCCGCTGCTGTCCCAGGCATGTGGGGACACCCTCTACATGGTCGGCTGGTCCACGCTGATCGCCGTCGTCGCGGGCCTTCCGCTCGGCATCCTGCTCGTCCTCACGGACCGCGGCGGACTGCTGCAGAACGTCGTGGCGAACAAGGTCATCGGGCAGATCGTGAACATCGTCCGCTCGATGCCCTTCATCATCCTGATGGTCGCGCTGATGACCTTCACGCGCTGGATCGTCGGCACCACCATCGGCCGCGAGGCCGCCATCGTGCCGCTCGCCGTCGGGGCCATTCCGTTCTTCGCGCGCCTCGTCGAGACGTCCGTGCGCGAGGTCGACGGCGGGCTCGTCGAGGCCGTGCAGTCGATGGGCGGCAACACCTGGACCGTCGTCCGCAAGGTCCTCGTCCCCGAGTCGCTGCCGTCGCTCATCTCGGCCACCACGACGACGATCGTCGCCATCATCGGCTACTCCGCGATGGCCGGCACGGTCGGCGCGGGCGGCCTCGGCGACCTCGCGATCCGCTACGGCTACCAGCGCTTCGAGACCCAGATGATGTGGATCATCGTGGCGATCCTCGCCGTCGTCATCGCCGTCATCCAGTTCGCGGGCGACAGCGGTGCCCGCGTCCTGCACCGCCGCGCCGGCAAGGGCGGCGAGCCGCTCCGCTTCCGCGTGCTCGGCGGCTTCCTGCCCGGCGGTCCGGCCGGCGCGGAGCCCGCCCCCGCCAAGACCCGCTGACCCGCAGAATCCTGTCTCCCCGCCTCACCCGGCGGGTTGCACCACCCATGGAGAAAGGCACTTTTCGTGCGTAACACCACCAAGATCACCGCAGCTGTCCTCGTCACTGGCGCCCTCACCCTGGGCCTGTCCGCCTGCGGCTCCGACAAGGCCGACACCAAGGCCGACGCCAACGACAAGCTGGTCGTCGCGGCGACCCCCGTCCCGCACGCCGAGATCCTCGACTACATCAAGGACAACCTGGCGAAGAAGGCCGGCCTCAACCTCGAGGTCAAGGAGTTCACCGACTACGTCACGCCGAACACGGCGACCGAGGACGGGTCCGTGGACGCCAACTACTTCCAGACCACGCCGTACCTCGAGGACTTCAACAAGAAGCAGGGCACGCACCTCAAGTCGGTCGCCACCGTCCACCTGGAGCCGCTCGGCCTCTACTCCGAGAAGGCCGAGAAGCTCGACGACCTCAAGAAGGGCGGCACCATCGCCCTTCCGAACGACGCCGACAACGAGAGCCGCGCCCTGCGCTTCCTCGCCGCCAACAAGATCATCACGCTCAAGAGCGGCTCCGAGGCCACCGCGACCCCGCAGGACATCGCCAAGAACCCGAAGGGCCTCGAGTTCAAGGAGGTCGAGGCGGCCCAGACCCCGCGCTCCCTCAAGGACGTCGACGCCGCGGTGATCAACGGCAACTACGCCATCGGTGCCGGCCTCAAGCCCGCCAAGGACGCCCTCGCCCTGGAGTCCACGAAGAACAACGCGTACAACAACGTGCTCGCCGTCAAGGAGGGCAACGAGGACGACCCGCGCGTCAAGAAGCTCGCCAAGCTCCTGACGTCGCCCGAGGTGAAGAAGTTCATCGAGGACAAGTACAAGGGCTCCGTCCTCCCCTCGTTCTGAGCGGCGACCTCACAGTTCTGAGCATCCGATGCGCACCGTCACCCTGCCCGCCGCCGTCATCGCCGCAGCCCTCGCGCTCGGCCTGACGGCCTGCGGATCCGGCGGCACGGGGTCCGGCTCCGACGACAAGAGCGGCACGCTCGTCGTCGGCGCCACCCCGACTCCGGCCGGCGAAGTCCTCACGTACGTCCAGAAGAACCTGGCGAAGAAGGCCGGACTCGACCTGCAGATCAAGGAGTTCACGGACTACGTCCTGCCGAACACCGCGCTCCAGCAGGGCGAGCTCGACGCCAACCTGTTCCAGCACAAGCCCTACCTGGACGACTTCAACACGTCCAAGGGCACGACACTGGCCGCCGTCACCGAGGTCTATCTGCCGCCGCTCGGCTTCTACTCCAAGAAGACCGGCGACGTCACGAAGCTGAAGGACGGGGCGACCGTCGCGCTGCCCAACGACGCGACCAACGAGGCGAGGGCGCTCGAACTCCTCGCCTCCCAGGGCGTGATCGAGCTCAAGAAGGGCGCCGGTGTGAACGCGACTCCCAAGGATGTCGCGAAGAACCCGAAACACCTCACCTTCAAGGAGCTCGAAGCGGCCCAGCTGCCGCGCTCGTTGGACGACGTCGACGTGGCCGCCGTCAACAACAACTTCGCACTCGACGCGGGCCTGAGCCCCAAGAAGGACGCCATCCTTCTGGAGACCGCGAAGAACAATCCGTACAACAACGTCCTCGCCGTCAAGAAGGGCGACGAGGACGACCCGCGCGTCAAGAAGCTGGCCGAGCTGCTGACTTCGCCCGAGGTGAAGAAGTTCATCGAGGACAAGTACCAGGGCGCGGTACTCCCGGTCACCGGGGCCTGAACGCCGCACCGCCCATGGGGGCCGCTCCTGGCTGACAGGGGCGGCCCCCATGTGCAGTTACGTGCCTTCATGCTGCATGCTGGGCACTTCACCCGGCCGACAAGAAGGTTGAAGGCGGCCACGAAGGTTACGGAGCGGCGCATGACGAACACCTTCCCCGAGATCTCCATCAGCACGGAGCGCTTGGTGCTGCGTGCGCTCGACGAGGACGACGTCCCCGCCCTGACCGAGATGATGAACGACGAGATGGTCGCCGCCTGGACGTCCGTGCCGCAGCCCTTCACCGAGGACGGCGCGCGGTCCTGGATCACCGACTACGCGCCCAAGGAGCGTGCCGCGGGCACCGGCCTGGACCTCGCCGTCACCGAGTTCCTCACCCAGCGCCTGGTCGGCATCATCCAGCTCACGAAGACCAACTGGCACGTGCGCGCCACCGAGTTGTCGTACATCGTGGCCCCCTGGGCCCGCGGCGAGGGCTACGCCTCCGAGGCCGCGCTCGCCATGGCCCAGTGGCTCTTCCGCGACCAGCGCATGGAGCGCATCGAACTGCGCACCGCCGCCGACAACACGGCCTCCCAGCAGGTCGCCCAGAAGATCGGCTGCATCAGCGAGGGCGTCCTGCGCAACGCGTGCATAGCGCGTACCCGCACCGAGGACGGCAGCTGGGCCGAGGTCCGCACCGACTTCATCGTCTGGAGCCTGCTGCCCGAGGACATCGAGGGCGTCACCGAGCAGCTCGCCGAGGCCGGAGGTTTCACGGCCTTCTCGGACTGGAACTGACCCCACAGGCAGTCGCCAGACCCACCAGGTACGCTCTCGGTGCCCAGCCCGGCCCCTTCCCGCCCGGCGGCTTCCCCCGATCCGTGTACGCACCGCATCCGTGTACGCACCCGAGCACACCCTGGAGACTGACGACGATGGCCGACCGGGTCACGGTGATCGGCTGGGACGGCTCTCCGCCGACCGCGGCGGCCCGCTCCGCCCTCGGCGCGGCCACCCTCGTGGCCGGAGCCGCCCACCACCTGGCACTGCCCGAGGTACCCGCACGCGCCGAGCGGATCCGGCTGGGCAGCGTGGAACTCGCCGCCCGCCGCATCACCGGACACCGCGGGACCGCGGTGGTCCTCGCCGACGGCGACCCCGGCTTCTTCGGCGTCGTCCGCACCCTGCGCGCCCCGCAGTACGGCCTCGAGGTCGAGGTCGTGCCCGCCGTCTCCTCCGTCGCCCAGGCCTTCGCCCGCGCCGGCATGCCCTGGGACGACGCCCAGGTCGTCGTCGCCCACCGCCGCACCCTGCGCCGCGCGGTGAACGTGTGCCGCGCCCACACCAAGGTCGCCGTCCTCACCTCGCCCGGCGCGGGCCCCGCCGAACTCGGCCTCCTCCTCGAAGGCGTCCACCGCACCTTCGTCATCTGCGAGGAACTCGGCACCGACCGCGAACAGGTCACCGTCGTCACCTCCGACAAGGCCGCCGACCACACGTGGCGCGACCCGAACGTCGTCATCGTCATCGGCGGCCCGGTCACCGTCGGCGCCCCGGAGACCGGCGGCTGGCTGGCCGGCGGCGACCCCGACACCGTGCCCCGGGGCTGGGCGCTGCCCGCCGCCGAGTACGCGGGCCCCTTCGGCGAGGCCGAGACCGAACAACTGCGCGCGGCCCAACTCGCCCGCCTGGGCCCGAGGGTCGGCGACCTCGTCTGGGACATCGGCTGCGGCAGCGGCGCGTTCACGGCCGAGACCGGCCGGTTCGGCGCCGCCGTCATCGCCGTCGACCGGGACGCCGACGCCTGCGCCCGCACGCTCGCGACGGCCCGCCGCTTCGGCGTGCAGGCCCAGATCGTGCACGGCACCGCCCCGCACGTCCTCGAGGACCTGCCCGAGCCCGACGTCGTACGCGTCGGCGGCGGGGGAGCGGCGGTCGTCTCGGCCGTCGCCGACCGGCGGCCCGCACGCATCGTCACGCACGCCGCGACACGCGACGCCGCCGAACTCATCGGCCGGAACCTGACGGAGCACGGGTACGACGTCGAGTGCGCCCTCCTGCAATCCGTCGAACTGGACACTCGCGCCTGGACGGAGAAGGAGCGGACCGTGGGGTTCCTGCTGTCCGGGCGGCTCCCGGACCGCCACCCGTGACCCTGACGGCCCAACGCGCGCGGTAGGCTGGCCGATCGTTGTACCGCACCTGGACATCCGACGGTTCATCGGCCAATGTCCGGGAAACGCACCACTTTTGGAGCTTGTGTGGTACGGCAACGACCGGGGGACGCGCAACGTGGCGCAGTCCACAGAAGGCCGTGCCCGATCCAGGTGTCACGGTCGCGATCCGGCCAGGACAATGCCTGTTGTCCGGGGCGGTTCGTGCCGCGCGGCGCGCGTGCTCGTTCTTCATGACGGGCGGACGACGCGTCGCTCCGGTCAGCGGCTCAGCAGGGGCTCGCATCTCCGGCGGTCGGCCGGGAGCGGCCAGGAAGTTCTCATCGATGGGCGAGGGGTAGGCATGACCGACACCGGTCAGGTTCCGGGCGAAGGGCTGCCGGAGAACGCAGGCGCGGTGGGACAGCCGGGCGTTCCCGCCCCGGGTGCGTACACCTACCTCGATCCCGCCGACGCCACCGTCGAGGACGACGAGATGCTCCTGATGCCGGGCTCCCAGGGGGCCTGGGGCGAGCCGCAGGCCGCGATGCCCGCGCCGCAGCAGCACCCGCAGGCGCCCGTCGCGCACGAGCCGGGCCCGCACGAGATGGCCGGCCGCGACAGCGGTCACCACGACCTGGGCCCGATGCACGCGCCCGCCCCCGCCCCGGTCAGCCAGGGCCCGGGCCGGCGCCCGCTGCACATGGGCCCGCCCACGCCGGAGACCGGCGGCAGCCCCGTGCGCTCGCTGGCCGACCGCGGCCCCGCGCAGGCGACCCCGCCCCACCCGATGCCGGTGCGCCAGGCGGGCCCGCCCACCACCGGTCCCGAGTACCTCGACATCCCGCCGCAGGGCGCCGCCCCGTGGCAGCCCGCCGAGGCCGCGCAGCCGCAGCCCGAGCAGGCGATGCCGTCGGCACCCGCAGAAACGGTCGTCCCGGAGCCGGTGGGGGCGTTCTACGCCGAGCCCGTCCCGCAGCACCCGCACACGCCCGCCGGCGCGCAGGAGTTCGTGCCCGTCGCCGAGCCCACGCCGGTCGCCGCCTACGCGGGCCAGACAGACCAGTTGGGCCAGTCGGGCCAGTACGCCGCCGCGCACGAGCCCCAGCAGTACGACTTCCCGCAGCAGACCCCGCCCGAGCAGCCCCTCGGCCAGTTCGTGCCCGTCGAGGGCACGGTGCCCACGACGCCGCACCTGGCACCGACGCCGCCGCAGGCCATGGTCGTCCCGCCGCTGCCCGAGCCGACGCCGGAGACCGCCGAGGTCCCCGAGCCCGCGGAGCTGCCCGAGGCCTCCCAGGAGCAGGTCGCGCCTGCCGCCGAGCAGCCGCCGGTCGCGGAGCCCGTGGCCGAGCCCGTCGCGGAGCCGATCGCCGAGCAGCCGGTCGAGCAGCCCGTCGAACCGGTCGCCGAGCCCCTGCCGCTCCCGGCCGAGGAGCCCGCTCCCGTCGAGCCCCCGGTGCAGGAGACACAGCAGCCCGAGGTCCAGCCCGCCGAGGTCCCGGCCGCCGAGACCCCCACCGTCGAGCCGGTCGCCGAGCAGCCCGCCGAGGCCGTCGTGCCCGCGCCCCGCGACGGCGACCCCGCCGTGACCCCCGAGCCCGAGTTCTTCGACGAGCCCGAGCTGATCGAGGTCGCCCCGGAGCCCGCGACGGAGACGGAGCCCCAGCAGACGCCGGCCGCCGACGCGCACCCCGAGGCCGAGCCGGAGCAGCTGCCCGAGCCCGGATTCGACGACGCCGAGCCGAGCGCCGCGGCCGCCCCCGGCTACGACGACGCCGAGCGCGAGGCCGTCCTGCGTGTCATGCGCGAGCGCCGCGACATCCGCAACGGCTTCCGCGGCGACCCCATCCCGCACGAGGTCCTGCTCCGCGTCCTGGAGGCCGCCCACACGGCGCCGTCCGTCGGCCACTCCCAGCCCTGGGACTTCGTCGTCATCCGTTCCGCCGAGACCCGGCGCACGATGCACGAGCTGGCCATGCGGCAGAAGGATGCGTACGCCAAGTCGCTGCCCAAGGGCCGGGCGAAGCAGTTCAAGGAACTGAAGATCGAGGCCATCCTCGACACCCCGGTGAACATCGTGGTCACCGCCGACCCGACCCGCGGCGGCCGCCACACCCTGGGCCGCCACACCCAGCCGCAGATGGCCCCCTACTCCTCCGCGCTCGCGGTCGAGAACCTGTGGCTCGCCGCCCGCGCCGAGGGCCTCGGCGTCGGCTGGGTCAGCTTCTTCGACGAGCGCGAGATGGTCCGCACCCTGGGCCTGCCCGAGCACCTCGAGGTCGTCGCGTACCTGTGCGTCGGGTACGTCGACGAGTTCCCGGAGGAGCCCGAGCTGATGCAGGCGGGCTGGTCCAAGCGCCGCCCCCTGTCCTGGGTCGTGCACGAGGAGACGTACGGCCGCCGCGCGCTGCCCGGCGAGGACCCGCACGACCTGCTCGCCGAGACCGTCTCCAACATCCGCCCGCTGGACGCCAAGGCGCTCGGCGAGGCGTGGGAGCGGCAGAAGCGCATGACGAAGCCCGCGGGCGCGCTCGGCATGCTGGAGATCATCTCCGCGCAGCTGTCCGGCCTCTCCCGGATGTGCCCGCCGCCGATCCCGGAGCCCGCGGCCGTCGCGATCTTCGCGGGCGACCACGGCGTCCACGCCCAGGGCGTCACCCCCTGGCCGCAGGAGGTCACCGGCCAGATGGTCGCCAACTTCCTGGGCGGCGGCGCGGTCTGCAACGCGTTCGCGAACCAGGTCGGCGCCGAGGTCTGCGTCATCGACGTGGGCGTCGCCTCCGAACTCCCGGCCACGCCCGGCCTGCTGCCCCGCAAGGTCCGCGCCGGCACCGCCGACATGACGGCCGGTCCCGCCCTGACCCGCGAAGAGGTCAAGGCCGCCATCGAGGTCGGCATCGAGACCGCCCGCGACCTGGTCGCCGCCGGCAACAAGGCGCTGCTGACCGGCGAGATGGGCATCGCCAACACCACCGCGTCGGCCGCCCTGATCTCCGTCTACACCGAGGTCGAGCCGGCCGAGGTCACCGGCCGCGGCACCGGCATCAACGACGAGACCCACGCCCGCAAGATCGAGGTCGTGCGCCGCGCCCTCGACGTGCACCGGCCCGACCCGGCGGACCCGATCGGCGTCCTCGCGGCGGTCGGCGGCCTGGAGCACGCCGCGATGGTCGGCCTGCTGCTCGGAGGTGCCTCGCTGCGTACGCCGGTGATCCTGGACGGCGTCAGCGCCGGCGCGGCCGCCCTGGTCGCCCGCGCCATCGCCCCCGAGGTGCTGGCCGCCTGCATCGCGGGCCACCGCAGCGCCGAGCCCGGCCACGTCGCCGCGCTCAACAAGCTGGGCCTGCGCCCGCTGGTCGACCTCGACCTGCGGCTCGGCGAGGGCACCGGCGCCCTGCTGGCCCTGCCGATCGTGCAGAGCGCGGCCCGCGCGATGCACGAGGTCGCCACGTTCGACTCCGCGGGCGTCACCGAGAAGTAGCCGGTATGTGGACGTGGGGGCGCCGAGCCGAGGCGCCCCCACGTAGTCTGACCTGCACATAGCCGGGGTGCTCCAGAGCCGTAGCCCCCTCACCGCCCGCCCGAGGAGCAGCGCCCCATGCCCGCCGCACAGCACCCCGCCTACCCGGTAGGACTCCGCCTCACCGGCCGCAAGACCGTCGTCATCGGCGGCGGCCAGGTCGCCCAGCGCCGTCTCCCGGCTCTCATCGCGGCCGGCGCGGACCTCACCCTGATCTCCCCCTCGGCGACCCCCTCCGTGGAGGCCATGGCGGACGCGGGCGAACTGACCTGGGTCAGGCGCCGCTACGAGCGGGGCGACCTCGAAGGCGCCTGGTACGTGCTCGTCGCCACCGGCGACCGCACCGCGAACGAGCAGGCCTCCGCCGAGGCGGAAGAGGCCCGCGTCTGGTGCGTCCGCTCCGACGACGCCGAGGCGGCCACCGCCTGGACCCCGGCCACCGGCCGCACCGAGGGCGTCACCGTCGCGGTGCTGTCCACCGAGGCCGCCGACCGCGACCCGCGCCGCACCGCCGCCGTCCGCGACGCCCTCGTGGAGGCCCTGCGCGACGGCACCGTCACCGCCGAGCGGACCCGCACCCCGGGCGTCGCCCTGGTCGGCGGCGGCCCCGGCGACCCGGACCTGATCACCGTGCGTGGCCGCCGCCTCCTCGCCGAGGCCGACGTCGTCATCGCCGACCGCCTCGGCCCGCGCGACCTCCTCGACGAGCTTCCGCCGCACGTCGAGGTCATCGACGCCGCGAAGATCCCGTACGGGCGCTTCATGGCCCAGGAAGCGATCAACAACGCGCTGATAGAGCACGCCAAGCAGGGCAAGGCCGTCGTCCGGCTCAAGGGCGGCGACCCGTTCGTCTTCGGCCGGGGCATGGAGGAGGCCCAGGCGCTGGCCGCCGAAGGCATCCCGGTCACCGTCGTCCCCGGCATCTCCAGCTCGATCTCGGTCCCCGGCGCGGCCGGCATCCCGGTCACCCACCGCGGTGTCGCCCACGAGTTCACCGTGGTCAGCGGCCATGTGGCACCGGACGACGAGCGCTCCCTGGTCGACTGGGCCTCGCTCGCCAAGCTGACCGGCACCCTCGTCATCCTCATGGGCGTCGACAAGATCGGGAAGATCGCCGAGGCGCTGGTCGCCCACGGCAAGGCCCCCGACACCCCGGTCGCGCTGGTCCAGGAAGGCACCACCGCCGCCCAGCGCCGGGTCGACGCGACGCTCGCCACGGTCGGCGAAACGGTGATCGCGCAGGGCGTGAAGCCCCCGGCGGTCATCGTCGTCGGCGACGTGGTGCGCGAGGGCCCCGAACGTAACCAGCGGTAACCGAACTCGCCCCGAGCCGTTGGCACCACTCCCAGGACAAGGCAGTATCACCCTGTGGCCGATCTCATCACCATCGAAGACCCCGAGGACCCGCGCCTGCGCGACTACACGGGCCTGACCGACGTCGAACTGCGCCGCAAGCGGGAGCCGGCCGAGGGCCTGTTCATCGCCGAGGGCGAGAAGGTGATCCGGCGCGCCAAGCAGGCGGGCTACGAGATGCGCTCGATGCTGCTGTCCGCGAAGTGGGTCGACGTCATGCGCGACGTCATCGACGAGGTGCCCGCCCCGGTCTACGCCGTCGCCCCCGACCTCGCCGAACAGGTCACGGGCTACCACGTGCACCGCGGCGCCCTCGCCTCCATGCAGCGCAAGCCGCTGCCGACGTCCGACGACCTCCTCGCCACCGCCCGCCGCGTCGTGATCATGGAGTCGGTCAACGACCACACCAACATCGGCGCGATCTTCCGCTCGGCCGCCGCCCTCGGCATGGACGCGGTCCTGCTCTCACCCGACTGCGCGGACCCGCTCTACCGCCGCTCGGTGAAGGTCTCCATGGGCGCGGTCTTCTCCGTGCCGTACGCACGCCTGGAGGCCTGGCCCAAGTCGCTGCAGACCGTCCGGGAGGCGGGCTTCAACCTGCTCGCGCTCACCCCGGCCGAGAAGGCCAAGTCCCTGGACGAGGTGGCCCCGCACCGCATGGACCGCGTCGCGCTCATGCTCGGCGCGGAGGGCGAGGGCCTGTCGACCAAGGCGCTCATGGCGGCCGACGAATGGGTCCGCATCCCCATGGCCC
This sequence comes from Streptomyces sp. cg35, assembly GCF_050410835.1. NCBI lineage: Bacteria > Bacillati > Actinomycetota > Actinomycetes > Kitasatosporales > Streptomycetaceae > Streptomyces > Streptomyces sp. cg35. The sequence goes on from NZ_CP191268.1 coordinate 7,297,311, forward strand.
ACGGCGTCGACTCGCTCAACGTGGGCGCGGCGGCCGCCGTCGCGTTCTACGCGGTGGCCACGGGCCGACCCGAACTCTGAATCAGTCCGCCGCGGGCGGCAGCGAGCGGTCGGCGACCGCCGTCGTCCGCGGTACGCCACTGTCACCGAGCCCGCGCGAAGGCCCCTGGCAGCCTTGCGCCGCTGCGATGGCCAGCGCCACGAGCAGCGTCACCACCACGAACACGAACAGCCGCTGCCGCAGCAGCCGCGGATTGGCCGGCCGCAGTTTCTTGCCCGCGCCCGTCCCGTTCGTCCGCGAAGCCGGGCGCCCCGCACCACTGCGCGGAGCGGGCCTGTTCCCGGACCGGGACGGGGTGGAGCGCGGCCCGGAACCGCCCCCCGTCCGGCCGTTGCCCGTCCGCGACGCGGGCGTGCCCGACTGCGTACGCCGCTGGGTGCGCTGCTCCACGTAACTGTCCGAGAGCCGTCCCGTGGGCCGGTCCGTGTCGGAGGAACGCGGCGCAGGCGGCCGCGCCTCGCCCAGGCCCTGGGCCTCGCGGGCGGCGATCTCCTTGAGCCGCAGCGACAGTTGCAGCGTGCTGGGCCGCTCCTCGGGGTCCTTGGCGAGACACGCGCGCAGCAGCGGCGCCAGCGCGTCCGGCACCCCGTGCAGCTGTGCCTCCTCGTGCACCACGCGGTAGAGCATGACCTCGGAACTGCCGTGCCCGAAGGGCGAGTCACCCATCGCCGTGTACGCGAGGGTGGCCCCGAGGGCGAACACATCCGTGGCCGGCGTGACGGCCGCGCCGCGCACCTGCTCGGGGGCGAGGAACCCGGGGGAGCCCACCGCGGTCCCCACATGGGTCAGCGTCGAGGCGCCGGTGGCCCACGCGATCCCGAAGTCGATGATCCGCGGCCCCTTCGGGGACAGCAGGATGTTCGACGGCTTGAGGTCCCGGTGGACGACCCCGGCCTCGTGCACGGCGACGAGCCCCTCGGACAGCGCGGCCCCGACGGCGGCCACGTCGGACGCCGCCAGCGGCCCCTCCTCGGCGACCTTGTCGTGCAGGGAGGGACCGGGCACGTACTGCGTCGCGAACCACGGCCGGTCCGCCTCCAGGTCGGCGGCGACCAGCCGCGCGGTGCACCCGCCACGGATCCGGCGCGCGGCGGAGACCTCGCGCGCGAAACGCGACCGGAACTCCTGATCCTCCGCCAGATCGGGCCTGATCACCTTGAGGGCGACCCGCTGCCCACGCCGGTCGGAGCCGAGATAGACGACGCCCATCCCGCCCGCTCCGAGCCGTCTGTGAAGCCTGAACGAGCCGACGACGCGCGGGTCCTCGCGCCTCAGGCGCATCATCGCCATGTTCATCCCCGCTGCTGCCCGGTCTCGTCTGACGAGCCACAGCTTACGTTTACGCGGCCGACTGTGTGCTCAGGCCGCGCCCTCACGCCGGATTCGATTGTCAGTGCCGGGTGGGAAACTTGAAAGGTGGTCAGGGAGCGCGGGAACAGGGCGGCTTGAGGCTGCCCCGACTCCCAACGAACCGTCGCAGAAGGGGGATTGGGTCCATGAAGGGTGATCGGGTCGAGATAGTCGTGGACGCCGGGGACACGACGCGGACGTACGAGGTGGTGGCGAGCCGCGCAGGCCGCAGAGTGGAGACCGCGGTGCGCAGGGGGGTCGTGGAAGTGAGCGAAGTCACCCGCTCCGGTTCCGTGGTGCGCACCGCGCGCTTCATGGCGACGCGGGTCCTCGCGCTGGTCGAGCAGCCGGTCCCACGGGAGGAAGCGGCGGAGAAGGCGGCCCGCACGGGCCGTCCCCTCGGGGATGACCCCGAGACCGAGTAGGCCTTCGGGGCCTCGTCTCCACCCAGGGGAGTACATGAGGTGGGGGCGGTCATCCTCCGGGAGGCCCGGCAATCGGTACGAGGGCATGACGTCCCAAGCGGCCGCCGCCCATAGATTTGAGGTCAAGCGGCGGGTGCAGCACTCGTCCCCCGAGGTCAGGCACCCGCCGCTGCAGACAACTCAAGATCCTTCCGGACCTGTCCGGCAGGACCCAGGATTCGACCGGGAGAGGACCATGGCGGACACGACACCGCGGACGGCAGCGTTCCGCAACACGTGGACCCGCAGGGCCGTGTCTTCGGGCAGCCCCGCGACCGGCCGCCGCCACCCGCTGGTGGCCACGGCCATGGTTCTCCCTCTCGCGGCCCTTCTCGTCGTCGTCTTCGGCGGCTGGGACGCGGTGGTCACACAGGCGTCGTCCGTGGGCGTGATGCTGGGGCGCTGAGCGGCGCTCCCAGGCCCGGAAGAGCGGTCCGGGCGGGGACATCCGGCCATGAAACCCCGTGGGGACGGGGGTGCGGCGGACGGCACAAATGCCGCGTGCAGCTGGGGAGCTGCACGCGGCATTGCTTTTCCCGCACGGCCCGGGCGCGGCCGGACCGGCCCGTAGGCTCGGGGCCGTGACCACGCCCCTCGCGCCCGCGCTCCAGGCCACGGCCCGCGGCACCCTCCACCAGGACCTGGCCTCCTGTGCCTGCGGCGCCGCGACACTGACCGACCGTCCCGACGGCACCGTCGTCCGGCACGGCGACACGGTCGCCAAGGCCCACGCCCCCGACACGGACCCGGCAGCACTGCGCCTGCGCCTCACCGTGGCCGCCCACCCCGCCCTCACCGGCATCCTTCTGCCGCCCCTGCGGGACTCTGCGGCGCCCCTGCACGGCCGTCTCGTCACGTTCTGGCCCCACGGCACCCCCGTCGACCCCGACCATCCGGAGCGCGCCCCCTGGGAAGCCGCCGCCGCCCTCCTGGCCCGCCTCCACACCACCCCCGCCCACCTGCTCCCCGCCGCGCTCCCGCCGATGCGGGGACCGGTCAAAGCGGCCCGCGCCCTGGCCCGGCTGCGCGCCACGGCACCCGGCCACCCCGCCGCCCGGCCCATCGAGCGGGCCTGGGACACACTCCCGCCCTGGGCCCGAGCCGAAGCGCCCTACGACCACGCCCGCGCCCTGTGCCACGGCGATCTCCACCTGGGCCAGTTGGTCCGCCACCCGGCCGGCTCGGGGCCCTGGCTGCTCATCGACGTCGACGACCTCGGCATCGGCGACCCGGCCTGGGACCTGGCCCGCCCGGCGGCCTGGTACGCCTGCGGCCTGCTGCCCGCCGACGCATGGACCCGCTTCCTCACCGCGTACCGGCAGGCCGGCGGCGCCCCGGGACTCAACGCCCCGGACCCCTGGCCGACCCTGGACGTCCCGGCCCGCGCCCTCACTGTGCAGACGGCCGCCCTCGCCGTCACGAAGGCCACCGAGGCCGGCCGCCCGCTCGACGAGGTGGAGGAGGCAGTGGTCGACGCCTGTGACCGAATGGTGCTGGTACCGACACAGTTGGGGCAGGAACGCGCCAAGTAGGGTGCGAGGGACGGAAGCCGGGAAGTCTTCCGGCGAAGCAGTGCCGAACGGCGAGGAGTTGACCCCACCATGCAGTGCCCCAAGTGTCACGCACCGATGCACACGTACAACCGCAATGGCGTCCAGATCGAGCAGTGCAGCGGTTGCCGCGGGATATTCCTCGACTACGGCGAGCTGGAGTCGCTGACCCGCCTCGAGTCGCAGTGGCAGCAGCAGGTTCCACCGGCCCCGCCCGCCCCGCAGGCCTATCCGGCCGCTCCGGCCCCGGCGTGGGGAGCGCCGCACCACGGCGGGCACCACGGCCACCACGGCCACCACAACAAGGGCTTCGGCCGGATGCTCTTCTCCTCCTGAGCACCCGGACACGAAGAAGCCCCCGGTCCGAGGACCGGGGGCTTCTTGCTGGTGCGCGATACTGGGATTGAACCAGTGACCTCTTCCGTGTCAGGGAAGCGCTCTCCCGCTGAGCTAATCGCGCGGGAACGGGCCAGACTCTATCAGGCTCCGCGAGGGGTACTGCCGAGTACTGCGTGATGCTGCGTGCGCGATACTGGGATTGAACCAGTGACCTCTTCCGTGTCAGGGAAGCGCTCTCCCGCTGAGCTAATCGCGCGGGACGGATCGAAGACGAACCGGAGTCCGAAGATCCAGTGCGCGATACTGGGATTGAACCAGTGACCTCTTCCGTGTCAGGGAAGCGCTCTCCCGCTGAGCTAATCGCGCATGGAGGTGGAGACGGGATTTGAACCCGTGTAGACGGCTTTGCAGGCCGTTGCCTCGCCTCTCGGCCACTCCACCAGGAGCGTAGGGGTTCGGGAAGATCCCCCACTTCGAGCGAACGACCGGGTTCGAACCGGCGACCTCAACCTTGGCAAGGTTGCGCTCTACCAACTGAGCTACGTTCGCGTGTGTTTCCGTTTCGCTTCCGCGTCCCGGCGACGTGTTGAACTCTAGCGGATTCCTGGGCCAGCACAAAAACGCGTTTGCGCAGCGTGCTGAGGTGCGGCCACCGAACCGGCATCCCCGCCTCCACTCCAGGTCACCGTCCCGTCACCCGTCCTAGACTCGATGGCGTGATCGACCTCCCCCCGCTCGCCCGCTTCGGTGAACTCGTCGCGACCGGCCTGCGCGATGTGACCAGCGACCCCGCGGCCCTGGACTCCACCGGCTTCTGGGCGGTGGCCGCCGACTTCGAGGGGCGTCTGGTCTGCGCCCGCTTCGCCGACGTACGCAAGGAACCGGTGCCCGCCCCGCGCCCCGGAGCCTGGCGCGGGCCCGCACCGGCGCACTGGTCGTCGTCGCTCGACCACGCCGCGTACACGGAAGGGGTGCGACGGATCCGCGCGCACATCGCGACCGGCGAGGTCTACCAGGCCAACCTCTGCCGCGTCCTGTCCGCGCCGCTACCCGCCGACGCGGACGTGGACGCCCTCACCTCCCTCCTCGCACGCGGGAACCCGGCGCCCTACGCGGGCACCATCCGGCTCCCCGGCCACGGAGTGGAGATCGCGACGGCGTCGCCCGAGCTGTTCCTGCGCCGGCAGGGCGGGATCGTCGAGTCCGGGCCCATCAAGGGCACCGGCCGCACCGAGGCGGACCTCCTGGAGAAGGACCACGCCGAGAACGTCATGATCGTGGACCTGGTCCGCAACGACCTGGGCCGCGTCTGCGCCACCGGCACCGTGACCGTCCCGGACCTGTGCGTCGTCGAGAAGCACCCCGGGCTCGTCCACCTGGTGTCGCTGGTGCACGGCGAGCTGCGCGAGGGGGCCGGCTGGGCCGAACTCCTCGACGCCACGTTCCCGCCCGGTTCCGTGACCGGGGCGCCCAAGTCCAGCGCCCTGCGCATCATCGACGCCCTGGAGACGGCGCCGCGCGGCCCGTACTGCGGCGGCATCGGCTGGGTCGACGCGGACCGGCGCGCCGCGGAACTGGCCGTCGGGATCCGTACGTTCTGGATCGACCGCGGCGACACCGGGGACGTCCTGCGATTCGGCACCGGCGCCGGGATCACCTGGGGCTCCGACCCGGAGGGGGAGTGGCGGGAGACCGAACTGAAGGCGTCGCGGCTGCTCGCGGTAGCGTCGGAAGGGTACGACGGGCAAACGAGCGGTTCGTAGCCCGGGGAAGGCAGAGGGACCTCACGTGAAGATCTGGCTCGACGGCCGGCTGCAGGACACCGAGGAGGCGCGCGTCTCCGTCTTCGACCACGGGCTCACCGTGGGCGACGGCATCTTCGAGACCGTGAAGACGGTCGACGGCAGGCCCTTCGCCCTCACCCGCCACCTCGACCGGCTGGTCCGCTCGGCGCGCGGCCTCGGCCTGCCCGAGCCGGACCTCGACGAGGTGCGCCGCGCCTGCGCCGCCGTCGTCGAGGCCAACCCGATGGCGCTGGGCCGCCTGCGCATCACCTACACCGGAGGCATCTCCCCGCTCGGCTCCGACCGCGGTGACGCGGGCACCACGCTCGTCGTCGCCCTCGGCGGCGTCAACCGGCGGCCCGACAGCACCGCCGTGATCACCGTCCCGTGGACGCGGAACGAGCGCGGTGCTCTCGCCGGCCTGAAGACCACCTCGTACGCGGAGAACGTCGTCGCGCTGGCCCGTGCCCATGAACGCGGCGCCTCCGAGGCCCTGTTCGCGAACACGCTGGGCCGCCTCTGCGAGGGCACGGGCTCGAACGTCTTCGTCGTCCTCGACGGCGAGATCCACACCCCGCCGGTCGCCTCCGGCTGCCTCGCGGGCATCACCCGCGCCCTCGCCGTCGAGTGGACCGGCGCCAAGGAGACCGATCTGCCGCTGTCGGTGCTCGCCGAGGCCGACGAGGTGTTCCTGACCTCGACGCTGCGCGACATCCAGGCCGTGCACCGGATCGACGACCGCGACCTGACGGGCGCCCCCGGCCCGGTCACGGCCAAGGCGATGCAGGTCTGGGACGAGCGGGCCGCAGACCACCTCGACCCGTAAAACGCCTGTCGTCCCCCGGGTACGGGCGGGTAGAACACCCCTGATGACCACGACTCTGCGGCCGACCGAGCCGCTCCAGCGCACGGCCGACGGGTCGCGCTCGCGCCACTACGCGGTGTGCGTGAACAGCCGTCCCGTCGGCACGCTCCACCTCGCCACGCACCCGGTCTTCGGCCCGGCCGTCGCCCAGGTCCTGGATCTGCGGATCGACGAGCCGGACCGGGGCCGCGGCCGCGGCACGGTCGCCGCGCTCGCCGCCGAGGAAGTGGCCCGCTCCTGGAACTGCCGCCGTGTCGAGGCCTCGGTCCCCGCGGACGAGCCCGGCCTGCTCCGGCTCGCGAGCGCCCTCGGCTATGTCGAGCGCAACCGGAACATGGCGAAGACGCTGCCGCGGCGGCCGCCCGAACTGCCCGCGGGCAGCACCGGGCGGCGCATGACGGAAGCCGAGTACGGCCCGTGGCTTGAGCTGGCCAAGGAACGCTACGCGCGCACCGTGATCGAGCGCGGGGCGACGCCCGAGGAGGCCCGCGCGAAGGCCGACCGCGATCACGCGGTTCTGCTGCCCGAAGGCATCGCGACCCCGGACGTGCTGGTCAGCGTCCTGGAGCACGGGGGAGAGACGGTCGGCACCCTGTGGCTGGCCCAGCGCCCCGACGGTGCGTACGTCTACGACGTGGAGATCGCGCCCGACCACCGCGGCCGGGGCCACGGACGCACCCTGATGCTGCTGGCCGAGGCCGACTCGATCGCCGCGGGCGCCACCCGGATCGGCCTCAACGTGTTCGCGGGCAACACCCCCGCGCTACGCCTGTACGAGTCGCTCGGGTACGAGCCGACCCGGCACCACCTGTACAAGCAGCTGCTCTGACCGCTACCGCTGCGGCTGTTCGGCGAGCAGCCGGTCGGCGATCTCCTCGATACGGGCACGCAGGCCGTCCTGGCTCTTGCCGCCGTCGAGGCGCTCGCCCCCGATGACGTACGTCGGCGTGCCCGTCACGCCGATCGCCTTGCCCTCGGCCTGGTCGGCGTCGACGATCAGGATGTGCCGCCCGTCGACCAGCGCGGTGTCGAACTCCTCGGCGTCCAGGCCCAGTTCACGCGCCACCTCGACGAGGAACGGCTCGCCCTCGCGGTCGAACTCCTCGACGCGGCCGAGCACGGCCTCCACGAACGGCCACCCCTTGCCCTGCTCGAACGCCTCCTCGGCGGCCTGCGCACCGGCGAAGGAGTGCTTGTGCTTCTCCAGCGGGAAGTGCCGCAGGCGCAGCTCCAGGCGGTCGCCGTAGCGCTCGCGCAGCGCGCGCACGTCGTCCAGGGCCGAGCGGCAGTCGGGGCACTGCAGCTCGCACCACACGTCAAGAATCGGGTTCGGGGCGTTCATGGGGCCAGTCTCCCAGGCCGGGCCGACCCTCCCCAACCTGGACCTGGGGAGGAGACCTGACCCCGAGATCTCCCTGAGGTCCGTCGGGGCCGTGGCCCGGGGCCGCCCCTGCGGTGCAGGATGGAAGGGGACGGAATGTCCCGCCCGCGACCAGAACGCCCGAGCCCTGGAGGACCGGATGATTGCCGAGACCGTCTGCTCCGCCGTGTCCGTGGCGGGCCTGGGCATCGCCGCGGTCACCGCCTACCGCAAGCGGTTCCTCGCGGCCGCCCGCACCGCCGCGTACGCCCTGGTCCCGCTGGGCCTGGTGATGACCGGCGCGGTCGGCTGGGTCGTGGACACCGCGTTCAGCCCGACCGCGTGGGCCGGCTTCGGTGTGCTCGGCGTGGCCTGGCTGACCTTCATGGGGACCCGTGCCGTCGAGCGGCGCAGCGGCGGCACCCGCAAGGAACGCAAGGCGGCGGCGAAGGCCGCCCGGAGCGGGGCCGTCGCCCCGGCCGCCTCGGCCCCCTCGCTGGGCCCGAGCGCCGGCGCCACGCCCGCCGCCCGGCCGGCCCCGAAGGCCGGCGCGGCCGACGACTTCAGCGACATCGAGGCCATCCTCAAGAAGCACGGCATCTGAGCCAAGAGCCCTTCACGCCAACGAGGTTGACGGGCGACGAGCGGCCCGGCCCGGACGCGATGCCGCAGCCAGGACCCCAACCCCCGTCCCCGCATGGCCTCGTACGTCTGGACGTACGTACGACGGAAACCGCAGTTATCGCGCAGGTGCCCGGATGGAGGGTCACGTAATCCGGCGAACTCCCGCGTAGAACGCGCGTGTTGGGCAATCGGCACCCGCAACCTGCGACATCATCTCCGCGAGATGCTGGACACACCGCAGCTGGGCGACCAGCTGGACGCCGACCCGGGGCAGCCGCCGCACAGCGAGCCCGAGCCGCCCACGCCCGCACCACCCGACGCACCACGAGGCTGCCTCTTCGCGCTCTCCCAGCCGCCGCTGATGATCTTCCTGGCGGTGATCGGCTGTCTGCTCATGATGGCCGCGCTGCACGACCTGCTGCTGCTGTGAGGACGCTCAGCCCGCCGCTTCCTTGCGGCGGGCCCGGTAGGCGGCCACATGCAGCCGGTTCCCGCACGTGCGGCTGTCGCAGTAGCGGCGTGAGCGGTTGCGCGACAGGTCCACGAACGCGTGCCGGCAGTCGGGCGCCTCGCAGCGCCGCAGCCGTTCCTGCTCCCCGGCGACGACGAAGAACGCCAGGGCCATCCCGCAGTCGGCGGCCAGGTGGTCGGCGACGGACGCGCCGGGCGCGAAGTAGTGCACGTGCCAGTCGTAGCCGTCGTGGTCGGTCAGCCGAGGGGTGGTGCCCGCCGCCGCGACCAGATCGTTGATCACCGTGGCCGCGCTGTGCGGATCCGGCACCGCGAACACCTGGGCGAACTGGGCCCGGATCGCGAGGACCGCCTCGAGGTCACGCTCCGCGAGCACGCCCACATCGCTGATCTCGTGCTTTCGTACGAAATCCGCCAACGCCGCCACGGTCGCGAGGCGGTCGGCCGTCGCGGAGTCGTCGTCGCCGTCCGGTGCGGTGTTCACCAGATCGACCACGGCGTCCAGCGCGCACCGGGTGTCGTGGGTGATCAGCACGATTCGCTCCCTGGCCTGGGGGGTCGGGCCTGCGCCCGCCGATGCTGGCCGAGCCTAGCGCCCTTCCGGTGCGGGGGAGCCGCGGGCACGCAACGGCGCCACCGCCGTGGTAGGCCCCACGGCGGCAGCGCCGGTGTCTGCCGTATGCGGTTGTCCTGAACTTGCTGAACCGCGCCGTCTCCCCGAGTGGACGGCGCGAAGGCGCCCTCGTCCCGCTCACGCCGACCGGCTGCCGGCGCGGGCCTCCTGCGCGACTAGCTTTCCGCGAGGATGTGCGAGAGCTCCTGGTCGAGGTCGAAGTGACGGTGCTCCGTGCCCGGGGGCACAGCCGCGTCCGTCCGCTTGAGGAACGACTCCAGGGCCCGTGCCGGGGCCTCGAGGAGAGCTTCGCCCTCGGGGGAGCTCAGGGCGATGCAGACGACGCCCTGGCCATGGCTGCGGGACGGCCAGACTCGGACGTCACCGGTACCGGTCGGCCGGTGGAGGCCTTCGGCGAGGAGGTCGCGGGCGAAAACCCATTCGACGGTTTCCTCCGCTCCGGTGTGGAAGGTGGCGTGCACGGCATACGGATCGGCCGTGTCATACCGCAGTCCTGCGGGTACAGGCAGTGAGGACTCGCTCGACACAACGAGGCGCAGGTGCAGCTCGCAGCTGACCGTGGTGTTCATAAGCGCCAGGGCCTTTCGCTCAGTGTGCGCTCGGGGATTCGCACGTCGGCGAAATCGACATGCCACCTACGGTGCCGTTGTAAACCCCTCTGAGTGTTTTGGGCGTCTTTAGGTAGCTCGTACGGCCGAGTCTTTCTTGTAGGGGAACGGCCATTCCGGTGACGGGAATGAGTCCGGTAGGTTTGGGCCCATGAATACGGGGAGTGACGAGGCGGCCGGCGCGGTCGCCGGTGCCGACGAGACCGCATCCGGGGCCAGGCCGCTGGGCTCGCGAGCGCCGGAGTTCATCCAGGCGCGCAGGACCCTGCACCTGAGCTGGCAGGTCGGCGTCTTCATCGTGGGGCTCGCGGTCGTGGTCGCGGGCATCATCATGCTGCCGCTGCCGGGCCCCGGCTGGCTGGTGATCTTCGGGGGCATGGCGATCTGGGCGACCGAGTTCGTCTGGGCCCAGCTGGTGCTGCGCTGGACGAAGCGCAAGGTCACGGAGGCCACGCAGCGCGCCCTCGACCCCAAGGTGCGCCGGCGGAACATCATCCTGACCACGATCGGCCTGGTCGTCATCGCGGTGCTGGTGGGGGTCTACGTGTGGAAGTTCGGGCTCGAGATGCCCTGGAACATCAAGCAGTGAGCGCGGGGCGCGGGATGGTCTCAGGCACCCCCTGACATGGGGTAATGTTCTTCCTGCGCCCGGGCGATTAGCTCAGTGGGAGAGCGCTTCGTTCACACCGAAGAGGTCACTGGTTCGAACCCAGTATCGCCCACCCGGACCGAGAGCCCCGGAGACATCGAGTCTCCGGGGCTCTCGGCGTTCTCGCGTTCCCATGCAACGGTTCAGGGCGCCTCGCGCGCCGCACTTTCGAAGCGCTTCGATGCAATTCTTGTCCGAACCGTTGACGCACCCCCAGCTCCTCTCTACTTTGGCCCGGCAAGCGCTTGCCTAAAACGATTCAATGCGTGGGGTGGAGGGGCGAACTGTGCCTACGAACAGGGATCTCGACCGGCGTGGCCTGCTGAAGGTCGCGGGAGGGTCGCTCGCGGCGCTCGGTCTGACGGCGGCCGGCTGCGGTGGCGGGAGCGGGTCGTCCGACGGCCCGGTGACTCTTCGGTACGCATGGTGGGGCGGGGAGCCGCGGGCGATCGCGATCAAGAAGACGATCGCGCTCTTCGAGAAGAAGAACCCGAAAATCAAGATCAAGCCCGAATTCACCGACTACGAGGCCTTCTGGGAGAAGTTCCAGACGCAGGCTTCCGGTGGCAATCCACCGGATGTTTTCCAGAATTCGGTCGCCTTCCTGCGCAAGTACGACAAGCGCGGTGTTCTGATGGATCTCAAGTCCCAGGCGGACGCCGGGAATCTGAGCCTCAAGAACTTCCGCGACGGAGTCCTGACGTCCGGTCAGGTGGACGGCGGAAAGCAGGTCGGGATACCCGTCGGCGCCAACACCATGTCACTGGTCGTCGACCTCAAGGTCTTCAAGAAGGCGGGCGTGGACCCGAAGTTCGGCTGGACCTGGGACGAGTACTGGAAGGCGCTGCAGAAGATCCACGACACCCAGAAGATCGCCGGTGACACCGGCTACTTCGGCGTGATGTACATGTACGACCTGGTCCTCCGTCAGAACGGCAAGGCATTCTTCACCGGGACCGGACTCGGTTTCACCGAAGCGGATCTGACGCAGTGGTGGGAGGACGGCTACCGCCGGGTGAAGTCCGGGCTCGTCGCCGACCCGAACAAGATCGACCAGGTGAAGCCCGCCTCCGGCCTGTCCAAGGGGATCGCCGCCTCCGAGTTCACCTGGGACAACTTCTCCGTCCGGTACGAGGGAGAGGGCGACTCCGACTACGGACTCGTACCGATCCCCACCACGGACGGCCAGCAGACCGGCCAGTACCTGTCCTCGCTGATGCTCAGCGCCTTCAGCGGGACCGAGCACCCCGAGGAAGCCGCCCGGTTCATCGACTTCATGGTCCACGACCCCGAGGTCGGCACGATCATGGGCTACGACCGCGGCATCCTCGCGACCACCGAACAGTTCGAGGCGTACCGGCCGACGGACGCGACCAACAAGGCCGTCGCCGCCTACGAGACGGAGGTCTCCCGGGCCGGCGTGCTCGGCAAGATGACCCCGCAGCCCTCCGGCACCGATGTCGTCGAGGCCGCCTTCCTGCGCATCGGCGGCGAGGTCGCCCACGGCAAGACCAAGCCGGCCGCCGCCGCCCAGCAGTTCTTCGGCGAGGCCAAGGCCGCGTTCGCGGGCTGAGGGGACCTACCGCCATGACCCTCGTCAAGGAAGCGCCCGCACGCCCGGCAGGGAAGCGGCCCGCCGCGCCCCACGCCGGGCGCGGCGGACGGCGCCGCGAGAACCTCGCCGGCTATCTCTTCATGTCCCCGTGGATCGCGGGCTTCGTCCTGCTCACCGCGGGGCCCATGATCGCCTCGCTGTACTACGCCTTCACCAGCTACAACCTGTTCACGCCCCCGCGGTGGGTCGGCCTGGACAACTTCACCACCATGTTCCAGGACCCGCGCTGGCAGAAGTCGGTGCAGGTGACCCTGAAGTACGTCGTGGTGGCCACCCCGCTGAAACTGCTGCTCGCGCTCGGTGTGGCGCTGCTGCTCGCGCAGAAGAGGCGCGGCCAGAGCCTGTACCGGGCCGCGTTCTACCTGCCCTCGCTCATCGGCGCAAGTGTGTCCGTCGGCTTCGTATGGCGGGCACTGTTCTCCGACGACGCCGTCGTGGACCGTACGCAGAGCATTCTCGGCCTGGACGTGGGCGGCTGGATCGGCAACCCGGACTACGTGCTCTACGCCCTGGCCGCCCTGAGCATCTGGCAGTTCGGCGCACCCATGGTCATCTTCCTCGCCGGGCTCAAGCAGGTCCCGCAGGAACTGTACGAGGCCGCCGAGATGGACGGGGCCGGACCGCTGCGCCGGTTCTGGAACGTCACGCTGCCGATGATCTCCCCGGTGCTCTTCTTCAACGTCCTGCTGGAGTCGATCCACGCGTTCCAGGTCTTCGGGTCCGCGTACGTCGTCTCCAACACACAGTGCGGGCCGGCCGACGCCACGCTCGTCTACACCTGCTACCTCTACCAAAAGGGCTTCAAGGAGTCCCAGATGGGCTTCGCCTCCGCGATGGCCTGGACGCTCGTGATCGCGGTGGCGCTCGTCACGGCGGTCCTGTTCTGGTCGCAGAAGAAGTGGGTGCACTACGACGACAGCACGGAGGCCGCCAAGTGACCAGTGCCACCAGCCCTGTCGTGCGCACCCCGAGCGAGCGCCGGCGCACCGGCTCCGCCGTCTGGCACGTCGGCGCGCTCGTCGTCCTCGCGGTCGTCCTCTACCCGGTGATCTGGGTGCTCGGCGCGTCCTTCAAGCCGAGCAAGGACATCGTCGGGAGCCTCGACCTGTTCCCCGCGAGCCCGGTCCTCGCGAACTTCTCCGGGCTCGCCGACGGCATCTCCGGCATCTCGATCAGCAGCTTCTTCGTCAACTCGCTGACCTACGCGGTCCTCGCCGTGACCGGCGTCGTGCTCTCCAGCTCGCTGACCGCGTACGCCTTCGCCAAGATCCGCTTCGCCGGACGGAACCTGCTGTTCACGCTGATGATCGGCACCCTGCTGCTGCCGTACCACGTCCTGCTCATCCCGCAGTACGTGATGTTCCGCAAGCTCGGCTACATCGACACCTTCGTGCCGCTCGTCGCCGGAAAGTTCCTGGCCACGGAGGCGTTCTTCGTCTTCCTGATGGTCCAGTTCATGCGCGGCCTGCCCAGGGAACTCGACGAGGCCGCCAAGCTCGACGGCTGCGGACACCTGCGGACCTACTGGTCCATCGTGCTGCCCCTGAGCCGCCCCGCGATCATCACCAGCGCCATCTTCACCTTCATCAACGCGTGGAACGACTTCATGGGGCCGCTCATCTACCTCAACAGCCCTGACAAATACACCGTCTCGCTCGGCCTGATGATGTTCCGGGACCAGGAAGGCATCTCCAACTACGGCGGCCAGATCGCGATGTCCCTGGTCGCCCTGATCCCCGTCATCGCGTTCTTCGCCGCCTTCCAGCGGTATCTGATCGACGGCATGGCGACCTCGGGACTCAAAGGATGAGCCACACCCGTACGCCCTCGAAGCCACCGTTCACCGAGTCGCGCCGGCGCGTCCGGTTCGGCGTCTTCGCCGAGTGCCTGCTGACCGGGGTGTGGATCGCGCTCGCGTCCGTGCCCGTCGTCACCGCGCCGGCCGCGTTCGCCGCAGGGTCCCGGCACCTGCGCCGGTATCTGGGCCAACAGAGCGGCGGCCGAAGGGAGTTCGCGGCCGACCTCCGCGTCGCCGCCCGGCGCGGATGGCTCGTCGGACTCGCCGGGGCCGCGGCCTGCGCCGCCGTCCGGATCGATCTGGAGGTCGCGCACACCGGACTCCCCGGCGGCCGGCTCGCCGCCGCCGTGGGCGTCCTCGCCCTGCTCGGCGCCGCCGTGACCGTCCTGCGCGCCGCCGCCGTCTGGGAACCCGGAGCGCACTGGCGGCCCCTGCTCGGCGCCGCCGCCCGGCGCACCGTCCGGGCCCCCGCCGGATCGCTCCTGCTCGTGTGCGGCCTCGCGGTCGTGGTCCTGTGCGCCGGGTTCCTCGCCCCGCTCGCCGTACCGGCGCTCGGCGTCCTCGCCGCGGCGGCCGTCGCCGTCGAGGAGCGCGGCCGGGCCCGCTGAACCCCCGCACCCCGCTCGACCCCCTTCTCGTACAGCACCTTTGGCATGCACGGAAAGGAACGACGATGTCCCCTGTCTCCCGAGGTGTCTCCCCAGGTGCCTCCCCGGGTGTCCCCCCAGGGTTTCCCCGCAGAGCCCTCCTCAGAGCCGCCGCGGCGGCCGGTGCCGCCGCCCAGTTCGGCTGGGCACTCGGCAGCAAGGAGGCGCAGGCCGCGCCGAACGCCCCGGCCGCCGAGGCCCGACCCGTCACGCTCGGCTGGCTGGAGGACGGCGGGCTCGGCGCCGCCCCCGGCTCCACCGTCGGCGTGCCCTGGCCGAAGGGCGCGTACGAGAAGGACCAGGAGTTCACGCTCAGCACCGACGACGGCACCCGGGTCCCCGTCCAGACCTGGCCGCTCGCGCAATGGCCGGACGGCTCCCTGAAGTGGACCGCGCACGCCGTCGGCCCCGACGCAGGGAACGGCACGCTCACGCTGGCGGCCGGGAGCCCCGCCGCGCCCGACAAGAAGGTCACCGTCGCCACGCACGGCGGAGCCGTCACCGTCGACACCGGAGTCATCACCGCCCGCCTCGGCACGAGCGGATCCACCCTCGTCAAGAGCGTGACCCGCGGCTCCACCGAGATCGCCAAGCACGGCCGGCTCGTACTGCTGCGCCAGGGCGAGATCGAGGACGGCGACCAGGGAACCGACACGTACGAACGCTTCGAGAGCGTCATCGAAAAGACGAAGGTCGAACAGGACGGCCCGGTGCGCGCCGTCGTCCGCATCGACGGCAAACACCGCAAGGGAAGCCGCAGCTGGCTGCCGTTCTCGGTCCGCCTCTACTTCTACGCGGGCGCCGACTCCTTCCGCATGGTCCACACCCTCACCTACGACGGCACCCAGGAACCCGGCAAGACCTCCGGCGACTTCGTCCGCGGGCTCGGCGTCCGCTTCACCGTGCCGATGCGCGACGCCCCGTACGACCGGCACATCCGCATCGGCGGCGAGGACACCGGACTGCTGCGGGAAGCCGTCCAGGGCATCACCGGCCTGCGCCGCGACCCCGGCGCCGCCGTGCAGGCCGCCCAGTTCGCGGGCGAGAAACTGCCCGACCCCTCGACCTGGGACCAGCGCGTCACGACGCGACTCCGCTACATCCCCGAATGGGGCGACTACACCCTCTCCCAGCTGTCCGCCGACGGCTTCACCCTGCGCAAGCGGACCAAGAAGGGACACGGCTGGATCGCCGCGGGCGGCGGACGCCGCGCCAGCGGATTCGGGTACCTCGGCGGCCCGAGCGGCGGACTCTCCTTCGGAATCCGGGACTTCTGGGAGAAGCACCCGGCCGGCCTCGACATCCGCGCCGCGCACACCGACGAGGCCGAGGTCACCCTGTGGCTGTGGTCGCCCGAGGCCCAGCCGATGGACCTGCGCTTCTACCACGACGGCATGGGCCAGGACACGTACGCGGAACAGCTCGAAGGCCTCAACATCACCTACGAGGACTACGAGCCCGAGTTCGGCACGCCCTACGGAATCGCCCGCACCAGCGAGCTGATGTTCTGGGCCAACGAGTCGACACCGAAGCCCGAGGTCCTCGCCCAGCAGGTCGAGGCCGTCCGCGTGCTGCCCCAGCTCGCCGCACCGCCTCGGCAGCTCATCGAGGCGAAGGTCTTCGGCCCCGGCCTCTACTCCGAGCCGGACCGCTCCACACCCGCCAAGGCCAGGATCGAGGACCACCTCGACTTCCTCTTCACCTACTACAAGGACCAGGTGGAGATGCGGCGCTGGTACGGCTTCTGGGACTACGGCGACGTGATGCACTCCTACGACACCGCACGGCACCAATGGCGCTACGACGTCGGCGGCTACGCCTGGGACAACTCCGAGCTCTCGCCCGACCTCTGGCTCTGGTTCGCGTACCTGCGCAGCGGACGCGCCGACATCTTCCGCTTCGCCGAGGCCATGACCCGCCACACCGGCGAGGTCGACGTCTACCACCTCGGCACGTGGGCCGGGCTCGGCACCCGCCACGGCGTCCAGCACTACGCCGACTCCGCGAAGCAGCAGCGCATCGCCAACACCACGTACCGCCGCTACTACTACTTCCTCACCGGCGACGAACGCGTCGGCGACCTCATGCACGCCAACATCGACTCCGACGAGACCTTCCTCGTGCTCGACCCGCAGCGCAAGGTCCGCCCCGACCCCGACTACGAGCCCGACCCGCACGCCCTGTCCATCGGCTTCGGCACCGACTGGAGCGGCCTCGTCTCGGCCTGGCTCACCGAGTGGGAGCGGCGCGGACCCCAGTGGGAGAAGGCCCGGGCCAGAGTCCTGTCGACCATGGAGACCATCGCCGCACAGCCCAACGGATTCGTGCAGGGCAGCGGACTCTACGACCTCGACACCGGCAGGTTCGCGATCGCCGACGAGCCGGTCGTCGGCGTCTCGCACCTGTCGGCCGTCTTCGGCCTGAACGAGCTGTGCGCGGAACTGATCGACCTCGTCGACATGCCGGAGTTCGAGGAGGCGTACTACGACTACTGCCGCTACTTCAACGCCACCAAGGCGGAGCAGAAGGCGCGGTACGGGTCGGACTTCGGGTCCCTCATCCTCTTCCAGGGCCACTCGCGCCTCGACGCGTACGCCGCCGTGCGCACCGGCGACGACAAGCTCGCCCGGCGCGCCTGGGAGAAGTTCTACAAGAGCGACGGCTACACCGAATCCTCCCCGTGGAAGACGGAGAAGACCGACGGCCCCGTCACCCTCGTCGCCGGCGCCGAGGCGAACTGGATCTCCACCAACGACACCGCCCTCTACGGCCTCGCCGCCATCGAGAACCTGGCACTGATCGGGGACAAAATGCCCTGACGTCCACGAGAAGCGAGCGCCGCCCGGGCAGACTCGGGCCATGGACTGGAGCGCCCTGAGCCACTACCGCTTCCGCAGCGTCTGGGACCTGCCCGCACCACCGGCCACCGTGTACGCGGTCCTGGAACGGGCCGAGGAGTACCCGGCGTGGTGGCCGCAGGTCCGCTCGGTGGCGCCGCTGGACACCACCAGCGGCGTCGCCGTGTTCCGGTCCTTCCTGCCGTACGAGCTCACGATCACGGCCCGCGAGACACACCGGGACCCGGCCGCCGGGGTCCTGGAGATCGCCATGAGCGGAGACCTCGACGGCTGGGCCCGGTGGACGGTCAGCTCACGCGGCGGCGGCACACGCGCGGTCTACGACCAGGAGGTGGAGGTGCGCAAACCCCTGATGCGCCGCTTCGCCGTCCTCGGCAGGCCCGTCTTCCGCGCCAACCACCGGTGGATGATGCGCGGCGGACGGCGCGGTCTGCTGGCCCACCTGCAACCGGTTTGAACACAGCCCGCCGCGCCCTGTATTGTTCAACCCGTTCCCGGGCGATTAGCTCAGTGGGAGAGCGCTTCGTTCACACCGAAGAGGTCACTGGTTCGAACCCAGTATCGCCCACCCGGAAATGACCGGTCCGTCGAGAGACGGGCCGGTTTTTCGTTTCTGCTTGTCGGGCCCCCAGCGGGGGAACGATCAAGCCGCCGCCGGAAGTTCCGGCCGCAGCGGCCACGCCGGGTCCACCTGCTCCGGAGTGCCGGAGCGCGCGAACCACGCCTGGAGACCGCGCGCCTGCGCCGCGTGCCAGACCGCCTGGAGCGTGTGCAGCTCGGCGGGGGAGAGGCGCTCCAGGCGGGCCGCGAAACGACGGCCCACCGCGCGGACCACGTCGAGCGCCGCCTGTGCGTCCGCCGCCGCGTCGTGCGCCTCCGCCAGCTCCACCTCGTAGTGCGCACACAGATCCGTCAGCGTGCGACGGCCCTTGCGGTAGCGGTCCAGGTGCTTGTCGAGGACCCGCGGATCCAGGACGCAGAGCGAGTAACTCTCCAGATAGCGGGCCAGCGACGAAGCGCGATGACGCTTCAACTCCCGGTCCAGCATGGTCAGATCGAACGGCGCGTTCATGATCACCAGCGGCCGGCCGGTCGCCGCCTGCTCCGCCAGCTCGCGGCCTATCTCCTCCATCACCGGCGCCGGCCAGCGGCCGTTGCGCTGCAGATGCTCATCGGTCAGACCGTGGACGTCCGTCGCCCCGGGCGGCACCGGGACACCCGGGTTCACCAGCCAGCGCGTCACCCGCGGCCGCGTGCCCGGCGCGTCCTGCACCACGATCGCCGCCGACACGATGCGGTCGGTCTCCACGTCCACGCCGGTCGTCTCTGTGTCGAAGGCGGCAAGGGGGCCCTCGTACCAGCACGTCATGACAATGCAACTCCCTGTTCACGCCCGGCAGATGACGTCCCGTCGTTTTGCGTCTCCTGCCCCACCCGGTGATACCCGGGCCGTTTGCGCCCTACGCGGAGCGGTGACAACACAGATACGAGTCATGGCAGTTCAGCGGGGTGCCATTGACTCCGGCTTGATCAAATTCTTGATCTCCACGGGGATTCACCTTTCTGAAAGGCCAGTTGGACCATGGCGCTCGCGCGGCCCGAACAGGGTGGGCTGCTGCCCGGGCGGATCGCACCGTCGCGCGGCACACTCGCCACCACTGCCTGCATGGAGACACTGCAGGTGGGCTATCTGCACGCCGTGGCCGCGGCGGCCGGATGCTCGCTCTCGCAGCCCTTTCCCGACAACGGCATCGACTGGCACGTCAGCCACAGCGCCCCCGGGCACACGGTGGACGACGAGGTCACCATCAAGGTGCAGCTCAAAGCGACGTACCAGATCCCCCCGAACCCACGGGGCCCGTCCTTCTCCTTCACGCTCGACAACGCACACCTGGAGAAGCTCGCCAGAACCCCGGTCTCGGTGCACAAGATCCTCGTCGTGATGCTCGTGCCGCGCTCCCAGGACGACTGGCTGCGCGCCAGCCACGACCGGCTCGACCTGCGGCACTGCTGCTACTGGACCAATCTCGCCGGCCAGCCGGTCACCGGCCGGCGCAGGACCACCGTGCGCGTCCCGACCTCGCGGATCTTCGACGACCGCGCGCTCTGCGAGATCATGAACCGGGTCGGGACGGGCGGGCGGCCCTGACCGGTCACCGGTCACGTCGGCTGGCCCGGAAGGGAGTTACGACATGCAGCACCGGTCGAGCGGCGAGCCCCTGCGTTCCCTCGGCGCGGCCCGCGCGCACCCCGTCGACCTCCCGGGACCCGAGCCGGGACAGGTCGACCCGGCCGTCCTCGGCGCCCTGCTCGACCGGCACGGCTGGCAGCGCCGCGGGGGCGCCGCGGGACGGTACGCGCGCTGGACCCTGCCGGGCTCCGGCGCCCGGACCAGCCTGCTCGTGCCGGAGAACCGGACCTTCCCGGACAGCGAGGACCTGCTCGGCGAGGCGCTCCTGGCCCTGGAGCGCAGCGGCGCCCCGTCCGCCCGCGAGGTCCTGATCTCGCTCGCCGTGCCCAGCGACGAGATCCGGTGGTGGCGGGACGTGCCCGAAGGGCCGGGCGGCGCCTCGTCCTGGACCGCCGAGGAGCAACTGCGGTCCGCCGCGCGGCGGATGCTGCTCGCCGGGGCCCTCGCCGCCCGCGGACGCGCCGGGTACTACGGGGCCCGGCACCGTCGGCCTGCCGCCGCGGCCCTGGAGAACGTACTGGTGCAGACGGCACCCGGCGGCCGCAGGCTCACCGCGTTCGTACCGGTCGCCGCCGGACGCACCCTCGCGGTCCGGCTGCACCAGGCGCTGTACGCGGTGCGCGAGGCCATCGACTACCGGCGGGCCACCGGCGGCATGGACGCGTTCGACGGCGCCGTCGAGGCAGGCGTCAGCCACGAACTGACCGAGGCGCTGGTCGCCCTGGTGCGCGGCACCGAGGGCGCCCGGGTCGCCGTCGCCTGGGCGCCCGCCGCCGGAGTGCCCGAGGAGTGCACCGACGGGGACGCGCCCGTCGAGTTCTCACCCGGCGACCTGGACGTGCTCCGCGAGGCCGGCGCCCGCTACCTGCACGCCGAACCCGCGGTCTCCGTCCGGATCACCGGCACCGTCGAGCGGCTGCGCAGGACCGGCCCGCGCGGCGAGGGCACGGTGCGGCTGCGCGTCATCGCCGGCGCCGAGGTCCCGCACGTCCGGCTGACGCTGGACGAGGAGGCGTACCGGATAGCGGGCCACGCGCACCTGGTGGGCCTGCCGATCCGGGTGCACGGGCGGCTGGAGAGCCGGGGCGGCTTCCGGCGGCTCACCGGCGCCACCGGAGTCGTACCGGTGCAGGTGGAAGAGGCCGAGCGGGACCGCCTGATGAAGTCGCTCCAGGAGAACCTGGACTTCTTCGAAGAGGCGTGCGCGGGCGACGACTAGCCGAACTTGTGCACGTACAGGTCCCTGAGCAGGGCGATCTCCGCGCCGTGGTGGATCGTCTCGCGGTGGATGTGCAGCACGAGCGTGGCCAGCGGCTCCTTCGCGTACGGGCCCTCGGCCGGGCCGCACGGCCGCGCCAGCCCGTCCTCACCGAGCCGGCGCACCCCGGTCATCCACACCGCGTACGCCGCGTCGAGCCGGTCGAGCGCCTCGGCGGCCGTGCCCGGATACGCGTACGTCCCGTAGTCCACGGGAGGCCCGCCGAAATGCGCGGCGCTGCGCATGCCGAGCACGCCGACCAGGATGTGCCCGATGCGCCAGGCGATCGTCGTCACCGGCGCCGGGACCGGCGGCGGATAGGCCCAGTCGATGGCGGGACGGTCCTGACCGGGGCCGGGGTACACGGTCCAGCAGTCCGGTACGGGCTGCCAGAAGTACTCGTCGTCGGTGAGGCCGGCCAGGCGCGGGCGCAGCTGGTGCCGCCAGTGCCAGTCGAGCTGGTCGGCGAGGAGCGTGTTCCAGTCGAGTGCCATGCGCTCCACGCTAGGCCCGGCCTCGGAGGGGTGCCCGTTAACCGTTTCGCGAGCGGTCCCGGTGACTCGGTACGATCGCTTCTGCACGCGTCACAGGTAATGGCGCGGCGTTCCATCTTCAGGTAGGAGAAGACCGGTGTCTGACGTCCGTGTGATCATCCAACGCGATTCCGAGCGGGAAGAGCGCGTGGTGACGCCGGGCACTACGGCCGCCGAGCTCTTCGCCGGTGAGCGCAGCATCGTCGCGGCCCGCGTGGGCGGCGAGCTGAAGGACCTCGCGTACGCCGTGCAGGACGGCGAGGAGGTCGAGCCCGTCGAGATCTCCTCCGAGGACGGTCTCAACATCCTGCGGCACTCCACCGCGCACGTGATGGCGCAGGCCGTCCAGGAGCTGTTCCCGGACGCCAAGCTCGGCATCGGCCCGCCCATCAAGGACGGCTTCTACTACGACTTCGACGTCAAGGAGCCGTTCACCCCCGAGGACATCAAGCGCATCGAGAAGAAGATGCAGGAGATCCAGAAGCGGGGGCAGCGCTTCTCGCGCCGCGTGACCACCGACGACGACGCGCGCGTCGAGCTCGCCGACGAGCCCTACAAGCTGGAGCTCATCGGCCTCAAGGGCAACGCTGCGCAGGCCGCCGACGGCGCCGACGCCGAGGTGGGCAGCGGCGAGCTGACCATCTACGACAACCTCGACGCCAAGACCGGCGACCTGTGCTGGAAGGACCTCTGCCGCGGTCCCCACCTGCCCACCACCCGGAACATCCCGGCGTTCAAGCTGATGCGCTCCGCCGCCGCGTACTGGCGCGGCAGCGAGAAGAACCCGCAGCTCCAGCGGATCTACGGCACCGCCTGGCCGACCAAGGACGAGCTGAAGGCGTACCTCGACTTCCTCGTCGAGGCCGAGAAGCGCGACCACCGCAAGCTGGGCGCCGAGCTCGACCTGTTCTCCTTCCCGGAGGAGCTCGGCCCGGGCCTCGCGGTCTTCCACCCCAAGGGCGGCGTGATCCGCAAGGTCATGGAGGACTACTCGCGGCGCCGCCACGAGGTCTCCGGCTACGAGTTCGTGAACACCCCGCACATCTCGAAGGAGCACCTCTTCGAGATCTCGGGTCACCTGCCGCACTACGCGGACGGCATGTTCCCGCCCATCCAGTTCGACGAGCAGAACTACCGCCTCAAGGCGATGAACTGCCCGATGCACAACCTGATCTTCAAGTCCCGAGGGCGTTCCTACCGTGAACTGCCGCTGCGGCTCTTCGAGTTCGGCACCGTGTACCGGTACGAGAAGTCGGGCGTCGTGCACGGCCTGACCCGCTCGCGCGGCTTCACCCAGGACGACTCGCACATCTACTGCACCAAGGAGCAGATGCCGCAGGAGCTCGACACGCTCCTGACCTTCGTGCTCGACCTGCTGCGCGACTACGGCCTGACCGAGTTCGAGCTGGAGCTGTCCACCCGCGACGACTCCGACAAGTTCATCGGTACCGACGAGGACTGGGCCGAGGCCACCGAGGCCCTGCGCCAGGCCGCCGAGAAGCAGAACCTGCCGCTCGTGCCCGACCCGGGCGGCGCCGCCTACTACGGCCCGAAGATCTCCGTCCAGGCCAAGGACGCGATCGGCCGGTCCTGGCAGATGTCGACCCTCCAGGTCGACTTCAACCAGCCCAAGCGGTTCGGCCTGGAGTACACCGCGGCGGACGGCTCGCGCCAGCAGCCCGTCATGCTGCACCGTGCCCTGTTCGGCTCGATCGAGCGGTTCTTCGGTGTGCTGCTCGAGCACTACGCGGGCGCCTTCCCGGCCTGGCTCGCCCCGGTCCAGGCCGTCGGCATCCCGATCGGCGACGCGCACATCCCGTACCTGGAGGCGTTCGCCGAGAAGGCCCGCGCCCAGGGCCTGCGGGTCGAGGTCGACGCGTCCTCGGACCGCATGCAGAAGAAGATCCGCAACCAGCAGAAGGCCAAGGTGCCCTTCATGGTCATCGCGGGCGACGAGGACATGAACGCCGGTTCGGTGTCCTTCCGCTACCGCGACGGCTCGCAGGAGAACGGCATCCCGGTCGACGAGGCCATCGCGAAGATCGCGAAGGTCGTCGAGGAGCGGGCGCAGGTCTGACGCCGTCAGTCACCGTCGTGGCGAGAGGCCCCCGAAGAGCTTTCCGAGCTCTCCGGGGGCCTCTCCCCTTCCCGCGCGAAGACCTGCAGCAGCCACGACGAGAACGTGCCGGTCACCGCGCCGAGCAGGGCGAGCCCACAGGCCATCACGCCCACCGACACCAGCCGGCCGAGCGGGGTCACCGGCGCCAGATCGCCGTAGCCCACCGTCGACAGGGTCGTGCAGGTGAACCACACCGAGTCGCCGTACGTGACGATGTCCGCGCCCGGCGCCGCGTGCTCCTGCTGGTACAGGGCGAGCGACCCCGCGAAGCCGAGCAGCGTCACCGAGACGCCCGCGTACGTGATCACCCGGGCGTGCAGGGCGAGCCGCGGCTGGTCGTGGTGGCGCTGCACCGTCTCGTAGGCCTGCACGATCCGGACCGGACGCAGCAGGGGCAGCAGCAGGACCACGGTGTCCAGCCAGTGGGTGCGCAGGAAGCGATGCAGGCGCTGCCCGCTCAGCCGCAGGCGCACCGCGTAATCCACGAGGAACACGGCCCACGCCGCGAACGTCACCGCCAGGCACAGGTCCCGTACCACGTTCGGCAGGCCGTGGCCGAGCACCCGGATCGCGTACGAAGCGAGGTAGAGCAGGGAGGCCACGGCGAGGACGACGCCGTTGTGCCGCTCCCAGCGGGCGAGAGGACTGTCGGTCATCCGGACAGCATCGCCCCTGCCGGGCAGGGGCGGCCCCCGCCGACACGCCCTGCCGAGGTGACGCCATATGCTGCACTTCATGACGAGTGAGCCGGAGCAGCAGATCGGTCCTGTGGGTGAGCCGGACGGATTCGGGCGTCTGTGGACCCCGCACCGCATGGCGTACATCCAGGGCGAGGGCAAGCCGACGGGCCCCGGGGCCGACGACGGCTGTCCCTTCTGCGCCGCTCCCGGCAAATCCGACGAGGACGCCCTGATCGTCGCCCGCGGCGAGCGGGTCTTCGCGATCCTCAACCTGTACCCGTACAACGGCGGGCACCTGATGGTGCTGCCCTACCGGCACGTCGCCGACTACACGGACCTCGACGAGGCGGAGACCGCCGAGCTCGCCGTGTTCACCAAGCTCGCGATGACCGCGCTGCGCTCCGCGTCCGGGGCGCACGGCTTCAACATCGGGATGAACCAGGGCGCCGTCGCGGGGGCCGGTATCGCCGCCCACCTGCACCAGCACATCGTCCCGCGCTGGGGCGGCGACACGAACTTCATGCCGGTCGTCGGCCACACGAAGGTGCTGCCGCAGCTGCTCGGGGACACGCGCACCGCGCTGGCCAAGGCCTGGCCGAGCGCCTGAGGAGCGCGCCTGACACCGGCTCCGCGGGCCCGGCGGCGTCAGGCGATCCAGTGCTGCCGCGCGCCTGAGGCCGCCGGCCGGGGCCCCTCGGCCTCGGCGCGGGCCATCCGCTGCACCGCCTCGCGCAACGTCTCCTCGGGCAGCGTGTACGGGATGCGCAGCCGGTGCTCGAACAGGCCCGGGTCCGCGGCGAAGTACGCGCCGCTCTCGATCCGTACACCATGGGCGAGCGCGCGCTCGGCGAACTCCGACGCGACGCTCGCGCCCAGGTCGACCCAGAAGGACAGCCCGCCGGGCGGCGTCCGCCACGTCCAGTGCGGGACGTGCTGCCTCAACGCCTCGGCGAGCGCGGCGCGTTGGGCACGCAGCCGGGCGAGCCGGTCGGCCGGCGCATCGCCCTGGCGGGCCAGCAGGGAGAGCGCCAGGAGCTGGTCCACCACGGAACCGCCCATGTCGGTCGCCACCCGCTGCGCCGCCAGCTCCGTGACGAGCCGGGCGGGAGCGCGCAGCCAGCCGATGCGCAGGCCCGCCCAGTGCGTCTTGCTCATCGAACCGACCGTGACGACCTGGGCGGCCGGGCCGTGCGCGGCGAACGGTGCCGGGGGAGTGGTGTCCAGCGCGAGCTCGGCGAGGGTCTCGTCGACGATCAGCCACGTGCCGCTGCGACCGGCCGCGCCCAGGATCCCGGCCCGCTCGGCCGCCGGCATCAGAGCACCGGTCGGATTGTGGAAGTCCGGGATCAGATAGGCGAGCCGGGGCACCGAGCGGCGCAGCGTCGACTCCATGATCCCGAGGTCCCAGCCGCTGTCGTCCGTCACCGGTACGGACACGGGGCGCAGCCGGGCGCGGCGCATCGCCTCCAGGGCGTTCGGGTACGACGGGTTCTCGACCATGATCCGGTCGCCCGGGCCGGCGAGCAGGCCCAGGACCAGACTGAGCGCGTGCTGCGCACCGGCGGTCACCAGGATCTGCTCGGGCGTCGTGGCCAGGCCGCGGGCCGTGAACCGGGCCGCGAGCGCCGACCGCAACTCCGGGAGCCCGTACGGGTGGTAGCCCGGGCCGTCCGCGTGCCCGGCCAGCCGCGGCGTGACCTCGGCGAGGGCGTCGGCGAGCGTCCGGCCGGGCAGCGTCGGCGCGGCCCTGGCCAGGTCGATCGCGGCGTCCTGCGGCGCGAGCAGCCGGCTGACGCCCTTCGCGGCGCGGCCCTGCGGCAGGGACGTCCAGGTGCCGGAGCCCCGGCGGCTGTGCGCGAACCCGTTCTCGCGCAGCAGGTCGTACAGCGCCGTGACGGTCGTCCGGCTGACGCCGAGCGCGCCGGCCAGCTCCCGCTCGGCGGGCAGCCGGAGGTGCAGGGCGAGCCGTCCGTCGAGGATCAACTCGCCGATGGCGTGCGCGAGATGACGGTAGGCGGGACGCGCCCGCGCGGGATCTGGGAGCAGCGCGGCGAGCTGCCGGGCACCCACGGTGCGGGGCGTCCCCGCGCGCCGGCCGTCGGCGATCTCCACAAAACCACTCTCCCGCAATTGGCCGTGTGATCCGGGCCGGTCAATCTACAGAGTGACGGGATTGGCCTTGAAAGTGCCCCGGTGCGGGGCGCCCGTCCCCGGAGTCACCCCATGCCGCTCACGTACGTCCCGCTGCGCGAACACCCCGCGCGCCGCCTGCCCCAGCTCTTCGCGGGCCTGGCCCTGTACGGGATCAGCCTCGCCCTGATGGTCCGGTCGGGCCTGGGCCTCAGCCCGTGGAGCGTCCTCAACGAAGGCCTGGCCCGGCACACCTCGCTCAGCTTCGGCACTCTCACGACGCTGGTCGGCGCGGCCGTCCTGCTGCTGTGGATCCCGCTGCGGCAGCGCCCGACCCTCGGCACGTTCGCCAACATCCTCACCGTCGGCTGGTCCTCTGACCTCGGCCTGTGGCTGCTCCCCGACCATCCCGCGCCGCCGGTCCGCGGCGCCCTGCTCGCCACCGGCATCCTGCTCAACGGGCTCTCCGTCGCCGTCTACGTCGGCGCCCGCTGCGGCCCCGGTCCCCGCGACGGACTGATGACCGCACTCACGGCCGCCACGGGCCGCTCCCTGCGTCTCGTGCGCACCGCCATCGAGATCGTGGTCCTGGCGGCGGGCTGGCTGCTGGGTGGATCCGTGGGCCCCGGCACGGTCCTGTACGCGGTGACGGTGGGGGCCGTCACCCAGTACTGCCTGCCGTGGTGCGCGTACCGGGCGGACCGGGACCCCGCGCCCGCGCCTACGCGTCGTACACGTCGGCCTTCCGCGGCGCCGGATCCTGGACCAGGCCGCTGAGCACGCCCGAGCGGTTGCCGAACTTCTCCGTGTCCACGCCGTGGTCCTCCAGCACGCCGATGGCCGCGGCGTGCACCACCCGCAGCACCGGGGTCGCGGTGCGCAGCGCGTCGTCCGCCATGAAGCGGTGCCGCCAGGGCTGGTCCGCCCAGACGTGACGCAGACCGAACGGCTCGGGCAGCACGAGCTTGCCGCCCAGGTGGTCGAGGAGCGGCGGGTACCAGGTGAAGGGAGCGCGGACCGCGATACGGACGACCTCGTCCGCGTCGATGAGCGGGAGCGTCTTCTCCGTGGTCTCCCAGAACCGTACGGACTTGGCGATCTCCACGGTCTTCGGCTCCGGCTTCGACGTGAACAGCGAATTGACCGGACCGAGCGCGTGCCCCGTCACCTCGATGCGCAGCGTCTCGTGCAGCACGGTCACCGTGATCAGCATCGTGATGACCAACTGGCCGTCCCAGAGCGTGAACTGGACCCCCAGGTAGTGGCGGTCACCGCTGCCGAACTGCTGCTCGTTGCAGATCCGCTGTATCTCGTGCTGCTTGATCTGGAACGCGTCGACGTCCTCGCCCGAGGGGCGGGCCACCTGCTTCGCGTTCTCCCCGATCGGCGTGACGATCCAGTGCTTCATCGTCGGGGTCGGGAACCCGCCCGTGTGCAGCGGCCCCCGCTCGATGAGCCGCAGCTGGTCGTGGATCGCACGGATGACGTCCCAGCTGCGGAAGGGGTGGATCTCCTTGTCCTTCTCGCCCGACACCAGGTCCTCGGCGAGCTGCCAGCTGCCCCAGCGGGTGCCCATGCCGAGGATGCCCTTGGGGCCCGCGTAGAAGACCGTGTTCGACTGCTGCTCCGCCGAGAGCTTGGCCAGGCTCTGGCGCAGCTGCTCGGCCGCGGTCTCGCCCGGGCTGCCGGGCACCGCCTCTGGGATCTTCGCGCCGATGCCGCCGCCGGAGAGCAGCCCGTCCCACCGGTCGCGCAGGTCCTGAGCGCTGTGCTCGCAGATCCGCCGGGCCAGGAACCCGCCGATGAGCGGGGCCACGAACGAGGCCCGCAGATACCAGGCCCAGAAGCCGTCGAACGGCAGCTTGACGAGCAGGATCACGATGGCGACGCCGACCGCGGCCATCGCCGCCGTCGCCAGCGCGGCCCGGCTGCGCGCCTTGCGCTCGGCCTTCTTCGCCGCGCTCTGCACCTCGGTCGGCTTGCCGGCGGACTCCTGGACCACCTTCTCCGCCAGCGCCACCCTGTTGTTGTTCGTGCGGCGGATCTGGAAAGCGGCCAGCCACAGCAGGAATCCGGGCAGGAACAGGAAGCCGAACACCACGGTCACCAGCGTCAGCCGCCTGTCCCGCTCGCGCCGGATCCGGTTGGCGGCCAGACAGTGCTCGACGATGACCTGGGGCTCCGTACCGAACGACTGGATGAGCGGCTTGCGCCCGCCGCCCAGCATCCGCACCTGCACCGCGCGCGAGAACGCCTCACCCAGATTCGGCGCGAACAGGGACCATCGCCCCTTCTTCACCTCGGACTTGTGCCACTCGTTGTTGGCGTCCTCGATCTTCACCGCCGGGTCGTCGCGGTAGGCGGCCGACGCGATGGCGAAGGTCGCCGCCGTCTGCCCCGCGGACCCCTGGAGCGGGACCTGCGCGCCAGGCCTGAAATCGAATGCGTCGTCCGCCACTGCCGCCCCCATCACCGCACATCGTCGCTGCTGCGGCTTTTCCCGACTTCCCTGCCCCGCACACCTGTTGATCAGTTGATCGTCCTGATCCGGCTGATCGTCGACCAGCGTAACGGCCACCGCCGACATCCGCTCCGACAAGCGGGATGTCGGCGGTGGCCGTTACGCCTCCCTTGTGAACCCTTCTCAACTACGCGGTGTCCTGGGCCTGTTCACGGATCCTCTCGCTCAGCTGCGCCGGCATCGGCTCGTGCCGCGCGTAACTGCGGTCGAACCGCGCCGTCCCGTGCGACAGCGACCGCAGATCCACCGCGTACCGCCCGATCTCGATCTCCGGCACCTCGGCCCGTACGAGAGTGCGCCCGCCCTGCGTCTGTTCGGTCCCGACGACGCGGCCGCGGCGCCCGGACAGATCGCTCATGACAGCGCCCACGTAGTCGTCGCCGACCAGCACCTGCACCTCGGCCACCGGCTCCAGGAGATGGATCCGGGCGTCGGCCGCCGCCTCCCGCAGCGCCAGCGCGCCGGCCGTCTGGAACGCCGCGTCGGACGAATCCACCGAGTGCGCCTTGCCGTCGAGCAGCGTCACCCGGACGTCGATGAGCGGGTACCCGGCCGCGACACCCCGCGCCGCCTGCGCCCGTACGCCCTTCTCGACGGACGGGATGAACTGCCGCGGCACCGCGCCGCCGACGACCTTGTCCACGAACTCGATACCGGATCCGCCGGGCAGCGGCTCCACCTCGATCTCGCAGATCGCGTACTGCCCGTGCCCGCCGGACTGCTTCACGTGCCGGCCCCGCCCCGCCGACCTGCCCGCGAACGTCTCGCGCAGCGACACCCGGTGCGCGATGACGTCGACCTGCACCCCGTACCGGCTGCGCAGCCGCTCCAGGGCCACGTCCGCGTGCGCCTCGCCCAGACACCACAGGACCACCTGATGGGTGTCCTGGTTCTGCTCGAGCCGCATCGTCGGGTCCTCCGCGACGAGCCGGGACAGGCCCTGCGACAACTTGTCCTCGTCGGCCTTGCTGTGCGCCTGGATCGCGAGCGGCAACAGCGGATCCGGCATGTCCCACGGCGCCATCAGGAGGGGATCGTCCTTCGCCGAGAGGGTGTCGCCGGTCTCCGCCCGGTTCAGCTTCGCCACGCAGGCCAGATCGCCGGCGATGCAGTGCGTGAGGGTGCGCTGCTGTTTGCCGAACGGCGCCGACAGGGCACCGATCCGCTCGTCCGCCTCGTGCAGGGCGCGGTCCCCGCGCGCCCGGTCCGCCAGCCCGTGCCCGGACACGTGCACCGTCTCGTCCGGCCGCAGCGTGCCCGAGAAGACCCGTACGAGGGAGACCCGTCCCACGTAGGGGTCGGACGCGGTCTTCACGACCTCCGCCACCAGCGGGCCGTCCGGATCGCAGGCCCGGAGCGGCCGCGCCTCGCCGCCGGGCGTGCTCACCGCAGGCGCCTCGCGCTCCAGGGGCGTCGGGAAACCGCCCGTGATCAGATCGAGGAGCTCGACCGTGCCGATGCCCTGCCGGGCGCCCTCCGCCGCCGGAGCCGCCGCGAGGACCGGGTGGAAGACGCCGCGGGCGACGGCCCGCTCCAGGTCCTCGACCAGCGTCTTGAAGTCGATGTCCTCGCCGCCCAGATAGCGGTCCATGAGGGTCTCGTCCTCGCTCTCCGCGATGATGCCCTCGATGAGCCGGTTGCGGGCCTCCTCGATCTGCGGCAGCTGGTCCTCGCCGGGGCCCGACTCCTTGCGTTCGCCCGACGCGTAGTCGAACAGGCGCTGCGAGAGCAGCCCGACCAGTCCGGTCACCGGCGCGTGCCCGTCCGGTGCCTGCGGCCCGTGCAGCGGCAGGTACAGGGGGAGTACGGCATCGGGGTCGTCGCCGCCGAAGACCCGCGCGCAGGCCCGGGTCATCTCCTCGAAGTCGGCCCGCGCCGCCTCCAGGTGCGTGATGACGATCGCCCGCGGCATGCCGACGGCCGCGCACTCCTCCCACACCATCCGTGTCGCGCCGGAGGTGGTCTGGGGCCCCTCCGCCGCCGAGACGACGAAAAGGGCCGCGTCCGCGGCGCGCAGACCGGCCCTCAGCTCCCCGACGAAATCCGCGTAGCCGGGGGTGTCCAGCAGATTGATCTTGTATCCGCCCCATTCCACCGGGACGAGCGAGAGCTGGACCGAGCGCTGTTGCCGGTGCTCGATCTCGTCGTAGTCGGAGACGCTGGTGCCGTCCTCGACCCGGCCCGCCCGGTTCAGTGCCCCCGCGGTCAGCGCGAGGGCCTCCACCAGAGTCGTCTTGCCCGATCCGCTGTGGCCGACCAGCACCACATTCCGTACGGACGCGGGATGGTCGGCCGCTGCTGCCCTGCCGGCGGCTCCGGGGTGTCCGTTCGCCTTGTCGCCCATGTCCTTGCCTCCCGGTTCGCTTCCACGGTGAGGTGGCCCTTGCTGGGACGCCGTAGATACGGCAAGCGGACACGCGAACCCGCGTGTTGGGAGGCGGCTTCGGCGACGCCCGCGGTGCCATCGAGCTTTCCACTCGGGTCACGGTGCGTCCATACGTCGTACGCGATCGCACGCGCGCGTGGTGGCCCGGCGGCCGTTCCCGTACGTGCGTGGCTACGATGGGCCAGCCGGTGGCCAGAGGGGCCGCGCGGCACCGACCCTCGGGAAGGCCATGCTGAACAAGTACGCGCGTGCATTCTTCACGCGTGTCCTCACACCGTTCGCCTCGTTCTTGATCCGCCGCGGGGTCAGCCCCGACGCGGTCACGCTCCTCGGCACCGCCGGAGTCGTGGCGGGCGCGCTGGTCTTCTATCCGCGCGGGGAGTTCTTCTGGGGCACGGTCGTCATCACGCTGTTCGTCTTCTCGGACCTCGTGGACGGCAACATGGCGCGCCAGCTCGGCCGCTCCAGCCGCTGGGGCGCGTTCCTCGACTCCACGCTCGACCGGGTCGCGGACAGCGCCATCTTCGGCGGTCTGGCCCTCTGGTACGCGGGCTCCGGGAACGACAACGTCCTGTGCGCGGTGGCGATCTTCTGCCTCGCCAGCGGCCAGGTGGTCTCCTACACGAAGGCACGGGGCGAATCGATCGGCCTGCCCGTCGCGGTCAACGGCCTCGTGGAACGCGCCGAGCGCCTCGTCATCTCGCTGGTCGCGGCCGGCTTCGCGGGTCTGCACAAGTTCGGCGTGCCCGGCATCCAGTACCTGCTCCCTGTTGCGCTGTGGATCGTCGCCGTGGGCAGCCTCGTCACGCTGATCCAGCGCGTGGTGACCGTGCGCCGCGAGTCCGCCGAGGCCGACGCGGCGGCCGCCGCCCAGGAGGAGACCGCCTCGTGAGCGGCCTTCAGGAACGGGTGACCGACGCGCTGTACGGACTCGGCTGGGGCACGGTGAAGAAGCTCCCGGAGCCGGTCGCGGCGCGCCTGGGCAGGACCATCGCCGACGCCGCGTGGAAGAAGCGCGGCAAGGGCGTGCTCCGCCTGGAGGCGAATCTGGCCCGGGTGGTCCCCGACGCGACGCCCCAGAAGCTCGCCGAGCTCTCCCGGGCCGGCATGCGCTCCTACCTGCGCTACTGGATGGAGTCCTTCCGGCTCCCCGCCTGGAGCAGGGAGCGCATCAAGGAAGGCTTCTCGCCCAAGGACCTCCACCACCTCACCGAGGGCCTGGACTCCGGCAAGGGCGTCATTCTCGCCCTGCCCCACATGGGCAACTACGACCTCGCGGGCGCCTGGGTCACCACCAAGCTGGAGACCCCGTTCACGACCGTCGCCGAGCGCCTCAAGCCGGAGACCCTGTACGACCGCTTCGTGGCGTACCGCGAGGGACTCGGCATGGAGGTGCTGCCGCACACCGGCGGCGCCGCCTTCGGGACGCTGGCCCGGCGGCTGCGCGCGGGCGGCCTCGTCTGCCTGGTCGCCGACCGCGACCTGTCGTCCTCGGGCGTCGAGGTGAAGTTCTTCGGCGAGACGACGCGGATGCCCGCGGGACCCGCGATGCTCGCCCAGCAGACCGGCGCGCTGCTGCTGCCGGTGACCCTCTGGTACGACTCCTCGCCGATCATGCGCGGCCGCGTCCACCCGCCCATCGAGGTACCGGAGACAGGTACGCGGGCCGAGAAGACGTCTGTCATGGCACAGGCGCTGGCCGATGCCTTCGCCACAGGGATCGCGGACCACCCGGAGGACTGGCACATGCTGCAGCGCTTGTGGCTCGCCGACCTGGACGACTTCGAGGAGCGGCCGGCGTGAGGATCGGAATCGTCTGCCCCTACTCCTGGGACGTGCCGGGCGGCGTCCAGTTCCACATCCGCGATCTGGCGGAGCACCTCATCGCCCTGGGGCACGAGGTCTCCGTCCTCGCCCCGGCGGACGACGAGACCCCGCTGCCGCCCTACGTCGTCTCGGCGGGCCGCGCGGTACCCGTGCCGTACAACGGCTCGGTCGCACGCCTCAACTTCGGCTTCCTGAGCGCCGCGCGCGTACGCCGCTGGCTGAACGACGGCACCTTCGACGTCGTCCACATCCACGAACCGGCGTCGCCCTCGCTCGGACTGCTGACGTGCTGGGCGGCCCAGGGGCCCATCGTCGCGACCTTCCACACCTCCAACCCCCGCTCGCGCGCCATGATCGCCGCGTACCCGATCCTGCAGCCCGCGCTGGAGAAGATCAGCGCGCGCATCGCGGTGAGCGAGTACGCGCGCCGCACGCTCGTGGAACACCTGGGCGGCGACGCGGTCGTCATCCCGAACGGCGTCGACGTCGACTTCTTCGCGCGGGCCGAGCCCCACCCCGAGTGGCAGGGCGACACCATCGGGTTCATCGGACGCATCGACGAGCCCCGCAAGGGCCTCCCGGTGCTGATGAAGGCGCTGCCGAAGATCCTCGCGGAGCGGCCGCAGACGCGGCTGCTGGTGGCCGGACGCGGCGACGAGGAGGAAGCGGTCGCGTCGCTGCCGAAGGAGATGCGCGAGCGCGTCGAGTTCCTCGGCATGGTCAGCGACGAGGACAAGGCACGGCTGCTGCGCAGCGTCGACGTGTACGTCGCCCCGAACACCGGCGGCGAGAGCTTCGGGATCATCCTCGTCGAGGCGATGTCGGCGGGCGCCCCGGTGCTCGCCTCCGACCTGGACGCCTTCGCCCAGGTCCTCGACCAGGGCACGGCCGGCGAGCTCTTCACGAACGAGGACGCCGACGCGCTCGCCGGCGCGGCGCTGCGGCTGCTCGCCGACCCCGAGCGACGCGCCGAACTGCGCGAACGCGGCAGCAAGCACGTCCGCCGCTTCGACTGGGCGACCGTCGGGGCCGACATCCTCTCGGTCTACGAGACGGTGGCGCAGGGCGCGGCCGCCGTGGCGGCGGACGAACGGACGGGACTGCGGGCACGGTTCGGCCTGGCCAGGGACTGAGCGGACGCACGGGGGCGCACGGGGCCGGGGTCCGCCACCGGTAGCCTTGCCGCCCGTGACCGTCACCCTGATCTGGATCGCCGTAGCCCTCTTCGCGATCGGCCTCTACCTGAGCTGGACCGCGGGGCGCCTCGACCGGCTGCACGCCCGCATCGACGCGGCCCGCGCCGCCCTCGACGCGCAGCTCCTGCGCCGCGCCTCCGTCGCCCAGGAACTGGCCACGTCCGGTGTCCTCGACCCGGCCGCGTCGATCGTCCTCTACGAGGCCGCGCACGCCGCCCGACAGGCCGAGGAGGACCATCGCGAGGTCGCCGAGAGCGAGCTCAGCCAGGCGCTCAGAGCGGTCTTCGGCGAGGCCGGGCAGGTCGAGGCCGTCCGGGAGGCCCTCGGCGGCGAGGAGGCCGCGGAGGAACTGGCCCAGGCCGTGCGCCGGGTCCCCATGGCCCGCCGCTTCCACAACGACGCCGTCCGCGCCGCCCGCGCCCTGCGCCGCCACCGCAAGGTCCGCTGGTTCCGGCTCGCCGGGCACGCCCCGTTCCCGATGGCCTTCGAGATGGACGACGAGCCGCCGGTGGCCCTGGCCGACCGCGCCGCCGCATAGGGCGCACGCCGCCGACCCGGGACGCGAGCCAAAAGGAGCCACCGGCTACCCATTGGCCCTTGTAGTGGCCTGGTCCACAGGGGTTACCTCGGTGCTGCAACAAGCCTTCTTCACCGAGTGAGGTCACCCGTGTCCACCAGCACCCAGTCCGACGCCACCCCCGCCACCGGTACCGCCCGCGTCAAGCGCGGCATGGCCGAGCAGCTCAAGGGCGGCGTGATCATGGACGTCGTCACCCCCGAGCAGGCGAAGATCGCCGAGGACGCGGGCGCCGTCGCCGTCATGGCCCTGGAGCGGGTCCCGGCCGACATCCGCAAGGACGGCGGCGTGGCCCGCATGTCCGACCCGGACATGATCGAGGGCATCATCGGCGCCGTCTCCATCCCGGTGATGGCCAAGTCCCGCATCGGCCACTTCGTCGAGGCCCAGGTCCTGCAGTCCCTCGGCGTCGACTACATCGACGAGTCCGAGGTGCTGACCCCGGCCGACGAGATCAACCACAGCGACAAGTTCGCCTTCACCACGCCGTTCGTCTGCGGCGCCACGAACCTGGGCGAGGCCCTGCGCCGCATCGCCGAGGGCGCGGCCATGATCCGCTCCAAGGGCGAGGCCGGCACCGGCAACGTCGTCGAGGCCGTCCGCCACCTGCGCCAGATCAAGAACGAGATCGCCAAGCTGCGCGGCTTCGACAACAACGAGCTGTACGCCGCCGCCAAGGAGCTGCGCGCCCCGTACGAGCTGGTCAAGGAGGTCTCCGAGCTGGGCAAGCTGCCGGTGGTCCTCTTCTCCGCCGGTGGCGTCGCCACGCCCGCGGACGCCGCGCTCATGCGCCAGCTCGGCGCGGAGGGCGTCTTCGTCGGCTCCGGCATCTTCAAGTCGGGCGACCCGGCCAAGCGCGCCGCCGCCATCGTGAAGGCCACCACCTTCTACGACGACCCCAAGATCATCGCGGACGCGTCCCGCAACCTCGGCGAGGCCATGGTCGGCATCAACTGCGACACCCTGCCCGAGGCCGAGCGCTACGCGAACCGGGGCTGGTAAGCCCGTATGAACGCCACCCCCGTCATCGGCGTCCTGGCCCTCCAGGGCGACGTACGGGAGCACCTCATCGCCCTGGCCACGGCCGACGCCGTGGCCAGGCCGGTGCGGCGCCCCGAAGAGCTGGCCGAGGTCGACGGCCTGATCATCCCCGGCGGTGAGTCGACCACCATCTCCAAACTGGCCGAGCTGTTCGGCCTGATGGAGCCGCTCCGCGCGCGCGTGCGCGCCGGTCTGCCCGTATACGGGACCTGCGCCGGAATGATCATGCTCGCCGACAAGATCCTCGACCCGCGCTCGGGCCAGGAGACCATCGGCGGCATCGACATGATCGTGCGCCGCAACGCGTTCGGGCGACAGAACGAGTCCTTCGAAGCGGCGGTCGACGTACAGGGCGTCGAGGGCGATCCTGTAGAGGGCGTCTTCATCCGCGCCCCGTGGGTGGAGTCCGTGGGCGGCGCCGTCGAGGTGCTCGCGGAGCACGAGGGGCACATCGTCGCCGTGCGCCAGGGCAGTGCCCTCGCGACGTCCTTCCACCCCGAGCTCACGGGTGACCACCGGATCCACGCCTTGTTCGTGGACATGGTGCGGGCGAAGGACGCTTCGGGTTCCTTGTAGGATCTGTGCGTTCGTACTGAGGTTGGTTACGCGAAGGAGACAGGCAGATGTCCGGCCACTCTAAATGGGCTACGACGAAGCACAAGAAGGCCGTGATCGACGCCAAGCGCGGCAAGCTCTTCGCGAAGATGATCAAGAACATCGAGGTCGCGGCCCGCACGGGCGGCGCCGACGTGTCCGGCAACCCGACGCTGTTCGACGCCATCCAGAAGGCGAAGAAGAGCTCGGTCCCGAACAAGAACATCGACTCCGCGGTCAAGCGTGGCGCCGGCCTCGAGGCGGGCGGCGCCGACTACGAGACGATCATGTACGAGGGTTACGGGCCGAACGGCGTCGCGGTGCTCATCGAGTGCCTCACCGACAACCGCAACCGCGCCGCCTCCGACGTGCGCGTCGCCATGACCCGCAACGGCGGCAGCATGGCCGACCCGGGCTCCGTGTCGTACCTGTTCAACCGCAAGGGCGTCGTCGTCGTCGCCAAGGGCGAGCTGACCGAGGACGACGTCCTCGGTGCCGTGCTCGACGCGGGCGCCGAAGAGGTCAACGACCTGGGCGAGTCCTTCGAGGTCATCTCCGAGGCCACCGACCTGGTCGCGGTGCGCACCGCGCTCCAGGACGCCGGCATCGACTACGACTCGGCCGACGCCAACTTCGTCCCGACCATGCAGGTCGAGCTCGACGAAGAGGGCGCGCGCAAGATCTTCAAGCTGATCGACGCCCTCGAGGACAGCGACGACGTGCAGAACGTCTTCGCCAACTTCGACGTCTCCGACGAGGTCATGGAGAAGGTCGACGCCTGATCGGGCATCAGCGGCGGGCCGACGGGACACACCCCGTCGGCCCGCCGCTTTGTCACTGGCACCCGATAGCCTGCACGAACAGGCGAGGGAAGTGGGGGCGAGGCGTGCGCGTACTGGGCGTGGACCCGGGGCTGACCCGGTGCGGTGTCGGTGTGGTCGAGGGGATCGCGGGGCGACCCCTGACGATGCACGGCGTCGGCGTCGTACGGACGCCCCCGGACGCCGAGCTGGGCCACCGCCTCGTCGCCATCGAGCAGGGCATCGAGCAGTGGCTCGACGAGCACCACCCCGAAGTCCTCGCCGTGGAGCGGGTGTTCAGCCAGCACAACGTGCGCACGGTGATGGGCACCGCCCAGGCCAGCGCCGTCGCCATGCTGTGCGCCTCGCGCCGCGGCATCCCCGTCGCCCTGCACACCCCCAGCGAGGTCAAGGCCGCCGTCACCGGCAGCGGCCGCGCCGACAAGGCACAGGTGGGCGCCATGGTGACCCGGCTGCTCAGACTCGACGCACCGCCCAAGCCGGCCGACGCCGCCGACGCGCTCGCCCTCGCCATCTGCCACATCTGGCGCGCCCCCGCGCAGAACAGACTGCAGCAAGCCGTAGCGCTGCACGCATCGAAAGGCCGTACCGCATGATCGCCTTCGTCAGCGGCTCCGTCGCCGCCCTCGCCCCCGACGCCGCGGTGGTCGAGGTCGGCGGCGTCGGCATGGCCCTCCAGTGCACACCGAACACGCTGTCCACGCTCCGCATCGGCCAGCAGGCCAAGCTCGCCACCTCCCTCGTCGTACGCGAGGACTCGCTCACCCTGTACGGCTTCGCGGACGACGACGAGAAGCAGACCTTCGAGCTGCTGCAGACCGCCAGCGGCGTCGGCCCGCGCCTGGCCCAGGCCATGCTCGCCGTGCACAGCCCCGACGCCCTGCGCCGCGCCGTCTCCACCGGCGACGAGAAGGCGCTCACCGCCGTGCCCGGCATCGGCAAGAAGGGCGCCCAGAAGCTGCTCCTGGAGCTGAAGGACCGGCTCGGCGAGCCCCTCGGCACCGGCGGCCCCGCCCTCGGCACCGCCGTCACCAGCGGCTGGCGCGAGCAGCTGCACGCCGCGCTCATCGGCCTCGGCTACGCGACCCGCGAGGCCGACGAGGCCGTCACCGCCGTCGCCCCGCAGGCCGAGGCCGCCGAGGGGACACCGCAGGTCGGACAGCTCCTCAAGGCGGCCCTGCAGACGCTGAACCGCACGCGCTAGCCGACCGCCCGACCCCGCCCGTTTTCGAACCGCAACGCGAGGCACACGCAATGAACTGGGACGACACGACCGACGAGGCGCCGGACACCGAGCGGCTGGTGGGATCTGTCGCCGACCGCGAGGACCAGGCCGTCGAGGCGGCCCTGCGCCCCAAGGACCTGGGCGAGTTCATCGGCCAGGAGAAGGTCAGGGAGCAGCTCGACCTGGTGCTGCGCGCCGCCCGCGCGCGCGGCGCCACCGCCGACCACGTCCTGCTCTCCGGCGCCCCCGGCCTCGGCAAGACCACCCTCTCCATGATCATCGCCGCGGAGATGGGCGCCCCGATCCGCATCACGTCGGGCCCCGCCATCCAGCACGCCGGCGACCTCGCCGCGATCCTCTCCTCCCTCCAGGAGGGCGAGGTCCTCTTCCTCGACGAGATCCACCGGATGTCGCGGCCCGCCGAGGAGATGCTCTACATGGCGATGGAGGACTTCCGCGTCGACGTCATCGTCGGCAAGGGCCCCGGCGCCACCGCCATCCCGCTCGAACTGCCTCCGTTCACCCTCGTCGGCGCCACCACGCGCGCGGGCCTGCTGCCGCCCCCGCTGCGCGACCGCTTCGGCTTCACCGCGCACATGGAGTTCTACGAGCCGACCGAGCTGGAGCGGGTGATCCACCGCTCCGCGAACCTCCTCGACGTGGAGATCGACCCCGCGGGAGCGGCCGAGATCGCCGGCCGCTCGCGCGGCACCCCGCGCATCGCCAACCGTCTGCTGCGCCGCGTCCGCGACTACGCCCAGGTCAAGGCCGACGGGCATGTCGACCGGGACATCGCCGGTGCCGCGCTCGCCGTGTACGAGGTGGACGGCCGTGGCCTGGACCGGCTGGACCGCGCCGTCCTGGAGGCCCTGCTCAAGCTGTTCGGCGGCGGCCCCGTCGGCCTGTCGACGCTCGCCGTGGCGGTGGGGGAGGAGCGCGAGACGGTCGAGGAGGTGGCCGAGCCGTTCCTGGTCCGGGAGGGTCTGCTGGCCCGGACGCCCCGGGGCCGCGTCGCCACTCCCGCCGCATGGGCACACCTGGGTCTCACCCCGCCCCAGGGAAGAACGGGCGCAAGCGGACAACAGGACCTGTTCGGGGCGTGACGGCGCGGGTACTCGCCGGGCTTGGAACCCCGGTGCCATGCTGAGCGTTGTTACCACAGTGCGGACTCGCTTAGACTCCGCCGACGGTCGCCTTTACGGCGACGGTGCACCCCCAAACCCAACAAGGCCGCTCTCCGGCGCGGTCGCCTGAAGGAAGTTCCCACCCGTGAGTCTCGTGACCCTCCTCCCGTTCATCGTGCTCATCGGGGCCATGTTCCTGATGACCCGGTCGGCCAAGAAGAAGCAGCAGCAGGCCGCCACGATGCGCAACGAAATGCAGCCCGGTTCCGGCGTCCGCACGATCGGGGGCATGTACGCCACGGTCAAGGAGGTCAACGAGGACACGGTCCTCCTGGACGCCGGCCCCGGCGTCCACCTCATGTTCGCGAAGAACGCGATCGGTGCCGTGCTCTCCGATGACGAGTACAACCGCATCGTCCACGGCGCGGAAGCCACCGAGGACGACGAGCTGACCGACGACGCCGTCGTGCCGGACGACGCGTCCTCCCTCACCGAGACCGACGAGACCGCCGCCGCTGACGACTCGCGCATCGACCTCGGCAAGAAGGACGAGGCCGACGTGGCCGCCGACGCCGACAAGGCCGACAGCGCCGAGCCGAAGAAGACCGACGGCGAGTCCGACGCGAAGTAGTCACGACCGGAGCCGCGGGGCGACCGCTTGCGTCGCCGCGGTTCCGGTTCGTG
Organism: Streptomyces sp. cg35; assembly: GCF_050410835.1. Classification (NCBI taxonomy): domain Bacteria; kingdom Bacillati; phylum Actinomycetota; class Actinomycetes; order Kitasatosporales; family Streptomycetaceae; genus Streptomyces; species Streptomyces sp. cg35. Next base: position 7,337,894 of record NZ_CP191268.1, read on the forward strand.
CGTGACCCGCGCGGATTCTCGACCATTTCATGGCCGTCCGAGCAGTCCGGGGCACGGATCCCCGATGCCGGACGGATGGAGAGGGAGTACGAGAAGGTGGCCACACCTAAAAAGAGCCGAGGGGCAGGGACCCAGAGCAAGCCCGGCCGTGCTCTGAGCCTCATCGTGATCATCATGGTGGCGCTCGTCGGGGGGATGTTCCTCTCCGGTACGTTCACGCCGCGCCTCGGCATCGACCTCGCGGGAGGCACCAGCATCACGCTGGAGGCCAAGAACGAGCCGGGCCAGCCCAACGCGATCAACAAGACCAACATGGACACCGCGGCGGACATCATCAACCGCCGTGTCAACGGCATGGGTGTCTCCGAGGCCGAGGTCCAGACGCAGGGCGCCAACAACATCATCGTCAACATCCCGCGGGGCACGAACCAGAAGCAGGCGCGCGAGCAGGTCGGCACGACCGCTCAGCTCTACTTCCGCCCCGTCCTGACGGTGGCCGCCGGGGCCCCGACCGGCTCCGCCTCGACGAGCCCGTCCCCGAGTGCCTCGTCCGGCAGCAAGGCGACCGACAAGGCCACGGACAAGGCGACCGACAAGGCCTCCTCGTCCGCCACGCCCTCGGCGACCGCGACCTCGCAGGGCCGCGCCGTCACCGACAGCCTGAAGGCCGACTCCACGCCGAGCGCGTCGTCGAGCGCCAAGGCCGACGACAAGGCGTCCCCGACGCCGTCCGCGAGCGCGTCCTCGTCCGCCGACCCCGCCACCGCCGCGCTGCAGAAGAAGTTCACGGACCTCGACTGCACCGACAAGGCGGCCCGGACGAACGTCAACGAGGGCGCCAAGGCCACCGACACCATCGTCGCGTGCGGCAAGGACTCGCAGGGCCAGTGGGAGAAGTACATCCTCGGCGCCTCCGAGGTGAACGGCAAGGACGTCAAGAAGGCCCAGGCGACCATCAACCAGCAGTCCGGCCAGTGGGTCGTCAACATGGACTTCACGGGCGGCGGCTCGAAGAAGTTCGCGGCGACGACCAGCAAGCTCAAGGACCAGCAGTCGCCGATGAACCAGTTCGCCATCGTGCTCGACGGCGACGTGGTCTCCGCCCCCAGCGTCAACTCCACCCTGAGCCAGAACGCCGAGATCTCCGGCAGCTTCACCCAGGAGTCCGCCCAGGACCTCGCCAACGTGCTGTCGTACGGCGCCCTGCCGCTCACCTTCCACGAGCAGAGCGTCACCACGGTGACCGCGGCCCTCGGCGGTGAGCAGCTGCACGCCGGTCTCATCGCGGGCGCCATCGGCCTCGCCCTGGTCGTCATCTACCTGGTGGTCTACTACCGGGGCCTGTCGGTCATCGCCCTCGCCTCGCTGGTCGCCTCCGGCATCCTCACGTACACGCTCATGACGCTGCTCGGCCCGGCCATCGGCTTCGCGCTGAACCTGCCGGCCGTCTGCGGTGCCATCGTGGCCATCGGTATCACCGCGGACTCGTTCATCGTGTTCTTCGAACGGATCCGGGACGAGATCCGCGAGGGCCGCTCGGTGCGGCCCGCCGTCGAGCGCGCCTGGCCCCGGGCCCGTCGCACCATCCTGGTCTCCGACTTCGTGTCGTTCCTCGCGGCCGCGGTGCTCTACATCGTGACCGTCGGCAAGGTGCAGGGCTTCGCGTTCACGCTCGGCCTGACCACCCTGCTCGACGTGGTCGTCGTCTTCCTCTTCACGAAGCCGCTGATGACGCTCCTGGCCCGCAAGAAGTTCTTCAGCGGCGGACACAAGTGGTCCGGCCTCGACCCGAAGCGCCTGGGGGCCCAGCCTCCGCTGCGCCGGCGCGCCACCCGTCGTGCCACCGCTCCCGCTGCCGGCCCTGTCGACCCGAAGGAGGCGTGAGATGTCGAAGCTCGGCAATCTCGGCGCCAGGCTCTACCGCGGTGAGGTCGGCTACGACTTCATCGGCAAGCGCAAGATCTGGTACGGCGTCTCGATCCTGATCACCATCACGGCCATCCTCGGCCTGGCGGTGCGCGGCCTGAACATGGGCATCGACTTCGAGGGCGGCGCCGTCTTCACGACGCCCAAGACCAGCGTCTCGGCCGCGAAGGCGGAGGAGTACGCGGAGAAGGCCTCCGGGCACGACGCGATCGTGCAGGAGCTCGGCACCGGCGGCCTGCGCATCCAGATCGCGGGCATCGACACCGGCAAGTCGGACCAGATCTCGGCCGAGCTGTCCAAGGACATGGGCATCGACGCCGAGAAGATCAACGCCGACCTGGTGGGTCCCAGCTGGGGTGACACGATCGCCAACAAGGCGTGGCAGGGCCTGGCCATCTTCATGGTCCTCGTCGTGATCTATCTGGCGATCGCGTTCGAATGGCGGATGGCGCTCGCGGCACTCGTCGCCCTCATCCACGACATCACCATCACCGTCGGGATCTACGCCCTGGTGGGCTTCGAGGTCACGCCGGGCACGGTGATCGGTCTGCTCACGATCCTCGGTTACTCGCTCTACGACACGGTCGTCGTCTTCGACTCGCTCAAGGAGCAGACGAAGGGCATCGAGAAGCAGACCCGCTGGACGTACAGCGACATCGCCAACCGCTCGATCAACAGCACCCTGGTGCGCTCGATCAACACCACGGTCGTCGCGCTCCTGCCCGTCGCGGGTCTGCTGTTCATCGGCGGCGGCTTCCTCGGCGCCGGCATGCTGAACGACATCTCCCTGTCGCTCTTCGTCGGCCTGGCCGCCGGTGCGTACTCGTCGATCTTCATCGCCACTCCGCTGGTCGCCGACCTCAAGGAGCGCGACCCGAAGATGAAGGCCCTCAAGAAGCGGGTGCTCGCCAAGCGGGCCTCCGCGGCGGCGCAGGCCGAGACCGCCGCCGTCGTCGGCCACCAGGCGGACGGCGCGCTGGAGGCCGAGCCGGAGGATGCCGCCCCGGCCGGTGCCGGACCGCGCAACCAGCCGGCCCGCAACCGCGGCCGCGGCCGCCCCTCGGGCAAGCGCCGCTGACCCGAACAGCGCACCACACGGGCGCCAGGAGCCGTCGAGGCCCCTGGCGCCCGCGTCGTTCACGGACCGGGTCGACTGCTAGGGTTGTCGACCGCGCAAACCCTCCAAAAAAGCCCGCACACACGCCCTGAGGTGCAGAAATGACCGACATCAAGGAACTGCTCCTCAGCCGTATCCGCGACGTTCCCGACTATCCGGAACCCGGCGTGCTGTTCAAGGACATCACCCCGCTCCTCGCGGACCCCGCGGCGTTCACGGCCCTCACCGACGCGCTCGCCGAGCTCTGCGTGCGCCACGGCGCCACCAAGGTCGTCGGCCTGGAGGCGCGCGGCTTCATCCTGGGCGCCCCCGTCGCCCTCCGCGCGGGCCTCGGCTTCATCCCCGTACGCAAGGCGGGCAAGCTCCCTGGCGCGACGCTCTCGCAGTCGTACGACCTCGAGTACGGGTCCGCCGAGATCGAGGTGCACGCCGAGGACCTGTCGGCCGGCGACCGCGTCATGGTCATCGACGACGTGCTGGCCACCGGCGGCACCGCCGAGGCCGCCCTGCACCTCATCCGCCGGGCGGGCTCCGAGATCGCCGGAGTCGCGGTCCTCATGGAGCTGGGCTTCCTGCCCGGACGCGCGCGGCTGGAACCCGCGCTGCAGGGCGCCCCGCTCGACGCGCTGCTCGTCGTGTAAAAACGCCAGGTCACAGACGTGGAGGCGGGCCCGGAGGAATCCGGCGCCCGCCTCTTGCGTTGCTCCTGTACAGAGGCGTCCCACGGCCGAATACGTTCGCCGGGCGCCGGATCGATACCATGGGCTCTCCGGGACCTGAACGGGGGACCCGTCGCGCACGAGGAGCGCCGTTGCCAGACGAGGCCAAGCCACTCACCGCCGCCAAGCCCGACCAGCAGGCCACGCAGCCCGCGGCGTCCTCCGGCACGCCCGCGAAGAACGGTCAGGGCCCCACCAGCACGCCCGGCGCCAAGGCGGCCGAGGAGCCACGCCCCAAGCCTCCCGCCGAGCAGCCCCGCCCCACGCCGCCGCCCGCCATCCGCGCCGCCGCGAACCAGCCGGCGTCCCGCTCCGGCTCGTCGAACCGCGTCCGCGCCCGGCTCGCCCGCCTCGGCGTGCAGCGTTCGAACCCGTACAACCCGGTCCTGGAGCCGCTGCTGCGGATAGTGCGCAGCAACGACCCCAAGATCGAGACGTCCACGCTGCGCCAGATCGAGCGCGCCTATCAGGTCGCCGAGCGCTGGCACCGCGGCCAGAAGCGCAAGAGCGGCGACCCGTACATCACGCACCCGCTCGCCGTGACGACGATCCTCGCCGAGCTCGGGATGGACCCGGCGACGCTGATGGCCGGTCTGCTGCACGACACCGTCGAGGACACCGAGTACGGCCTGGACACCCTCAAGCGGGACTTCGGCGACCAGGTCGCCCTGCTCGTCGACGGCGTGACCAAGCTGGACAAGGTCAAGTTCGGCGAGGCGGCGCAGGCCGAGACCGTCCGCAAGATGGTCGTCGCCATGGCCAAGGACCCCCGCGTCCTGGTCATCAAGCTCGCCGACCGCCTGCACAACATGCGCACCATGCGGTACCTCAAGCGCGAGAAGCAGGAGAAGAAGGCGCGCGAGACCCTGGAGATCTACGCGCCGCTCGCCCACCGCCTGGGCATGAACACCATCAAGTGGGAGCTGGAGGACCTCGCCTTCGCGATCCTCTACCCCAAGATGTACGACGAGATCGTGCGGCTCGTGGCCGAGCGCGCGCCCAAGCGCGACGAGTACCTGGCCATAGTGACCGACGAGGTGCAGTCCGACCTGCGCGCGGCCCGCATCAAGGCGACCGTCACCGGCCGCCCGAAGCACTACTACAGCGTCTACCAGAAGATGATCGTCCGCGGCCGGGACTTCGCGGAGATCTACGACCTGGTGGGCATCCGCGTCCTCGTCGACACGGTCCGCGACTGCTACGCGGCACTGGGCACGGTCCACGCCCGCTGGAACCCGGTTCCGGGGCGGTTCAAGGACTACATCGCGATGCCCAAGTTCAACATGTACCAGTCGCTGCACACGACGGTCATCGGCCCGAACGGCAAGCCCGTCGAGCTGCAGATCCGTACCTTCGACATGCACCGCCGCGCCGAGTACGGCATCGCCGCGCACTGGAAGTACAAGCAGGAGGCCGTCGCCGGCGCCTCCAAGGTGCGCAGCGACGCGCCCAGGTCGACCGGCAAGGACGACCACCTCAACGACATGGCGTGGCTGCGCCAGCTGCTCGACTGGCAGAAGGAGACCGAGGACCCGGGCGAGTTCCTGGAGTCCCTGCGCTTCGACCTGTCGCGCAACGAGGTCTTCGTCTTCACGCCGAAGGGCGACGTCATAGCGCTTCCGGCCGGGGCGACACCGGTGGACTTCTCCTACGCCGTCCACACGGAGGTCGGCCACCGGACCATAGGAGCGCGGGTCAACGGACGGCTGGTGCCGCTCGAATCGACCCTCGACAACGGCGACCTGGTGGAGGTCTTCACCTCCAAGGCGGCCGGCGCGGGTCCCTCGCGGGACTGGCTGGGCTTCGTCAAGTCGCCCCGCGCCCGCAACAAGATCCGCGCATGGTTCTCCAAGGAGCGCCGCGACGAGGCGATCGAGCAGGGCAAGGACGCCATCGCGCGGGCCATGCGCAAGCAGAACCTGCCGATCCAGCGGATCCTCACCGGCGACTCGCTGGTGACGCTGGCGCACGAGATGCGCTACCCGGACATCTCGTCGCTGTACGCCGCCATCGGCGAGGGCCATGTCACGGCGCAGTCCGTCGTGCAGAAGCTCGTCCAGGCGCTCGGCGGCGAGGAGGCCGCCAACGAGGACATCGCCGAGAGCGCACCGCCGTCGCGCGGCCGCTCCAAGCGCCGCTCGAACGCCGACCCGGGCGTGGTGGTCAAGGGCGTCGACGACGTCTGGGTGAAGCTGGCGCGCTGCTGCACGCCCGTACCCGGCGACCCCATCATCGGCTTCGTCACGCGCGGCAGCGGCGTCTCGGTCCACCGCAGCGACTGCGTGAACGTCGACTCGCTGTCGCGTGAGCCCGAGCGCATCCTCGAGGTCGAGTGGGCGCCCACCCAGTCCTCGGTCTTCCTGGTCGCCATCCAGGTCGAGGCACTGGACCGCTCGCGCCTGCTGTCCGACGTGACCCGGGTCCTGTCGGACCAGCACGTGAACATCCTGTCCGCGGCCGTGCAGACCTCGCGCGACCGGGTGGCCACGTCCCGCTTCACGTTCGAGATGGGCGACCCGAAGCACCTGGGGCATGTGCTCAAGGCGGTCAGGGGTGTCGAGGGCGTGTACGACGTGTACCGCGTGACGTCCGCGCGCAGGCCCTGAGAACGGCCCGTACGTGAAGGGGCCCCGGCACTGGAGAGTGCCGGGGCCCCTTCACGTACGGGCTGACGATGTCAGCCGCCGAACTCCTCCAGGCCCTTGAGCGCGGAGTCGAGCAGCGCCTGGCGGCCGTCCAGCTCCTTCTGGAGCTTGTCCGCCTTCGCGTTGTTGCCCTGCGCGCGGGCCTGCTCGATCTGGCCCGAGAGCTTGTCCACGGCCGCCTGCAGCTGACCCGTCAGACCCGCGGCACGCGCGCGTGCCTCCGGGTTCGTCCGGCGCCACTCGGCTTCCTCGGACTCCTGGATGGCGCGCTCCACCGCGTGCATCCGGCCCTCGACCTTGGGGCGGGCGTCGCGCGGCACGTGGCCGATGGCCTCCCAGCGCTCGTTGATCGAGCGGAACGCGGCACGGGCCGCCTTCAGGTCCTCGACCGGCAGGAGCTTCTCGGCCTCGGCGGCCAGCTCCTCCTTGAGCTTGAGGTTCTCGCCCTGCTCCGCGTCGCGCTCGGCGAAGACCGAACTGCGTGCCGCGAAGAACACGTCCTGGGCGCCGCGGAAGCGGTTCCACAGGTCGTCCTCGTGCTCGCGCTGCGCTCGGCCCGCAGCCTTCCAGTCCGTCATCAGCTCGCGGTAGCGGGCCGCGGTGGCGCCCCAGTCCGTCGAGTTCGACAGGGCCTCGGCCTCGGAGACCAGCTTCTCCTTGGCCTTGCGGGCCTCCTCGCGCTGCGCGTCCAGCGACGCGAAGTGAGCCTTGCGGCGCTTCGAGAACGCCGACCGGGCGTGCGAGAAGCGGTGCCACAGCTCGTCGTCCGACTTGCGGTCGAGCCGCGGCAGACCCTTCCAGGTGTCCACCAGGGCGCGCAGCCGCTCACCGGCCGCCCGCCACTGCTCGGACTGGGCCAGCTCCTCCGCCTCGACGACCAGCGCCTCCTTGGCGTGCCGCGCCTCGTCGGACTGCTTGGCCTTCTGGACCTTGCGCTCCTCGCGACGCGACTCGACGGACTCCACCAGCTTGTCGAGCCGCTTGCCCAGCGCGTCCAGGTCGCCGATCGCGTGCGCGTCCGTGACCTGCTCGCGCAGGTGCTCGATCGCGGTCGTGGCGTCCTTCGCCGACAGGTCGGTCGTCTGCACCCGGCGCTCGAGGAGCCCGATCTCGACGACCAGACCGTCGTACTTGCGCTTGAAGTAGGCCAGGGCCTCGTCAGGGGATCCTGCCTGCCACGAACCGACCACTCGCTCAGTGCCGTCGGCCGAACGCACGTACACGGTCCCCGTCTCGTCGACGCGGCCCCACGGGTCGCTGCTCACAGCGCCTCCTCCACATGATGCCTGCGGGGGACTCGTGGGCCCCCGGGCATCGTCCACAGTTTCGTCACGGCCAACATAGGCGACCGGCGGGGCGGCTGTCCGCATCCCGCGCGACCGAAGTTTGGCAGCTGGCAGGTCAGGACTTGGTGACGGTCCCCTTGTTGATCACCACGGTCGCGTTCGGCGCGGTGTTGCCGGTGGTCTGGTCCGCGGCCTGGGCGCCCGCCTTGGCGATCTTGTTCAGAACCTTCATCCCGGAATCGGAGATGGTGCCGAACGGGGTGTACGTCGCCGGGAGCTTGCTGTCCTTGTAGACCAGGAAGAACTGGCTGCCGCCCGTGTGCTTCTGCCCGGTGTTCGCCATGGCGATGGTGCCCGCCGGGAACGTGTAGAGCTGGGTGCCCTGGGTCTTCTCCGCCTTCTTCAGGGAGGAGTCCTTCAGGTTCTCGTCCGGGATCGTGTACCCCGGGCCGCCCTGCCCGGTACCCGTCGGGTCGCCGCACTGCAGCACGTAGATGCCCTCGGTGGTGAGCCGGTGGCACTTGGTGTGGTCGAAGAAGCCCTTGCTCGCCAGGTAGTTGAACGAGTTCACCGTGTGCGGGGCGGCCGACGCCTTCAGGTCGATGCCGATGTCGCCGCAGGTCGTGGCGAGCTTCATCGAGTAGTCGGCGGACTTGTCGATGGTCATCGCCGGCTCCTTCTTCCAGGTGGCCGTCTTCGCCTTCCCCGCGGCGGGCTTCGCGCACGGGTCCGGCGCCTTCGACGCCGACGGGCTCGCGCTCGGCTCGGAGCCGGCGCTGGCCTTCTTGTCGTCGCCCTTGAAGGCCCCGGCGGCGTACGCGCCACCCGTGCCCAGGACGGCCACCGCGAGCACCGCGGCGATCACGGTGTTGCGGGTGCGCGCCTTGCGTCGCGCGGACTCGCGCCGCTGCTGCTGGCGCAGGAACTTCTCCCGGGCGAGCTGACGCTGCCGCTGATCCTTGGTGACCACCGGGTGTTCTCCTCGTACGTCTCGTGACCTTGGTTGCGGGCCGTCGGTTGGTGCCCCGTACCGTATATGGGTTCGCTGTGGAAACGGCAGCGCCGGTAGGCTCTGATCTGCCGCATTCCGCTGAAACAAGGGCCGTGACGGCTGTGACCGCTGTTTCGACGACATACGAAGGACGATCGTGCTGATTGCCGGGTTCCCGGCCGGGGCCTGGGGGACCAACTGTTATCTGGTCGCCCCCGCCGCCGGTGAGGAGTGCGTGATCATCGACCCGGGCCACCAGGCCGCCCAGGGAGTCGAGGATGCGCTCAGGAAGCACCGGCTCAAGCCGGTCGCGGTCGTCCTCACGCACGGGCACATCGACCATGTCGCCTCGGTCGTCCCGGTCTGCGGAGCGCACGACGTCCCGGCGTGGATCCACCCCTCCGACCGCTACATGATGAGCGACCCGGAGAAGGGCATCGGCCGCTCCATCGGCATGCCGCTGATGGGCGAGCTCACCGTGGGGGAGCCCGACGACGTGCGGGAGCTGTCCGACGGCGCGCAGCTGAAGCTCGCCGGACTCGACTTCTCCGTCGCGCACGCGCCCGGCCATACCAAGGGGTCGGTGGCCTTCCAGATGCCCGAGACCGCGGACATCCCGTCGGTGTTCTTCTCGGGCGATCTGCTGTTCGCCGGCTCCATCGGACGCACCGACCTGCCCGGTGGCTCCATGGACGACATGCTCGAATCGCTGGCCCGTGTGTGCCTGCCGCTCGACGACTCGACCGTGGTCCTCTCCGGGCACGGCTCCCAGACGACCATCGGCCAGGAGCGCGCCACCAACCCGTATCTGCGGCAGGTGGCCGCCGCCGGCCAGGGGGACTCGCCCCAGGCCCCCCGACGAGGAATGTGAAGAGACTTCTCCCGTGAGCACCTTTCAGGCCCCCAAGGGCACGTACGACCTGATTCCGCCGGACTCCGCGAAGTACCTCGCGGTGCGCGAGGCGATCTCCACGCCCCTGCGCAACTCCGGCTACGGCTACATCGAGACGCCCGGCTTCGAGAACGTCGAGCTGTTCGCGCGCGGTGTCGGTGAGTCCACCGACATCGTCACCAAGGAGATGTACGCCTTCGAGACCAAGGGCGGCGACAAGCTCGCGCTGCGCCCCGAGGGCACCGCGTCCGTGCTGCGCGCCGCCCTGGAGGCCAACCTGCACAAGGCGGGCAACCTCCCGGTCAAGCTCTGGTACTCGGGCTCGTACTACCGCTACGAGCGCCCCCAGAAGGGCCGGTACAGGCACTTCTCCCAGGTCGGCGCCGAGGCCATCGGGGCCGAGGACCCGGCCCTGGACGCCGAGCTGATCATCCTGGCCGACCAGGCGTACCGCTCGCTCGGGCTCAGCAACTTCCGCATCCTGCTGAACTCGCTGGGCGACAAGGAGTGCCGTCCCGTCTACCGGGCCGCCCTCCAGGACTTCCTGCGCGGCCTCGACCTCGACGAGGAGACGCTGCGCCGCGCCGAGATCAACCCGCTGCGCGTCCTCGACGACAAGCGGGCCGACGTCCAGAAGCAGCTCGTGGGCGCGCCCTCGCTGCGCGACTACCTGTGCGACGCGTGCAAGGCGTACCACGAGCAGGTGCGCGAGCTGCTCCTCGCCGAGGGCGTCGCCTTCGAGGACGACGAGAAGCTGGTCCGCGGCCTCGACTACTACACGCGGACGACGTTCGAGTTCGTCCACGACGGTCTCGGCTCGCAGTCCGCGGTGGGCGGCGGCGGCCGCTACGACGGCCTGTCCGAGATGATCGGCGGCCCCTCACTGCCGTCCGTCGGCTGGGCCCTCGGCGTCGACCGCACGGTCCTCGCCCTGGAGGCGGAGGGCGTCGAGCTCGAACTGCCCGCCACCACCAGCGTGTTCGCGGTGCCGCTCGGCGACGAGGCGCGCCGTGTGCTGTTCACCAAGGTGACGGAGCTGCGCAAGGCCGGGATCTCGGCGGACTTCTCCTTCGGCGGCAAGGGCCTCAAGGGCGCCATGAAGAACGCGAACCGGTCCGGTGCGCGCTTCACCATCGTCGCCGGTGAGCGGGACCTCGCCGAGGGCGTCGTACAGCTCAAGGACATGGAGTCCGGCGAGCAGACGGCGGTCGCGGTGGCCGAGGTCGTGCCCGTGCTCAAGGACAAGCTCGGGGCGTGACGCCTCGGGCCCGTAGGGGACGCGGGGCCCTCGGGCTCCGCGCCTCCCGGGCGCCCGTCCTTATGTCCATCGAACGGTGAAGACCGGGGCCCGTGCGGCACAATGACCCTGCCCGCAGGCCACACACCTCACCTACGGATCGGCGTGATGAGCAAGACGACGACAGCAAGCGACAGCGTCTCCCACGACTCAGGTGCCGGGGACGCCCCGCGCTCCGTCGGCGGCAGCCGCGCCTTCGCGCTGCTCCTGGTGATCACCGGAGCGGCCGGTGTGCTCGCCGCGTGGGTCATCACGCTCGACAAGTTCAAGCTCCTCGAGGACCCGAACTTCACGCCGGGCTGCTCGATCAACCCGGTCATCTCCTGCGGCAGCATCATGAAGAGCGACCAGGCGTCGGTCTTCGGCTTCCCGAACCCGATGCTCGGCCTCGTCGCCTACGGCATCGTGATCTGCGTCGGCATGAGCCTGCTGGCCCGCGCCCGCTTCCCGCGCTGGTACTGGCTGACGTTCAACGCGGGCTGCCTCTTCGGCGTCGGATTCGTGACCTGGCTGCAGTTCCAGTCGCTGTACCGGATCAACGCGCTGTGCCTGTGGTGCTCCCTCGCGTGGGTCGCCACGATCCTGATGTTCTGGTACGTCACGTCGTCCAACATCCGCAACGACTTCCTGCCGGCGCCGCGCTGGCTCAAGACGTTCTTCGCCGACTTCACCTGGGCGCTGCCCGTCGTGCACATCGGCATCGTCGCCGTGCTGATCTTCACGCGCTGGGGCGACAAGCTCTGGGCCTGACCGCTGCCCGCGGCGTTGTCAGTGCGGTGACATAGGGTTTTCGACGTGGAGCCCGACCTGTTCACCGCCGCAGCCGAAGACCGCCAGGAGAAGGACCCGTCCGCGAGTCCCCTGGCCGTACGGATGCGCCCGCGCACCCTCGACGAAGTCGTCGGCCAGCAGCACCTGTTGAAGCAGGGATCGCCACTGCGCCGCCTGGTCGGCGAGGGCGGATCCGGCCCGGCCGGGGCGTCGTCCGTGATCCTGTGGGGCCCGCCGGGCATCGGCAAGACGACCCTGGCGTACGTCGTCTCGAAGGCGACGAACAAGCGGTTCGTGGAGCTGTCCGCGATCACCGCGGGCGTCAAGGAGGTCCGCGCCGTCATCGAGGGCGCCCGGCGCGCGATGGGCGGCCACGGCAAGGAGACCGTCCTCTTCCTCGACGAGATCCACCGCTTCAGCAAGGCCCAGCAGGACTCCCTGCTGCCCGCCGTCGAGAACCGCTGGGTGACCCTGATCGCGGCCACCACGGAGAACCCGTACTTCTCGGTGATCTCCCCGCTGCTGTCGCGCTCCCTCCTGCTCACCCTCGAGCCGCTCACGGACGACGACCTGCGCGGCCTGCTGGCCCGGGCACTCACCGAGGAGCGGGGTCTGGCCGGTGCGGTCGAGCTCGCACCCGACGCCGAGGAGCACCTGCTGCGGGTCGCCGGCGGTGACGCCCGCCGCGCGCTGACCGCCCTGGAAGCCGCCGCCGGAGCGGCCATCGCCAAGGACGAGGGGACCATCACCCTCGAAAGCGTCGAGGAGACGGTCAACCGCGCGGCGGTCAAGTACGACCGGGACGGCGACCAGCACTACGACGTGGCGAGCGCCCTGATCAAGTCCATCCGCGGCTCGGACGTCGACGCGGCGCTGCACTATCTGGCCCGCATGATCGAGGCCGGTGAGGATCCCCGCTTCATCGCCCGCCGCCTCATGATCTCGGCCAGCGAGGACATCGGCCTCGCCGACCCGACGGCGCTGCCCACCGCGGTCGCCGCCGCCCAGGCCGTCGCCATGATCGGCTTCCCGGAGGCGGCCCTCACCCTCAGCCACGCCACGATCGCCCTGGCACTGGCCCCGAAGTCGAACGCGGCGACGACCGCGATCGGCGCCGCGATGGAGGACGTCCGCAAGGGTCTGGCCGGGCCCGTCCCGGCGCACCTGCGCGACGGGCACTACAAGGGCGCCGCCAAGCTCGGCCACGCCCAGGGCTACGTGTACCCGCACGATGTGCCCGGTGGCATCGCGGCCCAGCAGTACGCGCCGGACGCCATCGCCGGACGGCGCTACTACGAGCCCACGCGCTACGGCGCCGAGGCGCGGTACGCGGACGTCGTGGAGCGGGTCAGGGAGCGGCTGCGCGGCGAAGGCGGCTGAGCGCGCCGCCTCGGAGTGATCCACTTACCCTCGGTCTATGGGCAGAGCGGTGCGACGGGGAGCCACAGGGGCGGTGCTCGTGCTGGCCTGTGCCGTCTCCTGTACGCCGCCTCAGCTCGACCGGGGCGACGCCCGGCGCAGCCCCGCCGCCTCGTCGAAGCCGGCGGCACCGACCCTCACGCCCACCCCGCAGACCCTCGCGAGCAAGGGCTTCCCGCCGAGCCCGGCCGAGGCCCGCAGCCAGCTGGCCGCCCTCGCCGTCGCCTGGGGCAAGAACTGGCAGACGTACAAGCGGAGCGAGTTCGGCGAGGGCTGGAGCGACGCCGTGGACGCCCCCGGCGGGCGCAACGGGTGCGACACCCGCGACGACGTCCTGCGGCGCGACCTCAGCGATCTGCGCGAGGGCGACCGCAACGCCTGCGTGGTGATCTCCGGCACGCTCCACGACCCGTACACCGGCAAGGACCTGCCGTACTACTACCGCCGTGCCTCCCAGATCCAGACCGACCACGTCGTCGCCCTCGGCGCCGCCTGGCGGGCCGGTGCCTACGCCTGGACCCCGCAGCAGCGGCTCACGTACGCCAACGACCTCGACGTCCTGCTCGCCGCGGACAAGACCACGAACTACGAGAAGAGCAGCCGGACCCCCGACAAGTGGAAGCCGCCGAACCGGGCCTACTGGTGCGAGTACGGGCGCCGCTGGACCGGGATCAAGCACAAGTACAAGCTGACGGTGACCGCCCCGGAGAAGCTGGCCCTGCAGGATCTGCTGGCCACCTGCCCGAAGTGAAACGGCCCCCGGCCGATCCGGTAGACTTCAGCGAAGTGCTGCGTCCCGCGCCCGGTCTCCCGAAAGGGAAACCGGCACCACCAGAGCGGGACATCCAGCCGGATCCCCCGAACCGCAAGGCACAGGGGATCCAGGAGCGTCGCGCACCTCGAAGGTGTCGCGGGCAGCCCACCACCCTCCCGGTACCCCCGGGAACAGGTCGGTGGGCCACTCGCGTGCTGCACGTATGTGCCCAGACCCGGGAGCGGCTGCCCACCCATCCTCGCGATGGAGGGGTTTCCCGAGCTGCGGATGCGACCTCCCCTAACCCTGGTGAAGCCGTATTCGCATCAGAAACATGAGGTGTTTGGTTCATGGCGAACCAGTCCCGCCCCAAGGTCAAGAAGTCGCGTGCCCTCGGCATCGCGCTGACCCCGAAGGCCGTCAAGTACTTCGAGGCCCGCCCCTACCCGCCGGGCGAGCACGGCCGCGGCCGCAAGCAGAACTCGGACTACAAGGTCCGTCTGCTCGAGAAGCAGCGTCTGCGCGCCCAGTACGACATCAGCGAGAAGCAGCTCGCCCGCGCCTACGACCGCGCCAAGAAGGTCGAGGGCAAGACGGGTGAGGCTCTGGTCGTCGAGCTCGAGCGTCGTCTGGACGCCCTGGTTCTGCGTTCGGGCATCGCCCGCACGATCTACCAGGCCCGTCAGATGGTCGTCCACGGCCACATCGAGGTCAACGGCCAGAAGGTCGACAAGCCCTCGTTCCGTGTCCGTCCCGACGACGTCGTGATGGTCCGCGAGCGCAGCCGCAAGAAGCCGCTGTTCGAGGTCGCGCGTGAGGGTGGCTTCGCCCCCGAGGGCGAGACCCCGCGTTACCTCCAGGTGAACCTGAAGGCCCTGGCCTTCCGCCTGGACCGTGACCCGAACCGCAAGGAGATCCCCGTGATCTGCGACGAGCAGCTCGTCGTCGAGTACTACGCCCGCTGACCGACCAGCGGACGTAGCTCACCCTGCGTTTCAGCCCGTCGTCTCCCCGCCGTTCGCGGTGGGGGAGGCGGCGGGTTCACGCTTTTCCGGGGCGGCCGCACGCGCGAGGCGCGGCACCTGCGCCGGCACGATCCACCGCTCGCCCCGGCCGAGCGCCCGGGCCACCGCCTCGTCGTGCCCCAACCGCTCGCCCGCGCGCTTCAGTTCGTCGAACCGGGCATCGCCCAGCGCCTCCCGGGCCCGCGTCTCGCAGCGCACATGCGGCTCGTTGTAGTGACCCGAACCGAACAGCGGCAGCCCGACCGATGGCCAGATCCGGGCCGCCGCGCCCTGCAGCACCGCGGCCTCCGGGGCATCCCCCTCCGTCACGGTGATCAGCGCCAGCAGCTCGACCGCGAGCACCGTGCCCAGCAGATCGTGGAACTCGTGGTCGATGGCGAGGCACTCCTCCAGGAGCGCGCGTGCCCGGACCGGATCGCCCGCGTGCCACGCCGCGTACCCCAGCACATACAGCGCGTACGCCATGGTCCAGCGCTCACCGTGGTCCTCGCACACCTGCCGTACGTCCTCGCACAGCGCCACGGCCTCCGCCAGCTCGCCCTGGAACGACAGCGCCATCGCCAGCTCGACCTGGCCCATCAGCACATTGCTGTTGAGCTCGCCGATCTCGCGGTAGCTGGCCAGCGCCGCCCGCAGCAGCTGCTCGGCGCGCGGCATGTCGTCCGTGACCAGGGCCAGGCAGCCGGTGCGGTGCACGGCGTACGCGAGCGCCGTCGCGTCGCCGCCGCGCTCCGCCTCGTCGTGGCATTCCTGCAGCGCGGCCAGCGCGGGCACGGTGTCGCCCTGAAGGATCGCCACGTAACCGAGCACCCACAGCGCCTTGAGCCGCGAGGCGCCGTACTCGGACGTCGCGCCCCCTTCGGCCGGCTCCTCCAGGTCGACGCTGCGGTCCAGCCAGTGCCGCCCCTCCGTGAGCCGCCCGCAGCCCGCCCAGTAGAACCACAGCGTGCCCGCCAGATACTGGCCCAGGTGCGACTCGCCCGGCTCGGTCAGGCAGAACTCCAGCGCCGCCCGCAGATTCGGCAGCTCCGCGTCGATCCGCTCCGCCACCTCGCCCTGCCGCGGCGAGAACCAGTCCAGCTCGCACCAGGTCGCCAGGCCCATGTACCAGTCGCGGTGCCGGCGCCGCATCCGGCCGCTGTCGCCGATCTGCTCCAGCCACTCGGCACCGTACGCCCGCACGGTGTCCAGCATCCGGTAGCGCACCCCGGCCGCGGACTCCTCGCGGATCACCACGGACTGCGCGAGCAGCTCGTGCAGCACGTCCAGCACCGTGTCCGTGTGCAGGCCCTCGCCGCTGCAGATGTACTCGGCCGCCTCCAGGTCGAACTGCCCGGAGAAGACGGACAGCCGCGCCCACAGCATCCGCTCGGGCGCCGTGCACAGCTCATGGCTCCAGCCGATCGCCGTCCGCAGCGTCTGGTGGCGCGGCAGCGCGTCCCGCCCGCCGCCCGTCAGCAGCCGGAACCGGTCGTCGAGGCGCTCCACCAGCTGCGGCGGAGACAGGGCCCGCAGCCGGCCCGCCGCCAGCTCCACCGCCAGCGGCAGGCAGTCCAGGCGCCGGCACACCTCCAGGACGTCGACCAGATGACGGCCGTCGTCCAGGCGGAAGCCGGGCAGCAGCGCCGTCGCCCGGTCCGCGAACAGCTCCGCCGCGTCCTGCGCCGTCAGCGGGGACAGCGGGAACAACTGCTCGCCCGCCAGGTTCAGCGGCCTGCGGCCCACCGCGACGACCCGCAGTCCGGGCGCGGCCCGCAGTAGATCCCGTACGAGCGCGGCGCACGCGTCCACGAGATGCTCGAACCCGTCCAGAACGAGCACGAGTTGACGCTCGGCGAGATGCTCGACCAGCACCTGGCGCGGCGGGCGCGTGGTGTGATCGGTCAGACCGAGCGCCTCGGCGACCGTGTACTCGACGAGCTCGGGCCGGCGCACCGCCGCCAGTTCCACCCGCCACACACCGTCCCTGCACAGCTCCCGCGGGGTGCGGGCGACGACATGCGCGGCGAACCGGGACTTGCCGACACCGCCGGCACCGGTGACCGTCACCAGGCGCGTGGCCGCCAGATTCCCTTGCAGGGCGTCGAGTTCGGCCGCCCGGCCGACGAAACGGTTCATTTCATGGGGGAGGTTGCCGGGGCGCGGGGGACCGGCCGGCATGTCGTCGGGGCGCAGAGAGCGTTGCATGAGGTACGGAGCGTACTCATCCGTACGCAGTCCGTACAATCGCTCCGGGCGAAGTGCCCCCACGCGGAGCCGGAATGCGGTACGGAGTGCGGGGCGGGGCGCGATAGGCTCGGGGGACGACTTTTTTGATGTTCGGCAGCGGTCGGTCGACGACAGCAGACGGCAACAAGCTAGGGAGCGGTGCCAAGTGTCCGGTGGAGAGGTGGCCGGGATCCTGGTGGCTGTCTTCTGGGCGATCCTGGTCTCCTTCCTCGCGGTGGCGCTCGCGAGGCTGGCCCAGACGCTCAGGGCGACCACCAAGCTGGTCGCGGACGTGACCGAACAGGCCGTCCCGCTGCTGGCCGACGCCTCCGCCGCGGTGCGCTCCGCCCAGACGCAGATCGACCGGGTCGACGCCATCGCCACCGACGTCCAGGAAGTCACGTCGAACGCGTCGGCGCTCTCCTCCACCGTGGCCTCCACCTTCGGCGGCCCGCTGGTCAAGGTGGCCGCGTTCGGCTACGGGGTGCGCCGGGCCATCGGCGGCCGCGCCAAGGACGTGCCGGCCAAGCAGACCCGTCGTACCGTGATCGTGGGCCGCACGGTCCCGGAGTCGCGCCGCGCCAAGCGGGCCAACCGGAATAAGAGGGACTGACCCAGCGATGTTCCGCCGTACGTTCTGGTTCACCGCGGGCGCCGCCGCCGGCGTGTGGGCCACCACCAAGGTCAACCGCAAGCTCAAGCAGCTGACCCCCGAGAGTCTCGCCGCCCAGGCCGCCAACAAGGCCGTCGAAGCGGGCCACCGGCTCAAGGACTTCGCCCTCGACGTCCGCGACAACATGGCCGAGCGCGAAGCCGAACTCGGTGACGCGCTGGGCCTGACCGACCCGGTGGATCCCGAACTGCCCCCGCAGCGCCGCTTCGTGGTCGTCGAGAACCACTCCAAGACATCACCCAAATACATCGAGAACACGCAGCACACGGCTGGCTCGAAGTACCCGCACAACAACCGGAATGAGGACCACTGATGGAGTCGGCTGAAATCCGTCGCCGCTGGCTGAGCTTCTTCGAGGAGCGTGGCCACAAGGTCGTGCCCTCGGCGTCGCTCATCGCGGACGACCCGACTCTGCTGCTCGTGCCGGCGGGCATGGTCCCGTTCAAGCCGTACTTCCTGGGCGAGGTCAAGCCGCCCGCGCCGCGCGCCACCAGCGTGCAGAAGTGCGTGCGCACGCCCGACATCGAAGAGGTCGGCAAGACCACCCGCCACGGCACCTTCTTCCAGATGTGCGGCAACTTCTCCTTCGGCGACTACTTCAAGGAAGGCGCCATCAAGTACGCCTGGGAGCTGCTCACCAGCCCCCAGGACAAGGGTGGTTACGGCCTGGAGCCGGAGAAGCTCTGGATCACCGTGTACCTGGACGACGACGAGGCCGAGCGCATCTGGCACGAGGTCGTGGGCGTCCCCAAGGAGCGCATCCAGCGCCTGGGCAAGAAGGACAACTTCTGGTCCATGGGCGTCCCCGGCCCCTGCGGCCCCTGCTCCGAGATCAACTACGACCGCGGTCCCGAGTTCGGCGCCGAGGGCGGCCCGATCGTCAACGACGAGCGGTATGTGGAGATCTGGAACCTGGTCTTCATGCAGTACGAGCGCGGCCAGGGCATCGGCAAGGAGGACTTCGAGATCCTCGGTGACCTGCCGTCGCAGAACATCGACACGGGTCTCGGCCTCGAGCGTCTCGCCATGATCCTGCAGGGCGTGCAGAACATGTACGAGACGGACACCCTCCGTGTCGTCATCGACAAGGCCACCGAGCTGACCGGTGTCGCCTACGGCGCCAAGCACGAGTCGGACGTCTCGCTGCGCGTGGTCGCCGACCACATGCGGACGTCGACGATGCTCATCGGTGACGGCGTCACGCCGGGCAACGAGGGCCGTGGCTACGTGCTGCGCCGCATCATGCGCCGCGCCATCCGCAACATGCGCATCCTCGGCGCCACCGGACCGGTCGTGCAGGACCTGCTCGACGTCGTGATCAACACGATGGGCGAGCAGTACCCGGAGCTGATCACCGACCGCAAGCGCATCGAGCAGGTCGCGCTCGCCGAGGAGGCCGCGTTCCTCAAGGCCCTCAAGGGCGGCACGAACATCCTCGACACCGCCGTCACCGAGACGAAGGCCACGGGTTCCACGGTCCTCGCCGGCGACAAGGCGTTCCTGCTCCACGACACGTGGGGCTTCCCGATCGACCTCACCCTGGAGATGGCCGCCGAGCAGGGCCTGACCGTGGACGAGGACGGCTTCCGGCGCCTGATGAAGGAGCAGCGGGAGCGCGCCAAGGCCGACGCCCAGGCCAAGAAGACCGGCCACGCCGACATGGGTGCCTACCGCGAGATCGCGGACGCCGCCGGCGCCACCGACTTCATCGGCTACACCTCGACCGACAGCGAGTCCCGCGTCGTCGGCCTCCTGGTCAACGGCGTCTCCTCGCCGGCGGCCTCCGAGGGCGACGAGGTCGAGGTCGTCCTCGACCGCACCCCGTTCTACGCCGAGGGCGGCGGCCAGATCGGCGACACCGGCCGCATCAAGCTGGACAACGGCGCGGTGATCGAGATCCGCGACTGCCAGAAGCCGGTCCCGGGCGTCTACGTCCACAAGGGTGTCGTCCAGGTCGGCGAGGTCACGGTCGGCGCTCCGGCGCAGGCGATCATCGACGTGACGCGCCGCCGGGCCATCGCCCGCGCGCACTCCGCCACGCACCTCACGCACCAGGCGCTGCGCGACGCGCTCGGCCCGACGGCCGCCCAGGCCGGTTCGGAGAACCAGCCGGGCCGCTTCCGCTTCGACTTCGGTTCGCCGTCCGCCGTGCCCACGGCCGTGATGACGGACGTCGAGCAGAAGATCAACGAGGTCCTGGCCCGCGAGCTCGACGTGCAGGCCGAGGTCATGTCGATCGACGACGCCAAGAAGCAGGGCGCCATCGCCGAGTTCGGCGAGAAGTACGGCGAGCGCGTGCGCGTCGTCACCATCGGCGACTTCTCCAAGGAGCTGTGCGGCGGCACCCACGTGCACAACACCGCCCAGCTCGGCCTGGTGAAGCTGCTCGGCGAGTCGTCCATCGGCTCCGGCGTGCGTCGCATCGAGGCCCTGGTCGGCGTCGACGCGTACAACTTCCTGGCCAAGGAGCACACGGTCGTCGCCCAGCTCCAGGAGCTGGTCAAGGGCCGCTCCGAGGAGCTGCCCGAGAAGATCTCGGCGATGCTCGGCAAGCTCAAGGACGCCGAGAAGGAGATCGAGAAGTTCCGCGCGGAGAAGGTCCTGCAGGCCGCCGCCGGTCTCGCCGACTCCGCCAAGGACGTCCGTGGCGTCGCCCTCGTCACCGGCCAGGTGCCGGACGGCACCGGCGCCGACGACCTGCGCAAGCTGGTCCTCGACGTGCGGGGCCGCATCCAGGGCGGCCGCGCCGCCGTGGTGGCCCTGTTCACCACGGTCAACGGCAAGCCGCTCACGGTCATCGCGACGAACGACGCCGCCCGTGACCGCGGCCTCAAGGCCGGCGAGCTGGTCCGCACCGCGGCCAAGACGCTCGGCGGCGGTGGCGGCGGCAAGCCGGACGTCGCCCAGGGCGGCGGCCAGAACCCGGCCGCCATCGGCGACGCCATCGACGCCGTCGAGCGCCTGGTCGGGGAGACGGCCAACTGATGCGCAGAGGCCGCCGACTGGCCATCGACGTGGGGGACGCCCGGATCGGGGTCGCGTCCTGCGACCCCGACGGGATCCTTGCGACACCCGTCGAGACGGTGCCGGGACGCGATGTCCCGGCGGCCCACCGACGGCTGAAGCAACTCGTCGAGGAGTACGAGCCGATCGAGGTCGTCGTCGGTCTCCCTCGCTCCCTCAAGGGGGGCGAGGGCCCGGCGGCCGCCAAGGTCCGCGGCTTCGCCCAGGAGCTGGCGCGGGGCATCGCACCCGTTGCGGTGAGACTCCTGGACGAGAGGATGACCACAGTGACGGCGAGTCAGGGGCTGCGCGCCTCCGGCGTTAAGTCCAAAAAGGGCCGCTCTGTCATCGACCAGGCGGCGGCCGTCATCATCCTCCAGCAGGCACTGGAGTCCGAACGGGCGTCAGGCGTTGCTCCCGGTGAGGGCGTCGAAGTGGTCATCTGATCGCGGTACGGTAACGTTCCGCGCGACCGGCGGCGTTCGAACAGCTGCCGCACAGCATCAAGAGGCGGAACGGTTGCTCTCCTGACCGGGCATGGGCTCCCCACCGCCTCGCGGCTTGTAGGGGACCGATGACTGAGTATGGCCGGGGCCAAGGCTCCGAACCGTGGCATCCCGAGGACCCGCTGTACGGGGACCAGGGATGGGGGCAGCAGGCCGGGCACGGCCAGTCTGCCTACGGCGGCCACGAGCAGTACCACCCCCAGCAGTCGCAGCAGGCGTACGAGGGTGACTGGGGCGCGGGACAGCAATCCGGGTACGGCCAGGATCCCGGGTATGCGCACGACCCGGGATACGGGCAGCAGGCGTACGGCGGACAGCAGGGGCAGGGCGGCTGGGACACCACCGGCACGCACGGTCAGGTCCCGTACGGCTCCGACCCCATGGACCCGTACAACACCGGCCAGTCCGCCGCGTACAACGCTGAACAGCCGGACTACTACGACACCCCCGGCGCCTACCCGCCGCCCGAGCCGCCGGGCCGGCGCCGTGCGCCCGAACCCGAGCCGGAGTGGGACGCGGGCCCCGACCAGGGAGAACACGCGTTCTTCAGTGGTGGCGGTGACGACGAGGACGACTACGAGGACGACAGTCGCGGCGGCCGTCGCGGCCGAGGCGGCCGGAAACCGAAGAAGCGCCGCAGCGGTTGCGCGTGCCTCGTCCTGACCGCGGTCTTCGCGGCCGGTGTCGGCGGCGTCGGCTATTTCGGCTACCAGTTCTACCAGGATCGTTTCGGCTCGGCGCCGGACTTCTCGGGGGACGGGAACGGGGAGAACGTCACCGTCGTCATCCAGAAGGGCTGGGGCGGTTATGACATCGGGCGCGCGCTGAAGGAAGCCGGAGTCGTCCAGAGCGTCGACTCCTTCGTGGCCGCCCAGTCGGCGGACCCCAAGGGCAAGACGATCCAGGCCGGCGCCTACATCCTGCAGAAGGAGATGTCGGGTGCGAGCGCCGTCGATCTGATGCTGAGCCCGAAGAGCCGGGCCAATCTGACCATCCCCGAGGGCAGGCGGAACGCCTGGATCTACGAGCAGATCGACCGGAAGCTCGAGGTCTCCAAGGGCACCACGGCCAAGGTCGCGAAGAAGGACTACAAGAGCCTCGGCCTGCCCGACTGGGCGATGAACCACGCGAACGTGAAGGATCCGCTGGAGGGCTTCCTCTTCCCGTCCAGCTACGCCGTCGCCAAGGGCATGAAGCCCGACGACGTACTGAAACAGATGGTCGGCCAGGCGAACGAGCGGTACGACAAGCTCGACCTGGAGGGCAAGGCCAAGAGTCTCGACCTCGAGAGCCCCTGGCAGGTGCTCACCGTGGCCAGCCTCGTGCAGGCCGAGGGCAAGACGCACGACGACTTCCGCAGGATGGCCGAGGTCGTCTACAACCGCCTCAAGCCGACGAACACGGAGACCAACCAGCTCCTGCAGTTCGACTCGACCTTCAACTACCTCAAGGGTCAGAGCAACATCAACATCGGCGAGTCCGAGATCAACAGCAACAAGGACCCGTACAACACTTACACGCGCAAGGGTCTGCCGCCCGGGCCTATCGACAACCCCGGTGACGAGGCGTTCGCCGCGACGCTCAATCCGACGACCGACGGCTGGATGTACTTCGTGGCCACGGACGGCATGAACAAGACGGAGTTCGCGAAGACCCACGCCGAGTTCGAGAAGCTGAGGGACAAGTTCAATGCCAGCCAGGGCAACTGATGCGCGCAGGGCGGCCGTACTCGGGTCGCCCATCGCCCACTCCCTGTCCCCGCAGCTGCACAACGCGGCATACGCGGCGCTGGGTCTGCACGACTGGACGTACGACCGGTTCGACATCGACGAGGCCGCGCTGGAGGGGTTCCTCGCGGGGCTCGGCCCGGAGTGGGCCGGTCTGTCGCTGACGATGCCCCTCAAGCGGGCCGTCATACCGCTGCTCGACGGGATCACCGACACCGCGGCGTCCGTGGAGGCCGTGAACACCGTGGTCCTCCACCCCGACGGGCGGAAGTACGGCGACAACACCGACATCCCGGGGCTCGTCGCCGCGCTGCACGAGCGCGGCGTGGAGAAGACCGACTCTGCGGCGATCCTCGGCGCCGGGGCCACCGCGTCGTCGGCACTCGCCGCCCTCTCCCGCATCTGCACCGGCGAGGTCGTCGCCTACGTGCGCAGCGAGCAGCGCGCCGACGAGATGCGCGGCTGGGGCGAGCGGCTCGGGGTCCGGGTGCGGACCGCGGACTGGGCGGACGCGGCGCGCGCCTTCGCGGCGCCCCTGGTGATCTCCACGACGCCCAAGGGCGGCACGGACCACCTGGTGGCCGAGGTGCCGCAGCAAGTGGGGACCCTCTTCGACGTGGTCTACGACCCGTGGCCGACGCCCCTCGCGGCGGCCTGGCAGCAGCGAGGCGGCCACGTGCTGAGCGGTCTCGACCTGCTCGTGCACCAGGCCGTCTTCCAGTTCGAGCAGTTCACGGGGGACCGGCGGCCGGTGCTCGCCGCCATGCGCGAGGCGGCGCTGCGGGCGCTCGGCTGACGTCTCACGCGTCGTCCGGAGGGCGGACAGGGCGACAGCTCACCTGCGGGGCATGGGAGGATCGGGGGACGACGGCGGGCCGGGCCGCGCACCCGGTACCGGTCGTCGAGCCGTAACGCAGAGCGCGAGCATGAGGAGCACCGTTGAGCAGGTTGCGCTGGCTGACCGCGGGGGAGTCGCACGGACCCGCACTTGTCGCGACGCTGGAGGGGCTTCCCGCCGGCGTTCCGATCACCACGGAGATGGTGGCGGACCACCTGGCCAGGCGGCGTCTGGGGTATGGGCGCGGGGCGCGGATGAAGTTCGAGCGCGACGAGGTCACCTTCCTCGGCGGCGTCCGGCACGGACTGTCCCTCGGCTCGCCGGTCGCGGTGATGGTCGGCAACACCGAGTGGCCCAAGTGGGAACAGGTCATGGCGGCCGACCCGGTCGACCCGGAGATCCTCAAGGACCTCGCGCGCAACGCGCCGCTGACCCGGCCCCGGCCGGGCCACGCGGACCTCGCGGGCATGCAGAAGTACGGGTTCGACGAGGCGCGGCCGATCCTGGAGCGGGCCTCGGCGCGGGAGACCGCCGCCCGGGTCGCGCTCGGTGCGATCGCGCGGTCGTACCTGAAGGAGACGGCCGGGATCGAGATCGTCAGCCACGTCGTGGAGCTGTGCTCCGTCAAGGCGCCGCAGGACGTGTACCCGACGCCCGCCGACGTGGAGAAGCTGGACGCCGACCCGCTGCGCTGCCTGGACGCGGACGCGTCGAAGGCGATGGTCGCGGAGGTCGACCAGGCCCACAAGGACGGCGACACCCTCGGCGGCGTCGTCGAGGTGCTGGCCTACGGGGTACCGGTCGGCCTCGGCTCGCACGTGCACTGGGACCGCAAGCTGGACGCCCGTCTCGCCGGTGCGCTCATGGGCATCCAGGCCATCAAGGGCGTCGAGATCGGCGACGGCTTCGACCTGGCGCGGGTGCCGGGTTCGCAGGCGCACGACGAGATCGTCAACACCCCCGAGGGCATCCGTCGGGTCTCCGGACGCGCGGGCGGCACCGAGGGCGGCCTGTCCACCGGTGAGCTGCTGCGGGTCCGCGCCGCGATGAAGCCGATCGCGACCGTGCCGCGCGCCCTGAAGACCGTGGACGTCACCACCGGCGAGGCCACGCAGGCCCACCACCAGCGCTCCGACGTCTCCGCCGTGCCGGCCGCCGGCATCGTCGCCGAGGCCATGGTCGCCCTGGTCCTCGCGGACGCGGTCGCGGAGAAGTTCGGTGGCGACAGCGTGCCCGAGACGCGGCGCAACGTGACGTCGTACCTCGACAACCTGCAGATCCGGTGAGCGGCCCGAAGGTCGTTCTCGTCGGCCCGATGGGCGTGGGCAAGTCGACCGTGGGCGGCATGCTCGCGGAGCGCCTCGACTGCGCGTTCCGGGACACCGACGACGACATCGTGGCCGCGCAGGGCCGCACCATCGCCGAGATCTTCGTCGATGAGGGCGAGGCGCGGTTCAGGGCGCTGGAGAAGGCCTCCGTCGCGGCCGCGCTCGCCGAGCACGACGGGGTCCTCGCCCTGGGCGGCGGCGCGATCCTCGACGCCGACACCCGCGATCTGCTGGCCGGCCACCGCGTCGTCTACCTCTCGATGGACGTCGAGGAAGCGGCCAAGCGCACCGGCCTGAACGTGGCCCGGCCGCTGCTCGCCGTCAACCCGCGCAAGCAGTGGCGGGAACTGATGGAGGCGCGGCGCCACCTGTACACCGACGTGGCCGGGGTGGTCGTGGCCACCGACGGCCGCACCCCCGACGAGGTGGCCCAGGCCGTCCTCGACGCACTGGAGTTGAAGCAGGCATGAGTGACGAAGTGACCCGTATCCAGGTCGGCGGCACCGCCGGTACCGACCCGTACGAGGTGCTGGTGGGCCGTCAACTCCTGGGCGAGCTGGGCTCGTTGATCGGCGACCAGGCCAAGCGGGTCGCCGTCGTGCACCCCGAGGCGCTGGCCGAGACGGGCGAGGCGCTCCGCGCCGACCTGGCCGACCAGGGCTTCGAGGCCGTCGCCATCCAGGTGCCGAACGCCGAGGAGGCCAAGACCGCCGAGGTCGCCGCGTACTGCTGGAAGGCCCTCGGGCAGTCCCACTTCACGCGCAGCGACGTCATCGTCGGTGTCGGCGGCGGCGCCAGCACGGACCTGGCCGGGTTCGTGGCGGCGACCTGGCTGCGCGGCGTGCGCTGGATCGCCGTCCCGACGACCGTGCTCGCCATGGTCGACGCCGCGGTCGGCGGCAAGACCGGCATCAACACCGCCGAGGGCAAGAACCTGGTGGGCGCCTTCCACCCGCCGGCCGGGGTGCTCTGCGACCTCGCCGCGCTCGACTCCCTCCCCGTCCACGACTACGTGTCCGGCCTCGCCGAGATCATCAAGGCCGGATTCATCGCCGACGAGCGGATCCTGGAGCTCATCGAGGAGGACCCGCAGGCCGCCCGCACACCGGCCGGCCCGCACACCGCCGAGCTGATCGAGCGGTCCATCAAGGTCAAGGCCGAGGTGGTCTCCGGCGACCTGAAGGAGTCGGGTCTGCGCGAGATCCTCAACTACGGGCACACGCTCGCGCACGCCATCGAGAAGAACGAGCGCTACAAGTGGCGCCACGGCGCGGCGGTCTCGGTGGGCATGCACTTCGCCGCCGAACTCGGCCGCCTGGCCGGACGCCTCGACGACGCGACGGCCGACCGGCACCGCACCGTCCTGGAGTCCGTCGGTCTCCCGCTGAGCTACCGCTACGACCAGTGGCCCAAGCTCCTGGAGACCATGAAGGTCGACAAGAAGTCGCGCGGCAACCTGCTGCGCTTCATCGTCCTCGACGGGCTGGGCAAGCCCACCGTCCTGGAGGGGCCCGACCCCGCCGTCCTCCTCGCCGCCTATGGCGAAGTGGCCGAATAGCGCCCCTCGTTCGACTACGGGCACTTTGTGACGTCCCCGGCCGTTCACACAACGGCGGCCGGGGGCGGTACCGTTCGGTAGCGCCCTGATCGCCGGCGCCTCATTGACGGTTGTACGAGACGGAGTGGCACCGGATGCAGCACGCAGTGGGGTCTCCGCTGCCACCACCCCATCGGCCGGGGCACGGACCGGCCGTCCCGTGGACGCAGACACAAGCGCGCCCCGGCGCGCCCGGATTCGCCGGTGCCCAGGCGCACCATCCGCAGGTGCCGCCGCACCCGCAGGCACCACAGGCCCCGCGCCCGCCCGCCCCGCCGCAGCGCGACACCACGGGGCACGTCCAGCTCCCGCCCGGCGCTCCGGTCGCCGTGCCGAGCCCGCCGCCCGCGCAGGCTCCGGCCGACCCGGCCGCGACGACCCTCGCCGTCCTGCTCATCGGCCCGGCCGGCGCCGGCAAGACCAGCGTCGCCAAGTACTGGGCGGAGAGCCGCCGCGTCCCGACGGCCCACATCAGCCTCGACGACGTACGCGAATGGGTGCGCTCCGGCTTCGCCGACCCGCAGACCGGGTGGAACGACAACAGCGAGGCGCAGTACCGCCTGGCCCGCCGCACCTGCGGCTTCGCCGCACGGAACTTTTTGGCGAACGGGATCTCCTGCATCCTCGACGACGCCGTCTTCCCGGACCGGCCGGTCGTCGGCCTCGGCGGCTGGAAGCGGCACGTCGGCCCCGGCCTGCTGCCGGTCGTCCTGCTGCCGGGCCTCGAGATCGTCCTCGAGCGCAACGCGCAGCGCAGCGGGAACCGACGCCTCACCGACGAGGAGGTCGCCCGCATCCACGGACGCATGGCCGGCTGGTACGGCTCCGGCCTGCCCATCATCGACAACTCCCAGCTCGACGTGGCCGGCACCGCGCAGGTCCTGGACGAGGTGCTCGCCCGGGCCATCGCGAGTCCACCCCAGTGGTGACCGTCCCCCGGGGAACGGACGTGCCGACGCCCGTCCGGACGCGCTGAACCGGCCACCTGGCGCACCCGCTCGTACGCTCGGCCTCATGGCAGAGGTGTACGCGGCCCGACGGGACCGGCTCAGAGAGCGCGCGACGGCGGGCGGCTGCGCGGCCGCCCTCGTGTCGCGCCCCGCCAACGTCCGCTATCTCGCCGGAGCGGCGCCGCACGGCGCCGTCCTCCTGCTGGGCCGGGATCCCGGCGGCAGCGGCGACGTACTGCTGTGCGCGCGCCCGCCCAGCGGCCAGACCGCCGAGGGGCGTGCCGACGAGGAGCTGCGCGTGCAGGTCCTCGCCGCTCCTGGCGGGGATCCCGCCGTCGCCGCCGCCGATGTGGCCGCCGCGCAGGGCGCCGATTCGCTGGCCGTCGAGGAGCACCATCTGACGATGGCCCGGCACCGCGCGCTCGGCTCGGTCGCGCCCGGGCTGCGCCTGGCCGACCTGAACAAGGCCGTCGAGCAGCTGCGGCTGGTCAAGGACGAGGACGAGATCTCCTGCCTGCGCATCGCCGCCGAGATCGCCGACCAGGCGCTGGGCGAGCTGCTCGAATCGATCCTCGTGGGCCGCACCGAGCGCCATCTCGCCCTCGAACTGGAACGCCGGCTCGTCGACCACGGCGCCGACGGCCCGGCCTTCCCGACGTCCGTGGGCACGGGCCCGAACTCCGGGCGCGGCGGCCACCGCCCCGGCGACCGCCGTGTCGAGGAGGGCGACTTCCTCTCGGTGTGCCTGGGCGCGACGTACCGCGGATACCGCTGCGAGATCGGCCGGACCTTCGTCATCGGGACCTCGCCCGCCGACTGGCAGATCGAGCTGTACGACCTCGTCTTCGCAGCCCAGCGGGCCGGACGGGAGAGCCTGGTGCCCGGCGTCGAGTGCCGTGAGGTGGACCGGGCCGCCCGCCACGTACTGGACGCGGGAGGGTATGGTGACGGGCTCGCGCAGCTGACCGGACACGGGGTGGGACTCGAAATCGACGAGGACCCGCAGTTGGCCCCCGCCGCCATGGGTAAACTTGACGCTTGTGTGCCGGTCACCGTCGAACCGGGGGTCCACCTCCCGGGCCGGGGCGGCGTCCGGATCGATGACACGCTCGTCGTCCGCCCCGAGGCGGACGGCGGACCCGAGCTACTCACCATCACGACCAAGGAGCTGCTCGCGCTCTAGCCGGAGAATTCCGGCCAGGAGCCGAGTGTGTGCCCCGGGGTCGTCCACGTCAGTCCAGGAGATTCCGCAACCGTGGCTTCCACGAACGACCTCAAGAACGGCCTGGTGCTCAAGCTCGACGGGGGCCAGCTCTGGTCCGTCGTCGAGTTCCAGCACGTCAAGCCCGGCAAGGGCCCGGCCTTCGTGCGCACCAAGCTCAAGAACGTGCTCTCCGGCAAGGTCGTCGACAAGACGTTCAACGCCGGCGTCAAGGTCGAGACGGCCACGATCGACAAGCGCGACATGCAGTTCTCGTACATGGACGGCGACTACTTCGTCTTCATGGACATGGAGACCTATGACCAGCTGCACGTCGACCGCAAGGCCGTCGGCGACGCCGCCAACTTCCTGATCGAGGGCTTCAACGCCTCCGTCGCGCAGCACGAGGGCGAGGTGCTCTTCATTGAGCTGCCCGCCGCCGTCGAGCTCGTCGTCCAGGAGACCGAGCCGGGCGTCCAGGGCGACCGCTCCACCGGTGGCACCAAGCCCGCCACGCTGGAGACCGGCCACCAGATCCAGGTCCCGCTCTTCATCACCACGGGCGAGAAGATCAAGGTCGACACCCGTGACAGCGGCTACCTCGGCCGGGTGAACAGCTAACCGTGGCTGCCCGTAACACGGCCCGCAAGCGAGCCTTCCAGATCCTCTTCGAGGCCGACCAGCGCGGCGCCGACGTCGTGACGGTCCTCGCGGACTGGGTCAAGAACTCGCACAGCGACCCCCAGCAGCCGCCCGTCAGCGAGTACACGATGGAGCTGGTCGAGGGGTACGCCCCGCAGGCCCGCCGCATCGACGAGTTGATCTCGCAGTACGCCGTCGACTGGACGCTGGACCGGATGCCGGTCGTCGACCGCAACATCCTGCGGCTCGGCGCCTACGAGCTGATCTGGGTCGACGGAACGCCGGACGCCGTGGTGCTCGACGAGGCGGTCTCGCTCGCCAAGGAGTTCTCCACCGACGATTCCCCGGCGTTCATCAACGGACTTCTGGCCCGCTTCAAGGACCTGAAGCCGGCGCTCCGCCGCGACCAGGCATAACGCCGCAGAGCGCACCGTTCTCCGCAGGCCCGAAGCAGAACTTGAACAATGTTCTGCTTCGGGCCTGGTGCGTTCCCCGGGGACCTCACTAAATTCTGGCCATGTCCCCAACAGGCCCCAGCCGTCCCAGCGGTCTCGGCGCGCGAGTGCGCGTCGGCTACGGCCTCGGCTCCTTCGCCACCGGCACCTTCGGCACCGTCCCCGGTCTGCTCCTGCTCTACTACCTGACCGACGTCCTCGGCGTCGGCGCGGGCCTCGCAGGACTGCTCGTCTTCCTGCCCAAGGCGTGGGACGTGCTGCTCAACCCCTGGATCGGCAGCCTCTCCGACCGCAGCACCCGGGCCCGTCTCGGCCCCCGCCGCTCCTGGATGCTGTTCGGCGCGCTCACCATGCCGCTCTGCTTCGCCGCCATGTTCGCCGCGCCGGGCCTCGACGGCGGACCCGCGGCCGCGTACGTCGCCGTCCTGTTCCTGCTCACCGCCTCCGCGTACGCCTGCTTCCAGGTCCCCTACGTCGCGCTGCCCGCGGAACTCACCGCCGATCCGGACGAGCGCGCCCGCGTCATGTCCTGGCGCGTGGCGTTCCTGGCGGTCGCGATCCTGCTGTCCGGTGCCGTCGCGCCGCTGCTCGCCGGATCCACCGCCGACGACCGGGGCAGCGCGGGCGGCTACCGGCTGATGGGCGTGGTGATCGGCGCGCTCCTCGCCGTCGGCATGCTCGCCGCCGTGGCCGCGACGGCGGGGACGACGAGCGCCATCCGTACGACGAGCGAGCCCGGCCTGCGCGCACAGCTCCGCGCCGCCCGGGGCAACGCGCCCTTCGCCCGGCTGCTCGGCGCCTTCGTCACCCAGGCCGCCGCGACGGGCCTGATGCTGGCGGGCACCCAGTACTTCGCGACGTACATCCTCGACGACCCCGGCGCCACGACCCTGCTCTTCGCCTGCCTCATCGTCCCGTCGCTGCTCGCGATGCCGCTCTGGCTGGCCGTGGGACGCCGGACCGGCAAGCGGAACGCGGCGATCGGCGCCTCCCTCTGCTTCCTGCTCGGGGCGCTGGCCGCGGCGGCCGGGCGGGAGCTGCCGGCCGCCCTGATCTACGTCGCCGTGGCCGCGGCCGGCGTCGGATACGCGGGCATGCAGATGCTGCCGATGGCGATGCTCGGGGACGCGATCGCCGCCGACGCGTACACGAGCGGACGCCGCCGGGCCGGGGTCTTCACCGGGCTGTGGACCGCGGGCGAGACGCTCGGACTCGCGCTGGGGCCCGGCCTGTTCGGGCTCGTGCTCGCGCTCGGCGACTTCGTCTCGTCCGACGCCGACCACCGCGTCGCCCAGCCCGACTCCGCGCTCACCGCGATCGTCGTCGGCTTCGGCGCCCTGCCCGCCGCCCTGCTCCTGCTCAGTCTTCCGCTGCTGGCCCGCTACCGCCTCACCGAGGCCGAACTGACCCGGCTGCGTGCAGCCGCCGACGCCGACCCCGCCGACCGAGACCAGAGAACCGCATGACGACCGGAGAGTGTGCATGACGACCGACCCGATCCTGGCGCGCCTCGCCACGCTGCGCGCGGGCGACCTCCCCGTACGCGGCGGACGCACGATGGCGTACGTCTACGACTCCGGGCTCGACGGGCTCGAAGAGCTGGCGAACGCCGCGCAGGCCGCCTTCGCCGGCGTCAACGGCCTCGACATGACGGCGTTCCCCAGCGTCGTGGAGCTGGAGAACGACCTGGTGCGCCGGGCCACCGCGCTGCTCGGCGGCGGCGCCGGCACCTTCACCAGCGGCGGCACCGAGAGCTGCCTGCTCGCCGTCCTGACGGCACGACACCACGCCCGCCGGACGCGGGGCGTGACCGACCCCGAGCTGGTCCTGCCGGAGACGGCGCACGCCGCGTTCCACAAGGCCGCCGAACTGTTCGGGCTGCGGGTGGTGAGCGTGCCCGTCGACCCGGCCGGCTTCACGGTCCGCCCCGCCGACGTGGCCGCGGCGATCACCGACCGCACCGCCCTGGTCGTCGTCTCCGCGCCCTCGTACGCGCACGGCGTCATCGACCCGGTCACGGAGGTCGCGGCCGAGGCGGCGCGGCGCGGTGTGCTCTGCCATGTCGACGCCTGCATCGGCGGCTGGTACCTGGGCCACCTGAGGCGAGCGGTCCAGGACGGGGCCTTTGCCCAGGACACGCCGGACATACCGCAGTTCGACCTGTCCGTCCCCGGGGTGACCTCCCTGTCGGTGGACCTCCACAAGTACGCGTACACGGCGAAAGGCGCCTCGCTCCTGCTCTTCCGGGACGCCGAACTGCGCCGCCACGGCTGGTTCGCGCACGCCTCCTGGCCCGGCTACCCCGTGGTCAACTCCACGCTCCAGGGCACCAAGTCGGCCGGACCGCTCGCGGCGGCCTGGGCCGTGACCGAGCGGGTCGGAACCGAGGGTTACACCGCGTTGTCGGCCCGCGTGCACCGGGCGACCCACGCCCTCGCCGAGGGCATCGGGCGGATCGAGGGGCTCCGGCTGCTCGCCCGGCCCGAGGCGTCCCTGATCGCCGTCGCCGCCGATGACCCGGCCCTCGACGTCTTCGTCGTGGCGGACGAGATCCGGGGGAGCGGCTGGTATCTCCAGCCCCAGCCGGCGTTCGGGGCGTCCCCGGCCAATCTCCATCTGACGGTGACCGCCGCGGTGGCGGACGAGGAGACCGTACGGCTGTTGCTCGGGGAACTGGAGAAGGCCGTGGCGCGGGCGCGCGCGCTCGGTCCCGTGCCCATCGATCCGGCGATCGTCGAGGCCGCCGGCGCGCTCGACCCGGACGCGCTCACCCCGGAGGAGGTCGAGGTGGCCCTGGCACTCGCGGGGGTCGGAGAGGGAGGACGGCTGCCCGAGCGGATGGCGCCGGTGCTCGCCGTTCTGCAGGCCCTGCCGCCGAAGCTGAGCGAACGGCTCCTGCCCGAGGTCATCGGGCGGCTCTACCGGGCCTGAGAAGCACCATGGGGCGGAGCCGGTCGGCTCCGCCCCATGGGATGTGACGTTTCTGCGGTAGAGGTCTCGCTCAGGCCTCTTCGTGCGCCACCGCACGCCGCGCGTCCGCGTCCAGGACGCCCCAGCTGATCAGCTGCTCGGTCAGGACCGAGGGCGACTGGTCGTAGATGACCGCGAGGGTGCGCAGGTCGTCCTGGCGGATCGACAGCACCTTGCCGTTGTAGTCACCGCGCTGCGACTGGATCGTGGCGGCGTAGCGCTGCAGCGGGCCCGCCTTCTCCGGCGGCACATGGGCCAGGCGCTCCAGGTCGAGGACCAGCTTCGGCGGGGGCTCGGCCGCGCCGCCCGGCGTGGTGCCCGGCAACAGTTCCTGCACCGGAACGCCGTAGAAGTCCGCCAGCTCGGCAAGGCGCTGCACGGTCACGGCACGGTCGCCGCGCTCGTACGACCCCACCACGACCGCCTTCCAGCGTCCCTGGGACTTCTCCTCGACGCCGTGGAGGGAAAGGCCCTGCTGGGTACGGATCGCACGGAGCTTGGCCCCGAGCTGTTTGGCGTATTCGCTGGACATATAGCTCCCCGGACACTGCATCACTGTGCGGCTGCGCCGCGTGGCTGGTAACTCACTGTGAGGTTACGCAGCGTTACTTGGCCGCGTCAAGCCGAATGGTCCGTACCGACCTTCCCTCAAAACGGGCGTTCCCGCACCTCCAGGGGGTGATCGGCGATGTTGAGGGGCTGGTAGTCTGGATGGCGCAATTCCGACGTCCTTTAAGGTCCGTCCCGTGAGGCGGAGAAGGGGGTCCAGTCGTTGTGGACACGCAGCATATGGACACGCAGAAGTCCGGTGCCAGGTCGGTTCTCGAAGGCCCTGACATCGCGCGGGTACTGACCCGCATCGCCCACGAGATCGTCGAGCGCGCCAAGGGTGCCGAGGACGTGGTCCTCCTGGGCATTCCCACGCGGGGCGTCTTCCTCGCCCGCCGCCTGGCCGAGAAGCTCGAAGAGATCACCGGCCGCGCCATCCCCGTCGGCTCGCTCGACATCACGATGTACCGCGACGACCTGCGCATGCACCCGCCGCGCGCGCTGGCCCGCACCGACATCCCCGGCGACGGCATCGACGGCCGCCTCGTGATCCTCGTCGACGACGTGCTGTTCTCCGGCCGCACCATCCGCGCCGCCCTCGACGCCCTGAACGACATCGGGCGCCCCCGCGCCGTGCAGCTCGCGGTCCTCGTCGACCGCGGCCACCGCGAGCTCCCGATCCGCGCCGACTACGTCGGAAAGAACCTCCCCACGTCGCTGCGGGAGACGGTCAAGGTCCAGCTCGCCGAGGAGGACGGCCGCGACGCCGTGCTGCTCGGTGCGAAGCCGGACACCAAGGCAGCCGAGCAGTAGCACTCCTTCGCCGTGCGCCGCGCCGTACGGCCCGAAGGCGTGCCCTCGCGCGCCCGTATGCCCCAAATCTCCTGAACTTCCTTACGGAGCACCCCAGATGATGCGACACCTCATCTCGGCCGCCGACCTCACCCGCGACGACGCCGTCCTCATCCTCGACACCACCGAGGAGATGGCCCGGGTCGCCGACCGGCCCATCAAGAAGCTGCCCGCGCTGCGCGGCCGGACCGTCTGCAACCTCTTCTTCGAGGACTCGACCCGGACCCGGATCTCCTTCGAGGCCGCCGAGAAGCGCCTCTCCGCCGACGTCATCAACTTCGCCGCCAAGGGCTCCAGCGTCTCCAAGGGCGAGTCCCTGAAGGACACCGCGCAGACCCTGGAGGCGATGGGCGTCGACGCCGTCGTCATCCGGCACGGCGCGTCCGGCGCCCCCTACCGCCTCGCGACCTCCGGCTGGATCGACGCCCCGGTCATCAACGCGGGCGACGGCACCCACCAGCACCCCACGCAGGCCCTCCTCGACGCCTTCACGATGCGCCGCCGCCTCGTCGGCCCGGACGCCGGGATCGGCAAGGGCCTCGACGGCAGGCGCGTCACGCTCGTCGGCGACATCCTGCACAGCCGCGTCGCCCGCTCGAACGTCGACCTGCTGCACACCCTCGGCGCCCAGGTCACCCTTGTCGCGCCGCCCACCCTGCTGCCCGTCGGCGTCGAGACCTGGCCCTGCGAGGTCAGCTACGACCTCGACTCCACGCTCCCCAAGTCCGACGCCGTGATGATGCTCCGCGTACAGCGCGAGCGGATGAACGCGGCGTTCTTCCCGACCGAGCGCGAGTACTCGCGCCGCTACGGCCTCGACGGCGACCGCATGGCGAAGATGCCCGAGCACGCCATCGTGATGCACCCCGGCCCGATGGTCCGCGGCATGGAGATCACCGCCGAGGTCGCCGACTCCGGCCGCTGCACCGCCGTCGAACAGGTCGCCAACGGTGTCCACACCCGCATGGCCGTCCTCTACCTGCTGCTCGGCGGCAACGAGCCTGCCGTCACCCACTCTCGTACCGAGGAGAAGTAAGAACATGAGCAAGATCCTGATCCGTGGTGCGAAGGTGCTCGGCGGCGAGCCGCAGGACGTCCTGATCGACGGTGCCGTCATCGCCGAGGTCGGCACCGGCCTGTCCGCCGAGGGCGCCGAGGTCGTCGAGGCCGACGGCAAGATCCTCCTGCCGGGCCTCGTGGACCTGCACACCCACCTGCGCGAGCCGGGCCGCGAGGACTCCGAGACCGTCCTGACCGGCACGCAGGCCGCCGCCTCCGGCGGCTACACCGCCGTGTTCGCCATGGCCAACACCTTCCCGGTCGCCGACACCGCCGGCGTCGTCGAGCAGGTCTACCGGCTCGGCCAGGAGCACGGCTACTGCGACGTGCAGCCCATCGGCGCCGTCACCGTCGGCCTGGAGGGCAGCAAGCTCGCCGAGCTCGGCGCCATGCACGAGTCCGCCGCGGGCGTCACCGTCTTCTCCGACGACGGCAAGTGCGTCCACGACGCCGTGATCATGCGCCGTGCCCTGGAGTACGTGAAGGCCTTCGGCGGCGTCGTCGCCCAGCACGCCCAGGAGCCCCGCCTCACCGAGGGCGCCCAGATGAACGAGGGCACCGTCTCCGCCGAGCTGGGCCTGGGCGGCTGGCCCGCCGTCGCCGAGGAGTCGATCATCGCCCGCGACGTGCTGCTCGCCGAGCACGTCGGCTCCCGGGTGCACATCTGCCACCTGTCGACCGCCGGGTCCGTCGAGATCGTGCGCTGGGCCAAGTCCCGCGGCATCGACGTCACCGCCGAGGTCACCCCGCACCACCTGCTCCTCACCGACGAGCTGGTGCGCTCGTACAACCCGGTCTACAAGGTGAACCCGCCGCTGCGCACCGAGAAGGACGTCATGGCGCTGCGCGAGGCCCTCGCCGACGGCACGATCGACATCGTCGCCACCGACCACGCCCCGCACCCGCACGAGGACAAGGACTGCGAGTGGGCCGCCGCCGCCATGGGCATGGTCGGCCTGGAGACCGCGCTCGGCGTGGTGCAGCAGACCATGGTCGAGACGGGCCTGCTCGACTGGGCGGGCGTCGCCGACCGGATGTCCGTCAAGCCCGCCGAGATCGGGCAGGCCACCGGCCATGGACGTCCCGTCTCGGCAGGTGAGCCCGCCAACCTGGTTCTCGTCGACGCCGACTACCGTGGAGCCGTTGACCCCGCGGGCTTCGCCTCCCGCAGCCGCAACACCCCCTACGAGGGCCGTGAGCTGCCGGGGCGCGTCACCCACACCTGGCTGCGGGGCAAGGCCACCCTCGCCGACGGGAAGCTCGCGTGACACCTCTGCTGCACCTGGCCGCCGAACAGAAGTCGGCGGACGTGACCGACTGGGCCGACCGCATCGGCTGGATCGTCGGACTGCTGCTCTTCATCGCGCTCGTCTACTGGCTGATGCGCCAGGGCTGGAAGTGGCGCGGCACCCTGCAGGGCGACCTGCCGCCGCTGCCCGACGCGCCGAGTGGGCGCGGCCCGGTGAAACTTGAGCTGAGCGGCCGGTACCACGGCTCCACCACCGCGGGGCAGTGGCTCGACCGCATCGTGGCGCACGGCCTCGGTACCCGCAGCCGCGTCGAGCTGACGCTCACGGACGAGGGTCTGGACGTCGTACGCCCCGGAGCGGCCGACTTCTTCGTCCCGGCGCGGGCGCTGCGCGAGGCCCGGCTCGACAAGGGCATCGCCGGCAAGGTGCTCACGGAGGGCGGTCTGCTGATCGTCACCTGGGCGCACGGCGACAAGCTGATCGACTCCGGCTTCCGCTCCGACCACGCCGCCGAGCAGGCGGACTGGGTCACCGCAATCAACAACATGATCGACACGCACATCACGACGGAAGGCGCCGCACGATGACCACCTCCACCAGGGGAACCAGCAAGGTTCCCGCCGTTCTCGTCCTGGAGGACGGCCGCGTGTTCCGCGGCCGCGCCTACGGGGCCGTGGGGGAGACCTTCGGCGAGGCCGTGTTCTCCACCGGCATGACCGGCTACCAGGAGACCCTGACCGACCCGTCGTACGACCGCCAGATCGTGGTCGCCACCGCCCCGCAGATCGGCAACACGGGCTGGAACGACGAGGACGACGAGTCGAGCCGCATCTGGGTCTCCGGGTACGTCGTCCGCGACCCCGCCCGCATCCCCTCCAACTGGCGCGCGAAGCGCTCGCTCGACGACGAGCTGGTCGCCCAGAACATCGTCGGCATCTCCGGCATCGACACCCGCGCCCTCACCCGCCACCTGCGCGAGCGCGGCTCCATGCGCTCCGGCATCTTCTCCGGCGAGACGCTCCCGGCCGACGCCGAGCTCGTCGAGAAGGTCCAGGCCCAGCCCGTCATGAAGGGCCTGAGCCTGTACGAGGAGGTCGCCACCAAGGAGGCCTACGTCGTCCCGGCCGTCGGTGAGAAGAAGTTCACCGTCGCCGCCGTCGACCTCGGCATCAAGGGCATGACCCCGCACCGCATGGCCGAGCGCGGCATCGAGGTGCACGTGCTGCCCGCCACGGCGACCGCGGAGGACGTCTACGCCGTCAGCCCCGACGGTGTCTTCTTCTCCAACGGCCCGGGCGACCCGGCCACCGCCGAAGGACCGGTCGCGCTGATGACCGCCGTCCTGGAGCGCAAGACGCCGCTGTTCGGCATCTGCTTCGGCAACCAGATCCTCGGCCGCGCCCTCGGCTTCGGCACGTACAAGCTGAAGTACGGCCACCGTGGCATCAACCAGCCGGTGCAGGACCGCACCACCGGCAAGGTCGAGGTCACCGCGCACAACCACGGCTTCGCCGTGGACGCGCCCCTCGACAAGGTGAGCGAGACCAAGTTCGGCCGCGCCGAGGTCTCCCACGTCTGCCTGAACGACCAGGTCGTCGAAGGCCTCCAGCTGCTCGACCAGCCGGCCTTCTCCGTCCAGTACCACCCGGAGGCGGCGGCCGGTCCCCACGACGCCGCCTACCTGTTCGACCGCTTCGTTTCCCTGATGGAGGGCCAGCGTGCCTAAGCGCTCCGATATCCAGTCCGTCCTGGTCATCGGCTCCGGCCCGATCGTCATCGGCCAGGCCGCCGAGTTCGACTACTCCGGCACCCAGGCGTGCCGCGTCCTGAAGTCCGAGGGTCTGCGGGTCATCCTCGTGAACTCCAACCCCGCGACGATCATGACCGACCCGGAGATCGCCGACGCCACGTACGTCGAGCCGATCACGCCCGAGTTCGTCGAGAAGATCATCGCCAAGGAGCGCCCCGACGCGCTGCTCCCGACCCTCGGTGGTCAGACGGCCCTCAACACGGCCATCTCCATGCACGAGCAAGGCGTCCTCGAGAAGTACGGCGTCGAGCTCATCGGCGCCAACGTCGAGGCGATCAACAAGGGCGAGGACCGCGACCTCTTCAAGGGCGTCGTGGAGGAGGTCCGCAAGAAGATCGGGCACGGCGAGTCCGCCCGCTCGGTCATCTGCCACTCCATGGACGACGTCCTCAAGGGCGTCGACACGCTCGGCGGCTACCCCGTCGTCGTCCGCCCCTCCTTCACCATGGGCGGCGCCGGTTCCGGCTTCGCGCACGACGAGGAGGAGCTGCGCCGCATCGCCGGCCAGGGCCTGACGCTCTCCCCGACCACCGAGGTGCTCCTGGAGGAGTCCATCCTCGGCTGGAAGGAGTACGAGCTGGAGCTGATGCGCGACAAGAACGACAACGTCGTGGTCGTCTGCTCCATCGAGAACTTCGACCCGATGGGCGTGCACACCGGCGACTCGATCACCGTCGCGCCCTCGATGACGCTCACCGACCGCGAGTACCAGCGGCTGCGCGACATCGGCATCGCGATCATCCGCGAGGTCGGCGTCGACACCGGCGGCTGCAACATCCAGTTCGCGATCAACCCCGACGACGGCCGCATCATCGTCATCGAGATGAACCCGCGCGTCTCGCGCTCCTCGGCGCTCGCGTCGAAGGCCACCGGTTTCCCGATCGCCAAGATCGCCGCGAAGCTGGCCGTCGGCTACACGCTGGACGAGATCCCGAACGACATCACGGAGAAGACCCCGGCCTCCTTCGAGCCGACGCTCGACTACGTGGTCGTGAAGGCCCCGCGCTTCGCGTTCGAGAAGTTCCCGCAGGCCGACTCCACCCTCACCACGACCATGAAGTCGGTCGGCGAGGCCATGGCCATCGGCCGCAACTTCACCGAGGCGTTCCAGAAGGCCCTGCGCTCCCTGGAGAAGAAGGGCTCGCAGTTCACCTTCATCGGTGAGACCGGTGACAAGACCGCGCTCCTCGAAGAGGCCGTGCGCCCGACCGACGGCCGGATCAACACCGTCATGGAGGCGATCCGGGCCGGCGCCACGCCCGAGGAGATCTTCGACTACACGAAGATCGACCCCTGGTTCGTGGACCAGCTCTTCCTGATCAAGGAGGTCGCCGACGAGCTCGCGGCGGCCGAGCGCCTCGACGCGGCCCTGCTCGCCGAGGCCAAGCGCCACGGCTTCTCCGACCACCAGATCGCCGAGATCCGCGGCCTGCGCGAGGACGTCGTCCGCGAGGTCCGGCACGCCCTCGGGGTGCGCCCGGTCTACAAGACGGTCGACACCTGCGCCGCCGAGTTCGCCGCCAAGACGCCGTACTTCTACTCCTCGTACGACGAGGAGACCGAGGTCGCGCAGCGCACCAAGCCCGCGGTGATCATCCTCGGCTCCGGCCCGAACCGCATCGGCCAGGGCATCGAGTTCGACTACTCCTGCGTCCACGCCTCCTTCGCGCTCAGCGACGCGGGCTACGAGACCGTGATGGTCAACTGCAACCCGGAGACGGTCTCCACGGACTACGACACGTCCGACCGCCTGTACTTCGAGCCGCTGACGCTGGAAGACGTGCTGGAGATCGTGCACGCCGAGTCCCTCGCGGGCCCGATCGCGGGCGTCGTCGTCCAGCTCGGCGGCCAGACCCCGCTCGGCCTCGCCCAGGCCCTCAAGGACAACGGCGTGCCCGTCGTCGGCACCTCCCCGGAGGCGATCCACGCCGCCGAGGACCGCGGCGCCTTCGGCCGGGTGCTCGCCGAGGCCGGCCTCCCGGCCCCGAAGCACGGCACCGCCACCACGTTCGCCGAGGCCAAGGCCATCGCCGACGAGATCGGCTACCCGGTCCTGGTCCGCCCGTCCTACGTGCTCGGCGGCCGCGGCATGGAGATCGTCTACGACGAGACCCGCCTGTCCGCGTACATCGAGGAGTCCACCGAGATCAGCCCCTCGCGGCCGGTCCTCGTCGACCGCTTCCTCGACGACGCCATCGAGATCGACGTCGACGCCCTGTACGACGGCGAGGAGCTCTACCTCGGCGGCGTCATGGAGCACATCGAGGAGGCCGGCATCCACTCCGGCGACTCGGCGTGCGCCCTGCCCCCGATCACGCTCGGCGGCTTCGACATCAAGCGCCTGCGCGCCTCCACCGAGGCCATCGCCAAGGGCGTCGGCGTGCGCGGCCTGATCAACATCCAGTTCGCCATGGCCGGGGACATCCTCTACGTCCTCGAGGCCAACCCGCGCGCCTCCCGCACCGTCCCCTTCACCTCGAAGGCGACCGCGGTGCCGCTCGCGAAGGCCGCCGCCCGCATCTCGCTGGGCGCCACCGTCGCCGAGCTGCGCGCCGAGGGCCTGCTCCCGAAGACCGGCGACGGCGGCACGCTGCCGCTCGACGCGCCGATCTCCGTCAAGGAGGCCGTCATGCCGTGGTCGCGCTTCCGCGACATCCACGGCCGCGGCGTCGACACGGTCCTCGGCCCGGAGATGCGCTCCACCGGCGAGGTCATGGGCATCGACTCCGTCTTCGGCACGGCGTACGCCAAGTCGCAGGCAGGCGCCTACGGGCCGCTGCCGACGAAGGGCCGGGCGTTCATCTCCGTCGCCAACCGCGACAAGCGCTCGATGATCTTCCCGGCGCGCGAGCTCGTCGCCCACGGCTTCGAGCTGCTCGCCACGTCCGGCACCGCCGAGGTCCTCAAGCGCAACGGCATCAACGCCACGATCGTGCGCAAGCAGTCCGAGGGCGAGGGCCCGAACGGCGAGAAGACGATCGTCCAGCTGATCCACGCGGGCGACGTCGACCTCATCGTCAACACCCCGTACGGCACCGGCGGCCGCCTCGACGGCTACGAGATCCGTACGGCGGCGGTGGCCCGCTCCGTGCCGTGCCTCACGACGGTCCAGGCACTCGCCGCCGCCGTCCAGGGCATCGACGCCCTCAACCACGGTGACGTGGGCGTCCGTTCACTGCAGGAACACGCGGAACACCTGACCGCGGCCCGCGACTAGCAACCCAAGAGGGGGACACCGGAAACGGTGTCCCCCTCTTCATGAGGACACCATCATGTACAAGCTGTTCTTCAACCTCGTCTTCAAGCGCATGGACCCCGAGAAGGCCCACTACCTGGCCTTCCGCTGGATCCGCCTCGCGGCCCGCACCCCCGTTCTGCGCACCTTCGTGGCGGCCGCCCTCGCGCCCCGCTACAAGGAGCTGCGCACGGAGGCCCTCGGTCTTCGTATGCACGGTCCTTTCGGACTCGCCGCGGGCTTCGACAAGAACGCCATCGCCATCGACGGCATGTCGATGCTCGGCTTCGACCACATCGAGATCGGCACCGTCACCGGTGAGCCGCAGCCCGGCAACCCCAAGAAGCGCCTCTTCCGGCTCGTCCCGGACCGCGCCCTGATCAACCGCATGGGCTTCAACAACGAGGGCTCGCTGGCCGTCGCCGCCCGCCTGGCCTCCCGTAACCCGGTGTTCAGGACCACGGTCGGCGTGAACATCGGCAAGACCAAGGTCGTCCCCGAGGCGGAGGCCGTCGGCGACTACGTGAAGTCCACCGAGCGCCTCGCGGCCTTCGCCGACTACCTCGTCGTCAACGTCTCGTCGCCCAACACCCCGGGCCTGCGCAACCTCCAGGCCACCGAGGCGCTGCGCCCGCTGCTGACCGCCGTGCGCGAGGCCGCCGACCGCACCGTGCGCGCGCGCCGCGTCCCGCTGCTCGTGAAGATCGCGCCCGACCTTGCCGACGAGGACATCGACGCGGTCGCCGACCTCGCCGTCGAACTCGGCCTGGACGGCATCATCGCCACGAACACCACCATCAAGCGCGAGGGCCTCGCCACCAAGGGCGACGTCGTGAACGAGACCGGCGGCCTGTCCGGCGCTCCCCTCAAGGAACGCTCCCTGGAGGTCCTCAGGCGCCTCTACGCGCGCGTGGGGGACCGGATCACCCTCGTGGGCGTCGGAGGCATCGAGAACGCCGAGGACGCCTGGCAGCGCATCCTCGCCGGCGCCACGCTCATCCAGGGCTACTCGGCCTTCATCTACGAGGGCCCGTTCTACGCCCGCGCGATCCACAAGGGCCTCGCCGCCCGCCTGAACAACTCCCCGTACACCACGCTCGCCGACGCGATCGGCGCCGATGTGAAGAAGGCGGAAGCCGCATGACCGCACTGGAACCCTTCGGCGCCCGCCTGCGCCGTGTCATGGACGAGCGCGGCCCGCTCTGCGTCGGCATCGACCCGCACGCCGCCCTGCTCTCCTCCTGGGGCCTGAACGACGACATCGCCGGCCTGGAGTCCTTCACCCGCACGACCGTCGAGGCGCTGGCCGACACCGTCGCCGTCGTGAAGCCGCAGTCGGCGTTCTTCGAGCGGTTCGGCTCGCGCGGCGTCGCCGTCCTGGAGCGCGCGGTCGCCGATCTGCGGGCCGCGGGCACCCTCGTCGTCATGGACGCCAAGCGCGGCGACATCGGCTCCACCATGGCCGCGTACGCGGAGACCTTCCTGCACAAGGACTCCCCGCTGTTCTCGGACGCGCTGACGGTGTCCCCGTACCTCGGCTACGGGTCCCTGAAGCCGGCCGTCGACCTCGCGCGCGAGTCCGGCGCGGGCCTCTTCGTCCTCGCGCTCACCTCCAACCCGGAGGGCGGCGAGGTCCAGCACGCCGTACGCGCGGACGGCCGCAACGTGGGCGCGACCATGCTCGCGCACCTGGCCGAGGAGAACGCGGGGGAGAGCCCCATGGGCTCCTTCGGCGCGGTCGTCGGCGCGACCCTCGGGGACCTGTCCTCGTACGAGCTGGACATCAACGGTCCGCTCCTCGCGCCCGGCATCGGCGCGCAGGGCGCCACGGCCGCCGATCTCCCCACGGTGTTCGGCGCGGCCGCGCGCAACGTCGTACCGAACGTGAGCCGGGGAGTCCTCAAGGCGGGGCCGTCCGTGACCGCGCTGCGGGACGCGGCCGTGCGGTTCGCGGACGAGGTGCGCGAGGCGGTCGCGGACGCCTGATGAGGGGTACCCGGGGGTGGCACTCCGTGCCGACCTTGGGCCTCGCGTCCGAATCCTGACCGGATTACTGGTCGTTATGTCTGAAATGCACAGCTCGAGCGAGGCTGACCAGGACTTTTCCGCTGTTCTCGCTGACTCGGACGGCCTTGGCCGCTAGTCTCCGTCGAGAGCGAACGGGCGAGCGCGTTGCTCGTTGCTCCCCAGGTGTGGGGCTACTAGGTTCCTCACCGGTCCGTATCCGACAAGTTCGACATCCGAGGTGACGTAGGCGTGGCTCTTCCGCCCCTTACCCCTGAACAGCGCGCAGCCGCGCTCGAAAAGGCCGCCGCGGCTCGCCGGGAGCGGGCCGAGGTGAAGAATCGACTCAAGCACTCCGGCGCCTCCCTCCACGAGGTCATCAAGCAGGGCCAGGAGAACGACGTCATCGGCAAGATGAAGGTCTCCGCCCTCCTCGAGTCCCTGCCGGGCGTGGGCAAGGTCCGCGCCAAGCAGATCATGGAGCGTCTCGGGATCTCCGAATCCCGCCGGGTGCGCGGTCTCGGTTCCAACCAGATCGCCTCCCTGGAGCGCGAGTTCGGCAGCACCGGAGCCTGAGCGCCACTGGCCGGCCCGAGGGCTGGTCCGGGCACTCCGGAACAACTGGAATAATCGCTGCATGAGTGAACGTCCGCGGCTGACCGTGCTCTCCGGCCCCTCCGGGGTCGGCAAGAGCACGGTCGTCGTCCATATGCGCAAGGAACACCCCGAGGTCTGGCTCTCGGTGTCGGCGACGACCCGCAAGCCGCGCCCCGGCGAGCAGCACGGTGTCCACTACTTCTTCGTCACCGACGAGGAGATGGACAAGCTGATCGCCAACGGCGAGCTCCTTGAGTGGGCCGAATTCGCGGGAAACCGCTACGGCACCCCGCGCCGCGCCGTCCTCGAGCGCCTCGAGGCGGGCGAGCCCGTCCTCCTCGAGATCGATCTGCAGGGCGCGCGCCTGGTCCGCGAGTCGATGCCCGAGGCGCAGCTGGTCTTCCTCGCCCCGCCGAGCTGGGAGGAGCTGGTCCGCCGGCTCACCGGGCGCGGCACCGAGGCGCCGGA
The DNA here is from genome assembly GCF_050410835.1 of Streptomyces sp. cg35. Lineage (NCBI taxonomy): Bacteria > Bacillati > Actinomycetota > Actinomycetes > Kitasatosporales > Streptomycetaceae > Streptomyces > Streptomyces sp. cg35. The sequence continues at coordinate 7,382,658 of NZ_CP191268.1, forward strand.
GGTCATCGAGCGCCGGCTCGCGGCCGCCAAGGTGGAACTGGCCGCCGAAGCGGAGTTCGACACCACCCTGGTCAACACCTCCGTCGAGGACGTGGCGCGTGAGCTGCTAGCCTTGATGAAAGTTGTTTGATCTTCACCGTAGTTCTCACCCCAGTCTTTACCCATCGGAAGGCAGAGCGTGTCCTCTTCCATCACCGCGCCCGAGGGCATCATCAACCCGCCGATTGATGAGCTTCTCGAGGCAACCGACTCGAAGTACAGCCTGGTCATCTACGCCGCCAAGCGCGCGCGTCAGATCAACGCGTACTACTCGCAGCTCGGTGAAGGCCTGCTCGAGTACGTCGGCCCGCTGGTGGACACCCACGTCCACGAGAAGCCGCTCTCGATCGCCCTTCGTGAGATCAACGCGGGTCTGCTGACGTCCGAGGCCATCGAGGGCCCGGCTCAGTAACACCCGGTTCGCGTCACCACAGGCCCGGCAGTGCTCCTGCCGGGCCTGTGGTGTGTCATGGAGTCGTACGTTTTCGAGTGCGGGGAGGCACGGACAGTGGACAAGCCCAAGGTCGTCCTGGGGGTGAGCGGCGGAATCGCCGCCTACAAGGCGTGTGAACTGCTGCGACGCCTCACCGAGTCCGGCCACGACGTGCGCGTCGTCCCCACGGACTCGGCGCTGCACTTCGTCGGCGCCGCGACCTGGTCGGCCCTGTCCGGCAACCCGGTCTCCACCGAGGTCTGGGACTCCGTCCATGAGGTCCCGCACGTCCGGATCGGCCAGCACGCCGACCTCGTGGTCGTCGCCCCGGCCACCGCCGACATGCTCGCCAAGGCGGCCCACGGCCTCGCCGACGACCTCCTCACGAACACCCTGCTCACCGCCCGCTGTCCGGTCGTCTTCGCACCCGCCATGCACACCGAGATGTGGGAGCACCCGGCGACCCAGGAGAACGTCGCCACCCTGCGCCGCCGCGGCGCCCTCGTCATCGAGCCCGCGGTCGGGCGCCTGACCGGCGTCGACACCGGCAAGGGCCGCTTCCCGGACCCGGTGGAGATCTTCGAGTACGTCCGCCGGGTGCTGGCGCGCGGTGCCGACGCGGCCGTGTCCGACCTGGCCGGCAAGCACGTCGTCGTCAGCGCCGGCGGCACCCGCGAGCCCCTCGACCCGGTCCGCTTCCTCGGTAACCGCTCCTCCGGCAAGCAGGGCTACGCACTCGCCCGCACGGCGGCCGCCCGCGGGGCCCGCGTCACCCTGCTGTCCGCCAACGCGGCCCTGCCCGACCCGGCGGGCGTCGACGTCGTCCACGTGGGCACGGCCGTGCAGCTGCGCGAGGCGGTCCTCAAGGCCGCCGCCGACGCCGACGCGGTCGTCATGGCCGCGGCCGTCGCCGACTTCCGCCCCGAGGTGTACGCGAGCGGCAAGATCAAGAAGAAGGACGGCGAGGAGCCCGCCCCGATCGCGCTCGTCCGCAATCCGGACATCCTCGCCGAGGTCTCCGCCGACCGGCCGCGACCCGGCCAGGTGGTCGTCGGCTTCGCCGCGGAGACCGACGACGTACTCGCCAACGGCCGCGCCAAACTCGCCCGCAAGGGCTGCGACCTGCTCGTCGTCAACGAGGTCGGGGAGCGCAAGACCTTCGGCTCCGAGGAGAACGAGGCCGTGATCCTGGGCGCCGACGGCAGCGAGACGCAGATCCCGCACGGCCCGAAGGAAGCGCTCGCCGACCGGATCTGGGACGAGGTCGTCCGTCGCTTCGCCCCGGCGGACAACGCCGGATGAAATCCGGGTGAAACCGGCCCCGCCTCCGGAGTGAGGGAAAAACCACGTTCGCCCCTTCGGGCGCCCCGAATCCCTGGAAACTCGGCAATTTCGGGCGCTCCATGGTCTTCCGGAGACCGATCGTCGTATCGCAGAATGCGGTGTCGCAGGTCACAGCGCTCCCAAGTGGCGAGACGCGGGGTCCGGCGGCCGAGCGTGACCGATAAACTGGTCTCGGACGCCGCCGGGCGCAGCCCCCGGCAGTCCATCAATGATCAGCCAGCAGCCGCTGCAACCACAGGGAGCGTTGTGTCCCGTCGCCTGTTCACCTCGGAGTCCGTGACCGAGGGTCACCCCGACAAGATCGCTGACCAGATCAGCGACACCATTCTCGACGCGCTGCTGCGCGAGGACCCCACGTCCCGCGTCGCCGTCGAGACGCTGATCACCACGGGCCTCGTGCACGTGGCCGGCGAGGTCACCACCAAGGCGTACGCGCCGATCGCGCAGCTCGTGCGCGAGAAGATCCTCGAGATCGGCTACGACTCCTCGAAGAAGGGCTTCGACGGCGCTTCCTGCGGCGTCTCCGTCTCCATCGGCTCGCAGTCCCCCGACATCGCGCAGGGCGTCGACACGGCGTACGAGAAGCGTGTCGAGGGCGACGAGGACGAGCTCGACAAGCAGGGCGCGGGCGACCAGGGCCTGATGTTCGGCTACGCGTGCGACGAGACGCCGGAGCTGATGCCGCTCCCGATCCACCTCGCGCACCGCCTGTCGCGCCGCCTCTCCGAGGTCCGCAAGAACGGCACGATCCCCTACCTGCGTCCCGACGGCAAGACCCAGGTCACCATCGAGTACGACGGCGACAAGGCCGTCCGCCTCGACACGGTCGTCGTCTCCTCGCAGCACGCGTCGGACATCGACCTGGACTCGCTGCTCGCCCCCGACATCCGCGAGTTCGTCGTCGAGCCCGAGCTGAAGGCCCTCCTCGAGGACGGCATCAAGCTGGAGACCGAGGGCTACCGCCTGCTGGTCAACCCGACCGGCCGCTTCGAGATCGGCGGCCCGATGGGCGACGCCGGCCTCACCGGCCGCAAGATCATCATCGACACGTACGGCGGCTACGCCCGGCACGGCGGCGGCGCCTTCTCCGGCAAGGACCCGTCCAAGGTCGACCGCTCCGCCGCGTACGCGATGCGCTGGGTCGCCAAGAACGTGGTGGCCGCCGGTCTCGCCGCGCGCTGCGAGGTCCAGGTCGCGTACGCGATCGGCAAGGCCGAGCCGGTCGGTCTCTTCGTGGAGACCTTCGGCACGAACACCGTCGACACGGACAAGATCGAGGCCGCGATCAGTGAGGTCTTCGACCTCCGCCCGGCCGCGATCATCCGTGACCTCGACCTGCTCCGCCCGATCTACTCCCAGACGGCCGCCTACGGCCACTTCGGGCGCGCGCTGCCCGACTTCACCTGGGAGAAGACGGACCGGGTGGACGCGCTGCGCAAGGCCGCGGGGCTGTAAGTCCCGGGCGGCTGACCTCCGCGGGCCCGACTCTCCTTCGGGAGGGCCGGGCCCCGGCGTTTTCCCAGGCCGTTCGCTGTCGGTCCCCTCTGGTAGGAATGCACCTGTGAGCAGCGAGAACGACACGCCCGAGGAGCCCGCCGGCGGCGAGCCGGAGCAGCTTGCGTTCATCCGGGAGAGCGTGCGCAGGGCGAAGGCGCCGAAGGCGAAGCCGCGGACCTGGCGGGGGGCGGCGCTCGCCAAGGAACTGCCGGTGGCGCGGGTGCTCGTCGACAAGGGAGTGCTGCATCTCGACCGGTACTTCGAGTACGCGGTCCCGGAGGAACTGGACGCCGTCGCGCAGCCCGGAGTGCGGGTGCGGGTGCGGTTCGGCGCGGGTGCGAAGAACGTGCGGGACGGGCGGCGCGAGGGCGGCGGCCTGATCGACGGGTTCCTGGTCGAGCGGGTCGCCGAGGCCGAGTACCAGGGCCCCCTGGCCGCTCTGGCGCAGGTGCTGTCGCCCGAGCCGGTGCTCGACGCCGCACTGCTGGGACTGACCCGGGCCGTGGCCGACCGGTACGCGGGGAGCCTCGCGGACGTGCTGCAGCTCGCGGTCCCGCCCCGGCATGCCAAGGCCGAGGCCCGCGAGTTCCCGGCACCGCCGCCGGCCCCGCCCGCGCCCGAGCCCGGCTCCTGGCAGCGGTACGAACGGGGCGCCGATCTGCTGACGTCCCTCGCCGCCGGAGGCGCTCCGCGCGCCGTGTGGACCGCGCTGCCCGGGCCCGAGTGGGCCGCGGAGATCGCGCGGGCCGTGCAGGCGACCCTGGCATCGGGGCGCGGGGCGCTCGTGGTGGTGCCGACCGTGCGGCTCGCGGCGCGGGTCGACGCCGCGCTGCGCGAGGCGCTGGGGGAGGGGCAGCACGCCCTGCTGACCGCCGACGCCGGGCAGCAGCGCCGGTACCAGGAGTGGCTCGCCGTGCGGCGGGGGGCCGTGCGGGCCGTGGTGGGGACCCGGGCCGCCATGTTCGCTCCCGTGCGCGATCCGGGGCTGGTCGTGGTGTGGGACGACGGGGACTCCCATCACAGCGACGACCATGCGCCCTTCCCGCATGTACGGGAGGTCCTCGAACTGCGGGCCGCCCGGGACAAGTGCGCCTTCCTGCTGGGGAGTTGGAGCTGCACGGTCGAGGCCGCGCAGCTCGTGCGCAGCGGCTGGGCCGCCGCTGTCGCCGCGCCCCGGGACGCCGTGCGGCGGGTGGCCCCGCTGGTACGGACCGTGGGAGACCTGGACGTCGCCCGCGACGAGGCCGCCCGTGCCGCCCGGCTGCCGAGCATCGCCTGGGACGTGGCGCGGACCGCCCTGCGCGACGGGCCGGTGCTCGTGCAGGTGCCACGGCGCGGATATGTGCCGCGCCTGGCCTGTCAGCGGTGCCGGGAGCCCGCCCGGTGCCGGCACTGCGCGGGCCCGCTGGAGGCGCGGGAGGCGACCGGTGTGCTGGCCTGCGGCTGGTGCGGCCGGGACGAGGCGAACTGGCACTGCGCCGAGTGCGGCGGCTCCCGGTTGCGCGCCCAGGTCGTCGGAGCGCGGCGCACCGCCGAGGAGCTCGGCCGGGCCTTCTCCACGGTGCCGGTGCGGACATCGGGCCGTGAGCAGGTGCTCGACACGGTGTCGGGCGCGCCCGCGCTGGTCGTCAGCACACCGGGCGCCGAGCCCGTCGCCGAGGGCGGGTACGCCGCGGCGCTGCTGCTCGACGGGTGGGCCATGCTCGGGCGGCCCGATCTGCGGGCGGGGGAGGACGCGCTGCGCCGCTGGATCGCCGCGTCGGCGCTGGTCCGGCCCCAGGAGGCGGGAGGCACCGTGGTGATCATGGCGGAGCCGACGCTGCGGCCCGTGCAGGCCCTGGTGCGCTGGGATCCGGTGGGGCACGCGGTGCGCGAGCTCGCCGACCGGGCCGAGCTGGGGTTCCCGCCGGTGTCCCGGATGGCGTCGGTGAGCGGGACCCCGGAAGCCCTGCACGGGTTTCTCGGCGCGGTCGACCTGCCCGCGGACGCGGAGGTGCTCGGACCTGTGCCGGTGCCCGAGGCCGGGCCGGGAGCCGCCCGGCGGCCGGGGGCGCCACCGGCCGGGGAGCAGTGGGAGCGGGTGCTGGTGCGGGTGCCGCCGGGCAGTGGCGCGGCGCTGGCCCGTGCCCTCAAGCAGGCTCAGGCGGCGCGGATGGCGCGCGGCGGGATCGAGCCGGTGCGGATCCGGGTGGACCCCCTCGACATCGGCTGATCAGACGCCGACATGCCTCTGCCTCCCCGGACGTGCGATGCGGGGAGGCAGTCGGATGTCGGCTCAGCCGTTGCGCGGACCGGGGAAGGCGCTCGGCCGCGCCTCGTCCCGCAGGCCCGTGCTGCCCGCGGTCGGCTGGGTCGGCATCGAGCGGGCCGCGGGCACCGACGGCAGCGGTCCGGCGCCCAGCGGCAGGGCGGGGCGGGTCGGCGCGGGACTGTCCGTGGCGCGCTCGGCGTCCGCCGCGGCCTGCGTGGCCGCCCTGCGGGCCCCGTACCGACGGTGCACCGCCTGCTTGGTCACCCCGAGCGCGGAGCCCACCGCGTCCCACGAGAAACCCAGCGAACGGTCGAAGTCCACGGCGGCGGTCACCAGGGTCTCGACGCTGTCCCGCAGTTCCTGGGCGAGACGGACGGTCGGGGCGGGCGCCCTCCCGTAGACGACGAACCCCGCGGAGGGGCCGGAGCGGCGCGGGCGGTAGACGTTGCCGAGCTGCGCGGTGAGGGTGCGCAGCGCGTCCACCTGGCGGCGGACCCGCTCGATGTCCCGTACCAGGAGGTGCAGGGTGGCCCGTGCCTGGGCGTCGTGGGTTGCGTGGTCGGCCATTGACAAGCCTCTCGAACCGGCGATGAAAAGGATGGGGACGCGATCGCAGCGAGCGTCAGCCTGCGCTGACGATCGAGTGATCACGGCCCATTGGTTGGTCAACTCTTTCTTGACCAACGCGCCATTCAGTGAGGGGTCACGCTGTTCCGGCGTATCCGCATATGCGCAGGGCGCACGTTCAGGCGTGCGCCCCATGTGTGCCCCATGAAGCATCGCCATAGACTGGTGCGCTGCCCGTGACCCTGCCCCGAGAGGCCGTTAGCCACCGATGAAGCTCGTCTTCGCCGGCACCCCCGAGGTCGCCGTTCCCGCTCTGGACGCCCTGATCGCCTCCGACCGGCACGAGGTCGCCGCCGTCGTCACCCGGCCCGACGCCCCCGCGGGGCGCGGCCGCCGCCTGGTCGCGAGCCCGGTCGCGGAGCGGGCCGAGGAGGCCGGCATCGAGGTGCTCAAGCCCGCCAAGCCGCGCGACGAGGAGTTCCTCGCCCGGCTGCGCGAGATCGGCCCCGACTGCTGCCCCGTCGTCGCGTACGGGGCGCTGCTGCCGAAGACCGCCCTCGACGTGCCGACCCGCGGCTGGGTCAATCTGCACTTCTCGCTGCTGCCCGCCTGGCGCGGTGCGGCGCCCGTGCAGCACGCGGTCATGGCGGGCGACGAGATCACCGGGGCGTCCACCTTCCTCATCGAGGAGGGGCTGGACTCCGGCCCCGTGTACGGCACCGTGACCGAGGCGGTCCGGTCCACCGACACCAGCGGCGATCTGCTGACCCGGCTCGCCTTCGCGGGCGCCGGGCTGCTCGTCGCGACGATGGACGGCATCGAGGACGGCTCGCTCCAGGCCGTGCCGCAGCCCGCCGACGGCGTCTCGCTCGCCCCGAAGATCACCGTCGAGGACGCCCGGATCGACTGGAACGCGCCCGCGCTGCGCGTCGACCGCGTGGTGCGCGGCTGCACTCCGGCCCCCGGCGCCTGGACCGAGTTCCGCGGCGAGCGCCTGAAGGTGCGCACCGCGGTGCTCGCGCCCGACCACACGGACCTGGCGCCGGGCGAGCTGGGCGTCGGCAAGAAGAACCTGTACGTGGGCACCGGCTCGCACGCCGTCGAGCTGCTGTGGGTGCAGGCCCAGGGCAAGAAGCCGATGGCCGCCGCCGACTGGGCGCGCGGGGTGCGCATCGGGTCCGGCGAGCGCCTGGGCTGAGGCCCGCGGGCGCCCCTGCGGAGGCCGGGTCGTACGCTGAGAGGGTTCACCTCGGCGTACGACCTCTGCGTACCGCCCGTACGATCCCACCAGCGGAGCACCTTTGAACGACCAGCCGACCTCGTCGCAGCCGAACCGTCGCCCGGGCAGGCCCGGCAAGCCCCACCGCCGCCCGAAGAAGGACCCCGTGCGGATCCTCGCCTTCGAGGCGCTGCGCGCGGTCGACGAGCGGGACGCGTACGCGAACCTCGTGCTGCCCCCGCTGCTGCGCAAGGCCCGCGCGAAGGGCGACTTCGACGCGCGGGACGCCGCTCTCACCACGGAGCTCGTGTACGGGACGCTGCGCCGCCAGGGCACCTACGACGCGATCGTGGCGGCCTGCATCGACCGGCCGCTGCGCGAGGTCGACCCGCCGGTCCTCGACGTGCTGAACCTCGGGGTGCACCAGCTGCTCGGCACCCGCATCCCCACCCACGCCGCGGTGTCCGCGTCCGTGGAGCTGGCGCGGGTGGTGCTCGGCGACGGGCGGGCCAAGTTCGTCAACGCCGTGCTGCGCAAGGTCTCGCAGCACGATCTCGACGCCTGGCTGGAGCGGGTCGCGCCGGCGTACGACGAGGACCCCGAGGACCATCTCGCCGTGGTGCATTCGCATCCGCGATGGGTCGTCTCGGCGCTCTGGGACTCCCTGGGCGGCAGCCGCGCCGGGATCGAGGACCTGCTGGAGGCCGACAACGAGCGGCCCGAGGTGACGCTCGTGGCGCGGCCCGGACGGACCACGGCCGAGGCCGTGCTCGCCGAGGTGGGCGAGGAATCCGGGCTGCCCGGCCGCTGGTCCCCGTACGCCGTGCGGCTCACCGAGGGCGGCGAGCCGGGCTCGTTCGACGTCGTACGGTCCGGCCTGGCCGGTGTGCAGGACGAGGGCAGCCAGCTCGTCGCGCTCGCGCTCGCGAACGCTCCGCTGGAGGGGCCGGACGAGAAGTGGCTGGACGGGTGCGCGGGCCCCGGCGGCAAGGCCGCGATGCTGGCCGGGCTCGCCGCCGGGCGCGGGGCGACGCTGCTCGCCTCCGAGAAGCAGCCGCACCGGGCCGGGCTCGTCGCGAAGGCGCTCGACGGGAACCCGGGCCCGTACCAGGTGATCGCCGCGGACGGCACGCGTCCCCCGTGGAACCCCGGCACGTTCGACCGGGTCCTGATGGACGTGCCCTGCACCGGGCTCGGCGCCCTGCGCCGCCGCCCCGAGGCGCGCTGGCGGCGTCGCCCGGAGGACCTGGACGGGTTCGCCCCGCTGCAACGGTCCCTGCTGCGTACGGCACTTGAGTCCGTGCGCGTCGGCGGCGTCGTCGGATACGCCACGTGCTCCCCGCACCTGGCCGAGACGCGGGCCGTCGTCGACGACGTGCTGAAGTCGGTCGACGGGGCCGAACTCATCGACGCGCGGCCGATGATGAAGGGCGTGCCCGGGCTCGGGGACGGCCCGGACGTCCAGCTGTGGCCGCATCTGCACGGCACGGACGCGATGTACCTGGCGCTGATCCGGCGCACCGGCTGAGGTCCGCGCGCGCCCGGCACGGCACGGAAGGGCACGGCTCGGCATCGTTATCAGGCCCTGGTACGGACCGGGGCGGGCAACGGGTGCCGGGCATGGCAGGCTTGGTGCATGGCTCAGATCAACCCCAGCATCCTGTCCGCGGACTTCGCCCGCCTTGCCGACGAGGCCAAGGCCGTCGAGGGCGCCGACTGGCTCCATGTCGACGTCATGGACAACCACTTCGTCCCGAACCTCACGCTGGGGGTGCCGATCGTAGAGTCCCTGGCGCGTGCGACGGACACCCCGCTGGACTGCCATCTGATGATCGAGAACCCCGATCGGTGGGCTCCCCAGTACGTCGAAGCGGGGGCCGGCTCCGTCACCTTCCACGCCGAGGCCGCCGCCGCCCCGGTCCGCCTCGCCCGCGAGATCCGCGCCAAGGGGGCCCGCGCGTCCATGGCCCTCAAGCCGGCGACGCCCATCGAGCCGTACGAGGACCTGCTCCCCGAGCTGGACATGCTCCTGATCATGACCGTGGAGCCCGGTTTCGGCGGGCAGGCGTTCCTCGACATCATGCTGCCGAAGATCCGGCGCACCCGTGAGCTGATCGCGAAGCACGGACTGGAGCTGTGGCTCCAGGTCGACGGCGGCGTCTCCGCGTCGACGATCGAGCGGTGCGCCGAGGCCGGGGCCGACGTCTTCGTCGCCGGATCGGCGGTATACGGGGCGAAGGACCCGGCAGAGGCGGTACGTGCATTGCGCACGCAGGCCGAGAGCGCCACCGCTTCGGCCGCCTGGGCGTGCGGCCACTGAGCCACAGATACGTGAACGGCTTTCATCAGGGCTGATCAAGCCCGCCGGATCTGCAAGGATGAACGGCGTATCCAGGTTGTGAACGCAGTGAGTCGTGCAGAAGAGCAGTGAGGAGATCGCCGTGTCCGCATCATCGGCGGGTCGGTCAGCCCTGCGGATGGGACCCGCGGAGCTGGTGCAGGCGGCGGCCATGGCCCGTCGCTTCTACCTAGAGGGCAAGTCCAAGATCCAGATCGCCGAGGAGTTCGGCGTCAGCCGCTTCAAGGTGGCCCGGGTCCTGGAGACCGCCCTCGAACGAGATCTCGTACGGATCGAGATCCGGGTCCCGGCCGAGCTGGACGCCGAGCGCTCCGACGCGTTGCGCGCCCGCTACGGTCTGCGGCACGCGGTCGTCGTCGAGTCGCCGGCCGAGGCGGAGGAGTCGCCCGACCCCGAGAACCTCGGCGAGGTCGCCGCGGACCTGCTCGGCGAACTGGTGACCGAGGGCGATGTCCTCGGCCTCGCCTGGGGCCGCTCCACCATCCACATGGCCGCGGCCCTCGACCGGCTCCCGCCGTGCACCGTCGTGCAGTTGACGGGGGTGTACGACGCCGGGACCGCGGAGCGCGGCTCCGTCGAGGCCGTGCGCCGTGCCGCGCAGGTGTCGGGCGGCGACGCCCACCCGATCTACGCCCCCATGCTGCTGCCGGACGCGGCCACCGCGGCCGCGCTGCGCGACCAGACGGGGATCGCGCGGGCCTTCGAGTACTTCGACAAGGTCACCGTGGCGTGTGTGTCGATCGGCTCGTGGGAGCCCGGCATCTCGACCGTGCACGACATGCTCAGCGACGAGGAGCGCGCGCACTACGCGTCCCTCGGCGTCGCCGCCGAGATGTCCGCGCACCTCTTCGACGCGCAGGGGCGCCGGGTCGGGCGTGACCTGGGGGAGCGGTGCATCACCGTCGAGGCGGACCGGCTGCGGCGGATACCGGAGGTCGTGGCCATCGCGGGCGGGCAGCGGAAGGCTGCCGCCATCGACGCGGTGCTGCGGTCGGGGCTGGTGACCAGCCTCGTCACCGACACCGCCGCGGCTGACTTCTTGCTGACCGCCGGGTCCGCGCCCAAGCCCGCGCTGCAGCGGGCCGACCCGGACGGGGTGTGACTCCGGACCGGGGCTGAGGTCTCGGGGCGCCGCCCCGGACCCCGCTCCTCGATCGCCGGAGGGGCTTGATCGTGGCAGCATCGTGGCCATGCGTTCCCTCCGGCTGCTGCTCGGCGCCCTTGTCTGCTGTCTCGGCCTGCTGCTCGGCGGGTGCGCCGGCTCGGACGGAACGCGCACCGGGACGCCCGCCTGGGCCGCGGGCATGGCGACCGTGGCGGAGGCCCGGCTGCCCGCCGAGGCGCGACGCACACTGGAGCTCATCGACGACGGCGGGCCCTTCCCGTACGAGAAGGACGGCAGCGTCTTCGGGAACTTCGAGCGGGAGCTGCCCCGCCACCAGCGCGGTTACTACCACGAGTACACCGTGCGCACCCCGGGCGAGCGCGACCGCGGGGCCCGGCGCATCGTCACCGGGAGCGGCGGGGAGACGTACTACACCGATGACCACTACGAGTCGTTCAAGGCGGTGCTGCGATGAGCGGGACGGGCAGTCTCCCCGCGTCCCCGGCCGACTGGACCGTGCGCGTCCTGGACCTGGACGGGATCGTGGACAAGGCGGCCTTCATGGACCGCTGCGCCGCCGCTCTCGGCCTGCCCGGGTGGTTCGGGCGGAACTGGGACGCCCTCGCCGACGCCCTGGGCGACCCGGGACAGCTGCCCGAGGCTGAGGGCGCCCTTGTCCTGGTGGTCCGCGGCTGGGAGCGGTTCGAGGAGCGGCAGCCGGGGCAGTGGGACATCGCGCGGGAGGTCTTCGCGCAGGCGTCCGCCGTCACCGTGCTGCTCGCGCTGGGATGATCATCCAAGCGGGGTGCCTGACCTTGGGACGTTCGGCCCGGAGACGGATCGGACGGCCCCATGGGAAAATGAAGTACGTGCTTTGTGCCCCGGAGGGATCCTCCCGGGGACCCCTTCTACCGACTGGGATGTCCGCACGTGCGTTTCCTCAATGACATCAAGCCCGCGTACGACCTGACGTACGACGACGTCTTCATGGTGCCGAGCCGGAGCGCCGTCGGCTCCCGCCAGGCCGTGGACCTCTCGTCGCCGGACGGCACGGGCACCACGATCCCGCTGGTCGTCGCCAACATGACCGCCATCGCCGGACGACGCATGGCCGAGACGCTGGCCCGCCGCGGCGGACTCGTCGTCATTCCCCAGGACATCCCGATCGAGGTCGTCACCGAGGTCATCTCCTGGGTGAAGACCCGTCACCTGGTGCTCGACACCCCGATCGTCCTCGCGCCGACCCAGACCGTCGCCGACGCCCTGGCTCTGCTGCCCAAGCGCGCGCACAACGCCGGTGTCGTCGTCGACGACGAGCTGCGCCCCGTCGGTGTCGTCACCGACCAGGACCTGACCGGTGTCGACCGCTTCACGCAGCTGTCCGAGGTCATGTCCAAGGACCTGCTGCTGCTCGACGCGGACATCGACCCGCGCGACGCCTTCAACAAGCTGGACGGCGCCAACCGCCGCTACGCCCCCGCGGTCGACAAGGACGGCAAGCTCGCCGGCATCCTGACCCGCACCGGCGCCCTGCGCGCCACGCTCTACACCCCGGCCACCGACGCCGAGGGCAAGCTCCGCATCGCCGCCGCCGTCGGCATCAACGGCGACGTGGCGGGCAAGGCCAAGCAGCTGCTGGACGCGGGCGTCGACACCCTCGTCATCGACACGGCCCACGGCCACCAGGAGTCGATGATCAGCGCGATCAGGACCGTGCGCGCGCTCGACCCGCAGGTCCCGATCGTGGCGGGCAACATCGTCGCCGCCGAGGGCGTCAAGGACCTCATCGAGGCCGGCGCGGACATCATCAAGGTCGGTGTCGGACCCGGCGCCATGTGCACCACGCGCATGATGACCGGCGTCGGCCGCCCGCAGTTCTCCGCCGTCCTGGAGTGCGCCGCCGAGGCCAAGAAGTACGGCAAGCACGTCTGGGCCGACGGTGGCGTCCGCCACCCGCGCGACGTCGCCATGGCGCTCGCCGCCGGCGCGTCGAACGTGATGATCGGTTCGTGGTTCGCCGGGACCTACGAGTCCCCGGGCGACCTGCAGCACGATGCCCAGGGGCGCGCCTACAAGGAGTCCTTCGGCATGGCGTCGGCGCGCGCCGTGAAGAACCGGACCTCCGACGAGTCCTCCTACGACCGCGCCCGCAAGGCGCTGTTCGAGGAGGGCATCTCCACCTCGCGGATGTTCCTCGACCCGCAGCGTCCGGGCGTCGAGGACCTGATCGACTCGATCATCGCGGGCGTCCGCTCGTCCTGCACGTACGCCGGTGCCAACTCGCTCGCCGAGTTCGAGGAGAAGGCCGTCGTCGGCATCCAGTCCGCCGCCGGTTACGCCGAGGGCAAGCCGCTGCACGCCAGCTGGAGCTGACCGCCGGGGCCGTGTGCGCGGCGCTCGGAGGGGTCACCCCGCCGGCGCCGCCCACGCCGCCTCTATGCATTTGCCGCCCGGCGCCGGGCGGACGGCGAGCCGCTCGGCCAGCCGCTCCACCATGTGCCAGCCGAAGCCGCCGCCACCGCCCAGGTCCGGGGCGCGCGGCACCGGCGGGCGCGGGTCACCGTCCTCCACGGACACCGAGAGACCGCCCGCGTCGACGCGCAGCCGAAGGCGCGCGAGGGCACCGGTGTGCCGGGCCGCGTTCGTGACCAGCTCCGACACCACGAGCAGCACCGCGTCGGCGTCGGCCCACGGACAGTGCTCGGCGAGGAACCGGGCAGCGGCGCTCCGGGCCTGTGTCCCGGTGACGGGACCGTCCACCACGATCTCCATGCGTAGCTGTTACCCCGCGGTCGGATCTTCACCGTCACCGGGCCCCGTCGGCGTGCCCGGGACGAGGACCGTGTCGAGGCCGGTGATCCGGAAGATCCGCTCGACGACGGGGGAGAGACGGCGCACGGCCAGCTCGGCGCCCCGCTCCTGGAGCGCGGTGCGGGCCCGCAGCAGCACGTTGATGCCGCCACTGTCGAAGAACCGGACGCCCGACAGGTCGAGGGTCACGGTGGTGCCGGCCGGTGCGCAGAGCGCCGTCACCGACGCGAGCAGCTCCGGCGCCGTCTCGTAGTCGAGGTCGCCGGTGAGCGAGACGACCGGCCCCTCGGGGCCGTCCGTGGTGGCGCAGACCAGCGAGCCGTGCGGTCCGTCGGGTATGGACTCGGGTGCCGCGTGCGTCATCGGCTTCTCCGTACGGTCAGGGCGAGCGTGTCGTCCGGGTGCAGGATCACGGTGTGCATCTCCTCCGCGAGGGCGCCGGGGATTTCGTCGGTCGGGCGATGCCGGTGCCGGACGGCCGCCGACACGAGCCGGCGCTCGCCCTCGTAGGGGTCGCGACGGCTCTCGGTCAGGCCGTCGGTGTACAGCACGAGCAGGTCGCCGGGGGCGAGGTGCTCGTGCCACAGTCGTTCGCTGCCGGCCATCGGGTAGCCGATGCCCCGGCCGCGTACCTCGAGGAAGCGGGCGGTGCCGTCCTCGGTCACCAGCACGGGCGGCGGGTGGCTGCCGTTGGCGAGGTCGACGCGGCCCGAGACCGGGTCGATGCGGACCAGCAGGACGGTCGCCATCAGCTCGCGGTCGTAGGGCAGCAGGATCGCGTCGGTGCGCGCCACGATCGTCTCCAGAGGGTGTCCCTCCAGGGCGAGCGTGCGGACGGCGTGCGTCACGTTGAGCGCGCTGCGGGTGCTCGTCAGGCCGTGGCCCAGGGCGTCGACGACCGTGATGTGCACGGTGCCGTCGGGCAGCTGGAACCAGTCGTAGAGGTCGCCGCCGGTCGGGGCGTCGGTACCCGCGGGCGCGTAGTGGATGGCCAGTTCGAGCCCGTCGACCTTCATCGGCGCGGGGCGCAGCGCGTCTTCCAGCTCGCGGAGCATCTGGCCGTGGGCGCGGCGCAGTTGCTCGTCGCGCTCCTCCAACTGGACGTACAGGGCGAGGACTCCGCTGTTCGTCTCGTCCAGCTCATGGGTGAGCCTGCGCCGGTCCGACTCCAGGGCGTCGGCGCGGGCGACAGCCACCCGCAGCTCCTCCTCCAGGAGTTCGACGGGGGAGTCCCCGGCCGACTCGGCGGCCGGCGGGGGCGCCTGGCCGGGCAGCGGCACCCGCCACACCGTCGTGTCCGCCTCGCGCCGCGCGGGCAGCGGCAGCGCCTCGACCGGTACGGTCCAGGGGGCCCGCGGGGCCCGCAGGCGTACCGTCAGCGTCGGCTCGGACGCGGCCGGTTCGGGCGTCGACTCCAGCGTGATGGGCCGCCCCGCCCGCAGCTCGGTCTCCGCGACGCGCGCCACGGACATCGTCAGCCGGGTGCGCAGCTCGGCGGGCAGCCGGAACGAGGCCGCCAACGCCCGGACAGCGGTGCGCAGTTCGGCCGGGGAGCGATGGGTCGTGCGCTGCGTCGGCGCGGCGGCCCGATCGGTCATGAACTCCTCCTAGCCGCCCCGGTGACCAGGGCGGTCGCATCGTCGCGCGCCGAACGATATCCGTGTCCCAGGGCCGCGGCGAGCAGCCGGGGCGGCAGTCCCAGCAGGAAGGGGGTGGCCGTGTCCGCCCAGCGCGCCCCGATGCCGTCGCTGTGCAGCACCGCCGCACACTCCTCGGGCATGGGCAGCGAACGCGGCAGCGGGCGCGGCATGTTCCAGCCGACCACACCGGGCTGCCCGGTGGCCCGGGAGCCGACGCCGTCGTGGCCGACGAGCAGCAGCCGTACGTTGCCGATCCCGCAGTGCTCCACCGTGCCGGGGCGCAGCCGCAGCAGGCCGACGGCGGCGCCGCGGCCCGAACGCAGGGCGCGGTCCATCGCCGCGAGCAGCTCCGGCAGGGGCCGCTCCGGTCCCTCGCGGAACACGCCCACGGCGGCCGCGCTCGCCTCGGCGGCCTCGGCGCCGTGCCCGAGCCCGTCCACGACGACCGCCGTCCGGCCGCCCGGCGCGTCCGCCACGGCCGCGCTGTCCCCGCACCGCTCCTCGCCGCGCAGCGGCAGGCAGACCAGGCCGACGTCGGCCCGCGGCGGAGCAGCGCCCGGCGCGTGGAAGCGGGCGCAGATCAGCGTGCCGACGCCCGGCAGGGTGCGCAGCGTCAGCTCGTCCGCGAGCCGCCGGGCCGCCCCCATGCCGGAGCCGAGCGTCCCCGCGGTGCTGTACCCGTCGACCATGGCCCGGTCCGGGCTCGCCATGCCGGGGCCCCGGTCGACGGCGACCACGTCGAGGCCGTCGCCCTGGGGGTGGCGCTGCACGTAGACGGCGCCGCCGACCGCGTGCCGCAGCAGATTCCCGGCGAGTTCGCTGGTGAGCACCGCGGCCCGCTCGGCGGTGGTGCCGCCGAGCCCGCCCGCCCGCGCCGCGTCCCTCGCCAGCGTCGCCGCGTGGTGCACGGCGCTGGCGTGGTCGACGACGACATGCGCCGTCACGGCGATGTCGGCGGAGGCCGTCATCGCACCGTCCAGCGCACCACGGTGACCGTCGTGCCGGCGCCGGGCCGGGTGTCGACGTGGAACGCGTCCATCAGCCGCCGGGCGCCGCCCAGGCCGTGACCGAGGCCACTGCCCGTCGTCCAGCCGTCGGTCATCGCGGCGCCGACGTCCGGGATGCCGGGCCCCTCGTCCTGGATGACGAGGCGGATGCCCTCGGCGCCGCGCCGCTTGAGCAGCTCGACGGTCAGCGTGCCGCCCTTGCCGTGGATGTAGGCGTTGCGGGCCAGCTCGCTGGCGGCGGTCACCACCCGGGTCTGGTCCACCAGGCCGAAGCCGGACTCCACGGTGGCCGCGCGCACGGCATGACGCACCGTCAGCAGGTCGTCCTCCGAGCGCACTTCGTAGACCCGGCGGACGGTCACCTGGTCCGTGGCCGGCTGCATCGCGTGCGGGGCACGCTCATCCGACATGGTCACGGCCAGGCCCCTCCGGGGTCCGCTGCCAGCCGAGCGCGGTCAGGCCCTGTTCGGCGTTGAGCGCGGTCTCCACGCCGGTGAGCTGGATGCCCAGTTCGACCAGGGTGATCGCGACGGCGGGGCGCATGCCCGCGACGATGACGCGGGCGCCCAACAGGCGGGCCATCGTCGTCAGTTCCATCAGCGTACGGGCCACGAACGAGTCGATGATCTCCAGACGGGAGATGTCGATGAGCACACCGCGCGCGCCGTCGGCCGCGATCCGCTCGGTCAGCTCGTCGGTGAAGGCGACCGCCGACCGGTCGTCCAGCTCGTTGAGCAGCCCTGTCACGAGGACGTCGCCGAGCCGCAGGATGGGAACGCCCGTGGGGCGAGGGGAGTTCACCGCGGTGCCGACTCGGCCACGGCGAAGCCGACGGCGGGCTGGTCGGTCAGTTTCACCGCGTCGGCCAGGGCGTCGGCCAGGGTCGCGCGGGTCAGGATGGTGGACAGGTCGATCCCCAACTGGGCGATGGTCTGGGCGATGGGCGGCCGGATCCCGCTGATGACACAGTCCGCACCCATCAGGCGGACCGCGTTGACGGTGTGCATGAGGTGCTGGGCGACCGCCGTGTCGACGGTCAGCACCCCGGTGATGTCGATGATGGCGATCTTGGCCTCGTCGTCCTGGATGGCCTGGAGCAGCGACTCCATGACGATCTGGGTGCGGGCCGTGTCCAGCGTGCCGATCAGCGGGACGGCCAGCACGTGCCGCCACAACCGGACGACGGGCGTGGAGAGTTCCATCAGCTGACGGCTCTGGCGCTGGATGATCTCGTCGCGCCCCTCGACGTACGTCTCGAAGGAGAGGGCGCCCGCGGCGTCGAGCATCCGGTTGACCAGCACGGCCGCGGAGAACAGCTCGCTCGAGTCGCGCGTGGTGTGCTGCACCGCGGCGAGGAGCGCCTCCTTGAGGGAGAGCACGGCGAGCGAGGTGTCGGTGGGGGTGGCGCCGGCCCGCACTCTGCGCAGCGACAACTGGGTCACCGTGGCGCGCAGATTGTGGTGCGACGTCACCAGACGCTCGACCGGGGTGTCGCTGGCCAGCGCGTCCGTGAGGGCGTCGATGAGCAGGGCCGCTTCCTCGCGGAGCTCGCCCTCGGTCATGTCGGTGCCGAGCGCGGCCCGCTCCAGCTGGAGCGTCGTCCACCGGTCGGCGATCTGCCCCTCTTGGTCGCGCAGCGCCTCAAGCAGCAGATTGCGGATGTCCGTCTCGCTGGTACTCACAAGCCCCTCTCATACCGGTCTCCGGTCACGTACGTCCTGCACATGATGCACGCCTCGAACCCCCACCGCCTCAAGCCGTGTTGACGCGCAGCCGTCCCGCCCGGCCGGCACACGGCCGACGGGCGGGACGGCTTTAGCGACTACCCACGATCGACGGGTTCACTCCCCGGCGGGGAATGTGACACCGAACACGCTGAACGCAACAGACGAAACGGACGTCGCAACGAACGCGCGCGTGACCGGGATCCGCGCAACGATCATGCGCCGGTGCGCAAGGTTGCTGCATTACAGCCGGGAAGTCGAGTCCTCTAGAGTCGTCCGCTGTACGTGGCACGGCGGGGGACGGCCTGCTCGGCGGTCCCCGGTCGGAGTTCGACCGGGTTCGACCGCCGCGCGCCCCCACGCCGCGGCCGTCCCCCGACCGGCAGCGATGAAGGAGCCAGTCCGTGCTCGATCACGGCGCATCCCCGCGCACCCCGCACGTCGAGACCGCACCCGCGGGCCTCGGCGCCCGTCTGATGCGGCGCAAGCCGGTGGAACG
This sequence comes from Streptomyces sp. cg35, assembly GCF_050410835.1. Lineage (NCBI taxonomy): Bacteria > Bacillati > Actinomycetota > Actinomycetes > Kitasatosporales > Streptomycetaceae > Streptomyces > Streptomyces sp. cg35. The sequence goes on from NZ_CP191268.1 coordinate 7,401,153, forward strand.
CCTGGTCGCGGAGGGCGGCCAGGGTGAGGGCGGCACCCTGCGGCGCTCGCTCGGACTCTGGCAGCTGACCATGATCAGCATCGGCGCCACGCTCGGCACCGGCATCTTCGTCGTCCTCGGCGAGGCGGTCCCCAAGGCCGGCCCCGCCGTCACGCTGTCGTTCGTGATCGCCGGACTGACGGCCCTGTTCTCGGCCCTGTCGTACGCCGAGCTGGCCGGCTCCATCCCGGTCGCCGGGTCCTCCTACTCGTACGCATACGCAACGATGGGCGAGCTGATCGCCTGGGTGTGCGGCTGGTGTCTGGTCCTGGAGTACGGGGTGTCCGTCGCGGCCGTCGCCGTCGGCTGGGGCGAGTACCTCAACGAGCTCCTCGACGGCACCATCGGTGTCACCATCCCGGACGTCCTGTCCGCGCCGCCCGGCGACGGCGGCGTCTTCAACCTGCCCGCCCTCATCGTGGTGCTGCTCGCCATGGTGTTCCTGCTGGGCGGCGCCAGGGAGTCGGCCCGCGCCAACACGATCATGGTCGTCGTGAAGATCGTGTCGCTGCTGCTCTTCTGCGCGATCGGCCTCAAGGGTTTCCAGTCCGGCAACTACGAGCACTTCATGCCGCTCGGCATGGCGGGCGTCAGCGCCGCCGGTGCCACGCTCTTCTTCTCGTACATCGGCTTCGACGCCGCCTCCACGGCCGGTGAGGAGGCGAAGAACCCGCAGCGCGACCTGCCGCGCGCCATCATGCTGTCCCTCGTCATCGTCACCGCGCTGTACGTCCTCGTCGCGGCGGTCGCCGTCGGGGCCCGGCCGTGGCAGCAGTTCAGCGACTCGGAGGCCGCGCTCGCCGGGATCATGAAGGACGTGACGGGCCAGTCGTTCTGGGCGACGCTGCTCGCCGCCGGCGCCGTCATCGCCATCGCGTCCGTCGTGCTCACCGTGCTCTACGGGCAGACCCGCGTCCTGTTCGCGATGTCCCGGGACGGACTCGTGCCCAAGGTGTTCTCGAAGGTCCACCCGAAGACCGGGGCGCCGCGCGCCAACACCGTCATCGTGTCCCTGTTCTGCGGTGTGCTCGCCGCCGCGATCCCGCTGGGCCAGCTCGCCGACGCCACCAGCATCGGCACGCTCTTCGCCTTCGCCCTGGTCAACATCGCGGTGATCGTGCTGCGCCGGACCCGCCCGGACATGCCGCGCACGTTCCGGGTGCCGCTGTCGCCGCTCCTGCCGGTCATCGGCTTCGCGCTGTGCGTCTGGATGATGGGCAGTCTGTCCGTCATCACCTGGATCGTCTTCGGTGCCTGGATGGCCGTCGGGCTCGTGTTCTACTTCTGCTACGGGATGCGTCGCTCCCGTCTCGCCGCCCCCGCGGAAGCCGCAGAAGCACAGAAGTGAACCGCCTGCCTTGCTGAACGATCTCGACGAACGCATCGTGCACGCCCTCGCCGAGGACGCCCGGCGCTCCTACGCCGACATCGGCCAGCTCGTCGGCCTGTCCGCGCCCGCCGTGAAGCGGCGCGTGGACCGGCTGCGGGCCACCGGGGCGATCACCGGGTTCACCGTGCGGGTCGACCCGGCCGCGCTCGGCTGGGAGACCGAGGGATTCATCGAGATCTACTGCCGCCGCAACACCTCGCCGGACGCGATCCGGCGCGGCCTGGAGCGGTACCCCGAGGTCGCGGCCGCCTCCACCGTCACCGGGGACGCGGACGCGCTGGTCCAGGTCTTCGCCTCCGACATGCGGCACTTCGAGCGGGTCCTGGAGCGGATCGCGGGGGAGCCGTTCGTCGAGCGGACGAGGTCCGTGCTCGTGCTCTCCCCGCTGATGCGCCGCTTCACCTCGGGCTCACCCGCCTGACCTAGGGGTTTCGCCGCCTCTCGGCCCCCGCCGGACCCATGCGGCGGGGGCCCTCGCGTACGCGCAACGAATCGCCGCTCCGGCCGCCCCACGCGCAACAAAACGCACGCTGACGCGCAACGGTCCCGTCTTGTCCCGTCGACCCGCCGAAACGTACCGTCGTTCTGGCCTTCTCGGTCCCCTCCTCCGCATGTACGCGCTCCCGGTGCCTTCCGGGGTTCGTGCCGTCCTGCCCGTATCCGCAAGGAGTCCGCGCCCCATGACGTCCACGGTGCCCACCGCCGTCCAGCACACCGACGCGCAGCCGCCGATCACCATGTTCGGACCGGACTTCCCGTACGCGTACGACGACTTCCTCGCCCACCCGGCGGGCCTCGGCCAGATACCGGCGACCGAGCACGGCACCGAGGTCGCGGTCATCGGCGGTGGCCTGTCCGGCATCGTCGCCGCGTACGAGCTGATGAAGATGGGCCTCAAGCCCGTCGTGTACGAGGCCGACCGGATCGGCGGCCGGCTGCGCACGGTCGGCTTCGAGGGGACGCCGCCGGACGCGGCCGGGCTGAGCGCCGAGATGGGCGCGATGCGCTTCCCGCCGTCGTCGACGGCCCTGCAGCACTACATCGACCTGGTGGGCCTCGAGACCCGGGCGTTCCCCAACCCGCTCTCCCCGGCGACCCCTTCGACCGTCGTCGACCTCAAGGGCGAGTCGCACTACGCCGAGACGATCGACGACCTGCCGCAGGTCTACCGCGACGTCGCCGCCGCGTGGAACGCCTGTCTGGAGGAGGGCGCCGACTTCACCGACATGAACCAGGCGATGCGCGAGCGGGACGTGCCGCGCATCCGGGAGATCTGGTCGCAGCTCGTCGAGAAGCTCGACAACCAGACCTTCTACGGTTTCCTGTGCGACTCCGAGGCCTTCAAGTCCTTCCGGCATCGGGAGATCTTCGGGCAGGTCGGCTTCGGCACGGGCGGCTGGGACACCGACTTCCCGAACTCGATCCTGGAGATCCTGCGCGTCGTCTACACCGAGGCCGACGACCACCACCGCGGCATCGTCGGCGGCTCGCAGCAGCTGCCCCTGCGGCTGTGGGAGCGGGAGCCCGAGAAGATCGTGCACTGGGCGTACGGGACCTCGCTCGCCTCGCTCCACGAGGACCGCACGCCGCGGCCCGCGGTGACGCGGCTCGCGCGCACCGCCGGGAACCACATCACGGTCACCGACGCGGACGGAGACATCCGCACGTACAAGACCGCGATCTTCACCGCCCAGTCGTGGATGCTGCTGTCGAAGGTGGCGTGCGACGACGCGCTGTTCCCGATCGACCACTGGACGGCGATCGAGCGGACCCACTACATGGAGTCCAGCAAGCTGTTCGTGCCGGTCGACCGGCCGTTCTGGCTGGACAAGGACGAGCAGACCGGCCGCGACGCCATGTCGATGACGCTCACCGACCGGATGACGCGCGGCACCTACCTGCTGGACGACGGGCCCGACAAGCCCGCCGTCATCTGCCTCTCCTACACGTGGTGCGACGACAGCCTGAAGTGGCTCCCGCTGTCGGCCAACGAGCGGCTCGAAGTCATGCTGAAGTCGCTCGGCGAGATCTATCCCAAGGTCGACATCCGCAAGCACATCATCGGCAACCCGGTCACCGTGTCCTGGGAGAACGAGCCCTACTTCATGGGCGCCTTCAAGGCCAACCTGCCGGGCCACTACCGCTACCAGCGCCGCCTGTTCACGCACTTCATGCAGGACCGGCTGCCCGCGGACCGGCGCGGCATCTTCCTCGCCGGCGACGACATCTCCTGGACGGCCGGCTGGGCCGAGGGCGCCGTGCAGACCGCGCTCAACGCCGTCTGGGGCGTCATGCACCATCTGGGCGGCGCCACCGACACGACCAACCCGGGCCCCGGCGACGTCTACGACGAGATCGCCCCGGTCGAGCTGCCCGAGGACTAGGGACTGGCCGGCGGATCTCGTCGAGGGCCCGGGGCCCGGCACTACAGGTCCTAGATCCCCGCGGCCCGGGCCTTCTCGTAGATCTCCGCCGCGAGGTCCTTCAGTTCCTCGGCGTCGCGGAGGTTGCCCTGGATGTCGATGAGGATCTCCTCCAGGCCGACCTCGTCGTGCGCGGCCAGATCCTCGATGATCTGGTCCGCGCTGCCCTGGAACGGCCTGCGGTCGTCGCCCGTGTACGCCTCGGGCGTGTACAGCGTGTTCACCCGGAGCACGCTCTGCAGCGGGGCGGTGCGGCCGCGCTCCTTCGCGAGAGCCTGGAGATCCGCCCACTGCTGCTTCAGCTCCTCGGCCCCCGCCGCGCCGGGCATCCAGCCGTCCGCCCGGTCGACCAGGCGGCGCGCGGCCTTCGGGCTGTTCGCGGGCAGCAGGATCGGGAGCGGCCCGGCCGGCTTGGGGCCGACGACGGACGGGGCGATGGTCGTCAGCTCACCCTCGTACGCCACCGGGTCCGGGCCCCACACCGCGCGGCACACGTCGAGCAGCTCGTCGAGGACCTTGCCGCGCCGCTCGAAGGGGGCCACCGACGCCGCGGCGTACTCGTCGTGCGACCAGCCGGTGCCGAGCCCCGCGACGACGCGGCCGCCGCTCGCCGCGTCCAACGACGCCAGGGAGCGGGCCAGCTGGAAGGGGACGTGCAGCGGCGCCACCAGCACACTCGTGCCGAGCCGGGCCCGGGACGTGGCCGCCGCGGCGAGCGTGAGCGAGACCAGCGGGTCGGCGACCGACCGGTACTGCTCCGGCCAGGGCAGGCCCGGGACCCCGTAGAGCCCCTGCCGGGCGGGCTCCGGGAACAGGATCCGCTCGAACACCCACAGGCTCTCGTACCCCGTCGCCTCCGCGGCGCGCGCCACGTCCGGGATGTCGCGGCCGATGTCGTACTGCTTCATCTGCGGGAGGCCGAGGCCGAGTCGGGTCGCCATACCGTGCTCCTTCGTCGCGTGCGCATCGGGTGTCGCACGGTTCAACGCGCCGAGATCGTCGGGGAGTTCCGGGACCGGCCGGACGGATCTCAGTCGGGGAGCGGAGTGAGCAGCATGCGGCCCACCAGACCCACCGAGGTGTCGAGACGCTGGGTGAACTCGGCTGCCAGGCCCGGGAGTTCGCCCAGCGCCCACAGGGCCCGGGCCGCCGCCCACGCCCCGTCGCGGGCCCGCTCCAGGCTCCACGAGCCGAGCAGATGGGTGAGCGGATCGGCGACCTGGAGGAGGTCGGGCCCCGGCATCAGCTCTTCGCGGATGTGCTCCTCCAGCGTCACGAGGATGTCGCCCACGCGCTCGAACTCGTCCTCCAGTGCGGCCGGTTCGCAGCCGAGCGTACGACAGGCGTCCACCACGGCCAGCGCCAGATCGTGGCCGATGTGCGCATTGATGCCCGCGAGGGCGAACTGCAGGGGGCGTACGCCGGGATGACGGCGGAACTGCAGGAGCGGGCGCCAGCAGGCGGGGCCGGGGTCCCCGTGGGACGCCGCGTCGACGGCCGTGAGGTAGCGCTCGGCGAAGCGGACGTCCAGCGTGATCGCGGCGGCCGGGTCCGGGAAGCCGCCCGTGCCGCCTCTGCCGACGGCCCGGCCGACCGCCTCCGTGACGGAGAGATAGACGCGGTTGAAGACGGCGACACCGTCCCGGGGCGGCAGACCGGCGGCGAGCGCGCGCATCCGCGCGATCACGTCGTCGATCCCGTGGGCGGGGACCTGGGCCCGTGCGATCCGTTCCAACTGCGCCATGGACGAAGGGTCGCAGCCGTAGGGTGACGCGGGTGTCGGCTGGCCGGGGGCTTCCCCAGAACGAGCGAACGGCCGGGCCGGGGGAGTGCGGGAGGAGCGGGAGGAGGGGACGGCGCGGTGTCAGGATTACGTGCGCGGCGGCTCGCCGAGCGGCGGGCGGCACGACGGCGTGCGGCGGGCCGGCGCGGGCGGGGCGCGATGGTGGCGGCGGCGTCGGCCGTGGTGGCCGTCGGGACGGTCACGGGCCTGGTGTCCGCGTTCGACAGCGCCCCGGACGGCGGCGACGAGGCGCGGCCCACGATCAGCGAGGCACCGAGTCTTCAGCCGCTGCCCGCGGTACCGAGTCCGACCGTGACGTCACCGTCACCGACGAGGAGTTCGCCGAGGCCGAGCCCCAGGAGTTCGGCGCCCGCCCGGCCGAAGCCGTCGAGCGCGGCGCCCGCGACCTCGGCCCCCGCTCCGACGGGGCTGTACCGGCACGGCGACTCTCAGGTCCTGGACTGGGTGCGGGCCCACCGGTCCGATCCGCGCCGCCCCCTCATCGAGTCGCGGATCGCGGACCGGCCCGCCGCCGTCTGGTTCGCCGACTTCACGCCGGACACCATCACGTCCCGGGTCCGCGCGGTGACCTCCGGGGCGAGGAGCGCCGGTCAGGTCCCGGTGGTCGTGCCCTACGCGATACCCGAGCGGGACTGCGGCGGCGCCTCCGACGGCGGGGCCCCGGACATGGGCGCGTACGACGACTGGATCGACCGGTTCGCGGCCGGGCTCGGATCCGGCGAGGTCCTGGTGATCCTGGAGCCGGACGCCCTGTCGCAGACGGAGTGCCTCAGCGAGGACCAACGGGCCGATCGGTACGCGGCGTTGGCGCGCGCCGGCCGGGTCATGAAGGCCGCGAATCCGCGGGCGCGGATCTACTACGACGCCGGGCACTCCGCATGGAACCCGGCGGCCACCCAGGCCGCGCGGCTGCGGCAGGCGGGCGCGGCGTCGGCCGCCTCGTCCGACGGCGTCTTCACCAACGTGTCGAACTTCAACCGGACCTCGGACGAGATCGGGTACGCCCGCGCCGTTCTGGCGGCCCTGGGCGGGCCGAGCGGACTCGGCGCCGTCATCGACACCAGCCGCAACGGCAACGGCGCCCCGGCGGACGGCGCCTGGTGCGACCCGGACGGCCGGAAACTGGGGCAGGCGCCGACCCTGCGGACCGGGCGGTCCGGGATCGACGCCTACCTGTGGGTGAAACTGCCGGGCGAGTCCGACGGCTGCAAGGGCGCGGCGGGCACGTTCACCCCCGACTACGCCTACGAGCTGGCCGACTGACCGTCCTGCCGCTCGTTCTTCTTCTGCGCCGCGTCCTTGTCGTACGTCGACGTGCCCGAATCGAGCAGCGGCTCCTGCGACTTGAGGTGGGCGGGGGCCATCGCGCGCAGTGCGTGGTAGCCGGTGATCACGACGATCGTGCCGAGGGCGATACCGCTGAGGGAGAAGGTGTCGGTGAACTTCAGGGAGACGTTGCCGACGCCGATGATGATGCCCGCGGCGGCCGGCACCAGGTTCAGCGGGTTGCGCAGATCCACCTTGGCGTTGATCCAGATCTGCGCGCCGAGCAGGCCGATCATGCCGTAGAGGATGACGGTGATGCCGCCGAGCACACCGCCGGGGATGGCCGCGACGATCGCGCCGAACTTCGGGCACAGGCCGAACAGGAGCGCGAAACCGGCCGCGGCCCAGTAGGCCGCCGTCGAGTAGACCCGGGTCGCGGCCATGACGCCGATGTTCTCGGAGTACGTGGTGTTGGGCGGGCCGCCGACCGCGGTGGAGAGCATCGACGCGGCGCCGTCCGCCGAGATCGCGGTGCCGAGCTTGGCGTCGAGGTTGTCGCCGGTCATCTCGCCGACGGCCTTGACGTGCCCGGCGTTCTCGGCGATCAGGGCGATGACCACCGGCAGCGCGACGAGGATCGCCGACCACTGGAAGGACGGGGCGTGGAAGGACGGCAGGCCGATCCAGTCCGCCGTGCCGACGCCGGACAGGTCCAGACGCCAGTGGTCGACGGCCTCGCCGCCGCCGTTCGCCGAGTGGATCCGGCCGAAGATCCGGTCGAAGACCCAGGAGATGCCGTAGCCGAAGATCAGTCCGAGGAAGATCGCGATACGCGACCAGAAACCGCGCAGGCACACCACGGCCAAACCGGTGAACAGCATCACGAGCAGTGCGGTCCACTGGTCGGTCGGCCAGTAGGTGGAGGCCGTGACCGGGGCCAGGTTGAAGCCGATCAGCATGACGACCGCGCCGGTGACGACCGGCGGCATCGTGGCGTGGATGATCCGCGCCCCGAACCTCTGCACCGCGAGGCCGACCAGGAACAGCACGACACCGACGACGAAGACGGCGCCGGTGACCGTGGCACTGGTGCCGCCCGACGCCCGGATCACGGCCGCGACGCCCACGAAGGAGAGCGAACAGCCCAGATAGCTGGGGACCCGGCCGCGCGTCGCGAGCAGGAAGATCACCGTCGCGACGCCGGACATCATGATCGCGAGGTTCGGGTCGAGCCCCATCAGGACCGGCGCGACGAAGGACGCGCCGAACATGGCGACCACGTGCTGGGCGCCGAGTCCGATCGTGCGCGGCCACGACAGCCGCTCGTCGGGGCGGACGACGGCACCGGGGGCCGGGGTGCGCCCGTCGCCGTGCAGTTTCCAGCGCACGCCGAGGTCCATGTGAGTTCCGCTTTCTGTGGCTCGAAATGATCGCCTCATGCTAATGCGACGTAAGTGCGACTTCTTGCCGTGGTTCTTGCCCTGGTTCACGAGGGGCTTGCGGGGGTTCTTGTTGGCGGGGCGCCGGAGGTCTACGCTCGCACGGCCTTATCCGTGAACATCGTTCAGGTATATGTCTGGATGGAGTCGTGTGATGCGTGCAAGACCCCGGATACGTCTCGGCGCCCTCCTCGCGGCCGCCGCCACCTTCGCCGCCGTGCTGGTCCCGGCCGCCGACGCCGCCGCCCGCGAAGCCGCCCCGCGGACGGCCGTCCTCGACGGCGAGCGCCTCCAGCAGACCAGGCTCCGCCTCGCCCACGGCGACCCGCGGCTCCAGCGCTCCGTACGGGACCTGGCGGCACGCGCCGACGCCTGGCTGGACCAGGGCCCGTGGACCGTCGTCGACAAGCCGAGGCCCGCACCGGGCGGCGACGTCCACGACTATCTGAGCCAGGCCCCGTACTGGTGGCCCTCCCAGGAGCCGACCGGCGACAACCCGTGGGGCTGCCCGTACGTGCAGCCCCACGGGCAGCGCAATCCCGAGGTCGACACCGGCACCGACCGCCAGGACGTCGAGAAGGTCTTCGACTCCACGTACGAGCTCGCCCTCGCCTGGTACTACACGGGCAAGAAGCAGTACGCCGTGAAGGCCGGGCAGGTCCTGCGCACCTGGTTCCTCGACGCGGACACGAAGATGACCCCGAACCTGAACCACGCCCAGTTCATCCCGTGCATGTACGACGGCCGCGCCGTCGGCATCATCGACTTCTCGCAGTCGTACACGAGCGTGGTCGACGCCGTTGCCCTCCTCGCCACCGGCGCCCCCGGCTGGTCGCGGTCCGACCGCGCGGGCATGGGCGAGTGGAACAAGGCCTTTCTCGACTGGCTCGTGAACGGCGACTTCGGCAAGGCGGAGGGCGCCGCCGACAACAACCACGGCACGTTCTACGACCTGCAGGTCGCCGCCCTCGCGTACGCGACCGGCGACACGGACCTGGCGCGCCGCACCGTCCTCGACGCCCGCGCCGGGCGCATCGACTCCCAGATCGCGGGCGACGGCACCCAGCCCCAGGAGCTCGCGCGCACCCGCAGCTGGCACTACTCGACCTTCGACCTGGTCGCCTACACGCGGCTCGCCGCCGTCGGACGGCAGGTCGGCGTCGATCTGTGGGCGCATCAAGGCCCCGATGGGCAGAGCCTGTTCAAGGCCGTGGAGTATCTGCTGCCCGCGGCGACGGGGCAGACCGCCTGGCCCCACCCGGAGCTGGAGTTCCACCGCTTCGCGGCGAGCGACGTCGTGCACGCGGCGGCCGACGCGGGGGACCCGGCCGCCCGCCGGGCCGTCCCGGAGCTGGAGACGCCGCCCGGCGGCGATCTGTGGGCGCTGCGGCCCGCGGCCGAGCAACTGGACTCGATCGCGGGCTGAGCCGTGATCCCGGTCGGCCCGTGGTCAGTTCGTGCGGGCCACGGACGCGTCCGGCGCGGCCACCGGCGTGCGGTCGGCGCCGCGCAGGACGCCGGCGAACAGCATCAGCCCGCAGGTCAGCGCCGTCACCAGACCGAACGACACCACCAGGCTCGTCGCGTCCGCGACCGTGCCGATCGCCGACGGCGCGATCAGGCCCGAGGTGTACGTGATCGTCGCGACGCCCGCGATGGCCTGGCTCGGGTTCGGACCGCTGCGCCCGGCCGCGGCGAAGGCGAGCGGCACGACGACCGCGATGCCGAGGCCGAGCAGGCCGAATCCGCCCATGGCGACGGCCGGGTGCGGGGCCACGACCACGAGCAGCGCGCCGAGCGTGGCCACGACGCCGCCCACCCGCACGGTGCGCACCGCGCCGAACCGGTCCACCACGGCGTCGCCGGCGATCCGGGCCACGGCCATGGTGAGCGTGAACGCCGTGGTGCAGGCGGCCGCGAGACCCGCCGAGGTGTCGAGGATGTCCCGCAGGTACACCGCCGACCAGTCCAGGCTCGCTCCCTCGGCGAAGACGGCGCAGAACCCGACCGCGCCGATCAGCAGCGCCGACTTCGGCGGCAGCGTGAACCGCGGCGGCGCCTCCTCGTCCTCGGCCGGGCGCAGGTCGAGCACCCAGCGGCACGCGACGAGCCCGCCCGTGGTGAGGACTGCCGCGGCCAGCAGATGGTGCAGCCGGGCGTCCGCCCCGAGGTGCGCGGCGAGCGTGCCGCCCGCCGAGCCGACGAGCGCTCCCACGCTCCACATGCCGTGCAGGCCCGACATGATCGACTTGTCGAGGCGGGTCTCGATCTCCACCCCGAGCGCGTTCATCGCCACGTCCGACATGCCGGCCGTGGCGCCGTAGACGAAGAGCACCGCGCAGAGCGTGACCAGATTCGGGGCGAGCGAGGGCAGGACCAGGGCCAGCGTCCACAGGGCGAGCAGCCCGCGCAGCGCCGTCCGCGCGCCGAACCGGTGGCTCACGCTGCCCGCCAGCGGCATCGCCACCGAGGCGCCGATCGCGGGGAAGGCGAGCGCGAGGCCGAGCTGGCCCGCGCTCACGCCCGCGTGGTCCTGGATCCACGGGACACGGGTCGCGAAGGAGCCGGTCACCGCCCCGTGGATGCCGAACACGGTCGCGACCGCATAGCGCGCCCGCTTCAACTCCCCCAACGCGTACGTCACTTCGCTCATCCGGCGGCCCCTCCCACTGTCTCCCCATGCGCGTCCCCATGGCCGCCGTAAACTATCAGGAACCCTGCCTGATAGTTAAGCGGTTTCGGCGTAGGATCCGGCCATGCCCGCATCACCGAGGACCGCCCGAGCCATCAACGACCGGCTCGCGCTGCGCTTCCTCCAAGAGGAAGGCCCGCTGACCGCGGGGCAGTTGAAGGACCGCACCGGTCTGTCCCGGCCCACCGTCGCCGACCTGGTCGAGCGGCTCACCGACTCCGGGCTCGTCGCGGTCGTCGGGGAGGCGGGGGCCCAGCGCCGCGGTCCGAACGCCCGGCTGTACGGGATCGTCGCCGACCGCGCCCACCTCGGCGCCCTCGACGTGCGCACCGAGGGCGTGCGGCTCGTCGTCGCCGATCTGCTGGGCTCCGTGCTCGCGGAGGCGGCCCTGCCCGTCGAGGCGGGCGAGGCGACGGGGGCCGCCGTCGAGCGGGCGGTCGCCCTGCTGGAACGTACGGCGAAGGAGGCCGGCGCCGAACGGCTGCACACCGTGGGCGTGGGCGCCCCCGGCCTGATCGACCCGGCCTCGGGGGAGCTGCGGGACTCCTCGGGGCTGCCCGAGTGGCACCGGCGCCTGGTCGCCGTCCTCCAGGAACGGCTCCCCGCGCACGTGCTGGTGGAGAACGAGACGAACCTCGCGGCCCTCGCCGAGCAGCGCGACGGGGCCACCCGGGACCGGGACACGTTCGTGCTGCTCTGGCTCGGACTCGGCATCGGCGCCGCGGTCGTCCTGGACGGGCGGCTGCGGCGCGGTGCCTCCGGCGGGACGGGGGAGGTCGGGTTCCTGCCGGTTCCGGGCACGGCCGGAGTGCCCTCCGCCACGGGGTGCGAGGGCGGCTTCCACTCGCTGGCCGGCGCGGCCGCGATCCTCGAACTCGCCGCCGCGCACGGGCTCGTGGGCCCCGGCGAACCGGTCGAGCGGGCGGCCGGTGTGGTGCGCGACGCCGTGGCCGGCGGCGCGCACGCGTTCCTGGACGCCCTCGCCGACCGCGTGGTGCTGGGCGCCGCCGCCGTGGTGGCGGTGCTCGACCCCGGGTGCGTCGTGCTGGCCGGTGAGGTCGGCCGGGCGGGCGGCGACGTGCTGGCGCGACGGGTCGCGGAGCGGCTTGCCCGGATGTCGCCGCTCGCGACGGAGGTCAGGGCCGGGGCGCTCGGCGGCGGCGCGGTGCTGCGCGGGGCGCTGCTGATGGCGCGGGAAGCGGCGCAGGAGGACGTGTTCGGACCGGGCGCGGACGCGCCCGGGGTGTCACTGTCACCTCGGTGAGCGACGCATTCCCCGTATTCCCCCGCGCGACCGAAAACCATCGACACGACCTGTGAGTCACCCCACAACAAACGCATGCATGCACATCGACCGGACGTGGCACACTGGCCGTGTACCAGAAGCAGCGCACTCCGGGGTCGGTGAAAGTCCGAACCGGCGGTTACAGTCCGCGACCCGGTCACTTCCAGTGGCCGGTTGACCAGGTGAAATTCCTGGACCGACGGTTAAAGTCCGGATGGGAGGCAGTGCGCGGCGGGCGGGCACCCCGTGTGCGCGTCGCCGGCTGTTCCGGGTGCCGTCCACCGTAGGTGGCCGGTCCCGCCCTTCGGCGTCGTCCCCGGTGTCCTTGCCCGTACGTTCTGTCGTCGTCGTACGACAGTGCCCCGGAGTCTGTGCCCCAAGAGGGAGGACCCGGGAAGTGTTCACCGGAATCGTCGAAGAGCTGGGCGAGATCACGGCCGTCGAGAACCTCGATGACGCCTCCCGCTTCCGCGTCCGCGGCCCCGTCGTCACCGAAGGCGCCAAGCACGGTGACTCCATCGCGGTCAACGGTGTCTGTCTCACGGTCGTCGAGCACGACGCCGACTCGTTCACCGCGGACGTGATGGCCGAGACCCTCAAGCGTTCCAGCCTCGGCGCGCTGGCCACGGGCTCCCGTGTCAACCTCGAACGCCCGATGGTGGCCGACGGCCGCTTCGGCGGGCACATCGTGCAGGGACACGTCGACGGCACCGGCACGATCATCGAGCGCCTGCCCTCCGAGCACTGGGAGATCGTCAAGGTCTCACTGCCCGCGGAACTCGCCCGGTACGTCGTCGAGAAGGGCTCCATCACCGTCGACGGGGTCAGCCTGACCGTCGTCGAGGCCGGCGCCGACTACTTCACCATCAGCCTCATCCCCACCACCCTCGACCTGACCACGCTCGGCCTCAAGCAGCCCGGCGACCCGGTCAACCTCGAGGTCGACGTCATCGCGAAGTACGTCGAGCGCATGCTCGGCGACCGGGGAAGCGCCCAGGGGGGCACCAAGTGAACTGGCTCAACTCCGAAGCCTTCACGATCTTCGGCCAGCACATCCTCTGGTCCGACATGATCGGCAACACCATCGGCCTCATCGCCCTCGCGCTCGGCTGGCGCCGCTCCATATGGACCTGGCCCGCCCAGCTGATCTCCGGCGCCATCCTGCTCACCGCCTTCGCCACCGCCCACCTCTCGGGCAGCGCGGGCAAGCAGCTCGTCGTCATCGTCGTCGCCCTGTTCGGCTGGTGGCAGTGGAACCGCGGCAAGGGCCAGGCACAGGACGGCTCCATCGCCGTCCGCTTCGCCACCTGGCGCGAGCGCGGGATCCTGATCGGCGCCGCCGCCGTCGGCACGCTCGCCGTGGGCGGCCTGTTCACCGCGTACCCGACGTTGTCCTGGGACCCGTGGCCGGACGCGTACATCTTCGTCGGCACGGTCGTCGCCATGTACGCCCAGGCGCGCGGCATGGTCGAGTTCTGGTTCGCCTGGCTCCTGGTCGACGCGGTCGGCGTCCCGCTGAACTTCGCCAACGGCTTCGCCTTCTCCGGCTTCGTCTACGTCATCTACGGCGCGCTCGTCCTGTGGGGCATGCGCGACTGGTGGCTGCGGTCCCGCGCGGCCACGGCCACCGCCCCTGCGCTCGAAGGAGCCCACGCATGAGCACGGCAGCCCACCTCTACGAGGTCCCCGCGGACACCGACCTGAGCCTCGACCCGGTCGAGCAGGCCGTCCGCGACATCGCCGCCGGCCGCCCCGTCGTGGTCGTCGACGACGAGGACCGGGAGAACGAGGGCGACCTCGTCGTCGCCGCCGAGATGATCACCCCCGAGATCGTCGCCTTCATGATGAGCGAATGCCGCGGCCTGATCTGCGCACCCATGGAGAGCGACGAACTGGAGCGGCTCGACCTGCCGCAGATGGTCGGCAACAACACCGAGTCGATGAAGACCGCCTTCACCGTCTCCGTCGACGCCTCCGGCGCGCACGGCGTCACCACGGGCATCTCGGCCGCCGACCGCGCCACCACGCTCCGCCTCCTCGCCTCCGGCACAGCCGAGGCGGGCGACTTCGTCCGGCCCGGCCACATCTTCCCGCTGCGCGCCAAGCCCGGCGGCGTCCTCGTCCGCAACGGACACACCGAGGCCGCCGTCGACCTCGCCCGCCTCGCGGGCCTGCGCCCGGCCGGCGCCATCGTCGAGATCGCCGGCGAGGACGGCGTCATGCTGCGGCTGCCCGAGCTGATCCCGTTCGCCCGCAAGCACGGCCTGACGATCATCTCCATCGAGGACCTGATCGCGTACCGCAAGAGCGCCGAGCCCACGGTCAAGCGCGAAGCCACCGTCCAACTCCCCACCGCCTTCGGCGAGTTCACGGCGTACGGCTACCGCTCCACGGTCGACGGCGTCGAGCACGTCGCCCTCGTCCACGGCGAGATCGGCGACGGCGAGAACGTCCTCGCCCGCATCCACTCCGAGTGCCTGACCGGCGACGTCTTCCACTCGCTGCGCTGCGACTGCGGCCCTCAGCTGGAGGAGTCCATGCGCCGCATCGTCGAGAACGGGCGGGGCGTCGTCGTCTACCTGCGCGGCCACGAGGGCCGCGGCATCGGACTGCTGTCCAAGCTGCGCGCCTACGAGCTCCAGGAACAGGGCCGCGACACCCTCGACGCCAACCTGGAACTCGGCCTGCCCGCCGACGCCCGCGACTACGCGGCCGGTGCCCAGATCCTCGACGACCTGGGGGTGCGCGGCGTGCGCCTGATGACCAACAACCCCGAGAAGACCGACGCCCTCACCCGGCACGGCCTGACCGTCACCGCCCGCGAACCGATGCCGGTCACGGCGGGCGAGCACAACCTCCGCTACCTGCGCACCAAGCGGGACCGGATGGGCCACGACCTGCCCTGGCTGGACGCCCCCAAGTCGTCCACCTGCGGCCAGTAACGAGCAACACCGTCCACTTATCTGTCTACGTACGTACTACGAGGAGAAGCGCGTGAGCGGCAAGGGTGCACCCGAACTGAGCGTGAAGAACTGCGGCGACCTGCGGGTGGCCGTCATCGCGGCCCAGTGGCACGAGAAGGTCATGGACGGACTCGTCGACGGCGCCCTGCGCGCCCTGAACGAGCTGGGCATCAGCGAGCCCACCGTGCTGCGCGTCCCCGGCAGCTTCGAACTGCCGGTCGTCGCCAAGGTCCTCGCCGGCCGCGGCTACGACGCGATCGTCGCGCTCGGCGTCGTCATCCGCGGCGGCACCCCGCACTTCGAGTACGTGTGCCAGGGCGTCACCCAGGGCCTCACCCAGGTCTCCATCGACACCGGCGTCCCCGTCGGCTTCGGCGTACTGACCTGCGACACCGAGGAGCAGGCCCTGGACCGCGCGGGCATCGAGGGCTCCCGCGAGGACAAGGGGCACGAAGCGGTCACCGCGGCCGTCGCCACCGCGACCACGCTGCGTACGGTCGCGGAACCCTGGCGTTAAGGGGCCCGGGCAGACGCGTAAAGTAGGGACCACCATGTCCAATAAGACGTTCGAGGAGCTCTTCACCGAGCTCCAGCAGAAGGCCGCCACCGGCGACCCCGCCACTTCCCGCACCGCAGAGCTGGTCGGCAAGGGCGTCCATGCCATCGGCAAGAAGGTCGTCGAGGAGGCCGCCGAAGTCTGGATGGCGGCCGAGTACGAGGGCAAGGAAGCCGCCGCCGAGGAGATCTCGCAGCTGCTGTACCACGTCCAGGTGATGATGGTCGCCCGCGGCATCTCCCTCGACGACGTGTACGCCCATCTCTGAGCCGACCCCGTCAGTTCTCTCAACTCCCTCACCACGCAAAGGAATCCGACCTCATGCTGCGCATCGCCGTCCCCAACAAGGGTTCACTGTCCGGACCTGCGTCGGCGATGCTCCATGAGGCCGGATACCGGCAGCGCAAGGAGTCCAAGGAACTCGTCACCGTCGACCCGGACAACGAGGTCGAGTTCTTCTACCTGCGCCCCAAGGACATCGCGATCTACGTGTCCTCCGGCAAGCTCGACATCGGCCTCACCGGCCAGGACCTGCTGATCGACTCCGGGGCCAACGCCGAGGCGATCCTGCCGCTCGGCTTCGCCCGCTCCACCTTCCGCTTCGCCTCCCGGCCCGGCGCCGTCAAGGACCTCGCCGACCTCGCCGGGAAGACGATCGCCACGTCGTACGAGGGCATCGTCGGCAAGTACCTCGCCGAGCACGGCGTGGACGCCTCCGTCGTGCACCTCGACGGCGCCGTCGAGACCGCCATCGAGCTCGGGGTCGCCGAGGCCATCGCGGACGTCGTGGAGACCGGCACCTCGCTGCGCAACGCCGGCCTCGAGGTGTTCGGCGACCCGATCATGAAGTCCGAGGCCTGCGTCATCCGCCGCAAGGGCGCCGACACCGACGAGGCCGCCGAGCCCAAGGTGCAGCAGTTCCTGCGGCGGCTCCAGGGCGTCCTCGTCGCCCGGACGTACGTGATGATGGACTACGACTGCCGCGCCGAGCACCTGGAGAAGGCCGTCGCCCTCACCCCGGGCCTCGAGTCGCCGACCGTCTCCCCCCTGCACAACGAGGGCTGGGTCGCCGTGCGCGCCATGGTCCCCGCCAAGGACGCGCAGCGCATCATGGACGACCTGTACGCCCTGGGCGCACGGGCCATCCTCACCACGGCCATCCACGCCTGCCGCCTCTGAGGACACCGAGAACAGCCGAGGACACCGAAGCCATGTCCGATACTCCTGGCACCCCTGGCGCCCCTGACCTGCCCGTCACCTTCCGGCCCGGGCGGACCCGTGCCATCCTGCACGGGCTCGGTGCCGTCTCCTTCGTCGTGATCACCGTCATCGCGCTGATCCTCGACGGCATGAGCCCGGGGGAGCGGACCAGCTTCGTCTTCACCGCCGCCCTGTTCTGGGCCGTGCTGGCGCTGCTCGCACGGCCCAAGGTGGTGGCCGACACCGACGGCGTCACCGTCGTCAACATCGCCCGCAGCCGCCGCCTGGCCTGGGCGGAGATCGTCCAGGTCAACCTGCGGCCCGGCGACCCGTGGGTGTTCCTGAACCTCACCGACGGCACCAGCCTGGCCGCCATGGGCATCCAGCCCGGCATCGCCCGGCAGAGCGCCATCCGCGACGCGAAGGCACTACGCGCCCTGGCCGAGACCCGTACCGGTATTCAGGGCTGACTCAGGGGCCCGGGCCCTGCCGCCCCGCCCCCGGACCTGATTAATCTGGTGGTGGGGTGCGCGTCGTGAGCCATCCCGCCCCTGAAGCGCCCGGACGGGCGGCCAGGGGTTCCTGCTAACCAAGGAGTGACTCCCTCCAGCGATGGACGGATCGTCCGGCAGTACCTGCGCCGCCCCCTCCCGACATAGCGCGCCCCTCGCGCGTACGTCCCCGGAGGCGGCGGCATGACCATCCCGTTGCTGCTCCTCGCGGCAGCCTTCCTCCTGATCCTCGCCAACGGATTCTTCGTGGCGGCCGAGTTCGGGCTCGTCACCGTCGAGCGCCCCGACGCCGAAGAGGCGGCGGCCGCCGGCGACAAGCGGGCCCGCACCGTCGTCGACGCCCTCAAGGAGCTGTCCTTCCAGCTCTCCGGCACCCAGCTCGGCATCACCATCACCTCACTGGTCGTCGGCATGCTCGCCGAACCGGCCCTCGCCGAGCTGCTGCGCGGCCCCTTCACGGCCGTCGGCGTCCCCGAGGGCGCCGTCGGCGGCGTCTCGGTCGTCGTCGGCATGCTGCTCGCGTCCGCCGTGCAGATGGTGATCGGTGAACTGGTCCCGAAGAACTGGGCGGTCTCCAGGCCGCTCCAGGTGGCCCGCTTCGTGGCAGGCCCCCAGCATGTCTTCGCCCGCCTCTTCCGCCCGGTCATCGCCCTGCTCAACGCGGTCGCGAACCGCCTGGTGCGCGCGCTCGGTGTCGAGCCGGCCGACGAACTGGCCTCCGCCCGCACCCCCGGCGAACTGGTGTCGCTGGCCCGCCACTCCGCACAGGCCGGGGCGCTGGAACAGGACACGGCCGACCTGTTCGTGCGCACCCTGTCCCTCGGTGAACTGACCGCGCAGCACGTCATGACGCCGCGCGTGAAGGTCAGCGCCCTCCAGGCGTCCGCGACGGCCGAGGACGTGGTCAACCTGACCCGCGCCACCGGCCTGTCCCGCTTCCCCGTGTACCGGGAGCGGATCGACGAGGTCATCGGCGTGGTCCACCTCAAGGACGCCCTGGCGATGCCGGCGCACGAACGGCTGCGCACCCCGGTGAGCCGGATCGCGCAGGCACCGCTGCTGGTCCCGGAGACCCTCCCGGTCCAGCCGCTGCTCGCCCGCCTGCGCAGCGAGCAGCCCATGGCCGTCGTCGTCGACGAGTACGGCGGCACGGCCGGGGTCGTCACCCTGGAGGACATCGTGGAGGAACTGGTCGGCGAGGTCCGCGACGAGCACGACCGCCTCGACCTCCCGGAACTGGCGGCCGCGCCGCCCGAGGACGGACGGCCCGCATGGGACGCCGACGGCAGCTGCCGCGTCGACATCCTGCGCCGCATAGGACTCGACGTCCCCGAGGGCCCGTACGAGACGGTGGCCGGTCTGGTCGCCGACCTCCTCGGCCGCATCCCCGCCCCCGGCGACAAGGCGGAACTGCCCGGCTGGCGGCTCTCCGTGCGCCAGGTCGACCACTACCGGGCCGAACGGGTCCGCATCGTCAAGGTCGCGGACGCCCCGCAGGCCGTCCTGGAGGCGGCCCGATGAGCGCCCTGCAACTCTTCTTCGCGGTCCTGCTGGTGCTGGCGAACGGCTTCTTCGTCGGAGCGGAGTTCGCTCTGGTCTCGGTGCGCCGCAGCCAGATCGAACCCCTCCCCGGCAAGCGGGCCCGCCAGGTGCTGTACGGCCTGGAGCACCTGCCGCAGATGATGGCGGCCGCCCAGTTCGGCATCACCGTCTGCTCGCTGACGCTGGGCGCGGTGGCCGAGCCCACGGTGGCGCACCTCCTGGAACCCGTCTTCGAGGCCGTCCACCTCCCGCACGGCATGATCCATCCGTTGGGCTACGTGATCGCGCTGGCCGTAGTGGTCTCCCTGCACCTGGTCATCGGCGAGATGGTGCCGAAGAACCTGGCGATGGCGGCCCCGGAGAAGACCGCGCTGTGGTTCAGCCCGGGCCTGGTCGCCTTCGCCCGGCTGTGCAAGCCGGTCACGATCGCGCTGGGCGCGTGCGCCCGCCTGGTCCTGAAGCTGTTCCGGGTGGAACCGAAGGACGAGGTCGAGGCGGTCTTCACCAGCGAGCAGCTCAACCGCCTGGTGGAGGACTCCGGCCAGGCGGGCCTGCTCGACCCGGAGGAGCAGGAACGCCTCGAGGACGCGCTGGAGCTGGGCTCCCGCCCGGTCACCGACGTCCTCCTGGACCGCTCGGACCTGGTCACGGTCGGCCCCTCGGTCACCCCGGCGGAGGTCATCGGGCTGACGGCCCGTACCGGCTACTCCCGCTTCCCGGTCTGCGCGGACGGCGGCGCCTTCATGGGCTACCTCCACGTCAAGGACGTCCTCGACCTGATCGACGGGCCCGACACGGACCGTGCCGTCCCGCAGCAGATCTGGCGCCCCATGACGACGCTGCGCGCCGAACTCCCGCTGGACGACGCCCTCACCGTGATGCGGCGGGCGGCCACGCACCTGGCCCAGGTGGCGGACGCGTCGGGGCGTGTCCTCGGCCTGGTCGCCCTGGAGGACGTCCTGGAGCTGCTGGTGGGCGAGGTCCGTGACCCGGCACACCGGGAGGAGGCACAGGTCCCGGAGGCCCGGAAGCGGGAGGGGGCGCTGACCTAGTCCTCCCCGAACGCGCGGGGCCGTACCGAACACCGAGGTGCGGCCCCGCCGACGTGACGGAGCCGCGGAATCCGCTGGACCTCCGCTAGAACCCGGACGGGTCCTGCGGCCCCCGCCCGGACAGCACCTCTCCGTACGCCTGCATCAGATCCGGCAGCCGCAGCGTGGCCAGGTCGTCCCGGGACGGCTCGGCCAGGTACCCGGTGAGCCTCAGGTCCCGGTACGCGCACGACTTCTCGTACAGCGTCCGCAGGAACCGCCCGTTGCCGAGCTCGTCGATCCACCCCTGGTCCACCACATGGCCGGCGATCGACCGCAGCTCGTCCAGCGCCTCCTCGTCCCACGCGTCCCCGTTCTCGGCCGCCAACGCCTCGCCGATCGCGGTGAGTTCGAGCGGACGGTACGAGGGGAAGTCGACCCGGGACGTGAAGCGCGAGGAGAGACCGGGGTTCGCCGCGAGCAGCCGGTCCATGCCCTCCGGATAGCCGGCCAGGATCACCACGAGGTGGTCGCGGTTGTCCTCGGCCCGCTTCAGCAGCACCTGCAGCGCCTCGTCGCCGTACGCATCGCCCTTGCCGTAACCGGAGTTGGACAGCGCGTACGCCTCGTCGACGAAGAGCACCCCGCCGAGCGCCGAGTCGATCAGCTCGTTGGCCTTCACCGCGGTCTGGCCCAGGTACTCGCCCACCATGTCCGCCCGCTGCGCCTCCACCAGGTGGTCGCCGCCGAGCAGCCCGAGGGCGTAGAAGACGCGCCCGAGGATCCGGGCGACCGTGGTCTTGCCGGTGCCGGACGGGCCCGAGAAGACGAAGTGGCGCTTCGGCGGCTGGACGGGCAGGCCCTGCCCGGTCCGCAGCCGCGCCATGTTCAACTGCGCCGAGAGCGCCTTGACCTGGCGCTTCACGGGCTCCAGGCCGACCATCAGCTCCAGCTCGGCGAGGGCCTCCTCCAGCAGTACCGGATCGGCGGGCCCCGTCGGCAGCGGCACCGACACCGGCACCACGGCCTTCTCCCGCACCATGTCGGGATCCTCCGTACCGCCACCGGGCGGCGGCGGCACGGGCTCGGTGACCTTGAGGTCCCGCCCGTCGCTCGCGTACAGCGGATCGACCGACTCCGTCCCGTCCAGGCCGTCCTGATACCCCGTCAGCGCCATCGGAGCCAGATCCTGGCCGTCGGCGAAGTCCGTGTACCCGTCGCCCTCGGCGATCGCCGCGAGCCGCGCCGAGGTGTCCATGAACGCCGGATCGACCCGGTGCACGGCCCGGTACAACGGGAGGGCGGCCGCCGACCGGCCGGTTCCCTCGTGCGCCCTCGCCAGCCAGTACCGCAGTTCCTTGCGCTGCGGCTGCTCGCTGCGGCAGCGCATCAGGGCCGCGGAGAGCAGCGGCTCCGCCTGCCCGTACATCTCCAGGCGCACCCGCGCCATCCCGCCGAAGAGACCGGCCTCGATGCCGAGCATCGGATCGTCGATGAGCGAGTCCGTCTGCCGGACCAACTGCTCCCAGTCCTTGACCAGATACGCCCGGCACGCGTGCAGGAAGCGCACCTGCGGATCCGCGTCGACCGGCGGCAGCGTCGCGAGCGCCCGGTCCAGCTCCGGCACGTGGCGACCGTCGAGCCAGTGCGAGGCGTGCGCCAGCAACAGGTCGCGCGGGTGCTCCAGGACCGGCTGCACCCACCAGCCCAGCCAGTACCAGGAGTTGAGGGTGCGCCGGTGCCGCGCGCGCTGCTCGCCGAACCGGTCGCGGTGCCGGAACATGCGCAGCAGCGCCGTCGTCGTGTCGATACGCAGCGCGTGCAGCCCGAGCCAGCCGTCCGCCATCCCCGGGTCCAGCCGGACGGCGGTGCGGAACTCCTCCTCCGCCTGCGGATAGGCGCCCATCGTGTAGGCGTCGACGCCTCGCAGCCAGGCGAGGTCGGCCGGGCCCGTCGGCGCACCAGTGCCGAAGTCCATCACGTCCCCCACAAACCGTGCCCCCGATGAACCGCTCTGTCATGGACGGGAGTTGTCACGGTGCGGACAGCGAGCCGTCCGTAGGCCGCACCGAGGGCATCGTACCTGCGGGTGCCTGGTCGGCCGTAGGGCGCGACGGTGTCGGATCGGTGCGGACAGCGGCGATTTCGCCCAGGTGAGCGGGGTGCCGCATGGTGACCCAGGGTGAACGAGAAACGCCTCGGCGCGCTCGGGAAAGGGCATTATGGGCAGAACGAAGCCCCCGATCACGGGGGAACAACCGGGGGCTTCGCGTCTACGGGCGGTCCCGAAAGGCCGCACATTGAGAACGTAAGTCCTGTACGGCCCCTGGGTCAAGCCGAGTTGGGGCACTCCGGGAAACTGGCGGAAGCCCGATTCGGGGGGTTCAGCGCACCGCTGGCGGTCCTTCACTGTGAGTGACGGAGCGGTGGGTCTGCGCGGCCCCACCAGGTCCCTCGCGCATCTCGTATCCCTGCGGGCACTCTCTTACCAATTCCTCAGCGAAGGGCCGGGACGGATCCTGCGCGAAATGTTTCCGTTCCGCCGGGATCCAGCCGTCCCAGAATTCTTCCTGGGCCGCACCGTCCCGGTTCCGCCCGCGCGCCCAGGACGTGTCGCGCGGCAGGTCCATCCACAACAGCCGCGCCAGATACGGCCGCAGGAAGCGCCGCCCCGCGCCCACCCCCTCGACCAGGACCACGTCCGCGGCCGGGAGGAGGCGCGTGCCGTCGAAGCGGCGGGCGTTCCAGTCGTACGTCTCGTAGTGCGCGGCCTCGCCACCGGACAGCGGCGAGAGCACCTGCTCACGCAGTCGGTCCGTCCAGGCGAAGAGGGCGTCGTGGCTCGCGATGTCGTCGAGACGCAGTACGGGCGCCCCGCCGAGCGCCTCGGCGAGCCGCAGCGCGAAGGTCGACTTGCCGGAACCCGCGTGGCCGTCGATGCCGACGAGGCGCACGGGGCCGCAGGAGGCCGGCAGCCGCCGGACGCGGTCGGCGTACTGGTCGAGGGGGACGCGCAGAGAGGTCACGGCGGCAAGGGTACGCCGGGCGGGCCGGGCGGGTGGACCTGGTTTCGATGACGGCGTCGCAGGTCATGCCAGTGGTGGAGACCAATATTGGTGCCCCTGACAGGCCTCGAAACGCTGGTGGAAATCCCGCTCCTGCGGCCATAGTTGGCGCACTGTTCCACCAGGCCCGCACCCGGCCCGTCCGTCCCTTCCGCCCGACCCGTCGACTGGGGGATCCACCCGATGACCCGACCCGATCCGGACTCCCGTCCGTCCCGCAGAACCATGCTCACGGCCGCCGCGGGCGTCGCACTCGCCGCCACGGCGGCCGGCGCGGGGACCGCCCGAGCCGCGGCCGCCCCGGCCACCGCAGCAACCACACGGAAGAAGGCCCCCGCCCGCCTCGTGGACAACCGCACCTGGACGACGTACACCGACTGGCGCTCCGGCACCGGCCGCGGGACCCGCGCCGTCGCCGGGGCGCGTCCCGGCGTGACGCTCGCCGGCGTCGCGGGCACCACGACCTACACCGACCCGCACCTGAACAGGACGGCCGAGTGGGAGTACGCGCAGTGGATCTCCCCGGTCCACCGGCTGAGCGTCCCCGCCACCGAGGTCATCGCCTCGTGGAACGCGCACACCCCGGCCGGCACCTGGATCCAGATCGAGCTGAAGGGCACGTACACCGACGGGACCGCGACGCCCTGGTATGTGATGGGCCGCTGGACGGCCGGTGACGACAAGGACGTCGACATCCGCCGGACCTCCGTGGACGACCAGAGCGACGGCAGGTCGAGCATCTGGACGGACACGTTCTCCATCGACGACGCGGCCTCCGGCCTCCGCCTCGCGTCCTACAGCCTGCGCCTGACGCTGCTGCGCGCCCCGGGCTCGAAGGCGGCGCCGACGGTCTGGCGCCTGGGCGCGATGGGCTCGGACGTCCCGGACCGCTTCACCGTGCCGGCGTCCACCCCCGGCCTCGCCAAGGAGCTGGCCGTCCCGCGTTACTCGCAGAGCATCCACTCCGGTCAGTACCCCGAGTACGACAACGGCGGCGAGGCCTGGTGCAGCCCCACCTCCTCGCAGATGATCATCGAGTACTGGGGGCGCAAGCCCACGGCCGAGCAGCTGGCCTGGGTCGACCCGGCCTACGCCGACCCGCAGGTCTGCCACGCCGCACGTGGTACGTATGACTACCAGTACGAGGGCTGCGGCAACTGGCCGTTCAACGCGGCGTACGCGGCGACGTACGAGGACCTGCAGGGCGTGGTCACCCGGCTGTCCTCCCTGACCGATCTGGAGACGCTGATCGCGGCCGGTATCCCGGCCATAACGTCCCAGTCGTTCCTCAAGGAGGAGCTGACCGGCGCGGGCTACGGCACCTCCGGGCACCTCATGACGGTCATCGGCTTCACCGCCGAGGGCGACGTGATCGCCAACGACCCGGCCTCGCCGAGCGACCCGGCGGTCCGCCGCGTCTACAAGAGGTCGGAGTGGGAGACGATCTGGCTCCGCACGAAGCGCAAGAACGCCTCGGGCAGCGTCGTCTCCGGGACCGGCGGCGTCTGCTACCTCTACTTCCCGGCCCACCCGACCCCGAAGCAGCGCAAGGCGCTGGCGGCGGTGGGCGTGCGCTGACCGGTGGCCACGCCGCCTCGGCGGTCTTCTCGCGGGAGAGGTCCCCGCGAGGAGACCGCCGGCCGGGGCCGGTCAGCCGGTGACGACCGGGTTCACGACCCAGTCCGGGTGCCCGGGCATGGGCGGGGTCTTCGGGCCGTACAGCCAGGGGCGCAGGAAGCCCGACAGGTCCCGGCCCGCGACCTTCGACGCCAGCGCGACGTAGTCGGCCGTCGACGCCGTCCTGCCGCGGTACTCCGCAGCCCACGCCCGCTCGATCCGCTGGAACGTGTCCGTGCCGACCTGCTCGCGCAGCGCGTACAGGACCAGCGCGGAGCCGTCGTAGCGCATGCGCTTGAAGAGGTTCGGCTCGGTGGGTTCGGCGGGGGCGCCGTAGTCGTGCCGCCACTGGTCGTGGCTCTCGTACGCCGTCTTCATCGCGGCCTCGAAACTGTCCCCGCCGTGCGCCTGCGAGTACAGGCGCTCGTAGAAACGGGCGTGCCCCTCGCTGAGCCACAGGTCGGACCAGGCCGCGATGCCCACGCTGTCGCCGAACCACTGGTGGGTCAGCTCATGGACCAGATTGCGCTCGGCGTCGACCTTCGTGCCGAGCAGGTCCGCCTTCGGGACGAGGGACAGCGTCTGAGTCTCCAGGGCCACGCCCAGATCCGTGTCGCCGACCAGGACGCCGTACCGGTTGAAGGGATACGGGCCCAACTGCTGCTCCAGCCACGTCAAATGATCGGGCGTCAGGTCCCGGTACTGCTTGGTCGGCGCCACCAGGGCGTCCGGTACGACATCGCGCAGCGGCAGCCCGCCCGGCCCCTTGCTGTCGACCAACTGGAACCGTCCGATGGCCAGTTGGACGAGCTGGGTGGCCACCGGCTGCTCGGAGTCGTACGTCCAGCGGACCCGGCCGTCGGGGCGCGTGGACCGGTCGACGAGTCTTCCGCCTGCGACCGCCGTCAGGCCGGCGGGTGTGGTGACGTGGAAGGTGAAGCGGGCCCGCCGGCTGGGGTGGTCATCGGCCGGGAAGACCAGCTTGGCCCCGTTGGGCTGCGGGTAGAGCACCGTGCCGTCCGGTGTGGGGATCCAGCCGTAGTCCTCGATCGCGTCGTCGCGGTGGCGTGTCTGCGTCGGGTCGGCCGTGTAGCCGACTCTCACCGTGAAGGAACCTCCGCTGCGTAAGGGGGACTTGGGCGTGACGACCAGCTCGTCGCCGTCCCGCCGGGTCTGCGCCGGCCGGCCGTCCACCGTGACCGAGCGCAGTGTGTTGCCGGCGAAGTCCAGGTTGAAGCGGGAGAGCGCCTGGGTCGCCGTGGCCCTGATCGTCGTCACCGCGGCGAACGGGGTCCGCGGTGCCCGCCAGTCGAAGTCGAGGGTGTAGTGGCGGACCGTGTAGCCGCCGTTCCCGTCGAGCGGGAACATCGGATCGCCGAGCCCCGCGGCACCCGGCGTGGGAGCGTCGGCGGCGGCCCGGGAGACGGTTGCCGGGCCGGTCAGTGCCGCGCCGACGGTGATCGTCGCGGCGACGGCGAGTCGGGCCCTGCGGTGGTGCGTCCGGTACGTGCGCATCGGGAACCTTCCGGTCGGACGGATCGCGTCGCAGTGTGGGACGCGCGGCATTCCGGCCCGGTTGTGCGTGACCAAGGTCTCGGTCGCAGAACGGCCTTCCGGTGGCAAGGTGGATAGGGCGCCGGAGGGGAGCCGGGCGCCCCCGGGGGGAGTCACGACCACGCCCACGACCCGAGCGAGACACCCATGACCGCAAGCTCTGCCGCCAGCCCCGCCCCTGCCGCCTCGCGCGCCCGCACCGGCGGCCCGCAGGAGGACGGCCCCAAGATCCTCGAGCACGTCCTGGGCTGGACCTTCGTGGTGGTGCTCGCGATGTTCGTCACGCAGGTCGGCTGGATGTGACCTGAGCCACCTCGGTCTTCCGGCACCGTCCCTCGCCCGCCGAGGCCCTCGCGCCCGGGGCGTGCGGGGCGGGACGGCGCCGCGGAAGGTGCCATACTGCGGGATCCGCAGGGAGCTGGAGGCCAGGGCCGGAATTGAATACTAGTCAACAGCGGGCGCGCGGCACCGACCGCTCCACCGCCCGTCGCGCCGAACTCATCGCCATCGGCCGGAAGTTGTTCGCCGACACGTCCTACGACGCGCTGTCCATGGACGACATCGCCCAGCACGCGGGCGTCGCCAAAGGGCTGATCTACTACTACTTCAAGTCCAAGCGGGGCTACTACCTCGCGATCATCGAGGACTCCGTCGGCGATCTCGTCGACCTCGCGAGCAGCGCCGTGGACCAGGCGCCCGTCGACCGCCTGCACCGCACCATCGACGGCTATCTGCGCTACGCCGAGCACCACCAGGCCGCGTACCGCACGATCATCACCGGTGGCGTCGGCTTCGACACCGAGGTGCAGGCCATCCGGGACGGGGTGCGCGAGGCGCTGATCGCGACCATCGCCCAGGGTGCGTACGGGAGAACCGAGGTGCCGCAGCTCGCCCGGATGGCGCTGCTCGGCTGGCTGTACGGCGTCGAGGGCATCACGCTCGACTGGATCGGCCACCAGGAGCTGGAACGGGACACGCTGCGCGCCCTGTTGGTGCGCCTGCTCGGCGAAACGCTGCGCGTGATCGAGGAGTTCGATCCGACGTGTCCGGCGCCGCCCCGCTCCTGAGCGAGCACGAGGGGCGGGGCCCGGCACGCCGGACCCCGCCCAAGTGGTTCACTCGTACGGTCAGTCGACCGCCTTGATCAGCTCACCGTTCGTCGTGTCACCGGACAGCTCCCACAGGAAGGTGCCGCCCAGGCCCTGCTGGTTCTTGTAGTCCATCTTCCCCGCGATGGTCGCCGGGGTGTCGTAGCTCCACCAGTTGTTGCCGCAGTACGCGTACGCGGTGCCGCCGACCGTGCCCGTGGCGGGGCACTTGGTCTTCAGCTCCTTGTAGTCGTCGATGCCCTGCTCGTACTTGCCGGCCGCCGGACCGGTGGCCGTGCCGCCGGGCGCCGCCTGCGTGACACCGGTCCAGCCGCGCCCGTAGAAGCCGATGCCGAGCAGCAGCTTCGACGCGGGTACGCCGGCCGCCTTGAGCTTGGCGATGGTGGCGTCGGTGTTGTACCCGTCCTTCGGGATGCCGTCGTACGCGGTCAGCGGCGAGTGCGGGGCGGTCGGGCCCTGCGCGTCCCAGGCACCGAAGTAGTCGTACGTCATCGGGTTGTACCAGTCGACGTACTGGGCGGCGCCCGCGTAGTCGGCGGCGTCCAGCTTCCCGCCGTCCGAGGCGTCGGCCGCGATGGCGGAGGTGACCAGGTAGCTGCTGCCGAACTTCGAACGCAGCGCCGCCATCAGGTTCTTGTAGGCCTCGGGCCCGCTGGTGTCGCAGGTCAGGCCGCAGGCGTTCGGGTACTCCCAGTCGATGTCGATGCCGTCGAAGACATCGGCCCACTTGGAGTTCTCGACCAGGTCGTAGCAGGACTGGGCGAACGCCGCCGGGTCCTTGGCCGCCTCGCCGAACCCGCCGGACCAGGTCCAGCCGCCGAAGGACCACAGGATCTTGAGGTCCGGGTGCAGCTTCTTCAGCTTGAGCAGCTGGTTGAAGTTGCCGCGCAGCGGCTGGTCCCAGGTGTCGGCGACGCCGTCCACGGCCTGGTCGGCGGTGTACGCCTTGTCGGTCGCGGCGTAGGAGTCGCCCATCGTGCACTTGCCGCCCTGGACGTTGCCGAAGGCGTAGTTGATGTGGGTGAGCTTGTCCGCCGAGCCGGACGTCTCGATGTTCTTGACGTGGTAGTTCCGGTCGTAGACACCCCACTCCGTGAAGTATCCGACGACCTTGGAACCGGCCGCGGTCTCCTTGGGGGCGGCATCCGGCTGCGCGGCGGCGCTGCCCGCGGAGGCGAGCAGTCCCGCGCCGAGGACGGCGCAACACGCGGCGGCGGCGAGCGCCTTGAAACGGGCGCGGGGGAGGTGCGGTCTGAGCATCGTGTCTCCTCGTGGGGGAGGGGGACATGGGGGGAAGTCGAGCTGTGGACCTGCGTGAGTGCGACTCAACGCGCCCGCCAGGGGTGACATGAACGCGTTAAGTCGTTGAACGGAACAGTAGGAGGACTAGACCAGTGAGGTCAATGGTCCGAACCAATTTCGCGGGCTCCCTTGCGTTCGTCCGCACATCCTGGAGTAAGCGGTCGTTAACCGGTGACACGCGGCCCGGGATCGGGAATACTCGACACACCGCAGCCGCTGGTCAGCCCCTTTCGAGACCCGGAAGGGCAGCATCGGCTCGACAGTGACCGACCGGCGGCGCCGCCCACCCCGCGCGCACCGCCGCAGTGCCCGCACAGGGAGGAGAGCGTCGCCATGCCGGAGCCAGGAGTCGAGCGTCAGCTGCCGACGGACGAAGCTCAGGACCTCATGCAGCTGGTCCGTGACATCGCGCAGCGGGAGATCGCCCCGCACGCCTCCGAGGGCGAGGAGGCCGGCCTCTTCCCGCGGGAGACGTTCGCCCTGCTCTCCTCGTCCGGCCTGCTCGGCCTGCCGTACGACGCCGAGTTCGGCGGCGGCGACCAGCCGTACGAGGTGTATCTCCAGGTGCTCGAGGAGCTCGCGGCCGCGCGCCTGACCGTCGGTCTCGGCGTCAGCGTGCACTCGCTGGCCTGTCACGCGCTCGCCAACTTCGGCACGAAGCAGCAGCGCTCGGAACATCTGCCCGCGATGCTCGGCGGCGGACTGCTCGGCGCGTACTGCCTCTCCGAGCCGTCCTCGGGATCCGACGCGGCGTCCCTGCGCACGAAGGCGGTGCGTGACGGCGACGCCTGGGTGCTCACCGGCACGAAGGCCTGGATCACCCACGGCGGCGTCGCCGACTTCTGCACGGTGCTGGCCCGCACCGGCGGCGAGGGCGCGCACGGCATCACGGCGTTCCTGGTTCCGGGCGACGCCGAGGGGCTGAGCGCGGCGGCGCCGGAACGGAAGATGGGGATGAAGGGCTCGCCCACCGCCCAGCTGCACTTCGACGGGGTGCGGGTGAGCGACGCGCGGCGCATCGGGGACGAGGGGCAGGGCTTCCAGATCGCCCTGTCGGCGCTCGACTCGGGCCGGCTCGGCATCGCGGCCTGCGCGATCGGCGTGGCGCAGGCCGCGCTCGACGAGGCGGTGGCGTACGCGAAGGGGCGCGCGCAGTTCGGGCGGCCCGTCGCCGACTTCCAGGGCCTGCGGTTCATGCTGGCGGACATGGCGACGCAGATCGAGGCGGGCCGCGCCCTGTACCTGTCGGCGGCCCGGCTGCGGGACGCGGGCCGGCCGTTCTCCAAGCAGGCCGCCATGGCGAAGCTGCTGTGCACCGACGCGGCGATGAAGGTGACCACGGACGCGGTGCAGGTCTTCGGCGGTTACGGATACACCGCGGACTTCCCCGTCGAGCGGTTCATGCGGGAGGCCAAGGTGCTGCAGATCGTCGAGGGCACCAACCAGATCCAGCGCATGGTCATCGCCCGTCACCTCGCAGGTCCCGAGTCCCGCTGAACTGCCCCGTGCGCACGGTGGGCGCCACCAGCAGCGCCCACTCGGGGTCGTGGCGCCCCGGCAGGGTCCTGCCGCGCTCGGCCCAGGTGCTGATGAGGGCCCGGTAGATGGGCGGGTCCTGCGGGTGGACGTGCGCTTGCTGCGGTTGGTGCGTCGTGTGTGACGGCTGGGGCTGTGGTGCCTGGTGAACCGATTCTGCGGGGACAGGAACGAGGGCACGCCTGCGTCGGCCGGTGGGCGCAGGAGCCGGTGTCTGCGTCGGGGTCATGCCAGATCAACGGCGGGGGAGGGGGTGGGTCACCGGTTGACGAATTCGAGCCTCAGTTCGCGGCATAACCGAGCAGACGGCTCCGCCGGGTCGAACATCTGGCCTCCGCATCACGGCTGACGTACCGTCAGCTCTGCCGCCGGGCAGGCCGTACCCCTCCGGGCGACGTCAACTGCCGTGCGTCCAGGGAGGATTGCCGTGGCCGAGGACGACCGCCCCGTAGCGTTCGACGAGTACCCGGTCCATCAGGTGCCGCTGTCGATGAAGCACGTCGCCACCGGCGACCGCAACGCCTACGACCGGTGCATCTTCCATCTCTTCGACCCCGAGGGCCGGTTCCTCCTCATCCTCGGCCTCGGTGTCTACCCGAACCTCGGCGTGATCGACGCCTACGCCACCCTGCGCGTCGGTGACACCCTGCACGCCGTCCGCGCCTCGGACGCACTGAGCGACGAGGGCCGTACGCGGATGGAGGTCGGCCCGCTGCGGATCAAGGTCGAGCGCCCGCTGGAGACGTTCGTCCTCAGCTGCGCCGCCGACCCGGACGACCCCGACGGGCTCGCGTACGAGATCACCTGGAGCGCCGACTTCCCGGCCCTGTGGGAACCGCACCACACCCAGCGCCGCGGCGCCCGCCTCACCCTGGAGGGCAAGCGGTTCGTGCAGGCGGGGCGGTGCGACGGCCGGCTGCGCGTCGGCGGACGCGAGATCGAACTGCGCGGCTGGACCGGGACCCGCGACCGCAGCTGGGGCGTGCGTCCCGTCCCCGGCGAGGAGGGCGGTCGGCTCGCCGAGCAGCACCCCACCGAGGGCTTCCACTGGATCTGGGCCCCGGTCCGCTTCGACGACCGCTTCCTGATGGTCGTCACGCAGGAGGACGCCGACGGCCACCGCACCCTGAACGACGCCACACTCGTCCGGAAGGGACACCGCGACCGCCAACTCGGCTGGCCGCAGACGGACATCAGCTACGTCCCCGGGACCCGCCACCCGCGCAGCGCGGTCATCCACCTCACCGACCCGACGGACCGCAAACCCGTCGAGGTCGGCGTGGAGATCCTCGCCTCCTCGCCCCTCGCGGTCGGCGCCGGCTATCCACCGGCCGACGACTGGCAGCACGGGACCTGGCGCGGCCCCGGCTGGACCGACCGCCGCGCCTACGACCTCGCCGACCCGGCGGCGCACCCCCTGGCCGCCTACGGAGTGATCGACCACGCCGCCCGCTTCACCCTCGACGGGCAGGTCGGCCACGGCATCTTCGAGCACGGCAGCTTCGGCCGCCACGACCCGAGCGGCTTCACCGGCTTCGACTCGGTGGCACCTCCGCGCCCCTGATCACCCGGTACGGAAAGGGAGTCCGGCCATGGCGACAGCACCGCGCCCCCGCACGTCCACCCGCGAACCCGAGGAGATCGCCCGGCGGCTCACCGCCTGGCTGGCCCGCCGGCTGCCCGGCGCCAAGGCGGTGAACGTCACCGTCCCCGAGTCCAACGGCATGTCCAGCGAGACGCTGCTCTTCGACATCGAACACCCCGAACCGCCGCTCCGGGCCTGCGCGTTGAGACTGGCCGCGGACCCGTCCGCGTACACGGTCTTCCCGGTGTACGACATGCCGCGCCAGTACCGCACGATGCGACTGGCCGAGCGCACCGGTCTGCCGGTGCCGCGCGTGCTCTGGCTGGAGGAGGACGCCGGGCCGCTCGGCGCCCCCTTCTTCGTGATGGAACGGGTCGCCGGCCGGGTGCCGCCGGACGTCATGCCGTACACGTACGAGGGCAACTGGCTGCACGCGGCCACGGACGCGGAGCGCGCGGAGCTGGAGGACGCGAGCCTGCGGCTGCTGGCCCGGCTGCACGACGGGGTGCCCGCGGCCGATGCGGAGTTCCTCGCCCTGCCGGGGACGGGCAGCCCGCTGCGCCGGCACGTCGAGGCCCAACGCGCCTACTACGCCTGGGTGGTGGACGGACTCCCGCGCTCACCGCTCATCGAGAGCGCCTTCGAGCGCCTCGAGACGCTGTGGCCCGGCGACGTGACGGACGCCGTCCTCAACTGGGGCGACGCCCGCATCGGCAACATCATCTACGACGGCTTCAGGCCGACCGCGGTCCTGGACTGGGAGATGGCGGCGCTCGCCCCGCGCGAGGTGGACCTCGGCTGGACCGTCTATCTGCACCGCTTCTTCCAGGACCTGACCGAGAGCTTCGGGCAACGCGGCCTGCCGGACTTCCTGCGCCGCGACCGGATCGAGGCGAAGTACGCCGAACTCACCGGCCACGCGCCGCGCGACATGGACTTCTACACGCTCTACGCGGCGCTGCGGCACGCCGTCGTGATGCTGCGCGTCGCCTACCGCCAGGTCCACTTCGGCGAGACCGCCGTGCCCGCGGATCCGGACACGCTGATCCTGCACCACGGCAGCCTGCGGGCCATGGTGCAGGGCGACTACTGGGACGGGGTGAGGTAGCTCAGGCGGCCTGACGGGGCGCCTGGAGCGGGACCCGGATGGGACGCGATCCGGGGCCGCCCACGTGCGAGAACGGCTGGGTGCGCCAGTCGAGCCCCTGAGGGAGCGTCAACAGCAGGGACGTGTCCTGCTCCTGAGTGCCGGTCAGCGCGTCGGCGGGCCGCGCCTCGGTGGCCGCGCGTCCGGTTCCCGCGCAGACGGTGAGCCCGAACGGATTCCAGGGCGTCGCGCAGAGCGCGTGCTCGGGCAGGACGTCCTCGTCCGCCAGGAGCGCGATGGGCTGCGCGCAGTCCGGGCAGAGCACCCGGTACATCTCGAAGGTGTCGTACGCGTCGGTGTCGTCCCCGTCGAAGGCGTCGGGTTCGACGCCCTCCGGCTGGGGCTCGACGATGGTCTGCGTGCGATTTCGCGTGGCAGGGCGTCCGGGACGCTTCACACTCTGCATGGGATTCTCCCCCTCGGGTGGGCCGACCAGGAGCCGCGGCCTCGACCACAGCAAGCACTTCCCGCCCCGTCCGTGAGGTAATCGCGCCATGCCGGTGGACACGGCCTGAAACGTGTGGCGTTCGTCACATGCCGATTGCAGGTGCCGGTGGGACGGTAGAAGTAACGGCCACCGCGGGCCGCTTCGCGGGGAATCGGCTGTCCGGCGGCGTCACTCAGGTATCCGGGGCGATCACCTGCCCTGTAGGTTCTGCCGCATGGAGGAGCTCGACCGACAGATCGTGCAGCTGCTCGTCAAGGACGGGCGGATGAGCTACACCGACCTGGGCAAGGCCACCGGCCTGTCCACGTCGGCCGTGCACCAGCGGGTGCGCCGCCTGGAGCAGCGCGGTGTGATCCGCGGGTACGCCGCGGTCGTCGACCCCGAGGCGGTGGGGCTGCCGCTCACCGCGTTCATCTCGGTGAAGCCGTTCGACCCGAGCGCCCCCGACGACATCGCGGAGCGCCTCGCCGGCGTCCCCGAGATCGAGGCGTGCCACAGCGTGGCCGGCGACGAGAACTACATCCTGAAGGTCCGGGTGGAGACCCCGCACGAACTGGAGAACCTGCTGGCGCGGGTGCGGTCCCTGGCCGGGGTCTCGACGCGCACGACGGTCGTGCTGTCGACCCCGTACGAGGCCCGGCCGCCGCGTATCTGAGGGAGTCCCGACAAAAGGGACCCCGGCGCCCGCGCGCGGCGCCGGGCGCGGGAGACTGTCCCTCATGAGCACGCCCCCCAGCACCCGCACCGTCCTCCTGCGACGCGGCGAGGTCCACAGCCCCGCCGACCCTTTCGCCACCGCCATGGTCGTGGAGGCAGGACACGTCGCCTGGGTCGGCTCGGAAGGCGCGGCGGAGGCGTTCGCGGACGGTGTCGACGAGGTCGTGGATCTCGACGGCGCCCTGGTCACCCCGGCGTTCACCGACGCCCACGTCCACACCACGTCGACCGGCCTGGCCCTCACCGGGCTCGACCTCACGGCCGCCCGCTCCCGCGCCGAGGCCCTCACCCTCGTACGGGAGTACGCCGCGGCCCGCCCCGCCGACCGGGTCCTGCTCGGCCACGGCTGGGACGCCGCCCGCTGGCCCGACGGCCGGCCGCCGTCCCGCACGGAACTCGACGAGGCCACCGGCGGCCGGCCCCTCTACCTCTCCCGCATCGACGTGCACTCCGCCGTGGTGAGCACCGCCCTGCTCGACCTGGTCCCCGGCGTCACGGACCGGGCCGGGTACGCGCCCGACGCGCCCCTGACCCGCGACGCCCACCACGCCGTGCGCGCCGCCGCCCTCGGCGCCGTGGGACCCCAGCAGCGCACCGAGGCGCAGCGCGCGGCGCTGCGGCACGCCGCCTCCCTCGGCATCGGCTCGGTCCACGAGTGCGGCGGCCCGGACATCTCCTCCGAGGACGACTTCACCGGACTGCTCGACCTCGCGCGCTCCGAGCCGGGCCCGCGCGTCGCCGGTTACTGGGCCGACCGTGACATCGAGCGGGCCCGGGCGCTCGGCGCGCTCGGCGCCGCCGGCGACCTCTTCGTGGACGGCTCCCTCGGCTCGCACACGGCCTGCCTGCACGCGCCCTACGCCGACGCGGCCCACACCGGCACCGGCTACCTGACCGCCGAGGACGTCGCCGCGCACGTCGTCGCGTGCACCGAGGCCGGTCTCCAGGCCGGCTTCCACGCCATCGGCGACGCCGCCGTCACCGCGGTCGTCGAGGGGCTGCGCGCCGCCGCCGAGAAGGTCGGGCTCGCGCGGGTGCGCGCCGCCCGGCACCGCGTCGAGCACGCCGAGATGCTGACCCCCGAAACGGTCGCGGCCTTCGCCGAGTTCGGGCTCACCGCCTCCGTGCAGCCCGCCTTCGACGCGCTGTGGGGCGGCGAGGACGGCATGTACGCCGACCGCCTCGGCGCCGAACGGGCGCGCACGCTCAACCCGTTCGCGGCCCTGCTGCGGGCCGGTGTCCCGCTCGCCTTCGGCTCCGACAGCCCGGTCACCCCGCTCGACCCGTGGGGCACCGTCCGCGCGGCCGCCTTCCACCGCACGCCCGAACACCGGGTCTCCGTCCGCGCGGCCTTCACCGCCCACACGCGCGGCGGCTGGCGCGCCGTCGGCCGCGACGACGCCGGGATCCTGGTGCCCGGCGCTCCCGCGGACTACGCCGTGTGGCGCACCGACGAGCTGATCGTGCAGGCCCCGGACGACCGGGTGGCCCGCTGGTCGACCGACCCGCGCTCCGGCACACCCGGCCTGCCCGACCTCACGCCCGGCGCCCAACTCCCGGTCTGCCTGCGGACGGTGGTGTTCGGACAGACGGTCTTCGTACGGCCGGACGAGTGAGATCCCGGGGCGGCGCGTGCCGGATCCCGGCCCCGCACCG
This sequence comes from Streptomyces sp. cg35, assembly GCF_050410835.1. NCBI lineage: Bacteria > Bacillati > Actinomycetota > Actinomycetes > Kitasatosporales > Streptomycetaceae > Streptomyces > Streptomyces sp. cg35. The sequence continues at coordinate 7,437,031 of NZ_CP191268.1, forward strand.
TCCCGTACGACCTGCGAATCCTCCGCCCTGACCAGGCGACTTCGCGAAGAGGCGCAGGTCAAACGGCTGTTGACAGACCGCCGCGGTCGACGGGTAGGTTCGGCCGGGTCCACCACCTTTCGCACGACCGGGCAGATCCAGGCAGTCGTAGAACGAAGTCCGGCGCCCGCGCCACGGGGCGCTGGAACGTTCCGGCCGGTCGGCGAGGTGCGACCCGGGTGGGGCCCGGGCGTTCAGTAGACAACGGCTTTCGGTCGACCCGCAGCCAGCGGGCCCCAGGTCGGCCCGAAGGACGTCCGGCCCCGATCCGCAGTGTCTTCCTGAGCTGCGGCGCTCGCTATGGTGGTCCCCTGTGCACGGAAGTTCTAAGGGGAAGCTGTGAGTGACGGCGGCGGGCGCAGGTTCGGCCCTCTGGGTACGGCCTTGGTGATCATTCCGACCTACGACGAGGCGGAGAACATCACGAGCATCGTCGGCCGCGTGCGAGCCGCGGTGCCCGCGGCGCACGTCCTGGTCGCCGACGACAACAGCCCCGACGGCACGGGCAAGCTCGCCGACGAGCTGGCCGCCGAGGACGAACAGGTCCACGTGCTCCACCGCACCGGCAAGGAAGGCCTCGGCGCCGCCTACCTCGCGGGCTTCGCCTGGGGCATGGAGCAGGGCTACGGCGTCCTGATCGAGATGGACGCCGACGGATCCCACCAGCCCGAGGAGCTTCCGCGGCTGCTCACCGCGCTCAAGGGCGCGGACCTCGTGCTCGGCTCGCGCTGGGTACCGGGCGGACGCGTCGTGAACTGGCCCAAGTCCCGCGAGTTCCTCTCCCGCGGCGGCTCCACGTACTCGCGCCTGCTGCTGGACGTCCCGATCCGCGACGTCACCGGCGGCTTCCGCGCCTTCCGCCGCGAGACCCTCGAAGGTCTCGGCCTCGGCGAGGTCGCCTCGCAGGGCTACTGCTTCCAGGTCGACCTCGCGCGCCGCGCGGTGAAGGCCGGCTACCACGTGGTCGAGGTCCCCATCACCTTCGTCGAGCGCGAGCTGGGCGACTCCAAGATGAGCAAGGACATCGTCGTGGAGGCCCTGTGGCGGGTCACCACGTGGGGCGTGGGGGAGCGGGTGGGCAAGATCCTCGGCGGCAGGCCCGAGAGACGCTGAGCGCGCGCCAGGGCCCCTCGCGAGCGCGCCGGTCCCTCCTGTGCGTCCTGCCGGGTCCTGCCGGGTTCTGCCGGGTTCTGCCTGGTCCTACCGGGGAGACGGCCTTGATCTCCCGCTTACGCCACTCGGACGTGGCCCCAGGCACACTGGAGGCATGACCACTGGCACTCCGCCCCGCAACCAGCCCGCAGGGGCCCGGCGCTCCCGGGTCCGCACCTTTCTGCCGCTCGGCGTCGCCGCCTGGGTGGTCCTGGAGATCTGGCTGCTCACGGTGGTGGCGGGAGCGGTCGGCGGCTTCACGCTCTTCGTGCTCCTGGTGGCCGGCTTCGTCCTCGGCGCCGTCGTGATGAAGGCGGCAGGACGCCGCGCCTTCCAGAACCTCAGCGAGACCCTCCAGCGCGGCCAGGCGGCCACGGTCGAGGCGGGCGAGCAGCGCCCGCAGGGCAATGGACTGCTGATGCTCGCCGGTCTGCTCCTGATGATCCCCGGGCTCGTCTCGGACGTCCTCGGTCTGCTGCTGCTCGTGCCGCCCGTGCGCACGGCGCTGAGCCGCTCCACCGAGCGCGCCATCGAGCGGAAGATGAGCACGGCGACCCGGAGCACGTTCGGGGACGCGTTCCAGCAGGCCCGTATGCGTCAGCCGGGCGGCACCGTGATCCAGGGCGAGGTCGTCCGGGAGGACGAGGCCCCCGGCGGCCGCCGCGACGACGCGGACCCGCGCCCGCCGATCATGCCGTCGTGAGCGCCCTCGGGGGCGCATGAGAAACGGCCGGGGGCCGGACACACACCGTGTGTCCGGCCCCCGGCCGTTCTTCTGCTGGTGCCGAGCACCGTCGGGTCAGGCCGACTTGCGGCTGTCCCTCGGGTGGACCGCGATGTTCATCGCACCCGAACGCAGGACGGCCAGACGCTCCTCGAGGACCTCTTCGAGCTCCTCGCGGGTGCGCCGCTCCATCAGCATGTCCCAGTGCGTACGGGCAGGCTTCGCCTTCTTCTCCTCAGGGCCGTCACCGTCCACGAGAAGTGCCTGGGCCCCGCAGACCTTGCACTCCCACTCCGGCGGAATTTCGGCCTCCACCGAGAAGGGCATCTCAAAGCGATGTCCCTTCTCGCATGCGTACTCCACGGCCTGGCGCGGAGCCAGGTCGATGCCGCGGTCCGTCTCGTAGCTGGTCACTACGAGGCGCGTACCGCGAAGAGCTCGCTCACTCATGAATCGTGCCTCCCGGGCTTGTCGCCCACAGGACAGGTGTCGCTGTCGTCGTCATCCGGTCAACGTCCGGTCGGCGGTAAAGATTCCCGTTCCGGGTCATGCGTCGCCGTCGTAGCCGCCCCTTGTTGTACCCACCGGCGCCCGGTTTGTCACATCTGACACCAGATGTCACCTAGCGTTTTGCACTAATGACGTGCAGTAACGGTACGCCTGGCAGGCCAACCGCGTACACTACCGGCCTTTGGCTTCAGGTGCTAAATCCGGGTCGGTACGGGATTCCCCGCGTCGCGCACCGCCTGCCGCACCGGAACGCGTGCGAGCAGAACAAAGCCGATCAGGAAGAACGCCACCAGGGACACGATCGCGTCCCGGTAACTCCCGGTCAGCTGGTACGCGAGCCCGAACACCAGGGGCCCCAGCCAGCTCATGCCCCGGTCGCTCATCTCGTAAGCGGAGAAGTACTCCGCCTCCTTTCCGGCCGGCACGAGATGCGAGAACAGTGACCTTGACAGTGCTTGGGTACCCCCGAGTACGAGGCCGATGCCCGCCGCGAGAACGAAGAACCATGTCGGCGCGTGAGCCGGGAGGAAAAAGCCCGCCCCGATCGTCACGGTCCAGGCCACGAGGGAGCCGAGGATCGTCCGTTTGGCGCCGTACGCGCGCGCCAGACGGCCCATCGCCAGCGCGCCCGCCACCGCCAGGATCTGCACGAGCAGCACCGCCACGATGAGAGTCGACTGGTCCAGGCCCAGTTCCTCCGAGCCGTACACCGACGCCTGGGAGATCACCGTCTGCACGCCGTCGTTGTAGACGAGATAGGCGAGCAGGAAGGAGAGCGTGAGCGGATGGCGGCGCATGTCCTTCACCGTGGCCACGAGCTGACGCAGGCCCGGCGCCGTGCCGCCCGGCGCGGTCGTCGAGCGGCGGTCGCGCAGGCGGCGTAGGGGCACCACGGTGAACGCGCCCCACCAGACGCCCGCCGACGCCAGACAGATGCGCACGGCTGTCGACTCCGAGACACCAAAAGTGTCGTGCGACGAATACAGCACCAGGTTCGCCACGAGTACGAGGGCCCCCGACGCGTAACCGAAGGCCCAGCCGCGCGAGGAGACCGCGTCGCGCTCCTCCGGAGGAGCGATCTGCGGCAAGTAGGAGTTGTACAGCACCATCGAGACGGCGAGCGCGGAATTCGCGACCACAAGGAGCGCGCCGCCCAGCAGGTAGCGGTCGCCGTCGAGGAAGAACATGCCCGCTGTCGCCGCCGCGCCCACATAGGCGGCGAGCGCGAGGAGCGGCTTCTTGCGGCCCGAGCGGTCGGCGGCCGCGCCCGCGAGCGGCATCACGAAGATCGACAGGATCACCGAGAGCGAGACCGAGTACGCGAAGAAGGAGCCCGCGCGCACCGGGATCCCGAGCGGGTGCACGAAGCCGTCCGCGTCGGCCGCCGCCTTCGCGACCGAGGTGAGATAGGGACCCAGGAAGACCGTCAGCACACTCGTCGAATAGACCGAGCAGGCCCAGTCGTAGAAGTACCAGCCGCGCTGCTCCCGCTTGCGGTCGGCAAGAGCGGTCGCCCCGGTCGCCGTCTCCCGTGCGGTGTCGGTGCCCACCCGTGTCCCCTTGAAGTCCCCGTGGCCCGGCGCGGCGGGCGCCCTCAGACCCAGGTTCCCCGGTCCTTGAGAACGTCGCGCAGCGTCTCGATGTGATCGGAAACTATGCCATCGACCCCGAGGTCGAGAAGACGTCGCATCTCGGCCTCGTCGTTGACCGTCCAGACGTGCACCTGCACCCCGCGCGCGTGGGCGGCCCGCACGAAGCGCCGGTCGACCACCCGGATCCCCGACTGCGCCACCGGGACCTGGGCGGCCACGGCGGAGCGCCGCAGCGCGGCCGGGATCCCGTACGACCTCAGGCGCAGCCCGAGCACCCCCTTGGTGCCGTACGACGTGGCGAGGCGGGGGCCCGCGAGCGCCTGGGCCCGGGCGACGCGCGCCTCCGAGAACGAGCCGACGCAGACGCGGTCCCACGCGCGCGTGCGGCGGATCAGATCGAGCAGGGGGAGCAGCGCGGGCTCCGCCTTGACGTCCACGTTCCAGCGCACGTCGGGGAACGTCTCCAGCAGCTCCGCCAGGAGCGGCACCGGTTCGCTGCCCGCCACGCGCGCGTGGCGCACGTCGTCCCAGGGGAGGTCGCAGATCCGGCCGCTGCCGTCCGTGACCCGGTCGAGCGTCGCGTCGTGGAAGGCGACGAGCTGTCCGTCCGCCGTGGCGTGCACATCCGTCTCGATGTAGCGGTAGCCGAGGTCGAGGGCGCGGCGGAACGCGGCGACGGTGTTCTCCAGGCCGTCCGCCGCCCCGCCGCGATGGGCGAGGGCCAGCGGCCCGGGATGGTCGAGGTAGGGGTGGCGCACGTGCTGGGTCACCGTCGCAGTATCGCCCGCCGTGGTGACGCCCCGGCGACCACCGTCGAGCCGGCGGCCGGCGCGGGGACGGCGAAGACGCGCAGGAACACCTGGGCCAGCGGCCCGATCGCCAGCGCGTACACGACCGTGCCCACGCCGATAGTGCCGCCGAGCAGGAAGCCCACGGCGCACACCGTGACCTCGATGGCGGTCCGCATCAGGCGGATCGAGCGGCCCGTACGCCGATGCAGCCCGGTCATCAGGCCGTCGCGCGGGCCGGGACCGTACTTCGCCGCGATGTACAGACCGGTCGCCACACCGTTCAGCACGACACCGGCCACCAGCATCGGAATGCGCACGGCGTACGCGTCCGGGGCGGGCACCAACGCGATCGTCGCGTCCATCGCGAGGCCGACCAGGAAGACGTTGGACACGGTGCCGAGGCCGGGGCGCTGGCGCATCGGGATCCACAGCAGGAGCACCAGCGCGCCGATGATGATCGACACGACACCGATGGAGATGCCGGACAGCTCCGACAGGCCCTGGTGCAGCACGCCCCACGGTTCGAGGCCGAGGCCCGCCTGGACGAGCAGTGCGTCGCTGGTCCCGTAGAGGACCAGGCCGACGTAGAGCTGGACGAGCCGGCGGAAGGTGTGCCCGCCGGAGGATGCGGACGACGACGCGGACAAGAGATGCCCCCTGTGGTGGTAGTGGACTGACCCATGACACTCTGTGGCTCGGTGCAAGATGCCAACCATGGCCAATTCGGGGAAGGTGGACTGGTCTGCATGGCTCAGTGGACTTCGGCGATCGGCGCGACCCAGCTCGCCCGGCTGCTCACCTCTCAGCAGTCGCGGCCCGCGGGCTCCGGCACCCGCCGCCCGCCCGCCTACCGCGCCCTCGCCGACGGGATCCGGCTGCTCGTCCTGGAAGGCCGCGTCCCGGTCGCCACCCGGCTGCCCGCCGAGCGTGAGCTGGCGCAGGCGCTCTCCGTGAGCCGCACGACGGTCGCCGCGGCCTACGAGGCGCTGCGCGGCGAGGGGTTCCTCGAATCGCGCAGGGGAGCGGGCAGCTGGACCGCCGTCCCCGCGGGCAACCCGCTGCCGGCACGCGGCCTCGAACCCCTGCCGCCCGAGGCGCTCGGCTCGATGATCGACCTCGGCACGGCGGCCCTGCCCGCCCCCGAACCGTGGCTGACCCGCGCCGTCCAGGGCGCACTCGAGGAACTCCCGCCCTACGCCCACACGCACGGGGACTACCCGGCGGGGCTGCCCGCGCTGCGCACGATGATCGCCGAGCGCTACACCGCGCACGGGATCCCGACCATGCCCGAGCAGATCATGGTCACCACCGGCGCGATGGGCGCCATCGACGCGATCTGCCACCTGTTCGCGGGCCGCGGCGAACGGGTCGCCGTCGAGTCGCCCAGCTACGCCAACATCCTCCAGCTGATGCGCGAGGCGGGTCTGCGGCTCGTCCCCGTCGCCATGGCCGACGGCCTGGCGGGCTGGGACCTGGACCGCTGGCGGCAGGTCCTGCGCGACGCCGCGCCCCGGCTCGCGTACGTGGTCGCCGACTTCCACAACCCGACCGGGGCCCTCGCCGACGAGGAGCAGCGCCGCTCGCTGGTCGACGCCGCGCGCTCGGCCGGCACGGTGCTCGTCGTCGACGAGACCATGACCGAGCTGTACTTCGACGCGGACCGGGAGATGCCGCGCCGCGTCTGCGCCTTCGACCCCGCCGGTTCGACCGTGATCACGGTCGGCTCGGCGAGCAAGGCGTTCTGGGCGGGGATGCGGATCGGCTGGGTGCGGGCCGCCCCGGACGTGATCCGCAGCCTGGTCGCCGCGCGCGCCTACGCGGATCTGGGGACGCCGGTGCTGGAGCAGCTGGCCGTGAACTGGCTGCTGAGCACCGGGGGCTGGGAGGCGGCCGTGCAGCTGCGCCGGGACCAGGCACGGGAGAACCGGGACGCGCTGGTCGCGGCGGTGCGCCGGGAGCTGCCCGACTGGGAGTTCGACGTGCCCGACGGCGGTCTGACCCTGTGGGTCAAGGCGGGCGGTCTGTCGGGCTCACGGCTGGCCGAGGTCGGCGAGCGGGTGGGGGTGCGGGTCCCGTCCGGACCGCGGTTCGGCGTCGACGGAGCCTTCGAGGGGTATGTGCGGCTGCCGTTCACCGTGGGCGGTGCCGTGGCCGACGAGGCGGCGGTGCGGCTCGCGGCGGCGGCCCGGCTGGTGGGCGCCGGTCAGGGTGCCGGCGGGGACGTGCCGCGCACCCTGATCGCCTGAGGGCCGCTACCGGTCGGCCAGCGCCTCCGCCTCGTCCGGGACCGCCTCGACAGCGCCGGTGTCCGCGGCGTCGGCGGGCGCGGCACGCTCCGGCAGCAGGGCCAGAACCGCCTGCCGGTGGACCTCGCTGGTCGCGTCGTCGTACGGGTCGGGCGTGGCCGGCACCTGGAGACGGTGGACCGGTCCGTTGCCCAGGCGCGCGTAGCCGCGGCCGGGCGGGACGTCGGCGGTGGGCGTCGTCTGGGGCAGGGCGCCGAGGACGTCCTGCAGTTCCCCGGGCGTGGCCGGGCCGAGCACCACGCGCGCGCGGGTCTGCTGACGGACCGGCTCGATCAGGGCGTCGAGGCTGTCGAACTGCTCCGCCACGACGACGGTCACGCCCGCCGCGCGGCCGTGCCGCAGCGGGACCTGCAGCAGGGTCTGCGGATCCTTGCGCCCGTCCGCCGCCGCGAGGTGCCCCAGGGCGCTGGGCCGGTCGAGCAGGATCCACAGCGGCCGCTTGATGTCGTCCGGCGTCGGGTGCCCGGCCTGCCGGGCCCGGTTGGCCGCGATCAGCCGCCGCTCGGTCTCGTGCGCGGCCCATTCGAGACTGGCCAGGGCGCCGGCGAGGCCGCACTCCACGGCGAGGACGCCGGAGCGCCCCACCAGGCTCGCGTAGTCGCCGGTCCCGCTGCCCTCGACGACGAGGACGTCACCGTGCTGCAGGGCCTGGAGCGCGATCGAGCGCACGAGGGACGTCGTGCCGCTGCCGGGCTGGCCGGCGATCAGCAGATGGGGCTCGGTGGAGCGGATGCCGGTACGCCACACGACGGGCGGCACGTCCCGCTGCTCCTCGCCGTCCATGACCGGGAGCGTGCGCTGCACGCCGGTCTCGTCGGTGAAGCCGAGGACGGTCTCGCCGGGGGACGTGACGAAACGCTGGGCGGCGATGTCCGTGGGCAGCGGGTCGAGGACGGTCACGGTCAGGTGATTGCCCTCCTCGTCCCATACGAAGTGGTACTCGCGGCCCCGCCCGAGCTTGGCGTGCAGCAGCTGCTCGATGCGGGCGCGGGCCTCGGGCTCGCCGTCGGTGAAGTAGGCGGGGTAGCGGATCGAGAGACGGTCGAAGCGGCCGTCGCCGTCGAAGTCGTAGGTCTCGAACGCCTTCTCCCACTCGCCGCCGTGGGCGTACAGGGGACTGGGGTCCTCGGCGACGGAGAAGTACGGGACGAGCGCTTCGTAGAGCGACGACAGTCGCTGGACCTGCGACTCGTCCGGGCCGGCCGGAGCCGGCGGCTGCTTGGGGTCGCGCCCCTTCCATGCGGCCGCCGCCATCAGGGAGATGAGCGCCAGCAGCGGCCCGTACGGAAGGAACACCACGACCAGGACCACGGCGGCCACCAGGAACAGCAGCGGTCCGCGCCGGTCCTTGGGGGTGCCCGTCCACTTGCGCCGTCCGGCGGCTGCCAGCCGGCGCAGTCCACGAGTGATCGTGATGAGGGGATGGAGGACGTCGGTGGCGCCGTCGGCGGCCGTCCGTGCCATTTCCCGGCTCCGGGCGATCGAGGCGCTGCCGTTGCTCAGAATGCGGGGGAGAGGGCGCCTGGCCACGTCGGTCTCCTGAAGGTGTGTGCGGGTGGGTGGGCCGTCAGAACTTGATCCCGCCGAGCAGGCTGGCGAGGCTCGCGCCGCCCGCCTTGATGCTCGGGGCGATGGCCGTGCCCGCCAGGTAGAAGCCGAAGAGGGCGCAGACCAGTGCGTGCGAGGCCTTGAGGCCGTCCTTTCGGAAGAACAGGAAGACGATGATGCCGAGCAGCACGACGCCCGAGATGGACAGGATCATGAGGGTTCTCCTGGTTGGTGGGGACAGTCACCATGAGTTCTTCCAGGCTCACAGCATGTATCTATACGACAAAAGGTGCAAATGGGTGGAATTTTGTTGATTTCACCCAGTTGGCAGGCAGCTGGAGAGCTGCCCGTGCGTGCTGCCGGACGGTCGTCCGCACTGTCGGTGATCTTTGCCTCGACGGGGTCGGCCCATGTGCCTCCGCGGGCAGTACTCTGGCGATTCACTCGTACGGCCGCACGGCCGTACCAGCACGGATGCGAAAGGCGGTTCGGCCGATGAGCGAAGCCCCCGACCCGGAGGTCGTGGAGCTGGCCACCAAGATCTTCGATCTCGCGCGCAGGGGCGAGACGGAGGCGCTCGTGGGCTATGTGGACGCGGGCGTTCCGGCCAACCTCACGAACGACCGCGGCGACACGCTCGTCATGCTCGCCGCGTACCACGGGCACACGGACGCGGTCCGGGCCCTGCTGGCCCGCGGCGCCGACGCCAACCGTGCCAACGACAAGGGACAGACCCCTCTCGCGGGCGCCGTCTTCAAGGGCGAGGAGGGCGTGATCCGGGCCCTGCTCGACGGCGGAGCCGATCCGGCCGCGGGCACGCCGTCCGCCGTCGACACGGCCCGGATGTTCGGCAAGGCGGACCTCGTCGAGCTCTTCGGAGCTTCCTGACGCACAGGCTCTGATCAGGCAAAACGGGGGTGCAGGAAATGTGGTCGCGGCGGGCGGAACCGCTGGGTCATGATGACGGCGTGCTTTACGGACGCGACGGCGGGGCAGGTGGTGCCCACGTGCCGCGCGGCCCGTGAACGGCCCGTTCAGGGCCTTGGACGAGAGGCAGAGAGATGGTCTACAGCAAGCAAGAGACGGCGGGCGCTCCGACGTGTTGTCGCGTGGCCAGGTAGTTGCAGGTTCCCGGTTGCGTCGACGCTTGATGTGAGGCTGTTTCCCATGTTCGAACCGGTCATAGCGCCCAGCGGTACGCTGCTCGGCCTGCTGCAGCGGGGTCGCGGCGACGGCACGCTGCACGCGCTGACAGCGCCGCGGGACGAGGCTCTCGCGGCCCTCGATCACTGTGTGCTGAGCGACCCCCGCCACGACTGGCAGGTGGAGAACCGCTCGCTCTACTACGCCCGGCTCTACCTCGACCTGCACGGCGGGCTCGGGGAGATCGAGCGGCACCTCTTCGACCCCGAGGATCTCCTCGACACCGAGGAGTCCCGTACCGGGCTCGCGCTCGCCGTCCTCGGCCACCTCGCCTCGTACGGCAGGCGGGACGCCCTGGAACTGCTGCGCAGGTACGCGGCCTTCGGCGGGAACTGGGCGTGGGCCTTGGACGAGCTGGCCCTGCGCGACGACGACGCGGGGCTGCGCGCCCTCGCCGAGCCGATCCTCGCCAGGTTCCCGGCGCACGACGAGGCCGACCTCGTCGCCGCCGTCCGTGACGCCTTCGAGCCGCGGCCCTGGCGGCTGTGGGCCGAAGATCCGCGTCCGCACGTGGGGGCACGCGTGCGTGCCGCCAAGGAGGCCGGGTCGTTCGACCGCTGGCAGCGGCAGATGAACCCCTCGGGGCCCCGTCCCGAGTGGAGCGTGCAGGCCGTCTTCGACTGGGCGCAGGAAGGCTTCGAGCGCGGCGCCGTCCTGTACGTGCCCGCCGCCCGCTGCCTGAGCGCGGTCGCCGGGCCCGAGGACCGCGCGCAGATCGTGCGCGCCGCCCAGGACGGCACCGACGGGGCGCGCTGCACGGCGCTGCGCTATCTGGCCGACGCCCACGATCCCGAGGTGCTCGATCTCGTCGAGGCCGCCGTGGAGTCACCCTCACGCCTTGTCGTGGACGCCGCTCTCGACTCCTTCGAGCGGATGCGCAGCGTCGCCGCCGTGGAGCGCGCCCGGCGCTGGGCGCGCCGGCCCGACGCCCTCGGCGCCGCCGCGGGACGCACGCTCGCCTGCCGGGGCGGCGCCCAGGACAGCGAACTCGTGCTCTGGGCCCTGCGCGAAGCGGTGCGCGGCGACGGTCCCGACGCACCCACCCTGTGGCCCCTCGTCGACGGGGCCGGACGGCTCGGCATCGCCTGCGCCGCCCCCGTACTGCGCCACATCTACCGCGAGACCGCCTCCTCCCATCTGCGCGGGCACGCCGCCCGCGCCCTCGCCGCCACCGACCCCTCCTTCGCCGCCGGATTCGCCGTCGAATGCCTGTGGGACTGCGAGGAGTCCACCCGCGAGATCGCCGCGCGCCACGCCGAGACCGGCGACGCCCGCGTCGTCGACCAGCTGCGCCGGCTCGCCGCGGACCCGGCCGAGGAGGACGAGGTGCAGACCGCCGTCCGCGCCAGGATCGGACCCGACGCGACCGCCTCATGACGGGCTGATGTACGGGAGGCGGTCCGCCGGCGAGCGGCCGCCTCCCGCCGTTTCCCCGGGTCGCCCGCCGTTTCCCGGAGCGGTGCAACGCTCACGGGACGTTCCTCGCCAGGAAAGATCCACTTTGACGTGGGCACGTCCGGCGCGGCGACAAAGCCCGTATGCGTGTCGTCATCGTGACCGAGTCCTTCCCGCCCGACATCAACGGTGTGGCGCACTGCGCCCTGCAGACCGCGCGGCACCTCGCCGCCCGCGGTCACGAGCCCCTCGTCGTCGCCCCGGCCACCGCCGCCGGGCCCGAAGCCGACGCGGACGCGCCCTGCCCGGTGGTCCGCGTGCCCTCCGTCCCCCTGCCCGGCTACCCGCAGGTGCGGGTCGCGCTGCCCAGCCGCCGCGTCACCCGGACCGTGGCCGCCCACCGGGCCCACATCGTCCATCTGGCCAGCCCGTTCGTGCTCGGCGTGCGCGGCATGACCGCCGCCGCGCGGCTCGGCGTGCCCGCCGTCGCCGTCTACCAGACCGACCTGGCCGGCTACGCCCGTACGTACATGGGGACGGGCGAGGCCGCGGCCTGGCGGCGGATCCGCGGCGTGCACGCCGCCGCCGACCTGACCCTCGCCCCGTCCAGCGCCGCCCGGCTCGACCTGGAGGCGCACGGGGTGCCCCGGGTGCGGCTGTGGCCGCGCGGCGTGGACACCGTGCGCTTCCGGCCCGAACGGCGCGACGACCTGCTGCGCGCACAGCTCGCGCCCGGCGGGGAACTCCTCGTCGGCTACGTGGGGCGGCTCGCGCCCGAGAAGCAGGTGGAGCTGCTGGCGCGGGTCCGCGGGCTGCGCGGGGTGCGGATCGTGGTGGTCGGGGACGGGCCGAGCGAGACCTCGCTGCGGGGCGCGCTGCCCGGCGCCGTGTTCCTCGGACGTCGTACCGGCGACGAACTCGCCCGGATCTTCGCCTCGTTGGACGTCTTCGTGCACACCGGCCCCTTCGAGACGTTCTGCCAGACGGTGCAGGAGGCCATGGCGAGCGGGGTGCCGGTGATCGCTCCGGCGGCCGGCGGGCCGCTGGACCTCGTGGCGCACGGCCGGACCGGGCTGCTCGTGCCGCCCGGCGACGCGGACGCCGTGCGCGACGCCGTGTGGTCGCTGGCCGCCGACCCGGGGCTGCGCGCCGCCTACGGGGCCGCGGGCCGCGCGGCCGTCGCGGGGCGCACCTGGGAAGCCGTCGGGGACCGGCTCGTCGAGCACTACGCCGATGTGCTGCGCGCGCGGACGGCGGTGGCGGCATGACCGGGGCGCTGCGCATCGTGCGGCTCGCGAACTTCGTCGCGCCGTCCTCCGGCGGTCTGCGCACCGCTCTGCGGGAGCTGGGGGCCGGTTACCGCGCCGCCGGGCACGAGCCGGTGCTGATCGTGCCGGGACGGCGCTTCTCGGACGTGGACAGCGCACAAGGGCGGGTCCTCACCCTGCCGGGGACGCCGCTGCCGGGCACCGGCGGATACCGCGTGCTGGCCGAACGCAAGCGCGTGGAGCGGCTGTTGGAGCAACTGCGGCCCGACCGCCTGGAGGTCTCCGACCGGACGACCCTGCGCTGGACCGGCGAGTGGGCGCGACGCGCCAGGGTGCCCGCCGTGATGGTGTCGCACGAGACCGCGCACGGTGTCCTGCGCACCTGGGGCATGCCCGAGCGCGCCGCCCGCCGCGCCGCCGATGTGCTCAACTCCCGTACCGCGCACGCCTACGCGCGCGTGGTGTGCACCACGGAGTGGGCCGAGCGCGAGTTCGTGCGCATCGGCGCGCGCAACGTCGTCCGGGCACCGCTCGGTGTCGACGTGGCGCGCTGCCGTCCCGAAGCCGCGAACAGCGGCACACGGGAGCGGCACGCGCGCGTGGGCGAGGTACTGCTCGTCATGTGCACGCGGCTGTCCGTGGAGAAGCGGCCCGGCACGGGCCTCGACGCCGTGGCGGAGCTGCGCCGGCGCGGCGTGCCCGTACGGCTCGTCGTCGCGGGGGACGGGCCGCTGCGCACCCGCCTCGAACAGCGGGCGCGAGCACGCCGGTTGCCGGTCGACTTCCTCGGACACGTCGCCGACCGGGACGCGCTCGCCGCGCTCCAGGCCACGGCCGACGTGTGCCTGGCGCCCGGGCCCGCCGAGACGTTCGGGCTCGCCGCGCTGGAGGCGCTGGCCTGCGGCACCCCTGTCGTCGTCAGCGCCTCCTCGGCGCTGCCCGAGGTCGTGGGGGCGGCGGGTGCCGTGGCCGGTGACAGCGGTGCGGCCTTCGCGGCCGCCGTGCTGGAAGTGCTGGGCCGGCCCGCGCCGCAACGCAGGGAAGCCGCACGCGCGCGTGCGGAGTGCTTCCGGTGGGGCACCGCGGTGGCGGCCTTTCTCGCGGCACATGACGCGCCGGTACGGGTGCAGGAGCCGGTCCCGGAGCGGGGTGCGGCATGAAGGCGCTCAGGTTCGCCGCGCTCGGCGACTCCCTCACCGAGGGGATCGGCGATCCGGTCGACGGCGGGTGGCGGGGCTGGGCCGCGCTGCTCGCCGACGGGCTCGCACCCACCGGAGCCCCGGTGGAATTCCGCAACTTCGCGGTGAGCGGCGCCCAGACGGCCGACGTGCGCGGGCGGCAGATGCCGCGGGCGCTCGGGTTCTCGCCCGACGTCGTGTCCGTCGTCGTCGGCGTCAACGACACCCTGCGCCGCACCTTCGACATCCATGCCGTGGCCGCCCACCTCGACGCCGTGTACGGCGCGTTCGCCGAGCGGGGCACGATCGTGCTCACGGCATGCCTGCCGGACCCCGGCGCGATGCTGGGCCTGCCCGGAGCGCTGGCGCGCCCCCTGGCGCGGCGCCAGCGCGCGGTCAACGACGTGGTCCACGCCCTGTCCGCACGGCACGGAGCCGTCCACCTGCACGCCGCCGAGGACGACTGGGTGGCCGACCGCGCCATGTGGAGCGCGGACCGGCTGCATCCGGGGGAGCGGGGCCACTGGCTGTTCGCCGCCCGCTTCCACGCGGTCCTGGCCGCGTCCGGAACGGCCCGCGGCCCGGCGCCGGACACCGAGCCGCAGCGGCCCGCGCCGACCCGCTCGGCCGGCTTCTGGTGGCTGGCCACCGCGGGCACCGGCTGGGTGGCCCGGCGCTGCACCGACCTGCTGCCCCAGCTCGTGGCGCTCGCCGCCGACGAGGTACGGCACGGCCTGCGCGGCACCGGCGCCCGGCTCGACCTGCGGGCTTCGGCCGGGGTGACCGCCGCCCTGTCGGCGCTGTCGTCCCCCGGCACGGCAGAGGTGGTGCCCCGGGCCGCCTCCTAGGCCCTAACCGACCCGGTGCTGTTCGTCGCGGGTGTCCGTGATGAACATGTGGCCCGGCGCGTGCGTGATCGCGAACGGCGGCCGTGAGGCCATCACGGCCGCCTGCGGTGTCACGCCGCAGGCCCAGAACACCGGGGTGTCGCCCGGCGCGCAGTCCACCGCGTCGCCGAAGTCGGGCGAGCCGAGGTCCTCGATGCCGAGCACCCCCGGATCGCCCAGGTGCACCGGGCTGCCGTGGACCGCCGGCATCAGGGAGCTCTCCCGGATCGCCGCCCCGACCGCCTGCGGCGGCACCGGGCGCATCGACACGACCATCGGGCCGTGCAGCCGGCCCGCGCCGCGGCACGCGCGCGTGGTGACGTACATCGGCACGTTCCTGTCCTGCTCGATGTGGCGCAGCGGCACCCCGGCCTCGGCGAGCGACCACTCGAAGGTGAAGCTGCAGCCGATCAGGAACGAGACCAGGTCGCCGCGCCAGTGGTCGAGGACGTCCGTCGGCTCGGCCGCCAACTCGCCGTTCCGCCAGACCCGGTAGCGCGGCAGATCCGTGCGCAGATCGGCGTCCGGGGCGAGGACGCTCGTCCAGGAACCGGCGTCCGTGACGTCCAGAACGGGGCACGGCTTCGGGTTGCGCTGGCAGAACAGCAGCATGTCGTAGGCCCAGTCGGCGGGCACCGCGATCAGGTTGGCCTGGGTGTGGCCGCGCGACCAGCCCGCGGTGGGCGCGCTCGCGCCCGTGCGGAAGTGGGCGCGGGCCCGCCGGGGGGACCAGGTGGCGGTGCGTTCCTCCGTACGGTTCACAGCAGTTCCTTCCCGCGGGTCTCCGGCAGGCCGAGCAGCGCCACGACGGCCAGGCCGTAGCCGATCGCCCCGAACACCAGGGCGCCGCCCACCCCCCAGCTGTCGGCGAGGAACCCGACGAGGGTGGGGAAGACCGCGCCGATCGCACGGCCCGTGTTGTACGTGAAGCCCTGCCCGGTGCCGCGCACGGCGGTCGGATACAGCTCGCTCAGAAAGGAGCCGAAGCCGCTGAAGATCGCCGACATACAGAAGCCGAGCGGGAAACCGAGCACCAGAAGGAGGCCGTTCGCGCCGTCCGGGATGTTCGTGTACGCGAGGATGCTCGCCGCGGAGAGCACCGCGAACAGGACGATGTTGCGCTTCCGGCCGAGCCGGTCGGTGAGATAGCCGCCCGTCAGGTAACCGAGGAACGCTCCTGAGATGAGAAAGGTCAGATAGCCGCCGGTGCCGACCACCGTGAGGCCGCGGTCCGACTTCAAGTAGGTGGGCACCCAGGTGGCGAGCGTGTAGTAGCCGCCCTGGACACCGGTCGACAGGAGCACTGTGAAGAGCGTGGTGCGCAGCAGGCCCGGCTTGAAGATCTCCGTGAACGAGCCCTTACGGGCGCTCGCTTCGAGCTCCCGCGACGCCTTCGGGGCGTCCTGCACGCGGCGACGGAGCCACACGACCAGAAGGGCGGGCAGCGCGCCGGTCCAGAACATGACGCGCCAGGCCAGATCGGCGTCGAGGAACTGGAACACCAGGGTGTAGACGATCGCGGCCAGCGCCCAGCCGACCGCCCAGGAACTCTGTACGGCGCCGAGCGTGCGGCCCCGGTGCTTCGCGGAGGCGTACTCGGCGACCAGGATCGCGCCGACCGCCCACTCGCCGCCGAAGCCGAGGCCCTGCAGGGCGCGGAAGACCAGGAGCGTCTCGTAGGTGGGCGCGAAGCCGCAGGCCACGGTGAAGACCGCGTACGTGATGACCGTGATCATCAGGGCCCTGACCCGGCCGATCCGGTCGGCGATCACCCCCGCGATCGCGCCGCCGACCGCCGAGACGACCAGCGCGACCGTGGTGAACAGCCCGGTCTGGCCGCTGTCCAGGCCGAAGTAGGCGGCCAGCGCCACCATGCTCAGCGGCAGCGTGAAGTAGTCGTAGGAGTCGAGGGCGTAGCCGCCGAAGGCGCCCGCGAAGGCCCGCCGGCCACGCGGGCCGAGATCGCGCAGCCAGCCCGACGCGCCTTCGGACACGGGATTTCGGGACGCGGTCGGCGGCTCGGTCGGTCCGCCGGGGAGAGTCGCGCCGGACGTCGGTGGAGTCGTGCTCATGGGCACCTCGCAAGGGATGGGAGTGCGTGGCGGTGCGTGTGGGATGAGCAGGGGCGCTGGACGGATCCCGGTCCGGGACCTCGCCCGATCGCCAAGGTAGAGGATCGTTGAACGATCCCTCAATACCCATGTTGTTTCGTTCTTGTATCTGCGCTTGAATTCGGCCGTGGCCACGGAAGAACTGAACGCACTCGCGGACGACCGCGCGCTGCTGGGGCGCACCAGCACCGCCGAGCGCGTCGCGGACATCCTCAGGAGCCGGATCGCGGAAGGCTTCTTCCCGCCCGGCACGCGTCTGTCGGAGGACAGCATCGGGGGCGCCCTCGGTGTCTCGCGCAACACCCTGCGCGAGGCGTTCCGGCTTCTCACCCACGAGCGGCTGCTGGAGCACCGGCTCAACCGCGGCGTCTTCGTGCGCGTGCTGAGCGTCGACGACGTCGAGGACATCTACCGGATCCGCCGCATGATCGAGTGCGCCGTCGTCCGCTCCCTCGGTGAACCCCCGTACGCCCTCGACCGGGTCGCCGCCGCCGTCGCCGACGGACAGCGCGCCGCCAAGGCCCGCGAGTGGAAGGGCGTCTCGACCGCCAACATCCACTTCCACCGTGAACTCGTCGCCCTCGCGCGCAGCGAGCGCACCGACGAACTGATGCGCAGCGTCCTGGCCGAACTCCGGCTCGCCTTCCACGTCGTGGACGACCCGCGCGGCCTCCACGAGCCCTACCTGGCCCGCAATCACCAGATCGTCGAGACGCTGCGGGAAGGGCGCCGTGACGACGCCGAGGCGCTGCTCGCCGACTACCTCGACGACTCCCGCGACGGGCTCGTCGAGGTATACGGGCAGCGGGTCCCCGCGGACCTGTAGACGCCCACGGCCACCGTCGTATCTGCGTCGTTTCGACCGTTGTCGGACCCAGCGCCTACTCTGTGCTCCGTGACTTCGCCTGCCACCACGGAATCCGTTCCGCCCCAGCTCAGCGCGGGGCCGCGCCCCGCGCCGGGGCCGGCCGCCGACGAGGGGCTCGCGCGGCGGCTCCGCGCGCTCGCCTGCACCGCGCCGCTGCACGATCTCGACGTGCGCAAGGCCAACCTCGCGGGCGAGTACTCGACGTACGGGATGGCCGAGGTGGCGCTCTCCGCGATCGACCTCGTCACGCTGAACATGGACTTCGACACGGGCGCCGACCACGAGCAGATAGTGGCTCGTCTGGTGCCGCGCATCGCCGCGCAGGCCCCGCACCGCCCCGTCGCCGAGCACGAGCGCGTCGCCCGCTGGGTCCTGGAGAACCTGATCAACGTCGGCAGCGTGGACCGCGGGTTCCGTGCCGTGTACGGCACGTTCGCGACGGACGGCTCCTATGTGCGGCGCGACTACGACTTCAAGCTGATCGAGGAAGTGCCCGGATACGGCGGCAGCGTCTACCTCCGGACGACCGACGAAGCCGTCAACGTGCTCGTCGGCGCCCTCGACACCGACGTCACCAGCGCGCAGATCGCCGCCGAGGTGAAGCTCGAGGTGCTGATCAGCCGCGGCCGCCTCGCGGACGCCCAGCTCGCCGCCGAGCAGGCCCGGTACCGGACCGTGCAGTACTCGGAGACGCTGCGCAAGGCGCTGGACGCGACGCGGCGCAATGTGCGCGCCGTCGACTGGCTGCAGGCCGTGCCCGACATGATCGCCGAGGCGCTCGACCACGTCGCCGACCGCTACCGCCACGAGAACGCGATCCTGACGAACATCCGCAAGGCCCGCGACGAGTCCGAGGACCCGGAGCAGAAGCGCCGCGCGGCCGAGCTCGTCGACATCGTCAAGGACTGCATCCGGCGCCATACGCAGCTGCAGTCGCGCCTCCTCGAAGCCGGCCCGCTGTTCCGGGCCGAGCAGGACCGGCAGGCCTTCGCGACGCCCTCCGCGCGCGCGGGCCTCGACCTGTACGGACAGCTCGTCGCGCCCCTCCTCCCGCTGCCGGTGGAGAGCGCGCTCAAGGTGACCGACGCGTTCTTCGCGCGCGGCACCGGACTGCGCACCCCCGTCTCCGTACGGGTGGGCGACCTCGTCGACATACTGCTGACCCCGCCGATGGAGCGGGAGCACCTCGGCGCCGAGATGCCCGAGCCCGACCTCATCGCCACTCCGGACGACAGCCGGTTCAGCGAGGAGCAGCTCGCCCAGGCCAAGGAACTGCTCGACCTGCCGCCGGACGCGCCGCGCCGCCTGTCCGGACTGCTCGCCGAAGCGCGTCGGCGCGACACCGAACTGCCGTACCTGGTCGCCCTGTTGGCGGTCCACGCGGCGAGCCCGCCCGTCGGCACGGCCTACCGTCAGGGCGAGGAGAAGCTGCTCTTCGCCGTGGACGACGGCACACAGCTCGACGACCCCGAGTTCGGCGGCGCCGACCTCGTCGTGGGCACGGCCCTGCTCGACGCCGCCGGGATGGCGGCGGACCGGACGGAGGCCGCATGACGTACCAAGACATGATCAAGGAGCACCGCCCGTGACCGAGCACCCCGAAGAGCACGCCGAATGGGGCGAGCCCGAGGCCGTCGGCTCGGGCGCGCTCAAGGCCGCCGCGCCGGTCACCCCCGCCGACGCCGCCGACGCGGCCCGGCTCGTCTCCTTCGGACTGCAGCCCAAGCTGCAGCCCTCCCGCGACCAGGAGTACGGCGAGCTGCTGCGCCGCTACCGCGAGGACCCGGCCTTCGCCCGGCTCGCCGACGCCGTCGCCACCGGGCTCGGCCTCGTCGTCCTGGAGGTGTCCCCGCGCGCGGGCATGGCCGTGACCGCCGCCGAGGACTCCGTCTTCGCCGTCCGCATGGGCGACTACGCACGCCGCACCGCCGCCGACTCCACCGACCGGTTCCTGCACGGCCTCGCCCATCTCGCGGTCGCCGCGCTCGCCTTCCCCCGCCCCGAGGACCTCGCCGACGACGGCTACATCGGCCGCGTCAGCGTCAACGGCGTGGACGGCTTCGTCCGGCAGGCCTGCCGCAAGCTCGAGGAGCGCGCCGAGGAGCAGGGTGAGAACACCGACCCGGCCACCGACGCCCCGGGCCTCGAGGCGGCCTGGCGGATCTGGGCGCGGCGCAGCTCGACCGGCGCCACCAAGGACGCGCGCCGCCTCGCCGGTTCGACGACCGGCATCGTCGGCAAGGCCGTCGCGTTCCTGACCGACTCGGGGTTCCTGCAGAGAACCGGCGACGACGGCGGCGGCACGTACCGCACCACCGCCCGCTACCAGCTGCAGGTCCGCGACATGGCCGGCACCGCCGCCATGGCCGAACTGCTGGAGCTGGGCGTGGTGCCCGTGACCGACGGATCGGCGAGCCTGCTGCCGCCGATGGACGAGGACGCGGTCGAGCTCGCCGCCGACGCGGGCCTGCCGTTCCACTCCTGACCGACTTTTCGAACTTCCGTACCTATCACGAGAGTCCGCCATGTACGAGCTGTCCCGGGTTCGCCTCTACTCCATCGGGCCCGCCGGTGCACGCTACGCCGACACCGTGCTTGACCTGCGGGGCGTCGGCGCGCCCGTGCCCGACCCCGCGCCCACCCAGGCGGAGTTCTTCGAGGACGAGCCGGTCGGCCCGCCGCGCCGCCCGGCGCCGGCCGGTGTGCTCTTCCTGGAGAACGGCGGCGGCAAGTCGGTCCTGCTCAAGCTGATCTTCTCCGTGATGCTGCCCGGCCACCGGAACACACTGGGCGGTGCCAGCTCCGGCGTCCTGCGCAAGTTCCTGCTCGCCGACGACTGCGGACACGTCGCCCTGGAGTGGCAGCACACGCTCACCGGCGAGTGCGTCGTCGTCGGCAAGGTCAGCGAGTGGCGCGGACGCCAGGTATCCAACGACCCGCGGAAGTTCGCGGAGGCCTGGTACTCGTTGCGGCCCGGCCCCGGCATGAGCCTCGACTCGCTGCCCGTCGCCGAGTCGACGGCCGTACGGACCGCCCCCGAGGGCGCCTCCGGCGCGCAGGGGCGCCGCCGCACCATGAAGGGCTTCCGGGACGCGCTGACCGACGCGGGCAAGGCGTACCCGCACCTCGAAGTGCACTGGGAAGAGATCCACGACCGCTGGAACGAGCACCTCGGCGACCTCGGCCTCGACCCCGAACTCTTCCGCTACCAAAGGGAGATGAACGCCGACGAGGGCGAGGCGGCCGGCCTCTTCGCGGTCAAGAAGGACTCCGACTTCACCGACCTGCTGCTGCGCGCCGTCACCGACACCCGCGACACGGACGGGCTCGCCGACCTCGTCGGCGGGTTCGGGAACAAGCTGGGGCGGCGCGCCGAGCTGATCGCCGAGCGCGACTTCACCGCCGGCTCCGTCGACCTGCTCACCCGCATCGTCGAGGCCGCCGACACCCGGGCCCGCGCGCGGGACATCCACACCGGCGCCGAGCGCCGCACCCGTACCCTCGCCCGGCGGCTGTCCGCCCGCGCCGCCGTCGAGCGCGGCCGCGCCGGCGACCTCGCCCAGCAGGTCACGGCCGCCGCGCACACCGTCACCGAGGCCGAGTCCGCGCGTGAGCGCAGCTCCCTCATCGCGGCCGAACTGGCCTACCGGCACGCCTCGTTGGCGCTCGCCGGCGCCGAGAAGGCCGCGGCCGCGCAGAAGCGCGAGCTGGCCGACGCGCGGACCCTGTACTCCGCCTGGCAGGCCGCCGAGGCCGTACTGCGCCACCGCGCCGCCGCCGACCGCTCCGCGCGCGTGGCCGTCGCCATCCGGGAGGCCGAGCGCGACGCGGCCCCCGCGCTCGCCGCCCGCGCCAAGGCCGCGTCCGAGCTCGTCCGCGCCCTGCACGGCGCCGCCGAGAAGGCCGAGAGCCACGCGAACGAGGAGGAGGAGCGCTCCGCCGTCCTCCAGGAGGCGGGCGAGAGGGCGCACCGCGACGCGACCGCCGCCGCCACCGAGGCGCAGCGCGCCCGCAGCGAACTCGGCCACCTGCGCCAGCGCCTGAGCGAGGTCGAGCAGGAGACCGCCGAGGCCGTCCGCGCCGGCTGGCTCGACGACAGCGCGCCCGACGCCGACCCGGCCCGCGCCGCGCTCGCCGCCAGCGACGCCGAGAAGACCACCGTCGCCGCCTGGGACACCGCCCGTGACGCCGCCCGCCGCGCCACCGAGCACGCCCGCGAGGCCGCCGCGGTGGAGGCTCGTGCCGAGCTGACGGCGGCCCGCTCCGCCGACGCCGCGAGCGCCGCGGACCACGCGCACCAGGCCGAGGAGCGCACCGCTGCGGCCCTGGCCGCGGAAGAGCGCCTGGCCGAACTGCTCGGCGTGGACGGCCCGTTGGGCGCGCTCGCCACGGCCGACGCGTCCCCGGCCGGCGACGCCTCCCTCACCCCCGAGGACCTCGACCGTGCCGCCGACGACCTCAAGACCCTCCTCGACGACTCCGTCGCCTCCGCCGAGCGCCAGCTGTTCGAGCTGCGCACGGCCGCCGCCGACGACTCCCGCATCCTCGGCGCGCTCGGCGACGGAGGCCTGCTGCCGCCCGGCCCGGACGTGACCGCCACCGTCGAGTTCCTCGGCGAGCACGGCATCCCCGCCCTGCCCGGCTGGCGCTACCTCGCCCAGTCCGTCGACCCGGCCGACCACGCGCGCGTGCTCGCCGCCCGCCCCGAGCTGGTCGACGGCGTCATCATCACCGACCCGGCCTCCCACGTGCGGGCCCGGGAGGTCCTCGCGGGCGCGGCGCTGCTGCCCCGCTCCACCGTCGCCGTCGGCACCGCCGCAGCCCTGCTCGCGCCGACCCCGGCGGAGAACGCCTCCGACGAGGGCGTCTTCCTCGTGCCGCCGAACCCGGCCATGCACGACGAGCACGCCGCCGACGAGGAACGGCAGGCCCTGCGCGCTCGCGCCGCCCGGCGTGACGAGGACATCCGCACGCTCGCCGGACGCCTCGCCAAGGACCGCGAACTGACGGCCCGGCTCAGCTCCTGGCGCTCCGGCTGCCCCGCGGGCCGCCTCGCCGAACTCGCCGCGGCCGCGGCAGAAGCCCGTACGTTCGCCGAGGAGGCCGAGGCCGAGCTGGCCGAGGCCCGCACCGTGCGCGCCGAGGCCGACGAGGCCGCCACCGAGGCGACCCGGGTACGCGACGAGCGCCAGGAAGCGGCACAGAAGGCACGCCGCGCCGCCGACGCGCTCGCCGGACTCGCCTACCGGCTGCGCGAGCGCGCCGCCTGGCAGACCAAGGTCCGCGAACTCGCCGACGAGGCCGTCGAGTCGGAGGGCCGTGCCCAGTCCTGCCTGGAGCACGCCCGCGCCGCCGACGAGGACCGGCGCGCCGCCCAGCGCTCCGCCGACGACGCCCGCCGCACCGCCCGCGCGCTGCGCGCCGAGCGCGCCGAGATCGCGGGCGCCCCCGACGATGTCCCCGTCGGCCCCGAGGTCGAGGCGCCCCAGGCGTCGCTGCCCGCGCTGCGCGAGGCCTACCGCGCCGCGTCCCAGGTGTACGAGAAGGTCGGCGTCGGCGCCGACCTGAGGGCCGAGCAGGCCCGAGCCGAGAGCGACGAATCCGCCGCGCTCGCCGAACTGGACCGGCTCAGCAACAAGGTGCGCACCCGGGCCGCCACCCTCCTCGAATCACCGGAAGGCTCCGACGGGCCGTCCCGGCAGGCCGCCGCCGCCCGCGCCGAGGAACTCGTCCAGCTCCTGGAGACCCGCGCCTCCACGGCCAGCGAGCAGCTCGGCCGGCTGCGCGGCGAGGCCGAGCGGCACGCGCCCGAGGACGGCGACGCCCACACCGAGCTGCCCGAGGACCTCGTCCCCGCCGACACCGAGCAGGCCGGCACCCTGCTGCGCACCGCCACCACCGAACTGGCCGCGCGCACCGAGGCGTTGAGCACCGCCCGCGCCGCGCACGGCGAGCTCCTCGACTCCCACCGGGCCGCCGAGGACGGGGCCGGCGGTTTCGACGAGACCGCCGCGCTCCTGCGCGACCTGCTGCGCGACCACGCGGACGGCGAGGAACAGGAGGAGCCGGAGCCCTACCCCGGCACCCTGGAGGAGGCCCGCACGGCCGCCGCCGAGACCCGCCGTTCGCTGCGCGGCTGCTCCGCCGACCTGTCCGCCGCCGAGGCCGCCGTCCGCGAGGCGAGCGACATTCTCGTCCGGCACGCGAACTCCACCCGGTACGAGCAGGTGCGCACGCCCGCGCGGCAGCAGATCCGGGAGCTGCCCGCATCCGCGCTGCCCGAGCACGCACAGCGCTGGGCGGACGCGTTCGCGCCCCGGCTGCGCGTCCTGACCGACGAGCTCGCCCAGCTGGAGCGGAACCGCGACTCGATCGTGGACCGGCTGCGCGGCCTCGTCGAGTCGTCGCTCGCCACGCTCCGCTCCGCCCAGCGGCTGTCCCGGCTCCCCGAAGGGCTCGGCGAGTGGTCCGGGCAGGAGTTCCTGCGGATCCGTTTCGAGGAGCCCGACCAGGCCACGCTCACCGAGCGGCTCGGCGAAGTCATCGACGAGGCGACCCGGGCGGCGGTGAAGAAGAACTCCGACCTGCGGCGCGACGGCATGTCCCTGCTCCTGCGCGGCGTCGCGGCCGCCCTGGAGCCCAAGGGCGTCGCCGTCGAGATCCTCAAGCCGGACGCGGTGCTGCGCGCCGAGCGGGTGCCCGTCGGACAGATGGGCGACGTGTTCTCGGGCGGCCAGCTGCTCACCGCGGCCATCGCCCTGTACTGCACGATGGCCGCGCTGCGCTCGAACGACCGGGGCCGCGACAAGCACCGCCACGCGGGCACGCTGTTCCTCGACAACCCCATCGGCCGCGCCAACGCCACGTACCTGCTGGAGCTCCAGCGCGCCGTGTCCGACGCGCTCGGCGTCCAACTCCTGTACACCACCGGCCTGTTCGACACGACGGCACTCGCCGAGTTCCCGCTCGTGATCCGTCTGCGCAACGACGCGGACCTCCGCGCCGGCCTGAAGTACATCAGCGTGGAGGAGCACCTGCGTCCGGGCCTGCCGCAGCAGTACGCGGACGGGGCGGGGGAGACGGTGCACGGCGAGATCAAGGCGACCAGGATGTTCAAGCGGCCCACCGAGACCGCCGACGACGCTCAGGCGTCCGTACCGGCCCAGGTGTCGGTGACCTCCGAGCCCGCCGGACAGGACGCCTGACCGATCCGCCTAGGCGGCGTCCAGTCGCTCCCTGAGCCACCCGTGGAAGATCCTGATGTGGTGCTCGGTCGGTACGAGGACGCCGCCCTCGCGGTACGCGCGGGAGGCCATGGCCGGCTGGGTGCGTTCGCACGCGGCGAAGTCCTGCGCGTTGACTCGGTGGAACAGCTCCACCGACTTCGACACATCGGCTCCGGACGCCACGACATCGGGCGCGTACAGCCAGTCGCACTCGACGACCGTGCGGTCCTCGGCCAGCGGGAACATCCGGTGCAGGATCACATGGTCGGGCACCAGATTCACGAAGACCGTCGGCCGCACGGTGACCGCGTAGTAGCGGCGGTCCTGCTCCGGCGTGACCTCCGGGAGCGTGCCGAAGCCCTCGCTGCCGTCGACCGTGAACCCCTTCACGTCGTCGCCGAACTCGGCACCGTGCCCCACGTAGTACTGCGCCGCGTAGCCGTCCGCGAACTCCGGGAGCACCTCGGTGAGTTCGGGATGGATCGTCGCGCAGTGGTAGCACTCCATGAAGTTCTCGACGATCAGCTTCCAGTTGGCCCGGACGTCGTACGTGATGCGCTTGCCGAGCGCGAGTTCCTCGGCGTGGTAGTGGTCGATCGCCGCCGCGTCGCCCAGCCGCTCGACGGCCGCGCCGAGCACGGTCTCCTCGAACGACGGCGGCTCGTCGGCCAGGCACACCCAGGCGTACCCGAGCCATTCCCGCAGTGCCACCGGGACCAGCCCGTACGCGGACCGGTCGACGTCCGGCATCCGCGTCAGGTTCGGGGCGGCGATCAGTTTGCCGTCCAGGTCGTACGTCCAGGCGTGGTACGGACATTGCAGGGAGCGCCGGACCTGGCCCTGCTCCTCGGTGCACAGACGGGCGCCGCGGTGCCGGCACACATTGAGGAAGGCGTTCAGGGCGCCCGTGCGGGAGCGGGTGACCAGGACGTTCTCGCGGCCGACCTGGACCGTGCGGAACGCGCCCGGCCTGTCGAGGTCGGCGGAGCGGACGGCGCAGAACCACATGCGCTCGAAGATCCGCTCCTGTTCGCTGCGGAAGAGTTCGGGGTCGGTGTAGTAGCGGCCCGGCAGGGTGGCCACCAGGCTCGGCGGCAGGGGGAGCGTCGTCACGGCGGACTCCTCAGACGGCGGGCGCGGCGGCGAGCCGGCGCGGGTCGAACAGTTCGATGGGGTGCTCGGTGGTGCCGGTCAGCGCCAGATCGGCGAGGATCTCCCCGACGACCGGTACGAACTTGAAGCCGTGCCCGGAGAAACCGCAGGCCACCGTGACCGACTCCGGGTGCGCGGGATGCCGGGCGATGACGAAGTGCTCGTCGGGCGTGTTGGAGTACATGCAGGTCGCGGCCTTGAGGAAGGTGCCGGGCAGCGCCGGGATGCAGCCGGACATATGGGCGGCCATGGCACGGACCTCGTCCTCGTGGACGGTGCGGTCGATGGTCTGCGGGGTGCACACGACGCCCTTGCGGAAGAAGGCGACCTTGGCGCCCAGCTCGGGTCCGTCGATGGCGGGGAAACCGTAGACCTGTACGCCGGCCGCGTCCTCCCAGATGTAGATCGGATGGTTCTCGGGGCGGAAGGGTGCCACGCCCGTGCTCGGCTGGAACCAGTACATGACCTGCCGCTCGATGGTGAACGGCACCCCGAGATCGGTGAGCAGCGCCGGCGCCCAGGCGCCCGGGCAGATTACCAACTGCCCAGCTGTGTACGCGTTCTCGGCGGTGTGGACGCGCACGCCGTCCGCGCAGGGCTCCCAGCGCGTCATCGGCTCGTCGAAGTGCAGGTCGGCGCCCGCCCGCGTGGCGAGCTGGAGATGCGCGGCGACCGTGTTCTCCGGGCGGACCAGGCCGGCCTTCGCCTCGAACAGGGCGACCTCGTCGTCGCGCGGCGCGAGGGTCGGGAAGCGGCGCCGGATCTCCCGCGCGTCGAGCATCTCGTGCGGCAGATCCCACTGCTCGGCCGAACGCAGCGACCCCTCGACCGTGCGGGAGTCCGGGCGGCCGACCATGACACCGCCGCACAGCGTGGCGATCTCGCGGCCGGTGGCCCGCTCCAGGTCCTCGTACAGCTCGTAGGAGCGCAGCAGCAGCGGCACGTACGCCGGATCCTCGAAGTACGACTGACGGGTGATGCGTGAACCGCCGTGGCTGGAGCCGCGGTTGTGCACCGGGCCGAACTTCTCCAGGCCGAGCACGCGGGCGCCGCGTGCCGACAGATGGTGGGCGGCGGCGCTGCCCATGCCGCCGAGTCCGATCACGATCACGTCGTAGGTAGGGGACATTTCCCGGGCCTCCCAGGGGTGGTCGGAGGAGATGCTCAGCGGCGGATGCGGTCCATCTTCGGATCGAACAGCGGCTCCTCGGCGACGGTCGCCGGGACCTTCTCGCCGAAGTACTCGATGTGCACGGCGGATCCGGCGGGCAACGGCGGCAGCCACGCGTACGCGACACAGCGACCGAGCGTGTAGCCGTACGCGGCGCTGGTGACATGGCCGGACGGCGCCCCGTCGACGTACACCGGCTCCTTGCCGAGGACCACGGCGGACGGGTCGTCGAGGAGCAGGGCGGTCAATCGGCGCTCAGGCGGCGGGAGGTGTTCGAGGGCGGTGCGGCCGAGGAAGTCACCGCGGTCCATCCGCACCGCGAAACCGAGGCCGGCCTCGTACGGGCTGTGCTCCTCGGTCATGTCCAGGCCCCAGGCGCGGTACCCCTTCTCCAGACGCAGGCTGTTGAACGCCGACCGCCCGGCCGCGATCACCCCGAGCTCCCGCCCCGCCTCCCACAAGGTGTCCCAGAGCCGCAGCCCCAGGTCGGCGGTGGTGTACAGCTCCCAGCCGAGCTCGCCGACGTAGCTCAGACGCAGGGCCGTGACCGGGACGTGCCCGAGGTGGGTCTCCTTGGCGCGGAAGTATCCGAAGCCCTCGTGCGAGAAGTCGTCCCGGGTCAGGGGCTGCACCAGAGCGCGGGCGAGCGGGCCCCACACGCCGACGCAGCAGGTGCCGGACGTGATGTCGCGGATGTGGACGTCGTCCGGGGCGTGCCGCTCCAACCACACCTGGTCGGCGGGGGAGTTGGCGCCGATCTGGAAACGGTCGGCGGCGAGCCGGGCCACCGTCAGATCCGAGCGGACGCCGCCCTTCTCGTCGAGGAGCAGGGTGTACGTCACCGCGCCCGGCTTCTTCGCGAGGTTGTTGGTCGTCATGCGCTGCAGGAAAGCGAGCGCGCCGCGACCGGTGACTTCCAGGCGACGCAGCGGGGTCATGTCGTACAGGGCGACCCGGTCGCGGGTGGCCCTGGCCTCGGCGGCGACGACGGGCGACCAGTGCCGGGCCGACCAGGGGGCGCGGTCCTCGGCCGGGCCCGTCCGGTCGACGAGCGGTGCGTTCGCCTCGTACCAGTGCGGGCGCTCCCAGCCGCCGCCCTCCAGGAAGTACGCGCCGAGCTCCTGCTGCCGGGCGTGGAAGGGGCTGACCCGCAGCGGGCGGGGCCGTTCCATCGGCTGCAGCGGGTGGATCACGTCGTACACCTCGACGAACTGCTGTGCCCCGCGGTCGCGCACATAGGCGGGGGAGCGTTGCGCCTCCTCGAACCGGTGCAGGTCGCACTCGTGCAGGTCCGTCGCCGGGTGCCCGTCGACCATCCACTCGGCGACCGCCTTCGCGACGCCCGCGGAGTGCGTCACCCACACCGCCTCCGCGAGCCAGAAGCCGCGCAGTGCCCGGGCCTCGCCCAGCACCGGCATGCCGTCGGGGGTGAAGGAGAAGACGCCGTTGAAGCCCTCCTCGATCTCCGTGTGCCGCAGCGCGGGCATCAGCTGCCGGCAGTCCTCCCAACTGGGCGCCCAGTCCTCCTCGGTGAAGGGCAGCGACGACGGCATGTCCAGGGCGCGGGCGCGCGCCTCGTCGTAGGGCAGGACCGCGAACGGGTCGACGGGCAGCGGCCGGTGGGCGTAGCTGCCGATGCCGATCCGGTCGGTGTGCTCACGGAAGTACAGATCGCGGTCCTGGAACCGGAGGATCGGCTTCGAGGCCTCGGTGCGGGAATCGTTCGCCCCGGCGAGCTCCGGCAGCGGCCGGGTCCGCGCGTACTGGTGGGCGAGCGGGAGCAGTGGCACGTCGACGCCCGCCATCCGGCCGATGACCGGGCCCCAGAAGCCGGCCGCGGACACGACGTGGGTGGCGGGGAACGTACCGCGGTCCGTGACCACGCCGGTGACGCGGCCGTCGGCCTGCTCGATGCCGGTGACGGTGTGGCGTTCGAGGAAGCGGGCGCCGCGTTCCCGCGCCCGGCTCAGCTGGGCGCGGGAGGCGAGCACGGCGCGGGCCAGACCGTCGTCCGGGGTGTGGAAGCCGCCGAGAATCATCGACTCGTCGACAAGGGGCCACAGTTCCTTGCAGCGGGCGGGGGAGACCAGTTCCCCGCGCACGCCCCAGGAGGCCGCCCAGCCCGCCTTGCGGTGCAGGTCGGCCCAGCGTTCGGGGGTCGTCGCCAGCTCCAGGCCGCCGACCGGGTGGAAGCACGACAGGCCGTCGACCTCCAGGGCGGAGAACTTCTCCACCGTGTAGCGGGCGAACGCGGTCAGGGTCTTGGAAGGCCCCGTCTGGAAGACGAGCCCGGGCGCGTGCGAGGTCGAGCCGCCGGGCGCGGGCAGCGGGCCCTGGTCGAGGACGGTGACGTCGTGCACGCCCCGGGCGGTGAGCTCGTCGGCGAGCGAACAGCCGACGATGCCGGCGCCGATGACGACGACTTTGAGGGCGGTGGGTTCGGGTGCGCTGGACATGCCCCTCCTAGGACGTGGTGGGGACGGCGGTGGCGTGGGCCGAGCGGTTCAGGACGTACGGCTGCGGGGCGCGGGCCGGGTCAGAGCACCACCACGGAGCGGAGCACCTCGCCGTGGTGCATCTTCGCGAAGGCCTGCTCGACCTGGTCGAGCGGGATCGTCTCCGTCACGAATCCGCCCAGGTCGAGCCGGCCGGACAGGTACTGGTCGATGAGGACCGGGAAGTCGCGGCTGGGCAGGCAGTCCCCGTACCAGGACGACTTGAGGGCACCGCCGCGCGAGAAGAGATCGATGAGCGGGATCTCCACCTTCATCTCCGGTTCCGGCACGCCCACTTGGACCAGGGTGCCCGCGTGGTCGCGCATGAAGAACGCCTGCCGGTACGTCTCCGGACGGCCCACCGCGTCGATGGCGATGTCCACCCCGAACCCGTCCGTGAGGGCGCGGACCGCCTCGACGGGGTCCGTGCCCCGGGAGTCGACGGTGTGCGTCGCGCCGAACCGTTCCGCCTGGTCGAGCTTCCTCTCGTCGATGTCGACGGCGATGACCTTGCGCGCCCCGTTCAGGCTCGCGCCCGCGATCGCCGCGTTGCCGACGCCGCCGCAGCCGATCACCGCGACGGTGTCGCCGCGCCGCACGTTCCCGGTGTTCACCGCCGCGCCGTACCCGGCCATCACGCCGCAGCCGATCAGGCCCGCCGCCTCGGGCCGCGCCGCCGGGTCGACCTTCACCGCCTGACCGGCCGCGACCAGGGTCTTCTCGGCGAAGGCGCCGATGCCGAGGGCGGGGCTGAGCGGGGTCCCGTCGAGCAGCGTCATCGGCTGCACGGCGTTGCGCGAGTCGAAGCAGTACCAGGGCCGGCCGCGGCGGCAGGAGCGGCACGAGCCGCAGGGCGCGCGCCAGGCGAGCACCACGTAGTCACCGGGGGCGAGGTCGGTGACACCGTCGCCGACGGCCTCGACGGTGCCCGCCGCCTCGTGCCCGAGCAGGAACGGGAAGTCGTCGTTGATCGCGCCCTCCCGGTAGTGCAGATCCGTGTGGCAGACCCCGCAGGCCTGCACTCCGACCAGGACCTCGCCGGGGCCCGGATCGGGTACGACGATCGTCCGCACCTCGACGGGTGCGCTCCTCTTCACCGCGACGACGGCGCGGACCTCATGGGACACGGCTCAACTCCTCTGCTGTTCCGCCACTGTTCGACTGGTGCGAGCGACTGTTGCGCATAGCAGGATGCGTTGCGTGATGAGAGACACTGGGAGCCATAGTGGGAATGCCATCAAGACGCCGTCAAGGGGCGGGAGTTAAGCCTTGGCAAAACGGCCCGGCCGAGCGAAACACGAACGACACACAAGAACGCGGAGCCAGGTTCCCCTGACTCCGCGTCCGGTGTTCGCGTTCCGTGTCCGGCGACCGCCCTCCGGCGCCGGCGGCCGTCTCAGATGCCGTGGCCCATCCGGCGGGAGAGGTCGGCGGCGGCCGCCACGGCGCGCTCGGCGAGGGCCGGCAGGCTCTCCGGGGTGAGCCGGTACACCGGTCCGGACACGCTGATCGCCCCGATGACCTTCCCGTCGTGCGAGCGGGCGGGCGCGGACACCGCGGCGAGCCCCAGCTCCAACTCCTCGACGGCGACGGCGAATCCCTGCTCCCGCACGGCGTCCAGCTCGGTCCGCAGCGCGGCCGTGCCGGTGATCGTGTGCTCGGTGAAACGCGGCAGCGTGCGCGCCAGCAGCCCTTCGCGCAGCACCTGCGGCTGGTGCGCGAACAGCACCTTGCCGCTGGACGTGGCGTGCAGCGGGGTGCGCCGGCCCAGCCAGTTCTGCGCGGTCACCGAGGCCGGGCCGCGCGCCTGCATGATGTTGACCGCCATGTCCTCGTCGAGGACCGCGATGTTCACCGTCTCGCCCAGTTCGTCGGCGAGTTCACGGCAGACCGGCCCGCCCTCCTGCGAGATGTCCAGGCGCACTGCGGCCGCCCCCGCGAGGCGCAGTACCCCCGCTCCCAGGTAGTACTTGCCGCGCTCCTTGGCCTGTCCGACCAGGCCCCGGTTCTCCAGCACGCCGAGCAGCCGGAACGCCGTGGACTTGTGCACGCCCAACTCGTCGGCGATCTCGGTGACTCCGGCCTCCCCGTGCCGGGCGAGGCTCTCCAGGACGCTCACGGCACGGTCCACGGACTGGACGGCGCCCGCCGCGCCCCGGGGCTGCTTCTCCGCGCCCCCGTTGGCCGACGGATCCGATGCACCCGGCTCAACCTGCAGTTGCTTGCGGGTCATAGCTCAACTCTCACCACCTGGCGGCCCGTTGTCGGACCGCATCTTCGAGAAGCCCTTGACGCGACGGGCACCCGACTCGGATTCTGTTGCGCATGGCGCTCCCTCGTGCGCCATATGAAACATCATGTTACCGAAGAGTCCTGGACCCAGAGGGGGGCCCGTGATTCCCGTCTGCCGCCTCGAAGACCTCCCCGTCGGCGAATCCGTCCGCATCGACACCGTCCCACCGATCGCGGTGTTCCACGCGGAGGGGGAGTTGTACGCCATCGACGACACCTGCACCCACCAGGACGCCTCGCTGTCCGAGGGCTGGCTGGAGGGATGTCAGGTCGAATGCCCGCTCCACGAGGCTTCATTCGATCTCCGTACCGGACAGCCGACCTGCCTGCCCGCCCGCCGTCCGGTACGCACCCACCGGGTGACCGTGGACGACGGCGTGATCCATGTCCACCCGGCCGCCTCGGCGGACACGGCGGCATAGTCCCGCCGGCGAAGAGAAGGGCACTGCCTCATGAGGACCGTGACCGTGGTGGGCGCCTCGCTCGCCGGGCTGTACGCGGCGCGCGAGCTGCGCGCCCAGGGATTCGACGGGCGACTGGTGATCGTCGGGGAGGAAACGCATCCGCCGTACGACCGGCCGCCGCTGTCCAAGGACTTCCTCACCGGAAAGGCCGACGAGGACCGGCTCGCCCTCTGTGACGCCGAGGAGACCCGGGAGCTCGACGCCGAGTGGCTGCTCGGCGTCCGCGCCCGCGCGCTCGACGCCCGGGGGCGCAGCGTGATCCTGGAGGACGGCCGCACCGTCTGCGGTGACGGCGTCGTCATCGCCACCGGTGCGCGCGCCCGCCGGCTGCCGGGCCCGCCCCTCGCGGGGGTGCACGGCCTGCGCACGCTCGACGACGCCCGTGCGCTCCGTGCCGACCTGCTGAGCGGCCCCCGACGGGTCGTCGTGATCGGCGGCGGGTTCATCGGAGCCGAGACCGCCTCGTCCTGCGTCGCGCTCGGCCACGACGTCACCGTCGTCGAGGCGGCTCCCCTGCCGCTGCTGCCCCAACTCGGTGCCGAAGTGGCCATGATCTGCGCGGAGTTGCAGCGCCGCGGCGGATCCCGGCTGCTCACCGGCGTGGGCGTGGCGCACCTGCTCGGCGCGCCGGGTGCGACCGACGGGGCCGCGCCGGTCGCCGTGGAGCGGCGCGTGACGGGCGTCGCTCTCACCGACGGCCGTGAACTCCCCGCCGACATCGTCGTCGTCGGCATCGGCGCCGTGCCGAACACCGACTGGCTGGCCGGCTCGGCGACGGCCGTGCGCGACGGTGTGCTCTGCGACGACGGCTGCGTCACCGCCCTGCCGCAGGTCGTGGCCGTCGGCGACGTGGCCCGCGTCGGCGGCTCCCGCGCCGAGCACTGGACCAGTGCCACGGCCCAACCCCGCGTCGCCGTGCGCAACTTGCTGGCCGGGCACACCGTGGAGCACGCCCGCCCCCTGCCCTACTTCTGGTCGGATCAGTACGGCTCCCGCATCCAGTTCGCCGGGCGGCGCCGCGAGGGCGACCTCGTGCGCGTCGTGGAGGGCTCGCCGGGGGACGGTCCCTTCCTCGCGCGCTACGAACGCGACGGAGCGACCACCGCCGTCCTCGCACTCGACATGCCGCGCCCCTTCACCAAGGCCCGCCGTGAACTGGCCCGCGCCGAGGCCGAGCCGACGGCCACGCCGACGGTGACTCCGGTGCCGATGCGCGTGCCGGCGCCCGCGCCTGTGCAGGTGTCCGTGGCGTAGCTCGCCGCGGCTGCGGTCGCCGGATCCGGACGGCGGCCGAGATCCGATCGGGGCGTACCGGCGTGCGCCCCGAGCCCCTCCGGGTGCCGTCGCCTCGGCCTCGTCTCCCGGGTGTCGTCTCAGGTGTGGGTCAACTGCCCGGCCCTGCCGCCCCGGCCCCGTATGTTCTCCGGCGCCCGCCGCGCCGCCCGCCGGGCGCGGCGCCGCTCCTTGCGCAGCTGTCGGGCCGTGCTGGCCGGGACCGAGACGACCCCGTGCCGCTGGTTCCACACCTGTCGCGTCACCCAGACGTCCAGTACGCCCCAGGTCGCCACCACCGTGCTGGCGACACTGCTGAGCACCATGGGGAACGCCAGCCAGGAGTCGGCCAGCGTGCACAGGAAGGCGATCATCGCCTGGATCAGGGTGAGCGAGCTGATGAGGACGGCCCGCACCGCCGCCGTACGGACGGGATCGGGCATCCGGCGCCGCTTCGCCGGCTCCTCGACCCACAGCTCCCGACGCTCTGCCATGTCCGCCACCACGCCACTCCCCACCGCTCCCGGGCCCCGGCCGGATGCCCCCGCATCGGCCTGCACAGTGACTGCCCGGTTTGCTCTGCTTTACGCCACCGCTCGGTGTCCGTGCCGTGCTCACGTATGCCCCGTGAGAGAAGACGAACGACGAGGCCGGAAGATTCCCGGAATCGGACAACTGCCCTGACGAGCTGCGAAGAAGCGGCCCTTTCCGGCCAACTGCGGTGTCTCGTCGTCCGATAGTGACCGCCGGTCCTGGCCGAAAATACGGGCGGCAATCTCCCCTCATGCCCGGACAACTCATGACGCCCACAACCGTGTTGCGCCAGACAGTATCCGGACAGGTCTTCGAGTTGCTCCTGTCTCAGTAGTAGGCTCGCGCCGTTTGTTGACGCACATGTGTGCCCCTGACCGTGCGGGGCCGATCTGGGGGAGGCCATGCGCTTTCGCGGGAAGTCCATCCGCCGGAAGATCGTGGCGTTGCTGCTGGTGCCGCTCCTGTCGCTGACGGCGATATGGGCCTTCGCCTCGGTGATCACGGGCCGCGCCGCCGTGCAACTGCTCTCGGCGGGCAAGGCCGCCGACGCCATCGGCTATCCGCTGGTCGACACCGGCCGCGCCCTGCAGGAGGAGCGCCGCCAGACCCTCGTCTACCTCGCCGACCCCCGCGCCTCGGACGCCCAGTCGGCGCTGCGGACCCGGCGCACCGCCGCCGACGAGGAGATGTCCCGGATCAAGCAGAAGGCCGCAGACTCCGGCGTGCGCGACCGCCTGGACGGCGACGCACGCGGCGTCCTGGACTCCGCCGTCGAGGGCTTCGAAGGCATCGAGTCGCTGCGCAGGAACGTCGACGAGGGGACCGTCACCCGCGCCCAGGCCCTGGACTTCTACACCCGCCTGATCGAGCCGACCTACGACTTCCTCCTCGACCTCACCGCCCTCGACGACTCCAAGGTGGAACGTCAGGGCCGCGCCGTGGTCGGCATCCTGAAGGCCCGCGAACTCCTCGCCCAGGAGGACGCGCTGGTCGGCTCCGGCCTCGTCGCCCGCCGGCTCACCCAGGACGAACTGCGCCAGGTCTCCGACCTCATCGCCCAGCGCACCCTCCTGTACGACACCAGCCTCGCGCTGCTGCCCGACGACGAGCGCTCCCGCTTCCAGCGCTACTGGCGCAGCCCCGACACCAATCCGCTGCGCACCGCCGAGAACGCCGTCGTGCGCGGGGCGCCCGGCACGCCGAAGGGCGTCACCGCCGACAGCTGGGACCGGGCCTCCGGGCAGGTCCTCGACGAACTCGTCGACCGCGACACCGCGGCCGCCGAGCGCTACCAGGACCGGGCCCGCCCGATCGCCCTCCAGGTGTTCATCCGGGCCGGTGTCGCCGGCGTGCTCGGCCTCCTCGCCCTGCTCGTCTCCCTGATCCTGTCGGTCCGTATCGGACGCGGCCTCGTCCGCGACCTGCGCCGCCTGCGCCTGGACGCCCACGAGGCCTCCGGCGTCCGGCTGCCGGGCGTGATGCGCCGCCTCGCCGCCGGTGAGACGGTCGACGTGGAGACCGAGGCCCCGCGCCTCGAGTACGACAGGGACGAGATCGGGCAGGTAGGCCAGGCCCTCAACACCCTGCAGCGGTCCGCCGTCGAAGCGGCCGTGAAACAGGCCGAGTTGCGCCGCGGCGTCTCCGAGGTCTTCGTCAATCTCGCCCGGCGCAGCCAGGTCCTCCTCCACAAGCAGCTGACCCTGCTCGACGCCATGGAGCGCAGGACCGAGGACACCGACGAACTAGCCGACCTGTTCCGCCTCGACCACCTGACCACCCGCATGCGCCGCCACGCGGAGGGCCTGGTGATCCTCTCCGGAGCCGCCCCCTCCCGGCAGTGGCGCAAGCCCGTCCAGCTGATGGACATCGTGCGGGCCTCCGTCGCCGAGGTC
Source organism: Streptomyces sp. cg35 (assembly GCF_050410835.1). NCBI lineage: Bacteria > Bacillati > Actinomycetota > Actinomycetes > Kitasatosporales > Streptomycetaceae > Streptomyces > Streptomyces sp. cg35. Next base: position 7,473,101 of record NZ_CP191268.1, read on the forward strand.
GAGGACTACGAGCGCATCGAGGTGCGCCGCCTGCCGCGGATCGCGGTGACCGGTCCCGCCGTCGCCGACCTCACCCACCTGGTGGCCGAACTCCTGGAGAACGCCACGGTGTTCTCGCCGCCGCACACCGCCGTCCAGGTCCTCGGCGAGCACGTCGCCAACGGCTTCACCCTGGAGATCCACGACCGCGGCCTCGGCATGGCCTCCGACGCCCTGCTCGACGCCAACCTGCGGCTCGCCGAGACCCCCGAGTTCGAACTGTCCGACACCGACCGGCTCGGCCTCTTCGTCGTCAGCCGTCTCGCGCAGCGGCAGAACGTCCGTGTCTCCCTGCAGCCGTCCCCGTACGGCGGCACGACCGCGGTCGTCTTCATCCCGGACGCGCTGCTCACGGACGCCCCCGACACCGAAGGCGCCGGGTTCCGTCTCGACCGGCCCGACGCGGCGCGGCGCGCGGCCCCGGCCGGCCTCGGCGCCGCCGAGGGACTGCCCGGCCTGCCGGCCTCCGTGCTGGACGGCCCGATCGAGCTGGAAGCGCCGCTCACCACGTCCGACATGACCTCCTTCCCGGGCGCGCTGGGCGACGAGGACAGCGAACGCGGCGCCCTGTTCCGCCCCCGCCGCCCGGTCGCCGGCAGCCCCGGCGAACAGCACCAGCAGGCCGACGAACCCGCCCCCGACGCCGAAGGCGGGCACAGCGACGAGGCCGACGCGACACCGGACGGCCTCGTGGCGCTGCCCCGCCGCCGCACCCCCAAGCTGGTCAGCTCGCACGGCAGGCCCGTCACACGCACTCGGCCGGACCGCGGCGCCGGGGAACCGGGCGAGCGGCACGACCGCGACAGCGGCGACGGACTGCGCGACACCCCGCCGGCCTCCCTGGCCGACCTCCCCAGGCGGCGCGGCCGGGCCACCGCGTCCTCCGGGACGGCGCAGCCCGAGCGCCCGGACACCGGCACCGCGGGCCTGCCCCGGCGCGTACGACAGGCCAACCTGGCACCGCAGTTGAAGGAAGGGCCCGACGCGCGCGCCGACCGCGCCTCGGCCCGCGACGAGACAGTCTCCGCATCGCCCGCCGACCGGGACGCCGATGAGGTACGCAGCCGGATGGCCTCGCTCCAGCGTGGCTGGCGGCGCGGCCGCGAGGAGAACGCCGCCAGCGACGACAGCGCCGACGGCACAGCACAGGGAACCACTTCTGAGGGGGACGGTCGATGACCGCACCAAAGGCCACCGCGCACACCACGAACGGTGGTTCGAGGGAGCTCAACTGGCTCCTCGACGACCTGGTCGAGCGTGTCGCCAGCATCCACAAGGCGCTCGTGCTCTCCGGTGACGGACTGCCGACAGGGGTCTCCAAGGACCTCAGCCGGGAGGACAGCGAGCACCTCGCCGCCGTCGCCTCCGGGTTCCACAGCCTCGCCAAGGGCGTCGGACGGCACTTCGACGCGGGCGGCGTCCGGCAGACCGTCGTCGAACTCGACGAGGCCTTCCTGTTCGTCACCGCGGCCGGTGACGGCAGCTGCCTCGCGGTCCTGTCCGACGCGGACTCCGATGTCGGCCTCGTCGCCTACGAGATGACCCTGCTGGTCAAGCGGGTGGGCGCACATCTGGGGACGGCTCCGCGCACGGATCAGCCCGCCGGGGGGTAGTGGTTCGGCATGAGCGCAGACGGTGACGGTATACAGGGGACGCCGGGGACGGACCACTGGTTCGACGACGAGGCCGGTCCCGTCGTGCGTCCGTACGCCATGACACGCGGCCGCACCACCAGCGTCGGCCAGCATCGCCTCGACCTGATCGCGGTCGTCGTCGCGGAGTCCCGCGGCGACGACCCCGCGACCGACCAGACCCTGTCGCCGGAACACGTCGACATCGTCGAGCTGTGCCGGGACACCCCGCAGTCGGTCGCCGAACTCGCCGCGGAACTCGACCTGCCCATCGGCGTGATCCGCGTCCTCATAGGGGATCTCGTCGACGACGAACTGGTCCACGTGAGCCGTCCCGTGCCGCCCGCGGAACTGCCCGACGAGGGCATTCTGCGCGACGTCATCAACGGCCTCAGAGCCCTCTGACCGGGCCTTGCACAGCACACAGCGACATCAGTGAGGCAGGAGAGACAACCCATGATCTTCGGGCGTTCCGAGCGCGGCAAGGCCGCCCCCGTCGAGCCCGTCACGCTCAAGATCCTGGTGGCGGGCGGCTTCGGCGTGGGCAAGACCACCCTGGTCGGCGCGGTCAGCGAGATCAGGCCGCTGCGCACGGAGGAGCTGCTGAGCGAGGCGGGCCGGCCCGTCGACGACACCCAGGGCGTCGAGGGCAAGCACACCACCACCGTGGCCATGGACTTCGGCCGGATCACGCTCCGCCAGGACCTGGTCCTGTACCTCTTCGGCACGCCGGGCCAGGACCGCTTCTGGTTCCTGTGGGACGAGCTCGCCACCGGAGCGCTGGGCGCCGTCGTCCTCGCGGACACCCGCCGCCTGGAGGACTGCTTCGCCGCCGTCGACTACTTCGAGCGGCGCTCCATCCCGTTCGTCGTCGGCGTCAACTGCTTCGACGGAGCCTCCCGTTACCCCGCCGACTCGGTGCGGCAGGCGCTCGACCTGGACGCGGGCGTACCCGTCGTCCTGTGCGACGCCCGCGAGAAGGACTCCGTGAAGGACGTCCTCATCGGTGTCGTCGAGCACGCCGCGGCGACCGCCGCCCGGCGGCGGCAGCCCGCCGTGACCTGAGAACGGATCCGTGCCGTGCCGCACGCACGCGTAGGGCCTACGACGCCGCTACGCGCGCGTGCCGGCTCACCGGTCCGGCCTACACCCCGTCCTCGTGCCAGCCGAAGCTCTTCTCCACCGCCTTGTGCCAGTTGTGGTACTCACGGTCCCGGGTCTGCGCGTCCATCGACGGCGTCCACTCGGCGTCGCGCTGCCAGTGGGCCTTGAGCTCGTCCAGGTCGTTCCACACGCCCGTCGCGAGCCCGGCGGCGTACGCGGCGCCCAGGCACGTCGTCTCGGAGACCCTGGGCCGGATGACGGGCACCCCGAGCACGTCCGCCTGGTGCTGCATCAGGAGGTTGTTCTTCGTCATGCCGCCGTCGACCTTCAGGGTGGTGATCTGCACCCCGGAGTCCTGGTACATGGCGTCGACGACCTCACGGGTCTGCCAGCTCGTCGCCTCCAGGACGGCGCGGGCCAGATGCCCCTTGGTGACGTACCGGGTCAGGCCCGTGACGACACCGCGCGCGTCGGAGCGCCAGTACGGCGCGAACAGACCGGAGAACGCGGGCACGATGTACGCCCCTCCGTTGTCGTCCACACTCGCCGCCAGCGTCTCGATCTCGTCGGCGCTCTTGATGATGCCGAGCTGGTCGCGGAACCACTGCACCAGGGCACCGGTGATCGCGATCGACCCTTCGAGGCAGTACACGGGCGCCTCGGTGCCGATCTTGTACCCCATGGTGGTGAGCAGGCCGCTCTTCGAGGGCACCGGCCGGTTACCGGTGTTGAGCAGCAGGAAGCTGCCCGTCCCGTAGGTGTTCTTCGCCGTGCCCGTGTCGTAGCAGGCCTGCCCGAAGACGGCCGCCTGCTGGTCGCCCAGCGCGGAGGCGACGGGCACCCCGGCGAGCTGGCCCACCGCGGTGCCGTACACCTCGGCCGACGAGCGGATCTCCGGGAGGACCGCCTCGGGGACGTTCATCGCCGACAGGATCGACGCGTCCCACTGGAGGGTCTCCAGGTTCATCAGCATGGTGCGCCCGGCATTGGTGACGTCCGTGACGTGGACGCCGCCGGCGGTGCCGCCCGTCAGGTTCCAGATCAGCCACGAGTCGATCGTGCCGAAGGCGATCTCGCCCCGCTCCGCGCGCGCCCGCAGGCCCGGCACGTTGTCGAGCAGCCACGCGGCCTTCGGGCCGGAGAAGTAGCTGGCCAGCGGCAGCCCGGTCTGCTCGCGGAAACGGTCCTGCCCGTCCGCGCCGCCCAACTCGTTGCACAGCGCCGACGTCCGCGTGTCCTGCCACACGATCGCGTTGTGCACGGGCCTGCCGGTCGCCCGGTCCCACAGGACCGTGGTCTCCCGCTGGTTGGTGATGCCGAGAGCGCTGAGCTGGTCGGCGCGCAGACCCGCCTTGGCGAGCGCGCCGGCGACCACGGCCTGCACCTTGGACCAGATCTCGGTGGCGTCGTGCTCGACCCAGCCGGGCTTCGGGAAGATCTGGCGGTGCTCGCGCTGGTCGACGGCGACGATCTCGCCGTCCTGGTTGAAGATGATGCAGCGGCTCGAGGTGGTGCCCTGATCGATGGCGGCGACGTACTTCACGGAGTTGTCGGGCATGGCTACCCCTTCGTGAGAAGACGGTCGTTCTTCAGAAGACAGTCGTTCGGGAGAGCTGTCGAGAGTGCTCGGGACGCTGCGCGTCAGAACGCCACGTTGTAGATGACCCCTGCCAGCGCGCCCCCGATGAGCGGTCCGACGACCGGGACGAGCGCGTAACCCCAGTCGGAGGTGCCCTTGTTGGGGATGGGCAGGAACTGGTGCACGATGCGCGGGCCCAGGTCGCGGGCGGGATTGATCGCGTACCCCGTCGGCCCACCGAGCGACAGGCCGATACCGACCACCAGCAGCGCCACGATCAGCACCTGCGTGCCCGACTGGCCCAGGCCCTTGGTCAGGCCGAAGGCGAGGATCGGCAGGACCAGACCGATCGTCGCGATGATCTCCGTGAGCAGGTTCGCGACCAGGTTCCGGATCTCGGGAATCGTCGAGAAGATCCCGAGCGTCGGTATCGGACCCTCCTCGCCCGCGTCCACCGCCGCGCCCTTTGTGTTCTCCGCGCCCGCGCTCACGTTGGCGTTGAACTGCGCGAGATACACCAGATACGCGAGGACGGCGCCCAGCATCGCGCCGACCATCTGGCCGCACAGATAGACCCAGACCTTGTCCCACTTGCCGGTGTCGACGGCGATACCGATGGTGACGGCCGGGTTGAGATGACCGCCGGAGAGCGGTGCGGCCGTGTACGCCCCGGCCAGGACGCCGAAGCCCCAGCCGAACGCGATGACGATCCACCCGGATGCTCTCGCCTTGGAGTACTTGAGAGTGACGGCGGCGCAGACGCCCGCGCCGAACAGGATCAGGATGGCGGTGCCGATGACCTCACCGACGAAGATGTCTCCGTTGCTCATGGCGGCTCCTAGGCCCTCGCCCGGGGCGGTGCGCCCCGGTCCTCCGTGCAGGGTGCGTTTCCCATGGCTGGTTCTGACCACGTCGGCCGAAGGCAGGGGTCTCCCGCGCCCCGCCCGGCGTCCGTGACGAGCGTGCCCGTCCAGCCGCCGATCGCGCGTGGGGGAGCGGCCCGACCTGCCACAACCCGGCAGGAAGCGCCCCAAGGGCAGGCAAGGGGGCCCGAGCGGACGGTAGGCCGACATGCGGCGACGCCGACTGACACCGGAAGTGTTCACCGGCCGTACTGGAGCGTCAAGGTCGCGGACCGCAACGGTTAACCGGTGGCGCACCGTCCTCTAAGTGCCGCTGCCCGCACGGCATTTGAGGCGCCGTCATGAAGATCCCGGCGCACCTTCCCGTGGTGACGCGGCAGCCGCGGCGCCCGGACCGCGCCGCACCTCGAAGCTCTCGTCCCCGGCCCTCCCGCACACCCAACTCGCCCCGGACAGCGCCTTCGCGGCCTGCTTGAGCGGCGCGAGACGCGCGGCCGCCTGCCGGTGATCGGGCACGCTGCCCGGCGGGCACACCACGGTGGCGAGCGACATCGTCACCGCCCGGCCACCCGCCGACCAGGGCGCGTCCAGCACCGCGCAGGCCAGCGGATCGAGCCGCTCCGGATCGGCCAGCACCAGGAAGTCGTCGCCACCGATGTGCCCCACCCGCACGGCCTCCGACTCCGTACGCGCAAGGGTCCGCCCCACCGAGCGGATCAGTTCGTCGCCCGCCGCGAACCCCGCCCCGTCGTTGACCTGCTTGAACCCGTCGATGTCCAGCCAGCTCAGCGCGAAGCCCCGCCCCTGCGCCACCCACCGGTCCACCTCGCCGGTCACCGCGTCCGAACCCGGCAGCCGCGTCAGCGGGTTGAGGCCCGCGGCCTGCTCCACCCGGCTCTCCGCCAGCGCCCGTACGAGATCGGCCAGGCGCACCACGCCCACACAGCGTCCGTCGTCGTCCACCACGGCGACGTCGTCCGCCGTGCGCAGGTGCCCGCCGTCCGCGACCACGTCCAGGACCTCCCAGGCCGTCGCCGTGACACCCACGGTCCGTGGCCGGTCCCCGAGGCGCGCCGCCGGGCGGTCCGCGTACAGCGCGTGCCCGTACCGCGCGGACAGCGACAGCAGGAACCGGTCGCGCTGCACCGAGCGCACCGGCACGCCGTCGCCGTCCACCAGCAGCACCCCGGACACCTCGGGCGCCCCGGTGAGCAGCCTGCGCACCTGCTCCGCCGACGCCGCCTCGGGCAACAGCGCCGCGGGTCGTACGAACTCGCGCACCGACGGCCCCGCGGGCCGCACCGTCCCCACCGAGCCGGGGAGTTCGGGCACGTACACCTCGGACGTCGGCAGCCGGGCGGGCGGCGCGAACAGATCGCCCTGGGCCAGCTGCGCGCCGGCGCCCCGGGCCGCGGCACACTGCAGCTCCGTCTCCACCCCCTCGACCGCGAGCAGCGCGCCCGACTCCTCGCACAGCGTCCGCATGGCCCGCACGGTCGCCGTCCGCGTCAGCAGCGACGCGTCCAGCTTGACGAGGTCGGGCGCCAGCTCGTCGAGCAGCCGCAGGGGTACGTCGCCGTCACCCACCCCGTCCGCACAGATCCGGAAACCCTCGCCGCGCAGCGCCGCCACGGCCTCCAGGAGCGCCCGGTGCGGTACGTGCGTGAAGGGCGGCCCCACATCCACCGTCACCTCCCACGGCAGCCGGCCCGCCGCCCGCACGGCGTCCCGCAGGGCGGCGAGCCGGCCCAGGTCGGCGAGCGTCCCCGCGAACACGTTCACGTGCAGCGGCAGCAGCGTCTCCCGGCGCGCCGCCTCCCGCAGCGCCGACGCGGCCAGACGTCCGTCGAGCTCGGGCTCGCGGCGGGCCCGCGCCAGGACGTCACCGGCCTCCGGGCGAGCGAGTATCTCCAGCGCGGCCACGGCCCCCGTGGCCAGATTGACCACGGGCTGGAAGGCGAAGCGGAGACGGTCGGACCAGGAGTGCACGCCAGCATGATGGCGCCGCACCAGCACCACCAGGCTCAGTTCACGCGCTGTTCACGCAGCATTCCCGCCTGGTCACTCAGCGTGCGAGTGCGGCGGATCAGCGCACGGCGACGACCGACGAGCCGTGCCCGAACAGCCCTTGATTGGCGGTGATCCCGACCCGGGCCCCCGCCACCTGCCGTGCGCCGGCCGTGCCCCGCAGCTGCCAGGTCAGCTCGCAGACCTGGGCGATCGCCTGCGCCGGTACCGCCTCACCGAAGGAGGCGAGCCCGCCACTGGCGTTCACCGGTATGCGGCCGCCGGGGGTCGTCGCGCCCTCCCGGAGGAGCTTGGCCCCCTCGCCCTCGCCGCAGAGCCCGAGATCCTCGTACCACTGCAGCTCCAGGGCGGTGGACAGGTCGTAGACCTCCGCCAGCGACAGGTCCTCCGGGCCTATCCCGGCCTCCTCGTAGGCGGCGCGCGCGATCGAGGCCCGGAAGGCCGGCCCTTCCGACTCGACGCCCGCGGCCGAGTCCGTGGCGATGTCGGGAAGATCCAGCACCGTGTTCGGATACGTCGGCGTCACCGTGGACACGGCCCGGATGCGGACAGGATCCGCGGTCCCGTGCCGCCGCGCGAACTCCATGCTGGACAGCACCAGCGCCGCCCCGCCGTCGGACGTCGCACAGATGTCGAGCAGCCGCAGCGGGTCGGCCACGACGGCGGACCCCGCGACCTCCTCGGCGGTCACCGCCTTCTGGTACCGCGCATTCGGGTTGAGCGCTCCGGAGGCCGCGTTCTTCACCTTGACCTGGGCGAAGTCCTCCAAGGTGTCGCCGTGCAGGGCCATCCGACGGCGTGCGTAGAGCCCGAAGTACGTCGGGTTCGTCGCCCCCAGCACCCGAAAGCGCAGCCAGTCCGGGTCGTCCGGCCGGTCCCCGCCCGCGGGCCGGAAGAATCCCTTGGGCGCGGCGTCCGCCCCCACCACGAGCACGACGTCCGCGAGCCCCGCGAGGATCTGGGCCCGCGCGGTGTTGACGGCCTGCGCCCCCGACGCGCACGCCGCGTACACGCTCGCGACCCGGGCTCCCTGCCAGCCGAGCGCCTTCGCGAACGTCGCCCCCGCCACATAGCCCGGATATCCACCGCGCACGGTGTCCGCGCCGACCACGGAGCCCACGTCCCGCCAGTCCAGGCCCGCGTCGGCCAGTGCGGCCCGCGCCGCCGCCGTCCCGTACTCGACGAAGCTGCGCCCCCACTTGCCCCAGGGGTGCATCCCCGCACCGAGCACCGCCACATCCCCCGTCATGCCGTCACCCCCGTCGGCCGCCAGTGCCATGTCGTCCAGGCCGTGCCGGTCTCCGCGTCCCCGTCCTCGTTCAGCACCCCCGGTACGACCTCCACCTCCATGCCGACCTCCAGGTCGGCCACCCGCACCCCCGGAGCCCCCTGGCCGAGCACCACCATGCGCTCTGCCGCCAGCTCCACAGCGATCAACGTGTAGGGCTGCCACGGAAGTTCCCGGTCGGAGACGTACGGGTCCGGTGGCCGGTAGCGGGCGTCGGTGTACGACCAGACCCGGCCGCGCCGCGACAGCGGCACCTCGACCAGGTCGCCGCCCGAGCAGCCGGGATTGCGGCACAGCGCGTCCTCGCGGGGGAAGAACACCGACGCGCACGCCGAGCAGCGTGTCCCCAGCAGGCGGAAGTCGTCCCCTTCCCCGGCGAACCAATCGGCCACGACAGGTGTACGCGAGCGCACCACAGTTCCTCCCCGGCAGTAGATCTGACGGAACGTCAGAAGTGTGCCACGGGCGACCGGACGACGTCAGGGTTCCCGCAGAACCGTCTGCCCCTCCTGTGCGTCCGTGTCATCGGTGAGGGCGCGACCGGGATCCACGGGGGTGGTTCCGGTCGCGCCCTCCCTCTCACCGGCCCGCGAGCGACCTCCTGGAGATCGGGAAGTCGAAGTACGTGTCGGGGTACGCCTCAGGCTGATACGTGAAGTGCCACCACTCCTCCGGAAGGTTCTTGAACCCCTGGCCCGTCAGCGCGCCCCGCAGGAGATCCCGGTTGGCCCGCTGCGCACCCCCGATGCGCGGATCATCCGTGTGCGCGAGCGTGTCGAAGCAGTCGAACCCGGTGCCCATGTCCACGGAGTTGTCGGGGAAGCGGTCCTGCTGGGGGCCATAACACGGCGTGAGCCGCTCCCCGGGCTCGTAGGGACGCGTGGGCCGGGCCGGCAGCTTCACGATCGTCAGATCCACCGTGGAGCCGCGGCTGTGCCCCGACTTCTCGGCGATGTAACCGTCCGCGAACAGGCGCGTCTTGTCGACCTGGGGATAGAACTCCGGCTTCATCTTCTGGTCGTCGAGATCCTTGGCCCACCGTACGAAGTGGTCGACCGCCCGCTGCGGGCGGTAACAGTCGTACACCTTCAGGGAGTAGCCCTTCCTCAGGAGCCCGAGCTGAGCCTTGTGGAGGGCCTTCGCGGCGGGTCTCGTGAGGATGCACATCGGCTTCTTGTAGCCGTCGACCGGCGCACCCACGAAGTTGTGCCCCGTGTAGTAGCGGATCTCCTGAATGATCGTGGGATCGACGTCACGGAGAGCCACGAAGTCCTCGGGCGCCTTGGGGTCGGGCGTCGCGTCGGCGGCCGAAGGGGCCGCGGCCACGCCGAGCAGTGCGGCGGCGGTCACGGCGGCGAGTTTCCGCAGAGCGGTGGCGGTTCGGGTCATGGCCCCTGCATCTATCAGGAGCCGACCCCTCCGGGGAAGACCGGCCACGGGTGATCGGATACAGTCCGCGCCGTGTCCGCATCAACCCACCCCACGGTCAACCCCGTTCCGGATTCCCACTGTTCCAGCTGTGGAGCCGCCTACGGGACCGACGTGCACGGCTGGCCGCGCACCTGCCCGGCCTGTGACTCCGTCGCCTACCGCAACCCGCTGCCCGTCGCGATCGCCCTGCAGCCCGTGTACGACACGGCCGGCACGGCCCTGGTCGTGATCACCCGCACCATCGCGCCCGCGCAGGGGGAGGCGGCGCTGCCCGGCGGGTTCATCGACGACCGCGAGGACTGGCGGCAGGCCGTGGTCCGCGAGCTCAAAGAGGAGACGGGCATCGACGCCGCCTCCCGCGACGTACGCCTCGTGGACGCCATGAGCGCCCCGGACGGCCACCTCCTGCTGTTCGGCCTGCTGCCCGAACGCCCGGCCGCCCAGCTGCCCGCCAGCGCCACGACAGACGAGACGGACGGCTGGCACCTGCTGCGCCGACCGGCCGAACTGGCCTTCCCGCTGCACACCTTGGCCGTCAAGGCGTGGTTCGAGGGCCGCTACTGACCTCCACGACCGACTCGGCACCCCGCTGAAGGGCGCTCAGAGCCCGCGCACGCGCACCGGGTACGGCGGCTCACCCCCGCCGTCCTCGCCGCCCTCCTCCACGACCACCCGCCCCTGACTCCAGCGCACCCGGTACCGCTCGACCACAGGCTCCGCCCAGCCATCACCCACGTCCGGCACGAACACGCCACCACCCTTGCGCCCGGCCTCCGGAGCCCACACCTCCAGCTCGACCCCGCCGCTCGCCCCGCGCACGGGAAGCACCGATCCGGCGCGGACCAGCACCGGAATCCGCGACAAGGGAGCGTCGACCGTCACCGGCCCCGGCCCGTCGAACACCGCACCGGTCACCGTGTCGTACCACCGTCCCCGTGGCAGCCGCACCGTCCGGCGCTCCACCCCCGGCTCCAGCACGGGGGCCACCAGCAGGCAGTCGCCCAACAAGAAGGCGTCCTCGCAGTCGCGCAGCCCACGGTCCTCCGGAGCCCTCCACCACAAAGGGCGCACATACGGAGCTCCCGTACGCCGAGCGAGGTGAGCGAGCGTCATGAAATACGGAAAGAGCCGGCGACGCTCGTCGAGCGCCACGCGCGCGTGCCCCAGCACCTCGTCACCGTAGGCCCAGGGCTCCTGCCGACCGGGTCGGACCGCCGACTGCGTACGCAAGAGCGGCAAGTAGGAGCCCAGTTGGAGCGAGCGCACGTACAGCTCCGCTCCCGGATCCCCGTCGAGCACACCCACATCGGGCCCCGAGTACGGCACCCCGCACAACCCGAGCCCGATCACCAGGGACAAGGAGGCACGCAATCCGGGCCACCCCCTCGCCGCGTCCCCCGACCAGGCCCCTCCATAGCGCTGCATCCCCACCCAACCGGTGCGGGAGACCACGAACGGCCTTTCCTGCGGCTGCAGTTCACGCAGCCCTTCATAACCGGCCCGGGCCATGCACAGGCCGTACACGTTGTGCGCCTCCCGATGGTCGCCCCCGCGCCCCTCCAGCGCGTGCCGGGCCGACCGCGGCAACGACGGGCCGCCCCACGCGCCGAAGGACACGGGCTCGCCCACGTCGTGCCAGAACCCGGCGGAACCCTGCGCGAGACGCTCCTCGTACAGCCCGCCCCACCACTTGCGGACGTCCTCCGCCGTGAAGTCCGGATACACCGACTCACAGGGCCGCGCGACGCCGCGCACGAGCCGGCCCGCGGCGTCCCGCACAAAGGCGTCGCTCGCCCGCCCGCCGTCGAACACGGCACTGCCGCGCTCGGCCGTGACCGCCGGACCGACCCCGGACACCAACCGGACACCGTCCCCGCGCACCTCCTCGGCAAGCCGCGACGACGAGGGCGAGCCCGCACGGTCGTCGCACCGGCCCGGCCGCGCCGCATGAGGGGCGATGTCCACATGCACGGCGTCCAGAGGCAGGGCGCGCTCCTTGTGTCCCGCGACGACCTCGCGCACATCCTGCGCGCTCCCGACACCCCGGCGCACATGGTGATGTCCCAGCGCCCACGAAGGCGGCACCGCCGGGGCACCCGTCAACTGCGCCCACGTATGCAGCACGCGCGCGGGGGTGCCCACCACGACCCAGCACCGCAACGGGCCGCCCTCCATGCGCAGCTCACAGGTCCCCGGCCGGTCGTGCCCCGAACCCGCGCCCACCTGGCCCTCGCGCAGACTCACCACGCCGTCCCACGTGCTGTCGTGGAACACCAGATGGGTACCGGCATCGGCGACCACCAACTGGACCGGCATCGTGATCGACAGGGGATCGTCACCCGTACCCGGCCATCCGCTCGGACCGCCGTTCCACAGGGGGTACGCACCGTCGCGCAGCCGTGGACCCGTCACCCGGCCCCCGAGACCGAAGAACCGCGCATCCGCGGCGACCTCCGACCGCTGGACCCACCGGGCCTCCCCGCCGCCCTCGGGCTCCCACCACCGCGGCGGCAGCTCACGACGCAACGTCACGCCGCCCGGCGTGCACACCTCGACGGCTCCGTGCCGCGACACCGCGACCGTCGCCCGCTCGGACACCACCCGCCAGCCGCCGTCCTTGTCCGGCTCCAGAACGGCCCGCGGATCCGCCTCCGGGCAGCCGGCGGCCACACCGTACGACGGGGTCGGCCCGGCCCCGTCCCAGCCCCAGAAGACGGCGCCGCTCACCGTGACCGTGACCCGCAGGCTGGACCGGTCGAAGCGCACCACACCGCCGCCCGGCCCGGGGCTCACCCCGACCACGCCGCCAGGGACCCGCGCAAGCTCCGGACCCCGACGCGCACGCCCCACGGAGTCCGCCCGACGATGCCGCCAGGAGGCCCGCACGGCGCGCAGCCCCTGGGCCGGCCCCACCGCGGAGACCGCCTTCACCGAGCGCACCAGGTCACGACCGTTCATGCTGCTCACCCTGCCACCCGGGCCCGCGCGCGCGGGCCGCGTTCAACTGCCGTTCACCCGTGGCCGCGGCACATCTTCACGAGGCGGACTATGTGGGGGACACCCTGGTGCCGAAGTCGATCACGTGGCATCGTCCTGCTCAGCCGCGTCACGCGCACACCCCAGCCCGTGCGCGCCGCCGACGCACACGCCGCGTACTTCCCGGGAGCCGCCCCATGACCACAGCGAACCCCTCTCCGCTCTGGCAGCCCGACCCGCAGCAGATCTCCGACGCGCAGGTCACACGGTTCCAGGCCTGGGCCGCCGAGCACTACGGAGCGCCGGCCGAGGGCGGCTACGAGGCACTGCACCGCTGGTCGGTCACCGAACTCGAGACGTTCTGGAAAGCCGTCACCGACTGGTTCGACGTCCGCTTCACCCATCCCTACGCGCGCGTGCTGGGCAGCCGCGAGATGCCCGGCGCGGAGTGGTTCCCCGGAGCCACCCTGAACTACGCCGCACACGCGCTGCGCGCCGCCGACGACCCCACGCGCGCGGACACCCCCGCCATCCTCCATGTGGACGAGTCGCAGGAACAGCGCCCCGTCACGTGGGCCGAACTCCGCAACCAGGTCGGCTCGCTCGCCGCCGAAATGCGCACCCTGGGCGTCCGCCCGGGCGACCGCGTCAGCGGCTATCTCCCCAACATCCCCGAAGCCGTCGTGGCACTGCTGGCCACCGCGGCCGTCGGCGCCGTCTGGACGTCCTGCGCCCCCGACTTCGGCGCCCGCAGCGTCCTCGACCGCTTCCAGCAGGTCGAGCCCGTCGTCCTGTTCACCGTCGATGGCTACCGCTACGGCGGCAAGGAACACGACCGCCGCGACACGGTGACGGAACTCCGCTCCGAGCTGCCCTCCCTGCGGGCCGTCGTCCACATCCCTCTCCTGGGCACCGAGGCTCCCGAAGGCGCCCTCGAATGGTCCGCCCTCACCTCCGCGGACGTGCCGCCCGTCTACGAAGAGGTGCCCTTCGACCACCCCCTCTGGGTGCTCTACTCCTCCGGTACGACCGGCCTCCCCAAGGCCATCGTCCAGTCGCAGGGCGGCATCCTCGTCGAGCACCTCAAGCAGCTCGGCCTGCACTGCGACCTCGGCCCCGACGACCGCTTCTTCTGGTACACGTCCACCGGCTGGATGATGTGGAACTTCCTCGTCTCCGGCCTCCTCACCGGCACCACGATCGTCACCTATGACGGCAGCCCCGGCTTCCCCGACACAGGGGCCCAATGGGCCGTCGCCGAACGCACCGGAGCGACCCTCTTCGGCACCTCCGCCGCGTACGTCATGGCCTGTCGCAAGGCCGGCGTGCACCCCTCCCGGGACCACGACCTGTCCCGCGTGAAATGCGTGGCCACCACCGGCTCCCCGCTCCCGCCGGACGGCTTCCGCTGGCTCCACGACGAGGTCCGCGCCGATCTGTGGATCGCCTCGGTGAGCGGCGGCACCGACGTCTGCTCCTGCTTCGCCGGGGCGGTGGCCACGCTCCCCGTCCACATCGGCGAACTCCAGGCCCCCGGCCTGGGCACGGACCTGCAGGCCTGGGACCCCCAGGGCAACCCGCTCGTCGACGAGGTCGGCGAACTGGTCGTCACCAACCCCATGCCGTCCATGCCGATCCGCTTCTGGAACGACCCCGACGGAAGCCGGTACCACGACAGCTACTTCGACACCTACCCGGGAGTCTGGCGCCACGGCGACTGGATCACGCTCACCTCCCGCGGCTCCGTCGTCATCCACGGCCGCTCGGACTCCACGCTCAACCGACAGGGCGTCCGCATGGGCTCCGCCGACATCTACGAAGCGGTCGAGCGCCTCCCCGAGATCCGCGAGTCCCTCGTCATCGGCCTGGAACAGCCCGACGGCGGCTACTGGATGCCGCTCTTCGTGCACCTCGTGCCGGGCGCCGTCCTCGACGACGAGCTGCGGACCCGCATCAAGCTGACGATCCGCGAACACCTCTCGCCGCGGCACGTCCCCGACGAGATCATCGAAGCCCCCGGTGTCCCGCACACGCTCACAGGCAAGCGCATCGAAGTCCCGGTGAAGCGCCTCCTGCAGGGAACCCTCCTCGAAAAGGCGGTCAACCCCGGCTCCGTCGACAACCTCGAACTGCTCCGGTTCTACGAGGAGATCGCCCGCAAGCGAGCCTGACCACCGCCCTGCGTCCGGCCGTGCGAGCCGATCCCTGCGGCGTTGTCAGTGGCGATGATTACTCTGAGTGAGCATTGATCGCCGAGCGTACTCAGGGGGAATCATGACGCACACACAGCACGGCCGGACGACCGGTGCGCGGCACATCCTGCGCCGCGAGATCGCGGGCACCATCGGCCTCCTGGCCGACGAGCAGGACTTCACGGAGATGCGGCGCTACCGCAGCTTCGTCTTCGACGACCACAAGGCGTATCTACGGCAGGTCGAAGCACTCCTCAAATCCCTGGCCGAAGCGGGAGGACACACCGCGGTCGCGCTCTTCGACCCGGAGGAGTACGCCGAATTCTGCGCGGAGACGGGCCTCGAACCGGACACGCCCACCAGCCGCACCCGCTTCACCGCGGAACTCGCCTCGACGGGCCCCTCGATCCCGTACGAAGGACAGCCCTTGGCGGATCTCGTCCCCGACCTCGTCGAGGAAGCCGTCCGCCAGGCGACCTGGGAGTACGCCTCGTCCGTCCTCTCCCGCCTCGGCCCCTGCGCGCTGTGCGGGCAGGACATTGGACGGACCGCCTTCACCCGCGCCTCGTATTTGGTGGCCCGAGTGATCGACACCATCGGCGAAGGCATCCACCACTGGGTGTGCAGCGTCCCCACGGCTCAGCAGACCCTGCTGGCGGTGCTCCACATCGATGCCACGACATCCGGCACCGTCCGTCTCGAGGAGACTCCGGCGATGGAGCTCACGACCGTGCTGGCCCTGGCCATCGCCACCCGGGGCCCCTGCGCACTGGTCGTTCGCACGACTGCGGACGAGAGCGACCGCGTCTACGGCTGGCGCCTGAGGGACGAGTCCCTTCAGCAACTCACCGCCGCACAGGTCTTCGACGCGTACTGCACGGACGCCGCCTCCGGTGACTTGACCGCCCCGGAGCCCGGCGTCGACTACTGCACCGCACCCGAAGTGGAGGACTCCGCCCCCGAGGGCCGGCATCACCACTGACCCGCCGGCAAAAGGCCGGAGGGCGCCCCACCCACAGGTGGAGCGCCCTCCGGAACAGCCCTGGTGGCGACTACTCGCCGGACAGCACGGCCTGCGCGGCCTTGCGCGCCTCTTCGGCGGAGTCCGCCGCACGAGCGGCGGCGGCCGCACGCTCGCACTGGGCCAGCGTGTACTTGCCGAGCGTCGCGCGGACGTAGGGAATCGAGGCGGCACCCATGGAAAGGGAGGTGACACCCAGACCCGTCAGCACGCAGGCGAGCAGCGGGTCGGACGCGGCCTCGCCACACACACCACAGCTCTTGCCCTCGGCCTTCGCCGCGTCGGCGGACAGCGCGACCAGGTCGAGGAGCGCGGGCTGCCAGGGGTCCTGAAGACGCGACACGGCACCGACCTGACGGTCCGCCGCGAACGTGTACTGGGCCAGGTCGTTGGTGCCCAGCGACAGGAACTCGACTTCCTGCAGCACGGAGCGAGCACGCAGCGCGGCGGACGGGATCTCGACCATCGCACCGAACTTGGCCTGCAGACCGGCCTCACGGCAGGCGTCGGCGAACGCCTTGGCGTCGGCCCGGTCGGCGACCATCGGCGCCATGACCTCGAGGTAGACCGGCAGTCCTTCGGCGGCCTTGGCCAGCGCGGTCAGCTGAGTGCGCAGCACCTCGGGGTGGTCGAGGAGCGACCGCAGACCGCGTACGCCCAGCGCCGGGTTGGGCTCGTCGGCGGGTGTCAGGAAGTCCAGCGGCTTGTCGGCGCCGGCGTCCAGCACCCGCACGACGACACGGCCCTCGGGGAACGCCTCGAGCACCTGCCGATACGCCTCGACCTGCTTCTCCTCGGACGGCGCCTGCTTGCTGTCGTCGAGGAAGAGGAACTCGGTGCGGAAGAGACCGACGCCCTCGGCACCCGCTTCGACGGCCGCGGGGACGTCCGCCGGGCCACCGACGTTGGCGAGCAGGGGAACCTTGTGCCCGTCGGAGGTGGCGCCGGGGCCCGTCGACGCGGCGAGCGCGGCCTTGCGCTCGGCGGCCGAGGCCTCCAGGGCGGCGCGCTTCTCCTGGGTCGGGTCCACGAAGATCTCACCGGTGCTGCCGTCCACGGCGACGACGGTGCCTTCCGCGAGCTCGCCGGCTCCAGGCAGCGCCACCACAGCGGGCACACCGAGAGCACGGGCCAGGATGGCGCTGTGGCTGGTCGGCCCGCCCTCCTCGGTCACGAAACCGAGCACGAGCGCGGGGTCGAGGAGCGCGGTGTCCGCGGGGGCGAGGTCACGGGCGATGAGCACGTACGGCTCGTCGCTGTCCGGGACGCCGGGCATCGGAACACCCAGCAGGCGGGCGACGATGCGGTTCCGCACGTCGTCGAGGTCCGCGACGCGACCGGCCATGTACTCACCGGCTCCCGCGAGAAGCTCGCGGTAGTGGGAGAACGCGTCGTAGATCCCGCGCTCGGCCGTGCTGCCGACGGTGATACGACGGTCGACGTCGGCGATGAGCTCGGGGTCCTGAGCGATCATGGCCTGGGCCTCGAGCACCGCCTGCGCCTCGCCACCGGCCAGATTGCCGCGGGCAATCAGGTCGGCCGCGACAGCTTCGACGGCCTGGCGGGCACGCCCCTGCTCGCGCTCGGCCTCCTCCGCCGGAATCTGCTTGGCCGGCGGCTCGAGGACCGCCGTCCCCATGTGCCGAACCTCGCCGATCGCCACGCCATGGCTCACGCCGACGCCTCGAAGCGTTGTCTCCATCTCACCCGTCTCCGATAGTGCGGCGGGCCCTGCCGCCGCGATGGTTGTCCTGCCGGCCGTCAGTGACGGCGTCCCGTCACTTCCAGCCGAAGAGCGCGTCGCCGGCCTTGAGGTCGCCGTCGGCGACGACATCGGACAGCGACTCCGCGGTGGCCTCGAGCGCGACGACGGGGCACACCGGCGACTTGCCCGCGGCCTCGACCGCAGCCGGGTTCCAGCGGACCACGGACTGGCCGCGCTGCACGGTGTCGCCCTTGTTGACGAGCAGCTCGAAGCCCTCGCCGTTGAGCTGGACGGTGTCGATGCCCAGGTGGGTCAGTACACCGTGACCCTCCTCGTCCACCACGACGAAGGCGTGCGGGTGCAGGGACACGACGATGCCGCTGACGGGAGCGACGGCCTCGGAGGGCTCGCGGACGGGGTCGATGGCGGTGCCGGGGCCGACCATCGCACCGGAGAACACCGGGTCAGGAACGGCGGAGAGCCCGATGGCGCGTCCTTCAAGAGGGGACGTCACACTGGTCATGGCAAGCCTCCCAGGGGGCGGAGATTCAAGGTCGTCGTCACTACCTGTCCTGGACGACGTACTGTTCAGAAGCGTAAGTCATAAAAAGTCCCGGTTCCGCACGAGAGGTACCGGTTGGCTGACGTAGGGGCGCTCGGCAAACGATTTGCGCCGCACCCGGGGCCCCATGTACTGTCGTACTCCTGCCTGGGAGCGACCGACGCCATCGAGCGTCCTTCATCCGGGCGGCAACTATCAAGTCGAACCTTATCTCTGGTCAGCTTCTGCATGCCCGCAGACGTGTGGTCAGACGGTCGAGAAAAGGCTGGTAGAGTTCGATCTCGCCGGAAAGGAAACCGCGAAAGCGGAATTCCTGGAAAGCGAAGCAAGACCCCGAGGAAGTCGGCCGGTGAAACGGTCTGATAGAGTCGGAAACACGCAGTAACATTAAAAAGAAGTACCGAAGGGAAGCGCCCGGAGGAAAGCCCGAGAGGGTGAGTACAAAGGAAGCGTCCGTTCCTTGAGAACTCAACAGCGTGCCAAAAATCAACGCCAGATATGTTGATACCCCGACTCACTTCGGTGAGTTGAGGTTCCTTTGAAAAAGTCCTGCCGGTCCTGGTGGCTGGTAGGCGCACAGCGAGGACGCTGTGAACAGGGAGATTATTCCTCTCCTTGTTCCGCTCTCGTGGTGTCACCCCGAGTACGGGGAAACATTCACGGAGAGTTTGATCCTGGCTCAGGACGAACGCTGGCGGCGTGCTTAACACATGCAAGTCGAACGATGAAGCCCTTCGGGGTGGATTAGTGGCGAACGGGTGAGTAACACGTGGGCAATCTGCCCTGCACTCTGGGACAAGCCCTGGAAACGGGGTCTAATACCGGATGACACTCCTTCAGGCATCTGAGGGGGTTGAAAGCTCCGGCGGTGCAGGATGAGCCCGCGGCCTATCAGCTTGTTGGTGAGGTAGTGGCTCACCAAGGCGACGACGGGTAGCCGGCCTGAGAGGGCGACCGGCCACACTGGGACTGAGACACGGCCCAGACTCCTACGGGAGGCAGCAGTGGGGAATATTGCACAATGGGCGAAAGCCTGATGCAGCGACGCCGCGTGAGGGATGACGGCCTTCGGGTTGTAAACCTCTTTCAGCAGGGAAGAAGCGAAAGTGACGGTACCTGCAGAAGAAGCGCCGGCTAACTACGTGCCAGCAGCCGCGGTAATACGTAGGGCGCAAGCGTTGTCCGGAATTATTGGGCGTAAAGAGCTCGTAGGCGGCTTGTCGCGTCGGTTGTGAAAGCCCGGGGCTTAACCCCGGGTCTGCAGTCGATACGGGCAGGCTAGAGTTCGGTAGGGGAGATCGGAATTCCTGGTGTAGCGGTGAAATGCGCAGATATCAGGAGGAACACCGGTGGCGAAGGCGGATCTCTGGGCCGATACTGACGCTGAGGAGCGAAAGCGTGGGGAGCGAACAGGATTAGATACCCTGGTAGTCCACGCCGTAAACGGTGGGCACTAGGTGTGGGCAACATTCCACGTTGTCCGTGCCGCAGCTAACGCATTAAGTGCCCCGCCTGGGGAGTACGGCCGCAAGGCTAAAACTCAAAGGAATTGACGGGGGCCCGCACAAGCAGCGGAGCATGTGGCTTAATTCGACGCAACGCGAAGAACCTTACCAAGGCTTGACATACACCGGAAAGCATTAGAGATAGTGCCCCCCTTGTGGTCGGTGTACAGGTGGTGCATGGCTGTCGTCAGCTCGTGTCGTGAGATGTTGGGTTAAGTCCCGCAACGAGCGCAACCCTTGTTCTGTGTTGCCAGCATGCCCTTCGGGGTGATGGGGACTCACAGGAGACCGCCGGGGTCAACTCGGAGGAAGGTGGGGACGACGTCAAGTCATCATGCCCCTTATGTCTTGGGCTGCACACGTGCTACAATGGCAGGTACAATGAGCTGCGATACCGCGAGGTGGAGCGAATCTCAAAAAGCCTGTCTCAGTTCGGATTGGGGTCTGCAACTCGACCCCATGAAGTTGGAGTTGCTAGTAATCGCAGATCAGCATTGCTGCGGTGAATACGTTCCCGGGCCTTGTACACACCGCCCGTCACGTCACGAAAGTCGGTAACACCCGAAGCCGGTGGCCCAACCCCTTGTGGGAGGGAGCTGTCGAAGGTGGGACTGGCGATTGGGACGAAGTCGTAACAAGGTAGCCGTACCGGAAGGTGCGGCTGGATCACCTCCTTTCTAAGGAGCATCTAGGCCGCCGGGCTTGCTCGGTGGTCCAGGGCCATTACGTCGGCAAACGTTCGACGGTGGTTGCTCATGGGTGGAACGTTGATTATTCGATCTGGTTCACGGGTCGGAGGCTGTGAGTACTGCTCTTCGGAGCGTGGAAAACATGATCTCCGGACGGGACCGGGTCGGGCACGCTGTTGGGTATCTGAGGGTACGGACTTGTTCCCGACCTCAATGCCGGCCCCAGTGCACTCGGACTACTGGTTCGGGGTGATGGGTGGTTGGTCGTTGTTTGAGAACTGCACAGTGGACGCGAGCATCTGTGGCCAAGTTTTTAAGGGCGCACGGTGGATGCCTTGGCACCAGGAACCGATGAAGGACGTGGGAGGCCACGATAGTCCCCGGGGAGTCGTCAACCAGGCTTTGATCCGGGGGTTTCCGAATGGGGAAACCCGGCAGTCGTCATGGGCTGTCACCCGCTGCTGAACACATAGGCAGTGTGGAGGGAACGCGGGGAAGTGAAACATCTCAGTACCCGCAGGAAGAGAAAACAACCGTGATTCCGGGAGTAGTGGCGAGCGAAACTGGATGAGGCCAAACCTACGGCGTGTGAGACCCGGCAGGGGTTGCGTCGTGGGGGTTGTGGGATCTCTTTTCCACGGTCTGCCGGCCGTGGGACGAGTCAGAAACCGTTGATGTAGGCGAAGGACATGCGAAAGGTCCGGCGTAGAGGGTAAGACCCCCGTAGTCGAAACGTCAGCGGCTCGTTTAAGAGACACCCAAGTAGCACGGGGCCCGAGAAATCCCGTGTGAATCTGGCGGGACCACCCGTTAAGCCTAAATATTCCCTGGTGACCGATAGCGGATAGTACCGTGAGGGAATGGTGAAAAGTACCGCGGGAGCGGAGTGAAATAGTACCTGAAACCGTGTGCCTACAAGCCGTGGGAGCGTCGCGCAAGGAACTTGTTCCTTGCGTCGTGACTGCGTGCCTTTTGAAGAATGAGCCTGCGAGTTTGCGGTGTGTTGCGAGGTTAACCCGTGTGGGGAAGCCGTAGCGAAAGCGAGTCCGAATAGGGCGATTCAGTAGCGCGCTCAAGACCCGAAGCGGAGTGATCTAGCCATGGGCAGGTTGAAGCGGAGGTAAGACTTCGTGGAGGACCGAACCCACCAGGGTTGAAAACCTGGGGGATGACCTGTGGTTAGGGGTGAAAGGCCAATCAAACTCCGTGATAGCTGGTTCTCCCCGAAATGCATTTAGGTGCAGCGTCGTGTGTTTCTTGCCGGAGGTAGAGCACTGGATAGGCGATGGGCCCTACCGGGTTACTGACCTTAGCCAAACTCCGAATGCCGGTAAGTGAGAGCGCGGCAGTGAGACTGTGGGGGATAAGCTCCATGGTCGAGAGGGAAACAGCCCAGAGCATCGACTAAGGCCCCTAAGCGTACGCTAAGTGGGAAAGGATGTGGAGTCGCAGAGACAACCAGGAGGTTGGCTTAGAAGCAGCCACCCTTGAAAGAGTGCGTAATAGCTCACTGGTCTAGTGATTCCGCGCCGACAATGTAGCGGGGCTCAAGCGTACCGCCGAAGTCGTGTCATTGCAGCAATAAGCCTCAACGGGTGCTGTGATGGGTAGGGGAGCGTCGTGTGCCGGGTGAAGCTGCAGCGGAAGCTAGTGGTGGACGGTTCACGAGTGAGAATGCAGGCATGAGTAGCGATACACACGTGAGAAACGTGTGCGCCGATTGACTAAGGGTTCCTGGGTCAAGCTGATCTGCCCAGGGTAAGTCGGGACCTAAGGCGAGGCCGACAGGCGTAGTCGATGGATAACCGGTTAATATTCCGGTACCCGCTGTGAAGCGTCAAACATCGAATCCAGTGATGCTAAGGCCGTGAAGCCGTTCCGGACCCTTCGGGGAATGGAAAGTGGTGGAGCCGCCGGCCCAAGTTGGTAGTAGGTGAGTGATGGGGTGACGCAGGAAGGTAGTCCAGCCCGGGCGGTGGTTGTCCCGGGGTAAGGGTGTAGGACGTGATCCAGGTAAATCCGGTTCACATGAGTCTGAGACCTGATGCCGAGCCGATTGTGGTGAAGTGGATGATCCTATGCTGTCGAGAAAAGCCTCTAGCGAGTTTCATGGCGGCCCGTACCCTAAACCGACTCAGGTGGTCAGGTAGAGAATACCGAGGCGTTCGGGTGAACTATGGTTAAGGAACTCGGCAAAATGCCCCCGTAACTTCGGGAGAAGGGGGGCCATTCCTGGTGATGAGTCTTGCACTCTGAGCTGGGGGTGGCCGCAGAGACCAGCGAGAAGCGACTGTTTACTAAAAACACAGGTCCGTGCGAAGCCGTAAGGCGATGTATACGGACTGACGCCTGCCCGGTGCTGGAACGTTAAGGGGACCGGTTAGTCAAGATTCGTCTTGGCGAAGCTGAGAACTTAAGCGCCAGTAAACGGCGGTGGTAACTATAACCATCCTAAGGTAGCGAAATTCCTTGTCGGGTAAGTTCCGACCTGCACGAATGGCGTAACGACTTCTCGACTGTCTCAACCATAGGCCCGGTGAAATTGCACTACGAGTAAAGATGCTCGTTTCGCGCAGCAGGACGGAAAGACCCCGGGACCTTTACTACAGTTTGATATTGGTGTTCGGTTCGGCTTGTGTAGGATAGGTGGGAGACTGTGAACTCTGGACGCCAGTTCAGGGGGAGTCGTCGTTGAAATACCACTCTGGTCGTGCTGGATGTCTAACCTGGGTCCGTGATCCGGATCAGGGACAGTGTCTGATGGGTAGTTTAACTGGGGCGGTTGCCTCCCAAAGGGTAACGGAGGCGCCCAAAGGTTCCCTCAGCCTGGTTGGTAATCAGGTGTTGAGTGTAAGTGCACAAGGGAGCTTGACTGTGAGACCGACGGGTCGAGCAGGGACGAAAGTCGGGACTAGTGATCCGGCGGTGGCTTGTGGAAGCGCCGTCGCTCAACGGATAAAAGGTACCCCGGGGATAACAGGCTGATCTTCCCCAAGAGTCCATATCGACGGGATGGTTTGGCACCTCGATGTCGGCTCGTCGCATCCTGGGGCTGGAGTCGGTCCCAAGGGTTGGGCTGTTCGCCCATTAAAGCGGTACGCGAGCTGGGTTTAGAACGTCGTGAGACAGTTCGGTCCCTATCCGCTGTGCGCGTAGGAGTCTTGAGAAGGGCTGTCCCTAGTACGAGAGGACCGGGACGGACGAACCTCTGGTGTGCCAGTTGTCCTGCCAAGGGCATGGCTGGTTGGCTACGTTCGGAAAGGATAACCGCTGAAAGCATCTAAGCGGGAAGCCTGCTTCAAGATGAGGACTCCCACCCCCTTTGAGGGGTTAAGGCTCCCAGTAGACGACTGGGTTGATAGGCCAGATCTGGAAGCACCGTAAGGTGTGGAGGTGACTGGTACTAATAGGCCGAGGGCTTGTCCTCAGTTGCTCGCGTCCACTGTGTTGGTTCTGAAACCACGAACAACCGTCGAAGCCGATTGGCTACGGCTCCGGTTGACAGTTTCATAGTGTTTCGGTGGTCATAGCGTGAGGGAAACGCCCGGTTACATTCCGAACCCGGAAGCTAAGCCTTACAGCGCCGATGGTACTGCAGGGGGGACCCTGTGGGAGAGTAGGACGCCGCCGAACTATTGTTGAGAAAAGCCCCGGACCGGGATACGGTCCGGGGCTTTTCTGCGTTTACAGCGACCCCCTCGCTCGGGCCGGCCGGGGCTGAGGGTAAAGTCAGGGGGCATCGTTGGCTCGTTTCCCCACAGGAGGCCCCCGGGTGGAGGTCCAGGAGACCCGTGTCCAGACGGACCGGGTCCTCACCATCCCGAACATCCTCAGCATGGCGCGTCTCGTCGGCGTACCCCTCTTCCTGTGGCTCATCCTCAGGCCTGAGTTCGGTGGCCCCAAGAGCGACGGCTGGGCGCTGCTGGTACTCGCGCTGAGCGGCATCAGTGATTACCTCGACGGGAAGCTCGCCCGCCGCTGGAATCAGATCAGCAACCTGGGTCGGCTTCTCGATCCCGCCGCTGACCGGCTCTACATTTTGTCCACCTTGGTCGGTTTGACCTGGCGCGAGATTCTTCCGATTTGGTTGACCGCCGTACTGCTGGCGCGAGAACTGGTTCTCCTGGTGATGGTGGGGATCCTCAGGCGGCACGGCTATCCGCCCCCGCAGGTGAACTTCCTCGGCAAGGCGGCTACCTTCAACTTGATGTACGCGTTCCCCTTGCTGCTGCTCAGCGACGGAAGCGGATGGATCCACGAACTCGCTGCTGTTTTCGGATGGGCGTTCGCAGGATGGGGTACAACGCTGTACTGGTGGGCAGGGATCCTGTACATGGTTCAAGTCCGCCGACTCGTCAGGGCGGACTCCATGGCCGATTGAGCTCGCCAATGGGCGTTCTGTGAGGCCGGATGACCCGCAGCATCACCACTGCGGGTCATTGAGGACGGGCGAAGTCGGCCAGACCGTCGTCTCTTCAAGGAGGACGCTTCCGACATGAAGGCCGTCGTAATGGCCGGAGGCGAAGGTACCCGCCTTCGCCCCATGACCTCGAGCATGCCCAAGCCGCTCCTGCCCGTGGCAAACCGGCCGATCATGGAGCATGTGCTCAGGTTGCTCAAGCGGCATGGGCTCACCGAAACAGTTGTCACCGTGCAGTTCCTGGCGTCGCTCGTCAAGAACTACTTCGGAGACGGCGAAGAGCTCGGGATGGAGCTCACCTATGCCAATGAGGAGAAGCCCCTCGGTACTGCCGGCAGCGTCAAGAACGCTGAGGAAGCGCTGAAGGACGATGCGTTTCTCGTCATCTCCGGCGACGCCCTGACCGATTTCGACCTGACCGAGCTCATCAATTTCCACAAGGAAAAGGGTGCGCTCGTCACCGTCTGTCTGACGCGTGTGCCCAATCCACTGGAATTCGGCATCACCATCGTCGACGAGGAGGGGAAGGTCGAGCGATTCCTCGAGAAGCCGACATGGGGGCAGGTCTTCTCCGACACCGTCAACACGGGCATCTATGTGATGGAACCCGAGGTCTTCGACTATGTCGAGGCCGATGTGCCGGTCGACTGGTCCGGAGACGTCTTCCCGCAGCTGATGAAGGAAGGCCGGCCCGTCTACGGCTACGTCGCCGAGGGGTACTGGGAGGACGTCGGCACCCACGAGAGCTATGTGAAGGCCCAGGCCGACGTCCTGGAGAGCAAGGTCGACGTCGAACTCGACGGCTTCGAGATCTCGCCCGGCGTCTGGGTCGCCGAGGGCGCCGAGGTGCATCCCGACGCCGTGCTGCGTGGGCCGCTCTACATCGGTGACTACGCCAAGGTCGAAGCCGATGTGGAGATTCGCGAACACACCGTCGTCGGCTCGAACGTCGTGGTCAAGAGCGGCGCCTTTCTGCACAAGGCCGTCGTGCACGACAACGTCTACATCGGCCAGCACAGCAATCTGCGCGGCTGTGTCGTCGGCAAGAACACCGACATCATGCGATCCGCGCGGATCGAGGACGGCGCTGTCATCGGAGACGAGTGCCTCGTCGGTGAAGAATCGATCGTCCAGGGCAATGTGCGGGTCTACCCGTTCAAGACGGTCGAGGCCGGCGCGTTCGTCAACACCTCGGTGATCTGGGAGTCCCGCGGACAGGCCCATCTGTTCGGTGCCCGCGGTGTCTCCGGCATCCTGAACGTCGAGATCACGCCTGAGCTGGCCGTGCGACTGGCGGGTGCGTATGCGACGACCCTGAAGAAGGGGTCGACCGTCACCACCGCTCGTGACCACTCACGTGGTGCCCGTGCGCTCAAGCGGGCCGTCATCTCCGCCCTGCAGGCCAGTGCCATCGACGTGAGGGACCTGGAGAACGTGCCCCTGCCGGTGGCGCGGCAGCAGACCGCTCGGGGCAGCGCCGGCGGCATCATGATCCGTACGACACCGGGTGTCCCGGACTCCGTCGACATCATGTTCTTCGACGAGCGCGGCGCCGACCTCTCACAGGGCAGCCAGCGCAAGCTCGACCGCGTGTACGCGCGGCAGGAGTACCGGCGGGCGTTCCCCGGCGAGATCGGGGACCTGCACTTCCCGTCCAGCGTCTTCGACTCGTACACCGGGTCCCTGCTGCGGAACGTGAACACCACCGGCATCGCCGATGCCGGGCTCAAGGTGGTCGTCGACGCCTCCAACGGCAGCGCCGGCCTGGTCCTGCCCAGCCTGCTCGGGCGGCTCGGGGTCGACTCGCTGACCATCAATCCCGGGCTCGACGAATCGCGGCCCACCGAGACCGCGGACGCCCGCAGGTCCGGGCTCGTGCGGCTCGGCGAGATCGTGGCGTCGGCCCGGGCCGCCTTCGGCGTGCGGTTCGACCCGGTCGGTGAGCGTCTGTCGCTCGTCGACGAGAAGGGACGGATCGTCGAGGACGACCGGGCGCTCCTGGTCATGCTCGACCTCGTCGCCGCGGAGCGCAGAAGCGGGCGCGTCGCGCTGCCGGTCACGACCACGCGCATCGCCGAGCAGGTCGCCGCGTACCACGGCACGCAGGTGGAGTGGACGACCACGTCGCCCGACGACCTCACGCGTGTGGGCCGTGAGGACGGCACCATCTTCGGCGGGGACGGGCGCGGCGGGTTCATCGTGCCGGAGTTCAGCAGTGTGTTCGACGGGGCTGCCGCGTTCGTGCGGCTCATTGGTCTTGTCGCGCGGACGCAGCTGACCCTGAGCCAGATCGACGCGCGGATTCCGCGGGCACACGTGCTGAAGCGCGATCTGGCGACCCCGTGGGCCGTCAAGGGCCTCGTCATGCGGCGGGTCGTCGAGGCGGCCGGCGACCGGTCCGTGGACACGACCGACGGCGTACGGGTCGTGGAGGCGGACGGGCGCTGGGTCATGGTGCTGCCCGACCCGGCGGAGGCCGTCACCCATCTGTGGGCCGAGGGGCCCGACGACGCCTCGGCGCAGCAGCTGCTCGACGAGTGGTCGGCCGTGGTGGACAGCGCCGGGCGCTGAGTCCGCGCAGGCTCCGGTCGGCGCCCGTCGAGGGCGCCGACCGGCTCGCCGACGGGGCCATTCGGAGGTAGCGGCCACGACGTGCGAATATGTGCGGCATGCCGCAGCAGCCCCCCGTTCGGAGCACCCCCAAGCGCCCCGCGCGCCCCGACGCCTCCATGTCGCTGCTGACCAATGTGATGGACCACAGCCTGGACGACGGGTACGCGGAAGCCGCTGCCCGCAGGCGGGCTCTGGGGCAGAGCGGGCTGCCGAAGACACTGCGCGCGAAGCTCGGGCTCGCCGCGGGGCTGGTGCTCGCCGCGCTCGTGGTGACCGTCGGCGCCGCGCAGGCCCGGGTGGCCGCGCCGGTCGTGGCCAAGGAGCGCGAGGAGCTCATCGACCGCATCGATCAGGAGACCGAGTCCGCCGACAAACTGGAGGGCCAGGTCGACTCGTTGCGGACCGACGTGGGGGACATGCAGCGTGAGGCGCTGAAGAAGCACGGCGGTGAGCAGGGCGAGTTGGTGGGGGTGCTCTCGGGCGCCGTCGCCGTGCACGGGCCCGGCGTCAAGCTCGTGGTCGACGACGCCAAGTCGGCCACGTCCGGCGGCGGCAGCGGGCCGCGGGAGAGCAGCGGGTTCTCCGACACCGGGCGGGTGCGCGACCGCGACATGCAGAGGGTCATCAACGGCCTGTGGCAGTCGGGCGCCGAGGCCGTCAGCATCAACGGGCAGCGGCTCACCGCACTGTCCGCCATCAGGGCCGCGGGTGACGCGATACTGGTCGACAACAAGCCGCTGGTGCCGCCTTACACGGTGCTCGCGGTGGGGGACGGACAGCGGCTGAGCACCCGGTTCCAGAACAGTCCTGACGGGTTGTATCTGCACGCCCTGCAGGAGAACTTCGGGATCCGGACCAGCATTTCGGCCCAGGGGGACATCAAGCTTCCCGCCGCACCCAGCGTGATCGTACGTACAGCACAGCCGAGAGCAGAGCAGAAGGGCACATCGTGATCGCCGTACTGGGCCTCGTCGTGGGAGTCGTGGTCGGGCTGTTCGTCCGTCCCGAGGTTCCGGCGGTGGTCGAGCCCTACCTTCCGATCGCCGTGGTCGCGGCGCTCGACGCGGTGTTCGGCGGGCTGCGCGCCATGCTGGACGGGATCTTCGTCGACAAGGTGTTCGTCGTGTCGTTCCTGTCGAACGTCGTCGTGGCCGCGCTTATCGTCTTCCTGGGCGACAAGTTGGGCGTCGGGGCCCAGCTGTCCACCGGCGTCGTCGTCGTCCTCGGCATCCGTATCTTCTCCAACGCGGCCGCCATCCGTCGGCACGTCTTCCGGGCGTGAGGCCGATGAACGCTGAGCACGGCGACAACGCCGAGGACCGGGACGCGGCCGAGCAGGAGAACCGGCTGCGCAAGGAACTGCCCGCCGAAGTGGCGCCGGCGGCCGGGGAGCCGGTACCGGAACCGGAGCCGGCCGGTGAGCCGCAGCTGACCGGGCGTCAGCGGCTGGTGAAAGGCCTGTGGCCGCCGCGCGTGTCGCGTGCCCAACTGACCGTGGCCGTGCTGCTGTTCGTGCTGGGCCTCGGACTCGCCATCCAGGTGCGTTCCAACAGCGACAACAGCGCTCTGCGAGGTGCGCGGCAGGAAGATCTCGTCCGCATTCTCGATGAACTCGATGACCGGACGCAGCGTCTGGAAGATGAGAAGCAAGGTCTCGAGGACCAGCGCACCGAGTTGGAGAACAGCTCGGACCAGGCGGAGGAGGCGCGCAAGCAGACGGTCGAGAAGGAGCGCCAGCTCGGCATTCTGGCGGGCACCGTGGGCGCGCAGGGTCCAGGGATCACCATGACCGTCACCGACACCCATCGGGCCGTCGAGGCGGACATGCTGCTCGACGCGATCCAGGAGCTGCGGGCGGCGGGTGCCGAGGCGATCCAGGTGAACGACGTGCGCGTCGTGGCGAACACGTACCTTACGGACGCGAGTGGAGGGAAGGGGGTCAGCGTGGACGGGCAGAAGATCGGCCAGCCGTACGTCTTCAAGGTCATCGGCAAGCCGCAGGACCTGGAACCGGCCCTCAACATCCCCGGAGGTGTGGTGCAGACACTGGAGAAGGAGCAGGCCACGGTGTCCGTGAGCCGCTCGGAGAAGATCGTTGTGGACGCCTTGCGGGCAGCGCAGCGGCCTGACTACGCTCGGTCGTCCTCGCAGTGAGGCGCGGGCGCATGGGGGATGTCATGCGAGGGCATGAGGTTGCGGGGGGTCGGCGCACCGTAGGCGGGGTGCGTGGTGGAAACTGTTTGGCAGATACGGACGTTGTGAGGATGTCCGTGTCATTGATGTACGCCGATGTGTGCAATCAGGGTTCGTCCTGCCCCACGGGCGGGTCTGTTTCGGTCAAGGGGAATCGCCCGTGAAGTTGTTTGCGAAGTTGTTCGGCAAGAGTGCGCGTGAGGACGCCCGTCATCGTGCGCCGCGCCACGGAGACGTGCCGGAGACACAGGTGGGCGAGCGCCCGCTGTTCCGGGACCAGGTCGGCGGTGACAATTCGGGCGGACAGGGCGCGTCGTCTGTTGACCCTGCCGGTTCCGGCCGCATAGGTTTCGGGGAACCGTCAACCTCAAGTACGGGTGGAGGGTTCGGCTCCGACCCGTACGCGTCCCACGCCCCCGCGGGGCAGCCGCGGCAGGAGGATCCGTCCATGTCGGCCCTGGTGTGTACGAGGTGCGGAAACCGGAACGGCGAGAACAGCCGGTTCTGCTCCAACTGTGGTGCGCCGCTGCGTGGCGGGGTGGCGGCCGAGGGGCCGTCCGAGACGACGTCCACGATCTCCATCTCGGGTCTCGAGTCGTACGACCCGGAGGCCACCGGTCAGACGCAGCTGCCGGCCCTGTCGCCCGAGGCCCAGGCCGCGGTCGACGCGCTGCCGCTGGGCTCGGCGCTCCTGGTGGTGCGGCGCGGCCCGAACTCGGGCAGCCGCTTCCTCCTGGACGGCGACCTGACCACGGCGGGGCGTCACCCGCAGAGCGACATCTTCCTGGACGACGTGACCGTGTCGCGCCGCCACGTGGAGTTCCGTCGCCAGCAGGACGGCACGTTCACGGTCTCCGACGTCGGCAGCCTCAACGGGACGTACGTCAACCGGGAGCGCATCGACTCCGTGCTGCTGAACAACGGTGACGAGGTGCAGATCGGCAAGTACCGGCTGGTGTTCTACGCGAGCCAGCGAGGTATCTGACCCATCAGCGAACCTTCAGGAAGGTCCATGCTTCATACACCGAGGGGCGGTGCCGGAAGCGGCACCGCCACCGCGGACAGTCGGCTGATGAGCATCGGCACCGTGCTGAACATGCTGCGCGACGAGTTCCCCGAAGTCACCATTTCCAAGATCAGGTTCTTGGAGTCCGAGGGTCTCATCGAGCCGCAGCGGACGCCTTCGGGCTACCGCAAGTTCAGCCCGGACGACGTCGAGCGACTCGCCCACGTCCTGCGCATGCAGCGTGACCACTACCTGCCCCTGAAGGTCATCAAGGAGCAGCTCGACGCCCTGGAGCGGGGCGAGCCCCTGCCCGTGCCCGCTCCCGGACGGCCCGGCGACGCCGCGGACGACGCCGGGGACGGCCCCACCGCCGCTCGCGTCGGCCGGGACGAGCTGCTCGCCGCCGTGGGGATCGGCGAGGGGGAGCTCGACGAGTGGGAGTCGTACGGGCTCATCGCCCCGTTGCCGGACGGCGGTTACGACGCCGCGGCCGTATCCGTCGCCGAGCTGGTGGGTGAGTTGGGCCGGTTCGGTATCGAGCCCCGGCATCTGCGGGTCATGCGGGCGGCCGCGGACCGTGAGGCCGGGCTCGTGGACTCGGTCGTCGCACCGCTCAAGGTGCACCGCAATCCGCAGACCAGGGCCCTCGCGCAGGCGCGGGCCAAGGAGCTGGCGGGCCTGACCGTACGGCTGCATGCCGCACTCGTGCAGACCGCACTCGGGGTCCGTCTGCCCTGATCGCAGGGGCGGGCGAGTGCCGTGGGCCCGGTCCCCGGCGCATGCCCGACTACCCAAACCGGCCGGGCACGTCCTAGGGTTGCTGTGTGAACGAGCTCGACGTCGTAGGTGTCCGGGTCGAAATGCCCTCCAACCAGCCGATCGTGCTCCTGCGTGAAGTGGGAGGCGACCGTTACCTTCCCATCTGGATCGGACCGGGGGAGGCGACGGCGATCGCCTTCGCCCAGCAGGGCATGGCCCCCGCGCGTCCGCTGACGCACGACCTGTTCAAGGACGTGCTCGAAGCGGTCGGTCAGGAGCTCACCGAAGTACGCATCACGGACCTGCGGGAGGGTGTCTTCTACGCGGAGCTGGTGTTCGCGAGCGGCGTCGAGGTCAGCGCCCGCCCGTCCGATGCCATAGCGCTCGCGCTGCGCACCGGGACCCCGATCTTCGGCAGCGACGGAGTCCTGGACGACGCCGGGATCGCGATCCCGGACGAGCAGGAGGACGAAGTGGAGAAGTTCCGCGAGTTCCTGGACCAGATCTCGCCCGAGGACTTCGGGACCAATAGCCAGTGATCGGCACACAATGACCATGAGGCGGTCGCCCGAGGGGCGGCCGCCTCGGCGCATTCGGCTAGCCTTTCCCGGCGGCGGGATACGGGAAACCACTCGTAGGGTGATTATCACTCGGCGTGGCGAGTGTGGCGTTCGTTGACGCACCCCTTGTGACTGCCTACCGTCGAGAAGGCAGGTCAATGAGGAGGTCGGCGTGAGAAGCAGCGGCGACGGTACGGCGACGGGCGGTCCGTACTCGTTTCACGGCAGCGCGGCCGATCACACTCCGCAGCGCCCGCAGGCAGTGTCTGCGGTGGCGGGGGAGAGCGGCGAAGCGACTTCCGAGCAGATCGGATACCGGGGTCCGACCGCGTGCGCGGCGGCCGGCATCACCTATCGACAGCTCGACTACTGGGCGAGAACCGGCCTTGTCGAGCCGAGTGTGCGGCCCGCGTACGGGTCGGGGACACAGCGTCTGTACAGCTTCCGGGACGTCGTCGTCCTGAAGGTCGTCAAGCGTTTCCTGGACACGGGTGTCTCGCTGCAGAACATTCGCACCGCTGTGCAGCATCTGCGCGAGCGGGGCTTCAGGGACCTGGAGCGCATGACCCTCATGAGCGACGGCGCGACCGTCTACGAGTGCACGTCGCCGACCGAGGTGCACGAGCTGCTCCAGGGCGGTCAGGGGATCTTCGGGATCGCCGTGGGCGTGGTCTGGCGGGACGTGGAGAGCGCCCTGTCGCAGCTGCACGGGGAGCGGGTGGACACCGGGGAGACGCTCGTCGGGCACAATCCCGCGGACGAGCTCGCGAGGCGGCGCAACAGGGCCGTGTGACGGTCGTGCGGCCGCGTTGTCAGTGGCGTGAGGCAGCATCGGTGACGTGAGAGCCGCGCCGACGATCCTGCATCTCGACATGGATGCCTTCTACGCCTCTGCCGAGCAGGCGGCGAAGCCGAGCCTGCGCGGGAAAGCGGTCGTCGTGGGCGGGCTCGGGCCGCGTGGTGTGGTGGCCACCGCGTCGTACGAAGCGCGCAGGTTCGGGGTGCATTCGGCCATGCCGATGGGCCAGGCGCGCCGGCTCGCTCCGAACGCCGCGTACCTCGTGCCGCGGTTCCGGCTGTACCGGGAGGTCAGCGAGCAGGTGATGGGGCTCCTGAGGGAGCTTTCGCCGCTGGTGGAGCCGCTGAGCCTGGACGAGGCGTTCGTCGATCTGGAGGCCGGTGAGGTGGCCTGGGACGAGGCTTCCGCCGAGGCCGTCGGCTTGCGGCTGCGGACGGACATCCGGCGCGTGACCGGGCTGACCGGGTCGGTCGGGATCGCCGCCTCCAAGATGCTGGCCAAGATCGCGTCGGAGGAGGCCAAGCCGGACGGGCTGATGCTGATACGGCCGGGGACCGAGCGGGCGCTGCTCGGGCCGAAGTCCGTACGGATCCTGCCGGGTGTCGGGCCGGCGACCGGGGACCATCTGCGGCGGGCCGGGATCCTCACCGTGGCGGAGATCGCCGAGGCGGGAGAGGACGAGCTGGTGCGGCTGCTGGGCAAGTCGCACGGCGGGCATCTGTACGCCATGGCGCTGGCGCACGACGACCGGCCCGTCGTCGCCGAGCGGGATTCCAAGTCCGTGTCGGTCGAGGACACGTACGACGTGGACATTCATGACCGCGTGCGCGTCCGTATGGAGGTGCAGCGGCTCGCCGACCGCTGCGTGGAGCGGTTGCGGGCCGCCGAGCGGTCCGGGCGGACCGTGGTCCTGAAGGTGCGGCGCTACGACTTCTCGACCCTGACGCGGTCCGAGACGCTGCGCGGGCCGACGGACGATCCGGGGGTGGTCCGGGAGGCCGCCGCGCGGCTGCTGGAGTCCGTGGACACGACGGGCGGCGTGCGGTTGCTCGGGGTCGGGGTGAGCGGGCTCGCCGACTTCACGCAGGAGGACCTGTTCGCGCAGGCGGCGCAGGCGGCCCAGGAGGCACAGGCCGCCTCGGAAGAGGCCGCGGACCAGGCGGAGGACGCGCGGGCGGTGAGCCCGGAGGAGGTCGAGGAGACGGTCGCCGAGCCCGTCGAGCGGCGGTGGATGGCCGGGCACGATGTGCGGCATGCCGAGTTCGGCGCCGGGTGGGTGCAGGGGAGCGGGCTCGGGCGGGTGACCGTACGGTTCGAGACGCCGTACTCGGCCGGGCCCGGACGGGTCAGGACGTTCCTCGTCGACGATCCCCTGCTGGAGCCCGCGGAGCCCCTGCCGTTGGTGGAGAGACCAGTAGAGAGACCAGTGGAGAGACCGGTGTCGAGCGCCTGACCCTAGCGAACGGCGCTCTCAGGTGGGGTCCTCGTCCGCCCCCGCAATGCGGCCGAACAGGACGTCCGGGGACTGCGGGGCCGTGATGTCGAGACCGTAGTGGTGGTAGAGCTGGAGTTCCTGCTCGGGGGAGAGGTGGCGGCCCACGCCGAAGTCGGGGGAGTCCTTGATCAGGGAGCGTTCGAAGGGGACACGGAGGGCGCCGTCGACCAGTTCGCTGGGCTCCAGCGGGACGAAGGCGTCGCGGCTGAAGAGGCCCGTCCGTATCGCCGCCCATTCCGGGACGCCCGTGGCGTCGTCGAGGTAGACCTCGTCGATCGTGCCGATCTTGGTTCCGTTGCGGTCGAACGCCTTGCGGCCGATCAGGTTGCGCGGGTCGACGTCGGTGTGCACGGGCCCTCCAG
Organism: Streptomyces sp. cg35; assembly: GCF_050410835.1. Lineage (NCBI taxonomy): Bacteria > Bacillati > Actinomycetota > Actinomycetes > Kitasatosporales > Streptomycetaceae > Streptomyces > Streptomyces sp. cg35. Next base: position 7,507,921 of record NZ_CP191268.1, read on the forward strand.
CTGCTCGCAACTCGTCTGTAAGCACTACGAAAGAGCACATTGGGGAAGGCGGCCACTCGAGGGTTCCGGTCATGTCGCCGCTGGTAGGCTGGCAGACGGCTGCTGACCCCGTGCGGGAGAGTCCTCCGATCGTCGTCGGAGGCGCCGAAGGAGCAACTCCTCCCCGGAATCTCTCAGGCCCCTGTACCGCACGGACGAGGTCACTCTGGAAAGCAGGGCGGGGTGCACGTTTTCCGCTCTCACCGACGGTGAAAACCGGTGTGTTCCGTGATCGTGCGGGGCGGACCGGTGAAGCTCTCAGGTTGAGATGACAGAGGGGGAGGCCGTCCGGGCACCCACGCCGTGGTGCCCCTCGCAGGTCCGGGTGACCAGGAGGCCTCCGCAATGACCGCCAACCGTATTCCGCTCTCCGCGCTGGAGCAGGGAATCCCCTTCGAGCAGCGCCACATCGGTCCGGACGACGCCGCTCAGGCCAAGATGCTCGCGCAGGTCGGCTATGGCTCGCTCGACGAGCTGACGGCGGCCGCGGTGCCGGATGTGATCAAGAGCGCCGAGGCGCTGGCGCTGCCGGCCGCCCGGACCGAGGCCGAGGTGCTCGCCGAGCTCCGCTCCCTCGCCGACCGCAACCAGGTGCTCGGCTCGATGATCGGGCTCGGCTACTACGGCACCTTCACGCCGCCCGTGATCCTGCGCAACGTCATGGAGAACCCGTCCTGGTACACGGCCTACACGCCGTACCAGCCGGAGATCTCGCAGGGCCGCCTCGAGGCGCTGCTCAACTTCCAGACGATGGTCGCCGAGCTGACGGGGCTGCCGACCTCCGGTGCCTCCCTCCTCGACGAGGGCACGGCCGCCGCCGAGGCCATGGCGCTGTCGCGGCGCATCGGCAAGGTCAAGGACGGCGTGTACGTCGTCGACGCGGACGCGCTGCCGCAGACCGTCGCCGTCATCCGGACCCGCGCCGAGCCGACCGGTGTCGAGATCGTCGTCGCCGACCTGAGCGACGGCATCCCCGCCGAGGTCGCCGAGCGCGGTGTCGTGGGTGTGCTCGTGCAGTACCCGGGGGCCTCCGGTGCCGTGCGCGACATCAAGCCGGTGATCGACCAGGCGCACGAGCTGGGCGCCGTCGTCACCGTCGCCGCCGATCTTCTCGCTCTGACGCTGTTGACCTCGCCGGGCGAGCTGGGCGCGGACATCGCCGTCGGCACGACCCAGCGCTTCGGTGTCCCGATGGGCTTCGGCGGCCCGCACGCCGGCTACATGGCCGTACGGGAGAAGTTCGCGCGGTCCCTGCCCGGGCGGCTCGTCGGGGTGTCCGTCGACGCCGACGGGAACAAGGCGTACCGGCTCGCGCTGCAGACGCGTGAGCAGCACATCCGGCGCGAGAAGGCCACGAGCAACATCTGTACGGCTCAGGTGCTGCTCGCCGTCATGGCCGGCATGTACGCCGTCTACCACGGTCCGGACGGCCTGAGGTCCATCGCGCAGCGCACCCATCGCTACGCCACGCTGCTGGCCGCCGGTCTGACGGCGGGCGGCGTCGAGGTCGTGCACGGGGCGTACTTCGACACCGTGACGGTCCGGGTGCCGGGCCGTGCCGCGGAGGTCGTCGGCGCCGCCCGTGAGGCCGGGGTGAACCTGCGGCTCGTCGACGCCGACCAGGTGTCGATGGCCTGCGACGAGACCACGACGCGCGACCAACTGGCCGCCGTGTGGGGCGCGTTCGGGGTCGACGCGGACATCGAGGCGCTGGACGCCGAGGTCGCCGAGGCGCTGCCCGAGGGGCTGCTGCGCGGTGACGAGATCCTGACCCACCCGGTCTTCCACCAGCACCGCTCCGAGACCGCGATGCTGCGCTACCTGCGCAAGCTCGCCGACCGCGACTACGCGCTCGACCGCGGCATGATCCCGCTGGGCTCCTGCACGATGAAGCTCAACGCGACGACGGAGATGGAGCCGGTCACCTGGCCCGAGTTCGGGCAGCTGCACCCCTTCGTGCCGGCCGAGCAGGCGCAGGGCTACCTCACGCTCATCCGTGAGCTGGAGGAGCGCCTCGCCGAGGTCACCGGCTACGACAAGGTGTCGTTGCAGCCGAACGCCGGCTCGCAGGGCGAGCTCGCGGGTCTGCTGGCGGTGCGCGGCTACCACCGGGCCAACGGCGACGAGCAGCGCACGGTGTGCCTCATCCCGTCGTCCGCGCACGGCACCAACGCGGCCAGTGCCGTGATGGCCGGGATGAAGGTCGTCGTCGTGAAGACCGCCGACGACGGCGAGATCGACGTCGAGGACCTGCGCGCCAAGATCGAGCAGTACGCCGAGCAGCTGTCCGTCCTCATGATCACGTACCCGTCGACGCACGGTGTCTTCGAGGAGCACGTCGCCGACATCTGCGCCGCCGTGCACGATGCCGGCGGTCAGGTGTACGTCGACGGGGCGAACCTCAACGCGCTGGTGGGGCTCGCCAAGCCGGGGCACTTCGGCGGCGACGTCTCGCACCTGAACCTGCACAAGACGTTCTGCATCCCGCACGGCGGCGGCGGTCCGGGCGTCGGCCCGGTCGGTGTGCGCGCCCACCTCGCGCCGTACCTGCCGAACCACCCGCTGCAGCCGGCCGCCGGTCCGGAGACCGGTGTCGGGCCGATCTCGGCAGCGCCGTGGGGCTCCGCCGGGATCCTGCCGATCTCGTGGTCGTACGTGCGGCTCATGGGCGGCGAGGGGCTGAAGCGGGCGACGCAGGTCGCCGTGCTCTCCGCGAACTACATCGCCAAGCGGCTCGAGCCGCACTTCCCCGTGCTCTACACCGGGCCCGGCGGTCTCGTCGCGCACGAGTGCATCATCGACCTGCGGCCGCTCAGCAAGGCGACCGGGGTCAGTGTCGACGACATCGCCAAGCGCCTGATCGACTACGGGTTCCACGCGCCGACCATGTCGTTCCCGGTTGCCGGGACGCTGATGATCGAGCCGACCGAGAGCGAGGACATCGGGGAGCTCGACCGGTTCTGCGAGGCGATGATCGCCATTCGCGGGGAGATCGAGCGGGTCGCCTCCGGGCAGTGGCCGGCGGACGACAACCCGCTGCGGAACGCTCCGCACACGGCCGGGATGCTCGGCGGAGAGTGGGAGCACGCGTACAGCCGCGAGGAGGCGGTCTTCCCCGCCGGGGTCGCCGCCTCCGACAAGTACTGGCCGCCGGTGCGCCGGATCGACCAGGCCTTCGGTGACCGCAACCTGGTGTGCTCGTGCCCGCCCATGGACGCCTACGAGGCGTGAGGTCCGACGTGACCGCGCGACCGGCCGCCGTGTGCGGCCGGTCGCGCGGTTCTGCTCGGTACTGAAGGCCTCAGGCGGCTGTCACCACGGCGCCCAGCGGGCGGTGCGGCGCGATGATCGTGCCGTTGGGCAGCAGTTCACCGGTGTCCTCGAAGAGCAGGACGCCGTTGCACAGGAGGCTCCAGCCCTGCTCCGGGTGGTGAGCCACAGGGAGCGCGGCCTCCCTGTCCGCGGATTCTGCTGTGGGGCACGACGGCTGGTGCTGGCACATGGATGGGATCTTTCGCTGCGTAGTGATCTCGATGACGGTGCTGTCTGTGCTGCGGCTCGAAGTCTTCTTCATGGCCGCCCCCCGTATTCAGTCGGTCCGAACCCAGTGTTGCCCTGCGGGCGTCATTCCGCAGGGATTTCGTTGCAGCGGTCCTCACTGGATGGAGACGCGTCACCCGTGCGGACGGTTCAGCCCAATTGCACTGTCCCTTCGGGTGGTTCGGGGTGGTCGGACCGGGCTAGTCCGGTCGGGCAGAGCTGTGCCCCGCGACCGGGCGGTGCGGGGCACGGCGTCGGAACGGCGAGGCGTGTTCCGTGGTTCTTGCTGTCGGGTCAGGCGAGCAGGGCGGCCCGTGGTGGCGTCAGTCGCAGAGCGAGGACCGGCAGCAGTTCCGCCACGCGGTGCGGGCGATGGGCCGCGATGCCGGGCGGCGCCGGTGCGAGCGGGACCAGGATGTCGTCGGCCGCCGGGTGCCCGCTCGCCGCGTCGGCGGTGTGGTCCTTGTGCAGCCACAGGGTGAGCATGTACAGCTCCGGCACCGAGAGCAGCCGTGGCTGGTAGATCCCCGGCAGGGACTCCGCCTGGCGCAGGGCGCGCTCGGTGGACGTCACGTAGGGGCCTTCGAAGAAATGGGAGAAGGTCCAGCCGTCCGGGGTGAGCATCGTGTCGGCCGCGGCGACGGCGCGGTCCGAGCAGCGGACCAGGAAGCGCCAGCCGGTGAGGCGGGCGGGCGACGGTCCGGTGGCATCGGTGATGCGGTCCAACACATGGACGGGCAAAGGGAGTTCGGGACTTGCCGGTCCCTGCGCGGCGCGCAGGGAAGGGGTACGGGCCTCACGGACGGCGGTGGGGGAACCGAGGGCCGTGAGGACGCTGCGGAGAGCGGGCGCGGGAGCCGGGGGAACATGCAGCGGCATGGTGGGTCGCCTCTCATTCGACAGGCACGTGGTGCGAGGGCGGTGCGGGACGAGCGGACGGCGCTGTCTGCTGCGTGGTGCGCGGGAGCGTGCAGAAGTACGCGGGCCAGAGGGGGCGGGGGCCTCGGCCACGTGCGCCAACTCTCTGTCTCGTTCGCGGAGTTTATACGACGTGTGTTCACATGATGTTTCGGCTGCCTGCGCGGACAGGTTGCGCAAGGTGCTATTCGGCCGTCATCCCGGCGCCGTTTTGTCGACGTCCATCCACTTTTCCGTGAGCGAGCCCCGCGTGACCTCGATGTCTTTCGAGTGAGCGGTCGGCCGATTCTCGTCGGCGTTTTTCACCAGGGTTCCGTAGATGAATCTGCAAAAAGCCGCATGCCTAGGGAATGTGCCGCAGGGTAACCGCTCTGAGCGTACTGCTCCGTGGACCCGCGCGGGGCGTTATCGATCACATTGCCGGGGCATCATCCACCGTGACACGCGGCCGGATCGTCGGGCTGCCCGTGCGAGGAGGGACGCTTCCATGGGGGAGAAGGTCGTTGCGGGCGCGGTCGACCTGGCCGACCGCCGGCGCTACCGGGACAAGCTCAAAGAGTGTCTCGTGGGGCTCGAGCGACTGCTGGACGAGAAGCGGTTCGACCGGCCCAGGAATCTCATGGGGCTGGAGATCGAGCTGAATCTCGCCGGGCCCGACGGGATGCCGAGAATGATGAATGCGGAAGTACTCGAGCGGATCGCGAGCCGGGATTTCCAAACGGAACTCGCGATGTTCAATCTCGAAGTGAATATCGCCCCGCACCGGCTCGGCGGCCGCGTTCTCGATCAGCTGGCGGAGGAGCTGCGCACGGGACTGGGCTATGCCCATCGCAAGGCCAACGAGGTCGACGCGGGAATCGTGATGATCGGCATTCTGCCGACCCTGGGCGCGGACGATCTCGTCTCCGCGAACCTGTCGGACGTCGACCGGTACACCCTGCTCAACGACCAGATCGTGGCCGCGCGCGGCGAGGACTTCGTGCTCGACATCGAGGGCGTCGAGCGGCTGACCTGCACGTCCTCGTCGATAGCGCCCGAAGCCGCCTGCACGTCCGTGCAGTTGCACCTCCAGGTCACGCCGGGCCGGTTCGCCGATGTGTGGAACGCGGCGCAGGCGGTCGCCGCGGTGCAGATCGCGCTGGGGGCCAACTCGCCGTTCCTGTTCGGGCGTGAGCTGTGGCGCGAGTCGCGGCCCCCGCTGTTCCAGCAGTCCACCGACACCCGGTCGCCCGAGCTCCAGGCCCAGGGGGTCCGGCCGCGGACCTGGTTCGGGGAGCGGTGGATCGAGTCGGCGTACGACCTCTTCGAGGAGAACGTGCGGTACTTCCCGCCGCTGCTGCCGATCCTGGACGAGGAGCGGCCCCTGGACGTCCTCGACAAGGGCGGTGTGCCGAGCCTCGCCGAACTCGTCCTGCACAACGGGACCGTGTACCGCTGGAACCGGCCCGTCTACGGCATCGCCGACGGCGTCCCGCACCTGCGCGTCGAGAACCGGGTGCTGCCCGCGGGGCCCACCGTCACCGACGTCATCGCCAACGTCGCCTTCTACTACGGCGTCGTACGGGCCCTGGCCGAGGACGCGCGGCCCGTGTGGTCGCGGCTCTCCTTCGACGCGGCCGCCCGCAACTTCGACACCGCGTGCCGGTACGGGATCGACGCGCGCCTGGAGTGGCCGCGCCGGGGCCGGTTCGGGGGCACGGAACTGGTGCCGGCCGTCAGCCTCGTCCGGGACGAGCTGCTGCCGCTCGCGGCCGCCGGGCTCGACGCGTGGGGTGTCGAACCCGCCGACCGGGACCACTATCTGGGCGTGATCGAGGAGCGGTGTGCGCGGCGCACCAACGGAGCTGCCTGGCAGGCCGCGACGTACCACCGCGCACTGGAGAGCGGCCTGGCGCGTGACGCGGCGCTCGCGGCGACCACGCGCCGGTACGCCGAGCTGATGCACCTGGGCGAGCCCGTGCACACCTGGCCCGTCGGGCTGCCGGAGCCGGCCGTCCGGCTCGGCTGACGCGGCTCAGTTGCTCTTCGCGCCCGCCTGGACGATGGCCTTGAGGATCACCTGCTGGATGTCGGCCGGGTCGCTGACCTGGTGCCCCGAGCCGCCCGTCGCCTCGGCGATCTGCTCGATCTCGTCCTTGTCGGTGTCCGGGCCGACGGCGATGGCGATCAGCGGCACCGGGTGCTCGCGGTCGGTCAGGGTCTCCAGCTGGGAGATGAGGCTGCTGCGGGACATCGAGCCCGGGTCCTGGTTGACGCCGTCGGTGACGACGACCACGGCGTTGAACTTGCCGCTCTTGTACGACGACGTGGCCTTCTTGTAGGCGGCGAGCGTCGTGTCGTAGAGGCCGGTCGCTCCGCCCGGGACGGGCTGCAGGGAGGTGAACGCGGCGGACAGCTTGTCGCGCTGGGTGCCCGAGCCCTTGCGGTCGCCGAGGCGCTCGGTCGGGACCAGCTCCTTGTAGTCGCGGTCGCCGTCGAGCAGGGTCGAGAACTCCCACAGGCCGATCTCGTCCTCCGGCGTGAACGTCGACAGGGCCGCGAGCATCGACGCCTTCGTCACCTCCATCCGGGACTCGCCGCGGCCCGGCACCAGGTTGGACATGGAGGCCGAGGCGTCCACGACCGTGCTGATGCGGGCGCTCTGCACGGTGATCGTCCACATGCCGAGGGTCTCCTCGATGTCCGCCTCGCCGGGCGGCTGCGAGGTGGGCTCCGCGTACGGCTGCGGGGAGCGGGCGCCGGCCTCCGTCGCGACCGTGTCGGGTGAGGAGCCGCCCTCGGTGCGAAAGCCGTGCCGCTCCAGGACGGACCGGCCGTCGGGGGCGCCGAGCAGGGTCATGAAGCGGACGGCGGCGCGGCTCTCGTCGGTGCTCAGGGCGGACTCGTCGACCAGGGAGAAGGGGTAGTTCAGCTCGGGCGAGCCGTCCTTCGGGTAGAAGAGGTCGAGGGCGCCGCCGTCGCCGGCCTCGGCGTTGTGCGCGAAGGCGGCCTGCTCGGAGAGGATCAGTGCCTCGTTGCGGCGCGGGTTGCCCTGCTCGGTGCCGGAGCCGTCGCGGGCCACCGTGTCCATCAGCTGCCCGTCGCTGTCGGACGTGCGCTGTGAGAGCACCTTCGCCATGGCAGCGGCCTGGGTGCCGTCGTCGCCGGACTTCTTCGCGGCGCCCGCCAGCTTGGTGAGCGCGAGCAGACCGGTGGAGCTGCGGGCGGGATCGGCGGCGCCCAGGCGCAGCTTGTCGTCCTCCATCGCGGCGCCCGTCAACTGGGTCCAGCTGTACGTCTTGTCGGGCCAGCCGAAGGCCTTGGCGGCCGACGGCACCATGCCGACGCCGATCGGCGACGTGGCGATGTCCCCGGCAGCCGTGAGCTGGGTCGCCTTCGCGTTCTGCTCGACCCGCTGGATCCACAGGTCCGAATCCGGCACCCACACCTGGTAGTCGGGTCTGCCCTTGCCCGCGCGCAGCGCGTCGGCGACCTTGTACGACTCGCGGCCGGTGACGGTGACGTCGAGGCAGTTGCCGTCCGAGGTGACCTTCTTCTCGCGGGCGTGGTCGGCCGCGTCCTGCAGCGCGGGTGCCACGTCCGGCGAGGCGACGACGTCGAGGTGCACCTTGTCGCCGCAGGAGTCGCCGAGGTCGAGGAGGTCGCTGCGGACCGCCAGGGCCGTGCCGGCCGCGACGACGAGCACGAGGGCCGTCGCGATGGCCACCGTGCGTCCCCGCGAACGGGGACGCGGGTCGGCCGTGGCCGTCCCGTACTCGTCGGGCATGCTGCTGTGACGTCCCATGACGGTGGTGCCCCTCCCTGAGCCGTAAAGGCAGTTGCGATATAAGCGATGAAGCAAGAGAGGGGAGAGGTGCGCCGGACTGCGGCGCTCCGCCCCCCTCGGCCTGTCGCGCGCGATCTTCGTACCTGCATTCGAGACCCTAGCGGGGCGGCGTGAGGGATGAGGCGGGATTACTCAAGTGAAGGCAGGTGTGCAGGTGGAGGCGGGGTCGGTGGCCGGTTCTTATCCCCAGGAGGGGCTCTCGCGACGATTTCTGCGGGACGAGACGCTGCTCGTATTGGGGCTTTCGCTCGGTGCGAGCGGCGTGTCCGCGCTGATCAGCTTTGTCGGATCGGTCACCAAACCGGGCGGTCTGAAGGATCAGGCGGCGACCCTCAACGCCTCGGCCGCGCCCGGGCGTCCCTGGCTTGATCTCGCGTGGCAGTTGTTCGGGATCGCGAGCGCTCTCGTGCCGGTCGCGCTCGTCGCGCACCTCCTGCTGCGCGAGGGCGAGAGCCTGCGCACGATCGGCTTCGACCGGACGCGGCCGTGGTTCGACGGGGCGCGGGGCGCCGCGATCGCGGCCGTGATCGGCAGCACCGGTATCGCGTTCTATCTCGCGGCCCGCGGCCTCGGCTTCAACCTCACGGTGGTGCCGGAGGCGCTGCCCGACGTGTGGTGGAAGTACCCGGTGCTGATCCTCTCGGCGGTGCAGAACGCCGTGCTCGAAGAGGTCATCGTCGTCGGGTATCTGCTGCGCAGACTCGGGCAGTTGGGCTGGACGCCCGGCACGGCGCTGGTCGCGTCGTCCGTGCTGCGCGGTTCGTACCACCTGTACCAGGGCATCGGCGGGTTCTTCGGGAACCTCGCGATGGGCGTCGTCTTCGCCTTCCTGTACCGGCGGTGGGGGCGGGTCGGGCCACTGGTCGTGGCCCATTCCCTCTTGGACATCGGCGCGTTCGTCGGATACGCGCTGCTCGCGGGCAAGGTGGGCTGGCTGCCCACCGCCTGACGGCTACGCGGTGAGGTCGCCCTCGATGACGGTGACCGCGCTGCCGGTCAGCAGAGTGCGCTCGCCGCGCAGTGCCACCCGGACCAGGCCGGTGCGCGGTGAGGCCTGCAGGCCCGTGAGGTCGGTGCGGCCGAGGCGCGGTGCCCAGAACGGTGCCAGCGCCGTGTGCGCGCTGCCGGTCACCGGGTCCTCGTCGATGCCGACGCGCGGGAAGAAGCAGCGGGAGACGAAGTCGTGGCCCCGGGCGGGGTCCTCGGCGCGGGCCGTCGCGATGATGCCGCGCTCGAAGTGATCGGCCAGCGCCTTGAGGTCGGGGGACAGTGCCCGGACCGTCTTCTCGTCGGGCAGTTCGACCAGCAGGTCGCCGACCGAGGGACCCGTGTCGTGCGCCGAGAGCGGTACCGCGCCGAGCACGTCGGCGAGACCGGCCGGCGCCGGCTCCTCGGTGAGCGGTGCCGTCGGGAAGTCGAGCGTGAGGGAGCCGTCCTCGTGCGGGGTCGCGACGAGGACGCCGCTGCGCGTGGCGAATCGGACCGGGCCCCGGGCCGTGCCCGTCGAGTGCAGCACATGGGCCGCGGCGAGGGTGCCGTGACCGCACATGTCGACCTCGGTGGCGGGCGTGAACCAGCGCAGGGCCCAGTCCGCCGCACCGCCCTCGGGCAGCGGGTGCGCGAAGGCGGTCTCGGCGTGGTTGACCTCGGCGGCGACGTTCTGCAGCCAGGCGTCGTCCGGGAAGGCGTCGAGGAGGAGGACGCCGGCCGGGTTGCCGGCGAAGGGGCGGTCGGTGAAGGCGTCGACGATACGTATACGCATGTCGGAGAAGGTAGTTGGCATGCCGGGGCACCGGCCAAGGCCAATCGCGCGCCGGTGGCATGACCGCCCCGCCGCGGCGGCGGGCCCGGTGCTCAGTGGCGTACGAGAGCGGCGGGAGCGACCGTGTCCGAGCCGACGAGTTCCGCGACGCGGCAGTCGGCGATGCCGTCCCCGACATGGTCGAGCAGCCGCTCGCCGCCGTCCGCGAGGAGCGGCACGATCGCCAGGCGCATCTCGCCGGCGAGGCCCGCGCGAAGGTACTGCCGCACGGTGGCGGGGCCGCCGCCGATGCGGACGGCGCGGCCATCCGCCGCGTCGCGGGCATCCGGTCGTGCAGCCCCGCGACGCCGTCTCCGAAGGGGGTGTCCAGGCGCTGGCGCGGTCCCGCCGCGAAACCGCAGAGACGCGGAGCTCGGGCATGGCGTTCTCCCTGGTCGTGGGCTTGCACCCTCGAACTGTCCCGGTGGGCCCCGCACCTCTGCGTCGATCGGCGACGGCCCGGATCCGCACGTGCCCGGACAGCTCTTTTCGGCAGGTGTTGCCAAGCGAACTGTTCCGATATATCGTTGAGACATCGCGATCGGTCAATGATCGCGGTCAATGAATCCTTCGATCAGTTACGAAAGGACTGATTCCCATGCGTACCCACGGACACGACCACGGACATGGACACTACGGACCCGGCCACGAGGGCCGGGGCAGCTTCGAGCGCGGCGGCTTCGAAGGCCGGCGTGCGGCGTTCGGACCCTTCGGCCCGGGTTTCGGCCCCGGCCCCTGGGGCGGACGCGGCGGCCGCGGGGGCGGGCCCCGGGGGCGGGCGCGGCGCGGTGATGTGCGCGCCTCGATCCTGGCCCTCCTCAAGGACCGCCCGATGCACGGCTACGAGATGATCCAGGAGATCGCCGAGCGCAGCGGCGGCGCGTGGAAGCCCAGCCCGGGCTCCGTCTACCCGACGCTCCAGCTGCTCGAGGACGAGGGCCTGATCGTCAGTGCCAGCGAGGGCGGCAAGAAGCTCTTCTCGCTCACCGAGGCCGGTACCGCCGCCGCCGAAGAGGGGCCCGACGCCCCCTGGGAGGAGCCCGGTCGCGGTGTCGACTGGGAGGCCATGAACGAGATCCGGCAGGCCGGCTTCGGTCTGATGGAGGCGTTCGGCCAGGTCTGGAAGACCGGCAGCAAGGAGCAGCGCGAGAAGGCGATCGCCGCCATCAACGACGCGCGCAAGAAGCTGTACCTGATCCTCGCCGACGAGGACTGAGCCCGTGCGGGCCCAGCCAGGGTGCAGAGCGCGGAAGAGGCGTCCCGTACGACATGTACGGGGCGCCTCTTCGCGTGCGTACCGGGACGTCCCGCGGGTGGGGCGGGCCGAACGGGTCAGGCCACCAGGCCGCCCAGCTTGCGCAGCGACTCCTGGAGCGCCGCCGTCGCCGAGTCCTTCAGCTTGCCGGCCATGAGGGAGACGGCCGCGCCCGTGAACTCGCCGTCGATGCGGACCGCCGTCGCGTCCCCGTCCGGGGTGAGGCTGTAGCGCGTCCTGACGTTCACGCCCATCGGGCCCTTGCCCTGGATCGCCAGGGTGCGGGCGGTCTCCAGTTCCTCGATGGTCCAGGTGACCTCGGCCGGGAAGCCCATCAGCTTCATGTTCTCCTCGAACCGGCCGCCGACCTCCAGCGAGGTGGGGCCGCCCTTGGGGAAGTCGGTGTGGGTGGCGTTCCACTCCCCGTACGAGGAGAAGTCGGTGAGCTGCGCCCAGACCTTCTCGGCAGGCGCCTCGATGCGTGCTTCCGCGCTGACTTCGGCCATGCGGCCACCCCTTTGTGTCGAGAGCTGTCGAGAGCCCTACGGGCTGTGGTGTCGCGGAAAGTAGCCGCCCGGCCTCGAACATTCAATACTGATGAACCGTCAGGAATCAGGGGAGGGCTTGCTCAGCCCACGCGTTCGATCTCCGCCGCGTCGAACAGGTCGTACGCGCGCGGATGCGGACCCTCGTCGTGGCAGTGCCAGGCGTCCCAGAACAGGTCGGCGGGCAGCGCGTCGTCCGGGGCGTACACCCGGTACACGTATTGCCTGCCGTCGATCGCGGGCAGGGCCACGAGCCAGCACCTGCTCTCCATATCTGTGACGGACGAGCGCCGAGGGGGTCGCGGTTGCGCGCGAAGCGCAGGGCAAGGAGGCGCGCGCCCCGCAGCGGCGGGCGGTGCGATCTCATCCCTGAGGAGGAGAAGTCGTTCATTCGTGCCCAACTTGTGTCGGACACGAAAATGCTCCCCGGCGGGGATGTTCCTGTGCATCGCGGCTGATGGGGTGGGGTACGTGCAAAGCCCTATCCCGTCGGACGCCACCGCGCACGGCCATCCCCAGGAAGAGACCCCCGACGCCCGGCTCAGTGACGAGCTGGCCCTGGTCGTCGCGGCGGCCCGGCGGCGCGCGGTGCGGGACGGGGACCGTCAGATCGACACCGCCCATCTGCTGCACTCGCTCCTGGAGACCGACCCCGAGGTGCGCGACGCCTTCGCCGACGGGGGACAGGTCGCGCGGCTGCTCGGCTATCTCGTGCAGCGCAGCATCGGCTACGGGCTGCAGTGGCAGGGCGCCGTGGAGGACTCCGGCGCGGTCCCCGTCGTCAGCGGTGTCCCCGGCTGGTCCCCCGTCGCCGCCGCGGCGATGGAGTCCGGCGTCGAGCGGGCCGCCGGCCGCGGGGACGAGCGGGCCCGCGGCGTGGACGTCCTCGCGGCGCTCGCGGCGGACGTGGAGTGCCGCGCGGTCGAGGTGCTCGGCCGGGCCGGGGTGGACGTGGCGGGGCTGCGGACCCGGCTGAACTGACATCGCCTCCGGAGCGGCCCCGTCCGCCCTGTGAGACAGGGGTCATCGGGAGTGACGGTCCTGACCGTCCCTGTCATGATGTGCCGGTGCACGGGTCAAAGGGGTCTCAGGGGATTCAGGAAACCAGTGGGCGCGGCTTCGGACCGGGGCTCGCCCTGGTCTCCGCGCTCGCGTTCGGCGGATCGGGCGTCGCGGCCAAACCGCTGATCGAAGCGGGTCTCGACTCCCTCTCCGTGGTGTGGCTGCGCGTCGCCGGCGCGGCCCTCGTCATGCTGCCGGTCGCCTGGCGGCACCGCGCGCTCGTACGCCGCAGGCCCCTGCTGCTCGTCGGCTTCGGGCTGCTCGCCGTCGCGGGCGTGCAGGCCTGCTACTTCGCGGCGATCTCCCGCATCCCCGTCGGCGTGGCCCTGCTCATCGAGTACCTGGCGCCCGCCCTGGTCCTCGGCTGGGTCCGCTTCGTCCAGCGCAAGCCCGTGACCCGGGCCGCCGCGCTCGGTGTGGTCCTCGCCGTCGGCGGGCTCGCCTGCGTGGTCGAGGTCTGGTCGGGGCTCAGCTTCGACCTGCTCGGCCTGCTCCTCGCGCTCGGCGCGGCCTGCTGCCAGGTCGGCTACTTCGTCCTGTCCGACCAGGGCAGCGACGCGGGCGACTCCGGCGGCGAGGTGCCCGATCCGTTCGGCGTGATCGCGTACGGATTGCTGATCGGCGCCGCCGTCCTCACCGTCATCGCCCGCCCGTGGGGCATGGACTGGTCCGTGCTCGCGGGCAGAGCCGCCATGAACGGCACGTCCGTCCCCGCCTGGCTGCTGCTGTGCTGGATCGTGCTGATCGCCACCGTCCTCGCGTACGTCACCGGCGTGGTGTCCGTACGGCGGCTCTCGCCGCAGGTCGCCGGTGTCGTGGCCTGCCTGGAGGCGGTCATCGCGACCGTCCTCGCCTGGGTCCTGCTGGGCGAACACCTCTCGGCGCCGCAACTGTTCGGCGGCGCGGTGGTGCTCATCGGCGCGTTCATCGCGCAGTCGTCGAAGCCGGCGGGGCAGGAGCAGCCCTCCGCCGCCGAGCCGGAAACCGCGTTGTCCCGCTCGGGCAGCGCCGTCTAGGGTGACGATCATGCATTCACGCGCACTCGTCCTGCCGCCGCCGGCCGTCTAGGGCCGGTCCGGCCACCGGCCGGACCCGGGCTGTCCGGCGATCCGCCGCACCGTGACCGTCACCGACCGGTGGCCGGTCCGTACGGTGCCGCGTGCCGCGCCGGACCTCCCGATGACGGGTGCCGATCTCTCCGTGACCGGACGGATCCGCCCGTCGGGCCCTGGCGCGGGCGGCCCCTCCCGAACGTGGATCCCCGGCTCGGCCGGGGCCCGGCCGTCCGCCGACGACGGTCCGTGTTCCCGGCACCCGCCGCGGCGGGTCCCTTCTCCGTGGAGATCCACGTGTCGAATGCAGTCCCGGTCGGCTCAGCCGTGCCGTGTTCCCCGCTCCATCCCGCTCCGCAACTCCCGCTGACCCGCGGCCTGCTGTACCTGGCCGTCGCCGGCCTGGCCTGGGGCACGGCGGGCGCCGCCGCCTCCCTCGTGTTCCGGCACAGCGACCTCGGGCCCGCCGCCCTCTCGTTCTGGCGGTGCGCCGGAGGCCTGGTGCTGCTCGCGGCAGCCCGGGCACTGCGGCGCCGGCCCGTCCCGCGCCCCACCGAACCGCTGGGCCCCAAAGCCGTCCGGCTCGGTGTGCTCGGGCTGTGCCTCACCGTGTTCCAGACCGCCTACTTCGCCGCCGTCGCGGTGACCGGGCTCGCCGTCGCCACCGTCGTCACGCTCGGCGCGGGCCCGGTGCTCATCGCGCTCGGCGCGCGGCTGACCATGGGGGAGCGGCTCGGCCGCGGCGGAGTGATCGCCGTGGCGGGCGCCCTCGGCGGCCTCGCGGTGCTCATCCTGGGCGGCGGGGGCGCGACCGTGCGCCCGCTGGGCGTGCTGTGGGCCCTCGTCTCCGCGGCCGGGTACGCCGTGATGACACTGCTCACCCGGTGGTTCGGGCGCGCGGGCCGGGCCGGTGACCAACTCGGCACGACCGTGGGCACGTTCGCGGTCGCCTCGCTCGCGCTGCTGCCGTTCGGCGCGGCCGAGGGCCTGGTCCCGCACACGGTGCACCCCGTGGAGGTCCTGGGCCTGCTGGCCTACATGGCGTCCATGCCGACGGCGCTGGCCTACGCCCTGTACTTCGCGGGGGCGGCGGTCGTGCGCTCCGCCACCGTGTCCGTGATCATGCTGCTCGAACCGGTGGGCGCGGCCGTCATCGCCGTGACGCTGCTGGGCGAACGGCTGACCGCGGCCACCGTGGCGGGCACGGTGCTGATGCTGGCCGCGGTCCTCGGGCTCGCCGTGGCGGAGGCCCGCTCCCCGCACTGAGCCGACGGCTCACGCGCCCCGGCGCCGCCGCTGCACCGCCAGCGCGGCGGCGTCCCGGGGCCCGCCGCGCTCGGCGAGCCCCGCGGCGATCCGGTCCTGGACCTCCTCCGGCTTGTGCCCGGCGTACTTGAACTTGGCCCGCACATCGGTCACTTCGAGCCGCAGGCCGCGGATCCCGGGCAGCATGCGCCCGTACGGGGCCTCGCCCACCGCCGCGGTCGCCGAGAGACCGGGCGGCTGGAAGTGGCCCACCTGACGGTTGAGCAGCGCGGCCTTCTCCTCGGGGTCGTCCACGACACGGGCGGTGCACCGCAGCTGAACAGCGCTGTACACGCTCGTCGGCGTCCCGTGCTCGGCCGGGGCGCCGGGCAGCGCCTGCCACGGGCCCGGCACGAACGCGTAGTCGTCGACGACGCTGAGCAGCACCTCGGGGCTCGCGTCGAGCGCGGGCCACACCGGGTTCGGGCGGGCGAGATGGGCGACGACCTCGCCGAACTCCCCGCCCGACGACGGGTCGTACGCGAAGTGCAGGGGCTGCACGAACGGCGGCTCGCCCGGCAGTCCGTTCACCGCGAGCTGCCCGAAGTCGTGGGCGGCCAGCCACTGCTGCCACTCGGCGGCGTCGCGGGCCGCGTCCCACGGGTGGATCAGCATCACAGGTCCCGCAGGTAGGAGGGGACCTCGATGCCGTCGGCGAGGTCGTCCGCCGGGATCAGCGGGCCGTACCCCCGCTGCAGCGGGACGACGCCCGTCCAGTGCGGCAGGTCCAGGTCCTCCGGCTCGTCGTTCGGGCCGCCGGTGCGCAGCTTCGCCGAGACCTCGGCGAGGTCGAGGCTGAGCACGGCCGTCGCGGCGAGTTCCTTGGCGTTCGCCGGACGCGAGTCGGCGGACCGGCCGGGCACCACGTGGTCCACGAGTGCGTCGAGGGCGAGCCGCTTCTCGTCCGGGTCCGTGACCTGGTGCGCGGTGCCGTGGATCACCACGGAGCGGTAGTTGATGGAGTGGTGGAAGGCGGAGCGGGCCAGCACCAGTCCGTCGACGTGCGTCACGGTGAGACAGACCGGCAGACCCGGGTCCTGCTGTCCGGCCATGCGCAGCGGCCGCGATCCCGTCGACCCGTGCACGTAGAGGCGCTCGCCCACCCGGCCGTACAGGGTGGGCAGCACGACCGGGGCGCCGTCGCGCACGAAGCCGAGATGGCAGACGTACGCCTCGTCGAGTATCGCGTGCACCTGGGCGCGGTCGTAGGCGGCACGGTCCTTGGAGCGGGTGGGGACGGTGCGGTCCGTGGGGACGTAGGCGGTGTCGGTCGCCTGCTGCTCGGGGGCCACGCTCATGTTGCGAACTCCATTGCACTAGTGCAAACTGTGGTTTGTGCTAGAAGAGTATCCGATCAAGGGGCGTCGTGCCGCGGAGATTTCCGCGAGCGTCGAGCGCGCGGTGGCCGACGGAGGCCTGGAGCCGGGGCAACTGCTGCCGCCGATGCGGGAGTTGGCGCAGCAGCTCGGGGTGAACCCCAATACCGTCGCGGCCGCGTACCGCACCCTGCGCGAGCGCGGGGTCATCGAGACCGCGGGCCGGCGGGGCAGCCGGGTGCGCCCGAAGCCGGCGACCACCGCGCGGGAGCACATCCGGGTGGACGTGCCGACCGGTGTGCGGGACGTGTCCGACGGGAATCCGGACACCGCGCTGCTGCCCTCGCTCGTCGAGGCGTTCACCGCCGCGGCCGCCGTCGCGGACCGCGATCCGGTGCTCTACGGGGACGACCCGCTGGAGCCGGAACTGGTGCGCCGGGCGCGGGCGGGCTTCGACTCCGACGGGGTGCCGGACGGGCCGGTGGCCGTCGCCTCGGGGTCGCTGGACGCGATCGAGCGCGTGCTCGCCGCGCACCTCAAGGCCGGTGACGCGGTCGCCGTCGAGGACCCGGGGTGGGGCAGCAT
Organism: Streptomyces sp. cg35; assembly: GCF_050410835.1. Lineage (NCBI taxonomy): Bacteria > Bacillati > Actinomycetota > Actinomycetes > Kitasatosporales > Streptomycetaceae > Streptomyces > Streptomyces sp. cg35. Next base: position 7,525,165 of record NZ_CP191268.1, read on the forward strand.
GCTCGACCTCGTGCCCGCGCTCGGCCTGCGCCTGGTGCCGGTCGGCGTGGACGACGACGGACCACTGCCGGACGAGGTCGAGCGGGCGCTGCGCGACGGGGCGCGGGCCCTCGTGGTGACCGGCCGGGCGCAGAACCCCACCGGTGCGGCGGTCGGTGCGGCCCGCGCGAAGGCGTTGCGCGACGTACTGGAGGCGCACCGCGAGGTCCTGCTCATCGAGGACGACCACGGGCACGGCATCGTCGACCTGCCGCTGCACCCGCTGGCCGGTGTCACCCAGCACTGGGCGTTCGTCCGCTCCGTCGCCAAGGCGTACGGTCCTGACCTGCGGCTCGCGGTGCTCACCGGCGACGCCGCCACCGTCGACCGGGTGCGCGGCCGGCAGCGGCTCGGGCCCGGCTGGGTCAGCCGCATCGTGCAGCGGGCGGTGACCGGCCTGTGGGCGAGCGGCGCGGTGGACGCGCGGGCGGTCGCGGCCTCGTACGGGAAGCGGCGCGACGCGCTGATCGCGGCCCTCGCCGAGCGGGGCGTCGAGGCGCACGGTCGCAGCGGGATGAACGTGTGGATCCCGGTCCCCGACGAGACCGGCTCGGTGGCGCGGCTGCTGCACGCGGGGTGGGCGGTCGCGCCGGGCGCCCGGTTCCGGATGAACGCCGGGCCGGGTGTGCGGATCACCGTGTCCCGGCTGTCCGTCGAGGAGATCGAGGCCGTCGCGGACGTCGTGGCGGCGGCCGTCGGGCCCGCGCCGGCACGCTCCTACGCCTGACGCGGGCCCGACGGTTCCGTCAGGAGCGGGCCCGGGCCCGCGACTGGGTGAGCGCCGCGCCGGCCAGCACGATCACCGCACCGACCGGCGTCGACCAGCTCAGCGACTCGCCGAGCACGGCGACGCCCGCCGCGGTGGCGATGACCGGGATGAAGTACGTGACCATCTGCGCGGTCGTCGGGCCGACCTCGGCGACCAGGCCGTACTGGATGAGGACCGCGACGCCGGTGCCCAGAGCGCCCAGAGCGATGATCGCGAGCAGCGGGACGATGCCGAACCGGCTCGGCCAGGACGTGAACAGCGGTGTGACGAAGGCCAGTTGGACCGTGGCGAGCAGGAGCTGTGCGCCGGTCATCGACAGGTGCGAGTGGCCCGTGTGCGCGAGCGTGCGGCGGACGTAGATCCACCCGACCGGGTAGCTGAACGACGCGAGCAGGGCCATCGCCGTGCCCGTCACGTCCAGACCGTGGAAGCCCTGCCAGATGCCGAGGACCGTCAGCACCCCCAGGAATCCGATGCCCAGGCCGGCGACCCGGCGCCGGGTCGGCCGGTCCTCGGACAGCGCGACCAGGGACAGCACCATGCCCCACAGCGGCGACGTCGCGTTGCAGATCCCGGCCAGCGTCGACGGGATCGTCTCCTCGGCGAAGGCGAACAGGGAGAACGGCAGCGCGTTCAGCAGGAACGCCGCGACCGTCAGATGCCCCCAGGTGCGGGCGCCGCGCGGCAGCCGCTCCCGCTTCACGGCCATCGCCGCCGCGAGCACCAGCGTGCCGAACACCAGCCGCCCCAGCGTCACCTGGAACGGGGCGTATCCCTGCGTGCCCACCTTGATGAGCAGGAAGCTGAAACCCCAGATCAGGGAGAGGACGCCGAAGCGGACGCGCCAGTCGAGGGCGCGGCGCGCGGGGGAGGTGGCCGGGGCGGGGGACGCGGAGGGCGCTGCGGTCCGGGCGGCGCTGACGGTGCTCATGGACGTAAGGATCGCGCCCCCGCTCTTCGTAGCACAAGCGAGACTTCTTGCGGGATATCGCTTAGCATCCCTTACATGTTGAACCTGGAGCGGCTGCGCGTCCTCGACGCGCTCGCCCGGCACGGATCGGTGAGCGGCGCCGCCGACGCGCTGCACGTCACGACCTCGGCCGTCTCGCAGCAGATGGCCAAGCTGGAGCGCGAGGTCGGTCAGCAGCTGCTCGCCAAGCACGGCCGCGGGGTGCGGCTGACCGACGCGGGACGGCTGCTCGCCGAGCACTCCGCGCGCATCCTGTCGCAGGTCGAGCTGGCCCAGTCCGACCTGGAGGCGCAGCGGGGGCAGGTGGTGGGGGAGCTGCGGCTGTCCGCGTTCCCCACCGCGGCGCGCGGGCTGTTCCCCGCGGCGCTCTCCGCGCTGCGCGCCGCGCATCCCCAACTTCGCGTGCGTTCGCAGGAGTTGGAGCCGGAGGCCGGAGTCGCCGGGGTGATCCGCGGCGACCTCGACCTGGCGATCGTGCTCGACTGGTACAACAAGCCGATGCCGCTGCCCGACGGCCTGGTCAAGGCGAGCATCCTCGACGACCCGGCCGATATCGCGATGCCCGCCGGGCACCCGCTCGCCGGCCGTGACGAGGTCGGCCTGGAGGACTTCGCCGACGACGAGTGGATCACCTGGGGAGAGGGCGAGTTCTGCCACGAATGGCTGCTGTTCACGCTGCGCGCCAAGGGTGTCGAGCCGCAGGTCGGCCATCGCGCCGCCGAGACCCACACCCAACTCGGCCTGGTGTCGGCCGGGTTGGGGGTGTGCGTGGCGCCGCTGCTCGGCCGTGATCCGATGCCGCCGGGCGTGGTGACCGTGCCCGTGCGGCAGCAGGTGCGGCGCCATGTGTACGTGGTGTGGCGTGCCGACGCCGACCGCCGGCCCTCGATCCGGGCGGCCGTGGAGGCGCTGCAGAAGGCTGGGGCCGATCTGGGGCAGTCCGCCGAGGGCTGAGGGGGCCGGGGTGCGCCCTTGTCCTACAGGTCCGCGTCCCTGCAGATCCGCGTCCCTATAGATCCGCCAGCTTGCGGAAGTCCCACGACGCGATCTTGTCGGGGGTCAGCCGGGCCCAGGCGTGGCGGCCGTCGTGGAACATCTCGGCCATGCCGAAGTTCTTCCGCGCGAACAGCGGCTCCAGCGCGTCGAGTTCGGGGCACGGCTCGCCGGTGCGCGGGGACTCGCCGACGAACTCGACGCGCCCGGACAGCTCGACGCCGCGCAGCTCCCCGTACTCCTCGCCCGCGTCGACCACCACGGCCACGCGCCCGTCGGCCCGCAGATCGGCCCAACGGCGGCTGCGGTCCAGGGAGTACAGCCACAGCGACGTCCCGTCCCAGACGAACCACAGCGGGCTGACGTGCGGGGTGCCGTCGGCCGACACCGTGGCCACCCGGCACGTGCGCTGCTCGGTGAGGAACGTGTCCAGCTCCTGCGAGGTCATCATGATCCTGCGACCCCGGCGCTGGGTGACGGTCATGGGCACTCCCCGGTCCGTTGGCTGACGATGCGTCAGGAAAGCAGCATGCGGCCTCTTCCGTCCGCGCGCAATGGTCACTAGTCTCCAGCACCCTGGACCGGCCGGACCTACAGGGGGAACCATGCCGACGCGCGAGGACTTGGCCGAACTGCTCGAACCGGCGGGCACCGTGCTGCTGACCGTCGAGTGCCAGCAGGGCGTCGTCGGCACCGACAGCGCCCTGCCCGAACTCGCCAAGGAGGCCCGCACGTCTGGCGCGCTGGCGAACGTGGCGCGGCTCGTGGCCGCCGCCCACGAGAGCGGGGTGCAGGTGCTGCACGCCGTCGCCGAGCGGCGCCCCGACGGACGCGGCGCGAACCGCAACGGCCGCCTGTTCCGTGCCGCCGAACGCCTCCCCGTGCAACAGCTCTCGGGATCCAAGGCCGTCCGGATCGCCCCGCCGATCGAGGTCGCCGACGAGGACCTCGTCGTACGCCGGCTGCACGGTCTCTCGCCGATCGCGGGCACCGACGTCGACCCGCTGCTGCGCAACCTCGGCTGCCGCACCCTCGTCGTCACCGGAGTCTCCGCCAACGTGGCCGTACCCAACGCGGTGTTCGACGCCGTGAACCTCGGCTACACCGTCGTCGTCCCCAAGGACGCGATCGCGGGGGTGCCCTCCGACTACACCCCCGCGATGATCCGCAACACGCTCGCCCTCGTCGCCACCGTCACGGCGACCCCGGACGTGCTCGCCGCGTGGAAGCGCCCTAGGCGAGGCTGATCGAGTCCCCGGTCACCGTGATCTTCTTCTCGGGCAGCGGCCGCGTCGCCGGCGGGTTCTTCACGCTGCCGTCCTCGATGGAGAACTTGCTGCCGTGGCACGGGCAGTCGATGGTGCCGCCCTCGACCTTGGTCACCGCGCACCCCTGATGCGTACAGGTGCTGGTGAACCCCTTGAACTCGCCCTTCTTCGGCTGGGTCACCACGATGCCGGCGTCGGCGAAGATCTTGCCGCCGCCCTCCGGGATGTCCGAGGTCTTCGCGAGCTCCTCGCTCCCGCCGCCGCCGGCCGACGAGGCGTTGCCCGCCGGTTCGGACGAGCCGTCCTTCGAACCGCAGGCGGTCAGCGCCGCGGCGATCCCCGCGGCGCCGACCGCGGCGACGACGGTCCGGCGAGCGGGCGCCGGGCCCGTGGGTGCGGTCTCCTGCGAAGCGGTCATGCTCTCGGTTCCTTTCGATGGGCGGACCTGGATCCCGTGGGGGTACTTTCCCGTACGTGCCGTGATCCCGGAGCGTTCAACGTCTCGCCGATCTCATAACCTGGGCGCATGCTCACCGAAGTCACGGCGACCCGATATGTCACTCCATTGAGGGAGGGCGGATCGCTTCCCGGCCTGGTCGAGGCCGACGATCTCACCGCGTACGTCATGAAGTTCACCGGCGCGGGACAGGGCCGCAAGACGCTCGTCGCCGAGGTGATCTGCGGACAGCTGGCGCGGGCCCTCGGCTTCCGGGTGCCGGACCTCGTCGCCCTCGACCTCGACCCCGTCATCGGTCTCGGCGAACCCGACCCCGAGGTGCAGGAGCTGCTCAAGGCGAGCGGCGGCACCAACCTCGGGATGCGGTTCCTGCCGCGGGCACTCGGCTTCGACCCGCTCGCGTACGCCGTCGATCCCCTGGAGGCGGGCCGCGTCGTCTGGTTCGACGCGCTGATCAACAACGTCGACCGGTCCTGGCGCAACCCCAACATGCTGGTCTGGCGCGGTGACCTGTGGCTCATCGACCACGGCGCGAGCATGATCTGGCACCACAACTGGCGCGGCGCACCCGCCTGGGCCGCCAGGCCGTACGACGCGACCGATCACGCCCTCGCCCCGTTCGGACCCGATGTCGAGGCGGCCGCCGCCGAACTCGCGCCGCGCGTCACCGAGGACCTCCTCGCGCGGGCCGCCGCCGACGTGCCCGACGTCTGGCTCGCGGACGAGCCGGGCTTCGACCACCCCGACGCGGTGCGGCGGGCCTACGTCGAGACGCTGGCGGAGCGCGCCGCGACCGTCCACGAGCGCATCGACCTGCCGGCGGGCGGCGCGGCCCGGACGCCGCGCACGACCGGCTGGATCACCGAAGGAGCGGACCGATGAGCGAGCGCGATGTCTTCGAGTACGCCCTGCTGCGGGTCGTGCCGCGCGTCGAGCGAGGCGAGCAGATGAACGCGGGCGTCGTCGTGTACTGCCGGGCCAGGTCGTTCGTCACCGCGCTCACGCATCTCGACGAGTCCCGGCTCCTGGCGCTCGACCCCGAGGCCGACGTGGCCGGCGTGCGCGCCGTGCTCCACGCCGTCGAACGGCACTGCCGCGGCGGCGACAGCGCCGGACAGGCCGCGGACGACGACGCGGGGCGCCGCTACCGTTGGCTGATCGCACCCCGCTCGACGGTGGTGCAGCCGGGGCCCGTGCACACCGGTCTGACGGCTGATCCGGCCGCCGAGGCGGAGCGTCTGCTCGCCCAGCTGGTGCGCTGAGCGCGCCGGTCCGGCACGGCGAGTGATCAGGGGCACCCGGTGGGTACGTTGACACCGGGTGTCAGGGCTTCTAGCGTCACACGCACAGGGTACTAAGCGGTCGCTCACCCGCACTGGAGCGGAGCGGCCGCCCTCTAGGGCGAGGAGACCGAAGAGCATGTCCACCACTGAGCAGCGCGTAGCGATCGTCACGGGAGCCGCGCGCGGTATCGGCGCCGCGACCGCGATCCGTCTGGCCGAAGAGGGCCGCGCCGTCGCCGTGATCGACCTCGACGAGGCCGCTTGCAAGGACACCGTCGAGAAGATCACCGCCGCCGGTGGCAAGGCCCTCGCGGTCGGCTGCGACGTCTCCGACGAGGCGCAGGTCGAGGCCGCCGTCGCACGGATCGCCGAGGAGCTCGGCGCGCCGACGATCCTCGTGAACAACGCGGGCGTCCTGCGCGACAACCTGCTGTTCAAGATGAGCGCCTCCGACTGGGACACCGTCATGAACGTGCACCTGCGCGGCGCGTTCCTGATGTCCAAGGCCGTCCAGAAGCACATGGTGGACGCGAAGTTCGGCCGCATCGTGAACCTGTCGTCCTCCTCGGCGCTCGGCAACCGCGGCCAGGTCAACTACTCCGCCGCCAAGGCCGGTCTGCAGGGCTTCACCAAGACCCTCGCGATCGAGCTCGGCAAGTTCGGCGTCACCGCCAACGCCGTCGCCCCCGGCTTCATCGTCACCGACATGACCGCCGCCACCGCCGAGCGCGTCGGCATGGGCTTCGAGGACTTCCAGGCCGCGGCCGCCACGCAGATCCCGGTGCAGCGCGTGGGCCGCCCCGAGGACATCGCCAACGCCATCGCCTTCTTCACCGGCGAGGCGGCCGGCTTCGTCTCCGGCCAGGTCATGTACGTGGCCGGCGGACCGCTCAACTAAGCCCGGAGGCAACGGACATGACGACTTCAGAACTCCCGCCCCTGTCCGGCAACGTCGCCCTCGTCACCGGCGCCAGCCGCGGCATCGGCTACGGCATCGCCGAGGCCCTCGTCGCCCGCGGCGACCGCGTCTGCATCACGGGACGCGGCGAGGACGCGCTCAAGGAGGCCGTGGAGACCCTCGGCTCCGAGCGCGTCATCTACGTAGCCGGAAAGGCCCACGACGAGGCGCACCAGGCCGCCGCCGTCGAGCGCACCATGGAGGCGTTCGGCCGCGTCGACTTCCTCGTCAACAACGCCGGTACGAACCCGGTGTTCGGGCCCATCGCCGAGCTCGACCTGAACGTGGCGCGCAAGGTCTTCGAGACCAACGTCGTCTCCGCGCTCGGCTTCGCCCAGCAGACGTACAAGGCGTGGCAGAAGGAGAACGGCGGCGCGATCGTGAACATCGCGTCCGTGGCCGGCGTCTCCGCCTCGCCGTTCATCGGCGCGTACGGCATGAGCAAGGCCGCCATGGTCAACCTCACGCTCCAGCTGGCGCACGAGTTCGCGCCGAAGGTGCGGGTCAACTCGATCGCCCCGGCGGTCGTGAAGACCAAGTTCGCGCAGGCCCTGTACGAGGGCCGGGAGGCCGAGGCCGCGGCCGCCTACCCGCTCGGCCGGCTCGGGGTGCCCGAGGACATCGGCGGCGCCGCCGCGTTCCTGACCTCGCACCAGGCCGACTGGATCACCGGCCAGACGCTCGTCGTGGACGGCGGCATCTTCCTCAACGCGGGCGTCGCGTGATCAATGTGTGACCCGAGCAATATGGGCGTCGGCTGACATCGCCAGACAAACGTCCTCGCGCATGAAGTGCCCCGTCGGATCAAGCAGTTGATCCGGCGGGGCACTGCGATATTGTCTGCCGACCCATGGCATGGCCGATCGAGGAGCGTGCGCGTGTTCAAACGGTTGCTTGCCCCCCGCACGTTGGCGGCGACTGCGTCCATAGCCCTGCTCGCCGGGTGCGGGCTGATGCAGACCGGTGGCTCCGAGGACGAGAATCCGATCGTGGTGGGGACCACCAGTGCCCCGAGCACGCTGGACCCCGCGGCTTCCTGGGACGGCTCCTGGGAGCTGTTCCGCAACGTCTACCAGACCCTGGTCGCCTTCCCCTCCGGCGCCGCGGAACCGGAGGCCGACGCGGCCGAGTGCTCCTTCAAGGACAACGCCAACCGTGTCTACCACTGCCGGCTGCGCGAGGACATGAAGTTCTCCGACGGGGACTCGCTCGACGCTGAGGCTGTGAAGTACTCGATCGACCGGATCCGCGCCATCAAGGTCAAGGGCGGGCCGAGCGGACTGCTCGGCAGCCTCGACCGCGTCGAGACGCGGGGCGACCGCGACGTGACGTTCCACCTGAAGAAGCCGGACGCGACCTTCCCGTTCGTTCTCGCCACGCCGGCGATGTCGATCGTCGACCCCGACGAGTACCCGGCCAAGGAACTGCGCACGGACGGCAAGGTCACCGGGTCCGGTCCCTACTCGCTGCAGGCCTACACGGACGGCGAGAAGGCGGAACTCGTCAAGAACCCCCAGTACGAGGGGTTCGCCGACCGCAAGAACGAAGCAGTGACGATTCGCTACTTCAAGACCTCCTCCGAGATGGTCACCGCCCTGAAGTCCAAGGAGATCGACGCGACCTTCCGTGGCCTCGCCGCCGAGGACGTCGTGCACCTCCAGGGCAAGAACGACAGCGACGGCCTGCAGCTCGTCGAGGGCGCGGGCACGGAGATCAGCTACCTCGTCTTCAACCCGAAGGACCCGTGGGCGGGCAAGCGCGCGGTGCGCCGGGCCGTCGCGCAGGTCGTCGACCGGGGGGCGATCTCGCACGAGGTCTACAAGGACACCGTCGAACCGCTGTACTCCATGGTCCCCAAGGGGCTCGCGGGCCACTCCACGGACTTCTTCGACGACTTCGGCGATCCCAGCCCCGCCAAGGCGGCCGCGATCCTCTCCAAGGCGGGCATCACCGGGCCCGTGCCGCTCACGCTCTGGTACACCACCGACCGCTACGGATCGGCGACCGCCCCCGAGTTCGAGGCCCTCAAGAAGCAGCTGGAGGCGTCCAAGCTGTTCAAGGTGACGCTCAAGAGCCGGCCGTGGAAGACGTACGAGCAGGGCTACCGCAACGGTGAGTACCCGGTGTTCGGACGTGGCTGGTTCCCGGACTTCCCGGACGCCGACAACTTCATCGCGCCCTTCGTGGGCGAGGAGAACGCGGTGAGCACGCCCTACGTGTCGCCCGAGATCACCGACCAGATCCTGCCGCAGTCGCGCGGCGAGAGCGACCGGGGCGCGACGGTCCGGCAGTTCGAGCGGGCCCAGCAGATCATGGCGGACGACGCCCGGCTGCTGCCCCTGTGGCAGGGCAAGCAGTACATCGCGGCCAGCGACGAGATCTCGGGCGGCGAACGCGCCCTCGATCCGTCGACGATCATGATGATGTGGGAACTGCAGCGCAAGACCAGTTGGTGAGGCCGGGCGGTCCCCGGGCGGGACCGTGATTGTCAGTGGACGCCGGTAGGTTCTTGGGTGACGAAGCGGCCGTGCGCGTGGTGACGCGCGCACGGGCGTGCAAGTGCCCGTACCCCGGAGGTTGTTGACGTGACCGACACTGCGATGCTGCCCGAGTCCTGGCGTGGCGTCCTCGGCGAGGAGCTGCAGAAGCCCTACTTCAAGGAGCTCACCGAGTTCGTCGAGGAGGAGCGCGCGAAGGGTCCCGTCTACCCGCCGCGCGAGCAGGTCTTCGCCGCGCTGGACGCGACGCCGTACGACCGGGTCAAGGTGCTGGTCCTGGGCCAGGACCCGTACCACGGCGAGGGGCAGGGGCACGGGCTGTGCTTCTCGGTGCGGCCCGGCGTGAAGACGCCGCCGTCGCTGCGCAACATCTACAAGGAGATGCAGGCCGAGCTCGGCACCCCGATCCCGGACAACGGATATCTGATGCCGTGGGCCGAGCAGGGCGTGCTGTTGCTGAACGCGGTGCTGACGGTGCGGGCCGGCGAGGCCAACTCGCACAAGGGCAAGGGCTGGGAGAAGTTCACGGACGCGGTGATCCGGGCCGTCGCCGACCGCCCCGACCCGGCCGTCTTCGTCCTGTGGGGCAACTACGCGCAGAAGAAGCTCCCGCTCATCGACACCGAGCGGCACATCGTCGTGAAGGGCGCGCACCCCTCGCCGCTGTCCGCGCGCAAGTTCTTCGGCTCGCAGCCCTTCACCCAGATCGACGCGGCGGTCGCGGCCCAGGGCCACGAGGCGATCGACTGGCGCATCCCGGATCTGGGCTGAGCCGCGCCTGATCGGGATTGCCGGTGGCGGCCGTTAGCGTCGGAAGCCGTGATCGGCACCCGACCGGTTGGTGAGCTTGGAGGAGCCAGTGGCACAGCGGCGCGAGCAGGCGGCGGACGACACCATGATGACCCGCATCGGGCAGGTGGTCATGCTGGCGCATGCCGGGGACCGCGAGGAGGCGCGGGACCGCTTCCTCGTCCTGTGGTCGGAGATCGGCGAGAACGGCGACCCGCTGCACCGCTGCACCCTCGCGCACTACATGGCCGACACCCAGGACGATCCTGCCGACGAGCTGGCCTGGGACCTGCGCGCGCTGTCCGCCGCCGACGGGCCCGCCGACGAGCGGCCGCAGGCGGACGAGGCGTCCCTCGCGCTGCGCGCCCTGTATCCGTCGCTGCACCTCAATCTGGCGGCGGACTACGTGAAGCTGGGGCGCCCCGGCGCGGCCCGCAGCCATCTGGCACGGGCCCGCGCGACGGTCGGGACGCTCGGGGACGACGGGTACGGGGACGGGGTGCGCGCCGCCCTCACCCGGCTCGAGCTGCGGGTGTCGGCCCTGCCGGCCGACGATGACGACTCGGACGAGGGCGGCCGCCCGGGCGGCGAGCCGCTGGGCCCGCCGCGCCGCAGCTCCTGACCGGGCGGCCGGCGGCGTCAACTGCCGTAGGCGTCCTGACAGATGACGGACTGCGGGCTGTCCGGGTCCCAGCCGCCGTACTGGCGGCCGAGCGCGCAGACATCGGTCTGGGCGGGAGCTTCGGGTGCGGTGGTCCGGGCGGGCTCCGGCTCGGGCCTGGTGGCGGCCGTGCGGTGGGGCGCGGCTTCCGGCGCCGCGCGCCGGGGTGGTGCGGCCGGACGCGGGGGCGGCGGGGCCTCAGTGCGCGGGCCGGCGGCGCCGCGGTGGGGCGAGGGGCCCGTGCGCTCCAGGGCCTCCCGTGCGGGGGCCTGGACCAGCGGCCGGTCGGCGTGGCCGTCGGGGCGGGGCGCGGGAGCCGTGACGGACGGCGAGGGGGTGGCCGGGGCGGGCGGGGCGTGGACGCTCATGCAGCCGGACGCGGTGGCAGCGGTGACGGCGGCGGCCGCCGACAGCAGGAGCGTGGCTGAGCTGGACTTTCTGGGCACCCGCGCCACTTTGCTGGACGCGACCGCGGTGGGGGAACCGTAGGGGGCGAGGTTGCCCCGCACGGGTGACGGTGGATGCCTCAGGCGTCCTTTGAGCCGAGCATGCCGTGCAGCAACTCCCCGTATCCCCGTCGCAGTTCCGCGAGGCTCGGTACCGCGGTGCTGAACGAGCCCGCCACGCACGAGAACATCGTGCCCTCGGTCCACGCCACCAGGGACAGGGTGTGCCGCTCGGGGTCCCGCGAGCCCGCCGCGCGCAGGAGTTCCGTCAGGGGGCGACGGAACTGGCTGCCCGTGTCGTCGAAGAACGTGCGCAGCTCGGGGCGGCGCGTGGCTTCGAGCGCCAACTCGTAGCGGCAGATCAGGAGTTGGGGGTTCTGGGTCAGGTAGCGGTGCAGGGCGAGAGCCATGCCGTCGATCAGGGCGGCCAGGCCATCCGTGGGGCTGGGTAGTTCGTCCACGGCGAGCACCCGGCCCTCGCGCGCCGCGAGCCGCCGTACGGCCGCTTCGAGCAGGGCGAGCCGGGTGCGGGCGTAGTTCGACGTCGAGCCCTGCGGCAGGTGGGCGACCTCGTCGACCGCGCGGTGCGTCAGGCCGCGCATCCCGCGCTCCGCGAGCAGCACGAGTGCGGCGTCGGCGATCCGGTCGGGGCGGGAAGCGGCGGCCGCGGGATCGTGCGGCTCGGTCGTGCGGGACATGAGGGACAACCTATCGCGATGACTACAGATGTAGTGGCCGTCACGGTCGCGGAGTCAGCCGCGGTCTGTCGATGCCACTACAGCTGTAGTACGGTCGTGGCGTGACTTCACTACAGGTGTAGTGAAGGGGGTCGTTCCATGCCATGGGAGGCGTCATGACAGCCACCGGAGACACCCGACCGGGGGCGCGGCAGGCCAGGGCCGTCGTGGTCGGCGGCGGGATCGGCGGACTCACCGCGGCGCTGGCGCTGCACCTGCGCGGCTGGCGGGTGACCGTCCTGGAGCGGGCGCGCGAACTGAAGCCCGTCGGCGCGGGCATCTCCCTCGCGCCCAACGCTCAGCGCGCCCTCGACGTCGTCGGGCTCGGCGACGAGATCCGTTCGCTCGCCGCCTGGACGGGGGACGGCGGCCTGCTCACCCCCAAGGGCCGCTGGCTGTCGCGCGCCGATCCGGGGCTCGCGGCCGAGCGGTTCGGCAGATCCCTCGTCCTGCTGCACCGCGCGACCCTGATCGAGAAGCTGGCGGCCCGGCTGCCCGCCGACATCGTGCGGACGGCGTCCGGGGCGCGGCTCGCCGACGCCGGGGATCCGGGCGACCCGGCGCGGCCCGCCCGGGTCGTCACCCCGCAGGGTGACCTGGAAGCGGAGCTGGTCGTCGGCGCCGACGGGATCCACTCGGCCGTGCGCGGCGCCCTCTTCCCGGAGCACCCCGGCATCGCGTACTCCGGGTTCACCACCTGGCGTGTCCTCGTACCGCCGCTGGGCCGCCCCTTCGTCCAGCACGAGACCTGGGGGCCCGGCCGCCTCTGGGGCACGCACCCCTTCGCCGACGGCACGATCTACGCGTACGCCGCCGCCATGCTCCCCCCGGGGCGCACCGCGGCGGACGGCGACGAGAGGGCGGAACTCCGGCGCCTGTACGGGAGCTGGCACGACCCGATCCCCGCGATCCTCGACGCGGTCGAACCCGGCGGGGTGCTGCGTCACGACGTCCACCACATCGCCGAACCGCTGCCCGCCTTCCACCGCGGCCGGGTCGCGCTCCTCGGCGACGCCGCGCACGCCATGGCGCCGACGCTGGGCCAGGGCGGCAACCAGGCCATCGAGGACGCGGTCGTCCTCGCCCACCACGCCGCCCCCGACGCGGCACCGGACCTGGCCGGATACACCCGGGCGCGACAGCCGCGCACCGCGATGATCGCGCGCAGGGCGATGACGGTCAGCCGCGTGAACATGCTCGGCAACCGGCCGGGCATCGCCCTGCGCAACGGCGTGATCCGCGCCGCCGGCCTCGTCGGGCCCACGCTGATGCTGCGCGGCCTGGACGGCATCGCGGACTGGCGGCCCCCGCAGCGGCGGCCCCACGCGCGCGACGCGGTGCCGGGGGAGCGGGTGTAGCGCCGGGCGCGCCCCGCGGTCACCTCCCCGTATGCTGCCCGGACGCGACGGGGTACGGCTACAGAGGAGTACGGGAACGTGAAGGTCGGCTGCATCGGACTCGGGGACATCGCGCAGAAGGCCTATCTGCCCGTGCTCACCACGCAGGCCGGGGTGGAACTGCATCTGCAGACCCGGACGCCCGCGACCCTCGCCCGCGTGGCCGACGAGCACCACATCCCGGCCGCGCAGCGCCACACCGAGCTGGACGCGCTGCTCGCCCAGGGGCTCGACGCGGCCTTCGTGCACGCGCCGACCGCCGTGCACCCCGAGATCGTGACGCGTCTGCTGGAGGCGGGCGTCGCCACGTACGTCGACAAGCCGCTCGCCTATGAACTGGCCGATGCGGAGCGGTTGGTGGCCCTCGCCGAGGAGCGCGGTGTCAGTCTGACCGTCGGCTTCAACCGGCGCTACGCACCCGGGTACGCGCAGTGCGTCGAGCACCCGCGCGAGCTGATCCTGATGCAGAAGAACCGGGTCGGGCTGCCCGAGGAACCGCGCTCGATGGTCCTCGACGACTTCATCCACGTCGTCGACACGCTGCGGTTCCTCGTGCCCGGCGAGGTCGACGACGTCACCGTGCGCGCCCGCGTCGAGGACGGCCTGCTGCACCACGTCGTCCTCCAGCTCGCCGGTGACGGCTTCACCGCGCTCGGCGTCATGAACCGGCTCAGCGGCTCCACCGAGGAGATCCTCGAGGTCTCGGGACAGGACACCAAGCGGCAGGTGATCAATCTCGCCGACGTCGTCGACCACAAGGGGCAGCCGACCGTGCGCCGCCGTGGCGACTGGGTGCCCGTCGCCCGCCAGCGCGGTATCGAGCAGGTCGTGCTCGCCTTCCTCGACGCCGTCCGCGCGGGCCGGGTGCTCAGTGCCCGCGACGCGCTGGCCACGCACGAGCTGTGCGAGCGGGTCGTGCGCGAGGTGCAGCGCCTCGCGGCCTGACCCCGTTCCTCAGCGGCCGTGCGAGACCTGGGCGGCCGGTACTTCGGACGCCGCCGCCCGGCGACGGAGCCGGCGCGCCGCCTCCGTCGCGGCCAGCACCGCGAGGACCGTGACCGCCGCGTGCACCGGCCAGTCGCCGAAGCGGACGTACAGCGTGCTGCCGTGCGCGGTCGGTACGTCGTAGACACGGGCCCCGCTCCGCGAGGTGCCCAGCCAGGGACCGGCACGCCGCCCGTCCGGGCCGTACACCGCCGACACCCCGGTCAGTGTCGCGTGCACCATCGGACGGCCGGTCTCCGCGGCCCGCACCGCGCCGAGCGACGCGTGCTGCTCCGGCGCCCAGCTGTGCTGGAACGTCGACGTCGACGACTGCGCGAGCAGCACCCGCGCCCCGTCCCGGGTCAGACTGCGCGTCATGTCGGGGAACGCGGACTCGAAGCAGACCAGCGGACCGACCCGCAGGTCCCGCGACCCGTGCCGCACGTCCATGACGACCTGGCGCGTGCCGCGCATCCGGTCCTCGCCCGCGGCCTTGCCGACCGAGGTCGCCCAGCCGAGCAGTGAGCGCGCGGGCACGTACTCGCCGAAGGGGACGAGCCGCATCTTGTCGTAGCGCTCACCGGTCGGGCCGTCGGGGCCGATCAGCACCGAGCTCTTGTAGATGCCCTGGCCCGCGGCGCCGGAGGCGGGGCGGCGCGCGTCCACGTTGACGAGGATGTCCGCGTCGACGGCGCGGGACAGCCCCGCGATCCGGCGGGCCAGATCGGGCCGGTCGGCCAGGTCGGAGCCGACGCTGCTCTCGCCCCACACCACCAGGTCGACGTCCTGCCCGGCGAGCCGGCGGGTCAGCGCCTCCTCGCGGTCGAAGCGGCGCTCGCCGCTGTCGGCGCCGGCGATGACGCCCGGCTGCACCACGGCGATGCGCACCTGCCCGTCGGTCGCCGGGCGCGGAGCCCACGCCCAGGCCGCACCGGTGACGGTGACGGTCGCGACCAGCCCGGCCACCGCCGGGGTGCGCGCCCCGCGCGCCACCACGAGGACCGTGACCCCGGTGTTCACGGTCACCACGAGCAGACTCACCAGCCAGACGCCGCCCACCGAAGCGAGCCGCAGCGCCGGTGTCACCTGCCACTGGCTGGACCCGAGCAGGCCCCACGGGCCGCCCAACCCCTGCCAGGAACGGACCAGTTCGACCATCAGCCAGCCCGACGGCACGGCCACGAGCGCGGCCGCCGCCCGGCCCGGTGAGGGAGTGCCGTGCAGCACTCTGCGCACCAGCCACCCCCACGGCGCCCACAGGGCACCGAGCAGCGCGGCGATCACGACGGTGAAGACATGCAGGCTCGGCAGCAGCCAGTGGTGCACCGCCAGCATGAACCCGAGGCCGCCGAGCCAGCCGTCCAGGGCCGCGCGGCGCGGCGTACCCGCCGAGCGCGCCAGCAGCATCCACGGCACCAGCGCGGCATAGGCGCACCACCACAGTGACGGTGCCGGGAAGGCGAGGGCGGGCAGCGCACCCGCCGACGCCGCCGCCGCGCCGCGCCACCAGGGCGACGCGCCGAGCCGCTGCCGCCATCGCTCCATGGGCCCGCGCCTCCCTGCTCGTACGACACCCGACGGCACCCGCCACGTGCCTTCAGTGTGCGCGCCGGAAGCGATCAACGACAGTGGGCACCGGTCGAAATGAGCGACATCGGGTACCGGTCGAAAGGGCGGAAGACGGTCACGCGCCGGCGGGAGCGTGCTCCGGGGTGCGCCGCCATTTCTCGTGGACGGTCACCCGGTGCAGCCGCCAGCCGTGCTGCGTGCGGACGAGACCGAAGGCGTACCGGCCGCCGCACACGAAGTCCGGCGCCGTGCCCTCACCGGCGAAGCGCATGGGATTGATGAAGTCGGCCTGGACCCGGGCCGTGTCGCCGACGTCCCGGTCGAGCGCTCCGAACCGCACCCGCCGGTTCACGATGAGGTGCTGCCGCATCGGGAACATCTCCATCGTCGACGTCAGCCAGCGCGCGATCTCCTCCGCGCTGCCCTCCACGCCGCCGGCGTCCCGGTAGTCGGCGCGGCCGTCCGGCGCGAACAGTGCGCGGTAGGCCGCCCAGTCGCCGTCGTCCACGGCCACCGCGTAGTCGGTCACCAACTCGTCGACCGCGAGCCGGTCCATCACTGTCGCGAGTTCCACACGCTGTGTCATCGGGTCAGTGTCGAGCCCGCGGTGCGCACAGCCAAGAGGCATGCGCGATCCGAATGCCCGCGCGTACCATACGGTCACCGCAGTACCGGTCAACTCACCCTGTTGCGGAGGTAGTTGGTGAAGAACGCCGATCGCAAGGATGTGTACGCGCGGCAGACGGGCCGCAAGGAACTGACGCCGCGTCAAAGGCGCCGCATCGCCAAGAAGGCGGGGCAGGGCAAGGCCTGAGGCCGGGCCGAAATCCCCGGGGCGGCCGTGCGCATCGCTGCTACGGTCGCCCCATGTCAGCAGACTCGAACACCTCGGCGACCCAGGCTCCGGGGCCCGTCACCGGCGACGACGTGGCGCAGGCCGTCGAACTCGCCGTGACCGCGCTGCGCCCCGCCCTCGACGCCGACTGGGACGTCCCGGCCGGCTCGCTGGAGTGGACCTGCTGGGAGACCGGCGAACACCTCGCGGACGACCTCTTCTGGTACGCGGCCCGCATCGGTTCACTGCGCCCCTCGACGGACGACCGGGAACCCCTCGGCTGGTCGCGGCGCCGCCCCGAAGGGCCCGCGAACACCATCACCGCCGACCCGGAGGCCGGACCGGCCGGACTCCTCCAGGTGCTCGTGTCCTGCGGCGGGCTGCTCGCCGCCGTCACGCGGGTGACACCGGCGAGCGCGCGCGCCCATCACGTCTTCGGGGTCAGCGATCCCGAGGGCTTCGCCGCGATGGGCGTCGTCGAGACGCTGCTGCACGCGCACGACCTGACGCGGGGACTCGGTGTCGCGGACTTCGCGCCGCCCGCCGACCTCTGCGACCGGTCGCTGCGCCGGCTCTTCCCGGACGCCCCCGACGACGCCGCACCCTGGCCCGCCCTGCTGTGGCTGACCGGCCGGGGCGACCTCCCGGGGCGTGATCGCGTAGGGAAATGGCGCTGGTACGGTGCACCCCGCGCGACATGATCACCGTCCGGGAGGCCCCCTTGACCCGCCCCACCACCCTTGTCACCGGCGGCAGCCGAGGCATCGGCGCCGCGACCGCGCTGCGCCTCGCACGCGACGGCCACGACATCGCGCTCTCCTACGTCCACGACAAGGACGCGGCGGAACGGACCGCGCAAGCCGTGACCGCCGCCGGGGCCCGTTGCGCCCTCATCCGCGCGGACACGTCCCAAGAGGCCGACGTGGAGCGGATGTTCGACGAGGCGGTGGACCGGCTCGGGCCGCTCACCGGTCTCGTGAACAACGCGGGCGTCGGCTCCGCGCTCGGCCCGCTCGCCGAGACGAGCGCCGAGGAACTGCGCCGCGTCGTCGACGTCAACGTCCTCGGCGTGCTGCTGTGCTGCCGCCGCGCCGCCCGGGACATGGGCGCCGCCGGAGCGGGCGCCATCGTGAACCTGTCCTCGGCCGCGGCCACCCTCGGCAGCCCCGGCGACTACGTCCACTACGCCGCGTCCAAGGCCGCCGTCGACACCCTCACCCTCGGCCTCGCCAAGGAGCTCGGCCCGGTCGGCGTCAGGGTCAACGCGGTGGCGCCGGGCATCATCGACACCGAGTTCCACGCGGCGAGCGGCGCGCCCGACCGGGCCGCGCAGTCGGCGCCCGGCATCCCGCTGCGCCGCCCCGGCACCGCGCAGGAGATCGCCGCGGCCATCGCCTGGCTGCTCTCCGACGAGGCCGCGTACACCACGGGAACCGTCCTACGGGTGGCAGGCGGTCGCTGAAGCGGGCCGGATCAGGGCCTGTCGCCCGCCCCGGTCAGGGGACCTCGGCGCGGACCGCCTCGGCCCACTCCGACACGAGCAGCTCGTACTGCGCGCGCTGCTCGGCGCTGAGCCGTCCGCCCGCGCGCAGCCACAGGCCCCGGATCTGCTCGTTCACCTCGGCGGCGGACCGCACGGAACAAGGCGTGACTGGAGGCATGCGTCAAAGCTAGTGGCGAGACGGCCGCCTGGGAACCCTGAGCGAGCAACCGCTTGCTTCAAGTGATCGATTCCGTACCGGAGCCGGTGTCCGCGGACGCGTGGGCGAGGGCGGTCGCCGCCGTCGTCGCCAGCAGCGTCAGCCGGTCCGCGTCCGGGGTGCCCGGCTCGGCGGTGTAGACCATGACGCGCAGGTCGTCGCCCGCGACCGTGAGGATGTCGCAGTCCAGCGTCAGCGGGCCCACCCCGGGGTGCTCGACCGTCTTGCGCGCCGCCTCGTGCCGGCCGACGGACCCCGACTCCCACAGCTCGGCGAACCGGGGGCTCTTCGCCCGCAGCTCGGCGACCAGTTCCGCGAGGCGCGGATCGGACGGGTAGCGGCCCGCGGTCGTGCGCAGGTCGGACACCAGGGCCGACTCCATCGCACGCCGCGCCGCCGGGCTCTGCCGCACGCGGCCCGGCGGCCCGAGGAACGTCCACCACACGCCGTTGCGCCCGTGGCCGCGCCAGTCGGGGCGCTCGCCCAGCAGCGCCGAGTACAGCGGGTTCGCGAGGAGCAGCGTCCACGCCGCGTCGAACACCGCGACGGGCGTGCCCGCCAGCCGCTGCAGCAGCCGGTGCACGCTCGGCGTGAGCGTGGCGGGCACCGTGTCGGGACCGGGCGGCGCCAGGCCGGCGAGCCGGAACAGGTGCGCGCGCTCGGCGACGGACAGCCGCAGGGCGCGGGCGAGCGCCTCCACGACCTGGTCCGAGGGACGGGTGGCCCGGCCCTGTTCCAGCCGGGTGACGTAGTCCGCGGAGATCCCGGCCAGCAGGGCCAGCTCCTCGCGGCGCAGCCCGGCCGCGCGCCGCTGCCCCACCGCCGTGATCCCCGCCGACTCGGGCGGGATCCGGTCCCGCCAGCGCCGCACCGCATCCCCGAAGGCCCCGAACTCCGCACTCGCCATACCCTCCACTGTGCCCCGTCCGGCACCGGTCTTCCTGGTACCGGGAGTCCCAGGAAGACCGGACTCCTGGCTGGTCCGGCGCCCTGGACGGAAGCTGGACCCATGACCACGACACTCATCACCGGAGCCAACAAGGGCCTCGGCCGCGAAACCGCCCGCCGCCTCGTCGCCGCGGGACACACCGTCTACCTGGGCAGCCGCGACGCGGAGCGCGGGCGCCGCGCCGCCGCGGAGCTCGGCGCGCGCCATGTCGTCATCGACGTCACCGACGACGCGTCCGTCGAGGCGGCGGCGCGCACCCTCGACACCGACGGCGGCCTCGACGTACTCGTCAACAACGCCGGTATCGAGGGCCGCACCGACGGGAACGGCATCGTCGCCCCCGCCGACGAGACCGTCGACACCCTGCGCCCGCTGTTCGAGACGAACCTCTTCGGCACGCTGCGCGTCACCCACGCCTTCCTGCCCCTGCTGCGCCGCTCCACCGCGCCCGTCATCGTGAACGTCAGCAGCGGCCTCGGCTCGATGGCCCTGGTCACCGACCCCACGGCCCCGGCGTACGGCTACCCCGGCATCGCCTACCCGGCCTCCAAGACCGCGGTGAACATGCTCACGGTGCAGTACGCGAAGGCGTTCCCGGAGATCCGGATCAACTCCGTCGAGCCGGGCTTCACCAAGACCGACCTCAACGGCAACACCGGCGTCCAGACCGTCGAGGAGGGCGCCGAGATCATCGTGCGGATGGCACAGGTGGGACCGGACGGGCCGACGGGCGGGTACTTCGACGCGCACGGGCCTGTCGACTGGTGACGGGCCGGGCCGGACCGCCCGTCGCCGAGGAGCTCCGTTCCACCGAATCACTTCAGCGGTGAGTGCAACCTCTGGCCCTCAGGAGTCGTCAACCATGGCACCGCCACGCAAGGAGACTCCGTATGCCGACCGATTTCGAGAAGGTTCCCGCCGGGCTCGTCAGCCTCGCCAAGACCGCCGCCGTCTCGCTGCGCAAGCAGGGACTCGCCGGCCGGCAGGCCGCCGTCTACCTGGTGCTGGACCGCTCGGGCAGCATGCACCGCTACTACAAGAACGGCAGCATGCAGCACCTCGCCGAGCAGGCGCTGGCCCTGTCCGCGAACCTGGACGACGACGGCATCGTCCCGACCGTCTTCTTCGACACCGACGCCCATGAGGCCGTCGACATCAGCCTCGACAACTACCAGGGCCGGATCGCCGAACTCCACAAGAAGTACGGGCACATGGGCACCACCAACTACGCGGCCGCCATGGACGCCGTCATCGACCACTACCTCGACAGCGAATCGACGGCGCCCGCGTTCGTCATCTTCCAGACCGACGGCTCACCCGACTCCCGTCGCGCCGCCGAACAGACCCTGTGCAAGGCCGCCGAGCTGCCGCTGTTCTGGCAGTTCGTCGGCTACGGCAAGGACAGGTTCGACTTCCTGCGCAAGCTCGACGAACTCGCCGTCCCCGAGAAGCGCGTCGTCGACAACGCCGGGTTCTTCGCCGCCGGGAAGGACCCCAAGACCATCCCCGACGGGGTCCTCTACGACCGGCTGATGGGCGAGTTCCCCGACTGGCTGCGGGCCGCGAGCGCCGCCGGGATCATCGCCTGAACGCGGCAAGGAGAGTCGCCCCGTGAAGCCGCAGTCGCTGCCAGGCGCGGAGACGACTGCCGCTCACCGGGCGGCACTACCCGGCCGACTCCGCGGCGTGCGGGCTCAGCACACCCACGCTGACCAGCACGAACAGGGCGATGCCCAGCGCGATCCGGTAGTACACGAACGGCATGAAGCTCTTGGTCGAGATGAACTTCATGAGCCACGAGATCACCGCGTAGCCCACGCCGAACGCGATCAGCGTCGCGAAGATCGTCGGGCCCCACGAGACGTGGCCGCCTTCGGTCGCGTCCTTGAGTTCGAAGACGCCGGAGGCGAGCACCGCCGGGATGGCCAGGAGGAACGAGTAGCGGGCGGCCGACTCGCGGGTGTACCCGAGGAAGAGGCCGCCGCTGATCGTCGCACCGGACCGGGAGACGCCGGGGATCAGGGCCATTGCCTGGCAGAGGCCGTAGATCAGGCCGTCCTTGACGGAGAGGTCCTTGAGCTCCTTGCGGGTACGGATGGCCCGGTGCCGTCCGCCCGTCTCGTCACGGGCCGCGAGACGGTCGGCCACGCCGAGGACGATGCCCATCACGATCAGCGTCGTCGCCGTCAGGCGCAGGTCGCGGAACGGGCCCTCGATCTGGTCCTTGAACGTCACGCCGAGCACGCCGATCGGGATCGAGCCCACGATCACGAGCCAGCCCATCTGGGCGTCGTGGTCGCCGCGCATGCTCCGGTCGGTCAGCGACCGGAACCACGCGGAGATGATCCGCGCGATGTCCTTGCGGAAGAAGATCACCACCGCGGTCTCCGTGCCGAGCTGGGTGATCGCCGTGAAGGCGGCGCCCGGATCGGTCCACCCCGCGAAGGCGGCGGTGAGGCGGAGATGGGCGCTCGACGAGATCGGGAGGAACTCCGTCAGCCCCTGGACGAGTCCCAGAATGAACGATTCGAACCAAGACATGGGGAGATACGCGATCCAGGGTGCGGGTGGAACCGGCCGCGAACGCGGTCCGGAGAAGGGTCTGCGAGCTCCCGGGGCCAGGGCCGCGGGCGCGTGCGAGGGCAGCGTAGCGCCCGAAAGTGACGGGGCTGCCACGGGGGCGGCCGGACAGGCCCAGGACCTGTCCGGCGGATCCTGTCGCGGGCGCGGGGTCTGGCACCCACACCAGCGGCGTTGTCCCCGCTCACCGGCACAGGACAACGACACCTAGCCGCCGGTCTCCCGCTGCGCCGCCAGCAGCGCGTCCCCGGCCGGAGCGCGGTAGTAGAGCACCGAGCGGCCCGCGCGGCGGCGCCGTACGAGGCGGGCGTCGAGCAGCACCTTCAGATGGCGGCCGACCGAGCCGAGCCCCTGGCCGGTCAGGGCGACCAGCTGGGTGGTCGTCAGGGGATGGTCGAGCAGCACGAGGACCTGCGCGCGCGACGGGCCGAGCAGCGTGGCGAGCCCCGAGGGCGGCGCCGCCCTTCCCGCGTCGGCGAGGGCGCCCGCGCACGGATAGACCACGGCGTACCGGTTCGCGGCCGTCTCCCAGGAGAACCAGCCCTGCTGCGGGGTGACGGGCACGAACAGCAGCTCGGCCCCGGAGATGTCCTGCGGCGGATAGTCGTGCGCGTTGACCCGCAGGCGCCCGTCGCCCAGCCAGCGCATGGTGGGGCGCAGCGCGCCGAACGCCGCCGCCCAGCCGCCGACCGTCATCTCCCGGGTCCGCGCGACGACATCGGCCTCGATGACCCGGCGCCGCCGCGGCCACTGCGGCCGTACGGTCTCCCGCCACACCCACTCCAGGAGCGCGGCGGTGCGCTCCGCGAGATCGTCGGCGCGGGCCAGCGCGGCGGGCAGCGGGCCGGGGCAGGAGACGGCGAGATCGGCGCGTACGCGGTCCGGTGGCGTGGCACGGATCCGGGCGAGTCCGTCGGCCAGGTCGAGCGCGCGCAGCCCGGCCGGGGTGGGCGTGACGAAGTCCGCGTTCCACGTCGCCCCGAACACGGCGTCCACCAGCAGCGCCGTCACCCGGTCCGCGGCCAGCCGCGCGCGGTAGGCGGGCAGGTACGTGTCCAGCCACTGCCGTTCGCCGGGGTGCGCGGCGGCGGGATCCGCCAGCTTCTTCAGGCTCGCGGTCGTCTCCGCCAGCGACGACACCACGAACCGACTGCCGGCCAGAGTGTCCGCGTCGACCTGCCAGACGCCCACGGAGCCTCCCTCGTTTCGCCGGTCCGCGAAACATTAACGTCCGTCCGCCGCGGCCCCGCAGCCTCCACCCATGCGTACCTACCGCGACCTGTTCAGCACGCCGGAGTACCCGCCCTTCTTCCTCGCCTGCTCGCTCCAGGTCGCCGCCCAGACGGTGGCCGGCCTGGCGCTCGGCTCGCTCGTCTATGCCGCGACGGGGTCGGCGCTGCTGTCCGCGCTCGCCATGTTCGGGCCCGCCCTCGCCCAGGTCGTGGGCGCGTTCACCCTGTTGTCGGCGGCGGACCGGCTGCCGCCGCGCGCGGCCCTCGCCGGACTGTCGCTGTTCCTGGGCCTCGCCACCGCCGCCCAGGCCGCGCCCGGCCTGCCGACCGCGGCCGCGCTCGCCCTCGTGCTGGCGCAGGGCGTGCCCGCGGCGCTGGGCGGCGGCGTCCGCTACGGCCTGCTCACCGACATCCTCGACCGCGACGGCTACCTGCTCGGCCGCTCCGTGCTGAACATGAGCACCGGCACCTGCCAGATCCTCGGGTACGCGATCGGCGGCGCCCTGGTGCAGGCCCTGTCCCCGCGCGGCACCCTGCTGATCGCCGCGGGCCTGTACGGCCTGTCGGCGGCGGTGGCCCGCCGGGGCCTGGCCCGGCGCGCGGCACGGGCCACCGGCCGCCCGTCGGCCGCGGCGACGCTGCGCGGCAACGCGCTCCTGTGGTCGTCACGACCGCGCCGGTACGTGTACCTGGCCCTCTGGGTGCCGAACGGGCTGATCGTCGGCTGCGAGGCCCTGTTCGTCCCCTACGACCCCGCGCACGCGGGCCTGTTGCTCGCCGCCGCCGCGCTCGGCATGCTCGCCGGTGACACGCTCGCCGGACGCTTCGTGCCCGCACGCCTGCGGGGCCGGCTCGGGGCGCCGCTGCGGCTGCTCCTCGCCGCGCCGTACCTGGTGTTCGCGGTGCGCCCCGCGCTGCCGGTGGCCGCGTTCGCGGTGGCGTGCGCCTCCGTCGGCTACGCGGCGAGCCTGCTCCTCCAGGAGCGCCTGGTGGCGCTGACCCCGGACGAACTGAGCGGGCACGCCCTCGGGTTGCACACCGCTGGGATGCTTTCGGCGCAAGGGATCGCGGCGCTCCTCGCGGGGGCGCTGGCCCAGGTCACGTCGCCGGCGACGGCCATGACGGCCCTCGCGGCCGGATCGCTGGCCGTCACGCTCGCGCTGGCGCCCGGCCTGCGCCGGGTGGAGGGCCCCGAGCCCCGGACGGCGGTTCCGTGAACGTCCGGTGGGGACCTGACCAACCGCCCACGCCCTGTTGACCCCCGTCGCCCCACCCGCTTAGCGTCGACGGGGGGAAAGCGCTTGCTACGCGGCGCCGCCCCCACGCGTCAGGTCCTGCCACCGCACCCCGATGGAGTGTTGAACGCGCCCATGCGCAGCGCACCCGCACCAGATCGCTCCGGTCCCCGCACCCACCGCCTCAAGGCCGCCGTCATCGGCGCCGGCGGCATCGCCCGCGGCAGCCATCTGCCGGCCCTCCAGCAGCTCGCCGCCGAGGGCGAGCTGGAGGTCGTCGCGGCCGTCGACATCGACGACGACGCCGTCCGCCGGTTCTGCGCGGACGGCGCGATCCCGCACCCGTACACCGACCTGCGGCGCATGCTCGACGAGCAGCGGCCCGACCTCGTCACCGTCTGCACCCCGCCCACCCTGCACCGCGAACAGACCGTCGCCGCCCTGGAGTCCGGCGCCTGGGTGTGGTGCGAGAAGCCGCCGACACCGTCCCTGGCGGAGTTCGACGCCATCGAGGCGGCCGAGGGCGCGCAGGGCGGGCCGTACGCGGCCATCGTGTTCCAGCACCGCTTCGGCTCGGGCGCGCACCATGTGCGGGACCTGCTCGCCAAGGGCGAGGTCGGACGACCGCTCGTCGCCCACTGCCAGACCACCTGGCACCGTGACACCGCCTACTACTCCGTTCCCTGGCGCGGCCGTTGGGCCACCGAGGGCGGCGGCCCCGCCATGGGCCACGGGATCCACCAGATGGATCTGCTGCTCGACCTCCTCGGCCGCTGGTCCGAGGTGCGGGCCATGGCCGGGCGGCTCGTGCACGACGTGGAGACCGAGGACGTGTCGACCGCCCTCGTCCGCTTCGAGAGCGGCGCCCTGGCCACCGTCGTCAACAGCGTCCTCAGCCCCGACGAGGTCAGCCGCATCCGCATCGACTGCGAGCGCGCCACTGTGGAACTGACCCATCTGTACGGCTACAAGAACGCGGACTGGACCGTCACCCCCGCCCGCGACGTACCCGATGAACTCGCCGCCTCCTGGCAGGACTTCGGCACCGACGTCCCCAGCTCCCACCTCGCCCAGCTGCGCGCACTGATCGCGTCGATGCGCGCGGGCGAACGCCCCCGCAGCAGCGGCCCCGACGGGCGCACCAGCCTGGAGCTGATCTCCGCGCTCTACAAGTCCGCGTTCACCGACGTCACCGTCCGCGCCGGCGAGATCGGCCCCGGCGACCCGTACTACACCGCACTGCACGGCGACGCCCCCGGCTGGGCGCCCCTCCAGGAGGCCACCGCATGACCACCGAGCCGAGCCCGCTGCGCCTCGTCCACGCCCACGGCGACCGCGTCACCGTCACCGAGCCCACCACCGGCGTCGACCTGTTCGCGTACGTCCACCGCCCCGAGGCCGCCTGGGAGGCCCCGAAGCCGTACCTCCACCCCATCAGGACGCTGGGCGGCCACGTCGTCACCGACTACCGGCCCAACGACCACCGCTGGCACAAGGGCCTTCAGATGACCGCCTCCCACCTCTCGGGGCAGAACCTGTGGGGCGGCAACTCCTATGTACACGGCGAGGGTTACCTGGCCCTGCCCGAACGCGTCGGCTCCATGGCGCACGCCGGTTTCGACGAGATCGCCGCCCGCGCGGACGGGACCGCCGTCATCGCCGAGCGGCTGACCTGGCATCCCCACGACGGTGCGCTGTGGGCCGAGGAGTCCCGCCGCGTCGAGGTGCGCGACGTCGACCCGGCCGCCGGGTCCTGGACGCTGACCTGGACCAGCGCCGTCACCAACCGCCGCGCCGAACCGCTCCGCTTCGGCAGCCCCACCACCCACGGCCGTGAACTCGCGGGCTACACCGGCCTGTTCTGGCGCGGACCGCGCGCCTTCCGTGACGGCCGGATCCTGACGGCCGACGCCGAAGGGCCCGAGGTCATGGGGACGCAGGCGCCCTGGCTCGCGTACAGCGCGGAGCACGACGGCGCCGACGGACACGCCACGCTCGTCTTCGAACACGCCCTGGAGAACGACCACGCGGGGGAGCGGGGCGCCCACCCGGCGCACTGGTTCGTGCGCAACGACCCGTTCGCCGCGGTGGCTCCGTCCTTCGCCTACTACGACGAACTCGTCCTGGAACCCGGCGCCACCCTCACCCACCGCTACCGCGTCGTCGTCGCCGACGGGGCATGGGAGCGCGAGGAGATCGCCAAGTACCTGGCGGAGCACCCGTGGTGAGCCCGTACGAAGGACTGCCCGGCGGGGTCGCGGTCTCGCATCTGTCGGTGTACGACTGGCCCGCCGCCGACGGGCTGCGCGGCGGCACCCCGCACATGCACCTGACGTGCAGCGAAGGGTACGTCGTCACGGCGGGCAGCGGCGCCGTCCAGACGCTGACCGCCGCCGGGGCCGAGCGGACGCCGCTGACGGCGGGCACCGTCGCCTGGTTCACGCCGGGCACCATCCATCGGCTGGTCAACGAGGACGGGGGCCTGCGGATCGTCGTCCTGATGCAGAACAGCGGGCTGCCCGAGGCGGGCGACGCGGTGCTCACGCTGCCGCCCGCCCACCTGACCGACCCCGAGACGTACGCCGCCGCCACGGCCATCCCGGCCGACGCCCCCGAGGAGGAGCAGGAGCGGGTGGCGCGGGCCCGGCGCGACCTCGCGATCGAGGGGTACCTGCGGCTGCGCGAGAACCCGAAGGAGCTCCCCGCCTTCCACGAGGCGGCGGCCGCGCTCGTCCGGCACCGGCTCGCCGCGTGGCGCGACCGGTGGGAGCGGGGTGCCGCCGCCGCGTCCGCCGCGACCGGCCACCAGCTCGACCGGCTCGCCGCCGGCGACGCCGGGCATCTCGCGGACGCCGTGGTGCGGTCCGAGGCGCCTTCCGCGCGCGGGAAGTTCGGGATGTGCGGCCGGCTGGACGTGTACCGGACCGACTGAATCCCGCGGGACCTGGGGTGCGGGTGGTGGTCCGGCTGCGTCCTTACGCGTTGCCGCGCAGCTTGTGGCGCTTGAGCCAGGCCACCACCGCGCCCGCCAGGCCCGTGACCGTGATGAAGCCCATCGCGATCAGGAACGCCGGGGACGTGGGCGTCGAGGCGCGGGCGCCCGCCACCACGTACGCCGCCGTGTTCGGGATCGAGCCCAGGGCCGTGGCGAGCAGGAACGCACTCCAGCTCATCCGGGAGATCGACGCGCAGTAGTTGGCCGCCCAGAACGGGACACCGGGGAACAGCCGGGCCGCGAGCATCGAGCGGAAGCCGTGCCGGCTCAGCTGGCCGTCCGCCGCCTTCAGCCAGCGGCCGCGCAGCAGCGGGCGCAGCGCGTCCTGGCCCAGCACCCGGCCGAGCCCGAAGGCGATGCCCGCGCCGAGCACGGTCCCGCCGAGCGCCCCGACCAGGCCCAGCTGCGAGCCGAAGAGGGCGCCCGCCGCCAGGTTCAGGAGCGGACGCGGGACGAACGCGACCGTGCACACCCCGTAGGCCACCGCGAACAGCACCACCGCTGCCGCACCGCCCACCTCGGGCGGCCATCCGTCCGCCAGGATCCGCTGCGGCTCGAAGAGCAGCACGCACGTCGCCCCCGCGGCCAGCAGCACCAGCAGGAGCGACAGCCTCGACCAGGGCGAGAGCAGAGCCCTGGTGCAGCGCGCGGCGAGGCCGGCGGGACGAGCGGGGACGGGTTCGAACATCCGGGGAGACTAACCGACGGATACATAAGATCGCCGTAGGTTGTGTCTCACTTTTCCAGTAGTTCTCCTCACTTTTCCCCGCACAGCAATGTCCCGAGGGAGGGCCACGTGCCCGTCACCACGCCGCCGCCCAGCACTCTCGCCGACACCGTCCTCGACCGGCTTCCCGTCGTCTACGGAGCGGCGGCCGACCCGGAGCGGGCCGCGCAGATGCGCGCGTACATGAAGGACGTCGCCCCTTTCCTCGGGCTCACCTCGCCCGTGCGCAGGGAACTGTCCAAGGCCGTGCTGGAGGGGACACCACGGCCCGACGAGGCCGACCTCACCGCCGTCGCACTGCGCTGCTGGGCACTGCCCGAGCGCGAGTACGCGTACTTCGCCGTCGACTGGCTGCGCCGCCATGTACGCCGCCTGTCGTCCGGCTTCCTCCCCGTCGCCAGGCAGCTGGTCACGACCGTGCCGTGGTGGGACACCGTCGACGCCCTCGCCGCGCACGTCGTGGGCGGGCTCGTCGCCGCCGACGCGAAGCTCACCGCCGACATGGACGCGTGGATCGAGGACCCCGACCTGTGGGTGGCCAGGACCGCGCTCCTGCACCAGCTCCGGTACAAGGAGTCCACGGACGCGGACCGCTTGTTCGCGTACTGCCTCCGGCAGGCGGGCCACCCCGACTTCTTCATCCGCAAAGCCATCGGCTGGAGCCTGCGCGAGTACGCGAAGACCGACGCCGACGCCGTACGGTCCTTCGTCGCCGCGCACCGAGGCGAGCTCGCGCCGCTCTCGGTGCGGGAGGCCCTCAAGAACGTAGGACCGTGACCGGCTGAGCAACTGCCGCGCGGGGCACGGAAAACCATTCGACGGGCGGCGTCCCGTCGGCGATGATCTGCACATGTTCCGGCACGCCTACCTCGCAGCTCCGTCCGCAGTCGCGGACGCTGCTCAGGCTGCCGTCTTCCTCGCAGCAGCCGTCGACGGCGCGCGAAGCTGACCCTCTCCGGACATTCCGGCGGACCCCGCAGGGGGAGGGTCGGTACGGATCAGGGGTCCCCGCCTCCCGCAGGAGGCCATTGCCTGTCCGAGTGACGCAGACGCGGTGACTCGGATGTTCCCGAAGGGACCACCCAGCCATGCCCAAGACGGCATACGTGCGCACCAAGCCGCACCTGAACATCGGCACCATGGGCCATGTCGACCACGGCAAGACGACCCTGACCGCCGCCATCACCAAGGTGCTCGCCGCGCGCGGCGCGAGCAGCTTCGTGCCGTTCGACCGGATCGACAAGGCGCCCGAGGAGGCGCAGCGCGGCATCACCATCAACATCGCGCACGTCGAGTACGAGACCGACACCCGCCACTACGCGCACGTGGACATGCCCGGTCACGCCGACTACGTCAAGAACATGGTCACCGGAGCGGCCCAGCTCGACGGGGCGATCCTCGTCGTGTCCGCGCTCGACGGGATCATGCCGCAGACCGCCGAACACGTACTGCTCGCGCGGCAGGTGGGCGTCGACCACATCGTCGTGGCGATCAACAAGGCGGACGCCGGTGACGAGGAGCTCACCGACCTCGTCGAGCTGGAGGTGCGCGAGCTGCTGACCGCGCACGGCTACGGCGGCGACTCCGTCCCCGTCGTCCGGGTCTCCGGGCTCAAGGCCCTCGAGGGGGACCCGCGGTGGGAGGCGGCGATCGAGGCGCTGCTCGACGCGGTGGACACGTACGTCCCGATGCCCGAGCGGTACGTGGACGCGCCGTTCCTGCTGTCGGTCGAGAACGTCATGACCATCAGCGGGCGCGGCACCGTCGTCACCGGGGCCGTCGAGCGCGGCCGGATCCGCGTCGGCGACCGGGTCCGCGTCCACGGCGCCGACGCGCTCAAGGAAGGGGAGACCGTCGTCACCGGCCTGGAGACCTTCGGCAAGCCGATGGACGAGGCGCAGGCCGGGGACAACGTGGCGCTGCTGCTGCGCGGGGTGCCACGCGACGCGGTGCGACGCGGCCACATCGTCGCGGAGCCCGGCAGCGTGCGGCCCGCCCGGCGCTTCACCGCCCAGGTGTACGTGCTGTCGGCGGCGGAGGGCGGCCGCAGCACCCCCGTCGCCACCGGTTACCGGCCGCAGTTCTATCTGCGGACCGCGGACGTGGTCGGGGACGTCGACCTCGGTGACACGGCCGTCGCCCGGCCCGGCGACACCGTCACCATGACGGTGGAGCTCGGCCGCGACGTGCCGCTGGAGCCCGGGCTCGGCTTCGCGATCCGCGAGGGCGGGCGCACCGTCGGCGCGGGCACGGTGACGGACGTCGTGTGAGACCGGTGCGCGGCCGGGACCGATGGGTCCCGGCCGCACACCTCCGTACGTCACACTGACCGGGACACGACGAATTCGACGGTGCACCCGAAGGTCATGACGGAGGTCGCGGTGGCGGGCACGGCACTCGTACTCGGTGGCGGCGGGCTCGCCGGCATCGGCTGGATCTCCGGGATCCTGCACGGACTCGCACGGGCCGGCGTCGACCTGAGCGACGCCGACACTGTGATCGGCACGTCCGCGGGCGCGATCGTCGGCGCGCAGCTCACCTCCGGAAAACTGACCACGGCAGCCCTGTACGAACGTCAATTGGCCCCACCTACAGGGGAGTTGACCGGCTCGTTCGGCGTGAGCGCGACCTTCCGCTACGCGCGCGCCGCGCTGTCCTCGCGCACCGTCGAGGCCTACGGGCGCAAGCTCGGGCGCATGGCCCTGGCCGCCCGGACCCCCGACGAGGCGACCCGGCGCTCCGTGATCGCGGGCCGCCTCCTGTCGCACGACTGGCCGCCCCGCCGCCTGCTCGTCACCGCGGTCCAGGCGAGCACCGGTGAGTTCCGCGTCTTCGACGGGAGCTGCGGCGTCGGCCTCGTCGACGCCGTCGCGGCGAGCTGCGCCGTGCCCGGCGTCTGGCCCCCGGTCACCATCGAGGCCGCACGCTGGATCGACGGCGGGACGCGTTCCCCCGCCAACGCCCAGCTGGCCGAGGGCCACGAACGGGTCGTCGTCATCGCGCCCATAGCGGCCGGCGGGGGCGTCCTGCACGCGGCCCGCACCCAGGCCGCCCGGCTCGCCGCGGCCGGCGCCCACGTCACCCTCGTCACCCCGGACCGCGCCGCCCGCCGCGCCTTCGGCACCAACAGCCTCGACCCGGCGTGCCGCGCACCGGCCGCCCGCGCGGGCCTCGCGCAGGCCGCCGCGCACGCCGAGGAGGCGCGGCGCACCTGGGGGAGCGGCTGACGCGGCACGGACCCCCGGCGGCCCCGGCACAATGGGGCACGTGAACGCACCCGACCCCGAGCCGATCCCCGTCACCCGTGCCGTCGACCACGGCACCGCGAAACTGCTGCCCGACGTGGACCGCGACCGGGCCTGGCTGCTCACCGTCGACGGAGCGCCGCAGTCCTACGTCGACCTCGACGAACCGGCGCACCTGGAGTTCGAGTACGCGCGCCGCCTCGGGCACGTCCTCGACTGCGCGGCGCCGGACGGGCGGCCGCTCGACGTGCTGCACCTCGGCGGCGGCGCGCTCACCCTGCCCCGGTACGTCGCCGCGACCCGGCCCGGGTCCCGGCAGCACGTCGTGGAGGCGGACCGGGCGCTGCTCGCCCTGGTCGCCGAGCACCTTCCGCTGCCGCCCGGCGCGGACATCGCCGTGCACGGCGCCGACGCCCGGCAGTGGCTGGAGACGGTGCCGGACGGCTCCGTGGACGTGCTCGTGGCCGATGTGTTCGGCGGCTCGCGGGTGCCCGCGCATCTGACGACGCAGGCGTACGCGCAGGAGGCGGCCCGGGTGCTGCGGCCGGGCGGCAGCTACGCGGCGAACCTCGCGGACGGGGCGCCGTTCACGTTCCTGCGCTCCCAACTGGCCACGTTCTCGGCCGCGTTCGCGCAGGTCGCCCTGATCGCGGAGCCGTCGGTGCTGCGCGGCCGGCGGTTCGGCAACGCCGTGCTCGTCGCCTCGGACACCGAGCCGGACGTGGCGGAGCTGGCCCGGCGCACCGCCCGGGACGCGTTCCCGGCGCGGGTCGAGCACGGGGACGGGCTGCGCCGCTTCGTCGGCGACGCCCGGCCCGTCGCCGACGCGGACGCGGTGCCCTCCCCGGAGCCGCCGGGCGGCTCGTTCAGCGTCGGCTGAGCTGCCGGTCGTGGGCGCGACGGAGCAGCAGCAGCGAGACACTCGCCCCGATCAGCGCGCAGAACATGTCCCACTGGGTGTCCCAGACATCGCCCTGGGTCGCGAGGAAGTCATCGGCCGCGTGTCCGCCGATCACCGCGGCGGCCCACTCGAACAGCTCGAAGACCGCGCTGAAGGCGAGGCACGCGCACACGGTCAGGGGCGCCAGCCAGCGGCTGCCGCGCAGCGGTGACGTCCGGCTGAGCAGCTCCCGCACCAGGACGGCCGGGACGAAGCCCTGCATCAGATGCCCGAACCGGTCGTAGGGATTGCGGTCGAGCCCGAACCAGTCCCGTACCCAGTCGCCCGGCGGGACCTGCGCGTACGTGTAGTGGCCGCCCAGCATGAGCACGAACGCGTGGGCCGCGAGCAGGCAGTACAGCACAGGCGTGAGGGGGAAACGCCGCCGGGTCAGCACGAGCAGCGGCAGCCCGACCATGACCCAGACCGTCTCCAGGAACCAGGTCGTCGTGTCGTGCGCGTGCCATGCGGAGAGCGCGAGGCCCGCCACGACGGCCACGAGGAGCACGGCCGGCAGGGACACGCGGGGCGTGCGCCGCCCGGACACCGGGGGACGCGCGGGCAGGGCGAGGACGGGCTCGGGCACGGCAGGGCTCCTTGGTCGGGTCCCGCCATCATGGGCGGGCCCCGGTGGTGCCCGTATGGGTACGGCTACTCAGCCGGGGTCCGCCCGAGTACGGGAGTCTCCGCCACGGGACTCGGCGCGGGTACCGGCTCCGGCGACGCCATGACCTCGACCGTCTCCCTGCGGCGCAGATTGCGGACGTCCGGCACGAACAGGACCGCCGACGTGGCCAGTACGACCAGGGCCGCGCAGCCCCACAGCGACGGGGTCCGGCCGAACGCCGACTCCGCGGGACCGGCGAGCGCCGTCGCCAGGGGCACCATCGCCACGGACCCGAACCAGTCGTAGGCCGAGACGCGGGAGAGCTTCTCCTCGGGGATCTCCTGGTGCAGCGCGGTGATCCAGGAGACGCCGAAGATCTCGATCGTGACGCCGCTGACGAACATCACGGCGAC
The DNA here is from genome assembly GCF_050410835.1 of Streptomyces sp. cg35. Classification (NCBI taxonomy): domain Bacteria; kingdom Bacillati; phylum Actinomycetota; class Actinomycetes; order Kitasatosporales; family Streptomycetaceae; genus Streptomyces; species Streptomyces sp. cg35. The sequence goes on from NZ_CP191268.1 coordinate 7,558,441, forward strand.
CAGGACACCGATCGGCACCGGGACCGCCAGCGCGGCCGACGGCAGGGCCAGCGAGAACACCGACAGCGTCGCGGCGAACAGCAGCCGCCGCGGTTTCCACCGCATCATGAGCAGACCGCCGAGGATCGTGCCGACGCCGAACGCGCCGAGCGCCAGGCCCCAGGGCCCGGCCCCGCCCAGCTCGTCGCGCGCCACCAGCGGCCCGAACACCGACTCGGCGGCGCCCACCACGGCGACGACCACCGAGAACTGGGCGACGATCGTCCACAGCCAGGGCCGGCCGATGAACTCCCGCCAGCCGTCGCGCATGTCGGCGAGCAGTCCGCTGCCCGGCACGCGCGGCGCGATGTGGCTCACGTCGAGGAACATGCGCAGCGCGCCGGCCGCCGCGAACGCCGCCGCGTCGACCGCGAGCACCCAGCCGGGCCCGATGGCCGCGACCATCGCGCCGCCGAGCGCGGCCCCGCCCACCGCGGCGCCGGACATGCCCATCCGGAACATCGCGAACGCGCGGCTCGCCTGCTCGCCGGTGACCGAGGCCATCAGCATGCCCTCGGCCGCCGGGTTGAAGAAGGCCTGACCGGTGCCGCCGAGCGCGCTGAGCGCCATCATCTGCCACAGCTTCGGCTCGCCCTGCAGGACGAGCAGCGCGAAGGCGCCCTGCGAGAGGAAGTTGAGGGCGTTGGCCGCGACCATCACATGATGGCGCGGCAGCCGGTCTGCGACCGCGCCGCCGACCAGCAGGAAGATCACCAGGAACAGCGTGCGGGCCGCGGCCACCAGCCCCACGTCGCCGCCGTCACCGCCCGCGTCGAGCACGGCGAACGCGGACGCGATGAGCGCGCCGTGCGCGCCCAGCGTCGTGATGAACGCCGCGACGGCCAGCAGGGTGTAGTTGCGTCCGGCCCAGGCGGGACGACGGCGCGGGCGGGACGGCGGGGAGGCGGCGGCTGAGGTCACTGAGGGACTATCCGCCGCCGCACGCCCGTTTGCCAAACCGTTTCCTCGGTCACCGGCCGGAGCGGCACGGGCCGACCGGTCGGGACCGGCCGGTCAGGACGCGGTCGGGTCCTTGTAGAAGCGGACCGAGTCGAGGATCTTGTCGATCGTCGCGTCGTCCAGTTCGCCCTTGACGCCCTTCGCGCCCCACAGGTCCCAGGACACGTAGTCCCCGACCTCGTTCTGGAAGGCGAAGACGACCGCCTTGCCCTCGCTGTCGCACTTGCCCTTCTGCGGCGTGTTCTCCGACGTCGCCTTGATCAGGCTGCCCGAGACGCCCTGGGCGTTGGTGAACTCCTTGGGCTTGCCGACCTTCACCGACTTGATGTCCGGCTCGGTGTACCCGCCGTAGATCCACCACGGCACGCGGTTCTCGGCGGCCTGCGCCGCGGTCTTGGCACCGTCCTCGCCACGGGTGCCGACACCGGCGAGTGAGGTGTCCTCCTTGTTGCCGTCCTTGTCGGAGTCGTCGGAGCACCACTTGGACTTGTACTCGGCAGGAGCGGACACAGTCGTCATGCTGTGCTCCTTCTTGCCCTTCTTGTCCTTGTAGTCGTACTCGAACCCGATGATCTGGTCGGATCCGCCCGGGCTGACCTCCCAGTCCGGCGGCACGTCGAACACCGTCTTGTGCTTGGCGTTCACCACCGGCTGCCAGCCCGCGACGACCGGCTTGACGGCGCTGTCGCCGCCGCGCGGATTGGCACCCGCCGACGCGGACGGGCTCGGCTTCTCGCTCGCGGACTGCGAGGCGGCGGGCTTCTTGTCCCCGCCCTTCGCGTCGTCGTCCTTGTCACCGCCGAGCACCAGAACTCCGGTCACCCCGGCCGCGACGACGACGGCCGCCGCCGCGACGATCGCGACGATCTTCGTGCGCTTGTCCCCGCCGCCCTTGTTCGGCGGCTGCGGCGGGCCCATCGGCGTCGTCGGCGCGTTCCACCCCGGCTGCTGCTGATAGGGGTTGGGCTGCTGGTACCCCTGCTGCTGATAGGGGTTCGGCTGCTGATAACCCGGCTGCTGGTACGGGTTCGGCGTCGGTGGGTTGCTGGGGTAGTTGGGGTTGTTCGGGTCCTGCGGGTTCTGCTCGCCCCCGGGCGGCTGCTGTCCTGGCCACATGGCCGTAAACGATAGAGGGTCGTGGGGCCTGCGGGATCCCTGCCCTGTACCGGACGTGCAACGGTTCCGCTGCGCACACGAGGATGGCCAAGCTTGCTACTCATGGGTAACATTCGCGCCATGAGCGCAGACCAGATGTCGATCGGCGAGATGCTCGCCGCCACGGTGCCGATGGCCCGCACCCTGAACCTCGAGTTCCTCGAGACCACGCCCGAGAAGGCGGTCGTGGCGCTGCCGGACCAGGCGGACTACCACAACCACGTCGGCGGACCGCACGCCGGCGCGATGTTCACCCTTGGTGAGTCCGCGAGCGGCGCCATCGTCCTCGCCGCCTTCGGGGACCAGCTCTCGCGGGCCGTGCCGCTGGCCGTCAACGCCGAGATCGCGTACAAGAAGCTGGCCATGGGCCGGGTCACCGCCACGGCGACGCTCGGCCGCCCGGCCGCCGACGTGGTCGCTGAGCTGGACGCCGGCGAGCGCCCCGAGTTCCCGGTGGCCATCGCGATCCGGCGCGAGGACGGCGCGGTGACCGGCGAGATGACCGTCGTCTGGACCCTGCGCCCCAACAGCTGACCATTTGAGCTGCGACGGAGGGTCTCAAGTCCCGCCCTCCCTGAGCGCCAGGGAGGGCTCAGGGAGATCCGTTCAGATTCGCGTCGAACCAGGCGTCCATGGCCTCACGCCCCCGACCATCCGCCTCCGGCATCATGTGCGCGTAGATCTTCAACGTGATCGACGGGTCCGCGTGGCCCAGCCACTGCGACACGGCCACCACGGACTCGCGCGCATCGAGCTGGATTGAGGCGAAGGTGTGCCGGAGGGCGTGGAAGCCGTTCTCGGGCGATGCCGCGTACTTGATGTTGCCGCTTGCCCTTCGAGCCTTGTCGGCCTCCGTGCGCTCCCGCTTGGGCGGCTCAGGGATGAAGCCGGCCGCCACCAGGGCGCGCTTCCAAGGGCCCTCGTTGAACACGGACCGCCGCATGGCGCCCTGCCGACGCTCACCAGTGACCAGTAGCTGATGCGTCTGTGGGCGACGCTCAGCCGCCTGCTTCTCGTTCTCCGGAGGCGCCGGATTCACCCATGGAAGCGTCGCCGTGACAGGCGGGAAGGTTGCTGTATGGGCGGCGATCTGCTCGGCCAGCCGCTTCGGCAGAGGCACCCTCCGGGTCTTGCCGCCCTTCGGCGGCGCGAAGACCAGGCGGTTACGGACCACGCGCACCTGGCGGTTCACGTGGATGACATCCTCGCCGATGTCGTCGATGGACAGCCCCAGCACCTCGCCTTGGCGTAGGCCAGCGCCGATACCGAGGTCGACCATTACGCGCAGGTGCGCATCGAGTCCGGAGCGCACTGCCGCGACCTGCGCCCCGGTCCATGCCCGCGCCTTGCGCTCAGGCTTGGACGGAGGCTTGAGCGTCTTCGCGTGGCAGGGATTCCGAGGGATCTTCTCGTCGTCGACTGCCGACTGGAGAATCGCGGAGAGCGTGCCCCACGTTTCGATGACCGTGGACGCGCTGTACTGGTCGTTGAGGTCTGCCAGGTACCGGCGCAGCTGCGGGGCCTTGATGGTGTTGAGCGGCTGAGACCCCAGGAAGGCGACGATGCGATTGTTGATCCGGGATTCCATCGTCTGCAGGGTGGCAGGGTCGCCGGTCCTTGTGGGCCAGTATTCCGTGGCGACGTAGCTGGCCAGAGTCATGCTGCCGTCACGGTGGTCGACGAACTCGCCGCGGAGCATGTCCGCCTGGGTCTTCGACTTCCAGGTCTCAGCGTCCGCCTTACGCTCGAAGGAGCGCTTGCGTACACCGGGGATGCCGCACACCCGGTATCGCTTGCACTTCCCCCACAGATCGGTTCTGACGCGGGGCGCCTTCTTGGTCTCCGGGTCGACGGGACCGGTCTTCGTCCAGCGATCTTCGATATATCCAGGCACTGTCGACTCCGGGGATCTCAGGCCTGTCGCATGGGCTCCGCCGAGTTGTCTATGATCTCGCCGGCGAACATCTGGAACCAGTGCCCGCGGGACAAGAACTTGACGATGGCCGGGTTCATCGCGGCGGCGAACTCGTCGACTGCCAGGGCAGGGTCGATGAAGATGCAGACCAGCCCCTTACGCTCCTCAATGAAGACGCACTCGTCCTCGCGGCGCTGCAGATAGCAGACAACACGAAGCGACCGGAGTGGTGTGTCCTTGCTGACGATCTCGTCGCCCCACAACTGGTACCAGAACGACGAGGTCAGCAACTGGGCCAGCTCTACGTTCAGTTGGCGCACGACGACCGGCAAAGGTTGATCTTTGTCGAGGCTTACTCGCACCGTTCCGCGGTCTTCCTCGATCTTCGCGAGTCTTCCCTGTTCCATCGCGACGGCTTCGTATGTGACGTCAAGCATGACCCCTCCTGCGGCACAACGGTGCACCTGAGCCGGAGCGGCCAGAAATGCACGGTTGGTGCAGAATACGGGTAGGGGGAGGCGTCGACAATCAGTTGAGGAAATGTCTACTTGCGGACATTCGCGATCAGTTGGCGATCGCGGCCACGGTCTGTGCTACTGCTCCGACTCGCGGCGTGCGCGCTCTTCCGCCTCGATCATGTAGCGCCACTTCACCAGCTCCGCCTTCGACTTGCCTGCCAGATGTCCGACGATGATGCGAACTTCCTCGTCGTATCCCGCGAGTTCGGTGGCCTCGTACAGGAGCCACTGCTTGGCGACGGCCGCCTGGATCCGCTCGAACGGCTTCCCGAGGGAGGCGGCGATGGCGCTCATCATGTGCGGAGTGGGCGGATTGGCCGGCGGGTTCTTCACGATCCGCTGCAGGTAGGGCTTGGAGACGGTCTCGCCGCTGTCGGGGTCGATGGCGCGGTCGGCGAGCCGCTGGTAGGAGTCGCCCTTGTCGAGTGCTTCTTGGATGAGCTGGGACAGTGCGCCGGGTGTGGGTGCCGACTGTTCGGCCGCACCGGCGTTGCCTGCCGTTGCCGGGCCAGTCATGTCGTCGTCCTCTCGCGTCACTTTTGCACCGACTGTCTCTATCCGCGGTTGTTGGCGCCGGAAAAGTAGCAGGTCAATCCCTACAACCTTCCCTTGCCGGAGACGGATCGTCTACGGATGCATGCTAACCAGCCAGGAACTTTGCCGATAGCCGACACTCGGTCGTCCAGATTGGTAGACGATTCGTCTCTGTCATGCTTAACTCGTCTCATCAAGGCCGCTCCGCACCACGGGGGAACAGTTGAGTCGTCGCTACACGCTTCGAAGTGCCCAGATCTTCAAATGGATCATGAAACACCCAGGTCGGGGCGCTCCCTACGGGTACGACAGCCTGGCGGAAGCTAGTGGATGCGGATCCGGCCTGATCGAAAAGCTCGCCACCGGCAGGCAGAAGTCCGCCGACATGACAGACGCCCACGCCCTCGTGGAGGCCCTCGGGGTTGCCCTGCTGGTCCTCTTCGCACCCAAAGCGTCTCCAGAACTGGACGATACGTCTCCCTCTGATCCCCCCACCGACAAGGAGTAACCATGCACAACAGGAAGGGACCCAAGCAGCAGGCGCCTGACGGATGCCTCTGGATCGAAGACGCCGCCGCCTACATCGGCGTCACCCTCGCCACGCTGCGGAAGTGGCGCGTCGAGGCCAAAGGTCCAGGGCGCAAGGGCTTCCCGATCGGGCGGTACATCGCATACCGCATCGCCGACCTCGACGCCTACCTCGAAGCCCAATACCAGGGCGCTATTGCGATCAACGCCGAGCGCGAGGGCGAATCCCGCCCGGCTGAACCCTGCCGCCCCGCCCGCGCCGCCGCCTGAGAGCGGCAAACGGCCCCACTACCGGGCTTCCACACACCGGCAGCAGGGCCTTGTGAGGCCGCCGTCAGCGACCTCGACGCACCACCCCACCCGAAACACGAAACGAAAGGGGCAGCACGTGCAGCCTCAATCCTCTCAGACCACATCCGCGAACCCCGCGCAGGACGCCCTCCAGCAGGCCCTCGTCGGCGCCTGCTGCCCCGAGAGCGAGGCCAGCGCCCTCATCGAGGCGTTCCGCGTCGAGGTGATGACGAAGGCCGGGACGTCGCTGAGTGAACTCGGCTACGGGAGCGCGGGCGGCCTGCTCGTCGACACCGCGCAGGTCATCCTGCACGGCATCACCGACGGGGCCACCTCGTGACCGCCCGCCTGTCGCCGCAGCGCGAAACCGAGATCCGCGAGCGCGCCGAAGCCGCAACCCCCGGACCGTGGGGTCTGTACGAGTACGGGCACGGCGGGAGCCTCATCGAGGTCGCCGCCGATCTGAAGGAAACCGGGACCGGCTACACGGCCCGCCGCGGCGTCGCCCGATTCGACGAAGAGCCCCTCGACAACGACCCGGCCCACACCGACTGGACGGCTGAGGAGGACTGGGCCCAGGTCCACGCTGACGCCGAGTTCACCGCCCACGCCCGCGAAGACGTGCCCGCGCTCCTCGCCGAGTTGGCTGCGGTCCGCGCCGAACGCGACGAGGCGCGCACCGAACTGGCGAAGTACGAGCCGCTGAACCCGCAGCAGTGCCGTGAGGGCAAGCATGCGGACTGGCTCGTCGACTCGGAGTTCACGCACGCCTGCCCCTGGTGCCAGATCGAGGACCTCAAGGTCAAGGCTGAGCGTGATCTCGACGAGGTCATGAAGGAGCGCGACGAGTACCACGAGGTCGCCGACAAGCTGGCCGATGCGGTCGCCCCGATCGAGGTCATCGGTGAGCACTCGTCGATGAACGATCCGTGGGCCAACGCGCTCGACCTCATCACCCCCAAGGCCGAGGTCGACCGCCTGCAGGGCGAGTTGGAGAAGGTCGCCGAACACGTCGCGAAGCGCGCCGAGTACGTCACCGCGATCAATAACTGCCACCCCAACAACAGGCACGACTACTGGCGCTGGCAGGGCCACGCCGAGTCCCGGCGGCAGCTTGCGCAGCAGCTCGGACTCCCCGTCGCCTGGCCCGCCAAGTCCGAGGAGGCGGCCCGATGACCGCCAACATCGCCGCCCTGGACACGCCGCTCGCCGAGGTCGAGGCCAGCGTCCGCTTGCTGACGCTCACCGCCGCGGAGAAGCGCACGCACTCCCCGTCGGACCTGCTCGCCTACCGCCTCGACGAGTACCTCGTCACGCACCCCGACGCCCCGGTCTCCACCGCAGCCGACTACCCGAACTGGACGCCCGGAGGTGCAGCGTGATGCTCATCGACATGGCTGGCGCGGTCGCCGCGCTCCAGCAGCTGCTCGCCCACCACCCGCTGGTCCCGGCCGGCCGTATCGAGATCGGCCGCGAGCAGATCACGGTCCGACTCCACGGCGGCTTCGGTGACTTCGAGTACTGGCGTGAGGCTCTCGGCGTCGACCACAACGACGTGTGCCTCAACGACTACCTCGGCGGCACAAACCTTCGCGCTGTCACCCGGGTCAACGACATCACCGTCGTCCTCATCGGCTTCAGCGACACCCTCCCCAAGGCGCAGGCGGAGGTGAAGGCGGCATGAGCGTCCTGCTTGAGCACCTGCCGGTCCGCCCCCGCAAGTCGTCGGCTGCGCGTCGCCGCCGGAACGTGAACCGTCTCGCTGCGAGCATCCATGCGATCGTCCCGGGCGCCGTCACGGTCCTCCTCACGCCGGTGTGGACGGATGCGGCCGGCCCGATGGATCGCATCTACGTCGTCACCGCCCGGGACGTCAGCAGCAAGCAGCACCTGCGCATCCCGCACGGCGGCTCCCGCCAGCTGGCGGCACTCATACAGGGCGCTTTCCCCACCGCGGACTGGAACCGGCCGCAGACGTGGCACCTGGACACGAACAGCCTCACCACGTGGGGGCAGGCGTCCCGGGCGTTCCGGGAGACCGCGGATGCCGGATACGTCGAATCCCTCGACGCGTACAGCGCGCGGGTCGGAGGCCGGTCGTGAGCGACACCGAGCTCGGTTCGAACCTGATCCTCCACGGCAACACCCGCGACGAGGTCCGGGCCGCCGAACGCATGATCCGCCGCCAGGTCGCCCGCGAACACCCCGGCCTCACCGCCGAACAGCTCGCCCAGGACCCGCACATCGTGCAGGGCCTCAACGAACTCCTCGAAGCCGTTCTCGGACCCAAGCCCCGGAGGAAGCAGTGAGCCTGACCGGCCTGATTCCCGGCCGTAACCGCGGCAAGCACGACCCGGACACGGTGATTCGCAAGCTGCGCGACGAGAACGCGAAGCTCCTCAACCGGCAGGCTGCCGCCGACGACTTCTTCGCGATCCTCTTCGACGACGTCACCACGACGAACGCCGCCTTGAAGAACGAGAAGGAACACCGTCAGCAGGCCGAGCAGGGCCTCGTCGAAGCCTGGGAGCGGATCGCCCAGCTCGAATCCGAGAAGCAGCAGTTGCTCGATGAGCTCGCCCCGCACCGTGCCGCCGAGGCCAACGCCAACGCGATCGACGTGCCGCCCGCCGAGCGCGACACCAGCGCCATGGAGGACCAGGCCACCGCACCCATCGACGTCCGGTCGCTGCGCGAGGCCGCCGACCTCGGACTCCTCGGGCCCGTCGTGCGGGTGTCGGACTCCGGCGCCAGCGCCGACCCGGCCGCCACCCAGCCGATCCCGCGCATCACCGCCGCCTGACTACCGCCGCCCGCCGGAAGACACCGGCCGGCAGGGCGGCGGGCCAAGAGAAAGCCCCGAGCGCTAGAGACGCCCGGGGATACGACCAGCATCCCACAGGGAGATCCCGTGACCACGATCAACGCCCACAAGCTGCAGCGGCTGATCACGCAAACCCGCCCCCACGTCAGCCCCGACGACACCCTGCCCGCGATCAACGGCATCCGCCTTGAATGCGACGGCGTCCATCTGCACGTCCTCGCCACCGACCGGTACACGTTCGCCGCCGCCCGCACCAAGGTCCGCGAGGAAGACGCGTGGGTCACCACCATCCGAGAGAGCGACCTCAACTGGCTGACCGCCTGGCTGGACACCCAGGAGGGCGACACCATCTTGGTCCTCACGCCCGGGGACAACGGGCTGACCATCACTGACGACCGTGGCGACCTCGTCATCCCGGCCAAGGACCACACCTTCCCCAAGTGGCAGGGGCTCTTCCGCGACGCCCTGGAGGACGCTTCCGCCGCTGGAGGCATGGTGTCCGCCGACACGAAGATGCTCGCCCGCTGGAAGGACGCCGACACCTACCTCCGTGTCTGGCACACCGAGCCCGAGAAGGCCCTGCTCCTCGTCGGCGACGACTTCCTCGGCCTCCAGATGCCCGCCCGCTACAGCGGAGACGTCAAGGAAAAGGCCACCGCCCTCAACCTGTGGGCCGGAAGCCTCGGCGACAGCGGCACGGCCGCGGTTCCGGCGCCGCTGCCCGAGCCCGGCGCCGTTGCTGCGCTGGCAGAGAACATACTCCGCCACACCCTGCGCTCCACCTCGGAGATGTTCGGCGCCGACATGGACACCGAGTCGGGCGCTGCCGCCTTCAACGCCTGGGTCCACTCCGGCATCTACGCCTGGTCCGCCTACCGCCTGCTGGAAGCGCTCAAGAAGGCCGACCCGGACCTCGCCGAGGCGACCGTCCGCGAGCTCAACGAGCAGCTGGAGTCCGGCGAGATCGGTGAGTGGGCGTGGGACGCAGCCGAGCAGGCCGGCCACGACCCGCAGAAGTGGCAGGACGACTACGAGGCCGAGCCCGCCGCCTGACCCACGCCACAACCGAAGACCCGCCGCGGGCCTCCCCTCCATCCCCGCGGCGCCCCAGGGGCCAGGTCCCCGCACCCCCCCCGGTCGGGGACCTGGCCTCTCCTCTCGCACACCTTCACGGAGACCTCATGAGCACCACGAACCCCAGCATTCCGGCAGATACCGCCGCTCACGTCCTCAGTCACTTCGGCCGCGGCGGCTACCCGGCCGGCGACTGGACCGAGTCCCTGATCACCCTCATCGACCGCGCCGACATGACCAACCGGGCCAAGCTCGTCACCGCCTTCCCCGAGGTCGGCGCCGCGGTGCTCCTCGCCAAGTACGACGAGGAAGGCATCGCCACCCTCCAGCGGATCGCCGGACTCCAGGTGGCCCCGCTTACCTGCAGCTCCAGCAACTGCTGGAACGCGGTCGGCCCGTTCGACCCGAAGACGGGCCGTTGCGAGGACTGCATCGAGGCCGCCGCATGACCGCCGCCGTCGAGGTCGAGGCGCCCGCCATCGTTGACGGGCTCCCGGCAGAGGACTACCACGCGGACCGCACGTCGATCTCCTCGTCCGGCCTGCGCGCCCTCCTCAAGCCCGGCTGCCCTGCGCAGTTCAAGTACGACCGCGAGAACCGGCAGGCCCCAAAGCGGGAGTTCGACCTCGGTAATGCCGCGCACACGCTCGCACTGGGGGAGGGCCACGACCTCGTCGTCCTCGACTACCCGGATTACAGGACGGGCGCCGCGCAGGCAGCGAAGCGTGAGGCCTACGCCGCGGGCAAGGTACCGCTTCTGCCGAAGGAGATGGCTCAGGTCAAGGTGATGGCCGCCGCAGTCCGCAACCACCCGGACGCCGGCCCGCTCCTGACGATGAACGGTGTCGCAGAGCAGTCGATCTACTGGACCGACGCGGCGACCGGCGTGCGCTGCCGGGTCCGCCCCGACTGGCTGGTGCAACACCCTCAGGTCACGTTGATCGTCGACCTGAAGACCGTCGCGGACGCCAGCCCGGACGCGTGCAGCAAGTCGATCGAGTCCTACGCCTACCACCAGCAGGGCGCCCTCTACATCGACGGCGTCCAGGCCGCGGGTCTCGCTCCCGAGGGCGCCCGCTTCATCTGGATCTTCGTGTCCAAGAAGGCCCCGCACCTCGTCACCGTCCGCGAACTCGCCGACCAGGACCAGGACATCGGCCGCGCCCGCAACGAACGCGCCCTCCGCATCTACCGCGAATGCGAGACCACGGACACCTGGCCCGACTGGACCGGACCCGTCCCCACCATCCCCCAGCTCAGCCTTCCGACCTGGGCCGCCATCCGACAGTTCGAGGAGTACATCGGTGAGTAACGAGATCGCCACCCGCGACGAGCAGCAGGCCGTCGCCGTACAGCAGGAGGCCAACCAGCTTCCCGCGCCGACCGAGAACACCACCGCCCTCATGGCGTGGGCCCAAGAGGCCGACCTCGCCTACCAGATGGCGCAGAAGCTCGCCAACACGTCCTTCGTCCCCGCCACCCTGCGCGGCAAGCCCGGCGACATCACTGCGGCGATCCTCGCCGGCGCCGAGCTCGGGCTGAAGCCGATGGCAACGCTGAAGTCGATCGACGTCATCCAGGGCACCCCGGCTCTCCGGGCGCACGCCATGCGGGCCGTCGTCCAGAAGCAGGGCCACCAGATCGAACTCGTCGAGTCCACGCCCGAGCGGTGCGTCATGCGAGGCCGCCGCAAGGACTCCGACACCTGGCAGACCGTCGAGTGGACCACCGCTCGCGCCAGTCAGCTCGGCCTCCTCGGCAAGTCCGAGTGGAAGAAGCAGCCGCAGACCATGCTCGTCGCCCGCGCCACCGGCGAACTCTGCCGCCTGATCGCCTCCGACGCCCTGCACGGCATGCCCTACGTCGCCGAGGAACTGGGCGGCACCGCGCACGCCGAAGTCGTCACCGCGAAGGCCCCGCTGTCCGTCGCCGCGCTCTCCGCACCCGCCCAGCCCGAGGCCGCCGCCGACACCGGCTACAGCGTGCAGGTCGGCAACGGCGACTGGGACCACGACGCCGACGACTCCACCGACTGGCCGCCCACCCCCGAGCAGTAGCCCGCACGCCACGGGCCGCCCCGCGGGAATCGGGGCGGCCCACCCCAAGCACACCACACCCAGGAGATGCCTGTCATGACCGGACCCGAGCACTACCGCCAAGCGGAACGACACCTCAGTGGAGCGTCCCACACCAACGGACGCGGCGGACATCCCGTCGACCCGGTCGGCGCTGCTCACCACCTGGCCATGGCCCAGGTGCACGCCACCCTCGCGCTCGCCGCAGCGACCGCCCTCTCGAACCCTGACCGCGGGTCCGCCACCGCGCACGTCAACGCCGACAGTGCGGCTTGGCGAGAGGCGGCAGGCGTGCCCTCGAAGAACTCCGAGCCGGCCGGGAACGTCTGGTGACCGCCCCCGTCCCGGTCGAGGGCCGTTGCGACCGCTGCAAGCAGCCGCGGCCCGTCTTCGCCCGCAAGCCCGACCACGACTGCATCGACGCCCTCGGCCGCGTCGACCTTATCGAAGCCGCCCGGTTGATCGCCGAGATCGAGGACCAGGGCGACCGCTGGTGCACCCGCCGCATCGAGGGCCGGCCGCCCATCCGGCTCTGCATCCGCTGCCACGACATCGACGCCGCAGAAGAAGCCGCACACGTGAAGGAGCACCAGCTGTGACCCACATCCAGCCTGCCTTCGACGGCACCGAGCTCACCGCATCCGCCCCCGCCAAGTCCCGCCGCACCGTCGACGACTACGAGGCCTGGGTCGACGAGGTGTGGAACGCATTCGTCGACGCCGCCGACACCGGCCTCCCGTTCACGATCAGTGGGGTCGCCGCCGACAAGAACCTCCCCGACCCGCCCAAGCCCCAGTACCAGTGGGGCCACCTGCCCGAGCGGCTCCTCAACGCCGGCATCATCCGCGCCCACTCCGTCGCCTCCAGCCGGCGCGGCACCGTCAACGGCAGCCTCGTCCGCGAATGGATCGGCGTCCCCGCCCACCAGCGCGAGCTCGTCGCCCGACACCGGGCCGAGGCCCGCCGGGAGCGCATCGCCCGCCGCGTCGAGGCACGGAAGGCGGCCGCCGCATGAAGACCGACCTCCTCGCCGCGATCGACACCTACGCCACCGGCATGCAGATCGCCATGTGGGCCGGATCCGCCGTGTTCTTCGCCGCGCACCTCGCCCTCGCCTGGCTCGTCATCGCCACCGGCCGCAACGCGTGGGCCGCTGTCCGCCGCGCCTACCGCTCCTTCGCCGCCGCCCGCCAGCTCTGCCGCGACGTCGAGAACGAACACCGGATTCCCGCCCCCGCATTCACCGACACCCGGAAGGAGACGCAGTCGTGACCACCAGCAATGACAGGACGCCGCCGCACGGAACGCCGGCCCGATACCGCGGGACCCGCAACGGAAGCCGACCGCCGTGCCACTGCCGGCCCTGCGTCGACTCCCACACGAAGGCGTGCGCCGAGCGACTCCTCGCCAACTCGAGCGGACGCTCCCTGAGGGTTCCCGCCGGGCCGGTGGCCGAGCACATCACCGCGCTCCTCGGCCGCGGCATGAGCCGCGTGCAGATCAGCATCGCGGCCGGTGTCTCCAAGGCCACCGTTACCAACATCGCAGCCGGGAAGAACGAGAAGATCAACCGGCCTGTCGCCGAGAAGATCCTCGCCGTCCAGCCGCAGATCGTGCGCGCCACCGACCGCGTCCCCTTCATCGGCACCCAGCGCCGCATCCAGGCGCTGTACGCGATCGGCCACGGCCCCGCCTCCGTCTCCCTGGCCACCGGCGTCTCGGCCTACAACCTGTGGGCCATCGCCGCCGGTGAGCGCGGCGCCGTCACGGCCGCCACCTACCGCGCCATCCGGGCCGCTTACCGACAACTGATCTGCACCCCCGGTCACAGCGCCAGGGCGCGCAAAGCCGCAGCCCGCAACGGGTGGCTGCCGCCAGCCGCCTGGGGCGACATCGACAACCCCAACTGCAAGCCGGACCCGACCGTCATCGGGGTCAACTTCCTGGAGCGCGCTGCGATCCGCCGCGAGGAGATCATCCACCTCGCCTGGTGCGGCCACCAGCCCGAGCAGATCCTCGACCGCCTCAACGGCGAAGTCTCCATCTCCACCGTCCGGCAGATCGTCCAGGAGTGGCGCACTGGTGTGAAGCGGCAGCGGCCCGAGCGGGTCCGGCCCGAGCGGCAGAAGCAGGTGGCCGCATGATCTTCACCGGCCTGTTCGCCGGCCCCGGCGGCATGGAAGTCTCCGGCCCCGCACTCAGCATCACGACGATCGGCATCGAGAACGACGCCAACACCGTCGCCACCCGCATCGCCGCCGGACTGCCCACCATCCACGGCGACGTCACCCAGTACGGGCCCGCCACCCTGCCCGCCGACGGACTCGCCGGCGGCCCGCCCTGCCAGACCTACAGCGGCGCCGGCGACGGCAGCGGCAGGCGGCAACTCGCCGCGGTCATCGAGGCCGTGAAGCAGACCGCGGCCCGCGCCACGGTCGACACTGCGGCGTTCGACGACCACCGCACGCCGCTCGTTCTCGAACCGCTCCGGTGGGCGATCGAAGCCATAGACCTCGGCTGGCCCTACAAGGCGATCGTCCTGGAGCAGGTGCCCGCGGTCCTCCCCGTCTGGGAGGCAGTCGGCGACATGCTCCGCCTGGAGGGCTACAGCGTCGCCACCGGGATCCTGCGCACCGAGCAGTACGGGGTGCCGCAGACCCGGAAGCGAGCCGTGCTCATCGCCAGGCTCGACGGGGAGGCGCGGCTGCCCGAGCCGACCCACCGGGTGTACCGGAAGGGCGTGCCGCAGCACGAGGGCGACCCGAGCCTGAAGCCGTGGGTGTCCATGGGTGACGTCCTCCCGCACCGCGGCCCGTTCACCGTCATCAGCAACTACGGGACCGGCGGGGATCCGAAGAACCGCGGGCGGCGCACCAGCGACGAGCCGGCGTTCACCGTCACCGGGAAGATCTCGCGGCTCCGGCTCGTCGACGCCGACGGGAACGAGCTCGAGCGGCTCACGGCGGGGGAGGCCGGGCGGCTCCAGGGATTCCCCGGCGACTGGCCGTGGAGAGGCGGCGACATAGCCCAGCAGATCGGCAATGCCTGCCCGGTGCAGTTGGCTGCGGACCTGATCAAGGCGGCGACCCAGTGACCGCCGACAGCTACCTCGTCCTCCGCTGCGACGGCGACGACTGCCACGCCGAAACCCACTGGCCTGTCCGCTTCGAGCCCCACACCCACCGCGAACTGCGGCGACTGGTCAAGCAGCGAGACGGCTGGCGGTTCACCCGCGACGGCCGCGACCTCTGCCCCGAGCACGCGTGACCCGCCGGCCGCGTACCGGCCGCGACTAGCCGACACCCCACCCGAACCGCCAGGAATGAGAGAACCCCATGGGCTACGAGCTCCGCCGCTGGTTCGAGGACCGGCTGCCCCGATTGGAGGCAGCCGCATGATGCCCGAACTGCCAGAGGAACTGCTGCTGTCGGTCGAGTCGACGCTGCAGCACATCCGCCTGATCCAGGAGAAGGAGCAGCGCCTCGCCGAGGCACGCAAAAGGGCCCTCGCGCAGGTCCTGCACCGGATCGGATCCGACTACCGCACCGGCCGGATCACGCAGCACCAACTGTGCACCGCACTGGTGGCCATCAAGGGCCTGGAGATGTCAGGCCGCATGACCGCTTGGGACGACATTGTCGGCGTCTCCTGGAAGCGCCTGAGCCAGATGGCCAAGCAACTCCCGAACGGCCCCGAAGGCAGCTGGGTGGGGGAGTACCCCATACCCCTCGACGCACCCCGCCCGATCTACGGCGTACCCGTCGTCTACGTGCTGTTCGACGAGGCCAACGAGCCCGTCTATGTCGGCTCGACCGACAAGTTCAGCCCGCGGATGACCGCCCACGAGAAGAGCGGCAAGCACTTCGCCCGCTGGCAGGCGCATCCCTGCGACGACCGCGAGCACGCCTACCGGCTCGAAGACCGGCTGCTCAAGCAGCACAAGCCGCGCCTGAACCGCAGAGCTAGCCGCTAGCCGGCACCGACTCCCCACCCGTACTGCCAGAGAGAAGCCGTCATGCCCTGGGTCCGCTTGGACGATCGATTTCCATCGCACCGCAAGGTCGCGCTGCTGTCCGACCGCGCCTTCAGGCTGCACGTCTCGGCGATCTGCTGGTGCGCCGAGAATCTGACCGATGGGCACATCGCCGACCGGGAGCTTGCGCTAGTCGCCCATATCCGCGGGATCAAGGCGACTGCGAAGCAGCTTCAGGAAGCCGGCGTGTGGGACCGCACCGATGACGGCTGGCTGATCCACGACTACTTGGATTACAACCCGTCGCGCGAGCAGGTGCTCCTGGAGCGGAAGAGGAACGCGGAGCGGCAGGAGCGGTTCCGCCGTCGCAAGAACGGCAAGCCGACGCCCCCACCCGAGGGGGATGGTAACGGCGGCAGTAACGGCGTTACGCAGAACGGCGAATCGCACCCGAACGACACGACAGCGACACGACGGCGACACGACGGCGACACGACGGCGCCTCCAAACGAAGCCGAACCGAACGAAGAAGCGCAGGTCACAGAAGTTCGTAACGGCGTTACTAACGGCGCCCCGACCCGACCCGACCCGAACCCCATAGATATGGCTGATGTATCTGGGGAGGGTGCACGTCACGTAGAGCGCGCGAGCGAGCCTGACGGCCCCGCCCCGATCGACGTCGACGGCTTCGAACTCACCGACTCGATGCGCGCCTGGGCGCTACGCACCTTCGGCCCCGGACTCGACCTCGACTACGAGACCGCGCAGTTCATCGATCACTTCCGCGCGAACTGCAGCCGACGCCCCAACTGGCCGGCCGAGTGGCAGAAGTGGATCCGCCGCTCCGCCAAGTTCGCCAGCGAGCGCGCCAACCGGTCCCACCTCAGAGCCGTCTCCGGTGGCCACCAGCCGTACCGCAACCCCACCGACCAATCCGTCTACGACGAGGACTTCTGATGCAGTACATCCCGCCGAACAACCTCCGAGGCCACGACCTCGCCCCGCTGCTCGCCGCCCGCGATCTCGAGGCCGACTGGTTCAACACCAACGACTTCGACGTGCACGCCACCTCGAACGTCGCCCGCTACACGTACTACGAGACGTCGAAGCAGATTCCGTTCCACTACCGGGCCGCCGTTCCCACGCTGCCGCAACTGCACGAGTGGATCGACACCCTCGTCGCCGACGCTCGCGAAGCCCAGGAGGAGCGTGGCGGCCCGATCGCCAGCGTCTTCCACGGCCCGTCGCTGCTGCTCCTCGGCCAGACCGGCGTCGGCAAGACGCACGAGGCCTACGGTGCCGCCCGCGCCCTCGCCGTCTCCGGCGTCTTCGCCCAGTGGCAGGTAACCACCGCGGCCGACTTGTACGCGGCACTGCGCCCCCGCCACGGCATCGACTCGGAGGCCGAGTTCCGCAAGTACCGCGACGCCCGCCTGCTGCTAGTCGATGACCTGGGCGCCGAGCGCAAGCCCACCGAGTTCACCGAGGAGATCAACTTCCGGCTGATCAACCACCGCTACGAGCACCACCTCCCCACCCTCATGACCTCCAACGTCGACCCCAAGGAGCTCGTCAACCGGCTCGGCGACCGCGTCATCAGCCGGCTCGCCGAAATGTGCCAGCGCGTCCCGATGAAGGGCAACGACCGCCGGAGGAACGCCGCGTGACCACCACCGACCTCTGGGAAGCCGACGAAGCCGCAGCCACCGCCGAGCCGACGATGCTCGAGCGGCCCTGCGACCTCGAGGCCGAACGCGTCCTCGCCGCGACCGCCATCATGCAGCCCGCCTGCGTCGACGAGCTCGGAGCCGAAGGCTTCGACCCGGCCGACATCACCACCGACTGGCTGCGCTGGACCTGGTTCGCCGTCGAGGAACTCCGCACCGCCTTCCAGGACGGAGAGCTCAAGCACCTCGCCGTCCACCGCCAGCTCGAGACCTGGCACGCCGAGGGCCGCATGGTCCTGCACGACAACGGCATGAACGTCCGCGTGCCGAGCGCCGACCAGCTCATGCAGCTCACCAACGAAGCCCACTACGGAGCAGCCGCCTGGTACGCCCGCCGCGTCGCCAAGAAGGCCGTCGCCGCCAGGATCATGACCCTCGGGCAGCAGGCCATCCTCAAGGCCACCTCGCCGGCCTTCAACGAGGACACCGACCTTGCCGCCCTCCAGGCCGAACTCGACGGAGCCGCCCGCCCCAGCGACGACGAGAACCTGGCGTCCATCGGCGACCTCGTCGGCGACAGCCTCATCCGCGCCATCACCCCGCCCACCAACGAGCACCGCGTACCCACCGGATTCGTCGACCTCGACCTGCTGCTGTCCGGCGGCTTCACCCCCGGCCAGATGGTCGTGGTCGCCGCCCGGCCAGCCATGGGCAAGTCCACGCTCGCTCAGGACATCGGCCGCGGCGCCGCCATCCTCAACAGCATCCCCACACTGATCGAGTCGCTGGAGATGAGCCGCGACGACCTGTCCGACCGCATCCTGTGCGCCGAGGCGCGCATCCCGCTGCACCACCTGAGGCAAGGCGTCGTCAGCGACGTCGACCTCGCCCGAGGCGCGGCCCGCGTCAAGGAGCGGATCGCCGAAGCCCCGCTGTACATCAACGACGGGGCCCTGCTGTCGCTGCCCGCCCTGCGCGCCCGCATCCGCAACCTGGTGCGCACCAAGGGGCTACGCCTCGTGATCATCGACTACCTGCAGCTGATGCAGGTCGGCCGAGCCGAGAACCGGCAGCAGGCGGTCGCCGACCTGTCCCGCGGACTCAAGCTCCTCGCCAAGGACTTCGACATCACCGTCATCGTCCTGTGCCAGCTGAACCGCGGCCCCGAGCAGCGCACGGACAAGAAGCCGATGGTCTCCGACCTCCGCGAGTCCGGGGCGATCGAGCAGGACGCCGACATCGTGATCCTTCTGCACAGGGAGGACGCCTACGACAAGGAGTCCCCTCGAGCCGGCGAGGCCGACCTGATCGTCGGCAAGCACCGCAACGGGCCAACCGCCACGGTCACCGTTGCTGCGCAGCTGCACTATGCCCGCCTGGTCGACATGCAGGCGGCGTGATGAGCGTCGACTCCGCGGACATCACCGCGATGCGCGAGCAGGGCGACCTGCGCGAGTACCTGCTGTCGCTCACCGGCCGCGCCCCCAAGCCCGAGTCCGCCGCCGCCCCGGAGCCGGCTGCCCCCGACTACGAGATCGCCCACCGCGGTGGCTGGCCCATCGGCACCGCCGCCACCGGCCCGACACCGACGCATGGCCGGTGCGCGTGCATCAAGTGCGAGCAGGCCGCCGTCGTCCAACTGCCCACCCGCCAGGCCCGGAACGAGGAGGCGGCATGACCAGCACGATGGAATGGATCCGCCGCACCTATGACGTGCCCGCCCGGCACGGGATGCGGATCACCTACGACGGCAAGCCCGCCACGATCACCGGCGCGGGCGGCGGGTACATCCGGTTCCGCGTCGACGGCGAGAAGCGCCGCACCATCGGCCACCCGACCTACCGGATCATCTACCCGGCGATTCCGGAGCCGGCCCGCCCCCGCGGCTGGTGCGCCCACTGCATGCAGGACCGGGCGATGACCGCGCGCGGCGTCATGGGCGCCCACCACTGGGGCTACCGCCGCCGCACCAAGTACCGGGTCGAGCGCTGGTCCGAGCGGTGCCCCGGCAGCTACAGCCCGCCGTGGAAGCCGGTGCGGAACCTGACGCACCCCGGTGATTGGCAGGCGCCGTGACGTCCGTTGAGTCCCGCCTGTGTGGCGAGTGGGCGCCGGTGTTCCGCCCGCACCTGCCGCCGGTGGTCGATGGCCGCCCGGTGGTGGATGTGCTGCTGCCAGAGCCGGGTGCGACGGGGACCGGTTTGCCGGAACGGGGCGCGCCTGAAGTGGTATGTACCGCCGCAATCCGGGCGCGCGAGTCGCGGCCTGACGTTCCGTCTCCCTGGTTCAGCCCCCGTGAAGCCGCTCAGGCGGCCCTGAGCCGCCCTGAACCCCTCTCGCCGGAGCCGAGCGGCGACCGGGGGGTGTGTTAGGCCGCCAGAAGGGCGCACAGAGCCTCGACCGTTGCCCGAAGACCGTCAACCAATCCGGGAGAACCCGACATGACCGATACCAACCCCGACGACCGATGGGGCCCAACCCGCCGGCCCAAAGGCCGAATCCGCAACCTCACCCCCGCCGAACTCGCCCTCGCCGACGACCTCCACACCCGAGCCCTCGCCCTGTGGGCCGCATCCGAAGAAGGCCTGTCGATACGCGACGCCGTCGACCTCGCCGCCGTCCAACTCGGCCTCGAAGCACCCGCACCTGACGACGCGCCGCCCACCCCACCCCGACCTTGATCCACCCCAACTCGACTGAAGGGAAAGCCCGATGACTACCGAGACGCCCGAGCCCATCCGCAAGAGCGAACTGCCCTGCATCCCCGCCCCGGAGAACGAGTTCTTCACCTGGTTCCCGCACCCCGGAGGCGGCGGTGACCTGGTACCCGGCCAGATTTCCCGTGGCGTGCAGATCATCCGACCCGTCCGGTACGGCGACTGGCAGCCGGTCGCCCCGGACAGCTGGGCCCCGGAGGCTCCGGGCGGTGACGCGACCGCCCAGTCCGCGCTGCTGTCCCCGACTCCCAGCCGGGTCGTGCGCCGCGACCGGTACTACGCCGCGATCCGCGCAGTCGAGACCGGCATGGACCACGCATCGGTGCTGGCCGTAGCGGAAGAGGTGATGGCCGTCGCCGATATCGAGCACGCCGCCGAGGCCGACGAGCTGCGACGCCTGCTCGCCGCGGAGAACCAGCGGGCCAACGACGCCATCAATCGCGAGGAGGCCGCCGAGCAGGCGGCCCGCGAGGCGCAGGCCACCGTGTGGCGAGAGGCCATGGCCGAGTGCGACAAGGCGGGTGGTGCCTTCGCCGAGCGTGGCGCCACCGATGAAGCCTCCGCCGCCTTCTCGCTGATGGAGACGTTCCTCCGCAAGGCAGGCGAGGCCGAGTATGCGGCAACCCCGTGCACCGGCGTCCCGTGCGAGGACGGCGGCGAGCCGTGCGACACCCACGAGCGGCTCATGGGCCACATCGAGGGCGACCACGAACTCTGCGACCCCGAATGCCCCACCCCGTGACCGCACGCACGCAGCGCCCGGGTCGTAGCCGGGCGCTGCTCCACCCACCCTCGCATCGATCTACGGAGATGACCATGAGTACCGACCCGACCGAGCCCACCACTTGCGCAGCCGAGATCGTTAACGAACACAGCGGCGGCCGCCATCGCTGCACCCTCGAAGCGGGCCACGCTGGCGGCCAGTTCGACGGCGATCACGCGGGCCCAGCCGACGAGAAGGGTGTGCGCTACTGCTGGTCGGACCATGCGGTCGGCGCGGTGCCCCACAGCGCAGCCGGATGCGGCTGCAAGCACCCGGTCGACGAGCACAGCGTGTACGGGTGCGCCAACGGCTGCGGCTGCGAGTGGATGCCGGGGGAGCCCGCCGCGTCGACCCCGCCCGCCGGCCAGAACCTCCGCGACCGTCGCGAGCGGTACGCGGCCGCCCTGAAGAACGTCCGCATGATGCGCGACGGCAAGAACCTCGACCGGCAGATCGACGCCATCCTCGCCGTCGCCGACGCGGAACGCGAGAACGACCGGCTGACGCTGGAGCACGACAGGCGGTACATCGCCCGCCTGCGTGCCGAGAACGAGGGGCTGGACGAAGCGCTGCGGGGTTTGATCTCGGCATCCAAGAAGGACAGTTCCCGCCCGCCCGCCGACCGGGCCGCCGTGCTTCGCGACCTCCTGTGGCGCCTGGGGCAGTCGGCCGGGGACGCCGCCGCCGAGAAGTTCCTCGACGACAACCCCGACCTCCGCCGCATGGCCGACGAGGCGCAGCAGGCGGGGGAGGGCCGATGACCGCCCGCCCGTTCCGGGTGCTCGTCGCCGGAAGCCGCCCGGTGCGTCGGTGGGGGCGCGACGTGACCCCCGTTGCCGTTTCCCGCGCGCACCGTCGTCCGTCAGCGGCCTAACTCCCCGACGAGGCACCCCGGTTACCCCGGGCCCGAGAACGGCCGTCAGAACGCCGCACAGAGCCTCAACCCGAACGACCACCCACACCCAGGAGGAACCCCATGACCGACCGCCCGTACACCGACGACGACCTTCGTGCCGAAGCTGCGCGCGAGATCAAGTACGCCCTCGACAACGTCGACACCGACGGCCTGCTCGAAGCCTCGACCTACCGGCTGACTGACGGCACTGCCTGGGAAGAGCTCGACGAGGACCAGTGGCACACGGCCCTGCGTGCAGTCGACGCCCTCGTCGAAGACGCCGCCGATGTCTCCGAGTGGGCGGTGAACCTCGGCGCCGACGACCTTGAGCCCAGCAGCCACCACGTCGACATCGCTGAAGACCGGCCTCTGGTCCGCATCCACTTCGCATTCCACCCCGATATGCCGGACGACATCCGCCAACGGGTGATCGCCGCAGTCCGCGACGAGACCGCCACCAACTAGCCCCCGGGGCGGTGGTTCCGGCCGCCGCCCCGCACCCGAACGACAGGAGCCGTCATGGCCGCCCCGACCATCACCGACCTCCGCCGCGAGCTGGAGAAGGCCGAAGAGACCCTCATCGCCTGCCTCCGTCACCTCTCCAGCCACGCCGAGATGAACGCCGCCCTCCACTGCTCAGAGCGCGTCATGTACTCCCCGTTGCACGCCAAGGTCGAAGCCACCATCAACGGCCTCGCCCATGCTCGAATGCGAACCGAGGAGCCCGTGCACAACACGATGGCGCGATCCCTCGCGGACACCCAGGACCTCGTCAAGATCCTCACCGATCTCGACCGCTGCCAGCACGGCCGCCACCAGGGCGACCCGTGCGGGCCCGCCGACGACTGTGACGGCACCTCGGCAGGCAACCCGCACCTGCGCCCTGGCCAGGTCATCGGCTACGGCCTGCGCGGCGACGAGATCGTGATGCCCGACCGCGACCACAAGCACAACCCCGCCGCCTGGCGCAGCCGGACGGGAGACCAGTCGTGACACCCGCCGAAGAGATCACCGCCGCAGCCGACAAGCTGCGCGACGCCCGCTTCACCGGAGCCATGACCATGACGCCCACCGTCGCAGCGCTTGTCGCCGCGCGGGAACCGATTGCAACGCTCCTCGAGGGCGTCCTGTCCAGCAACCGTGAAGCCGGTCCCGCGCACGAGGAATGCGATAGCCGGTGCAGCCCCGACACCTGCGACCTCTCCGCAGCCCTCGCCGTTGCCCGCGCGATCAACGGGAGCCAGTCGTGACCCTGATCCGCCCCGTCGAAGTGTCCGACGACCCCCAAGTCACCGCCCTCGTCGAGCTGCTTCGCGCCCGCTGCCACAGCGACACAACCGGCCTGATCATCGACGACCCGCACGTCATCGCCACCCTCGTCGTCGAAGCCCAACGCGCCCGCCGCGCCCGCGCCGAAGCCGCCAACAAATGGATCAACCCGGAAGGGCGGCGCATCCTCAACCGCTGCTACGCCGGCCACGTCCCCGCCGCCATCGTCACCGGCGCACTCATCGCCAAAGCCCGCCGCGACAAGCGACTCCACCTGCTCAAGGAGGAGCCGTGACCGTGAACCTCGCCGGCAAGCCCCTCACCGAAGCCGAACTCGCCATCCTCGCCGGCTCCGCCCACGGCGACACCTACGCCCAGATCGGCCGCACCCTCGGCTACCAGGAGAAGAGCATCGGCAAGATGGCGCTCCGGGCCGCCCGCAAACTCGGCGCCCGCTCCATCACCCAGGCCGTCCACATCGCCACACTCCGCGGACTGATCGGCGCCCACCCCGACTGCGGCAACCGGGCCGCCTACCTCCGCCACCTCCGCCGCGGCGAGATCCCCTGCCCGGCCTGCCGCAACGCCAACGCCGATCACGCCGCACAGCAACGCGCCCACCGGAAGGACGCCGCATGACCGAGCCCCGCACCCTCACCGACGCCGAACTCCTCACCTGGGCTGTCGTGCTCGGCTACCGCGATCAGCGGCAGCGTGACGGCATCACCGTCCTGCTGTCCTCGCTGCCACCCTGCCCCGACTGTGGCGCGAAGGTTCACGACGCCCGCGCCGCCTGGGTTCGCGAGCCCCTTCGCGAAGAGGTCACGATCCACACCGAACCGTGCGGTCATGTGTCCCGGGCCAGCCTCCGCGACCTCGAGCGCATTCAGCCGCACCACACTGCCATGCTCCAGCGCCTCGAGCGCGAGTCGCGGACCATCGGCGAGATCATGCGCGAAGCGCAGGCCCGAGTGGGCGAGGAACCAGCCAGCCCCGTCGTTGGCCACGCCACCATCGGCATCAACGTCACAGCGACCGGAGCGACCCAGCCAGCCGACACGGTCGAGGCGATGCGCGAACGCATCCTCACTGTCGTCGCCGAACTCCGCGCCCAGGCCGCGGAACACGAGACCGGCGTCGACGGCAAACTCCCCATGGACCACCCGATGGCCCTGTGGTGCGACACCGTCACCAACATCGCCTACCAGATCGAGTACGCACTGCGGGCGCCTACGCCGGCCCGGGGTGTCCCGATCGAGGAGCGCCCGTGAAGACCAACGACATCCTCGCCCAGATCAACGACGCCCTCGGGGACTGGACCGTCGGGCCGGACGCCATGCGCAGCCGGCCCGCGGCCGAGCCGCCGCCAGAGGAACCCCAGCCGCCCCGGATGTGGATCGCACCCGTCGGCACCGAGATCGGCGACGAGGGTTGGCAGCAACTCAACGGCATCGGCAGCATCGAGATCGACGGAGACGTCGCCACCGCCACCGTCACCCTGGACACCGAACACCTCGACAACGCCCTCCAGCGCGCCGCCGCCAACATCCGGCGCACAACCGACTTCACCATCAACCCGGCCACCACCAACCCCAACGCCGGACAGCCCGCACCTTTGAGCTGGGGAGAGTTCGCCGCCGCCATCCAGCAGGCAGAAGAGGAACGCGTTCGACGGGCCGCAGAAGCCCTAGCCTGCCTCGCCCGCGCCCTCCAGCGGATCGGAGAGCAGGCCGCGACGTTCCAGCACGCGCCCGAAGCCGAAGACTGCGACGACTGCACCGCCCCCGTCGAGCCGCCGCAGCGCCCACGTCCGCCCCTCCCGCGGCGTGACGGACGCCCGGCATGGCAGACGCCCTACGGGCCCGCACGGAGGCGGTGAACGGCATGCGCACGTCGAGGCCTATCGGGGTAGGAACTCCGCACCTCTCGACCGAAGGAGCATCGTGATCCCAGCTAGCGCCTCGTACAACGCCCTCTTCAAACGAGACGAAGACGGGCCGCAGGAATACTCCAGCCTGCCGGTGATCGCGTGGGACGACGAAGGCCGGGCTCTCGTTGTCGACCTAGAGCGGGGCAAGCTGATGCCGGCTTCCGGCTATAAGGGCTTCGAGCGCCTAGTGGAGGCGGACGAGCGGGCAGTGGCGGCCGTTCCCGGCGCCGGCTGGTCGGCTCTCCTTAAGCGGCCAGACGGCACTACCTACACCGATCCCACCATCGCCTGGCGGATCGACGTCAACGGATACGTAGAAGGCGTTGGCATGAGTTCGCGTGACGGGGTGCGTGACGATCAGTCGCTGATGCCGTACTTCGTTCGGTACCTCGCGCCCGGCGAGGAGCCGGACGTCGGCTAATCCGCCGACGGCACCCGCCCGGCCAGGTTCCGCAACAGATACCGGGCGAAGCCCTCGTCGACCTCCCCGCCGTCCAGCACCGCGGCCAGGAGCAGCATCAGATCCTGGGCATCCTCCAAGGTGAGCAGCGGCAGGAGCGGGGACGGCGGGTCCTCGGCCAGGGGGACGTCGGGGGCGGTGTGATCCATGCACGGCACAACGGGTCGGAGAGCCGGATGTCACGGCCCGCCGCCTAGGGCTAGGTGACAATCTTCAGCGCGGTGTTCGGTATGCCGCGCTCCATCAGCATGTCCCGTAGCCATTTCGCATCCTCGGCGCCCTCGCAGGCGACCTCGACAAGATCGCCCGGTATCGCCGCCGTGATCGTGGTGAAGCGGGAGGCCGGCCCGTGGGCCCGGTACAGGGCCCACCAATTGGCCGCCTCGCGAGGGCAGTAGAGGTTGACCACGACCTCGTTGACCCGCAGGCCCGCCATCAGGCGGCCTGCGCGTACAGGCGGCGGGCCATCTCGGCGAAGTAGCGCTCGCCCTCACCCACGTTGGTGATGCCGGCGTCGATCATGTCGGCGAGGAAGGCGACGAACTGGTACGGAGTCATCGCGTTGATGTGGGCGACGAGGTTCACGTCGGTGCGGTAGCCGTCGATGTGCTTCTCCCAGGAGCGGAGCGCGGCGAAAGCGGTGCGGAAGATGGCCTCACGGTCGGCGTTGTACATGCCCGGGTTGTAGCTGGCTTCGGCGATCAGGTTGATGACGTCGCGGTGACCGTCCACGGCCCACTTCTTGCTGTTGAAGCGGCGGGTGCGCGGGCCGATCTGGAGGTAGGAGCGCATCTCGCGGGCGAAGTTCTGACCCTTGGTGGAGCGGGCGGCGAGCTGCATGACCTTGGCCGCCTTGCACTCGGCGGCGATCAGGCTGTCGGTAGCGGCCTGGGCCGTGTCACCGTCGCCGGTGATGTCGCCGCGGGTGGCACGCCACGTCATGTTCGGGCGGAGGCGGAGGGCGATGTCCGAGGCGGTCCAGGTCACGGCGCTGGTGGCGGTCAGCGCGGTCTCGGTGCCGTCGATGGTGATGGACTGCTCGATCATTTTCGTCTCCCTGCTCCGTCGTTCCCGATGACTACAATTTATAGACCTCTATAACTCGCGTCAAGGGGTCTAGAAAAGAATCTTCAAGAGGTCTAGAGTTCACTCATGACCGGCACCCCCGACGACATCGTCAAGCAGGCCATCGAGCAGGCACTCGCCATCGACGACCCCGCCCTGCGAGGTCGCACAATCACCCGCATCCTCAAGGCGGTTGAAGACGACCCCCGGCTCAAGCAAGCGCGCGAGACCGACGTCCGCGAGCTACGGCAGGACAAGACCCTCAAGGAAGTAGCCGAACTCGTCGAGCTCTCCATCGGGCGCGTCGACCAGATCGCCAAGGGGACCGTCACTGGCCGACGCGCCAAGAAGGCCGACGGCTAACCGACCTGGAAGCGTTGCGATGTCCCTGCCCGGGGAGGACGCTGAACGCGACGAGAGGAGCACCCCATGGGCTGGGTCGATCCGCGGTACATCCCGGCCCTCGAGCAGGACTGGCGCTACGGGCGACTGCTCAACCTCACCCGGCGGCTCCTGGAGGCGCGCATGCCCAGGTGCGGCAACTGCAGCGGCGGGACCATCACCGTCCGGGACGCCGACGGGAACGAGACCACCGTGCAATGCGGGCAATGCGGCGGGACCGGGGAGATCGGCACGCCCGTCGACAACGAGGACGACGGGCGGGCCGGCGGGCGGTAGATCAGCCCACGTCCGGCAGCTGCTCATCCGCAGGCGGCGATGGAACCACCTCGAGCCCGGCCGCCTTCCGCGCCTCGCTGCGAGGATTGCTCACCAACCTCTGGACCGTGTTCGGCCGCAACCCCAACCGCTGCGCCATCACCTCGCATGGCACCCCACGCCGATGCGCCGCTTCCAACGCCAGGTTCCGGCGCAGAATCAGCCTCGCCCTCGCCGCCCTCCCCGCCACCCGCCGCTCCAACACCGCCGCCAGCCACAACTGGACCTGGCCGGCTAAGCGATCCCAGCTCTCCCGCATGACGCCCCCCAATGACTGCAACGACCAGCAGTTGAGCGTTCACGGTCAGGCGGAACCGGGGCCACCGCAAGGGCGCAGCACGGCGCACGGCAGCGCCCCCGCTTCCGTATCAGGCGGAAGCAGGGGCGCAGAGGGATCTATCTACTCGCCGGGGATGTCCTGCCAGATCCGAGCCGCCAACAGATCCACCTCATCCTGCGGCAGACCCCGCTTCACCGCGATCGTCACCACCTTGCCGTCCGGCAACGACGCCTCACGCATCTCCGTATCGAACGGACCCGGCACCGGCTCCTCAGGCATGACCACCCCTCTCGACGACTACGGTCAAGCTAACGACGGACAGGGGCAGTCGGTAGCGGGACTCACCGTGGGGAGCGCGCCAGCCCGGCCGGCGGTGACAGCCGGTAGCGATCAGGCTCGCCAGCATTCCCGCCCGCTTGCCTGCCAGCTGCCTCACGCGCGAAACACGGCGAGCAAGCCAGGAGGCTTGCCCTCTTCGAGGGATGAATTTTCCAGGCCAGCACTCTTCTAGGTAACCGTCTTCTTAGAAGAACTCCCAGATTCAGAAGTCCCATCCGGCAGGACTCCTGCCAAGCGGGACTCCTGAAAACCTCACCCCGGAGCAGGCGGCCTGAGCAGCAGAGACAGACCTTGCGGAGTGTCACTTACCGCAGTCGTCGTCCGCCACTTGCCGTCCTCACTCTTCGTCCTCACGTGGGCCACGAGGCCAGCCTCCCGAAGCTCCTTCAGTGCGGCGCGGACCGCGTACTCGCCCTCGCCCTTGCCGCCCGCCTTCTCGTGGAGCTCGACCAGCCGCTTAGTCGTCACGTCAGCGCCGTCCGGGTAGGAGAGCAGCGTCAGCAGCAGCCCCTTCGCCTTCAGGCTCAGCGTGTAGTTGCGGGCGACATGCTCGTTACTAACGGGCGTCCAGCCGCCGGACTTGGGCCGCGAACGGTGCGTCCTCACAGGCCGGCCGATCGCTGGCGGCAAGGAGGCTTCATCGGTATGGTCATGCGCAGTGCCTTACTCTTCAGATGGGTACGAACGCAGCGGGGTGATGACCCGCTCGATACGCAAGATGGCCGGACGGTGGGCACCGTCCGGCCTCTGCTTTTTGCTGACAATTCTAGTGGTTCAAGGGGCCCAAGTGGGCTGATCAGAGGGCCTGTTGGGGACTAGATCGCGCTCTGCGCATCCCGGCCAAGCCCCCGCACCTGCTGCGCGAAAACCTCCAGCCGATCCGCGAACACCGCGGCCTCCGCCGGCGACATGACGAACGGCTCCGAACCGTCATCCACCACCACGTAAGGGCTGCGGGTGGCAGCGTCGTCGCCGAACGGATCCGAGCCCAGACGGGCATGCGCGAGCAGGCGGTAGCCGGGACCGCCCGGGATCACCAGATCCGTCATCTCGCCGGCATGCTCCAGATCCTCCAGGAAGCGGACCGACTCGATCATGTGGTCGGCGGTGCACCACGCGGGACACTCCAGATGCACGCGCTGGCCATTCACCAACGCCGGACGCAGACGAGGAGCAGCCTCGCCCATCCGCGAACCCTCATCCGCGTTGCTTAACCGCGATTCGGGATGTACTACAGTCATCAGTGAAGCCTTCTCTCTGGTAGGAGCAGGTTGACTCTGATCAGCGAGTTCGCGCTCGCTGGTTGAACCGGCCGGACGGTTGCACCCGTCCGGCCGTTCGCGTTCCCCAGGCACTGCCTGTGGCCTGGGAAGAACCTAGACGATGCTGACGACGGCCCAACTCCGTGCAAGGGCCCGCTAAGTACCTCGTTCGAGTGAACGCATTACAGATCTGGCCTCGACGCTCGTGTCACTTCCACAAGAGGTACGTCCTGCGCGTTTGCGGCAAGTAGGCGACGCCCCATTTCACCGCCGACGGGCCCAGAAACTGTTCCCAAGACCCGCGGTGGCGGCGAGCGTTGTTGGCGGAGAATCATCGGCGAGTGTCTTCTTATCGACGGTCTGAACCTACCGGCCCGCCAGGCCGCACCGTCGAGAACCGGAACTCGAAGATCTCGGAGGATCTCACCGATCCTCGGAGCAGCTCACTGAACCTCACTCGGTGGGGGCGGGGCAGGACGGCTGGAAAGCGTTGGGATCGGTACTTCACTGCGGGTCGATCGGTGTGCGGTACTGGCGGAGGCAGAGATTGCCGGGCTCGACGAAGCTCTGTACCTCAAGTACGTGGCCGTCGCCGTCGAGGACCTGGCGGAAGACGTTCATGACGGCGACCTCCTCGGGGATCTGCAAGAGCAGCAGCTCAGCGGTCGTTGGCGGCCGGACTGTGATCTGGTCCAGGGCCTCTACCGGGATGCCGGCTCCGCCTTGTAGGCGCCGATACGTGGTGGTGATCCGTATCGGGCGGTTGTCAGCCTGTACGAGTGACTCCTGCCGCTGCACGACCTCCCCATGATCCGTGGCGAGGGCTTGTGCGACGCGACGTGGTGGAGCGATCTCGCCGGCGGCTATCTCTGTTGTGACGTGCTGGTTCTCGTCGTCGAGGTGCTGGGGTGCAGGCGAGGTGACGTAGACGGCGGCCCCGCTGCGGCCGACGGCGAACCCTTCCGATTTCAGAATGCGGAGGCCGCGCTGGACGGTGACGTTCGAGGTGTTGAACTGGGTGCAGAGGTCTGCCGTGGAAGGGATGCGGGAGCCGGTGGGCATGTCGCCGGCCATGATCAGAGGGCGCATCTCGGCGGCCATTCGTTGGGCGACGCTGCGGCCATCCCTTGCGATCGGGTCGAGCTGTGGCTGCAGCGGCTCCTCGCGGGGCGGCGGCAGGAGTGCGAGTACCGCCGCCGTGTTGTGGGTGTGATTGTGGATCGGCTGCTCGCC
This sequence comes from Streptomyces sp. cg35, assembly GCF_050410835.1. Classification (NCBI taxonomy): domain Bacteria; kingdom Bacillati; phylum Actinomycetota; class Actinomycetes; order Kitasatosporales; family Streptomycetaceae; genus Streptomyces; species Streptomyces sp. cg35. Next base: position 7,588,924 of record NZ_CP191268.1, read on the forward strand.
TCGGATGGCTTCGATCTCGGCTTGGGCGGCTTCGGCCCTGGTGCCGAACCACTCGAAGTCGCGGGTCGCGACCTCGGGCCACCAGGTCTTATCCGCCGCGTGGGCCTTCATTCGCTCCTTCGGCTCGTTACTCATGCCGACGTAGAGGAGGCGATCGTTCTCGTCGTAGAGGCGGTAAAGCGCCGTGCGCTCAGGGGAATCGGGCATGGATGTCCTCTCGTCGCGTCAGTGACTTCACGCACAGCCACTCGCTGACTACGAAACCGTAGCTCTCTAGAGCAATTGAAGCTAGCCCTCATGCGATATCCGCCCAAGAAGGGCATTGACCAGCAGATATCTAGAGCGGGTAGCGTTGCTCTAGATGAATCCGTCCGAAGGAGAGCCCGTGTCACGCACGCCCGGCGAGCGGCCGAAGTACAGAGGGGTCGCCGACGACCTGCGCGAGCGGATCCAGGCCGGCGAGTTCGACGCGGATCGCAAGCTGCCCTCCGAGCGCAAGCTCGCCGAGCGGTACGGCATGCACCCGATGACTATTCGCCAGGCGCTGGCCGTCCTCCGCGATGAAGGGCTCCTTGAGTCCCGGGTCGGTTCCGGCTGGCACCTCGCAGAGTGGCGCCCCATCGTCCGCAACGCCCTCAAGCGCCTGTATCCCGACCAGTGGGGCGAGGCGCGTTCGATGTGGGAGGTCGACATCGAGGGGCGTCGCATGCAAGTCGACGACCTCACCGTGCAGTTGGCCCGCGTTCCGGACGACGTGGCGCGCGTCCTGGAGGTCGAAGAAGGCCTCAAGGTCTGGATCCGGGATCGTCGGTACTTGGTCGACTCGGTGCCGGTGATGCGCGCTACGGCGTACATCCCGGACGAGTTCGCCAGGGGGACCCGCATTACCGAGCTTGATACGGGCGACGGCGGCGTCTATGAGCGCTTGCGTGAGGCTGGGCACGGACCTCTCGGCTTCAGTGAGCAGGTGCGTTGCCGATTGGCGGTCTCCCGAGAGGTCGACGACCTCTCCTTGCCTGCAGGGGCTCCGGTCATCGAGCAGCATCGATCCGCCAAGCGGCCGGATGGGCGAGTGGTTGAAGTCAGCCGCATGATTCTGGACGCGTCGAAGTTCTTGCTGGTCTACGACTACAAGGGCTGACCTGCTGATTTGAGCCCCCTCCAGTACAGGAGGGGGCTTTTTGCATGGCTCGATTTCCGTGAATCTCTCTAGGTAGCCTTGATTGCTCTAGGGAGGTCTGCTTCTATCTAGGTGTCCACCCCAGTCGACCGCAGGGGAGCGCCTAGTGACGCCTGTCTCCGTCGCCCCCACGGGCGACTACCTGACCACCGGAGAGGTCGCCGACTTCATCCGCAGCACCACTCAGCACGTGCGCCAACTCATCAGCTCCGGCCGGCTCGCGGCGATCGACATCGCTAAGAGCGGCGACGGGCGCCCCCGATTCCGTATCGCCAAGACGGAGCTCGACCGCTTCCTCCTCGAAGCGGCCGTCGCCCCGACGCTCAGCGCCGAGGAGGCCGCCTGATGTCCACCCCGACTCTGTCCCCCGCGGACGTGGCTGCGCATGTTGCCGCGTCTCATGTCCGCGAGATCCTCGCGTCGTTCCCGGCGGGTCATCCGCGTGGCAGTTGGCCGGCAGAGGAGGAGGCGGCGCGGTTGAGGGCGGCTGGTACGCCGGCGACGGTGCGGATGAGCCTCTCCGGTGATCGTTTCCTCGTCGTCCCGGCCTAGGCCCCCTGTCTGGTCGCGGGCTGCGGGGATGTCCTTCCCTGGCCTCCGTGGTCCGCGGCTTCCAACTCTCTGCCCGACCAGCCCATCACCCCGTTGATTCGAGAGGACTCGCGCATGACGCAGCAGGAGTACGAGAAGGAGCAGGCCGAGCTGGCGCAGATGCACGCCGATTACGAGGCCATGGACCAGGCCGAGTACGAGCAGTTCATGGCCGAGCTCGACGCCCGCGACAACGAGTGACCGGGGAGAGGCGATGGCGAACTGGCCGAACAAGACGATCCCCGAGCTGACCGATGCGGAGCTGGTGGCCGCGATCGAGGAGCACCAGTTCAGCTCGGATCGTGTCACGCGGCAGATCGTTCAGGGCTGCATCCGTGAGTGGGAGCGCCGTAACGGTCTCTCCGACGACTCCTAGCAGTGCAGGCCCGGGTCACCCCGGGCCCGCACCAACCCCGGCTCTGGCTGGGTGGGTGGCGTCCGGCATTCGTCCCCCCGGTTGCCGGCCGCCTCCCATCCGTCCAGCACCACCCCCAATTCAACTTCGTGGCCCTGCTTGTGGGCCGTCATGCCTGAAAGGAGTCCGTCATGAGCCTGTTCACTCCGAAGTACCCGACGTCACCCACGCCTGGCGCCACCGCCCTTCCCCAGAAGCCCCAGAGCGCCGGTAGCACCCCTCAGGCGCAGCCCACGCCCTCTCCCGGTACCGGTGGCACCACCCAGGCGCAGCGTGAGTCGAGCGAGAAGTACAGGCAGCGGAAGGCCGCTCGGGAGGCCCGCCGGAAGCAGGTCGTCAGTGCGGGCACGATGCGCCGCAAGGGTCGCACTGTGGTCCTCGAAGGCGACTGGCAGTTGGCCACCGACAAGGTGCCCACCGGCAACCTCAAGGACCAGGTGTTCCGGGGCAAGGTCGGCGATCTGACCGTCAAGGACTTCCACGCCCTGGCGACGAACCACGGCCCGAACTGCCGCTGCCCCCTCAGTCGCTGACGCCCCCATCCCACGCCCATCGAGTTGAAAGGTTCTGCCCGCCATGTCCGAGATCGCCGAGACCATCCGCTACACCGCCGACGTCGTCCTGCTCACCCCGAACCGCACCGCCGGTCCGCTGCCGTTCGATGTCCTGCTGATCGAGCGCGGCTGGGCCCCGTTCGAGGGCCGGTGGGCTCTGCCGGGCGGGCACGTCGACAAGGGCGAGACGTCCCGTGCGGCGGCAGCCCGTGAGCTGGCCGAGGAGACCGGCATCGAGGTCGACCCGGCCGCGCTCAAGCAGCTGGGCGTGTACGACGCCCCGGGCCGTGACCCGCGCGGCCGGTACGTGACCGTCGCCTACACGCTCATCGTCGACCGGACGTCACCCACGGCTGGTGACGATGCCCGTGCGGCCCGGTGGTTCCCACTGAACGAGCTGCCGCAGCTGGCCTTCGACCACGCCGACATCCTCGGCGACCTCGCCGTCGCCACCGCGTAGCCCAGCCCCCAATCCCGCTGACCTCAGGAAGGACACACATGCCCCTCTTCGACTGGCTGCAGATCGGCAAGGGCGACGTCACCATCACCTGCCGCAACTGCAAGCGCCGGTACACCGTCGACCCCAGGGCTATGCAGCAGACGGCTGACCAGCACCGGTGCGGCAGGACCACGAAGAACGCCGGCCGCTAGATCCACCATCCCCTTATCCCTGCGTCCTTGAGAGGACACCGCTATGTCTCCGTTCATCAGTTCTGGCGATCTGGGTGCCACCGAGATCGGCAAGCAGGCTCGTAGGTCGACGCTGGTCGTCGATCTGCTGGCGGACCAGTTCGGCGATGACCTGACCCGGGCCCTGTACCGGGAGACCACGTACAACGTGCCGGACGACCAGCGGTCGACGTGCCCGGTGCACCAGGACTGGACGCGCAGCTGCCTGGACCTGCACGTCGGGCGGGCCGCCTGATGTGGGGGCGCGAGCCGGAGGAGAAGGCCGCCCGCTGTTACGGCCACAACCGCTGATCGTCTCAGCCCCGGCATCCATGCCGCGAGGGAGCCGAGTCGACGCCGGCCCGGGGCGCGCACCGAAACCAATCCACACGACAGGAAGGGATCTTCTGATGGCTGGTCTGACGCGAGACGACTACCAGTTCCTGGCCGGTGAGGCCGTGTATGCGGCGATCGAGCGGCGTGAGGTGGCGGATGTTCCGGCCGCCGTGAGCGAGGCGCTGGCCGCCGCCAACGCCGAGTACGAGAAGGACAACAAGAAGTAGCCCCCGGCCCCGGTCCGGTTCCACGACGTATGCCGCAAGTGCAGGCCGGGGCGCGCACCGCATACCCACATCCAATCCGATGCCAGTGTCCCGTCACCCGATATGAGAGGACCCGATCATGCCCCGACGTGCAGCTGTCACGCACATACAGACCGGAGCGGAACGTGCTGCAGGTGATCCCGGCCGCAGCTACAACGAGGAGCACGTGGAGCGCATGAAGCGGTTCGACGAGCACCTCGAAAAGCGGCGGCAGGAGAACGAGGCGTACCTGAACGAGGTGCTGGGCCGACGCCGCCGATAGCCGCCGCCGCGCAGCCGGTAGTTACTCCGGCTGACCAGCCTGCCCTCAGCTCGATCCGCCGGATCTTGCACGCCCGGCGGTGAGAGGTGAGGTGCAGACCCCACCATCCATCTCCAACCCGAGAGGACATTGCATGCCGAAGTGGAAGCTCTCCGCCATCAGCAGGTCGGGCAAGCAGGTCAATCCGCTGGGTGGCTCCAGCGACAGCATCACGGTCTACGACAAGGCCGACCTCGACCGCCGTGTCTCGGCCGCGAAGGACGACCCGCGGGACCTGGACGTCCGGGTCGAGCGCCTGAGCTGACCGGAAGGAGGCCTGATGAAGCTTCTGGCTGAGCCGTTCTGCTGCCCGGAGGCGGAGAGGCACCTGCACCTGCATGAGGGCGGCGCGAACTACCCCTGCGTGTGGTGCATCGAGCACGCCGAGAAGAAGTCGATGTTCGGTTCGTGCAAGGACGACTGATCTGAGAGGAGGAATCGATGTCGAAGGCGACCGAAGTACCGAGGGGCGAGTGCAAACTCTGCTGGCCCTGCTCGAAGACGCACCGCAGCTTCCTCGGTATCGGCGAGAAGCCGTGTGCCTGCGAAGGCCACGTCAACGGCTGCCCGCCCAACATGATCCAGCGCTAACCCACCCCTATCTACCTGGAGGGAGGCCGCCATGAAGCGGCTCGTCCTGTGGTCGCTGTTGGCGGCCTTCCTGTTGATCGTCGGCGTGTGGCCGGCTGTCGGCGACTTCGTAGGCGCGACGCTCGGCCTGGTCTTCACGGGCGCGTTCCAGCTGCTGGCTCAGCCGGCCGTGTTCGGGCTGGCGGTCGTGCTGCTGTTCGTGGCGCACCGGAACCGGCAGGCCTCGACTTCGAAGAAGCAGGTGGCCTGATGCCGCTGACCTTTCGCAAGAGCTTCCGGATCTTCCCCGGCGTCCGGCTCAACATCAACCGCAAGTCCTGGTCGGTGACTTACGGCTTCGACAGTGGGCCGAAGCACACCCGCAGTTCGACCGGCCGTCGCACCACGTCGATGGACCTGCCTGGCCCCTTCGGCTGGCGCAAGACCACGACCCGGCGCAGCAGGCGGGGTGAGTGACGTGGGTTTCCTCCTCTACCTGCTGTCCGTGGTCTTCGTTTCTTCGATCGGCCTATTGGCCGTGAAGGTCTCGCTCGTGGTGGGGGCGCCGAAGCCGTTCGCCATCACGGTGGGCGTGATCGTCGGCGCGGTCGTCGGCCACTACGTCGTCAAGTTCACCACTCCTGCCGCCGAGCGCGGCTGAGCCCGAGAGGACACCGATCATCGTGACCGCCGTATCCGTCGAGAAGAAGGTCAACGGCACGCCGAAGACCTCGCCTGAGCCCCGGTTCGATCCGGTGGCGCTGGCCGAGGCGGAGGCGATCCGAACACGGGCCACCGCTGAAGCCGACGCGGCCCGCATCAAGGCCGAGGGTGAAGCCGAGGCCGAGAAGATCCGCGCCGCCGAAGACGCGGAGAAGCAGCGGCTCGCCAACGAGCGCGCGGCGATGCGCCTGGAGAAGGACAAGGTCAACCACGACGCCTACGTCGCGAAGAAGAACACCGAGATCGCCAAGTCCAATGCCGAAGCCGACGAGATCAACAAGTCGGCAGCGGACAAGGCCGAGCGGGAAGCGAGCCAGCTCGCCGACCAAGAGCGCTCCGAGCAGTACTGGAAGTGGGGGGCGCGCGGCATCTACGCCGTCGGCCTGATCATCGCCGCGCCCGTGCAGTTCATGCACTTCTGGGACCGCGAGCGGCCGTTCCTCGTCGCCGCGCCCGCGCTCCTGGAGGGCCTGGCCCTGGTGCTCGCGTTCGGCGCTGCCTGGGCGGTCGCCCACCGCCGGGACGTCACCCCGTACCGGATCGGCATCATGCTCGGCGCCCTCATCGCTGCCGGGATCAACCTCTACGGCGGGATGGTCGACGAACGGATCGGCTTCAACGCTGGCCTCATCGGGGCGATCGCCTCGCTCGGCGGGCCGATCGTTCTCATGACCTACGAGCGGGGCATCGCGCAGAAGGCCGACGGCGAACCGTCCCGGCGCGAGAAGAAGGCGGCCGCTAAGGAGGCCGCGGCGAAGGCGGCTGCGGAAGAGAAGTCGCGCGCCGAGAAGCAGGCCGCCGAGGCGAAGGCCGCGGCCGACAAGAAGATCGCCGAGGAGCGGGCGGAGGCCGAACAGAAGCGGCGCGACGACGACCGGCGAAAGCACCACCCCGAAGCGTGGGAGGTCGCCGACTCGATCCGATCAGCGCGCGGTTCGGCGGTCGTCACCGAGCAGATCTGGGCCGAAGCCTGGTACCGCGTGAAGGGCTTCAAGCAGGTCGGCGTCGACCTCGACCTCGACATGCAGACGCGCGCCGCAGACGCCCGCGCGAAGACCGCCGAACAGGCCCCCGTTCTCGGCGCGATGTCGCTGATCAATTCCCAAATCAGGGGGCGCCGCAAGAAGGACCCGAACGAGCCCGACGGACGCCGGAACAACGGCGGAACCCCGCCCATCCGTAAGCCCGGCGACACCCAGCCGTACAGCCCCCTCGCCCGTCGCCAGATCGGCGTCGAGCGAGCCACGCGAGGAGCCGAGGAGGCAACCGAATGACAGGCCTTACCTACGTCCTCCTACACCCCGGCTTCTGTGCCGTGAAGGTTGGTTTCAGTACGCCGAAGGCGACGCGACTGACCGACTTCGGGCGTGACGGATGGCAGGCGTACCGCACCCTCGAAGTCACCTCGCACGGCATGGCTCGGCGGATAGAGCAAGCCGCTCTCTTCGAGATCCGGTTCCGCAGGTTCATCCCGCCGTACTTGTCGCGGAACGAGATGTCCCTCTGCGGCTGGACTGAGACCTCAAGCCTCGGTCTGATCTCGGTGCGCGACGTCTGGGACGTCGTCTGCGAGCAGGCGGGTCTCATCCAACTCTCGCCGCACCTGACTGGTCCGCCCGACGGGCGTCGCAGGAACGGCGGAACCCCGCCCCGCCGCGTCCGGGGTGACGCCCTCCCGAACAGCCTCATGGCCCGGACCCAGGCGCGCCTGGAGCAAGTAGCAACTAACACGACGCTGAAGGACACGAAGTGAGCATAGAGAGGATCCCCAGCACGCCGGACCCGGAGTGGGAGCGGTTCATCTCCGGCCACCTCAACGCCTCCGACGCGGAGCCCGCGCTCGCGTCCGCCCGGCCAGCCACCGACCCGATGGGGGACACTCCGCTGACGCCCGCGTGGGCGCGCAGCAAGACCGGCTGGAAGAGCCGTACCGCAGTCGGCCGGCTCAACTCCACCCGTCGGTTCCGGAAGTGGATCCGACGCCAGCGCACCGAACACGGCCACGCCGCCCAGACCTTCCGAGGCCTGCGCCGCACCTTCTTGTGGATCCAGGGCACGGAGGGGGCTCAGGTCACCGCGGCCCGGCACGAGATCCTGCACACGCAGCGCGACTACAAGTCTGCGAAGTGGGCGCACGATCGACGTCTCATCCCCGGCAAGGAGAAGGACAGGCGCCGCAGGGAGATGGGGGACGCGTTCGACCACTCGGTGAAGGCGATGAGCCGTTACCGGTCCACGCAGCGTGAAGCCCGCCTCAAGCGTGCTGTGCGCGGTGCGATCGTCGTCGCGCCTGCGGTGGCTGCCGAAACCGTGGGGTTGGAGCTGCTCGGGGCGCCCGGTGGCCTCGGCGTGACCGGGGCGGCGCTCGCCGCCCTCACCCTGATCGGCCGGCGCACGAGCGCGGGCGAGTTGTACGCCGACCGCGACGCGAAGATTGGTAACGGGGACCGGATGACCGACGAGATGGTCAACCGCGTCTACCGCAGCGCCAAGGTCATCGCGGCGGACGACGAGGTCAGGCTGCTGTCGCCTTGCACGCTCACCGCGGACGGCTCCGCCTGGGAGGTTCGCCTTGAACTCCCCGACGGCATACCTGCGTCGAAGGCTCTCGGGGCGACGCCGCAACTGGCGAACGGGTTCGGTGTCAGCGTCCAGCAGGTGTCGCAGGCCAAGGGTGCGCGGGAGGACTGGCTGACTCTACGAGTCACGCTCAAGATCCCGTTCACGGGTGAGGTCCACAAGGGGCCGCTCCTGACCGCGGAGAAGGCCAGCCTGTGGGATCCCGCCCCGATGGCAGTGTCTGAGCGTGGCGACGTCGTGGCCGTGGAGTGGTTCGAGAAGACCGCCCTGTTCGGCGGCGAACCCGGGTCAGGCAAGTCGGCGGCGGCGAACAATCCGCTGCTGTTGGCAGCTCTGGACGTGCGCGCCGATCTGTACCTGGCCGACGGCAAGGGTGGCTTCGACCTGTCGCCGTTCGAGCCCATTGCCCAGATGATCGATACCGCAGGGGATCCGGAGGTGCTGCTCGCGATCCTCCGGCACGTGTGGGAGGTGGTCCTCCCCGGGCTGAAGCAGGTCGTGAAGGACCACCGGGTGCGGAAGTTCTCCCGGGCGTTGGCCGCCGAGGACAAGCGGGTGCGCTGGACGGTCCTGTTCATCGACGAGTGGGCGTCCTACATGGCGGCCGCCACCCCGGAGCAGCAGAAGGAGCTGGAGCGGCTCCTGCGGCTGATCACGCAGCAGGGTCGCGCCTACGCCGGGATCGTCATCGCGGCGACGCAGAAGCCCGACTCGGCCGCCGTGCCGACCGGCATCCGCGACATCCTGTCGACGCGCTGGGCGGGTCGCTGCATGACCCCCGAGGCGTCCGACACCATCTTGGGCAAGGGGCGGGCATCGGCCGGCTACAACGCACAGCGGATCCTCAAGTCCCAGCGCGGTGTCGGCTTCCTGCAGACCGGTGAAACCTCGGAGCCCGAACTCTCGCAGTCGTTCTTCTACGACGACGACGAGGTCGATGTGATCCTGCGCAGGGCCTACAGGCTGCGCGCGGAGGCCGGCGTTCTACCGGTTCTGGTCGAGGCCGAGGCCACGATCCTCGATCACATGATCAAGGCGGCTTCCGTCACCGGACGCGGAGTTGTCACCCGCGCTGAACTGTTCGCCCACCTCGCGACCGTCGACGCGGAGTACGTGCGCCTCGACGAGGAGAGCGACAACGCGTACAACGCCCGCGTCGGCAGGCTCCTCGCCGCCGCCATGGCCGACGAAGGCGTCACCGCAGAGGCGGTGAAGGTCTCCACCAGTGATGGCGGCCGGTCGATGGGCTATCGGCTCGAAGACCTCAACGACGCCCGATAGATCCCGCTTTGACCCTGGACAAGAGCCTGGACAGAGCCCGGACCAGCCTGGACAAGAGGGCCCGACCCTGGACAGTCCAGTCCAGCCTCACCCCGGTCGAGTCCACGCTCTGTCCAGGCTCCCACCTGCAAGAACGCGCCCCTGTCCACGCTCTGTCCAGGCAACGACAACACCTCAACCCCACCCAAGGAGAAGCAATGCAGATCAGCGACGACGGCATGGACCACAAAGACCTTGCCGTCACCCTCGGCATCGGCCTGGTCGCCATGATGCGCGGCGGGCGACTCACCACCCGACAGAAGCGCATCCTCGACCGCCGCGTCCGGAACGCGCACGCCCGCGTCAACAAGGCCAACGACGACCGCTAGGGAGACCCACCCCATGCCCACGCCGCCGCCCGAGCCGCGCCCGACCATCACGGACGGGCAGCGGCTTCCCTACCCGACCCACGACAGCCTGGAGAGGGCGATTCGCGAGGCTGCCGCCGCGGTAGCCGAAGACCTGCCGCCGACCTCATACAAGGACGAATCGGCGACCCCGAAGATCGGTCAAGCTCCGCCCGCCGAGCAGCCCGGCCGCCCGCCGATGAGCCAGAAGGCCGTCGACGACAGCGCCCGCATGCTCAGCGCCTCCGTGCTCACCGTCGCCCTAGGGGGCGCCATCTCCGGCGTCCTGTACGTCTCCGTCAAGGCGGACCCCGTCGTTGTCGGGCTCATCGCCGCCACTCCGCCAGCGGCGCTCCTTTCGCTGCGGAGCCTCACCAAGAGCATCAAGCGACTCGTCCCAGACCAGCACCACCACCACTACGAAGCGCCCGTCACCCAGGACAACCGGCAGGACCACAGCAGGAACAAGGCGTTCGGAATCGTCGCCAACAACAACCCCAAGGAGAAGCCGTGACCATCACCAGCCCCGAGACCGTCGACGTGCAGGCCCTGCGTGAACGGGCGATAGGCCTCGGCGTCGAAGCCCTCAAGTGCCACCGCGCGGGCGCGCACACCGCGGCCGTCGTCCAGATGTCCTACGACGCGATCCTCGAAGCACAGGAGACCGCGGGCATCGGGGCAGAGGTCGCGGCCGCGGTCGACGTCCGGTTCGCTGCCTACCTGCTCAGCTGCCAGAACCCCCGCTTCGTCCAGACGATCGCGTTCGACGGCGACCTGGCCCACCCGGAGAACATGTTCGGCGAGAAGGTGGCGGCGTGATCACACTCCCCGCCCCGAAGCGCCTCATCGCCCACGCCACGGGCACGGTTGCGGCGCTCGGCGTCATCGTCGGCGGCGCCCACGCGGCCGGCCTCCCCGACAGTGCTGCCGCCGCTGCCGGAGGACTCGCGATCGGTGCCGCAGCCGTCGCGACCGCCGTCAACACCCGCCCGAAGGAGTCCCGATGAGCCTCGCGACCGAACCCCGCACGAGTGCTCTCACTCCGAGCCAGGAGCAGCGTCTCCTCGACCAGCACATCGACCCTGATCATGTGGCGTGGTGGCATCCCCGCCGCGGTGTCGACGACGGCCTGATGCGGGCCTGGCGCGGCATCTCCCTCATGGGCCTGCCCTACGCCCAGCCCGGCCTGGAACCCGAAGACGCGGCGTGGGTCGAGGACATGCCGTGCGAAACCCTGTACGTCCTCGGCCACGACCTGCCCACCGACCAGGTGCTCGCCGCGGTCGCCGCGCACGCCGCATGGGGACACCAGCAGCCGCAGCAGCTGCGCGACCTCGGACCGACCGACCTTGTCGAGGGTTGGGCGGACATCCTGCGGCACCGGCGCTACGGCTGCGGAGACCCGGCCGGCTGCCCGGACATGGAGGCCGTCTCCATCCTCGACGCCGACCCCGGCGACTACCTCGTCGTCCCCGTCACCCGCATCCACCGGCCCGAGACGCATTCTGCGCCAGAGGCTGCCTGGTCCAGCAGCCTGCAGTAGGAGGATCCGTGGAGCGCTACCACTCGCTGTACTGGATGTACGTGATCCTCGCCCCGCTGATACTCGGGCTGATCGCGCTCACACTGATCCTTCTGCCGGGCGAGCCGAGTACCGGTGGGATGCTCATCGGGCTGGTCGTCTATCTCGCGGTCGCCGTCGGTGGGGGCTTCGTCGTCACTCGCTGCCTGGACCGCTGAACTCCGTCTACGACAGGGCCCCGTCCGCCTGATCGGCGTCCGGGGCCTTCGTCATGGGTACGGCGCGGGCGACCCAGCCGCGCCCGGCCGAGTCGGTGGGTGTTGTGGCGGGCTGCAAGCCCATCCGCTCACACAGCAGCCGGAGTTGCTCTAAGCAGTCCGCCCGGCTGCCCGCCCGCACCATGAACACGACGTCGTCCATGATGGCAGTGTGACGCGGCCGGTAGGGGAGCCGGGCGAGAACGGCTACATCAGCCACTGGTCCTTGAAGTCGGGATGCCGGGCGTAGGACTGCATGTCGCCTTGGATGACGATCTCCAGGATGGTGACCTTGCTGCGCAGGGCGGCGCCGTCCGGGGTGCTGCGCTCCCCGGGCGGGAGTTCGTCCCAACGCCGCGCAGCGTCCTCGTAGAGAGCGAGCCGGGCCCGCTTCACGGGAACCTCACGCAGGACGCGGTCGGGGTCGTGGGCGGCGATGTGCTCGGCCTGCTCCTCGGTCGGCGAGCCCTCGTTGAAGACCACCGTCTCGTCAAAGGCCGTGGGATCGGCAGGCAGCCCACCGATCACCTCGACCGACGGTCCGTTGGCCCGCCATTCGGCGCCCTTTCGTTCGTCGACCGCATCGAAGGCTAGCTCCTCGTCCTCGTTGAGGCGGGCGCGCAGGAACGGGATCTTGTCGTCGGTCACTCGGTCTCCTCCACGGCCTGGGCCTTCTTGAGGCGCTCGGCGCGCTCCTTGTATCGCTCGTCGGGTTCGATCCCGTTGTCGCGCGCCATCTTCCGCACGTGGGCTCCCGTCCACCCAGAGGCCTTGGCGACCTCGGTGGGCTTGAGGTGGCCCTCGCGCAGCGCTGAGAGAACGAGCTCCTTCAGCTCGTCGCTGGACTTCTTGAGGCGGTCGGCGTCGCGGAGCCGGCGGTTACCGACTGCGGCGATCTCTTCGAGGGAGGGCGGGGTCGACGTCATGGCATCAATGTATCGCAAGCGGGTTGCGGTGGCGATGCCTCATGGGTACTGTTTGAGGTGTCGCCACCGCTAGTAATGATCGCTACTAACTTGCGATCACGGTAGGCGCGAGGAGCCTGCAATGTCCGCAGCCATGAACCGCATCCGCCGCGAGGTGATGGACCAGTACGGCGACGCCCCCGCGAACACGGCCGAGGCGCTCGCCCACGTGCTGAAGGTGTACGCCGACGAGCCGGATGACCGCCTGATGGTCGAGGCGACGAACGGCATCTACGACGACGGCGTCCGCACCGGGCTCACCATGGGCGACCTTCGCGAGATCGCCGCCCGCCTCGCCTAGACCCCACCCCAGGGCCCGTCCGCCGTCGGCCGGGCCCGCCGATCCACCGCACTTCCGCAGCCAGGGGGACCCGTTGAACGCCAAGCTTCGCCGCCGTATCCGCACCGCCGCCCAGTCCGTCGCCAAGGCCCTCGCCTACCGGGCCCGCTCCGGCGCGGTGGCTGCGCTCGTCGAGATGGGGCAGCTGGTGCGCACCGGCGACATCCTCAGCCGGCTCGGCGCCGAAGACCTCAAGGATGGCTATCAGAGCTGGTACGGACGACACGTCGCCAAGGCGTACCGGGCCGCCAACGGCCACGAGCCGATCCGCGTCTGGGCGCAGCACCGCACCACCGGCAAGTGGATTCACGTCCACGTGTACAGCCCGTTCGACATCGCCCTGTACGTCGGCCTCGCCAGCTACAGGCAGACCCAGCACCTCGCTCGCCCGGCCTTCTACCAGGCCGCATATACGGAGGCCGCATAGGAGGCCCTGATGCGCGACAAGGTCACCAAAGAAGCGCGCCTGCGCATCATGCGGCTGGCGCTGCGACGGGACACGCTGCAGACCGTCGAGGGTGTCGAGCAGCGCACTTCCGTAAACGACGCCCGAATAGCTCTCTGCGTCGCCGTGGGCCGGGACGTCGATGATATCGACCCCACCTCCGGTCACGACCTCAGCCGCGAGGCCTACGAGTCCGTCCGACAGTCCTGGCGCTGGAACATCCAGATGCACGGCTGGAGCGACTGGTTCGAGCGGAACCTCGCGGAGGTGCTGGCCTTCTGGCGTGAGCGTCGCCCGGAGTTCGTCGACGGCGACGACTGGCTAGCCGGAATCATCAAGGAGGACCCGTCGTGATCGCCTTCCCGCGCACCGACGTGCCGGTCCCGGACGCGGTCGCCGACCTCGCCCGCCAGCAACTCCCCAAGCAGGCACGGCTGGAGATCGGCAAGGCGACCCGGGCGGGCCGGATGCTCACCGGCCGACCGCTCGCCGCCGTGTCGCTCCAACTCCGCCTGGAAGCCTCCGCCCACCACCACGCCGTGCTCTGTACGGCCAGCAAGCAGCTCGCCCGATACGGGCCCGACCACGTCTACGGATGGGGCCAGGTGCTCGGGCTGAAGAGGAAGGACAACCCATGAGGATCGTCAGCATCGAGAACGACGGCACCACGACAGTCGAACTCTCCGACAGCGACGCCCACGCCCTCCGTGACGTCCTCGGGACTGCCGCGCAGAGCGGAGACGGCCCCGCGTGGACGCTCCATCGGCTCCTCGCGCACGCACACGGAGACGCCGAGTGACCGCCCCCGCCCGCCCCGCCATCGAACCGCAGCCCGCGGTCGAGGCAGCCGAGTTGGTCGAGCCCCGGCGGCGGGACTTCGACGAGACGCCGCAGGAAGCCGCCCGCCGGGACAGGCTCTACTGGAACCGAGACGAGGACTGAACCGTGAAGCCGCTGCTCCTCATAGACGTCGACGGCCCACTCAACCCCTATGCGGCGAAGCCAAGTCGACGCCCGGAGGGCTATCAAACGCATCGCATGCGCCCGTCCGGCTGGGAGAACCCGTGGCAGAAGCCGCTCCGCGTCTGGCTCAACCCCGCTCACGGCGCCCAGCTCCAAGCCCTGCCGTTCGACCTTGTCTGGTGCACCACATGGCAGCACGAAGCGAACGAGTGGATCGGGCCCCACATCGGCCTCCCCGAACTCCCCGTCATCGAATGGCCCGACAGCGCCCGCACCGCACGAAGCGACGGAGTCTTCTGGAAGACCGAGGGTGTCGTCCGCTGGGCTGAAGGGCGATCGTTCGCGTGGATCGACGACGACTTCACGGACAAGGACCGCGACTACGTCGCCCGACGCCACGCCGGGCCTGCACTCCTCCACTGGATCAGCCCCCGACTCGGCCTGCTCGACCACGACCTTCAGGCGCTCACCGAATGGGCTGACAGCCTCGACGCCGACGCCGCCTGACCGCCCCGCAGGAGAGCCCCGGCCCCGCCGACAGGGTCGGGGCTCACGCGTGCCAGGCGGTAAGCGGCCCGGCAAGGGGAACACTGGGGGTAGCCGACCATGGGAGGTGATGAGGACTGTGCCAGGACGCAAGCACAAAGGCTTCGCGAGCAAGGCGCAGTGGTTAGGCGCTACTTCTTCGCGAACCCGCGCCTGAGAGCCCGCTACGCCCACCAGAAGGCCCACGCTACGAAGGGTGGGCCTGTGACCCGCTACCGTCGACTCCCCGCGCGCAAGGGCGTCCGCCGCCGCTAGGACTCGCGCGAGCCCCCGCCCACCCAAGACTCGCCGTCGCGATCCCAGCGCAGGCGGTCGCTCGGATCCCCGTAGTCGGGGTCGCAGTCCAGGCAGTGATCGCACAGTGCGCTGTGCTGCCCATCCGGCGAGTGCGGGGCCAGGTCGCACACGGCGACTCCGTGAGCGTGAACCAACCGAGCGCCACAAGCGCTCACGCCGCCTCCTCGAAGCCGCCCGTCTCGTCCTGCCCCTCGTCCGAGCCGGCCACAGGCGAACTGCCCACCTCGTCCTGCTGCGCGTTCGGATCGACGCCACCGCCAGTGTTGAACGGGTCGCCGGCCGGGATCAGGTCGGCCCGCTTGTCGTCGCGGATCCGCCGCACCTCCGCCTCGATCTCCTCGTCGTCGAGCTCGGGCGATCGCCACTTCACCTTCATGAAGTCAGAGATTGCGCCTGCCGAGTCGAGCAGCTGCAGGGTGCGGGCCGTGGCCTCCGGGTCGGGCTGTACGGCCTGCGGCCAGGATGCGGTGAGCTCGGCGGTGGGGTCGACGCCCGTGGCGCCGCAGTGGCGGACGTCGACCATCATCATCGTGGTCAGGTGATCCAATACGGCAGGCCGCTGGTACAAGATCTTCGTGCCCCGCGTCGACAGCGACTCCTCCTTGCGGGCCGCCACCTCCGTCGCTGTCACCGCCACGGTTCCCTCCTCGCCGTAGCTCTGGGCGCTGTAACCGGCGGACGAGAGGATCTGCTTGCGAAGAGCCTTCGTCGTCCGCTCGTGCTCCTCAACGCGGATCGCGAACTGGACCATGGTGATCGCGTCTTTGCCGTCGACGTCGAGCATGTTGAGGCCGACGCGCACCTCCTGCTCGAGGTCGAAGCTGCCGCCGGAGCCGGGGCCGTCGGTCTCCAACATCGACTGAGGCAGAAGGATCCTCGACTTTCCGAGCCGCAGATCGCGCATCCAACTCGTCCACGCCTCATCGAGCGAGTCCATGATCGGCTCGATGCCGGCGAAGTCGGAGCGGCCGAGCGGGGCCGTGCCGGGCACCCCGTCCCACACCCGGTTCGGCAGGACGTTCGGCAGGTGCGTGATCAGGAGGCGGTTGATGCCCGTCGACTGGACGCCATCCGCGTTGACGCCCTCCATCTTCCCTAGGAACTCGCTGTCGGGGTGGTCGGCGAAGTCCATGAGCATGCCGAGCGTGTCACTGCCGCCCTTATACACGCCGTACTGGATGCTCCCGGGCTGGTGGTACTCCAGCAGCCGCCAGACCTCCGTAGCGTCCTTCAGCGGCGCCAGCTCCCGCCACACCGTCGCCGCGGCGAGCGCACCCCACCGCCACTCCGGGACGACCGCCTCCGGGGCCAGAACGTCCGTCCACGGTCGCGGGCGCAGCGTCGTGTCCCAGACGACCCGCAGGTAGACGTTGGACAGCCCGGCCGTCAGCTCGGAGCCCTCGCGCATCTTGGCGTGGCCCCGGTCGTCGAGGTAGCGGCCGATCTGTGCGGTCGTCGTCTTGGCCGAGTCGGCGTCCGTCGAGTCGGCGTCCACGGTCACCTGCGGCACGTCCGCCCACAGCAAGTTCGCCGACATCTCCGCAATGTCCGCAGCGATCGGGATATGGAGCTTGGCCGCCTGCTGGCCCGGCGTGGGGTCTTGCCCCCAGAAGGTGCGCAGCTCGTCGCCTCCTGCCGCGCGCCGCTTGTCGACCTCGAAGAACTGGCGGGCTACCGCGTTGGAGCGGTAGTTCGCCGGACCGCCGTACACCGCCGCCAAATGATCGGTGTTGCCGGAATACCAGGCCCGCCACATGTCCATGTCGGCGTGCGGGATCTCCAACTGCGGCGGCGGCCATGGCGTGTTCCCGGACGGGGGGAGCGGCATAGCGGGGTCCCTTCTAGGCGGCTTGGGCGATCTTGTGTCGCCACAGGGTCCGAGTGGTAAAGACCGCGTATCTCAACGCGTCACAGTTGTGGACCAGTACGCCGCCTGCGAAGAACTCCGGGCAGTCAGCGACGGTCAGGTTCCAGACGGGAGCGGCGCCGCTCAAGGGCGTCACGGCGAGCACACGAGTGGCCGCAGAATCGAGTCTTGCTGTACTTGTTGGCGGTGAACCCGGAGGTGCAGCGCTCGCAGTTGCGCTGCTCGTCGTCGACCCCGCTCGCACGCCGCCACGCAGCCTTGCAGGCGTTGCCGCAGAAGCGTTCCTGGCCGTGCGACGAACGTGACTCGTAGGAATCTCCGCACTGTTGGCAGGTGAAGGCCTGGGCCTCCCTGCCCTCCCAGGTCCGCTTGCCGTGCTCGACATGCCAGGCGTGACCCTCAGCGGACCTGTGCCAGACGGCCGCGAGAGGTCGTATGCGCTCAAGGTTGGCCAAAGCTTCCGGCGAGCAGCTTCCGCGCCGCTCGCCAGCGTGATGCTCGGCGTGCTCGGCTGGGCTGAGACAGGCCAGGTTCGACGGGTCATTGTTGAGGGGATCGTGGTCTCGATGGTGTATGTGGTGGCCAGCAGGTATTGCGCGGCCATGGTGTGCCATCCAGATTTCTTCATGGAGGCGACGTTTCCCATTGAGGCGGTCGGCGATTCCGGGCGTGTAGTAAGCCTGCTCTGCCCAGCCTTCAGCTTCCGGGTAGCGGCGGAAAGTGATGCCCTGGAAGCGAACAGTTTCGACTCGTTTCGGCATGACAAAAGGATATCCGCATAACGCAGTTCATCGAGGGGAATCCACCCCTTTCCTTCAACCCAGAAGGGATGGTTGCCAGTTCCGGTTATTGAAGTTCCGTCGGACAGGTCGACCCGGTAAACCCGGGCCGAGGCATCCGTCATGCCCGCGGCCACAACTGGCCGATAGCCGGCGCGAGTCAGGACGCGATCCCCCGGGCGAATTTTCTCGATGGCGATCTCGCCGCTGATTGTCGTTACGGGCGTTCCGGCGACAAGGCATCCATGGTCGGCAACCTTGATCGGCTTCTCTTCGCCGCGGAGGGCGGCCTTGTCGTCCCAGGAGTAGCCGCCGATCTCGGTGATCAAGTCCTTGCAGGACTCGTGCACCAGCAGCTTGTTCGCGGCCAGCAGCGAGCTGACGGTGCGAATGCCGTCCATGACGTCGTTCTTCGCCGGCGTGGGGCGCAGCTTGTCCCGCTGCAGCTGCGTCGAGAAGCTCGCCGCGGACGGGTCGACGGTGATGAACTGCGGCCGGACCGAGCCGATCTGCGGTACCTCCCCGAGCCAGGAACGCAGCCGCGTCGAGTATTCGGCGTCGGTGAGCTGCCGCTTGTGCTGCCGCGAGTCGTAACGCCACTCGGCTGCGGCGTACAGGCGACGGTCGGCGCCAATACCGACGAGCACGGCATGGAACGGGTTGGATGTCCCGTAGTCAACACCGAGGCTGATCCACTTGTGGATACCCGCCTTCGGGAGCGCGGTGACGATGTGGCGGTCGCGGTCCCACGAGTCGTAGATCGCGCCTTCGGCTGCGACCCACTCGCCGAGGATGAAGCGGCGGTAGAACAAGCCCTCGTGCATGGCTTTGATGTCGCGGACGTACTCGGGGTCGAGGAACGGGTTGTCGTCGATCGTGAAGGAGAAGCGGCGCAGCGGCTTCTTCCCTTCCTGCGAGAGCCAGTCCCGCATGAACCAGTGCGCCGGGTTGTCGGGGTTGGTGGTGCAGAACAGCTGGGCGCCGCGCACCGACATGCGGCCGAGGAGCTGCTCGAAGAACACCTGCGGCACCAGCGTGACCTCATCGACGTAGGCGCCGCACAGCGTCATGCCGCGGATCTTCGGCTCGGATTTGGCGTCGTTGGCGCCGATCACGTGAATGGTGCGGCCGAGGATTGTCGCGGTTGGGGCGCCGGGCGTGTAGTGGATCAGCTTGGTCAAGTCGCCGAACAGAGCGGGGTCCTGGAGGGGCAGGAAGAGGTTGCGGTGGATGGTCTGCGCCGTCTTCCCGATGATCACGAGCTCGCCCGTGGTCGGAGCCTGCGACACAAAGATCAGCCACTTCAACAGCGACGCGATCGTCTTCCCCGACCGGATCGCACCCTCCCAGCACGAGATCTTCGTCGTCGACTCGGCGACAGACCTGATCTGCTTGCGGGACAGGGGCAGCGAATCCAGCACGGCTACGCCCCGTCGCCCTCAGCCTGCGCCGCGTCCTGCTGGTCCGCCGCACGCGAGTACGCCGTCAGCAGTTCACCGAGGTTGCCCAGCATCGACTTCGCCTGGTCGACGCCCGACGCCGCCTCCGGCGGGGCCAGCTTCAGCGACCGGTCGATGGCAAGGCCGGCGGCACCCATGAGGGCCCGCTTGTCGGCGGGGATGGGCTCGGCGGCGTCGTGAGTGTCGAAGTCGTGGTCCTTGCCGCCCCAGTCGAAGTACTGCTGTGGCTGCCAGACTTGGGCCCGCAGCTTCTCGGCGTCACCGATCAGGTCCTCGGCGAGGAGGCTGCGTCGTTCGGCGACGTCGGCGAGCCGTGCCTGTGTGGCCGCTGCGATCTTCGACCGGTCGAAGTCGAGGCCGAGGTGGGCGGCGGTGCGGGAGATGACGCTGCTGTTGATGCCCATCTCCCGGGCGATCGCGTTCCTCCCAAGTCCCTGCGTGTGCAGCTCGCGGAATTCGTCCCAGCGGTCTTCGTGCATGACTCCTTGTGGCATTACGGCCTCCGGGCGTTGCGGGCGCGTTGGCGCAGCAGGGTGGGCAGGGGCGGGCCGTCGAGACGCCAGGACGGCGACCAGGGGATCAGTACGCAGCGGCAGTGCGGATGCCTAGGAGGGCCTGGGGTAGGGCTCGTGAACACCGTGCGCTGCGGGTCGAGTGAGAGCCCGCCGACGAACTGGCCGCCGGGGCGGATGTGGAGTCCGGCGTAGGCGGCGCAGGCTGCGCACGCGTCGGGCTCGGCGACCCACAGGAGGCGGACGCCGGAGCCGAGGGCGAGGGCTGCGAGCCGGCTGGCGTTGGCGGCAGCTTGGGTGAGCGCGGTCGCGGCGTGCTGGGCGATTCGGCCGACGGCTCGACGGGCGCGTTTGAAAATGGAGTTGAGGCCGGCGAGCCCCATGGCGGTGAGGCCTGCGGTGGTGAGCAGGACGAGCGCCGCGCCGTGCTCCTCTTCTACGGCCTGGGGGATGGCTTCGCAGGTCTGCTGCGCGTCGTCGCCGACCTCGACGTCGAGCGGGGGCGGCGCCTGTCCTCGCATGGCGGCTGCGATGCCGGAGGCCTGCCGAGCGCTGATCTGGGCGGCGTTGAATGCGGCCCGTTCGGTCAGGTGTTGGGCTTGCTTGCCTTTGTCGGCGAAGGCGTTGCGCAGTAGCTGGCGCACGTAGTCGATGAGCTTTTGGAGTGCGTCACCGATGGGGCCGATCTGCTGGTGGGCGGTGTCGCGGACCCAGCGGGTGACGGCTGCGGCCTGTGCGGCAGTGAGGGCTTGGGCGAGGGGTTGGGTGGCGGCGGCGATGGTGCGCTGCTCCAACGTGCGGATGCGGTCGGGGTGTTGCTGTGCGATGTCGGCGATGCGTGTGCTGTCGACCATGAACCAACCCCCTCTCGTCTTCGAATCAAAGGATATCTTGCGTTCTAGCCTTTGATTGTGCAGCATTGAGGCGGGTTCAGGGTTAACATCTGGGCTAACGCAGGCGATCAAGGCATCGCCAAGCGCCAGCCGCCCAAGGAGGCACCGCGATGACGACCCCCGCCCCCGCCGACAACCCGGCCACGGACACCGGCAGCCAGCCGGCCACCCCGCCCGAGACGACGGCACCCGCACCGACTCCGCCAGAGCCGGCCGCACCCGCCCAGCCCGCCACAACTCCTGAGCCCGCAGAGCCCAAGCCGGCCGACGAACCCAAGGGGAAGTCCCCGACGTTCGACGGCGACTTCGACCCCGCGAAGTTCAAGAAGCTCGTCGAGAACCTCCGCGGCGACGTCGATGCCGAGAAGCAGAAGCGTCAGGCCGCAGAGAAGAAGGCCGCCGACGACCAGGCCGACCTGATGAAACGGGTCGCCGAAGCGTTCGGCATCCAGACCGACGAGGCCAAGCCGCCCACCCTCGAAGAGCTCGCCTCCCAGCTGGAGGAGTCCCGCGGAGAGACCAAGGCGTCCCGCGACGAGACCCGCCAGATGAAGGTCGAACTCGCCGTCTACCGGACGGCAGCAGGACACGGCGGCGACCCTGACGCACTGCTCGACTCGCGTTCCTTCGCCAACGCCATCTCGAAGCTCGACCCCGCAGCGGACGGCTTCGACAAGGCGGTCGGTGAGGCAGTGAAGGCGGCAGTCGACTCCAACGCGAAGCTCGCGGCCAAGGTGCCCGAGACGAAGCCGGAGCCCACCCCTGCGGGCGGCGCGCCGATGGAGGGGGCCCCAGGCGGCAAGCGGCAGCTGGGAGCGGCAGACGCGGCGCGGATGACACCCCAAGAGAAGGCCAAGGCCGTGCGCGAAGGACGCTTCAAGTCCTACCTGGGCGGCTGAGTTCCCCTAGGAGCCTCCGTTGTCCATCAACAACTTCAAGCCGGAGATCTGGAGTTCGCTCCTCCTCGACGCGCTGGAGAACGCCCTCGTCTACGCCCAGCCCGAGCTGGTCAACCGCGACTACGAGGGCGAGATCTCCAGCCAGGGGCAGAGCGTCCACATCACGACCATCGGCGACCCGACGATCTTCGACTACGACAAGAACTCGAACCTCAACTACGAGGAAGTCGAAACCGCCGGAACCGACCTCGTCATCGACCAGGCCAAGGCGTTCGCGTTCAAGCTCGACGACGTCGACAAGGCCCAGGCCCTGCTCAACCCGATGACGAAGATGGCGCAGAACGCCGCCTACGGGCTGCGTGACAAGGCCGACGCCTACGTCGCCAACCTGTACACGGGCGTCGCTGCCGCCAACACGATCGGCTCCACCGGCTCGCCGATCAACACCTTCACCTCGCCGACCGACGCCTACTCCAAGGTGCTCGTGCCGCTGCGCACCAAGCTCAACCGCAGCAACGTGCCGAAGGAAGGCCGCTACGTCGTCGCGAGTCCCGAGTTCATCGGCTCGATGCTCAACGACGACCGGTTCGTGAAGGTCGACGCGTCCGGCACCACTGAGGGCCTGCGCAACGGCATGGTCGGACGGGCTGCGGGCTTCGACATCCTCGAGTCCAACAACACGCCCAACCCGTCTGGTGACACGCAGGTCGTCCAGGCCGGCTACCCGGGTGCGATCACCTACGCCGAGCAGATCCTGGAGACCGAGGCGCTGCGTCTGCAGAACACGATCGCTGACGCCATCCGTGGCCTGCACGTGTACGGCGCGAAGTTGCTGCGCCCGACCGGTATCGCGGTCGCGTTCATCGACCCGGCGTAACCCCTCCCGGCGTGCTTCTTGTCGCCGCATCCGACTCTGACCCCGGGAGCCCTCCCATGCCCCGTACTGCCGTTTCCTACAGTCCTCTCGTCGCGAACGGGCACCTGACCAGCCCGGCCGGGACCACCATCGACGCGACGCTCGTCACGAACGGTGTCGTCATCAACGGCGTCGACCCCGAGCGCACGCTGCTCCGCGTCAACAACACCGCGACCGGCGCGAAGAACGTCACCGTCAAGGCGGGCGCCGGCCGCCAGTCCTGGCTCGCCGGGTCGGGCGACTACGTCCAGGCTGTCGGCGCCAACACGGGATCCGAGTTCCTCGGCCCGTTCACCTCTGCCCGGTTCCAGCAGCGCGGCTCGTCGATGTTCGTCGACTTCGAGTCCGGGTTCACCGGCACCATCACCGTCCTGAAGCTGCCGAAGGCGGGCCTGTGATGGCAGGCCGCGAATATCAGGGGTCGGGTGGTCTGCGCCTGCACCTGGATGAGCCGCTCTCCGACGAGATGGCCAAGCAGGTCGCCAAGGGCCACCTCGTGCCCGTCGCCGACGAGCAGGCCGAGGAGACCCCGCAGTCTCCCGAGGCGCCGTTCGACCCGCAGGATCCGCCTGCCGGGCCGGACGGCGACGTGAAGCGCCCGAACGCCAACGCGAAGGTCGACGACTGGCGTACCTACGCCGTCTCTCTCGGCATGCCCGAGGAGGAGGCGCAGGAGGCCACGAAGAAGGACCTCCAAGACTGGGTCGAGGTCGCCGAGGGCGGCTCCGAGGGTTCGGGGGAGTAGCTCATGCCGTCGTATGCGACCGTCAGCGACCTTGAGGCGTGGCTCACTCCTGAGCCTGCGCCTGCGAACGCCGCGCGCCTGCTGGATCGGGCGTCGACGGCGATCGACAGGGCGCTGTACGGGCTCGCCTACGACAAGGACGACCCGGAGGTTCAGGAGGTTCTGTCGCGCGCCTGTGTGCGGCAGGTCCACTGGCTGATCGGCAGGGATGACGAAACGGGCGCGCAGGACGATGTGGCGTCGATGTCGACTGGCCAGCGTTCGTTCACGCGGCGCGCTCCGAAGGACGGCGAGTCGGCGTCTTCGCAGCGTCTGGCGCAGTCGGCGGCCGACGTGCTGAAGGTGTCCGGCCTCTTCCACGGCGTTGTCTGGACGTGGGGCTGATGCCGTTCAATATCGGGCGCCAGACGGTCACCATCCTCGATGCTCCGCTGGTCGCGGGCGCGTACAACGCGAGGGCCCGCGACTGGGATCAAGCGGTCGAGACGCCGGTCTCTGGCTGCACGGTCGACGTCACCGGCTCGACCGAGGTCAAGAACGCAGGGGATCGCACCATCACGACAGCCCGCTTGGATCTGCCTGCTCGCGCTCCGGCTGTCACGGAGTGGATGCGCGTGTCCTGGCAGAGCCGCACGTGGGAGGTCGACGGCGTCCCGGCCGCCCCGGAAGCGACAGGCCCGCTGGCGGGGCAGGTCGTCAACCTGCGGGAGGTGGCCGGCTGATGGCCTCCCTGGTGGAGATCGACGTCGAAGTCGACGACACCGCGATCGAGTTCGAGCTGCCGCACGACGACGAGGTGCAGGACGACCTCAAGGGCCGCATGGACAAGGTCGTCGAGGTCGCCAAGCAGATCGCCCCCGTGGACACGGGCCTGTACCGGTCCCGGATCTCCCGCCTCGACGAGGACGACCCGGACGGCGCCGTCCACGTCGAGGCGAACACGCACTACGCGATCTACGTGGAGCACGGCACCCGCCAGACCGACCGGCATGGCCGCTCCATCCACCCGCCCCGCTACACCCTCTCCACCGCACTCGACGCCGCAGGAGGCGACCACTGATGGACGAAGCAGAGGCCATCGCCCGCCGCTTCCACGAGGCATACGAGCAGCTCGCGCCCAACCACGGCTACGAGACCCGTGAAGCCTCACGAAAGCCCTGGCCGGACGTTCCCGACAACAACAAGAACCTCATGATCGCGGTCGTCGCACAGCTCCTCGCAGAGGGCGTTGTCCGGCCGGGCGACGACAAGGAGAACAGCCATGGCTGACGGCGACGTCGTGAAGATGAAGCTCACGTTCTGGCGTGACGGCAAGGAGCCCGGCGACATCGTCGAGGTCCCCGCCGACGAGGTGCACCGGTGGAAGGGCTTCGCCGTTCAGGTCGGCGACCCGTACCCGTCCGGGCAGACCGCCGACCCGACCGGTGACAGCGACTACCCGAAGCCCGCCGAGAAGCCCACCGACAGCGCCCCGGTCGCCGAGTGGCGGCTGTACGCGGTCACCCTCGGCATGGAGCAGGCCAAGGCCGACAAGGCGACCAAGAGCGAGCTGCAGGACTACGTGGCCAAGGCCACCACGGGCGCGACGGCCTAGTCATGGCTACCGCGGTTGTCCTCCCCGACGGCAAGAAGATCGCCATCGATCTTCTGACGGCTGTTCTCGACGGCGTGTACGTGTCGTCGAAGACGCCCGAAGGCGCGGCGCTCAACGCTGTGCTGCCTGCGGTCAGGGTGCTGCGCATCGGCGGAGTCGCCGACGTCCGCAGCTGGAACGGCCCCGCCGCCAGGGACAACCCCCGCTTCTCCATCGACTGCTACGCCGCCGACGAGGACACCGCTATGCGCCTCGCTCAGCGGGTGTGCGCCGAGTGGGAGCTGCTGCCCGGCATGAGCACCGCCGACGGCGAAGTCACCGGCATCAGCCAGGAAACCGGCCCGCAGGACAGACCAGAAGAGCCGAACTCGGATGTGTACCGCGTCGGCATGACCCTGGGGATGAGCGTCTGCCCACCCCGCGTGACCAGCTAGGAGGCCCACCGTGGGCGACGCATCCACCATCATCGTCGGCACAGCCGGCAAGGCATACATGGGCGACGTCGGGGCGACGTTCCCGACCGGCCCGGAAGAGGTCTGGGGCAGCGACTTCACCGACATGGGGTTCATCACCCCTGACGGCCTGGAGGAGGCTCTGGCGGAGGAGCGCACGCAGCTCGACGCGTGGGGCGAGGACGCCCCGGTCGTCGACCTGGCGCGGAAGCGCACGCAGACGTTCAAGCTGGTGTTCCGGCAGACGACTGCCGAGCTGCTGTCGCTGTACTACCAGGTGGGCCTGGCGAACATGACGAGCACCGCAGCCGTGACCACGCCCAGCCCGAAGAAGCAGTTCCTGTCGTTCGGGTCCGGCTCGCTGTCGGACACGGTCGAGATCGCCCTGGGCCTCGACGTGATCATGTCGGGGAAGCGGCACCGCATCATGATCGCCCGCGCTGGTGTCACCGACCGCGAGGCCGTCAAGCACAGCTCCGAGGACTCCTCGAACTTCGGGCTGACCTTCACCGCCCTGGCTGCGCCCGGTGGCGCCCAGTCCGTCCAGCACATGATCACGGACGTCGTGAAGCCCGCCTGATCTCTGACTGGTGGTCCGTCGCGCTCATCTCCTGGGCGGGGGCGGCACGACGGGCCACCTGCACTGCCCCCGCCCCGCCCTCGCCCACGAAGGAACCGATCATGTCCAAGCCGAACCGTAAGGTCATCCGCCTCCAGCAGATGCGCATGAAGCAGGCGGAGGCCGCCGGCATCAAGTACGTCGACGTCGTCTACGAGGCGCCCGGCGAAGCACCCGGCACGTTCGTCGAGAAGACCTGCTCCTTCCTCAAGCAGGACTTCTGGCCCGTCGAGATCGTGCGCAGTGTGCAGGACGCCGCCAACACCGACCAGTTCGACGTCCTCAAGCGGGTCGCCAGCCCGCCCGAGGCTTTCGACGAGTTGGTGTCCGTCGCGCAGCTCACGGTCGGCGAACTCAAGGAGCTCGTCGAGGAGCTCTCCGATGAGGCGGACACCGACGAGGGGGAAGGCTCTGGCTCCTCGGACTCCTTGAGGAGCACGCAGGAGCCGTCCGCGCCGACCTCCAGCGCTACTACCCCGGCCGCCGCCTAGAAGAGTTCTGGGCCATGTCGTGGGGCGAAGGGTCCATGTCCTGGGCAGAGCTCCGCGACCTGGTCCAGGCCCTGCCCGAGGACTCCGCCACCAAGGCGGCGACCGCGGGCGGTGAGCAGGAAGAGCAGCGCTGGAACCAGCAGACGTTCCTGCAAGCCGCCACCTACAACGCGCTGTTGATCCTCGTGCGGATCCTGTGGGTCGCCCACCTCAAGGGCCAGCCCCCGGACGTGCAGGCGATCAGCCCGCCCAGCCTCGAAGCGGACGCCACCGAGGACGAGGCGGCCGTCGCGATCAGCGAACACCTGCTCAACCAGTACAGCCCCGCCCCACCCCAGTCGGATCCCGACGAGATCGCCGAATGGGAGCAGGCGATCAAGCAGCTCGAAGCACACGGCGCATAGGAGGGAGGCGGCATGGCCGAGGCAACGACCGTCGGACGCACCCGGGTATCGCTCCTCCCGGACACGTCCAAATTCGGTGCCATCCTTGCCGTCGAGCTCCCCAAGGTCGTCAAGCCCGGCGCGATCAAGGCCGCGGACGAGATCGGCGACGCGATCCAGAGCCGCCTCGAGACCCTGAAGCCGACGGTCAAGGTCAAGGCGGACCTCGACGCTGCCGGGTTCAAGGAGCGCCTCGACAAGCTCACCGCACCCCGCAAGGTCAAAGTCTCCGTCGAGCTCGACGAGGGGGCCGCCAAGGGGCAGCTCGACAAGCTGGCCGGCGACCGCAAGGTCAAGGTCACCGCTGACGTCGACGACACCAAGGCCACTCAGTCCATCGACCGCCTCACCCGCGACCGCAAGGTCAAGGTGGACGTCGACGTCGACGAGGCCGGGGCTAAGGGCAAGCTGCAGAGCATCCTCGGGCAGCGCACCGTCGACATCCTGCCGAAGATCCAGCAGGGCGCGTATAACACGGCGCAGCGGCAGCTCGACCGCCTGTGCAAGGACCGCGTCGTCAACATCCGAGCTTCCGTCGACACCCGGGTCGGCGCGAACGAGATCCGCAACCTGACGCAGAACCGCAAGGTCCGCATCGGTGTCGACGTCGACACGCGCGTGGCCGCCGACAGCCTCGCCAACCTGACCCGCCGCCGCACCATGACGGTGCAGGCGCGCGCCGACACGGGCGCCGCCAATACGGCGTTGACGTTCCTGACACGCGACCGCACTGCCAACGTCCGCGTCCGCGCCACCGGCCTCGCCGCCCTCACCGGAGCCCTCGGCAACCTCGGCGGGGGAGGGGGCGGCGGACTCGGCATCCTATCCAACCGCATCGTCACGCTCGGCGTCGCAGCCATCGGCGCCATGCCTGCCATCGGCTCCCTCGGCTCCGCCCTCGCCCAGATGGGGCCGCTCGCAGCGACCGCAGCACCCGCCGTCCTCACCCTCGTCGGCGCGTTCGCCGCGATCAAGGTGGGCACCACCGGCATCGGTGACGCCATCAAGGCCGCCTTCCAGCCGGCTGCCGGCGAGGCCAAGGCTGCCGCCGCCGCCACCAGAGGTGTTGAGACCGCGCAGCGCTCCCTGGCCAATGCGCAGCGCGGAGTCGTCGACGCGGAGCGAAGCCTGGCGCAGGCTCAGCGTGCCGCCCGGCAGACGCAGGAGGAGCTCAACGGGGCCCGCCGCCAGGCCATCCGCGATCTGCAGGACATGAACGCCCAGCTCAAGCAGGGCTACCTCGACCAGAAGCAGGCCGCACTCGATGTCGAGCAGGCCGAACTCGACCTGCAGAACACCCGCAACGACCCCGCCGCCACCCAGTTGCAGATCCGGCAGGCCGACCTGGCGCTCGAGCGGGCCAGGGCCAGCGCCGACGAGCAGGCCCGCCAGCAGAAGCGCCTCGCCGCCGACACCAAGGCCGCGAACAAGGCCGGTGTCGAAGGCTCCGACGTCGTCATTCAGGCCAAGGAGCGCATCCGGCAGGCCAACGAGCAGGTCGCCCAGCAGGAACGCGCCCTCCAGGACGCCCACCGTGCCGTCTCCGACGCGGCCAAGCAGGTCGCTGAAGCCCACAAGACGGCCGCCACCCAGGTCAGCGCCGTCGACCAGGCAATGGCCAAGCTGTCACCGAACGCCCGCCGGTTCGTCGACGTGCTGCGCGAGATGGCCCCCGCCTGGCGCGACATGCGCCTCGACGTCCAGGACCGACTGTTCGCCGGGATCGGTACCCGCCTGCAGCAGGTCGCCGGGCAGATCCTCCCGACCGTCCGCGCCGGCCTCGCTGGTACCGCGGGCGCGCTCAACACGATGGGCAAGAACGCCCTCACCGCTGTCTCCAACCTGCAGAAGACCGGGCAGCTGAAGAGCGTCTTCGACGGCATCCGCGGCAGCCTCACCACCCTGAACCGGATCCCCGGCCAGCTCGTCACCGGCCTCGCCCAGTTGTCCATCGCCGCGCAGCCCGCCTTCGACCGCATGACCAAGGGCGCGGCGAAGGCCATGGACAGTGTCATGGACAAGCTGGCGAAGGGCCTGGAGAACGGCAAGCTCACCGACGCCATCAACACCGCCCTCGACGTCGCCATCGCCTTCGGTCACGTGCTGGCCGACCTCGGCGCCATCATCAAGGGAATCTTCAGTGCTGCCGCGGCGGGCGGCGGCGACTTCTTCGGCGTGATCGGCGCGGTCATCAAGGAGATCCGCCGCGTCGTCGAACTCCCCGAAGTGCAGGACGCCCTCACGAAGATCTTCAAGGCGATCTCCGCTGTGGCCGGGCTGCTCGCGGGCGCTCTCGGTGCGGCGATCCAGGCCGTCCTGCCGGTCCTGGCGGCGCTTGCCCCGATCGTCGTCGAGCTGACACGGATCCTCGGCCCGGTCATCAACGACCTGCTGACGGCGCTGGGCCAGGCCCTGCTGCCGATCGCGAAGGCGCTCGGCCCGATCCTCGTCGTCGCAGCTCAAGCCGTAGGCAAGCTGGTCACTGCACTGCTGCCGATCCTGACCGTTATCGGCGATCTAGTGGCGCAGGCCCTGCCCGCACTGATGCCGCTCTTCGACCAGTGGGTTACTAGCATCGACGCCCTGTCGCCGCTCCTGACGATGCTGGCGACGCTCCTCGGAGTCACCCTGCGTCCGGTCATCGAGGCCCTGGTCGGGGTGCTCGTCCAGGTGGGTCTGGCGTTCGGCCAGCAGTTCATGGCCATGATCAAGGCTCTCCTGCCGGTTGTCCCGCTGCTGATCCCGGTGATTGTGCAACTGGCCGAGTCGATCGCTCAGATCCTGGTCGCGATCACTCCGCTGCTGCCGCAGATCCTCACCCTGTCCATGCAGCTGATCACCCAACTGCTGCCTGCACTGCTGCCACTGGCCGAGCCGCTGGCGAAGCTGATGATCCTCTTCACGCAGTTCGCGACCTGGGTCATCGTCCAGATCGTCCTGCCTGCCCTCGCCGGGCTCATCGCGTTCATGGCGTCGATGCGGAAGAAGTTCCAGCCTGCGATCGACGCCGTGAAGTGGCTGGTCGAGAAGATCTCCGGGTTCTTCTCGTGGCTGTACGACATCCTGCTCGGCCACTCGATCATCCCGGACATCGTCAACGGTGCGATCCGCTGGTTCGGCGACATGCGCCGCAGGGCGGTCCAGATCTTCACGGACCTGAAGGACGGGGCGTCGCGGATCTGGGGCCGCTTCTGGAACAGCGTGCGGACCACCGCCTCGGACGCCTGGGGCAAGGTTCGCGACGGCTTCGACCGGTTCCGTGACGGCCTGACCAGGGCGTTCCGCAACATGCGGGAAGACATCAGCGACATCTGGCGCAAGATCCGCGAGCCGCTGAAGGACCCCATCGAATTCTGGATTAAAACGGTCTATAACGGCGGAATCCGGAAAGTCTGGAACGCAACGGCCGCAAAACTGCCGGGAGTTGGAGAGATCAGCCCGATCTCCCTCCCCAGGGGCTTCGCCCGCGGCGGCATCCTCCCCGGCTTCTCCACCTGGCGCGACGGCGACGACCAGCTCGTCCCCATGCGCCGCGGAGAAGGCGTGTACGTCGCCGAAGCCATGCAGGACCCCTACGAGCGCGCGCGCCTCCACGCCGTCAACGCCGCCGCCATGGCCGGCCGTTCGCTCAGCCAGTTCCGCGGCTTCGCCGAGGGCGGCATCGTCGGCGACATCGCCTCCGGTATCGGCAAGGCCCTCAGCGGCGGAGCAGACGCGGTGCGCGGCGGCCTCGCCGACCTCGCCGAGACCGCGTTCAAGCCGGTCAAGGCTGGCATCAAGAAGGTGCTCGGCACCAACACCAAGACGTGGCCGGGCCTCGTCGCAGGCATGCCGAACAGCCTCATCGACAAGACCGTCAGCTTCATCCGCGGCAAGGAAGCCGAAGCGGGCGGCACCGGCCGGTGGATGAAGCCCGTCAACGCCGGCTACGGCACCCGCTTCGGGGTGCGCGGACAGATGTGGTCCTCGGGCCGCCACACCGGCCTCGACTTCCCGGCGCGCACCGGTACGAGGGTCGTTGCCGTCGACAACGGCACCGTGTCCATGGCGACCTCGGGCGGCCCCTACGGCAAGCACGTCATGATCAACCATGGGGGCGGGCTGCAATCCTTGTACGCCCACATGTCCGCCATGGTCGCCAAGGCCGGCGAAATCATCGGCCGCGGCGACCGGGTCGGCTCCGTCGGCGCGACCGGCAACGTCACCGGCCCCCACCTCCACCTGGAGGCCCGCAAGAACGGGCGCGCTGTCGACCCGATGCCGTACCTGCACAGCGCTGACGTCGGCGGCAAGGGCGTCAACCGGTGGCGCGGCGTCGTCGTCCAGGCCCTCGGCGAAGTCCACCAGTCCCTGTCGAACGTCACACTGACCCTGCGCCGCATGAACCAGGAGTCCGGCGGCAACCCGCGCGCGGTCAACCGCAACGACATCAACTGGGCGCTCGGCTACCCGAGCGTCGGCCTCATGCAGGTCATCCGCGGCACCTTCCAGGCCTACGCCGGGAAATACAAGCGGACCGGCCCGTTCATGTACGGCGTCTCCGTCGACCCGATGGCCAACATCTACGCCTCCATGCGCTACGCGCTCGCCCGCTACGGCAGCCTGTCCCGCGCCTACAACCGGCCCGGCGGCTACGCGCTCGGCGGCATCATCGGCGGGCTGCGCGTCAACCGTGGCCTGCCGCGCGGCGGCGGGTACGCGTCCGGCGGCATCATCCGCGTCGGCGGCAAGCGCATCGACACCGGCCCCATCGCCGCATCCGTCGGCTCCGACTTCCTCAAGGCGCTCACCGGCACGGCCGCGCAGATCAGCGCCGCTATGACCAAGGTGTCGACAGCACTGAAGAACGCGTTCAAGGGCGTGAAGACCACCCTGGACGACCGGCTCCTCAAGGCCGTGTCGGTACAGAACAAGGCGTTGCAGACGCTGGCGAAGTCGCGCGACGAAATCAAAGCGAAGATCACCGCCGCGAACACGCTAGCCACCGAGACCACCGCCAACGCCGTCAACTTCACCGCCCTCACCTCGCTGCCGAACGGCGGCAACACGTTCGACGCCTCAGGCATCCTCGCCGGGATGAACGTGCGCCTCGGCCAGGTGAAGACGTTCGGGAAGAACCTGCAGACCCTCGCCAAGCGCGGCCTCAACAAGACGCTTCTACAGCAGCTCATCTCGGCCGGGCCGGAGTCCGGCGCCGCCTACGCGCAGGCACTGGTCGACGCCACCCCGCAGCAGCTCAAGGACATCAACACCGCCCAGTCCAACATCGCCAGTGTCACCACGGCGTTCGGCAAGGACGCGGCGGATGCGATGTATGACGCCGGCGCAGACTCCGGGAAGGGCTACCTGACGGGACTGGCCTCGACCCAGAAGGCGATCGAAGCCCAGATGGCGAAGATCGCTAAGGCGATCCAGAAGACCATCAAGGTCGAACTGAAGATCAAGAGTCCGTCGAGGGTGCTGCATGCTCTCGGCCGCTTCACCGGGCAGGGCTTCGCTGGCGGCGTGGAGGCCTCGATCCCCGAAGCCGTCGCAGCGACACAGCGCATGGCCAGTACCGTCCGGGCTGCCGCCTCGACCGCCACGGCCCGGGTGCAGCAGCAGACCAACATCAAGCAAGGCGGCGACCGGCACCTGACCTTCAACGCCACGACCCGCGAAGTCGCGCCCAGGAAGGCCATCCTCGACGCCCTCGCTGTCGACGAAATGCTCAACCGGACGGTGGTCGTTTAATGCCCATCCTCGTACCCCCGACCGACACCGGCCCGGAGCAGCCGCCATGGGTGGGCGCGCCCTGGCCCACCCTCATCAACCAAATGCCGCAGGTCAGCTTCACCGACCCGCGCGGCGTGGTCACCAAGCTCAGCGACTGGGAGAACGGCTGGCTGCTGCAGCCCGGCGCCAAGGGGCTGGACATGCCCCAGTACCAGTTCGCGCAAGACGAGTCGCCCGGCATCGACGGATACGCGCTGCGCAGCACCCGCGCCCAAGGCAAAGAGATCATTCTGCCGCTGGCGTTCTGGGCCAACGACAGCCGGGCCGCCTACCTCGCCCGCCGCCGCGCCTTCATCAAATCCATGAACCCCAAGCGGGGCGTCGGCACACTGACGCTCACCCAGCCTGACGGCGACTCCCGCACGATCGGCGCCTACTACACGGGCGGCCTCGAAGGCGACGAGTCCCTCGACGCCGCCGGCAACACCTGGTGCATCAACGCGATCACGTTCGGCTGCCCGTCCCCGTACTGGATCGGAGACCCGGTCGGCTACGAGTGGAAGTCGGCTGTCGACGCCTTGTTCTTCCCCGTCCTGCCGCTGGCGGTGGGCGACTCTCAGACCTTGGGCGCCGTCACTGTCGACAACCCGGGCGACGACGTCGCCTATCCCGTGTGGACGGTCACCGGGCCCGCCACCCAGATCAGCCTCACCAACGACAGCACGGGACAAGTCCTCGTCATCAACCGGACTTTGGCCACGGGCGACGTCGTCACCATCGACACCCGCGAACGCCACCAGACCGCCGTCCTCAACGGAGGTGTCAACTTGTGGCCGGACATGTCGACCGCATCTGATCTGTGGACCCTGGAAGAGGGCATCAACAACTTGACGCTCACCGTCACCGGCTCCGGCACCACAACCCGCGTCGCCATGACCTACCAGCCCCGCTACCTGGGGGCCTGACATGCCGGACACTTACGCGAACTGGGCGGCACTCGCCGCAGCCGAGACCGCCGGAGTCGACTACCGCATCGAGGTGCGCACCACCGACTCGGACATGTCCCACATCGCGATCCACGGCGGTGGCATTGAGGGCGGCACGACCGAGCTCGCCAACGCTACGGCGCTCGCGACGGGCGGCCAGTACTACTCGATGCTCGGCCTCAAGAACACTGGCAACTCGGTCCTGCACATCACGTCGACGCATTTCGACGAACCGCAGGCCGTCGCCATGCAGAACTCCGTGTACTACACGGTCTCCTACCACGGCTACAGCGGCGATGAGCGGATCACCCACCTCGGCGGCGCCGACCTCGTGCTCCGCGACGAGATCGGGGCGGCGCTCTCCGCGGCCGGGTTCGCCGTCGACATCGCCAGCACAGAGATCGACGGCAATGACCCGCTCAACATCACGCAGCGAAACCGGCGAGGCCTCGGCGTCCAACTGGAGCTGTCGCGCGGACAGCGGGCCGCGTTCTTCCCGGGCGGAGACCTGTCCCGGGCGATGCGCGAGTCCGGGCAGCGCACCCCCGCGTTCCGTGCCTACGTGGCCGCGCTGGCGTCGGTGCTGTCGCCGCCGGCTGACGACGGCCGGCTGCGGGTGTTCGCCCGCGACCAGAACTTGCAGCGCATCGGCCGCATCGACGACCACACGACCATCACGGTCGTGCCGCGCAAGAACGCGATCGGCGCGTACACACTGGAGATTTCTGCCGACTCTCCGCAGACCGGCCTGCTGGTCGAGGGCAATGGTCTGATCGTGCAGACCAGCCGGGGCGACACGGTCCTGTCCGGGCCGATCCGCACGGTTGACTGGGCCCGGTCTGCCACGGAGCCGGGCAAGCTGACGGTGGGAGGCGTTGACGACACCGAGGTGCTGTCCCGGTACACGTGCTGGCCGAACCCGACGTCGGCGATCGGGTCCCAGACCGCCTCCGTCTACAAGATCAGCACGGCGTCCACCGAGACCGGCATGCGCGACCTCGTCAACCTCAACGCCGGACCCGGCGCACAGGCCAGCCGCAAGCACCCGCTGCTCACCCTCGCCACCAACGGACTCCGCGGCCCCGCCCTGGCCCGCGAGGTCAACCAGTTCGACAACCTGCTGACCGTCCTCCAGGACATCGCCAACGCCGCCAACCTCGGCTTCCGCGTCATCCAGGTCGCCAGCAACCTCCAGTTCCAGGTCTACACACCCGCCGACCGATCCGGCACCGCGCGCTTCTCCTTCGGTCTGGGCAACCTGACCGACGCCAGCTACTCGACGACGCCACCCACCTGCACCCGGGCCGTCGTCGTAGCGGGCGGCGGTACCAGCCCCCGCGTCTGCAAGACCTACGACCGGGCCGACCCCCTGTTCCCGGGGCTGGTGTTGGAACAGTTCGTCGACCAGACATCCGTCGACACGGCCTCCGTCGACCTCGCCGCACAGATGGACCAGGCCGGCGCAGAGGCGCTCACCAACGGTGCCGGCAAGGGCTCGCTCGCGGTGAGCCCGGTCGACATCCCCGAGCTGCGCTACGGCCGTGACTACAACGTCGGCGACGTCATCTCCGCACAGCTCCGCGGCGGCGACTGGTACACGGACACGGTCGGCGAGGTCACGCTCACCGACGGCGCGGCGGACGGCACGCAGGTCAAGGCCACCATCGGCGGCGACGCCAGCGACACCGTCGTCGCCCGCATCTACTCCTACATCGCCCAGCTCAAGAAGGGTCTCGGGCGCCTGCAGACAAGGAAGGCCGCCTGATGGCCGAGTTCTCCGCGCCGTTCGACGGCGCCCCGATCACCACCGAACTCCAGTGGTCCCGGATGGCCCGCCGCTGGGGCCTGGACGGCGTCCACACCTACGATCCGAACGACTCCACGCTGAAGGTCACCGCATCCGGCGCCAACACCGTCCTCGTCGCACCCGGCGGGGCCTTCGTCAACGGCTTCTACTACAACAACGACGCCAACAAGACCTTGAGCGTGCCGGCCAACGCGGGTGGCACGGCACGCATCGACCTCGTCGTGCTGCGCGCCGACATGGCCGCGAACAAGGTCACCGCCGAGTACAAGACGGGAGGCACCTCCGCACCGACCCTGACGCAGGTCGAGAACGGCGTGTGGGAGATCCCGATTGCCCAGTGCGCCGTCGCCGCGGGAGCATCCGTCGTAGCCGCGGCCAACACGATCGACCGGCGCGTCATGACCGGCCGAGGGGTCCTGCCTGCGGTTCCTGGCGCCCGCCCGCCCGCGCTCAAGAACCAGCTGATGGTGGATAGCGGGAAGTTGTACATCGGCGACGGCGCCTCATGGATCTGGCTGGCCACGCAGGGCGTCGACGACTCCACGTACACGCCGGTGTGGAACTCGTCGACCACCATCATCAACTGGGGTTCCGGCTCGACGAACATCGGCCGCTACCAGGCTGTCGGCAAACGCGTCGACGTCACGATCCAGCTGATCCCCACCGGCAATCCGCCCGCGTACACGGAGCCGATCCAGGTCACGTTGCCGCCCGGTCTGCCCTGCACCATCGCCCACCGGTCCGTCTTCACCTGGACGTTCACCAGCGCCAACGGAGAAGGCGGCGCGGGCGGCTTCGGCTTCACGTTCCCGACCACGGACGGAACCAACAAGATCGCCCGTCTGCGGTATCCGACCTCCACCGGCAACAGCGTCAACGACACCCCCAATGCCTTGAACTTGCTGACCAATCAGCCCTTCAACATCCGCACCGGCGACGTCCTGACGATCGACGGCTCCTACTGGATCGACTGATCCGCCGAAAGGAAGACCATGCGTTACACATTCGGCGGGAGCCCCGCGGACTACGCCATGGAGCGCGTCGGGAGCACGCTCCAGCTGCGGCCCGGCGCGGTCGGCACCGTCTGGTCCGCCGCCACTGGCGGCACCCAGTACACCGACCTGACCGACCCCATCCTCAACCCGATCACGCAGGTCACCGCCGACAGCGATGGAGCCGTCGCCTTCCTCGGCCCCGACGGCGTCACCCTCGTCTACGTCGACTTCGGATACGGCCGCCGCTACGCCATGACCACCACCAGCCTCGGCAGCGTCCTGGCGGACTTCATCGCCTCCAAGGGGCAGGCTGGCGGTATCGCAGGACTCGACGAGACGGGCAAGGTGCTGGCGTCCCAGCTTCCGACCGGCTCCGGCGGGGGCAGCATCGCTTCCGCCTATCGGCTCGTTGCCGCGTCGACCGCCCCGAGCGACGTGAAGGCCGCAGCCCAGTACGTCTGCGACGGCGTCGCTGACGATGTGCAGATCCAGCAGGCCATCGACGCCACGAAGGCGGCCGGCGGCGGCGAGATCGTTCTCACCTCGGGCACGTTCAACTTGGCGGCTCGCCTGCTATTCGAGGGCGCCGACGACGTGAACGTCGAACTCGACGTGCGGCTGCGCGGTCAGGGCCCCAAGTCGACGACGCTGGTGGCTGCGTCCGGGCTGGTCTCGGCGATGCACCTGTCCAAGGTCATCCGGGTTCATTTCGGGGACTTCGGCGTGAGCGTCGTCGGCGGCACGCACGGCATCTCGTCGGCGACGACGAACGCGACGAACTCCGGCCACCGCAGCTTCTGGCACTCCTCGTTCAAGAACCTGCAGATCAACGGGCCGTGGGACGGCTCGCACTCCGGGTGGGGGCTGTACCTCGGCTCCCCGTTCCGGTCGGTGTTCGAGAACATTGAGCTCGGCGGCGTCGGCAACGGCATGCGCATGTTCTCCGAGCACGCCGACTTCAACCCCGGCGACTGCATCGTGACCAGGATGTTCGTCGAGTCCGTCGGCAACAACAAGATCGCGTACCAGGTGGATTCGACCACCACCAACGGCGTCATGAACCAGATCGAATTCATGATGTGCGAAGCCATCGCATCCGGCACCGGCTGCACCGGCATCCACATCAACGGCACCGGCGGATGGGGCACCACCCACACCCACTGGCGCGGCATCAACCTCGAAGACTTCGACAAGCTCCTGCACGTCGAACGCGGGGCCGACAACGACTTCCGGTTCAACCACATCCAGTTGCGCGCCACGGCAGGCCTGACCGCGTTCACCTTCGGCGCCAACTCCTTCAACAACGCCGTCCTGTCGACCGGCCTGCTGTACGCCGCCGCGAACTGCAAGCTGTTCGCCGACGCCAACACCATCGACGTCAACTCGCCCAACCGCGTCGAGAACAGCCGCATCTACAGCGAGACCAACGTCAAGGTCACCAGCAGCGTCAACGCATCCGCCAGCACCCTCCGCCGCAACATCGTCGGCAACACCACCGTCAACACCCCCGGCGGGCCCGGCATCTACGTACCGCCCGGCTGGGGCAAGACCTGGGCCGCCAAGAGAGACGCCGCCGCAGCCGGCTCCGGCCTGGCCCGCATCGTGACACTCGGCGGATCGGCAACCCAGGGCATGTACGCCTCCAACCCCCGCACCAAGTCCTGGCCCGGCGTTCTCGCCACCACACTCCAGGGCCTGTACGGCGACGGCGGCTCCGGCCTCCAGCAGGCATCCCTGTCCGCAGCGATCCTCTCGTCCGGGGATGCCGCCGCGCTGTCCGCCTGGACCACGGCCGGCGCCATCGTCACCGCGACGGGGACGTGGCTGCAAGGCGGATCGAAGTATGGCCCCGGCGCCAACTACATCTACAACGACGTGGCCGGGTCGACGCTGACGTTCAAGCCGCGCGGCACCACCGTCAAGATCTATACGGTGGTCGGATCCGGCACCCGCCCCGCGATGCTGTACTCGATCGATGGGGCAGCGGACGTGTCCGTCGCCCAGCCCTCGGGCACCGCGGCGATCCAGACAACCACGATCACGGGCCTGTCCGACGCCACCCACACCGTCGTCCTCAAGGTCGGCACCGCATCCACCGGCCAGTATCTGTCCGTGTGCGGCGTCGCCGGGGAGCGCTCCTCGGGTGTGGTCATCAACAACTGCGCCCTGGCCGGGGCGACCAGCGCGACGTTCGCGAACAACGCGACGACGGCCCTGAACGCCACCTGGAACGGCGGCGTCGACTACCCCTGCGACCTTGCCATCTA
This sequence comes from Streptomyces sp. cg35, assembly GCF_050410835.1. Lineage (NCBI taxonomy): Bacteria > Bacillati > Actinomycetota > Actinomycetes > Kitasatosporales > Streptomycetaceae > Streptomyces > Streptomyces sp. cg35. The sequence continues at coordinate 7,627,551 of NZ_CP191268.1, forward strand.
CACGGCCGGACCCAACGACGCCGCCGCGAACACCACCGGCGACACGTGGGCGGCCAACGTCGCCAAGTGGATCAAGGCGGTGCGGGACACCGGCGCCGCGACCGGCGACACCGACATCATCCTCGCCACCCCCCACCTCGGCACCCACGACACCACCAACTTCAAATACCAGGACTACGCCGAACGGGCCCGCGCCCTAGCCGACGTCTACAACTGCGCGATCGTCAACTGGTGGACCCTCGGCCGCAACAGCTGGCAGTACTGGAACAGCCTCGGCTACTGGGGCACCAGCGCAGGCACGGGCGCCGCGGGCACCGACGCCGTCCACATGTCCGACGCCGGGTTCGCGTTCATGGCCGGCGCCGTAGCCCCACTCCTGGCCAGCTGATGGGCGACGGACTCCGGACGGGCAGCATCGCTGGCGCGCTGCCCGCACAGACCGGACTGCGCGTGGACGTCACTGCGCCGGCCGGGACGGACGGCGGGAACATCCCGGCTGGGGGAGCGGTCGTGGCGTGGGTACTGGTCGCCGACTCGGGCGTGGCGGGCGGCGCGCGCCTGGACCCGGTGTTTCTGGCGGCTGGACAGGCGTGGACCCCAGACCAGTACCGGGCCGCCTACGGGCAGGCGTTGGACGTCAGGGTGCGGGGATAGCGGTGACGGTGAGGGTGCCGTCATCGGCGATCTCCGTCACCTCTCCCCGTAGTTGCCAGGTCCGGCCGTTCTCCTCGTACTCCAGGCGGGCGGGGAAGGGCGGCGGGCCGGGCCCGCACGACCGGGCCCGCCGCTGGGGGAGTGCAAGGACCGGTCGGACTCCCCGCACCGCAGCATACGCCAATCCCTTCGATTCGTAGGCTTGATGCGCTAGTTAGCCTATGATTCGAAGGTGAGTGCTGCGTTGGAGTCGGCACACCGCACCGGAGGCACCCATGGCCACACCGCTGACAGCCCAACAGATGCTCACCGCCCTCAAGGCGGAGGGCCTCACCGTCCACGAACACACGGGCTGGCCAACCCACAACCGAGACAAGGCCACAGGCAAGACCTTCGGCCCCGTCATCGGCGTGCTCATCCACCACACCGCCGGACGTGGCGACAAAGAACTCTGCTACAACGGCCGTTCCGACCTACCCGGACCGCTCTGCCACTCCTGGCTCGGCAAGACCGCGGGCCTGTGGATGCTCGGCCACGGCCGCGCCAACCATGCCGGACTCGTCGACCTCGACGTCCTCAACGCCCTCCGCGCCGAGAGGTCCCCGCTCCCCAAAGACGACCAGGCCAACGCCGACGGCAACGACTGCCTGTACGGCCTGGAGATCGAAAACCTCGGCAACGGCAAGGACCCATACCCGGCCGCCCAGTACCGCAACGCCGTCCTGTGGGCCGCCGCCCTCTGCCGCGCCCACGGCTGGACCGAAAAGTCCATCGCCGGACACAAGGAATGCCAGCCCGGCAAGATCGACCCGTCATTCGACATGGACATCTTCCGCGCCGACGTGAAGAAGCAGCTCGCCACCAAGCCCGGCAAGCCCGCCACCACGCCGAAGCCCACCCCGTCCACACCGCGCGTCGACCTCTCGCGGCTCGTCGCCGCCGCGAAGACCGACCCGGGCGCCAAGCAGGGGCACGTCACGTACATGGCGGGCACCAACCTCGTCGAAGCCGCCCTCGTCAAGCTCGGCCACCTCGGCAAGGCCTACGCCGGCGACGGCTCCTTCGGCTCCACCACCGTCACCGCCTACGCCAAGTGGCAGCGCTCCCTGGGCTACAGCGGCAAAGACGCCGACGGCATCCCCGGCAAGAGCTCGCTCACCGCGCTCGGCAAGAAGGCCGGGTTTGAGGTCGTCGCGTGATCCTCAACCTGACGCCGCACCCCATCCGGATCTACGCCGACGACCGGCCCGACGGCGTCGACGAACCGGACTGGGGACTCCTGCGCGTCATCAACCCGGAGCCGACCCCGGCCCGCCTCGACATGGAACCCCAAACCCGAGTGCATCGCGACGGCATCCCCGTCGAGCGCATCGAGTACGGACACATCGAGGGCCTCCCGGACCGTCAGGGCGGCCTCAGCTACATCGTCTCGCTCCCCGTCGCCCTCGCCATCACACCCCGGCGCAGCGACCTCCTCGTCCCCTACCGCGAAGTCCGCAACAGCACCGGCACCGTCATCGGCTGCCGCCAACTCGCCCAACCCGTCTAGGAGAACACCGTGAGACTCTTCGGCCGCGAGCCCGTCTACCTGCTCGGCTTCATCGCCGCCGCCCTCCAGGCCCTGTCCGCGTTCGGAGTCGACATCTCCGACGGCACCCAGACCGCCATCAACGCAGTCTCCGCCGCGGCAGTCGGCGTCATCACCGCGATCGTCCTGAAGAACGGCGCGCTCGCCGCCATGCTCCTCCAGTTCGCCCAGGCCGTCATGGCGCTCTGCGTCGGCCTCGGGCTCGACTGGTCCGCCGAGCACCAGAGCAAGGTGATGGCCGCCATCGCAGCGGTCCTGACCCTGTGGCTGCGCGAGAAGGTCACCGCCCCCGTCCCCGAGACCAGGCTCGAACAGACCAGCCCCGTCAAGACCGCAGCCTGATCAGACCCACGAGCGGAGGCTCCGGTGAATGAGTTCTTTGGCGTCGCCCCCACCGACGCAGGAGCCGTCGCACTCCTAGTACTCGTCGTCCTGTTCATCCTCACCGGCCGGCTCATCCCGAGGCGCACCCACGAGGATCTGATAGCCGACAGAGATAACTGGCGGGCTGCCTTCCTCGAGTCGGAGGCTGCCCGCAAGGCCGACCATGATCAAACCGAAGAGCTGCTCGAGATGGCCAAGCTCACCGGCCCCCTTCTCGCCGCCCTCCCACAGCCCCTACGCGCCGGGGAGGAGGTGAACCCCGGTGATCGCCTGGATCCGACGCCTCCTCGGAGGCCATGAACGACCCGACCTGCGAGCGTCCGAGGCCGCCCTAGAGCGGTCTCGGACTGCACGGAAAGCAGCAGAAGCACGACAGCCCAGCGTCGACGCAGCCGTCGCCCCCCTCCGACGGGCCCGTCAAGAGAACCACCTCGCCGAACGAATCGCTGAGGCGTTCAGAGGAGCAACATCATGAGGGACATCACCGTGGACCAGTGGATCAACATCGGCGGCTCAACCATCGCAGCCATCGCCTGCCTGGTTTTCATGGTCAGCTACCACGCGAAAGCCACATGGTGGCGAGGCGAGATCGGCCGCAACCTCATGCTGTTCGCCGCCGCCGTCGGACTCCTCTGCACCTACACGGTGCTCATCAGCTTCTGGCCCGACGGCTGCTTCGCCATCGTCATGCGCGGCGTCCGCACCGTCACCGTCCTCGCCATCGCCACCCTCATGATCCAGCGCACCCGCCTGCTCCTGAAAGCCCAGCGAGAACACCCCGGAGCGTGAGATGCCCTTCCCGGACGGCACCCCCACGACGCGCGTCCACTACACCGCCATGACGCCAGCCGGCGGCCGAGCCATCCCGCGCAGCCGCTGGGTGAAGTTCACGCCGTCCGTGCCCGCGGTCACCATGGCGGATGACGAGATCGTGTTCACCGGCTCCGGCACCTACCGGTTCAACCGGCGCGGCCAACTCGTCGACCCAGAAGGCGCGATCGGCGTCCGGCTACTCCCGAACGACGTACCCGGCTGCAACCCCACCACCTGGTACTGGACCGTCACCGACCACTCCGGCGAGCAACCCCGCACCTACACCATCCACCTCAGCGTCGACCAGCCCGTCATCGACCTCTCCAAAATCCAGCAAGTCGACCCGGACGCTACCGAATACCTGCCCGTCGCAGGCCCGGCAGGCGCCTCCGCCTACGAGATCTGGGAAGCCCAGCCCGGCAACGAAGGCCGCACCGAAGCCGAGTTCCTGGCCACGCTCGTCGGCCCCCAGGGCGAGCAAGGCGAACGCGGACCCGCCGCCGCAGTCGACTGGACCGTCGTCACCCCGCAGGCCATCGGCGCCGACCCCGCCGGCTCCGCAGCCCAGGCCAAGACCACCGCGGTCAGCACCGCCGTCGGCCACACCACCGAAGCGCTCGCCGCCGAAGTCGAACGCTCTGACTCCGCCTACGAACCCACCGGCGCCGCCCAGAGCGCGCAACAGGCAGCCGTCACCAAGGCCGAGACCACCACCGCCGACGCCATCGCAGCCGAGAAGACGCGAGCCGACGCCACCTACGAGGCGAAAGGCGCAGCGGCCACAGCCCTCGATACCGCCCGCAGCTACACCGACACCGCCGTCACAGGCGAGGCATCCAGGGCCGACGCCGCCTACGAGCGCGCAGGCTCGAGCGCCAACACCCTCCAGCAGCTCCGCGACTTCGTGACCGAGACCGTCGACGCGGAACGCGCTCGAGCCGACGCCGCCTACGAACCCCGCGAAGCCGACGGAACGACGGGGCCGGAGGCCATCGCCTACATCGACACCGCCGTCGCACAAGAGCGCACTCGCTCCGACGCCGCCTACGACCCTGCCGGTGCAGCCGACCAGGCACGCCAGGCCGCCGCCGGAGAAGCCGCCAGCCTCGCCGCCGCGGAACGCCAACGCGCAGACGGGGCCTACGAGCCAGCTGGCGCCGCAGGGCTGACGCGACAGGCGGCCGTCACTGACGCGGCCGCGTACACCGACACGCAGGTGGCGGCAGAACGGCAGCGAGCCGACAGCGCCTACGACAAGGCCGGGGCCGCCACGGCGGCGGGCGACCAGGCGAAGCAGGACGCGGGTACCAAGCTCGCCCAGGCTATTGCGACCGAGCGGGCCACATCCGACGGGAAGTACGATCCCGCCGGCGCGGCAGCTGCCGCACAGACTGCGGCCCGTGAGCACACGGCCGCCGCCGTACAGGCGTCCGCGACCACGGAACGCACCGTCTCCGACGACCGCTACGACCGGTCCGGCATCGGACTCTCGGCCGCCAAGAGCGCATTGGACGCCGCCAAGACGTATACGGACCAGCAGACGGCGGGGGAGAAGGCGCGGGCCGACGGCGCCTACGACGCCACGGGAGCCGCTACAACCGCCGCGACCGGTGCCGTGGCCACAGCCAAGACGTACACCGACCAACAGGTGACCGCAGAGAAGCAGCGGGCAGACGGGGCCTACGATGCCGCCGGGGTTGCCACAGCGGCATTGTCCGCAGCGAAGACCTACACCGACCAGCAAGTGGGTACAGAGAAGGCGCGTGCCGACTCGGCGATCCAGACGGCAATGAACGGCGAGCAGACCAGAGCCGACGCCGCCTACGCCAAGGGCACCGACAGCCGGCTGACGGACGCGCGCACCCCCAAAGGGCACGCTACGAGTCACAGCTCGAGCGGCGCCGACCCCGTCAACCCTGCCGACATCGGCGCCGCCACCACCGCAGCTCTCACGGCGCTCGCCGCCCGCGTCACAGCCCTAGAGACCCGGGCGGCCGCGCTGGAAACCCGCAGGCTGACAGGCACTACAGGCAAGGCCACGCCAACCCTCAGCCTCGGCGCCGGCGCGAGCGTCGGAATCCCTGTCACGTTCGACAGCCCGATGCCGTCCACCACCTACACGGCGATCGTTCAACTCGACGGCGCACAGACCCTGCTCAGCAGCATCGTCGTGGTCTACCCGATCACCAGCAAGACCACGACGGGCTGCACTGTCACCCTCAAGAACACGAGCCTGCTCGCCCTCGGACAACCGGTCACCGTGCAGGTCACCGCCATCCAGATGAGCAGTTGAGGAGCCTGCCATGTACTTCCCCGACGGCATCCCCACGGTCCTCGTCACCTACGGCGCCAACACTCCGGCAGGCGGCGCGCCAGCCGAGGGCACGGTGCGGTTCACGCCCAGCGTCCCCGTCATCGCCCTCGCCGAACACGACCGCGTGTTCACCGGCAGCGGCACGTACAGCTTCAACTCGGACGGCGACCTCGTCGACCCCGAAGGCGCCGTCGGCGTAAGGCTCCTCCCGAATGACCTCGACGGGATGAATCCCTCCGGCTGGCAATGGCTCGTCACCGTCAGCGTCACCGGCACCCCCGCACGCTCCTTCAGAATCTTCATCGACTCCAGCCAAGAGCAGGTCGACCTCGCCGACCTGGAACAAGTCGACCCCGCCAAGGCCGACTACATCGCCGTACCCGGCCCCAAGGGAGACAAGGGAGACCCGGGCGACGACGGCACCGGGGGAGGATCGCTCACCGCAGCCAACGCCTACACCGACAACGCCATCGCCGGCGAGGTCACCCGCGCCAACAACGCCTACGACGCGAAGGGCGCAGCCACCTCCGCCCAGATCGCCGCAGCGGCCGACGCCACCAGCAAGGTCAGTGCGCACGTCGCCGCATCAGACCCCCACGGCGACCGCGCCGCCGCCACCACCGCGCTCGGCGCGCACGCAGCCGCGACCAGCACCGTCCACGGCATTGCCGACACGACGGCGCTCGAGACGAAGACCGGAGCGCAGGCCAAGGTCAACACGGCGATCGCCACCGAGCAGCAGCGCGCCGACAACGCCTACGACCCGGCCGGCTCCGCGAGTGCCGCACAGGCAGCCGCGACCAGCGCCGCAGCAGCAGACGCCACTACGAAGGCCAACGCTGCCGTCGCATCGGCGGGCACGGACGCCACCGCCAAGGTCACTGCTCACACTGAGGCAACCGACCCGCACGGAGACCGAGCAGCGGCCAGCAACGCCCTCGCCGCCCACGTCACCGCCACTGATCCGCACGGCGATCGAGATGCCGCTGCCACCGCGCTTGCCGGGCACGCATCCGCGACCGATCCGCACGGGGATCGCGCCTACGCCGACGGCAAGCTCGCCAAGACCAGCAACCTCTCCGACCTGCAGAGCGCAACGACCGCCCGCAACAACCTGGGACTCGGTGACGCCGCAACCCGCAGCGTCGGCACCACCAGCGGCACCGTCGCCGCCGGAAACGACAGCCGCCTCAACGACGCGCGCACCCCGCTCGCCCACAAGGCCAGCCACGCCACGGGCGGCAGCGACCCACTCACCGCAGCAGACGTCGGCGCCCTGCCGATCTCCGGCGGCACCCTCACGGGGCCGCTAGCCACCACTGGGTACGCGCTCGGCCAAGACACGCCAGCCGCTCACGGGCTCGCTGGCTGGTGCTATCCGCCGGCGCTTGCCGTCAACAGCACGCAGTTGGTCAACGGCGTCCTCTACCTGGTGCGCATCAATGTCGCTGCCGACGGGCCCGTCTCGAAGATCTGGTGGTGGATCGGCAACCCCGGGTCGTCGCCCGTCGCGGCCAGGAACGAAGTCGGCCTGTACAGTTCCAGCGGCAACCTGCTTGCCGCCGCGAATGTCGACTCCGTCATCTCCTCAGCAGGCCCGAAGTCCACGACGATCAGTAGCCAGAACGTAGCGGCGGGCGCGTTCTACTGGGCTGGCATGGTCTTCAACGCCGCGACCCCGCCCACGCTGACTCGGGCATCCGGCTGGACCGGCGTCGAGACCGCCGCCAACTTGAACATGGCGCCGCAGGCCTACTGCTTCGCCATGAACGGGTCCGGCCGGACCGCACTCCCCACGTCATTCAACCCTGCGTCCAACGCGGGGACGGACTTCGCCGGACCGTTTGCAGCTATCGGCAACTGAACGATACCCACCCCTCGTAGCGTCTAATATTCGCCCTCCATGCCCTTCTTCAGCTTGGCGAGCTCCGGCCCAGTCTCCTTCGCTGGCGCCTTCCACTGGAACGCCTGGCCGGTGCCATCCACGTAGACGAGCTTGCCGCCCCGCTGCGTCTTGCTGATGTCGAACGCGATCGTGCGCCACGCCCACGAACCTGCCTGCACCTTGCCGCCGCCCGTGAAGCCCTGCGGCGTGATGCTCGACGCATCGTTCTCGCCCTCGTCCAATGCCTGCCCGTCGGGGGCAATCCACTGCCAGCCGCCGCCACCAGCCGGAGCAGACTCCGCCGCAGCAGCATCGCCGACTGCCTCATCCTTGACGGTGATGATGGCGAATAGCCCGTTCACCGCCTCGGACCCCATCGCCTTCTCCTGGTAGGTGATGGTCGTCGGCGTCACCTCGAGCGTTCCGCCACCCGTGTCGAAGTCCTGGTCGCCGGTCGTGCTGGCCGGCTTCCCCCACGCCAGCTTGCCTGTGCCAGCCGTCCCGTCGCCGCCGGTGCCCGCGCCTTCCTCGGGGCCGGCGCTCGCGTCGCCGCCTTCGTCGGAGCAGGACTTCATCCACTCGGCTTGGCTGAGGCTCTCGTCGGTACAGTCGACCTTGTTCTTGGCGCTCGACTTCGCCGGGCTCGGCTTCGTCTCGGCCTTGTCGTCGCTGCCGCTACCGCCGCATGCGGTGAGTCCGGCCAGTAACAGGGCAGCCGTCACGGCTGCAGCGCGAACGCGCATGATTCCCCCCAGAGTTGAGCTAGCCGGAACACGGTATGCCACATGTGGTTGAACCGTGCACCCCGTCACCGTCTCGTGATCCGGGCGTAGCGGACTCCGTATATAGGGGAGAAGGGTTGGCTCAGGATCTGTCCGGGTTCGCGGACTCCTGGCCGCCGTCCGACCGCTGCCCCTACGGTGGACGTACTGGGTGCTGACCCCACCTTCTGAGGCGCGGCTCGTGCAATCCCCTTTGGCGGGGGCGGGCCGCGCCTCACCGCATGCGCGGAGCCGGCAGGCAACGACCCTCTGCGTCTGGTGCTATTGCTCGACGAGACGGTACGTGGCGCTCCTCGGATCGGTCTTCGCGATGACTCCTGTGGCGGCAACATCACGAAGCGCTTGCCGGGCCCGCTTCTCTTGCTGCCTCCGGTCCCCGTCTCCATGGCCTGCATCGTGCAAGGTTGCGACAGCACGGGCCGTGTCCCAGGTGCCGCCAAGGGCGCGAATGGCTTTGACGAGTACTTCCTGGTGCGTCAGAAGGAGACTCGCCAGATCTTCCTGAGTGGGTCCGCTGACCTCAAGGATAGGCAGGCCGAAGGGTGCCGGCCCGATGGCAGAACAGCCGCTCGTGTTGGGCCCGCCGGTGGCCACGAACGCGCTCTCGCGACCGTCGGGCATTCGGAGAAGCCCCGGGAACGCATCGCCGAGGTCCACTCCGGAGTCTTCGTCGATGATGCTGATGCTGCCCGCCCACGTACTGTCCCGGTCGGACTCACGGTTGTCGGTTCGCGTTGGGTCGTATCGAAGAACGAGGGATGCGGAGACTTCGACCTCGCGTCCGTCCGAGAAGACGACCGTGGCAGGGCCGACGTACCGCTGCCGGCCGTCGCCGGGATGGAAAGGTGCTCGTTCTGTCATGCCGGGAGGGTAGCGGCAGGCTCGCCCCCTAACGACCTCCTGGCCGAGCAGATAGCGCATAACGTTCCCTTGGGCGCCGCGAGTTGACCATGGGCCGCCCCCGATAACATGCGGTATCGCGGGTGGTCAGCTGGCCATGGCTGCCGCCTCGTCGTGGTCGCGGAGCATCCGCATCACGGTCGCCGCGGAAGGGTGCTGTCCCTTCTTCTTGCCGCTGGTGATGACGAGCCTGCCTGCGATCTCGCGCAGGCTGAGGTTTTGGTCGCGCAGGCGGAGTGCCATGTCGAGCATGTCGTTGTCGGTGACGCTGGCGCCGCCGATCGTCTTGCCGTTCTTGCGGGCGGTCTCGTGCCCGTCGAGGGTGCGTTCGCGGATGTACTCGCGCTCCATGCCGGACATGGCTGCGCAGAACGCGAACATCGGGCCGGACGAGTCGTGTTCGCCGCGGAGTTCGCCGGTGAGGAACTCCAGGCGGATGCCGTACTCCTTGAGGCTCTCGGCGAGGTTGACGAGGTCGGCACCGCGGCCGAGACGCTTGTGCTCGTGGACGACGAGCGTCACCTCCAGGCCGGTGGTGCGGAGTTCGCGGGCGAACTCGATGGCCTTGGTCAGTTCGGGCCGGGCCTTGACGCGGGTGCTGACCTTCTCGGAGAAGATCCGGCTGACGTCGGCGTCGTTGAGCGCATCCAGCTGGTAGTCGACGGACTGCCGGGCGGTGGAGGCACGCGCGTAGCCGATGCGGACGTTGCCCGTAGCGCCGCCAGTCTTGGTCGCCGCCGGGGCGGGGAGGGCTTCCCACCGCTGTCCGGGCTTTCGCTCCGTGGGAGTTGGAACGGAGAGTTCCTTCTTCAGTTGCGACACGAGTCGGAACCGGGCGGTGTGGTACTGGATCGCGACGCGGCCCTTGGTCGTCCGGCAGGGGGAGCCGGCGGGGGCTTGGCAGGTGGACATCGGGCAGTCGTGTTGCTCGACGAGGATGTGCGGGTCGGCGGCCATGCCCGATTGTTTCATGGGGGTGTTGCAGACCGCAGTGGTTTTGCAACACCCCATGAAACAAACCGAGCTGCGGCGATCTCGGCTCGGCGTTTCAGTTCACGAGGGACCACCTATGAAACATAGGCTAGGTCAGGTCGCTTCGACGTCAGACCTCCACCGGACCTGGTAGCAGTACCCGTCCCGCTGCATCATCTGGTAGAAGTCGTAGCCCTGGTCGATGTCCCGAAACTCTTGGACGTGCACGTGGTCCTTGCCGGTGTCGACGTGCTTCCACGTCACTCGGTATGTCTCCTCGGCCATGGGTGCTCCTTGGTGATCGAGAGGCTTCTACTGGTGAGGCATCGTCCCACCAGCCCGCACCACTAGTTCTCTCGTTGCTCGATTGAGAACCCGTCGTATCCAGTGCAGAGGCTGTCGGGGCAGTGCCAGAGGACGGATACGTCGCGGTCGACGCTGTCGCTCATGTCGGGGAGCAGCTTGCGGTCGACGCGGCTCATCTTCCCGCAGTCGGGACAGGGTTGGGCGCGGAGACGTCGAGCTTCGGACTGGCTGTAGATGGTCTTTGGAGTGCTCATGTTCGGACCGTAAGCCCATTTCGCAGGAACGTTGCCCCCCTCTCCCTCTCGGGCAGAGCGTGGCGGGTCGTAGGATCCCCTCGTTCAACACCAGAGGGGGGCCTCATGAGCGAGTCCATCAATGAAGGTGACCAGGTCGTGAGACGCGGCGGGAGCCGAACGCCGCGCATTGTGATCGGTGTCGCGCTACTCGTCATCGCCGCAGGAGCTGGCGGTTTTGGCGCTGGCCGGGCGATGGCGCCGAAGTCGGACCAGAGCGCGGCCGGCGCGTGTTCGGAGCCGAAGGGGGCGGTGGATCGCTTGGTCGATGAGGAGAACGGCGCTGATACGAATGAGGATCCGGCCGAGAAGTCCCGGCGTGCCTCAACGCTCGTGAACTTGGTGTTGCAGAATCCGTCGTGCTTCAGTGCCGAGCTTCGCGCCAGAGCTCAGACCGCGAAGGATCAGCAGGCGGCAAACGCGGACAGTGCCGCATTGTCGGAGGCTGCTTCGCGTGCCGCAGAGTGCGCTGACCCCAATCGCCTGACTAGCGTCTGCTGATGAGTGCCCGCCCCCACCTCCCGCGAGGGCGGGGCGCGTCACGCTCTGGGTTCGAGGAGTTCCCCGACCTTGGTAGGCAGCACCTCGACGTCGGTGCATCCGTCGGCTTCGAGCCTGGCCTTCTCGTGCTCGGCGCTGGCCTTGTCGTAGCTGACGGCGGAGGCGTGCGCCTTGCCGTCGGGGCTGGTCCAGCGGAGTCCGTAGTTCTGCATCTTGATCGCCATGCGGTGATTGTCGCTGGCGGGGCTGACAGCGGGAGGGAATGCTATCGGCCGGTCGTGCCATGCTGGCCGCATGACCGATACCTGGACCACTCCGCTTGGCGGCACTCGACTCGAAGGCCCTGTCGCCGACTGGCAGCACCCTGACGCCTACTGGACTCCCGAGTTCGAGGCCACGGCGCGTGCCAAGGAAGCTTCCGGCGAGCCTGTTCCGTGCCCGGTGTGCACCACCGAGGTCTCGAACGTCGAGCAGGACGCCGTCTACGGACTGCGCCAGGACATGGGCTCCGTGTACGAGAGTCACGCCGGGACTCTGGGCTGGCTGGTGACTCTGCACCCGTGTGGGCACAAGCTGGCGAGGTGATCGCAGCCTGCTTAGGCTGATGGTCTCGGGGCTGACCATGGAGGTTCGTCATGCCCCGCCCCGTCTGGACCGGCGCCATATCGTTCGGCCTGGTCACGATCCCGATCAAGGTCACGGCCGCCACCGAGGATCATTCGATCCGCTTCCACCAGTACCACCTGGAGGACATGGCCCGGGTGCGCACGAAGAAGATTTGCGAGGTCGAGGACCGCGAGGTCTCGAACGTGGAGATCGGCAAGGGTTACGAGGTCTCCAAAGACACGGTTGTCGCCATCTCCGACGACGAACTGCGCGACATCCCGCTCCCGACGGCGAAGGCGATCGAGATCGTCGCGTTCGTGCCCTACGAGTCGATCGATCCGATCCAGATCGGCGAGGGCTACTACCTAGAGACCGACGGGCAGGTCGCCACGAAGCCCTACGTGCTGCTGCGGCAGGCCCTCGAGCGGAACTCGAAGGCGGCGATCGCCAAGTTCGCCTGGCACGGCCGCGAGCGCCTTGGCCTGCTGCGGGTCGTCGAGAACGCGATCGCCCTGCACGCCCTGAAATGGCCCGACGAGATCCGCTCCCCGGAGACCCTGGCCCCGAAGCCCGCGGAAATCACAGACAAGGAGGTCGACGAGGCGATCCTCCTCATCGACTCCATGACCCTCGAGGAGCCGATCGCCGACGCGGACTGGGCCACCGACCGGTACACGGATGCGCTCGCGGACGTCATCAAGGCGAAGGCCGCGGGCAAGAAGCTGCCGACCGCGGAGGCCGAGGAGGCGCCGGCCGGGCAGGTTGTTGACCTCATGGCCGCACTCGAACAGTCCGTCCAGAAGGCCCGAGAGTCCCGCGGCGAGGGCGAACGCGCCGACGTCCACGAGCTGAAGCCGAAGAAGACCGCGAAGAAGGCACCGGCCAAGAAGGCGACGGCGAAGAAGGCGACGAAGCGGACGCCGACAGGCAAGGCGAAGCCGGCCTAGACGTCGATGATCCCCAGCTCGGTGTCCGGGTTGCAGTGGCTGCAGGGCGGCACCTGGTCATAGAGGGCGACGCGCGCCTGGTCCGCGGTGATCGGCTTGGAGCGTTTGCCGGCCATGTGGCAGCCGCCGACGTGGACGTACACGGGCCGGTGCCCTTGCAGCCCCATCTCGATGAGCCACTCCGGCTCGGGCGGGCGTTGTCGGGCTGCTTGCTCCTGTTCGACGGTTCGGCGTTCTTCGTCGGCGATCCACCGGTCGATCTGGGCGAGCTGGTCCATGGCCTGCTGCTCGACGACGCGGCGGGTGAATCGCAGCATGTCGATGCGGGCGGCAGGACTGGTCTCGCTCATAAGTTCGATTCTATGCTGGAGTCACACGAGCACCACACGAGCCCCGGGAGGCGGCATGAACGACCCGCTCGCCACCCTCGCCATCGACCCGGCCGGCCTGGACGTGGCACCCTCCAGCTGCCCGCCGTCCCGCATCAGCCGCCGCCGTCTCGCCCCGCCCGACTCGGTGCCCTGCTCCGTGTGCGGCGTGATGGCGGTCGCGACCCGCATCGTCACCCTCGACGACGAACCCCGCTGGCTCGACCTGTGTCGCACCCACCTGCTGGTCGCCACCGGGAAGAAGGTGGGTGCGTGACCGAGGAACCCGGCAGATATCGCGTCAGCCTCACCGTCGGCGGCGTGCGCGTCGCCAACGGCTGGTGGAACCTGCTCGCCACCGCAGAGAAGAAGTGGACCGGCTGGGTCGGCGAGCAGGGGCGCGACGGCGCCCGCATCGAACTCGTCGACACCGAGACCAGCGACGTCCTCAAAGCCTGGCCGTAGCCCCGGCGTTGTCAGTGGCGCGGGGTACCGTTTCTTCATCCATCAACCTTGCGGATCGATGGCTACTCGACGAGGCCCCGTCCCGTACAGCACCGGGTGCGGGGCACTCGGCTGTCAGGTCGCGTCGCTCTCCGGCTGCGGGTGGTACACGGCGAGCTTCACGGCCTTCTCTGCGGCCCGCCGGTCCTCGGCTTCGGCCTGCGCGGCGAGGCTCTTCTCAGCCGCCTGCCGCCAGGCTTCCAGCAGTCGGTCGCATTCCGCGTGCTGCTCCTCGGACCACTCCCCGGGCGGCACCCGCACGCCTTCCCCGCCCTGGCTGGCGAAGCGTTCCTGCAGGGCGATGAGGTCTTGGTGCGCGTCGCGCGCGGCCCGCTCAAGGGGGATCAGGGAGTCGATGTCAGCCACACCGAGATCATAGATCGTTCACGATTCATCCACGGCGGCGGCGCTCCCCGGCCGCAGCTCTGTCATCCTGCTGGCATGCGACTTTGGCGCGAGTACTGGGAAGCCTTCGGTGTGCGGTACGGCCTGTTCCAAGCGTTCATGGCGGTCATCTGGCTGACCAGCGGCTTCGGGATGTTCGGAGGCCTCGCCTGGATGGCGCTCTCCTAACCCGCCATTACGATTCCCTCACGGCGAGCGCGTCCCCGGCGTACCGTGGAAGCGCGGCAGGGCGTGCACGCCGGAGCCCAGCGTCCAGGGGACGTGGCGGCCAAGGGTCTCAGACTCCACGCAAAACACCCCGCCCCCTCGTTGGGGCGGGGTCTTTCTGTTGCAGGATCTCTAGGATGGAGTCATGGACTTCAAGCCTGGCGGGTTCGGTCTCCCGAAGGAGCCGGTGGAGCTTCGCGACATCATCAAGCCTCACCCCTGGAAGGGCGAGATCTTCGTTCCCTTGGAGGCGACGCCAGAACAGCGCGCCGAAGCCGTGGCCATCGAAGCGTTCCGGATGGAGATCGACCTGCTCGACACCTCGGCGCTCGACGAGCTGTAGCCGTCAGGCCGCCGTCACGATCTCCCCGCGCACCGCCGCCGCCCACTCCACCACGAGCAGCTCGTACCGGGCCCGCTGCTCCGTCGACAGCCGCACCGCAGGATGCGGCCACAGGAGACGGATCTCCTCGTTGATGACCGCAGCCGGGCGCGGAAGGCCCGTGGCCGGGGGAGTGGGGGACATGCGTCAATCCTAGGCGGCCGGTACGACACAGCCCAGCCACCAGCGAAGACGGCATATTCCGATCAAGCCCCGAGGGCATCCATCAGGTGGTCGTCGAGATCCGCCACCCAGTCCTCGCGCCGCCACGGCCGCAGCTCCCGGCGGGCCCTGCGCAGCCGGATCGCAGGCACCCTGCCGCCCGTCGTCGCCGCGGCCGTCACGCACGTGTGCAGCAGCTCAGCAGCCTCCTGCGGGGAGCCCATGCGAATGCGTGCCAGGGCCTGGTCGGTACGGACGATCGCCCGCTGCACCTGCTCCCGCGGCGCCGTCAGCGTGGCAGCCGACTCAGCAAACTGATCGTGGGCGCGTGCCGGGTCGCCGACCCACAGCTGGCAGACGCCCTCGAAGCCCCGCAGGTGACCCGGCGAAAAGCTGGACGACGACGGGTCCCCGGCATGCGTGGCTTCCATGTCGTACCAGGCCAGACCGAGCGCCGTCTGCACCTGCCGGTCCAGATTGGCGCGGGCCGCAATCTCCGCCTGCAATGCGTGCGCACGCGCCCGGACAAGAACACTGTCGCCGGTCCTGGCCGCCCGCACCGCCGCATCCACGAGAGCACGAGGGCGCTCGAGACCGTCCTGCGAGTACAGGGTCACCAGGGCATGCGACATGTGGACCCCGGCCTGCCGCCACGGCTCCGACAGCTCGCCCGCCGTCCTGGTGGCCTCCGCGTACAAGACGCGGGAAGCGGTGTCGTCGCGCGTCTCGAACGCCAGCCGGCCCGCCAGCGTCGACGCAGCCACCGCGGTGGACCGCAGCTGGGGGAGCAGCGGCTCCGGCACCGGCCCGGCGAGCAGGGTGCGGCAGGCCTCGACGGCGGGGGACAGCATCAGCTGCAGCCGCACGAACGGCAGGCTGCCGACCTGGGCGTTAACCCCGTCGACCGTCGCCGCCAGATCGCCCAGCACCACATCGTCGGTGCGGGACGGATCCGCGAGAGCCCCAGCCAGACCCTGCTGCCCGCCCGGCGTCAGAAAGGCGAGCAGCGACGCGCCGCCACGGTCGGTGAGATGCCGTATCACCGCGGTGCGCGTCTCGCCGACCTGCCCGGCGCCCACCCCCAGCAGCCCGAGCGCATCACAGAGCTCAGCAAAGTCTGATCCCGCGCCGAGGCTGACCTGCCCGCAGTGGGTGGTGGCGTACACGTAGGCCAGCAGCAGCTGATACCGGTCGTCGGGGACCGCCTTGCCGGCTTCCCAGCGGGATACAGTGCGCTGCACGCTGGCCGCGGTCGGCATGTGCGGCACGTGAAGTTCTCGGCCGGCGTCGACGAGGGCGTGGGCGAGGACGGACAGGGACCAGGCGCGCCGATTCCTCAGCCGCTTCAGTGCGGAAGCCCCCGCCGTTCTGTCGTCCACGCAACCATCGTTGCGCAAATCGGGTCTAGATGGGGACGATCAGGCGAGGTTTCCCCAGCCCCGCGCAGTAGTTGATGGTCTGCCAGGTGCCCGACTCCGGCTCGTCGTGATGCGGGAAGCCGATCACCAGCGACGAGCGGTCGACCATGTACCGGTTCCGCTCGTGAAACGCTGGCGTTCGCAGTTCGACGGCCTTCAGCTCGACGACCTGCCGGATGCGGGTCTCGCTGCGCGCGATCGCCTGACGGGCCTCGGCCGGCTGCTGCTCGACACGGCCGGGCACGACGATGGTGATGTCGGCCCGCGTGTTCCCGGCCAGCCACAGCAGGGACAGAGAGTCGATGCCCTTCGCGCCGCCGATATAGAAGTGCCGGTCGGAGAACGGGCCCAGGTAGGAGTCGAACAGGTCGGCGTACTCGGCGGGCGACCGATGCCCGATGTTGCGGGTGCCGGTGATGGCCACCGACCGCGTGATCAACTCCATGTCACTGGATGTCATATCCCGTACCCCCGTCGCCCGCTGAGATCGTCTTCACGTGGACACCGACCTGCAAAACCTAGTCGAACAGCTGGAGAAACACGGCCTCACCGTCGCTCCCTGCGACCCGGAGAAGCGACTCCAGGTCACCAACCCGATCAGTAGTCTCCTGGCCGAGGAAATCGTCCTCAAGCGAGGCCGCTACTACACCGGGTTCGACTACGAGATCGGCGACCGCGGCCGCGAGGAGGCCTGCGCCCAGCGCATCGCCTACCTCCTCGGCGCTGCCACGACGTCCCGGCGGGCCGGGCCGTGAACGCCAACGTGCCGCTGCTGCCCAGCTATCGCCGCCATCTCGCGCACATACAGTCCTGCCCCGCCTGCGGCCGCCGCGAGACCTGCCCGGAGGGTCGAGATCTCGAACGTGCGTGGCGCGCAGAACGCAGCAGCTATCCGGGAAACGCAGACCGTGGGCCCGAGCCTGACCAGCAGTGATTTCTTCGCACGGGGCGTGAATGGAATGCGAAGACTCATGCACGGTGCAGGCTTCCACTGCGCAGATATATGCACTTAGATGCTGAACACCATTCAAACTCGGCCGTCGCGCGACACCCCCCGGCGCGGCGGCCGTTGCACTCAGTGGAGGAGGTCGGAGACGTGAACGCGCAGTGCATGGGCGACATGCAGCAGGTGGCTGAGTTTCATCTCGTGGCCGGCTTCCATCCTCTGGATGGTGCTCCGGTCCAGTTCGGCGTTGTGGGCCAGGGATTCCTGGGTCAGGCTCAGCTCCAGGCGGCGCACGCGGATGCGGTCGCCGACGGCCCGGCGGGCGTCGAGGATCCACGGCGGCTGTTCTGCTGGCACCCGAGCAACGCTTTATCGATCATGCTCTCAGGTCAGCAGCAAATCTGAGGCATTTTTTGATCTTGCTCCCGTGACCCCGGAGTGAGCCCATCGTGAAGATCTCTACACAGCCCCTAGGGAGATCCCTTGGGGCTAGGGGTAGTGTGAATGAATCGAACGCGTGTTCACTCGAAAGTGTGAACCACCCCGCTGACCTGCGCCTCGTTGTGCACAGTAAGGAACAATCGGATCAACCTCGCACCCGGCCAGGAGCAGATATGGACCGCCAGCAGATCCTCTCCCTCTACGAGTGGTCGCCCGGGGTCTGCTTCCGCCATCCCGCCAAAGGCGAGCAGTCGACCACCGTCGTGAAGCAGCTGCGTATCGACGGCGAGGACGTCCATGACGTCCGCGCCTGCGTGGACTGCCTCTTCGCAATGGAGGAGATGAGGCGCGAAGCCGCGGCCCGGGAGGGGCGCGAATACGAGCCTGGACTCGTGGGTGCTTGGGATGCTTGATTCTCCGGAACTAGCAGTTCAGCACCCCTTTGTGCGGCGCTCATTCAGGGAGGTTCCAGGGAGTGCCAGGCGTCCAGGGTGCGCCTAGGGGTACCTGGATGTACTCTTCCGTCTCGCCTCGTCTCAACTCGTAGCTACCGGTATTGCCTGGTCACAGTTCTATCGAGAAGCCGCAAGACGAGCGGCGCAGGTCGACAGCCGTGACCGGCGAGATGACCGTCGTCTGGACCCTGCGCCCCAACAGCTGACGCGCCTGCCCGGCCGGGTCCCGGCCTCCTCACGTACCGCCCTACGAGTTTCTGCGGATGCAGCAACTCCGACGGGCGCCCATGCTGGAGGCAACGGCTCGAACTGAGGAGGCCGACCATGTCCGTGATGGACAAGCTCAAGCAGATGCTCAAAGGCCACGAGGACAAGGCCGGTCAGGGCATCGACAAGGCCGGCGACTTCGTCGACGACAAGACCCAGGGCAAGTACAGCGGCCAGGTCGACACGGCCCAGCAGAAACTGAAGGATCAGCTCGGCGGTGGTGACCGGGGGCAGGAGCCTCCGCCCCAGCAGTGACCATCCGCCCGCCCCGCGGGCAGCCGATTGAGCCTCATGGAAGCCCCGCCGCACCCGCGGCGGGGCTTTTCCGTCATTCACCGCGCTCGCCGATGCACCGCGCGGGGCTCGGTCGCGTCATAGGGAGCAGGTAGGCTGCGCGGCGTGCGCGGCCAGTGGGGGAGCGCACGCGCGGCACAGGGACGACACGGGTACGGAGGCGACGGCGTTGCACGTCCAGGAATGGCTCGACACGATTCCGGCGGTCGCCATCTACGCCCTGGTGGCCGGGGTCATCGGTCTCGAGAGCCTGGGCATTCCGCTGCCCGGGGAGATCGTGCTCGTCTCGGCCGCGCTGCTGTCCTCCCAGCACGGGGACGTCAACCCGGTCGTGCTCGGGGTCTGCGCCACCGCCGGCGCCGTCATCGGCGACTCCATCGGGTACGCGATCGGACGCAAGGGCGGCCGCCCGCTCCTCGCCAAGCTGGGACGCAAGTTCCCCAAGCACTTCGGGCCCGCCCACATCGCCACGGCCGAGCGGTCCTTCGAGAAGTGGGGCATGTGGGCCGTCTTCATCGGCCGTTTCATCGCGCTGCTGCGCATCTTCGCGGGCCCGCTCGCCGGTGTGCTGCACATGCCGTACTGGAAGTTCCTGACGGCGAACCTGCTGGGCGGCATCGTGTGGGCCGGCGGGACGACCGCCGTCATCTACTACCTGGGTGTCGTCGCCGAGGACTGGCTGAAGCGGTTCTCGTACGTGGGCCTCGGCGTGGCCGTGCTGTTCGGGCTCGCGTCGATGCTGATCGTGAAGCGGCGGGCGGCGAAGGTCGCGGCCGAGCACGCCGCCGAGCCGGAGCCGGCGGTGGCCGGCGACTGACGCCGCCGGACACCCCGCGAGCGCGGCTCCTACTCGTGGGCCGCGCGGTGGGTCCTCGCCAGTTCCACGTACACCGTGCCGTTGAGGGTGACGCCCTCGCGCTCCTCGGCGGTCAGTTCCCGCCTGACCTTGGCGGGGACGCCCGCCACCAGCGAGCCCGGCGGGACCACCATGCCCTGCGGGACCAGCGCCTGGGCGGCGACCAGGGAACCCGCGCCGATCACCGCGCCGTTGAGGACCGTGGCGCCCATGCCGATCAGGCAGTCGTCCTCCACGGTGCAGCCGTGCAGCACCGCGTTGTGGCCGACCGAGACCCGCTCGCCGACCGTCACCGGGAAGCCGGGGTCGACGTGCACGGTGCAGTTGTCCTGGATGTTGCTGTCGGCGCCGAGCACGATCGGCTCGAACTCCGCGCGCAGCACGGCCCCGTACCAGACGCTCGCGCCCGCGTGCAGCGTCACGTCACCGATCACCACGGACCTCGGCGCCGTGAACGCCTCCGCGTCCACCTTGGGGTCCTTGCCGCCGATACCGGTGACGAGTGCCTCGTGGCCAGTGCTTCCCATGGGGTGCCGCTCCCTACGTCTCGTGCGTGCGTCGCGCCTGAGCGAACCGTACCTGTGGGGTGAAGATCACAGGCCGTCGAGGTGGGGGCGGACGGTACGGGTGAGTAACGTGGCGCCGTGCCGATGAAGTGGAACGTGTTCTCGCCGGACGGACGGTCCGCCAGGGGCGGCCTCGCCCATCGCGTCGTGCAGGCGGGCTGGCGCTGGGTGCAGCGCACGGGCGCGGTCACCGCCGAGCAGCCGGGCGGGCACCGGTTCGGCGCGATCGGCCACGGTACGAAGCTCGCGTTCCCGCAGGGGACCGTGTTCGGGGAGCCGTGGATCCGGCTCGGCGCCCACTGCATCATCGGCGAACAGGTCACCCTGACCGCCGGGATGATGCCGGACCTCGACCTGGGACCCGAGCCCATCCTGACCGTCGGCGACGGCGTCGTCATCGGGCGCGGCAGCCATGTCATCGCCGACACGACCGTGACCGTCGGGAGCGACGTGTACATGGGGCCGTACGTCTACATCACGTCCACGAACCACTCCTACGACGATCCGCACGAGCCCATCGGCCGGCAGTGGCCCCGGATGGAGCCGGTCGAGATCGGGCCCGGCTGCTGGATCGGCACCGGCGCCGTGATCCTGCCGGGGGCCAGGATCGGACGGAACGTCGTCGTCGCGGCCGGGGCCGTGGTGCGCGGCGAGGTGCCGGACCACGCGGTGGTGGCCGGGGCGCCGGCCCGGATCGTGCGGACCTGGGACCCGGAGGCGGGCTGGCAGCCACCGCTGCGCACCCCCGCCCCGCAGCCCATCCCGACCGACGTCACCCCCGAACAACTGCTGGCGCTCGCCGAGTTGGACGAGACGAGCTAGGAGCGCAGCGCCTCGGCCGCGGCCGAGGCCACCGCCGCCGCGACCGCGGCCAGCGCGGGGGAGTCCAGCTTCCACTGCTGCCAGTACAGCGGGACGTCGACGGGGCGGTCCGGGGCGACGGGCACGAGGCGGCCCTCGCGCAGCAGCGGGCCCGCCTGCACCTCGGGCACCATGCCCCAGCCGAGGCCGAGCGCGACGGACTCGACGAACCCCTCCGACGTCGGAACGGCGTGCCGCACCGCGCTCGCCGCGCCCCGGCCGCCGAGCAGGCCGCGCACGAACGCGTCCTGGTGACCGTCGCTGCGGTCGAACGTGATCACCGGGGCGTGCGGGAGCGTGTCCCGCAGCGGCCCGTCGAGATGCCGGGCCACGAAGTCCGGGTGGGCCGCGGCGATGTAGCGCAGCCGCCCCAGGGCGCGTACGGAACAGCCCGCCACCGGCTCGGGCGACGACGTCACCGCCGCCATCACCAGCCCTTCCCTGAGCAGCATCGCCGTGCGGGACTCGTCCTCGCGGTGCAGCTCGAAGCGGACCCCCGGGGTCCGCGGCACCCGGGTGAGCGCGCCGAGGAACCAGGTCGCCAGCGAGTCCGCGTTCACCGCGACCGACACCCGGGTCGGTCCCTCCTCGGCGCTCAGGCCCAACTCGGCGTACGCGTCCCGCTCCAGCCGGGCCAGCTGGCGGGCGAACCGGACGACGACCTCGCCCGACTCCGTCGGCCGCACCGGTTTGGTGCGCACCAGCAGGACCCGGCCCGTGCGCTGCTCCAGGGCCTTCACCCGCTGGCTGACCGCCGACGGCGTCAGATGCAGCGCGGCGGCGGCCGCGTCGAACGTCCCCTCGTCCACCACCGTGAGCAGGGTCCTGACCTGGTCGAGCGGGAGTTCCGGAATCATCACGAGCGCTAATGCTACGTAAAAATCCTTAGCTGTACGCGCTGTGATCCACTCCGTAGCGTCGAGGACATGACTGCTTCACTCGCCGCCGCTGCCGCGGGATTCGGTACCGGCCTCTCGCTCATCGTCGCCATCGGAGCCCAGAACGCGTTCGTCCTGCGCCAGGGGGTCCGCCGCGACGCGGTCCTCGCCGTGGTCGGGATCTGCGCCCTGTCCGATGCCGTACTGATCGCGCTGGGCGTCGGCGGCGTCGGGGCCGTGGTGGTCGCGTGGCCGGGGGCGCTCACGGCGATCGGCTGGATCGGCGGCGCGTTCCTGATCGGCTACGGCGTCCTCGCCGCCCGCCGGGTCGTCCGCCCGGCCGGCTCGCTGCGCGCGGAGGGCGAGGCGGCGGGTTCGCGCCGGCGCGCGGTGCTGACCTGCCTCGCGATGACCTGGCTCAATCCGCACGTCTACCTCGACACCGTGTTCCTGCTGGGCTCCGTCGCCGCGGGCCACGGGTCGATGCGCTGGACCTTCGGGCTCGGCGCGGTGCTCGCCAGCCTGTGCTGGTTCGCCGCACTGGGGTTCGGCGCCCGGCTGCTGAGCCGCTTCCTCGGCAGGCCGGCCGCCTGGCGGGTGCTCGACGGTCTGGTCGCCGCCACGATGATCGCGATGGGGATCACGCTGCTCGCCGGAACCTGAGGAGTGCGCGTTCCGCGGCCCTGGGCGGTGCTGCGATAGTGAACCCTGCACTCGATAGATGTAGCGAGCAACCAGGAAGACCGTGGACACCAGCGAGAGCAGTACCGGCACCGACCCGCAGGACGCGGCCGCGGCAGAGGCGGCACGGCCGCAGCGGCGCGGTTGGAAGCGCTGGGCCATGGACACCCGCCCCCTGCGCATCCCCGCCTACCGCCGCCTGTGGTCGTCGACCATCGTCACGGCCGTGGGCAGTCAGCTCACCGCCGTCGCGGTGCCCAAGCAGATCTACGACATCACCGGGTCCTCGGCGTGGGTCGGCGCCGCGAGCATGGCGGGGCTGCTGCCGCTCGTCGTGTTCGCCCTGTGGGGCGGCGCGGTCGCCGACAGCATGGACCGCCGCAAGCTGCTCCTGATCACCAACTGCGGCATCGCCGTGACCTCGGTGCTGTTCTGGATCCAGGCCGTCGCCGGACTCGACTCGGTGGCCGCCCTGATGGTCCTGCTCGCGATGCAGCAGGCGTTCTGGGGCCTCAACGCCCCGGCGCGCAACGCCTCCATCGCCCGTCTCGTCCCCGCGGGCGAGCTGGCCGCAGCCAACGCGCTCGGCTCGACCGTCATGCAGACGGGCCAGGTCGTCGGCCCGCTCCTGGCCGGTGTCCTGATACCCGTCATCGGCCTGCCCGAGCTCTACCTCATCGACGCCCTCGCGCTCTGCGTCACGGTGTGGGCGGTCTACCGGCTGCCCTCGCTGCCGCCCCTCGACTCCGCGACGAAGCGGCGGGCGGGCGTGCGCGAGATCGCGGCCGGGTTCCGCTACATCTCGGCGCACAAGGTGCTGCTGCTCTCGTTCCTCGCCGACATCATCGCCATGGTCCTCGGCATGCCCCGCGCCCTGTTCCCGCAGCTCGCCGCCGAGACCTACGCGCCGTACGGCGAAGGGCTCGCCCTCGGGCTGCTGTTCGCGGCGATCCCCATCGGGGCGGTGGTCGGCGGACTGTTCTCCGGCACGTTCTCCCGGGCCCGCCGGCACGGCTGGATGGTGATCGGCGCGGTCGTCGCCTGGGGCGCGACCATCACCGGGTTCGGGCTGAGCGGCAATCTGTGGCTCGCGGTGGTCTTCCTGGCCCTGGCCGGGATCGCCGACATGGTCTCCATGGTCTTCCGCGGCGCGATCCTGCTGTCCGCCGCCACCGACGAGATGCGCGGCCGCATGCAGGGCGTCTTCACGGTCGTCGTCGCGGGCGGCCCCCGTCTCGCCGACGTCCTGCACGGTTCGGCGGGCTCGGCGTTCGGCGCCCGCACGGCGGTCGCCGGCGGGGGAATCCTCGTCGTCGTCGCCATGGTGGGCCTGGCCCTCGCGGTACCGGCGCTGCGCCGCTACCGGATCTGACGCGGGCCGCCGGCTCAGCCCGTCGCCAGCAGGACGGTCCCGACCAGGGCGAGCCCCGCCCCCGCGGCCTGCACCCCGCGCAGCCTCTCGCTGAGGACTCCGCGCGCGGCCAGGGCCGTGACGACGGGGTACAAGGACGCCAGCACCGCCGCCACCGTCACCGGTCCGTGCTGGGCGGCCAGGGAGTACGTGCCGTTGGCGGCCACGTCCGCGAGGCCGACGAAGGCCAGGGCGGGCAGGGACCTGACGACCAGCTGGGCACCCCCCTCCCGCGGCAGCACCCGGCCCCCGCGCTTCGCGGAGACGAGCAGCGCCGCGCCGCCCGCCACCACATTCGTCACGCGCTGCACGAACAGTGCGAGGAACAGGCCGGTCAGCGTGGTCGACGCCTCCGCGATCAGGGACATCACCGCGCCGAAGCCGAACGCCGCCAGCAGCGTGAGCAGCACCGCCTGACGCTGCACCGGCGCGCCCTTCAGCTGAGGGCCCCCCGCGAGGACGACCCCCGCGACGGCGACCAGGATGCCCGCGAACTGCAGCAGCCCCGGCCGTTCGCCGAGGACGAGTCCGACGCCGACCGGCACGGCCACACCGAGCGAGCCGAGCGGCGAGACGACGCCCATCGGGCCGAGGGCGAGCGCCTTGTAGAAGGCGAGCATGGCGACGGGCCCGACCAGGCCCGCCCCCACGGCGAACCAGAGCTGCGGCCCGGCCTCGCTCCACGCGCCGGTCGCGGCCACGATCGCGCCGAGCACGGTCACGGCGAGGCACTGCGAGACCACCACGACGGTGAGCGCCGGGAGGCGTCGGGTCAGCAGCCCGCCGCCGAAGTCGGCCAGGCCCCACAGGAGGCTGGTGGCCAGGGCGAAGAGTGCTGTCATGCCGGACCTCGCAGTACAGTTTGGTGAACGTTCTGGTGCACCACACCGTAGTTCAGTGAATTAGACTATGTCATCCAAAATATTGGACGGAATGTGTCGGACCTCGACCTGCTGACCCAGTCGCTCGCCCGCAACGTCAAGCACTGGCGTGCCGAGCGCGGCTTCACCCTGGACGCGCTCGCCGGACGGGCCGGTGTCAGCCGCGGCATGCTCATCCAGATCGAGCAGGCCCGCACGAACCCGAGCATCGGCACGGTCGTGAAGATCGGTGACGCGCTCGGCGTCAGCATCACCACGCTGCTCGACTACGAGCAGGGGCCCAAGGTCCGGATCGTGCCCGCTGAGCAGGCCGTGCGCCTGTGGTCCACGGAGGCGGGCAGCTACCACCGGCTGCTGGCCGGGACCGAGGCGCCAGGGCCGCTGGAGATGTGGGACTGGCTGTTGCAGCCCG
Source organism: Streptomyces sp. cg35 (assembly GCF_050410835.1). Taxonomy (NCBI): domain Bacteria; kingdom Bacillati; phylum Actinomycetota; class Actinomycetes; order Kitasatosporales; family Streptomycetaceae; genus Streptomyces; species Streptomyces sp. cg35. The sequence continues at coordinate 7,652,891 of NZ_CP191268.1, forward strand.
GGGACGGCAGCCCGTCCGACCCGCACCCGCAGGGCACCGTCGAACTGCTCCACGTCACCGAGGGGGAGCTGACCCTCGTCGTGGACGGCGTCCCGCATCTCGTGCCCGAGGGCGCGAGCGTCACGTTCGAGGCCGACGTGCCGCACGAGTACCGCAACGACGGTGCCGTCGCGGCCCGACTGGTCATGGCGGTGTCGGTGCCGTTCGAACGCTGAGACGCCCGGAACCCGTGCGCACGGCGGCTGTTAGCGTGCCGTCATGCGCGCACCCATCGGCACCTTCGACGTCGTCCGCCCGGCCCCGGAGGCCCTCGACCTGCTCACCCGCCCCGTCGCCGACGCCGTCCGGCACTGGAGCGGCACGGTCCCCGCGCAGGATCTGATCCACGTCGACACCGACCCCGAGTGGGCCGACACCGCCACCTTCGTCGAGCACTACGGGCCCGAGCTGCTCGCCAGTTCGGCGAACTGCGTGGTCGTCGCGGGCAAGCGCGGCAGCGAGACCACTCTCGCCGCGTGCCTGGTGCTCTCCGCCACCAAGGTCGACGTCAACGGCGCCGTGCGCCGCCAACTCGGCTCCCGCAAGGCCTCGTTCGCCTCGATGGACACCGCCACCGGCGAGACCGGCATGGAGTACGGCGGCATCACCCCGATCGGCCTGCCGGCCGACTGGCCGGTCCTGGTGGACGCGGCCGTCGTCGACCTCCCGCACGTCCTCATCGGCAGCGGCACCCGCCGCGGCAAGCTGATCGTCCCGGGCAAGGCGCTGGCCGAGCTGCCGGGGGCCGTGGTGCTGGACGGGCTCGGTGTCGGCGCCCAGGGGTGATCGGGGGCACGCCCGGCGGCGATCGGGTCGGGCACCATGTACGGCATGGATCTTGAGGGGATAGGTGCGCTGGCCGCGGCCGGCGTGGCGCTGATCGGCATCCCGACCGCCGTCCTCGTCGGGCGCTGGCAGTTGAAGGCCGCACTGCGCACGGCCGAGGCGACCGCCGACGCGGGGATGGCGCAGGCGCAGGCCGCCTATCGTGCGGCGGTGGACGCCGTCCGCGCCGAGGCGAGGGCCGCTCAGGAACAGTGGCACCGGGGGACCCGACGCGAGGCCTACGCCTCGTTCCTCCTTGCCGCCCATCGCTTGCTGGAAGGGGGCCGGCGGTTCGCTGCGGACAGTGCGGAGGAGCTCCCTCCGGGCCGGGCCGCGGCGGAGAAGTCCGCCGCGGACGAGGCGCGTGCCGCGCTCCGGGCCGCCCAGACGATCATCGAGCTGGAAGGCCCCGACGAGGTGGCCGCACCCGCCGCGGGGATGGTCGACGCGGCTCAGGAGATGGCGCGGCACCTGTGGGACGAAGCCGTCTACGCCCGGGCCTGGGGCAAGCTCGTCCGGCTCGACGACGATCCGGCGCGGGCCGTCGGCGCGGCGGCGGAACAGCTCATCGAGGCACTGCTCGAACTGCGCGCCCTGCACCGGCGCCAGGGCGCGACGGGTGCCGAGGCGAGTGACACGGAGCCGGGCGCGGCGGAACGGAACCGGGCCCGCCGGTCCTGCGTGGCGGCCCGGGAAGCGTGCCTGGCCGGGGCGTTCGAGGACGAGGAGTTCGACGCGCTGCTTGCCGGTCACTCGCCGCTGCCGCCGACCTTCGGCCAGGGATATGTGACAGCGGCGGAGGGCTTCGCCGACGCGGAGGTCCGGTTCGTCCGCGCCGCCAAGGTGGAGCTGCACCGCCCCGCCGCCTGACGCGGCGCTGCCCGCGGGGTGCCGCGGGCCTCACCCCGTCGGCGCCCGCCCCGTACTGTCCCGCACCACCAACCGCGTCGGCACCAACGTCGTCCCCCGCTCCGCCTCGCTCTCCCGCACCTGGCGCAGCGCGCTCTCCACGCAGCGGCGGCCGACCTCGGCGAAGTCCTGGTGGACCGTGGTCAGCGGGGGCAGGAAGGAACCCGAGTCGGGGATGTCGTCGAAGCCGATGACCGAGACGTCCTCGGGGACCCTGCGGCCGCGCTCGTCGAGGGCGCGCAGCAGGCCGAGGGCCATCTGGTCGTTGGCCGCGAACACCGCGGTGCAGTCGGCCTGTTCGGCCAGGCGCAGGCCGGCGCGGTAGCCCGACTCGGCCGACCAGTCGCCGCGCACCAGGGGCGGGACCGCGCGGCCCGCGGCTTCAAGTGCCGTGCGCCAGGCGTCCGTTCGGCGCTGGGCCGCGTACGACTCGGAGGGGCCCGCCAGGTGCCAGACCGTCCGGTGGCCCAGGTCGAGGAGGTGGCGCACCGCGTCGCGCGTGCCGCCCGCCTGGTCCGTGTCCACCACCGCGTAGCGGTCGCCGGCGTCCGAGTCCGCGACCACGACCTTCACGTGCGGCGGCAGCGTGAGGCTCGCCGAGTCGAGCAGATGGACCTCCATGATGACGATGACGGCGTCCACCGCCAGTTCGCCGAGCCGGGAGAACGCGCCGCGCACCTCGTCCTGCGTGGGCACCGCGACCGGCAGGAGCGTGACCGCGTAGCCCTCCTGCGCGGCCGAGGTCGCGATGGCCTCCAGGGTGCGCATGTTGCCCGTCGTGGAGAGCGTGAACGTGATCACGCCGATGGTGCGGAAGTCGCCCCGCTTCAGCGCCCGCGCCGCGCTGTTGGGGCGGTAACCGAGCTCCTTCATCGCGCCGAGGACGCGCTCGCGCGTCTCCTCGTTGACGCCGGGAAAGCCGTTCGAGACGCGGGAGACCGTCTGGGACGAGACGCCCGCGACCCGGGCGACGTCGGCCATCGACGCGTTCTGTGTGCGGCGCCGGGCATCGGCCCTGCCGTGCGCCGGGGCGCTGTCCGTTGCTCCCACCGTTGGCCTCACCCGTCGAGTCGTTCGTTCACGGGGCGACCCTTGACCGCCCTCTGCGGTGCAGTGTAGACATGCCGCCACCGAATGTTTACGTAAACATAACAGCCGTCGGCCGCTTGCGTGCCGTGATGTTTACGCAAACATCCGGGGACCATCCGCGAGGCACGTACGAGCGAGGGACGCGAGATGACGACGCTTCAACCGCCGGCCGCCGCAAGGCCACGACCGGCCGGGCCACCGGTGCGCACGGCGCGCCGCTCGTGGACGGGATGGGGGTTCATCGGCCCCTTCGCGCTCGTCTTCGCCCTGGTCTTCCTGGCGCCGCTCGCGTACTCGGTCTACCTGAGCCTCTTCCGGACCCAGCTCATCGGCGGCACCACCTTCGTGGGCCTGGACAACTACCAACAGGCCCTGCAGGACAGCCAGTTCTGGGAGGGGGTCTCCCGCGTCGGCCTGTTCCTGGTGATCCAGGTTCCGGTCATGCTGGGCATCGCCCTGCTCGTCGCCCTCGCGATCGACAGCGGACGCCTCTACGGCAAGGACTTCTTCCGGATCACCGTCTTCCTCCCGTACGCCGTCCCCGCCGTCGTCGCCACCCTCATGTGGGGCTTCATGTACGGCACCCGCTACGGCCTGGTCGGTGACCTGAACGACGCGTTCGGCGCGAAGCTGCCCGACCCGCTCTCCGCCGACCTGGTCCTCGCCTCCATCGGCAACATCGTGACCTGGGAGTTCGTCGGCTACAACATGCTGATCTTCTTCGCCGCGCTGCGCGTCGTACCCCACTCGCTGTACGAGGCGGCCGAGATCGACGGCGCCGGACAGTGGCGCGTCATCACGGCCATCAAGCTCCCGGCGATCCGCGGCGCCCTCGTCATCGCCACGATCTTCTCGATCATCGGCAGCTTCCAGCTCTTCAACGAGCCCGCGATCCTCCAGAAGCTCGCGCCGAACGCGATCACCACGGACTACACGCCGAACTTCTACACGTACTCGCTGTCCTTCGCGGGCCAGCAGCAGAACTACTCCGCGACCGTCGCCATCGTCATGGGCGTCATCACGATGATCGTCGCCTACGTCGTCCAGCTGCGCGGCATGCGCAAGGGAGCGTGAGCGCGATGACCACCACCACCCCCGTGCGGTCGACGGCACCGCTCAAGGCCGCCGCCCCGCGTCTGCGCACCGTGCGGCGTCACATACCCGGGCGCCCCCGGCGCAGCGTCCCGCTGACCGTGCTCACCGGCGTCGTGCTCGTCTACAGTCTGCTGCCGCTGGTCTGGCTCCTGATCAGCGCCACCAAGTCCCAACAGGGGCTGGCCCGTTCGTTCGGCCTCTGGTTCGACGGGGACTTCGACCTCTGGCACAACATCACCGAGACCTTCACCTACCAGGACGGCGTCTTCGCCCGCTGGCTCCTCAACACCCTGCTGTACGTCGTCGTGGGCGCGGGCGGGGCCACCTTCCTCGCGGTCCTCGGCGGCTACGCGCTGGCCAAGTTCGCCTTCCCCGGCAAGCGCGCCGTGTTCGCCGTCGTCATCGGAGCGGTCGCGGTGCCGGGCACGGCGCTCGCCGTCCCCACGTTCCTGATGTTCAGCAAGATGGGGCTCACCGACACCCCGTGGGCCGTCATCGTCCCGTCGCTGATCTCGCCGTTCGGCCTGTACCTGATGTGGGTGTTCGCCACCGAGGCGATCCCCGCCGAGCTGATGGAGGCCGCCCGCATCGACGGCGCGAGCGAGCTGCGCACCTTCTTCCAGGTCGCCCTGCCGCTGCTCGCGCCCGGCACCGTCACCGTCCTGCTCTTCACCACGGTCGCGACCTGGAACAACTACTTCCTGCCGCTCATCATGCTGAAGGACCCCGACTGGTACCCGCTCACGCTCGGCCTCGACTCCTGGAACAAACAGGCGCAGACGGCCGGCGGCGAGGCCATCCCCCAGCTGGTGCTCACCGGCTCGCTGCTCACCATCGTGCCGCTGATCGCCGCCTTCCTGCTGCTCCAGAAGTACTGGCAGTCCGGGCTCTCCGCCGGAAGCGTCAAGGAGTAGGCACAGCACCGCAGTTCACCCCCCTCTTTCTCTTTCGGGAACCCTCTGTAGGACCACGACGAAGTGGAAGCATGCCCATGCCCCAGCACTCCCGCCGCCTCCTGCGCGGCATAGGTCTCGTCTGCGCCCTCGCCCTCGGGGCCACCGCCTGCGGCGGCTCCGACGACGACTCCGGTGACAAGCAGATCGGCGCGGCCGACATCCGGTCGGCACTGAAGAAGGGCGGCACCGTCACCGTGTGGGCGTGGGAGCCCACCTTGAAGCAGGTCGTCGCCGACTTCGAGAAGAAGTACCCGAAGGTCGACATCAAGCTGGTCAACGCGGGCACCAACAACGACCAGTACAAGGCCCTTTCGAACGCGATCTCGGCGAAGAAGGGCGTCCCGGACGTCGCGCAGATCGAGTACTACGCGCTCGGCCAGTACGCCCTGACGAAGCAGATCACCGACCTCAAGCCCTACGGCGCCGAGAAGCTGGCGGACTCGTACTCGCCGGGGCCGTGGAACTCGGTGAAGTCCGGCGACGGCGTCTACGGCCTGCCCATGGACTCCGGCCCGATGGCGCTCTTCTACAACAAGAAGGTCTTCGACAAGTACAAGATCGCCGTTCCGACGACCTGGGACGAGTACGTCGAGGCCGCCCGCAAGCTCCACAAGGCCGACCCGAAGGCGTACATCACCAGCGACGTCGGCGACGCGGGCATGACCACCAGCCTGCTGTGGCAGGCCGGTTCGCACCCGTACAAGGTCGACGGCACCAAGGTCGGCATCGACTTCACCGACGCGGGCGCGAAGAAGTACACCGACACCTGGCAGAAGCTGATCGACGAGAAGCTCGTCTCGCCGGTCGTCGGCTGGAGCGACGACTGGTACAAGGGCCTCGGCGACGGCACCATCGCCACGCTGCCCATCGGCGCCTGGATGCCCGCCAACTTCGCCTCCGGAGTGAAGGACGCGGCGGGCGACTGGCGCGTGGCCCCGCTGCCGCAGTGGGAGCAGGGCGCGACCGCCAGCTCCGAGAACGGCGGCAGCTCGCTCGCCCTGCCCGAGCTCGGCAAGAACAAGGAGCTCGCCTACGCGTTCGTCGAGTACGCCAACTCCGGCGCGGGCGTGCAGACCCGCATCAAGAACGGCGCGTTCCCGGCCACGACGAAGGACCTCGACTCGCAGGAGTTCCAGGACACCGCGTTCCCGTACTTCGGCGGCCAGAAGGCCAACAAGATCTTCGCCGAGTCCGCGAAGAACGTACCCGCCGACTGGAAGTACCTGCCCTACCAGGTCTACGCCAACTCGATCTTCAACGACACCGTCGGCAAGGCGTACGTCTCCTCGACCAAGCTGACCGCCGGTCTCACGGCGTGGCAGGACGCCTCCGTCAAGTACGGCAACGAACAGGGCTTCACGGTCGAGAAGTAGCCCTCCCTCCGTCCCGCTCTTCCGAAAGGACCTGCATGACCGCCCCCCTCACCTCCCGTTTCCCGTACGCGAAGGGCTCGGACGGCACCCGGCGCCTCGGCTACGGCGCCGACTACAACCCCGAGCAGTGGTCACGGGAGGTGTGGGCGGACGACATCCGGCTCATGCGCGAGGCCGGGGTGAACGTCGTCTCCCTCGCCATCTTCTCCTGGGCCCGGATCCAACCCGCCGCCGACACCTGGGACTTCGGCTGGCTCGACGAGATCATGGACCTGCTGCACGCGGGCGGCATCGGCGTCGACCTGGCGACGGCCACCGCGTCGCCGCCCCCGTGGCTGACCGCCGCGCACCCGGAGATCCTGCCGGTCACCGCGAGCGGAGAGACGCTGTGGCCCGGCGCCCGCCAGCACTGGCGGCCCACCTCGCCCGTCTTCCGCGCGCACGCGCTGAACCTCGTCCGCAAGATCGCGTCCCGCTACGCCGACCATCCGGCGCTGGTCGCCTGGCACGTCAACAACGAACTGGGCTGCCACAACGTCTATGACCACTCCGACGACGCGGCCCGCGCCTTCCGGGCCTGGCTGCGCCGCCGCTACACCACGCTCGACGCCCTCAACACCGCCTGGGGGACGGCGTTCTGGTCCCAGCGCTACAGCGACTGGGAGCAGCTCCTGCCGCCACGGCTCGCCGCCTCGCACCCGAACCCCACCCAGCAGCTCGACTTCAAGCGCTTCTCGTCGGACGCGCTCAAGGACCATCTCCTCGCCGAGCGCGCGATCCTGCGCGAACTCACTCCGGACACGCCCGTCACCACCAACTTCATGGTGATGGGCGGCACCAAGGGCATGGACTACGCGGACTGGGCGGGCGAGGTCGACTTCGTCGCCAACGACCACTACGTCATCCCCGGCCCGCAGGACCGCGACGAGCTGTCCTTCTCCGCCAACCTCAGCAGCGGCATCGCCGGCCATCGCCCCTGGTTCCTGATGGAGCACTCCACCAGCGCGGTGAACTGGCAGCCCGTCAACGTACCCAAGCTGCCCGGCGAGCTCGCCCGGGACTCGCTGCTGCACGTGGCGCACGGCGCCGACGCCGTCTGCTTCTTCCAGTGGCGCCAGTCGGTGGCGGGCGCCGAGAAGTACCACTCGGCGATGGTGCCGCACGCCGGCGCCGACAGCGAACTCTTCCGCTCCGTGGTCGAGCTGGGCCGCACCCTCGACGCGCTCGCCCCGGTCGCGGGCAGCGAGCGCGAGCCCGCCCGGGTGGCGATCCTCTTCGACTGGGACTCGTGGTGGACCAGCGAGCAGGACTCCCACCCCAGCTCGCGCCTCGACTACCACCGTGAGGCCCTCGACTGGTACTCGGCGCTGCACCGTCTCGGCATCCGCGCCGACGTCGTCCCGGCGCACCGCACCGACCTGTCCGCGTACGACGTCGTGATCGCGCCCGTGCTGCACGTGGTGCCGCAGCCGCTCGCCAAGGAGCTCACCCGGTACGTCGAGGGCGGCGGCCACCTCGTCACCACGTACTTCTCCGCGATCGTCGACGAGAACGACCACGTCTGGCTCGGCGGCTACCCGGGCGCCCTGCGCGACGTGCTCGGCATCCGGATCGAGGAGTTCGGGCCGCTGCTCGACGGCGACACCGTCGACCTGGACAACGGCACCACCGGCAGCCTGTGGACCGACCGGATCTCCGTCACCGGCACGGACGTCGAGGTGCTGGCCGGTTACCGGACCGGTGCCTACGCCTCCCGGCCGGCGGTCACCCGCCGCCGCACGGGCCGGGGCTCGGCCGCCTACGTCTCCACGCGCCTCGGTGCCGACGGCCTCGCCGCGCTGCTGCCCGGCCTGCTCGCACCGGCCGGAGTGAGCAGTGAACTCCCGGCGGAGGCACGGGGATCGGTCGAGACGGCGGTACGCCGCGACGGCGAGAGCCGCTACCTCTTCCTGGTCAACCGGAGCGACGAGCCGGTGGAGCTGCCCGGGATCACCGGTGACGTGCTCGTCGGCCCGGAGCCGGGCGACGCGCTGGTCCTGCCGCCGCGCGAAGTCGCCGTGCTCCGGCAGCCCGCCCGCTGAGCCGCACCACCACCGCCGCACCAACCTTCCGCCCGTAGCCATGAGTGGGGAGAGCACGTTGGCACGCCGTACCCGCACAAGACGTTTCCTCGGCCTCGTCGGCACCGCCGCCCTGGTCTCCGGGGCCGCCCTGGCCACCGCGCCGCCGGTGACCGCGGCGCCCGCGGCCGTCACGGTCACCCCCGATCCCTCGTACCGGCAGCAGCGGTTCGAGGGCTGGGGCACCAGCCTCGTCTGGTTCGCGAACGTCACCGGCGGCTACCCGAAGGAGATCCGGGAGAAGCTCGCCGACCTGCTCTTCGGCGACGACGGGCTCGCCCTCAACATCGCCCGCTACAACATCGGTGGCGGCAACGCCCCTGATGTACGGGACTACTTGAGGGCGGGCGGTGCGGTCGAGGGCTGGTGGCAGGCGCCCGCGGGCACCACGCGCCAGGACACCGACTGGTGGGACGCCGACGACCCGGCGGACTGGAACCCGGACGCCGACGCCACCCAGCGCTGGTGGGTGAACCGCATCAAGGACGACATCGATCACTGGGAGACGTTCAGCAACTCCCCGCCGTACTTCATGACGGAGAGCGGCTACGTCTCCGGAAACCTCGACGCGAACAAGGACCAGCTCAAGACCGGATCGGTCGACGACTTCGCGGCGTACGTCGCCGCAGTCACCGAGCGACTGGAGAAGGCGGAGGGCATCAAGGTCGACACCGTCGATCCGTTCAACGAGCCCAACACCGGCTACTGGGGCACGCAGTTGGGTGCCGACGGCGAGCCGACCGGCGGCCGGCAGGAAGGCGCGCACATAGGTCCCGAGCTCCAGCAGAAGGTCATCAAGGCCCTCGCGCCCGCCCTGAAGAAGGCCGGGACCGGGGCGGAGATCGCCGCGATGGACGAGACCAACCCGGGCATCTTCGCGACGAACTGGAACAGCTACCCGGCCGACGTGAAGGGCCTCGTCGGGCAGATGAACGTCCACACGTACGGCACCGGCGGCCGCACCACGGTCCGTGATCTCGCCAAGGCGGCCGGCAAGCCGCTGTGGATGAGCGAGGTCGAGGGCGACTGGGGCGACGGGCAGTCCTTCACCGACATGCGGCCGGGCCTCGGGCTCGCCCAGCAGATGGTCGACGACCTGCGCGAACTGGAGCCCACCGCCTGGGTCTTCTGGCAGCCCGTCGAGGACCACGACAACATGAAGCCGGGCGGCGAGTCAGCGAAGGGCGGCAACTGGGGCGAGATCCAGCTCCCCTTCAGCTGCACCGCGAAGGACACCCTCGCGTCCTGCCCGGTCCGGACCAACACCAAGTTCGACACCGCCCGCAACTTCACGCACTACATCCGGCCGGGCGACAGCCTGGTCAAGGTCGACGACACCAGCAGCGCCGCGGCCGTCCCGGAGAACGGCAAGGGGGCGACGGTCGTCCACGTCAACCGCACGACCGACGCCCGTACGGTCACGCTGGACCTGTCCACGTTCGCGAAGATCCGCCACGGCGCCACCGTCACCCCGGTCGTGACCAGCGCCGACGGCAAGCTCCAGCGGCACGCGGCCGTCCCGGTCCGCGGCAAGAAGGCCACGTTCACGGTGCCGGCGCAGTCGGTGACCTCGTTCGTGGTCGACGGGGTGTCCGGCGTCGCGAAGGACGCGGCGACGCTGCGGAAGGGGCACACGTACGAGCTGACCGGCGTGCAGAGCGGCAAGGACCTCACGGTCGCCGACGACGGCGGCGGGCTCGTCATCAGGGCCGGGGCGTCCGGCGCCGGGCAGCGGTGGACGCTGCGGCAGATCAGCGGCCGGAGCGCGGACAACCGGAAGCAGTACGTGTTCGCCGGCGCGGCGAGCGGCAAGCGGCTCGCCGTACGCGACGACGTACCGGTCGTCGAGCCGAACACCGGACGGCGTGACGCGGCGGCCCGATGGATCCTGTCGTCGACCGGCGACGGCACGTACACCCTCGTCAACGCAGGGACCGGCAAGCTCCTCGAAGTCGGCGGGCAGGCCACGCACGACGGCGCTGCCGTCACCACGTATCAGCCCAACTCCGGGGCGAACCAACGGTGGAAGGTCACGGACGTGACGCCGTGACCGGACGGTCGCCCACGCGCCCCACGGCCTCGTGCCGTGGGGCGCGCTCCTGTGTCACGGCACCGGCACGCGGCCCCCGGCGAAGGTGGCCGCCAGGCCGTCGGACGCCGGCCGACCCGTCGCGTACGGCACGCGCGACGAACTCCTCGCACCAGGCGGCCCGTACGCCCGGCCGGGGCGCCGAGCGGGCTCCGGTCAGGACCTTCCGGTCACACATGCTGCGCCCTGCGCTCCCGCAACAGCAGCCACGCCAGGAACAGGCCGCCGCCGACCCCGGTCACCACGCCCACCGGCATCAGCGCCGAACCGGTCACGCGCTGCGTCACCAGGTCCGCGGCCGTCACCAGAAGGGCACCCGTCCACGCGGAGGGCAGCACGTTCGGACCCGCCGCCCGGGTGACGCGGCGGGCCAGCTGGGGCGAGGCCATCGCGAGGAACGGGATCGGACCGGCCGCGGCCACCGCCATCGCGGTCAGGCCGGTGCCCGCGCACAGCAGGATCAGGCGGCTGCGCTCGGGCGGCACACCGAGCGCGCCCGCCGTGTCGTCGCCCATCTCCAGCATGGTCAGCCGCCGCCCGTACACCAGGACGACGGGAACACAGGCCACCAGGCCGAGCGCGGCCGTCCGCACCTCGCTCCAGCCGCGGTCGTTGAGGGAGCCGATCATCCAGCTCGCCGCCTGCGCCGCCTTGCCGATGTCGGCACGGATGTAGAGGAAGCTCGTCGCGGCCCCGAGCACCGCGGACACGCCGATGCCGACGAGCACGAGCCGGTATCCGTGCACACCGCGGCGCCAGGCCAGCAGATAGACCGCCGCGGCCGTGGCGAAACCGCCGAGCAGCGCGCCGAGGGCGGTCTGCGGCGCGCCCGCGTTCAGGAAGATGATCGCGACGAGCGCACCCGCCGACGCGCCGTTGCCGAACCCGATGATGTCCGGGCTGCCCAGCGGATTGCGGGTGAGTGACTGGAAGACGGCGCCGGCCATCCCGGTCGCGAAACCGACCAGGACGGCCACGAGGGCCCGCGGCAGCCGGAGGTCCAGCACGATGAACTCGGCGCCGGGCGGCCCGTTCCCGGCGAACGTCCGCAGGACCTGTGCGGGCGACAGCTCGTAGGTGCCCGTGCCGACGGAGAGCACCACCAGGCACGCCGTGACCGCGATCAGCGCGAGGCAGACGAGCACCGTGCGCGGGTCGAAGCGGAGCGAGCAGCGCCCCGCGCGCAGCCGGCCCCGGCGCCACTCGGCGCGGACCGGCCGCTGTCCGTCCTTCACCAGGGTCGTCACAGCTGGGCCACCTTCCGCCGGCGGACGAGATGAATGAAGAGCAGGCCACCGAGGAACGAGGTGACGATGTCCGCCTGGATCTCGGACGGCGGCACCACGATCCGGCCGATCACGTCGGCCACGAGCAGCAGGGCGGGTGCGAACAGGGCGCAGTAGGGGAGCATCCAGCGCGGGTCGGGGCCGGTGAACGCGCGGACCGCGTGCGGGACCATCAGGCCGACGAAGCCGATCGGCCCGCACACGGCGGTGGCGCTGCCGCACAGCAGGGTGAGGGCCACGATGGACAGCACGCGGGTGCGCCGCACCGAGGTGCCGAGCGCGCGGGCATGGTCCTCGCCCAGCGAGAGGGCGCCGAGCGGCCGGGCCAGGGCAAAGGCCAGCAGGGCGCCGGCGATCAGCAACGGCAGAGCGGTGAGCAGGAGTTCGGGGTCGCGCTTCTCGAGCGTGCCGACGGACCAGTGGCGCATCGAGTCGAGGGTGCTCAGATCCCACAGCTGCAGGCCGTTCACGTAGCCGAACAGGGCCGCGTTGACGGCGGTGCCCGCGAGGGCGAGGCGGACCGGGGTCGCCGCGCGGGTGCCGCCCAGCGCGTTCACGAGCACGGCCGCGACGGCCGCGCCGAGCAGCGCGAACCACAGGTATCCGGTGAACGACGTGATGCCGAACACGCTGATCGCGGTGACGACGGCGGCCGACGACCCCGCGTTCACGCCCAACAGGCCCGGGTCGGCGAGCGGGTTGCGGGTCAGGACCTGCATCACGCCGCCGGCCAGACCGAGCGCCGCGCCGACGGCGATCCCGATGAGGGTCCGCGGCAGCCGCAGCTCTCTCACGATGTTCTCGAACCGGGAGTCCGAGGGCGAGAACAGGCCGGACCACACGTCGCCCGGCGGAATGTGCTCCGCGCCCACGGCCAGCGACAACGCGCACGCCGCGAGGAGGAGGACCACACCGAGGACCAGACCGGTGACCCGTGGGGGACGACTGCGGGGTGTGGCCGAGAGTCGCGGTGTTTCTCCCGGGCGGGGACGCGTTCCAGTCAGCATGTGATTAGCTTAGGCTAACCTTACTAAGTCTGCTAACAATTACGTTGACGAAAATGCCTGGTCGTTGACGGACCGGAGGAAGAGGAGCCATGCGCGTCCAGACCGCGGACCCCGCCGCCCTGTCGGACCACCGGCCGATCCGCGTCACCGGACCGCGCGTCGCGCACCTCCTGGAGTGCCTGACCGGGGCCGACGACGCCGGACGGGCCCGCCTCGCCGAGGAGTTCTGGCAGGACGTGACGGCCCTCGGCACCCCACTCGTCGAGGAGCTCGACGGCGAGCCCGACCACCGGGCCGTCACCTTCCTGTGGCGCGGCCACCGGGCCACCCGCCAGGTGCTGCTCCTGGCCAACCGGCTCGTCGACCGCGACGACCTGGCCGGATCCCTCCTGGAGCGCGCCGCCGGCACCGACATCTGGCACCTCGGACTGCGGCTGCGCGCCGACCACCGCGGCACCTACCGCCTCGCCGCCGACATCTCCGCCAAGGAGCCGCCCGCCGATCCCGGCATCCTCCAGACGCGCCTGCGCTCCCTCGCCGTGCACGCCTCCCGCGACCCGCTCAACCCCCGATCCCTGCCCACCCGTTGGACCGCGGCCGACACATCGGTCTTCGCCCTGCCGGACGCGCCCGCCGAGGCGTGGACGCGCCCGCCCGGCGCGATACCGGCCGGTCGCGTCGAGCGGCACCGCACGGCTGCCCCGCCGCTCGGCGGACACCGCGACGTCTGGACCTACCTGCCGCCCGGACGCCGCCCCGACGACGACCCGCTGCCCGTCCTGGTCCTCTGCGACGGCGACATGTGGCTCGGCCGCATCGGACTGCAGCACACCCTCGACGCACTGATCGCCCAGGGGAAGCTGCCGCCGCTCGCCGTGCTCGCGCCCGACGCCGTCGACCGCGCCACCCGGAACCGCGAACTCGGCGCGCGGGACGCCTTCGTGGAATTCCTCGCCGACGCACTCCTGCCCTGGGCGGCCGGCCGCTGGCCCGTCACCGCCGACCCGGCCCGCACCGTCGTCGCCGGCCAGAGCCTCGGCGGCATGGCCGCCCTGCACGCCGGCCATCTGCGCCCCGACCGGTTCGGCCACGTGATCGCCCAGTCGCCGTCCCTGTGGTGGCGGCCCGGACTGCCGTCGGACGTACCGCAGAAACACGTCTTCGGGGTGCCCTGGCTCGTCGCCCGGTACGCCGCCGCCGAGCCGCGGCCCGTCACCGTCCACCTCGACGTCGGCCTGCACGAAGGCGCGATGGTCGACCACTGCAGGGCCCTCTACGACACCTTGCACTCGGCCCGCTACCAGGTCACCCGGCGCGAGTTCAACGGCGGGCACGACTACGCCTGTTGGCACGTCGCCCTGGCCGACACCCTCATCCGCCTGCTGGGCCCCGGGCCCGGCAGGACCCACTAGTCCCCACGCGCCACCGTTCCACTCTTCTTGCCCTTAGGAGCATCACGCACATGTCCTCCAACCGAACCTCCCGCCGCGCGGTCCTGCTATCCTGCACCGCCGCCGTCACGGGAGCCCTGCTCCTCAGCGCCTGCGGCAGCGACAACGGCGACGACAGTGACAGCGGCGGCAAGGACAAGGCGGCGGCCACCACGCGACAGATCACCGACGCCCAGGGCCGCGAGGTCAAGGTGCCCAGCGACCCGCAGAAGGTCGTCACGCTCAGCGAGCCGACCACCGACGCCACGCTGGCCCTCGGCATGGAACCGGTCGGTGTGACCGCGGGCCGCGGCCAGCGGGGCGTCTCCACCTACCTCGCCGACAAGGCGTCCACGGCGCAGGTCGTCGCCACCGTCGCCGAGGCCGACATGGAGAAACTGGCCGCGCTCCAGCCCGACCTGATCCTGCTCGACGAGACGACCGGCGCGAAGAAGACCGTCGACAAGCTCCAGGAGATCGCGCCGACCGTCGTCACCGCCAAGCTCAACGAGGACTGGAAGAAGTCCTTCACCGACACCGCCGACGCCCTCAACAAGAAGGCCGACGCCGAGAAGTGGCTGACGGACTTCGACAGCGAGGTCGCCGACGTCAAGAAGCGGCTCGGCGACAACGCCGGCACGTCCGTCTCCGTGATCCGCTGGCAGGACGGCGCGCCCTCGGTCGTCGGCAAGGGCGACGGCGTCGTCGCCTCCACCCTCAAGGCGCTCGGGACGACCCGGCCGAAGGACCAGCAGGGCGCGAGCACCGGCCACAGCGAGCCCGTCTCCCTGGAGAAGCTCGACACCATCGACGGCGACTGGCTGTTCTTCGGGACGCTCGGCGACAAGGCCGACGGCGAGAAGGCGTACGGCGAGGCGCAGAAGGTCACCAACTTCGCCAAGCTGCACGCCGAGAAGGACCAGCACGTCGTGGTCGTCGAGGGCTCGGCCTGGAACAGCGCCGGCGGCCCGCTCTCCGCGCAGATCGTCCTCGACGACCTCAAGGGGGCGCTCGCCAAGTGATATCCGGTCAGGTACACGCCGACATCTCCGCGGGAGAACTGGCCGGCCGGATCGCCCTCGTCACAGGGGCGGGCCGGGGCATCGGCGAGGCGGTGGTCGCCGCGCTCGCCGGGCGCGGCGCCCGCGTTCTGGCCACCGACCTCGACGGCCTCGCCGCCGAGAAGGTCGCGGCACGGTACGACGGCGACCACGTGGTCGCCCGCCCGCTCGACGTCACCGACGCCACCGCCGTCGAGACCCTCGTCGCCGCCGCCGAGGACACGCTCGGACCGCTGGACATCGCGGTCAACGTCGCCGGAATCCTGCGCAGCGCACCCGCCGTCGAGCTCAGCGACGAGGACTGGGCCGCCACCTTCGCGGTCAACACCAACGGCGTCTTCCACGTCTCCCGCTCCACCGCCCGCCGGATGAGCGCACGCGGCGCGGGCAGCATCGTCACCGTCGCCTCCAACGCGGCCGGCATCCCCCGCGCCGGCATGTCCGCGTACGCCGCGTCGAAGGCCGCCACCGCGATGTTCACCAAATGCCTCGGCCTCGAAGTCGCCGCGCGTGGCGTGCGCTGCAACACCGTCTGTCCCGGCTCGACCCTCACCGACATGCAGCGCGGCATGTGGGCGGAGTCCGGCGCCGACATCGAGGCGGCCCGGCGCTCCGTCATCGAGGGCGACCTCGGAGCCCACCGCACCGGCATCCCGCTCGGCCGGATCGCGGACCCGGCCGACATCGCGGAGGCCGTGGCGTTCCTCGCCTCCGACCGCGCCCGGCACATCACGCTCCACGACCTGTACGTCGACGGCGGCGCGACGCTCCGCGGGTAGCGGGGTCCGCCTTCTCGTCCGCCGGGGGCGCTTGTTCGGCGGGTGCGGGTGGGTGGCGGCTGGTCGCGCAGTTCCCCGCGCCCCTGGAGATGCGCACTGCGTGCGCCATCTCCCATCGATGAAGGCGAGCGGCGAAGCCGCAGCCTTCAGGGGCGCGGGGAACTGCGCGAGAAGCCCCACGCACCCGCACCCGCCCCACGCACCCGCACCCGCCCCACGCACCCGCACCCGCCCCACGCACCCGCACCCGCCCCACGCACCCGCACCCGCACCCGCCCCACGCACCCGCACCCGCCCCACGCACCCGCACCCGCCACGGCGAAAGGGCGCACCCACCCCCACCCCCACGCTCCCGCGCCCCCACTCCACCCCCACACCCAGGAGGCAACGATGACCACGTCCGTCCACGAACCCGTCACCACCCCACCGGAGGTGACCGGCACAGCGACCGCCCTCCTCGACGACTACCGCCCGCACTCCGACCGTTTCCTCGCCACGCCCCACCGCACCCTCCTCGGCCACGGCATCGCCGCCGAACTCCCGCACGACAAGAGGCCGTTGGGCCAGCGGGTGCGCGCCCTCCTCGACGACCGCCGCCGCGCGGGCCACCCCGACCCCGTCGTCATGGGCGCCCTGCCGTTCGACCCCGCCGCGCCGCCCGCCCTCACCGTCCCGGAGAACGTGCGCTGGGCGCCGCCGCTGCGCGAGGACCCGCTGATCGCCCTGCCCGTGCCGCCCCCCGAGAACGCGGCCGACTGGCAGGTCAGGGAGGTGCCCGCCGCCGAGGAGTACGGCGCCGCGGTCGCCGCGGCCGTCGCCCGCATGCGGGCCGGGGAGTTCGACAAGGTCGTCCTCGCCCGCACCCTCGAACTGACCGGCCCGGTCGCCCCCGACCTGCCCGCGATGCTGCGCCGCCTGGCCCGCCGCGACCCCGCGGGCTACACGTTCGCCGTGCCCAGCGGCGCCGGCCGCACGCTCATCGGCGCGAGCCCCGAACTCCTCGTCGCCCGGCGCGGACCGACCCTCACCGCGAACCCGCTCGCCGGGTCCGCGCCCCGCAGCGCCGACCTCGCCGAGGACGTCCGGCGCGCCGCCGCGCTCCTCGAGTCCCCGAAGGACCTGCACGAACACGCCGTCGTCGTGGCCGCCGTACGCGCCGCGCTCGCCCCGTTCTGCAGCCGCCTCGACGTCCCCGAGCGCCCCACCCTGGTGCGTACGGCCGCGATGTGGCACCTGTCGACCACCGTCACCGGGGAGCTCGCCGACACCGCCACCACCGCCCTCGACCTCGCCTCGGCACTGCACCCGACCCCGGCCGTCTGCGGCACCCCCACGGATGTGGCCCGCGCGGTGATCGCGGACTCCGAGCCCTTCGACCGGGGCGCGTACACCGGCATGGTCGGCTGGCAGAACGCGGACGGCGACGGCGAATGGGTCGTCACCATCCGCTGTGCCGAGGCCGAGGGCGGACTGCTCCGCCTGTTCGCCGGCGCCGGTGTCGTGGCCGCCTCGTCACCGGAGGCCGAGACCGCCGAGACCGGCGCCAAATTCCGTACGTTCCTCAACGCCGTGGGGGCGAGCCTGTGAACACCGCCGCCTCCACGGTCCCGGACGCGCCCACCTGGCCCGCCGAGTTCGCCGAGCGGTACCGGGCCGCCGGCTACTGGCGCGGCGAGACCTTCCCCGGCATGCTGCGCGAGCGCGCCGACTCCCACCCCGACCGCATCGCCCTCGTCGATCCCGCGCCGGCCCGCCGCACCTGGACGTACCGTGAACTCCACGAGCGGGCCGAGGAGTTGGCGGCCGGGTTCGCCGCCCGGGGCATCGGCACGGGGGACCGCGTCGTCGTCCAGCTCCCGAACGTCGGCGAGTTCGTCGAGGTCGTCTTCGCCCTCTTCCGGATCGGCGCCCTGCCCGTGTACGCGCTGCCCGCCCACCGCGAGACGGAGATCGCCTACTTCTGCTCGTTCGCCGAGGCCGTCGCCTACGTCATACCCGACCGGCACGCGGGCTTCGACCACCGCGAACTGGCCGCCCGCGTCAAGCAGAACACGCCGAGCCTGCGCCACGTCTTCGTCGCCGGAGAGGCGGGGGAGCACACGCCCCTGGCGGACGTGCTCGGCGAACCGGCCGCGCTCGACCGCGGGCCCGAGCCCCATGACCTCGCCTTCCTCCAGCTCTCCGGCGGCACCACCGGCGTCCCCAAACTGATCCCGCGCACCCACGACGACTACCTGTACTCGCTGTGGGGCTCGAACGAGATCTGCGGCGTCGACGCCGGGACCCGCTTCCTGGTCGTCCTGCCCGCCGCCCACAACTTCCCCATGAGCTCGCCGGGTTGGCTCGGCGTGCTGTACGCGGGCGGCACCGTGGTGATGTCCCCGGGCACCGACCCCGAGACGGCGTTCCCGCTCGTCGCGGCGGAGCGGATCACCATGACGGGCCTCGTCCCGCCGCTCGCCCTCGTGTGGACGGGGGCAGGGCCCGATACGCGGTACGACCTGAGTTCTCTGGAGCTGATCCTCGTCGGCGGCGCCAAGTACAGCGAGGCGGCCGCCCGTCGCCTCACGCCCGCGCTCGGCTGCCCGCTCATGCAGGTCTTCGGCATGGCCGAGGGCCTGGTCAACTACACCCGCCTGGACGACGACCCGGAGACGGTCGTCACCACGCAGGGCCTGCCGATCTCCCCGGACGACGAGATCCGCATCGTCGACGACGCCGACGAGGACGTCCCCGAGGGTGCGTTCGGCCATCTGCTGACCCGGGGTCCGTACACGATCCGCGGCTACTGGCGCGCCCCCGAGCACAACGCCCGCGCCTTCACCGACGACGGCTTCTACCGCACCGGCGACATCGTGCGCCGCACCCCGACCGGGCACCTGGTCGTCGAGGGCCGGGCCAAGGACCAGATCAACCGGGGCGGCGAGAAGGTCGCCCCCGAGGAGATCGAGAACATCATCCTCGCCCACCCCGCGGTCCACGACGTCTCGGTCGTCGCCGTGCCCGACGCGTACCTCGGCGAGCGCTCCCTGGCCTACGTGATCCTGCGCGAGGGCGCCGAACCGCTCAAGCCCGTCGCCGTGAAGCGGTTCGTGCGGGAACGGGGCATCGCCGCGTACAAGGTCCCCGACCTCGTCGAGTTCGTCGACGTCTTCCCGCAGACCGGCATCGGCAAGGTCAGCAAGAAGCAGCAGCGGTCCGCCGCCGAACAGCACTGAGAGGCCCCCACCATGGCACTGCCCGCCATCGCCGCCTACCCCCTGCCCCGCCCGGACGAGCTGCCGGCCAACCGCGTCGCCTGGACCGTCGACCCCGCGCGCGCCGTCCTGCTCGTCCACGACCTGCAGCACCACTTCCTCGCCAAGTACCCCCAGAACGCGGAGCCGTTGACGGGCATGCTCGACAACACCGCCCGGCTCCTCAAGGAGAGCCGGCGGCTCGGACTCCCCGTCTTCTACTCCGCGCAGCGCGGCGGCCAGACACCCGAGGAACGCGGACTGCAACTCGACTTCTGGGGGCCCGGCGTCGCCGACGACCCGGCGGCGCTCGCCATGCCGGAGGCCGTCGCGCCCGAGGCCGGCGACACGGTCCTCACCAAGTGGAAGTACAGCGCCTTCGTGCGCACCGAACTCGAGTCGCTGATGCGGGAGTCGGGCCGCGACCAGCTGGTCGTCGTCGGCGTCTACGCCCACATCGGCGTCCTCATCAGCGCCGCCGACGCCTGGATGCGCGACATCCAGGCGTTCGTCGTCGCCGACGCCGTCGCCGACTTCACCCGCGAGGACCACGCCATGGCCCTGCGCTGGGCGGCGGGCCGCTGCGCCGTCGTCACCACCACCGACGCCCTCATCGAGGAGGTACGCACCGCATGACCCTCACCGTGGAACAGATCCGCGCCGACGTCGCCGACTGCCTCGGCGAGAACCCCGCCGACATCCCCGTCGACGAGAACCTCGTCGACCACGGCCTCGACTCCGTCCGCATCATGACCCTCCTGGAACGCTGGCGGCGCGACCACGGCGTCACCGCCTCCTTCGTCGACCTCGCCGAGAAGCCCGCCGTGGACGCCTGGGCCGCGCTGCTGGGGGTGGCCGCCGCATGACCGTGGTCATCAGGGAGGACACCGGCATGCGTGACCTCGTCCTGCCGCTCACCGCCGCCCAGTCCGGCATGTGGTTCGCCCAGGCCCTCGATCCGCTCAGCCCCGCGCAGAACACGGCCGAGTACCTGGAGATCGACGGGGAGCTCGACCCCGCCGTCTTCGCCGCCGCACTGCGCCGCGTCATCGCCGAGACCGACGCCCTGCGCGTCCGCGTCGAGGACACCCCCGACGGGCCGCGCCAACGGATCTCCGCCTTCGTCGAGCTGCCGCTCACCATGCGCCGGGACCTCGACGCGGAGCAGGCGCTCGCCTGGATGCGCGAGGATCTCGACCGGCCCTGCGACCTGGCGGCCGGGCCGCTGTTCGCGCACGCCCTCTTCCGGGTGGGGGAGCGGCGCTGGTTCTGGTACCAGCGCGTCCATCACCTCGTCATCGACGGCTTCGGGCACTCCCTGCTGGTGCGCCGCACCGCCGAGGTCTACACGGCGCTGGTGAACGGCACCGACCCCGGCCCGCGCCCGTTCGAGACGCTGGCCGACCTGCTCGCGCTCGACGCCGAGTACCGGTCGTCGGCGGACCACGCGGCCGACCGCGCGCACTGGAGCGCGGCCTTCGCCGACCGGCCCGAGGCATCGCGCCTCGCGGGCCGCGGCGCCCTGCCGTCGCGCACCTTCCGGCGCCGCACGACACAGCTGCCGCCGGACACGACGGAACAGCTGCGCGAACTCGCCGGACGGACCCGCGCCACCTGGCCCGACGTGTTCATCGCCGCGCAGGCCCTGTACACCGCGCGGGCCACCGGCCGCACCGAGGTCGTCCTCGGCCTGCCGATGATGGGCCGCATGGGCTCGGTGGCCCTGCGCGTGCCCGGCATGGTCATGAACGTGCTGCCGCTGCGCCTGACCGTCACCCCGGAGGCGACCTTCACCGAGCTCGTCCGCCACGTCGTCCTGGGCGTACGCGAGGCACGGCGCCACCAGCGCTACCGCTACGAGGACATCCGCCGCGACCTCGGCCTGCTCGGCGAGAACCGCGGCCTCGTCGGCCCGCTCGTCAACGTCATGCCGTTCGACTACGCCACCGACTTCGCGGGCGCCCCGGCGCGGGCCCACAACCTGTCGGCGGGCCCGGTCGACGACCTCACCGTCAACATCTACGACCGCGCCGACGGCCGCGGCCTGCGCATCGACCACGACGGAAACCCGGCCCTGTACGAGGACGACGACCTCGCCGCGCACCAGGCCCGGTTCGTCGACCTCCTGCGACGCCTCGCGCGCACGGACCCCGACACCCCGCTCGCCGGCCACCCCATCGCGACACCGGCCGAACTCGCCCTGGTCCTCGACGAGTTCAACCGCACGGAACGCGCCTTGCCCCCGACGACCCTCATCGGACCGATCGGCGCGCAGGCGGCCCGCACCCCGGACGCGGTGGCGCTGGTCCACGGCGACACCACCCTGACCTACGCCGAACTCGACACCCGCGCCAACCGGCTGGCCCGGCACCTGCAGAGCCTCGGCGCCCGGCCGGGCGAGATCGTGGCGGTCTCCGTGCCCCGGTCCGCCGACCTGGTCGTGGCGCTCCTGGCCGTCCTGAAGTCCGGCGCCGCGTACCTGCCGCTCGACCCGGACTATCCCGAGCAGCGCCTCGCGTACATGCTCGACGACGCCCGGCCCGTGTGCGCGGTCACCGACCGCGCGGGCCGACTGCCCGCCGGCGGCGGGACGCCGCTCGTGGTCCTCGACGGCCTGGACGTCTCCCCGTACGCCCCGGTCGACCCGGCCCGCGCGCTCACCCCCGCGCATCCCGCGTACGTCATCTACACCTCCGGGTCGACCGGCCGCCCCAAGGGCGTCGTCGTGCCGCACTCGGCGATCGACAACCGGCTGCGCTGGATGCAGCACGCGTATCCGATCGGCGCCGACGACCGGGTGCTGCAGAAGACACCCTCGTCGTTCGACGTGTCCGTGTGGGAGTTCTTCTGGCCGCTGCGCCAGGGCGCGACACTGGTCGTCGCCGAGCCGGGCGGTCACCGGGACCCGGCCTACCTGGCCCGGCTGATCCGTGAACAGGCCGTCACCACCTGCCACTTCGTCCCGTCGATGCTCCAGGTCTTCCTGGCCGAGGCCGACGCCCCCTCGTGCGGGACGGCGCTGCGCCGCGTGTTCTGCAGCGGCGAGGCACTGCCGCGCGACACGGCGAGCACCTTCGCTCGGGCGCTGCCGGGCGTCGAGCTGCACAACCTGTACGGCCCGACCGAGGCCGCCGTCGACGTCACCTACCACGCCTGCGCGCCGGACGGCACGGGCCCGGTGCCCATCGGACGCCCCGTCTGGAACACCCGTCTGTACGTCCTCGACCCGGCCGGACAGCCGTGCCCGCCCGGTGTCGTGGGTGAACTGCACCTGGCCGGGCGGCAGTTGGCGGACGGATATCTGAACCGCGACGAACTGACGGCGGACCGCTTCGTCCCCGACCCCTTCCGGGGCGGCCGGATGTACCGCACCGGTGACCTCGCCCGCTGGACCGAGCGCGGCGAGGTCGAGTACCTCGGCCGCACCGACCACCAGGTCAAGCTGCGCGGCCAGCGCATCGAACCCGGTGAGATCGAGGCCGCGCTCGCGGCGCAGCCCGGCGTCGACGGCGCCTGCGCCCTGGTGCGCGAGGACCGCCTGGTCGGCTACGTGACCGGCGACGCGGACCCCGTCCGGCTGCGCGCCGCGCTGGCCCGCGAACTCCCCGAGCACATGGTCCCGTCCGCCGTCGTCCCGCTGCCCGCCTTCCCGCTCACCCCCAACGGCAAGCTGGACCGCGGCGCCCTGCCCGCCCCGGTCTTCGCCGGCAGCGGCGCCGCGGGGCGCCCCGCGAACCGGCGCGAGGAGACGCTGACCCGCCTCTTCGCCGAGGTCCTCGGCGTCGCGCAGGCGGGCCCGGACGACGCCTTCTTCGACCTGGGCGGCACCTCGCTCCTCGCGGTACGCCTCGTCGCCCGGATCCGCGAGGAACTCGGCGCCGAGCTGACCATCGGCTCCCTCTTCGAGGCCCCGACACCGGCCGCGCTGGCCGCCCGCACCACCGATGCGTCCCCCGTGTCCGGCGACGCCCTCGACGTGATCCTGCCGCTGCGCCCCCAGGGCGAGCGCCCGCCCCTCTTCGCGATCCACCCGGCGGGCGGCATCTCCTGGTGCTACGCGGGCCTGACCGCCCGTCTCGACCGGGACCAGCCGGTGCACGGCATCCAGGCCCGCGGCCTGACGACGGACGCGCCGCTGCCGGCCACGCTGTGGGAGCAGGCCGCCGACTATGTGTCCCGCATCCGTGAGATCCGGCCGCAGGGCCCCTACCGGCTGCTCGGCTGGTCCGTCGGCGGCATCCTCGCGCACACCGTCGCCGTCCTGCTCCAGGAAGCGGGGGAGCGGGTCGACCTCCTCGCGCTCCTGGACGCCTTCCCCGCGGAACAGTGGCGCGAGCGCCCGGCCCCGGAGGAGGGCGACGCGCTCACCGCGGTGCTGCGCATGGCCGGATTCGAGCGCGGCACCGAACGCACCCGCGACGACGTCCTCGCCACCCTCCGCACGGCGGGCAGCCCCCTGGCGGGCCTCACCGACGGCACGCTGTCCCGCATCGTCGACATCGTGCCGAACCACGCCCGCATGATGCGCGCCCACACCCATCGCCGCTTCGACGGCGACGTCCTGTTCTTCACGGCGGCGGCGCCCCGCCCGGAGAGCTGGCTGACCCGCGAGGCCTGGCGCCCGCACGTGACCGGCGAGGTGGCCAACCACGACCTGCCGTGCACGCACCCGGAGTTGCTGCGGGACGACCACGTGGAGGTGATCGCGAAGGCGCTCTCCCTGCGCCTGGACCGGCTCGCCGACTGAGGCCGTGCGGTCCCGCCCCGCTCACCCGGGCGGGACCGCGACGCCCGCGCCAGGAATGATCACGAAGCGGCCGCGACCGGCGTCCGCACTCCGTCCCGTGCGCCGCGGGAACCCAGCCCGGTCAGCGGCCGGAACCCGTCTGGCGGGACTGCCGGTCCGGTTCTGAGCCGGGCACCCGGCGCGGGCCCGTAGCGTGGCCCGGATGACCGATCAGGACCGTGAACGCCTGCGCCGCACCTTCACCGAGGACGCCGAACTCTACGACCGCATGCGGCCCGGCTATCCGCCGCAGCTGTACGACGACCTGGCGGACCTCGCGGGGGCGGGCCCCGGCTGCCGGGTCCTCGAAGTGGGCCCCGGAACGGGCCAGATGACCGTGCCGCTCGCCGAGCGCGGCTGCCGGATCGTCGCGGTGGAACTCGGCCCCGCGATGGCCGCGGTGGCCGGCCGCAAGCTGGCGGACCGTCCCGGGGCGGAGGTCGTCGTCGCCGAGTTCGAGACGTGGCAGCTGCCGCCCCACCCCTTCGACCTGGTGCTCGCGGCGACGTCCTGGCACTGGATCGACCCGAGGATCCGGGTGGCGAAGGCCGCCGACGCGCTGCGCCCCGGCGGGAGCCTCGCGACGGTGTCGACCCATCACATCAAGGGCGGCACCGAGCCGTTCTTCGCCGCGGCCCAGCGCTGCTACGAGCGGTTCGACCCGACGACCCGGCCCGGCATCACCCTGGAACCCGCGTCGCGGATCCCCAGGGACAGCGCGGAACTGGCGGAATCGGACTCCTTCACCTCGGTCGTCTTCCGCCGCTACGCATGGGACGCGACGTACACGGCAGAGCAGTACCTCGACCTGCTGTCGACCTACTCGGGCCACCGCGACCTCGACGCCACGGCGCGCGCCGGACTGTACGACTGTCTCGCCGCCCTCATCGACCGACGGCACGGCGGACATGTCACCAAGCGCTACATGACGGAACTTCGCCTCGCCCGCCGCGCGGGAGCCGGGTGAGCCGCTTCCGGCCGGATGCGCGGGCCTAAGCTCGACCGGCACGCAACGACAAGGGAGCTGACGACACCATGAGCGACAGGCCGACCGTAGCGGTGCTGGGCACCGGGATCATGGGCGCGGCGATGGCCCGGAACATCGCACGGGCCGGACACCCCGTCCGGGCCTGGAACCGCAGCCGCGACAAGGCCGAACCGCTGGCCGCCGACGGCGTGCACATCGCCGACACCCCGGCCGAGGCCGTGGCGGACGCCGACATCGTCCTGACGATGCTCTACGACGGGCCCGCCGCCCTGGACACCATGCGGCAGGCCGCGGACGGGCTGCGGCCGGGCGCCGCCTGGCTGCAGTCGACCACCGCGGGCCTCGACGCGCTCGACGACCTGGCCGCTTTCGCCGCCGCCCACGACCTGGTCCTCTTCGACGCGCCGGTGCTCGGCACCCGCCAGCCCGCGGAGGCCGGACAGCTCCTGGTCCTCGCCGCGGGCCCGAGCGCGCACCGGGACACCGTGACGCCCGTCCTCGACGCCGTCGGCACGCGCACCGTGTGGACCGGCGAGGACGGCGCGGCCGGCTCCGCGACCAGGCTGAAGCTCGTGGCCAACAGCTGGGTGCTGGCCGCCACCAACGCCGCCGGCGAGGTGCTCGCCCTGTCGCAGGCGCTCGGCGTGGACCCGCAGAACTTCTTCGACGCCATCGCGGGCGGCGGCCTGGACATGCCCTATCTGCGACTCAAGGCGGGCCTGGTCCTGGAGGACCGGCTCACCCCCGCCCAGTTCGCGGTGTCCACGGCCGCGAAGGACGCCCGCCTGATCGTCGAGGCGGGGCGGCAGCACGGCGTCCGCCTCGACGTCGCCGAGGCGAGCGAGGCCCGGCTGACCCGCGCCGCCGACCAGGGGCACGGGGACGAGGACATGGCCGCCGCCTACTTCGCCTCCTTCGAGGAGGACCCCGCGCGGTGACGAGCCGCGCTCAGCCGAGCCGCGGGATCTCGATCGCCGGGCACCGGTCCATCACCATGTCCAGGCCGGCCGCGCGGGTGCGCTCGTAGGCCGCCTCGTCGATGACCCCGAGCTGGAACCAGACGGCCTTGGCGCCGACGGCGACGGCCTCGTCGGCGACGGGACCCGCGAGCTCGCTGTTGACGAAGACGTCGACCACGTCGACCGGGAAGGGAACGGCCTCCAGCGACGGATAGCCCTGCTCCCCGTGCACCGTCTCGGCCTTCGGGTGCACGGGGACGACCCGCTTGCCGAAGCGCTGCAGCACCTCGGCGACCCCGTACGCGGCGCGCGCCCGGTTCGACGACAGCCCGACGACGGCCCACGTGTCGCCGGACTCCGTGAGGATCTTCCGGATGGTGCCTGGTTCGGCGTACATGCTGACTCCCTAGCGACGCGGAACTTCCTGTCCCCGGGCAACCTCTCAGGGACGCCACGGATTCCAGGATGTCGGCCGGCCCTGCGGAAACCATTGACGCAACACGCCTTCGATTCTACGGTCCCGTCCGAAGTCGCGACCACTGTCCGGGATTTCGGACGCATGGGTCCGTCGAGCCGTCCCCGCAGCGCCAAGGAGCCCCGCGTGAGCCGCACCTCCCGCCGTACCTCCGGCCGCACCTCCCGCCGCACCAGAACCGCCCTGCTGGCCGTCCCCGCGGCCCTCGTCCTCGCCCTGGTCCCGTCGGCCGCGTCCGCGTACCCGAACCCCGGGCACGTGACCGGCGACACCGTCGTCCACGACCCGACCATGATCCGTACCCCGGCCGGGAAGTACCTGCTGTACGCGACCGGCGGCGGGCTCGGGTCCCGTACCTCGGGCGACCGGATCGCCTTCACGGCCGGCGCCGACGCGTTCGGCGGCAAGCCGTCGTGGTGGTCGTCGTACGCCACCGAGGCCTGGGCGCCCGACATCTCGTACCACGGCGGCAAGTACCTGATGTACTACGCCGTCTCGACCTTCGGCTCCAACAAGTCGGCGATCGGCCTGGCCGGTTCCAGCACCGGACTGCCCGGCTCGTGGACCGACCACGGCATCGTCCTGACCTCCACCACATCCAGCGACTACAACGCCATCGACCCGAACCTCTTCGTCGACGACGACGGGAAGTGGTGGCTGTCGTTCGGGAGCTGGTGGACCGGCATCAAGATGATCCGGATCGACCCGTCCACCGGCAAGCAGTACGCGGGCGACACCCCCCGCTACGCCCTCGCCTCCCGCCCGAGCGGGACCAAGGCCGTCGAGGCCCCCTCCCTCGTCAAGCGCGGCGGCTCCTACTACCTGTTCGCCTCGTACGACGTGTGCTGCTCCGGCACCTCCTCCACGTACAAGGTGAAGGTCGGGCGCGCGAGCAGCGTCAAGGGCCCGTACTACGACAAGAACGGCGTCGCCCTGATGAACAACGGCGGCACGCCCGTGCTGGAGTCGCACGGCAGCGTCATCGGGCCGGGCGGGCAGTCGATCATGAACGACGCGGACGGCGACCTGATCGTCTACCACTACTACGACGGCAACGACAACGGCACGCCGAAGCTCGGCGTCAACCTCCTTGACTGGAGCAGCGGCTGGCCCGTCGCGTACTGATCCTCAGCCGACGTGCACGCGCGGCCGGCGCTCCGGATCGGGCTCCGCGCGGCGCAGCACCTCACGGGTGACCGGGGCGACCTCGCCGTCGCCGAAGACGAGGAAGCGCAGCAGATGGCTGACGGGGTGGCCCTCGGTCCAGTTGAAGTAGGCGTGCGGGACCTCGCCCGTACGGTCGCGCAGGTTCATCAGGACCGCGGCGACGGTGTTCGGGACGCCCGGGCCGTGCACCCGCAGGCGGCGCACCCCGTGCTT
Organism: Streptomyces sp. cg35; assembly: GCF_050410835.1. Classification (NCBI taxonomy): domain Bacteria; kingdom Bacillati; phylum Actinomycetota; class Actinomycetes; order Kitasatosporales; family Streptomycetaceae; genus Streptomyces; species Streptomyces sp. cg35. The sequence goes on from NZ_CP191268.1 coordinate 7,680,773, forward strand.
CTCGTCGCCGTGCACGACGAGGTCCTCGGTGAAGTCGGAGGAGTCCTGGATGAAGACCTCCAGGAAGAGCACCGGGCCGCCCTCGGGGATGTGCGTGTCCTCGCGCTGGCAGTACTCCTTGTCGCGGTACTCGGCCGTGCTGTGCTCCTGCGGCTCGTTCGCGATGATCCGCAGCGGGCCGCGGGCCGCCGCCTCGTCGATGATCGACACGGCCGCGTCGTCGAACGTGACGGCGCCCGCCCGCAGTTCGAAGGCGCGGTGCACCCGGGAGGCGAAGGAGGAGACGAGGATCGCCACGATGAAGATCAGGGCGATCTTGATGCCGTCGGGGCGTTCCACGACGTTCGTGACGAGCGTGTAGGCGAAGACCGCGGTGATCACGCCGAAGCCGACCGCCGCCCGGCGGTGACCGCGCCGGTGCACCGCGACCGTCGACGCGAACGACGCCGACAGCATGAGGACGAGGACGCCGGTCGCGTAGGCGCCCGACTGGTCGTCGACGTTCGCGTTGAACCACAGGGTGATGGCGACCGCCGCCGCCATGAAGGTGAGGACCAGGGGGCGCACGGCCCGCGTCCACTCCGGGGCCATGCCGTAGCGCGGCAGATAGCGGGGGACCAGGTTCAGCAGCCCCGCCATGGCGGAGGCGCCGGCGAACCAGAGGATGCAGATCGTCGAGACGTCGTAGACCGTGCCGAAGCCCTCGCCGAGGTACTCGTGCGCGAGATACGCGAGCGCACGCCCGTTGGCCGAACCGCCCGACTCGAACTCGTCCTGCGGGATCAGGATCGTCGTCGCCAGGCTGGAGAGCAGCAGGAAGCCGCTCATGATCAGCGCGGCCGTGGTGAGCAGTTTGCGGGTGTCGCGGATGCGGCCCGCCGGTCTGGCGAAGGTGTCCGAGGCATCGCCCTTGACCTGCGGCATCACCGCCACACCGGTCTCGAAGCCCGACATGCCGAGCGCCAGCTTCGGGAAGACGAGCAGCGCGACGCCCACCATCACGAACGGCGAGGAGTGCTCGGCCGTCATCGCGTCCCACCAGTTGCCGATCTTGACCGGCGCGGTGAGGACATGGACGGCGGCCGTGACGAGCACGACGACGTTCAGGGTGAGATAGGCGGCGACCAGCACGACCGCGACCCGGATCGCCTCCTGGAACCCCTTCAGGAAGACCGCGCCGAGCGCCGCGAGCAGGACCAGCGTGATCCAGGTGTTCGCGCCGTGCAGGGCCTCGGGCGCGAAGGGGTTCTCCACGACGTGGGCCGCCGCGTCCGCCGCCGACAGCGTCATGGTGATCATGAAGTCGGTGGCGGCGAAGCCCAGCAGCACCAGCACGAACAGCTTCCCCGCCCACCAGGGCAGCAGCCGCTCCAGCATCGCGATCGAGCCCTCGCCGTGCGGCGACTCCTTGGCGACCCTGCGGTACACGGGCAGGGCGCCCAGCAGGGTGAGCGCGATCAGCACCAGCGTCGCGAGCGGCGACAGCAGGCCCGCGGCGAGGGCCGCGATGCCGGGCTGATAGCCGAGCGTGGAGAAGTAGTCCACACCGGTCAGGCACATCACCCGCCACCACTTGTGGCCCTGGTGCTCCGCCGGAACATGCCCGTGCGGGCCCTGGTGGCGGGCCGTCCGGTCGCTCAGCCCCTCCAGCAGCCAGGAACGCCAGCGGTGCGTGGGGGCGGGCGAGGCGGCCGGGCTCTCGGCGGGGGTGCCGGTCATGTGGGGATGCTTCCTGTCGGGCGGCTCTCTTTGACGACGTGCGAGTATCCACCACATCCTCACCCGCACCCTGGGCGGGGGCGAGTCCGGCGACACCGGCGCATACGCTGGTCCGATGCAGGACGAGTACCGCACCGTGGCCCGCGAGGGCGTGCACGAGACAGAGATCAACCGCTCCCGGTTCCTGTGCGCGCTCGCGCCCGCCGCGACGGAGGAGGAGGCCCAGGCCTTCGTCGCCCGCATCCGCAAGGAACACCCGACGGCCAGCCACAACTGCTACGCGTACGTCATCGGCGCCGACGCCTCCGTGCAGAAGGCCAGTGACGACGGCGAGCCCGGCGGCACCGCGGGCGTGCCGATGCTGCAGATGCTCACCCGACGCGAGATGCGGTACGTCGTCGCCGTCGTCACCCGGTACTACGGAGGCGTGAAACTCGGCGCCGGCGGGCTCATCCGGGCCTACGGGGGCGCGGTGGGGGAGGCGCTCGACGCGCTCGGCACCGTGACCCGACGCAGATTCCGGCTCGCCACGGTCACCGTCGACCACGCGCGGGCCGGAAAGATGGAGAACGATCTGCGGGCCACCGGCCGGGAGGTCCGCGACGTCCGCTACGGCGAGGCCGTCTCCATCGAGATCGGGCTGCCCGAAGGGGACGTCGAGCGGTTCCAGGGCTGGCTGGCGGACGTGAGCGCGGGCAGCGCCGGGTTCGAGCTGGGCGGGGAGGCGTACGGCTAAGGCCTGTCCGGCGGATCAGGTCGCGTCCGGGTGGCCCGTGCCGTTCTGTGCCAGACCCCGCGCCCGCGACAAGATCCGCCGGACAGGCTCTAGGAGATCCGAGGAGCGCGGTGCGGGGCGGAGCCCTGGGACCTGAGGTGCTCCGCCCGGGGCCCGGCACCGGCGGCCCCGCGACTTTCCCGGAAAAGGGGCGGGACGCGTGTGGAGGCCGATGGGCGGGAGGCACTGGGACGCTCGCGGGGCGGACTGACCACGAAAATCCATCTGTTGGCCGACGACCGGGCCCGCCCGCTGATCTGGCTCACCTCGCCGGGCCAGCGGGGCGACAGCCCCATGCTGCTGCCGGTGCTGGAGACGCTGCGTGTTCCTCGCCGCGGGCCCGGCCGCCCACGCCGCCGCCCGGACCGGGTGCGCGGCGACAAGGCGTACTCCAGCCGCGACAACCGCGCCCACCTGCGGCGTCGGGGCATCAGGGCGACCATCGCCGAGCCGGACGACCAGCGGGCCAACCGCCACAACCGTGGCCGGGCCGGCGGCCGTCCACTCGCCTTCGACAAGACCCAGTACCGACGTCGCAACGCGGTCGAGCGCTGCGTCAGCAAGTGGAAACAGTTCCGGTCGGTGGCCAGCCGCTACGACAAGCGCGACTACATCTTCAACGGCACCCTCACCGTCACCGCGCTCGTCATCTGGCTCCGCGACACCGTCCAAGAGCCATCAGAAACGACCTAGGCGGCGGCGCGGCGACAGACGGCACTCCAGACACGCGACAGATCGACGTGGCGTCGCCGTGTGAGTTCCTGCCGTTCGTCGGACATGGTCGAGATCGAACCAGCCGCCGGTCCCGCGGTCGAGACGGCTTTGGCGAAGCGGCTGTCGGGAATCCCTTCCACGGAGTGCCGGCGCGGGCCGAAACCCCCATGCCGGAGCGGTACTTGGAAGGGAATCCCCATCGGCCGCGCCCGTCCGGGACCGCGTCCACGATGCGGAACGCGGGTTCCTGGTCCGCGCGAGGCGGGCGTTGTGCCAGGTCCGGCCGGTCCGGGCGGTTCGGCCGTTCCGGCCGTGATGTCCGACCCAGCGGTTAGCCTCGTGTGTCATGAGGCTGCTGCACACGTCCGACTGGCATCTGGGCCGCGCGTTCCACCGCGTGAGCATGCTCGACGCCCAGGCCGCGTTCATCGGCCACCTCGTCACCACCGTGCGCGAGCGCGGCGTGGACGCGGTGGTCGTGTCGGGCGACGTCTACGACCGGGCGGTCCCGCCGCTCGCGGCCGTCGAGCTGTACGACGACGCGCTGCACCGCCTCGCCGAGCTCGGCGTACCCACGGTGATGATCTCCGGGAACCACGACTCGGCCCGCCGCCTCGGTGTCGGAGCCGGACTCATCGGGCGCGCCGGCATCCACCTCCGTACGCAGCCGAGCCGCTGCGCCGACCCCGTCGTCCTGCCGGACACCCACGGGGACGTGGCCTTCTACGGACTGCCGTATCTGGAGCCCGCGCTCGTGAAGGACGAGTTCGGCGTCCCCAAGGCGGGCCACGAGCAGGTGCTCGCCGCCGCGATGGAGCGGATCCGCGCCGACCTCGCCGGGCGCGCCGCCGGCACCCGCTCCGTGGTCCTCGCGCACGCCTTCGTGACCGGGGGCGCGCCGAGCGACAGCGAGCGCGACATCACGGTCGGCGGTGTCGCCGCCGTCCCCGCCGGTGTCTTCGACGGCGTCGACTACGTGGCGCTCGGGCATCTGCACGGCAGCCAGGTCATCTCCGAGCGCGTCCGCTACTCCGGCTCTCCGCTGCCGTACTCCTTCTCCGAGGCCGACCACCGCAAGAGCATGTGGCTCGTCGACCTCGACGAGGCGGGCGCCGTCACCGCCGAGCGGATCGACTGCCCCGTGCCCCGGGCGCTCGCCCGTGTCCGCGGGGACCTGGCGGACCTGCTCGCCGATCCGGACCTCACCGTCCACGAGGAGTCCTGGGTGGAGGCCACCCTCACCGACGCGGTCCGGCCCGACGACCCCATGGCCCGGCTGACCGACCGCTTCCCGCACACCCTCAGCCTGCTCTTCGAACCGCGCCGCGCCGACACCCGGCCGGACGCCACCTACGCCGAGCGCCTCAAGGGGCGTGACGACCACGAGATCGCGGAGGACTTCGTGACCCATGTCCGGGGCGCCGGGCCCGACGACGACGAGCGGGCGGTGCTGCGGGACGCGTTCGACGCCGTCCGCGCCGACGACGTGGTGCGCGAGGTCGCCCGGTGAGGCTGCACACCCTGCGCATCACGGCGTTCGGCCCCTTCGGTGGGACACAGGAGATCGACTTCGACGCGCTGTCGTCCGCCGGCCTCTTCCTGCTGCACGGGCCGACCGGCGCCGGCAAGACCTCCGTCCTCGACGCGGTCTGCTTCGCCCTGTACGGATCCGTGCCCGGCGCCCGGCAGAGCGGCAGCGGCCAGGGACAGAACCTGCGCAGCGATCACGCCGAGCCGGGCGTGCGCACCGAGGTCGTCCTCGACCTGACCGTCGCGGACCGCCGCCTGGAGCTCACCCGGCAGCCGCCGTTCGCCCGCCCCAAGAAGCGCGGCACCGGGACGACCACGGAGAAGGCGCAGAGCTGGCTGCGCGAGTACGACGCCGTGGCGGGACAGTGGAAGGACCTCAGCCGCTCCCACCAGGAGATCGGCGAGGAGATCACCCAGCTGCTCGGCATGAGCAAGGACCAGTTCTGCCAGGTGGTGCTGCTGCCGCAGGGGGATTTCGCCCGGTTCCTGCGCGCCGACGCGGAGGCGCGCGGCAAGCTCCTCGGCCGCCTCTTCGACACGCACCGCTTCGCCGCCGTCGAGCAGCGGCTCGCCGAGGACCGGCGCGGCGCGGAGAAGCAAGTGACCACCGGGGACACCGCGTTGCTCGCCGAGGCGCACCGCATGCAGCAGGCCGCGGGCGACCTCGTCGAACTGCCGCCGGTCGACGCGGCCCCCGGTGACCCCGGCCTCGCGGACGCCGTCCTGGCCTGGGCCGCGACCGCCCGCTCCACCGCGCGCGAGCACTACACGCACACCCATCTCGCCCTCGCCGCGGCCGAGTCGGCGCGCGCGGCGGCACAGCGCGACCTGGTCGACGTCACCGAGACGGAGCGCCTGCAGCGCCGCTTCGCCCAGGCCCGGGCGCGGGCGGCCGCGCTCGCGGACCGCGCCGAGGAGCACCGGGAGCTCGAACAGCGGATGGAGCGGGGCCGCAAGGCGGAGACGGTCGCGCCCGCGCTCTCCCTGCGCGAGGCGGCGGAGGCCGAGCACCGGGCGGCGCTGCGGGACGAGGACCGGGCCCGTGGCGCTCTCCGGGCGGCCCGGCCGCTGGTCGCCGAGGCGGATGCCCCGGACGGCCTGTTCCCGGAACCGGACGACCGGGCCGTTCAAGAAGAGCCCGACCCCGCCGTCGTACCGGAGCCGCTCGCCGACGCGGGACCCGCCGCCCTCGCCGAGGCCGCACGGCGTGTCGCCCAGGAGCTCGGCGGGCTCGCCTCGGCGCGCCGCGCCGAGCGCAGACTCGCCGGGCTCGCGGACGAGCGCGCCGGACTCGACCGGGAGGAGCGCGCCGACACCGAACTCCTCGACGAGGCCGGCACCTGGCTCGCCGCCTGGGACGCGCGCCGCGCCGCACTCCAGATGGGGGTCGACGACGCCCAGGAGGCGGTCACCCGCGCCGAGCACCTCGCCGGACAGCTGGACCCCGCGCGGCAGCGGGCCCGCGCCGCGGTGGAGCGGGACCGGCTCGCGACGCAGGCCGAGGACGCCGAGGCCGCCGTGCTGCGGGCCCGCGAGGACGCGGCCGCCGCGCACGAGCACTGGCTCGGCCTGAAGGAGCAGCGGCTGCGCGATGTCGCCGCCGAGCTCGCCGAGGGCCTCGTCGACGGCGCCCCCTGCACCGTGTGCGGCGCCACCGAACACCCCGCGCCGATGCGCAAGTCCGCGGGCCACGTCGACCGCGCCGCCGAGGAGAGCGCCCTCGCCGCCTACCGCAGCGCCGACGGGCGGCGCACCGACACCGAGCGCGCCCTGGGCGCCGTACGGGAGGAACTGGCCGCCGCGAAAGCCGCCGCCGGGGACGAGGCGGCCGCCGGGCTCGCCGAGGCCGTCCGGGATCTCGAGGCACGACACGCGGAGGCCCGCGCCGCGGCGTCCGCCGTGCACGCGGCGCGCGAGAGCCTCACCCAGGCGGAGAGCGAGCACGACCGGCGGCTCACGGCCCGCCAGGAAGCCGCCACACGGACCGCCGCCCGCGCCTCCCTCAGGGAGGCGCTGGAGCGTGAGCAGGCCTCACTGGAGCGCGAGTTGAGGCAGGCCCGCGGCAGCGCCGAGAGCGTCGAGGCGCGCGCGGCCCAGCTGGAGCGGCACGCACAGCTGCTCACCGAGGCGGCCGACGCGGCCCGCGCCGTCGAGGACACCGCGACCCGGCTCAAGGACGCGGACGCACGACTCGCCGACGCCGCGTTCCGGGCCGGGTTCGACACGCCGCGGGCCGCGGCCGCCGCCCTCCTCGACGACGCCGGGCACCGGGAGCTCCAGCACCGCCTGGACGCCTGGCAGTCGGAGCAGGCCGCGGTGCGCGCGACGCTCGCCGAGGAGGATGCCGCGGCGGCCGCCCGCAGGCCCGAGGCCGATGTCGTGGCCGCCCGCGCCGCGGCCGACGCCGCCGACGCGCGGGTGCGCGCCGCGGACTCCGCGCGGGACGCCGCTGCCCGCCGCTGCGACGAACTGGACCGGCTCTCCCGGCGCGCCGCCACCGAGGCCCGCCGCCTCGGCCCGCTGCGCACGACGTACAACCGGATCGCCCGGCTCGCCTCGCTCGCGGCCGGCACCTCCGCCGACAACGAGCGCAAGATGCGCCTGGAGTCGTACGTCCTCGCCGCCCGCCTCGAACAGGTGGCGGCCGCGGCGACCGCCCGGCTGAGCCGGATGTCGTCCGGCCGGTACACGCTGGTCCACTCCGACTCCCTTGCGGGGCGCGGCCGTTCGGGCCTGGGACTGCACGTCGTCGACGCCTGGACCGGCCGCGAGCGCGACACGGCGACCCTCTCCGGCGGCGAGACCTTCTTCGCCTCGCTCGCCCTCGCGCTGGGCCTCGCGGACGTCGTCACCGACGAGGCGGGCGGTGTCCGCCTCGACACCCTCTTCATCGACGAGGGGTTCGGCAGCCTCGACGACCAGACCCTCGACGAGGTCCTCGACGTCCTCGACGCGCTGCGCGAGCGGGACCGCAGCGTCGGCATCGTCAGCCACGTCGGTGACCTGCGCCGCCGTGTGCACGCGCAGCTGGAGGTCGTGAAGGGGCGGGCGGGATCGGTGGTGCGGCGGCGCGGGGCCGACGGGTCGTGACGGCGGGGCCGGGCGCGTGCTTCAGGCCCCGGCCGCCGAGGGGGCGGGCGGGGGACCGGCCCTGACGTCCGGTCAGTGAGCGATCTCCCTGTTCAGTGACCGATCTCCCTGCGCGGCAGCGGCGAGGAGTACACCACGCTCGTGGTCACGGACCCCAGCGCGCCGATCTTGCCCGAGACCTCCTCCAGATGACTCATGGAGCGGGCCGCGACCTTGATGACGAAACAGTCGTCGCCGGTGACGTGGTGCGCCTCCAGGATCTCCGGCGTCACCTCGACCAGGTCGTGGAAGGGCTTGTAGTTCCCGTTCGGGTAGCGCAGCCGTACGAACGCGAGGATCGGCAGGCCGAGCCGCTCCGGCACCACCACCGCCGCGTACCCCGCGATGACCCCGGCCTCCTCCAGCCGGCGCACCCGCTCCGTGACGGCGCTCGCGGACATGGACACGGCCCGCGCCAGCTCGGCGTAACTGGCGCGGCCCTCGCGCTGCAGCACCTGCAGAATGCGCCAGTCGGTGGCGTCAGGGACATGGACGGGCGCGGCGGTGGAATCAGCGGTCATGGTCGAGAGATAGCAGGGGATTCCCCGGCGGATCAAGAGGGATGCCGGGGATCGACCCTTCAGGAAGACGATCACTGCCCGTAGATTTCTGGCCAGGGAACGGGCCGCCGCACCGCCCGCACCACGAGCACCGAACGACGGAGGACGCCGCATGACCACGACCGCCACGACCGCCACGACCCCCGGCAACCCGGTCCTGCGGGTCGCCCCCGCCTCGCCCGCCGCCGCTGCCGCCTACTTCGGCGCGAGCCTCGCCTTCCACGCCGACGTGTCCGACGTGGCGGCGGCACTGGCCGCGGACGGCGACCCCGGGTTCGTCCTCCTCGACTCGCGCTCCACCGCGTCCTGGGACCAGGGCCACGTCCCCGGCGCGGTCCACCTGCCGACCGCGCTGATAGCGGAGCAGGCCGAGCAGCTCCTGGACAAGGCCGTGCCCGTCGTCACCTACTGCTGGGGCCCCGGCTGCAACGGCGCGACCCGGGCCGCCCTCGCCCTCGCCGAACGCGGCTTCCAGGTCAAGGAGATGCTCGGCGGGTTCGAGTACTGGGTGCGCGAGGGCTTCGCGTACGAGACGTGGGAGGGGCCCGCGCGCAAGGACGCCGACCCGCTGACCGCGCCCGTCGACGCCGACGACTGCGGCTGCTGAACCCGGCCCCGGGCCGGTCAGCCGACCCGGGGCGGCGACGCGCGCAGGAAGCGGGTGTCCCGGCGGCCGACAGAGCCCGCCGGACAGGCCGCACGCAGCACCACGTCGAGGGCGGCGTCCGGGTCGCAGGCGTAATGACCGCTCGCCCAGGCCGCGTTGGCCTCCACGACGGCCCAGCCGCCGTCGTGGGCCAGCCGTCCCACGTCGACGACCACCGCACTCGGCAGCTGAGCGGCCGGCAGTCGCGCCGCGAACGTCAGGACCTCGCCGCGCAACGGGTCGTCATCGAGCGGCACCACAGCGAGCGCGCCGCGCGTACCGGCTCGCGGTGCGCACCTCCCCGTCGAGCAGGAACAACCGGTACTCCACGTCGAAGGCCACGATGTCGCTGACCAGCACCGGTGTGGTGTCGTCGACCGCGTCCGGGCCCGGCAGCCGACTGCCGTCCGGGTAGACGCGGGCCGGGAAGCTCTTGTCGTTGGGGGCTTCACGAACGCCGGACGCCGCAGCCCGCGGGCCGCGGCGACGGTCGTCAACTCGATGTCCCTGCGGGTGAGTTCACGCGGCAGCCCGGCCAGCCAGCCGGGGGCCGCCTCCAGCAGCCCGAGCCCCAGCTCGCGGGAGACCGCGTCCGCGAAGAGCGGCCCCGCGTACAGGGACGCGCCCGGACAGCCTCGCAAGACGTCCGGCGTACGCCACGCCGTCAGCGTCTCGACATGCAGCCCGCGCCGTCGGGCGGCGCCCGCCAGCGCCTGGCCGGTGTCCGTGAGACGGGGCGAGAGGAAGAGGGTGCGGGGCGTACTCATGAAGCGAGGATGGGCCGGGCGGGGCAGCGGGGCCAGTGGATTTCCGCCCCGTCCGTCCCGCCCGTCCACCGGGACCTACAGCGCGGACAGCTCGTCCACCAGGTCGTCCAGGCCCAGCGATCCCTGGGACAGCGCCGCCATGTGCCACGCCTTCGCGTCGAAGGAGTCGCCGTGCGCCGCCTGCGCGTTGGCCCGGCCGAGCAGCCACGCCCGCTCGCCCAGCTTGTAGCCGATGGCCTGGCCGGGGACCGACAGGTACCGGGTCAGCTCGCTCTCCACGAAGTCCGCGGGACGGCTGCTGTGCGCCCCGAAGAACTCCTGCGCCAGGTCCGCGGTCCACCGCTCGCCCGGGTGGAACGGCGAGTCCGCCGGGATCTCCAGCTCCAGGTGCATCCCTATGTCGACGATGACCCGCGCCGCACGCATCATCTGCGCGTCCAGGTAGCCGAGCCGCGTCTCCGCGTCGGTGAGGAAGCCCAGCTCGTCCATCAGACGCTCCGCATACAGCGCCCAGCCCTCGGAGTTGGCGGAGACCCCGCCGACCGTCGCCTGGTAGCGGGAGAGATCCTCGGCGACGTGCGTCCACTGGGCCAGTTGCAGATGGTGGCCGGGGACGCCCTCGTGGTACCAGGTGGACAGCAGGTCGTAGACCGGGAAGCGGGTCTCGCCCATGGTGGGCAGCCAGGTGCGCCCCGGCCGCGAGAAGTCCACCGACGGAGACGTGTAGTAGGGCGCGGCGGCGCTGCCGGGCGGCGCGATGCAGGACTCCACCTTCCGCACCCGCTCGGCGAGTTCGAAGTGGGTGCCGTCGAGCGCCTCGATGGCCTCGTCCATGACGTTCTGCAGCCACTGCCGCACCTCGTCGACACCCTCGATGTGCCGCCCGTGCTCGTCGAGATGGGCCAGCGCCACCCACGGCGTCCCGGCGCCCGGCAGGATCTTCTCCGCCTCGGCGCGCATCTCGGCGAGCAGCCGGTGGAACTCGCTCCAGCCGTACGCGTACGCCTCGTCCAGGTCGAGGTCGGCGCCGGTGTAGTACCGCGACCAGCGCGCGTACCGCTCACGGCCCACCACGTCGGGGGAGCCCTCGATCGCGGGCGCGTACACGTCGCGCATCCAGTCGCGCAGGCCGACCGTCGCCGCGTCGGCGGTCCGCGCCGCCTCGGTGAGCTCGCCGCGCAGCGCCGCGGGCCCGTCGGCGGTGAACTGCTCGAACCAGCCGCGCTCCTGACCCGCCCACTCCGTGAGCTGCCCGATGAACGTCGCCGTCGGGCGCGGGCCGCCGTGCAGCTTCCGCTCCAGGCCACGCTCCAGCGTCTCGCGGTACCCCGCGAACGCCACGGGCACCGCGCGCAGCCGCTCCTCGATCGCCGCCCAGTCCTCGTCGGTGTCGGTGGGGGTGACCGTGAAGACGTCGCGCACGCGGTGGACCGGCGAACCCAGGTTGGCGACGGCGCGCAGCGGCTCATCGGCGTCGTGCACGGCGAGCTGTGCCGTCAGCCGCTCGCGCAGCAGCCGCCCGCACCGCCGCTCGACCGCGCTGTCGGCACCCGGCGCGCGCTCCGCCTCGTCGAGCCGCGCGAGCGTCCCGCGGGCCAGCTCGGCCAGCGCGTCGAGGCCCGCGGGCGAGAGATCGGGCAGCTTGCTGTGGGACGCGCGGTCGCCGAGATACGTTCCCTTGACGGGATCGAGGGCGACGAGGGCGTCGACATAGGCGTCGGCGACCTGGCGGGGCAGCTGGTGCTGGGTGTGCGACGTGTCTGGCATGCGGACATCCTCGTACGAGTCAGGGGGCCGCGTCACCATCGGGTGGCAGCAGCGGACCGCACTCCCACTGCTGGAAGATGAGCCGGGTCTCGACGCGCGCCACCTCGCGCCGCGACGTGAACTCGTCGAGGACGAGGCGCTGCAGATCCGCCATGTCGCGCACGGCGACCTGCACCAAGTAGTCGTCGGGCCCGGTGAGATGGAACACCGTGCGGGCCTCGGGCAGCGCCCTGATCCGCTCCACGAACGGGCCGACCAGCTCCCTGCGGTGCGGGCGCACCTGGACGGACAGCAGCGCCTGCAGCCCGCGGCCCAGCCGCGCCGGGTCGAGCCGCAGCACATGCCCGAGGATGACCCCGCAGCGGCGCAGCCGGCTCACCCGGTCCAGACACGTCGACGGGGCGACACCGACCTGCGCGGCCAGGTCGCGGTAGGTGGTGCGGGCATCGTTCTGCAGCAGCCGCAGTATCTCCAGATCAACCGGATCGAGTACGACGGAGTCGGCCATCCGCCGAACGTAGCACGGGAGTTGCCCCCTCCACTCCGCCCGGTGTTCAGCCTTGGGCGCATGGACACCCACGAGGACGTGACGTACCCCCGGACCCCTTCCCGCCCCCGGGCCCTCGCCACCGAAGCCGTGCACGCCGGCCGCGACGATCTCGCCGCCCTCGGCCTGCACGCCCCGCCGATCGACCTGTCCACCACCTATCCGTCCGCCGACAGCCGCGCCGAGGCCGCCCGCATCGACGCGTTCGCCGCCGACGGCGTCCTCGACGACGGACCGCCGGTCTACGGCCGGCTCGGCAACCCGACCGTCGCCCGCTTCGAGACGGCCCTCGCCCGCCTCGAAGGCACCGATGCGGCGGTCGCGTTCGCGAGCGGCATGGCGGCGCTGACCGCGACACTTCTCGTACGCCTCGGAGCGGGCCTGCGCCATGTCGTCGCGGTCCGCCCGCTCTACGGATGCAGCGACCACCTGCTGACGGCGGGTGCGCTCGGCTCGGAGGTCACCTGGGTCGACCCGGCGGGCATCGCCGACGCGATCCGGCCCGACACGGGACTCGTCATGGTGGAGTCGCCGGCCAACCCGACCCTCGCCGAGGTCGACCTGCGCGCCGTCGCCCATGCCTGCGGCTCCGTACCGCTGCTCGTCGACAACACCTTCGCCACGCCGGTACTGCAACGGCCCGTCGAGAGCGGGGCGCGGCTGGTGCTGCACAGCGCCACCAAGTACCTGGGCGGGCACGGGGACGTGCTCGGCGGGGTCGTGGCGTGCGACGAGCCGCTCGCCCGGGAACTGCGCAAGGTGCGGTTCGCGACGGGCGGCGTGCTGCATCCGCTCGCCGGATATCTCCTGCTGCGCGGCCTGTCCACGCTGCCGGTACGGGTGCGCGCCGCCTCGGCGACCGCGGCGGAACTCGCCCGGCGCCTGGCCGGCGACCCGCGCGTGACCCGCGTCCACTATCCGCGGATCGGCGGCGCCATGGTGGCCTTCGAGGTCGCCGGTGACCCGCACGCGGTGACCGCCGGGGTCCGGCTCGTCACCCCGGCGGTCAGCCTCGGCAGCGTCGACTCGCTCATCCAGCACCCGGCCTCGATCAGCCACCGGGTCGTGGCCGCCGACGACCGCAGGGCGGCGGGCGTCGGCGACCGGCTGCTGCGCCTGTCGGTCGGCCTGGAGGACGTCGAGGACCTGTGGGCCGATCTCGACCGGGCCCTCGGAGACGGGGAGGGCCACGGGCGCGACGTGGTCAGTGCTGTTCGGCCTGCTCGTACGGCGGACGGGACGCCACCGGTGTCGCGCCGAGCCGCGCGGTGATCACCAGCGTGCCCTCCTCGATCTGGTAGTCGAGCGGCAGATCGAGGCCGCGCATCGCCGCGACCATGCCCGTGTTGGACGCCTGGGTGACCGCGTACACGCTCTCGCAGCCCGCCTCGATCGCCAGCCCGACGAGGCGGCCGAGCAGTTCGGCGCCGATGCCCCGGCGCTGCCAGTCGTCCTCCACGAGCAGCGCGATCTCGGTCTCGTCGCCGTCCCACAGCAGATGGCCGAGCGCGACGATCCGGCCCGAGGCGGTCTGCGCGGCGAGGGTGCGGCCGAAGCGAGGGCTGAGCAGGTGGTTGAGATAGCGGTCCGCGTCGCCGACGGGGCCGTGGTAGCGCATGCTCAGCGTCCGCTGCGAGCACCGCTCGTGCATCTCCTTCGACGCCGCGAGGTCCGCGACGTCCGCGCGCCGCACCGTGATGTCGTTGCCCTCGGGCAGCGTGAGCACGTGCTCACCGCGCGGCACGCGCGGGCCGAGGCGCGCGTCGAGCTCCACGAGGGCGCGGGCCCGCGCGAACTCGGTCGGGGTGAACGGCAGATACGGCCGCTCCACGGTGATCACCCCGCCCTCCGGGGTGCGCAGCCGCATCGCGGTCTCGTCGAAGCCGCCCTCGACCGGTGCCGCCGCCGCGGCGGGCAGCGACCTGATGGTGCACCGGCCCAGCAACTGGCGCAGGGCCAGCGGCAGTTCGGCCGCGTCCAGAGCGGTGCGCGTGGCCAGTCCCAGGATCCGGGTGGGGGCGTCCACCAGGTCGTGGGCGTCGGCCCGCTCGATCCAGGTGCCGGATCCGCCGGCGCCGGCCACGGCGCGGGTCAGCTCGGCGGCGGGCAGGTCGTGCGGGGCGCGCAGCAGGAACTCGTCCACGGTGCCGTCGGCCAGCGGGTGCGTCTGCAGGCTCAGGATGTCCACGCGTCGCCCGGCGAGGGCGGTGCACAGCACGGCGAGCGAACCCGGCTCGTCCCGGACCGTCGTGCGCATCCGCCACAGCACGCTCTGCGCCGGGTCGAGCGGTGCCGCCCCGGCCTGTCGCCCGGCCGCCGCCTCGTCCTCGTCGGAGGCGGACGGCCGGGCGCCGGTATCAGGCGACGGCGGTGCGTGCCCCGGGCGTCGTGACCACCACACGTGGAACCCCGCCGTGGCGAGCAGCACCACCGCCGAGACCACCAGGAGCCCGGGCCCGTCGGGACCGTGCCCGATCATGTTCGCCACGGCGTCCGCCACCGCCACCGCCGTGAACAGGGCGGCGAGTTCCACCAGATCCCTGCGCCAGTGGTGGACCGGACGACCGTGCTTCACTCGTGTCACATCAGACATGTCTTGACTCATGCATCCACTGTGAAGGAACGGTGTTGCGTGATCACGAACGGTTTGTGACCGACGGGTTAAGAGTGTCTATGCCCGTTTTATTCGGTATTTGCCTGAGAAGGGTCTCGGTCACTGTCCGACGCGGCCCGGCTGCAGGGTCCGGGAGAACAGCACGTCGCCACCCTCCTGTCGCAGCCGCACCGTCAGTTCCCCGCTGCCGCCGTCGATGTCCACCTCGCCGAAGTACGGCGGGGTCTCCGCGGGCGAGGTGTTGGCCCGCGCCGGCGCCTTGACGAACACCTGCCGCGGGCCGAACGTCCCGTCGAGCTTCACCGCCGGGAACCCGCCGGCGGCCAGCGGGCCCGAGACGAACTCCCAGAACGGCTCGAAGTCCTGGAACGCGGCGCCCGACGGCTCGTAGTGCTGCGCGGAGGTGTAGTGCACGTCGGCGGTCAGCCACAGCGTGCCGGTGATCCGCCGGTGCTTGATGTGCCGCAGCAGCTCGGCGATCTGCAGCTCCCGACCGAGCGGCGCGCCCGGGTCGCCCTGCGCCACCGCCTCGAAGTTCACCGCCTCGTCCGCCACCACGAGCCCCAGCGGCATGTCGGAGGCGATCACCTTCCACGTCGCCCGCGACCGCGACAACTCACGCTTCAGCCAAGCGAGTTGCTCGGCGCCGAGAATGCCGGTCGCGTCGTCGGCCTGCCGGTTCGGCGAGTTCGCGTTGCGGTACGTACGCATGTCGAGCACGAACACGTCGAGCAGCGGACCGTGCCGCAGGACCCGGTACACCCGCCCGTCCGCCTCGCCGGGCGCCAGCGTCGAGACGGGGAAGTACTCGCTGAACGCCCGCAGCGACCGGGCCGACAGCACGTCCGTGCTCTTCTCGGTGTAGCGCGCGTCGTCCAGGATCTGTCCCGGGTACCAGTTGTTGTGCACCTCGTGGTCGTCCCACTGCGTGAGGGTGGGGACCTGCGCGTTGAAACGGCGCACGTTCTCGTCGAGCAGGTTGTAGCGGAACGCGCCGCGGAACTCCGCGAGGGTCTCGGCGACCTTGGACTTCTCCTCGGTCGTCACATTGCGCCACACCCGCCCGTCGGGCAGCGTCACGCTGGGCAGGATCGGCCCGTCCGCGTAGATGTTGTCGCCGCTGCACAGAAAGAAGTCCGGGTTCAGGGCCCGCATGTCCTCGTAGACCCGGTAGCCGCCGCGGTCCGGGTTGATGCCCCAGCCCTGCCCCGCGATGTCCCCGGACCACAGGAACCGCACCCCGCCGCGCCGCCCCGCGGGCGCGGTGCGGAAGGTGCCCGCGACCGGCGCACCGGTACGGCGCGGGTCGTCGGGGTCGGCGAGCAGCACCCGGTAGTGGATCTGCTCGCCGGGCGGCAGCCCGCGCAGCCGCGTCGTCCCCGTGAAGTCCGTGTCGGGGCCGACCAGCGGTCCCCGCCATCTGGTCACCCGCTTGAACGACTCGGTGGCCGAGGTCTCGACGATCATCCGCGCCGGGCGGTCCGAGCGCACCCACACCAGGCCCGAGTGCGCGCTCACATCGCCGGCCTGCACACCCCAGCCCGCCTCCGGACGCCCCGACAGGGCGAACGCGGGAGCCACCGCGCCGCCGACCGAGGGCAGCGCGAGCGCCGCCGACGCGGCGAGCGAACCCCGCAGCACTCCACGGCGGCCGGGCAGGGGACTGGGCGGACGGTGGGTCATGAGCGCCTCCAGTGACGGTTCCGACGACGGTGCGGTGTCATGGACTGCGCACGACGCCGCGGAGCCACACCTACTGTCCCGCCACGGCGTGCACACGAACCCCAAGTGAACAACCGCCCCCGCCGCCATGGGAACCGGGCGCGCGGAACGAACGGCACCTCCCGGGCACCTCCAGTCCTAGGACCCGGGACCGGCGCCCACCGGTCCGCCGCCCGATGCCCGGGTGATCGCCACGCCCATAGGGTCGAGGCCTGCCGACGAAGGGACGTCCCGTGACCGCGGAGCCGCTCGCCACCGCCCACATCCGCATCGCCCGCCCGTCCGCCGACCTCGCCGCCGCCGAGGAGTTCTGGAGACACGGCCTCGGACTGAGCGTCCTGTACCGCGCCGAGGGCGGTCCCACCCCCGGCGAGCACGACCTGCTCATGCTCGGCCGGCCCGACGCCTCCTGGCATCTCGAACTCGTCCACGAACGGGCGGCGCCCGTGACGCCCCGCCCCACCGAGGAGGACCTCCTCGTCGTCTACGTCGACGGACCTGTCCCGGAGGACCTCGTGACCCGCCTCGAGGAGCACGGCGGCAAGCGCGTCATCTCGCCCAACCCGTACTGGAACGAGTGGGGCGTCACCGTCGAGGACCCCGACGGCTACCGCCTCGTGCTGTGCACGCGCGCGTGGTCCAACTCCTGAGCGGCGCCCGCCAGGAGACGGACGCCCTCGGTGATACGGGCGGGCGTCAGATGAGCGTACCCGAGCACCAGGGGCACCCTGCCGCCCGCCGGGGCGCCCCCATAGTGGCTGAGCGGGCGCACCGCCACCCCGGACGCCGCCAGCCGTGCCAGCAGGGCGTCCTGCGGGCCGCAGCGTGCGGGCAGGGTGGCGATGGCGTGCAGGCCCGCCGCGATCCCGGAGACCTCGGTGCCGGGCAGGTACGCGTCCAGGGCGGCCACCAGGGCGTCCCGCCGCTCCTTGTAGGCGCGTTGGCAGCGCCGCAGGTGCCGGTCGTGGTCCCCGCGCTCGATGAAGCGGGCCAGCACCGCCTGGTCGAGCGCCGGGTTGCCGAGATCCATGTACCGCTTGCGCGCCACCACCTCCTCGGCCAGCGCGTCCGGCACGACCAGCCAGCCCAGCCGGAGCCCCGGCGCCAGCGACTTGCTCACCGAGCCCGTATAGGCGACGTGTTCCGGGTCGAGGCCTTGCAGGGCGCCCACCGGAGCGCGGTCGTAGCGGAAGTCCCCGTCGTAGTCGTCCTCCACCACGAGCCCGCCCACCTCCCGTGCCCAGTCGAGGAGGTGAGCCCTGCGCGCGGCCGCGTACGCGATGCCCGACGGGAAGTGGTGCGAGGGAGTCGTGACCACGGCGCGCACTCCTGAGCCGCGCAGCGCCTCCATCACGAGGCCCTCGTCGTCCACGGGCAGCCGCACCGCCCGCGGCCCCGCCGTCGCGAACAGGTCCTCGTACTGCGGACTGCCGGGGCTCTCCACGCCGATGCCGCGCTGTCCGCGCGCGTGGAGCACGATCGCCAGAAGCGTCACCGCCTGCGTCACCCCGGAACAGACGACGATCCGCTCCGGGTCCGTCACCACCCCGCGGCGCCGGGCGAGCAGTTCGGCGAGGGCCGTACGCAGCCGGGGCAGACCGCGCGGATCGGGATATCCCAGCGTCCGGTGCGGCAGTTCGGCGAGCACGCCGCGCTGCGCCGCCGCCCACGCGGCCCGCGGGAACAGCGACAGGTCCGGGCTGCCCGCCACGAAGTCGGCCAGGACACCGGGGGAGGGGCGCGGGGCCAGGTCCCGCGCACCCGGAGCGGCGGCCCGCACCGCCTCGCCCACCCAGGTCCCGGCGCCGCGCCCGCTGCGCAGATAGCCCTCGGCGGTCAACTGCTCGTACGCCTCGGTGATCAGGCCGCGCGACACCCCGAGGTCGCGGGCCAGATCCCGGCTCGACGGCATCCGCGTCCCCGGCGCGAGCCGCCCGGAGCGCACCGCCGCCCGCAGCGCCGCCTGGAGCGAACGACCACGCGCGCGTGCCGGCGCCGCTGCCGCGGGCAGCAGCAACTCCCAGGCGGCGGAGGGGGGACCGGGCTGCGACGTCATACGCAGGGACCTTAATGCGACGCTCTCGATTGGTCCCCGATGACGGCCCCTCGGTGGACCCCGAACCGGACCACCGGCGCTCCTAGCGTCGACAGCATGAACGCCTCATCCCTGCGGGGCTCCCTGCTCGCCGCTCTCGCCTGCGTCCTGGTGGGCGGCTCCTTCACCGCCAACAGCGTCCTCGGCCACTACCCGTACGCGGGCGGCCAGTTCCTGCGCTACGGGACCGCCTGCCTGCTTCTCCTGCCGTTGGCCGGCCGCGGCGGCGCGGCCCCGCTGCGCCGTCTGGGAGCGCGTCGGTGGGCCCGGCTCGCGCTGCTCGCGGCCGTCGGCATGGTCGCCTTCAACCTCGCGATCCTCGCCGCGGAACGGACCGCGGAACCGGCGGTACCGGGTGTCTTCGTAGGATGCGCGCCCGTGGTCGTCGCCGTCCTGGTGCCCGCGCTGTCCGGGCGCCGGCCGCAACGGATCGTGCTCCACGGTGCGTTGCTCGTGGCGGCCGGCGCGTTCACCGTCCAGGGGTGGGGGCGTACGGACGCCGCCGGCATCGCCTTCTCCGTGTGCGCCCTCGCCGGTGAGGTCGGCTTCGCCGTGCTCGCCGTGCCGGTGCTGGCGCCGCTCGGCCCCCGGCTCCTGTCCTGCGTCGTCTGCGGGATCGCCGCACTCGAAGCGGCCCTCGTGGGGCTCCTCGCCGACGGCGCCTCCTGGCTGCGGATGCCCGACGCCGCGGAGACGGCCGCCCTGGTGTGGCAGGCCGTGATCGTCACCGTGATCGGCTTCTTGTGCTGGTACATGGGCATGCAGCGGATCGGCGCGGAGCGCGCGACGCTGTTCTCCGGGCTCATCCCGGTCGCGGCCGCATGCACCGCGCCGCTGGTCGGCTCGGGGACGTACGGCCTTGCCCAGGCGATCGGCAGCGCGCTCGTGGGCGCCGGGGTCGCCCTGGGCTCGGGCGTGTTCAGCCGCCGGTCAGCTGCTGGTGTCGAGGATGACGCGGGCCACGAGCGCCGGGTCGTCGTTCATCGGCACATGACCGCAGCCGGGCAGCCGGACCAGGCGCGCGCCGGGGACGACCCGCTTGGCGCGGACGCCCTGACGGCGGACGAGGAGACGGTCGCGCGAGCCCCAGGCGATGGTGACGGGGATCTCGGGGACGTCGTCGCGGAAGAGCACGCTCCGGCCCGCCTCCAGCGTCTCGCGGAACCCGGTCGCGTCACGCAGCGCCAGCGTCTCGGCGACCACCGCCTCGGGTGAACGGCGCCCGGGGCGCGCGTAGATGGTCCCCGTGAGCGCGGCCCGCCCCGCCGCCGACCGGGACAGCCGCTCGACCAGGGGCAGCGGCATCGCCCGCGCGCCCTGCCGCATCGCGAGCAGCGTTCCGAAGGCGTAGCGGCGCTCGGCCTCGGTCCAGAAACCGGCCGGGGACAGCGCGGTGACGGACCGTACGAGCTTCTCGCGGCCCAGCTCCAGGGCGAGCAGCCCGCCCAGGGAGTTGCCCGCGACGTGCGGCCGGTCGATCTCGAGCTCACGGCAGAACGCGTCCAGGACCGGCACCACGCTCGACAGGTCGTAGGCCAGGCCCTCCGGCAGCGCGGGAGACGTCCCGAACCCCGGGAGATCCACGGCGATCACGTCGCGCTCCGCCGCCAGGATCTGCAGCACCGGCTGCCAGGCCTGCCAGTGATGGCCGATCCCGTGCAGCAGGAGAAGGGGTTCCCCGGCGCCCGTGCGCTCGTACGCGACCGCCACCCGGCGCGGTCCGCCGGGGCTGTCGATGGTGAAGGACGCCTGCTCCGTCATGTCGCTCGCTCCCTGTCCCCGCCACGCCTCGACGGTTCCTTAGACTCCTTGTCAGCAACAATTACCGCTGAGTAGCGTCCAGTTCAAGAGGGGGAGCGAAACCCCTGACCGTGCGCACCGGCCGGGTGAGGCCGACTTCGGGGCCCGCCCGCCCGTTCTCCGGGCGGAGGTGCCGGTGCCGCCTGGACAGACGCTGTTCGGTCGGCTGGGATGGAGGGCGTGGCCACCGATTTCGCGAGCGACGTCTTCGAAGAGCATCGCCCCGTCCTGATGGGCGTGGCCTACCGCATGCTGGGCCGTGTGGCCGACGCCGAGGACGTGGTCCAGGACGCGTGGCTGCGCTGGTCCCGGGCCGACCGGGACGAGGTGCGCGAACCGCGCGCCTACCTGGTGCGCATCACCACCCGCCTCGCCGTCGACCGACTGCGTCAGGCCCAGGCCCGGCGCGAGTCCTACGTCGGTCCGTGGCTGCCCGAACCGCTCGTCACCGACTTCGGTCCCACCGTCCCCGACACCGCCGAACGCGCCGTGCTCGCGGACTCCGTGTCGCTCGCCGTCCTCGTCGTCCTGGAGTCGCTCTCGCCGCTGGAGCGCGCCGTCTTCGTGCTGCGCGAGGCGTTCGGCCTGCCCTTCGGCGAGATCGCGGCGACACTGGAGCGCGGTGAGCCCGCCGTGCGCCAACTGGCCGCCCGGGCGCGCAAACACGTCGAGGAGAAGCGCCCCCGCTTCGACGTCGACCCGGCGCAGCAGCGCGATCTCACCGAGCGGTTCCTCGCCGCCGCGACCGAGGGCGACCTCGACGGCCTCATGGCCCTGCTCGCCCCGGACGCGCGCCTCGTCGGCGACAGCGGCGGCAAGTCCAAGGCGCCCGTGCGCGTCATCGAGACCGCCGACAAGGTGGGCCGCCTCGTCACGGGCGCCGTGCGGCAAGGGGGTGCCGTGGGACTCGAGTTCCGTGCCGTGGAGATCAACGGCGGCCCCGGGCTTCTGGTCCTCTCCGAGGGCAAGGCCGACTCCGTCATCCAGCTCGGCATCTCCGCGGGCAGGATTCAGTACGTCTATATCGTGCGCAACCCGGACAAGCTCCAGTCGCTTCTGTAGGCATCCCCGCACGAATCACCGGAAGTTGGGCCCGCTCCCGCACGACCGCGGTGGGCGGGCCCTTCCGTGTGCCGTCGAGTGCCGTGCGAACGCCGGATGAACGGATTGCTGCCCTCCATGAATGCTCTGCGGCAGGGCCCCTGTGCGGGCGGTAACCGATCGAGGATTGGTCTTGACCAAGCCCCGGGGCGGCCCTACTCTCGCAGAGATAGTGCAGGAACCTTTAATAAACAAGGGCGCTAAAAAGCCGCCGGGGCACGGCTGTTGCGGAGGACAGGGTGGGGACCACGCAGTTGGAAGCGGCACCGGAGCCGAAGTACTGGCACCTGAAGACCGTGCTCAGTGAGGCGCTCGACTCCGAGTTCACCGTCGGGGAGATCCTGCCGAACGAGCGAGACCTCGCGGCCCGCTTCGGCGTCGCCCGGGCCACGCTCCGCCAGGCGCTCGAACAGCTCGAACTCGAAGGCCGGCTGCAGCGCCGCCGCGGCGTCGGCACCACCGTCGCGCCGCCTCGGATGGGTGTCGCCGTCGCCGCCACCGACCAGGACTGGCCGGGCGCCAGCGGGGACGCGTGGCAGGCCGTCGACTGCGCCCCGGACGTGCCGCCGGCCGCCGTCGCCGCCATGCTGGAGACCGCTCCGGGCGAGACCGTGCACGTGCTGCGCCGTACGCGCGTCTCGCACGGGCAGTCGGTCGCGGCCGAGCTGCTCTACGTGCCGTCGGCCTCGGTGCCCGACCTGACCGCCATAGACGCGCCCTCCGGCGCCGCACGCGCGCGTGCCGTCCTGCGCGAGCTGCACCGCTTCGGCCTCGACGGCCAGGACCGCGCGGTCGAGCTGGGCTCGGCCCGCGCCGACGACGCGAAGGAACTGGACCGCCTCCCGGGCGCCCCGGTCCTCGTCGTCACGACCCGCTACTTCAGCGAGGGCGTCACGGCCGCCGTGTCCCTGGCGACTTACCGGGCGGACACCTGCCGTCTCACCTTCGGCGACACGACCGGCGTGGAGATCCACCACACCCCGCAGACGCGCGCGTCCTGACCCTTCGCAGGGACGTCTGGCGCGGTCGGCAGACCGCGGACCGGGGCGCCGTGCAAGGCGCCCCCGTCACCGGCGGGCCGTGACCGTCCCCTCCGTGGCGAAGAGCTGCTCCTCCACGTGATCCAGGGCGAGCCGCAGGGCCCCGGTGGCCACCGCCGCCTCGCCCAGCAACGACAGGGCCACGCGCGGCGGCCGCAGGCAGTACCGCTCCAGTTCGCGCCGCAGCGGATCGAGGACGCCGTCGAGTCCGGCGGCCCAGCCGCCGACCACGACGAGCTCCGGGTCCACGGCCAGCACCAGCGCGGCGACATCGTGCACGAGCCGCTGAATGAACCGCTCCATCGCGGCGCCGGCCCGCTCGTCGCCCTCCCGGGCCAGTGCGAACACCTTCGCCACGGCCTGCTCGTCCAGCGGATGCAGCGGCTCGTCGGTCGTCGACAGCAGCGTCTCCGGGCGCACCTCACGGCCCAGCAGGTGCAACGCCCCGATCTCCCCGGCCGCGCCCCCGTACCCGCGGTGCAGCCGCCCGCCGATCAGCGAACCGGCCCCGGGGCTGAGCCCCGCCATCACGAACACCATGTCGTCCGATTCGACGCCGGCGCCCTTCCAGTGCTCGGCGACGGCCGCGGTGTTGGCGTCGTTCTCCACGATCACCGGGCACTTGAAGGAGCGCCGCAGCCGCTCGCCCAGCGGCAGTCCGGTCCACCCCGGCAGTGCCGTGCCGAGGCGTACCGTGCCGTCGGCCTCCACGATGCCCGGGCTGCCCACACCGACCGCGCGCAGCGAACTGCGCGCCACCCCCGCGCGCCGCAGCAGATCCGCGACGGTCCCGCGCAGCCGCTCGATGCGCTCCTCCGCGGGCGCGGTCTCGTCGACGGACTTCGACGCCGAGCCGAGGATCCTGCCGTCGAGCGCCGAGAGCACCGCGGCGACCCGGTGCGGCCCGATCTCCAGGCCCAGCAGATGCCCCGCCTCGGCCCGGAAGCGGAACTTCCGTGCGGGCCGTCCCTGGCGCCGCGCGCCCGGCTCCGCGACAGCGGTCTCCACGACCAGGCCGGCCTCGATGAGCCCTTCGACGACGCCCTCGACGGTCGGCCGTGACAGGCCCGTCACCCGGGTGATCTCGGTGAGCGTCGCGAAATCCGTGGAGCGCAGCGCATGCAGCACCACTGCGGAATTGATCCGCCTGAGCAGAGAGGGATCCCCGCCGGTCAGCTGCCCCAACGTCCGTCCTCCCAGCAGTTGTGCGTGTTCGCCGGATGGTACTCGTCAGGGACCGCACCGGCGAGAGTCGGGTGCACTTCTGTGGACTCGACTGCTCACCCGGGCGATCACCGAAACGGACGGAACGGACCTCAGGCCGGCGCGACGAAACCGGATTCGTACGCGGCGATCACCGCCTGGGTCCGATCGCGGGCCCCGAGCTTGGCGAGCACGGCGCTGACATGCGACTTGACCGTCTCGGTGCCGACCACGAGATCCGCGGCGATCTCCGCGTTCGAGCGGCCCCGCGCCATCAGCCGCAGCACCGCCGCCTCGCGCTCGGTCAGCGCGGCCCGCTCCATCGCGGCCCGGGCCGACGCGTTGCCGTACGAGGCCGCCAGTTTCCGCACCGCCGCCGGAAAGAGGAGGGACTCACCGGCCGCGACGAGCCGCACCGCGTGCACGATCTCGGCGGGCCGCGCCCGCTTCAGCAGAAACCCGTCGGCGCCCGCGCGCAGCGCCCCGTACACGTACTCGTCGTTCTCGAAGGTCGTGATGACGAGGATCTTCGGCGGCCGGTCCACGGCGCGCAGCACCGCGCGCGTGGCCTCGATCCCGTCGAGCAGCGGCATCCGTACGTCCATCGCGACGACATCGGGCCGCAGTTCACGCACCAGCGGGATCACCGCCGCGCCGTCGGCCGCCTCACCCACCACCTCGATGTCCGGCTGGGCCTCCAGCACGGCGCGCAGACCGGCGCGGACCAGGGGTTCGTCGTCGACGAGAAGCACGGTGAGCGGCACGCGGCCAGCCTAGGTCACCCCACCGGCAGGTCGACGTGCACCTGCCATTCCTCCCCGACCGGTCCGGTGCGTGCCCGCCCGCCCAGCAGCGCGGCCCGCTCCCGCATCCCGCGCAGCCCGCTCCCCGTGCCGCCGGTTCCGGAGCCCGCCCCCGCGGGCAGGTCGTTGCGCACGTCCAGGGTCAGCCGCCCGCCGGCCACGGTGAGCGCGACCCGGACCGGGACGGTGCCGCAGTGCCGCAGGACGTTCGTGAGCGCCTCCTGAAGGATCCGGTAGCCCTCCCGCGAGACCGGCCCCGGCACCGTCTCCAGCGGGCCGCACACCGTCACGTCGACCTTCGCGCCCGAGGCCCGCGCCGAGTCGAGCAGCCGGTCCGCGTCCTGGAGCGTGGGCCGGGCGCCCACCGGCTGCTCCGCCTCCCGCAGCACCACCAGGACCCGCTCCAGGTCCTCCAGAGCGGCCCGGCCGGTCTCCTCGATGGCGTCCAGCGCGCGGTCCGTGAACGCCGGATCGCCCGCCGCCCGCGCCGCGCCCGCCTGCACCACCGCGACCGTCAGCGCGTGCCCGATGGAGTCGTGCAGCTCCCGCGCGATGCGATTGCGCTCCAGCAACTGCTCGGTGCGCTCCTCCAGCGCCGCGAGCCGCTCGGCCGCGGAGGGGCCGAGCAGCATGAGGGCGGCCCGCGCCATCAGCCGTCCCGAGCCCTCCACCACGTACAACAGGGCGAGCAGCACGACCGGGACGAGCAGCGCGCACCACCAGCCCCGGTCGGGCAGCGGCAGCGGCGACACCGTGCCCGCCGGCTGCCCCGTCGCGGCGCCCACCGACTCCAGCACGATCGCCATCAGCTGGCTCGTCGCGAGTGCCACCGAGAGGCCCAGGAACAGACGCAGCACCAGCCACACCGCCGTCCTGCCCCGGTCCCGCCACGACGCCGACGGGGCGACCGAGATGCCGCGCTCCGCGCCGTCGCCCGCCACGCGCGCGTGCCCGCCGGGAAACAGCATGAGCCGCGCCTGCAGCCCCTCCGCGCGCCGGACCGCCGGCACCAGGCCCACCAGCACGAGCACCGGCACCGGAACGGCATAGACGAGCGCCCAGTTCCCCACCGTGGGGGACGACAGCCCCGGATAGATCGCACCGCACACGAAGGCGAACACCGAGGCGCACAGCAGGTGCAGCCAGCGGGTGTAGGTCACGGCGCGGACCAGCGGTCTCAGGAGGCGTGGCATGCGGCCATCGTGCCAGCCGCCCCGGCGTCGACGGCTCCCCCGCGTGGGGGAGAGGGAGCCCACCGGCGGGGGAGGACCGAAGCCCCGCCCACAGGCCAGGCTGATGTCATGACCAGCATCGACGTCCAGGACCTCATCAAGGAGTACGGCACGACGCGCGCCGTGGACCGGCTGACCTTCCGGGTCGAGCCCGGCCGCGTCACCGGATTCCTCGGCCCGAACGGCGCCGGCAAGTCCACCACCATGCGCCTCGCCCTCGGCCTCGACCGCCCCACCTTCGGGCAGGTGCTCATCGGTGGCCGCCCCTATGCGTCGTACGACGAACCACTGCGCCTGGTGGGCGCGTTGCTCGACCCGCAGGCCGCCCACGGCGCCCGCACCGCGCGCGACCACCTCCGGGTGCTCGCCGCCGCCAACCGCATCCCCGTGCGGCGCGTCGACGACGTGCTCGAACAGGCCGGGATCGCTGCGGTGGCCGGCCGCCGCGTGAAGACGTTCTCGCTCGGGATGCGTCAGCGCCTCGGCATCGCTGCGGCGCTGCTCGGCGACCCCGCCGTGGTCCTCCTCGACGAGCCGTCCAACGGGCTCGACCCCGAAGGCATCGTCTGGATCAGGGAGTTGATGCGCGGCCTCGCACGCGCGGGACGCACCGTCCTGGTCTCCAGCCACCTCATGAACGAGACCGCGACCTTCGCCGACCACCTCGTCGTCCTCGGCCGCGGGCGGCTGCTCGCCGACACCTCGATGCCCGACTTCATCGCCACCCACAGCACCCGCCGGGTCCGCGTGCGCACCACCGAACCCGACCGGCTGCGCGCCGCGCTCGCGCGCGCGGGCCACCCGGTCGCACCCACGGACGACGGCCGCCTCACCGTCACCGGTGCCACCGCCGCCGATGTGGGTGCCCTGGCCGCGGCCGACGGCATCCCCGTGCTCGAACTCGCCGATGAACAGGGTTCGTTGGAAGAGGCCTACCTCGCCCTCACCGCCGCGGACGCCGAGTTCGCCGCCACGCCCCTCCAGGAGGCCTGACCGTGTCCACCACCGCCGTACTGCACTCCGAGTGGATCAAGATCAGATCGCTGCGCGGCAGCCTCGGCTCGCTCCTCGCCGTGTTCGTGGCCACCGTCGCGATCACGGCTCTCGTGTCCGCCACCGTCGGCCGCGCCGAGGCCGACAACGGGGACGACCCGCTCTTCGGCGCCTTCTACGCCCTCAACTTCGGCCAGATCGCGGCCCTCGCCTTCGGCGCCACCGCCGTCTCCGGCGAGTACCTCAACGGCGCGCTGCGGTTGTCGCTCGCCGCCGTCCCCGACCGCACCCTCTTCTACGGCGCGAAGATGGCGGTCGTGGGCGGCAGCGCGCTGGTCACGGGCACCGCCACGTCCTTCACGGCGTTCCTCGCCGGGCAGGCGTTCCTCGGGACCGACGCGCTCGGCCTCGACGACCCGGGCGCGCTGCGGGCCTGCGCCGGCGGCGGTCTGTACCTCGCGCTGATGGCACTGCTCGCGGCGGGACTCACGGCCGTACTGCGCAGCGCCGTCGTCGTGTTGAGCATTCTCGTGCCGTTCCTGCTGATCGTGTCGTTCGTCGTCGGCGACGTCGCGGGATCGGCCGCCGACTTCCTGCCCGACCACGCCGGCCAACAGGTCCTGCGCCAGGACCCCGTGGGCGCTCTCGGCCCCTGGACCGGACTCGCCGTGGCCGCGCTGTGGTCCGCGGCCGCTGTCCTCGCCGGCTGGTGGACGGTGCGCCGCAGGGACGCCTGACGGTCGGTCGGCCCGTTGTCAGTGGCGGCCGCTTTACTGGAGGCATGAACACCGCGGAGCAACTCGCGACGATCGACCTGCTGCGGGCCGCCCCCTTCCCGGCCGAGCACGGCAGGTCCGCCGTGGGCTGGGGCGGGCCCGGGTTCGTGACGGCGGAGCTGACCGAGCGGGACGGGCCGCGCGACGTGGCGGAGGCCCAGGCGGACGCGGACCGCGACGGCCTGTCCGCGCTGCTCACCGCGCGCTGGGGAGAGCCGTACCGGTTCAGTCTGTGGAGCGTCCACACCCGGGCGCTGGAGCACGGCGAGGAGATACCCGAGCCCTGGGGCTGGCTCAGCGCCAGCGCCCAGGACGTCCATCTGTGGAGCGCCGACGAGCGATGGGTGGCCCTCGCCGTGTCCCACCAGGGTGACGACCAGCCGTACCAACTGCTCGCCGTGATCACGGATGTCGCCCCTCCGTAGCCCCCCAGTGGCACACATGTGCGGAACTCCCGTGCCACCATGGGATCTTGAGCCCGGCCTGGAGCCCACCGGCCGCACACCGCACGAAGGAGAGCACATGAGCGACGACAGCGCGCAGCAGCCGGGGGAGCGGATCGCCAGCCACATCGCGCACAACGCCCGTGTGTGGAACTACTGGCTGGGCGGCAAGGACCACTACGAGGTGGACGAGAAGGTCGGCGACATGGTGACGTCCATGTACCCGAGCATCGGCGAGGTCGCCCGCGCCGACCGCGCCTTCCTGGGCCGCGCCGTCGGCTTCCTCGCCGGGGAGGCGGGCATCCGCCAGTTCCTCGACGTCGGCACGGGCCTGCCCACCGTGGACAACACGCACGAGGTGGCCCAGCGCATCGCGCCCGACGCCCGCATCGTCTACGTCGACAACGACCCGATCGTGCTCACCCACGCGCGCGCCCTGCTCACCAGCTCCGCCGAGGGCGCCACCAGCTACGTGGACGCGGACGCGCGCGACCCGCGGGCGATCGTGGAGGCCGCGTCCGAGACCCTCGACTTCGACCGGCCCGTCGCGGTCATGCTCCTCGGCATCCTGAACTTCGTCCTCGACACCGAGGAGGCCGCGGCCATCGTGCGCCGCCTCGTCGACGCGATCCCCTCGGGCAGCTACGTCGTCCTGACCCACCCGACGCTGGAACTGGGCGGGGAGGGCAACGAGGCGGCGATGAAGTTCTGGAACGAGAACGCGACACCTCCGATCACCGCCCGCACCGGCGCCGAGGTCACCGCGTTCCTCGACGGCCTGGAGATCGTCGAGCCCGGTCTCGTCTCGTGCGCCCGCTGGCGCACCGAAGGCACCGAAGAAGGGCCGCTGGTCGCCCAGTTCGGGATCGTGGCCCGCAAGCCGTAGCTAGCGCCCCGGCAGGTCGGGGGAGGACGCCGCGACGCGCAGCCGGGCGAACTCCTCCGCCATCGTCGCCGCCGTCCAATGCGCGTTCAGGCCGCTGGGGTTGGGCAGCGCCCACACCCGGGCGCCCCCGACCGTCCGCTCCTGCGGCCCGATCCGCGCCTTCGGCTCGCCGAAGGCCGCCCGGTACGCGGTCACGCCCACCACGGCGAGCCACGCCGGCCGCAGCCCCGCGACCTTCTCCTCCAGCAGACGGCCGCCCTCGCGGTACTCCTCGGCGCTCAGCTCGTCCGCGCGCGCCGTGGCCCGCGCGACCACGTTCGTGATGCCGAGCCCGTACGACAGCAGTTCCTCCTGCTCGGCGGGCTTGAGCTGCCGGGGTGTGAACCCGGACAGATGCAGCACCGGCCAGAAGCGATTGCCGGGCCGCGCGAAGTGATGCCCGGTCGCCGCCGTCATCAGACCGGGGTTGATCCCGCAGAACAGCACGGAGAGGCCGCTCGCGACGACGTCCGGAACCGGACGGTCACGAGCGGCCTCCAGGTCCGCGCGGGTCAGCCGGGTCAGAGGATCGCCCCGGGCGTGTAGCCGGCCGCCTCCGGGTGCTGCTTCACGATCTCCTCGACGCGGGCCACGATCTGCGCCACCTGACCGGCGGCCGCACCGGTGAACGACAGCTTGTCCGCCATCAGTTCGTCGAGCTGCGCACGGTCCAGCGGGATACGGGAGTCGGCCGCCAGCTTGTCGAGCAGCTCGTTGCGCTCGGCGCCCTGCTCGCGCATCGCGAGCGCCGAGGCGACCGCGTTCTCCTTGATGGCCTCGTGGGCCTCCTCGCGGCCGACGCCCGCGCGCACCGACGCCATGAGCACCTTCGTGGTGGCGAGGAACGGCAGGTAGCGGTCCAGCTCACGGGCGACGACGGCCGGGAACGCGCCGAACTCGTCGAGGACCGTCAGGAACGTCTCCAGCAGACCGTCGAGCGCGAAGAACGCGTCCGGCAGCGCGACACGGCGCACCACCGAGCAGGACACGTCGCCCTCGTTCCACTGGTCGCCCGCCAGCTCGCCGGTCATCGACGCGTAGCCGCGCAGGATGACCATCAGGCCGTTGACGCGCTCGCAGGAGCGGGTGTTCATCTTGTGCGGCATCGCCGACGAGCCGACCTGGCCCGGCTTGAAGCCCTCGGTGACCAGCTCGTGCCCGGCCATCAGCCGGATCGTCTTGGCGGTCGACGAGGGCGCCGCGGCCAGCTGCACCAGCGCGGTGACGACCTCGTAGTCGAGCGAGCGCGGGTAGACCTGGCCGACCGACGTGAACGCCTGCGAGAAGCCCAGGTGCGCGGCGATCCGCTGCTCCAGGTCCGCCAGCTTGTCGGCGTCGCCGCCCAGCAGGTCGAGCATGTCCTGAGCGGTGCCGACCGGGCCCTTGATGCCGCGCAGCGGGTAGCGGGTCAGCAGCTCCTCGATCCGGCCGTACGCGACGAGCAGCTCGTCGGTGGCGGTCGCGAAGCGCTTGCCCAGCGTCGTGGCCTGCGCGGCGACGTTGTGCGAGCGGCCCGCCACGACCAGCTCGCCGTACTCGCCGGCCAGCTTGGCGAGGCGCGCGAGGACGGCGACGCTGCGGTCGCGCACCAGCTCCAGGGAGAGCCGGATCTGCAGCTGCTCGACGTTCTCCGTCAGGTCGCGGGACGTCATGCCCTTGTGGACCTGCTCGTGCCCGGCGAGCGCGTTGAACTCCTCGATCCGGGCCTTCACGTCGTGCCGCGTGACCTTCTCGCGCTCGGCGATCGACGCCAGGTCGACCTGGTCGAGCACCCGCTCGTAGTCGGCGATCGCGGCGTCCGGCACCTCGATCCCGAGGTCCTTCTGGGCCTTCAGCACGGCGAGCCAGAGCCGGCGCTCCAGCTTCACCTTCTCCTCCGGCGACCAGAGGGTGGCGAGCTCGGCGGAGGCGTAGCGTCCGGCGAGAACGTTCGGGATACGGGGCTTGGCAGGCGCAGTCACGTGTACGGATTCTACTGGCGATTCGTGCAGGTCGACGCCACGGGCCCGTTCGTTCGAAGCTACGAGGACCGCTCGCTCGTCCCGTCCTGCTCATAGGGCACCAGCTCGGGACGCTTCGGCGGACGGCCGTCGCCCGAGGAGCGGCCGGTCAGCCGGCGGCCGATCCAGGGGCCCAGGTGCTGCTTGGCGAAGCGGGCGTCGGCCACGCGGCGCGCCACCCAGTGGGGCGGTACCGCCGGCGGCAGCACGGCCTGCCAGTCGGACTCCGCCTCGCCGCCGAGGGCCTGCCACACCGCTTCGGCGATCCGCCGGTGGCCCTCCGCCGTCGGGTGCAGCCGGTCCACGTCCCACATGCGCTGGTCGGCCAGGACCGGCGACCCGTACAGGTCGACGACCAGGGCGCCGTGCTTCGCCGCGAGGTCGTCGATGCACGCGTACAGCTCTTCCATGCGGGGCCGGAAGCGCTGCAGCACGGGGCCGTTGCGCCCGGGGCTGTGCATCAGGACGAGCTGCTCGCAGGACGGGGCGAGCCTCTCGACGGCCTCGGTGAGCAGGTCCCGCACCCGGACCATGTCGCACTTGGGGCGCAGCGTGTCGTTGAGCCCTCCGACGAGCGTCACGACGTCGGCCTTCATGGCGGCGGCCACGTCGACCTGCTCGTCGACGATCTGTCCGATGAGCTTGCCGCGCACGGCGAGGTTCGCGTAGCGGAAGCCGGGGCTCTGTGCCGCCATGCGGCCGGCCAGCAGGTCGGCCCAGCCGCGGTAGGAACCGTCGGGCAGGAGATCCGACATGCCCTCGGTGAAGGAGTCGCCGACCGCGACAAGACTGGTGTATTTGGCATTCATCTGCATGGCGCCTGAGATCGTATCCCGGCCGGTGAGCGGCTGCCCGCGCGGCAGGTCCGGGCAGCGGTTTCCGTCGGCGGCGTGCCGGGAACAGACACCGCAGCATCACGTCACGGGGGAGTACGCCATGTGGACCGGTTCCTTCTGGAAGGCCACCGCGGAGCGCGCCATCAGAACCTTCGCCCAGGCCCTGGCCGCCGTCCTCGTGGCCGGGGCGACGAACCTGCTGGACGTCGACTGGGCCGCGGCGCTCGGCACGGCCGGTCTCGCCGCGGTGCTCGCCGTGCTCACCGCGGTCGGCACCGCGGGCGTCGGGCCGCACGGCCCCGGGATCCTGGAGGCGCCCACCCCGAGCACGGCAGCGGCGCCCGCCACCGGCGAACCGGCCGCGACCGGCGAACAGGCCGCCTGACCCGCAAGGACCTCAAGGACCTCAAGGACCTCAAGGACATCGGGGACATCAAGAACCCTCAGGGCCGCAGAAGCTCAACGCCTCAAGAGCTCAGCGTCTCAGAAGCTCAGCGCCTCACGACGTCACCGGCACAGCCGCTCAAGGCCGCACCTCCCCGTCCGTCACCCGCACCCGCTGCCCGGCGAACCGCTCCCGCAGCCTGCGGTCGTGCGAGACCACGACGAGGGTGCCCGCGTACCCGGCGAGCGCCGCGTCGAGGTCCTCGACGAGCGCGGGGGAGACGTGGTTCGTCGGCTCGTCCAGGAGCAGCAGGTCGGTGGGGCGGGTGACCAGCCGCGCCAGGTCGAGCCGGCGCCGCTGCCCGACGGACAGCCCCCGCACCGGCACGGCCAGGTCCTCCTCGCGGAACAGGCCCAGCGCGAGCAGTCGCCCGGCGTGGTCCTCGGGCAGCCCGCCGAGCCCGGCCGCGAACGCGTCGAGCAACGGCAGCCCCGAACCGTGGTGCGCGACCTCCTGCGGCAGGTAGCCGATGCGCGGCGGGAGCCGGAGCGTGCCGCGATCCGGGGCGAGGCGGCCCGCGAGCAGGGCGAGGAGCGTCGACTTGCCTGCCCCGTTCGGCCCGGTCACCAGCGTCCGTGACCCCGGGGCGAGCGACAGCCGTTCCACCGTGAGCCGCCCCTCGACCACGGCGTCCGTCACGTCGACGGAGCCCAGGAACGGGTGGTCGCCGCCCTCCAGGGCCCCGTCGCCGACCGTGAAGCGCAGCGGGTCGGGCGGCCTCGGCACCGGCTCGGCCCGCAGCCGCCGCAGCCGCTCGCGCGCGTTGCGCACGACGCCCGACACCTGGCCCTCCACGGACCGCTGGTGCTTGGAGAACTTGGCGAACGAGCTGCTGTCCCGCATCCGCCAGCCGCTCGACAGACGTGCGGAGGTGTCCTCGGCGATCCGCTCCTGCCGCTCGACCTCCTCGCGCCACTCCCGGTAGCGCTCCTCCCAGCGGTTGCGCAGCGCGGTCCGCTGCTCCAGATAGCCGTGCCAGCCGTTGCCGTAGCGAGCCACCGAGCGGCGGTCGCCGTCGACCTCGACGATCGCACCGGCCACCCGGTCGAGGAAGACCCGGTCGTGGGTGACGGCGACGACGGTGCCGCGATGCGCGCGCAGCCGGTCCTCCAGCCAGCTCAGCGCCTGGTCGTCCAGGTGGTTCGTCGGCTCGTCCAGGAGCAGCAGCTCGGGCCGCGGGGCGAGGACGCAGGCCAGCGCGAGCCGCGCCGCCTCCCCGCCCGACAGCGAGCCGAGCGTGCGCGAGCGGTCGAGGTGCGCGGCGCCGAGACCGTGCAGGGCGGCCTCGACCCGGGCGTCGGCGCGGTAGCCGTCGCGCGCCTCGAAGGCCGCCACCAGATCGGCGTACGCGGCGAGGCGGGCGCCGTCGGCGGAGCCGAGCGAGGCCTCGGCCGCCCTGATCCGCCGCTCCAGGTCGCGCAGCCCGGCGAGCGCGTGGTCGACGGCGTCCCGCACCGTCGCGTCGGGCGGCAACGGCGCTGTCTGCGCCAGGTAGCCGGTGCCGCCGTCCGCGACGACGCGCACCTCGCCCTCCGCCGGGATCAGTTCGCCCGCCACCAGCCGCAGCAGTGTCGATTTGCCCGAGCCGTTCTCGCCGATGACCCCGACCTTCTCGCCGGGGCGCACCGACAGGGACACCCGGTCGAGCACGGGCCGGTCCGGATAGCCGTACGACACGTCCTTCACCACGAGCTGACTCATCGGGCCCCCTGAGACATCACACGTTCTGACCGAACAGCTCCCGCAGCACGTCCTCCATCGTCACCATGCCGGCGAGCCGGCCGTCCGCGCCGAGCACCGCCGCCACGTGCGTGCGGCTGCCGCGCATCGCGGTGAGCACGTCGTCGAGCGGTGTCGTCTCCCGCACGCGCGCGATGGACCGCATGTCCGGCACCCGGAACGGCAGATCGCGCGGCGCCGCGTCCAGCGCGTCCTTCACGTGCAGATAGCCGACGATGCGCCGCCCGCCGTCCACCACGGGGAACCGCGAGAACCCGGACTCGGCCGACAGCCGCTCCAACTGCTCGGGGGTGACGCCCACGCGCGCGTAGACGACCTTCTCCAGCGGCAGGACGACGTCCTTGATCGGGCGTCGGCCCAGCTCCAGCGCGTCGTGCAGTCGCTCCTGCGCCCGGTCGTCGATCAGGCCCGCCTCGGAGGAGTCCTTGACCATCCGGGCCAGCTCGTCGTCCGAGAACGTGGCCGCGACCTCGTCCTTGACCTCCACGCGCAACAGCTTGAGCAGCGTGTTCGCGAACGCGTTGACGGTGAAGATCACCGGACGCAGGGCCCGCGCCAGCGCCACCAGCGGCGGCCCCAGCAGCAGCGCCGAGCGCACCGGCTCGGCGAGCGCGATGTTCTTCGGCACCATCTCGCCCAGCAGCATGTGCAGATACGTCGCCACGGTCAGCGCGATCACGAACGAGATCGGGTGGACCAGCCCGTGCGGCACCCCGACCGCGTCGAACACCGGCTCCAGGAGGTGCGCGATGGCCGGCTCGGCGACGATGCCGAGCACGAGCGTGCACAGGGTGATGCCGAGCTGCGCTGCGGCGAGCAGCGCCGACACGTGCTGCAGGCCCCACAGGACGCTGCGCGCCCGCCGGTCGCCCTCCTCCGCGTGCGGCTCGATCTGGCTGCGGCGCACGGAGATCAGGGCGAACTCGGCGCCGACGAAGAAGGCGTTGACGACCAGTGTCGCCAGGCCGATCAGCAACTGGATCGCGGTCATCGGGCCTCCTCCTGCGGGGCGCTGTCGGGATGCGGCATGTGCAGCAGGACGCGGGCCGCGCGGTGTCCGTGCGCGTCCACGACGTCCAGCCGCCACCCGGCGACCTCGACGCTGTCGCCGACGTCAGGGATGCGGCCCAGCTCGGTCGCGACGAGTCCGGCCAGCGTCTCGTACGGCCCGTCGGGCACGCGCAGCCCGACGCGGGCGAGCTGGTCGGTGCGGGCGGCGCCGTCGGCCGAGTAGAGGGTGCGGCCCTCCTCGTCGGTGCCCGCGGACGCGATGTCGGGTGTCTCGTGCGGGTCGTGCTCGTCACGGACCTCGCCGACGACCTCCTCGACGATGTCCTCCAGGGTGGCGACACCGGCGGTGCCGCCGTACTCGTCGATGACGACGGCCATGGTGCGCTTGCCGGACAGCCGGTCGAGCAGCCGGTCCACGGTCAGCGACTCGGGGACCAGCAGCGGCTCGCGCAGCAGCTCGGCCACGCGCTTGCGGGACCGCTGCTCGGCGGGCACGGCGAGCACGTCCTTGATGTGCGCGACACCGACGACGGAGTCGAGGTTGCCGCGGTAGACGGGGAACCGGGACAGGCCCGTGGCCCGGGTCGCGTTCGCCACGTCCTCGCAGGTGGCCTGCACGTCGAGGGCCATGACCTGGACCCGTGGCGTCATCACGTTCTCGGCGGTCAGGTCCGCCAGGTTCAGGGTGCGGACGAACAGTTCGGCGGTGTCCGCCTCCAGCGCGCCCTCCTTCGCGGAGTGCCGGGCGAGCGCCATCAGCTCCTGCGGGCCGCGCGCGGAGGCCAGCTCCTCGGTCGGCTCGATCCCGAAACGGCGTACGAGACGGTTCGCCGTGTTGTTCAGGTGCGTGATGAACGGGCGGAACGCGGCGCTGAACCAGCGCTGCGGCGTGGCCACCCGCTTGGCGACGGCCAGCGGCGACGAGATCGCCCAGTTCTTCGGCACCAGCTCGCCGACGACCATCAGGAACACGGTCGACAGGGCGGTGCCCAGCACGAGCGCGACCGAGGTCGACGCCGACGACGGGATGCCGACCGCCTCGAGCGGACCGGCGATGAGCTTCGCGATGGACGGCTCGGCGAGCATGCCGACCACCAGATTGGTGACGGTGATGCCGAGCTGGGCGCCGGACAGCTGGAAGGTCAGGTTCCGTACGGCCTTGAGGGCGCCGGCGGCGCCGCGCTCACCGCGCTCGACCGCGCGTTCCAGATCGCCGCGCTGGACGGTGGTGAGCGAGAACTCCGCCGCGACGAAGGCGCCGCAGATCAGCGAGAGCAGCACTGCGACGGCGAGCAGGAGCACTTCGGTCATCGGGTCACCTCCGTCCCATGATCGGCCAGGGGCGGGAGGGGCGCGCGCTCTCGGGGACCGCGCAGGGGGACGGACCGGGTACTGGGAGGGTCGCCCATGGGCGGACGCTCACACCTTTCGCAGACGTTCGAATGACTGTCCCATGGTAAAGGATCAGCAAAGCAGGGTCGGCCGGGACGCCGCGCTCAGTCCTCGGCCAGCGGCTTCACCCAGCGGGTCCACTGCTGCTCCGGCGTGTAACCGGCGGCCTTCCACGCATGCTGCGCCCGCTCGTTGCGGTCCAGGACCATCGCGTCGCCCCGCCGCCCGCCGAGCGCCACGAACCGCTCCTCCGCGGCGGCCAGCAGCGCCCCGCCGATCCCCTGCCGACGGGCGTCCGGACGTACCGCCAGCCGGTACAGATGGCACCGCCAGCCGTCGAACCCGGCGATGACCGTGCCCACCAGCTCCCCGCCGCGCTCGGCGAGCAGCAGCGCCCGCGGGTCCCGCGCGACGAGGCGCTCCACGCCCGCTCGGTCGTCGCTGATGCTCGTGCCCTCGGCGGCCGTCTTCCAGAACGCCAGCACGGCGTCGAGGTCGGCGGGAGAGGCGGATCGGATACGGAGTTCGCTCATGGCCCCGATCCCATCACCGGCCTCACCCGGACAGCCGCACATTTCACATCGCGGACACTCACCGGCCCCGCAGCTCCGCGACGACCGTGCCCAGCGCTTCGAGGTACGGCTCCAGGACGGTGACGTACGAGAACCCGTACCGCTCGCGGTGCGCCAGGAGCCGCTCGACGATCTGCTCCCGGGTGCCGATGAGGGCGAGCGGCGACTCCAGCACGTCCCGCTCGGTCAGCTCCGGCATGCGCTCCAGCCAGGGGCGGGCGGCGGCGGAGGGATCGTCCGTCACGGCCACCAGCTGCACCAGGAGGTTCCGCTCGGCGGGCTCGGCCCGGTCCGCCGCGAACTTCCGGTACGCGGCGACCCTGCCGTCGAGCTCGGCGGCAGGCAGCGGCAGCAGGGCGCCGGGGTGCCCCGGGCGGGGCCGGGTCCCGGTGAACCCGACGATGTCCGCGTGCTCGGCGGCCAGGCGCAGCATGCGGTCGCCGTCGCCGCCGATCAGCAGCGGGGGCCGCGGCACCGGGCCCGACGGGTCCCACAGGCGCTCCAACTCCTCGACCGTGCGCAGCAGACGGTCCACCCGGCTGCCGGGAGTGCCCCACGCGACGCCGGCCCGCTCGAACTCCGCGCGGACGTATCCCGTGCCCAGGCCCAGTTCGAGACGGCCGTCCGTGAGGGCGGCCGTGGTCGCGACCTCGCGGGCGAGCAGCACCGGGTTCCAGAAGGCGCAGTTGAGCACGGACGTCCCGACGCGCGGCCGGGTCGTCGCCTGCGCCGCCGCGACGAGCGCCGGGAACGGCGCGGGGCTGTCCAGATGGTCCGGCACCAGGATCGTGTCGTAGCCGAGCTCCTCGGCCCTGCGGCACTTGGCGCGCCAGGCGTCCGCGTCGACAGCGGTCGACAGGGTGACGCCGAAGCGGAACGGTCGGGTCATCAACTCTCCTCGGTTCGCCGCCTGTTGTTCCTCCCAGGGGTAGCAGCGCGCGGGCCGTCGCGGGCCCGGGTCGGCTCTCGGCGAACCGCACCGGCCCACGGGCCCGGCCCGTCACTCGTGGGCGATCGCCGCCAGCACGTTCATCCGTGAGGCCCGCAGCGCGGGAAGCAGCGCCGCCGCGAGGCCCACGAGCACCGAACCGACCACCACCGCCACGATCGTCGGCCAGGGGATCGCCAGCGCCTCCATGCCCTCCAGGGCGAGAACCTGGTGCGCGGACACGCCCCACACCAGGCCGAGGGCGAGCCCGAGCACCGCGCCGAACACCGCGATGACCACCGACTCCAGGCGGATCATGCGCCGCAACTGCCGCCGCGCGAGCCCGATCGCCCGCAGCAGCCCGATCTCCCGGGTCCGCTCCACGACCGACAGCGCAAGGGTGTTGACGACGCCGAGGACCGCGATCACGATCGCCAGGCCGAGCAGCGCGTACACGAGATACAGCAGGACCGCGATCTGGTCGTGGACGAGCTTCTTGTAGTCGGCCAGGTCGCGCACCTGCACCTGCGGATACGGGTCGAGCGTCCGGTCCAGCCGGGTGCGCAGCGTGTCCGGCGAGGTGCCGGCCGCCGCGTTCACGTACACCGCCGAGTCCTGGCCGCCGGGCACGTACTTCTCCAGGGTGCCGAGCCCCATGAAGAAGCCGCCCTGCATGCCGAAGCCGCCGCCCTCCTGGTCGGTGAGGGCGCCCACGGTGAATTCGGCGCGCCGCCCGCCGGGCAGCTCCACCGGCAGCACACTGCCCACCCGCGCCCCGTGGTCGTCCGCGAACTCCTTCTGCAGTGCCACGTGTCGGGGCGCCAGGGCGGCCGCCGTGTCGCCCTGCGCGTACGTCACGTGCGCGACGTCGTCGAGCCGCGTCCCGTACCCGGCGGCCGTCGTCTTCACCCGCTCGCCGTCCGGCATGCGCACCGCGAGCGGGGTGAACCGCTGCCGCACCACCAGGCCGACCCC
This sequence comes from Streptomyces sp. cg35, assembly GCF_050410835.1. Classification (NCBI taxonomy): domain Bacteria; kingdom Bacillati; phylum Actinomycetota; class Actinomycetes; order Kitasatosporales; family Streptomycetaceae; genus Streptomyces; species Streptomyces sp. cg35. The sequence continues at coordinate 7,719,573 of NZ_CP191268.1, forward strand.
GTCGGTGGCCTCGATCTTCTCGGTGACCTCCTGCGGGAACGGCATGAAACTCGCGTTCTGCACGGTGAAGTCGGCGCCCAGCGTCCTGTCGATCTGCTCGTCGAACGACTTGCTCATCGAGGCACTCGCCACGGACATGCCCGCGACCAGCGCCAGCCCCACCATGAGGGCACCGGCCGTGGCACCGGTGCGGCGCGGGTTGCGCAGCGCGTTGCGCTGGCTCATCCGGCCGACCGACCCGAACACGGCGGGGAACGCGGCGCCCAGGACGCGGATGACGGGACGGACGAGCAGCGGCCCGGCGATCACCGTCGCCAGCAGCGTCAGCACGATCCCGAGCACGAGCAGCGACCCGGCCGTCCCGGTCCGCGTGGCGGCCGCGCAGCCGACGAGCGCGGCCGCACCCGCCGCGCCGACCACCAGGCCCACGAACGCGCGCACCTTCAGGGGCCGGCCCGCACCGGCGACCTCGGCGTCGGCGAGCGCCGCCATGGGGGAGACGCGGGCCGCCCGCCGCGACGGCAGATACGCGGCCACGAAGGTGACCCCGACGCCGACCGCGAACGAGGCGACGGGTGTGCCCCAACCCACCACCATCTCCGTGGACTTGAGGTTCATCCCGAAGGCGCCCATCAGTTTGATGAGGCCCGCGGCGAGTCCGATCCCCACCCCGAGGCCGACGGCGGAACTGACCAGCCCCAGCAGCACGGCCTCCGTCAGCACCGAACGCCGCACCTGCCTCCGGTCGGCGCCGAGCGCCCGCAGCAGCCCCAACTCCCGTGTCCGCTGGGCGATCAGCATCGAGAACGTGTTGACGATGAGGAAGACGCCCACGAGGACGGCGATGCCCGCGAATCCCAGCATCACGTACTTGATGATGTCGAGGAAGCCGCCCAGATCCTCGGCCGCCGACTTCGCGTCCTCGTCCGCCGTCTCCAACTCGTACGTATTGCCCAGCTGTTGGGCGACCCTCCGCTTGAGCTGTGCGTCGCTCACGCCCGCCGCCGCGTCGAGCGAGATGCTCGTCGCCCGGCCGGGACCGCCGAGCAAGCGGCGCTGTGCGGTGTCCGTGTTCAGGAACACGAGGGCCGCGCCCGGATTCGTGGTGCGGAACGTCGCGATGCCGACGATCTCGACCTTGAACGACCCGGGGCGCGCCATGACGGTGAGCGTGTCCCCGATGCGTACATGCTTCTTGTCGGCGGTGTCCGCGTCGAGCAGGGCCTCGCGGTCGCCGCGCGGCGCGTGCCCCGACGTCAGCCGGACCGGACTGCGGTCGGTGGGCTCCCAGTTGGTGGCGATGGTGGGGGCGCCGGTGGTCGGGCCGACCGAGTCGCCCCGCCGGTCGACGACCGTGATGTTCTCCACCCCGGCGTCGAGGTGGGTGGCGGCGACCCCGTCCACCTCCTTGAGCCGGTCGGCCAGGGAGGCGGGCAGCGTACGCACCGCCCCGGACGGCACCGCCTCACCGAGGTCGTCCTCCTTCGGGCTCACCCGCACGTCCGCCGACGTCGAGGCGAACAGCCGGTCGAAGGTGCGGGCCACCGTGTCCGAGAAGATCAGGCTGCCCGCGACGAACGCCACCGACAGGACCACGGCCAGCGCCGACAGCACCAGGCGTCCCTTGTGCGCGAAGAAGCTCCGCAGCGTCGCCCTCAGCACGGCTACTGCCCGGGGCCGTGCTGCTCGGCCACCGCGCCGCGGACGACGTCGAACCGCTTCATGCGCTCCAGGACGGCCTCCGGCGTCGGCTCGTGCATCTCGTCGACGAGGCGTCCGTCGCCGAGGAAGAGCACCAGGTCGGCATGGGCGGCCGCGCCCGGGTCGTGCGTCACCATCACCACGGTCTGCCCGAGATCGTCGACCGCCTCGCGCAGGAACCCGAGCACCTCCAGGCCCGCCCGTGAGTCCAGGTTCCCCGTCGGCTCGTCGGCGAAGATCAGCTCCGGCCGGGCCGCGAGGGCCCGCGCGCACGCCACCCGCTGCTGCTGCCCGCCGGACAGCTGCGCGGGCCGGTGCTTCAGCCGGTCCCGCAGCCCGAGCGTGTCGATGACCTGCTCCAGCCACGCGCGGTCCGGGGACCTGCCCGCGATGTCCATCGGCAACGTGATGTTCTCCGCGGCGGTCAGCGTCGGAATGAGGTTGAAGGACTGGAACATGAACCCGATGCGGTCGCGCCGCAGCCGCGTCAGCTCCCGCTCCTTCAGACCGGTGATCTCCGTGCCGCCCAGCCACACCTGGCCCGCCGACACGGTGTCCAGACCGGCCAGGCAGTGCATCAGCGTGGACTTGCCCGAGCCCGAAGGACCCATCACCGCCGTGAAGCGGCCCCGCGCGATGTCCACGTCCACCGCGTCCAGCGCGAGCACCTGCGTCTCACCGGAGCCGTACGCCTTCGTCAGGCCCCTGGCCCGCGCGGCGGCCACATCCCGGACCACATCCGCATCCCCCACCCCAACTCCCTTGCATAGAAAGCTAGTTGCGCATCAGGTCGGTACGAGGATAGCCCGCACCAGTGGTCTTGCGGGTGCTAGCGCAACGACGCTAGCGTGAGGGCATGGCGAAGACCCAGCTGAACGTGCGGGTGGACGAGGGCACCGCCCGCGCCGCCCGGGAGCGCGCGCTCGCCCGCGGCATGAGCGTCAACCGGTACATCGAGGAGCTGGTCCGACGGGACGCCGGCGAGACCGGCCGGACCTTCGTCGACGCCGCCGCCGACTTCATGAGGCAGTACGAGTCCGTGTTCGCCGAGGAGTTCGGCGCGGACCGCGAAGGCCGGCGCCGTCCCGCTTGAGTGAACCGCGCGACCCCGCGCCCCTCGGTATCGATCTCGCCTGGCTGCTCATGATCGCGGAGCAGAAGACCCCGGGCGACCCCCAGGTCACCGACTGGGGCGCCCTCGTCGCGGCCGTCGCCCGGCACGACGCGCGGATCTTCGACGTGCCCGTCTACGAGACCCCGCACGCCCGCGCCGCGGCGCTGCTCCAACTCCTCATCCACATACCGGCGCTGGAGCGATCGAACGCCATGTTCGCCTCCGCCGTCGCCTACGCCTATCTGGTCGCCGGCGGCCTCGACGTGGCCACCTCGCCGGAGCAGGTCCGCGAACTGGCCCGCCTGGTCAAGGACGGCGGCGCGAGCGTCCAGGACATCGAGAAGGAACTGCGCAAGTGGAGCCGGTGACCGCTACGGGGCGTCGCCCTCGGGCCGCCTGGCCGTCCCGAGGACGCAGTACGACGTCGGCAGCCGCGGACCCCGCTCCGGCATCAACAGCTCGCGGTACGCGCCCAGTTCGAACCCGGCGTCCCGCAGCGCGCCCAGCGTGTCCCGGCCCACGTGGCACCCGCCGAACACCCGGGGCCACACCGTCCGGTCCAGCGCCCGCTGCACGCCCCGCATACCGCGCTTCGGCGCCCGTACGTGCTCGAAGAACCGCACCTCGCCACCCGGCCGCACCACCCTGCGCACCTCGGCGAGCGCCCGCGCCACGTCGCGCACGCTGCACAGCACGATGGACAGCACGACCGCGTCGTAGCCCTCGCTCTTCACCGGCAGCGCCTCCGCCGCCCCCGGCACCACGTCCACCGGCACCTGCGCGTGCTGCGCCGCCTCGACCGCCAACTGGCGCAGGATCCGCTCCGGCTCGATGGCGACGACCTCGGAGACGGTGCCCGGGTAGTACGCGAAGTTCAGCCCGTTGCCCGCGCCGACCTCGATGACCCGCCCCGACAACCCGCCGAGCAGCTCGGTGCGCACCGGCCCCATCGTCGGCTCGGCGCGCTCGCTGACGCGGGCGTAGTAGCGCGCGAACACGGGATGGCGCACCACGTCACGCGATGCCCGTCGCACCGCATTGCTACCGAGAGGCGGATTCCGGTCCACCATGGGACCCTCCTAGGCCGGGCCGACTGGTTACGCCGATTGTTCCCCCGAGGGCCCAGAATGAACGGTTCTGCCAGGCCCGGGACCGGACCCGTGCCCGCCCCCGCCCCACGCGTACGGCCTGCTCCCCGGTGTCACCCGAATCGCCGCGCGAACCCCGCCCCGTCCCAGCTCCCGCCCAGCTCGGGCCCGAGCCACCGCGCGGCCCGCTCCCGGAACGCGGCGCCCGCCAGCGCCCCGGCCCCGGCCGGCACCGCCCCCACCAGCGCGGCCCCCGCGACCCCGGGCAGGTCACCCACATTGCACCGCTCCGCAAGGCCCGGCTCCCGCGGCCAGCTCCCGATGACGACCCCCGCCTGGGCGAGGCCCCGCGCGCGCAACGCCTCGGCCGTCAACTGCGTGGAGTTCAACGTCCCGAGCCCCGCCTGCGCCACCACGAGCACCGGCGCGCCGAGCAGCCGCGCCGCGTCCGCCAGCGTCGCCCCCTCCTCGTCGAAGTGGACCAGCAGCCCACCGGCCCCCTCGACCAGCACCAGGTCGTGCGAGGCCGCCAACTTCAGCGCCGCCTCCGCGACCTGGCCGGGCCGCACCGGAGCGAGCCCCGCCCGCGCCGCCGCCGTGCCCGGTGCCAGCGGCTCCGGAAACCGCGCCAGCTCCACCGGCGTCACCGCCGGCCCCGCCAGCCGCACCACCTCGTCGACATCCCCGGGCTCACCCGGCGCGAGGCCGGTCTGCGCCGGCTTGAGCACCGCCACCGACCGTCCGGCGGCCACCGCCACCGCGGCCACCGCGGCCGTCGTCACCGTCTTGCCGATCTCGGTCCCGGTCCCCGTGACCACCAGCACCGTCGAACGCGTCGCCCCGCTCGCCCCACTCATCCCGCTCATCCCTCCCGCGCGGCCGCGCACACCGCGCGCCCGATCCGTGCCAGGTCCTCGTCATCGGTGACGTACGGCGGCATCGTGTAGACGAGGTCGCGGAACGGCCGCAGCCACACACCCTCCGCGACCGCCGCCCGCGTCGCCGCCCGCATGTCCACCTCGTGGTCCAGCTGGACGACCCCGATGGCGCCGAACACCCGCACCTCACGAACTCCGGGCATATCCACGGCAGCTGACAGAGCGTCACGCAGCCCGGTCTCGATCCGCTTGACCTCCGCCCGCCAGTCCTGGCCGAGCAGCAGATCGATCGACGCGCAGGCCACCGCCGCGGCCAGCGGATTGCCCATGAACGTCGGCCCGTGCGCGAGCACCGGCACCTCGCCCCGCGAGATCCCGTCGGCCACCCGCGCCGTGCACAGCGTCGCCGCCAGCGTCAGATAGCCGCCCGTCAGCGCCTTGCCGACACACATCACATCCGGCGTCACCGCCGCGTGTCCGGCCGCGAACAGCGCGCCCGTCCGTCCGAACCCGGTGGCGATCTCGTCGAACACGAGCAGCACGTCGTGCGCGTCGCACGCCTCCCGCAGCACCCGCAGATACGCGGGGGAGTGGAACCGCATCCCACCCGCACCCTGCACCACGGGCTCCACGACGACGGCGGCCAGCTCGTGCGCGTGCCGCCCGACCATCTCCCGCAGATGCTCCGCGTACGACTCCTCGTACGCGCTCGGCGGCGCGTCCGCGAAGACCTGCCGCGGCAGCACCCCCGACCACAGTCCGTGCATCCCGCCCTCCGGGTCGCACACGGACATCGGCTGCCAGGTGTCGCCGTGGTACCCGCCGCGCCAGGTCAGCATCCGGTGCTTCTCGGGCCGGCCGAGCGAGCGCCAGTACTGCAGGCACATCTTGAGGGCTACCTCCACCGACACCGAGCCGGAGTCGGCGAGGAACACATGCTCCAGACCGTCCGGCGACATGTCGACAAGGCGCTTCGCGAGCCGGACGGCGGGCTCGTGCGTGAGCCCGCCGAACATCACATGGCTCATCCGCTCCAACTGGCCGCGCGCCGCCTCGTCGAGGACGGGGTGACGGTAGCCGTGGATCGCGGACCACCACGACGACATGCCGTCCACCAGCTCGCCGTGCCCGGCGATGCGCAGCCGCACCCCGGCCGCCGACTCGACGACCAGAGGCTCCTGCCGGCCCGGCATGGGACCGTACGGATGCCAGACGTGCTGCCGGTCGAGCGCCAGCAGCTCGTCGATGCGCGGGTCAGGCATTGGGCGCGACATCCGTCCCCGCGCCCCGGCGGCGTACCGCCACCAGATCGGTGCGCGCCTCGGGCACCTCCGCCGCGGGGGTGTCCCCGGAGTCGGAGGCGCACACCGAACCGCATCCGCCGCCCCGGTGCTCCGGCAGCGTCACCTGGTCGGCGCCCTCCACCTCGAACCCGGCGTCCGCGATCATCTCCAGGTCCGCCTTGCCCGCCTGGCCCTCGCTGGTCAGGTAGTCGCCCAGGAAGATGGAGTTGGCGATGTGCAGGGCCAGCGGCTGCATCGAGCGCAGGTGCACCTCGCGCCCGCCCGCGATCCGCACCTCCACGTCCGGGCAGACGAAGCGGACCATGGCCAGAATCCGCAGGCAGCGCTGCGGCGTCAGGTTCCACTCCTTGGCCAGCGGGGTCCCCTCGAAGGGGATCAGGAAGTTCACCGGTACCGAGTCCGGGTCCAGCTCCCGCAGCCCGAACACCACGTCGACCAGGTCCTCGTCGCTCTCGCCCATGCCCGCGATCAGGCCGGAACAGGCCGAGAGCCCGGCCGCGTGCGCCTTCTGTACGGTGTCGACCCGGTCCGCATACGTGTGCGTCGTCGTGATGTCGCCGTACGTGGCCTCGGACGTGTTCAGGTTGTGGTTGTACGCGTCCGCGCCCGCCCCGCGCAGCCGTTCCGCCTGCCCGTCGGAGAGCAGGCCCAGACAGGCGCACACCTCCACGTCCTCGTTCTCGGACTTGATCGCGTCGATCGTCCGCGCCACGCGGTCCACGTCCTTGTCCGTGGGGCCGCGCCCGCTCGCCACCAGGCAGACGCGCTTGGCGCCGCCCGCGACACCGGCGGCCGCCGCCTTGGAGGCCTCGTCGGGCTTGAGCCACGTGTACTTGAGGATCTCCGCCTTGGAGCCGAGGCGCTGCGAACAGTACGAGCAGTCCTCGGGGCACAGCCCCGACTTGAGGTTCACCAGGTAGTTCAGCTTCACCCGGCGTCCGAACCACGTGCGGCGCACCTTGCCGGCCGCCGCGACCACGTCGAGCAGCTCGTCGTCCGACGTCGCCAGCACGGCGAGCGCCTCTTCACGGCTCGGCAGCTCGCGCCGAAGCCCCTTGTCCACCAGCGTGTTCAGCAGGTCCATGGCGCCTGATCCTTGCCTATCGGGACACCCCCGCGAAAGGAGACTTCGTACAAAGGACCGCGTTCGACGTGTGGGTATTGCCACACCCTGACCTTGTAGCGGCAGGGCTAGGGTCTGTGCGTTACCTACAAACAGAGGGAGTCATGGCCACTGCCCCCGTCCGTGCGTTCGGCTGGCTCGACGAGCAGCGCCGTGCCCGTGAGGCCGCCGGCCTCGTGCGCACGCTGCGTCCCCGCCCGGCCGACTCCCCGCTGCTGGACCTCGCGAGCAACGACTACCTGGGCCTGGCCCGTCACCCCGAGGTCGTCGAGGGCGCCGTCGAGGCCGCGCGCCGCTGGGGCGGCGGGGCGACCGGCTCCCGGCTGGTGACCGGCAGCACCGAGCTGCACGCCCGGCTGGAGCGCGAACTCGCCGAGTTCTGCGGATTCGAGGCCGCGCTCGTGCTGTCCTCCGGCTACGCGGCGAATCTCGCCGCCGTCACGGCGCTCGCCCCGCACGGCTCGCTGATCGTGTCCGACGCGGCCAACCACGCCTCTCTCATCGACGGCTGCCGACTGGCCCGCGGCGCCACCCAGGTCGTGCCGCACGCCGACCCGGCCGCCGTCCGCAAGGCCCTGGGCGCCCACGACGGACCGGCCGTTGTCGTCTCCGACACGGTCTTCTCCGTCGACGGGGACCGTGCGCCGCTCGGTGAACTCGCGGCGTTCTGCCGGGAGTTCGGGGCCGGACTGCTCGTCGACGACGCGCACGGCCTCGGTGTGCTGGGGACCGGCGGGCGGGGCGCGCCGTACGCGGCGGGCCTGGCGGGCGCGGCGGACACCGTCGCCACCGTCACCCTCTCCAAGTCCTTCGGCAGCCAGGGCGGCGCGGTCCTGGGCCCGGCGCACGTCATCGAGCATCTGGTGAACGCGGCCCGTACGTTCATCTTCGACACCGGGCTCGCCCCCGCCGCGGCCGGGGCCGCGCTGGCCGCGCTGCGTCTGCTGCGCCACGAACCGGCGCGCGCCGACCGGGCCCGTGAGGTCGCGACGACCCTGCATCAGCTGCTCACCGCGGCCGGGCTGGCTGCCGTCCGCCCGGACGCGGCGGTGGTCTCCGTGCGCGCGCCTTCACCCGAGGAGGCGGTGCGCTGGGCCGCGGAATGCCGTACGGCGGGTCTTTCGGTGGGCTGTTTCCGCCCGCCGTCCGTACCCGACGGCATTTCGCGGCTGCGACTGACCGCCCGCGCCGACCTCACCGACGTGCAACTCGGCGAGGCCGTGGGGGTGATCAGCCGCACGGCTCCCTACGGCGCTTTCACCGAAGGGAGTTGACGAACCCCTTCCATGCGGAGGACGTGAACAGCAGGGCGGGCCCCGCGGTGTTCTTGGAGTCACGGACGGCCATCAGTCCGGCCGTGGGCCCCGAGGCCAGGGGGGCCGTCTCGACGCAGTTGTTCGCGCCGGTGCTGCGGCTGCTGCGCCGCCACCGGGCGCCGCTGAGCGTCGAGCTGGAGGGAACGGAAGGAACATGCCGAGGCAGTGCAAACATGGTGCCCCCTTACGCAGTGCCGGCCCGGGGCGAGGTGTCGGCGTCCTCGTCCCGCTCGGTTATCCGGCGATCTGTGCGATGAATTCCAACGAGTCCTCGGGTGAAAGCGCACGGAGCGAAAGAGTGTCGAAGGCATCGGTGTACGCCTTGAGGTCTTCTCTCCGCTCGAGGTAGAGGCTACTCGTCAGATGGTCGAGAACAACCACATCCAGATCAGACGTGTTCGGAAATGAGAAGACAACGAAAGGGCCGGTGAGGCCGATGTGGCCACCGGCGGAGAAGGGAAGCACCTGAATCCGGACATGCGGCATCTGGGCCGCCTCGACCAGATGCGCCACCTGCCGTCGCAGGACTCCGGATCCGCCCACCTCGCGCCGCAACACCCCTTCGTCGAGCACCGCGGTCAGTTCCAGCGGCGGCTGCGCCCGCAACACCTCCTGCCGCGCGAGCCGCACCTCCACCAGCGCCTCGATGTGCCGGTCCGGCATACCCGCCAGCACCGAGCGAGTCACCGCGCGCGCGTACTCGTGCGTCTGCAACAGCCCGGGCACCACACTCGTCTCCAGCGTCCGGATCCGGCACGCCTGCGACTCCAGGCTGATGAAGTCGCGGTAGGACGGCGGCAACAGCCCCCGGTAGGCGTGCCACCAATGGTGCCCGCCCGCATCCTCCGCCCCCGCCAACGCAACCACGAGTTCCCGCAGCCGGGGGTCCGTTGTCTCGAACGCGTCGAGCAGGAGCAGCACGTCCGACGCCTTCACGCCGCTGCGTCCTGTCTCGATCCGGCTCACCTTCGACTGGTGCCAGCCGACCAACCGGGCCGCCTCGCCACTGGTCAGTCCGGCCCCGACGCGCAGCGCGCGCAGTTCGGCACCGAGCTTGCGACGGCGGACCGCGGGACCGTATTTCATGCCGACTCCTCACGCTCCTCGGGCCGCGCGGCCGGACTCCTTCCTGGCCCCGTGCGGCGTGGCTCCTGAGGAGACGGTAGAGGAACCGGCGTGCGCTCGCCCAAATACGGTCTACCGTCGCAGAGTTCACCGCTTCGAGCGACAGATATATGCATATCTTGAGGGATCGGCACCACGGAAGGGCATCCAAGTGGCAGTCTGGCGCGAAGAGCAGTCGGGGGCCGCACGCCAGCGAACCGCCAGAGTCGGGCGCGCGACCCCGGTGGGAAAGGGACGACGTCGCCATGGCAGACCACCAGGAAGCATCCGTCACGCTGCCGAGCGATCCTGCCTCGGTGCCAGCGGCCCGCAAGTACGTCAGCAATGTACTGGCGGAATGGGGCATGCCGGGTGACACCGAAGCGGCCGACACCGTGCGCCTGATCGTCTCGGAGCTCGCGACCAACGCGGTGCAGCACACGCTCGGCCAGTCGCCCACCTTCACCGTCGACGTGGAGCTCGAACGCGACGAGCGCCTGCGCATCGGCGTCACCGACAGCCACCCGCGCTACCCCAAGCGACTGCCCGCCGCCGTGCAGCAGGACAACGGGCGCGGCATGGTCATCATCCGCTGTCTCACCGCGGAGTGCGGCGGAAGACTCTCGGTGGCGCCCACCCCGGAGGGCGGCAAGACCGTATGGATCGCCCTGCCCTGGATCACCAGGGTCAACGGCGCCAACAACCGCCCCGCATCCGCCTGCTGACGAAGTCTCAGCTCCCGGACCGGGCGAACGCACCGCGCAGCAGCGCTCGGAATCCGTCCACTGCCGGGTTCGTCTCGTCCGCCCGGTGCACCACCGACACGGTCCGCCGCAGATCTCCCGGCTCCAGCAGCCTGACCCCGAGCGGCGTCGCGGACATCCGCGCGACCATCTCCGGCACCACGGCCACTCCGAGCCCCGCGCTCACCAGCGCGCACACCAGCGCGTAACTCGGCGTCTCCACCAGCACCGACGGCGTCGCCCCGGCCCGGGCGAGCGCCGCCTCCGCCCCCTGACGCGGCGGATACGTCGGCGCCATGCTGATCAGCGGCTGCCCCGCCAGCTCGGCCAGCGGCAGCCGCGTCGTCCCCGCCGTCCCGGCCGTCAGCGCCTGCCCCGGCGCCGTCACGAGCACCAGCTCCTCGACGAGAACGGTCTCCTGGGCCACGGACGACGGCACCGCGACCGGCTCGGCCGGCGCATAGGCGTGCGTGAGCGCCACATCCACGGCGCCGGCCGCCACCGCCGCGATCCCCGACGGCGGTTCGTACCCGGCGACCGTCAGCTCCACATCCGGATGCGCCCGGCGGAACGCGGTCAGCGCCGGCGGCAGCAGATGCATGCCCGCCGTCGTGAACGTACCGAGCCGGAGCCGGCCGCCCGACAGACCCGCGAGCCGGGCCAGTTCGTGCCGCGCCCGCTCCATCTCGTCGAGCACCCGCCGCGCCGTCTCCACCAGTACCTCGCCCGCACCCGTGAGCCGGGCGCCCCGGTGGTGCCGCACGAGCAGGGCCGCCCCCGCCTCCCGCTCCAGCTTCGCGAGCTGCTGCGACAGCGCGGGGACCGTGTACCCGAGGCGCTGCGCGGCCCGGGTGATCGAACCGGCCTCGGAGACCGCCACCAGCGCGGTCAGCCGCGTCGGGTCGTACATCGACCGCCTCCGGAGCCGTACGGGAGCACAGGGAAGCCTTAAGCAGTGCTTCAGGCAGCCCCAGAATATTGCACATACCTGCCTAAGGCCCGGCTCGGGCAGGCTGGCGCTCATGGACGCTCAACTTGTCGCCTTCACGGGCGTCGCCGCGGGCATGGTGACGCTCCCCGGCGCGGACTTCACCGTTGTCGTACGCAATTCCCTGGTCTCGCGGCGCGCCGGAGTCGCCTGCGCGCTCGGGGTGGCCGGCGGTCTGCTCGTCCACACCGCGCTCGCCGTCGCCGGGGTCGCCGCCGTCCTGACCGCCGTACCGGCGCTGTTCCGCGCACTGCAACTCGTGGGCGGCGTCTACGTCCTCCACCTGGGCCTGCGGACGCTGCGATCGGCGCTGCGCCCGCTCGGTGAGCGGAGCGAGGCGGGGGCCGACGCGGAGCGGGGGCCGGCGGGCGGGGCACTGCGGCAGGGCTTCCTGACCAACACGCTCAATCCGAAAGCGCCGATCACGTTCCTGAGCGTGCTGCCGCAGTTCGTGCCCGCAGGCAGCCCGGCGCTGCCGCGCACGGCCGTCCTCTCGGCGATCGTCGTGGCCCTGGCGCTGCTGTGGTTCCCGGTCGTTGCCCTGCTCGTGGACCGGCTCGGCCGGTGGCTGCGCAGGCCGCGGACGGCGCGCGCGGCGGAGGCGGTCACCGGCAGCGCGCTGGTGATCCTCGCGCTGGTCCTCCTGGGGGAGCCGCTGTTCGCGTGAGGGGCCGGCTGCGGACGGGCCTGGCGCCCGGTCCGTCCGCACCCGGCTGCTGCGCGGCGGGGTCAGCGCACCCGGCCGTACCAGACGCTCTTCGTCCAGATCTTCTGCAGCCGCACCACGTCCCCGGTCTTCGGGGAGTGCCAGATCCGTCCCTTCCCGGCGTAGATGCCGACGTGGTAGACGCTCCGGCCGGAGTGGAAGAAGACCAGGTCGCCCGACCTGCGGCCGGACGCGGAGACGTGGCGGGTCTTGTTGTACTGCTGCGCGGCGGTACGGGGCAGCTTCTTGCCCGCCCGCTTGAACGAGTAGAGCGTCAGGCCCGAGCAGTCGAACCGATGCGGGCCCGTGGCGCCCCACCTGTACGGCGATCCCTTCTTCGAGGCCGCGACCCTGAGTGCCTTGGTCGAGGCCGCGGCCGCCGACGCCTCGGACGCGGCGCCGGGGACCATGAGTCCGGCTCCGGCGACGGCGAGGGTGAGGACCGATGCGGTACCGGCCCGGGTCAGCAGCGAGGGAACACGATTGAGCGCGGTCATGCGCAACCCTTCGTCAGCCGCCTGTGAAGGATGACCTGTCGGGTTCGGGCAGGCGAAGATGCCCGGCCGCGGGTTGCGGCTTCACCCCAAGGGCCCCTCGGGCGCCACCTCCGTCGAGGTGGGCCGGCGGCCCGTCGTGCCTGGGTCCTCCACTCCTGCCGATGCACTTCTGTCGACCTGGCATCCGCACGGCGGCAGGACTCGGCGTCCGCACGGACCGCCCCGCCGCGGCGGCGGGGGCTTGTCGTCGGAAGGGATCTTCACGCACCCGTGTCGCCGAAGCCGAGCTGAACCGGCGGTAAGTGAGGCTCCTCACCCTTGGCCCGTTCAGGTGGACAGTGCGGCTTTCGGACCGGGTCCGAGACGCCCGACGACGCCTGTACCAGGCACGGAACGCCTCATTCCGGAGTCTGCCTACCGTCCGTGCGCAACTCTGGCGAGCGTTTTGACGTACGAACGTCTAGTCCGTTCGGGGGTACACCATCTGGGCCGTTTCGACTCCGGCGCAGACGTCTCGGCCGAGCTCTGTCCTCAATGGATCGTTTCCGGCGGCAAAGTGACTCTCTGTGTCCGCCTTTCGCCGTCAAGGACGCGCAACGCGCGCGTCAGGGTTGCCGCGTGCACCTCGCTCTCGCCCCGCCGGTGCATCAGCGCCAGGGCGTCCCGCAGCGCCGTCGCGCGGCTGACGAGCGCCTGTGCCGCGCGCAGGCCCCGGTAGGTGTCGTCGCCGCGCGCCGGATTGATGCGCGCGATCAGATCGACCACCGCCAGATAGCTGTCGACCAGCTCGCACTCGGCGCGGGTCAGCGCGGGCAGCGGTGGCAGTTCGGGGGGATACATCGACGCGTCACCTCGCGCCGGGTGCGCCGAGCGTGGTCCCGCGGCTCTGTACGACACGGTCCACCAGGCCGTACTCCAGCGCCTGTTGGGCGTCGAGCACGGTGTCCCGCTCGATGTCGCGGCTCACCCGCTCCTTCTCCCGCCCCGAGTGCCGCGCGAGCAGCTCCTCCAACTGCGCGCGCATCCGCACCATTTCGCGCGCCTGGATCTCCAGATCGGTGGGCTGGCCCTGGGCGGGCTCGGGAAGCGCGGGCTGGTCGAGCACCACGCGCGAACCGGGCAGCATCAGCCGCTTCCCCGGCGTCCCGGCGGCGAGCAGCACCGCGGCCACGGACGCCGCCTGCCCCAGACAGATCGTCTCCACCTCGCAACTGACGTACTGCATCGTGTCGTAGACGGCCGTCATGGCGCTGAACGAGCCGCCGGGGGAGTTGATGTACAGCGAGATGTCCTGGTCCGGCGCCGCGTATTCGAGATGCATGAACTGCGCCATCACGTCGTTGGCGGACGTGTCGTCGATCGGCGTGCCGAGGAAGACGATGCGCTCCTCCAGCAGCTTCCCGTACGGATCGAGCGTGCGGTGCCCCGAGGCGGTGCGCTCCGTGAACTCGGGCAGGACGTAACGGCCGGACGGACGGGTCATGGTGCTCGCGCCTCCTGTGCTCGTCACGGCTCCCCGACCGCCCGGAGAGCCGTCTCTGTAAAAAATGTACAGGACGTACATGACGTACGATGGCGAGCATGGCCTACGAGATTCCGGTGACGCAAGCCAGGGCTGAGCTCGCCGACTTGATCAACCGCGTGGTGTACGGCGGGGAGCGCGTCGTCGTCACCCGGCACGGCAAGCCGCTCGTCGCCCTCGTCTCGGCCGCTGACCTGGAGCGACTCGAAGCGCTGGGGGAGCCGTCCGGTGACCCCGCGGAGGAGCCGGTGATCAGTTCCGTCTCCCGCGTCGGCTCCCTGACGTCCGCTACGGGTGAACGGCAGCGGTTCGGCATCGCCGCCGAGCATCGCGGCCCCGACGTCCGCTAAGCGCCCTCCACGTCCCCGCACGCGCAAGGCCGTGCACCCCCGTCCGCTACAGCGGGGATGCACGGCCGGTTCGTGTGCGCGCTCGCTCAGCCCACGGGTGCCGGCGTCCCCGCCGGTTCCGCGGCCCGCGCGGTCGTCGTCGTGCGCCGCCCGCGCAGGGCGCCGAGCAGGACGGCGCTGAGGCCGAGCAGCGCCCACGCGGCGAGGGTCAGCGCGGGCGCTGTCGCCCGTGCTCCGTCGAAGTAGGCGACCGAGCGCAGCAGCGATCCTCCGGCGCCCGGCGGCAGCAACTGGCCGAGGAATCCCACCGGTTCGGGCAGCAGCTGCGGCGCCGAGGCCACCCCGGAGAACGGATTGCCGAGCAGCACCATCGACAGGGCACCGACCCCGATCCCCGCCGGGCCGATCAGGGCCCCGAGGCCGGCCACCGTCGCTCCCACCGCGAGGGAGGACAGGCCCAGGACCCCGGCCTCCGTCCACCAGTTGCCCGTCAGGACGCCGAGCCAGCTGTGCGCCAGCGCGGCTGCCGCGAGGCCCACCACGGACGCGGCGGCCAGCAGCGAGGCGACCGCCCGGAGGCTGCGCAGCCGCAGTATCGTCACGATCGCGCCGCCGGCCACCCCGGCGATCGCCAACGGCAGGACGCTCGAACTCAGCACGGAGCCGCGGGGATCGGCCGCCGGTGCGGGAACCACGTCGACGGTCGTCACCTTCGCTCCGTCGGGCGCCTGTGCCGTCACGGCCTGCTGCAGCAACTGCGCCACGACCGGGCTCGCCGCCGACGCCGTCAGCAGCCTGGGGCCGGCGGGTGCCGCCACCACCGCTCCGTATACGACCCGGTCCTCGATCGCGGTGCGGGCGGCCGCCTCGTCGGCGTACCGGTGCACCTCGAACGCCCCGTCCTGCGCGCGCAGTTGTCGCTCCACGGGGCCTGCGGCGGCGGCCGGACCCGCGACGCCGAGCGGCAGATCGCGCGGGGCCGTCCGGGCCGCGGGCCAGGCGAACGCCCACAGGGCCAGGGCCGCGAGCAGGGGGACGAGCAGCGCCACGCCGACCATCGTGCGGCCGTGCGGCGGCCGGGGCGGGGGCGGGGTGGGCGAGGCGGAGGGAGGAGTGGACATGGATGCTCCAGCGGACGGATACGAGCGGCCATAGCGAAGGATCGTTCGTTTTACTTGATGCGCCCCACTCTCCCGACCGGGTGGTGGCTTGTCAAGAATGAATGTTCGTTTTATTTTGAGGACCATGGCCCGCGTATCCCAAGAGCACCTCGACGCCCGCCGCCGCCAGATCCTGGACGGCGCCGCGCTCTGCTTCGCCCGCAACGGCTTCCATGCCACGTCGATGCAGGACGTCCTGAAGGAGGTGGACCTCTCGGCCGGCGCGGTCTACCGCTACTTCCGCGGCAAGGACGAGCTGATCCACGCCATCGTCACGGAGGTGCTCGACGACCTCCGCTCCGCGTTCGAGGCGGCCGGACAGCAGGCGCCGCCCCCGCCGCCGTACGAACTCATCGGCACGGTCATGGGGGAGGTGCTGCGCGAGCGGCCCGGGCTGCGGGTCGACGGAACGTCCTACTTTCCGCGGCTCATCGTCCAGGTGTGGACGGAGACCCTGCGCAACGACGACCTCGCCGCCGTGATCCGGGAGGGCTTCGAGCGGGTGCGAGCGGCCTGGGTCACGATCGTCGAGGGGTACCGGGAGGCGGGGATGATGCGCGCCGACGCCGCCCCGGACGCCGTCGCGCGGACGATGATCGCCGCGGCCCAGGGGTTCGTGGCCCAGCAGGCGCTCTTCGGCGAGGAGCCGATCGAGACGCTGCAGAACGGTCTGCGCGGCCTGATGGGCATGGAGGAGGTCAGCTGACGGCAATGCGGCGGTCAAGCGACGGTTAACCTCGTTGAAACTCCGCCCAACTAGCCTGCGCCCCACGCCACCAGGGGTTTCTGTATCCGGGGTGCGCAAGATCGCGCGCATTTCTTGTGTGTTACATCTATACCCGTCGCGGTGGCCGCGGCAGCCGGGCCCCGCACGGTCCGGAGCGAAGGACTGTGAGGTGGGACGCGTGCAACTGACCCCGCACGAGCAGGAGAGACTGCTCATTCATGTGGCTGCCGACGTGGCGGAGAAGCGCCGGGGCCGGGGTCTGAAGCTCAATCACCCCGAGGCGGTCGCGCTGATCACCTCGCACATCCTCGAAGGGGCCCGGGACGGCCGCACCGTCGCTGAACTCATGTCCTCCGGGCGGAAGTTGCTCACCCGGGACGACGTCATGGAGGGCATCCCCGAGATGATCCACGACGTCCAGGTCGAGGCGACCTTCCCGGACGGCACCAAACTCGTCACCGTCCACGAGCCGATCGTCTGACGGGGGCGCGCCATGATTCCCGGAGAGGTCCTCTTCGCCGACGAGCCGGTCGTGTACAACGAGGGCCGCGACGTCATACGTATGACGGTGCTCAACGCCGCCGACCGGCCCATCCAGATCGGCTCCCACTACCACTTCGCCGAGGCCAATCCCGGTCTCGACTTCGACCGGGCCGCCGCCCGCGGCCGGCGGCTGAACATCGCCGCGGGCACCGCCGTTCGCTTCGAACCCGGCATCCCCGTCGACGTCGCACTCGTACCCCTCGCGGGCAACCGGGTCGTCCCCGGCCTGCGCGGTGAGACCGGAGGTGCTCTCGATGCCTGAGCTGTCCCGCGCCGCCTACGCCGACCTGTTCGGCCCCACCACCGGCGACCGCGTCCGCCTCGCCGACACCGATCTGCTCGTCGAGATCGAGGAGGACCGCTCGGGCGGCCCCGGCCTCTCCGGCGACGAGGCCGTCTTCGGCGGCGGCAAGGTCATCCGGGAATCCATGGGCCAGTCGCGTGCCACCCGCGCGGAGGGCACCCCCGACACGGTCATCACCGGCGCCCTGATCATCGACCACTGGGGCATCGTCAAGGCCGACATCGGCATCCGTGACGGCCGCATCACCGGCATCGGCAAGTCCGGCAACCCCGACACCATGGACGGTGTCCACCCGGACCTCGTCATCGGCCCGGAGACCGAGGTCATCGCCGGCAACGGCAAGATCGTCACCGCGGGCGGCATCGACACCCACATCCACTTCATCTCGCCGACCATCGTCGACGAGGCCCTCGCCTCGGGCGTGACGACCTTGGTGGGCGGCGGCACCGGACCGGCCGAGGGCACCAAGGCGACCACGATCACCCCCGGCTCCTGGCACCTCGCCCGGATGTTCGCGGCGATGGAGAACAGCCCCGTCAACATCGGCTTCCTCGGCAAGGGCAACACCATGTCGAAGGAGTCCATGCGCGACCAGCTGCGCGCCGGCGTCCTCGGCTTCAAGATCCACGAGGACTGGGGCGCGACCCCCGCCGTGATCTCCGCCTGCCTCGACGTGTGCGAGGAGACCGGCGCCCAACTCGCCGTCCACACCGACACGTTGAACGAGGCCGGCTTCGTCCAGGACACCTTCGACGCCGTCGGCGGACGCACCCTGCACGCCTTCCACGTCGAGGGCGCCGGCGGCGGACACGCGCCCGACATGATCACCGCGGTGTCGCTGCCCAACATGCTGCCGAGCTCCACCAACCCGACCCGGCCGCACACCGTCAACACCGTCGAGGAACACCTCGACATGCTGATGGTCTGCCACCACCTCAACCCCGCGGTCCCCGAGGACCTCGCCTTCGCCGAGTCCCGTATCCGGCCCACCACCATCGCGGCCGAGGACATCCTGCACGACCTGGGCGCCATCTCGATCATGTCGTCGGACTCCCAGGCCATGGGCCGTATCGGCGAGGTCATCATGCGGACCTGGCAGACCGCGCACGTGATGAAGCGCCGCCGCGGCTTCCTGCCCGGCGACACCCGCGCCGACAACCAGCGCGCCCGTCGCTATGTCGCCAAATACACGATCAACGCGGCCGTCGCGCAGGGCATCGAGCACGAGGTCGGCTCCGTCGAGACCGGCAAGCTCGCCGACCTGGTGCTGTGGGACCCCAAGTTCTTCGGGGTGAAGCCGCAGGTGGTCCTCAAGGGCGGGCAGATCGCCTACGCCCAGATGGGCGACGCCAACGCCTCCATCCCCACGCCCCAGCCGGTGCTGCCGCGCCCGATGTTCGGCGCCCACGGCCGGGCCCCCGCGGCCAACTCGTTCAACTTCACCAGCGAACAGGCCATCGAGGACGGCCTTCCGGAACGCCTCGGCCTGGGGCGCACGTTCGTCCCGATCCGCTCGACCCGCGGCCGCACCAAGGCCGACATGCGCAACAACGACGCCCTGCCCCGTGTCGAGGTCACCCCGGACTCGTTCGCCGTGACCATCGACGGTGAACTCGTGGAACCCGCGCCCGCCTCCGAACTGCCGCTCGCCCAGCGGTACTTCCTGTTCTGAACCGCCGGGTGAACACGTCATGACACGCGCAGCCCTGCTCGTCCTGGCCGACGGCCGCTTCCCCGCCGGTGGGCACGCCCACTCCGGCGGGGCGGAGGCCGCGGTCAAGGCGGGACGCATCACCGGCGCGGCGAGCCTGGAGGAGTTCTGCCGCGGCCGTCTGCACACCAGCGGCGTCGTGGCGGCCTCCCTCGCCGCCGCCGCGGCGCTCGGCATGGACCCCGTCGCCCTCGACGCGGCGGCGGACGCCCGAACGCCCTCGGCAGCCCTCCGCGTGGCCGCGCGCAAGCTCGGCCGGCAGCTGATGCGGGCCGCCCGCGCCACCTGGCCGCATCCCGAACTCGACGCACTGGCGCGGCAGTTCCCCAAGGGGGCGCACCAGCCGGTGGTGCTCGGCCTCGCCGCCCGCGCGGCCGGACTCGGGCCCGAGGACGCCGCGTACTGCTCCGCGTACGAAGGCGTCAGCGGACCCGCGACCGCCGCCGTGCGCCTGCTGAGCCTCGACCCGTTCGACGCGACCGCGGCCCTCGCCCGGCTCGCGCCCGAACTCGACATCGCCGTGCGGGACGCCGTGGACGCGGCGGGACGGGCCGTCGACGAGGGTGTCGACGCCTTGCCCGCCGGATCCGCGCCGCTGCTGGAGATCGGGGCCGAGGCGCATGCCGCCTGGCCGGTGCGACTGTTCGCCTCGTAGGCCGCACCCCACCCCCGAACCACCTGATCTGGAGCCGTAGACCATGCACCTCGACCACTCCCACGACGGCCCCGCCGCCGTCTCCGCCGACGCCCATCGCCCCGACGGCACCCGCCGCGCCCTGCGCATCGGGCTCGGCGGGCCCGTCGGGTCCGGCAAGACCGCGACGGTCGCCGCGCTGTGCCGCGCCCTGCGCAACGAGCTCTCCCTCGCCGTCGTCACGAACGACATCTACACGCGGGAGGACGCCGAGTTCCTGCTGCGCGAGGCGGTGCTGCCGCCCGAGCGGATCACCGCGGTGGAGACGGGCGCCTGCCCGCACACCGCGATCCGCGACGACATCTCCGCCAACCTCGAAGCGGTCGAGGACCTGGAGGACGAGGTCGGCCCGCTCGACCTGATCCTCGTCGAGTCCGGCGGCGACAACCTCACCGCCACGTTCTCCAAGGGCCTCGTCGACGCCCAGCTCTTCGTCATCGACGTCGCGGGCGGCGACGACATCCCGCGCAAGGGCGGCCCGGGCGTCACCACCGCCGACCTGCTCGTCATCAACAAGACCGACCTGGCGCCGTACGTCGGCTCCGACCTGGCCCGGATGGCCGCCGACGCCAAGGAGTCGCGGGCCGAACTCCCCGTCGTGCTGCAGTCGTTGCGCTCCGAGACGGGCGTCGGCGACGTCGCGGCCTGGGTGCGCGGGCGGCTCGCCGCATGGACCGCGTGAGCGGGCGCGACGAGGCCCGGGCGGGCGTCCGTTCCCTGGCCCGGGTCGCCGCGCGCGGCGACGGCCGGGGCGGCACCGCCCTGCCCGTCATGGAGAGCGGAGGATCGCTCGCGCTGCGCCGCACCCGGGCCACCGGCACCGAGGCCCGCGTGATGCTCGTCGGCGCCATGAGCGGCCCCCTCGGCGGCGACCACTTCACCGTCGAGGCCCGCGCGGAGCCGGGCGCCCGCCTGCACCTCGGCTCCGTCGCGGCCACCCTCTCCCTGCCCGGACAGGACAAGGGCGAGGCCCGCTACGACGTCCGGCTCACCGTCGCCGAGGGCGCCCGACTGGACTGGCTGCCCGAGCAGTTGATCGCGGCGGACGGCAGCGACCTGCGCGTCACGACCCGCGCCGATCTGGCCCCCGACGCCACCCTCGTGCTGCGCGAGGAGCAGGTGCTCGGCCGCGTGGGGGAGCAGCCGGGCCGGCTGACCAGCCGCCTCACCGTGTACCGGGCCGGCCGGCCGCTGCTCGACCAGGAACTCGCCTGCGGCCCGGGCGCGCCCGGCGGCTGGGACGGCCCCGCGGTGCTGGCCGGGCACCGCGCTCTGGGGCAACTCGTCGTCGTCCGGCCGGAGTTCGAGGCCGAGCGGCCGTCCGCCGCCGTGCTCGACGCGGACGGCACCGCCGCGCTCACCCCGCTCGCGGGGCCCGCCGTCCTGGTCACCGCGGTCGCCCCCGACGCGCTGCGACTGCGCCGTACGCTGGACGCCGCGCTGGGCCAACTGGCCTGACCGCTCACCGGGACGAGTTATACCGTTTATCGGATTGGTAAAGAACGTCTGTCATCTCTGTTGTCAGGGACCCTCCACACGACAGGATCCGCGTACCGATCGGCAACACGATCGACGTAACGATCGAATCGATGTGCGGGAGGGCTCACTTGAGACGGACTCGACAGACGAGTCGTGGCAGCCGGAAGGTGGTGATCGGCTCCGCGGGCGCGTTCGCCGCGGCGGCGCTGATAGCGGGAGCGGTCGCCGCCCCCTCCGCCAGCGCCGAGGCGCGCCACCACGGCAGCAGCACCCAGGACCGTGAGGCGAAGGGTGCCGCCGTCGCCGCGGCCAAGGCTGCGAAGAAGGGCATCGACTGGAAGGACTGCCCCGCCGACTGGGGCTTCGCCCAGCCGATCCAGTGCGGTTGGGTCACCGTGCCCCTGGACTACGCCAAGCCGTACGGCAAGCAGATCAAGCTCGCCGTCGACCGTGCCGTCAGCACGGGCACCAAGAGCGAGCGCCAGGGCGCCCTCGTCTACAACCCGGGCGGTCCCGGCGGCTCGGGCATGCGGTTCCCGACCCGGGTCACCACCAAGAACCCGCTCTGGGCGAAGACCTCGAAGGCGTACGACTTCGTCGGCTTCGACCCGCGCGGCGTCGGCCACTCCGCGCCGATCTCCTGCATCGACCCGCAGGAGTTCGTCAAGGCGCCCAAGGCCGACCCGGTCCCCGACACCGAGGCGGACAAGCGCGCCCAGCGCAAGCTCGCCAAGGAGTACGCGGACGGCTGCTACGAGAAGAGCGGCGAGATGCTGCCGCAGATGACGACGCCGAACACCGCGCGCGACCTCGACGTCATCCGTGCCGCCCTCGGTGAGAAGAAGCTCAACTACCTGGGCGTCTCCTACGGCACCTACCTGGGCGCCGTCTACGGCACGCTCTTCCCGGGCCACGTCCGCCGCATGATCGTGGACAGTGTCGTCAACCCGGCGAAGGACAACATCTGGTACCAGGCCAACCTGAACCAGGACATCGCCTTCGAGGGCCGCTGGAAGGACTGGCAGGACTGGGTCGCCAAGAACGACGCGACCTTCCACCTCGGCGACACGCGCGCCAAGGTCCAGCAGCAGTGGGAGACCCTGCGCGCCGCCGCGAAGAAGAGCCCCCTCGGCGGGGTCGTCGGCCCGGCCGAGCTGATCGGCTTCTTCCAGAGCGCGCCGTACTACGACTCCTCGTGGGTGCCCGTCGCCCAGACGTGGAGCAAGTACGTCGCCGGCGACACGCAGGCCCTGGTGGACGCCATCGCCCCCGACATGTCGGACACCGCGGGCAACGCGTCCTCGGAGAACGGCAACGCGGTCTACACCGCGGTCGAGTGCGCCGACGCCAAGTGGCCCACCAGCTGGAAGAAGTGGGACAAGGACAACACCGAGCTCCACAAGAAGTACCCGTTCATGACGTGGGCCAACGCGTGGATGAACCTGCCGTGCGCCACGTGGAAGACGAAGCAGCAGACGCCGCTCGACGTGAAGACGGGCAAGGGTCTGCCCTCCGTCCTCATCGTCCAGTCGGAGCGCGACGCCGCCACCCCGTACGAGGGCGCCGTCGAGCTGCACAAGCGCTTCAAGGGCTCCCGCCTGATCACCGAGAAGGACGCGGGCTCGCACGGTGTCACCGGTCTGACCAACCCCTGCATCAACGACCGTGTCGACACCTACCTGCTCACCGGCAAGACCGACAGCAAGGACGTGACGTGCGCCCCGCACGCCACTCCGAAGCCGTGACGTCCGCCTGAGCGCGAACAACAGGCCCGGCCCCCGCAGCGCATGCGAGGGCCGGGCCTTGCTCGTGTCCTGCGCGGTCAGCCCCGGGCGGCCAGCCAGGCGTCCTCGGCCGCGTAGTCGAAGATCCCGGTCGTGTACGACGCCACCATCTTCGGGAAGCCGTCCACCCAGTCCTGCTCCCGCAGCCGCCCGGCCAGCCAGTCCACCGTCTCCGGCAGCGCGTCGGCGTACGTCGTGACGGGCCGGTACCCCAGCTCCCGCTCCGCCGCGGACATGTCGAAGACGAACGGGTACGGCAGCGACCACGGCGTGTCCCCGACCGTCGGCGCCGGGGGCGGCCCCTCGACCAGGACCGTCTCCGTCTCCACACCCATCAGCGCGTCGATCCTGGCGCCGATCTCGGCGACCGTGGGGGAGTCCGGGTCGGACCCGTTCAGCACCCGCGAGCCGGGCCGGGCCGCCGCGAGCCGCACCAGTTCCGCCAGGTTGGCCACGCTCGCCGGATGAAAACGGCTCTCCCCGTTGTACGCGAGCACACGCCTGCGCCGCCCGTCGAGGTTCCGCTTCACGAAGTAGAGCTCCCGCGGCGTCCGGCAGTGCGGGCCGTGCACCGCGCTCGCGCGGATCAGCGTCGTCGGCAGCTTCTCGCCGAGCTCCAGCAGGTCCTGCTCCAGCTGCACCTTGCGGGTCCCGTACGTCGCGTCGCCCGGCCCGACCGTCCGCCACGTCTCCGGCACGGGCACCGGGAAGCGCGGCTTGCCGTCGGGCTCCTCCTGGGTGTCGAAGCTGCGGCCCTGATCGTCCTCATACACGGCGCCACTGGAGATCACCACGGCCGAACCGATCCGGTCGGCGAGCCCCGCGAGCTGCCGCCCGTGCGGCCGCGTGAAGGCCACCATGTCCACGACCAGGTCGACACCGTCCCCGACCAGCGCCGTGAGCGCCGCGTCGTCCTCCCGGTCGAGCCGCACCGACCGCACCTCGTCGGGCCAGGACGCGTCCCGCCCGCCGCCGCGCGAGGCGGTCGTCACCGCCCAGCCGTCCCGCGCGAGCGCCCGCACCGAGGCCCGCCCTATCTGCCCTGCCCCACCGATCACCAAAGCCGTCTTCATGCCCGGACCGTACGTCGGCCGACGCGGCATGCCCATCGGATTCTGCTCAGCGCAGAGGAGTCAGCTCAGCGGCATCCTCGGGAACCTCCGCGCCTTCGCCTCCTCGGCCTCCGCCTTGACGAGCGCCGCGTACTTGTCGACGTACTCCTGCCCGGACAGTTCCAGGATCGCGTACATGATCTCGTCGGTGACGGCGCGCAGGATCGCCTTCTCGCCGTCCATCCCGGCGTACCGCGCGAAGTCCAGCGGCTCACCGAACCGGATCGTCACCCGCCGCATGTTCGGGATCTTCTGACCCGGCGGCTGCGCCTCGAACGTGCCGATCATCGCGCACGGCACCACCGGGACCTGCGCCTTCAGCGCCATCGCCGCGACGCCGACCTTGCCCTTGTAGAGCCGCCCGTCGTGCGAGCGCGTGCCCTCCGGATAGATGCCGAGCAGCTCGCCGCGGCGCAGCACCCCGAGCCCCTCACGGATCGCGGCCTGCCCCGCCTCCTTGCCCGACCGGTCGACCGGGATCTGCCCCGCACTGCGGAAGAACGCGGCCGTCAGACGTCCCTTGATGCCCGGCCCGGTGAAGTACTCGGCCTTCGCCAGGAACGTGATCCGCCGCTTGATGATCGCCGGCATCAGGAAGTGGTCGGAGAACGACAGGTGATTGCCCGCGATGATCGCCGCACCCGACTCCGGGATGTGCTCGAGCCCCTCGATCCGCGGCCGGAACATCAGCCGCAGCAGCGGACCGAGGATCACGTACTTCAGCAGTCGGTAGAACATGCCGGTCGCCTTCCCCCATGGAGCCCGTGACCCGCATCGCCGGCACGGACGTGGTGCGTGCGCACAGTAGTCACTCGGCAGCGCGCACGCGAGAGCCCGATCAAGCCTTGTGCGGCCCTCGTACCCCGCGATCCATGGGATCAGGCGCTGCGGGAGGCCACCATCGCGACCGTGATCAGGCCGAGCACGACCCAGCCGAACCACAGCCAGCCGTTGCTGCCGAGGGCGACCGTGTAGGCGGTGACGGCCACCAGGCCGCCGACCGTGAACACACCCATCGTCTTCGTGGATCCGGGCATCACACACGCTCCTCCCGGCAGCCCGGACGGCGAACGGTGATGTTGTGCGGCGCCCGAGCCGCGGCCAGAAGGCCATAGTCACCCGTGAGGGGGTGGTGGCGCTACTGTCCGCGCGCGTTCAGCGAGGCCAGGTAGGCGTTGTACGCCGCCAGCTCCTTGTCGCCGTCCCGGTCCGCGGCGCGGTCCTTGCGGCGGGCCTGACGGTCCTCCGACTTCTTCCACTGGAACAGCAGTGCGAGCAGGACCAGGACGGAGGGCACCTCACTGAACGCCCAGGCGATCCCGCCCGCCGCGACCTGGTCGGAGAGAGGATCGATGCCGAGCGAGGCCGGCGGGTTGTCGAACGTACCGACCATCGACGTGCTCGCCATCATCAGAGCGATCCCGAAGAAGGCGTGGAACGGCATGCCCGCGAACAGCTCCAGCATCCGCATCACATAGCCGGGACGGTGCGGCCCCGGGTCCACGCCCATGATCGGCCAGAAGAACACCACGCCCACGGCGAGGAAGTGCACCATCATCGCGATGTGCCCGACCTTCGACCCCATCAAGAAGTCGAACAGCGGCGTGAAGTAGAGCGCGTAGAGGCTGGCGATGAAGAGCGGGATCGTGAACGCCGGGTGCGTGATGATCCGCATGTAGCGGCTGTGCAGCAGCATCAGCAGAAGCTCGCGCGGACCCTTGCTGCCGCGCTGCGCCGAGACCGGCAGCGCCCGCAGCGCGAGCGTGATCGGGGCGCCCATGAGCAGCAGGATCGGCGACAGCATGCTGATGACCATGTGCTGCACCATGTGCACGCTGAACATGACCATCCCGTAGTCGTTCAGCTTGGTGCACATCACGAGACCGATGGTGAGCACACCCACGACGAAGGCGACGGTCCGTGCCACCGGCCAGGAGTCGCCGCGCCGCGCGAGCCGGACGACGCCCCACCCGTAGAGGGCGAGGGCCAGGAGGCAGCCGACGAGGAAGAAGGGGTCGGCCGACCAGGCGAGGCCGCGCCCCAGCGTGAACGGCGGCAGATCCATGTTCATGCCGTGCCCGCTGTGATCCATCCGCCGGCTCCTGTTGCTCGTTTCGTACGGATTGTGCGCCACCAGAGTAGAACTGCCCCCGGCCGAGGGTTCGGCCGGGGGCAGTTCCTTCAAAGCGCGACTAAAGACGCGACGGGAGAAGCCGTGGAAGCGGCGGACCTCAGAGCACGCACTCCGCCTCGGCGTAGCGCTCCGCGGGCACCGTCTTCAGCGTCTCGACGGCCTCGGCGAGCGACACCATCACGATGTCGGTGCCGCGCAGCGCGGTCATCTTGCCGAACTCTCCGCGGTGCACCGCCTCCACCGCGTGCCAGCCGAAGCGCGTCGCCAGCACCCGGTCGTACGCGGTCGGGGTACCCCCGCGCTGCACATGGCCGAGGATCACAGGACGCGCCTCCTTGCCGAGCCGCTGCTCCAGCTCGACGGAGAGCTGGCGCGCGATCCCGGCGAACCGCTCGTGGCCGTAGACGTCCTTGCCGCCCTCGTCGAACTCCATCGAGCCGGCCCGGGGCTTCGCGCCCTCGGCGGCGACGACGATGGCGAACTTCTTGCCGGCCTCGAACCGCTCGCCGACCTTCTTGGCCAGCTCGTCGATGTCGAAGGGCCGCTCCGGCACGACGACCGCGTGGGCGCCCGCGGCCATGCCCGAGTGCAGCGCGATCCAGCCGGTGTGCCGCCCCATGACCTCGACGATCAGCACCCGCTGGTGCGACTCGGCCGTCGTCTTCAGCCGGTCGAGCGCCTCGGTGGCCACACCGACGGCCGTGTCGAAGCCGAACGTCACGTCGGTGACGGCGATGTCGTTGTCGATGGTCTTCGGTACGCCGACGATCGGCAGACCGCCGTCGGACAGCAGCCGGGCCGCCTTGAGCGTGCCCTCACCGCCGATCGGGATGATCGCGTCGAGACCGAGATCGGCGACGTGCCCCTTGGCCCGCTCGACACCGTCCCGCAGATGCGCGGGCTGGACCCGGGAGGAGCCGAGGATGGTGCCGCCGCGGGCGAGGATGCCGCCCACCGCGTCGAGGTCCAGCTTGCGGTAGTCGCACTCGAGCAGGCCCTTCCACCCGTCGTGGAAGCCGATGACCTCGTCGCCGTGGTCGACGACGGCACGGTGCACGACCGAACGGATCACGGCATTCAGACCGGGGCAGTCGCCGCCGGAGGTGAGGACACCAATACGCATAAGCCCGGAATACCTTTGCAAACGTGGGCCGATGACCGGACCACATCGTCCGGCTGGATCGCCGCTACCTTAGCGGCGTTCCGGGGTGCGCCCGTAAGGGGCGTCCGCCAGGTGGACAGGCCCGCTCAGATGGGCGCGGACGCGCCCTTAAGGGGCGCGGGGAACCGCGTGATCGACCACGACGCACCCGCGCCCGCGGGACGGACAGAAGGGGCGGACGCTCAGGCGGGCTGTGCGGTAGCAGCAGCAATCCGCTCGTTGCGGAGCGCCTCGTACCACTGGTCATCCACCGGCGGCAGCGCGTTCACATCGAGCGCCAGCTTCAGCAGCAGATCGGCGATCAGCGGGTTGCGGGCCAGCACCGGCCCGTGCATGTACGTGCCGAACACGGTGTCGTTGAAGGCGCCCTCGGTGCCGTCCCCCGTGCCGTTGCCCTTGCCGATCCGGGTACGGGCGAACGGCCGCGCCGACGGGCCGAGGTGCGTGACGCCCTGGTGGTTCTCGAAACCGGTCAGCGGCGGCAGGCCCAACTGCGGGTCGATGTCGCCCAGTACGTCGCCGACGCACCGCTCGCCCTCGCCGCGCGTGGACACGACGTCGAGCAGGCCGAGGCCCGGCTCGCGCTCCCCGAGGTCGTTGATGAACTCGTGGCCGAGGATCTGGTACCCGGCGCACACGGAGAAGACGATCGCGCCGTTGGCCACGGCGCGCTGCAGACCGCCGTCGCGGCGCAGCCGCTCGGCTGCGAGGCGCTGCGGGCGGTCCTCGCCGCCGCCGATCAGGTAGATGTCGCCGGAGGTGGGCACCGGCTGGTCGCTGCGCACGTCGTAGCGCTCGACCTGAAGACGGCGCTGACGGGCCCGGCGCTCCACCACGAGGGCGTTGCCCTGGTCGCCGTAGGTGCTCAGCAGGTCGGGGTAGACCCACACCAGACGCAGGCTGTTGTCACTCATGCTCATGATCCTTAGCTGGTCCTCGTGCAGATCCGGTCAGTTGCCCACGCGGCGGCGGACGTCCTGGAACGCGGTGTAGTTGGCGATGAGCTCGATCCGGCCCTGCGGCGACAGCTGCACCGCCTCGTCGAGCGTCTCGCACACCCGGAAGTCCAGGCCGGCGACCTCGAGGCGGACCGCGAGGTCGAGCTTGCGGTCACCGATCACGCAGATCGGGTGTCCGGCGAGACGCGTGTAGTCGACGTCCCACAGCCAGGAGGTGTCGGTGCCGTCGGCGCCCCGCGCGTTCACCGAAAGGATCACGGGGGTGGGCGGCGGGTCGATCAGAGTGAACGTTTCGAGCCAGCCCGCGGGGTTCTTCGCGAGCAGCAGACGCAGGTCGCGGTTCTGGAACTGCACGACGTCGTAACGGCCGGCCACGGCCTGCACCTGGTACATGCGCTCCAGGGCGACCTGCGGCGGCACACCGAAGCAGGCGGCGACGGCGGCCGAGGAGGCCGCGTTCGCCTTGTTGGCCCGGCCCGGCAGCTGGAGGTGGATCGGCCAGGCGGAACCGTGCGGGTCCAGGACGTAGTCGCCCTGCAGCGCCCAGCTCGCGGTCGGGCGCCGGAAGCCGCACTCGCCGCAGAACCAGTCGTCGCCGGGGCGCTGCATCACGCCGCCGCACGCCGGGCAGGACCAGGCGTCGTCCTTCCACTCCTGGCCGGCGGCGACCCACACCACGTTCGGCGAGGAGGAGGCGGCCCACACCACGAGGGGGTCGTCGGCGTTGGCGATCACGATGGACTTCGAACCGGCCAGGCCCTCGCGCCACTTCTCGGCGAGCATCCGGGTCTCGGCGGCGCGGTCGAGCTGGTCGCGCGACAGGTTGAGCAGGGCGATCGCCTTGGGGCCGGTGTCGCGGGCGACGCCGGCCAGGTACTTCTCGTCGACCTCGATGACGCCGAACTTGGCGTCGGAGCCGCCGGCCAGGGCGGACGTGATGCCCGCCGGCATGTTCGCGCCCAGCGCGTTCGAGACGACGGGGCCGCTGGCGCGCAGCGCCTCGGCGATCAGGCGCGTGGTCGTCGTCTTGCCGTTCGTCGCCGAGACGAGCACGACGTCGAGGTGCTGGGCGAGCCGTCCGAGCAGCTCGGGGTCGAGCCTGAGCGCGACCTTGCCGCCGATCACCGATCCGCTGCCGCGGCCCGCCGCTCGCGACACCGCGGCCGCGGCCTTCCCGGCCGTCACGGCCAGCTTGGCCCGCGGAGTCATCGACTCCGAGTTGCCTGACATTCCTGGGTCCTCCTTGCGTACGGCGCCGCGCCTGCCCCGGGCATCGCTATCCTGCCTCAGCCTATCGAGATCCTCTGACAAGCCCGAACCGCGGCACCACCAGCGGATCGGGGTGCAGGTCGGACCGTACCCTTACGGCCATGCGACACGGCTCGATCCCGGGCGCCTCCGGGCGCGTACGACCCCTGACCCTGCTCGGCGATCCCGTGCTGCACCAACCCTGTGCGGACGTCACGGACTTCGGGCCGTCGCTCGCGGCGCTGGTGCAGGACATGTTCGCCACGATGTACGCGGCCCAGGGCGTCGGCCTCGCCGCCAACCAGGTCGGCGAATCCTTGCGGGTCTTCGTGTACGACTGCGAGGACGACGACGATGTGCGTCACGTAGGTCACGTCGTGAACCCGCGTCTGGTCGAGGCGGACGGCGTCGTCGTGCGCGGCCCCGAGGGCTGCCTGTCGCTGCCGGGCCTGGAGGCGGGCACGCCCCGCTTCGACCACGCGCGCGTGGAGGGCTTCGATATGACGGGCGCCCCTGTGGTGATCCACGGCACGGGCTGGTTCGCGCGGTGCCTTCAGCACGAGTGCGACCACGTGGAGGGCCGTACGTACACGGACCGGGTCACCGGTTGGCGCCGGCGCCGGGTGCTCCGTCAGGCGGCGCGGGCACCCTGGGCGCGGAGCACGGCCCTGTAGACGGGCCGGCCCGGCCGGCCCGGCGCGATTGAGCGAGCCTCAGAACCCGGGCCCGCCCACCTTGTCGCCGGCGGCGGCCAGCCGTCCCCACAGCAGGTCGGCCAGTCCCTGCACCAATTCGGCCCGCGTACAGGGCCGTTCGCCCAGCCACCAGTCGCCGGCGGCGTGCATCATCCCGACGATGCCGTGCCCCCAGACGCGGGCCAGCTGCTGGCTGCCCGGTCCGAGGTCCACGCGTTCCTCGATGACCTCGGCCAGTTCCTCGCCCATCCGGCGCAGCAGCGGGGCCGAGTGGCGTCCCACGTCGAAGCCGGAATCGCCGGGGGACCCCTCCGCCGGATGCATCAGGAACCGGTAGACCTGAGGCCTGGCCTCGATCGCCGCCAAGTAGGTGTCGAGTGTCGCTTCCACACGCTCACGGCGCGCCGCGGGCGCGTCCAGTGCGGCGCGCAGCGAGGCGAGAAGGGCGTCCGTGTGGCGTGTGGCGAGGGCCGCGTAGAGCCCGCCCTTGTCGCCGAAGTGCCGGTACAGGATCGGCTTGGTGATCCCGGCCTCGGCCGCGATGGCGTTCATCGAGGCGCCCGGTCCGTCCCGGAGCACGACGCGGTCAGCGGCCTCCAGCAGCTCGCGCCGCCGGCGCTCGGCGGCGGACTGCTGCTCCGCGCGCTGATCGGTCCGCTGTGTGGTCTCCATGAGGATCTCCCCGCCCGTGCGATGGCTTGACGCACGCGAAAGGTAACACTCACCGGCTTTGCGGCATCGAACGCGCACTCGGAGGTTGACATTGGCTACTGGCCAGTAACAGACTCTCGTTACCGCAAGTAACATGTGCAGTGTTTGCAGCCCTGGAGGGGTCATGGCCGAGTTCACGATGGATCTCAACGACGAGCAGAAGGAAGTCCGTGACTGGCTGCACGGATTCGCCGCCGATGTGATCCGCCCCGCGGCCGCCGAGTGGGACGAGCGCGAGGAGACGCCCTGGCCGGTCATCCAGGAAGCGTCCAAGCTCGGAATCTACTCCCTCGACTTCTATGCGCAGCAGTTCTTCGACCCGAGCGGTCTCGGCATTCCGATGACCATGGAGGAGCTGTTCTGGGGCGACGCGGGCATCGCCCTGTCGATCGTGGGCACGGGCCTCGCCGCGGTCGGCGTCCTCGCCAACGGGACCGAGGAGCAGATCGGCACCTGGATCCCGCAGATGTACGGCGACGTGAACGACGTGAAGGTGGCCGCTTTCTGCTCCTCCGAGCCGGACGCCGGTTCCGACGTCGCCTCCATGCGCACCCGGGCCGTCTACGACGAGGCCAAGGACGAGTGGGTCCTCAACGGCACCAAGACGTGGGCGACGAACGGCGGTATCGCGAACGTCCACGTGGTCGTCGCCTCCATCGACCCCGAGCTCGGCTCCAAGGGACACGCCTCCTTCATCGTCCCGCCGAACACCCCGGGCCTCTCCCAGGGGCAGAAGTTCAAGAAGCACGGCATCCGCGCCTCGCACACCGCCGAGGTCGTCCTGGAGAACGTCCGGGTGCCCGGCTCCTGCCTGCTCGGCGGCAAGGACAAGCTCGACGAGCGCCTCGCCCGCGCGCGCGAGAAGGCCAAGAAGGGCGGCGAGCGCGTGAAGAACGCCGCGATGGCCACCTTCGAGGCCTCGCGCCCCGCCGTCGGCGCCATGGCGGTGGGCACGGCCCGCGCCGCGTACGAAGAGGCCCTCGAGTACGCGAAGACGCGCGAGCAGTTCGGCCGCCCGATCATCGACAACCAGGGTGTCGCCTTCCAGCTGGCCGACATGCGGACGCAGATCGACGCCTCGCGTCTCCTCGTGTGGCGCGCCTCCTGGATGGCGACCACGGGCAAGAAGTTCGAGAACGCCGAGGGCTCCATGTCCAAGCTGTTCGCGAGCGAGACCGCCAAGAAGGTCACCGCGCAGGCCGTCCAGATCCTCGGCGGCAACGGCTTCACGCGGGAGTACCCCGTGGAGCGCATGCACCGTGACGCGGCGATCTACACGATCTTCGAGGGCACGAGCGAGATCCAGCGCCTGGTCATCGCCCGCACCCTCTCCGGGATGCCGATCCGCTAGCCTGTCGCGCCCGGCCTCAGTAGTCGACCAGCGCCCCGCACGAGACGTTCACGGTCGCGGACGTCATCGTGCGGGCGCGGTCGCTGGCCACGAAAGCGGCGACCTCGCCCACGTCGGAGAGCGTCGCCGTACGCCCGAGGAGCGTCGGTTCCGTCAGCATCTCGGTGAGCTCCTCGCGGCCGGCGAAGTCCTTGGGGAGACTCTCCGGGATCCCGCCCGTCTTGAGGGTCACCACGCGGATGCCGGACGGGCCCAGCTCGCACGCCCACTGCCGGCGCAGGCCCTCGAGGGCGTCCAGGGACACCTTGAAACCGCCCAGGCCCGGCTGGGTCTCGGTGCCGGAGCCGCCGAAGGCGAGGACGACGCCCGACCCGCGGGCCGCCATATGACGGGCCGCCGCCTGTGTGGTGAGGAACTGCGTGCGCATCGTGTTCTCGATCGGGGCCAGGAACTCCTCGACGGTGATCTCCGTCAGGGGCTTCTGGATGTCTCCGACGCCGATGAGGTTGAACGAGATGTCGATCCGCCCCGTCCGTTCGGCGACCCCGTCCACGAACCCGCGTACGGCCGTCTCGTCGAGCGCGTCGACCTGGAAGGCCTCGGCGCTGCCCCCGGCCTCCCTGATCGCGGCAGCGACCCGTTCCACGGGCTCCAGGGAGCGCCCCGCGAGGAACACCGAGGCGCCCTCCTTCGCGAACCCGCGCGCCGCGGCCCCGCCGACGGCTCCTCCCGCTCCGTAAACGAGCGCCGTTTTCCCGTCGAGCAGCACTGCGCACCAACTCCTCGTCATGGGGGACCGGTTCGTCCTCGTACGCATAGTGGCGTGCCGACACCGCCCACCGGGCTCGGTCCGCGGACGGTCTACCGGCCGTGGCGCAGCGGAGTCAGCTGCTCGATGTCGTACCGGGTGCGGAGTTCCGCGATCGCCGCGTGGTCCGGTGGCCCGTCCGCGGAGAGGATCTCCAGCAACTCGTCGAAGTAGCGTTCGTGGTCGGGCGGGGGAGACGCCTGGAAGAACATCTTCGCCGGCGTGTCGGTCGGGTTCGCGAAAGCGTGCGGGCAGCCCGGCGGCACGACGATCACGGTTCCGGGCGTGGCCCGCACGACCTCGCCCCCCGAAGGGGAGCGCCAGCGCTGCCAGTTGTCCACGGTGCGCACGCGCGGCTCGAAGGCGAGGACGTCCAGTTCGCCTTCGAGGACGTAGAACAACTCCTCGCTCTTCGTGTGCACATGGGCGCCGACGTCGAACCCGGGAGGCACCACGACCTCGAAGCTCGAGGCGATGCGGGAATGGTCCCCGGTGACCTTGAACGTGACCTGTTGTGCCGCCGTCTGCACGGTGCGGCCGTGACCGGGCGGCACCAGAAGTCCCTCGGACGGTGTCAGCGCGGTCATCCTGCCGCCGACCAGGTCACCGGCATCGCCTCGGGACCGCGGATCAACGCCCCCTTGCGGAAGGGGACTTCTTCGGCGGGTACGGAGAGACGCAGATCGGGGAAGCGGTCCAGCAGCGCCCCCACCAGAAGCTCCGACTCGAGGCGCGCCAGCATGCCGCCGACGCAGTAGTGCGGGCCGAAGCCGAAAGAGACGTGCGGGTTCGGCGCGCGGTCGAAATCGATGCTGTCGGGATCCGGGAACACGTCGGGATCGCGGTTGGCCGAAAGGTACGACACGTAGACGGGATCGCCCTCGCTGATCCGCACGCCCGCGATGTCGACGTCCTCCATGGCGATCCGCGAGAGGCCGACAGCGCTGCGGTGCGGGATGTAGCGCAGTAGTTCGTCGATGGCCCGAGGGCGCAGCGCCGGCTCGGCGCGCAGCCGTTCGGCGAGGTCGGGGCGGGTGAGCAGGATGTAGGTCATGTTGCCGCAGTTGTTGGTGACGGCCTCGCCGCCGATCTGGACGAGCACGGCCAGACCGACCGCCTCGTCCTCGGTCAGCTCGCCCGCGCCGACCGCCGTGCCCAACAAGGACGTCACGTCCTCACCTGTGCCGTCGTCGCGCGAGCGGATCAGGCGCGCGAAGTAGGCGGACATCTCGTTCTTGGCGCGCTCGCTGACCTCGGCGCCGTGCGCGGACGACAGGATCAACTGCGTCCAGGTGTGCATCAGTTGCCGGTCGTCCGCGGGGACGCCCATGAGTTCGCAGATGACGGCGATGGGGAACGGCGCGAGCAGCCGCTCCGTGAGGTCGGCGGCCGGGCCGTCCCGCAGGACGCCCGTGACCAGTTCGTCGAGCATGTCCTGTGCCCGTGTCCGCAGCCGTTCGACGCCGCGCGCGGTGAAGGCCGCCGCGACGGAGCGGCGCAGCCGCGTGTGGTCGGGCGGGTCCGCGAAGCCGACGGCGCCCGCCTGCGGGATGAAATGCGGTGCCAGGCGGGTGACCTGACGGCCGACGACGGCCTCACGGCTGAACCGCGGATCGTTGGTCACCGTGCGCACGTCGTCGTAGCGCGTCACGAGCCAGGCCCAGCCCTCGCCGTTGGGCAGCTCGATGCGGGTCACCGGGCCCTCGTCCATCAGCCGGGACAGGACCGGGTCGAAGTCGACCCCGTGGAGGTCCAGAGCGGGCCACGGGCGGACCGGCGGGCGCGTGGTGGTGTCCTCGGTCATACGACGGCCTCCGCGAGCTCTGCGGGCCGGTCCTGGCGGCTCCAGCGCCCCAGGGACATCTCCGCGGTGATGCCGGGGCCGAACCCGGCGAGCAGGCCGCGGGCCGTGTCGGGCGCGCCGCCCTCGTCGAACAGCCGGCGCAGCGCGTCGAGCACCACGGCGCTGGCGATGTTGCCGTACTCCGTGAGCGTGGCCCGGCTGAACCGGAAGGCTTCCGGCGGGACCTGGAGGAACGTGCTGAGGTCGTCCAGGATGCGCGGGCCGCCCGCGTGGATGATGTAGAAGTCCAGCTCCGAGGCGTTCCAGCCGTGCATCCCGGCCAGCTGCTTGAGGGCCGGCGCCAGCGGCTCCATGGTGGTCGGCACCCGCTTGTCGAGCATGAAGTGGAACCCGGTGGCGCGGACGTCGTACGCGATCCAGTCCTCGGTCTTCGGGATGAGGTACGAGCCGTTGCGCTCCAGGGTGATGCCCGTACCGCCGCGGCCGCGCACCACGGCCGCCGCGACGCCGTCCCCGAAGAGACCGTTCGACAGGAGGGAGCCGATGCCGAGGTCGGTCGGCTGGTAGCACAGGGAGCAGAACTCGCAGGCCACGATCAGCGCGTTCGCGTCCGGATAGGCCGTACAGAAGTCGTGCGCCCGGTTCACCGCGGCGCCGCCCGCGGCACAGCCCAGCTGGGCTATCGGTATCTGGCGGGTGTCGCTGGAGAAGTCCATCTCGTTGATCAGCCACGCCGTCAGCGACGGCATCATGAAGCCGGTGCACGACACGTAGATGATCACGTCGATGTCCTTGGTGCGCAGCCCCGCGTCGTCGAGCGCGCGGCGGACCACCGCGGGCACCCGGGCCTTGGCCTCCGCTTCGTAGAGCGCGTTGCGCTCCTTGAACCCCGGATGCTTCAGGGTCTCCTCGATCGGCTGCACGATGTGCCGGGTCCGGACGCCCGTGTTCTCGATCAGGCGGAGCGCCAGCGGGAGTTGAGGGTGACCGGCATGGTGGGAACGTGCCAGAGCGAGCGTCTCCTCCATGGTGATCACATGTTCCGGTACGGAGACAGCGGGTCTGCACAAAGTGGCCATGAGCCTGCGCCTTCTTGTCGCCCCCCGGCTGAAGGATGCCTCCCTCGATGAGGGAGGTTCACCCACGATCACCCGTCGCGCGCCGTTCGTCCCGTCGGACTACTCCATGCCGGTCGTGCGACGGGCTTGCGAAGCGCTACTCCTCGCCGGTCCCCAGCGCTGTGGCCAGGGCCGATGCCGGGTCGGAGACCGCCGGACCCGCCGGGGCCCAGCGGCCCCGCTCCTTGCGGTACGGCCACCAGCGTCCGTCGCGCCCCAGACGCAGCTGGGCGTCCTCGCCGGAGACGGTCCAGCGGCCGCGGGCGGCCTTGAGCGCGGGCTCCTCGCCCGGCTCCCAGGCCGTCGCCAGGGCGGCACGCGCGCGTGCCGCCGATTCCGGGTCCAGGGTCCACTCCTCCTCCAGGACGGCGAGGGCAGCCGCGCCTCCGTGCTCCCAGGCGCGCACGGCCAGCGCCAGGCCCTCGCGGTCCCGGCCCGATCCCCGCGCGAGCCGCTCGGCGATGTGCCGCTCCGGTCCGGCGGCGGCCAGCCGTACGGCGTCCTGCGACAGGGAGAGCTCCGGCCACGCGGCGTGCTGTTCGTGTCCCGCGGAGAGTGCCTCGGCGAGCAGCCGATGCGCCTCCACCGCGGCCTGCGCGCCCAGGAACGTCAGGGCGGCGACATCCGTGTCCTCCGGCGGCGGCGCCTCCGTGTCCAAGGACGGCGGCAGCCCCGGCTCCGGCGGCAGCCCGGGGGGTCCGGGCAGCGGCGGCAGCACGACCGCGGACGCGTAGGCCTCCGCCGCGTCCACGCCCTCGACCTCCTGGGACGGTTCGGCCTCGGGCTCGGCGCTCGCGGCGCTGCGGGCCTGGAGCTCGTCGAGGAGCGCCCGCTCGGCTCGTCCGCGCAGCAGGAGCAGCACGAACGGATCCTGGTCGAGCAGGCGGGCCAGCTGATAGCTCAGCGCGGCCGTGTGCGCGCAGTGGTCCCAGGCCTCGCAGTCGCAGCGCGGCTCCAAGTCGCCGATACCCGGCAGGAGTTCCACACCGGCGGCGGCCGCGTCCTCCACCAGGTGCGGCGGCATGTCGCGGTCCAGCAGAGCCGCGATGTGCCCGGCGCGTTCGACGACCATGTCCAGGAAGCGGTCCCAGGCGTCCTCGTCGAGCCGCTGCAGCAGCACGTCCGAGCGGTGCAGGACGCCGCCGCGGTCCTCGACGACCGCGGTGATGCGCCCCGGCCGCACCGACACCGCGCCCACCGCCCCGGCACGCGCCAGTCTGCGTCCCGCCTTGAGCTGTGCCAGGTCGAGCGCCGTGTCCTCCAGGGCCTTCACCCAGGCCTGCCCCCACCACGTCCCGGCGAAGCCCCGGCCGTGCGCGGCCGGCAGCGCGGCGAACGTGCGCTCCTCGGTGTCCGCGTCGTCGGGGAACGCGTCCTGCTCGTCGTACGGCTCACTCATCGGGCGCCCCCTCGCAGCTCGACCAGATCGGCCAGCTCGGCATCGGTCAGTTCGGTCAGGGCCGACTCGCCCGCGCCGAGCACCGCGTCCGCCAGCTCCCGCTTGCGCAGCAGCATGTCGGCGATGCGGTCCTCGATCGTCCCCTCGGCGATCAGCCGGTGCACCTGCACCGGACGGGTCTGCCCGATGCGGTACGCGCGGTCCGTGGCCTGGGCCTCCACGGCCGGGTTCCACCAGCGGTCGTAGTGCACCACGTGTTCCGCGCGCGTGAGATTGAGCCCGGTGCCCGCGGCCTTCAAGGAGAGCAGGAAGACCGGCACGTCCCCGTCCTGGAAGCGCTGCACCATGGCTTCGCGCCCCGCGACCGGGGTACCTCCGTGCAAGAACTGCGACGGAATTCCGCGCCCCGCCAGATGCCGCTCCACAAGGCGCGCCATCTGCACGTACTGGGTGAAGACCAGCACGCTCGCGCCCTCGGCCAGGATCGTGTCCAGCAATTCGTCGAGGAGCTCCAGTTTTCCGGAGCGGCCGGCGATGCGCGGCTCGTCCTCCTTCAGGTACTGCGCCGGGTGGTTGCAGATCTGCTTGAGGGCCGTCAACAGCTTGACGATCAGGCCGCGCCGTTCGAAACCGTCCGCTCCTGAGATCTCCGCGAGGGTCTCGCGCACCACCGCTTCGTAGAGGCCTGTCTGCTCCTTGGTGAGGGAGACGGCCCGATCGGTCTCGGTCTTCGGCGGCAGCTCGGGGGCGATGCCCGGGTCGGACTTGCGGCGCCGCAACAAGAAGGGACGCACCAACTTCGCCAGGCGCTCCGCCGCGGCCGGATCCTTGCCTCCCTCGACGGCCTGCGCGTAGCGCGTGCGGAAGGTGCCGAGTCGGCCCAGAAGACCCGGCGTGGTCCAGTCGAGGATCGCCCACAGCTCCGAGAGGTTGTTCTCCACCGGGGTGCCCGTGAGCGCCACCCGCGCGCGGGCACCGATGGTGCGCAGCTCCTTGGCCGTGGCCGAATGCGGGTTCTTCACATGTTGCGCCTCGTCGGTGACCACCATCCCCCAGGGCACCTCCGCCAGTTGGGCAGCGTCCAGGCGCATGGTGCCGTACGTGGTGAGCACGAACTCCCCGTCGGCCAGGTCCTCCAGGGAGCGGCGCCCGCCGTGGAAGCGGCGTACCGCGGTACCCGGCGCGAACTTCTCGATCTCGCGCTGCCAGTTGCCCATGAGCGACGTCGGGCAGATCACGAGCGTGGGTCCGGCTGTCTCCCGTGCGTCCTGCCGGTGCAGGTGCAGCGAGATCAGCGTGATCGTCTTGCCGAGGCCCATGTCGTCGGCGAGGCAGGCGCCGAGGCCGAGCGAGGTCATGCGGGCCAGCCAGTTCAGGCCGCGCAACTGGTAGTCGCGCAGCTCGGCGGCGAGCGCGGCCGGCTGCCCGACGGGGTCCATGCCCTCGGGGTCCGCCAGGCGGTCCCTGAGCCCCGTCAGCCAGCCGGTGGGCCGCACGTCGACCCGGCGGCCGTCGATCTCGGTGGAGCCCGTCAGCACGGCGCTCAGCGCGTCGACCGGCGTCACCTTGCGGTCCTGGTGGGCACGGGCGCGCCGGGCCTGCTCGGGATCGACGAGCACCCACTGGTCGCGCAGCCGCACGACGGGACGGTTCGCCTCGGCGAGCCGGTCCAGTTCCTCGCGGCTCAACTCCTGGTCGCCGATGGCGAACCACCAGTTGAACGCCAGCAGCGCGTCGGCGGACAGGAACGACGGGGCGCCCGAGGAGAGCGCGTCCTGGCCGTCGCCCTCGGGCGGACCGATCACCGCCCGGGCCGTCAGCTTGCGGGCCATCTCCCTGGGCCAGTGCACCTCGACCCCGGCCGCGGACAGCGCCCGTGTCCCTTCCCCGAGCAGCTCGCTCACCTCGTCGTCGGCCAGCTCGACCGCGTCCGGGACGGTGGCGGACAGCAGCGGGGCCAACGGCGTCCACGCGCGCGCGGCACGTCGCAGGGCCAGCAGCGCGTCCATCCGCGCCCGCGCCCCGAACGCCTTGCCGGAGGCGCCGACGCCCGCCCAGACCTCGGCCGCGTCCGCGACCAGCGCGGGATCGCTGACGCTGTGCATCTGCAGCACGGCGCGGAACGGCAGGCGGGTCTCGTCGTCGGTGACCTGTGCGAGACCGGGCACCTCCACACGCAGCGAGATCCGCACGCCCGCGTCGTGCCCGGCCGCCACGTCGGACGCCCACGGCCGCAGCTCGGGAACCCGTTGCGGTGCCCGCGCCGCGAACGCCGGGGTGCCCGTGGCGAGCGCGGCGGCGGGGGAGCGGGGCAGGGTGTCGGCCACCGCGTCGAGGAAGGCCCGCAGCAGCCGCTCGGGGGCGTGCAGCCGTAGCGGTCCGCTGTCGTCCATGGGAGCCGCGTGGGCCTCGGGCGGCATCGCGGCGGCCAGCTCCCGCACCCGTTCCAGATCCTCGGGCCGCAGCGGCCCGGCACGCCACGCGTCGTGATCATCGGCGCTCAGCCCGGGCAACAGCATCCCCCGAGCGGCGAGTTGGAGCGCGAGCAGGGCGGCCGCACCCCAGAAGGCCGTCGTCGAGTCGGCCTGCGCGGAGGCACGCGCGCGCGTGAGGACCGGAAGCGCGGACCGCACGGGCAGCGCGACCGCGGTGACCGTCACCCGCTCGACACCGTCGGCACCGCCGTCCTCGGGCAGCGCCAGCGACAGCTCGACGCGGGTGCCCGCGTCCGGGAGGGGCGGCTCGCCGCCGTCGGGTCGCCAGAAGGCGACGGTCGAGGTGCGCGCCGGGTCTCCCGGCGTGAACACCGCACAGCAGCGGACGAGTTCGGAGGTCTCGACGGGAGTGGGTGCGGGATGCGTGTGCTCGGAGATGGCAGCTTCCTCGTATTCCTCAATTTTGACTACTCGCCCTGGAGTCGGCGAGGGTACACCGCCGTCACCGCCGGACGGACGCCTTCATGTCGTGATGTGTCTCACCGAACCCTTAAGGGTGTGGCTAACCCCCCGTCGGGGGCGGGCTGGCCCCCTCCCGCAGTCGGGTGGTGGCGCCATGGCTGTCCAAGGCCCCTGATTCATAGGTTTTTCGAGGCCGGGCCGATGCGAGGTCCGCCGTATCGACCCCGCCCTCCAGAGACGGAGAACTGCCATGGCCTTGGCCGTCGGAACCCTCCCGGAAGACGCCACAGGAGCCGCCGCGCGGCAGTCCCCACCGGAAGGAGGAAGCGAGTTCACGCCGCTGCTCCGCGCCATCAAGGGGCAGGGCCTGCTGGACCGGCGCACCGGCTGGTACCTGCGCACCATAGGAGTCAACGCCCTGACCCTGGCCGCGGTCGTCACCGGCATGGCGCTCATCGGCAGTACCTGGTGGGTACTCGCCCTGGCCCCCGCCCTCGCCGTCCTGTGTGCGCGCACGGCATTCATCGGCCACGACGCGGGCCACGCCCAGATCACCGGAAACCGGTCGGCGAGCCGCGTCATCGGCCTGATCCACGGCAACCTGTTGCTGGGCATGAGCTACGCGTGGTGGAACGACAAGCACAACAGGCACCACGCCAACCCCAACCACATCGACAAGGATCCCGACGTGGCCGCCGACGTGCTCGTGTTCACCAGCGGGCAGGCCGCGACACGCGTGGGCCTGCGCGGCTGGCTCACCCGCCACCAGGCCTGGTTGTTCTTCCCGCTCACGCTGCTCGAAGGCCTCGCCCTGAAGCTCTACGGCTTTCAGGACCTGCGCCGGCAGACCGGCCGGGAGCGCCTGGTGGAGGGTGCGCTCCTCGTGGCCCACGTCGTCGGCTACGTGACCCTGCTGCTGACCACCATGCCGCTCGGCCACGCACTCGCCTTCGCCGCGCTCCACCAGGCGCTGTTCGGGCTGCACCTGGGCATGGCCTTCGCGCCCAACCACAAGGGCATGGACATGCCCGACCCCGATGGCGACAAGTGGGGCCACCTGCGACGCCAGGTCCTCACGTCGCGGAACATCAAGGGCGGCGCCCTGACCGACTGGTTCCTCGGAGGTCTCAACTACCAGATCGAGCACCACCTCTTCCCGAGCATGCCCCGGCCCCATCTGCGGCTCGCGCAGCCCATGGTGAAGGCCCACTGCCGCGACCTGGGCATCCCGTTCGCGGAGACCGGACTCGTCGACTCCTATCGCCAGGCCCTGCGCCACATGTATGAAGTGGGAGAGCCCCTGAGGGCCGACATCTGACGTGCCTCCCGGCAGTGGTACGCCGTCCCGGGGGTATCTCAGGGGCGCGGGATCAGGGTCGTATCAGGGTCGTGCGCCGGAACCGTGGACGTCGCGGGCCCGTTTCTCAGAGCAGAGGCGAGCCCGCCCCACCCAGCCGAGGGCGAGCCGCCCCGAAGGAGGCCACACACATGTCGAAGAACGCGAAGATCGCCGCGGGAGGCGTGGCAGCCGGGATCATCCTGCTGATCTGGCTGCCTTGGTGGGCGGCCCTGCTCATCGTGCTCGGCGTGCCCACCGCCGCGTACCTGATGCTCGACTCCTCGCAGCGGCGCAGGCTCCGCCGCGTCACCCGCAGGGAGATCGGGCGCTAAGAGGCGCTCACCGAGCACGAGTTGACGACGTCACCGTCCGTGGGCCGTGCGACGGTCCGGTCCGCGGGCGGCTTCGTCCCGCTCCGCACCCAACGGGTGAGCGTGTCGAAGGCGTCCCGATAGCACGGCAGGATCGGCCGGAGCCGGTCGGGATAGGTGTCGTACAGGCCGTCCGTGTGCGTGCCGCCACTGATCCTGTACGTGCGATGCAGCCGGCCGCGCCCCTCGGCATCGGTCATGCGCGCGTACACATCCGCGTCCGTCGCGATCGGCAGCAGCGTGTCCAGATCGCCCTGGAGAGTGATCAGCGGCTTCCCGACGCGTCCGGTCAGCGCCACGCGCGCGACGGCCCGGCGCACCGAGGCGGGGCGTGTCGCGTAGTCGTAGACGGCGTCGGACGCACACGGGGCGAGGATCTCCTCCGTCGTCGAACCGGCGGACGTACCGGGGCAGTCGGCGTCGTACCCGGGGTCGAACTCCGCGCGGTACACCTTCTGCGTGAGCCCCCAGTACGCCTTCTGGTGATACGCCCACAGGAACTCCGAGCCGCGCGCGAAACCCGCCGCATACATGTCGCCCGCATCAGCCGTTCCCTGCCCGAGCGCCACGGCCGTGGGCAGGGAAGTCAACAGATTGGGCCCGTCCGCCGTCCACAGGACGCCTTCCCAGTCGACACCCCCGTCGTACAGCTCCGGACGGTTCTCCAACTGCCAGCGCGTGAGATACCCCGCATTGGAGATGCCGGTCATGAACGTGCGCTGCGGCGCGCGACCGTAGCGCTGGGCCACGGCCTTCGTGGCGGCCCGGGTGAGCTGTGTCGTGCGGGCGTTCCACTCGGCGACGGCGTCCCCGGGACGCGCCCCGTCCCGGTAGAAGTCCGGTCCTGTGTTGCCCTTGTCGGTCGCCGCGTACGCGTACCCCTGGGACAGGACCCGGTCGGAGATCGCCTTGTCGGTCGCGTACTGCTTGCGGTTGCCCGGCGAGGCGGTCACCACCAGGCCGCCGTTCCAGCGGTCGGGCAGCCGGACCACGAACTGGGCGTCGTGGTCCCAGCCGTGGGTCGTGTTCGTGTGCGAGTCGTCACCGAAGTATCCGTCGATCTGCATCCCGGGCACGCCCGACGGGTTCCGCGTCCCGGCCGCGGTCAGACCGGCCTGGTCGGCGGTGTCGGTGTACGGGGTGCCCGCGAGACCGGCGGTCGTCAGGTCGTCCAGGCAGGCCCGTTGCTGGAACTGTGCGCCCGGCACGCGCGCGTGCGTCTGGCGCGTGCAAGGGGCCTCGTGCGGGGAGGCCGCGCTCGCGGCCTGCGGCCCAGAAGCGGCCAGGGCCACGAGCGCCGTGGCCAACAAAGGAACGGATCTGGGCGTGCGCATGGGGAGGCCTCCTCGAAGTGGCGGGAAGAGACCTCATCGTCGAGGTGGAGCCGGTCCACATCCATGGTGCGGGGCCACATGCGGCGCTCCCGGACCATGTGGTGACGGCGGTTCAGACCGGCCGTACGGCCATCTTGTCGAGCGCTTCCAGGAGGCTGGGCAGTTCCGGGCCCCGGCCGACCGGCAGCACCTCGCCCGGCTCGTCGTCGAGCAGGATGAAGGCGATGTCGTCCGTGCGCGCCACCATCGACCAGCCCGGTCCGTCGGCCCGCAGCGTCCGCGCGTCGCCCGACGCGAACGCGGACCGCACCCGGCCCAGCGGCGGAGGAGCGTCCACGTAGGCACGCGCTTCGGCGAGAGCCCGCCGGATGCCCAGGTGCGAACCGCCCGACGAGGTCTCTGCGTCGTCCCCGTCGGCGCCCTCCTCGGCCGCCGTGCCCTCGGTACCGGTGGCGAACTGGGAGTCGTCGATCTGCTCACGCCACGTGGCCCACTGCAGCGCGATCTCGTCCGCCCCCAGGCGCCGCTGCGCCGGACCCCACGTCTGCGTGTCGGGCGGGCAGAGCGCCGGCATCTCGTCGATGTCCGGGTCGGGCTCGGGATCGTGCGGATCCGGCACGCCCGGCGCCGCCACCGCCAGCGCGAGCGGCCAGCCCGGCAGGGCGGCGACCATGCTGTTCTCGTCGGGGGAGAGGTCGTACTCCATGCCGCAGTCCCAGGAGGCGATCGCCACGGCGACCAGGGACACGTCGTCGACGACCACCGTCCAGCGGGCGCCCTGCGCGTCCTGGCCGAGGACCAGTCCGTACCCGTCGGCAGGCGGCGCCAGACCCAGTGCCGCGCATGCCTCGGGGTAGTCGTCGCCGAGCACACTGGGGAACTTCGCGGGCGTCAGCAACACCGCCGTGAGTACGTACAGCGCGTCGTCCCCGACGGCGACAGCGTCGTCCGTCCCGGCCATGCCAGCCTCCCCTGAGGTTCGTTCCGTCGGCGTGACCTTAGTCAGTCGCGGACGATGTCGTACAGGGGCGATGACCAGGAAAATCAGTGGTCAGTCCGGTTACTCGCGCCCACCGTGGACGGCATGTCGACATCTCGTGTGCACTTTGTGTGCCTCGCGTGCC
The DNA here is from genome assembly GCF_050410835.1 of Streptomyces sp. cg35. NCBI lineage: Bacteria > Bacillati > Actinomycetota > Actinomycetes > Kitasatosporales > Streptomycetaceae > Streptomyces > Streptomyces sp. cg35. The sequence goes on from NZ_CP191268.1 coordinate 7,763,975, forward strand.
GGGTCTCGTTCAAGAAGGCGGGCACACACGGGCGGGCACGGCGCGATGTCCGCCCGCGCTGCGAGGGGAAGTCGATCGAGGCGGGCGCGGCGCCGGCCGCGCCCGAGCGCCGTGACATCGCGGGCCGGCGCGCTCTCGGGGCGGTCCTGGAGGCCGGTATCCGTTGTCGCGCGGCCTGCCGCGGATGCGGTCCCGGGTATCGACCGCGCACGCCGCGCGAGGTTCGTGAACGCCTCGCGCACGCGGCCGGCACCGGCGTCTGCGCGCGCACGGCCCTTCAGCGCGCCGACCCGTCGCACGCCGATGTCAGGCGGCGGGCAGGCCGAGGAGGCTCCGCGCCACGGCTTTCGGCGGCTGGTCCCGCTCCCGTGCGAGGGCGATGAGGGCCCGGCACGCCAATTCGTTCACACCGAAGACCAGTGCGCCGGGTTCCACCCAGCCGGCGGCCTCGTCGATCCGCTCCTGATCGTCCTCGACGCAGGCCGCCACATAGGTGGCTGCCGCTTCGAACAGGTTGTGCGGGCGCCGCCGTCCTTCGGCGGGCCGGCCGGCCTCGCGCACGGAATGTTCGGCTTCCCGCAGCCGTTCCTCGCGTCGGGCGACCCTCTTGCGCCAGGTGCTCCATGATTTCCGGACTCTGCCGAGCATGCGCGTCACCGTCCCCTGCCGATGGCCGCTGGGTAGGCCTTCGACTTGTCAACTGCCTTTACCCGTTGTGGAGTTGCCTCAATGGTGACAGAAGCGGGTCGGGGTGTTCCCGTCTTGGGGAGGTCAGCAGCCCGCGGATTCCAGGTCCTTGAGCGTGTCGCGCAGCCAGCCGAGCTCGGCGCGACTCGTGGCCCGCGCGATGGTGAGAATCCCGCGCCGGAAGGGATCCTCCAACTCCTCCGCTCGCAGCGGGCGCTCACCCTCGTAGAAGAAGCTCGCGGGCTCCTCCAGGAAGTCGAGCCGGCGGTGCAGCACGTCCGCCTGCTCCTGAGGGTCGTCCAGGTGGCGCAGGAAGGCGAGCACGGTGAACCAGCGGTTCTCGTCGGTGATGTCGGACCGGGCCGGCTCGCGCAGCCTGCGGCGCAGCTCCTGGCGGCCTTCCTCGGTGAGGCTCAGTACGTGCCGTGGCGCCGCCGCCGCACCGGGCTGCTGCTCGCGCGCGAGCAGTCCCGCCTTCTCCAGGCGCTTGATCGCCGGGTACAGCGTGCTCTCGGCGACCGGCCGCACGTGCCCGGTGAGTGCGGTGATGCGCTTGCGCAGCTCATAGCCGTGCAGCGGCGCTCCGTAGAGGAATCCGAGGATGGCGAGCTCCAGCATGTGCCCATTGTGGCCCACGGGAACGCTCGCGCTGTACATCGTTTACGAAGTACTACGTGACCGATGTATGGTCGGTCGGCAGTGCGACTGAGGATGCGAACAAGGAGGACGTCATGCGGCAGGCGCAGTTCGACGCGCAGGGGAGTCGGATCCGGTGGACGGAAGCGCCGGGCGAGGAGCCCGCGAGGGTCTACGTCCACGGACTCGGCTCGGCCTCGACGGTGTACCACGCGCACATCGCGGCCCGGCCCGAACTGGCCGGCCGCCGCTCCTTGTTCGTGGATCTGCCCGGTCACGGGATCAGCGACCGCCCCGCCGGATTCGGGTACACCCTGGAGGACCACGCCGACGCGCTGGCCGCGGCGCTCGACGCCGCGGAGGTGAGCGGGGCCGAGATCATCGGGCACAGCATGGGCGGCGCCGTGGCGATCGTCCTGGCGCACCGGCGGGCCGACCTCGTCTCGCGGCTGGTCGTCACCGAGGGGAACCTCGATCCGCACCCGGGTCCCACCGCGGGCAGCAGCGGAATCGCGAGCTACGGAGAGGCGGAGTACGTGACGGGTGGCGGCCACGCGCGTGTGCTCGAGAAGGTCGGCCCGCTGTGGGCCGCCACCATGCGTCTCGCCGACCCGCTCGCCCTGCACCGCACGGCGGTCGGGCTGGTGCGCGGCACGGAGCCCACGATGCGGCGCATGCTGCAGGACTCGACGGCCGAGCGCGTCTACCTCCAGGGCGTACGGACCGGTGAACTCCCCGGCAAGGAGGGCCTGGAGGCGGCCGGTGTCCACGTTGTCGACGTTCCGGACGCGGGGCACAACGTCATGTTCGACAACCCGGACGCCTTCGCGGCGGCCGTCAAGGGATAGCCTCCCCGCTCAGCCCTCGCGCACCGCCAGCGCCAGGAACCGCGCGTCCTCGTCGACGTACGACGTCATGCGCCAGCCCGAACCGGCGAGCAGAGGGCGCAGATGGGGCTCGGCCCGCAGGTCCTCCGGCGTGATCTGCCGCCCTTGGCGCGCGGCGAGGGCCTTGCGCCCGATCGGATGGAAGAGCGCGAGCAGACCGCCGGGCCGCACCACACGCCACAACTCGCGCAGGTTCTCCGCCGGTTGAGGAAGGTGCGAGATGAGGCCCGCGCCGAACACCGCGTCCAGTGATGCCGAGCGCAGCGGCAGCCGCGACACGTCCGCGTGCAGCAACTGTCCCTGCCCGTCCCGCCCGGCCCGTACGGCGGCCGCCAGCATGGCCGGTGTCAGATCGGCGCCGAGCACCACGCCCGAAGGCCCCACCGCCGCGCGCAGCGGCGGCAGCGCGCGCCCCGTACCGCAGCCGGCGTCCAGGACCCGGCCGCCCGGGCGCAGGCCCAGCGCGGCGACCGCGGCGGCGTAGGCCGGACCGTCGTCGGGGAAGCGGGAATCCCAGTCGGCGGCCCGTGCCGTGAAGAACTCCTGCACGCGTGTGGCGTCATCGCTCATGCGCTCCATGATTGCGCAGCCCACCGACAGACGACGCGACACGATGGAGGGACCTCGGGTCGAAAGCTCCCTATCCGAACCGAAACCGTCGCATGCACGTGCGGTGCACATGTTCGACCCTGCAGCGATCGTTCAGAAGCGCATCTCTGTCATATCCCAGCAGCTTTCGAAATGCGCCCCTGTTGTGCGCCCCCACCACGACTAGCTTCCCGGGCCATGGGACACCTGGACCACGCCGCGTTCGGCTGGCTTACCCCTGTGTTGTCGTACGCGATGGCCTGCATCGGTGCCGCACTCGCGCTGCGCTGCACCGTGCGCGCCCTGAGCGCCACGGGGCGGACCCGCCGCAACTGGCTCGTGACCGCGGCCTCCGCCCTCGGCACCGGCATCTGGACGATGCACTTCGTCGCGATGCTCGGCTTCGGCGTCAGCGGCACCGAGATCCGCTACAACGTGCCGCTGACCATCCTCAGCCTCGTCGTCGCCGTGGTCGTGGTCGGCGTCGGGGTCTTCGCCGTCGGCTACGGCCACGACCGGGGCCGCGCCCTCGCCCTGGGCGGCCTCACCACCGGGCTCGGGGTCGCCAGCATGCATTACCTCGGCATGGCGGCTCTGCGCCTGCACGGCCGGGTCGGCTACGAACCGCTTCTGGTCGCGCTCTCCGTCGCCATCGCCGTCGTCGCGGCGACCGTGGCCCTGTGGGCCGGCCTCAACATCAAGTCGCCGGCGGCCGTGGCTGTCGCGTCCCTCGTGATGGGCGGCGCCGTGAGCAGCATGCACTACACCGGAATGATGGCGGTGAGCGTGCGCGTGGCACCCTCCTCGGCCGCGCTCCCCGGCGCGACGGCGATGCAGTTCATCTTCCCGCTCGCCGTGGGACTGGGCTCCTACCTGTTCCTGACGTCGGCGTTCGTCGCGCTGTCCCCGACCGTCGACCAGCGGGAGACCTCCGCGACGACGCCACCGCCGGTGGAGAGCCTGGCCCGTTGACGCAACCGCGCCGACCCCGCCCCAGACCCCGGATGAGGAGGCCATGCCCCCGCCCCGCACCGAACCCAGCCCCGGCCCGCCGCAGATACCCGCGCCCCAGGCGCGTGGACGCCGCGCGCACGCCGGGCCGCCCGCCGAAGAGGACACCGCGGCAGAGGCGACGTCCGCCCGCAACGGGCCGCCCACGCGCGTGGGCGGCAGACACCTGCGCCCCCGCACGGTCCGCGCGAAGATCGTCTGCCTCCTCATGGTGCCGGTGGTGTCGCTGTTCGCCCTCTGGGCCTACGCCACGGTGAGCACCGTTCAGGACGTCGCGCGGCAGACACGGGCGCAGCGCGTCGACACCGCGGTACGCGTGCCCGTGGCCGCGGCGCTGGCTGCCCTCCAGGCGGAGCGCACCGCCGCCGTCGGCTACGCGAGCGCCCCCTCACCCGACCGTGGTGACGACCTCAAGAGGCTCGCGACCACCACCGACCGCGCCGTCGCCGCCCTGCGGCTCGGCAAGAACAACACTGTCGCGGACGGCGCGGACCTGTCCCACAAAGTGGCCGCACGTCTCGGCGCCTTCGTCGGCGACGCCGAGCGCCTGCGCACCGTACGCACCGATGTACTGGAGCAGCGTGCGGGCTGGGACACCGCATACGGGCAGTACACGAAGACCATCGACAGCGCCTACACGGTGAGCGGAGCACTGACCGGCATCCAGGGTGGCGAAGCCGGCTCCGACGCGCGCGTGCTGCTCGAATTCGGCCGCTCCGCCGAGATGCTCTCCCGTGAGGACGCGGTCGTGACGAGCGCCCGCATCGCCGGAACACTGGACGGTGAGCGGCTGCGTCTGTTCACCGGCGCCGTCGACACGCGCAGGACCCTCGTCGCCACGGCCGCCGCCGATCTGCGCGGGCCCGAACGAGCCGCCTGGAACCGCCTCGTGGAGGGGAGCGCGTACCGCGACGTACGCGCCGTCGAGGACCGGACGCTCATCGCGGAGCCCGGGAAGAAGGCGCTCGCCGCGGCGCCCGCGGAGACGTGGGACCTGGCGCACTTGGGCGTGCAGGACGGTATGCGCGCCCTCGCGTCGGACGCCGCGCGGAGCGCCGCCGACCGGGCGGATCCGTTCGCCCGGGGGCTGCTGACATCCGCGGGAGCGGCGGTCCTGTTCGGCCTCGGCGCCGTGATCGCCTCGCTGCTCATCTCCGTCCGTATCGGCCGCGGCCTCGTCGTCGAACTGGCCACCCTGCGCAACACGGCACTGGAGATCGCCGGACGCAAACTCCCGCACGCCATGCGGAAACTGCGGGCCGGCGAGGAGATCGACGTACTGAAGGAAGCGCCGCAGGGACCCCCGGCCGAGGACGAGATAGGCCAGGTGTCCGAGGCACTCACCACCGTGCACCGCGCGGCCCTGCGCGCCGCCGTGGAGCGGGCGGAACTCGCCAGCGGGATCTCCGGCGTCTTCGTCAACCTCGCCCGCCGCAACCAGACCCTCGTCCACCGCCAGCTCGGTCTCCTGGACACCATGGAGCGCCGTGCCGAGGACCCGGACGAACTGGGCGACCTGTTCCGCCTCGACCACCTCACGACCCGTATGCGACGCCACGCGGAGAGCCTGATCATCCTCTCCGGAGCAGCGCCGGGCCGGGCCTGGCGCAAGCCGGTTTCCCTGACGAACGTCGTACGGGCCGCGGTCTCCGAGATCGAGGACTACGCGCGCGTGGAGGTACGCCACCTCGCCGCCGCCGAGGTGGCGGGCGCCGCCGTCGCCGACCTCACGCACCTCCTGGCCGAACTCGTCGAGAACGCGGCCCAGTTCTCGCCGCCGCACACCAAGGTGCGCATCAGCGGCGAGCCCGTCGGCAACGGATACGCGATCGAGATCGAGGACCGCGGTCTCGGCATGGGCAAGGAGACCCTCGACGAGGCGAACAAGCGCATCGAGCACTCCGAAGCACTCGACCTGTTCGACAGCGACCGGCTCGGCCTCTTCGTGGTCAGCAGGCTCGCCGATCGTCACGACATCAAGGTGCATCTGCGTACCTCGCCGTACGGAGGCACCAATGCGGTCGTCCTGCTGCCCACCTCCTTGTTGCACAAGGACGGTGCGCAACCGGACGGGCGCGACCCCTCACCGTCCGAAGAAGAGCGCCGCTACGCGCGTGTGCCCGAGCCCGAAGCAGCTCCCATGAACGGCGATTCCGTCCCCGCCCCGCCTCTACGTCCCGCACTCGCCCCCTCGCCGGGCCCCGATCCCGAGGAGACGCAGCACCCGCCGGGTGTCACCGCTCTGCGGATGCGGAGGTCATCGGCTCCGCAGCAGGGCGATGTCCCACCCGAGGACGGGCTCCCGCGCCGCGTGCGCCAGGCGAGCCTCGCACCCCAGCTGCGGGAGCGCCCCGACGCACAGGCCACACCCGTGCGCGTCCCGGAGACGGGCGAACGCACCCCCGAACAGGTCCGGGCCCGCATGGCGTCCTTCCGGGACGGCTGGGCCAGGGGCGGCGGACGCCGGCCCGGCAGCGACAGCAGTGAAGGAGACCTCACATGATCAAGGAACCGACCACGGCCACCGCCCCCGGGGCGGGCGAACTCGACTGGCTCCTTGACGACCTGGTCCTCCGCGTGGCCGAACTGCGGCACGCCGTCGTCCTGTCCAACGACGGCCTGGCCGTCGGCGCCTCCGACGGACTCGGCCGCGAGGACGCCGAGCATCTGGCCGCCGTCGCCTCCGGGTTCAACAGCCTCGCCAAGGGGACAGGTCGGCACTTCGGTACCGGAGGAGTGCGGCAGACCATGGTCGAGATGGACGACGGCTTCCTGTTCGTGGTCGCCGCGGGCGACGGTTCCTGCCTCGCCGTCCTGAGCACCGTCACCGCCGACATCGGCCTCGTCGCCTACGAGATGGCACGCCTGGTGAAACGGGTCGGCGAACACCTGCACACCGCGCCCAGGTTGGCCGGGCACCCGCCCACCGCAGGCTGACGGGTCGGCCGGCGCCATGGACGAGGACATGCTCGACGCATCGCACCGGGACGCGGGCGCGCTCGACGGCGGCCCCCAGCAGACCGACGAGAAGAGGGGCAGCCCTCCGGACCTGGGCAGCCAGTGGTTCGACAACGAGGCCGGGCCCATGGTCCGCCCCTACGCGATGACCGGCGGGCGGACCACGGCAGGACCTCAGGCAGCGCGCTTCGACCTGATCGCCCTCGTCTCGCTCGACTCCGCCGCGCCCGCCGCCGACGACACCGCCCTCGGCCCCGAGCACCGTTCGATCATCGAGCTGTGCCGGACCGAGACACAGACGGTCGCCGAACTCGCCGCCGGCACCGAGCTGCCCGTGGGGGTCGTCCGGGTGCTCCTCGGCGACCTCCTGGAACTGGCCTGCATCAAGGTCAGCAGGCCGGTGCCGCCCGCCCAGCTACCTGACGAGAAGATCCTGAGAGAAGTCATCGATGGGCTCCGAGCACTCTGACACCACGGCCACCGGCGCATCCGCCGACCTGGCCCTGAAGATTCTGGTCGCGGGCGGATTCGGGGTGGGCAAGACCACCCTGGTCGGCGCGGTCAGTGAGATCCGCCCCCTGCGCACCGAGGAACTACTCAGCGAGGCGGGCCAGTCCGTGGACGACACGGCGGCCGTGGAACGCAAGACCACCACGACCGTCGCCATGGACTTCGGCCGGATCACGATCAGGTCCGGACTGTCGCTCTACCTGTTCGGCACACCGGGCCAGGACCGGTTCTGGTTCCTGTGGGACGAACTGTCACAAGGCGCGCTCGGCGCCGTTGTTCTCGCGGACACCCGACGGCTCGAGGACTGCTTCCCCGCCGTGGACTATTTCGAGCACCGGGACATCCCGTTCGTCGTGGCGGTCAACTGCTTCGCGAACGCCAGGGCGTACGGCGCGCACGAGGTGGCACGGGCCCTCGACCTCGAACGCGGGACACCGGTGGTGCTCTGCGACGCGCGTGACCGGGACTCGGGGAAGGAGGTCCTGATCAGGCTGGTCGAGTACGCCGGGCGGATGCACACCGCCCGGCTGCTCGACTCCGTGAGCTGAGCCGCGGCCGGATCAGTCGGCCACGTCGCCCATCGCCACGACCTTCTCGACCCGTACGCGGACGACGAGTTCGCCCGGCACGGCATTGCGCCGGCCGAACTCCTCGGCGCGGTCCTCGCCCATGTACCGGCCGCCGATCCGGGTGGCCGAATCCAGCAGTTCCGCAGGGTCCTCACTGAGTTCGGCGCGGCCCTGGATCGTCACGAACGAGAACGGGGGCCGCTCGTCGTCGACGCACAGCGCCACTCGCCCGTCGCGTGCCAGATTGCGTCCTTTGACCGTGTTCTTCCCGGTGTTGAACACGATGTCGCCACCGTCCAGCACGAACCAGACGGGGGCGATGTGCGGGCTGCCGTCGGCCCGCACGGTGGAGAGTTTTCCGGTGCGGGTGCCCTCGGAGACGAAGGCCCGCCATTCCTCATCGGTCATCTTGTGTGCCATGAGGTCATCCTCCTTGCCCGGACGCCGACCGTGGGGAAGGCTGGCGTGAGAGATCCTCCGGGCAGGGGAGCGGTCCCCTCCGGGGCACGGGGAGCCACAGGAAGCGGGGAGACGGGATCATGGGGCAGAACGTAGGACTCGATTGGCTGCTGGACGACCTGACGCAACGCGTCGAGCACGTGCGGCACGCCCTGGTCCTGTCCAACGACGGTCTCGTGACCGGAGCGAGCACGGGCCTGCGCCGCGAGGACGCCGAGCACCTCGCCGCGGTCTCCTCCGGACTGCACAGCCTCGCCAAGGGGTCGGGCCGGCACTTCGGCGCCGGAGGCGTGCGCCAGACGATGATCGAGTTCGACGAGGCGGTGCTCTTCGTCACCGCCGCCGGCGACGGCAGCTGCCTGTGCGTGCTCAGCGCCGCCGAGGCCGACATCGGTCAGGTCGCGTACGAGATGACGCTGCTCGTCAACCGGGTCGGGGAGCACCTGGCCGTGGACGCCCGGCACCCCGAGCGAATGCCGGTCATAGACCGCTGACCTGCGATAAGGCGCAGCGCTGCGTGGGTGCGGCGAAGTTATCCACAGGCTCGGACGGGGTTCTTCGATTCGGGCTACGGTTTTCCCGAGCGGTCACGGAGAGTGACCGCACGTCATCGACCGACGGGGGAGAACCATCGTGCAAGGCGACATCATGACCAGGCCCCAGGGCAGCGCGGCCCGCGAGCTGGGGCTCAAGCGAGGCGAGTTCGACCTCGCCGTACGCCTGGGCCGGATCCGCACCGTCGCGGCGCCGGACGGCGGCCGGCGCCGCGTTCCCCGCGAGGAGATCGAGCGGATCCGCGACGCCGAGGGCTTCCCGGAGGCGCTGCGCCGGCAGGTCAGGGTGGTGGGGACGGCTGAGGGTGCGCACCTCATGGGCATCCCGCCGACCCGCTTCACCCGGCTCGCCCGCGCCGGGCTGCTCACGCCGGCCAAGTTCTACTTGAACCGTTACCGGACGGTGGTGTGGCTCTATCTGGCCGAGGAACTCCAGGAGTTCGCGGCGTCCGAGCTCAACGCCCCGCTGCTCACCGGCCGTGCGCCGGACAAGATGCGCGCCCGGCTCTCGGCCGGTGAGGACCTGCGACCGCGCAGGTGGCGGTCCCGTCAGGCCGGCTACCTGCTCGGACAGAGCAGCGACCCCTGGGAGCGGGCCGCCGCGATGGCCACACTGCTGGACCCGACCCAGCTCGCCGACCTCGTCGAGAACCCCTTCGAGCGCGCCTACTTGCACCGGCTGCGGCCCGAGGAGTCCTGGTACGGGGCGCCCGAGTCGCCGTCGGCGCGGGCCGTCGAGCACATTCTGATCGCCGACGATCCGGACGAGATCAGCTGGCTGCGGGCGAACCTGCTGCTGAGCCTGTCGCAGGCGCGCGTCCTGCGCCCCGCCCCACGGCCCACGACGCGGGAGGCGCCGACCGAGCCTGAACCGGAGAGCGAACCGTCGGCGGACAGCGCCGCGCCCGATCCGCAGCCCGCTGTCGAAGGGCGCCGCGGACTGTGGGGGCGGCTGCTCGGCAGACGAGGCTGAGAGCGGCGCGCGGCAGAGCTATCCGGCGCCCTCGACGGCGTCCAGGTCCTGGGCGTAGTGCTCGATGGCGCCCCGGTAACCCACGATGTCCGGGTCGGCACTGGTCCCGGCCAGCACCGTGAGCAGCAGCCGCATCCCGTCGTGCGCGCGGCCCACGTTGTACAGCGCCATCGCCAGAAACGTCTTGAGGGCGTTGTCGTCCGGGAACGCGGCGACGGCGTCGCTCAGCGTCGCCACGGCCTCCGCATGGTGGCCGAGCGTGCGGTAGGTGCTGCCGAGGCCGAGCAGCGCGCCCCTGCGGTCCTCCTCGGACAGCCCGGTTCCGGCCAGCGCATCGACGTAGTGGGGGACGGCCTCGGCCTCCAGGCCGAGCGAGTCGTGGACCCAGGCGGTCTGGTACGCGACCTGGGCGTCGTCGGGGAACCGGCCGCGCAGGCCGAGCAGTTGCGCACGGGCCTCGTCATGGTGGCCCGCCTCCCGCAACCGCACGGCCTGGGCGAGCAGCTCTCCCGGGCCGTCCGATCCGGCCGTCACCCTTCGAGCTTCCGGAACAGCCCCTCCTGGACCACGGACACCAGCAGACGCCCCTCGACGTCGTAGATGCGGCCGCGGGCCAGGCCCCGGCCACCCGTCGCGATCGGCGACTCCTGGTCGTACAGGAACCACTCATCGGCACGGAAAGGACGGTGGAACCACATGGCGTGGTCGAGCGAGGCCATGTCGAAGCCGCGCCGCCCCCACAGCGGTTCGACCGGCAGACGCACCGCGTCGAGCAGTGTCATGTCACTCGCGTACGTGACCGCGCAGGTGTGCACGAGCGGGTCGTCGCCCAGCGGGCCCACGGCGCGCATCCACACGGCGCTGCGCGGCTCGGCCGCCCCGACCTCCTCCGGGGTCCAGCGCAGCCGGTCGACGTACCGGATGTCGAAGGGCTGGCGCCGGGCCATGCGTTCCAACGCCTCGGGCAGGGCGCCGAGATGGCCCTTGATCTCCTCGGCGATCGTCGGCAGTGACTCCGGGTCCGGCACCTCGCGGGCCGGCGGCAACTGGTGCTCGAAGGCACCTTCCTCGGGCTTGTGGAAGGAGGCGGTCAGATTGAAGATCGTGCGCCCCTGCTGCACGGCGGTCACCCGGCGCGTGGTGAACGAGCGGCCGTCGCGGACCCGTTCGACCTGGTACACGATGGGCACGCCCGGGCGGCCCGGGCGCAGGAAGTACGCGTGCAGCGAGTGCACGGGACGGTCGCCGTCCGTGGTGCGGCCCGCCGCGACCAGGGCCTGGCCCGCGACCTGCCCGCCGAAGACGCGCTGGAGGGACTCCTGCGGGCTGCGTCCGCGGAAGATGTTGACCTCGATCTGCTCCAGGTCGAGCAGGTCGACGAGCCGCTCCGCAGGATTCGTCATGCGTGGTTCTCTCTCGTGTGCGCGGCCGGACGACTCCGGCGCGTGGGCGCGGGCGGACACTACCGTCCGCCCGGTCCCGGATCTACAACTGACCGACGTCCGTGACCCGGACGACGGCACGGCCCTCGGCATCGGAGGCCGCGAGGTCGACTTCGGCGCTGATGCCCCAGTCGTGGTCGCCATTGGGGTCGGCAAAGGTCTGACGGACCTTCCACAGACCGTGCTCCGGATCCTCCTCGATCATGAGCAGCTTGGGTCCGCGGGCATCCGGACCCGTACCGAGGTCCTCGTACTCGTCCCAGTACTTGTCCATGGCCTCGCCCCAGGCGTCCGCGTCCCAGCCCGAGTCGGCGTCCAGCTCGCCCAGCTCGTCGACGTTGTCGAGCGCGGCGAGCTCGACCCGGCGGAACATGGCGTTGCGGACGAGGACGCGGAAGGCACGGGCGTTCGCGGTGACCGGCTTGACCTGGTCGGCCTTCTCCTGGGCCTCCTCGGCGGTCATCACCTCGGGATTGGCGAGCTGTTCCCACTCGTCCAGGAGGCTGGAGTCGACCTGGCGCACCATCTCGCCGAGCCAGGCGATCAGGTCCTCCAGGTCCTCCGACTTGAGGTCGTCCGGCACGGTGTGATCGAGCGTCTTGTACGCGCTCGCCAGGTACCGCAGGACGATGCCCTCGGTGCGCGCGAGCTCGTAGAACGAGACGAACTCCGTGAAGGTCATCGCCCGCTCGTACATGTCGCGGATGACGGACTTCGGCGACAGCGGGTGGTCGCCGACCCACGGATGACTCGTGCGGTACGTGTTGTAGGCGTGGAAGAGCAGCTCCTCCAAGGGCTTCGGGTACGAGATGTCCTGGAGGCGCTCCATGCGCTCCTCGTACTCGACACCGTCCGCCTTCATGAGGGCGACGGCCTCACCGCGTGCCTTGTTCTGCTGGGCGTGCAGGATCTGCCGCGGGTCGTCGAGCGTGGACTCCACGACCGACACCATGTCGAGCGCGTACGACGGCGACTCCTGGTCGAGCAGGTCGAAGGAAGCGAGGGCGAACGTCGAGAGCGGCTGGTTCAGCGCGAAGTCCTGCTGCAGATCGACGGTCAGGCGCACGATACGGCCCGTCGGGTCCGGCTGGTCCAGCTTCTCGACGATGCCGCCGTCCAGCAGCGAGCGGTAGATCGCGATGGCCCGGCGGATGTGCCGCAGCTGGGCCCTGCGCGGCTCGTGGTTGTCCTCGAGCAGCTTGCGCATCGCCTCGAAAGCGTTGCCCGGGCGGGCGATGACCGACAGGAGCATCGTGTGCGTGACACGGAAGCGGGAGGTCAGCGGCTCCGGGTCGGAGGCGATCAGCTTCTCGAAGGTGCTCTCCGTCCACCCGACGAAGCCCTCCGGAGCCTTCTTGCGGACGACCTTGCGCCGCTTCTTCGGGTCGTCGCCCGCCTTCGCGAGCGCCTTCTCGTTCTCGATGACGTGCTCGGGTGCCTGCGCCACGACGAAGCCGGCCGTGTCGAAGCCGGCGCGTCCGGCGCGGCCCGCGATCTGGTGGAACTCGCGGGCGCGCAGCGTGCGGACGCGGTTGCCGTCGTACTTGGTGAGCGCGGTGAACAGCACCGTGCGAATGGGGACGTTGACGCCCACGCCGAGGGTGTCGGTGCCGCAGATGACCTTCAACAGGCCCGCCTGCGCGAGTTTTTCGACGAGGCGGCGGTACTTCGGCAGCATGCCTGCGTGGTGGACCCCGATGCCGTGCCGTACGTAACGGGACAGGTTGCGGCCGAACTTGGTGGTGAAGCGGAAGTTGCCGATCAGCTCGGCGATCTTGTCCTTCTCCTCGCGCGTGCACATGTTGATGCTCATCAGCGCCTGCGCCCGCTCGACGGCCTGCGCCTGCGTGAAGTGGACGATGTAGACCGGTGCCTGCCGCGTGTCGAGCAGCTCGGTCAGGGTCTCCGTGAGCGGCGTGAGCCGGTACTCGTAGGAGAGGGGGACCGGGCGCGTCGCCGAGCGCACCACCGACGTCGGACGGCCCGTGCGCCGCGTGAGGTCCTTCTCGAACATGGCGACGTCGCCGAGGGTCGCCGACATCAGGATGAACTGCGCCTGCGGCAGTTCGAGCAGCGGGATCTGCCAGGCCCAGCCGCGGTCCGCCTCCGCGTAGAAGTGGAACTCGTCCATGACGACCTGGCCGATGTCGGCCTGCGCCCCGTCCCGCAGCGCGATCGAGGCGAGGACCTCCGCGGTGCAGCAGATGACGGGCGCGTCCGCGTTCACGGACGCGTCACCGGTCAGCATGCCGACGTTCTCCGTGCCGAAGAGCTTGCACAGCTCGAAGAACTTCTCGGAGACCAGCGCCTTGATGGGGGCCGTGTAGAAGGTGACCTCGTCGCGGGCGAGGGCCGCGAAGTGCGCACCGGCCGCGATCATGCTCTTGCCGGACCCGGTGGGCGTCGAGACGATCACGTTCGCCCCCGACACCGCCTCGATCAGGGCCTCCTCCTGGTGCGGATAGAGGGTGAGACCACGCTCCTCGGCCCACGACTCGAAGGCGTCATAGAGGGCGTCCGGGTCGGCGGTCTGCGGAAGCTGATCGATAAGGGTCACGTCACCATCTTGCCTGTCTTCCGTCCCGATCCGGGAATCGGATGCCCGTACGAAGATCATGAACGCTACGCTGAGTCGCCGACGGAGCGTCAGGACGCGCACGGCCCGACGGGGGCAACGGGGCGTCGGCACAAGAGGAATGGGGCGGAACACCACCATGATGGGACCGGCACACTCGCTGTCAGGAGCGGCGGCCTGGCTGGGGGTGGGCGCGGCCGCGGCCGCCGCCGGACACCCGATGCCCTGGCCGGTCGTCCTCGTCGGAGCGCTGATCTGCGCCGGCGCCGCGCTCGCCCCCGACCTCGACCACAAGGCGGCGACCATCTCGCGCGCCTTCGGACCGATCTCCCGGTGGCTCTGCGAGATCGTCGACAAGCTCTCCTACGCCGTCTACAAGGCCACCCGCAAGCAGGGCGACCCGCGCCGGTCCGGCGGGCACCGCACACTCACCCATACGTGGCTGTGGGCGGTCCTGATCGGGGCGGGCACGTCCGTCGCGGCGATCACCGGGGGCCGCTGGGCCGTCCTCGCGATCCTGTTCGTCCACATGGTGCTCGCCATCGAAGGCCTGCTGTGGCGGGCCGCACGGGGCTCCAGCAGCGACGTCCTGGTCTGGCTGCTGGCCGCCACCAGCGCCTGGATCCTCGCCGGGGTCCTGGACAAGCCGGGCAACGGCGCGGACTGGCTGTTCGCCGAGCCGGGCCAGGAGTACCTGTGGCTGGGCCTGCCGATCGTGCTCGGCGCTCTGGTGCACGACATCGGGGACGCGCTCACCGTCTCGGGCTGCCCGATCCTGTGGCCCATCCCGATCGGCCGCAAGCGCTGGTACCCGATCGGTCCGCCCAAGGTGATGCGGTTCCGGGCCGGCAGCTGGATCGAGCTCAAGGTGCTCATGCCCGCGTTCATGCTGCTCGGCGGCGTGGGGTGCGCGGCCGCGCTCAACTTCATCTGAGCCCGGCCGCACCACCACCCGGCACGGGGTCACCCGTGCCAGGACCGCCACAGGGCCGCGTACGCCCCGTCCGCCTCGACCAGTTCGTTGTGGCTGCCGAGCTCCCGGATCCGCCCGTCCTCGACCACGGCGATGACATCCGCGTCGTGCGCGGTGTGCAGCCGGTGCGCGATGGCCACGACGGTGCGGCCGTCCAGGACGCGGCCCAGCGAGCGCTCCAGGTTCCGGGCCGCGCGCGGGTCGAGGAGCGACGTCGCCTCGTCCAGGACCAGGGTGTGCGGGTCGGCCAGGACCAGCCGGGCCAGCGCGATCTGCTGGGCCTGCGCGGGGGTGAGCGCCACCGCGCCCGAGCCGACCTCCGTGTCGAGGCCGTCGGCCAGGCCGCGAGCCCAGCCGTCGGCGTCGACCGCGCCGAGGGCCGCCCACAGCTCGGCGTCCTCGGCCCCGGTCCGGGCCAGCCGGAGGTTGTCGCGCAGGGACCCCACGAAGACGTGGTGCTCCTGGTTGACCAGGGCGACATGCGACCGCACCCGCTCCGCCTGCATCCGGGACAGTTCCGCGCCGCCGAGCGTGACCTGCCCGAGCCGGGGCGCATAGATCCCGGCGAGCAGCCGGCCGAGCGTGGACTTGCCCGCGCCGGACGGCCCGACCAGGGCGAGCCGGGTGCCGGGCGCGACATCGAGGGTCACCTCGCGCAGCACGTCGACGCCCTCGCGGTAGCCGAAGTGCACCTGGTCGGCCTGGACGGCGCGGCCGTCGGGCCGCACCGCGGCGTTGCCCGCGTCCGGCTCGATGTCGCGGACGCCCACCAGACGGGCCAGGGACACCTGAGCGACCTGGAGCTCGTCGTACCAGCGCAGGATCAGACCCACCGGGTCCACGAGCATCTGCGCGATGAGCGCGGCCGTCGTCAGCTGGCCGACCCCGATCCAGCCCTGCAGGACGAAGACCCCGCCGATCAGCAGGACGGACAGCAGGACCAGGCAGTGCACGGCGTTGATCACGGGGAAGAAGACCGACCGCAGATAGAGCGTGTACCGCTCCCAGGCCGTCCATTCCTTGACGCGTCGCTCGGACAGGGCCACGCGGCGCTCGCCGAGCCGGTGCGCCTCGACGGTGCGACCGGCGTCCACGGTCTCCGCGAGCGCCGCCGCGACGGCCGCGTACCCGGCGGCCTCCGAGCGGTACGCCGAGGGCGCCCGCTTGAAGTACCAGCGGCAGCCGAGCACGAGTACCGGCACGGCGACGAGGACCGCCGGGGCCAGCGGCGGTGCGGTCACCGCGAGACCGCCGATGAGCAGACCCGCCCATACGACGGCGATGGACAGCTGCGGGACGGCCTCCCGCATCGCGTTCGCGAGCCGGTCGATGTCGGTGGTGATCCGGGACAGCAGGTCACCCGTGCCGGCCCGCTCCAGCACGCCGGGCGGCAGCCCGACGGACCGCACCAGGAAGTCCTCGCGCAGGTCCGCCAGCATCCGTTCGCCGAGCATCGCCCCCCGCAGGCGCACCTGCCGGACGAAGACGGTCTGGATCACGAGGGCGAGCGCGAACAGGCCGATGGTGCGCTCCAGATGGAGGTCGCGCAGGCCGCCGGTGCCGTCCGCCACGTCCTGGATGACCCCGCCCAGCAGATACGGGCCGGCCATCGAGGCGACCACGGCGACCGTGTTCACCCCGATCAGCAGCAGGAAGGCGCGCCGGTGGCGCTGGTACAGCTCGCGCACATAGGCGCGGACCGTGGCCGGGGCGCCGACCGGCAGGGTGTTCGCCGTGGTGGGGGCCGCCGGATCGTAGGCCGGGGGCGCTACGCCGATCATGCCGTCTCCTCGATGTCGATCGTGATGTCGATGTCGGACCCGGTGCCGGGCCGGGGCTCCGCCTCGAGCTCGGAACGGGTCGCTGCCGCCTCCGCGTCGGTCTCGCGTGTGACCACGGCCCGGTACCGGGGCTCGGCGCGCACCAGTTCGCGGTGCGCGCCGACCGCGGCCACTTCGCCGTCGTGCACGAACACGACGCGGTCGGCGCGGTCGAGCAGCAGCGGTGACGAGGTGAGCACCACCGTGGTGCGGCCGCGGCGCAGCATGCGGACGCCCTGGGCGATGCGCGCCTCGGTGTGCGAGTCGACGGCGGACGTCGGCTCGTCGAGAACCAGCGCCTCGGGGTCGGCGACCAGGGAACGGGCCAGAGCGAGCCGCTGGCGCTGGCCGCCGGACAGGGACCGGCCGCGTTCGGTGATGCGGGCGTTCATGGGGTTGTCGTCCAGGGAACCCTGGGTGAGGGCGCCGAGGACGTCGGAGCACTGCGCGGCTTCCAGTGCCTCGTCCGGGTGGACGGATCCGCCGGACGGCACGTCGAGCAGCTCGGCGAGTGTGCCCGACAGGAGCACCGGGTCCTTGTCCTGGACGAGCACCGCGGTGCGCGCCACGTCCAGTGGCAGTTCGTCGAGCGGCACCCCGCCCAGCAGCACGGACGGCGTCCTCGGTGCGGATGCGTCGCCGCTGCCGGAATCGCCGGATTCACCGGAGGTGTCGGAGGCCGCGTGGCCGCCGAGCCGGTCGGCGAGGCGCCCCGCCAGATCCGGGTCCCCGCACACCACGGCGGTCAGCCGACCCGCCGGGGCGAGCAGACCGGTGGCCGGGTCGTACAGGTCCCCGGCCGGAGCGTCCGCGTCGCGCAGCCCGCCCGACGGCTCGGTGACGCGTTCCAGGGACAGGACCCTGGCCGCGCGCTGAGCCGAGGGGCGCGAGAAGGAGTACGCCATGGCGATCTCCTCGAAGTGCCGCAGCGGGTAGTTGAGGATCATCACCGCGCTGTACACGGTGACCAGTTCACCGACGGTGATCCGGCCCTCGCGCGCGAGATGGACGCCGTACCAGACGATCACGATCAGCAGCAGACCCGGGAGGAGCACCTGGATCGAGGAGATCAGCGACCACATGCGGGCGCTGCGCACGGCGGCCTTGCGGACTTCCTGCGAGGCGTGGCGATAGCGGTCGAGGAAGAGTTCCTCACCGCCGATGCCGCGCAGCACGCGCAGTCCGGCGACGGTGTCCGAGGCGAGTTCGGTGGCCCGGCCCGCCTTCTCGCGCTGGTGGTCCGCGCGCCGGGTGGCGCGGGGCAGCAGCGGCAGCACGGCGAGAGCCAGCACGGGCATGCCGACGGCGACGACGACACCGAGAGCGGGCTGGTAGACGACCAGGCTGACGCAGACGAGCACCACGGTGAGGGCGGCAGCGGCGAAGCGGGAGAGCGCCTCGACGAACCAGCCGATCTTCTCCACGTCACCGGTGGACACCGCGACGACCTCGCCCGCGGCGACCCGGCGGGTGAGGGCGGCACCGAGCGCCGCGGTCCGACGGGCCAGCAACTGCTGCACCCGGGCGGCGGCGGTGATCCAGTTCGTGACCGCCGTGCGGTGCAGCATCGTGTCGCCGCACGCGATGGCGATGCCGAGCAGCACGATGATCCCGCCCGCCGCGGCGAGGCGCGTACCGGAGCCGTCGACCACGGCCTGCACGGCGTAGCCGACGCCGAACGGCAGACCGGCGACCGAGGAGAAGTGGAGCAGACCCCAGGCGAGGGACTTGAGCTGGCCACCGAGTTGGTTCCGGCCGAGCCAGCGCAGGAACCGGGGGCCGGAGCGCGCGTCGGGCACGCCCGGATCGGGATACGGAAGGTCGGAGATCTGCATGACGTCCCAGAGCTCGAAAGGGGATCCGGAGGTGGAGTGCACCGGAGGAGGGAGGAGGGAGGAGGGGGATGCGGAGAGAAGGAGATGGGAGAGGAGGAGACGGGAGGAGGAAGAGGGAAGGGCGCGAGCCGACCGCTGAGCAAGCAAGGCAGTCGAATCAGGGCGTTGGATGCAGGGCGACGGATTGAGGGGGATGGATTCGGGGCGGCGCGTTCGTGGCTGCGGAACAAACCGTGAAAGGTTCGCGTCCCGCGGTGACCGGAGGCAAACGGTTTTCCGGTGGCGAGCAAAGATTCGGCCCGGATCGACGGCGGCCCCCGGCCCGGCACAGGGGTTCCCGACGCGTGGTGCGACCATGGAACGCATGCGTAGTGAGGGTGCGGTTCGAGCGGGCGTCGCGATGGCGGCGTGTGGAGTCCTACTGGCGACACTGGCGGCGTGCGTCGGCGACGGCAGCGGCCACCAGAACACGTCGAACGGGCACAGCGACGCCCGCAGCGACGAGGCCCGCGCCGTCGACCTCAAGCGCATCCCCGACGTCGGCGACCGCTACCAGAAGCAGATCCCGGCGAACGCGCGGCAGGTCGTCGCGGTCTACGGCGACGGCAAGGACTCCGCGGACTCGACCATCGCCCTCTTCACCAAGTCCGGCGACACCTGGAAGAAGGAGCGCAGCTGGTCCGGACACAACGGCAAGAAGGGCTGGACGACGAACCACCGGGAGGGTGACAAGCGCAGCCCCGTGGGTGTGTTCACGCTCAGTGATGCCGGCGGTGTGCTCGCCGATCCCGGCGCGAAACTGCCCTACACGCAGACCGCGTCGATCCAGGCCCCGCACTACTGGGCCAAGTCGCACTGGCACGACTTCGACTACGTCATCGCCATCGACTACAACCGAGCCAAGGGCACGCCGCCCAACGACCCGACCCGCCCCCAGGGCCAGTCCAAGGGTGGCAGCATCTGGCTGCACATGGACCACGGCAGTGGGACCTCGGCATGCGTGAGCCAGTCGAAGGCGAACATGGAGTACCTGCTCAAGACACTCGACCCCGAGCTGCACCCGGTCGTCGTCATGGGAGACCGGGCCGACCTCAAGGCGTGACGGCCAACCTCATCAGTAGGTCAGTAGGCGTGAGTAGGTCAGTAGGCGTGGCGCAGTGACGGCCACAGAGCCGACCACTTCTGCGCCGGTCCGGCGCACAGGACGACCGCCGCGCCCTGTTCCTTGTTGTCCACGTCGTGGCCGTTGTCGATGTGAGCGGCTGTGCGGCAGCCGGTGAAGTACCGCTCGATGCCGGAGGCGTCGTCCGGCCGGACGAGCAGGACGGGCCCGTCCGCGGAGTCGGGCGGCGGCCCCCAGTCGGCGTAGCTCATATGGCCCGAGTACGGGGCGGGCAGCCCGCGCGCGGGACCGTACCGTTCCAGGGCGCCCGCTTCACCGTAGTTGCTGGTGAGGATGACGGCTCGCCGGCGTTCGGCTGCCGGGATCCGCGTCCACCCCTGGCGTGCCGCGTCGGCCAGTTGGGGCCAGCCGAGCTGTTCGCCCTGCTCCTTGTTGAGGGCCATCGGCACGGCCAGCGCGGCGGGCGGCAGCACAGGCAGGGTGATCAGAGCGTTGAGCGCGGCGGACACGGCCACGGCCGCCACGAGCAGCGCCCGCCGCGCCCGCCCGGCCCGTGCCCACCGCAGCGCGGGCTCGCACCCCGCGGCGAGCAGGACCACGAGGAGCGGCACCGTGTAGTACCCCTTGCCGCCGAGGGCCAGCACCACGGCACACAGCAGCGGATACGCGACCGCGAACGCGCGCGCCCACCGCAGCCGCGCGCCGCGCCACAACCGCAGCCACCCGGCGACCCACACCGGCACGAACAGCGGTGAGAGATAGACGAGTTGCTGCGGCACGAGCAGGGCGCGATTCTCCGCTCCGTCGTCCTCGCTGATGCCGCGGGCCACCGTGAACTGCGGCCAGCCGTGCGTCGCCTGCCACCACAGAGTCGGCGCCGCCAGCGCGAGCGCCACGGCGCAGCCGGCCAGGAACCAAGCACTGCGCCACACCGCGCGCGGCCCCACGCCGCCGATCGCCACGAGCAGCACGCCGACGAGCAGCACGACCAGGTACTTGTTCTGCACGCCGATCCCCGTGACCGCGCCCACCGCGAGCCACCAGCGCCCGTCCCCGGTGCGCAGCACCCGCAGAACGAGCCAGCTCACGGTCACCCACACCAGCAGGTCGAACGTCGCCGTGGACACCATGTGGCCGACCGCCAGCACCTGCGCGCCGAGCGCCGTGAGCAGGGCCGCGAGGAGTTGGGCGCCGCGCCCACCGCCCAACTCCCGTGCCATCAGCGCCACCACGAGCACGGTCGCCGCCGCGGCGAGCGTCGCGGCCACCCGCAGCCCGGCCGGCTCGTCACCGAAGACGGCGCTGGAGGCGCGGGCCAGCAGTGGCGTGAGCGGCGGCTGATCGACGTAGCCCCAGGCGAGTCGGCGGCCGGCGGCGACGAAGTACAACTCGTCGCGGTGATAGCCGTAACGCCCCGACAGCAGCGTCAGCACCCCCGCATACGCGGCGACCGCGCACAGCAGCGGGCGCCAGGCGATCACTGCGAGCGTCGATCTGTCCCGCTCCGACCGCGCGGTGTCCTCGCCCATGTCCCCCGCCTTCCCCCGGTGCGCCGGGAGCGTACTGGCGGCACGGGAAGCGGTCGAGGCCCCGCGTCCTGCGGGTCACTCCTCGGCGGGCTTCTCCGAGTCGACGCCGCCGCGCTTCTCGCGCCACTCGCCGCGCGTGAAGTCGGGGATCTGCTGCGGCGCGCCCTTCGCCTTGATGGAGAGGTGGCTCAGCGGGACCGGGGACGTCCAGGTCGCGGCGTCGTACACATCGAAGTCGGGGACGAGGCCGAGCCGCATCGTCTGCATCAGGCGGTACACCATGATGTAGTCCATGCCGCCGTGTCCGCCGGGCGGATTGGCGTGCTCCTTCCACAGCCAGTGGTCCCAGTCGGCGTACTTCGCGAAGTCGCCCCAGGCATCGTTCGTGTGGTCGGGCTCGATGTAGATGCGCTCCGGATAGTCCTCGAACACGCCCTTCGTGCCGCCGAGTTGATTGATCCGCGAATACGGGTGCGGGGTGCTCACGTCGTGCTCCAGACGGATCACACGGCCCTTCGCCGTCTGGACCAGGCTGATCGTGCGGTCCGACTCGATGTACGACTCCTTCCAACTCGGGTCGTCCTTGGGCATGTTGGCCTCGCGGTACTCGGCGAGACCGAGCGACGGCGTGCCGAAGCTGGAGATATGGGTGGCGCGGTCGCCCCGGTTGATGTCCATGTAGTTGGCGACCGGCCCGAAGCCGTGGTTCGGGTACAGATCACCGCGCAGCCGCGTGTGCCACAGACGGCGCCAAGGACCTTCGTAGTAGTCCGGGTCGAACATCAAACCGCGCAGGTCATGGTTGTACGCCCCCGCCCCGTGCAGCAGCTGACCGAATTTGCCCGCGTGGGCCATCCGCAGCACGCGCATCTCATTGCGGCCGTAGCAGCAGTTCTCCAGCTGCATGCAGTGTCTACGGGTGCGTTCGGAGAGGTTCACCAGTTCCCACAACTGGTCGAGCTGGAGCGCGATGGGACACTCGACGCCGACGTGCTTGCCGTTCAGCATCGCCGTCTTCGCCATCTCGAAGTGCCAGTCCCACGGCGTCGCCGCGTACACGAAGTCGATGTCCCCGCGCTTGCAGAGGTTCTCGAAGTCGTGATCGCCCTTGGTGTACGTCGCCGGGGCCGGCTGGCCCGCGGCCGTCACCTTGGCCGCCGCCTTCGCCGTCTTGTCCTTCACCGGGTCGCACAGCGCGACGACCTGCACGCCCGGTACCGCCAGGAACAGATCGATCATGCTGCCACCGCGGTTGCCGAGCCCGATGATCCCCACGCGGACCGTGGAGCGCCGCTCGAACGGCACCCCGACCATCGTCCGTCCCTGGCGGGCCGGCGCCTGGGCCGCGGCCTGTACGGGCACGGGCGCCTGCTCCGCGGCATGGGACGTGCCCGAGCCGAACGCGGCGAGACCGATCCCGGCCGCCCCCGCGACACCCGCGGTGCGCAGCACATCACGTCGGGAATGACCGTCGGGACCGGTCTCGTCCAGGGGCTGGTTGTCGTTGTCGTGCATCGGACCTCCGAAGCTGGCGGGTGCGGTGCCTGGCAAGCGCTTGCCACCTTGGTGGGGCCGAGACCGGGGCGCAAGGGGCGGAAGTGGTCGGAGAGTTGGACTTCCTTTACCGACCCTTTGGACTCACGTGACAGAAGGCAGCCGGCGGGCGGTCCTGCCCCGACCGTCTCGACGGATCGACGGATCGACGGATCGACGGCGCGGTCAAACGCCGGAATGGCCTGAAGCGGCCCCCGGTTCACGCACGTAGGTTCAGGTTCAGCACGAGATCCGGCATCCAGGGCCGGTCGAGACGGACACCGGCGGTACCGGCAACGCGCGCTGGCGACCGGCTGCGTCACGGCGTCAGGTGCCCAGGGTGTCTACCCGGGCGCCGTCGGCGTTGAGACTGGCACTGGCACTGGCACTGGCACTGGCACTGGCACTGGCACTGGCACTGGCACTGGCACCGACACCGGCACGGCACTGGTACTCGCACTGGCGCCTGCCAGTGCATCCACCGTGCCGACCGGTGCGGTCCGTCCGGAGTCAGGACTGCCGGCGTGCCCCCGTCGCGGGACGGGTCGCGCGCTCCAGCTCCACCAGTACGGAGTAGTAGGAGCGGCCCGTGGCGTGGTCCATGCCGACCTCGCACATCCGGTTCGCCGACAGATGCGCGTCGTAGGCGCGGGACGTGACCTCCGCGGCCTCCTTGTGCGTGGCGGACTCGGTCAGCTCCTTGTGGAGCATGCCGCGGTCGCCCGCGAACGCGCAGCAGCCCGCGTCGTCCGGGATCACCACTTCGTCCGCGCAGGCCTCGGCGACCGCCTTCAACTGGGCCACGTCGCCGAGGTGTTCCATGGAGCACGTGGGATGCAGCACGGCAGAGCCGATCGTCCGCTCGATCGTGAGACGCGGCAGCAGTTCCTCGGCCGCCCACACGAGGGAGTCGACGATCGTCAGTTCCGCGTGCAACTCCCGGTTCTCGTCGGTGAGATACGGCACCACCTCGTGCGCGATGCCGAGCGTGCAGGACGACGCGTCGACGACGAGCGGGAGGCGACCGCCCGCGGTCCAGCCCCAGGCCGCCTCGACGATCCGGTTCGCCATGACCGTGTTGCCTTCGTCGTAACCCTTGGAGTGCCAGATCGTGGCGCAGCACGTGCCCGCCACGTCACCCGGGATCCACACCGGCTTTCCCGCGCGCGCGGAGACCGCGACGACGGCTTGGGGGAGCGACACGTCGCCGGGGGTGCCGAAGATGCGGTTCACACAGGCCGGGTAGTACACGGCTGTCGCACCCACGCGCGCGGTGCGCGGCAGCTTGCGTGCGGCCGCGCCCGGGACCTCCGGCAGCCACTCGGGCACCAGGTCCGGCCGAACCGCCTTACGGGCAGCCGTCGTCACGGAGGTGAGCAGTCCGTCGCCGATCTTTTCGGCGGCCGCGACGGCGAGCCGCGCGGATGCCTCGACGGCCTTGAAGTTCTTCGCGGCGAGCGCGGCCACCTTCTCCTCGCGCGGCGAGTGGCGCGCGTGCCGGAAGCCCTTCATGAAGGCTCCGGTGTCGATGCCGACCGGGCAGGCCAGCTTGCAGGTGGAGTCCCCGGCGCAGGTGTCCACCGCGTCGTATCCGTACGCGTCGATCAGCTCGTCCTCGACCGGGGAGCCCGACGGCTGGCGCATCATCTCGCGGCGCAGCACGATGCGCTGACGCGGCGTCGTGGTCAGGTCCTCGCTGGGGCAGGTCGGTTCGCAGAAACCGCACTCGATGCACGGGTCGGCGATCAGCTCCACCTTCGGGATCGTCTTCAGGCCGCGCAGATGCGCCTTCGGGTCGCGGTCGAGGACGATACGGGGCGCGAGAACCCCGTCCGGGTCGATCACCTGCTTCGTGCGCCACATCAACTCCGTCGCCCTGGGCCCCCATTCGAGCTCCAGGAACGGTGCGATGTTGCGGCCGGTGGCGTGCTCGGCCTTCAGGGAGCCGTCGAACCGCTCCACCGTCAGCCGGCAGAAGTCGTCCATGAAGGCCGCGTACCGGTCCACGTCCGACGGCTTGGCCGCGTCGAAGGCCAGAAGGAAGTGCAGATTGCCGTGCGCGGCGTGACCTGCCACGGCCGCGTCGAAACCGTGCCGCGTCTGCAGTTCGAGGAGCGCTTCGCAGGCCTCGGCGAGCTGCGACGGCGGCACCGCGAAGTCCTCCGTGATGAGCGTGGTCCCCGACGGGCGCGAGCCGCCGACCGCCGTCACGAACGCCTTGCGGGCCTTCCAGTAGCCCCCGATCGTCTTCGCGTCCCGCGTGAACGCGTTGGTCACCGAGGCGACGGGTGCCACGAGGTCGAGCCCCTCCAGCGCCTTCGCGGCCTCCTCCTCATAGGCGGCCTGCCGCTCCTCGTCGGGCGCGCGGAACTCCACGAGGAGCGCCGTGGTCTCCTTCGGCAGCTGCGCCCAGTCCTGCGGCACACCCTGCACGCTGACCGAGGCGCGCAGGGTGTTGCCGTCCATCAGCTCCACGGCCAGTGCCCCCGCCTCGTTGAAGACGGGCACCGCCGCGGCGGCCGCGGGCAGCGACGGGAAGAACAGCAGCGCCGTGGAGACGTGCCGGTCCAACGGCAGGGTGTCGAAGACGACTTCGGAGATGAACCCGAAGGTGCCCTCCGAGCCGACCATCAGGCCACGCAGGATCTCGACCGGTGTCGTGCCGTCGAGGAAGGCGTCGAGCCGGTATCCGTTCGTGTTCTTGATCTCGTACTTGGCGCGGATCCGGCGCGTCAGCTCCGCGTCCGCCTCGATCTCCCGCTTGATCGCCAGCAGGCCCTCGCACAGGGCGGGCTCGGCGTGCGCGAGATCCTCGTCCGCCGCCGGGTCCGCGGTGTCCACGACCGTGCCGGACGGCAGGACGAACGTGAGCGAGGCGAGGGTCCGGTACGAGTTCCGAGTGGTGCCCGCGGTCATCCCCGACGCGTTGTTCGCCACCACGCCGCCGATCGTGCAGGCGATCGCGCTCGCCGGGTCGGGGCCGAGCACCCGTCCGTGCCGGGCCAGCGTGGCATTGGCCCGCACGATGGTGGTGCCGGGGCCGATGCGCGCCTGTGAGCCGTCGCCCAGGACCTCGACGCCCGCCCAGAACCTGCGGACGTCCACCAGGATGTCCTCGCCCTGCGCCTGCCCGTTCAGCGACGTGCCCGCCGCGCGGAAGACGACCTCGCGGCCCTTGCCGTGCGCGTACGACAGCACGGCCGACACGTCGTCGATGTCCTCGGCGACCACCACGACCTGCGGCACGAACCGGTACGGGCTCGCGTCCGAGGCGTAGCGGACGAGGTCCGAGACCTTGGTGAGGACCTTGTCCGCGCCCAGCAGCCGCGTCAGCTCCGAGCGCAGCGGCTCGGGGGTGCCGCCCGCCTGTCCGTCCGTGACCCGGTCGGGCGCGGGACCCGACGGGCGGGTCCCGGGACGCAGGGCTTCCGGCTTCGGCTCCAGCAGCGGCATGGGACTCTCGCCTCTCGTCGTTCTGTTACGTGCTGTGGTGCTGTTTCGTGCTGTGGTGCTGTTCGTTCCGCCGGGCGGTCCGATCAGTTCTCGTGGTCGCGCGGCGACTCGGCTCTCATGTCGCGCGGCGACTCGAACAACGCGTTCAGCAAGACCGTCAGCTGTGCGCGCTGCTGTGAGTCCAATGGGGCCAGGATCTCCTCTGCCGCCGCACGGCGCGCGCTGCGCAGCTCCCGAAGGGCGGCCCGGCCCTTGTCGGTCAGCTCGATCCGGATGACCCGGCGGTTGGTCGGATCGGGCACGCGGCGCACCAGATCGCCGGCCTCCAGACCGTCCACCACGCTGGTCACGGCGCGTGGCACGACCTCCAGGCGCTGCGCCAGATCGGCCATCCGCGGCGGCGTCTCGTAGTGCACCAGCGTGCGCAGCAGCCGGGATTGCGCGGGCGTGATCCCGACCGGCTCCAGCTGGCGTCTCTGGATGCGGTGCAGGCGGCGGGTCAGCCGCAGCAACTGCTCGGCGAGGAAGCCGTCGGCGTCCGGGGTACTCATGCCGGGAACATTAGCAGGACTTTGTGCATTGTGAGTATAGGTAACAATGAGCTATGCTCCTCAAAGTCGAGCTCGGCCCCTGTCCGCCGGGCTCTCCCCACGCCTAGGAGGCCCATGCCCCGCGACGAAATCACGTGGACGCCGCCTCCCGATGCCCAGGCATCGGGCCAGCCGCGGCAGATCCGCCGCATCCTGTCCCTCTTCCGCCCCTACCGCGCCCGGCTCGCCCTCGTCGGCCTGCTCGTCGGCGCCGCCTCGCTGGTGACGGTCGCGACGCCGTTCCTGCTCAAGGAGATCCTTGACGTCGCCATCCCGCAGGGCCGCACCGGGCTGCTCAGCCTGCTCGCCCTCGGCATGATCCTCAGCGCTGTCGTCACGAGCGTCTTCGGCGTCCTGCAGACCCTGATCTCGACGACCGTCGGCCAGCGCGTCATGCACGATCTGCGCACGGCCGTGTACGGGCGGCTGCAGAGCATGTCGCTCGCCTTCTTCACCAAGACCCGCACCGGCGAGGTCCAGTCCCGCATCGCCAACGACATCGGCGGTATGCAGGCGACCGTGACCTCCACCGCGACGTCCCTCGTCTCGAACCTGACGAGCGTCATCGCCACGATCGTCGCCATGGTCGCCCTCGACTGGCGCCTCACGATCGTCTCCCTGCTTCTGCTGCCGGTCTTCGTGTGGATCGCCCGCCGCGTCGGCCGTGAGCGCAAGAAGATCGCCACCCAGCGCCAGAAGCAGATGGCCGCGATGGCCGCGACCGTCACCGAGTCGCTCTCCGTCAGCGGCATCCTGCTGGGCCGCACCATGGGCCGCGCCGACTCCCTCACGAAGTCCTTCGCCGACGAGTCGGACCAGCTGGTCGACCTCGAGGTCCGGTCCAACATGGCGGGGCGCTGGCGCATGGCCGTCATCAGCATCGTCATGGCCGCCATGCCCGCGTTCATCTACTGGGCGGCCGGCATCGCCTTCCAGCTCGGCGGGCCGAGCGTCTCCATCGGCACGCTCGTCGCGTTCGTCTCGCTCCAGCAGGGACTGTTCCGGCCGACGGTGAGCCTGCTGCAGACCGGCGTCCAGATCCAGACCTCCCTCGCCCTGTTCCAGCGCATCTTCGAGTACCTCGACCTGCCCGTCGACATCACCGAGCGGGAGGACGCGATCCATCTCGACACCGTCAAGGGCGAGGTCCGCTTCGAGGACGTCGAGTTCCGCTACGACGCCGACGACCGGCAGGGCCCGATCCTCGACGGCATCGACGTCACCGTGCCCGCCGGCGGCAGCCTCGCCGTGGTCGGCCCCACCGGCTCCGGCAAGTCCACGCTCAGCTATCTGGTGCCGCGCCTGTACGACGTCACGGGCGGCCGGGTCACGGTCGACGGGGTCGACGTGCGCGACCTGGACTTCGACACCCTCGCGCGCGCCGTCGGGGTCGTCTCGCAGGAGACGTACCTCTTCCACGCCTCGGTCGCCGACAACCTCCGGTTCGCCAAGCCCGAGGCCACGGACGAGGAGCTGCACGCGGCGGCCAGAGCCGCCCAGATCCACGACCACATAGCCGCCCTGCCCGATGGCTACGACACCGTGGTCGGCGAGCGCGGTCACCGGTTCTCCGGGGGCGAGAAGCAGCGCCTGGCCATCGCCCGCACCATCCTGCGCGACCCGCCGATCCTCATCCTGGACGAGGCGACCAGCGCCCTGGACACCCGCACCGAGCACGCGGTGCAGGAAGCCATCGACGCGCTGTCGGCCGACCGCACCACGCTCACCATCGCCCACCGCCTGTCCACGATCCGCGGAGCGGACCAGATCGTGGTCCTGGACGGCGGCCGGATAGCCGAGCGCGGCACCCACGAGGAGCTGCTCGACGGCGACGGACGGTACGCGGCGCTGGTCCGGCGCGACGCCCGGTTGGAGAAGGCGGCCTGAGGAGCGCCGTGAGCGACGCCCCGGGCGGAACGGCGAGCGGAGCCTGAGGGGAGCCCTGGGCCGGGTGGCCGCACCGCCGCACCGCGCGCTGGCCCAGCCGGGGCCGGTGTCCGGTCCGACATGAAGATATGCCGGGAATGCCCTGATGTGCGGGTTACCGTTCCCGCATGCTGAACGAGACTCCGCGACGGAGCACGATCCGACTCACGCGCAGAGGGCGCGTCGCCCTGATGGCGACCGGGGCCGTCGTGGCGGCCACCGCCGTAGCGGTTCCCCTGGCCGTGTCCGGCGGCGACGAGGGACGGCCGACCGCCCTGGTCATCCCGGAGGGCTGGCGCTCGGGCCAGGTCTACGACGCCGTCGACAAGGCGCTCGAGCTCCCGGCCGGCACCACCAAGAAGGCCGTTCCGAAGGCGGGCCTCAAGCTTCCGGGTGACGCGGGCGGCAACCCCGAGGGCTACCTCTTTCCGGCGACTTATCCCCTCGACGCCAAGTCGACACCGCAGACCGTGCTGTCGTACATGGTCAACACGGCCACCAAGAGGTTCAACGGCAGCCAGACCACCGCGGGCGCCGACCGGAACGCCATCAACCCGTACCAGACCGTCATCATCGCGAGCATCGTCGAGGCCGAGGCCGACAACAAGGAGGACATGGGCAAGGTCGCCCGTGTCATCTACAACCGGCTCGACCACGGCATGCCCCTGCAGATGGACTCCACCATCAACTACGCGCTCGGCCGGTCCACGCTGGACACCAGCACGAAGGACACCAAGGTCGACAACCCGTACAACACCTATGCGCGCATGGGGCTGCCGCCCTCGCCGATCGGCAACCCGGGCGACCAGGCCCTCAAGGCGGCGGTCAGCCCGACGCAGGGCGACTGGCTCTACTTCGTGACGGTCAAGCCGGGCGACACCCGCTTCACCGCGGACTACGACGAGCAGCAGCGCAACGTCGCGGAGTTCAACAAGAACCAGGGCAAGGCCAAGACGGACGGCTGAGCGGCCCGGACCCCGGGGGCGCGAGGTCAGCGGAGGCGCCCCCGGGGATGGTCAGACCGCCACCGGGCTGCGCCCGGCGAGCAGCCGCCGGACGTCGCGCACAGCCGCCCGCCCCGCGCGGTTCGCGCCGATCGTGCTCGCCGACGGCCCGTACCCCACGAGATGCACCCGCGGATCCAGTGCCGCGCGGGTGCCCTCCATCCGGATCCCGCCGCCGGGCTCCCGCAGCTTCAACGGCGCCAGATGGTCGATCGCCGCCCGGAACCCGGTGGCCCACAGGATCACATCGGCCGCGACCTCCCGCCCGTCGTCCCAGGCCACGCCCGTCGGCGTGATCCGGTCGAACATCGGAAGGCGATCGAGGACACCGTTCGCCCGGGCCTCGCGGATCGCGTCGTTCACCGGCAGCCCGGTCACCGAGACCACGCTCAGCGGCGTGAGTCCCTGCCGTACCCGGTCCTCCACCATGGCCACAGCGGACCGGCCCCAGTTCTCGTCGAACGGGCCGTCGCGGAAGACCGGCGGGCGGCGCGTCACCCACGTCGTCTCCGCCGCGTACGGGGCGATCTCCATGAGGTGTTGCGTGCCGGACGCCCCACCGCCCACGACGACGACCCGCTGCCCCGCGAACTGCTCGGGACCCGGGTACTGCGCGGTGTGCAACTGCCGCCCGCGGAACGTCTCCTGACCGGGATAGCGCGGCCAGAACGGGCGGTCCCACGTCCCCGTCGCGTTGATCAGGGCACGGGTCGACCAGGCCCCGTCCGAGGTCTCGACGAGCAGCCGCCCACCGCCGCCCTCGCGGACCCGGCGCACCTCGACCGGGCGCCGCACCCGCAGGCCGAAGGTCTTCTCGTACGTGTCGAAGTACTCAGCGATGACCTCCGACGACGGCCGCGCCGGGTCGGCCCCGGTCAGTTCCAGGCCCGGCAGCGCATGCATGCCGTGGACCTTGCCGTACGTGAGCGACGGCCAGCGGAACTGCCAGGCACCGCCCGGCCGGGGTGCGTGATCGAGGACGACGAAGTCCCGCTCCGGCTCGAACCCCACCCGCCGCAGATGATGGGCGGCGGACAGACCGGCCTGTCCGGCCCCGATGACCACCACGTCGACCTGCCGGACGCCCACCGCGGCGGTGCCGTCTCCTGCCCCGATATCGTTCACGTTTCTACTAACTCGACCGGGGTCCGAGATCTTCCCGCCCGCCGCGCCCCGCTCAGCGGCCGCCCGCCACCAGCAGCGGAGCGCCACCCCTGACCGGCGCATCCGCCGGCAGGAGGCCGCGCGCCGCGAGATCGGGAATCACGCCCTCCCCGAACCAGTACGCCTCCTCCAGATGCGGATAGCCGGAGAGCACGAAGTGCTCGATGCCGAGCGCGTGGTACTCCTCGATCCGGTCGGCGACCTCCGCGTGACTGCCCACGAGGGCGGTCCCGGCGCCGCCGCGCACCAGGCCCACCCCGGCCCACAGGTTCGGCGAGATCTCCAGCCCCTCGCGCGTGCCGCCGTGCAGCGCCAGCATCCGCTGCTGCCCCACCGACTCGCTGCGGCCGAGCGCGGCCTGCGCGGCGGCGACCGTCTCGGGGGAGAGGTCGTCGAGCAGCCGGTTCGCCGTCGCCCAGGCGTCCTGCGCCGAGTCGCGCGAGATGGTGTGCAGCCGGATGCCGAACCGCACCGTGCGCCCCTCCTTCTGGGCGAGCGCCCGAATCCAGTCGATCTTCTCCTTCACCTGCTCCGGCGGCTCGCCCCAGGTCAGATACACATCGGTGTGCCGCGCCGCGACCGGCCCCGCGGCGGCCGACGAACCGCCGAAGAAGATCTGCGGCAGCGGGTCGGGCGGCAGGGCGGTGAACCCGCCGTCGACCTGATAGTGCTCGCCGTCGAAGTCGTACGGCTGCCCGCCCCACACCCCGCGCACGACGGAGAGGAACTCGTCGGTGCGGGCGTAGCGACGGTCGTGATCGAGGTGATCACCGTAGCGCCGCTGCTCGGCCGAGTCGCCGCCGGTGACGACGTTGAGCAACAGCCTTCCCTGCGTGAGGCGTTGATACGTCGATGCCATCTGGGCCGCCAGCACGGGGGAGATGACACCGGGCCGGAACGCCACGAGGAACTTGAGCCGCCGGGTGTGCTGGGCGAGGGCGACGGTCGTCAGCCACGCGTCCTCGCACCACGTCCCGGTGGGCGTGAGAACCGCCTCGAATCCCAACTGCTCCGCGGCCTTGGCTATTTGGACGAGATAGTCGAGGTCGGGCGCGCGTACCCCGGCGATCGCCCGGCCGGGCGTGCGCTCCGACGCGCCGCCGCTGAAGGCGTGCCGGTCGACGAGGGTGCGGCCGTCGCCGCCGGTCGGCAGGAACCAGTGCAGATGAACGGTCATGGTCTCAGGACTCCTTGCCGTAGGTGCGGGGGGCGGTGGAGGAGGCCGGCAGGTCGCCGT
Source organism: Streptomyces sp. cg35 (assembly GCF_050410835.1). NCBI lineage: Bacteria > Bacillati > Actinomycetota > Actinomycetes > Kitasatosporales > Streptomycetaceae > Streptomyces > Streptomyces sp. cg35. The sequence goes on from NZ_CP191268.1 coordinate 7,796,011, forward strand.
TGAAGCGCGTGTCGACGAAGTCGCCGAAGTCGACCTTGCCCGGGATCAGCTTCAACTCGGAGAAGACGTCGGCGATCTGCTGCTCCGAGGCGACCACGGCCTTGTCGACGGCGACGGTCACGCGGGTGCCGTTCGTCCGCTTCACCGCGTCGAGCGCGACCTCGTAGGGGAGCCCTGTGTCCTTCGCCCAGACCTTGGCCCACTCCTCGGGGTGCTTGTAGACCCAGTCCTGGGCGCGGCGCAGCCGGTCCAGATAGTCCTTGATCGCGGCGGTCTTCTTCTTGTCGCCGAGGGCGGTGGGGGAGGCGACCTGGAAGGCGAGCCCATTGGTGAGCCCGTCGCCGTCGGTGAGCACCCGGCCCTTCCCGCCGCGCAGCACCTGCGAGGTGTACGGGTCCCAGACGGCCCACGCGTCGACCTTGCCGCTGGTGAACGCGGCCAGCGCATCGGCCGGCTGGAGGTACTTGACCTTGATGTCCTTGAGGCCGAGCCCCGCCTTCCGCAGGGACGCGACGAGTTGGTAGTGCGCGGACGACCCCTGGGCGACGGCGACCGACTTGCCCTTCAGGTCCGCCGGCTTCTTCAGCGGTGAGTCGTCGGGCACGAGGATCGTGTCGCCCTTCGCGGTCCCGTGGCTCGCCGCCACGACCTTGATCTTCGAGCCGGCGCCGGCCGCGAAGACCGGCGGCGTGTTGCCGACGCCGCCGATGTCCACGGCCTTGGCGTTGACGGCTTCGAGGAGGGGCGGGCCCGAGGTGAAGGTGGACCAGTGGATCTTGTAGTTGAGATCGTCGAGTTCGCCCGCGGCCCGCAGCACGGCTTCCGAACCGCCCTTCTGGTCACCCACGTTGAGAGTCAAGGACCCTTTCCCGTCGGTGCCGCCGCCGGAGCCCGCGGTGCTCGTGCTGGCGGAGGGTGAGGCGGAGCAGGCACCGAGGAGCAGCGCGAGGGGTGCCAGGAGGGCGGCGGCCGGCAGGGCGGAACCGAGGGGGCGTCGCATATCAAGTCCGTTCGAAGGGCGGGTGGTTGAGTCCGCGGGAGGGATGAAGGGGTGGGGCGGGATCAGACCGCGGGCTGCTTCTCGACGGAGGAGAGCGTCTCGGCCCCGTCGATGCGGTCGTCCTGCGGGGCCTGGTCCGTGCGCTGGGTCTCATGGGTCTGCTCGACACCGAGGCGCCGCAGCAGCTCGGCTCGCAGTTCGGCGAAGCGCGGATCGGTGATGTCGCGAGGACGCTCCAGATCGACACGCGTCTCGTACGCGATGACGCCGCCGTCCATCACGAGCACCCGGTCGGCCAGCAGTACGGCCTCCTCGACGTCGTGCGTGACCAGGAGGACGGCGCAGCCCCGCCGCTGCCACAACTCGTCGACCAGGCGCTGAGCCTTGATCCTGGTCAGCGCGTCGAGGGCGCCGAACGGCTCGTCGAGCAGCAGCAGGTCGGGCTCGCGCACCAGGGCGCGGGCGAGCGAGGCGCGCTGGGCCTCGCCCCCGGACAGCGTCTTGGGCCAGGCGTTCGTCCGGTGCTCCAGGCCGACCTCGTCCAACGCCCGCTCGGCCAGGGCCCGTTCGGGCTTGCCGGGCAGTCCGAGCAGTACGTTGCGCCAGACCCGCTTCCAGGGCATGAGCCGCGGCGCCTGGAACGCGACCGCCTTGCGGCGCGGCACGAGCACGGTCCCCTCGATGTCCCGGTCGAGCCCGGCGAGGATGCGCAGAAGGGTGGACTTTCCGCAGCCGCTGCGCCCGAGCAGCGCGACGAACTCGCCCGGCTGCACGTCGAGTTGGAGGTCGTCGATGACGGATCGTCCGTCGAAGGAGCGGGTGAGCCCCGCCACGTGTACGGCGAGTCCTTCGGTCGCGGGGGTCACCGGCCGGTGAACGTCGGTCGCCATTGCAGCAGCAGCCTTTCGAGGGAGCGGACGACGAAGTCGGCGAGCAGGCCGAGGAGCGAGTAGACGATCAGGCACACGACGATGACGTCGGTGCGCAGGAAGTCCCGCGCCTGCACCATCAGGAAGCCGATCCCGGCGTCCGCGTTGATCTGCTCGGCGAAGACCAGGGCGAGCCAGGCGATCCCGAGTGAGTACCGGAGTCCGGTCATCGCGCCGGGCAGCGCCCCCGGCAGTACGACGTGGCGTACGAGGCCCCACCGGTTGAGCCCCAACGACTCGCCTGCTTCGACGAGTTGGGAGTCGACACCGCGAATGCCCGCGTACACGTTCAGATAGAGCGGGAAGGAGACGCCGAGCGTGATGATGGCGACCTTCGGTGCCTCGCCGATCCCGAACCAGATGATGAACAGCGGGATGAGCCCGACGAACGGCACCGTCCGCAGCATCTGCACGCTGGCGTCGACCAGGTCCTCGCCGATCCGGAACAGCCCGGACACCAGCGCGAGCCCGACGCCGACGACGACGCCGAACAGCAGGCCCACGGCGACGCGTTGCAGGGACACGCCCATGGCGCCGGGCAGGGAACCGTCGGCGACGAGATCCCGGCCGACCTGCGCGATCTTGCCCGGTGAGGCGAGCACGTCGGGCGTCAACACCGTGGTGGAGCTGAGGAGTTGCCAGACGAGCAGCAGCAGGAGGGGGCCGGAGGTGCGGCGCAGCCAGCGCGGGACGCGGGTGCGGCGAGTGGAGGAGGGGACGAGGGGCTCGAGTTCGGGCGAGCGGGGTGCGGTATCCGTCGAATCGGATATGTCCGGCGCCGGAACTTTGGGCGGGGCATGACTGATGCTCATGGCACTCCACGGCAGGGGAGGGCGCGCCCCGACGTCAGCGGGCGCGCGTCAACGGCGCGCCGGCGCAGAGGGGCAGCCGGGGCGACAGGAGAAAGCGGAAGGTGGTTCGAGAAGGCGTCAGTGGCCGCGACGACACGCGGCGGAGGCCACCCGCAGCAGGTCGATGTGACCGCGCGTGGTGAGCAGGACTGAACGCAACATGCCGGAGAACGTAGCCAGCTTGTCGACACACGGTCAATGGTGTCTCACCGTGTGGACCGGGGATTTCAGGTTCCGGTCCGGCGGACGGGTGATCAGGACCGGGGCCAAGGTCGTGCGGCGGGCAGCTCGGGGCGACAATAGGCCCATGTCCGACGCATTCACGACCCGAGTCCTGACCGTCACCACCGGCTCCACCGAGCGGGTCGTCGACCTCACCCGCGACTGCGAGTCCTTCCTCCGCGAAGCCGCCCAGGGCCGCGACGGCCTGCTCAACCTCTTCGTGCCGCACGCCACGGCCGGCATCGCGGTCATCGAGACGGGTGCCGGCAGCGACGACGACCTCCTCGCGGCCCTGCACACCCTCCTGCCCGCGGACAACCGCTGGCAGCACCGCCACGGCAGCCCCGGCCACGGCCGCGACCACGTCCTGCCGGCGTTCGTACCGCCGCATGCGACGTTGCCGGTGGTCGGGGGTGGGCTGGAACTGGGGACGTGGCAGTCGGTGTGCCTGGTGGACACGAACCGGGACAACCCTGAGCGGAAGGTTCGGCTGTCCTTTCTCGCCGGTTCCTGACGAGGGAGCCCGGGTCCACCGCGGCGCGGTCGCGGGCGGTTGTAGCCAAACGTCGTCACCGGCGGCGACTCGGCCGATACCAGGCACGGCCCTCGACGCTTGCAGGTGATCGAGCGTCAAAGGCCATTGTCAGTGCCTCCCCATAGAGTGAATACATCACTCGGGGAACGCCGGAGGGGGAGCACAGACGTGTCTGCAAACAGGATTCAGCACAAGGTGAATCACGTCGCGCTGGTAGTGGACTGTTCGGGTTCGATGCGTCCGCACCAGAGTCAGCTCATCCGCGTGGTGGACGAGTTCGTGGCCGGCCTGAAAGCCGAGTCGGACAGCCTCGGTCACGAGACCCGGATCAGCCTCTATTCCTTCGACCACAAGGTGGAGAACCTGGTCTGGGACATGGACGTGAAGCATCTTCCTTCCATGCGGGGGCTGTACCAGGTGCGCAATGGCGCCACGGCACTGATAGAAGCCTCCGTGAAGTCCCTGGACGACCTGGGGCACATCTGGGAGGAATACGGTGAGCACAGTTTCCTCCAGATCGTCGTGACGGACGGCGAGGAGAACGCCTCCGGCGGCGACGTCCGGCACGACGGTGACATGACCATCCTCGGCCCCTGGCTCGACCGGATCACGGCGAAGATGAACGGGCTGCCGGTCCACTGGACGTCGGCGATCCTCGTGCCGAACTCCCTGGCCAAGCGCACCGCCCAGAACTACGGCTTCCCCGCGGGGAACATCGCCATCTGGGACGCGGATTCCCAGCAGGGCGTCGAGGAGGCGATCGGCACCGTGCGCGCCGCCGCCACCAGCTTCCTCCGCGGACGGGAGCAGGGCGTGCGCGGCACGAAGAATCTCTTCGCCGTCGGTCAGGACATATCCGTCGACGAGGTGCGGGCGAATCTCGAACCGATTCCGGCCGACAGGTACCGGCTTCTCAAGGTCGACAAGGAGATCGAGATCCGCCCCTTCGTGAATTCGCATCCGGGCGTGGCCTACGAACGGGGCGCTTGCTACTACCAGTTGGGTGCCAGAGCTCAGGTCCAGCAGAACAAGGAAGTCATCGTGGTCGAGAAGGACACCGACCGCGCTTATACGGGTGATGCGGCGCGCAGTCTTCTGTTCGGTACGGGGGTGCAGGGAACCGTCTCCGTGAAGGCGGGGAACAATCCGAAGTTGGAGGTGTACGTGCAGAGCCGTTCGGTGAACAGGAAACTCAAGCCGAATACGCGGCTGCTCATCATGCTCTGAATTCGAGGGGAGGAAAGCACTCGCGTAGGGCCCGCCCCGCCTCCCGGTGCTGGTCGGCGGCCGTCGGGTCGGTCGGGTCGAGGAGGAGCGCGAGGCCCTCGTGGGCCAGCGCCTCCTCCAGCCGGTATCCCAGGGGCGGGGCCAGTTCCAGGGTGCGGCGGTGCAGACGCAGGGCCTCGTCGGGGAGGTCCGCGAGGCGGCAGGTCTCGGCGTAGCCGTTGAGGAACCGCACCTTCCAGTGCTCCTCGAACAGTTCGTCCAGCAGGGCGAACGCCTCGCGGTGGCGGGTCAGGGCCTCGTCGTAGCGGCCCATGCGGCGCAGCGCGACGCCCAGGCAGTTGAGGCACCAGGCTTCGTTGTTGAGGTGGCCGTCCTCGCGGGCCAGCGCCAGTGCCTGATCGAGGTGGCGCGCCGCCGCGTCGGGCTCCTCGTCGGCGATGGCGACGCCGAGCGTGATCCGGGCCGTCAGCGTGGGCGGCCACGCGGGGTCGGCGTGGGGGAATTCCAGTACCTCACGGGCCCGTTGCGCGGCCTCCTCATGTCGGCCCAGCTGCAGCATCGCCCAGGCCTCCGCCGCGGCAGCGTGGGCCGAGCCCGCCGGACTCTCGGCCTGCTCGTACAGCTTGCCTGCCAGGCCGAAGAGCTCGAGCGGCTCCTCGGTGTCTCCCTCGTCCCACTTCAAGTAACCCCGGCGCAGGGCGAGTTCGGCCTCGGTGGTCAGGTCGTCGGACTGTGACAGCCAGGACTGTGCCGTCTCGTACGCGGCTTTCGCCTCCGTCGTCCGTCCCGCGTTGTAGCGTGCGAAACCCAAGTCGCAGTATGCGAGCGCCAGGTGAAGCGGGTCGCCCAGGCGTTCCGCGGCCGCCACCGAACGCTCGAACAGGGCGTTGAGGTGCGTCGTGCCGCAGCGGCGCGCGAAGTACGCACGCAGGAAGCGGGGCAGTTCGCGGACGTGCGCGTCGGCGCCGACGGCGGCCGCCGTCTCGAAGGCCGCCACGACGTTCCCGTACTCCGTGACGAGCCAGGCGAGCGCCGCGTTCTTGTCCGGGAACCGCGGCAGCGCGGCCGGGGGCAGGCCCGCGGAGGGCGGCAGGGCGGGGGACAGGAAGGGCATCGCGGCGTCCGCGGCGGCCGCCGCGTGCACGTAGTAGTCGAGGAAGCGGCCCAGCGCCCGCTCCCGCTCGGCCGCCGAGTCCTGTTCCGCTCCGGCCCGGCGGGCATGCTGACGGACCAGGTCGTGCAGCCGGTAGCGGCCGGGCGTCGGCTGTTGGACCAGGTGCGCGTCGACCAGGTCCTCCAGCATCGTCCGCGCGCTGCCCAGCGGCACGTCCACGAGAGCCGCCGCCAGGTACTCGTCGAAGGATCCGCCGGGCAGCAGGCCCAGCATCCGGAAGAGGCGGGCCCGGGCCCGGTCCAACTGCCGTACGGACATGGCGAAAGCGGCGCTGAACTCGGCGTCGAAATCGCTCGCCCCCTCGGCCATCCGCTCGGCGAGGATGCCCACGGTCCAGCCCGGCCGGTGCCGCAGCCGGGCCGCGGCCAGCCGGAGGGCGAGCGGCAGATGCCCGCACAGGCGCAGCACCTCGGCGGCGGCCTCCGGATCCCGGACCAGCCGGCTGTCCGGGTTGGCGCTCTCACCGCTGGCCCGGGCCAGCAGGTCCGCGCTCTCCCGCGGACTGAGCACGTCGAGGGAGACCGGGGGCACCTCGTCCAGACCCAGGAGGCGGTTGCGGCTGGTGATCAGGGCGACGGACGCTCCGGCGCCGGGCAGCAGCGGGCGGACCTGGTCGGCGTCGGCCGCGTTGTCGAGGACCACGAGGACCCGGCGGCCGGCCAGCTCGGAGCGCCAGCACGCGGCGAGCTGCTCGACGCCCTCGCGCGGGACCTTCTCGGACGGGACGTCGAGCGCGCCGAGCAGCATCCGCAGCGCGGAGTCGGGGTCCAGCGGTTCCCGGCCCTCGGTGAATCCGTGCAGGTCCACATAGAGCTGGGCGTCCGGGTAGTCGGCGGCGAGCCGGTGGGCGGCGTGCATCGCCAGACAGGTCTTGCCGACCCCGGCCATGCCGTCGACGGCGACGACCCGATGGCTGTCCACCGCGGTGAGCACGGCGGCGAGCTCCGCTTCGCGCCCGGTGAAGTCGGCCGCGTCGCGCGGCAGATCGTTGCGCGGCCTCGGCCGTACCAGACGGCTGGACTTCGGCGGCGCGGGCAGCGGACTGGAACACCGCTCCCACAGCGGGCGCAGGGGACGGGGATCACGCTTCACCAGGCGGCACAGGGCGATCACCGCGGGCCAGGGAGGCACGGTCTGCCCGCCCAGATAGCGCGACAGCGACGAGGAGCTGAGCCCGGCGTCCCGTGCGAGGGCCCGCACGCCGAGCCCGGACAGGTCCTGGATCCGGCGCAGCCGGTCGGCCAGCTCGACGACCGGGTCGGCCTGCGCTGTCCGGTGCTTCTCTTGTCCGTCCACCAGCTGCCCCGCCGTTCCATCAGAGGGCCCCGCCGTTCATGCGGTGCCCCGTGTCCCGCCCCGACGGAAAACTACCTGGCCAAGTCGCCGCTGCTCAAGGCTGTTTCACCTGTCCCACGGTGTCCCACCGCCGTGGTCGGGGCGAGCGGATCCGGCTGATATGGACTCACGCCCCGACGGAAACGGGGCACCTTCCCGCAACGAGGAGCGAACCGCGATGCAGATGCAGTCCCGCATGCAGAACCCCGCCGCCGTCCTGCCGGACGCGATGTCCTCCATCCAGCAGCTCTTCAAGGCCGTGCACGCCGGCGGGGTCGAGGGGCAGACGCTGGAACTGGTCCATCTGCGGGTCAGCCAGATCAACGGCTGCAGCGCCTGTGTCGACGGCGGCGCGAAGACGGCCCGCAAGGCCGGGGTGAGCGACGAGCGGCTCGCCGCGATCGCCGCCTGGCGCGAGGCCCCGTACTTCACCGAGCCGGAGCGCGCGGCGCTCGCGCTCGCCGAGGCCGCGACGCGGCTGGCCGACCGTCCCGACGCGGTGAGCGACGACATCTGGGACGCGGCCGCCACCCACTTCGACGAGAAGCAACTGGCCGCGCTCGTCCTGATGATCGGCGTCACCAACCTGTTCAACCGCCTCAACGCCACGACCCGCCAGATCGCCAGCGCCTGGGGCTGACAGCAGCCGCCCCCTCCGGCCCCGCCCCGGACCGAGCACCCGACGAACTACTCCAAGCCCATGCCACTTGCAGATCCGCTAGATCCGCTAGATCCGCCAGGCCCGCTGGACCATCTGGATCCGCGTACGCGAAAGGGAACCACCATGACGAAGAACACCGCCGAGAAGACCGCCACGGCCGCCGGCTCGTACGACGGCTTCACCGACGAGGAGCGCGCCGCGATGAAGCAGCGCGCCCAGGAGCTGAAGACATCGGCGCGCCGTGGATCGCGCGCCGACAAGGCGGCACAGGACGAGGCCGCCGTGATCGCGAAGATCGCCGAGATGGCCGAGCCGGACCGGCGCACGGCCGAGCGGCTCCACGCCCTGGTCAAGGAGAACGCGCCGGAGCTCGCGCCGAAGCTCTGGTACGGGATGCCCGCGTACGCCAGGAACGGCAAGGTCGTCTGCTTCTTCCAGTGCGCGGCGAAGTTCAACGCCCGGTACGCGACGCTCGGCTTCAGCGACCAGGCACAGCTGGACGAGGGCACCATGTGGCCGACGTCCTACGCCCTGACGGGACTGACCGCCCAGGACGAGGCGAGGATCGTCGACCTGCTGAAGAGCGCGGTGAGCTGAGCCGCGCCCCTGCACCACACCATGGCGCCCGGCGCCCAGACACCCATTGCACCGAGAGACCCAACAACGAGACAGCCCTCCGAAACAGCCCTTCTGGATGCGCGGCGAAGAGCCGGCCGCACATCCTGAGGGGCTGTCCTCGTGGTGTAGACCACTAACATCCACCCGCCCAACCCGTCGCGTCAAGTGCCGAGTTGACGCAGGTCGGAAGGCCGGATGACGTGCGGGTGTCGTGGCGGCCACGGTGGCGGCGCGGTCACGTCCGGTGTTGACAGCCTTCGTTGGTCTAGTCCAAATTGAGGGCACGCCGGTTCGCCGACGGACGCGTTCAGCGCTCCGTCCCGACCGCCCTGGACCGCCGCCCCCGGGAGCCTTCCCCGGGGGCGGCCACCGGTCGCCCTCCGTGCGACATCACCCGCCACCACCCCACTCCACAGCACCAGTTCATCCAGCAGGCATCCACTCGCATCACTCAGGCCTCACCAGCCTCAGAACCGCACTCCAGTACCTGTCGGCCCGACGGTCGACGCGGTTGCACCGAAGGATCGAGCCTTGGAACACCGCACGACACCCCCCGCCCCCTACCTCCACCGCGCCGCCGGCGAGGTCCCCTACCTCAGCGCGGACGGCGAGACCTACCTCGCCCAGACCCAGCTGCGCCACCTGGACAAGAAGCGGCCGCTCAGAGTGCTCTCGCCGGAGGACTTCGCCTTCTGGCAGACCTACGGCTACGTCGTGGTGAAGCAGGCGATACCCGCCGCGGCCGCCCGTCAACTCCTCGACTTCACCTGGGAGTTCCAGGGCATCGATCCCGACCGGCCCGACACCTGGTACCAGGAGCGGGAGTTCCGGACGGACCTCGACCGGGACCTGCACGTCTACGGCTTCGTGGAGGCGTACCACCACCAGCTCCTGTGGAACAGCCGCCAGTCCCCACGTGTCTACGACGCGTTCGTCGACGTATGGGACAGCGAGGAACTGTGGGTCACCCTCGACCGGCTCAACCTCAACCCGCCCAACATCAAGAACCGCTCCCGCGAACTGATCGCGCCCACGGAGCAGGGCTTCGACATCGAGCTCCACTGGGACGTCGACACCACCTCCAGCGTGCTGCCGCAGCGCGTGCAGGGGATCATCGCGCTGAACGACACCAGCGCCGAGACCGGCGGATTCCAGTGCTGCCCCGAGCTGTTCCGGCGCTTCGACCGATGGGCCGCCCTCCAGCCGGCGGACCGGGACCCCATCCGGCCCCGCATCGACCGCGACGAAATGCCCGTGGTGCGGCCGGAGTTGGCGGCCGGTGACCTGCTCATCTTCAACGGCATGCTGGCGCACGGCGTCGCGCCCAACACCTCCGACGCGAGCGTCCGGGCCGTCCAGTACCTGTCGATGATGCCCGCCCTGGAGACCCACGAGACGCTGCGCCGCTCCCGCGTGGACTCCTGGCGCACCCTCAGCACCCCGGACTGGAACCCGACCCTGCTCGGCGACGCGGTCCGCCCCGAATCGCTCAGGTACGGCCCGGCCGACCTCACCGACCTGGGCGCCAGGCTCCTCGGCCTGGAGTCGTGGGGCGGGCGCGAACCGCGCGAGGGCGAGGCCGCGGAGGAGGCGTCGTGCCCCGTATCTGTCTGATCCTGCCGACCAACAGGCCCTGCACCGACACCCTTTGGGCCCTCGGCGACGAAGCGGCGTACGCCGCGGAGACGTTCGACGCCGAGGTGCGGCTGCTGGTCCTGGACTCCTGCGACGCGGCCGTGCGCGAGCGGCACCGCGAGGTCCTGGGCCACCGGCCCGCCGATCCGCGGATCGCCGTCCACCACCTCGACGAGGCGCGGCAGCGCGACTTCCTTCGCCGGGTCATCGCCCGTGCCGACACCCCCAAGCCCGAGCTGTTGCTCGACCTGATGCTTCCGGACCGCGTCTCCTACGGGGCCTGCACCAACCGGGCGTTCCTGCTCTCGGCCGCGCTCGGCTGCGACTCCGTCCACCGCAGGGACTCGGACAGCCGCTACCAGAGCGTCGAGGGCCGCCCCGTCTTCCCCGTGCACCACGAACTGCGCAGCCTCGGACGCAGGGCCGCCGACGCCGCCGCGTCGGTCGACGAGACCGCCTTGGCCGTCGCGCACCGGGACCGGCGGGTGGCGATGGTCGGCGCGTCGTTCGTCGGTGAACTCTCCGTGGACGTCGCCGAGATACAGGCCCTGCGCCCCGACCTGTACACCGAGATCATCGGCCTGTGGGCGCCCGGACACTGGTCGGCCGAGCAGCGCGCGGACCTCGCGGCCGAGTCGTTCCTCGGCGCCGGGACCGAACCGTTCACCCACGACCGGTCGCTGCTCACCCTCGTCGACCCGATGCGCGTCGACATGTGCAACATCGCCTTCCACGACGTGCACGAACGCGTGCCGCTGCCGCCCGCCACCGACACGATCGGCAGCGACTACTTCCTCATCCACCTCGTGCACGACGCCGGGCTGCCGGGGGTCCTGCACAACCGCGACATCGTCAACTTCCACACCGCCGAACGCAGGACCGGCCCCGGCTTCCTCGCGTACCAGACGCGCTTCGCGAAGTTCCTGTTGTCGATGCTGTACCTGCACCACGTCTACGAGCGGATGGCCGAGGCCGGTCCGGCGCTCCTGGACGACCGGGGGCAGGTGCGGGCCGATGCCGTCGCCGCTCTCGTCCGCGAGAGCACCACGCTCGACCGGACGGAGAACATCCGACGGCTCGACGTCCTCGACGCCTCCTACCGGCAACTCGGCCACAGATATGTCGAGTTGGCCGACCATCTCGCGGCGCGACGCGAGCGGCTGCTCGACGAGGCGCGCCGCGACATGGAGGACTTCGCCCTGCTGACGGAGTCCTGGGAGGCGCTGGTCCACGCGGCCCGCACCACCCCCGTGCCCGGCGCGGAGCCGACCCGATGACGGCCACGGGACCGCTCCGCGACGCACTGGCCGCCGCCACGGAGGACCGGCTCGTCTACGACCTCGACGGCATCGGCGCGAGCTGCGCCGAACTGCGGCGCGAACTCCCGGGCGTACACGTGCGGTTCGCCCTGAAGGCCTGCCCGGTGGACGAGGTCCTCCGGTATCTCGCGCGGCGCGGCATCGGCGTCGACGCGGCCGGACCCGAAGAGATCGCCCAGGCGGTCCGGGCCGGTGTCCCCGTCGAGCGGATCCACTACGGCAACACCGTGAAGTCCGACCGGAACATCGCGCACGCCCACCGCTCGGGCGTACGCGACTACGCCACCGACAGCGTCGAGGACGTCCGGGCCGTCGCGGCGCACGCCCCCGGAGCTCGCGTCTTCTGCCGGCTCGCGACCACGGGCGACGGGGCGCTGTGGGGCCTGAGCGACAAGTTCGGGTGCGCCCCCGCCGACGCGGTCGACGTCCTCCTCGCGGCCTGGGAGGCGGGGCTGACCCCCGCGGGCCTGTCCGTGCACGTGGGGTCGCAGCAGATGACGGCGGACGCCTGGCAGGACGCGTTCGCCGACCTCGCGCAGACCCTGGAGGCGCTGCGCCGACGCGGCGTGGTCCTCGATCACGTCAACCTCGGCGGCGGCCTGCCCGCACGCGGGTACACCGACCGGTACGGCACGCCCCTCGACCCGCCCCTGGACAAGATCTTCGCCGTGCTCCGCGACGGCATGCAGCACCTCAGGGACCTGCACGGCGGCCCTCTCGACTTCGTCGTGGAGCCGGGCCGCCACCTCGTCGCCGAGCACGGCGCCGTCCGCGCCCATGTGGTCCGTACGACCCGGCGCCGCGGGCCCGACGGCACGTACCGGCGCTGGCTGTACCTGAGCGCCGGACGGTTCAACGGCCTGTACGAGACGGACGCCCTGCAGTACCCGCTCGTCTTCCCCACGCACCCCGACGCGGACCGGGTGCCCGCCCGGGTGGCCGGACCCACCTGCGACAGCGACGACGCCTTCCCCGCCCCGGTGCTCGTGCCGGCGGACCTCAGGTCCGGCGACCCCGTGTGGGCGCTGGCCAGCGGCGCCTACGCGGCCAGCTACATGACGCGCGGCTTCAACGGCTTCGCCCCGCTCCCGCACACCTGCGTCGGCGGCGCGCGATGAACGACGCCGTCCGCATCCGCGGCATCGCCGAGCGCGACTGGACCGCCATCGCCGCCCTGGAGGCCCGCGCGTACACCCGGCTCGGCCTGACGGAGGGCCAGGCCGCCCTGCGCGCCCGGCGGGACACCTCGCCCGACACCTGTTTCGCCCTGCACCTCGGCGGTCGACTCGGCGGCTACGCACTGGCGTTGCCCTACCCGCACGGCGCCTACCCGGGCCTGGGGCGAGCCGGCCGGGCCACCGCGCCGACCCGCAACCTGCACCTCCACGACCTCGTGATCGCGCCGGAACTGCGGCGCCGGGGCCTCGCCCGCAAGCTCCTGCGGCACCTCTTCACGGCCGCGCGCTCCCACGCGTACGACCACGTGTCCCTCGTCTCCGTCGGCGGGACCGAAGCGTTCTGGTCGGCGCGCGGGTTCACCCCGCATCCCGGGGTCGTGACCCCTGGCGAGTACGGCGCGAACGCCGTCTACATGTCCCTGTCCCTCGAAGTGAGTGGTGTGCGTGTCCCCTGTCCCTGATGCCGCCCCCGGCCCCCGCGACCCCTTCCGACGCCACCAGTGGGCCGTCGCCGCGCTGTTCTGCTCCCTCGGCTTCCAGTACGCCACCTGGGCCGCGCGCATCCCCGCGCTGAAGGCCGACCTCGGCCTCACCCCGGCCCAGGTCGGCGTGCTCCTGATGGCCGCGGGGATCGGCGCGGTCGTCTCGTTCCCGCTCGTGGACCCGCTGATGCGGCGGCTCGGCTCGCGGCGGCTCGCCCTGCTGTCGGCGCTCGGCCTCGCCGCGCTGCTCCTCGCGCTGGCCGAGGTCCCCAACTACCCGCTCGCGCTGCTCGTGCTGGGCGTCGACGGCGTCCTCGTGGGCTGTCTCAACGTCGCCATGAACGCCCAGGGCGCCGCTCTGGAAGCCCGGTTCGAGCGGACCACGATGGCCCGCCTGCACGCCACGTTCAGCGGCGGCTCGCTGCTCGCGGCGCTGCTCGCCTCACGGATGAGCGCCCTCACGTCCTCCCTCCTCGGGCACTTCGCCGTCGCCGCGGCCCTGCTGGTGCTCCTGGGCGTGTACGCCAGGACCGGACTGCTCGCCGACGACGAGCCGGCCGCCGCGCCCGAGGACAAGAGCGGGAAGAAGCGCCGGGGCAGATGGGCGATGCCCTCGCGGCTGACGCTGTGGATGTGCGCGGCCATGGCGTTCGGCACCGTCACCGAAGGCGCCATGAACGACTGGTCCACGCTGTACATGCAGGAAGTCGCAGGCGCCTCGCACGCGTTGGCGCCGCTCGGCATCGCCGTGGTCTCCGGCATGATGCTGCTCGCCCGGCTCTTCGCCGACGGCTGGCGCGGCCGCTGGGGCGACGGCAGAGTCGTCGTGACCGGCAGCGCGCTCGCCACGGCGGGCCTCGCCTTCGCGCTGCTGGGCGGCGGCGTCGTCCCGGCGCTGATCGGTTTCGCCTGCGTCGGCCTGGGCATCGCGGCGGTGACCCCCTGCGTGTACGTGGCCGCGGCCCGGCAGGGCGCCGACACGCTTGCCGTGGTCGCCGCCATGGGCACCACCGGTCTGCTGGCCGGACCGCCGGTCATCGGCTTTGTCGCGGACGGGGCCGGTCTGGTGTGGGGGCTGGGCGTCGTCGCCGGCGCGGCGGCCGTCGTCTGCCTGTGCGGCACCCGCATCCGGTGGCAGGACGCCCCGCGGGAGGGCGCCGCGGAGCCGCGGGCCGAGGCGGTGCCCGGCAGCGGCACGGCGTGATCCGCGCGGTCGCTGCTCGGCGGGCGGCGGGCAGGCTCCGCCCGTCCGCCCGTCACCCGGGGCTTCCCGGACGTCCGGGTTCCCGCCCTCGCGCTGCCGCGGCCCGGCGCGCTGTCGCTCCAGTTCCCCGCGCACCGGGTACGGGAGTTCACCGGTGCACGCCGTCGTCGATCAGGCGGTCGGGGTCGTCATCGTGCTCGGCCGTCTCGAGCCGGACCAGGGCTGGGAGGTCCTGAAAGAGGTCTCGCAGCACACCAACACCAAGCTCCGGGAGATCGCCGAGCAGAGCGTGGAGTGGACGGACGGCGGACAGCTGCCCGAGACCACCCGGAGCGCGCTGCACGCGACGCTGGTGCGGGCGGGATGGCCCGCGGTCAGCTCAACTGCAGCCGCATCAGCGTCAGATCGAGCCACCGGCCGAACTTCGTGCCGACCTCGCGCACCGTGCCCGCGTGCTCGAAGCCGTGCCGCTCGTGGAGCCGGACCGACGCCGCGTTGCCCGCCTCGATCCCGGCGATCATGACGTGCAGGCCGGCCGCCCCGGCCGACGTGACCAGGGCAGCGAGCAGGGCGGACCCGATGCCGTTCCCGTGATGGCCGTCGGCGACGTACACCGAGTTCTCGACCGTGTGCCGGAACCCCGAGTAGTCCTTCCAGGGCCCGTACACCCCGAACCCGACGACCGCGCCGTCGAGCTCGGCCACGTACGCGGAGCCGCGGCCCAGGTGCGCGCCGAGCCAGGCCGCACCCTCGTCACGCGACTGCGGTGTGTCGGTCCACAGCGCCGTCCCGTGCTCGATGGCGTGGTTGCGGATGGCGAGGACCGCGTCCAGGTCGTGGGAGAGTGCCGGGCGGACCGTCACCGCCCGCATCCCCGTCTCGTATGGTGGATTCATGTCCAACATCGTAGACCCCCTGGTCGAGCGGATCGGCGCCCGCATCCGGGACGAGCGGGACCGGCGCCGCTGGACCCTGTCGGAGCTCGCCGAGGCGTCCGGGGTCTCACGGGCGATGATCAACCGGATCGAGCGGGGCGAGAGCAATCCGACCGCCGTGGTCCTCGGCAAGCTGTCGGCCGCGTTCCGGCTGAGCGTCGCCACGCTGCTCGACCCGGAGGCCGACCCGGACCGGGTGCGGCGCGGCGACGCGGCGCCCCGGTGGCTCGACCCGGAGACCGGCTACGTGCGCCGGCAGCTCTCGGGCCCCGGCTTCCCGGCCGAAGTGGCCGAGATCCGGCTGCCCGCCGGAGCCCGGGTCCCGTACCCCGCCGCCGCGTTCGCGTTCCACCGGCAGATCATCTGGGTCATCGACGGCCGGCTCACCTTCCACGAGGGCGAGACGGTGCACGAGCTGGCCGCCGGTGACACCGTCGAGCTGGGACGGCCCGCGCCGTGCGTCTTCGTCAACGCCAGCGACCAGGAGTGCCGTTACGCCGTCGTCCTGGTCCGCGGCGAGGCGCCGTGAGCCTGCGCCGCGGTGGCGTCGCGCTGCTCGCCTGCACGGCCGGGATCGCCCTCGCCAACAACTACGCCGTGCAGCCCGCCCTGGGCGACGTCGCCCGCGACACCGGCACGTCCGTCGCCGCCGTCGGCCTCGTCACCACCGCCGCGCTGGCCGGCTGCATCGCGGGCTTCGCCCTCCTGCTGCCGCTCGCCGACCGCACGGCGCCCCGCCGGCTCGTCACCGGCCAGCTCGCCCTGCTCGCCGCCGGCCTGCTGCTCGCGTCCGCCGCGGACGGACTCGGCCCGCTGCTCGTCGCGTACGCGGTCGTCGGCGCGGGCGCGAGCGTCAGCGCGGGCGCCTCGACGATCGCCGGGCGCGGCGTGCCCGGGGAGCGGCGCGGGGCGGCCGTCGCGCTCGTGGCCGCCGGAATGTCCGCCGGGATCCTGCTCAGCAGGCTCGTCGGCGGCGCCCTCGCGGACACGCTCGGCTGGCGCGGCATGCTGCTCGTCTTCGCCGGGCTCGTCCTGCTGTGCGCCGCCGGGGCGTGGCTGTGGCTGCCGGGGGAGCGGCCCACGCCCACCGGCAGCTATCTCGCGACCCTGACGGCCCTGCCCGGACTG
Source organism: Streptomyces sp. cg35 (assembly GCF_050410835.1). Taxonomy (NCBI): domain Bacteria; kingdom Bacillati; phylum Actinomycetota; class Actinomycetes; order Kitasatosporales; family Streptomycetaceae; genus Streptomyces; species Streptomyces sp. cg35. The sequence goes on from NZ_CP191268.1 coordinate 7,812,444, forward strand.
CTGCGCCGGTACCGGACGCTGCGCCGCGCCGTGGTGAGCGGGAGCCTGTGGTACTTCGCGTTCAGTCTCGTCTGGGTCGCGCTCACCGTGCGCCTCGCGCAACCCCCGTACGCGCTCGACGCCGCGGCCATCGGCCTCTACAGCCTGGCCGGGGCCCTCGGCTTCGCCGCGCTGCCCGTCGCCGGACGGCTCGGCGACCGGTTCGGGCCGCGTGCGGTGATCTGCGCGAGCATGGGCGTGGCCGGCATCGGCGCCGCGCTGCTCTGCACCGGCCTGGACACACCCGCCGTCACCGCCGCGGGACTGGCCCTCGTCGACGCGGGCTGCTTCACCGCGCAGGCCGCCAACCAGGCCCGCATCCTCGGCGTCGACCCGCGCCGCGGCGGCAGCCTCAGCGGCGTCTACCTGCTGCTCTACTTCCTCGCCGGCGTCGTCGGCTCCGCCCTCGCCGCACCCCTCATCGAGGCCGGCGGCTGGCCCGCGGCGTCCGGCGCGGTGCTCGGGGCGCTGCTCCTCGCCGGGCTCCTGGCGCTGCGCCGCGACCCGGGCGAGCGACGGACCGTGGGCCTCGGCACACGGAAAACGGCCGGGACGCATCCGTCCCGGCCGTCCTCGTGAGGGGTCGGTCAGTCCCGGGACTCCCGCGCCGCCCGCTTCTCCGCCTGCTCGGCGTGCAGCTTCTTGACGCGGACGTTCTCCTTGCGGACGTCCGCCTGGGTGGCCCGCTCCTTCTGCAGCCACTCGGGGTTCTCGTCCTTGAGGGCGGCGATCTGCTCCGTGGTGAGCGGCTCGGTGACGCCACCGCGGGCCAGACCCGCGATGGAGACGCCCAGCTTCTCCGCGACCACCGGACGCGGGTGCGGGCCGCTCTCGCGCAGCTCGCGCAGCCACTGCGGCGGATCGGCCTGCAGCGCGCTCAGCTCACTGCGCGAGACGACGCCCTCACGGAACTCGGCGGGCGTGGCCTCGAGGTACACGCCCAGCTTCTTCGCCGCCGTGGCGGGCTTCATGGTCTGGGCGTTCTGGTGCGAACTCATGAGGTCAAGGGTATCCAGCGCGGAGGAGAGCTCCGACCACGACGGGTAGCCTTGCGGCGTGACAGGCACGGAAGAGAACCCCGCGGCGACCCCTTCGTTCCGGCTCGCGTACGTTCCCGGAGCGACCCCCGCCAAATGGGTGCGGATCTGGAACGAGCGCCTGCCCGGCACCCCGCTCGCCCTCGTCCCGGTGGCCGCCGCCGACGTGTCGGACGTGCTGCGGCGCGGTGACGCCGACGCCGGTCTCGTACGGCTGCCCGTGGACCGTACGTTCTTCAGCGCCATCCCCCTCTACACCGAGACCACCGTCGTGATCGTCCCCAAGGACCACGTCGTGGCCGCCGTCGAGGAGGTCACCCTCGCCGACCTCGCCGACGAGATCGTGCAGCACCCCCTCGACGACGTCCTGGACTGGGAGAACCCGCCCGGGCAGCCCGCGTTCGAGCGCCCCGCCACCACGGCCGACGCCGTCGAGCTGGTCGCCGCGGGCGTGGGCCTGCTCGTCGTGCCGCAGTCGCTGGCGCGGCTGCACCACCGCCGCGACCTCACCTACCGCACGGTCACGGACGCGCCGGGATCGGACGTCGCGCTCGCCTGGCCCGAGGAGCGGACCACCGAGCAGGTCGAGGACTTCATCGGCATCGTCCGGGGCCGGACGGTGAACAGCTCCCGGGGCCGCAGCCAGCCCCCGCAGGAGAAGAAGAAGCCCGCCGCGACCGGGGCCCGGAAGGCGCCCGCGGCGCACCGCACCGCACGGGGCGGCGGCCGTCCCAAGCCCGGCACCAAGCAGGGCGGCAAGCAGCAGGGCGGCAAGCGCGGCAAGCCGCGCAAGCGGTCCTGACCCGCTCGGCTACGCGCCCGCGGACGGCCCAGGCGCTCCTGCCCGCAGTCCGTCCATCACCAGATCGAGCAGGCGTCCCGCGCGGGACTGCCAGTCGCTGTGCGGGTCGACCAGCCACAGCCCCGCGATCGCCAGCATGAAGTCGTCCGGGGTGACCCCCGGCCGGATGGTGCCCGCCCGCTCGTTCGCCGTGAGCAGCAGCGTGACCGCCTCGGTCAGCGGCCCGTGCGCCAGGCTCTTGAGCTGGCCGCGGGCCGTCGTCGCCTCGCGCAGCGCGTCCGCGAGGCCCGCCTTGGCCATCGCGTACTGGGCGAGCCGGTCCATCCACTCGCGCAGCGCCACCTCGGGCGCTCGGGTGCACAGCAACTGGGCCGCCGTCTCGGCGACCTGCTGCACCTCGTACCGGTACACCTCCAGCACGAGCGCCTCCCGGTTCGGGAAGTTCCGGTAGAAGGTGCCCTGTCCGACGCCCGCCTTCCGCGCGATCACGCTCAGCGGCGCGTCCGCCGAGTGCGTCAGCTCGGCCAGGGCCACCTCGAGGATGCGGTCGCGATTGCGCTGCGCGTCCGAACGCAGCGTGACCTGCTTCTTCGGGTGCCGCACGTCTCCTCCTTCGGCCGTGGCTCGGAAACGTCCTTGCTGACCGGACAGTTGTCCACTACGTTCGTGGACCATGGAGCGGACAAGTGTCCGCTTCAGCTCCGTCCACCATAGCGGCGACCGCGTCCGGAGCCGACGCCGGTCCCCCCGCCCCCACCTCCGTACAGCGCTGATTCTCCTCGCACCGGAAACGCGAAAGAAGGCTGCTCATGGCCCCAGCGGGCATCTCCACGTCCAGCTCGATCACCTTGCACGTCAATGGAGAGAAGTACACGCTGCCCGTCGACAACCGCACCACCCTGCTCGACGCCCTGCGCGAGCGGCTCGATCTGACCGGCACCAAGAAGGGCTGCGACCAGGGACAGTGCGGGGCCTGCACCGTACTGGTCGACGGGCGCCGGACCGTGTCCTGTCTGCAGCTCGCGGTCGCCGCCGAGGGGCGCGAGATCACCACCATCGAAGGCGTCGCGGACGGCGACGAACTGCATCCGGTGCAGCAGGCGTTCGTCGAGCTGGACGGGTTCCAGTGCGGCTACTGCACCCCTGGCCAGATCTGTTCGGCCCTCGGCGTCCTGGCGGAGCACGCGGCCGGCTGGCCGAGCGCCGCGACCGAGGACGTGCGGCCCGAGGCCGGAGCCCCACCCCTGACACCGGAGGAGATCAGGGAGCGCATGAGCGGCAACCTGTGCCGCTGCGGTGCGTACAACTCGATCGTCCGGGCCGTCGAGCAGGCCGCCGGCACCACGAAGGAGACGGTGGCGTGAAGGAGTTCGGATACGAGCGGGCACTCGACGTGCCGGGCGCCGTGGCGGTGCTCGGCGCCGACCCCGACGCACGCTTCCTCGGCGGCGGCACCAACCTCGTCGACCTGATGAAGGCGGGAGTGGAGCGCCCCGCCCGCCTCGTCGACGTCCGGGAACTGCCCCTGGACCGCGTCGAGCCGACCGAGGACGGCGGGCTGCGCATCGGCGCCACCGTCACCAACAGCGACCTCGCCGCCCACCCGGACGTACGGCGCCGCTACCCGGCCCTGACGCAGGCCGTGCTCGCCGGGGCGTCCGGACAGCTGCGCAACATGGCCACCGTCGGCGGCAATCTGCTCCAGCGCACCCGCTGCGGCTACTTCACCGATGTCAGCAAGCCCTGCAACAAGCGGGTCCCCGGCAGCGGTTGCCCCGCCGTCGAGGGCGAGCACCGCAACCACGCGATCCTCGGCGCGAGCCAGGCGTGCGTGGCCGTGCACCCGTCCGACATGGGCGTCGCACTCACGGCCTTCGACGCCGTCGTGCACTACGAAACCGACGCCGGAGCAGGGGAGTTGACGCTCGCGGACTTCTACCGGCCCGTCGGCGACACCCCGCACCTGGAGACCGCGCTGCCCGCCGGTGCGCTCATCACCGGGGTCACCCTGCCGCCCGCGCCCGTCGCCGCCCGGTCCCGCTACCGCAAGGTCCGCGAGCGCGCCTCGTACGCCTTCGCCATCGGCTCCGTGGCCGCCGCCCTCGACGTCCGCGACGGCGTCGTCCAGGACGTACGCCTGGCCTTCGGCGCGGTCGCGTCCCGGCCCTGGCGGGCCCGCGCCGCGGAGCGCGCGCTGATCGGCTCGCCCGCGGACGAGGCTTCGTTCGCGGCCGCGGCCGACGCCGAGCTCGCGGCCGCCGAACCGCTGCCCCACAACGCGTACAAGGTGCCGCTGACGCGCAATCTCGTCGTGGCGCTGCTCACCGAACTCACGCAGGAGGCGACCCGATGACCACAGCGCCCACCACGCCGAAGGCGGACGCGGTCGGCGTCGCGCACACCCGTGTCGAGGGCCGCGACAAGGTCACCGGCACCGCCCGCTACGCGGGCGAGATCCCCTTCGCCGACCTCGCCCACGGCTGGCTGGTGCTGTCGACCGTGGCGCGCGGCCGCATCCGCGCGATCGACGAGGAGGCCGTCCGTGCGCTGCCCGGCGTCCTGACCGTCCTGCACCACAAGAACGCGCCGCGGGTGAAGGACGACGTCGTCGGCGCGCTCGGCCGCCCGGACCCGATCGTCGAGGTGTTCCAGAACGACCGGGTGCCGCACGCCGGCTGGCCCGTCGCCCTGGTCGTCGCCGAGACGTCCGAGCAGGCCCGGGAGGCCGCCGAGGCGCTCGTCGTCGAGTACGACGAGGAGCCGCACGACGTCGCCTTCTACGCCGACCGGCCCGGCGTCTACACCCCGCAGGACACGGCGGCCGCCAAGGGCGACCTCGACGCCGAACTCGCCGCGTCCGCCGTGGTGTTGGACGCTTCCTACACGACACCCGAGCAGCATCACGGCGCCATGGAACCGCACGCGGTGACCGTGCGCTGGGACGGCGGACGCCTGGAGGTCTTCGACTCCAACCAGGGCAGCAAATGGGTCGCCGACGACCTCGCCAACCTCTTCTCCCTCGACCTGTCCGCCGTCCGCGTCCGCTCCGAGCACGTCGGCGGAGCCTTCGGCTCCAAGGGGCTGCGCGCGCACCACGTGGCCGCCGTCATGGCCGCGACCGAGCTGCAGCGTCCGGTCCGCGTGGTGTTGACGAGGCGTCAGGTCTTCGCGACGACCGGCTACCGCAGCCCCACCGCGCAGCGGGTGCGGCTCGGCGCCGACCCGGACGGGCGGCTGCGCGCCTTCGCGCACGAGAACCAGAACCTCACCTCGAACCTGCGGGAGTTCGTCGAGGGCAGCGCCGGGTTCGGCCGCAGCATGTACGACGCCGACGCCCACCACACCGTCAACCGGGTCGTGCCCGTGGACGTCGCGACGCCCACCTGGATGCGCGCGCCCGGCGAGGCGCCCGGCTCGTTCGCGGTGGAGTCCGCGCTCGACGAACTCGCCGAGCGGCTCGGCATGGACCCGATCGCGCTGCGCGCCCGCAACGAACCCGCCGTGGGCCCGGTGTCCGGCCTGCCGTTCAGCAGCCGCAACGTGCTGGGCTGCTTCGAGGAGGGTGCGCGCCGGTTCGGCTGGGCGGACCGCGACCCGCGCCCGCGCGTGCGCCGCGAGGGCCGCTGGCTGCTCGGCACCGGCACCGCCGCGTCCACGTTCCCGGCCGGCGCGGCGCCCTCCACGGCGACCGTGACCGCCGAGCAGGACGGCACCTTCACCGTCCGGATCACCGCGGCCGACGTCGGCACCGGTGCCCGCACGGCCCTCGGCCTCATCGCCGCGGAAGCCCTCGACGTGGCGCCCGACCGGGTGCGGGTACGGATCGCCGACAGCGACTTCGGGCCCGCGTGGGTCTCCGGCGGCTCGATGGGCACCCGGTCCTGGGGCTGGGCCGTCATGGCGGCCGCACGCGACCTGCGGGAGCGCCTGCCCCTGGCACCCGGCGACATCCCGGCGGACGGGATCACCGCCCGGACGGACACCGCGGAACTGATCGCGGCGCTCGCGCAGAAGGAGCGGTACTCCTACGGCGCGCAGTTCGCCGAGGTCGCGGTGGACGTGAGCACCGGCGAGGTGCGGGTGCGGCGGCTGCTGGGCGTCTTCGCGGCGGGCCGGATCATCAACCCGCTCACCGCGCGCAGCCAGTTCACCGGCGGCATGACCTGGGGCATCTCCATGGCGCTGCACGAGGAAGCGGTGCGCGACGCGGCGTCCGGCGGGCACGTCGGCGCCGACTTCGCGGGCTACCACGTCGCCGCGAACGCCGACGTGCCGGACCTCCAGGCCGAGTGGATCGACGACCCGGACCCCGACGACCCCGTCGGGATCAAGGGCATCGGCGAGATCGGCATCGTCGGAACGGCCGCCGCGATCGCCAACGCGGTGTGGCACGCGACCGGCGTCCGCCACCGCGACCTGCCGATCCGGCCCGACCGGGTCCTGCTCGCCGAGGCCGGCCGGGACGGAACGGATGCTTGATCTGGCCCCGGAGCTCGGCCACTGGGCCGCGCAGGGCCGGGAGTTCGCTGTCGCCACCGTCGTCTCGGTGAGCGGCAGCGCACCCCGGCCCCCCGGCGCGGCCCTCGCCGTGGACTCCGCGGGAGAGGTCATCGGCTCCGTCTCCGGCGGCTGCGTCGAGGGCGCGGTCTACGAACTGTGCGTCGACGCCCTGCGGGACGGGACGGTGCGCCGGGAGCGGTTCGGCTACAGCGACGACGACGCGTTCGCCGTGGGCCTCACCTGCGGCGGGGCCGTGGAGGTGCATGTCGTCCCGGTGCCGTCGGGGTCCGCTGCCCGGACCACGCTGGAGACGGCGCTCACCGCGGTGGGGCGGGGCGAGCCGGTGGCCCTCGCGCGCGTGCTCGACGGGCCCGGCGAACTCGCCGCGAGCGGTCGCCTGTTGCTGGTCCGTCCCGACGGCTCGTACGAGAGCGGCATCGGCTCGGGCGACGACCCGGGGCTCGCCGCGCAGGCCCGCGCCCTGCTCGACCTCGGGCGGACCGGCGTGTGCCAGGTGCCGGAGAGCTCGGCGCGGTGCGGCGGCGACGTCACCCTGTTCGTCGAGTCGAGCGTGCCGCCCGCCCGGATGATCGTGTTCGGTGCCGTCGACTTCGCGGGCGCGCTCGTGCGGGTCGGCAAACTCCTCGGCTTCCACGTGACCCTGTGCGATGCGCGGGGCGTGTTCGCGACCCGGGCCCGCTTCCCCGAGGCGGACGAGGTCGTCGTGGAGTGGCCCGACCGCTATCTGCGCGACACGGCCACCGACGAGCGGACGGTGCTGTGCGTCCTCACGCACGACGCCAAGTTCGACGTACCGCTGCTGGAGGTGGCGCTGCGGCTGCCCGTCGCGTACATCGGGGCGATGGGCTCGCGCCGCACGCACGACGACCGGCTCGGCCGGCTCCGGGAGGCCGGACTGACGGAGACCGAACTGGCCCGGCTCCGCTCGCCGATCGGCCTCGACCTGGGCGGTCGCACCCCCGAGGAGACGGCGGTGTCGATCGGGGCGGAGATCGTCGCGGTGCGGCGGGGCGGCAGCGGGGCGCCGCTGGCGGGGGAGCGGGGCCCGATCCACGGCAGCTAGCGTGTCCGTACGGTCCGGACGTCCGGGGGAGATCACATGGACAGCGAGCACCGCCACGCCGACCGGGGTACGCCTCTGGCCCGGTTCGCCGGACGGATCCTCGTGGTGTGCCCGCGGTGCGGCGGCCGGGCCGTCGTCGTGCCCCGGCCCGGCGGACCCGAACTCCGTTATGACATCGAGCTGTTGTTCCTGCCGCGCCGACTGGCCTGCGCCGGGTGCGGTGCGACGAAGGAGTGGGAGCCGGAGCGCCGCGGCGGGGCCCGGCTGGGGGTGACGCTCGGCGGCCCGGCCGAGCCGTTCTTCGACCGCCCGCTGTGGTTGCAGGTGCGCTGCGCGGGTCACGTGCTGTGGGCCTACGACGCCGAGCACGTGGACGCGCTCGCCGCGTACGTCGGCGCGCGCCTCAGGGAGCGGGGGTGCACGCCGTCGTCCTGGGACATGTTCCCCAGGCTGCCTGACCGGACGACGTCGGCGGCGCGCCGTGAGGACGTCCTCGCGGGGCTCGACACCCTCCGCGCCCTCGCCGGCCGCTCGGCCCCCGGGGACCGCACCGACGCCGCCGACGGCAGCACGACGCGGGCGAGCCGGAGACGTGTGAGCTACTAGGCCGACAGTCTGACGGCCGGTTCCGGGAGGGGGGTGCGCCGCGCGCCCCGCCCGTTGAACGCCAGGTTCAGCCCGAACGCCACCAGCGTCGCGCTCGTCACCGGCGACCCCAGCACGATCCCCACCCCCTCCGGGAACCGGCTGTACAGATCGGGGGCCACCTCCGGGGCCATGCCCGCGCCGATGGACACCGCCACGATCAGCAGGTTGTGCGTGCCGTCGAAGTCCACCTTGCGCAGCGTGCCGATACCGACGGCGGCGACCGTCGCGAACATCACCAGACCGGCCGCGCCGACCACCGGCTGGGGCAGTCCGGCGACCAGCGCGCCCAGTTTGGGGATCAGGCCGAGCACCACGAGCATGCCGCCCGCGACCGTCGCGACGTGCCGGCTGCGCACCTTCGTCATCGTGACCAGGCCGACATTCTGCGCGAACACCGTGTCCAGGAAGGCGTTCATGACGCCGCCGAGGACACCGGACAGGCCGTCCGCCGCGAGGCCGCGCGCCATGTCCGCCGTCGTCAGCCGCTTCCCGGTCAGCTCCGCGACCGCGATGAGGTCCGCCGTCGACTCGGCGAACAGCACCAGCATCACCACGCACATGGAGAGCACCGCGACCGCGGGGAACTGCGGCGCGCCGAAGTGGAAGGGCGCGCTGACCCCGATCCAGTCCGCCGTCCGCGCGGCCGAGAGGTCGACCAGACCGAACGGCACCGCGACCGCCGTCCCCGCCAGCAGCCCCAGCAGGACGCCGGTCTGCGCGAGGAAGCCGCGCCCGAAGCGTGCCACCAGGAGAATCACGATCACCACGAAGGCGGCGAGCGCGAGACGCGAGGGCGCGGCGTGGTCGCCGGCCTTCGGATCGTTCCCGACGACCAGGTTCACCCCGACCCCGATCAGCGCGAGCCCGACCACCGTGATGACGACACCGCTCACCAGCGGCGGGAAGAAGCGCACCGCCTTCGCGAACGGATAGGCCACCAGCAGCCCGAAGACCCCCGCCGCCAGCATCGACCCGTACACCGCCTGCAGGCCGTACTCCCCGGCGATCAGGATCATCGGCGTCACCGCGGTGAACGCGGCCCCCGCCATCACCGGCATCCGCACGCCCAGGATCCAGCCGACCCCGGCGCCCTGGACCACCGTGACGACGCCCGCGACGAGCAGATCGGCGTTGATGAGCACCGCGACCGTCGCGGCGTCGAGACCGGCCGCCGCGCCGAACACCAGCGGCACCGTCACACACCCCGTGTACATCACGAGCACATGCTGCAGGCCCAGCACCGCGAGCCGTCCGAACCCCGATCCGGCCCGTTCCCTCATGGACGTCGTCACGTCGGCCTCCCCTCTAGCGTGCGAAGTTGGCGGCGATCCGCTGCTGGATGTAGTCGGCCGCGGTGATCGGCGGATAGCGGCCCGCGGGCCCCTCGATCACCACGTCACGGTCGGCCTGCGCGAAGAACGCGATGCTGTAGCGGGCGGACCGGTCGTCGTCCGGGCCCGGGGACTTGACCCGGTGGAAGTTCGACGGCAGCCGGTCGTCGCTCCACCGCATCAGCATGTCCCCGATGTTGCAGGTGATCACGGAGTCCGCGGGCTCGACCGGCGTCCACTCCTGCGCCTCGGCCTCCTTGCCCGGGCACACCTGCAGGCCGCCCTGCCCGTCGCGCTGGAACAGCAGCGTCAGGCAGTCGAAGTCCGTGTGCGCGCCGGCCCGCCAGACGTCCGCCGGGATCTCGGCGTCCTCGGACACCGCGAAGTAGTGCAGCATCCGCAGCGTCGACTGGTACTGGGCGCTCACCGGGTCGTGGGCCCGCGCGAAGAAGCCCTCGGGCAGCCCCAGCTTGTCGGCGAAGCACGACAGGACGCGCATCGCCAGTTCCCGGCAGCGCGCCTCGAACGCGAGCGTGCGCTCCCGGAAGCCGGGCAGCGCGTCGTCCGGCCACAGCCCGTCCATGTGCGGCCGGGTCAGCTGGTACGACTCCTTCTGGTCCGGCGTCCCGATCGACGGCCGGACCTGGGTCATCGACTCCCAGCCCGAGTTGAGGCCCTTCTTCAGGCCGTGCCGCGCCTTCGTCTCCTCCGGCAGTCCGAAGAAGCGCTCGGCGTCGGCGAACGCCCCGTCCACCAGCTCCTGTTCGATGCCGTGGTGCACGAGCTGGAAGAAACCGATGTCGGTGGCGGCGGCCCACAGCTCCTCGGTGATCTCGGCCTTGCGGGCGTCGAAGTCGCTGAGGTCGATGCGGCGGATCTCCCGGTCGGAGGTCTCCGTCCCGGCCCCGCCCATACGGGTCTCCTTGGCCAACTCGGCCATGCTGTACGTGATGTCACTCATCGCGGCTGTCGCTCCTCGAAGCGATCGTGGGTTTCCCGGGATGCAGTCACCGCCCCTGCGATCCCCACCGCGGGCGCTCAGAGGCCCGTGGGCACGGTCGCGGCGGACCCCTTCGCGGGCCCGGCGCCGTGGACTGGCACGGACCCCGGAGCGTGAGGTGCGCGGGGTCCGTACGCGATGCGTTCAGCCTGCCCGGCGTGTGTTTCCGCCGGGCATCACGGTGTTACGCGGCCGTAAAGCCGAGCCCGGCCGCCAACTCCCGCGACGGAAGCCGGACATGCTCCCCGTCGCGCACCAGGACCTCCCCGCCGACCAGGACCGCGGCCACGGTCCTGCTGCCCGCACAGGTCAGCAGCGTGGCCCCCGGATCGCGTACGGGCAGGCACGCGTAGTCCTTCTCGAACCGGTGCAGGACGAGGTCGGCCTGCAGACCGGGCCGCACCCCGTCCGGGCGCTCCTCCAGGCCGAGGACCCGGTTCGCGCCGTTCGCGGCCATCGCGAGCATCTCGGGGAAGCCGAACAGGTCCGCCTTGCGGTGCGCGGCCCGTTGCAGGTACGCGCCGATCCGCATCGCCTCCAGGATGTCCTGCGTGTCGTTGCTGGCCGCGCCGTCGACACCGAGCCCGACCCGCAGTCCGTCGGCGAGCATGTCCGGCACCGGCGCGATCCCGCTGCCGAGCCGCATGTTGCTGAGCGGGTTGTACGACACACCGACGCCGTGCCGGGCGAGCGTCGCGCGGCCGGCCGCGTCCAGCTCCACGCAGTGCACCGCGAGCAGCCGCTCCCACAGGAACCCGGCCCGCTCCAGGTAGTCGACGGCGCCGGCCCCCGTGTGCTCGCGGCACATCGCGTCGTCCGTCGTCGTCTCCAGCAGGTGCAGCGACACGGGCAGCCCGCGCTCGTCGGCGTAGGCGCGTACGGCTGCCATTCCCTCCGGTGTCAGACACCGCGGATTGGGCACGGCGAGGCCGACCTCGATCCGGCTGCCGCGCGCGGCGGCGATCAGCTCGTCGGTGTGCGCGAGAGCCTCCTTCAGCGGCTGCATCAGGCGCGGGTCGAAGCCCCACTTGCGGCTGCGGTCGGCGCGGTCGGCGACGCCCCGGCACAGCACGGCCCGTACGCCGCTGTCGCGCAGCGCCCGCAGCACCGCGTCGTGCACGGCGGGGGAGGGGTGCGGCCACATGTGCTCGACGAGCGTGGTGGTGCCGCTGCGCAGGGCCTCGGCAGCGGCGGCGGCCGCGGTCGCGTAGGCGCGTTCGGGGGTGAGCAGCGCCGCCTCCTCGCCGACCGCGCTGAGCCACGCCAGCAGGGGCAGCCCTTCGCCGATGCCGCGCAGGCCCGCCTGGAAGAGGTGCGTGTGCGTGTTCACCAGGCCGGGCGTGAGGTGTCCGCCGGTTCCGTCCAGGACCCGTCGTCCGTGGGGGAGTTCACCGGACGGGACGAGCGCCGTGATCCGCCCGTCGGCGAGATGGACGTCCGTGCCCGGGTGCCAGCGGCCCTCGCTGTAGACGGTGACGTCGGTGATCGTGTCGATGTCGGTCGTCGTCATCGGGCGTGGTCCTTCCGGGCGCGGAGCGTGTGGTGGAACAGCAGGTTCAGGGCGAAGGCGACGATCCCGGTGACGGCGATGCCGCTGTCCAGGACCGTGCGGACGTAGGAGGGGAGCGGCGCGTAGAAGTCCGGGGCGCCGACCGGGATCATGCCGAGCGCGAAGGCGAGCGCCGCGGTCAGCAGATTGCGGGAGTCGGTGAGGTCGGCGCGGGCCAGAATGCGCAGGCCGACGGCGCCGACCGTGCCGAACATGACGAGCGAGACCCCGCCGAGGACCGGTCCCGGCAGGGCGGCGACGGCCGCGCCGAGCACCGGGACGAACGCCAGCACCACCATCAGCAGGCCGGACAGCGCCACGACATGACGGCTGCGCACCCGCGTCACGCTCACCAGGCCGACGGACTGCCCGAACGTCACGACGGGAAAGGAGGCGAGCGCCCCGGACACCACGGTGGCGGCGCCGTCCGCGCGCAGCGCCCGTACGACCGTGGGCGCGTCGTCGCCGCGGCCGACGATCTGCCCGACGGCGAGGGTGTCGCCGACCGACTCGACCATGTTCACGAGCTGGACGACGAGCATCGCCGCGATCGCCGGGACGACGAACGTGGGCGCTCCGAAGGCGGTCGGGTCGGGAGCCGTCACCGCCTGCGCGTCCGCGATGCCCGAGCCGTCGAACAGCCCGAGGGGCACGGCCAGTACGGTTCCGGCGGCCATCGCGACGAGCACCGAGAACCGGGCGAGCGCGGGCGGCGCGAGGCGCTCCACCAGCACGACGAGCAGCACCGTCACCGCGGCCAGGGCGAGGCCGCGCCCGCCGCCGGCCCCGTGCCCGCCGGTGACGAGCCCGGCCGCGGACGGCACCAGGGAGAACCCGATGACGGCGATGACGGTCCCGGTGACCAGCGGCGGGAACAGGTGCAGCCACCGCCCGAACCACGGCGCGACGGCCAGGGTCACCAGGCCGGACACGATCGTCGCCCCGAACACGGCGGCGAGCCCGTGCTCCGCGCCGATCAGGATGGCGGGCGTGATGGCGGTGAAGGTCGACCCCATCACGATCGGCAGACGCGCCCCCAGCCACTTCACACCCAGTGACTGCAGCAGCGTGGCGAGGCCGCTCACCAGCAGATTGGCGCTGATGAGCAGCCGTATGCGGTCCTCGGGCAGGTGCAGCGCGGTGCCCACGAGGAGCGGCATCGTCGCCAGGCCCGCGTACGCGACGAGCAGATGCTGGAGGCTCAGCGGTACCAGGCGGCGCAGCGGCGGCCGGGCGTCGACGGGGTGCGGGTCCGGCGCGGGCGCGACGGCGTGCGTGGTGACAGCCATCGTTCCTCCCTGAAACTCGGTGGAAGACGGCTGGTTAGCGCCGACGCGGATCAACGTCCGTGCGCGCACCGGCCGTTGCAGCCATGACCGGTGTACGGGCGACCGTAGGGACGGTGTGTTTCGCCGGCATTGCCGCCAGGAGTCCGTCGCGGAACCCGGCCGGTCCGCCTCGACAGCCCATTGGTCCAGACCCATTGACGAAAGGTCTGGACCTCTCTAGCGTGCGTCGTGCTCACGCCAACCCCCACTCACCGGCGATCCTGCGGAGGCCCCCCATGTCCCGTCGCAGTCGTACGTCCCGTCTCCTCGGCGCGGCCCTCGCTGCTGCCGCCGCCCTGTCCACCGTCCTCGTCGCGGCGCCCGCCGCCCCCGCCGCCGACACCTGCGCGACCAAGCAGAGACCGGCCGGAAAGGTCCTCCAGGGCTACTGGGAGAACTGGGACGGAGCCTCGAACGGCGTCCACCCGCCCTTCGGCTGGACCCCGATCACCGACCCCGCACTCGCGCAGCACGGCTACAACGTGCTCAACGCCGCCTTCCCGGTGATCCGTTCCGACGGCACCGCGCTGTGGGAGGACGGCATGGACACCAACGTGAAGGTCGCGACCCCCGCCGAGATGTGCCAGGCCAAGGACGCCGGCCAGACGATCCTCATGTCCATCGGCGGCGCGGCGGCCGGTATCGACCTGAACTCCACCGCCGTCGCGGACCGCTTCGTCGAGACGATCGTCCCGATCCTGAAGAAGTACAACTTCGACGGCATCGACATCGACATCGAGACCGGCCTCACCGGCAGCGGCAGCATCGGTCAGCTGTCCACGTCGCAGACCAACCTGATCCGCATCATCGACGGCATCCTCGCCCAGATGCCCGCCGGGTTCGGCCTCACGATGGCCCCCGAGACCGCCTACGTCACCGGCGGCAGTGTCACCTACGGGTCGATCTGGGGCGCGTACCTGCCGGTCATCAAGAAGTACGCGGACAACGGCCGCCTGTGGTGGCTCAACATGCAGTACTACAACGGCTCCATGTACGGCTGCTCCGGCGACACCTACGAGGCCGGCACCGTGCAGGGCTTCACCGCCCAGACCGACTGCCTGAACAAGGGCCTCGTCGTCCAGGGCACCACCATCAAGGTCCCCTACGACAAGCAGGTGCCCGGCCTGCCCGCACAACCCGGTGCGGGCGGCGGCTACATGACGACCAGTCAGGTCGCGCAGGCCTGGAACACCTACGGCGGCGGCCTCAAGGGGCTGATGACCTGGTCCGCCAACTGGGACGGGTCGAAGGGGTGGACCTTCGGGGACAACGTGAAGAGCCTCCAGCAGTAGCCATGCCTGCGGGTCACCCGCGCATCACTCGCAGGTGACCTTGTCGCGTGGTGTGTAGTGCGTGCGGAACGTCTCGCGCTTCACCTCTTCGCCGCCGTTGCTCATGACCCGGTCCACGGCCACGTCGAACCCTTCGAGCGGCGGCTGCGGCACGCAGCTCTCCGAGTCGCTGGTGCGCTCCTTCGGCTGGGTGATGCGGGTGCGGGGGCCGGTGACGGACTCGACGTCGTCGTACTTGGGGGTGCCGAGGAAGGTGATGGTGACCGACGTGTCCGTCGCGTTCGCCAGGATGTAGAGGGCGTGCCCGGAGTCGTTGCGGAACGAGAGGTCGAGGGTGCCCCAGGCGACCGTGGCCTCGCGGCCCTCCGGGTAGCGCTCGATGTAGAACGAGTGGGCGCCGTGCTCGAGCGGCTGGACGCCCGCGAAGAAGATCGCGTTGAACATGGTGGTGGCCACCGCGGAGACACCGCCGCCGGGCGCCTTCTCGTACGAACCGTCCTGGATCATCGTGCCGTCGACGAAGCCGTTCTCCTTGGTGCGCTCACCGACCGTGCGGTTGAACGACCAGACGGCGTCGGACGGCACGAGCGAACCGTTGATCAGCTCCGCCGCGCGGCCGATGTTGGTGGTGCGGTACGGGGCCGGCTCGAAGTTCACGGTGAAGGTGGACATGCGCCGGGTGATGCCGAGCTTCTCCACGGTGGCCTTGGTGAGGCGGGGCTGGACCGCCTCGGTGGCCACCGGCGCCGTGCGGGCCCGGTCCCCGGTCTTCGCGAGCAGCGGCAGCACCGCCTTGTGCAGGGAGGCCGCGGTGAGCGTCCGGCCGGGCCTGCCGTCGGAGGCGACCACCACCCGGTCGCCGTCGAGACGGAGCCTGGCCTCGACCGGGCCGTCCGTGGCCCGGTCCACGGACCGGGCCACGGACGGATCGTCCAGCAGGCCCTGCCCGTCGAGCCGCAGCGCGAAGCGGTGGTCGTCGCCGGGCTCGACGGTGAGATGCGCGCCGAGCGCCGCCGGGGACACCTCGATCGTGTGCGCGCCCGTGGTGAGCTTCACCGGCCCGGACACGGCCGGAGTGGCCAACTCCTTCATGGCGCGGTCGAGTTCGTCCTGCCCGACGGCCGGTTGCGTGGTCTTCGTCGGCAGGTCGGCGGGCCGGGCGTCGCCCGAGGACGCCGACCTGCGCTCCGCGTAGGCGGCGCGCAGGGCGGTCGCCGCCCGGTCCACGTCGAGGGTGCGGCCCTGCCGTGGCTGCGTCGCCACCGCCGTGCCGTCGCGGAAGGCGATGGCGGCGTCCTCGGCCGAGGTGTCGTGGCCCTCGGCGAGGGCCTTCAGTGCGGCGCGGGCCTTGGTCCCGTCGACGCGGACGACCGGGTCCAGGGAGCGCCCGCCGGAGCCGAAGAGCCCGCCGATGACCGCGACCGGGTTCTTGTCCCGGCTGCCCGCCGCGTCCCGTGCCGTCGCCGCCGCGTCCACGGTGAGACCCGCCGCGGCGGGGTCGACCTTCGCGCCGGTGTCCCCGATCCGTACGGCGACGGGGGCCGACCAGTCGTCACCGCGCTGCTTCTCGAGCGCCGCGGCGGCCTGGGTGCGCGACATGCCGCCGATGTCGACGCCCTGCACCTGGGTGCCCTCGGGTATGTCGTCACCGGAACGCAGCAAGCCCACCACATACAGGGCGCCGAGGACGAGGCCCGCGGCGGCCCCTGCCCACAACGCGGTGCGCCGGCCTCTGCCCCCGCGGCCGGCCGAAGCTCTGCCGGATATGTCGTCCGGGGCGGGATCGGACATGGCGTGCTCCCTCTCGGTGGGGCGCGCGCAAGCCGTTGACCTGCGACGACACGGACCAATCAGGCATCTGCTCGTCACCACCCTAAGGGCGCGAGGAAGGCCCTGCCCGTCGGGCGGCCGAGCCGCCCCGGTCGCTCTCGGCCGCTGCGTCGCGCCGGGCCGCCGCCGACTGCCGGGCGATTTCGGCCTCCAGGGACTTGATGCGGCGCAGATAGCGCAGATGGGAGGAGACCTTGATGCGCAGCAGCCACGGGTCGACGGGTTTGGTGAGAATGTCGGCCACGCTCAACTCGTAGGCCTCCTCGGCAAGTTGCGCATGCCGGAACAGACCGGTCAGGAGGATCACGGGGATGCCGGAGGTCTGGTCGAGCCGGTGCAGATGCCGGGCCACCTCGAGGCCCGTGATGCCCGGCATGACGACATCCAGGATGATCAGGTCGATGCCGCCCCGCAGCACCGCCTTGAGCGCCTCCTCGCCGCTCTGCACGCGCTCGGTGGCGCAGCCGAGCGGTGTCAGCGCGCCCTCCAGGGCGACGAGGGTCTCCTCGTGGTTGTCCACGAGGAGCACCGTGAGTTCCGTCGGCATGTCACCGTCCTTGGTGGGCTGCTCCACGAGGGGGCCCGCGCAGCGTACGGGGCAGGCTGTCGTGTGACGCCTCGGCCGACTCTTTGCTGGTGCCGTGCGGAGTGGACTGGAAGAAAGCAGGGGTGGGCAAGGGGACGGGGCGGGCCCGCAAGGGGCCGCTCGTCAACAATGTGGGGTCCGGGCCGCGTGACGACAGGGGCCGGACGGCCCCCGCACGGTGCTCAGTGGCCCCTTGTCGTGAGCACTCCCCGCCTGGGCCGGCGTCCGGGCTGGCGACATGATCACCCCGGCGGTAGCGTGCCCGCATCGGCGCGCGAGGAGGGCTGGGGCATGGCACGGACGGTGACCGCGGGGCTGGCCACGATGAAGGACGAGCTGGCCGACCTGTACCGCGATCTGCACCAGCACCCGGAACTGTCGCTCCAGGAGACGCGCACGGCCGGTCTGCTCGCCGGGCGGCTGCGGGACGCCGGCTTCGACGAGGTGATCGAGAAGATCGGCGGCACCGGCGTGGCCGGGGTGCTGCGCAACGGCACGGGGCCGGTCGTCATGCTCCGCGCCGACATCGACGCGCTGCCCGTGGAGGAGCAGACGGACCTGCCGTACGCGAGCCGGGTCCGCGGCGTCGACGGCGAGGGCCGCGACGTCCCGGTCATGCACGCCTGCGGCCACGACATGCACGCGACCTGCCTGGTCGGGGCCGCCACCCTGCTCGCCCGGGCGCGCGAGCAGTGGTCCGGGACGCTGCTCGTCGTGTTCCAGCCCGCCGAGGAACTGGCGCGCGGCGCCCGCGACATGGTCGAGGCCGGCCTCTTCGAGCGGGTCCCGAAGCCGGAGATCGTACTGGGCCAGCACGTCGGACCGCTGCCGGCCGGCTTCATCGGCTTCGGCACCGGACCGGTGATGGCGGCCTCCGACTCCCTCGACGTCACCCTGCACGGGCGCGGCGCGCACGGCTCGCGCCCGGAGGCGTCCGTCGACCCCGTGCTGATGGCCGCGAACGTCGTCACCCGGCTGCAGGGCATCGTCGGCCGTGAGGTGCCGCCGGCCGATACCGCCGTGGTCACCGTCGGCCGGCTGCAGGCCGGCACGAAGGACAACATCATCCCGAGCACGGCCGAACTCGGCATCAACATCCGCACCTACACGCCGGAGACCCGCACCCTGGTCCGCGCCGCCGTGGAGCGCATCGTGCGCGCCGAGTCGAAGGCGAGCGCCGCGGTCGCCGAGCCCACCCTGGAGTGGCTGGCCAGCGCGCCCGCCCTGGTGAGCGACCCCGACGGGACCAGGACCACGGTGGCCGCGTTCGCCGCGCACTTCGGGCAGGAACGCGTGATGCCGATGCCGCAGGTCAACGCGAGCGAGGACGTCGGCGTGTTCGGCGACGCGCTGGGCGTGCCCACGGTCTTCTGGTTCTGGGGCGGACTGGAGACGCGGACGGTGGTCGCCGCGCTGCAGGAGGGCCGCCTCGACGACCTGCCGAGCAACCACTCGCCGCATTTCGCCCCGCTCGTCGAGCCGACCCTGAGCACGGGCGTCGAAGCCCTCGTGGTCGCGGCCCTCACCTGGCTCGACGGCGCCGCATAGGCAGCTAGACCGGCAGCAACCGCCCCACCAGCGCGCTCAGTTGGCGCGCCGTGCGGCACTCGTGCATCGTCACGACGTCCGCGTACGCGCCGGCCGCCGAGTCGCCCGTGTCCCACAGGGAGCGCGGCTCCGGGTTCAGCCAGTGGACGCGGCGGGCCGAGCGGGCGATGCGGCGCAGGGCCGCGACGTTCGGGTCCATCTGGTTCGTGCGGGCGTCGCCCAGGACGAACACCGAGGTGCGCGGGCCGACCGCCGCCTCGTAGCGCTCGACGAACTCCCCGAGGGCGGTGCCGTAGTCGCTGCTGCCGTGCCAGCCGGTGACCGCCGCCTGCGTGGTGATGCGGTCGCCGAGCCCCTCCGGGTCGGCGGTGCCGCGGGCGATGAGGTCGGTGACCTCGTCGATCCGGTTGACGAAGGCGAACACGCGGATCTTGCTGAACTCGGCGTGCAGCGCCTGCACCAGCAGCATCGTGAAGTTCGCGAAGCCCGCGACCGAACCCGACACATCGCACAGCAGCACGAGTTCGGGACGGGCGGGACGGCGTCTGCGCAGCACCGGGCGCATCGGGACGCCGCCGGTGGAGAGCGAGCCGCGCAGCGTCCGGCGCAGGTCGATGTGGCCGCGCGCGGCCCGGCGGCGACGGGCCGCGAGGCGCGTCGCCAGCTTGCGGGCCAGCGGGTGCACGGTCCTGCGCAGCTCGGCGAGCTGCTCCTTGCCCGCGTACAGGAACTGGGTGCGGTCGGGGGTCCGCACGGGGACGCGGCGGGCCATCTCGTCCGTGCCGCGGCGCTCGGCGACCCGGCGGCGCGCCTCGGAGCGCACCTGCTCACGGAAGTCCTCGATCCGGCGCCGGATCTCGTCGGCCTCGATGCGGTCGGTGAACGCGCCGGAGCCGCCGCCCGCCTCCCGGATGCCGGCCATGATCCGGGCGAGCAGGGTCTGCGGGCGCAGCCGGTCGAGGGTCTGCATCGACGACCAGCCGTCCGCGTCGTACCCGCCGAGTCCGTCGACCGCTTCGGCGGCCAGCCGCGCCATCGCCGACCGGTCGTTCGCGGCGAGCGCGTCGGCGAGCCGCTCACGCAGCCCGGCCCGGTCGAAGGCGCCGTCCGGCCGCTCCGGCGCCCCCACGTCGCGCGGGAAGTACAGGTCGAAGACCGGGTCGAAGACATCGCGCTGGCCCTGGTCGTGCAGCAGCGCCGCGGCGAGCCCTTCGCGCAGATGCTCGCGGTGGTCGAGACCGAGCGCCGCGACGGCCCGCGCCGCGTCCACGCTCTCGCCGGTGCCGATCCGGATGCCGTGCGTGCGCAGCGCCCGGACCAGTGACGTCACCCGGTCCGTGACCGACGGCGTGCTCACACCGCGTCCAGGTCGAGCTTGGCGGTGGCCGTCGCCACGTCCTCCTGGTGCTTGAGGACGACACCGAGGGACTGGCGCACGACCTCCTCGTCCAGCCGGTCCGCGCCGAGCGCGAGCAGCGTGCGCGCCCAGTCGACCGTCTCCGCCACCGACGGCACCTTGCGCAGGTCCATCGCGCGCAGCGCGCCCACCACCCGGACCAGGGACTCGGCCAGCACTGTGTCGAGCTCGGGCACCTTCAGCGCGACGATCCGGCGCTCCAGCTCCTCCTCGGGGAAGCCGATGTGCAGGAACAGACAGCGCCGGCGCAGGGCCTCGGACAGCTCACGGCTGGCGTTGGACGTGAGGACGACGAACGGGCGCCGGGTGGCGCTGATCGTGCCCAGCTCGGGCACCGTGACCTGGAAGTCGCTGAGCACCTCCAGGAGCAGGCCCTCTACCTCCACGTCCGCCTTGTCCATCTCGTCGATGAGCAGGACCTTCGCGTCGTCGCCGCGGATCGCGGTGAGCAGCGGACGGGTGAGCAGGAACTCCTCGCTGAAGATGTCCGTGCGCGTCTGGTCCCACGACTCGTCGCGGCCCGCGGTGATGCGCAGCAACTGCTTGGCGTGGTTCCACTCGTACAGCGCGCGCGACTCGTCGACGCCCTCGTAGCACTGGAGGCGGATCAGCCGCGCGTCGCTGATCGCGGCGACCGCCTTGGCCAGCTCCGTCTTGCCGACGCCCGCCGGGCCCTCGACGAGCAGCGGCTTGCCGAGCCGGGCCGCCAGGAACACGGTGGTCGCGACCGCGGGCGAGGCCAGGTAACCGGTCTCGGCCAGGCGTGCGGTGACATCGTCCACGGAAGTGAACAACGGGGCCTCCAGCTGGTTGCGTTGCGGTCGCTCCAGCTGATCAGCTCCGCGCGGCCGCCACAACCGGCCGGCCCGGTTCATGGCGAACGTCACGTCCCGCCGATCCCCGGGGCCGTCTGCTGAGTCTCGTACAGGGACCCACTGGCGCGCCCTCCGTATCCTGACGGCATGAGGCGCACTTCCTTTGCCGACTGGCCCTGCTCCATCGCCCGCACCATGGATCTCCTCGGTGACTGGTGGACGCCGCTCGTGCTGCGCGAGGCGTTCTACGGGATCACCCGCTTCGACGGCTTCCAGCAGGAGCTCGGCATCGCCCGCACCACTCTCGCGGAGCGGTTGCGCCGCCTCGTCGACGAGGGGCTGATGGAGAAGCGCGCCTACCAGACCGAGCCGGTGCGCCACGACTACGTCCTCACGGAGATGGGCCGCGACTTCTTCGGGGTGCTCGCGGCCATGAACTCCTGGGGCAACCGCTGGCTGTCGGGTGACGCGGGCGCCCCCGTCGTCTTCGAGCACGACCGCTGCGGTCACCGCACCGAGGCCGCGGTCGTGTGTGCCGACTGCGGGGAGCCGATGACGGCCGACGACACCCGGCCCCGGATGGGCCCCGGCTACCCCCGGCGCCTCGCCGAACGCCCCGACATCCGCGAGCGGTTCACCCGCTGAACGATCGCCCCGGACCAGGGCGTCCCTCTTGACGTAGTGAGTCCATCTACGAAACTCTCGTGGTCAGAGCCGGTGAAACAGAGAGGTGGGCCACGATGGAGTGGACGGGCGCGCGGTACGCGGACACCCCGACCGTCGAGGTGCGGCGCAGGATCGAGGCGGCGCCGCGGCGGGTCTGGGAGCTGGTGACGGACATCGGTCTGATGCCGCGCCTGAGCGACGAGCTGCAGTCGGCCGAGTGGCTGGGGGAGGTGACGGGCCCGGCGGTCGGCGCCCGGTTCGTCGGCCGCAACCGGCACGAGGCGTTCGGCTCCTGGGAGACCACGTCGTACGTCGTCGAGTGCGCCGCCCCGCACCGGTTCGCCTGGGCCGTCTCGGACCCCGAACATCCCAGCGCCGTATGGCGGTTCACCCTCGAAGCGCGCGACGACGGGACCACGGACCTGACCCAGTGGATGCAGCTCGGCCCGGGCCGCTCCGGACTCTCGTTCGCCATCGACCGGACGCCGGAGAAGGAACAGAAGATCGTCTTCGTGCGGCTGCGGGAGTTCGAGCGGAACATGGGCGTCACGCTCGACGCCCTGAAGGCGCTCGCGGAAGAGGAGGCCGTCTGATGCGCACGTCCACGACGATCGAGGCGTCCGGCGGGAACTGGCGGGAGACCGTCGACTTCGTGACCGAGGCCGAGAAGCTCGGCATGGACATCTGCTGGGTCGCCGAGGCATGGGGCTCCGAAGCGCCGTCCGCGCTCGGCTACTTGGCGGCGCGCACGGAACGGATGCTGCTCGGCTCCGGCATCATCCAGCTCGCCACCCGCACCCCGGCCGCCATCGCCCGCGCCGCGATCACCCTCTCCAACCTCTCCGAGGGCCGCTTCCTGCTGGGTCTCGGCCCGTCCGGGCCGCAGGTGATCGAGGGGCTGCACGGAGTGCCGTTCGACCGGCCGCTGACGCGGATGCGGGAGACGGTCGAGATCGTGAGGATGGCGCTGACCGGAGAGAAACTCGCCTACCAGGGACGTGAGTTCACGCTCCCGCTGCCCGGCGGCGATGCGAAGCCCATGCGCCTGTCGATGCGGGCGGAGCACGAACTGCCCGTCTATCTGGCCACGTTGTCGCCGAAGATGCTCCGGCTGACCGGAGAGGTGGCCGACGGCTGGCTGGGCACCAGCTTCGTGCCGGAGGGCGCAGGGGAGGCGTACTTCGACCACCTCGACGCCGGGCTCGCCGCGTCCGGCCGCACCCGTGCCGACCTCGACATCTGTCAGGGTGCCGAGGTGAACTTCGCGGAGGACGAGCAGTCGCTGCGGGCGATCGTCGCGAGCCGCAAGAAGGAGCTCGCCTTCAGCCTCGGCGGCATGGGGTCCGCCACGACGAACTTCTACAACCAGGCCTACAGCAGGCAGGGGTGGGCCGAGGTCGCCGCCGCCGTCCGTGAGCGCTGGCAGGCCGGCGACCGGGACGGGGCCACCGCCCTGGTCACCGACGACATGGTCCTCGCCACGACCCTCATCGGCACCGAGGACATGGTGCGGGCCCGGCTGAAGGTGTGGCGGGACGCCGGCGTCGACACCGTCCGTCTCTACCCGGCGGGCGACACGCCTGCCGCGCGCCTGACGACGCTGGGGCGGGCCATCGACCTCGTACGGGACGTGGACCGGGACGCCGGGTGAGGGGGACCCGGCCGTCCCGTGCCTCAGCGCGGCACCGCGAGCCGCAACTTCACCGCTGAGACGGTCTGTTGGGTGGTCGGCGCGAGCTTCCCCGACCACCAGCCCGTGTCCCCCTCGATGCGCCGCAGCAGGATGCCCTCACGGATCGCCCAGGGGCAGATGGTGAGTTCGCGCATCCCCATCAGCTTCATCGCCGTGTGACCGACCAGCGCCCCGGCCAGCGACTGGGCCGCGCGCGGTGCCGAGATGCCGGGAAGTTCCGCGCGGCGCGCCACCGGGCGCAGCGCCAGCTCGGTGACGGCCGAGCCCAGGTCCTTGCGCGCCAGCCGGCGCGGCACGAACGGCCCGTGCCGTCCGGGCGGCGCCCCGCACAGCCGGGCCAGCTGCGTGAACGTACGGGACGTGGCGGCCGCCGTGAGCGGCCCCTCCCAGCGGATGCGGGCCGCGACGTCCCGCAGCCTGTGCCGCACATGGCGGCGCAGCGCCTTCAGCTCCTCGTCGGTCGCCGGGTCGCCGCCGGGCAGGAACTCCCGCGTCAGCCGGGCCGCGCCGAGCGGCAGCGACACCGCGAAGTCCGGCAACCGGCCCCGCCCGAAAGCGACTTCGAGGGTGCCGCCGCCGATGTCCAGGACGCCGAGCGGACCCGCGCGCCAGCCCATCCAGCGGCGCGCCGCGAGGAACGTCAGCTCGGCCTCCACCTCGCCGGGCAGCACCCGCAGCCGTACCCCCGTGCCCCGCTCCACGGCGCGCAGCACCTCGTCCCGGTTCGGCGCGTCGCGCACGACGGCCGTGGCGAAGGCGAACGGCTCGTCGCTGCCCCACCGTTCGGCCTCCGCGCACGCGGCCGCGACCGCCTCGACGATCCGTTCGACGGCCCCCGGCCCGAGTCTTCGGTCGCTGTCGACGTCCTCGGACAGGTGCAGTCGGCGCTTGGCCGTGTGCACCGGCAGCGGTGCGCCGTCCCGGGCGTCCGCGATCGCGAGGCGCGCCGTGTTCGATCCGACATCCACCACACTTATACGCATGATCGTTCGATTACCCGAATGGTCCGCCGGTCAAAGCCGCGGTGCCGCGTCCATCGCGGCAAGGACCCAACTCCGCGAGTCCGCGGGGTCGATGACCGCGTCGATCTCCAGCGCCGCCGCCGCGTTCACCGCCTTTCCGTGCTCGTACAGCTCGGCCACCCGCGCCGCGAACACCCGCTCCCGCTCCGCCGGATCGGCGATCGCCTCCAGCTCACGCCGGTAGCCGAGCCGGACCGCGCCCTCCAGGCCCATGCCGCCGAACTCGCCGCTCGGCCAGGCCGCCGTCGCCAGCGGCGCCCGCGTCGAACCGCCCATCATGGCCATCGCGCCGAGCCCGTACGCCTTGCGCAGCACGAGGCAGACCAGCGGCACCGTGAGCCGCGCACCCGCGACGAACAGATCCGCGAACTGCTTCACCGTGGCGGTGCGTTCGGCCTCCGGACCGACCATGAACCCCGGGGTGTCGCACAGCGAGACGACCGGCAGTCCGAACGCCTCGCACAGCCGCAGGAACCGCGCGGCCTTGTCGGCGGCGTCCCGGTCGACGGCGCCGCCCAGATGCCCCGGGTCATTGGCGATCAGCCCCATCGGCCGGCCCTCGACGCGGATCAGGGCCGTGATGATCCCGACGCCGAAGCCGCGCCGCAGTTCCAGCACCGAGCCGGTGTCGGCGAGCCCGGTGACCGCACCACGCACGTCATAGGCGCGCCGCCGGTTCTCCGGCACCGCATGCCGCAGCAGCCGCCGGTCCGGCGCCTCCCAACTCTCCCGCGGCCCCTGGAAGTACGAGAGGTAGGCACGGGCCACCCGCACCGCCTCCGCCTCGTCGGCGACCGGCAGATCGACGACTCCGTTCGGCACCTGCACCGACAGCGGCCCGACGTCCTCGGGCCGGTGCACGCCGAGCCCGCCGCCCTCGATCATCGCGGGGCCGCCCATGCCGATGGTCGCCTCGGGCGTCGCGATGACCACGTCGCAGCAGCCGAGCAGCGCCGCGTTCCCCGCGAAGCAGCGGCCCGACGCGATCCCGACCAGCGGCACCCGGCCGCTGAGCCGGGCCATTTGCTGGAACGTCGTCACGTTCAGCCCGGCGACCGACGTGGTGTCCGTGTCGCCGGGCCGGCCGCCGCCGCCCTCCGCGAACAGCACGACCGGCAGGCTCCGTCGCTCCGCCACCTGGAGCATCCGGTCGGTCTTGCGGTGGTTGTTGAGGCCCTGGGTGCCGGCGAGCACCGTGTAGTCGTACGACATGGCGACCGCGGGCGCGCCGCCGATCCGGCCGGTGCCCGTGACCATGCCGTCCGCGGGCGTCGAGCGGATCAGGTCGTCGAGCGTCCTGCGCTGTCGCTGCGCCGCCACCGCGAGCGCCCCGAACTCGGTGAACGTGCCCGGGTCGCAGAGGTCCTCGATGTTCTCGCGGGCCGTGCGGCGCCCCGCCGCGTGCCGCTTGGCGACGGCCTGCGGGCGGTGCTCGTCCAGGCCGAACGCGTGCCGCGCCAGCGCCTGGGCGAGGTCGGGGCGCACCGCGTCGGGGTCGGCGTCCACCGCCTCCTCCTCCGGCGCGGACCCGTCACCGGACACCTCGACGAGGACCAGCTCGGCGCCCTCCGCGACGGTCTCCCCGACGGCCGCGCCGACGCTGCGCACGACACCGGAGTGCCCGGCGCGCACGACGTGCTCCATCTTCATGGCCTCCAGGACGAGCAGCGTGGCGCCCGCGGCGACGGCCCGGCCGGGCTCCGCCTCGACGGCGACCACGGTGCCGCTCATCGGAGCCGTCACCGTGCCCGCCGCGGCGACGGGCTCCGGCCGCTCGGGCGGCGCCAGCTCGGCGAGGTGCCGCTCCACGAACCCGGTGTCGATGCCGCCCGCCGTGAACCCCGGATGACCGAGCAGGGCGCGCAGCAGCGGCACCGAGGTCCGCACCCCGTCCACCGTGAACTCGCCGAGGGCCCGGCGCGCCCGCGAGCACGCCGCCTCGAAGGAGCCGCCCGGCGCATGGGTGACGACCTTGGCCAGCAGCGAGTCGTAGCGCGTCCCGATCTCCGTGCCGGTCCGCGCGGCCGTGTCCACGCGCACGCCCGGCCCCGTCGGCACGTCGAAGCGTGCGATCCGCCCGCCCGACGGACGCACCGACCCGTCCGCCGCCGTGACCTCCGCGTTCACCCGCACCTGCACCGCGCAACCGCGCGGCGCGGGCGGCTCCCCGGCCAGGCCCAGATCGGCGAGGCGCTCGCCCGCCGCGATCCGCAGCTGCGCCGCGACCAGGTCGACCCCGGTCACCTCCTCCGTCACCGTGTGCTCCACCTGAAGCCGCGGATTCGCCTCGATGAAGACGAACTCCCCGTCCCGGACGAGGAATTCGACCGTGCCGAGCCCCTGGTACCCGGCGGCCCGGGCCAGGCGCAGCGCGCTGTCGAGGAGCCGCTCCCGTACGGCCGGGTCCAGGGCGGGCGCCGGGGCGATCTCGACCAGCTTCTGATGGCGGCGCTGCGCGCTGCAGTCCCGCTCCCACAGATGCCCGACCGTGCCGCCGCCGTCGGCGACGATCTGCACCTCGATGTGCCGGGCGCCCTCCCACAGCCGCTCCACGTACAACTCGGCCCGTCCGAAGCCCTGTTGAGCCTCCGAACGGCACCGCTCCCAGGCCTCGTCCAGCTCCGCCGCGGTGCGCGCGACCCGCATCCCGCGCCCGCCGCCCCCGCCCAGCGCCTTCACCATCACCGGGCCGTCCGCGAGGAACGCCCGCGCCCGGTCCAGGTCCGTGTCACCGTCCGTACCCGGCAGGACCGGCACCCCCGCCTCGACCGCGAGCGCGCGGGCCCGCGCCTTGTCCCCGAACAGATCCAGCACCTCGGGCGACGGCCCGACGAACACGACACCCGCGTCGGCGCACCGCCGGGCGAGCGCCGCCGATTCGCTCAGGAAGCCGTATCCGGGATGCAGATACGCACATCCCGTCCGGCGCGCGGCGGCCACCAGAGCCGCCGCGTCGAGATACCCCCCGGCCGCCAACGGCACGGCCTCGTCCGCGAGCGGGACATGCGCCTCGTCACCCGGCTCGTGCACCGCCACGGTCCGCAGACCCAGCTCGGCGGCCGCGCGCAGCACCCGTACGGCGATCTCCCCGCGGTTGGCGACGAGTACGGCGGCAGACCCCATGAGCCCCTCCGGAACGTTCGTGGTCGGACCTCGAAAGATGCCGCCATGCTCATTGACACTGACGTCAACGTCAATACTCTGGCGCTGTGGCACGCAGAGCGCAGCAACGGCACGAATGGGCGACCCGCACCGCCCGGGACCGGACCGACGCCCCGGCGCGCGGACGCTTGCTCGACGCGGCGGAGGAGGTGTTCGGGCGGCTCGGGTACGGGCCGACGACCATCGCCGACATCACCGCGCGGGCCGAGGTGTCCCGGGCCGGCTTCTACGTCTACTTCGCGTCGAAGGAGGAGGTGTTCCGGGTCCTCGCGGCGCGCGTCCGGGACGCGTTCCTCGCCGCCCAGGACGTGCCCGGCGTCGACACCGACGACGTGGCCTCGGTCGCCGGGGCCTCCACCGCCGCGTTCATCGCCGCCTACGCCCGCCACCTCCCGCTGCTCGCCCTCCTCGAACAGCAGGCCCGCGCCGACGACGAGGTGCGTGCGCTGTGGGAGGAGATCCGCGAGCGGCCGGTCCGCCGCGCCGCCCGCTACGTGCGCCGGGTCGCGGCCGAGGGCCGGGCGCACCCGGTCGTCGACCCGCTCACGCTGTCCCGCGCCGTCGGCGGCATGAGCGTGGAGTTCGCCCGGCTCGTGGCCGAGCGGCCGGCGGCGTACGACGAAGCGGTGCGGGACGTCACCGCCATGTATCTGCACCTCCTCGGTATCGGAGCAGCACACCCCCAGTAGGGAGCCGCACGTTGTCCACCGGCATATCCATCGGCACAGACACCGACACGTATCTGCACGGCCTGCGGGCCCGCCAGGCCAAGGCCCGCGCGGGCCGCCAGCCCACCCGAACCGTCCACGGGGCGGGCGAGTTGACGATCCCCGCACATCTCGCGCGCTGGGCCCGCCTCAAGGGCGACCGGCCCGCGCTCGTCAGCGGCGGCGAGACGCTCACCTACCGTGAACTCGACGCGGCCGTCGCCGGGTTGGCGGGCTGGCTCGACGCGCGCGGCGTGCGGCCCGGCGACCGGGTCGCGGTGTTCCTGCCGAACGGCATCCGGTTCGTCGTGGCGATGCTCGCCGTGCTGCGGCTCGGCGCGGTGCACGTGCCGGTCAACCCGATGTTCCGCGCCGCCGAACTCCGCCACGAACTCGTCGACGCCGGACCGGGGACCGTCCTCACCCAGGACGCCCTGCTGCCGGTCCTCGACGAGGTGCGCGCCGACACCGCCGTCCGCACCGTCCTCGCCGACACCGACTGGCCGGCCGCCCTCGCCCATCCGCCGCTGGACCACGTCGCCGACGACCTCGACGCGCTCGCCGCACTCAACTACACGGGCGGCACCACCGGACTGCCCAAGGGCTGCGAGCACACCCAGCGGCACATGGTCTACACGGCCACCGCCATCGACAACGGCCGGATGCCCGACGCCGCCGAACGCGCCCGCGGCATCGTCTCCCTGTGCTACCTGCCCGTCTTCTGGATCGCCGGAGAGAACCTCGGCGTGCTCGCCCCGCTCGTCTCCGGCGGCACCAGCGTCCTGCTCACCCGCTGGAACGCCGACGCCGTGCTGCGCGCCATCGGCACCCACCGGGTGAGCACCATGGCCGGGACCGTCGAGAACTACCTCGAACTCCTCGAGCATCCGGACCTCGCGCGGCACAACCTGTCGAGCCTCACGGCCCCGCTGACCGTCTCCTTCGTCCGCAAGCTCACGCCGTCGCTGCGCGCCCGCTGGAAGGCCGCCGTCGGCGACCACAGCGTGCTGCGCGAGGCCTCGTACGGGATGACGGAGACCCACACCAGCGACACCAACACGCTCGGCTTCCAGGACGGTGACCGGGACCTGCTCGGCGACCCCGTCTTCTGCGGGCTGCCCGTCCCCGGCACGGACTTCATGGTCGTCGACTTCGCCACCGGGCGGCCGCTGCCGCTCGGCGAGCGCGGCGAGATCGTCGTGCGCGGCCCGTCCGTGCTCACCCGGTACTGGCGCGCGCCCGAGGCCACCGAGAACGCCCTGCGCGACGGCTGGCTGCACACCGGCGACATCGGCGCCCTCGACGAGGAGGGCTGTCTGCACTACCTCGGCCGCGACAAGGACATGATCAAGGTCAAGGGGATGAGCGTCTTCCCCACCGAGGTCGAGACGCTCCTGGGGCAGCACCCCGACGTGCTCGCCGCCGCGGTCGTCGCCGTCGACGACGCCGACAGCGGGCAGCGGCCCTACGCGTTCGTGCGCACCGCCCCCGGCTCGACGCTCACCGGGGACGGCCTGCGGGAATGGGCCGCGGCGACGATGGCGACGTACAAAGTGCCCACCGTCGAGATCGTCGACGCCCTCCCGATGACCCCCACCGGCAAGATCAGGAAGACGGAGCTGACCGCTCGAGCCACTCGCACGCGGCCCGCGCCGTGAACTCCTCCTGACCGCCCTTGAACAGCAGGTCCGCCGTGGTGAACGCCGGGTCGTCCGCCTGCGCCGCGACATACGGCAGCGCGATGCAGCGCATGCCCGCCGCGTGCGCCGCGGCGGCACCCGGCGCCGCGTCCTCCAGGACCACACAGTGCGCCGGTTCCACTCCGAGGCGGCGCGCCGCCTCCAGGAACACGTCCGGGGCCGGCTTGCCGTGCTCGACCTCGTCCGCCGACACGTACCGCGTCAGCTGCGCACCGAGACCGGTGCCGGTCAGGATCGCCTCGATGGCCTCCGGCGACGAACCCGACGCCACGATCATCGGCACACCCGCCGTGTGCAGCCGTTCCACGAACAGCCGCATCTGCGGGAAGACGTGGGTGTCGGCGCGGGCCAGGTCCAGGTACCGGGCGTTCATGTCGGCGAGGAGTTCGTCGGCGGGGGCCTCGATGCCGTACGCGCGCCGCCAGATCCCGATGGTCTCCAGCGTCGAGATGCCGACGTACGTCTCGTGGTCGGCCCAGGTGAAGCCCGTGACGCCGTAGCGGGCGAGAGTCCCCAGGGACGCCTTGTAGTAGTTGGGCTCGCTGTCGACGAGGGTGCCGTCGAGATCGAAGACGACCGCCGTGCCGCGCAGCCGGTACGGGGAGTCGTGGTGCGGGTCGCTCATGCTTCCCAGGATGCAGGAAGCGCGGCCCCGGCGATCACCCGCGGTCCTTCGCCGCCGCCCGGCCGATCGCCTCGACCAGCGGCAGCAGCCGGTGCGGGACCCGCTCGCGCAGGGCGACCTCGGTACGGGTGCGGACCACCCCGGGCAACCGGTTGAGCTGCTGGACCACGTCCTCCAGATGACCGGCGTCGCGGGCCGCCACCCGGGCCAGCAGGTCGCCGCCGCCGGTGATGGAGTGCGCCTCGATGATCTCCGGCACCCCCGCGAGGGCGTCCCCGACCTCGCTCAGGTGGCCCTGTGTCACTTCGATGTGCACGAACGCCAGCACCGGGTGGCCGAGCGCCGCGGGGGAGAGGGACGGCGCCGCGCCGGTGATCACACCGTCCCGTTCGAGCCGGTCGAGCCGCGCCTGCAGCGTGCCGCGGGCGACGCCGAGGATGCGCGCGTACTCGCGGACGCTGGTCCGCGGCTGCTCCAGGAGCAGCCGCAGGATGCGGGTGTCGAGCTGGTCCACGGCCATGGGGGCGGGCTCCTTCGGTGGCGCGGTCGATCGTCACCGACTGTACCGATGGCCCGGTCGAGCTGCCCTTTCGCCGGCCGGACAGTTCAGCCGGTGTACATGCCGCGGCGCTCTGTTCCTCTGCGCCTCGGAGCCCTACCATCCAGTAGCTCCGTCTCGTCTCCTTC
Organism: Streptomyces sp. cg35; assembly: GCF_050410835.1. Taxonomy (NCBI): domain Bacteria; kingdom Bacillati; phylum Actinomycetota; class Actinomycetes; order Kitasatosporales; family Streptomycetaceae; genus Streptomyces; species Streptomyces sp. cg35. The sequence continues at coordinate 7,843,512 of NZ_CP191268.1, forward strand.
CGCCCCCCCCACGCCGGAGGTACCGATGCGCCGTCGACCCGCCCTGCTCCTGGCCCTGTTGGGCTCGCTCGCCGGGCTGCTGTACGCGGCGCCGACGGTGTCCGCCGCACCGCACCGTCCCGTGGTCCTCGTCCACGGATACAACGCCGACCCCGGGGTCTGGGGCGCACTGGCGGACGACCTCAAGGCGTCCGGATACACCGACGACGAGATCTTCCGCTGGGGCTACGACACGCACGCGTCGGTCAACGAGACGCTCGCCGGGCAGTTCGCCGCCTACGTGGACGGCGTCCGCGCGCGGACGGGCGCCGACCAGGTCGACATCGTCGCGCACTCCTTCGGCAGCCTGCCCACCCGCTGGTACCTCGCCCACGGCGGCGGTACGGCACACGTCGCCCACTGGATCTCGCTCGGCGGCCCCAACCACGGCACCTACACGGCCTGGGCGTGCGCCGCCTGGGACCAGGCCTGCCGCGACATGTCGCCCGGCAGCTACGTCCAGAAGCGGCTGGCCGCGGGCGACGAGACCCCGGGCGCCGCCCGGTACGCCACCTTCTGGTCGAACTGCGACGAGGTGATCAACCCCGACGACAGCGTGCCGCTCACCGGGGCCCTCAACACCGCGGCCGGCTGCCTGGACCACAACGAACTGCTCGGGGACGACGGCGTCTCACAGGGGGTGCGCGCGTTCCTCGCGACATGACGCCTCGACAGCCTCCCGTCGCACGGCCGTCACCCGCCGCCCACCCCGGCGTACTCCGCTCTGTTTGGATGTACGCCGACAAGCCGACCCCCCCCAGGAGCTCTCATGCCGCGTGCCCCGCACTCCCGCCTGCGCCGAGCGGTCCCCGCCGCGCTCGTCGCCCTCGCCGCGGTCGCGGCCGGATCGCCGGCCGCGACCGCCGCCGAGCCGGCACCGGCGCTGCGTGTCCTGACCTACAACACGTTCCTCATGAGTCAGAACCTGTATCCGAACTGGGGCCAGGAGCACCGCGCGGCGCAGATCCCCAAGGCGTCCTTCTTCCAGGGCAACGACGTCGTCGTCCTCCAGGAGGCGTTCGACAACTCCGCCTCGGACGCCCTCAAGCGGGCGGCGGCCGGGGCCTACCCCCACCAGACCCCCGTCGTCGGCCGCGGCACGAGCGGGTGGGACGCCACGGGCGGGGCCTACTCCGCCACGACGCCGGAGGACGGCGGGGTCACCCTGCTCAGCAAGTGGCCGATCCTGCACAAGGAGCAGTACGTCTACGCGGACGCGTGCGGCTCCGACTGGTGGTCGAACAAGGGGTTCGTGTACGCCGTGCTGGACGTGCGCGGCACCAAGGTGCACGTCGTCGGCACGCACACGCAGTCCACCGACTCCGGATGCGGCGACGGAGAGGCGCGGGCCGACCGCGCAAAGCAGTTCCGGGCCATCGACGCGTTCCTCGCCGACCGGCACATCCCCGCGGACGAGGAGGTCGTCGTCGCCGGGGACATGAACGTCGACGCCCACGGCACCGAGTACGCCTCGATGCTGGCCGACGCGGGCCTGACCCCGGCCGACGGCCGCACCGGGCACCCGTACTCCTTCGACACCCGGGACAACTCCGTCGCCCGCTACCGCTACCCCGACGACCCGCGCGAGGATCTCGACCACGTGCTCTTCAAGCAGGGCCACGCCCGTCCCGCCGGATGGACCAACGAGGTCGTCGCGGAGCGCAGCGCCCCCTGGACCGTGACCAGCTGGGGCGCGAGCTACACGTACACGGACCTCTCCGACCACTACCCCGTGGTGGCGTCCGCGCGCTGACGCGCCCGGTCAGCGCCGGCCCGTGACCCCGGGCCCCGACGCCGTCGAGCCGCGCACCACCAGTTCGGGCATGAACACGAACTCCGTGTGCGGCGCGGGGGTGCCGCCGATCTCCTCCAGGACCGCGCGGACCGCTGCCTGGCCCATCGCCTGCACGGGCTTGCGCACCGTGGTCAGCGGCGGATCGGTGAACGCGATCAGCGGCGAGTCGTCGAAGCCGACCACCGACACGTCGTCCGGCACCTCCAGACCGCGCTGCCGGGCCGCCCGGATCGCGCCGAGCGCCATCATGTCGCTGGCGCAGACGATCGCCGTGCAGCCGCGGTCCATCAGCGCGGAGGCCGCGGCCTGGCCGCCCTCCAAGGTGTAGAGGGAGTGCTGGACGAGATCGCGCTCGATCTCGTCCGGGCCGAGACCGAACCGGTCCTGCATCGAACGCACGAAGCCCTCGATCTTCCGCTGGACCGGCACGAACCGCTTCGGGCCGAGCGCGAGACCGATCCGCGCGTGGCCCAGCGACGCGAGATGCGTGACGGCCAGGTGCATCGCGGCCCGGTCGTCCGGCGAGATGAACGGTGCCTGCACCTTCGGCGAGAACCCGTCGACGAGCACGAACGGCACGCCCTGGGCGCGCAGTTGCTCGTAGCGCTGGGTGTCGGCCGTGGTGTCCGCGTGCAGCCCGGACACGTAGATGATGGCGCTGACGCCCCGGTCGACGAGCATCTCGGTGAGCTCGTCCTCGGTGGAGCCGCCCGGGGTCTGGGTGGCCAGGACCGGTGTGTAGCCCTGGCGGGTCAGCGCCTGCCCGATGGTCTGGGCGAGGGCCGGGAAGATCGGGTTCTCCAGCTCCGGGGTGATCAGACCGACGAGTCCCTCGCTGCGCTGGCGCAGCCGCACGGGCCGCTCGTAGCCGAGCACGTCGAGCGCGGCGAGCACCGACTGGCGGGTGCCCGACGCGACGCCCGGCTTGCCGTTGAGGACCCGGCTGACCGTCGCCTCGCTGACGCCCGCCTGTGCCGCGATGTCGGCGAGGCGCGCGGTCACGGGTGGGGACTGGGCCGGTCGCCGGGCAGCCTGTGCGGGCAGCTGCGTCATCGCACTCCTTGGGGGGACATCCTGATGGCAAGAGTCCCGATCATCCCTGCGCAACCGGCTGGTGGCAAGACCTTGCAGACCCTTGCAAGGCCACAGAGTGCCTGAAAAACGGGCATAACACACCGCTTTGGTCCGCACCTTGCCGGTCACGAAGCGGTAACTCGCCCCCGTGGCTGCAATTTTTTGCTGCAAGGTCTTTCGCCGGGCTTGCTGCGCTGTTACGTTCACGTCGCCCGGCGGCGGCGACGGCGCGGTCGGCAAGTAGGCCAGAGGAACGGACGGGACCGTTCCTCGCCCACTCACGGGCATTCACCCTCTAGGAGATCTCATGCGGCGTGGCATAGCGGCCACCGCGGTGGCGGCGTCCCTCGCACTCGCGGCGACGGCCTGCGGCGGAAGTGACGACGACGGCGGCAAGGCGTCGGGCCCGGTCACCATCACGTGGTGGGACACGTCGAACGCCACCAACGAGGCGCCCACGTACAAGGCGTTGGTCAAGGACTTCGAGAAGGCCAACCCCGACATCAAGGTCAAGTACGTCAACGTGCCCTTCGACCAGGCGCAGAACAAGTTCGACACGGCGGCCGGCGCCAGCGGCGCCCCGGACGTGCTGCGCGCCGAGGTCGGCTGGACGCCCGCGTTCGCGAAGAAGAGCTACCTGCTGCCGCTGGACGGCACCGAGGCCCTCGCGGACCAGGGCAAGTTCCAGGAGAGCCTGATCAAGCAGGCCCAGTTCGACGGCAAGACCTACGGCGTCCCGCTGGTCACCGACACGCTCGCCCTCGTCTACAACAAGGCCCTCTTCAAGAAGGCCGGGATCACCGAGGCCCCCACCACGTGGGAGGAGCTGAAGGCGGACGCGGCCAAGGTCAAGGACAAGACCGGCGCCGACGGCTACTGGGGCTCCACGGCCGGCTACTACGCCCAGCCGTTCCTGTTCGGCGAGGGCACCGACACCGTCGACGCCTCCGGCAAGAAGATCACCATCGCCTCCGCCGAGGCCAAGAAGGGCCTCACCACCTGGCAGGGCCTGTTCGACGGCAAGGGCCTGCACAAGGCCGACGCCACCGCGGACGCCTACGCCCACATCCAGGACGCCTTCGTCAGCGGCAAGGTCGCCTCGATCATCCAGGGCCCCTGGGAGATCACGAACTTCTACAAGGGCTCCGCGTTCAAGGACAAGGGCAACCTCGGCATCGCCACCGTCCCGGCCGGCTCCAGCGGCAAGGCGGGCGCCCCGACCGGCGGCCACAACCTGTCGGTCTACGCGGGCTCGGACAAGTCCCACCAGGAAGCGTCCCTGACGTTCGTCAAGTGGATGACCTCGGCGAAGACGCAGGAGCAGATCGCCCTCAAGAACTCGACGCTGCCCACGCGTTCGGACGCGTACACCGCGAAGGTCACCGCCGACCCGGGCATCGCCGGCTACCAGAAGGTCCTGACCGCCGCCCAGCCGCGGCCCGAGCTGCCCGAGTACAGCTCGCTGTGGACGCCGCTGGACCAGGAGCTGCCGAAGGTCGCCACCGGCAAGGAGTCCCTGGACAAGGGCCTGGGCAACGTGGAGACCGCGTTCGCCAAGCTCGTGCCCGACTTCTCCAAGTGACGCCCGCGTCCTCGTAGTCCAGCCGGTTCGCGCCCCGAAGGGGAGGGCGCGAACCGGCGTCGACCTGATGCAGCCCGACTCAGAAGGTGCCCCGCACATGACCCTCGCCGTCGACCGACCGGCCTCCACGAGCCGTGAGCCACGCCCCGGACCGATCCAGCGCCTGAAGGACTCGTACCGCAGATACTGGTACGCGTACGCGATGATCGCCCCGGTCGTCGTGGTCCTCGGCGTCCTCGTCGGCTACCCCCTGGTGCGGGGCTTCTACCTGACGCTCACCGACGCCAACAGCCTCAACTCCGCCCGCACCATCGGCGTCAACCACATCGACGCCACCTACAAGTTCATCGGCCTCGACAACTACGCCGACATCCTGTGGGGCCCCGCCTCCTACGACCGCTTCTGGTCGCACTTCATCTGGACGGTCGTCTGGACCGCGCTGTGCGTCGCGCTGCACTACTCGATCGGGCTCGGTCTCGCCCTGCTGCTGAACCAGAAGATGCGCGGGCGCACCTTCTACCGGCTGATGCTGATCCTGCCGTGGGCCGTGCCGACGTTCGTCACCGTCTTCGCGTGGCGCATCATGCTCGCCGACTCCGGCGTCATCAACGCCACCCTCGGCTCGCTCCACCTGCCCCAGCCCCAATGGCTGGAGGACCCCTTCTTCCAGCGCGCCGCCGCGATCCTCGTCAACACGTGGTGCGGTGTGCCGTTCATGATGATCTCGCTGCTCGGTGGACTGCAGTCCATCGACGCCTCGCTGTACGAGGCCGCGGAGATGGACGGCGCGAACGCCTGGCAGCGGTTCCGCCACATCACCCTGCCCGGCCTGCGCTCGGTCAGCTCCACCGTCGTCCTGCTCGGCGTGATCTGGACGTTCAACCAGTTCGCGATCATCTTCCTGCTGTTCGGCAACACCGCGCCGGACGCACAGATCCTCGTGACCTGGGCCTACCGCCTGGGCTTCGGCCAGCAGCCGCGCGACTTCGCGCAGTCCGCCGCGTACGGCGTCCTGCTGCTGTCGATCCTGACCGTGTTCACGTCCTTCTACTACCGCTGGTTGAGGCGCAATGAGCAGCTCGCCGTCTGACGCCGCAGGAGTCACCACCATGAGCACCACGACCGCCTCGCAGATCCCCGAGCAGCGCTCAGCCCCGCGGGTCACCGGCGTCGGCGCCACCCGCCGGACCCGCCGGCGCGGCGAACTCGGTCCGCTGGCGAAGGCCTTCTCGCACGGCGTGCTCGCCGTCGCGAGCCTGATCGCCCTGTTCCCCATCGTGTGGCTGATCTACCTGTCGCTCGGGCCGGACAAGGACGACTACCTGCACCCCGGCGACATCGCAGGCAAGGCCACCTTCGACAACTACGCGCAGGTCCTCCAGCACAGCGGCTTCTTCAACTGGATGACGTCCACGCTGATCGTCTCCCTCGGCACCACACTCGTCGGTGTGATGTTCGCGGCGACCACCGGGTACGCGGTCTCCCGGATGCGCTTCCCCGGCTACAAGCCGCTGATGTGGGTGCTGCTGCTCACGCAGGCGTTCCCCATCGCCGTGCTGATCGTGCCGATGTACGAGATCTTCGCCGAGCTCGGGCTCGTCGACAGCTATCTCGGTCTGATCCTCGCCTACTGCACCACGGTCGTGCCGTACTGCACCTGGCTGATGAAGGGGTACTTCGACACCGTCCCCGTCGACATCGACGAGGCCGGCCGCATCGACGGACTCAGCCCCTTCGGCACCTTCTACCGGCTGATCCTGCCGCTCGCCAAGCCGGGCATCGCCGTCGCGGCGTTCTACAGCTTCATCACGGCCTTCGCCGAAGTCCCCTTCGCGTCCACGTTCATGCTGGACGACTCCAAGTACACGTTCGCGGTGGGCCTGCAGAGTTTCATCAGCGAGCACGACGCCCAGTGGGGTCTGATGGCCGCCACCGCGGTGTTGATCGCGATACCGGTCACCGCCTTCTTCTACCTTGTCCAGAAGCACCTGGTCACCGGCCTGACCGCGGGCGGTACCAAGGGCTGATCCCGCTTCGACGACCGACCAGTTGACCGTTCCTTCACGCAGCAAGGACACCATGACTCAGCATTCCACCGACGAGTCCCCGGCGTTCGCCACCACGACCCGCCCGACCACCGACTGGTGGCGCGACGCGGTCATCTACCAGGTGTACCCGCGCAGTTTCGCCGACAGCGACGGCGACGGCACGGGCGACCTCGAAGGCATCCGCCGCCGTCTGCCCTACCTGCGCGACCTCGGGGTCGACGCGGTGTGGCTCTCGCCGTTCTACGCGTCGCCGCAGGCCGACGGCGGCTACGACGTCGCCGACTACCGCGCCGTCGACCCCATGTACGGCACGCTCCTCGACGCCGACGCGGTGATCCGCGACGCGCACGCGCTCGGCCTGCGCATCATCGTCGACCTCGTGCCCAACCACTCCTCCGACCAGCACGAGTGGTTCAAGCGGGCCGTCGCCGAGGGCCCCGGATCGCCGCTGCGGGAGCGCTACCACTTCCGCGCCGGCCAGGGAGCGAACGGCGAACTCCCGCCCAACGACTGGGAGTCCATCTTCGGCGGCCCCGCCTGGACCCGGCTGCCGGACGGCGAGTGGTACCTCCACCTGTTCGCGCCCGAGCAGCCCGACTTCAACTGGGAGCACCCGGCCGTCGCCGACGAGTTCCGCTCGATCCTGCGCTTCTGGCTCGACATGGGCGTCGACGGCTTCCGCATCGACGTCGCCCACGGCCTCGTCAAGGCCGAGGGCCTGCCGGACCTCGGCTCGCACGACCAGCTGAAGCTGCTCGGCAACGACGTCATGCCGTTCTTCGACCAGGACGGCGTGCACGCGATCTACCGCTCCTGGCGCACGATCCTCGACGAGTACGACGGCGACAAGGTGTTCGTCGCCGAGGCCTGGACCCCCACCGTCGAGCGGACCGCGAACTACGTCCGCCCCGACGAGCTGCACCAGGCCTTCAACTTCCAGTACCTGAGCGCTCCTTGGGAGGCGCAGGAGCTGCGGGAGATCATCGACGGCTCCCTCGACGCGATGCGCCCCGTCGGCGCCCCGGCCACCTGGGTGCTGTCCAACCACGACGTGACCCGGCACGCCACCCGCTACGCCAATCCGCCCGGCGGCACCCAGATCCGCACCGCCGGCGACCGTGAGCTCGGCCTGCGCCGCGCCCGCGCCGCCACGCTGCTCATGCTGGCGCTGCCCGGGTCCGCGTACGTCTACCAGGGCGAGGAGCTCGGCCTGCCGGACGTCACGGACCTGCCCGACGAGGTGCGCCAGGACCCGTCGTTCTTCCGCGCCCAGGGGCAGGACGGCTTCCGGGACGGCTGCCGGGTGCCGATCCCGTGGACCGTGGACGGGCCGTCGTACGGCTTCGGCGACGGCGGCAGCTGGCTCCCGCAGCCCGACACCTGGGGTGCGCTCAGTGTCGAGGCGCAGACCGGTGACCCGGACTCGACCCTGGAGCTGTACCGCTCCGCCTTCGCCCTGCGCCGCACGCGGCCGGGCCTCGGCGCCGGCGACAGCGTGAAGTGGCACGACGACGTCCCCCCGGGGCTGCTCTTCTTCGAGCGGCCCGGGTTCGCCTGCACGGTCAACACCACCGGCGCCCCGGTCTCCGTCGAGGCGCCGGGCCGGGTGCTGCTGTCCTCCGGCCCGGTCACGGTCGAGGGCGGCCGCATCGAGCTGCCCGCCGACACGACCGTGTGGTGGGAGACGGCGTGACGCGCCGGCGCTGACGCAGGAGAAAGGGGCCGGTGCGGACCGGCCCCTTTCTTCATGCTCTCGGCGTCACTTCCAGGTGTCCCTCGCCGTGTACCCGGCTCCGGACCCGGTCGTGTAGGTGCGGTTGGCGCCGGACTCCCACGTGACGTTCCCCGACGCGTCCTTCTTCAGGTACTTGTACGCGAAGGCCGTGCCCTTGGGGACGATGGCCGACCGCCCCCAGGAGGGGTACGCGGCCGACGACAGCGGGATCGCGTCGGCGGGGTTCCAGGAGCCGAGCGAGGGCAGCGAACCGGTGACGTAGACGTTCGTGCCGTAGGCCGTCGTCGCGTTCACCGAGAACGTCACATCGGTGGCGTCGGCGTTCGCCACGTTCCAGGAGTTGTTCATCTGGACCGGCGAACTCGCCGTCTTCAGCGTCCTGTTGGCGTTGGACTCCCAGGTGACGTTCCCGGCGGAGTCCTTCTTCAGGTACTTGTACTCCAGCGACGCCGAGGTCGGGACCGCGATGTCCTTCTTCCAGATCGGGTAGTCGGTGGAGGACAGCTTGACCGCGTTCGCCGGGTTCCAGGAGCCGAGCGCCGCGGTCGAGCCGACGACGTAGACGTCCGAGCCGGAGGCGGTGGCCGCGTATGCGCCGAAGGACGCCGTGACCGTGCCGGAGCCGCCCGAACCGCCGCTGCCGCCGCCGCAGTTGACGGTGCAGACGTAGTTCTTGTCGTAGAACGCGACCGCCGACTTCGCGGGCACGGTCAGCGTCGCCTTGCCGCCGGAGACGGTGACGGACGTCGCGCCGCCGTCGATGACGTTCGGGTACGTGCCGTCGGCCAGGCCCGTCGTGTACGTGGACGTGTGCGCGCCGGAGCTGTTGTTGAGCGCGACGAAGCCCGCGTTGCCCCGGCCGAACCCGATGACGTTCGACGCCGGTGACTGCCAGTTGGCGACGGCCGAGCCGGCCGCGGCGTTGTGCCAGCCGACCATGCCCGCGACGGCCGTGTCCCGGTCCAGGCAGGTCCAGCCGTTCGCGCAGTCGGTGGCCGTGACGAAGCCGCTGCCGTTGTGCGGCGGGGCCTCGTCGCTCTGGCCGAAGTTCCAGGCCGCGTAGACCGAGGGGCGTCCGTATCCGCGGGCCAGCTGGAAGACGTTGGCGAGGGTGGCGGTGGCGCCGTCCTTGTAGCTGAGCGTGTAGCCGTTGCGCTCGGTGTCGTGGTTGGTGACGAACGTGTTGGCGTTCTGCTCGTTCGCCAGGCCCCAGCTGCTGCCGAACGAGGACAGGTTGGCGATGTCGCCGCCGCCGAACTGCGACTTCATCGCGGCGGCGTACGTGAAGTCGAGGACGTCCCCGTTCGCGTAGTAGTCGCCGAGGGCCGGGGGAGTGCCGGGGTAGACCTCCTGCGTGATGTACGGCGTCTCGCCCGATGTCGTCTTGTGCAGCGCCCCGACGATGGCCTTCATGTCGCCGGTCTCGATGTGCTTGGCGGCGTCCACGCGGAAGCCGTCGACGCCCAGGTCGATCTGCTTGTTCAGGAAGCCGACGATCTTGTCGCGCACGCCGGACTCGGCGGTGTCGAGGTCGGGCAGGCCGAGCAGCTCGCAGTGCTGGACCTCGTGCTGGTCCGACCAGTTGGAGATGGTCTTCGTGCAGTCGTCGCTGTCGGCCGGGTCGTAGTCCGGGGTGTCGTACTTGTTGCCGATCGTGGTGCCCGCGTAGCCGGTGCCGGTCTGGGCGGCCGTGTGGTTGATGACGGCGTCCGTGTACACCTCGATGCCCGCGCCGTGGCAGGCGTCGACCATCGCCTTGAAGTCGGCGGCGCTGCCGAAACGGCTGTCCAGGCTGTACGAGTACGGCTGGTAGACGTCCCACCAGTAGAAGTTCGCCTGCTTCAGGGACTCCTCGGGCGGGGCGACCTGGACGGCGCCGTAGCCGGCCGGGTCGAGGACGTCCGTGCACTCCTTGGCCACGGACGCCCAGTTCCACTGCCAGAGGTTGGCGATCACGTCGCCGTTCGGGACGCCCGTGTCGGCCGCGGCGGCCGGGGACGCGGGCAGGGCGACGACGCCGCCGAGCGCGAGGGCACCGACGGCGAGTGCGGCGGCGGTGCGGCGCCGTGGCCGGGACGGCCGGGTGGGGATCTGTCTCATGTGCGGCTCCTGGAATGTGGGGATTCCGGCCGGTCTGGCGGGGCCGGAGGACGAGCAACGCTCCGTGAGCGTGAGGGAGTTGAGAAGGTCACGTCAATAACCCTGCTGAAAGTTCTTGCTGTGAGTTGCAGAACTCTTGCAGCAAAGTCTCTGCAAGGGATACGGTCACGCGGCGGAGCGGCGCCGCCCGCCCGCGCCCCGGCCTCTCGCCCTCCCAAGAGCCCTGATTCCGCGAGGAGTTCACGCCTTGAGCCGCACCCGTACCACCCCGCACAGACGGGCCGCCGCGTACACCGCGGCCGCCGCGCTGCTGGTCACCCTCGCCCAGCCCCTCGCCGCGCGCGCCGCGGCCCCGCCCGCGCCGCCGTCCGACGCGAAGCTGGCCGCCGCGCCGGCCCGCCACGACCTGACGCGCGAGCAGTACTACTTCGTGCTGCCGGACCGCTTCGCGAACGGCGACGCCTCCAACGACAGGGGCAAACTGACCGGTTCACGCCTCGCGACCGGCTACGACCCCACCGACAAGGGCTTCTACCAGGGCGGCGACCTCAAGGGCCTGACCAAGCGGCTCGACTACATCAAGGACCTCGGCACCACCGCGATATGGCTGGCGCCGATCTTCAAGAACAAGCCCGTGCAGGGTGCGGGCAAGGACGCCTCGGCCGGCTATCACGGCTACTGGATCACCGACTTCACCCAGGTCGACCCGCACTTCGGCACGAACGCCGACCTGAAGACCCTCATCTCCCGAGCCCACGGCAAGGGCATGAAGGTCTTCTTCGACGTCATCACGAACCACACCGCCGACACCGTCGACTACACCGAGAAGACCTACGGCTACCGCTCCAAGGGCGCCTACCCGTACCTGGACACCGAGGGCCGCCCCTTCGACGACAGCAAGGGCATGGCGAAGGTCGACGCCGACTCCTTCCCGTACACGCCGAAGAACACGGGCGAGATGGTCCCGTCGTGGCTGAACGACCCGACCATGTACCACAACCGCGGCGACTCCACCTGGGAGGGCGAGTCGACGACGTACGGGGACTTCTCCGGGCTCGACGACCTGTGGACCGAGCGGCCCGAGGTCGTGAAGGGCATGGAGAAGATCTACGAGAAGTGGGTGCGGGACTTCGCCGTCGACGGCTTCCGCATCGACACGACCAAACACGTCGACCTGGACTTCTGGACCCAGTGGGCCACGGCGCTCGACAAGTACGCCGCCGAGCACGGCCGCGAGGACTTCTTCATGTTCGGCGAGGTGTACTCCGCCGACACCGACGTCACCTCCCCGTACGTCACGCGCGGCCGCCTCGACGCGACGCTCGACTTTCCGTTCCAGGACGCGGCCCGCGCCTACGCCTCGCAAGGCGCTTCCGCCGACAAGCTCGCCAAGGTCTTCGCCGACGACTACAAGTACGCCACCGACAAGGCGAACGCCTATGAGCAGGTGACGTTCCTCGGCAACCACGACATGGGGCGCATCGGCACCTTCCTGAAAGCCGACAACCCGAAGGCCGGCGACGACGAACTGCTGCGGCGCGACAAGCTCGCCAACGAGCTGATGTTCCTGTCACGTGGCAACCCCGTCGTCTACTACGGCGACGAACAGGGCTTCACCGGCCCCGGCGGCGACAAGGACGCCCGCCAGACGATGTTCGCCTCGAAGGTGGCCGACTACCTCGACGACGACGAGCTCGGCACCGACCGCACCCACGCCGACGACGCGTACGACACCGCGCATCCCCTGTTCAAGTCGATCGCCGCGCTCTCGAAGCTGCGCAAGGACAACCCCGCGCTCGCCGACGGCACGCAGAAGGAGCTGTACGCCAAGGACTCGGTGTACGCCTTCTCGCGCACCGGCGCCGGCCGCGAGTACGTCGTGGCGGTCAACAACGCGACCTCGGCGAAGACGGTCGAGCTGCCGGTCGAGTCGGCGGCATTCCGTACCCTGTACGGCGGTTCGGGCACGTCCGAGGCGTCCGACGGGAGTATCGAGGTCACCGTCCCGGCCCTGTCGTCCCTCGTCCTGCGCGCCGAGAACAAGCTCCCCGCGCCGGCGTCCCGGCCCACGCTGTCGCTGAAGGCCCCGGCCGCGGGTGCCACCGGGACGGTCACCCTGTCCGCCGACCCCGGCGACAGCGCCTCGGCCCGCGTCGTCTTCGCCGCGCAGGCCGGCAACGGCGCGTGGCGCACCCTCGGCTCCGTCGACCACGCCCCGTACCGGATCACCCAGTACCTGCCGGACACCGTGTCGGCCGGAACGCCTCTGCGGTACAAGGCGGTTGTGGTGGACCGCGCCGGACGCACCGCGAGCGCCCTCGCCGGTACGACGGCGGGACAGCCGCCCGCGCCCGACAAGCCCACGGCCGTCGACCGCGACCACGCCGTCGTCCACTACAAGCGTGCGGACGGCGACTATGCCGGCTGGACCCTCAAGTCCGGCGACGCGACGGGTGAGTTCGTCGGGCGCGACGCCTATGGAGCCTTCGCCTGGGTGAAGGTGCCCGACGGTGCGAGTTCCCTGACGTACACCGTCCGGAACGCCGACGGCGCCGACGGGCCGCAGCGCACCGTCGACCTGGCGAAGACCGGAGAGGTCTGGATCGAGCAGGGCAAGGACGGCCAGGCGACGACCAGGCCCGACGGCGCCTACCCGCCGCAGGACGAGAAGAAGGCCGTCGTCCACGTCCACCGCGCCGACGGCGACTACGACGGCTGGGGCCTGCACACCTGGACCGGCGCCGCGAACCCCACCGACTGGTCCAGGCCGCTGCAGCCCACCGGCAAGGACGCCTACGGCCTGGTCTTCGAGGTGCCGCTCGCCGACGGCGCGACGTCCCTGAGCTACATCCTCCACAAGGGCGACGAGAAGGACATCCCCACCGACCGCGCGCTCGACCTCGCCACGTACGGCAAGGAGGTGTGGCTCAACGCGGGGGACACCGACTACCTGCTCCCGTCGATCGGTTCGGGCGCCGACCTCGACCTCTCCAAGGCGCAGGCGCAGTGGATCGACGCCGACACCGTCGTGTGGAAGGTGACGTCCACCGCGGCCACCAGCCAGCAGCTCGTCTACGCCCCCGAGGGCGGCATCACCGTCCAGGACGGGGCCCTCAGCAGCGAGGGGCACTGGCTGCGGCTCGACCCCGGCGCGCTCACCGACGCGCAGAAGGCCGAGTACCCCCACCTGAAGGACTATCCGGCGTTCACCGTCGACCCGCGCGACCGCGACCGGGTGCGCGACGCCCTGCGGGGGCAGCTCGTCGCGACGCAGCGCGCGGCGAACGGCGCCCTCCTCGCGGCCACGGGGGTCCAGATCCCCGGCGCCCTCGACGACGTGTACGCCGGCGCGGCCGGGAAGGCCACGCTGGGGCCGGTGTTCAAGGGCGGCAAGGTCACCCTGTCCGTCTGGGCGCCGACCGCGCGGGACGTCCGCCTCGACCTGGGCGGCAAGCGGACGCCGATGCGCCGCGACGCCGCGAGCGGCGTGTGGACCGCCACGGGCTCCGCGGCGGCCTGGCGCGGCAAGCAGTACCGCTACGCCGTGACCGTGTGGGCGCCCAGCGTCCAGAAGCTCGTCACGAACGAGGTGACCGACCCGTACTCGGTGGCCCTGACCGCGAACTCGCAGCGCAGCCTCGTCGTCGACCTGAACGACAGGTCCACCGCACCCAAGGGCTGGTCCGACCTGCGCAAGCCCAAGGCCGTCGCCATGAAGGACGCGCAGATCCAGGAGCTCCACATCCGCGACTTCTCGGTGGCGGACCACACGACACCCGAGAAGGACCGCGGCACCTACCTCGCCTTCACCGACAAGAACAGCGACGGCTCGAAGCACCTGCGCGACCTGGCCGGGTCCGGCACGTCGTACGTGCACCTGCTGCCGGCCTTCGACATCGCCACGATCCCCGAGAAGAAGTCCGAACAGGCCGCACCCGACTGTGACGTGGCGTCCTATGCCGCCGACAGTGACAAGCAGCAGGAGTGCGTGACGAAGGCGGCCGCCAAGGACGCGTACAACTGGGGCTACGACCCGTACCACTACACGGTCCCGGAGGGCTCGTACGCCAGCGACCCGGACGGCACCCGGCGCACCGTCGAGTTCCGGCAGATGGTCAAGTCCCTCAACGAGGACGGGCTGCGCGTCGTCATGGACGTCGTCTACAACCACACGGCGGCCGCCGGCCAGGACAAGACGTCCGTGCTCGACAGGATCGTCCCGGGCTACTACCAGCGGCTCCTGGCCGACGGATCCGTCGCGAACTCCACCTGCTGCGCGAACACGGCGCCGGAGAACGCCATGATGGGCAAGCTCGTCGTCGACTCGATCGTCACCTGGGCCAAGGAGTACAAGGTCGACGGCTTCCGCTTCGACCTGATGGGCCACCACCCCAAGGCCAACATCCTCGCGGTCCGCAAGGCCCTCGACGCCCTCACCGTCGAGAAGGACGGCGTCGACGGCAAGAAGATCATCCTGTACGGCGAGGGCTGGAACTTCGGCGAGGTCGCCGACGACGCGCGCTTCGTGCAGGCCACGCAGAAGAACATGGCGGGCACCGGCATCGCCACCTTCTCCGACCGGGCGCGCGACGCCGTGCGCGGCGGCGGCCCCTTCGACGAGGACCCGGGCGTGCAGGGCTTCGCCTCCGGGCTGTACACCGACCCCAACTCCTCGACGGCGAACGGCACATCGGCCGAGCAGAAGGCCCGCCTCCTGCACTACCAGGACCTGATCAAGGTGGGTCTGTCGGGCAACCTCGCGGCCTACGAGTTCACCGACAGCGACGGGAAGAAGGTGAAGGGCTCCGACGTCGACTACAACGGCGCGCCCGCCGGGTACGCGGACGCCCCCGGTGACGCGCTCGCCTACGCGGACGCGCACGACAACGAGTCCCTCTACGACGCGCTGACCTACAAACTGCCCGCGACGACGAGCGCCGCCGATCGCTCCCGCATGCAGGTCCTCGCGCTGGCCACCGCGGCGCTGTCGCAGGGCCCGGCGCTGTCGCAGGCGGGCACCGACCTGCTGCGGTCCAAGTCCCTGGACCGCAACTCGTTCGACAGCGGCGACTGGTTCAACGCCGTCCACTGGGACTGCCGGGCCGGCAACGGCTTCGGGCGCGGGCTGCCCCCGGCCGCCGACAACAAGGCCAAGTGGCCCTACGCCAAGCCCTTGCTGGCCTCGGTCGCGGTGCCCGGCTGTAGGGAGATCAAGGGCACGTCGGCCGCCTACCAGGACCTGCTGAGGATCCGCACGGCCGAGCCGGCCTTCCACCTGGCCACGGCCGGCCAGGTGCAGCGGGAGCTCTCCTTCCCGCTGTCCGGCAAGGACGAGGCGCCGGGCGTCATCACCATGCGCCTCGGTGACCTGGTGGTCGTCCTCAACGCGACCCCGCAGCGGCAGGACCAGACGGTCGCGGCGCTCGCCGGGTCCGGATACCGGCTGCACCCGACGCAGGCCGACGGTTCGGACGACGTCGTCAAGTCGGCTTCGTACGCGAAGGGTTCGGGGACGTTCAGCGTGCCCGGCCGGACCGTCGCGGTGTTCCGCCGCGCCTGAGAGCCCGATGCGACCTGACGGTGCCCCCGGCCGGACGGCCGGGGGCACCGTTTCGTCCAGTCCTTCCGTGGTCGCGCCGGTGTGATGGGGTTGACCCTGACACCGTGTGAGCCTGTGCAGTGGGAGACGTCATGTTCACCATCGGAGACTTCGCCCGGCACGGCCGTGTCTCGGTCCGCATGCTGCGTCACTACGACGCGACGGGACTGTTGCACCCGGCCGAGGTCGACCCTGCCACCGGCTACCGCCGCTACACCGCCGCCCAGCTCGCGCGGCTCAACCGCATCATCGCCCTCAAGGACCTCGGCTTCACTCTTCAGCAGGTCGGAGAGATCCTCGACGAGAAGGCCGACGTCGGGCAGCTCCGCGGCATGCTGCGGCTGCGTCGCGCGGACCTGGCGGCGGAGATGGCCGCGGCGGCGGCCCGGCTGACCCAGGTCGAGGCGCGGCTCCGGTCCATCGAGAGCGAGGGGCACATGCCCGCCGACGACGTCGTCATCAAACACCTGCCGAGCCTGCGCGTGGCCGAACTCACCTCCATTGCACCCGACTTCGACTCGATCGGGCCGGTCATCCAGCCCCTGTACGGGGAGTTGTTCCGGCGCCTGGGTGCGGCCGGTGTCACGCCGACCGGGCCCGGCGTCGCCCGCTACGAGGACGCGCCGGGCGGCGGCGTCCTCGTCCACGCGGGCGTCGAGGTGGCCGTCGCGCCGCGCGACGGCACCGGCGACGGGCTGTGGGTGCTCGACCTGCCGCCCGTGGAGCGCGCCGCGACCCTCGTGCACCGCGGCCCGATGGAGGCCGTCCTGCCGTCGGTCCAGACGTTGGCCCGCTGGATCGACGCGCACGGCCACCGCTCGGCGGGATACCCCCGGGAGATCAACCTGGAGTGCCCCGAGAACCGCGAGGACTGGGTGACCGAACTCCAGGAGCCGCTCCACTGACCCGGGCCGCCGAGGCGAGATCGGCAGTCCAGGCTGCGCACCCTGAGTTGCGCAGTCTGGGCTGTCGATCTACGGTGGAGGCATGACCGAGAAAGAAGAACCCGTTTCCGCCGACGCCCTCCGGGCGGCCGGCGACCTGTGGGTGGTGTTCGGTCGGCTGCGCCGCAAGCTGAAGGCCCTGGAGAACCTCGAAGAGGTCAAGGGGCACGAGGGGGAGGCGGAGCTCTCCCCGGCGCAGGCCTCCGTCCTCACCCGTATCGCCAAGACCGGCCCCGCGTCCGCGAGCGAGCTCGCGGCCGCCGAGGGCGTTCGGCCGCAGTCCATGGCCAGGACCGTCATCTCGCTGGAGCGGGACGGGCTCGTCGAGCGCAGCCAGGACCCGCACGACGGACGCCGCCAGGTCGTCGCCCTCACCGAGCGGGGCCGCGAGCGCCGCCAGGGCGACCGGCTGGCCCGCCAGGCGTGGCTCGCGCGGGCCCTGCAGGAGCACGGCACCGAGGAAGAGGTGCGGGCCGTCATCACGGCCATGAAGCTGCTCGACGAGGTGGCGCAGGCGTGATCCGGCTCGCCGAGCGCATACGTGGCGCGCGCACGGCCGGCCCCGGCGGGTTCGACCGCCGCCTGATCGCGCCGATGATCCTCGGCTCGGTCCTGAACCCGATCAACTCCTCGATGCTCGCCGTGGCGCTGATCCCCATCGGCCGGGCCTTCGGCGCACCGCCCTCGCAGACCGCCTGGCTCGTGTCGGGCCTCTATCTCGCCACGGCCGTCGGCCAGCCGGTCATCGGCCGGCTCGTCGACGCGTTCGGACCGCGGCGGCTCTATCTCGCGGGCACCGCGCTGGTCGGCGTCGCCGGACTGCTCGGAGCCCTCGCGCCGAACCTCTGGGTCCTCGTCGCCTCCCGGGTCCTGCTCGGCTTCGGCACCTCGGCCGCGTACCCGGCGTCCATGTCGCTGCTGCGCACCGAGTCCGACCGCACCGGCATGAAGAGCCCCAGCGGCATCCTCGCCTCGCTCTCCGTCTCCAACCAGGTCATCGCCGTCGTCGGACCGACGCTCGGCGGACTGCTGATCGGCGCGGGCGGCTGGCACCTGATCTTCGCGATCAACGTGCCGCTGTCGGCGGCCTGTCTGGTGCTCGGCGCCCGGCGGCTGCCGCGGACCGCGACGCGCCGGTCCGACGTGCACACCGACGTGACCGGAATGGTCCTGTTCGCCGGGGCGCTGACCGCGTTCATGCTCTTCCTGATGGACCCGGGCGCCGCCCACTGGTACCTGCCGGTGATCGGCCTGGCCGCGGGCACCGTGTTCGCCCGCCGCGAGCTCGGCTCCGACGACCCGTTCATCGACCTGCGCGTGCTGGGCGGGAACGCGCCGCTGCTGGCCACGTTCGGGCGTCAGCTCCTCGCGTACACCACGTCCTACGCCTTCCTGTACGGCTACAGCCAGTGGCTCCAGGAGGGCCGTGGGCTCAGCGCCTCGCACGCCGGGCTGCTCCTGCTGCCGATGTCGGCGGCGGCCCTCGTCGTCACGGCGCTGACCGGGCGCGACCCGCGGGTCCGGGCCAAGCTCGCCGTCGGCGCGATCACCCAGCTCCTGGGCTGCGCCGCCCTGCTGTTCCTCGGGTCCGCCAGCCCGGTCTGGCTCCTGGTCGTCATCGGCGCGCTCTTCGGTGTGCCCCAGGGGCTGATCGGTCTCGCCAACCAGAACACCCTGTACGCGCAGGCCGACCCGGCCCGGATGGGCTCGTCGGCCGGGCTGCTGCGCACGTTCTCCTATCTCGGCGCGCTGCTCGCCTCCGCGGCGACCGCCGCCTTCTTCCAGGACGGCGCCACCGGTGCCGGACTGCACGGCCTGGCGTGGCTCCTGATCGCCGTCGCCGGTTCGTTCCTGCTCCTGTGCCTCGCCGACCGCTCGCTGAGCCGCGTCGGCCGCGACACGTAGCGCACTCAACTCCCCTTGCTGGAAAGGTGGTTCCCTCATGCCCGTCACCACTGTCGACCCCCGCACCGCACTTGTCGTCGTCGACCTGCAGAACGGCGTCATGGGCGTGCCCGGCGCGCCCCACACCACGGCCGAGGTCCTGGAGCGCACGGTGCGGCTCGCCGACGCGTTCCGCGCCCAGGATCTGCCGGTCGTCCTCGTCCGCGTCTCCCACGCCGCCGACGGCGCCGACGCGACGCCCGGCCGCACCGACACACCCCGCCGCACCGCGACCCCGCCGGCCGGCTGGGACGAGGTCGTCGACGCGCTCGCCGGCCACCCCGAGGACATCGTCGTCACCAAGCGGAACTGGTCCGCGTTCTACGGCACCGACCTCGATCTCCACCTGCGCCGGCGCGGCGTCACCCAGGTCGTCCTGACCGGCGTCGCCACGAGCATCGGCGTCGAGTCCACGGCCCGCGCCGCCCACGAGCACGGCTATCACGTCACCCTCGCCACGGACGCCATGACCGACGTGGACGCCGAGGCGCACCGCTCCAGCGTCGAGCGGATCTTTCCGCGCCTGGGCGAGACCGGCCCGACGGACGACATCCTGAAGGTACTGGCCGAGCGCAACTGACGTACGAGCACCACCTTGGCGATCAGCGCGGGCCCGTCCGGGTCCGCGCTGATCTTCACTGGCTCCGGGCGATCCGGTCCAGCCACTCGCGCAGCAGCGCCTGCTCCGCCTCCGTCAGCGCCTCGGTCCCGGGAAGGGCCGCGCGCAACGCGACCGCCGCTCCGACCGGGCCCGGGGTCTCGGCCGCGGGCGCCCCGGTGGTGATCGCCGCGATGACCGCCTCGCGCGCCAGCATCGAGAGCTCCAGGTCGCGCTGTCCCTCGGGCTGGCCGATGAGCGTGACGGTCGTGCCGCTGCCCGCGGCGTGCACCAGCTGCGCGGCACGCTCCTCGGTGACCCGCAGCCGGCCCGCCTCGGCGATCCGGCGGATGTGCGCGGCGAGGATCTCGGTGCCCGCCACGGCGGCCGGGGGAGGGGTGGCGCCGGGCCGCTGACGGCCGTACATGAGCAGATACAGCGCCGGGTTGGCGAGACCGAAGCCGAGGTGCAGGTCCCAGCCCGCGCGCAGGTCCTCGATGGGGTCGCCGGTCGGCTCGAGCCCGGTCTTGTCGCTGAGGTACGCCGCGAAGCCCTCGGCCGCCGCCGCGTCGAGCAGACCCTGCTTGTCGCCGAAGAGCCGGTAGATCGTCGGGGCCTGCACCCCGGCCGCGGCCCCGACCGCGCGTGTCGACACCGCCTCCTGGCCGCCCTCGGACAGCAGCTTGGCGGTGGCCGCGAGGATCCGCTCGCGGGGGCCGTCCTCGGCGGTGATCTCCTCGACGCTCATGTGGCAACGGTAACAGGATGCTGTTAGCGGCGATATTTTATCGGTGCTAACCTCAAGAGTGTTAGCGCCGCTCACGGCTGCTGGCTTCTCTCGTTCCTCCCCACGCCTGGAGTCGTCATGATCATCGTCACCGGTGCCACCGGCCTGCTCGGGCGGCAGACCGTCGAGCGGCTGCTCGACCGGGTCCCCGCCGACCGGATCGCCGTCAGCGTCCGCACCCCCGACACGGCACAGGACCTGCGCGAGCGCGGCATACGGGTCCGCCGCGGCGACTTCACCGAGCCCGCCAGCCTGGTCCACGCCTTCGAGGGGGCCGAGCAGGTCCTGATCGTCTCGACCGACTCCACCGGCACGCAGGCGGTCGACGGACACCGTGCCGCGATCACGGCCGCCGTCACCGCGGGCGCCCGCCGGATCCTGTACACGAGCCACATGGGCGCGAGCCCGGCCTCGCCCTTCGCGCCCATGCCCGACCACGCCGCCACGGAACGGGCCCTGCGGGAGGCGGGCGTCCCCTGGACGTCCCTGCGCAACGGCTTCTACGCGACGTCGGCCGTCATGATGCTCGGCGACGCCGTCCGCACCGGGCGGCTGATCGCCCCGCAGGACGGCCCGGTCTCCTGGACCGCCCATGCCGACCTCGCCGAGGCGGCCGCGACCGTACTGGCCGACGAGGGCCGCTTCGACGGTCCGACCCCGGCGCTGACCGGCGCCGAGTCCCTCGACCTCGCCGACATCGCGGCGCTCGCCTCCGACATCTCGGGGCGCCCCGTCGAGCGGATCGTCGTCCCGGACGAGGAGTACCGCGCGGGACTCGTCGCCCACGGGGTCCCGACGGCACAGGCCGACCTGCTCGTGGGCCTCTTCGAGGCCGGCCGCAAGGGGGAGTTCGCCGCGGTCGACCCCGCGCTCGCGTCCCTCGTGGGGCACGCGCCGACGCCGATGCGCGACGTGCTGAAGGCGGCGATCGGCGCGACGCCGTGACCGCCCCGGCTACGCGGCGGCGGGCCGGGGCCGCGGCGCGACCAGGCCGATCCCGGACAACGCGCAGGCCAGCAGGGCCAGTTCGGGCACCGATGGTGGCCCGTCGGTGCCCAGCGCCCAGGACCCGAGCCGGACCGTGAACGGCACCGCGAGCTGCACGGCCGCCGTGAACACCGGGCCCCGCAGCAGGATCAGCCGGTGCTGGACGAGATACGCGGGCGCGTACACGGCGCCGCCCAGCAGCACGATGCCGCCCCACTGCGCGAGCGTCGCCCCGCGCGCGGCCGCGGCGAACGGCAGCAGCATCACCGTCGCCGCGCCGAGCAGCGCGGCCGACGGCGGCAGATCGCCCAGTCGCCGCCGGTAGAGAAAGCCGTACGCCGCGAACGCGAGCATCCCGGCGAGCGCGAGGACCAGACCGGCCGGATCGATCCGGCCGCCCCCGGCCTCCAGCGCGTACCCGCCTGTCGCCGCCGTGGTCACGACCCGCACGGTAGCCGTGAACCGGGCGGTGGCGGGGCGCCTTTGACCCGCCGGTGACCTCGTCGTCGCACCACGAACCGCCGGGTCGGCCGAACGCAGGTCCGAACCAAGTGGCAGGATCAAGGGGTTCACGATCCAGGGGGGCCATGGTGAACCGACGACGTCATGCCGCGCGCCGTGCCGGGAGGATACGAAGACGCCTGGCGCGCATACTGCTGCCGAGCGCGGTGATCGCCTCCGTGCTCGTCGCGGGCGGGGCCGCGTACGCGTACTGGCAGCACACCAAGACGCTCGCCATCGCCCGCTGCGTACGGGCCGGGCACGCGCCGACCGGATCCACGATGGGCGCCGTGCCGGGAGTCGTGCCCGTGGTCGGGCCGGGCACGTTCACCACCGCTCAAGGGGACGGGACCCGGGTCGGCACAGGGCACCTGCGGCGCTACAAGGTGCAGGTGGAGGACGGCACCGGCCTGCACGCCGACGACGCCGCGCACGAGATAGCGGGCATCCTGGCCGACCCGCGCGGCTGGAGCCGCGACGGCGTCGACGCCTTCCAGCTCGTCGGCTCGGGACCACGCGACTTCATCGTCAAGATCGCCACCCCGCACACGGTGGACTGCCTCTGCGGATCGGCCGGTCTGGACACCGGCGGCGAGGTGAACTGCAGCATCGGGCGCACGGTGGTCGTCAACCTCCGCCGCTGGGCGGGCGGTTCACCGGAGTTCGACGGGCCGATCGGCGAGTACCGGGCGCTGATCATCAACCATGAGGTGGGACACCGCATCGGCCACGGCCACGAGACGTGTCCGGGGCCGGGCCGGCCCGCCCCCGCGATGATGCAGCAGATCAAGGGCCTCCACGGCTGCACCGCGAACGCCTGGCCGTTCGACCGCGAGGGCACCTACCTCGGCGGACCGCACGTCCCCTGACGAGGCGGCTCACCCGCCGCGGAGGATGCCCCGGCCTGCCGGACCCTGCTTGGCTCGGACCATGGTGGGCGCACATGCGGGTCCCGTCGCGCGGTGGGCGCGGTGGACGCTGGACACCCTGGCGGACGTGACGGGGGCGCTGGCGCGTCCGCTGGTCTCGGCCGTGCTCGACCGTCTCGACCTGGACGCCGTGGTGGCCCGGGTCGACGTGAACCGGATCGCCGACCGGGTGGACGTCGAACGGATCGCCGCCCGGGTCGCGGTGAACCGGATCGCCGAGCGCGTGGACGTGAACCGGATCGCCGACCGCGTCGACGTCGACGCGGTGATCGACCGGATCGACCTGGTCGGACTCACCCGCGACGTGCTGCGCGAGATCGACCTCGGACGGATCGTCCGCGACACCGGGGGCGGGATGACCGTGGAGACCGTCGAGGCGTTCCGGCTCCTGGGGCAGCGCGGCGACCGCGGCGTCAACCGGTTCGCCGACCGCTTGCTCGGCAGGTCCCCATCGCCCCCGCCCCCGCCGGACGACGCCGCCGCACCGCCTGCGCGGCGGACCCCGTGACCGCGCCGGACGGCAGACCCCGGACCGGTGGCGAGGCGGCGGGGATCGTCTCGCGCGGTGTCGGGGCGGTCATCGACGCGTTGATCCTGGCGCTGATGGGCCTCGTCGTCCACGTGGGCGCCGGCTGCGCCCTGCTGCTCGTCACCGGGCCCCCGTTCCGGTTTCCCCAACTCCCCGGCTGGCTCACCGGATCCGTCAGCTGGACCGTGGCCGTCGTCTACCTCGGCGGTGCGTGGCACGCGGTCGGCTGGACGCCGGGCGGCCGGCTGATGGGGCTGCGCGTCACCGACCGCTCGGGCCGCCCGCTGGGGCTGCCGCGCGCGCTGGCGCGCGCGGTCCTGTGCGTGACGTTCCCGCTGGGCCTGTGCTGGATCCCGTTGAGCAGGCGCCGCGCGGCGGTGCAGGATCTGGTGGTGGCCAGCGTCGTGTCCTACGACCGGCCGTGACCCGGTCCCTCCGGGCCTCACCCGTGGCGGGTGGGGGCCGGGGTCCGAGGAAGCTTCGCGGCGGCGCCCAGCCCGCCGAGCCCGATGACGGCGAGGACCACGAGCGCGACGGCATACGGACCGACGGCCGGATCGGCCACCAGGATGGTGCCCGCGATCGCGGTGCCCAGCGACGACCCGAGGTTGGACACACAGCGGGACAGGCCGGAGATCTCGCCCTGCATGTCCTCGGAGAAGCTCGACTGCACCACGTTGACCGACGGCGTCAGCATCAGCCCGAGCCCCAGTCCGATCAGGAGCAGCCCGGGGGTGAAGCTCCAGGCCTTCGGTGCGCCGTGGGCCAGGGCGATGAGCACGCCGATGCCGCAGATGGTCACGGCGAATCCGGCCATGATCAGCGTGCGCTGTGCGCGCCGCTTGGCGAAGCGCTCGGCGCCGAGCGAGCTGACGAGCAGGCCGACCGTCGACGCGGTGAAGATCACTCCGGTGGCGATCGCGGAGTATCCCCGTACGACCTGGAGGTAGGTGGCGACCACGAAGGACAGCCCCATCAGCAGCAGCCACTGCACGTGCTGGGTGATCAGGCCGAGATCGGAGGTGCGGTTGCGGAACAGCGCGGTCGGCAGCAGCGCGTCGACCCCGGCCCGCTCCCTCGCGCGCACCCAGCGGAAGAACCCCACCAGGACGAGGACGCCGGCCAGCAGCAGCCCGACCGACAGCCAGAGGTTGTCGTCCGCCGCGAGGATCCCGAGGACGACGAGGACCAGGCCGCCGGCCGACAGGACCGCCCCGCCGGTGTCGAAGGGACGGTGCGGGTCCGGCGGCAGCGGGTCGTCCAGCCGGCGGCTCAGCAGCACGATCACCGCGACCACCAGGGCCTGGAAGAGGAAGGCCGCCCGCCAGCTCAGCGCCGTGGTGATGAGCCCGCCGAGCAGCGGTCCGGCGGCGGCACCGACACCGGCCATGGCCATGATGGTCCCGAAGGCCCGGGCCCGCTCCGTCACCTCCGTGAACAGCAGTGTGGTGAGGATGTAGACGGGCGGGATGAGCAGCGCGGTGCCGGCGCCCTCGAGGATCGAGTTGCCGAGGATGAGGACGCCCAGGCCGGGCGCCGCCGCGCTGAGCAGGGCTCCGATCCCGTACACGGTCAGGCCGACGATGAGACAGCGTTTGCGGCCGTAGCGTTCGGTGAGGATGCCGCCCGGGATCATCAACGCGGCCATCACCAGCAGGAAGGCGGTGATCGCGATCTGCACCCCCTGCACCGTGGTGTCCAGGTCCGTGCTGATGTCCTTGATCATCACGGTCATGTTCGACCCGGCGAAACTGCAGATGAACTGGGCCAGGGCGAGCGGCGCCAGCACCCGGCGCCGCCGGCTGCGGCTGTGCCGTCGGGCGTCTGCCGCATCGGGGGTGGACACCACGGTCATCACTTCGCCTTCGCTCACGAGCCGCACGGACCGGACGTCGTCAGCCTCCTGACAGGTGCACCGCCGGGCGTCACCCCCGGAGGGTGACGCCCGGCGGTGACGCGGCCGTGACACTCGGCGGCAGAGCGGTGCAGTGGGCACCCTCCTCGAACCTGGGGGTCCTGTCATGGTCACCTCGACGACGTCGCACCACAGTCCGGGCAGCGCGAAGGCGGCGGCCGCCGGCGGACTGACGATCTTCGCGGCGGTGATGCTGTTCATCTCCGGAGCGCTGAGCTTCTTCCGCGGCCTCTCGGCCGTACTGGAGGACAAGGTGTTTCTCACGACACCGAACTACGTCTACGAGTTCGACCTGACGAGTTGGGGCTGGGTCCATCTCGTCTGCGGGGCCGTCGCGGTGATCGTCAGCATCGGACTGTTCACGGCCATGAAGTGGGCGCGGATCCTCGGCATCGTCATCGCCGGCCTGATGATGATCGCGAACTTCCTTTCGCTGCCCTACTACCCCTTGTGGTCCCTCACGCTGATCGCGCTGGACGGCTTCATCATCTGGGGGCTTTGTGTCGTGCAACGCGACCCGCTGTCCTAGCCGAGGTGCTCCATGAAGAACGGACGGGCGCGTACGACGGACGCGCAGGCCGAGCGGATCGCCGGATTCGTCGATCGTCTGCGCGTCGAACCGGGTTCCAAGGTGAACCTGTCCAAGGACTTCGACCCCGCGCGCACGGTGGGCATCAAGAACAAGAAGGAGGGCCGGGAGATCCTGCGCAGCGGCGTCGCCCTGCTCGCCGACTACCAGCGCAGACTTGCCGCCGACGGGAGCCACGGGGTGCTGCTGTGCCTGCAGGCGCTGGACGCCGGGGGCAAGGACGGCACCATCCGTCACGTCATGAGCGGGGTGAACCCGCAGGGCGTGCGCGTGGCCGGTTTCAGGGTGCCCTCCGCCGGGGAACTGGCCCACGACTACCTCTGGCGCTACACCCGCGAGCTGCCGCGCCGCGGGGAGATCGGCATCTTCAACCGGTCGCACTACGAGGAGGTGCTGGTGGTGCGGGTGCACCCCGAACTCCTCGACCGGCAGCGGCTGCCCGGTCGGCCCAAGAGCAGGAAGGCGCTCTGGCGCCGACGCTTCCGGGAGATCAACGCGTGGGAGAGGTACCTGACGGACAACGGATTCCGGGTCGTCAAGGTGTTCCTGAACCTGTCCAAGGAGGAGCAGCGCGTCCGCTTCCTCAAACGGATCGACGTCCCGGAGCGGAACTGGAAGTTCTCCGCGTCCGACGTACGGGAACGGGCCCGGTGGGACGACTACCAGGCGGCCTTCTCCGACATGCTGTCCGCCACCAGCACGCCCTGGGCCCCATGGCACGTCGTGCCCGCCGATCACAAGTGGTACGCGCGGATCTGCGCGGCCGCCGTCCTCGCCCGGACCCTCATCGAGATCGACCCGCACTATCCGGCGATCGACGACCGCAGTCGCCATGAACTGGAGCTGGAGAAGCGGCAGTTGGAGAAGGAGGCACCGGCCGGCGCGGCGGCCGATCCGTACGCCGTCAAGCGCCGTGGACACCAGGGGCACGGTGGAGATCGGAGGCGGCGATGACGGCACAGGCGCCGGGAGGGAAAGCCCCCGTCGCGCACACGCCGGCCTGGTACGCGCGCTCGGCCGAGGCGGTGGCCGGTGAACTCGGCGTCGACCCGGCCGTGGGCCTCGACGCCGCGCGGGTGGCCGCGCGGCGCGCCCAGGACGGGCCGAACGCCCTGCCGGAGGAGCGGCCGGTGCCGGGCCTCCTCCGGTTCCTCGCGCAGTACACCTCGTACATGCAGGTCATCCTCGTCGTCTCCGCGCTGGTGTCGCTCGCCGTGCAGGAGTGGGGCACCGCGGTGGTGCTGCTGGCCCTGACCGTGGTGAACGCGGTCATAGGGCTCCGGCAGGAGGGCAAGGCGGAGAGCGCCATGAACGCCCTGAAGGCCATGACGAAAGCCACGGCGCGGGTTCGGCGCGAGGGCCGGGAGACCGAGATCCCCGCCACGGAGGTGGTCGTCGGGGACGTCGTGCTGCTCGCCGCGGGGGAGGAAGTGCCGGCGGACGGGCGGCTCGTGGCGGCGAGCGCCCTGCAGATCGACGAATCCGCCCTCACCGGCGAGAGCGTCCCCGTCGCGAAGGACTGCGCCGTGGTGAAGGGCGACGGGCTCGGCCCGGCGGACCAGACGGACATGGCGTTCATGAACACCCCGGTCACCCACGGCAGCGGCCTCCTCGTCGTCACGGCCACCGGCGCCGCGACCGAACTGGGCCGCATCTCGGGAATGTTGACGGCCACGCCGCAGGAGCAGTCGCCGCTCACCCGGGAGTTGAACCGGCTGACGCTGTGGATCGTCGGGGCGGCCGGAATCACCATGGTCGTGATGTTCACGCTGGGGCGTGCCCGGGGCGCGCCGTGGGAGGTGCTGTTCGTCAGCGCGGTGTCGCTGGCCATCGCCGCTGTGCCCGAGGCGCTGCCGACGGTGACGCAGACGATCCTGTCGCGGGGCGGCCTCGACCTCGCCCGCCGGCACGCGATCGTCAAGGACCTGCCGTCGGTGGAGACGCTCGGCTTCACCTCGGCCGTGAACACCGACAAGACCGGCACGCTGACGGTCAATCAGATGACCGTGGTCGAAGTGGTGGACGCCTTCGACCGGTACACGGTCTCGGGGACCGGCTACGGCCTCGACGGCCGCATCCACCACGCGGTGGGCAGCACGCCCCGCATCGACGAGGCGATCCTGCCCTACCTCGTCGCCGCCGACGCCACGCTGGTCGACGGGCAGGTGGTCGGGGATCCCACCGAAGGCGCGCTGCTCGTGCTCGGCCACAAGGCGGGTCTCGACGTGGCGGCCACCCGTGCGGGACTGCCTCGGCTCGCCACGCTGCCCTTCGACCCGACCTACAAACTGATGGCGACCTTCCACCCGGCCGCGGACGCGGCGGGGCGGCCGGTCGTGCGCTGTTTCGTCAAGGGAGCGGCGCCGGCCGTGCTGGCCCGCACCACCACGGCCCTGTCGGACGGTGCGGGCATCCCGTTCGATGCCGCGCTGCGCGAGGGGGCGCTGCGCGAGGTCGAGCGGATGGAGCGCGCGGGCCGCCGTGTGATGGCCGCCGCCACTCGCGACCTCGACCCCGCACGGTTCGCGCCGGACGGCGATCTGCTCGCCCTGGTCACGGAGTTGCGGGTCACCAGCCTCGTCGGCATGGTCGATCCGCCGCGCGACGAATCCCGGGACGCCGTGGCCGCCGCGCAGGCCGCCCACATTCGCGTACGGATGGTCACCGGGGACGACGTCACCACCGGCGCCGCGGTCGCCCGGCAGGTCGGGATCGGCGGAGAGGCGATCCTCGGCGCCGAGTTCGCGGCCCTGCCGGAGGAGGAGCGGCTCGCCCGGATCGACGGCATCGGCGTGGTCGGCCGGGTCGCCCCGGAGCACAAGGTGCTGCTCGCCGAGACCCTGAAGAAGAAGGGCGACGTGGTCGCCATGACCGGCGACGGCGTCAACGACGCCCCCGCCATCAAGGCGGCCGACATCGGCATCGCCATGGGGTCCGGCACCGACGTGGCCAAGAACGCCGGCCGGATGATCCTCTCCGACGACAACTTCGCGACGATCCTCCACGCGGTGGAACAGGGCCGCAAGATCTACGACAACCTCACCAAGTACATCCGCTTCGTGCTGGTGCTGCTGGTCGTGTTCGTGCTGACGTTCCTCGGGGCCGCCCTGTTCGACATCGCGGACGGCGAACCGTTCACGCCCGCGCAGGTGCTGTGGATCCACTTCGTCGTCAACGCGGCCTTCGGCTTCTCCCTCGGCTTCGACCGGGTCAGCCCCGGACTGATGGCCCGGCGCCCCAGGCCGCGCGGCGAACCGGTGATGACACCCGCTCTGATGCTGACGGTCGCACTGGCCGGGACGGCGATCACCGTGGGACTGCTCGGCCTGATCGCGCTGGGGGCGGCGCGCTACGACAGCGTGCGCATCGGCAACTCCATCGCGTTCACCTCGTTCGCGCTGTGCCTGATCGTGGCCGCCCTGGAATGCCGCAGCCAGACAGGATCCGTGCTGACCACGGAGACGTTCGACAGCAAGCAGCTGAACTGGACGATCCTCGCCGAGTTCGTCCTCGCCGTCCTGGTGACGCAGACGGACGCCTTCAACCGGATCCTCGGCACCGTACCGCTGCGCATCGGCCAGTTCGGCTGGGCCCTGCTGCCGCCCCTCGCACTGCTCGCGCTGTGGGAGCTGGGCAAGCTGGTGGCCCGTCGGCGCCGGACGCCCGCGGGTGCCGGACGGCGGTGAGGGGGCGGTGCCCGCGTTGCCGCCCGGCCTCAGGACGCTGCGGGAGTACCGCCGTGCCTGGCTGGTCAAGGACCTTGTCGCCGGGACCGTCCTGACCACGCTCCTCGTCCCGCAGGGCATGGCGTACGCGGAACTGGCGGGGCTGCCGCCGATCACCGGGCTGTACACGTCCGTGCTCTGCCTGCTCGCCTATGCCGTGGCAGGACCGTCGCGCATCCTCGTCCTCGGCCCCGACTCCTCGCTCGGCCCGATGATCGCCGCGACCGTCCTGCCGCTGGTCGTGGCCGACGGCGACAGCGCCCGCGCTGTGGCGCTCGCCTCGGCCCTGGCCCTCCTGGTCGGAGTGATCACGCTCCTGGCAGGGGTGGCACGTCTCGGCTTCGTCGCCGACCTCATCTCCAGGCCCACCATGATCGGTTACCTGAACGGCCTGGCCCTGACCATCCTCGTCAGCCAGCTGCCGAAGCTGTTCGGCTTCTCCACGGAGGCCGACGGGCTGATCGCCGAACTCGGCGCCTTCGTGCGAGGGGCGGCCGAGGGGGAGACCGTGCCGGCCGCCATCGCCGTGGGCGCCTCGGGCATCGCCCTCATCCTGCTCCTGCAGCGGCTGCTGCCGAAAGTGCCGGCCGTCCTCGTCATGGTGGTGCTCGCCATCGGTGCGTCGGTCGCCTTCGACCTGGGGGAGCACGGCGTACGCCTCGTCGGCCGGCTGCCCGAGGGACTGCCGCCGTTCACGATCCCCGACATCCGCTGGGACGACCTCGGACCGCTGCTGGCCGGGGCGTTCGGCATCGCCCTGGTGTCCCTCGCCGACACCATCTCCAACGCGTCGGCCTTCGCGGTCCGCACCGGCCAGGAGGTCAGCGGCAACGGCGAGATGATCGCGATCGGCTCGGCCAACGTGGCCGCCGGGCTCTTCCAGGGATTCCCGATGAGCACCAGCGGCTCGCGGACGGCTGTGGCCGAGCGTGCCGGAGCCAGGACGCAGCTCACCGGCGTGGTCGGTGCCGTCCTGATCCTTCTCATGCTCGTCCTGCTGCCCGGGCTCTTCCGCGACCTGCCGCAGCCCGCGCTGGCCGCCGTGGTCATCACGGCCTCGGTGTCGCTGGCCGACCTGCCCGGGACCCGGCGGCTGTGGCGGCAGCGCAAGGCCGAGTTCTGGCTGTGCATCGCGGCGTTCCTCGGCGTGGCCCTGCTCGGTGTGCTGCCCGGCATCGCGGTCGCGGTGGGCCTGTCCATCCTGAACGTCTTCCGGCGCGCGTGGTGGCCCTACAGCACGGTGCTCGGGCGCGCACCCGGCCTGGAGGGATACCACGACGTACGCTCCCACCCGGGCGCCGAGCAGCTGCCGGGCCTGGTGATCCTGCGCTTCGACGCGCCCCTCTTCTTCGCCAACGCCAAGACGTTCCGCGACGAGGTCCTGCGGGCCACCCGCGCCGAACCGCCGCCGCGCTGCGTGCTGCTCGCGGCCGAGCCGGTCACGGACGTCGACACGACCGCGGCCGACATCCTCGTGGAACTGGACGAGACCCTCCAGGAGCGGGGCGTGCTCCTGGTCTTCGCCGAACTCAAGGATCCCGTGCGGCGCAAGATCGACCACTACGGCCTCGACCGCACCTTCGACCCGGAGCGCTTCTTCCCGACAGTGGAGAGCGCCGTCGCGGCCTTCCGGTCACACGGCGGCGCCCACTGGAGCGGCGGCTAGCCGACCGGGGCCGCCCCGTTCGCCACGACGGACAGCAGATGCGTGCCCCACGGCGGCACGTCGACGTACAGGCCGCTCTCCAGCAGTTCCTGGCCCGAGCGCCCGTACCGGTCGTTGTCGAGGAGCTCGGTCAACTCCCAGGAATCGGTGCCGAGTTCGGTCCACGGGAGCCGGATCCTGGCCTGTGCCGGATGGCCGGAGAGGTTCACCACGGTCAGGAACCGGCCCGCGGGGCCGGTCCAGCAGGAGGCGATCAGATCACGGCCCGAGTCGTTGTCGGGCCAGCCGGTGCAGTCGAGCAGCTGCCACCGGCCCGTGCGCATACCGCTGCGGTGCACACCCGACAACAGCCGTTCGTGGAAGGCCCGCAGGGACGTGTCCGCGCTCTCGGCCGGGCGCCGGTCGAGGAAGACCGGCAGATGGATCCGGCGTCCCGTGAACTGGCCCTCGTGCCACAGCGTCGCGCCGGGCAGCGTCGCGATCAGCACGGCCGCGGCCCGCTCCTTGTCCGGGGCGAGCGTCCGCGCGGCCCGGGGCTCGTCGTGGTTCTCCAGGAACCGGACGAGCCGGCGCTGGTACTCCTCGTCGGCCCGCAGATGCCCCCGGACGGACTCGGCGCCCTCGTGCAGCAGCCGGTCGTAGAGGCGCTTGTCGTAGCAGAAGTCGAACCCCTGCTGCTGCAGCGCCCATTCGAGATCCCAGTACGCCTCCGCCGCGAAGACCATTCCCGGGTGGCGGCGCCGGACGGCGGTCAGCACCTCCGGCCAGAAGTCCGCCGCGGGCGGTGCGCCCACCCGCTCGCCCCACGTCCGCGTGAACACGTCGTTCATGAGCAGCATCGCCATGTCGCAGCGCACGCCGTCGCAGATCACCCCGATGTGGCCGAGCACCTCGCCGGTGGCCTGCCGCAGCTCGGGGCTGAAGGCGTTCAGCTGCACCACGTCCGGCCAGGGCGCGAAGTACGGGTCGCGGCCCCGCGCGAGGACGGCCCGCCCCGTGTCGAGGAACGCCGCCGGATCCCGTACCGCGTCCTGGACGTCCCCCTGCACGAAGTACTCGGGGTGCTCGCCCACCCACGGGCTGTCCGGGGCCACGTGGTTGGGCACGTAGTCGAGCAGCAACCCGACGCCCCGGTGGTCGAGTTCGGCCCGCGCGGCGGCCAGCCCCGCGGCGCCGCCGAGCGCCGCGTCGACCTCGTAGCGGCGGATGCAGTACGGCGAGCCGGCGATGTCCTCCTCGCCGATGTCCCCGACGGCCTCGCTGAACGCCGCGCGCAGCGCCGGGTTCTCCAGGGCGATGGCCCGCCCGCGAGGGCTGCGCTCCCACACGCCCATGAGCCAGACGGCGTCGGTCCCGGCCGGCGTGATCTCGTCCCAGACGTCCTTCGGCACGTCCCCGAGCCCGGTCGCGCGGCCGGTGCGCAGCGCGGTCTCACGCAGCCACACCCGGGTGTTGACCTCGTACACGACGGGCTGAGCGGGCAATGAGGTCATCGGGACTGCCTCCTCTTGTGGCCGGGACGGAAGTCCTCGGGACCGAGCGTGCCGAAGATCTTCATCAGGGCGGCGACCAGGCCCGTCCAGCCGGTCTGGTGGGAGGCGCCGATACCGGCGCCGTTGTCGCCGTGGAAGTACTCGTAGAAGGAGACCAGGTCCCGCCAGTGCGGGTCGTCACGGAACTTGGGCTGGCCGCCGTACACCGGCCGTCCGCCGTCCTCGCCGCGCAGGAAGATGCGGGTGAGCCGGGCGCTGATGTCCTGGGCCACCTCGTACAGGTTCTTGTGCACGCCCGAGCCGGTCGGGCACTCGACGGTGAGGTCGTCGCCGTAGAAGCCGTACAGATTGAGCAGTGCCCGCACCACGAGGGCGTTCATCGGCAGCCAGACCGGCCCGCGCCAGTTGGAGTTGCCGCCGAACATGCCCGTGTCCGACTCGGCGGGCAGATAGGAGACCTTGTACTCCTCGCCGTGCACCCGGAACGTGTACGGGTGTTCGGCGTGGTGGCGGGAGAGCGCCCGGATCCCGTACGGGCTCAGGAACTCGTCCTCCGACAGGACGCGGGCGAGCACCCGTACCAGCTTCTTCTCGTCCATGACGGACAGCAGCCGCGGCCCGCCCGTCGTGCCGGCCGTCGCCGACGACATCGTCACCGACAGCGAGGGATGACGGTCGGCGAACCGCTGCAACCGCTCGCCGAGACCGGACAGCTGGGCCAACTGCTCCGGCTGGAACACGGTCGACGCGCACAGGGGCAGCAGCCCCACCATGGAGCGGACCTTCAGCCGGTCCGCCCGCCCGTCGGGCAGCCGCAGCACGTCGTAGAAGAACCCGTCCTCCTCGTCCCAGAGCTCGTCCCCGAGGTCCCCGAGCCGGTCCATCGAGGCGGCGATCCACAGATAGTGCTCGACGAACTTCACGACCAGGTCCCCGTACGAGGAATTGTGCTCGACCAGCTCCAGCGCGAGCTGCAGCATCGACTGGCAGTACAGGGCCATCCAGGCGGTGCCGTCCGCCTGCTCCAGGGTGCCCCCGGTGGGCAGGGGAGCGCTGCGGTCGAAGACACCGATGTTGTCGAGGCCGAGGAAGCCGCCCTGGAAGACGTTGCGGCCGCCGGGGTCCTTGCGGTTGACCCACCACGTGAAGTTCGTGAGCAGCTTCTGGAACGTGCGCTCCAGGAAGGCGTGGTCGGCCCGCCCGGTCGTGGCCCGCTCCACCGTGTACACGAAGTACGCGGCCCAGGCGTGCACCGGCGGATTCACGTCCCCGAAGTTCCACTCGTAGGCGGGGATCTGGCCGTTGGGGTGCAGGAAGCGGTCCTGCAGCAGGAGTTCGAGCTGGGACTTGGCGAAGCCGATGTCGACGACCGAAAAGGCCACGGCGTGGAACGCCAGGTCCCAGGCGGCGAACCACGGGTACTCCCACTTGTCGGGCATCGACACGATGTCGCCGCTGACCATGTGGAACCACTCGCGGTTGCGTACCCCGTCGCGCGGCGGGCTCCACGGCGTCAGATCGTGCTCGGCCAGCCATGTCTCCAGGTCGAACGCGTAGTACTGCTTCGACCACAGCATCCCGGCGAGCGCCTGGCGCAGTACCCGCGCCTCGTCCTCGCTCGCCCCGCGGGGCGTCAACTTCCGGTAGAAGTCGTCCGCTTCGGTGATCCGGTCCTTGAACACCGTGTCGAAGCCGCGGGCCAGCGACAGCTGGGCACCGGCGGGCCCCAGCCGCAGCCGTACCGTCTCGGACCCGCCGGCGGGCACGGTCAGCGTGTGGAGCGCGGCGGCCTTGGTGCCCTCCCGCCCCGGGTTGACCGCGGCCTCGTCGCCGTCGACGACGTACCGGCCGATGCCGTCCTTCACGTACCGGGACGCGTTGGCCGAGCCGAACAGCCGCTCGTGATTGGTCTCGTTCTCCGTGAACAGCAGCGCCGCCTGCCCCGCGCACCGTAGGTCGTAACTGCCGAGCTCGGGATGGTCGGCCCGGACGGTGACGGTCGAGCGCGGCCCCTCGACCGACCGCAGCCGCGGCCGGACGGCGTCGTCCGGCCGCTCGCCCCAGGACCAGGTGTTGCGGAACCACAGCGTCGGCAGCACGTGCAGCGTCGCCTCGTCCGGACCGCGGTTGTCGACGGTGATCCGCATCAGGATGTCGTCGTGCTCGGCCTTGGCGTACTCCACCGTCACGTCGAAGTACCGGTCGTCGTCGAACACCCCGGTGTCCAGCAGCTCGTACTCGAAC
Source organism: Streptomyces sp. cg35 (assembly GCF_050410835.1). NCBI lineage: Bacteria > Bacillati > Actinomycetota > Actinomycetes > Kitasatosporales > Streptomycetaceae > Streptomyces > Streptomyces sp. cg35. The sequence goes on from NZ_CP191268.1 coordinate 7,878,335, forward strand.
TCCTGGCGGGTGCGGGCCCGGTTGACCGCCACGAGATCGTTGTACGGGTACGGGGCCTGCGGGTACTTGTACAGGTACCGCAGATAGGAGTGGCTCGGGGTGCTGTCGAGGTAGAAGTAGTACTCCTTGACGTCCTCGCCGTGATTGCCCTCGCCGTTGGTGAGACCGAAGGCGCGCTCCTTGAGGATCGGGTCGGACCCGTTCCACAGGGCGAGGGCCAGGCACAGCCGCTGCTGCTCGTCGCAGATGCCGCCGAGACCGTCCTCGCCCCAGCGGTAGGCACGCGAACGGGCGTGATCGTGCGGGAAGTAGGACCATGCGTCGCCCCCGGCGCTGTAGTCCTCGCGGACCGTACCCCACTGACGTTCGCTCAGGTACGGGCCCCACAGGCGCGACCGTCCGCTGTCGTCGCCGACCGGGCCGACCCGACCGGCGTGCCGCTGCGTCTTCATCCGCTCTCTCCTGCCCTCGGTCAGCTGGATGCGCCAGTCTTGGCGGGTGCCCCCGCAGCGGCTTCACCTGCCGGGGGTGAGGCTCCGGCCCGCGCGAGGAGCGTGAGCGCGATCTCGTACGCGGCCAGCACGAGCGCCACCACGAGCAGGCCGGTCCACGACGACAGCGCCAGCGCGACCAGGACCGCGACGACCACCCCGGCCACCCGCAGGACATCGGCGTGCCGCACGAGCCACGTCCGCACCGGCGACCTCCCGGCGGCCCGTTCACCGGCCCGCGCCAGGAAGCGGCCCGTGGCCCGGGCGCCCTGCGCCGTGTGCTGACGCAGCGCCACCGGCAGCCGTCCCGGTCCGGCCAGGTACGCCACGAGCGCGATGACGATGCCGAGCCACAGCAACTGGTCGCCCCGATCGCGCAGGGTGGTGAACACCGTGTGCAGCGCGGCCGCTACGCCGTCGCGGTAGACACCGGGCTGCACCTGGCCGATCAGCTGGTCCCGCACGGCCCGCAGCACGCTCGACAGCACGGTGACCGTCACGACCAGCCACAGGCCGAGCTGCAGCAGGGTGCGCCGACGGTTCGGCGACGCCCACAGGGCGAGCGCGAGCAGCACCGGCACGGCGATCAGCAGCCCCACCACCGCGCGCTTGAACAACAGCACCATTTCCTGGAGCTGCCCCAGCTCGTGCCGGTTGTAGAGGCGGATCTGCGCGAAGTCCGCCGGCAGCGACACCCCGAGCGCCTTCTCGATCCGCTGGTGCAGTCCGGGCGGAACCTCGCCGGAGGACAGCGGCGGCAGATCGAGCTTCTTGCCGAACAGCGTGGGCAGTTGATCCTCGATCGAGCCCAGCAGGTTGTTGACCATCGGCAGCAGGTTCAGGGTGACCGTGTCGCCGCTCACCCGCACGTTCTCGTTCTTCTTCTCCAGCACCGCGACGATCTGCGCGTGCGCGAACCGGTTCGTCGCGCGCCACAGGTCCTCGAACCGGTCGGTGGCGATGAGCTTGGAGATCGACTTCTGCAGATAGTCGTGCACGGCCCCGGTGACCGGCGCCGCCAGGAAGGACGCCCGGGGCGGCAGCGCCTCGGACAGCCGCTGCCTGACGTCCAGTTCGACGAAGATCTCGTTCGTCAGGTACGTGGACACGGCGGCGTTCACGTCGGGGTCCTCGGGCAGCGGACCCACCGCCGCGACCCAGCGGTCCGTGTCGAGCGTCGTCCGCGACCCCCACAGTCCGATCACCGAGGTGACCGAGAGCACGGCGACGAGTGCGATCAGCACCGCCGCGACGGCGCGGCGGACCGACAGGATCCGGGTCTGCCGGCGCCGCTCGGCGCCGGCCCGGTCGCGCAGCCGCTCGACCTCCGCGCGCAGACGTACCAGTTCGGATTCATCGGGGCTGTCCGGGGCCGGGGCACCGTCGCCTTGCCGCGGTGTCCGTTCATCGCTCATGGGCGTCGCACCTCCGCCGGCCAGCGTCCCCGGGCCGGCCCGGGCCTTGCTCACCTGCGGCGGGTGACGCGCCCCGGGCCCGTCGCCGCTGTCATGGCTGCCGTGACGGAGAAGGCCCGTCGCGTCGAAGGAGGAACCATGACAGGGATCGGACCGGTACAACTCCTCGTGGTCGAGTTCGGCCCCGAAGCCAAGGTCGAGGGGCGGATCGCCGAGGAGCTCGGGATCCTCGAGGCGAACGGGCAGATCCGTGTCCTCGACATGCTCTTCGTCCGCAAGGAATTCAGCGGGGACCTGTTCACCCTCGACTTCCAGGCCGAGGGGATGGGCGAGACGGTCGCCGCCCTGCTCGGTGTCTCCAAGGAGCGGATCAAGGCGGCCCAGGAGGAGTACCCGAGCCTCGCCGAGGGAAATGCCTTCGGCCTGTCCCTGATCGAGATCCGGGAGATGGCCGAGTCCATGGATCCGGGCGGCTCGGCGGCCTTCGTCCTGCTGGAGCACGTGTGGGCGAAGTACCTGCGCGCGGCCATCCGCGACGTCGGCGGCGTGCCCGTCGCGGAGGGCTTCCTCACCGTGGAGGCACTCGAACCCGTCGCCGCCGAGCTCCTCGCCGCCGCGGAGCGCTTGGGAGAGCCGGTCGAGCCCCGATCAAAACCCGACAAGTCGACGACCCGCAACCACCGCAGGAGGACCTGATGGCCGATCTCGTCGTGCTCGGTTTCACGGACAAGGAGAAGGCGGAAGCGGTCCTGCGCCTCAGCCGGGACCTCTCCAAGCAGGAACTGCTCGACCTGGAGGACGCGGCGCTCGCCTGGCGGACCGCCGACGGCAAGATCCACGTGCAGCAGACGTTCAGCACCACCGCCGCCGGCGCGGCCGGCGGCGCCCTGTGGGGTTCGCTGTTCGGGCTGCTCTTCCTGATGCCGGTGTTCGGTGCCGCGGTGGGGGCCGCCACCGGCGCGCTGGCCGGGAAGCTCACCGACATCGGTGTCCACGACGGCTTCGTGAAGGAGGTCGCGGCCACCCTCGAACCGGGCCACGCCGCCGTCTTCGCCCTCGTACGGCGCTCCACCCCCGACCGCGTGCGTGACGCCCTGCGTCCCTTCCAGCCCACCGTGCTGCGCACGTCCCTCACCAAGGACAAGGAGGAGGAGCTGGTCGCCGCCCTGCAGGGCAGCTGACCCGAGCGGCGGGGCACCCGCACCGGGCGCCCCGCAACGCGCCGTCGCACGCCGGAACTTCACCCGGATGAGATGGTGCCCGTCGCGCTCCCTCCCGCCCGCCGGGGCCCACACTGGCCTGTGCCGCGCCACTGCGCCCCGAGAGCGAGGTGCCCCATGGACGCGTGGTCACCGCCCGGACGGGACGACGGCCCGCAGCACACGGCCCCCTGCACGATCGCCGCGCTGCCCGCCTGGCTCGTCCCCCGGCCGCACCTCACGGACCGGCTCGCCCGGGGCGCCCTCGGCCCGCTGACCGTCGTCGTCGGCCCCGTGGGCGCCGGCAAGACGACCCTCGCCCTGGAGTGGGCGCACACCGGTCACCCGCCCGGACCGCTCGCCTGGGTCTCCTGCGACGGACGCGCCGAGGAGGCCGGGGTGTTCTGGCCCCGGGTGACCGACGCGCTGCGCCGGGCCGGGGTCGATCTGCCCGAGTCGGCCACCGCGGGGGAGGGGCCCTTCCTCGTGGCGGCCCTCGCCGCCCGGCTGAACGCGCGCGACGAGCCGGTGGTGCTGGTCCTGGACGGCTTCCAGCCGGCCCCCAGCTCACCGATCGCGGAGGGCGTCACCAGCCTCCTGCGCCACACCTCGGGCCTGCTGCGCCTGGTGGTCCTCGCCCGCCGCGACCCGCCGCTGCACCTGCACCGCGGCCGGCTCACCAGTGATGTCACCGAACTGCGCACCGCCGACCTCGCGTTCGACGACCGGGAGACGGCGGCACTGCTCGCCCAGCACGGCATCGACGTACCGAAGCACACGGTGAGCGCGCTGCGCCGCCGCACGGACGGCTGGGCCGCGGGGCTGCGGCTCGCCGCGATGTCCATGGAGAAGCGCCACGACCCCGACCGGTTCGTGGCGCAGTTCGCGGGCGACGACGAGGCGATCGCCAGCTACCTCGTCGAGGAGGTGCTCGATCTGCAGCCGCCCGGCATGCGCCGCCTGCTGCTCGCGACGAGCCTGCTCGGCCGGGTCAACGCCGAACTGGCCGCCGAGCTCTCCGGCGAGGACGCGGGCCGGCACTTCGCGGCCCTCGTCCGGGAGAACTCCTTCCTGCAGCCGGAGGGCCAGGGCTGGTACCGCTGCCACCAGATGTTCGCCGACGTGCTGCGGATGTGCCTGCGCCACGAGACCCCCGGCCTCGTCGCCCCGCTGCACCGGCGCGCGGCCGCCTGGCTCGGCGACCACGGGCTGCTCGCCGACGCCGTACGGCACCTGCTGGCCGCCGGCGACGGGGACCGGGCGGCCCGGCTGATCGTGCACCACCTGGCGATCGGCCAGGTCCTCGGCCTGTCCACGGCCCGGCTGCCCGCGGAACTGACTCGGCAGCCCCTCGACGACCTCGCGCCCGACGCGCCCGAATCCGCCCTGCTCGTCGCGGCCGTCGCCCGGACCCGCCACGACGACCGGGCCTGCGTCCGCGCGCTGGAACAGGCCGCCCGGCTGCTCGACGTCGCGCCGCCGGAGGAGGACCGCGCCGCGCGGTGCCGGCTGGCCCACGCCGTGATCCGCATGGAGCGGCTGCGCTCACGCGACCCGCAGGCGGCCCGCGCCGCCGCGGCCGACGCCGAGTCCGCGCGGCCGCACCTGCCGCATGCCGCGCTGCAACAGTGCCCGGAGATCGCCGCCCTCACACTGACCGTCCGGGGCAGCGGCGAACTCAGGGCCGGCAGCCTCAAGGCGGCCGAGACGACCCTCACCGGCGGGCTCAAGGCGGCCGGCTCCGCGGGGAACGGACCGCTGCGCCGCGACTGCCTGGTCGAACTGGCGCTCATCGAGGCGCTGCGCGGGCGCTTCCGGGCCGCCGACGAACTCACCACCTTGGCGGCCCAGCCGCCGCTGCCCGCCTGGACCGCGGCCGAGCCCACCCGCGCCACCCTGCACCTCGTGCGCGCCTGGGTCGAACTGGCCCGCGGCGCCCCCGCCCGGGCCCGGCACGAACTCGCCCGCGGCGAGGCCGCGTTGAGCACCCTGCCCGACGCGTTCCTCTCCGAGGTCGGTGCGCTGGTGGCACGCTTGACCACGGTGGTGGAGCGCGGCGGCGCGACCACGGCACCGGTCGGCGCCGTCCTGGCCGCCGCCCGGCTCCCCGGCCCGGTACTGCGCACCGTGGCCCCCACATGCACCGCGCTGCTCGCGTCCGCACGCCCGGCACGGGCCGAGGAAACCGCCGCCGTGCCGGAGCGCGGAGCGGTCCCGCAGCACCCCGCCGAGCGGCTCAGCGCACGGGAACACGATGTGCTGGACCGGCTCGCGCAGATGATGACCACCGAGGAGATCGCCGAGGAGCTGTACCTCTCGGTGAACACCGTGAAGACCCATCTCAAGAGCGTCTACCGCAAGCTCGCCGTCTCCCGGCGCTCGGCCGCCGTCCGGCGGGCCCGCGAACTGCAGCTGCTGTGACCGGCCGCTCCGGCCCCGGCAGGGGACCGCCCGCTGCCCGGGAGCGGCCCGCTCCGCGCACGACACCGGTCCCTACATCAGACCCAGCTCCCGGGCCCGGCCCACCGCCTCGGCCCGCGACCGCGCGCCCAGTTTCCGGTAGACGGCGCGGGCATGGCTCTTGACCGTGTTGTACGACACGTACATCCCGTCCGCGATCTGCCGCAGCGGCACCTCGTGCTGCAGCTCGTGCAGCACCGCGAGCTGACGACTGGTCAGCGGTTCGGTCAGCGGCGGCCCCGGTGCGTCCGGCCGCGGACCGGGCACCGAGGCCAGTACCGCCGTCGCCTCGTGCATCAGCTCACTGGCGCCGCGCGGGTTCCTGACGTCCCCCGCGATCTCCACCAGGACACCGGCGACCCACACCAGACAGGTCGTCACCGCCTCGTCCACCACCGTGGACTCGTGGTTCAGCGAACGCAGCCGCCGATGCAGGACGGACACCCGTCCGGGCCCCCGCACGGAGCCGTCGGGCCCCGTGCTCAGCACCCCTGTGCGCATGCCCCTCACCTCCCCATGTGCAGGGCATGCCCCTACCGTGGCGGGGGAGCCGAGGCACCGGAAGAGGCTTGTCGGCCCTGTTTCGACGGCGGATCCGGCCGCCGTGAACGGGGCGCCGCGCACCGGCCCTCAGGCTCTGCGGTCGCGGGGTCCCGGCAGCCGGCGCACCTCGAGGAGTTCGAGGCCGACCGCCTGGATGCGGTCGAGGATCCCGTACAGGGCCGCCTGGTCGAGGCCCGCTCCCAGCAGCACCGTCTCGGCGGGGTGCAGCACGATCGTGAGTTCGCTGAAGCCCGACCTGAAGGCCTCGCCGATCCGGCCCCGCACCCGGATCTCGAAGTCGGCGCCCGGCGATGTCCCGGCCGGTTCGGGACCCGAGCCCGCCTGTGCCCCGCCCATGACGTCACCTCCTGTGCGACAGACCGGTCCACGGCCGACCTTCTCGCGGGGGCCGGGCCGGCCACATCACCTCGTGCGGGTGACGGTGCCGGGGGAGCCGGGCTCATCCGACGCGGGTGAACCCCGGGGGCGGGAACGGGGAGACGCTTCAGCCTCCCCGAGGAGGAGGATTCGAGATGAGTGAGCAGACCTCGGCGGGCCGGGCGCCCTCCGGCGCTCCCGAGCCGCAGCCGCGTGTGAGTGCGGTGGCCGTCGGCGGAGTCGTCTTCGCCGTGTGCGTGATGGCCATCGTCGGCTTCTACCAGGCGATCGCGGGACTCTCCGGGATCCTCAGCGACAACTTCTACCAGGCGCAGAACGACTATCCGTTCGACTTCGACCCCAACATCCGCGGCTGGATCCAGCTGATCACCGGAGTCGTGATCCTCGCGGCGGCCTTCAACCTCTTCAGCGGGCGCACCTGGGCCCGCGTCGTCGGCATCGTCGTCATGGGCCTGAGCGCGCTGGAGAACTTCTTCTTCACGCCGTACTACCCGATCTGGTCGGCCATCATCATCGCCCTGGACATCACGGTGATCTGGGCGCTGGTCATGTACGGGACCCGCGAGGCGCACAAGGTCTACGGAGCTCCCATGTAGCGGCGGGACACCGCGCCGCTCAGCCCCGGAAGGTCAGCCCGAGCCGCCCGATGTGGCGCCAGTCGACCCGTGCGCGTGCGCGGTACGCGCCCGGACGCCGCCGGGGCACGATCACCCGCAGGGCACCGGGCCGCACCTCGCACCGCACGGGGACGCTCAGCCGCATCGCCTCACCGTCGACCCCGGCCGGGATCCACTCCTGGTCGGCGTCGACGACCACCGAGGTCGCCGTCGCCGTGGTCAGCCCGGCCGACCGCCCGCCGCGCAGCAGCCCCGCCGCCCGGGCGGCACTCGTGACCCGCACCCCGACGCAGCCGAGGACCCCGCCGTCCAGGCGCGTACGCCGGCCCAGCCCGGCCACGTCGTTCGCGCCGTAGGGGTTGTTGCTGACCAACAGCGCCTGCGGCTCGCTGAATTCCTGCTCCCCGGCCCGCGCCGTCAGCTTCGCGCCCTGGTGCCCCACGAGCAGATCGGGCAGCAGCCTGAGGGTGGTGCGTGTCTTGTCGTCCCGGTAGGCGGGGCTCTGCACCACCTCCGCATAGGCGCCGAACGAGACGTTGTTGACGAACGGCCGCCCACCGGCCCGGCCCAGATCCACCCGCAGCTCCACCCCGTCGCGCAGCGCGTCCAGGGCCCGGGCGGGGTCGTCGCGGTCCAGGCCCAGATCGAGCGCGAAGTGGTTGCGGGTGCCGGCCGGGATCACCAGGAAGGGCAGGTCGAGAGCGGCGGCGACCTCGGCGACCAGCGCCTGCGTCCCGTCGCCGCCCGCGACCCCGAGGAGATCGGCCCCCTCGGCCGCGCACTTGCGCGCCAGGGCCGCCACATCGGTCTCCTCCCGCCACTCCAGGAGCACCACATCGGCCCCCAACTCGGCAGCCAGTTCCCTCAGTTCGAAGCGGCGGACCTTTCCTCCGCCCGACCGCGGATTCATGATCAGGGCGGGGTGGCGGAACCGCGGCGCCGGCTGCTCGGGCATCGGGCCCGCGGCCGCGCCCGGCGCGAGCGCCGCCCGCCCGGCGCCGACCGCGACGAGCCACAGCGCACCCGACACGAGGACCACCCACAGCAGGTCCCGCCGGGCGTACGCCACCAGGACCCACACCGGAGCGGCCACGGCCAGCACCAGCGCGAGGAACCTCAGCACCCCCCTTCTGCTGAGAACCCACCAGACCGCCGCCGCCGTGATGGCCAGACCGCCGATCCCCACCGCGAGCAGAGCGAACGTACGCAGCCCCGCGAACACTCCCAGCACCACGACCGCGGCCGCGGCGGCGGCCAGGGACGCACGCGCCAGCCACCGCTGTCCACGCATCGTCGGTTCCATGCCCGCCAGTCTGGGACGCCACCGGGAGCCCGGCCTCACCCCTGGCAGGCGAGCTCACACCGACGGGGTGACGCGGGCGCGGCCGCCGCGGGACCACAGTGCCCACCCCTGGAGGGAGCGCGCCATGACCGAGACCACGATCCGACACCACACCGCGCAGGAGCGGGCGAGCCGGGGCCGTGCGGCCCGCACCCGCGTCCCGCGGTCCAGCCACGCCGAGTTCGCGCCCGCCGCGGACCGCCCCGACCCGGTGGACGTGATCGAACGGCAGTCGGCGAGCAGGCTCTCCGACCTCGTGCCGATCCGCTACGGGCGCATGATCGAGTCGCCGTTCCGGTTCTACCGGGGCGCGGCCGGGCTGATGGCGGCCGACCTGGCCGCCACCCCGGCCAGCGGACTGCGGGCCCAACTCTGCGGGGACGCGCACATGTTGAACTTCCGGCTGCTCGCCTCCCCGGAGCGACACCTGATGTTCGACGTCAACGACTTCGACGAGACGCTCCCCGGACCGTGGGAGTGGGACGTGAAGCGGCTGGCCACCAGCCTCGTCATCGCCGGCCGCGCCAACGGCTTCCGCCGCTCAGAGCGGGCCCGCGTGGTGCGGTCGGCGGCCCGCGCCTACCGGAGGTGGATGGCCCGGTTCGCCGGCATGCGGACCATCGACGTCTGGTACGCCCGGATCGACGCCGACGACCTGTACCGCACGATGTCGGGCCGGCTGGCCACGCCCGCCCGGCGGCGGGTGTCCCGGGCCCTGGGCAAGGCCCGCACCCGCGACCATCTGCAGGCGCTGGAGAAACTGGCGCACGTGGTCGACGGCGAGCTGCGGCTCACCGCGGACCCGCCCCTGATCACACCGCTCGACACCCTGCTGCCGGATGTCGAGCGCAAGGACCTCGAAGGGCGGCTGCGGGACCTGATCGAGCGGTACGGCCGAAGCCTCCCCGCCGACCGCCGGGCACTCCTGGCCGAGTACCAGGTGGTCGACATGGCCCGGAAGGTGGTCGGTGTGGGCAGCGTGGGCACGCGCTGCTGGATCGTCCTGCTGCTCGGCCGCGACGATCGCGATCCCCTCCTGCTGCAGGCGAAGGAGGCACAGACCTCGGCGCTCGCCGAGTTCGCGGGCCGCAGCCGCCACACCAATCAGGGCGAACGCGTCGTCGCGGGACAGCGGTTGATGCAGGCGACCAGCGACATGTTCCTCGGCTGGGAACGGGTCCACGGTCTGGACGGTGCCGAACGCGACTTCTACGTACGCCAGTTGCGGGACTGGAAGGCGATACCCCAGGCCGATCTGATGACCCCGGACGAGATGCGGCTGTTCGGCAGGCTGTGCGGGGCGACGCTGGCCCGGGCGCACGCGCGCTCCGGCGACCGGATCGCCATCGCCGCCTATCTGGGCCGGTCCGACGTCTTCGACCGGGCCGTCGCCGACTTCGCGGAGGCCTACGCCGACCAGAACGCGCGCGATCACGAGGCGCTGGCCGCCGCGGTCCGCACGGGCCGGGTGTCCGCGATGTCAGCCTGACCCGACACCGAGGCGGCGGCGCAGGAACTCCTCCTGCGCCAGCGTCCGGCCGACGGCCACCCCGAACACGACGATGGTGAAGAGCACGATGAGCCAGGACAACAGGGTGAACACCGAGCCGAGGGCGCCGTAGCGCTCCGTGCTCACGCGCAGGGTGCGCGGCAGCCACAGCCCCGACAATGCGCAGAACGCGACGGCTCCCGCGCTGGTCAGCACGGCCCCCGGCAGCAGCGGCAGCCACGGCACCCGCCCGACGAGCAGGAGGTGCTGGGTCCACCACCACATGGGCACCGTGACGGTCAGCTGCAGCAGGTACGCGACGGCCGGTCCCGCGTCGACGGTGCGGTGCAGCGTGCCCTGCACGATCAGCGCCACGGTCCACACGAGCAGCCAGGCGGGCCACCGCCAGGCCACGAACCGGATTCCGGAGCGCGGCAGCTCCCAGGACCGCTCGCACAGACGTTGCAGGGCGCGGGTGAACGCGGTCGCGGAGAGCAGCGCCACCAGGAGGCCCGTCACACCCCAGCTGTGCGCGGCGGTGTCGCCGCCCTCGCTCAGCTCCTTCACCCCGGCCGCCAGCGCCCCGCCCGTCCCGAGCAGCAGGCTCACCGAGCGCACGAGATCGTCCCGGACGGCCCGCGGGCAGAACGACGCGATGGCGAGGAGCAACGGCAGCACGGCCAGGAACGCCTGCGCCGCGAGTCGCGTGGCCATGTCCAGGATGGTGACGCGGACGAGTTGCTGGACGATGCGGCCGACCAACGGCCAGACGGCACCGGCGATCGCCATGGCGAGTCCTCTCGTGGCACGGGGCTGGATCCTGCCCGGAACCTTCGGCTGCGGCAGCCCCGCGCACGTCGCCCGTGCGGGGTGACCCGGCCCGACCGGAAATGGTCCGTTGGCCCCCTGTCGGCCACCAGGGACGGCCATGTCCTGGGCCATTGGTACAGGGCTTTCGACCCTTGTTGAACCATGAGCCACATAGGTGCTGAGATATGCATGTCGATGGCGCTGCGGACCCTCCGGGATCTCCGCGGCGCCTTACTCATGTCGGGGCCCGTGTCGCGGTGCGCCCGGTGAGCGGAAAGGGCGGGGCAACTTGCTGAAGAGGGCGTTCGTGGCGCCGGATCCGGGACGGATGCGGCTGCGGTTCGCGAGCCGTGCGGTGCTCGGGATCGGGCTGGCCGTGGTGGTGTGCGCGGCCGCCGGGCACTCGCTGGCGGCGGCCATCACGGGTGGTCTGGCCGCGCTGCTCGCCCTGTTCACCGTCACCGACACGACGGTGCGCGGGCAGGCCGTCACCACGGCGCTGCTGCCGGTCGTCGGGCTCCCGGTGCTCGCGCTCGCGGCCGTGCTGCACACCCTGCCCCTCGCCCGTGACCTGGCGTTCCTGGCCGTCGTCGGGGCGGGCGTGTACGCGCGGCGCTGGGGGCCACGCGGGCACTCGCTCGGCGTGTTCGCCTTCATGACCTTCTTCGCGGCGCAGTTCCTGCACACCGCTCCCGGACAACTGCCCGAGCTGTACGCGGCCGTGCTGATGTCGCTCGCCGCGGCGTCGACGGTGCGGTTCGGGGCCTGGTGCTACGAGCGGCGGATCCCGGCACCGGCGGCCGTGGTCGCGCCGGGCACCGGCACCGGGCTGGCCCGGATCACCACGCGGCAGGCCGTGCAGGCGACCGCGGGCGCCGGCTTCGCCCTCGCCGTCGGCCAGCTGCTGTCCGACCAGCGGTGGTACTGGGCCGTGGGCGCCACCTGGTGGGTGTTCGTCAACACCACCTCGCGCGGCGAGACGCTGGTGCGCGGCTTCCGGCGGTTCCTGGGCACGGTGCTCGGCATCGTGCTGGGATTCCTGATCGCCGTACCCCTGCACGACGTACCGGCCGCGGCCGCCGTGGTCATTGCCGCCGGCGTCTTCGGCATCTTCTACACCGCCGCCGTGTCCTACACCTGGATGATGCTCGCGGTGACCGTGATGGCGAGCATGCTGTACGGGCTGCTGGGCGTGCTCGATCCGGCGCTGCTGGCCCTGCGCGTGGGCGAGACGGCCGTCGGGGCGCTGGGCGCCGCGCTCGCCGTGCTCCTCGTACTCCCGGTGACCACGCACTCCGTCACCGACGCCTGGGTGGAGCGCGCCCTGCGCTGTGTCCACGCGTGCACCGCCGAGGCCGCCGCCCGGCTCGCCGGTGACACCGCGGCGGACCCCGCCCCGCGCGTCCGCGAACTGGAGTCCCTCCTCGGCCGCGTACGGCTCTCGCTCGCGCCGCTCGTGCACCCGCTCAGCCCGCTGCGGGCCCGCAAGGGACGGGCCCGCCAGGTGCTGGCACTGCTCGACGACTGCGCGCGCGAGGTGCGCGGGCTCGCCTCCGTCGCCGCCGACCCGGAGGCCTCGCACGACGCCCGTCTCGCCGCCGCCTGCTGGCGCGTGGAGACAGCCGTCGAGGCCCTCACCGCGCCCGCCCCCTACTCCCGCGGCACGGTCACGGCACCGGGAGCCGCCGAGGCCGAGCCCGTCCTGGCCCATCTGCACGCCCTGGAACAGGCCCTCGTCGAGCTCGCCGTGCCACTGCGCGGAGCCGGGCGCGCGAGCCTGGGCGCGTGAGAAAGCCTGCGCGCCGCTGCGTAGTTCCCCGCGCTCCCCGTACGTCCGTCACCCGGCCGCCGACCGGGACCGACTTGTGGTTGTCTCGCATCGGCGTGGACAACTCGGCCCCGAGTGAGGCACTTCCCGGGGCGCGTACAGGGTGGATCAGCCTGCCCGAGGGGTAACCCCGCGCCATTGGACACCTGGGCACACGGCCGCGCGGGAGCGAGCCGTGCGCCGTTGTCGAGCCGCTGGGGTGTGTCATGCGAAGCGACCTGCGCAGGAACGGATCACGGGACGTGGAGGGCTGGCTGTCCGCCACTCCCGACGTACCCCGCCACGAGCGCGGGCCCCGGCCCGCCGACGGCGTCCGCCCCCGGTCGGGCGGTGTTGCGACGAGGGAGGTGGCCCGTGCGGCGGCCGACTTCGTCCGGCGCCACCACGCGGAGGAGGAGCTCGGCGACCCCGCCCCCCGGCTCGCCGAGATCGAGGCGGAACTCGCCGCCACGGGCACCTACACGCACACCTCGCAGGAACTCGTCCACGGCGCCCGCGTCGCCTGGCGCAACGCCAACCGCTGCATCGGCCGCCTGTACTGGCGCTCCCTGCGCGTCCGCGACCTGCGCCGTCTCACCGACGCGCAGGAGATCGCCGCGGCCTGCGCCGACCATCTGCGCGAGGCCGCCCCCGACGGCCGCATCCGGCCGCTGATCACCGTCTTCGCCCCGGACGCCCCCGGCAGGCCGGGACCGCGCATCTGGAACGAACAGCTCATCCGCTACGCCGGATACGTCCAGCCCGAGGGGCACGTCGTCGGTGACCCGCGCGGCGCGGGCCTGACCGAGTTCGCCCGGGGCCTCGGCTGGCGCGGCGGCGCGGGCACGTCCTTCGACGTGCTCCCGCTGATCGTGCAGCGGGTCCCGCACGAGCCGCCCCGCTGGTTCGACCTGCCGCCGGACGCGATCCTCGAAGTCCCGCTCCACCACCCGGAGTTCGGCTGGTGGTCCGAGCTCGGCCTGCGCTGGCACGCGGTTCCCGCGCTGTCCAACATGTGCCTGGAGATCGGCGGTGTCTGCTACGGCGCGGCCCCCTTCAACGGCTGGTACATGGGCACCGAGATAGGCGCCCGCAACCTCGCCGACACCGACCGCTACAACCTCCTGCCCCACCTCGCCCACCGCCTGGGCCTCGACACCAGCAGCGACCGCTCCCTCTGGAAGGACCGGACGCTCGTCGAGCTCAACCGCTCGGTCCTGCACTCCTTCGACCGGGCGGGCGTCACCGTCACCGACCACCACACCGAGTCCGACCGCTTCCTGACCCACCTCGCCCGCGAGGAGTCCCGCGGCCGCACCGTCGGCGCCGACTGGTCCTGGATCGTGCCGCCGATCTCCGGCTCCGCCACCGCGGTCTTCCACCGCACCTACGACACCACCGAGAGCACCCCGGCCTTCGTGCACCACCCCGACGCCCACGCGCGGGCCCGCGGCGAGGAGCGGCCGCCCGCGGCGCGGCACCGGACTCCCTGGCACGACCTGGTCTAGACCCGCTGCTACCGTCGGCGCACGGGCACAGGGCCCGCACGCCGAAAGGGGAAGCAGTGACCGGCAGTCAGCCAGGGCGGGCCTACATCGGATCGTTCACCGCGGCGGGCGGCCGGGGTATCGCCACCGCCGCGGTCGACACGGCGGACGGCTCGCTGCGCCTCCTCGGCGCCACCGACGCCCTGCCCGACCCCTCGTACCTGGCGGTCGCGGACGGTCTGCTGCACGCGGTCAGCGAGACGGCCGACGGTACCGTCGCCGCGTTCCGTACGGACACGACGCCGGTCACCCTGGCCGCCCCGCCCGTACGGGTCGACGGCGACGGCCCCACCCACGTGTCCGTCCGGGGCGGCCACGTGTTCACCGCCAACTACGGCTCCGGCAGCGTCACCGCGGTGCCGCTGCGCGCCGACGGCACCCCGGACGCGGCCGGCCGCGACGTCCTGCGCCACACCGGATCGGGCCCGCACCCGCAGCGGCAGCAGGCCCCGCACGCCCACCAGGTCCTGCCGGACCCGAGCGGCCACTGGGTGGTCAGCGTCGACCTCGGCACCGACTCGGTCCGCGTCTGCGCCCTCACCGACGGCCGCCTCACCCCGCACCACGAGACGGCCCTGCGCCCCGGCTCCGGCCCCCGCCACCTGGCCTTCCACCCGTCCGGCCGCCACGCGTACGTCCTCAACGAACTCGCCCCCACCCTCACCGTCTGCCGGTGGGACGCCACGACCGGCACCCTCAAGCCGCTGACGGAAGTCGCGCTCCTGCCCGGGGCACCGCGCGGCGACGCCTACCCCTCCGAGCTGGTCGTCTCGCCCGACGGCCGCTTCCTGTGGACGGCGACCCGCGGCGAGGACGTCCTGTCCCTCCTCGCCCTGGACGCGACGGGCGAGCACCCCACACTCCGCTCGACGACCCCCTGCGGCGGCCACTGGCCCCGCGACCTGGCCCTGCACCCCAGCGCCCGCTTCCTCTACGCGGCGAACGAACGCTCCGGCGACGTGACCTGGTTCACCGTGGACGACACCACGGGCACCCCGGTACGCGGCGGATCGGTACAGGTCCCGGCGGCCTCCTGCGTGGTGTTCGGCTGATCAGGCCCGTCCGGCGATCGAGGACGAGCCGAAAGATCCCACGAGACCACCGCCACCCGTCCAAGACAAAGGGCCCGGGACACGAAGTCCCGGGCCCGCAGTCGCTCCGCTCAACCGCCGGAGGCAACCGGCTGGGGAGTGATCCCCAACGCCGCCGTGTACTTGGCCAGCGCCAGCTTCCCCATCGCCGGATACGCACCCAGCGGCTCCGCGGCAGCACACCCCGCATCCTTGGCCGCAGCCTCCAGCACGCTCGGGTCCAGCTCCGGCCCGATCAGGTACGGCGCGAGCGCCAGCTGCTGCGAGCCGGAGCCGCGCAGCTGCTCGGCGGTCGCCGCGACGGCGCCCTCCTCGTCCAGGGCGGCCGCGATCACCGGCACGGCGAGCCGCGCGGCGAGCAGCATCCCGGTGATCCCGGCGGCCTGCACCGCCTCGTCACCGCCCACCGTCGCGAGGATGATGCCGTCCGCGGCCGTCGCCACGGTGAACAGGCGGGCCCGGTCGGCGCGCGCCAGACCGGCCTCCGAGAGCCGCACGTGCAGGCCCTCCGCCAGCAGCGGGTGCGGGCCGAGCACGTCGGTCAGCTCGGCGGCGACCCGGCTGTCGGCGATGCCCTGGCGGATCTGGCGCAGCAGCGCGCTGTCCGGGCCGGCCAGCAGCGGCACGACGACCCCGACGGGGCCGTCGGGCTCCTTGGCCTCGACGCCGGCGGCGACCGCCTGCTCGTAGCGGGCCGTGCGCTCCTTCGCGGCGTGCGCGAGCACGGAGGTGAGAGAGGGGAACTCGGCGGACACCGGGAAGTCGGTGGCCTCCCCGTCGACGAAGCCGACCCTCGCGTCCAGGCCGGGCAGCTCGGACCGGGCGATGCTCACGACCTCGTCGGCGAGCATGCGCGTGGCGGCACTGGGCGTGCCGGGCACCGCGAGAACGAGGGCGGGTGCGCCCTCGGGAGCGGCCACGGGTTCCGGACGACGGTGACGTCCGGGCTGGCGAGGTCGCGGCATTCGTACAGGCAGGCCGGAAGCGGGCCCAGTGGGGGAGCTCATGGCGCCGCATGCTACTGGCTCGAAGGGCTCCGTTGTTCGGTCAGGGGGCAGCTGAGCGGTATCCGTCCTTGATTGTCCGTTCAGTTACGGATGGTTCAAGTGTCCTGGTCCGCGTGGGTGCGCCGGGTCTACGGGACGTACAGCAGACGCCCGTCCAGCGGCAGGCGCAGCTCCTCCGCGGCGAGGGCGCCCGCGATCACGAGGGCACCGTGCAGGGGGTCGCCGGCCGCGGAGGTCACGGTCGCGTCGGGGAGCTGTTCCGCGAGTTCCTGCCGGAGCGGGGCGAGCAGTGGCTCGCCCGTCCTGAACAGACCGCCGGTGAGAGCGACCTCTCCACCGCCCGCCGGACAGACCGCCGCCGCGGCTTCCGCAATGTGCCGGGCGGCGTCGCGCAGGATCCCGGCCGCGACCGGATCGGCCGCTGCGCACCGGGCCACGTCCGGGGCGAACGAGGCCAGCGCCGCGGGCCGGTCGGTGCGCGGATAGATCCGGCCGGGCAGCTCGCCCGCCGGGCCGAACCGCTCCTCGGCCAGTGCGAGCAGCGCCGTGCTCCCGCCGCGCCGTCCGTCGTACGCGCGCATCGCCGCGTCGAGCCCGGCCCGCCCGATCCAGGCGCCGCCGCCGCTGTCGCCGAGCAGATGCCCCCAGCCGTCGGCCCGCTGCCAGGTGCCGAGGTCCGTGCCCAGGGCGATCAGGCCGGTGCCCGCGGCGACGACCGCGCCGGGCCGCTGGCCGAGCGCGCCCGCGTACGCGGTGACGGCGTCCCCGGCCAACGCGAGCCGTGCGACGCCCAGTTCGCGCTCCAGGGCGGCCGGCAGCTCGGCCCGCAGACTGTCGCCGAGGGTCGCCATCCCGGCGGCGCCGACGGTGACCGCGGCCGGCGCCGGACCGCCGGCCTCGGCCAGCAGTTCCCGTGCCATGGGCAGGAGTTGCTCCAGCAGGTGGGCCGGGTCGATACCGGACGCCACGGTCCGTACCGGCTCGCGGGACACCCGGGTCGCGGCCCGCGCCGGATCGTCGGCAAAGGCGAGCGCGACCCGCAGCCCCGATCCGCCCGAGTCGACGCCGAGCACCCGGCGCTCCGTGTCCGGCACGGTCACGGCAGTCGCCGACTGGTTCGCAGGGTGCACCCGGATCCCCTCTTCCCTCTTGTCCCCACCGCTTCTCCCTCGACCGGGAGGAACGGACGAGGAGGAACAGTAGCTTCGCGAGGAGCTTGCGCGTGCGGGGGGCTTCGTCCCCGTCGGGAACGGGGCCGCGGTGGGGCAGTAGAGTGACGCGTCGTGGCAGCGCGACCTTTGAACGAACTTGTCGAAGCGGGCTGGGCGAAGGCCCTGGAGCCCGTGGCCGAACGCATCGCGACCATGGGGGATTTCCTGCGGTCCGAGATCGCCGCCGGCCGTACCTATCTCCCGTCCGGGGCGAACGTCCTGCGGGCCTTCCAGCAGCCCTTCGACGAGGTGCGGGTGCTGATCGTCGGCCAGGATCCCTACCCCACACCGGGGATGGCGATCGGACTGAGCTTCGCGGTGTCGCCCGAGGTGCGGTCGCTGCCCGGCAGCCTGCAGAACATCTTCCGGGAGATGCACACGGACCTGGGGCTGTCCCGGCCGTCCAACGGCGACCTCACCCCGTGGACACGGCAGGGCGTGCTGCTGCTCAACAGGGCGCTGACGACGGCGCCGCGCTCTCCCGGCGCGCACCGGGGCAAGGGCTGGGAAGAGGTCACCGAACAGGCGATCCGGGCACTGGCCGCCCGGAACCGGCCGCTGGTCTCCATTCTGTGGGGGCGTGACGCCCGCAATCTGCGGCCCCTGCTCGGGGACCTGCCGGCGATCGAGTCCGCGCATCCCTCGCCGATGTCGGCGGACCGGGGCTTCTTCGGCTCGCGTCCCTTCAGCCGGGCCAACGAACTGCTCACGCGGCAGGGTGCGCAGCCCGTGGACTGGCGCCTGCCGTAACCGCGGGCGGTCCGACCTGCGCAGGGGCCGGTGTCGCCTCACCCCACGACGGCCGCGCGCACGCACAGCACGTCCGGAAGATGGGACGCGAGCTGCCGCCAGCTGTCGCCGTCGTCGGCCGACGCGTACACCTCGCCGTTCCGGTTGCCGAAGTAGACGCCCGCCGGGTCCGCGTCGTCCGTGCACAGCGCGTCCCGCAGCACCGTGCCGTAGTGGTCGTCCTCGGGCAGACCGGCGCTGAGCGCCTCCCAGCTCTCGCCCGCGTCCTGGGTGCGGTAGACGCGACATCGGCGGTCGGCCGGGACCCGGTCCGCGTCCGCGGTGATCGGGAAGACGTACGCCGTGTTCCCGCGGTGCGGATGCGCGGCCGCGCCGAACCCGAACGTCGACGGGAGGCCCGCCCCGATGTCGGTCCACTTCCCGCCCCCGTCGTCACTGCGGTACACGCCCCAGTGGTTCTGCAGGTACAGCCGGTCCGGGTCGGCCGCGTCCCGCGCCACCTTGTGCACGCACTGCCCGAACTCCGGGTCGGGATCGGGCAGGAACACCGCGGACACCCCGGAGTTCGCCGGGGCCCAGCTCGCGCCGCCGTCCGCCGAGCGGAACACCCCGGCCGTCGACACCGCCACCGTGAGGGCCCGCGGGTCCCGCGCGTCCGTCAGGATCGTGTGCAGGCCCTCCCCGCCGCCGCCCGGCACCCACCGTGACCGCGTCGGGTGCTCCCACAGCGGACGGCAGAGCTCGAAGGTCTCGCCGCGGTCCGCCGAGCGGTAAAGGGCCGCCGGCTCCGTGCCCGCGTACACCACGTCCGGCTCGGCGGCGGCCGGGTGCAGCTGCCACACCCGCTCCAGTGAAGTTCCGGTGTCCTTGGGGAACTTGACGGCGGGGGCGGACGGCTCGGTCCAGGTGCGCCCGAGGTCGTCCGAGTGGAACACGGACGGTCCCCAGTGCGCGCTGTCCCCGCCCACGAGGAGCCGCGGTGCCTCGCCCCTGGTGTCGAGGGCGACGGAGTAGATCGCCTGGGCGTTGAAGTACGGGCTCTCGT
This sequence comes from Streptomyces sp. cg35, assembly GCF_050410835.1. Lineage (NCBI taxonomy): Bacteria > Bacillati > Actinomycetota > Actinomycetes > Kitasatosporales > Streptomycetaceae > Streptomyces > Streptomyces sp. cg35. Next base: position 7,897,558 of record NZ_CP191268.1, read on the forward strand.
CGAACTCCCAGGCCGCGCCACCGCGCCTGCGCCCCAGGAACAGCCCCTTGCGCGTGCCCACCGCCAGCAGTACATCGGTCATGCCGAACACCTCCGAAACGTCGTTGTCTCCAGGTATCCGCCAGTCTGCACCCCACCACTGACAATGGCCGCCGCAGACGGCTCCGCCGCAGCTCAGCGGGCGGTTCGTGCCCGCTGGGGGCGGTCAGCCGACGGGCAGCGCGGCCTGGAGCGGGAAGTGGCAGGCCACCTGGTGTTCCGGACCGTCGGGCGCCGACACCGGCGGTTCGGTCGTCGCGCAGACGTCCTGGGCCACCGGGCACCGCGTGCGGAACCGGCACCCCGACGGGGGCCGCGCGGCCGACGGGGTCTCGCCCGTCAGCGGCGTCCCGGAGGCGGCCGCCTCCGGGTCCGGGACGTTCACCGTGTCGAGCAGACCGCGGGTGTAGGGGTGCAGCGGACGGGCGTAGACCCGCTCGGCGGGACCCACCTCCACCAGCTTGCCGAGATACATGACCCCGACCGTGTCGGCGAGGTACCGGACCACGGCCAGGTCGTGCGAGATGAACAGATAGGTGAGCCCGCGCTCGCGCTGCAGCTCGCGCATCAGGTTGAGGATCTGCGCCTGCACCGACACGTCGAGCGCGGAGACCGGCTCGTCCGCCACGACCAGGTCCGGTGAGAGTGTCAACGCCCTTGCCAGGCCGAGGCGTTGACGCTGGCCGCCGGAGAACTCGTGCGGATAGCGGTGCACGGCGCCGCGCGGCAGACCGACCGCGTCGAGGAGTTCGCCGATCAGCTTCTCCTGCTCCGCGCGGCCGCCCACGCCCTGGATGACGAGCGGCTCGCGCAGGATCTCGCCGACCCGCATGCGCGGGTCCATCGCCGCTGTCGAGTCCTGGAACATCAGCTGCACGCGCCTGCGGTGCGCCCGGCGTTCGGCGCGCGAGAGCTCCGCGCGGTCGCGGCCCTCGAAGCGGACGGCGCCGGACGTCGGCTCCTCCAGGCCCGCCACGATCCGCCCGAGGGTCGTCTTGCCGCAGCCGGACTCGCCGACCATGCCGAACGTCTCGCCCCTGCGGACGGTCAGGGACACCCCGCCGACCGCGCTGACCGTGCCCTTGCTGCGGGAGAACGGGCCCCCCTTGAGCGGGAACTCCTTGACCAGCGCGTCGAGTTCGAGGAGTACGGCATCGGACGCCGTCACCTGCGCGGGGATCGGCGCGGGCGCCACCACGTCCTCCGGCGCCGCCTCCCGCGCGTCGGGCACCGGATGGAAACAGGCGAACCGGTGCCCTGCGCCGCTCACGTCGTCGTCGGTGAGCGCCGGCTCCTGCGTACGGCACTCGTCCGTCGCGAACAGGCAGCGCGGCGCGAAGCGGCAGCCCGTCGGGCGCACCGTCAGACTCGGCGGCAGACCCGCGATGGTGTGCAGTTCGGTGTCGTGGTCGGCGGCGCGCTCGGGCAGCGCGGCGAACAGCGCCTCGGTGTAGCGGTGCCGCGGCCGGGCGAACAGGCCCCGCACATCGGCCTGTTCGGCGACCTGGCCCGCGTACATCACCGCCACCCGGTCGACCCGGTTGGCGATCACGCCGAGGTCGTGCGTGACCAGGATCATCGCCATGCCGAGGCGCGAGCGCAGGTCGTCGATCAGCTCCAGGATCTGGTGCTGCGTCGTCACGTCCAGGGCGGTCGTCGGCTCGTCCGCGATGAGCAGCTTCGGCTCGCAGACCAGCGCCATGGCGATGGCGACGCGCTGACGCATGCCGCCGGACAGCTGGTGCGGGTACGCCTTCATCCGCTCGGCCGGCTGCGGCATGCCCACCAGCCGCAGGGTCTCCTCGGCCTGCGCCCACGCCTCCTTCTTCGAGACGCCGCGGTGCAGCAGGAGCGGCTCGGCGACCTGCGCGCCGATCGTCATCGTCGGATTCAGCGAGGTCAGCGGGTCCTGGAAGACCATGCCGATGGTGTTGCCGCGGACGTCCTGGAGGACGGGCGCGGGCGCGGCGGCCAGGTCGTGCCCGTCGAAGAGGATGCGGCCGCCGGTCACCGCTCCGCCGGGCGGCAGCAGGCCCAGCACGCTGAGCGCCGTCATGGTCTTGCCGCAGCCGGACTCGCCGACCACGCCGAGCGCCTCGCCGGGCGCGAGGTCGAGCGAGACGCCGTCGAGGGCGTGGACGGTGCGGTCGCGCGTGGCGATGTCGACCCGCAGGTCGTCGATCCTGAGCAGAGGCTCGGTCATGTCAGCTTCCCTAGATCCCTTGCGTCAACTGGTCCCACGGGCCCGCTACCTGCGCAGCCGCACTTCGAACGCGTCCCGCAGTCCGTCGCCGATGAAGTTGAACGCGGCGACGACGAGGACGATCGCGATGCCCGGCGGGAAGATCAGCCACCAGTAGCCGTTCTGCGTGTAGGTGATGCCGGCCGAGAGCATCGAGCCCCAGTCGGCGGACGGCGGCGGGATGGACAGGCCGAGGAAGGCGAGATAGCTGACGTAGAGGATGGCGTCGGCGATCTGGAACGTGCAGTTGACGATGACCGTGCCGATGGCGTTGGGCACGATGTGCCTGAAGACGGCCCGCGCCCCGCCCCCGCCCATCATTCGCATGGCCTGCACGTACTCGCGGTTGCGCAGCGACAGCGCCTCGCCGCGCACCAGGCGGGCGGGGGAGAGCCAGGCGACGCCCGCGATGATGAGGATCAGGACGCCCTTGCTGGGCGTGATGATCGCGGCGACGACCACGAGCAGGAACATCGCGGGGATGGCGAGAGCCGCGTCCGTGACACGCATCATCGCCGCGTCGACCCAGCCGCCGAAGTACCCGGCGACGGCCCCGTACACGGTCCCGAACAGCGTGGCCAGCAGCCCCGCCGCCAGGCCGATCTCCAGCGAGGTCCGCCCGGCGACCATCAGCCGGCCGACCATGTCGTAGCCGAGGTCGGTGGTGCCGAGCAGGTGCCCGGCCGTGCCCGGCGACAGATTGGCCTGCGCCAGGTTCGTGTGGACCTGCTCGGTGGGGTGCACCAGCGGTCCCAGATAGCAGAAGGCGAGCAGCAGCACGAGCAGGACCACGCCGCTCAGGGCCAGCTTGTTGCCGGTGAACACGCGCAGGGTGCGGCGGGCCAGTGAGGGAGTGGCCTGCGCGGCCTCCTCGTGCCCGGGTATCAGGGGGGTCACAGCGGTCGTCATGCCACGCTCCGGATCCGGGGGTCGAGGACGGCGTAGAGGATGTCGGTGAGCAGCGAGCCGAGGACGGTCGCGATGCCGACGACGAGGGTCACACCGAGCAGTACGGGGAAGTCCGAGCCCTGCGCGGCGTTCCAGAACAGCAGCCCCATGCCCGGGTAGTTGAACATCGACTCGACGACGAGCGCGCCGCTGAACAGCGTCGGCAGATACAGGCCGAGCAGGGTGGCCAGCGGGATCAGGGCGTTGCGCAGCACGTGCTTGACCATGATCCGGCGGTTCGACTGGCCCTTCGCCATGGCCGTGCGCACGTACTCCTCGGTGAGGTTGTCCAGGACCGCCGAGCGCATGTAGCGGCTGAACATGGCCACGATGCCGAACGCCATCGTCACCACCGGCAGGATCAACCCCGTGAAGTCGCCGAGGAGTTGACCGATCGTCTCGCCCTGCGGGGCCTCCGCCGGGAAGATCGGCAGGACCTGCGCGAACAGGATGATCATGATGAGGCCGAGGAAGAACACCGGGGTCGCGTACAGCAGGAACGCCAGTCCGGTGAGGGCGTAGTCCGAGGCCTTGCCGCGCCGCACCGCCTGCAGCAGGCCGAGCGGGACGGCGATGACCACGGCGAGCACCGTCGACAGGACAGTGAGCAGCAGGGTCTTCGGCAGCCGCTGCTTCAGCAGCTCGAAGACCGGCGAGTTCAGCTTGTACGAGTCGCCGAGGTCGCCGGTGACCAGCCGCTTCAGGTACATCAGGTACTGGGTCGGCAGCGAACGGTCGTATCCCTGCTGGTGGTTGAAGTGCTCGATCTGCTGCGGTGTGCCCTTGGGGCCGAGGATGGCGCGGGCGGGGCCGCCCGGCAGCAGGTGCAGCAGCGTGAAGACGATGATCGAGACGAGGAACAGGACGACGAGCGCCTGAAGGAAGCGCTTGACCAGAAAGCCGGTCACTTCGTGGACTCCTTCTTGGCGTTCTTGACGTAGTACCAGTGCTGCGGCGCGAAGGTGACCGTCGGGTTCTGCTCGATGCCCCGCAGGTCGTTGCGGATCACCGAGACCTGGTAGGCCGGGTTCGGCATCCACATCACCGGGAGCTGCGCGGAGAGGTACTCGCCGTACTCGTGGACGGCCTTCATGTCGGGCGCGTACTGCACGGCGCGGATGAGCCGGTCGGCCTTCTTGTCGCTGTAGTTGCCGAAGTTGGCGGACGCGCCGGTCGAGAAGAGCTGCTCGCCGCTCGGGTTGAGCGGGTAGTACCAGCTGCCGGCGGTGCCGAAGAACGACATGTCCCAGTCGCAGCCGGGGTCCTTCTTCTTGCACGGGACGGAGTTGCCGAGCACGGAGTTCAGCGGCTGCTGGCGCACGGTCAGGTCGATGCCGGCCCTGCTGAGCGACGACTTGAGCTCCTGCATCATGTTCGTCGTCTCGGTCGAGCCGGACTGGGACAGGAGGGTCAGCTCCAGCGGGTCGTTCCGCCCGATACCCGGGCCGCACTCGTCATCACCGGTGCCGGGCCGGACGCAGCGCGCGGTGCCGTCGACGGTCCGCCAGCCATGCTCCGACAAGAGGGACCTGGCCTTCGCGACGGAGAACGGATACGCGTTCCGTTCCATCGCCGGTGACAGGTACTGGCTCTTCGGTGTGACCGGTACGGGGCCCAGCGTCGCGGTCGCGCTGCCCTGCCAGATGACCTTGCTCATCGCGTCCTGGTCGACGAGGTGCTGCATCGCCTGACGGATGTAGAGCTGGCTCATCTGCGGTCCGGCATGGGTGGAGTTGAAGTTGTAGACGATGTAGGTGGCCGCCCAGCCCTCCCACGGGTCGACGCGGTACCCCTTGTCCTGGAACTTCTCCTTCTGCGCCATCACCGACGGCGGGATGTAGCCGTAGTCGACACCGCCCGAACGCAGCACGTTGTACTCGGAGTCGGCCGTGGTGAACGGCTTGAACACCACTCGGTCGAGGTGGGGCCGCTCGGACTGCGGGCCGGTGTACTTCTCGTTCGGGACGATGGTCACCTGTCCGCTGTCCCGCCAACCCGCCAGCTTCCACGGGCCGTTGACCGTCCTCCACAACGGGTCGGAGCCGTACGAGCCCAGACTCTTCGCGTGCCGGGTGAGCCGGGCGAAGACCGCCTTGGCGCCCTTCGTCGTCCGGTCCTGGTCACCGACCTCGCCGCCGTCCTGCGTGGCGTCCCAGGCGTGCTGCGGCAGGGCCCGCATGAGGGTGAGCTGGTTGGCCGTGAACCAGTCCGGGTTGTACGCGCGGTCGAGGTGCAGCCGCACCGTGTGGGCGTCGACGACCTCGAACCTCTTCACGTTGTCGGGCATCGTGCCGACCGAGTAGCTGCCCCAGTCGGCCTTGTTCGCCTTGACGAGGTTGAACCAGAACTCCAGGTCGCGGGCGGTCACCGGCTTCCCGTCGGACCACGTCACGCCCTGGCGCAGCGGCACGGTGACCGTCCGGTTGCCGTCGCTGTACTTCGGCTCCAGACCGAGCGTGCTCGGCCCGTGCGTGGTCAGTTCGCCCTTCTCCTGCACCGCGTCGTACACCGGCATGAACAGCAGCGTCTGGATGGCGTAGTTGTACGAGGCCCCGTAACCCGGCGCGCCGATCGGGAAGATCCAGTTCGGGGTGGCCGCGGGCGGCAGCGCCATCGTGGCCGTGCCGCCCTCGACGGGAGTGCCGCCGGTCGGGCCCATCGCGATCCGGCCGCCCTCGTGCGTGCAGCCGGTGAGCGCCACCAGCGTCGCCGCGAGGGCGAGCGCGGCGGACGCCGTTGACCTGAGGGAACGCATGCCGAAGGGCCTCCAAGGGGGACAGGAGCCTGCCCCGTGCCACGGATCGACAGGGCGGCGCCCGAACGCTAAGGCGGCCGTTCGAATCAAGTCAATAGGTTCATTCGAAAAGTAGTTCAAAGTCCGGGGAGCCCTGGTCAACTTGGTTCGACTCTGGTTAATGTTCGGCTCGTCATCGAACGAACCGGTCGAACCAACTGACCGAACGCGCACAGTACGTGGACCAGGGGGCGGCATGGCCGACACATCGCACGACGGCGAGCCGGGTTCGGCGCAGCACATACTCCGGCTCGTCTCCTCCGGAGCCGCCTCCTCCCGGGCCGATCTCGTACGGGAACTGGGCCTCGCCCCCTCCACGGTGTCGCTGCGCGTGCAGGAACTGGTCGCGGCCGGTGTGCTCACCGAGTCCGGCGAGGGCGCCTCGCGCGGCGGACGACGGCCACGGCTGCTGCGGGTGACGGCGCAGGGCGGCGTCGCGCTCGCCGCGGACCTCGGCAGCCACCACGCCAGGCTCGGCGCCGTCGACCTCGGCGGCACCGTCCACGACGCCCTCGACCTGCCGCACGACATCACCGCGGGGCCCGAGTCCGCCGTCGACTGGCTGTGCGAGCAGGTGACCCGGCTCGCCGCCGCGCAGCGGGAGGCGGGACGCACGGTGCGGGCCCTCGGCGTGGCCTTTCCCGGCCCGGTCGCGCCCGCCGACGGCCGCGTCCTGAGCCCCTCGCGGATGCCGGGCTGGCACCGCTACCCGCTGCGCGAGGTCCTCGCCGAGCGGCTCGGCATGCCCGTCACCGTCGCCAACGACGCCACGATGATGGCCGTCGGCGAGCACCGCACGACCCGGCCCGATCTCGACCACATGGTCGTCGTCAAGGCCGGCCGCGGCATCGGCAGCGGTGTCATCGTCGCGGGCCGCCCGCACGACGGCGCCACCGGCAGCGCCGGCGACGTCAGTCACGTACGCGTCGAGGCGGCGGGCGACCGGCCGTGCAGCTGCGGCAACATCGGCTGCCTGGAGACCGTCGCCAGCGGCGCCGCCCTCATCCGCGAACTCGCCGCGCAGGGCGTCGAGGTGGCGGACACGAACGAACTCCTGCGGCTCGTCGCCGACGGCGACCCCGTCGCCACCACCCTCGTACGCACCGCGGGACGCCACATCGGCACCGTCCTGTCGGTCGTCGTGAACTTCTTCAACCCGCAGGCCGTCGCCCTCGGCGGTGTCCTCGCCACCGCCGAACCGCTCGTCGCCGCCGTCCGCGGTGTCCTCTACGAGCGGTGCCTGCCGCTCGCCACCGCGGACCTGGAGATCACCACCACGACGGCGGGCCCCGACGCCGGTCTGCTCGGCGCGGGCCTGACCGCGCTGCACCAGAACCTCTCGAACGCCATCCCCGCACCCCAGGAAGAGAGCGCCCCCGCATGACCCGCACCACCCCGGTCCACGGCCGCCGCCTGCGCATCGGCATCGGCGGCATCGGCATCGAGTCGTCCACGTTCTGCCCGCACCGCTCCACCACCGACGACTTCCGGCAGACCCGCGGCCAGGACCTCCTCGACCGCTACACGTGGACCCGGCCCGACAGCGACCTCGCCGACCTCGTCGAGTGGGTGCCGCTGCTGCACGCGACATCGCTGCCCGGCGGCCCGGTGGAAGCCGAGTCGTACCTGACCCTGAAGGACGAACTGGTCACCCGCATAAGGGAGTCGGGCCCCCTCGACGGACTCGTGTACGACATCCACGGCGCGATGAGCGTCATCGGCCTCACCGACGCCGAGGGCGACCTGACCGAGGCGGTCCGCGCCGCGCTCGACCACATCGGCACCCCCGACGGGAGCCGCCCCATGATCTCCACCGCGATGGACCTGCACGGGAACGTCTCCCGCCGGTTCGCGGAGCCGGTCGACCTGCTCACCGCCCACCGGCTCGCCCCGCACGAGGACGCCTGGGACACCCGCGAGCGCGCCGCCCGCAATCTGGTGCGTTGCCTGCGGGACGGAGTCCGGCCGCACCGCGCCTGGGTCCAGGTCCCGGTCCTGCTGCCCGGCGAGAAGACCAGCACCCGCCTGGAACCCGCCATGTCCCTCTACGCCTCGCTCGCCGACATCGAGACGAAGGACGGCATCCTCGACGCCGCGATGTGGGTCGGCTACGCCTGGGCCGACGAGCCGCGCTGCAAGGCCGCCATCGTCGTCACCGGCGAGGACGCCGAACTCGCCGCCCGCGAGGCCGAGTCGCTGGCCCGCCGCTACTGGGACGCCCGCAAGGACTTCGTGTTCGTCGGCCCGACCGGCAGCGCCGAGGAATGCATCGACCAGGCCGTCGCCTCCACCAAGAGGCCCTTCCTCATCAGTGACTCCGGCGACAACCCCACGGCGGGCGGCGCGGGCGACCTCGCGTACATGCTGGAGAAGCTGCTGGCGCACGACGCGATCCGCACCGGCGAGGTCACCGCCGTCCACCCGGGCATCACCGACCCGGCCGCGGTCGCCGCCTGCTTCGCGGCCGGTGTCGGCGCCGAGGTGACCCTCTCCGTCGGCGGCAAGGTCGACACCCACCACGGCGGACCGTACGAACTCACCGGCACCGTCGAGGCGTTGCAGCGCGCCGCCGACCAGAAGGACCGCGCCGAGGGCGGCGCCTACGACCGCGGTGTCGACATGGCGGCCGTCCGCGTCGGCGGCCTCACCGTGATCCTCGTCGAGCGCCGCAAGCCGTTCCACACGCTCGCCGACTTCACGGGCCCCGCCGACGGCGGCCTCGGCATCGACCCGCGCACGTACGACCTCGTCGTCGTCAAGATCGGCTACCTGGAGCCGGAGCTGTACGACATGGCCGCCGACTGGCTGCTCGCGCTCACCCCCGGCGGAGTCGACCAGGACCTGCTGCGCCTGGGCCACCACCGGGTGGAGCGTCCGCTGTACCCCTTCGACGAGGACGCGTACGAGGCCGGGGACGGCCCGGACCTCAGGGCCGCCCTGCTGTAGCTCGGCTCAGGTTCGCCGCACCGCGAGAATGGGCGGATGAGACGCATCCGTGCGCCGTACGGACGGTGGGAGCCGGCTCCCACGGCCGAGGTCGTGGCGCGGTTCGCGGGGGCCGGCGCCCGATGGTGGGTGGCCGGGGGCATCGCGATCGAACTGGCCGTCGGGCGACGGCTGCGGGACCACGGCGACATCGACGTCCTGCTGCTGCGCCGGGACCAGCACGTGGTCCAGCACGCGCTGCCCGGATGGGAGTTGTGGGCCGCTGATCCGCCAGGAGTACTGCGGCCGTGGGCGCCGGGGGAGACGCTGCCGCCCGGCGTGCACGACATCTGGTGCCGTCCGGGGCCCGGCGCCCCCTGGCGGATCCAGCTCATGCTCGACGAGTCCGAGGGCGCCGAGTGGTACTCGCGGCGGGACACGCGCGTGCGCCGGCCGCTCGACACGCTGGGCCGCGTCGCCGCCGACGGCACCCCGTTCCTCGCCCCCGAGGTGCAGCTCTACTACAAGGCGAAGAACGCCCGCCCCAAGGACGAGGCGGACCTCGCGGCGGCGCTGCCCGTCCTGACGCCGGGACAGCGCCGGTGGCTCGCGGACGCGCTCACCACGACCTACGGCGACGGGCACGCCCTGGACCGCCCGGCTGTGAAGAGCGGCGGACCGCGGAGGCCTGCGCGACCGGGTGTCCCGGCCCCGCGGTGGCTCCGGGCCGATGTCACGCGTCGAGAGTGACGTCCGAGGCCGGCACCGACTGACAGCTCAGGGCGGTGCCGTCGGGCAGGTCGTCGCCCGGCTCGACCAGATGCGCGACCTGCCCTTCCAGCACCCGGCAGGCGCAGCTCTCGCACTGTCCCACCCGGCAGCCGCTCGGCAGGGTCACCCCTTCCCGCTCGGCCAGTTCGAGCAGGGTGCCGTCCGACGCGGTCCAGGTCGCCTCCCGCCCCGAGCGGGCGAACCGGACGGTGCGCCGGGCCCCCTCCGGCACGTCCACGGCGCGGCGGGCGACCCGGAACCGCTCGCTGAAGATCTCGAAGGCCGGCACGCCCCGCGCCCGCAGTCCCTCGCTCAGCCCGGACAGCATCGGCTCGGGACCGCACAGATAGAACCGGGCCCGGCGCCCGACGAGCCGGGCATCGACGTCGGCCGCCGTGATGAAGCCCTGCCGGTCGTGGCCGTGACCGGGGCGGTCGCCCGGCCCCGGCGCCGCGTAGTGCGTGATGACCGTCAACGTCCCGATGAGACGCTCCAGTTCACGCAACCGGTCGCGGAACGGGTGATCGTCGCCGTCGGTGGTGCCGTAGTGCAGGACGACCTCGGGGACCGTGCCGCCGGCCGCCGCCAGGGTCTCCAGGTAGCCGAGGAACGGGGTGATGCCGATGCCCCCGGCGATCAGCACCACGGGACGGTCGGTGTCGGCCGGGATGCGGAACGAGCCGCCGGGCGCCGTCAGTTCGACCCGGTCACCGACGGCCAGGGCCTCGTGCACGTACGGGGACAGCGCGCCTGCGGGCACCCGGCGCACGGCCAGGGTGTACGCGGTGCGGGCCGGGTCGGTCGCCGGTCCGGTCAGCGAGTAGGCGCGGGTGGCGTCCGGGCCGCCCGGACCGGCGGCGCGCAGGGTCACATGCTGTCCCGGGGCGTGATCGGGCAGCGGGCCGCCGTCGACGGGCGCCAGACGCAGGGTGCGCACGTCCCGGCCCTCGTCGCCCCGCCCCACGACGGTGAAGGCGCGGGTGCCGCGCCAGGTGTGGTCCGCGGCGATCGGCCGGACCCGGCAGGCGAGCGCGCGCAGCGGCGCGGAGCCGCTGAGCGGGTCGGTCGTCGTGTGGTCGACGAGCCGGTTGTAGTTGCTGCCGCCCGGGTCCAGCGGGTCGGCGCCGGGCAGCGCCAGGTCGGGCGCGCCCTGCCACCAGCCGTACTCGCCGACCACCACACCCGGGTGCAGCGACTCGTCGAAGCGGGCCCGCAGCCGGATCGCGCCGCGCCGCGTGGCCACCTCCACCCACTGCCCCTGCGCGATGCCGCTCCCGGCGGCGGTGTCCGGATGCAGGTCCAGGCACGGATCGGGCGCGCGCCGCCTGAGCGAGGACACGGAACGGTGCTGGCTGTGCACGAAATGGCCGTGCTTGGCGCACGTCAGCACCAGGGGGAACGCGTCGTCCGGCGCCTGCGGCTCAAGGTGCTCGGGAACGGGCGGGTAGCCGTGGTCGAGAAGGCGCTGTGAATACAGCTCCACGCGCCGCGTCGGTGTGCCGAAGCCGGTCACCCGCCCCGCGTCGTCGGTGACGGCGTGGCGCCGCTCCGTCTCCGGCCGCGGCACCCGGATGCCGCCCGGCGTCGCGCGCAGCCGCTCGACGCTCAGCCCGAGCGGCTCCAGCTGCCAGTCCCAGGCGGCTGTCACGTCCCCGCCGAAGAACTCTCCGCCCATGCCGAGCCGTTCGGCCAGCGCGAAGACGACCTCGGTGTCGGAGCGGGTCCCGGGCAGCGGCTCCACGATCCGCGGCCGCAGCTGCACCTGCTCCTGCGCCCGGTGCCCGATCTCGAAACCGCATCGCAGCGCCTCGTGCTCGTACGCGCTGTTCACCGGCAGCACGATGTCCGCACTGGCGCTCGTCGGCGACTCGAACAGATCGAGGTGCACCTGGAAGTCCAGCGCCCGCAACGCACGCGCCGTCCGGTCCGAACCCGGCTGCGCCACCACCAGATTCGCCCCGAACCCGATCAACGCCCGCACGGCATAGGGCTGTTGTTCCTCGATCGCCCGGCACAGGTCGCCCGCATTGACGTACCCGAAAGCGGGCGGCCCCAGCGGGTGACGGTCGAGACCGAGGGCCTTGGCCCGCTGCGCCGGGTCGAAGTCGCCGAAGCCGGAGGCCGGACGGTAGGGCGGCGGGGGTGCGATCCGGTTGCCGCCCCGCCGGTCGAAGGACCCGGTGAGCGCGTACAGGGTGGCCAGGGCCCGTTCGGTCTGCGCGGCGTTCGCGCTCTGCCCGACCCCGGTCCACCCGTAGTACGTCACCGAGTCCGCCGCCGCGATCTCCGCGGCCAGCGACCGGATGTCCGCCTCGGGGATCCAGGTCTCGGCCGCCACCCGTTCCACCGGCCACCGCGCACACGCCTCGGCGTACCGCTCGAACGCGGGCACGCAGTCCACGGTCGCGCCGGTGCGCAGCCGGACCCGGCGCCGCCCGCGCAGCGCGAACCGCTCCGGCGCGACGGCGGCCCGCTCCGTGTCACAGGCCTCCGGCGTGCCCGTCCGCTCGTCCCACACGACGAACCCCTCGGCACCGGCCACCAGGTCGCCGGCGCACAGGAACCGCCCGTCGTCGCAGCGCACCAGCAGCGGACCGTTGGTCCAGGACCGCACGAACTCCTCGTCATAGGCGTCCTGCCGGATCAGCAGATGGGCGAGGCCCAGGGCGAGCGCCGCGTCGGTGCCCGGACGCACCCGCAGCCAGTGGTCGGCGCGCAGCGCGCTGGTGGAGCGCCGGGGATCGACGACGGCGAGCCGCATCCCGCGCGCCTGGGCCGCCGACAGGGCTGCCGACTGTGCGAGCCAGGTCTTGGCCGGGTTGAAGCCCCACAGCAGGGCGAGGCCGGCGTGCGCGTAGTCCGGCGGCGGCAGCGGACAGCCGAACGTGAAGGCGTGGGCGAAGTCCTTGTGCCAGTTGCAGATCTCGGCGCTGTACACGGTGTTCGGGCTGCCGAAACGGCGGACGAACCGCTCGATCCACTCGGTCGCGTCGGAGATCATCGTGCCGCTGGGCGTGGCCACCCCGAACGCGACCGCCTCCGGCCCGCTCTCGGCGGCGATCTCCCGCATCCGGCGCGCGATCTCGTCCAGCGCCTCGTCCCAGGAGACCGGCTCCCAGCCCGGGTCGGGGTCGTCCTTGGGCCGGGTGCGGCGCAGCGGGGTCGTCAGCCGCCGACTGTTGTGCGCGATCTCGGCCGCGGCCCGGCCCTTCGGGCACATCGCCGCGCCGGTCGGATGCCCGGGGTCGGGCCTGACCCCGGTGATCCGGCCGTCCTCGACGGTGAACACGGCACCGCAGCGCGACTTGCAGAGCGTGCAGAAACCCCGCTTCTCCTCGATCACCCGAAGCCTCCGGAGGGACGGTCGGCGTATCTGTCGCCTTCCATTGCACGCCCCGGCCCCCACGCCGCGGCCCGCCGATGGTCCCGACCTTCGGGTCCTACGGCCCTGCGCCCGCAGCCGCCCCGGCACGGTGGCCGGGGCGGCTGCGGGGCGGACGGCTCAGACGGACCGGTGGTACTGGTCCGGGACGTGCACGTCCCCGCCCAGCTCGCGCGCCGCGTGCCGGGCGAACGAGGGGTCGCGCAGCAGCTCGCGGCCGAGCAGCACCGCGTCGGCCTCGCCGTCCGCGAGGATCTTCTCGGCCTGCTGCGGTTCCGTGATCAGGCCGACGGCGGCGGTCGGCACCCCTGCCTCACCCCGGACACGCGCCGCGAACGGCACCTGGTAGCCGGGCCCGACGGGGATGCGGACGCCTGCCGCGTTGCCGCCGGTCGACACGTCGATCAGGTCGACGCCGTGCGCCTGGAGCTCGGCGGTGAACCGGACGGTGTCGTCCGCCGTCCAGCCGCCCTCGTCGAGCCAGTCCGTCGCGGAGATCCGGAAGAAGAGGGGGAGTTCCTCGGGCCACACCGCACGGACGGCGTCGATGACCTCCAGCGCGAACCGGATGCGGTTCTCGTAGGAGCCCCCGTACCCGTCCGTGCGCCGGTTGCTGTGCGGGGAGAGGAACTGGCCGATCAGATAGCCGTGCGCACCGTGGATCTCGGCGACCTCGAACCCGGCGTCGAGCGCCCGCCGCGCCGCGTCCGCGAACTGCCGGACGATCTCGGCGATGCCGTCGGCGGTCAGCTCGGTCGGCACCGCGTGCTTCTCGTCGAAGGCGACCGCGCTCGGCGCGACCGCCTGCCACCCGTGGTCCTCGGGGCCGAGCGGCGCGCCGCCCTTCCAGGGGCGGTCGGTGGAGGCCTTGCGGCCCGCGTGCCCGAGCTGGATCCCCGGCACCGTCCCCTGCGACTTCAGGAACGTCGTGATCCGGCGCAGCGCCTCCACCTGTGTGTCGTTCCAGATGCCGAGGTCGTACGGTGAGATGCGGCCCTCGGGGCTGACACCCGTCGCCTCGACGATGATCAGGCCCGTGCCGCCGGCCGCCCGCGCGCCGTAGTGCTGGAAGTGCCAGTCCGTGGGGGCACCGGTCAGCGGGCCCTCCGGGGCGGCGCTGTACTGGCACATCGGCGGCATCCAGACCCGGTTCGGGACGGTCAGCGACCGCAGGGTGTAGGGCTCGAACAGCGCGCTCACGGCGGACTCCATTCGTACGTGCTCAGAAGCTTGCCTCGTACGATAGGCATCGTAGTACGGCGCCTGTCAAACTACGAGAGGTCTCGTACAATGACGCCGGGACGACGCACTTCAAGGGGAGCCGCCATGACGACCGCAGCACCGCAGGCCACCGGCAGCCGCACGCTCGCTCACCCCGCCCGCGAGGAGATCCGCCTCGAATCGGTGCTGCACGCCCTGTCCGATCCGATGCGTCTCGCGCTGGTCCGCGAGATGGGGGCCTCCGAGGCGGCCGAGCCGCAGGGGCTGCCCTGTTCGCACTTCGACCTGCCCGTCACCAAGTCCACGTCCACGCACCACTTCCGGGTGCTGCGCGAGAGCGGGGTGATCGAGCAGGTCTACCGTGGGACCGCCAAGCTGAACGGGCTGCGCCGGGCCGATCTAGACGCGCTGTTCCCCGGGCTGCTCGACAGTGTTCTCGACGCGGCTGCCCGGCAGGCCGACCGGCTCGACGGCGCCGTTGGCTGAAGTCGCCTTCCCCGGAAGGTGGTTGAAGAGCAGGTTCAGCACGATCGCGGTGAGGCAGCCCGCGCTGATCCCGCTGTGCATCACCGTCTGGAACCAGTCGGGGAACTTGTCGTAGATCGTCGGTACGCCCACGGGGATGATGCCGAGCGCGACGGAGACGGCGACCACGGTCAGATTGCTCGTGCCCTCGAACTCCACCTTGGACAGGGTCCTCAGGCCGCTCGCCGCGACCGTTCCGAACATCACCAGACCCGCGCCGCCGAGCACCGGCGAGGGGATCGCGGCGATCACCGCGCCCAGCTTCGGCAGCAGCCCGAGCAGCACGAGGATGCCGCCCGCCACCGCGACGACCCAGCGGCTGCGCACCTTCGTCATGCCGACCAGGCCGACGTTCTGCGCGAACGCCGTGTACGGGAAGGTGTTGAAGACGCCGCCGAGGACGGTCGAGAAGCCGTCGGCGCGCAGGCCGTCGGCGAGCGCGCGCCGGTCCACCGGGCGCTCCGTCATCTCGCCGACCGCGATGAAGTCGCCGGTGGTCTCGGTCATGGTCACCAGGGCCACGATGAGCATCGAGACGATGGCCGCGCCGTGGAACTCCGGCGCCCCGAAGTGGAACGGTGTGCTGATGCCCACCCAGTTCGCGTCCCCGACCGCGCCGAAGTCCGTGAACCCGGTGGGTATCGCCACCGCCGTACCGGCCACGATGCCGATCAGCACCGCGATCCGGCTGAGGGCGGGCGGCGCGAACCGCTGCACGCCGAGGACGATCACCAGGACGAGCGCCGCGAGCGCGATGTTCTTCGGCTCCCCGAAGTCCTCCGCACCGGAACCGCCCGCCGCCCACGTGCCCGCGGTCGGCAGCAGCGAGAGGCCGATGATCAGGATGACCGTGCCGGTCACGACCGGCGGGAAGAACGTCAGCAGGCGTCCGAAGACCGGTGCGAGCAGCATCATCGCGAGCCCCGCGACGATCACCGCCCCGTAGATCGCGGGCAGTCCGCCGCCCGTCGTACCGATGAGCACCATCGGAGAGACGGCCGCGAACGTGCAGCCCTGCACGATCGGCAGCCGGATGCCGAACCGCCACACGCCCACGCACTGGATGAGCGTCGCGATCCCGCACACCAGCAGGTCGGCGGTGATCAGATACGCGAGATCGGCGGGCGGCAGCTTCATCGCGCCGCCCACGATCAACGGCACGGCGACCGCGCCGGCGTACATCGCGAGAACGTGCTGCAGTCCGAACGCCACCAACTGGCGGGCGGGCGGGACCTGATCGACGGGATGCTTCATACGTGCTCCAAGACCGGGAACGTCACGGGGACAGGGTGGGGAGGAGGCGGCAGCACGAGACCGTAATCGGCTTAAACGGTTTGTTGATTTCGCGGTTGTTGCCGGGATGTGTCAGGCCCCGGGCGCGCCCCGCGCCGCGCTCAACAGCCCCGCCCAGTCCGGGATCTTCACGGACCCGCGCCCCAGCGACCGCCCCAGCGCGGCCTCGGCCAGCTCGATCGCCCGCCACCCGTCCCACTCCACGGGCCGGGCGCCGGCGGCGACCAGCCCGGCCAGCGGATCCCCCGCGAGGTCCTTGCGTACGAACGCGGGGGCGTCCTCGACCAGGGACGTCACCGTCTCCTTGGCGCACGGCCGGTTCGTGCCGATGACTCCGGTCGGCCCGCGCTTGATCCAGCCCGCGACGTACTCGCCGGGCGAGACGAGGCCGCCGCGCAGCACCCGCCCCGCGGTGTGCGGCACGGTTCCCCGCTCGGCGTCGAACGGCAGTCCCTCCAGCGGCACTCCGCGATACCCCACCGACCGGAGCACCAGCTGCGCCCCGATGTCCTCGTACTCGCCCGTGCCGGTCACGCCCCCGCGTCCGTCCGGCCGGGTCCGCTCGAACCGCACCCCCGCGACGCGCCCCCGGTCCCCGGTGATCTCGACGGGCCGCAGGAAGAACCGCAGATGGATCCGGCGGGCGGCGCCCCGGCGCGGCAGGGCGGCCCAGCCGCGCAGCACCTCCACGTTGCGGCGGACCGCGGCGGGCAGCGCGGCGGGCTCGCGGTAGCCGGGATCGAGCGCCAACTCCGCCTCGTCCAGGACGATCTCGGTCTCCGGGAGGGTGGCGAGCTCGCGCAGCTCCTTGGTGGTGAAGCGGGCCTGCGACGGGCCGCGCCGGCCCACCATGTACACGTCCCGCACCTCGCTGGCGCCCAGCGTCCCGAGGGCGGCCTGCGGCATGTCGGTGGGGGCGAGCTCGGCGGCGCCGCGGGCCAGCATGCGCGTCACGTCGACCGCCACGTTGCCGACGCCGATCGTCACGGCCGTGCGCGCGCCGTGCACGAATCCGTCGTCGCGGGCGTCCGGATGCGCGCTGTACCAGGCCACGAAGTCGGTCGCCGACCAGCTGCCGGGCAGGTCCTCGCCAAGAATCCCGAGCCGCCGGTCGGCTGCGGCTCCCACGCAGTACACGACCGCGTGGTACAGCTCCAGCAGCTTCGCGGGCGGCAGCGCGGGGCCGATCTCGACGCCACCGAGGAAGCGGACGCCGTCGTCCTGCAGCACCGTCCGCAGGTTGTTCTGCAGCGACTTGATCTTCTCGTGGTCGGGCGCGACGCCGTAACGCACCAGGCCGTACGGGCACGGCAGCCGGTCGAGCACATCGACGCGGACGTCCGGGAGGCTGCCTTGCCGGACCAGGCTCTGGGCGGTGTAGACCCCGCTCGGCCCCGATCCGACCACGGCGATGTGCGGCACGGGCGGCTCCTTCCGCTGGCGCGCTGATGTTCCTCAGCATGGCACCGGGAGCGGTCAGGGGGGAGGGGCTGTCGGCGTGCCGTGAACTGACCATGCGTGATCATACGGATACCGTTCGCATGTGCTGGACAGTTCATTTCCTGATGTTTTTGATCAACTTCAACCGAATAGTTACGTCCCAGTGTGGCCGCGGTGGGAGATCCAGGGACACGGCACCGCCGGGGCAGCGGCGTGGGACGAGGAGGCGCCGGGCGGGGACGTCCTGCCGCCGTGGTTCCAGGTCCGCCTGATGTTCGGCGACGGCAGGAACATCGACGTCCTCGCCGTCGTGACGGACGACCGGGTCGCCATCGAGGACGTCCGCTCCCAGCCGCCCCTCTCCCTCGACGACCTGGCCTCCCTCACCGACTGGATCGAGGGCCCCCTGGAGGACGCCTGCCGGGTACTCGCCGAGCAGCACGAGCGCCCCGCCCGCCCCGCCGCGCCCGAGGAGCCGCCGGGCCGCCGCGCCCGCCCGTCCTGGCCGCGCGGCACCGAGGGCCGGCGCCATGTCGCCGAGGTCTACCGCGCCGCCCAGGACGAGGGCCGCGACCCGGTCCTGGAAGTCATGCGCGTCACGGGCCGCAGCCGCCGCAAGTCCCTCCGGCTGATCGCCGCGGCTCGCGACGCGGGTTTCCTGGCGCCCCGCCACAACCGGCGGTGACGCGGCGTCAGGGCAGCGCTCTCGTCAGTCCATGTCCCGCATGCGGTTGATCTCCGCCGTCTGCTGGGCGATCACGTCGTCGGCCATCTCCTCCACCTGCACGTCGTTCCCGTCGCTCTTCACCTCCGTGGCCATCGTCACCGCCCCCTGGTGATGGGTGATCATCAGCTTCAGGAACAACGCGTCGAAGGCCTCGCCCCGGGCGGCCCGCAGCTTCTTCAACTGCGCCGCGCTCGCCATTCCCGGCATCGCCTCGTGCCCTGCGTGCCCCGTCGGGGACTCGCTCCGACCGTGCTGTTCCAGCCAGCCGCGCATCATCTCGACCTCGGGCCCCTGCGCGGCCGCGATCCGCTCGGCCAGCCGTTTCACCGGCTCCGACTCGGCCTGTTCCGGGGCGAGTTCGGTCATCTGCAGGGCCTGCTGGTGGTGCAGGATCATCATCTGCGCGTACCGTACGTCGGCCGAGTTGGGCTTGTCGTCCGCGCCGCGTCGCTGCGCGTCCCGGGCCGAGAGTGTCTCCGCGGCCTCACCGGGCTTGCCCGGCGCGATGACCGAAGGGCCGCCGGAAGCAGGGGAGTCGGCCTCACCGGAACCCCCTGAGTCGCACGCGGTCAACCCCAGCGCGAGCGCCATGAGCAGGGCGGGAACCCCAACTTTGATGACGATTCCGTTGCCATCTGTTGATCTGTGCATGAGGAAGACGATACTCGGGGGATCCGTGAACCGTTCACGTATCAACGACGTCATCGTCAATCAGGGAGACAACAGTGACCCTGTTGCAGGACTCCACCCGAACACGCCGCAGACGCCTGGGAGTCGGGGCCGCGGCCGCCGGACTCCTCGCGGCCCTGCTGACCGCCGGACCGGTGTCCGCGACGCCTGATCCGGGCGACAGATCCGCAGCCCCCAAGAGCGTCTCGCAGAGCACCGAGGCCGAGGCGAAGGCGGCGATAGCCGCCGACGAGATACCCGGACAGGACGAGATCGTCCACTCCGACAACATCGAGCACCTCACCAACATCCCCAAGGACGTGCTCCCCGGCCTCAACACGGACCTCGCGTTCCAGGGCAAGTACGCGTTCGCCGGGAACTACGACGGCTTCCGCATCTACGACATCAGCAACCCCAAGTCGCCCAGGACCGTCTCCCAGGTCCTGTGCCCGGGCTCCCAGAACGACGTCTCCGTCTCCGGGAACCTGCTGTTCCTCTCCACGGACAGCTCCCGCAGCGACAACTCCTGTGCCTCCACCACCCAGCCCGCGACCGAGAAGTCGTCGTGGGAGGGCATGAAGGTCTTCGACATCAGCGACAAGCGGAACCCGAAGTACGTCGCCGCCGTCGAGACCGCGTGCGGCTCGCACACGCACACCCTGGTCCCGGAGAAGAAGAACGTCTACGTGTACGTCTCCTCGTACTCGCCGAGCGCCACGTTCCCGGACTGCCAGCCGCCGCACGACGGCATCTCGGTCATCAAGGTGCCGCGCAAGGCCCCGCAGAAGGCGGCCGTGGTGAACTTCCCCGTCCTGTTCCCCGGTGAGGGCGCGGACGGCGGCGGCAACCCGGGCGCCCCCACCAACCCGGGCGTCTCCAAGACCACCGGCTGCCACGACATCACGGTGCTGCCCTCGAAGGACCTGGCCGCCGGTGCCTGCATGGGCGACGGCATCCTGTTCTCCATCAAGGACCCGGAGAACCCGAAGGTCATCGACCAGGTCCAGGACAACGTGAACTTCGCGTTCTGGCACTCGGCGACCTTCAACCAGAAGGCGAACAAGGTCGTGTTCACCGACGAGCTCGGCGGCGGCGGCGCGGCCACCTGCAACGCGCAGATCGGCCCGAACCGCGGCGCGGACGGCATCTACGACATCGTCGGCAAGGGCACCAAGAGCAAGCTCGTCTTCCGCTCCTACTACAAGATCCCGCGCCACCAGGCCGACACCGAGAACTGTGTCGCGCACAACGGCTCGCTGATCCCCGTCAAGGGCAAGGACCTCATGGTCCAGGCCTGGTACCAGGGCGGCGTCTCGGTGTGGGACTTCACCGACTCCTCGAAGCCCAAGGAGATCGCCTACTTCGAGCGCGGCCCGCTGACCACTGACGCGCTGCAGGTCGGCGGCTCCTGGTCGGCGTACTACTACAACGGCTACATCTTCTCCAACGACATCGCGAAGGGCTTCGACGTCCTGAAGCTCAGCGACCGGCGCACGGATCCGGCCAAGCGGGTCCACCTGGACGAGCTCAACGTCCAGACGCAGCCGGACTACTTCGACTGACCGTCGTTGTCCGCGGCCGGCCGCAACGGTTCGAAGTAGCGTGAGAAATCCGCCGGCCGCTCGTGTGCGGGACTCTCGTCGGGCGACGCGTCGTCGCCCGGCGGGAAGCCCCGCTCCCACTCCAGCCCGTAGCGCTGGAACAGCTCGGCGCGCAGCGCCGCCATCGGCATCGGCGCTCCCGGTACGAGCATCGCGAACACCGCGCCCATCAACAGGGCGCGCAGCAGCGGGTAGTCCCGGTCGACGTCGAGCGTCCCGTGCCGTACGACGGTGTCACGCAGCAGGGCCGCCAGCCGCTGCTGCTCCGGGCACTGCACGAACCCCTCGGCCTGCAGGATGCCCGCCATGTGCGTCCGCATGAGAACGGGCTGGTCCCGGGCCAGACCCAGGATCGCGTCGACGGCCCGCGCCAGCCGCTCGTCCCCGTCCTGCGTCGGCGGCCGGCGCTCCAGTGCCTCTTCCAGGGTCCGGTGCATCAGCCGGTGCACGGCGGACTGCAGCAGCTGGCGCTTGCCGGGGAAGTAGTACGAGACCAGGCCGCGCGCCGAACCGGCACGGTCCGCGATGTCGCCGAGGGTCGTCGCGTCGTAGCCGCGCTCCCCGACGAGCTCCAGCGTCGCCTGCAGAAGCCGCTCACGGGAACGTCGGCGCAACTCCTCATTGACCGATGCGCTGCGGGGGGACATCCTTGACTCCTGCGTTGACTGGCTCTCAGCCAACTATACTCAGCGCGGTCCGGCCACCGGCCCCTGGGCACGGTGCGCACGGATCAGCCGGCCGTATTCGGGCGACGCGGGGGATCGTCCGAATATGGTCGCGCTGGAGGGCCCCCACCGATCTCCGCCGGTTCCAAAGGCGCAGGCCGCAAGCGTGGATCACCAGAAGGTGTGGACTCCACCGACCGCCACCCGACCCCGGGACGGCGGGAATGGGGTCATTTGGGGGTCGGGCTCGCAGGCCTTCAGGTCACGCTGTGACGACTCGAAGATGCTGCTCCAGCTCGTCCTTGATCTCCAAGGCGCTTCCGACAGCAGGCACCCGCCCGTCAGTTTGCAGCCCCTGTTCTACGGCGTCCTCTGTGGTGTACCGGATGATGCCGGGAGAGGGCAGGTAGTGATCGCGGAGCCAGAGCAGGAACTCTGACGCCTTTTTGGGCCATATCAGGGTCTGCCAGCAGGCCGTGGCGTCCTCGTCGTTAGTGACGATCTCCAGGCCGCGGATTTCCTTGTTCGCGGTCATCGCGTCGTTGTACTGGCCGAGCACGTACTTGGAGTCGATCATGTAGCCCTCTGGAGGGCGCATGCAGTCAGAAGCCTTGAACTTGGACTGCGACGTCGGCAGCAGCGGGATCTTCCGTTCCGCGTAGCCCGCAGTCCGCAACTGGTAGGCATTCTCCGGGCTGTTCGGAGTGTTCCTGGCACCGCCGAGGCGGAGCGGCACAATCCCGCAGCGTCCAGAGCGTGAGCCACGTTTGTCGAGCGTCGTGCCCGCGGCCGACTTGTAAAACCTCTTGGCGAACTCTGCACCGGCCTCGTCGTCGCCCGCCATGCCCTTCTGCCGATCCAGCTCATCATCGATGCGCTGATCATGCCGCCGCTGACGAGTTGCAGATCTGCTGGCATGGATGCGCCGAGGTGACGATCACTCCGCTGGTCTGGGGTTATTCCGCTGGTTGGCGTTGAAGCGCGCTTTCTTCTGGCGATTGCCGCATGTGTTCATGTCGCACCATCTGCGAGTGCGGCTCTGGCTGGTGTCGAAGAAGGCGGCTCGGCAGGTGGGGGAGGCGCACAAGGCCAGTTTTCCGTCTCGTTCGCCCGCGATGATGCTGACCGCGTCGGCGGCGATCACGCTGAGGGCGTCCTCCACGCAGGAAGCCGAGCCGAGCTGCCATCGCCGCCGGCCCTCGGGCGTCAGGACGGCCGCGGCCCGACCCTGAGCGCTGCGGTCATTGATGACGTGGACGGCGGACGCGGGGAGAGCGTCCTGGAGTGCGGCCGCTGTCGCGGCGGCGTGAATCGACTCCCTCAGTTCCCGGGCGAGGGCGAGCTGGGCAGCGGTACAGGAGTCCACGGCGAGGCCGCTGACGGCCAGCCAGTCGACGAGTCGTTGCGGCGTGGGAATGCGCTCCACGGCGTCGCCGTGACGCTCCGACAGGGTCCCCGTGAAGCTCGTCGCCAGCACCTTGCCGAGGCGGAAGTCGGGGAACTCAACACGCATGGAACCACCTTAGCCGGTTGCGGCGTGACTCGGAGGGCTGTTAGAACCGTCTTAGACGGTTCCGCTATGGCCAGGAGGACTCATGCCCCGTCCCGCCAGCGACGTACACGCGTTTGAAGCCCACGCAACCGACGCCGACCTCGACGATCTGCGCGCGCGGCTGGCCGCGGCGCGACTGCCGGAGGCTGAGACGGTCCACGGCGCCGCGCCCGGCTCTCGCCGATGGGAGCAGGGCGTTCCTCTCGCCGACCTCGTCGATGTCGTGAACTACTGGCGCACCGGGTACAACTGGCGGGCGTTCGAAGAGCGCCTTAACCGGATCGGCCAGTTCCGCACGACCATTGATGATCTGGGCATCCACTTCCTGCACCGCCGGTCCGCGCGCGCCGATGCCACTCCTTTGATCCTGACGCACGGCTGGCCGGGCAGCATTGCCGAGTTCACCGATGTAGTGGACGAGTTGGCGGATCCGAAGGACGCGGACGCGCCGGCATTCCACGTCGTGGTCCCGTCGCTGCCTGGCTTTGGCTACAGCGACAAGCCGGCCACCATCGGGTGGGGAACCGAAAAGATCGCGGCCGCATGGGTGGAGCTGATGGGAAGGCTCGGCTACGGAAAGTTCGTAGCCCACGGCGGCGACTGGGGCGGCAATATCACCACGGTCCTCGGTGGCCGGTTCCCGGCGCACGTTCTCGGCATCCACACCTTGTTCGCGGAGGCGCCGCCCGGGTTGACGACGGACGGGCTGACGGCGGTCGAGCGCAAGTGGACCGAGGAGACCCACGATTTCTGGAGCCACCGCGCGGCGTACGCGAAGCAGCAGGCGACCCGGCCGCAGACCATCGGCTACTCGCTCGTCGACTCACCGGTCGGGCTGCTCGCCTGGATCCTCGACAAGTTCGCCGAGTGGTCGGACACCGAGGACAGCCCGTTCGAGACGATTTCCCGAGACCGCATTCTTGACGACGTCACCCTGTACTGGCTGACGCGGACCGGCGCATCGGCGGCCCGCATCTACTACGAAAGCCACAACTCGCTCGATCCCGAACTTCGGGTCGACGTCCCATCCGCGATCACCATGTATCCCCGCGACATCGAGAAATCTCCGCGCCCCTGGGCACAGGAGCGGTACCGGCACATCGTCCGGTGGAGGTCGCCGGAGAACGGGGGTCATTTCCCGTCGCTGGAGGTTCCCGAGTTCTTCGTCAAGGATCTGCAGGAGGGCCTCGCGGCAGTGCTGGCCGCTCATCGGTGAACGCGGCTCGGTGCCGGCACTCGATCACCGCCTGCGGCAAATGCGGTGTTCAGCTCCCGCGGGAAGCGGCAGTCCGACAGGATCTTGGCCTATGTCTCCTGCCGCGCTCTCCTGGCCATCAGGCCTCCCGCTGACGACCTGGGTCTGGATCATCGAAGGCCTGGTCGCGCTCCTCCTGGCGTGGGTTGCCATCCGCTTCAGACGCCCACAAGGCAGAAGACGTGAGAACCCGCTGCGCAACCGCGCGGTCAGAGCATCTCTCCTGATAGCCGTCGGCGCAGTGGCCTTCGTCGTCGTGTTCTGGCGGGGCCCCTGGTGGTTCGACAGCGCCCACATCCGCAGCAGAGCGCTCCAGCCCGCTGACGGCGTCGTCATCACCGGCTTCCGAACCGGCCTCGTCGCACTCGCCGCCGGCATCATCGCAGGAGCCGGGCTGTACTACACCCATCGAAGTCACCTGCACACAGTCTCCAAGGACCGGGAGCAGGCCGACCTCACCCGCGAAGGGCAAGTCACCGGCCGTTACGTCGAAGCCATCAAGCTCCTCGCATCCGACAAGATCCATGAACGGCTCGGCGGCATCTACTCCCTCGAACGCATCATGCGCGATTCCGGCAAGGACAGCGCCACCGTGGTCGAAGTGCTCGCCGCCTACGTCCGTACCTCGCTCGACAAACACGTCGAGGCGCGATCCGTCATCGACCCGGACTCGGCCGCCGCAGGGCCGGTCACTGTACTCAAGCCCCTCAAGGAACCAGTGCGCGCCGCTCTCAACGTCCTTGGCCGAAACACCGCCCAGCGCAACAGACGGCCGGACCTCCGCAGCATCAAGACCGGTGGGCGCGACCTCAGCGAAGCTGATCTCAGAGGCGCGTGGATGACAAAGGCACAGCTCACAGACGCACACCTCAGAGGCGCGAAGCTACAGGAAGCCATCCTTGAGGATGCGGTCCTTGCAGGGGCGCAACTGGAGAAGGCGGACCTGACGAGGGCGAATCTCAAGGGCGCCTGGATGCAGGACGCGCACATGCTCAAGGCGGTACTCCGATACGCCAAGCTGACCGAGGCCACGCTCAACAAAGCGAAGTTGCCCTACGCCGACCTCACCGGAGCCGATCTCACGGGCGCCGAACTCAAAGGGGCCAACCTCTTCCATGCCGACCTCACGACCGTCCGGCTGATCCGCGCCGACCTGAAGCACGCGACCCTGACCATGGCCGATCTCGAAAAGACGGACCTCACCGAAACCGAAGGCCTCACCGCAGAGCAGATCCATCAGGCCAAGGTCTACACATCCACAAATCTCCCGCCAGACATCGCCGGCGACCCCCAAGTACGCGCCCGCATCGCACAATGCGAGGCAGCCAGAGCGGCAGGCGAAGAGCCGCCCACAGGCGGACGGTGACCGAGTCGATGGGCAGAGGCATGCGCCATCATCCGGTCGTGCTGGCGAGGGCGGGCTTCAGTGAGGGGAGTCCCTGAGATGATCCCGCACCGGCCCGTACACACCGCCCGGGATCCGCTCCGGGACCTCGTCGAACGGCACCCACGCAGCCTCCGCCACCTCCCGCGGCGACGCTGCCCACGCCTCGCCCCTCACTCCCCCCCCCGCTTCCCGACACCGCAACGCGTCTGAAGGCCGGACGGGACCACGAGAGCGAAGAGCGTCAAGATCGCCAGGGTCGCGGCGTCCCGCTCAGGGCCGAAATGAACGGGCCGCGCCGCCAACTGCCCGAGCTGTACGCCCTCTTGCCCGCCTCTACCTGCCCCTTGCACTCTTTGAAACGGATACTTCGCGATCCGTGACCGGGGGAGGGCGGATGACAGGACAGCCCGGCGACCACTTACGCCGCGCACGGCCCGCATGGGACGTACTCGAGGACAAGATCCTCGTGCACACCCGCGCCGTCGTCAGAAGCGGCAAGAGCCCGGCTCTCGCAGCCGCCGCCCACGACGGAATCGTCCTCTGCGGAGCGGACGCACTGGCGACCGCCGGAACTTTTGACCGCCACACGCCGGACATGCCGCTCCGGCTCGTCGACCCGGAAGGCTACGCGCGGTACGCCACAGCCGACCAACCGTTCCAACTGGAGAGCTGCAACCACCCCGGGCAGACGTCCCTCTTCGGCGAGGACGACGAACTCGAACGCACCCAAGAGGGACAGCTGCTCCAGGGAGCGGCCGCAAGCCTCACGCCCACCCGCTACCTCGGGCCCGGGGACCGTCGCGCCCTCGACGCCGCGGTGGCGGCGGTCCGGGACATCGACCCGCAGCGGACCATCCTCACCGTGCCCCTCGACCAGCGATGGCTGCGCACACCCGACGACCTCGACCACCTCATCGGCGCACTCGGCGAGCTGCCGCACATCAAGGCCATCGTCCTCGGCGCGAGCAACAACCCGCTCCGGACCAGATGCTCCGTCATGGGACTCCGCAGGCTGATCACCGGCCTCGACCGCGTCGCACTCGTCCGTACCGACCTCGCCGGCCTCGACGCCTACGCCCACGGCGCGCTCTTCGTCTCCATCGGCATGCAGACCTCGCAGCGCCACATCAGACCGCCGGACAGCGGCCCACCGCGCCGCAACGGCAGCAACGTCACCACGGCCGTCCTCCATCCGCAGCTCATGGACTACATCAACGCGGACAAGCTCCGTGACCACTACGGCAGGCTGCCCGCACCCCGCTGCGACTGCACGGTCTGCCAGGGCCGCAGCCTCCTGCGCTTCGACCACACCTACGACGACCAGGAAGAGGCCAACCGCCACAACCTCGCCACCTGGCTCCCGTGGGCCGACGAACTCCAGCGGACCGCCCCGGGCGCCGACCGGCGCAACGCCTGGCAGGAGCTCTGCCGGGACGCGGTCCAGGCCCATCAACGGCTCCGCGAGGAACTCGCGGACCCCGGCGCTCTCGACACGCCCCGCTGGCTCAGGGTGTGGGCAGGAGAACCTGACTAGACCTCAGCAACTCCGCGTAGACCTGCTCCGCGAACAGCCAGCCGGCGGACGTGTGCCCGAACCGCGACGACGACCGGGGCGCCACCAGCAACTCCGGCGCCTCGCCGGGGCCGGTGCGTACGACCCCGAGACCGTACACACCGGCCTCCGTCACCAGGAGCTCGGACCCGTCCGCCGACGCGTCCAGCCACACCGACGAGGCCGCGTACGCGCCGAACCGGCCCGCCCGCTTCAACGCGTTCCGGGCCGGACTCGAAGACCGCACCACCGCCAGATCCACCTCCAGCGGCGCCACCAGCCGACGCACCACCTGTCCGTCACCACGCTCCACCGCGTGCCCAGGAGCGCGGCGCAGCGACGACCACTCGCGGGGCGCCAGCGACGACACCGGCACCGGCAGTCCGGCGGGGAGCTGCATCAGCCCCTCCAGCGCGCTGCCGTCCAACACCGCCCCCACGCCGTCCTGCCGGCGCCGCTCGACCTCCGCCGCATTCAGCCGGACCGCCAGCACCGCCCGCACTCCCCGCGCCTCCACCTCCGCCACCGACGAACCCGCCGGCAGCGAACCGCCCGCCACCACGTCGCAGACGCGGCGAGCCGACTCAAGGCATAACTCCGAAGACATGACACACGTCCTTCAAGAACGACAACCACGCAGCACGCAACCACAGGAAAGCGCGGTCACCAACGAGAAACGACGAACATCGCGCACAGGCAACGAAAATGAGGCAGGCCCCGTGGGCACGACGGTGAACCGGTGTGTCAGAGCTGTCACTTCTCTGCGCGGTGCAACTGGATCTCCCGGTTGACGAAGAGGTGGACGAAGCCGCAGCGCCAGCAGATCAGCCCCGTCGCCGTCTCGTCCGCCCAGGCCAGGTTGAAGAACTCCCCACCGGTGCTGTTGAGCTTCACGCCCCGCTCGCGGAAGCGGTCGCTCTGACACACCTGACAGGTGATCCACATCTCGCCCAACGAAGCCCGCACCGCCTTGGCCATGACCCCTCCTCAGTTCGCCCGACAGTGGAGCGATCATGCCCCCGCCAGGCGCGAACCCAATCGCGAGTTGAGTAAGAACTGAGCTACGGCCCTGGCCGGGAGGCGCAGGTCGTCGGCGCGGAGAGGCGCCCGTGGCGCCGGACGCGACCGCGGCTCCTCGCAGCCGGCTAAAGCAGATCCAGGACCGGGCGCAGGCCGTCGGGCCGCTGGTCCGTGGGCAGATGGTCCACGAAATGCACCGTGCAGCCCAGTGCCGCGGCGCCGGCGTCCGCCCGCCGGTCGTCGCCGACCATGAGCGTGTCGTGCGGAGCCACGCCCAACTCCTCGCACGCGACCGCGAACAGACGGGAGTCAGGCTTCGTGACGCCGTGCCGGTACGACATGACGTACGAGGCGACGTACGGGTCGAGCCCGTGCTCCACGAAGACGGGACGCAGGTCCCAGCCGATGTTGCTGACGACGCCCACCGGGATCCCGCGCTCGCGCAGCACCGACAGGACGTCCAGTGCGTCCGGGTAAGGGCGCCACGCCGCAGGCCGCATGTGACGGTCGTACAGGGCGTCGTAGAGCCGGTCGTCGGGGAGCGGAACCTCGCGGGCCAGGCCCGTGAACGCGGCCCGGTGCCGGGTGGCGTCCACGTCACGGACGGCGAACAGCTCCTCGAGGTGAGCGGGGACCTCCACATGGTCCGTGGTGCCCCCGGGCAGTGCCCCTGCCTCGTGCAGCCCGCGCGCAGCGGCGGTGAAGTCCTCGTCGGGCAGCGTCAGCCCTGACTCGTCGAGCACCGCACGGAGCCAGGACTCGGTGGACTCGATGCGAAAGAGCGTCCCGGAGAAGTCGAAGAGCACCGCTTTGATCGTCATGCGTCCGATCCTGTGGTGTGGCGAAGTCGCCGGTCAAGGGAGGCTGTTCGGGGCACGCCACTTCTCGTACGCGGTCGTGGACAGGGTCACCGTCAGCGCCCCGAGCAGCCAGCCGCCCAGCACGTCCGAGGGCCAGTGCACCCCGAGCCAGAGCCGGGTCAGGCCCACGCCGAGCGCCGAGACCACCGAGACGGCCAGGGCCGCGCCCCACAGCACGGGCCCGGCCGCGTACCGGCGCAGCAGCCACAGCACGAGCCCGCACACGACCACCGTCGTCATGGCGTGACCCGAGGGGAAGGCCGCGTAGTGCGCCGAGTCCACCGGGTCGCGCCACACCGGCCGGGGCCGGTCGACGGCCGCCTTGAGCCCCTGCTGGAGGAGTGTGCCGAGCAGGCACGTCGCCAGCAGCCAGACCCCGAGCACCCGGTCCCGCAGCCGCCACACCACGCCCGCCGCGACCACCGCGATCAGCGCGCGCATCGTCCACGGATCCCACACCCAGTCCGTCAGGACCCGGTTGGTCCGCGTGAGACCGGGTTCGGCGACCGCCTCCCGGTGCAGGGCCCGCACGATGTCGCCGTCCAGGCCCATCAGCGGGCTCCAGCGGACCGCCACGAGGACCAGCAGCAGGACACTGGCCAGGGCGAGCGCCGCCGCGAGCGGAGTGTGCGACCGGGGCGGGGAGTCGAGTTGCGCCGGATACATGCAGACGATCCTCACCCATGGCGGGCCGTGCAAACTATCCCAACGCGCGCAGTCCCGGCACGAACGTCACCAGAAGCGGCATCAGGGGGACCAGCGCGGCGGCCGCCGTGAGCCGCAGGCGCCGGGCCGGGGTCAGCCGCGACGGCGGGGTGAGCAGCCGGTGCACGCGCTGCGGGACATGGGCCTGCGGCGTCGGGCACGGTCCGAACACGCCGCGGTCCTCGTTGAGTTCGACCAGGGCCAGGGCGATGGTGAGCCGGCCGAAACGGCGCGAGGCCACGTCGTCCGCGGCGAGCTCGACCAGCCGGTGCATCTCGTCGCGGAACGCGGCGAACACCGGGACCTGGGGGAATCCTGCGGCCAGCGCGCCCGAACAGTGCAGCAGCCAGTCGTGCCGCCACTGCGCGTGCCCCATCTCGTGCGCGAGCACCGCGTCCAGCTGACGCCCTTTCAGGCGTCGCAACGCGGCCGTGGTGATGACCAGTTGAGGTGTGGTGCCGGGCAGCCACCACGCGTCGGGGCGCTCGCCCTCCAGTATCACCAGACGGTCCGAGCCGGGATCCTCGCCGGGCAACAGGGGCGCGCGGACCTGGAGTTCGGTCCGCCGCTGCCTGCGCCGCGCCCGGGCCCGGCGCACTTCCCGCACCAGCATCGCGGCGGTCCATGCCCCGCCGAGCGCGAGGGCGACGGCGACGGTGGCCGCCCACGGTCCGGAGGCGCGCAGCGCGTATGCCTCCACGACCGCGTGCGGAGCGGGTGCGAACAGATGGCCGCGCACCGCCTGCCATGCCGCGGCCGCGCTCAGGGCCATCGACAGGGCGCAGCTCAGCAGCACCGCGGCCACCACGCACTGCCACACCCACAGCGCGACGATCGGCTCCCGCTCCGGCCAGTCGGCGCGCGCGAGCAGTCGCGGGGCGAGGACAGCGAGAAGGGTGCCGAGCAGCAACAGCGCTACGGGGACCGTCATGGTCGTCACCCTATGAGCCGGGTCGTCGCCGGGGTATGGCCTGGCGCGTCAAGTGATGTACGCCACGGTTTCGTTCACGGTCCGGTGAGCGGCTGCGGAGTGCCCCGGTCCTGCGACGCCCGGGCCCTACATCGTCAGCAGCATCGCCAGCATGCCGATCCCCATGGAGAGCCGGCAGGCCCGCGCCAGCTCCGGCCGGTCGCCCCAGCCCGCGAGCGCGGGGCCGCTCGCGGTCGCGGCCGCGGCGGGGACGAGGCGCGCCCCGGACCACAGGACGTACACCACGAAATAGGCGAGGAGCAGACCGGTCAGTGCCGGGGTGCCCGCCCCGCCGTGGTGCGCGTGCGCCGCCGGGCGCGCCGCCATCGCCACCGCCATGTACGCCATGGCGAACGTGCCCACCAGGTGATGCAGGTGATGCGCCCCGCGCCGCGCCGCCCACAGGGCGCGCACCGCCGCGGCCCCGAACACGGCCGCGTAGAGCATCCAGGCCCAGGCCGGCGGCGTGAGGACCGCGGCCGGCACCGCCATCAGCGCCATGCCGAACCCCATCAGCGCCTCCCCGCCCGCCGTGCGGCGCTGGTCCTCGGCGCCGCGGCGCATGCGCAGCAGGCAGTACGAGCCGGTCGCCGCGCACAGCGCGACGAGCAGCCAGGCGGCCGACAGCGGTCCGTGCACCCCGGGTCCCCCTCTTTCTCCAGCGGCTCTGGTTGAGATGCCCGGGCACGCGGGAGCGTATGGCGGCGCAGGGGAGCACTGACGGTCGCGCGGCCGCGCGGAGGGAGGTGAGGCCGCTTCCCGCCCGCATATCTTTTACAGGTAAAACACCTGCTAAGGTTTTAGGTATGAGCAGTATGAGCAGCACACCCCCGACTCCGCCCTCCCCGCGCACCGTCACCGTCCGCCGGCTCCCGCTGGCCGGAGTGCTGCGTCCGAACAAGCCGTCGGACATCTGGTTCAAACCGGCGTCGAGCGTCGTCGTCTCCGCCGCGATACCGAACCTCACACTGCTCGCCCTCGGCCGCCTCGACCTGGTGATGTACACGATGGCCGGCAGCTTCTGCGCCCTGTACGGGCACAACCTGCCGTACGCGGCCAGGGCCCGGGCCCTGGCGGGAGTGGTGCTCGGGATGTTCGCGAGCGTCGCCGTCGCCCTCGTCGCCGCGTCGCTCACCTCGTCCGCCGCCGTCCTCGTGGCGGTGGGCGCGCTGCTCGCCGCCGCGCAGAAGACGCTGTGCGACGCCACCCGGATCGGCCCGCCCGGACACCTGATCTTCACCTTCATCAGCTCCGCGTCGCTGTTCGCGCCGCAGACCATCGGACAGGTGCCGGGCCATCTCGCGCTCACCCTCGGCGCCGGTGCCGTCGCCTGGCTCGTCGGAATGGCGCCCGCCCTCGTCCGCCCCCACGGCCCGGAGCGCCGGGCCACCGCGCGCGCCCTGAACGCGGCCGCCGCCTACGCCGAGCGGCCCGAGCACGCGCCCGCCCGCGGCGCCGCCGCGGCGGCCGTGCACGCCGCCTGGCAATCCCTGCTCGCCACCGGCTCCCGGACCGCCGCGCGGCGCGCCCTGGAGCGGCTCGTCGTCCGCGCGGAGGTGGCCGTCGCGGCGCCGGGCGACGCGGACGCGGCGCAGCTGCGCGCCTGGGCCGCCGGGCTGCGCGGCGCCGGTGCCGTGCCGCGGCCCGGCCGGATCGCCGGGATCGACGACGAACTGCTCGGCGTCGAGGCCGAACTCGCGAGCGGCGCCCCCTCGCTGTGGCGGCGGATCGGGCCCGGGTCGCCCCTGCTGCCGGTCGCCCTGCGCACCGTCGTCGGCTGCGCCCTCGCCGGGTACGCCTCGCTCGCCCTCGGCATCGGACGGCCCTACTGGGCGCTGGTCACCGCCGCCTCGCTCTACCAGGCCAACGTGACCCTGACCTGGAGCCGCGGCGTCCAGCGCGTCGTCGGCAACCTCGCAGGGGTCCTCGTCTTCGCCGCCGTCGTCCCGTTCGCCCACCTCGGCCCCGCCGCGCTGGTGCTCTGCTGCCTCGTCTTCAGCTTCGGGGCCGAGGCGCTCATCACCCGGAACTACTGGCTGGGCAGCCTGTGCGTGACCCCGATGGCCCTGCTCGTCACCGAGTTCGCCCGGTTCCAGGAACCCGGTGAGCTGATCACCGACCGGATCGTCGACACGCTGGTGGGGGCGCTGCTCGGCGTGGTCGCCGCCGTCGCGGTGACCAACCGGCGCGCCGGCGACCACATCGAGGCGGCACTGGCCCGGGTCGACACCGCCCGCGCCGCCGCCGACCGCACGCTCGCCTCGGACGCGCCCGGGCACGCCGCCCTGGAGACCGCCCGGCGCTCGCTCGCCGGAGCCCTGGTGGAGCTGCGCGCCGCCGCCGACACGGCGGCCGGCGAGTGGTGGCAGCGGGCCCTGCCGGAGGACCGGGTGATCACCGCCGAGCGGACCGGACACCGTACGCTCGCGGCGACGGTCCGGCGGCAGGCGCTCGGACCGGTCGCCGCTGTCGACGACACTGGTGACAGGGCGGGCGACCCGAGCGGCGCCCGCGGACAGCGGTAACGGTCGAGGAAGGTCCGGTCAGGCAGGCATGAGCACGCAGCACGACCCAGCGGCGGCGCCGCTCGACACCGTGTCGTCCGTCGTACGGCAGTGGCAGGCCGTCCGTCCGGACGTCGACACCGGGCCGATGGAGATCATCGGCCGGATCAACAGGTGTGCCGCGCTGCTGCAGCAGGCGGAGGACGCGCCGCTGCGGCACGCCGGACTGACCCGGCCCGAGTTCGACCTGCTCGGCACGTTGCGCCGCACCGGGCGGGAACTGACCCCCGGCGACCTGGCGCGGGAGACCTTCTCGTCGGGCGCGGCCGTGACCAAGCGGCTGAAGCAGCTGCAGGAGCGGGGTCTGGTCGCACGGCGGGGCGACACCCGGGACCGGCGGGTGTCGCACCTGAGTCTCACGGACCAGGGGCAGGACCTCGTCGACGAGGTCCTGCCCCGGCAGCTGGCGTACGAGGCGACGGTGCTCGCCGGCCTCGACGGCGGCCGGGACGCGGACCTCAGCGCCCTCCTCGGGCAGCTGCTGTCCCAGTTGGAGGGGCGCCTCGGCGGTCCCCGGATCTGAGGACCGCCTCGCGCCCGGCCGGATCCGCGTCAGCCCCCGAAGGGCAGATAGTCCACGTCGTAGCCGAAGTACCGCGGGCCCGCCAGGTCCAGGCCGGGCGCCGTGGTCCAGCGGGGGTCGCAGGGCGCCGCAAGGACCGACACGCGCAGGCCGTAGCGCAGGCCCTCCGTGGTGACCGGGTCGCCGGTCTCGCTGTCCAGGACGCAGATCAGGTCCGGCGTCGTCGCGACGGTCACGCCGTCCCGGGTGGCCAGCAGATGCTCGTTCTGGAAGTCGAGCCGCAGGGAACGTCCCGCGTCGCCCGTGACGCCCTCGATGTCGGCGAGGCCGCGGGCGAAGCCGCCCTCGGTGCGCCGGCTGACGTCGACCACCTTGCCGGTGAGCAGGTGGACGCCCGACAGGAGGGCGCGGGCCGCCCCGACCGGATCCGCGTGCTCGGCGCGCGCCTCGCGGACCGCCGCGCCCAGGCGCTCGGCGAGGGTCAGCGTCGCGGGAACCAGGCCGTCGGCGAGCTGGTCGCCGCGCAGCACCGTGTCCGCACAGGAGATCTGGCAGCCCAGCTCCGTGCAGACGGCGCGGGCGACGGCCTCGGCCGCGTGGTTGTCGACCGCGTCCACGATGATCGTGTTGCCCTTGTCGTCGGCCAGCGCCATGGGGGAGTTGGTGACGCCGATCAGTCCGGGCAGCACCATCTGCGCCTCGGGGAACGCCCGGCCCATCGCGTCGCCGTCGACGATCGGCAGCCCCGCCTGCGCGGCGCAGGCGATCGGCAGCATCGAGTTCACGCCGCCCACCTCGATCGGCGCGATGTGCGTCGCCGGACGGCCCAGGTGCTTCTCCAGGGCACGCAGCGCGGCCAGTTCCTCGCCGCCGTTCGGGACCCGCTCCAGCAGGACCGTGGGCGCGCCCATGCCGGAGATCGGGACGACCGTGGCGTCCGCGGGCACCTCGTCGATGTCCACGACCCTGACCGGTCCGTGCCGGCGGATCGCCTCGCGGGCGAGCAGCTTGCCGATGTACGGGTCCCCGCCGCCGCCGGTGCCGAGGATCCCGGCGCCGCGCGCGATGTCGTCGAGGTTGTCGAGGGTGATCTCACGCATGGGCGGTGACTCCGGTCCGGACGGGGATGTGCTTCAGGTCGAGGTCGCCGACCGCCTTGACGCGGATCCGGGTCGCGCCGCCCGGCAGATAGGCGAGCGGTACCTCCTCGATGTCGACGACGCGGACACTGCCGCGCCGCGCGCCCGCCTCCTCGGCGCGCGCCACGGCCTCCTCCCGCGCCCCGGCGAGGACCGACTCCCGGGTGCCCTGCGGCACGTGGAAGACCCGGTCGACCTCGCCGCCGACCTGCGCGATGGCCGCGCCCACCGCGTTCGCGACACCGAAGTTCCCGGGACGCCGTACGTCGTCGAAGCCGGGGAGCCGTTCCGGTACGAGGACGGAGCCGCCGCCGACCGCGACCACCGGCAGCGCCGCGGCCGACGTCCGCATGCGGTCGACGCTCTCCGCCAGCCGATGAGCGATGCGGTCCAGTGCCCGGTCCACGAACTCCCGGTCCAGATGGGCCACCCGGGCCGGGTCGCCGATGTCGGCGCGGCCCGCCGCCACCGCGAGGTCGGTCGCCGTCAGTGTCGTGCCGCCGAACACGAGGGCCTCCTCGGTGAGCCGGTAGCCGACCGACCGCGGGCCGGTGTCGCCCTCCGGCGAGACCAGAGAGCCGCCGCCGATGCCGAGCGACAGCACGTCGGGGATACGGAAGTTGGTGCGGATCCCGGCGGCCTCGCTCTCGCCCGCCGCCTCCCGGGGGAAGCCGCCCGCGAGGATGCCGACGTCGGCCGTCGTGCCGCCCACGTCCACCACCGCGCAGTCCTGGAGCCCGGACAGGAACGCCGCGCCGCGCATCGAGTTCGTCGGCCCGGACGCGAACGTCGCCACCGGATACGTCCGCGCGAACTCCACGTCCATCAGCGTCCCGTCGTTCTGCGACAGGAAGAACGGCGCCGTGATCGACACCTCCGCGAGGGACTTGGCGAAGGACTCGACGATCACCGTGGCCAGGTCGCGCAGCGCCGCGTTGATGATCGTCGCGTTCTCGCGGGCCAGCAGGCCGATCCGGCCCAGCTCGTGGGAGAGCGAGATGTGCACGCCGTCGCCCAGCTCACCCCGCAGGATCTGTGCCGCGCGCCGCTCGTCGTCCTCCGCGACCGGTGAGAACACGGAGGAGATCGCCACCGACGTGATCCCCTTGGCCGCGATGTCGGCGGCCGTGCGCCTCAGCTCGCCGGGATCGAGGGGCGACAGCGGGCGGCCGTCGAACTCCCGGCCGCCGTGGCACAGATAGCCGTGCCCGCCGACCGCCGCGCGCTGGCGCTCGGGCCAGTCCGTCATCGGCGGCAGCGCGGCCGTCGCGGGCAGCCCGAGCCGGACCGCCGCGACGGGCGCGAGCCGGGCGCCCTCGATCAGCGCGTTGAGGAAGTGGGTGGTGCCGATCATGACCGCGCTCACCCGGTCCACGGGCGGGTCGAGGGCCCGGATCGCCGCCGTCACGCCGGAGGTGATGTCCGGTGTGGTCGGCGACTTGGCGGCCGAGATCACCCGGTCGTCGTCCCCGAGCAGGGCGGCGTCGGTGTTGGTGCCTCCGACGTCGATGCCGATGCGCATGCTGCTGCTTTCCTTTGTCGGTACGGGAGTTCGGGTGTTCAGTGCGTGGCGGCCGGGGCTGCCTCCAGCTGGGCGGCCGCTCGTGCGGGCTGGTCGAAGGGCAGCTCACGGGTACCGCGGACGAGACCGAGCCGGCCGAGCAGGACGTAGCCGATGCCCGCCACGAGGAGCGAGTTGAGGGCGGGGATGCCCCACCACTGGTAGTGGTCCCCGAGCCAGCCGACAAGAGAGGCGAGGGCCCACACGGCGATCGTGGCGGGCACCCAGGACGGTTCCGTCTCCGGGAGGCGGCCGAGGCGGCGCGAGGCGTCCAGCTGCGGGCGCCACTTCTTCACCACGAAGTACTCGGCCACCATGATCCCGGCGATGGGCGGCGTGAGGATGCCGAGGACGGTGAGGAAGCCGGTGAAGTGGTCCAGGATCCCGGCCGCGGCCGCCACCGACCCGAGGACACCGATGACGACGGTCGTCGCGACGCGCCCCAGGCGCACCGTGAAGAGGGTCTCCACCGCGTTGATCAGGCCGAGCGCCGACGAGTACAGATTCCAGTTGTTGATCTTCACGGTGGCGGAGACCAGCACGATCACGCCGACGACGCCGGAGCTCGACGTGATGATCGCGATCAGGTCGGACGACTTCACGGCGTACGCGAGCAGCACACCGGCCAGGCCCAGGACGTACTCGCCGAGCGAGATGCCGACGAGGGTCTGCTTGACGACGTCACCGGTCGAGCGGTTGAAGCGCGTCATGTCCGGCGTGGTCACCGCGCCCACGATGTACGAGCCGGCCACGATCGTGGCGCCGGTGGCGACGCTGATGTGCGCGCCGAACGGCGGCGACGCGACCAGGTCGCCGAAGCTGTGCCGGGAGATCTGCACGGTCATCGCCCACCCGGCGAGCCCCAGGAAGGCCGGCACCGTGACGAAGGCCGTCCAGCCCATCGCCCGGAATCCGCGCAGCACCAGGGCGGTCACCCCGAGGCCGCAGATCAGGCACCAGGCCCACAGCGGTATCGCGGGCACGATCGACTGCAGGCCCGCGGCGAACACGGCGGTCTGCACGCCGAACCAGCCGAACAGGCTCACCGCGATGACCAGTCCGATGAGCGTCGAGCCGTAGCGGCCGAAGCCGGTCCAGCGCACCAGGACGGAGGTCGACAGGCCTTCGCGCATCCCGGCGATGCCGACGAAGATGCAGACGATCTCCAGGATCACCGAGCCGAGCGTGAACGCCCAGAAGGCGCCCCAGAACGACAGGCCCGCGCCGAGCGTCGCGCCGAGCAGGAACTGGGTGAGGTCGGAGAGCTGGCCGAAGCGCTGCACGGCCACGTTGAACCACGAGTAGCGGGCGGCCTGCGGGACGCGCTCCAGCGGGTAGTCCTCGTCGGTCTCCGGGGCGGTCTCCGCGCCGGGCGGCGCGGACGGTCGGGTCGCTGACTTCGTCATGGGGACAGTCCTTGTCGAAGGATGAGGGCAGGACGGGGCGCACGGCGGCGTGGTGCACGGCGGCCGTGGGGCGAGAGGGAGATGCGGAACGCGGGGGAGAGCGGGGGAGAGCGGTCAGAGCGGGGACGGCGGGCCGAAGGCGCGGGCGCGTAACAGCACGGCGCCCGCGAGGTACGGCACGTATTCCTCCGGGTCGAGCACGGTGCGCACGCGGCGCGGATCGGCCCCGGCCCGCACGGCACTGGCCCGCGCCAGCTGCCGTACCTCGTCCCGTACGGCGTCGAGCGCGCCGGGCCGCTGGACGATCCGTTCGCAGGAGCCGCCGACGGGTGACGCCGCGGCGCCGAACGCGCCCGCCACGTCGCCGTGTCCGGGGCGCACGACCTCGCAGCCGGGCAGCGCCGTGTCCGGCACCTGCGGGGCGCCGCCGCCGACCAGGATCACCGGGACGCGGTCCGCCGCGGGCTGCATCCGGTCCGCGGCCTCGGCGAGTTCGCGGTGCGCGGTGGCGTCCACGGTCAGCAGGTCGGGGAAGCGGAGACTGACGGGGACGCCGCCGATGCGCTCGCCGGGCGCGGCCTCGCGCGGGTAGCCGCCGGTCAGCGCGCCGACCCGGGCCCGCCGTTCACCGACGTCGATGACGACGGCGTCCCCGATCCCGGCGAGGAGACCGGCGCCGCGCAGGGTGCAGGCCGGGCCCGAGCCGAGGCTCAGTCCGGGCTGACGGCGCAGATACTCCAGGCTCATCAGGGTGCCGTCGTGCCGGGTGACCAGGACGTCGGCGTCCGGTGCGAGCCCGAGCCCGGGCAGCGCGGCCGTCAGATCGTCGGCGACCCGCGCCACCAGCAGGCACAGGGCCGCGTCGAGCACCGTCGCGTTCTCCCGCTGGAGCAGCCCCAGCGACCCGATCGCGCCGGACAGCAGCACCGGCACGTCGGGCCCGGCCTGCGCGCGCAGGATCTCCGCCGCGGCCCGCTCCTGCGCGCCGTCGACCGGGGCGAACACCGAGCTGACCGCGAACGCCTCGGCTCGGCCCGCCAGTTCGGCGCCGAACGCGGCCACCGCCGCCTCGTCCAGGGGTGCACCGTCCAGCGGCGCGAGCCCGCTGCCGCCGGCCACGTCGGCGACCCCGGCGCACACCGCCGACCGCAGCTCCTCGGGCCAGCCGAACAGGGGTCGTACGGCATCGGCGGACGCGCCGCCGATCCGCAGGACGCCCACCTGAGCGAGCCCCGAGCGCCCGGTCACGGCGCGGGCGGCGTCCCGTAGGCCCACCGCGAGCGTCCGGGCACGGGCCCGCTGCGCGGACGGCAGTTCCCCGACGGCGCCGACCAGCGAGCCGACCGTGTCACCGGGCCGCGACGGAACCTTCACGGCGTGCGCGGGGCGCCCGTCGACGAGCAGCACCGCGTCGGTGTTCGTGGGGCCCACGTCCACCCCGATCGCGACGGTCACCGCGCCACCTCCAGCCCGTAGGCCGCGGGCCCGGCCAGGGCCAGCCCCGCCGCCGAGTACCAGACGGGCGCCGTCGGGAACGTCACGAGCCGCACCCGCAGCCCGTAGCGGACCTCCTCGACCGGCACCGCCCAGCCGGTGCGCTCGTCGATCAGGGCGATGACGTCCGGCACGAGCGCCAGCGGCCTGCCGTCCTCCATCGCCACGACGAACTCGCTGCGCGCCTCCAGCAGCACGAGCCGCCCCGCGTCGTCCCCGGCGCCCTCCAGCAGGACACCGGCCGCGCCGTCACCGGGCCGCCGCACCGACGCCACCTTCCCGGTCAGGACCGGCCGCGGCCCCTCGCCCCGGCCCAGCGCCAGCGCCCGCGTCACCGAGCCCGTCACCGCGTGCCGGGCGGCCTGGCCCGCGGCGAGCGGATAGTCCGAGGAGACGACGCGCCCGCCGAACGCGGCGACGACCGGCCGGACCAGCTCCTCCAAATAGGGCCCGTCCACGTGGTCGAGCACGACGGTGCGCCCGTGTTCGTCGGCCAGCACGGCGGGGGAGGCGGCGAGCCCGGCGAGTTCGAGCACGGTCTGGTCCATGCGGGGGAAGGCCCGGCCCATCGCGTCCGCGTCCAGCAGCGGGACGCCGAGCCGGGCCGCCCACGCGACGGTGAAGCAGCCGTTCTGGCCGCCGATCTCGCCGCACATCACGGCCGCCACCGGCCGCCCGTGCAGCGCCTCGACGCGCGCCGCGAGCCGGCCGGGCTCCGCACGGCCGCCGATCCGCTCGGCGGCGACGGCCGGGGACCCGACCAGGCTGACGGGCATCACGAGCGCGTCGTCCGGCAGCGCGTCCGCCGCCACGACGGGCACCGGGCCGCACTCCTCGATCGCCTGCGCGGCAACGGGCACGGTGTCGGCGACGGGGCCGCCGCCCCCGGACCCGAGGACGGCACAGCCCCGCGCGAAGTCGGCGAGCGCTTCTGCGTCCAGGTGCATGACATCAGCGTACGGAGCCAGGCCCACGGTCCCATGGGCCATCAGCACAGGCTTGAGCCCGAGGATGTGCTTGGAGCACACTTCGGTGCATGCCCGCGCTCGCCGATCTGCTCACCGCCCCCGGCCTCACCGGCCTGCGCCACCTCGCCGGTCCGCTGACCGCCACCGAGGTGACCGGCGTGCGCCTGGAGACCCGGGCGGACCGCCTCCCCGACGCCCCGCCCGGCACCGTCGTGATCCTGCTGTCGGCCGTCCCCGGTCACCTTCTGGACGTCGCGGTACGGGACGCGGCGGCCGCCGGGGCGGCGGGCATCGTCCTCACCGCCGACGAGCAGGCCCGGGCACTGCCGGACGGGGCCGCCTCCGCCACGGTCCGCGCCCTCGCCGACCGCGGCCGCGTCGCCGTGCTGGGCGCCACCGGCGACCTCGCCGCGCTGGTCGTCGCCGTGGACCGGGCCGTCGCCGGGGACGCCGCCGACGCGCTGGCCCGGGTCGCCGACGCCGCCGAGCGCCTGCCGGGCGTCGCCGGGGACCCGGAGCGCGCCGCCGCCACCGCCGCCGAAGCACTGGGCATCCCCGTCGAGCGGCGCGCCCCGGGGCCCGGCGAAGCGGGCGCGAGCGCCCCCGGCCCCGACGGGGAGATCGCCCTCGCGGCCCCGGCCCGCCCCGGCCACCTCGGCACCGCGGTGCGCTGCGTCCTGACGACGACGGCCCTCGCGGCGGCCGGCGGCGGCCACGGCGACGTCCCCGTCCGCTCCCGCGGCCATCTGCTGGCGGAACTCCTCGCCGCGCCGCAGGACCGGGCCCCGGGCCTCGCCGTCCGCGGCCGCGCGCTCGGCCTGCCCGTCGACGGCCACCACACCGCGCTGCGCGTGGCCGCCCCCGGCCTGCCCGCAGCCGACCGCTACCGGCTCCTCGACGGCCTCGCCCCCCAAGCCCTGAACCGGCTGCGGGCCCCCGCGGACGGCACCCAATGGCACGCCGCACTCGTCGACGACGCCCTCGTCCTGCTCGGCACCCGGCCCGCGGCCCCGGGCCCCGACGCCCGCCGCGCGGTCCTCGCCCTCGCCCGCCGCACCCTGGACGGGCTGCGCACCCGCCACCCCGAGGCCGCACTGCGCGGCGGGCTGGGCGCCCCGCACCGCGGCCCCCTCGGCATCCGCACCTCCGCCCGCGAGGCCCGCGCCGCGCTCCAGGCGCCGCCCGACGGCACGTCCGTCACCGCGCACGACGCGGCGGGCCTCGACCGGATGCTCATGGAGTGGTACGCCTCCGACACCGCTCACGAGGCGACCGGTGAACTCCTCGCTCCCGTCCTGGAGCTGGGGCCGGACAAGGCCGAGCCGCTGCTGCGCACGCTCCAGGCCTACCTCGACCACAACAACTCGCCGGCCCGCGCCGCCGAGACCCTCCACCTGCACCGCAACGCGGTCGGCGCCCGCATCCGCCGCGTGGCGGACCTCACGGGCGCCGACCTCGCCGACCCCGAGACCCGCCTCGCGCTGCAACTCGCGTGCCGCGCGCGGCTGTCCGGGATGCGGCCCGACCGCGGTGTCAGTTGATCGGCAGATCCGGTTTCTGCGGCGTCATCGCCTGCCCCGCGACGTGCGCGGTCACCGCCGCGTGCACCTCCTCCGGCGACAGATAGGCGTCCGTCATCTCGAAGTCCTTGAGCGTGGCGGGCCGGTTCCGCTGGAAGCCGGTGCGCACGAAGTCGTCGCCCGCGACCGCGTTCAGACCCCAGTTCGCCGCCGTACGGAAACGCGCCGTCAGCGTCCGCAGCGCCCCCAGGTGATAGCCGCGCGCCACGATCTGGGCGGGCAGCCCGGTGAGCTGCACCCCCATGGGCTTCGACACCGCCTGGATGCCGCCGAGGTCGACGACGAGCCCGAGGTCCTTGTGGCGGTACGGGGTCAGCGGGGTGCCGCGTACCGCCGCGAGGACATTGCGGGCCGCCGCCCAGCCCTGTCGCATCGCGTGCTGGGCCGTCGGCGGGCAGATCGCGTCCCCGCCCTTGACGACGTCCGGCACCGCCGCGGCGTCACCGAGCGCGAAGACCCCGTCGAGACCCGGCACGGTCAGCTCGGGGGTGACGACGAGGCGGCCCCGGTTCGTCTCGGCGTTCAGCGTCGCGACGAGCGGACTCGGCGCGACACCGGCCGTCCAGATCAGCGTGTGGCAGGGCAGCTCGCGCCCGTCGGTGAGCGTCACGGTGTTCTCGGTGGCCTTCGCCACGGACACCCCGAGGGAGACGTGCAGGCCGCGCCGCTGCAGGATCGCCATCGCCTTGTCGCCGAGCCGGTCGCCCAGCTCCGGCATCAGCTTCGGTGCCACGTCGACCAGGTGCCACTTGATCCCGCGCGGGTCGAGCCCCGGGTACCGCTTGACCGCCGAGGTGGTCAGGCGCTGCAGATACGCCGCGGTCTCGGTGCCGGCGTACCCGCCGCCGACCACCACGAACTGCAGCCGCGCCTCCCGCTCGGCCGGGTCCGAGCTTGCCGCCGCGAGGTCCAGCTGCGAGATCACGTGGTCGCGGATCCAGGCCGCCTCGGCGAGCGTCTTGACGCCGACCGCGTGCTCCTCGACGCCGGGGATGTCGAACTGCCGGGTCACACTGCCCGGCGTCAGCACCAGATGGTCGTAGCGTTCGACGACGGTCTCGCCGTTGATCTTCCGGACGACGACGGCCTTCGCCTTCGGGTCCACGCCGACGGCGCCGCCGGGAATGATCGCGGTGCGGCGCAGCATCCGGCGCAGCGGCACCGCGACCGACTGCGGGGTCAGCACACCGGACGCCACATGGGGGAGCAGGGGCAGATAGAGCTGGTGGTCCATCGGACTGACGAGCTTCAGCACCGCCTCCCCGGGCTTCAGCTCCTTCTCCAGCTTGTGGGCGCACTCCATCCCGGCGAACCCACCGCCGATGATCAGAATCCGGGGCACGGTCGAGGTACGGGGAGCGGTCATGGTCGGATCTCTCCTGGGCTGGACGGTGTGCGGACAGGCGAGGAGCGCTGCCGGTCATGTATCCGGATCGGCGCCGCCGAATCCCCTGACTCAGCGCCATCCTGCGACGC
This sequence comes from Streptomyces sp. cg35, assembly GCF_050410835.1. NCBI lineage: Bacteria > Bacillati > Actinomycetota > Actinomycetes > Kitasatosporales > Streptomycetaceae > Streptomyces > Streptomyces sp. cg35. The sequence goes on from NZ_CP191268.1 coordinate 7,940,812, forward strand.
ACACCGTGTCACCGCACGTCAGATGCCCGGCCGGTAACGGATCGGATGTTCCTCGGGAACCTCGACCACGCAGATCCGGGTGCCGTCCGGATCCGAGATCCACATCTCGACCAGACCCCACGGCTCCGTCCGCGGCTCCCGCAGCACCGGCACGCCCCGCGCCGTGAGCTCCTCGTGCGCGGCCCGCACGTCCGCCACCTGCAACCACAGGTGCAGGCCCGGCTTCACCGGCGGCTCGGCCCGCCCCGACACCTCCAGGAACCCGCCGCCCAGGAAGTACACCGTGCCCCGCTCGGGCCCGGTCCCGAACTCCCGGTACACCGCGAGGCCCAGCGCCTCGCCGTAGAAGGCCCGCGACCGCTCCGGATCGCCGGGCGTGATCAGAACCCTGCTGCTCAGTACATGAACCATGCCGACGCACAGTAGTGCGACCGGGTTAACCTCGACGGCGCCGACAGGCCCCAGCCCGTACGAGATCGGAGAGCCGCCCATGACCGCCGCCGCCCCGCACCCCGCCACCGATGGCCTGAGCTTCCGCGACGCCACCGAGGCCGACGTGGACGCGCTCGTCGCGCTCGTCGAGTCGGCCTACCGCGGGGACGACAGCCGGGCCGGCTGGACCACGGAGGCGGACATCCTGGAAGGCCAGCGGACCGACCCGCAGGGCGTGCTCGACGTCGTCAACCACACCGACAGCCGCCTGCTGACCGTCGAGCGCGACGGCGTGATCGTCGCCTGCTGCCAGCTGGAGCACCGCGGCGACCACGCCTACTTCGGGATGTTCGCCGTCAGCCCCGCCCTCCAGGGCGCCGGTCTCGGCAAGGTGATCATCGCCGAGGCGGAGCGCACGGCGTGCGCGACGTGGGGCGTGCGCGAGATGCACATGACGGTGATCTCGGTGCGCGAGGAGCTCATCGCCTGGTACGAGCGGCGCGGCTACCGCCGTACGGGAAAGATGAGCCCCTTCCCGTACGGCGACGAGCGCTTCGGTGTGCCGCAGCGCGCCGACCTCCAGTTCGAGCTGCTGGTCAAGCCGCTCGTGTGATCAGGCGGTGAAGCGGCCGGTCCGCTTGATCTCCGGGTAGTCGGTGGTCGCTCCGTCCAGGCCGAGCGCCCGGACGAGCCGCAGATCGTCCTGGGTGTTCACCACCCAGCCGATGATCCGCAGGTCGGCCTTGCGGGCGTGCTCCACGATCTCCTGCGTCAGGCGCCGGATGTTGAGGACCAGGGTCGTGGCGCCGACGGCCACGGCCCGCTCCACGACGTCCGTGCCGTAACGGCTGGCGACCAGCGCCGTCCGCACCCCGGGCACCAGCCGCGCGATCTCCGCGACGGCCTCGTCGTGGAACGAGATCACCTCGACCCGGTGCACCAGATCGCGGCGCAGCAGCACCTCGGCGAGCGCCCGGGCCGCCGCGATGTCCTTGATCTCCGCCTGCAGCGGGGCGCTCACAGCGTCGAGGACCTCCTCGAAGACCGGCACTCGCTCACCGCGTCCGGCGTCCAGCGTCCGCAGCTCGGCGAGCGTCTGCTCGGCGATGGGACCCGTGCCGTCCGTGGTGCGGTCCACGTCGGCGTCGTGCATGACGACGAGCGCGCCGTCCTTGCTCAGATGCAGATCGAGCTCGATGAGATCGAGTCCCGCCCGCTCGGCGGCGACGAAGGACCGCAGGGTGTTCTCGGGTTCGACACCCATGGCTCCGCGATGCCCGATGGTGAGGAAGTTCAAGACTGTCTCGCTTCCGTCGACGGCGACTCGGCTGTCGCGCGCACGCGACAGGCCCCGAGCCTAGAGCCTGCCCGGCGGATCGGACGGCATCCGGGGGACCGTACTGTCCGGTTCCGCTAGCGGCCCGCCTCCGCCGCCGGCCCGCCGCGGCGCGCGTGGCCGGAGTCGTCCCCTCTGGCCCCCACCACCCCGAGGAGCAGTCCGGTGATGACGGCGGCGACGAGGACGGCGCGGGTACTCACGGCTGACGCACTCCCATGCGGCGCGGGACAGGGATGCGGCCCGTCCTACCGGCCCGGACCCGGACGGGCGGTCATGTCACCCGTCGGTGGGCGAGTCCGGCGGAGGTTGACCCGCGCCGCCGTCGGCCGGGGGCAGCGCCTCCAGATCCGCCAACAGGCCCCGGGTCAGCTCGACCTCGGCCAGCAGATGCCGCTCGCTCCAGCGCAGGGCGATCTGCGGATGGGCCCACGCCTCGACCCCGTCGGCCCGCGCCAGCGCGTCCCGTACCTCCTTCAACTCGCCCTCGGTGCGCGCCAGATGCTCCTCGACGAGGGCCCGCAGCCGCTCCGGTGCGGCGAGATGCCCCAGCCACACCCGCAGCACCACCGGGTGCCTAAGCGTCACGGCGTCCGCGGCCGCGTCCTCTGCGCCGGTTCCGCCGGCCGCCCAGTCGGCGAGCGCGTCCCGGCCGGCCGGCGTGATGGCGTACGCCCGTTTCGCCCGGGGCTCCTCGGGCCCCGAACGCCGCGACGTCACGTACCCGAGCCGCTCCAGCCGGCGCAGTTCGGCGTAGATCTGGCTGAAGGCGGGCGCCCCGTAGAAGAACCGGAGCGAGGCGTCGGCCCACTTCTTCAGCTCGTAGCCGGTCCGCTCACCCGGGAAGGACAGCAGTCCGAGCACGGCCCAGGCGGTCGGTGGCAGCGGTGAGGTCGGCATGGGTCCGCATTGAAGTGAGCCGCGAGGGCCGGCGCAAGCCCTAAGCGGCCTTGCGCCGCAGCCGCGCCGACAGGTGGTGCTGCAACGGCTGTCCGACCGCGGCGAGATCGTGCTCGAACGTCAGGGTGTCCGCGTCGGCCAGGGTGTAGCGGCGCCGGGTCCCCTCGACCTTCTTGGCCGTCGGCGTCAGTGCCACGCTGTCGGTGGCGAGGTCGACCGTGCCGTCGGCCGCGCGCCCGACCGCGATCTCCCCGATACCGGTGGGCTGGGTGATCAGCGCCTCCACCCGCCCGTCCGGCTGCAGCCGCCACCAGCCGCTCTCCCGGGCCGCCGGACGCACCGGCACGTCGTCGGCGTCGAGCAGCCAGGCCCGGGCCTCGTAGCTGAGGAACGGCCGCCCGTCGTGCCGGAAGGTGACCTCCTGGGCGTACCTGAACTCCCCGTCGATCGTGGGGTATCCACCGCGCCCGCGTCCGTGCCAGCTCCCCAGCAGGCCGAGCACGGGGGCGAGCAGCGCGTGCGGTGCGGGCGCCCCGTCCGGCCGGTCGCTGTCGTGGTACGGGTACTCGGGTGCGGGGTCGAACACGGCGGGGCTCCAGGGTCGGGGTGGCAGGGAAGCACAGCCTAAAGGGCCCGCGACCCCGTCCCCGGTCTTCGCGTGCGGCTCCTCCGGTGCCTGCCCGCCCCTTCCCTTTTCTGACGGATCGTCATATAGCTATGAGTCATATGGAGGCAACGACCCGGAGGCGCCATGAAGTTCTCCGTCATCTTCGAGGCCCAGCTCGCCGACCCCACGGTCGAGCGTGAGCACCAGCTCTTCCGCGACTGCGTCGAACAGGCCGTGTTTGCCGAGGAGATGGGGTTCGACCGGATCTGGGCGGTCGAGCACCACTCCCTGAAGTGGTACGCGCACATGTCCGCGCCGGAGGTCTTTCTGACCTGGGTAGCGGCCCGCACGTCCCGCATCCGCGTCGGGCACGGCGTGGTCTGCATGCCGTTCCGGTTCAACCACCCGGCCCGCGTCGCCGAGCGCGCCGCCACCCTCGACCTGCTCAGCGGCGGCCGGCTCGACCTCGGGGCCGGGCGCGGCGGCACCGTCCAGGAGACGTCGTTGTGCGGCGTCGACAAGGACCGCACGACCCAGGAGGTCGAGGAGGCGCTGCGCATCATCGGCAAGGCCTGGGAGAAGGACGAGCTGGAGCACCACGGCCCGCTCCTCGACATCGACCCGCACCCGATCCTGCCCCGGCCCGCCCAGACCCCGCACCCGCCGCTGTTCCTCGCCTGCAGTCGCACGGACACCCTGCGCCAGGCGGCCGAACTCGGCGTCGGCGCCCTGGTGATGGGCTTCGCGGGCCCCGAGTCGATCGCCGAGATGCGGGGCGCCTACGACGCGGCGATCGCCGGCCGGACCCCCGAGCGGCTCGTCTCCTCGGCCGTCAACGACCACTTCGCGGTGCTGTGCCCCACCATCGTCTCGGACGACCGGGAGGCGGCCCGCCGGATCGGCATCCGAGGCCAGCGTTTCTTCGCCCAGTCCATCGGGCACTGGTACGGCGGTGCGGGCATCCCCGACGAGGCCGTCGTCGACGGCACGGACGAGGCGGCCGAGATGCGCCGGGCCGCCGAGCAGGTCGTCGCCCGCCTCAACGAACAGCGCGTCCCGGTCCGCCCCACAGCCACGGCCACCTTCAACGCGGACCACGCGTACGGCACTTCGGCCGACGCCATCGCCTACGTCGAGCGTCTGCGCGATGCCGGGGCCGACGAGATCATGTGCCTGATCCAGATGGGCACGGTTCCCCAGGAGGCCTGTCTGGAGACGCTGCGCCAGTGGGGCGAGACGGTCATCCCGCACTTCAGGAGCGGACTCTCCTGAGACCCGCGCGCCTGCGCCCACCCGACCACCGGAGTCGCCCATGTCCATCGAAGAAACCTCCGACGCCGTCGACCGCCTCGCCCCCGAGGCCCGTCCCCTCGTGGACGCGATGGCAGCCGTCTTCCCCGACCTCGGCGGGGCCGTCACCGACGCCGCCGAGGCCCGCAGGATCCTCGCGGCCGCGCCCGCCGCACCGTTCCCCGCGCCCGTCGTCGGCGCCGTCGAGGACCGGGAGATACCGGGGCCGCCCGGGGCGCCCCCGATTCCCGTACGGATCTACCGGCCGGAGTCCGGCGGCGCGACGGACGGGGACGCGCCCCGGCCCGTCGTCGTGTTCTTCCACGGGGGCGGCTGGGTCATCTGCGATCTGGACAGTCACGACTCGACGGCGCGCGGCCTGTGCCGGGACGCCGGGGCCGTCGTGGTCTCCGTCGACTACCGGCTCGCGCCCGAGTCCCGGTTCCCGGCCGCCGTCGAGGACGCGTACGCCGCCGTGTGCTGGGTCGCCGGCCACGCCGGTGAACTCGGCGCGGATCCATGCGCGTTGACGGTCGCGGGCGACAGTGCGGGCGGGAACCTCGCCGCCGTCGTCGCGCAGATCGCCCGCGACGAGGACGGCCCGCGCATCGCCCGGCAGGTCCTCGTCTACCCCGCGACCGACGCCCGGCAGAAGGCCGGCTCCTTCGACGCCAACGCCGCCGGGTACTTCCTGACCGCCGCCCACTGCCGCTGGTTCCGCGACCAGTACCTCGGGTCCGACGGCGACCCCGCCCACCCCCACGTCTCACCGCTCCTCGCCGAGGATCTCGCCGGGCTGCCGGCCGCCCACGTCGTCACCGCGGGCTGCGACCCGCTGTGCGACGAGGGCCGCGCGTACGCGACAGCCCTGCGCGCCGCCGGTGTCCCGGTGACCGAGAGCCACTTCCCGCACATGTTCCACGGCTTCTTCGGCTTCCCCGAACTGCTCGGCGATGCGCGCCAGGCACGGGCGGATGTGGCACAGGTCATCGTTTCAAGCGTGCGAGACAGGAAAAACAGCGGTAACACCGGGGGTAGCGCAGGATAATTTCCCGAGTCTCCTCTTGTCCCGGAGAACCTCGCATGCATACGGTGTCCTTACGCGAGGTTCTCCCGTGGAGGATGGGACATGACGGAAATTCTTGTGCAGGCGGGCATGGAGGGGATCGTTCCTTCGGCTCCGACGGTCGGCGACAGGGTGGTGGAGCACCCGGCGTGGCCCGTGCTCAAGGACGCCGTGGAGGAGATCAGGACCTGGCAGGACAAGGACGGGTCGATCGACTTCGGCGCCGAGGGCGCCCCCGCGAAGGCCACCGCAGATCTGGCGGTCGACCGTGTCATAGCCGCGGTGGAGCAGCTCGCCCCGCTGCTCCCGCACGACGCCGCGTACCACGAGGCGCTCGTCCGCGACCTGCGGCGCTGGGCCGACGACGGCTACCGGGTACCGGACTTCCTGGACTCGCTGCTCGCCTTCCAGCCCGCGGCGCGGCGTCAGGACGGCCTCCAGCACCTGGTGCTCTTCCCGATGTACACGCAGAACGGGAACCCGGACCGGAACCTCGAAGCCGTCGTGCTGCGCATGGTCTGGCCGGATTGGCTGGCCGAGCTGGAGGCCACGCGCTACGACAACCCGCTGTTCTGCGGCATCACCTTCGAGGACTTCACCTCGGGTTACGACACGAACTCGGCGGTGCTCTTCCCCGAGACGATCGCCGTGCGCGAGGCCCCCGAGCGCTTCTCCTGGGGCGGCATCTTCTGCGACCGCGAGGCGGCCCGCTTCCGCCGCGTCACCGAGGCGGCCGTCGACATCCTCGGCGTCGAACTGCCCGAGGACATCGCGCGGATGGTCGGCGACCAGGACCGCTGCCAGCAGGCGTTCGTGCTGTGGGACATGGTCCACGACCGCACGCACAGCCACGGCGACCTGCCGTTCGACCCGTTCATGATCAAGCAGCGCCAGCCGTTCTGGATGTACGGCCTGGAGGAGCTGCGCTGCGACCTCACCGCCTTCAAGGAGGCCGTGAAGCTGGAGGCCGACGGCGTCCCGCAGGGCCGCGACGTCCAGTACGCCGTGCTGTTCGACCGGATGTTCCGCTTCCCGGTCACCGGCGAGCGCGTGCGCAACTACGACGGTCTGGGCGGCCAGCTGCTCTTCGCGTACCTGCACAAGCACGACGTCGTGCGCTGGACCGACAACAAGCTGCACATCGACTGGCAGCGCGCCCCCGAGGTCACCAACCAGCTGTGCGCCGAGATCGAGACGCTGTACCGCGACGGCATCGACCGTCCGAAGCTGGTCCACTGGTTCGCCGCGTACGACCTCGTCTCGACGTATCTCGCGCCGCACCCCGGCTCCCGCTGGGCCAAGGGCCCCGACGCCCTCGACACGAGCCTGCCGCCCCGCAAGCTGGTGGACGAGGTGCTTGCGGACGAGTTTCCGCTCAGCATGTTCTATGAGGCGCTCTCCAAGAAGCTGAAGAACGTGATCGCCTCGACCAAGGGGATCACCGCGGCGGGTGCCGAGCGGGTGGCCGCGTGAGCAATCCCGTACAGGAGGCGACTGCCATGACCGACACCAACGAGACCAGGGACACGCTGGACGGTGCCGTGATCGCGGTCGCCGGAGCCGCGGGACCGGCCGGGCGCGCCACCCTCAAGCGGCTCGCGGAGGCGGGCGCCACGGTCGTCGGCGCCGACGCGGATCCCGAGCGCCTCGCCGAGGCCGTCGACGAGGCGCGCTACGCGCACGGCGGCGCCACCGTCATCGGCGACACCGTCGACCTGCTCGACCTGCACGCGACCCGCGACTGGGCCGGCCGCGTCGAGAAGGACTTCGGCCGGGTCGACGGGGTGGTGCACCTCGTGGGCGGCTGGCGCGGCAGCGCGAGCTTCGCCGAGACCGACCTCGCCGACTGGGACCTGCTGGAAAAGCTCCTGATCCGCACGGTGCAGCACACCTCGCTCGCCTTCCAGGAGGGTCTCGGCCGCTCCGACCGGGGCCGCTACCTGCTGATCAGCGCGGCCGGCGCCAGCAAGCCGACCGCGGGCAACGCCGCCTACGCCGCCTCCAAGGCCGCGGCCGAGGCGTGGACGCTCGCGCTCGGCGACGCCTTCCGCAAGGCGGGGGGCGACGCGGGACCGCAGCAGGCGGCTGCGATCCTGGTGGTCAAGGCGCTGGTGCACGACGCGATGCGCGCGGAGCGCCCCAACGCGAAGTTCGCGGGCTTCACCGACGTCAAGGAGCTGGCCGAGGCCATCGCCGGCGTCTGGAGGCGGCCCGCCGCCGAAGTGAACGGGACCCGTCTGTGGCTGACCGAGAAGCCGTGAATCCTCCCAGGACCGACGCCCGCAGGCACCACGACCCCACGATCCGGGGTTTCGCCAGCGACAACTACGCGGGCGCCCACCCCGAGATCATGGCCGCACTGGCCCTGGCCAACGGAGGGCACCAGGTCGCGTACGGCGAGGACGACTACACGGCCCGTCTCCAGCAGATCATCCGCAGCCACTTCGGCCCGACCGCCGAGGCGTTCCCGGTCTTCAACGGCACGGGGGCCAACGTCGTCGCGCTCCAGGCGGTCACCGACCGCTGGGGCGCGGTGATCTGCGCCGAGTCCGCGCACATCAACGTCGACGAGGGCGGCGCCCCCGAGCGCATGGGCGGTCTGAAGCTGCTCACCATCCCGACGCCCGACGGCAAGCTCACCCCCGAGCTCATCGACCGGCAGGCGTACGGCTGGGACGACGAGCACCGTGCGATGCCGCAGGTCGTCTCGATCACGCAGTCCACCGAGCTCGGCACGCTGTACACGCCCGACGAGATCCGCGCGATCTGCGACCACGCCCACGAGCGGAACATGGTCGTGCACCTCGACGGCTCCCGGATATCCAACGCCGCGGCCTCCCTCGACGTGCCGATGCGTACGTTCACGAACGCGGTCGGCGTCGACATCCTGTCGCTCGGCGGCACGAAGAACGGCGCGATCTTCGGCGAGGCCGTCGTCGTCATCAACCAGGACGCCGTCCGGCACATGAAGCATCTGCGCAAGCTGTCCATGCAGCTCGCCTCCAAGATGCGGTTCGTGTCGGTGCAGTTGGAGGCCCTGTTCGCCAGGGACCTGTGGCTGCGCAACGCCCGGCACTCCAACGAGATGGCGCAGCGCCTCGCCGAGGGGGTGCGCGCCGTCGACGGTGTCGAGATCCTCTACCCGGTGCAGGCCAACGGCGTCTTCGCCCGCCTTCCGCACGACGTCTCCGAGCGTCTGATGAAGCACTACCGCTTCTACTTCTGGGACGAGGCGGCCGGCGACGTCCGGTGGATGTGCGCCTTCGACACCCGCGAGGAGGACGTCGACGGGTTCGTCGCCGCCCTCAAGGAGGAGATGGCGCGCTAGCCACCCTCTCTCAGTCTGCATAGGTATGCGATCGATCGTAAAGTCATTGACTGGCGGTCGGTCGCGTTCCTATGCTCCCGTGCCATGCAGCTGATTCAGCAGAACCCTGATCTGTCGGCATATTTGGCGGCCGACGACGTCATCGATCACCATCACCCGCTCGTCCGGGACGTGGCGTCACGCCTCGCGCAAGACTCCGCGGATTCATATGCATACGCCCGCGCCGCCTACGAGTACGTCCGCGACACCATTGCGCACTCCGCCGACAGCGGCGACATGCGCGTCACCTGGCGGGCCTCCGACGTCCTGGAGCAGGGCACCGGCATCTGTCATGCGAAGGCCCATGCCCTGGCCGCGCTGCTGCGCGCGGAGGACATCCCCACGGCCCTCTGTTATCAGCGGCTGACGCACGACGTCGGGACGGGCTGGTGTGTGCACGGGCTGATCGCCGTACGGTTCCACGGCTCATGGCACCGGCAGGACTGCCGAGGGAACAAGCCGGGCGTCGATGCCCGGTTCTCGCTCGAAGGGGAGCGGCTGGCCTGGGTGCCCGATCCGAAGTTCAGTGAGGTGGACTATCCGGTACTCTTTGATGTACCCCATCCGGTGGTGCTCGATGTCATGCGCAGCGCCCCGGACCGTCCGTACCTCTGGGAGAACCTCCCCGACTCGCTCACCTCGTAAGGCAGGCCATGTCCCTCCAGCTCACCGTCTCCGACGACGTCCGCGCCATCGCCCCGGACTTCCGGCACATCGCCGTCGAGGCGTACGGACTTGTCAACGCGCCCAGCACGGACGGCACCTCGGCCCTCCTCGACGACGCCGCACGCCGTCTGGCCGCGCGCCTCGACGGACGCGCGCCGCACGAGGACCCGCACATGGCGGCCTGGCGCGCGGCCTACACCGCCTTCGGGGCCAAGCCCAACCGCACCCGGAACTCCGCGGAGGCGCTCGCCAAGAGGGCGCTCGCCGACGGCGGCCTGCCGCGGATCAACACGCTCGTGGACGTCTACAACGCGATCAGCGTCGCCCACCTGATCCCGGTCGGCGGCGAGGACCTCGGCCACATCAAGGGCGGCATGCGGCTGATCAGGGCCACCGGCGAGGAGGACTTCGTCACCGTCGCGTCCGGCGAGCAGGCGGTCGAGCACCCGGACGCCGGGGAGGTCGTCTGGTGCGACGACGAGGGCGTCACCTGCCGCCGCTGGAACTGGCGCCAGGGCACCCGCACCCGGCTCACCGACACCTCCGTCGACGCCCTGTTCCTCCTGGAGGGCATGGGCGAGCACGCGGGCCTGGAAGCGGCGGGTGTCGAGCTGGCCGAACTCCTGGAGAAGTTCAGCCCCGGCGTACGCCTCACGGTTCACCCAGCGGCCTGAGGCGCGGCCCCGGACGGGCTCTAGTTCGCCTCGGCGGCCTTGACCTCTTCGGGGGTCGGGGCCGTACCGCCCAGATGGGCCGGCATCCACCACGTGTCGTCCGGACCCTTGGGGCGCACGGGGTAGGCGCGCTGCGCCGCTTCGAGGAGCTCCTGCACACGGTCGCGCAGCCGGCGCGTGATCGCCCCGGCGTACTGGTCGCGCGACGCCTCGATGGCCTCGCCCACCCGGATCGTGATCGGGATGTGCTGTCGCTTGAAGTTGCGCGGACGGCCCTTGGTCCACACGCGCTGGGTGCCCCACAGCGCCATCGGGATCAGCGGCACCCCGGCCTCCTGGGCCAGGCGCACGGCGCCCGTCTTGAAGCTCTTCAGCGTGAAGGACTCCGAGATCGTCGCCTCGGGGAAGACCCCGACGACCTCGCCCGAGCGGAGCGACTGGAGGGCGTGCTGATACGCGTGCTCACCCTGGGCGCGATCCACCGGGATGTGCTTCATGCTGCGCATCAGGGGGCCGGAGATCTTGTGCCGGAACACCGACTCCTTCGCCATGAAGCGGACCAGTCGCTTCTGGGGCAGGGCGGCGAGGCCGTCGAAGATGAAGTCCAGGTAGCTGATGTGGTTGCTGACCAGGACGGCTCCGCCCGAGCGTGGAATGTTCTCCGAGCCCTTGCAGTCGATCTTCAGGTCGAGCGCCTTGAACATCGTTTTCGCGGCGCCGATGACCGGACGGTAGACGAGCTCTGCCATGGAGGGGGTGGACCCTTCTTATTGCCGTGGGGAGTTTCTTCCGGAGGATTCCGGAGGAGGTGGCTCCCGGCGGTAAGTTACGCAGCCGTAGGTTTTCCGGCTTGCGCAGATCGTGCCCCAAGAACGGCCGAGTGACCAGTCCTGGTTCCGGCCGCGCGCGAGATCCTTGTCACGTGACCGGGAATGCGACGAGACGTTTCGGCGCTGCAAGTGAAGCGGTGGACCGAGGAGGTGTGGGGTGAGCGTGACCGAAGTGACGCTGGATGCCGGGCAGTTGGGTGAGGAGTTGGGGGAGCGCGCCACGCTCGTGCAGTTCTCCAGCGCGTTCTGCGCACCCTGCCGGGCCACCCGACGGGTTCTCGCGGAGGTCGCCGCCATGGTCCCCGGCGTGTCCCACATCGAGATCGACGCCGAGGCCGAGCTCGGTCTCGTACGCAGGACCGGTGTCGTCAAGACCCCCACCGTGCTCGTCCTGGACGCCCGCGGCCGTGAGGTGCGCCGCGCGGCCGGCCAGCCCCGCAAGGCGGACGTCATCGCCGCGCTGGGCGAAGCGATCTGAGTCGGCGAAGGAGCCGGTGGGCTGCGGGGGAGGCGAGGGGGAGCGGTGACGCATCTCCCACATGACGGAACGCACTTGACTGCACGCGCCACGTATCGTCACGCTGACCGTATGCCTCCGGAACTCCTTCTCTACGAGCGGGTCCACGTCGACCTGGCCCGCTGTTCGAGCGCCCGCTGTCGCGTCTGCTGACGCAGCCACGGACCCCGCTCGAACCCTCCGGCAGAAGGACAACTCCATGACGGCCACGCCCGATCTGCGCACCGCCCGGCCCGCCACCCCCGACCTGCTCCGCTCGGTCTTCCGCCAGCACGCCGCCGGTGTCGCGGTGATCACAGCGGCCGGTGCCGCACCCGTGGGCTTCACCGCCACCTCCCTCACCTCGGTCTCCGCCGAACCGCCGGTGATCTCGTTCGGCGTCGGCCTGGGCGCCTCCAGCTGGCCCACCGTCGCCGAGGCCGACCACATCGGCGTGCACATACTCGGCGAGCACCAGGCCGACCTCGCCGCCACCTTCGCCCGGAGCGGCGCCGACCGCTTCGGCGCCCCCACCCGCTGGTTCGAGGGACCCGAGGGCGTCCCCGTCCTCGACGGCGTCCTGGCCTGGCTCGTCTGCCGGGTCATCGCGCGGGTGCCCGCGGGGGACCACCGGATCGTGCTCGCCGAAGCGGTCTGCGGCGACCCGGCCGGCGCCGGCCGTCCGCTCCTCTATCACCAGGGTCGCTTCAACGCGCTGCGCGACTGAGAGTTCCTGCGCCGCACGATTACGGAGCGTTGGCAAGGTCACAGTTCAAAGCGCTTGCTCAGTGGGCATGGAGTGGATGTACTGACGAGTAATATTTCGCTCGGAGCGCGGGCCGCCCCGACCGGAAGAGTCCGCTTCAGGCGCCTATGCTGCCTGCAAGAAGGCGTTGTCAGCCGCAGCAGCAAAGCCGCCCAGTAAAAGACGATTGCAGTAGGAGAGCCGGCGTGAGCTTGAGGATCGTTGTCACCGTGAAGTACGTGCCCGACGCCACTGGCGACCGGGGCTTCGCCGATGACCTGACCGTTGACCGTGACGAGGTGGACGGTCTGCTGTCGGAGCTGGACGAGTACGCGGTGGAGCAGGCGCTGCAGATCTCGGAGAATTCCGATGATGATGTGGAGATCACCGTGTTGACGGTGGGTCCCGAGGACGCGAAGGACGCGCTGCGCAAGGCGTTGTCGATGGGTGCGGACAAGGCGATCCATGTCGAGGACGACGATCTGCACGGCACGGACGCGATCGGTACGTCGCTGGTGCTGGCGAAGGCGATCGAGAAGGCCGGTTTCGATCTGGTGGTCTCCGGGATGGCGTCCACGGACGGCACGGCGGGTATTGTGCCGGCGCTGCTGGCCGAGCGGCTGGGGGTGCCGCAGGTGACGTTGTTGTCGGAGGTGGCGGTCGAGGGCGGCACGGTGACGGGCCGCCGCGACGGCGACACCGCCTCGGAGCAGCTCCAGGCCTCGCTGCCGGCCGTCGTGTCGGTCACCGACCAGTCCGGTGAGGCGCGGTACCCCTCGTTCAAGGGGATCATGGCGGCGAAGAAGAAGCCGGTGGAGGCCTGGGACCTGTCGGATCTGGACCTGGAGGCCGGGCAGGTCGGTCTGGAGGGGGCCTGGACCAAGGTCGACGCGGCCACCGAGCGTCCGGCGCGGACCGCGGGCACGATCGTGAAGGACGAGGGTGAGGGCGGCAAGCAGCTGGCCGAGTTCCTCGCCGGCCAGAAGTTCATCTAGGCACCGACTCGTCGAGTCGCCAAGTCGTCATCACATTGCGAGAGTTGGAAGATTCCCATGGCTGAAGTTCTGGTCTACGTCGACCACGTGGACGGTGCCGTCCGCAAGCCCACCCTTGAGCTGCTCACGCTGGCCCGCCGGATCGGTGAGCCGGTCGCCGTCGCGCTGGGTGCGGGCGCGGGTGACACCGCGGCCGCGCTCGGCGAGCACGGCGCGGTGAAGGTCCTCACCAACGACGCCGCCGAGTTCGCCGACTACCTGGTCGTGCCGAAGGTGGAGGCGCTGCAGGCCGCGGTCGAGGCGGTCGCACCGGCCGCGGTGCTGGTGCCGTCCTCCGCGGAGGGCAAGGAGATCGCGGCGCGTCTGGCGCTGCGGATCGGGTCGGGCATCATCACCGACGCCGTCGACCTGGAGGCTGGCGCGGACGGGCCGGTGGCGACCCAGTCGGTGTTCGCCGCCTCCTACACCACTAAGTCCACCGTGACCCAGGGCGCCCCGGTCATCACCGTCAAGCCCAACAGTGCCGCCGTGGAGGCGGCCCCGGCGGCCGGTACCGTCGAGGCCCTCACCGTGTCGTTCTCGGAGAAGGCGACCGGTACGAAGGTCACCTCGCGCACCCCGCGCGAGTCGACCGGGCGGCCGGAGCTGACCGAGGCCGCGATCGTGGTCTCCGGCGGCCGCGGCGTCAACGGCGCCGAGAACTTCGCGCTCATCGAGGCCCTCGCCGACTCCCTGGGAGCGGCCGTCGGCGCGTCCCGGGCCGCGGTCGACGCCGGCTGGTACCCGCACTCCAACCAGGTCGGCCAGACCGGCAAGTCCGTCTCGCCGCAGCTGTACATCGCCAACGGCATCTCCGGCGCGATCCAGCACCGGGCCGGCATGCAGACCTCGAAGACCATCGTCGCGGTCAACAAGGACGCCGAAGCCCCCATCTTCGACCTCGTCGACTACGGCGTCGTCGGCGACCTCTTCGACGTCGTCCCCCAGCTCACCGACGAGGTCAAGACCCGCAAGGGCTGACCTGTCCGGCTGCCGACGGGGCCGCGTGGCGTTCATCGCCGCGCGGCCCCGTCCGCGTACCGGGACCATGCAAGGGGACCATTGACGCAGGTCACCCGGCCCGTTAACTTCGCTATACGGATTGTTGATTCCGTGAAGCGGAAACAGTGAGCGTATGGAGGGTGCACGAATGGGTCAGCAGGAGAAGGTGTCGACGAGCCTCGCGGGCGCGGTCAGCGAGGGCATCAGCGCCTCACTCGCTCCGGTCGACGCGGAGCTGAGCCGCCGCTACCCAGGAGACCCCGGCACCCGCCAGCCGGTCCACACCGTCTACGTCCCCGCGGACGCCTTCGACGAGGGCACCATCCGCTCCTGGGGCGACCAGGCGCTCGCCCAGCTCGACGAGCACGCCCCGGACGCCGCCTCGTTCGCCGCGGTGCTCGGACTGGCCGACGAGCTCGCCGAGCCGATCTACAGCCGCGTACGCGCGAAGCTGGAGCGCGAACCCGTCGAGGACCTGCGCGTCGACTTCGAGGACGGCTACCGGCCCGCGTCCGACGCCGACGAGGACGAGGCGGCGGCCCGCGCCGCCCGCCTCATCGCCGAGGCGTACGCGAACGGCACCGCCGCCCCGCACATGGGCATCCGCATGAAGTGCATGGAGGCGTCGGTCCGCGACCGCGGCATCCGTACCCTCGACATCTTCCTCACCGGACTCATGGAGCACGGCGGCCTGCCCGACGGGCTCGTCCTGACGCTGCCCAAGGTGACGTACCCGGAGCAGGTCACGGCCATGGTGCGACTCCTGGAGGCGTTCGAGAAGCAGCACGGGCTCGACGCCGGGCGCATCGGGTTCGAGATCCAGATCGAGACCAGCCAGTCGATCCTCGCCGCCGACGGCACCGCCGCCGTCGCCCGCATGATCGACGCCGCCGAGGGGCGCGCGACCGGTCTGCACTACGGCACGTTCGACTACAGCGCCTGCCTCGGTGTCTCCGCCGCCTACCAGGCCAGCGACCACCCGGCCGCCGACTACGCGAAGGCCGTCATGCAGGTCGCCGCCGCGGGCACCGGCGTCCGCGTCTCCGACGGTTCCACGAACGTGCTGCCCGTCGGTTCCACCGACAAGGTGCACGACGCCTGGCGCCTGCACTACGGCCTCACGCGCCGCGCTCTGGCCCGCGCCTACTACCAGGGCTGGGACATGCACCCCGGCCACATCCCGACGCGCTACGCGGCCGTCTTCGCCTTCTACCGCGAGGGCTTCCGGCAGGCCGCCGCGCGCCTCGCCGCGTACGCGAAGCAGACCGCCGGCGACATCGCCGACGAGCCCGCCACCGCCAAGGCCCTCGCCGGGTACCTGCTGCGCGGCCTCGACTGCGGAGCGCTCGACGTCGCCGAGGTGGCCCGCCTGACCGGCCTCACCCTGGGCGGCCTGGAGGGCTACGCGGGACCGCGCCGGGGCGACCTGACGACCACCGGCGAATAACCCCACGGACACACCACTGCCCCTTCCCGAGGACGGTCGGGAAGGGGCAGTGGTGTGTCCGTAGCGCGTCAACGGTCAATCGGCCGGGCCGAGTTCACCGGACCCCCGCTGGATGAGCCGGGTCGGCAGCTCGATGCGCTCCGGCAGCAGCGTCGCCCCGTCGAGCTGACGGAACAGCCGCTCGGCCGCGGTCCGGCCCAGCTGCGCCGCGTCCTGCGCGACCACGGTCACCCCCGGCTTCAGCAGATCGCCCAGCTCGATGTCGTCGAAGCCCACCAGGGCGACGCTGCGGTCGAGTTCGGCCAGGACCCGGACCACGGTCACCGTCACACGGTTGTTGCCCGCGAAGATCGCCGTGACGGGCTCCGGGCCCGACAGCATCTCCTCGGCCGCGCGCCGCACCCGCTCGGGGTCGGTGACGCCGAGCGACATCCACTGCTCCGCGACCGGTATCCCGGCGTCCTCCATCGCCGCGCGATAGCCGCGCAGGCGCTCGGCGGCCGTGTGGATGCGCGGCTGGTCGCCGATGAAGCCGATACGGCGGTGGCCGCCCGCGATCAGATGCGCGACGCCGTCCCGCGCGCCGCCGAAGCTGTCGGAGAGGACCACGTCCGCGTCGATCTTCCCGGCGGGCCGGTCCACGAACACGGTCGCGACACCGGCCGCGATCTCCGGCTCCAGATAGCGGTGGTCGTCACCGGCCGGGATCACGACGAGGCCGTCCACCCGGCGTGCGCACAGGGCGAGCACCAACTCCTGCTCGCGGTCCGGGTCCTCGGCGCTGGAGCCGTTGATGAGCAGTGCGCCGTGCGCCCGCGCGACCTCCTCGACGGCGCGGCTCAGCGGGCCGTAGAACGGGTCCGCCAGATCCTCCAGCACGAGCCCGATGCTCGCCGTACGCCCCTTGCGCAGCACGCGCGCGCTGTCGTTGCGCCGGAAGCCCAGGGCGGCGATCGCCTCCTGTACGCGGCGCTCGGTGTCCGGCGTGACGCCCGGCTCGCCGTTGACGACCCGGGAGACCGTCTTCAGGCCCACTCCGGCGCGCGCGGCGACGTCCTTCATCGTCGGGCGATTGCCGTAGCGGTTCTCGGTGCGGCGGGCGGTGCGGTCCACTATGCGCTGTCCTGTCCTGTCGTCGCTGCCGGGAAGCCGGCCACCCGGAAGGGGTGACGGGCCCGATTCGTCAGGCCTCATCATCCTGTACGGGCGTGTGGCGTCGAGCATAGGGCCTGGACAACGTTGTCAGGCTCGGGGGAGACTGTGCACCGCTTTTCTCGCTTCCTAGAGTGACCTTCTCCGACCTGCCTTTTCTCCAGGGGATCTGACACTGATGCACATGGACCTCGTCGCCGCGCTCGACATCGGCGGCACCAAGATCGCCGGCGCCCTCGTGGACGACCAGGGCCGGATCCTCGCGCGGGCGCAGCGGCCGACCCCCGCTCAGGAGGACGGGGAGACGGTGATGGGCGCGGTGGAGGCGGTGCTCACCGAGCTGACGGTGTCCGAGCTGTGGCCCCGGACGCGGGCCGTCGGCATCGGCAGCGCCGGCCCGGTGGACCGCTCGGCCGGCACGGTCAGCCCGGTGAACGTGCCGGGCTGGCGCGACTTCCCCCTGGTCTCGCGCGTGGCGGCCGCCACGGACGGCCTGCCGGTCGAACTCGTCGGCGACGGCGTGGCCATGACGGCGGCCGAGCACTGGCAGGGCGCGGCGCGCGGCCACGACAACGCGCTGTGCATGGTGGTCTCCACCGGCGTCGGCGGCGGCCTGATCCTGGGCGGACAGCTCCACCCCGGCCCCACCGGCAACGCGGGCCACATCGGCCACATCAGCGTCGACCTCGACGGCGACCCGTGCCCCTGCGGGGCGCGCGGCTGCGTGGAGCGCATCGCGAGCGGCCCCAACATCGCCCGCCGCGCCCTCGCCGACGGCTGGCGACCGGAGGCCGACGGGGACGCCTCCGCCGCCGCCGTGGCCCGTGCGGCACACGCCGGCGACAAGGCGGCCCTGGCGTCCTTCGAGCGGGCGGCCCAGGCCCTCGCGGCCGGCATCGCGGCGACGGCGACGCTCGTCGAGATCGACATCGCGGTGATCGGCGGAGGAGTGGCGAAGGCGGGCGACGTCCTCTTCGCCCCGCTGCGCCGCGCGCTGCGCGACTACGCCACGCTGTCCTTCGTGCGGCGCCTCACGGTCGCCCCGGCGTCCACCGGCACCGACGCGGGGCTCGTGGGCGCGGCGGCCGCCGCGCTGCGGTCCGGCTCCGCCGTGAACCGGGCGCGCCACCAGGCCGTCTGACGGAGCGACCGCGCCCGCCCGGCACCGACTGCGGGTGAGGGCGTGCGGGACGGGACCCGCACGCCCCCGACCGGGGCCCCGCTCAGCAGTGCAGCTGCGCGTCGCCCCAGTCCGCGTGGTCCGAGTCGACCCCGTCGCCGCCGTCCGTGACGACGAGCCGCACCAGCTGGGCCCCTGTCACATCGGCCGAAAGGGCCTGCGGGGCATCGGAGTTGGTGAGCACGCCGGTCGACGCGACCTTGCGGTCGTCGGCCCACACCTCGAAGGCGACGGTGCCCTTCGTGCCCTTCTCGTCGTCGACGCCGACCTGCGCGGTGACGCGTTCGCAGGAACGCGCCGCGTAGTAGTCCACGGAACTGGCGGCATGGACGCCGAGACCCTTGGCGTACACCACCCCGCCGATGGTGAGCGGATTCCCGTCGCCCGCGTCGCTCTCGCCGTTGCTGGAGTCGCGCTCGACCGGACCCCAGCCGTTGGACGTCGCGAGCCAGGGCAGCTCGCCCAGGGACGCGGTACCGCTCGGCGGCGCTGTCGCGACGGCCGCCGTCACCGGGACCGTACTGGTGACCTTCGTGCCCTGCGGCGACCGGTAGGTGGCGCGCAGCGTGAGGTCGTACGACCCCGTGGCCGCGCCCGCCGGAGCGCTCACCGTCCATCGGGTCCGCAGCGACTTCCCGCTCGCCACCACGGATGCCTTCGTCGGCCCGGACGCCTCGACCTTCCAGCCCTCGCCCGCCGGCCCGCTCACCGACACGGCGACGTCACGGGCCGCGGTGCGGCCCAGGTTCGCGAACGTGGCGGTGGTCCCGGTGGAGCCGCCCGGCTCGACGAACACGCCCTCGTCCAGGCCGAGTTCGGCGGCCGGGGGATACGTGGACCACTTCGGGTCGGCGGCCACGCGCAGCAGCACCGTGCCGTGCGCGGGGACCGTCGCCGCGAGCGTGCCCGCCGTGTTGACGTTCTTGTGCTGCCACAGGTCGCGCGCGACGTACGCGGTGGCGGAGGGCAGCCCGACCGCCTTCGCCGAGGTCGCGATGCGCTGCGCGGAGCCCGTCTCGTTGAACAGGGCCACGGCGCGGCTGCCGTCCCGCATCTCCTTGGACACGACCCAGCGGCCGCCCTCGGACGAGACCACGGAGCCCTGCTTGCCCAGCGGGTCCTGGTCGACGGCGATCACGTCACGGTTGGACAGGATCTCGTACGTCGTGTCCGACGCCGTGCGCAGGTCCGTGCCGATCAGCAGCGGCGACGCCATGACCGCCCACATCGAGAAATGGGTGCGGTACTCGGTGTCCGTCATGCCGCCGTTGCCGACCTCCAGCATGTCCGGGTCGTTCCAGTGACCGGGTCCCGCGTACGGCGCGAGCGGCAGATTCTGCTTCATCAGCGACAGCATCGAGCCCCAGCTGTCGCTGATGTCGCCCGTGGTGCGCCACAGCTGCCCGACGTCCGCGGCCCACTCCCACGGCTTGTTCTCGCCCCATTCGCAGATGCTGTAGACGATGGGGCGCCCGGTGGCGCGCAGGGCGTCGCGCATCGTCGTGTAGCGCTGCTTGGCGTCGACGCCCTGGTTGTTGCAGTTGTCGTACTTGAGGTAGTCGACGCCCCAGTCGGCGAACTGCTGCGCGTCGCTGTACTCGTGGCCGAGCGCGCCCGGGAAACCGATGTCGCTGCAGGTCTTGGTCCCGGCGCTGGTGTAGATGCCGAGCTTGAGCCCCTTGGCGTGGACGTAGTCCGCGACCGCCTTGATCCCCTGGGGGAAGCGGGCCGGATCGGGCACCAGCTTCCCGTCCGCGTCGCGCTCGGGCAGGGCCCAGCAGTCGTCCAGGTTCACGTACTGGTACCCGGCGTCCTTGAGCCCCTTGTCCACGAACAGATCGGCGATGCCCTGCACCATGGCCTCGTCGAAGTCCGCGCGGCAGTGCGTGGAGTTCCAGTTGTTGAAGCCCATGGGCGGGGTGAGGGCCGGCCCGTCGTCGAGCGCGGGGGACGACTCGTCGGACGCGGCGCGGGGCGCGGGTGCGGACGCGGTGGCGGATGCGGGTGCCGCCACGAGTCCGCCGGCGCCCAGCACCGCCACGGCCAGTGCTCCGACGACTCTTCGCCGGACGGCACCGGGGCTGCGGGTGGGAAGACGACGCATGGTTACGTTCCTCCGTACTCCCGAAAGGTTGGATCACTGCATGTACGTGTCACTGACGCGCGTTTACGGTAGAGCGTGTTGGAGTGTGTTGGAAGGGGAGCGGTAGGAGGTGCTTGATATCGCGTCAGAACCCTTCAGGAACACGAGAGTTGAGCGTGAGATGCGGTCTCGCGTTCGGTTGTGTTGAGTTGCGTCCCGGGGAGTCCGAAGAGCCCGAGAACGGGGCGTGACGCAGCCGCTGGCCGACGCCGTCCGTCTTGCCGCGCGCCTTCGCGGGACATCGGATGTGCTCAGCGGTCCTGGGGCGGTGGCTCCGGCCGCCGCCCCAGGACCGCTCCCGGCTTCAGCGCAACGCCTCGTCCAGCGTCGCCACCGGATTCAACAGTTGTGTCAGTCCGGAGAGTTCGATGATGCGGAGTGTCAGGCGGTGGCGGCAGACCACCGCGACGCGTCCGCCGCGTCCCGAGGCTCTGCGGTGCGCGCGCACCAGGAGCGAGAGCCCGGAGCAGTCGAAGAACGTGGTGCCGGTGAGGTCGATCGCCACGACGCGGTACGGGCCCGCCGCCACGGTGTCGAGCAGCGGGGCCATCCGCTGGAAGGGCAGGAGGTCGATCTCGCCGTTGAGTTCGATGACGGCGCAGTCGCCAGGTGTGTGCACCACGGGAGCGCACACGGATTCGTCGAGGCCTGACATGTCGGTGATGCCGTCGAAGTCTCCGAAGTCATCGAAGAGGAAGTCCTGTTGGTTGCCCTGTCGCATCGGTCCCCCCGGGCCGAGCACCTGTCCGGCTCCTGGGGAGCCGTCCGCGCTGCCACATGATTCGTGCGAACGATTCGGGAGGTCGCCGGGGGCTGGGGCGCCTGGTCGGACACCGTATCGGCACTTCCCGCGCGGCGTCGTGGCGTAACGATTCCCGACGCCTTCGCATCACTTGATGGAGTGAAATGATGCAGAAGTGCTTGACTTTTGAAGAGCCTGATGTTTGGGAAAATCGTTCGACTGCAGGGGTTCGGACCGCTGTCATGGACCGGTCCGGTACCCCCCACCCCACATCTTCGCCAGGAGCAGCCGACTTGGCCACAGTGCGCGCCCCCGACCGTCGACCCGCCATCGATACCGCACTGGTCAGACGCCTGGTCGACACCCAGTTCCCGCAGTGGGCCGAGCTGCCCCTGAAGCCGGTCGATCCGGCCGGGTCGGACCATGTCATCCACCGCCTGGGCGACGAACTGTCGGTCCGGCTGCCCCGGCACTCCGGGGCCATCGGGCAGGCCGAGAAGGAGCAGTACTGGCTGCCGCGGCTCGCCCCGCGGCTTCCGCTGGCGGTGCCGGTCCCGGTCGCGGTGGGCCGGCCCGCGCTCGGCTACCCGTGGTCGTGGGCGGTGACACGCTGGCTGGACGGCGAGGTGGCCACGGTCGAGGGGCTCGGCGACTCGACGGAGACGGCCCGTGAACTGGCCGCGTTCCTCCTGGCGTTGCAGGACTTCGACCCGGGGGCGAACGGAGGGCCGGAGGGCGGCCCGGACACCTCCGGCGCCGCACTGGCCCAGCAGGACGGGAGCACGCGGGCCGCCATCGCCGCGGTCTGCGACGTCTTCGACGGGCCCGCGATGACGGCACTGTGGGACGCCGCACTGGCCTCGCCCGGCCATCAGGTACCACCGGTGTGGTTCCACGGAGACTTCCACACCGGAAATCTGCTGACCGTCGACGGCCGCCTCTCCGCGGTCATCGACTTCGGGGGATTCGGCCTCGGAGACCCCTCCGTCGACCTGATGATCGCCTTCACGCTGATGGCGCCGGACACCCGCGCGGTCTTCCGCCGCGCACTCGGCGCGGACGACGCGATGTGGCTGCGCGGGCGCGGCTGGGCCCTGACGAGCGGGCTCAGCGCGTACACGGCGTACGCCGCCACCAGCCCGCGGATCGCGGAACAGACGTCGCGCCAGATCCGGGCGGCGCTGGCCGGTTAGCGCGCCGTGCCGCGCGGACCGTGTGTTTGCCGCACACCCCGTGTGAACGCAGTGCCGCAACGGCGCCCGCGCACACGCTTCTGCCGTCCGTGCGGCTGCGCTTGACTGACTGGCGGGAACACCGGGAGGCCGGTCATGGGCCGGTGGTCCGCCGTCGGGCAGCGGCTGGACACCCCGGCCTTCCGGTACTCCCGCCATCCGTCTCCGGCTCTCGGTCGCCGGAGTCGCGGGCTGCGCCGAGCCCCCCGGCCGCCCACAGCGGAAGCCCGCCCGCCGTTCTGTCCCCAAGACGGCGGGCGGGTGCCCCGTAGAGTGCTTCTCGCCACGGCCGCCCCAGGTGGCCGCCCGAGGGAGGGGAAGCAGCATGGAGGTGCGGTCGCGGACCCGCGTCTCGGCCTACGCCCTGGCGATCGAGGAAGGGCACGTCCTGCTCGCCCGCCTCTCCGACACGTCACCGGTCTTCGAACCCGGTCTGTGGCATCTGCCGGGCGGCGGGATCGACCACGGCGAGCAGCCGGTGGAGGCGCTGGCGAGGGAACTCCGTGAGGAGACCGGCCTGGAACTCGTCGACGCCCGCCTCGTCGACAGCCGCGCGTACACGGTCCGACGCGGCGGGGTCCACTGGCACCTGATCGCGCTGTTCTACGCGGTCGAGCTCAAGGGGGACGCGCCGGAAGTCGTGGAACAGGAAGGGACGACGGAGGCGGTGGAGTGGCGTCCGCTCGCCGGGCTGGACGAGGCGACGCTGTCCCCGGCGGCGGCCGACGGGCTGCGGCGGGTGGCTGCAGGGGCCTGACGGGCCCGTCGGTGTCGGTCGTCGGGGGCGCGGCCGGTGACCATCCGTTGTCAGTGGTCCCGCGTACGGTCTGCCCATGAGTGGGATACCGATGTCCGAGGCGGGAGACGTAGGCAGGCATGGGGCCGGGTGACCGCGTGGCTGGAGCGACACGCCCCTGATGTGTTCGCCGCCCTCGGCGACCCGGGGAACCAGACGGCCATCAGTGAAGCCGAACGGCGCATGGGTCTGAAGCTGCCGAGGGAGATGCGGCAGTGGCTTCTGATGACCGACATCGATGCCGGCGGGCCGGCTGATGTCCGCTCGTGTCCGGTGGCGTTGGGATGCCCGGGAGTCCTACCCGGTGGCGGACTCCTGCTCGGCCTCACGGACGTCGAGCGTGTCTACCGCCACAAGACGGCCATGGAGGAGGCGGCACCGACCGGTGACCCTGAATCCCCTTCCTGGCGCACGGAGTGGGTGCCCATCGCCGCGGAGCCCGACGGCTTCTACGGCACGTTCCTCGACGCACGCACCGGAACCGTGGGGTCCTGGACCGAGGGTTCGTCCCCCGAAAAGGACGAGTACACCTCGCTGTCCGCCTTCTTCCAGGATGTGGCGGACCAGTGGGAAGGAGTGTCCTCGGGCGACCGGAGCGGACCTGGCGGAGCCCGCCGGCTCGATCCCCGTCCGGAGGGTGAGCCCGTCCGTCTGTGGGCGCGTGCGCACGGCTGTCTCGTCCACGACCGCGGGCGTGTTCCCGCACCCGTCCGCGAGGCCTACGCAGCATCACCGACCAGGACCGACACGGCTTAGGGCGAGACGTGGGCCCGGTGCGAGAACACGCCTAGGCGGCCTTCACGATCTCCCCGCGGACCGCGGCCGCCCACTCCACGACGAGAATCTCGTACTCCCGGCGCTGTGACTCGCTCAACCGCCCGCCGGAGCGCGCCATGAGGCCACGGATCTGCTCGTTCAACTCGTCGGCAGACCGCACGGAACCACGGCTCTCGGTGGGGATCATGTGAAGAGACTAGCGGGCGGCACTGACAACGTGCCTCCGACTTATGAACCACGGGGAGTCATCAGGTTGCCGTTGCAGGTGTCCGACGGCCGTCGGGCGGCAGGGGACGGCTGTGCTATTCAAAGGGCGTGACGGCTTCCGGGAAGACCAAGAGCAGACCCTTCGACGCGGTGCTCTGCGACGTCGACAACGTCATCCGCTTCTACGACATGACTCCTCTGGCGGAGCTGGAACGCGCCGCGGGCCTCGCCGTCGGCACCACCGCGGCGGTCGCCTACGCCCCCGACATCGACCTGCCGCTGCTCCTCGGCCGCATCACCACGGCGCAGTGGACGGACGCCATCACCTCGGCACTATGCGACCAGGTCCCGCCCGGGCGCGCCCGCGCGCTGGGGCAGGCGCTCGCCGATGCGCCCTTCCGGGCCGATGACGTCGTCGTGTCCCTGCTGCGCCGGGCGCGGCGCCAGGTGCCCCTGGTGCTGGTGACCAACGCGACGCCGGACCTGGAGCGTGACCTCGAGGCGATGGGGCTCTCGGATCTCGCGGACCACGTCGTCAGCAGCGCCCGGGTCGGTGTGGCCAAACCGGACCCGGAGATCTACGCGATCGCGGCCGCGCGGGCCGAAGTCGCCGTCGACCGGTGCCTGTTCGTGGACGACCGGCTGGAGAACGTCGAGGCCGCCGGCGCGCTCGGCATGACCGGGGTGCACCACCGGGAGCGCGCCGATCTGCGGCGGGCGCTGGGTCTCCTGGGTGACGGCTGAGGGCCCGGGGCCGCCCGGGGCGGGCCCGGCAGCGGCACGGCTGCCCAGGTCCGCGGGGCCGGTGGCCCGCGGATCAGCCCCCTCATCAGCGCCTGGTTTCCGTGACAGGGTGTTGCGGGCAAGCCTCAGGGGGCCAACAGAAGAGGGGGAACCGTGATCGTCTGGGTCAACGGTGCGTCCCGCGCGGGGAAGACCACCACCGCACGGGAGCTGATCGATCTGATCCCGAACTGCACGCTCTTCGACCCCGAGGTGATCGACGGCGCGCTCGAGCGGCTGTTGCCGCCCAAGCGGCTCGCCGAGGTGAGCGACCATCAGGATCTATCGATCTGGCGCAGACTCGTGGTGGACACCGCGGCGGCCCTGCTCGCCGAACTGGGCGGGGTGCTGGTGGTGCCGATGGGGCTGCTGCGCCAGGAGTACCGGGACGAGATCTTCGGCGGTCTCGCTGCCCGGCGGATTCCTGTGTGCCATGTGCTCCTTGCTCCAGGGGAAACGATCCTGCGCGGGCGTGACCCCGGCGGCGAACTGCCCGCCGACATCGGGCCGTACCGGGCCGCCCTCGCGGGCTGGCTCACCGCCGACGCCTATCTCGTGGACAACGGCGCGCTGACCCCGCACGACACCGCCGTGCGGATCGCCGCCGCGGTGCGCACCGGGGACGCGCCCCCGTGCGGCATCGTGCAGACGCCCGAGCCGACCGCCGAGACGGTCGCCGCGGGCGTGCTGCTCTTCGACGAGGAGGGGCGGGTCCTGCTCGTCGACCCGACGTACAAGCCGGGCTGGGAGTTCCCCGGCGGCGTCGTCGAAGCGGGTGAGGCGCCCGCCCGCGCCGGGATGCGGGAGGTCGCCGAGGAGATAGGCATCCAACTGGCCGATGTCCCGAGCCTGTTGGTCGTCGACTGGGAGTCCCCGGTGCCGCCCGCCTACGGCGGCCTGCGGCTGCTCTTCGACGGCGGGCTGCTCACGAGCGCCGAGGCCCGGCACGTCCTGCTGCCCGGACCGGAGCTGCGGGGCTGGCGGTTCGTGAGCGAGAGCGAGGCGGCCGCGCTGCTGCCACCGGTCCGCTACGAGCGGCTGCGCTGGGCCCTGCGGGCGCGTGAACGCGGCGCCGCGCACTATCTGGAGGCCGGAGTGCCCGTGGGGTGAGGAGGGTCAGGCCGGTTCGCAGGCCGCCGCTGCCGCCCGCAGCACCGCGGCCGCCCGCAGCACCGCGGCCGCACCGTCCGTCACCGGGTCGCCGTGCCCGAAGCACGCCACCTCGCTGTCCAGCGCCGCGAGCCGACGGAACGAGGCCACGGCCTGCTCGCGGTGCAGATTGAAGACGCCGAGCATCACCTGTCCGTCCACCGGTGACGCGGCGACCGCGTCACCGGTGAACAGTACGCCGTGCTGCGGGAGTTCGAGCCCGATCGAGCCGTCGGTATGTCCCGGAGCGGCCACCACCCGCGCCCCGCCCCCGAAATCCAGGACGTCGCCGTCCGCCAACTCCTTCACGGACGACGGGAGTACGGGATGTGCCGGCCGGGGCGGCAGCTGGGCCTGCGCCTGCGCGAAGAACGGGCGCTCCCAGTCCTCCAGGACCGGCTCCGGCTCCGTCGCCTCCCCGCGCACGAACGGCGCGTCGAGCCGGTGCGCGTACACCTCGGCCCCGCCCAGCCGCGCGAACTCCCCGGCCCCGCCCGCATGATCCTCGTGGAAGTGGGTGAGCACGATCCGCCGTACGTCCTCGGGGGCGTGCCCCCAGTCGCGTACGGCGTCGGCGATCGGCTGCCCGGCTCCGGCCGGGCCCGCGTCGACCAGGGTCAACTCGGCGCCGTCGCGCCAGAGATAGGCCTGTCCCACGGTGAAGCGCAGGAGGCGGAGCCGGGGCGTCAGATCGATGATGTCCGTCAGTGTGGTGGTCGTCATGCGGCGACCGTAAGGAGGACGCGCACCCGACCGCGTACGACTTGGCTCCCGGCAGAGAAGCCGCCAGGGTCAGTTGGCGGCCGCGTACTTCTGCAGGAACCGGGCCTCCGCCACCGACAGGCGCTCCAGCTCCTCGGGCGACACGCTCTCGTTCACCGCGTGGATCTGTGCCTCCGGCTCGCTCAGGCCGATCAGCAGGATCTCCGCCTGCGGGTACAGCGAGGCCAGCGTGTTGCACAGCGGGATCGAGCCGCCCTGGCCCGCGTACTGCATCTCCTGGCCGTCGTACGCCTCCGCCATGGCCTCCGCCAGCGCGGTGTACGCGGGGCTGGAGGTGTTCGCCCGGAACGGCTGGCCCTTGCCGACCTGCTCCACCTTCACCCGCGCGCCCCACGGGGTGTGCGCCTCGATGTGCGCCATCAGGAGCTTCGTCGCCTCGGCCTCGTCGGTGCCCGGCGGCACGCGCAGGCTGATCAGCGCGCGGGCGCCCGCCTGCACGGACGGCGTCGCGCCGAGTACCGGCGGGCAGTCGATGCCGAGCACCGTCACGGCGGGCCGCGCCCAGATGCGGTCCGCGACCGTGCCCGAACCGATCAGCTCGACCCCGTCCAGCACCTTCGCGTCCTTGCGGAACGCCTCCTCCTCGTACTGCAGCCCGTCCCAGGACTCCGCCGACCCCAGACCGTCCACGGTGGTGGAGCCGTCCTCGGCGCGCAGCGAGTCCAGTACGCGCACCAGCGCGCCCAGCGCGTCGGGTGCCGCGCCGCCGAACTGGCCGGAGTGCAGATTGCCCTCGAGGGTGTCGACCTGGGCGCGGACCAGGGTCATGCCGCGCAGCGTCGCCGTCGCGGTGGGCAGACCGACACGGAAGTTGCCCGCGTCGCCGATCACGATCGTGTCCGCCGTCAGCAGCTCGGGGTGCTGCTCGGCGTAGCGCTCCAGGCCGCCGGTGCCCTGCTCCTCGGAGCCCTCGGCGATCACCTTGACGCCGACCGGGACCCCGCCGTTCGCCTTCAGCGCGCGGATCGCCAGGAGGTGCAGCAGGACGCCGCCCTTGCAGTCGGCAGCGCCGCGCCCGTACCAGCGGCCGTCCGCCCGCTCGGTCAGCTCGAACGGGGGCGTCACCCACGCCTCCTCGTCCAGCGGCGGCTGCACGTCGTAGTGCGCGTACAGCAGCACCGTCGGCGCGCCCGCGGGGCCGGGCAGGAAGCCGTACACCGACTGGGTGCCGTCCGGGGTGTCGAGCAGCGCGACGTCCTCGAAGCCCTCGGCGCGCAGCGCGTCCGCGACCCAGTTCGCGGCGCCCTCGCTCTCGCTCCGCGGGTACTGCTCGAAGTCGGCCACCGACTTGAAAGCCACCAGTTCGGTCAGCTCGGCCTTCGCGCGCGGCATGAGCGAGGCGACGGATGCGGCGATCGGATGCGGCGACATGGGCACGCTCCTTGTGGGTGCGACGTTGTGCGGGGTGCGCCGATGATCCTCCCACAGCAGGTCACGCGAGCGCCCGCCGTAGGATGCCTGGGAAACGTGCGGCAGGCAGCTGGATCGGGAGCAGTAGACCATCGTGAGCAGCGAGAACTCGACGGGCGGCAACGACATGGACGACGAGCGGGCCATGGAGGTGTGGGACGTCGTCGTGGTGGGCGCCGGCCCCGCGGGGGCGTCCGCCGCGTACGCGGCCGCGGTCGCCGGACGACGGGTCCTGCTCCTGGAGAAGGCAGAACTGCCCCGCTACAAGACGTGCGGCGGCGGCATCATCGGCCCGTCCAGGGACTCGCTCCCGCCGGGCTTCGAGCTGCCGCTCAAGGACCGGATCAACGCGGTGACGTTCTCCCTGAACGGCAAGTACGGGCGTACCCGCCGCTCCAGGACCATGCTGTTCGGGCTCATCAACCGGCCCGAGTTCGACGCGCAGCTCGTCGAGCACGCGCAGAAGGCCGGCGCCGAACTGCGCACGGGCGTCACCGTGACGCGGGTCGAGCAGCACGGATCCACGGTGCCCGACCGGCGCACCGTCGCGGTGGTGCTCCAGGACGGCGAGACCGTGTTCGCGCGGGCCGTGGTCGGCGCGGACGGCAGCGCCAGCCGCATAGGAGCGCACGTCGGGGTCAAGCTCGACCAGGTCGACCTGGGCCTGGAGGCCGAGATCCCGGTTCCGCAGGAGGTCGCCGACGACTGGCGCGGCCGTGTCCTCATCGACTGGGGGCCGATGCCCGGCAGTTACGGCTGGGTCTTCCCGAAGGACGACACCCTGACGGTCGGCGTGATCTCGGCGCGCGGCGAAGGCGCCGCCACCAAGCGGTACTTGGAGGACTTCATCGGGCGGCTCGGGCTCGCCGGGTTCGAACCGTCGGTCTCCTCCGGGCACCTGACGCGCTGCCGCGCCGACGACTCGCCGCTCTCCCGCGGACGGGTCCTGGTGTGCGGTGACGCGGCCGGGCTGCTCGAACCCTGGACCCGCGAGGGCATCTCGTTCGCGCTGCGCTCGGGGCGGCTCGCGGGGGAGTGGGCGGTGCGCATCTCCGAGGCGCACGACGCCGTGGACGCCCGCCGCCAGGCGCTGAACTACGCGTTCGCCATCAAGGCCGGCCTCGGCGTCGAAATGGCCGTCGGCAAGCGCATGCTGAAGGTCTTCGAGCGCAAGCCCGGTCTGCTGCACGCGGCCCTGACCGGCTTCCGCCCCGCGTGGAACGCGTTCGCGAGGATCACCCGCGGCTCCTCGACGCTGGGCGAGCTCGTGCGGACGCATCCGATGGCGGGGCGGGCGCTGTCGCGGTTCGACGCCTGACGCGGCTCAGCCCGTGAGCGTGACGCGGAATACGGGGTGGTCCGGGGCGATGCGGCGCAACTCCTCATCGGACGAGTCCGGACCCACCCCGTTGAAGAACACGCCGACCTCCGCCTTCCAGCGCTTGAGGTAGGCGCGCAGCAGTGCGGGCTTGTCGTCGTCGGCGATCTCGGTGGCGGTGAACGCGTCGGCCCGCTTGCCCAGGCGCAGTTCCCCGCCGCCCGCGGCCCGCATGTTGTGCGTCCACTGCACGTGACCGCGCGGGGCGACGAGGTAGGACTCACCGTCGACGGTCAGGAGATTGACCGGGGTGGTGCGCCACGCGCCGCTCTTGCGGCCGCGGACGGCCAGCACCCGGGAGCCCCAGACGCTGAGTCCCCGGCGGGTCAGCCAGGCCACCGAGCGGTTCAGGACGTTGACGGTGAACCAGCCGGGCTTCTGGACGTGCGCTGACGTGGACATGGGCTCCCCCAGGGAGATGTGTGAGAGCGGTGCTCTCGCTTGAGAGCAGTCTGCCTCGGATCAGTGATCCACGGCAAGAGCAGTGCTCTCTTTTTAGTGCGACGTTCCGCAGTGTGGGCAGTGCTCCCGCATCGTGCGACACTGGCCCGCATGAGTGAGAGCCGCAGCACGCCGCCACGCGTCACGCAGGGAGCCCGCGCCCGCGCGCGGCAGGAGGTCACCGTCGCGATCAAGGACGAGGCGCGCCGACAGCTCGCCGACGACGGCGCCGCCAAGCTCTCGCTGCGCGCCGTCGCCCGCGAACTCGGCATGGTCTCCTCGGCCCTGTACCGCTACTTCCCCAGCCGTGACGAGCTGCTGACGGCCTTGATCATCGACGCGTACGACTCGCTGGGCGCGGCGGCCGAGGCCGCGGACGAGGCGTTCCGCGAGGTCGGCGAGGACCCGACGGCCACCCGTCGCTGGGTCACCGTGTGCCAGGCCGTGCGGGCGTGGGCCCTGGAACATCCGCACGAGTACGCGCTGATCTACGGCTCGCCCGTGCCCGGATACACCGCCCCGATGACCACGGTCCCGGCGGCCTCCCGGGTCGGTCTGCTGCTCATCGCGATCGTCCGCGACGCCCACGAGGGCAAGGGACTCGCGCTGCCTCCGCTGTCGGCCCAGCTGCGTGCCGAGGCCGAGCGGATCGCCGCCGATGTCGCGCCGGACCTCCCGCCCGCGGTGGCGGCCGCGCTCGTCGCCGCGTGGGCGCAACTGTTCGGGCTCATCGGCTTCGAGCTGTTCGGCCAGTTCAACCGGGTCGTCGAGGACCGCGCCGCGTTCTTCACCCAAGCCGTCACGGGACTCGCCCACGGGGTCGGTCTGCTGAGGTAGCCCGGGTCTGAGGTAGCCAGGGTCCGGGGCCGTTCCGGCGTACTCCCCGGGGAGTACCCGTGATCACCTCGCCCGGCGGACGCCCCGCGCGGCCCGGGAGCCTTAGCGTTGCGGCATGGACGAGCAGCGAGCGCGCGACGGCGGTCCGCCCCGGTCATGGGGCGGACCGCCGTGGCTGCGGCAGGGGCCACCGTGGGGCGACCGGGGGCCCGCGTGGTGGAACCGGACCGGCGGCGGCCGACTGCCCTGGCGTTCCACGGTGCTGGTGGCCGCGTTCGTCCTCATCGGCTCGAACTTCGCCGCGCACGGTCAGGCGGAGCGCGTCCCCCTGGACGTCCTCGCGCGGCTGCTGCTGCTCGCCGGCGGACTGCTGCTGCTGTGGCGGCACCGGTACCCGGTCCTGGTCGCGTTCGGTACGGCGCTGTGCGCGGCGGTCTACCTGGGAGGCGGCTACGCGTACGGGCCGGTGTTCCTCGTGGTGGCGCTGGGATGCTTCTCGGCGATCGTCGCCGGGCACCGGCGCGCGGCCTGGCTGGCCGTGGGGCTGTTCTGGGCCGCGCACCTCGCGATCGGCCACTGGCTGTACGCGTATCTGCCGCCCGCCGGGGACGGACCCGGATCCTGGGGGCAGGAGGGCTTCGTCGCGGCATGGGTGCTGGCTGTCGTCGCCGTCGCCGAGCTGGCCCGGGTGCGGCGCGAGCAGTGGGAGCAGATGCGGGCGGAGCGGGAGCGGGCCGCGCGGCGGCGGGCCGACGAGGAGCGGCTGCGCATCGCCCGGGAACTGCACGACGTCCTCGCGCACTCGATCTCCGTGATCAACGTGCAGGCGGGCGTCGGGCTCGCCCTCCTCGACTCTGATCCGGAACAGGCACGCACCGCGCTGACGACCATCAAGGCCGCGAGCAAGGAGGCGCTGGGGGAGGTCCGGCAGGTGCTCGACACACTCCGGGCGCCCGGTCACGCGCCGCGGGCGCCGGCGCCGGGACTCGACCGGCTCCCGGAACTCGTCGAGCAGGCCGAAGCCGCCGGACTCACCGTCGACGTGCGCACGGACGGGGAGCGGGCGGCGCTGCCCCCGGGCGCCGACCTCGCCGCGTTCCGGATCGTGCAGGAGGCGCTCACCAATGTCGTACGGCACTCCGAGTCGCGCCGGGCACGGGTCCGACTGCATCACGGAAAGGGCCTGTTGACGCTCACCGTCGACGACGACGGGCCCACGAGTCACGCCGAGGCGGGCGGCAGCGGCAACGGACTCGCCGGAATGCGCGAGCGTGCCGCCGCCCTCGGTGGCACGATCCAGGCGGGCCCGCGCCCCGACGGCGGCTTCCGCGTCGTCGCCGAACTGCCGCTCACATCCGTCCCGTCGGCCCCGCCCGCGGAGCCGTCCCCGCCCTCGTCCTCATCGGAGGCACCCCGGTGATCCGTGTTCTGCTCGCCGACGACCAGTCGCTCGTCCGCGCCGGATTCAAGGCCCTCCTCGACGCGCAGAGCGACATCGAGGTCGCGGGGGAGGCCGCCGACGGCGAGGAAGCTGTGCGGATGGTGCGCGAACTGCACCCCGACGTCGTCCTCATGGACATCCGGATGCCGCTCCTCGACGGGCTCGCCGCGACCCGGCGGATCGGCGAGGACGCGGACCTGGCGGCGGTGAAGGTGGTCATGCTCACCACCTTCGAGCTCGACGAGTACGTCTTCGAGGCCATCCGGTCCGGAGCCTCCGGGTTCCTCGTCAAGGACACCGAACCGGAGGAACTGCTGCGGGCCGTACGGGCCGTCGTGCACGGCGACGCGCTGCTCTCGCCGGGTGTCACCCGGCGTCTGATCGCGGAGTTCGCGGCCCGGTCCAAGGAGCCCGCCGCCGCTCCGCTGGCCGGGCTGACCGAGCGCGAGCGCGAGGTGATGGCGCTCGTCGGCATCGGCCTGTCCAACGAGGAGATCGCCCGCCGCCTGGTGGTCAGCCCCCTCACCGCGAAGACCCACGTGAGCCGCACGATGGTCAAGCTGGGCGCCCGGGACCGGGCCCAACTGGTCGTCCTCGCCTATGAGTCGGGGCTGGTGCGGCCAGGCTGGCTGGGCTGAGGCACGTACCCGCCCTCGTCCCGCAGGGCCGTCTCCATGGCGTGCAGCCGGGCCAGGGAACGGCGGCGCATCCAGACGACCCAGGAGCAGAAGACGGCGATGCCGACCGCGCAGACGGCCGGAAGGATCCACGCCCCGGAGACGATGCCGAGGACGAGCACGCCCGCGGCGATCAGTGCCATGGCGCCCAGCCAGTACGGCAGCCAGCGGCGGCCGCGCTCGACGCGCTCCAGCTGGTCGCCGACCAGGCGTCGCATCGCGGTTCGCTCGGCGGGGTCGCGCGGCGCCTCGCGGTGCCGGATCTTCCGGGCGAGTTCGACCAGACCCCGCTGGTCGGTGCCGGCCGCCCGGCCGGCCCTGCGCCGCTGCACGGCCACGAAGGTGAGAGCGATCCCGGTGTAGAGCACGCTCTTGAGCACCCATAACGCGGGATGCTCCGACGGCCTGAGCAGGGCGGAGATACCCAGACCCACCAGGAAGATCAGCGCGCCCTGGGCGGCCAGGCTGTGGTCGAGCCACCGTTTGAAGGTGTGCACGGGATGTACCTCCTCGGTTCCACCGGACACGTTTCCCTCCCGGTTACCCCGTGAAGTCCGGCCCACCGGTGGCGCCCTCCCGCACCGCACGCGGGGCCCGCAGGTGAGATGTCACCCGTGGGCCCCGTCCCCCGAACTCGGCAGTGGAGTCAGTCGCGCAGCGCCAGGCGCTCCTCGTCGGCCTCCTGCTGCACGGACTTGACGATCACGACCGTGTCCTGGGTGCGCCGGGTGCGCAGGCCGGTCAGGGTGACCAGCAGGCCCACCAGGGCGACGGCCGTGACGACCACGAGGCCGGGACGGAAGCTGTTCAGGACCGCCTGCGGCGAGGCGCCCTCGGGAGCGTTCGCCGTGATCACGGCCGTCACCACGGCGAGGAAGATCGCGCCGCCGACCTGGACGGACGTGTTGAGCAGACCGGAGACCATGCCCTGCTCGTCGTCGTGGACGCCGTTCGTGGCCTGGATGTTGAGCGACGGGAAGACCAGGGCGCAGGCGGCGCCGATCAGCAGCATCGTCGGCAGGATGACGGCCGCGTAGACCGGGTCGAGGCTGATGCGCAGGAACAGGGCGTAGC
Source organism: Streptomyces sp. cg35 (assembly GCF_050410835.1). Classification (NCBI taxonomy): domain Bacteria; kingdom Bacillati; phylum Actinomycetota; class Actinomycetes; order Kitasatosporales; family Streptomycetaceae; genus Streptomyces; species Streptomyces sp. cg35. The sequence continues at coordinate 7,974,906 of NZ_CP191268.1, forward strand.
CGAGCACCATGAGCGCGAAGCCCACCGCGATCACCCGGGGCGTGCCGAAGCGGTCCACGATCGCGCCGACCTTCGTCGACGACAGGGCCACCAGGGCGCCGGCCGGGAGGAACGCGAGGGCCATGCTCAGCGCCGACCAGCCGAGCAGCGACTGCAGATACAGCGTCGCGAGGAACTGGAAGCTGACGTACGAGCCGAAGAAGGTCATGGCGCCGATCTGGGCGCGGATCTGTGAGCCGGAGCGGAGCACGCCGAGCCGGATCAGCGGTCCCGGCGAGCGCCGCTCGATGCGGACGAAGACGGTGAGCAGTACGGCCACCGCGAGGAAGGACAGCAGGGTGCGGGCCGAACCCCAGCCGGCCTCCGGCGCCTGGACGACGGTGAAGACGAGCAGCAGCATCGAGGCGGTCCCGGTGACGGCGCCGGGGATGTCGTAGCCGCGGTGGTTCTCCTCCTTGGCGCTGTGCGGGATGAGCTTGAGGCCGAGCAGGAGCGCGATGACGGCGATCGGCGCGGGCAGCAGCATCGTCAGGCGCCAGCTCGCCTCCGTCAGCAGGCCGGACAGGACGAGGCCCATGGAGAAGCCGGTGGCGGCGCAGGTGGTGTAGATGGACAGGGCGCGGTTGCGGACCGGTCCCTCGGCGAACGTGGTCGTGATGATGGACAGGCCGGCGGGTGCGGTGAACGCGGCGCTCAGGCCCTTGATGAAGCGGCTCGCGATGAGCAGCGGGCCGGAGTCGACGAGCCCGCCGAGCAGCGAGGCGAGCGCGAAGACGGCGAGCGCGATCAGGAAGACGCGGCGCCGCCCGAGCAGGTCGGCCGCGCGGCCGCCGAGGAGCAACAGGCCGCCGTAGCCCAGGATGTAGCCGCTGACGACCCATTGCAGCGTCGCGGTCGACAGGTCCAGTTCCGAGCCGATCGAGGGCAGCGCGACGCCGACCATCGACACGTCGAGCGCGTCGAGGAACATCGCGGCGCAGAGCACGAGCAGGGTCCCCCAGAGGCGGGGGGACCAGCGCTCCGGGGACGCCTCCGGGGAGGACGGAGCGGTGGTGAGCGGAGAAGTCATGCCGAGCAGAGTACATGCACATGCATTGACTGCAAGTGCATTTAATTCCAATGCAACAAACGGCGTCTTTTCTGCTACGGTGCGGTCATGGCGGGACAGAAGTCGGAAGCGAGGGCCGCATCGGGCCTCGTGGAGCAGTGGCGGGACATCCTCGCGGTACACGCGCGCACGATGTGCGAGCTCGACCGTGAGCTGCATCAGCACGGCCTGGGCGCCAGCGACTTCGAAGTCCTCGACGTGCTCGCCGAGGGCACCGCGGAGGACGGCACGTCCGGCTTCCGGGTGCAGGAGATCGCCACGCAGGTCCATCTGAGCCAGAGCGCCCTGTCCCGCCTCATCGGGCGTCTGGAGAAGGACGGTCTGGTGGAGCGCGGCATGTGCAGCGAGGACCGGCGCGGGGTGCGGGTCTGCCTCACCCCGAAGGGCCGCGACCTGCACGGCGAGGTGCGGCCGCTGCAGCGGGCCGTCCTGAGCCGGATGCTGGAGCCCGACGCCTGACGGCCCGCGGCGGGCCGGTCAGCTCTCTAGGTGATCGCCGAGTGCTCCCGCCACAGCGCGGCCACCGAGGCGTCGCCCGTCAGGGACGGGAAGGGCAGCCGGTTCCACAGCGAAAGGTAGAGGCGCGCCGCGGGGCCCGCCAGTTCGCAGTCGGCGTCGCCCGTCGCGCCCCGCTCGGCCACCGGTGGATCGGCGGAGATGCGGACCGTCCACGTCGCGTCGGCGTCCGTCGCGTGCACCCGCAGCACCCTGGGTTCGTCGGACCGCACCCGACTCCTGCCGCGGGCGTGGAATCCGCGCAGCAGTTCCTCGATCCCGTCGACCGCTACGTCCTCGGAGATCGGGTCCGGCGCCGTGGTCAGCGCCGACTGCGCGTCCACCCGGTGCACCGTCGTCTCATGGGCCTGGCGCCGCGCCCAGAACGCGAGCGGGGACGGCGCCGGCAGGAACGCCCAGCACGTCACGTCGGGCGGCGCCTGCATCAGCGTGTCGACGAGATGGGCGTGCCCCTGCCGGAACCAGTCGAGCAGCGGATCGCCGTCGAGGTCGGGCAGGCCCCCGTCGGGGTGGTACGCCGTGTGGCCCTCGGCGACGAACGCCGCCGCCCAGCGGTGCACCATCCCCGTGTGCCGCACCAGATCGCGGATCTGCCAGCCGGGGCAGGTGGGCACCTTGGCGTCGACGCCCGCCTGCTCGGCGGCCATCGCGAGCCGTCGGCCCTCCGTGTCCAGGACGTGAAGGTGTTCGGCAATCTCCATGAGGCGAGTGTGCCGGGTGGAGCGCGGCCCGCGGCAGGGGTTCGCGTGATTCAGGTGGTCGCCGCGCGACGGGTCGCGAAGCCGATCGACGCCGCCACCGCCGCGAGCAGCGCCACGCTCGTCAGGGCCGTGGGCAGAGAGAACCAGTCCGCCATGAAGCCGATCGCGGGCGGCCCGAGCAGCATGCCGCCGTAGCCGAGGGTGGAGGCGGCCGCGACGCCGGTGGGGCCGGCGAGCGCCCCGGCCCGCTCGACCGCGACGGGGAAGATGTTCGCGAGGCCCAGCCCGGTGACCGCGAAGCCGACGAGCGTCAGCCACACCGAGGGCGCGAGCGAGCCGAGCAGCATCCCGGCCGCGCCGATCGCCCCGCCGTACACCAGCGTCCGTGTCCTGCCGAGCCGTTCGAGCAGCGCCGTGCCGGAGAGCCGGCCGATCGTCATGGCGAACGCGAAGCAGGAGTAGCTGGCGGCCGCGACACCCGGGTGGGCGTGCAGATCCTGTGTCAGGTGCAGCGCGCTCCAGTCGGCCAGGGCCCCCTCGCCGTACGCCGTGCACAGGGCGATGAGCCCGAAGACGAGGACCAGGCCGCGGGTCCTGCGGTCGACGCGGCGCGGCGCGTCCTGGCGCAGTTGTTCCGGCGGGCGCGGCGCGGGGTGGCGCAGCAGGGCCGGTGCGGCCGCCGCCGTGACGACGAGCCCTGTCACGGTGATCGCCAGCAGATGCCGGGTGGGCGAGAGATGCCCCGCCACCAGTCCGCCGAGGCCCGACCCCACCATGCCGCCGAGGCTGAACGCGGCGTGGAAGCTCGGCATGACCGGGCGGCCGAGCGCGGCGACCAGATCGACGGCCGCGCTGTTCATCGCCACGTTGATCCCGCCGTACGCCGCTCCGAAGACCAGCAGGACGAGGCCGAGCGTGAGCGGCGAGTGCGTCAGCGGGGGCAGGGCGACCGTGAGCGGGAGCAGTGCGCCGCAGGCCACCGTCACCGCATGGCTGCCGAACCGGCGGCACAGCCCGCCCGTCAGCATCATCGTGACGACGGCGCCCGCCGACACCCCGAGCAGGGCGAGTCCGAGCGTGCTCGCCGACGCCCCCGTCTGCTCCTTGATCGCAGGGATGCGCACCACCCAGCCCGCGAAGATGAAGCCGTCGAGGGCGAAGAAGACGGTCAGGGCGATGCGCAGTCGGCCCAGGGACGGGGTGCGCGGGCCGTCGGCGCTGACGGTCCCGAGTTTGTTCAGTAGCGGCACAAAGTCAGAGTAGGGGTCTGCTTCCGCTCGGGACAAGAGGGATCCGTGGTGGGGCCCGAGCATGCGAAAGGCGCGCGGGGCGGGTGCCCCGCGCGCCTTTCGCGCGCCGTGCCGGAGCCGTGTCGGATCAGACCGCGACGACCCGGACCCCCGCCTCCTCGAACCGGCCGAGCTGCGCCTTGTCCGCCGCGGTGTCCGTGACCAGGATGTCCACCTGCGCCACGTCGCAGATCCGCGCGAACGCCCGGTGCCCCAGCTTGCTGGAGTCCGCCGCGACGACCACCCGCTCCGCCCGCTCGCACAGCAGCCGGTTGATCGCGGCCTCCGCCTCGTCGTGTGCGGAGGCGCCGTGGGTGACGTCGAGGCCGACGACGCCGAGCACCGCCGTGTCCAGCGTGATCTGGCCGAGCACCCCGTCGGCGAGCGGGCCGATCAGCTCGTACGACTGCGGGCGCGCGACGCCACCGGTCAGCACGATCTTGAACTGGGGCCGTACGGCCAACTCGTTGGCGATGTTCAGGGCGTTCGTGACGATGGTGAGCGCGGGAGTGCCGGAGGCGAGGTCCGGTCTGACGGCGAGCGCCCTGGCCACCTCCGTCGTCGTCGTGCCGCCGGTCAGGCCCACCGCCTCGCCCGGGCCGAGGAGTTCGGCGACGGCCTTGGCGATGCGGCCCTTCTCGGCCGCGCCGAGCGCCGTCTTGTAGCGCAGCGGGAGTTCGTAGCTGACGCCGTGCACGACGGCGCCGCCGCGCGTGCGCACCAGCATCTGCTGCTCCGCGAGCTGGTCGAAGTCGCGCCGGATCGTCGCCGCGGAGACGCCCAGTTCGCCCGCCGCCTCCTCCACGTCGAGGCGGCCGCGCTCGACGAGCAGCTCCAGGAGGGACTTCCAGCGGGCGTCGCGGGACATCCGCGGCCTCCAATCGTCGATCGGCTCGGTCGGACAGACCTTAGCCGTTTGCGCAGGAATGCTTGATACTGCTTGAAAGCTCGCTATATCTTGCAGGAACAAGCATCGCGCGTTCCGGCGCGGCGCGCACGCGACATCGGGGAGTGGGGCACGGCATGAGTCATGTCGAGAACGAGCTGAACAGCCAGCCGGAGTGCTGGACGCGGGCCGCCGGCCTGGCACCGCAGCACAAGGCGGCGCTGCCCGCCGCGGGGGAGCGCGTCGCGATCGTCGGCTGCGGCACCTCGTGGTTCATGGCGCAGGCCGCGGCCGCGCTGCGCGAGCAGACCGGACAGGGCGAGACCGACGCGTTCGCGGCCTCGGAGTTCCCGGCCGGACGCGCGTACGACCGGGTCGTGGCGCTGACCCGGTCCGGCACCACCACCGAGGTCCTCGACCTGCTCGCCGCGCTCAAGGGCACGGTCCGCACCACCGCGATCACCGGCGACCCGGAGACGCCCATCAAGGCGGCCGCCGACGACCTGGTCGTCCTCGACTTCGCCGACGAGAAGTCCGTCGTGCAGACCCGCTTCGCCACCACCGCGCTCACCCTGCTCCGCGCCCACCTCGGCCTGCACACCGAGCAGGCCGTCGCCGACGCCCGCACCGCGCTCGCCGAGCCGCTGCCCGAAGGGCTCGTGGAATGCGGCCAGTTCACCTTCCTGGGCCGCGGCTGGACGGTCGGCCTGGCCAACGAGGCCGCGCTCAAGATGCGCGAGGCCTCCCTGTCGTGGACCGAGGCGTACCCGGCGATGGAGTACCGCCACGGCCCGATCAGCGTCACCACCGCCGGCACCGCCACCTGGATGCTCGGCGAGGCGCCCGAGGGCCTGGCCGAACAGGTCGCCGCGACCGGCGCGCTCTGGGTCGAGGGCCGGCTCGACCCGTTGGCCGAGCTCGTCCGCGCCCAGCGCCTGGCCGTCGCGGTCGCCGCACGCCAGGACCTCGACCCGGACCAGCCGCGCCACCTCACCCGCTCGGTGATCCTCGACGCCAACTGACCCCTCCCACGCCCACCGGAAAGGAGGGGCAGTGCCCCTCGCAGCCACAGGGACGCTCGTCGGCGCGGCCGCGGCCCGGCGCGGCGCCGTCGCCGCGTTCAACGTCATCACCCTCGAACACGTCGAGGCCGTCGTCGCCGGCGCCGAGACCGCGGACGCGCCCGTCATCCTCCAGATCTCCGAGAACGCGGTCCGCTACCGCTACGGCCGGCTCCTGCCGCTGGCCCGCGCCGCGGCCGCCGTCGCCGAACAGGCCGGCGTGGACGTCGCCCTCCACCTCGACCACGTACAGAGCGACGATCTGCTGCGACAGGCCGTCGACGCCGGATTCAGCTCGGTGATGTACGACGCCGCGCGCCTGTCCTACGACGAGAACCTCGCCGCCACCCGCGCCGCGGCCGACTGGGGCCACGCCCACGGCCTGTGGGTGGAGGCCGAGCTCGGCGAGGTCGGCGGCAAGGACGGGGCCGCGCCGCTGGACGCGCATGCCCCCGGCGCTCGGACCGACCCGGGGGAGGCCCGCGCCTTCGTGACGGACGCGGGCGTCGACGCCCTCGCCGTCGCGGTCGGCTCCTCGCACGCCATGACCACCCGCACCGCCGCCCTCGACCACGACCTCCTCAAGCAGCTCGCCGAGGGCCTCGACGTACCGCTCGTCCTGCACGGCTCCTCCGGCGTGCCCGACGCCGAGCTGACGGCCGCCGTCCGGGGCGGCATCGCCAAGGTGAACGTCGGCACGGCGCTGAACATCGCGATGACCGCCGCCATCCGGGAGTTCCTCGCTGCGCACCCCGACGCGGTCGACTCCCGCAAGTACCTGACGGTCGGCCGCGAGGCCATGATCCGTACCGTCAGCGAGCTGATCGGGGTGCTGCGGGGCTGAACCCCGATCGCACCCTCTCCCTGTGTGCCCGGCAGTGGGACTGCCGGGCACACACGTGTGTGCGTATGCCTAATGGACCTCGAACGCAGCGCCGCTGCGCTCGCGCCGGGCGGCTTTTGAGGTGGACGGCGCCGAGGCCTGCGGCTTCATGTACGCACGCAGTCTTCGACCTCGACGGCCATGGCCGGCAGGTCAGGTGGAGGGGCCCGCGGGCGGTGGAGCAGGGCCCCGACGTGTCCGCGGCCCCCACGCAGGACACCGACGCCCCGGCCTGACCTGATGGTGCCCGCTGCGCCTTCGGTCCTGCCGCGGACGGCCGTGAACCCATCGGAAAGAGAAGGAAATTGAGACGGTGGACTCGACGGAGCGGGCAGAGGCCGGGCTGTTCACCGGTGCGGGGCGCCGAACCCGCTGGTAACACCGACGCCTAGGCTACCGGCATGGACCTCGCTGACGATCTGATCTCTGACCCGTACGGCGTCTACGACCGGCTGCGGACCACGTCGCCAGTGCACCGGATCAAGGGAACGGACGGGCAACCGGCCTGGCTCGTGACCCGCTACGCGGACGTGCGGGCCGGACTCGCCGACCCTCGCCTTTCCCTGGACAAGACCAACGCACTCCCCGGCAACTACCAAGGCCTGCAGTTGCCGTCGGCGCTCGACGCGAACCTCCTGAACATGGATCCGCCGGACCACACCCGCATCCGGCGCCTGGTCGGCCGCGCCTTCACCACGAGCCGCGTGGAGCAGCTGCGCGCCCCGATCCGCGCGATCGCCGACAAGCTGCTGGACGCGCTCGGCACGGAGGGAACCGCCGACCTGATCACCGCGTACGCGGCGCCGCTGCCCATCGCGGTGATCTGCGAGTTGCTGGGAGTGCCCGGCGAGCGGCGCGGAGACTTCCGTGGCTGGGTGCAGACGCTGATCGCCCCGGATCCCGGCCGGCCGCAGGCCGGCAAGGAAGCCATGGGCGCCATGATGCGCTTCTTCGCCGAGCTCATCGCGCACAAGCGGCACGCGCCGGCCGACGACCTCCTGTCCGACATGATCGCCGCGCACGACGCGCAGGACGGCCGGCTGAGCGAGGACGAGCTCATGAGCCTGGTGTTCCTCATCCTCAACGCCGGATTCGAGAACACCATCCAGCTCATCGGCAACGCGATCTGGACACTGCTGCAGCATCCCGAGCAGCTCGCCGCCCTCCGCGCGGATCCGTCCAAGACGCCCGCGGCAGTAGAGGAGTTGGCCCGCGTCGAGGGACCCGCCCTGCTCGCCATCCGGCGGTTCCCCACCGAGGACATCACGCTGGGCGGCGTCACGGTGCCCGCGGGGGAGACGGTGCTGCTCTCGCTGTCCGCCGCGAATCGTGATCCCGACCGGTTCGCGGCCCCGGACCGACCGGACATCGAACGCGACGCCACCGGACACCTCGCCCTGGGGCACGGCATCCACTACTGCCTGGGCGCACCACTGGCACGGGCCGAGACGGAGATCGCCCTGACGGCACTGCTCGACCGCTACCCCCACCTGGCCCTCGACGGCGACCGGCCCGCCGCCTGGCGCCGGTCCCAGCGGGCCCGCGGACTGACGAGCCTGCGCGTGAGCTTCCGGTCGGGACCGAGCGTCTGACCGCACCGCATGACTGTGGCCCCGCTCGGCAACCGAACGGGGCCACAGTCATGTGAGGGCGACGTCAGCCGGCGGCGAGCACCTTCTTGTCTCGAAGACGCTCACGCAGCACACCGATCATGGGGAGGGTCAGCCCGGAGAACAGACACAGGATCGCCAGTCCGGCCAGCGCCGGGCTCAACGCCTCCTCCACCCGCAGCGACCACGGAACGTCCAAGGCGTAGCACAGGAGGTAGCTGCCCTTGGAAACGGCGTAGGCGACGCCGAGCACGGCCGCCGCGGCGGAGAGCCCGAATCCCGCGCCGGACCAAGGACGGATGCCCCAGTTGCGGTACGAGGTGCGGCCGCACATGAACGCCAACTCGCCGCATGTGATCAGGACATAGGCGAGGTAGATCAGCAAGTACGCGGTGACCTGGGGGTTGTCCGCGTGAGCAGTGGTGAAGGCGACACCGGGGTCATTGGTCGCCATGAAGAGGGGCACCATGATCCCCAGCCAGGCGAGGGCGGCGAACCCTCGCTGAAGGATCGCCCACTTCAGGTACTCCGGGCGGTACGCCAGGTCGACCATGGTCACCTGCAGGAACGCGCACCACAGGATGGCGCAGATGTGCGCGACCAACTTCGCGATGTTCTCGATCCCCGAGGTGCGCTCGGCCCACTGCGCGACGGTCGGCACGGCGAACAGCACCCCGAGGGTGCAGACCCCGAACGCGAAGGCTATGGACCAGGTGGAGACTCGTGGAGTGCCCACGGCTCTCCGTGCGCAGAGTGCCGTGACCAGCAAGCCGACCACGGCGCACGTTCCGAAGACTATGCCGTCCACGTCAGAACCCTTCCAGACTGTCCGCACCGTACTGTGCGATTTCTTCCTCGCTGCGCCGACGGCCGCGCCCACGCTTGGGCGGATCCTTCGGTTTGTGCTGACGGGGCGGGAGTTCCTCGACGGGCTCCCGGAACGGCTGCACCGGATCGAGTCCCAACTCGGCGCGCTTGCGCTCCAGTTGGGCGACGACCTCGTCCATCGATTCCTCGGGCAGACCGCTGAGGAGAGCGAGGACGTGGCGCGCACGCGGATCCTCGAAAGCCCGCAGTGCGGTCACGTCGCTGTAGGGCCCGTGCGGGAGCAGATGCGCGGGCGGAACGTCCCCCAGAGCCTCGGCCAGAGCGAGGACGGTGGCGATCGTGGGATTGTCCTGCGACCCGTTGGACAGCTTGTTGATCGACGCGTGCGAGACGGAGACGTGGTCGCCGGGAAGGTCCTCGACTGCCGCCGACAGCGTGCGGACCGAGTAGGGCCGGCCCTTTGCGTCCCGCCCGGAAGCCATGAGGCTCTTGAGCTTCTCCGCCAGTGACGGACGGCCTCCGCGACTCACCGCAGGCCACGGCGGCCGGGAAGATCCCGGAGCTCGTCCACCCGATGTCTGCTCACAACCCCGTCTTTCGCTCCGCCCGACTCGCGCCCTGTGTACTTTAGTTGACACCCCCGTGTGCGCAAGGCAGGATCACGACTGCGATCGAGACCTTGTGCTCATGGCCGTGCACAGGCTGTAAGGCCTGCTTGCGGGGCCGCCAGGTGAAGATCACGCGGCGGCCGTGCGCGGCAACCTTACGTTTTGAGGGCAAGGCGGAGGAACTGCACGACCAGGATTTTCGACCCGTCCGCGCCCTGCGCGTAACCGTGGCGAAGAGACGGGGGAGGAGGAGACGTGATGGCGGTGGCAGGGAAGCTCAACCTCAACCTCAACCTCAACCCGGGCCGGCCCGAGCGGCCCCTCACTGTTTCTGACCGCTCCCGCCCGAGCGGCCTCGGCCGGCGGAACCCCCGTGCGGTGAGGCAGCGATGCGGAAGCCCACGCATGAGGTTCTGACGCGGCGGCCGCGCCTCAAGGCGCCACCACGCTCATGCGTTCGCCCGGCTCACTCCAGGAGTGCCCCCCATGCCGACGACACTGGGCTCGCTGCCCACCGACAAACCAGAACTCAGAATCACCTTCGCGTCGAAGGGTGCCACCGTGGCGCCCTCCGCGGAGATCACCGGTGTCGTGACGCTCACGCCCGAAGAACTGCTGGAAAACGGCGTTCCCGCACAACTGCCGGACGGCTCCCTGATCCTCATCACCAGCACCGCGTCGTTCCAACTGCGCGGACGCATCATCTCCTTGCTCGGCCGGCTGCTGAAGCACATGAGCGCAAAGGGGAGCGTTGCCCTGACGGTGTTCGCGCCGGGGGCCCGCCAGCCCTTCCCTCGGGACACCGTCAACGACGCCGTCAGATACGGCATCGCCCTGCTGGTCACCTCCGCCCCGGCCGAGACCTGGCAGGGCGTCCACGAGGACATTCAGCGCACACGGTTACTGACGGCGGAACGCAGGGCCGCACAACTCGGCTCTCTCGTACAGGAGTTGCCTTCCCGTCTCGCCGACCCCCGCGCGACCCAGCGCATCACGGACTGGCTGGCTCGTACCCTGAACGCCCAGGTGCTCGTGAGGGAGCCCGATCGGGTCCTTGCCGCCGCACCGGACACCGCAGCGGAGGAATTCGCCCGAGCCGGCCTGCGTGGGCGCGTCGACGGTACGACCGCGCAGTCGACGGACGGCCCGCACCTGCACAGGGTTCCCTTCGGGCCGAGCACCCCCACCGACACCGAGCTCGCCGTCCTGCGCGAGACGGCCTTCGACGGGGTGGACGTGCGCCTGCTGCACCACGCTGCGAAGCTCCTCGGTCTGGTCGACCAAGCCACCCGCGAGTACCGCGCTGCGTCCGACGCCGCTTGCGCCGCGCGGACCGCCGCCCTCGAACTCCTCCTGGAAGGGGAGGTCGCCAAGGCGAGGCGGGTCATGGCCAACCTGGCGCCCGGCCTCCTGCATGCCGACAAGGCGCGCGCGTACGTCATCAAGACCCGGCCCGGGCGTCAAGACGTCGCGGCCCGACGCTGCGACACGGCCGTCGGCAAGCATGCCCTCATCGTGCGGGACCCCCAGGGCGGGCAGCGCATCCTGATCGTGCAGCCGATCCCCGCCGGCCAGGACCCCAGCAGCATGGTCGCGGCCGAACTGACCCGCCTCGTCCGCGCCCTCGGTCCGCAGGCATCGCTGGGCGGAAGCCGTATCTACGCCATGAACCGGCTGGCCGAGGCGATGCACGAAGCTCGCACGGTCCAGGGGGACGCATCGCTCCCACCGGATTCCGTGGCCTTGTCCGTCCACGACTCCGAACTGATGGCCCTGCTTCCGCAGCCCGAGGCCCAGCAGTGGGCCTGAACTCTCCTCGCGCCACTCACGCGTGACCCCGCTGCTGCCAGGGCGGACCTGCACATCGTGCGTTCGTGTACGCCGCGACAACGCCGTGTCACACCACTGCCGGAACCGTTGACGCCCCGCGCCTCCTCCCTATATGAATCTCTGCACATAGGTGAAGGTGCACATAGAGAGTTGTGGCGTCATGAGGTTTGAGCACGTGCTGCTCGCGCTGCTGTCGTACCGCCCGCGCAGCGGCTACGACCTGCGCAAATGGGTCGAGACGGAGGGCCAGTTCGTCCGTTCGCGGGCCCACCACAGCCAGATCTACCGGCTGCTCGCGCGGATGGTCGCCGACGGATGGGTGACGTACGAGGTGGACCCGCGCGAGGGACGGCCCGACGCGAAGGTCTACCGGCTCACCCCGCAGGGCCGCGACGTGCTCCTGGAGTGGGTGCACTCCCCGTACGACCCGCCCAGCCGCTTCCAGGACGTCGACTTCATGGCCCGGTTCCAGTTCGCCGCGTCCCTCGACACCGCGGCCGCGATCCGTCTCGTGGAGACCGAACTCGCCTACCGCCGGGCCCAGATCGCCCAGAACCGCCACCGCGACCGCACGATGCGCTTCGAGGACGCGCTGCCCGAACTGGACCAGGAGTTCGCCCAGCGCGTCAGCGACGAGATGCACACCTACGGCACCGCGTCCGTGGACCGCTGGGTGGAGTGGCTGGAGCGGATGCTGCGCCTCCTCGAAGACCGCCGGAAAGGGACCTCCGCATGAAGGCCATCATGGTCATGTTCGACAGCCTCAACCGGCGCATGCTGCCGCCGTACGGAGGCGACTGGACCCACGCCCCGAACTTCGCCCGCCTCGCCGAGCGCACCGTCACCTACGACAACGCGTACGCCGGATCGATGCCCTGCATGCCCGCGCGGCGCGAACTGCACACCGGGCGCCACAACTTCCTGCACCGCAGCTGGGGGCCGCTCGAACCGTTCGACGACTCCATGCCCGAACTCCTCAAGCAGCACGGCGTCCACACCCACCTCGTCAGCGACCACCCGCACTACTGGGAGGACGGCGGCGCCACCTACCACGGCCGCTACAACACCTGGGAGTTCTTCCGCGGGCAGGAGGGCGACCCGTGGAAGGGACAGGTCGCCGACCCCGAGATACCCGAGGACCTCAAGAAGGTGCGCTTCGGGGCCTACCGGCAGGACTGGGTGAACCGGCCGTACATGGCGACCGAGGACCGGCACCCGCAGACCCTCACCTTCGACGCGGGCCTGGAGTTCGTGCGCACGAACGCCGACGCCGACCAGTGGTTCGTCCAGATCGAGACGTTCGACCCGCACGAGCCGTTCTTCAGCCACCAGAGGTACAAGGACCTCTACCCGCACGCCTACGACGGGCCGCACTTCGACTGGCCCGACTACAAGCGGGTCGTCGAGACGGACGGTCAAGTCGCGCACGCCCGCTACGAGTACGGGGCGCTGCTGTCCATGTGCGACCACTCGCTCGGCCGGGTCCTCGACACGATGGACGAACTCGGCCTGTGGGACGACACCCTGCTCATCGTCAACACCGACCACGGGCTCCTGCTCGGCGAGAAGGGCTGGTGGGGCAAGAGCGTCCAGCCCTGGTTCAACGAACTGGTCCATCTCCCGCTGTTCGTCTGGGACCCCCGGCACGGCACCGCCGGGGAACGCCGCTCGTCCCTCGTGCAGACCATCGACATCGCGCCGACGCTGCTCGACTACTTCGCGGTCGACACCCCGCCGGACACGCAGGGCGCGCCCCTGCCGGTCGCCGACGACACGCCCGCGCGCGAGGCGGCCCTGTTCGGCATCCACGGCGGGCACGTCAACGTCACCGACGGGCGGTACGTGTACATGCGCGCCCCCGCCGACGCCGCCAACTCCCCGCTCGAAGAACACACGTTGATGCCCACCCACATGCGCGGCCGGTTCACCCCCGCCGAACTCGCGGACCTCGAACTCGCGGAACCGTTCGGCTTCACCAAGGGCGTCCGCACCCTGCGCATGCCGGGCCGCTCCTTCTTCAACCCGTACGCGCACGGCACCCTGCTCTTCGACCTGAGCGCCGACCCCGAGCAGCGCAGCCCGCTCACCGACGACGCCGTCGAGCTGCGCATGGCGGGCCTGCTGGTCGAGCTGATGCGGGCGAACGAGGCGCCGCCGAGCCAGTACGAGCGGCTCGGGCTGCCCGCCGAGGGCCCCGTCACCGAGGAGCATCTGCTCGTCGGCGCCCAGCGTGAACAGGCCGCGCGCACCGCGCAGCCGCTGCCCCGCGCCGAGGACTACCCCGAGGGCCGCTACTCGCTGCGCACCCCGATGGCGGTGCTCGTCTCCGACCCCGTCGCCGTCGAGATCCTCCGCCGCCACCTGCCCGGCGTCGTCGACTCCGAACTGCTCCAGATCCTCGGCCCGACGCCCCTGCTCGACGTCGCGGCCATGTCCGGCGGGCTCGTCCCGCCGCCCGACCTCCGCCGGGTCGCCGAGGAGCTCGCCGAGCTCTGAGCGGCCCCTGAGGAAAAAGCCGGTGACGGGGCGGCCACCCCGTCACCGGCGCAAGCACCGTCCCCGTCCCCGACGTCTCACACGCAGAAAAGAGGTGGCGCGATGCCCGAGCTTATCGAGGGTCCCGCCCGCACGACGAAGGAGTCCCCGGGAGCAGAAGCGCCCGGGCGCCGGCGGCAGCTGTCGCTGCTCGGCGGCACCCTGCTCGTCGACAGCACCGAGGCCAGCCTGGTCAGCGGTCTGTTCCCGCTGATCCGCCAGTCGCTCGGCGTCTCGCTGGGCGCACTGGGCACCCTCACCGCCGCGAGCAAGGTCGTCGGCGTGGTCGCCGGACCGTTGTGGGTGATGGCGGCACAGCGGTACTCCCGCAAGTCCGTGCTCGTCGTCGCCACCGGACTGTGGGGTGTCTGGGGCATCGCCGCGGGCTTCGCACAGAACTTCGGCCAGCTCCTCGTCCTGTACACGATCCTCGCCGCCGGGTACGCCGCCGCCCATCCGCTCATCAACGAGATCATCGGCGACCTGTTCGGCGGTGCCACGCGCGGGCGCGCCGTCGGCTTCGTGTACGGGGCCGTGGCCCTGGCCGCGGCGGTGATCGCCCCGCTCACCGGGCAGCTCGCCCGCGTCGACGACGGCTGGCGCTGGGGCCTGTGGGGCATCGGTGCCTTCAACGTGCTGCTCGGTCTCGCCCTGTGGCGATGGCTGCGCGAACCGGCACACGGCGCGGCCGAGACCCAGCTCGCCGGCCTCGACGCCGACGCACGCGCCCACCCGCGGCTCACCTGGAGGCGTGCCGCGGCCCTGCTGCGGATTCCCAGCTTCGCCCTGCTGCTCGTCTCCCGTCTGATGTCCGGGCACCTGCTGATCACCACGTTCGGCATCGTGTACCTCGTCGACGTGTACGGGTTCCGCACCCAGACGGCGGCCGTGGTCCTGCTGCCCCAGGGCATCGGCTATTTCGCTGGCACCGTCCTCGGCGGCTGGGCGGCCGACCGCGCGGTGCGCCGCAGCCCCCGCCGCGGACTGACCGCGGTCCTGCAAGGCGCCCAGTTCGCCTTCGCGCTCTTCGCGTTCCTCGGCACGCAGCTCGACTACGGATCGATCGGCCCGTACGCCCTGTTCTTCGGTCTGATGGGCCTCGCGCAGGGCGTGAACCCGCCGGTGAACCGGCCCATGGTGATGGCCGTCGTGCTGCCGGAACTCCGCGCGGCCGCCTTCGCGATCTACATCAACGTCTTCGAGGCGATCGCATGGGCGGCGTTCGGCCTCGGCGCCGGGTTCCTCGGTGACCGCTTCGGACTGCAGCCGGTGTTCCTGTGGGTCCTCGTCGTCCTCATGACGGCCAACGGCCTCCTCCTGACCGCGCTGTACCGCACGTACGCCAAGGATGTCGGCCGCGTCCAACGCGCGTTGGACCAGCGGCGCGAGGGCGCGGTGCACGGCTGACGCGCAGGGCGCAGGATGGGGGCATGAGCGGACTGTTCCCACGTGAGCGGGCGGAGGTCGCCCCCGGTGCCGTCCACGTCCCGGACTGGCTCGACCCCGCCCGCCAGCGCGCGCTGGTCGCGTCGTGCCGGACCTGGGCGCGGCCGCCCGCGGGGCTGCGCGAGGTGCGGCTGCCCGGGGGCGGGCACATGACGGTGCGGCAGTTCGGACTCGGCTGGCACTGGTTCCCGTACGGGTACGCGCGGACCGCCGTCGACGGGGACGGACAGCCGGTGAAGGGGATGCCGCCGGAACTGGCCGCGCTCGGCCGGCAGGCGGTGAGCGCCGCGTACGGGGACGGGGCGCCGCAGGACACGTACGACATCGCGCTGATCAACTACTACGACGCCGGCGCCCACATGGGCCTGCACAAGGACCGGGACGAGCGATCGGCGGCGCCCGTGGTGTCGCTCAGCCTCGGCGACACCTGCGTCTTCCGGTTCGGGAACACCGAGACCCGGACCAAGCCCTACACGGACGTCGAGCTGCACAGCGGGGACCTTTTCGTGTTCGGCGGGCCGTCCCGGTTCGCGTTCCATGGGGTGCCGCGGACCCTGCGCGGGACCGCCCCGCCGGACCTGGGCCTCGAGGGGCGGCTCAACATCACCCTGCGGGTCAGCGGTCTGTGACCGGTGGCGGCGCTCACCGGCCGGGCGCGCGGCGTTCACCGGATACCATTCCTGACCGTGATCACGGCGAGGAGTTGCTGATGGGCGGCAGGGCGGCCTCCGGGAACGGGAGCCACACGGCGGGCGACGGTGCCGCGCGGCCACCGCGCCTGGAGCGGGGCCGCAGCGCGCTCGGTCCGGCGCTCGAACTCGTCCACACCGGGCGGGCGCCGACCCGCGCCGTCCTCACCGCCGAACTCGGCGTGACCCGGGCCACGGCCGGCGCCGTCGCGGCCGAGCTCGAGGCGCTCGGGCTGATCCGGATCGACGCCCGGCCGAGCGCGGCGGCCGGTTCGCAGGGCCGGCCCTCGCACCGCCTGTCCGTCGCCGAGGACGGACCGGTGGCCCTGGCCGCGCAGGTGCACGCCGACGGCTACCGCGCGGCCCTCGTCGGACTCGGCGGCCGGATCGTCGCCACCACCCCCGGGTGCGAGATCATCGACCCCGACCCGGCGGACGTGCTGCGCTCCGTCGTGGAGGCGGGCGTCCGGCTGCTGGAGACCACCGGGCGGCGCTGTGTCGGCGCCGGGCTCGCCGTGCCGTCCGCCGTCGCGGAGCCCGAGGGCACCGCCCTCAACCCGCTGCACCTGGCCTGGCCCGCCGGATCCCGGGTGCGCCAGATCTTCGCCGACTGCGTCCGCGAGGCCGCCCTGGGCACCCCGGCGTTCGCCGCGAACGACGTGAACCTCGCCGCGCTCGCCGAGCACCGGCACGGCGCGGGGCGCGGCGCCCGCGACCTGCTGTGCGTGGCCACCGGGCATCGCGGCGTCGGCGGCGCCCTGGTTCTCGACGGCCGTCTGCACACGGGCAGTTCGGGGCTCGCCCTGGAGGTCGGGCACCTCACCGTGAATCCCGAGGGCCGGCCCTGTCACTGCGGCAGCCGCGGCTGCCTGGACGTGGAGGCCGACCCGCTGGCCTTCCTCACCGCGGCGGGCCGCACCCCGGACCCCGACGGCTCGCTCCTGGAGCAGGCCCGCGGGCTGGTGCGCGACGCCCCGGACGACCTCGGTGTCCGTACGGCCGTCGAGACGCTCGTCGACCGGCTCGGGCTCGGCCTCGCGGGCCTGGTCAACATCCTCAACCCCGACCGCATCATCCTCGGCGGACTGCACCGCACCCTGCTGGACGCCGACCCGGAGCGGCTGCGCGCGGTGGTGGCCGACCGCAGCCTGTGGGGACGCAGCGGCGGCGTCCCCATCCTGGCGTGCACGCTCGACCACAACAGCCTGGTCGGGGCCGCCGAGCTGGCCTGGCAGCCGGTGCTCGACGACCCCTTGGGCGCGCTCGCCCGGTGACCCGCGATCAGACGCGCGCGGTGACCGGCTCCGGCTCCTGCGGGACGGTGACGGCGCGCTTCTTCCGCTCCGTCAGATCCGGGACCAGGGAGGCGATCCCGACGAGGGCGAGCGCCAGGCCGAGCCAGAGCGGCGCCCGCAGCCCGTACGCGTCGATGGCCACACCGCCGACCGAGGTCGCCACGACGATGCCGAGCGTGATGAACGAGGCGTGCACGGAGTTCACCAGGGCGCCCGCGTTGGCCCTGCGCTGCACCCGCACCACCATCGCCGGATTCATGGTGACGCCCACCAGCCCGATGCCCAGCATGCACAGCACGGCCGCGGCACTCAGCTGGGCGAACAGCGCGAAGGCCAGCAGGAAAAGAGAGTTGAGGGCAAGACCGACGAGCAGCACGGTCAGCGTGTGCCGGTCCGCGAACCGCCCGACGACCATGTTGCCGACCACGGTCGCCGCCCCGTACGCCACGAGCAGCAGCGGCACGGTACCCGCGCCGAAGCCGGAGATGCCGGTGAGGATCGGGTTGAGGTAGCTGAACGCGGCGAACGTCGCGCCGATCACCAAGGTGCTGGTGGACAGCGTCAGCCACAGCCGCGCCGATCTGAACACCCCGAACTCGGCGCGGAGTTGTCCCGAACCGTCGGCGCCCGGCAGGTCGGGCACGCCGATCAGCGTCGCCGCCGCGGCGAGCAGCGCCAGCGCCGAGACGCCCCAGAACGCGGCCCGCCAGCCGAGCCGTTCGCCGACGTACGTGGCCAGGGGCAGCCCGAGCAGCGTGCCCAGCATCAGCCCGTTGAGCGCCACGGACACGGCGCGGCCCCGGACCTCGGGGCGGGTCAGCTGCGCGCACAGGGCGAGGGCCACTCCGAAGAAGGCCTGCGAGGCGACACCGGTCACGACGCGCGCGGCCAGCATCACGGGGTAGGTCGTCGCGGTCGCGGCCAGTACATTGCCGGCGAGGAAGACGGTGAACAGGATCAGCAGGGCCCGCTTCTGCGGGACTTTGAGCAGGGCCACGGTGAGGAACGGGCCGCCGAAGGCCATCGCCGCGGCGAACGCGGTGATGAGATAGCCGATCTGCGGGATGGTCGCGTCGAGACCGTCCGCCATCTGCGGCATCAGGCCCGCGACGACGAACTCACTGGTCACCATCGCGAAGATGCCGAATGCCAGGGCATAGACGGCACGGGGCATGGGTGCTCCTCCGGAGAACCTAGTTTTGGATAGGTCAGTACAAAATGTGGGCATGGCTGATTCGGGCAGGGCGTCATGTGGCGACGCCCGGTGGCCGGTGGTGTGCGGGGGCTGTGTGGGGGTCAGTGCGTGAGGGCGTCCAGGGCGATCCGCGCCGTGGACTCCAGGGCGGCGCGGTCGGCGCCGCCCTGACCGGAGACGCGCATCCCGCCGATCACGGCGTTGAGGAAGTGGGCGAGCTCGCCGGAGGAGCGCCGGGACGTGATGGTGCCGTCCCGCTGCCCGGCCGCGATCGCCCCCTCCATGGTGGCGAGCCGGACGGCCAGGTCCCGCTCCAGGAGCCGGTCCGTGTCCGGGTCGCGTCCGGCGAGCTCCACGGTCGTGTTCACCGTGAGGCAGCCGGGGCTGCGCCCGTCCCTGCGGTTTTCGATCTCGGTGTCGACGATCAGCGCGAACAGGTCGTGGATGCGGTCGAGCGGCGCCCGCTCCACGTTCTCCAGGACGGCCACCTGGACCGCGGTCATGTTCTCCATGTAGCGGGTCAGTGAGCGCGTGAAGAGCTCGTGCTTACTGGCGAACGTGTTGTAGATGCTGCTGCGGCCCAGGCCGGTGGCGGCGCACAGCTCCTGCGTGGAGGTGGCCTCGTAGCCGTGCTCCCAGAAGGCGTGCATCGCGGCGTCCAGGGCCCGCTCCTCGTCGAACGTCCTCGGTCGGGCCATGGGGGAACCGTACCGGTTTTGGAACGCTCAGTGCAATACCTCGGCCGGCTCCGCGGCCGGAGCCTCCCGGACCGCCGCCCGCCGCGCCGGAAACGTCAGCTTCGTCGACAGCCAGGCGTACACCGGGCCCAGCGCGTTCATCGCGACCACGCACACCCAGGCCGCCCACGCGTTGCCCGCGTCGAAGCCGAAGCCGCCGAAGAACGTCGCGAAGTACGAGGCGAAGCCGAGGAACATGCCCGGGATCAGGGAGAGGAGATTCAGTCGCCCCGCGTACATGAGGGCCGAGTTGATGACGAGGATGACCAGTGCCTGGAAGGCGTTGCGGGCGAACTGGCCGGTGCCGAAGGTGTCCCCGGCGTGCTGTTCCACCAGCACGATGGCCAGGGCGAACGTCGACCCGGCGGGCATCGCGCACCACAGCCGCTTCGCGTTCGCCGTGCTCGGGCCGCCCAGCAGGAAGGTCGCGGCCCAGCCGATGAAGATCGCCCAGGGCGGCAGATGGAGCGCGGTGCCGCCGATGAAGGCGGTGGTCGCGGCGAGGACGGACGCGACGATCTCGTGCGGAATCCGTTCGCGGAGTTCGGGCTGCGCGGACATGACGGATCAACTCCTGTGGCAGGCGGCGGTGAGGAGGGGGGCGGGGCGATCAGGCGGGCAGCAGCTCGGTGGTGGACCGGGTGCGGGCGACCACGCGGCCGGCCTTCACCACGTACGCACGGGCCGGGCGCTCCAGGAGGACGTCGTCGAACCGTTCGGTGTCGAGCACGACGAGGTCGGCGGCGGCGCCGGGCCGCAGGCCGTACCGGTCGGCGATCCCCACCACGCGGGCCGCGCCGTGCGTCGCCATGTGGACCACCCGCGCCAGATCGTCGGAGCCCGACAGGTGCCCGGTCTGGGCGAGCAGCAGGCCGACCTCCAGAAGGTCCGCGGTGCCGTAGGGGGTGAACGCGTTGCGGATGTTGTTCGACGAGTACGCCGTGGTGAGGCCGTGCTCCCACAGCTCGCGGACCGGCGCCACGCCCCGGCGCACCGCGTACTCGTCGCGCCGTCCGCCCAGGTGCAGGTCCGTCGCGGGAAGCGGTACGACGGCGACCCCCGAGGCGGCCAACTCCTTCATCAGGGGCTCCCGTTCGTCCTTCGGGAGCCCGCCCAGGGCCGTCATGTGGCCGAGCGTCACGCGGCCCGACCAGCCGGCGCGCACCGTCGCCCGGGCGATGTACGCGGCCATGGCCTGGCGCGGGTCGCTCGCGTCGTCGGCGAAGTCGGCGTGGATGTCGACGGGGGCGTCGAACTCGGCGGCGAGGTCGAACACCTGGTCCACATGGCGTCGGCAGTCGTCCGCGTTGGCCTCGTTGTAGGCGCAGCCCCCGACCACGTCGGCGCCCCGCCGCATCGCCTCACGCAGCAGATCGAGGGTGCCGGGCGCCCGCAGAATGCCCTCCTGCGGGAACGCGACGATCTGCAGATCGACCAACGCCCGGTACTTCTCCCGCAGTTCGAGCAGTACGTCGACGCCGAGCAGGCCCACGATCGGGTCGACGTCGGGGTGGGCGCGGATCAGGGTCGTGCCGTGCGTGACGGCCCACTCGATCACCCTGCTCGCGCGGTCGCGCACATCGGCGTACGTGAAGCCCTTCTTCAGTTCGCCGGTGACGGAGATCGCCCCGTCCAGACTGCCGTCCGGATTCGGCCGCAGATCGTCCAGCAGGGCCTTGTCCAGGTGGAGATGGGATTCGATGAGCCCGGGCAGCACCACCCGGCCCGCGCAGTCGATCTCCTCGCGGGCGGTGCCGGGCAGGTGCGCGGCCAGGCCGGTGACGATCCCGTCGGTGACGGCGATGTCCACCGGGTCGGGCGACCGCTCGGGGCGGGTGTTGCGCAGCATGAGGTCTGTCATCGGTGGCTTCGGTCCTCTCGGAGCGTCGCGGCGCGTGGACAGAATCCTGTATACGGACGACATGTTTCGGCCGAAGTCCCGTACGGCGCGGCGCGATCCACCGGATGTAACGAGCGGGAAACCCGGCTGTGCGACCGTCGGCTGCCATGATCACTCTGCAGCCGGGACAGGGCCCCGTGGACGGCGACCACTATCTGCCCGCCGAGGCCGACGCCGTGCACTGGGGGCTCTTGCCGAACGCGGCGAGCAAGCCCCGGCTCACCGTGGACCCGGGAGCACGCGTCACCCTCGACACGATCAGCCACGAAGGCATCCTCGGCGACCAGGGCCGGGACCCGGCGACGTTCTTCGCCGCGTCCGGCATCCCTGGTGACGCGCTGCTCCGCGACGCCGTCGACCTGGCGGCGGGCTCCCGCCCGCACGACCCCCAGGTCCACGGCCCGCACGTCGTCACCGGCCCGATCGCCGTCCGCGGGGCCCGCCCCGGCGACGTCCTGGAGGTCGAGGTCCTCACCCTGCGCCGCCGCGCGCCCTACGGCGTCATCAGCAACCGGCACGCCAAGGGCGCCCTGCCGGGGGAGTACCCGCAGCCCCCGGCAGGCCATCCGGACGGAGCGCCGGTCCCGCCGGTCAGCCTCGTCGCGACCGTCGGCGCCGACGGAACCG
Organism: Streptomyces sp. cg35; assembly: GCF_050410835.1. Classification (NCBI taxonomy): domain Bacteria; kingdom Bacillati; phylum Actinomycetota; class Actinomycetes; order Kitasatosporales; family Streptomycetaceae; genus Streptomyces; species Streptomyces sp. cg35. Next base: position 7,996,650 of record NZ_CP191268.1, read on the forward strand.
GCCGCCTGCCGGTCGGCGACGGCCGCGAACTCGCCTTCCCGCTCCGCCCGTTCCTCGGCATCATGGGCGTCGCGCCGGACACCACGGAGCCGGTGCACTCGGTGCCGCCCGGCCGCCACGGAGGCAATCTCGACATCCGGCTGCTGGGCACGGGCGCCCGCCTGTACCTGCCGGTGCAGGTGCCCGACGCGCTCTTCTACGCGGGCGACCCGCACTTCGGCCAGGGCGACGGCGAGGTCGCGCTCACCGCGTTCGAGGCGCCGCTGCGCGCGACGCTCCGCCTGACCCTGCACCGCGACCCGGCGTCCCGCGCACTGTCGGCCGCACTGCGCGCCCCGTACGCCGAGACCGCCGACGAGCACCTCGTCATCGGCCTCGACCGCGACCTCGACGAGGCCATGCGGCACGCGGTCCGTGACGCCCTCGCCTTCCTCGACCACCACTGCGGCATCCCGGGCCCGGTGGCCCTGGCCTATCTCAGCGCGGCGGGCGACTTCCACGTGTCGCAGGTCGTCGACATCGTCAAGGGCGTCCACGGGCGGCTGCGCAAGGCGGACCTGGAGCCGCTCCGGATCCGCCGGATCGGCTGAACCCCTACTCGGACCAGTCGAGTTGCGATTCCGGGACACCCGAGCGGCGGGCCTGGGCGCGGGCCCGCTCGCGTCCGGCCGTGTCGCCGCGCCGGTAGCGGCACACCTGGCCGGCCAGGACGACGTACACCTCGGTGTCGCTGTGGAAGTCCGCGTACCAGCCGCCGTCCGGCGACAGGCACTCCGAGAGGGCGCCGGCCAGCGCCGGGCCGTGCCGCTCCTCGGCCTCGAAATCGAGCAGCGTCCAGTCGGCGGGCTGCCCGTGACCGGCGCCGACGCCGGTCACCCGACGCACCCGGACGAGAGTCAGTGGTATACCACTCAACTCGGTTTCTTTACGCAGGCTTTCAGCGACCAGCACACCTGAGAGCACGCCGTACCCTTCTCGCCCGCCCGGGCACCCGCCCGGACGCTCGCCCGGACCTTCATCCACCAGGATGCCGTCAGGCCCACTCCACCGCGAACGCCTCGGCGGGATTGTCCACGAACACCCGCGTCACCGCCTCCTTGCCCAGGGCCTCCTCCAGCCGTGGCCGCACCCGGCGCAGCAGATACGGCATACCGGGCCCGCCGCTCACCGACCGCGCCCCGGCCGTCGTCGTGTCGCCGCCGAGCAGCAGCCGGTCCGTGAACCCGGCCCCGGCGAGCGCGGCCATCGCGTCCGGCATCCGCCAGTCCGTCGCGTGGTTCGCCCGGGAGGGCCCGTCGAAGGCGAGGTACGCCCCCGAGCGTGCGGCCTCCCGCTGCGTCACGAAGTCGGGCGAGCGATTCAGGTGCCCGAGGATCACCCGGCGCGCCGGCACCTCCAACTCCCCGCACAACAGGTCCAGTACATCGAGCGCGCCCGTGCCCAGCTCATGGTGCACGGCGATCGGCGCCCCGGTCGCGTGGTGCGCCTCGGCGGCGGCCCGCATCGTCCATCGCGCATGCGCGTCCAGCGCGTGGAACCCGCCGGCGACCTTGATCAGACCCGCTCGGACACCGCTGCCCGCGATGCCTTCGGTGAGGTCGCGCACGAACACCTCGGCGAGATCCTCGGCGCGATCCGCCAGCAACTGCGGTGCGTAGTGCGCCGCTTGATGCATGCCGGTCGCGGCCACGATCCGTACCCCGGTCGCCGCCGCGAGCGCGGGCAGCTCCTCGGCCCGCCGCCCGAGCCCGTACGGCGTCCACTGCACGACGGTGCCGCCGCCGACGGCCGCGAACGCCTCCAGTTCCCGCTGGGCGAGGCCGACGTCGTCCAGCTCCTGGCCCGGCAGCAGCGGGCTGCGGAAGAAGAGGTGGTCATGAGCGTCCACGACACCCAACTCACGTGGACGTATGTCGCCTTGGACCGTGCGGACGACCTCGTTCACCACTGCCTCCCTCGTTGCAGTCGCTCCCGTTCGGGCTGCGACACGTGCAGTACCTGATAGATGTCCCCGGGCGTCTTGGGCGGGGTGTCGTCCCAGACGGAGAAGGTCAACAGCTCCCAGGTGCGCGGGTCGACAGCGGCCGCAGCGAACAACACCCCGTCCGTCGAGGCGAGTCGAGCCACCTCCTGTACGGACTCCGCCGTCAGCTCGGGGAGTTCGGCACCCGCCTCCACCGGCATGCGCCGTCGCACCGCGGTCCGCGCGGCCCCCGTGGCCGTGGCACCCTCCTCGTACGCGACGCCCGCCCAGTGCTGGACCACGGGCCGGCCGAAGTCGGCCACCAGGCCCTGGAAGGCGGGGCCCCACAGGAACGTGTTCATCCCCTCCGGTGTGCGCCACAGGTACAGCGGCGCGTACGCGTTCACCGGAGAGCTGTCGACGCCCTTCTCGCGCATCAGGTACGCCTTGACGCCGAGCCCCGCGAACGTGTCCGTGAAGGCGTGCCGCGTCGCCACCCGCTCCCGGATGATCCCCATGTCGTAGTCGGCCGGGAACGTCACTTCGTACTGCATCGCGTGCATCGTCGTGCCCTTCCTCAGCGCGCCGGGTAGGCCTCGTCGTCGCCGACGTGTTCGCCCCAGCAGGTGGTGGTCCCGTCCGGCGCCGCCTCGACGGCCGCCAGGTGCGTCATGAAGGTCCGTGGTCCCGCGCCGTGCCAGTGCCACTCGTCCGGCTCGATCCAGACGGTGTCGCCGGCCCGGATCACCTCGACGTCGCCGCCCTCGCGCTGCACCCGGCCCTCGCCCTCCAGGACGTGCAGGACCTGGCCGTGCGGATGGGTGTGCCACGCCGTGTGCGCGCCCGGGGCGAAGTGGACGTTGAACATCCGCAGCCGGGAGGGGAGTTCGGGCGCCGCGACCTCGTCGAGCCAGACCGCGCCGGTGAAGTTCTCGGCCGGGCCCTGCCGGGTGTCGGGGCGGGTGCGCGTGATCTGCACGTTCGTGTCCTCAGTCGGTCGAAGGGGCGGAGGCGGGGGAGGGGGCGAGGAGCGCGAGCAGGCCGCGCGCACCGGCGTCGAAGGTGCCCGTGTCGCCCGAGGCGCGGGCCAGGACGTAACCGCCCTGCACGGTCGCCACGATCGCCGACGCGATGTCGTGCGGCACGAGGTGCGGGGCGAACTCGCCGCTGTCGACGCCCTCTTGGACCACCTCGGCGAGCCGGGTCCTGACGTGGGCGATGGTCTCGTCGACGGGCGCGCGCAGCTCCTCGCTGGCGATCACGTCCGGGTCCATCGTCAGACGGCCGACCGGGCAGCCCCGCATGACGTCACGCTCGCGCAGCAGATACGCCTCGACCCGCTCGTACGCCGACCCGCCGGTGCCGAGCAGCCGGTCGACCACGGCCCGCATCTCCTCGCCGGTGCGCCGGATCGCGGCCAGTGCCAGATCCTGCTTGCCGGTGAAGTGGTGGTACATGCTGCCCTGGCCGACGCCCGCGCGCTGCAGGATCGCCTTCGGGCTGGTGCCGACGTAACCGCGCTCCCACAGGAGCTCGCGGGTCGTCTCGATCAGTCGCTCCTGAGTGCTCATGAGCTCACCGTACATACTAGTAGTTACAGAAGGCAAGAGGGGCCGGGAGCAGGGCCGCACCCCTCCTCGTACTCCCGCGGTGGTACGCGGGGTGCCGCTGGCCGTACGACGACGTCGACCCCCGGCCGGCGCGACGCTCGACTCATCACCCACAACAGGTGGAACCCCCTCCGGCAGACCTGGGAGATGAGTAAGATGCAGACCCTCGCGCACTTCGGCGGCGACGGCCCCGGCCCGTGGATCCTTCTCTTCCCGCTGATCTGGGCGGCCGTCGTGGTCGGCGGCGTCACGCTGCTGCGGCGCACCGTCCGGCGCGGCGGGCGCGGACCCTGGCGGCCCGGGCCGCGCGTCGACGAGCACTCGCCGATCGCCGTGCTCGGCCGCCGCTTCGCCGCCGGTGAGATCGACGAGGACGAGTACTGGCGCCGGCTGACCGTCCTGAACGAGGAGTTCGGGCACTACGCCACCGGCGGCAGGCCCGCCAAGGGCGGTGTGGCATGACCACCGCGACGCTCACCCGCACCGCGGCGCGCGTCGAGCACGCCGTCAAGGTGTACGGCCGCGGCGACACCGCCGTCCGTGCCCTCGACGGCGTGAGCGTCGGTTTCCGCGCCGGACGGTTCACCGCCATCATGGGCCCCTCCGGCTCCGGCAAGTCCACGCTGATGCACTGCGCGGCCGGGCTCGACACCCTCACCGAGGGCTCCGCCCACATCGGGGACACCGACCTGAGCGCGCTGGACGACCGGCGACTGACCCTGCTGCGCCGCGACCGCGTCGGCTTCGTCTTCCAGGCCTTCAACCTCGTGCCGACGCTGACCGTCGCGGAGAACATCACGCTGCCGACGGACCTCGCCGGTGCCCGCCCCGACGCCGACTGGCTCGACACGCTCATCGACGCCGTCGGCCTGCGCGACCGCCTGCACCACCGGCCCGCCGAACTCTCCGGCGGGCAGCAGCAACGCGTCGCCGTGGCACGGGCGTTCGCGGGCCGGCCCGATGTCGTCTTCGCCGACGAACCCACCGGCAACCTCGACTCCCGCTCCGGCGAGGAGGTCCTCGGGCTGCTCGGCCGCACCGTGCGGCAGACGGCCCGCACCGTCGTCATGGTCACTCACGACCCGGTCGCCGCCGCCCACGCCGACGAAGTCGTCTTCCTCGCCGACGGCCGCCTCGTCGACCGCATGGAGCACCCCACCGCCGAGAAGGTCCTCGACCGCATGAAGGCCTTCGACAGCACCGCGTCCCGAGCGGCAGGTCCGTCATGAACGCAGCCGTGCGTCTCAGCCTGAAGTCCCTGACCGCCCACAAACGGCGCTTCGCCGGTACGTTCACCGCCGTGCTGCTCGGCGTCGCGTTCCTCGCGGGCACCCTCGTCATGGGCGACACGCTCCGCGCGAGCTTCGACTCCATGTTCGCGGGCGCCAGCAGCGGTACCGACGCCGTCGTACGCAGTACGAGCGTCATCACCACGCCCGGCGAGAGCCAGGGCACCCGCCGCCCCGTCGACGCCTCACTCGCGGACGACCTCGCCGAGGAGCCCGCGGTCGCCGCCGCGGCACCGAACATCCAGGGCGCGGGCCAGCTCCTGGCGGCCGACGGCTCACCCATCGGCGGCCAGGGCCCGCCCACCCTCGCCGGCAACTGGATCGACGACCCGGAGCTCAACGCGTACCGGCTCGCCGAAGGCCGCACCCCGCAGAGGTCCGGAGAGGCCGTCGTCAACCGCGGCGCCGCGCAGCAGGGGCACCTGAAGATCGGCGACACGACGACGCTGCGCACCCCGGAGCCGGTGCAGGTGACCATCGTCGGCCTGGCCACGTTCGGCGGCGAGGACGGCATGGCCCAGGTCACCTTCACCGGCCTGACCCAAGCCGACGCCGAGAAGTACCTCACGGCGAAGCCGGGGGAGGCCGCGACGATCCAGGTCCGCGCGGCTCCCGGCGTGAGCCAGCGGCAGCTCGTCGACACCCTGGCGGCTCGTCTTCCCGGGGGAGTCGAGGCCCTCACCGGCGCGGAGTCGGCGCAGGAGAACACCGACATGATCTCCGGCCAGTTCCTGAGCCTGTTCACCACGTTCCTGCTCGTCTTCTCCGGCGTCGCGCTGCTCGTCGCGACGTTCTCGATCCACAACACCTTCGCCATCGTCGTGGCCCAACGCACCCGCGAGAACGCCCTGTTGAGGGCCCTGGGCGCAGCCCGCCGTCAGGTCACCGCGGCGACGCTCGTCGAGGCGGGCGCCGTGGCCGTCCTCGCCTCGGCCGCGGGTCTCGCGGGCGGCATCGGTATCGCGGCCGGACTCCAGGCGCTGTTCCCGGCCATCGGATTCCCCTTCCCCGACGGCGACCTGGTGATCAGCGCCCTGTCGATGCTGCTGCCGTTGGCCGTGGGCGTCGTCGTCTGCCTGGGCTCGGCCCTGCTGCCCGCCCTGCGCGCGGGACGCACCGCACCGCTCGCCGCCCTGCGGGAGACCGCCGTCGACGCCTCGGGTGCTTCCCGCCGCCGCGCCGTCCTCGGTGGCACGCTCGGTCTCGCCGCCGTCGCCGTCACGCTGGTCGGCGTCCTGGCCTCGCCGTCCCTCGCGTCGGCCGGCACCGGCGCCGTTCTGCTCCTCGTCTCGTTCGTCGTGCTCGGCCCGGTCGCCTCGACCGCCGCCGTACGCGTCCTCGGCAGCCCGGTGGCCGGGCTGCGCGGTGTCACCGGAGGCCTCGCCCGCCGCAACGCCCTGCGCAGCCCGAAGCGGACGGCGGCAACCGCCAGTGCCCTGATGATCGGTGTCGCCGTGGTCTGCCTGTTCACGGTCTTCGGGGCCTCCCTGAAGACGACCATGAACCAGACGGTCGACCGGTCCTTCGCGGGCGACGTCGCCGTGTCCACCCCGTCGTTCGGCGCGGGCGGCAGCGGCCTCAGCCCGCGACTCGCGCCCGCCGTCGCCGAGCGGCCGGAAGTCGCCACGGCCGTCGGGCTCGGCCGGGGCGTCGCGGACGTCGACGGCAAGGGCCGCGCCCTCACCGTCACGGACCCGGCCGCACTGGAGCGGGCCTTCGACCTCGGTACGGTGCAGGGCTCCATGAAGGACCTGGGCGCCGACGGCATCGCCCTCACCCGCACCGAAGCCGACCGGCAGCACCTCACGGTCGGGGACACGGTCCGGCTCGCCTTCACCGACGGGACGAAGGAACCCTTCACGGTCCGCGCCGTCTACGGCCGCTCGGAACTCGCCGGCGACTACGTCATCACCCGCGAGGCCTGGGCGCCGCACCGCACCCAGGACGCGGACACGCTGGTCTCCGTCACGTTCAAGGACGGCGTCACCCAGGCCGACGGCACCGCCGCGGTCGAGAAGGTCGCCGCGGCGTACGGCAATCCGGAGGTGCAGACCCGCGACGAGTACGCGCAGTCCGCGGCGGGCGGCATCGACATGATGCTGACCCTCGTCTACGCGCTGCTCGCCCTGGCCGTCCTCATCGCGCTGCTCGGCATCGCCAACACGCTCACGCTCGCGGCGCACGAACGTACCCGTGAACTGGGCCTGCTCAGGGCCGTCGGCCAGACCCGCGGCCAACTGCGCGCCATGGTCCGCTGGGAGTCCGTCCTCGTCGCCGCGTTCGGCACGGCCGGCGGTCTCGTCCTCGGCGGGTTCCTCGGCTGGGTCCTGGTCGAGGCGTCCGACGGCGCGAGCGACAGCGCCTTCGCGTTCACGCTGCCGCCGGCGCAGCTCGTCGTGGTGGCCCTGGTCGGGCTCGCGGCCGGCGCGCTTGCCGGACTGCGACCGGCCCGCAGGGCGGCACGCCTGGACGTACTGCGCGCCATCGCCACCGAGTGACGTACGGGAGCGGTCGTCACCGCCCGGTCAGCCTGCGACGGCCGACCGGGCGGGAGCATGCCCCGATACGTGCCGCTCGGGAGCGTCGGCACACAGTGCGGCCGCGGACCCGTACACCGGATACGGGGGCAGAGCCACCGCGGGCGACGGGGCGGGCAGCGTGAACCAGACGACCTTGCCGCCGTCGCCGTGCGGCCGCACTCCCCAGCTCTCGCTGACCGCGGCCACCATGGCGAGACCGCGGCCGCAGGTCGACAGCGGCTCCGCGTCGCGCACCACGGGAAGGCGTGGATCGTGGTCGAGGACCGAGACCGTGAGCCGCTCACGGAGCAGCTCGATCTCCACGGTGCACATCTTGTCCGGCTCGGCGTGCCGGTGGACGTTGGTCAGCAGCTCGGTGACACCGAGCGCGGCAAGGTCGATCAACGGATCGAGATGCCAGTAACGCAACTGCGCCGATACGATTCTGCGGACCTGTCCGATCCGCGACGGCAGGGCTTGGAGCTCCACCGCGCAATGCCTGCTCGGCTGGCTGATCACGGCTGCGACTCCCCGAAGTGAGGTCCGGAAGACGAGAACGCATCGAGCGGAGCGACCACGCTGTGACAGGACCGCCCGCTACGTGTCCGGCGGGCTGGTTCGCAGCGTCATCGCCGGTGCACCCTGAGTAGTGATGTGTGACCAGCGTGACCCAGGGGATGCGGGCGTGCAACTTCGGCGGCTGTTCCCGGTGCTGCTCCGGGTCAGGTGGCGCGCGCCGCGGCGCTGCGGACGGCCTCGATGAACCGGCGGGCGGCGGGCGGCCCGGCCTCTCCGCTCTGGCCGCCGAGACGCAGCAGATAGCGCCGGCCGTCGACCTCCGCCGTGGCGCGGTCCTCGGAGCCGAACCAGGGCTTGCCCGCACGGACTTCACGCAGCGGCGCGCTGTCGATCTCGCTGCCGTAACTCGTCAGCAGTTCCAGCCTGCCACCCGCGATCCGGATCTGTCCGGCCCGGGTCAGCGAGCGCAGCCGCCGCCCGATCCGCACGCCCGTCGCCGTGAACTCCGGCTCCGCCATGCTGTTTCGCCCCCTTGAGTGCCTTCGTGCGGTGCAGTCTGCACGCACCGGGCCAGGAGCACCAGTGTGCATGTGGACGCGGTGTGAAGCGGTAGGCGCAAACGGAATATGCGCCCCCTCGCCCGAGCGTTCCCCAGCTGCGCCAGGCGTGCCTTTGAGGTGCTCAAAGGCGTGTTTATGCAGGTGAGAAGCGTGTGGAAGGTGTCTATGATCGAGGCGTCCGGTCACTTCGGCCGGACCCGCACCGGCTCGCACGGCACCCCCTTCTGTGAGGTCTCGCCCGGGCCGACGCTCGGAACGACGCGAAGGAGCCGCGCGGTGAGCATGATGCAGCAGGGTCGCCCCGCGGGCGACGGTACGGCGGGGGAGCCGATGACGACGCTCGATGTCGACCACACGGACTCCGCATACCGGACGTGGCTGAAAGAGGCTGTCCGAAAGGTCCAGGCCGACAACAACCGCTCGGCGGACACCCACCTGTTGCGCTTCCCGCTCCCCGAGCACTGGGGCATCGACCTTTATCTGAAGGACGAGTCGACACATCCCACCGGCAGCCTCAAGCACCGCCTCGCGCGCTCGCTCTTCCTCTACGGGCTGTGCAACGGCTGGATCCGGCCGGGCCGCCCGGTCATCGAGGCGTCCAGCGGCTCGACGGCCGTCTCGGAGGCGTACTTCGCGAAGCTGATCGGCGTCCCCTTCATCGCAGTGATGCCGCGTACGACGAGCGCCGAGAAATGTCGACTGATCGAATTCCACGGCGGCCAGTGCCACTTCGTCGACGACTCCAGAACGATGTACGAGGAGTCGGCGGCCCTCGCCGCCCGCACCGGCGGCCACTACATGGACCAGTTCACGTACGCGGAGCGGGCCACGGACTGGCGCGGCAACAACAACATCGCCGAGTCGATCTACCGGCAGATGGAGCTGGAGCGCTACCCCTGCCCGACCTGGATCGTGGCGACGGCCGGCACCGGCGGCACCTCGGCCACGCTGGCCCGCTACGTGCACTACAACCAGCACGACACCCGCGTCTGTGTCGCCGACCCCGAGAACTCGTGCTTCTTCGAGGGCTGGACGACCGGCAATCCCGACGCCACCAGCGACTGCGGCTCCCGCATCGAGGGCATCGGCCGCCCCCGCATGGAGCCGAGCTTCGTGCCCGGCGCCATCGACCGCATGATGAAGGTCCCCGACGCGGCGAGCGTCGCGGCGGTCCGCGCCCTGGAGCAGGCCATCGGCCGCAAGGCGGGCGGCTCGACGGGCACCGGCCTGTGGAGCGCGCTCAAGATCGTCGCGGAGATGGTGGCCGAGGGCCGCAAGGGCAGTGTGGTCACGCTGCTGTGCGACCCGGGCGACCGGTACCTGGACAAGTACTACTCGGACGAGTGGCTGGCGCAGCAGGGGCTGGACATCGGGCCGTACGCGGAGGCGATCCGGCTGCTGCTGGAGACGGGGGAGTGGCCCCGATAGGTCCCCTCCGGCCGATCACGGCCCCGCGCCGCGTGCGGAACGAGGTCCGGGGCGACGCCCCGTGACCTCAACTCTCGGCGCGGGGTGCCGAAGCCAGCCGCCGCTCAAGCGCCCCCACCGCGTCCCGGAACGCCCGCCCTAGCCCGGCCCGCCCCACCTTCAGCCCGATGCGGAACGGCGCGGCCCCGTCCGCCGCGAAGGTCCACTGAACCCGCGCGCCACCGGGCACCTCGACGATCCGCCACTCCTCCAACAGGGCCCGGATCCCCGGTGCGTTCGTCTCGTCGACCCGGTACGCGTAGACCGCGTCCGGCTCGGGTTCGGCGGCCACGATCGTCTCCAGGAACCGCGTCCCGCCCTTGAGGCGGACCTCCCGCCGGGCCCCCTCGTCGAGCGGCCGGGCCAGCGTCACCGCCGAGAACCACTGGGGCCACCCGGCGACGTCCTCGGCGAGCGCCCGGTACACCGCCCCGGGCGAGGCCGACACCTCGCGGGCGAACACGAGCCGGACCGGGGCGGTCTCGACGAAATCGAGGCCGACAGGCAGAAGACGGCGTGCCATGAAGGTTCAGCCCCCCTACTGGACGCCCCAACGGGCAAGCGGAACAGACTGGTTGACCGGGTACGGACACCATAGCTGGCAGTCCGTCAGATGTCTGTACCGGACTCCGGCTCACCGGCGACGACGAGCCGCACGTGCTCGGAGACCTCCGCGCGCGCCTCCACCGGCAGCCCCGCGTCCGTCACCAGCGTGTCCACCTGATCGAGGGCCGCGAACGAACTCAGGCCCACGGTGCCCCACTTGGTGTGGTCGGCCACGACCACCACGCGCCGCGCGGACTGCACGAGCCGCCGGTTCGTCTCCGCCTCCGCGAGGTTCGGCGTGGACAGGCCGGCCTCCGGGCTTATGCCGTGCACCCCGAGGAACAGCACGTCGAAGTGGAGCGCCGCGATGGCCTGGTCGGCGACCGGTCCCACCAGCGAGTCGGACGGCGTGCGCACGCCACCGGTCAGCACCACCGTCGCCGCGCCCGGCCGGCTGCCCGAGCTGCGCTGCGCCGCGTGGAACACATCGGCCACCCGCACCGAGTTGGTGACCACCGTCAGGTCCGGCACGTCGAGCAGGTGCTGCGCCAGCGCGTACGTCGTCGTGCCACCGGACAGCGCGATCGCCGTACCGGGCGCGGCCAGGGCCGCCGCGGCGCGCGCGATGTCCTCCTTGGCGGTCAGCTCCAGGCCGGACTTCGCCTCGAAGCCCGGCTCGTGCGTGCTGGCCTCGACCACCGGGACGGCGCCGCCGTGCACCTTCTCCAGGACGCCCTGCCGGGCCAGCGCGTCCAGGTCACGGCGGACCGTCATGTCGGACACGCCGAGCTTCCTGGTCAGTTCGTTGACCCGGACGCCGCCGCGGCGGCGGACCTCCTCGAGGATCAGGGCGCGGCGCTGCTCTGCGAGGAGGTTCTGATTCTCGCTCACGTCCCGTCGGGTCCCTTCGCCTGGTCACGCCTGCCACACGGCCTGCTCTGGTCTGTCATCCTCGCACGCGCCACCGACACGCGTACCACCGCCCGCGCGTGCGACCTGCATCTCCCCGACACAACGATCGGGGAGATTCCGTGACGAGGGGTGCGGACGGGAGCGCTGAGCCGGGATCCTGGTGGAGTTCAGAACGGGGGACACCACGACATGGCGCGCGAGAACCTTCAGAACCGCGAAGACCTTGAGAACCACGCGGACCTTCAGAAGCACAAGGATCTTCAGAACCACACATCCCACGAGAACCACCAGGCCCACGAGGCACGGGCAGCGGACGAGACCGCTCTGGAACTGCTCGTCCACGGAGTCGGCGGCACCACACCCCAGGAGATGCTCGACGACCCGCGCACCGTGCGGGTGTCGGGCGACGAGACGGCGGCGGTCTTCCGACGCGTCGACGACGTCGACGCGGAGAGCAGACCCGAGGACTACCGGGGCAAGCCCGTTCCCGAGGCGTACGTCTGGTGCAACCTCACCTCGGGCAACGGCTCACGGGCCCTGTGGCTGGTGCTGCTGCCCTTCATGATCGTCAACCTCGCCCACTGGATGCGGCCCAACGCCCTCCGCAAGTCCGGCGCCGTACGCTTCTACGGGCTGCTCGTCCGCCTCGCCGGACTGACCCTCACGGTCCTCTTCGTCGCCGCCGCGTGCGAGGTCGCCCTCGATCTGACGGCATGGCAGTGCGCGGGCACCGCGGCGTGCGGCGAACAGCGGACGTGGCTTGGCTTCCTCGCCGTCGACGCGCACGGCGACGGCGGCTGGTGGAGCCAGCCCGGCCGCCGCCTCGCTCTCGCCGCGCTCGTGCCCACCGCCCTCACGGCCCTGCTCTGGTACCTCTCGCACCGCACATGGAGCGCCTACGAGTCCCACCTCCCGCCGTCGCACCAGCCCGAACCCGACGACGGCGACACCAGCACCGCCCTCGGCAAACCCGGCTTCTGGTACGGGCGCCGCCTGGTCGCACGGCTGCGCGCCGCGCACTCCGCGGCCGGCCTGCTCACCGTCGCCGCCGCCGTCGGCACCGCGGCGGCCCGCCACGACCGGGCGCCCGGCGGCCCCGTGCTCCTCGACATTCTGGGCCGCATCCTCGTCGGCGCCCTGCTCGTGGGGGCGGTCGTCGTCATCGGCGTCGTCGCCCACCGCGGCCGCAGCGAGAACACGCTGGACGTCGGCCTGGACCGCGTCCTCGTCCGCGTTCTGCCGTACGGGGCGCTCGCCCTGCTCGCGCTGAGCATGCTGTACGCGGGCTGGTCCCGTCCCGGATGGAGCTCGTCCGGACGGCTGCCCGGCGACGTGACCTTCGGCGGCATCGCCCTCGTCCAGGGCTCCCTGGTGGTGGCCCTCGCCGTCGTCGCCAAGGTGATCTACGGCAGGGCCCCCGACCGCCGAACCGCCCTGCGCGGCCTCGGCGGTCCCGCCACCGCGATGCTCGCCTGCGCCCTCGGCGGCGTGATGACCGGCGGCGTCGCGCAGCGCGTCGCCGACTGGCTCGACGGCACCAGCGGCCTCATCAAGGGCCCGCCGGTCCTGCTCTCCTGGCAGGCGTCGGTGATCCCGCCGCTGCTGGTCGTCATCGCCGCCTTGTGCGCCGCCCTCGCCGTCCGCACCGCGCGCGTCAAGAAGCGCGAGACCGCCCAGGTCCGGATCGACTACCACCTCGACGGCCGGCCCGGCGCGAGCGGCGAACCCTCCGACGAGGCCCGTACCGATCGCATCGCGGGCACGCGCGCGCGTGCCGCCCTCACCGACCGGGCCCCGCTGATGATCGGCGTCATCTCGTCCGTGACGCTGCTGCTCGGCGCCCTCGCCGTGGCCGGCGCCTGGTCGACCGGCGACGTCCCGGGGGCCGCGGCCGAGGGCACGTACTCCGTCGTCGAGGGCGCCGCCGACACCGCGCAGGCGCTCGGCTCCTGGCTGATCGGCGTCGGCTTCATACTGTTCGTCACCTGGGGACGCCGCGCCTACAAGGACCCCTCCGCGCGCCGCACCATCGGCATCCTCTGGGACGTGGGCACCTTCTGGCCGCGTGCCGCGCACCCCTTCGCGCCCCCCTGCTACGCGGAGCGCGCCGTCCCCGACCTGACCTGGCGCATGGACACATGGACGCGCACCACCGGCGGCCGTCTGGTCCTGTCGGGCCACTCGCAGGGCAGCGTCCTCGCCGCGGCGGCCGCCTGGCAGCTCCACCCCTCGGTGCGCAAACGCGTCGGACTGCTCACCTACGGATCACCGCTGGAGCGCCTGTACGGGCGGTGGTTCCCGGCGCACTTCGGACCCGCCGCCCTGACATCCCTGCACCGCCAGGTCGACTGCTGGCGCAACCTGCACCGCAGGACCGACCCCATCGGCGGCCCGATCCGGCTGTCCGGCGACTGCGGTCCGCAGGTCGACCACCCGGCCCTGCTCGACCCGCTCGCCTACGGCCGCACCGAGCAGCACCCGCTGCCCGCACCGATCCTGGGACACAGCGACTACCAGGCCGACCCGGTCTTCGCCGAGGAACGGGGACGGCTGCTGGCCCGCCTGAAGCCGGGCCTCCCGCAGCCGCGGCCCGAGCGCGAGCCTCAGGGCAGCTCGGGGAGGTCGTCCGGGTAGAGGAGCGTCAGGTCGTCGGTACTGGGCTCGTCGACCTGGGCGACGCGTCCCGCGTGCCGCTCCACCATCGACTCGAACGTCTGGCGCGCCGTGCGGCCGTTGCCGAACGCCGGGCCCTTCGGGATCGCCGTGAAGTACTTCAGCAGCGCTTCGGGCGTCCCGGCGGCGAGCCGGTACTCGTGCTCGTCGGCCTGCTGCTCCACGATGTGCAGCAGCTCCTCGGGAACGTAGTCGGAGAAGGTGATGGTCCGTGAGAAGCGGGACGCCACACCGGGGTTGACCGACAGGAACCGCTCCATCTCCGCGGTGTAGCCGGCGACGATGACGACCACGGCGTCCCGCTGGTCCTCCATCAGCTTCACGAGCGTGTCGATCGCCTCACGGCCGAAGTCGCGCCCGGAGTCCTCGGGGGACAGGGCGTACGCCTCGTCGATGAACAGCACGCCGCCCTGGGCCCGTTGAAAGGCCTCCTGGGTGCGGATCGCCGTCGACCCGATGTGCTCGCCGACCAGGTCGACCCGGGACACCTCGACGAGATGCCCCTGCTCCAGGACGCCGAGCCCGGCCAGGATCTCGCCGTACAGACGCGCCACCGTCGTCTTGCCGGTACCGGGGGAGCCCGTGAACACCAGGTGACGTCGCACGGACGCCGCCTTGAGGCCCGCCTCCTGGCGTCTGCGGCCCACCTCGATCATGTCCGTGAGCGCCCGCACCTCGCGCTTGACGCTCTCCAGGCCCACCAGGGCGTCGAGCTCACCCAGCACGTCCTGGGACGGACGGGACGCCTTCGGCGCAGACTCCGCCGACTCCGCGGCCGCCGCGGGCCGCTGGTCGGGCAGGGCGCTGAGCAGCCCGACCGACTGGGTGGCGGTCTGCACGGCCGGTTCCGGGGCGGCCGGCGCGCCGCCCGGGCGGACGCCGCCGCTCTCGTCGCTCGTGCACTCCTCCACGAGCGGGCCGTCCTCGGCGAACTCGTAGCCACCGCGCGCACACCGCTCCGTACGGCACTTCTTCAGGGTCGTACGGCAGCCGTCGATCACGTGGAATCCGTAGCCGCCGCTGCCCGTCACGCGGCAGCCGGTGAAACTGCCCCGGCCGCCGGCGGACACGTAGAAACCCGCTTCCGCGGGAGCCGTGACCGTGCAGCGCTCGATCGTCGGGTCGGCGCCCTTGGTGACGATGACGCCGGTCTGGATCGTGTCCACCGTGCAGTTGGCGAGCGTGCCGCCGCTGCCGTGGTCGCGGAACCAGGCACCGGTCGCGGCCTCACGGATGCGGCAGTCGTCCAGCTGCGCGGTCGCCCCGTCGCTCACCGACACCGCGGTGTTGCGCACCTGGGACAGGTCGCTGTCGACGACGTCGACGCGCGAGCCGCGGTCCAGCACGAACAGCGCGTCCGGCACGTCGTGCACCCGGCACGCGTCGAGCACGGCGGTCGCGCCGTCGCTCACCCACACCGCCGGGTAGTCGCCGGTGCTGTCGTGGATCTCGCACTGATTGGCGTCCACGCGTGTGCCCGGGTCCCAGACCGACAGACCGTTGCGCCCGAACATGCGCACCGTGGACCGCGTCAGCGTGAGCACGGACCGGGACCGCAGATCGATCGCGTTCTCCGGAATGTCGTGGATGCGGCAGTCCGCGAGCGTGAGCACCGCGTCCGTGTCGAGCGTGACGCCGTCGGCCGTCGTGCGGTGCACGTCGCAGTCGGTGAGGTGGGCCGTGGCGCGGCCGGTGATCTGCACGCCCGAGCCCTTGACCTCGTACACCTCGCAGCCCACGGCCTCCAGGCCGCTGTGCTCGCCGGTCGCGGACAGCCCCGAACCCGAGGTGTGGTGCACCCGGCAGCGCTCCAGGCGCGGGTGCGCGCCGCCGCGTACGGCGACCCCTGCTTGACCTGCGGCCACGACCTCGCACTCCTCGAAGACGCCGCCCCCGCCGTCCAGGACGGCGATGCCGATGCCCGCGGGATTGTCGACGACGCAGCGCCGCACGGTCGGGCGCGCGCCGCCGCGCACCTCGATCCCGGAGGCGGACCGGGTGACGACCCGTATGTCGACCAGCTCCGGGGCGCCCTCCTCGACGAGCAGCGCGGGCGCCGCCGCGTCCTGCCCCTCGATGTGCAGGTCCTGCACGGTCGCCGAGGCCCGCACGGTCAGCGGCACCCCGTCGACGGGCGCGATGCGCACCGAGCCGGGGGAGCCCTCGGGGCCGCGCAGGGTCACCGCCCGCTGAACGACCAGATTCTCTCTGTACGTGCCCGCGGCGATGGTCAGGACGTCTCCATCACCTGCTGCTTCCAGGGCGGCGGCCAGTGACGCGTACTCACCCGTGCGGCGCCGCCACCGCGATGTGCCGGTGTGCGTCACCTGGACCGTGCCCTGTGCCATGGCGCTGATCTGCCCCCACCTCGTCGTACGCGGGTCGTGTTCACGCCCTGCCCGGCGCTGTTCCTGCGAAAGGTGGGTCCACCGTAGCGTGCGCGGAGCACGGTAGTTGACCGGAGTCGCACCCTGTCAGCTGCCCGTGCCCGTCCTGCCCCAGTCGGGACCGGCGATGTCCCAGGCCTGGTCCCAACGCGCGTACCGGCGACGGACCATGCGCCACACGACCAGGCGCCTGGTGCCCTCGACGAGACCGGTGACGGCGACGGCGGCGCCGAATCCGGCCAGCACCGCGTGCGTGGTCGCTGTCGTGCGGTCGAGCGGGCGGCCCACGACCTGGCCCCGCCCGTCGATCCACAGCGGGAACGTGTCGCCCGTGTGCGGAGTGTTGAGCGCGGCGATGACCCGGTCCCGGTGCGCTGTGCCGTCCGGCGCCTTCCAGGTCGCGATGACCCGGCTGTGCGCGTCCCGCGCGGTCGAGGTCTCCGGATCGGAGTCGAGCGGCGGCTGTGCCACCTTCTGCACGACCGTCGCCGTGACCTGGTGCCGCAAGCTCCGCTGTTCCTGGACCGAGCGGTACAGCGCGTCACGCGACAGGGATCCCGCGACGACGCCGACGACCGGTGCGGCGACGACGATGAGCATCAGCGCGACCAGTGCGACCCACGCCTCCGCCAGGTCGGTCCTGCGGCGCAACGGATTGCGGCGCCAACGCCAGAGCCCGGTGATCGCTCGCACAGCCTGCACCCCCTTCCGCTCCCGTCCTGACCCCGGACGGCGGCGTCCACGCGCGGCTGGGGCCCGGTAGAGCCACCTCAACTCCGTGCGACGCTGAACGCCGATGGTTCCGACGCTGCCATTGTCCCTCAACGAGCGTGTCGGGCCGTCGGGTTCCCCGACCGGGTGACGGTTATTCGAGAACGGTGACCGGATCCCCCACGCGCACGGAGCCGGCCGACTCGGGCACCAGGTTCGTCCCGAAGCACAACTGGTCGCCGAAGCGGCGGTGGCGGGCGAGCGTGCGCAGCGGTTCCTTGCCACGCTCCGCGGTCTCCTGGTCCGTGGTCGTGACGACGCAGCGGCCGCACTTCTTGGTGATGCGGAAGGTCACCTCGCCGATCGCGATGCGCGACCAGTCGTCCTCGGCCCAGGGCGAGGTCCCGGAGACGACCACATTCGGCCGGAAACGGTTCATCGGCAGCGGCCCCTCGTCCGCGTGGTCACCCTGCGCGATGAGGGAGTTGAGGGCGTCGAGCGAGGAGAGGGTGGTCACCAGCAGCGGATACCCGTCGGCGAAGCTGACGGTCTCGCCGGGGCGGGCGTACGCCGGGTCGATCGGGCGTCTGGTCGCCGGGTCGTCCAGATGCAGCAGACGTATGTCCCTCTCCAGGTACGCGCTCCACCAGGCGTGCGCCGCAGGGGCGGCGAGCACCGCCTCGACCTTGTCCTTCCAGACCTCGATCGTGGTCGTGGCGCCGGGCTCGGGGACCTCGACCGTCAGCGGGTCCCTACCGGGGGCGGACAGGCGAACGCCGCCGCCGGGCAGCGCCTCGGCGGCGGCCAACGCCAGCCTCGGGTGCGGGCGTTGCGTCACGATCTTGTTCGCGGCGTCGACCAGCACCCAGCGGCGGTCCCCCGCGAGTCCCCACGGCTCCACGACCGCCTCACGCGGGGCGAACCCCCGGACCGCCTTCAGCGGGTGGACGTGGATCGAACTGAGTACAGGTTGCGACATGGGGCCATCCTGCCAGCAGGCACCGACAGCCCCGGGTGCGGGCGGAGCGAATCGTCGTGGCTCAGTAACCGCGGTACTGCTGGCGGCTGTACGGATCCTCGTACGGCGCCGGGGCGGGCCGGGGCGCGGCCGGACGCATCGCTTCGTAGCCGGTACCGGGCGCCGGTCGCTGCGGCTGGGCCTGCGGGCCCGGGTAGCCACGCGGCGCGGCGGCCTGCTGCGGGATGTACGCGGTCGGGGCCGCCTGCATCGGAGCGGGCTGCTGGGCGCCGTAGCCGTACTGCGGCGAGGGCGCGGACGGGAGTGCGGGAAGAGCCGCCGGCAGGGCGGGCAGATGACTGCCGGTGTCGTACGCGGAGGGAACCCGGATCGGGGCGATCTGGGGCGTGCCCCGCTCTGCGACGAGGGAGTCGTAGATCGGAGTGTCCGGGAAGGACGGCGCGGAGTAGTAACCGCCGCCATAGGTGGAGCGGGGGGAGGTCATGGCACATAAGTTAAGCCCACGATGTGGCCGTTGGGGTAGACCGATAAGAGGGTTCTTTTGCGCGTCGGCCGTGACTGCGTGTCCCCAATGCGAGCGAACTTGGGAAAATCGGTCGCCGTTCGGCGTTGTGATCGTGTAAAGGCCGAGTTCCTGAAGGGTTACCAGGGGTTGGCCAGCGATCTTCATACGCGCCTCTGGGGTCCTTTACGTGCCGGGGAATAGGTTGACGGGGGAACCCGGAGATGAGCGTTGGGGGCAGACATGACAATGGCCAAAGGATCGAATGTCGCGGTGCCGGCTCTGGCGGTGCGGGTCGAATTGGGATGGCGTTCCGGCCCGGGTGTGCCCGACACCGATGCGTCGGCGCTCCTCCTCGCCTCCGGGAAGGTGCGCTCCGACGCGGACTTCGTGTTCTACAACCAGCCCGCGCACGCGTCCGGCGCGGTGCGGCACGAGGGCAAGAGCGCCGCGGAAGGCGCCGTCAGGGACACCCTGCTCGTCGACCTCGCGCGCGTGGAGCCGGCCATCGAGCGGGTGGTCCTCGCCGCGTCCGCGGACGGCGGAACGTTCGCCCAGGTACCGGGCCTCTACATCCGGGTCGTCGACGCGGCCGCCGGTACCGAGATCGCCCGCTTCGACAGCGCCGACGCGACGGTCGAGACCGCGTTCGTGCTGGGCGAGCTGTACCGGCGCCAGGGCGCCTGGAAGTTCCGTGCGGTCGGTCAGGGCTACGGCAGCGGCCTCGAAGGGCTCGCCACCGACTACGGGATCACGGTCGACGAGCCGCAACATGCCACGCCGGCCCCGACACCCGCACCGGCGCCGACGTCCGCACCGCGGATTCCGGCCGCCCCGATGAACCCGCCGCCCACGGCACCGTCGCCCGCCCCCGCGCCTCTGACCAAGGTCACGCTCACCAAGACGGCTCCCACCGTGTCTCTGGCGAAACAGGGCGGCACATCCGGTGCGATGCGCGTCAATCTCAACTGGGAGATGCGCAAACAGTTCAGCGGCTGGGGGAGCAAGCGCGGCCGGGCAACCGCGATGCACCGCGATCTCGATCTCGACCTGTGCGCCCTGTTCGAACTCGCCGACGGACGCAAGGGCGTCGTGCAGGCCCTGGGCAACGCTTTCGGGGCGCTGCACCAGCCCCCGTACATCCACCTCGACGGCGACGACCGCAGCGGAACCGTCGCGACCGGCGAGAACCTCAGCATCAACCTCGACCACAAGGACGCGTTCCGCCGCATTCTCATCTTCGTGACGATCTACGAAGGCGCCCGCAGCTTCGCCGACCTGCACGCGACGGTGACGCTGCAGCCGTTGCACGGGGCACCCATCGACTTCTCCCTGGACGAGTGCACGGTGCCCTCCACGGTGTGCGCGCTCGCCCTCATCACCAACAACGGCGGCGACCTGACCGTCCAGCGCGAGGCCCGCTATCTCGTCCCCGCCCGGGGCGTCAGCCCCCAGCGCACCGTGGACCAGGCCTACGGGTGGGGCATGAACTGGACGCCGGGCCGCAAGTAGCTCTCCGTAGCGCCGGGTTCACCGCTGTTCGGGCGCGGCGTCGGGACGGGCGTAGGTACGCCCCTTCCACGCCGCGCCTCGACCTCTGTAGTGCTGCACCGCGGAATCGACCGTCATGAGGAGATAGAGGAACGCGGTGAACGGCAGAAGCGGAGCCAGCCAGAGGGGCTGCCGGTAGTAGCGCAGCATCGGGAGGTACGTACCCGTCATCACGGTCCAGGCGAGCGCGCCCAGCAACGCGGTCGGCGCGCTTCCCGCGGCCAGGCCGACGCACACGGCGGCCGGCGGCACCAGATAGACGAGCGCGAGGCCGAGCACCGTGCCCAGCAGCACCAACGGGTTGTGCCGCAACTGCGCGTACGCGCTGCGCGACACCATGCGCCACAGATCGGCCAGGCGCGGATACGGCCGCACACTGTCGACGTGCTCGGCCAGGCCGAGCCAGATGTGGCCTCCCGAGCGCTTCACGGCCCGCGCGAGCGAGACGTCGTCGATCACCGCCTGCCGGATGGCGTCCGGGATCCGCGCCCGCTCCGCCGCAGCCGTCCGCAACAGGACGCAGCCGCCCGCCGCGGCGGCCGTGCGCGACTCCCGCCGGGCGATCCACCGGAACGGATAGAGCTGCGCGAAGAAGTACACGAACGCCGGCACGACGAGCCGCTCCCAGATGCTCGCCACCCGCAGCCGCGCCATCTGCGAGACCAGGTCGAAGCCGCCCGCGTCGGCCGCGGCCACCAAGGTGCGCAGGCTGTCGGGCTCATGGGCGATGTCCGCGTCGGTGAGCAGCAGAAACTCGGGTCCACGCGCGCGTGCCAGACCGATGCCGTGCCGCACCGCCCACAGCTTCCCCGTCCAGCCCGCGGGCGGCTCGCCGGGGGAGTCGACCGTCAGCGGCAGTCCGCCGTGCCGCTCCGCGAGGGCCCGCGCCACCTCGCCCGTACCGTCCGAACTGCCGTCGTCGACAAGGAAGATCTCCGCCCGGCCCGGATAGTCCTGGGCGAGCAGCGACGGGAGGCTGTCCGGCAGGACCGCCGCCTCGTCCCGGGCCGGCACCACGACGCACACGTCCGGCCAGTTCGCGGGCTCCGTGCGCGGCGGGAGCCGCAGATCCGTGCGCCAGAAGAAGCCCTGGCAGAGCAGCAGCCACAGCCATGCGGCCAGCGAGGCCGCGGTGATCCACGCAACGACGTCCATCCGCCGCAGTCTGCCGCACCGGCCCGGCTCCGTCGGAGCCATCGTCTATGGTTTCCGGGTGAAGATCGCGCTCATGGACTCGGGAATCGGACTGCTCGCGGCCGCCGCCACGGTACGGAGCCTGCGGCCCGACGCCGATCTCGTGCTCTCCTCCGACCCCGACAGCATGCCGTGGGGTCCGCGCACCCCGGAGGACGTCACGCAGCGTGCGCTCGCCGCCTGCGAGGCCGCCGCGGCGCACCGGCCGGACGCGCTGATCATCGCCTGCAACACGGCCTCCGTGCACGCCCTGCCGGCCGTGCGCGCCCGGCTCGAACCGGCGATCCCCGTCATCGGCACCGTCCCCGCGATCAAGCCGGCCGCCTCGGGCGGCGGCCCCCTCGCCATCTGGGCCACGCCCGCCACCACCGGCAGCCCGTACCAGCGCGGACTGATCCGCGACTTCGCCGCCGGGGTCGAGGTCACCGAGGTGCCGTGCCCCGGGCTCGCCGACGCGGTGCAGTGGGCCGACGAGGAGGGCATCGACCGGGCCATCGCGGCCGCGGCGGCGCTCACACCGCGTGACGTCCAGGCCCTCGTCCTGGGGTGCACGCACTACGAACTGGTGGCGGAGCGCATCCGCGCCGCGGTGCAGCAGCCCGGCGCCGCGCCCCTCACGCTGCACGGCAGCGCCGGGGCCGTCGCCGCGCAGGCCCTGCGCCGCATCGGCGAGCGACCCCCGGCCGCTCCGGGCACGCACGGCAGCCTCACGGTGATCCTCAGCGGGCGTACGGAGCCGCTCCCGCAGGCCGCTCTCACCTACGCGGAAGGCCGCTCCCTGCAGGCAGTCAGCCACGCGGGCTGAGCGAGAACCCCGATACGGAGCAGTCACGCTCCGCAAGCCGGTGCCTCGACACCGGAACATGAGTAGGCTCGTGTCCATGAGGGAACACGCCGCCGACGAACACCCCGGGCGACGCACTTCCGCCCACGCGAGCGACATCTGGACCGGTCGCGCACACAACCGTGTGCAGTGGCTGCTGGCCATGGGCGGCTTCGCCTGTCTGGCCCTCGGCATCGAGCTGGCCGTGGACAACTCGTGGGCCACGGGCATCGCGGCCCTGGCCATGTCCGTCGTCGGGCTCATCGCCGTCGGGCTGCTCGTCCTGTTCGGCACCCTCGCGTTCCTCCACGTCGCCGTGAAGGTCGACAAGGACCACCTCGAGGTGCGCTGCGGCCATGTCGGACTGCCGCGGCGCCGCATCCCCCTGGCGCATGTGGTCGACGCGGACTTCGCGCCCCGCGTCACGCCCCGGCAGTGGGGCGGCTGGGGTTATCGGTGGCGTCCCGAGATCGGTACGGCCGTCGTGGTGCGGCGCGGCGAGGGCGTGGTCCTCAGCCTCGGTGACGGCCGCAAGTTCACGGTGACCGTGGACGACGCGGAGGACGCCGTGCGGCACATCCGCGACCGCCTCAAGCCGAAGGCGGCAGGCCCCGCCGTCTGACCCCTCGCCCGCTCACCCGTGGCCGCTCCGGACATCCACCGGGGCGGCCTCGTCGTGCGGTGGGTCGTTCGGGAACGGCTCCGCGGTGGCGATGCCCGCGAGCAGGCCCACGCCCGCCGTCACCGTCGTGAAACTGAGGGCGTTGCCGAGGGACGCCAGCGCGGCCACCATCGTCAGCGCCGCGCCCGCGGCCAGGACCACCTGCGTCGAGCGGGTCGAGCGCCACAGCGCGCACAGCAGCCAGCAGTAAGCGGCCGCGAGCAGGACCACACCGACGACCCCCTGCTCGGCGGCCACCTGGAGGACGGCCGAGTGCGGTCTGCCGTCGGGCAGCGGCGACTGCGCGAGCGTCGGGCTGAGCTCCTCGAAGCGGCCGGGGCCGACGCCCAGCCCCGGATCGGACGCGGCCAGGTCCAGGGCGTCGCGCCACAGCAGGACACGGTGCGCGGTGAGCCGGCCCTCCAGCGAGGCGGTCAGGCCGGCCGGCAGCACGTTCCGGGCCAGGGCCGCGCAGAGGCCCGCCACCATGGCCGTCGCCACGCCGAGGCCCGCGAGACCGAACGCCCTGTGGCGTGTTCCGGCCGCCGCGAGCGAGGACAGGACGACGACCGCGCAGGCGGCGATCCCGGCCCAGGACCCGAGGACGGCGGCGACCACGACCGTCCCGGCCGCCAGGACGTGCAGAGCGATCCGCAGCCCGCGGTGCCGCGCCGACCACGCGGCGCAGCACAGCGCGCCCGCCGACAGGGCGAGCAGCGCGGCCGTGGCACCGGCGCGCCCGAGCGGGGCCATGGTGTCCGGGGCGGGAACGGTGTGCGGGGACAGCACCGCCAGAAACAGGCCGCCGGCCCCGGCCGCGGCGGACGCGGTTGCCGGAAGGAGAGCCCCGCCGATCCGGCCGCACGCATAGCCCGCGGCGACGGCGAGCACGGCGAGGAGCATCCCCTCGGGCCGGCCTGCCCGCGCGGTCGACGTGACGAGTGCCCACACGGCGCAGCCGCCGAGGACGCCGAGGCCCGCCGCGTCGGTCAGCGCACGGTGCCGGGCCGCACCCGCGCCGGTGCCCGCAGACCACCCCGTGGTTCCCACCCACCGCCCCCCGACCGTGACGGCCCCCGACATGGTGGCCGGATCCGGCGGTACGTCGGGGACTCGGGCACACGGTAACGGCTGGTGTGCCGCTGTGCGCGGGAGTTGCGCAGGAACGTTTCGGAGGCGCGGTGGCCCGCACACGCCGTGGCTCCTGGGAGAGGCGTGCTCCCGAGGGCCCGGCGGGCCGACCGCCATGTCCCCCTGACAGTGACGCGCCGTACACTCCCCGGGTGACCGCCACCGCACCTCCCGTCGCCCCGTCGGACGAGCCCGCCGCGCAGCCCGCTCGTCCCTCCTACCTGCGACGGCTCGTGCCCGTCGGCCTGGCGGTGCTCGCCGGCCTGCTGCTGTACGCAAGCTTCCCGCCGCGCGAACTGCCGTGGCTGGCGCCGCTCTCCTTCGCCCTCCTCGGGCTCGCCCTCCACGGGCGGCGGCTGAGGGCGGGTTTCGGACTCGGGCTCGTCTTCGGTCTCGCCTACCTGGTGCCGCTGCTGTCGTGGACCGGCGTCGACGTCGGACCGCTGCCCTGGCTCGCGCTCGCCGTCGCCGAGGCGCTGGTCCTGTCGCTCGCCGGTCTGGGTATCGCGTACGTGACACGGCTTCCGCTGTGGCCGCTCTGGGCGAGCGGGGTCTGGATCGCGGACGAGGCGCTGCGCGCCCGCTTCCCGTTCGGCGGCTTCCCGTGGGGGAAGGTCGCGTTCGGACAGCCCAGCGGTGTGTTCCTGCCGCTCGCCTCCCTGGGCGGCACCCCGCTGCTGGGCTTCGCCGTGGTGCTGTGCGGCTTCGGGCTGGCCGCCCTCGTCCTGCGCGTCCTCGACCTCCGACGCTCGGGTGACGCGGGCGTGCTGCGCGACCGTACCGTCGCCGTCGCGGCGGTGTGCACCGTCGCACCGGTGATCGCCGGAGCCGCGGTCATGCCGTTCGTGTCGAACGCGGCGCAGGCCGGCACCGCGCGCGTGGCGCTCATCCAGGGCAACGTGCCGCGGATGGGCCTCGACTTCAACGCCCAGCGGCGAGCCGTCCTCGACTACCACGTCCGCGAGACCATGAAGCTCGCCGCCCGGATCAAGTCGGGCGAGGTGAAGCGGCCCGAGCTCGTGCTGTGGCCGGAGAACTCCTCCGACATCGACCCGTACGTCAACCAGGACGCGTACGACGAGATCCAGCGGGCCGCCGAGGCGGTCGGCGCGCCGATCTCGGTGGGCGCCGTCGTCACCACGAGGGACGGCGCGACGCACAACCGGCTCATCCTGTGGGACCCGAAGAAGGGTCCCGGCGCCACCTACGACAAGCGGCATCTGCAGCCGTTCGGCGAGTACATGCCGTACCGCAGCTTCTTCCGGATCTTCAGCAAGGACGTCGATCGCGCCGGGGACTTCGTGCCCGGCAAGAAGGCCGTCGTCTTCGACATGGCGGGCACCAAGATCGGCAACGTGACCTGCTACGAGGCCGCGTTCGACGACGTCGTCCGCGACCAGGTCCGCGAAGGCGCGCAGATCCTGTCCGTGCCGAGCAACAACGCGACGTTCGAGCGCAGCCAGATGACCTACCAGCAGCTCGCGATGGACCGGGTGCGCGCCGTCGAGCACGGGCGGGCCGTGATGGTCCCGGTCACGAGCGGGGTCAGCGCCGTCATCCGGCCCGACGGATCCGTCGCCCAGCACACCGGCATGTTCGAGCCCGACACCCTGCTCGCCGACGTCCCCAAGCGGACCTCCCGGACCCTGGCCACGCGCGCGGGCGTCGCGCCCGAGGCACTCCTGGTCGCGATCGGCGTCGGCGGCCTCGCCTGGGCCCTTGTGCGGTCTCGCCGGGGACGGCGTACGGACGGCTGACGTGCTGGTTCGGCCGTACGGATAGGGTCGAGGGCATGGCGACTCCAGACTTCATCCGTGACATCCGGGCCACCGCCGGCCACCAACTGCTCTATCTGCCGGGCGTCAGCGCCGTCGTCTTCGACGACGAGGGGCGGGTGCTCCTGGGCCGCCGCAGCGACACGGGCCATTGGGCGGTGCCCGCGGGGATCGCCGAGCCGGGGGAGCAGCCCGCCGACGTCGCGACGCGCGAGGTGGAGGAGGAGACGGGCGTCGAGTGCGTGGCCGAACGCGTCGTCCTCGTGCAGGCGCTGAAGCCGATCACCTACCCCAATGGTGACCAGTGCCAGTTCATGGACATCACCTTCCGCTGCCGCGCCACCGGCGGCGAGGCGCGGGTCAACGACGACGAGTCCCTCGAGGTCGGATGGTTCGCGCTGGACGCGCTGCCGCAGCTCAGCGAGCACGCGGTGTTCCGCATCAAGCAGGCACAGTCCGAAGGACCGACATGGTTCGAGACCATGACCGAGCGCTGAAGTATGGGTGCCGACCACATCGGGCGGCGCTGATCGGCTGCCTAGGGTGCGGAGCATGACCCCGAGCACGCCACTCCCCGCACCCCATGCTGTGCCGCTCGACCTCGCCGGCCGCACCGCACTCGTCACCGGCGCCGCAAGTGGCATCGGCCGGGCCTGCGCGCTGCGGCTCGCCGCCGCGGGCGCCAAGGTGAGAGCGGTGGACCGGGACCGGGAGGGCCTCGGCGCACTGGCCGAACGGACCGACGGCATCGAGCCCTACGTCCTCGACCTGACCGACCTCGACGCCGCCGAGGCCGCGGCGGCGGGAACCGACGTCCTCGTGAACAATGCGGGGCTCCAACTGGTGCGCCCCATCGAGGAGTTCCCGCCCGAGGTGTTCCACACCGTCCTGACGGTCATGCTGGAGGCCCCGTTCCGGCTGATCCGGGGAGCGCTGCCGCACATGTACGGCCAGGGCTGGGGGCGCATCGTCAATGTGTCGTCGGTGCACGGGCTGCGGGCCTCCGCCTTCAAGTCCGCGTACGTCGCCGCGAAACACGGCCTCGAAGGGCTCTCGAAGACGGCGGCGCTGGAGGGAGCCCCGCACGGCGTCACCTCGAACTGCGTCAACCCGGCCTACGTGCGCACGCCGCTCGTCGAGAAGCAGATCGCCGACCAGTCCGCCGCGCACGGGATCCCCGAGGAGCGGGTCGTGAGCGAGGTGCTGCTGCAGGACAGTGCGCTCAAGCGGCTCATCGAGCCGGACGAGGTCGCCGAGGCGGTGGCGTACCTGTGCACACCGCAGGCCTCGTTCATGACCGGTACGTCGCTGTCGCTCGACGGCGGCTGGACCGCGCACTGATCCGCACGCCAATGATCCCTTTTCATCTGAAATGCAGGGAATGTCGTCGCTCGGACGGGTGGCCGCACTTCCCGGAAATCCTGAGTTGTCCACAGGGCTGGCCGGGCCCGCCCCACGGCGGGTAATCCTGTTGAGCATGTCGCAGCACCCACCGCACTCAGCCGCCGCCTCCGCCCCGGTGACCACCGGGGACGCGCAGGCCCCGTTCCTGGAACTGCTCGCCAGGGGCGCCTCCGCCGACGCGTACGAACAGCCGGTGCTGGTCGCACGCGCCGAGGGTGCGGCACCCGCGCGGATAGCGGCCCTCGAGGACGCCAAGCGGCTCGCGCTCGGGGTGCGGGAGGAGATGGAGGGCAGGCGGCGCCGTGAGGCCGAGCTGTCCGCCCTGTTCGAGACCGCGCACGACCTGGCCGGCCTGCGCGACCTCGACGCGGTGCTGCAGGCCATCGTCCAGCGGGCCAGATCGCTGCTCGGCACCGACGTGGCGTATCTGACGCTGAACGACCCGGCCCGCGGCGACACCTACATGCGGGTGACCGAGGGCTCCGTCGCGGCCCGCTTCCAGCAGTTGCGCCTCGGCATGGGGGAGGGGCTCGGCGGACTCGTCGCGCAGACCGCACGGCCGTACGTCACCGCGAACTACGGGCAGGACGTGCGCTTCCAGCACACCCGCACCATCGACGCGGGAGTCCACGACGAGGGCCTCGTGGCCATCCTCGGGGTGCCGCTGATGCTGGGGCCGCACGTGATCGGCGTGCTGTTCGCCGCGGACCGGCGCGCGCGGGTCTTCGAGCGGGAACAGATCGCGCTCCTCGGCTCGTTCGCGGCGCTCGCCGCGGCCGCCATCGACACCGCGAACCTCCTCACCGAGACCCGCGAGGCACTCGGCGAACTGGAGCGGGCCAACGAGATCATCCGGGACCGCAGCGGCGTCATCGAGCGCGCCTCCGACGTGCACGACCGCCTCGCCGAACTGGTGCTGCGCGGCGGCGGCGTGCACGACGTCGCGGCCGCGGTCTCCCAAGTGCTCGACGGGACCGTGGAGTTCACCGACGCGGACACCGCCCCGGGCGAGGCCGTCGAGGCGTCCCGCACCGAGGGGCACGCGGTGCGCCGCGGCGACGACTGGGTCGCGGCGGTCGCCGCCGGCGGTGAGCTCCTGGGCGCCCTGGTGCTGCGCGGCCACCCCGGCCTGGACCCGGTCGACCAGCGCACGCTGGAGCGCGCCGCCATGGTCACGTCGCTGCTGCTGCTCGCCCGGCGCTCCGCCTCCGAGGCCGAACAGCGCGTCCGTGGCGAGTTGCTGGACGACCTGCTCGACGCCCGCGACCGCGACCCGCGGCTGCTGCAGGAGCGGGCCGCGCGGCTGCACGCCGACCTGGGCGCCACGCACGTCGTGCTCGCGGCCCGCCTGGAGACGGCCGGCGCCGACGCCGAACAGGAGGCCGCCGCGCGCCGCCGCCTGTGGTCGGCGGCCAACCACCTGGCGGCGACCCGGCAGGGCCTGGCCGCGGCCCGCGACGGCGGCACCGTCCTGCTCCTGCCGCTGCGCTCCGGCGGCACGGCGTCCGGTGTCGCGGCGCACGTGGCCAAGCGGCTGTCCGCGGCGATCCACGAGACGGTCACGGTGGGCGCCTCCGCCCCCGTCCCGAACCTGGCCGCCCGCACCGACACCGCGGCCCTCGCGTACGCCGAGGCACAGCGCTGTCTCGACGCGCTGCGCCTGCTCGGCCGGGCCGGTGAGGGCGCGGCCGCCGAGGACTTCGGGTTCCTGGGCCTGTTGCTCGCCGACAGCCGGGACATCAGCGGGTTCGTCGGCCGCACCATTGGAGAGGTCGTCACGTACGACGAGCGCAGAGGCACCGACCTCGTGCGCACGCTCGACGCCTACTTCGCGTCCGGTTCGAGCCCGGCCCGCACGAAGGACGCACTGCACGTCCATGTGAACACCGTGGCCCAGCGCCTGGAGCGGATCGGCCGGCTGCTCGGTCCGGACTGGCAGTCACCGGCGCGCTCGCTGGAGATACAACTCGCCCTGAGGCTGCACCGGTTGTCCGGCCCGGACATACGCTGACCCCGTACGCGCGAGGCGTACGGGGTCGGTGTACCGGGACGGTCAGACGCTGTGGGCATCGGCGCGGCGGTCGGCCGGCGCCTCGCTCGTGGTGTCCTTCGTCTCGATGTCGGCGAGGTCGCGGTGGCGGGTCTCCTTCGCGACACCGACGGCGATCAGGGTCAGCAGCGCCGCGGCGATCACGTACAGGGAGATCGGCGTGGAGCTGTCGAAGTCCGCGAGCAGGGCCGTCGCGATGAGCGGCGCCGGCGCGCCCGCCGCCACGGAGGCGAACTGGGCGCCGATGGAGGCGCCGGAGTAGCGCATCCGCGTGGCGAACATCTCGGAGAAGAAGGCGGCCTGCGGGGCGTACATGGCGCCGTGCAGGACCAGGCCCACGGTCACGGCGAGGATCAGGTTCCCGAAGCTCGCGGTGTCGATGAGGGAGAAGAACGGGAACATCCACAGGCCGACGCCCGCCGCGCCCAGCAGATACACCGGGCGGCGCCCGATCCGGTCCGACAGGGCGCCCCAGGCCGGGATGGTGGCGAAGTGCACGGCGGAGGCGATGAGCACGGCGTTCAGTGCGGTCTGCTTGGAGACCCCGGCCGAGGTCGTGGCGTACACGAGGATGAAGGCGGTGATGACGTAGTAGCTGATGTTCTCGGCCATGCGGGCGCCGATCGCCACGAGGACGTCGCGCCAGTGGTGTCGCAGGACGGCGACGAGCGGCATCTTCTCGACCGTGTCGGCCGCCTCGGCCTTGCGGGCCTCGGCCTGGGCGAGCGCCTCCTTGAAGACCGGCGATTCGTCGACAGAGAGACGAATCCACAGACCGACCATGACGAGCACGCCGGAGAGGAGGAACGGTATGCGCCAGCCCCATGAGGTGAACTGCGCGTCCGAGATCAGGGCCGTGAGGGCCGAGAGCACACCGGTGGCGAGCAGCTGCCCCGCGGGTGCGCCGGTCTGCGGCCACGACGCCCAGAAGCCTCGGCGCTCGGCGTCCCCGTGTTCGGAGACCAGCAGCACCGCGCCGCCCCACTCGCCGCCGAGAGCGAAGCCCTGGACCAGGCGCAGCACGGTCAGCAGCACCGGGGCGGCCGCGCCGACCGTGGCGTAGGTGGGCAGCAGGCCGATCGCGAAGGTGGCGCCGCCCATCATGAGGAGGCTGAGCACCAGGAGCTTCTTGCGTCCGAGGCGGTCGCCGTAGTGCCCGAAGACGAGCGCGCCCAGCGGTCGGGCGGCGAACCCGACGGCGTAGGTCAGGAAGGAGAGCAGGGTGCCGACGAGCGGGTCGGACTCGGGGAAGAACAGCTTGTTGAACACCAGCGCGGCGGCGGAGCCGTACAGAAAGAAGTCGTACCACTCGATGGTGGTGCCGATGAGGCTCGCCGCGACAATGCGCTTGAGGTGTCCGGGCGTTGGCGGAGCGGTTGCTGCGGAGGCCATGTGCACCACTTCCAGGCGGGGAGGGGGACGTCTACGTGCTGGCACAAGGTAGGAACACGCAGGTCAGTGGCACATGTGGTGGGGCACCATACTTTGGCGCCCGGGTGTAGTTGCGCCGCGCTCCGCATCAGGACAGGGGCGTCCGCGGCCCGGGTGGTGCGCGCGAGCGGTGACGCGCGGAGTTCCGGAACGCCGCACGGCCGCAGGGTGCATCTACATGACTGTAGATTTTAGCCAACTTCTGACGTCCGGCTGACCGGAAATCGTCCGCCGGTCAGGCGTGCGCGGCGGCGTCGACATCTCGTGCCCTCTGGCGGTTCGCCAGGTTTTCATCTATGGGCCGGACAGGGGCGGCATCCGCCGGCGGCCCGTCAAGATCCGGACATAGTGCCTGGTGGCGAGGGTGTGCCGCAGGGCCGTCGCCGGGGCCCCGCAAGCGCTGCGCCGCGGGCTTTCCCCCGGGTTCCGGGCCGGACAAGGGGGCGTCTCGGTGCGGGATTTGAGGGGTGATCACGGTGATAGCATCCCGGCATCCGCGATCTTGATCCACTCGTCCCGCGCGCCTCCTTGCGACGTGACCCCTCTTTGTGCAGCGCCTGCCGGGCGCTGCCCCGGGCCGTGTCGCGGGCCCTGACGAACTGCATCTGTCGCTTCCTGCTGGCCATGCGCCGAGAAAGGTTTCCATGACACGAGATGCACTTGTGTGGTGCCTGGTTGCAATAGCGGCAATATCCGTCGCCGCCGTTGTGGCACTCACCGCCCGCAGCAGAGCCCTCGCGGCGAAGAAACAGCAGGCAGAAGCCGAGCTGCGCCAGCAGTTGAGCACTCTGAACAGTCAGCTTCACGTCTCTCGCGTCGAGTTGCAGAGAATCTGGGACGAGCGCGACGGAGCCATCCTGGAGGCGAAGGAAGCCGCCGAGGAGAACACCAAGGCGGTCCTCAAGGGCGCCGCCAGCTTCCTGCAGAGCCTGGCGGCCGAGCAGACCACGCTGCTGGACGGCATTCAGCGGCGGTACGGAGGCCACGCCGTCCTCAGCGACCTCCTGGACGTGAACCACGCCAACGCCCAGATGGCGCGCAAGGCCCAGGGCATCGCCGTGATGTGCGGCGCGCCCCTCGGCCGGCGCAACAGGCCGGCCAGCGTCTACGACGTGGTGCGCAGCGCCCAGGGCCAGATCCGCAACTTCAACCGGGTCGCCATCATGCAGCAGACCGGCCTCGCGCTGAAGGCGTCCGCGGTCGCGCCCGTCGCCCTCGCCGTGGCCGAACTCCTTGACAACGCTGCCAGCTTCTCCCAGCAGGACGCACCGATCGAGGTGACGTTCCAGCGGATCCAGAACAACCTGTGCATCGTCATCGACGACGCCGGCGTCAGCATGAGCGACGAGGACCGGCAGCGGGCGACCGCGCTGCTCTCCGGCGACGACGTCCCCCGCCTGTCGCAGCTCGGCAACCAGCCCAAGTTCGGTTTCCCCGTCATCGGTCTGATCGCCCGTCAGTACGGCTTCAAGGTGGACGTCACCGGAGTCTCCCGGTACGGCGGTGTCCGCGCCGTCGTCCTGCTGCCCGAGGAGCTGTGGACCATGGAGGAGACGCCGCCGCAGGCCGAGAACGCTCCGTCGCCGGCCAAGGAGGCGCCCGTCAGCCCCCTCCGCCAGCCCGAGGCGCGGACCGCCGCCCCGAAGCGCACGGTGCACGGGCTGCCGAAGCGGGGAGCGCGCCAGTCGCCGGTCGCGAGCGTGCCCGACGCCGTGGCCCCCCGGCCCGCCTCCCCGGCCGCCGAGGACGTGCCGCGCACCTCGGGCCGCAGCCTGGGTGCCTTCCAGCGGGGAACGATGTCGGGCCGCAACCTCGACACAGCGTCGGCCGAAGGGTCCGAAGACGAATGACCGCAGACCTGTCCTGGATGCTCGAGGACATCGTGCAGAACGTCCCCCGGGCACGGCACGCCGTCCTGCTGTCCGCCGACGGCCTTCCCCGCGGCTCCACGGAGGGGCTGGACCCGAAGGACGTGGGCACCATCTCCGCCGCCATGGCCGGCATGCAGTCCCTCAGCCGGGCCACCGCCCACTTCGCCGGTACGGCGAAGGACGGGCAGTGGAGCCAGACGGTCATCGAGTTCTCGCACGGCTGGATCTTCCTGATCGGGGCCGGTCAGGGCGCCTACCTCGCCGCGGCCGCCGAGCCCGACGTGGACATGCAGCAGATCTCCTTCCGTATGCACCGGCTGGTGGCCCGGCTGGGCAACAACCTCACGTCGGCGCCCAGGGTCCAGGCGGACGAGGCCGCGGCGGGAGGCACCGCCGAGGCGGCCCGCCACGAGGCCACGGGCGGATCCGGTTTCGTGCTGCCCGACCTGGACCGGGTGATCGCCGGCGTGCGAGGCGCCCGGCACGCCGTGCTCCTGGGCGGTGACGGACTGCCGCGCGGGGCGACCGCGGGGATGACCCGGGACCTGGCGGACACCATCTCCGCCGCGATGACCGGCATCCACGCCTACAGCAGGGTGACGGCACAGTTCGCGGGTGCCGTCGAGGACGCCTCGTGGCGGCAGACGGTCATCGAGTTCTCGCACGGCTGGATCTTCCTGATCGCCGCCGGCGACGGGGCTTTCCTGGCCGCGGCCGCCGAACACGACTGCGACATCGAGGAGTTCACCACCCGGCTGCACGAGGTGGTGCCCGAACTTGCCGCGCGGTCCCCGCGCGGAGGGGGAGCCGGCGATGTCTGAAGACCCGGATGAGGGGCTGGAGCTGACCTCCCCGTTAGTGCCGCTCTTCGTGATCACGAACGGGCGTGCCCTGCCCCCGGACCACCAGTACGAACACACCGCCCTGGTGACGGCCGCCCGCGACGCCGAGGCAGCCGTGCGCGCCCTGTCACCGGAAGCGCGCACGGTCGTCGACCTGGTCGCCGACGGATTCCTGTCCGTGGCCGAAGTGGCCGGGCACACCCACCTGCCGCTGGGCATCGTGCGCATCCTGCTGGCGCAGTTGGAGGAGAGCGGCCTGATCCTTGTCAGAAAACCCATCCCGCGCGCCGAACGGGTCGACAGGGAACTGGTCAGCGCCGTGCTCGACGGCCTGAAGAACCGATTCGGAGCGTGACTCTTGTACCTGGATCCAGACGTCTCCCATGCGGTGAAGATCCTCATAGTGGGGCACTTCGGGGTCGGGAAGACCACCTGCATCGGCAGTCTCTCCGAGATCGAGCCGCTGCGGACCGAGGAGGAGATCACCGAGGCCAGCGTCGGCTTCGACGACCTCTCCGGCACGCCGGACAAGACGACCACGACCGTGGCCATGGACTTCGGCCGCCTCAGCCTCAGTGACACCCTCGTTCTCTACCTGTTCGGCACGCCCGGCCAGGAGCGCTTCAAGGAGATGTGGGAAGAGCTGTCGCGCGGCGCGCTGGGCGCACTGGTCCTCGTCGACCCCGAGCGCCTGGACGAGTCGTTCCCCGTGCTGGACCTCGTGGAACGGTTCGGCCTGACGTACGCGATCGGTGTCAATCACTTCGACGGCACCGTCGACTACCCGCTCGACGAGATCCACGAGGCGCTGAACCTCTCGCCGGAGACCCCGGTCATCCGATGCGACGTACGCGACGAGCAGTCCGCGGCGCAGGCGCTCATCACCCTCGTGAAGCACCTCATGTCCCTGCTCGCCTAGGCCTGTCCGGCGGATCCGGTCGCGGGCGCGGGGCCCGGCACGCGCCGCATCCGCTGCGTCGTCCTCGGTCACCCTCGCTCCGCGACGCCTCGGTCGTCCGCCGTGCAGCCGCGCTCGGCATCCGAAGAACTCGGCGAAGAGCCGAGGCGGAGAGAGCGAAGCGAACGCGGCGCGCCAGACCCCGCTCACCAGCACCGACAAGTGACCGCCACCCACACGCGGCCTGATCCGCCGGACAGGCCCTAGGAGCCCAGGAATGCACCAGCCGTCACAGACCTCGCACATACCGCCGGGCTGCCCCGCCCACGAGAACCTCGCCCTCTACGGTCCCTCGTTCGGCGCCGACCCCGACGGTCACTACGCGCACCTGCGCGCCGCCGGCCCCAGCGCGCCCGTGGACATCGCCCCCGACGTCCAGGTCGAGCTGGTCACCAGCTACGACGCGGCCCTGCACATCCTGCACAACCCCGCGTCCTTCGTGCGCGACTCCCGGCGCTGGAACGCGCTGAACGAGGGGCGCGTCCCGGCCGACAGCCCGGCCCTGCCGATGATGGGCTACCGCCCGAACGCGCTCTTCAGCGACGGCGCGGCCCACGCCCGGCTGCGCCAGGTCGTGACCGACAGCCTCGCCACGGTCGACGAACGCCAGCTCGTCCGCCTGACGCAGCAGTCCGCCGACTACCTGATCAGCAGCTTCAGTTCCGAGCCCGGCGGCCAGGCGGACCTGATGTCGGCCTACGCCCAGCCGCTGCCGCTGCTGATCTTCAGCCATCTGTTCGGCTGCCCGCCCGAGATCGGCGACCGCGTGATCGCCGGGATCAGCGGGATCTTCGAGGGCACACCCGGCGCCGACGAGGTCCTGGGTGCCGCGCTCGCCGAGCTGATCGCCCTCAAGCACCGCCGTCCGGGCCCGGACCTGACGACCCGTCTGATGCAGCACCCGGCCGGGCTGAGCGACGAGGAGGTGCTGCACCAGCTCGTGACCCTGCTGTCCGGCGGAACGGCACCCCTCGCGGCCACCATCGGCACGAGCAGCGCGCTGTACCTGGACGAGCAGTGGCAGGCCGGCCTGCCGGTGGAGGGCGCCGTCTCCCAGACCCTGTGGAACTACGCGCCGATCGCCAACTACGCGGCTCACTACCCGACTCACGACGTCGAACTGGGCGGCCGGGTCATCCGGGCCAACGATCCGGTGCTGATCTCCTTCGCCGCGGCCAACACCGACCCCAAGCTGAGCGTCCACCGTGAGCAGCTCAGCGCGAAGGCGCACCTGGGCTTCGGAGCGGGGCCGCACGGCTGCCCCGCCAAGGACCCGGCGTTCATGATCGCGGTCACTGCCGTCGAGTCTCTGCTCAAGCGTCTCCCGGACGTCGAGCTGAGCCGGCCGTTCGCGGCCCTCGCGTGGGTGCCCTCGCCGTGGAGCCGCTCGTTGGTGACGCTCCCCGTCCGTTTCACTTCGCGAACGATTCCCTTTGCCGCAACCGACTTCAGTCAGCCGCAGACAGGTTCCGCTTCTCAGCCGGCGGCCGTTCCCGCGGACGCCCTGCTGGCGAGAAATGCCCAGGTCGAGGCCGGTTCCGCTGCTTCGAGGCAGCGCAAAGGGGGCCTGTTCAGCCGATTCCTGGCATGGACGAGAGGCGAGTGATCAAAGTAACCCTGTGAGGACAGTGGGTTATTGGATGCTTCAACGATCTTGTGGGTATCCATGGCGGCTGATGCTCAGAAAGGAGCCGTCGCCATGGGAGCTGTCTCCACCCAGCCCTACGACCGTCGTGCCGCCGTATCCCTGTTCTCTCGACTGCGAACCGCCAAGGGGCAGGCCGACCCCTTCCCCGTCTACGCCGAACTCGCAGCAAGGGGCGAGGTCAGTCCCGCCCCTTGGGGCGGCTCCCTCGTCACCGGCTTCGACACCTGTGACCAGGTCCTGCGAAGTCGCGAGTGGCTCGAACCCGACGCGCGCTGGCGAGAACGGCAGGGGGCGGGCACGCGCTGGAACGCGCCTTCCTCACGGGAGATGGGCAACACCCTGCCCGCGCTCAACCCCCCGGACCACACGCGGGTACGCCGGGCCGCCGGCGGCTTCGACCGCACCACCATCCAGGACCTCGGCCGGACGGTCGAGCAGGTGACCGACCGGCTGCTCGACGGGTTGGTCGAGCAACTACGGGAGGGCGAAGCCGACTTCGCCGCCCTGGTCAGCGAGGAACTGCCCGTCGCGACCGTCGGGCACTGGCTCGGACTGCCCGCCGCGGACTGGCCGCGCCTGCGCACCCTGACCCACGAGCAGGTCTTCACCCAGGAATTACTGCCCTCCGCCACCCAGCTGGCCAGATCGGACGCCGCCACCGCCGAACTGCGCTCCTACTTCGTCGATCTGGTCCGCAACCGGCGCGCCCGCCCTGGCGACGACCCCGTCTCCCGATGGATACAGGCCTGGGACGCCATCGAGCCGGACCGTGCCGAGGCCGACGAGCAGGTCTATCTGCTGGCCCTGTTCGTCGTGCTGGCGGCTCTGGAGACCACCTCGACCCTGTTGACAACGATGGCACTCCGGCTCGTCGAGCACCGGGAGCGGTGGAACCTCATCACCACCTGCCCCGATCTCGTGCCCGCATTCGTCGAGGAGTCGCTGCGCCACGACCCGCCCACCCATGTGATCAGCCGGGTCGCCTCCCGGGACACGATCCTGGGCGGGGTCGAGATCCGGCGGGACGAGATGGTGCACCTCATGGTGGCGGCGGCGCACCGCGATCCGGCCAGGCACAGCGACCCCGACCGCTTCGACCCCCTGCGCAAACCCGCCCACCTGGCCTTCAGCGGAGGCATCCACTACTGCCTCGGCGCCCCGCTGGCCCGGCTGGAGGCCCAGACACTTCTCCGCCGCCTGACCCAGCGCCTTCCCCGTCTCACCCTGGTCCGCCCGCCGGCCTGGGCGCCCCGCGTGGCGTTCCGGCGCCCCATGAACTTGGACGTTACCTTCGCA
This sequence comes from Streptomyces sp. cg35, assembly GCF_050410835.1. NCBI lineage: Bacteria > Bacillati > Actinomycetota > Actinomycetes > Kitasatosporales > Streptomycetaceae > Streptomyces > Streptomyces sp. cg35. The sequence goes on from NZ_CP191268.1 coordinate 8,033,922, forward strand.
TGACTGAGCAGGATCGTTTCCTCACCGTGCCGTCCCGCAAGGCGATACTCGTCGAGCAGGACGGCCCGGTGCTCCACCTCCGCCTCAACCCCACGGGGCAGGACGACACATTGAGCGTCGCCGTCCTCGATGACCTCATCGCGGTACTGGACGATCTCCACGAACGGCCCGACATCCGCATCCTCGTGCTGTCCTCGATGGGCGAGGACTTCTGCCTGGGGGCCGACCGCACCGAGTTCCAGGCGGCCATGGAGCAGGACCCGACCGGCGCCGCCCTGCGCCGCATCGTGGACAAGGCCCACCGCCTGTGCCAGGCGATCGAGAACACCCACGTCATCACCATCGCCCAACTCCACGGCAGGGTCATCGGAGCCGGCCTCGCGCTGGCCTCGTACTGCGATCTGCGCGCCGGCGCGGACACCTGCCGGTTCCGCATGCCGGAGGTGGGCGTCGGCCTGCCCCCGGCCTGGGGCGGCGCCATGGGCCGACTGATCTCCGAGGCCGGAGCCGCCAGGATCCGCGAACTCATGCTCACCTGCGACACCTTCGACGCCACCACCGCGCACCGGATCTCGCTCCTGCACAAGGTGACCCCTCCCGACGAACTGGAGCGCGCCGTCGCCGCGTGGACCAGACCGCTCGGCAGACGCTCGCCCGAAGCCCTGGTCATGACCAAGCGCATGCTGGCCGGGTACTCCCGGGCCGATCGCACCGCCGACATCACGCTGCTCGACTCCCACCTTCTCGCCGCACAGGTGGTCCGCGCCCGCTGACCCCGATTCCCCATCCGACGCACCGCCGCGCAGCACCCCGGGTCGTACCGGGGTGCTGCGCGGCGGCGTGAGGCGGACCGGTCCGCCTCATGCCGGGTGAGCGGTCAGGCGGCGGGCAGCCCGGGGCCGGTGCAGTGCAGGTCCGGCGTCGCGGGGAGCGTCCCGTCGTCGAGGTAGGCGGCCACCGCACGGTCCACGCAGGCATTGCCGCGACTGGCGAACACGCCGTGGGAGTAGTCGGCGTCGAGCGTGATCAACCGCGAGCCGGGAAGGGTGCGGGCCAGCGCGCGGGCGCCGGCGAGGGGCGTGACCGGATCGTGCGCGGAGTTGACCAGCAGGACCGGCGGTGCGTCCGGGGAGCCGAGCGCCGTCCGGTGGGCGGGGCGGTGGTGCCAGTACGCGCAGGCCGACGCCTCCACACCGGTCAGGACGGGCTGAGAGTCCAGGGTGCGGAGCGCGCGCAGGTCAGCGAGGACCTCCCGGGGTGCGGGGCCGGGCCCGTCCGCGCACTTCACGATGCGGTTGGCGGCCTCGTAGTTGCGGGAGTCGGGGCCGTCGAAGGGTGCTGCCGGGCGCAGGCCGTCGACGCCGCCCCCTTCCGAATAGGCGTGCAGCGCTTCGGCGAGGGGTGCCCAGCGTTCCGTGCGGCCCAGGGCGCGGTACACGGCGCGGTCGAACTCTGCGGGCCCGAAGCCGCTCACCGGATCGGCCTCGACGCCCCGGCGCACCCGTAGGTACGAGGCACGCACGGCCCGGGCGTCGGTGCCGAGCGCGAAGCGGTCCGCGTGGGCGGCTGCCCAGGCGAAGAAGGTGTCGCGCTGGGTGAGCAGGGCGCGGCTCTGCCGCAGGTCGAAGGCGTACCAGTCCTCGGGGCCGACCACACTGTCGAGCACCATGTGCCGTACCCGCTGCGGGAACAGCGCCGTGTACGCGGCACCGAGGTAACTCCCGTAGGAGACACCGAGAAAGCTCAGGCGGCGTTCCCCGAGCGCCGCGCGTATCGCATCCATGTCGCGCGCCGTCTGCTCGGTCGAGAAGTACGGCAGGGCGTCGGACGCGTCGGCCGCGCAGTCGTCGGCGAGCGTCCGCAGGCTGCCCAGATGGCGTTGTTCGGCCGCCGTGCCGCGGGGGACCGGATCGTCCCCCGGGCTGTCGAACAGTCCGCCCATCCGTCCGCACGAGACAGGCGAACTGAGCCCGACGCCGCGCGGATCGAAGCCGATGACGTCGTACGAACGGCGCACCGACTCGGGCAGTTTGGCCCGCTTCGTGACCGCATAGGAGAGTCCGGAGCCGCCCGGACCGCCCGGATTGACCAGAAGAATCCCACGGCGCTCCGCCGGTGTGCCGGTGGCCGGGACGCGGGAGACGGCGACGGAGAGGCGGGGGCCGTCGGGGCGGTGCCGGTCGAGCGGGACGTCGAGAGTGGCGCACTCGACGCGGGCCGGGGCGGCGGGGGCCGGCACGGAGTCCGGGCAGGCGCCGAACTCCAGGGCGGCGGCGGGCTCGGCCTGGGCCGCGGACGGCGCGGGCCCCAGGAGCGCCGCGGCCAGGAGCGGCAGGACGGACAGTGATCGGGTTGTGCGGCGGGCGAGGGGCGTCACGGCGTTCAGGGCTCGCATTCGGTGGTCGGGAGGCGGCGTACGCGGGCGGCCGACGGCTGTGCGGTCGGGGCGGCCCGGTGCGACGTGGGCCTGACGATGAACCGTCAGATGACAATGAAAACGATTGTCGATAACGTGTCTCCGGTCAAGTCGGCGACCCCCGCCACCGGGGGTGCGCCGTGCTGCCGTGCCGCCGCGCGTGTGACGTCAACCGCGCGCCATGAAAGGGGAGTTGTGGGACATCTGCTGGTGGTCGAGAGCTGGGTCGGGTCGATGAGCAGGCTGCTGCCCAAGGCGCTGCGCGAAGGGGGACACGAGTTCACGTTCCTCACACGCGACCTGAGTCACTACCTGAGGGCGGCGCCCGAGGGCGTCCGGCATCCCCTGCTCGGGGCCCGCAACGTGATCACGGCCGATACGAACGACATCGACACGCTGCTGCCGGTCGTCGAGCGGCTGCATGCGGCCCTCGCCTTCGACGGCGTGATCAGCTCGTGCGACTACTACCTGCCGACCGTGGCCGCCGTCGCGGCGCGGCTCGGTCTGCCCGGGCCGGGCGCCGACGCGGTCGCGCACGCCTGCCGCAAGGACCTCACCCGGCGGATCCTCGAGGACGCCGGACTGCCCGGGCCGCGGTTCGCGGTCGTGGAGTCCGACGACGAACCCGGCGCGGCGGAGGTCCGGGCGGCTCGCGGCCTGGGATTCCCGCTCGTGGTCAAGCCGGTCGACCTGTGCGCCGGCATGTACGTACGACGCGTGGACGACGAGGCCGAACTCGTCGCGGCCTGCCGGGCGTTGGCCGACTTCCCCGTCAACGCGCGCGGGCAGCACCGCCCGCGCCTCGTCCTCCTGGAGGAGTTGCTCGACGGGCCCGAGGTCAGCGTCGAGACCGTGTCGTCGCGCGGGCGCATCAGCGTCGTCGGGGTGACCGACAAAAGTGTCGCCGGGGCGCCCGCGTTCATCGAGACAGGTCACATGTTCCCCGCGCCGCTCACCCCCACCGAGCGAACGGCCGTCCAGGAAACGACAGTTGCCGCGCTCAAGGCGCTGGAACTCACGGACGGCGTCGTCGCGCACACCGAGATCAAGCTGACCTCCGCGGGGCCCCGCGTCGTCGAGGTCAACCCGCGCCCCGCCGGGAACCGCATCACGGAACTCGTCCGGCACGTCACCGGCGTCGACCTCGCCGCGGCCGCCGTGGACGTGGCGCTCGGCCGCGAACCCGACCTCGCCGTACGTGACACCGGACTGCGCAGCGCCGCCATCGGCTTCCTCGTGCCCGAGGCCGACGGCACGCTCACCGCCGTCGGTGACGACGAACAACTCCTGCAGGAGGACGACGTGTTGGAAGTTCTGCTCCCCGAACCCGGGCGCGCGGTCAGCGCAGCGGGCAGCAACAACGAGTACCTCGGACACGTCATGGCCGGCGATCCGGCAGGCCCCGGGGCGCGCGAGCGGGTCGAAGCACTGCTGGCAGACGTACGGGACCGGATGGTGATCCGGTGACCACCACGACACGGACGGCACCGGCCACGTACGACCAACTCGTCGACGAGGTGCGCGCGGGCGCCTGGGGGCCCGATCCGGCCACCCTGCGCATCTCGGTCGCCTTCGGCACGCGTCAGGCGGTCCGGCACGAGGGCCGGGGCGCCGGCTATCGCAACGAGGTGCTCAGCCTGCGCCTCGCCGAGGCCGTCGGGTCCTGTGCCGTCGAGCCCGGCGCCCTGCCCGACGCGGCGATCGACGACTGTGTGGGCGCCGACGTGGCCACCTTGCTCGCGCATCCGCTGGCGCCGGTGCGGGTCGCGGCGCTCGACGCGTACCTGATGCACCTGCGACCCCACACCGCGGCCCATGGCGCGCGGACGGTGACGCTCGCGCCCGGCACGTCCCTGGAGAAGTCGCGGGCGCGGGCCGCGGCCGTCGTCGACCTGCTCGACCAGGGAAGGCTCTCGCCGGGCGCGACCGTGCTGGTCGTCGGCGTCGTCAACTCCCTTCTGGAGGAGCTGCGTTCCCGAGGGCTGCGCTGCATCCCCTGCGACCTCAAGGGAGGTACGACCGAATGGGGTGAGCCGATCGTCACCGACGCGGCCGCCGCGCTCGATCACAGCGACGCCGTGATGGCCTCCGGAATGACCCTCGGCAACGGCTCCTTCGACGCCCTGCGCGAGCACGCGGTGCGCGAGGAGAAGCAGCTGGTGATGTTCGCGCAGACCGGAAGCGCCGTGCTGCCGCGCTTCCTCGGGAACGGGGTGAGCGCCGTGTGCGCGGAGCCGTACCCGTTCTTCTGGCTCGACGGCGGGCCCGGCGTCCTCCACCGCTACCGCGCCGCGGCTCCCGAGGGGGTGCGGCGACGATGACGACGGCCGTCCGACCCGGGGCCGTCGCACGGCCCGAACTGCTCGGTCTGCTGGGCCGGACCCCGCTCGCGCGGATCACCGCGGACCTGCCCGGGCCGCACCCCGGATTCTGGGCGAAGCTGGAAGGGCTCGCCGCCGGCGGCATGAAGGCCCGCGCCGCCGTCTCCATGCTGCGAGGCGCCCGGCGCCGCGGCGAGCTGCTGCCCGGAGCGCCCGTCGTCGAGTCGACGTCCGGCACGCTCGGCATTGGCCTCGCCTTCGCGGGGCAGGCGCTCGGGCACCCCGTCGTCCTCGTCGGCGACGCCGAACTGGAGCCCTCCGTAAGGCAGTTGCTGCGCGCGCACGGCGTACGTCTCGAGCTGGTGCGACGGCCCGCGGCGCAGGGCGGCTGGCAGGCGGCCCGCCTCGCCCGGCTGCGCGACCTGCTCTCCGAGCTGCCCGGCGCCTACTGGCCCGACCAGTACAACAACCCCGACAACATCGCCGGATACGCCTCGCTCGCGACCGAACTCACCGAGCGCCTCGACACGTTGGACATCCTGGTGTGCAGCGTCGGCACCGGCGGACACAGCGCCGGGATCGCCGGACCGCTGCGCGAGCGCTTCCCCGCGATGCGACTCATCGGCGTCGACGCCACCGGCTCCACGATCTTCGGCCAGCCCGCCAGGACCCGCCTCATGCGCGGCCTGGGCAGCAGCATCCACCCGCGCAACGTGGCCTACGGCCTGTTCGACGAGGTCCACTGGATCGGCCCTGCCGAAGCCGTGGACAGCTGCCGCCGGCTCGCCCGGTCCAGCTTCGTCACCGGCGGCTGGAGCACCGGCGCCGTCGCGCGTGTCGCGGCATGGGCCGCGCGCACCCACCCCGGCGCCTGCGTCGCCACGGTGTTCCCCGACGGGCCGCACCGTTATCTCGGCAGCGTCTACGACGACGACTTCACGGCACGTCACGGCCTGCGGCCCACCGCCGCCGCGGCCGATCCCGCGGAGATTGCGCACCCCCGTGCCGCCGAGGCCACCGGCTGGACCCGCTGCCGCACGGTGACCGACCCCCTCCGTCCCGACCTCCCCGCCCCGAAAGAGAACCCGTGAAGGCAACCCACCGCACCGCCCGCCTCCACCTGGCCGAGCCCCTGCGGATCTCCCGTTCCACCACCACCGCGCGCGACGCCGCGTGGCTCACCCTCGAACACGACGGGCAAAGAGGCCACGGCGAGGCCGTCAGCAGCGTCTACTACGGCCTCGACATCGACACGCTCCACCGCCACCTCGACCGGGTCGCGCGTGAGGAACTGATCCGTTTCACCAGTCCCGAGAATGCTCTGGAGGCCCTGAAAGAGGGCGAGTTGACGAGGCAGGCGATCCCGCCCGCCGTGACCGCCGCCGTCGAGTCCGCCCTCCTGGACCTCGTCGGCAAGCGGACCGAAAGCCCCGTGCACCGGCTGGTGGGCCTGCCCGCGCCCCGCGTCGCCACCGCCCGCACCCTCGGCATCACGTCACCGCTGCACGCCGCCCGGGAGGCCCGTCGCCTCGCCGCGAACGGGTTCCGGCTCATCAAGCTGAAGGTCGGCAGCGCCGACCCCGAGGACGACATCGAACGCGTCCGAGTCGTCCGGGACGCCGCGCCGCACGCCAGGATCCTCCTCGACCCGAACGGCGCCTGGACCCTGCGCCGAGCCCCCGAACTCCTCGCCCGATACGCCGATCTGGGCGTGGAGGCCGTCGAGCAGCCGGTCGCCCCCGGAGACCCCGACTCGTTCGGCGCGCTCGCCGAGCGGTCCCCGCTGCCGCTGATCGCCGACGAGGACGCCGTCGACCTCGCCGACGCACGCCGCCTCGCCGGACGCGTCCACGGCATCAACGTGAAGCTCGCCAAGTGCGGCGGGGTCCACGCGGCCCTGCGCATCGCCGAACTCACCGACGGCAGCGGCACCGACCTGATGCTCGGCTGCCTCGCCGCCAGCACCCTCGGCCTCGCCCCCGCCGTCCACCTCGCCGCCCGCGCCCGCTGGGCCGACCTCGACGGCCACCTGCTCCTCGCCCACGACCCGTGGACCGGAATCGGCGGAACGGACGGCACCGTGCGGACAACCGGACTGCCCGGCCTGGGAGTCGAGGAGCGACGCGACGTCACGACGGACGGAGGGCGCCATGAAGACGTGGCATGAGATGCGCCGCTTCCCCCTCGCGATCCGCCTCCTCCTCGTCAACCAGCTCGGCGTCAACACCGGCTTCTACCTCCTCATCCCCTACCTGGCCACGCACTTGAGCGAGGACCTCGGACTGTCGGCGGCGGTCGTCGGCATCGTCCTCGGTGTGCGCAACCTCAGCCAGCAGGGCCTGTTCCTCATCGGCGGTTCCGCCGCCGACCGGCTGGGCGCACGCGGCGTCATCATCGCCGGATGCGCACTGCGCACCGTTGGCTTCGCCCTGTTCGCGCTCGGCGACGGACTGCCCGTGCTGCTCGCCGCGTCCGTGCTGAGCGGACTCGCCGGCGCCCTCTTCAACCCGGCGGTGCGGGCGTATCTCGCGCAGGAAGCGGGGGAGCGGAAGGCAGAGGCGTTCGCCCTGTTCAACGTGTTCGCGACGACCGGCGCCCTGGTCGGGCCGCTCCTCGGCAGCGCCCTGCTGCTGGTCGACTTCCGCGCCTCCGCGCTGACCGCCGCCGGGATCTTCGCGGTGCTCACGGCCGCCCAGGCCCTCGTGCTGCCCGCGCGCTCCGTCGCACCGGCCGAGGGCGGCCTCCTCGCCGACTGGCGCGAAGTCGTCGGCAACCGGGCCTTCTTGGCGTTCGCGCTCGCCATGGTCGGCATGTTCACCCTGGAGAACCAGCTGTACCTGCTGCTGCCCGAAGGCGCCCGCCAGGCCACCGGCTGGGACGGCGCAGCCGGGATCGTCTTCCTCGTCGGCACCGTCGCGAACCTCACCCTCCAGATGCGCGTCACCGCGGCGCTCACCTCCCGTGGCGACCGGGCGCGCTGGATCGCCGTGGGGCTGGGCGTCATGGCGCTCGCGTTCGCGCCCCCGATGGCCGCCGCGGGCCGTGGGGCCGGGGCGGCGGCGGCCGCCGCGGTGCTCGCCGGAGCACTGCTGCTGTACGTCGGCGTCATGATCGCGCAGCCGTTCGTCATGGAGCTGATCCCCGGGTTCGGCCGCCCCGAGCTCACCGGCACGTACTTCGGGATCTTCTACGTGGTCTCCGGCATCGCCGCGGCCGTCGGCAACACCGTCGTCGGCCGGGCCATGGACGTCGGCTCCCGCGGCACCGCCTGGCTGCCCTGGGCCTGCTGCCTCCTGTTCGGCCTCGTCTCCGCGGCGGGCGTGGCCTGGCTGCACCGCCTGGGCGCCCTGCCCGGCCGCGAACGCGCGCTGGCGGCCGCGCTGTGAACCACGACCCCCGCCCCATGGACACGACACCGCACCCCCCGCTCCACAGCAACCTGCTGACCGACAACCCGGCCCTCTACGAAGCGCGCTTCCCCGACCCCGAGCGGCGCGCCGGGCGGTGGGCCGAGGACTGTCTGCGACGGTACGACGCCGGAACCAGGGTCCTCGACCTCGGCTGCGGCACCGGTCGCGACGCCGCGTACCTGAGCCGCGCGGGACGTGCCGTCGTCGGGGCCGACCTCTCCGAGCCGATGCTCGCCCACGCCCGCGCCCACCACCCCGGGCCCGAGTACGTCCACGCCGACCTGCGCCGGTTCGACCTGGGGGAGCGGGAGTTCGACGCCGTCGTCTGCCTGGACAGCGCCCTGCTGTACTGCCACACGAACGCGCAGCTCGACACGTTCCTGGACTCCTGTCGCCGGGCCCTGACGCCCGGCGGGCTGCTCCTCGCCGAGATGCGCAACGGCGCCTACTTCCTCGGCCGGACCGACCTCCTCGACACACCGACCGTCGACACCGTCGCCTGGCACGGCGTCACCTACCGCTCCACCACCACGCTCCACCTCGACCGCGACGCCCAACTCCTGCGCCGCACCCGAATATGGACGGCCGACGACGACACCCCGGACCTGCGACAGCGCTCCGCCTGGCGGCTGCTGTTCCCTCAGGAGATCCGACGCGCCCTGACCGCGCACGGATTCGAGGTCCTCGCGCTCTACGACACTCCCGGTCCGCGCACCGAACCCCCGTGGCAGCAAGGTCAGTTGCCCGCCGATCCCGCTTGCGCCGACGGCGACCGGCTGCATCTCGTCGCCCGCCTCGTCTGACGCACCTCCCGCCCACACCACAAGGACGTACTACGCCATGCACGACACCACCCCCTTCCCCGGCCTGCGCCGACGCGGCTTCCTCGCCGCCGCGTCCGGGGCCGCCGCCCTGGCCCTGACCGGCTGTTCGGGCACCGCCACCGGAACCGACGGCGCCGGCACGGGCGGCTCCACGCCCCGGCGCGGCGGACGGTTGCGCGCCGCCTTCGCGGGCGGCGGCGCCGGCGAGACACTCGATCCGCACCTGGCGAACCTGTTCGCCGACGTCGCCCGGGCCAAGGCCCTCTACGACAAACTCGCCGACTACGGCGCGGACCTGTCCGCGCGGCCACGGCTCGCCGAGAAGTGGCAGGCCAACAGGACCCTCGACCACTGGCAGGTCACCCTGCGCAAGGCGACGTTCCACGACGGCCGCCCGGTCACCGCCCGCGACGTGCTCTACAGCTACCGGCGCATAGCCGACCCCGCCGGGGCGTTCCGCGCCAAGGCGTCGCTGGAACCCATCGACCTGAAGGCCAGCCGGGCGACGGGCGAGCGCACGATCACCTTCGTGCTGAAGCGGCCGACAGCCGAATTCCCCAACGTGCTGGCCGCGTTCGGCGCGTACATCGTGCCCGACGGCGCCTCCGACTTCGACCGCAAGCCCGTCGGCTCCGGCCCCTTCCGCCTCGTGTCGTTCGCGCCGGGACGCACCGCCGTGTACCGCCGCAACGACGCCTACTGGGACGGCGCCCCGCACCTCGACGAGCTCGAACTCGTCGTCGCCAACGAGGAGTCGGCGCGCACCAACGCCCTGCTCGGCGGGCAGGTCGAGTACGCGCACGAACTGGACCCCGCCACCGCCCGGGCCCACGAGAACCAGGGCCGCATCGAGATCGTGCGCCTGCGCGGCAGCGCCATGCAGGCGTTCGCGATGAAGACCGACCGCCCGCCGTTCGACGACAGAAGGGTCCGCGAGGCGTTCTTCCTCATCGCCGACCGGCGCGAACTCGTCGACGGCGCGCTCTCCGGCGCCGGCCAGATCGGCAACGACCTGTTCGGCAAGGGCTACGAGTACTACGCCGACGGCCTGCCGCAGCGCACACAGGACCTAGACCGGGCCCGCTCGCTCCTCAGAAAGGCCGGCGCCGACAAACTCCGGGTCACCCTCGACACGTCCGACGTCGCCGCCGGATTCACCGAGGCGGCCGGCATCTTCCGCGACCAGGCGGCCGAGGCGGGCGTCACGATCACCGTGCGGACCGGCAGCAAGGACTCCTACTGGAGCGACATCCTCGACTCCGGCACCCTGTGCTCCTACCGCTCCGGCGCCCTGCCCATCGAGTCCCACATCTCGCAGCGCCTGCTCACCGACTCCACCACCAACGCCACCAAGTGGCAGCACCGGGACTTCGACGCGCTCTACCAGCAGGCCCAGTCGACGCGCGACAAGGATGCACGGGCCGAGGTGTACCGGCGCATGCAGCGCCGCCTGTACGCCGAGGGCGGCTTCCTCGTCTGGGGGTTCGCCGACTGGATCATCGGCACCGCCCGCAACGTCCGGGGCGTCGAGCGCGCGGCACCCGCCAACACCCTCGACTGGGCGCGCTTCGACAAGGTGTGGCTCGCGTGAGCGGACCGCGCTCCTGGCTCGCCCGCCGGCTGCTCCTCGGCGCCGCCCAGACCGTGGCCGTCGTGCTGCTGGTCTTCGTCCTGACCGAGGCGCTGCCGGGCGACGCCGCCGTGGCGCTCGCCGGGGACCAGCCCGACCCCCGCCGGATCGCCGCCATCCGCGACGCCATGGAACTCGACCGGCCCGCCCACGAACGCCTCGCCGCCTGGGCGTGGGACCTGCTGCACGGCGACTTCGGCACCTCGCTCACCTCGGGCCGCCCGGTCCTCTCGTACCTCGTCGGCGGATTCGGCCCCACCCTGCTGCTGGCCGCCGTGACACTCGTCCTGCTGGTCCCGCTCGGCGTAGGCCTCGGCGTGTTCGCCGCGCGGCACGCCGGACGGCTCGCGGACCGGATCGTCAGTACGGTCACCCTCGGCGTGTACGCGGTGCCCGAGTTCGCACTCGGCGTGCTCCTCGTCACCGTGTTCGCGCTGCGCCTGGGCTGGCTGCCGCCGACCGCCGTCGGCTACGGCACGGACCTGCTCGCCCACCCGGCGGCCCTCGTCCTGCCGGTCCTCGTCCTGCTGTCCCGGCCGGTGTGCTCCCTGGCCAGGATCGTGCGCGCCGGGATGATCGACGCGCTCGCCGCGCCCTACTCGGCGCAGGCCCGCCGCTACGGCGTCCCCGGCGCGCGGGTCCGCTACACCCACGCCCTGCCGACGGCGTTCGCCCCGGCGGCGCAGCAACTCGCCCGCACCGCCGACTGGTTGCTGTGCGGTGTCATCGTCGTGGAGGCCCTGTACGTGATCCCCGGACTCGGCACCGTCCTCATGACCGCCGTCGCCGAACGCGACGTGCCCGTGGTGCAGGGCCTCGCCGTCGTCTTCGGCGTCCTCACCGTGCTGCTCAACCTCGGCGCGGACCTGGTCGCGCGCCGGCTCGCGCCGCGGGCGGGGGCGGCGGCATGAGACGCTTCCTGCCCGGGGCGGCCCTCGTCGGCGTCCCGCTCGCCCTCGCCCTGCTGGGGCCGCTGTTCACCGGCGAGCCGGGGCCGCGCGGAGTGTCGTACACCTCTGGCGCCGGGCACCCGCTCGGCACCGACTTCATGGGGCGCGACGTGGTGGCGCAGGTGCTGCACGGCGGCCGGACCGTCGTCGTCGTGGCCCTGGCCGCCACGGTTCTCGCCTACGCGGTGGCGCTGCCGCTCGGCCTCGCCGCGGCGCTGACGGACCACCGCCGCATCGAGGACCTGATGATGCGGCCCCTGGACGTCCTGCTCGCCGTGCCGTCCCTGCTGCTGATCCTGCTCGTCGCCGCGGTGTTCTCGCCCGGCGCGTCCGGACTCGCGCTGCTCATCGCCCTGGTCAACATCCCGGACGCGGCCCGGATCGTCCGTGCCGCCGCGGCCGGTCCCGCGGCCGCGCCGTCCGTGGAGGCGTTGCGCATGCAGGGGGAGACCTGGTGGCGCACGGCCGTCGGCCACGTCGGCCGGACCTGCCTGCGCACCCTCGCGGCCGACGCGGGCATCCGCCTCACCGGAGCCCTGTACCTCGTGGCGACGGCCGCGTTCCTCGGCGTGGGCGTCACGCCCGACGCGGCGGACTGGGCGGTCATGGTCGACCGCAACCGCCCGGGCCTGTCCGTCCAGCCCTGGGCGGTGATCGTCCCGGCGGTACTGATCGTGGCCCTGACGACCGGGACCAACCTGCTGTTCGACGCGGCGCTGGAGGGCGGACGCCCGGCCCGCCGCCGCCCACCGAAAGGACTCCGCCGGTGACCCCGGACACCGCCCTCGCCACCACGCTCCCCGCCGACCACGTCGCCGAGATCCGGGGGCTGCGCGTCCGGATCGGCGGCACCGCGCTCGTCGACGGCATCGACCTGGCCGTCCGCCCGGGCGAGACGGTCGCCCTCGTCGGCACCTCCGGCAGCGGCAAGACCACCACCGGGCTCGCGCTGCTCGGCGAGTTCCCGGACGGGGCCGAGGTCTCCGGGGACGTGTGCGTCGCCGGAGACGGGCCCGTGGGATACGTGCCGCAGGATCCGGCCGCCGTCCTCAACCCGGCCCGCAGCGCCGACGCCCTGCTGCGCGACATCGCCCGCGCCCAGGTGCGCCACCTGCCGTTCCGGGCGCGCCGGGCCGAGACGTCGCGGCGGATACGGCAGGCCGCCGAGGCCGCTCAACTGCCGGAGCCGGCACGTCTGTTGAGGCGATACCCCCATCAGCTCTCCGGCGGGCAGCAGCAGCGCGTCGTGCTGGCCCAGGCGCTGCTGCTCGGGGCCCGCGTCGTCGTCGCGGACGAACCGACCACGGGGCTCGACCCGGTGACCAAGAGCCGCGTCGTCGAGCGCCTCGCCGCCCTCGCCGCGCACGGCGTGGCCGTCGTCCTGCTCAGTCACGACCTCGACGTCGTACGCGGTCTCGCCGACCACGTGCTGGTCCTGCGCGGCGGCCGCGTCGTCGAGTCCGGGCCGCCCGAACGGCTGTGGACCGCGCCCCGCCACCCATGGACCCGCGAACTCCTCGCGCCGCCACCGGAGCGGACCCGACAGGCCCGCCCGGGGCACGCGCCCGTGCTGCGCGTGCGGGACCTCGTCGCCCGGCACCGCGACGGCTCCCGCCCGGCCGTCGACGTCCTGCGGCTGCCCGCGCTCGACGTGCGCGGCGGCGAGTGCCTCGCCGTGCTCGGCCGCTCCGGCAGCGGCAAGACCACCCTCGCCCGCTGCCTCGCCGGACTCCACCGCGACCACGACGGTCGGCTCCTCCTCGACGGCGCCGCCCTGCCGCGCAGCGTGCGCCGCCGTGACCGGGCCCAGCTCGCCTCCGTGCAGTACGTGTTCCAGGACGCCCGCGGATCGTTCGACGCGTTCCGCGACGTCCTCGACCAGGTGGCCCGCACCGCCGTCACCCTGCGCGACGCCACCCCCGCCGCCGCCCGCGAGGAAGCCCTCGGCGTCCTCGCGGAGCTCGGGCTCGAAGCCGGTCTCGTGCGGCGCCGGCCCGGACAGCTCTCGGGCGGCGAGCTCCAGCGCGCCGCCCTGGCCCGCGCGCTGCTGGCCCGGCCCCGCGTCCTGGTCTGCGACGAGGTGACCTCGGGCCTGGACTCCGTCACCCGGCGCGGCCTCCTCGACGTGCTGGCGGGACTGCTGCGCGAAAGGGACGACCTGTCGCTCGTCCTCATCACGCACGACCTCGACACCGCGGCCCTCGCCGACCGGGTCGTCGTCCTGGAGAAGGGCGCACTCGTCGACCAGGGTCCGGCCCCGGCTGTCCTGGAGGCCGGTCCCTTCCGGGACAGGAACGGTCGCGCCACGTGAGGAGCGAAGGCCCGGGCGACCGGCCGCACGATCTTGAGGGGCAGGGCCCTTTCGGAGAAGGGCCGGGTACGAGATATCTTGATGTCGAGCAATTATGAGCAACACTGCAGACGACACGGAAGACGTGGAGCGGAGCACCCGGTGACTGACTCGACCATCATTTACACGCACACAGACGAGGCCCCGGCCCTCGCGACGTATTCTTTCCTGCCGGTCATCGAGGCCTACGCCTCGACCGCCGGTGTGCGCGTGGAGACGCGGGACATCTCCCTGGCCGGGCGCATCATCGCCGTGTTCTCGGAGTACCTGACCGAGGACCAGCGCATCCCGGACGCCCTCGCCGAGCTGGGCGAGCTGGCCAAGACGCCGCAGGCCAACATCATCAAGCTGCCGAACATCTCGGCGTCCATCCCGCAGCTCAAGGCCGCCGTGGCCGAGCTCCAGGAGCAGGGCTACGCGCTCCCCGCGTACCCGGACGAGCCGAAGACCGACGAGGAGCGCGAGATCCGCGCCCGCTACGACAAGGTCAAGGGCTCCGCGGTCAACCCGGTCCTGCGCGAGGGCAACTCCGACCGTCGCGCCCCCGCCTCGGTGAAGAACTACGCCAAGGCCCACCCGCACCGCATGGGTGCGTGGACCGCCGACTCGAAGACCAACGTCGCCACGATGGGCGCCAACGACTTCCGCTCCACCGAGAAGTCCGCCACCATCGCCGCCGACGACGCCCTGCGCATCGAGCTCGTCGCCGACAACGGCACCACCACGGTCCTGCGCGAGTCCGTACCGGTCCTCGCCGGTGAGGTCGTCGACGCCTCCGTCATGCGCGTCGCCGCGCTGCGCGAGTTCCTGACCGCTCAGGTCGCCCGCGCCAAGGAAGAGGGTGTGCTGTTCTCCGCGCACCTGAAGGCCACCATGATGAAGGTCTCCGACCCCATCGTCTTCGGCCACGTCGTGCGCGCCTTCTTCCCGGAGACCTTCGCCCGCTTCGGCGCGGACCTCGCCGCCGCCGGCCTGACCCCGAACGACGGTCTGGGCGGCATCTACAAGGGCCTGGAGTCGCTGGCGAACGGCGCCGACATCAAGGCGTCCTTCGAGGCCGAGCTGGCCGCGGGCCCGGAGCTCGCCATGGTCGACTCGGACCGCGGCATCACCAACCTGCACGTGCCGTCCGACGTCATCATCGACGCCTCCATGCCGGCCATGATCCGCACCTCCGGCCACATGTGGGACAAGGACGGCGCCGAGGCGGACACCCTCGCGGTGATCCCGGACTCCTCCTACGCCGGTGTGTACCAGGCCGTCATCGAGGACTGCCGCGCCCACGGCGCCTACGACCCGTCGACCATGGGCTCCGTCCCGAACGTCGGCCTCATGGCGCAGAAGGCCGAGGAGTACGGCTCCCACGACAAGACCTTCGAGATCCCCACCACCGGCACCGTCCGCCTGGTCAACCAGGCCGGCGACGTCGTCCTGGAGCAGACGGTCTCCGAGGGCGACATCTTCCGCGCCTGCCAGACCAAGGACGCCCCGATCAAGGACTGGGTCAAGCTCGCCGCCACGCGCGCCCGCGCCACCGGCGACCCGGCCGTGTTCTGGCTGGACGCCGAGCGCGCCCACGACGCCCAGCTGATCAAGAAGGTCGAGCAGTACCTGCCGGAGTTCGACACCGAGGGCCTGGACATCCGGATCCTCAACCCGGTCGAGGCCACCAAGCTCTCCGTCGAGCGCATCCGCGAGGGCCTGAACACCATCTCGGTCACCGGCAACGTGCTGCGCGACTACCTGACCGACCTCTTCCCGATCCTGGAGCTGGGCACCAGCGCCAAGATGCTGTCGGTCGTCCCGCTGATGAACGGCGGCGGCCTCTTCGAGACCGGCGCCGGCGGCTCCGCCCCGAAGCACGTCCAGCAGCTGGTCAAGGAGAACTACCTGCGCTGGGACTCGCTCGGTGAGTTCCTCGCCCTGGCCGTCTCCTTCGAGCACCTCGCCACCACCACGGGCAACGCGCACGCGAAGGTCCTCGGCGAGACCCTGGACCGCGCCACCGGCACCTTCCTCAACGAGGACAAGTCGCCGACCCGCCGCGTCGGCGGCATCGACAACCGCGGCAGCCACTTCTACCTGGCCCTGTACTGGGCCCAGGAGCTGGCGCAGCAGACCGACGACGCGGAGCTGGCCAAGGCCTTCGCCGCGCTCGCCGAGACGCTCTCCGCGAACGAGCAGAAGATCGTCGACGAGCTGAACGGCGTGCAGGGCGAGCCGGCCGACATCGGCGGCTACTTCCAGCCCGACCCGGCCAAGGCCGCCTCCGTCATGCGCCCGTCGCAGACGCTGAACGACGCCCTGGCCACGCTCGCCCGATGAGCATCTGATCCCCTGGATCGGCCTCACCGCCCCGGACGGCTCGCCGCCGCCCGGGGCGGTGCCGTATTCGGTGCGCTTTCCCGCCTCTGACCTGGGTAGGCTGCGGCGATGAGCACTCTGGATGACGCGCGCCCGGGCATGGACCCGGCGATCCGACCGCAGGACGACCTCTTCGGCCATGTGAACGGGCAGTGGCTGGCGACCGAGCCCATCCCCGACGACCGCTCCAGCTGGGGCCCCTTCGTGCAGCTCGTCGACGTCGCCGAGCAGCAGGTCAAGGAGATCATTCAGGAGATCGCCGCGGGCGGGCCCACCGGCCTCGACGCGGACGAGGCCCGCAAGATCGCCGACCTGTACGCGTCGTTCATGGACGAGGACGCTGTCGAGGCCCGCGGCCTGGACCCGGTGCGGCCGCTCCTGGAGGAGGTGGCCGGGCTCGGCGACGTACAGCAGCTCGCCGCGTTCCTCGGCCGCTTCGAGCGCACCGGCGGCTCCGGCCTGTTCGGCGCGTACATCGACTCCGACGACCGCGACTCCGACCGTTACCTCTTCAACATCCTCCAGGGCGGCCTCGGCCTGCCCGACGAGTCCTACTACCGCGACGAGAAGTTCGCCGAGACCCGGGAGAAGTACGAGGCGTACCTCACCGAGTTGTTCACGCTCGCCGAGCACGCCGACCCGGCCGCCGCGGCCCGCACCGTCCTCGCCCTGGAGACCCGGCTCGCCGAGGGCCACTGGGAGCGCGCCGAGACGCGCGACGTGCAGAAGACGTACAACCTCACGACCTTTGACGAACTGACCACGCTGGCCCCGGCCTTCGACTGGCGCGGCTATGTCACCGGACTCGGCGGCAACGACGACACGCTCGCCCAGTCCTGCGTGCGCCAGCCGTCCTACCTGGCGCACCTGTCCACGGTCCTGGCCGAGACGCCCGTCGAGCAGTGGCGCGACTGGCTCCTCGCCAGGGTGCTGCGGGCCAACGCGTCGTACCTGTCGTCCCCGTTCGTGCGCGTCAACTTCGAGTTCTACGGGCGCACCCTCAACGGCACCCCGGAGCTGCGCGCCCGCTGGAAGCGCGCCGTCGCGTTCGTCGAGGGCGCCATGGGCGAGGCCGTCGGCAAGGAGTACGTGGCCCGGCACTTCCCGCCCACGTCCAAGGCGCTCATGGACGAGCTGGTCGCCAATCTGCTGGAGGCCTACCGGCAGTCCATCGGCGCCCTCGACTGGATGACCGACGAGACGAAGGAGCGGGCGTACGAGAAGCTCGCCACGTTCCGCCCGAAGATCGGCTACCCGGACCGGTTCCGCGACTACTCGGCGCTGACCGTGACCGCCGACGACCTGCTGGCCAACGCGCACGCCGCCGACGCCTTCGAGCACGACCGGCAGATGGCGAAGCTCGGCGCGCCGGTCGACCGCGACGAGTGGTTCATGCTGCCGCAGACCGTGAACGCCTACTACAACCCGGGCACGAACGAGATCTGCTTCCCGGCCGGCATCCTGCAGAAGCCGTTCTTCTCGCCGGACGCGGACGCCGCGGAGAACTACGGCGGCATCGGCGCCGTCATCGGCCACGAGATCGGGCACGGCTTCGACGACCAGGGCGCCCAGTACGACGGCCAGGGCAATCTCAACGACTGGTGGACCGCGGACGACAAGGCCGCCTTCGAGTCCAAGTCGAAGGCGCTCGTCAAGCAGTACGACGGCTTCTCGCCGCGCAACCTGCCCGGCGAGTTCGTCAACGGCTCGCTCACGGTCGGCGAGAACATCGGCGACCTCGGCGGCCTGACCATCGGCCACACCGCGTACCTGATCGCGCTCGCGGGCGCGGACGTGCCGGTCGACGCGGACGGCGCGAGCGGCTCCCAGCGGCTGTTCCTCAACTGGGCGTTCTGCTGGCGCACCAAGCGGCGCAAGGAGCAGGAGCAGCAGTACCTGACGATCGACCCGCACTCGCCGCCGGAGTTCCGGGCGAACATCGTGCGCAACCTCGACGAGTTCCATGAGGCGTTCGCCACGAAGGCGGGGGACGGGCTGTGGCTCGACCCCGCCGACCGGGTGCGGATCTGGTGACGTGATGCGGCGCGGGGCCGGGAGGCGGACGCCTCCCGGCCCCGCGGTCCAGGGGGCGCCGCTCCTTACGCGCCGGAGAGGCGCGCCTTGAGGAACTCGACCGTCGCGGCCCATGCCACGCGTGACGCCTCCGGGTCGTGGACCTCGGGGCGGCCGTCGTTGAAGAAGGCGTGGTCCGCCGGGTAGACGCGGAAGTCCGCGTCGACGCCCGACTGCTTCTTGATCGTGGCGCGCAGTCCGTCGAGGGTCGCCACCGGGATGCCCTCGTCCCGGGCGCCGTAGTGGCCGAGGATCTCCGCCTTCAGGTGCGAGAAGTCGGGGACCTCGCCCTGGATGACGCCGTAGAACGGGACGGCCGCGCTGACCCGCGGGTCCTTGGCCGCCAGGTAGAGGACGAAGCCGCCGCCCATGCAGAAGCCGACGGCGCCGACGGTGGCGGAGGTGACCTCCGGCAGCGACAGCAGATGGTCGACCGCGCCGGACAGCAGCTCGACGCCGCGGTCCACGGGCAGCTCCTGCATCATGCGGAACGCCTCGGCGGAGTCGTGTGCCACATTGCCGCCGTACAGGTCGGGCGCGAGGGCCACGAACCCCTCGGCGGCGAGGCGGTCGGTCACATCGGCGATGTGGTCCGTCAGACCCCACCACTCCTGGATGACGATGACGCCGGGGCCGCTGCCGCCGGGCGGCAGCGCCAGATAGCCGTGGGCGGGCGTGCCGTTGCTGTCGAACGTCACGTTCTGGTGGGCCGGACGGCCGGTGGATCGGGGGGTGCTGGGGGTGTCCGACACGAAGTGCCTCCTGAGCCGAGCTCGATGATCGTGTCCCACGATGCCACTGCCCCTGCTCGCGGCACGCGTGGGGGCCGCCGTCTCCCTGCGGACGGCGGCCCCGGGGCCGGAAGCGGCGGCTGTCACATGTGGACGACCGGTGCCGCCTCCGGGTCCTGCCGCACGGCCCCGCGCCGGTACAGCAGGAAGGCGATGACCGCGCCGGCGGCGAAGAAGCCCGCCGACCACCAGAACGCGGTCGTGTAGCTCTCGATCGTGGCCTGCGCCTGTGTCAGCTTGTCCGCCGGGTTGCGGCCCGCGAGGTAGCTGGTGGCGGCGCTCGCCGCCAGGGTGTTCAGCAGCGCGGTGCCGATCGAGCCGCCCACCTGCTGCATGGTGTTGACGGTCGCGGAGGCCACGCCCGCGTCCTCGGCGGCGATCCCGCTGGTGGCCAGCGCCATGGCGGGCGGCATCACGGCGCCCAGGCCCGCGCCGATGATCAGCAGCTGCGGCAGCACGTGCGTGGCGAACCCGGAGTCCAGCCCGATCCCGGTCAGCCAGGCCATGCCGACCGCGGCGAGGGCGAACCCGGCGGGGATGACGATCTTCGGGCCGATCCGCGGCACCAGCACCGTCGTGGAGATCTGCGCCATGACCATCAGCGCGGCCATCATCGGCAGGAACGCGACGCCGGTCTTCGTGGGGCTGAAGCCGAGGTTCAGCTGCAGGTAGTACGTGAGGAAGAGGAACACGCCGAACATGCCCGCGCCGGTGATGAGCACCGTGATGAACGAGGCGGCGCGGTCCCGGTCGAGGAGCACGCGCATCGGCAGCAGCGGGTGCTTCGCGCGGGTCTGCCACGCGGCGAAGGCGAACAGCAGCACAGCACCCGCGGCCAGGAAGCCCCAGGTCTGCGGGGAGCCCCAGTCGTGCGTCTCGGCGTTCGAGAACCCGTAGACCAGCGAGAACAGACCGGCGGAGACGAGGAGCGTGCCGGGCAGGTCGAGCTTGGATCCGGCGGCGTCACGGTGGTTGTGCAGGAGGACCCAGCCGCCGATGAAGGCGGCGACGGCGAAGACGAGGTTCACGTACAGCGTCCAGCGCCAGTCCAGCGCGTCGGTCAGCAGGCCGCCGAGCAGCAGTCCGACCGCACCGCCTGCGCCGGCGATGGCGCCGTAGACGCTGAACGCCTTGGCGCGCTCCTTGGCGTCGGTGAACGTGGTGTTGAGCAGGGACAGGGCGGCCGGTGCCAGCAGTGCGCCGAAGACGCCCTGCAGCGCGCGGGCCGTCACCAGCATCCCGAAGCTGGTGGACGCGCCGCCCAGCACGGAGGCGCCGGCGAAGCCCGCGACACCGACCAGGAAGGCGGGCTTGCGGCCGAAGAGGTCCGCGATGCGGCCGCCGAGCAGCAGCAGGGAGGCGAAGGCCAGCGCGTAGGCCGTGACGATCCACTGCCGGTTGCCGTCGGTGAAGCCCAGGTCCTGCTGGGCCGAGGGGAGCGCGATGTTCACGATCGTCGCGTCGAGCACGACCATGAGCTGCGCGATGCCGATGATGCCGAGGATCCACCAGCGCCGGTCAGATGCCGGCGGGGCGGACGGGGCCGGGGTGCCGGTGGCGTCGGCCACTGTCGTCTGGGACATGTGAGGCCACTCCAGGGAAGTCGCGGGGGAGCAGAGAAGCACTAAGAGAACGAAACGGTTTCGTTCTCGACTCGATGAGCGTACGACCTCCTAAGCGAAACGGCAACGTTTCGCTGGGAGAGTGACGCGCGCAACATGCCTGGAAAACGCCGGTGCCCGGCACTCCCACGAGGGGAGGCCGGGCACCGGGGCGGGACGGGCGTGGCGCGTCAGTCCTTCTGCTGGGCCGTCTGCAGGGCCGTGATGCAGGCCGAGATCGCCGTCTGGAGCTCCTCCAGGCGCCGCACCATGTCGTCCTCGTAGATGTCGTCGATCTCCTGGACGTCGTCGAAGGTCAGCTCCTCGAAGGCCTTCGTCGCCTTCTGCAGGCTGCTGTAGAACTTCGCGCGCCGCTCCTGCACCCGCAGCTCGGGATCCGACTCGACGGCCTCCGCGACGAGCGTGCGCACGGTGTCGTACGCCTCGCGGGCCCACTCGCCCGCCTCCTCGTCCTCATCGAGCTCGTCGATGAGCGACAGGTGCCGCTCGGCCTCCTCGCGCAGCTGCCGCGGGGCCTCGATCTTCTGCCCGGCGGGCGTCTTGACCTGGCCCTCCTCGGCGATCTTCCGCACGTACTCCAGGCGGTCGCCGGTCTTCGACTCCTCGGCGACGGCCTTCTTCAGGTCGTCGGCGCGCACGATGTCGCGAGCCAGGCCCGAGCGGAGCACCGGGTCCTCGCCCAGGCGGTCCATCAGCGCCTTGCGAGCGGCCTCCGCGGTGCCCGGATCGGCGAGGATCGCGGCCCGCAGCGCCGTCGGGTTCTCGGCGACCTCCAGGGCCTTGGTCGGCCGGATGCCCTCCGCCTCGGCGGCCTCGGTGATCGCCTGGCCGCGCACCGAGGAGGCACTGGACCGGGAGACGTAGTACGACAACCAGACGTCGGCGTCCGGCAGTTCGACGTCGACGCCCGGCGCGAGGGCCTCGAACTGCGGGACCAGGCCGTCGTCCGCCGCCTTGTCCCACGCCTTGTAGAAGCGCATGACGCGGTCGGCCGAGCAGCCCGCGAGCGCGGCGAACCTGCGCGCCGAGACCTTGGGCGTCTGCGCGGCCGGCTGACCGCCGGGACGCACGCTGCGGGCCACCTTCAGAGCGAAGGTCCAGCCGCCGGTGCGGGCGTAGACGCCGAAATCGTGGGCGTCACGGGCGATGGACTCCGGTACCTCACCGGAGGCGTCAGTGCCCTCCCCGTCCTCCTCGTCCTCCTCGTCTTCGTCCTCGATCAGATTCCCGGCCGACGCGTCGGCCGGGGCCGGCTCGGGCTGCCAGAAATGGTCGGACGGGGCGGCTGTGTCGGTCGCGTCGGTCGTGTCGGTCGACGGGGTCCACGTGTGGGCGGTGTCCCCCGGCTCGGCCGTCTCCCCGTCCGCGTCGGACTGGCGCGCCTCCGGCACGTCCGTCGCGGGCGTGGGCTCCGCGACGGTCGTGTCCCCGGCGTCCTCGCCGGACGGGACGGCTGCCTCGGACGAGTCGATGGCTACGGTCACGTAGGTACTCCTGGGTGATCGGGCGCGTGAAGGTTGACGCGACACTTTATCGCTCCGATTGGGATGTTTTGCGCGCGAGTTGTCGCGTCGGGCGTGGCCCCGTAGCCGGGCCCGCCGGTCACAGTTCCCCCTTCTGTGACCGGCGGGCCCGGGCCTCGACCGTGCGCCGCGGCGGGAGAGCGAGGGCACGGGAGGCTCTGCGCAGCAGCATGTCAGTGGGGGCCATCGTTGAAAGCGGGCCGAGTGACCCTTGTGGTGGGCCGAACGGCCCGGGTTCGCAAGCTCCTAGAGCGCCCCCTGCTCCCGCAGTTCCCGGATTCCCGCCGCGTCGTAGCCGAGTTCGGTGAGGACCGGGTCCGTGTGCTCGCCCACCGCCGGGACCGGATCCATCCGGGGCTCCACGTCGCTCAACGAGGCCGGGGGCACGAGCGCGCGGACGGGGCCGGCCGGGGTGGCGACGTCGCGCCAGCGGTCGCGGCCGGTCAGCACCGGGTGGCGCAGGAAGTCGTCGACCGTGTTCAGGCGGGCGCTCGCGACCTTGGCGTGTTCCAGGAGCGCGACGGCCTCCTGCGTGTCGAGTTCGGCGAAGCGCGCCGTGACGATCGCGTCGAGTTCGGCGCGGCGCGCCACCCGGGCCGAGTTGCGGTGGAAGCGCGGGTCCTCGGCCAGCGAGGCGTCGCCGAGGAACTCCGCGCAGAAGGAGGCCCACTCCCGCTCGTTCTGCACGGCGAGCAGGACCGTCCCGCCGTCCGCTGCGTCGTAGGGCCCGTACGGGGCGATCGTCGCGTGCGCCGCCCCGACCCGTTGCGGCTGACGGCCCGAGTACGCCGTGTAGTACGCGGGGTAGCCCATCCACTCCGCGAGCGCCTCGAACAGCGACACCTCGACCGCACGCGCGGTGCCGGTGGCCCGCCGCTCGTACAGGGCGGTGAGGATGCCCGAGAACGCGTACATGCCCGCCGCGATGTCGGCGATCGCGATGCCCACCTTCGCCGGGGCCTGCGGTGTGCCGGTCACCGACACGACACCGGTCTCGCACTGCACCAGCAGGTCGTACGCCTTGCGGTGCGCCCACGGCCCGTCGCTGCCGTACCCGGAGATGTCGCACACGATCAGGTCCGGATGGCGCACGGCCAACTCGCCTGCCGACAGGCCGAGTCGGGCCGCCGCGCCGGGCGCCAGATTCTGCACGAAGACGTCCGCGCCGGCGAGCAGCCGCTCCAGCACCTCGCGCCCACCGGGCGTCTTGACGTCGAGCGTCACCGAGTCCTTCGAGCGGTTCAGCCACACGAAGTGGCTGGACTGGCCGTGCACCGTCTCGTCGTAGCGGCGCGCGAAGTCGCCGCTGCCGGGCCGCTCCACCTTGATCACGCGCGCGCCCAGGTCGGCGAGCTGGCGCGTGGCGAACGGCGCCGCCACCGCCTGTTCCAGGCTGACGACGGTGACGCCCTCGAGGGGCAGGCGGGCGGCGCTCATGGGGATCCTCCGTGCTCGTACGGTGTCGCCCGCACGCTATGCGACGGCCTCACCCGCCCTCGCGGCGCCCGTCCGCCCCGGCGACCGGGCTATTCGCGCCCGGCGGCCGGCGTCCGTGCCGTGGCGCGTCGTTCCCGGGCCCGGCGGATCTCCTCGTAGGCCTTGTCCCGGCCCTCCCAGTGGGAGCCGTCGACGGACTTGCCGGGCTCCAGGTCCTTGTAGACCTCGAAGAAGTGGGTGATCTCCAGGCGGTCGAACTCGGGGATGTCCTCGATGTCCTGGGCCGACGCGCGGCGCGGGTCGTGGGCGGGGACGCAGAGGATCTTCTCGTCCGGTCCCTTCTCGTCGCTCATCACGAACATGCCGATGGCCCGGCACTCGATGGTGCAGCCGGGGAAGGTGGCGTCGCCGGTGAGGACGAGCGCGTCCAGCGGGTCGCCGTCGCCGCCGAGCGTGCCGTCGATGTAGCCGTAGTCCGCGGGGTACTGGGTCGAGGTGAACAGCATCCGGTCGAGCCGGATCCGGCCGAGTTCGTGGTCCATCTCGTACTTGTTCCGGGAGCCCTGCGGAATCTCCACGATCACGTCGAACGCGTCGTCGTGCGCCTCGCTGCCGCCCAATGTGGCCTCCTTGCCCCATTGCCGCCCGCTTCGATGCCACCGAGTGTGCGCCGTACGGGGCGAGGGCGGAACCCCTCAGACCGTGGGGGCGATGGGGAATACGAGTTCGGGGCGGTCCCAGGCGACGACCGGGGGACGCGCGGGCGCCGTCCCGGTGCGCAGGGCCCCCATGGTGCGGTAGAAGCCCTCCGCCGGCGGATGGGAGACGACCCGCACGTGGTCGAGCCCGGCGGCCCGGGCCTCGTCCCGCATGTGCGCGACGAGCAGGCGCCCGACACCCAGGCCCTGCGCGTCGTCCGCGACGAACATCAGGTCCAGCTCCGGCGGCGCGAGGACCAGCGAGTAGAAGCCGAGGACCCGCTCGTCGGCCCGGCCGGCCGCGACGAACACCCGGTGCGCCTCGATGTAGTCGGGGCCCACCCGGTAGTCCGCGACCATCGCCGCGTACGGGCCTTCGTAGGCGCGCGAGCCGCGCACGAGCCGGGTGAGCCGTTTGGCGTCGCGCGCGGTGGCCCGCCGTACGGTGACGGCCGGATCGCCGCCGGGGCGCGTAATGCGCGGAGTCATACAGTGAGTATTACATCCGTGGGGGCGGGGTCAGCCGGTGGGTACCGTCGGGTGCACCTGGCGCAGGAAGGTCGCGTTGTCCGGGGTGTGGCGCAGCTTGTCGAGCAGCGTCTCGTACGAGGACGGGGCGTCCCGGTTCTGGAGGACCCGGCGCAGACCGCGTACGGCCGCCAACTCGCTTGCGGGCAGCAGGAGTTCCTCGCGGCGGGTGCCGGAAGGGGTGATGTCGACGGCGGGGTGGACGCGGCGGTCGGCGAGGGAGCGGTCGAGACGCAGCTCCATGTTGCCGGTGCTCTTGAGCTCCTCGAAGAAGTAGTCGTCGGCCCGGGACCCGGTCTCGACCAGGGCCGTGGCGATGATCGTCAGGGAGCCGGCCTCCTCCGTGTTCCGGGCCGCGCCGAACAGGCGCTTCGGGCCGAGCAGCGCGGCCGCGTCGACACCGCCGGACAGGGTGCGGCCGCCGGAGGATGCGGCGTTGTTGTGCGCGCGGCACAGCCGGGTCAGCGAGTCGAGCAGGATCACCACGTCGCGGCCCTGCTCGACGAGGCGCTTGGCGCGCTCCACGGCGAGCTCGGCCAGGGCGATGTGGGCCTTGGCGGGCCGGTCGAACGTCGAGGCGTACACCTCGCCGCGCACGGAGCGCCGCATGTCGGTGACCTCCTCGGGACGTTCGTCGAGGAGCACCACCATCAGATGGGCCTCGGGGTGGTTGGTGGCGACCGACGCGGCGAGCTGTTGCAGCAGGACGGTCTTGCCGGTCTTCGGCGGCGCGACGATCAGGCCGCGCTGGCCCTTGCCGACCGGGGCGAACAGGTCGACGACGCGGCCCCCGAGGCCGCTCGCCGGGCCTTCCAGGCGGAGCCGTTCGGCGGGATGCAGCGGGGTGAGGTCGGTGAAGCGGGGGCGGGTGCGGGCGACCCCGGCGGGCGCGCCGCCGACGGTCTCGACATGGGTGAGCGTGTGCTGCCGCTCGCACAGGCCCGCCACGGCGTCGCCCTTGCGCAGGCCGAGCTGACGGATGAGGGAGGCGGGGACCTGGACGTCGCGGGACGTCGGCAGCAGGTCGCCGCCGCGCAGGAAACCCTGCCCGTTCGCGCCGATGTCGAGGACACCGGCGACCCGGACGGGGGCCTTGGGCGCGGTCGCGGCACGGGGCCGTTCCGCGGTGGTGCTGGGCTTTTCGAGTGTGGTGCTGGTCATGGTCGATCAGGGTCCTTTCGCGAACGCTGTGGGTACGCGGGCAGGGAGGGACGGGGATCCGGCGACCGGGACGGGGCGGGAACATCACGCCCCGTGGAACGGGCAGGACAGCCCGTGGCCGGGAGAGAACCTGGCAGTGCAGGGGCGGGGAAGAACCCGCCGAGAACCTGTTGACCAGGGATGATGCGCGCTACGACGCGGAATTGATCACGTATGCGCTGAAGCGCTGAAGAAGTGGAACCGGCACCGGCGCCGCAGAGTGGGCGTACACACGTGCCACTCGCAAGGTAACACGCCACCCCCGGTCCTGGGCAAGAGCGGATGCCGACGGGCCGGCCGCCCTATGCTGATCCGCCATGTTCACACCCCAGGGCCCCACCCTGCGCGAGCTGGCCGTGCAGGCCCTTTCCTCGGTCGAGCGCGGCTACGACCTGCTCGCCCCGAAGTTCGACCACACACCGTTCCGCACCCCCGGCATCGTGCTCGACCCGGTCGCCCGTGCGCTGCGCGAACGCGGTCCCTTCGGGGCCGGACTCGACCTGTGCTGCGGCACGGGGGCGGGCCTCGGCGTCCTTGGTGAGGTCTGCGCGGGGCCGGTCGTGGGCGTCGACTTCAGCGCGGGGATGCTCCAGGTCGCCCGCGGCGGAGAGCCGACGGCCTCGTACGTCCGCGGGGACGCGCTCGCGCTGCCCTTCGGGCCGGTCTTCGACCTGGTGGTGAGCTTCGGGGCGTTCGGCCACTTCCTGCCCGGCCAGTACCCGGAGCTGTTCGCCCAGGTGCGCCAAGTGCTGCGCCCCGGCGGGCAGTTCGCGTTCCCGCTGCCGGCGCCCCCGCGGCCGGGATCGCGCGGCTACTGGGCGATGCTCGGCTTCGACGCAGTCATGCGGGTGCGCAATGCGCTGTGGCGCCCGCCGTTCGTCATGTACTACCGGCCGTTCCGGCTCGGCGATGTGCGCCGCGAGCTGGAGCGGGCCGGCTTCGACGTCGCGCTGCGGGCGCTGCCCGAGCTCGGCGAGCGGTCCGACGGCAGCCCGCGCTGCCGACTCGTGGTGGCCACGCGCCGCGCGTAGGCGTCGCGGCTCACCGTGCGACGACGCGGCCGGCACCGGGGGAGGCCGCCCGCGCGGTGCGGCGCGGCTTCGGTGGCGGCGTGGTGTCCTGAGGGAACGTCAACTGGCGGCCCATCCACTGCATGGCGGGCCCGATCTCCCGCAGCCACGTCGTGAAGTGGTGGCTGCCGCGCGGCAGGATGATCCGCGCCGACGTCATCGGCGGCCGCACGGCCTTGAGGAACCGCAGCGTCGCCCCGTAGTCCTTCTCGCCCTGCCGGCTGCTCGCCACGAGCACCGACACCCGCGGCACGGGGAGATGACCGAGCCGCCACACCAGGTCGTGCCGCTCCTGGAGCCGCCCGGCGTCCGGGCCGCCGCCGAACAGGCTGCCCGTGGTGAGGTCGTCGTCGATGCGGTAGTCGCCGGACAGGGACGCGGCCGACGTGTACACCTTCGGGTCGCGCAGGGCGAGTTGGAGCGCGCAGGAGCCCCCCGACGAGTAGCCGAGCGCACCCCACGCGCTCGGGTCGTGCCCCACCCGGTAGGCCGACTTCAGTGCCTCCGGCAGGTCCTTGGTGAAGAACGTCTCCGCCCGGGGGCCGCCGGGCACGTCCACGCACTCGGTGTCACGCGGCGGCGCGATCGTCGGCCGCACCATCACCACGACGGTCGGCTGGAGCCCGCCGGAGCGCTCCAACCGGTCGGCCGTCTGCGGGACATGGAGGAACTGTGCGAGGTTCATGATGCCGCCGGGATAGCCGCTCATCGCCACGATCACCGGGAACCGCTGCCGGTGGTACTGCCGTTGGAAATACTGCGGCGGCAGATACACGAACGCCGGGTCGATCGCCCGCGTGCGCCGCCCGATGATGCGCACCGACTCCACCCGTCCCACCTTCGCGGGCGGCCCGGCGGGCAGGCCCCGCACCCGGTCCAGGCCCTGCGGCCCGGCGGGCTCGACCAGGCCGCCCCGCGCCGCGTAGACGCCGGTACCGCCGGGGTCCGCGAGATGCGCGGGCGCTGTCGATACACGGCCGAGCAGCTCGTCCCAGGAGCCGTAGAACTCGAAGTCGGCGTTCACCGCCACCGCGCACGCGGTCAGGATCGCGCACTGCGTCGCGGCGATGACACCCAGTCTGCCGAGCACGGCCCCCGGGCCGCGGCGCGCGAGGCGTGGCCAGGCCCACACCGTGAGCCCCACGCACACCAGTGCGGCCAGCGCCGTCGCACATTCCAGCGCCCGACTCGTCAGGCCCATGTTCGCTCCACCTCTCGCCGGCAACGGTCGACCGCCCAGGGGCAGCCTGCACCGGACAAGAGGCCGCGACCGGCAGGCGGGTTTGCCGGTCCGCGCGTTCTTACCGTTCTCCTCCCCGGCTCTTACCCCACCGCTGACCTGCGCCCATACGCTCACGCCCGTGAACCCCCGCCCCGCCGCCGTGGCCGGCCACACCTGCCTGCTCATCGGACTCCTCGACATCGCCACGGCCGTCTCCCCGCACGTGCGCGCCAGCCGCGTCGAAGGCCTCGCGCCCTACGTCCCCGGGCTCGCCGACGACCTCGCGCGCGCCGCCGCGCTCGCCGCGGGCCTGCTCCTCGCGCTCCTGGCCCGCGGCCTGCGCCGCCGCAAGCGCCGGGCCTGGGAGGCGGCCGTGGCCCTGCTCGCGGTGAGCGCGCTCGTACAGGGGCTGCGCCACCACGCGTTCGTGGCCGCCGCGGTGTCGGCGCTGCTGTGCGCCGGACTCGTCGGGTTCCGGGGCGAGTTCCACGCGCTGAGCGACCCGCGCGGCAGAACCCGCGCCCTGGGCAACCTGCTCGTCCTCGGCACGGTCAGCATCGGCCTCGGCCTGCTGATCGTCGGTCTGCGGGCCGACCACGAAGCCGGCCACGGCATCTCCTTCGCCGACCGGCTGCGGCAAGTGGCCTACGGAATGGTCGGGTCGGCGGGCCCGCTCACCTACGACAGCGACCGCGTCGCCGACATCGTCCAGCTGTCGCTGCTCACCCTCGGCCTGGTCACCGCGTCCACCACCGCGTACCTGGCGCTGCGGCCGGTGCGCCTCGCACCGGTCGACGGCGGCGCGCGGCTGCGGGCCCTGCTGGACCGCGAGGGGCGGCGCGACTCGCTCGGCTACTTCGCGCTGCGCCGCGACAAGGCCGTCCTGTTCTCACCGACGGGCAAAGCCGCCGTCGCCTATCGCGTGGTGTCCGGCGTCGCCCTCGTGGGCGGCGACCCGATCGGCGACCCGGAGGCATGGCCGGGCGCCATCAAGGAGTTCCTCGACCGGTGCGCCCGGCACGCCTGGACCCCGGCCGTCATGGGCTGCAGCGAACTCGGCGGACAGGTCTGGATCCGCGAAGGCAACCTGAAAGCGCTGGAGTTGGGCGACGAGGCCATCGTCGACTGCACCGCCTTCAGCCTCTCGGGCCGCACCATGCGCAACGTACGCCAGATGGTCCACCGCATCGAGCGCGGCGGCTACTCCTGTCAGGTGCGGCGCGTACGCGAGCTGCCCGACGACGAGAAGAAGCAGCTGCGCGAGGCCGCGGGAGCCTGGCGGGGGAGCGCCACCGAGCGCGGGTTCTCCATGGCGCTCGGCCGGTTCGGCGACCCCGACGACGGGGACTGCGTCGTCGTCACCGCCCACCAGCAGGCCCCCGACGGCAGTCGACAGGTCCGGGCGCTGCTGCACTTCGTACCGTGGGGCGACGACGGGCTCTCCCTCGACCTGATGCGCCGCGACCGCACCGCCGAGCCCGGCCTGAACGAGCTCCTCATCGTCGCCGCCCTGCGCGCCGCACCCGGCCTCGGCATCGCCCGCGTCTCCCTCAACTTCGCCGTGTTCCGCGCGGCGTTGGCGCGCGGAGAGCGCCTCGGCGCGGGCCCGGTCCTGCGCGTGTGGCGGGCTCTGCTCGTCTTCCTGTCCCGCTGGTTCCAGATCGAGTCGCTGTACCGCTTCAACGCCAAGTTCCGCCCCGACTGGCAGCCGCGCTTCGTCGTCTACCCGACGGCCCGCGATCTGCCGCGGATCAGCTGGGCCTGCCTGCAGGCCGAGGCGTTCGTCGTGCTGCCCCGGCCCGCCGAGCGGCTGCGGCAATGGGCGCGGACCCGCCGCGGCGACGTCCCGGCGGGCCGCCCGGTGAACCTCACCGGACCGTGAGCCCGCGCGGACGGGGCTCCAAGGGCCGCCTGCCCCTCACGATGCGGCGGCCTCCCGCAGCGGGAAGCTCACC
The DNA here is from genome assembly GCF_050410835.1 of Streptomyces sp. cg35. Classification (NCBI taxonomy): domain Bacteria; kingdom Bacillati; phylum Actinomycetota; class Actinomycetes; order Kitasatosporales; family Streptomycetaceae; genus Streptomyces; species Streptomyces sp. cg35. Next base: position 8,064,306 of record NZ_CP191268.1, read on the forward strand.
CCGGTCAGCGCCTGCGACACCTCCCACAGTCGCCGCCCCGCCGCGGCGTCGGCGGCCCCAGGCGCCGGCTCCACCCGGGTCGGCGCACCCCGCATCTCGCCCCGGCCGTCGGGACCGATGAACTCCCCGCCCCGGACGCCGGGTTCGGTCGCCGCGTACAGCTGCGGCAGGGCGCCGCGGTCCGCCGACTGGGCCAGCGGCCTGGCCAGATGTCCGAAGACCAGCCGCGGCACGCGGACCGTGCCGTTCGTCTGCAAACCGGTCGCGCTGTAGCCGGGATGCGCGAGCACGCTGCGCACAGGAGCGCCGGCCGCGGTGAGGCGCCGGTGCAGCTCCAGGCCGAACAAGGCATTGGCCAGCTTCGACCGGCGGTAGAACTCCATCGGCACGTAGCCGCGTTCACCCGTCAGGTCGTCGAAGTCGATCCGCCCCTTGCGGTGTTCGAGCGAGCTGACCGTCACCACCCGTGGATCCGGCGCCTGCGCCAGCAAGTCGAGCAGCAGCCCGGTGAGCGCGAAGTGCCCGAGATGGTTCGTCGCGAACTGCAGCTCGTGCCCCTGCGGGCTGAGAGTGCGGGGCGGCGCCATCACTCCTGCGTTGTTGACGAGTACGTCGACGCGCGGATGACCGGCGCGCAGCCCGTCGGCGAAGGCGTGGACCGAGTCGAGATCGGCGAGGTCGAGCCGGCGCACCTCCAGCCGCGCGTCCGGCTGCCCGGCGGTGATCGACGAGGCGGCCGCACGGCCCTTGTCCGGATCACGCACGGCCAGGACGACGTGCGCGCCCCGGCGGGCGAGGGCGCGGGCGGTCACGAGCCCGAGACCGCTGCCTGCCCCCGTCACGACGACCACGCGCTGCGACTGGTCGGGAATTCGATCGGCATTCCAAGGCTGTCGCTGTGTCATGTGACACAGGCTGACCGCAATGGCACTTGGTGTCAAGGTGCGCCCAAGTGTCATCGAGGGCATGGCGTGTAGGCTGGGAGTGTGAGTACGCGATCCGACCTGAGCCTGGCCCAGCGCAAGCGGCAGTTCGTCTCCGACGAACTGACCGAGGCGGCGCTGCAGTTGCTCGCCCTCAAGGGCTTCGACGCGGTGACCGTCGACGAGATCGTCGCGGCCGCCGGAGTCTCGAAGCGGACGTTCTTCCGCTACTTCGCGTCCAAGGAGGACGTCGTCGTCCAGTTCCTGGCCGACATGGGCGCGGACATGCGCGCCGCTCTCGCGGGCCGCCCGGCCGACGAGGCGCCGGCCGTGGCCCTGTTGCACGCGGTCCGGGTGCCCGTCACCACCTGCGCCGCTGATTCCGAACGGGCGCTGCGCGTGGTCCAGTTGATCCTGCGCACCCCGGCCCTGCACGCCCGTTTCCTGGAGCGCCAGGTCCAGTGGCGTGACGACCTCGCCGAGGAACTCGCGTCCCGCGTCGGCCTGGACGCCGAGGCCGACCTCTACCCGCGCATCGCCGCGGGCGCCGCGCTGACCGCCTTCCACGTCGTGCTGCAACGCTGGAGCGCGAGCGACGCGGCCCAGGACCCGGTCGCCCTGCTCGACCGGGCCTTCGCCGTCGTCGCCCGCGCTCTGGAGGTCCGAGAAGGGATCTGATTAGCCCCGGGCCACCGCGATCGCCCCCGCGAGCCGCTCGCCCGCCTCGTACACCATGTACGGCACCCCGCCCTGCGTACCGAAGGACGGCGCCGCCGACCGGCCGTTCTCGGGGGCTCCGGAGCGCGAGTCGTAGAAGACGCCCAGGTGCTTGCGGAGCGAGAAGTCCGCGCCCACCTCGGTGATCATGAGGTCGCCGCCGCTCTCCTTGTCCTTGTTGTAGACCACGTACGCGGACCCGTCGCGGGTGAGCAGATGCGGGCCGCCGACGTTCACCGCACCGACGTCGGAGTGGCGCACCAGCGGCGTCTGGTCGAAGGTCCAGGTCCGGCCGTCGGGCGACCAGCCCCAGCAGATGTCACGGTGGTTGGTGGTGTTGTTCAGCATGAACAGCATCACGTAGTGCGCGCCGCGGGCCGGCAGATCGTGCCGGAAGACCCGGGCGTACGACGTCTCCGTCGTGCCCGACGGCATCATCGACGTCGACAGGACGACCTTGTCGTAGGTGAAGTGGACACCGTCCTTCGAACGGGCCAGCCGGGTCGTGGTGTTCTCGCCGTGGAAGTACAGCCAGAACTCCTTCGCGTCCGCGTTCCACAGCACGTGCGGCGACGACACATGGCTGACCGAGTAGTGCGGGTCCCACTTGTTCGACACGATCGGGTTCGCCGGATACTCCGTGAACGGGCCTTCCAGAGAGTCGCCGTACGCGAGGCAGATGCCGCCCGGAGCGTCGTGCGGCGCGTAGTAGAGGTAGTAACGGCCCAGTGGGGAGGCCAGCTTGTCGTACACGCCGCGCACGGTCGGGAAGATGATCTCGCCGGTCGGGTTGTACGTGAGCTGGGACGGGGTCAGCAGTGTGCGGACGTAGGTGTAGTCGGGGAAACCGCCGGGCGCGGCCGACGCGGACCGCGTCGACAGACCGCCCAGGGCGAGCGCGGCGCCGGTGACGGCGGTGGTGCGCAGGAACGTACGACGGTCCGGGCCGGACTGCGGCTCATGCATGATCGGCTCCTGAAGTCGGTTGTTTTCGGGGCTGGTTCACAGGTAGGTGGCCGCGGTGACACACAGGCCGCCGAGCGCCACCGCCCACACGTAGGGCAGCGTCCTGACCATCACCTGCTGGGGTGAGACACCCGCGTACTGGGCGCTCCACACCGTCTGGGTGCTGGTCGGGTCGGCGACGCCGAAGACCTGGTTGTACGAGGTGGCCATGCCGAGGACGGCGACGGCCGGGTAGATGCCGGTGGCGATCAGGACGCCCGCGATGCCGGCGCCGAGACCGAAGACGTTCAGCGGCCCGCGGTACAGGCACAAGGGCACCAGCAGCGTGAAGACCAGCACGAACAGCACGGCGTTCTGCGGACTGACCGCCTTGACGAGCGGCTCCAGCGCGTCGACCGCGCCGGGCAGCTTCACCGCGGCGAGCAGGATCCCGATCGCCACGAACAACGTGATGGGCGGCGCCGCGACCTCGAAGCCCCCGTACAGCGTGCGCAGCAGCCGGCGGTTCATGTCGCGCGGCCGCGTCGTCGTCACCAGCGCGTACAGCACACCCGCCAACAGCGAGGGGATGATGGCCAGTTCGAACCCCAGGGCCAGGACCAGCGGCACCACCGGCGTCAGCAGCGCGTACCACGGGGCGTCACCGAGGAGCCGGCGGCGGTCGCGCGAAGTCGGTCTGTCCTGGAGCGACTTGAGCGACCACGTGTGCTCCACGCCCCGGCGCCGCGACTCCACCAGCACATACGCGACCGCGGCGACCAGCGCGAACGGGAACAGCTTGACCATGAAGCCGCGCACCGTGTCCACCGGCAGTTCCAGCGCCGTGGAGAAGAACTGCCACACCGGCAGCTCGAACGGGATGCCCACCGCGATGCCCATCAGGATCGTGCCCGCCGCCGTCACCTTCGGAATGCCCACCGCGATCATCGCCGGGATGCCGATGAGCCCGGCCAGCATCGCCGCCGGCGCCGAACCCGTCACCGTGCCGACCAGCGCGGACACCGCGAGCACGCCGAGCGCGACGAACACCGGCCGGTCGCCGCCGAACTCCACGATCTTGCGGACCAGCGTGCCCGCGATGCCGGTCTCCTCCAGGAGCTTGCCGAGCCACGACCCGAGCAGGATCGCGATCATCGTCGCGGCCAGCGCGGGCGCGCCCTCCTGCAGCACCGTGTCCAGCACACTGTTCTTGCCGGTCAGCGGCGCACCCGAGACGAACGCGATGACCACGGCCAGCAGCACCAGCGCGAACGCGGTGGGCAGCTTGCGGCTGAGCATGGCGGCGACTCCCGCCGCCATGACGAGCAGAATGACGACACCCATGGTCACTTCTCGCTTTCGGGATACGCGGCGGCGGCCAGCGCCTCCGTGAGCAGCAGGGGACTGCGGCCCAGGCCGCAGGCGGCGCGGGCGTAGGCGTGCGCCGCGAGTTCGTCGGCGCCCGCGACGTGCGCGTACACGCGGCGCCGCCCGACACGCAGCGCCGTGTGACCGAGGGCCCGTTTGAAATCGGCCCGGACGCGCGCGTGATGGAGCCAGGCGTGCGCCTGCTCGTGCGCGAGCGCCGCCGCCCGCACCGACCCCGCGGGGAACCAGTGCCGCCAGCCCCGCTCGTCGACGAGCCGTTCGGCGCGGGCGACCGTGTCGACGTACACCTCGACGACCGCCGGCCTCGACCGGTACCGCGCCAGCAGCCCGACGGCGAGCCCGTCGTCCCGCTCGACGACCCGCACGGTCACCGGATCGGGCGTCATGACGGCACCGAACTCCGCCGCAGCCACTGCCCATTGACGTAGCGTCAGAAGATCGCGGCCCTCGTGCGTGGGCGTGCCCGCGAGCAGCCGCACCGCGAGGTCCAGGTCGTGGTCGCCGCTCATGTGCGGGACTCCACGACCGCGACCACCGGCTCGTCGCCGCCGCGCGAGCGCAGCTCACTGCGCGCGAGGGCCAGCAGCGCCTCCGGATCCAGCACGCCGGACAGATCCGCGATCCGTCCGCCCACCAGCAGCCGCACCGCGGGCGCCCGCACACCGCCGTCGCCGTACGACGTGGCGTCCCGCACCAGCGACGCGAGCGTCTCCCCGGCCGCGCCCACCGTCGTCGCCTCGACCCGCGCGTCGGACACACCGAGCCGCACCACGCCGTCGGCGTCCACGACCCGGACCGGCTGCCGGTCGGCGCGCAGCCTGCGCCGCACCTCCGTGCCGTACACGGTGTACGCGCCGGTGCCGGCCAGCACCCGCACCCGCGCCTCCTGCGCCTTCAGGCTCGCGGCGGCCGCCCGCAGCCGCTCCGCGTCGTCGGCGCGGTGCGCCCGGTCCTGGGTGCGCAGTTCCGTCGCGCCGGTGGCGACGGCCCGCACCGTGCTGGTCTGCGGGTCGACCGTCACCTCCACCTCGACCCCGTCGGCGGCGGCGCCCTGTGCGACGACGGCCCGCTCGGCCTCGGCGCGCACCGCCAGGATCTGCTCCTGGGTGGCCCCGGGCACGATCCGCTCGACCTGCTCCCGGACCAGCGCGAGGGCCACGCCGACCGGGCTGATCACCTCGCTGTGCCGGGCGATCCGCCCTTCGAGACCGGCGTCCGCCGCCAGGTGCGGGGTCACGGAGGCCGCGCCACCGCCCCCGCCCACCAGCACGGCGGTGTCCCGGTCGAGCCGGTAGTCCCGGATCATCGCGTCCACGACCGTCTTCACCTGCGCGGTCCCCGCGTCCAGGACGGCCCGCGCCGCACCGGCCACATCCGAGCCGAGAGCGGCCGCCACCGGGGCGAGCGCGGCCCGCGCCACCTCCTGGTCGCAGCGCGCGAAGTCGCCTTCCGGGACCCGGCCCAGTGCGTTGGCCGCACAGGTCATCGTCACCGCGAACCGGCCGCCCGCGGCGTCGAGGACCAGATAGTCGTCCGGATCCCCGTCCATCGGCCGCACCGTGGCGACCGTCGCGTCCCGCAGGTCGTCGAGCGCGGCGAAACAGGCGTACGGCAGACCCGCGATGTGCGCGCTGCGCGGCCCGACACCGACCACCCGGCCCCCGGCGACCCGCACCATCGACCCGCCGCCGACACCGACGGTGCGCACATCCAGGGCGTTGAGGTAGGACTCCTTGCCGAGGATCGTCGCGTGCCGCACGGCCACCTTGCCGCGCCGCACCACGCTGATGTCCGTGGACGTGCCGCCCGTCTCCAGGAACACCCCCTCGCTGATCCGCTCCTGCATCAGCGCCCCGGCGACCCCCGCCGCCGGACCGGAGAGGACCGTGAGAAGGGGCCGGCGGCGCATCTCGTCCAGCGACATCACGCCGCCGTCGCAGCGCATCACCATCAGGGGCGCCGTCACCCCGGCCTTGGTGATCGACGCGTCGACGAGGTCGGCCGTCGCCAGCATCCGCGGCAGGATCGCCGCGTTCAGCACGGCCGTCCGGGTCCGCTTGTGCAGCCCGTAGAGCGAGGTGATCTCGTGCGCCGCCGCCAGGGGCAGCCCCGTGGGCCGCGCCGCGTCCAGCACGGCCTGCTCGCCCTCGGGCCGGTCCACTCCGAACGGCTCGGTGGCGACGACGACTTGAGCCCCCTCCGCCCGGACGCGGGCGACGGCGGCCCGCACGCCGTCGGCGTCGAACGGGTCGGCCACATGCTCGTACGCCAGCGGGAGGCGCTTTCCCGGGGTGAGTTCGAGCCTGCCGAGCGCGGCGAGCCGGCGGGTGAACACCGCCCCCGCCCCGCCGCCGACGCCGATCAGCCCGACCTTGGCCACGTCGCCCTCCAGCAGGGCGTTGGTGGCCTGGGTCGTGCCGTGCGCCAGGAACGTGACGTCGGCCGGGGTCCGGCCGACCTGCTCCAGGAGCCGTTCGAGCGCCGCGACGATGCCGTGCGCGACACCGTCCTCGTGGTGATGGGTCGTGGGTACTTTCACCTGGCCCACCAGGGCGAGCGTCGTGGCGTCCACCGCCACGGCGTCCGTGAACGTGCCGCCCACGTCGATGCCGACGCGGATGCGACGGTCAGGGGTCATGTCAGGGCACCTCCTTGTGCGTTGACGTGCGTACGTTGCTGAAGGCGTGGGGGGGGGAGGGGAGTGAGGGGGAGCGGGCGGTGTCAGTAGCCGCGGACGTCGGGCCAGTGCCGCTGCACGCCCGCCCGGTCCAGGACCCGCCCGAACTCCTCGACGTGCTTGTCCTCGGCCTGCACCTGCTGCGGCTCCAGGCCCTCGGCGAGACAGTGCGCCGCGAGGGCGCCGGCGACCTCGCCGATGTTCCACTCGACGGGGTGCAGCCGGTAGCAGCCGTTGGTGATGTGGGTGGTGCCGATGTTCTTGCCGGCCGGCAGCAGATTGCGCACCCGCCGCGGCACGAGCGCGCCCAGCGGGATCTCGAACGGCACCGAACCGATGTCGATGTACGTGTCGCCCCCGGTCGAGGGGTGCAGATCGATCCGGTAGCCGCCGACACCGACCGAGTCGCGGTAGTGCTTCGTGCCGTACGGGCCGACGACGTCGATGGCGACGTCCTGCTCGACGACGGTCGTCACCGCCTTGATCCGCCGCGACTCGCGCACGTACGCCGACTTGGCGAGACCGTCCGCGGTGCCGGTGACATCGGGCCGGATGCGCAGTCCGGGGAAGCCGGTGCCGCCGTCGGCGCGCGGGGCCTCGGTCTGCAACCAGTACAGAACGGACAGCGACAACTGCCGTGCCTCGCGCAGCGCTTCCGCCTCCTGGCCGATGTACGGCTTCAACCAGTAGTCGTTCAAAGGCCAGTTGACGAGCGTGATGTCCGAGTCGAAGGCGCCGGGCCGGTGCATCCCCCGGGCCAGGATCCGGCGGAACCCCCACAGTTCCTTGTCCCCGGCGTCCGCGCTCTGGTCGGCGCTGACCGCGAGCGGGTCGAGGTCCGGGTTCGGCACGAACGTGCGGGGCACCGGCTCCAGGGTCCGCGGGTCCGGCGCCTGGAACCCCAGCAGCGGACCGGGCCAGAAGCCGGGCCGGTAGGAGCGCCAGAAGTCGTACGTCTCGGGCCGGTCGACCGTGTGGTCCTCGCCCTCGTGGTGCGAGAGCGCGAAGCACACCGTGATGCCCTGCTGGTTGTCCGGCTGCGCCTCGGCGGGCGCGTGCGGCTCCCCGAACTCGCTCTGCGCCTCGGCGCCGTTGGCGTGTTCCACGGCCGCGAGCTCGAGGAGTTCACCGGTCTCCGTGGCGTCGACGACATACGGCGCGGCGAACGTCCGCAGCGTGCCCGTCCGCAGATCGCGTACCGTCACCGCCGTGATGACATCGTTGTCCGCCTCGGCGGACACGGCCCGGTGCTCGGTCAGGACCGTCAGCAGCCCGGACGCCCGGTGCGGCGCCAGCATGCCCTCCAGCACGGCGAGGGCGACGCGCGGCTCGTGGCACAGCTTGCTGACGCGCCCCGCGCCGGGGTTGAGGTACGTGAGCCCGAGCGCCTCGCTCCGCATCGGGTACCACTGCCGGTAGTACGAGCGGATGCCCTCGCGCAGCGCCCGGTACGTCGCCGTCGTGCCGAACTCCTCCACCCAGGGATGCTCGTCCGGCGGCACGGCCTGCGCCGTGAGCTGACCGCCGATCCAGTCGGTCTCCTCGGTCATCACCACACGCCGTCCCGCACGGCAGGCGGCGAGCGCGGCGGCGACTCCGCCGAGGCCGCCACCGACGATCAGGATGTCCGGTTGGGGTATCACTGCGCTCCTTGTGATCGTGCTTGAACTGGCTTGCGTAGGCGATGAGTCGGCGATGCGCGGGGTCAGGCGCGGGCGGCTCCCGCGGTCTGCCCGGCCCGGAACTCGCAGGCCACCAGCGGCTCGTGGGCCTCCTCACCGGCCACCAGCGCGGCGAGCAGCCGCACGGCCGCGGCGCCGAGGCGGTGCCGCGGGATGTCGAAGCCCATCGGCACCGGCTCCCCGGCAAGATCCGCGGGCGGACTGCCCAGCAGCCCGAGGGAGACGTCCCGCGGGCAGGAGAGCCCGGCCTCCCGGACGGCCGTGCTCAGTGCCCGCCACGCGGCCCCGGTGTCGGTCTCCTCGGCCACGAACGCCGTCACCCCGTCGGCGACGAGCGCACGCACCCGCTCCGCCGTGATCTCGCGCGCCGGATCGGCGCAGCGCAGCACCGCGTCCGGCCCGTCCGCGACGCCCGCCGCCGCGAGCCCGTCGAGGAAACCCCGCTGACGGTCCGACGACGCGGGTGCGTCGTCGTCCTCACGGACGAGGACGATCCGGCGATGCCCCGCGCCGGCCAGATGCGCGACGACTTCACAGCTCGCGCTCACGTAGTCGGCGCCGACCCAGGCGAGCCCCTCCAGCTCCTCGCGGCGGCCCAGGTGGACGACCGGGAACCCGTCGGCGACGAGCCGCTTCAGATCGGCGCGCGGCACGTGCCGTCCGAGGAAGAGGCAGCCGTCGGCGAGCCGCACGCGGCTCAGTGCGTCCGGGCCCGCGGCCCCCGCGCCGCCCCTGCTGGATCCGGTGAACAGCACCAGGTCGTAGCCGCGCGCGGCCGCCTCCTGCTCCACGCCCACCAGGAACGGGTAGTAGGAGTGCTGCACGTCGGTCGGGAAGGTCGCGGTGAAGCTGAAGACGCCGAGCAGGTTGTTGCGGGCGGCGGCCAGCCGCCGGGCGGCCGGGTCCGGGACGTAGCCGAGGCTGCGGGCCGCGTCGAGGACCCGCTGCCGGGTCTCGTCGGAGATCGTGGGCCCCTTGCCGTCGCCGCGCGCCGAAAGGACCAGGGACACGGTCGCCTGGGACACCCCGGCGAGCCGGGCCACCTCGGCCTGCCTCGGCCGCGACGTACGGCCCGCGGGGGCCGCCGTCCGCCCGGGCTTCGCCCGCTTCCTCGGTTGCTCCACGCCTGCCGCTCCCTCGCTCGCACTCATCGTTAATGCGCATTACTAATGCGCATTAACGAGCACTGTGGGGGCGGCCCCGGAGCCGCGTCAAGGGTCGCGTCAGGAATTTCCGTCCGGATGGCGCGGCGCGCGCCGTCGGCCTAGCGTGGAAGTGCCGCCGCCGGGGCCGCCATGCCCGGCGGCCCCGACGGAAGGGTCTCGCGTCATGCCCGCACAGCCCGAAGGCGCGCCCGTCTGGGCCGACGCCATGTTCCCGGACCTGGAGGCCGCGAAGGCCTTCTACACCGAACTGTTCGGCTGGTCCTACGACCCGGGGGCCGAGGAGTTCGGCAACTACACGCAGGCGAAGACCGCGGACGGCAAGCACGTCGCCGCGCTGTCGCCGCAGATGCCGGGCATGGAGGGGATTCCGGCCGCCTGGAACCTGTACTTCGCCACGTCGGACATCGCGGCCGCCGCCGAGAAGGTCAAGAGCGCGGGCGGCACCCTGGCGATGGAGCCGATGCAGGTCGGCGACTTCGGCACGATGGTCACCGCCCAGGACCCCGCCGGCTGCTGGTTCAGCCTCTGGCAGCCCGGCTCGCACGAGGGCTTCGAGAAGGTCAACGAGCCCGGCGCGTTCTGCTGGGCCGAGGTCAACTCCCGTGACGCGGCGAAGACCGACGCCTTCTTCACGTCCGTCTTCCCGTACGAAGTGAAGAAGATGGCGGACGAGCACGTCGACTTCAACGTCTGGCAGCTCGGCGGCCAGCCGTCCTTGGGCCGCATGCAGATGACGGACGACTTCCCGGAGCACGTGCCGTCGTACGTGAACGTGTACTTCGCCGTCGAGGACTGCGACGCGGCTGTCGCCACCGTCCAACGCCTCGGCGGGAAGCTGCACTTCGGCCCGATGGACAGCCCCTTCGGCCGGTTCGCGGCGGTCGGTGACCCGCAGGGCGCCGCGTTCTCCGTCATCGACCTCGGCTCGACCAAGGGCGAGATGCCGCAGCTGGACTGACGGTCAGTCGGATCCGGGGAGCGTGAACCCCAGCTGCCGGGCGGCGGCCCGAGGTGTGGGCTGGGCCCAGCGCTCCACCGCCGCCTGCGTCCCGGTGGACGCCAGGGAGCGCAGTTCGGCGCGGTCCAGATACAGCGTGCCGTCGAGGTGGTCCGTCTCGTGCTGGACGATCCGCGCGGGCCAGCCGCTGAACTCCTCGTCCACCGCGCGCCCCCGCTCGTCGAGGGCGCGCAGGCGCACCCGCTCGTGCCGGGCGACCACGGCCTGGTAGCCCGGCACGCTCAGGCAGCCCTCGAAGAAGGCCGCGCGGCGCTCGCCCACGGCCTCGTACGACGGATTGACCAGCACCCGGAACGGCTGCGGGACGCGGCCGCGCGCGGTGGCCACATCCTCCGGCACGGTCGCCGGGTCCTCGATGACCGCCAGCCGCAGCGGCAGCCCGATCTGCGGCGCGGCCAGGCCCACGCCGGGCGCCGCGTGCATCGTGGCGCGCATCGCCTCGACGAGCCGCGCCAGCAGGGCGTCGGAGAGCTGCCCGTCCCACGGCTCGGCGGGCCGGCGCAGGACGGGATCGCCCGCGGCGACGATCGGCAGCACGGTCGCGTCGGCGAGCAGCGCCTCGACGTGTTCACTCAATGGCGTGGACGGCATCGCGCCAGCATGCCAACCACGATCACCGCTCGGCAACGCGGGAACCGTACGGGCGCATTGCGTTCGCATGAACACGTTGCGACCTCGTGAACACTCCGTGTGCTGGGGAATGCGAGGCCCTGACCTGGGGGTTCGATGGTGTGGCGGCCATGGTCGGCATGGTGCGCCGGGCAGCGCAGCCCACGAGCCGAGCCACGAGAGAAGGGTCCGGATGACGCAGACGGAGACGTACGAAGGGCATGCGTCGGTGCCCGCCCCCGGCGGGACCGCGCATCCGCTCGACAACCCGGCGTACGCCGCGCTGACCGGACCGCACGCCCCCCTCGCCGAGCGGCGCGGCCGGGTGCTGCGCTACCCCCGCGACGTCTCGCCCTGGCTGGCGCTGCCCGACGACCCGGGCCCGCAGGACTGGGCCGACCTCGCCGCGCTGGCCGGGCCCGGCGCCGAGGTGCCGCTGCCGGGCACGACCCGCGCCCTGCCGGACGGCTGGGAGCTGACGCAGGACATCGCGGGCGTGCAGTTGGTCGACGAGAGCGTGGCCGCGGCGCACGACCCCGAGGCGGCCCTGCTGACCCCGGCCGACGTGCCGGAGATGCTCGACCTCGTGGCCCGCACCCGGCCCGGCCCGTTCCTGCCGCGCACCATCGAGCTCGGCACGTACCTCGGCATCCGGCGCGGGGGCGTCCTCGTCGCGATGGCGGGGGAGCGGCTGCACCCGCCGGGCTGGACCGAGATCAGCGCCGTGTGCACCGATGCCGGCCACCGCGGCCAGGGCCTCGCCGGGCGGCTCGTGCGGGCCGTCGCGGCCGGGATCCGGGAGCGCGGCGAGACCCCGTTCCTGCACACCGGCGCGGGCAACGCGAACGCGATCCGGCTGTACGAGTCCCTCGGCTTCCGGCTGCGCCGCACGACCCGCTTCCGCGCGGCCAGAGCGCCCGAACTCCTGCTGAACGCCTAGGAGTCAGCCCTCGTGCGCCGCCTCGTTGTAGCGCTCCAGGTATGCGGCGAAGCGGGCCAGGTCCTGTGCGGACCAGTCCGCGAGCCGCTCCCCGAAGATCTGCCGGCGGCTGACGGTCACCTGCGCGAGGATCTCCGCTCCCGCCGGGGTGGGGAGCAGGACCTGGACGCGGTGGTCGTCCGGATCGACGCGCCGCGTCACGAGACCGGCCCGCTCCAGGGCGCCGACCTGCCGGCTGACCGTGGACTTGTCCAGGGCGTAGTGCGCGGCGAGGTCGGTGGCACGGCAGCCGCCCTGCTCGTCGAGATGGCTGAGCAGGGTGAACGAGACGAGCGACAGCTCGGGGTGCATCCGGGCCGCCGTCGCCCTGGCGCGGCGGGCGAAGGACGTCAGCTCGCGCTGGATGGTCTCCACGGCCGCCTCGCGGTCGGCCGGACGGTCGGGGTCTGCCACGTGCGGGTTCCTTTCCGAAGCGCTCGTTGCACTCTACAACCGAGAAGCGGTACGGCGGGCGGGGGCGTGCGCCGCGCACTAGCCTCCGGAGCATGAGTCATTCGCCGGAAGTGCCCGACCGCTACACCGTCGTCCTCAAACCCCGGCTGACCGACGCCGAGGGCCGCACCGATCACGGCAACCCCCTGCGGTCCGTGCCGGTGACCGCCACCGGCGGCACGGGGGAGTCCGGCTATCCCCGCTACGAGGGCGAGGGGGTGCAGGCCGACATCGACCCGCGCACCCGCACCGTCGAGGCGCTGACCGTCGACGGCGAGGAGCTGCCGTACGGGTGGGTGGCCGAGGTCGCCGACGAGGGTTAGAAGGGTCCGGTAAGGCTTGCCTTGCGTGGCGCAGCTCTCTTTTGCAACTTGTTGCAAAAGGGGTTCGGGGTCGTCTACAACAGTGACGACGTTCGCCGCGCACGGAGGGCCCCATGAGCCGTTACCCGCACCTGCTCGCCCCGCTCGACCTGGGGTTCACGACCCTGCCCAACCGCGTCCTGATGGGCTCGATGCACGTGGGCCTGGAGGAGGCGGAGAACGGCTTCGCGCGGATGGCCGAGTTCTACGCGACCCGCGCCCGCGGCGGCGTCGGCCTCATGGTCACCGGCGGCATCGCCCCGAACGAGGCCGGGCGCCCCTGGGGCGGCGGCGCCAAGCTGACCACCGAGGCGGAGGCCGAGCAGCACCGCGAGGTCACCGACGCGGTGCACGCGGCGGGCGGCAAGATCGCCATGCAGATCCTGCACTTCGGCCGCTACGCCTACCACGAGGACCTGGTCGCGCCGAGCCCGATCCAGGCGCCCATCAGCCCGTTCGTCCCGAACGAGCTGAGCGACGCCGACGTCGAGCAGACCATCGAGGACTTCGCCCGCGCCGCCGAACTCGCCAAGTCGGCGGGCTACGACGGCGTCGAGGTCATGGGCTCCGAGGGCTACCTCATCAACGAGTTCATCGTCGCCCACACCAACCGGCGCACCGACCGCTGGGGCGGCTCGTACGAGAACCGCATCTGCTTCCCCGTGGAGATCGTGCGGCGCGTCCGCGAGCGCGTCGGCCCCGACTTCATCCTCATCTACCGCCTGTCCATGCTGGACCTGGTGCCCGGCGGCTCCACGCTGGAGGAGGTCGTGCACCTCGCCAAGGAGATCGAGGCGGCCGGCGCGACCCTCATCAACACCGGCATCGGCTGGCACGAGGCCCGTATCCCGACCATCGCGACGTCGGTGCCGCGCGGCGCGTACACCTGGGTCACCAAGAAGGTCATGGGCGAGGTGTCCGTCCCCCTCGTCACCACCAACCGCATCAACACCCCGGAACTCGCCGAGGAACTGCTCGCCGACGGCGCCGCCGACATGGTGTCCCTCGCACGGCCGATGCTCGCCGACCCGGACTTCGTGAACAAGGCCGCCGCCGACCGCTCCGAGGCGATCAACACCTGCATCGGCTGCAACCAGGCCTGCCTCGACCACACCTTCAGCGGCAAGATCACCTCCTGCCTGGTCAACCCGCGCGCCTGCCACGAGACCGAACTCGTCCTGTCGCCCACCAGGACGCGCAAGCGCGTCGCCGTCGTCGGCGCCGGACCGGCCGGCCTCGCCTGCGCCGTCTCCGCCGCCGAACGCGGCCACGACGTCACCCTCTTCGACGGCGCCGGGCAGATCGGCGGACAGCTGAACGTCGCCCGCAAGGTGCCCGGCAAGGAGGAGTTCGACGAGACGCTGCGCTACTTCCGTACGCAGCTCGAACTCCACGGCGTCACCGTCGAGCTGAACTCCTACGTGAACGCCGACGAGCTCGCCGCGTACGACGAGGTCGTCGTCGCCACCGGCGTCACCCCCCGCACCCCCGTCATCGACGGCGTCGACCACCCCAGCGTCGTCAGCTACCTCGACGTGCTGCGCGACGGCGCGCCCGTCGGCGACCGCGTCGCCGTCATCGGCGCGGGCGGCATCGGCTTCGACGTCGCCGAGTACCTCACCGACGGCGGCGAGAAGGCGAGCCAGGACCCGGCGACGTACTTCCGCCTGTGGGGCGTCGACATGGACTACGCCGACCGCGGCGGCCTCAAGCGCGCCGAGCGGCCCGCGCCGCCGCGCCAGGTGCACCTCGTCCAGCGCAAGACGTCCAAGGTCGGCGCGGGCCTCGGCAAGACGACCGGCTGGATCCACCGCACCGAGCTGCGCCACCGCGGCGTCACGATGGTCGCGGGCGCCACGTACGACCGGATCGACGACGCGGGCCTGCACATCACCGTCGACGGCGAGCCGGCGCTGATCCCCGTCGACACGGTCGTCCTGTGCGCGGGCCAGGAACCGCACCGCACGCTCTACGACGACCTGGTCGCCGCCGGACGCACGCCCCACCTGATCGGCGGCGCCGACGTCGCGGCCGAACTGGACGCCAAGCGTGCCATCAAGCAGGGCACCGAGGTCGCGGCGGCCCTCTGAGACCGGGCGGTCACGCGGCCGGGCCCGCCGGCCACGTGACCGCCCTCACCTACTCTGTCGACATGTCACTGCCGCACGCGATCCTGACGGCCCTCCTCGAGAAGCCGTCGTCGGGGCTCGAACTGACCCGCCGCTTCGACAGGTCGATCGGCTACTTCTGGTCGGCCACGCACCAGCAGATCTACCGGGAACTCGGCAAACTGGAGCGCGACGGGCTGATCCGCGCGCTGCCCTCCCCGGTCCCCGCGCGCGGTCAGAAGAAGGAGTACGAGGTGCTGCCCGAGGGCCGCGCCGAACTCGCTCGCTGGACAGCCGCCCCCCAGGACCCCAAGACGCTGCGCGACCCGCTGTTCCTGCGGCTGCGCTCCGCCGCGGTGGTCGGCACGGACGGCATCGACAGCGAGCTGAGCCGTCATCTGGACCTGCACCGGCAGCAGCTGGAGACCTACCGGGACATCGAGAAGCGGGACTTCCCGCCGGAGAAGGACACGACGGCGGACCGGTTGCAGCATGCGGTGCTGCGCGCCGGGATCGACCTGGAGACCTTCTGGGTGGAGTGGCTGGAGAGGACCGTGGCGGAACTGCGCACGGGCCCCGCCGACGACTGAGGAGCGGCAGTGCTCACAGCTCCGCCCCGGCCGGGTCCCAGTCCGCCGGGAGCGGCTCGGGGCGCGTCACCTGCGAAGGGAGCACCGCGAACGCCCCGCGTTCCGCCGAGTCCGTCACCGCCGTCATCGTCTGCAGCACATGCAGCGCCAGCGCCCCCGACGCCCGCGGAGCGGAACCCGTGCGGATCGACCGCGCCAGGTCCACGACGCCGAGACCGCGGCCGTCCGTGCGGCCCCGTACGGGCAGCTCGGTCCAGTCGGACGCGCCGTTGGGGCGCAGCCGCAGCGGGCCGCCGAACGTGTTGGGGTCGGGGACCGACAGCGTGCCCTCCGTGCCGACGACCTCGAAGTGGATGTGCGGGCGCGCCGAGTCCCAGCTGAAGACGGACGTCGCCGTCGGCCCCGCGGCGAAGTCGAGCAGCGCCGAGACGTGCGTGGGGACGGCCACCGGGAACGACCGCCCGGCCGCCGGGCCCGACCCGGCCGACCGCTGTGCGCGGGCCCGCCGCGTCGACGCCGCGACCCGCTCCACCCCGCCGAAGAGCGCCACCAGGGCCGTCAGGTAGTACGGGCCGAGGTCGAACAGCGGCCCCGCGCCCGGCTGGTAGAAGAACGCCGGGTCCGGATGCCACCCCTCGGGACCCAGGCTGCGCAGCGCCGTCGACGCGGCGACCGGCGCCCCGATGTGCCCCGCCGCGACGGCCCGCAGCGCGGACTGCAGCCCCGCCCCGAGGAAGGTGTCCGGCGCGCTGCCCACCAGCAGCCGCCGCTCGGCCGCCTCCGCGAGCAGCTTCTCGGCCTCGCCCGGCAGCAGCGCGATCGGCTTCTCGCCGTACACGTGCTTGCCCGCGCGCACCGCGGCCTCGGCCACCTCGACATGGGCCGCCGGCACCGTCAGATTCACGACGAGCTCGACCTCGGGGACGGCCAGCACGGTGTCCACGTCCCCGGCGACCGGGACGCCGTGGGCGCGCGCGGCGGCCTCCGCGCGGCGTGTGTCGAGATCGGCGACGGCGAGGACGGTGACGTCGGCGAACGCGGACAGCGTCCGCAGGTACTGCTCGCTGATCACGCCCGCCCCGACGACGGCGACCCCCACCGGACCTGAACTCACGCTGCCCCCAAGGACGTTCGCGGACGATCACACGGCTCCGGGGACGGTAAGCCGGGGCGTGCCGCGCCCACAAGAGGGCCGGGCACGGGCGACGGCCGCCACCCGGAGTGCGGGCGGCGGCCGTCGTCGGTCGCGGGGGAGCGGTCAGGTGCGCTGCCCCGTGCCGCGGCGCCGCAGGTACCAGACGCCGCCCACGGCCGCGGCGGCGACCAGCGTCCCGCCCGCGGCGAAGGTGAGCGTCCCGTAGTCCTGCACCGCCCCGCCGAGCCCGCCCCGGACACCGCCGATGGGGCTGGACGTCGCGGAGATGGTCGGGCTCGCCGTGACGGTCACCGACGCGGGACCCACCGTGGAGCCGTCGGCGCAGGCGATCACCACCTGGTACGTGCCCGAGCTGAGGCCCTGCCACGAGGCGGTGCCCGAACTGAGAGGCGTCTGCTTGCCCTGGGCGAAGCTGCCCTGACCGGGTGCCAGGAGCGAGGCGTTGCCGCCGTTCTGGCACGCGGTCGTGGTGGCGGTCACCGTGGAACCGCTGGACCTGACGTCGATCCCGGCGGCGTGCGCCGGGGCCGCAGCCCATGGCACGGCGGCCGCGGCCGCGAGCGTGAGACCGCAGCGAGCGAGAAGCGAAGTGGTGCGCATGATGTCTGCCCTCCGGCGGCACGGGAGGCGGTACGTCCATTGCCCCGCCCGAGTCGGCAAAGCCCGTGCTGCCTGACGCTCACTCAAGGTGCGTACGGCAGCCCCCGCATGCCGACCGCAGCCGGGCAGGTGACGCGTTCCATCGTCCGGCCCACCGGGACCTATCGCCCCGTCGTCACCGTGCGCTCCGGCGAGAACGCGCCCCACGTCCCGTCCGGCAGCTGCGCCCGGAGCTTCACCCGGTGCCGGGCTCCCGCGTCCTCGCCGATGTAGAAGCTGTACTTCGCCGCGTCCGACGGGGCGCTCTCGCCCCACATCACGGTCGTCGCCTGCCGCCCGTCCAGGAACACCTGGTACGCCGGGACCTCGCCCCCGGTGTCCGGCGGCGTCCACGCCAGATCGATGTAGTAGGCGCCGTCCGCTCGCCGTGTCGTCGCGCGGAAGTCGTCCGGCGCGGTCCCGGGTCCCTCGTCCTTGCCCTGCGCCGTGGTCAGCCGCACGGTGTCGCTCGCGGGGGAGACGTTGTCGGCCGCGTCGCGTGCCCGCACGCTGAACGCGTAGGCGGTGCCGGGCCGCAGCCCGGTCAGCAGCGCCCGCGTCTGCGTACCGCCGACGCTGTGGATCTTCGTGGTGCCCTGGTAGACGTCGTACGAGACGACGCCCTTGTCGTCCGTCGCCCGCCGCCAGGTCAGCGACACGGCCCGCGCGCCGTCCGCCTCCCCGCGCAGTCCGCCCGGCCGGGTCGGCGCGGACCGGTCCGCCGTGACGGCGGCCGGGGTGGTGACCGTGACGCGGCGGCTCGCGGGGCCGAGGGTGCCGTCCTTGCCGCGGGCCCGGACCGTGAACACGTAACGGGACTTCGCGCGCAGGCCGGTGACGTCCACCATGTGCTGCTCGGCGGGCAGCTTCCTGACCCGCACCGCACCCCGGTACACCTCGTACGTGGTGATGTCCGCGGTGCTCACCGGGCGGTTCCACATGACGTGCACGGACGTCGCGCTGCCGGCCTGGGCCGTGACGCCGACCGGTTCGGACAGCGCCGGTCCGTCGGACCCGCCGTCTGTGTCCGTCAGCAGACCGCAGCCGGTCAGCGTCGTCAGCAGCGCGGCGGCGCAGGCCGCGCGGGGGAGCAGGGTGCGTGAGGGGACGCGTCGCACGGGCGGGTGCCTTCC
Organism: Streptomyces sp. cg35; assembly: GCF_050410835.1. Taxonomy (NCBI): domain Bacteria; kingdom Bacillati; phylum Actinomycetota; class Actinomycetes; order Kitasatosporales; family Streptomycetaceae; genus Streptomyces; species Streptomyces sp. cg35. Next base: position 8,082,852 of record NZ_CP191268.1, read on the forward strand.
GCTCGGACCGGATTGGTACAGACCTGTATGGCACCTGTATGGCACGAGTGACGGGTCCTCAACAAGGGGGCGTACGGGCCCATCCGGCCCCCGACCGGTGGCCGCCCTCGTCGGCGGGGCACAGATTGGTGGTCCACGTCCGTTCGCTGTCCCCGCTCGTCCATGTCCCCGACCGAAGGCATCTCCCTGTGCACCCTCGCTTCCTGACGCTCGCCGCCGTCTGCGGCGCCGCGGCCCTCCTCGCCCCCGCGACCCTGCCCGCGACGGCCGCCCGGCTGGCCGCCCCCGCGGATCCGGGCAGCGCGCCCGCCGCCCGGGAGGGCGGGGTCCGCGCCGCCGACCTGCTCGCCGCCGTGCGCGGCTGCCGGCAGATCTCCCACGGCCGCTACCGCAGCGACGACGGTGCCCGCGCGAACATCCCGGTCTGCGGCAAGCACGGCGCCGTCCACTGGAAGGCCGACCTCGACGTCGACTGCGACGGCCGCGCGGGCCGGCACTGCAACCGCCGCACCGACCCGCTCTTCTACAACAAGACGGCCTACCAGCAGTCCGACGGACGGCAGTTGAGCGCCGAGCGACTGCCCTACGTCGTCGTGCCCGGCGCGAGCCGCATCTGGAAACCGGCCCGCTCCGGCATCCGCGGCGGCACCGTCGCGGCGATCGTCCACCGGGGGAAGGTCCTGTACGCCGTCGTGGGCGACACCGGCCCGAGCGACCTGATCGGGGAGGCCTCGTACGCCGCGGCCCGCGCCCTCGGCATCAACCCGCACCCGGTGCGCGGCGGCGCCGCCGGCGAGGTCACGTACATCCTCTTCCCCGGGACGACCGCCCGCCCCATCGAGAGCCACCGCTCGGCCGTCGCGGCGGGGGAGGCGGCGGCGAGGAAGCTGCTGCGCGCGCACTGACGCGTCCATGCGACCGGTTCCCCGGCAGGCCGCGGACGTCCGCCGCGACCTGCCCGTGGGTCCTGTCGTCACACCTTGTGGTACGTGTACGCCTCCGATGCCGCCGCCACGACTCCGTCCAGGTCCGCCCCGGCCGAGGAGGAGACCACGGCGGCGACCGCGCCCTCCAGGAACGGGGCGTCCACCAGGCGTGTGCCGTCGGGGAGTTCGTCGCCCTCGGCGAGCAGCGCCTTCACGGTGAGGACCGCACTGCCGAGGTCGACGAGGACCGCGACCCCCGAGCCGCGGTCGACCTGCGCGGCCGCCGCCGAGATCCGCTCCGCGCTCGTACCGAGACCGCCGTCCTCCGTGCCGCCCGCCGCGGCCACCGGGGCGGTGTCGCCGCCCCCGGCGAGTCCGGCCGCCAGCCGCGCCACGGACTCGGCGACGTCCTGACTGTGCGACACCAGCACGATGCCGACGGCCTTGTCGGGGGCGGTCACGCGGCGTCCCCCGCGGCCTCGGCCAGCGCGCCGATCAGCAGCGCCGACGACGTCGCCCCGGGATCCTGGTGCCCGATGCTGCGCTCGCCCAGATAACTCGCCCGGCCCTTGCGGGCCTGGAGCGGAGTCGTCGCCTCGGCGCCGTGCTCGGCGGCCGACCGCGCCGCGGCGAAGTCACCGCCCACCAGCGCGTCCACGGCCGGCACCAGGGCGTCCAGCATCGTCTTGTCACCCGGCGCCGCCCCGCCGAGCGCGGCCACCGCGTCCACCCCGACGCGCAGCGCCCCGGCCAGCTCGGCCTGGCTCACCTCCGCCGCGTCACCGAGCTCCTTGCCGGTGCGCCGCAGCAGCGTGCCGTACAACGGCCCCGACGCGCCGCCCACGGTGGAGATCAACTGCCGCCCGGCGAGGGTGAGCACGGCCCCCGGGGTCGCGGGCGCGTCCTTGTCCAGGGCGGCCCGTACGGCGGTGAAGCCGCGCTGCAGATTGCTGCCGTGGTCGGCGTCGCCGATCGGCGAGTCGAGTTCGGTGAGCCGGGCGGCCTCGCGGTCCACCGCGGCCGCGGTCGCCGCCATCCAGCGCCGGAAGAAATCGGCGTCGAGCACATGGTCTCCTTGCGTGGTAGGTACGTTGACGAGGGCGCCGGCCGTCACATGCCCCAGCGCAGACCGGCCGTGCTGACCGGCGCGTCCCACAGGCGCAGCAGTTCCTCGTCCACCTGGCACAGGGTGACGGAGGCGCCGGCCATGTCGAGGGACGTGACGTAGTTGCCGACGAGGGTGCGGGCGACCGGCACCCCGCGCTCGGCGAGCACCCGCTGCACCTCGGCGTTGAAGCCGTACAGCTCCAGCAGCGGGGTGGCCCCCATGCCGTTCACGAGGACGAGTACCGGACTCTTCGGGTTCAGGTCCTCCAGCACGGCGTCGACGGCGAAGTCGGCGATCTCCCCGGACGTCATCATGGGGCGCCGCTCGCGCCCCGGCTCGCCGTGGATGCCGATGCCCAGCTCCAGCTCCCCGGAGGGCAGATCGAACGTCGGCGACCCCTTCGCGGGCGTGGTGCACGCGCTCAGCGCCACGCCGAAACTGCGCGCGGCGGCGTTCACCTGCCGGGCGATCGCCTCGACCCGCTCCAGCGGCTGCCCCTCCTCGGCGGCGGCGCCCGCGATCTTCTCCACGAACAGGGTCGCGCCGGTCCCGCGCCGTCCGGCTGTGTACAGGCTGTCGGTCACCGCGACATCGTCGTTCACGAGCACCTTGGCGACCTGGATGCCCTCGTCCTCGGCGAGTTCGGCCGCCATGTCGAAGTTGAGCACGTCACCGGTGTAGTTCTTCACGATGAACAGCACGCCCGCCCCGCTGTCCACCGCGGCGGCGGCCCGCACCATCTGATCGGGCACCGGCGACGTGAACACCTCACCGGGACAGGCCGCGGAGAGCATCCCCGGGCCCACGAACCCCCCGTGCAGCGGCTCGTGCCCGGACCCGCCGCCCGACACCAGCGCCACTTTCCCGGCGACCGGCGCGTCCCGGCGCAGGATCACCCGGTTGTCGACGTCCACGGTCAGTTCGGGGTGGGCGGCCGCCATGCCGCGCAGCGCATCGGTGACGACAGTCTCGGCCACATTGATCAACATTCTCATCGGTACCTCCGAGTGACGTGAGCGGTTGTTGCTCTGACCTGCGTCTTGCCTGGTCGGATTGGTTATGCCCGGTTGTAGATCTTGGCGGTCCCGGGCGGTCTGCAGCGGGGCTGAGCGGTGCTGTTGCCGACCTGATGCTGACTTTGGTGACGGATCATCAGGCGGCGCGATCGGTGGTGGTGGTCCCACGTCAGTACCGATCGGCGGTCGGTGTCAAGCACCTGCTGCGATGGGGATGCACGTCGCGACCGCATACTGCACCGGACCGGTGCTCAGCTCTGGGGCACAGCGTCAGCTCCCGGAGCGGTCGGGGCCCCTCGGTCGTGAACTACGGCATGAACCCAGGTGGCCTCATGCCCTGTCTTGTGGCCGATGCGAGGGATCGACGGCCGGGCGACAAGCTCATCAACGGACCAGCTCGACCCCGCACACGAACGTGATCATCTCGTAAGGGGCGGCCGGGCAGAACAAGTCGGGAAGGATGTCGCGGACGGCTCGGAGCAGGAAGAACGGCGGGGCATCCGGCGCAGACGCAAGCTCCGCCTGAAGGCCGCGCTTCTCGGACGCTCGCGAGGCGGACAGACCAGCAAGGTCCACCTCGCCACCGACCGCAAATGCCGTCCGCTGGCGTTCGTGCTGACCGCGGGGCAGGCAGCCGACAGCCCGCTTTCATCCCCGTACTGAAGATGGTGCGCATCCGTGATCCTGTTGGCCGCCCCTGCACCCGACCCGATGCAGTCGCCGCAGGTAAGGCTTACTCGTCCCGCGGTAACCGCGTCTTTCTTCGAAGACGTCGTATCAAAGCAGTCATCCCGGAGAAGAGGGACCCAGCCGCCAACCGAAAGAAGAAGCGCAGGAAGGGCGGTCGGCCCATCGGCCACGACGTCGGCCTCTACAAATCCCGCAGTTCGTCCCACAAGACGCGCTGGTGTTCAGTGCGACGCTGTTCATCACCGTCATTGATCTGGTCGAGCTGGCTGCCTGGTACTGGTTCCTCTCCCGTGCCGCCTCGGTTCTGAGCGACCGCATCCAACGCCCCGCGTTCCGCCGCCGCCTCGAACAGGTCACCGGCGCGGCCTTCTTCGGCTTCGCCGCCAACCACCTCCTCGTTGACCGCTCGTGGAGCTCCCCCATTCCGCCCTGCCAAAGGCCAGCCGGTGAGTGTGGTGAGGCATCGCCACCCGCTACGAGTGCGAGGGAAGCTACCTCGCTGGCCTCCACTTCCGCGCCGCGATGATCTGGATCAAGAGGTCAGACGAGCCACTCCTTGATCACAACCAGTAACGCTCCCCAAGGACGCAGCGGAGCTGTGCCAACTGCGCACTGACATCGAGCGCCTCGTCCGTGCACTAGCCAACTGACCGTAGAGAACCGGCAGCTGCGTGGTGCCCTATCGCAGTCCGGCTCCGCGATCAGGGAGCTGCCCACGCAGCCGCAGCCCGACCGGTTTCCGAAAACGCCGAGTCAGACGGGCCGGCCGGCGAACGAGAGCCTGAACTGCTGACCCGGCTGAACGGAGCGGCGGACACGGTTCAACCGCGCTGTTCGTGGCCTTCGCGGCTGCCAGAGGTCACCCTCGGCCAGCTCAGGCGCGCCCGGTCCGTCCCCCCCCGTTCGCCACGGTGCCTCTGCAGGGGTCAGAGCTTGTAGCCGCCGCTCGCCTCGATGACCTGGGCGGTCACCCAGCGGCTTTCGTCGGAGGCCAGGAAGGACACTACTGAGGCGATGTCGGCGACTTCACCGAAACGTCCCAGGGCGGTGTCCGCCTCGATCGCCGCCGCCATCTCGGCGTTCTCGCGGACGGCCGCGTTCATGTCGGTACGCACCCAGCCTGGCGCGACGGCGTTCACTGTGATGCCTCGGGGCCCCAACTCCATCGCGAGGGCATGCGTCAGGTTGTTGATGCTTGCCTTGGCCATGGAGTAGACGGGGACCGCCTGCATCGGTCGCGAGGCTGCGCCGGAGGAGACGTTGATGATCCGTCCGCCATCAGCGAGGCGGCTCAGTGCTGACTGGACGATGAAGAAGGGCGCGCGAGCGTGGACTGCGAACATCGTGTCCCAGCTGTCCGGCGTGGCGTCCGCGAGGCCGCCCCAGCCCGAGTTTCCTGCGTTGTTGATCAGCAGGTCGAGGGTTCGGGTTCCCTTACGCCGCATGAATTCGTCGTCGAGCCGCGTGAACAGGTGGGGGATGGACTCCGCGTCGACGAGGTCCGCGTGGACTGCGAAAGCGTTCCCACCGGCCTTCTCGATCGTTGCGACCGTCTCGTCGGCGCCGTGCTTACTGGCGTTGTAGGTGAGTGCGACGAGCGCGCCTTCCTCCGCGAGACGCTCGGCTATCGAGCGCCCGATACCGCGCGACCCTCCGGTGACGAGGGCGGTCTTTCCAGCGAGCGACTTTGACACGAGTATTTCCTTACTGGGCAAGATGTGGGTGTTGAAGGAGCGTGGCTGCGGCCTGCTTCGGCCGATCTGGGCAGCGAGTGCTGCAGGAAGCCGGGCTTAGTTGAGGTCCGTCGTTCGGTATGTGCCGTCCGGGCGACCCATGTCCTTCACAGTGAGGGACATGGGTCAACGCATTCCATAACGTGAAGTCCGAGAGGAATTACGGATCGTCCAGGCAGGGGAACGGCGGCAAGAGCCGCTCGCCTGCGGACAACCGTCGCGCGGACGGGCTGCAGCCCTGTGGGGCAGGTCGTCCTGAGCCCGTCCCGCGAACGGGCTCAGGACATGTCGGCCGGCGTCAGTTGCCGCGACGCTCACTCTCGCGGTCGCCGAGCCACTTGATGACCTCGCGGTTGAACACGTCGGGGGCGTTGCGGGCGATGAAGTGGCCCGCTCCACCGATGCGCTTGAGGGTGAAGGGACCCTTGATGAACTCGCGGCCGGTGATCAGCTGCTCCGGGCCGATGTAGGGGTCGTTCATGGAGTAGAGCTGCAGCACGGGCACCGTCACGTCGGGCAGCGGCTCCGCCTTGGGAGCGTCGTCGGGGTTGACCGTCGCGTGGTACCAGTTGAGCCAGCTGGCCTTCAGGCCGTTGGGCCGTTCCCAGTCCGCGATGATGTGCTCCATGTCCGGGTGCCAGTCGAAGAACTCCCTCGCCAGAGCCCAGTCGTCCGCGCGAAGCGCCTCTTCCGCAGCCTCGAACTGGAAGTAGGACATGTACCACGACCGCTTGCGCTGATCGAGGGCCGGATCGATGAAGAAGCCGTTGAGGTGGCTGACGTTCTCCGAGACGAGACCGAGGATTCGCTCGGGATTCAGGGCGGCGAGCATCCACAGCGGGAGGCTTCCGCGGTCGCCGCCTTCGACGTAGAACTTCTCGATGCCCAGGGCGTCCACCACCGCCAGGGCACGCTCGTAGTCGTGGTGGCCCGAGTAGAGTTCCACGTCCTCGGGACGGTCCGATCCGCCGGCACCCAGGTGCTCCGGAATGACCACGCGGTATCCGGCCTGGACGAGCGCCGGAACGTTGAAGCGGAATTCGAGCGAGTTGTGCGGGGCGCCGTGGAACATGACCAGGGTCGGCGCGTCGGCCGGTCCCTCGTCGTACACCCGCAGCTGATGACCGAGGGCATCGATCATCTTGTAGTTCTTGCTGGACAGCCCGTCCGTGGTGTTGATGCCCGTTGCGGACACCGTCGGTGCGTTGCTCATGGGCTCAACCGTAGGAGCGCACGCGCGTATGATGAATAACGTGGCTTCCAGGAAACATTACGCATCGTCCAGGCGGGATGGGGCTGTCGGATCAGGCGACCCGATCGTCGACGTTCTGCGACTTCTGCGCACACAGGCGGTCGTCCCGGCACGGGTGCACGCTGCCTCCCCCTGGGCCGTCCTCTTCGATCCCTACCCGCACGTGAAGCTGGGCGTCGTCCTCGAGGGCGAGTGCTGGATGGCCCTCGACGGCTGCGAGCCGGTGTTGCTGCGTAAGGGCGACTTCTTCCTGCTCAACAACCCGCCGTCCTACACACTGGCCAGCATTCTCGATGTGACGCCGAGCCAGGCCACTGCTTTTCACGAGAGCGAGAACGCTGGCGAGGTGCGCATCGGCGCCGAGGCCGATGAGGACACCTACGTCTGCTGCATCGACTTCGTGTTCGAGGAGGCCCACGCCTCGGCGCTCTTCGACGTGCTGCCGCCCATCGTCCTCGTCCGGGCCGGCGACCCGCGCGGAGCACTCCTGTCGAACCTCTCCGCCCTCACGGTCGCGGAGATGGAATCTGCCGGCGTCGGCCGATCCCTTGTACTGGAGCACCTCGCACAGCTCATTCTCGTCCACATGCTGCGCGTCCACGCTGATCAGACCGATCATCCCGTCGGCTGGCTCGGGGCACTGGTCGAGGACGGCATCGGGGCGGCCCTGCGCGCGATGCATGCGGATGTGAGCCGGCGCTGGACGCTCGACGAGCTCGCCGCGATCAGCCACATGTCACGGTCCGCGTTCGCCGCGGCGTTCAAAGCCAAGGTCGGCACAGCCCCGCTGACCTACCTCATCGAATGGCGGATGAGCCTGGCCCGTGACGCGCTGCGCAGTGACACCCGCTCCATCTCCGAGCTGGCCGCCGCAACGGGCTACGAGTCCGAGAGCGCCTTCAGTACGGCATTCCGGCGCGTGGTCGGGACTTCTCCTCGATTCTTCCGCGACGAGGCACGCCAACAGGCGGGGGTGGGGTAGCCGGCCCTCGGCTCTTACCGCGGCCCTGTACATCGAGGTGTCGTGTCGTGCGGCCGGCGAGCGCGGGGGTTTCCATGCGGTGGGGCCCTGTCCAGCGGACAGGGCCCCACCGCATGCCGATCCGGCGTTCGAGCACCCCTGAGCACTCTGGCCCAAAAGAGCCGCGCGAGTCTGGACCTGAGCGGTGACAGCGAAGGACTGAGGAATCAGCGCAGGAGTGCCGCACGACGGCACTCGGCACGCCCGGGTGCTACTTGTTCACGGTGTTGGCGCTCGCCTGGTCCATGAAGATGGCGACGTGGGCGGGGGGCATCCCTGCCAGCGTGCCACCGACGGGTGACGGTCGCTCCGCGCTGTCGATCATCTTGCGGGCCGCTTCGGGCGAGACGGGCGGGACCGGGTGTGCGAGGTAGAAGCGCTTCTCCTCATCCCCAGTGATCCCGTCCGGGATGGCAGGGGTGTACGGCCAGAAGTAGATGGGCGTCTCGGGCTCGATCCGCCAGCTCTCCGCGAGCGAGCCGGCATCGACCACGTCGTAGCCGACCGCCTCCAAGAACTGCGTCACCGCCTTCTTGGCACCGGCGTCGTTACCAGCGATCGGGAGGGTCGTCCGCTCGGCGTCGCCCTTCGGGCGGGCGTTGGAGTACATGTGGTTCCAGTCCAGATTGTGCAGGCCCTTCACGACCAGGGAGTCCTTGAGGTGCCGCTGCACGAGTTCACTTGACGTGAGCTTCCCGGCATCCAGTTCGGCGTTGCGCCAGAACTCCGGGTAGTAGTTCGTCTGGTCCAGGACAACCTTCCCGGCCAGCTTGTCGGCCGACAGCGCCGCGTAACTCGCGAGCGGGACAGGAAGGGCAATGATGTCGCCGGCCGCGATCGCCTCGTCGACCGTTGCGGCGCGCGCCAGCGGACCGAGATCCGATACGAGTTCCGCGATCGACTCCGGGCCTCGTGAGTTGCTGAGCACAACGCTGTAGCCGGCGGCGACAGCCAGACGAGCGACGGAGCCGCCGACCAGACCAGAGCCAATGATTCCGATGGTGGGTGCCATTTTGGGTATCTCCTTGTTCAAAAGGTGCCGTCAGCGGGCGGCAAGGTGCCGCCGTGCCTCTGACGCATGTGGACCGACAAGGCGATGCTCGGCCTGGCCGCAGGGGTGCACCAGGCGCTGTCGTCCCTGGTAGCGCGAGTACCACCCAGCCCCTCACCAGCAGGCTCATACTGGATTCATGACCACCTACACCGCGCTCGGCCCAGCACTGCGCGCGTGGAGAGAGCGCATCGGCCCGGCCGCGGTCGGCCTGCCGGTTGCAGGCAACCGACGAGTTCCGGGCCTGCGGCGTGAGGAGCTGGCCGTCCTGGCCGGCATCTCCGTCGACTACCTCGTACAGCTCGAACAGGGCCGCGCGAAGAATCCCTCCCCCCAGATCCTGGCGGCCTTCGCGCAGACACTGCGGCTCAACGCCGTGGATCGTGAACTGCTCTACCGGCTGGCAGGTGCGCTCGTCCCGCCGTCCGGGACGGTGCCCCGCGAGGTGCCACCCGGCGTGCAGCGCATGATCGACCGCATGAGCGACACACCGCTGGCCGTCTTCACCGCCTCCTGGGACCTCGTGCAGAGCAACTCGCTCTGGGGCGCACTGTTCGGCAGCCCGGCCGCGACCGATGCCCGATCGAGCAACCTGATCTGGGGACACTTCGCCGCCCCGTATGCACCTGGCGCATCCCGCATCGAGCGCGACGCCGCACACGCCGACGCATTCGAACGCATGATGGTGTCCGACCTGCGACGGGCCGCCGACCGATACCCCGACGACCGCGCCGTCACCGAACTGATCAACGGACTCCGAGAGACCGACCCACACTTCGCCGACCTCTGGACCCGCTACGAAACCCTGCCGATCGGGCGCTCACACAAGACGGTTGTCCACCCCGACCTCGGCGAGATCGTCCTCGACTGCGACATCATGACCATCGAACGAGCCGACCTGCACATCGTGCTGAACTGGGCCGCTCCGAACACGGGCGCGGCCGAGAAGCTCGCCCTGCTCCGTAAGCGGGTAACCACAGCAGCACACTGAAGACCGGCACCGCTCCGGGCGCACGTGTGGGCTCTGTCCCGCAGGGCGGAAACGTGCCCGAGGTGGAGCGCGTCTTGCTGGGACCCGTGGGCTTCTCCGGGAACGGCGCGCCCGCCGCCCGCAAGCAACGTGAGCGCGTTGTCGACGTACGTGTTTTCGTGGCGGCGGACCACTCGCCGCCGCTGATGCGGCAGGAGTCGTCCACCTTCGGCGGGTTCTGCGTCATGGGCGGGGTGAGGAACGTGGGGGTCAGTCGTAGGGCATGACGGCCGGGTAGCCGTACAGGTAGGTCCTTGCCCCGGGATGGTCGGGGAGGGGGTCGGGTGTGCTGGGGCCGGTGAGGTTGTGGCAGGTGGTCAGTTCGTAGGCGAGGGCGAGTACGGCCTGAGTGTCGGCGCCGTCGATGGTGAGGCGTACCATCCCGGGCTGGTCCAGGTGGTCGGATTCATCGGTCATGCCCGTGGCGACGCCCGCATGCTGATCATGGTTCGGCCCGGGCGGGAACATCCCTCGATCGAGGGCTTCTCGTTTGGCGCTGTCGCCTAGGTCGTGTCCGACGGGTCGAGTGACGATCCCACTGGGTACCCGTTCCGTGGGAATTGGGACTTGGGACGGGGAGATCTTTCGGATGAGGAGTGGGCTCGGCTGGAGCCGCATTCGCCGACGCATCGCGGGCGGGGTGGACGCTGGCAATGCCACCGTCGTGTGATCGACGGGATTCTGTTCCGGCAGCGGACCGGCCTCCCCTGGCGGGACCTGCCTCCCTGCTTCGGTAGCTGGAAGACGGTTCACGGGACGCTCGCGAGGCGGTCTCACATGCACGATTCACCTCGCCGGGGAAGGCGGGTGCCGCCCGCTCGGGCGTCACCTGCGCAGACGCCAGATCAAGTACACGATCCCCGTGGCCGGGATCCGCCTATGGCTCCGTCCGGAGTGAAGCGTCCCGTTCAGAGGTCCTTGGCACCAGGGTAGTGGCGGCGAAGTTCGCTGAGTACGCGCTCGTCGACAGCCCTGATGTCCCAAAAGGAGCTGTCGAATTCGGTCAGGACGAGCACCAGTTTGTCCTCGGCGAACCCACGTGCTTCGGCGTCGATCAACTGGAGGAAGGGGGTCGTCAACGACAACAGTGTCAACGTGTCCATGCCTGCATCGGCGGACCGTCTCTCCATCTCGACACAGCGAGGATCGACGATCTCGTCGCATTCGACGCGCCACGTCAGGTCCAGCCCGAAGCTGCCGAGGCGAACCAGTAGTTCGGCCAGCGTCACGTAGTGCTTTCCGTGCCCGGCGGGAAACGTGATCCCCTTCATCTCCGCCTCTGCTTCGGCTGTATCGCGTGACATGCGGCCCCTTTCGTTCAGCGAACACTCTGGTGTGCCGCTTCGTCGGAAGCACGGCAACAGCCGTAGATGCTCCATGACCTGCACCTGAACGCGCGCATCGCACAGGGCCACGAGGAATCTCCCTGAGGGGTATGCGCGGCGCTTCCTGACTCGATCGGCCTGGGGAGCAAGACGGCTCCAGGAGCCTCAGTGACCGGGCGGAGAGTTCGAATCTCGGGTGTCGTAGGAGACATCCGTCAGGGTTCGCCGACCGCGTCGCCCACTTCTGCCGGAGCGGTGGCCTCCGTGTCGAAGAGCACCCGTAGCGCCACCTCGCGGTAGTGCCGTACGTGACGTAGCGCCCGGTCGGCCGCGAGGTCCGCGTCACGGGCGGCGATCGCCTCGTACAGCGCGCGGTGCTCGTCCCAGACCGGGCGCGGGTCGTCCACCTGCTGGAACAGCCAGCGCATCCGGCCTTCGAGGGGTTCCAGGGTCGCGGCGAGGAGCGCGTTGCCGGCGATCGCGACGATGTGGTGGTGGAAGGCGGTGTTGGCGCGGGAGATGCGGTCGGCGCGGCCCGCGCGGGTGGCCTTGCCCGCGCTGTCGAGGAGCCGGCCGAGGGCGTCGACCTGCCGCTGCCCGGCGCGCTCGGTGGCACGGCGCGCGGCGAGCACTTCGAGCGCCTCGCGCAGGTCGAAGAGGTCGAGCACGTCCTGGAACGACAGCTGCTTGACGACGATCCTGCGGGGCGAGACGGCTTCCAGGAATCCCTCGCTGAGCAGCACCCGGATCGCCTCGCGCACGGGGATCCGGGAGACGCCGAACTCCTCGGCCACGTCCCGCTCCAACAGCCGGTCGCCGGGCCTGAGTTGACCGGAGATGATCCGGTCCCGGATGCCCTCGCAGACCTGGTCGCGCAACCAGCCCGCCGCGCCGGGGCCCGCGCCTGCCGTCTGTGCCATGTTTCCTCCCCGTCAATGAGTCCTCACGGTATACCAACGCCTTGACGCGGGGCGTTGGCCGTCGCATTCTTTGGTATGCCATAGCGCGGATTCCGCACGTCACAAGCGTGCTTGCTTGTCCTGCAACACCCCCTTACGCAGTTCTTCCCTGCCGGAAAGAGGGTTTGACATGCCATCAGCCAAAGCGGCCGACGTCTCCGGCGCGGCCGCCCAGGACGCGAGAACCGACCAGGCGCCACCCACGCGTACTCGCTGGAGGATCTTCCTTCTCCTCCTCGCCATCGTCACGCTGAACTACATAGACCGTGGCTCCGTGTCCGTAGCCCTGCCGCTCATCACCGACGACCTGCATCTGTCCAAAGAGGTCACCGGTTTCGTGCTCAGCGCGTTCTTCTGGACCTACGCGCTGATGCAGATCCCGGCCGGACGGCTCATCGACCGGTTCGGGCCGCGCCGGATGGCGGGCGGCGCCTGTGTCGGCTGGGGCGTCGCCACGGCGCTGACCGCGGGGGCCACCGGCGTCGGCTCGCTGCTCACCGCGCGGCTCGCGCTCGGCGCCGTCGAGGCACCGGTGATGCCGGCGGGCGGCAAGCTCAACGCCCACTGGCTGCCCGCAGCCGAGCGCGGGCGGGGGGCGGTCCTGATGGACGGCGGGGCCCCGCTCGGCTCCGCGCTCGGCGGCGTCGCCATCTCCGGTCTGATCGCCTGGACGGGGAGCTGGCGCACCAGCTTCGTCGTCGCCGGCGCGGCGACCGTGGCGGTCGGCTTCCTCGCCCTGTGGTTCCTGCGCGACACCCCGCGCGAGCACCCTGCCGTGAACGCCGCGGAGGCCGCGCACATCGAGCGGGCGCATGCCGCCGAGGACGCCGCGGCGCCCGGCGAGGACCGGCCCGCGCGCCTGGTGGACTACCTCAAGTACCGCTCGTTCTGGGGCATGTGCCTGGGCTGGATGGGCTTCAACGGTGTCTTCTACGGGCTGCTCACCTGGGGCCCGCTCTACCTGTCGGAGACCAAGGGCTTCGACATCAAGTCGATCGGCTGGTCCACGCTGCTCATCTTCGGCGCCGGGTTCGTCGGGGAACTGACCGGCGGCTGGCTCGCCGACCTCTGGCGCTCGCGCGGCACCCGCGCCAACACCGTCCTTCGCACACTCATGGGCGTCGCGGGCGCCGCCGTGACGGCCGGGCTGCTCGGTGTGGTCCTGGTGCCCGACGCGATGACCGCCGTCGTGCTCCTCTCCGGCGTCCTGTTCTTCCTGCGCTGGGCCGGCCTCTACTGGGCGCTGCCGTCCACGCTCGGCGGCCGCGCCAACGCCGGAGTGGTCGGCGCCGCCATGAACCTGTCCGGGAACCTCGCCGGGATCGTCACACCCATCGCGGTCGGCTTCATCGTCGGCGGCACCGGCTCCTACACCTGGGCCCTGCTCTACTTCGTCGGCGCGGGCGCCCTGTTCACCGTCTCGTCCCTGGTCATCGACTATTCGAGGAGGCTCGTCGTCCGATGAGCGATCACCGTCCGCTGCGCGTGGGGATGCTCACGCCGTCGTCCAACACCTGCCTGGAGCCCGTGACGTACGGACTGCTCCAGGGCTCGGGGAGCCCGGTCACCGCGCACTTCGCGCGGGTACCGGTGACCCGGATCGCCCTGGACACGGGCAGTGACGCCCAGTTCGGCCAGGAGCCGATGCTCGCAGCGGCCAGACAGCTGGCCGACGCCAAGGCCGACGTCCTGGTCTGGAACGGGACGTCGGGTTCCTGGCTCGGCATCGAGCGGGACCGCGCCTTGGCCGAGGCACTCACCGCCGAGACGGGCATCTCGGCGACCACCTCGACGCTCGCTTTGCTCGACGCCTGCGCCGCGTACGGCGTGACCCGGCTCGGGCTTGCCCTGCCCTACACCCGCGACGTGGCCGACGCCATCGTGAGGACGTACGCGAAGGAGGGCATTGACTGCGTTCTCGCCGAGCCCTTCGGCGAGGACGACAACGAGGCGTTCGCCAGGATCCCGGCCGCCGACGTGGCCCGCCAGATCGAGTGCGCCGCCACCGACGGCGCGCAGGCCGTCGCCGTCGTCTGCACCAACGTGCACGGAGCCCTCGAAGCCGAGCGCCTCGAACGATCCCTGAACATGCCGGTGTTCGACTCTGTGACGGCAACGCTGTGGCGCGCGCTCGACCTTGCCGGGGCGTACCCGTCGTGGTCCGGCTACGGACAGCTGCTGCGCGACGGCAGTCTTCGCGCCCGAGTCCAGGAAGTTCTCGGGACGCTGCTGCGGGCGACCGGCGCGGACCGCACCACGTTCCGCGTCGACCTGCCGGATCACGGTCTGCACGTCGATCTCACCGCGGGCGAGGCGCTGCGCCCCGGCGAGCGCTCGATCCGCCGCGACGCCTCCCTCGACCAGCGTCGCCTGAACACCGTGGAGTGGCTGGAGGCCGAGCGGCGTCCGCTGATCCAGCCGCACTTCAACGCCGCGCCACATCCGCCGCAGGCACTCGTCGACGTGTACGGCGTGCGCGCCCAGATGCTGTCGCCCGTCGAGTCGGGCGACGCGCTCACCGGATGGATCTCCGTGCACAGCGCGCGCGAACGCGACTGGACACCGGGTGATACCCGGGCCCTCGCCACGGCGACCGCAAACCTCAGCACCCTCCTTCCCAACTAGAAGCACAAGAGGAGCACTTCACCCATGGCCAAGAACATCCAGATAGCGCTCGGTGTAGATGTAGACGCGGTGGCCGGCTGGCTCGGCAGTTACGGCGGCCAGGATTCGCCGAACGACATCCAGCGCGGAGTGTTCGCGGGCGAGATCGGCACCCCGCGCCTGCTGAAGCTGTTCGAGCGCTATGGAATCCGTACGTCCTGGTTCATTCCCGGCCACTCCATCGAGACGTTCCCCGAGCAGACCCGGATGGTCGTGGAGGCGGGGCACGAGATCGGGGCCCACGGCTACTCGCACGAGAACCCCATCGCGATGACGCCTCAGCAGGAGGAGGACGTCCTTGCCAAGTCCGTGGAACTCATCGAGGAGTTCACCGGGCGCAGGCCCAAGGGGTACGTCGCCCCGTGGTGGGAGATGTCCGAGTCGACGGCCGCGCTCCTGCACAAGTACGGCTTCTCCTACGACCACTCGCAGAACTACCGGGACTTCACCCCCTTCTACGCCCGAGTCGGCGACTCCTGGACGAAGATCGACTATGCAGGTGAGGCGAAGGACTGGATGAAGCCGCTCGTGCACGGACACGAGGTCGACCTCGTCGAGTTCTGCGGCAACTGGTACGTCGACGACCTGCCGCCGATGATGTTCAACAAGCACTCCCACAACAGCCACGGCTACGTCTCGCCCCGAGCCCTGGAACAGGACTGGAAAGACCAGTTCGACTGGGTGCACAGGGAGTTGGACTACGCCGTCGTCCCGGTGACCCTGCACCCCGACGTGTCGGGCCGCCCGCAGGTGCTGCTCATGCTGGAGCGGTTCATCGAGTACGTCTCCGGGCACGAGGGTGTGTCGTTCGTGACGCTCGAGGACGCGGCGGACGAGTTCCGGCGGCGCTACCCCTTCGAGCGCGCCGCGCGGCCGGCCGACGTGCGCTGAGGTCCTCACCGTGCACCGCCCGGCATGCGCCGTCCGGCCTGGCGGATCTGGGCCGGCGATCCGCATCGCTCCAGCATGGGGAAGCATGATGACCTGCTGTTGTCGTCCCTGGCGACGTGGGCAGGCGGATACTCGTGGAGTAGAGCGGGTCGGCCACGAGCTGATGCTCTGCGCCGCGCGCCAAGGGCTGTCCCGTAAAGCATCTCCGGCCGCCCCTTGCGCCGCGGCATCTTGAACGACGGGGCTGTGCAACGGTGTCCGCGCGTTCCGGGGCTTGTCGACAGACCGTCGGTCGCCTGGCTCGGACAGGTCAGCTCAGCGGCCGAGCAACCGTTTGAGCCCCTTCCTGGCGGGTGCGGGCGGATCCTGCCCCTTGATCTCCTCTTCCATGAGGACGAGCTCGCCGGTGCTCACGCGGAAGTGCATCTCCTCGTAGCCGCTTTTCATCTTCACCAGCCATGTCCCGTCGTGCATGCGGAACACGCTCCGGTATGGCCTGCCGCCGGCCTTGAGCCACTTCCCTATGTATTGCGGGATGTGGCTGCTGGCAAGTTCCTCAGCTCTGGCCTCGGCGGCTGCCCTGTCTCCGTCAACATGTTGGCTGGCCGCCAGATGCCAACGATGCAGGCTGAGGACTTTCCCCTCGACGCTCTCGAGCTCGGTGGCGTCCTCTTCGATGAAGACGTACAAGGAAGGAGTAGTCACAGCCGACGAGCATATGAGCCGTTGATTGCGCTGGTCTGCCAGAGCGCGCGCTGCTTCGGCAAGTTGATGACCGTGGTACGCCGTGAAGTCGCAGACGAGCCGCGGCGTGGACGGCCGTGGAGTCTGCCCTTGGAAGACCGGGTGTTGCTGGTCGCGGCGTACTGGCGCACGAACTTGACGCTGCGCCAGTACGCCCCGCTCTTCGGCGTCTCCAAGTCGGCGGCCAACCGGATCATCGACCATCTCGGGCCCTCCCACAAGCAGGTAGGGGCTCGCATCGAGCACGCCTTCGCCCGAATGAAGTGCTGGAGGATCCTGCGTGACTGCCGTCTCAAGGGCGACGGCGTCCATCACGCCATGCTCGGCATCGCCCGTCTGCACAACCTCAACCTCGCCGGATAAGCGGCAGGACCCCGCGACGGTCGGCCGCACCCCGATGACAGCGAAGATCAGTTACGGGACAGCCCTTAAGGAGCAGGCTGTGGACCTGGGTGTATCCGCCGGGGCGTGTGCGCGTCACACCCCCAGGAGCCGTTCGGCGTTGCGGTGGGCGATGTCGAGCTTGGCGTCGGCGGGCAGGTCACACTTCTCCAGGAAGCTGCGGGCGCCCGCGTTGCCGACGAAGGGATAGTCGACCGAGTAGATCATTCGGTCGGTGCCCAGGACATCGGCGCAGAAGCGCAGGTGTGGTGCCGTGAACATGCCGCTGGGCGTGTAGTAGACGTTCTGGCGCACGTAGTCGCCGATCGTCCGGTCAAGTCCCGTCGCGTGCTGGGGCAGAGCCTCGTCGAGGCGGTCCAGGAACCAGGGGACCATCTCGCCCCAGTGCCCGAGAATGAACTGCAGATCCGGGTGGCGGTCCAGCGCGCCGCTGAGTACGAGGTGGAGGAAGTGGATGCCCGATTCGTTGTGCCACCCCCACCCGGCGGTGGCGAACCGCGTGGCGACCACGGGATCGAGCCCCGCCTCGTAGTTGACCGCGCTGGTGCCTCGGGTGGGCGGGGCGGGATGGAGATAGATCGGGACCCTCAGCTCGGCCGCTGCCCGCAGGATGGGGTCGAAGCGTTCGGCGGACAGGAACTCGTCGTCCGTACGGCCGTGGATGAGCGTGCCGACGTGACCGAGTTCCTCGACGGCGCGCTTGAGTTCGGCCGGTGCCTGCTCCGGGGCCGTCGTGGGCAGTGAGGCGAAGACGGCGAAACGGTCGGGGTGGCGTCGGCAGACGCCCGCAAGCCGGTCGTTGACTCCCCGCACCAGTTCGGGTGCCACGTCGGCCGGCAGGAATTGTGTGGTGAGGTTGGACAGCACTTGCATGTCGATGCCGTGCGCGTCCATGTCGGCGATGCGCCCTTCGTCGAGGTCTTCCAACTCCTCGGGCGTGGGGCAGTAGGGCAGTCCGCTCGCCGGCGAGTACGCCGTCCCGAAGTGCGGACTCACTTCCGTCGCGCGCGCGGCCGAGGCCTGCGCCACCGCGGTGTCGAGGGTGTGCTCCTCAATAGTGATCAGCTTCATGGCGCGTCACGCTCCGGCTTCTGCGCCGAGCCAGGCGAAGGCCGACTCCTTGATGTCGCGTTCCAGTTCGCTGCCCTGGGTCGCGAAGGTGCGCTCGACGGGGAAACCGCTCCGGTCCAGTACGTAGGCCAGCGCGCCGTACTCACGGGGGTACTTGGCCACCACCTCGGCGTCGATCTCCACGATCCCGGCGGGGAAGGTGAAGGTGGCGAAGTCGTACACGCTCTTGCGGTCGACGATGCGCCAGACGCCGTCCCGACGCTCGATGCGGTCGATGAACCGGTTGTGGCCGTTGCAGCCGAGGTCGAGCGTGCTGTTCTCGGCGACGATGACCGCGTTGGTCTCGCTGACCGCCCGGATGCCGTCTGCCGAGAAGGTCACGCTGGGTGCGGTGATCAGGTGCTTGGTCCGCAGGTCGGTGGTGGCCATGCGCGCGGACGCGTCGACGAAGTCCGACGCCGCGCCCTCGAACCAGGTGATCTCGATCCGGGCGCCCGGGTGGAACAGCTCCCGGAGCCGGTCCCACTGCCCCAGATCACGATGGATCCACCCGGTCATGAGGTCGGCGATGTCCTGACGGTCCTGAAGTGTGGTCGATTCAGACATACCCACAGTCTCCGACCCTTCCATCAATAGATCCAATTGATAGATCTGATCTATTGTTCGCTTTGAACGATCGGAGGTCGCGCGTGGAACTTCGCCACCTGCGCTATTTCGTGGCTGTCGCCGAGGACTGTCACTTCGGTCGTGCGGCCGCACGGCTGCACGTCACCCAGTCGACGCTGAGCACCCAGGTGAAGGCGCTCGAGCGGGAGGTGGGAGGTCCGGTCTTCGTACGCACCAGCCGTCGCGTCGAGCTGACGGAAGCGGGGGAGCTGCTGCTCGTCGAGGCGCGCCGTACGCTCGCGCAGGCCGACCGAGCCCTGGATGTCGCACGGCAGTCGGTCAGAGGTGAGACCGGCGCCGTACGGATCGGGTTCTCCGGGATCGCCGTGCTGGAAGGCATCCTGTCCACGGACCTGCACCGCTTCCACCAGGCACACCCGCGCGTGGAACTCCACGTGACCGAACTCCCGCCCGCCGCACAGGTGCAGGGCCTGCGCGACGGCACGCTCGACATCGGATACAGCCCCGACAATGGGCTGCGCGACGTGGACGACCTCGTGAGGGGGCGTGGCGTGCGGACGACCCTGTCGATCGCCGTACACCACGATCACCCGCTGGCTGCCGCCGCCTCGGTGGTCCCCACCGACCTGGAGAGCGAGAGCCTCGTCGTGTACGCGGCTGACGAGGACGACAGGACCGTGCTCGACCGGCTGGGAACCGAGCAGCGGGCGCGCGTCCATCGGGTGACCGGCACGCTCGGCGCGCTCGCGCTCGCCTCGGCCGGCGTCGGCGTGGCCGTCGTCCCGGCCGCCACGGAACGCATCGGACTGCCGGAGATCGTCTACCGGCCGCTACGGGACATGGCGGCCGATGTCGAGGTGGTGAGGCTCAGCCGCCCCGACGAACTGGCCGGTCCGGTCCGCGCGTTCGTCAGCTCCTGGGACCGGCCCGCCCGGGTCGCGCAGTCCTGACCGGAAGCTGCAGGTGCGACGCGGGGTTGCCGTCGGCGTGGATGACGTGCCGGCCGCTGTTGGCCGGAGCGTGTCGACCGCGCGAGCCATCCCTGATCGGCTGTTCCTGTGCCGGAGGGTTGACCCCTGAGTGGCTCTGGATCTAGCGTCTCCGCACGAGAGTTCACGGTGCCGTTCTGCGTTCAGGTACGTGAACTGCTCGGTTCAGGTCCGGCTCTCTGTGCTGCATGAGAGCACGTGCCGTCCGGAAGGCCGTCCCTCAGCTCGATTCGGGCCATTGACAACGATGTCGGGGCTTCTGCGACCAAGGGGAACTCATGCGTGTACGACCACCCGTACTGCTCGTCGCCATTCTGACCGCGGCCATGGCGGGCAGCGTGCTCGCTCCGTCGGCACAGGCCGACGACCGGTCCTGGGCTGTCTCTCGCGGCGGAACGGGTCCAACTGCCGCCCTCCGCCTGAACGATGACGGGAAGCTCTCGCTCGGAGTTCAGCTCAAGGGCCGTACCGTGCTGGAACCTGGAGCCCTGGGGATCGTCACCGACGAAGGTGACCTCACCTCCGGGTTGAAGTTCGTGCGCAGGACCGACAGACGGGTGCAGGAGCACTACACCACCACGGTCGGCAAGCGCCTGGAGCGCACGGTCGATCAGACGGAGTCCCGGTTCGACTTCGAGAACGGGAACGGCGCCAAGCTCGGAGTGGTGGTGCGCGCCGCGGCCGACGGCATCGCCTACCGCTACGTGGTGCCCGACGCCGAGGGCGACGGCGTGAAAGTCACCAAGGAGGCCTCCACCTTCGAGCTGCCCGACAACGCGTCGGCGTGGGTGAACAACTGGTCGAACGGCAACTATGAAGCCGCGCACCAGTCGCCGTCGGCCGCCGGTGCCGCTGACGGCGACTACGCCTACCCGGCGCTGTTCCGCACCCGAGGAACGGGTGTCCACGGTGACTACGCGCTGCTGAGCGAGTCGGACGTGACCGGCACCTACGACGGCAGCCACCTGGCGCACACCAAGGGCAACGGGCAGTACCGAGTCTCGCTCGCGGACGACGAGATCAACTCGCCCGGTCCGTTGAGCACCCCGTGGCGAACGGTGACCACCGGCGATCTGGCGACGGTCACCGAGTCGACCCTCAACGACGACGTCGCCCCGGCATCCCGGATCGAGGACACCTCCTGGATCGAGCCTGGCAAGGTCGCCTGGTCCTGGATGGACGGCGGTCACGAGGCCCAACGCAGCCTGGAGAAGCAGAAATCCATGGTGGACTACGCCGCCGAGCACCACTGGGAGTACACCCTCGTCGACGACGGCTGGAACACCACCGACTGGATGCCGGAACTGACCGCGTACGCCAAGGAGCGCGGGGTCAAGATCCTGCTCTGGATGAACTACGGCGACGTGGACACCGCCGACGAACAGAAGGCCATGTTCGACAAGTTGGCGCAGTGGGGCGTCGTCGGAGTCAAGATCGACTTCATGGACTCGGACCAGCAGGTCCGCTACAAGTGGTACGACGAGATCCTCAAGGAGACGGCGGCGCGCCACCTCCTCGTCGACTTCCACGGTTCGACCATTCCGCACGGCATCGCACGGACCTGGCCGCAGGTCATGTCGATGGAAGCGGTGCACGGCGCGGAGCAGTTGAACGTGACGGCGGCCAATGTGTCGGTGCTTCCCTACACCCGCAACGTGGTCGGTTCGATGGACTTCACCCCGATGGACTTCCAGACCGGCAAGATCCCGGTGTCCGATGCGGCGGAGCTGGCGCTCTCGGTGGTCTACGAGTCCGGGTTCCAGAACTTCGCGGGAGCACTCGACGAGTACCGCAAGCGCCCGGAGCTGGAGAAGTTCCTCGAGTCCGTGCCCACCGCCTGGGACGAGACGCAGCTCGTCGCCGGCGACCCCGGCAAGCAGACCACCATCGCCCGCCGCGACGGCGACCGATGGTTCCTGGGCAACGTGACCGCCGGCGAGGCCCACACCGAGAAGGTGCCGCTTCGTTTCCTGGAGCACGGCACGTACACGATCGACGTGGTCAGGGACGGCCCGGACGGACTCGTGCGGGAGAGCCACAAGGTGACGGCAGGCGACACCTTGAAGGTGGATGTCCCGGCCAATGGCGGGTTCGCCGCCGTCGCCCACAAGGCCTGACGTTCGACGTGATGCGCCCCGTGCGGCTGGCCGTCGTCGGTGGCCGGCCACACGAGGCGTTCGCGTCGGGCGCGCCACGTCCGCATCCATGTCAGTGGTGGCGATCAGTGTGAGGACGTGTCGGGCGCATCGCCGCGCTGGGCACTCAGTCCGGGCCTGGTCTGGCGTCGACAGCGAGGTGTACGCGGCCTGCACGGCAACGCATCGTGGGAAGGCTGCTCGCCCTGACGCAGCAAGTCGGCGCCTGCGTGTCGACGACGTTTGTGTCCAGACGGCGTTCGTGTCGGTCGGCGGCGAGCTCAAGAGGTCACGCTGTTGGTCTGGGGGTCCGGCTGTGAGGCGGCGTCTTCGGCAAGGAGTTCGGTGAGCCGTGGGACAGAGAAGGGCTTTCTGCTGGCCGCCGTGGTGGTCGGCTATGCGGTGATCGCGCTTGTCAACTCGCTGATCGTGGCGACCGCTGAGCGGCGCGGCGAGTTCGCGCTACGACGGCTGATCGGCTCCACCCGACGCCAGGTGCTGTGGATGATGTCCGTCGAGGCCATGGTGACCGCGGTCGTCGGCATTGTGCTCGGCACCGGCGTCGCCACCGGCTCGCTGGTCCCCTTCGGCCTGGCCCTGGACGGGACGGTGCTGCCCAGCGGGCCCGGCTGGATCTACGTGACGATCGTCGCCACCGCGGTGGTGCTGACGTTCGTGACGATCCTGCTTCCGACGGCACTCGCGCTGCGAACGAAACTGGTAGAGGCCGCCGTTGCCCCATGAACACGGCCGGCCCTGCCGCACCTGACGGACTTCGCCGGACGTCCTGAGCGGGCGCGGGATCGAGCCGGCCGGGGCTGCCTCCGCCACGCGCGGACGGGCCGCCGCCCGCGCCGTCAACGCGGCGTCAATCTCCTCGAGCACAGCGCCAGAATGCCGCCGATGGCGCGACGGGAAGCGCACTCAACTCGCAGGCGCATGGCCTTCTTTGGAGGCAATGAGTGAGGCTTGGCGAGGCCGCCTGAAGGTTTTCCCGGGGGGCCGCTTCGGCTCGCGGGGCGCTCGCTCGCCTGGCTGCTGCACGCGCGCCGCAAGGTCCGTGACCATGAGACCCGGCCAGGGCACTGCGAACCCATCCTCACTCTCTTGGTGATCACGCTCATGAGTCGTGACTCGCCCGACCCATTGCTCAGCTCAGCGCGGCCCCGCCTCGGGTACGGGCGCGGTCGATCGCCGACACCCTCCAGTACTCGGTGGTACCGTATAGCGGTACTCGGTACTACGCAGTACCGCTAGGGCCGAGGAGGACTCGCGATGGACGACCTGACGGAGATGCTGAAGGGCACGCTCGAAGGGTGCGTGCTCGAAATCATCGGCAGGGAAGAAACCTACGGATACGCCATCACCCGCCGGCTGAACGAGCTCGGCTTCGCCGACGTCATCGAGGGGACGGTGTACACCATCTTGCTGCGGCTGGAGAGGAACGGACTCGTCCAGGTGACGAAACGGCCTTCCGGAGTCGGTCCGCCGCGCAAGTTCTACGCGCTCAACGACGCCGGACGCGAGGAACTCGCGACGTTCTGGGTGAAGTGGCAGTACGTCTCATCACGCATCAACAGGCTGAAGGAGGGCGGGAAATGAACTTCTGGGAGACCATCACCGGTAGCGATCTCACCAGGGAATGGAAGGCGTTCGAAGTCAGGGCCGCGAACCTGCCGGACGATTACCGCACGGCGTGGGAACAGATCAAGGCCCACCTCTTTCCGCACGGGGATTTCACCGGCCGCAACCTGATACCGATCCTCGACGCCGCCCTGGGGCTGCTCGAAGAGACAGCGGCGGACGGGCAGAGCGTCCAGGAGGTGCTCGGCGACGACATCCAGGGCTTTTGCGCGGCGCTGGCCGGTGGAGAAGGGGCGCGAACCTATCGCGACCGATGGCGCGAGCAGTTGAACAGGAACGTCGCACGGAAACTGAGCCGGCTGGGAGGCTGACGTGGGCATCCAGGACATCATCGAAGGCAAGAAGCAGTGGCGGGCGCATACGGCTCGGGTCAAGGCGCTCCCGCCGGACTACCAGATCGTCTACAAGGAGATGCAGAAGTACCTGTTCAAGATCGGACCGGTCGATCTGCCCGACGGGCCTCTGCTCCCCGGGATCGTCGACTTCTTCGAGGAGGGCGCCGCTTCGGGCAGGGGGGTCCTGGAACTCACCGGCGAGGACGTCGCCGCGTTCTGCGACGACCTGGTCAAGGACTCGCGTACCTATGCGGACATCTACCGAGCGTCCATCAGTGGGGAATCAAGCACGACCGAGAAGTAGTACCCGGCGTGTCATGCCAGTGGGCCCGGCCCGCGGGCACCATTCGTTCGCCTCGACGCAGCGCGAACAGGCGTGGACCGACTGGTCGTCAGAGGCCGCCGCAGATCCTGTCCGCCGAGGTGGGCGAGCACGCTGGGGAGACCTGGCTCAGCCCTGCCCGCGCCCGTGGCGGGCAGGTACTCGGCGGCGGGCGCGCTCAACTGCATGTCTCGGGACGACACGACTGGCGTGTAGTCACGGACGGTCAGTGGATCCGAGTTCCGAAACTGCTCCACTCCTCCTTGTGCCTTCAGTTCTCCAGCCTCCGGAGGGAAGCACCATGCCTATGTCTGTCATGCCCACATCCAGGCGAGGTGATGGTCTTCCGTCGCCGAGCGCCGTCTCCGCCGTCGGGCTCCGCAGGTCATACGGCGAAAAGCCGCTCGGGGCGGACGGCGGCTTGATCCGCCAGCAAGGCGGAGAAGACGATCACATGGACCACGCACGAGCACGGCAGCACCAGCAGGACCTCGATCCGGATGGACCGGTCGGCCGGCAGGAATGTGTACATCGCCGCGACGGCCCGCGGAACCACCACGAAGTTCACCACCCGGTCGCGGTGAGGAACCGGCGGGCGCCTGCCCTGGAGGATGAACAGTTCACGGTTGAGGATCTCGACCGATGGGCTCGCCAGCAGAAGGTCACGTGAAGGGGCCGGGCAGTTGCCCGGCCCCTTTGTCGCGTTGTTCAGGCTGAAGGTTGTCCCGTAACTGTGGCTGCGGGACAGCGTCAGGCGCTCGGGTTCCTCCACAGACGTCGCTCATCCAGGGTCCCGAACCGCACGTCTCCGCCGTCAAGGCCGACGAGGATGGGCCAGCAGTCCAACAGGGGAAGCCGTGCCGGAGCCGAAGGTCGGAAGCCCGACTGCGGAGCCACGAAAACGGCAACGGGTGGGGGAGTTGGATGCCGAGCAGCTCGAGAGGCAGCCAGGGAACTCACTTCACTACGACGTTGTCCCCGGCCGAAGTCGACGGCCCGGTAGTGGTGTTGCCGTAGTACACCCAGCGCCACGTGCCCGTCTTGGATGCCTTCACGGTCGTCCTGAGATCACCCGAGGCGTTCGCGTACACCTTTTTCACCGTGGTGTAGGCGGTGGCTCCGGTGGGCTTGAACTGCAGGCTCACCAGGCGGCCTTCGTAGGAGGCGTACTTCTTGGTCTCCCAGTTGGCCCGCGTGACCTTTCCGGTCACGGTGATGGTCCTGCCCTTGGACACCGGCTCGGGCGAGGCATTCACGGTCAGGCGGGAGTTGCGCTTGACGTAGGCCGTGAGGCCCTCGTCATCGACGTCACCGCCGCCGCCCTGGAAGTACACCTCGGCCGCGACCTTCCAGGCTCCGGCCTCGCTGGTGAGCATGTCCCACTCGCTCGGGTCGAAGTACATCGTCTCGTTGATGTCGCAGACGCCCGAGCTCACCGTGATGCAGTCGCTCGTCTCGACGGCGTGCCACAGTCGGTCACCTGTACTGCCGCGGTACAGGAACACCGCCGGCCACTTCCACTTGTGGGTGGTCGCCATCCGGAAGGAGGTGGGCACCGCGACCTCGTTCGACACCCCGATCACGATGGGCTTGCCGCCGTTCACCTGGACACGGGTGAACGAGACCCCGCCCTCGGCCGCCCCGGCCGGCACCGCGGCCACGCCCGTGAACACCGCCGCCGCGCCACCGGCCACGACAGCTCTCCATACCTTCTTCCCCACCTGATCCCCGATCTCTGTACCGAAAGGCGCCGGAGACTCGTCCTCCGGCGCCTTTCAGACAGCCGGGATCCGCACGGGGTTGTACACCCGTGGATCACGATCGGGCATCAGACGATCTTCGCCTCGCACGAGGCGATGCACCCGGCACCGGTAGGGCGCGTTCATGGTTCGCCCGGGGGACCGAGGGGGCTGGTCCAAGGCGGGCGGGAGTCAGACAAGGACGGCAATGCCCGCCACGTCGATGAGTACCGGAATGCCGTAGAACAGCAGCAGCGTGCGGGACAGGAACACCGTGGCGTTGCCCACCGGGCCGCCGTACCGGTCGACGTCCATCGTGAAGAGCGGCACGGCGGCCGGATCCCCGACCGCCGCCTTCTCGTACAAGGAGCGGAACAGACGTTCCTGGCGGAGGTAGTAGCTGTCCAAGCACCAGAAACCCACGGTCACGGCCAGGGCCGTCGCCGCCACGGACCACGTGGAGAACTGTGCCGCCACGGCGAGGAAGGCGCCCGTCACGGTCATGGTCCAGCCCTTGACCAGGAAGGAGTTCGTGCTCAGCCGGGCGATGGCGCTCTGAAGGAACTCCAGGTGCTTGGCCCGCTGTTCCCACGATGCTGGGATCATGTGCCCTCCTCCGTCACCTGCGGGTCGTTCGCACTCTCCGGCTGCCGCGGCGGTGCCGCGGGGCCGGCCGGATCGTCGGCTGCCTCCTTCGTCCCCGGGGCAGCCGACGCCGCGTCGAGGTTCCACTGGGTGTTCATCCTGCGCGCCACGTTGGTGAGGGCCTCGTGCAGTCGCTCCGGATCGCAACGGGTGAGGACGGTGTGGATGTCCTCCAGCAGCTCCATCCGTACCCGTGGGGGAGGGGGCGCGGTTCCACCTGCGGTGTCGCTCAGAGGTTCCTGCGGCCACGGCCAGGCGAGCGCGCGCAGCGGGAAGGCGAAGTCTCCGGCCACACCGCTGCGGGCCCGGTCCTGGACAAGGGCTATGCAGGCGTCGTCCAGAGCCCGGTGCGCCTGATCCTCCGCCGCCAGAGTCGCGGACTTGAGCCTCGACCAGGAGGTGAGCAGCCGGGCGATCTCGTTCCGGGCTGCGGCGAGCAGGTCCGCGGCCGTCTTCTCCGCTTCCTGCGCCCCTTCGACGATGCGCTTCGCACGGTGGGCGTAGGGGTTGTGGGCCATGATCTTGGCCAGCACCGTGGCGAGGCCCAGCATGAGCAGCAGGACGACCACAGCGGGCCGGTACGCGGCGAGGAAGCCCAGTCGGTCGCTGCCGACCTGCACGGTCCTGGTGTAGGCCCAGAAGCCGGACATCGCGAGGATCCCCAGGGTGAACAACAGCGGCCATCCGGCGACCGGCCAGGGCAGGCTGCTCCGCTCACGGGTCTCGGTGACGCGCTCGAGGCGCAGGCGCCGGCCCTCGCGTGTGAGACGGCGCCGCGTCCGCTCCGTACCGCGGGCGGCCGTGACACGGTGGCGGAACCAGGATTCGGCCAGCAGGGTGCCCGCCGCCAGCAGACAGATCGGGACCGCCAGCCCCGGCAGATACGCCAGGTAGTACGCGGCCTGGTGGGGGCCCACCTTCATCAGGGCCTGCAGGATGGTGCCGATGAAGGCGGTGTCGAAAGCCATGCCCGCCAGCACGACCAGCGGCAGGAGGACCCAGCGCCACAGCCGGGACGAGCGACGCAGATCCTCCGGCCCGTCCTGGGCGTGTTCCGCGTCGAGTTCCTCGGCCCGCTGCCGGGCCTTCCCCGGTGTCCGGGTGTGCTCGAAGCGTTCGACGGCCTCCAGCGCACCGCGGGCCCGGTCGGCGGACCGCTGCACGTCGGCGGCGCGCTCGCCCAGCCCGGCGTGCGCCTGGGCGAGTCCGCTGTTGGCGAGGGCGAACGCGGCCATGAGGGCGGCGCGTTCCTTGCTGTCCGTCCGGTCCACCGTCCGCCCGGCCGGCGGCCAGGGCCCGGCGTCGTCACCGCCGTCCGCCGGTCGCAGGACCTGGACGGGGCACGTGACCGCGCCCGGAGACCGCCGTGCCGCCTGCGGCGCATTACCGTTGACGCTCATTCCTCGGCTCGCTTCCCTGGTACCCGCTCGTCTGGTGACCGTTCGATCCGCGGGCCGGCCCCGTCCGAGGGCCGGCCCGCGATGTCCGCGACTATGTGACGACCTCGATGTCGACCCGTCGGTCGCACTGCAACCGGTCCGCTCCCGCGGACGCCGCCCGGCCCGGGCAGCCCGGCGCCAGCCCTCGCCCACGGCTCGTGACCTTGTCGACGCCCAGTTCCCGCAGCTGGTCGCCGACCGCGTCGGCGCGCGCCTGGGACAGCGGCCCGTCGCTCGCCCGATCGCCGCGCGGGTCCACGTAGCCGTCGACGCGGACCCGCGCGCCCGGCACGCTGCGCGCGGCCACGGCGATCTCGGCCAGCGTGTCCTTCGCCCCGGGCCGCAGCGTCGCGGAGTTCGTGTCGAACAGGGCCGCGCCGGGGAGCCGGTAGCGCTGCCGGTGGCCGTCGCCGAAGGTGACGGCCGGATCGGCGGCGGCCGTCACCCTCGTGCCCGACGTCCCGGCGGTGCGCCGGACGGCCAGCTGGGTGCCGGCGATGTCGCAGCGAGCCCTCCGGTCGCTCCGCGCATGGGACCGTGCGCACAGCACGGTCCACAGGTCCACCAGCCACTGCTGTTGGGCGGCCGTGGGGACCGGCTGGTCGACGGCGGGCTGTCCGAGTCCGGTGAAGACCGTCCGGACCCCGGTGAGCGTTCCGTCCCGCAGCTCCTTGCGGTTCCGGCAGACGCGCAGGATCGCGTCGATCTCCTCGTGTTCCTGGAAGAGGGACCGGGTCAGGTCGGCGCAGCCGGTGGTCGCCAGACCGTCGCTGACGACGATCAGCTCCCGGCGTCCGCGCACGTCGTGCAGTGCGCCGCCGGCTGCCCGTATCGCCGCCAGCACGTCCGTGCCGTCTTTCGCGGCTGTTGTTCGGGCAGCCGCTGCGACGTCCTTCTGGATGCAGTCGACGGCGTCCTTGCGCAGCTGCTCCTGACCGTCGGGATTGCCGTCCTCGGCGGCCCAGTCCGTGGAGCGGGGCTTCAGCCAGTGGACGCCGGTGGGGCCATGGCCGTCGAACGCGGCGACCGACACGGTCCGTTTCTGCCGTACGGCCCGCCGGACGTACTCCGCGACGGCGTCCCGCGGATCGCGCACCGTGCCCGAACCGGGAGCGTCGCGGAAGGAGGCCGAGACGTCCACCATGACCACCGTCCGGCCCAGCCCGGACTTCGGCGCCTGCGTCGTCCAGGCGCACGGGTCCGGCGGCGGGGGTGTGTCGCACGCGGTCAGTCCGGCGGCCGACAGGGCGAGGACCAGGACCGGGGCCAGCAGGTCCCTCGCCCGTCCGGTGGAACGTCTCATGCGGGGTCCTCCTGCGACGCCGTCGCCCGGTCCACCCACGAGAACGGCTGCAATCCCATGAGCTGGCAGAAGCTGCTGTGCGCCTTGTCGTAGGCGTTCGCGAACTCGAAGAGGCCGACCCGCTCGTGGTTCCTGCTCGCCTCGGCGAGCACGTCGGCGAGGACATGGGTGCCGGACCTGCGGGCGTCCCGCAGCCGGGCCATCGCCGCGGCGAAGTCCTCGTCGGCGAGCACCGAGGCGAAGGGCGCGAGGAACTGCAGCTGCGCCGGGGTGAGTTCACGGTGCGCCGGCACATCGCCCTGGGCAGGCTGCAGCTCGCCGAGCTGCTCCAGTTCGGCGATGACGTCGAGCCAGACGTGCGTCAGGTGCTGGGCCTGTTCGGCCTTGAGCCGGCGCAGGTCGTGCTCCTCCCGCATGCGCCGCTCCGTCAGCCGGAACGGCTGGACCAACCGGTGCAGGGCAGGGTCCATGCGGACACCGACCCGGGGCCGGCACCAGATCATGTGCTTGCCGTCCTCGTAGCACCAGCCGGGCCGCAGTTCGCGATTGATGGCCTTCTCGGCCGCCGCCGGTTCCTCCGGGACATGGTCGCGGGAGACCGTCCAGGCCCGCCGGACCAGCTTGGCTCGGGCGCCCGGTTCCAACCGCGCCACACGCTGGTGCAGTTCGTCGTAGTCGAGGGTGGCGCAGGTCCACCGGAAATACGGCAGAAGGTGGAAGTCGAACAGCTCGCCCCGGGCGGGCACGGTGAGATCGGTGGCGTCGAGCACCGTCTCCACGACCTCGGACTGCTTGGCGGGCGTATCGGCCTCGGCGTCGGGCACCGGCGTGGTGACCTCGGTAGGACCGGGCGGCTCGTAATCGACCTCGCGGTTGGCGGAGCGACGGGCGCGCCACCGGTCGCGCAGCCGGGCGAAGAAGCCCTTTCGGTAGGCCATGACGGTCCCCTTTCACCGGCCGTGCGGACCGGAAGCGGTCCGCACGGCCAGGTCGATGCGTCGGAGAGTGGGTGACTTCGTGTGGCGCAGCTCCCAGACGTGGAGATGCCACAGAGCCCGGGAGCGCAGGGCCCGGGAGAAGATGCGCAGCGCGAGTGTCTCGAACAGAGCCGCCAGGTCCTCGTGGTCGTCCGCCGCCACCAGCCACTGCCGTATCAGGTCCCAGGCCCGGGTGGAGGTCTCCGCCGAGAGCAGGGCCCTCGCCAGCAGGGCGGCCAGCAGATCCAGGAACTGCTCGTCCACCAGCGCCCGTTCCGCGAGAGCGGGCCGGCCCCGGCGCCCCGGTCCGGAGCCGAAACGGCTGAGGGTCAGCGTGGTGCGGACGGCGTGACGGGTCAGATGGTCGCTGGACGCGTCGAGCCAGGCTCCCAGTTGTGCGATGACCGCGTCCTCCTCGCCGTTGAGGTAGAGCCACGCGGTGGAGAAGGCCACGGAGTTGCGGGCCGCGAGCTCCGGCCGGGCGCCGAGGGAGGTGAGCTGGCGCAGCGCGGCGGGCACGTCGGACAGACCGACCTGCGTGCCGTAGGTGCGCGCCGCGCTGTCCTGCAGCAGGAGGCCGGGGCTGTTCGACCAGTCGCGCACCTGGCCGGCCACCCGGTCCTTGAGCCCCTCGTCGAGGAAGGCGGCCTCCATGGCGACCGCCGCGCACTGCCGGTACACCGCGGACTCGCCGTTCGCCCACGGGCGGATCAGTTGCCGGTAGACGCCGTCGAAGTCGTGGCGCAGCAGGATCCCGGCGATCTCGGCCACTCTGACGCGCACACGCTCCAGCCCGAGGTCGGACCGTCCCAGCAGCGCCGTGAGCCAGTTCAGCAGCGGACTGCGGAGGCTGTCGTACTCGTGCCAGGCCACCTCCAGGAAGGCATGCAGCAGGTTCACGTCCACGAGGTGTGCCCGGCGCGGGGTCGCGCCGTCGGCATCGTCGGCGGAGCGCATCTCCACGGGGATGAGCCGGGCGAGGTCGCGGTTGAAGACATGGCCGGGCGGCGGGGACTCGCGCGTCTCGTACAGCGGCAGGATCTCGGCGCTGAGCACCTCTCCCGCGGTGAAGGCGTCGGCCAGCGGATGCAGGTGGAACATCGCGTAGGCCATGCGGAAGGGCTGTACGTGCGCAGCGGCCGGAGCGCCCTCCTCGGGGTCGCCGTCGCCGGAGAGCATGCGCCGGGCGAGGTGGCGCATGCGGTCCCGCCATATCGCGAGCAGGTCCGGCTCCTCCGAGTGGATCGCGCTCGCCAGGTACCGGGCGAGGTCGACGACCTGTTCGACGGGAGGCACCTTGACGAGGGGCTGCACCTCGGGATGGTCGAGCATCTGAGCCACGTAGCGGTCGACCGCCGCGGTGTCGCACGTGTGCTGCTCGGGGCCACGCGCCCGCGGACAGCCGTCGACGTGACCGGCCAACAGCGCGACCAGGTGCTTCTCGAGCACTCGCGCCAGATCGGGATGGACGTGCTCGAAGACCTGGCCGCGCAGCGGTTCCGAGCCCGTCGAGGCGCGGGTACCGATGACCACGAGGTGAGCGCCCCGGTCGGTCACCACGTGCACCAGCCGGTCCAGCATCTCCGGGGTGACCGGGCGGTCGCCCGCGTCCAGCAGGTATCCGTGGCCCTCGACGAGCTGCCCCGGCGCCTCGCACAGGGCCTGGAGCGGGTCGCCACCGCCGTCCGCGTGCACCAACCTGATGCGGTAGCGGGCCACCCGCCGGGCGAGCAGGACGGCGGCCGTGGACCGGCGGCCGCTGCCGACGCGTCCCCACAGCACGACGACGCGGTGTTCCTTGAGGGCCTGTTCGATCTCGGACTGGCCCGGGACGTCCTCGTACAGGTCGAGGACGCGTTCCTGGGTGAACCGGCTGATGCGGACCCCGACACTCCGTCGGCCGTCCGCGTTGAAGTTCTCGACGTACATGGCCAGTCCGTCGCCGCTGACGGCGGCACGGTGGGCGAGGAGACCGTTCTGCCGCTCGCGCACGTTGGCCCCGAAGTCGACGTGCTCCTCGCCCTGGAGGTCGTCGGCGGGAGAACGCTTCGCGGTGTCCTTGCGGGCGGTGCCGCCCTCGTCCCCGCTCCCCTTGCCCGCGGTGTCCTGTACGTCGTCCCCGGCTGCGTCCCTGGCCGCTTGCGGCGACCGTCCGGAAGACGGTTCGCCGGCGGTGTGCTCCTCCGCGATCAGGCCATCGTCGGTCCGTGGTTCCGCGGCGGACTCCACCGGGATGTGTTCGGCGTCAGCGCCCGCTTCCGCCTCCGGTGCCGGCGGAACGTCCGCCGCGTTCTCCGCGCTCATGCGGTCCTGCCGTCGCCGTCAGGGTCCCGGCGCCCGCGGAGCCCGGAGTTGTCGTTCTCGATGTACGTGCCCCAGTCGCCCACGACACCCGTGTTCGACGCGACGTGGTACTTGGACGGCGGGGGTACGGCGGGAGCCGCGGGCCGGGGCTGTACGTGCCGCTCCAGGAACGCCCTGATGGGGGCCATCTGCTCGTGCGCGTACGGGATGACCAGCCGGCTGTTCTGACGCTCCGCCAACTGTGCAATCCGGGAAGGCAGTTCACCCTTCGTGGGCAGCGCGGCGCCGTCGAGGAGCAGAGGGACGACGATCTTCCCCAGGTCCAGTGCGCGGCGGATCTCCCAGTGCACCCAGTCGTCCGGGTCATCGATCCGGCGGTTGCCGGACTCGTCCGTCACCTTCAGCCAGTGCTCGCCGATCAGCACGAGGACGACGGTGCTCGCCTCCAGGCGACGGGCCATCTCCGGCGGGTAGTGAATGCCCGGCTCCATGGCGCGCCGGTCGCGGAAGACCTGATCGTCCCCGAAGCGGAGGCGAAGATCGTTGTCGATCAGTACGGCGGCCTCGCCGCCGTCGCCGGTGCGGTAGTTGATGAAGATGCCGGTCATCGAGAGACTCCTTCGGAGCCGGAACAGGCCGCGTGGGTACGCGGCCTCGGATCGCGTGGCTCAGGACAGCACCGGGCACAGGTGTTGCCGGAGCCGAGAATGGTGAGATTTTCAGCAGCGTCGGGGGAGTTCAATCAGTTGCCCGCGCCCCGTGTCCGGGGCAACGGAACACCCCGGGTCCCGTCCGGAACGACGGTCAGAAAACGGCGCGTCCCCGGACGCCGGTTCCGCCGTACGGGCGGGGGCCTTCCGCGTGCAGGACGGCGGCGATTCCCGCCGTGACCGATCGCACGCGGGGGTCGTGATGCCACCGGTTGAGGGCGCGGTTGAGCCTGCGCAGCTCGGAGCGGATGGTGGCGGAGTCCACCATCGGCAACGAGGCCGTGACATGTGCGGCGACCGCGCAGGCGTGTTCGAGCTCGCCGCAGTCGGCGAGGGCGAGGGCCAGCCGGGCGCCGTGGCGCGCTCTGGCTCTGCGGGCCGTCTCGGGCACGGTGTCGAGACCTGCCGCGAGGGTGCCGGCTGCTTCCTCGGCCCGCCCGAGGTCGAGCAGGCACCATCCGGACACGAAGCCTGTCGGGTCGTCCATGTGCAGGCTGCCGAGCACGGGCGGCCCGTCCGGGTCCGGAGGGCCGTCGGCGGAAGCGGCGGACATCAGTGAGGCGGCCCGGTCCAGCGCGTGGCGGCAGGCGGAGTCGAGGCCTTGAAGGGCGTATCCCTGCGCCTCGCGCTGGGCGGCGAGCCCTTGCACCCGTGGATTGTCGGTCTGCCGGGCGGCGTGCAGGGCGAGTTCGACGGTGCCGCGGGAGTCCTCGGCGTAGAGGGCGATCTCCGCGCGCCTGATGAGGGAGTAGGCGACGAGATCGTGGTCATCGCAGGCGGCGGCCAACGCGGCGGCCTGGTCCGTCCACCACAGCGCCGCGGAGTCGTCGCCGGTTTCCTGGGACATCCAGCCCGCGTACTCCGCGAAACGGCCGGCGAGGCGCAGGAGCGAACTTCGCTCGGCGCCGGGCGCGGTACCGGCGAGAGTCCGCAGGGCGTTTGTGGCAGTCACGAGAAGAGGGGAGACCACTCCGGGACCCAATGTCTGTCCCAGCGCGCGGCACTCGTCGAAGAGCGCACGGAAATGAGGTAAGGCGAGGCTGCGCTCACCTTCTCCATCGGGCTTTTCCGGCAGGCGCCAGGACATGACCGCGGGTTTCTCGGTGGGATCCGACAGGGCCCTTGGGTGAAAAGCCATAAAGTCGTTTCCGCGGTCCACCGAGAGGTGCAGTGTCCAGGGCGCGGACCAGGTGTCCGCGGTGGCGGCGGGAGACGCGGCCCTGGACTCCTCCCCCTGGGCCGAGGTGCCCGTCTGCGGACCGGCCAGCGAACTCAAGGCCCCTTCGGCGTGGAGCGCTCGGTCGCAGGCGCGGGCGAGTTGAACGCTCGGGCGTTTCCCTCGTTCGACCTTGCTCAGGTGACTCTTGGAGAAATTGACCAGGTCCGCCAGCTTGGAAAGGGAGAGACCTGCCTCTTCTCGACGTCGGCGCAACTCAGGCCCGAACGCCTTTGCGATTTCCATCAATTGAACCCCCCGAACGACGGCTGCACCGCTGAAGTGAGTGCCGTGCAGTTCGTCTGATCCTCTTTTTATCCAGCCAATCTTGGCTCAAACCAAGGATCTTCACGAAGGGCACACAAATAGGAGTGCGGATCGCCCGATCAAGAAGCGGGCGCCCAAGGAAGCGCCAGGCCGTCCTCCGGGTATCGGGGAAGAACATGCAAATGCAGATGGAACACCGTTTGTGTGGCGCTTTCCCCGCGCGAGGTGATGATGTTGCATTCACCGAGGTCGGCGGCCAACTCCGCCGCCCGGCGCATGGTGCGCGCCGATACGGCGGGATCCACCCCGACGTCCGCCACATGGGCACGAGGGATGACCAGGACGTGTCCGGGTGTGACCGCGGCGAGCGGCACGATGGCCAAGGTGTCCGGCCACTCCCGCAGCACTCGAGCAGGGGCCACCCCGGCGACGATGCGGCAGAACGGGCACGACTCCTGCACGGGGTACGGGGACGATCCGGCGGATCGCGGACGCGCCCCGGGGGCGAGCTCTGCACTCACAGGGATGTCTCCCGGCTTCCTGGACGCCTCAGCGCGTCCGCGCCCAGCTTAGGGTCGGCGCGGACGCGGGCTGCGGCTCGCCCTGCAGGCGTCACTGACGTCGAGTACGGGGTCTTCAGCAGATCGGTGGATCAGCGGATCAGCGTGTCCCGTCACTGTTGTACCCGCGGCGCACCATCGGCGCGACGAGCACCGGTTCCCCCTCGTCCCGTACCACTGGATCGCCGGACAGGAGTGCCCCCGTTCGTCACCGCTGCTTCAACCAGAGTTCGCCCCGTCGACATCCGGCCGCCTTGTCCGCAGGGCAACTGCCCGGCGAAGCGGCGACGTCGGCGGGCCGGAGGCCGGACGTGTCCGGACGTGGATCGGTGAACGGGAGTGTGACCCATGGGTGGGTTTGTGGAGGCCTTGCTGGTGAAGGTCGGGCTGATGGTGGCCGAGGTGATCCTCGCTCGGCTCGCGTACGAGTTGTACTGGGCGTACGTCCGGAACCGGCAGGCCGGCACGGCGACCGTCTGAGTGGTGTACGCGTGGCGGCGCAGGCCGCGCCGCCACGCGGACGACTTCTCCTCAGCTTCCGGTACCGGTCACCGGTACGGATTCCGTTTCGTGCGCGGTGCGCGGGCGGTGCGCGGGGGCTTCACGTGTGCCCCGGACCACCCAGGTCGCTCCGGCGACCACCAGAGCCACTGGCCATTCGATGGCTCCCGCCAGGGCGAGAGCGCTCAGGCCACCGTAGTAGACAAGGTCTTTCGTCGGCGGTGGCGAGGGCAGCCAGCCGGTGACGGTCCGCGTATTGCTTGCGAGGTCACCTGGCGTGAAGTAGGGGATCGGCAGCTTGGCATGCAGGGTGTGCATGGTCAGGTGCTGGTCGTTCTCGTGGGCCTCGACGTGCACGGATTCCTCCGGCGGCGAGGCTTCGTGCACGGTGACGGTGTCCCGCTTGCTCTTGGCTGGACTGGGCATCTCAGCTCCTGTCTCGTTGCCTGAGAGTGCTCTGCGTACCCGTGCCCGGTCGGGTCACGCCGATCCTCCGGTTGTCCCGGTCTGCCGGGTGCGAAGGCCGAATCGCGACCGTGTCCCGGGGGTAGCTGTGCGGGAGGATACCTACCTCGGGGCCGCCAGGCTGCGGAGAGGTGGGCCGCACTATGTGGAACCTCGGAACAGTCTCTGTGCGGGCGCTGGTACGGCCGCTCCTCACCGGCCTGGGAGTACCGTTCGACGCGCGGGCCCACCTGCGCGGTGAGCGCATCCACATCGCGGTGCGCGGGCTCGGGGGCACCGGAGCCGAGCGTCTCGCCCGCGCCTGCGAGCAGCGGTTGGCCGCCGTGCCAGGGGTGCGCTGGGTGGCGGTCAACAGCCATCTCGGGCACGTCGTCGCCGCCGTCGACGACACCGTGGACCGCGACCGGACGGTCGAGGTCCTGGCCGACGCCGCCCAGGCGCTGGAGGACGAGCACGAGGCCGACGGCGCACTGCCCGCTCACCCCTGGCTGCCCGTGGCGACGCGCCAGGCACAGGTGGTGCTCGCCGCTCACCTGACGGCCGTGCCGGTGGCCCTGCTGGCACGACTGGCGGGCCGGGCTCCGCTCCCGGAACTGACGGTCTCCGTGCTGAATACCCTGGACGCGCAGCCGCGCCTGCGCCGCTCGGTGGAGCGCGTCCTCGGGCTGCAGGACACGGAAGTCGTCCGGGCCCTGTTCGGCGCGGTCATCAACGCCGGCTCCGGCCTGAGCCTCGGCCTCGGCGTCGACGCACTGCGCCATGCCCTGCGCCTGGGGGAACTCCGCGCCCAACAGACCGCCTGGCAGGCGGCGGAGGCGCACCTGACCGGCACCGCCGAACGGTTCGCCGCGGTCGGCGTGCGCCCGATGCCCCGTGAGGTGCCCCTGCGCGCCGGTGCGGTGGAGCGGTACGCCGACCGTGCCGCGGCCGTGGCGGGCGCCTCGTTCGCCGGGACGCTCGCGATGACCCGTCAGCCCCTGCGCGCGGCGGGCGCGGCCGTGTCGGCGATTCCCAAAGCGTCCTGGCTGGCCAGGGAGGCGTTCGCCTGTGTGCTGGGGCGGGGGCTGTCCCGGCGTGGCCTGCTCGTCACCGACAGCGCGGCGTTGCGACGGCTCGACCGTATCGATGTCGCCCTCCTCGACGTCGACTCTCTCCTGACCGGCCGGTACCTGCTCACGGACCTGCTTCCCGTCGAGGCGAGCGAGGAGGCGGGGGAGATGGCCGCCGCGGCACACCGGCTGTTCGATCCGCAGCGCCTCGATCAGGCGCACGAGGAAGGGCGGTGGCGGCTCGATTCCGTGGACCGCTGCCCGCGACCGGATCCGCAGAGCACGGAGTCGTACCCCAAGTACGTCGACGCGCACATGCAGTTGGAGCAGAGCGGCGCCCTCCAGGTGCTGGGTCTGGTGCGCGACGGTCGGCTGCACGCCCTGGTCGGAGTGGTGCCGGAAGCGGACGAGGCGTGGGACGGGCTCATCGCCGCCGCGCGGCGCGCCGGCCTCACCGTGCTGACCACGCAAGGGGACTTGAAGGCGCCCGAGGTGACGGGCGGGGACAGGGTGGTCGAGGGCGGCGCCCGGCTGATCGACTCCGTCCGGGCGGCCCAACGCGACGGTTCGGGCGTGCTGCTGGTGTCACGACAGCGGGACGCCCTGGCGGCCGCCGACCTCGGAGCGGGAGTCACCGGCACCGACGGGAAACCGCCGTGGGGCGCGCATGTCCACATCGGGTCCGCGCTCGGCCAGGCGATCGTGCTGCTGGAAGCGTGCGAGGCCGAGCGGACCGTCGGGCACTGGGGCGTGCGGCTCGCCCAGGTGTCCGCCGGTCTCGGAGCGGCGAGCAACGCGGTGAGCGACGTCCTCGTCCGCCGTCCCCTCGCGCGCAGTCTGCTGACCGTGAACGGGGTCGCCGTGCTGGGCCTGGCCGCAGCGGTGTGGTCCGCCGCGCGCGTGCTGACGCGGCCCGTTCCCGGCGCGGCGGTGCCGCCCGCGTGGCACGCGATGGACCCGGCCACGGTGCTCGCCAGGACCGGAAGCGCGGAGCAGGGGCTGACGGCCGATCAGGTGCGGGCACGGCTGCGGCCGTCCCCGCGCACCGCCCCGCCGTCCCTGGCACGTGCGTTCGTCGCCGAGACGGCCAACCCCCTCACCCCGGTCCTCGTCGGCGGGGCCGCCGTGTCCGCCTCGGTCGGCGCGGTCCTGGACGCCGCGATGATCATGGCGGTCACCGCGGCGTCGGGCCTGATCGGCGGCGCCCAGCGCTACCGGGCGGACCGGGCGGCGGCCCGCCTGTACCACCGCTCGGTGATCCCGGCCCGGGCCGTCCGCGACGGGGCGGAACAGGAGATCCCCGCGCAGCGGCTCGTCGTCGGGGACGTCGTGAGCCTGCACGCGGGCGACGTCGTGCCCGCGGACTGCCGGCTGCTGACGGCCGACGGAGCGGAGGCCGACGAGTCGGCCCTGACCGGCGAGTCGCTGCCGGTGGCCAAGTCCGCCGCCCCGGTCCTGGCCCGACACCTCGCCGAGCGCTCGTCCATGGCCTACGAGGGCACCACCCTGGCCGCCGGACACGCCCGGGCCGTCGTCGTCGCCACCGGCACGGCCACCGAAGCCGAACGCGGCACGGAATTCGGCGAGGACGCCCCGCAGACCGGGGTCGAGCGCCGCCTGGGGCAGATCACCAGGGCCGCGCTGCCCGCGGCCCTCGCCTCGGCGGGAGCCGTGGTGGCGGCGGGACTGCTCCGCGGCCGCCAGGTCCGCGAGACGATCGGCGCAGCCGTCGCACTGGCCGTCGCCAGCGTGCCGGAAGGACTGCCGTTCCTGGTCACCGCCGCCCAACTCGCCGCGGCACGACGCCTGGCGGCCACCCATGGCGTCTTCGTGCGTAACGCCCGCACCATCGAGGCGGCCGGCCGTACCGACGTCCTGTGCTTCGACAAGACCGGCACGCTCACCCACGGGCGCCTCGACCTCGCCTCCGTCCACGCCCGGGGACGCACCCGATTCCTCGACGAGCTGGAACCGCACCATCGCGCGGTCCTGGCGGCGGGCCTGCGGGCCACGCCCCGCGCGCGCGGCAGCCGCAGGCTGGCCCACGTCACCGACCAGGCCGTCGCGAGCCGCGCCCACGCGCACGGCGTACGCCGGGACACAGCGGCGCCCGGGTGGAAGCACACCGCCACCTTGCCGTTCGAGCCGAGCCGCGGATTCCACGCGGCCCAGGGCCACTACCGTGACGGGCTGCTGCTGTCCGTCAAAGGCGCACCCGAGAAGGTCGTGGCCCGCTGCACCACCCGAGACGGCCGGCCCCTCGACCGGTCCGGCAGGCGGGCGGTGCTGACGGAGGGAAAGAAGCTGACCGCGGACGGACACCGTGTTCTCGCCGTCGCCGAACGCCGCTACCCCGCCGGTGAGCGGACGCCGGACGACAACGAGCTCGCCGACGAGGACGTCACAGGGCTCGACTTCCTCGGCTTCCTCCTCCTCGTGGACCAGGTACGCGGCGGCGCCGCTGAGCCGATCGCCCGACTCGGCGCGGCAGGCGTGCACATCGTGATGATCACCGGGGACCACCCCGGCACAGCCGAGGCCATCGCCGAAGAGCTCGGCCTGGTCAACGGACACCGCGTCGTGACCGGCGCCGAACTCGACGCCCTCGACGACGACCGCCTCGACGACCTGCTCCCCACGGTCGGCGTCGTCGCCCGCGCCACGCCCCACCACAAGGTCCGCGTCGTCCGTGCCTTCCAACGCAAGGGCCGCACGGTCGCCATGACGGGCGACGGAGCCAACGACGCCCCCGCCATCCGCCTCGCCGACGTCGGCATCGCCTTCGGCCGGCGCAGCACCCCGGCCGCTCGCGCCGCCGCCGACCTCGTCGTGACCAACGGCCGCCTCGAACCCGTCCTCGCCACCCTCATCGAAGGCCGCGCCCTCTGGGCCACCGTGCGCCAGGCCCTGGCCATCCTCGTCGGCGGAAACCTCGGGGAGATCGCCTTCGCTGTGACCGCCGCGGCCCTCACCGGCCAGTCCCCGCTCACCGCACGGCAGTTGCTGCTCGTCAACCTGTTCACCGACCTCGTCCCCGCGGTCGCCGTCGCCACCCGCCCGCCCCGCAAGGCCCTGGCATCCGAATCCCTCAAAGAGGGCCCCGAGATCTCCCTGGGTACCGCCCTGACCCGCGAGACCGGCATCCGCGCGGGCGCCACCGCGCTGGCCGCCCTCGGCGGATGGCTGCTGGCCCGCCCCACCGGCCGCGCGGCCCGGGCCCGCACCGTCGCCCTGCTCTCGCTCGTCGGCGCCCAACTGGGCCAGACCCTGCTGGCCGGCCACCGCAGTGCGACCGTCATCGCGGCCGGCCTCGGATCCGCAGCCGTACTCGTCGCCGTCGTACAGACCCCGGGGGTCAGCCACTTCTTCGGCTGCACCCCGCTCGGCCCCGTCGCATGGACCATCGCCGCGGCCTCCAGCGTCGCGGGAACAGTGATGGCAGGTCTGCTGATCCGGAGGTCCCGCGCCAACTCGTCGCAGCCTCCGCGGCATGCGCCCGGGGCGTGGTCGAGCTCCGGCGACGCGAGGGGCGATGAGGCTGCCCCATCAGGAGAAACAGGGTTGGCCTTGCCTTAGCTGACCAAGGTGACCACGGACCCGGTCGGCTCCACCCCGCTGGTGATCCCGATCGGCCGCCACGACGTCCCCGACGTCTGAGGCCCGCCCAAGTCTCTCGAAGGCGGACACATGGGCACCGCCGTGTTGGATCAATCTCCAAGATCTGCACGGAAGTTGATCGGAGATCTTTCGTGACGTATCGAGGGCCGTAATAGTGAGGCGGCGCGGAAGTTTGTTTCCGTATCGCAGAACAACCGTCTCGTAGGAGTGCCCGTGCCGCACGCCACCGGAAGTATCGTCCGTCGCGCAGGACGTGTCCTGCGCACCAGTCTGTTCGCACAAGTTCTGTTCGCCCTGCTGCTCGGAGTCCTGGTCGGAAGGCTGTGGCCGCAGATCGGCTCGTCGCTGCAACCACTCGGTGACGGATTCGTCCGCCTCATCAAGGCGATGATCGCCCCGCTCGTCTTCTGCGTCGTCGTCGCCGGCATCACCAAGGCCGGCGACCTGAAGGCGTTCGGCCGCATCGGTCTCAAGGCACTGATCTGGTTCGAGGTCGCCACCAGCGTCGCCCTGGTCGTCGGGCTCGTCGCGGGCAATGTGCTCGCGCCGGGCGCCGGCATGCACGTCGACCCCGCCAAGCTGGACCAGAGCGCGGTCGACGACGCCACGGGCGGCGGGCACCTGCCGTCCACCGCCCAGTTCATCCTGGAGTCGCTGCCGGACAGCGCGGTCGGCGCCTTCGCCGAGAACTCGCTGCTCCAAGTCCTCGTCCTCGCCTGCCTCGTGGGCGCCGCGCTGCTGCACCTGGGACAGCGCAAGGTGCCCCAGATCCTGCCGTTCATCGAGCAGGCCCAGGACGTCGTGTTCACCATCGTCGGCTACATCATGAAGCTCGCCCCGCTCGCGGTCTTCGGAGCCACCGCCCACCTCGTCGGGGAGTACGGCGTGGGCGCGATGTCGACGTACGGAAAGCTGATCGCCGTCTGCTACGGCGTCGCCCTCGCCTTCCTCGCCCTCCTCGCCCTCGCGCTCAAGGCCGTGACCGGCCTGAGCCTGTGGAAGTTCGTCCGCTACACCCGCGAGGAACTGCTGCTCGCGCTGGGCACCGGATCCAGCGAGACCGTGATGCCGCGGATGATGCAGAAGCTGCGCGCGGCGGGCTGCCGGGACGATGCCGTCGGCCTGGTCCTGCCGACCGGCTACTCCTTCAACCTCGACGGCGCCTCCATCTACCTCTCCATCGGCACCCTGTTCATCGCCCAGGCGATCGGCGTCGACCTGAGCCTCGGCCAGCAGATCACCGTCGTCCTGATCCTCATGCTCACCAGCAAGGGCATGGCGGGCGTGCCCGGTTCGGCGTTCCTCGCGCTGTCCGCCACCGCCTCCGCGCTCGGAGTGATCCCGGCCGCGGCGGTGGCCCTGCTCCTCGGCGTCGACCGGATCATGGACTCGATGCGCGTCGCCACGAACCTGCTCGGCAACTGCGTCGCCGTCTTCGCCGTCTCCCGGTGGGAGGGCGCCCTGGACCGGGTCACGGCCAAGAAGGTCCTGAACGGTGAGGAGCCGGCCGCCCCGGCGGCGCGCGCGTCCGCAGGGGAGCCGGAGAGCGCGCCCGCCGCGACGCACCCGGAGACCTGACCGGAGGGACACGGGCGGTGGGCCTCATGCGAAAGTGAGTACGCGCACTCAGGCCCACCGTCACCGCCCCGGCCGACGATGAACCCACCATCGCCCGAGACCGGGAGTCCCCTTGCTCAGTCGCCTCGCCGCCCTGCTGGTGCCGACCGTCGGCCGCCTGACCGTGACCACGGACGACGACGCCGCGCTCGCCCCGGGCAGCCTGATCGTCGCCAACCACACCTCGCTCACGGACCCGGCCGTCGTGCTCGCGGCGCTGCACCGCCTCGACGCGCGGCCCGTCGTCATGGCCGCCGCGGGACTGTGGCGGACCCCGCTCCTCGGCCGCGCCCTCACGCGCGACGGGTACATCCCCGTGCACCGCGGCGACCGCCGGGCCGCCCGTGCCCTGGACCTCGCCGCGGCCGCGCTGGGGGAGGGGCGCCTGCTGCTCGTCTACGCCGAGGGCGGGATACCGGCCCGCGCCGACGCGGGCGAGGCCGCCCCGCGCGCGTTCCGCAGCGGGGTCGCCCGGCTGACCGAGCGCACCGGGGCACCCGTCGTGCCGGTGGGCCAGGCCGGGGCGCGGCGCATCAGTTCGGGCAGCGTGGCCAAGCAGGTCGCCGGGGTGCTGACCGCACCGCTGCGCCGACCGGCCCTGCACGTCCACGTGGGGGCACCGCTCACCCTGACTGGCGGCCGGATCGCCGCCACACGCCGCGCGCACGGCGCCGTCACGGACGCCTGGCGGACCGCCGCCGCGCACCTCGGGGCGCTCGCGGGACCGGCGGCCGGCAGCGCCCGGCAGGCCGGGTGACCTCGACCCCGCGTACGCTCGTCCCCGTGTCCGCCTCCCGCCTGCATCGCGTCGCCGTCCTGGTCAGCGAGGGCGCCAAGCCGCTCGACGTGGGCATCCCGGCCCAGGTGTTCACGACCCGCGCGAGCATGCCGTACGAGGTACGGGTGTGCGGGGCCGCCCCCGGCCCGGTGACCGGTGGGGACGGGCTGTCGTACACCGTCGCCCACGGCCTTGAGGCGCTCGCGTGGGCCGACATCGTGTTCGTCCCCGGCTACCGGTTCCCGGACCGCGACGACCCGCCGCCCGCTGTCGTCGACGCGCTGACGGCCGCTCATGAGCGGGGCGCCCGGCTGGCCGCCATCTCGACGGGCGCCTTCACCCTCGCCGCCACCGGACTGCTCGACGGGAAGCGCGCCACGACCCACTGGCACTACACCCGGGCGCTCGCCGCGAAGCATCCGCGGGTGCGGGTCGACGAGAACGTCCTGTTCGTCGACGAGGGCAGCGTGCTCACCTCGGCGGGTGCCGCCTCCGGCATCGACCTGTGCCTGCACGTCCTGCGCGGCGACCTCGGCGTCGCCGCGTCGAACCACGCGGCCAGACGCCTCGTCGCGGCCCCGTACCGCAGCGGCGGCCAGGCCCAGTACGTGCCCCGCAGCGTCCCCGAACCGCTCGGCGAACGGTTCGCCGCCACCCGCGAATGGGCACTGCACCGCCTCGGCGAACCGCTCACCCTGGAAGCCCTCGCCGAGCACGCGGCGGTGTCACCGCGGACCTTCTCGCGGCGCTTCCTCGACG
The DNA here is from genome assembly GCF_050410835.1 of Streptomyces sp. cg35. Classification (NCBI taxonomy): domain Bacteria; kingdom Bacillati; phylum Actinomycetota; class Actinomycetes; order Kitasatosporales; family Streptomycetaceae; genus Streptomyces; species Streptomyces sp. cg35. The sequence continues at coordinate 8,126,734 of NZ_CP191268.1, forward strand.
ACACCGGCTACACGCCCATGCAGTGGGTGATGCGGGCCAGGATCGACGTGGCCCGCGAACAACTGGAGCGCTCGCAGCGCAGCGTCGAGCAGATCGCCGCCGACGTCGGCCTCGGCACCGGCGCGAATCTGCGCCTGCACTTCCAGCGCATCCTCGGCACGACACCGAGCGAGTACCGGCGCACCTTCGGCCGGCAGGCGTAGCCCGCTACCCGCGGCGGAACCGGTTGGCAGGATCCTTGCGGACCGTGGCGATCGTGCCGCTGTCACCCGGGGGCGCCGCGCGCGAGTGTTGAGGGCGAAGAGAGAAGGGACATTTCTCATGACTCGTATCGCCATCAACGGATTCGGCCGCATCGGACGCAACGTGCTGCGCGCCCTGCTCGAACGCGACAGCAAGCTGGAGGTCGTCGCCGTCAACGACCTCACGGAGCCCACCGCGCTCGCGCGGCTGCTCGCCTTCGACTCGACGGCCGGCCGGCTCGGCCGCCCGGTGAGCGCCGACGGCAGCGACCTCGTCGTCGACGGCCACCGCATCAAGGTGCTCGCCGAGCGGGAGCCGGGCCGGCTGCCCTGGGCCGAACTCGGCGTCGACATCGTCCTGGAGGCGACCGGCCGCTTCACCTCGGCCGGGGCGGCCCGCGCGCACCTCGACGCGGGCGCGAAGAAGGTGCTCGTCAGCGCGCCGTCCGACGGCGCCGACGTCACGCTCGCGTACGGCGTCAACACCGACGCGTACGACCCGGAGCTGCACACGATCGTCTCGAACGCCTCCTGCACGACCAACGCGCTCGCCCCGCTGGCCGCCGTCCTCGACGAACTCGCCGGGATCGAGCACGGGTTCATGACGACGGTGCACGCCTACACGCAGGAGCAGAACCTTCAGGACGGCCCGCACCGCGACGCCCGCCGGGCCCGCGCCGCCGCCGTCAACATCGCACCGACCACGACGGGCGCCGCGAAGGCGATCGGCCGCGTGCTGCCGAACCTCGACGGGAAGCTGTCGGGCGACTCGATCCGGGTGCCGGTCCCGGTCGGCTCGATCGTCGAACTCAACACGACCGTCGCCCGGGACGTGACGCGCGACGACGTGCTGGCGGCCTACCGCACGGCGGCGCAGGGGCCGTTGGCCGGAATCCTCGAGTACTCGCAGGACGCGCTCGTCTCGTCCGACATCACCGGTAACCCGGCCTCGGCGATCTTCGACTCGGAGCTGACCCGTGTGGACGGGCGGCACATCAAGGTCGTCGCCTGGTACGACAACGAGTGGGGTTTCTCGAACCGCGTCATCGACACGCTGGAGCTTCTCGCCGGCCGGTGAGCGCGCCCGCGGTGTTTGCGTGTGCCGAAGACGGCTAACCGCACACCATGACGTATTCACGAGACGACGAGAACAGGACGAGGACGGCACGCAAGGCGGCGGCGAAGGCGGAGTCCGCCGCAGAGGCCGCGGGCCGCGCCGCCGAGTCGGCCGGCACCGGGGCGGCGCGTGCCGCGACCGGCGCCGGTGAGGCCGCCGGCCGGGCCGCGACCACGACCGGGGCCGCCGTCACCACCGCGCGCGACAACGTCACGGCCGCGGCCGGGCAGGTGGCCTCCGCGGCCACGACCGCGTGGACCGCGCTGAAGAACCCCAAGGTGATCGCGGCGGGGGCCACGGTCGGGGTGTCCGCCCTGACCGCGGCGTCCTTCGTGGCGGGACGCCGCGCGGAACGCGCCGGCCAGGGACCGGTCACCCGTCTGACCGGCGGCCGCGTCTGACCGCCGGCCGGGGACGCGGGCGGGCCTGAGGGGTGACGAACCGCCTCAGGCCGCCAGGAGCCGTGCGAGCCGGTCCAGGACGACGTCGATCTCCCGGTCGGTGAGCGGGACGAGTTCCAGGAGGAGTTCCCCCTGGTCCTGGGCGTGGTCCAGGACCCAGATCGCCGGGGAGCCCGCGCGCAGGGACCGGGCCAGTGCCGCCGCGTCCGGCCCACCTCCTGCGGCGTCCACCCCGAGCTTCGCGCGGGGGAAGGGCAGCCCGGTCGGGTCGGCGGCGAGCGTCGCACGGATCCCCGGCAGGGCGCCCGCCCGCTCCACGAAGCGCGCGACCTTCTCCGTCTGGGCCCGGCGCCACGCGTCGGGATCGGTGTCCTGCCGCACCTGAAGCGCGGCGAGCACCCCGAGGACGGCTTCCTTGCCGGCCTTCATCGCCCGGCCGATGCCCTTCTCCTGCGCCCGCACCGCGCGCACGGGACCGGCGCCGCCGAGCACCACGCCGGCGGTGGGGGAGCCCAGGTACTTCTGGCCGCTCACCAGGACCAAGTCGGCTCCTGTGCCGAGGAGTTCGGTGATACGGAAGTCCTGCGCCGCACCGTCGACCACCGCCGGGACCCCGCGCCGGTGGGCCGCCGCCACGGCGTCCGCGAGCGGCACGCAGGCCCCGCGCACCAGGCGTGAGGACACGAGCAGCAGGCAGGCCGTCGCGGGGTGGGCGAGTTCCCGTTCCAGGTCGGCGAGGGTGCAGTCGTCCCCGGTCCCCGCGAGCACGGGGGTCGCTCCCGCCAGGCGGATGTCCTGCACGAGCGGATGGCCGTAGTGCACCGCGTGCCCCGCCGGGAGCACCACGCGGGTGGGCAGACCGCTGGTGTCCGGCAGCGCCGCGATCCGCTCCGGCGACGTCCCGGTCATCGACGCGGCGACCGCCAGCGTGATCGCCGAGGAGGTGCAGTGCACGACGGTCGCCGCCTGCGCGCCGGTGGCCTCGGCCAGCACCCGGCTCGCGAGGTCTTGCAGCTCCTCCATGACGAAGAACTCGCCCAGCGCCGCGGCCGTGGCGGCCCCGACCCTCGGATCGCTGCGCGACACGCCCAGCGGTGTGAACGGCCCCCTGGCATTGATGACCTGAGTCAGCCCGTACAGATCGTGAAGTCCCATGGCGGGCATCCTGCCCCGCGGCCGCCGCGACGGGTGGACCGGCCCTCGCGGGCCGCGCCTCAGGACCGGTCGCGCACCTCGGTGAGCAGCCCGTACAGGACGACGTTGCCCGTGTAGCCGGTGCGCTTGCTGTACGAGCCGCCGCAGGTGATGACGCGCAGTTCGGGCAGCCCGGTGCTGCCGTAGACCCGGCGGTCGGGGAAGTGGGTCTTGTCGACGACGTCGATGCCGTGGATCTCGAACACGGCGGTCCTGCCGTCGGCGCGGTCGACCTCGATGTGCTCGCCCTTCTTCAAGGAGCCGAGCCCGTAGAAGACGGCGGGACCCTTCGCGTTGTCGACATGGCCGTCGATGACGGCGGTGCCGCGTTCACCGGGACTGACGGCGTCCGTGAACCAGCCCGCCAGATTGGCGTTCTCGGGCGGCGGCGCGTCCAGCCAGCCTTCGCTGTCCCGGCCGACCCGGGTCAGCGGAGCGTTCACCCCGATCTCCGGGATGCGCACCCGCACGGGCGCGGAGGCCGGGAGCGGATCGGCGGGCGGCGTCGTGGTGCCGAGCTTCGCGGCTCCGGGGTCGGGCTGCGGCGGGCCGTCCGCCTGGGACACACCGTGGTGCACGAGCAGCACGCCCGCCAGCAGGATCACGGCGAGCAGCGACCAGGAGGGGCGGCGGGCCTTCGACGGGGCCGACGACACGGGCGGGGTCCCTGCCTGTCAGGAGCCGTCGGTGCGACGCTTGCGCAGCCGCAGGTAGCCCACACCGAGCGCTCCGGCGATCAGGGCGCCGCCCGCCGCCATGAGCGCGGGGTCGGTGCCGCCCGAGCTGCCGCCGAGCCCGGCCTTCACGCCGCGGTTGACGGTGGTGCCGGGATCGGTGTTCCCGGTGGCGATGGTGAGGGACGTCGTGCCCTTTTCGCCGTTGCATTCGAAGGTGACGTCGTACTGCGCGCCTGGCTTGGCGTCCGGATAGACCCGCGCGGTGGCGGAGTGGCCCTCATTGAGCTCGACGTTGTCGAAGATCGGGGCCGTCACGTGCACCGTCGGAACGTCGCATTCCGTGGAGCTCAGGGTGACCGTGCCGCCCGCGGCGACCGTGCGCGGCGAAACGGTGAATCCGAAGGACGTGACATCGGGCTGCGTACCCCCGTCGTCGGCCACGGCGGCCGGCGAGGCGAGGCCGATCACGGTGAGGGAGACGAGCGCGGACGAGAGTACGGATATGGAGCGCATGCGAGTCCTCCGGAGAATAGGCGACTCCTGCGACGTTATGAGGACCGGCCCGAGCCGACCATTTCGTGGGGCCGAATGGGGGTGGTCCAGGACAATAAACCGAAAAGCATTTCCGGGGGAGCGTGTTGCTGATCGGGACGTCTCGGCGATTTGCCTATCTTTGGACCGCGTAACCAGCTCGGACAACTCCCGGAAAAGAACAGCGAGTTGAATATGAATCGCATGAAGTACGCGTCCGCCGCCGCCCTGTCCGCCCTGGCGGTGCTGACCGGCCCGGTGGCCGCGGCGGCGCCCGGGCACACCGCGACGGTCCAGGCCGTGCGCCCGTCGATCAGCGCGAAGGCGACGGTCGGCAGCGTCAAGGCGTGGCAGCAGTTCCGCGTCTACGGGAAGACCCAGCATCTGCGCGCGGGCACCCGGGTGACGCTCCAGCAGTGGCAGGGGAACCGCAAGCACTGGGTGCCCCTGCCGATCACCATGACCACCAACCGCACCGGCGGCTACGACCTGCGCGTCAAGCTCGGCCTGATCGGGCACAACTCGCTGCGCATCGTCGGCGGCGGCGCCGTCTCCCCGGTCGTGCACGTCAACGTGCACCGCTGACCGACACCGGTCGGGACCGAAGGGCGCGCGGCCGTCGACGGGTGACGGCCGCGCGCCGGTCAGCGTGAGGCGTGCCGCTTGCGCAGCCGCCTGCGGACGAGGACGGGGACGCAGGACAGTACGAGGAGCGCGGCCGCGGCGCCGAGATGGCGGCCGATGCCCGGACCGGAGTCCGTGGTCTCCACCGATGCGGCCGGCGCGGCCGGCGCGGCTGCGGCAGCAGCAGCCAACTTGCTTGCTGTGGAGGGGCGTTGGGGTCCCGCGCCGTGCACCAGGCGCAGCGGCGCCGTGTCGAAGCCCCAGTCGAGCAGGGCGCGGCTCTCCTCGTAGACCGCGTTGGACGAGTCCTCCTGCGGATTCATCACCGTGACCAGGATCGTGCGGCCCTTGCGGGTGGCCGCCGTCACGAGCGTGTTGCCGGCCTGCGAGGTGTACCCGTTCTTGACGCCGATGAGCCCGCGATAGGGCTCCACCCCGTGCGAACCGACCAGCAACCGGTTGGTGTTCTGGATCTCGTACGCGCGCGGGCCGCCGGAAGCCGGGAAGCGAGCCCACTTGGTGCCCATGTAGCGCCGGAAGTCGGGGTTCCTGAAGCCCTCCCTGGCGATCAGCGCCAGGTCGTGCGCGGAGGAGAACTGGCCGGGCGTGTCGAAGCCGTCGGGCGAGCGCACCTGGGTGTCGCGGGCGCCGATCCGGCGGGCGGTGGCCTGCATCTGGGTGAGGGTGCGCGACAGCCCGCCGTTCATCCGCGCGAGGGTGTGCACGGCGTCGTTTCCGGAGCTGAGGAACACCCCGCGCCACAGATCGGCGACCGTGTACCGGCTTCCCTCGTCGACCCCGACCAGGCTGCTGCCCTCGGCGACCTCGGCCAGATCCGCCGACGTCGCCTTGTGCACGACGTCCTGACGGAGCTTCGGCAGAAGGGTCACCGCGAACAGTGTCTTGAGCGTGCTGGCGGGCGGCAGCCGGCGATGCGGCGCCTTCGCGGCCAGTACCTGCCCGGAGCCGGCGTCCATGACTTCCCACGACAGCGCCGACAGGGACGGCACGGCGGGCGGCGCCGGAGCCGGGACCGCGGCCCGTGCCGGACCGGCGACGACCCCGGCACCGATCGCCGCGCACAGCCCTGACGTCACAACTGCCTTGGTAATACCAGGGTAAAAGCCGATGAATTTCGCCATGCCGGAAACGTAGGGGCATGATCGTCGGCCCGCGATCCGCTTACGCCATGTGGTCGAGGTGCGCCCCGGACGAGGAAGGACTACCCTTTTCGGGCGATTGTTCGCCCCGCTCGGTATGGACCGCGTCGCACGTACGCTGGAATGACACGACGGTGGAGGTGTTTCGCCATGACGGCCCAGACACGACTGCTGAATCGACTTCCGCGTGCTTATCGCGACCGGCTGATGGCACTCGCCGAGGAAGTCTCGTTCCCCCAGGACGCCCGGATCTTCGAGGAAGGGGACCGGGCCGACCGCTTCTGGATCATCAGGACCGGCACGGTCACGCTCGACGTACGGGTCTCCGACCGCACCAGGCTGCCCGGCGACCCGCTCGGACCGGGCGATCTGCTCGGCTGGTCCTGGCTGTTCCCGCCCTACGAATGGGACTTCGGCGCCGAGGCGTTCACCCCGGTGCGCGCCTACGAGTTCGACGCGGGCGCGGTCCGCGGCCTGTGCGATCTCGAACCGGCCCTGGGCATGACCCTGCTGCACGGCGTGGCCGAGGTGATGGCGCACCGCCTGGAAGCGGCACGCGTGAAACTGGTCGAGGCCCACCGGGTGCACGGGCACCTCTAGGAGCCGGGGCCGGACACGAGGAGTCGCCGGACGGGCGCCCGGCGTCACCCGCGCGTGCCCCGTTCGTCACCCACCTCGACGCCTCGACAGGCGGCGCGCGGCCTTGCGGGGTTGGCTCTGCCGGGAACGCCGTCCGTGGCCGCGCCGCCGGCCCGTCCCGAGAGGCCCCGCATGCGTCGCACCGTGTCCTGGTCGACCTCCACCGTCGCCGCCGCCCTGCTCACCCTCGCCACGCCGCTCTGCGCCCACGCCTGGGCGGAGGGCGACGACACGACGTGGGACAGCCCCTCGTGGGACGGCGCCACCTCCGACACCGAGGTTCCGGACAGCTCCGCCGCCTCGTCCGGATCCCTCGAACTCGTCCCCGCCGACGCCCGCCCCGGCACCACCGTCACGGCGAACACCACCGCCTGCGGCAAGGACCGGCGCGCCACCGGCGACGCCAACAGCCTCGGCGCCGGAGACTTCCCGCTGCAGACGAGCACCCACCAGGGAGATGTGGTGGGGCAATTCCAGGTGCCGGCCGGGGCGCGCCCGGGGACGTTCCCGATCTCGGTGAGCTGCGAGAGCGGCACCGTCGTGCGGCAGACCCTCACCGTGTCGGGCCGGGGCGGCACCGAACTGCATGGCGTGCACGCCGGTGACGGCGGCTCGCTGGGCGGCCTCAGCACGGTGCAGCTCGTCCTGGGCGGCGCGCTGGTCGCCGGTTCGGTGGGGGCGGCCGGGTACTACGCACGCCGACGCGCCCAGGAGCTGTGACGGTCCTGGGCGCGCCGGGCGACGGGTCACTCAGCCCTTGCGGGTCTTGACCTCGTCGGTGAGCTGGGGGACGACGTCGAAGAGGTCGCCGACGACGCCGTAGTCGACGAGGTCGAAGATGGGGGCTTCGGCGTCCTTGTTGACCGCGACGATGGTCTTCGAGGTCTGCATGCCGGCCCGGTGCTGGATCGCGCCGGAGATGCCGTTGGCGATGTACAGCTGCGGCGAGACGGACTTGCCGGTCTGGCCGACCTGGTTGGAGTGCGGGTACCAGCCGGCGTCGACCGCGGCCCGGGACGCGCCGACGGCCGCGCCGAGCGAGTCGGCGAGCGCCTCGATGAGCGCGAAGTTCTCGGCGCCGTTGACGCCGCGGCCGCCGGAGACCACGATCGCGGCCTCGGTCAGCTCCGGCCGCCCGGTCGACTCGCGCGGGGTGCGCGAGGTGACCTTCGTACCGGTCGCCTTCTCCGAGAACGACACCGCGAGGGCCTCGACGGTACCGGCCGCCGGGGCCGCCTCCACGGCGGCACTGTTGGGCTTGACGGTGATGACCGGGGCGCCCTGGGTCACGGTGGACTTAGTGGTGTAGGAGGCGGCGAACACCGACTGGGTCGCCACCGGCCCGTCCGCGCCAGCCTCCAGGTCGACGGCGTCGGTGATGATGCCCGACCCGATCCGCAGCGCCAGACGCGCCGCGATCTCCTTGCCCTCCGCGGAGGACGGCACCAGCACCGCGGCCGGCGAGACCGCCTCGACCGCGGCCTGCAGCGCCTCCACCTTCGGCACGACCAGGTAGTCGGCGAACTCGGCGGCGTCGTTGGTGAGGACCTTCACCGCGCCGTGCTCGCCGAGCGCGGCCGCGGTGTCACCCGCGCCCGCACCCAGCGCGACGGCGACCGGCTCACCGATCCGGCGGGCCAGCGTGAGCAGCTCCAGGGTGGGCTTGCGGACGGCACCGTCCACGTGGTCGACGTAGACCAGAACTTCAGCCATGGGACTTCAATCTCCTGCAATCACAAAGAAGGTGGGGTGGACTTGCCGGAACGGCCGAAGCTCAGATGAACTTCTGGCCGGCGAGGAACTCGGCGAGCTGCTTGCCGCCCTCACCCTCGTCCTTCACGATCGTGCCCGCGGTCCGCGCCGGACGCTCGGTGGCCGCGTCGACCTTGGTCCAGGCCCCCTCCAGACCGACCTGCCCGGCCTCCAGGTCCAGATCCGACAGGTCCCAGGCCTCCACCGGCTTCTTCTTCGCCGCCATGATCCCCTTGAACGAGGGGTACCGCGCCGCACCGGACTGGTCGGTGACCGACACGACGGCCGGCAGCGAGGCCTGAAGCTGCTCCGAGGCGGTGTCCCCGTCCCGACGGCCCGTCACCGCGCCGCCCTCGACCGCCACCTCCGACAACAACGTCACCTGCGGCACCCCCAGCCGCTCGGCCAGCAGCGCCGGCACAATACCCGCCGTGCCGTCCGTCGACGCCATCCCGGAGACCACCAGATCGAAACCGGCCTTCTCGATCGCCTTCGCCAGCACCAGCGACGTACCGATCGCGTCCGTGCCGTGCAGATCGTCGTCCTCGACATGGATCGCCTTGTCCGCACCCATCGACAACGCCTTGCGCAGCGCGTCCTTCGCGTCCTCGGGACCCACCGTCAACACGGTGATCTCCACATCGTCATCGGAATTCTCCGAGATCTGCAGCGCCTGCTCCACCGCGTACTCGTCCAGCTCCGACAGCAGACCGTCCACCTCGTCACGGTCAACGGTCAGGTCATCGGCGAAGCCCCGGTCGCCAGTGGCGTCGGGCACGTACTTCACGGTGACAACGATCCTCAAGCTCACGCCGGCTCCCTCGCTCAGAGCATCCTCACAGTCCTATGAGAGTCAACGTATGGCACTCAGTTCCCTCTGTAAAGGTACGTAGTGCCAAAACGGCTCGTGCGGTGTTACGTTCCCGGCATGAGCGAGGCGCGCGAGGCCAACGGGTCACAGAAGAAGGCACCCATGCGGGAGGTGCTGGCCGAGGCGGCGTTCCAGTTGTTCCTGGAGCGCGGGTTCGAGCGGACGACCGTCGACGACATCGTGGCCCGGGCCGGGGTCGGACGGCGCTCGTTCTTCCGGTACTTCCCGTCCAAGGAGGACGCCGTCTTCCCGGACCACGAGAGCTGCCTGGCCGACATGACCGCGTTCCTCGACGCCGCGAGCGACGAGCGGGACGCGGTCGATGTGGTGTGCGACGCCGCCCAGCTCGTGCTGCGGATGTACGCCACCAACCCCGAGTTCTCCGTCCAGCGCTACCGGCTGACGCGTGAGGTACCGGGCCTTCGGACGTACGAACTCTCCGTCGTGCGGCGCTACGAGCGGACCCTCGCCGGATATCTGCGCCGTCGCTGGGGCGGCGCCGCGGACGGTGCGCTGCGTGCCGAGGTCGTGGCGGCGTCCGTGGTGGCCGCGCACAACAACGGGCTCCGTTCCTGGCTGCGTTCGGGCGGCGAGGGCGACGCCGAGACGGCCGTCGACCGCGCGCTCGGCCTCGTACGGCAGGTGTGGGGCGGGTCGGCGCAGGCGCCCGCCCCGGCCGTAGCGGACGAGGAGGTCGTCGTCATGGTCGCCGCCAAGGGCGCCCCCATGTGGCGTGTCATCCAGCAGGTGGAATCGGCGTTGCGGAACGACTGACGACATCGAAGGTACTCGGTGTCTTTACTGCGCGGCACTGAGTGCCATACGCTGAGAAGGAGGCGCCGTGGCCGCAGCCCGGCGCGCAGCGGGTGAGCGCGGGGAGGCCGACCGATGTCAGAGGTGTCCGGGATGTCCATGGGCGGTATCGGCGTCATGACGCCGAGGACGGAAACCGAAACGGGATTTGCCCACCAGCGGTGCCGCTGGTGCGGCACCGCGTCGTTCCGGCGGCTGCTCTGTCCGGTCTGCGCGTCGAGCGACCTGGAGACGGAGCACAGCGCGGGACCGGGCATCGTGGTGCAGTCGCGGGTGGTCCACCGCGGCACCGGGGTGGCGCGCAACGAGTCGCTGGTGCGCTTCCCCGAGGACTTCGTCGTGCCCTGCCGCATCGTGGGCACGGCCCCGCACCTGGTGTGGGTGGGGGCCACCGTGCGCCGCGCGCGCGGCGTGCAGGGCGCCCACGCCGACTCCGGGGAAGTCGTCTTCGAGCTCTGCGACCCGGCCGGGGACGACGGCCTGCGCTGAGCCGGCCGCCGCCCCGCGGGGTCGTCAGCCCAGCTTCTTGAGCAGCTCCGTGGCGAGCGGCGCCGACGACGCCGGATTCTGGCCGGTGACCAGGTTCCGGTCGACGATCACGTGCGGCACCCACGGCTCACCGACGTCGACCTTGATCCCCGCCTCGGTGAGGCGGTCCTGGAGCAGCCACTTCGCGCGCTCGGCGAGCCCGCCCTGGATCTCCTCGGCATTCGTGAACGCGGCCACGTCATAGCCCTTGAAGGCGTTGGTGCCGTCGGCCCCCGTCGCGGCGAGCAGCGCGGCCGGGCCGTGGCAGACCACGCCGAGCGGCTTGCCGCTGCGCAGCGCCAGGGTGAGCACCCGGCCGGAGTCCGCGTTCACGGCGAGGTCCTCCATCGGGCCGTGCCCGCCGGGGTAGAAGACGGCGGCGTAGTCGTCGAGGTCGACGTCCTCGACCTTGACGGGGGACTGCAGCTCGGTCATCGCGGCGAGCGCGCTCGCGGTCCGCTCGGCGCCCTCGGGGCCGCCGTTGTAGTCGGGCGCGAGGCTCCCGTGGTCGACCGGGGGCACGACGCCGCCGGGCGTGGCGACGACGATCTCGTGGCCCGCCGCCTTGAAGGCCTGGTAGGGGGCGACGACCTCCTCGGCCCAGAAGCCGGTGGGGTGCTGGGTGCCGTCGGCGAGCGTCCAGTGGTCGGCGCCGGTCAGAACGAAAAGGATCTTCGACATGAGTGCTTCTCCCAGGGTGCGGATCCGCCGCTTCGTGCAGAGCGCGTCAGTGCGGCGACGTTCTCGACCGTAGGCCCGCGCACCCATGGGAATCCAATAGGCTCGGCCATGTGAGAGATAGGGAAGCCAATGGGCTGCCCGACCTGAACCTGCTGCGCACGTTCCTCGCGGTGTACCGGTCGGGCTCCTTCACCGCGGGCGCCCGCCTGCTGGGCCTGTCGCAGCCCACGGTCACCACGCAGATCCGCGCCCTGGAGACCCAGCTCGGCCGGGAGCTGTTCGCACGGCTGCCGCGCGGGGTCGCCCCGACCCCGTTCGCCGACGAACTGGCGGCGCGCGTCGTGTCCCCGCTCGACGAGCTCGGCGCGGTCAGCGGCCCGGGCGGTCCGCTCGGCGCGGGTGACGCGGACCCCGTCCACCTGGCCGGCCCCGCCGAGTACCTCTCGCACAGCGTGCTGCCGACGCTCGCCCCGCTCGTCGACAAGGGCGTACGGCTGCGGATCGCGTTCGGCCTCACCGACGACCTGCTCGACGCGCTGCGCGCCGGACGGCACGACCTGGTCGTCGCCACCGTCCGGCCGCGCGGCCGGACCCTGGCCTCGGCGCCGCTCGCCGACGAGGAGTTCGTCCTCGTCGCCGCGCCCGCCTGGGCCGAGCGGATCGGAACGCGCCTCGTCACCGAGGGACCGGCCGCCCTGCACGGTGTGCCGCTCGTCGCGTACGCCGAGGACCTGCCGATCGTCCGCCGCTACTGGCGCCACGTCTTCGGCAGCCGCCTGACCCGCACCCCCGCCGTGACCGTGCCCGATCTGCGCGGGGTGATCGCGGCCGTGGCCGGCGGCGCCGGATTCAGCGTGCTGCCCCGTTACCTGTGCGCGGACGAGCTGGCCTCCGGCGCGCTGGTGCCGCTGCACGACCCGGACGACGCCCCGATCAACACCACCTTCCTCGTCCAGCGCCCCGGCTCGTCGACCAACCCGCACGTCACTCTCGTGCGGGACCACCTCCTGAGGTCGGCTCACCAGGAGTGACGGTCAGGCGCCGGCCGCCTCCCGCGAGATCCGCTCGAACTGCGCGGCCATCGCCTCCTGCAGCGCCTGCGCCGCCGACAGCGGCCGGACCATCACCATGAAGTCGTCGATCAGGCCGTCCTCGTCGAAGTGCAGGAAGTCGCAGCCGGTGATCTGCCGGTCGCCGACCCGGGCCTCGAAGACCAGCGCGTGGTCACGCCCGTCGGCGCCCTCGATCTCGCGTACGTAGCGGAAATCCTCGAAGACCCGGACGACCGCCCGCAGGATCGCCGCGGTGATCGCCTTGCCCGGGTACGGCTTGAACACGACCGGGCTGGTGAACACCACGTCCTCGGCCAGCAGGTCCTCGACCGCCGCCAGATCGCCCTTCTCCACCGCCGCGCGGAAGGGATGCATGGACGCCACCTCGTTCTTGATAGACAACTATTTGAATAGGTGCGAGAGAGAATAATCGCCGAGCTGTAAGGTGTCCATATGTCTCTCAAGTACGCGGTCCTGGCCGCCCTGTTGGAGGGCGAGGCCTCCGGATACGACCTGGCGAAGATCTTCGACGTCTCGGTGTCGAACTTCTGGGCCGCGACGCCGCAGCAGCTCTACCGGGAGCTGGACCGGCTGGCCGCCGAGGGACTCATCGACGCGCGGGTCGTGCCGCAGGAGCGCAGGCCGAACAAGCGGATGTTCACGCTGTCCGGGGCGGGCCGCGCCGATCTCGCCGCGTTCACGGCGAAGCAGCCGAAGCCGATGGCGATGCGCGACGAACTCATGGTGAAGGTGCAGGCCGTCGACGTCGGCGACCTCGACGCGGTGCGCGCGCACATCGAGGAGCGGATGGCCTGGGCGCAGGGCAAGCTCGCCCGCTACGAGCGGGTGCGCCGGCATCTGCTCGGCGGCCTCGGCGAGGCGGAGTTCCTCGTGGAGGGGGAGCGGGTCGGCCCCTACCTGACGCTGCTGGGCGGCATCGCCCTGGAGGAGGAGTACCTGCGCTGGGGGCGGCGCGCCCTGGACGTGCTGGACCTCCGCGCCGCCCGCGCCGCTCAGGCCTCGGGCTCCGCGAGCTGAAGCCCGTTCTCCCAGATCTTGTTGAGCGTCGTCACCAGGCGCTCGTACGGAATGCGCTGCCCGAGCACGAACACCATGTACGCCATGCGGCTCACCATCACCGACAGGGCGTGCGCCGTGACCAGCGGATCCAGGCTCGCGTCGGCCGCGCCGCTCTCCTGAAGTGACCGGATCAGCTTGGCGTTGCGCCGCGCGAACGCGTTGCCCCGCTCGATGCGCAGCTTCATGAACTGCTCGTCGACCTGGGCGACTTGCTCGAACAACGCCATCAACCGCGCGTTCTTCTTGTACGCGCGCAAGTACTCGCGGTTCGAGGCGTCGATGAGCTCCCGCGGATCGGTGATCCCGGTGCGCTCACGCAGATGCGGGTGGAGCATCTCCTCCTGCACCTGCTCCACCAGCGCCTGGAAAATCTCTTCCTTGCTGTTGAAGTACGTGTAGAACGACCCCGAGGCGACGTGCGCGGCCTTGGAGATGTCGGTGATCCGCGCGTCGAGGTACCCGTCGCGCTCGAAGACCTCGCGCGCGGCCGTGATCAGGGCATTGCGCGTCCTGACGCCCCGGGCGCTGCGGGGTGTGATCGGTTGCTTCTGGCCGCCGTCAGCGGCCGGGGCCTGGGCAGTCAAGTCGGTCCATTCACTGTCGTTCGAGCAGGTGCGGGCAGGCGGGGCACCGTGTACCCCGCCGGTGGCCGTGGATGCTATCAGCCCAGGTCCGCAAGGGGATCCCGGCCGGTCCCGCAGGCTCCGAGCCCGCTGCCCGCCCTCCATTGAACCTGAACCCGGATTCAAGTACGGTGCCGATGGCCGTGCCGAGAAGGGGAGATGCGCATGCTGATCAAGGACAGGGTCGCCGTGGTCACCGGGGCCGCGGGCGGTATCGGAGCCGCCGTCGCGCAGCGCCTCCTGGAGGCCGGGGCCCGCGGGGTCCAGCTCACCGACCTCGACGCGGCACGCCTCGACGCGACCGTGCGGCGGCTGGCCGAGGAGCACGGGGAGCGTGTCGCGGGCCGGGCGGCCGACGCCGCGGACACCGACGACCTGCGCGCCCTGATCGACGCGGCGCAGGAGCGGTTCGGCCCGGTCGACCTGTACTTCGCCAACGCCGGGGTCGGCGGCGGCGCCGGTCTCGACGCGAGCGAGGAGGAGTGGAGCCGTGCCCTCGACGTGAACGTCATGGCGCACGTGCGCGCCGCCCGGCTCCTCGTCCCCGGCTGGCTGGAGCGCGGTCAGGGCTACTTCTTCAGCACCGCCTCGGCCGCCGGCCTCCTGACACAGATCGGCTCCGCCACGTACTCCGTGAGCAAGCACGCCGCCGTGGCCTTCGCCGAATGGCTCTCGGTCACGTACGGCGACCGGGGCGTGCGGGTGAGCTGTCTGTGCCCGCAGGGCGTCGAGACCGAGCTGCTCATGGCGGGCACCCGTTCCACCGACCCCGCCGAACGCGCCGCCGCCCGCGCCGTGCTCGACTCCGGGGACCTGCTGCGGCCGCTCGACGTGGCCGACCGGGTGGTGGCGGCCGTCGGTGACGAACGGTTCCTCGTCCTGCCGCATCCGCAGGTGCTCGACTTCTTCCGCCACAAGGGCAGCGACTACGACCGGTGGCTGCGTGGCATGCGCCGCTACCAGGAGGCCGTGCGATGACCGAGTCTCCCGCGCGCCGCGCGGTCCTCTTCGACTTCGGCGGTGTCCTCACCACGAGCGTCGTCGCCGCCTTCGAGGGACTGGGGCGCGAACTCGGCGCCGAGCCGGGCCTGTTGCTGCGGCTGCTGTCGAAGGACAAGGAGAGCGCCGCGCTGCTCGTGGCGCACGAGGAAGGGCGCATCGGGCAGCGGGAGTTCGAGGACGGCTTCGCGGCGCGGCTGCGGGCCCACGGGGTCGCCGTCGACGACGGTGACGACGGGCCGGGCCTCGTGAGCGGGCTGCAGGCGCGGCTGCGTCCCGACGCCGAGATGGTCGCCCTCGTGGCGAAGGTGCGGGCCGACGGATACCGGGTCGGCATGCTCTCCAACTCCCTCGGTGACGACTGCTACGCGGGGTTCGACCTGCCCGCCCTGTTCGACGCCCGCACCGTGTCCGGCGAGATCGGCGTGCGCAAACCCTCGCGGCGCGCGTACGCGATCGCCTGCGAACAGCTCGGCGTGCGGCCCGAGGAGACCGTCATGGTCGACGACCTCGAACAGAACATCACGGCCGCGGCCCGGCTCGGCATCGCCGGTGTCGTGCACCGCGACGCCCCGACCACCGCGGCCGGACTCGCCCGGCTGCTCGCGCCGCTGGATCACCACTGACACCGCATCAGACACCCGTGGGAGGACCCGTGTACGAGCCGTCCGACAAGGCCAAGGAGTACCAGGACAAACTGCTCGCCTTCATGGACGAGCACATCTATCCCGCCGAGGCGGTGTACGCCGCGCAGATGGCCGAGTCCGGCGACCCGCACTTCCACCCGCCGGTCATCGAGGAGCTGAAGACCGAGGCGAGGAAGCGCGGCCTGTGGAACCTCTTCCACCCGCACCCCGAATGGGGCCCCGGCCTCACCAACCTCGAGTACGCGCCGCTCGCCGAGATCATGGGCCGCAGCGCCCACCTGGCACCCGAGGCCACCAACTGCAACGCGCCCGACACCGGCAACATGGAAGTCCTCACGCTCTTCGGCACCGCCGAACACAAGGAGAAGTGGCTCAAGCCGCTGCTCGCCGGCGAGATCGCCTCCGCGTTCGCCATGACCGAACCCGCCGTGGCCAGTTCGGACGCGAGCAACATCCAGATGCGGATGGAGCGCGACGGCGACGACTACGTCCTCAACGGCCGCAAGTGGTGGACCTCGAACGCCCTCCACCCGCACTGCCGGGTCCTCATCGTCATGGGCAAGACCGACCCGGACGGGCCTGCCTTCCGGCAGCAGTCGATGATGGTCGTGCCGCTCGACACCCCCGGCGTCACCGTCCTGCGCGGCCTGCCCGTCTTCGGCTACCAGGACCGCGAGGGCCACGCCGAGGTGCTCTTCGAGAACGTACGGGTCCCCACCACGGCCCTGCTCGCCGGCGAGGGCGACGGCTTCATGATCAGCCAGGCGCGGCTCGGCCCCGGCCGCATCCACCACTGCATGCGCTCCCTCGGCATGGCCGAACGCGCCCTGGACCTGATGATCGACCGGGCGCAGGCGCGCACCACGTTCGGCGCGCCCGTCGCCGACCGCGCCAACATCCAGGACTGGATCGCCGAGGCCCGCATCGAGATCGACATGGCGCGGCTGCTGACCCTCAAGGCCGCGTACCTGATGGACACCGTCGGCAACAAGCAGGCCCGCACCGAGATCGCCGCCATCAAGGTCGCGGCCCCAGAGGTCGCCCTGAAGGTCGTCGACCGCGCCATCCAGGTGCACGGCGGCGCGGGCGTCAGCGACGACTTCCCGCTCGCGAGCATGTACGCGCACCTGCGCACCCTGCGCCTCGCCGACGGCCCCGACGAGGTGCACAAGCGGACCATCGCCCGCCGCGAGCTGCGTCGCCGGGAGGCCGAGCGCGGCGAGCGGTGACCTCCTTCGGGCCCCGGTGACGTCCAGTGGCCCCCCGCGTCAACAACGTGCAAGTACGCGGGGGTTGCTGGGGGTGGTCCTCCAGGTGAAGCGTGCGCGAGGATGGAGGCATGACCGCGGCCCAGCGCGCCATGACCGAACTCGGGACATGGCCGAACCTGGTAAGTGGCCCGCCCCGGTGCTCGGTTGGGCACGCCTTCGGCGCGGCGGGCCACGAACTCGTCCATTTCCACGCCGACGACAGCGCCGATCTGTACCTCACCGCGACGGTGGTGCAGCGGCTCCTGCCCCAACTGCGGCACAACAGCGCCATCCGTGTGCATCCCGGGGCCTCCTGGATCACCGTGCTCCTGGAGTGCGACACGGACGTGCAGTTGCTGCTGAGCCTGGTGAGCGTCGCGCTCAAGGAGCACGACGCGCACGCCTGCCCCTCCCCGCCGTGCGACTGGGAACGTCCGCGGGCGTCGTAGGCTCCGCACTTCTCGGGTCAGGGCGCACGCGATCGGCCGGCCCGCCGATATCGCCCTGGGCGAAGCCGGGTCCCGGCACGGCCGCCCCGCCGTACGCTGAGCCGATGACCAACCACGAGACCCGCAGGCCCCGTCCCGCCGCCGCTCAGGAGCCGCTGTTGCGGCATGTCGTCGGGGACGTGCTGCGCCGTCGGCGCCGGGCGCAGGGACGGACCTTGCAGGACGTGGCCGACGTCGCGGGGATCTCCATGCCCTACCTCTCCGAGGTGGAGCGCGGCCGCAAGGAGGCCTCTTCGGAGATGCTCGCCGCCGCGGCCGGTGCGCTCGGGCTCGGGCTCGTCGACGTACTGTCGCTCGCGCAGGGCGAGTTGGCGCGGGCCGCGCAGGTGCGCGGGCCGGTCCCCGTCACCGCGGTCACCGCGGTCACCGCGCTCGGATCGGGCGCATCCGGCGCCGGGGCGCGCGGCACGGTCTGCCTGGCGGCCTGACGCGGCTCAGGATCCCTCCAGGTGGCGGGCGAGCACGGGTACGTGGCTGTGCTCGACGTCCTTCACCGACGTCACCAGCGTGACGGGACCCCGCCGGGCCAGGGTGCGGACATGGCCGACCAGGCCGGCGCGGACCGGGTCGGCCAGCTCCGCGCCGTAGCGCTCGGCGAACTCCGCGTACCGCCCCGCGCGGTCCTCGTGGTACCAGGAGCGCAGCTCCTTGGACGGCGCGATGTCCTTCAGCCATTCGTCGACGGCGGCCCGTTCCTTGGAGATCCCGCGCGGCCACAGGCGATCGACCAGCAGGCGCGTGCCGTCGGACGGGGCGGGCGGATCGTAGACGCGGCGGACCGGGTACGGGCCGGACGGCGGAATTGCGTTCATGGGCCCATTGTGCTGCTTTCTCACGCTTTGCGAGCCGGGCGAGGTGTTGCTTCAGTGAGAGGTGTTGCCGTGACGTCCCACCGGGAGACCCCGCCATGTCGATGTCCTTCGGATCGCCCCTCGGATCGCCCGACCCCTTCGGCGAGCTCCTCAACCGCTTCTTCGGCATGTCCCCGGGGTCGGCGCCGCCCGCGGTGCAGCGCGTACCGATCGGACGGCTGCTCACCGATTCGGCGCGCGAACTGATCGGACTCGCCACCAACAGGGCGGTGGAGGACGGCAGTTCGGACCTGGACACCGAGCACCTGTTGTGGGCGGCGACCCAGGTCGACCCGGCGCGCAGCCTGCTGGCGCAGGCCGGCGCCGACCCCGACGCGCTCGCCCGGACGATCGCGGAGATCCTGCCCGCCGAGAGTGCCGTACCGTCCGCCCAGCCCGGCCTCACCCCGGCCGCCAAGCGCACCCTGACCGCCGCGCACGCGCTCTCCCAGGCCGCGGGGGTCTCGTACATCGGCCCGGAGCACATCCTCGGCGCCCTGCTCGACAGCCCGGACACGGGCGCGGCCCGGCTGCTGCGGGCCCAGGGCACGGACGCGGACCGGTTGCGCGGCGTCACCGACACGGCGGCCCGCGCGGCCGGCGTGCCCGCCGCGGCCGGCGGTCCGCCGAACAGCAACACCCCCACCCTCGACGAGTACGGCCGTGACCTCACCGAGGAGGCGAAGGCCGGCAAGCTGGACCCGGTGGTCGGGCGGGCCGACGAGATCGAGCAGACCGTCGAGATCCTCTCCCGGCGCTCCAAGAACAACCCCGTGCTCATCGGCGAGCCCGGTGTCGGCAAGACCGCCATCGTCGAGGGCCTCGCGCAGCGCATCGTGGCGGGCGAGGTGCCCGACATCCTCGACGGCAAGCGGGTCGTCTCGCTGGACCTGTCCGCGATGGTCGCGGGGGCCCAGTACCGCGGACAGTTCGAGGAACGCCTCAAGAAGGTCATCGAGGACGTCCAGGAGGCGGGCGGTGACGTCATCCTCTTCATCGACGAGCTGCACACCGTCGTCGGCGCGGGCGCCACCGGCGAGGGCTCCATGGACGCCGGCAACATGCTCAAACCCGCCCTGGCGCGCGGGGAGCTCCATGTCGTCGGCGCCACCACCATCGACGAGTACCGCAAGTACGTCGAGAAGGACCCGGCGCTGGAGCGCCGCTTCCAGCCCGTCATGATCCCCGAGCCGACCGTCGAGGAGACGGTGCTCATCCTGGAAGGCCTGCGCGACACGTACGAGGCGCACCACCAGGTCCGCTTCGGCGACGGCGCGCTGGCCGCGGCGGCCGAGCTCTCCGACCGCTACATCGGCGACCGCTTCCTGCCCGACAAGGCCATCGACGTGATGGACCAGGCCGGTGCCCGGGTGAGCCTGCGCAGTCGCGGCCGCTCCACCGAGGTCGTCAGCCGCGAGGACGAACTGGCCAAGCTGAAGCGGGAGAAGGACGAGGCCGTCGCCAACGAGGACTTCGAGAAGGCCTCCGGGATCAAGGCACGGATCGCCGAGGTGACGGGCGAGCTGGCCGGGGTCGAGGAGCGTCGCGAGGGCGTCGTCGAGGTCACCGCCGACGACATCGCCGACGTCGTCTCGCGCCGTACCGGCATCCCCGTCGCACAGCTCACCGCCACCGAGAAGGACAAGCTCCTCAAGCTGGAGGAGGCGATGCACGAGCGGGTCGTCGGCCAGGACGAGGCGGTGACCGCCGTCGCGCAGGCCGTGCGTCGCAACCGCGCCGGGATGGGCGACCCGAACCGGCCCGTCGGCTCGTTCCTCTTCCTCGGCCCCACCGGCGTCGGCAAGACCGAACTGGCCAAGGCGCTCGCGGAGCTGCTGTTCGGCGACGAGGACCGCATGATCCGCTTCGACATGAGCGAGTTCCAGGAGAAGCACACCGTCTCCCGGCTCGTCGGGGCACCGCCCGGATACGTCGGCCACGAGGAGGCCGGGCAGCTCACCGAGAAGGTCCGCCGCCGGCCCTACAGCGTGCTGCTGTTCGACGAGGTGGAGAAGGCGCACCCCGACGTGTTCAACACCCTGCTGCAGGTGCTCGACGACGGCCGCCTCACCGACTCGCAGGGCCGCACCGTCGACTTCCGCAACTGCGTCGTCATCATGACCTCGAACATCGGCGCGCAGCGCATCCTCGCCCACCGCGGCGACGGCCAGGGAGAGGACGGGGCGCTCGACCAGACGCTGAAGGACGCGCTGATGGACGAGCTGCGGGCCCGCTTCCTGCCCGAGTTCCTCAACCGCATCGACGACATCATCGTCTTCCACGGGCTCACCCAGGACGACCTCGGCGAGATCGTCGAACACCTCCTGGACCAGAGCAGGCGGCGCGTCCACGCCCAGGGCATGACCCTCGACGTCACCGAGGCGGCGAAGAAGCTCCTGGTCGCCCACGGTCACCAGCCCGAGTTCGGAGCGCGCCCGCTGCGCCGCACGATCCAGGCCGAACTCGACAACCGGCTCGCCTCGTTGCTGCTCTCCGGGGAGGCCGACCCGGGTGACACGATCGTGGTCGACGTCGCGGACGACTCCCTGGCCCTGTCGGTGCGGCACCCCGAGCCCGCCCCCGCCTGAGGTCACCCGTTCGGTCCACCCGGCTGGTGGGTGCCAGGTGCCGGTGCGAAGAGTCGAACATGACCCAAGCACCGTACGACCCGCAGAGCACGCACCGCAGCGCCGACCGGGAGGAGCCGTCACGCGGCCCCGAGGGCCCGCTCGGCAGACTCGCCGACATGGCCTGGCAGGCGGTCCTCCTCGCGGGCGTCGCCGCCCTGATCCTCGGGGTGCTCGTCCTCGTCTGGCCGGGCGCCTCGCTGTGGGCGGCGGGCGTCCTGTTCGGCGTCTATCTCGTGGTCAGCGGTGTCTTCCAGCTGGTCACGGCATTCGGCACGCATGTGACGACGGGCCTGCGCGTGATGGCGTTCATCAGCGGCACCGTCTCGATCCTGCTGGGGCTGTTCTGCTTCCGAGGCTCGATGCAGTCGATCCTGCTGCTCGCCCTGTGGATCGGCATCGGGTGGCTGTTCCGCGGCATCACCCAGACCGCCGCGGCGGCGTCCGACCCCGCGATGCCCGCGCGCGGCTGGCAGGTCTTCCTCGGGATCGTCAGCGCCCTGGCCGGCATCGTGCTCATCGTCTCGCCGTTCGAGTCGGTCGCCGTCCTCACCCTCGTCGGCGGCTGCTGGCTGGTGGCGATGGGCGTCGTCGAGATCGTCGAGGCGTTCATGCTGCGCAGCCGCGCGAAGAAGCTGCCGCACGGCGTCTGAGGCCCTGTGCGACGTGGATGACGTACGCGACGGTGCCCCGCGCTCTCGACGAGCGCGGGGCACCGTGCCGTGCGGGGGAGCGGCGCGTCAGACGCCGACGGTCTCCTCCAGCTCCTCCTCGACATCGGCTTCCTGCGCGGCCGGGTCGGTGGCCGGGGCCGTGGGGGCCGGGTCGGCGGCCGCGGTCACAACGACTGCCCGCTCCCGGCGCCGTTCGGCCAGCGCAGCGACCGCGAGCACGACCGCGCCCACCGCGAGCCACGCCACGAGCGTCCACACGTAGCGGCCCAGGCCGTAGTGGTCGAAATACAGGAGGCTGCGGGCGCCCTCGACGAAGCCGGCGCCGTTCCAGAAGGCGTGCAGGCTCCCGAAGAACCCGTTCTGCAGCTCGGGGCGGAAGATGCCGCCGGAACTCGTGAAGTTGAGCATCACGAACAGCACCATCACGGCGAGCGTCGTCCACCGCTTAAGGAACGTGTGCAGACCGACGCCGATCAGCAGGATCCCCGCGGAGTACACCCAGGCCATGCCCCACAGGCCCCACAGGTTCGTGTGCGCGAGGTGGAAGACCGGCCCCGCGAACGCCGCGCCGATCAGGCTCACCACCGCGGAGACGCCGACCGCGAGGAGCGCCCGCGTCCGCATCCGCAGCGCGGCCCCGGCGCCGCCCAGGACCGCCACCGAGGCGTACGAGCCGATGCTCAGCGCGACGAGCAGGAAGAACAGGCCCTGCCCCGTCGGGTCGTCGGACACCGGGGGCGCCACGTCCGTCACCTCGAGCGGCTCGCCCTGCTGCGCGGCGACGGGCGTGAAGATCTTCTCGACCACGGAGACCGTCGTGTCGGAGCCCGCCGACGCGACGATCAGTTCCGGCGCCTTGCCGCCGAGCACGTACGCGCCGTCGATGTCCCGCGTCCTGAGCTGGTCGACCGCGGCGGCGCGGGTGCCGAGGGTGCGCACGTCGAGGGCGTCGCCCGCCTTGTCCTTCACGGTCTGCGCGAACACCTTGGCCTGCGGACCGGAGCCGACGACGGCGACCGGCAGATGGTGCGGCTCGGGCGACGCGAAGGCGCCGAGGTAGGCGAGCCCCATGCCCACGCACATCAGGAGCGGGGTGAGCAGATGCGTCAGGACGTGGCGCAGCGCCGGGTTGTGCGCGCCGTTCGCCGCCCCGCGTACCACCCCGCGTACGGCACCCGCGCTGTCGGGCCGCTGAGCTCTGTGGTCGGCGGGCATGGGCAGGACCTCCATAGGTTGGCTTATACAACTCTTAACCAAGTTGTACTGTACAACCACATGCTGGGAGGTCGCCCCTGACCTGGTGTGAGCATCGACACCGTCGCGGGCGGAAGAGGGGGCGGGGTCAGGCCGGCCGGGGCAGGGGGTGGCCTTCGAAGCCGGCCGCCGGGGCGGGGGGTGATCCGTCGTCGTCGTACGCACGCAGCCGCTCCCGCAATACGCGCAGGCGCTGGCTCGTCTCGTACAGATAGCGGACCTTCGTCCGCATCACCCACGGCTCGATGGGCTTGACGACGTAGTCGGCGACGCCGAGCTCGAAGGCTCTGGCGGCGAGCGCGGGGTCCTGTCCGGCGCCGGTGATCATCATGATCGGGATGTCCTGGGTCTGTTCCAGGCGCGCCATGTAATGAGCGACCTCGAAGCCGCTGACGTCGGGCATCAGGACGTCCAGGAGGACCACCGCGACGCCGCCGCGCAGGACCGCCTTGAGGGCGTCGTCCCCGGTGTTCGCCCGGTCCACCGGATAGCCGAGCGGGGCGAGGGCGCTCTCCATGGCGAACAGGGTGTCGTCGCGATCGTCGACGAGCAGGATTCTGGGCCGTGCAGCGGTGGGCATCGCCGGGTGCCTCCCCTCTTCGGCACCGACAGCATATGCCGGAACGCGGGCGGCGGAAGAGGGGTCTCAGTCCTCTCCGCGCACCAGATTCCAGTCCGGATCCCGGTCCCTGTCGGGTTCGGAGGGATCGCGTCCGTCACGGTGGGCCGGGCGGCAGGTGCGGATGCGGCCTCTGACCTCGTGCTTGGTCTCCGCGGGGTGCGGTGCGCGTAGTCGTTCGTTCATGTTGAGACCTCTTCTCGGGCGAATGTGGGCTGATTCGGCTTGTAGACGGCTAGGCAGACGGTCTTTTGTGTTCATCGAGCGATCGAAGGTGCGCACAGTGCGTCAAGTGGCGCTCGGGTCCTTGCTGCCGTCCTCGGCGCCCTCGCCGGCGTACTCGACGGCCTGGTCATCCTCGGCGTCCTCGGTGTCTTCGGTGTCCTCTTCCGTGTAGCGGGCGCGTGCCCAGGCGGGCAGCAGGAACCAGCACAGCAGGTACCAGGCCAGGAGCACGGCGACGAGCACGGGGGCGAACGGGTCGTGCATCGCGATGCGCAGGATCAGGAAGAGCGCCGACACCAGCGTGCACAGCAGCAGCACGAGTCCCACGAAGGTCAGGCGGGAGGCCCAGGCCACCGCCTGCGGTTTGATCCGTCGACCGGTGACCAGCCGGTGGAAGGACACCGGGCCGATCAGGGCGCCCGTCGCCGCGGATCCGAGGACGACCGTCACGATGTAGATGGTGCGATCGGTGTCGGAGAGGTCCGGGAAGCGCGGGGTGAACACCACGGTGAGCAGGAATCCGAAGAGGATCTGCACCCCGGTCAGGGCCACCCGCAGCTCCTGGATGAGCTCCGACCACTGCCGGTCGGCCCGCTCCTCGACGGACTCGCTCCGGCCGCGCCGGGGCCCCCTCGCCCCCGCCGTGGGCTCGCCCGGTCGGTGGTCCGGGCGGGAGCCGCTCGCTTCTCGGTCAGTTCGACTTCGGTTGCGCACGGTCCCTCACACTGCGCAGGGAGAACGGATGGCCGGCGGGGTCGCAGTACAGACGCGTCTCGGTCCGTCCCACGTTGCCACGCGTCTCCAGCGGCCGCGCGCCGAGCCCGATCACCTGGCGTTCCACCTCGTCCAGGTGCTCCACGGCCACCAGCAGGTCCAGGTGGGCCTGCTGGGAGTCGTCGGGGCGCGGCCAGCTGGCCGGGGCGGCATTGAGGTCGAGGCGGAACGCCATGCGGGTGCCGCCCGCTCCGACGAGCTCGATGCGGTTGTCGCCGGCCGGCCGCTCGAGCTCGCCGTCGAGCAGCACCCGGTAGAACTCCGCGAGCTCCTCCGGCTCCGCACAGTCCAGGACCAGCACCGCCGATTCCACCTGGCTCATGGGACCTCCCCTGCCCGCCGACGAGGCCGGCGCTCGCCATGGCTCCGCGAGTACCCGCGTTCGTCCCCCCGAATCACCTGGTGGCCGGGGGCCGGTCACGTACCCGGCGCGGCACCTCCACCACGTCGAGGAACACCTGATCCGCTTCGGGCCAGGTGTTCCGGATGCTGCGCTTGATGCGCTCGCTGACCAGTTCCAGGCGCTCGCTGTCGATCCCGGGCGTCAGATCGACGCGGGCCGCGACGAGCGTCGAGTCCATGCCCAGGCGCATCGTGTGCAGCGCCGCCAGGTAGTCGATCTCCGGCTGTGCGTCCAGGAGTTCGCGGATGCCGCGGCGCAGCTCCGGATCGACGGCCTCGCCGATCAGCTGGTCGCGCGCGCTCCTGCCGAGGCGGTACGCGACGTACACCAGGAGCACGCCGATCGCCAGCGACGCCGACGCCTCCCAGACGATGTCGCCCGTCACCCTGTGCAGCACCATGCCACCCGCGGCCAGCAGCACCCCGGCCACCGCCGTGCTGTCCTCGGCGAGGACCGTGCGCAGCGCGGGGTCGGCGCCGACGCCCTCGCCGGGCTGCGCCCTGACCTGGTGGACGGCACGGACCAGGGAGGCGCCCTCGGCGAGCAGTGCCACGCCGAGGACCACGAGCCCGGCGACATAGCCCGTGCGGGACTCCTCGGCGGCGGGTGTCGTCAGCGCCTCGAAGCCCTGGAAGAAGGAGAAGCAGCCGCCCATCACGAAGATGCCGACCGCGGCCAGCAGCGACCAGAAGAACCGCTCCTTGCCGTACCCGAAGGGATGCCGGTGGTCCGCGGGGCGGCGGCTGCGGCGCAGCGCCGCGAGGAGGAACACCTCGTTGAGGCTGTCGGCCACCGAGTGCGCCGCCTCCGACAGCAGCGCGGGAGACGCGGCGATCAGACCGCCGACCGCCTTCGCCACGGCGATGAGCAGATTGGCGGCGAGGGCCACCAGGACCGTCAGCCGGGTCCTGCGGTCCTCGGACGTGCCGGACTTCGTGTTCTCGCTCACGTCGTCAACTCGCATTGTATGAGGGGCGTTTGCCGGGACTCGGTGCGCAGAGAGGGAATGACTGTGATGGCTTTCGTCCTGGTTCTGTGGCTGCTCGGATTCCTGGTACGCGGCACGACCGAAGGCGGATCGCGGTCGCGCTGGTACCGATGGTGAGTAACCGGAGCCCGGTCCCGTAAACCAAGATCCGGTGAACCGTGCGGACGAAGCCCCCGCCGGGCGTCAGGCCCGATGGGGGTGTTGTGCCGCTAGAGGTCCAGCTGGTAGGTGCACGAGCGATGCGTCGGTACGTAGCCGAGCGCGTCGTTGACCGTGCGCATCGGCGTATTGCTGTCCGCGGTGTCCGTGACGAGCCCGGTCAGCCGGGGATGGCGCTCGCGCACCCGCAGGATCTGATCCGCCTTCATCCAGCGGGCCAGCCCCCTGCCCCGGTGCTCCGGCAGCACCCCCGTGCCGTAGTGCTCCCCGTCGCCCTCGCGGGCGCCCGGCACGACCAGCTCCGTGAATCCGGCCACCGAACCGTCCGCCGTGTCGATCGCGGCGGCCGTGTGCAGCAGGTCGCCGCGGCGCGCCACGGCCTCGGCGACCGCCCGTACCCGCGCCACGTCCCACTCGACGCGGCCGTGGTCGGCGTCGTCCATCGGCATGTCGTCCATGGCCCGGCGCGACGCCGCGAACGACGCGGCCAGGGCGTCCGGGACCGTGCCGTCCCACTCCGCGAGCCGGTAGCCGGCGGGGACCCGCCCGGCCGCCGCCGTGAGGGCCGGGACATCCGCGTCGGCGAGCACGAGCCGCGCGTACGTCAGACGGAGCACTCTGCGGAACTCCCGCGCCGCCAGGAAGAGTTCACCGGGGGAGTCGCCGTCCGCCGAGGCGAGCACGGAGCGCCGGCCGTCCTCGCGGGCGGCGCCGACGGCGGCCGTGAGCAATCGGGAGCCCACTCCCGCGCGCCGCTCGGCCGGATGCACCCGGATCACCAGCTCGGCCAGATGCCGTTGCCCGTCGCGGTCGAACAGGCGCAGCGACGCCGTCCCCACGGGATCGCCCTGCGCGTCCTGCGCCAGCCAGACGAGGCGACGCGTGCCCGCCGTGGCATGCGGATCGATGAGCGGGGTCGGCTGCGGCGGCACGTGCGGCAAGGGCACTCCTGAGTCGGTGGCGACGGGGCGGGCAGAACGTAACCCCGTGGACCGTGGGCCGCAAAGGAATTACCGCGACGGCGTCCGGCCGCCCGGTTTGGGGACCCGGGATCCGGCTACCCGCCTGCGCGAGCAGACGTCCCCTGGAGAGGAGCCGGGCCTGTGGCCTCCACGAACAAGTATCCGTACCTCCGCACCGAGACCACCGAGGCCGCTGACCCCGCCCTGATGACCGAGACGCCGAAGGACGACCTCGTCCGCTTCCTCGAGGACCGGTTCGCCTGCGCCCAGAGCTGCGCCGAGTGCGCCCGCGTCGGCGCCCTGTTCGTCAGCTCCGTCGAGCCGGGCCCCATCGTCCCGCCGGCGCACGGCCCCGTCCGGCTCGCGGCGGAACGGGACGCCGGTCGGGCCGGGGTCAGACACGGGCTGCGGCGCACCCTGCTGCTGTGCGTCGAGGTCTGCGACGCGACCTGCCGGCTCCTGGCGGAGGACGCACACCAGGACGAGTACGCGCTCCGGCTCCAGGTCGAGTGGTGCCGCGCGGTCGTACTGGACGGCGCGCACGCCTGTGACGTGGTCCCCGACGCCGCGCACTGCGCCGAGCAGTGCCGTGCCTGCGCGCGGGCCTGTACCGACTTCCTGGCGATCCTCGACTGACGGCCGATCCGTCCCCGGCATTCCCTATTTCTGGAACGCGTTCTACTGTGTGCGCCGTCAAACCCGCGCCGACGCCGCCCAGTTGACCGCCAGGAGGGGCCGTGCACCTCGAATACACGCCTGAGCAGCAGCAGTTGCGCACCGAGCTGCGCGCCTACTTCGCCGACCTCGTGCCCGACAACGCGTACGCACGCTACGAGGACCCGGCCGCCCAGAAGCGTTTCTACCGCGAGACCGTGCGCCGGCTCGGCGCCGACGGGTGGCTCGGGGTCGGCTGGCCCAAGGAGTACGGCGGCCGGGGCCTGACCCCGATGGAACAGTTCATCTTCTTCGACGAGGCGGCCCAGGCGGGCGTACCGCTGCCGCTGATGGCGCTCAACACGGTCGGCCCGACGATCATGCAGTTCGGCACGGACGAACAGAAGGAGTTCTTCCTGCCGAAGATCCTCTCCGGCGAGCTCGACTTCGCGATCGGCTACAGCGAACCGGACGCGGGCACCGACCTCGCCGCCCTCAAGACCCGCGCGGTCAGGGACGGCGACGACTACGTCGTGAACGGGCAGAAGATCTGGACGACCAACGGCGACACCGCCGACTGGGTCTGGCTCGCCGTCCGCACCGACGCCGACGCCCCGCCCCACAAGGGCATCACGATGCTGCTCGTCCCGACCTCCGACCCGGGCTACACCTGCACCGTCATCAACACCCTCGCCTCGCACGACACGACGGCGAGCTACTACGAGAACATCCGCGTGCCCGCCGCGCGCCGCGTCGGCGACGAGAACAAGGGCTGGCGCCTGATCACCAACCAGCTCAACCACGAACGCGTCACCCTCGCCGCGCACGGCACCATGGCCATCCGCGCCCTGCACGACGTCCAGCGCTGGGCCATGGAGACCAAGCTCGCCGACGGCCGCCGCGTCATCGACCTCGGCTGGGTCAGGAAGCGGCTCGCCCAGACCCACACCAAGCTCGACGCGATGAAACTCCTCAACTGGCAGATGGTGAACGCCGTCCAGGAAGGCACCCTCATGCCGCAGGACGCCTCCGCGGTGAAGGTCTACGGCTCCGAAGCACGTCGCGACGCGTACGCCTGGCTGATGGAGGTGGTTGCCGCCGCGGGCGCCCTGAAGGAGGGCAGCGCGGGCGCCGTGCTCCACGGTGAACTGGAACGCGGCTACCGGTCGGCCGTCATCTTCACGTTCGGCGGCGGCAACAACGAGATCCAGCGGGAGATCATCTCGTGGATCGGACTCGGGATGCCGCGGGTGCGCCGCTAGGTCACTTCTGTGGTTCGGGTCAGTAACCGATGGCTTCTCGGAGCAGCAGGACGGTGCCGCGCCCCGGGCGGGGTTCCGCGTTGAGGACGAGCAGGCGGTTGACGGCGCTGGGCATCCCGTACGCCGCCCGGGCGCGGGCGTTCTCCAGCGGGAGGGCGTGCTCCTCGACGCGGCGCAGGGCCGTGCTCAGGTCGGGCACGACCTTCTGCGCGCCGACGATCCAGATCGCGTGGGCGGCGCCGCCCGCGTTGGCCGGGAGCTGACTGCCGCTGCCCGAGGCGAGAACGAGCGAGCCGGTCTCGGTGACCGCGGCGACGCTGTTGACGACGACATCGGGGCTCGCGGCCAGCCGTCGGATCTCGTCGGCGCCGGTGGCACGGTCGATGGCCAGCAGGCGCGGCCTGATCGCGTCGTACCGGCCGCCGGTGTTGATGTCCTCGTCGATCCCCGACAGCCGGAGCGTCTCGCTGGCCCCGGTGAACACGCCGGCCCCCTCGGGGATCAGGTCCCTGACGCGGACGCGTGCTGCCGCCGCGTCGTCGAGGATCTCGGTGGCGAAGCCGCCGGCGCGCAGCGCGGCGGCCACCCGCTCCAGTCGTTCGGCCGGTGCCGGGTCGGTGAACGACGCGGCCTCAGCCGGGCCGGTCCCGGTGCCGCCCCGCGCCGCACGGGGTGCCGTGCCCGCCAGCGGGGAGGTGTCGAGGTACCTGACCTCGTACACCCGCTCGGCGAACCTCCAGCCCTCCGCGGTGCGCCGGTAACGGTCGTGGTAGACGGCGTAGTTCAGACCTTGGCGTCCGTCGAGGGTCCGCGCGAGCTCATGGATGTAGGCGCGGCCCGTCGCGGTGTCGCCGTCGAGCACGATGCTGCCGGGGTGGGTGGTCTGTACGAAGAAGTCCCACTGGCTCTGCAGCCGCTCGCCCCCGGCCCTGATCTCCTCGCGGCCGATCTGCTCGACGGGGATGTCGGGCATGCGCAGCACGCCGTCCGGTGTGAACAGCGACGCCAGGCGGGGCCGGTCGCGCATCATCGCCGCGTCGGTGAACTCGCCGCGCAGCGCCTCGATCTCGACGCGGTCCGCGACGGCCTGGAAGTCGTGCATCGACGTCCCCTCTCCCTCTGGTTGTCGTCCTCGCCGGTACGACAACGCAGCCGCGCGGAATGTGAGGCGGCACCTCGGCCTCACATTCCGGTGGGCTGTCCTGTCGTACCGGGTAGTGGCACGGGAGCGGGCGAGGGAGACGGCGAGACGATGACCACCAGAGCAGAGCACGGCGACGATCAGGACGATCCGGGCCTCGACGCGATCATGAGCGAGCGGCGCCGGCTGATCAATCTCGCCTATCGACTCCTCGGGTCCCTTGCCGACGCCGAGGACGTCGTGCAGGATACCTACGCCCGCTGGTACGCCATGTCCGCACGGGAGCGGCAGGACATCGGGGTGCCCGGCGCCTGGCTGATGACGGTCGCCGGCCGCATCTGCCTGAACCTGCTCGGCTCGGCGCGGGCCAGGCGGGAGACGTACGTGGGCAGCTGGATCCCGGAGCCGCTGCCCGAACCCACGGAGTGGATCACCGGTCCCTCCGGCGCCGGCGGGACCGACCCGGCCGACCGGATCACCCTCGACGAGTCGGTGACGATGGCCTTCCTGGTCGTCCTCGACACGATGACCCCGGCCGAACGCGTCGCGTTCGTCCTGCACGACGTCTTCCGCTATCCCTTCGGCGAGGTCGCCGACATCGTCGGGCGCACCCCGGCGGCCTGCCGTCAGCTGGCCTCGTCCGCCCGCCGCCGCATCCGCACCGCGCGGACCCCGGCGGGGCCGGGCGCCGGGCAGGCCGGCATCGTCAGGCGGTTCAGAACGGCGTGGCAGGCCCAGGACATCGAAGCCCTGATCGGCCTGCTCGACCCCGACGCCACCGCGACCGCCGACGGCGGCGGGCTGGCCGTCACCCACCTGCACCCGATCGTGGGCGGAGAGCGGATCGCCCGCGCCTACGCCGAGATCGCCCGGGTGTCGGGTGAGCGCACCACGTTCCTGGAATGCACGGTCAACGGCCTGCCCGGCCTGGCGACGCGGCAGGACGGCACGCTCGTGACCGTGTTCGCGTTCGAGGTCACGGGCGACCGGATCAGGCGCATCTGGGCGGTGCGGAACCCTGAGAAGCTCCGTCTCTGGCGGACCGGCTGAGACCGACGGCTGCGTAAGCTGGTCGTGTCGGCCAGGGTGACGACAGGAGGCGCGCGTGATGCGGGCGGGTGCGGCGGATCCGGGGCTGTTCGGGCCCGACTCGGTGACCTGGCAGATGCACGCCGACCCCATGATGTGGGTGGCGGGCGTGCGAGCCCTGTACCTCCAGGCGCTGCACCCTCGCGCGGTGCGCGGCGTCATGCAGAATTCGGACTTCCGGCGCGATGCCTGGGGCCGGCTGATGCGGACCGCGAGCTTCGTCGGGACCACCACGTACGGGACGACCGAGGCGGCGGAGAAGGCGGGCGCGCGGGTCCGCAAGATCCACAGCATGCTCTCGGCCACGGACCCGGACACGGGGGAGCGGTACGGCGTCGACGAGCCCGGGCTGCTGCTGTGGGTGCACTGCGCCGAGATCGACTCCTACCTGCACGTGGCGCGACGCTCCGGCTTCCGGCTCACCGAGGCCCAGGCCGACCGGTACATCGCTGAGCACCGCACCAGCGCCCGCCTCGTCGGCCTCGACCCGGACGAAGTCCCTTCGAGCCAGAGTGAGGTGCGGGAGTACTTCGAGAAGGTGCGGCCTGAACTGGCCGCCGGCCCGGAGGCCCGCGTCGTCGACGACTTCCTGCAACGACCTCCCACCCAGGCGCTGTTGGTCCCGGCGCGCGAGGCGCTGTGGCGGCGGGTGGCCAATCTGGCGTACGCCGCACTGCCGCCCTACGCCCATGACCTGTACGGACGGCCCGCTCCCGCCCCCGCGGTCGTCACCCGCCGCCTGCGCGCCACGGGCACGGCGCTGCGCTGCGTTCCCGCCCGCGTGCGCTGGCAACTGCCCCCGAAACACATCCTGCGCGCCATGGCGAGACTCGGCCCCGACGCCCGCCCGGCACCGTACAAAGTCGGCAGATGGGTAGCCATACTGGACTAGGCCCGTCGTCACGCCCGTGTCTGTCCGGCGGTGACGACGGAGCCCGCCGGGGAGGGCGCAGCGAGGCTACGGGGGGCGACAGCGGGACATGGCGGAGTCGGGGGAGACCGGGAGCATCAGGCTGATCCACGGGCGGTACCGGCTGCTCGAGCGCATCGGCCGCGGCGGCATGGGCGAGGTGTGGCGTGCCCGCGACGAGTCGCTCGGGCGGCACGTCGCCGTGAAGTGCCTCAAGCCGCTCGGACCGCAGCGGGACCAGTCCTTCACCCGCGTGCTGCGGGAGCGCTTCCGCAGAGAGGCGCGGGTCGCGGCGGCGCTGCAGCACCGCGGCGTCACCGTCGTGCACGACTTCGGCGAGTACGAGGGCGTCCTGTATCTGGTGATGGAGCTCCTGGAGGGCAGGAACCTCAGTCAGCTCCTGGAGGACAACCGGCATCATCCGCTGGCCGTGGACGACGTCGTCGACATGGCCGAGCAGGTCGCGTCCGCCCTCGCCTACACCCACGAACAGGGCATCGTGCACCGCGACCTGAAGCCCGCCAACATCGTGCGCCTGGCCGACGGCACGGCGAAGATCTGCGACTTCGGCATCGCCCGCCTCGGCCACGACATCGGCTTCACCACCCGGCTCACCGGCACCGGCATCGCCATGGGCACCCCGCACTACATGTCCCCCGAGCAGATCGGCGGCATCCATGTCGACCAGCGCAGCGACCTGTACTCGCTGGGGTGCGTGCTGTACGAGATCGCCACGGGCGCGCCGCCGTTCGACCTGGACGACGCGTGGGCCGTCCTCGTCGGACACCGGGACACCCCGCCCGAGCCGCCCCGCAGCCACCGGCCCGAACTGCCTCTCTACGTCGACCGGATCATCCTCGACCTGCTCGCCAAGGACCCCGAGGAACGCCCCGGCGACGCACGGGAGTTGGGGCGTCGCATCGCCACCGGACGCTCGGCGCGCGGAGCGTACGTGCCGACGGTGCGCGCCCCGCAGATCGCACTCCGTCCGGACCCGCAGACCGGCACCGGGCCGTCGGGCCCGCGCGAGCCCCGCCTGCCGTCCTGGACGCGCGGCATGAGTACCGGCCACAAGGCCACCGGCGGACCGGGACTGCGCGTCACCCCGCCCGACACCGCGTCCGGCCTCGCCGGTGACTGGGTCCCGCGGCCCGCCGCCGGCACCCGGACGGCATCGGGCGAGCGGTCCGAACGCCCCGCTCCGGCACCGGAGTTGCTGGCCACGCTCGCCTCCCGGCACCACGCGGGCCTCAGCCTCGGCCGGCTCGGCCGCTGGACCGAGGCCGGCGAGGTGCACCGCGCGGTCGCCGCCGAACGGGAGCACGCGCTCGGCCCCGATCACCCCGACACCCTCGCCAGCCGCTACGAGGTCGCCTTCTCGCTGAGCCGCACCGGGCGCGCCGCCGACGCGCTGCGCGAGTACCGGCGCGTGGTCGAGGGGCGCGAGCGGGCGCTCGGCCCCGACCACCCCGAGACGCTCGGGGCGCGCCAGGAAGTGGGGTACGTGCTGGGCAAGCTGGGCCGGCACTTCGAGGCGCACGAGGCGTACACGGCGGTCCTCGCGGCGCGCGAGCGCGTCATGGGGCCCGATCACCCCGACACCCTGCGCTGCCGCCACAACCTCGCCTTCAACCTCAGCCGGCTCGGACGCCTGGAGGACTCGTACCGGATGGCGGGCGAGGTCGCCGACGCCCGGGCCCGCGTGCTCGGCGCCGACCACCCCGACACGCTCGTCACCCGCTGCGAAGTCGGCTACACACTGGGCCAGTTGGGGCGCTGGAGCGAGGCCCTGCGTACCTACCGCGAAGTGGCCGAGGCCCGGGCGCAGGCGCTGGGCGCCGACCACCCGGACACCCTGGCGGCGCGGTACGAGGTGGGCATCAGCCTGGGCCGGCTCGGACGCAGCGCGGAGGCGCTCACGCTCTACCGCGACCTGATCGACGACCGCGCCCGGGTCAGCGGCCCCAGCGACCCCGAGACGCTGCGCGCCCGGCACGGCCTCGGCGTCAACCTCGGCCGCATGGCCCGCTGGGAGGAGGCGCTCGCCGAGGCCCGCGACGTGTGCGCGATCCGTGAGCGGGTCCTGGGCCCCGACCACGTCGACACCCTCATCAGTCACCGGGAGGTGGCGGTCGGTCTCGGCTGGCTGGGGCGGTGGCAGGACGCGCTCGTCGAGTACCGCACGGTGGCTGCCGCCAGGGAGCGGGTTCTCGGGGAGGCCCATGTGGACTCCCTGGCCAGCAGGAACGATGAGGCGCACTGTCTGGAGCAGCTGGGGCGGAGCGGCGAGGCCGCCGAGCTGTACCGGCGTGCAGCGGCGCTGAGGCAGCGCGGGCAGAACCGCGGCTGATGCCCCGGGGGCTCCGCCCCGGACCCCGCTCCTCAATCGCCGGAGGGGCTCGATACGGCCTGCGGGGCTTGATTCCGCTGCGAGGAGTGCTACCAAGAGCCATGCCCGTAAAAGATCAGTACGACGTCGTCATCGTCGGAGGCGGCCACAACGGTCTCGTCGCCGCCGCCTATCTCGCCCGTGCCGGCCGCACCGTCACCGTGCTCGAACGCCTCGGGCGGACGGGCGGCGCCGCCGTGTCCACCCGGCCCTTCCCCGGCGTGGACGCCCGCCTCTCCCGGTACTCGTACCTGGTCAGCCTGCTCCCCAGGAAGATCGTGGCCGAGCTGGGGCTCGACTTCGCCGTGCGGCAGCGCACCGTGTCCTCGTACACGCCGACCGTCCGCGACGGCCGCCCGACGGGGCTGCTCGTCGGCGGCGGGGCCGACCGCACCCGGGACTCCTTCGCCCGGCTGACGGGAGGCGAGCGCGAGTACGCGGCGTGGACCCGGTTCTACGAGACCACCCGGCAGGTCGCCGAACGCGTCTTCCCCACCCTCACCGAACCGCTGCCGAGCCGTGCCGCGCTGCGGGAGCGGATCGGGGACGACGCGGCCTGGCGGCTGCTCTTCGAGGAGCCCCTCGGGGTCGGTGTCGAGGAGTCCTTCGAGGACGACCTGGTGCGCGGCGTCGTCCT
This sequence comes from Streptomyces sp. cg35, assembly GCF_050410835.1. NCBI lineage: Bacteria > Bacillati > Actinomycetota > Actinomycetes > Kitasatosporales > Streptomycetaceae > Streptomyces > Streptomyces sp. cg35. The sequence continues at coordinate 8,161,742 of NZ_CP191268.1, forward strand.
GACCGACGCGCTGATCGGCACGTTCGCCGACGCCCACGACCCGTCCCTGGCCCAGAACCGCTGCTTCCTCTACCACGTGATCGGCAACGGCACGGGCGACTGGGACGTGCCCGTGGGCGGCATGGGAGCGCTCACCGACGCGCTCGCCGCCGCGGCCCGTGCGGCGGGTGCCCACCTCGTCACCGGCCACGAGGTCACCCGGATCGAGACCGACGGACAGCGGGCCGAGGTCACGTACCGCACCGAGGACGGCGAGGGCGCGGTCGCCGCCCGGCACGTCCTCGTCAACGCCTCCCCGCAGGACCTCGCCCGGCTCCTCGGCGACACCCCGCCCGTCTCCGCCGAAGGCGCCCAGCTGAAGGTCAACATGCTGCTCAAGCGGCTGCCCCGGCTGAAGGACACCGCGGTCGACCCGCGCGAGGCGTTCGCCGGGACGTTCCATGTGGCCGAGGGCTACGGCCAGTTGGCGACCGCGTACGCCGAGGCGGCGGCCGGCTCCCTGCCGAGCGCGCCGCCCTCCGAGATCTACTGCCACTCCCTGACCGACCCGACGATCCTCGCCCCGGACCTCGTCGCCCGCGGCTACCAGACCCTCACCCTCTTCGGACTGCACACCCCGGCACGCCTGTTCACGCAGGACAACGACACCGCCCGCGCGGACCTCCTCAAGGACACCCTCGCGCAGCTCGACGCCCACCTCGCCGAGCCGCTCGCCGACTGCCTCGCCGAGGACACCGACGGCCGTCCCTGCATCGAGGCGAAGACCCCGCTCGACCTGGAGCGGGACCTGCGCCTGCCCGGCGGCAACATCTTCCACCGGGCCCTGTCCTTCCCGTACGCACAGGACGGCACGGGCCGCTGGGGCGTGGAGACCGCCCACGCGAACGTGCTGCTGTGCGGCGCCGGAGCGGTGCGCGGCGGCGGGGTCAGCGGTATCCCCGGGCACAACGCGGCCATGGCGGTGCTCGGCCGCTGAGAGCCGGTGACCCCGCTCCGGGTCAGGCCGCGAAGACGGTGGACGAGGGACAGACCTCTCCGGCTCGGTCAGCAGTGTCGACCGGCGCGAGCGGCTGCGCGGGTTCCGCGCGGCGCTGGAGGAGGGCGGCGTCGACCCGGCCTCGGCGGTGGTCTGGCCGGGCGCCGCCACCAGCGAGTGCGGCGACAAGGAGTCCGCGGAGCTCGGCCGTGCGACGGCCCGGGAACTGCTCGCCGCACCCGAGCCGCCCACCGGGTTCGTGGGGTGGCGCCGGATCAGTCCTGGGCCTCCGTCCAGCCCACCGCCTCGATCCGGGACGAGTCGGCCGGGCGGGCCTCGTCGAAGACGATCCGGTGGCCGTCGGTGACCCGCACGCCGTCCACGTAGACCCCGCGTCCCACGTACAGCTGGTCGGTCGTGTACCGCCAGCGCACCCGGGTGGACGCCGAGCCGAAGCCGCCGAGGTCCGCGGACAGACGGTGCCAGGCGCGGCCCGCGTAGCCGTCCACCGCGCCCGACGGGTGGTCGTCGGCACGGTCCGTGGTGAAGGCAAGAGGCTTCCAGCTGGAGCCGCCGTCCGTCGACACCTCAAGGAAGAGGAAGTCGGAGTGCGGTTCCGTGTCCCACCACAGGGCGCACGTCAGACGTGCGTCGGGCGAGGAGAGGCGCAGGTCCGGCAAGGTCAGGGTGGCCGACGTGGCGCCGGCCATGCCCGAGAACCAGGCGGTACGTCCGTGCGCGGGACGCACCGCGACGGCGCGCGCCATGTTGTTGGCCGTGGCGACCCGGGGAGCGGAGCCGGATCGCCAGGTGCGCACGGGGTGCACGGAGTTGCCCAGCACGATGAGGAACGAGTCCGTCGTCGGGTCGAGCACGATCGAGGTGCCGGTGAATCCCGTGTGGCCCGCTGTGCGCGGCGTCGCCATCGCGCCCATGTACCAGTGCTGGTAGAGCTCGAAGCCCAGGCCGTGCTCGTCGCCGGGGAAGGCCTTGTTGAAGTCCGTGAACATCAGCTCCACGGACTTCTCGGAGAGGATGCGGGCGCTGCCGTACACCCCGCCGTTGAGCAGCGTCCGGCCGAGGACCGCCAGGTCCCACGCGCAGGAGAAGACGCCGGCGTGGCCCGCGACGCCGCCGAACCCGAACGCGTTCTCGTCGTGCACCTCGCCCCACACCAGGCCCCGGTCCAGGCCCGACCACGGCGCCCGCTCGTCCTCCGTCGCCGCGATCCTCGGCTTCCAGGAGGCGGGCGGGTTGTAGCGGGTGCGCGTCATGCCGAGCGGTTCCGTGATCCGCCCGCGCAGCAGCGCGTCGAGGGTCTCGCCGGTGAGCTTCTCCAGGACCAGCTGGAGCGAGATGAGGTTGAGGTCCGAGTAGAGGTAGGCGGTGCCGGGCGGGTTGAGCAGGGCCTCGTTCCAGATGAGACGGAGCTGCCCCTCGCGCGTGGACTCCTTGTAGAGCGGGATCCAGGACCGGAAACCCGAGGTGTGCGTCAGGAGTTGACGAATCGTCACGTCCTGCTTGCCCGCGCCCGCGAAGTCCGGCAGGTACGAGGCGACCTCGGCCTCCAGCTCCAGCGCGCCGCGCTCGATCTCCTGCACGGCGAGGATCGACGTGAACAGCTTCGACACCGAGGCCAGGTCGAAGACGGTGTCCTCGGCCATGCCGATCTGCTGGTCCGCGGGGAACTCGACCCCCGTGTCCGTCGTCTCGTCGTAGCGCGAGTAGCGCACCGCCTTGCCGATCGGCTGGTGCAGCGCCACCGTGCCGCCGCGGCCCGCGAGCAGCACCGCACCGGCGTACCACGGATGCTTGGGGGACGGGCCGAGGAACTTCTCGGCGTCCGCGACCAGTTGGCGCAGATGGCCGGCGAGCAGGCCCGCGCGTTCGGGGGAGCCCCGGCGCAGAGTGGGGCGCCGCCGCTGTGTCGGCTGCCCGGCGGCCGCGGCGGGGCCGGCCGGGAAGGGGGCGAGGGCGAGCGCGCCGCCCAGGGCCAGACCGGCCCCGGCGAGCCGGCGCCGGGTGAGTCCGGCTCCTGCGCCGCCGGGTCTGTCCGCTGCTTGGGTTGCTCCGGTCTCTCCGGTCTCTGCGGCCATGAACGGGCCCTCCTGAAAGTATCTTTCGGGATCTTCCGCGACGGGTGAAACTTTCATGTCAGCGCCGCCCTGTGTCAACCACCCGTGTCCGGTGACCGGCCCGTGAAGAATCTGACGCTGCATCAGAAAAGCTCTTCCGTCGGCCGGTCCGCTGCGGCATCCTGCGCGCATGCAGACGGAGCTGAGCAAGAAACTGGGGATCGAGCACGCCGTCTTCGGCTTCACGCCGTTCCCTGCGGTGGCCGCCGCCATCAGCAGGGCCGGAGGCTTCGGCGTGCTCGGCGCGGTCCGCTACACCGCACCCGAAGACCTCACCCGCGACCTGGACTGGCTGCACGCGCACGCCGACGGCCGCCCCTACGGGCTCGACGTCGTCATGCCCGCGAAGAAGGTCGAGGGCGTCACCGAGGCCGACGTCGAGGCGATGATCCCGCAAGGACACCGCCAGTTCGTCCAGGACACCCTCGCCAAGCACGGGGTGCCCGAACTCGCCGCGGGCGAGGCGTCCGGCTGGCGGATCACCGGCTGGATGGAACAGGTCGCCCGCAACCAACTCGACGTCGCCTTCGACTATCCGATCAAACTCCTCGCCAACGCCCTCGGTTCACCCCCGGCGGACGTCATCGCGCGCGCCCACGAGCACGACGTCCTCGTCGCCGCCCTCGCGGGCAGCGCCCGGCACGCCCGCAAGCACGCCGACGCGGGCATCGACATCGTCGTCGCCCAGGGCTACGAGGCGGGCGGCCACACCGGCGAGATCGCGTCGATGGTGCTGACCCCCGAGGCCGTCGAGGCCGTCGACCCGCTGCCGGTGCTGGCCGCGGGCGGCATCGGCAGCGGCCGGCAGATCGCGGCCGCGCTCGCGCTCGGCGCACAGGGCGTCTGGCTCGGCTCGGTCTGGCTGACCACGACGGAAGCCGACATGCACTCGCCCGCCCTCACTCGCAAACTGCTCGCCGCGGGCTCCGGTGACACAGTGCGCTCCCGCGCACTGACCGGCAAACCGGCGCGCCAGCTGCGTACGGAGTGGACGGACGCCTGGGACGACCCGTCGGGGCCCGGCACACTGCCCATGCCGCTGCAGGGGCTGCTCGTCGCCGAGGCGGTCTCGCGGATCCAGAAGTACGAGGTGGAGCCGCTGCTCGGCACCCCGGTCGGCCAGATCGTGGGCCGGATGAACGAGGAACGCAGCGTCCAGGCGGTCTTCGACGACCTGACCCGGGATTTCGAGCGGGCCATCGACCGGGTCAACCGGATCGCGGGGAGGTAGCGCGCCGCAGGAGTGCGGTCAGGTTGTGGGGCGGGTCCGGTGGGGCTTCTCGCGCGGTTCCCCGCGCCCCGGGGACGCGCAGCTTCGCTGCCGCCTCATCGAACGCCCGGAGAACCGCGCGACCGGCCCCACCGGACCCGCACCCGGCACCGCACGGCCCCCGGCAGACGAGAAGCCGATGACCACCCACCCGCAGAAGGGACGTACCCCATGTCCGACCAGAACCCCCCGAACGGCTTCTGGGCCCAGGCCGCCGAGAATCCCGACCGCACCGTCCTGCACGCCCCGGACGGCGAGGAATGGAGCGCCGGCCGGCTCCACGTGACCGTCAACCAGATGGTGCACGGCCTGCGCGAGGCCGGGATGGAACGCGGCGACGCCTTCGCCGTGGTCCTCCCCAACGGCGTCGAGTTCTTCACCGCCTACCTCGCCGCCTCGCAGGCCGGGTTCTATCTCGTGCCCGTCAACCACCACCTGGTCGGACCGGAGATCGCCTGGATCGTCGCCGACTCCGGGGCGAAGGTGCTGATCGCCCACGAGCGCTTCGCCGAGCAGGCGCGGGCCGCCGCCGACGAGGCCGGGCTGCCCGCGACGCACCGGTACGCCGTCGGGGGCGTCGACACCTTCCGTCCCTACGCCGAACTCCTCGACGGACAGCGGGAGTCGGCCCCGGACGACCGGACGCTCGGCTGGGTCATGAACTACACGTCCGGCACGACGGGACGCCCGCGCGGCATCCGCCGCCCCCTGCAGGACAAGCTCCCCGAGGAGGCCTACCTCGGCGGATTCCTCGGGATCTTCGGCATCAAGCCGTTCGACGGCAACGTGCACCTCGTGTGCTCGCCGCTCTACCACACGGCGGTGCTGCAGTTCGCGGGCGCCGCACTGAACATCGGGCACCCCGTCGTCCTCATGGACAAGTGGGCGCCCGAGGAGATGCTGCGTGTCATCGACACCCACAGGTGCACGCACACGCACATGGTGCCGACCCAGTTCCACCGCCTCCTCGCGCTCCCGCAGGAGGTCAAGGACCGCTACGACGTGACCTCCATGCGGCACGCCATCCACGGCGCCGCGCCCTGCCCCGACCACGTCAAACGCGCCATGATCGACTGGTGGGGCACCTGCGTCGAGGAGTACTACGCGGCGAGCGAGGGCGGCGGCTCCTTCGCCACCGCCGAGGACTGGCTGAAGAAACCGGGCACGGTCGGAAAGGCCTGGCCCATCAGTGAGCTGGCCGTCTTCGACGACGACGGGAACCGGCTGCCCGCCGGAGAACTCGGCACCGTCTACATGCAGATGAAGACCGGCGGATTCTCGTACCACAAGGACGAGACCAAGACGAAGAAGAACCGCATCGGCGACTTCTTCACCGTCGGTGACCTGGGCGTCCTCGACGAGGACGGCTACCTCTTCCTCCGCGACCGCAAGATCGACATGATCATTTCCGGTGGCGTCAACATCTACCCCGCCGAGATCGAGTCGGCGCTCCTGACCCATCCGGCCGTCGCCGACGCGGCCGCGTTCGGCATCCCGCACGACGACTGGGGCGAGGAGGTGAAGGCCGTGGTGGAGGTCGCCGAGGGCCGCGAGGCCGGCGACGCCCTCGCCGCCGAGATCCTCGCCCACTGCGAGACGCAGCTCGCGGGCTACAAGCGCCCCAAGAGCGTCGACTTCATCGAGACGATGCCCCGCGACCCCAACGGCAAGCTCTACAAGCGCCGGCTGCGGGACCCGTACTGGGAAGGGCGGACCCGGGCCGTCTGATCCTGGACGAGGGCGACGTGGAGCAGGCGCGGGGGAGGGGAGGCAGGGCCTCCCCTCCCGACGGGTCAGCCGCGCACCCGTACCACCTTCAGCGCGGGCGAGCGCAGGATGTCCTGCTCGCAGAAGCGCTCCGTGACCCACTTCTTCCCGGAGAAGAGGTGCGTCTGGTCGCTGTAGTGCGGCGAGTCCGGGTTCGACGACTGGGAGTACGTCAGGAGCGTGCGTGCCACCGGGCAGCGGCCGCCGTCCCAGCCGACGGCCTGGATGTAACTGGAGCCGTGCACGACCTCCGTGTAGCCGCCGCCCTTCGCGTCCCAAGTCGGCTCGACCTTGTTCCACACGCCGAGCGACTCCGTGCCGCCGTGCACCGGGATCCGCTCACCGCCGCGCACCACGAACTGGGCGTCGCCGAGCTTCGCGTCCAACGCGATGCCCGCGCCCCGCAGTTCGGCCACCGCGTCGGCGAGCGCCGTCGCGAATCCGGGCTGCCGGGTGTCGAGGGTGTTCGGCGTGCGCACCGGGTCGGCGGCCGAGAACGGCACCTTCCACAGCTTGTCCGCCGCGACGGTCGCCGTCAGCTTCCGCCAGAACCGGTCGAAGAGCAGCGCGCCCCGGCTGCCGGTGCTCATGGTCCGGTCCCAGCCTGCCAGGACCGTGCACGCCTGCGTTACGTCAACTGCCCTGCCGTCGCTGCCTGTTGCCGAGCCGCCCGGCAGCGCCGCGCACGCCTTCGCCGTGTCGGCCGCCGCCAGGTCCCCGGCCGGTACCCGGTCGGCGAACTGCTGCTTCTGCAGATCCGCGACCGTCAGCCCGCCCCGGCCGGCCATCGCCGCGACGTCCTCGACCGCGCCGCGCGTCCGCATCGAACGCTGCGTGCCGACCGTTCCGAAGACCCGCTCGTAGCCGGTCAGCGGCCGGTCCGCGTTGGCCAGCCAGGCGCTGTCGTTGGAGTTCTCCGCGTACGGGGCGTCCTTGAGGACCGGCATCCGCGAGGGGCCGAAGATGCCCGGCTGCACCGCGTCCTTGTCCCTGCCGAGGGCACAGTCCCCGCGCGAACCGTCCAGCACGGCGACCCCCGACGCCGGGTAGGTGACCTTGCCGAGCGGCGTCGAGCAGCGCGCCGCCAGGTCGTCGGTGATGCGGGGCAGGACCTGTGACTGCGTGAACAGCGAGTGGCCCTTCGAGTCGGCGGCGATCGTGTTCACCCAGGGGATGCCCTGGGTGCGGCGCAGAGCCCGCAGCACGTCGTCCGTCGAGCGCGCCTTGCTGAAGCCGAGCGCGGTGTCCGAGGCCCGCATGTTGAGCGCGTTCGGGTCGCCCAGCGCGTACGCCGTCGTCGCCGTCCAGGGGAGGGGGAGCTGGGCGCCGAGCGAGGTGACGACCGGGCCGTAGCGGGTCCACCACTGCGTCCGCGTCACGTCGGCGCCGCCCCGCACCGGCACCGTCACGGTCCGCTTCGTCATCCTCTCCCGCTTGCCGTCCACCACGTACGCCGTCGGGTCGGACGGGGCGAGGGTCAGCTGGTGCAGGTTCAGGGTGACGCCCGTCGCGACGGTGTGGCTCCACGCGACGTGCGCGTTGTGGCCGATGGAGATCCCCGTGGTGCCGAGCAACGAGCCGCCCATGACGTCCAGTTCACCCGGGATCGTCTGCTGCGACTGCCAGAAGCGGCGGCCGCCCTGCCAGGGGTAGTGCGGGTTGCCGAGCAGCAGACCGCGCCCGTTCGCCGTCGTCTCGCCGCTGAACGCCACCGCGTTCGAGCCCATGTCGGAGTCGTCCTGGGAGAACAACGCGCGCGCGGCGTCCGCCAGTTCGGACTTCGACGGCGCCGCCTTCCCCTCGGCGCCGGCCGTCGGCGGCTGCGCCGCCGTGATGCCGTCGATGCCGCGTCCCTGCCCGCCGAGCACCGAGATCGCGAAACCGCGCGCCGCCACGTCCAGCGTCGTCACCGGCTTCACCCAGTCCGCGCCCTTGCACGCCGGGTCGGTGATCCGGTTCTGCTTCAGCCACGCGTTGTACCCGGCGGCCCAGCCGCGCATCGCGTCCTTGACGTCCCTGCTGGGCCCGGCCGGAGCGGGTGTGGCGAGCAGCTTCTCCACCGTGTGCGTGTCCCGCACGCCACGGAAGTACAGGTCGCTGGAGAGGTTCTTGGCCGCCGAGGAGAGCGACCCGTCGGGCGCGGCGTCCGGCCCGAACCAGCGCGAGCGCTCGCCCCGTACGGTCAGGAAACCGTCGGCGAGTGTGCACACCTGGTCCGCGGCCTGCGCCCAGCCCGTGCCGAAACCGAGGTTCGCGTAGTCCTTGGCGAGGATGTGGGGAATGCCGTACTCGGTGTAGCGGATCGTGGCGGACAGGCCGCCACCGTGCGGACGGTCGTGCCGGTCGGCCGCCGCCGAGGGCAGCGAGGCCGTGGCGGTGAGCGCGGTCAGCAGAGCGGTCCCGACGACCATGAGGCGCCGTTGTCTCAGACGGGTACGCATCGTGCTCCCAACTGCATTGCGGACAGGGGCGGTTGAGCGTACCAATCGGTATGTCGCCTGCCGAGCGTCGTGCGCACACGTCTTGACCTGGCGTCCGACACCGCACAGGATCACGCCATGACGAGGTCACCGGCAGCCGAAGCGGCAGGCAGCACCGTCGACGGGGTCCTGCGACGCAGCGCCCGCCGCACCCCGGCGCGCGTCGCCCTGCGCTACGGGCCGCGCACCTGGACGTACGAGGAACTGGACGACGCCGTCTCGCGCGCGGCCGGAGTCCTGCGCGGCCTGGGGCTCGACCCCGGCGACCGGGTCGGCGCCTACGGGCACAACTCCGACGCGTACCTCGTCGGGTTCCTGGCCTGTGCCCGCGCGGGCCTTGTGCACGTACCCGTCAACCAGAACCTGACCGGCGACGACCTCACGTACATCGTCCGGCAGTCCGGCAGCGCGCTCGTGCTCAGCGACCCCGACCTCGCCGGCCGCCTGCCCGAGGGCGTCCGGACCCTGGCGCTGCGCGACGCGGACGACTCCCTGCTGGCGCGTCTCGCGGCGGCCACCCCCTACGACGGGCGGCAGCCGGGCGCCGACGACCTCGTCCAGCTCCTCTACACCTCCGGGACGACGGCGCTGCCCAAGGGCGCCCGGATGTCGCACCGGGCCCTCGTCCACGAGTACGTCAGCGCGATCCACGCGCTCGATCTGAAGGACACGGACCGCCCCGTCCACTCGCTGCCGCTGTACCACTCGGCGCAGATGCACGTGTTCCTGCTGCCCTACCTCGCGGTCGGCGCCACGAACACGCTGCTGGACGCCCCTGACGCCGCGCGGATCCTCGACCTGGTCGAGACGGGCGAGGCCGACAGCATCTTCGCCCCGCCGACCGTGTGGATCGGCCTGTCCCAGCACCCCGACTTCGCGACCCGGGACCTCGGCGGGCTGCGCAAGGCGTACTACGGGGCGTCGATCATGCCGGTCCCCGTCCTGGAACGGCTGCGCGCGCGGCTCCCGGGGCTCGCCTTCTACAACTGCTTCGGGCAGAGCGAGATCGGGCCGCTCGCCACCGTCCTCGGGCCCGACGAGCACGAGGGACGGATGGACTCGTGCGGGCGGCCCGTCCTGTTCGTCGAGGCGAAGATCGTCGACGAGGACGGCAAGGACGTGCCCGACGGCACGCCCGGCGAGGTCGTCTATCGCTCCCCGCAGCTGTGCGATGGCTACTGGGACAAGCCCGAGGAGACACGGGAGGCCTTCCGCGACGGCTGGTTCCGGTCCGGTGACCTCGCCGTGCGGGACAGCGAGGGCTACTTCACCGTCGTCGACCGGGTGAAGGACGTCATCAACTCCGGTGGCGTGCTGGTCGCCTCGCGCCAGGTCGAGGACGCCCTCTACACGCATCCGGCGGTCGCGGAGACCGCCGTGATCGGCCTGCCCGACGAACGGTGGATCGAAGCGGTGACGGCCGTCGTCGTCCGTACGCGTGAGGTCACCGAGGCCGACCTGCTCGCCCACGCGCGCGAGAAGCTCCCCGGCTTCAAGGCGCCCAAGCGGGTTGTCTTCGTGGACGAACTGCCGCGCAACGCCAGCGGGAAGATCCTCAAGCGGGAGCTCAGGGACCGGTTCGCCGAGTGAGCGCCGCAGCCAGGATCTGTCCGGCGGATCGTGTCGCGGGCGCGGGGTCCGGCACAGAACGGCACGGGTCACCCGGACGCGACCTGATCCGCCGGACACGCCCTAGCGGTGGTCACGGAGGTCGACGATCCGCTTGATCTTGCCGACCGAGCGCTCCAGCGTCTCCGGATCGACGATCTCGACGGTCACCGTGACCCCGACCCCGTCCTTCATCCCCGCCGCGATGGCCCGCGCCGCGGCCGTCCGCTCGTCCGGTGTCGCGTCGGGCCGGGCCTCCGCGCGGACGGTGAGCGCGTCCATCCGGCCCTCGCGGGTCAGCCGGAGCTGGAAGTGCGGGGCCACGCCGGGCGTGCGCAGCACGATCTCCTCGACCTGCGTCGGGAACAGGTTCACCCCGCGCAGGATCACCATGTCGTCGCTGCGGCCGGTGATCCTCTCCATGCGGCGGAACGCGGGCCGTGCCGTCCCCGGCAGCAGGCGCGTCAGGTCCTTGGTCCGGTACCGGATCACCGGCATCGCCTGCTTCGTCAGGGACGTGAAGACCAGCTCGCCGGGCTCCCCGTCGGGCAGCACCGCGCCCGTGACCGGGTCGACGACCTCGGGGAAGAAGTGGTCCTCCCAGATGTGCAGCCCGTCCTTCGTCTCCACGCACTCCTGCGCGACACCGGGTCCGACGACCTCCGACAGGCCGTAGATGTCCACGGCGTCGATGCCGCACCGCTCCTCGATCTCCCGCCGCATCTCCTGCGTCCACGGCTCCGCGCCGAAGATGCCGACCTTCAGGGACGTGGACCGCGGGTCGACGCCCTGCCGCTCGAACTCGTCGAGCAGCGTCAGCATGTACGACGGCGTGACCATGATGATCTCGGGTTCCAGGTCCAGGATCAGCCGGACCTGGCGGGCCGTCATGCCGCCGGACGCCGGGATGACCGTGCAGCCCAGCCGCTCCGCGCCGTAGTGCGCGCCGAGCCCGCCCGTGAACAGGCCGTACCCGTACGCCACATGGACCTTGTGCCCGGGCCTGCCGCCCGCCGCGCGGATCGCCCGCGCCACCATGTCGGCCCACATCGACAGATCGTCCTCGGTGTACCCGACGACCGTGGGCAGACCCGTCGTCCCGCTGGAGGCGTGCAGCCGCCGCACGTCCGCCCGGTCCACCGCGAACATCCCGAACGGGTAGTTGTCCCGCAGGTCCGCCTTGGTCGTGAACGGGAACCGCGCCAGGTCCTCCAGCGCCGTGCAGTCCTCGGGGCGAACCCCCGCCTTGTCGAACGCCTCGCGGTAGAACGGCACCCGCTCGTACACCCGGCCCAGCGTGGCCCGCAGCCGCTCCAGCTGAAGCGCTCGCAGCTCCGCCGCGTCCAGGCGCTCGCCCTCGTCCCACCACTGCGTCGTCATCGACCGCACTCCCGAACTCCCGACCGATCATTCGGTTGACCTGCTGGCCGTCAGTAATTCAAGACGGAGCCGCCCGCGTCAAGACATACGACGGGACGTGTTGGCCCGAGCCGTCGACAAAGGCGTTGTCGCGGGCCCGCCCGCCTGTGATGATCACGCCATGTTCACGTTCAGCGCGCCGGACGGCACCGAACTGGTCTGTCACGTACGCGGGTCGGGCCCGCCGCTGGTCTGCCTGCCCGGCGGGCCGATGCGCGCGTCCGAGTACCTCGGGGACCTGGGCGGACTCACCGCTCACCGCACTTTGTACCTCCTCGATCTGCGCGGCACCGGGCAGTCCGCGGTGCCGGCCGACGAGGCGACGTACCGCTGCGACCGGCAGGTCGCCGACGTCGAGGCGCTCCGCGCCCACCTCGGATTCGAGCGGATGGACCTCCTGGCCCACTCGGCGGGCGGCAACCTCGCCGCCCTGTACGCGGCCCGGTACCCGGAGCGGATCGCGCGGCTCGTCCAGGTCACCTCCTCGCAGTGGGCCCTGGGCCTGCGGGCGAGCCTGGCGGACCGGCGCGCCGCCGCGCAGCTGAGGCGCCACGAGACATGGTTCGAGGCCGCGTACGTGGAGTACGAGAAGATGCTCGCCGGCCGGGACGACGCCGACTACCTCTACGACGCGTTCTTCTACGGACGGTGGGACGAGCGCGCCCAGGCGCACGCCGCCCGCACCGACGACCAGAGCAACGAACGCGCCGAGGTGCGCTACGGCGCCGAAGGCGCCTACGACCCGCCCGCGACGCGCGCGGCCCTGACCCGGCTCGACGCCCCGGTGCTGCTGCTCGCCGGTGAACTGGACGGAGGCCCGCGCCCCGGGCTCGCGCGGCAGGCCGCGGAGTGCTACCCGCGGGGCCGCGTCGTGGTGCAGCCGGGCGCCGCGCACTTCCCCTGGCTGGACGACGAGGAGTTCTTCGTGGCGCGGGTGGCCGAGTTCCTGGCCGGCTGACGGGCCGGGCCGGCCGTCACCGCGTCGGCTACCCGGCCGCCCCCAGAACGTACGGAGTGGTCGTGCCCAGTGCCACGAACCCCAGCCGTTCCAGAATGGGCCTGCTGTACGACGAGGCGTCGACGTGGACGTACGAGAACCCGCGCTCGGCGGCGATCCGCACCCGGAACGCGACGAGCGCCCGGTAGATGCCGCGCCCGCGCCACTCGGGCACGGTGCCCCCGCCCCACAGGCTCGCGAAGTCCGTGCCCTCGTGCAGTTCCAGGCGGGCCGCGCTGACCGGCTCGTCGCCGTGCAGCGCGACCACGGCCGGGACGGTCCCCGGATCGTGGGCGAGCTGCTGCCGCACCTGGTGCCCGATCGAGGACCGGCCGCTGTCGAAGGCCCGCTCGTGCACCCGCTCGACCAGCCCGACCTGGGCCTCCTCGGTGACGGGCAGCAGCCGGATCCCGTCCGGCGGCGCGACGCCGAGGGGCAGCCCGGCCGTCTCCGCCACGAGCAGGGTCTCCGTCTCCTCGGCCACGAACCCGGCGGCGGTCAGCCGTGCCCCCAGGTCGCCGGGCAGGTCGTGCCCGTACGCCTTCCACTCGGCCTCGACGCCCAACCCGCGGTAGAACCGCACCTGTTCGGCGATGGCCGCGTCCGCGCCCGCCGCGTCGAGCCCCGACCACAGCACCCCGTTCCACCCCGCGCCGGGCCCGACCTGCCGGACGACATCGCCGACCCGCTCGACCCGCGCCCCCGGCTCGTCCGGCCGCGCCGCACGCCGCAGCTGCCGGTCGAACAGGGCCAGCACCGCTTCTTGATCCATCCGGCCACTTCAGCAGCGGGCCCGTCGCTCGGCAACTGCATGAGAGCGGGCGGCCCGCGCCGGACCTGCTGTCACTGCGCCGATTCGGCCGCTACGGTCCGCGCCCACCGGTAGTCCGCCTTGCCGCTCGGTGACCGCTGGATGCGGTCCGTCACGATCAGCTGGCGCGGGATCTTGTAGCCCGCCAGATGGCTGCGGCAGTGGGTCTGGAGGGCGTCCAGGGTGAGGGCGGGGGCGCCGGCTCTCAGCTGGACGACGGCGGCCACATGGTTGCCCCACTTCTCGTCCGGCACGCCGGCCACCAGCGCGTCGTAGACGTCAGGGTGGGACTTCAGGGCCTGCTCGACCTCTTCCGGATAGACCTTCTCGCCGCCGGTGTTGATGCACTGGGAGCCGCGGCCGAGCACGGTGACGATGCCCTCCTCGTCCACCGTCGCCATGTCACCGAGCAGCACCCAGCGCTCGTCGCCCTTCTGGAAGAACGTCTCCGAGGTCTTCTTCGGGTCGTTGTAGTAGCCCAGCGGGACATGGCCGCGCTGCGCTAGGCGGCCCACCTCGCCGACGGCCACCGGGTCGTACGTCGCCGGATCCACCACCTGCGTACGGGCGTTGACCCGCAGCCGGAAGCCCTGGCCGGCGCCCGAGTCGTCCGTCGCGGTGCCGTTGAAGCCGGACTCCGACGAACCGAAGTTGTTGAGCAGCATCACGTTCGGGACCAGCGCCTGGAACTGGGCGCGCACCGTGTCCGACATGATCGCGCCCGAGGACGAGACGCTGAACATCGCCGAGCAGTCCGTACCCTTCAGCGGTCCGTTCAGCGCGTCGATGAGCGGGCGCAGCATCGCGTCGCCCACCAGCGACATGCTCGTCACCTTCTCCTTCTCGATCGTGCGCAGCACCTCCTCCGGCACGAACTTGCGGTGGATGACGATACGTTGGCCGAAGTTGAAGCCGATGAAGGCCGTGAGGGTGGACGTGCCGTGCATCAGCGGGGGAGTGGGGAAGAAAGTGATGCCGTCGCCGCCCGCGGCCACCCGCTCGGCCAGTTCCGCCGGGCGCGACACCGGCTCGCCCGTCGGTGCGCCGCCGCCCAACCCCGAGAAGAACAGGTCCTCCTGACGCCACATCACGCCCTTGGGCATGCCCGTCGTGCCGCCGGTGTAGATGATGAACTGGTCGTCCGGCGAGCGCGGCGCGAACCCGCGCTCGGGCGACGCGGTCGCCTCGGCCTCGGTGAAGTCCATGGCCTTGAGCGGCGGCGCGTCCGCCGCCGGGGTCCCCACCCGCACCAGGTGCCGCAGCTTCTCCGTCCGCGGCAGCGCCGCCGCCACGCGCTCGGTGAACTCCGCGTCGAAGACCAGGGCGGCCAGATCGGCGTCCCGGTAGAGGTAGACCAACTCCTCCTCGACGTAGCGGTAGTTGACGTTGACCGGGACCACCCGCGCCTTGAGGCAGCCCAGCACCGTCTGCAGGTACTCGATGCCGTTGTAGAGGTGCAGCCCGAGGTGCTCGCCGGGGCGCAGCCCGCTGTCGATCAGATGGTGGGCGATGCGGTTGGCCGCCGCGTCGAGTTGTGCGTACGTCAGCCTGCGCTCCGCACCCGTGCCGGGGTGGTCGACGTAGACGAGTGCCTCGCGGTCGGGGACCACGTCGACGACCGACTCGAACAGGTCGGCAAGGTTGTACTCCACCGCTCCTCCTGACCCTGGCGTCATCTCGTGTGGCCGTCATCAGAGCAGAGGCGGATGGAAGGGGGAAGGGGCCCCGCACAAGAAATCTGACTGAGTGTCAGAAAACTCTTGAACTGGCCCGCGCCCTCCTGCAACCTGTTCTGGTCCCAGGGGTCTTGAGGCGTCAGCCGACTGGAGGGCAGTCATGGGTGGGACCGAACATCTCGACGTGCGGCGCGAAGGCGCGACGCTCGTGCTCACGCTCAACCGGCCCGAGGCCAAGAACGCGCTGTCCCTGCCGATGCTCGTCGGCCTGTACGACGGCTGGCTGGAGGCCGACGCCGACGACACGGTCCGCTCCATCGTGCTCACCGGCGCCGGCGGATCGTTCTGCGCGGGCATGGACCTCAAGGCGCTGGCCGGAAAGGGCATGGACGGCGAGCAGTACCGCGACCGCATGAAAGCCGATCCGGACCTGCACTGGAAGGCGATGCTGCGCCACCACCGCCCGCGCAAACCGGTGATCGCGGCGGTGGAGGGCCACTGCGTCGCGGGCGGCACGGAGATCCTCCAGGGCACCGACATCCGGGTCGCGGGGGAGTCGGCGACGTTCGGCCTGTTCGAGGTGAAGCGCGGCCTGTTCCCCATCGGCGGCTCGACGGTCCGCCTGCCGCGCCAGATCCCGCGCACGCACGCGCTGGAGATGCTGCTGACCGGCCGTCCGTACCCGGCGGCCGAGGCGGCGGCGATCGGCCTGGTGGGCCGGGTGGTGCCGGACGGTACGGCCCTGGACGCGGCGCTGGAGATCGCCGAGCGGATCAACGCGTGCGGGCCACTGGCCGTGGAGGCCGTGAAGGCGTCGGTGTACGAGGCCGCCGAGCTGACGGAGGCGGACGGTCTGGCCGCCGAGCTGAAGCGGGGGTGGCCGGTCTTCGACACGGCCGATGCGAAGGAAGGTGCGCGTGCCTTTGCGGAGAAGAGGCCGCCTGTGTACCGGCGGGAGTAGAGGTTCCCCGAACTGGCCGTGCCGTTCGGTCACGCGTCTGCCGGGTGTCTGTGCGGTGCCGGGCGCGGAGCCGGTGGGGCCGATCGCGCAGTTCCCCGCGCCCCTGAGGCATGCGGCTCCGCTGCCGCCTCATGAGGGTGCGCACGCAACATGCCGCTCCCGGCACCGCACAGCAACCAGGCGGACGAGCCCCCGCCCCCAACCCCCTGCACGTCTGAAGGAGCCCAGATGACAACCACGCCCCGACCGGAGGTACTCCGCGCACCGTTGGTCGTGGAGTTCCCCTTCACCCGTTCCCTCGGACCCGTCCAGAGCGCCTTCCTCACCGGTCTGCGCGAGCGCACGGTCCTCGGCGTCCGCACCGCCGGCGGCAGCGTCCTCGTGCCGCCGGTCGAGTACGACCCCGTCACCGCCGACGAGATCCGCGACCTGGTCGAGGTGGGCACCTCCGGCACCGTCACCACGTGGGCCTGGAACCCCGAGCCCCGCCGCGGCCAGCCCCTCGACACGCCCTTCGCCTGGGTGCTGGTCAGGCTGGACGGCGCCGACGCCGCTGTGCTGCACGCCCTCGACGCCCCCGGCCCGGACGCCGTCCACACCGGTCAGCGCGTCCGCATCCGCTGGGCCGAGGAGCGGGTCGGCGCCATCACGGACATCGCCTGCTTCGAACCGGACGACGACAGCACCGCCGCAGACCCTCAAGTCGCCTCTCACACAGGGCAGTTCGAGGACCAGGTGACCGGTATCGTCGCGCAGGCCCGCCTCGACTACACCTACAGCCCGGGCGGCGCCCAGAGCCGGTACATCAACGCCCTCGCGGACAACCGCACCGTCGGCGAACGCTGCCCCTCCTGCCGCAAGGTCTACGTCCCGCCCCGCGGCGCCTGCCCCACCTGCGGCGTCGCCACCACCGAGCAGGTGGAGGTCGGCCCGGCCGGCACCGTCACCACGTACTGCATCGTCAACGTCAAGGCCAAGAACCTCGACATCGAACTGCCCTACGTCTACGCGCACATCGCGCTCGACGGCGCCGACCTCGCCCTGCACGGGCGCATCGCCGGGATCCCCTACGACCAGGTCCGGATGGGGCTGCGCGTCGAACCGGTGTGGAGCGAGGGCGGGCGCTACCCCGACCACTACCGGCCGACCGGCGAACCGGACGCCGACTACGACACGTACAAGGAGCTGATCTGAATGCGGCCGCCGATCCGGGACATCGCCGTCGTCGCCTTCGGGCAGACCGACCACCGGCGCACCACCGACGAACAGTCGGAGGTGGAGATGCTCATGCCCGTCCTGCACGACGTGCTCGACACCACGGGCCTGAAGACCAGTGACATCGGCTTCACCTGCTCGGGGTCGAGCGACTACCTCGCCGGGCGGGCCTTCTCCTTCACCATGGCGCTCGACGGCGTCGGCGCCTGGCCGCCGATCTCCGAGTCGCACGTGGAGATGGACGGCGCGTGGGCGCTGTACGAGGCGTGGACCAAGCTGCTGACCGGCGACGCCGACACCGCGCTCGTCTACTCCTACGGGAAGTCCTCACCCGGTTCGGTGCGCGACGTGCTGACCCGGCAGCTCGACCCGTACTACGTCGCCCCGCTGTGGCCCGACTCCGTCGCGCTCGCCGCGCTCCAGGCGCAGGCCCTGATCGACGCGGGCGAGACCGACGAGCCCGCCCTCGCCGGGGTCGCCGCCCGCAGCCGCCGGGCCGCCGGGGCCAACCCGCACGCCCAGGTGCGCGGCGCCGACGTGGCCCACGGTGACTACGTCGTGCATCCGCTGCGCACCGGGGACTGCCCGCCCATCGGGGACGGGGCCGCCGCCGTGATCCTCGCCGCGGGCGACCGGGCCAGGGAGCTGTGCGAGCGGCCCGCCTGGATCCGTGGCATCGACCACCGGATCGAGGCCCACTCCCTCGGCGTGCGCGACCTCACCGACTCGCCGTCGACACGGCTCGCCGCCGAGAACGCGGGTGCCTTCGAACGGCCCGCGGACACCGCCGAGCTGCACGCCCCGTTCACCTCGCAGGAAGTCGTCCTGCGCAAGGCGCTGCGGCTCGGCGAGGACGTCGCCGTCAACCCGTCGGGCGGCGCCCTCGCCGCCAACCCGATCATGGCCGCCGGACTGATCCGCATCGGCGAGGCCGCCGCCCGCATCCACCGCGGCGCCTCCCACCGGGCGTTCGCCCACGCCACGTCCGGGCCCTGCCTGCAGCAGAACCTGGTCGCCGTACTCGAAGGGGAGGACCAGCGATGAGCACCACAGCCAAGGAGCCCGTGGCCGTCGTCGGGATCGGGCAGACCAAGCACGTGGCGGCCCGTCGCGACGTGTCGATCGCCGGGCTCGTCCGCGAAGCGGCCCAAAAGGCACTCGAAGACGCCGAGTTGACGTGGGCGGACATCGACGCCGTCGTCATCGGCAAGGCGCCCGACTTCTTCGAGGGCGTCATGATGCCGGAGCTGTACCTCGCCGACGCGCTCGGTGCCGTCGGCAAACCGATGCTGCGCGTGCACACCGCCGGGTCCGTCGGCGGCTCGACCGCGCTCGTCGCCACCAACCTCATCGCGGGGCGCGTCCACGGCACGGTCCTCACCCTCGCCTTCGAAAAGCAGTCCGAGTCGAACGCGATGTGGGGTCTCTCCCTGCCCATCCCGTTCCAGCAGCCCCTGCTGGCCGGGGCCGGCGGCTTCTTCGCCCCGCACGTACGGGCCTACATGCGGCGCACGGGCGCGCCCGACAGCGTCGGATCCCTCGTCGCGTACAAGGACCGGCGCAACGCCCTGAAGAACCCCTACGCCCATCTCCACGAGCACGACATCACGCTGGAGAAGGTCCAGGCGTCGCCCATGCTCTGGGACCCCATCCGTTACTCCGAGACCTGCCCGTCCTCCGACGGCGCCTGCGCGATGATCCTCACCGACCGTGCGGGAGCGGCCCGTTCACCCCGCCCGCCGGCCTGGCTGCTCGGCGGCGCCATGCGCAGTGAGCCGACCCTCTTCGCGGGCAAGGACTTCGTGTCACCGCAGGCCGGCAAGGACTGCGCCGCCGACGTGTACCGGCAGGCGGGCATCGCCGACCCGCGCCGGGAGATCGACGCCGTCGAGATGTACGTGCCGTTCTCCTGGTACGAGCCGATGTGGCTGGAGAACCTGGGCTTCGCCGACGAAGGCGAGGGCTGGAAGCTCACCGAGTCGGGCGTGACCGAACTGGACGGCGACCTGCCCGTGAACATGTCGGGCGGCGTCCTGTCCACCAACCCCATCGGTGCCTCCGGCATGATCCGCTTCGCCGAAGCCGCCCTGCAAGTACGCGGCCAGGCCGGGGAGCACCAGGTCGACGGCGCCCGGAAGGTGCTCGGGCACGCCTACGGAGGCGGGTCGCAGTTCTTCGCCATGTGGCTCGTCGGTGCCGAGCCGCCCACCGGTTGATCGCCCGATGAACGATCGCCACCTTCGTGGCCTGTGCGGGGTCCGAACCGATCGCTAGGCTGGCGCACGGACGACGAACCGGGAGGAGCACGGACGTGGCCGAGAGCACCGTCGACCAGCACCCGCTCATGGGGTGGGACAAGCCGGACCTGGACCTGAGCGGGGCGGACTGGCGCTCCAGCAGCAGGGGTCTGGGCGATGTCCAGATCGCCTTCGTGGAGGGATTCATCGCGATGCGCAACAGCGGGAGCCCGGAGAGCCCCTCGCTGATCTTCACGCCGGACGAGTGGGGAGCGTTCGTCCTCGGTGCCCGCGAGGGCGAGTTCGACCTGACCTAGAGGTGCGCGGGAGGGGGCGGCGCACCTGGGGAGCCATGACGGACGCGCCGTTTTCCCGCCCGGTTTCCGACACGTGACCTTCGGCCCTGTCCTGTGGCTCTTGTGTGCGCGAGCCTGGCCACAGGAACAGCCGGTCAATGAGGGCACCGTCAGCGTGCCCGGTGTCGGAGGCGAACCACTCATGAGCACGCCGCAGCCCCTGCCCGTCGTCGCCGCGGTCGACGGGTCCGACGACAGCAAGCGCGCCCTGGAATGGGCGCTCGCCGAGGCGGCCCGACGCGGTGCCGACCTGCGCATCGTGCATGTGCGGCAGTACGCGCCCTACCTCCAGCCCGCCGTACTCGTCGCCGGGCCCGAGGAACCCGCCGGCGACTCCGTCGTCGGGGACGTACGCACGGCACTGGAGGGACGCGAGGGGCTGCCGCCCCTGGAGTTCATCAGCCGTGACGGGCTGCCCGCAGCGGTGCTGCCCGAGATGAGCGCCGAGGCCCAGCTCCTGGTGCTCGGCTCACGCGGCCGCGGCGGCTTCGCCAGCCTGCTGCTCGGCTCGAACGGGGTGGCCGCCGCCCGCGACGCGCTCTGCCCCGTCGTCGTGGTGCCGCCACCGGGCCGCGAGGTGCACGGCGACACCCCCGTGCCGCCCGGCCCGCGCGTCGTCGTCGGCCTGCAGACCGACGACCCGGACGAGACCACGCTGCGCTTCGCCTTCGAGCACGCCGCGCGGACGGGCGCCCGGCTGCAGATCGTCGCCGCCTACCCGTGGCCGGTCCTCGCCTGGTCCGCGTTCGGCGACTTCACGCCGACCACGGTGGACCAGGAGGCCGCCGAGCGGGAGACGCTGAATCTGGCCAACGACGCCGTCGCCGCCCAGCGGAAGTCTCACCCTGAGGTCGACGTCGAGCTGTACGTCGCGCCCGGCGACGCGGCGGGCCATCTCGTCGAGAACTCGCGGGAGGCCGACCTGGTCGTCGTCGGCCGTCACCGCCGCCGCCTCACCCGCCCCGCTCCCATGCTCGGCTCGGTCACCCACGCCGTACTGCTGCACGCGGCGAGCCCGGTCGCGGTCGTGCCGCCCGCCGGGCAGGACGAGGACTGAGCGGACGGGGGCTCGGACCACGGGAGGCTCAGCGCAGTACGACGCACCCGCGCCCGGTCAGCTCGTCGAGCAGGCCGGGCGCGACGCGTACGTCGTTCCAGCGCAGGTCGAGCTTCTCCAGCGCGGGCAGCCCGGCCACCCACGCGGGCAGGTCCCGCAGCCGGTTGCCGCGCAGATCGAGCCGGCGCAGCGAGGGCAGGTCGCGCAGCGCCTCCGGGACGGTGGCGAAGGCGTTGTCCCGGAGTTCCAGTTCCCGCAGTTCCCGCAGATGCCGGACCGACGCGGGCAGATCCGTGAGCCGGTTGCCGCGCAGCCACAATTCCCGCAGCGCGGCGAGCGCGCCGACGCTGTCGGGCAGCGCGGTCAGCCGGTTGTGCTGGGCGCGCAGTTCGACGAGGCCGGCCAGCGCGCCCAGTGTCGCGGGCAGTGACGTCAGCCGGTTCTCGCCCACGTTGAGATAGCCGAGCCGGTCGAGGGCGCCGAGCGTGTCGGGCAGCCCGGTGAGCCGGTTGTCGTGCAGATACAGGAACCGGGTCAGGCCGGTGAGGTCGCCGAGTCGCGTGGGCACCGAGGTCAGCCGGTTGTGGCCGAGGTCCAGGGTGTGCAGGCGCGTCAGGGTGCCGATGCGGTCGGGTACGTGCGTGAGCCGGTTGTCGGGCAGCAGCAGCACTTCGAGTGCGGGATGGCTCCACACCTCCTCCGGCACGGCCTCCAGACCCGCCCGCCAGTACGTGAGCGTGCCGTCCCGCATGGTCCCCTCCCGATGCACCCCACCGCCCGTGCTAATGGTTGACGGGGAACCTATCATTAGGGTCATGCGTGACATCAGCACGGCCGGCCCCGACGGCACCCGGCTCGTCCTCGACCTCGCCCTCACCATCCGGCACGACGGGAACGGCGGCGTGGCCGACGACCTCCTCGCGCCCGACGGCCTCACCGCATGGGTGCGCGCACACTCCGCCACGCTGCCCCTGGACCCGGACTTCACCGGCGACGAGGAGACCCTGCGACAGGTCCGTGAGGTGCGGGCCGCCGTGCGCGCCCTGTTCGCGCGCGCCGTCCGCCCGGGGGAGCCCAGCCCGGCCGACGCGCGCCGCCTGCTCCCCGTCCCCGAGGCCCTGACCCGCCTGAACACGGCGGCCGCACGCGTGCCCACCGTCCCCGTCCTGCACTGGCCCGACGGGGACGACGCCCCGAGCGTGCGGGAGACGGCCACCGCCGACGCACCCGGGGCCGACCTGCTCACCGCGGCGCTCGCCCGCGCGGCACTCACCTTCCTCACCGGCGCCGACCGGCAGCGGCTGCGCGCCTGCCACGCGCCGCGCTGCGTGCGGTACTTCCTCAAGGAACACCCGCGCCAGGAGTGGTGCAAGCCGTCCTGCGGGAACCGGGCCCGAGTGGCCCGTCACCACGAGCGGCACAACTCCCTGACGCAGAGCGCCACATGACACTCCTGCCGGAACTGTTCGGCGTAGGCTGACAGATCTGGAAACCGTGGCGCGCACCGGCTCCCCGCGCCGGCCGTACCGCCGCGGCTGGGGGTGCGCCATGGTTCAGCGCGGCAGCCGGGGCAGGCGGACGCTGCTTGAGCGCGACAGCGAGCTCGCCGCTGTCGACGAGGCACTCGGCGAGCTGGCCGGGCTGCGTCCCGCCGGCCTCGAGCCGCCCGACCGGCCGCACGGCGCACTGCTCGCCGTCGCCGCACGCGCCGGACTCGGCAAGACGACCCTGCTGGCCGAGGTGCGCAGGCGGGCCGCCGCCAAGGGCTGCACCGTCCTGTACGCACGCGGCGGCGAACAGGAACAGGGCGTCGCCTTCCACGTCGCACGCCAGCTCGTCCAGCCCCAGCTCGCCGGACTGCCCGAGACCGAACTCCGTGCCCGGCTGGGCAGTTGGTACGCCATCGTCGGCCCCGCGCTCGGCCTGTGCGCCGCCACCGACGGGGCGCCGCCCGACCCGCAGGGCCTGCGCGACGGCCTCGACTGGGTGCTCACCCACCTCGCCGTGCAGCGCGCCCCCATGGTCCTCGTCCTCGACGACGCCCACTGGGCCGACCCGGAGTCCCTGGGCTGGCTCGCCGCGTTCGCGCCCCGCGCCGAGGAGCTCCCGCTGCTGCTCGTCGTCGCCTACCGGCCCGAGGAGCTCCCCGACCATGCCGAGGCGCTGCGCGGTCTGCCGGGCCGCGCGGGTCGCCGGCCTCTCGGCCTCGAACCGCTCAGTGCGTCCGCCATCGCCCGGATGGTCCGCGAGTCCCTCGGCGCGCACGCCGACGACGCGTTCTGCCGCGAGTGCTGGGCCGTCACCGCCGGAAACCCCTTCGAGGCGGTCGAGTTGACCGCGAAGGTGCACGACCGCGGTCTCGCCCCGACGGAGAACGGGGCCCACCTGCTGCGCGACCTCGCCGCGGCCGTCAAGGGCAGCGGTCTCGTCGCCCGCCTCGAACGCCTCGGCGCCTCCACCGTTCGGTTCGCCTGGGCCTGCGCCGTCCTCGGGACCGAGATCTCCCCCGAACTCGCCTCCGCCGTCGCCGGGTTGGGCTCCGAGGAAGCCGCCGACGCCGCCGACCGGCTGCGTACGGCCCGCATCCTCACCGGGGTGGACACCCTCGAATTCGTCCATCCGCTCATCGCCACCGCCGTCTACCGCGCCATACCCGGCGGCGTCCGCGTCGCCCTGCACGGCCAGGCCGCATGGACCGTCGTCAACGCGGGGCTCGGCGCCTCGGCCGCCGCACGCCATCTCCTGGAGACCCACCCCGACGGCGACCCCTGGGTCGTGCAGCAACTGCGCGCGGCCGCACGCGAGACCGTCCGCGCGGGCGCCCCCGACGCCGCCCGCCGCTACCTGGCCCGCGCGCTGCGCGAACCCCCGCCCTTCGATGACCGGGCCGTCGTCCTCTACGAACTCGGCAGCGCCTCCCTGCTCACCGAACCCGCCACCACCGTGAACCATCTGCGCGCCGCGCTGGAAGAGCCCATCACCGACCCGGCGCTGCGCCACGGCATCGTCTACCGGCTCTCCCAAGTCCTCGCCCACAGCGACCGGCTGGCCGAGGCGTCCGAGATCCTCCGCCGCGAGATGCGCCGCACCACGGACTCCCGCGTCCGCCTGCGCATGCAGGCCGAACAGTTCATGTGGGACGCCTTCCGCGCCGACGAACCCGAGTCCCCGGCCCGCTCCCGGCGCCTGGCCGGACTCGCCGACCGGCTCACCGGCCGCGACCTCACCGAGCGCTACCTCATCGGGCTGCGCACCTGGGACGCCACCCTGCGCGGCGAACCCGTCGCCACCGTGATCCGGCACGCCGAACGCGCCCTGGCCGGCGGACTGCGCTGGGCCGCGGACGAGGACCGCGGCTTCGAGGTCCCCGTCCTCGTCGCCATGTCCTTCCTCTACGCCGACCGTCCCGGCCGCACCGAGGAACTCTTCGTCGAGGGCATCGCCGACTTCGAGCACGCGGGCTGGCGCGGCGCCCATCTCTCCTTCGCGTACACGATCCTCGGCTACGTCCGCTACCGGCGCGGACGCCTGGCCGAGGCCGAGGACTTCGCGCGCGCGGGCCTGCGCCTCGCCGAGCGCGTCGGACCCGGCACCCCGGCCCACTGGTACGCCGTCGGCACCCTCGTCGAGGTGCTCCTCGCCCGCGGCCGGGTCCCCGAGGCGCAGGCCGTGGCGGAGACGTACGCCTTCGGGGAGCCGTTCCCCGCCGCCGTCGTCTTCCCCGACGCGCAGACCGTCTACGGGGAACTGCTGCTCGCCCTCGGCCGCACCAAGGAAGCCGCCGTCGAGCTCGCCGCGGCCGGACGCCGGCTCGACCCCCGCGGCATGCGCAACCCCGCCTGGTGCCCCTGGCAGCTGCACCTCGCCCGCGCCGAGGCCCACGACGCTCCGGAGCGCGCCCTCGCCACCGCCCAGGACGCCGTCGAACGGGCCCGCCTCTTCGGGGCGCCGTCCGCCATCGGACAGGCCCTGCGCGCCGCCGCCGAGGTCTCCTCCGGCGCGCCGCGCGCCAAGCTCCTGGAGGAGTCGGTCGCCCACCTCGAACGCTCACCGGCGGGATACGAACTGGCCTGTTCGCTCGTCGCCCTCGGCACGGAACTGCGCCGCACGGGCCGCGCCAAGGAAGCCGCCGACCAGCTCTACCGCGGCCTGGACGCGGCGGTCACCTGCGGCGCGGACGGCCTCGTGGAGCGGGCCCGCGACGAACTCGCCGCCGCGGGGCTGCGGCCCCGCCCGCTGCGCGGCGCGGCGACGGACACCCTGACGGCGCGGGAGCGCGCGGTCGCCGGGTGCGCCGTGCGCGGACTGTGCCCGGCGGAGATCGCGAGAAAGCTGCGTCTCGACGAGCAGACCGTCGTGCGGCTCCTGTCGTCGGTGTACCGCAAGGTCGGCACCGACCCGACCGGCCTCGCCGCGGCCCTGGAGGAGTAGCCGGGTCCGCCAAACCCCGAGGCGGGCCGTCGCCCACCGGCGACGTACGATGGACAGCATGTCCTTCCTCCGCCGCCGCGCAGCGACCCCCGCGGGCCCCGACTTCGACGTCCTGGCCATGGATCCGGGCGACTGGCCGGGCAACCTCGGCGCGGGCCTGCTGCCCGCCCCCGACGGCAGCTGCCAGGGTGTGTTCCTGCGCTACGACCTGTTCGGCGGCCGTGGTCCCGCGATGATCATCGGCAATCTGCCCGAGGGCTCACCGGCCCGGGAGACCGCCGAGGGCGAGATCCCCTTCGAGGTCGCCCAGCTGCTGATCGCGCTGGAGAACGACGAGGAGGTCACGGTCACCGAGGTCGAGGACGTCCCGGTGATGCAGGGCGACAACCTCCTCATCGTGCGGCGCCTGAAGCTGTCCGAGACGCGCATCTCCTGCGTCCAGTTCGACCGCAGCGACAACGTGCTCGTGACGATCGCCTCCTGGGACCGTCCGATCACCGACGACCTGTACGCGCTGCTCAAGCCGCTGCCCGCGGAGCTGTTCCAGCAGAGCTGACACCGGCCGCCCGATCCGGAGCGTTCCCCCCCTTGTCGCAGAGTCATCGGACCTCTAGCGTCACGAGGCATGCCTTCTGGGAATCCTGAGCGCTCTGAGACAGACGGAACCGACGGCACCAACGTCATCAACGGCATCAAGCGAAGAACCACCGTCAAAGGTGCGGCCGTCGGCGCCGCCCTGCTCGCCACGGGTCTCGGTCCTTTCGCCGGATCGGCTGCTGCTGATCCGCAGGCCGAGCCCTCCGATGAATTGCTGCTCTGGTACAAGGCTCCCGCGTCGGACTGGGAGCGCGAGGCCCTGCCCATCGGCAGCGGCGCCCTCGGCGCGATGGTCTTCGGCACCCTCGCCTCGGAGCAGCTGCAGTTCAACGAGAAGACCCTGTGGACCGGCGGTCCCGGCGCGCAGGACGGCTACGACTTCGGCAACTGGCGCAGTCCGCGCCCCGACGCCCTCGCCGATGTGCAGGGAAGGCTCGACGCGGAGACGCAGCTCGACCCCGACACCGTCGCCGCCGAGCTCGGCCAGGCCCGCATCGGCTACGGCGCCCACCAGACCTTCGGGGACCTCCGCCTCGACATCCCCGGCGCCCCCGCCGGGACCCCGGCCGACTACCGGCGCGCCCTCGACCTGCGCACCGCCCTCGCCACGGTCGCGTACACGGACGGGGACACCGTCCACGGGCGGGAGTACTTCGCCTCCCACCCGGACTCCGTGCTCGCGGGCCGTCTCTTCGCCGACCGCCCCGGCTCCGTCACCTGCACCCTGCGCTACACCTCGCCCCGCACCGACTTCACGGCGACCGCGACCGGCGACCGCATCACCGTGAGGGGGCAACTCGCCGACAACGGGCTGACGTTCGAGGCGCAGGTCCGGGTCCGGCACACCGGCGGCACGCTCACCGCGACCGACGACGGCAGCCTCACCGTCACCGGCGCCGACAGCGTGTCCTTCGTCCTGGCCGCGGGGACGGACTACGCGGACACCTACCCCGCCTACCGCGGGCCCGACCCGAGCGCCGCGGTCACCGCCGCCGTCGACCGGGCCGCGGCGAAGAGCCACACGGCGCTGCGCGACCGGCACCTGCGCGACCACCGTGCGCTCTTCGACCGGGTCGCCCTCGACATCCGCCAGACGCCGCCCGCCGGCGTCCCCACCGACCAGCTCCTGGCGCGCTACACGGGCGGGACGACCCCCGCCGACCGCGCCCTGGAGGCACTCTTCTTCCAGTACGGTCGCTACCTGCTCATCGCGTCCTCCCGGGCCGGCTCGCTGCCCGCGAACCTGCAGGGCGTCTGGAACCAGTCGACGACGCCGCCCTGGTCCGCCGACTACCACGTCAACATCAACCTGCAGATGAACTACTGGCTCGCCGAAGCCGCCAACCTGCCGGAGACCACGGCCCCGTACGACCGCTTCGTGACGGCGCTACGGGCCCCCGGCGAACGCACGGCCAAGGAGATGTTCGGCTCACGCGGCTGGGTCGTGCACAACGAGACCAACCCGTACGGCTTCACGGGCGTGCACGACTGGTCGACCTCCTTCTGGTTCCCCGAGGCCGCCGCGTGGCTCACCGCGCAGCTCTACGAGCACTACCGCTTCGGCGGGTCCACCGCCTACCTGCGCACCACCGCGTACCCGTTGATGAAGTCCGCGGCCGAGTTCTGGATCGACAACCTGCGCACCGATCCACGCGACAACACCCTCGTCGTCACGCCGAGTTACTCCCCCGAGCACGGCGACTTCACGGCGGGCGCCGCCATGTCGCAGCAGATCGTCCACGACCTGCTCACCAACACCCTGGAAGCGGCGCGGACGCTGGGCGACTCGCCCGCCTTCCGCGATCAACTGGCCGACACCCTCGCCGAGTTGGATCCCGGGCTGCGCGTCGGATCCTGGGGGCAGCTCCAGGAGTGGAAGACCGACCTCGACAGCCCCACCGACGACCACCGGCACGTCTCGCACCTGTACGCCCTGCACCCCGGGCGGCAGATCGAGCCCGACAGCACCTGGGCCGACGCCGCGAAGGTGTCGCTGACCGCCCGCGGTGACGGCGGCACCGGCTGGTCCAAGGCCTGGAAGATCAATTTCTGGGCGCGGCTCCGCGACGGCGACCACGCGCACAAGATGCTCTCCGAACAGCTCAAGGCGTCCACCCTGCCGAATCTGTGGGACACGCACCCGCCGTTCCAGATCGACGGCAACTTCGGTGCCACGTCCGGCGTCGTGGAGATGCTGCTGCAGAGCCAGTTCGACGTGATCGAGGTGCTGCCGGCGCTCCCCGCGAGCTGGCCCGACGGATCAGTGCGCGGACTGCGGGCCCGCGGCGGCGCCACCGTCGACATCGACTGGCAGGGCGGCCGCGCCACCCGCATCGTCGTCACCGCCGCCCGCACCCGCGAACTGACCCTGCGCAGCACCCTGTTCGGGGAGAAGACCGTCAAGGCCGTGGCCGGACGCCGGTACGTCTTCGACTGACCGTGCCCCGCGCAGCCGTGGGGCCCGGGTCCGCCCCCACGCGGACCCGGGCCCCACCGCACCACCGGAAAGGCCGGCTACGACGCCGTGGACGGCGCCACCTGGACGTCCGCCGCCCGCACATAGGCGACCCGGTGCGCGAACTGGATCTCGTAGTACACGTCCTTGCCCTTGACGACCTTGTGCGTCGACGTGTCGAAGATGGGCGAGTAGAAGTACTCACCCGTCGTCCGCCCGCCGATCACATAGCGCTGCCCGGCCAGGAGCTTGTACGGCAGCGGCGAGACCGCCTGCGGCGTCATGCCCGCCGGATAGGCCGAGGCCTCCGGGTAGGCCCGCCCGTACACCGGGATCTCGCTCGCGCCCGCCTTGGGTGTGATCACAAGTCCCTTGGCGCCGAGGGCGGTCGGCTGCTTCGCCGGGTTCTTGAACCAGGCCTTCTGGCCGAGGTACCAGATCGCCGTCCAGTCGCCCTTGCGGTCGGCGACCGCGTACTGCTGGCCCGTCGAGACACGCGACGCCATGTCGTTCACGTCGATCGTGGAGTCCTGGCCGCCCGGCCGCAGACCGATGTCCTTGACGAGCGGGGCGTCCTCACTGGGCTCCGTGTACACGCGCACCGCGCTCGACCCGTGCGGCGCGCAGTCCTCACCGGCCTTGTCGCAGCCCGTGAAGCGCGGCTGGTTCTTCGCGAAGTCGGGCTTGATCGTGACGACCCCGGCGTTCGGACCCGCGGTGCGGTGGAACGGCTTGCCCATCAGTGCGAAGTAGTGCGCCCAGTCCCAGTACGGGCCGGGGTCCGTGTGCATCGACGGGATGGTCGACGTCGTCGGTCCCGGCACCGTGTCGTGGCCCAGGATGTGCTGCCGGTCCAGCGGGATGTCGTACTTCTTCGCCAGGTACGACACCAGGCGCGCCGACGACCGGTACATCTCCTCCGTGTACCAGGAGTCGGGCTGCGCGAGGAAGCCCTCGTGCTCCAGGCCGATCGACTTGGCGTTCACGTACCAGTTGCCCGCGTGCCAGCCGACGTCCTTCGCCTTGATCGACTGCACGACGTGCCCGTCGGTCGAGCGCAGCGAGTAGTGCCAGGCCAGATACGTCTTGTCCTGGACCAGCTTCAGCGTCTGCTCCCACGTCGCCTCCGTGTCGTGGATGACGATGTAGTCGATGCTCTGGTCCTTGGGGCGGTCCGCCAGGTCGTGATTGCCGTAGTCGCCGTCGCCGAACTCCTCGTACGGCGCCGGGATCCACTCGCACGACACGGTCCTCGGGCACTCGGTGTCGGACGTGTCCGCCTTGCGCAGGCCCATCTTCTGAAGCTGTGCGGCCCGCGGCTTCGCGTCCGCGTCGGCGGCGAGCGTCACGCTCTGGCCGGCGTCCGTGGTCCGCTGCTCGCCGTCGCGGATCACCGCGAACACGTCGTTGGCGTACGTCGCCGCGGTCGCCGTGTCGTCCGCGCCGGAGAACGTCGCGATGGCGCCGTACCAGTCGGCCGGGTCGTCGCTGAGCGGCTTGCCGAGCTTCCTCTGTGCGGCCGCGAGCAGGGCGGCGCCGCCGCGCACATTGGCCGCCGCGTCACTGCGCAGCTGCTCGGCCGGAATGCCGGAGAGCTCCGCGGCGCGCGGCAACGTCCGCAGCCGGGCCGGGAGTTGGCCCTCGGTCGGGACGGCCTCGGAGGCCTTGAGCGGGGCGCGGGAGTCGTCGCCGCGGGCGTCGCCCTCCGCGTGGCTGTGCGCCACGGTGTTCTCGATCGCGGTCCGCGCGTCGGTGAGGTGCATGGGGCCGTAGCCGCCGGTGACGCTCGGCGCGCCGTCGTGCGCGTCCCACCGGGACTGCAGGTACGAGACGCCGAGCAGCACGCTCTGCGGCACCTGGTACTCGGCCGCGGCCGAGGCGAACGCGCCCTGAAGCAGCGCCGAAGGGGCCGCTCCGGCGTCCTGGGGCGGGGCCGCGCCGAGCAGCGGCAGCAGCAGGGCCGCCGTGGCGAGCGTGCCCGCCGCCCGCACGCCCGCACGGGGGCGTCTGGCGGGGATGGAACGGGTGGACCGATGCAACGGTGCCTCCTGGGAGCGTGGGTGGTGGGGATGCTGCTCGGGGCGTGCGGGGCGGGTTGTGCGTCAGTGGTATCGGCTCACCGACGATCCGTCAATCATCCGACGGGCAACGGAATTCCCCAGGATTTCCCATGTCAGCGGGCGTGTATATGGGTTTCCTGTGCGGTGGTGCGACCGCCTGCGGTGCGTCAGTGGAGTAGACCAATGGGCGGCTGCGGCCACGCTCGCGGGCACACGAGAACGGGCGTGGGGGAAGCGGAGTGCTCCGCTTCCCCCACGCCCGCGTGGAGTTCACCGATCCACGGCTCCTGCAGCCGCCCGTCCAGAACCACGAAGATCCGCGGTGCACCGTCTTCCTCCCGGGCGCACCGCGGACCCGCGTCCCCGTCAGCGAGTGCCGACCGCCGCACGGACCGCCTTGCGGGCCATGTTGCAGTCGTCGTGCAGCCGGCGCAGCAACAGCCGCTGCTCCTCGCCGGACGGCGCAGCACCGGGGTGGGCCGGAACCGGTGCCGCCGGGGTCTGCTCGTGCAGGGAACGCTGCACGGCCGTCTCGTAGGTACGGATCTCCCGGGTCAGTACGAGCATCAGATTGACCAGGAACGCGTCACGCGCCGTCGGGCCGCCGGACTGCGCGAGCTGACTGATCTGCCGCCGCGCCACCGGGGCGTCGCCCAGCACGGTCCACAGGGTCGCCAGGTCGTAGCCCGGCAGGTACCAGCCCGCGTGCTCCCAGTCCACGAGCACCGGACCCGCGGGGGAGAGCAGGACGTTCGACAGCAGGGCGTCACCGTGGCAGAACTGGCCCATGCCGCCGCGGCCCGAGGTGTGAGCGATGCCGTGCAGCAGCTTCTGCAGGTCGCCCATGTCGCGGTCGGTCAGCAGACCGAGGTCATGGAACCGGTTGATCCGCTCCGCGTAGTCCAGCGGCGCGTCGAAGGTGCCCGCCGGAGGCCGCCACTGATTGAGCCGGCAGATCGCGCCGAGCGCGGCGCGCACGTCCGTCCGCGGAGGTGCCTCGACCGGGTGACGCTGCAGGGCCGCCACCCGGCCGGGCATCCGCTCGATCACCAGCGTGCCGTTGTCCGGGTCGGCCGCGATCAGACGCGGTACCCGCACCGGCGGCCGGTGTCGGACGAACGATCGGTATGCGGCTATCTCGTGCCGGATCCGCTCCGTCCACACGGGGGAGTGGTCCAGTAAACACTTCGCGACGGCGGTGCTGCGCCCGGTGGTTCCGACGAGCAGCACGGAGCGCGCACTGCGGCGCAGCACCTGCACCGGATGGAACTCCGGGCAGATCCGGTGCACCGAGGCGATCGCCGTGCGCAGCTGGGCGCCCTGAGGGCCGGACAAGTCGAGTCTCCCGCTGAGGGGTTGCGTGCCGAGCCCCGGGGCACGACGCGGCCGGCCGACGCCTCCGAGCGCCGCGGTCGCGGGCCGCATGGGGTCGAGGTACGGGCCGCTGCCGGACACCGCCGGACGGGCGGGGCGGGGCGGCCGGGGCGGGGCGGACACGGAGGACGATGCTGCGTACATGGGCGATACAGATCCCTTCGCGTGCCGACGAGTTGCCTGCGCCGCCCGGCCCGGCCGATGCGGTACACCCTGGGGAATGCCCTGCGGCGACCGGGTCGGGGTGGCGCATTCCTACCTGACACCCCGGTGCCGGGAGCACAACAGCTGGCGCACCCTGGCGAACCCTGGCGAATAGTCGCTCAGCAACTGACAGAGGGCTACTGTCAACTTCAGCCGAGAACCTGGGGGCTTACGTGAGCGGACAACCCAACACCCGTCTGAACGACCTGTTCGGCCTGGCCGGCTGGTCCAAGGGCGAACTCGCGCGACTCGTCAACCGGCAGGCGGCGGCCATGGGCCACCCTCAACTGGCGACGGACACCTCGCGAGTGCGGCGTTGGATCGACATGGGAGAGATCCCGCGCGATCCGGTACCGCGGGTGCTGGCGGCGCTGTTCACCGAGCGACTCGGCCGTGTCGTGACCATCGAGGATCTCGGTCTTGTCCGACACGGGCGCACGGGGAAACGGCAGGGCGGCGGGGACCTGGAGCAACAGGGTCCCGACGGAGTGCCGTGGGCGCCCGAGCGGACAGCTGCGGTCCTCACCGAATTCACGGGAATGGACCTCATGCTCAACCGACGCGGCTTGGTGGGCGCGGGTGCCGCGCTCGCCGCAGGATCCGCACTCAGCAGCGCCATGCACGACTGGCTGCACACCGACCCGGCCCTCGCGGCCGACGCCCCCAGGAACCACGATCCCCTGCACGCCGACCCCGCTGGGTTCGACCGCTACGAGGCCGCCCCCATCGGGTCGCAGGAGATCGAGGAACTGGAGCGCTCGGTCGAGGTGTTCCGGGCCTGGGACGCTTCCCGCGGCGGCGGGTTGCAGCGCAAGGCAGTCGTCGGCCAACTCAACGAAGTCGGCGGAATGCTCTCCTACCGCCACCCCGACCATCTGCAGCGGCGCCTGTGGGGCGTCGCCGCCAATCTCGCCGTGCTCGCGGGCTGGATGTCGCACGACGTCGGTCTGGAGCCCACGGCCCAGAAGTACTTCATCATCGCCGCGCACGCCGCGCGCGAGGGCGGCGACCGGCCGCGCGCCGGCGAAGCCCTCTCGCGGGCCGCCCGCCAGAAGATCCACCTGGGCGCGCCCGACGAGGCGCTGGACCTCATGAAGCTGGCCAAGTCCGGTGCGGGCGACGAGGTGTTGCCCCGGACGAGGGCGATGCTCTACACCATCGAGGCCTGGGCACAGGCGTCGATGGGCAAGGGCCAGGCGATGCGCCGCACCCTCGGCGAGGCGGAGGACCTCTTCGTCTCGGACCGGGGTGACGTGGCACCGCCGAGCTGGATGCAGATGTTCGACGAGGCGGATCTGCACGGCATGCAGGCCCTCGCCTACCGCACCCTCGCCGAGCACGAGCCGGGCGCCGCGGTCATCGCACAGCGCCATGCCAGGGAGGCCCTCGAGCTGCGGGCGGGCGGCCGTGACCGTTCGAAGATCTTCGACCACCTGTCGATGGCGTCGGCCTGCTTCATCGCCGACGATCCCGAACAGGCGGACCGGTACGCGCGATTGGCCCTGTCGTCGATGGGATCGAACTCGTCGCATCGCACCTGGGACCGGCTGCGCGAGATGTACCGGCTCACTGGCCAGTTCGCGGGCTATCAGAAGATCGAGGATCTGCGGCGCGAGATCAAGCTGGCCCTGCCGAAGGGAGCGACAGGGAAGCGCGTCCAGGCCTGAGCCCCGGACGAGGATCGGCACATCTTCCCGTACGTCCAGTACGTCGTCAGGAACCGATCCGGGCGACGAGCACGCAGGAGTCGTCGTCGCGCTCATCCGCGCCGAACTCGTCCACGACCAGACGCAGGCACTCCTGTGCGTCACGGGCCGCGGTCAGGCGTGGTGCCAGAGCGCTCCATCGGCCCTCGGCGGTGTCATCGGCTCCGTCGGCTCTGTTGTCGTGCCGCGGCACCAGGCCGTCGGTGTGCAGCAGCAGGACGTCGCCCTCGCGCAGCGTCCGGTCCGCCTGTCCGTAGACGGCGCCGGAGGTCACGCCGAGGAGAACACCCTCAGGAGGCGTGAGCGCACGCCCCGTCCCGTCGCGGAAGAGCAGCGGGGCGGGGTGTCCCGC
Source organism: Streptomyces sp. cg35 (assembly GCF_050410835.1). Lineage (NCBI taxonomy): Bacteria > Bacillati > Actinomycetota > Actinomycetes > Kitasatosporales > Streptomycetaceae > Streptomyces > Streptomyces sp. cg35. The sequence continues at coordinate 8,195,886 of NZ_CP191268.1, forward strand.
CTGCGCCCACGCCAGTGTTCGGGCCGCCGGGTCGTACCGGCAGCACAGGGCGCTGGCGAGGGAGGGCCCTGCGGAGGCATCGAGGAGGTGGTTCAGTCTGCCGAGCAGTTCGCCCGGTTCGGCGCCGCAGACGGCCATGCCGCGTACGGCGCCGAGCAGCATCGCCGTGCCGGAGGCGACCGCGACGCCGCGTCCGGCCAGGTCGCCGATCGCCAACAAAGCCTGCCCGTCGGGCAGTTCGATGGCGTCGTACCAGTCGCCGCCGATCAGTCTGTCGGTGGTGGAGGGGAGGTGGAGGGCGGCGACATCGAGTGCGGCCCGGCCGTCGGCCGCGCCGGGGCCGCCGCGCGGGAGCCGCAGGGAGCCACGCCACGGCGGTAGCACGGCTTCCTGCAGCTCGACCGCGAGCCGGTGCTCGGTCTGCGCGATGTGCCGTTGGCGCTGGAGCGAGTCACGGGTCTCACTCACCGCACGCTGGCTGCGGCGCAGTTCGCTGACGTCGCGCACGACCGCCCACATGGAGGTGGTCGAGCCGTCGGCGTCGAGCACGGGCTCGCCCATCATGTGCACCGTGCGCACGGACTCGTCCGGGTGCACGACGCGGAACTCCCCGTCGATCGGCTTGCCGTCGATCAGGCAGTCCGTGACCATCGTGGTCAGCTTCGACTGGTCGTCGGCGTGCACCAGGGCCGGCAGCTCGTCGAGGGTGAGCGCGGGCGCGGCCGGGTCCCGGCCGAAGATCTGGTAGAGCTCCCCGGACCAGCTGGCCTCGTCGGTGAGCAGGTTCCACTCGGCACTGCCGACCCGGCTCAGCAGTGATCCCTGCTGAGACTCGGCGGCGGTGTGCCGGGGCGGCAGTCCGGCACGGGCTGTCGGGTCCTCCCGCAGCTGGGCCAAGTGCCGGTCCAGATCGCTGAGTTGATGCACCGCCAGCTCGTAGAGGGCGCGCTGCCACCGGGTCTCGGCGTCCGCCTCGTCGCCGGTGGAGCCCGCGGTCTCGCGGCGGACCGCGTCGACGTCGCCGAGCAGCCGGCGTGTCTGCGAGATCAGCGCGTCGACCGTGCCACGCTCCGGCGGCTGGCCGGCGGGGCGGTCCGCGAAGACATGGGGGGGCATGACGAACTCCGATGCTGGCACGGGTGGCCGCGGCGGACGGAAGGACCGGTTACGACTTTGGCACAGGCCGCCGGACCCCGTAAGGGATTTGGCCATACACGATGCGGTGGTGCTTCTGGCATATGTCGCAGTCCTCGTAAAGGCCCTTCCCGGCCCTTATGGTCGAACGCACGGCCGGTTCGGCGTACGCCTTGCTGGTCCGTCGGGCCCGCGCGAGTGGCCGAACGGCGTAGCGCTTCCTACGCCGCGGGCCGCCCGCGGCCCCGCCGCCGTGTCACCGGGCGGGTGGCCGTCGTCGAGAGCGTCACTGGTGGGCGGGGTGCCGCCGACTGGAAGGTGTCGTATGCGGCGCCGCTGTGACGGTGCTGAATGACTGCAAGATGCCGCGTGTGCATCGCAAAAAGAATGACCAAGTGGGTTTGTGCGGGATATGGGCACCCGGGTCCGCCGATGTCCGGCGGACCCGAGGTGTCCGAATCTTGTCGCCCCCGTCCCGGCGTCCCGTGCTACGCGGTCGCCGGCGGCGGTGCCGTCGAGCCGCGCACCACGAGCTCGGGCTCGAAGAGCAGCTCGCCGGGCGGCACCGCGCCGCCCTGGATCTGCGCGACGAGCAGCTCGACCGCGGCGCGGCCCATCGCCTCGATGGGCTGGCGCACCGTGGTCAGCGGCGGCTCCGTGCAGTTCATGAACGCCGAGTCGTCGTACCCGACCACCGAGACGTCACCGGGCACCGACAGACCGGCGCGGCGCGCGGCACGCACGGCGCCGAGCGCGATGGGGTCGCTGGCGCAGATGATGCCGGTGATGCCGCGGGCCAGCAGCCGGGCCGCCGCCGCGTGCCCGCCCTCCAGCGAGAACATCGCCCGCTCGACCGCGTCGTCCGGCAGCTTCCCGCCCGCGGCCCGGGCGGCCGCACGCGCCGCGACCAGCTTGCGCCGCGAGGGGATGTGGTCGTCGGGGCCGAGGACGACACCGATGCGCTCGTGCCCGAGGGACGACAGGTGCCGCCACGCCTGCTCGACCGCGACCGCGTCGTCGCACGCCACGCAGGGGAAGCCGAGCCGCTCTATCGACGCGTTGACGAGCACCACGGGAACCTTGCGCTCGGCGAGCCGCTGATAGTGCCCGTGCTCGGCGTCGCCCTGCGCGAACAGGCCGCCCGCGAACACCACGCCGGACACCTGCTGCTGCAGCAGCAGTTCCACGTAGTCCGCCTCCGAGACCCCGCCCTTGGTCTGCGTGCACAGCACCGGGGTGAGCCCCTGCTGGGCGAGCGCGCCGCCGATCACCTCGGCGAACGCCGGGAAGATCGGGTTCTGCAGCTCCGGCAGGACGAGTCCGACCAGTCGGGCCCGCTCGCCGCGCAGCTGCGTCGGCCGCTCGTAGCCGAGGACGTCGAGGGCGGTCAGCACCGCCTGTCTCGTCGCTTCCGAGACACCCGGCTTGTTGTTGAGCACCCGGCTGACCGTGGCCTCGCTGACTCCGACCTTCTTCGCCACCTGAGCAAGTCTGCGCGTCATGGAACGCAAGATTAGCGCAACGCTTGCGACTCGTTTGCGTGCCGGTGGCATCCGTCCGACGGTCGCCGCCTGGGGCCGGTCGTCCGATCAGGCGGCGGACCGGCGGGCCCGGAGTGCTCCGGTGCGGGCGCGGGGAAGGCATGGCCGCGTGAACAACGACACCGCCGACACCGTACGCGAATGGGCCCTGGAGGATCTGCCGGAGCTCACCTTCGATCCGCTGCTGGCCGACGTGCTGCGCGAGGAACCGGTGGCGCGGGTGCGCATGCCGTTCGGGCAGGAGCAGCACGCCTGGCTGGTCACCCGCTACCAGGACGTGCGCCTGGTCACCTCCGACCCGCGCTTCAGCCGCTCCGCGCTCGTCGGCCGCGAGGTCAACGGCATGATGGCGCACCGCGTCGCCGCCACCGTCGGCCTCAACTACGCGGATCCGCCCGAGCACACGCGGCTGCGGAAGGTGATGACGAAGGCGTTCACCGGCCGCACCATGAAGGGGCTGCGGCCCCTCGCCGAGCGCACCGCGGCCGAACTGCTCGACGCGATGGAGGAGGCGGGAGCGCCGGCCGACCTGGTGGCGCACCTGCACGGACCGTTCCCGCTGGCCGTCGTCAGCGATCTGCTGGGCGTCCCGCCCGAGGACCGCGCGCGGCTCGCCGACTGGCCCGACGTGATCCTGTCGGCCGGGCCCGGGCCCAAGTCCAGCGAGGCCGCGAAGGAACGCATGCGGCAGTACATCGTCGAACTCCTCGCCTCGCGGGCGGGCTCGACCGACGACGATCTCGCCTCCGTGCTCGCACGGGCCCGGGACGCCGGTGAGATCAGCGACGCGGAGACCGTCTCCCTGGCCACCGCCGTACTGGTCAGCGGCGCTCACGCGGTCCGCAACAACAGCGCGAACATGGTCTACATGCTGCTCACCCGCCCGGAGCTCGCCGACCGGCTGCGGGCCGAACCCGCGCTGCTGCCGGGGGCGGTCGACGAACTCCTGCGGCACATCCCGCACCGCAACGGCGTGGGGCTGCCCCGCGTCGCCACCGAGGACGTCGAGGTCGGCGGCGTCCTCATCCGCCGCGGCGAAGCCGTCTACGCCTCGTACCTCGCGGCCAACCGCGACCCCGACGCCTTCCCGGACCCGGACACCGTCGACTTCGACCGTACGGGCACGGCGCACCTCTCCTTCGGACACGGCCCGCACCACTGCATCGGCGCGATGCTGGCCCGGATGGAGTCCGAGGTGATGCTGGCCGGGCTGCTCGCCCGCTTCCCCGAGCTGCGTCTCGCGGGCGATCCGGGCGACATCGTCTGGCAGAGCAAGGGGTTCATCCGTGGCCCGCGGGAGCTGCCGGTGACCTGGTGACGGCCACGGGGCCCGTCCGGGTCCCGTCCCTCAGCCGCCGACGGGGCTTGAAATGAGCACCTTTTCGGCCAGCAGTTCCAGCAGGCGCCGGTCGTCCTCGGCGCTGCCCCGGGCCGCGGGGTCTCCCGGATACGTGTCGAAGAGCACGTGGGTGGCCCCCAGTTCCGCGAGCGTCTCCACATCGGCCCGGATCTGCTCGATGCTGCCGTGCCCCAACGGCCGGTCGTCCGTGTCGGGCACGGACCCCACCGCCACCTGGACGCGCGGCGCGAACTCCGGCACCGGGCGCCCCGCCCGCTCCGCCTCCTCCGCCAGCCGGGGCAGCCGCTCGCGCAGCCCCGCGAGCGTCGGCCGGAACGGATGCCACGCCTCGCCGAGCCGCGCCGCCCGGCGCAGCGCCGCGGGGGAGTCGCCGCCCACCCAGACCGGCAGGTGCGGCGACGTCGCGGGGGCCGGCGCCGTGCGGACGCCCTCGAAGGACACGTACCGCCCCTCGAAGCTGCACGGGTCCTGCGTCCAGGCCGCCCGGATCGCGGTGAGGTACTCGTCGGTGATGGCCCCGCGCTCCTCGAACGGCACGCCCAGCGTGCGGTACTCGGCGGCCGACCAGCCGACGCCCGCGCCGAGGACGAACCCGCCGTCGGTCAGCTGGTCCAGGTTGGCGGCGAGCCGGGCCGTGTGCAGCGGATGCCGGTAGGGGATCACGGTGATCGTCGTGCCGAGAGCGAGGCCGGGCACCCGTCCGGCGAGATGGGCCGCGAGCAGGAACTGGTCGTAGAACGGGGCCGGGTAGACGGAGTGCACGTCCGGGGTGACCGCGATGTGGTCCGAGATCATCGCGAGGGTGAACCCGAGGTCACGGGCGTCCGTGGCCTGGCGTACCAGGTTCTCGGGGGTCGTGCCGGAGCCGAAGTTGAGGAGGTTGACGCCGTATCGCATGACGCGAAGTCTTGATCATTTGAGGCGGGGCGTCGAAGCCGGGCGATCAGTTCAAGCCGCGCGCCTCCCGCTGCCGGGATCGTCCGCGGCTCCGGACAGGCGCGCGGCCGTGCCGTCGGGTCAGCTCTCCGGCAGCGCGAAGATCCCGTAGCCGAATCCGTCCGCCTTGACCGTGACCCCGTCCCCGGTCACTCGCACGCCGTCCGCCTCGACCTCCCGCGCCCCGGCCAGCCGCTGGTCGTCCGCGCTCCAGCTCTGTTGCTGCGCGCCTGGATTGACGACCACGAGGAACCGGTCCCCGCGGACGTACACGAAGGGATGGCCGTCGTGCAGCACCTCGACGGGGGAGTCGTGGCCCAGCGCCGGGCTGGACCTGCGCAGTGCGACGAGACGGCGCACGAGATGCACCAGGGAGTGCTCGTCGGCGCGCTGCGCGGCGACCGAGGGGCGGTGCGGGTCGGGGTCGAGCGGCAGGTAGAAGCGCTCCTCGGGCGCGGTCGAGAAGCCGGCGCCCGGACCGTCGTCCCACTGCATCGGCGTACGGGAACCGGCCCGGTTGTAGTGCGGGCCGAGGACGCTGCCCTCGGTGTCGGGCAGGCCCGGCACGTACCGCATGCCGATCTCGTCGCCGTAGTAGATCGCCGGGAGCGTCGGCCAGGTGAGCTGGAACGCGAACGCTGCCGGGAGCTGACCGGCCGTGCGGGGACCGCAGTTGAGGCGGGAGAAGTCGTGGTTGGCGGTGGGCAGGGACACGAAGCCGGTGTCGCCCAGGGCGGTGGTCGCCGCGCGCCAGGCCTCGACGAACGGGCGGGGTGATCCGCGTCCCGAGGCGTCGAAGAAGCAGTCCAGCGGATCCCACGCGTCATTGATCGTGCCCGCCCCGTTGTTCCAGAGCGAACGCATCGGCAGGCCGTCCGCGGGGCCACCGAACTGGAGGAAGAAGTCGGCGTGGAATCCGGCCGGTACGGACACCTGCGGGTCGCCCCACTCGGACAGCAGAACCGCCTGCGGATGAGTGCGGTCGAGCCAGTGCCGCAGCTCGGTCCAGACGGCCGAGGTCGCCCGCTTGTCCGGGTCGTCCTTCACCAGCGACGCCGCCATGTCGACCCGGAACCCGGACAGCCCCAGACGCAGCCAGTGGTCCATGATGTCGCGCAGCGCCGCCCGGTTGGCGCGCGGCCCCTCGGCATCCACCGGCTGCCGCCAGGGCTCCTGCGAACTCTCGCGGGCGTAACCGAAGTTGAGGGCGGGCTGCGAGTCGAAGAAGTTCGGCAGATACGCGCCCGCACGAGTGCCGGGGGAGGGCACGAAGCCGTCCGGGACGCCGTCCGCGGTCCAGATGTAGCGGTGGTCGGCGGTGTCGTCCACGGCCGCGCGGAACCAGGGGTGCCGGTCCGAGGTGTGCCCGGCGACCAGGTCGAGCAGCACCCGGATGCCGCGCCGCCCGGCGAGATCCACCAGCTCGGCCAGGTCGTCGCCGGAGCCGTAGCGCGGAGCCACCGTCAGATGGTCCGCCACGTCGTACCCCGCGTCGCGGAAGGGCGACACGAAGCACGGATTGATCCAGACGGTGTTGACGCCGAGCCAGGCCAGATGGTCGAGCCGTTCGACGATGCCGCCCAGGTCACCGATCCCGTCCCCGTCCGAGTCGGCGAACGACTGGGGGTAGATCTGGTAGAACACGGCGTCGGACAGCCAGGCCGGGGCGGGGCGGAACGCGGTCATGGAGCGCCAACTGCCTTTCGGTCGAGGGAGATCGAGCCTACGAGCAGTGGCGGACCAGGGCTAGCGGGCCGGTCCGGGTCTCACGTGTGCGGGACGACCGCGATCGGGCTGGTCACGTGATGCACCACGGAATGCGCCGTGCAGCCCAGCCGGGCCGTGGCGCAGCTGCGCCCGATCACCGTGAGGCTCGCCGCCGTCGACGCCTTCAGGAGGTGGTGGCCCGGCTGCCCGTACACCAGCCGCTCCACCACCGGGACCTCCGGGTACTTCGCCCGCCACACCTGGAGCGCGCCCGCCAGGGCCCGGCGGCGCAGCGTCTCGCGGCGCGCCGCGTCCCCCGGCAGCGCCGCGCCCTGCGAGTCGCCACGCAGCGGCGGCAGGGTCCAGGCGTGCAGGGCGTGCAGCTCGGTGCCGCGCAGGGCCGCCGCCTCGAAGGCGTACGACAGCACCTCGTCGGCGGGGGCCGTCACGTCGAGGCCGACCACCACCGGCAGGAACCCGGGGCCGTCGTGGACGTGCTCGTCCTGCGGGAGTTCGCCCGCCCGCACCAGGACGACCGGCCGGTCGGCCTGTGCCGTCACGGCGAGTGCCACCGAGCCGACGAGGAACCCGGCGTACCCCGTGAAGCCGCGCGAGCCCAGGACCAGTGTCTCGGACACGGTGGCCGCTTCCAGGAGCGCGGTGATCGGCGGCGCGCTGCGACGGCGGGCCAGGATCTCCAACGCGGGGTGCGCGTAGGCGAGTTGAAGTGCGACGCGGTCGAGGACGCCGCGCCCCGGCAGATCGACGTCGGCCAGCGGCGGCGCGAGCCGCTTTCCGCTGTCGGCGTGCAGCAGGCGCAACGGCAGGCCGCGCCGCAGCGCCTCGCGAGCCGCCCAGTGGGCGGCGTCCATGCTCTCCCGCGAACCGTCCGTCCCGACGGTCAGGACGCGCATGCTGGTCATGGCGGAACCTCTCGATGACGTGAGCGGTGTGCTCCGTCGCGGGTTCCACGCAAGAGAGCGGTCACGCGTGTCCGTCCCCAGGAACCGGGTGCACGGCGAGAGCCGTGCGCCGGGCACGTCGCCGCGTGCGGGAGCAGGCGTGCCTCGGACCATCTCACCCGCGCCGTTTCCGTCGGCAGAGGCGGACCGGCCCTGGGCGAGGGGTCGTTCGGCCCCTGTGCCGCGCCGCCCGCCCGCGCGAGCGTGAGGCAGGGAGGCGGCCATGAAGAGGTACTGGCCGAGCCGGGTATGGCGGGGCAACCCGCTGCGCCGCAGGTCGGATGTGGTCGAGGCCTGGGCGGCGCTGCTGCTCGGCGTGCTCGCCCTCCTGGTCGCGCCGGCCCTGGGCGCGGTGAGCGGCTGCGCGGCGCACGCGGACGCCCGTGACCACGCCCGCACCCAGCTCGCCGCCCGCCATCAGGTCCGGGCCCGACTCCTCGACGACGCACCGGAGTTCACGCCCTCCGCCGACGGTGTCCAGCACATCCCGACCTATCCGGTGACGGTGCGCTGGACCGACCGGGAGGGCCGCACGATCACCGCCCTCGCCCCGGTCGAGGCCGGCCTGGAGCACGGCGACGCCGTCACGGTCTGGCTCGACGCGCGCGGCGATGTCACCACGGCACCGTGGAACGGCGACGACATCTGGTCGCGCACCGTCGCCAGGGCGCTCCTCGTCACCACGACCGTCGCCGGGCTCGCCGTCGCCGTCCGGCTCGTCCTGCACCGCATTCTCGACCGCCTCCGACTCGCCGGCTGGGAACGGGAATGGCGACGCGTCGGACCCGACTGGGGACGCCGCCCGACCTAGGGGGGCACCCGAGGCCCCGGACCGTGGACGAGCAACAGGGGCGGCGCCCCGGATCCGACAGGCCCCCAGGCCAGAGCCGTTCGGCCCCTGGGCGCGCAGGTCGCGGACGGCGATCGTCGAGGTATCGCACGACGGCGGTCCGGACCAGTGCGACTTTCGCAGCCCGGGCCCGGCGTCGAGCCACGGTGCCCGGGTCGCGGACGCCGGAGGGAAGATCTCCCGGCCGTCGTGCCGAGCCCCGGAAGGAGGCCGCTCATGACCGCCATGGCCCCGCGCATGAGCCAGACCCTGCCCGACGAGCACCACGGCCGGCTGATGCGCATCGCCCGCGAGGTGGCCTTCCCGCAGGGCACCCGCCTCTTCGACGCGGGCTCGCGCGCCGACCGGTTCTGGATCGTGCGCAGCGGCAGCGTCGCCCTCGACATACCGCTGCCGGGACGGCCCGCGCCCGTCGTCGACTCCCTCGGACACGGCGAGCTGATCGGCTGGTCCTGGCTGTTCCCGCCCTATGTGTGGCAGCTCGGCGCCGCGGCCGAAACCCCGGTGCGCGCCTACGAGTTCGACGCGTTCACCGTCCGCCTGATGTGCGCCTCCGACCCGGCGCTCGGCTCGTTCGTCGCCCAATGGGTCGGCCGGGTCCTCGCCCACCGGCTGAGCGTCACCCGGTCCCGGCTCCTCGACGTCTACGCGCCCTACGGATACGACGCGGCGTGACGGCGCCGCGCGCGGGACCGATCGGGACCGTTCGGCCCTGGCGGATCACCCCTCACGGCCCCAGGATCTAGGGACACCACATCCGAGGGGGACGTATGCCTCAGCCACCCGGTTTCTCCGCGGACCGGCCCATTCGCATCCTGCTCCTCGACGACCACGAAGTGGTCCGCCGCGGCCTGCGGGATCTGCTGGGCGCCGAACCCGACATGGAGGTCGTCGGGGAGGCGGCGACCGCCGCGCAGGCCCTCACCCGGGGGCCCGCGCTGCGGCCCGACGTCGCCGTGCTCGACGTCCGCCTGCCCGACGGCGACGGCATCACCATCTGCCGTGAACTACGCGCACTGTTGCCCGAGTTGAGCTGCCTGATGCTGACGTCGTTCGATGACGACGACGCGCTCCTGGACGCCATCATGGCCGGAGCGGCGGGCTATGTCCTCAAGCAGATCAAGGGCTCCGACCTGGTCTCCGCGGTACGCACCGTCGCCTCGGGCCAGTCGATGCTCGACCCTGCGACGACGGCGCGACTGATGCGGAGCCTGCGCGGGCCCGAGGCCGGTGAGGCGGGGCAGGTCGGCGCCGGCCCCGCCGCCGACAGCCAGCTCGCCGAACTCACCGAGCGGGAGCGGGACATTCTCACCCTCGTGGGGGAGGGGCTCACCAACCGGCAGATCGGTCTGCGGCTGTTCCTGTCCGAGAAGACGGTGAAGAACAACATCTCCCGGCTGCTGGCGAAGCTGGGGGTGGAGCGACGGATCCAGGCGGCGGTGATGGCCAGCAGACTGCCGCCGCCCCGGTAGCCGGCGCTGTCAGCCCCCGTCCTTCAACGGCACCTGCCACTCCAGGCGGGTGCCCCCGGCCTCCCGTGCCGTGGTCGTGAGCGTGCCGCCCCGGCCCCGCGCACGTGCCGCCAGATTCGCCAGACCGCTGCGGTGCCCGTCCGGCGTGTCCGGGATGCCGACGCCGTTGTCCTCCACGGTCAGGGTCAGGGCCCGGCCGCGTACGACGAGCGCGACCTCGGCGGAGGTCGCCCGCGCGTGCCGCGCCACGTTCGTCAGGGCCTCGCCGAGGACCGCCACGACGTCGTCGCCGACGGGGGCCGGCACATCCACGTCGATCAGACCTTCCATGCGCAGCGCCGGAGTGAAGCCGAGCACGCGCGCCGCGTCCTCGATGACCCGTACCGTGCGCATCCGCAGCCCGGCGGCCGTCTGCGGCGCCTCCTGCTCGCGCAGCCCGAAGATCGTGGAACGGATGATCTTGATGGTGGTGTCCAGATCGTCCACGGCCCGCATCAGCCGCTCGGCCGCCTCCGGGTGCTGCACGAACCGCTGCGCGCTCTGCAGCGTCATGCCGGTCGCGAACAGCCGCTGGATCGCCAGGTCGTGCAGGTCCCGGGCGATACGGTCACGGTCCTCCAGGAGGCTCATCTGCTCCGCGTCTCGCCGCCGGTCCGCCAGTTCCAGGGCGAGTGCGGCCTGTCCCGCGAACCCGACCAGCGGCGCCAACTCGGCCGCGGCGAAAGGCTGTCGCTCGGCGCGGCGGGCGAGCGTCAGCACCCCGCGGACACTCGCGTTCGTGCCGATGGGCACGGCGACGGCGGGGCCGACGCCCTCCCAGCGCGCCGGCTGGTAGGTGATCCGCGGATCCTTGCGCACGTCGTCCGTCGTGACGAGCTCGCCGGCCGCCAGCGCGGCGCCCGCGAAGGTGCCCCTGCGCGGCAGCGTCACATCGTGGTGGGCCGCGGCGAACTCCCCGAGGGCCAGGGTCTCGTGGAGTTCGTCGGTGCCCGGGACGACGAGCGCCACCATCCCGAGGTCCGCGGCGGCGATCTCCCGCGCACGCTCCACCATCAGGTGCAGGACCGGCATCTCCGCCGTGCCGGACAACAGGCTGCCGGTGAACTCCGCGCTCAACTGGATCCACTGCTCGCGCAGTTGGACCTCCTCGTACAGGCGCGCGTTCTCGATCGCGACGCCCGCCGCGGCGCCCAGCGTCTGGAGGACCGCGACATCCTCGTCGTCGAAGTCGATACCGCCCCGCTTCTGGGTGAGGTACAGGTTGCCGAACACGTCGTCGCGCACCCGGATCGGGACGCCCACGAAGGTGTGCATCGGCGGATGGTGCGCGGGGAACCCGGACGACGCCGGACTGTCGGCCAGGTCGGACAGCCGCAGCGGCTCGGGATGCCGGATCAGCTCACCGAGCAGCCCGTGCCCGGACGGGAGGTCGCCGATCCTGGCCCGCTGGTCGTCACTGATGCCGACCGGCAGGAACTGCGACAGCCTGCGCCGGTCCTCGCCGATGACGCCCAGGGCGCCGTACTCGGCGTCGACCAGCACCACCGCCGCCTCCACGATGCGGCGCAGCACCTGGGAGAGGTTCAGTTCCTGACCGACCGACAGGACCGCTTCCAGGAGACCTTGGAGGCGGTTGCGGGTGCCGCGCACGGCGTCGATCCGGACCTGGAGTTCCTCCAGCAGTTCGTCGAGCCGCAGCCTCGGCAGGGGCCCGGTCCCCCGTGCAGCGTCGTCGCCCATCCGACCTCCGCGGGACCTAGGGTGCACGTTCTTCCACTCACGGTAGCGGCTGGTGTCCCCGCCGTGACCTGCTTCGTCACAGCTCGGGTGACGGAACGGGCGCGTCCGGCTCCGTGGCGCGGTGCAGCGCGGCTATCTGGGCACGGGAGGTGAAACCGAGCTTGGTGAGGATGTGCTCCACATGGGAGTCGATCGTCCGCTTGGACACGACCAGCTCGGCCGCGACCTCCCGATTGGTCAGACCCTCGCCGACGAGCGCGGCGACCTGCCGCTCGCGCGGCGTGAGTCCGTCGGCGGGCCCCGTGCGCTGCGGCGGCACGTCCGGGGCGGCCGCCGACTCGTCGGTCAGGGCCAGGTCCACCACGGTGTCCAGGGGAAGCAGGCCGCCCTCCGTGAACGCGTGGTGGTAGCCGTCGGCGCCCAGCGCGGACCGTGCCTGAGCCGCGGCACCCGCGTGCAGCGCGTGCAGCACCGGGATCCCGAACCTCGCCTCCTTCGCGGACCGGCGCCACAGCGCGTCCGCGGCGCCCTGGAGCAGGGCGACCCGCTCGAAGTGCCGCAGTTGTGCCGCGTGCCAGGCGAGCCCCTCCATGAAGTGGGCGATGCCCAGCAGGTCGTGCAGCGCCGCCTTGCTGAGCATGCCCTCCCGTGAACACGCGACGGCGGCCTCGTGATCGCCCTGCAGCCACAGCCCGACGCTCTTGACCCACAGGGCCCAGCCCCGGGCCCACTGCTCGGCCGGGTGCGCGGCACCGCGCACGAGGGAGTCGTCGCACCAGGCGATGCCCTTCTCGTGGTCCCCGGACAGGATCATCATGAACCCGCCGTAGAAGCCGAGCATCAGCAGGCCGGTGTCGTCGCCGAGCGCCGTCATCCGGGTGCGCACCTCCTCGAAGTCGGCGGCGCAGCCCTCCATCCGGCCGAGGAAGTAGCGGCGGTGCGCCTGGAAGGCGAGTGTCCACGCGGCGCCGACCGGGTCGTCGATGCGCGCGGCGATCTCCGCGGCCTCCTCCAACAGAGCCTTGTTGAGGCCGCGTTCACCCTGGATGTCCATGTACCAGCTGGTCAGCCACAGCGCCTTGACCCGTTCGGGACTCTCGTCGCGGCAGCCGTCCAGGGTGCGGCGCAGCCAGTAGCGGCCCTCGGTGAGCAGGCCCGTGGCGTGCCAGTACCCCCACAGGGCTGTCGCCATCCGCAATCCCTGACAGGAGAGCGGGGGCGAGGCCACGCAGTACTCCAGGGCGATCCGGACGTTCGCCCGGTCGCGCACCAGTGCCCGCAGCAGCGGGATCTGCGCGTCGCCCGTCCACTCCTCGTCGAAGGACCGGGCCACGTCCAGGAAGTACGCGAGGTGGCGGCGCCGGGTGGGCTCCTCGTCGCCGAGCGCCGCGAGCTGCTCCAGGCCGAACTCGCGGATCGTGTCGAGCATGCGGTAGCGGGTGCCGTCGGGGGTCTCCACCCTGATCACGACCGACTTCTCGACCAGGCCGATCAGGGCGGGCAGGACGTCGTCGGCCGGCAGCGCGGCGTCGCCGGCCGGGTCCGCGCAGACGGACTCAGCGGCCTGCAGGCTCAACTCGCCCGCGAACACGGACAGTCGGGACCACAGCAGCCGCTCCGACGGCGTGGACAGGTCGTGGCTCCAGCCGATCGCGGTGCGCAGTGTCTGGTGGCGCGGCATCGAGGTGCGGCGCCCGCCCGTCAGGAGCCGGAACCGGTCGTCGAGGCGGGTCAGCATCTCGTCGAGGGAGAGCACCCGCAGCCGGGACACGGCGAGTTCGATGGCGAGCGGTATCCCGTCGAGGCGACGGCACAGGGCCAGCACGTCGGCCCGGTTGTCGTCGCTGAGTGTGAAGCCGGGCACCGCCGCCGATGCCCGGTCCGCGAACAGGTCCAGCGCGTCGCAGCCTGGCTCCGTGCCGACGGCCGACGGCTCGGGCACGCTCAGCGGCCCGATCGCGAGGACGTGCTCGCCGGCCACGTCGAGCGGCTGCCGGCTCGTCGCCACGATCCTCAGTCCCGGTGCGGCGCGCAGGAGTTCGTCGCACAGCACCGCGCACGCGTCGACCAGGTGCTCGCACGTGTCGAGCAGCAGCAGGAGGTTCCGGCCCTCCAGATAGTCGGCGATCACCTCGATCGGCGGGCGGGCCGTCTGCTCGGGCAGGTCGAGCGCGGCGGCGACGGTGTTCGCGAGCAGCTCCGGGTCGCTCAGCGCCGAGAGCTCCACCAGGTGCACCCCGGACGGGAAGCGGTCGCGCAGTTCGTAGGCGGAGCGCACCGCGGTGCGGGTCTTGCCGACGCCCCCGGGGCCGGTCAGCGTCACGAGCCGGGCCCGTGTCAGCACGTCGGCCAGCTGTGCCAGCTCTCGTCGCCGGCCGACGAAACTGGTTGCCTCGGCGGGCAGTTCACCCGACGTGCGACGGCCGGAACTGCGGTTCATGAGAGGTCTCACTCCGTACGGTGCGGGCAGCGACGGACAGGACGGCGCGCCTTGTGCCCTCACGCTAGAAGGATCCGGTCGTGTTCCGGACAGCTTCACCGGATCGCCACGCGCACGGGCGGCAGAGGTGGGAAACTACCCCGCCGCGCAGGTCTGTCCGTGCCACGATCCGGAGGCCTGGAGTGCATTCGGTACGCACTTCAAAGAATCCGTCACACAGTGCATCCGAATGGCTACACTTCACGGAACGTCACACCGGCCGCGCCGCCATCGCCCGCCGGATCCGATGGCCCGGCTCGCTCTTGGAAGGCCCCCATGACGACCCGCCCGCGCACGACCAGCTCGCTCCCGGACACGGTCGGCACCCTGAAGGTCAGTGCCCGCCGCCTGACCTCGGGTTCCGGGCGTGACGGCAGCAGCGGCGGCGACGTGCACGGCGTCGTCGACACCCCGTTCGGTACCCGGCTGCTCATCGGCGACGTCATGGGCAAGGGGCCCGAACTGTCCCGCACTGCCGACTCCGTGCTCCAAGCATGGCGTCAACTGGCGCTGGTCCAGCGCTCGTTGGAGGTACTCGCGGTACGCCTGCACTCCCTGGTCGCCCATTCGGACGAGCCCGACCGGTTCGTCACGGCCACCCTCGTGACCGTGGTCCCGGACGGCTCCGCCGAACTCGTCTGCTGCGGCCATCCGCCTCCCCTGCTGCTCCGCGACGGCGGCGCGGTGCCCGCCGCCGTGCCCGCCCCGGCGCCCCCGCTCGGCCTGCTCGACCTGGCCCACGGCTGGTGCGCGGCCCAGCCGATACCGCACAGCGCCTGGGACCGGATGCTGCTCCACACGGACGGCGCCTCCGAGGCCCGCGACGCCACCGGCACCTTCTACCCGCTCGCCGAACGCGCCGCCGAGCTGAGCTCCACGCCCCTCACCGGCTTCACGGCCGCGCTCGCCGCGGACCTGCTCCACCACGCGCAGGGGCAGTTGCAGGACGACGCCTCGCTGCTGGCCGTGGAGCCGCTGCACCCCCGCAGCAGGTAGCGGCCGTCGGCCCGGCACCACCTCCCGGAGGGCGGACCGTTCCCTCCGTTTGCGGACCCGGGCTCGGGGCACACGGGCGTCGAACCCGCCGCGCCACGACAAGGAGCCCCGCCGATGCTGCTGGCCCACCCCACCCTGCTGGCCGATCTGATCCGCCAGTACGAGGCGCTCATCGCCCTCGACGCCGACGCAGGCGGCGCCGAGGCCCGGCGCCGCCTGGACGACGTGACGTACACGCTCTGCGTCGCCACGGGGACCCGCGACATCGACACCGCCCTGGTCGCGGCCCGGCACCGGCTGCCCGGTGCCCGCGTCCACGACGACTCGCTCATCGGGGCGCCCCGCCCCCAGGGGGCGGCGCGCCCGCAGGCGTCAGGGGTATGACACCACCGTCGACGGCACCGTGTCGGTGCCCGACGTGGCCGCGCCGATGTCGTTGATCACGTGCTCGAACTGGCCCTGTCCGCCCAGTGACACGACCAGCAGACCGTGGAACTTCACCCCCGGCGTGTTCGGTGCCGCGAAGCCGTGGTCCTGCCGGATCGCCGGGTTCACGTTGTAGTAGCAGTACGAACCGAGTCCCCATCCCTCGTGATTCGTCACGGAGTCGGCGACCTTGTACGCGGCGAAGCCCTTCACCGAGCCGTTCTGGATCGCCGCCTGGTCGGGGGCGTCGTACGCCTTCTCGTTCTGGAAGAAGATCGTGCGTCCGCGCTCGCCGTTCCACTGCACGTCGTACTTGTTGAAGTGCTCCACGAACAGGCCGGTGGCCAGCACGTCGTCGCCGTTGACCACGATGCCGTAGTCGGCGCGGTTGGTGTCCCAGCCGACGCCGTCACCGTGGTCGGCGCGCCACACCCAGGTGTGGTCGACGATGGTGTGCCGCGCGTTGATCACCATGCTGGTGGTCGCCTTGCCGGCGCCCGCGCCACCGATCCGGACGAAGACGTCCTGCACGGTGATCGGGTCGCCGGAGTGGTCCGCGGACGCGCCCTGCGGGCCGACCTCCAGCAGGGTGGGGGAGTTGACGGTCCCCGCGTCGATCAGGAATCCGGCGAGCCGCACCCCGTCCACGTCGGCCACCTTCAGCGCGCCCACCCCGCCGTCCGGGACGAGCGTGGCGTAGCCGAGACCGAGGACGACCGTGCCCGCGCGGTCCACCTGGATCGGGGCGTCCAGGTGGTAGACACCGGGCGTCAGCAGGAGGTGGAGGCCCTGGGACAGGGCGCTGTTCAAGGTGCCCGCGCTGTCCCCGGGCTTCGCCACGTAGAACTGGTCGAGCGGCACCGAGGTGCCGCGCGGGGTGCCGCTGCCCCAGCTGGTGCCGCGGGCGTTCGTCCGCTTCTCCGGCAGGAACACCTTGTAGTCCGCGCCGTCCAGGTACAGGAACGGCTTCTCGCGGGAGACCGGCGTCGTGTCGAGCGTGGTGTACGGCGGGTCGGGGAAGCTCTGCGCGGGCGCGCCCTCGACACCGGAGAACACCATGTTCCAGACGGCGTTGAGCCAGCCGCCGACGGACGAGTCGCGGGTGTACCACTGCTGTTGCGAGTAGGGGCCCACGCTGCCGTCGATCCGGCTGTCCGCGATGTAGCCGCCGCTGGCCCAGCCGTAGCCGTCGGGCGCCAGGTTGAGGCCGCCGCGCACGTGCATCCGGCGGAACGGCGCCGCCTGCGAGACCGCCCACCGGTTCGTGCCGTTCACCGGCACCAGCGCCAGGTTCTCCGCGCTGCGCCAGAAGTTCTGGGTGGCGTTTCCGTTGAACCACCCCGCGTCGACCGTCACGTCCCCGTTGATGGTCGTGTCGTCGGGGGACAGGCCCAGGCCCGCTATCGAGGTGTAGAAGCCGAGTTGGGCGTTCAGACCGCTGTACGAGCCGGGCTTGAACAGCAGCGCGTAGCGCCCGGCACCGAACTGCGCCGACTCCTGCTGCTTGAAGATCTCGTCGAGCTTGGCCTGGATGCCGGGCGTGGCGGGATCGAACACGATCACGTTGGGCCCGAGGTCGCCACCGCCGGCGAGTGTCTCGCGGGGTGCGGCCGGGGCCGCGGACGCGACCGCCGAGCCCAGCGCGGGGAGGGCTGCTGAGACGGCGGCCGCGCCGAGGACGCTGCGGCGGGACAAGGGCATGGGGAGGTGGGGGAGGTGGGGCACAGCGGCTCTCCTGGTTCATGAAGTGAACGAGTGGGGGTGGTGGGAGCGCTCTCCTGGCGTGGCATGTTTCAGGTGCGTGAATCCAGCGTCAAGAGTTGTGACCGAAGTTCGCGGGATTCGTGGGGTCTCAGTGTCAACAAAAGCCGCGGAAAGGGTAGTTGGGGCTTCAGGAGGTGATGGAAAGCGCGTGCGCGCCGTGTTCCTCGCAGGTCCCTGTTGACACGCGGCGGGGCGCCTCGTACGTTCCGCCGAGAGCGCTCTCCCTTCCGAGTCCGTGAGGGTTTCCGTGAAGGAGAGACATGCGTCGCCACCTCCTGCTGCTCAGCACCACCGCGGTCCTGGCCGCCCTGGCCACGGCTGTCGCGCCCCCGACCACCGCCGCACCCCGCACCGCCGCGGTGGCAGCCGACTGGAACACCGACCTCGCCGCGGCCGCGTACGCCGCGAACCCCGCCTCCGTCACCGCGTCCGGCAGCGAGAACGCCGGGACCGGTCCCGGCGCCGCTGTCGACGGTGACGCGGGCTCCCGCTGGTCCAGCACCTTCTCCGACAACGCCTGGCTGCGCGTCGACCTCGGCGCGACCCTGCGCATCGACCGCGTGACCCTCGACTGGGAGGCCGCCTACGGCAAGCAGTACGCCCTGGAAGTCTCGAAGAACGGCACCGACTGGCAGCCCTTCTACACCGAGGACGCCGGCACCGGCGGCAGTGTCACCGCGCACACCTACCCGCAGGAGGTGACGGGCCGCTACGTCCGCCTGCGCGGCATCGAGCGTGCCACGCCCTACGGCTACTCCCTCTACTCGTTCAAGGTGTACGGGGGCGCCCCGGCCCCCGCCTCCACGACCCGCACCAACCTCGCCCTGCACCACCCCGCGTACAGCAACTACTACCAACACGCCGGGAACTCACCGGCGTTCGTCACCGACGGCGGCAGACCCGCCGACCTGAAGGCCGACCAGAGCCGCTGGTCCAGCGACTGGAACGCGGACCGCTGGGTCTCGGTCGACCTGGGCGCCGCCTCCACCATCGACACCGTCGACCTGTACTGGGAGGCCGCGTACGCCGTCGACTACGAACTCCAGGTCTCCGACGACAACAGGACCTGGCGCACGGTGTACCGCCCGAGCGCCGCAGAGGTCGCCGCCCGCCGCGCCGACATCAAGTCGCCCGGCGACGCGGCCGGCCGCCGCGACACGGTCCGCCTGCCCACCCCCGCGACCGGCCGCTACGTCCGGATGCTCGGCAAGGAACGCCGGTCCTTCTACAACCCGGCCCCGGCCACCGCCCAATTCGGCTACTCACTCTACGAGTTCGAGGTCTGGGGCACCGGCGGCAGCGCCGGCGCCGCGTACCCGCCGCTGCCGGGCGCCCAGTCGGGCACGTACCGCACGACGTTCTTCGACGACTTCACCGGCGCCGCTCTCGACCGCTCCAAGTGGCGCGTCGTGCGCACCGGCCAGGAGATGGGTCCGGTCAACGGCGAGTCCCAGGCCTACGTCGACTCCACCGACACCGTCCGCACGGCGGGCGGCAACCTGGTCCTCGCGGCCAAGTACTGCAAGGGCTGCACTCAGGCCGGCGGCGGCACCTACGACTTCACGTCCGGCCGCATCGACACCCACACCAAGCTCGACTTCACCTACGGCAAGGTCAGCGCACGGATGAAGCTGCCGGTCGGGGACGGGTTCTGGCCCGCTTTCTGGCTGCTCGGCAGCGACGTGGACGATCCGTCGGTGTCCTGGCCCGCGTCCGGCGAGACCGACATCATGGAGAACATCGGCTACGGCGACTGGACCAGTTCGGCGCTGCACGGCCCCGGCTACTCGGCGGACGGCAACATCGGCGCGCTCCAGCACTATGCCGACGGCGGCCGCGCCGACCAGTGGCACACCTACGGTGTCGAGTGGACGCCGACCGAGATGCGCTTCACCGTCGACGACCGCCTCGTCCAGCGCACCACCAGGAACAAGCTGGAGTCCACGCGCGGCCAGTGGGTCTTCGGCCACAACCAGTACCTGATCCTCAACCTCGCGCTCGGCGGCGCCTACCCGGCCGGCTGGAACAAGGTCACCCAGCCCTACTGGGGTCTGCCGCAGTCGAGCGTGGACGCTGTCGCGCGCGGCGGTGTCCAGGCGGAGGTGGACTGGGTGCGGGTGGAGCAGAAGGGGTGACCGCCTAGACCGCGAGGGTGCCCCGGCCGGTGGTCTCCTCCTCGAGCACCTGCGCGGCCCGGTCCGGGGACGACTGCCACAGGGTCGTCACCGGCTCCCAGACGCGCACGCCGGCCGGGGCGCCCAGCTTCAGCGCCTGGAACGTACGCCCGTCGTGGTCGGGAACGGCGGCGACGTTCACGTACATCACGGTGCGGGCCTCCTTCTCGGCGTCGTCGGAGTCCGACACCGAGCGGACCGCCGCGTAGGCGGTGCCGTGCGCGGCCAGCGTCCGGCCCGCGTGCGGCACCGTCGGCAGCGGCAGGGCCGCCCCGTCCAGATCGCCGTAGGTGATCGTCGGGACGCGGTCGACGAGGCAGGCCCGCGCCGAGTCGTTGCGCACGCTCAGCTTCAGGACGTCGTCGGCGTCGTCGGACGGCTCGGCGCGCACCGTGAGGTCCTTCTCGGCGCAGCGCGGCAGCTCGGCCCGGGCCGCGGCAGCGGGAGCGGCGAGTGCGGCTGGCGCGGCCAGGGCGGTCAGGGTGAGGGCGGCCGCCATGGCCGCGGTGACGTGACGAGCGCGCATCGGGGGTCCCCACTCCGTGGTCGGTGGTCCGTCATGACGCACTGCGACGGGCACATGGAGTAATAAAAGGTAACTCTGTCGCAATACGGACAAGTGAGCCTATCCTGGATGTGCGGCTTTGTGTATGGCGGCGTCGTTTTCGATCATGGACCTTCCCGTCGAGAACCACGCCCTCCTCGGGGACCTGGAGACTGCCGCGCTGGTCGGCAGCGACGGGTCCGTCGACTGGCTGTGCCTGCCCCGCTTCGACTCGCCCGCGGCCTGCGCCGCCCTCGTCGGCAGCCCTGCCAACGGCTTCTGGCGAGTCGCCCCCGTCGGCCCGGCCGCTCGCGCGCACCGGGCCTACCGCGCCGACACCCTCGTCCTGGACACCGTGTGGGAGACGCCGGACGGCGCCGTGCGGATCACGGACTTCATGCCGCCGCGCGCCACCCGCCCCTGCCTCGTGCGCCGGATCGAGGGGGTCCGCGGCACCGTCGCGGTCCGCGGTGTCCTGCGGCTGCGTTTCCACCAAGGACGCGTCGTGCCCTGGCTGCGGGCCGTGGGGCCCTGCACGGTCGCCGTGGCCGGGCCCGACGCGGTGTGGGTCCGCACCGAAGGCCACGGCCGGGAGACCCTCGATGCCGCCACCGGCACCAGCACCCTCGATGCCACGGTCACCGCGGGGCAGAACTGCACCGTGACCCTGGTCTGGGCTCCCTCGCACCTGGCCGAACCGCCGGCCGAGGCGACCGTGCCCGCGCCGACCCTCCTCAAGGAGACCCTCGCGTTCTGGCGCCGCTGGACCGCGACCTGCGCCTACCAGGGCCCCTGGCGGCCTGCTGTCGTGCGTTCCCTGATCACGTGGAAGGCCCTCACCTACGCCCCCACCGGCGCCGTACTGTCCGCGCCGACGACCTCGCTGCCGTACGGGCCCGACGGCGAGCACGACGGGGACGGCCGCTCCTGCCGGCTCGACGGCTTCGCCCGCGCCCTCGTCACCCTGCTGCGCTGCGGCCTGCGCGAGGAGGCGACACGGTGGCTGGAGTGGCTGCTGCGCACCACCGCCGGGGACCCCGGCGCACTGCAGGCGGTCTACGGGCTCGCGGGCGAGCGGCGTCTGCGGCAGACCGAGGCGCCCTGGCTCGCGGACGGCCCTGCCGGGTACCGGGTGCGCTTCGGTGACGCCACGGCGCATCGCCTCCGCCTCGACGCCTACGGGGAGGTCCTCGCCGCCCTCCACACGGCGCTGCTCGCAGGGCTTCCCGTGCCGGGACTGCGCTCGGGGCGGTTCGCGGCGGACCTGACCCGGGCGGTCGCGCGGGCCTGGCCGGACGCGGGGCCCGGCATCGATGCCCGCTCGGGTGTCCTGGCGTGGGCGGCGCTCGACCGGGGAGCGCGTGTCTCCGAACTGCTCGGCCGCCCCGACGACGCTGCCCACTGGGCGGACCTTCGGGAGGCGATCCGGCGGCAGGTCACGAGTGACGGAGCCGGGGTCCCCGCCGACCTGCTGATGCCGGGGCTCGGCCTCCTGCCCTCCACGCACCCCCGCGTCCGGGCCGCCCTCGACGCGCCGCAGGAGGCCGCGCCCCGCGTCGCCGACACGCTGCTCCGCGCGCAGGGCCTCGCCGGAACGGGGCGCGTCCCCGCGGCCGTGGCCGCCTTCGAGCGGGTCCTCGCCGGCCGCAATGACCTGGGGCTGCTCGCCGAACGCCGGGATCCGCGCACGGGCCGGCGTCTCGGCAACGCGCCGAGCGCGGCGAGCCACCTCGCGCTCGTCGACACGGCCCTCGCCCTGAGCGCGGCTCAGCGCCTGACCGCCGACAGGAGCACCATGCCGGAGTCCCCGTAGTCGGGCAGGGTCGGGTCGGCGTCGATGCGCGTCACGGTCAGCTCCCCGGTCAGCGGCGCGAACACGGACCGGACGGTGTGCACGTCGACCGGGCAGCCCGGCCAGACGGTCGTCTCGCCGATCCGGTACGTCGGCATGTTCTCCATGAACGCCGCGACCACCGTCCCGCCGGGCACGACACACCGGACGAACTGCCGGCACAGCGCGGTGAACTCGGCGAAGTCCTCGGTCACGCCCTCGGCGACGAAGTTCATCGACGCGAGTCCATACCGCCCCTGTGGCACCGCGCGCACATCGCCGTGGACCACGCGGACCCGGGCCAGCGCCGCGCCCGGCGAGGCGGGGATCCGGGGGTCGAGGTCCCGCGCGAGCGCGTGGAACGGCGACCAGCTGGCGTCGGGCCCCTCGGTCAACTGCCGCCTCAGATAAGCGACGTTGGCTGCCCCAGCCTCCACGGCGTCCGTCCGCCGGCACACCGCCGCGCCCAGCATCAGCGGATACAGGTTCGGCCCGGCGCCGAACTCCAGCGACCGCTCCACACTGTCCGTGTCCAGCCTCCGGTAGCAGGCGCTGTGATGCGCGATCACGGCAGCATCCGAGGGGTGCAGTTCCCGGTAGTTCTCGGCGAGGTAGGCGTCGACCGGCCAGCCGTCCCAGTCGACGTCGTCGTTGAACGTCCGCGCGGGCACCGGCCGTTCACTCCCTCTCGCGCAGCGCGAACCGCTCCTTGAGGCGGGTCAGCGTCGCGTTGAGCCGGTCGATGTCCTCGTCGGAATTGAGCGCCGTGAGCTGGATGCGGAAGCCCACCCGGTCGTGCGGCACCAGCGGGTACGCGGCCACCGTCACGTAGATGCCGCTGTCCCACAGGAAGCGGGCCACCGCGTCCACGTCCGAGGCCTGACCCAACGGGATCTCGATGATGGGCAGTCCGTCCCGGTTTAGCGTCTCCAGGCCCAGCGCGCGCACATGGTCGAGGACGCGTCTCGTCTTCGCGTACAGGTCGGCGCGGAGCGTGTCGCCGCGCTTCTCGTTCGCGTCGAGCCCGGCGAGGGCGGTCGCCAGCGACGCCGTCGGGGACGGGCCCGAGTAGAGGTAGGGCGCCGCGGACGTCTTGAGGTGGTCCTTCAGCCACGTCGGCAGTGCTAGGAACGCCAGCAGCGACGAGTACGCCTTGGAGAACCCGCCGACCAGGACGATCCCGTCGTACGACTCGCCCAGGTGCCGGACGACACCGTTGCCGCGTGCCCCGTAAGGACAGGGCTCGGTGGCGCCCCGTTCGCCGATGACCCCGAAGCCGTGCGTGTCGTCGATGTACAGCGTCGCCTCGAACGACCGGCACAGCCGGGCCAGTCGCGGGAGGTCCGGCACATTTCCGCTCATGCTGTTGACACCGTCGAGGCACACGAGCCGGGAGACCCCGGGCGGCGCCGCCCGCAGCAGCCCCTCCAACTCGTCGGGGCGCTCCGCGTGGAAGCGGTGCAGGGTCGCGCCCTGCCCGCGCGCGGCGACGCACCCGTCGTACACGGTGCGGTGCGCGGTGGCCTCCACGAACACCTGGCCCTGACCGGCGAGGACGGGGATCACGGAGGCGTGGATCAGCGTCGCCGTCGGCAGCAGCAGCGTGTCCGGGGCGCCCAGCAGCGAGGCCAGCCGTTCCTCGATGTCCGGGTACAGGCGCGGCGAGCCGAGCAGCCGCGACCAGCTCGGGTGCGTGCCCCACTGCTTCACCGCCGGGCCGATCGCCTCCATGATCTCGGGGTCCCAGTCGAACCCCAGGTAGTTGCAGGAGGCGAAGTCGATCAGCCAGTGGTCACCGCTGCGGATGTGCCGCCCGCGCACCTCGTCGAGGACCGCGTCGCTCATCGGGTTGGTACGGCGCAGCCGTTCCAGATCGCCCCAGCGCGGATCGCGCCGCACATCCGGGGGCCGGGATGCCGCATCGCTCATGACGCTCGTCTCCTTCGGTGGCGGGCGGTCGAGCAGCGCCGCGGCGTGCTCGGGGGTCAGGGGGCGGGCGAAGAGGAAGCCCTGTCCGAACCGGCAGCCCATGCCGGACAGGAGGTCCCGCTGTGCGGGGTCCTCGATCCCCTCCGCGATGACGCCGAGGCCCAGCGTGCGGGCGATGCGCACGATGCCCTCCACGAGGGCGACCTGCCGTGCGTCGGTCGCGATGTCGTCGATGAACGACTTGTCGATCTTGAGTACGTCGATGGGGAACTCGCGCAGATAGCGCAGGCTGGAGAAGCCCGTGCCGAAGTCGTCGACGGCGATCCGCACGCCGAGGTCCTTGACGGCCTGCACGACCGTGTCGATCTGCTTGTCCCGCCGCATCAACACCGTCTCCGTGAGCTCCAGCTGGAGCGATCCGGGGGCCAGGCCCGGGGTGCCGAGCGCCGCCTTCACCTGGTCGACGAAGTCCGCCTCCCGGAACTGGCGTGCCGACACGTTCACGCTCACGTACGGGGGGTCCTCCGGGGTGACCGCCTGCAGGCGCGCGGCACCGGCCGCCGCGTTGCGCAGCACCCATGCGCCCAGCGACGCGATGTGCCCGGTCTCCTCGGCGAGCGCGACGAACTGCTCCGGTGGCACCGCGCCGCGCGGGTCCTGAGGCCAGCGCACCAGCGCCTCGAACCCCACCACGGAGCCCGTCGCCAGATCGACGACCGGCTGGTAGCGCAGCGCGAACCCGCCGCCGCTGACCACCGCGTCGAGCCGCGCCTGCAACTCGTGGCGGCGCACCACGCGCTCGTGCAGCGGCGGCTTGAAGCGACGCCACTGACGCTTGCCGGCCGCCTTCGCCGCGTACAGCGCCAGATCGGCGTGCTGCAGCAGCTCGTCGGCGTTGGAGCTGTCCAGGGCCGTGGCCACACCGACGCTCGCGGACACGGTCACCGAGTCCTCCAGCAGGCGGATCGGGCGGCTGAGCGTCTGCACGATCTGCGCCGCCAGCAGCTCCGCGTCGACGGGTTCCCGCGCGTCCTCCATCAGCACGGCGAACTCGTCGCCGCCGAGCCGGGCCGCCGTGTCCGAGCGGCGCAGCGTCGCCGAGAGGCGTTCGCCGACGGCCATCAGCAGCATGTCGCCCGCCGGGTGCCCCAGCGTGTCGTTGACCAGCTTGAAGTCGTCCAGGTCGATGAAGAGCAGACAGGTCAGGGCGGGATCACGACGACTGCGCACGAGGGCCCGGTCGACCCGCTCCAGGAGCAGCGTCCGGTTCGGCAGCCCGGTGAGCGCGTCGTGGAAGGCCCGCTGCGTCAGTTCCTGTTCCAGTTGCCGCTGCTCGGTCACATCGCGCAGCGTCACGACGATCCCGGCGACCGTCGGGTCGTCGCGCAGATCGCTGCACCGCACCTCGACCTCGGTCCGCCCG
Source organism: Streptomyces sp. cg35 (assembly GCF_050410835.1). Taxonomy (NCBI): domain Bacteria; kingdom Bacillati; phylum Actinomycetota; class Actinomycetes; order Kitasatosporales; family Streptomycetaceae; genus Streptomyces; species Streptomyces sp. cg35. The sequence continues at coordinate 8,221,154 of NZ_CP191268.1, forward strand.
CCGTCCCGCGTCACCCACCAGTGGTCGTGCGTCTCCGGCGCTCCCTCCGTGCGCAGTGCCGACAGGGCCCGCGTGGCCCGCTCCCGGTCGCGCGGCCCCACCAGGTCCGGCAGTACGGAGCCGACCGGCTGGACCCCGCCGAACACGGCCTGGGCGGACGGGCTCGCGTACCGGACGACGTTGTCGTCGTCGACGATCAGGATCACGTCCGACGCGTTGCGCACGAGTGTGCGGAAGTACGCCTCGCTCTCCCGCCTGATGATTTCCTGGCGCAGTGCGATCCGCCCCATCGCGAGGCCCGCGTGCGCGGCGAGGATCTCCAATGTGCCGCGGAACTCGCCCAGTTGCTTCGGCGGCCCGGCCGCCACGAGGACCCCGGGAAGGTCGCCGCCGGGCGGCCGGTCCGGCTGGACCATCGGGCACACCAGGGCCGTCGGGAGGCCGCGCAGGCGGGAGGCCGCCGCGGTGCCGAGCCGCGTCACGGACATCAGCCGGGTCGACTCGGGAAGACCGTTCGGCGCGTCGGCGTCGGGCACCGTGGTCAGCAGCGTGGAGGCGTGCGGCGTGTCCGGGCCGAAGAGCGTGCCGACAGCGGTCTCGCAGGCCGCGGCGATGTCCTGCGGGTGGATCGCCGACACCAGCGACGCGGAGGCGGTGCGCAGCGCCAGCTCCCGCGCCACGGCCTTGCGGTGCGCCACCACCATCCCGCCCAGGCGCAGCAGCACGAGCAGGAAGAGGACCGCGCTGAACGCGGCGATGGCCGCGCCGTCGTGCGTGACGCCCGAAAGCGCCTCGTAGAACAGGATGCCGGGCGCGATCAGCGTTGCCAGGCCGAGCATCACCACCCGCCTGCGCGGCGGCAGTAGGGACGGCTCCTGGGGCGACTGCGCCGTCAGCTCCACCATCGACGGATGCAGGCCCGCGAGCCCCCACGCCGCGTAGAACACGATCCAGCCGCCGTCCAGCAGCGTCCCGGCCTGCCAATTGCCGTTGAGCTGCAGAATCCCGTACGCGACGTCGAAGCACAGCAGGGTCAGGGTGCCCGCGACCAGCAGTTGCACGGAACGGTTGCCCCGCGGCCCCGGCCCCGAGGCGAGCAACCGGGCCAGCAGCGCGAGCACCAGCACATCGCCGAGCGGATACGCGAGGCTGATGGCGCGCTGCTCCCACGTCATGCCCTCGGCGAGCGTCAGCGGCTGCACGAGGAAGACCCACACCGGCAGCGCAAGCCCCGCGGTCAGGATCAGCGCGTCGAGCAGAGCGGGCAGATCGCGCCCCGCCCACCGGTGGCGCACGAGCCCGAACAGCCCGATGGCGAACAGTGGATACGTCAGCAGGTAGAAGCCGTCGGACGGCGAAGGGAACGGGTTCGACGCCGCGAAGTACTGCTCCTGCACGTTGTAGTACGTGTCACCGGCAGCGAAGGCCAGCAGCGCCCCCGCGAGGGCGTACCAGGGCCAGCGGTGCGCGGGCCCGTACATCCGCACTCCGGCCAGTACGGCGACGACGGACGAGAGGCCGATCGCCGACCACAGAGGGGCGTGCGTCGACGGGACGGTGAGGTAGACGGCGGTGGCGGCCGCCACGAGGGCGACGTACAGGGCCATCAGCCGATGTGCTCGCAGCAATGGCAGCCGCCTCCCTGCGTCCGGGACACCGGGAGGCGTTCAAGGCGTCGATCCTGGGTCTCGCTCCGTATTCGATCGTAGGCACGGGCCGCAGCCACTTGCATCTCAGCGCGGGACCGCGGCTCCCACCTGCGGCGGAGTACCTACCGTACGGCCGAAGTAGTCGACGGCGCCGACGTCGGGGACACCGCCCGGCAGCGGCGTCTCGACGCCCTTTCCGGCGAGGGCGGCGCACTCCGGCACGGTGCGCGGCGCGTCGTCGGCGGACCGGATCGCGGGCAGCGGACCCCCGGTGAGGCACGGATCGACGTCGAGCCCGGTGGCCCGGACGCCGGCCTGTTCCTGTCCGCTGCCGGCCCGCCACGCGGCGAGCGAGCCGTACGACTCCTCGCCCCAGCGCACCTGCCACCCACCGTCCACGGAGCGGTAGTTGTTGCCCTGGAGCGCGACATTCGAGGCGGTCAGGCCCGGGTCGGCGACGATGAACGGGGTGTTCTCGGTGACCAGGAGGTTGTTGCGGACGACGACGTCGCGCTCTCCGGACTGCAGCCGCAGTGCGGGCCCTGCGCCGGCGCTGGAGCGGGAGAGCAGCACCGTGTTCTGGACGACCGCCAGTTGCCGGATGTCCTCGCCGTACACGGCGATCGCCCCGTGGCCGGGCAGTGACCGGCCGTCGTCGGCGCTGATGTTGTGGCTGATCGTGTTGCGCGTGTGGGCGCCGTTCACCCAGCGCTGATACGCGTAGAAGCCGGGGCCGTCGTTGTCGAAGGCCAGATTGCGGCGCAGAGCCGAGTCGGACACGTTCGAGTCGAGCCCGAAGCCGGCGCCGTCGACGGACGAACCGGTGTGGTTGCGGTAGGCGACGCTCTGCTCGATCAGGACGCGGGTCGAGTCGTACGCCCACACGCCGACCGGTCCCTCGGGAGCGTCGGCCGCGGCGCGGGTCCCGTTGTCGTGGGCGACGACGTGCCGCAGCGTGGCGCCGCGCACCGCGCCGATGACGACGCCGTCCCCTGTGTGGCGGTCGTGGGCGGTCGGATCGCCCGGATTGCCGTACGCGACGACGGAGTCGACGGTGACGTCCTCGTGGGCGTACGCGGCCCGCGCCGGGGTGTAGTCGGGTCCCCAGGTGAGCAGGCCGATGTCCTTGTTGCCGTGCAGCGTGGACCGGCGGACGGTCACCTCGCGGAAGCCGATGCCGTCCCCGGAGGCCCCGATCGCGAGTCCCACGCGGAAGCCGGAGACGTCGACACCGGACACCGTGACGCCGGCGGGGCGCGGCCCGGAGCGCAGATCGCTGTAGACGTTCACGCCCGCGTCGTGCGCCCGGGACGCCCCGGAGCCGCGCAGCACGAGGTCGCGCATCTCCACGCCGCCCGTGTTGTGCACCGTCACGGCGGGCCGGGCGGCGGAGTCGACGACCGCCCGTCCGGTACCGAACGACCCGAGAACCACGGGCCGTTGCGGATCCCCGGCTTCCCCGGGGCCGACGGTGACCGTGCCGCGGAACCGCGCCCCGCCCTCGAGGAGCAGCCGGTCACCGGGACGCAGCGCCGTGCGCTCCGCGCGGGCCAGGGTGCGCCACGCGGTGTCCGCTGAGGTGCCGTCGTCGCTGTCGTCGCCGTCGGCGGCGACGTAGTACGTGTGCGCGGGCGGCACATAGTGCGGGGTGGCGGCGCAGCCCGTCGCCGCCAGGGCCAGGCCCACCGTCATGACGAGTGCCACGCCGGGCATCGTCCTCACACCTTCACGGGCTCGCGGGCGGGCCGCCGCACCTGGCGGGCCCGCGAGCGCGTCTGCGACCAGGCGGCCATGCGGCGAAGCCCTTCCTCCAGGGAGACCGACGGGGCCCAGCCGAGTTCGGCACGCGCCCGGTCGATGACCGGACGGCGGCGGGTCGGGTCGTCCACCGGGAGCGGCCGGAACTCGACCTCCGAGGCCGACCCGGTCACCTCCAGCACCAGATCCGCCAGCTCCCGCACCGTGAACTCGGCCGGATTGCCCAGGTTGACCGGCCCGTCGGCGCAGCTGTCGAGCATCGCCGTCAGACCTCGGACGAGATCGTCGACGTAGCAGAAACTGCGGGTCTGCGCGCCGTCCCCGAAGACGGTGAGCGGCTGTCCGGCCAGGGCCTGGCGCAGGAACGTGGAGACCACCCGGCCGTCGTGCGGGCGCATCCGCGGACCGTACGTGTTGAAGATCCGCACGATGCCCGTGTTCGCACCGAGCGAGCGGCGGTGCGCCATGGTCAGCGCCTCCGCGTACCGCTTCGCCTCGTCGTACACACTGCGCGGCCCGACGGGGTTCACATGCCCCCAGTAGTCCTCCGGCTGCGGATGGACCTCCGGATCGCCGTACGCCTCGCTCGTCGACGCGAGCAGGAAGCGGGCGTCGTGGCGCAGTGCCAGCTGCACCGCGTGCTCCGTGCCGCGGCTGCCGACCGCGAGCGTCTCCAGGGGCAGCCGGTGGTAGTCGGGCGGCGACGCGGGGCTCGCCAGATGCGCCACCGCGTCCACCGGGCCCGGCACCTCGAACGGCTCGGTCACATCGCACGACACCAGCCGGAACCGCGGCTCCGGCAGCAGGTGCGTGACGTTCGCCGGGGTGCCCGTGCAGAAGTTGTCCAGGCACCAGACGGTGTCGCCCCGGTACAGCAGGGCCTCGCAGAGGTGGGAGCCGAGAAACCCTCCGCCTCCCGTCACGACGACTCTCATGACGAACCTCCCACGGTGCTCAGTGGACGCCCGAGCGCCCGGAAGGCCCAGCCGGCCGCGCCCCACGCCCGCGCGTCGAGCGCGTTGCGGGCGTCGAGGATCAGCGGGGTGCGGACGACACCGGCCAGGGCGGCGGGGGAGAGTGCGCGGTACTCGGGCCACTGCGTCAGATGCAGCACCAGGTCCGCGCCCTCGCACGCCTTCGGAACCTCCAGGGCGTACGTGAGATCGGGGCAGGCGGCGCGGGCGTTGTCGAGAGCCTGCGGATCATGGACGCGCACGGTCGCACCCTCCGCCTGCACGGCGGCCGCGACGGCCAGCGCCGGCGAGTCCCGTACGTCGTCGCTGCCCGGCTTGAACGCGGCGCCCAGAACACCGACCCGGCGTCCGGCGAACGTGCCGCCGAGCAGCTCGCGGGCGCGGTCGACGGTGCGCCGCCGCTGCCGTGTGTTGATCCGGTCGACCTCGTGGAGGAATGCGACCGCCTCACCGGCGCCGAGCTCTTCGGCGCGCGCGGCGAACGCCCGGATGTCCTTGGGGAAGCAGCTGCCGCCGAACCCGAGCCCCGGATCGAGGAACTGGGGCCCGATCCGCGAGTCCGCGCCCATCGCGCGGGCCAGCACGGTGACGTCGGCGCCGGCCGCGTCGCAGACCTCGGCCATCGCGTTCACGAAGGAGATCTTGGTGGCGAGGAACGCGTTCGATGCGACCTTCACCAGCTCCGCCGTCGCCGGATCCGTGGCGAACACCGGTACTCCGGCCCGTCGCATCGGCCAGTACACGGCGCGCAGCAGCGCGTCGGCCCGGTCGGACGCGACCCCGATCACGAGCCGCTCGGGGTGCATCGTGTCGTGCACCGCGCGGCCCTCGCGCAGGAACTCCGGGTTCCAGGCGACCTCCGTGCCCGGCGCGAGATCCGTGAACCGCCGTGCGATCCGGTCGGCCGTGCCCACCGGCACCGTCGACTTGCCGACCACCAGGGCGCCCGGCCGCAGCCGCGGCCCGAGCTCCTCGACGACCGCGTCCACGTACCGCAGATCGGCGGCCGACGAGTCGGGCCGCTGCGGCGTGCCCACGCAGACGAAGTGCAGGTCCGCGAACGCGGCCGCCTCGGTGAGCGACGTCGTGAACCGCAGCCGGCCCGTCTCGACCCCGCGTGCGAGCAGCGCGTCGAGGCCCTTCTCGTGCAGCGGGGCCCGGCCCGCCGCCAAGGACGCGACGCGCTCGGCGTCGACATCGACGCCGAGCACCTCGTGCCCGATGTCGGCCATGCACGCGGCGTGCACCGTGCCGACGTAACCCGTGCCGATGACCGTCATCCGCATGGTCCTACTCCTTTGCGCCCGGCTGCGGGGACGAACCCTGGTAGCCATGGGGGTTGAGCTGCTGGAAACGCCAGGCGTCCCGGCACATGTCGGCCAGGTCCCGGGAGGGACGCCAGCCCCAGGCGCGCGCCACCGCGCCGGCGTCCGCCACGAGTTCGGCCACGTCGCCCGTGCGACGGCCGGTGATCTTGTGCGGAACAGTGATTCCGCTCGCCTCCTCGAAGGCGGCGACGACGTCGAGGACCGAACTCCCGTGTCCCCGGCCGAGGTTGAAGACCGTGAAGCCGGTGGCGTCGGCCAGGTGGTCGAGGGCGATCCGGTGCGCCTCCACGGTGTCCATCACGTGGAGGTAGTCACGGATCGCGGTGCCGTCGGGTGTCGGCCAGTCGCCGCCGAAGACCCGCAGCCGCTGCCTGCGGCCGACCGCGACCTGGGCGACGTAAGGGAAGAGGTTGTCGGGCGTGCCGTGCGGGTCCTCGCCGAGCAGGCCGCTGGGGTGCGCGCCGGCCGGATTGAAGTACCGCAGGCACAGCACGCTCCAGCGCGGATCGTGCCGGCACACGTCGGCGAGGATCCGCTCGCACAGCGACTTCGATGCGGCGTACGGATTGGTCGGCCGGTGCGGCACCGCCTCGTCGAGCGGGCCCTCGCCCGCGTCGCCGTACACCGAGCAGGAGGAGGAGAACACCAGCCTGTGCACGCCGTGTTCGTGCATCGCGTGCAGCAGGGCCGTGGTGCCGCCGACGTTGGTGTCGTAGTACGCGACGGGCATCCGCGCCGACTCGCCGACGGCCTTGTGCGCGGCGAAGTGCACGACGGCGTCGACTGGGTGACGAGCGAAGACGGCCGAGAGGGCGCGCCGGTCGCGGATGTCCAGTTCGTACACGGCGCCGACGAAGCGTCCGGCGATCCGCTCCACCCGGGGCAGGACCCGCGGGCAGCTGTTGGAGTAGTCGTCGACCACGATCACCTCATAGCCGTGGTCCAGGAGTTCGACGCAGGCGTGGCTGCCGATGAATCCGGCCCCGCCCGTGACGAGAACGGTGGAGGGCGAGCCGTTGGCGTCGCGTGTGTGCACGGTCCTCACCAGCCCAGGACGGCGGCCACGTAGGCCGGGTAGAAGACGGCGGCCGTCACGACGGTCAGCACCGCCGGGACGGCCGCCACCAGGGACGTGCGCACGGTGGCCAGGGCCGCCGCGAGAGGCAGGCCGCAGGCCCGTGCCGTCTCCTGCACGTGCAGCAGCGGCAGGGCCAGCGAGACCACCGTGTACGTGCCGCCCGCGACCAGGCACAGGAACACGTATCCGGCCGACGGGCTGGTGAGTTCGCCCAGCAGGGCGATCGCGGCGAGGACAGTGCCCAGCAGCGCGAACGGCGCCGTGAGCCGGGCCGGCAGTGGCCGCGGACCGGTGGCGCGCTTCGGTGTGACCTTGAAGGTGACCTGCCGCGGCCGTACCCGCTGGTGCACCGCCCCGACGAGCCCGGCGATCACGAACGGCCAGCGCGCCAGCGCGAACAGCCAGACCTCCCAGCTCACCAGGGGCGCCCGGCGCGGACGCAGCAGCCCGCGCCGCCGCAACAGCCACAGCGTCAGCATCAGCCACACCGGCAGCACCCAGAAGTGCAGCAGGAACGAGAAGTAGTCGACGTTCATCCACGGCAGCCCGGTGACGACGGCGACCGGCGGGAGCACCAACCCCGCCACGATCATCAGGCCGAGCAGCGGGTAGTAGGCGAGGGCGTACGCGAACCGCAGCCGCAGCACCGCCGGCAGCCGTCCCAGATGCCGGGGAAGGAGTCCCAGGAGCATCGTCGTCAGGCTCCGCGACCACTGGTACTCCTGCGTCACCATGTCCGCGAAGGTCAGTGGTCCGTCGCCGTGCGCCTCCGCGTCGATGGCGAACGCCCCCTGCCAGCCGGCCGAGTTGAGCAGATACGTCGTCGAGAAGTCCTCCGCGAGCTCGGGGCCCAGGCCTCCGATGTCCCGCAGGGCGCGGGTGCGCACGGCGTAGTGCGAGCCGATGCACATGGGTGCCAGGCCGTCGCTGTGGCCCAGCTGCACGGCTCCGTGCCACACGGCCTCCCGGTGCAGCCGGCCGCGCGCCGACCAGGAACCGGAGCCGTTCGCGTCGCACACGCTGGGCGCCGCGACATAGCCGATGGCCGGGTCCGCGAACGGGCGCACCATCTCGGCCAGGTAGCCGGGTGCGGGCACGTGGTCGCAGTCGAGCTGGGCGACCACGGCGTACCTGTCGTAGCCCCAGTGGTCGTAGAAGTAGGCGAGGTTGCCTTCCTTGCAGCGGGTGCGGCGCGGCCAGGAGGGGCGGTGGTACGCGCCGGCGCCGTGCCGCGACGACAGGCGGACGTGGTGCGCGTAGCACCAGGAGACGACGTCCCGCGTCGGGGCCTCGTCGCACAGCCACACGTCGTAGTGGTGCGGGAAGTCCTGCGCGAGCATCGCCTTCAGGGTGTGCACGGCGGCGGGCCACGGCTCCGACGGGGCGCGTGTGACGACGAACGCGACCGGCAGCCGGGGGATCGCGAGCGCCGGGTCGACGCGGCGCAGCCGCAGAGCCGTGAGGAAGAAGTAGGCGGGAAGGGCGGTCAGGTACAGCAGCAGGGCGCTGTTGACGACCAGGCCCGGCCAGCCCGCCCGGTGCTCGGGCTGCAGCCACCACGTCCAGAACCAGACGAGGCTCACCGTCCACCCCGCCGCGATGATGAGCAGCGCCGCGCGGTCCGGGCGGCCGAGCGCGGGCACGAATGTCGAGCGCCGCACCGCCCGTACGCGGCACGGCCGCGCGAAGACGGGGCCCTCGGAGCTGATCCGGACGACGTTGCCGTCGGAGATGCGGGCGAGGTGCGCGGCGACCTCGGGAAGGTCCGCTGCGGGGGGATTCGCCGGAACCGGCTCGCGGTGCGTCATGGCCGCACGCTCCTGCGCTGTACGCTGACGTCGTATGTTTACGACGTATATGTACGACTTTGCGCCTATGGTGGAGCTGAGTCAAGCGGAGATTTCCGGGGCGATCCGGGGCTCGTCGGGCGAGAGGAGCTCGTGATGCCGAAGAGGGCGCAGGAGGGCGGGGAGGCGGTCCCCGCGCGTCGGGCCGCGGACCGGGGCCGCTACGGCCGGCTCAGCCGGGAGCGCGTGCTGGCCGTCGCCCTGGAGATCGTCGACCGGGACGGTCTGTCGTCGCTCAGCATGCGCGGCCTCGGTGCCGAACTCGGCGTCGAGGCCATGGCGTTGTACCGGTACGCGGATGGCAAGGGCGCTCTCCTCGACGGGTTGGTGGAGGCGTTCTTCGTCGAGTTGGAGACGGCCCTGGACGCCGGAGTGGCAGCGTGCGAGTGGCGCGATGAGCTCGACCGGATCGCCCGCGCCGCGTACGAGGTCGCCCTCCGGCATCCGCACGTGGTGCCGCTGCTGGCCACGCGGCTGCTCTCGACGCCGCTCGCCCGGCGTCCGGCTGCCGTGCTCCGCGCCGACGAGCGGATCCTCGTCCTCCTGCTCGACGCCGGTCTGAACGGCCGTCAGGCCGTGCGCCTGCACCGGGCGTTCACCGCCTGGCTGCTCGGCTGGCTCACCGTCGATCTGCGTGCCATGGTCGATGACCCCGACGAGCCCGACCCCGCCTTCCGGCTCGGGCTGCACCGCCTGTCCGCCCGTGAACTGCCCCGGCTGCGCGAGTGCGCCCCGCTGATGGCGGAGTACGGCGGGGCGGACGACCTGAGCGCGGGGCTCGACGTGTTGCTGCGGAAGCTCGGCCGGGACCCAGGGGTGCAGTGACCGCAAGTTTGCACGGTGTGCAAGAATTCTCGCCGTGATCACATCCGACCCGCAGCAGAGCGCGCCAGCCGAGGGCCTGCGCGCCCGCAGGCGCCGCCGTACGCGGGCCGAGCTGCACGCCGCCACGCTGCGGCTCGTGCGCGAGCTGGGATTCGCGCGGGTGACGGTCGAGATGATCAGCAACGAGGTGGGGGTCTCGCCCCGCACCTTCTTCAACTACTTCCCCAGCAAGGAAGCCGCGCTGTTCGCCCTGCCCGGCAGCCTGCCCGACGCCCTCGCCGAGCGGTTCGCCGCGGGGGAGGGCCGGGACACCGACGCCGTCCTGCGCGATCTCGGCGACGTGCTCGCCGACCACCTCCAGGAGGCCGCCCCGGGCCCCCGGGAGCTGGAGGACACCCTGCGCATCGCCGAAGGCGTGCCGTCCGTCCTCGCCACGTTCCTCGCCCAGTGCGAGGCGGTGGAACGGGATCTGGCCGGCACCATCGCCCGGCGCACCGGCACCCCGCCCGACGGCGAGGCCGCCGAACTGCTCGCGGGCATCGCCATGGCGACCGTCCGCAGCGGACTGAAGCGGTGGGCCCAGACGGGCGACCACCACGACGGTCCCGCCGCCTGCGTGCGCGACTCCTTCACCGCGCTGCGCACCCTGCTCGGGCAGGCCGCGGTGCAGTAGGCGCCCCACCCGTGTGACCGGCGCCCCTCCCCGAAGCGGTCACCCACGCACCTCTCCCCGAACCCCGCAGTACCCGTACGCGGCCACCGCTCTCCCCGCGCCGCACGGTCAGCCGACCCGTCCACCCCCGCACATCGGAGAACCACGCAATGACGCACGCCCCCGCATCCGAGGGCATCGACACCGGACCCGGCCCGGCGGCCGACGAGAGCATCGCCAAGCCGGCCAACTTCGGGCTCATCTTCGCCGCGCTGATGCTGACCATGCTGCTCGGCGCCCTCGACCAGACCATCGTGTCCACCGCGCTGCCGACCATCGTCGGCGAGCTCAACGGCATCGAGCACATGGCCTGGATCACCACCGCCTACATCCTCGCCGCCACCATCGGCATGCCCGTCTACGGCAAGCTCGGCGACCTGATGGGCCGCAAGAACATCTTCCTGGCCGGCATAGCCCTGTTCCTGGTGGGCTCCGTGGTCTGCGGACTCGCCCAGAACATGGGCACCCTGATCGCGGGCCGCGCCCTCCAGGGCCTCGGCGGCGGTGGTCTCATGATCACCTCGCAGGCGATCATCGCCGACCTGGTGCCGCCGCGTGAGCGCGCCAAGTACATGGCACCCATGGGCGCCGTCTTCGGTCTGTCCTCCGTCGTCGGGCCGCTGCTCGGCGGCTGGTTCACCGACGCGCACTCCTGGCGCTGGGCGTTCTGGGTCAACCTGCCCCTCGGCGTCCTCGCCCTGTTCGTCGCCGCCGTCGCGATCAAGCTGCCCCGCAAGGCCGTCACGGTCACGCTCGACTACCTCGGCACCGCCCTGATGGCCACCGCCGTCACCTGCACCGTGCTGTTCGCCAGCTGGGGCGGCACCCAGTACGCGTGGTCCGACCCGCTGGTCATCGGTCTCGGCGTGGGCGCGGTGGCCGCCTGGATCCTGTTCTTCGCCGCGGAGAAGCGCGCCAAGGAGCCGGTCATCCCGCTGCACCTGTTCCGCAGCCCGATCTTCAATGTCGCCACGCTGCTCGGCATGATCGTCATCGGTCTCGGCATGTTCGCGATCGTCGGCTACATGCCCACGTATCTGCAGATGGTCTACGGCAAGTCCGCCACCGAGTCCGGACTGCTGCTGATCCCCATGGTCGTCGGCATCATGGGCACCGCCCTGCCGTCCGGCGCGATCATGTCCAAGACGGGCCGTTACAAGGTCTATCCGATCGCCGGCACCCTGATCATCATGCTCGTCGCCTACCTGATGTCGACGCTCGACGTGTCCGACCCGGTCTGGCTGGTCTGTGTGTACGTGGGTCTCGCGGGCGCCGGCGTCGGCCTCATGATGCAGACCCTCGTGCTCGCGGTGCAGAACGACTTCCCGGGCAGCGAGGTCGGCACCGCCACCTCCGCGAACAACTTCTTCCGGGAGATCGGCGCGACGCTCGGCACCGCCGTCGTCGGCGCCGTGTTCGCCAGCCGCCTCACCGACAAGCTCGCCACGAGCATCCCCGCCGAGGCCGCCGCCAAGGTCGGCGACAGCGACTCGCTGACCCCGGCGCTGGTCCGCGCGCTCCCGGCCGACCTGCGCGAGACCGTCGTCAACTCCTACCAGGAAGCGCTCGTCCCGATCTTCCTGTACCTGCTGCCCGTCTTCGCGGTCGGCCTGGTCCTCGCCTTCGTCCTGAAGGAGAAGCCGCTCGCCGACAACGACGACTGGCACGCCCAGAACGCGGCGCCCGGCGACGCCGACGGTGTCGCCGAGAAGGAGCCGGCCCCGGTCGGCTGACGCGCACGCCACCCCGTGCCGTGCCCCTCGCCGCCCCGTGCGGCGAGGGGCACACGTGTCTCAGTCCGCGACGAGCCAGGTGCCGTCGCGCATCAGGTCCCGGCCCGCGATCTCGTTCGCCTCGCGCCAGGCCTGGATCCGCACCGGACGGATCCGGAAGTACGGGTACGGGCCGTCGGCGGCGCGCGGGTCGAACCCGCACTTCGCCGCGAACGCGTCCCCGAACCCGGCGGTGACCTCGGCGTCGGGCAGCGCCACGGCCTCGCCCTCGATCCGCACGACATCCCGGGTGTCCCCGATGGCGAGCTGCACCGTGCCGGTCGCCGCGAGGTTGCGCGCGACCGGATTGGTCGCGCGCGTCGACACGTACACCGCTCCGTCGAGCCACAGGAACGACAGCGGCATCATGTACGGCCGACCCCCCTCCGCCGCGGCGGTCGAGACCCAGGCGTCGACGTCCCGCTCCAGGCGGGCGAGCGTGTCCTGCTTGCGCTGCTTCGCCGAACGGGCGGGCGCGGCGTCGGTCATGGAGACTCCTTCACGGTCGGCTGCGACGATGCGGTGTGCTCGGGCCCGCCGCCTGGGGCGGGAGCCGCGTAACACCGTACGTCGACCAACTGGCCCGGCTGCCACTCCTGTTGGCGCGTGCCGAGAAACTCCCATCCCAGCCGCTCGTAGAGGGCGACGGCCGCACGGTCGGTGGCGGCCACGTCGAGGACCGCCCGCGCCCCGCGCAGCCGGGCCTCGCGTACGGCCGTCTCGATGAGGAGGGTGCCGATCCGGTGCCCGCGGGCCGAGGGATCGACGAACAGCCGGCCGACCACCGCCACACCCGTGCCCGAGGCGACCAGCGTCGGCGCCACGTCGCCCGCGCCGGGCCGCGTCAGCGTCACGTGGCCGACGACGCGTCCGCCCCGGTGCGCCACCCAGGAAGGTTCGTCCGCGCCGCCGCCCAGCCAACGGGCCGGATCGTCGGGCCAGTTGACCGGGTAGCCGTCGCTGAGGTGCACCGCGCGCAGAACAGTGACGCACGCGGGCAGATCGCCGTCCCCGCGCACTCCGATCTGCGGCGTGCTGCTGTCGATATCGCTCACGCGCCCATCGAAGCACGCGCACGGACAAGGGGGCGGGCCAGTGCGGTGTCAGTCCCGTCGTGCCGCCCGGTGGGCCAGGCCCTGCGTGAACGCCTGCCTGACGCTCGCCGCGAGATGCCGGGCCCAGGGCGGCGGCCGGGGGTCACCGCGCAGGACGCTCCAGCAGGCGAGCGCGTAGCCGAACTCGCCCGGGCCGAGATAGCCCAGGCGATGCGGCGGCTGGTCGCGACGCCCGGTGAGCATCCAGTCGGTGAGCTCGCCCAGCGGCGCCACCGAGTACCCGGTCGCCTTCACATAGTCGTCGGCGGCGTTCGCGGTGAGGACGCCCATGCCGAGGAACACGGTGACCAGGTCGGTGAGCCGCTCCTCCTCGCGCTCGGCGAAGTCCCGGTTGCCGATGCGCCGTTCGCCGATGAGCCGTGCGTGCGCCAGTTCGTGTGCGACGAGTGCCGCGAAGGTGTCCCGCCGGGCCGCCACACCGCGGTCCAGTTCGATGACCGCCCCGCCGGACGTCCGCCGGTAGGCGCCCACTTGATGCCGCTTCGTGGGCGGCGGTCCCTCCGGTGCCTCCACGAGCATCACCGAGACTTCGGTGACGTCGGCGCCCATCACCGCGGCGACCCGCCGCACCAGGGACTCGGCCTGCAATTGCGTGCCCGTGAAGTCCGCGGCGACGAACCCCGGCCCGGCGACCTCCCGCAGCGGGGCCGAGGGCGGCCCGAACTGCCCCGCGCACCAGTCCAGCCACCGCTCGATCCAGTCCCGCTCCCGGTCCGGGACGGGACACGCGCCCTGCGGCCGGTCCCGCACCCAGGGCTTGTCGCCCGTCGTGCTGATGCCCCGTACGGGGCGCCGCCGCTCGCCCGTCCCGCGGAACCAGTCCGCCAACCCTTCACCCATTGCGCCCCCCCTGACGCCGCCGCGGGGCTTCACCCCCTGCGATGCACCAACGCCCGCCGCCACCCGGCGAGTTCCTGCGCCGGGGCCGGCTCGGCGCGTCGGCCGCCGCGGGCGAAGAACCCCGCGAGCGGCAACGTGGCCGCGCCGACCGTCACCGCGTCCGGACCCAGGCGGCCCAGCTCCACGCCGACCCGCCCGACCGGATAGTCGAGCGCGTACGTGCCGATGTGCCGTCGCACCGACTCCAGGAACCGCGGTCCGAGCCGCAGACCGGCCCAGCCGCCGATCAGGATCCGCTCCGGCTGGAAGAGGTTGATCAGGTCGGACAGGCCCGCGCCCAGGTACTCGGCGGTCTCCTCCAGGACCGACAGCGCCAGATCCCGGTCGGGCGCCGGGCCGCCCTCCTCGTACGCCGTCGCCAACAGCTCGGCCAGGGCCGCCTCTTCGCCCGCCGCCCGGCGCGGGACCCCGCCCGCCTCCCGCCACCGTTCGACGAGGGCCTCCGCACCCGCGTACGCCTCCAGGCAGCCGAGCGCGCCGCACCGGCAGCGCCGCCCCTGCACCCGCACCGTCAGATGCCCCCACTCCAGGGCCCGTCCCTCCGCCCCGGCCTCGGTGACCGCGCAGGCGCCGACGCCCGACCCGAACAGCACCACCACCGCGCTGCCCGCGCCCCGCCCGGCGCCGAACCACATCTCCGCCTGGCCCAGCGTCTTGGCTCCGTTGTCGATGAAGTACGGGACCTCGTCGGGGAGCGGCGAGCTCGCGCGCAGCAGCCGTTCCAGCGGCACCGCCCGCCAGCCGATCGTCTGGCCGTGCACCACGGCTCCCTGCTCGGGATCCCGCGCGACGATCCCGGGCACCCCGACGCCCACCCCGAGCAACTGCCCGGGGTCCGCGCCCGCCGCCGCCAGCACCTCGGCGATCCCGTCGCGTATGTGCCCCACCACCACGTCGACGGCGTAGCGGTCACTGACCTCCAACGGCCGCTCCACGCGGGCCAGTTCGGTGAGTACCAGGTCGAACAGCTCGACGCGGACCAGGTTCTCGCCGACGTCGACGCCGATCAGCAGGCCGCAGTCCGGCGCGATCCGCAGCAGGGTGCGCGGCCGCCCGCCGTCGGACTCGACGCTGCCCGCCTCCTCCACCAGCCCCTCAGCGGCCAGTTCGGCCACCACGTTGCTGACGGAGCCTGAACTCAGGCCCGTCGCCGGGCCCAGTTCGTACCGGCTGAGCGGGCCATCGAAATACAACTGTTGCAATAGGGCCGCGCGATTCTCGCGCCGCAGGTCGTGCACCGTACGCCCGTTCCGCCCGGCCATGATCTCCCTCTCCCTGCGCCCGCGGGGCGCCAACAACGCCCGCCCCGCGCAAGATACCCGTGTCGGATCCCTTGACGCCCTCTTCTTGTGCGGCTTAACTCACAGCCTAAATTAAGCCCTGAGGGCGTTCACTACTTGAACTCGCACTGGTGAGATTCCGTGAACGCGGTCGGGGTTCCTCCGGATAAGGGACACCTGGAGCCATGAGCAGAATCCGAGCCGCAGCCGTCGGCGCTGCCACCCTCTCGCTCGCCCTCGCCGCGACCGCCTGCGGCGGTGGCTCGTCCTCGGGCGGCGGGTCCAACGACTCCCCGAAGACGCTCACGTACTGGGCGTCGAACCAGGGCGCCAGCATCGAGGTCGACAAGAAGGTCCTCCAGCCCGAGCTCGACAAGTTCGAGAAGCAGACCGGGATCAAGGTCAAGCTCGAGGTGGTCCCGTGGTCGGACCTGCTCAACCGGATCCTCACCGCGACCACGTCGGGCCAGGGCCCCGACGTCCTCAACATCGGCAACACCTGGAGCGCCTCGCTCCAGGCGAGCGGCGCGCTGCTGCCGTGGGACGCGAAGAACTTCGACAAGATCGGCGGCAAGGACCGGTTCGTCGAGTCGGCGATCGGCTCGGCCGGCGCCGCGGGCAAGGACCCGGCCGCGGTCCCGCTGTACTCGATGTCGTACGCGCTCTACTACAACAAGAAGATGTTCAAGGACGCGGGGATCTCCAAGCCCCCGACCACGTGGGACGAGCTCGTCGCCGACGGCAAGAAGATCTCCAAGGGCGGCAAGTGGGGCCTCGCCGCCGAGGGCTCGAACCTGTCCAACAACATCCACCAGATCTTCGTCCTGGCCAAGCAGCACGGCGCCGACTGGTTCACCGCCGACGGCAAGCCGGACTTCACCTCCGACGGCGCGGTCAAGGCCGTGAAGCAGTACGTCGACCTGATGGCCAAGGACAAGATCATCGCGCCGGGCAATGCCGAGTACGCGCAGAACCAGTCCCTGAGCGACTTCTCCAAGAACAAGACCGCGATGGTCCTGTGGCAGGCCGCCGCCTCCACCTTCAAGTCGCAGGGCATGAAGGACGACGAGTGGGGCGTCGTGCCCGCGCCCGTCCAGTCCGGCGCTCCCGGCCAGGGCCAGAACGTCAACTCCATGGTCGCCGGCATCAACATCGCCGTCTTCAAGAACACCAAGAACCTCGACGGCGCCACGAAGTTCGTCAAGTTCATGACCAGCGACGAGGAGTCGAAGCTCCTCAACAAGACCTACGGCTCGATCCCGCCGGTCAAGGCCGCGCAGGAGGACCCGGCGTTCAACGCCCAGTCCACCGGCGTCCTCAAGGAGACCCTCGCCAAGAGCGCGGCGCCGCTGCCGCAGGTCGCCGACGAGTCGCAGTTCGAGACCGCCGTCGGCACGGCCGTGAAGGAACTCTTCGCGGACGCCGCCGCGGGCAAGCCGGTCACGACGGAGTCCGTGAAGGCCGCGCTGACCAAGGCCCAGCAGTCGATGCCGACGAAGTGAGTGCGGAGACCGTCATGACCACGACCGCCACGTCCCCCGCCGAGGCGGGGGAGGGGCGGGCCGTCGGCAAGACCTCCCCCGGGGCGGCGCGCGGCAAGGGCCGCCGCCCCGGGCGGATCCGCCGGATCGGCCTGCCGTACCTGCTGTTGCTGCCCGCGCTCGTCCTCGAACTGCTCGTCCATCTCATCCCGATGGTCATGGGCATCGTGATGAGCTTCCGGGAACTCACCCAGTTCTACATCCGCGACTGGGGCTCCGCGCCGTGGTCCGGCTTCGACAACTTCAAGATCGCCGTCGACTTCGACGCGCCGGTCGGCCAGGCACTGCTCCACTCCTTCTTCGTCACCTGCCTGTTCACGCTGCTCTCCGTCGGCCTGTGCTGGGCGATCGGCACGGCGGCGGCGGTCTACATGCAGGAGACGTTCAAGGGACGCGGCATCCTGCGCGCCCTGTTCCTGATCCCGTACGCGCTGCCCGTCTACGCCGCCGTGATCACCTGGGTGTTCATGTTCCAGCACGACAACGGCCTGGTGAACCACGTCCTGCACGACCAGCTCGGCGTCACCGACAAGCCGTCCTTCTGGCTCATCGGCGACAACAGCTTCTACGCGCTGCTCACCGTGTCCGTGTGGAAGGGCTGGCCGTTCGCCTTCCTCATCGTGATGGCCGGTCTGCAGAACATCCCGAAGGAGATGTACGAGGCCGCCGCCCTGGACGGGGCCGGCCTGTGGCAGCAGCTGCGCCGCATCACGCTGCCGTCGCTGCGGCCCGTCAACCAGGTCCTCGTGCTCGTCCTGTTCCTGTGGACGTTCAACGACTTCAACACGCCGTACGTGATGTTCGGCAAGGCGGCGCCCAAGGCCGCGGACCTCATCTCGGTCCACATCTACCAGTCGTCGTTCGTCACCTGGAACTTCGGCACCGGCTCCGCCATGTCCGTCCTGCTCCTGCTGTTCCTGCTCGTCGTGACGGGCGTGTACCTGGCGCTCACCTCGCGGGGAAGGAAGACCGCCGATGTCTGACACCTCAGTGCGGCACCGGTCGCCGATGGCGGCGCCCCGGTCCTTCGTGTGGTCCCGCCGGATCTTCCTGACGCTGCTCGCCGGCTTCGTGCTGCTGCCCGTCTTCGTCATGGTGTCCAGCTCGCTCAAGCCGCTTCAGGACGTCCAGGGCGAGTTCCGCTGGATCCCCAGCGGGCTCACCATCCGCCCCTACATCGACATCTGGTCGACCGTCCCGCTGGCCAAGTACTTCACGAACTCGGTGATCGTGGCGGGAGCGGCGACGGTCTGCTCGGTCGTCATCGCCGTGTTCGCCGCCTACGCGGTCAGCCGCTACCGCTTCCGCGGCAAGCGCGTCTTCACGGTGACCGTCCTGTCGACGCAGATGCTGCCGGGCATCCTCTTCCTGCTGCCGCTGTTCCTCATCTACGTCAACATCGGCAACGCCACCGGGATCGCCCTGTTCGGCTCGCGCGGCGGACTCATCCTCACCTACATGACGTTCACGCTGCCGTTCTCGATCTGGATGCTCATCGGCTACTTCGAGTCCGTGCCGCGCGACCTCGACGAGGCGGCCCTCGTCGACGGCTGCGGCCCGCTCGGCGCCCTGTTCCGGATCATCGTGCCGGCCGCGATCCCCGGCATCGTCGCGGTCGCCGTGTACTCGTTCATGACGGCCTGGGGAGAAGTGCTGTTCGCCTCCGTCATGACGAACGAGACGACCCGCACGCTCTCGGTCGGCCTCGGTGCCTACGCCAACCTCAACGACGTGTACTGGAACCAGATCATGGCCGCCTCGCTGGTGGTCAGCGTGCCCGTCGTGGCCGGCTTCCTGCTGCTGCAGCGCTACCTCGTGACCGGCCTGACGGCCGGCGCCGTCAAGTGACCGACGCCCCTCCCGGTCCGCCCCTTCGTGAAAGGAACCCTGTGTCCGACCCCCACGCTTCCGTGGATGTTTCCGCCTTCCCGCACGACTTCCTGTGGGGCACGGCCACGTCCGCGTACCAGATCGAAGGAGCCGTCTTTGAGGACGGCCGCTCGCCCTCGATCTGGGACACCTTCTCGCACACCCCCGGCAAGGTCGACAACGACGACCACGGCGACATCGCCTGCGACCACTACCACCGGTGGCGCGACGACATCGCCCTGATGGGGCAACTGGGCACGAACGCCTACCGGTTGTCCGTCGCGTGGCCGCGCGTCGTGCCCGGCGGCGACGGACCGGTGAACGCCAAGGGCCTCGACTTCTACGACGAGATGATCGACGCGCTGCTCGCCGCGGGCATCACCCCCTCCGTCACCCTCTACCACTGGGACCTGCCGCAGGTGCTCCAGGACCGGGGCGGCTGGCCGGTGCGGGAGACCGCCGAGCACTTCGCCGCCTACGCCGCCGTCGTCGCGGAGCGCCTCGGCGACCGCGTGAAGCACTGGACGCCGCTCAACGAACCGCTCTGCTCGGCGTGGATCGGCCACCTCGAAGGCCGGATGGCGCCGGGCTGGACGGATCTGACCGCCGCCGTCCAGGCCTCGTACCACCTGCTGCTCGGCCACGGCCTGGCCACGCAGGCGATCCGCGCCCACGTGCCCGGCGCGGAGATCGGCATCGTCAACAACCTCGCCCAGGTCGAGCCCGCCACCGACCGCCCCGAGGACATCGCGGCGGCCCGCCGGATGGACGGCCACGCGAACCGCTGGTGGCTCGACCCGGTGCACGGCCGCGGCTTCCCCGCGGACATGCTCGAGGTGTACGGCGTCGAACTCCCGGAGAAGCCGGGCGACTTGACGACCATCGCCGAGCCCCTCGACTGGCTGGGCCTCAACTACTACTTCCCGTCCGTGATCGCCGACCACCCGGCGGGCCCGGCCCCGTACGCGGACGCGGTGCGCCGGCTCGGTGTCCCGCGCACCGGGATGGACTGGGAGGTCGACGCGAACGGCATCGAGTCCCTGCTGCTGCGTCTCACCCACGAGTACGGCGCCCGCAAGCTGTACATCACCGAGAACGGCTCCGCGTACCCGGACGTCGTGCGCCCCGACGGCACCGTCGACGACCCGGAGCGCGAGGAGTACCTCGTGAACCACATCGCGGCCTGCGCCCGCGCGGTCCGCAAGGGTGCTCCGCTCGCCGGGTACTTCGCGTGGTCGCTGCTCGACAACTTCGAGTGGGCGTACGGCTACGACAAGCGGTTCGGCCTCGTCCATGTCGACTACGCGACGCAGGTGCGCACCATCAAGGGCAGCGGGCACCGGTACGCCGACATCGTGCGCCGCCACGGGGCGCGGGCCCGGCGCGCCGCCTGAGCCCGGCACCCCGCCGCGGTCTCACCTGTCGGGTGAGGCCGCGGCGGCGAGCCCCCAGGCCGCCCGGGTGCGGGCGAAGACCTCGTGGAAAGCGGGGAACGTCTTGCGGACGCACCCGGGGTCGTCGAAGGTGATGCCCGGTGTGCGCAGGGAGGCGACGGCGAACGACATCGCGATGCGGTGGTCGGCGCGCGTCGCGATGCGTGCCGGACGCGGTGTGCCGGGGGAGACCTCGATCCAGTCCTCGCCGGTGGTCACGGAAACCCCCAGGGCGCGCAGGTTCTCGGCGCAGGCCGCCAGCCGGTCGCACTCCTTGACCCGGGTGTTGCCGACGTCCTCGATCCGGACCGGGCCCGACGCGTAGGGGGCGATCGCCGCGAGGGTGGGCATCGTGTCGGAGACGTCCCGCATGCCGACGGTGATCCCGCGGAGCGTGCCGGTCCCGGACACGGTCGTCCGGTCGTCGTCCACCCGCACCCGCGCGCCCATCCGCTCCAGGACGTCCACGAACCGCAGATCGCCCTGGAGCGCGCCGCGGCCCAGACCGGGGACGGTCGTCTCGTGGCCTGTGAGGGCCGCCGCGGCGAAGAAGTAGCTCGCGGTGGACGCGTCCGGCTCGATCGCGTAATCGGCCGCCCGGTACCCGCCCGGCGGCACGGAGAACACCTCACCCCGGGACGTGTTCTCGCGGCTCACCGTGACGCCGAACGCCCGCATCATCGCGATCGTGATCCCGACGTAGGGCGCGGACACCAGCCGTGTGACGGTGATCCGCAGCCCGTCGCGGGTGAGCGGGCCGAGCAGCAGCAGTGCGGTCAGGTACTGCGACGACTCCCCGGCGTCCAGGGCGAGTTCACCGCCTCGCACCCCGTCGGCCGTCACGGTCAGCGGATGGTGTCCCTCGCTCTCCTCGTGCCGCACGTCCACACCCAGGGCGCGCAGCGCGCGCGTCAGCGGGGCCACGGGCCGGCGCCGCATCTGGGCCGAGGCGTCGAAGCGGTAGGTGCCGTGGCCCGCCGCCGTCAGGGTCGGCAGAAAGCGCGCGGTCGTGGCGCCGTCCCGGCAGTACACCTCGGCCGTGTCGTGCGGGGGACCGGCCGGGCTGCCCTGGACCGACCAGCGCTCCGGGGTCCGCTCGACGCGGTAGCCGAGCGCGGTGAGACCGGCGGCGAAGCCCTCCGTGTCCTCCGAGGCCAGGGGGCGCCGCAGGGTGCTGACGCCGTCGGCGGCTGCCGCGAGGAACAGCGCGCGGGCGGTGAGGGATTTGGATCCGGGGACGTCGACGACGGTCACGACAGATGCTCCAGCACGGGTGTCCACAGCAGGGTCGGCCCCGATCCTGCCCTGTAGGGCCGCCCGGGCGGCGGTCATTCTTCCCGCCCCGTACGGACGCCGGACGTCAGAACGGCCCCGCGCGCGCCGCTCCGAGGAAGAGCGACGCGCCCAGGGCCGTCGTCACGCCAGCGACAGGAACAGCTTCTCCAGCTCGTCCTCGCTGAGCGGGGGCTGTTCCCCGTCCGCGGCATTCATGCAGTCCCGCATGCCGGAGGCGATGATCTTGAAGCCAGCCCGGTCCAACGCGCGTGACACGGCGGCGAGTTGCGTGACCACGTCCTTGCAGTCCCGGCCAGCCTCGATCATCGCGATGACCCCGGCCAGCTGGCCCTGCGCACGGCGCAGCCGCTTCAGTACGGCATCGGTGGCCGCCGGGTTACCGCTCATCCGCGCAGCGCCGCGCGGGCCGCGTCCAGCGCGCCCGGCTCCGGCCGGTTGAACGGCAGCTTGCCCAGCATCGCCGCCATGCCGCAGGTGTTGCTCAGCCCGGAGTACACCAGGCCGGACGCGATCCCGGCGGCCAGCAGACGGCCCTTCGGCGCGCGCCGCCCGAGGGCGAGGCCGAGCAGAACGAGGGAACCGGCGGTGAACCGCACCTGGCGGTCCATGGCCCAGACGGCGCGCTGCGGGCGCGCGGCGGTGTCGACGGGCAGCCCGTCGGCGGTCCAGGCCTGCGTGCCGCCCGCCAGGCCGACCGCCTCGACGCCCGCGTCGGCGAGCTTCGCGCAGGCGGCGGCCGAGCGCTGACCGGCCGCGCACACGACGACGATGCGCCGCGCCTCGGCCGCGGCCCGCAGGTCGGGCAGCAGCGCGTCGAGGTGCTCCGCCGGCACGTTGACCGCGCCGGGCACGTGTCCGGACGCGTACTCGCCGGGTGCGCGGACGTCCACGACGAGGGTGCCGTCGGCGGGCCGGGCGCGCAGCTCGGCGGGGACGAGGGTGGTGCTCATGCTTCTCCCAGGTGACGTGACGGGTGAGGGGTGGGGGGCGGACGGTTCATGCGGCCTGCCCGGCGGACCAGGTGGCGTACCCGCCGTCGAGGTTGACGGCGTCGCGGCCGAGCCCGGCGAGCAGGCGCAGCGCGGTGTGGCCGCGCAGCCCCACCTGGCAGTGGACGACGAGGTCGCCGTCGGGCAGGTCGGCGGCGCGCTCACGCAGCTCGTCGAGCGGGACGTTGACCGCACCGGGGATCGCGCCCCGGGCGTGCTCGGCGGCCGTGCGCACGTCGACGAGGGTGGCGCCCGCGTCGCGCACCGCGGTCAGCTCGTGCCACTGGACGGTTCGGTCCGTGCCGGTGGCGAGGTTCTCGGCGATCATCCCGGCCATGTTGACCGGATCCTTCGCCGAGCCGTACGGCGGAGCGTAGGCCAGCTCCAGATCCGCCAGTTCCGGCGCGGTCAGCCCGCCCGCGATGGCGGTGGCGATCACGTCGATGCGCTTGTCGACGCCCTCGGCACCGACCGCCTGCGCGCCAAGGATGCGCAGGTCGGACGGGTCGTAGAGGACTTTCAGGGCGATGGGCGAGGCGCCCGGGTAGTAGCCCGCGTGCGAACCGGGGTGCAGATGGACCGCCTGGTACGGGTGGCCCGCGGCCCGCAGCCGCTTCTCGTTCCAGCCGGTGGCCGCGGCGGTCAGCCCGAAGACCTGCACGACCGCGGTGGCGGTGGCCGGCCGGGCCGTCACCGGGCGTCCTGCGATCGCGTCGGCGACGAGCCGCCCGTGCCGGTTCGCCAGGTTCGCCAGAGGCACGAGGACGCTCTCGCCGCTCAGCCCGTCGCGCTTCTCGGCGGCGTCGCCCACCGCGTACACGGCGGGGTCGCTGGTGCGCCCCGTCTCGTCGACCGCGATGCCGCCGCGCGGCCCGACGGTGAGCCCGGCGGCGCGGGCGAGCGCGACATCGGGGCGTACGCCGATGGCCATGAGGACGACATCGGCGGGCACGGTCCGCCCGTCGTCCAGAACGACATCGCCCTCCCGGACCTCCTTCAGCTGGGTGCCGAGCGCCAGCTCGATCCCGCCCGCGCGCAGCTCATCGGCGAGCGGCGCCGCCATCTCCGGGTCCAGCGGCGGCAGTACCTGACCAGCCAGCTCCACCAGCGTCACGGTCAGTCCGCGACGGCGCAGGTTCTCCGCCGCCTCCACGCCGATGAATCCGGCGCCGACCACCACGGCGGTGCGTGCCCCGGCCGCGAGGGTGTCGGCGATCCGGTCGGTGTCGGTGACGTCCCGCAGAGTGAACGCCCGCTCCACGCCCGGCAGTTGCGGCACGAACGGCCGGGCCCCCGGACTGAGCACCAGCCGGTCGTAGGCCTCCGCGTACTCGTCGCCGCTCACCAGGTCCCGGACCCGGACCGTCCGTGCGGCGCGGTCCACGGCGACGGCCTCGTGCCGGACGCGGACGTCGAGCCGGAAGCGGGCCCGCAGCGCCTCGGGCGTCTGCACGAGCAGCGCGTCGCGCTCCTCGATGACACCGCCGAGAAAGTACGGCAGCCCGCAGTTGGCGTAGCTGACATGGGCGCCACGCTCCAGCACGACGATCTCCGCCCGCTCGTCGAGCCGGCGCAACCGGGTGGCCGCTGACATACCGCCCGCCACGCCTCCGATGACCACGACCTTCACGGGAACCTCCAGGTGCCACAAGCGACTCTATACCCCCTAGGGTATCAGATATACCCCCGGGGGTATTCCGGTGCAGGTCAGCGCCCGCCGACCGGCCGGGAAGCCGGACAGAAGATGTCGGGATTCGGGGGGATGCTCGACGAAGAGGACCGAACGAGGCGCGAACAAGGCGCGACGGCGCAGGCCCCTCAGCGGGGCCGACGCGGAGAGTGGCGGACGATGCCGGAATCACCACAGGAGACGAACGTGACGCACACGCAGCAGCAGGACGGCCGGACCGGTGAAGCCCCGCTGAGCGGCAAGGTCGCCCTCGTCGCGGGCGCCACCCGCGGCGCGGGCCGCGGCATCGCCGTGGAACTCGGCGCCGCCGGTGCCACGGTCTACGTCACCGGCCGGACGACACGCGCCCGGCGCTCCGAGTACGACCGTGCCGAGACCATCGAGGACACCGCCGACCTGGTCACGGCGGCCGGCGGCCAGGGCATCGCCGTCCCCACCGACCACCTGGAGCAGGACCAGGTCAGGGCGCTCGTCGCACGCATCGAGACCGAACAGGGCCGCCTCGACGTCCTCGTCAACGACATCTGGGGCGGCGAGAACCTCTTCGACTGGGACGCCCCCGTCTGGGAGCACGACCTCGACAAGGGCCTCAGGCTGCACCGCCTCGCCGTGGAGACCCACGCCATCACCAGCCACTTCGCGCTCCCCCTGCTGCTGCGCACCCCGGGCGGCCTGGTCGTGGAGGTGACCGACGGCACGGCCGAGTACAACCGCACGAACTACCGCGTGTCCTTCTTCTACGACCTCGCCAAGAGCTCCGTCCTGCGCATGGCGTTCGCCCTCGGCCACGAACTCGGCCCCCGCGGCGCCACCGCCGTGGCCCTCACCCCGGGCTGGATGCGCTCGGAGATCATGCTCGGCCACTTCGGCGTCACCGAGGACACCTGGCGTGACGCACTCGGGGACCAGCCGCACTTCGCCATCTCCGAGACGCCGCGTTACACCGGCCGCGCGGTCGCCGCTCTCGCCGCCGACCCGGACGTGTCCCGCTTCAACGGGACCTCGCTCTCCAGCGGCGGCCTCGCCCAGGTCTACGGCTTCACCGACCTCGACGGCAGCAGGCCCGACGCCTGGCGCTACCTCGTCGAGGTCCAGGACGCGGGCAAGCCCGCCGATGTCACCGGGTACCGGTAGGCCCCGGACCGAGTGCCTGTCCCGCGGATCAGGGCGCGCCCGCGGCGGGATCCGCCGGACAGGCCTTAGATCCCGTCCTCCGGATCGCCGATCTGCGCGGGCCAGATCGCGCTCCCGCCGCCGCGCCACTCGATGACGTCCGGGTCGTCGAGCGAGGCGTCCTCGAGCCCGGCGCGGCGCAGGAACTCCACCACGTCCGCCCGTGAGGTCGCGAGCCCCGCGTCCTCACCGCGGACGGTGACCCGTCGCCCGCCGGGCTGCGCCGCGTGCACGACAACTGAGGGGTATCCGTCGAGTCCGTCCATGCCCCTCAGCTTCGTCGTCCGGGGAAGAGTCCGCACCCTCAGACACCCCCGGCGGCAGCGTGGCGCACGGCAGGACGGTGAATCGGCGGCCGCGGCGCGGCGCGGGGCGCCACATCTGGGCATTGCGGGCCTAACCTGCTGGATTCGGCGAGGCGTCCCCCTGGCCGAACCGCACCGACGGGCCCGAACCGTCCCGACCGTCCACCGGCGGAGGAACCCATGCCCCCACACCGTCCCCGGCGCCGCCACGCCCTGGCCGCCGCCCTCCTGACCGCCACCCTGGCCTGGACCGGCGTCGCGGGAGCGGACCCCGGCCCCGCGCCCGCCTCCGGAGCGGGCACCAACCTGCTCGTCGTCGGCCTCGACCGGCGCAGTGGACTGACCCGCGAGGAGATCGACCGGCTGCACGTCGGCGGCAAGGAGTGCGGCTGCACCGACGTGATGATGCTCGTGCACATCGCCGCCGACGGGCGCCGGCTCAGCGTCGTCTCCCTGCCGCGCGACTCGTACGTGCCGTTCGCGCCGCACGACCATCCCGCGCACAGCGGCAAGATCAACGGCGCGTTCGCGCACGGCGGCGCCGACCTCGCCGTCCGCACCGTCGAACGCGCCACCGGAGTGCGCGTCGACCACTACCTCGAAGCCGACTTCCGCCAGTTCGAGGCCGCTGTCGACCAGTTGGGCGGCGCCGAGGTGTGCACCGACACGCCCCTCGCGGACGAGAACTCCGGCCTGGAACTCACCGCCGGCACCCACGACCTCGACGGCCGCGGAGCCCTGCGCTACGCCCGCGCCCGGCACGTCTTCCCGCCCGGTGACCTGGGCCGGGTGCGCCGCCAGCAGAAGCTGCTGCTCGGCATGCTGGCGCGGCTGTCCGACGCCAAGCTCTTCCGGAACCCCGTCGCCACCGCGCGAACGGCCCGCGCCCTGCTCGCCCACGTGCGCACCGACGGCCGCACGGACGCCGCAACACTCGTCTCCCTCGCCTGGTCGATGCGCGAACTCACCCCGGAGCGGACCGAGTTCGCCACCGTCCCCATCGTCGACTTCGACCACCGCGTACCCGACTGGGGCTCCACCCTGCTGTGGGACGAGCCGCGCGCACGGCAGATGTTCGCGGCGCTGCGCGCCGACCGGCCGCTCGCCCCGCCCGGCGGGCGGACCGACGGACCGGTCGCCGTCGGCACGCTCCCGTCCGAGACCCAGGTCACCGTCGACGACTCGCGCATCGCCGAAGGGCTGCGCGCCAGCGGCTTCGCCGTGACCGAGACCCCGGCGCGCGCGACCCGTCCGGCGGGCCCGACCGTCGTCACCTACGACCCGGAACGCGCCCGCTACGCACCGTCCCTGGCCGCCGCCCTGCCCGGCGCCCGACTGCGCCCCGTGGCCGGTTCCGGCCCCGTCTTCCGTGTCGTCGTCGGCAGCGAGGACCGCGGCGTGCGGCAAGTGACGTACGACCGCAGCATGGTGGAGGGCGCCCCGGTCACCGGCGACCGGCTGCGCTGCCCGCGGCCGGCCACCGAAAACGGCTGAAAACCAGCCGTAGCCGGACCAGTTGGGATGCTCCGTCGGGGCGCGCGCCCCGACGG
Source organism: Streptomyces sp. cg35 (assembly GCF_050410835.1). Classification (NCBI taxonomy): domain Bacteria; kingdom Bacillati; phylum Actinomycetota; class Actinomycetes; order Kitasatosporales; family Streptomycetaceae; genus Streptomyces; species Streptomyces sp. cg35. The sequence continues at coordinate 8,248,238 of NZ_CP191268.1, forward strand.
ATTCCGGTTACGGTGCTGGGGTGATCAACGCGCAAGGCACCTACGAGGAACACTCCACCGAGCCGGGGACGGCGCTGCTGCTCGCTGCCGCGCCCGCGGGCAAGGGGTGCCTCATCGACGCGGCCGCCGTGCTGCCGACGCTCGCCGCGGTCCCGCCGAGCGCGCTCACCGGTACGGCGGCGGCCACCGTCGTCGAACTCGCCGACCCGCTCGACCCGCAGGCCGTCCTCACCCGCATCCGCACGGCCGCCGCACAGCCCGGACCGCTCCACCTGTACGTCACCGGGCAGCTCCAGCTCGACCACCGCCAGCGTCTGCTCCACCTCGCGCTGGCCCGCACCACCCCGTCCACGCTGCGCTACACGGCCCTGCCCTGGCACTGGCTGACCGGTGAGATCGCCCTGCGCCGCCCGCACACCACCACCGTCGTCCTCGACCTCGTCGCCGACGCGGCAGCCTGGGACCACGTGCGGGCCGGCGGCCTCGGACTCGGCCACGGAGTGCGCCTGTACGGACGCGTGGCCCCGCCCCCGCCGCGCCGCACCGTACTGACCCCCGCCTACCTCAGGGCGTACGCCGACATCTGGCGCAGCGGCGAGCGCCCCGCGCCGGCCCGGCTGCACGAGGTGGCGGCCGCCTGCGCGGGCCCCGCGGACGCGCTGTTCCTGGCGTCGGACACGCGCTTCCCGGACCCGGCCCACGGGGTGACGGTGCAGCCCACCGGGACCACTTCGGCCCAGATCGCAGCCACCGGGGCCACTTCGGCCCAGGTCGCACCCGCCCGGACCGCCCCGGCCCAGGTCGCACCCGCACAGTCCGTTCCCGTCCCGGCCCGCGTAAGGCCCGCCCCGGCCCACGCGGAGCCCGCCCCGCCCCGCGCCGTTCCCGCTCCGGTCGCCCCGGTGCCAGCGGCCCGCCCCGCCGAGGGAGGCGACCCCCACCCGGCGTTGCTCGCGGCGGCCCAGGCCGGGCGGCACGGGGAGGCCGCCGCCATCGCCGCGACCTGGGAGAGCGAGGCGCTGCGCGCGCACGGGGCCGGTTCACCGCAGGCCATCCACTGGCTGGAGGTGCGGGCCGATCTGGCCCGGCTCGCCCAGGACCCGGGCCGCAGCTGCGAGTTGTGGACCGCGGTCGCCCAGGCCCGGCTCGCCCGCGGCGAGGCCCTCACCGACGAGGACGTCGAGGCGGCCGTCGACCGCGCCCACCACCAGTGGGAGCAGGTCGGCGATCCGGCCCGCGCCAGGGCGCAGGCCACCGCCCTCACGGCGCTGCGTCATCAGGTCCCGGGCCGCCGCCCCGGAGCCCTGGAGGCGATCCAGCGCCGTCTGGACGCCCTCGGCGCGGGATCCCGCACGGCCTGACGCCCCTGGCTCAACAGGTCTTGCGCACGTACCCCTTCGACCCCGCGGGCAGGACGTCCAGATCCCGCAGCACGATCGACAGCCGCGTGCCCTCAGCGCGGCAGGCGCGGGCCAGATCGGCGGCGCGGTACTCGATGACGAAGACCCGGTCGTCGTACGCGGAGGCGTAGTCCGCGCACTCGTCGTAGCGGCCGCACTCCTCCGCCACCGCGAAGTCGAAGCCCATGGCCGCGCGCTTCGGCAGCAGTTCGGTGGTGTTCTTCTGGCCGGCGGCGAGCCCCGCGGCATGGGCGCGGTCCGTGATCAGCTTGGCGAAGGCGACCGCGTCGGCGGGCTTCAGCAGGCCCTTGGAACGGTCGTAGGAGTCGAGGTTGTCGGGCTCGACGGCCTGGTAGCCGTCGTCCGCGCAGCCGTCGATCCATGGCCCGACGATCTTCGCGAGCCGTGCCCGCTTGTCCGCCGTGGAGAGGTCGAGGAGCGCCTCGTCCCAGTCCTCGTCGATCACCAAGTGGCCCTTCCCGTCCCGCAGCAGCAGGTCGGGGTGGCGGTCCCGCCACCAGCGCAGCGCCTCGGGCTGGGCCTGGAACGCGTTGACGTAGCAGACGTTGTAGAGCCCGCGGGCCGGTGCCGAGCCGCGGTCCCTGGCGACGGCCCGCACCCCGGCGGGCGGCCGGTAGGCACCCCCGATCTGGTAGTCGAAGTCCATACCGGGCGTGGGCCGCTGGACGCGCGGCGGCCGGTCCTCACCGGCCGGGGCCGACGAGCAGGCGGACAGCAGAGCGGCGGCCAGGACGAGGCACAGGGCGGACAGGCGGCGGGAAACCGGGACGAAGATCACAACGGCACCCTACGGCGTCGGCGCGCCACCACAGCGCCCGGCGAAAACGGACCCGATGCCTCCGCGGGCCGGACGACCACCGCACGGGCGGTCCTTTCGTGACAGGTGGACACGAGACCGTACCGACCGTGACACACCTCACGCCTCGCCCCGAAACGGCCGGGAACAACCCTGGCCCCTTGTCCGTTGAACCCATCGTGGGCACGGATGGAACAGTGTCCCCGGGCCCTACCTATCGCCCGCAGGGAAGATCGTTCGGCTGAAGCCCTGCGGAGCCCCCCGCCGAGAGGCGACCGCCATCCGTGCCCACCCAGAAGCCGCCCCGGCCGTGGTCCCCCGTCACGGTCGGGGCTTCCCTTTGCTTCACGTTGCCTCACGCCCGGCCAGGCACTGCGGCCACGGCGCCGAAGGCGGATCCGCGCGTGGGGAACTCCTGTTCACCGCCCCGCTACAGTGCCGACATGTCGCGCGCCCAGGAGATCAAGCACCGCATCGTCACGACGTTCCAGCGCCGGGTCGCCAACCCGCTGTCGACCCGGATGCCCGGTCAGGTCCTGATCGAGACGACGGGCCGGACCTCGGGGCTGCCGCGCCGCACCCCGGTCGGTGGGCGCCGCGTCGGTGACGCCTTCTGGCTCGTCTCGGAGTTCGGCCTCGCGTCGCACTACGTGCGCAACATCCAGGCCGATCCGGCGGTCCGCGTCCGGCTGCGGGGCCGCTGGCACACCGGCACCGCGCACCTGCTCCCGGACGACGACGCCCGCGCCCGCCTGCGGACCCTGCCCCGCTACAACAGCGCGGCCGTCCGTGCCTTCGGCACCCAACTGCTGACGATCCGGATCGACTTGGCGGACTGAGCGGCCGTACCCGGGACGCTGCGGCGCGCCGGGCCCGCTCGGAGGGGGAGGGGCGGTGGGAACGCGGCTCCGGAAGACCCGGGGGTCACCCCGGAGCCCCGCCGTCTGGCGTGGACGCGTCAGGGTTGCCCGGTCGGGCCCGCACCCTGGCATGATCGGGGGCATGGCAGAACGTGTGATCGCGGCGTGTGACGGCGCGTCGAAAGGAAACCCCGGCCCCGCGGGGTGGGCGTGGGTCGTCGCCGACAGCGACGAGCGGCCCGTCCAGTGGGAGGCCGGAGCGCTGGGCACCGCGACGAACAATGTCGCCGAACTCACGGCCCTGGAAAGGCTGTTGAGCACCGTCGCCCCGGATGTGCCGCTGGAGGTCCGGATGGACTCCCAGTACGCGATGAAGGCGGTCACCACCTGGCTGCCCGGCTGGAAGCGCAAGGGCTGGAAGACGGCCGCCGGTAAGCCGGTCGCCAACCAGGAGCTCGTCGCCCGGATCGACGCGCTGCTCGAGGGCCGCAAGGTCGAGTTCAAGTACGTGCCCGCGCACCAGGTCGACGGCGACCCGCTCAACGACTTCGCGGACCGTGCCGCCAGTCAGGCCGCCATCGTGCAGGAGGACGCGGGCAGCGCCCTCGGCTCGCCCGAACCGCCGCCCTCGTCCCCGTCGGCCAAGTCGTCGGGCGGCTCGGCCCGCCCCCGCGCCGCGGCCGCCAAGAAGCGCACCGGCTCGTCCTCGGCGTCCTCGTCGCGCACGCTCAAGGCGAAGTTCCCCGGCCGCTGCCGGTGTGGCCGCTCTTATGCCGCGGGCGAGGACATCGCCAAGAACCCCGACGGCTGGGGCCACCCGGAGTGCCGCACGTCGGCCTGATCGCATCCAGAAAACTGCCCAACCACCCCTGAAACCTGGGTGGTTGGGCAGATCTGCTTTCCGGGTGCGCGGCGGGCTAGCCGTTGGACACGTGCACGTAGTCCACGATCAGCTGCTGCGTAAACTGCGTGCTGCCGTCCGGGTCACCCGGCCAGTACCCGCCGACCGCCAGGTTCAGGATGACGAAGAAGGGCTTCTCGAACACCCACTGGTTGCCGCCGACGTCGGCGGGCGTGCGCGTCTGGTACACCGTGCCGTCCACCGACCACTTGATGGAGTTCGGCGACCAGTCCACGGCGAACGTGTGGAAGTCGTCCGCGAACGCCTGACCGCCGGGCAGTGAGTAGCCCGCGCCGATGCCGCCCGAGCCGGAGTAGCCGGGCCCGTGGATCGTGCCGTGCACGGTGGAGGGCTCGAAGCCGACGTTCTCCATGATGTCGATCTCGCCCGAGTTGGGCCAGCCCACCGAACCGATGTCGTCGCCGAGCATCCAGAACGCCGGCCAGATGCCCTGCCCGCGCGGGATCTTCATGCGGGCCTCGACGTGCCCGTGGGTCGTCGAGAACTTGCCGGACGTGTTCAGGCGGGCCGACGTGTACTGGCAACTGCCGTACCAGCAGTTGTAGTTGGCCGGGTTCTCCTTGCGGGCGGTGATGACCAGGTGGCCCTGGCCGTCGAGCGCCGCGTTGTTCGTGCCCGACGTGTAGTACTGCCGCTCGTGGTTGTTCACGTTGTCGCCGGTCTCGGTCTGCCACTTCGAACCGTCGACGGCGGAGCCCGCGGGCCCGTCGAAGTCGTCGGTGAAGGTGGCCGCGGCGGCCGAGGTGCGGCCGCCGGTGTCGGCGTCGGCCGCGTGCGCCGCGGGGACGAGACCGGCGCCCAGGCACAGGAGAGCGGCCGTGGCCAGGGGCAGCCGGCGGCGAAGGGGTATGCGCATGTGGCATCACGTCACTTCGGGTAGGGGGATCGCGCCTGTCTCGGGCGCGCCAGAAAGTGAAGACAAGGGGGGTGCGCGTGGTGCGTTTACTTCAAGAGTTGATTTAAGAGACGGGCGGAAGGGACGTCAAGGCATTCGTCCATACCAAGTCGTCGAGTGGCGGCGGAAGTTGGCAGGCGTGCACGTCGGGCCCATGCGGGGGTGTCGTGTCATCTCCGGCCGTCGCTCTTCGGTCATCCAGTTAAACTGCGCAGGTAAACTGGACAATTAGAGCTACTGATCCTACGGTGGGGGCATGAGCGAAACTCGTGGGACGTCGCCCTCGGCCGTCCGTGCCTCGCAGGAGGTCCGGGCCGTCATCGGGCGCTTGCGGCGTCGTATCCGCGCGGCATCGGACGCCGATGACATCAGCCTCCCCCAGGCATCGGTCCTGGCCCGCCTCATCGGCAACGACGGACTCACGACCAGTGACCTCGCCACCGCCGAGGGCATGCGGCACCAGTCGATGACCGCCACGGTCGCCGCCCTGGCCGAACGGGAACTGGTCGAGCGGCGCCGCGACCCCGGCGACGGGCGCCGGCTGCTCATCGCGCTCACCGCCGAAGGGCGCCGGCGCGCCGAGGAAGGCCGGCAGGCCCGCGGCGAATGGCTCGCCGGCGAACTGCAGAAGAAGTGCACCGAAGAGGAACGGCAGACCGTGATCGCGGCCATGGCCGTACTGGAGCGACTCGTCCGTGACTGACCGTACGACCGCCACGCGCGGCGACCCCGGGCAGGCCGGCTTCGACCACCGGCTGCTGCCGCCGATGGTGCTGGGCTCGATCCTGAACCCGATCAACTCCACCATCGTCGCCGTCGCGCTCGTGCCCATCGCCGCCGCGTTCGGGGCGTCGCTCTCGCGGACCGCCTGGCTGGTCTCGGCGCTCTACCTGGCCACCGCCCTGGGGCAGCCGGTCGTCGGCCGGCTGATCGACATCTTCGGGCCCCGCCGCCTCTTCCTCTTCAGTACCGGACTCGTCGGCGTCGCCGGAGTCGTCGGCACGCTCGCCCCCGACCTCGGCGTCCTGATCGCGGCGCGCGTCCTGCTCGGCTTCGGCACCTGTGCCGGCTATCCCGCCGCCATGGCCCTGCTGCGCAGCGAGGCCGAGCGGACCGGCCGGGACAGCCCGGCGGGCGTGCTGACGACGCTCGCCGTCGCCAATCAGACCATCGCGGTGATCGGCCCCCTGCTGGGCGGCCTGCTCATCGGCCTCGGCGGCTGGCGTGCGACCTTCGCACTGAACATCCCGCTGGCCGTGGTCGCGGTCGTCCTCGGCGCCCTGCGCCTGCCCGAGCAGCCGCGCACCGGTACCCCCGCCCGGGCCGGCCTGGCCGCACGGATCGACCTGCCGGGCATGGCCCTGTTCGCGGTCGTGCTGTTCTCACTGCTGCTGTTCCTGATGAACCTGCGCGTCGGCAACTGGTACCTGCCGCTGATCACCGTCGTCGCCGGAGCCTGCTTCACGGTGCGGGAGCTGCGCGCGAAGACACCCTTCATCGACCTCAGGGTGCTCGGCGGCAATGCGCCGCTGCTGGCCACGTACGGCAGATCGCTGGTGGCCTACGTCGTCTCCTACGCCTTCCTCTACGGGTTCACCCAGTGGACGGAGGAGAGCTACGGGCTCTCGCCCTTCCACGCCGGACTCGTGCAGATCCCGATGTTCCTCGTGGGGATCGCGGTCTCCGTCACCGTCGGCCGGCGCGCCGGGGTCCTCGGAAAGCTCCTGCTCGGTGCCGTCGGTCAGATCGCCGCCTGCCTGCTGATGCTGACCCTCAGCGCGCGCAGCCCCCTGTGGGCGCTGCTCGTCCTGGCCGTGATCTTCGGGGTGCCGCAGGGCGCCAACAGCCTGGCCCTGCAGAACTCCGTGTACTTCCAGGCCGACCCCGCGCGCACCGGCTCCTCCGCCGGTCTGCTGCGGACCTTCGCCTACGTGGGCTCGATGGTCGCCTCCGCGGCGACCGCCGCGTCCTTCGGACAGCGCGCCGACACCGGCGGCATGCACCGTCTCGCCTGGTTCATGCTCGGCGCCGGCGTCCTGTACCTCCTCGTCACCGTCTTCGACCGGAGCCTGCGTCGCCTCTCCGACGCGGGAGAGGCCTAGCCGCTCCCCTCCGAACCCTCAGCCCCCTCACGAAAGGCATCACCGTGTCCCGCACCGCCCTGCTCGCCATGGACCTCCAGCTCAGCCACCTCGCCCACGTGTCCGCCGACTACCTGCCGCGCGCGGTCCGGGCGCTGGAGACGGCCCGGGCCGCCCGCATCCCCGTCATCCACGTCACCCTGCGGCTGCGCCCCGGCCACGTCGACGCCCACCCCCGCAACAAGACCTTCGGCTCCCTGCCGCCCGACCTGTTCACCGCCGACGACCCCGGTGCCGCCATCCACCCGGACGTCGCCCCGCTCGGCGACGAACTCGTCGTGCACAAGAACCGCGTCAGCGCCTTCGCGGGCAACAACCTCCAGCAGATCCTCGCCGCACAGGACATCGACCACCTCGTCCTGGCCGGCATCGCCACCGGCGGCATCGTCCTGTCCACCGCCCTTCAGGCGGCCGACCTGGACCACCGCGTCACCGTCCTGTCCGACGCCTGCTTCGACCCCGACCCCGAACTGCACGAGACCCTGGTCACCAAGGTCCTCAACCGGCGCGGTGACGTGACGACGACGAGCGAGTGGGCGCACACCCTGACGACCAGGGTGTGACCCGTACGCGATCTCCTCGGGCGGAACACCTACTGTCGTGGCAGCCGATCGAACCCTGGGGAGTGTTGGTGACCACGCTGCGCTGTGCCGTACTCGACGACTATCAGGACGTCGCCCGTGAGCGGGCCGACTGGGCGGGACTCGCGGGCCGTGTCGACGTCCGCTTCCTGCACCGCTCCCTGACCGCCCACGACGAGCTCGTCGAGGAGATCGGCGACTGCGAGATCGTCGTCGTGATGCGCGAACGCACCCCGTTCCCGGCCGAGTTGTTCGCCCGGCTGCCCAAGCTGCGCCTGCTGATCACCTCGGGGCTGCGCAACGCCTCGATCGACCTGGCAGCCGCGGCCGCGCACGGCGTCACCGTCTGCGGGACCCCGAGCAGCTCCGAGCCGCCCGCCGAGCTGACCTGGGCCCTCATCCTGGGCCTCGCCCGCGGCGTCGTCACCGAGAACGACCAGCTGCGCTCCGGCGGCCCCTGGCAGTCCACGCTCGGCGCCGACCTGCACGGCCGCCGCCTCGGCCTGCTCGGACTCGGCAAGATCGGCAGCCGGGTCGCCCGCGTCGGCGCCGCCTTCGGCATGGACATCACCGCCTGGAGCCAGAACCTGACCGGGGAGCGGGCCGCGGAGGCAGGGGCCGAACTCGCCGCCTCCAAGGAGGAACTCCTGGAGACCAGCGACTTCGTCTCCGTGCACCTCGTGCTGAGCGAACGCACCCGCGGTCTCCTCGGCGCCGAGGACCTTCGACGGATGCGCCGCACCGCCTACCTGGTCAACACCTCGCGCGCCGCGATCGTCGACCAGGAGGCGCTGCTGCGCGCCCTGCGCGAGGGCTGGATCGCCGGCGCCGGCAGCGACGTGTTCGCGACCGAACCCCTGCCGCTGGACGACCCCCTGCGCACGGCACCGAACTTCCTCGGCCTGCCGCACCTCGGCTATGTCACCCGCGGCAACTACGACGGATACTTCCAGGGCGCGATCGAGGACATCGAGGCGTATCTGGCGGGCAGCCCGATCCGCACCCTGGGCTGACACCTACGCGCGCACGAACTCCCGCAACTCGTCGGCGAGGTGCGGGAAATCGTCCAGTACGGACAGCGGGGCGAACTCGTGGTCCGCGTAGTCGAACCCCGGTGTGACGACCTCCGCCACCAGACCGTGGGAGGCGCCGCCGACGAGCCGCGACGCCTTCCACCAGGTACCGGGCACCAGCAGGAACCGCTCGGCGTCCGCGCCCAGCACCGTGCGTGCGAGCCGGCCGACGGGATCGACCGTGACGTACTCCAGCGGACCGCCGTCGATCAGGAAGTGCAGGATGTCGCTGCGGTTGCGGTGCAGCAGACCGCTCGGCTGCGTCCCGTCGAGCAAGTAGTAGATCGACGAGGCCGAGGGCCGCGGGCCGTGCGCGGTCACCATCTCCTGCGGGCCGGTGTAGATCCGCCGGAATAAGCCGCCCTCACCGTGCGGTTCGAGGCCCAGTTCGCTCCGCCAGTCGCGCACGGCTGCTCCCTCCGGCGAATCCGCGGACGTCGGCTGCTCCGGCCACCCTAAGGGCGCACCGGCGGCCACGGCACCCCGGCGAGCACGGGCAGCAGATGCTCCTCCTCGTAGTCGAGATGCGCCGTGAGCTCCTTCGTCATCCGCTCCAGCTCGGCGCGGAACACCTCGGGGTCGGCCGTGGTGATGTCGTCGAGCAGCGCCACCAGCGCGTCCTGGATCCGTCCCACCGCGACGTGCTCGCCGCGCAGCCGCTCGAACACGTCGGCCAGCTCCGGGTGCCACCGGGCGATCCCGGGGAACAGGTGCCCGGCCTCGCTGTCGTGATGGAACTCCAGGGACTGGCAGAACGCCAGGCAGTGCTGCCGGATCTGCAGGCCGAGGCCCGGCCCGGCGGCGGTCGACGCGGCGAAGTGGGCCTCGGTCTCCGCCCGCACGTGCCGCAGCTGGTCCCGCAGCCAGGTGTGCACCTGCAGCAGCTTCCCGGCGAGCGTCGTCACGGTCTCCGGAGCCGCGGTCGCCGGCCGGTCGAGGACCACGACCGGAAGGGCGCGGGTGGTGCGTGCCTGATGGCCGGCGTACCCGGGCGCGGCGCGGACGACGGCCGCGAACAGTTCCGCGCGGCGCGCACCCTGCGCGGGCACCGCGACGGCCTGGAAGGTGTCACCGTCGAGCGCGACCGTCACGACGGGCCGGGCCAGCAGGTCGTGGTACCAGCCGGGGTGCCGGTCGGAACCCCGGTCCGACGCGACGACGAGCAACTGCCCGGCGTGCCGGACGTATCCGAGCGGCACGGTGTGCGGGCGGCCCGAGCGGGCCCCGGTGGTGGTGAGGCGCAGCAGGCCGGGGCCCTCGGAGAGGGCGGGGGAGGGCTGAGAGAGCGTGGGCATGCGGAAGGGAACTCCTCTGGAGCGATGCGCGAAGGCACGGTGGGACGCTGCGGTCCGGCGGCACGGCGCCGCGCGGGACGTCAGCGGGAACGCGGAGGGTGCGCCGAGGGCGCACGCACATCAGGTCGCGGAACGAAGGCTCATGGCGTAGTCCTGAGAGAAGGGCGCTCGCCCGGCGTCCGGCCGGCCCACTGCTCTGTGGCCGGCGCCACGCGGCACCGCGGCCATGGGACCAGACACCACCGTCCGCTGTCAAAGCCGTACCGCGCGTGAACTGTGCCAACGCCCTGATCAACGCGGGTAGTTGACGTGGCAAACTGAGGGCCAGGTCATCCGACCCGCCCCGCCCCTCGCGACGATGGAGCCCGCCCATGACGGCACCCGCCCCCCGGCCCCGGATCGACACCAGCCAGGCGCACCCCGCACGGGTCTACGACTGGCTGCTCGGCGGCAAGGACAACTACCCCGTCGACGAGGCCGTCGGCGCGAAGCTGCCGCCCGAGGCGCGCGACGCGGCGCGGCAGAACCGGGAGTTCATGCACCGGGCGTCGGCCTGGCTCGCGGCCCAGGGCGTCGACCAGTTCCTGGACGTCGGCACCGGCATCCCGACCGCGCCGAACCTGCACCAGATCGTGCAGCGCATCGTCCCCGCCGCCAAGGTCGTCTACACCGACAACGACCCCATCGTGCTGCGGCACGCGGAGGCGCTGCTCGTCAGCACCCCCGAAGGCGCCACGGACTACATCCAGGCCGACGTCCGGGACCCGAAGGCGATCCTCGAACACGCCCGCACCGTCCTCGACTTCGACCGGCCGATCGCGCTGTCGCTGATCGCGCTCATGCACTTCATCTCCGACGAGCAGAACCCGTACGAGATCGTCTCGACGCTGGTCTCCGCGCTGCCCTCCGGCAGCCACCTGGTGCTCTCGCACGCCTCGTCCGACATCTTCCCCGAGCTGTCGGACCAGGTCACCGCCGAGTACGCGAAGGGCGGCATCAAGCTCGGGTTCCGCACCCGCGAGGGCGTGAGCCGCTTCCTGGAGGGCCTGGAGCCCGTGGCGCCCGGCCTGGTCACGGCGCCCGAGTGGTACCGCGAGGAGCCCGCCCCCGAGGCCGAGGGCAGCGGGATCTACGCCGTGGTGGCCCGGGTGCCCTGACCCGGACGGGACCGACCCGTGACGGCCGGGACCTGCCCAGGGCCCGGCCGTCACACGGCGGTTCAGTGCCCCGGCAGGACGCACACCGCGTCGAGCCCGAGCACATGGTTGAGCCGGCCGAAGGCCAGCCACGATCCGATGGCCATGCTCAGCTCGACGATCTCGGCCTGGCTGTAGTGCGCGGTCATCCGCTTCCAGAACGCGTCGTCGAGACCGTGGTGGTCGATGGTGTAGCGCTCCGCGTACTCGGCGGCCAGCCGCGTCCGCTCGTCGAAGGCGTCGGTGGTGCGCCAGTCCTCCACCGCGTCGATGAACGACGCCTCGACCTTCTCGCCGTCCCGCTCGGTGCGCCAGTCCAGGCAGAACAGACAGCCGTTGATCTGCGCGACGCGCAGCCGCGCGGCCTCGAACTCCCGCAGCCCCAGCGTCGTGTGGTCGTACACCGCCATCGAGAACTGCGCCGCCGCGGGCCCGATCCCGGGCACCATCTCGCCCCACACGTACGGGATGGGTTCCTGGCCGTCCGGGATGTCGATCCTCATGGCTGCTTCCTTCCGAGTCGGCCGACGGCCGGGAGCACGGGTATGTCGAGCGCGTCGTAGAGCCCGGGCGGCGCGGCCACGAGCCAGTCGATCGCGCCGACCAGACGCCCGACAGCGGTCGCGTTGCCGCCCGCCGAGTGATTGCCGCCCTCGTCGGTGGCCTGCACGGTGACCTCGATGTGCGGGCGTCCCTCCACGATGACGCGGTGCGCGCCGGCCCCGCCGCCGGGCGGCACCGGCCAGTCGGGTGCGCACGAGGGATGGATCCGGGTCACGTGCTCGACGACGATGCGGACCTCCCCGTCGACGACGCCCTGCACCTCGAAGCGGACCGCGCCCTGGGTGCCCGCGGCGAAGTCGCCCATGGTCGCCGTCGTCACGTCGCTCTCCAGCGGCCGGCGCTCCAACGTCTCGCGGATCTCGTCGAGTTCGACCCCGAGCGCCCGGGCCATCAGGCGCAGCTGTCCGCCCCACACCATGGTGGGGATGGACTCGGCGAGCATCAGCGGCTCGTACTCCATGGGGTGGCCCATGCCGACGAGGTGGCGGACCGAGTCCTCCTGGTCGTACGTCGAGTAGTCGAAGATCTCCTGGCAGCGCAGCACGTCGACGCGGGTGCCGAGCCCGCTGACCAGCAGCGGCAGGACGTCGTTGGCCCAGCCGGGGTCGACGCCCGAGACGAACAGGGAGCCGCCGCCCGCGTCGATCGCCGCGCGCACCGGATCGGTGAAGTCCGGCGGCGCGCTGCGATGGTCGTAGAGCGGATAGAGGGCCGGGGAGACGACGACCGCCCCGGCGCGCAACACGCGGCAGATGTCGGCGAGGGCCTCGTCCGGGCGGAGTTCGCCGGAGGCGGCGTAGAAGACGGCACCGGGACGGGCCGCGAGCACCGCGTCGACATCAGTCGTCGCGGTGACACCGAGGGCGTGGTCGAGACCGGCCAGGTCGCCCGCGTCGCGGCCGTCCTTGGCGGGGTCGTGCACGAGCACGCCACAGAGTTCGAGTCCGGGATGGGCGTCGACGGCTCGGATCGCCGCGCGGCCCACGTTCCCGGTACCCCAGACCACGGTCGAAGTCATGCGCCGGAGCGTAACCTGATGGGTCGTCAGTTCATAGACCTGCTACGGGAGTAAGCTCCGGGCGGCGGCCAGGACCTGCTCGGCGTAGCCGCGGCCGAAGAGCACCGTGTGCACCAGCAGCGGGAACAGCTGGTGCAGCGGGACGCGGTCCTGCCAGCCGGCCGCGAGCGGCGCCGCATCCTGGTAGCCGTCGAGGATCTGCCTCAGGTGCGGGGCGCCGAACAGCCGCAGCATCGCCAGGTCGGTCTCCCGGTGCCCGCCGTGCGCGGCCGGGTCGATCAGCCACGCGGCACCGCCGGGGCCCCACAGCACGTTGCCGTTCCACAGATCGCCGTGGAGCCGGGCCGGCGGCTCGGCGGGGCCCGCGAGACCGGGCAGCAGACCGAGGACCTTCTCGACGGTCCGCGCCTCGGCGGCGCTGAGCGTGCCGTCGTCCACCGCGAGGCGCAGGTAGGGGAGCACCCGGTGCTCGGCGTACCACTGCGGCCAGTCGGTGCCCGGCACGTTGCGCATCGGCGCGAGGCCGATGAACGCCTCCGCCGGACCACCGGGCGGCGGGGCGCCGAACGCGGGGGCGCCCGCCGCGTGCAGCGCGGCCAGGTCCCGGCCGAACCGCGTCGCGCTCTTGGCGGTCGCCCGGCCGTCGGCCACGCGGTCGGTCACGAGCCGGCCCGCGTCGTGCCCGTACGTCCTGGGCACGGCGACGGCGCCCGCGTCGGCGAGCCAGCGCAGCCCCGCCGCCTCCGCCCGCACCGCGTCGGGAGAGCCGGCCCGCTTGACCATCACCACGTGCCCGTCGTCGAGGACGACCTCCGTCAGGCTGCCGGACCGAGGGCGCTGCTCGACGGCCCGCCGCCCCGTGAAGCGGGCGGCGGCGGACGATGCAGGGGGCATGTTTCCCAGCGTAGGGGCGCACTCGGGCGTTGACGCGGCGTGCGGCGCCCTGATCTCCTGCACTGAACAACAGGGGTGTCGAACAAGGGAGCCGAATCATGCGGGCGGACGAGCGCGGCTCCGGACCCGTCCTGGTCGTGCAGCACACCCGAAGCGGCGGCCCCGGCCGGGTCGGCACCTGGCTGCGCGAGGCCGGCGTCGACACGCGAGTGCTGCGCCCGTACGACGGCGAGGCCGTGCCCGAGCACCTCGACGGGCGCCCGCTGGTGGTGCTCGGCGGCGGCTTCCTGCCGGACGACGACGAGCGCGCGCCGTGGCTTCCGGCCACCCGCAGCCTGGTGAGCCAGGCGCTGGCCGACGCGACCCCGTTCCTCGGCATCTGCCTGGGCGGGCAACTGCTCGCCCAGGTGGCGGGCGGTGTGGTGCGGGCCGAGCACGGGCGGCCCGAGTACGGCAGCACCCCGATCCGGCTGCGCCCCGAGGCGGACCGGGACCCGCTGCTGCACGGGCTCGGGGCGACGGTGCCCGCGATCGAGCGGCACGTCGACGCGATCACCGAACTGCCGCCGGGCGCCGTCTGGCTGGCGTCCAGCGACGACTGCCCGCATCAGGCGTTCCGGGTCGGCGCGAGCGCGTGGGGCGTGCAGTTCCACCCCGAGGCCGACGCCGACCGGATCGCCGGATGGGACCGGGACCAGCTCGCCGCGCGGGGCGTCGACAGGGACCGTATCCATGCGCGGGCGGTGGCCGACGAGGACGCGGCGGTCGCGGCGTGGTCGCGGTTCACGCGCCGCTTCGCGCAGGTGTGCCGGGCTCGGGCGTGACCGGGCTCTCCTGCGGGTTCCTGCGGCGCCCGAGCGAGGCGACGGCGCTGGTGAGCACTCCCGCGAGCAGTCCCCAGAACGCCGAGCCGATACCGAGGAGCGTCACCCCGGACGCCGTGGCGAGAAAGGTGACGACGGCCGCCTCCCGCGAGGCCGGGTCCGACAGGGCGGAGGCCAGCGACCCCTCGATGGTGGCGAGCAGGCCGATGCCGGCGACCGCCAGCACGAGCGCGTGCGGCATCGCGACCAGCAGCGAGGCGACGGTGGCGCCGAGCAGCCCCACGCACAAGTAGAAGACCCCCGCCCACACGGCCGCGAGGAAGCGCCGCTCACGATCCGGGTGGGCCTCCTCGCCGGTGCAGATCGCCGCGGTGATCGCCGCCAGGTTGATGCCGAACGCGCCGAACGGGGCCAGCACGGCCTGGACCGCACCGGTCCAGGTCAGCAGCGGCGAGACCGGTACCTGATAGCCCGAGCCGCGCAGTACGGCGACCCCCGGCAGGTTCTGCGAGGCCATGGTGACCACGAACAGCGGCACCCCGACGCTGACGAGCACTTTCCAGTCGAACTCCGGCGTCGTGAACACCGGTTGTGCCAGCGAGAGCCTGACCTTCTCCAGGTGCCAGCCCCCGGTCAGCACGGAGGCGACGACGCCACCGCCCAGCGCGAGCAGGACCGCGTACCGGGGGAGCAGCCTGCGCCCCAGCAGGTAGAGCACGAACATCGGGAACGCGACCGCGAAACTGCCGTCCATCCCCGCGAAGAGCCCGGTGCCGAACTGCAGCAGCACCCCGGCGAGGAGCGCCGCCGCGAGCGGGACCGGGATCCGGTCCATGACGCGGGCGAACCAGCCGGTGAGCCCGCTGAGCAGGATCAGTACGGCGCTGAACACGAACGCCCCGACCGCCTTGCCCATCGACACACCGCTGAGCCCGGTGGCCAGCAGCGCGGCGCCCGGCGTCGACCAGGCGGTCACGACGGGAGCCCGGAAACGCAGCGAGAGGCCCGCGCACGTGACGGCGAGGCCGACGCCCAGGGCGAGCATCCACGAGGAGATCTCCCGGGCGTCCGCCCCGGCGGCGCGCGCCGCGGTGAAGACCAGGGCCGCCGAGCTGGTCACTCCGACGGTGACGGCGATGAGCCCCGCCGCGACGGCCGAGGGCGGTGCGATGGCGCGTAGGCGGGCGAGTGGGGACATGCGGGCATCACTTCCGGAGGTGCGGCAGGGGCAGAAGGTGTTCCATAAACGGAACGTTCTGTTTATGGAACACTAAGGAGGTGGGCGGTGAACCGTCAACAAACCGATGTCGGACGCAGCCGCGGTGACGGACGGGAGCCGGGACGATGGGCCTCAACGAAGAGGTGGGACGCAGGCTCAAGAGGCTGCGCCTGGACCGAGGCCTGTCCCTGTCCGAGCTCGCGCGTCGCTCGGGCGTCGGCAAGGGGACCCTCTCGGAGCTGGAGTCCGGGCTGCGCAATCCCACCCTGGAGACCCTCTACGCACTGACCACCGCGCTCGGCAGTCCGCTGAGCGCGGTCCTGGACGACCCGCCGGCGGGCGTGGCCGAGGGCGCGGGCGGCGTCTCCGGCAGCGCCGTCACCGCGGTCCTGCTGGAGCGGTACGAGGACGAGAGAGCCGCCACCGACGTCTTCCGCGTCACCATCGCCGGCGGCGCCACGCAGGACTCGACCGCCCATGTGCCGCACACCACCGAGAGCCTCATGGTGCTGTCCGGCACCGCGGTCGTCGGCCTCCCCGACCGGCCGCAGACCGTCGGCCCGGGCGGCCACGCCCACTGGCGGGCCGACGCCCCGCACCGCTACAGCGCCCCGCGGGGCGAGGTCCACGGGATCCTCTTCGTGCGGTACCCGAAAGTCACCGACTAGACCTGCGGCGGCGTCCCGCTCGGGTCGACGTCGCGCAGCTTGGAGACGTCCACGGACTCGTCCGCCGACGGCGTGCTGCTCGGGACCGGGCGGTCGTAGTCGGTGAGCGTCATCGTGACGCTCTCGTCCGGGCCCTGCTCGGTGGCCCGTACCAGACGGTGCGGCGCGTCCTCGGTGACGTACAGGGTGATCCGGTTGTCCTCGTCCTGGCCGGTCAGCGGGACCACGCGGGTGCCGTCGACGGTGGTCGTGGCGCCCTTGGTGAGCTTCTCCTGGGCGTCGCGGGCGGAGCCGCTCTCCAGCTGCCCGCGGAACGCGTCCAGGTCGCAGGCGTCCGCGAGGCCGTCCAGCATCGGGTCGTCCGTGGTGCCGTGCACGTACTTGTCGCCGAACAGTTGCGCCGCGAGCTCGCCCGAGCCGCCGGACACCTGCGTCTTCCAGAACGTCGCGTCCGGCTTCATCCACACCTCGTCGCCCCGCTTCACGAGGTCGACGCTCCCGCCGTCGGCGCCGCCGGTGCCCATCCGCAGCGACCCGGCGCAGTTCCCGTCCTCGTCGAGACGCAGGTCGAACGCGGCGGGAGCGCGGGCGTCCCGGTCGCCGTCCGCGCGGTTGGCCAGCACCAGATGCAGGGAGCGCGCGTCGAGGAGTTCCTTCTTCGCGTCGGCGGCCAGCTGCTGTGCGCCGGGATCCGTCGAGCTCCCGTCGTCGGCCGGGGCCGGGCCCGCGGCGAACACGCTCGCGCAGATCACCGCCGCGGTCACGGGAACGCGCGCCGCTCGGCGCAGCAGGGGGGAAGGCTGTCCGGCCATGACGTCACCTCGCCGTCCCGGGCGCTCCGAGCGCCCGAAATACCCATGAATTGTATGTTCAGCCGCCTTTGCCGCACACCTGAAGGCCGACCGCCGTGCCACAGGGCAGATGGCCGTAGGTCGCGACCACGCCCTTGCCGGTCCCGTTGTCGACGGCGTACGAGAGGAAGCTCGACGCCGGCGAGTCCGCGGGCGGGCGTCCGTAGGTGTAGGCGTACTCGATCTCGCGGTACGGGTAGCCGCTGGTGGTGAGGCGGTCGGGGTCGGGGGTGTGGCCGTCGAGGGTGACGCGGTGCAGTCCGCGCGGCGCCTCCGGCGGGGACGCGGCACGCAGCTCGCTGTAGCCGATCGCGCCGGGGGTGCGGGCCACGGTGTCGAGGACCTGCTCGGTCGAGTCGAGCTCGCAGCGCAGCACCGCGGCGCCGCGCACGGTACGGGCGACGCAGTCGTCGGAGGAGGCCGGGGGTTCGTCGGCGCCCGCGAGGACTCGGTGGCCGAGGGCGCTGCGGGTGCCGGAGCCGGAGGTGCGGCTGACCAGGACCACGGGCAGGTCGGGGCCGCCGAGCTGCGACCAGTTGCGGATCTCGCCCCGGTAGACGCGGCGCACGTCGGCGACGGACAGGTTCCTCAGGCGCACGTCGTCCTGGACGACGAGGGTGAACAGGGAGATCGCGACGCGGCTCTCGGCGAGCCGGGTGTAGCTCGCCGGGCGCGGCCCGTCCGAGAACGCGATGACCGTCGCGCCCTGCTCCGAGCGGCCACCGGACAGGGCGAGTTCGCGCACCCCCGTGCGGCTGCCGTGGGCGGCGACGGTGATCTCCGGGCGGCCGCCGCAGTGCTCCCGGTACTTCTGCGCCAGCTCCGTCATGACCGGCGCGAACGCCGTGGAGCCCGTCAGTCGCAGGGCGCCCGTCGCGCAGTCGTCCGGCAGCGGGGACGGCATCAGCGGGGGCAGCGTCGCGGCGGCGATGAGTGCGAGGCCGAGCGCGACGGTGGTCCAGCGGGCCTGCTTGCTGAACACCGGCGGCTTCTCGTCCGGGGTGAGGCTGTGGTTCTCGTGGAGCGTTCCGTCCTTGATGTCGCCGGTGACGGCGACCGGGTCAGCCTCCTGGCCGCCCGTCAGAAGCACCAGGATCTTGTAGTACGCGCCCGGCTTCAGCGGGACGCGCGGGATGCGCAGCGTGCCCGGACCGGCGACGAGCAGCCCGGGCTGGTTCTCGAAGTAGCCCATGAGGTTGGCGTGTTCGGCGGGCAGCGTCACGTCCTGGGCCTCGATGCGCCGCCCGGGGAACTCGGCGGTGAGCCCGTACTGCGTCGACGGATCGATGTAGTCCGACTCCTCGATGTACCGCGAGCCGTCGTTCTCGATGCGCAGCAGCACGAGGGTGGCGTCCCGCATCGCCGGCAGGTCGTTGAACAGGCCGAGCCGCGGATCGGCCCCGCTCACCTGGCCGTTGTGTCCTATGGCGATGTCCATCTGCTTGCGGAAGCCGATGCGTCTGCTGCGCCGGGCCCGCCGGTCCGCGACGAACGGCGTGACGATGGAGACGGCGCCGAGCAGCAGACCCGCGGCCGTGAAGGTGATCTCGAGCCATCCCATGGGGCCGACGCTACGGACCCGCCGCACCCTGTGGCGGGTCCGCTGCCGAGCTTCGCCGACTGTTCGTCAGATGTTCAGCGCCGGAACGGACTTCAGGGTCCGGTGGCGGCCACGGCGCTGTCCTGGCCGAGCCGGCGCAGCGCGAGGAGTCCGCCGACGCCGGGGACCAGTGCGACGGCCTTCGCCCCGCCGTCCGCCCGGCCGTGCCGCCAGGTCGCGACGACGACGATCAGGTAGGTGCAGCCGTGCGTGGGCCCCATGAGCGAGGAGACGGCCTGGAGGTGGACGGTCGCGAGGTTCCCCAACAGCACCAGAAGGGAGAGGAGTTCGGTGTGCGCCGCGATGCGCAGAGGATGTACGCGCATGGTCACACCCCCGTGGTGGAGCCGGGGCGGATGATCATCAGGACGGTGACCGTGGCCCAGAGAAGGTTGAACACGCCGGTGAGCATGGCCAATTGGCTTCCGCTCCGCAGGAGCGGTGAGCCGTCGGTCCGCTCCGCCGTGGCCAGGGCCGCTTCCTGTGCGGGCAGGATCCACAGTGCCAGTACGGCGGCGGCAGCCGCGGTCAGCAGGATCGAGACGATCAGCCAGGCACTGCCGAGGACGCCGAGGCTGCTCGCCGTCGCGAACCCGAACAGCGGTACGGCGATGCCGATGCCCGCATAGACCCGGCAGATGCGGTGCAGTGTCCGCAGCGTCGAGAGCGCGTCGGCGTCGCCCGCCGGACCGAGCGCCTGGCGAAGGGACGCGGGGAACATGCTGGCGGCGACGGTGACCGGCCCCACCGTCAGGACGGCGGCCAGTACGTGCAGGGAGAGCAGGAGCTTCGCCATGGTCAGTGGCCCGCGCCCGTCGCCACGGGGCGGCGCGTGCCGCTGACCTTCGAGGCGGGGAGGCGTCCGGCGCGGGACGTGCCGTTCAGGCTGTCGCCGTCGACCGTCACGGCGAAGGCCAGATTCAGCCGCAGCGGCTTGGTGACGGCCTGCTTCCAGGTGAGCCGGTCACCGGTCGACTCCACTTCCTTCAGCGGTACTTCCTCGCCCGCGCCGTGCGCGACGCCGGTGAGACCGGCGCCCTCCCGGCGGAGCTCGACGACGGCCTCGATCGTGCCGATGGGGGTGACGACGGCCAGGTCCCAGATGCCTTCGACGGACATGCGATGGTTCTTCTCTCTTCTCGGGATGTGAGCGTGCGGGGACGCGGTCAGAGCCGGGCGGGCTCCGGACCCGTGGCCCGCCAGACCGTGCCGCGCCGCTCGTGGGCGAACAACACCTCGACGGCGTGGGCGACTTGGGGGCCCACCTCGCGCTCCAGGAGATACAGGGCCAGGTCGAGCCCAGAGGTGACACCGGCGCCGGTGACGAGATCGCCGTCGTCGACGACCCGGGCGTCCACCGCGTGCGCACCGGTCGCGTCCAGGAGGTCCAGGCCCAGGTGGTGCGTCGTGGCGGGGCGGCCCTCCAGCAGCCCGGCCAGGGCCAGGACGAGCGAGCCGCCGCAGACGGTCGCGACCGTCAGCTCGGGGTTGTCCATCGCGGCCTTGAGCAGCGCGGGCAGCCCGGTGTCCAGCGTGCGGCCCAGCAGCACGGGGACCGAGTCCCCGGCCGTGTCCTCGTCGGGCACCTCGCCTGGCTCGCCGAGGCGCCCCGAGGCTCCGGGCACCAGCACGAGGCCCGCTCGCGACGGGTCGAGGGCGGCGGTGGCCCGCAGGGTGAATCCGCCGGTCCCGCTGACCACGTCGCGCGGACCCTCCGCGGAGACCAGCTCCACCCGGACCGCGCCGCCGGACGCGACACCGCCCGCGTGCAGCACCTCGAACGGGGCGACGGCGTCGAGGGGATCGAAGCCGTCGAAGAGGACGATCTGGACGTGCATGGGGGAGGTTCCTTCATGTGCGACGGGCCCGGCGGGAGCCGGGATCGCCGTCGACGCTAGTCAGCCGCGCCCGCCCGTCCCAGTGGCAATAGTGACGACTGTCAACGGAATATCGCCAAGTCCGCCCGGCAGCCTTCCGGGAAGTCTTCTCGCAGGTCAGATCCATCGTTGTTCCCGTCGAAGGCTGTGGCGTCATCCAGGTGAAGGGGTAGGTTCTGGCCATGCACATCGTCGCCGTCCTCGCGCTGGACCAGGTGATCCCGTTCGACCTGTCCACGCCGATCGAGGTCTTCCACCGCACCCGCCTCCCGGACGGGCGCCCCGGCTATCAGGTCCGCGTGTGCGCCGAGCGTGCCGAGGTGGACGCGGGCGCGTTCACGATCCGCGCGCACCGGGGGCTGGAGGGCCTCAAGGGTGCGGACACGATCATCGTGCCCGGTACCGCCACGCCCACGGCCCCGCTCCCGCCCGCCGTCCGTGACGCACTGCGGACGGCCGCCGCGCAGGGCACCCGCATCGCGTCGATCTGCTCGGGCACCTTCCCGCTGGCCGCCACCGGTCTGCTGGACGGACTGCGCGCGACGACCCACTGGATCGCCGCGGATCTGCTCGCCGCCACGTACCCCGAGGTCGAGGTCGACCCCGATGTCCTGTACGTCGACAACGGGCAGATCCTCACCTCGGCCGGCGCGGCCGCCGGCCTCGACCTGTGTCTGCACCTGATCCGCCGTGACTACGGCTCGGCCGTGGCGGCGGACGCGGCCCGGCTCTCCGTCATGCCCCTCGAACGGGAGGGCGGGCAGGCGCAGTTCATCGTCCACGACCACGCGCCCGCACCTCAGGGGTCGACCTTCGAACCGCTGCTCGCCTGGCTCCGGGACCATCTGGACAGCGAGCTCACCCTCGCCGACATCGCCG
Organism: Streptomyces sp. cg35; assembly: GCF_050410835.1. NCBI lineage: Bacteria > Bacillati > Actinomycetota > Actinomycetes > Kitasatosporales > Streptomycetaceae > Streptomyces > Streptomyces sp. cg35. The sequence goes on from NZ_CP191268.1 coordinate 8,269,812, forward strand.
CCCGCGCGGGCGTCAGCACCCGCACGCTCATGCGCCGCTTCCGCGAACAGACCGGCACCACTCCGCTGCAGTGGCTGCACCGGGCCCGCATCCGGCAGGCCCAGCACCTCCTGGAGACCACCGGGCATCCGGTGGAACGGATCGCCGCCCAGGTCGGCTTCGGTTCGCCCACCGCGTTCCGTGACCGCTTCAAGCGCACGACCGGGGTCAGCCCGCAGGCGTACCGCCGTACCTTCAGCTGACCGCCGCGACCGGTCAGGCCGGCCGGTCGCCGTCGTCCGCCGGGGCAATCGACTCCCGCAGACGGGCGCTCGCCATCCGCATGTGCTCGGTCATCGCCCGGTCCGCGGCCTCCGGATCCCGGTCGCGGATCGCCTTGAGCACGGCGTCGTGCTCGCACAGGGTGCCGCTGACGGTGCCCTCGATGTCGCTGACCCGCTCCATCCACACCTGGAGCAGCGCCCGGATCGGCACCGTCTCGGAGCAGTTGGTGCCGCTGATGAAGCCGGGCGCCGTCGTCCTCACCCTCGACCCGGCCGCCGCGTACGCGGGCCTGCTGTTCGCCCGCGACGACGTGCACTACGCCTGCGCCCACCCCTGCCACCCGTCCGTCTTCCTGGAGCGCACCACCAAGGAGGAGTGGCAGGACACCTTCGGCGGGATCGCCGCCCCGCAGGAGGTCGTCGCCGCGTACGAGGGCGGCGACGCCGGGAAGCAGGCCCTCGCCGACTCCGTCATCCGCGTCATGTGCGCCCCCGTCGTCGACGTCCACTGGGTGACCGTCAAGCAGCTGGCCGTCCTGGAGCCGACGCTCGTCGAGACGATCGCCTGCATGGTCGGCGCGCTGCTCACCGAGGCGCTGCACGAGACCGTGCACACCGTCGGCGTCCCCGAGAAGGCCGCCCGCGCGATGCTGCTCGGCCACACCCAGGTCGCCCTCGCCAACACGCTGAAGGGCTCCAACCCGTTCTCCGACGCCTGCCTCATCGCGATGGACTACGGCCGCGAGTCGATCGTCCGCGACGACTGGAAGAAGGTCTTCGACGACGCCGAGCTCGACAAGGTCATCACGCGCATGCTCAAGATCAAGGAGATCAAGCGCCAGCCGTACTGATCACGTCGTCAACGCCGGCCCGCCGTGGCCTGGGCGCTCAGCCACGCGCCGTACCAGGCGAGGGTGGCGTCCAGTGCCTCGGCGAGCGGGGTGGGGCGGACGCCGAAGTGCCCCTCGAAGGCGGCCGACGACATGATCTGCGGCTCGGTGTGCTGGTAGAACATCTCGGCGTACTCGGCCATGAACCGCTCGTCGAACGGCCCGAACGGCCGCGGCTCGGGCACCGCGGTCAGCCGGAGCGGCCGCCCCGTGCGCCGCTCGACCATCGTGAGGACGGCGCGGGTGGACAGCGCCGTGTCGGTCGGCAGGTGCCAGACGCGGCCGTCGCCGTCGGGGCGTTCGCCGAGCGTGGCGAGACCGGCCGCGACATCGCGTATGTACGTGTAGCTGTGCGGCTGGTCGATGTCGCCGAGGGCCGGCACCTCGCCGCCGGTCAGCGCGGCAGGGAAGACGGCGCCGCCCAGCGTCGAGTTGAGGACGCCGGGTCCGAAGAAGTCGGCGGACCGGCCCAGCGCCACCCGGGCACGCCCCGCACGGTGCGCCGCCAGGTACTTCTCGTCGAGCTCGGCCCGCATCCGCCCCTTGCGCGTCGTGGCCTGCCAGGGCGAGTCCTCCGTCATCACCGCGCCACCCGTCTCGCCGTACGGGTACAGCGTGTCGAGGACGACGAGGCGCGCCCCGCTCTCCTCCACCGCGCCCAGCACGGCCTCCTGGATGCTCGGCATCACCGCGACCTGGAGGTGGTAGCCGACATTGACGCAGTGGTACACGACGGCGGCCCCGTCGACGGCGATGCGCGCGCCCTCCGCAGTGCTGACGTCCGCGGCGAGGCGCCGGACGCCGGGGAGGGCGGGCCCCTCGCCCGTGCGGTCGACGAGGCGCACGGGGTGACCGCGGCGCACGAGTTCCTCGGCCAGGGCGGTCCCGGCGGGGCCGGAGCCGAGGACGCAGTGCAGGGGCCGGGCGGTGGTCATGGTGCTGGTCATGGGAATCCCTTCGGCGGACGCGCGCGGCGACATCGGGTGTGATGACTCATCGCGTCTGTTAGAGACTCTAACTCTCGCGCATGGGTGTAGCAAGGATGGGGCGCCCGCAGGGAGGGGCCGGGGGAGCGGGGGCTTGCGCGCGGCACGCGGGAGAACGGGCGGGAGGGGCTCAGTCCCGGTCGGCGGCCGGTGCGTCCCGGCGGACCCAGCCGTAGAGCACCACCGAGCACAGCGCGGCGGCGGCGCACCACGTCGAGATGAACTCCCAGCGCCACAGCGCCGCACACACGGCGGCGCCGACCGCGACCAGACCGCCCAGCAGGACCAGGCCCCCGTCGCCGGACAGCAGCAGCGAACCGATCGTCGCCACCAGATATCCCGCGATCAGCCATCCGGCGTGCGGCAGCCCGATCTCGTAGCCCATGGTGTGGCCGCGGATCCCGGCCGTGACCGTCTTCGTCGCCAGCACGTACGCGAGGGCGGCGGAGGTCGCGACGCCGCACACGAGCGGGACCACGAGGCGTCGGCGGGCCCGGTCCGGTGCCGCGCACAGCACGCCCACCGGGACCCACAGCGGCAGCAGCGGCAGGGCGATCACCGCCCAGGCGACGACCAGGGGCCCGCGGCCACCGCCCTCGGTCCAGATCACCGCCTCGATGATCTGGTGGGCACCGAGCAGCAGCGGGAGCGCCGCGAGCGGCAGGGCACGCGGTCGGGTGCGGGCCGCGCGCGCCACGCACGCGACCCCCACCGCGGTGATCGCGCTGCCCGCCACCAGATCCGCCGTCGCGCTCCAGCACATGCGCGCAACGCTACGTTCCCGAAGCCGCCGCGGCGCGTCGGCGCTCTCCTCGTACGGTCAGGGCCGGGCCTCGTAGCGGGAGGCCGGATCGGGTTCGATGTTCTGGTTGAGACGGAAGAGGTTCTCCGGATCCAGGGCCGCCTTGATCCGGGCGAGCCGCGCGTAGTTGCCGCGGTAGCTCGCCCGTACGCGCTCCTGCCCCTCGTCCATCATCATGTTCACGTAGGCGCCGCCCGCCGAGAAGGGATGCAGCGCCTCGAAGTAGTCGACCGTCCAGCGCCTGAGGAGCTCGGCGTTCGCCGGGTCCGGGTCCACGCCCGCGACGACGCTCGCCCACCTGGAGTCCCGGTAGTGGAACGCCGTGTCGGCCGCCCGGTGGTCGTGCACCGCTCCGTCGATCGGGTACAGGTGCATCCCGGACTGCACGGTCGGCGCCTCGGGCCCGAACTTGGCGTGCAGCGCCACGGCCTCGTCCGGGATGTCCCGCACGAAGTCGGCCCGCCAGTACCACTGCTGACCGGGCGGGTAGAGCTCGTCGAACATCGACTGCAGGGCCGGGTGCGGCATCGGCGCGACGGCGTGCAGCAGCGGGCCGGGGAGCCGGTCGAGGAACGGCGCCATCGCCGCACCCGCCGCCTCGGGATCGCCGCTCGTGTGGCACCACACGACGCCGCACACCTTGCGCAGGTGCAGTTCCTCGGGGAACGGGGGCGCCGCAGGCACGGTCCCGTACATGAAGAAGCCGTTGACGTCGCGGGGCGCGGACGGAATGAACTCCCGGTAGACGGACAGGACGTCGCCGCCCTGCTCGGCGGGCCAGAAGCTGGGTCCTGCCACGACCGTGGACACCTCGTGCAGCCGGAACGTGAACGCGGTGACGACGCCGAAGTTGCCGCCCCCGCCGCGCAGCGCCCAGTACAGATCCGTGTGCTCGTCGGCGTCCGCCCGTACCTGGGTGCCGTCGGCCAGGACGACCTCCGCGGCCAGGACGTTGTCGACCGTCAGGCCGCAGCGCCGGGAGAGATGGCCGAGCCCGCCGCCGAGGGTGAGGCCGCCGACGCCGGTGGTGGAGACGATGCCGCTGGGGGTGGCCAGGCCGTGCTCGTGGGTGGCCGCGTCGACCAGCCCCCAGGTGGCGCCGCCGCCGACGCGGACCGTGCGGGCGGCGGCGTCGACCTCCACGGAGTCCAGCGGCGCCAGGTCCACGACGACTCCGTCGTCGCAGGTGCCCAGGCCCGCGCCGTGATGGCCGCCGCCGCGCACCGCGAGCGGCAGCGCGTGCCGGCGGGCGAAGCCGATGGCACGCGCGACGTCGTCCGCGTCGGCGCAGCGCGCCACGAGGGCGGGGCGCCGGTCGATCATCGCGTTGTAGACGGCGCGGGCCTCGTCGTACCCCGAATCCTGCGGACCGGTCAACTCGCCCTGAAAAGACTTCAGTTCACGGCGCGCCGCCTGTGCGGGCGTGGTGGTCATGCGGCCCCCCGAGCCTGATGGACGTCGTCCGCTCGTTCTACGGCCGCGGGCCCGCCCCGGCATGCGTGCCCGCCACCCACCTCTGGCCCGCCGCCTGCCTATGTTTCGCCGCCCGGCAGCAGCCCGAGTTCCCGGGCCCGCGCGGCGGCCCGGCGCCGGGTGGGCGCGTCGAGCTTCTCCAGGACCGCGCTGACGTGGTGGTCGACCGTACGGACGGAGACGACGAGCCGGTCGGCGATCTCCGGATTCGTCAGGCCCGCCAACAGCAGCCGTGTCACTTGTAGTTGGCGGTCGGTCAGCCCTGCCGGATTGTGCCGCGTCGCCGCGTGCGGGCCGCGCGGCACGCGCCGCACGCCGAGCGCCCGCAGCTCGGCCCGGACCAGGCGGGCCAGCGGAACCGCGCCCATGGCGTCCAGGGCGGAGAGCGCGCCCACCTTGTCCGCCGGGTCCGGGCTCTGTGCGAGGGCGGCCGCGTGCTCATAGGGGCAGCCCGCCTCCCGCCACAGCCGGGCCGCCTTGTCCCACTGGCCCGCCGCCTGGAGCGCGTACGGGTGGCACGAGCCGTCGGGCGGCACGGTTCTGCCCGCCCTGCTGAGCCAGTAGCCGAGTTCGGCGCGTTGCGGGGCGGACAGCCGCCGGGCCCGCGCGTACACCTGCGCGGCGGCCGCGACCACACCTGCCCGGTCGCCGCGCAGCCAGGCGGCCTCCGCGCGGGCCGCCGCCACCGGCCCGGTGCGCTGCAGTTCACGGGTGCCCACGGCGATCCGCCAGGCCTCGTCGAGGAGCTCACCGCCACCCGGGTGGCCGCGCCGGATCCGGATCCGGGCGAGCACGGTGAGCGCGGGGCAGCGGGCGGGCGGGAACACATCGGCGCCGAGCAGCGCGCAGCGCTCGGCCGCCGCCCAGTCGCCCGCGGCGAACCGGTGCAGCGCCCGCTCCACCTGGAGGTAGGTGAGAAACCCCAGGTGCTCGGCGCGGTCGGCAAGCTCCGTGGCGGGGGTGAGGTACCGGTCCGCCTCGGCGAGACGCAGGTCGTCGAGGAGCGACCAGACGATGTTCGCGTACGCCCGGCAGGCGTGCTCCACCTCGCCGGCCGCCAGCGCCACCCGCAGGCTCTCCTCCAGCTGACGCTGCCCCGAGGGGTCGCCCGACCGCCAGCGGGCACTGCCGACGTTGTTGAGGGCGTGCGCGAGGATCGCCGTGTCGCCCGCCTCGCGGGCCAGCGCCAGGGCCCGCTCGCCGTACTCGACGGCCTGCGCGTACGCGTCGGACAGCATGCGCAGCTGTGCCGTGTTGCTCAGGGCGAGCGCCAACAGGCGCTTGTCACCGGCCTGTTCGAGCACGGTGAGCGCCTCGCGCGCGGCCGCCTGTGCCGCCGCCGCGTCGCCGGCCCACCAGTGGATGCGCGACAGCCAGCGCAGATCCGCCCCCAGCGCCCGCAGGTCGCCCAGCTCGCGGCGGACCCCGACGGCGTCGCGCTGGGCCGTCACGGCTGCTCGCGCATCCCCGATGGTGTAGCTCTCGACCGCGAACTGCTCCAGCAGATCGGCCTGTTCGGCGGGGCCGAACCGGTGCCGGTGCCGCAGCACGAGCCGCAGATGGGCGGCGGCCTCCCGGTGCGCGCCCGCGCGCGCCGCGTCCCGGGCCGCCCCCGGCCCGAACCGCGTCACGGCCCCGGTGTCCCCGGCCGCCGCCGCGTGGTGCACGATCCGCGACCGGTCGGCGCCCGGGGTCGTCACCAGCGCGGACAGGACGGCCCGGTCGAGCGCGATCCGGCGCGCCGCCGGCAGCGAGTCGGCGACGGCGCGCCGGATGATCTCGTGCCGGAACGCCACCCGGTCGACCGCCACGACCAGCAGCCCGCCCTGTTCCCCCGCCGCGAGTGCGCTGTCGCCGTCCGGCAGCAGCGCCTCCACGAGGGGACGCTCGACCGCCGAGGGCACCACGGCCAACTGTTCGAGGGCGTCCCGGGCCGCGTCGTCGAGGCCGCGCAGCCGGCCCAGCACGGCGTCGACGACGGTCGGCGGCACCTGCCCGGTGTCGCCCGCCGCGATCACCTCGGCGACGAAGAAGGGATTGCCCGACGTCACCGCGTACACCTGCGCCGCGTCGAGATCCGCCGTCGCGCTCAGGGCGCGCACCGCCCCGGGCGACAGCGGGGCCAGCGGCAGCCGGTGCACCCGGGCGACCCCCGACAGCAGCCCGAGCAGCTGCCGCAGCGGATGGCCGCGGCCGACCTGGTCGTCCCGGTAGGTGAGGACGATCGCGGCGGGCAGCCCGTCGACCCGGCGCACCAGATAACGCAACGCGTCCAGGGAGGCCTCGTCGGCCCAGTGCACGTCCTCCACGACCAGCACCGCCGGGCGCGGACCGCCGGCCAGCTCCGCGTACAGCGCCTCGTGCACCCGGTACCGGTCGCCCGCGTCGCGCAGCGCCCGCGCCAGCTCCGCGCCCACGCCGCCGGCGAGGTCCCGCAGCGGTCCCAGGGGGCGGCCCGTGGCCAGGTCGTCGCAGTACCCGACCAGGAGCCGCGCGCCGCGGGGCAGGACCCCCGGCAGGGCCCGCACCAGGGAGGACTTGCCGATCCCGGCCTCGCCGACGACGAGCGCCACACAGCCCGCGCCGTCCGCGGCGTCCCGTGCGGCGGCGGCCAGTCGCTGCAGTTCGAGATCCCGCTCGAGGATCCCCCCGTCCATGTCCGGATCCTCCCACCACGGCGCCGGGCGCGGCCGCGTCGTGCGGCGGGATACGTCGATCGAACGAGACCCGCGGCACGGCCGCGACCGGGGCGTCGTAGGGCCGGGCCGGACCCCGGACCGAGTGCTTGTATCTGACATGTATATAATTTCCGTATGCATCTATCCTCGGAGTCCGTCGACACCTTCGAGGCCCGGCGCATCGAAGGCGCCGCCCGCGGTCTGCTGCGGGGGATCGGGCAGCTCACCCAAGCCCTGTTCCGGGCAGGTGAGTTCGGACTCACGCGCAGTCAGGCCGCACTCCTCGACGCGCTCGAACCGGCACCGCGCCGGGTCACCGAGCTCGCCGCCCGGACCGGGATGGCGCAGCCAAGGGTCACCGTGATCCTGCAGAAGCTCGAAGAGGCCGGGCTCGTCGAACGGCAGCGCTGCGCGTCAGACCGGCGCGCGGTCGAGACATCGCTCACGCCCGCCGGGCGCGAACTGCTCGAACGCGGCCGTCAGCGGATGGCCGCCGCCCTGCTCACCGCTCTCGACGGCGGTATCGACGACTCGGAGCGCGCGGTCTCGGCCGCGCGGGATGCCATCGCCGTACTTGTGAACGCCATGGAATCGGAGGCCAGTTGACCACCCCGGACACACTGCCGGACACGTCCGCCCCGCACCGGACCGCCGCGGACCTCGCCCCCCACCGGGTCGCCGGGCCGCGCAGACGGTGGGACTGGGTGCTCGCCGCCGACCCCGGACTCGGCCAACTCCAGTCCGGATGGCGGTCGTTGGTCGCCATGGTCACCTCCCTCGCCGTCGGCTACGGCATGGCGCAGGCCCTGTCGATCCCGCCCATGATCGGCATGATGGTCGCCGGGATGATGGGCCTGATGAGCGCGTTCGCGGTCGCCGAGAACACCTGGGACCGGCTCGCCCGCGCCATCCTGTGGATGCCGTTCCCGTACACCGCGGTGCTGTGGCTGTGCGCTTCCCTGAACGGGGAGCGCGTCCCGCAGATGGTCCTGATGATCACCGCGCTCGCGCTGACCTTCTTCCTCGCCCGGTTCGGGCCGATGGCCCTGCTCACCGGCATGATGCTGTTCAACGGCCTGATGGTCGGCATGCTCGCGGGCATCCCGACGGCGCTCGTCGGCAAGGCGTTCGCCGTCGCCCTGGTCTCCGCCGCGGCCGTCCTCGCCACCCGCCTGCTGCTGTGCTACCCCATGCCCCGCGAGGACCTGCTGCGCACCCAGCGGGCCTTCGTCGTCGAGGCCCGGCGAGTGGCCGACGCCGCCGTCGACACGCTCGACCCCGACGCCGACCGGGAACGAGCGGTGCGCCGGATGAACCGCTCGCTGCGCCGCCTGAACATCACCACCGTCACCATCGACGGCCGGCTCGCCCAGCCCGAGGTCGCCGCCGACCCGGCCGCGGCCGAACTGCTGCACCGCCACCTGTTCGACGCCGAACTGGCCCTGCGCGGCATCGGCCAGGCGGCCGCCGACCTGACCCGGCAGCCCGTCCCCGAGCCCCTGCGCGAAGCGCTCGCCGTCGGCCTCGTGCTGGCCCGCGACACCCCCCTCGGCCAGGCGGAGGGCCTGCGCCCGGCCGCCGCTCACATCCAGGAGCGCGCCGAGACGATCCTGGGCGACGCGACCGCACCGGCCGACCACGTCGAGGCCGCCGTGCTCGCCCGTCGCATCGGACACCTCTTGGACTCGCTCGCCGCGTCCCTGCGCGACTGGCTCGCCCTCGGCCACACCGCGTCGACCAGCCCGGCCGACGTCCCGTTCCAGCCCACCGTCGCCCTGGAGAACAACCGGCTGCCCGGCTCGGCCGGCCCCGCCCGGCGCGTCCTCGCCGCGGGCTCGGAGTCCGGCTGGCGCCGCGCCGTCCCGTTCGTCCGCGTCCCCGTGCACGCCGCCGTCGCCGCCGCCATCGTCTGCCCGATCGCCGACGCCATCGACCCGCACCGCTTCTACTGGGGCCTGGTCGGCGTCATGATCACGCTGTTCGGCACCAACACCACCCACGAACGCCTGCGCAAGTTCGGCCACCGCATGGTCGGCACGGCGATCGGCGCCGTCCTCGGCATCGTCGTCCTGCACCTCATCGGCCGCGACCACGTGTACGCGACCCTCGCCGTCATCGTCGCCGGACTCACCCTCGGCGCCTGGGGCATGCAGCGCGCCTACGCCTGCTGGGTGGTCGGCCTGGTCGTCGCGCTCGTCCAGCTCTACGCCCTCACCACGCCCGACAGCGGCATGAACCACCTGCTGGGGGAGCGGCTCCTCGACAACGGCATCGGCATCCTCGTCGCCACCGCCTGCGCCGCCCTGATCTTCCCGCTGTCCCGCCGCACCGTCGTCAAGGAGGCCGAGCGCGGCTACGTCGACGCGCTCGCCCAGGTGGTCATACAGGTCGAACAGCGCTGGTCCCGGCCGGACGAGCCGGTCCGGCTGCGCGGGGCGGCCCGCGCGGTGGACGCCGCGCTGAGCCAGGTGCAGAGCGTCGTACGGCCGCTGGTGCGGATGCCGGTCGGGGTGCGCGGGCCCGCCGCCGAGCACCGGGCAGCGCTCCTCGCCACGGCGACGGGCCACGCCCGGGCGCTGGCGGTGGCCGCCGACATCGACGTCGACCTGGCGCCGCGCCTGGCCGAACGCGCCCGACTGGTCACCGCCACCCTCACCGCGTCCCTCAAGGAACTCGACCGGTTCTTCGCGAGCGGCGAGGTGGACGGTGCCTGGCGGCGGATCGGCCCGCTCGTCCGTGAGCTGGAGGCGGAACTCGCCCCGGCCCCGCCGGGCCCGCGCGCCCGCCGCCTGCAGACCGCGCTGCGCGAACTCGACGCCCTCGACGAGACCCTCGCCGCCTACGCCGAGCAGGCCGGCCTTCCGATCGCCGCGGAGGGCCGCACCGCGCAGGCGCCCGCCTCGCCCATGCAGCGGCGCACCCGCGCCCTGATGGCGGCCTGGAACGAGCCTCACCTACGGGCGTCCGAGCCCACCGGGACGGCGCGCGTCGAGGGCCGCGTGCACTGCGCCGCACACCCCGAGGGCTGCCCCGCATGGGTGACGGTGATCAGCGCCCGCGGCAAGCGCCTCGCCAAGTCCCCGGTGACAGACGGCAGTTACGGCGTGGACGCGCTGCCCCCGGGCACCCACACACTGGTGATCTCCGCCGCCCGGCACGCGCCACGGGCCGTACTGGTCACCGTGCAGCGGCCGTCGGGCACGGTGCGGCAGGACGTGGAGCTGCGTTCCTAGGCTCCTGCGGGAGCGGCCGCGGGTGTCCGACGTGTCGCGCCCGCGGCCCCCGTGCCGCCCGCGGCAACGGTGAACGGCGCGCTGTAGCCCTGTTCGCCGCCGTCGCGGGCGACGACCTCGATCGCGTAGCCCGCGCCCTCCGGCACCTTCGGCAGGACCGTGGCGGTCTCGCCCGACGGGGCGTCGGTGAGCTTCGCGGCGAGCTGGACCACACGGGCCGTGCCGCCGCGCACGAGCCACATGTCCACCTCCCGCCCGGTGCCGTTCTGCCAGGTCACGAACAGGCTGCCGCCCGTCGGGTGCACGGAGTCCGCGACCGGGGCGGTCACGGTGACGGCAGCGGCGGGCTCGGCGGGAGGGCTGAAGCCCCACAGCAGTGGGGCGGCGGCCAGGGCCAGGAATCCGGTACGGCGCATGCGACGACCTCGTTCCGATCGGGAGTTCGACAAGGAACCGACAAGGTCAGACCTGCCACCCGTACAAGATCACCTAAGGGATCATGGGTCAGCGCCACCCCATGGGGTACGGATCGGTCCCCGAAGCGGCCGACTCGACAGGACAGGGCGGCCGACGCCGCGCATGCTCGCGCGCGCCACGACGCTCACCTCAGCCGAGCCCCGGCACCACGAACGCCAGCCACACCACGGCGGGGGCGACCACCACGACCCCCGCCCCGTACAGCATCAACTGACGGAAGAACCGGTCCCGGTCCACGTCCTCCGCGTTCGCGAGCACCAGCGCCCCGTTCGTCGAGAACGGGCTGACGTCGACCACGGTCGCCGAGACGGCGAGCGCCGCCACCATGCCCACCGCGCCGACCTCGCCCGCCGCGAGGAACGGCACGGCGAGAGGGATCAGCGCGCCCATGATGCCGACGGACGAGGCGAACGCCGAGACGATCGCGCCGATGTAGCAGAGCAGCAGGGCGGCGAGCAGCGGGACACCGATGCCGCTGACGGCGTCCCCGGCCCACTTGATGGTGCCCATCTCGTCCAGTACGCCGACGTAGGTGAGCACGCCGCAGATCAGGAAGACCGTGGACCAGGAGATCTCGGCGACCGCGGTCGTGCTCGTCGCGGGCCACACCACACTGAGCACCACCGCGATCGTGATCGCCGTCAGGCCGACGTCGAGGTCGAAGGCGAGGGCGCCGACGACCAGCGCCACGAGACCGGTGAGGGTGGCGATGCGCGGTCCGTCCAGCCGCGGTTCCTCGGGAGGCGAGGTCGCGGTCCCGTCCGCCGCCTGCTCCGGTGACTCGTTCGACGCGGCCGTGGAGTCGCCGCCGACCGCCACCGCGGCACGTTCGGGTGCGCGGACCGGGACGCCGCCGCGGCGCATCAGCACGGTGTAGACGATGCCGGCGACGACGGTGTTCACGACGAGGCTCGCGAGGAAGAGGACGCCCTCGTTGCCGGGCAGGTGTTCGCGGGCGACGACGCTGTTCACCGTCGAGCCGTAGACGCTGGTCGGCGAGAAGCCGCCGGCCTGCGCGCCGTGGACCACCATGATCCCCATCAGCAGCGGGCTGATGCCGTACTGCGCGGCGAACCCGAGCGCCAGCGGTGCCACGATGGCCACCGCCCCCGGGCTGACGGCGCCGATCGCGGTGAGCGCGGCGGTGACGGCGAACATCATCCAGGGGATCAGCGCGACGCGGCCGCCCACCAGCCGGACCGAGGCGTGCACCAGCCACTCGGTCGTGCCGTTGGCGCGGGCGATGGCGAACAGATACGTGACCCCGGCCAGGACGACGAACAGGTCCCCGGGAAACCCCGCGAACACGGCGTCGGCGTCGAGGTCGGCGGCGAGCCCGCCGACCGCGAAGGCCGCGGCGAAGGCGAGGGCTCCCATGTTGACGGAGCGGGTGGTGGCGATCACGAAGACGACCGCCAGGACGAGGATCGAGAGCAGCTCTGCGGACACGGGCGACTCCAATTGGAAGAGTGGCTCAGCCAATTTCCCTGTGGGTCATGAGCCTGTCAATATCCTCGACGAGGTCGGATCGAGAACCGTGGTCCGCGTTCCCGGCCCCTGGGCCCTCGCGGCCCCCGGACCTCGGCCCGTGACGGACGCTGAGGGATGTAACGCCGGAACTGCGCATATATGGCAGATTCTTCACTAAAGCCCCGGGCGCTCCGTAAATCCCACGGCTGAGGGGCCGATATGCGTGACGTGGCGCAGGCTGGTTACGTGACGGGGACAGGAGACGAACAGGCACGGGGACTGGGAGACGAGGTGACACGGGATGACCGAGCGGAACGACGAGGCGTTCATGGGTGACGAGGTGTACCAGCCCGGAGACCCGGACGCGCGGGAGGACGAGGGCGTCCTGGACGCGGAGGACACCCTGAGCGACCGCGGAGTCGACCCGTACGACGAAGGGTGGTCGCCCCCCGAGCGCCCGCTCGGTGTCGAGCACACGGGCACCACCGCGGCGGAGCAGCGGGAGGGCGAGAGCCTCGACGAGCGGCTGGCCGAGGAACGCCCCGACCCCGTGATCGACGCGTACGAGGCGCTCGAGTCGGACGAGGAGGACGACGACGGGGTCGGCGATCTGGCCGACGGCGACGGCGAACCGCTCGACGACGAGGTCGGCGATCTGCGCGCGGGCCGGCTCGTGGCACCGGACGAGGGCGCACACGAGGACGCCGAGAAGGACATGCTCGCGGAGGACGTCGGCCTCGACGGCGGAGCGGCCTCCGCCGAGGAGGCCGCCGTCCACCTGGTCGACGAGGACGACCGGCTGCTGTGACGGCCCCCGCCGGCGGGTGTCAGTGCCCGTAGGCGGTCGCCGTCAGCATCAGCGCGACCGAGGTGAAAGCGGTCAGCAGGGCGACGACCGGCGGACCGAGCGCGACGTCGTCCGTCGCGCACTGACGGGCGGTGATGCCTATGCAGACCACGCTGAGTCCTCCCAGGACCATCGCGACGATGATGAGCACGGCGTCGATCTCCTCGTGTCGAGTTCCGCCCCGAGTCGGCCCCATCGTCGCGTGACCGGCGGTGCGCCGCACCCGGACACCGGACGTACGCGTGACAACGTCGGCCCACGGCCGAGGAGAGGAAACGGAGCATGCGGATCGATCTGACGGGTCGGACGGCGCTGGTCACCGGCTCCACCCAGGGCATCGGAGCGGCGATCGTCACCGGCCTCGCCCGGGCCGGGGCGCGCGTCGGGGTCAACGGACGTTCGGCCGAGCGTGTGCGGGAGAGCATCGAGCGGCTGACCCGGCAGACCCCGGAGGCCGATCTGGTCCCGGTCGTCGCGGACGTCGCCACCGAGGACGGCGCCCGGCACGTGGCCGACGCCCTGCCCGAGGCCGACATCCTGGTCAACAACCTCGGCATCTTCGGCTCCGCCGAACCCCTCGACATCAGCGACGACGAGTGGCGGCGCTACTTCGAGGTGAACGTCCTCGCGGGCGTCCGGCTCACCCGCATGTTCCTGCCGGGCATGATGGAGCGCGGCTGGGGCCGGGTGCAGTTCATCGCGAGCGACTCGGCCGTCGTGGTGCCGGCGGAAATGATCCACTACGGCATGTCCAAGACGGCGCTGCTGTCCGTGAGCCGCGGATTCGCCAAACGGGCCGCGGGCACCGGGGTCACGGTGAACTCGGTGCTCGCGGGCCCCACCCACACCGGCGGGGTCGAGGACTTCGTGTACGAACTCGTGGACCGGGACCTGCCGTGGGACGAGGCGCAGCGCGCCTTCATGCGCCAGCACCGGCCTCAGTCGCTCCTGCACCGTCTGATCGAGCCGGAGGAGATCGCCAACATGGTCGTCTACCTCGGATCCGACCAGGCATCGGCGACCACGGGAGGTGCGGTACGGGTCGATGGCGGGTACGTGGACTCCATCCTGCCGTGAGCGCGGGTGCCCGAACCGGGACCGGACAGAGGTGGACGACTGATGGATGACCGCACATGGTTCGTCCTGGCCGCGGTGGCGGCCGTGGCCATGCTGGCGGCCGCCGGCTATCTGCTCGTGCGTGTCTTCCAGGCGCGCAGACTCCTCGTCGACGCGGGGATCCCGCTGCGCAGCAAAGCGCTGTTCTGGGCGGCCGTGGTCTACACGATCTCGCCGGTCGACCTGCTCCCCGACCCGATCTACCTGGACGACATCGGGGTCCTCCTCATCGCGCTGAAGTCACTGCACTCCGCGGCGCGGGCCGTCACGTCATCGCGGAGTAGGCCCGAGCCAGCGCGTGGAACGACTCCTTCGGCTCCCAGTGCCAGGCTGAGCCCGGATCGGCGGGGCGGTCCCGGACCGGCCTGACCAGGCTGTAGCTCGCCATGTCCAGGTCGAGCCGGGGCTCGTCACGGTGCGGTGCGTCCGGCGTGACGAAGGTGTACGCCATGGCCGCGTACAGGCCCATCGCGTCGAAGACCCGCAGCACCTCGGTCAGGTAGGCGGCCTGCGTCCGCTCGCTGCGGACCAGGCCGCCCTTGATCTCCGGCGGGTCCTTCGCGTAGTCGACGACGTCCCAGCCCATGCCGCCGCTCCCGGGCGCCCCCTCGAACGTGCACGTACCGAACTCGGTGATCGCGAGCGGCTTCCCGGGCCGCCGGTGCCTGCGCAGTTCCCGGACGTGCCCCGCCGCGCTGGGGAAGGTCCCGTAGTAGTCGAGGCACACCAGATCGAACAGGTCCCAGTCCACGCCCTCGTCCTGCGCCGCCGCGTACGACAGCGGCCCGCGGAAGACGGACCGCCCGACCGCCGCCGCCCGCGCGGTGAACCGGCGCAGCCTCAGCGCCGTCCGCACCGGGTCGACATGGCCCTTGGCCAGGTTCTCGATCCGCTCGACGGCGGTGGCGCCCGGCACGATGCCGGGGACGAACAGCAGGAACTCGCACCCCACGTTCAGGTGGACCGGCACTCCCTGCCGCCGCAGCCGCTCCGCGAACCGGCCGGTCTGCGCGAGATGGTCCAGGATGTCGCCGGCGGGCACGTCACCGAGCGTCGGCTCCAGCCAGACCCGCAGCCCGAGTTCGGCCGCCTGCTCGGCGGTGCCGGTGAGCCGTTCGACCCCGTCACCGGTGATCTTCACCGAGTCCGCGTGCAGCCGGTCGCGGATCGCCCGCAGATCGGCGCGGGCCCGCGCCGCGCTCCAGGCCGTCGCGGGTGTCTCGCCCGCGCCGACCTCGTACACGACACCCCGGTGCGACAGCCCGCAGGAGCGTCCGCGGGCCGTCGCCGCCGCGGCGCCCGCCGGCAGCAGTGCCCCCGCGCCGACCGCCCCCGCGAGGCCCAGAAAGCGTGCCCTGCTCATGTCGATGTCCTTCATGACGCCCCCACAGTCGTCGGTCCGGATGCCGCCGCTAGCCGCGGCTGAACGGGAGTTCGGCCGTGAGCCAGGTGGTCAGCGCGCCGGGATCGCGGCTCTGCGTCCACAGCCGGCCGGGACCGGTGAACTCGAAGACGAGCCCCTCGCCCGACTTCAGCGTCTGCAGCAGACCGCGGGTCACCTTCCGTGTCGCACAGGACAGGCCGTCCTCGAACGCGACCAGATGACCGGAGTCCAGGACGAGCGTCTCGCCCGGACCCAACTCCACCCGGTCCAGTGCCCCGTAGCAGGCGGCGGCCACCCGGCCCCGGCCCTCGGCCCGCACGGACTCACCGGGGGCCGGGACCACCCGGGCCACGGCGAACGAGGGGTTGTGGCGTACGTCGACATCCATGCGGCGATGCTAGGAACGCCCGGGCGGGCGGCGCCTCGGCCGAAAGTCTGCGGCCGCGCGACCATCGGCTATGCCGCTCCGGGCGTGTGCCGCAACGCGAACCACAGCTCCATCCGGACGTCCGGGTCGTCCAGATCGGCGTCCAGCAGCGCCCCGCACTTGGCGATGCGCTGGCGCACGGTGTTGCGGTGCACGCCGAGCGCCCCGGCCGTCCGGTCCCAACTGCCGTGCAGGGAGAGCCAACTGCGCAGCGTCTCCAGCAGGGCCGGGGCGTCGAGCAGCGGTGTGAGCGCGAGATCCGGGGCCGCGCTGCGATGGTGGACGAGCGGGGTGCGGGTCGCGCGGGCCCGGGCCAGGGCGCGGGCCGCCTGGGCGTCGGCCAGCGGGAGGTCCCGGATGCCGGCCGGGGCGCTGACACCGGTCGCCCACCCCGGCAGCCCGGCGATCTCCTGGTCCGCGTGGAACAACGCCCGCACCTGATCGCCCTCCCCGTCGAGCAGCGGCGTGGGCAGCGCCGGGCGGGGCGGCGGCCCACCCGCGGACCCCGTCCACCGCAGCTGGGCGACCTGCCACTCGCGGGACCCCAGCAACCCGGCCACCTCCTCCGGGCGCGCGCCCAGCAGCAGTCTGACCAGCGCCGCGGACCGGTCCGCGGCCCGGGCCGCTCCCGCACCCTGATGCCGGCTGGTCAGCAGGGACAGCAGCACGACGGCCGCCCCGGCGACGGTGTGGTCCCCGCTGTCGCGCGACGGCCCGGCCAGGCCGAGCGCGGCGCCGCCCCGGCCGCTCACCGCGTACGCGGACAGCCGGGTGCCGCCGGCCGTGTCGGACGCGGACGCCGGGCGCGCACCCGCCGACGTCCCGCGCACCACATCGGTCAGCGCCGTCAGCGCCCGCGCCACGTCCTGCGGCGGCTCCTGCCCGGCCTGCCGGACCACGGTGCCGTCCGCGTCGACCAGCACCGCGAACCCGCCCGCGAACCGGGCCAGCTGACCGAGCACGGCCGCCACCGGATCGGGGCGCGCGGCAGCCGCGGCGAGGTGCTGCTGCGCCTGCGTGACGCGGCGCAGCTCCGCGTGCCTGGCCTGGGCCATCAGGCTCCACACGGCGCGCGCGATGCCGCTGAACGTCGTCCGGGGCGGCACTTCGAGGAGCGGCAGCCCGCGCCGCTCGCACGCCTCCACCAGCGCGCGCGGCACCGTGTCGTGCACCGGCGCGAGCCCGAAGCCGAGTGCCGCGCCGCCCGCCGCCACGATCTGCGTCACGTAGTCGTCGAAGTACGGGCCCGTGCCCGCGGCCTCGGTGGCGTGCGCGCCCGCGCTCAGCAGCAGCTCCCCGCCGAGCAGATACGGATACGGATCGGGCATCTCGGACGTGTGCACCCAGTGGACCACCACGTCGTCCGCCGGACCGCCCGCGATCAGCCGCAGCCCCAGGTCCTCGCGGGCCAGCAAGGTGCTCAGGGGGACCGGGGGAGTCGGGGGGACGGCTGCCGCGTCGGGCATGGTGGACGTTTCCTCTACTGACAGGCCTGTGGGTGGAGGAAACGTACACTTCAGCGCCGCTTCCCGGCCATCTAGGGTCGTGCCCCACACCCCCCGCACCCCCCGCTGAATCCCCGCCGAACCCCTCGCCGAAGAGCGTGAAGGAGGGCTGCCCCATGGCCGTCGACTACACAGTGATCGTCGTCTATCTCGCCGGGATGCTGGCCATGGGCTGGTGGGGCATGCGCCGCGCCCGGTCCAAGTCCGAGTTCCTCGTCGCGGGCCGCCGGCTCGGGCCCGGCATGTACTCGGGCACCATGGCCGCGATCGTGCTCGGCGGCGCCTCCACCATCGGCGGCGTCGGCCTCGGCTACCAGTACGGCCTGTCCGGCGCCTGGATGGTGTTCACCATCGGCCTCGGCCTGCTCGCCCTGTCGGTGTTCTTCTCGGCCCGCATCTCCCGCCTGAAGGTCTACACCGTCTCCGAGATGCTGGACCTGCGCTACGGCGGCCGCTCCGGTCTGATCTCCGGCATCGTGATGTGGGCGTACACGCTGATGCTGGCGGTCACCTCCACCATCGCCTACGCCACGATCTTCGACGTCATCTTCGACATGAACCGCACCCTGGCGATCGTCCTCGGCGGCTCCATCGTCGTCGCGTACTCGACGCTCGGCGGCATGTGGTCCATCACGCTCACCGACATGGTGCAGTTCGTCGTGAAGACCGTCGGCGTGCTGCTTCTGCTGCTGCCCATCGCCGTCGTCAAGGCGGGCGGCTTCGGCGCGATGCGGGCGAAGCTGCCGACGTCGTACTTCGACCCGCTGGGCATCGGCGGCGAGACCATCTTCACGTACGTCCTCATCTACACGTTCGGCATGCTCATCGGGCAGGACATCTGGCAGCGCGTGTTCACCGCGCGCAGCGACAAGGTCGCCCGGCTCGGCGGCACCGCCGCGGGCACGTACTGCCTCGTGTACGCGATCGCGGGCGCCGTCATCGGGACGGCGGCGAAGGTCATGTACCCGAAGCTGCCGTCCGCCGACTCGGCGTTCGCGACCATCGTCAAGGACGAACTGCCGGTCGGCGTAAGGGGTCTGGTGCTGGCGGCCGCGCTCGCCGCGGTGATGTCGACCTCGTCCGGGGCGCTGATCGCCTGCGCCACCGTCGCCAACAACGACATCTGGCAGCGGGTGCGCGGCGCGATCCGCCCCGAGCGCGACCACGGCGACGAGGTCTCCGGCAACCGGGCGTTCATCCTCGTCATGGGGCTCGCCGTCATCGGCATCGCGATCGCCCTGAACGACGTCGTCGAGGCGCTGACCGTCGCCTACAACCTGCTCGTCGGCGGGCTCCTCGTGCCGATCCTCGGCGGCCTGCTGTGGAAGCGCGGCACCGCCGCCGGCGCGCTGGCCGCCGTCGCGGTCGGCGGCCTGGCCGTCATCGGCCTGATGGCCGGCTACGGCATCCTCGCCAACGAGCCCGTCTACTACGGGCTGCTGTCCTCCCTCGTCGCCTACGTCGCCGTCTCCCTGGCCACCCGGCCCACCGACCCGGCGGTGCTCGCCCACTGGCGGGAGCGGCTCGCGGGGCGCGCGGAGGCGCCGGCCCCGGCGGCGGAAGCGGTCGCGGCGCAGCCGTGAGCGGCGCCCGGCCCACGAAGTGAACCAGTACCAGGAAAGAAGGCACGTGCGCATGACCAGCAGGGACATTTCACCCGCCACCGACACCACCGCCCCGGCGCGGGACGCCGCGCGGATCGGCGGCGACCTGGTGATCGAGACGCTGGCGGCCCTGGGCGCCGCCACGGTGTTCGGCGTGCCGGGCCAGCACGCGCTGGGCCTGTTCGACGCGCTGCGCCGCTCCGACCTGCGGTACGTGGGACTGCGCGTGGAGAACAACGCGGGGTTCGCCGCGGACGCGTACGGCCGCACGACGGGGACGGCCGCCCCGCTGTTCGTGTCCACCGGCCCCGGCGCGCTGATGTCGCTGGCGGCCCTGCAGGAGGCGGCCGCCGCCAGCGCGCCCGTCCTCGCCGTCTCCAGCCAGGTGCCGCTGGCGGGTGTCGGCGGCGGCCGGCACGGCTACCTCCATGAACTCCGCGATCAGGAAGCCGTGTTCAGGGGAGTCGTGAAGTCCGTGCACCAGGTGCGGACGCAGTCCCAGATCCCGTCGGCGATCGCGGCGGCCTGGGAATCGGCGCTCACGGCGCCGCGCGGACCGGTCTACGTGGAGATCCCGCAGGACGTACTGCTCGCCCCCGCTGCGCTGCCCGTCGTCACGCAGATCGACGCGACGCCGCGCGATCCGCGCCCGCGGCCCGAACTCACCGCTGCCGCGGCCGAGTTGCTGACCGCGGCCGAGCGTCCGGCGATCATCGCGGGCGGCGGCGTGGTCCGGGCCGGCGCGGCCGAGGAACTGCGCGCGCTCGCGGAGAAGGTGAACGCTCCGGTGGTGTGCACCTTCGGAGGCAAGGGTGCCTTTCCCTGGGAGCACCCGCTCTCCCTCCAGTCATGGCTGGAGGACCGGCACACGACCGCCTTCCTGGAGGACGCCGACGTGCTCCTGGTCGTCGGCTCGGGGCTCGGCGAACTCTCCTCGAACTACCACACGTTCGCGCCCCGCGGCCGGGTGATCCACGTCGAGGCGGACGCGGGCAAGCTGGAGGCGAACCATCCGGCCCTCGGCATCCACGCCGACGCCCGCCTGGCGCTCCAGGCACTCGCCGAGGCGGTCGACAAGCGCCCCGACGACGCCGCCGCGGACCGTGTCGCCGATGTCCTGACAGCCGTACGGGAACGCATCGAGGGGCAGGAACTCGGCCTGGAACAGCAGGTGTTGGCCGCCGTGCGTGACGCCCTGCCCGCCGACGCCCCGTCCTTCTGGGACATGACCATCCTCGCGTACTGGGCCTGGTCCGCCTGGCCCGGACCGCTGCACTCGGCGCAGGGCGCGGGCGGCCTCGGCTACGGCTTCCCGGCCGCGCTCGGCGCCGCCGTCGCCGACCCGACGACGCCCGTGCTCGCGGTATCCGGCGACGGCGGCGCCCTCTACTCGATCGCCGAACTCGCCACCGCCAAGCAGCAAGAGCTCGACGTGACCTGGCTGATCGTCGACGACGGCGGCTACGGCATCCTGCGCGAGTACATGACCGACACCTTCGGCGACACCGAGGGCACCGAACTGACCCGGCCGGACTTCGTGGCCCTCGCCGAGTCGTTCGGTGTGCCCGCGGTGCGCACGACCCCCGAGGCCCTCCGGGAGGACCTGGCGGCGGCACTCACGGCGCCCGGGCCGAACGTCGTCGTGCTGCCCGCGCTGCTGCGGATGTTCGCGCCGACGCACCTGGGCTGACGGATCCCTACACCGCGCCCGCCGGGGCGGAGCCGGACGCGCCCTCGATCAGCGCCGCCAGTTCGGCCCGTTCGGCCTCGGTGAGATCCGTCAGCGGCGGGCGGACCGGCCCGGCACCGTGGCCGGTGACGGTCATGCCGGCCTTGACGATGCTCACCGCGTAGCCGCCCTGCCGGTTGCGGATCTCGGTGTACGGCAGGACGAAGTCCGCGAGGAGCTTGATGACGGTGTCGTGCCGCCGCTCGCGCACCGCTTGGTAGAAGTCGAGGGCGAACTCGGGCAGGAAGTTGAAGATGGCCGACGAGTAGGTGGTGACGCCGAGTTCGAGGTAGGGCAGCGCGAACATCTCGGCGGTGGGCAGGCCGCCGACATACGTCAGGCGCTCACCGAGGCGCGTGTAGATGCGCGTCATGGCGTCGATGTCACCGATGCCGTCCTTGTACCCGATGAGGTTCGGGCAGGAGTCGGCGAGCCGGACGAGGGTGTCGGCGCTGTAGGCGGCGTTGGCCCGGCCGTACACGATGACCCCGAGGTTCGTGGCGCGGCAGACCGCCTCGACGTGCCGGGCGAGCCCTTCCTGTCCGGCCTCGGTGAGATAGGGCGGGAAGAGCAGGATGCCGTGGGCGCCGGCGCGTTCGGCGGCCCGTACGTACTCGATCGCGGTACGGGTGCCGTATCCGGCGGGGGCCAGGATCGGGGTGCCCTCGGGCGCGGCCCGCACCGCCGCGGCCACCACCTGCTCCGTCTCGGCGGCCGTCAGCGAGAAGAACTCGCCGGTGCCGCCCGCGGCGAAGAGCCCGCCGACCTCGTACGTGGACAGCCGCTCGATGTGGGCGCGGTAGGCGCCCTCGTCGAAGGACAGGTCGTCGGCGGTGAAGTGGGTGACGGGGAAGGAGAGCAGGCCCGAGCCGATACGGCGGCCGAGCTCCGAAGGGGTGAAGGACGTCATGGGTGGAGTGCTCCGGGAGGGAAGAGGAAGAGGTGGCGGGCGACCGGGTCAGGCGCGCCGGCCCACCTCGTGGGTGGCCTGGGTCCAGGAGCGCGCCTGGTCGGTGAGCGTGACGCCGAGACCCGGCCGGGCCGGAACGTGCATCCGGCCGTCGCTGATCGTCATCCGCTCCTCGAAGAGGGGCTCCAGCCAGTCGAAGTGCTCCACCCACGGCTCGATCGGATAGGCGGCGGCCAGGTGGAGGTGGATCTCCATGGCGAAGTGCGGGGCGAGCTGCAGGTGGTGGTGTTCGGCGAGCGCGGCCAGCTTGAGGAACTGGGTGATGCCGCCGATGCGCGGGGCGTCGGGCTGGATGACGTCGGCGGCGCCGTGCCGGATGAGCTCGTAGTGCTCGGCGACGCTGGCCAGCATCTCGCCGGTGGCGATCGGCGTGTCCAGCGAGGCGGCGAGCGCCGCGTGGCCCTGCGCGTCGTACGCGTCCAGGGGCTCCTCGATCCAGACGAGGCCGAACTCCTCCATGGCCCGGCCCATGCGCTGGGCCGTCGGCCGGTCCCACTGCTGGTTCGCGTCGACCATCAACGGCACGTCGTCGCCGATGTGTTCGCGGACCGCCGTCAGACGCCGCAGGTCCTGCTTGCCGTCCGGGTGCCCGACCTTGATCTTGATGCCGCCGATGCCGCTGGCCAGTGACGCGGTGGCGTTGTCCAGGACCTGGTCGGTGGGGGTGTGCAGGAAGCCGCCCGACGTGTTGTAACAGCGCACCGAGTCGCGGTGCGCGCCCAGGAGTTTGGCGAGCGGCAGACCGGCCCGCTTGGCCTTGAGGTCCCACAGGGCGATGTCGAGCGCGGCGATCGCCTGGGTGGCGACACCGCTGCGGCCCACGGACGCGCCGGCCCACACCAGCTTGGTCCACAGCCGGCCGATGTCGCTGGGGTCCTCGCCGATGAGGTTGTCGGCTATCTCCTTGGCGTGGGCGAACTGGGCGGGGCCGCCGGCGCGCTTGGAGTAGCTGAAGCCGATCCCGGTCCGTCCCTGCGCGGTCTCGATCTCCGCGAACAGGAAGGCGACTTCGGTCATCGGCTTCTGCCGTCCGGTGAGCACCTTGGCGTCGCTGATCGGGGTGGCCAGGGGCAGGGCGACCGACGAGAGTCTGATCCAGGTGATCGAGTCGAGAGCGGCCTCGCCTCGAAGGCCGGCGACGGGGGTGGCTGCGTGCGTCATGGTCACCACTTCATGTTCCTGGGGATGCGCGGACGGCGGGGTGGGAGGTCTCGCCGTGGACGACCTTGACGCTAAGGTCGGCGATTGATCCACGTCAAACATAGTTTTTGGATGCGTTGATACCCGGAGGGCATCGTTGTTCACGCTCGCTCAGCTCGTGAGTTTTGTGGCCGTCGCCGAAGAACTGCACTTCACACGGGCCGCCGAACGGCTGCGGATGACCCAGCCGCCCCTGAGCCGCCAGATCCAGCTCCTGGAGCACGAGTTGGGCGTGCAGCTCCTCGACCGCACCAACCGCACGGTCCGTCTCACCCCGGCGGGCCGGGCCTTCCTCAACGAGGCGCGCACCATCCTGCGCCAGACCGAGGCCGCCACCCTCGCCGCGCAGCAGGTCTCCGCGGGCGAGGCCGGGGCCATCGCCGTCGGCTTCACCGCCGCCAGCGCCTACTCGTCGCTCGGCACGCTCCTCGACGTGGCCCGCTCCGTCATGCCCGGCACCGAGATCGTGCTCCGGGAGAAGGTGACCCGCGACCAACTCGAGGCGATCGCCGACGGCTCGCTCGACCTCGGCATGATCCGCCCCTCCAGCACCGGCCCCGATCTCGTCACCCGGCCCGCCATAAGGGAGGGCCTCCTCGCGGCCGTGCCCCTGGACCATCCGCTGGCCGAGGGCGAAGGTCCGCTGCGGATGGGCGAGTTCGGCGGGCAGGACGTGCTCATGTACTCGCCGGTCGAGGCGCGGTACTTCCACGAACTGCTGGTCAGCGTCTTCCGCACGGCACAGGTCACGCCCCGGTTCACCCAGTACCTCAGCCAGGTCCACAGCCTGCTCGCCATGGTCAACGCGGGCTGGGGCATCGCGTTCGTGCCGGCGGCGGCCGCGCAGATGCGCTTCTCCGGCATCACGTTCAGAACGCTCGAACTGCCCGACCCGACGCCCGTCGAGCTGCATCTGGCCTGGCGGAGGGCCAACGACAACCCCGCGCTGCACGCGCTGCTCCAGCACCTGTGACGCCGGAGCGGTGGCTTCCGCATCGGTCGCCCGTCATACCGGGAAGGTATCGCAGCCTACAAAAATCGATGTAGACGGGAATGGGCGCTGAACCTACGGTCAACTCCAGCCACAGGCCATGTGGCTCGGACCACACGCGGCAGAGCCGCCGCCCCTCCAGGTCTAGGAGAACGACCGCCATGACAGCGCTCAACCGGCAGGACGCCCCGGTGACTTCAGCTGCCCCCGCCAGAGCCGGCCGCCTCAGGTACGTCATTCTGGCCATGCTCTTCGTGGTCACGACCATCAACTACGCCGACCGGTCCACCCTGTCGATCGCCGGCGACACCATGCAGCGGGAGCTGCACATCAGCTCGGGTGAACTGGGCCTGCTCTTCTCCGCGTTCTCGTGGTCGTACCTCATCGCGCAGATCCCCGGGGGCTGGCTGCTCGACCGCTTCGGCTCGAAGAGGGTCTACGGCGCGGCCATCTTCCTGTGGTCGGTGTTCACCATGGCCCAGGGGGCCATCGGCTTCTTCGCGGGCGCCGCGGTCGTGCTGCTGTTCATCCTGCGCTTCGTCGTCGGGTTCGCGGAGGCGCCGTCGTTCCCGGGCAACTCCCGGATCGTCGCCGCCTGGTTCCCCACGAAGGAACGCGGTTTCGCGTCCGCGCTGTTCAACTCCGCCCAGTACTTCGCGACGGTCGCCTTCGCCCCGCTGATGGGCTGGCTCGTCACGGCGCTCGGCTGGGAGCACGTCTTCACCGTGATCGGCGGCGTCGGTGTCGTCCTGGCTCTGATCTGGACCCGGGTCGTCCACCCGCCGCGCAGCCACCCGAGGATGACCGACGCCGAACTCGACCACATAGGCGCGGGCGGCGCGCTGATCGACATGGACAGCCCGGCGCCCGGCGCATCCGGCACGGCCCGCACCGGGCAGGACGGCGGACTGCGTCACGTCAAGACGCTGCTGACCAACCGCAACATGCTCGGCATCTTCATCGGCCAGTACTTCATCAACACCATCACGTGGTTCTTCCTGACCTGGTTCCCCGTCTACCTGGTGCAGGAGCGCGGGATGAGCATCCTCGAAGCGGGATTCGTGGCGTCGCTGCCCGCCCTGTGCGGCTTCACCGGCGGCGTCCTGGGCGGCTATCTCTCCGACCTGCTGGCCCGGCGCGGCGTCAGCCTCACCGTGGCACGGAAGATCCCCATCGTCACCGGTCTGCTGCTGTCCACCACGATCATGATCTGCAACTTCGTGACGGCGTCCTGGCTCGTCGTCCTCATCATGTCGCTCGCCTTCTTCGGCAAGGGGCTCGGCGCGCTCGGCTGGGCCGTGATCGGCGATGTCGCCCCGAAGCAGATCGCGGGCCTCGCGGGCGGCGTCTTCAACGCCTTCGGAGCCGTCGCGGGCATCGTCACGCCCCTGGTCGTCGGCTACCTCATCGACGCCACCGGCTCCTTCGACCTGGCCCTCGCCTTCGTCAGCGTCTGCGCCGCCCTGGCCGTCGTCAGCTATGCCGTCATCGTCAAGGACATCAGGCGCCTGGACCTCGACGAGCTCGAATCCGCGGACGCCCCGCGCAGCACCCGGACCGTCTGAGGGCTTGAGGGCGAAACGATGAGGGGCGGGCCCTGACACCCCGCCCCTCACCGCGTCCGTCCCTCACGCCACCATCGGCTGTCCGTTCTCCACCTCGGCGGCCGCCGCGCCCCGCTCACCGAGGCGCTCCGTCGGTACCTTGTGCGTCTCGCGCGCCGTGACACCCGTGATCACCGGCGGCAGGCACAGCGCGGCGGTGAACAGTGCCACCGCGAACCAGTCGGTGCCGTCCGGGCCCGCGATCTGCGCCGCGAACGTCACCGCGAACCCGGCCACGGCGAAGCCGATCTGCGTGCCGATCGCCATGCCGGACAGACGGACGCGGGTCGGGAACATCTCGCCGTAGAACGAGGGCCACACCGCGTTGGCCGCGCTGTAGACGACACCGAAGGCGAGGATGCCGAACACGAACGTCAGCGGGTACGACCCGGTCGAGATCGCCCAGAGGTAGCCGAACATCAGCAGCGCGCTGCCGGCCGCGCCGGTCAGGTAGACGGGGCGGCGACCGATGCGGTCGGCGAGCCGGGCCCACAGCGGGATCGCGCCGAGCGCCACGAGATTGGCGAGGGCGCCGACCCACAGCATCGCCGAACGGTCCATGCCCACCGCGTCGCTCGTCGCGTACGACAGCGCCCATACGGTGAAGATCGTGCTGACCGAGGCGACGAGCGCGCCCCCGATCACCCGCAGCACGTCCGCCCAGTGGTCGCGCAGCAGCACGACGAGCGGAAGCCGCGCCACGCCTTCCGTGGCCGAGGTCTGGCGGGAGAACTCGGGCGTCTCGTGCAGGGTGCGGCGGATGACGTAGCCGACGACGGCGACCGCGACGCTCAGCCAGAACGGTATCCGCCAGCCCCACGACAGGAGTTGGTCCTCCGGCAGTGCCGCGATCGGCAGGAAGACCAGGGTGGCCAGGAGCTGGCCCGCCTGAGTGCCGCTGAGCGTGAAGCTCGTGAAGTAGGCGCGGCGGTGCGGCGGTGCGTGCTCCAGCGTCATCGAACCGGCACTCGCCTGTTCGCCGGCCGCCGAGATGCCCTGCAGGACCCGGCACAGCACCAGGAGGACCGGGGCGAGGGAACCGACCTGGCCGCGGGTGGGCAGACAGCCGATCAGGAACGTCGACAGACCCATCAGGACCAGCGTGAACACCATGATCTTGCGACGGCCGAGCCGGTCGCCGACATGGCCGAGGAAGAAGGCGCCGACCGGGCGCGCGGCGTAGGCCACGCCGAACGTGGCGAGCGAGAGCAGCGTGGCGTTCGCCGGATCGGACTCGTCGAAGAAGACCTTCGGGAAGACCAGCGCGGCCGCACTGCCGTAGATGAAGAAGTCGTAGTACTCCAGGGCGCTGCCGATCCAGGCGGCGAGCGCGGCCTTGCGGGGCTGGCCCTGCGGGGCTCGGGGCGGTGCTGCGGGGACGGACACACGGGCTCCTTCGGGGGACGGGAAGGGGAGAGGTGCCGGGGCCCGGTGGGGTGAGCGGGTCGGCGGAGCCGGAAAGCGCGTCCGGCTAATTAACCCACTGGATAGTTAGTAGCGGGTGGCTACGGATGTTGCGCCGGTGTTACCCGCCTGTCAAGGGGTCGTGCCGAGGGAGATGCCGCGGACTACGCGTCCGGGCGGTCCGCCGTCAGATAGGCGATGACCATGTCGCCGAGCATCGTGCGGTAGTGCTCGCGCCGGTCCTCGGCGGTCAGGTCGCGGCCGAACAGGGCGCCGAAGGTGTGCCGGTTCGAGACCCGGAAGAAGCAGAACGAGCTGATCATCGCGTGCAGGTCCACGGCGTCCACGTCCGCGGTGAAGAGACCCTGTGTGCGGCCCTCCTCCAGGATCCGCCGGATCACGTCGATGGCGGGCGAGTTGAGGGAGCTGAGCGTCTCGGACGCGGTGATGTGCTCTGCGTCGTGGATGTTCTCGATGCTCACGAGCCGGATGAAGTCCGGGTGGGCCTCGTGGTGGTCGAAGGTCAGCTCCGCGAGCCGGCGGATGGCGGCCACCGGGTCGAGGTGCTCGACGTCCAGGTCCCGCTCCGCGTGCCGGATGACCGCGTACGAGCGCTCCAGGACGGCCGTGAACAGCTGTTCCTTGCCGCCGAAGTAGTAATAGATCATCCGCTTCGTGGTGCGGGTGCGAGCGGCGATCTCGTCGACGCGCGCCCCGGTGTACCCGGCGCGGGCGAACTCCTCGGTGGCGACCGCGAGGATCTCGGCCTTCGTGCGGGCCGCGTCGCGGATACGGCCCTCGCGTCGCGCCGGTTCTTCGACAGTGGTCATCAGGATCCTTCGGGCGGACGGACGGCGGGCCTGTGCAGGTGATTGTAGAAGCAGCGCCTGCTCCCGCCCCGGGTGCGGCCCTTCCCTCACGGCGCCAGGCTTGATATGAGTAACGAACCAGTTCGTACATTAGCGTCGGGCGGTTGCCCGGCCAGGAGGTCCCACGTGCCCCAGGACTCGTATCTCGTCGGTCTGATCGGAGCCGGAATCGGCCCCTCGCTCACTCCCGCCCTGCACGAGCGCGAGGCCGACCGGCAGGGGCTGCGCTGCCTCTACCGCCTTCTCGACATCGACGCCCTCGGCCTGCGGCCCGAGAACGTGGGGGAGCTGCTGCGCGCCGCCCGCGACGTCGGCTTCGACGGGCTGAACGTCACGCACCCGTGCAAGCAGCTCGTCATCGAGCACCTCGACGCCCTGTCCCCGCAGGCCGAGGCGCTCGGCGCCGTCAACACCGTGGTGATCGCGGACGGCCGCGCCACCGGCCACAACACCGACGTCACCGGATTCGCCGCCTCCTTCGCGCGCGGCCTGCCCGACGTCCGCACCGACCACGTCGTGCAGGTGGGCGCCGGGGGAGCGGGCGCCGCCGTCGCGCACGCCGTGCTCACCCTCGGCGCGGGCCGGGTCACCCTCGTCGACGCGGCGCCCGAGCGGGCCGCCGCGCTGGCCGACTCCCTCGACCGGCACTTCGGCGCCGGACGAGCGGCCGCCGCGGCCCCGGACGCGCTCGCCGACCTGCTCGCCGACGCCGACGGCATCGTGCACGCCACCCCCACCGGCATGGCCGCGCACCCCGGACTGCCGTTCCCCGCCGACCTGTTGCACCCCGGCCTGTGGGTCGCCGAGGTCGTGTACCGACCGCTGGAGACGGAGCTCGTGCGCACCGCCCGCGCGCTCGGCTGCGCCGTGCTCGACGGCGGCGGCATGGCCGTCTTCCAGGCCGTCGACGCGTTCCGGCTCTTCACGGGGCGCGAGCCGGACGCCGGACGCATGCTCGACCACTTCGCCCGACTCGCCCAGCCGGCCGGCACGTTGAAGTCCTCGGGAGCCGCTGCCGGCACCGCCTGACCGCCCCCGCCCGCAGAGCCCCACGCGACCTTCCCTTCCCCTCGCAGGAGTCCGCCGTGCGCACCTCCATCGCCACCGTCTCGCTCAGCGGGTCGCTCACCGAGAAACTGACCGCCGCCGCCCGCGCCGGGTTCGACGGCGTCGAGATCTTCGAGAACGACCTGCTCGCCAGCCCCCTCGCCCCCGAGGAGATCCGGGGCCTGTGCGCCGACCTCGGTCTGCGCATCGACCTGTACCAGCCGATGCGCGACATCGAGGCCGTCCCCGCCGACGTGTTCGCCGAGAACCTGCGCCGCGCCGAGCACAAGTTCCGTCTCATGCAGCGCCTCGGCGCCGACACGGTCCTCGTCTGCTCCAGCGTCTCGCCGCTCGCCGCGGACGACGACGCCCTCGCCGCCCGCCACCTGCGCCGACTCGCCGAGCGCGCGGCCGACTTCGGGATCCGCGTCGCCTACGAGGCGCTCGCCTGGGGCCGCCACGTCAACACGTACGACCACGCCTGGCGCATCGTCGAGGCCGCCGACCACCCCGCACTCGGCACCTGCCTCGACAGCTTCCACATCCTCTCCCGGGGCCGCGAACCCAAGGACCTCGAAGGCATCGCCGACATCCCCGGCGACAAGATCTTCTTCCTCCAGCTCGCCGACGCGCCGCTGCTCGCGATGGACGTCCTGCAGTGGAGCCGCCACTACCGCTGCTTCCCCGGCCAGGGCGATCTCGACGTCGCGGGACTGCTGCGGCACGTGCTGCGCACCGGCTACGCGGGCCCCCTGTCCCTGGAGGTGTTCAACGACGTGTTCCGCCAGGCCGAGGCCGGGCCCGCGGCCGTCGACGCCCTGCGCTCCCTCCTCGTCCTCCAGGAGGCCGTCGGCGAGGGCGAGCTGCCGCCGCCCGTGGTGCCCACCGGCGTCGCGTTCGCCGAACTCGTCACCCCCGACGTCGAACCCGCCGCCGCGCTGCTGACCGCGCTCGGCTTCACCCGCACCGGCCGCCACCGCGGCAAACCCGTCGACCTGTGGGAGCAGGGCCCGGCCCGCGTCCTGCTCAACACCGGGCCCGCCGCCCGCCGCGACGGCACCGTCCTGGCCGCCGTCGGCCTGGAGACCCCGGACCCGGTGGCCGCCGCCCGACGCGCCGAGGCCCTGCTCGCCCCCGTGCTGCCGCGCCGCCGCTCCACCGGCGACGTGCTCCTCGACGCGGTCGCCGCCCCCGACGGCACCGAACTCTTCTTCTGCGCCACCGACCGGCCCGGACACCCCAGCTGGACCACCGACTTCGCGCCCACCGGCGAGCACGCCGACGACCACGCGGGCATCCGGGGCATCGACCACCTGGCGCTCGCCCAGCCCTGGCACCAGTTCGACGAGGCCTCCCTGTTCCACCGGGGCGTCCTCGGACTCGACGCCCAGCCGAGCGTCGACGTCGCCGACCCCTACGGCCTGCTCCGCAGCCGTGCCTTCACCAGCGCCGACGGCGCCGTCCGCATCGCCCTCGGCGTGGGCCCCGCGCCCGGCGACGAGCACGCCCGCGCCCAGCACATCGCCCTCGCCACCGACGACGTCGTCACGGCCGCCCGGCGCTTCCGCGCGGCCGGCGGACACCTGCTGCCCATGCCGGCCAACTACTACGACGACCTCGCCGCACGCTTCGAGTTCGCCCCGGGCGAGCTGGAGACGTACCAGGAACTGGGCATCCTCTACGACCGCGACAGCCAGGGCGTCTTCCGCCACTGCTACACGCACACCCTGGGCCGCGTCTTCTTCGAACTGACCCAGCGCGACACCGGCTACCGCGGCTACGGCGCCCAGAACGCACCCGTGCGCCTCGCCGCCCAGCACGGATCGGGGGCGCCGCCGCGGACTGCGATCGGGTAACGAGATCACGGGAATCTCATCAGGCCCCAAGAAAACACGCATACGCTCAGGAACCGACGGAACCGACTGACGAGCCGTCCCGGCGGGGGAGCGATGAGGCAGACGAAGGGTCTGGACGGGCGGGTGCTGCCCGCCCTGCCGTACTGCGTGATGGCACTCGTGGTCGTCACCGAAGTGCTCACGCCCACGGGATTCGGCCTGCTGCCCCTGATGTCGCTCGGCCCGGCGTTCGCGGGCCTCGTCGGCAGCAAGCGGCGCACCGCCCGCATCGGTGCCGTCGCCGCCCTGCTGTGCGTCGTCCTCGCCGCGTCCGACGGCACGCTCGGCAGGCGGCGCGTGTACATCGCGGTGGTCAGCGTCGCCGGGGTCACCGCGGCCGGCCTGCTCGCGGTGGCGCTCCGGGAGCGCCGCGACGCCGAACTGGCCAGCGTCCGCTCCATAGCCGAGGTCGCGCAGCGGGTGCTGCTGCGTCCGGTGCCCCGCGTCGCGGGCGAACTGCGGGTGGCGGTCTCCTACACCTCGGCCGTGGCGCAGGCCCGGATCGGCGGCGACCTGTACGAGGTGGTGGTGGCGCCCGGCGGCACCCGGGCCGTCATCGGCGACGTCCAGGGCAAGGGGCTGGAGGCCGTGGAGACCGCGGCGCTGGTGCTCGGCGCCTTCCGCGAGGCCGCCCACGACGAACCCGAACTCGCGGGCCTGGGCGGCAGACTGGCCCGCGCCGTCGACCGCGAGCTGGAGGGCGAGCGGTTCGTCAGCGCCCTGCTCGTCGAGGTGCCGACGGGCGGTGGCGCCGTCACGTTCCTCAACTTCGGGCACCCGCCGCCGCTGATCGTGCGCGCCGACGGCACCACCCTGTTCCCGGAGCCGCCCCGGTACGCGCTGCCGCTCGGCCTGAGCGAGCACGGCGGGGACCAGCCCCTGCCGTACACCGTCGGCTTCGCACCCGGCGACCAGATCCTGCTCTACACGGACGGGGTGAGCGAGACACGGGACGGGGCCGGGGACTTCTACCCGCTCGCCGAGCGCGTGTCCCTCCTCAAGGACCCCGACGCCGAGGCGGCCATCGAGCGGCTGCGCACGGACCTGGTGGACCACGCGACAGGACCGCTGCACGACGACGCGGCGATGCTGCTGCTCCGCCACCGCGAAGCCTGACCCGGCCCGCCCCGGCTACTTCCCGGCCTGCTCGGCCACGCGCTGGAGCCGGTCGCGGTACTCCTGCCACCACGCCGGATCGTGCGAGGGCAGGCTGTCGTTGTCCTCGCGCCATCCCACCGCGCCGTCGAGGCCCTCACGGAGGATGTCGGCGTGCCCCGCGTGCCGCTGTGTGTCGCCGAGCACCCGGACCAGTACGTGGTGGAGCGTCACTTCATTGCGCTCCTTAGGCCACCACGGCACCGCGCCGACCGCGTCCAGCGGGAGGGCGTGGACCGAGGCGTCGGTATGGGTCCAGGCCCGCCGGTAGCGCTCCACGATCAGCTCGCGCGACTCGTCGGCGGTCGCGTACGAGTCCTCGTCCGGATCGGGCAGCGGCACGTCGTGCGCTCTGCCGAACGTGTCGCAGAGGTAGCCCAGCTCCACCGACGTCACATGCTTGACCAGACCCAGCAGATTCGTGCCGGTCGGCGTCAGCGGACGGCGGATGTCGTACTCCGACAGCCCTTCCAGCTTCCACAGCAGCGCGTCGCGGGCGTCCTGCAGATAGCGGAGCAGGTCCTTCTTCTGTTCGATCTCGCTCATGCCGGGAGTCTGCCCTGCGCGTCCGGCCGGCCCAAGGCGATTTCCACCAGCGGGTGCACCACCGCCCCGGATGGGTTTCGATGGCCGGGTGCGACACAAGCAGCAGGGCGCCCCGAACGATCCGCTCACCGCGCTCCTCGACCGGGTGCGGGTCCGGCTGCGCGACCTCGACGACGGCGAGCCCGCCTCGTACATCCCCGAGCTGAGCGGCGTCGACCCGGACCTGTTCGGGCTGAGCCTGTGCGCCCTGGACGGCCAGGTCTACGGCAGCGGCGACACCACGGCCCCGTTCACGGTGCAGTCCGTGTCCAAGCCGTTCGTGTTCGCCCTCGCCCTCGCCGACCGGGGCCTGGAGGAGGTCCTCGCGCGGGTCGGCGCCGAGCCCAGCGGGGAGGCCTTCAACTCCATCCGCCTGGAGCCCGGCACCGGCCGCCCGCCCAACCCGATGGTCAACGCCGGTGCCATCGTGACCAGTTCACTGGTCGCCGGAGACACTCCCGAGGCCCGCTCCGCCCGCATCCTGGACGGCCTGAGCGCCTTCGCCGGCCGCCCGCTCGACGTCGACGAGGCGGTGTACGCCTCCGAGTGCGCGACCGGCGACCGCAACCGGGCCCTCGCCTACCTCATGCACAACGCGGGTTCGCTCACCGGTGACGTGGAGGAGCAGCTCGGCGTCTACTTCCGGCAGTGCTCCGTCCTCGTCACCTGCGACGACCTCGCCGTGATGCACGCGACCCTGGCCGGCGGCGGCGTCAACCCGGTCACCGGCCGCCGCGTCGTCGCCCCGCGCCACGCCCAGCACGTCCTCGCCGTCATGGCGACCTGCGGCATGTACGACGCGTCCGGCCACTGGATGCTCAAGGTCGGCATGCCCGCCAAGAGCGGGGTGTCCGGCGCGATCGGCGTGGCCCTGCCGGGACAGTTCGGCATCGGCGTGTTCAGCCCGCCCCTGGAGGAGAAGGGCAACAGTGTGCGCGGCATCGCCGCCTGCCACCTGCTCTCCGACCAGTTCGGGCTGCACCTGATGCGGGCCGTCGACCCGCAGCGCCGCCCACTGCCGCCCCGCTCCCTGCACGGCACTCCGCTGCGATCCCTGCGCCACCGGCCGCGGACCCAGCGCGCCGCCCTGGACGCCCACCCGGACCGGATCCGCGTCCACGTGCTGCAGGGCGACCTGGACTTCGCGACCGCCGAGCAGACGCTGCGCGTGGCCCATGAACTGACCCCGGCCGTCGGCTGGTTCGTGCTCGACCTGACGCGCGTCGGCCGCGTCGAGACCGTCGCCGCCGATCTGCTGCGGGCCCTCGGCGCGGATCTGCGCGGGCGCGGCGTGCGGATGGTGCTCGCCGACCCCGACGAACGGCAGGCCATGAGCCGCACCTCGGACGAGTTCCCCGACCTGGGGCGGGCCCTGGAGACCTGCGAGGACGACCTCCTCACCGCCCTCGGGCTCGACCCCGACGATCCGGTCCCGCTCGCCGCCTGCGACCTGTTCGGCCGCGCCGACGAGCGGCTGCGCCCGGCCCTCGCCGAGGCCTTCGACACCTTGCACCTCGACGCCGGGCAGACGGTCGAACCCCCGGCCGCCCGGCCGGGCGAACGCATCGTCCTCTGGTACGTCGAGTCGGGGCGCCTCGCCGTCTGCGCCGACGCCGCCGGCGCGGTCTCCCCGCTGCGGACGTGGTCGGCCGGACCCGGCGCCGCACTCACCCCGGCCGACTTCCCCGCCCGCTTCGCCCGGCAGGTCCTCGCCGAACGCGACACGTCCTGCCGCACGCTCACCGCCGCCGCACTGGTACGGCTGCGGGACCGGGTGCCCGACGCGGTGGCGTTCCTGGAGCGGGCGCCGCTGGAGGGCGCCGAGACCGTCGACCGCCCCTAGGCCTGTCCCTCAGCGGCCGTTGGCGGAGAAGTGCTGATAGTCCGGGTGCGCCCAGCGCGCTCCCCACGCCCAGCCGACGCGCCGCATCGCCGTCGTCACGGCGTCCCCGGCGCGCAGCATGCCCGGCGCCCGCCGACGCCGGTCGAGGAACCGGGCTCCGGCCGCCGGATGGACCCGGCCGTGCACGTCCACGTACGGGTTCTCCAGGGTGTTGATGTCGACGGCGTCACCGTAGGAGTGCTGGGAGACCACACCGGCGTTCCCGGTCACCCCGCGGCAGTTGAAGGCGGACGTGTTGTCGTCGGCCATCGCGGCTGTGTCACTTCCGTTGTACGCCGCCATGGGCCGCATCCTGCGGATCGGGAACCGGGCGGCGAACGCCTTCCTGAAGACGTACACCACGTCGTCGACGACCCGCTCGTGCACGACGATCTCACCGCGGTGCACCCGGCCGTCGAACCCCCAGTGGTCGAGCCGGACCGAGCGCAGACGACGCGGCGCCACGGGACAGCCGCGATGCCACGTCCGGCCCAGCTGGGCCGTGGTGACACCCCGTACCTGGTACGTGAACCGGGGCGGGGCCTCCACGGCACGGGCCGGCCCGGCGACGACGGTCGCGAGCAGGGCGGTGAGCAGGGAGGTCAGCAGGAGGAAGCGGCAGCGGTGGGGCACCGGGTCAACCTAGAGGGCGTCTCCCGCGCGGGAGACGTGAAACGCCGGGGACCGGTGTGACGAGCCCCCGCCCAGCGGACAGGGCAGGACCGGGGTGCCCGATGCCGATTGTCAGTGGTGGCTGCGAGGGTGGACGGCATGGACGAGCAGGAGTTCATGCAGGGAAGGGTGTACGGCGCCGACCACGAGGACGCGGGCCCGCGGCCCTGGCGTGCCTACGCGCAATTGGTGGGCGGCCCGCTGGACGGGCTGCTCCTGGATGTCACCGACCGGCCCGACCAGGAAGGGGCAGCGGTCGTCGCGCTCCCCACCGAACTGGGCGCGTTCGGTCCGGGAGGCCGTGCGCTGTACCGGCCCGTGGACAGCGGGGGAAGCCGCCTCGCCTGGCAGGGAGACGCGCCATGATGGGGGACGGTCACGCTGGACCGGGCCGATCCCTTGTGGGCGGACACGGCCGGCACCGCCGTGTACGTGCACCGGACGGCGGTGCGCCATTGGGCCCGCGGCCTGGGCGCGGTGATCCTGGACTGGGCCGAACGGACCGCGCGACAGCACGACGCGGTGGCGCTGCGGCTGGACTGCGTGCGGTCCAACGGACGACTGCGCGCCTCCTACGAGGACCGGGGGTTCACGCACCGCGGCGATGTGCCGGTGGGCGGCGCCCCCGGACAGCGGGCGGAGGAGGGCCCGGTGACGTGGGCCAGCCGGTACGCGCGGCTCCTCGCGCCATGACGCCCGCAGAGCGACTCCGCACTCCGGTGCACACCCCGCGGCAGCCGTCGCCATAATGGCCGCGTGACTGCCACCCGGTATCCCAACTCCCTTTCCCCGAAACGTTTTCCGGTGGTCATCGTGGGCGCCGGTCCCGCCGGACTCACGGTGGGGAACATCCTGCGGGCCGCGGGGATCGACTGCGTGGTCCTGGAGCGCGAGACGCGCGCGTTCATCGAACGGCGCCCGCGCGCGGGCGTCATCGAGGAGTGGGCGGTACGCGGCCTCGAGAAGCGCGGCCTCGCCGGGAACCTGCTCGCGCGGGCCGGCCGGCACACCGCCTGCGAGTTCCGCTTCGAGGGGGAACGACACCGCTTTCCCTACACCGAACTGACAGGCAGTCACCACTTCGTCTACCCGCAGCCGCTGCTGGTCACCGACCTGGTGCACGAGTACGCCGATGCGCGCGGCGGCGACATCCGCTTCGACGCCCGAGACGTACGGCTGCACGACGTGGACACCGACCGGCCCTCGGTCTCGTACACCAGCCCCGACAGCGGCCGGCGGCACGTACTGCACTGCGACTTCGTCGCCGGGTGCGACGGCGCGCGCGGCACCGGCCGGAGCGCACTGTCCGCCGGCCCGGTCCGCGTCGCACGGCACGACTACGGCATCGGCTGGCTCGCGCTGCTCGCCGAGGCGCCGCCGTCCGCGGACTGCGTGCTGTTCGGCATGCACCCCGACGGATTCGCCGGGCAGATGCCCCGGAGCCCGGACGTCACCCGCTACTACCTCCAGTGCCCGCCCGGCGACGACCCGGACGGCTGGCCGGACGACCGCGTCTGGGAGCAACTGCACCGCCGCCTCGCCGCGACCGGCGCCGCGCCGCTCACCGAGGGCCCGCTCATCGAGAAGCGCGTCCTGGACATGCACGACTACGTGGTCGAACCGATGCGGCACGGGCGTCTGTTCCTGGCCGGAGACGCCGCCCATCTGGTCGCGCCGATCGCGGCCAAGGGCATGAACCTCGCCCTGCACGACGCCTTCCTCCTCGGTGACGCCCTCACCGCGCACATCCGTCAACTCCCGGACGCGGAAGCAGGACTGGCGTCGTACTCGCAGACGTGTCTGCGCCGCGTCTGGGACTACCAGGAGTTCTCGCAGTGGCTCTCGGAGGTGTACCACGGGGCGGCCACGGGCGACCCGTTCCGCACCGGCACCACACTCGCCCGGCTGCGCCGTCTGTTCACCTCACCGAGCGCGGCGGCCGCCTTCGCCGAGCAGTACCTGGGCACCGCCGAGCGCTACTGACGCGCCCCCGTCGGGCGGCGCCGTTAGCGTGGCGCCATGTATGCGACACGGATGTCCCATCATGTGAACGCCTCGCCCGGCGCCGTCTACCGCGCGCTGCTGGACGCGGACGCGGTCGCCGCGTGGCGGACGCCCGCCGGGATGCGCGGCCGGGTCCACGAATTCGACGCGCGCGAGGGAGGCAGGTTCCGGGTGTCGCTCACGTACGACGCGCCCACGGCCACCGGCAAGTCGGACGCCCGCACCGACACGTACCACGGCAGCTTCGTGCGGCTCGTCCCGGACGAACAGGTCGTCGAGGAGCTCGAGTTCGAGACCGCCGACCCGGCGCTGCGCGGCACCATGACGATCACCACCACGCTCACCGCGGCCGGCGGCGGCACCGACGTCCTCCTCGTCCACGAGGGCGTCCCCGACGCGGTGCCCGCCGCCGACAACGAGACGGGCACCCGGATGGCCCTCGCGAACCTGGCCCGGTACGTGGAGGGGCGGGAGCGCCCGGCCCCGAACCAGGCGACGGGCTGAGGCAGCAGCCGACGTTCGCGGTCACCTGCGGTCATTCGACGCGGGCACGGCCCGAGACGCCCTGCAGCAGGCGGCGCCGCTGCGCGCCGTCCGTCGCGGCCGCCACCGCGGTCAGCGCCAGCGCCACCGCGCCGTCGAGGACCGCCAGGTCGGCGCCCGGTGACTTCCCGTACGACGCGAAACCGGCCGTGTGCTGCAGGGCGCCACCGGTGTCGTAGCCGATGGTCGGGTGGATCGACGGCAGCAGACGCGAGACGTTGCCCATGTCCGTGGACGCCATCGTCTCGCCGCGCCGGGACACCGGGTCGCGACCCAGTGCGCGGGCCGCGTCGACGTAGGCACGGGTGAGGAAGTCATCCTGGCGCAGATCCGCGAAGTCCCTTCCACGGGGCTCCAGTTCGAGGCGGGCACCGGTCGCCAGGGCGCCGGCCTCGAAGCAGGCGCGGACCCGGTCCTGGGTGGCCGCGAGCTGCTCGACCGTGGGGGCGCGCACTTCGTAGCGGGCGCGGGTGAGTTCGGGGACGACGTTCGGCGCGCCACCGCCGTCGGTGACGATGCCGTGGACCAGGGACCCCGGGGGCAGGTGCTGGCGCAGCAGGCCGAGCGCGGTCTGGGCCACGGTCAGCGCGTCCAGCGCGTTCACGCCCTCCCACGGCGCGAGGGCCGCGTGCGCGGGCCTGCCCCGGTAGGTGATGTCCCACGCGCCGATCGCGAGGGACGACGCGCCGACGCTGTCGTCGGCCGCGGCGTGCACCATCATCGCCGCCGCCACGTCGTCGAAGACCCCGGCCTCGACGAGCAGCACCTTCCCGCCGATGTCCTCCTCGGCCGGGGTGCCGATCAGCCGGACCGTGATGCAGAGCCGGTCCGCCACGGCCGCGAGGGCGAGCGCCGCGCCGACGGCCGCGGCGCCGTTCACGTTGTGCCCGCAGGCGTGCCCGATACCCGGCAGCGCGTCGTACTCGGCGCAGAACGCCAGCACCAAGTCTCCTGATCCGTACGTGGCTTGGAAGGCCGTGGGCAGGGCGGCGAGAGGGCGGGTCACCGTGAAGCCCGCCGTCGTGAGGAGCTCGGTGAGCTTGGCCGCTGAGCGGTGCTCCTGGAGAGCGGTCTCGGGCTCGTCGTGCAGGCTGTGGCTGAGCGCGACGAGATGCTCGCGCCAGGTGCCCACCGCCCCCTGTACCGCTGCGCGTACCGGGTCGGGTTCGTGTACCGCGTCGGGTGCGCGTACCGCATCGGGGGCGGTCCGTGGCGTTGTCATACGAGGCCTTCCTTCGGGGTGACGGGGGAGACGGGTGCGGTGGGGTGCGGAGCGGGCGTCCGGCGCTCGCCGTAGACCAGCCCCAGGGCCGCCCCGAGCAGTGCCACGGCGCCGCACACACCCCAGCTCCACTGGTAGCCCGACAGAGCAATGCGGCCGCCCGTGCCGCCCAGTTGATGCGCCGCGAACAGGCCGCCGATGACGGCCGCGCCGATCGCCGCGCCCAGCGACAGGGCCAGTTCGTTGAGCGCGACGGCCAGCGCTGTCTGCCGCTCGGGCACGATCTCTGCCGACAGCGTCCGCGTGATCGACTCGAACAGGCCCGTCGCCAGGCCCACGAGCAACGCCGACGTGACGTACTGGGGGAGCGTGGCGTGGAACAGGATCATGCCGAGGAAGCCCACCGCGACGAGGACGCCGCCGGTCGCGAGCACGGCCCGGTCACCGATGCGTCGTGCGAGCCGCGGCGTCGCCGTGGAACCGGCGAACCCCGCGACCACCATCGCCAGTGACACGGTCGCGATGGCCTGCGGACCGAGGCCCATGCCGTACCCGGTGCGGGCCGGGTCGGAGCCGAGGAACAGGGCGTTGGCCCCCAGGAAACCGATCGTGCCGAACGCCGCGCAGAACGTGTGCGCGCTGACCACCGCGAGCCGCCGGTCGCTCAGCATGCGTACGTTCACCAGCGGATGCGCCGCACGCCGCTCGACCGCCACCCACGCCCCGAGCACCGCCACGGCGAACGCCCCGGTGCCCAGGGACCGCGCCGACGCCCAGCCCCAGGCACCGCCCTGCGCGAGCACCAGGACGAGCGCCACCAGACCGGCCGTCAGCAGGGCTGCCGCGCCGTAGTGGAACCGGCCGCCGCGCGGCCCGTCGCTGTCCGGCAGCAGCAGACCGGCGACCAGGGCGACGACCGCGACCGGAACCGCCGCCCACAGACCCGCCACGGCGTGCCGTTCACTCAGGGCTCCCGCCACCAGTCCGCCCACACCGATGGCGATCAGCAGCGCGCCGACCAGGAGCGAGATGCCGGTACGGCCGCGTTCGGGGGCGCGGGAGCGCAGGATCCCCGCGAGCAGCGGGAAGAACCCGACGAGCGCGCCCTGCAGCACCACGCCCACGGCGAGCGTCGGCACCGTCGGCCACACCGCCATCAGCAGCGAACCCGCCGTCACCATCGTCAGCGCCACCCGCAGCAGCCGCCGGTGCCCGTACAGGTCACCGAACCGCGACAGCAGCGGCGTCAGCACGGCGAACGCGCACTGCGACAGCAGGTACAGATTGTTCTGACCCACACCGCCGATACCCAGCTGACGGCCCAACTCCGGCAGCAGCGGCGTGAGATAGCCCTGCACGACACCACCGAACGCCACGACCACCGCCATCGCGGCGAGCATCCCGCGACCGGTGCCGAGGCCGCCCGGGACAAGGGCCGGGGGCCGTCTGCCCGCCGTAGAACCTGCTGCGCCCACATCTGCGCCCACGTCTGTGCCCACAGGGGGCCTCCTTCTGGTGGCCGGAATCGAAAGTGCTGGCTACTGTGCGGGCGGCGGCCGTACGCGACCGCCGATTCGACGGAAAGATGCAGGGAGCACACCGCGCATGCGAGAAACGGTCACCGTCAGCGAGCTGGACCTCGCCCTCGTCAACGCCCTGCAGCTGCGCCCGCGGGCCCCCTGGACCGATCTCGCCCCGGCGCTCGGCGTCACCGCGAGCACCCTCGCCCGGCGCTGGGAGCGGCTGACCGAGCAGGGGCTGGCGTGGGTCTACGCCGCGCCCGGCCGGGAGTTCTCCAGGAGCCGCTGCACCGCGTTCGTGCTGCTGCGCTGCCGCCCCGGCACACGGCGCCGCGTCGCCGAGCGGCTGTGCCGGTTCGAGGAGGCGGCGACGGTCGAGCTGACCGGGCCCGGCAGCGCCGACCTGCTCCTCGACGTCCTCGCCCCGGACCTGCCCGCGCTCACCCGCTTCCTCACGACCCGGCTCGAGCCACTGCCCGGTCTCGTCTCCGTCGACTGCCTCTTCGCGACGTCCCTCTCCGTCGAGGGCAGCCGCTGGCGCCTGCGCTCGCTCGCGCCCACCCAGCTGACAGCCCTCGGCGCCACGGCATCGGGAGCGCGGGAACCGGTCCCTGTCCTCGAACCCGACACGGTGGACCGTGCGCTGCTGGAGGCGCTGGTGGGCGACGGCCGGCTGGGACTCGCCGCGCTCGCCGACCATGCCGGCACCAGCCCGGCCACCGTCCGCCGCCGGCTGCACCGCCTCGCCGACTCCGGGGTCCTCACCTTCCGCTGCGACATGGCCCCCGTGCTGGCCGGCCGGCCCGTCCCGGTGTCCTTCCTCGCCCGGGCCCCGGCACGCGACACGGCCACCGTGCACCGGACCCTGGCCGCGCTGCCCGAGTGCCGGGTGGTCGCGTCGGTCACCGGCAGCGCGAACATCTTCACCACGCTGTGGGTGCACGACCTCGCGGACATCCAGCGCCGCGAGACCGCCCTGGGCGCCCGCCTGCCCACCCTGACGGTGACCGACCGCATCGTGGGCCTGCACACGATGAAACGCATGGGCCATCTCCTGGACGAGGACGGCCGCCGCGTGGGGCTGCGGGCGATCCGCCCCTGGTGACCCGTCGCGCCCGCCGGCGCTCAGCCGGGGAGGGTGCGGAAGCGGCGCCGGTACTCCGTGGGTGTCGTGTCCAGCTGGCGGCGAAAGGCCCTGACGAGCGTGTCCGTCGTGCCGAACCCGCACGTGGACGCGATGCGTTCGAGGGTCGCGTCGGTGGACTCCAGCTGGTTGCGGGCCCGCTCGACCCGGGCGGACTCGATGTACCCGGCCGGGGTGGTGCCGAGCTCGGTCTTGAAGATGCGGGTGAGCTGCCGCTCGCTGACGTGGGCGTGCGCGGCGAGGTCCGTGACCGTGAGGTGCTCGCCGAGGTGAGCCGTGACGTAGAGGCGCAGATCCTCGGTGCGCCGCGTGGTGGAGGCGGGTTCGAGAGGCACGCTGAACTGGCTCTGCCCGCTCGGCCGCTTGAGGTACATCACCAGCTGCCGGGCGATGCGCAGGGCCGTGGCCTCGCCGAAGTCGTCGGCGACGAGGGCGAGGGACAGGTCGAGGCAGGCGCTGATGCCCGCGCCGGTCCACACGTCGCCCTCGCGGATGAAGATGGGGTCGGCGTCCACATCGATCTCCGGGTGGTCGGCGGCGAGTTGCTGCGCCGTCGACCAGTGCGTAGTGGCCCGCTTGCCGTCGAGCAGACCGGCCGCGGCGAGGAGATGTGCGCCCACGCACACGGAGGTGATGCGCCGGGACCGCCCGGCGAGGGTGCGCACCCGGTCGACCACGACGGGATCGGTCAGGGCCCGCACCCGGCGCTCGTCGTCGACATCGACGGACCCGGGCACCAGCAGGGTGTCGATGGAGCGCTCGGCGACCTCCGCGAACGTGGCGTCCGGCAGCAGGCGCACCCCCGCCGAGGTGGTGACCGGGTCCCTCGTCTCGGCGGCCAGGACGACGTCGTAACCCGTCGCGTCGGCCGTCTCGCGCCGTGCGAGCGCGAAGACCTCCGGTGGTCCGGTGACGTCGAGCAGATCGACGCCCTCGAAGAGAACGATGACGACGAGGCGCTCGACGGTGCT
This sequence comes from Streptomyces sp. cg35, assembly GCF_050410835.1. Classification (NCBI taxonomy): domain Bacteria; kingdom Bacillati; phylum Actinomycetota; class Actinomycetes; order Kitasatosporales; family Streptomycetaceae; genus Streptomyces; species Streptomyces sp. cg35. The sequence continues at coordinate 8,312,374 of NZ_CP191268.1, forward strand.
CACTGGGTCCCCCGGGTGGATCGGCAACGGTGAGGTCCGGAGCGGTGTCGCCGGACCGGCAGGGCACGGCGATCGGCGATGTCCGGATCTGCATGCTAGATGACATTGCAGACATCGGCGGGCCGCGCATAGCGTTCCAGACGTGGCTCACCACGCGGTGACCTGCGAGAACCCGTACGAATCCTGAGGTGGTACTCCCATGGCTACGACGACCCTGCGCGCGCTCAACGGCTTCGACGAGACGCCCGCGTCGCTCGCCGACTCGACCCTGATCCTGGTCGACTACCAGAACACGTACACCCGTGGCGTCCTGGAGCTGGAGGGCTGGCAGGCCGCGCTCGACGCCGCCGCCGGACTCCTCGCCCGGGCCAGGGCGGCGGGCGCGACGGTCGTGCACGTCATGCACGACGGCGGCCCGGGCACCCCGTACGACATCCGCGAGGACATCGGCCGGATCCACCCGCGCGTGGCCCCGGTCGAGGGCGAGCCCGTCGTCGTCAAGCAGGCCCCGGACTCCTTCGTGAACACCGACCTCGGTCACCATGTCGATGCCGCCGGGCACAAGGACGTGATCGTGGTCGGGTTCATGACACACATGTGCGTGCTGTTCACCGCGCAGGGCGCGTTCCTGCGCGGGAACCGGCCCACGGTCGTCGCCGACGCCAGCGCCACGCGGCCCCTGTCGTCCCTGGGCACGGAGCTGCCCGCGGACCAGATCCACCGTGGCGCGCTCGCCACGATCGCCGACCTCTACGGCGTCGTCGTCCCGCACGGCGCGTCCCTGGTCTGACACCCGTCACGCGCCGGCAGTCGCTGACCGTTCCGGACTCCCGAAAGTATGTCGACATGCCGGAGCCCGGCCGTCCTGACCGACGGCCGGGCACACCGAACCGGTCAGGCGACCGGCGCCGGCTCCGTCGTCAGGTGCGCGTGCAGGCGACGGCCGTGGTCGACCTCCCGCACCGGGCCGGTCAGGGTGACGCGCGCGGTCAGCAGCGGACGCGTGCTCGACGCGCTCAGCCGCAGCTCCAGCTCGCCGGGCTCGACGACGCGCCGGCCCGCACGCCCGGTGAACGCGGCGAGATCGGCCGGAACCCGGGCCCGGACCCGGACCGCTTCGCCCGGCGCCAGCTCGTCGAGACGTACGTAGCCGACGAGACGCTGCACGGGCTGCACCACCGAGGCGACCGGATCGTGCAGATAGAGCTGTACGACCTCGGTGCCGGGCCGCGATCCGCTGTTGCGGACCGTGCAGGCGATCTCGAACTCGCCGTCGGTGGCGGCGATCCGGCCGGGCACGTCCAGGTCGCTCCACTCGAACGTCGTGTAGGCCAGGCCGTGTCCGAAACCGAAGGCCGGGCCCGGATCGAGGTTCGACACCTCGGAGGCCTGGCCGAGGCGCGCCGCGAGATAGGTCGCGGGCTGCGCACCCGGCTGCCGGGGCACGCCGATCGGCAGCCGCCCCGACGGGAGCACACGACCGCTGAGGATCCCGGCCAGCGCGCGGGTGCCCTCCTCGCCGGGGAAGAACGTCTGCACCACGGCGGCCGCCTCCTCCGCCGCCCGCCCGAGGGCGTAGGGGCGGCCGGCGAGCATCGTCACGACGACCGGAGTGCCGGTGTCGAGGAGTGCGTCGAGCAGTTCCTGTTGAGCGCCGGGCAGAGCGAGGGAGGCGGCGTCGCACCCCTCGCCGCTGGTGCCCCGCCCGAACAGGCCGGCCCGGTCGCCGAGCGCGGCGACGACCACATCGGCGCCGCGTGCCAGCTCGACGGCCGCGGCGAAACCGGCCCCGCGCGGCGCGTCGACCTCGTCGAGGCCGCGCGCCACGACGACCTCGTTGCCGGGAAACTCCGCCGCCAACGCCTCGTGCAGCGTGGGCAGTTCGATGCCGAGCGGCGTGTCCGGCGTACGGCTGCCGACGTGCACCGGGAACGAGTAGCACCCCAGTACGGCCGTGGGCTCCTCGGCGAGCGGACCGATCACGGCGACGCGGGCCCCCGGCGCCGGGGCCAGGGGGAGGGTGCCGTCGTTGGTCAGGAGCACCGCGGACTCCTCGGCGATGCGGCGGGCCAGGTCGCGATTGCCCTCGGGGTCGAGGTCGACGGAGCTCCGCACGCGTTCCGCGTCGGTGCCGGTGAGCCTGGCGGGGGTCGGGTCCCAGTCCGGGTCCAGCAGGCCCGACTCGGCTTTCTGGGCGAGGACCCGGCGGGCCGCCCGATCCACCAGGTGCTCCGGTACGAGCCCGTCGGCGACCGCCTTGCGCAGCGGTTCACCGAAGGCCTTCACCGTCGGCAGTTCCACGTCGACCCCGGCGGTGAGCGCGGTGCCGGCGGCCTCCGCGAGGGAACCGGCCACCCCGTGCAGGGTCTGGAGGAACGCGATCCCGAAGTAGTCGGCGACGACGGTCCCCTCGAACCCCCAGGTGTCGCGGAGCAGCCCGGTCAGGAGCTGCTCGTCGGCGGCGGACGGGATGCCGTCGGTGTCGGTGTAGGCGTGCATCACCGACCGGACGCCGCTCTCCCGCACGGCCATCTCGAACGGCGGCAGCACCACGTCGGCGAACTCGCGCGGCCCCATGGAGACGGGGGCGAGATTGCGTCCCGCCCTGGACGCGGAGTACCCGGCGAAGTGCTTGAGCGTGGCGACGATCCCGGCGGACTCCAGGCCCTGGACGTAGGCGGTGGCGACGGTGCCGACGAGGTAAGGGTCCTCTCCGATCGTCTCCTCGACGCGGCCCCAGCGGGCATCGCGTACGACGTCGAGCACCGGGGCGAGCCCCTGGTGGATGCCTACCGAGCGCAGGTCGCGCCCGATCGCCGTGGCCATCGCGCGGACCAGCGCCGGGTCGAACGTGGCGCCCCAGGACAGCGGCACCGGATACGCCGTGGCGCCCCAGGCGGCGAACCCGGCGAGGCACTCCTCATGCGCGAGGGCGGGGATCCCGAACCGGTTCGCCGCGGCGATCCGCCGCTGCGTGCGCGCCAGCGAGAGGGCGCCGACGGCCGGGTCCACGGGCGCGGTCCCGAAGGGCCGGGTCAACTGGCCGAGCCCGTGCGGGAGCAGCTCGTCGAGGTCGACCGCCTCTTCCATGTCGTGCTGGTACGGGGCGACGTCGCCGCCCTCCGCCGAGGCGCCGACCCAGACCCCGAAGAGCTGGGCGATCTTCTCCTCGAGGGACATCGCCGCGAGCAGCGCGTCGGCCCGGTCGGCGGGCGCGGCGCTCGGATCGCGCCACAGCGGGGCGGGGGACGCGGCGTCCCGGTCCGTTCGGCTCATGTGGTCGGTCACTTTCCTCCGACTCCCATCAGCCCCTGGACCAGGGCACGACGGGCGAACAGGTAGACGATCAGGATGGGCAGCATGGACAGCACGACCGCGGAGAGCAGGCCGGGGATGTCGACGCCGTGTTCGGTCTGGAAGTCGTAGAGCCCCATGGTGATGACCTTGGAGTCCGCGGACTGGGTGAGCACCAGCGGGAACAGGAAGCCGTTCCACGCCTGCAGCGCGGAGTACACCGTGATGGTGGACAGACCACTGCGGGACAGCGGCAGGACCAGCCGGAAGAAGGTCCGCCACGGTGACGCGCCGTCCATCGTCATCGCCTCGTACAGCTCCGGCGTGATGTCCCGCATGGCCCCGGTCAGGATGAGCGTGCACACGGGCATCGCGAAGGCGGCCGTCGGCAGGATGACGCCTATGAGGTGGTCGTAGAGGCCGGCCTCGCTGATCACGTAGAACATCGGCACGATGACGGCCTGCGCGGGGATCGCGAGGCCCAGCAGGAACAGCCGGAACACCCCGCCGGTGAGCCGGCCGCGGCCGCGCACGATGGCGTACGCGAGCGGGGGCACGAGCAGCAGGACGATGCCGACCACGCTGACCGTGACGACGAGGGTGTTGACGAAGTACTGCCCGAAACCGCTGTTGAAGTTGTCGACGTAGTTGTCGAGCGTGAAGTGCCGGGGGAGCGACAGCGGTCCGTTCCCGCCGTAGTCGGCGCGCGACTGGAACGTGGCCACCAGCATCACGTACAGCGGCAGGCCGACCAGGAACAGCCAGATCAACGAGCCGAATCCGGCGAGGTAGTTGGGGCGCTCGCGGCGCCTTGCACCGGTCCTGGCGCTCATCACAGTCCCTCCATCTGGCTGCGCATCTTGTCGTAGCCGGACAGGCGCACCATGACGAGCGAGACGACCGTGGCGACGAGGACCAGGAGCAGCCCGACCGCGGAGGCCGCTCCGTAGTCGAAGCTCTTGAACGCCTTTTGGTACATGTAGTACGCGCTGATGGTGGTGTCCGTGCCGGGCCCGCCCTGGGTGAGGATCAGCACCGTGTCGAACGTGGTGAGGCCGCCGACCACCATCAGGATCGTCGAGGTGATGATGCTGTTGCGCAGTTGCGGCAGGGTGATGTGGAAGAACTGGCGCACCGTGCCCGCGCCGTCGATCTGCGCCGCCTGGTAGAGGACCGGCGGCACGGCGCGGGCGGCGCCCTGGTAGATGAGCGTGTGCAGCGGTGTGAACTGCCAGGTGCTCACGAACACGAGGACGCCGATCGCGGTGGCCTGGTGCCCGAAGAGATTGCCGTCGCCGAACAGCCACGCGGCCTGCGCCGGCACCCCGAAGTTCGGGTCGAGGACGGCGCGCCACAGGACGGACACGGCGGCGGCGGACAGCAGCAGCGGGACGAAGTAGATCGCCGACAGGACGGCCCGGTTGCGCTGGTGCCCGGCCGCCCAGACACCGAGGAGCAGACTGAGCGGCGTCTGTACGGCGACGCCGAGCACGGTCAGCAGGACGCTCAGCCACAGGCTCTTGAGCATGACCGGGTCGTCGAGGAGCCGTTGCCAGTTGTCGAGGCCGACGAACTCCGGGTCGGTCAGGCCGTTCCAGCTCGCGAACGACAGAACGGCGACCAGGACCAGCGGAACGAGGGCGAAGAGAGCGAAGAACACCGCGGCGGGGACCGCCCAGCCGACACCGGGGCGGCCCACCCCGGCACCGCCGCCGTCGCCGCGGGCCGGGGTCGCGCGGGCGCGCAGGGGCTCGTCGGTCATGAGGTGGGCAGGGCCTGCATCGCCTTGACGAAGCCGTCCGCGTCCAGCGATCCGTTGAAGAACTGCTGGATCGCCTGGTACATCGACGTCGCCGCGGACTGCGGGTAGGCCTGGTCCCACGACAGCTGGAACGACGGGGCCTTCTTCACGAGGTCGTACTGGAACTTCGCGTAGTCGGGGCTCACGGCCTCGTCGAGATGGTCGGCCGTGTTCGTCGTGGTGGGCAGGTTGCCGATGCCGAGATGCGCCTTCACGAACTCGTCCGAGTACTGCATTTTCAGGAACTCGGCGACGGCATCGGGGTGCTTCGTCTTCTTGAGGACGGAGTAGAAGTTGTTGGTGTTGCCGACCAGGTCGGCCGCGTCGCCCTTGCCGCCCTCGACGGACGGGAAGGCGGTGTAACCGAAGTCCTTCTTCGCGAACGCGGGGTGGGCGTCCTGCTGGGTCGAGTACTCCCAGGACCCCATCAGCTCGAAGCCGGCCTTGCCGGTGGCGAGCAGCGTGGGCGAGCCCTGGTCGGTGAACTTCACGGAGTCGAAGTTGGAGCCGAACGCCCCGGCGTCGACCAGTTCCCTGATCATGCCGAGCGCCTTCTTGCTGTCGGCGCTCGCCCAGGCGTCCTTGTCGCCGTCGAGGGCTTTCTGGAACAGGTCGGGACCGGCGATGCGGTCGTAGAGGTACTCGAACCACATGAGGGTCGGCCAGCGGTCGCCGCCGCCGAGCGCGATCGGGGTGACGCCCTCGGCCTTGAGCGCCTTGACCGCGGCGAGCAGTCCGTCCCACGTCGTGGGCGGCTCGACGCCCGCCTTGTCGAGCACCTTCTTGTTGTGGAACAGGAGCACCGGCTGGGTGCCGCGCATGGGGATGCCGTACGGCTTGCCGTCGACCGTGGCGCTGTTGAACACGGACGGCAGGAAGTTCGACTTGAGCTTCGGGTCCTCGGCGATGAAGTCGTCGAGGGGGAGGAGCAGTCCCGCGTCCACGAAGGGCTTGATGCTGCCGCCGCCCCAGTTGTAGAAGACGTCCGGGGCCTGCTTGCTGCTGATGATCGTCTGCAACTTGGCCTGGTAGTCGGCGCCCGGGATGGTGTCCAGGACCGCCTTCACCTTCGACTTCTTGTTGAAGTCGGCGATCAGCTGCTTCTCCACCTTGTTCGCCGAGTCCCCGTACACCAGGACGTGGATCTTCCCGTCGTCGCCGGCCGCGTCGGAGCCACCGCATCCGGCCAGGGCGAACAGCAGGGTCAGCGCCGCACCGCCGGCGGCGACAGTTCTCGGCAACCGTGCGCGTAGGGTCATGGTCCCGCCTCTCGAAACTCTTTCGGTCCAGCTACCGAAAGTTCACACGTCGGGACGGTAGGTGTCGCCCAGAGAGGGGTCAACCCCGGGGCGTCGGGTTACCAAAGCGTTACGAGGCGGGGGGACTTGGCGGTGGCTTATGCTCCTCACCATGCGAGATGACGAGGAGTTGGGCCGCATCACCCTGGCGCAGGTGGCCCAGGAGGCGGGGGTCTCCCTTTCGACAGTTTCGAAAGTGCTCAACGGGCGCCAGGACGTCGCGGGCCCGACACGGACCCGGGTGGAGAACCTCCTGGAGGAGCACGCCTACCGGCGCACGACCCGGGCCGCGCGGGAGGCCCCGCTCATCGAGCTGGTCTTCCACGAGCTGGAGAGCGTCTGGGCGCTGGAGCTCATCCGGGGCGTCGAGAAGGTCGCCAAGGCCCAGCAGGCCAGCGTGGTGCTCACCGAGAGCGGCACCCGTCAGGCGCCGGGGCCCGAGTGGATCGAGGGCGTGCTGCAGCGCAGGCCGCGCGGCGTGGTCCTGGTCTTCTCGGCGCTGCCCGCCGAGGTCAAGCAGCGGCTGCGGTCGCGCTCCATCCCGTTCGTCATCATCGACCCGGCCGGAGACCCCGAGCCGGACGTGCCCTCCGTCGGCTCGGCCAACTGGAACGGCGGCCTGGTCGCCACCCGGCACCTGCTCGAACTCGGCCACCGGCGCATCGGCATCATCACGGGCCCCGGCGACATGCTGTGCTCGCTGGCCCGCCTCGACGGCTACCGCTCGGCGCTGAGCATGGCCGGACTCCCGGCCGACCCCGAGCTCGTGCGGTACGGGGACTTCCACGTCGAGGGCGGCCGCGAGCGCGCGGTGGAGCTGCTCGACCTGCCCGAACCGCCGACCGCGATCTTCGCGGGCAGCGATCTGCAGGCCCTCGGCGTGCTGGAGGCGGCTCGCCTGCGCGGGCTGCGGGTCCCGGAGGACCTGTCCGTGGTCGGCTACGACGACGTGCCCCTGGCCCAGTGGTCGAGCCCCGCCCTCACGACCGTCCACCAGCCGCTGCGGCAGATGGCCGAGGAGGCGGTCCAGATGCTGATGCGCCTGCGGAGGGGCGAACCGGTCACGACACGGCTGGAGTTGGCGACGAGCCTGGTCGTGCGCAAGAGCACGGCGGCGCCCGCGGCATAGGAAGGTCCGGCGCCCGGGGGAGCGGTGAGAGGTCGGGCGGGCGACGGCCGGCCCAGCGGTCCGGAACGGCCGGATGAATTACGTGTACATGCCTTGACTGGTGGTCTCGACCACACGCACCGTTGCGAGGGCCGTCCTGCACCGGACGCCCGTCCGGCTTGCGCAGTGGCGTCCCGTGGGGGGTTCGTGAACAGCAGACTGTTCGGCGCGGGCGCGGTGCTGTCCGTCCTCGCCGTGCTCGGGTCCCTGCCGGCGCCGGCGTCCTCGGCGCCGCGGCCCGGGGCGCACCGCGGCCTGCCGCTCGGCGCCCCCGACCTGTCCGAGACCCGCACCACCCGGACGCTCCAGCCCGGTGTCACCCTCACCCGGATCGTGCGCGGCGCGGACGCCTCGCCCCTGCCGTGGACGGTCGAGGTCTCCATCCCCGGCGGTGCCGGCTCCCCGGACCCCGACGCGCCCCCGACAGCGCTGAAGGACCGGGCCAGCGCCGACGAACTCGCCGCGGACCTGCGCGCGGACGGCTTCGACGCCCGCGCCGAGGACGTCGTCACCCCGGCCGTGGCGGACCACGCCGGGGGATCGCTCGGGTGGCGGGTCCGGGTCGGCCGGTTCGACTCCGAGGCGGCGGCGACGGCCGAACGCACCCGGCTGCGCACGGCCGGGTACACCGGCGCGGCCGCGTACACCGGATGGGACGGGAACCCCACGGACCGCGGACCCTGGCGGATCGACGTGCTCACCGTCGACCCGCACCGGTTCCGCGGCGCACTGCGGGCCTCGTACGGCCCGGATCTGGAGAACCGCGAGACGACCAGCGAGCTGGCCGCGGCGGCCGGCGCGACCGCGGCCGTCAACGCCGGCTTCTTCGTCCTCGACCCGCGCGCCGGCGCTCCCGGGGACCCGGCCGGCGTCGGCGTCTACGACGGCCGGCTGCTGAGCGAGACGGTGAACGGGCGGCCGGGCCTGGTCGTCCGGGACTCCGCCCGCGGGACCCGGGTCGAGCGGTTCACCTGGCGGGGCCGGATCGTCGGTGGGGGCGAGGTCCTGCCCCTGGACGGCATCGACCGGGTGCCGGGCCTGATCAGGAACTGCGGCGGCACAGCCGACGACACCCCCACCTCGGCGTCCCTGCACGACACGACCTGCACCGACCCCGACGAACTCGTCGCTTTCACCCCGGAGTTCGGACATCGGACCCCCGAGGGCGACGGGCTGGAGGCGGTGCTCGACCGGCACGGCCGGGTGACCGAGGTGCGCTCCCCGCGGGGCGGTGCGCTGCCGGACGGCGGCAGCTCCGTCCAGGCCACCGGCCGGAACGTCGCGGCCCTGGCCGCCGTCGCGAAGACGGGCCGGAAGCTCGCATTCCAGGGCGGGTTGAGGGACACCGCGGGGCGTCCCGTCCCGACGCCCCGCGGGACGAGCATCGTCAACGGCGGCCCCGAACTGGTCCGCGACGGCCGGCTGCACGTCACCCCGGCCGCCGACGGGATGGTCCAGCCCGGCAACCCGAGCTTCTTCTACGGCTGGGCGCACAAGCGGAATCCGCGCACGCTGGCCGGCGTGGACGCCGCCGGACGGACCGTGCTCGTCACCGCCGACGGGCGCAGCACCGGCGCGCTCGGACTGAGCATCCCGGAGAGCGCCGCGGTCGCGAAGGCACTGGGCCTGCGCGACGCGATCAACCTCGACGGCGGCGGCTCCACCACCATGGTCGCCGACGGCGAAGTGCTGGGCGATCCGTCCGACGCCACCGGTGAACGCCCGGTCGGGGACGCCCTGTTGATCCTCCCCGACCGCACCTGACCCGACCGACGGGAGCCGCCATGACCGCCGCCTCGATCCGCTGGACCAGACCCCTGCTGCTCGTTCTGTCCGCCCTGCTGCTCACCCTCGTACCGAACTCGACGGCAATGGCCGCGAACCCGGCCACGGCCTCCCGCGGCGCCGAGGTCGTCGCGGTCACCCGGGTCGCCGACCGGCAGGTGGACCTGTCCGTACGCTCATCCGCGCTCGGCGGCCGCACGGTGAACGTCCGCCTGCTCACCCCCGACGGCTGGAACCCGAAGGACCGCCGTCACCACTGGCCCACCCTGTGGCTGCTGCACGGCTGCTGCGGCGACTACACCTCCTGGACGAACCTCACCGACGTCGCCCGCGTCGACAGCCTGCGCGACGTCCTCGTGGTCATGCCGGAGGCCGGCTGGAACGGCTGGTACAGCGACTGGTGGAACGACGGACAGGGCGGCGACCCGGCCTGGGAGACCTTCCACACCCAGGAGCTGCGCGGGCTCCTCGAACGCGACTGGGGAGCGGGCGCCCGCCGCGTCGTGGCGGGCCTGTCCATGGGCGGCCAGGGCGCCCTCATGTACGCCGCCCGGCACCCGGGCATGTTCAAGGCGGCAGCGGCGTACTCCGGATCCGTGCACCCGCTCCTGAACGACGAGTCCGTCGACCGGATCATGGGCTTCTTCGCCGGCCAGGGCGACGACCCGCGCAAGGTCTGGGGCGACCCCGTCGCCCAGCGCGACATCTGGGCGGCCCACGACCCGTACCACCTGGCCAAGGGCCTCACCCGGATCCCCGTCTACCTCTCGTGCGGCGACGGCACCACGGGCCCGCTCGACCCGCCCGGCACCACCAGCGCGCTCGAAGCGGACTTCAACCGGCAGAACCAGGCTCTGGCCGGCGAACTCGACCGCCTCGGCGCCCGCCGCCTGACCACCCACTTCTACGGCCCGGGAACCCATGGCTGGGCCTACTGGCAGCGCGAGCTGCACTCCTCGCTGCCGATGCTGCTCCGGGGACTCGGGGTGGACCACTGAGCATGGGCGGGGGCGGCGTTGCCGTGCGCGCCGGGCGCTGAGCCCCTGGTCAGACGTTCGCGCAGGTCGGAACGGGTGGCGTAACTCCGGCGAAACACGAGTGCGCGTACGGTCTGCCGTCTCGGAGAGAGGCGGGACATGGCGGGCGGAGACGGTGCAGGGACGGGTTCCGGGACGTACGACGACAGCGCCGGACGCGCGGCCCGGGCACGCCGTGCCGCCGACGTGCTGCGGCAACGGATCGTCGACGGCGACTACGCGGACGGCGCGCTGCCGGACGAGCGGATCCTCGGGCGGTCCCTCGGAGCCACCCGGAACGTGGTCCGCGAGGCGCTGAACCTGCTGCGCGACGAAGGACTCGTCACCCGGCGCCGAGGCATCGGCACCCACGTCACGGCGCGCAAGTGCGGTCACGGCCTGGACCGGCTGGTCGGCCTCGCCGAGGAACTGACCCCGTACGGCACGGTCACCAACGAGGTGCGCGAGGCCCGCCTCGTCCCGCACGCCCCGCCGGCGATCACCGAACGACTGGGACTCGCCGACCGCTGCGACGCCGTGTACATCGAGCGGCTCAGACGCCTCGACGGCACGCCGCTCTCGCTCGACTCGACATGGCTCGCCCCCGACATCGGACGCCCGCTGCTCGACCGCCGTCTGACGGACCGCGACCTGTTCGCGCTCATCGAGGAGACCAGCGGCACCCGGCTCGGCAGCGCCGAGGTCACCGTGCACGCCGTCACCGCCGAACCGGACACCGCACGGCTGCTGGAGGTGGCGGACGGCGCCGCGCTGTTCACCATCGACCGGCTGACCCGGCTCGCGGACGGCCGGCCGGTCGACGTCGAGTCGCTGCGGGTGCGCACCGACCGTTTCGCCCTGCGCACCGTGCTGCCGAGGGCCCGGTCGCAGAGGCCGGGCGAGTGAGATGACCCTGGACGCGACGCACGTCGTGCTGCTGGCGGTGGCCGGACTGCTCGGCGGGATCGGCATCACCGCGCTGGGGCCCGGCGGAGTGCTGCCGACCATCGGCCTGTTCCTGTTCTCCGATCTGACCCCGTCCGGGGTGGCCGGCACCGCGATCGTCACCCACGTCGCCACGGGGCTGCTGGGCACGGCCGCGTACGTGCGCTCGGGGCAGCTGCGGGCGGTGGGCGCGCGGCGCTGCGCGGCCGTCCTCGCCGGTGTCGCCGTGGTCGGCGCGCCGCTCGGGGTGCTGTGCAACACCCTCGTCGCGGGCCGCGGGTTCGGGATCCTGCTGGCCTGTGCGGTCGCGGTCACCGGGATCCTGGTGTGGGTGCGCGAGGGGCGCAGCCCCGCCGCACCGTCCGCCGGGCTGCTCCTGCCGGACGCGCCGGACCCCGGTGTCCCCGTGGCCCGTACGGTCGTGATCGGCGTCGTCGTCGCGTTCGCGGCGGGCCTGTTCGGTCTCGGCGGCCCCATGCTGAGCGTGCCCCTCCTCGTCGTGGCGGGGCTGCCGGTCCTCGTGGCACTGGCCGCCGCACAGGCGCAGTCCATCGTCATCGCGAGCGTGGGCGCCGTGGCCTACGCGGCCCACGGTGATGTGCAGTGGGTACCGGCGGCGGTGGTCGGCATCCCCGAACTGGCCGGAGTGCTGATCGGCTGGCGGATCGCCCGGGCGCTGCCGGCACGGCGTCTGAAGTTCGCGCTGGTCGCGTTCCTGCTGGCACTGGCACCGTTCCTGGCCCTGCATTCCTGACGGGACGCACCGCCCGGCCGTCACATGGCGGCACCTGATCACCCGTCCTAGCCTGAAACGGTGAGTGCCGTGCACCGGCCCGCGCCCGGACGGCGAAAGGTGACAGTCGTGAACGCCCCGCGAGACGCGCAGGAAGAACCCCGGGTCGGGCCCGCACCACAGGGCGCACCGGAATCCCACCCCTACCACCACCCGGCCGCGGGATGGGGCGCGGCCAAGAGCGTGGGGCAGTTCCTGGTGAAGGAACGCGCGCTGGTGGACGGGCCGCGGGCGATCCTGAAGATGAACCACGAGAACGGCGGCTTCGACTGCCCGGGATGCGCGTGGCCCGACGACACCAAGGGCCTGCACCTGGACATCTGCGAGAACGGCATCAAGCACGTCACCTGGGAGATGACCCCCAAACGGGTCGGCCGCGAGTTCTTCGCCGCCCATACGGTGACCGAGCTGTCCGAGTGGAGCGACTTCGCGCTGGAGGACCAGGGCCGCCTGACCGAGCCCATGGTCTACGACCCCGAGTCCGACCACTACGTACCGATCGGTTGGCACGACGCGTTCGAACTGGTCGGGCGCACCCTGCGGGAGCTCGACCACCCGGACCAGGCGTCCTTCTACACCTCGGGCCGCCTGGGCAACGAGGCCACGTTCCTCTACCAGTTGATGGCCCGCGAACTGGGCACCAACAATCTGCCCGACTGCTCCAACATGTGCCACGAGGCGAGCGGCCGTGCCCTGACGGCGTCCTTGGGGACCGGCAAGGGCACCGTCGACCTCAAGGACTGGGAGACCACCGATGCCCTGTTCATCATGGGGGTCAACGCCGCCTCCAACGCGCCCCGGATGCTGACCGCGCTGGCCGCGGCCCATGACCGGGGCGCGCACATCGTGCACATCAACCCGCTGGTCGAGGCGGCCGCGACGCGCACCATCGTCCCGCACGACTTCACGGACATGGCGCTGTTCAAGGCCACCCGCACCAGCACGCTGAACCTCCAGCCGCGCATCGGCGGCGACATGGCACTCCTGCGCGGCATGGCCAAGGCGATCCTGGAGCAGTCCCGGACCGACCCCAAGGCCGTCGACCAGGAGTTCATCGACCGCCACACCACGGGCTTCGACGCGTACCGCGCCCGGTGCGAGGCCACGTCCTGGGAGGAGATCGAGCAGCAGTCGGGCCTCGGCCGCGACGCCGTCCTCGAAGCGGCGCGCGTCTACCGCGACGCCGACCGCAGCATCATCAGCTGGTGCCTCGGCGTCAGCCAGCACGAGCACGGCGTCGACACCGTGCGGGAGATCGTCAACGTGCTTCTGCTGCGCGGCAATCTGGGCCGCGAGGGAGCAGGACCGTCGCCCGTCCGCGGCCACAGCAACGTCCAGGGCAACCGCACCTGCGGCATCGACCACCGCCCCGCCGGGCCGTTCCTGGACCGGCTCGCCGCGGTCTGCACTATCGACCCGCCCCGCGAGCACGGCCTGGACACCGTCGGCACCATCGAGGCGATGCGGCGCGGCGACGTCAAGGTGTTCGTCGGCATGGGCGGCAACTTCGCGCTGGCCGCGCCCGACACCCCGTACACGTACGAGGCACTGCGCACCTGCGACCTCACCGTCCAGGTGAGCACCAAGCTGAACCGCAGCCATCTCGTCCACGGGCGCACGGCGCTGATCCTGCCCTGCCTGGGCCGCACCGAGAAGGACCAGCAGCGCGGCGGCCTGCAGAGCACGTCCGTCGAGGACTCGATGAGCATGGTCCACCTCTCCGTGGGCATGAAGCGACCCGCGTCGAAGCACCTGCTGTCCGAGCCCGCGATCATCGCGGGCATGGCGCGCGCCGCACTGCCCGGCAGCGACACCCCCTGGGAGTGGTACGTCGAGGACTACGACCGCATCCGCGACACCATGGCCCAGGTCCTCGACGGCTTCGAGGACTGCAACCGCCGGGTCCGGCTGCCGCTCGGCTTCCGGATCAAGCAGCCCGCCCGCGAACTGGTCTTCCTCACCCCGTCCGGCCGCGCCGAGTTCTCCGCCGCCGCCCTGCCCGACGTGGTGCCCGAACCCGGCACCCTGGCGCTGGGCACGATGCGCTCCCACGACCAGTGGAACACCACGATCTACTCCGACAACGACCGCTACCGCGGCATCAAGAACCTGCGCACGCTCGTCTTCATGAACAAGGACGACATGCGCGAAAGAGGCGTCGCGGAGTTCGACCCCGTCGACATCACGAGCATCGCCAAGGACGGCAGCCGGCGTCGTCTCCACGGCTACCTCGCCGTCCCCTACGACATGCCGCGCGGCTGCGCCGCCGGGTACATGCCGGAGATGAACGTGCTGTGCGCCATCGGCGACTACAGCACGCAGAGCGACCAGCCGCTCATGAAGCACCTCAAGGTCACGATCACGCGCGCCGCGTGAGCCTCGAGCCCGCCCGGCGACCTCAGCGGCCGCGCCGCACCTGAGCCGCCTTGCGCGCCTCGGCGAGCTTGCGGGCCTCGTCCGACTTGCGGGACCTGCCGCGGGAGGTGTCCTTGGTGGTGCCCAGGCCGCGGAACGGCGTGTTGGTGTTCTTCGGCCGGGCCGCGGCGGGGCCGCCGTCGAGGGGCTTGCCCGACGGGGGCCTCGCCCCGGTGATCCGGGTCAGCTCCGCCTCGCCCGAGCGCACCTTGGTGACCTTCGGGTCGATGCGCGCCTCGGCCATGAGCCGGCTCACCTCGCGGCGCTGGCCCGACAGCACCAGCGTGACGACCCGGCCGGACTCCCCGGCCCGCGCGGTGCGGCCCGCGCGGTGCAGATAGTCCTTGGAGTCGGTGGGCGGGTCGGCGTTCACCACGAGGTCGAGGTCGTCGATGTGCAGACCGCGGGCCGCGACATTGGTCGCCACCAGCGCGGTGACCTGGCCGTTCTTGAACTGCGCGAGCGTCCGTGTGCGCTGCGGCTGGGACTTGCCGCTGTGCAGGGCCGCGGCGTGCACGCCGCTGGCCCGCAGATGCCGGGTGAGCTGGTCGACGCCGTGCTTGGTGTCCAGGAACAGCAGGACGCGGCCGTCACGGGCGGCGATCTCGGTGATGACCGCGTACCGGTCGGGTCCGTGGACGACCAGGACGTGGTGGTCCATCGTTGTGACCGAGCTCGTCGCCGGGTCGGCCGTGTGCACGACGGGCGAGTGGAGGTAGCGGGTCACCAACTGGTCGACATCGCGGTCCAGGGTGGCGGAGAACAGCATCCGCTGACCGTCGGGGTGCACCTGGTCGAGGACCTCGGTGACCTGCGGCAGAAATCCCATGTCGCACATCTGGTCGGCCTCGTCGAGGACGGTGATCCGCACGCGCCCGAGGCGGCAGGCCTTGCGTTCGACGAGGTCGTGCAGTCGGCCGGGGGTGGCGACGACGACCTCGGCCCCGTCGCGCAGCGCGGCGATCTGCCGGCCGATCGACATACCGCCGACGACCGTGGCCATCCGCAGCCGGAGCGCTTCCGCGTACGGCGCGAGCGCCTCGGTCACCTGCTGGGCCAGTTCCCGGGTGGGGACGAGGACGAGGGCGAGGGGCTGCTTCGGCTCCGCCCGCCGTCCGGCCGTCCGGGCGAGCAGCGGCAGGCCGAAGGCGAGCGTCTTGCCCGATCCGGTCCGCCCGCGCCCCAGGACGTCGCGTCCGGCGAGGGAGTCGGGCAGCGTGGCCGCCTGGATCGGGAACGGTTCGCGCATGCCGAGCTCGGTGAGGGTGCGCAGCACCTCGGCGGGCAGGTCCAGGTCGGAGAAGGAGGTGGCCGGGTGGTTCATGAGAAGCCTTCCGTGAGGGGAACGTACCGAGGAAGGCCCGGCAGGGGTGACTGACCGATGAACTGGGACCGCCCAAACGGCTGAGATTAACACGAACCGACCGCGGGGCTCACCGGCTCCTGAAGGCGTCCAGGATGCGCTCGGCGGCCAGGGTGGCGGTCAGCTCACCGTCGCGGACCTGCCGCTCCAGCTCCGGGGCCAGGGAGCGGACCTGCGGGTCGGCGCTGAGCCGGCCGAGCAGTTCGTCGCGGACCATGGCCCAGGTCCAGTCGACCTGCTGGTCACGACGGCGCCCGGCGAGCCGCCCGGAGGAGTCGAGCAGGGCGCGGTGCTGTTCGAGCCGCTCCCAGACCGTGTCCAGACCGGTCGACTCGCGTGCGCTGCAACTGAGCACCGGCGGCGTCCAGAAGGCGTCCTTGCCGTGCATCAGACGCAGCGCGCCCGCGAGTTCCCGCGCGGCCGTCTGGGCGTCGCGCGCGTGCGGGCCGTCCGCCTTGTTGACGCTGACCACGTCGGCCAGCTCCAGGACGCCCTTCTTGATGCCCTGCAACTGGTCGCCCGTGCGCGCCAGCGTCAGCAGCAGGAAGGAGTCGACCATGTTCGCGACAGCGGTCTCGGACTGGCCGACGCCGACGGTCTCGACGAGCACCACGTCGTATCCGGCGGCCTCCATGACGACGATCGACTCACGGGTCGCCTTCGCGACGCCGCCGAGCGTGCCGGCCGTGGGGGAGGGGCGTACGAAGGCCGCGGGATCGACGGCGAGCCGCTCCATCCGGGTCTTGTCGCCGAGGATCGACCCGCCGGTCCGGCTGGACGACGGGTCGACGGCCAGCACGGCCACGCGGTGGCCCAGGCCCGTCAGCATCGTGCCGAAGGCGTCGATGAACGTCGACTTGCCCACCCCCGGCACCCCGCTGACACCGATCCGCCGGGCCCGCCCGCTGTGCGGCAGCAGCTCGGTGAGCAACTCCTGCGCCAGCGCCCGGTGCTGGGGCCGGGTGGACTCGACGAGCGTGATCGCGCGGGCGACGACCGCGCGCTTCCCGTCGAGGACACCCTTGACATACGTGTCGAGATCGATGGCCATGGACTCACCGGCTCACAGGTCGTCGTGCCCGAGGTCGGCCGCGAGGCGTGCCACCAGGTCGTGGGCCGCGTCCGGGATCACCGTGCCGGGCGGGAACACCGCGGCGGCGCCCATCTCCAGGAGCGTGGCGACGTCCTGCGGCGGGATGACACCGCCCACCACGATCATGATGTCCTCGCGTCCCTCCTCGGCGAGCGCCTCGCGCAGGGCCGGGACGAGGGTGAGGTGCCCGGCGGCCAGCGACGACACCCCGACGATGTGCACGTCCGCCTCGACGGCCTGGCGGGCCACCTCGCCCGGGGTCTGGAACAGCGGGCCGACGTCCACGTCGAAGCCGAGGTCGGCGAAGGCGGTCGCGATCACCTTCTGCCCGCGGTCGTGCCCGTCCTGGCCCATCTTGGCGACCAGGATGCGCGGGCGGCGGCCCTCGGTCTCGGCGAACGCGTCGACGCGGGCGCGCGTGCGGTCCACGGACGGGGACTCGCCTGCTTCGTTGCGGTACACACCGGAGATCGTACGGATCTGCCCCGCGTGCCGCCCGTACACCTTCTCCAGGGCGTCCGAGATCTCGCCGACCGTCGCCTTGGCGCGCGCCGCGTCCACCGCGAGCTCCAGCAGGTTCCCGTTCCCCGCCGCGGCCCGGGTGAGGGCGTCGAGCGCGTGCCGGCAGGCGGCCTCGTCGCGCTCCTCGCGCAGCCGCCGCAACTTGGCGATCTGCTGGGCCCGCACGGAGGAGTTGTCGACCTTGAGGACCTCGATCTGCTCGTCGGAGTCCACCCGGTACTTGTTCACGCCGATCACCGGCTGCCGTCCGGAGTCGATCCGGGCCTGGGTACGGGCCGCGGCCTCCTCCACGCGCAGCTTCGGAATGCCCGCGTCGATCGCCTGCGCCATGCCCCCGGCCTGCTCGACCTCCTGGATGTGCTGCCAGGCCCGGCGGGCGAGGTCGTGGGTCAGCTTCTCCACGTACGCGCTGCCGCCCCACGGGTCGATCACGCGGGTCGTGCCGGACTCCTGCTGGAGCAGCAGCTGGGTGTTGCGGGCGATGCGCGCGGAGAAGTCGGTGGGCAGCGCGAGGGCCTCGTCGAGCGCGTTGGTGTGCAGCGACTGGGTGTGGCCCTGGGTGGCCGCCATCGCCTCCACACAGGTGCGCGTGACGTTGTTGAAGACGTCCTGCGCCGTCAGCGACCAGCCCGACGTCTGCGAATGGGTGCGCAGCGAGAGGGACTTGGTGTTCTGCGGGTCGAACTGCTTGACCAGCTTCGCCCAGAGCAGGCGGGCCGCGCGCAGCTTGGCGACCTCCATGAAGAAGTTCATGCCGATCGCCCAGAAGAAGCTCAGCCGGGGCGCGAACGCGTCCACGTCCAGGCCCGCCTCCCGCCCGGCCCGGATGTACTCCACCCCGTCGGCGAGCGTGTACGCGAGCTCCAAGTCGGCTGTCGCGCCCGCCTCTTGGATGTGGTAGCCGGAGATCGAGATGGAGTTGTAGCGGGGCATCCGCTGCGAGGTGTAGGCGAAGATGTCGGAGATGATCCGCATCGACGGCTTCGGCGGATAGATGTAGGTGTTGCGGACCATGAACTCCTTGAGGATGTCGTTCTGGATGGTCCCGGCCAGCTTCTCGGGCGGTACGCCCT
Organism: Streptomyces sp. cg35; assembly: GCF_050410835.1. Lineage (NCBI taxonomy): Bacteria > Bacillati > Actinomycetota > Actinomycetes > Kitasatosporales > Streptomycetaceae > Streptomyces > Streptomyces sp. cg35. The sequence continues at coordinate 8,330,940 of NZ_CP191268.1, forward strand.
GCTCCTCGGCCGCCACGATGTACAGCGCCAGCACCGGCAGCACGGCGCCGTTCATCGTCATCGACACCGACATGCGGTCCAGCGGGATGCCGTCGAAGAGCTGGCGCATGTCGTAGATCGAGTCGATCGCCACGCCGGCCATCCCGACGTCACCCGTGACGCGCGGATGGTCGCTGTCGTAGCCGCGGTGGGTGGGCAGGTCGAAGGCGACCGACAGGCCCTTCTGACCCGCCGCCAGGTTGCGCCGGTAGAAGGCGTTCGACTCCTCGGCCGTGGAGAAGCCCGCGTACTGGCGGATCGTCCAGGGCTGGTTCACGTACATCGTGGGGTAGGGGCCGCGCAGGTACGGCGCCACGCCGGGGAAGGTCTCCAGGAAGTCCAGGCCTTCCAGGTCCTGCCCGGTGTACAGCGGCTTGACCGGGATGCCCTCGGGTGTCTCCCACAGCAGGTCGTCACCGCCTGCGGCCCGCTTGACCGCGCTGCGCCACTCGTCGGTGCCGGCGTCGACGGACGGTGTCCCCAGTTCGATCGCCGAGAAGTCGGGGACGGAGGGATCCGAGGGGGTCGAGGGGGGCGAGGGCCTCGATGGATTGGACATCAGGACACTCCCATGCGGTCGAGCGCGGCGGACAGTACGGCCACGGCGTCGCAGCCGGCGAAGACATACGTGTCGACCCCGGCGTACGCTCCCGGTCGGCCGGCGAGGGACACATGCCGCGCGCCGCTGTCCCGCAGGGACGCCGCGGTGGACTCGGCCCGCTCCTCGTACACCGGATCGCTGGAGCACAGACACACGTCCAGGGCCCCGCTCTCCTCGAAGGTGCCGTCGGTGACGGGCTCGATGCCGCCCGCCTGGAAGAGGTTGGCGGCGAAGGTGAGCCGGGCGCTGTGGGCGGCGGCCGGACCGAGCGCGGCGAGATACACCCGGGGCCGGGCGCCGGTCGCGGCGAGATGGGCGTCGGAGCGGGCCCGCAGCGCCTCGAACGCCTCGTCCCGCCGTACCCGGGGCAGCCCGCCGGACGGCGGCCCGGGGACCGGCTCGCGGGTCACGGGCTTCTCCGCCAGATGCGGGAACTCGCTGATGCCGGTGACCGGTTCACGCCGCTCGGCGAGCTTCTTGCTGCGTGCGGACCAGGTGTCGGCCAGCCGGTCGCGGACCAGGCCGGAGCGCAGCGCGGCGGCCTGTCCGCCCGCCTGCTCGATCTGCTGGAAGAACTCCCAGGCGGCGTGGGCCAGTTCGTCGGTCAGCCGCTCCACGTACCAGGAGCCGCCCGCGGGGTCGATCACGCGGGCGAGGTGCGATTCCTCGATCAGGATGGTGGAGGTGTTGCGGGCGATGCGCCGGGCGAACGCGTCGGGCAGGCCGAGCGCGTGGTCGAAGGGCAGGACCGTCACGGCGTCCGCGCCGCCCACTCCCGCGCCTAGGGTCGCGATGGTGGTGCGCAGCATGTTCACCCACGGGTCGCGGCGCGTCATCATCACCGGCGAGGTCACCGCGTGCTGGAGCTGCGCCCCCGACCCCGGTGCCCCGCACGCCTCGGCCACCCGGGCCCAGAGGCGGCGTGCGGCACGGAACTTGGCGACGGTGAGGAACTGGTCGGCGCTCGCGGCGTAGCGGAACTCCAGCTGGCCCGCCGCCTGCTCGACGCTCAGCCCCGCCGCGGTCAGCTCCCGCAGATAGGCGACGCCGGTGGCGAGGGAGGCGCCCAGTTCCTGAGCGGCCGAGCCCCCGGCCTCGTGGTACGGCAGCGCGTCCACGGTCAGTGCGCGCAGCCCGGGGTACCCCTCGGCGCACAGCCGGGCGAGTGCGGTCACCGGCGCGGTGTCGTACGTGTCCCCGGTGCGTGCCTCGTGACCCAGCGGGTCGGCGCCGAGGTTGCCGCGGGCCGTCTCGGCGGGGACATCCAACTCGTCGTAGAGGCTGAGCAGTTGACGTGCCGCGGTGTCGACCTCGGCGCCCGCGTCGAGCACCACCGGGGCCAGGTCGAGATAGACGCCGTCGAGTGCGGACGCGAGTGCGGAGACGGGGAAGCCGGTGGATCCCCCCACCGTCAGCCACAGCGACGTGACGCCGTTCTCCAGGTCGGCCAGCACCGGGACGGAGTCGGCCACGGTGTGCCGCTGGCGTACGTCCCAGCCGCCGACCGTGTTCCCCTCGGCGCGGCCACCGCGCACGAAGGGGGCGAAGCCGGGCAGGCCGGTTGCGGGTGCGTCGTCGTGGGCTGTGTACAAGGGCCGGGCGCGCAGCCCGTCCTCCAGCGCGGTGGACAGGGCGTCCTCCGCATCGCCGGCCGAGACTTCCTTGCCCGACTTGCGCAGGACACCCGCGACCAGGTGCTGCCATTGCTCATGTGTCGCGTCAGGGAACTCGGCTGCCAGGGAGAGCCCGTCGTCAGGCAGGACCGTCATGGTCGGATGCTAGGTCAGATCCCCGGACCGGCAGCAGATGACGCGGGTGTGACCTTGTTTACCTTGCCTGGCAGCCGTCGACCAACTAACGGCTGCTCAGAGCGCTTCGCTTCCGGGGCGGGGGACCGCGGGCCCGTTCGGTCGGGGCCTTCGGCGCGGGGCGGTGGCTTTTCCGTCTGTTCCCGCGCGTGGGCCCTCTGGCCCCACCGCCACCTGCCAGATCTGCAATATGTCGATCGCTCATAGCAAAATATCGACGCCTGATTGAGGTTCGCTGGAGCCGGGGAGTGCCTCATCTCCCAGGATCTCGCGGTGAGTTCGTGTCGAACCCGTTGACAAGGGTGACCCCTGAGGTGAATCTGTCCTCGAACTGCTGCAAAAAATTAACAGATCAACTCAATACTTGGATGACAGGCCGGTGAGTCGCGCCGTGCCGGGCCTCCGAGGACCCCCTCAAGGAGCGTCATGACAGTAATGACAGGGGCACGTCATAGATGGCGGTGGCTCGCCGGACTGGTGACCGCGGGTCTGGTGACCGTGGGGCTGGTGCCGGTGACGGCCCATGCCGCCGCGGCGGCGCAGAACGTGGCCCTCGGCAGGCCCGTCACGGCCGGGGGAACCCATGACGGCTACCCCGCCGGCAACGTCACCGACGGCAGCCAGGCCACGTACTGGGAAGGGCCCACCGGTTCGTTCCCGCAGTGGGTGCAGATCGACCTGGGGCGCACGGTCGACATCGACGACGTGGTGCTGAAACTCCCCGCCTCGTGGGAGGCCCGCACGGAGACCGTCGCCGTCCAGGGGAGCTCCGACGGGCGGGACTTCACCACGCTGTCGGCCGCGGCGAAGCGGGCCTTCGCCCCGGGATCCGGCAACAAGGTGACGGTCGACGTCACCGCCAAGGCCCGTTATGTGCGCGTACAGGTCAGCGACAACACCGGCTGGAACGCCGCTCAGCTGTCCGAGGTGGAGGTCCTTGGCACCGACGGCGGCCAGGACCCGGGGGACCCGCCGCCCGCCGGCACCAACCTCGCCCTGCGCAAGGCCATCGAGGCGACGTCGACCACGCAGAACTACGTCGCGGCCAACGCCAACGACGGCAGCACCGCCACCTACTGGGAGGCGAGCGGCGCGTCGTCCGCGCTGACCGTGAAGCTCGGCTCCGACGCCGATCTGTCCGGTGTCGTCCTCAAGCTCAACCCGGACGCCGCGTGGAGCACCCGCACCCAGACCCTCCAGGTCCTGGCCCGCAAGTCCGGCGCCACCGAGTTCACTTCGATCAAGGACCGCGCCGAGTACACCTTCAACCCGTCGACCAACCAGAACACGGTCACCATCCCGGTCACCGGCCGCTACGCCGACGTCCGGCTGCAGTTCTCCGGCAACAGCGGAGCGGGCGGCGGACAGGTCGCCGAGTTCGAGGTCGTCGGCTCGGCCGCGCCCGCCCCCGACCTGACCGTGACCGGCCTGACCTGGTCGCCCGACGCGCCGTCCGAGGTGGACCCGGTCACCGTCGAGGCGACGGTCCGCAACGCCGGAACCGCGGCGTCCCCCGCCACCACGGTGAACGTCAGCCTCGAGGGCGCGGTCGCCGGCAGCGCCGCCGTCGACGCCCTGGCCGCCGGCGCCTCGGTGAAGGTGCCTGTCAAGGTCGGCACGCGCCCCATGGGCAGCTACGCGGTCTCCGCGGTCGTGGACCCGACGGACGTCGTGGCCGAACTGGACAACACGAACAACAGCCGCAACGCCGACACGAAGCTGGTCGTCAAGCAGGCGCCCGGACCGGACCTGGAGGTCACCGGCATCGCCACCACGCCGGCCAACCCGGCGGTCGGCGCCAAGGTCACCTTCGCCGTCACCGTCCACAACCGCGGCACGAGCACGGCGACCGCGGGCACCGTCACCCAGCTCACCGTCGGCGGCTCCGCGCTGACCGGTGCCACCGGCGCCATCGCCGCGGGCGCCTCGGAGACCGTGGCCATCAGCGGCAGCTGGACCGCCACCAACGGAGGAGCCGCGCTCACCGCGACCGCCGACTCGACGAACAAGCTCACCGAGACGAACGAGAACAACAACACCTTCGCCCGGACTCTGGTCGTCGGACGCGGCGCGGCCGTGCCCTACACCGAGTACGAGGCGGAGGACGGCCGCACCAACGGCACCCTGCTCTCGGCGGACGCCGAGCGCACCTTCGGACACACGAACTTCGCCACCGAGTCCTCGGGCCGCAAGTCGGTCCGCCTCAACGCCACCGGTGAGTACGTGGAGTTCACCTCCACCACGCCCTCGAACTCCATCGTCGTGCGCAACTCGATCCCCGACGCCGCCGCCGGCGGCGGGCAGGACGCGACGCTCAGCCTCTACGCCAACGGGACGTTCGTCCGCAAGCTGAACCTGTCCTCCAAGCACAGCTGGCTCTACGGCACCACCGACGACCCGGAGGGGCTGACCAACCGGCCCGGCGGGGACGCCCGGCGCCTGTTCGACGAGTCCCACGCCCTGCTCACCGAGACCTACCCGGAGGGCACGAAGTTCCGTCTCCAGCGCGACAGCGGGGACAACGCGTCCTTCTACATCGTCGACCTGATCGACCTGGAGCAGGTCGCCGCCCCGGCGGCCAAGCCCGACAGCTGCGTCTCCATCACCGAGTACGGCGCCGTCCCCAACGACGGCATCGACGACGCGGACGCCATCCAGCGCGCCGTGACGGCGGACCAGAAGGGCGACATCCCCTGCGTCTGGATCCCGGCCGGGCAGTGGCGCCAGGAGAAGAAGATCCTCACCGACGATCCGCAGGACCGGGGGCAGTACAACCAGGTGGGCATCCGTGACGTGACGATCCGCGGCGCCGGCATGTGGCACGCGCAGCTGTACTCGCTGATCGCGCCGCAGGACGCGGGCGGCATCAACCATCCGCACGAGGGCAACTTCGGCTTCGACATCGACGACAACACCAAGATCTCCGACATCGCGATCTTCGGCTCCGGCACGATCCGCGGCGGCGACGGCAACGCCGAGGGAGGTGTCGCGCTCAACGGCCGCTTCGGCAAGGACACGAAGATCACCAACGTCTGGATCGAGCACGCCAACGTCGGTGCCTGGGTCGGCCGCGACTACTCCAACATCCCGGAACTGTGGGGCCCCGGCGACCGCGTCGAGTTCAACGGCGTCCGCATCCGGGACACCTACGCCGACGGCGTCAACTTCGCCAACGGCACCCGCAACTCGACCGTCTTCAACTCCTCGTTCCGCAACACCGGCGACGACGCCATGGCCGTGTGGGCCAGCAAGTACGTGAAGGACACGTCGGTCGACGTCGGCCACGACAACCACTTCCGCAACAACACGGTGCAGTTGCCGTGGCGGGCCAACGGCATCGCGGTGTACGGGGGTTACGGCAACACCATCGAGAACAACCTGATCTCGGACACCATGAACTACCCCGGGATCATGCTCGCCACCGACCACGACCCGCTGCCGTTCTCCGGCACGACCCTGATCGCCAACAACGGCCTGTACCGCACCGGCGGAGCCTTCTGGAACGAGGACCAGGAGTTCGGTGCCATCACCCTGTTCGCCCAGGGACAGAACATCCCGGGTGTCACGATCCGCGACACCGACATCCGTGACTCCACGTACGACGGGATCCAGTTCAAGACCGGCGGCGGTGAGATGCCCGGTGTCCAGGTCAGCAACGTGACCATCGACAAGTCGAACAACGGCTCCGGCATCCTCGCGATGAGCGGCGCACGCGGCAGCGCCACCCTGTCCAACGTGACGATCACCAACTCGCGCGACGGCGACGTCCTGACCGAACCCGGCTCGCAGTTCGTCATCAAGCGGGACTGACCGACCGGTAGGCCCTTTCGGCCCTGGGGCCGGTCGAAGCAACGCGGCAGTGGCCGCAGGACGAGCCCGGAAAGGGCGCGCCCTGCGGCCACGTCTCGTCGCCGTGGGCGTCAGCCGCCGCGCACGGCCGTGAAGGTGTGGGTCCCCGCGCCGAGCGAGGACACACGGACGCGGCCGTCGGCGACGTCGACGGTGCGGTGCGCGGCGCGCCGTCCGTCCCACAGCACCGTGCGCCCCTGACGCACGGTCAGCCGCCCGGGCTCACCCGGCAGGGCGAGCGACCCACGGGTTCCGCGGGGCACCCGGACCGTCACCGTGAAGCCCGACCGCGCGTTCTCCCACTCCACGCCCAACGGGCCGTGCGGTGTGGGCAGTTCGCCCTGGGCCCAGTCCACGTCGCCCGGGTTCGGCCGGACCAGCCACGTGGCGTAGCCCGGGGCGGTGGGCCGGGCGCCGAGGAGCTGGTGGGTCAGCGCGGGCAGCACGCCTGTCGACCAGCCGTGCGCCATGCTCGTGTACGCGTCCTCGTACAGCGAGCCGTCCGGGCCGATGCCCTCCCAGTGGGTGATACCGGGATCGTGCCGGTCCATCCACCCGTAGGTGCGCCGGATCTGGTCCAGCGCGGAGTCCGCCCGCCCCGTCTCGAACCTGGCGACGATCTCGGGGTAGGACGTGAACGCGTACACGCGCTGCGAGGCGCCCCCGAAGATCGTGTCGTTGTCCATGAAGGCGTTGCCGTAGGGCTGCCGGGTCGTGGCGTCGAGATGGGCGAGGGCCGACGCCGCCCGTCCGGCGTCGGCGACCTGCGCGGTGATGGCGATGGCGTTGCCGTCCTGGGCGTGGCGCACCGGGCCGGTCGAGGAGTCGAGATAGGCGCCCGCCTTCTCGTCCCACAGATGGGCGTTGACCGCGTCGGCGACCTGTCCGGCCCGCTTCTCCCACCGGGCCGCGTCGTCCGTGTGCCCCAGGTACCGGGCCAGCCGGGCGCCGTCACCGAGGGCCTGGACATAGTTGACGTTGTAGTAGGTGATGCGTCCCGTGCGGTTCAGGAAGGCGTAATCCCCGTATCCGCTCGTGCCGTTGAGTCCCTTGCTGAGCAGTCCCGCGTCGTCCGTGACGCTCGGGTACCAGGTGTCGAGCACCTTCAGGAGGTGCGCGTAGTAGCGCGTCGCGTAGGCGCGGTCACCGGTGTAGAGCACGTAGTCCCAGCTGCACGTCACCCACCACAGCGGATAGTCGAACAGGGGGAGCGTGTAGTTGTTGATGGAGGCCGGCGGGATCCAGCCGTCGGCACGCTGATGGTCGGCCAGGTCGGCGAGCACGTTCCGCGCGGCGGCCGCGGCGTCGTCGTGCGTCAGGTACAGCGTGCGCGCGGACACGGCCAGGTCGCCGACGTACGGGTCGCGGTCGCGCTTCGGCCCGTCGTGCAGGACCAACTGGCCCTCCAGGGACGAGCTCCAGGCGTCGCGGGGATCGACGTCGTCGCGCCGGAAGGTGTCGGTGACGAGCTCGTTCGTGTACGACGCCCCGTACCAGTAGCGGTTGAGGTCGTCGTCCGAGCAGAGGAACCAGCCGCGGTACGTGCCCGGCGTACCGAGGTAGGCACTGAACTCCAGGCTCACCGCGTCCACTTCGACCGTGCCCCAGGGCTGCGCGGCAGGGGCGTCCGACGGCAGCGCGTCCAGCGTGATCTTCAGGTAGCGGAAGCCGTGCAGTCCGTCGGCGAAGACCTTGTCCCCGGCCTGGAAGCCCTTGTGGTCCAGCCAGTCGGCGCCGCCGGCGGGCACCGCGAACTGGTCCGTGCCGTGACTCGCCCCACCGGCCTGGTCGTTGCGCGTGAAGTCACTGCGTTCGGTCAGGAACTGCTGCGTCTCGGAGAAGGCGACGCGCACGCCGGGCGAGTTGTCCGACGCGCCGGAGAACCGGATGCGCGGGTGGCCGACGACGACCTTGCCGAAGTCGAGGGTCACGCTCGGCGGCCGGACCGCCTCGACCGCCTCGGGCCACACCTCGTTGATCCGGGTGAACGCGCCGCTCTGCGTGTCCTGCACGGCCGTCACCGTGATCCGGACCTTGGAGGCGGGGAGCGCTGTCGCGAACGGCACCGCACAGTGCACGACATCGTTGTCAGAGCGCGTGGCGGCCCGCTGCCAGGCGCCGTCGTGCCACACGTCGACCGTGAAGTGGGTCGGAAAGCCGTCGCTGTTGGAGATGACCGTGATGCCGGACAGTTCGCGCTCGGCCGGCAGCGTCACGGTCAGGACGTCGGGGAAGGCGCCCTGGGTGTCGTCGTTCCAGAACGTGTCCGGGTCGCCGTCCACGGCGTGCGAGGCGTCGTAGGTCCGCGGCTGCCCGTCGCTCCCGTTGTTGCCGGGGTGCGTGGAGGAGGCCTCGGCCGTGGTCCCCTCGGGCCAGCGGGGCGCGGGGGCCGGCTCCGGCCGGCGCAGCACCGTCGCGGGACCGCCCGGCTTGAGCAGCGCCTCGGGCCGGGTGACGTCACCCTGGGAGGCGAGCAGTCGCACCGGGCGCACGGTGCGCGAGGAAGGCGCCTGGACGTAGCGCTGCCAACCGGTGCCGCCGCGCGGCGGCTTCGCGCCGGCGGGCGAGGCGGTCCCGCCGCTTGTGCCGGCCGCGGTCGCCGACTGCGCGGAGGCGAGTCCGGCCGCGGACAGGGCTACGGCCCCGGCGCCGGCGGCGAGGACGGTGCGTCTGGCGGGGCCGGGCCGGGGGCTGTCCTCGGCGGGGCGGCTCGATGTCATGGCGGCTCACTCCTCAGCGGTGCCGGTTCTACGGCGGTGGTGGTGATGTCTGCGACAGGGAGTGAAACGATTCATTCCCGGTGACCGAGGTGAAGGTATCCCAGGAGCCGTTCTCCGTACAGGTGTTGCGCGCGTCTCTTGGGCAGCCCGCCGCCACGGGAACCGGACCGGACACGGAGGGCCGGGTGGACGACGGGAGGGCGTCGTACGGCACAGCGGCCGCCGACTACGCGGACCAGGTGCGCGACCTCCTGGACGAAACACCGTACGAACGCCGGGGCGTGACGACGTTCGCCGGTCTGGTGCGCGCCGGCGGCGGGGGTTCGGCGACCTATGTGGCCTGTGTGGCCTGCGGGCCGGGCCGGATTACGGGTCCCTTGCGTGGACTGAACGCGCACGCGACCCTCGGTTCGGCCGAGAGCGCGCTCGGCGGAATCACGTCGGCTCGCTGTCGGGCCGCTCCTCGGTGGACCCGTCGTCGGGCCTCACAGGGTGACGGCGATTCCGATGTTCGGCTTCTTCGGAAGGCGCAGGAGCTTGACGAACCAGTTCCCGACGCGGGACAGGACGTACCTCTTGGCGAGGAGGTCCTGGGCGTCCCGGGTGCCGGCCTCGTCCAGCAGGCGGGCGGTGCCGGGGAGTGTGGCGGCGTCCGGGGAGGTCCGGCCGCGGAGGTCGCAGACGGTGACCTGTACCGCGTCGTTGTTGCGGATCCGCTTGACCTTCCAGGAGTCGGCGGGCGTCACCACGAGGAGTTCGTGAGCGTCCCGCACGACGTGCCAGACAGGAGTGGCGACCGGTGTCCCGTCCTTCCGGTACGTCGTGAGGCTGATGTACTTGCTGCGGCGGATCTCGTCCATGGCTGACACGCCGGGAGTGTATCGGGGCGGCTCCGCGGCCCCGCCCCGCTGGGTCGCGGACCGTCCGTCCGGCGTCTTCGTCAGGATGTGTCCCGTACTGCCCTCGGGTGCGGGTCATCGAACTCGGCCTGAAATGGGCCGGGTTGGCTGGCTAGTGATGTCCGGCCACCTGCGGATCCGCTGGGCCGTCCGCGAGCGGGGCGGGTCCCGCCCAGAGCGAGGACCGGTTCACGTAAGGGCGCAGCAGCGCGGTGAGTTCCTCGTCGTCGTGGCCGGCCAGGGTGTCGGAGGCGATCTTCCGTGCGGCGCCGGCGAGGAAGTCGGCGAGCTGCACCCGCGCGTCGTGGCTCGCCTCGACGAGCCGCAGGTCGGCCAGCGCGCCACCGCACGTCTGCTTCAGATGCCCCACCCGTGCGTCCGTCAGCATGTTCTGCCGGTCGTGCACGACGGTCACCCGGTGACCGCCCGCGCTCCAGTGGGCCACGGTCCCGACAAGAGCGGGGAAGAGAGGATCGAGCGCGGGAAATTCTCCCGGGTCCGCCGGCGCTCGCGTGCGCAGGGACTCCGCCCGCGGCCGTGTGCGACGCAGCAACGCGAGGAACTCACCTGCCGGGCCCGCCGCGTCGGCGACGGCGAGCAGCGCGTCGACGGTGGCGAAGAAGGCGTCCACGGGCGCGGGGGACTCCGTGCGCTGCCCGGTCCGCAGCAGATCGTTGGCGGCGTCGAGGAAGTCCCGCCACCGCTCGGGCCCGAAGGTGCGGGGGCCGGCGCGATGAGCGGCGAGGGCGGCGGACCGCATGGCCGGGTCCCCGTCGGCCAGCAGGCCGACGGCCCGGTCGACGACGAAGTACCGCTTGTCGGTCAGGTGGACGTGCGCACGGCCCAGGATCGGGCCCGCGGGGCCGAGCAGCCAGGTGAGAGTCGCTCGGTGCTTGCCCCTGAGGAGGACGTTGGCCTTGTACTCCGTCGCGGCGGAGCGTGCCGGGGAACTGATCCGGTCCACGGTCTCCCGCAGGCCCTCCGCCGCCGGCCCGGGCTCCAGCCGCACGCTCGCGTGCGCGAACACATCGGTGTTGCCGTTCACGAGGTTCTCGCCGTCGGAGCCGGATTCGTCGCAGGCGATCTCGAAGGGCTCCGGGTGCGCGGGGGGCCTGGGCATGGCGTCATCATCGGTGATCCGCGCGCGTGCCTCCAGGGGTTTTCCGACCGGTACGGCATGTTCGTCCAGTTGCCGAACTCGATCGTTTCCGGCCTTTTCGTGCGGGAGGGTAGGGCCGCGTGCGCGAGCACGGGAGGATGGGGCTGTGGTAGGCAATCTTCCCGTCGCGACGACCAGCTTCGTCGGTCGTGACAGTGAACTGGACGTCATCGGCGCGGCGTTGCGCGAACACCGCCTGGTCACCCTCACCGGTGGCGGCGGTGTCGGCAAGAGCCGGCTGGCGTTGCACCTGGCCGATCAGCTGCGCGGCGCCTACGCCGACGGGGTGTGGTGGGTGGACCTGTCGAACCTCTACGACGACAGGTTGTTCACCGCGACGGTCTGCGACGCGGTCGATCTCCTGGACCACAATCCGCGGGACCCCGTCGAGGCGCTGTGCGAGTGGCTGACGGACCGGCAGATCCTGCTCGTCCTCGACTGCTGTGAACGCGTCCTGGGCTCCTGCCTGCTCCTGGTGGGCGAAATCCTCTCCGCCGCGCCCCGGCTGACCGTCCTCGCCACCAGCCGTGAGCCGCTCTCGGTGCACGGAGAGCGGTGCGTCGAGGTGGGACCGCTGTCCGTGGACGACGGCGGCAGCGGCGACGCGGTGCGTCTCTTCCGCGAGCGATGCGCGACGGCCGCTCCCACGGTGGCGCTCGACGAGCCCGGCGCAGGTGAGACGGTCTCCGCGATCTGCCGCCGGCTGGAGGGAATCCCCCTCGCGGTGGAACTCGCCTGCGCGCGGCTGAAGGAGAGCAGCCTCACCGAGGTGGCCGAGCGCTTGAGCTCACGACTCGACACGCTGGTCGACGAGACGGCGTGGCCCGAGCGGCACCGGGCCCTGCGCACGGCGATCGGCTGGAGCCACGAACTGTGCTCGCCGCTCGAACGCCTGCTGTGGGCCAGGCTCTCCGTCCTCCACGGGCCCGTGGCGGAGGCGGACGCTCAGGCAGTCTGCGCCGGCGGTCCGCTCGGCGCCGACGAGATCCCCCGGCTCCTGGAGCGGCTCGCCGACCAGTCCGTCCTCCAGCGGGCCGGCACCCGCTACCGCATGCTCGACACGTTGCGCGAGTACGGGTCCATGTGGCTGGCGGAACTGGGTGAGGAGGACGCCCTCGCCCGGCTCCACGCCGCGCACTTCGGCGCCGTCCTCGCACGGGCCGAGGACGAGTGGCTCAGCGACCGGCAGGTCGCCTGGTACGGCCGGATCTCCGACAGCCACACCGACGTGCGTGCCGCACTCGACCACCTGATCACCGAGGACCCGGACGCCGCCCTCGACATGGCCGGCCGGACGGGCCTGTTCTGGCCCTGCTGCGGACACCTCCACGAGTCCCGCGACTACCTCGAACGCGTCCTCGCCCTCGGCACACCCCCGAGCCCGTCCCGCACCCGCGCGCTGTGGGCGCTGGGCATCACCCTCACGCTCCAAGGGGACCACCTGGCGGCCCTGCGCGTCGGAGAGGAGTGCGCCGAGGCGGCGCGCCAGGACGGCACCCCCCGGTCCGCGCTCTTCGCCGCGCACACCCTGGGCCTGACCCATCTCATGGCGGGCCGCCCCCAGCAGGCGTACGACGTCAGCGACCACGCCCTGGTCACCCACAGCACCTCGCCGCCGGCCGGCGCGCCCCAGCTGTGCTGCATGGTGATCAGGACGTTCGCCCACTCCGCGCTGGGCCGGCTGTCCGAGGCGTACGAGGCGGCCACCGGCCTGCGGCGTCTCAGCCTCCAGTACGGCGAGCACTGGGCCCGCTCGTACGCCTTCCACCAACTCGCCTACATCGACCTTCTCCAGGGCCGCCCCCACACGGCCGAACGCCATGCGCGGGCCATGCTCACCTGCAAGCACAACCTCCACGACAACCTGGGCATCGCCCTCGCCCTCGATCTCCTCACCGGCGCCAACGCGGCGCAGGGCAACGGCATCGGGGCCGCCCGCACCTCCGGCACCGGGAACAGCTACTGGCGCATGCTCGGCCACCCGAACCACGGCACGCCCGAGCTGTCCGAGGTCCGTGACCAGTGGGAGCGGCAGGCCCGCGAGGCGGCGGGGAACGACGCGTACGAGAAGGCGTTCCGCGACGCCCTGAACGGTGACGCCGAACAGGGCCTCGCGCTCGTCATGGGCGGATCCTCGGCTTCCTGACGGAGGCGTGAGCCCACGTTTCGTACGTGCCCGGCCAGGTACCCGGCGCACGTACGGACCCGTGCGTGCCCCATGCCAAGAAGAGGAGGCCGCTGTGACCGATCACCGACTGGAAGGACTTGGGGAGAACGGGGCTCCCGTCCCGCGGGACATGCCCGACCAGCAGGCCGCCGGGGGCGACGACGCCCTCGACATCGAACCCGTCGAGCCGGTGGACAGCGCGGACGACGTCCCGGACACCGACGAGGCGGGCACGCGGCGGCGCGGCGACGACACCTCGGACACCGTGCATCCCGAGCACCCCGACCCCGACGAGTCGCCGGCCTGATCGCCGCAGGGGGCGGTCAGCCCGTCCACTGCCAGTCCACGATCTCGGGCAGGTCCGTGCCGTGCTCGCGGATCCAGCTGTGGTGCCGCGTGCGGGCGTCCGCCATGCGCTGCCGGATCCGGGCCGCCCGGACGGCGAGCCCGGGGACCCGGTCGATGACGTCCATGACCAGGCGGAACCGGTCGAGGTCGTTGCGGACGACCATGTCGAACGGCGTGGTCGTGGTGCCGGACTCCTTGTAGCCGCGGACGTGCAGGTCCGCGTGGCCGGCCCGCCGGTAGGTGAGCCGGTGGATGAGCCACGGGTAGCCGTGGTAGCCGAAGATGACCGGCTTGTCGGGGGTGAACAGACCGTCGTACTCGGCGTCGGTCATGCCGCCCGGGTGGTCCTCGGACGTCATGAGCCTGCTCATGTCGACGACGTTCACGACCCGCACGGCGAGCTCGGGCAGGTACCGCCGCAGCAGTCCGGCCGCCGCCAGGATCTCCTGCGTGGGGACGTCGCCGGCGCAGGCCAGCACCACGTCGGGCCCGTCGCCGCGCTCCGTGCCGGCCCACTCCCACACGCCGGCTCCGCGCGCGCAGTGGGCGCGTGCCTGGCCGAGCGAGAGCCAGTCCGGGCTCGGGTTCTTGCCGGCGACGACGACGTTGACGTGGTCGCGGCTGCGCAGCGCGTCGTCGGCCACGACCAGCAGGGTGTTGGCGTCCGGCGGCAGGAACACCCGGACGATGTGCGGGCTCTTGTTGAGGACGTGGTCGACGAAGCCGGGATCCTGGTGCGAGAAACCGTTGTGGTCCTGCCGCCAGACGTGCGAGGTGAGCAGGTAGTTGAGCGAGGCGACCGGGGCGCGCCAGGGCAGCTCCCGTGCCGTCTTCAGCCACTTGATGTGCTGGTTGACCATCGAGTCGACGATGTGGACGAAGGCTTCGTAGCACGAGAACAGGCCGTGCCGGCCGGTGAGCAGATAGCCCTCCAGCCAGCCCTGGCACATGTGCTCGGACAGCACCTCCATGACCCGGCCGTGCGGGTCGAGGTGCTCGTCGACGGGCAGCGTGCGTTCCTGCCAGGCCTTGCCGCTGGTTCCGTAGACGGCCTGCAGCCGGTTGGAGGCCGTCTCGTCCGGTCCGACGAGACGGAAGGTGCGTTCGCGCGCCGTGTCGGCCATGAGACGTGCGAGGAGGTCGCCGAGGACCTGCGTGGGGGCGTGCAGGGTGGCGCCGGGTTTGTCGACCGGTACGGCGAAGTCCTCGAGCGGCGGCAGCGGCAGGGCCCGCAGGCGCAGGCCGCCGTTGGCGTACGGAGTGGACCCCAGCCGGCGCGGGCCGTGCGGCACACAGGCCAGGACGCGGTCACGGGGGCGTCCGTCGGCGTCGAAGAGTTCCTCCGGCCGGTACGAGCGCAGCCAGGTCTCCAGCTGGGCGAGATGGTCCCGGTTCTCGCGGACCTCCGGGAGCGGGACCTGATGGGCGCGCCAGGTGTTCTCCACCGGCAGGCCGTCGACCTCGCCCGGCCCGGTCCATCCCTTGGGGGTGCGCAGCACGATCATGGGCCACCGCACAGGGGCGGCGGCCTCGCCGGTCCTGGCGGCCCGCTGGTGGTCGGCGACGAGGTCGAGCGCCTGGTCGAGGGCGCGGGCCAGGTCCTGGTGCACCTGCGCCGGGTCGTCGCCCTCGACGTGGAAGGGGAGGTGACCGTAGCCGCGCAGCAGGGCGTCGAGTTCGTCGCGCGGCATCCGGGCGAGCAGGGTCGGATTGGCGATCTTGTAGCCGTTGAGATGCAGGATCGGGAGCACGGCGCCGTCGTGCACGGGATCGAGGAACCTGCCCGAGTGCCAGGACGCGGCCAGCGGACCCGTCTCCGCCTCGCCGTCGCCGACCACACAGGCGACGAGCAGCCCCGGGTGGTCGAAGGCGGCGCCGTAGGCGTGGGCGAGGGAGTAGCCGAGCTCACCGCCCTCGTGGATGGAGCCGGGGACCTGCGGTGCCACATGGCTGGGCACACCGCCGGGGAAGGAGAACTGCCTGAAGAGCCGGGCCATGCCTTCCGCGTCGCGGCCCACATCCGGGTAGATCTCGCTGTAGCTGCCCTCGATCCAGGAGTTGGCGAGGACGGCGGGACCGCCGTGCCCCGGCCCCCACACGCACAGTGCCTCCAGGCCGCGGCGCCCGATCACCCGGTTCAGGTGCGTGTACACGAGGTTCAGCCCGGGAGAGGTGCCCCAGTGCCCGAGCAGGCGCGGCTTCACGTGCTCCGGTCGCAGGGGCTCGCGCAGCAGGGGGTTGGACATCAGATAGATCTGTCCGACGGTCAGGAAGTTCGCGGCGCGCCAGTGGGCGTCCAGATCGCGCAGCTCGTCGGTGGTCAGTCCCGAGGAGTCTCGGTCGGCCGTCGTCATCGCATGCTCCAGAACCGGATCGGAGGGCGTCATCAGGAGAATGCGGCGACGGGCGAGCCGGGACAAGGGCCTCTTCGGCACGATCCGCCCCGCCCGGGGCAGTCCCCCACCAGGCTGGTCGTGTGGCGGGACGGCCGACAGTGTGACCAGCCTGGTGGGGGACACCACGCACAGGAAAGAAGGACGTGTCATGCCCGCAGGATCGAACCGCAAGAGGGAACGCCAGTACGAGCACATCAAGGAGAGCGCGAAGAAGCGCGGCGAGTCCACGGCACGGGCCGAGGAGATCGCCGCCCGCACCGTGAACAAGGAGCGGGCCCGCAGCGGCGAGTCGCGCACCGCGAGCCGCACCTCGACCCAGGACCCCAAGTCGGCTTCGCAGCGCGGAGGTTCGCGCTCCCACGAAGGCGCCCAGGGCCGGACGAGGGACCAGCTCTACGCCGAGGCCCGGCGCAAGAACGTCAAGGGCCGCTCGTCCATGAACAAGGCGGAGCTGGCCCGGGCCGTGGACCGCTGACCCGCGAACGCCCCGCCACTGCGGCTGTCCGGAACCGTTCCGTCACGACATCACTGGGTTGTCCCCGGCGTTGTGGGTACCCGCGCTGCTTCCGGTACCAGTGAGGGAGAGGGACATGGAGTGGCTCGACAGTGCGGCTTGCGTGGGGGAGGACCCTGAACTGTTCTTCCCGGTGGGCGGCAGCGGGCCGGCCCTGCAGGATGTCCGGGAGGCGAAGGCGGTGTGCCGCCGCTGCCCGGTGGCGGACGCCTGCCTGGACTGGGCCCTTCGGACGGGACAGACGACCGGGGTATGGGGCGGCACGTCGGAGGTCGAACGGGCCACGCTGCACCGGGCCTTCCGTCGCAGGGCGCGCCAGGAGGCCCACGCCCGCTGAGCCGGTCCCGGCGGCCCCCGCACGACGAGCCGCTCGCCCCGCGAGTGCCGCGGGACACCCCGCCGCTACGCCGACAGCGCCATCGCGGCCGTGACCACGACGAGCAGCCCGATGTAGGTCCAGGCATGCACGCGGTCGGGGATCCGTGGCGGGCGCCGCCGCAGAACCGCGATCACCGGCAGCGCTCCGAGCAGCAGCGCAGACGCGGACCACACGTCGACGAGGCCGACGAGGCGCACGTGCGCGTCGGTGGCGGCGGGAACCACGGCGGCGGCCAGCGACACCACGGCGGCCGGCAGCGCGATCGCCAGGGTCAGCGGGTTGGCCAGCGCCGTGGCCACGTGCATCGTGTGCCCGGCGCGGCGCATCGCGGGCACGGTCATCACGCTGCCTCCCACCCCGAGGAAGGCCGCGACCGCGCCGACCGGCACGCCGAGAAGGGCCGGCAGCGGACGCGGGGTGTCACGGGCCGTCGTGCCCCGGGCGCTCGGGCGCAGAAAGCCGGGGCGCAGGAGCAGGTCGGCGATCGTGACGGCCACGTACGCGACGAACGCCCAGCGTGCCGGATCCGCCGGGGCCAGGCGCGCCGCGAACGCCCCGGCCGCGGCGCCGGCCGCCAGCAGGAGCAGCAGCGTGCCGCTCCCGCGGAGCGCGGCGAGCACCCGGCGCGGGGTCACGGCCGTCGCGAACCCCGCGTTCACCACCATGACCAGCGCCGACGTGGCCGTCGCCACCCGCACGGCGTCCGCGCCGAGCGCGGCGTCCGCCCACACCACGACGGGCACCGCGACGAACCCGCCGCCGAACCCGAACAACACCGTCGTCACCCCGGTGAGGAGCCCGACCCCGATCAACGCCACCACATCCATGGGTCCACTCCAGCAACCCGGAGCGACTACCCGCATTCGATGGTCGGCACATTTCTTTCGCGTCCCGGCCACTAGGGTGTGCGGGTGAAGAACGTCCCGCTGGCCGATGTCGACCACGTCGACCGGGCCGTCCTGCCGATCGGCACCGACTATCCGCCCGGCCACGTCCTGCACTGGCACGAACACCGGCGCGCACAGTTCCTCTACGGCGCCACGGGCGTCATGATCGTCGACACCGCCGAGGGCACCTGGACGGTGCCGCCCGAGCGCGCCGTGCTGATCCCGGCCGTCACCCGGCACCGCGTCCGGATGCTGGGCGTGAGCACCCGGAGCCTGTACATCGAGCCGGCCGCCGTGCCCTGGTGGCCCGCCACCTGCACGGTCGTCGACGTGCCACCCCTGCTGCGCGAACTGCTCCTGACCGCCGTGGAGTTCGAGCCCGACTACAGCCTGTCGGGCCGCACCGGAAGCATCGCCGCGCTCCTCCTGCACGAGATCTCCGAGCGGACCCCGCTCCCGTTCCACGTGGCGATCCCCGCCTCCGCCGACCTGGCACGGCTCTGCCGCGCCTACCTGGCCGCCCCGGACGCCGGGGTCACCAATGCCGCGTGGGCCGCGAGCACGGCCATGAGCGAGCGCGCCTTCACCCGGCGCTTTCGCACCGAGACCGGTGACAGCCCCGCAGTCTGGCGCTCCCGCGCCCGCCTGCTCGCCGCCGTCCCACTGCTGCGCACGACCTCCGTCACCGAGGCCGGCACCCGACTCGGCTACGCCTCTCCCGCCGCTTTCACCGCCGCCTTCACCCGCACCTTCGGCACCCCGCCGTCCCGCTTCACGGGAGACCGGCACGCGGCCGGCACCACTGTCTAGCCTTGTCGTGCGCAGTGGCAGCAGGTCATCGGATTCGTGGCCGCGGTCGTCCCCCTCACCCTGATTCCCGGCACCAGCTTCACTCTCGTCCCGCAGAAGGTGATCGCGGGTTCACGAGCCGACGGCGCCTTCGTCGCCCTCGGCTCGGCGGGTCTCGCTCACCCTCGTCCCGCAGTTCCTGACCGCCATCTGGCAGGGGCCGTTCTGGTCGGTCTCGGGGTGCGCACCGTGGCTGTCAGGTAACGCCCGCCCCGCCCGGCAGCCACTGGATTGTCAGTGGTGGGAGGCAGGATGAAGGGCATGACGACGACTCCTGCCGTTCCTGTTGTGCTGCCCGCGCTGCCCGCGCTGTCTGATGCCGCCGCCTACGCGCAGGCGGTCGAAGAGGCCAAGGCCGCGGCCGCCGCGTACTACGAAGGCGGCACCTCGCGACTCGACGACGACGCGTACGACCGGCTGGTGCGGGCGATCGCCGCGTACGAGACCGCCCACCCGGACCAGGTGCTCTCCGACTCGCCCTCCGGGAAGGTCGCGGGCGGCGCGGTGGAAGGAGACGTGCCGCACACGGTACCGATGCTGAGCCTGGACAACGTGTTCTCCGACGAGGAGTTCGCGACCTGGGCCGCCTCGCTGGAGCGGCGGATCGGCCGCGAGGTGGCGAGCTGGAACGTTCAGCCCAAGCTGGACGGCCTCGCGATCGCCGCCCGGTACGAGCACGGCCGGCTCGCCCGCCTCATCACGCGCGGGGACGGCACCGCAGGGGAGGACGTGTCGCACGCCGTCGGCACCATCGAGGGCCTGCCCGCGGAGCTCACCGAGCCGGTCACGCTGGAGGTGCGCGGTGAAGTCCTCATGACCACCGCCCAGTTCGAGTACGCCAACCAGCTGCGCACCGAGCACGGCGGCGAGCCGTTCGCCAATCCGCGCAACGCCGCGGCCGGCACACTGCGCGCCAAGGACCGCGCGTACCGGGTGGAGATGACGTTCTTCGGCTACGGTCTGCTGCCGCTCGCGGACACGGACGAGGCGCTCGCCGCCGACCTCACCGAGGCCGCGCACGGGGCGCTCATGGACCGCGCGTCCGGCTACGGCATCAACACCCCGGCCAGCACCCAGGTCGCCGGCGTCGTGGTCACCTCCGTGGAGGAGGTCCTGGCCCGCGTCGCGGAGATCGCGGCGGCCCGCGCGGAGTTGCCGTTCGGTATCGACGGGATCGTCGTCAAGGCCGACCTCGCCGCCGACCAGCGGACGGCCGGATCCGGATCACGCGCGCCGCGCTGGGCGGTCGCCTTCAAGCTCCCGGCCGTCGAGAAGATCACCAGGCTGGTCGGCGTGGAGTGGAACGTGGGTCGCACCGGCATCATCGCGCCGCGTGCGGTGCTGGAGCCGGTGGAGATCGACGGTTCCACCGTCACGTACGCCACGCTGCACAACCCCGCCGACATCACCCGCCGCGACCTGCGCCTGGGCGATCACGTCATGGTCTACAAGGCGGGCGACATCATCCCCCGCATCGAAGCCCCCGTCGCCCACCTGCGGACCGGCGACGAGCAGGAGATCGCCTTCCCCGCCGAGTGCCCGCAGTGCGGCTCCGGCATCGACACGAGCGAACAGCGGTGGCGGTGCGAGCGCGGCCGCAACTGCCACCTGGTCGCCTCCGTCTCCTACGCGGCGGGCCGCGACCAGCTCGACATCGAGGGACTGGGCCAGTCCCGGGTCGTGCAGCTCGTGGAGTCCGGGCTGGTGACGAGCCTGCCCGACCTGTTCGACCGGGTCACCCGCGAGCAACTGCTCGGCCTGGAACGGATGGGGGAGACCAGCACCGACAACCTCATGGCGGCGCTCGACGCCGCCAGGAGACAGCCGCTCTCGCGGGTGCTGTGCGCGCTCGGCGTCCGCGGCACCGGCCGCTCCATGTCCCGCCGCATCGCCCGGCACTTCGCCACCATGGACGCGATCCGGGCCGCGGACGCGGAGGCGATGCAGCAGGTCGACGGGATCGGCGCGGAGAAGGCCCCGGTCATCGTCGCCGAACTCGCCGAGCTCGCCGAGCAGATCGACCGCCTCGCGGCCGCGGGCCTGTCCATGACCGAACCCGGCGCCACACCCCCCGCGGCCGCCACGGACGCCGACGGCCAGGACACCCCGGAAGCGGGCCCGTTGGCAGGCATGAAGGTCGTGGTGACCGGCGCCATGACCGGCCCCCTGGCCGAGCTCTCCCGCAACCAGATGAACGAGCTCGTCGAGCGCGCCGGCGGCACGTCCTCGGGCAGCGTCTCGAAGAACACCAGCATCGTCGTCGCCGGGGAGGGCGCGGGCTCGAAGCGGGCCAAGGCCGAGTCCCTCGGGATCCGCCTGGTCACCCCGGACGAGTTCGCGGCGATGGTCGCCGACCTGCTCGGCTGACCGTCGGCCCGGGCCCGCGTGGACGTCGTCCGCGCGGGCCCGCCCGGGTCAGGCCGCCGACACCTCGTCGGCGATCGTGCGGTCCTCGCCCGCCGGGTGCGTCACCTGGTGCACGACCGCGGCGAGTGCGCCGCCGACCAGCGGCGCGACGATGAACAGCCACAGCTGCGACAGCGCGGCACCGCCGGCGAACAGGGCCGGGCCGAGGCTGCGCGCCGGGTTGACGGACGTACCGGTCAGCGGGATGCCGACCAGGTGGATGACGGCGAGCGCGATGCCGATGGGCAGGCCGTCGAAGCCGGTGACGGCGACGCGGTGCGTCACGGCGAGCACCACGAACACCAGCAGGAAGGTCAGGACGACCTCGGCGAGGAACGCGCCACCGGTGTTGATGTGCACCGCGGACCGCGATCCGTAGCCGTTGCTGCCGAAGGCGCCGGAGGCCCGGAAGCCGGGCACCTGCTTGGCCAGCAGGAAGAGGAGCGCCGCTCCGGCGATGCCGCCGACGAACTGGGCGATCCAGTACGAGACCGCCGTGCGCACGTCGATGCGGCGTGCGCACAGCATGCCCAGCGTCACCGCCGGGTTGACATGGCACCCCGAGATCGGACCGAGCGAGTAGGCCAACGCCAGGAGCGTGAAGCCGAAGGCCAACGCGATGCCGAGGGTGCCGATGTACTCGGCTCCCAGGACCGCCGAGCCCACGGCGAAGAAGACCAGAAGCAGGGTTCCGACGAACTCCGAGGCCAGCGCTCTGGTTCGCATGGCAACCACCCCAATACGTTGAGATCAGTCGTACTCAGAGCGTTGGGGTCGCATGAGGGGAGCGCCCGTCGGGGGCGCCGTCGCAGGGCCGAACGGGTGAATTCCGCGGTCGGGTGCTTGCCGCGGCCGGTCGTGCGGCCGGCCTCAGTCCTGCTGGCCGGGCAGCGCGTGCAGCTTCGGCAGATTCACCACGATCGCCTCCTGGGTGCTGCGCGCGATGACGACCACGGCTTCGTCGGCCGGGTCGGGGTTCTCCTCGCGGTGCGGCACGTACGGCGGTACGAAGATGTAGTCGCCGGGGGAGGTGCGCAACCGGATCTCCTCCTCGCCGTCGCCCGAGTCCTCGAGGAAGACGAACTCGGGGTGACCGCTGACCACGTAGATGGCGGTCTCGGACTCGCCGTGATGGTGGTCGGAGGACGACGTCGCGGGGGCGACATGGGTCTGGCCCATCCAGAGCTTCTCCGAGCCCACCGTGTTCCCGCTGACGGCGGCGAAGCGGCGCATGCCGCCCGTCTGCGCCGTGTCGCCGTCCAGGGCGTCGGCGCGGATGTGGTGCAGGCGCGTCCGCAGCGGAGCGGCCGACGGGTTCGGGGCATCGTGGAGATGCGGGTGGAAGCCTTCGCCAGGGGTGGTCAGCGCATCGCTCATGGCCGGGACGCTAGAGCTCCCCCGAAAAGGATGTCAAGAGGTGTCCAATGGGTCTCACCTGCGGCAATGTTCCCGCAACATACCGGCGGGCGAGGGTGAAGGGCCTTGTCGCGAGCGGGGGTTCAGGCATGATGTGCTCATGCATATCTCCGCGAAGGCGGACTACGCCACGCGGGCGCTGCTGGAGCTCGCCCGTGTCCCTGACCGTCCCTTGACCTGCGAGTCCATCGCCTCCTCGCAGGGGATCCCGTTCCGATTTCTGAAGTCCGTGGTGGGCGAGCTGCGGAAGGCCGGCCTGGTGCGCAGTCAGCGCGGCTGCGAGGGCGGCTACTGGCTGGGCGGCCGCGCCGAGGAGATCACCCTGCTCGACGTCGCGCGTGCCGTCGACGGCGAGTTGATCACCCTGCGCGGTGAGCCGCTGGAGGGCCTGGACTACCCGGGCGCCGCCACGGGACTGCCCGCCCTGTACCGGCGGATCGAGGCCGACGCGGCGGCGCTTCTGGGCGGGGTCACCCTGGCCGCACTGCTGCCGCCCGAAGCCGGTACCGGCATCGACGCCGGAACCGGCGCGGCACAGGCCCCCCGGAGCGCCGCGTGACGGACCCGGATGCGGCCGGCGGGCCCGGTGCGGGACAGGAGCCGGCTCTCGAAGTCGTCGAGTACACCGACCCGTTGTGCCCCTGGGCCTGGGGTTCGGAGCCCACCTTCCGCCGTCTGCGGGCGGCGCTCGACGGACGGGTCCGCTGGCGCCGGGCCTACTGCATCCTGTTCGACGACGACGATGACCCGCCGCCCGACCCCGCCGCGGAGACCGCCTGGTACGAACGCTACGTCGAGGAGATCTGCGGCCACACGAAGGCGCCCCGCGCGGTCCGCCTGAGCCGCGTCGCGGCGAGTTCCTGGCCCGCGTCCCTCGTGGCCAAGGCGGCCGAGCCGCAGGGCGGCCGGGTCGCGGACCGCGTGCTGCGACGGCTGCGCGAGACCGTGTTCGTGGCGGGCGAGCCCGCCGACATCCCCGAGTCCGCGCTGCTCGCCGTACGAGGCGTGCCGGGCCTGGACGCGGAGCGGCTGCGGGCCGACGCGGCTTCCGACGCCGTGCGCGAGAGCGTGCGGGCCGACCGCGCCGAGGCGCGCAGGCCGGTCCCCGAGGTGCGCTCCGTCGACAGCGGCTCACCCCACCCCGGCGCGGCCAAGGAGACCTCGGACGGCCGACTCCGCTACGCCCTGCCGACGTTGCTGCTGCGCGCTTCCGGTGGCCGACGCGTCGTGCCCGGCTGGCGCCCCTACGAGGAGTACGCCGCGGCGGTCGAGGAGCTGTCCCCCGGCCTGCTGTCGACGGCGCCGCCCGCGCTGCCCGCGGACCGGGCGCTGAAGCGCTACCGCAGCCTCACCGACCCCGAGCGCCAAGTGCTGACGACCGGGCCGTGGCCGCCACCGGACGCGGTGCGGGTGGACACCGCGGGCGGCCCGGTGTGGCTGGACGCGGCGGAGGCCCGGGAGCGCTCAACGGCCCTCCCTGGGACCTCCCTTGCTCCCTGACAGGCCGTTGACCAGCGGCGTAGGACTGTCCGCCGAATGAGACACCAATTGGTGTCCATTGACAGGGGCGGACGACCGGCCCCAGGATGTGGACATGCTCACGACGCACCCCGGTGTGGTGTGCCGCTACGTGGATCTGCGGCGCACCTGTAGCGCCCTCTGTCGCTGATCGACCCGGTCCACGGCCCCCGCGCCGCCCGCTGCGCCTTCCCCGGCCGAGCGCGTTCGTCTGCGCGCCGCCACCTCTTCTGCTCCGTGTCCCGGTCCACCCCGTGATCCGCTGACGCCCCTGCCTCGGCTCCAAGGCTCCGCCGCGCCCATCTCCCCGTGCGTGCAGGCCTGTTGAGGCGTGCGTCCGTGGCGGTCGCGGGGGTGCCGCCCCTCGCCCCGCCACCCGCCGCCCCGGGCGGAAGCGGGCCATCGACGAAAGAGAACCATGCCCGGACGCCTCATGCCCCGTCGTCCCGCAGGCCCCCTCCGACCCGCCGCCCGGCTGCGCACCGCAGGCCTGGTGACCGGCCTGACCGCCCTCCTCGTACCGGCACTCGGCGCCTGCGGCGGTGAGGCCGGCTCCGCGAGCGGGGGCGCCACGTTGAAGTGGACGTCGTCGTACTTCCCCGCTCACTGGGACCCGGTCGTCGGCGGCAGCGGCGCCCAGTTCCGTGAACTCGCCCTGGTGTACGCCTCGTTGACACGAACGAACGAGAAGGGTGACGCGGTCCCGGACCTCGCCAAGAGCTGGGAGTACAACAAGAAGGGCGACCGGATCACCTTCCACCTGCGCTCCGGCCTGACGTTCAGCGACGGCGAGCCGGTCGACGGCGCCGCCGTGAAGGCGGCCGTCGAGCGGGCCAAGAAGCAGAAGAACTCCGCCCTCTTCGGCGACCTCACGTCGATCGAGTCCGTGGACGCCGAGGGGCTCGACGCCGTCGTCCACCTCAGCCAAGTCGACTACCAGATACCGCAGTTGTTCGGCCAGCGCGTGCTGCAGATCGCCAGCCCCAAGGCCGCGAAGTCCCCGGCGAAGCTCGACCAGAACCCGGTCGGCGCCGGCCCCTTCATCGTCACCCAGGTGATCCCGGGCACCAAGGCCGTCCTGAAGAAGAACCCCGACTACTGGGACGCCGACAACATCCACATCGACAACGTCGAACTGACCTCGGCCCCCGACGCCTCCACCGTCATCTCCGGCCTGCAGACCGGTGTCTACAACTTCGCCGACATCGAACCCGGTCAGGCCTCCGCCGCCAAGAAGGCCGGCCTCGACGTCTTCGTGCAGCCCGGCTTCAACGCCTCCAACATCAGCCTGAACATCAACAAGAAGCCGTTCGACAACGACAAGGTCGTCGACGCCGTCCGCTACGCGATCGACCGCCGGGAGTTCGTCGACAAGCTGACGTTCGGCTACGGCGAAGCCACCGACCAGCCGTTCCCCAAGGGCTACGTCGCCTACGACCCGCGGTCCGAGAACAGCTATCCCTACGACCCGGCCAAGGCGAAGAAGCTGCTCGCCGAAGCGGGCCACAAGGCCGGTGACATCAAGCTCGACCTCGTGATCCCCGCCGAGGACCCACAGGCCGAGATCGTGCAGTCGCAGCTGGCCAAGGTCGGCATCACCGTCACCATCAAGATCGACAAGAACTGGGCCACCCCGTTCTTCGCCAAGAACCTCACCTTCTCCCTGTACGCCACCACCGGACGCGACTCCGCCGCACAGACCCTCACCGCCCACTTCGGCCCCGACGGCCCGCTCAACCTCAGCTCGCCCTACGAGCCCGACGGCTTCGAGTCCGCCATCGCCAAGGTCCGCCGGACCCCGCTCGACTCGCCCGCGTACGCCAGGACCCTGCAAGCGGCGACCCGGGCCGGACTGGAGAGCAAGGCCCTCGTCTTCACGTACTCCCAGCCGAACCTCATCGCCAAGAGCAAGTCGATCTCCGACCTGCCCAAGAACCCGGCCCACATCGACTGGACCGGCGTGACCATCGGCGGCGCCCGGTGACGGCCCGGCGCTCCCGGACACGGCACGCCCTGGGCCGGGTCCTGGCCGCCCTCGCCCGGTCGGTCGCCCTCTTCGTGCCCGTCTTCCTGGTCGCGACCTTCGTGACGTTCGCGCTGCGCTCACTGAGCGGTCTCAGCCCGGCGCGGATCCAGCTGGGGGAGGAGGCGACCCCCGCGGCCGTCGCCCGCGTCGAGGCCGAATGGGGCCTCGACCGGCCCTTCCTCGTCCAGTACGGGGACTGGTTCGACGGCGTGCTCCACGGCGACCTCGGCACCAGCTGGACCAACGGCTCCGACATCTCCACCCTCATCGGCGTCGGCCTCGGCGTCAGCCTGTCCGTCGCCACGTTCGCCCTCCTGATCGGCGTGGTCGTCGGATTCGCCCTCGGTACGCTCGCCGCGCTGCGCCGCACGACCTGGATCGACCGGGCGGTCACCGGCTTCGTGACGGTGATCTCGGTGATGCCCGCGTTCGTCGTCGGCATCGTGCTGGTCGCCGTGTTCGCCGTCGGACTCCACCTGTTCCCGTCGGCAGGCTACGTCCCCGCCGCACAGGGCGTCGGGCCGTGGCTCGCCCACATCACCCTGCCGGCCCTCGCCCTGAGCTTCGACGTCATCGCCGACGTCGCCCGCCAGCTGCGCACCAGCCTCATCGCCGCGTACGGGGAGAACTACGTGACCGGCGCCGTGGTCCGCGGGCTCAGCCCGCGGCGGATCTTCTTCGGCCACGTCCTGCGCAACGGCCTCGGCCCGACCCTCGCCACGCTCGGCCTGAAGTTCCCCGCCCTCGTCGGCGCCTCCGTCGTCACCGAGTGGATCTTCGGCCTGCAGGGCTTCGGCCGGTTCGCCAACGACGCGGCCCAGGCCGGTGACGTCCCCGCCGTCCAAGGCGTCCTCGTCGTGTCGATCGCCCTCGTCGTCACGTTCAACCTGCTCGTCAACCTGGTCCTGGCCCGGGTCACACCGGCCTCCCAGAGAGGAGTGTGACCCATGGTGCGCCGCGTTCTCACGCTCACGTCCGGACGGATCGCCGTCGTCGTCCTCACCCTGATCGCCCTGCTCGCGATGCTCGGCCCGCTGCTCGCTCCGCAGGACCCCCTCGCCACCAGCGCCCACACCCTCGCGGACGTCTCCGCGGACCACTGGCTCGGCACCGACTACCTCGGCCGCGACACGTTCAGCCGCCTCCTCGACGGCTCCCGCGTCAGCGTCCTCGGCTCCCTCGAAGTCGCCCTGACCGCATTGGTCGTGGGGTCCGTCCCCGGCATCCTGTCGGTCTACCTGGGACGCGCCTTCGAATGGCTCACCCTGCGGCTGACCGACACCCTCGTGGCCCTGCCGTTCCTGCTCTTCGCCGTCGCGGTCATCGCGCTCCTCGGCAACGGCATCACCCAGGCGATGCTCGTCACCGGCGTCCTGGTCTCCCCGCTGTTCTACCGGGTGGCCCGCGCCGCGACCCTCACCGTGGCCCGTGCCCAGTACGTCGAGGCCGCGCTCGTCTCCGGCGCCTCCGTCGGCTGGATCGTGCGCCGCCACGTGTGGACCAAGGTGCTCCCGCCCCTCGCGGTCGCCCTCGCATCGACCATCGGCGTCGGCTTCGTGATCGTCTCCAGCCTCACGTTCCTCGGCATCGGCGTCCAGCCCCCGGCCCCGACGTGGGGCGGCCTGCTCGCCTCCGACCTGGCCTACCTCAGCCACCAGCCGTGGGCGCCCGTCGCCCCGGCCCTGCTGATCATGGTGACGGTCTGGGCCGGCAACCTGCTCGCGGACGCCATCCGCGACGTCTCCGGCGAGGCGGGCCGCGCCCTGGTCAACCGCCGCAAGGCCCGCGCCCGCCGCACCGACAACGCCGAACCCGTCACCGCCGGAGGTGCCCGATGACCCCGTCCCTGCAGAAGACCCTGCCCCGACCGGCCGCCTCCGAGCCGGAGTCGGCCGATGCGGCCGCCCCGGTCCTGTCCGTGCGCGACCTGCGCATCAGCGACCTGGCCGGTGACCGCGAGATCGTCCACGGGGTGAGCTTCGAACTGACCCCCGGCAAGACCGTCGGCATCGTCGGCGAGTCCGGCAGCGGAAAGACCCTCACCTGCCGCGCCGCGCTGGGCATCCTGCCCCCGCACTTCGCGATCACCGGCGGCTCGATCGCGATCGACGGCACCGACATCACCACCCTGACGACCGCCCGCTGGACCGAGCTGCGCGGCACCACCATCAGCGCCGTCTTCCAGGACCCGGCCTCCTACCTCAACCCCTCGATCCGCGTCGGCGCCCAGATCGCGGAGGTCGTCCGCGTGAAGCAGGGGCTGAAGCGACGGGAGGCCCGCGAGCGCGCCGTCGAGCTGCTGCGCGCGGTCCACCTGCGCGACCCCGAACTCGTCCACGGCCAGTACCCGTACGAACTCTCCGGCGGCATGCTGCAACGCGTCCTGATCGCCGCCGCGATCGCCGCGCGGCCGCGCATCCTCATCGCCGACGAGGCCACCACCGCCCTCGACGTCACCGTCCAGGCGGAGATCCTCGACCTGCTCGCCGACCTGCGCGCGCAGACCGGGCTCGCGCTCGTGGTCGTCTCCCACGACCTCGCCGTCGTCGCCCAGCTGTGCGACGAGGTCCTCGTCATGCGCCAGGGAGAAGTGGTCGAACACGGGCCGACCCGCTCGGTCCTGCACGACCCGCACCACGACTACACCCGGCTCCTCATCGCCGAGCACGAGAGCTACGGCCTGGACAGGTTCCGCACGGTCAAGGAGGACGCGTGAGCACCGACCACCCCGCGGGGCCGGCGCCCGCGCTCCTGGAGATCACCGACCTCGACGTGCACTACGGGCCGCGCCGCAGGCGACGCCGGGCCCTGCACGGCGTCTCGCTGAGCGTCGCGCCGGGCGAGACCGTCGGCCTCATCGGCGAGACCGGCTCCGGCAAGTCCACACTCGCCCGCACCGTCCTCGGCCTGGTGCCCGCCACGAGCGGATCGATCACCATCGGGGGAGCGGACGTCACGGCCTACGGCCGCCGCCAATGGCGCGACCTGCGCCGAAGCGGGACCGTCCAGTACGTCTTCCAGGACCCGCTGCGCAGCCTGGACCCGGACCTCACCGTCGAGGAATCGCTCAGCGAGCCGCTGCTCGTACGGGGTGTGCCGCGCGGCGAGGCGGCCACCCGCGTCAGGGCCTTCCTCGACCGGGTCCGGCTGACCGCGGACCTGCTCGGCCGGCTGCCCGGCGAGCTCTCCGGCGGACAGCGCCAACGCGTCGCCGTCGCGCGCGCGTTGGTCACCGAGCCCCGCGTCGTCATCCTCGACGAGCCGGTCAGCGCGCTCGACTCCGCCAACCGGGTCCAGGTCCTGGAGATCCTCGAGGAGCTGCGCGCGGAAGGCGTGGCGCTCCTCCTCATCTCCCACGACCTCGGCTCCGTCGCCGGCGTCGCCGACCGCATCGCCGTCCTCTACCAGGGCGAACTCGTCGAGGTCGGCGCCGCCCGCGACATCGTCGACGAGCCGCGCCACGCGTACACGCGCCTCCTCCTCGGCTCCGCGCCGACCCTGCACGGTGCCCCGGCCGACCGTGCCGAACGCGCGGCCCTGCGCGCCCTGCTCCACGCATAGCCACTCACGCCCCTCCCGCGCCCACAGACAGGAACGCTCATGTCCCGGAAGCAGATCCACCTCGCGCTGCACCCGTACGGTGTCGGCGGTCCCGGCCAGCACGGCCTGTGGAAGGACCCGCGCGTCGCCAAGAACGCCAGCATCGACATCAACTACTACATACGGCAGGCCCAGGCGGCCGAACACGCCCTGTTCGACGCCCTGTTCATCGTCGACAGCCAGTTCATCAACGCCACCTATCCCTCGCACTACCTCAACCGGCTCGAACCCCTCACCCTCCTGTCGGCCGTCGCCACCCACACCCGGCACATCGGCCTCGTCGGCACGGCCAGCTCCACCTACAACTCCCCGTTCAACCTCGCCCGCCGCTTCGCCTCCCTCGACCACATCAGCGGCGGCCGGGCCGGCTGGAACGTCGTCACCAGCTTCGACACCGGAACCTCCAGGAACTACGGCCTCGACGAGCACCTCGACTACGCCACCCGCTACGGGCGCGCCCTGGAGTTCGTCCAGGTCGCCCAGGGGCTCTGGGACTCGTACGAGGACGACGCGTTCCCGGCCGACGTCGAGCGCGGCACCTTCCTCGACCCGGCCAAGCTCCACGAACTCAACCACGTGGGGGAGCACTTCAAGGTCGCCGGCCCGCTGAACCTCTCCCGCTCGCCGCAGGGCCAGCCGGTGATCTTCCAGGCCGGGGTCTCCGAGGAGGGCCGCGACCTCGCGGCACGCGTGGCGGAAGGAATCTACGCGCCCGGCGGGCCCCTCCAGCAGGCGCAGGAGTACTACGCCGACATCAAGCGGCGCACGGCCGCCCACGGCCGCAACCCCGACCACATCAAGATCTTCATCCATGGCGGTCCGGTCGTCGCCGCCACGGACGAGGCGGCCCGGCTCCGTGAGCGGGAGATCTTCGAGGAGGACAACGACTTCGACCGGCACCTCGCGCTCCTCGGCCGGTCGTTCGGCGCGTACGACTTCAGCGTGCACGATCTCGACGCGCCGTTCCCCGACGTCGCGCACCTCGCGGAGAAGGGCGGCCGCACCGGCGCCGCGAAGATCATCGAACGGGCCAGGACGGAGAACCTGACGCTGCGTCAAGTAGCCCAGTCGCTGGCCGAGTTCCGCCGCTCGCCGTTCGTCGGTGCGCCGCAGACCGTCGCCGACCGCATCGAGGAGTGGTTCGACGCCGGCACCTTCGACGGCATCAACCTGGCCTTCCGCACCGAGGAGGAGCTGGAGCTGTTCGTCGACGGGGTCGTGCCGATCCTGCAGAAGCGCGATCTCTTCCGCACCGCGTACGAGGCCGACACCCTGCGCGGCAACCTCGGTCTGCCGGTCCCCGCCAACCGTCACAGCCTCGACGCGGCCGGATCGTGACCGCGCCCGCGCCGCGCTTCCGGCTCGGCTTCCTCACCCACGTCCAGGGCCGCGGCGACGACCCCGCACAGGCGTACCGCAACGCGCAGGAGCTCTTCGTCGCGGCCGACGCGCTGGGCTTCGACATCGGCTGGGTCGCCCAGCACCACGAACCCGGCGGCGGAGGCGGCCTGTCCGCGCCCTGGCCCTTCCTCGCCCACGCCGCCGCCCGCACCACCCGCATCCGGCTCGGCACCGCCGTCACCGTCCTCCCGTTGGAGGACCCCGTCCGGCTCGCCGAGGACATCGCCGTCGTCGACACGCTCAGCGGCGGCCGCGTCGAGGTCGGCGTCGGCAGCGGATCGAGCGACCTGGAGTACGCCGCCTTCGGCCAGGACGTCGCGCGCAAGCGGCAGCTCACCAGCGAACATCTGGTGGTGCTGCGCCAGGCCCTGGCCGGTGACGAGGTGCGGGCGCCGGGCTTCCGCGTCCAGCCCGCGCCGGGCGACTTCACCGACCGGATCTGGCAGGGCGTCTTCAGCGAAGCCGGCGCCCGGCACGCCGCGAACGGCGGCTCGCACCTGCTCCTCAACCGCGCGGCCTACGGACACGACGCGCCCACCGACGCGGTGCAACGCCCCTGGGCGGACGCGTACCTCGCCGCCTGGGACCGGCCGCACCGCCCGCGGATCGGCCTGTCGCGGTTCGTGTTCCCGGCGCGGGACCGGCGCACCGCGCTGCGCCACATCGGCGACGACGTGCACCGCGCCGCCCTGCGCATGGCCGGCGGCGGAGCGTTCCCCGAGGGCCTCGACCGCGCGGAGGCGCTGCGCCGCTTCCACAGCTTCTACGGCCACCCCGAAGAGATCGTCCACGCGCTCGGCCAGGAACAGGTCCTGCCCCTCGCCACCGACCTGATCACCCAGTTCAACCCCGCCGTGCCCGACCTCGACGCCGCGATCCGGGCCCTCGAGCTCATCGCCACCGAAGTCGCCCCCGCCCTGGGCTGGCGGCCCGCACCCGAACCCGCAGGAGCAGTCGCATGACCCAGCAGTACACCGACCACCACGCGCCCGAGGGCCTGCGGACCCGCGGCACCGTCGTCGTGGTCCCGGGGCGGGGCGAGACCCGCGCCACGTACAACCGGCTCGGCAGGCGACTCGCCGCCGACGCCTACCGCGTCCGCGTCGTGGACGCCGCGGACGCCGCGGACCTCGACACCGCTCGACTCGGCTCGTCCTTGCGCGAGTTCGGGCAGCGCCTTGCCGCCGCGGCGCCCGCGGCGGACGACGGCACGGCGGGTCCACTCGTTCTCGTGGGCTCCGACACGGGCGCCGCCGCGCTCGCCGCCCTGCACAGCCACGCCACAGAGGCCCCCGAGCTCCGGCCCGACGCCCTCGTCCTCGCCGGACTCCCCGGGAGTGCGGCCGCCTCCGCAAGCGCCGGCTGGGAGGACGAGCTGGACGTCAGGACGACCTGCCCCGTCCACCGGGGCGCCCTCACCACCGACCCGCAGGTCCGGCGCGGGACCCTCGGCACCCCCGTGCCGGACGCCCTGCTCGACGCGGCGTACGACTCCCGCTCGGCCGTCCCGCACCTGCTGCTCGCCGGTGACCTGGACCCCCTCGCCGACCACGACGCCCTCGACCGCCTGGCCAAGACCCTGCCCCGTGCCCGCCTCGCCGTCGTGCGCGGAGCCCGCCACGACGTCCTGAACGACCAGCAGCACCGCGCGGTGGCGGCCGAGCTCGTCACCTTCCTCGAAGCGCTGCGCGCCGACCTACAGCCCCAGGTCTCCGTGCGGGCCAGCGCCTGGTGAACGACCGCCGCCCGACCGGCGGCGCCGCACCGCATCGCCGTACACACCGCACCACCGAACCCGGAAGGTTCCCCATGGCCGTCGTCCTCTCCGTCTCCGGAAGCCCCTCAGCCACCTCGCGCACCGGCCGGCTCCTGCGCCACGTCGACGCCCGCCTTGTCGACGACGGGCACGAGGTGGGCACGCTCGACGTCCGTGACCTGCCCGCCGAGGCGCTGCTGCGCGCCGACTTCCGCCACCCGGCGATCGTCGAGGCCGCGGCCCGGTTCGAGCAGGCGGACGGGATCGTCATCGGCACGCCCGTCTACAAGGCCGCGTACAGCGGCCTGCTGAAGGCGCTGCTCGACCTGCTCCCGCAGTACGCGCTCGCCGGGAAGACCGTGCTGCCGCTCGCCACCGGCGGCAGCACGGCCCACGTGCTGGCCATCGACTACGCGCTGCGTCCGGTCCTGACCTCGATGGGCGCGGCCCACATCGTGCCCGGCTGGTTCACCCTCGACAAGGACATCACCGTCGAGGGGGACCGCACGGTCATCGCTCCGGCGTCCGCCCTGGCCCTGGACCAGGCCGCCGCCGTGTTCTCGGCCGAACTGGCCGGTCGGGTCAGCGTTCTGGCCTCGTAGCGGAGAGGGGGCGGGCGGCCGGTTTGGACACATCCGGGGTGTGTCTGGCAGGGTCACCCGTCCGTTCCCCTATGAAGACCGGAAGGACGTGGCGCGGTGACCGAGGTGAGCACTCGCAGTGTCCAGGAAGCCGCTGCGGTGGAGCAGCTGCGTGCGAGCACCACGACGCTCGACATTCCCAAGGGATTCGACCTGTGGCAGCCCGAGGAGATGGAGGACTGGCTGAGCGAGGTCGAGGACGACCCGGACGTCTCGGACGCCGACTTCTACGAGGCCCGTCAGGCCGTGCGCCGCGCGACGGGCCAGGACGCCGACTGACCGCGCGGACGCTCAGCTCTTGTCGTCGGGCAGGGTCCTCGTCACCCTGCCCCGGGCGTCCGCCTCGATGTACCCGCTTTCGCTGTAGGCGTTCGAGAGGTAGACCGCCATGCGGAGCGGAGTGCCGAACGTCGGGTCCGGGGCCCGCACATCGAGGTAACGGCTCGTCACATCCGAGACGTTCAGGGTCTTCTCGGCCTTCTTGAGCAGTGCGGGCACCGCGTCCCAGTCGAGATCGTCGACGTCGAAAGGGCTCTGCATGGAGGTCACCGAACCGCTGATGATGCCCTTCTCGGCCCCGCGCTCGGTGGTGTAGGTCCAACTGTCGTAGCGGGTCCTGCTTCCGTTGACCATCACTTGCGCCGAGACGTGTTCCGGATAGACGGTGAGAGAGCTGACCCGGCTCGTCCCCGCCTCGGCCTCGAGCGCCTTCAGGGCGGTGCGGATGCCGTCGGGCGTCAACAGGTCGGTCCGGCCGGTCGGCGTCGGACCGGGCGCGGACGAAGGCCGCGTGCCCGCACTCGGAGCGGCGGACGCAGAAGCGACCGTCGACGGTCCGGGGGCGTGACCTCCGGTGTCGGTGGCGCCTCCGTCCGGCAGGAGCACCCACACCACCGTGGCCACGACCGCCGTCCCGGTGAGGGACGTGCCGATCGCGAGCCGCCGGGTGAGCCGCCGGACACGCGCCTCCCGCTCATCGGTCCCGCCGCCCGGCCGCGCGGCGGCGCCGGGCCCCGGGACCGCGTCCTGGACGGACGGCGCCGGGGGAGCGGGCGGTGACAGCCGGTACGACGTGGCCGGGACGTCCTCGGCCGACGGCGCTTTCGCCGCCGAGGCGAGCTGGGCGTCGACCGCGGCCGGCGACGGGCGCAGCGCAGGGTCCTTCACCAGGATCCGGCCGAGGACCGGGGCGAGCACCCCGGCCCGTTCCGGGGGCGGGAGCTCCTCGTTCAGTACGGCGGCCAGCGTGGCCAGCGTCGTCGCCCTGCGCAGGGGGTGCCGCCCCTCCACGGCGACGTACAGCATCATCGCGAGCGACCACAGATCGGACTCGGGGCCGCCGTCGCCGCCGGAGACCCGCTCCGGCGCCATGTAGTCGGGGGTGCCGATGATCGAGCCGGTCGCCGTGAGCGCGGTCGACTCACGGATCGCCGCGATGCCGAAGTCCGTGAGCACCGGCCGCCCGTCGGGTCTGAGCAGGACGTTCGCCGGCTTGACGTCACGGTGCTGGATCCCGGCCGCGTGGGCGGCGCGCAGCGCGGCGAGCACCTCGCGGCCCAACTGCGCGGCCGCGCGCGGATCCATGGGGCCGCGCGCGAGCCGGTCGGCGAGCGAACCGCCCGTCACGAGCTCCATCACGAGCCACGGGTACGCTGCTTTGCCCGGGTCCACGACGTGGTGGACGGTCACGACGTTCGGGTGGTCGACCCGGGCCAGGGCCCGTGCCTCGCGCAGCACCCGGGCGCGCAGCAGCGCGGCAGCCTGCGGGTCGTACTCCGCCAGCGCCGGGTCGGGAGGCCGGACCTCCTTCAGGGCCACGGCCCGGTCGAGCACCAGGTCCCGGGCCCGCCACACCGTCCCCATGCCCCCGCCGCCGAGCCGCGCCTCCAGCTCGAACCGGCCGTCGATCACCCGCGGTGCGGGTCCCCCCTCGCTCATGGCGCAGAGACTACGAGACGGCGGTGACAGCGCTGCACCGGCCCGGTCGAAGGGAGCCCGAACAGGCGGAACGCCGGACTCGGGCCGGTCGTGGCAGGGAGCTGGGCCGGCTGTGCGAGGACGGCTGCCGGACGGGGCGGATTCCGCTCCGCGTCGCTCCGTGACGCCGGGCGACGCGGCCGACCGCGAGCCGGCGGCAGCTCGGGCGCGTGGAAGCCACCGACCGCGGCCGACCGTTCATCAGGGCAGCTGCTGTCGCGTTCCCGCGGTGGACTCCCGCGTGTCCAGCCAGTGCGGGGCCGTGTGCACCTCGAACGGCAAGGGCACGTCGGAGCGGATGCGGGCCGCCAGGCACTTCACGGCGAGGGAGGCGATCGCGGCCTTGTCGGGGACCACGGACGTGAGCGACGGGGTGCTGTAGAGCGCCTCGTCGGACCCGTCGATGCCGGCCACGGCGACGTCGTCGGGCACGCTCATCCCGGCTTCGTACAGGGCCCGTTGGGCGCCCACGGCCAGCAGGTCGCTGAAGCAGAACACCGCGTCGGGCCGTACCCCGGCCGGCAGGGCGGCGAGGGCGCGCATCGCCGCCAGGCCGTTGCGGCGGTCGAACTCCCGCACCGAGGGCGCGAGTCGGGGATCGTAGGTCAACCCGGCCTCGTGCAGCGCCCGTTGGAATCCCTCCAGGCGCTGCCGGCTGGTCGCCGACGCCTGTTGGTCGACACCGATGGCGGCGATCCGGGTGCGGCCGAGCGCGATCAGGTGCTCGGTGGCGTCGCGGGCCGCCGCGACGTTGTCGATCAGGACGTGGTCGACCACGACCTGCTCGCGTTCGTAGCTGCGTTCGCCGAGCAGCACGAGGGGGAACTCGTTGGCGACGGCGGCGAGTTCTTCGGGCGGGACCCGCAGGGGCGACAGGATGACGCCGTCCAGCAGTGACGCGCCGACACCGGTGGCCAGGCGCAGTTCCTCCGTCGCGTCCCCCAGCGTCTCCTCGATGAGGACGGTGAGCCCCAGGGCCGCGGCCTCCGCCCGTACGTGCTGGGCGAGCTCCGCGAAGTACGGCGTCGCCAGGTCCGGAACGGCCAGGGCGATCAGCCCGCTGCGCCCGGTGCGCAGCCGGCGGGCCGACGGGTTCGGCCGGTAGCCCAGTTCGTGGACGGCCCGCATCACCCGCTCCCGCGTGGCCTCGGACACCCGTGGCGCATCGCGTACAACGTTGGAAACGGTCTTGATCGACACCCCTGCGCGTTCCGCCACGTCCTTGAGTGTCACCGCTGCCACTGACCGGCTCCCGTCGTCGAAGTTCTCCCAGATTATGCATCGGTTGCCGCCGAGAACCAGTGGTCCGTGCCCGCCCGATCTCATCGCCGACGAAGGGTTGACCTCCGCGACTCACGGCGGTTACAACGTTGGAACACCGATAGAAAGCGGTTGCCCCGCCGGCAGGTCGGGCGAACGCCGCATGTCTGCGGGCCGAGGCCGCTGTCCCACGGGAGAGGCCGACACAGGCCTCGCGCCGACGCCGCCCTCACGCGCTCGCGCCGCCCGCAGTGCCCCGCCCCCGGCTGTCTCACGAGAGGGTCCGCATGTCCCCGCACCGCTCGAACACCCCGTTGCGCACGGCCTTGGTCGGCACGGGAGGGATCGCGCGCTCCAGCCATCTGCCCGCGCTCCGGACGCTGGAGGCCGAGGGCGAGGTGGTCGTCGCCGCCGCGGTCGACGTCGACGAGAGCGCGGTGCGCGCGTGCGCCGACGAGTTCGGGATCCCGTACGCGGCCACGGATCTCGACGCGATGCTCGCCGAAGTGCGCCCGGACCTCGTGGTGCTGTGCACGCCGCCCGCCGTGCACCGGCAGCAGGCCGAGGCGGCCCTGCGGGGCGGCGCGTGGGTGTGGTGCGAGAAGCCGCCCTGTCCGTCCCTGGCGGACTTCGACGCCATCGAGGCGGCGGAGAAGGGCGGCGACGCCGACCCGTACGCCGCCATCGTCTTCCAGCACCGCTTCGGCTCCGGCGCCCGCCACGTCCGCGGACTGCTGCGCAGCGGCGCCCTCGGCCGGCCTCTCGTGGCGCACTGCCAGACCACCTGGTACCGGGACAGCGCCTACTACGCGGTTCCCTGGCGCGGCCGATGGGCCACCGAGGGCGGCGGCCCCGCCATGGGGCACGGCATCCACCAGACCGACCTGCTCCTGGACCTGCTCGGCCCGTGGTCCGACGTGCGCGGCATGGCGGCCCGGCTCGTGCACGACGTCGAGACCGAGGACGTGTCCACGGCGCAGATCCGCTTCGCGAACGGCGCCCTGGGCACCGTCGTCAACAGCGTCCTGAGCCCGGACGAGGTCAGCCGGATCCGGATCGACTGCGCACACGCCACGGTCGAACTGACCCATCTGTACGGCTACCGCAACGCCGACTGGCGCATCACCCCGGCACCCGGCGTCCCCGAGGAGACGGTCGCCGCCTGGCGCGACTTCGGCACCGACGAGCCCAGTTCGCACCTGGCCCAACTGCGCGCCCTCGTCGCCGACATCAAGGCCGGACGGCGCCACGCCACCAGCGGCGCGGGCGGCCGCCAGACCCTCGAGTTCATCACCGCCCTGTACAAGTCCGCGTTCACGGGCGCCCCCGTGCGCGCGGGCGAGATCGGCCCCGGCGACCCCTACTACACCGCACTGCACGGCGGCGCCCCGGGCTGGGCGCCCGCCGCACCGCGCAAGGAAGAGGACCACGCATGACGCTCGCACTGACCCACGCCCACGGCGACCGCATCACCGTGGCCCACGAGGCGACCGGAACCGAGCTGTTCGCCTACGTGTACCGGCCCGAAGCCGCGTGGGAGGCGCCCAAGCCCTACCTCCACCCGCTGCGGACCCTGTCGGGCGGGCTCGTGACCGACTACCGCCCCAACGACCACCGGTGGCACAAGGGGCTGCAGCTGACCGCCTCCCACCTGTCGGGCCAGAACCTGTGGGGCGGGAACACCTACGTGCACGGCGAGGGGTACCTCGCGCTGCCGGAGAAGGTCGGCTCGATGGCCCACATCGCCTTCGACGAGGTGTCGGCCGCGGACGACCGCGTCGTCATCGCCGAGCGTCTGTCCTGGCACCCGCACGACGGCGAGCTGTGGGCTCAGGAGGACCGGCGCATCGAGGTGTGCGACGTCGATCCGCAGGCCGGCAGCTGGTCGCTCTCCTGGACCTCGGCCGTCACCAACCGGCGCGCCGAGCCCCTGCGGTTCGGCAGCCCGACCACCCACGGGCGCCCCGCGGCCGGATACACCGGCCTGTTCTGGCGCGGCCCGCGCGCCTTCCGCGACGGCGAGGTCTTCACCGCCGAGGCCGACGGCGGCGAACCGATGGGCAGCCAGGCCCCCTGGCTGGCGTACGTCGGTGAGCACGACGGCCGCGACGGCCACGCCACGGTCGTCTTCGAGCACGCCCCGGCCAACGACCACGCGGGCGAGCGGGGGACGCACCCGGCGCACTGGTTCGTGCGCAGCGACCCGTTCGCCGCGGTCGCGCCGTCCTGGGCGTTCCACGACGAACTCGTCCTCGCCCCCGGCGAGACCCTCACCCGCGGCTACCGCGTGCACATCGCCGACGGCGCCTGGGACCGCGAGCAGGTCACCGCGCACCTGAAGGACCGGGCGTGGTGAGCGCGACGTACGACGGGTTCCCGGCGGCGGTCGGGGTGTCCCGGCTGCGCGTGTACGACTGGCCCACCGTCGACGGCCTGCCCGGGGGCGGCACCCCGCACCTGCACCTCACCTGCAGCGAGGGGTACGTGGTCACAGCGGGCCGGGGCACCGTGCAGACCCTCACCACCTCCGGCTACCAGGAGACCGCCCTGGAGCCGGGCACCGTCGCATGGTTCACGCCCGGCACGATCCACCGCCTGACCAGCACGGGCGGCCTGGAGATCACCGTCGTGATGCAGAACAGCGGTCTGCCCGAGGCGGGCGACGCGGTGCTCACCCTGCCCCAGGACCTGCTCGCCGACGCCGGGACGTACGCCGACGCGATCCGCGTCCCCGCCGATGTTCCCGAGGCCGAGCAGGTGGAGATCGCGCGCGCCCGCCGCGACCTGGCCACCCGCCGGTTCGTCGAACTGCGCGCCGCCACCGAGAGCGGCGACCCGGAGCCGCTGGCGGCGTTCCAGCGGGCGGCCGCCGCACTGGTCCGCCCCCGGCTGGACGCATGGGAACGCCGCTGGCACCAAGGCGCCCGTGCCGCAGCGACGGCGACTGGCGACCAACTGGCAGCCCTGCGCACACAGGACGAGAGGCATCTGGCCGCGGCGCGGGTCGCCGCGACCGGGCCCACCGCCCGCGGCCGCTTCGGCATGTGCGGCCGGCTGGACGTCTACCCCGGCATCTGACGCCCCTTCACACCCCTGGCCATCCACCTTCCCCCTGTCCCCCCTGTCCCCCCGTCCCCCCGTCCCCTCTGTCAACGTCCACGTCCATTCCCCGGAGGGCCCTCATGCCCGAGCTCCGAAGCGGTCGGCCGCGACCACCGAGCCGCCGGACCGTCCTGGCGGCGGCCGCAGCCGGCCTCAGTACCGCGCTGACCGGCACCCTCTCCGCGTGTTCCACCGCGAGCGGCGGCACGTCCGGAGGCGTCACCCTCAGGTTCTCCTGGTGGGGCAACGACGACCGCGCCGCGCGCACCGAGAAGGCGGTCCGGCTCTTCGAGAAGGAACACCCCGGCGTCACCGTCCGCACGTCGAACGGGGAGTTCGGCGCCTACCTCCAGAAGCTGGCCACACAGGCGGCCGGCGGCGGCGTCCCCGACGTGGTCCAGCTCGACTACCGCCAGGTGTCCCAGTACGCGGGCGGCGACGCCCTGATGTCACTGGACGACGTCATCAAGGACAGCACGATCCGCACGTCCGACATGGACAAGAGCTTCCTGCGCACCGGCACCTACAAGGGCGGGCAGTACGCCCTGCCGATGGGCCGTGGCATCACCGGGTACGCCTATGACTCCGCCGTCTTCAAGAAGGCGGGGATCCCCGCACCGCAACCCGACTGGACCTGGGAGGAATGGGCGGAGGGCAACCGCAGGATCAGCGCCCTGGGGCTGACGTCACCCGACGGCCGCACCGTCGTGGGCTCCAACGACGGCGGGGGCAACGAGGACGTGTTCGAGGACTGGCTGCGCAGCCGCGGCGGAAAGCTCTACGCGAGCCAGACCGAACTCGCCTTCACCGAGAACGACCTCACCGAGTTCTGGACGTTCTGCGACAAGCTCCGCAGGGAGGGCGCCACCGCCCAGGCCAAGGACTCCACCCAGGCCACTAACACCGAGATGAGCCCGATGGGCCGTGGCCTCGCGGCCTCGGACTTCACCTGGGACGCGCCGTTCCCCGGCTATGTGAGCCTCCTCGGCGACGACGTCCACTACGCCCCGGTCCCCACGACCAGCGGCCGCCAGGGCGTCTACTTCAAGCCGAGCATGCTCATCGGCATCGGAGCGCACAGCGCACACCCCGAGGAAGCCGCCCAGCTGATCGACTTCCTCCTCAACGACCCCCGGGCCGGCGACATCCTCGGCTTCTCCCGCTCCACCCCGCCCAACCGGAAGATCGCGACCCGCGTCTCCAAGACCCTCAAGGGCCCCGAGCGGGAGATCTACGAGTACGCACAGACCATGGAGAAGTACGGCGTGGCACCACCGCCGACCGCACCGCCACGCGCCGACCTCGCCATCAACACCGCCTTCGGCCGCGCGTACGAGCGCGTGATGTACGAGCTGACCACGCCCCGCCAGGCGGCGCGCGAACTCATCGACACGGCGAACAGGGAGCTGAGGTCATGAGCACGGTGACGACCAGGGCGCCCGCGCGCGCCGACCGCACCCCGGACCAGCAGCCGGCCGGACGGCGCCGCCGGACCCGTGAACGGCAGTGGCCCGCCTATGTGTTCCTCTCACCATGGATGATCGGCGCGGTCGTGCTGACCCTGGTGCCGATGGCGGTGTCCCTGTACCTGTCCTTCACCGACTACAACCTCTTCGACCCGCCCCGCTGGGTGGGCCTGCGCAACTACACCGAGATGCTCACCGAGGACCCCCGGTACTGGCGGTCGGTCGGCACCACGATGCTGTACGTCGTCGTCGCCGTGCCGCTGAAGCTCGGTCTCGCGCTCGGCGTGGCGATGCTGCTGAAGAACCTCAGCCGGGGCCGCGCCTTCTACCGCTCCGCGTTCTACGCCCCCTCCCTGCTCGGGGCCAGCATGTCCATCGCGCTGGTCTGGCGCGCCCTGTTCAACGACGGCGGCTCGGTCGCGGGCGTCCTCGACGCGGTCGGCATCCACACCGGCGGCTGGGTCGGCGACCCCGACCTGGCGGTGTACGCGGTCGTACTGCTGACCGCGTGGCAGTTCGGGGCACCGATGGTGATCTTCCTGGCGGGGCTGCAGCAGATCTCGCCCGACCTCTACGAGGCCGCCGCGCTCGACGGCGCCGGCCGCTGGCGGCAGTTCGTCTCCGTCACCGTGCCGATGCTGTCCCCGGTCGTCTTCTTCAACCTGGTGCTGGAGATCATCAACTCCTTCCAGGTCTTCACACCGGCCTTCGCCATCAGCGGCGGCAAGGGCGGGCCCGCCGACTCCACCATGTTCTACACGCTGTACCTGTACGAACGCGGCTTCACCGCCTCGCACATGGGCTATGCGGCGGCGATGGCCTGGATGCTGCTCATCGCCATCGGCGCCATCACCCTGATCCTCTTCCGGACGTCCCGGTCATGGGTCTTCTACGCGGACGAGGAGGGGCGGTAACCCGATGAACATCGCCATGAAGCGCTGGCTCCCGCACACGGTCGTGGCCGTCGCGCTGCTCGTCCTGCTCTATCCACTGGTCTGGCTCCTCGCCACGTCCCTCAAGCCGGCCGACGAGGTACTGACCAGCCTCGACCTGTGGCCCAGCCACCTGGAGTGGTCCAACTACACGACGGCCCTGGACGGAGTGTCGGGCATCTCCGTCACCCGGCTCCTCGGCAACAGCCTGCTGATCGCGGGCGGCGCCGTCCTCGGCAACGTCCTGTCCTGCTCGCTGGCCGCGTACGCCTTCGCACGGCTGCGCTTCCGGATGAGCAAGGTGATGTTCGCCTTCATGGTGGCGACGCTGATGCTCCCGCACC
This sequence comes from Streptomyces sp. cg35, assembly GCF_050410835.1. NCBI lineage: Bacteria > Bacillati > Actinomycetota > Actinomycetes > Kitasatosporales > Streptomycetaceae > Streptomyces > Streptomyces sp. cg35. The sequence continues at coordinate 8,373,400 of NZ_CP191268.1, forward strand.
ATGTCGTGCTGATCCCGCAGTACATCATCTTCAACAAGCTCGGCATGGTGGACACGTACTGGCCGCTGATCCTGCCCAAGTTCCTCGCGACCGAGGCGTTCTTCGTCTTCCTCATCGTCCAGTTCATGCGCGGCCTCCCGCGCGAACTGGAGGAGTCAGCCCGCATCGACGGCTGCGGCGCCTTCCGCACCTACTGGTCCATCACGCTGCCGCTCAGCCGGCCCGCGCTGATCACGACGGCCATCTTCACCTTCATCTGGACGTGGAACGACTTCTTCACGCAGATGATCTATCTGTTCGCGCCGGACAAGTTCACCATCACGCTGGCCCTGCGCAGTTTCGTCGACCAGTCCAGCACCTCCGCGTACGGCCCCATGTTCGCGATGTCGGTGATCTCCGTCCTGCCGATCGTGCTGTTCTTCTTCGTGTTCCAGCGCTATCTGGTGCAGGGCATGGCCACCTCCGGGCTGAAGGGCTGACCTCATGACTCAGGCCACCTCCGTACCGCCCGGGCGGCGCCGGGAACCCGGCGAGGTCTTCGGGTCCGGCTTCAGCCTCTTCGCCGACATGCTGCTCGTCGGCCTGCTCACCAGCGCCGCCTGCCTGCCGGTCGTCACGGCGCCGGCCGCGTTCGCCGCCGCGTCGGCGAGCCTGCGGCGGACCGCGGGCACCGGTGTCCAGATCAGTTTCAGTGCCCACGTCGGCGAGTTGCGCGCACGACTGTCCGCGCGCGCCCTGGCCGTCGGCCTTGTCCCGCCGCTGCTCGTCGTGGTCCTGCTGACCGACACCGCACTGCTGCGCAGCGGGCTGCCCGGAGCCGGTGTCATGGCACCCGCCCTGGCCCTGCTCGCCCTCGGCGTCTCGGTCGTGGGACTGCGCGCGACCGTGCTGGAGGCCCCGCACCAGCTGTCCGCACGGGAGGGACTGCTCCGCTCGGCCGCCGATCCGCGCGGCTCCCTCATGCTGGCCGGCGCGGTGCTCCTGTCGGCGCTCCTTGCCTGGTCGATGCCGCTGATGGTCCCGCTGCTGCCCGGGCCGTTGGCGTTCGCCGCCACCGTCGTCGACCTGCGCGCCACATCGGGCCGGCCGGAGAGCTGAACCGCACGGCGCCCTCCTTCCGCCGTGACCACGTACGACACCACTGGAGTTCACGCATGCCCCACAGCCACCTGGACGCCGCCGGTCACCCGAGGCCGCAGCTGGTCCGCGACCCCGACTGGCGTGACCTGAGCGGTCCGTGGCAGTTCGCCCACGACGACGCGGACCGCGGCCGCTCCGGCCGCTGGATGGACCCGGACACCACCGAACCCTTCACCCGCGTCATCACCGTGCCCCACCCGCCCGAGTCCGAGGCCTCCGGCGTGGGCGACACCGACTTCCACCCCGTGCTCTGGTACCGGCGCACGATCACCGTGCCGAGGCCGGCCGCGGGCCGACGCCTGCTGGTGCACTTCGGAGCCGTCGACCACCGGGCCGAGGTCTGGCTGAACGGACACCCGGTGGGCCGTCACACAGGCGGGCACACGGGCTTCACCTGCGACCTCACCGACGCCGTCGTCGAGGACGGCGAACAGGTCCTCGTGGTCCGGACCGAGGACCAGCCGCTCGACGCCGCGCAGCCCCGCGGCAAGCAGGACTGGCGGCGCGACCCCCACGTCATCTGGTACCACCGCACCTCCGGGATCTGGCAGCCGGTGTGGCTCGAGGACGTCCCGGACCAGCACGTGAGCGTCCTGCACTGGACGCCCGACGTCGCCCACGCCCGCGTCCGGTGCCGCGTCCGCCTCGCCGCGTGGCCGAAGCGACCGCTGCACCTGACGGTGCGGCTCACCCTGGGGGACCGGGTCCTCGCCGAGCAACGGCTGCTGACCGACCTGCAGGAGACCGCGTTCGACATCGCGGTGCCCGCCCTGGGGCACGGGCAGGACCTCGACGACCTGCTCTGGAGCCCCGAGCATCCGCATCTCGTCGACGCGACGGTCCTCGTGAGCGAGAGCGCCGACGGCGCCGACGACACGGCCGTCGACCGTGTCGCCTCCTACCTCGGCCTGCGCGACATCGGGTGGGACGACGGCGTCTTCCTGCTCAACCACAAGCCGTACTTCCTGCGGTTCGCGTTGCAGCAGGGCTACTGGCCCGCGTCGCACCTGTCGGCCTCCGCCGACGCGCTGCGCCGCGACGCCGAACTGGCCAAGGACATCGGTCTCAACGGGCTGCGCATCCACCAGAAGATCGAGGACCCCCGCTTCCTCTACTGGGCCGACCGGCTCGGGCTGATGCTGTGGGAGGAGATGCCGTCGGCGTACGCGTTCGGCACGACGACCGTCGAGCGGGTGGTCGCCGAATGGACCGAGGCGATCTCCCGGGACCTGAGCCACCCCTCGATCGTGGCCTGGGTGCCGGTCAACGAGTCCTGGTCCGTCCCGAACCCGGCGCTCGTGCCCGAGCAACGGCACTTCATGGACGCCCTCTACCACCTGACCAAGGCCCTCGACCCCGCGCGCCCGGCGGTCTCGAACGACGGCTGGGAGATCTCCGCCGCCGACATCTGGGGCGTGCACGACTACACCCAGCACGCGGAGGTGCTGCGCGAGCGCTACGCACGCGGCCCCGGGCGGCGCGGCGAGATCGTCGAGCGGTGGCCGGGCGCCAAGCGGCTCCTCCTGGACGGTGTGCGTCACCAGGGACAGCCCGTGGTCCTCAGCGAGTTCGGCGGGGCCACCTTCGAACCGGCCGAGGGCGCCGAGTGGTTCGGCTACGACACCGTGGCCACGAAGGAGGACTTCGCCGCGCGGCTGGAGTCCCTGGTGCGGGCCGCGGTGGACTCGGGTCTCGCGGGCTTCTGCTACACCCAGTTCACGGACACGGAGCAGGAGATCAACGGCCTGCTGACAGCGGACCGCCTGCCGAAGATCCCGGTGGCCGACCTGCGCGACATCCTCACCCGGACCAGCTCCCTCGGCTCGGACTGACCCGGCCCGCCAATCGGTATACCAAAGACTCGAAGACGTAACGATCACCCTCCTCGCGCGTGCCGACAATGCCCCTGTTTCGTAGCGATATTTGGGGCGTAGGGCGACAGAACCTCCTCGCTGTCCAACTGGCGAAACAGTGGTTCGGTATACCGTGTCGCCCCAATGGCGCGGCCCGACCGGGCGTGCGCCCCTGCTCGTGTAAGGAGGTGTGGTCCCGTGCGTCATCTCCCCGCCGTGCTCGCGGCGGCCGCATTGCTGACGTTCGTCACCGGCTGCGGCTCCCTCGCGCCGCCCGGTGAACAGACCGCCGCGGCGCCCCGGCTCGCCGACACGCGACCCGTCCGCGACGGCGGCACCGCCGTGATCGCGCTCAAGTCCGACCCCGACATGCTCGACCCCAGCCTGACCAGCACGCTCGTCGCGCGAACCGTCTTCACCTCCATGTGCGAGCAGCTCTACGACGTCGACCAGCACAACCGCTTCGTGCCGCAACTGGCCGCGTCCCTGCCGAAGATCACCAACGGCGGCCGGACGTTCACCTTCGACGTGCGCCGCGACGCCCGCTTCAGCGACGGCGCCCGGCTCGACGCCAAGGCGGTGAAGACCTCCCTCGACCGCCACCTCCACCTCGCCGGATCAGGCCGCGCCTCGGAGATCGACTCGGTCGAGAAGGTCGACGCCGTCGGCCCCTACACCGTGCGCCTCACGCTCAAGCACGCGGACACCCCGCTGCTCGGCCGCCTCGCCAACACCGCCGGCCTGATCATGTCGCCCAAGGCGCTCGCCACGTACGGCAAGAAGTTCGCCGCTCACCCGTCGTGCGTCGGACCGTTCAAGTACGACAAGCGCGTGATCGGCGACCGGATCGAGCTGAAGAAGGACCCGCTCTACTACGACGCCGACAAGGTCCACCTCGACGGCGTCGTCTACAAGACCATCACCGACGGCAACATCCGCCTGGCCAACCTCCGCTCCGGCGACGTCCAGATCGGCGACCAGATGGGCCCGGTCGAGGTGCGCAGCGGCATGGGCGACAAGGACCTCCAGCTCCTCAACACGCCCTCGCTCGGCTACATGGCGATCACCCTCAACGTCGGCAACAGCGACGGCATCGACCACAAGCCCGGCCGCGTCGACACCCCCTTCGGCCGCGACGTGCGCGTCCGTGAGGCCTTCGACCTCTCGCTGGACCGCGAGCTGATCAACAAGGTCGTCTTCCAGGACATGTACGAGCCCGCCTGCTCGCCGGTCCCGCCGGGTACCCCGCTCAGCACCCCCGTCACCTGCCCGAAGCGCGATGTCGCCAAGGCCGAGCGGCTGTTGAAGGAAGCCGGGGTGAAGACGCCCGTCCCGCTCGAGTTGATGATCAACACGACGCCGGAGGACAACCGGCTCGGCCAGGTCGTCCAGTCCATGGCCAAGGAGGCGGGCTTCGCGGTGAAGCTGCGTCCCACCGAGTTCGCCACCGGCCTGACCCGCACCCTCGCGGGCGACTTCCAGGCCCGCACCGGCGGCTGGGGCGGGCAGCCCGACCCGGCCGGAAACATCGACAGCCTCGTCGGCACCACCGGCAGCAACAACCAGGGCAAGCTCTCCGACCCCGACATCGACCGGCTCATCGCGGCCGGACGCAGCACGGCGGACGTGGCGAAGCGCCGCGAGATCTACCGCGAACTCACCGCCGCGATCAACCGCCAGCACGGGGTGATCTACCTCTACCGGAACATCAACTACGCCGTCGCCTCCCAGGACGTCAGCGGCATCAAGCTGTCCGGCGACGGCCTCATCCGGGTCAAGGAAGCCGGTTACGTGAAGGCTGGTGGCCAGGGATGACGACCGCACGCAGACTCCTGACCTCCTACCCCGGACGCCGCGTCGGACAGGCCCTGCTCACCATGGTCCTGGTCAGCATCACGGTGTTCGCGGGCGTGCGCGCCATGCCCGGTGACACCGCCCAGGCGCTCGCCGGCGAGCAGACCTCCCCGGAGGTCCTGGCCGCCATCCGCGAGGAGTACGGGCTCAACGACAACATCGCCGTCCAGTACTGGGACTACCTACGCCACGCCGTCACCGGCGACCTCGGCACCTCCGCCCGCAGCGGCCTGCCCGTCCTGGACTCCATCCTCGACGCCCTGCCCATCACCCTCGAACTCGCCGCGCTGGCCCTGTTGCTGGCCGTCGTGCTCGGCATCGGCGCGGGCATCGTCGCGGCCGTGCGCCGTGGGCGCCCCGAGGAGTGGCTCGCGAACGCGCTCGCGCTGCTCGGCATGTCCGTGCCGACGTTCTGGCTGGGCATGCTCCTCGTCCTCGGACTCGCCATCGCCGTACCGGTCTTCGCGGCCTCCGGATTCGTGCCGTTCGGCCAGGACCCGATGGAGAACCTGCGGCGCCTCGTCCTGCCCGCGATCGTGCTCGGCTCGGGCCTGGCCGCCGTCGTCATGCGGCAGACCCGGGCGGCCATGCTCGACGCGATGAGCTCCGACTACGTGCGCACCGCCCGCGCCAAGGGCCTCTCGCAGCGCTCCGTCATCGGCTCGCACGCGCTGCGCAACTCGCTGGTCACCGTCATCACCGTGCTCGGCCTCCAGCTCGGCCAGCTCATCTCCGGAGCCGTCGTCACCGAGCAGGTCTTCGTCCTGCCCGGCTTCGGCAAGCTCACCATCGACGCGGTCTTCACCCGTGACTACGCGATGGTGCAGGGCGTGGTGCTGTTCACCTCGGCCGCGTACATCCTGATCAACCTGCTGGTCGACCTCCTCTACTCGGTCGTCGACCCGCGCATCCGGCTGGGAGGCTCCCGATGACGGCCGTCGACACCGCCGCCGCGACACCCGCGGCCCCCGCCGAGCGGCCCCGCGGCCGCGCCGCCGACGCCTGGCGCACGCTGCGCCGCAACCGGCTCGCCCTGACCGGTGCCGTCCTCGCGGCACTCTTCGTCCTGGTCGCCGTCTTCTCGTCGCTGCTGACGCCCTACGACCCGGCGGCGCCGGACTTCGACCAGGTGCTGGCCGCGCCCAGCTGGTCGCACTGGCTGGGCACCGACGACCTGGGGCGCGACCAGCTCTCCCGGGTCCTGGTCGGCGTGACCGCGTCGATGCAGGTCGGCGTCCTCGCCGTGGTGCTGGCCTTCGTGGTCGCCGTACCACTGGGCCTGCTCGCCGGCTACTACGGACGCCTCGCCGACACGGTGGTCTCCCGGATCACCGACACCATGCTCGCGTTCCCGTTCCTGGTCCTGGCCGTCGGACTCGCCGCCGTGCTCGGCCCGTCGCTGAAGAACGCCACCATCGCCATCGGCATCTCCCAGATCCCGGCGATCGTGCGCATCACGCGCGCCGAGACCCTGCGCCTGAAGCATCTCGACTACGTGGACGCGGCCGTCGCCAACGGCGCGGGCAACGGCACGGTCCTCTTCCGCCACATCCTGCCCAACGCGACCTCGGCACTCATCGTGCAGGCGACCGTCGGCGTCCCGTCCGCGATCATCGGTGAGGCGGTGCTCAGCTTCCTGGGCCTCGGCGTCCAGCCGCCGTCCCCGTCGCTCGGCGTGATGCTCTCCAGCGCCCAGCCGTTCATCGCCGACGCCCCCTGGATGGCGGTCTTCCCCGGCATCGTCATCGTGCTCGCCACACTGGCGTTCAACCTGCTCGGCGACGGCGTCCGCGACATCCTCGACCCCCGTGGAGGCTCCCGGTGACCCTCACCGAACCGTCCCCGACCCGCCTGGGCGAGGGGCAGCCCGTGCTCAGCGTCCGTGATCTGACCGTCTCCTTCGAGGGGCCGGACTCCACGGTCCACGCCGTCGACGGCGTCTCGTACGACCTGAGGGCCGGCGAGGTGCTGGCCGTGGTCGGCGAGTCCGGCTGCGGCAAGTCCGTCACGTCGATGGCGGTCATGGGCCTGCTCCCGTCGACCGCGCGCGTCGGCGGCTCCATCACCCTGGACGGCGAGGAGCTCGTCGGCGCGAGCGAACGCACCCTGCGCTCGCTCCGCGGCCGCCGCCTCTCCATGATCTTCCAGGAACCGATGACGTCCCTGAACCCGGTGCTCACCATCGGGCGGCAGATCACCGAAGTCCTCGTCCGGCACCAGAAGCTGAGCAAGAAGGACGCCCGCGCGCGGGCCGTCGAACTCCTCGACCTGGTCGGCATCCCGGCCCCCGACCGCCGGATCGACGAGTACCCGCACCAGCTCTCCGGCGGCATGCGCCAGCGCGTGATGATCGCCATCGCGGTCGCCTGCGACCCGGCCGTCCTCATCGCCGACGAGCCCACCACCGCCCTCGACGTGACCGTCCAGGCGGGCATCCTCGACGTACTGAAGTCGCTGCGCGACCGGCTCGGCACCGCCATCGTGCTCATCACCCACGACCTCGGCGTCGTCGCCGAGACCGCCGACCGGGTTCTCGTGATGTACGCGGGGCGTCCCGTCGAACAGGCCTCGGTGGACGAGCTGTTCGCCGCGCCCGGCCACCCGTACGCACGCGGTCTGCTCGGTGCCGTGCTGCGGCCCGGCAGCCGGACGGCCGAGGGCCGCAGCCGGCTCAACGAGATCCCCGGTCTCGTCCCGGACCTGCGGACGCAGCCGGACGCCTGCTCCTTCGCGCCGCGCTGCGCGTTCGCCCAGGACGACTGCCGCGCCGGCCGCCCGCTCCTGAGCACCCTGACCGGCACCCACCAGATCGCCTGCCACCACCCGGCGGCGCCCACGTCCGAGGAGGCAACCCGATGACCGGCACGGACACCCCGGTGCTGGAGGTCCGCGCACTGCGGCGCCACTTCCCGGCGGCGACCGGCACCGTCCGCGCCGTCGACGGCGTCTCGCTGACCATCGGCCCCGGCGAGGTCGTCGGCCTGGTCGGTGAGTCGGGGAGCGGCAAGTCGACCGTCGGCCGCTGCGTGGTCCGCCTCGACCAGCCGACCGGCGGCGAGGTAGTCCTCGACGGCACCGACGTCACGACGCTCTCGCCCCGTGCGATGCGGCCGCTGCGCAAGAAGGTCCATCTGGTCTTCCAGGACCCCTCGTCGTCCCTCAACCCGCGTATGACGATCCGTCAGATCGTTGCGGAGCCCATGCGGCTGCACGGCATGGCGAGCAAGGCGGAGGCGGCGCGGCGCGTCGACGAACTGCTGCGCCGGGTCGGACTGCGCCCGGAGCTGGCCGACCGCAACCCCCACCAGCTCTCCGGCGGCCAGCGCCAGCGGGTCTCCATCGCGCGCGCCCTGTCCGTCGAACCCGCCCTGCTGGTCGCGGACGAGCCGACGTCCGCCCTCGACGTCTCCGTGCAGGCCTCCGTCCTCAACCTGCTGTCGGACCTCCAGCGCGAGCGGGGCTTCGGCTGCCTGTTCATCACGCACGACCTGGCGGCGGTCGAGTACCTCGCCGACCGGATCGCCGTGATGTACCTGGGCCGGATCGTCGAACAGGCCCCCGCGGCCGAGCTGTTCGCCGACCCGAAGCATCCGTACACCCAGGCGCTGCTGTCCGCGGCGCCGGTCCCGGACCCCGCGGAGCAGCGCGGCCGCAGCCGCATCGTGCTCGGCGGCGACCTGCCCAGTCCGCTGGACCCGCCGCCGGGCTGTCACTTCCACACCCGCTGCCCGCTGGCCACGGACCGCTGCCGCACCGAGGCGCCGGCCCTGCGCACCCTCCCGTCGGCCGAGCCGGGCGGCGCGCCGCGCGAGGTGGCCTGTCACCTGGTGGCGGAGGACGGCACGGCGCCGAACGCCAAGGAGACGGCAAGCGTCTGAGGCGGTGAGCGCAGACGAAGGGCCGGACCACCGTCGAGGTGGTCCGGCCCTTCGCACGGGTCGGGTCGGGCCGGTCGGCCCGGGGATCAGCCGACCAGCTGGAGCTGGTCCGCGACGACCCGGCCCGCGTGGATCACGGTGCGGTCCGTGCCCCGGTCCATGACGGCCGCGGCCACGCTGTCACCGTCCACCAGGACGAGATCCGCGGCGTCGCCGACCGCCACGCCCGGCCGGTCCGCGGTCGAGGTGAGCCGCTCCAGCGACGGGTCGAGGATCGCGGCACCGCCCCGGCTCGCGACCGCCCAGCAGTGCTCGATCAGCTCGTCCGGGCGGTAGCGGTTGGTGAACGCCAGCTGCCAGGTGCGGTCGAGCATGTCGCCGTTGCCGTACGGCGACCAGTAGTCGCGCTGTCCGTCCTCGCCCAGGCCCACACGGACGCCGGCCCGCGTGAGGTCCGCCAGCGGCAGCGCGTGGGACTGCTGCGCGGGCGCGATGGTCGCCATCGACACGTCCAGCTCCGCGAACTCCTCGATGAGGCGGCGCCGGGTCGCCTCGTCGACGGTGCCCAGCTCGTAGGCGTGCGACAGCGTCACCTTGCCCTGCATGCCGAGCGCACGCGTGCGCTCCAGGATCAGGTCGGTGCTGAACACGCCCAGGTGGCCCGGCTCGTGGAGGTGGATGTCGACCGGCGCCTGGTGGCGCTCGGCGAGGTCGAAGACGATGTCGAGGTGGCGCACCGGGTCCCGGTCGAGGGTGCACGGATCGATGCCGCCGACGACCGCGGCGCCGGAGGCCAGCGCCTGGTCCATCAGCTCCGGAACACCCTTCTCCAGGAGCAGGCCGGCCTGCGGGAACGCCATGATCTCGACGTCCGCCCGGTCCTTGTGGGCCTCCTTGGCGGCCAGCACGCCCTCGAACCGCTCGAGCCCGCAGTCGGCGTCGATCTGCGCGTAGCTGCGCACCCGCGTCGTGCCGCGCTCGATCATGCGGCCCAGCAGGTTGGTGGCCCGCTCGGCGACCGGCGGGTCCTCGCGCCAGTGCTCACGGTCGTTCGACATGAGGCCCCACACCCCGGGCGTCCCGGTGTGCGGGCGGAACGGCAGCCCGATCCGGTTGGAGTCGAGGTGGCAGTGGACGTCCGAGAAGGACGGCATGGCCAGGCGGCCACGACCGTCGACGCTCACCCCGTCGTCCGCGCGGGCCGGGTCGTGCGGCAGCACGGACGCGATGCGGCCCTCGCGGACGTAGATGTCGGAGCTGTCGCCGCCCCAGGGGCGGACGTTCCTGATGAGCATGAGTGGTGACTCCTTGCCGTTCTGTACAGGTGAGGAAGGGAGATCAGGGGGGGGCTACTCGGCCGGCAGCACGTCGGCCAGCGTGGCGAGGGAGGGGGCGCGCCCCCTCTCGATGTGGGTGTACGCGAGGGCGGCGGCGAGGTCCGGCAGGCCGGAGTGGATCGCCGCGCAGATGTCCTGGTGCTCGGAGCACTGCACGCGCTGGTCGCGGTCCCCGGTGAGCGTGAACACCCACTGGACCAGGCCGAGGGAGGGCTGCAGCGTGGTCCGCAGCATCCGGTTGCCCGTGAGGGCCACGATCTCGGCGTGCAGCGCGGTGTTGGCGGCCGGGATCTCCCGCACCGCCGCGCGCCGGGTGGCGTCCTCCGCGGCCTCCATCAGCTGACGCAGCCGTACGGTGCTCCCGCCCGCGGCGGCGACCTGCGCGGCCCTGCGGGCGGCCAGCACCTCCAGGCTGAGCCGGAGGTCGAACAGTTCGTCCACGTCGCGCAGGGTGAGCCGGCGCACCGATGCGCCGCGGCGCGGGGAGAGCTCGACGAGGCCGTCGGCCGCGAGCCGGGACAGCGCCTCGCGCACCGGGACGCGCGAGTACCCGAGCGCCTCGGACAGGTCGCGCTCCCGCAGCCGTGCGCCGGGCGGATGGACGCCCGCCAGGATGGCGGCACGCAGGGTCCGCGCGACACGGTCGACGTGGGACATACCGCCGTCCTGGTGCTGCTCGTTCACGCGGTCGGCTCCTCGAAGGCCGGGAACGTGGGCGGGAAGAGCGCGTCGGCGCCGCGTCCGAGCACGTCCCGCTCGCCGTAGGCCGCCCGCATCGTGTCGAAGAGTGCCTGGGCGCGGCGCCGCAGCGCCTCGGTGTCGACGCCGGGCAGCGCTCCGTCGACGAGGACGGGGCGGCCGTTCACCACGGAGTGCGTGGCGCTGCGGGCACTGCCGTTCAGGAGCAGGGTCCGCACGGGATCGTCGAGGACGCCGTCGCGGATGTCGTCGAGCCGGAACGCGACGAGGTCGGCGCGGGCGCCGGGTTCCAGGCGGCCCAGGTCGTCGCGGCCCAGCGCCCGCGCGCCGCCGAGCGTGGCGGCGTCGACGTAGGCCTCGGCGGGCGCGGCGTCGGCCCGTCCGTCGACCACCTTGGCGAGGTGCACGCCGGTGTCCATGCCCCGGACGAGGTCCGGCGGGAACGAGTCGGTGCCCAGGCACAGGTTGATCCCGGCGCGGCGGTACGTGCCGAAGGAGTGCAGCACGCTGCCGTACCGCAGCGAGGTCTGCGGGCAGTGCACGACGGAGACCCCGGCGGCGGCGAGCGTGGCCAGGTCGCCGAAGTCCTCACCGTGCACCGAGGGGTGGCGGTCGATGACGATGCCGTGCGGCACCAGGAGCCTGGTCCCCAACAGGCCGACGCGGTCCAGGAGTTCGAGCGGCGTGCAGCCGTGGAAGCGGCGCACGAGCGCGCGTTCCAGCGTCCCCTGGAGGCAGTGCAGGCGCACCGGGACGTCCCGGCGCGTCGCGAGATCGGCGGTGGCGCGCAGGAGTTCGGGGGTGAGCGTCTCGATGCGGCACGGCAGCAGGGCGCCCCGCACGAGCGGGTCGGCGAGGTCGTCGACGTGGTCGAGGAAGCGCTCGGCGTCCCGCAGCCCGGCGCGGCCCCGCTCCTCGTCGAACACGACGTCGCGGTGTCCGTCGGGGTGGACCACGTGCACTCCGGAGCGGTAGCTCGGTCCCAGATAGCCGCGCAGCCCGATCCGCCGGGAGGCGTCGGCCATGGCGACGAACTCGTCGAACGTCTCCGCCCATGCGCTGTGCACCTCGGAGGCGATCGGCATGTACGTGGTGATGCCGTGCAGGGCCAGTTGCACCAGGGCGTAGAAGCGGATCACCGAGCGCTCTTCGGGCGTGAACACGTCGCGGCTGCGGGCGGCGTACTCCCGCGACCACTGGAGTCCCGGGGCCCGCTCGGGCGAGGCCCAGGAGTCGAGGAGGAGGTGGTCGATGTCGCCCAGCGCGTCGAGATCGATGAGCCCGGGCATGACCAGGCGGTCCCCGAGGTCGAGGTCCTCGTCGAGCGGGCCGGTCCAGCCGCGCCCGACATGGACGAGCGTGTCGTCCTCCCAGACCACCTCGCCGTCGCGCAGCAGGACGTGGTGCCCGTCCTGGTGGGCGAGGACGTGGGCGGCACGCCAACGGGTACGCACGAAGGCCCTCCTGGCGGTCGCTCGCCGGGCGGGAGCCCGGCCATCGGCATCGGCTGCGGTACGGCCGTCGGCCACGCGCCGATGCGACCCTAACATTTGGCATACCAAGATGGAGCGCCGTGTGGTTTCGGTCGGTAAGAATGTCCGGCTAAGCGGTAATTGGCGCATGAGAAAGGGGGCTTCCTTGTGTCATTCGGTATACCGTGAAGCGAGATGCTGGAGCGCCTCCGGATCTCGACGCTCCGCATACGGTCACGACGTCACCGGGCCCCGCCCGTACCCGGCTCGGCAGGGAGCGGATCGCCCTCGCGACCTGCGATGCGAGAATGACGGCATGACAGGCGCTGAGGAATTCACCCCCGAGTCGGAGCGGGTCATGCGTACCCTGCGTGACCAGATCATCGACGGGACGAGGGCGCCCGGCAGCAAACTGGTCGAGCGCGAGATCGCCGCCGAGCTGGACGTGAGCCGGCTGCCCGTCCGTGACGCCCTGCGCGACCTGGTCAACGAAGGGCTCGTGACGCCGCGTCCGCGCACCTGGGCCGTCGTCCGGGAGTTCACCGCCTCCGACATCTCGGACCTCGGCGAGGTCCGGTCCGCACTCGAGGTCCTCGCGTTCCGGCTCGCCGCTCAGCGCCGCACGCGTGCCGGTCTCGCCAAGCTTCGCGTGGACCTCGACGCCGAGCTGGCGGCCGCCGCCAAGGGGGACGGCGCGGCGGCCCGCCGGGCCGCCGCCGACTTCCACGAGACCGTCACCGAACTCGCCGACAACGCCCTGCTCGACGAGCTCAACGAGACCCTGCGCAGCCGCATGCGCTGGCTCCTCGGGCAGCACGACGACTTCGCCGTCGTGGCCGGTGAGCACCGCGAGCTCTACCGGGCGATCGAGGCGCGGGACGTGGCCCGCGTCGAGGAACTGGCCGTACGGCACCTGGAGACCAGCGAGACCGTGGCCGCGGAGCACCAGCGCAGGGCGACGGCGGAGCAGTAGCCGCCGGGCGGGGGAGTGTCAGGCGCCGCTTCCGCCGTAGCGCGGGAGGCCCGGCATCCGCAGGGCGAGGACGGCCAGGAACGCGACGAGGAGCAGTGCGCTGAGGAAGGTGGTCGTGGCCACCCCCGCGTACTGCGCCGCCGCGCCGAGCCCCAGCGACGACAGGGGCATCACGCCGATGGCCAGTTCCTGGACGCCCAACGCGCGGCCCTGGACCGACGGTTCGGTCGTCATCAGCAGCAGCGTCGTCTGCAGCACGCCGAACGAGGCGCTCAGGACACCGATCCCCGCCATCAGCGCGAACGAGACCGCGACCTGATGCGACAGGGCGAACAGCGCCCACAGGGTGGCCCACCCGGCTGTCCCGAACACGAACAGGCCCCCCTTGAAACGGAAGTCGCCGAGTGCGGCGATCACCAGGGAGCCGACGAGTCCGCCGACGCCGCCGCAGGTCAGCAGCCAGCCGAGGCCGTCGGCGTCCAGCCCGAGCGACTCCTTGGCGAAGACCGGCATGAACGCCTGGTGGATCGGCCACAGCAGGACGTTCGCCGCGAGCGTGACACCGAGGACGGCCGCGGTCAGCCGGCTGCGCAGGACCGTCCGCAGCCCGGTGACGAGCATGGCGACCACCGGTTCGGCGGGAGCGTCGCGCCGGGCGGCGCGGTCCGCATGGCGCAGCGGCCAGAGGGCGAGCAGGGACACCGCGTACCAGGCGCTGGAGATCCACAGGGCGGCCGGGGCACCGAACGCGCTGATCATGGCGCCGCCGAGCGCGGGTCCGACGACCTGCGTCATGTTCATCGCCATCGCGTTCAGCGCGTTGGCATTGCTCAGATTGCGGCGGCCCACCAGGTGCAGGACCAGCGCGGACCGGGAGGGCTGCGAGGGCGACTGCGCCAGACCGATGGCGAGACCGCCCAGCACCAGGGCCCAGTAGGGCACCTGGGTCAGGGACTCGAGCCCCGACACGGTGACCGCCGCGGTCAGCGCCCAGACGCACGCCACGGTGAGCAGCCGGACGCGGTTGTAACGGTCGGAGAGGACCCCGGCGAACGGCCCCAGGAGCATGGGCGCGAGGCGCGCCGCGGTGAAGACGGCGAGCAGCAGCTCGGAGCGCGTCGTCTCGAAGACGATCCACCCCAGGACCATCGTCTGGATCCACGCCCCGCCGAAGAAGAACACGTTGGACACCCACAGGGCGCGGAACCCCGGGCTGTCACGGAGCGAGGCGAACGGCCCCGTCCGGCCGACGGCTGGGGGCGACGGGGGTGCGACCATCGGGTTCTCCCGCGGCACGGTGCTGCTCCTCTCCCGGAGGGCGCGTGTCCCCGCCGGTGCGTCCGGTCGGAGCACGGCCACCGGCTCTCCATTGGTATACCGAATAGCCTGTAGCGTCCGTGCCTCACTGCTGGACGTAGACGATGCCCTCCGGCACGTCGGACCGGATCTCCGTGCCGACCCGCCGCTCCATCAGGTCGTCCAGGCGCTCCAGGGGGCCGATCAGCGCGCGGCCGCCCGCCTCGGCGACCCGCACGGCCGCGTCGACCTTCGGTTTCATCGAGCCCTCGGCGAACGCCAGCCGGGCGAGACCCTCCGGTGACGCGGTGAGGATGTCGCGCTGTTCGGGGGTGCCCCAGTTCTCGCTGACGAAGTCGCCGTCGGTGAGCATGATCAGCATGTCGGCCTTCAGTCCGGCGGCGAGCGCGGCGCTGGCCGCGTCCTTGTCCACCACGGCCTGCACGCCGATCTGCCGGCCCTTGGCGTCGGTGCGCACCGGAACGCCGCCGCCGCCGACGCAGACCACGAGCGTGCCGTGGTCCAGCAGATTGCTGACCAGCGGCGCCTGCATGATGCGGAGCGGCTCGGGGGAGGGGACCACGCGCCGGAACGCCCCGCCGTCGCGGGCGATCGTCCAGCGGTACTCGGCCGCGGCCTCGGCGGCGTCCTGCGCCGAGTAGGTCGGACCGATCAGCTTGGTCGGACGCTCGAAGGCCGGGTCCGCCTCGTCGACCTCGGTCGTGGTGATGACGGCCGCCACCTCGCGTTCGCCGACCAGCGCGTTCGAGAGCTCCTGCTGGATGACGTAGCCGATCATGCCCTGCGTCTCCGCGCCGAGGATGTCCAGCGGGTACGCCGCCACGTCCTGGTAGGCCAGGTTCTGCAGGGCGAGCAGGCCGACCTGGGGACCGTTGCCGTGCGTGATGACGACCTCGTGCTCACGGGCCAGCCCGGCCAGCGCCTGGCATGCGCCGCGGACGTTGGCGCGCAGGTGGTCCGCGGTCATGGGCTCCCCGCGCCGAGCGAGAGCGTTTCCTCCGAGGGCGACGACGATGCGCATGCGTAGGTCCCTTGCTGGTACTTGTGTTCGCTTACGAGAGGCTGAATGGTATACCAATGTGGG
Source organism: Streptomyces sp. cg35 (assembly GCF_050410835.1). Lineage (NCBI taxonomy): Bacteria > Bacillati > Actinomycetota > Actinomycetes > Kitasatosporales > Streptomycetaceae > Streptomyces > Streptomyces sp. cg35. Next base: position 8,389,007 of record NZ_CP191268.1, read on the forward strand.
CGAGCCGATCGGTCGTCCGTCGGTGCGTGCGCGGGACGCGGAAAGGGGCGCGGGATGGTCCACGGCGAGCTCGTCCCGCCGCGCGAGGTGCGCGTGCTCTCGGGGGACGCGGAACTCCTCGACCGGCTGACCGCCCTCACCGGCCGGGGCACCGTCCACTCCGTCTTCACCCGCGTCGTCAACGTGCTCACCCCGCGCGGCGAACTGATCGCGCTCACCGCACGGGACGCGGCCGACGCCCCCAGAGCGCTCGTCGTGGACGTGGCGAACTGGGCGGGACAGGGCCTCGTGCCGGGCCACGGCGTGACGTTCACGGACCAGTGCCTCGAACTCGACATCCCGCGCCACCCTCTGCGCCTGACGCCCGCGGGCGCCCGCGCCTGGCGACCCGTCGCACCCTCCCTCGCCCATCTCTCCCCGGGCGGGTTCGCGGCCGCCGCCGCCCGCCTCGACGACCTGAACCGGATGCACGGCCCCCGCGGCGGCATGCTCGGCCCGGTCCCGGGCGCCGGCCCCATGGAAGCCGCCGTCGCGGCCGCGCTCGACGAGGGACGCACCGCACTCGTCGCAGCCCTGCGCGACAGGAACGACGCCGCGATCCGCCGCGGCATCCTCGCCCTGCTGGGCCTCGGCCCCGGACTCACCCCGGCCGGGGACGACTTCCTCACCGGCCTCGCCCTGCTGGCCGCGCTCCCCGGCAGCGGGCTCGCCCCCCTCCTCCCGGCCCTCCGGGACACCCTGGACGAGCACCCCGGACGCACCACGGACCTCTCCCTCGCGACGCTTGCGGAGGCCGCGAGCGGTCGTGTCCGGTCCGAACTCATCGACGTACTGCGGCAGTTGGCCGACGAGAGCCGGTCGCCGCGGGCACTGCACGTTCCTGTCCACGCGGTGCTGGCCATCGGCCACACCTCGGGCAGCGACACCCTGTCCGGCCTGGCGGCCGGGCTCCACCTGGAAGAAGAACTGCGAGGTTCGCTGTGAGCACCACAGCAGTCGTACGGAAGAACACGTACTACGACTCCGTGTCCCTGATGTCCGTCTCGACCAGGGCCAACGGCCTGGACGGGGTGGACCAGGCGTTCACCGCCATGGGCACCGAGATGAACAAGGGGGTCCTGGACAACCTCGGCCTGCTCACCGACGAGCTGCGCGCGGCGGGCAACGGGGACCTGATGATCGTCCTCGTCACCGCCGAGGACGCCGACGCCCAGGCCCTGCTGGAGCAGGTCGAGGACCTGCTCCAGCGCAAGGCGCCCGCCTCCGCACAGGCCGGCGCGGTCACCCACCGGACCGTCACCGGCGCCGCCGAGGCCATCGAAGGCGCGAACCTCGCCGTCATCGCGGTCAACGGCGCCTACGCCGCACGCGAGGCCCGCAAGGCCCTCGAAAGCGGCCTGCACGTGATGCTGTTCAGCGACAACGTGCCCGTCGAGGACGAGGTCGCCCTCAAGCAACTCGCCCACGAAAAGGGCCTGTTCATGATGGGCCCGGACTGCGGCACCGCCATCATCAACAACGTCGCCCTGTGCTTCGGCAACAAGGTGCGGCCCGGCAGCATCGGTCTCGTCGCCGCCTCCGGCACCGGCTCGCAGGAGGTCAGCGTCCGGGTCCACGCCCTCGGCGGCGGCATCTCGCAGCTCATCGGCACCGGCGGCCGCGACCTGAGCGAGGAGGTCGGCGGCATCATGATGACCGACGGCATCCGCGCCCTCGCCGCCGACCCGGCCACCGACGTCATCGTCCTCGTCTCCAAGCCCCCGGCGCCGTCGGTGGAGAAGAAGGTCCTCGCCGAGGTCGCCGCCGCGGGCAAGCCCGTCGTCGTCTACTTCATCGGCGGCTCCCAGGACGCGGTCGAGGCCGCCGGCGGGCACTTCGCCGGCAGCAGCCTCGACGCGGCCCGCCAAGCCGTCCGGCTCGCCGACGTCGAGCAGCCCGCCACCGAGGAGTTCGACGCCGAGGCCGCAGCGGCGGAGGTGACGGACCGCCTCGCGCCGGGCCAGCGCTACGTCCGAGGCCTCTTCTGCGGCGGCACGCTCTGCGACGAGACGATGTACGCGGTCCAGGACGCGGGCGTCGAGATCTTCAGCAACATCCAGAAGGACCCGGCCCGCCGGCTGACCGCCGCCGGCCCCAGCACCGGCCACACCTTCCTCGACTTCGGCGACGACGACTTCACCAACGGCCGCCCCCACCCGATGATCGACCCGGCGCTGCGCCTCGAGCGGCTCGTCCAGGAGGCCGGTGACCCCGAGGTCGCCGCGATCGTCATGGACTTCGTGCTCGGCTTCGGCGCCCATGAGGACCCGGTCGGCACCACCCTGCCCGCCATCGAAGAGGCGCAGCGGATCGCCGCCGAGGCCGGCCGCCACCTGGAGATCGTCGCGTACGTCCTCGGCACCGACCTGGACACCCCCTCCGTCGCCGACCAGAGCGCGGCTCTGCGGGCCGCCGGAGTCACCGTCACCCGCAGCAGCACCGAGACGGGCCGGTTCGCCCGCGAGATCGCCCGGAAGGCCAAGTAGTCATGAGCACCCCCGAAGCAACCACCCCCGCAGGCGCCCTCTTCGGCAGCGACCTGAACGTGGTCAACGTCGGACTCGCCATGTTCGACGCCGACATCGCCGCCCAGGGCGCGCAGGTCACCACCCTGGACTGGACGCCGCCCGGCGGCGGCAGCCCCGAGGCCGTCCGCGCCCTCGACGCCCTCGACGCGCCCGCCCTCGCCGCCCGCATCGAGGCCGCCAACGCGCAGGCCGTGGAACGGATCACCGCCGCCCGCCCGATGCTGACCGGCTACGGCCGAGCCCTCGACGTCGTACCGGGCATGACGCCGACCACCATCCTGCACTCCGGGCCGCCCATCACCTGGGAGCGGATGGCCGGCGCCATGAAGGGCGCGGTCACCGGCGCCCTCGTCTTCGAGGGCCTCGCCGAGAACCTCGACGAGGCCGCCGAGCTGGCCGCCTCCGGCGCCATCACCTTCAAGCCCTGCCACGAGGCCGACTGCGTCGGCTCGATGGCCGGTGTGACCTCCGCGTCGATGTACATGCACATCGTGAGGAACGCGACGCACGGCAACGTCGCCTTCACCAACCTGTCCGAGCAGATGGCCAAGATCCTGCGGATGGGCGCCAACGACGACAGCGTCATCACCCGCCTGAACTGGATGCGCGACGTCCTCGGCCCCATGCTCAAGGAGGCCATGGAGATCGGCGGCCCGATCGACCTGCGCCTGATGCTCTCGCAGGCCCTGCACATGGGCGACGAGTGCCACAACCGCAACAACGCGGGCACGCTGCTGCTCGCCCAGGCGCTGAGCGCCTCCCTGCTCCAGACGTCGTTCACCACGGAGCAGAAGAAGGAGGTCCTCGACTTCATCGCCAGCTCGGACTACTTCTCCGGCCCGACCTGGATGGTCATGGCGAAGGCCGCCCTCGACGCCGCGCACGGCATCGAGCACTCCACGGTCGTCACCGCGATGGCCCGCAACGGCGTCGAGTTCGGCATCCGCGTGAGCGGGCTGCCGGGACAGTGGTTCACCGGCCCCGCCCAGCAGGTCGTCGGCCCGATGTTCGCCGGGTTCAAGCCGGAGGACTCCGGCCTCGACATCGGCGACAGCGCGATCACCGAGACGTACGGCTTCGGCGGCTTCGCCATGTCGGCGGCCCCCGCCATCGTCGCCCTGGTCGGCGGCACCGTGCAGGAGGCCCTGGGGTACACCCGCGACATGGGCGAGATCACCACGACGCAGAACACGAACGTGACCATCCCGTCCCTCGACTTCCAGGGCCTGCCCACGGGCATCGACGTCCGCAAGGTCCTCGACACCGGGATCCTGCCGGTCATCAACACGGCCATCGCCCACAAGGAAGCCGGCATCGGCATGATCGGCGCCGGCATCACCCACCCGCCCGCCGAGGCCTTCACGAAGGCGGCCACCGCCCTCGCGGACGCGTTCACCGACTCTCCCGCCTGACGCGCGCGAGCGCCCACCCGGAAGCCCACACCACACGATGAACACTCCACACACCGCCGCGCAGCCGGATCCTGCCACGGCCCGGGAGCTCGACCCCGAGTACGAGCACAGCCCGGTCCCGGCGGAGAGCCGCAAGTCGCTGCTGACGGTCTCGGCCGTCTGGTTCGGATTCCCGATGATCCTGACCAACGCCGTCCCCGGCGGCGTGGTCGTCGCCATGCTGGGCTTCTGGCGGGGGCTCGCCGCGATCGCCGCGGCCAACCTCGTCATGCTCCTGTACGTGGGGATCCTCAGTCACCGCGCCGGTTCCACCGGCGAGAGCTTCTCCCTCCAGGCCACGCGCACCTTCGGCCGCACCGGCTACGTCGTCGCCTCCGCGTTCCTCGCCACCATCGTGGTCGGCTGGTTCGCGTTCAACACCGGCGCCACCGGCGCGACCCTGCACCAGGCCTTCGGCTGGCACGAGCAACTCGTCGCCGTCCTGGCCGGGTTGGGCTTCATAGCCCTGACCTATCTCGGGATCAGGGCACTGTCCTGGCTGGGCGCGGTCGCCGCGCCGCTGTTCATCGTCGCGGGCGTCGCCGCCCTGGTGATCGTGGCGAAGGACCACGACCTCGGCGCCGTCTTCTCCTACGAAGGCGTGGGCGGTGACGCCACGCTCACCTTCGGAGCCGCGGTCTCCCTGGTCATGGCGACGTTCGCCGACTCCGGCACCATGACCGCCGACTTCACCCGCTGGTCCAGGAACGGCCGCCAGGCGGTGCTCGCGACCATCAGCGCGTTCCCGGTCGCCAGCGTGGTCGCCCAGGTCACGGGCGGCCTGGTGGTCGCGGCGGGTGCCATCGCCGCACCGGCCGTCACGGGCGGCGACTTCCTGCCGATCCTCACGGGCGAGAACTCGGGGGTCCTGAACGTCCTGGCCGCCGTCTTCGTCTTCGTCAACCTCGGCTCCGTGTGCAGCCATTGCCTCTACAACGGCGCCCTGGGCTGGTCCCATCTGACGGGCCGGACCATGCGGCTGATGACGATCGTGCTCGGTCTCATCGGGACGGCGGCGGCGCTCGCCGGAGTCTGGAATCACTTCCTGGACTGGCTGGTCATCCTCAGTGTCTTCGTCCCGCCGCTCGGCGGTGTGCTGATCGCCGACCAGTTCTTCGCCCGGGGCGGCCGCCGCGCGATGGACGCCCGGCCCACGGTGGCGATCCGTCCCACGGCCTTCGGGGCGTGGGCGATCGGAGCGGCGGGCGCGGGAGCGGCCCACTGGTTCGCCCCGCAGCTCTCCGACGCGGTCACCGGGCTGGTCGTCGCCGTGCTCGCGTACGCCGTCCTCGAGCGGGGCGCCTCCCGGGGCACGGCGTAGCGCAGGACGTGACCTGCACGGAAACGGCGGGAGGCCGGACGTCCTCGGTGGCGTCCGGCCTCCTCCCGTCGTGCCGTGGTGCGGTGTCAGCTCTTGGGCATGAGGACGGTGTCGATGATGTAGACGTTGGCGTTGGCAGTCTTGACGTTGCCGCAGACGACGTTGGCGGTGTCGTTGACCTTGTAGTTCTCGCCGGAGCCGGCGGTGGTGAGCTTGGACTTCTCGAGGGTGTCGAAGGAGCCGTTCTCCAGGTCCTTGGGGGCGAGCTTCTGGCCCACGACGTGGTAGGTGAGGATCTTGGTGAGCTGGGCCTTGTCGTTGAGGACCTTGTCCAGGTCGGCCTTGGGGATCTTGGCGAAGGCGTCGTTGGTGGGCGCGAAGACGGTGATGTTCTTGGCGTTGTTCAGGGTGTCGACGAGGCCGGCCTTCTTCACCGCGGTGACGAGGGTCGACAGCGCCGGGTTGTTGGACGCGGCGGTGGCGACGGGGTCCTTGGCCATGCCGTCGAAGGAGCCCGCGCCGTCCTTGGGCACGGAGGAACACGCGGGGCCGAAGGGCTCGCTCATCGCGTTCGTGTCGTCGGAGGGGCTGGCCATGTCGGAGCCCTTGGAGGCGGCCGAGGACGCGGTGTCGGAGGCCTTGTCCTTGGAGTCGCTGTCGGAGCAGGCGGTCAGGGCCAGCGGCAGGACGGCGCTGACGGTGGCGGCGACGGCGATGCGACGGATTCGGTTCCGCATGGCAACTCCTCAACTAGGTGGCTCACAAAGGCGATCTGCCTTCATCGCGGGGAATCCGGAACTGATCGGTACGCGGATTGGTGTGTCCCCCGGATGAGTGACGATCGGCCGTGATTCCCCTGGTCATCGGCGCTGGATCAGCCGTCGCGAGGTATCCGGCGAACGGGTGTGCACCGAAGCGTGCGAAGAAGCGGGGGTAAATTTCTTGAATCGGGGCAATCCGCGCAAAGGGTCGCGACGTATTCCCCATGTGAGGGTGCGCAGAGAACTGCCGACCCAGGCGGTCCGCACCCGCTCGGGGACCGGTGGGCAATGGTGCCCGCCGACGAGGAGGGTTGATCATGACCGCTCACCGTGCAAGCACCCGGCTCATGGTGGGGGCGGCGGCGCTCGCTCTGCCGTTCTCCATGCTGGCGCTGGCGCCGATGGCCTCGGCCGACGACATGGACGGGCCGTTCGGTCCGGCCTGCTCGTCCGTGCCCAAGGACGGCGCGGGCTCCTTCGACGGCATGGCGAAGGATCCGGTGGCGACGGCCGCGTCCCACAACCCCGACCTGTCCACCCTGGTCACGGCGGTGAAGAAGGCGGGCCTGGTCGACACGCTGAACAACGCCAAGGACATCACGGTGTTCGCCCCGAACAATGAGGCGTTCGCCAAGATCCCGAAGGCCGACCTGGACAAGGTCCTCAACGACAAGGCCCAGCTCACCAAGATCCTCACGTACCACGTGGTGGGCGAGAAGGTCACGCCGGACAAGCTCTCGGACGGCAACTTCAAGACGCTGGAGGGCAGCATGCTCACCACGTCCGGTTCCGGCGAGAAGTACAAGGTCAACGACAGTGCGAACGTGGTCTGCGGCAACGTGAAGACCGCCAACGCCAACGTCTACATCATCGACACCGTCCTCATGCCCAAGAGCTGACCCGCGCGAGCGGGCCGCATCCCCGTCGGGGCGGGCACAGCAGCCGCTGTGCCCGCCCCGAGCGCGGTTCCGGGAGTCGCCGGGGTCAGTCGACGGTGACCACCACGGAATGCCACCCCGAGGCTCCGTCGGGGATCGGCGGGGTGCGCTTCTCCGTCTGGGTCTCGCCGGTGCGGTCGGTGGCCCGTACGGTCAGCGTGTGGCCGCCCTTCGTGGCCTGCCAGGCGTACGACCACTGACGCCAGGTGTCCCGGGTGTCCTCGGCGGCGAGGCGGGCCTCCTCCCAGGGGCCGTCGTCCACGCGGACCTCGACCTTGTCGATGCCGCGGTGCTGCGCCCAGGCGACCCCGGCCACCATGACGTTCCCGGCCTTCGGGCGGCCGAACGGCTTCGGCGTGTCGATCCGCGACTCGGTCTTGATGGGGGCGCGCTGCGCCCAGTCCCGCTTGACCCAGTACGAGTCGTAGTCGTCGAACGTCGTCAGCTCGATGTCCTGGATCCACTTGCAGGCCGACACATATCCGTACAGGCCGGGTACGACCATCCGCACCGGAAAGCCGTGCTCGAACGGCAGCGGCTGCCCGTTCATCCCGACGGCGAGCAGCGCGTCCCGGCCGTCCATCACGTCCTCGACGGGGCTGCCGATCGTCATGCCGTCCACCGAGCGGGCCACCAGCTGGTCGGCGGGCCCGCCCTTGGACGGCGGTTTCACCCCGCACCGCTCCAGCAGATCGGCCAGCCGGACGCCGATCCAGCGGGCATTGCCGACGTACGGGCCGCCCACCTCGTTGGAGACACAGGTCAACGTGATGTTCCGCTCGACGAGCGGCATCTTCAGAAGGTCGTCGAACGACAGGGTCAGTTCCCGCTCGACGCCCTTGCCGTGGATGCGCAGCCGCCAGCTGGTGGCGTCGACCTTCGGCACGGTCAGGGCGGTGTCGACCCGGTAGAAGTCGCCGTTCGGGGTCATGAACGGGCTGATCCCGTCGATCCGCAGCGCGGCGCCGCGGGGGACGGGCGCGGCCGTCGACGCCGGAGCGGGCAGCACGACACCCTTGCGCGAAGCGACCGCGCCCTGCCCCCGGGAACCGCTCAGGGCCCGGCCGGCGAACCCCGCGCCGGTCGACGCGGCGGCGGCGGCCGTGGCGGCGATGATGAAGCCCCGCCGGTCCCAGCCCGACCCGTCGGCGCCGGGATCGCCCTCAGGAGCGTTGTCGTCGCGGTCCTCGCGCGCGAGGGTCCCGGCGGCGCCGCCTACCGGACCGAGGCGTCCGGTCAGCCAGTACAGGAGCGCGGCGCCGGCCGCGGCACCGACGACGGACGGCAGAGCGTCGGTGAAGCTCGTCGAGTCCGGCCGGCTCACCGCCGCCAGCGCGCCGACGACACCGAACGCCAGCACCCCGAGCGAACCGAGCAGCCGCCATCGGGTGGCCAGCATGCCCAGCGCGAGGGCCAGCACGGTCAGCACGGCGAGGATGCCGAGCTGCAGCACGAGTTTGTCGTTCGTGCCGAACTGGCGGATCGCCCAGTCCTTGACCGCGGGCGGAGTGCGGTCGATCGCCGCGCCGCCGACCGCGACGACCGGCCCCGATTCGGGCCTGACCGCCGCGGCGACCAACTCGGCGACGGCGATCGCCGCATAACCGGCGAGCAGGCCGCTCAGTGCGCCCAGCGACAGACGTTTGATGCCGCGAGGCGGCTGCTGCGTTGCGTCGTCCATGCTCAGGAATCCGTCCCCGTCGCCCGCTCGGATTGGTCGTTCACGCCTACGGATTAACCCCCGCGGGTGCGATCCGCGCCGCGCCGCGCCGCACGCGCTCCTGCCCCCTCTCCTCGTACGCCCACCTGGCCGATGACCTGTGCATCCGTCCTGCTGTGCTGAAAAGAAGAGATGTTGACCATGCCGGGGCAATCCATGAGGGCGTCCGCTCCGGATCACAGGTGAGAGGCCCGAACGGGGGCCGGGTGAGAGGAGCACGATGCCCGACGGGACGGGGCGGCGCATTGCGGTCGTCGGCAGTGGAGTGGCCGGGCTGACGGCGGCGCACATTCTGAGTCGCGCCCACAAGGTGAGCCTGTACGAGGCCGACGACCGCCTCGGCGGCCACGCACACACCCACGACCTGGTCTCGGCCGACGGCCGGCTGCACCGGGTCGACTCCGGGTTCATCGTGCACAACCGCCGCACGTACCCGAACCTGCTGCGGCTCTTCTCCGAACTCGGAGTCCCCACCCAGGAATCCGAGATGAGCATGTCCGTCCGCTGCGAGGGCTGTGGCCTGGAGTACGCCGGGGCCCGGGGCGTGCGCGGCCTGCTGGCCCAGCCGCGCAACGTGCTGCGGGCGCCGTATCTGCGGATGCTGAGCGAGGTGCCGCGCTTCCACCGGGCGGCGCGCAGGGTCCTGAGGGCCTCGTCGGCGCCCGGCGCCGACGACGGGCGGCTCCCCGTCTCGCTGGGGGAGTTCCTCGCCGCCGAGCGCTTCTCGCCCTACTTCGTCACGCACTTCATGACGCCGCTGGTGTCCTGCGTCTGGTCCTGTGACGCCCGCACGGCCCACCAGTACCCGGCGGCCCACCTGTTCCGCTTCCTGGAGCACCACGGGATGCTCGCGGTCAGCGGATCCCCGGTGTGGCGCACCGTGACGGGAGGCTCGCGCACCTACGTGGAGCGGGTCGCGAAGAACCTCGATGCCGTCCACACGGCGACCCCGGTGCACGCGGTCCGCCGGCACGCGGGCGGCGCGGACATCACCGCCGAAGGGCTGGGGACGGTGACGTACGACGCCGTCGTCCTCGCGGTCCACCCCGACCAGGCGCTGCGCCTGCTCGCCGACGCCGACCCGCGCGAGCGTGAGGTCCTGGGTGCTTTCCACTACTCCCGCAACGAGACCCTGCTGCACACCGACCCCGGCGTGCTGCCGCGCAGCCCGGGCGCGCAGGCGTCGTGGAACTACCTGATGCCGTCGTGCGACACGGACTCCGCCGCGGTACGGGTCAGCTACGACATGAACCGGCTGCAGCGCCTCGACGCCCCGGAGCGGTTCCTCGTGACCCTGAACGGGACGGACCGGGTCGATCCCTCCCGGGTGCTGGCACGCATGGTGTACGAGCACCCCGTCTTCACACCCGAGTCCGTCACCGCGCAGCGCCGGCTCCCCGAACTGAACGGTCCCGTCACGGCGTTCGCGGGCGCCTACCACGGCTGGGGCTTCCACGAGGACGGGTGCCGCGCGGGCGTCGAGGCCGCCGCCGCGCTGGGGGTGCCCTGGTGATCCGCACCCCCGCGCTCTACCCCTGCACCGTCGCGCACGTCCGCACCGGCCCGGTGCGCCACACCCTGCGCCACCGCACCTACATGTGGCTCATCGACGTCGACCGGCCGCCGCGGCTCGCTTACCCGCTGCGCTGGTTCGCCCGCTTCGACGCCCGTGACCACTTCGGCGGCGACGGCGGCACCCTGCGCGAGCGGCTCGGCACGTTCCTGGCGGCGCAGGGCGTCGACCTGGCCGCCACGGACCGCGTGGTGATGCTCGCTCACGCGCGCGTGCTCGGCCATGTCTTCAACCCGCTCACCCTCTACTGGTGCCTCGCGCCCGACGGAACCGCCCGCTGGGTGGTCGCCGAGGTCCACAACACGTACGGCGAACGCCACTGCTACGTGCTGCATCCCGACCGCGCCGGTCAGGCGGAGGTGGGCAAGGAGTTCTACGTCTCGCCGTTCTACGACGTCGAGGGCCGCTACCGGATGCGGCTGCCGACGCCCGGCGACACGCTGCGGCTGACGGTGCGTCTGGACCACGCCGGAGCACCGCCCTTCACCGCGACCGTGCGCGGTGAACGACGGCCCGCGACACCACTGGGTGTCGCACGCACCGTCCTGCGGTACCCGCTGTCCACAATCGCGGTGTCCGCCGCTATCCGGTACCACGGCATACGTCTCCTGACGCGGGGTCTGCGCATTCGGCCGCGCCCCCGCCACCAGGTCCAGAAAGGCATGCGATGAGACTCACCTCCACCGGGGCCCCGGCGCTGCCCCGCTCCGGCGTGGACGCGGCACGATGGCCCGACGTCGCGGCGCTGCCCCGCGCCTCCCGTGCCCGCACGGCCGTCGCGCGCACGGTCGTCCGCTCCGCCCTGAACCGGCTTCCCCTGCGCGTCCGTTACGCGGGCCAGGACACCCTGGGCCTGGGCGGTCCCGCGCTCGTCGTGCACGACCCGGAAGCCTTCCACCGCCGCATCGGCGCCCAGGGCCTCATCGGCTTCGGCGAGTCGTACCTGGCCGGGGAGTGGGAGGCCGACGACCTCGTCGGCGTGCTCACCGTCCTCGCCGAACACGCGGCCACCCTCGTCCCCGCACCGCTGCAGAAGCTCCGCGACCTGTGGGCCCAGCGGCAGCCCGCCGCGCAACGCAACACCCCGGACGGGTCCCGCGCGAACATCAGCCACCACTACGACCTGTCCAACGAACTGTTCGCGCTGTTCCTGGACGACACCCTGACGTACTCCGCCGCACTCTTCCGCGGCTTTCCCGCGGACTGGTCCGTGCTGGAGGCGGCCCAGCACCGCAAGATCGACCGGCTGCTCGATCTGGCCGGAGTCGGCGCCGGGACCAGGGTCCTGGAGATCGGCACCGGCTGGGGCGAACTGGCCCTGCGGGCCGCGGCGCGCGGCGCCCACGTCACGTCACTGACCCTCTCCAGCGAACAGCGCGACCTCGCCATGGCACGGGTCGAGGAAGCGGGATACGCGGACCAGGTCGACATCGAGCTGCGCGACTACCGGGCGAGCGAGGGCACGTACGACGCCGTCATCAGCGTCGAGATGATCGAGGCGGTCGGCGAGGAGTTCTGGATCGGATACTTCCGCACCCTCGACGAGCGGCTCGTCCCCGGCGGCCGGGCCGTCGTGCAGGCCATCACCATGCCGCACGACCGGATGGTGGCCAGCCGCCACACCTACACCTGGATCCAGAAGTACATCTTCCCCGGCGGACTGCTGCCGTCCGTCGAGGTCATCGACAGCGTCACCCGCGAGCACACGCACCTGCGCACCGACCGCAGGGACGCCCTCGCACCGCACTACGCGGAGACCCTGCGGCTGTGGCGCGAGCGGTTCACCGAGCGGGCGGACGAGGTCGAGGCACTGGGCTTCGACGAGACGTTCCGCCGCATGTGGACCTTCTATCTCGCCTACTCCGAGGCCGGGTTCCGCGCCCGTTACCTCGATGTCCAGCAGTACCTGTTCACGAAGGAGCCCACCCGCCGATGAGCACTTCCGGCACCGCCCGCAAGGGAGCCGCGCAGCGGCTCGCCGCACTCGCCGAGGACGCCCTCGGCGGGCCGCTGCCGCTGCGCCTGCGTACCTGGGACGGCAGCGAGGCGGGCCCGCCGGACGCCGCGGCGGTCGTCGTCCGCCACCGCCGGGCCCTGCGCCGCCTGCTGTGGCATCCCGGCGAGCTCGGCCTGGCCCAGGCGTACGTCACCGGTGAGATCGACGTCGACGGCGACCTCGGCGAGTCCCTGCGCGTCATGTGGCGGGCCGCCCGCGAGCAGGCACTGCACGCACCCCGGATCTCCGCGGCCGACCGGGCCCGCGCGGTGCGCACCCTGGCCCGCCTCGGCGCCTTCGGCCCGCCGCCCGCGCCCCCGGCGTCCCAGTCCCGGCTGCGCGGCACGCTGCACAGCCGGGCCAGGGACCGCGCCGCGATCAGTCACCACTACGACCTGTCGAACGCCTTCTACCGGTTCCTGATGGACGACACGATGGCCTACTCGTGCGCCCTGTGGCCCGACCGTCCGGCCGAGGCCACCTTGGAGCAGGCACAGCGCGCCAAGCTGGAACTCATCTGCAGCAAGCTCCGGTTGGGGCCGGGCGACCGGCTCCTCGACGTCGGCTGCGGCTGGGGCTCGCTCACGCTGTACGCCGCCGAGCAGCACGGTGTCCGCGTCACCGCGGTCACGCTCGCCGCCGAACAGGCCGCCCACGTCCGGGAACAGGCACGGGAACGCGGTCTGGAGGACCGGGTCGAGGTGCGCTGCCAGGACTACCGGGAGTCCGCCGGTGACCGGTACGACGCGGCCGTCAGCGTCGAGATGGGGGAACACGTCGGCGACGCGGAGTACCCCGCCTTCGCCCGGCTGATGCACGACCGCGTCAGGCCCGGCGGGCGGGTCCTGATCCAGCAGATGTCGCGCGGTCACCACGCCCCCGGCGGCGGCGCGTTCATCGAGGCGTTCATCGCGCCCGACATGCACATGCGGCCGCTGGGGGAGACCGTGACGCTCGTCGAGGAGGCCGGCCTGGAGGTGGTGGGGGTCGAGGCGATGCGCGAGCACTACGTCCACACCGTCGCCGCCTGGCTGAAGACGCTGGAGGACGGCTGGGACGAGGCCGTGCGCCTGATCGGCGAGGAGGGGGCCCGGGTGTGGCGCCTGTATCTCGTCGGCGGCGGACTCGCCTTCGAGGAAGGCCGGATGGGCGTCGACCAGATCCTGTCCGTACGCCCTGACGGCCCGGCGGGGGACAGGTCGTGAACGGCTTCCCGTGGGCGGCCTTCGCCGTGAACGTCGGCGGGTCGGCGGCCGCGGCCCTGGTCGTGGTCCTGGCCGCGTTCGCCGTCGGCCTCCGCACGGGCCGCCACCGCGGCGTCGACGTGGCCTGGGGGATCGGTTTCGCCGCCGTGGCCGCCACGACGTTCGGCCTTTCCGCGGGCCACGGCGATCTGGTCCGGCGGATCCTCGTGCTGTTGCTCACCGCGGTCTGGGGGCTGCGTCTCGCCCTGCACATCGCGCGGCGCTCCCGCGGACACGGTGAGGACCCCCGCTACGAACAGATGCTGGCGAAGGCGCCCGGCCGACGCGACCTGTACGCCCTGCGCATGGTGTACCTCCTGCAGGGCGCGCTGATCCTGCTGGTGTCGCTGCCGGTCCAGATCGCGTCGTACGCGCGGTCGGACCTGTCGCCGCTCACGGTCGTCGGAGCGGTCGTGTGGGCCGTCGGTCTGTCCTTCGAGGCCGTCGGGGATCACCAACTGGCGCGGTTCAAGGCCGATCCCGGGAACCGCGGAAAGATCATGGACCGGGGTCTGTGGAGCTGGACCAGGCACCCGAACTACTTCGGTGACTTCTGCGTCTGGTGGGGCCTGTTCCTCGTGGCCTGCGAGGCCGGCCCCTGGCCCGCGCTCCTCGCCCTCGTCTCGCCCCTGACGATGAGCTTCCTGCTGATCAACGGGAGCGGGAAGGCCCTGCTGGAGCGGCACATGGCGCAGCGGCCGGGATACGCCGAGTACGTCGCGCGTACCAGCGGCTTCTTCCCCCGGCCGCCGAAGCGCGGCTGAACCGGCGGGTGGCGGCGATCTCGCCGCCACCCGCCGGACCGGTCATGCGGGCAGCTGCATCAGCGCCACGGGATTCGACGTCGGGTGCTGCGATCCACCCGTCGGCTCGACCGTGACGCCCATGCCGGACGCGTCGCCCACCGCGCCGTCCATGAGGACGGTCTGGGCCGTGCGCTGCGGATCCATCAATCCGGCGGGCCGCATGGTTCCGGCGTCGTCGAACCACAGCTGATAGACCTTGCCGCTCGGCGGCTCCGCCATGGAGGCGGCCACGAACACGGCCTTGTCGAGGCTCTTGGAGACGACGACCGTGCCGCTCGCCCCGTCCCCCAGACGTGCGGTGCGCGTCTTGGCGTCCGGCGCCGCGAGGACGTCGGCGACCTGGTCCGTGGCCTGCCGGGCCTGCCGGGCCTCCTCCCGCGCGTCCTGTGCCTCCTGGTGCTGCCAGACCGTGGTCCCGCCGAGCGCGGCGACCGCCGCGACACAGGCCGCCAGGGCCCAGCGCGAGATCTGGCGCCCGCGCCGGGGCGTCCCGGAGAGCCGCGAGCCCGCGGCGGTGCGCGGCGGCTCCTGGCGCACGGTGTCGATCCGGCGCAGGACCGATTCCTTGAATCCCTCGGGCGGTACGACCGTGAGGGCGCTGCCGAGCCGGGCCGCCGTGGCGGACAGCTCCTTGACCTCCTGCGAGCACGCCGAGCAGGCGACGAGGTGCCGCTCGAACTCGGCCTGCTCCTCGGGGTCGAGAGCGTGCAGGGCGTAGGCCCCGGTCAGTGTGTGCAGATCGGCGGTCGTCATGCGTTCACCCCCAGGCAGTCCCGCAGCCGGATCAGACCGTCGCGCAGCCGCGTCTTGATGGTGCCCAGCGGCACCGCCAGCAATTCGGCGACCTCGCTGTAGGTGAGGCCGCGGTAGTACGCCAACGACACGGACTGCCGTTGCAGTTCGGTCAGCGTCCGCAGACAGCGTCGCAGCTGTTCGTGCTCGAGCCGGGTCTCCACCTCCTCGGTCACCTCGTCGAACTCGGGGGTCTGCTCCAGGAGCGCCGCCTGATGGTCCCGCGCGGCGGCGGCCTCCACCGAGCGGACCCGGTCGATCGCGCGCCGATGGGCCAGCGTGAGCACCCAGTTGATCGCGGTCCCGCGGTCGGTGCGGTAGCGGGCGGCATTGCCCCACACCTCGATGAGCACCTCCTGCGCGACCTCTTCCGACTGCGCCCGGTCGCGCAGGACGCCGCGGACCACGCCCAGGACCGAACCCGCCACGGCGTCGTACACCGACGCGAACGCGTCCTTGTCTCCCTTCGCCACATCGGCCATGAGCTCCTCCAGGCTGGGTCCCCTACCTGGTGCGGGACCGATGTGGACGGCTTCCTTCACGTTCCAGACCTCCAAGCTCTCGGTACGCACACATGTGAACACGGGTGCAGTGGTAATACGGAGCCGCAGGGCGGACGGATGGGTCGCTCTACGCCCGGACGCGTGGGTCGGTGCCGTCGGAGTGCACGACGGCCGCGCCGGTGTGCGAACCCGGAGGGCCGAACGGCCCGTCGAGGGCCGCCCACTGAAGCAGCATGATCGTCTTCGCGTCGGCGATCCCACCGGTGCGGATCATGGACAGTGCCTGGGTGAAGGGCAGTTCCAGTACGGCGATGTCCTCCCCCTCGTCCGCGTTGCCGCCCGGCGTCGCGGTGGCGGTCGCGGCCCGGTAGGGCGCGGCGAAGAAGTGGACGCGCTCGGTGACCGAGCCGGGACTCATGTAGACGGCGAAGACGGGTTCGGCCGTGCCGATGACGTGCCCTGTCTCCTCGGCCGCCTCACGTCGGATCGCCTCTTCGGGGGTGTCGCCGTCCAGGAGGCCCGCCGCCGTCTCGATGAGCATGCCGTCGGGATGCCCGTTGACGTAGGCGGGCAGCCGGAACTGGCGGGTCAGCAGGACGGTCCGCCGCTCCGTGTCGTGGAGCAGGATCGTGGCGCCGTCGCCGCGGTCGTAGGTCTCGCGCTGCTCGCGGCTCCAGTGACCGTCACTGTGCCGGAAGTCGAAGGTGGTCCTGCGCAGCACGTACCAGTCGCAGGAGAGGACCTCCACGTCCCGGACGCACACGTCCGGATTGCCGGTCAGGTCGCGCCCGTGCCGGTCCAGGCCGGTGCGGCCGCGCCGGTCAGGTGTGTCGATGCCGGCGGTCATCGGGCGGCCGGGACGTCGTCGAGGCAGGTGAAGACGCGCTTGCCCCGGGCGCGTGCGCGGTCGACCATCAGGTCGGCGCCCTCGGAGGGGCCGCCGATGCGCAGGACCGCGTCGCAGCGGGCCAGCAACTGCTCGGCGACGGGGTGGAAGATCTCCTCGTACGCGGCGTCTGCGGGCCGGGTGCTGCCCGCGGCCTCCAGGAGCGGCAGGGCGAGTGCCTCGCCGGTGACTCCCAGGTGGCCGGCGCGGAAGAGCCTCAGGGCCGTTTCGTTCATCGCCCGCACGTTCGCCTCGAGCTTGTGCGGGTCGTCGCCGGTGCCGGACCGGTAGGGGCCGGCGACGAGGATCATCAGTGATGCCGGGGCGGTGTTCACCGGACTGCTCCTTGCTGTGGTGCTGGTGGACCGGCGTCAGACGAGATGGATCTCGACGCCGGATTCCCGTAGGGCCCGGAGGGTCTCCGGGCCGCCGGGGTGGGTCTGGGGATCCTCGGCGGCGGCGTCGGTGACGAAGTGCTCCACGGATCCGAGCGGCGCGACCTGACTGAACGCGCGCACGCCGAGCTTGGTGGCGTCCGCGACCGTGACGGTGCGCGCGGACTGGGCGAGGCCGGCCTGCTTGACGGCCGCGTCGTCCAGGGAGAACTCCGACCAGCCGTGTGCGGCGTGCACACCGCCGATGGACATGACGAAGCAGTCGAAACTCAGCGCCTCCAGCGTGCGCAGGGCCAACGGCCCCACCAGCGAGCGCTCGCCGGGGCGGGACCGGCCCCCGACGACGAGCAGGTCGATCCCCGGCCGGTCCGCCAGCGCCGCGGCCGCTTGCAGGCTCAGCACGGCGACGGTCAGCGGGGACCGCTCGGCCAGATGCTCCGCCACATGCACGGTCGTGGTGCCCGCGTCCAGCAGAACGCGTGAGCCGGGCTCCACCAGTGCGGCCACGGCCGCGCCCAGCCGGTCCTTCGTGGCGGCCTGCCACCCTTCCCGTGCGGCGAAGCCGCCGCCTTCCTCGCGCGGCCGGGTGGCGACCGCGCCACCGTGCACCCTGCGCACCAGCCCTTGGCTTTCGAGTGCGTCCAGGTCACGGCGCACGGTCATGTCCGAGACGCCCAGGCGATGGGCGAGCTCCGACACGGAAACCCGGTCGGAGCCCTGCACCAGTCGCAGGGTCAGGTCCAGACGATTGGCGATTCCCATGCCTCATTTCTAACAGATCAATGTTCATTCGAACAGGGTGATGTGAGGCAAGGCGCAACGCGGGGTGACTGTCACTGAGCTCGGGGTGCTGTGCGGCGAAGCGGGCGTCGAGCCGGGCCACCTCCTCGGCGGCCCGGGCCGGCAGCGAGTCGCCCTCAGCGGTGACCCGCAGGCTGGATGCGGACCCGGCGTGCGCGCTCCCGTCATCGATCAGCCCGGCCGCGACGAACGCCGCCGCCGCGGTGCGGGTGCTCTGTACGGTGGATCCAGGCCCTCCGGCGATCCTGGCGCGTCGCGGCGCGGGACCGCCGACGATCAGGCGGACCGCGTGGGCCCGCCCGCCTGGTCCAGGCGTGTGCGCAGGGTGCCGGCGAACTCCTCCGCCCGCGCCAACTGGGTCCGCAGATCCGCCACCCGCCGCTGCGCCGCCCGCTCGAACTCCTCGATGCGGGCCAGGAGTTGACATCGCTCGTCGGCAGGAAGGTCCGCGCCGGAGTCCAGGCGGTCGGTGGCGTCGAGCAGATCGCGCATCTCGTCGAGGGTGAAGCCGAGCGGTTTCATCCGGCGGATCACCATGAGGCGGGCGACATCGGACTCGGTATAGAGGCGGAAACCGCCCTGGGAACGGGCCGAGGGGATGACCAGACCTGTCTCCTCGTAGTGCCGGATGGTGCGCAGCGACAGCTCCGTCCGGGCGGCGACCTCGCCGATCTGCATGTGCTCGCCGCTCACCGCGGACGCCCTTCCCTGGTTCCTGCCGCTGCGGCCGCAGGCGGCCCGCACCGATCTCTACCCTAACGTTAGGGTAGATTTGACGACCGTTGACAGCGTTCCGGGGTCCGTCCCGTGACCGTCAGCCGAGTCGGGGCCGATGGCGCCCCCGGTCAAGAACCGATGGGTGCAGGAGAGAGCGTGCGCATGCCGATGTCGTGTCGCGCCGCTGCTTGCCCGCCGTGACCCTTCGCCCCTGAGCAGTCCGCCGGTCCCGCCGCGCCTGCTCGTCCCTGTGGACCTCGGCCCGCCGTCGAGCGGGCTGTGCGGACGACCGGCCCGGTCCGTCCGCGCCTTCCCGCATGCACGGTGACACCGAGTGTGCCCGACCACGAACAGGTACCGCTTCTCTTGTCTGCGCAATCTCCCGCATCTCCTGTCGCGCTGCTGCGCCGCGTGAAGCCCGACTGGATCTCCGATCCGAAGGTGTGGCGCACCGAGGTCCTCGCCGGCCTCGTCGTCGCGCTCGCCCTGATCCCCGAAGCGATCTCCTTCTCGATCATCGCGGGGGTGGACCCGGAGATCGGCCTGTTCGCCGCCTTCACGATGGCCGTCACCATCTCGATCGTGGGCGGCCGACGAGCGATGATCTCCGCGGCGACCGGCGCCGTCGCCCTCGTCATCGGGCCCCTGAACCGCGAGCACGGACTGGGCTACCTCGTCGCCGCGGTCATCCTCGCCGGGATCTTCCAGGTCGTCCTCGGCGCGCTGGGAGTGGCCAAGCTGATGCGCTTCGTCCCGCGCAGCGTGATGGTCGGGTTCGTCAACGCGCTCGCCATCCTCATCTTCATGGCGCAGGTGCCCGAGATCACCCACGTGCCCTGGGCCGTCTACCCGCTGGTCGTCGGCGGGCTCGCGCTGATGGTGCTGTTCCCGAAGGTCACCAAGGTGATTCCGGCCCCGCTGGTCTCCATCGTCGTCCTGACCGTGATCACCGTCGCGGCCGCGATCGCGGTGCCGACCGTCGGTGACAAGGGGGAACTGCCGCACGCGCTCCCGGTACCGGGCCTGCCCGACGTCCCCTTCACGCTGGACACGCTGACCACCGTCGCTCCTTACGCGCTCGCCATGGCACTCGTCGGGCTCATGGAGTCACTGATGACCGCCAAGCTCGTCGACGACATCACCGACACGCACTCCGACAAGACCCGTGAGTCGATCGGCCAGGGCATCGCCAACATCGTCACCGGCTTCTTCGGCGGCATGGGCGGCTGCGCCATGATCGGCCAGACCATGATCAACGTGAAGGTGTCGGGAGCACGCACCCGCCTGTCCACCTTCCTGGCGGGCTCGTTCCTCATGGTGCTGTGCATCGTGTTCGGCCCGATCGTGTCGGACATCCCGATGGCGGCTCTGGTCGCGGTGATGGTCATGGTGTCGTTCGCGACGTTCGACTGGCACTCCATCGCGCCGAAGACCCTCAAGCGGATGCCCGCCGGGGAGATCGCCGTCATGGTCATCACCGTCGCGGTGGTCGTCGCCACGGGCAATCTGGCCATCGGTGTCGTCGTCGGTTCCGTCATCGCCATGGTGATCTTCGCCCGGCGCGTCGCCCACGTCGCCGATGTCACCGCGGTCACCGATCCCGACGGAGGCCAGGTCGTCTACTCCGTCACCGGTGAACTCTTCTTCGCCTCCGCCAACAGCCTGGTCGGCCGGTTCGACTACGCCGCCGACCCGGACAAGGTCGTCATCGACCTGTCCGGCACCCACATCTGGGACGCCTCCTCCGTCGCCGCCCTCGACCTGATCGAGGCCAAGTACGCCCAGCGCGGCAAGCAGGTCGAGATGACCGGCCTGAACGAGCACAGCGCCCGCATCCACGAACGGCTCAGCGGCGCACTCGCCGACGACCACTGACCGGCCGACGCACCGATGCCGCCCGGAGCACACACTCCGAGGCGGCCTCGCGCATGTCGCCGACGCTTCGCCCGGCCCGTGCGGATCCGGGCCGGGAAGAGCCGCTCCGGGAGCGGGCCCGCCTGGCGGTCACCTCGGCGCGGCCACGCCCTCTCACATCCCTCAACGCCGCGCGTAGTACAGCGTGTTGTGCGCCGTGTCCGGCAGGTACAGCACATCGTTCCCGTCCGAGTCGCGCCGCACCGCCAGGCGGTCCGCGGTCAGGCCCGGGGTGACGGACGTCGAGGTCCAGGCGCCGCCGGCCTCCGTCGCGGCGTACACGCGGTCGGTGCCGGAGCCGGTCACGTAGTAGACCCGCTTGCCGTCCGTCTCGTCCCAGGTGATGCCCAGCGCGGCGTTGGTCGGGCCGCCGGCGTAGACGGTCTGACGGGCCCAGCGGCCGGCGCTCGGGTACGCGTAGTACACGCGGAAGTCGCCGCCGCTGTCGCCCGAGCGGTACCGGTAGGCGACCTTGGGCGTGGCGCCGTCGAGGGTGAGCTTGGCGCTCTGCACCGCCGGGCCGGTGTACCCGGTGTTGTCGCTGCTCCACTCCTCGCCCGTGGTGAGCCCCTGGATCACGTCGGCGGTGGTGGGGGTGACCGGGGTGGTGGCGGCCGCTCCGGTGCTGTCGGTGAAGCTGCCGGTCGCCGGATCGTAGCGGAGGTAGGACAGCTGGTGCCGGAAGGCGGACGACGGCGCCTTGGACCACTCGTAGAGCAGGTGCACGCGTCCGGCGGAGTCGACCGCGAGGTCGTCGGGGTAGACGGCGCGGTACTGGGCCGCGGCGAAGGTGGCGACGACGCTCCACCGGGATGCCGCGTTGTCCCAGCGGTACAGCTTCCCGGGGCGCTGGTCCGATCCGTTGCCGACGCGTGCGGCCAGGTACAGATCGCCGTTGGGCGCCGTGGTCAGGACGGGGTACGTGATGGCCGCGCCCTGGTCGGGCATCTCGGCCGCGTGGTCCGTGAGGTCGCCACCGGCCTTGTCGGAGCGGAAGTAGCGCCATGTGTCGGTGTGCATGGACGTGAAGACGTGCAGGCGGCCGCTCCCGTCACGGGCGACGGACGGCTGGTTGTGCCCGTTGTCGTCGGTGAACTCGGCCTGCTGCCCGTCGCTGTCGAGCAGCGGCAGGCGGCTCCAGACGCCGTCCGGATCGCGGCGGGCGAGCGCCGGGCGGTGCGTGGCGGCGATCGAGCCGGGCTCGTCGTAGGCGAAGTACGTGTACTGGCCGCGGCCCTTGTAGGTGGCGACCGGCGTCCACCAGGCGGCCTGGTTGGACGAGTCCATGGCGTAGGGCACCTTCTCGACCGTGGCCGCCGCGATGGTGCTCCGAGCAGCCGCGCCGGGTGACAGAGGTACGGCCTGCGCGGCCGGGACGAGAGTGAGCAGGGCGGTCAGGGCCGCGGCCGAGGCGGCGTACGTACGAGGACCGGGGCGGCGCATGGTGACTCCTTCGAGAAGGGGGGCGGGGGCGAAGGGTTCAGGCGGAGGGGTGCGGCGGAGCGGTCTCCCGCGCGCGCAGCCCTGATGCGCCCCGGCCGGGACCCGCCGCGGCCGCGTCGCGGGGACGGGTCCTTGCACGTGTCGCCTGGTCGGTCGTCTCGGTCACGGTGCCTCCTGCGCGGCTCTCTCCGGCACGCGGAGGTGATCTCGCCCTCCGCTGCGGCGGGAACTTACAGGAGATCCCAGAGGCTGAACAGGGATTGCACAATATGCATGTGAGCTACGTGAGTGATGGGGCCTTTCCTGGCTCTCGGACTTGCTGATGCGCAGAGTGGTCGTGGAGTGCGCCGTGGCGGTGTGGCGCCTATTCCGGCTGTGTCGCGATCTGGATCAGGTTTCCGCAGGTGTCGTCGAAGACGGCGGTGGTGACGGGGCCCATCTCCAGGGGCTCCTGGGTGAAGCGGACGCCGAGGCCGCGCAGGCGCTCGTGTTCCGCCTTCACGTCGGCGACCGCGAACTGGGCGAGCGGGATGCCGTCCTCGACGAGCGCGTCGCGGTAGGTCTTCACGGCCGGGTGGGAGGCGGGCTCCAGGAGGAGCTCGGTGCCGCCGGGCTCGTCGGGCGAGACGACGGTCAGCCACCGGTCCTGCTCGCCGACCGGGACGTCGTACTTCTTCACGAAGCCGAGGATCTCGGTGTAGAAGCGCAGGGCCTTCGCCTGGTCGTCGACGAAGACGCTGGTCAGATGGATCTTCATGGGGAACTCTCCTCAGGTCCGGATGTGCCGGGCACGAGCCACCGCTCGGCGATCTGCCGCAGCGGGGCGGTGTTCAGGTCGTGGAACTTGTAGCGGCCCTCCCGCCGCGTCGCGACGAGCCCGGCGGCCTCCAGCACGGCGAGGTGCTGGGAGACCGCCTGGCGCGAGATGCCGAGCCGGTGCTTCATGCTCAGCCGCGCGCAGATCTCGAACAGCGTCTGGCCGGACTTCTCCGTGAGCTCGTCGAGGATGGTGCGCCGGGTGGGGTCGGCCAAGGCTTTGAACAGGTCATCGGCCACATCCACAGAATAGGCAAGCATTCACTTGCCTATCAAGCCGAACGCCGCCGCGCACACCCCGGCGTCGGGAGATGTGCGCGGCGGCGCCGAGCGATCACCGGTCAGGGAGCCCAGGGGGCCTCCACGGACCAGGTGGTGTCCTCGGTGAACAGGCTCGGGTTGTCCGCGGCGCGGGATCCGCCGGGGACGGCGAGGTACACCTCGGAGTTGTAGTGACGCAGGTACTGGCCCGGATAGTTCTGGGCCATCAGCCGCACGCCGCCCTGCCCCGGAACCGCGCAGAACGTGGCGTCCGCGCGGAACAGCGCCGAGCCGTCACCGGCCTCCCGGTACACACGGAACTCGCGGTGGCGCAGGTACTCGCCCGGATAGTTGCGGGACTCGAAGGAGTAGCAGGAACTGTCGGCCAGACCGGGCACGATCCGCCAGGTGGCGTCGTTCTTCAGCAGGTCGCTGCTGCCGCTGTTCACGACCTCGGTGTACGCGAGGGCGTCCTTGTGCCGGACGTACCGGTCCGTGTAGCCGGGGGTGGTGACCCGCAGCGACTTGAGGCCGGTGGGCAGGGTCGTCGGCGCAGCCGGACTCTTCGAGGCGTTGATCAGGGCCTGGTTCGCCGCCTTGACCCGCGTCGCGTCGACCTTGACCACCTGACGGTCGTACGTCAGCAGGCCGTTGACCTCGTTCTCGACGTCGGTGATCTCGGTGTAGACCGACGCCGACAGACCCGCCGGCATCTGCTGCAGGCGCAGCGCGTCGATCAGGCCGGTGAAGCGGTTGTTCAGATGGGCGGCGTCGGCCTGGTCCTCGTACGAGAAGCCGTTGCCCGGCGACCACTCGTGGCCGGGGACCCGGAGCCCCAGCCCGCCGTACTCGCCGAGGACGGCGGCCCGGGTCGCCGAGGGTCTGGTCACCCCCGGGCCCACGTAGATGTGGTTGTCGATCACGTCGCCGTTTCCGCCGTCGACCGAGCCGCAGCAGTTGACGCCGCTCATGTTGTCGACCAGACGCGAGGGGTCGGCCGCCTTCACCTTGTCGGCGATGCGGGCCTGGTCGTACTGGCCCCAGCCCTCGTTCTCGTTGACCCACATCACGAGCGACGGGGAGCTGCGGTGCTCGTCGATGATCTGGTCGTACTCCGCCTCCCACTGGGTGCGGGCGGCCGAGTCCGGGGTGCGGGTGTCCATCGCGGGCATGTCCTGCCACACGAGCAGCCCGAGCCGGTCGGCCCAGTAGAACCAGCGCTGCGGTTCGACCTTGATGTGCTTGCGGACCATGTTGAAGCCGAGGTCTTTGTGCTTCTGGAGGTCGTACTTGAGGGCGTCGTCGGTGGGCGCGGTGTATATGCCGTCGGGCCAGTACCCCTGGTCGAGGGTGCCGGTCTGGAACACGAACGTGCCGTTGAGCAGCAGTCGTTGCTTGCCGTCGACCGTGCCGCGCGAGATCGAGCGCATTCCGGCGTAGCTGCCGACGGAGTCGGACACCGTGGAGCCGGTCACGAGGTCGGCCTTGACGTCGTACAGGAACGGATCGTCCGGCGACCACAGATGCGGGTTCGTGATGCGGACCGTCAGCTGCGAGCCGACCGCGCCGGTCGCCGTGCCCACCGTGGTGCCGCCGGAACTGACCGTGACGCGCGCGCTCTGGCCGCTGATCCCGTCGCCCCGGACGGTGACCCGCAGCGTCGAGTCGGACAGGTTCGGCACCATGTCGAGACGGGTGATGTGGGCGGGGGCGGTGGGCTCCAGCCACACGGTCTGCCAGATGCCGGAGGCGGCGGTGTAGAAGATGCCGCCGCCCGGGTGCGGCGTCACGTCGTTGATGCGCTGCTTGCCCACGGCCTGGCCGCCGGTCTGGGTCGGGTCGAACACCGAGACCACGATGGTGTTGGTGCCGCCGTTGAGCAGCGGCGTGATGTCGTAGCCGAAGGCGTCGTAGCCGCCGCTGTGGGCGGCGCCCGCCTGCTGTCCGTTGACCCACACCGTCGTACGCCAGTCACTGGCGCCGAAGTTGAGCTGGACGCGGCGGCCGTTCCACGCGGACGGCACGGTGAACGTGCGCTTGTACCAGAGCTTGTC
The DNA here is from genome assembly GCF_050410835.1 of Streptomyces sp. cg35. Lineage (NCBI taxonomy): Bacteria > Bacillati > Actinomycetota > Actinomycetes > Kitasatosporales > Streptomycetaceae > Streptomyces > Streptomyces sp. cg35. The sequence continues at coordinate 8,413,966 of NZ_CP191268.1, forward strand.
GTTCTGGGTGATCTTGCGCTGGATGCCGGAGAGCGCGGACTCCGCGACGAACGGGACCCGGATCTGCTCGGTGAAGGAGGCCGGCTGCCCGGCGTTCGCCGAGGTGACGGCGAAGTCCCAGATGCCGTTGAGATTGGCCCAGTCGGAGCGCGTCAGCTGCGGTCGCGGATACTCCGGCAGCGGATTGTCCCGGGAGACCTGGTCGGTCCACGGCGTCGTCATGGGCGCCGGTTTGGGGGTCCAGGCGGCGGCCGCCGCCTGCGCGGCGGGGGCCAGGGCGGTGGCGCCGCCCAGGAGCAGCGCGAGGGTGGTCAGCAGAATGCCGAGCGCGCGGCCCGGGCGGGACGCCGACAGGGCACGCGCGGGGCGCGTCGATCTGAGGCGGTTGGAGGGGTGGCGCATCGGGGCTCCTCGTGTCGCAGGGCGCGGCCGCACGGGCCGCCGGACGGCGGTACGGAGGTGCTGGAGCACGCTGGGTGCCCGGTGCTCGTTGAGCTTTACAACGCTGTACGGCACCGGGCTAACAAGCGCCGGATCCGGGTGCCGTGATGGGGAGCGGGCGGGCCGGCGGCCGGGGTCGAGTACGCCGCTCTTACATCGTTGTAAGAGAAGTTATGGCGCACCGCCTGACGGCGCGTCAACGCCCTGGACGCTCAAATCTGCCGCGAGCGGTCAACCGGTGCCGGGCGCCGCCGTACTGGCGCGGACCACCAAGCGGGTGGAGAGCTCCACCCGGGGAAGATCGACCTCTTCGCCGTCGATCACCCGCAGCAGGGTGCGGGCCGCCATCGCCGCCATGTCCTGGAGCGGCTGGCGGACCGTGGTGAGCGTGGGGTCGCTCCACCGCGTCACCGGAAGATCGTCGAAACCGACCACGCTGATGTCCTGCGGCACCCGCAGCCCGCGCTCGCGCAGCGCCGTGTACGCCCCGAACGCCTGGAGGTCGCTGGCGGCGAACACCGCGGTGGGACGCGGCAGCCGGCCCTCTTCGGCGTCGTCGAGAAGGGCGATCGTCTCGGTGCGGCCCGAGGGGTCGGTGAAGGCGCCGTGCCGCACCGCACCCTCCGGGATGTCGAGGCCGGCGGCCTCCATCGCCGCACGGAACCCGTCCGCGCGGGCCCGGCTGCACAACAGCTGGCGCGGGCCCGCGAGATGGGCGATGTGCCGGTGCCCGAGACCGATCAGGTGCTCGGTGGCGGCGACCGCGCCCGCCCAGTTGGTGGCGCCGATCGTCGGGACGCCGGCCTCGACGTTGCCGACGGGGTCGACGAGGACGAACGGGACGCCCAGCGAGGCCAGGCGATTGCGCTGGCCCAGCGTCAGATCGGAGACGACCAGGATCGCGCCGTCGGAGCGGCGCGCCGCCAGCTGGTCGAGCCAGGCGCTGGTCTGCGAGCTGCTGCCGTGCGCCGCGGACAGGACCATGCTCACGCCCGCCTCGCGCAGCGTCTCCTCCGCGCCGCGGATGATCTCGACGGACCACAGGCTGTCGAGCTCGTTGAGGACCAGGTCGACGATGCCGCCGCGGCGCCGTGGCCGGCGCGGGTGGTAATGGTGACGCGCCATGATCTCCTGGACGCGTTCCCGGGTCGCCGCGGAGACGTCGCTGCGGCCGTTGAGCACCTTCGACACGGTGGCCGTCGACACCCCGGCCTCGGCCGCGATGGAACCGATGGTGGCGCGGGGGCGGGACTGTGCGGTCATACGGCGTCGGACTCCCGTGGGACGGTGGCGTGCGGGGCGCGGCGGGGCGTTGTGGGGTGAAGCCTAAGGCCCGTCATCCGTGGTCCGGGCCCTGGTAGCCGAGTGCGGTGAAGTCGGCGGCACGCCCGCCGCCGGTGAGGTCCTGCGCGCACACGCCGATGAAGGCGCCGGTGAACCCCCAGCTGCTGAAGTGTCCGCCGTCGCCGACCGTCGCGTACTCGTCGGAGAGGCGGGTCACGTCGAGGACCGGGCCGAGGGGACGTTCCGCGCGGGCGCCGTCGTCGGTGCCCACCGACCAGGTGAAGGCGGCCTCCGCGCCCTGCCCGGTCAGCCGCAGCCGGACGGGGCCCCTCGGGGGCAGCGGCACCGGCGGCGTCGGCTCGGAGTACCGGCCGCGGTCGCAGACGGCGAGGCGCAGCACCCTGCCCTGCGCGTCGTCCCAGGTGACATGGGCGTAGTGCCAGATCTGGGTGTTGTAGAAGTGGACCAGGCCCGCCATGTGCTGGGGCGCATGGGGGTCGAAGGAGACCGTCGCCTCGGCCGTGAAGCGCAGGTGCTGCTGGCGGCGGGCCACCAGGCTCTGCTCGTGGAGCGAGGAGAGCGATTCGCCGCCGCGCAGCCGCAGCCGCAGCGTGTCGTCGTGCGGGCCGGTCCGGGTGAGCCAGGACGGGTCGGGGTGCCGGCGCAGGGTCATCCACTCGGGGCCGAGGACGCCGGTGGACGCGGTGGCCGCGGGCTGCGGCTCGGCCCGCGCACCGGCGGGCGCGGCGACGAGCACGGACGGGCGCCCGGGGCCCGCGTCGCCGTCGACGCGCGGCCAGCCGTCGGGCGTCCAGTGCACGCGTTGCAGGGCGGTCTCGCGGCCGAGGACGCAGGCGCCGCGCGCGGTCAGCGGGCGGGCGGTGAGATGGGCCAGGTACCAGGCGCCGTCGGGGGTCTCGACGAGGCTGCCGTGTCCGGCCTTCTGGAGTTCCAGGGCGTCGTCGCCGTACGCGGTCAACAGGGGGCCGGCCGGATCGGACGTGTAGGGGCCGGTGATGTCGCGGGAGCGCGCGACGGTCACCGCGTGCTCCCACGACGTCCCGCCCTCCGCGGTGAACAGGTAGTACCAGCCGTCCTTGCGGTACAGATGCGGTCCTTCGGTGCGTCCGAGCCGCGTACCGGAGAAGATCCGTCGCACCGGCCCGACGGGGCGGCGCGCGGACCGGTCCCACTCCTGCAGCAGGATGCCGCCGAACGGATCGTTGCCCGGCCGGTGGTCCCAGGACAGCCACAGCAGCCAACTGCGGCCGCTGCCACCGGGATCGGTGTCGTGGAACAGCGACGGATCGAACCCGCCGCCGGGCGCGGGCGCGGGCTCGGACCACGGGCCGGTGGGGGTGGGGGAGGTGGTCACCCAGTTGCGTACGTCCTTGTAGGCGCCGGCCAGGCTCCTGACGTTGGAGTAGACGAGGTGGAACAGCCCGTCCGCGTACGACAGGCAGGGCGCCCAGACCCCGCCGGAGTCCGGTGTGCCGGCGAGGTCGACGAGCCGTTCCTCCGTCAGCGCGCCGCCCAGGGGGCGCCAGTTCACCAGGTCGCGCGAGTGGTGCAGCGTCACCCCCGGCAGCCACTCGAAGGTGGAGGTGGCGAGGTAGTAGTCCTCGCCGACCCGGAGCAGGGACGGGTCCGGGTGGAATCCGGCGAGGACGGGGTTGCGGATCATCGCGGGCCGCCCGGTGGCGGGCGGCGGCGCGGCGGAGGTCGGCCCGGTCGTGGGCGCGGCGGCAGTCATACGGTTCCTCGGGGATCGGTGCGGAGGCGGTCACGGTCAGCGGGTCGCGGCGCGGCGGCGCCGAAGGCGTGGCTCACCCCTTCACCGCACCGGCCATCACTCCGGAGACGATGCGCCGGGCCAGCACGGCGAAGAGCGCGAGCACGGGGACGACGGAGACCACGACACCGGCGAGCATCAGGGTGTAGTCGGTGTAGTAGCCGGCGGCGAGCTGGTTCAGGGCGATCTGCACCGTGCCGTTCTCCGGGGGCAGGGCGATGAGCGGCCAGAAGTAGTCGTTCCAGGCGAACATGAAGGTGAACATGCCGAGCACCGCGGCGACCGAGCGCACGCCGGGCCAGGCCACGTACCAGAAGGTGCGCAGTTGTCCCGCGCCGTCCATCCGGGCCGCCTCGATGAGCTCGTCGGGGATGTTCTCCTCCATGGCCTGCCGCATCCAGAACACGCCGATCGCGGAGACCAGCGCGGGCACGATGAGCGAGCTGAGCTTGCCGTACAGGCCCATGTCCGTCACCAGCAGGTACAGCGGGATGATGCCGAGCTGCGTCGGCACCATCACCGTGGTGATCACTACGACGAGGAGGGCGTTGCGGCCGGGGAAGCGGAGTTTGGCGAAGGCGTACCCGGCGAGCGAGGAGAGCAGGACGTTGCTGACGGCGGTGGTGCCGGCGACGGTGAAGGAGTTGCCGAGCGCCTTCCAGAAGTCGACGGTGTCGAAGACGCGCCGGATGTTCTCCAGCAGGTGGCCGCCGGGCACCAGGGACGGGGTCGCGTTGCCGAGGACGGAGTTGTCGCTGTGCGAGGCGACGACGAACGTCCAGTACAGCGGGAAGATCGAGGCCAGGACCACGGCGGCGAGCAGGGCGTAGGCCAGCGGACCGGCACTGTCGTGGCGCCGGGGCCCTGCGGCGCGGGTGCGCGGGCGACGGGCGGTCAGGGGTGTTGCCATACGGGGGCTTCCTTCGGGGGCCGGGGGAGGGGTCATCGGTCGGAGCCGCCCAGGCGCCGGGTGAGGAAGAAGTTGAGCGCGGCGACGGCGGCGATGACGAGGAACAGCACCCAGGAGATGGCGGACGCGTATCCGGCGTCGTTGTTGATGAACCCGTACTTGTAGAGCATCAGCGTCAGCGTCTGGAACTGGTGCTCCGTGCCGCCCTCGGCGTTGGCCTGGGAGTCGAACAGCAGTGGTTCCGCGAAGAGTTGGAGGCCGCCGATGGTCGAGATGACCACCGTGAACAGCAGGGTCGGGCGGATCGCGGGCAGGGTGATGCGGCGGAAGGTGAGCAGGCGTCCGGCGCCGTCGACCATCGCCGACTCGTACAGATCGCGCGGCACCGCCTGCATCGCGGCCAGATAGATCAGGGCGTTGTAGCCGGTCCAGCGCCACATCACCATGAAGCTGATCGCGAGGTGCGAACTCCAGGTGTCCGCGGTCCAGTCGACGGGGTCGCTGATCAGTCCGAGCTGTTCCAGGACCCAGTTGACGACGCCGAAGTCGCGCCCGAACAGCTGGGAGAAGACGAGGGCCACGGCCACCACGGACACGTACTGCGGCACCAGGACCAGGGCGCGCCAGGTCGTCCTGGCGCGCAGCCGCCGGTCGAGCAGCCACGCGACGGCCAGGGCGAGCAGCAGCTGGGGGACGGTGGAGAGCAGGTAGATGCTGAAGGTGTTGAAGGTGGCGTTGTAGAAGTCCGGGTCGGCGAACAGGTCCCGGAAGTTGGCCAGGCCCGTGTACCCGCCGTCGCCGGTGAGCCGGTCCCAGCGGTGCAGCGAGACCCAGAACGTGTAGAGCAGCGGGTAGAGCCCGAAGAGCCCGAAGACGATGAAGAACGGTGCGATGAAGCTGTAGGGGGTGAGGCGGCTGCGCCGCGTCGGCCGCCTTCGGGCACGGCGGCCCGGTGGTGCGTCAGTACCGAGGGTGCGCTCGGCACCGGCGGTGTGGACCGCCATGGAGGCCTCCTTACGGGCTCGGGTGGGTCGGGGATCAGTGCTTGAGGTTCTTCTCCGCGTCGGACAGGGCCTTTCGCCATGCCTCGGCGGGGGAGGACTTGCGCTGCTCGACGAGCTGGAGGGCGTTGGCGAACGGGATGCGCACCTGCTGGTCCTTGGTGCCGCGGTAACTGGGCTTCAGGCCCTGCGCGGAGGCGGCGAAGATCTTGCCGGTCGGCGCGTCGTTGAAGTACTTCTGCCGGGTGTTCTGCACCGCCGGGTCCGACAGCGCGCCGGTCAGGGACGGGAGCGAGCCGGTCGGTCCCTGGAAGATCTTCTTCTCCGAGGCCGCGGAGGTGAGGAACGAGGCCAGTTCGGCGGCCTCCTTCGTGTGCTTGCCCTGCTTGGGCACCGTCAGGAAGGAGCCGCCCCAGTTGCCGCCGCCCCCGGGCACGGCGGCGATGTCCCACTTGCCCTCGCCCTCCTTGCCGGCCGCGGTCTGGATGAGGCCCGTCATCCAGGCGGGGCAGGTGATGGTCGCCATCCGGCCCTGCTTGATGCCCGCGTTCCACTGCTGGCTGAACGGGACGAGGTTGGCGGACATGCCGTCGGCCGCGGCGTCGGCGGAGTCGGAGAAGGACCGCTGCACGTCGGGGTTCTTGTCGGCGATGTAGGAGTCGTCGGCGTCGAAGAAGCCGTACTCGGTCTGGTTCATCATCGCGCTGAACACGTTGCCCGCCGAGTCGAACCAGGCGTGGTCCTTCACCTTGGCGCGGAAGGTGTCACCGGCCTTGAAGTACGCGTCCCAGGTGGGCCACAGCTTGCCCACCGCCTCCCGGTCCGTGGGCAGCCCCGCCCGGCGGAACAGGTCCTTGCGGTAGCAGATGGCGAGACCGCCGACGTCCGTGCCGTACCCCATCACGAACTTCCCGCCGTCGGCGGTGCCCTGGCCCCACTTGTAGGGCAGGTACTCGTTCTTGCGCTTGAGGGCGCCGAAGTCGGCGAGGTTCACGAACTTGTCCTGCACCGTGCGGAACTTGGGCAGGTAGCCCTCCTCGATGGCGACCACGTCGGCGGCGCCGCTGCCCGAGGAGAGCTGGGTGGAGAGGCTGTTGTGGTGCTGGTCGAGCTGCGAGATCCGCTCCTTCACCACGACGTCCGGGTGCGCCTTCTCGAACTCCTTGATCAGCGGCTTGTACCCGAAGTCGCTGAAGGTGGCGACGGTCAGGGTGATCTTCCCGTCGGACTCCACCGAGCCGGACGAGCAGCCGGACAGGACGAGCAGGGTGGCGAGTCCGGCTGCCGCGGCGACGGATCTGCGGGCGTGCGAGGAGCCCATGGGGGACCTCCAGGGATCAGGAGCGAGTGGGAGACCGAGGGACGCGAAGGCGTTTCGATGCGCACAACCTGACGGCTGTCGAAACTTAATGTCAAGAGTTTCGAAGAACATTCGGTGTCGGCACGTGCTCCGACGAGCTGGTAAACACCGCCGGTGGGAGGGGTGATGTGTGCACCTCGGCAGCCCACAAGGCGCCCTGCGCGTTTCGAGCGCACGGCCACAGCCAGCAAACTTCTACGAAACTTACGTGATTCATTGACGTAACGCGGAGCGGTCTCCACGATGCGGGGCGGAACTCACCCCCCACCAGAAGGAGTTGACCCGTGAATCCCCTCAGGACCCTGAGATCCATGAGACCTGCGAGCCCGATGACGTCCCTGCGCGGACGCGCCACGGCCGCGGTGGCCGGCCTCGCGGCGGCGGCCGTGCTCGGCGCGCTCGGCACCGTGCCCGCCGCGGCGGACTCCGCCGTCGCGGCCCGCAACCTCCCGCCCGACGGCAAGACGCTGTCCATCATGGGCCAGGACAGCGACACGCTCGCCGACTACAAGCGCGACGTGCTCGACCAGTCAGCACTCGGCGCGCCCGCCCCCGGCGGCGTCACGCTCTACACCAACCTGGTGCTCGGCGGGAACCCGGAGCCGCTCGCCGGAATGAACGGATCCGCCAACTGGGGCGCGGGAACCGTCGACTTCAACAGCACCCTCGCCCAGTACCCCGGCGCGGCCGTCGCCGTCGGCCTCTACCTCTCCGACGCCACCAGCGGATGCAACAACCAGCCGCTGCGCGCCATCATCGGCACCGGCGACAGCGACGTGACCTCGGGCAGCCCGAACCTCATCACTCGGTACCGCGACAAGGTCGACGAGATGGTGACCAAGCTCAAGGGCTACGACCGCCAGGTGTTCCTGCGGATCGGCTACGAGTTCGACGGCCCCTGGAACTGCTACAACGCCGACTTCTACAAGCGGGCGTTCGCCTACATCAAGGGGCGCATCGACGCCTTGGGCGCCACGAAGGTCGCGACGGTCTGGCAGACCGCGGCCTGGCCGCTCAACACCAGCACCGACCACCCCGAGTGGAACTACGTCGTCACCGACCCGCACCACTACGACGCCTGGTACCCCGGGGACCAGTACGTCGACTGGGTGGGCATGTCCTCGTTCTACTCCGCCGGATCCGTGGCCACGCAGTGGGGATGCAGCGCGACCGACACCGCACCGGCCGACCTCCAGGACCGCGTGCTGAACTTCGCCCGCGGGCACGGCAAGCCGGTGATGGTCGCCGAGTCCGCGCCGCAGGGCTACGACAACGGCGCCGGCACCAAGAGCTGCATCATGCGCAAGGGCCCGGCCGCCGCGAGCGCGGACACCATCTGGAACGAGTGGTACCAGCCGTACTTCGACTGGATCGCGAAGAACCGGGACGTCGTGCGGGCCGCCGCCTACATCAACACCGACTGGGACAGCCAGACGCAGTGGCAGTGCGCGGACGGCGCCCAGGCGGGCGGCCCCGGCTGCTCCAACGGCTACTGGGGCGACTCCCGTATCCAGGCGAACCCCACGATCCGCGACCGCTTCCTCGCCCAACTACGCGGTTCCGGCTGGGCGAACGGCACCAGGTGACCCCCGGTACCTGACGCCCTCGCGGCGGGACGGCCGCGCACCCGGCCGTCCCGCCGCCCCTTCCCCGCCGCGCCGGGCCGCCCCCACGACCACGGCCCGGCAGTCAGGAGTGACACCATGCGCACCACGAACACCGGCCGCGGTCCGCGGCCGCACCTCCTGCTCCTCGCCGCGCTCCTCTCCGTGGCGTGGCTGATCCCCTTGGGGACGAGCGCCTCCGCCGCCCCGGCCGAGCCGCGCACGCTCCTCATCGGGCAGTCCACCCGTGCGGCCTGGGACGACTACACCTCCTTCGGCCAGGCCCCGGACGGCGGCTCCGTCTACTACGAACTCGCCTCCGGGAACTGGGTCGGCCCCGGCCACGCCGACTACGCGTCCTTCCTCGCCGGACTGGGCAGGACGGTGCAGGTCGGCATCAGCTGGAAGGACAACCCGCCCGGCTTCGAGGGCGGCGACGAGAACGCCAAGGCCGCCCGCTCGCGCGCCGTCACCCAGGAACTCGCCGACGGCCGCTACACCGACAAGTTCACGACACTGATCGATTTCATCGACGCCCACCCGTCGGCCACGTTCCTGCTGCGCCTCGACTACGAGGTGAGCTCCTTCTACCACTGCACCGACGACAGCTGCGCCTCGTACAAGAACGCCTTCGCCCGCATCCGCTCGCTGATCCAGGGGCGTGTCCACCAGAACAACGTCAGGTTCGTCTTCCACCCGGTGCGCGGCGAGTTCGAGAAGCTCTATCCGGGGGATGCCGCGGTGGACCGGATAGGTGTCTCGATCTTCGCCCACGAACTGTGCATGCCCATCCACGACCTGGGCGGCTACCTCTACAACGGCACCCCGCCGGACAACTACGACACCTCCACGCTGCAGTGCCGCAACGCCTACCTCGCCACCGACTCCTCGGGCCATCCCAGTGCGGTCTGGAAGAACTGGGACTACGACGCGAACGTCCTGAAGATGATGAAGTTCGCCCAGGACCACGGGAAGAAGATGACCGTGTCCGAGTCCGGCATGATGAACTTCACCGCCGACGGCGGCGACACCAGTGGCGCCGAGCCCGTACGCGGCGCGCTCTGGACGAAGCGGCTCTTCGGCCTGCTCGACTACCGCGGCCCCATCCCGAACATGGCGGGTACCTACGACCTGTCCGACGTCATCACCACGGTCACATACATCAATCTCGACTTCCGCTACGGCTGGGACGGGAAGGACGACGGCTCGTTCGACTTCCCGCCGGACTCGACCTGGTTCGCGGACGGACGTCTGTCGCGCAACACGGACGCGCGGGCGGCGTTCTGCGACGGTCTCGCCGCCACCGGATTCCGCACCCGGTGCGGCTGACCGGCCGGCTCGCGAGGGCGACGGGTTTCGACGGCGCGGTGACGACCTGCGCCGTCGACCGAAACTCGCGCGATTGATTGACGCGCGCCGCGGAGTTGCCCACGATGCCGGTCGGACCACCTCTCGCTCCGCCGAGGCAGCCGACCGGCATCGTGAATGTCATGGACATGGCTTTCTCGCTGGATGTGGGAGCGCTCCCAAAGTGATCCCGTACCGACGAAAGGAAAGCGACGTGAAGCGTCCCCCCACCGCCGTCCGCCGGACGAGGACGGCCCTCGCGGTCCTCGCCGCGGCCGGCTGCCTGTTCGCCTCCGCGTCGACGGCCACCGCCTCGGCCCGCGCCACCGAACTCTGCGGCGCCTTCGACACGTTGAGCGTGGAAGGCGGCAAGTACACCGTCCAGAACAACGTGTGGGGAGCGTCGACGGCCCAGTGCATCGCGGTCGACGGAACCTCCTTCGAGGTCACCCGGGCCGACCACGCCAACCCGACGAACGGCGCCCCCGCCTCCTACCCCTCCATCTACGCGGGCTGCCACTACGGCGCCTGCACCACCGGCAGCGGGCTGCCTCTGCGCATCGACGCGATGAACCGGGTGACCAGCAGCTGGTCCACGCACGCGCCGGCGAGCGGCGTCTACGACGTCGCGTACGACCTCTGGTTCGACCCCGACGCCCGGGCGAGCGGCCAGAACGCCGGCGAGCTGATGATCTGGAACAAGCACCAAGGCCCGGTCCAGCCCGTAGGCCAGAAGACCGGAAACGTCACCATCGGCGGCGCGAACTACGACGTGTGGACCGGCAACATCGGCTGGAACGTGATCAGTTACGTCCGCACCAGCGCCACGGACGCCGTCACCGACCTGGACCTGCACGCCTTCGCCGACGATGCCGCCGCGCGCGGCAGCCTGCGCGCCGACTGGTATCTCACCAGCGTCCAGGCCGGGTTCGAGCCGTGGCAGGGCGGAGCCGGACTGCGCACCGACGCCTTCTCGCTCAGCGTCTCCTGACCGGGTGCGTCGAAAAGCCCCGGTCGTACGGCAGTTGGGAGCGCTCCCAAACATATGGCTCCGACGCCCCACCGCACGCCCACCCCTGTGCCCAACCCTCTGTGTCCAACCCCCTGTGTCCACCCCACGAAGGGACAGAAGAGTGCACCGGCATCCCCCGCACCGCAGATGCCTGACGCGCCTCCCCGGCGCGGCAGTCCTCACGGCCACGGCGCTGGCCGCGGCCCTGCTCACCCCCTGGTCCGCGACGGCCGGCACCGCCCGCGCCGCCGAACACGTCGACAATCCGTTCCAGGGCGCCGACGCCTACGTCAACCCGGACTACACGTCCCGCGTCGAGCAGTCCGCCGGCCAGGAGAGCGACGCCGACCTGGCGGCCCGGATGCGCAGCGTCGGCGGACAGCCCACCGCCGTCTGGCTGGACCGGATCGCCGCCATCGAGGGCGGCGCCGCCAACGACGGGCGGCTCGGCCTGACCGGCCACCTCGACAAGGCCCTCGCCCAGGCGCGGCCCGGCACCCCGATCACCGCGACGTTCGTCGTCTACGACCTCCCGGGACGCGACTGCGCCGCCCTCGCCTCCAACGGTGAACTCCCGCTCACGGAGGCCGGTTTGGAGCGTTACGAGAAGGAGTACATCGACCCCGTAGCGGATGCCCTGGCCGATCCCAGGTACGCCGACCTGCGCATCGCCACCGTCATCGAACCCGACGGCCTGCCGAACCTCGTCACCAACCTCTCCGACCCCGAGTGTGCCCAGGCCAAGTCCAGCGGACTGCAGGTCAAGGCGGTGCAGTACGCCCTGGACAAACTGCACGCCCTCCCGAACGTCTACACCTACCTCGACGCGGCCCACTCCGGATGGCTCGGCTGGGACAACAACCTGAAGGGCGTCGTCGACCTCTACACCGAGACGGCACGCGGGACGAAGGCCGGGCTCGACAGCGTCGACGGAGTCGTCACCAACGTCTCCAACTACACCCCCACCACCGAGCCCTACCTCGACGACCCCGATCTGACCGTCGGCGGCCAGCCGCTCAAGTCCGCCACGTTCTACGAGTACAACCCGAACTTCGACGAGGCCGACTACGCGAAGGCGCTGCGCACCACGTTCGCGGCGGCGGGCTGGTCCGACGGGCTCGGCGTACTCGTCGACACCTCACGCAACGGCTGGGGCGGCACCGACCGGCCCGGCGGCGCGAGCGGCGACACGACCGACGCCTACGTCACCTCCGGGCGCGTCGACCGGCGTACCGACCGCGGCAACTGGTGCAACCAGCAGGGCGCGGGCCTCGGCGCCCGCCCCCAGGGGGCACCCGCCGACGCGCCCGGCATCGACGCCTACCTGTGGGTGAAGCCGCCCGGCGAGTCCGACGGCTCCGGTGAGGACATCGACAACGGCGAGGGCAAACGCCCCGACCCGAACTGCGACCCCGACTTCACCACCCCGAAGGGAGTCAGGACGGGGGCGCTGCCGGACGCACCGCTCGCCGGGCACTGGTTCGACGCCCAGTTCGCGATGCTGGTGAAGAACGCCTATCCAGCGGTGAGCGCGGCGCCGGTGAAGCAGGCCACTCAGGCGTCGTACTCCACGAAGTCCGCGGCCGCGGACGGCGACGACTGGCTGCACACCGACGGAGCCCAGGTCGTAGACGAACAGGGCAACCCGGTGTGGATGACCGGCACGAACTGGTTCGGCTTCAACACCACCGAACGCGTCTTCCACGGACTGTGGTCGGCGAACCTGGAGAGCATCACGCGACAGATGGCCGAGCGCGGCCTCAACACCATCCGCGTCCCCATCAGCACCCAGCTCGTCCTGGAGTGGCGGGACGGCAGGGCCGCGGTGTCCAGTGCGGTCAACACCTACGAGAACCCGGACCTGGAGGACAAGACCACGCTGGAGGTGTTCGACCGCTTCCTCCAGCTGTGCAAGACCTACGGGATCAAGGTCATGCTCGACGTGCACAGCGCGGAGGCCGACAACTCCGGCCACATCTACCCGGTGTGGTGGAAGGGTGCCATCACCAGCGAGGACTTCTACCGGGCCTGGGAGTGGCTCGCAGACCGCTACAGATACGACGACACGGTGATCGCGGCCGACGTGAAGAACGAGCCGCACGGGAAGCAGACCGAGAGCCCGCGCGCCAAGTGGGACGGCTCCACCGACGAGGACAACTGGAAGAACGCTTGCCAGACGGCCGGCCGCCGCATCCTCGCCATCAACCCGCATCTGCTCGTGCTCTGCGAAGGCATCGAGATCTACCCGCGCGACGGCAAGAACTGGCAGTCGACGAACGAGGCCGACTACCACTTCGACTGGTGGGGCGGAAACCTGCGGGGCGCCGCGGACCACCCCGTCGACCTCGGCAAGGACCAGGACCAGCTCGTCTACTCCCCGCACGACTACGGCCCGGCCGTCTTCCGGCAGCCCTGGTTCGAGGGCGACTGGAACAAGGACACCCTGACCGCGGACGTGTGGCGGCCCAACTGGTTCTATCTCCAGGACCAGGGCACGGCACCGCTGCTCATCGGTGAATGGGGCGGCCGCCTCGACGGCGCCGACAACCAGAAGTGGATGACAGCGCTCAGGGACTTCATCACCGAGCACCGCATCAACCAGACGTTCTGGTGCCTCAACCCCAACTCCGGTGACACCGGAGGGCTGTTGAAGGACGACTGGAAATCGTGGGACGAGGAGAAGTACGCCTTCCTCAAGCCCGCTCTCTGGCAGAGTGACGGCCGCTTCGTGGGGCTCGACCACGTGGTGCCCCTCGGTGGCGTCGGCAGCGGGACCGGGCTGACGCCGCAGCGGGCCTCGGCCCGGAACGGCTGACCATGGGCGCCGGACCGTCGCGGGAGGCGGCCCGGCGCCCCTTTCACCGGTGGGCGCGGGACCGGCCGACGCGACGCCGTCGCGGCTGTTCTTGGCCGTGCTCCGCGGCGGAGGCGATGTTGCGGGCCATGCCGCCGAACACCACGGAGTGGAAGGGGGCCACGCTCCACCAGTACGCCTGACCGGCCAGGCCCCGCGGGTGGAACAGCGCCCGCTGACGGTAGCGGGACCGGCCGCCGTCCACCGCCTCCACCGACAGTTCGAGCCAGGCGAGTCCGGGCAGGCGCATCTCGGCCCGCAGCCGCAGCAGCCGGCCCGGCTCGATCTCCTCGACGCGCCAGAAGTCCAGGGAGTCACCGATCCGGAGCCGGGCCGCGTCACGCCGCCCGCGCCGCAGTCCCACGCCGCCCACCAGCCGGTCGAGCCAGCCGCGTACCGCCCAGGCCAGCGGGAACGAGTACCAGCCGTGCTCGCCGCCGATGCCCTCCACCACGTCCCACAGCCGCTGCGGCGACGCGTTCACCACGCATTCCCGCTCGTCCGTGTACAGGCTGCCGCCCGCCCAGTCCGGGTCCGTGGGCAAGGGGTCGCTGGGCGCGCCCGGCACCGAGGCGGAGGACCAGCGCGTGGAGACCTGCGCCTGCTGGATCCGGCGCAGCGCAAGCGCCAGGGCCTCGTCGAAAGGGATCGGGGTCCCCGGCGGATCCGGCACCCATGCGGCGATGTCGTGCTCGTGGCAGACGACTTCGTGGCGCAGCGACTCGCACAGCGGCCGGGCGATGGACGCGGGCACCGGGGTCACCAGCCCGACCCAGTGACTGGACAGGCCGGGGCTGAGCATCGGCACGGGGAGCACGAGCCGCCGCGGCAGCCGGGCCTCGGCCGCGTACCGGAACATCATGTCGCGGTAGGTGAGCACGTCGGGGCCGCCGATGTCGAAGGCGCGGGAGACGTGTGACGGCATCGTCGCGCTGCCGACGAGGATCCGCAGCACGTCGCGCACCGCGATCGGCTGGATCCGGGTGCGCACCCAGCTCGGCGTCACCATCACGGGCAGGCGCTCGGTCAGATAGCGCAGCATCTCGAACGACGCCGAACCGGAGCCGATGATCACGGCGGCCCGCAGGACCGTCGTCGGCACCCCGGAGGCGAGCAGGATGTGACCGACCTCGGCACGTGAGCGCAGGTGGGGTGAGAGCTCGTGCTCCGGTACGCCCGCCGGGGTCAGGCCGCCGAGATAGACGATGCGGCCCACGCCGGCCCGGCGGGCCTGCTCGCCGAAGATCCGCGCGGCCTCGCGGTCGGTCCGCTCGAAGTCGTCGCCGGTGCCCAGGGAGTGCACGAGGTAGTAGGCGACGTCCACCCCGGCCAGCGCGTCGGCGAGCGAGGCGGCATCGGTCACGTCGCCGCGGACGATCTCCGTGTCCTTCGCCCAGGGGTGATCGCGCAACTTGTCGGGGGTGCGGGCCAGGCAGCGCACCCGGTGCCCCGCGGCCAGCAGTTCGGGCACCAGCCGGCCGCCGATGTAGCCGCTCGCCCCGGTCACCAGGCAGTGCATCCCGTCGTCGGCCGCGTTCAACGCCACTCCTTCGCTCGGTGCTCTCTCCACCCTCCGCTGCCACCGGCCGGTCCGCCAGTGGGCCGGACCGTCGCGCGCGGCGGCCGGGATCGTCCACGGCGTCGGTAGGGTGGGCAGGTGGACAATCGTGAACCAGGCGGGACCGCCGCGACCAGCGGCCATACGGAGGAGAGCGGCGACGCGGGGTCGGCTCCGCACCCGGATCTGCAGGCCCTCGCCGTCCAGTTGCGTCGTCTCAACGGCGAACTGAACCGCCTCGTCCACGGCTTCGCGGCCGGACAGGGACTGCACCCCACGGACGTCCAGGCACTGGCCGCCATTCTGGATTCCGAGGAGCCGCTGACCCCGAGCGGGCTGCGTCAGCATCTCGGTCTCACGTCCGGCGCGGTCAGCGCGTGCGTGGACCGGCTGGAACGTGCGGGACACATCAACCGGGTCCGGGAGAGCGCGGACCGGCGTGTGGTCCATCTGCACTACGTGCCCGGCGCCCAGGCGCAGGCGCGGAGGTACTTCGGCCCGCTCGCGGAGGCGGCCGACCGGGTCCGCAGCGGTTTCAGCGGACCCGAGCTCGCCGTCGTGCTGAGGTTTCTCAACGACCTCAACGAGGAACTCACGCACACCAAGGGCCCGCAGGCGTAACCGACGCCGCCTGCATCCGATCAGGTGGCCGGGACGGAATCGACTGACGACAGCACCCGCTACTCACTTAACTCAATCATTAAGATACTTTTCTGTTGAGTTTGTTGTTCCTGCCCTCTGCCTTGGGAGATCCATGTCCCGCACACCACGAGGCGCCCGCTGGCTCGTGCCCCTCGTCCTGCTGATCGTCTGGCTCGCCGTAGGCGGCACGCTGGGCCCGTACGCGGGAAAGCTCGGTGAGGTCGCGACCAACGACCAGGCTGCGTTCCTGCCGCGCAATGCCGAGTCGACCCGCGTGATCGACGCACAGCGCGCGTTCCAGCAGGACGAGACCCTGCCGGCGATCGTCGTGTGGACCGCCGACGACGAGGGCTCGCTCGACGCCGGCCAGCGGGACCGGGCCACCCGCGCGCTGGCACAGCTGCGGGGGACACCCGGGGTGGTCGGGCAGGTGTCGCCCGCCGTGCCCTCGAAGGACGGCAAGGCGCTGCAGGGCATCGTCCAGCTCCGCCCCGACCTCGGCGACGAACTCTCTCCCGCCCTGGACCGCATCGAACGGACGACGGGCGGCGTGCCGGGCACCACGGTCGCCGTCGCGGGACCGGCGGCGAGCCAGGCAGACCTCTCGGGCGCGTTCGCGGGCATCGACGGACTGCTGCTCGTGGTCGCGCTGGTCACGGTCCTGGTGATCCTGCTGCTCGTCTACCGCAGTGTCCTGCTTCCGTTCGTGATCATCATCAGTGCGGTGTTCGCCCTGGGGGCCGCCTGCGCCGTCGTCTACGCCCTCGCGGATCACGACGTCGTCCGTGTCGACGGACAGGTCCAGGGAATCCTGTCGATCCTCGTCATCGGCGCGGCCACCGACTACGCGCTCCTGCTGACCGCGCGCTACCGCGAGGAACTCGCCGCCCGCACCGACCGGTTCGCCGCGATGCGCGCCGCCCTGCGCCAGTCGACCGGGGCGATCGTCGCCAGCGCCGCCACCGTCGCCCTCGGCCTGCTCGCCCTGCTGCTGAGCGACCTCACCAACAACCGCGCGCTCGGCCCGGTCGGCGCGATCGGCATCGTCTGCGCCGTGCTGAGCACCCTCACGTTCCTGCCCGCGGTCCTGGTGCTGCTCGGCAACGCGGCCTACTGGCCCGCGCGTCCGCGCCCCGCCGACGCGGCGGCCGGCGGACACGGCGTGTGGCGCCGGGTCGCGCACGCCGTGCAGCAGTCGCCGCGCAAGATCTGGGCCGTCGCGCTGGCCGGTCTGCTCGTCTGCGCCGCGTTCGCTCCCACCCTGGACTCCAAGGGCGTGCCGCTCGACGAGATCTTCGTCAACGACGCACCGTCCGTCGCCGCCCAGGCGACCTTGGCCGAGCACTTCCCCGGCGGCTCAGGCAACCCGGCCGTGGTGATCGCCGACGCGGAGCACGAGCAAGAGGTCACCCAGCGGGCCAAGGCGACCGAGGGCGTGGCCGACGCGGCGGCCCTGAACGCCCAGGGCCGGCCCGGCGGCGGCCCGGCCCGCGTCGTGGACGGCAGGATCCGGGTCGACGTCACGCTGGACGACCCCGCCGACAGCGACGCGGCCAAGGCGACGGTCTCGCGTCTCCGCACGACCCTGCACGGGATCGACGGCGCCGACACCCTGGTCGGCGGCTACACCGCCCAGCAGTACGACACGCAGACCACCGCGGAGCGGGACCGCAAGCTGATCGTCCCCGTCGTCCTCGCCATCATCCTGGTCATCCTCGTCGGACTGCTCAGGTCCGTCCTGATGCCGCTGCTCCTCGTGGCGACGGTGGCGCTCAACTTCCTCGCCACGCTGGGCATTTCCTCGCTCGTCTTCCAGCACGTCTTCGGCTTCACCGGCACCGACGCCTCCGTGCCGCTCTACGGGTTCGTGTTCCTCGTCGCGCTCGGCGTGGACTACAACATCTTCCTGATGTCCAGGGCCCGCGAGGAGTCGCTGGCCCACGGCGTGCGCGAAGGCATCCTCAAGGCCCTGGTCGCGACGGGAGGCGTCATCACGTCGGCGGGTGTCGTGCTGGCCGCGACGTTCGCCGCGCTCGGCGTCATCCCGCTCGCGTTCCTCGTGCAGATCGCGTTCATCGTGGCGTTCGGCGTCCTGCTCGACACGCTGGTCGTACGGTCGCTGCTCGTCCCGGCACTGGTACGGGACATCGGGCCCAAGGCCTGGTGGCCCGGGCGCCTGAGCCGCAGCGACGACTGACCGGCGCAGGCCCGCGCCGACCCCGACGTCTGACCTCCGCACGGATGTGCCGGGTCAGGCGTCGGGGTCGAGGTGAGGGTCGCCCGCGAGGAGGCCGCGGGCGACGGAGAGAAGGGGCAGTTCGTGCCGCCAGGCGCGGGCGCTGGCAGGGAGTCCGCCGCGCGGAGCGGTCAGCAGACGCTGTCGGCCGGCTTGGGGTTGCCGAGGCCGAACAGCGGACGCAGCCGCAGCCCCGCCCAGGTGCCGAGAAGGGCGACGGCGCCCCAGATCCAGCCGTGGAGCGAGCCCGAGGCGATCCCCGCCAGATAGGCGCCGATGTTGCAGCCGCCCGCGAGGCGCGCGCCGATCCCCATGAGGATGCCGCCGAGGACCGCGGCGAGCGCCGTTCGGCCGGGGATGCCGCGGTGCAGTTGCCACACACCGCCGGCGGCCGCGGCGACGGCCGCGCCGACCATGATGCCGATGTCGGTGAGGCTGTTCTTGTCGGCGAGCACCGGCCCCGACAACTGGGCGGCACTGCCGGGCTGCTGCCAGTACGCCCAGGTCTCCGGAGAACCGCCGAGCGCACCCACCAGTTTGGAGCCCCACAGGGAGAAGGCGCTCGTGATGCCCCAGGCGCCGCCCGAGACGAGCAGCACACCGGCGCCCAGCACCGCGAGCACCAGGGCGCCCGCGGCCAGCGGCCACGAGCCGCGCACCGCACGGGCCAGCGTGCCGTGCGCCGAGGGCGCGGCGCCGACCGGCGGAGGATTGCGCCGGGCCTGCACGGCGCGTGCGACGAACCAGATCGCGACCAGCGCCACGATGGTCACCGCCCAGGAACCGAACCAGCCGACGTGGTCGGAGAGCAGGAACGGATCGAGCGCGGGCAGGTCGTTCCAGAGCGTGAACTGCCAGGCGGCGAGGGTCGAACCGGTGATGAACCCGAAGAGGGTGAGCACGATCGTGCTCTGTCCCGAGCCGACGGCGAAGAGGGTTCCGGAGGCGCAGGCGCCGCCGAGTTGCATGCCGATGGCGAAGAGGAACGCGCCGACCAGCAGCCCCACCCCGATCGGCCCCGCACTGGGTGCGGGCACCGAACCGAAGAGGCCACTGCCGGTGCCGATGATCAGTGCGAAGAGCGTCGCGGTGGTGCCGAGGAGCAGGGTGTGCGCCCGCAGGCCGGTGCCGTTGCCGACGGCCACGAGCTGGCGCCAGGCGGAGGTGAATCCGAACCGCGAGTGGAACAGCGCGAATCCCAGCGCGATCCCGAGCAGCAGCAGGACGCCGGGTTTGGCACCGTGCTCGACGAAGACGTAGACGGCGAGTGCCGCGCCGATGACGGCGGCGCCGGCCAGCGGCGCCCGCCGGACCGGTGGCGCGGCTTCGGCCTGCGGGGCGGGGGAGGACGTGGGGGCGGGGGAGAGCAGGGCCGCCCGGGGCGGCGCCCCAGCGGAGGGAGCGGTGGTCAAGGCAGGTCTCCGGAGGAGGGAGGGGGGAATGCCGGACTGGCGATGACGGCGCGGGATCGGCACGCCGTAGCGGCGCGACGTGTGGTCAGCGGCGACAGAGCGCGTCGTCGACGCTCCACGGCGTGGCCGCGAAGAGCGCGAGCGCCAGCTGACGAGCGGGTCCGAACATGTGCGCCACTCTAAAGACCTCGGCAAGATCGCAGAAAGGCGTCTCATATCGCGAGCAGGGCGGAGCGGCGCAGAAGAGAGCAGCACAGAGCAGCACAGAGCAGCACAGAGCAGAGCGGCGCAGGTGAGAGCTTCTGGGGTCGAGGGGGAGCAGGCGGGCCGCGCCCGGCCCGTTCAATCAGACTGACCGGTGCGTCGCACGCACGCGTCGACGACATCCCGCAGACTGCCGGTGCGGGTGAGGGCCTCCCGCTGTACGCGCGCCCCGTTCCCCTCGTGCAACAGCCGCGCCAGCCGGGACCGGGCCTCGTCGAGATCACCGGCGTCCTCCAGAGCCGGCCGTACGTGGGCGAAGAGCGACTCCACCGCGGAGGCGGCCGGCACCGGTCGCATGAGCTCCGGACAGACGAGCTCCCCGTCCAGGCCGGAACGGCTCGCGCGCCAGGCCGCGAGGCGGAGCAGGGCCACCGGGTGCGCGGCAGGAGGTTCACCGGCCCGCCACTGCCGGGCCGCCGTCTCGGCCAGGCCGCGTACCAGAATGGCCAGGAGCACGGTGGTGGACGCGTCGAGGCAGACGTCGGCCACCCTGACCTCGACGGTCGGATGGGCCGCCGAGAGCCGCGCGTCGAAGTAGATCATCCCCTCGTCGCGCAGCACGCCCGTCGCGACCATGGCGCTGATCTGCCGGTGGTACGCGTCGGCGCCGTCGAAGAGCTCCACCGGTCCCGCCGACGGCCAGCGCCCCCACACCCGACTCCGGTAGCTGCTGTAGCGGGAGTCCTTTCCCTGCCAGAACGGGGAGTTGGCGCTCAGGGCGAGCAGGACGGACAGCCAGGGCCGGATCCGGTTCAGGATCGCGACCCCCTCCTCGTCGGACTCCACGGACACATGGACGTGGCAGCCGCAGGTGAGCTGCTCCTGCGTGGTCAGCCCGAACTGCTCCTCGAGCCAGCGATGGCGCGGGCCGGTGCCGACGGTGGGGTTCACCGGAAGCGGCGAGGTGGCCAGTGCGGCGATCGCGGCGCCGAGGGTGGCCGCGTGCCGGGCGGCGGCCGCGCGCCACCGGACGATCTCCCGGGCGAGATCCGCCGTCGTATCGCACGGCCGGGTGGCGAACTCCAGCTGCTGGCGGTGGAGTTCGGCCTCGAAGACTTCGTCGGCGCCGTGCTGGTCGCGCGCGGCCATCGCCAGCACCGCGCTCGACAGGGCCCGCGGCTCCCCGCACTCACCGTCGACGAGCAGCAACTCCTCTTCGACCCCGACACTGCGCATCCGAACCGTCCCGACCGAGTAGCGGGCGCCTGCCGGCGCACCTGCTGACGTGTGGAACCGTTCTAGCAGCTCGGTGGTGCGGTACGGGGATCTGCCGGAGGCCACGACACGTCGGAAGCCGTGTCCGCCGACCCGACAGAACTCCGGACGATTCGCGGATCCGTGCGCGGATCGTCTTCCGCTCTGCGCGAGGACCGGGATCATGAGGGGGCACCATCCGCGCGCGGGCTTCAGAGAGGACGTTCATGCGGCGCAATCACTGGCTCGAGCGGATCCGCCGACTGGATCCGGACCGTGACTTCGAGGAGATATACGGCATCAGCTCCACGTACGAATTCCCGTGGGACACCATGCAGGCCCTCGGATTCGCCCTCTACCGCACGTACGCCGTGCCCAGCATCGGCCGACTGCTCAGCCGGACAGGGGAGTTCACGGACCGGACGCAGAAGCGGTACGACGACACGGTGCTCATCCTCGACGCCGTGGGCGAGCACGGCATGGACGCCCCGCGGGGGCGGGAGGCCATCCGCCGGATGAACCAGATGCACCGCGCCTACGACATCACCAACGACGACTACCTCTACGTGCTGTCCACGTTCGTCGTCGTTCCCAAACGGTGGCTCGACGACTACGGCTGGCGGCCCTACTCGCGCCACGAGGTCCGCGCCTCGACCAACTACTACCGCGCGCTCGGCGCCCGCATGAACATCCAGCACATCCCCGCCACCTACGAGGAGTTCGAGGGGTACATGGACTCCTACGAGCGCCGTCACTTCGCCTTCGACGCCGGAGGCCGCGCCGTCTCGGAGGCCACGCTGGAGCTGATGGCCTCCTGGTATCCCGGCCCGCTCGGCCCGGCGATGCGCACCGCCTCACGGTGCCTGATGGACGCGCCGCTGCGGTCCGCGTTCGGCTACGCCGATCCGCCCGCCCCACTGGAACGCGCGGTCCGCGGCGGAATGAGGCTGCGGGGCCGGCTCGTCCGCCTGCTGCCCCCGCGCCGCACACCGCGCTACGCCCGGCAGAGCAGCAATGTCCGCGGATACCCGAAGGGATACCGGGTGTCGGAGCTCGGCACCTTTCCCGGCGGCTGCCCGGCTCCTCATCAGAAGGGCGACAACCCGCCTTCAGGGGACGGGAAATGATGATGCGTCAGCACCACTGAGGTGCCGGTCGCAAGGCGGCGACCGCGCACCCGGTGGAAGATCCGCGCGGAGTTCGTGAAACGTCCGGGCAACGCCGAGGTCACGTACGAGCGGTAGACAAGATCGACGTCCGGGCGCTCGCCGCACCCGTGCCGCCCGGCCGATCCGTGTCGCCGTTCTACGTGAGGGGAACCACCCGTGAACAGGTCCACCGGAGACACCTCGACAGAGGGGGTGCCGGCGCCGACGGAGGACACCCGGCCGGGGCCGCCCCGAGAGGCGGGCGGCCCCGACGCGACGGGTCGGCCCGAGCGGCTGCGGGAGGCGCTGGGCAACCGCCAGATGTCGATGATCGCCATCGGCGGCGTCATCGGCGCCGGACTCTTCGTCGGCAGCGGGAACGCGATCCGGCAGGCCGGCCCGGCCGTGCTGGTCGCCTACTCCGCCGTGGGCGCGGTGGTCGTCCTGGTGATGCGCATGCTGGCGGAGATGGCTGTCGCCCGGCCCGAGAGCGGCTCCTTCTCCAGTTATGCCGGCCGCTACCTGGGGCCGTGGGCCGGACTGTCCGTCGGCTGGCTGTACGCCTATCAGTGGTGCGTGATCGTCGGCTTCGAGGCGATATCCGGCGCGGCCGTCGCCCACGCGCTGTTCCCCGCGGTGCCCAGCTGGCTGGCGGCGCTGGTGCTGATGCTGGCGCTGATCGCGGTGAACTTCGCGCGGGTCGAGTCGTTCGGCACCTTCGAGTTCTGGTTCGCGATGATCAAGGTGGCGGCGATCGTCGCGTTCCTCGTCGTGGGGCTGGCGGCGGTCCTCGGCACGGTCCCGGGCACCGAGGCGCCGGGCATGTCGAACCTCACCGGGCACGGCGGCTTCGCGCCGCAGGGATGGTCCGCGGTGATCCAGGCGTCCCTCGTGGTGTTCCTCTCCTTCTTCGGAACCGAGGTCGTGACGATCGCCGCGGGCGAGGCGAAGGACCCCGCCTACGCCGTGCGGCGCGGCATCAAGAGCGTGGTGTGGCGCATCCTGCTCTTCTACATCGGCTCGATCGCTCTCGTCGTCACCCTGCTTCCCTGGGACGCGGGCGCCGTGATCGAGAGTCCGTACACGGCCGTGCTCGACCACCTGGACGTGCCGTACGCCGGGACGGTCATGAACCTCATCGTGCTGACCGCTGTCCTGTCCTGCCTCAACTCCGGCCTCTACACGTCGTCCCGGATGCTGCACTCGCTGGCCGAGCGCGGCGAGGCGCCCCGCGTCTTCGCCCGGACGACCCGCCAGGGCGTTCCCGCGGTCGCCGTGCTCGTGGCGTCCAGCGCGGGCCTGCTCACGGTGGTGGCCAACTACTTCCTTCCGACCGCGGCCGTCTACCAGTTCCTCATCGACTCGTCCGGGTCGGTGGCCGTCGTGGTGTACCTGTGCATCACGGTGACGCATCTGCGCGGCCGCAGGCGTCTGGAGAAGGAGACACCGAGCACCCTCGCGCTGCGCATGTGGGCCTACCCCTACCTCAGCCTGCTGGTCCTCGTGGTGCTGCTGGTGATCATCGGAGGCATGGCGGCGAGCGAGGCGAGCCGCCGCTCCCTGCTGCTGACGCTGCTGGTCACGGCGGTGGCCTGTGCGGCCGGCGTGTGGCACGAGCGGACGCGGCGGCGCGGGCGGGAGTGAGCCGGGCCCCTGGAAGGGTTCTCAGTGGATCAGCGGCGTCAGGACGTCCAACGCGTACTCGAGCCCTTCCGGCCGGAGCGCCTCCCCGTACAGCGGAAGGAGGGGCAGGACCGCGCACCCTTCCGGGACGGTCTGGTGATCGATCTCCCAGCGGAGATCCGGTGTGCCCGGCTGCGTGGTCGCCACGACGAACAGCGGTGCGGCGCACCCGCGGCACAGGTAGTGGCGACGGCTCATGACTCCCTCTCGCGTGGACCCACGTGATGAGAGGATTCTGCGCGCTCGGCGCCGATCACGCTTCCGGAGCGGCGCGACCGGCCGCAAGGCGGCCGCACGGAGTTCCGCCTCACGGAGATCCGTAGAGATCCGTAAGGCGGAAGGGGG
The DNA here is from genome assembly GCF_050410835.1 of Streptomyces sp. cg35. NCBI lineage: Bacteria > Bacillati > Actinomycetota > Actinomycetes > Kitasatosporales > Streptomycetaceae > Streptomyces > Streptomyces sp. cg35. The sequence goes on from NZ_CP191268.1 coordinate 8,438,053, forward strand.
GCCTGATTTTGTGAGGGGTGTCGGTGACGCCGGAGCGTGCAGGCGTCCGGCGTCACCGACAGCGGTGGGGGACCAGCGCCCGTGCTCACGGGGCGCTGCCTTTCTCTTTCTTTCCGCGCTTGGGCCGGACGTGGATGCAGCGTCCGGTCACGAGTTTGAGAGCAGGGGAAACCGGGCCTCGTAGAGTGGGCGCGTCCCTGGGCGCGTCCCCGGGCGCGAGAAGAGGGCGGCGGACGGCGTCGCTGCCGGACGGCTGGGCGGGGCCATGTCGGCGATCAGGACGCGTTCCGGTAAGCGACGTGTGTCATGTGGGCGATGTTGCAGACGGCGAGGGCCCAGATGATGCCGGCGCCCCAGGCGGTGGCGGTGCCGGCGGTGGACAGCGACAGCCAGAGCACGAGGGTGACGACGCCGGCAGCCAGAGCGAGGGGGTCCGTGTAGGCGCCCAGACGAGCAGGACGAGGGCCGCCGGCGTGCCGTGCCAGCTGTACTTCACGCGCGAGGACGCCGCAGCCGAACACCGCTACTCCGCACCACAGCAGCCATTCGTTCATCGTGTTCCCCAGCAGTCCGTGCGCCGTTCATTGACCTCCACATTCTTACTCGAAGTAACCATCTCGTCGCTCTGGGTCCCGATCCGCCGATCGGGGCCTCAGCTGCCCTCGCCGTACGCCGCCGCGATTTCCTGCGGCGACGCCCACCGGCTGTACGTGGGCCCCTGCGGCCACCCTTCCGGCGAGTCCTGCCAGACCTCCTGGCGCCCGTACGGCAGCACGTCGACCAGGGCGAACAGATGGCTCAGCTGCTCGGTGCCGCGGCCGTCCGTGTGCCAGGTCCGGTACACCGTGTCGCCGTCGCGCAGGAACACGTTGACCGCGAACCCCGCGTCCGGCGGTGCGCCGACGTCGCTGCCGAACGAGCTGTTCGCCGTCGAGTACCAGGTCATCGTGTTCCCGACCTTGCGCTTGTAGGCGAGCGCCTCGTCGATCGGGCCCTGGGTGACGATCACGAACCGGGCGTCGAACTTCTCCAGTCCCGCGAGCCGGGTGAACTGGGAGGTGAAACCGGTGCAGCCGCCGCACTGCCACTCCGCGCCCGCGTGCCACATGTGGCTGTAGACGATCAGCTGCGGGTGCTCACCGAAGACTTCGGCGAGCCGGACCGGACCGTTCTCGCCCTCCAGCACGTAGTCGGGCATCTCGACCATCGGCAGCCGTCGGCGCTGGGCGGCGATGGCGTCGAGTTCCCGGGTGGCGGCCTTCTCCCGGACGCGCAGCGCGGCCAGTTCCTTCTCCCAGGTGGCGGCGTCGACGACGGGTGGCAAGGCGTTCTTCTCGGCGGACATGGTCCCTCCAGGCGGTCGGGTGCGTGTCTGGAGGTACGACTCCCCGGGCGACCGGAAGTCATCGGCGGCCGCCCAGGAACCCCGGACACGCACCTGACGTGCTAGTCCTCCGCCAGCACCACGCAGGCGCTGAGGTGCCAGGTCTCGTCCTCCTTCGCGGAGAGTTCCAGGTCCACCTCGCCGCCGGCGGAGCCGCCGTCCAGCGGGACCTCCAGCCAGGTGAACTCCCGGCCGTCGAGCTGCTCGCTCCGGGCCTTCTCGACCCCGTCCACCCGGACGATCAGCGTTCTGTTGAAGGTGTTGGGGTCCCCGGTGAGCAGATGCGCGGTGCAGCGCCCTGCGGGCAGCTTCAGCCGCAGGACGGCGGGGGCGCTGTCGCGTACGTAGTCCCGGCGCACGACGTCGAAGAGTCCGGTGTCCGTGGCGTCGGGCGTGTTGCCGACCCAGCCGAAGTCCGCGCCCTCGTGCCACGTGCCGGCGGGGGAGAGGCGGGTGTAGTCCTTCAGGACCGGTGACGAGTCGGTCCCGGCGTCCAGAGCGTGCACACAGCGGGCGGCCGGCGGGACGACGACGGCCTTGGCCCGGCTGCGCAGCGAGGCGTCGAGGACCGGCACGGAACCCGACCGCGGGCGCGCGTGCAGCGTCGCGAGCCCCGGGCCCGGCGGCGGGACGACGGCCATCTTCACCGTCTCGTCCTCCCGCGAGCCCACGTAGCAGGTCGCCTCCTCGGACCGCCAGCCGTCGGGTACGTCGAGCGTGGTCACCGTGCGCAGTCCGGAGCCGGTCGCGTTGACGATCTGCACCAGCAGTTCGTTGCGCTCACCGCCCAGCAGTGCCGTGTCGGCCGGCGCGACGACCGCCTGGATCCAGCTGCGCCGCTCGTCGCGGACGCGGCTCTGCTCGAACCAGTAGGCCACCAGGGTGTCCCGCCACTCGGCGGCCCGGTCGATCTGCTCCCCGAACAGGCGGTGCACGTCGCCGAACCGCCGGTGGTCGATGCGGCGGCGCAGTTCGTCCCAGTCCGCGCGCATGTCCGTCACCCGCGCCGCACCGGAGAAGTGCGTGTCGTAGATGTGCTGGATCACGGTCTTTCCGCTGTCCAGCCGGTGGGTGTACGGGACATGGTGCAGGAAGAGCAGCAGTTCCTCGGGGCAGCTCTCCAGCGACTCGTACGTGTCCCGCGTCGCCGGCGCGTACAGCTCGGTGTAGCCGTTGCCGGTGGCGGCGGTGCGGTCGTAGCCGATGCCCTCGCGGTCCGACTTGTGGAACTGGGTGGTCGTCGTCGGGCTTGGATCGAAGTGCCCGGTCACCGAGCCGTCCGGCGGGTGGGTGAGGTATCCGGTGCCCAGGGGCGAGGTGTAGTCCTCATAGGTGTGCCAGGAGCCGAGCAGCAGGGCGGAGACGGTGGCGACGACGTGGGCGTCGTTGCCGAAGGTCATCCGGGTCCACTCGGTGGCCAGCTCCTGCGCCGACAGGTCCGGGTTCCAGGCGAGCCGCCCGTACCCGTGGGTGTTGGCGGCGGCCAGGTGGGAGCCTGTCCAGTTCCGGGCGTCGCCGAAGTTCATCACGCCGGCGAATCCGAAGTGCTCGTAGGAGTGCACGCGGCCGGTCACGACGCGGGCCACGGTGCTGCCCTCACCGGCCTTGAGCGTGTCGAAGTCCAGGACCTCCTTCCACTGCGGCACGAGGTAGCACAGGTGGGTGGCGTGTCCGGTGTACTCCTGCGTCACCTGGAGCTCGATCATCGAGTTGGTGTGCGGCAGGGATCCGAAGAGGGGGTGGGCGGGTTCGCGGACCTGGAAGTCGATCGGCCCGTTCTTGATCTGCACGACAGCGTTGTCGGCGAACGTGCCGTCCAGCGGCGTGAAGTCGTCGTAGCCCTGCCGGTCCCACTTCGCGTCGGTGTCGTGCACGAACGCGCGCCACATCACGATGCCGCCGTACGGGCGCAGCGCTTCCGCCAGCAGGTTGGCCCCGTCGGCGTGGGTGCGCCCGTAGTCCAACGGCCCCGGCCGGCCCTCCGAGTTGGCCTTCACGAGGAAGCCGCCGAAGCCCTCGATCTTGTCGTGGATCTCCTTGGCCTTCTTCGTCCACCAGTCGCGCACCTTCTGGTCGAAGGGGTCGGCGGTGTCCAGCCCGTCCAGGTCGATGGGGGCGGCGAAGTTCGCGGTGACGTACAGCGTCACGCCGTAGCGGCGCAGCACGCCGGCCAGCGCGGACAGCTTGGTGAGGAACGGCTCGGCGAGGTATTCCGCGGGCGTGTTGACGTTGTTGATCACGGCGCCGTTGATGCCGAGCGAGGCGAGGACGCGCGCGTAGTCGGTGTACCGCTCGTCGAGCCGCGGCAGCTCTTCCCAGTCGAAGAAGGACCGGCCCGCGTAGCCGCGCTCGATCGAACCGTCGTCGTTGTCCCAGTGGTCGGCCACCCGCAGCGGCGCGGCCGGGCTCTCCTTGAGGTCGACGTGCTCCAGCGGCTGCCGGGTCTGGACGAGTCGCAGCAGGTGGAACGCGCCGTAGAGCACACCGCGGTCGGCGCGGGCCGCGATCACGGTCCAGGTCGTGCCGCGCTCGGTGACCCGGCGGATCACGTAGCCCTCGTCGCCCAGTGCGTCCAGGTCGGAGGCGGGGACGAGTGCGCGGATCAGCGCGGAACTCGTCGGGGTGCCCACGACGAGCGCCCCGCCCGAGGGGGCGTCGGCGCGCGGCTTCAGAGGTGTGCCGAGCAGTCCGGTGAGTCCGCGGACCAGCTCGTCCACCGCGGACTGCTGAAGGGGCCCGCCTCCTTGCCGGACCAGGGCTCCCAAGGCGGCCCGGTAGCGCTTGAGCTGACCGGAGTCCTCGACCCGCCGGTAGCGCAGCCACAGCTCGTAACCGTCCTCGGCGGGCAGGGCGGCCGCCGACCGGTCGGAGGTGAAGGCCGGCTGTGCCGAGGCCGGGGCGGACAGAGCGAGTGAACCGGCCACGCTTCCCAGCGCAGCCGCGGACAGGACGCTGCGGCGCCGTATTCCTGAGCTCATGTCTCTCACTTCCGTCGATGAACGAACAGTGCGCATCCAGGCCAGGACCAAGCTCCGCAACCGTCACATGCGCCACTACAGGTGTCAACGGAACCAACCACAAAGGAACATGGAAGTCTCGGGTGATCAATCGCTGTGATTCATAAGTGAGTTGATTACCTCGTGCTGCGCCCATGCTCAGGGCTGCATCAAGGCGAGATCTCTACATACGTGAACAGTGGTCGCGTATACCTACGATCAAAACTCAACAGGAAGTCAGCCGATGAGTGTCTGCTGCGGGCGGCCCGGTTCGGTGTCCCGCACGCCGTCCAGGGGCGTCTGCGCCGCACTCTTCTCCCGGATCAGGAATTCATGGCGGACGCCGTGTCTCCCCGGCCGGTCGGCCGGGGAGACACGGGCCTCATGGCCCTGCACGGAAGTCCGGCTCAGGCCACGGAAAGCCGGACGAGCCGTGCGCCGACTCGCTTCGAGCCGTCGCCGTCGCCGTCGACCTTGAACGAGACGTAGCGGGCTGTGCCGTCCGTGACGGCGAGCCGGTGAACGCGTCCCCGGCCGTCGGTCCTGCCGACGGCGCGGTACGCGATCCCGTCGCTGCTGAACTCCACCTGGGCGCCGGGAGCCCCGGGCCGCGCCCACTCGGCTTCCACGCTGCGCACCGGCAGTTCCGCTCCGAGGTCCACGACCATGCGGCCGCCCCCGCCAGGAGTCCACTGGGTGTCCGGGTCGCCGTCGACCGCGGCTGCCGGGTCGGACATACCGGCGGGCAGCGGACTGGTGGGGAAGACCGTCCTGCCGAGGGCCAGGTCGCTCTTGGGATAGGCGGCGGCGCGCCGCAGCGTGGCCGTCGTCTCCCGGCCGGCCCGCACCACCACGACCTCGCTCTGCCCCTGCGCCTCGACGCGGACACGGCAGGCGGCGCCGGACAGGCGCAGCGTCGCTCCGTCGACGACCCGGACGCGCAGCCCGGACGGCAGCGACGCCCCCGAGAGCGGAGCGAGCGTGAACCGGGGCGCGAGAAGGACGGCCTGCGCGGAGCCCAGTTCCGCGTCGTACGCGGTGCCGTCGCGGGTCACCGTCTGGACGCCCTCGAAGAACAGCTTGCGCGGCCCGGCCTGCGGCACGTCGACGCGCGCGCCGACCGCGGCGTCGGACAGGTTGAACAGGCTCAGATGGCCGTCGGTGAACGCCGCCCGCAACGCGGTGCGATCCGTCGTGGGGGCGGGCCTGTTCGCGTGGGCCCGCAGGGCGTCGGCCGAGGAGGCCGGGAATCCCTCGACCACGACGGACGCCGCGGGCCCGTCGGCCAGGATGATCGTGTCGTCCTGCACGGTCAGCGGCAGGTCCGTGCCGCGGACGACGAGTCCGGCCCGGCCGTCCACGTCGAGCCAGCCGCCGCGGCTGGACACCGCGGGGGTCGGCCAGGCGACGAGGTCGTCCCAGTGCTCCCCGTCCGTCGAGCCCTGCACGCGGTAGGCGCGCCCCGCCGCCGCCTCCCAGCGCAGCGTGACCCGGTCGACATCGTGGGCGGCGCCGAGATCCACGGCCAACCAGCTGTCCGCGCGGGAGCGATCGGCCTTGGACACGGCCCAGCGGGTCGCCGTGTCGCCGTCGACCGCCAGGCCCGGGCCCTTGCCGGTGTCGGAGGAGGACGCCGTCGCCGTCCCGCCCCGGGCGAGGTCCGCGGTGTCCGCGCCGCCGTGGATCTCGACGGCGTACAGCGAGTACCCGTACGCCGGATCGGGGCGGACGCCGAGCATGCGGACGTGCCGGACCGTGGTGGAGGAGAAGGCGAGTTCGTCGACGCGGCCCGTCGACGGGGCGGGGGAGGCGTCCTTGGCCTTCACCGAGGCCTCGCCCTCCTCGAACCGGTAGGCGCGGGCGCCGTCGAGGCCCGCCACACCCGGCATCGTCAGGTTGTGTATCTCGAGGTGCCCCTCCCCGGCGGAAGTGCCCTCCGTCGCGTAGACGACCGCGCCCGTGGGCAGCGTCGTGAAGCCCGCGTGGCCGCTCTCCAGACGCAGCATCGTCGCGCTGCCGTCGTAGCCGTCGCGCACGGACTCGTACAGCCGCACCGTCCGCCCGGAGACCTTGCCCGCCGTCGTCGGCAGGAACATCGGGGTGGCGCCGCTGAGCCGGAACAGCCAGTTGTCGTGGGCGGGCTGCCAGGCGAACTTCACGAAGCCGGACTTGCTGACCGCGCCCGACCACGCCGCGGAGGACTGGTGGGAGACGAGGCCGGGGCCCGGTCCGAAGTCGGTCACGCCGGAGCCCCGCTCGAACAGCTCGGCGCGCGAGAGCGGCCGCACCGCACGGCCGGCCGCGGCCGCCCACACGTGCAGCAGATAGCTGATGGCGATCTCCGCCCGCGCCTCCGGCTCGTACTTGGGCTCGCCCGAGAACTTGGCCAGCCGGTACTCGGGCGGGTACTTCTGGTAGGCCTCCAGGCGGTCGGCGAGCTCCTGCTCCGCGCGTGCCGCCGCGCGGTCGCCCGTCACCTGGGCCAGGAAGGCGAGCGGGATCACGTCCCTGCCGTAGAGATGCTCGCGGTCGTTCACCATCGGCATCAGCGGCTCACCGGCGTCGCTCATCACGCCAAGCAGGGTGTGCCACAGCGGGCTCGCGTTGGGCTGCCGGGTGAGGACCTCGGGCAACGGCCGCCCGGCCGCGAGAAAGTGGGCCGCGTTGCGACCGGAGGTGCGCCACAGCTCCTCCTGGTAGTGCGGGCCGAAGGAGCCGTGGTTCTCGACGATGAACGTGTCGTACAGGTTGCGCGCCGTGTTGTCGGAGACGGGCACGCCGTCCACGCGGGCCGGGTTGGCGAGGTCGGCCTGCGGCAGACCGGCCTCGTTGCGCGACCACGTCCCGTAGGCGGACGCCCAGGCGGACCGGCGGTCGTCGCCGGGGGCCCAGGCCAGAGCGGGCGCGAGCGTCTGCGCGTACAGGCCCATCTCCTCCAGCTTGGTGTCTCCCACATGGCCGCCGTTCAACCCGTTGGGGGTCCAGTCGCCCGAGTCGGGGTCGTCGCCCGTGCCCAACGCCGTCGTGTAGGCGGCCTGTTCGCGCGTGATGGTGTCGATGCGGGCGCGTGTCGTGCTGTCCAGGTCGTCCCACAGCAGGCGTGCCGCGAGCACGAAGTACGACTGGAACGTGGTGTCGAAGAACAGCTTGCGGCCCCACTCGGTGCCGCCGGTGAGCCGGTTGGTGGCGGCGAAGCGACGGATCGTGGCGAGGGTGCGCTCCTTGAGCGTCGCGCGGTCGACACCGGCCCGGTCGCTGTCGTACGTGCCGTGGGTGAGCAGGACCGCGTGCCCGAGGACCACCGCGAAGCCGAAGTCCTTGCCGGTGTAGGCCCCCTGGGACGCGTCCCACTGGGTCTCGGACCAGTGGGTGTGGTCGAGCAGGACGCGGTGGTAGATCGCCGCGATCGCGTCCGGAGGAGTGCCGGTGCCGTCGTCCGCCCGCGCCGGAGTGGTCCCGAGCGTCGCGGGAAGAGCGGTCAAGGCGCCGGTGATACCGAGGAGTTGGAGAAATCTCCGGCGGTCGACCTCGGGAAGTGCGTGCGGCACGGCTGGGTCCTCTCGGGTGGACAACGTTGTCAAGGAGGGGGTGGCGCTCATTCTTGAGTGATGCGGTGAGAGGCGTCAACGGGTGTGACGTGCGAGATCCGCGACCGGTCCGCAGCGGTGGCTTGCTGGATGCGGCTGCCGGGGTGGGTCTGGTCGTGCGGCATGGGGCGGCTGTCGATGACCGCGCGGGGTGCGGTCGTGAGGCCGTGCGGTCGTGCGGGGAGGGCCGGTCCGTTCCGTTTCCTCGGGGCTGGTTCGGGGAGTGCCTGACGAACTGTGGGTAATGGTTATACGCTCCGTGAAGCGGTCGTCGGTCGGCCGCTGCGGCTCCCTGTCCCCGGGCCACCCCTGCGCCGCCCATGGGCCCGCTGGAGCCGCGACGCCGACGATACGCGGTTCCAGCTCGCTGCCCTGTCGCGTGCTGAGCGGAGCTGCCTCCCGCACTCTCCGCCCCGCACAGGGCACACGCGCGAGGGAGGGACGAGAGAGTCGTCCCTCCCTCGCGTGCGGCGATGAATGCGCTTGTGTTCGGCGGGCGGAGTGATCGCGTGCCTCGTCCTCCGGCCGGCCGACGGCAAGGTCACCGGGCGCGAGGCCGAGCGGCTGATCGACGCCCTCGAGCGTGAGCGGCCCGAGTCGTCGCCGGGGTCCGGCGCACCAGCCTCATCCCTCTGGCGTCCCTGACCGAGGTCGCCGCGGAGCTGAACAGGGCGGGCTCCCGGTCGACCTCGTCGAACTCGAGCCGCAGGGCCTCGAGGACATCGTCGACCAGCTCGACGATGCGGGCGTTCGGCCCCGTTCACTCACGAGACCCCGGACATGCCCTGGGCGGCCGCCGACGGCGGAGCGGTCGAGCCGCGCACGACGAGTTCGGGTTCGAAGAGGAGCTCTCCGGGGTGGTTCTGGGCCCCTTGGATCTGGGCGCACAGGAGGTCGACGGCGGCTCGCCCCATCGTCTCGATGGGCTGTCGTACGGTCGACAGGGGCGGCTCGGTGCAGGTCATGAAGGACGAGTCGTCGAACCCGACGACCGACAGGTCCCGGGGCACGGCGAGACCGCGCCGGCGGGCCGCCCTGATCGCGCCGAGGGCGAGCGGGTCGGACCCGCACACGATGCCGGTGACCCCGCGCTGCAGGAGGCGGGTCGCGGCCGCCTGACCGCCTTCCAGTGAGAAGATCGACCGCTCGATGAAATCCTCGGGCAGCTTCGTGCCCGCGGCCTTGGCCGCGGTCCGCGCCGCGTCCAGCTTGCGTCGGGACGGCGCATGGTCCATGGGGCCGAGGATGAGGCCGATCCGCTGGTGCCCGAGCGAGGCGAGATGGCGCCACGCCTGTTCGACGGCGACGGTGTCGTCGCACGCGACGCAGGGGAAGTCGAGGCCCTCGACCGACGCGTTGATGAAGACGACCGGGATCCTGCGTTCCGCCAGCCGGTGGTAGTGGTCGTGCGACGCGGTGCCCTCCGCGAAGAGACCGCCGGCGAACACCACGCCGGAGACCTGCTGTTGGAGCAGGAGGTCCACGTAGTCCGCCTCGGCTGCGCCGCCCTTGGTCTGCGTGCAGAGCACGGGGGTGAGCCCCCGCTGGGCGAGTGCGCCTCCGATGACCTCGGCGAACGCGGGGAAGATCGGATTCTGCAACTCCGGTATCACCAGGCCGACCAGCCGCGCGCGCTCGCCGCGCAGCTGCGTCGGCCGTTCGTATCCGAGCACGTCCAGCGCCGTCAGGACTGACTGTCGTGTGGCTTCGGAGACGCCCGGCCTCCCGTTGAGGACACGGCTGACCGTCGCCTCGCTGACCCCTACTTTCTTCGCCACCTGAGCAAGTCGTCGTGTCATGAACGCAAGACTAGCGCAAATGCTGTAAGCAATTTCCAGTCCTCGTCCTGCTTTCGTACCTGTGAAGACGGGAACCGGACGCCCTTCTGTCGCGGTGAACTGGCCGCCGCCGCTTGACCTCGCTGGATGTCTGTCGAGGATTTGCTGCACTCCATTGCGAAAGTGCGGTCCCATGTTGTCTCATTGCAGCCTGTGGGGGTGGAGATCCGTCTGCGCTCCGTCCCTCTCCCGATCCGGAAGGGGCCGGCATGAGCGCCGCCACGAGCATGCTGTTCGTCCACGCCCACCCCGACGACGAGTCGATCGGCACCGGGCTGACCATGGCCCACTACGCCGCCCTCGGCGCCCGCGTCACGCTCGTCACGTGTACGAGGGGCGAGTCCGGCGACGTGATGCCTCCGGAACTGCGGTACTTGGAAGCGGACGGCGACGCGCTCGGCTCCCATCGCGCCACCGAACTGCACGCGGCCTGCGCCGAACTCGGAGTCACCGATCAGCGGTTCCTCGGCGGCGCCGGCCGGTGGCGCGACAGCGGCATGCCGGGGACGCCGCCCAACGACGATCCCCGCGCCTTCTGGCGGGCGGGAGTGGAGGAGGCGGGCGCCTGTCTGGCGGAGGTCGTGCGCGAGGTGCGGGCCGACGTGGTCGTGACGTACGACGAGGACGGCGGATACGGGCACCCGGACCATGTGCAGGCCCACCGCGTCAGCCGGTGGGCCTTCGAGCACGCGGCCACGACGAGCGCACCGGACTCCTGGCGGCCGCGTCGCTTCTACGCCATCGCGACCCCGCTCTCCCTGCTGCGCGACTCCGTCGGGCGCGGGCCGTTCCCGACGCCGGACTCCGTCGAGGCCTACGGATTCGGCACTCCGGACGAGCGGATCACGAGCCGGGTCGCCGACGACAAGGCCTATGCCGCCAAGCTTCGGGCGCTGCGCGCGCACCGCAGCCAACTGGCCCTCGACGGCGACTGGTTCGCGCTGACCGACGGTGTCGGGCAGCCGCTCGGTGGCCCTGTCGAACACTTCGTCCGCCTGGCAGGGGAGCCGGGAAGCGGGCCGGACGGCCTTGAGGCGGGACTGACCGGCTGATCGAGGCACTGTCAACTGCCCCTCTAGGAACCGCTGTTCACCCCGTCCGTCGGCCCGGCGGCGGGTGACCGCCGCCGGGATCGGTGCCGAACGGAACGCGGGAGGTGTCAGGTCCGCTCCATGCCCAGGCGGAGCCGGGCCTCGTGGGTGATGCTCCAGTGGCCGGGCTCCGGCGGGTCCCCCATGGGTCTGATCCAGGATTCCGTGAACGCCATCAGGACCGCGGTGCGGGGCGTGTCCGTGGTGTTGCGGCCCGCCCGGTGCCAGGCCGCGGACGGAAGGACCAGCAGGTCTCCCGGATCCGCCTGGAACATGGCCGGCGGCTCGTCGAGCTCCGCGGGCGGCTGCCGGTAGCGCAGGTTGCTGCCGGGGAGGAACTCGGTCGCGCCGGTGCGGGAGTCGAACGGCGTCAGCGGCAGGACCATCTGCAGCCCGAGCAGACCGCCGCGCACCGTCTCGGGCATGTCGTTGTACGGATAGTCGATGTGCCAGCGGTCCTGCTTGCCGCCCCGGTGGACCTGGTTGAGGCTGATGTCCGAGAGCAGGGCGCCGGGACCGAGCACGCCGTCGACGAAGTCCAGCAGCCGCGGATCGGTGAACAGCTCGGTGAAGACCGGATGATGGCGGAAGACCTGCAGCACCCGCACCGACTCGGGGGTGTGCACCGCATGGTCCGACGCGAGGAGCGTGTCGGCCGCGACCCTGAGCTCGGCGACCCGGTCCGGGGCGCAGAACCCCCTCCAGCGGTGATGTCCCGTGGTCCGGAACGATTCGCGGGTGGGCGGGTGCGGCGCTGTGGACCCGGTGGTCGTGGAGGTGGGCATGCGGTTCCTTCCGTACGGGCTCGACTGCGTTTCTGGATCTACGGATTTCTGGTACGCGGGAGCACGGGGTCACAGGGCACAGATCACGGCCGCAGAGTGCGCTCCAGCCGGCGTACGGCGAGCAACAGGGCCGCCGTGCCGAGGAGCAGGAGATAGAGCGCCGGGAGAAGCAGATCCGCGCCGGGATCGCCGAGTGCGGGTCGGCGCAGCAGCTCGATGCTCTGGTAGAGGGGGAGGCAGACGACGAGGGAGCGTACGGCCTGCGGGTACACGTCCAGCGGGTAGAACGTCGTGGCGAACAGGAACATCGGCAGCATGGCCAGCTGGATGTACTGGAAGTCCTGCCAGGTGCGCAGCAGCGTCACCACGAGCAGCCCCAGGGACGCGAACGCGTACCCCACCAGCAGAGCGCCCGGCACGGCGAGCACGATCCACGGCGACACCACGAGACCGGTGGCCGCGACGACGCCGAGGAAGCCGACGGCGACCACGCCGCCCCGGATCAGCGCCCACGCGACCTCGCCCAGGGCCACGTCCCGGACCGTGACCGGGGTGGTGAGGACGGACTCGTAGGTCCGGTCGGTGCGCAGCTTGCCGAACATGGTGAACGACGTCTCGTTCATCGCGCCGTTCATGGCCGCGGTGGCGAGGAGCGCGGGGGCGACGAACGCGGGGTGGCTCACGCCCGAGGAGCCGAGACCGGGCACCTCGCCGACGAGCGCCCCGATGCCCAGGCCGAACGCGAAGAGGTAGAGGGCGGGTTCGAAGATCTCCGACACCAGGACCAGCCAGGTGTGGCGGTAGATCATCACGTTCCGCTCGACGATCACGAGGGGGCCGCGGAGCGCGGGACGCGTCAGGGCGGTCGGCATGTCGGGGAGCCCTTTCACGCGTGGAGGCAGCGGCGGTAGGTACGGCGGGCGAGGGCCAGGCCGGTCAGTGCGCACGCGGCGAGGGCCAGGACGTGCACCAGCGTCGGGCCGGGGCGCGCGGTGCCCAGGGCGGTCGCCCGGGTCAGCTCGACGCCGTGCCACAGGGGCGACAGATGGGCCACCGGCACCGCCCAGTCGCCGAGCTGTGTCACGGGCCAGAAGGTGCCGGAGCACATGTAGAGCGGCATGAGCACGAAGCGGAGGAGGGCGGTGAGCCGCGCGGGCCGGGTCACCGTGATCGCCCAGGCGGCGATGGGGGCCGCGAACGCGGCGCTGATGAGCGCCGCCTCGGCCGCGAGCGGCGCGCACCGCGCCGCCGGGAGGGCGCCGAACACGCAGGCCACGGCGGTGAACAGCGATCCGGTGACCGCGCCGCGGCAGACGACGAAGAGCAGATGGCCGTGGAGGATGTCGGTCGAGTCGAGCGGAGTCGCCGCCGCGGCACGGTAGTTGCCCGTACGGCGGGCCGACACCATGACGGGCCCGGCCGTCTCGACGTACACGGTCTGCATCGTGGCCGCGGCCAGCAGACCGGGGGCGAGATAGCTGAGGTAGGAGATGTCGTCCAGGCTCGCGGGCGCGTTGGCGTCCACGAGGCTGCCGAGGCCCGCGCCGAGCGCGGTGAGGAAGAGCAGCGGGTTGACGACGTCGATGACGAGGGTGCCGCGCCAGACACGGCGGTAGCGGTGCAGCCAGTAGCCGCACTCGCGCAGGGCGGGGGCGAGGGTGGGCACAGCTTCTCCGGTTCTCCCGGGACGACCCGGGACGAGGGGACGGGCCGCGGGGCTCAGTCCGTCAGGGCGCGGCCGGTCAGCGCGAGGAAGACGTCCTCCAGCGTGGAGCGCCGGACGAGGGTGGTGACCGGGTCGAGAGCGCGGGCGCCGACGATCGCGAGGGCTTCCTCGCCGTCGTCCGCGGAGACGAGCACCCGGTCGGGGAGGACCTCGACGCGCGCGAACAGGTCCCGCGCCTTGGCGACCATGGTCTCCCTGTCCGCCTGGGTGAACCGCAACTCCAGCACCTCGCGCGCGCAATGACGGTCGATCAGTTCTCGGGGCGAGCCCATGGCGACGATCCGGCCCGCGTCCATGACGACGAGCCGGTCGCACAGTTGCTCCGCCTCGTCCATGTAATGCGTGGTGACGACCAGGGTCACACCGTCCTGCCGGAGCCGGAAGAGCCGTTCCCACAGCAGGTGCCGGGCCTGCGGGTCGAGGCCCGTCGTCGGCTCGTCGAGCAGGACGATGTCCGGGTCGTTGACCAGGGCGCGGGCGATGGTGAGTCGCCGTCGCATGCCTCCCGACAGGGACTGGACCGGCGCCCTGGCCTTGTCGGACAGGCGCGCGAACTCCAGCAGGTGGCCGGCGCGCTCGCGGACGGTGCGGCGGGGCAGGCCGAAGTAGCGGCCGTAGATCAGCAGGTTCTCCAGGACGGTGAGCTCGGTGTCGACGGTGTCGTCCTGGGGCACGACGCCGAGCCGCGCCCGGATCTCGGGTCCGCGGGTGGCCGCGTCGAGACCGAGGATGCGCAGATCGCCGCCGGAGGGCTGTGACACGCAGGCGATCATCCGCATCGTCGACGACTTGCCGGCGCCGTTGGAGCCGAGGAGCCCGAAGGCCTCGCCTCTGCGGACGCTGAAGTCGATCCCGTCCACGGCGGTGAAGGCGCCGTCACCGCCCGAGCGATAGGTCTTGCGCAACGCGGCCGCCTGGATCAGCTCTTCCCCCGGAGCGTGTCCCACAAGGACTCCTTGTCACTTTTTCGATCGAGTCTTGCAAGAAGTCGAGTATTCAGCGCCATGATGGTCTCTGACAAGTGAAAGTAATGAACCGATCTGGCGGGCCGCGTTCCGGGCGCGGCGAGGAGGGGGAACCCGCATGGCAGAGCCGCAGGTGGTCGGGGCACGGGCCGCCCACGTGGTCCCACGGGACGTGTTCATCGTCGTCGGCAACCTCGACGAACTGGGCGGCATCAACAGCTGGGCCCACTTCACCGGCCGGCTCCTGGAGGAACGGGGGCACCGGGTCCGGATCATCGGCATCACGGGAGCCGAGCACCCGCACGCCTTCCACGGCCCGGCCCGGACCCCGTTGCGGCTCCACGACGGAGCGCCGCCGTTCACGCCGTCCGCACGGCGCGACGCCGTCCGGCGGCTGACCGGGCTGTTCAGGGCTGCGCGCGCGGGCGGCATCGTGATCTGCACCCAGGTGTGGGCGATGGAGTGGATCGCCCGCGCGGACGTCACGGGGCACCGGGTGATCGGCATGACCCATGAGTCGCACGACCTCATCCGCCGCACCGAGTGGTACGGCCCCACCCTGAAGCACTTCGCCGACACCGACCGGGTCCTGACGCTCACTCAGGAGGACGCGGACGCCTGGGCGCGGGACGGCCTCGTCGGCACCAGTGCGATGCCCAATCCCCTGACCGTCCTCCCGAAGCGGCTGTGCGACTCCACCGCGCCCGTCGTCGTCAGCGTCGGACGGCTGTCCGAGGAGAAGGGTGTCGACCTGCTCCTGGAGGCGTGGGCGCTGGTGTGCGCCGACTACCCCGACTGGGTGCTGCGGGTCTACGGCGCGGGCGCGGCCGAGGGCGAACTGCGCTACCTGGCAGGCGAGTTGAACATCGCGGAGCGCGTGCGGTTCATGGGACGGACCACCGATGTGCCGGGAGCCCTGCGGGCGGCGTCCGTGTTCGCGCTGCCCTCCCGCGCGGAGGGCTGGGGACTTGCCCTCACCGAGGCGATGGCGCACGCCCTGGCGCCGGTCGTCTTCGACTGCTCCGCGGGCGTGCGGCACCTGGTCGAGGACGGGGTCAGCGGACTGCACGCGCCCCCGGGGGACGTCCACGCGTTCGCCGCCGCGCTGACCCGCGCCATGGCCGACGAGGCCCTGCGCCGCCGGCTGGGCGCCGCGGCCCGCGCATCGGCCCTGCGCTACGAACCCCAGGGCGTGATCGACCGGTGGGAGGCGCTCTTCGACGTCCTGCACCGCCCAGGCGGCCGGCCCCGGTCCGCCTGAGGACAGGTGCAGGCCCCCGAGCCCTGTCGCCGACCTCCGTCCGAGGTGGCAACAGGGCTCGTCTCAAAGGTTCCTGATGTGCAATCAGGTCTGCAGCCACACGGCCGTGTCGCTCGGCAGCCGTCCCTGCCCGTCGAACGGGCCGCTGCTCAGGATCAGCCGGTCGTAGGCGGGGAGATCGGCGGGCTCGTCGGAGAGGTTGACCACGCAGACCAGGCCGCCCGGGCGGGTGAAGGCCAGCACACCGTCCGGCGAGGGCAGCCACGTCATCGGTCCGTCGCCGAGACCGGCGGCGGACCGGCGCAGGCGCAGCGCCGTGCGGTAGAGGTTCAGCATGGACTGCGGGGCGCCGGCCTGCCGGTCGACGGCGTACTCCGCCCAGTCGTCGGGCTGCGGCAGCCAGGGCTCACCGCTCGGTCCGAAGCCGTAGTGCGGGGCCTCGGCCGCCCACGGCAGCGGGACCCGGCAGCCGTCCCGGCCCGGGTCGGTGCCGCCGGAGCGGAAGTGCATGGGGTCCTGGATGCGGTCGAGCGGGATGTCCGCCTCGGGCAGCCCCAGTTCCTCCCCCTGGTAGAGGTAGACCGAACCGGGCAGGGCGAGCGTGAGCAGCGCGGCGGCGCGGGCGCGCCGGGTGCCCAGGGCCAGGTCCGAGGGGGTGCCGAAGGCCTTCGTCGCGAAATCGAAGCCGGTGTCGGCGCGGCCGTAGCGGGTGACGGTGCGCGTCACGTCGTGGTTGCACAGCACCCACGTGGCCGGGGCGTTGACGGGCGCGTGCTCGGCGAGGGTGTCGTCGATGGTGCGGCGCAGCCGGTCGGCGTCCCACGGGCAGGAGAGGAAGTTGAAGTTGAAGGCGGTGTGCAGTTCGTCGGGGCGCAGGTAGCGGGCGAAGCGTTCGGAGTCGGGGAGCCAGACCTCGCCGACGAACACACCGCCGTACTCCTCGGCGATCGCGCGCCAGGAGCGGTAGATGTCGTGGATCTCGTCCTGGTCGATGTACGGGTGCGGGTCGACGCCCTCCTCGAAGTCGGGCAGGTCCGGGTGCTTGGTGAGCAGCGCCGCCGAGTCGATCCGCACACCGGCGACACCGCGCTGGAACCAGAAGCGCAGCACGTCCTCGTGTTCCTTGCGGACGGTGGGGTGGGACCAGTTGAGGTCGGGCTGTTCCGGGGTGAACAGGTGCAGGTACCACTCGCCGTCGGGGACCCGGGTCCAGGTGGCGCCGGCGAACTGCGACGGCCAGTTGTTCGGCGGGATCTCGCCGTGCTCGCCGAGACCGGGCCGGAAGTGGAAGCGCTCCCGCTCCGGACTGCCCGGGCCGGCCGCCAGCGCGGCCTGGAACCAGGCGTGCTGGTCGGAGACGTGGTTCGGGACGATGTCGACGATGACCCGGATGCCGAGCTCGGCGGCCTCCGCGATCAGCTTCTCGGCCTCTTCGAGGGTGCCGAAGGCCGGGTCGATGGTCCGGTAGTCGGCCACGTCGTAGCCGCCGTCGACGAGCGGGGAGACGTACCAGGGGGTGAACCAGACGGCGTCGACACCGAGTTCGGCCAGGTAGGGCAGGTGGGCGCGGACACCCGCCAGGTCCCCGGTGCCGTCCCCGTCTCCGTCCGCGAAGCTTCGGGGGTACACCTGGTAGATGACGGCGTCGCGCCACCAGTTGTCGGTGCGGGACGAGGGAACAGCTGCCACGGGAGGTCCTTTCGGGCAGGTGGGACTCCGCCGCCGGCCGGCGCGGGGGCATGGACAGATCGGACCGGCGGCGGAGTGCTTTGTGGTGGTGGCGGGGCAAGGGCGCGGCACGGCGCCGGGGGCGGCGCGTGCGCGGTCAGCCCTTGAGGCTTCCGGCGGTCAGGCCCGCCATGATGCTGCGCTGGAAGAAGAAGAACACGATGATCATCGGGATGCTCGCGATCACGAGTCCGGCCATGATCTGGTTCTGCGTCACCGCGCCCGCGGTCTGGGACAGGCCCACGCTGATCGTCATCTTGTCGCTGTCGGGCAGGACGAGCAGCGGCCAGACGAAGTCCTTGAAGACCAGGACGACGGTGAAGATGGACACCACCCCGAGGATGGGGCGCGAGATCGGCAGGATGATCGACACGAGGACGCGCCACGGGGGCACGCCGTCGATCTCGGCCGCTTCGAGGATCTCGTTCGGAATGGAGTCGAAGAAGCGCTTCAGAAGGAAGATGTTGAAGCCGTTGGCGGCGACCGGGAACCAGATCGCCCAGGGCGAGTTGAGCAGGTGCCAGCCGAAGATCGGCACGTCGGTCACCGTGATGTACGCCGGGATCATCACGACGATCGGCGGGATCATCAGGGTGGCGAGCATGCCCGCCAGGATCACGTTCCCGAACATCGGCCGCAGCTTGGACAGCGCGTACGCGGCGCAGACGTCCACGGCGAGGGCGAAGAGCCAGGCGCCGACGGCGTAGAGCAGCGTGTTCTTCAGCAGCGTCCCGATGTCGAAGAGCTCCCACGCGTCGGCGAAGACGCCGAAGTCGGGCGACTTGGGGAACAGGGTGGGCGGCATCTGGGCGATCTCCTCGCCCGTCTTCATCGCCCCGGTGACCATCCAGTACAGGGGGAACACGAAGACCAGGGTGAACCCGATCAGGACGGTCGCCAGCAGCGTCCAGTAGATCTTGCGGCCCCAGCGGGACTTCAGCTCCAGCGGCGAGACGATGGTCCTGGAGTGGCCTTCGGCCCAGGCGCCACGGCGCTTCTTGCGCTGGGCGTGCCGTGCGGGCGGAGCCGGCGGCCGGGTCCCCCGCTCCGTGTCGGGGCGGGCGGTGGTGTTCACCATGGCCTACTTCTCCTCTCGGGTCAGCCGGAGCTGAACCGCGGCGACCGCCAGCAGGACGATCATGAGCATCAGGCCGAGCGCGCTGCCGGCCCCGTAGTTGCCGCCGTAGACGAAGGCGTACTGGTACATCAGGTAGACGACCGTGACCGTCGCGTTCTCCGGGCCGCCGCCGGTGAGCATGTACGGCTCGATGAACACCTGCATCGTGGCGACGAGTTGCAGCATGAGCATCAGCAGCAGGATCAGCCGCGTCTGCGGGATCGTGACGTGCCAGATCCGCTTGAGGATGCCGGCGCCGTCCAGCTCCGCCGCCTCGTACAGGTCACCGGGGATGTTCTGCAGGGCGGCGAGGTAGATGAGCACCCCGGACCCGAGGTTCATCCAGGTGGAGACGATCACCAGCGAGATCAGTGCGGTGCTGGTGGAGTCGAGCCACGACAGCGTCGGCAGGCCGACGAAGTCGAGGACCTGGTTGAACAGGCCGGGTCCGGGATCGTAGAACCAGCGGAACAACAGGACCGACACGATCGGCGGCAGCATCACGGGCAGATACACCACGAACCGCAGATACGACCGGGCGTGCCGCAGTTCGTTGAGCACGATCGCGACGACGAAAGGCACCAGGTAGCCGCAGAGCAGGGCGAGCAGCGTGAAGACCAGCGTGTTGCGCCAGGCCTGGCCGAACGCCGGATCGTCCACCACCGTACGGAAGTTGTCCAGGCCCACCCATGTCGGGTCGTCGACCAGGTTGGTCTGCTGGAAGCTGAGAAGGACTTCCTTGACGATCGGCCACCACGCGAACATGGCGAAGCAGAACAACGCGGCGCACAGAAAGCCGTAGGCGCTGAGGTTTCTCCGTGCGGCCCGGCGCCGCTTGGACGGTGGCCGACGGCGCGGCGCCGCCTGCCGCTGCCGCTTCGGCTCCAAGGTGAGTGTTTCCATCGTGATCTCCCGTTCCCGGCTCCCGCTGGACGCGGGGGCCGACGCGGGGTGCCGCGGCTGTGAACGGCACCCCGGGACCGTAGCCGTCAGCCCTTGGACAGAATCGAATTGGCCTTGGACTCGGCGTCCGAGAGCAGCTTGTCGATGTCGGCGTTCTCGCGGGTCAGCACCGCGGACATGGGAACGTCGAGCACCGCGTACAGCTCCTGGGCCTTCTCCGGCTCCAGCTTGGGAGTGATCGTGGCGGCTTCCTTGACGTAGGGCTCGTAGTTCGCGACCGGGAGGACGGCGTTCTTCGCGCGCTCCTCGGCGATGGCCTTGCCGGTCGCGGAGTTGCCCATGTAGTCGTTGTTGGGCACGCCGACGGCCTCACCGTTGGCCTTGCCGCGGGCGAAGTCGAAGCGGCCCTTGCCCGGCGTGTTGAACTCGAAGTCGATCCACTGCAGCGCCGCCTTGGTCTGGGCCGCGCTCGCCTTGGGGTTGATCATGTAGGCCTCGCCGCCGGTCAGCGACGCGGTGCCGTCCGGTATCGCGGCGATGCCGTAGTCGTCGGCCTTGCCCTGGAACTTCTGGATGACATCGGAGACGACGTCCGGAGCGCCGAGCATCATGCCCGTCTTGCCGGCGCCCATCTGCTGCATCAGCGACTCCCAGCCGATGAGCACCTTGCTGCCGGTGCTCTTGTCCTTCCACCGCATGTCGTGGAGGGTCTGCAGCACGGCCTTGCCCTCGTCGCTGTTGAAGGCGGCCTTGCCGTCGGTGACCATCTCGCCGCCGCGGCTGAAGAGCGCCTGCGCGAAGTGCCAGCCGCCGGTGTTGCCGCCGCCGTACTCGCCGTACCCGACGTAGCCGTCGCCGAGGCCGGCGATCTTCTTCGCCGCGGACCGGACCTCGTCCCAGGTCTTCGGCGGATTGTCCGGGTCGAGCCCGGCCTTCTTGAACAGCGCGCGGTTGTAGACCAGGCCGACGCTGTAGCTGACGTTGGGAATGCCGTAGACCTTGCCGTCCTTGGTGACCATGTCCCGGACGTCCTGCTTGATGTCGTCGAAGTTCTTCACCGCGCCCGTCTGGCCGGTGATGTCCTTGGCCTGCTTCTTGGCGATGACGTCGGCGTAGTTGGTGACCGGCACGACGAAGACGGTCTCCATCTGACCGCCCGCCAGCTTCGCGGCGAAGGTCTTCGGGTCGAAGCACGGCTGCTGGTCGGTGCTCTTGACCTTCACGCCCGGGTGGGCCTTCTCGAACGTGGCGACGTCCTCGTCCCATGCCTTGCGGATCTTGGGGGCGGTCTTCGCCGGCTGACATGCCACAGTGATCGTGACGTCGCCTCCGGCGTCCGAGCCGGACGTGTCACCGCCGCAGGCCGTGGCGGTGAGTGCGAGACCTGTCGTCAGAAGGATCGCGAGGTTACGGGGCTTCATTACGGCTCCTCTAGGGGTGATGCCCAAGCACTGCCCTGATGGGTGCCGTCACGATAGGACGACGCACAGATGCACGCAAGATTCCGATTCAAATTTGCAAGATTACGACTGCGTCACGACGGTTCAACGGTGGTGGATCGTCGGGCGCCCTTCATGCCGCACCTCGGATGCGCGTGATGCACCCTGCGCCAGTGGTGACTACGAGGTACGGGAGGGATGACGTCAGGGAACGCCCTGACGGTGCCGCATCCCGGGCGGTCGGCTGAAAGTTCCGTAAGGCTGTCAATTAATTGCAATACTTGGCCGACATCTTGTGCTCACATGGCGGCAATGCTTGAGTGATCCCAGCCCGGCGGCCGTGCCGTGAGCGGGGCGCCGAGACGGCGACGCGCACGGCTGCGGGCAGCGCAGCGCGGGGCGCGCGGGCCGTCGGGCCCGAGCGGTCACCGCCCCGCCCCCCCACATGAGGAAGGTGCACCCGCAGATGAATCGAACTGTCATGCACGCGTCACGAACGAGAGTCGTGCGGAGTTCGTACGTCCTCACTGTCGCGATCGCTCTCGTGGGCTCCGTCGTGGGCGTCATCGGCCCGGCCCACGCCCAACAGGCCCCGGAACCCAGGGCGGCGGCCGCGGGCGCCACCCTTCCCTTCACGTCCGTAGAGGCCGAGTCCGCCGCCACCACCGGCCAGAAGACCGGCCCCGATCACACCCAGGGCACGGTCGCCTCCGAGGCCTCGGGGCGGCAGGCCGTACGCCTGAACTCCGGCCAGAACGTCGAGTTCACCCTCACCGCGGCGGCCAACGCCGTGAACGTCGCCTACAACGTGCCCGACGGACAGTCGGGGTCACTCGCCGTCTACGTCAACGGCACCAAGCTCGACGCCTCCCTCCCTGTCACCTCCAAGTACAGCTACGTGGACACGAGCTGGATCGTCGGTTCCAAGACGCACCACTTCTTCGACAACGCGCGACTGCTGCTCGGCCGGGACCTGAAGGCGGGGGACAAGGTGCGCCTGGAGGCCACCTCCACCCAGGTCACCGTCGACGTCGCCGACTTCGAACAGGTCGCGGCAGCGGCCGGGCAGCCGGCCGGTTCGGTCTCCGTCGTCGACAAGGGGGCCGACCTCACCGGACAGCAGGACTCCACCCAGGCCTTCCGGGACGCGATCGCCGCGGCCAAGGGCAGCGGCGGCACGGTCTGGGTCCCGCCCGGCGACTTCAAGCTGGGCTCCGAGCTCAGCGGCGTCGAGAACGTGACGATCCAGGGCGCCGGCAGCTGGTATTCGCGTGTGCACTCCTCACGCTTCATCAATCAGACCGGCTCGGCGGGCAAGGTCCACCTCAAGGACTTCGCGGTGCTCGGCGAGGTGACCGAGCGCGTCGACAGCGCCCCGGACAACTTCGTCAACGGCTCGCTCGGCCCCGGCTCGTCCGTCTCCGGCATGCTGATCCAGCACATGAAGTGCGGCTTCTGGCTCACCGGCAACAACGACGACCTCGTCGTCGAGAACAACCGCATCCTCGACACCACGGCCGACGGACTCAACCTCAACGGCAACGCCAAGGGCGTGACCGTGCGCAACAACTTCCTGCGCAACCAGGGCGACGACTCCCTGGCCATGTGGGCCCTCAACGCCACCAACAGCAACGACACCTTCGCGAACAACACCATCTCGCAGCCCAACCTCGCCAACGGTATCGCCGTCTACGGCGGTCAGGACATCACCGTCAAGGACAACCTGATCCAGGACACCAACGCCCTGGGCAGCGGCATCGCGATCTCCAACCAGAAGTTCGCGGACCCGTTCTTCCCGCTCGCCGGGACCATCACGGTCTCCGGGAACAGACTCGTGCGCACCGGCGCCCTGAACCCCAACTGGGGTCACCCGATGGGAGCGCTGCGCGTGGACGCGTACGACAGCGCCATCGAGGCGAACGTCGCCATCACCGGAACCACCATCGAGGACAGCCCGTACAGCGCCTACGAGTTCGTCTCGGGCAGCGGCACCGGCAAGGCCGTCAAGAACGTCACCGTCGACGGAGGGGCGGTGACCGGCGTCGGCACGGTCGTCGTCCAGGCGGAGACGCCGGGCGCGGCGAGGTTCAGCGACGTACGGGCCACCGGAGTCGGCGCGGCCGGCGTGTACAACTGCCCCTACCCGAACGGCGCGGGCGCCTTCACGCTCACCGACGGCGGCGGCAACTCCGGCTGGGACAGTGCCTGGGACGACTGCTCGGCCTGGCCGGAGCCGGGCGACGGCACGCCCGCGCAACCCGACCCGGACCGCAACCTCGCCAAGGGCCGTGCCGCGACCGCCACCGGTTCCACCGACGTGTACACGCCCGGCAAGGCGGTCGACGGCGACGCGAACACGTACTGGGAATCCGCGAACAACGCCTTCCCGCAGGCGATCACCACGGACCTCGGATCGGCGCAGGCCGTCCGGCGCGTCGTCCTGAAGCTGCCGCCCTCGGCCGCCTGGGAGGCCAGGACCCAGACGCTCTCCGTCCAGGGGAGCACGGACGGCTCGTCGTTCAGCACGCTCGCCGCCTCGAAGGCGTACCGCTTCGACCCGGCGACCGGCAACACGGTGACCGTCACGCTCCCGGACCCGTCTCCCTCGACGCGCTACCTGCGGGTTCACGTGACCGCCAACACGGCGTGGCCCGCCGCCCAGTTCAGTGAGGTGGAGGCGTACCTGAACTGAACCGCCGGAGACGCCCGTCGCCTTCCCCGACGGGCGTCTCCGCAGCAGCGACATCACGGCGCCCCACCCCCACAGAGCCGTACATCCCCCCACACGAAAGGGAATGTCATGCGCACAACAAATCGAAAACGCCGTCGGCGCGGAGCCTGGCGCCCCGCACTCGCCGTCGTCCTCGGCACGGGCCTGATGCTGTCCAGCTGGCAGGCGGTGTCGGCGCAGGAGGCTCCTGCCGACGGCCCGCTCGCCGTACACCTGACCGGCCAGGACGCGGCCCGCGCCCAGGACGGCGACCCGGACACGTACGCCACGGGCAACAGCAAGGGCTGGGTCACGGCGGACCTCGGCGCGACCCGGCGCCTGGACCGGGCCGACGTCCTGCTGTCCGGCGCGGCGCAGACCGTGCGGCTCGAAGGCTCCGTCAACGGGCAGGACTTCACCGAGCTGTCCGACCTCAAGGCCCGCCACGGGAAGATCACCTTCACGCTGGACGGGGCCGCGGTCCGCTATCTGCGCGTCACCGGCGCCAAGAAGGTGGGCGAACTGGCGGTGTACGCGGCGCGTTCGGGCGACGCGGCGCCGCCCCCGACCCCGTCCGGCACGGCGCTCAAGGGCTCCACGCTGAGCTGGCACCGGACCGTCGGCGCCACCGCCTATGACGTGTACGCCGACGGTGAGCTGCGTGCCAGTGTGCCCGCCCGCACCTTGAGCTGGACGGACACATCGCCGCAGGGGCCGAAGGCCGACAAGGTGACCTACGCGGTGCGGGCCCGGGACGCCGCAGGCAACCAGTCCCCGGACAGCCGCGCCGTCACCCGCACCCTCGCGGCGGGGTCCGCGGCGCGCGGCGACGCCGCGTTCACCCCGCCCAGAAGCGGTGCGGCGACGGCGGACAAGCGCACGGCCGCGCGGGCCGGCGCCGCCGCGAGCGGTGCCGACACGCCCTACTCCACCGTCGAGGCCGAGTCCGCCACCGCGGGCGGCGGCGCGCAGGTCGTCGGGCCCGACCGGACGGTCGGGGACCTGGCCGGAGAGGCGTCCGGGCGCAAGGCCGTGACGCTCAGGGAGACCGGCCAGTACGTCGAGTTCACCGCCCCGGTCGAGACCAACACACTGGTCACCCGGTTCTCGGTCCCGGACGGCACGGACACCACGCTCAACGTGTACGTCGACGGCGAGAAGACCACCGCGCTCGACCTGACGTCCACGTACTCCTGGCTGTACGGCGCGGAGACATCGCCCGGCAACGACCCGGGCGCGGGCGCGCCCCGGCACATCTACGACGAGGCCCATGTCGACCTGGGCCGCACCGTCCCGGCGGGCACGAAGATCCGGCTGCAGAAGGACGGCGACAACTCCTCGACGTACGCGATCGACTTCGCCGACTTCGAGAAGGCCACGGCGGCGCCCAACCCGGACCCCGAGGCGTACGTGGAGCCGTCCGGCACCGGCCAGCAGGCCGTCCAGGACGCGCTCGACAAGGCGCGGATGGACACCACGGGGAAGATCCAGGGCGTCTATCTGCCGGCGGGCGACTACGAGACGTCCAGCAAGTTCCAGGTCTACGGCAAGCCCGTGAAGGTGATCGGCGCCGGGCCGTGGTTCACCCGCTTCCACGCCCCGGCCGGGCAGCAGAACACCGACATCGGCATCCGGGCCGACCAGGGCGCGAACGGCTCGGTCTTCTCCGGCTTCGCCTACTTCGGCAACTACACCTCGCGCATCGACGGCCCGGGCAAGGTCTTCGACTTCCAGAACGTCTCCGGCGTCACCATCGAGAACATCTGGGCCGAGCACACGGTCTGCCTCTACTGGGGCACGAACACCGACAACATGACGCTGCGGAACAACCGCATCCGCAACACCTTCGCGGACGGCGTCAACATGACCAACGGTTCCTCCGGGAACCTGGTCGCCGACACGGAGACCCGCGCCACCGGCGACGACTCCTTCGCCCTGTTCGCCGCGACCGACTCGGGCGGCAGCGGCCAGACGGACAACGTCTTCGAGAACCTCACCAGCAAGCTGACGTGGCGGGCCGCGGGCCTCGCCGTGTACGGCGGTCAGCGCAACACCTTCCGCAACATCCACGTCGCCGACACACTCGTCTACTCCGGTGTCACCGTCTCCTCCCTGGACTTCGGCTACCCGATGGAAGGCTTCGGTCCCGAACCGACGACCTTCGAGGACATCACGGTCGATCGTGCCGGCGGCCACTTCTGGAACGGCCAGACCTTCCCGGGCATCTGGATGTTCTCCGCGTCGAAGGCGTTCCAGGCGATCCGGATGAACAACGTCAGCATCAGCGACCCGACGTACCACGGCGTCATGTTCCAGACGAACTACGTGGGCGGCCAGGCGCAGAACCCGGTGCGGGACACGGTGCTGTCGAACGTCACGATCTCCGGCGCGAAGAAGTCCGGTGACGAGTACGACGCGAAGTCCGGCTTCGGCATCTGGGCCAACGAGCTGCCCGAACAGGGCCAGGGCCCGGCGGTCGGCGAGGTCACCTTCAAGGGGCTCACGCTCACGGACAACGCCGAGGACGTCCGCAACACCACCTCCACCTTCAAGATCAACACGGAGTGACGCCCCCTCCCGGCCACACCCGTATCCCCCCACTCACCCGGAGGACGCCATGAGGCGGAAACACCCTGCGCGACGACGACCGCAGCGCACCAGAAGACTGATCACCATGGCACTCGGCGCCGGACTGGCGGCCTCGGTGCTCGTGCCCGTGACCGCCCACGCCGAGGGCACCGTGAAGGACGCCGAGGTGTCCGCGCGGGCCGATGCCGAGGCGCGCGGCGCGGATGTGCCGTACGCCGAGTACGAGGCCGAGGACGGCACGTACGACGGCACACTCCTGGAGTCCGACGCCGAGCGGACCTTCGGGCACACGAACTTCGCGACCGAGTCATCGGGCCGCAAGTCGGTGCGCCTCAACTCGACCGGCCAATATGTGGAGTTCACCTCGAAGAGCCCGACGAACTCGATCGTCGTGCGCAACTCCATCCCGGACGCGCCGAGCGGTGGCGGCCAGGACAAGACGCTGAGTCTGTACGCGGACGGCACGTTCGTGCAGAAGCTGGACCTCTCGTCGAAGCACAGCTGGCTCTACGGCAGCACCGACGACCCGGAGGGCCTGACCAACACCCCGGGCGGTGACGCCCGGCGTCTCTTCGACGAGACGCACGCCCTCCTGAAGGATTCGTACCCGGCGGGCACCACCTTCCGGCTGCAGCGCGACACGGACGACGACGCCGCGTACTACGTCGTCGATCTGATCGACCTGGAGCAGGTGGCGCCGCCCGCGGACAAGCCGGCCGAGTGCACGTCGATCACCGACTACGGCGCGGTCCCGGACGACGGAAAGGACGACGCGGCAGCGATTCAGAAGGCGGTGACCGCCGACCAGAACGGTGACATCGACTGCGTGTGGATCCCGGCGGGGCAGTGGCGCCAGGAAGCGAAGATCCTCACCGACGATCCGCAGGACCGGGGGCAGTACAACCAGGTGGGCATCCGTGACGTGACGATCCGCGGCGCCGGCATGTGGCACTCGCAGCTGTACTCGCTGATCGCGCCGCAGAACGCGGGCGGCATCAACCATCCGCACGAGGGCAACTTCGGCTTCGACATCGACGACAACACCAAGATCTCCGACATCGCGATCTTCGGCTCCGGCACGATCCGCGGCGGCGACGGCAACGCCGAGGGAGGTGTGGGCCTGAACGGTCGCTTCGGCAAGGACACGAAGATCACCAACGTCTGGATCGAGCACGCGAATGTCGGCGTGTGGGTCGGCCGCGACTACTCCAACATCCCGGAGCTGTGGGGGCCCGGCGACGGCCTGGAGTTCAGCGGCATGCGCATCCGTGACACGTATGCCGACGGCGTCAACTTCACCAACGGCACGCGCAACTCGACCGTCGTCGACTCGTCCTTCCGTACCACCGGGGACGACGCGCTGGCGGTGTGGGCGAACAAGTACGTGAAGGACACGTCGGTCGACGTCGGCCACGACAACCACTTCCGCAACAACACGGTGCAGTTGCCGTGGCGGGCCAACGGCGTTGCGGTGTACGGGGGGTACGGCAACACCATCGAGAACAACCTGATCTCGGACACCATGAACTACCCCGGGATCATGCTCGCCACCGACCACGACCCGCTGCCGTTCTCCGGCACGACCCTGATCGCCAACAACGGCCTGTACCGCACCGGCGGAGCCTTCTGGAACGAGGACCAGGAGTTCGGTGCCATCACCCTGTTCGCGCAGGGGCAGGACATTCCCGGTGTCACGATGCGCGACACCGACATCCAGGACTCGACGTACGACGGCATTCAGTTCAAGACGGGCGGCGGCGCCATGCCCGACGTGAAGATCAGCGACGTGACGATCTCCAAGTCGAACAACGGCTCCGGCATCCTCGCGATGAGCGGCGCACGCGGCAGCGCCACCCTGTCCGACGTGACGATCGCCGACTCGCGCGACGGGGACGTCCTGACCGAACCCGGCTCGCAGTTCGTCATCAACGGCGGCACTGCGAAGCGGGCCCGCTGAGGACCTGCCTCTGGCCGTAGCACCAGGCCGCCCGGATCCGGCGTACCGGATCCGGGCGGCCTGTGTGTGCCCGGTCCGCCGAGTCAGCCGCTGCTGGGTGCGCGGTGCGGCCCCATCTCGCCCAGCACCGCGCCGAGTTGGTCGGGGGTGAGCGCGGGGGAGGGGAGCGGTGACGGAGTGGACGTGGCGCGCAGGCTGTCGAGGAACAGGGTGAGGGGGCGGCGCCAGGCGTCGGCGGTGGTCGCGGTCGTCAGGGCCGGGACGGCGCGGCCGAGGGCGGCCAGCGCGAAGAGGACGTCCTCGGCGGCCACGTCGGGGCGGACGGTGCCCTGCTCCCGGCCGCGTTCCAGGAGCAGCTCCAGCGTGCGGCGATTGTGCGCGTGGACGGCTTCCAGGGCGTCGATGCCGCGCAGGGGTGTGGTCATGAGGTCATTGGTGCCGCGGTCCGTGGCGAGCACGGTGAAGACCGCGTCGAGATAGGCGGTCAGTCCCGCCCAGGCGTCCTCGGAGTTCCGGGCCTGCTCGCCCGCGGTCATCGTGTCGCTCAGCGGTGCGCGGAAGACCGCGTCGACGAGTGCGACACGGGTGGGGAAGTGGCGGTAGAGCGTCGCGTTGCCCACACCTGCCCTGCGGGCGATGACATCGAGCGGCGCTTCGAGCCCCTGCTCGCGGAACACTTGGTGAGCGGCCTCGACCAGGAGCTCCCGGTTACGGCGTGCGTCGCGTCGGCGTGGGGGTGTCCCGGGGTCTGCGCCGGCGGCCATCGTCGGACTCCCTCATGCTCCGTGTCGGTAACTGGGGAGTGCACCCCGGAAGGGATGCTATCGTCCGTCCATTAAGTGGGGAGTGCTCCCCACTTAATGGTGGGGAGGGCGGGCCTTGGACGGGACGGCGCTGGTGCTCGGTGTGGGGGACCGGTCGGCGGCGCCTGGCTGGTCGGGGTGCTGGCCGGGCTGGCGGACGGCGGCGTCGACCCGGCACGGACCGACACGATCTTCGGCGCGTCGGCGGGCGCGAATCGGCAGCCGCCTCGCGGAGGGGCACTCGCCGCGAGCGTGACGCCGGATCGGGCCGCCCGCCGCGCCATGGGGCGGAACATGACCGCGAACCACCGCCGGGCGGCCGCCGCCCGCGCCGGCCACGTCCAGGGCGCGGCCCTTGCCGACGAGGTGGCCGGCCTGTTGTAGGGCTGATGGTCCGTCAACTCTGTTGCGTCAGGGCCCTCGTGGTGCCGCCACCTCCAGATCTCGCCGGAGCCACCTCCGCCCGGCGCGCGGCCGTGACCATGCCCGTGCCCTCCCGCCGGCTTCTGCGGCGGGAGGGCACGGGGCGAGGCGGCGGATCGTCTACCGGTCGTCGTCGCGCAGGGAGTCGCGGGCGCCCTCGGCCTTGTCGCGGGCCCGGTCGGCGACATCCTTGACCTTGCTCTTGGCCTGGTCGACCTGGCCCTCGGTCTCCATGCGCTCGTTGCCGGTGGCCTTGCCGAGCATCTCCTTGGCCTTGCCCTTCGCCTTGTCCATGGCGCTGTCGCCCATGTCTGCTCCTCGGTCGGTGAGCGGGTGTGCCTGTCACGCTAAGAGGGGTGCGCGCGAGCCGCATCCTGAGCGGCCGCGGGCCTGGTCGGAAGGCCGCGCGACGCGCTGGCGGGCCCGGCCGAGCGGCCGGGCCCGCCTGATGGCCCCGTGAGGTCGTGAGTCCGTCAGTGCCGCGGTCCCTGCCCGGGACCGGACTTGCCCTCACCCGGCATGGCCTCGCGGTCCGCCTTGGGGTTGTCGAACTCGATCTTCTCCTTGCGCACCGTGTCGGAGACCTCGCGCGTCTCGGTGACCTTCTCGGTCTCGAGGCGGACGCGCTCCACCGGGACGGTCTCCTTGCGG
This sequence comes from Streptomyces sp. cg35, assembly GCF_050410835.1. NCBI lineage: Bacteria > Bacillati > Actinomycetota > Actinomycetes > Kitasatosporales > Streptomycetaceae > Streptomyces > Streptomyces sp. cg35. Next base: position 8,468,006 of record NZ_CP191268.1, read on the forward strand.
ACCACCGGCTTCTCGGCGTGCAGCACGACCTCGGTCTCCGCCTCGCTGATCGAGGCCCGCTTCACGTCGCCCTCGCGGATCGGCTCCCGTACGACGCGGACCTCCTCGTGCGACAGGGGCACCGAGGTCGTGACGTTCTCCGTCTCGACCACCTTGCGCAGGTGGGCGCGGCCGACCTCTTCCTCCTCGGTGCCGACCCGCAGCCGCTCCTCGGAGCGGATGAGCTCGTCCGCCTTGCCGTCGGGGCCCGCCGCGGAGCGCAGCGCCGGCTCCCGCGCACCGGCGTGCCGGCCGTGCGCCTCACCGCTCAGACCCGCACCCGCGGCGCCGGCGGCCATGCCGCTCGCACTCGCGCGCTGAGCGTCGGGGGCGGACGGGCGCTCCGCACGGGGCGCGGCGGCGGGGGACGTCGCGGGCTTGCTGAGACCGTAGTGCGCGTACAGCTCCTGCTCGTCGGTCTGGTCCAGGTGCTGGTCGGCGTCGACACGCGGCGCGTCCTTGACGGCTTCCTTGGTGTACATCACCCGGAGCGTGTCGTCCTTGCGGCTGGCGCCGGCCAGCGGCACGAAGCTCTCCTTCATGCCGAAGAGGCCGGTCTTCACCGTCACCCAGTCGGGTTGGCCGGTCGTGTCGTCGAGGTAGACCCGCTCGACGCTGCCGATCTTCTCCCCGGTGCGGTCGTACGCGGTGAGCCCGACGATGGCATCAGGGGTGCTGAAGGTCTCGCCCTGCGTCATGCGTGATCACTCCCTCCGGAACATGGCGCGGCTGGGTTGGCCGCTGCGATGGCCATGTGCCTCACAGCCATCGCAGCGGCCTCACGGTGAGCCGTGCAACAAGGGGTCTCACTGGCAGTAGCCGGAACGCCCGGCGGAATGCCTTCTTGCCGTGCGACGGGGGAGCTCCGGCAGGGTTCAGGGGGCCGCGGCCGGGGGCGGCCATTCGGGTGAATGGTTGGGGTTTGCCACTCCGGTGTGCGACGCGTTCGTCCTGAGGGTGCGCGTGGTGGGTGCGCTCAGCTCGTGAGGCCGCGCTCCAGTTCCCGCTTGAGGTTGCGCAGGGTCGCCTCGATGTTGCGTGCCTGGAACGCGGCGAACGTCCTGCCGGAGGTCACGATCCGGTCGAAGGCGTTCGCCGCGAACGTCGGCCAGGCGCGACGGTCGTCGGTCCAGGTCTCCGTCACGAGAGTCCCCTCGTCGACCTGCTCGAACCGGTACTCCCACGTGGCGATCGGGGCGCGCAGCAGCGGCCGCTTGACTCCGATCGCGTGAACGCGGAACGCGAACGCGTGGCCCGGCCGGGCCACCGTGACCGTGCACCGGGTCACCCACCGGAACGGTCCGCGCTTGTTGCGCCCCACGAACGTGGTGCCCTCGGCGGCCGGCCCGGTCGGCGAGTCGGGCGTCGTGCCACGGTTCTCCGGGCTCCAGCGGCCCATGTCCTCGGGGCGGCTTACGGCCGCGTAGGCGTCATCGGGGGACACGCCGACGGTGATGCTGTTGCTCACGGTGAACACGCGTGCCACGGGGATCCCTCTCGACCGACAACGAAGCTACTGCTCAGTAGGATCATGGCACGCGAGCACCGTCACGGGTACCGGGATCCGGTGGCGGGTCCTGGGAGGGTGTGTGAGGAAGCGGCGGACGCGCCGGCGGTCGTCACGCGAGCGTGGCGGCCCCATGAAGAGGGCATTGCAGCACGGTGTCGGGCAACTTCCTTCTCTTGACCGGGACTTGGTGCGTGGATAGCTTCGGCGGCATGTGGATCATCCAGCGGTTCCGGAAGCGGCGGGCCATCGATCTGATGCGCGTCGCCACCGCCGTGTGTAGCTGACCTCTCGTCCGCGTCGAGCCGACGGCTCCGCGTCCTGCCGCACCGCTCCCCGCCCCGCATCCCTGCTCGCGCCTCCTGCCGCCGCCCTGCGCGGAGGCGTGCCCCTCGCCCTGTGAAGGCACGAATGACTCCACGTACCGTCATGCCCGTTTCCTCGCGCGTCGGCGCTGTCACCGCCGTATCCCTTCTGCTGGCCTCGTGCGCGAACACCGCACAGTCCACCGTGAGCAGTGCGAATCTCGCCGCGAAAAAGATCCCGGCCAAGGTCTCCGCGGACACCTCGCTCACCGTCGGTGCGCCTGATCTCAAAGTCGCACTCGAACTGTCGGGCCAGATCGACAAACTGCCCTTCAAAGTGAAGTGGGCCAACATCAGCGGTGGCCCGCAATGCTCCGAGGCGTTCCGGGCCGACGCGCTCGACATCTGCTCCGCCGCGGAGATCCCGTCCATCAACGCCCATTGGACGGGCCTGGACACCAAGCTGGTGGCGGCGAAATTCCGCAAGGACCCGACCACGTATCCGATCTACGAGCTGGGGATCGCCCCGGGCGCGCACATCAAGACCCTCGCCGACCTGCGCGGGAAGAAAATCGCCTACAGCCCCGGCCAGGCACAGGGAGCGCTCGTGCTGCGGATCCTGAAGAAGGCCGGCCTCACCCAGCAGGACGTCCACCTCGTCGAACTGGCCAGCACCGGCGACGTGTACCCCACCGCCCTCGGGAACCGGCAGGTGGACGCCGCGCCCATCGCCGACGTCAATATCAAGCGCTATCTGACGAAATACGGCAGGGACGGCGCCACGACCGTCAAGCACGGTCTCCGTGACGACCCCGGGCATTTGTGGGCGCTCACCGATTCCGTGAGCGACGCGCAGAAATCCGCCGCCGTCAGGGAACTCATCAAGTTCTGGGCGCGCGCACAGCTCTGGGTCGACGAACACCCCCGGCAATGGATCGACGGGTACTACGTCAAGGACCAGGGGCTGAGCCGGGCCGACGGCAAGTACCTCGTGAAAAGGTCCGGCCACCCGGACTTTCCCGCCGACTGGACCCGGGCCATCGCGCGCCAGCAGCAGACCGTCGACCTGCTGGCGAAAGAACAGAAGCACAAGGCCTTCGACGCCGAGACCCTCTTCGACCGCCGCTACGAGCGCGTCGCCGCCGACGCCATAGCCGGTGAAGGGAAGGCGTCATGAGCACCACGGCCTTCGAACAGCGAGCGGCGGCCGGCACCACGACGGCGCCCGACGAAACCGCCGGCTCCTCCCGCCCCCGCCCGAGGACACGCAAGAGGCTGGGCCCGGGCCGCCCCGTCCCCTTCGGCTGGGCGCTCGGCCCCCTGCTGCTGCTCGCGGTCTGGGCGGCCGGCTCCGCCGCCGGACTCATCGACGCGCGCAGTCTGCCCGCCCCCTGGGTCATCGCCGGGACCGCGGGGGACCTCCTCGCCGACGGCCGGCTGCAGTCCCACTTCACGACCTCCGCCCAACGCGCCCTGCTCGGCCTGGCCTTCGGCACCGTCGCGGGGCTGCTGCTCGCCCTCGTCTCCGGCCTGAGCCGCATCGGGGAAGGACTCGTCGACGGACCGGTGCAGATCAAGCGGGCGATCCCCTCACTGGCGCTGATCCCGCTCCTCGTCCTGTGGTTCGGCATCGGCGAGACGATGAAAGTCGTCACGATCGCGCTCGGCGTCTTCGTCCCGATCTACATCCACACCCACAACGGACTGCGCACCATCGACAACCGCTACGCGGAACTGGCCGAGACCGTGCGGTTGAACAGGCTCCGGTTCATCCGCCATGTCGTGCTGCCGGGGGCCCTGCCCGGCTTCCTGCTGGGGCTGCGCTTCGGAGTGACCGCCGCCTGGCTGGCACTCGTCGTCGTCGAGCAGGTCAACGCCACCAGCGGCATCGGCTACATGATGGAACTCGCGCGGACCTACGGACAGACGGACGTCATCATCGTCGGCCTCGTCGTGTACGGACTCCTCGGACTCGTCTCCGACGCCCTCGTGCGGCTCGTGGAGAGGAGGGCCCTGTCATGGCGGCGGACGCTGGCGGGCTGACCGCGACCGAGGACCGCACGACGGTCCGCATCGCGCACCTGGTGCGCACACTCGGCGGACGCCGAGTGCTCGACGGACTCGAACTGAGCATCGCGCCCGGCGAGTTCGTGGCGCTCCTCGGGCGCAGCGGCTCCGGCAAGAGCACCCTGCTGCGCGCCCTCGCCCGCCTGGACCACGACGTGGCGGGCAGCGGAGAACTGTCCGCGCCGCAAGACGTGTCGGTGGTCTTCCAGGACGCCCGGCTGCTGCCGTGGAAGCGGCTCCTCGACAATGTCGTCCTCGGCCTGACCGGTCCGGACGCCGCACACCGGGGCCGCACCGCGCTCGCCGAAGTCGGCCTCGAAGGACGCGAGCGGGCCTGGCCCGTCGAGCTGTCCGGCGGGGAACAGCAGCGGGTGTCACTCGCCCGCTCCCTCGTCCGCGAACCCCGACTCCTGCTCGCCGACGAGCCGTTCGGGGCGCTCGACGCCCTCACGCGCATCCGGATGCACGCCCTGCTGCGGCAACTGTGCGAGCGCCACCGGCCCGCCGTGCTCCTGGTCACCCACGACGTCGACGAGGCGATCACCCTGGCCGACCGGGTGGCCGTCCTCGAAGAGGGCCGGATCGCGGTCGACATCCCGGTGGAGCTGCCCGCGCCGCGCCGCCACGGCAGTCCGGAGTACGCCGCCTTGCGGGACCGCCTGCTCGCACACCTCGGCGTGGAACCCGACGCGGAGGACAAGCCCGTGAGAACCGGCGCCGCCGCACCGAGCCTCCGGACGTCTTGAACGCCCCCCGTCCCAGGGCCACTTGCGCTCCGACATGACCACCAGCCGGCGGATTGCCACGCCGCACCCCTCCGAACTGCGATCGGAATCCTGATGAACCCGGAATTCCTCTGGTACATCCCCAACACTGTCGAACCGGGGCACCGCGGAGACGACACGACAGCGGGCTGGGGGTCCATCGAGTACTCGACCGAACTCGCCCGGACGGCAGAGGACCACGGCTGGGGCGGCGCCCTGCTCGGCACCGGTTGGGGCCGCCCGGACACCTTCACCGTGGCCACCGCCCTGGCCGCGCGCACCACGACGTTCAAGCCCTTGATCGCCGTGCGCCCCGGCTACTGGCAGCCCGCGAACTTCGCCGCCGCGGCCGCCACTCTCGACCAGCTCAGCCGCGGCCGTGTCCTCGTCAACATCGTCAGTGGCCTGGACAATCCGGCCGCCTACGGCGACACCACCGTCGACCCGCCCGCGCGCTACTCCCGTACTCAGGAGTTCCTGCACCTCGTGCGGCGCCTGTGGACCGAGGAGAACGTCACCTTCCACGGCGAGCACTTCCACGTCACCGGTTCGACGGTCGGGCCGCGCCCCTACGCCACCGACGCACGGGCGCATCCGACCCTGTATTTCGGAGGCGCGTCCGAGGCCGCCGAGCGCGTCTCGGCGGCAGAGGCCGATGTGCAGCTCTTCTGGGGCGAGCCCCTGGAGGGGATCGCCGAACGCATCGCCCGCCTGAAGGAGTTGAGCGAGCAGGAGGGACGCCGCCATGCGCCGCTGCAGTACGGGCTGCGCATCACCACCGTGGTGCGCGACACGACCGAGGACGCGTGGCGCGCGGCGGAGGAGAAGATCGCCAAGATGGCGGCCGACGCGGGCGAGATCGGCTCATGGCTGGGCAACCGCAGGGCGGCGGTCGGCCAGCAGCGCCTCCTCGACCTCGCCGAGCGGGGCGAAGTCCTCGACACCTGCCTGTACACCGCGCCGGGCAGGTTCGGCGGCGGTGGAGCGGCGACCACATGGCTGGTCGGCTCGCCCGACGACGTGGCTGCCGCACTCGACGCCTACCGAGCGCTCGGCATCACGCACTTCGTCCTGTCCGACACCCCCTACAGGCAGGAGACCCGCCGGATCGGCGACCAGCTCCTGCCCAGGCTGCGCCAGGCATGACACCTCCCGATGGGGCGGGCGCCCCTACGGCTCTCAGGGCGTGAGCATCCCGTCCTGCTCCACCAAGGGCGCTCCGTCGTGCCAGGGCAGGACCTTCCCGAAGCGGACCAACTCGCCGTGGAGAGCGGGATCGACGGACTCCGTGAGGACGATGCCGAGCACGGCCGCGGCGGCCCGGGCCGGCGTCTGGGCCTGGCTGAAGTCGCTGAACCAAGGGCGCGACGTGGCGGTGTCGACCATGCCGGGGCACACCGCGGCGATCAGGGTTCCGTCGGCGAGGTCCTGCGCGCGGCGCTCGGCGGCGACCGCGCGGACGGCGGCGACCTGGGCCACCTTCGACGGTACGTTCAGCCAGACCGGCCAGCCCGCCTCCTGTGCGCTTCCGTCGTGGACGGCGCCGCGCCACGATTCGACGGCGTACTCGACCTGGTCGAGGCTCGCTCCGTCGAACAGCCCGTGCAGCCGGGAGTCGAGGTGACCGAGCGTGCCCAGGCCGCTGGCCACCACGAGCAGCCGTCCGCCGGGCCGCAGAACCGGCCCGAAGGAACGCAGGACCGCGTGCGTGGCGGTGTTGGAGACGTCGATGAACTCGTCGGCCCGCGCCGCCTGCGACTCCCCGGGCAGCACACGCGCGACCGCGTTGGAGATGACGACGTCGACCCCTCCGTGCCGGGCGCGCAGCTCGTCGGCGAGGCGGGCGATGGCGTCGGTGTCCGTGACGTCCAGGACGCGGCCCTCGACCCGGGCACGCGTGCCCGACAGGGCGCCGACCTCGCGGGCGGCGTCCATGACGCGCCGGGGGTCGCGACCGGTCAGCAGGACCAGGTCGTCCGGATCCATGTGGGTCGCCAGCTGTTCGACGAGCGCCCGGCCGAGTCCTTGGTTGGCGCCCGTGACGAGGGCGATGCGGGAAGGCTTCATGCCTGCCACGGTAGAAATGCCCACGCCATGAGTCCAACGAATGTTCGGCACGACTAGTATGCGGAAACATCATGGACTTCACCGACGTGTCACTCACCGCGCTGCGCGTCCTCCGCGCCGTGGCGGAGCAGGGGACCTTCACCGCGGCCGCCGCCTCGCTGGGCTACACGCAGTCGGCGGTGTCCCGGCAGATCGCCACGATCGAGCGGGCCGCGGGCGCGGAGCTGTTGGAACGGCGCCGCGAGGGGGCACGGCTCACCGCGGCCGGCCGCGTCGTCATGCGCCGTGCGACGGTCGTGCTCGACGAGATCGACGCGACCGCCCGGGAGCTGTCCGGTCTTCCCGGGCAGGCCGGGACGGTCCGCCTGGGCTGGTTCCCCAGCGCCGGCGCCGCGCTGATCCCCCGAGCCCTGTCCGCACTCCGCCGGACCGACCCCGGCCTCCAGGTCGTGGGCCGGGAGGGCAGCACCCCGGCCCTCGTGCGGGCGCTGCGGGCCGGCAGCATCGACCTGGCCCTGCTCGCGTCGGGACCGCCGTTCCGGCCGCCGGACAGCGAGTCCCCCGCGCTGGTGCTGCGTACCCTCACGGAGCGTGCGCTCTGCCTGGCGGTGCCCGCCACGCACCCGCTGGCCCGCGCCGACTTCATCGACGTGGCCGATCTGCGCGGGCAGCGCTGGATCGCGGGCTCCCTCTCGGGCGAGGAGATGGGCGTGTGGCCGGGCCTCGACGAGCGGGCCGAGATCGCCCACACCGCCCGCGACTGGCTCGCCAGGCTGCACCTCGTCGCCGCCGGCTGCGGACTGACCACGGTGCCCGCCGCCCTCGTGTCCGCCGCGCCACCCGGTGTCCGTGTCCTCCCCGTCCGCGGCGGCCCCCAGGAACAGCGGCGCCTGCTCCTGGCCCGCCTGCCGCGGCCCCCGGCCGAACCGGTCACCCGCGTGGCAGCCGCTCTGCGCGCGGCAGCCCTCGACGCCGACGGGCCCGCCGCTTCCCCGCCGACCTCGTGACAACGGCCGCGCTCAGCAAGTACCGGGCGCCCAAAGCCGGTTCACATGGGTGCACGAGTTGCGTGGCCGGAGCGTTCGGAGAGGATGGATCGGGGGGCATTCCGGCGCCGCACACGGGCCACGTCCGCCTGTGGTGTGCGGTGATCTCCAGGGTCCGTCGGCCCGTGACATCGGAGTAGACATGGCTGAGCTTCCTCCTCCCCTCACGCCCTTCCTCGAACCGGCCGCGAAGGAGCTGGCCGAAGCGACCGATCCGCACCCGCGCATCTACGAGGTCGAACCGGAGAAGGGCCGCGAGATCCTGCTCGGCCTGCAGAGCGACACGAGCGTGCCGCGGCCGGACGTCGACGAGGAGTGGGTGGACGTCGACGCGGGGGAGTGGGGCACCGTCCGCACCCGCATCATCAAGCCGAAGGGCGCCACCGGCCCGCTGCCGGTCGTGTTCTACATCCACGGGGCCGGCTGGGTCTTCGGCGACGACAGGACCCACGACCGGCTCTTCCGCGAACTGGCCGTCGGCGCCGGGGCCGCAGGCGTGTTCCCGGTGTACGACCGTGCCCCGGAGGCCACGTACCCGACGCAGGTCGAGCAGAACTACGCGGTGGGCCAGTGGGTCCTGCAGCACGGTGCGGAGCACGGACTCGACACCTCCAGGATCGCCGTCACCGGTGAGTCGGTGGGCGGCTGCATGTCCACGGTGTTCGCGCTCATGAACAAGGAGCGCGGCGGGATCGACCTCAAGGCCCAGGTGCTCCTGTACCCGGTGACCGACGCCGACTTCGACACCCCCTCCTACCAGCAGTTCGCCGAAGGCTATTACCTGACGCGGGACGGCATGATCTGGTTCTGGGACCAGTACGCGGACCCGGAGCAGCGCAAGGAGCCGCACGCCGCTCCGCTCCAGGCGAGCCTCGAGGAGCTCAAGGGCCTGCCCACGACCCTCGTCATCACCGACGAGGCGGACGTGCTGCGCGACGAGGGCGAGCAGTACGCCAACAGACTCCGCGAGGCCGGGGTGGACGTCACCGCGGTCCGCGTGGCGGGCATGGTCCACGACTTCCTGCTCCTGGACAGCCTGCGCGACACCCGTGCCGCGAACGTCGCCCGCAAGCTCGCCGTCGACGCCTTGAAGAAGGCCCTCCACGACAGCTGAGCGCACGGCCGGTGACCCGCGGCGGCACGAACACCGCTGCGGGTCACCGTGTTTCAGGTGCGGAGGTGGCCCCGCACGTCGCCCGCCAAGTGGATACGCACCCGTCGCTCCACGAACCGCCACCGCCCGTCACGGCGCTCGAAGCGGTCGCTGTAGCGGCCCGCGGCCACGGGCTGCAGCGGCAGATCCGGCAGCGCCTGGAAGACGGTGACGTAGGAGCCCGCGGTGGCGGTTCCCGTCTCCTCGTCCACCTCGACGGCGATGTTGCTCGTCGCGTGGTGGGTCCGCGGTGTGCCGTCCTCGTAGAGGATCACGCTCTCGCGGAGCATGCTCTCGATGGCCCGACGCCCCTCGGCGGGCGGACCGCTCCCGATGAACACGGCGTCCGCCATCAACTCCCCGACACCCGCGAAGTCCCCGGTGTCGACCAGCTCCGCATACTTGGCGATCAGATTCGTCACGGCGGTGACATCCGCAAGTGCGCTCATGATGCGCGAGAGTAGGCGATCATGCGTGACACGCACCGGCCGGGGCTCACCGGGCGGCCGGCGGTCAGGGACCGGAGCCGATGCGCCCCGTATAGGCCTGGCCTATGCGGGGCATCGGTTTTTGGTCGTGGACCTCCTCCTCCGGGACCCGCTTCACTGACTCCGTTCGTACGACGACCGGCCGGGACCCGGTCCCGTACGGGGCCTGGAGCCGGTACCCGGCGCGCGACGAGCGACGTCTCCGTGCGGAGTTCACGGGCAGGCCCCTGCCCGTGCCTGGATGGAGGTTGCAATGACGCATGCCCCGGACGAAGCCGCAGGCGGCACCGCGGTGGTGAGAAGCAGGCCGTGGTACCGGCAGTTGTACGTGCAGGTGCTGGCCGCCATCGTCATCGGGGTGGTCCTCGGATGGCGCCTGCCGGACCTGGCCACGGCGATGGAACCGATCGGCACGACGTTCATCACCGCGATGAAGATGCTGATCGGTCCGATCGTGTTCCTCACGATCATCGGCGGCATCTCCGGGGTCGCCGACCTGAAGAAGGTGGGCCGCACCGGGCTCAAGGCGCTGACCTACTTCCAGGTCGGCACCATCGCCGCGCTGGTGACGGGCCTGATAGCGATCAACCTCGTACGGCTGGGCGAGGGCGTGCACGCCGACCCGTCGGCCCTGGAGGTGTCGGGCGACGCGGGCCAGTACATCGAGACGGGCGAGCACCAGCACTGGTGGGAGTTCCTGACCGGTGTCGTGCCCGACAGCTTCTTCGGCGCGTTCGTCGAGGGCGACATCCTCCAGGTGATCTTCCTCGCGGTGATCTTCGGGATCGCCCTGAAGTCGGTCGGCACGGTCGGCGAACCCGTCATCGCGGGCGTCCACCGCCTGACCCAGGTGGTGTTCAAGGTCCTGTCGTTCGTGATGAAGGCGGCCCCGCTCGGTGCCTTCGGCGCGATGTCGTACGCCATCGGGAAGTTCGGCCTGTCGACACTGACCAGCCTCGGGTCACTGATCCTGCTCTTCTACGTCACCTCGGTCCTGTTCGTCGTCGTGGTGCTCGGCACCGTCCTCGCGGTCTACGTGCGGCTGAACATCTTCCAGCTCTTCCGGTACTTCAAGGAGGAGTTCTTCCTGGTCCTCGGCACCTCCACCGCCGAACCGGCCCTGCCCGGCCTGATGCGCAAACTGCACTTCATGGGCGCCGAGAAGTCCACGGTCGGCCTCGTGGTGCCGACGGGCTACAGCTTCAACCTCGACGGCGCGGCGATCTACCTGTCGCTGGCCACGCTCTACATCGCGCAGGCCACCGACACCGCACTCTCCGTCGGACAGCAACTCGGCCTGCTCGCCGTGATGCTGCTGACCTCCAAGGGCGCGGCGGGAGTGGCCGGAGGCGGCTTCATCGCACTGACCGCGACGCTGTCGACGGTCGGCCACGTGCCCGCGGCCGGAATCATGCTCATCTTCGGCATCGACAAGTTCATGTCGGAGTGCCGGGCCCTGGTGAACTTCTACGGCAACGCGGTGGCCACCCTGTTCGTCGCCCGCTGGGAGCGGGGCCTCGACCTGGACCGCGCCCGCGCGGTGCTGTCCGGACAGATCCGCGAGGACGCTCCCGCCCGCGACGAACGCGCCGACGCCCCGCCGGAACCGGCCCCCGTCCCTCCCCAACCCACGGCCGCACCGGGCGAATCCGCCCCGGTGCCGGGAGTCGAACCCGCGGCCCAGGCAGGCGATCAGGCCGTTTCGGCCAACCGATAGGGTCCGCCTATTGCCCGGTCGGTGGCAGAGGGAGGACCCGTGGACGCACGACAGCTCGAATACTTCCTCGCCATCGTGGAGCACGGCGGCTTCAGCAAGGCCGCCGCCGCGCTCCACGTGGCGCAGCCGTCGCTGTCGCAGGCGATGGCCAACCTGGAAGCCGACCTGGGCGTCTGCCTCTTCCACCGCATGGGCCGCGGCGTCGTGCTCAGCGAAGCCGGCGCGGAACTCCTCGAACCCAGCCGCCGCGTGCTGCGCGACCTGACCGCCGTACGCGACCGGGCCGCCGCCCTGTCGGGCCTGAACGGCGGAACCGTCGAGGTGGCGGCCATGCCCTCGCCCGGCATCGAACCGCTCACCACCCTGACCCACCGCTTCACCGAACTGCACCCGTCGGTCACCGTGAGCAGCCGCGCCGCCTTCACCCCCGAGGAGACCATCGCGCTGGTCCGCAGCGGCGCCTGCGAACTCGGTCTGCTGGGTACGGCCGCCCCCGCGGCCCTCTCCGGGCTCGACGTGCTGCCCATGGAGCAACAGCCGTTCGTCGTCGTGGCCGCCCCCGAGGGGGACATCACGGACGGCGCCACGCTGCGGCCGCAGGACCTCGGCGGGCAGAAGCTGATCGCGTCGCGGGGCGGCACCCTGATGCGCACGATCGTCGACGACATCACGGCGCGGACCGACGGCACCGACATCGTCGCGATCGTCGACCACCGGGCCTCCATCCTCCCGTTGGTCCTGACCGGCGTCGGCATCGCGGTCCTGCCCGCCTCCTGGACCCGCCTCGCCCGCCGCTGCGGTGCGGCCGTCGCCGCCATCGAACCCACCGCACACCTGCACGTCGCCATGATCAGCCTGCCCGCCCACCTCACCCCCGGCGCCCGGGCCTTCCTCGACCTGGCCGGTGTCTACGCCCGGCACAAGAGCTCCCGGGCCGCGTAGCCGGGCGCGGCGCCGCGCCCGGCGAACTCATCGGCCAGGCCTATGGGTTGTATCGGAAGCACGTCTTGGACGGCGCACGGGACGACTGGGTTCACTCGGACCATCGATCCACTCGCCCGACCCCGGCTCCGCCCGACAGGCGGATCCGCACGACCGGAGGCCTCCGTGACCGCTCCCCGTACCTTCCGTATCGCTGCCATCCCCGCCGACGGCGTCGGGAGGGAGGTCGTCGCCGCGGGCCGGGCCGTACTCGACGCGCTGGCCGCGGACTCCTACGGCGCTTTCGCCTTCGACTGGCAGGAGTTCCCCTGGGGCTGCGACCACTACGAGCGCACCGGGAAGATGATGGACGACGACGGCCTCGACCGGCTGGGGGACTTCGACGCGATCTACTTCGGAGCGGTCGGCTGGCCCACGGTCCCCGACCACATCAGCCTGTGGGGCCTGCGCCTGAAGATCTGCCAGAGCTTCGACCAGTGGGCCAACGTCCGCCCCGTGCACTTCCTGCCCGGCGTCACCAGCCCGCTGCGGGGGGCCGACGACACCGAGCTCGACTGGGTCGTCGTCCGCGAGAACAGCGAGGGCGAGTACGCGGGCCTGGGCGGACGCAACCTGGCGGGGCGCGGCCCAGGAGGCGAAGTCGCCCTCCAGTCCGCGCTGTTCACCGAGGTCGGCTGCGAGCGCATCATGCGGTACGCCTTCGACCTGGCCCGCACCCGCGACCGCCGCAAGGTCTCGTCCGTGACGAAGAGCAACGCGCAGCAGTACGGCATGGTGCTCTGGGACGACGTCTTCAAGCGCGTCGCCGCCGACTACCCGGACGTGGAGACGGAGAGCGTCCTCGTCGACGCCATGGCCGCCAAGTTCGTGCTGCGCCCCGAGGACCTGTCCGTCGTGGTCGCCTCGAACCTCAACGCCGACATCCTCTCCGACCTCGGCAGCGCCCTCGCCGGCAGCCTGGGCCTGGCCGCCAGCGCCAACCTCAACCCCGAGCGGCGCTTCCCCAGCATGTTCGAACCCGTCCACGGATCCGCCCCGGACATCGCCGGGCAGGGTCTCGCCAACCCCATCGGTGCCGTCGGCAGCGCGGCACTGATGCTGGACCACTTCGGGCTGCCCGACCAGGCGGCCCGGCTGCGTACGGCGATCGAGGCGACCACCGGGGCCGGTGTGCTCAGCCGCGACCTCGGCGGCACCGCATCGACCGAGGACATCACGAAGGCACTGATCGACGCCCTCGGCGCCTGAGCCCGCCCGCCGCCGCGCACCCTTGACGTCCCGGTCCGTCGAACGTCGCGCCGACGGACCGTGACAGGCCCCCCGAGACGGGCGGCCGCATCGTGCCGGGTCCCGAGCCTTCACCGCTCGGGGCCCGGCACGTACGGACGCGGTGTCAGGGGCGGCCGACGACCGGCGTGGTGGCCCGGGGCCTGAGGGCCTCGTCGATGTTCTCCTTGCGCCAGCGGCGCAACAGGTCGTGGAAGGCGACGGCGCCGTGCGGGTAGGCGGTGGGACCGTTCGGCCGGCCGCGGCCCTCCCGGTTGTAGTAGCCGGGGGTGCACTCGGCGTGGAACCACTCGTGGTCGGGCGCTCCCTGCGCGCACACGCGGATCCAGGCGTCCTCGGCCTCGGGGGTGGGCTCCACGACGGCGTCCCGCTCCTGCGCGGCGGCGACCAGCGCGGCGGCGTGGACGGCCTGCTCGTCCAGGATGTTCGTGAAGTTCACGCTGCTGGCGTTCTGCATCGAGCCCATCTGGATCAGGTTCGGGAAGCCGTTGCTGGTGAATCCGTGCAGACTGCGCGGGCCGCGCTGCGCCCGCGCCGCCAGGAGCTGGACGCCGTCCCGCCCGGACACGGGCAGCTTTCCCGAGGTGACGCCGGAGACGCCCACGGAGAACCCGGTGGCGAACACCAGGCAGTCGACCTCGTACTCCACCCCGCCCACGACGACGCCGCGTTCGGTCATCCGCTCGATGCCATGGCTGTCGGCGGTGTCCACGAGGGTGACGTCGGCCCGGTTGAACGCGGGCAGATATGTGTCGGAGAACGTGGGGCGCTTGCACGCGTACCGGTACCAGGGCTGGAGGGCCGCGGCGGTGACGGGGTCGGTGACCTCTGCGGTGACGCGCGCACGGATGCCGTTCATCGCGGCGTGGTCGGCGGCCTCGTAGGCGGCCTCGAAGTCCGGCTCGCCGTCGCGCCGGAAGCTGGGCAGGAGCTTCTCCAGCAGAGCGGCCGACTCCGTCCAGCGATCGGCGACCAGGTCCGGTCCGGCGTCCTCGCCCGAGACGATCCGCAGGAAGTTCTCGCGGCGCGCCGTCGCCCAGCCCGGCCGTTCCGCGCCCACCTCCTGCGGCGACATGCGCCGCTGTCCGCGCACGTCCACCGAGGAAGGGGTGCGCTGGAAGACGTAGAGGTGGCCGGCGTCCTCGGCGAGCAGCGGGATGACCTGCACGCCCGTGGCGCCGGTGCCGACGACGCCGACCCGCTTGCCCGCCAGGCCCGTCATGCCGCCCTCGGGACTGCCGCCGGTGTACGCGTAGTCCCAGCGGGAGGTGTGGAAGGTGTGGCCCCGATAGGTCTCGATACCGGGTATGCCGGGGAGTTTGGGCTCCGAGAGCGTGCCGGTGGCGGTGATGACGTAGGTGGCACGGAACGCGTCGCCCCGGTCGGTCGTGACACACCACTGCTGCGTGGACTCGTCCCAGGTCAGGGAGGTCACGGCGGTGGAGAACAGGGCATCCTCGTACAGGTCGAACTGCTCGGCCGTGCGCACCGCGTGACGGCGGATCTCCTCGCCCGGCGCGTACTTCCACTCGGGCACGTAGCCGGTCTCGTCGAGGAGCGGCAGATAGACGTGCGACTCGATGTCGCAGTGGATGCCCGGGTAGCGGTTCCAGTACCAGGTGCCGCCGAAGTCGCCGCCCTTCTCGACGACGCGTATGTTCGCCACGCCCTGCTGGCGCAGCCGCGCCCCCGCCAGGATCCCGCCGAACCCGCCCCCGACGATCGCGACGTCCACCACGTCGCGCACCGGCTCGCGGTCGGCCGGCTCGCCGGCGTACGGGTCGGCGGCGAAGTAGCCGAACTCCGCGGACGTGGACCGGTATTGGCCCGGGCCCTCGGGGCGTACCCGGCGCTCGCGCTCGCGGCGGTAGCGCTCGCGCAAGTCGGCGGTCTCCTGAGGGGTGGGAGGGGTGTCGCACTGCGGCAGCGGCATGTGACGGGTTCCTCTCGTGGGGGGAGGTGCGCGGGGCGCCGCGCGGAATGCGGTGGGTGCCCTCGTGGGCATCCCGCACGGCCACCGGTACCGTATCCCAGGAACCGGACAGTGTTGTCCGGTTGGGTCCCGGCCGTGCCCCCGCGCCCCGCGGGCACCCCGACACGAAAGGTTCTCGATGCCGAACATCACCCCCGCCTCCCCGCTGCGCGACTGGCTGGCGCACCCCGCCGCCGGACAGGTCCTGCGCGGCCTGCTGGCGTCCCAGGGACAGAGCGAACAGGCTCTCGCCCCGGCTCTGGGCCTGCCGTTGGAGCAGCTCGTGAAGATGGCCGGTGACAAGTTCCCGCCCGAGCTCGTGGACGCCCTGGTCACCGCCGTCGAGACCGGCCGGGTCCCCGAGGGGCTGCCCGCCGCCCCGGCCGAGGCCGCCGCGGCCGAGGAGCCCGACTCGGGCATCGAGATCGGCACCCCCGAGCCGTGGACCGAGCAGGTCACACCCGGCCGCTTCGCGCACCAGACCGTGGTCGTCACCGGCGCCGCCTCCGGCATCGGCAGGGCCGTCGCCTCCCGGATCGTGCGCGAGGGCGGCCGCGTCGTCGCCGTCGACGTCGCGGCCGACGGACTCGCCGCCCTGGCCGCCGACCTCGGCGAGGCCGTCGTGCCCGTCACCGCGGACATCACCGCGCCCGCCTCTGCCGACGCCGTGCTCGCGGCCGCGGCCGGCCGTGTGGACGCCCTGGCCAACGTCGCGGGCGTGATGGACGACGACGCCGCCGTGCACGAGGTCGACGACTCGATCTGGGAGCGTGTCATGCGCATCAACGTCGACGGCCCGATGCGCCTGATGCGCGCCGTCGTGCCCGGGATGCTCGCCGCGGGCGGCGGCCGGATCGTCAACATCGTCTCCGAGGCGGCCCTGCGCGGCTCGGCCGCCGGTGCCGCCTACACGACCTCGAAGCACGCCCTGGTCGGCCTGACCAAGTCGTCGGCCTACCAGTACGCGGGCACCGGTGTGCAGGTCAATGCCGTCGCCCCGGGCGCGGTCGCCACCGGCATCCAGCTGGCCGGCGCCGCCGTCTACGGCTCGGCCCGCACCGCGACGATGCGCGTGGCGATCCCGGGTCTTGCCATGGCCGAGGAACTGGCCGCCTCGATCACGTTCCTGCTCAGCAAGGACGCGGTGAACATCAACGGCGCGATCCTGCCCTCCGACGGCGGCTGGTCGGCGGCCTGACCGCTGCCCGCATGAGGGCTTCGCCGTCAACTGCCCCAGCGGACAGGGACTGTTCGTCGGCCCGCGCAGAACAGCCGCCGCACGCCTCCCGCACGTCACGACGTCCGGGCCGCCCGGACGACAGGAAGGAGCACACCACCGCATGACCACACACCGCGCGCCCCGCGCCCTCGTCGGCCTGGCCGCCGCCGGCCTCCTGGCCCTGACCGGTTGCGGAACCGAGGCCGCCACGACCGGCGGCCCGGGCTCCGCGCCGCCCGGCGAGGGCAGGACCATCAGGGCCACCCAGTTCGCGCACGTGACCGACGCGCACGAGACCACCGGCAGAACCCTGTTGGAGGGACCGGTCCTGGTCGGGCACGGCGACCTGTACGTCGTGGACGTCACCGCGCCCCCGGGCGAGCCCAAGGTCCTCTCCGTCGACACCACCACCGGGAAACACCGGGGCGTGTACACCGACAGCACCGGCGCCTACACCTCCGCGCAGCTCAGCCCGCACGACGGCCGTCTGTACCTGAGCGACTACACAGGGAACGTCGTCAGCGTCGCGCGCGACGGTTCGGACCCGCGCACGTTCTTCTCCGGTGCGGTCGACGGCTCCGCCATGAACCCGGACGACATCGCCTTCGACGACGAGGGCAACCTGTACGTCAGCGACCTGCACGGCATGAAACCGGGCAAGGCCGAGGGCCGCATCGTGCGCATCGACCGCGACGGGACCCGCGCCACCGTCCTGGCCGACGGTCTCGCGCACCCCAACGGGATCATGTTCGACCCCGAGCGGCGCGGACTGTGGATCAGCGAACTCGCCGAGAACACCGTGTCCTACCTGCTGCTCGACGCCGAAAGGACCACGGTGACCTCGCAGCACGAGGCCCTTCACGTCGACGGCGGCGTGGCCCAGACCGACTCCATCGCCGTGGACGCCGACGGCAACCTCTATCAGGCGCTGCACGGCCGCCCCGCCATGGCGGTCTACGACAAGTACGGAGCACGTCTCGCCACGGTCGAGATCCCGGCCAAGGACGCCGACGGTCTGGAGTCGGCGACCAACATCGCCATCACCCCAGGCGGCACGAAGGCGTACATGACCGTCAGTGGCCCCGACGGCGGCTACGTCTACACGTTCAGCGCGCTCGCCGAGGGCATCCGTCAGTCCAACGGCGGCTGACGCTCATGCGTCGACGACCGTCTCGACGGGCCGGAGCGGCCCCACCTCGATGCCGAGCAGGCGCCAGGCCGCGAGGGCGAGGCGCTCCCGGTCCGCGGGAGTGGGGCCGGCGACGGCACCGGAGACCATCGCGACGGCGAGCATCAGGTCGTCGGCGGACAGCCGGTGGCCGGCCGGCAGGCACCGGTCCAGGACATCACGGACCCGCCCCGACAGGGCGCGCGCCTGCTGGTCGTCGCCGCGCACGCGCAGCAGGTCGACGAACGCCGTCGACCGGGTCAGGTGCCAGGTGACGACACCCAGGACGCTCTCCAGACTCACGCCCGGTTCGGCGGCGGCCACCTCGATCTGCCGGACGTTCTCGTCCAGGACCGCGGAGGCCAGCGCGATCCGGTCGGCGAAGTGCCGGTAGAGACTGCCCTGTCCCACCCCGGCGCGGCGCGCGACGGCGGACAGCGGTGCGTTCAGGCCCTGTTCCGCGAAGACCTCGCGGGCGGCGGAGATCAGCGCCGCCCGGTTGCGGGCGGCGACCCGCCGTCCTTGGTTGGCCGGGCGGGCCTGCTCGGCCGCGCCGTCGGCCCCGGGCTGCGCTCGGCCGCCCCGCGCGGCGGCCGAGCCCCGGGCTTCCGGCCGCGGGTCCTGGGGCCCGGTGGGGTTGGTCATCTCGGCAGCGTAGTACGACCGTGCAGGCCACCGGCCCGGCAGCGCGCCGCCCACCCGGTGCCGGGCGGCGCGGCGCCCCGCGGACCTCGCGCCCGGCTCAGCCCACCAGGTCCGGCGAGCGCAGCATCTGCGGCGGGATGCCCCAGGCGTCCACGAGGTCGGTCGCGAGCGGCCGGACCTTGCGGCAGAGGTCGTTCACCTCACGGCTGATCGCCTTGGAACGCTGGATGGTGAGCCGGCCGTGCTCCATGAACCAGGCCCGGTCGGCCTCGATCGTCGTGAGCGCGAAGAGGTCGCACAGCAGCGCCAGCGCCTTCTTGTTGTCACCGTCGGGCAGCGACCGCACCTTGTCGACGAACGCCTCCAGTACGAGCCGTTCGACATGCGCGCCGGCCACCGCGATGACGTGGTCCTGCACCTGGGAGAAGACGGCACCGGGATCGGCCTTCCGGTCGACGCCGCGCTTGAGCCGGCGGGCCGCGCCGGCGAGCATGTGCTCCTCGCGGAAGCGGAGCATGGCGAGCTGGTACTCCGAGTCGAGCAGGCCCGCCTCCTGGTCCCACGCGTCGCCGCCGGGCAGGAGATCGCGCACCCGTTCCAGCAGCTTGTGGGCCGAGGTCTTCTCGATGACCGTCTCCACGGCGAGGCCGGTGACGAACTTGACCATGTCGAGCTGGTCCATGTCCCCGAACTCGCTCGCGTAGCCCGTGAGGAGGCCCTTCGCCACGAGCTGGAGCAGCACGTGGTTGTCGCCCTCGAACGTCGTGAAGACGTCGGTGTCGGCCTTGAGCGCGGCGAAGCGGTTGACGGCGAGATAGCCGGCGCCCCCGCACGCCTCGCGGCACTCCTGGATCACCCGGGTGGCGTGCCAGGTGCCGAGTGCCTTGGTGCCCGCGGCCCGTGACTCCAGCTCCCGGCGGCTCTCCTCGTCGTCCGTGACACCCGAGAAGACCTCGTGCAGTTGGGTGCGGACGACGTCCTGGGCGAAATGCAGCGCGTAGGTGCGTGCGACGAGCGGCAGCAGACGGCGCTGGTGCAGGCCGTAGTCGAGGAGTACCTCCTCCTCGGTGTCCGAGGTCGCCTTGAACTGGCGGCGCCGCACGGCGTACTTCGTGGCCACGGCGAGTGCGACCTTGCTCGCGTTGATCCCGCCGCCACCGACGCTGACCCGCCCCTGTACGAGCGTGCCGAGCATGGTGAAGAAGCGGCGGTTGGGATTCTCGATCGGGCTCTCGTAGACGCCCTCGGGGGTGACGTCGGCGAATTTGTTGAGCAGCGCCTCGCGGGGCACCCGCACACCGTCGAACCAGATCCGGCCGTTGTCCACGCCGTTGAGGCCCATCTTGCGGCCGGCGTCCTCGATCCGGACGCCCGGTGCCACGGTCCCGTCGACGCGGACCGGGACGACGAAGGCGTGCACGCCCTCGGCCTTGCCGCCCACTTCGAGCTGGGCGAAGACGACGGCCAGCTCCGCGTCCCGCGCGGCATTGCCGATGTAGTCCTTGCGCGCCTCGTCGCCCTGGGTGGTGATGACGAATTCCTGGGTCCCGGCGTCGTACGTGGCGACGGTGCCGAGCGCCTGGACGTTGGAGCCGTGTCCGGTCTCGGTCATCGCGAAGCAGCCCATCAGCTTCCCGGTGACGAGGTCCGGGAGGTAGGCGTCGTGGTGGCGCTCGGTGCCGAGCTGCAGAATCGCGCCGCCGAAGAGACCGAACTGCACCCCGACCTTCACCAGTACCGACAGATCGCCGAAAGCGAGGGTCTCGAACGCGGCGATCGAGGCGCCGATGTCGCCCCCACCGCCGTACTCCTTCGGAAAGCCCATCCCGGTCTGGCCCGTCGCCGCCATCTCGACGACGAGCGTGCGCACGCGCTCGCGGTATTCGTCGATGCCGAGTTCCTCGGCCTCGTCGAGAATCGAGGCGTACGTCGTCAGGTTGCTGCGGACCAGGTCGCGGACGTCGGCGTACTCGCCGTCGAGCACCTCGGTGAGGGCCCGGACGTCGACGACGGGCTGGACGTAACCGTTCGGGGGCGTGGCGGTTTCGGTGGACATGCCGCTCTGGTACCCGTCCGAAAGACGATCAAGCAGTGTGTTGGACCGTTCGGCGCACGTCCGGCTTCGCCACCGCCGGGGGCCGGTGCGGTCGGTGCGAGGGTTCCTGGGAAAGGGCAGGTCCGGGCGTTATTTCACGGTTGTGAACGCATTTCGAGCGAGTGGCCCTTCTGTAGGGGTGTGCGGAAGACGGAGCTGGGAAAGCGAAACGAAGCGACGACGGAATGTGGTGTTTGCTTATGTACAGAGAGGATCCCATCCTGATGGGCGCCCCCGAGACACCTGCTCCGGAGCGCACGACCTGCGCGCAGGCCCGGGCGGAAGTCAGCTCGGTTCTCATGGAAGTGTGCTGCGGTCTTCCCCTGGAACAGGCGCGGCGTCTGCACGACGACGCGCTGCTGGTGGCCAGTGAGTTGACGGCCAACGCGATCCGTCACGCGGGCGGCACGACCGGGTTCCACGTCAGCCTGGAAGGCGACGCCGTCCTGATGAGCGTGAGCGACAGCAGCGTGGCCGTGCCTGACCGGGCGCCCAGGGACCCGGGCAGGCCGGGCGGTTTCGGCTGGATGGTGGTGGAGCGGCTCAGCTCGTACGTCGCCGTCGATGTGGGGCCCCGCGGCAAGACCATCACCGCCGCACTGCGGCTGCCCCTGCCCTTCGGGTAGGGCAGGGGCAGCAGGGAGCTCCGGTCCGTGATGAGGGGAGGCGGTTCAGGCCGCCTGGGCCTCATCGCCGGACCGGGCCGCGGCGGCGTGCTCCAGTACGCGGTCGGCCGCTGCCAGGGCATCGCGGACGGACTGGGTCCCGGTGCTGACACACAACGTGTACGTGATGTCGTCGAGTTGCCATTGGAGTTCCTGGGTCGCGCGCTCCGAGAAACGCAACTGCACGTCGGCATAGCGGCTCAGAAGAGTCCGGATGAACATCGGATCGGGATTCAGCACGAGGCACGCCCTGTTCTGTTGTCCTGTGGAATCGATGGAGCTCCCACTTCCCCGGATTCCCCCGGACATGCGTCATCGGCGAAAGAAGATTTCTCCCGCCCTGTCCGATCCGGTGTGTGCCGGGTCGTTGAGGCCGCCGCCGATTCCCCGGCGGCGACGATTCCTCAGCGTCGACGCAGTCGGCCCAGCCACGCGCGGGCCTGAGCCCGCTTGCGGGGATCCGCTGCCGTGCGCCGGGCCGTGCCGATGACCCGCTGCCCCTGCGGGCTGCGACTGTACTGCTTGATCCGATCGAGAATGCCGGGCATGGCGCCTCCGTGAAGCCGTTCGACGAGGGCGACGGCCACGCGTCGCCATGTTCGATACGACTACCCGTGAAGCGGCGGCGAACACGGGGCTGTTCCGCGAGCTCTCCGAGCCGGAGGCGCGGGGTTTTCGAATTCGGCACAAGATTCGTACGTGGTGATGATTTAAGGGGGAACTAGGGCGGCAACGACTAGGAACAGGAGTTCCCATGTTTGCCATCGGTGCCGCCGTGCTGTTCTTCCTCGCGTTTCTGATCAATGCCGCGGACATCTCGACGAACGACGTGTTCACGTCGGTCAACATCATGCTGCTCGGTCTCACCGCGCTGGCCCTTCACCTGGCGGGAGCCGGTGGCTGGGCGCGCACCAGGACGTCGCGCCGTCGCTGACCACGGCCCGCCGCCGCACCCGGTGCTGCCGGTGGGACGGGCAGCCGTTTGCGTCCCCGGGTGCGGAAGTGCGGTGTGACGTGTCCGCGGGACGGCCCTGCGGCGCCGCGCGCGGCGGGCTGTTCAGTGCCCCGGTGCCGGACGTGGCTCCCGGGGCAGCGCCGGCGCGCGTCGTTGCCCGCGCCGACGGTCGCCGGGCCTGGCCCGGACGGCATGGTCGGTCAGTGCCGGGGCTGTTCGCGACGGGACAGGAGGACGCAGCAGATGCCCGCCGCGATCAGGAACGCCGCGATGACGGCCAGCGTGTAGCGGCCGTCGGGGTCGCCGGTCCTGGCCAACTGCGGAGGGCGGGAGGAGCTGGGGGTGGTCGCGCTCTCCGAGGGAGGGCTGCTGGGCGTACGGCTGGTCGACGGTGAGGGGGAGGGCGTTGCCGGTGGTGACGAGGCGGGCGGACTGCTGCTGGGAGGGGCGGGCGGAGTGGTGGTACTGGGGGGCGACGTGGGCGGGGTGGTGGACGGAGAAGTGGGCGGGGAGCTCACAGAGGGAGAAGGTGACGGGGACTCCGACGGAGGTGTCGTCTCCCCGTAGCCCGGAGGCTGCTCCCCGTACCCGCCGGAGTCCTCGTCCGCGGGACCGGTCGACTCCCCGTGGCCCGAGGGAGCGGTCGGGGGCGTCTCCTGCTCCGGCCCGCCGTATCCGGGTCTCTCCGAGGAGCTGAACATCTCTCCGGCAGAGGAGCCCGACGCTGCCGCCGTCGCTCCCGCCGCCCGGGTGTCCGAGGGTGCGTCAGGTGCCGGCGAGGCCGAGGCCGACAGCGCGGCGCAGCTCACGATGACGGCTGACAGGGCGGTGACCACCGCCGTACGCACACCAGTGCCGTGGAGATCGATGTGATCTTCGTACATGGCTGCATAAAAGACAGGGCGCGGCCGTCGAGAGGGGGTCGCCTCGCGGACGACCGCCCAGATTCACCCGGGCACGCCATTGTTTGTAGAAGGCACGCTCGCGTCATCGGGCCAGTTGGCGCAACAGGCGCGGCGCGCGAGATGCGCGCTCCCGATGCTGACACCTCAGCCGAACACTCGTGGCGAAACATGACATTCCGTACGTCGTCGCGCACGATGCTCTCGGCCACGAAGGGCGCAGCGAAGTGAGGGGCAGTCACATGGGGATCACCGGACGTCTCGGTCGACTCGCGGTCCTGGCGGCACTGTCGGGTGCGGTCCTCCTCGCGCCGGCGGGGCTCGTGACTCCCGCTTACGCGGGGGCGGTGTGCGTCGCCAACAAGGACGCGGCCATCTCCGCCGAGAACAATCCCTTCTCCGCCACGGTCGGCTTCGTGGACAAGGGCCGGCAGATCAACGCGGGGTCGACGACGAACCCGGAGATGTTCCAGGTGTCGAACGACGCGGGCGACCGGCTCGGTTACCTGCGCAGGCCCGACCTCGACTGCTGAAAAAGGGACCTCGTGCCGACCGCGACCGCTGTGACAGGGAGCTTCATGACCAGCAGGGCCGCCGCCTGGGCCGCAGGCACCACACTCGTCCTCTCGGCGGTCACCGTCATGGGCGGCGCTCCCGCCGGGGCGATGCCGGCCGCGGTCGTCAGGTGCGACGCCACCGGCGAGGTCGCCTACCGTCCGCCGGTCGGTCCGGACGAGGCGACGGTGGTCGCCACGACGACGCAGCGGTACGAGACGTGCACCGTCACCAGCGACGACAGCCGCGTGACGAAGGCTCTCGACTCCTCCTCCGACGTTCCTCTGGTGGTGTCGTGCACCTCGCTGCTGGGCGTCCGCGAGCACCAGCGCCTGGCCGTCACGTGGGACACCGACGAGACCTCGTTCATCGACGACGCCGTCATCACGGTCACCCGACAAGGACCCGAGCTTCTCGTGGTCGGCGCCGGGAAGATCACCGACGGCCCCTTCGCACAGCTCACCTACCGGAACGAGACCACGTACGACGCCGCTGACGCCCGCATCGAGTGCCTCGGCCCCCGCGGACTCTCGCACCTCGGCCCGGGACGGTCGCTCACCACGATCGCTTGACCCGCCGTGCCGTCCCTGAGAGATCGTGCTCGTACGCGCGGCGGCCAATCCGTGACACGGGTGGGCTCCGGATCACGGGTGCGTACGAGCGCAGGGACACGACAGAGAGAGCCTTCGATGAGCGGAAGCAATGCCCGGACCGTGGAGCGGTCCAACGTGCGGATCATGTCCGGCGGAGCCGATCCGCACGCCGCCGTGCTGGTGCTGCACGGCGGCCGGGAGACGGGACGGGAACCTTCGCGGCCCTGGCATCTGGCCGCCCTGCGCATGCGCCCCTTCTTCGCCGCGGTCGGCCGGGCGGTGCCGGAGCAGCGGCTCCTGATCGGGTCCGTGCGCTACCGCTACAGGGGCTGGAACGGGAGCAGTGCCGATCCGCTGCGCGACACCGAGCAGGCCCTCGCCGAACTGGCCTCCCGCGTGGGCGACGTCCCGGTGGTCCTTCTCGGACACTCCATGGGCGGCCGCGCCGCGCTGCGAGCGGCCGGTGCCGCCCAGGTGCGCGGAGTGGTGGCCCTCGCCCCGTGGTGCCCCGACGGCGAGCCGACGGACCAGTTGCAGGACCGGACCGCGGTGGTCCTGCACGGCGACGGTGACCGCATCACCGACCCGCGCGCCTCGACGGAGATGATGCGCCGCGCCCGTGCCCAGGGAGCCCGGACGGCGACCCTGATCGTGGCCGGCGGCGACCACGCGATGCTGCGCCGCGGCCCGGTCTGGCACCGGATCGCGGCAGGGGCGGTGGCGGAGGTGCTCGCACCGGGAACCGGTGAGCCCCTGGTGCGCCGCGCCGTGGAGTCCGGAGAGCCCTGCACCCTTTGATGCCGGCCGGCATCGGTGGACGTTCGGCCCCATCCGGAAGCCGTCCGGTTCCGGATTACCAGTGAAGGATGTCGAGCCGAGCAAGGAGGTGAGCGGCCATGACGGACGAGGATTTCCGGCGTCTGCTGGAGCAGGCGCGCACCGAGGCCCGGCGGACGGTTCTGCCCCGCGAGGACCGGGCGGGCCGTGAGCTGTACGAGGCGCACGCACGCCACGCGGAGTTCGGGCAGGCCTCGCATTAGCCCGGCGCCCCAGCCCGTGGCCGGGGTGAGGCGGCCCGGGCGGCTCCGTTAATGTCGGATTCATGCGAATTCGTGTGGTGGATGCATTTGCCGACCGCCCGTTCACGGGCAATCCGGCCGGAGTGGTCCTGCTGGACGCGTTCCTCGACGACGGCTGGCTGCAGAGCGTCGCGCTGGAGCTCAATCACTCCGAGACCGCCTTCGTCCACCCGCTGCCGGCAGGGCAGGACGCGGACTGGAACCTTCGCTGGTTCACGCCCACGACCGAGGTGGACCTCTGCGGGCACGCGACGTTGGCCGCGGCTCATGTGCTCTTCTCCACGGGCCGGGCCACCGGCCCGATCCGCTTCCGCACCCGCAGCGGCATCCTCATCGCCACCGCCGACTCCGACGACTCCCTCACCCTCGACTTCCCGACGGCGAAGCTGACCGCGGCGGACGTACCGGCGGAGCTGGCCCCGGCACTCGGGGCGACGCCGCTGTCCGCACACGACACGGGCGGGGTCGGTGACCTGCTCGTCGAACTGGCCGACGAGGCCACGGTGCGCGCTCTCGTCCCCGATCTCGTGGCCCTGGCCGACCTGTCGGAGCGCGGCGTCATCGTCACCGCCCCCGCGGCGGATCCGTCCGCGGGCTACGACTTCGTCTCCCGGTGTTTCTTCCCCCGCGTCGGGGTGAACGAGGACCCGGTGACCGGCAGCGCCCACACCGCCCTCGCGCCCTTCTGGTCCGAGCGCATGGGGCGTACCGACCTGACCGGCATGCAGGCCTCGGACCGCACCGGGCTCGTCGGCGTCGCCCTGCGCGGGGAGCGCACCCTGCTCACCGGGAAGGCCGTCGTCGTCATCGACGGCGCGTTGATGGGGTAGCGGGGAGAGGCGGCCCGCTCCCGCGTGGCGCGGCGCGACGGCACCGCTTGCCGTGCGCTCACGTATCGCTCAGGTGCCGCTCACACACTGCTCGATCACCGAGGCGACCTGCTCGGTGGCGGGGGAGACGCGGTTCGCCCGGCGGGCCAGGAGCAGGTCGACCGACTCGGGTTCCGCCAGGGGCACGTAGGTGACGCCGTCGAGGCTGAGACTCCGCACCGATCGCGGTACCAGGGCCACGCCGTGCCCTGCCGCCACGAAGACGACCAGAGTGGCCGTCTCGCCGACCTCGGTGAGCGAGGCCGGGCGGAAGCCCGCGCGTTCGCACGCGGCCAGCACCCGGTCGTACATCGAGGACCGGGACTGCGAGGGATGGATCACGAACGGCGCGTCGGCCAGGGCCTCCAGCGGAACGCTCCGGCGGCCCGCCAGCGGGTGGTGCGCGGGCAGGACCGCCACCAGGGGTTCGGACCGCAGCGGGGTGACCCGCAGTTCCGCGTCGGTGACGGTGCCGCGGACCACCGCGAGGTCGTAGGTGCCGCCGAGCAGTCCCTCGACGAGCTCCGGGGCCAGCAGCTCCCCGCGCAGGTCCAAGGTGATCCCGGGCAACCGGGCCCGTACCGTACGGGCGACCTGCGGCAGCACGTCGTAGGTGGCCGTGCCGATGAAGCCCACCGAGACCCGACCCGCGTGGCCCGTGGCCAGCTCCCGCATGTGCACGCGGGCGCGCTCCTCCTCCGCGACGAGGGCGCGCGCGTAGTCGGTCAGCTGCCGGCCGGCTTCGGTCGGCTCGACGCGGCGGGTCGAGCGGTGGAACAAGGACACCCCGAGTTCGCGCTCCAACTGCTTGATCTGCTGGGACAGAGCCGGCTGGGCCAGATGCAGGCGGGCGGCCGCGCGGCCGAAGTGGCATTCCTCGGCGAGCGCGAGGAAGTACCGGAGCTGACGGAGTTCCATACACTCCACTTTATAAGCAGTGCTTATCAATTGATGCGGACTAGGTCTTGGACGCGATGAACCGGGCGCTCCTACCGTGAGTGCGTGACCGACAGCTACCTGTACGCAGCAGCACGAACGCCCTTCGGACGGTTCTCGGGGGCCCTCGCGGACGTCCGGCCCGACGACCTCGCGGCGCTCGCCGTCACCGCGACCCTGGCCAGGACCCCCGACCTCGACCCGGCGGAGATCGGCGACGTCGTCTGGGGCAACGCCAACGGCGCCGGTGAGGACAACCGGAACGTCGGCAGGATGGCCGTCCTCCTCGCGGGCCTGCCGACCTCGGTGCCCGCCACGACCGTGAACCGGCTCTGCGGATCCTCGCTGGACGCCGCCCTCATCGCCTCCCGCACCATCGAGACCGGCGACGCGGACATCGTGCTCACCGGCGGGGTCGAGTCGATGACCCGGGCGCCCTGGGTCCTGCCCAAGCCCGCGCGGGCGTTCCCCGCCGCGGACATGACGGCCGTGTCCACCACGCTCGGCTGGCGACTGGTCAACGCACGCATGCCCAAGGAATGGACCGTCTCCCTGGGCGAGGCGAACGAACAGCTCGCCGACCGCTTCGACGTCACCCGCGAGCGCCAGGACGCCTTCGCCGCCCGCTCCCACAACCTCGCCGACGACGCCTGGAACGCGGGCTTCTACGACGGCCTGGTCGTGCCCGTCGCCGTGGACGCCAAGGGCACCACGCTCGACCGGGACGAGGGGATCCGCCCCGGCTCCACCGCCGAGAGGCTCGCCGGGCTCAAGCCCGTCTTCCGCCCCGACGGCGTCATCACGGCGGGCAACGCGTCCCCGCTGAGCGACGGAGCCTCGGCCGTCCTCCTCGGCTCCGGCGCCGCCGCCGCACGGATCGGCACCGATCCCGTCGCCCGGATCGCCGGACGCGGGGTGTCCGCGCTGGACCCGCAGCTGTTCGGATACGCGCCCGTGGAGGCGGCGAACAAGGCGCTGAAGCGCGCGGGGATCTCCTGGTCCGACGTGGCGGCCGTCGAGCTGAACGAGGCCTTCGCCGTGCAGTCGCTGGCCTGCGTCGACGCCTGGGGAGTGGACCCGGACATCGTCAACGCCAAGGGCGGTGCGATCGCGCTCGGCCACCCGCTGGGCGCGTCCGGCGGCCGGCTGCTCGGCACCCTGGCGCACCGGCTCCGCGAGTCCGGCGAGCGGTGGGGCGTCGCCGCCATCTGTATCGGAGTCGGCCAGGCACTCGCCCTGGTCCTGGAGAACGTCACGGGGAGCGAGCGATGACCACACAGCTGTGCGCCGACGCCGACGAGGCGGTGGCCGGGATCGAGGACGGCTCCACCGTGCTGGTCGGCGGATTCGGTATGGCCGGAATGCCGGTCGAGCTGATCGACGCGCTCATCCGTCAGGGAGCCAAGGACCTCACCGTCGTGTCCAACAACGCCGGCAACGGCGACACCGGGCTCGCCGCGCTGCTGGCCAAGGGCCGCGTCCGCAAGGTGATCTGCTCCTTCCCGCGCCAGACGGACTCGTGGGTGTTCGACGAGCTGTACCGCGCCGGGCGGATCGAGCTCGACGTGGTGCCGCAGGGCAACCTCGCGGAGCGCATGCGGGCGGCCGGGGCCGGCATCGGGGCCTTCTTCTGTCCCACGGGTGCGGGCACGCTGCTCGCCGAGGGCAAGGAGACGCGCGAGATCGACGGCCGCACCTACGTACTGGAGTACCCGATCAAGGGGGACGTCGCGCTGATCGGTGCCCACCGCGCCGACCGGACGGGCAACCTCGTCTACCGCAAGACCGCCCGCAATTTCGGGCCGGTCATGGCCACCGCGGCGACCACCGTGATCGCCCAGGTCCGCGAGATCGTCGAGACCGGCGAGATCGACCCGGAGACCGTCGTGACCCCGAGCATCTTCGTCGACCGGATCGTGCAGGAGGCGGGTCGCGCATGAACACCCCGAGCCAGGCCGTGAACACACCGACCCCGGCGCCCGACGCCGACGAGCGGGGCCCGCTGGGCAAGCACGACATCGCGGCCCTCATCGCACGCGACATCCCGCAGGGTGCCTTCGTCAACCTGGGCATCGGCCAGCCGACCCTCGTCGCCGACCATCTGCCCGCCGACTCCGGGGTGGTGCTCCACACCGAGAACGGCATGCTCAACATGGGCCCCGCCGCGCAGGACGACCAGGTCGACCCCGATCTCACCAACGCGGGCAAGGCACCCGTCACCGAACTGCCCGGAGCCGCCTACTTCCACCACGCCGACTCCTTCGCCATGATGCGCGGCGGCCACCTGGACATCTGCGTCCTCGGCGCGTTCCAGGTCTCGGCCGCCGGCGATCTGGCCAACTGGCACACCGGCGCGCCTGACGCCATCCCTGCCGTCGGCGGTGCGATGGATCTGGCGATCGGGGCCAAGAAGGTGTTCGTGATGATGACCCTCTTCACCAAGGACGGGAAGCCCAAGCTCGTCCCCGAATGCAGCTACCCGCTGACCGGCCTCGGCTGCGTCGACCGCGTCTACACGGACCTGGCGGTCTTCGACGTCACCCCGCGAGGCGTGCGCGTCACACAGACCTTCGGCATCACCCCGGACGAGCTGGCCGCGCGGTTGGACGTGCCGCTGATCATCGAAACCTCCTAGGGCGAGGCCCACTTGAGGCGAGAGAAGGGGCAGGGCCGCTGTCCGATGGCCGCCAGCGGAACCGAGAACTCTTCTCGTCGTGTGACGTGAGTATTGAAATGGCCATACGTCATGGCATTCACGGAGGGGCCTGAAGGCTGGATTCAGGTGCGGGCCGGCCTTCGTCACGGTCCTCTTCGGATGGCTGCCGAACCCCTTCTCCGGTGACTCCGCCGAGAAGGCCGCGACGTGCGCAAGGCCACCGCCGGTACGGACGACCACGATCCGGAACTGGAGCGGATCAATCGCGCCCTGCGACAGGGCTCCCCGCCCGTCAGCAGGAGGACCGTGACGGGCGGGGAGCATTTGAGGGCCCCTCAGAAGGCTGGTCGTCGGGTGAACGGTGTGAAGTGTGCGGGGGTGTGATCGATGGGCAGATCGGGGCGCCAGGCCGTGAGGATCTGGGCGCTGCACACGAACAAGCCGTGAGGCAGCTGATCCAGGCTCCACCACTGCCAGTCGCCGACGCTCTCGTCGGGCTGGGTCGCGGGTGTCCCTCGCCACGCCGTGATGCGGGCGGCCACCGTGACACGTACGACATCGCCCGCGTGGTCGACGAGCGTGCCCAGCAGGTGGACGTCGTCGGGCCGGGCGAGCAGGCCGCTCTCCTCGCCCAGTTCGCGGACCGCGGCCTCGGCGAACGACTCGCCCGGCTCCACGTGACCGCCGGGCAGTTCCAGGGTCCCGAGACGGTGCCGGCCGAGCAGGACACGGTCGCCGCTCATGACGATGGCGCCGACACCGATGGTGGCGTGCGGGACGAGCGGCTTGCGGCTGCGGGGCCGGCTCGTGACGCGCCGGACGTCGCGTGCCAGCCGCCGGGCCCGGATGAGCTGATGCACCACCGGGGAATCGGCGTCCGGCGCGCGGATCAGGTCGATCGCCTCGACCCGGAAACCGTTCTCGGTGAGCAGGTCCTCCCACAACTGCGGGGAGAGCACCCACATGTGCACCGGAAGCGGCGGGTCGTCGCGAAGCCTGATCATCTGCTCCCGCGACGCCACCGCCGCGGACGGTCCCCGGCCGTGCAGGTCGGTGTGCAGGACGGAGAACACGAGCGGCGCACCGGCCCGCAGGCCGTCACGCAGCGCGGGCAGCATCCGATGCGGGTCGCTGAAGGCGAGGCTGCCGATGGCGTAGGCGGCGTCGTACGGGTCGGTGCCGCTGAGATGGTCGACGGCGTCCCCACAGAGGAGCCGTACGCCGGGCTCCGCGCCGTGTTCACGGACGGCGCGTTCGTGCTGGGTGGGGGAGAGCTCGATCGCGGTGACGTGAGCGCCCTGGGTGCGCGCGAGATGGACGGCGTGATGGCCGGCGCCGGACCCGATGTCCAGGACCCGTTTGCCGCCGAGATCGCCGAGCACGTCGGCGTCGGGGCCGACTCCCTCCCAGGGACCCCAGCTCATGCGCTCGGGTACGGAGGGCACGAAGCCGTGGTCGAGCTGCCGTTGGCCGTAGACGGTCCAGCTGTCGTGATTGAGCGCGTACGAGTTCAAGTCCAGGTCCTTCGTTGTGCGGTGGAGGGAGCGGTGGCGTGGTCGCGGGTGCGGGCCCCGGCGGCGTCGACGGCCCGGTGACGGCATCCGGCCGCCCACGGCGGCTCCCGGTAGGTCTCGGGAGATCCGGTCATGGGGCGTCCTTCCGGGGGCGGAAGGCGGCCCGGTCCTGTTGCAGCTGCCACAAGTCCTGCATGTGGCCGGGGGTGTTGACGAGGTCGTGGAACGTGCCGCTCTGCACGATGCGGCCCTGATGCAGCACGACGACGCGATCGGCGACCGACGCGTTCGACAGGTTGTGTGTGACCAGACAGACCGCACGGTCGCCCGCCACGTCGCGCAGCCCGGTGAAGATCCGGTGTTCGGCACGGGCGTCGAGGTCGCTGGTCGGTTCGTCCATGACGAGCAGGCCGGCGTCCCGGTGGAGGGCGCGGGCCACCGCGATGCGCTGCCACTGGCCGCCGGACAGTGCGACTCCGCCCCACCACTCCCTGGCCAGAAGGGTGTTGAGCCCGGAGCGGAGCGTGGCGATCACATCGTCGGCGCCGCTGGCCCGGGCCGCGCTGTGGACGGCGGCGTCGCCCTCGGGCCGGGGCTGGCCGAGGGCGATGTTCTCGCGTGCGGTCATCGGCCAGCGGGCGAAGTCCTGCGGCACGACGCTGGTCCGGCGCCACGCCGCGTGCGGGTCGAGGTCGGCGACGCTGACGCCGTCCCAGGTGACCACGCCGCTCGAGGGCAGGTTCAGTCCGGACAGCAGTCGCATCAGGGTCGACTTCCCCGATCCGTTCTCCCCGATCACCGCCACGATCTCGCCGCGCCGCACCTCGAAGTCGACGTGGTGGAGGGTGTCCGCGTCCGCTCCCGGATAGCGGAAGGACACGTCCCTGAGGGCGATGTGCTCCGGCCCGCCGGGGACGAGGTCACCGCGATCCAGGCGCTGCCCGGCCGCCTCGTCGACGAACTCCTTCCAGTCGTCGAGGTACAGGCCGGTGCGCAGGAGGTCCCGGCCGTAGCCGACCAGGCCCTGCAGGCCGGTGAAGGCCGTGCGCAGAGCGAAGGCCGCGGTTCCGGCAGCGGCGGCGGAGATCCGGCCGGTGCTCAACAGCAGGACCACCGTGCCGCCCACCAGGCAGGCGCCCGCACCGGTGGCGAGCGAGCCGACCACGGAGATCCTGGCGCGTCGGCGGGTCGCCTTGTCGCTGGTCGCCTCCACACGCTCCGCGCTCGCCCGGTACTTGCTCAGCAGGTGCGGGGCCAGGGTGTCGGTGCGGACCTGATCGGACTGGTCCTTGGCGATCAGGTACCAGCGCAGCATGTACATCATGCGCCGGTCCTTGTGGGTGGCGATCCGGGCCAGGTAGGTGATGCGTTCACCGCGGATGGAGGCGACGGCCTGCGGAACGGCGGCCAGGACCAACGGCACGAGCAGCAGCGGATACAGGCTCGTGAGAACCACGGCCCCGGACAGGAAGGTGGTCAGCGAGGCGATGTAGTTCTGGGACTGGCCGATCATGTCGCCGCTGGCGTCGATCCCGCGCTCGGCCGCGTCATAGCGGTCGTTGAAGCCGGGGTTGTCGTACGCGGCCTGCTCGGCTCGGGTCGCCGCCTCGAGCATCTTGTACTCGGCCTCGCGGCTGACCCGGGGCGACAGCTGCGCGGACAACGCCTGGATCGCGATGCCGAGTCCGGATCGCAGGGCGGCGCTGCCTGCCAGGACGGCCACGGGCAGGGCCGCTTCGCTGAGCAGGCCGGTGTCCTGGGCGGTGGCGATGAGCACGGTCAGGGCCTGCGTCGTGGCGACCAGGCCGAGCGCCCCGGAGACACCGGAGACGATCTGGCAGGCGAGCAGGACGACGACCGCCTTGCGGTCGATCTCCCACGCCAGGGCGAACGTGCGTCGGACCAGCGAAGGGAGTCGGCGGGCCATGGTGGTGCCGGTGAGCAGTTCGGCGAGTTCGCGGCTGTCCCCGCCGGGGTGATCGAGGGCGAGAACCTCCTCGGCCTCCGTCGGTGACGTCCCGGCGGGTTCCTCGTCCTTGCCGTGCAGAGCGTTCGCTGTCTCGGTCATCGGCGCTCCTCGCCCGTCAGCCGGTCCTGGGTGCGCATGCCGTGCGCCGGTACCTGCCGATCGCCGTGGACCAGATCCCCGGGGCAGCAGCTGACCGTGTCGAGAGTGAGCAGGAGGGCACGGGCGACCGCAGTCGCCGGAGTCGGGTCGGTCATGCGCCCCACCTCGATGACGGTCGTGACGCCGCGGCGAACAGGGCGCGGCGCGCGTCGACGGGGCGCCGCAGCACGGACACCGCGCCGAGATGAGCGGGGGGATTTTCGAACACGGCGCGCAGCGCGGGAAGGGCCAGCACAGGATTCACGGTTTCTCCTTGGTCGACGGGCTGGATGCAGCACATCGGACAACGCCGCTGATCACGGCGCCGACACGGGTCCGGTACGAGCGACAAGGCGCGCGCGAGTTCGATGGTCGGGCGCTCGGCCTTGCCGTTGCAGGGATCGGCGCGGGCGCCGTGTTTTCGAATTCGCCCGTGTTGGTGACGAGGGTCGGACCGTAGCCCTTCCGGGGGATTGCACGGCTGTGCGCTTCACCTGCAACGTGCCCCTCCGACGAGCCGCGGACTCCGATGGCGGACTGCACCCTCGCGTACGCCACTGACAATCCGGCGCGGGCGGCGGCGGGATTCGGACAGAGGGAGGTGCGGCAGTACGCGGCACGCGCCGATGGCCCCGGGCGAGTGCGCCCGGGGCCATCGGCGAGGTCGATCGGAACGGCGGGCCGGAGTCCGACCGGACGGCGGACCGGCGTGATGCCGCGTCGCACGGATCGGTGAAGTCGGCTGCCCTGTCGGCGGATTCAGCGGAAGGAGATCCGCGCGAGACGGCTGTTCAGCCAGTCCTCCAGACGCGTCGGCTGGGCGATGGTGCCCGGATTGTGCGGCTGGTTGAGGTCGGCGACGATCTCGGTCAGGACCCGGCGGCGCTCTTCCTCGTCGGTGACGGGGGTGGCCCGGGCCGGGAGATCGGCCGTGACGCCGTGCTTGAGGTGGAAGGTGAAGTCCGGCTCGCCCAGCAGGTTCGCGTACCAACTCGTCGGGCGCCCCGATGTTCCGCTGCACAGGTAGGTCTCGCCCAGGGCCCGGTAGAAGAAGATCTCGATCCGGCGGGGGCGGCCGGTGCGGCGCCCGGTCGTGGTGATGTCGATGATCCTCGCGCGGGTGCCCGCGGCGGGCGTGATCTCGATGGCGGCGCGTGCTGCCGCGTCCACGGGCGGCTCCTTTCCTGGGTGGGGTGGTCGAACGGCGCCCGTTCCGGTCAGGCGGCCTCGTCGTGCTTGAGGGCGGGGCCGAGCAGCAGGCCGCCGTCGATGACGAACTCCGAGCCGGTGGCGAAGGACGCCTCGTCCGAGCTGAGGAACAGCAGGGCGCGGGTGATGTCGGCGGGCTCGCCCAGGCGCGGCACGGCGAACGGCTCGGGGGAGTAGAAGTCCGAGATCGGGGCGTCGCTGCCCGCGGCGGGCTCGGTGATGAAGGGAGTGGCGATGACCCCGGGGTGGATGGCGTTCACGCGGATGTTGTCCCGGCCCAGTTCCAGCGCGGCTGTCATCGTCAGGCCGCGCACGGCCCACTTCCCGGAGACGTAGGGCGCGTAGAAGGCCGTACCGCCCACTCCCGAGGTGGAGGCGATGTTGACGATGACGCCGCCGCCACCGCGGCGCAGCGAAGGGGCCGCCGCCTTGATGCCGAGGAAGGCGCCGGTGAGGTTGATGGCGAGGATGCGGTTCCACACGCGCAGGTCCGTGGCCTCGATCGGGGCGGCGGGATTCTGCACGCCGGCGTTGTTGACCAGGACGGACAGCGGGCCGAAGCGCTCCTCGGTCGCGGTGATCGCGTCGTTCCAGGACGTCTCGTCGGTGACGTCGAGGCGTATGTAGAGAGCGCGGTCGCCGAGCTCGGAGGCGAGGGCGTGGCCCCGGTCCTCCGCGATGTCGGCGATCACGACGGCGGCGCCTTCGGAGTGGAAGGCGCGGACGTGGCTGGCGCCCTGGCCGCCGGTGCCGCCGGTGACGAGCACGGTGCGGTTGTCGAAGCGTCCCATGAGGGGTCCTTTTCGCAGTGGTACGTGGCTGAGCAGCCAAAGGTTCTTGTGGTGAGTCGAGTGACTCGCCTCGTGTTCGAGGTTACGGTCGGAGTGGGAGGTGAGTCAAGTGACTCACCTCGGCTACGGTGGGGGCATGACCAGCGAGCCTTCGGCCTACCACCAGCGCGTCGCCGAGCAGAAGCGGGCCGCGATCCTGCGCGCGGCCACCCGTCTGTTCCTGGATTCCGGCTATGACCGGACGTCCCTGGCCAAGATCGCCGAGGCGGCGGGGGTGTCCAAGGCGACGCTGTTCAAGCAGTTCCCCACCAAGGCGGCGCTCTTCGACGCGATCGTCACCGCCTCCTGGCAGGCCGGTGAGGGCGAGGAGCAGCCCCCGCCCTCCGGCGACCTGCGGGCCGGGCTCACCGCGATCGGCCGGCGTTACGTCGCCCTGCTGACCCGCCCGGACATGGCCGACCTGTTCCGGATCGTCATCGCGGAGCTGCCCCGCTTCCCCGAACTGGGGGAGACCCAGTTCAACCGCGGCAAGATGCCGTACTTCGAGTCCGTGCGCCGCTATCTCGAGACCGAGCGCGACGCGGGAACCGTCGCCCTCGACGACGCGGAACTGGCCGCCACCCAGTTCCTCGGCATGATCTCCAACTACGTGTTCTGGCCCCGCATGCTCCTGCTGAACTGGTCACCCGACCGCCCGGCCATGGACCGCGTGGTCGACGAGGCCGTCCTGATGATGGAAGCCCGGTACGCCGTCGCCGGAGGCCGCCGCTGAGGACCCGTGCGGTTCCCGGCGGCGGCCCCGACGCCCGTGTCCGGCGTCAGCGGTCGGTGAGCGCGCGGATCTCGGCGGCGATCAGCTCCGGGTCCTCCTCGGCCATGAAGTGGCCGCAGGACACGGTGCGGTGGCGCAGATCCGGGGCCCAGGCGCTCCACAGGCCCTGCGCGTGATAGCCGAGGGCGGCGCCCCAGTCCTGCTGGAGGACGGTCACCGGCACGGCCAGGCGGTTGCCGGCGGTCCGGTCCGCGGTGTCGTGGTCCACGTCGACGCCGGCGGAGGCGCGGTAGTCGGCGACGATGGACGGTACCGCCGCGGCGCTCGCGTCGAGGTAGTGGCGGCGGACGTCGTCGGGCAGCGCGGCCGGGTCATTGGTCCACGCGTCGAGGAAATGGCCGAAGAACGCGTCCGCGGACGCCTCGATCATCTTCTCGGGCAGGCCCGGGGCCTGCGCCATGAGGTAGAGGTGGAAGCCGATCGCCCCGGACACCCCGTGCAGGGCGTCCCACATGTCCAGCGTCGGCAGGACGTCCAGGAAGAGGGCGCGGGTCACGTTCTGCGGATGGTCCATCGCGGCGCGGAACGCCACGAGGGCGCCTCGGTCGTGCCCGGCCAGCGTGAACCGATCGTGCCCCAATTCCGCCGCCAGGCGGACGACGTCCCGCGCCATGGTCCGCTTCGCGTACACGTCGGGACCGGTCTCGGCAGGCTTGTCGCTGGCTCCGTAGCCCCGCAGGTCCGGGCAGATCACGGTGTGGTCCGCGGCGAGGTCGGCGGCGACGTGCCGCCACATCAGATGGGTCTGCGGAAATCCGTGCAGCAGTACGACCGGGCTGCCGGCGCCGCCGACGGCGGCATTCAGGGTGACGCCGTCGTCGACCTGTACGCGATGCTGGGTGAAGCCGGGGATGGTCAGGTGGGTCACAACAGCTCCTGAAACTCGTGGCAGAGTGGACGTTCCGGACTGATTCGGTCCGGTCGTCCGGGGACGTCGTCCAGGTTGCGGGCCTCGGATCAGCGATCGATGAGTGAGCACGCGGCCCGCCGGACACGGCGCCCGCGAAGGGACCGTGCGTGGGCGTGGAGTTCGGACTGCTGGGGCCGGTGATCGTCCGGGATGCGCGGGGCGGACCCGTCGCGCTCGGCGCACCACGGCACCGGGAGGTACTGGGGCGGCTGCTCATCGCCCGTAACCGGGTGGTGCCCGTAGGCCGGCTGGTGGCGGACCTGTGGGAGGACGACGCGCCCGCCGGAGCCGTCGGCGCGGTGCGTACCTTCGTGGCCGCGCTCCGCCGCGCCCTGGAGCCCGACCGTCCCCCGCGGCAGCCGTCCCGCCTGCTGGTGACGGACGGCCCGGGCTATGTGCTGCACGCCGGCCGCGACGCGGTGGACGCATGGCGGTTCGAGGACACGGCGGCGCGGGCCGCCGCCGCGGCGCCGCACGCGGCGATCGCCCTGTGGGACGAGGCGCTCGCCCTCTGGCGTGGCCCGGTGCTGGCCGACTTCCCCGAGGCTCGATGGGCCGCCGCCGAGCGGGCCCGGCTGACGGCGCTGCGGCTGCACGCGGTCGAGCGGCGCGCCGACGCCCAGCTGGCCACCGGAGCGGCCCGCGACGCGGCCGTCGACCTGGAGGCACACGTCGCCGCGCACCCGGCGCGGGAGGACGGCTGGGTGCTGCTGGCCACCGCGCTGGACCGGTCCGGGCGGCGCGGCGAGGCACTGGAGACGCTGCGACGGGCCCGCCGGACACTCGCCGACGATCTCGGCGTGGAACCGGGACCCGCGCTGGCCCGGGCCGAGGCGCAGATCCTCAAGAGCGCCGACGCACCCGCCTCCGCGGAACCCGCCGGCGCCGTCGACGGAGTCTGGGGGAGAGCGGCCGCAGCGTGGGAACGCTCGGTGCCCGCCCGGTCCCGGGCCCGGCTCCATGCCACGGCCGGGCTGCTGCGCGATCTGGCGGTGACCGGCGCCGACGGCCTGGAGGAGGCCCGCGCGTACCGGGCGGAGGTGGTCGCGGCGGCGGAGGCGTCCGGCGACACCGACCTCGCGGCCAGGATCATCGGCTCCTACGACGTACCCGCCCTGTGGACCCGCGCCGACGACCCCCGCGGCGCGGGCGAACTGGTCCGGGCCGCGGCCCGCGCCGCCGCCGCGCTCGGCACCGACGGTCCGCCCGCGCTGCGCGCCCGGCTGCTGTCCGTCGTCGCCGTCGAGTCGCGCGGAGACGCCGCCGCCGACGCGCCGCCCGCCCGTGCGGCCGAACCCTCCACCGTCGAACCATGGCGACTGCGCGCCGAACGCGCCGCCGAGGAATCGGTCCGGCTCGCCCGGCAGTTGCGAGACCCCTCGCTGCTGGCGTTCGCCCTCAACGGCGCCTTCATGCAGTCTTTCGGCCGCTGCGGAGGCGCCGCCGGGCGGGAGACGCTCGGCGCCGAGCTGACCCGCCTGGCCGTCGACCATGGACTGCCCAGCCATGAGGTCCTCGGCCGCCTCGTCCGCCTCCAGGCGCTCGCCGGACTGGGGGAACTCCACGCGGCGGATGGCGAGGCCGACGAGATCGACCGGCTGGCGCAGCGTCACGAACGGCCGCTGGCAGGCGTCTTCACCTCCTGGTTCCGCGCCCTGCGCACCTGCGAGACCGACGGCTGGACGGCCGCCCGCCCCCGGTACGAGCAGGCGTTGGCGGCCACGGCGGACTGCGGCATGCCCGGCCTCGCCCGAGGCGCCGCCGCGCTCGTGGCGCTCGTACCGGCCCTGCGCGGCGGCGGCCTGCCGGACCCCGAGGACTTCAGCCCTCTCGACGCCGGCCCGTATCAGCCATGGCTGCACCCCCTGCTGCTGGCCGCCTCCGGCGCCACCGAGCAGGCGCGGCAGGCGCTCACGGACGTACCCCGGCCGCCGCACGACCTGCTCCAGGAAGCCCTCTGGTGCGTGCTCGCCCGCACGGCCGCCGCGGTCGGTCACGAGCCGGTGCTGCGCCGGGCGCGCGACGAACTCCTGCCAGCTGTCGGCGAGTTGGCGGGCGCCGGCAGCGGGCTCATCTCCTTCGGCCCGGTCGAGAGTCAGTTGCGAGCCGTCGACACGACGCCTGCTCCTGGCGGCTGAGCCGACACAAGGGCACCGCACACGCAGCACGCTCGTCCAGTGGAAGCGTTCGGTATATGGCGCGATTCCCACGTCGCCCAGCACCACGCTCCCGCACACGATGGTGAGCGGGGCGCGAGAGTCTCGGAGCAGGTGACCTTCACCTTGGGGCACGGCACAGCATCGGTGGGGCCGGGCGGGAAGCCCGGTACGAGGAGGGGCGAGGCATGGGCCTGCTGACCATCGGGGCGTTCGCGAAAGCCTGCGGGCTGTCGCCGAAGGCGCTGCGCCTGTACGACGAGCTCGGTCTGCTGCCGCCCGCCCGCGTCGACCCCCTGACCGGCTACCGGCTCTACGCTCCGGAGCAGCTGGAACAGGCCCGACTGGTGGCCTGGCTCCGGCGCCTGGGGATGCCGCTCGCCCGCATCCGGCGCGTCGCCGGACCGGACGCGGGCGCCGCCGTGGACGAAGTCCGCGCCTTCTGGGCGCAGGTCGAGGCCGACACGGCCGCGCGACGGGACCTCGCCGCCTTCCTCGTCGACCATCTGTCGCGAAAGGACCCCACCATGTCCTCGAACTCCCCTTCTGTGGGCATCCGTTACGCCGCCGCCTCCGACACCGGCCGGGTCCGGGCGAGCAACCAGGACACCGCATACGCCGGATCCCGTCTGTTCGCCGTCGCGGACGGCTACGGCGCACACGGCGCACCCGCGAGCGCGGCCGCCATCTCGGCACTCAAGCACCTGGACACCGACGCCGTGCCCGTGGGCGATGTGCTCAACCTCCTCGACGACGCCGTGGACCGCGCACGACAGGCCGTGCACGGCGTGGCCGGTACCGGGACCGGCGCGCCGGCCGATGCGGTGGGCACCACCTTGACCGCGATGCTGTGGACCGGATGCCAGCTGGGACTCGTCCACATCGGCGACTCCCGCGTATACCTGCTGCGCGACGAGGAGTTGTTCCAGATCACGCACGACCACACCGTGGTCCAGTCGATGATCGACGACGGCCGTCTCACCCCGGAGGAGGCCGCCTCCCACCCGCAACGCTCCTTGCTGGTACGCGCCTTGACGCAGAGCGCCGACAGCGCGGTGGACACCGGGCTGCACGACGCGCGGCCCGGCGACCGCTATCTGCTGTGCTCCGACGGCCTGTCGGCGGTCGCGGCCACGGACGACATCCACGCGGTACTCACCCGCGTCGGCGAACCCGAACAGGCCGTACGTGAACTCGTCGCCCTGGCCAATGGATCGGGCGGGCCCGACAACATCAGCTGTGTCGTCGCCGACGTCGTGGAACTCGCACAACGCTGAACAGGCGCCGGGGCCTGTCCGGCGGATCTTGTGACCGCCTCGATCCTGGTTCGTTGGCCGTGCCGGTGAGGGCGGACGCCGCCCACTCGCCTTGCGGATCACCCCGGGTCGGTGGGGGCGACGCACCGCAGCTCATCCCGGTCCTGGAGCGTGCCCGTATCGCCCGTCAGGAGGGTGGGCGTCCGCGGACTCGGCCTGGCCATCTCGGCGGAGACAACGCCCATTCGTCCCGTCGTCACCGCAGCTACCTGCGGCGACGTCGGATCAGGCACACGATCCCCGAACCGAAGAACCAGCGGGCCGACCGACAACCCAGAGGCAGTAGGGGCGGACGGCCCACCGGCGGGACCTGGTCAGTAATACCCCTTCGCTCCATCGAGCAGCTCTCTCACGATGTCCGCGTGCCCCGCGTGCCGCCCGGTCTCCTCGACGAGATGGATGAGCATCCAGCGGAGGTTGGCGTTGCCGGAGCGGTAGTCGGGGTGGCGGCCGACGTCGTCCAGTGAGGCCGCGGCCACGATCTCGTTGCCTCGGGCGCACTGGGCCTCGTACTCGTCGAGCAACTGCTTCAGCGAGACGCCGTCGGTGCGCCAGTCGGCGTCCTCGTTCGCCTCGTCGAAGGACGGGTTCTGCGTCTTGTCGCCGCCCAGGAACAGAACCTCCAGCCAGGTGTGCTCGACCCACCGCATGTGGCTGATGAGCCCGGCCATCGTCATCGTCGGCGACGTCGGGATGACGGAGCGGTGCGCGTCCGCCTCGCTCAGGCCATCGCACTTCCATCTCAGGATCTGCCGTTGCAGATCCAGCCAGCCGATGAGCGCGGTGCGCTCGTCGGCCTGAAAGGGGGGACGCTCAAGTGAAGGTGCCATGCCTGCGGACGTTAGGCGCCCGGTCTCCGACTGTCGCCCGATTTTCGACTCAAGATCCCCCGGACAGGCCCTGGGGACGCAGCACGATCTTGCCGTGGGTGTGCCGCCGCTCCAGCTCGCGGAACGCGTCCCGCACCTGGTCCAGCGGATACGTCCGGGCGATCGGGACCTCCAGCTCCCCGCGCGCGGCCAGCCGGGCGAGCTCGCCGATCACCACCGCGCAGGCCGCCGAGCCCTCGCCATGGGTCCGGGCGCCGATCCTGGCCGCGGCCTGCCAGTCGCGGATGGTGTTGATCCGGTCGGGCCGCACGCCCAACTCCACGGCCAGATCGACGTAACCCTCGCCGAACGTGTCGATGAACGCGTCGACGTGCCCGCCGGCGGCCTGCCGGATCCGCTCGGCCACGCCTTCCCCGTACGTGACCGGGACGACGCCGTGCTTCTCCAACCACGCGTGGTTCCGCTCGCTCGCCAACCCGATCACCGTGGCGCCGCGCCGCCGGGCGAGCTGCACGGCGAACGCCCCGACGCCACCCGCCGCACCGGACACCACGATTGTGTCGGCCGGTCCGGGGTCCACCGCGAACACACAGGCGTACGCGGTCGTGCCCGCCACGTACAGCGCTCCGGCGACCTCCCAGGGCAGCCCCTTGGGACGGGCGACCAGATTCACGTCGTCGACCACGACGAACTCCGCCTGGCTCGCCCTGTTGTGGGTGAAGCCCAGGACCTCGTCGCCCACCGCGAACCCGCGCACCTCCGGGCCTGCCTCCACCACGACGCCGGCCAGATCGCTGCCCTGCCCGGAGGGGAACGTCGCCGGCCAGCGTCCGTGCAGCGCACCCACCCGGATGTGCGTCTCGCCGGGCTGGATCCCGGCCGCACGGACCTCGACGAGCACCTGCCCGGGGCCGGGCACCGGCCGCTCGACCTCTTCCACCCGCAGCACATCGACCCCGCCGTACTCGTGGAACCGCACAGCCTTCATCGCGTGATCACCGCACTTCCTCGCTCGGACGTGGCATGTGGACCGCGCCACCGCGAGGAACGCTCAGGACCGTGCCCGTCTTCCCACCCGAACGTCACTGCCGTCGCTATCGTGCCGGGCGTGGTGGGAACCGAGGAGACGCGCCTGATCGTCGTGCGCGGCAACAGCGCATCAGGGAAGTCCTCCGTCGCGGCCGGTCTGCGCGAGACGTTCGGCCGGGGTCTGGCCCTGGTCGGCCAGGACAACCTTCGGCGGATCGTGCTGCGCGAGCGCGACCGGCCGGGCGCGGCGAACATCGGCCTGATCGGCCTGACCGCCCGCTACGCGCTGGACGCCGGCTTCCACACGGTCGTCGAAGGCATCATGTACGCCGACCGCTACGCCTCGATGCTCCAGGACCTGGTGCGCGACCACCGGGGCACCAGCCGCTGCTACTACCTGGACATCGCGCTGGAGGAGACACTCGCGCGGCACGCGACGAAGGCGGACCTGGAGTACCGCGCGCAGGTCACCGACGAGCACCTGCGGGACTGGTACCGCGAACGCGACCTGCTTCCCGAAGAGATCGAGACCGTGATCGACGCCCGGAGCACCCTGGACGAGACCGTGGCCCGCATCATGCGCGACACCGGGCTCGACCGCGTCGACGCGGTCGACCGCTGAGGCCGCGTGCAGGGCCCGGCCGAGGGTGGCTAGCGTGATCGAATGCCGTCCGTGAACCTGCGCCATTCCGTCCGCGCGATCATCCTCGACGAG
Organism: Streptomyces sp. cg35; assembly: GCF_050410835.1. Classification (NCBI taxonomy): domain Bacteria; kingdom Bacillati; phylum Actinomycetota; class Actinomycetes; order Kitasatosporales; family Streptomycetaceae; genus Streptomyces; species Streptomyces sp. cg35. Next base: position 8,511,106 of record NZ_CP191268.1, read on the forward strand.
GCCGAGCGCATCCTTCTCTGCCGGTTCGTCGTCCAGGACTCGGCAGGAACGGTGGTGTGGGCAGCCCCCGGCGGAGGCATCGAGCCGGGCGAGACGCCGCTCGCCGCGCTCCGCCGCGAGCTGCTGGAGGAAGTCGGCCTCGCCGTCCCGGCCGATCCGCCGCATGTCTGGCACCAGGAAGTCGTGAGCCCTGGACATGCCGGCCGAGCCGGTCCGGCTCGGCCTGTGAACCCGCACGCGGTTCACTCCACGTCCGAGATCGGGACCCCGTACTCCACCAGCAGGTCGGCGTAGTCGTGCTCATGGCGGGTCCACTGTGGCACCCGATCGGGTGAAGTATCGTTCCGGGGCAATCCGCTTCCCCTCTCGCAACGGATCGACCATGTCGGAGTCGCTTGCCGGCGCTCCGTGGAAGTGCCGCGTCACAAAAGCGGCGCATACGTGTCCAACGATCAGGACGAGACGAGAGGAGCCGCTCAGTGGCGGGGGCCCGCAAACACACCGCACCGCCGGACGGCCAGGGCGAAGGCGACGACGCTCTGCTGACGGCCCGGGCCGCGGAAGGGGACGAGGACGCCTTCGCGGTCCTGGTGCAGCGCCACGCCCCGGCGCTGATCCATCTGGCCACGCGCCTGCTCGGGAAGCGCACCGAGGCCGAGGACGCCGTTCAGGAGGCGTTCATCAGTGCCTGGCGGCGGCTGCCCGAGTTCCACGGCCGGTCGTCGTTCGGCACCTGGACGTACCGCATCGTGACCAATCGCTGCCTGAACGTCCTGCGCGCCCGCAAGCCGGTGGCGCCGCTGGAGACGGCGGGCGAGGTGCCCGCACCCGAGCACGCGGTGTCCCCGGCCCGGATCGCCGAGGGGCGTGACGCCGTGCGGGAGCTTCGCGGCGCGCTCGACCTGTTGTCGGCGGAGCAGCGAGCCTGTTGGGTGCTGAGAGAAGTGGACGGTCAGTCCTACGAATTCATTGCGGACGCGGTCGGTATCAGTCAGGAGGCTGTCCGCGCCCGTGTCTTCCGTGCACGACGCTGCCTGACACAAGCGATGGGGGCCTGGCGATGACCGCTCACACCGACCCGCCCAACACCCGCTCCGGCGCCGACGACGACGAGGAGCTGCCCTGCGGGAGGCTGCTGTCCGAGGTCTGGACGGCCTGGGAGGAACAGGCGGACGACCCGCACCTGGACACCTGCCTCCACTGCCAGGAGGCGGTACGCGATCTCGACCGGCTGGAGGTCGCGGTACGCGGCCTGCGGGAGGAGTCCCCGGACACGTCCGGCTGGGACGCCTCGTCGCTGACCCGGCGGGTGATGGACGTCGTCCGCCTCGAACTGCGCCCCGGCCGCCCCCTGCCGCTGGGGGAGCCGGACGAGAATCTGTGGATCATGGAGGCGGTCGCCGCGCGGACCCTGCGTGCGGCGGCCGAGACGGTGCCCGGGGTCAAGGCGGGCTCCTGTCGTATCCGGCCTGCGTCCGGGGGTGGTGCCGCCACCGGACCGGCCGAGGTCCGCCTCGAGATCCACGCGCCTTCCGACGCCGCCCTGCTCGACCTCGCCGAGGACGTTCGCACGCGGGTGCGCGACGCGGGGGACCGTGACCTGGGCCTGGACATCACTGCCGTGGACATCACCGTCACCGGCCTCATCGACAGCACGGACCTCGGCCAGGAAGGTCGTTCCCGATGACTCAGCAATCCGCGCCCGGCGCGCTCACCGACGAGATCGCGCGGGCCGTGGCGGACCTGCCCGGCGTCGCCTTCCTCAAGCCCAACCTGGCCGGCCGGCTGCGCTCGGCACTCACCCGGCCGGGACAGGCGTCGAACGGGGCGGCACCGGCCGGAGTCCGGCTGACCCGGGCGGACGGCGGCACAGGCCCCTGGAACATCGAGATCCAGCTCGTCGCCGTCGAGAAGGCCCGCACGGTGGACGTCGCCCGCGACGCCCGCAGAGCCGTCGACGCGTATCTGGCGTCGGCGCACCCGGAGCAGGCCGCCGAAGCGCGCGTCACGGTGATCGTGACGGGCCTGGTCTGACCCGCGGGACACGCCTACGTGCGCTGCGGGAACAGGCAGAACTCGTTGCCTTCGGGGTCGGCGAGGACGGTGCGGCCGTCATGACGCGCGAGAACCGCTGCCCCCAGCCCGGTCAGGCGGACGACCTCGGCCTCCACGTCGACGGCGCGGAGGCCGAGGTGCACACGGTTCTTCACACGCTTGTGCTCCGGGACGAGCTGGAACCACAGCCGGGGCCCGGGCCCGGCCGGCTCTCCGGCGTCACCGCGCTATCGATCAGGAACCCAGCGATCCCGCCGCCGAACGGTCCCGGCGCAGCACACGGCCCGGCCGGGCCGACGTCATCGCGCCGTCGCGCAGGACGAACTCGCCGGCGACGAGCACATCGCGCACCCCGGTCGCGTACTGCCAGGGATCGGCGAACGTCGCCGTGTCGATGACGGCCGACGGGTCCAGGACGACCAGGTCGGCGACCTGTCCCGGCGCCACGGTGCCCCGGTCGGGCAGCGGCAGGCGTGACGCGGGCAGGGACGTCATCTTCCGTACGGCGTCGGCGAGTTCGAGGACCTGGTTCTCGCGGACGTAGCGGCCGATGACCCGGGCGAACGTACCGAAGTTGCGCGGATGGGGGTGGCCGTCGCCCGAGGCGTGGAGCACCCAGCCGTCACTGGCGACGGCACTGTCCGGGTGGCGCAGCACGGTGTCGACGTCACGCTCCGCCATGGCGTGGTTGACGATCATCACCTCGCCCTGGTGCGCGGCCAGGACGTCGAGGACGGCGGCGGCCGGTTCGGTGCCCTCGTCGCGGGCGATGTCGGCGATGCTGTCGCCGATCCGGTCGCTGTAGCGGCCCGGGCCCATCATCGCCAGGACGACTCCCTCGGGCAGGAAGGTCCGGCCGACGGCGGGCCGCAGGTCCGCGAGGATCCGCTCACGGGTGGCGGGGTCGGCGAGCCGCTCCAGCAGGGCGGCGGGGCCGCCGTCCATCGCCCAGTCGGGCAGCCGCGAGGTGAGCCGGGTGGAGGACGCGGTGTACGGGTAGACGTCGCAGGCCACGTCGAGGCCGTCCGCGGCGGCCGCGTCGATCAGCGACAGGGCCTGGTCGACCTTGCCGTGGTTCGCCGGCCCCATCGCCTTGAGGTGCGAGACCTGGAGGCGGACCCCGGACGCCGTCGCGACGCCCACGGCCTCCTCGACGGCCTCGATGAGCCGGTCGCCCTCGTCGCGCATGTGGGTCGCGTACAGCAGTCCGTGCCGGGCGGCCTCGGAGGCCAGGGCGACGATCTCGTCCGTGCTCGCGAAGGAGCCCGGGGCGTAGATCAGGCCCGTCGACATGCCGAACACGCCCTGGGCGGCCGCGGTCGCCAACAGGGCTTGCATGGCGTCGAGTTCGGCCGGCCCCGCCGCGGTGCGGGCGGCGCCCGTCACCGCGGTGCGCAGGGCGCCGTGCCCGACCAGCGGGGCCACGTTGAGGGCGGGACGCGCCGCCTCCACGGCCGCGGCGAACGCGTCGAGGTCGGCCCACTGGGCCCCGGCGAGCGTGCCGGGTCCGCCCGCGGCCGGGTCCTCGCCCGTGGCCAGCGGGAACGGTGACAGGCCGCAGTTGCCGGTCACCACGGTCGTCACGCCCTGCCGCAGACAGGCCTCCGCGTCGGGCATCGCCAGGACGGAGAAGTCCGCGTGCGAGTGGAGGTCGATGAAGCCCGCGGTGACCGTGAGTCCGGCCGCGTCGACGACGGTGGTGGCGGCCGCCGCCGGGTCGGGCGCGCCGACATGGACGACGCGCCCGTCACGGACACCGACGTCGGCGCGGCGCGGTGCGGCGCCGGTTCCGTCGATGACGGTGCCGCCGGTGATCAGGACGTCGTACGGGGCGGTGGGGGCGGTCATGTCGGCTCGCTTCCGGGGAGGTTCGGTCGGTGCGGGGCGGCGGGCGGTCACAGGACGAGGACGAGCAGCACGGTGTAGAGCGCGCACGCGGGGACGAGCAGTGCCCAGCCCGTGCCGAGGAGATAGGGCAGGCGGTCGGCGCGGGCCATGCCCATGGCCCCGACCATGTTGGCGTTGGGGAGCGGGCCGTAGGTGTCCGCTTTGGACGCCCAGAGCAGAATGATCACCCAGGCGGCCGGACCGATGCCCAGTTCGTCACCGAGCGGCCCGAACACCTCGCCGATGAGGATGACCTGCGCCGCGGTCGCCCCCGGCACGCCCACCCATCCCAGGGCCGCCACCGCCAGGGCGAACGGCACGGCCGACAGCCCGCGCAGGCCCGGACCGAACCGGTCGAGGACCACGTCGTACGGCTGCAACAGATCGATGAACCCGAACAGGGCGGCCAGCATCCAGAAGAGCAGCAGCATCGGGAGCATGCGGCGCGCTCCGGTCAGCACCGCGGCGCCCGCGCTGCGCGGGGAGAGACCGGCCGCGGCCGCCGTCACCACGATCAGCAGCGGCAGCGCGATCAGCGGGAAGGTGGTGTCGGCCTTGGTCAGCGTGGCGTAGCAGACGGTGGCGGCGAGCGTCCCGACGAACACCCACGTGGCGCGCCGGGTACGGGCGGCCTCCTGCGGTGTCGGGGTGACCTGCCGCTCCTCGGTCACCTCCTCGGGGAGGTAGTGGTCTCCCCGGGCGGCGCTGCGCCGCTGTACCCAGGGCACCACCACGGCGGCGAGCAGCAGTGACAGCACGGCGAGCGGGCCGGCGCCGACGGCGACATAGGTGAAGTAGCCGGCGTCGGCGGTGTTCATGATGGCGATGTTGGAACCGGCGAACGGGGCGAGGGCGAGCCCGGCGCAGCCGCCGAGGAACATCGTCGCCGCGGTCGCCGAGCGGGTGAAGCCGGCCCGGGCCGCGACCGGCACCAGCAGGGGCGCGGCGATGGACAGCGCCCCGGCGAGGGTGCCGAGGCCGGCCACCAGGACCATGCAGGCCGCCATCATCCCGTACATGAGGACGGTGGTGCCGCGGCCGGCCGCGGCCCGCATGATGCCGCGGACGAGGGTGTCCGCGACGCCGGTGCGGCGCAGTACCTCGCCGGCCGCCGAACCGAGCACGATGATCAGGCCGATGACCGTCACCGGATCGGTCACGGAGGCACCGAGCACGTCACCGGCCCGCCCGGGAGAGGGCAGGGCCACGAGCGCGGCACTGATCAGGGCGACGCCGGTGACGAGGACGAGATCGAGGCCGGTGAGGGCCAGCACCGCGTACAGCGCGATCGGCAACAGGCCCCAGAGCGTGGGCGCCTGGCTCGTCAGACCGACGGCCAGGCTGAGCAGCAGGGCGACTACGGCCCCGCCCAGGGCGAGGGTGCGGCGCAGCGGACGGGCGGGTGCGGCGGCAGCGGCGTCGGGTATGGCGGACGGGGGCATGGCGGATCCTCGGAACGTCGAAACGGTGGGCATCGGCGTCGTGCGGGACGGGGAGGCGCAGCCACCCCGGGTGGATCAGTGCGTGGCGCGGGCGAGCGCGCTCAGCCGGTCGGCGTGCCGGGCGCCGCTCTCGGCCGCGATCTCGTCGAGGGTCTGCGCGTCGCGCACCGGGACGCACCGCACCCGGCCCTCGGTGTCCGTGGCGTATCCGTGCACGCCGGGCCTGGGCAGGCTGTTGTAGGCCCACGGCGTCGAGAAGTAGTAGGCCCCGGTGTCCCGCAGGACGACGAGGTCACCCTCCTCCAACAGCGGCAGGTCGCGGCCCTCGGCGACGACGTCGCCGGCGAAGCAGCACGGCCCCGCGACGTCCTGGGGCACGGCGGGACCGGGCTTCGGGTGTCCCTGGGCGTCGAAGGCGCCGACGCGCAACGGCCAGGCGCCGGGCATGAGTACGGTGCGGGTCGCGGTCTGCGCGCCCGCGTGCGTCACGGCGATCCGGCGGCCCCCGGACTGCTTCGCGTACTCGACCCGGGCCGCGATGAAGCCGTTCTTGGCCAGGAGCGAGCGCCCGAACTCGGTGACCAGGCCGTACCGCCCGTCGAACAGCCCGGGCTCCGCGGCCCGCAGGGCGCGCGTGTAGTCGTCGTAGGTGGGGCGCACGTCGTCGTCGGCGAAGTTGACGGGCAGGCCGCCGCCGATGTCGAGACTGGTGATCTGCTGCCGGCCGACGGCGGCGTTGATCTCCTCCGCGAGGCGGTACGTCTCGGCGATGCCCTCGGCGATGAGCTCCAACGGGCAGCCCTGCGAGCCGACATGGGCATGCAGCCGGGTCAGCCACGGGCGGCGCACGAACGCCTCGACGACCCGCTCGCGCCCGCCCGCGTCGCGCAGCGCGACGCCGAACTTCGACGTGGCGGTGGCGGTGCTCATCGCGCCGATGGACCCGCCGCCGACCTGGGGGTTGACCCGCAGTCCGATGACGGAGGCGCAGTCGTCGGGGCGCAGGGCGTCGACGCGAAGCAGCTCGTCGAGGTTGTCGGCGTTCAGGGCGACGCCCAGGGCCAGCGCCTCGGCGATCTCCTCGCGGGTCTTGGCGGGGGAGTCGAGCACGATGCGTTCGGGAGCGCATCCGGCGTCCAGGGCGAGCCGCAGCTCACCCGGGCTCGCGACCTCGCAGCCCATGCCGAGGTCGGTGAGCAGCCGCAGCACGGGAATCAGCGACGAGGCCTTGACGGCGAAGGTGTGCAGCACGTCGGGGACGGTGTCGAACGCGGCGTGCAGAGAGGCGACCGACGCGCGGACGCCGTCGGTGTCGAGGAACCCGGCGACAGGCTGCTCGGTGCTGATCAGCCCCTCGTCGACGGCGTGCCGCAGGACGGCGTGGACACGGTCGTCGGCCGGGCGCGGGGTCGGGGCGGGGACAGGATGCGAAGTCACGTGCAGGCTTTCGGAACGGCGAAGGGGGAGTGCCTAGAGACTCGCGCCCACGGTCCGCCCCGTCATCGTGATCGGCTCCAAAAGACCGGCAGTTCCTTGTCCGTCGCTCCTAACACCCACCCGAACACGGTCAAAACCCCCGGGCGGGAGGCAGACCGCCGGGCTCGGCGAGGCGCACCGCGAGGGTGACGATCAGACGCGTGTCGGGGTCGTCGAGGTCGATGCCGAAGCGTTCCCGTACGCGCTTGAGCCGATAGCGCAGCGTGTTGGGGTGCAGGACGAGCCGCTGCGCGGCGCGCGGGATGTCGCCCGCGGCGTCCAGGTAGGCGGCGAGCGAGCGGACCAGCTCCCCTCCCGTGGCCAGATCGGCGAGCACCATGTCGTGGACCGGCCCGCCGGCCCGCTCCCACAGCGGCCGGATCGCGTCGAGGATCCGCAGCACCGCCACACTCTGCCGGAGGTCTCCGGGAGCGGCATACCGGGCGGCAGCCCGCTCACTCGGTCCGTCCGGCGTCCTCGGGGCCCGCGCCTCGCGTTCCCGCAGGGCACGGACGACGAGCCGCGCCTCCTCGCACGACGCGACGGCGTCCAGGGGCGAGGTCACCACGGGTCCCGCGCCGACCCATACGTCCGGGGCGTCCGGCATGGCGGCGGCCAGCGAGGCGAGGTCGCGGGCGAGTTGGGCGACATCGCGTTCGTCGGCGTCGGGCACGGGCAGCAGCACGGTGAGCCGGTGGCTCTCGCGCAGGTAGCGGGCGGTGGGCCGATGCGCCTGGGCCTGCAGGGCGAGTGCCTGGAAGGTGCGCTCGGGGAACGGGGCGGCGCTGTTGCCGCTCTCGGCGACCAGCACGGCGCAGGGCTCCTCCGGGGTCAGGCCGAGCGCCCACACGTGGGTGCGGCGGTCGCCGTCGCCGGACAGCAGACCCCGTACGGCGTGTTCCTCGCGGCGCCGGTTGCTGCTGACCCGGAGGCGGTGCTGCAGCAGATAGGGCGCGGCGACCTCCGCGGCACGGCGCAGTGCCTCCGGGGCGTCCGCCGAGAAGCTCCGCCCGTCGGCCGCCGCCCAGATCGAGCCGAGGATCTCGCCGCCGCTGCGGATCGCGACGACCAGACGCTCGGGGCCCGTGTCGTCCGCCGGCCGGTGGATGACGTCGCGGGAGGTCCACAGGGCGCGCAGCAGTCCGGCCCGTCGCAGTTCGGTCACCCGCCAGTCGGGGACCTTGCCGCCGAGGATCGTGGACCGGCGCATCGGATCGGCGTCGGGCCCGGTCGCGGAATGGGCCAGGACGCGGAACTGGGTGTCCTCCACGGTGATGGAGGCCCGGCAGTACCGAGCGGCCTCCGCGGCCAGCACGGCGAGCCCGCCACCGGCGATGTCGCCCGCGGACCGATGACCGGTGCCCACGGCGGCGAACGCCGAGGCGGACCGCAGCAGTTCGACCGTGTCCGCCCAGTCCGCCCACCCGGCGCGCACGAGCACGGCGATGCCGCTCTCCCGCGCCGCCTCGACGATGCCGGGTGCCGGTGGCGCCCCGTCCACGCCGCGCAGCACGACGGCGACGGCCCCCGAGGCGGCCACCTCGCGCACCCGCTCGGCCGCCGCCTCGTCCGACGCGAGCCCCGTGGCGAGCACGATCCGTCCGTCGTGGGAGCGCGCGGCGTCCTCCTCGCCGATGATCACCCCGCGTACGGCGACGTCCTGCCCGCGCGGCGCGACGTGCAGGCGCAGCACACCGTCCTCGTCGTAGTCGAGGATCTGCCGCAGGGTCACGTCCTGATGCGGCTCGCCCTCCGGGGAAGCGCTGGTCATCGCAGGGGGCATCGGCATCGGGGGCAGTGGCGGGGCATGGCGATCACCAGAGCAGGATACGAAGCGTCGCGCCGGGCCGGCCCGCGCGGGGGACCGGCTGCGAGGAGTGCGGGACTCAGTGGCCGGTGCGCACAGGTTCAGGCGCGGTCAGGATCCTGGGGCGGGAGATTGACGCCGACCGCTTCGACGATGGCGGCGACGTCCTCGCGCGGCATCGGCTCCGCGTCCAGCGAATTGTGGATGGACAGGCCCTCCACCAGCGCGTCCAGAGCGCGAGCCGTCCGAGGGTCGAAGTGCCTGCTCAGCGACGTCCGACTGGCGTTCAGCCAGGACCTGATGACCCCGAGCAGCGCTGGATTGCGCGAGGCGAAGGCGTACAGCTCGTAGCAGAGGATGAGCTCCCGGCGGCTTCCGTGCTGCGGCCCGCAGATGATCTCCACCACGGCGGCGCGCGCCTCCGTGACCGTGTCGGCGGCGCGCAGCTGCTCGTGGTAGCGGGCGGACATCGACTCGGCGAGACGGGTGAAAGCTTCGATCAACAGGTCCTGCATGCCCCCGAAGTAGTAGGTCATCGACCCGAGCGGAACTCCCGCGGCCTCGGCGATACGCCGGTGTGTGGCGCCGGTGACCCCGTGTTCGGCGATGACGTCCAGTGCCGCGTCGATGATGCGGTCCCGGCGTCCCGGGTCGTTCGGGCCACGAGAGGTACCGGTCACGTGATCCTCTGCCTCCTGCCTCCGCGGGCGTGTACGTTTGTACATACTCAGTCGCTGGTGTCACCACCCTGCCGCGTTCACGTGAAAGAGACCTCATGGACCTGGCCACGCGCCGCCGCCGGACAGCATTGTTCCTGTTCTTCCTCATACCCGGCCTGTCGATCTCCTCCTGGGTGACCCGCACACCCGACATCAGGGACCGACTCGACGCCTCGACCGCGCAGATGGGGCTCGTCCTGTTCGGACTGTCCGTCGGCTCCATGGCCGGCATCCTCGGCTCCGGAGCGCTCGTCGCCCGCTTCGGCACCCGTCCCGTCATGGGCGTCGGCACCCTGCTCGTCATCCTCGGCCTCGCCGTCATCGGCGGCGGCGCGATGCTCTCCTCCGCCCCCGCCGTCACGTCCGGACTGTTCCTCTTCGGCGCCGGGATGGGTGGCGGGGAGGTCGCGATCAACATCGACGGTGCCGAGGTCGAGCAGGTCACCGGTCGGACCGTCCTGCCCACGCTGCACGGCTTCTTCAGCCTCGGAACCGTCGTGGGGGCGGGGATCGGCATCTGGTGCACCGCCGTCGACTTCCCGGTGCTGTGGCACATGGCGGCCGTGTTCGCCGTGACGGCGGGCATGTTCGCCTACGGAATCCGGGCCATTCCCGGCGCCGTGGGCAAGCGCAGCGGCGTCCGGCCGGCCCAGGAGCACACCGGATCATCACGAGCGCGGCTCTGGAAGGACAACAGGCTGCTCCTGATCGGTGGCGTCATCCTGGCCATGGCGCTCGCCGAAGGAGCGGCGAACGACTGGCTGCCGCTGCTCATGGTCGACGGCCACGACGTCGACCCCGCTCTGGGCTCGGCCGTCTACGCGGGCTTCGCGGCGGCCATGACCCTGGGACGCTTCTCCGGCGGGTTCTTCATCGACCGTCTCGGCCGCGCCCCCGTCGTCCGGGCCAGCGCCGTCTCCGCGACCCTCGGCATCGCCCTGGTCGTCTTCGCCGACTCGGCCGTCCTGGCCGGCGCCGCGGTCCTCTTCTGGGGGCTGGGGGCCTCGCTCGGGTTCCCCGTCGCCCTCTCGGCCGCGGGTGACTCCGGCCCCGACGCGGCGGCCCGGGTCAGCCTGGTCGCGATGATCGGCTACATCGCCTTCCTCGTCGGCCCTCCCGGCCTCGGCTTCCTCGGCGACCACTACGGCCTGCGCACCGCCATGATCGCCGTCCTCGCGCTCACCACCCTGGCGATCTTCTTCGCCCCCGCCGTCGGCGGGCGCTCGGCCAAGGCTCTGCCCGTCACCGACGTGCCGTCGGCGGCCGAGAGGCCGACCGAGGGGAGTGTGTGCGCCGAGACCCCCGGGTCCGGAGACCTCGCCCGGAATGGGGGAGAGCGGAGTGGGGGCGAGGGGTGAAATCTCCCTACCGGCTGGTCAGTTGTACGTCACGCAGGGGCCCCGGGCGCTGAGTCCCGCCGGGCCCGGTTCCGATCGGCGATCGCTGCCGCAAGGACGGCCTGGAGGCCTTCATCACGACGCCGGCGCCGCGGGTCACTTCGATGAGCGGCGTCGAGGTGGCCGGGCAACGGCCCATGGAATTCGTGACCGAGGCCGATGTCGTGCTGATCGGCAGCGGGGTGCAGACACGCGAGGTGGTCGCCGACGACCGGCTGATCTCCCGGCTCTCGCTCGACCCCGTACGTCAGTTGATCGGCTCGCAGTGCTCCGGCGCACCGGTGCTGGCCCGGCTCGGGCTGCTGACGGGCATGCCGGCCTGCACGGACCGGACGAGCCGGCCCTTCGTGGAAGCCTGCGACGTGACCGTGCTGGACGCCCCCTTCCACGCCGAGGGGAACATCGCCACGGCGGGCGGCTGCCTGGCAGCGCAGTACCTCGCCACCTGGGTCATCACCCGCACGCTCGGGGAGCCGGCCGCGCGCGACGTCCTCGACTACGTGGCACCGGTCGGCGAGAACGAGGAGACCGTCGAACGCGCCCTGCGTGCCGTCCACTCCGGCGAGGCCGCGCTGCGCTCCTGAGCGCCCGGCCGGCTCAGTAGATGTTCGCCTCCACGTCGGGGCCGGTGGCGGTCCCGCCCTCGAGGGAGCCGAGGGACCGCACCGCCTCGTGGGTCTTCGATCCCGGGTGTGACGGGCGGTGCCCCTCGTTCTACCACGCTGCCACCCCGCCGATCAGCCGCTCGCTCGCCTGGAGGAAGCGGAGCGTTCTCAGCGCAGCCGACGCGCGCGCACCACCACGTCGTCCGTGTGATGCGCCCCGGCCCCGCCCTCGGGCGCCACCCGCGGTCGCTCCTCGTCGACCTGCACCTCCCAGTCCTCGTCGAACAGGGCGGAGACCATCGACGGCCAGACGTAGTCGGCCGGGTCGAAGCCGCCGTCGTCCGGGCCGTGCGTGTCCATCCCCGCATGGTGCACGAGCAGCAGGACGCCGCCGGGCGCGACGGCCGCGAGCAGCGCGCGCTCGGCGGCGGCGTCGGGGGTGCGCAGGAGGGCCGGGTACTGCGCGGAGACCAGGTCGAAGGAGGCCGGCGGGAGCGCCGCCTCCGTCAGCGTGGCGTGCACCCAGCGAACGGTCTGGCCGGCGTCCCGCGCATGCTCGGCGGCCCGCTCCAGTGCCACTCCGGAGACCTCGAGCGCGGTCACGTCCCAGCCGCCGCGCGCGAGCCAGATGGCGTCCGCGCCCTCGCCGCAGCCGACGTCGAGCACCCGCCCCGGGGTGAGCCCGGAGACCTCTGCCACCAGCGCACCGTTCGGTTGACCGCTCCACAGCTGCGCCCGGTCGGCGTACCGGTTGTCCCACTCTGCCCGCACCGCGGGGTCTCCGACGTATCCGTCACCCGTCGGTGACGCGCCGAACGCAGTCGATCCTGCCGAAATGTTGTCAGTCACGGGCCCACTGTCGTCCCACCGCATCGGGTCCCGCCACTTCTGTTGCCGGCTCGGCAAAACGCCGCCCGACATCACGGGCGCCCGCACCGCACGTCCGGTCGGCCGAGCCCGTCGCGGACCTCGGCCGACCGGCCCGCACGCCGTGCGGCTACTTCACGGAACCCGCGGTGAGCCCCGACTTCCAGAACCGCTGCAGCAGCACGAACGCGATCACCAGCGGCAGGAGCGCCAGCAGGGAACCGATCACCATGAGCGGGTAGTAGTCGGGAACGATCGGTGCGGCGGCGTTCCAGCTGTAGAGGCCGAGGCTGAGCGGGTAGAGCTTCTCGTCGTTGAGCATCACCAGCGGCAGGAAGAAGTTGTTCCAGATCGCGGTGAGCTGGAACAGGAAGATCGTCACATAGCCCGGGGCCATCATCCGCAGTCCCACCGACAGGAAGGTCCGCAGCTCGTCGGCCCCGTCCACGCGCGCGGCCTCGAGGACTTCGCCGGGCACGTACGAGGCCGCGAACAGCCGTCCCAGGTAGACCCCGAAGGGGTTGAACAGGACGGGGACGAACACGGACCACACGGTGTTGGCCAGGTGCACGCCGGAGACCATCAGGTACAGCGGGAGGGCCAGGACGGTGGCCGGCACCATCACGGACACCAGGACCAGCGCGAAGAGCTGCCGTTTTCCGGCGAACTCGTACTTCTCGAAGGCGTATCCGGCCGCGACGCTGATGAGCGCGCCGAGCCCCGCGCCGAGTACCGCGTACAGCAGGCTGTTGCCGTACCAGCGCAGGAAGATTCCGTCGCCCTCGTCCAGCAGCGCACGGAGGTTGTCCAGCAGCGCGAAGTTCTTCGGGTCGAAGAAGTCGGACGCGAACAGCGACTGCCGGTCGACGGTCGATGCCATGAGCAGCCAGACCAGCGGGAGCAAAGCGTACAGAGCGGCGACGGCGACCAGCAGGTTCGCCACGGTCCGGCTGGACCAACGGCCGCTGCCGGCAGGGCTGTTCGGCACCGTGGACCGGCGTCTCGGGGAGGGGATGGTCGTCGTCACGCTCTCACCTTCTTCGGGCGTTCCGCGGTCACTCGGGTGACGGCGAAGGACAGGAGGCAGCACACGCCGAGGAGCAGCATGGAGGCGGCGGCCGCGAGGCCGTAGTTGTTGCGGGTGAACGCGGCGTCGTAGATGTACATGCTGGGGGTGAACCGCGGACCCACCAGCGGGCTGGTCTTGCTCAGCAGCATCGGTTCGGTGAACAGCTGCAGCGCCCCGATGGTGGTGAAGATGACGATCGTGGTGACGGTGCTGCGGATCATCGGCACCTTGATCCGCAGCGCGGTGCGCACGGGGCCGGCGCCGTCCACCGCGGCGGCCTCGGTGACGTCGGGGGGTATCGCGCGCAGCGCCGCGAAGAAGATCACCGTCGTGTAGCCGAGACCGCTCCACATCGCGATGTTCACCAGGGACGGTACGAGCATGTCGAGCGACAGGAAGTCGACGTCGACCGAGAGGTCCTCCAGCGCCCCGAGCACCGGGGAGATGCCCGGCGTGTAGAGGTACAGCCAGATCACCGTGGCGATGATCCCGGGCACGGCGTGCGGGACGAACAGCACCGTCTGGCTGAGCGGGCGGGCGCGGATCCAGCCGGAGTCGAACAGCAGGGCGAGGACCAGGGCGCCGGCCACGACGGCAGGGATGAACACCAGCGCGTACAGCAAGGTGATGCCTACACCGCGGACGAACGACGGATCGTCCAGCACGGCCGCGTAGTTGCGCAGCCCGGCCCACGCGGTGTGCGCATTGCCGAAGCCGAGTCCTTCGTGGGTGGTGGAGAAGAAGCTCAGGTAGAGCGCGTACAGCGTCGGCAGGATGAAGACGGCGAGCAGCAGGGCCACGAACGGACCGAGCAGCACACCGACGGCGACGCGCCGGGAGGCGCGGCCGGTCCGTCGGGCCGGGGCCGTGGCGCTGCGGCGGGTGCGTGCGGTGGCAGCCGTGGTGGGCCGGGTGATGGTGCTCATGCCGTCCTCACCGAGAGTCCCAGGCTGCGCAGGTCCGGCAGCGTCTCCGCCTGCGCCTGGCGCAGGGCGTCCGTGATGGTGGTGCCGTACTTGAGCCGGGCGAGAGCCTGGTGCAGGGACGTCGCGGTGGCCTGCATGCGCGGACCCCAGACCCAGCCGGTGCGCAGGATCTTCGACTGGCCGGCGAACAGCCCGTAGACGTTCTGCCCCGCGTAGAAGTCGGGCGTGAACTGGCGGGACGCGGGCCTGACGAGGTCGGTGGCGGCGGGGAAGAGGCTGGACGTGCCGCCGCCGAGGCGGGCGACGATGGCCTCGGGTGATGTGGTGAGCCACTCGATGAACTTCATCGCCCGCTCCTTCTTGTTGCTGTCGGCGGTGATGGCGTGGACGGAGACGCCGTCCGTGCCGACCACCGGCTTGTCCGGGTCCCATTGCGGCAGCGGTGCCGCCCGCCAGCTGCCGGCGGTGTCGGGGACCGTGCGGGACAGGGCTGCGAGGCCCCACGGCCCCACCAGGTGCGAGGCGACGCGGCCGCCGGCGAGGGCCGACATCCATTCCTGGCTGCTGCCGGGGGCGACCATGAGCAGGTCCTCGTCGACCATGGACTGCCAGAACTCGGCGACGCGCACCGAGGATTCGTCCAGGAAGTCCACCTTCCAGGCATCGTCGGTGATGTCGAACCACTGACCGCCGGCCTGCATGGCGTGGGCGGCGAGCACGTTGTACGCGTTGGGGTGCAGGGTGCCCAGGCGCAGCCGGGGGTCGGACCGCTTGAGGCGACGTGCGGCGTCCCGGTACTCGGCCCAGGTCGTCGGCGCCTGGATGCGGTGCTTGCGCAGGATGTCCTCGCGGTAGACGAACATCATCGGCCCGAGGTCGAGCGGGATGCCCCACGCACGGCCGCCCAGTTCGGCGTTGGTCCACGCCTGCGGCCCGAGTTGGGAGCGCAGCCGCGGGGTGACGAGAGCGGTGACGTCGGCGCAGACGCCGTCGATCGCGAACGAGGGCAGGTCTGCGTCGACGAGCGAGACGATGTCGGGGGCGTTGCCCGCGCGGGCCGCGTTGGACAGCTTGGCGTTGCCGCCCGCGAGGCCGGAGGTGACCATGTCGAAGACCACGGGGTCGTCGGGGTGAAGCTCGTTCCACTTCGCGACCATGGTGTCGGTCCCGCGCAGGGCGGACCACAGGGTGAGCGGGCCGTCCGGGTTCCGGCGATCGGCGGCCGCGGTGCCGCACCCGGCGGTCGCCGCCGCGAGGGTGGTACCGAGAGCGGCGCGCAGGACGGTGCGTCTGCCGGGGGACCGGCCGTGCGGTGCGATGCGCATGGTGCACTCCTTGTCGTGGGAGGGGGACGAGTACGAGGCCGTGCGGGGCCGGGGACGCGACGGCGCGGAGGCCGCTGTGGGCACCGGCAGCGCCGTAAGAGGGGGTCCGGGGCGAGGGAGGCGGAAGCGGCCGTGCCGTTCGCGCCCGCCGTCATGGACGCCCGGGACCGTCGAAGAGGGACCGGAATGCGGTGAGGGCGTGGTCGAGCGGGTCGGCGTCCGGGTACCAGGCGCGTTCCCACTCCAGGCTGAGCGGGCCGGTGTAGTCGATCTGCCGCAGCGCGCGGAGCATGTCGTGCAGTGGCACGGCGCCGTGCCCGGGGAGTACGGGCCGCAGGTCGGTCGTGGTGGCGACGTCCTTGAGCTGGGCGTGCCGGAGCCAGGGGGCCAGTCGGCGGGCGGTGGCGGCCAGGGGCTCGCCGGCCCGCCAGGGGTTGACCGCGTCCCAGACGGCACCGACGGCGGGGGAGTCGACCCCTTCGAGGACCTGCGCGACCAGGTCGCCGGTGAGGAAAGCGTCGTGGGTCTCCAGCAGGATCGACACCCCGAGGTCCTCCGCGTGCGGAGCCGCCGCGGCCAGCATGCGGACCGCACGCCGCCGCCGTTCGCCGGGCGTGCCGTCGTACTCGCCGCCGAAGACGCGCACCCCGTCGGTGCCCAGCCGGGCCGCCTGGCCGAGGACGTCGACGAGCAGTTCCAGCTGTTCGGGGCCGCCGGTGAGGCGGACGTACGACGCGAGACAGGCCACGCTCAGACCTGCCCCGCTCAGCGTCGTGGCGAGCCGGGCGACCTTGTCGGGCGGAGTGCCGGGGGCGATCAACTGACCTTCGGTGCACCGCAGTTCGACCGTCGTCACGCCGTGGGCGCGGGCGAGGCGGATCACCTCGTCGACATCGGCCTCGGGGCATCCGAGCGTGCTGAAGGCGAGTCGGCTCATGAGGCCGGTACCGGGGCCGGGGCGCCGAGCACGACGGGCGCGGCGCGCTCGGACGCCGCGTAGACGGCCAGGGCCGCGGCGACGACCGAGCGGCCGTAGTCGCCGGTCACGTACGCCGCGGCGTCCTCACCGCGAACGGCCGCGGCGAAGCCGTCCAGTTGGGCGCGGAAGGCCCGCTCGTGCCCGGGGCCGCGATCGGCCAAGGGCTCGGACCGGCCGCCGCGCAGGAGGCTGAGGCCGTCGTGGTGGGACAGCCGGAGCGTGGCCTCGTCGAGCATGATCTCGGTCTCGTCGTAGAAGGGCACGCCGCGGCTGGTGAGGGTGATGTTGGCGCTGACGCCGTTCTCGAGGTCGATCAGGGCGAGCGCGTCCGTCTCCACGTCCATGCCGGGGCGGCCGCGGACGGTTCCGGTGACCCGGGCGACGGGGGAGCCGGCGAACCACTGGATACGGTCCAGCCCGTGGGTGCCGACGTTGAGGACGATGCCGCCGCCTGCGACGACCGGGTCGAAGAACCAGGAGGGCCGCGACCCCGGGGTGTAGTGAGCGGAGCGGCGATGGGCGATCAGGTGCGGTGTCCCGTAGCGCCCCGAGGTGAGGATGCGGCGTGCCTCGCGCGCGACGGGGTCGAAGTGGATGACGTGCCCGACGGCCAGCAGCACTCCGGCCCGCTCGCAGGCGGCGATCATGGTGGTGCAGTCCTCGACGGTCGTGGCCATCGGTTTCTCGACCAGAACGTGCAGCCCCGCCCGCGCGGCCTCCAGCGTCATCGGCAGGTGCAGGGAGTGCGGGGCCGTGATGATCACGGCGTCGAGCCCGGCGCGCGCGAACATCTCCTGGTGTTCGGTGAACACCGGGGCGCCGGGCGGGGCGAGTTGCCCGGCGAGTTCCCGCCGGGTGTCGCAGACCGCGGCGATCTCATACGAGACGGCTCCGGCGGCGGCCCGGACATGGTCGGTGCCGACGGAGCCGGCTCCGACCAGGCCGATGCGCAACCGGCCGGAGGGTGCAGCGGATGTCACGTGGTTCTCCTCTGGGGAGGGCTCGGACGGGTGACGACCCGGCGGGGCGGGGTCGTCCGGGCATGACCGACCGGACCGGCGCGCACGGTCGAACGCGGCGGCCGATCGGTGGAGTTGGGGGGGGCTAGGGCGTCGGGACGGCGGGGGAGCGTGCCTCGGTCGTGCCCGGCCCCGACGGTGACGCGCCGCCGCACGATGCGCGGACGACCAGCCGGGGCAGCAGGTCGACCCGCTGCGCCGGTGTGTCGGGTCCGCCGTTCATTCGGGCCAGCAGCAACTGGGCGGCGAGCACGCCCACTTGGGTCTTCGGAGGTGAGACCGCGGTCAGGGGCACGTCGCCGACCTCCGCGACCTCGTCGTCGTAGGCGACCACGGCGAGGTCGTCCGGAACGCGCAGGCCCTGCCGCCGCGCCTCGACCACGAGGGCCGCCGCGTCCCGGTCGCCCAGGCAGAACACCGCGGTGAGACCGACGTCCACACAAGTCCGCACGTACAAGGAGATGTCCTCGGGGGTCCAGGTCCTGCGGCGGGTGACGGCCCCGGCCGGCACGGAGAGCCCGAGGTGGGCGCAGGCGCCGTCGAAGCCCTCGGCCACCAGGTCGGACGTGCCGGTGGCGAGCCGCCCCAGGTGACCGATCCGGCGGTGCCCCAGGCCGTACAGGTGACGCAGGGCCAGACACACACCGCCGGCGTGGTCGGTGCGCACGTACGACGTCGGGTCGTCCGGCGCGGGCCGGGCCGGACGCCGCTCCACCAGCACGTAGGGGACGGGAAGCCGGCGCAGATCGTCCACGTAGTCCTGCGGATCGGGCATGAGGTGCAGGTTCGGGACGAGGAGCAGTCCGTCCAGGTCGGTCTCGCGCATCCCGCGCAGTTCGTCGCGCTCGACGTCGAGATCGTAGGCGGAGGAAGCGAGCAGCACGCTGACCCCCGCCTCGCGCAGGACCTGCTGGATCCCCTCGACGACGCGCGGATAGTAGTACGTCGTCGACGGCACCAGCACCCCCACGAGCCGGCGCGGCATCGGGGCGGATCCCGGCCGGGGGCAGACGAACGTGCCTGCGCCCTGGCGCCGTTGGATCGTCCCGTCCTCGACGAGCTCGCCGACCGCGCGCCGCACCGTGTTGATGCTGACGCCCAGGGTCTCGGCCATTTCGCGTTCCACGGGCAACTGGGCGCCCACCGGCCAGATGCCCCTGGCTATCTCGGAACGGAGCCGCTCGGCGACGCGTCGGTACTTGGGTCCCCGAAGGAATGAATCCTTCTCATCTGCCGACTTCATGCCGGGAGATTGCAGCATTCAAACTCGTGCGTCAACCCCTTGCGCCCCATGGTTTCGCATGCTTTCTTGACGGCAGCTCAACAAATTCGTGAAATTCATTCTCGAAAAAGGAATGAATTCTGAGCGTGGGAGTTCTCAATGAAAGTCCTGCCCCGGACCGTTCCGGAATTGGAGGACGAGCTCGCCCGCCCCGGCGCGGAGTTGACCGCCGAGGCCGCCGACTGGCCGGCCGGCCGATTGCTGGTCCTGGGGGCCGGAGGCAAGACAGGCACGGGGATATCCGTCATGGCGCGCCGCGCACTCGACGCGGCGGGGCGAAAGGACACCGAGGTCATCGCCGTGTCCCGGTGGACGGACAGTTCCCTCGCCGCGCATCTCGAAAAGCGCGGGATCCGGACGCTGCGCGCCGATCTGTCCGACCCGGCCGCCGTGAACGAACTCCCGGAAGCCGGCACGGTCGTCCATCTGGCCGGCGCGAAGTTCGGCACGGCAACCGCGCCCGAGCAGGCATGGATGACCAACACGGTGCTGCCCGCCTACGTGGCCCGCCGCTATCCGGGCGCCCGCACCGTCGCCCTGTCCACCGGCAACGTCTACGGCATGACCGCCCCGGTCACCGGCGGCCCCCGGGAGAGCGACCCCACCGCACCCGACGGGGACTACGCGATCACCTGCCTGGGCCGCGAACAGGTCTTCCGCAACGCCGCCCGCGCCTTCGGCACCCCGGTCGCCCTGATCCGCCTCAACTACGCGGTCGAACCCCGCTACGGCGTCCTCGCCGACCTGGCCCGCACCCTGCTGCGCGGTGCTCCGGTCGACCTCGCCACCGGCGCCGTCAACGTCGTCTGGCAGCGCTACGCCAACGAGGTCGTCCTGCGCTCCATCGGCCGCGCCACCGCCGACGAGGCCTTCACCCTCAACCTCACCGGACCCGAGACCGCAGGCGTGCACACCCTCGCCCGGCGCCTGGCCGAACGCCTCGACGTCACGCCCGAGTTCACCGGCGAACCGCCCGCCACCAGCCTGCTCAGCGACGCGACGCGGTGCCATGCCCTGTTCGGCTACCCGGACCTGCCGCTCGGCGCGCTCATCGACCTCCAGGCGAGCTGGCTCCTCGCGGGCGGCGAGACCTGGGACAAGCCCACCAAGTTCGAGCGCAGGGACGGCCGCTTCTGATGCCCGCCGCCATGGCCCACGACACCAGGGCCCTCCTCCGCCGCGGCACCGTGATCCCCGCCCATCCCCTCGCCCTCGATGCCGGGCGCCGCCTCGACGAACGCCGCCAACGCGCCCTGACCCGCTACTACTTGGACGCCGGTGCCGGAGGGCTCGCGGTCGGCGTCCACACCACCCAGTTCGCGATCCGCGACCACGGCCTGCTGCGCCCCGTCCTCGAACTCGCCGCGGACGACATGACCGCCCACGCAAAAGCACGGCCTCTCGTCCGCATCGCCGGAGTCTGCGGCCCCGTACGCCAAGCCGTCGATGAGGCCGAAACGGCGCGCGAGCTGGGCTACGACGCCGTCCTCGTCTCGCCGGCGGGCCTGCCCGAAGCCACCGTCGACGACCTGCTGGACCGTTCGGCCGCGATCGGCGAGGTGCTCCCCGTGGTCGGCTTCTACCTCCAAGAGGCCGTCGGCGGGCGGTACTTGCCCGCCTCCTACTGGCGACGCCTGGCCGACCAGGAGTCCACCGTCGCCGTCAAGGCCGCCCCCTTCGACCGCTACCGCACCCTCGAACTCGTCCAGGGCGTCACGGCGTCCGACCGCGGCGAGCAGGTCGCGCTCTACACCGGCAACGACGACAACATCGTCGACGACCTGCTCACCCCCTTCCACGTCCATGGCCCGGGCGGGCCCGTGGTCCGGCACTTCGCCGGCGGACTGCTCGGCCACTGGGCCGTGTGGACCCGCTCCGCCGCCCGCCTCCTCGCCGACGTCCACGCCGCGCGCGCCGGTGACGGGGCGGCACGCCAGCGGGCCCTGACCCGACTCGCCGGCGACACCGACGCCAACGCCGCCGTCTACGACGTCCGCAACGCGTTCGCCGGGGTCATCGCCGGAGTCCACGAAGTGCTGCGCCGCCAGGGCCTGCTCGAAGGCACCTGGTGCCTCGACCCCGCCGAGGGCCTGTCCGCCGGACAGGGCGAGGAGATCGCCCGCGTCCGCGCCCTGTACCCGTGGCTGCGAGAGGAGGACGCCTTCATCGCCGACGGGCTCACGCGCTGGCTCGCCTGACCCGTCCGCACCCGCACGATCCAGCACCTCTGTTTCCACCCCACTGGGCCGGCCGTCGGCCGGCGTCACGAAAAGAGGAGCCCCACACATGCGCACCAGAACCAAGCTCTGGAGCAGCGCGGCCGCCGTGGCCGCACTCGCCACCACCGCGCTCGCGGTCCCGGCATCCGGCACCACCCCAGCCCGGCAGACGGCCCCGACGGCCCTCACCAACGTCAACGACTTCGAGCGCCCCACCGCCGGTCGGCCCTACCCCCTCGGCGAATGGGCCAAGGACGGCTGGACCGCCCCCTGGGCGCTCGGCATGGACAACCGCGCGCAGATCGTGGACAACACCCCGGCACACAGCGGGACCAAGAGCCTGCGCGTCCTCTACCCCGGCGGCAAGATCGGCCCCGAGGACTCCGGCGCACAGGCCCCGTTCCAGATACCGAAGGCCAACGAGTACTACCTGTCGTTCTGGGTGAAGTTCCAGAGCGACTTCAGCTGGGGCACCACCGAGTACGCGGGCAAGCTGGGCGTGGGCCTCGCCGGCGGCGCCGCCTGCTCCGGCGGCCAGGTCTGCGACGGCACCAACGGCTTCTCGTCCCGCTTCATCTGGCGCACCGCGAACGGCCAAGCGGCGCTGTACTACTACCACATGGGCCACGAGGGCCAGTACGGCGACTACACCGTCCTCAAGGACCAGGCGGGCCAGGACATCTACTGGCCCAAGGGCGCATGGGTCAACGTCGCCCAGCGCGTCAAGCTCAACACCGTCACCGGCGGCCAGGCCAACCCCGACGGCGAGATCGAGGTCTTCTACAACGGCAGGACCGCCGCGAAGATCACCGGCCTGCGGTTCGTCACCAACTCCGACCAGATCGACAAGGCGTACTGGTCGAGCTTCGCCGGTGGCGCGACGACGAACTTCGCGCCGAAGTACGACAGTTCCATGTGGTTCGACGACATCAAGGTCTCCCCCCGCCGCTCGGACATCTGCGAACTCAACGGCGGCTGCTGACCGTCAGCCCCCCCACCATGCCGGGAAGCACGGGCCCGTGTCCCGTGCTTCCCGGCCCCCTCCCCACCCCCGCACACGAACCAGGAGCCGGTCCGTGCCCGTCACCCCCTTCCCGCGTCCCCGCACCCTCACCACCACTCCCGGCGGCGCCCCCACCGGGGCACCCGTGACGGTCACCGCGGACCCGAACCTGCCCGCTCAGGGCTACCGCCTGCACACCGGTCCCCACGGCGTCACCCTCACCCACGCCGACGCCGCCGGCCTGCGCCACGGACTCGCCACTCTCGACCAACTGCGGGCCGGAGCCGACTTCACCGAGGTCGGCTACACCATCACCGACCATCCGGACTTCGAGCGCCGCGGCTTCCTCCTCGACATCAGCCGCGACCGCGTCCCCACCCGCGCCACGCTCGCCCGCTGGCTCGACCTCCTGGCCCTGGCCCGCTTCAACCAGCTCGAGCTCTACACG
Source organism: Streptomyces sp. cg35 (assembly GCF_050410835.1). Classification (NCBI taxonomy): domain Bacteria; kingdom Bacillati; phylum Actinomycetota; class Actinomycetes; order Kitasatosporales; family Streptomycetaceae; genus Streptomyces; species Streptomyces sp. cg35. Next base: position 8,533,631 of record NZ_CP191268.1, read on the forward strand.
GAGCACACCTACGCCTTCGCCGCCCACCGCGAGATCTGGCAGAACGCCTCACCTCTCACCGACGACGACCTGCGCTGGCTGGACGCCCGCTGCGCCGCCCTGGGCATCGACCTGGTGCCGAACCAGAACACCTTCGGCCACATGGAGCGCTTCCTGCGCCATCCCGCCCACGCACACCGTGCCGAGAACCCCGACGGATACCTCCGCGGCGGCGTCCACCAGCCACCCGGCACACTCGCACCCACCCCGGACAACGCCGCCTTCGCCCAGTCCCTCCTCAAGGAGGTCACCGGCGTACTGCGGTCGAGACGCCTGAACATCGGCGCGGACGAACCCTTCGAACTCGGCACCGGCGCCTCCCGCGAGCAGGCCGAGCGCGACGGCCTCGGCACCGTCTACTTCGACCACGTCACCGCGCTCATGGAACCGTGGCTGACCGCCGGATACACCGTCGAGTTCTGGGCCGACGTCTTCGTCGACCACCCCGAACTCCTGGCCCGCGTGCCACCCGGCGCCGTCGCCGTCGTCTGGCAGTACGACGCGCCCACGACGACGCGGGCCGTCCTCGCCGCCGACAGCGCGGAGGCGGCACGGTGGAAGGGCCGCGGCACCGACCTCGACGCGCTCGTGGAGGGCTTCCGCGCCCGCACCGGCCCCCTGCACAAGGCGGGCGTGCCGTTCTGGGTGGCGCCCGGCGCCGGCAACTGGAACGCACTCCTCGGCCGGCTCGACAACGCCGAAGCCAACATCATCGACGCCGCCGAGGCCGGGATCGAGCACGGCGCCGGGGGATACCTCCTCACCTCCTGGGGCGACCACGGCATGTGGGAGCCGCCGTCCATCGCCTTCGCGCCGGTCCTGTTCGGCGGCGCCGTCAGCTGGTGCCTCGACACCAACCGGGACCTCGACACGGCCGGTGTCCTCGACGAGCACCTCCTGCTCGACGCCGCCCGGGTGACCGGCGGCGTCCTGGACCGCCTCGGCCGACTCGGTGAACGCCTGGGCGTTCCCCTGCTCAACGCCTCCCCGCTGATCCGCGCCCTGCGCCCCGACGACGCCCTGCCCCTGCCCGCCCTGCCCACCGCGCCCGCCCTGGACGAGGCCCGACGCACCCTGGACGCCTGCCGTCGCGATCTCGACGTGTCGGAGCCGGCCGCGGGCGACGGACAGACCCTGCTCAGGGAGCTGCGACACGTCATCGGCCTGGCCGATTTCGCCCTGGACCTCCTCCAGGCCGAATCCACGACCGAGCCGACGACCACCGGCACCGACGCCGCCGCGCACATCGCCCCGGCGTCCGCCGCGGAACTCCTGCGCCGCCTGGACCCCTTGCTCGCCGAACAGCGCGCCTGCTGGCTGCTGCGCTCCCGCCCCGGCGGCCTCGACGACAGCCTCGCCCGCTTCGACCGACTGCGTCACCTCCTCGTACAGGCGGCGAGCCGATGAACGCCGACGACTGGATCGACACGCTGTGCACGCCGACCGGTGACACCCGGGTGCCCGATCCGAAGCCCCGGTCGGAGACCGAGACCGCCACCGCCCTCGACCTGTTCGCGATCCCTGCCGTCGACCGTGCTCCGCTGCTCGCGACCCTGCCCGACCCCGGGCGCACCCCTCGCCTGTGGGAGGCGCTCGTCCACTGCCACCGGACGCTGTTCACCGCCGAGGGCCCGCCGCGCGCCGATCAGTGGCCGCACGCCCCCGGCGCACTCGGCGAGGCAGGCCGCTACTTCTACACCCACCTCTACCTCCTCGCCCTGCCCCACGCCCTCGCCCTGCGCCGTGACAGGGGCATCCCCGACGGCGTGACGCGGGCGACCCTCGCGGACCTCGGGGCCAAGCTCGCCGGGTACCGCCTCGCGCACGGTACCGGCGGCTTCGACCGGCAGATCTGGCTCAGCCGCCATCTGCGCGGCACGCTGAACCGGCTGGGCCGCCTGCAGTTCGAGCACCGCACCTACGACTCGGCGTCCTGGGGCGCGCGGGCCGCCCCGGCGGACGGTCCCGGCGAAGGCGAACCCGTCCTCGACGTCCACATCCCCGGCGACGGACCCCTGACCCCCGCCGCCTGCGATGCCTCCTTCAAGGAGGCCCGTTCCTTCGCCGCCCGCCACTACCCGGAGCACACGGTCACCTTCGCGACCTGCCACTCATGGCTGCTGGACCACACCCTCGCCGACCACCTGGACCCCGACGCCAACATCCTCGCCTTCCAACGACGCTTCACCTCGCACGGAGACCGGCCACCGTGCGACACGGAGGTCCTGGAGTTCGTCTTCCACACCCCGCCCGGCACCACCGACACCACGGAACTGCCACGCCGCAACACCTTGCAGAGGGCCCTGCTCGACCACCTCGACCACGGAGGCCACTGGCGCACGGCCCGCGGCTGGCTGCGCCTGCCCTGAGCACCGGCGAGGTCACGCGGACGTCAACTCGGCACGCTCCGAACGGCGTCGCGCCGAGACTGCCGGATCGAGATGTCAACGCGGAGTGAGACGCACGTCTTGCGTGGCGAGACGGCCGCATGTTCGACTAGGGGACAAACTGCACATCTGCTGCTGAGGTGGCGCCCCGGAACAGAGGGACGCGGCAGGTCTTGGCTGTCGGTGACAGACCTCTGCCGTCACCACCCGGTGAGCAGCAGATGATTGACGGCCAGCGCCAGGGCCGCTTGGGCGGCGAGCCATGGGCGGGGCCGGGGGAGGAGCGCTCCGGAGGCGAGGAGCCACATGGTGAAGGGAAGCCAGATGCGTTCCGTCTCAGCCTTGCTCATGCCGGACAGGTCGGCGATCAGCAGCGCCAGCAGCGCGGCCGAGACGAGCAGGGCGAGGCGGGTGGAGGGCTCCGCGAGGCGAGGGCGCGGGCGCGGCAGGAGTCGCGCGCCCGCCCGGCGCAGGCCCGCGACCGTGGCCGGTCCGGCGATCAGGACCGTGCAGGCCAGGTTGGCCCACACCCAGTAGCCGTAGGGGCGGATGCCGCCCGCGCCCTGGTAGTAGCGCGTGGTCAACAAGCGGTACGCCTCCCACCAGTTGAAACCGGCGAGCGTGAAGACGGCCGGGACCACGGCGAGCCCGGCGAGCAGGAGAAGGGCCAAGGCCGCAGGGCGTTCCAGGACGCGCTGGCGCCCGAGGAACAGCACGGCCGCCCCGATCAGGGCGACGAGCGTGAGCCCGTACGAGAGATAGCAGGTCAGGCCGAACAGCAGCCCCGCGGCGGCCGCCCACCCCACGGAGCGGCCGGTCACTGCCAGCGCGAGCAGGGCCACCGCCCACGCGGCGACGGCCGCGAAGTAGGCGTCGGCCGAGGCGCCCATCCACACCGCGGCCGGCGCCAGGACCAGGAACGGCGCCGCGCGGCGTGCCGACTCCTCGGAGGCGAGCGCCCGCACGGCGACGAGCACGGCCACGGACGCGGTCGCGCCGACGACGATGCACCACATCCCCGCCCACCCGCCGCCCCCCAGACCGATCCGGTCGAGCAGCACGAAGGTGAGCGGCGCCGCCGGCGGGTGTCCCGCGGTGTGGGCGGGCCAGTGGTCGGGGGAGTCGATGAGGATGTGCCGGGTGTAGTCCCGCAAGGTCGCGGGGATGTCGTGGAAGCGGTCGATCACCCGGAGGTACTCGTACTTGGTGGTGAGGCGGACCGCGATGCCCCGGTGCCAGCCGTCGACGAGCGCCAGGGACAGGATCCAGGCGGTGGCCGCCGCCCAGGTCGTGGCGAGCAGGGTCCGCCAGCGCAGCGCCGTCGCGAGCTGCGGACCGTACGCCACGATCGACGCGGCCACCGCGAGCGCCGCCGGGGTGCCCGGACCCACATGGGGCAGCCAGTTGGCGTACAGCGGCGGCCAGCCGACGTGCAGCGTGTGGTGGGTGTGCTCGATGTGCCGGCCGATCAGCACGGCCGCCACCACGAGGAGAGCGGCCGCCACGACGGCGTACAGGTCCCGGCGACTGCCGTTCGTTCCGGGGGAGGGTTCGGTGCGGATCACACCGGAACGCTAGGCCCACGAGCGGCTCCGACCGGAGTGCCCGGGCCGGACGTCAGCGTTTCGTCATGGGTCGTGCACCCGGTTCCGGGGTGATCCCGTCCTACGGTCACAGCATGCGCGACGCTCCCCGCTTCCCCACCTCTCCCGGTTTCTGGCGCAGCCCGCTGCGCGGCCCCGGGCTCACCTCGGTCCTCGGCCTCGTTCTGCTCGCCGGCATCACCGTGCTGTTCGTGACAGGACTCCTCTCGTACGCCGCGTACAACCCGGACCTGGCACGGGTGAACGACAAGACCCCCGACAAGGGGCTGCTCGGCTTCTACCTCTTCGCCTGGCCCACGCACCCGCACTGGCTGTACCGGCTGAACCAGGGCGTGCACGTCACCCTCGGCGTCACGCTGATCCCCGTCCTGCTGGCGAAGCTGTGGTCGGTGGTGCCCAGACTCTTCGAACTGCCCCCGGTCCGCTCGGTCGCCCATGCGCTGGAACGGGTCTCGCTGCTCCTGCTGGTCGGCGGCGGCCTGTTCGAGTTCGTGACGGGCGTGCTCAACGTCCAACTCGACTACCTCTTCCCCGGCTCGTTCTACCCGCTGCACTTCTACGGTGCCTGGGTCTTCGTCTCCGCGTTCGTCGTACACGCGGCGCTCAAGGTGCCGGCCGCGCTGCGCAACGTGCGGCGCATGCGCCGGGGAGAAGAAGGAGCGGGCGGACTCGTGTCGCCGAACCCGGCTGCGCCGTCCGTTTCGCGGCGCGGGGCACTGTGGTTCGTCGGCGGTGGCTCGCTTCTGCTGTTCGGCACCACGGTCGGGCGCAGCTTCGACGGTCCGCTGCGACGCACCGCACTCCTGGCCCCGCACGGCGGCGCCGAACCCGGCAGCGGACCGAACGGCTTCCAGATCAACAAGGCCGCCGCCTACGCGGGAATCCACCCGACGGAGACCGGCGAGGACTCCTGGCGCCTCGTCGTCACCGGGCGCGACGGAACAGTCCGGCTCAGCCGGTCGGAACTGGGCCGACTCGCCCAGCACAGCGCCGCGTTGCCCATCGCCTGCGTGGAAGGCTGGTCCACCTCCGACCAGACATGGCGCGGGGTACGGCTACGGGACCTCGCGGCGCTCGTGGGCCACGACGCCGACCTGCCGGGCGTGTTCGTCGAGTCCCTCCAGCGCCACGGCGCGTTCCGGCACGCCGCGCTGGGCGCCAACCAGGTCGCCGACGGGCGCTCGCTGCTCGCCCTCTCCGTCAACGGCGCGGCGCTGTCCCCCGATCACGGCTACCCCGCGCGGATCATCGTGCCCGCGGCGCCCGGTGTCCTGAACACCAAATGGGTGGCCCGGCTTACCTTCGGAAGGCTGTGACCTGTGAGCGACACGAAGAAGACAGGCGGTTCAGTGCGGGCATCACGCCGACTTCCGCTGGGCAGCCCTCTCCAACTCCTGCTGTTCGCATGTTCGTTCGTGCTCGCCGCCTACGCAGGTGTACGGCTGCTCGCCGACGACTGGCTCGGTGTGGCGCTGTGGATCGTCGGGGCCGCGCTGCTCCACGACCTCGTGCTGCTGCCGCTCTACGCGGCCGCGGACCGGTCGCTGCTCGCGGCGGCCGGGGCTGTGGGGCAGCGGAAGCGGGCCGGGTACGTGCGGGTCCCGGCCGCGCTGTCCCTGCTTCTGCTGCTCGTCTGGTTCCCGCTGATCAGCGGGATGGCGGACGCGCGCTACGCGTCGGCCACCGGCCAGTCGGCGGCCGGATTCCTGCCTCGCTGGCTGCTGCTCACCGGTGTGCTCTTCGGCGGCTCGGCGCTGCTGCTGGTCCGGTCGGAGCTGCGGGTGCGCAGCGCGGCGAAGCGCCGCCCGCCCGAGGACCACTGAGCGACAGGACGCAGGCCCGCCCGGCTCGCGTACCGCAGCAGTGCCTCGGTGCCCACGCGCGCCCAGGGGAAGGGGCGGTCGTCCGCGAGCCCGTCGGTGACGTCGACGACCTGCACGTGGGCGCGCTCGTCGACATCCACGGGCGCTGTCTCGACGAGCACCAGGCCGCCGGGGGCGAGGAGTTGGGTCACCCGCTCCAGGAGGGCGCGGGGCTCCCCGCCGATGCCGACGTTGCCGTCCATGAGGAGCACGCTGTCCCAGCGGCCCTCGCCCGGCAGCGGGTCGAAGACGGAGCGGCGCAGCGCCGGGCCACCGAGGCGTTCGGTGCGGTCGACCGCGGCCTCGCTGACATCGACGCCGAGGACCGTCCGGCCGCGCACGACGAGCTCCGCCACCAGGCGCCCCGGCCCGCAGCCCACATCGAGAACGGCGCCCTCGCACCGGTCGAGGACCTCACGGTCCACCGCGTCGGCCCGCGCGCACCAGCGCTCCACCTCCAGCGGCAGCAGCCAGCCGTCGGTGCGGCGCAGGAACAGCGGGCCCCGGCCGGCGCGCAACGCGACGGCGTACGGGTCGGCCTTCGCCCAGGGCACGGTGCCGGCGACCGGCGCGCTCATCGGCGTACCGCCGGCGTACATCGCGCCAGGCGGGCGGCGAACCGGCTCCCGGGGGCCAGCGCGGCGACGGCGCAGGCGTCGTCGGCGGTGTCGACGTCACGCAGCTCCGGCAGATCCCGCACCCGCAGCCCGGCGGCGACGAGCCGCTCGCGCTGTGCGGCGCCCGTCTCCGGTGTCGACATCGGCACGCCGCGCAGCAACGCAGGATCGGGCGTGGCCAGGCCGAGAGCCCAGAACCCGCCGTCGGCCGCGGGGCCGAACCACGCGTCGCCGTCGGCGAGGTCCACGCTCAGCAGCTCGGGCGTGACCTGCGGGGTGTCCATACCGATCAGCAGAGCGGGCCCCGCGCAGCCGGCGAACGCGGCCGCGAGCCGTGCGTCGAGACCGCCCGCGACCTGCGGTACGACGTCGAAGCCGGGCGGCAGCCACGGCCCGGGAGCCCCGTCGAGGACGAGGATGCGACGGTCCGCCGGGGTGGCGGCCACCGTGTCCAGCGTGTCCGCGAGAGCGGCCTCGGCCAGTGAGGCGGCCTGCTCGGGCGTGAACGGCGGGGTGAGCCGCGTCTTGACCCGCCCCGGGCGTGGCTCCTTGGCGATGACGAGCAACGTGGTCACCGGACACGCCCTTCCTGTACGGACTGCTGCCGTCCGGACGTCTGCTGTGCGGGGGATCCGGCGGTCACGGGCGGCTCCGCCAGCACCCGGCGCATGTCCCGTACCGCGTGCCAGGTGCCGCGCCAGGTCCCGGTCACCTTCGAGACGCCGGTACGCGGCAGGTACGGCACGTCGTGCTCGACGACCCGCCAGCCGGAGTCGGCGGCCCGCACCACCATCTGCAGCGGGTAGCCGCTGCGCCGGTCGGTGAGCTCCAGCGCGCGCAGCGCCTCCCGGCGCGCGGCGCGCAGCGGTCCGAGGTCGTGCAGGGCGAGGCCGGTCCTGCGGCGCGTCATGCGGGCCAGTACGCGGTTGCCGACGCGGGCGTGGACCGGCCACACGCCGCGGCCCGCCGGACGGCGGCGGCCCAGCACCAGATCGGCCGCACCGGCGCGCACCTCCCGCACGAAGGGGACCAGGAGGGAGGGATCGAGGGAGGCGTCGCAGTCGCAGAAGCAGACGATGTCGGCGCCGGCCGCTTCCAGGCCGGCGTGGCACGCGGCGCCGAAGCCGCGCCGCGGCTCGTGCACGACCAGCGCGCCCAGGCCGCGGGCGAGGTCGGCCGAACCGTCGGTGGATCCGTTGTCCACGACGATCGCGCGCCAGCCGGGAGGAATGCGTTCGAGTACCCAGGGGAGGGCCGCCGCCTCGTTCAGGCAGGGCAGGACCACGTCGACCACTGGTGCTGATGGGGTTGTCACGGCTTTCACCCTACGAGCGGCAAACGGACATTAGGGACTTCGGTTCCTTACGAAACACGGACGTCCGCGCTCGCGCACGCCCCGGGCCCTCCGTCCGTCGCGCAGGAGTGTCAGGGTGGAGGAATGCAGCAGTCATACGAGCCCGAGAGGGCTCCGGCCCCGGACGGGGCGGCCCGGGTCCTGGTCGTCGACGACGATCCGACTGTCGCCGAGGTCGTCACCGGGTACCTGGACCGGGCCGGCTACGACGTCGACCGAGCGGGTGACGGCCCCGCCGCCCTCGCCCGCGCCGCCGCGCACCGCCCCGACCTCGTGGTGCTCGACCTGATGCTGCCCGGCATGGACGGTCTGGAGGTCTGCCGCCGGATGCGCGCGCGGGGCCCCGTTCCGGTGATCATGCTCACCGCCCGGGGTGACGAGGACGACCGCATCCTCGGCCTGGAAGTCGGCGCCGACGACTACGTCACCAAACCCTTCAGCCCCCGCGAGCTGGTCCTGCGCGTGGAGTCGGTACTGCGCCGCGCCCGCCCCGACACCGACCGGCACCCGGTGCGCGCCGCGGGCCTCACCGTCGACCCCGGCGCCCGCCGCGCCACCCGTGACGGCGCCGAACTCGCGCTCACCCTAAGGGAGTTCGACCTCCTCGCCTTCTTCCTGCGGCACCCCGGACGGGCCTACAGCCGCGAGGACCTGATGCGCGAGGTATGGGGCTGGGAGTTCGGCGACCTGTCGACCGTCACGGTGCACATCCGACGCCTGCGCGGCAAGGTCGAGGACGATCCGGCCCGTCCCCGCCTGATCCAGACGGTCTGGGGCGTCGGCTACCGCTTCGAACCGCACCCCGCACCGCAGCCGACCTGACGGACCGGCGCCGGCGATCCCCCGGCCGGCGGACGAACGGTGCCGACGGCATCCACCGACCCGGAGCCGGCGACTTCTACCGCCGGACAGGCACCGAGCACGACGGCCGAAGAACCGATCCGACGGACCAGCCGCAACGACCGAGAACCAGGGACGACCCACCGTGCACGACAACCTCCTCATCGCCCTCTACGCGTTCGCCGGTGCCGCAGCCACCGGCCTTGTCGGAGCCGCGGCGCTGCGTCTGCTGCGCCGCCGGTCCCTCACCGCCTCGCTCGCCGTCGTCGCCGCGGTCGGCGTGGTGGCGATGCTCGCCGGCACTCTAGCCGTGGCCTGGGCGATGTTCCTGTCCCCGCACGACCTGACCGTGGTGACCACGGTCGTGGCGATGGCGGCCGTCGTCTCCCTCGCCACCGCACTCGTCCTGGGCCGACGGGTCGTCGCCCGCAGCCGTGAACTCGCCGTGGCTGCCCGCTCGTTCGGCGACGGCGGCGACTTCGCGGCCCCGCACACGCCGGCCACCGCCGAACTCGAGGAGGTCAGCCGGGAACTGGCCGCCACCAGCGCCAAACTGGCCGCCTCCCGGACCCGCGAACGCGCTCTGGAGACCTCCCGGCGCGAACTCGTCGCCTGGATCTCGCACGATCTGCGCACCCCGCTCGCGGGCCTGCGCGCCATGGCGGAGGCACTGGAGGACGGGGTCGCCACCGACCCCGGACGCTACCTCGCCCAGATGCGCACCGAGGTGGAGCGCCTCAACGGGATGGTCGGCGACCTGTTCGAACTCTCCCGCATCCACGCCGGATCGCTGCCGTTGAGCCCGGCCAGGATCTCCCTGTACGACCTGGTCGGTGACGCCCTCGCCGGGGCGGATCCGCTCGCCCGCGAACACGGGGTGCGGCTCACCGGGGACAGCGTCGAGCCGGTCCCGGTCGAGGTGGACGGCAAGGAGATGAGCCGCGTCCTCGGCAACCTCCTCGTCAACGCGATCCGCCGTACCCCCTCGGACGGCACGGTCGCCGTCGCCGCCGAGCGCTGCGCCGACGGCGTCGTCGTGTCCGTCACGGACGGCTGCGGCGGCATCCCCGAGGAGGATCTGCCCCGCGTCTTCGACACCGGCTGGCGCGACACCAACGCCCGGACGCCCCCGGCCGGCGCGGGGCTCGGCCTCGCCATCGTGCGCGGCATCGTCGAGGCCCACCAGGGCCGGGCCACGGTCCGCAACATCCCGGGCGGCTGCCGCTTCGAGGTCACGTTGCCTGCGGCTCCGTAGCCCGAAGGCCGGCTACCCCTGGGCGAACTCCCGCATGCCGTCCTCGAAGGAGACCTCGGGCTGCCAGCCGAGCCGGTCCCGCAGCCGCGACGAGTCCGCGGTGATGTGCCGTACGTCCCCCAGCCGGTACTCACCGGTGACCACCGGCTCCGGCCCGCCGCACGCCCCGGCGAGCGCCCGCGCCAACTCCCCGACCGTGTGCGGCACACCGCTTCCCGTGTTGTACGCGGCCAGCGTGCCCGGGGCCGCCTCGGCCTCCAGCGCCACCACATTGGCCGCCGCCACATCCCGTACGTGGACGAAGTCCCGCCGCTGCCGCCCGTCCTCGAAGACACGCGGTGCCTCACCACGGGCCAGCGCGGACCGGAAGAACGAAGCGACGCCGGCATACGGGGTGTTGCGGGGCATTCGCGGCCCGTACACATTGTGATAGCGCAGCGACAGCGCCGTCCCGCCCGTACTGCGTGCCCATGCCGAGGCCAGATGCTCCTGGGCGAGTTTGGTGGCGGCGTACACATTGCGCGGATCGGCCGGCGCGTCCTCCCCGACGACACCGGGCTCCAACTCGGCCTCGCACACGGGACACTTCGGTTCGAACCGGCCCGCATCCAGGTCGCCTACGTCCCGCGGACCCGGCCGCACCAGTCCGTGCCGCCGACACTCGTAGCGGCCTTCCCCGTACACGACCATCGACCCGGCCAGGACCAGCCGCCCCACGCCCGCCGCGGCCATGGCCGACAACAGCACCGCCGTCCCCAGGTCGTTGCGCGAGACGTACTCCGCCGCGTCCACGACTCCGTTCCCGAGACCGACCATGGCCGCCTGGTGGCAGACGGCGTCGACCCCGTCCAGGGTGCGAGCGATCGCCTCCGGATCCCGCACGTCGGCGCCCGGATCGTCCCGCACGTCGAAGACGACGGCCTCGTGCCCGCGCGCCGTCAGCGCCTCGACGACATGGGACCCGATGAACCCGGCACCGCCGGTGACCAGTACACGCATGCCGCCACGGTAGGTCCGCAGCGCCGACGAAGCGCCGGACCGGGCCCGCGCGTCACAGATCCGTAAGCAGCCGGCGCCTGTTCCGGGCCCCGACGCGGCTCGTCCGCCTGCCTGCCGACTACAGGGGGTCATGATCCAACGCGCGTGGCAGGGGCGGGCCCCCTAGCGTCGAAGACGTTGATGTTCCAGGACAAGGGAGTCCCTCATGCGCACGATTCTTGCCAAGAGTGCCGCTGTTGCCGTGCTGAGCTGCGCCGTGGCCCTGCCGCTGGCGGGCGCCGCACAGGCGGCCACGCCCGCGCACCCGGCCACCACCGCGTCCGTCCAGAGCCTGCCGTCCGATGACGGTCCGGGCTGGCACCACCACCACGGCGGGCACTGGAACCACGACCACTACTACGGCGGCGGCATCGGTCTGGGTCTCGGGCTCGGCCTGGGTGTGGGCCTGTAGCGGTCACGCCGCAACGTCGCACCGACTCCTCGGCGTCCGTCAGCGCGTTCCGCGCCGGCGGGCGCTGAGGCATGACGGCGGGCGGTCCGTGCCGCGCCGGTCTCCGCTCATGAACAGCCGGATGCCGCTCAGGAACAAAGGCCGGGCGGGTCATGAGGTGTACGACGCGATACACCTCACGACCCGCCCGGCCGTCCTGTGCCGTGGTGCGGTGTCAGCTCTTGGGCATGAGGACGGTGTCGATGATGTAGACGTTGGCGTTGGCGGTCTTGACGTTGCCGCAGACGACGTTGGCGCTGTCGTTGACCTTGTAGTTCTCGCCGGAGCCGGCGGTGGTGAGCTTCGACTTCTCGAGGGTGTCGAAGGAGCCGTTGTCGAGGTCCTTGGGGGCGAGCTTCTGGCCCACGACGTGGTAGGTGAGGATCTTGGTGAGCTGGGCCTTGTCGTTGAGGACCTTGTCCAGGTCGGCCTTGGGGATCTTGGCGAAGGCGTCGTTGGTGGGCGCGAAGACGGTGATGTTCTTGGCGTTGTTCAGGGTGTCGACGAGGCCGGCCTTCTTCACCGCGGTGACGAGGGTCGACAGCGCCGGGTTGTTGGAGGCGGCGGTGGCGACGGGGTCCTTGGCCATGCCGTCGAAGGAGCCCGCGCCGTCCTTGGGCACGGAGGAACACGCGGGGCCGAAGGGCTCGCTCATCGCGTTCGTGTCGTCGGAGGGGCTGGCCATGTCGGAGCCCTTGGAGGCGGCCGAGGACGCGGTGTCGGAGGCCTTGTCCTTGGAGTCGCTGTCGGAGCAGGCGGTCAGGGCCAGCGGCAGCATGGCGGCAGCAGCGACAACAACGGCGATACGACGGACTCGACTCTGCATGGCATTCCCTCAACGATCGGACCAGTGAAGGCCGTCTGCCTTCATCGCCGGGAATCCGGAACGGTCGGGCCACCGGATTGGTCCCTCATTCCAACGAGTGAAATGAGGGCCCTGTGTTGCCGGTCGCCGTGATCGCCGGTCGTCACTCGTGCCGGGAACGCCAGTAAGGGTTGTCGTGGGGGAGGCCTCCGCTGACGCGTCCGTACATGCCGCCGGTCATCAGCAGCAGTCCGACGGCAAAACTGAACAAAACGTTCTGCATGCGGAAGTTGAGGAAGTTGTAGTCGCTGTCCAGCGCGAAGAGGCTGGCGAAGCCGGCCAGGAGGAAGGCGATGCCGAGCACCATGTTCACGGTCGACGCGGTGTTGCCGCCGCGCACGGCGGCGGCCAGCAGCACGGCTCCCACCACGACGGACAGGACACTCAGCGCGCCGTTGGTGTTCAGCCCCAGAGCCGTGTCGGCGCCGGTGTCGAAGAAGCCGATGCGGTGGACGAGCCCCAGGATCCCGAAGACCAGCAGAAAGACGCCCATGACGCCGGCGCTGATCCGGTAGATCCGGCTGAGGCGGTGGTCGACCGGGAGATGGTCGTCCAACTGCACATGTCGTGGACGCGCATGGATCGTGGCCATGGCTCTGCCTCCTTCGCCCCCCTCGGCGTGGTGAGCGATACGGTCAGCAGCTGGGCGGCTGCCACGAAGTGGGATGCACATGGGCGGCACTGATCCAGCCGTGCGCATCGTTGTCGAAGTACCAGGTCGACGTCCCGTTCACGTGCTCGCCGCTCGTCTGGCAGAACAGCCGGATGTGCGCTCCTGAAGGCAGACTCGAGGTCGCCTCGGCGTGTGTCGTCGGGGCGTCACGGACGTACACCTCGGACCATGCGGTGACCACGGCCGGGACGGCGTGGTCGTGGCCCGTGCTCTCGTGCCGCGGCGCGCTGTGCCTCCAGCCGTCACCCCAGGAATCAGGGGTTCGGTCCGATGCCTGGGCGCTGCCGACGGCCGTTCCTGAGAGAGCGCACACGCCGGTCAGGGCCGCTGCACAGATCCCGGCGCGCACTGTCGCGTGTGACATGGCCGGTTCCCTTCGTCGTCCCGCCCCCGCCGTCCCTGCACCCCGGACGGATCGTGTCGATGCCACAACAGGAGAGCTGTGTCCCTCACCGGGAATCCGATGCCGCTCGCGGTAAGGATTGGCCAAATGCGGAAGAAACTTCTCCAAGCTGCAAATAGGGTCTTAAAACGCTTGCCCGGCGTTGCTCGCGCCTTAGGGCGACCCGCGTCCTCAGCGATGGAGATGGATACGTGCGAGGGAGTGAGAGCGAGCGCGGTGACCAAGCCGTGCCGGGAAGGGCGCCGGATTACGGGCGAGGAATCCGTCCAGGGAAAGTGGCTCCCTTCGGCTGGAGCCTGTGATGCCGCCTGCGTCACAGCGTGGCCGGGCGCCCGGAGGAGAGCCCGTCGAGATGTAGGGGGAGAGACCGTGAAACCACATCACGCACTGCGGGTCGCGGCGGGCTGGGTGGCGTGCCGGCGCAGGGCGAGGAAACAGGTCGACGCAGGCAGTTCTTCCGGCGCGACAGGTGTACGGGGTGGTGACCGGGGTGCCGAGTGCCGTCCGGCCGCAGAGGTGGACCTCAGCGGTCAGGTGCAGGAGGAACCGTCCGCGGCCCTGCGGGAAGCGGTGCTCGCCGCCATCCGTGATGTACCCCAGGCGCGCCCGCGCGGACCCGGATGCGGGTAGGGCGTCATCGCCACTGCCGAGGGCCGCGGCGACAGGGCGGCGTACACCACCTCGACGCGCCACCGGCAGAGGGAAGTGCCGTGCTGCGCAACCAGAGGCATGGACGCGCATGTGCGAGACCTGGCCCAGACGGGTGAATACGGGCGAAGCCACCAATCCGTACCCCGTCCCAGTGCGGATTCCGCCCGAGGGGCGATCGGCTCCTCGCACCGTCCGACGTGGCGGTGCTGTTCGAGCAATGAGGAAGACTCCATGTCTCGTGTACTGAAGAGCGCAGCGGTTCTGGTCGCGGTCGGCGGCGCGGTCATCGCCGGTGCGGGTGCCGCGTCGGCCGACAGCGGTGCGCAGGGCTCCGCGGTGGGTTCGCCGGGGGTCCTGTCGGGCAACGTCGTCCAGGTGCCGGTGCACGTTCCGGTCAACGTCTGCGGCAACACGGTCAGCGTGATCGGTCTGCTGAACCCCGCGTTCGGCAACACCTGCGCCAACGGCTCGGGTGACAACTGGGGCGGGGAGCACGGTGGTTGGGGCATGTGGAAGTAACGTCCCGCGCGTGCCGCCGGGAGCAGATCCACTGACGGTTCCGGGATGAGTGGCGGGCCGGGTCTGGTGCCGCCTGTTGGGGCGGGCGGCACCAGACCCGGCCTTTCTGTGCCGGGCGGGTGCGGCCCGCCCGGTGAACCTGCTGTCACGGATGAGGCAGCGGCGTCGTCAGCATCAGGTGGGTGAACACGCTCCATGCGCCTGCCGACGCCGCCAGGATCCAGAAGCGTCTGCGTCGCGCCGGTGAGACGGGGTCGGGTGGGCCTCCGACGGGCAGCGCGGCTGCCGGCGTCGGCAGTGACCGGAGCGTCGGCACGACGAGCTGGGCGATCGTCGTCTCCGCGGCAGGCGGTGATGCCGGTGCCGGGAGGGACTCCGTGATCGGGGTGGCCGGTGCGGGGGTGCGCTCGGTCCGGGGCCGGGGTGGCTGGACGGCTCCCTCTTCGGGTGCCGCGGTGGTCAGCGCGTGTGCGAGACCGTTGAGGAAGGCGGCGTAGGCGGCCCGGCGAAGCCCGGTCGGACTGGTGCGACCGCTCTCCCAGGAACGCACCGTTGCGGGTGTCACGCCGAACGCCGTCGCGACCTGCTGCGGTGACAGGTTCCAGGATCGGCACAGGCGGGCTCGTTCCGCGGGCGAGGGCAGAGTGACCTGACCGTCCCGGCGCGTGGGGCGGGACGGCATCGGGGGAACGGACGTGGTGGTTGTCGTCATGACCGTATGACAACCGGCAGTGGTGTCACGTGATCGCACGAGACGAATGTTCCCCCGTATGCACCAACGTCCGGTATCCGGGCTGTTCTCGTCAGACGTAGTGCCACCACCACAGGTCGGAGGCCAGACTCCGGTCGCCCAGCGCGCAGTAGGCCGACTGCTCCCGAGCATGGATCGGCTCCCGCCGTGTGCACGGGAATCTCCGCTGATGGAACTGAGTTACCTGCTATTGCGACGAATGCAACGATGGCGACGGTGGACCGCGGTGCACCGCAAGGAGGGCACGGGAGCCGATGAGTCTTCGCCAGTTCGAGTACGCCTTGGCCGTCGCCGAGGAGGGCTCGGTGACCGCGGCGGCGGAGCGCCTGCGTGTCGCCCAGCCGTCGGTGTCCCAGCAGATCCGTGGCCTGGAGCGGGAGCTCGGCGTGGAACTGTTCGCCCGCACGCCGACCGGTCTGGTGCCCACCGTGGTCGGCCGGGCGTTTCTGCGGGAGGCGGAGGTCGCGGTGACCGCGTCGCGCCGGGCGAGGGCGACGGCGCGGGCCGGTGCCGATGAGCTGGTCGGCGAACTGGTGGTCTCCGTGCAGATGGGCTTCGGCACGCGGCAGCTGCCGGGTGCGCTGCGCGCGCTGCGCCGCCGCTACCCGCGCGTGGAGGTCACCGTCTTCGAGGAGCCGAGCTCCGCGGAGCTGGAGCGGCTGTGCCGCCGGGGTGTGCTGGACCTCGCGCTGATGGCGGCGTGCGAGCGGAGCCCCGCCGACGCCCACCACCTCGGCGAGGAGGAGTTCGTCGTGGTGCTGGGTCCCGGGCACCGGCAACTCGAAGCCGAACAGGTCGAGTTGCGTGAGCTGGAGGGGGAGCCGTGGGTGAGGTTCGACCGTGACAGCGCACTCGACGGCGTATTGACGAACGTGCTGCGGGACAGCGATCGGGCCCCCGCCACGGGCGCCCGCGTGTCGCAGACGGCGACGGCCGTGCGCTGGGCCGCTCACGGCCTCGGCGTGACGCTCGTCCCGGCCTCCGCGGTGCCCGAGGGCCACGACCACCTCGCGCGACCGGTGTTCCCGGTCGTGTCCCAGCCCGTCCTCGCCGTGCTCCGGCCCGGCGCGGGCCCGGCGGAAACGGCTCTGCTCGAATTCCTGCGCAAAGAATCCTGGTCCGATTCCGCCTCCTTCTCACCGGTTTCCTGACGGCCGGTGAGAAGGAGGCGGCGCTGAGTTCTTCTCGTCGAACGGTGTCAGCCCCTGGGGAATTCGCCGCCGTCCACGAAGAGATTGCTCCCGGTCAGCCAGCTCGCCCGGTCGGACACGAGGAACAGCACCGCATGGGCGATGTCGTCGGGCTGACCGTCGCGCCCCAGCGGGGTGGCGTTGTCCGGGCCCGGCCCCGCGGTCACGCGCGCCCACTGCTCCCGCGTCGCCTCGCCGCCGGGTGTGGTGACCCTGCCGGGACTCACGGCGTTCACCCGGATTCCGGACGGGGCCAGCTCCGCGGCCAGCCCCCGGCTGTAGTTCTCCAGTGCCGCCTTCGCCGCCGTGTAGTGCAGGAACGGTCCTACCGGGGTGAGGACCGCGGCCGACGAGACGTGCACGATCATCCCCGAACGCCGTTCCCGCATCCCCGGGACCAACAGCGCGTCCAGCCGTACCGACGCCAGGAAGTTCAGGTCCAGCATGTCCTGCCACTCCTCGTCGGGAATCGCCGCGGAGTCTTTGAACGGCTGCGCCCCGCCCGCGTTGTGGACCAGGATGTCCACCCCGCCGAGCGTCTCCTGCGCGGCCGCGGCGAGCGCTTCCGCTCCGGCCCGGGTCCGCACGTCGGCCTTCACGAAGGTGGCGCCCTCCGGTGCCGTGCTCGTCGCCGACCTGGCCGTCGTGAGCACCTGCGCGCCCGCGTCAAGGAGTTGGCGGACGACGGCCGCGCCGATGCCGCGTGTGCCACCCGTGACCAGGGCTCGCTTTCCCGCGAGTTCTCGCGTTCCCGATCCGTTCTCGATCGTGGTCATGTCGCCTGTCCTCTCGATGGCCTGATTTCCCGCTCGACGGAAAAGGAATCGACGTGCCCAGAGCGCGAATGTCCGGAGGAATCGCGGAGGGTGCCCCGTCGAGCGGTTTCACCGTAGGTCCGGAAAAGAATGCGAGGCAAAGACGAAATATCAGTAGGGGATATAGGGGATCCCTATACAGCAGCGGGTGGGCGAGGTCGAACAGGATGAGAGTGCCGTCCACCTCCAGCGCCGTCCCGCCGCCGGTCACGCGTGGCGGCCGGGCATCATGGGAGACATGACCGCACCGAGCAACGACTGGATCAGCATCGCGGCGTACGAGAACCTGCCGGGTCGCCCCGCGCCGATGGCCGCCGCCCGCGGTTGACTGCGGGACCGCGGCATCGACTGGATGCCCTTCGGCGCTGACGAGATCCGATGGGATCTGGCCTGCGGCATCGGCCCCGACGGCCACTGGCACGGCTGGTTCGACGTGCAGGTCCGCGCCATCGCGCTACGACGGCTCGGGCTGCACCCCGACCAGCCCAACGCCACGGTCACCGGCCCCTCTCCACCCGGCTGGTGGCACGCCGCCGCAGAGCGCAACGCGCGCAAGCGTTTCGAAAGATGCCTTACGAGACGGCCCTCGTACCCGACAGAGCACCTCCACATACGAGGGCTGACGTGCCCGGCCGGTCCGTCGGTCCGGCCGGGCCGCAGGAGTCCGCGGCGCCTATACGACGGCGCCGGTGTCCTCCCGCTGCGCGCGACGCGCCTCAAGTGGACTGCGGGCCCGGCCACTTCGGCCTGAACCGCCACCGTCCCCGCGGCGACGCGCCGGTGCGGGCCTGCGCCGCTCCAGCGTCACGGCCATCGGGACGGCGGTGAACACGGTCGAGGCCATCCCGACCACCACGCCCGCGATGAGCGCCAGCGAGAAGTCGGCGAGCGAGTCGCCGCCGAGGACGGCGAGCGCGGCGAGGACGAACAAGGCGCCCATGCCGGTGTTCACGGTGCGGGGCAGCGTCTGGACGACGGCCTTGTCGGCGGTCCGCTCCAGATCCGTGCGCGGATCACGGCGACGCGCTTCGCGTACGCGGTCGAAGACGACGACGGTGTCGTTGACGGAGTACCCGATGACTGTGAGCAGCGCGGCGAGGAAGACGCTGTCGACGGGCTTGGCGAGCCAGGCGAACAGGCCGATCACGAGCAGCACGTCATGAACCATGGCGGACACCGCGGCGGCCGCGAACGTCCACCGGAACCGCACGCTCAGATAGACGAGTTGGGCGAGGACGGCGATCCCGAGAGCGATGAGCGCCTTCACGCGCAGCTCGTCACCGAGGCTCGGGCCGATCAACTCGTCCCGCTCGACGGTCACCGTGCCGCCCGCCGCCTGCGCCAACGCGTCCTTGATCACGTGCTGTTCGGCGTCGCCGAGCTCCCCCGCGCGTACGGCGATGTCGCCGTCGCCCGACTCCTGCACCACCGCGCGCGGGAACCCGGCATCCGCCACGGCCTTGCGGGCGGTGTCGACATCGACGGGCTTGCCGGTGCTGTACTCCATCATGCGGCCGCCCGTGAACTCGACACCGAAGTCGAGTCCGCGGACGACGATCCCGGCGACGGCCACGGCCACCAGAAGGCCGCTGACGCCGAGCCAGCGACGCCGGTGCCGCACGATCTGCGGATCGCGGCGCGACAGCCAGGACCGCACCCGTCCGCTGGAGGCGATGCCGGTCAGCAGCGGCCGGTCGCGGACGAAGCGGCGGCGCACCGCGAAGTCGGCGAGGACACGCGTGATGACGAGCGCCGACACCATGGACGCGACGACCCCGACGGACAACGTCACACCGAAGCCCTGCACCGGGCCGGTGGCGAGGAAGAACAGCAGCCCGGCGGCGAGCAGCGTGGTGACGTTCGAGTCGATGACCGCGCTCCACGCCTTGCCGAACCCGCGCGCGACCGGCTTGTCCAACGCTTTGGTACGGGCGCCCAGAAACTCTTCGCGGGCACGCTCGAAGACCAGCACGTTCGCGTCGACCGCCATGCCGATGGCGAGTACGAAACCGGCCAGGCCGGGGAGCGTGAGGGTCGCGCCGAGGGCGACCAGAGCCGCGTACGAGATGAGTCCGTACAGCCCGAGCGCGATCGTCGCGAGAGCGCCGAGCAGGCGGTACACGGCGACGATGAACAGCGCGGTGAGCGCGAGGCCGATGAGCGCGGCCTGGGCGGACGCCTTGATCGCGTCGGCGCCCAGCGTCGGGCCCACCGTCCGCTGCTCCACGACGTCCACCGGGACCGGGAGCGCCCCGCCCTTGACGAGGGCGGCCAGATCACGGGCCTCCTCATGGGAGAAGCCGCCGGTGATACGGGTGTCGCCGCCGGTGATGCCGGTCCTGCACGGCACGCCGGGGTCGATGCTCGGCGCGGAGAGGACCTTGTTGTCGAGGACGATCGCCACGCGCCGCTCGGGCGAACCCTGTGGGGCGCAGGCGGCGGTACCGGTGATCCCGGCCCAGTCGCCGGCCGCGTCCTTGCGGAAGTTCAGGTCGACGGTCCAGCCCGCCATGCCCTGCTGGTCGAAGGCGGCGTTCGCGTCCTTGACGCCGTCGCCGCCGAGTGCGGTCGGGCCGAGCTGGAGGTAGGCGCCCTCGGCGTCCGGATCGGCGAGCGTACGTGAACCGTCGGCATCGGCGGCGTCCTTCGGCGCCCGGTCGGTGACTCCGGTGACCGGGTGGACGGTCAACCGGGCAGTACGACCGATCACTTCGGCCGCCTCGCGCGGGTCCTGGACACCGGGCAGCTCGACGATGATGCGCCGGTCCCCGGAGCGGGACAGGCTCGGCTCGGACACGCCGAGCGCGTCGACCCGCTGGCGCAGCACCTCCAGCGCGCGGTGGGTGGACGCGGAGTCGGCCTCGGTCCTGGTGTCCGGCGAGTCCCGGGTCTCCAGGACGATCTGGGTGCCGCCGCGCAGATCGAGGCCGAGACGCGCGGACTGGGTGAGGGCGATGGCGAGCGAGGCGGAGATCACCGCGAGGGCGATCAGCGCACGCCACAAGGGCATGCGGGATTTCGTACGGGACATGTGACTGCTCCACGGCAGGACGAAAGGAGAGCGCCCTGGCCGCGTGCGGGTGAAACGAGGCGCGGGCCGGTCAGGCGCTGATGACGAGGGATGCGGTGCGCGGAGCGTGCGGCGGTGCACGCGGCTCGGCCGTACCCGCGTCGTCCTGACCGGTGTGTCCGGCGACGGCGTCCGCGGCTGCCGGGCCGCCGAGCGCGGCGAGCGGCGCCCGGTCGTTCTCGACCGCAGTGAGCGGCCCCGTGTGGTGGTGCGGCGCGGTCTCCTGCTGGACCCAGCGCCCGGCGTGCGCGGCGAGAACGGCGTGTGCGGCCGGGTGTCCGGCGGTGTGCCGGCCCCAATCGGCGGACGGGGCCGGCACGGTGGGCCGCTGGGCCTGTGCCACGTGCGGCGCCGCCGGGACGAAGAACGTGAACAGCGACAGCAGCGCCGCGGCCGCGAGCACGGCCACCCGCGAGGACGCGGGCGCGGGGCGCTGCGGCACGGGTACCTCCCTGTTCGCGTGGACCGACCCGGACCGGCTGCGTCGCGTTCGGGCTCGACTTGCTGAAGTCGTTACGCCAACAGGCTAAGCGGGCAGGGCGACAAAGGCCCGAGGACGGTCGATCCCGGCCGACCGGTGGTCGACCCGGCGCGCGTCTGACGCTCCGCGCTCCGGGCCGGGTAAACGTAGGGGCTGAGCACCAGTTGTCGAACTCCAGCCGTCCGTCTCCAGTCGTCCGTCTCCAGTGGGGAAATCCGTGAACAGCACCGACGCACCTTGTGATCCGGCCGCCGTCGACTGGGAGGCGCTGCGCGGGCGCCGTGTGGTGCTCGACAACTCCGGGGCGAGCGAGGAGGACGAGCGTCCGGGCGGCGACGCCGCGCGCCAAGGCGTCGTGAGCGAGGTCCGCGTGGCCGGCGATGACGGAACGGTCGAGCTGACCTTGACCCGCTACGACGGCCGCACCCTGGTGGTGCGCCCGGTCGGCCGGTTCATCGTGACCGACGACGACACCGGCACCGTGCTGTACGCCCCTGCCGCGCCGACGAAGCGACTGATCCCGAGGGACTTCGTCGAAACCGTCCGGCACGTCGCGCCCGAGCGCGCCGAGGACCTGGAGCGGATGGGGGCCGCCGACCTCGTCGACGAACTCCCCGCACACGAGGCACAGGCACTGGTCGAGATCGCGGCGCAGGTGGAATGGGAGTGCACCCGCGAACGCGATCTCCTTGAGGATCCCGCTTCACCGGCCGCCCGTTACGCCGAGGCGGCGCGCTCCGTCGTACGGGCCTGGGCAGTGGACGCGGGTACGGAGTCGACTGGTTGACGACCGTCCCGGGCCCGTCCGGCCGGGGGTGGGAGGTACCACGAAGGGAACTCGGCCGGTTCGCGGACGCGGAGAACTCAGGTACCGAGAATGCGTTGCTTCGCGGCGGTGAACTCCTCTTCGGACAACAGCCCGTCGGCGTGCAGCCGGCCGAGCCGTTCCAGCGACGACAGTGCCTGATCGTCCAGCGCTCCACCGGAAGGCGGGGGAGCGGCGGCCGCCTGGCCCTGCTGGGAGGTCGCTTCCTTCGCCGCGGCGCGTTCCTGCTGGCGGGCGGCCACCCGCCCGCTGACGGCGGTCGCCGTACCCGCGACGACCGCGGTACGCGCGGCTGCTCCGATGAGTCCCGGTCGTCCGGTGCGTGACAGGCGTCGGCCGATCATCACGGCCTCCTTCGGCGGTGGGTGGGTTTGGATGGGTTCCTTCAGACGATGAACTGCAGGTCTGCTTCCGTCACCGAGTCCGGCACGCGTTCGTGTGCGGTGACGGTGGCCCCGGCACGGCGGATGGCGTCCGCGGTGCGGGCGACCCAGATGTTCTCCCAGACCAGTACGGCTGCCGTGGTGCCCGCGGAGATCTCTTCGGAGATCAGTTCCAGGTCCTCGTCGCTGAGCAGCCCGGTCACATCGCCGTCGAGATCGGCCAGCGTCGCGGCCACCTCGGGGTGGGCTGCTGACAACTCATGCAGCTCGATCGTGCCGTCAGGGTCGCGTCGAACGAAGGCCAGGTCGACGATGCGGGCGGCCCCCGTCGAAGCGAGCCTCTTGAGTTCCTCCGCGACGCCGTGGGGGAGTTGAGCGCCCGGATACTCGATGACCATGTAGTCCAGGGGGCCGATGTCCATGTCGACCGACTCCTTCGTATAGGACGTTCGGTGGGCGGCGCGGGGCCTGCCGTGGCCCGGTCGCGTCGCGCCGCATGGCCGACGGGGCGGCGCCCCGAAACGGGCCGGTGCTCCGAAACCGACCGGCGACGCAGGCCCTCCGCTGTCTTGCTGCCGGGCGTCTTCGTTCCCACCGTACGCTCGCGGCGCCGTCATGGGAGAGGGCCGAAAGGGCCGATTCGAGGGAGGAACGCGGACGCGGAGGGCCGTGTCGGGCACCCGCTCTGGCGGCGACGTCACGACGGCTTTCGGCGGCGCGGCCCAACTCCTCTCCATGGCATGCTGCCTGTGAAAAAGGAGGGGTTGATGGCCCAGTTGGGGACGACTGCCGTGTTGGCGACGATGCCGGACGCCGAACCGCTGCTGAAGCTCGCCGCCGAGGTGGATGCGCGGGCCGTGCGGCCGGGGGTGCCGGCGCATGCCGCGCTGCTCTACCCGTGGCTGCCCGTCGACCGGCTCGGCGAGACGGAACTGGACCGATTGCGCGCCGCGCTGCCGGTCGGCCGGGTTTCGATCCGGCTGGCCGCGGTCGAGCAGGCCGGCGGTTTCGTCGGTATCCCGGTGCCTGAACTGCGGGGCCTGGCCGACGCCGTTCGCACGGCCTTCCCGGAGCAGGTCCCGTACGGCGGTCGGTTCGGCCAGGATCCGCCGGTGCACGTGACCGTCGCCCTGGACACCGATCCCGGTGCCGCCGCCGACATCGCCCGACTCACCCGCGCCCGGCTGCCGATCACCACAGAGATCTCCTCCCTGCACGCCGTCGCCCTCACTCCCCACGGTTGGGAGAGCCTCGCCGAACTGCCGCTGATTCCCTAGCCGGGCTCCGACGAGCCGCTGGGCCCGGCGAAGTCCGGTCTCCGCCGCGGACAACCGCCGGACAACCACGTGGCCGTTGTGCTGCCGGACGGCGCGAGCAGCGTACGGTGCCGGGTACGCGACCTGGGCTGCGTCGGCGAGGACGAGTACGGCGTCGGCTGGGCCGCGCCTGTGCCCACGCGGACCGCTCCGGCCGGGAACACCGTGGTGGCGGCGCCGGCGACGGCTCCGCAGGCTTCGGCCACGACCCTTCACCTCTTGCCGTACGCCACGGTGACATCGTCCGCATGGTCGTGGACAGCGAAGCGGACGCGAGCCCGTGGATCGAGACGTCATCGGACGAACTCCGCCGCTTGCTGACCGCGGCGGAGAACAACCTCTCCGATTTCAGGCAACTGGCCGCGCGGCGGACCGCCCGGCACCTGCCGGTTCACGCGGAACCCCTCACGGCGGCCATCTCCCGTGCTGTGACGTTGCTGCCCGAGAAGTAGGCGATGCCTGATGCCCGACCAGGCGTGTTGATGCGGCCTCCGACCGATGCGGCGGCCACGCCCCGCACGCCGGTCACGATTCGCCAACGACAGGGAGCGGGAGACAGCGCGGTCCGAACGCGCGCCAGGGCTGCCGCGTCACAGGTGCGGCGACGAGAGAACTTCAGACGTCGCCGCACGAACGCCAGGACGCCAGCCACTCCCGCCGTCGGCCCACAGGGGAACTCATGCGCAGGACGACCACGCACACCGCCAAGCTGCTGCTCGCCACATCGGCGCTGCTCGCCACGGCGGGTGTCACAGTCACCGGCTGCGGCAGCACGCAGCCCGGCGGCAACCCCTCCAAGAACCCACAAACTCGTGCGCGCCAGGTCGCCGACGCCTGGAACGGCTCCGACGCCGCCGCGCAATGGCGCCATGGCTACTACCCCATGGGCGACGTGACCCAGCTCCCTGAGGGCGGCCCGCGCGACGAAGCCGACGAGTGGGCCTACGACACCGGCAACTTCGACCTGGTCGGAGACCTTCCCGCCACCCCGTCGCCCCCGAAGCGCGCCCAGGTGACATGGCAGAACGACGTCTCCCTCGCCCTACCGCTGCTCAGCGCCCGGCAGACGTACCGGCAACTGGACCGCAACAGCAGCCCACGACGGCACCTCACCGTCACGGGAGCCGTGCTGGGCACGATGCCGGTGCCCACCAGCCACGGCACGGCAACGGTCCCGGCCTGGCTCTTCACGGTGAAGGGCTACGACACACCGCTCGAACGGGCCGCCGTCGCCCCCTCGAAACTCCCCGCCGCGCCGATCGCACCGGCCGACGACTGGCCCACCGACGTGCTGGCGCCGCTCGACGGCCTGACCTCAGTGGCCGACGACGGCCGCAGCCTCATCGTGATGGCCACCCACGGGGCCTGCGACGACGGACCTGCCGTGGAGGCGCTGCAGACGACGGACAGCGTGGTGCTCGCCGCCTCGACCGTCGGAGCCGACGACGGGAACTGCACCAGCAATCTGTTGATCAAGAAGATCACCGTGAAGCTCGATGACCCGGTCGGCGAACGGATCATTCTGGACGCATCAACGGGAAGCCCGGTCCCCTTCAGCGACAGGCCGAAGACGTCACCGACGTGGAGCTGAAGCACCCCTTGAGTCACCTTGCGAATTGACGGCGAGGGCCGCTAACGCTCTTGCTTTCGATGGAGTGCCGTTACAGAACATACCTATTTCGTATGTTTTCGGCGTCTAACTTCGAGATGTACCTACTCGAAGCAGTTCGCAGAAAGGTCGAGGACATGACGAACTCGCGAGTCATCCGTACGACGCTCACCGCCGCAGTGCTGGGTCTGGGCGCCGTGACCGCACTGGCCTCGACGGCCGGAGCCGCGACTCAGCCGGTCGGGCCCTCCGCCGCGTCCACCGCTCCCGGCGCGGGGAGCCAGGACATCCACCTCAGTGACGGCAGCGTCGCCCACGTCACCGACCTGGGCCACGGCCAGTGGCAGGCATGGGTCACCCACCACGGCACCCGCATCGCCGACCTGGACCCGACGCACTCCAGCAGCCGAGTGCACGGCTACACCTACGAGTTGAACCAGGCCAACGGATTCGTCGGCGTCACCGAGCCCTCCGGCTGGCACAGCGAGTCGGACCAGCCCCGCCCTGACCACGACCGGCACCAGCAGGACACCCGCCATCACCAGGGCACCCCGGACCACAAGAACCAGGCCCACCGCCAGCAGCACAAGAAGCACTCGGGCGGGCAGGCCATCGGCACCACACGTGACGTGAAACTGCCCGGCGGCGCGATCGCTCACATCACACACGTGCGCACGGGTCAGTGGCAGGCATGGATCACCCTCAAGGGCGTACGCATCGCCGACCTGTACAACGGCCACACCTCGGCGCACACCCACGGACACACCTACACGCTCAACGTCCACACCGGCACGGTCACCGCACACAAGTAGCGCTCGCCGAAGGCCCGCCGGCGCCTTTCGCCCTGTCGACGACCCCCGCGCTCACTCCCTCCGCGCGGGGGTCGTCGACAGAGTCGGGAGGCCCCTCGGCCGCGCTCATGAAGCGGACGAGAGGCCGGGCCCAAAGGGCGGTGATGCCGTAGAGGGAAAGGCGGCTTCCGGAGGCTGCCCTACAAGCGACCGGAGTGCGACGGATCGGTTCTGCGGGCGTGCAGGACGCGGCCGTCCAGGGGGAGCGGTGCGTGGCCGACGAGGGTCAGGCCCGCGTCGGAGAGGAGCTGGGCGTAGTGGTCGGCGGTGCGTTCGCGGCCGCCCACGTTGCAGCGCATGTGCAGGTCCCAGGCGGTCGCCAGGGACGGGGAGTCGTCGGTGGGGAGCAGGCGCTCGACGATCAGGAGGTCGGCGTCGGCGGGCATGGCTTCGGCGCAGTGGCGCAGGATCTCGCGGCAGCGTGCGTCGTCCCAGTCGTGCAGGATCCGGGACAGGAGATAGACGTCCGCGCTGGAGGGTACGTCCGCGAAGTCGCCGGTCAGGAAGGTGCAGCGGGCAGCGTCGAGGCGCTGGCGTGCGGCCTCGATGACGTGCGGGCGTTCGATGAGGACGGCATCGAGGGTCGGGTGGGTGGCGAGGATGTGGGAGAGGAGCTCACCGTTGCCGCCGGCGATGTCGACGACCGTGGCGCCGTGTGCTCTGCGGGCTGCGGCGGCGAGCACCGGGTGTGCGGGGAGCGGCTCGAACATGCGCCTGCTCGCGGCCATGGACTGGTCGAAGAGCTCGGCGAGCCGGGTGTCACGGGCGAAGTGGTCGAAGTGGTTCGCGCCGAAGAGGTGCTCGAAGGCCACCTGCCCGGTGCGCACCGTGTGGGCGAGGGCGCCGAACGACTCGTAGAACGGGCCGCCGTACAGCAGAGCCAGCGGTCGCATCGAGCCCGGATCGCCCGCGCGCAGCTGTGCGCCCAGCGTGGTGAGCCGGAAGCTGCCAGGAGCCTCGGCGGTGACGACGCCGAGGGCGGCGAGGTAGCGCAGCAGCACCGCCAAGCTGTCCGCATCGGCACCGACCGCGCTCGCCAACTCCCGTACATCCAAAGCCTGTTCGGTGTCCAAGGCGTCGGGGATGCGCAGGTGCGCGAACGCGGTCAACGCCTGCGTGGTCCAAGCGCCGGTGAGCAAGCGCAGCATCGTTTCGGCTGGTTGACCTGTACGGAACTCGTCGAGATGCACGGCGAGTTGGTCCCGGTGATCCCCGGGCGCGTACAGCTCGATGCGCCGGTATTCGGCCTTGGCTGTGGCGGGCGCGGCGAAGTAGAACACCGTGCCGTTCTCGTGCGGGTTGTATCCGCCGCCGTCGGGCACCGCCCCGTAACGCGCGAACGACGCGCGCAGGCCGCGCAGCACCAGCGGATCCGGAGCCGACACCTCGAAGGCGACATGCGCCTCGTCGTGCCGGGCGCGCTCCAGGGCCGCGATCTCCTCCAGGTCGGAGCCCGGCGGCACGGTCAGTGCGAACACCTCGACCATGCGGAGCTGTCCGTCGTGGCCGTGCACGGCCGGGCGCAGGATGCCGACGTCGAGGTCGGCCGCGGCGCGGTGGTGGCGCAGCGCGAGGCGCTCGCGTACCACCACGCTCGGCTGCGGCGCCGCGTCGGCGAGCAGACCGCACTCGGCCAACGTGGCGTCCAGCGCCTCCGGATGCGGAGGGAAGACGAGCAGCGCGGCGTGCGCGAAGCGGCATCGCTCCACCAGCGCGCGCAGTTCCGGGCCGTCGAGCCCGGGGAGCAGGAGCGGCAGGAGGGTCTCGCTGTCCTGCTCGGTGACGAAGTCGACCGTCGCGCGCAGGCGCGACGTGTCGTCCGACAACGCCGTGATCATGACGGGGTCGTCCTCATTCCGGTGTTCGGTGTGCGTGGATCTCATACGCCGACGTAGCGTTCGGCGAACCAGTCCTGCTGGCTGCGCGAGGTGCGCAGAGAGGTCATTCGGGCGCGCCGCAGGCGATTCTCGAACGGCGACTCGCTGTCCGCACCGGACGGGCTGTGCAGCAGCCCGATCATCCAGTGCGAGAACTCCTGGGCGGACCAGATGCGGGCGAGGCAGCGGGCCGAATAGGTATCGAGCCCGGTGGCGTCACCGCGGGTGAGGTCGTCGATGAGGGCCTGGGCGAGCAACTCGGCCTCCAGGACGGCCAGGTTGGCGCCCTTGGCGGCGGAGGGGCTGATCAGGCTCGCGGCGTCGCCGGCCAGGAACAGCGCGCCGTGGCGCAGCGGTTCGAGCACGTCCGACTCGAAGTCGACGGTGTCGCGCTGCACGATGCGCCCGCGGTGCAGCGGTCCGTACTCCTTGACGCGCATCCGCAGGTCCAGCTCGTCCCAGATCCGGTCCTCGGACCAGGCGTCGGCCGGGGTGCCGCGCTCGCACTGCAGGTAGTAGCGGGTGATGTCGGCGGTGCGGGCCATGTGTCCCGCGAACCCGCGCTCGTGCACGGCGTAGCCGACGGCGTCCAGGCTCGGCGGCGCCTCGGCGAGCAGCCCCAGCCAGGTCACCCGGTGGTCGCGCTGGAAGTGGCGGACCGTTCCGTCGGGCAGGGAGCGCCGCGCGGCTCCGTGCCGTCCGTCGCATCCGGCGACGTAACGCGCCCGGATCCGGGCCGGGCGGCCGTCCGCCGTCCGCACGCTCACCGACGGTGCGTCGCCGTCGGCGTCGTGCACGGCGACTGCCTCCGTCTCGCACAGGATGCGGCCGTCGGCTGCTAGGAAGTGCGTCAACAGATCGGTGACCAGCGCCTGTTGGGGGTACACGGTGTGCCGCTCGCCGAGTCCGAGACCGCTGTAGTCCAGCCGGAACCGCCCGTCGTCCGTACGGAACTCGCAGGTGTTGTGCGTCTGCCCGTGCCGGTGCAGGCCGTCCGAGAGTCCGTGCCGGTCCAGGATCCGCACGGTGTTGGCAGCCAGGAACCCGGCCCGTGCCCGGGTCTGGATATGGCTTCGGGTTGCCCGTTCCAGTACCAGGCAGTCGATGCCGTGTGCCTGGAGCAGGTTGGCGAGGACGAGTCCGGCCGGTCCGGCGCCGAGAATGACCACGTCAGCCGCCTCGTCGGCGGCAGGGAGATGTTGACCATCTGTCACGGACCGGAGTTTATGCACAGAAAATTCATGCCCTCTCCATAATTCACCTGAACGTACGCATGGCGAATTAAGTGGGGCGTAGCGCTTCGGAGTTGGGAGGCGTGAACGTGGCGATCGCGCCGGCGCCGACAGTCGTAGCGCCCCCCCCTGATGGCGCGGCAGCGGGTGCCCGGGATCGGCCTCGGCGGCGCGGGCGTTCTGTTGGCCGGCGGGAACGCGCGGGGGTGTAGCGCATCCCGGCGGTGCGAACGCAACGTGTGTCGGCGGTGGTCCCGTTCTCGGTGGGGGGGGCGAGATGAGGTGTCACCAGGTGGCCGGATGGCGAGTGGTCGGTGAGGCAGCACCCAGTCGACCGGCTACTGCCCGGGCGTCGGCTCGTGGCAGGCCGTCGCGAACGCTCTGGACGCAATGCGTGCGGTGCGCGGGTGTCGGCCGGACCGGTGTGGTCAGGCTGTTTCGCATTCGGACGGGCCCGCGGCCTGCGCCTGGAGCGGCGTCCGACTTCTTGGCCCGGCGGTGCAACTGGTCGACCGACGCGGATCCCCTGGCGGCTGCTGACCCCGTAAGGCTGCTACTGCCGTAAGCCTGAGTCCGGCCTCTGTTCGTCTATCGGTTGACGCCCTCCGCCCCCATCAGGCCGAAGCCTGTCGGCGTCGTCCCGCGCGACCGCTCCCTGGCCCGGTCGCGGTCGCGTCAGGCCCGATGCGCTGGTGGCTGACGCGGCGCCGGGGGAGTGGAGCGCTAGCGCCCCGGTACTTGTCCCCGCCCGATGAATGCGCATACATTCGTGCCGCGCAAGTACGTCGATCTTGCGCGCCGCGAGACGGTAACAGGCATAAAAGTCATTACGGGCATAGAGGTCACGACGTGCTGCGAGCGTACGAATCACAGGTCAAGGAACTGCTGGGCCGGATGACGGTCCAGGAGAAACTCGGGCAGCTGCAGCAGCTGACGTGGACCGGGGACACGGGGCCGGGCGGCGGCCAGACCGCCGAGACCGAGGCGGCGGCCCGTGCCGGACGCCTCGGGTCGGTGCTCAACATCCACGGCGCCCGGAACACCAACGCGCTCCAGCGGATCGCCGTGGAGGAGTCCCGGCTCGGCATTCCGCTGCTGTTCGGGCTCGACGTCATTCACGGCTTCTGGACCACGTTCCCCATCCCGCTCGCCCAGGCCGCGAGCTTCGACCCCGAGGTGTCCCGACGTGATGCCGAGGTGTCGGCCGCGGAGACCCGGGCCGCCGGGGTGCGCTGGACCTTCTCCCCGATGATGGACGTCACCCACGAACCGCGCTGGGGCCGCATCGCCGAGGGCTCGGGCGAGGACCCCTACCTCAACGCCGCCTTCGCGGTCGCCAAGGTCGAGGGCTACCAGGGCCCGGCCGACGGCAGCCGACTTGCCGCGGACGACCGGATCGCGGCCTGCGCCAAGCACTTCGTCGCCTACGGCGGCGCCGAGGGCGGCCGCGACTACAACACGGTCGACGTCTCCGAACAGCGGCTGCGCAACCACTACCTGCCGCCCTTCAAGGCCGCCGTCGACGCCGGAGTCGCCACGGTCATGGCCGCGTTCAACACGGTCAGCGGCGTCCCCGCGCACGGCAACGCCCACACCATGCGGACCGTCCTCAAGGACGAGTGGGACTTCGGGGGCTTCGTGGTCAGCGACTACACCGGCGTCGAGGAACTCATCGCCCACGGCTTCGCCGAGGACGGCGCCGACGCTGCCGCCCTCGCTCTCACCTCAGGCCTCGACATGGAGATGGTCTCCACCCACTTCGTCGACCATGGGGAGGCGCTGCTCGACGCCGGCCTGATCACGATCGAGCACGTGGACGAAGCGGTCGCCCGTATCCTCGCCCTCAAGCACGCCCTCGGGCTCTTCGCCGACCCGTACTCCGACGAGTCAGCCGAGACCACCGAACCGACCGCCGCCGCCCGTACGGCCGCCCGCGAGACCGCTGCCCGCTCCATGGTGCTCCTCAAGAACGAAGCGGCCGCCCTCCCGCTCGACCCGGCCACCGGCTCGGTCGCGGTCGTCGGCCCGTTCGCCGACTCCACCGATCTGCACGGGACGTGGGCCGGTCCGGGCAGCCACCGCTTCCCCTCCGTCAGCGTCCTGGACGCCGTGCGCGAGACGGCGCCCGCCGCCCGCGTCACCCATGCCGACGCGGACCCGGCGCGGGCGGCGGCCGCCGCCCGGGAAGCCGATGTCACCGTCGTGGTGGTCGGTGAGGACCCCGCGCTGAGCGGAGAAGCCGCCGTGCGCAGCGACATCGGTCTGCCCGCGGGCCAGGAGGAACTCATCGCCGCCGTCGCGGCCACCGGCACGCCGTACGTCGTGGTCCTGGTCAACGGCCGCCCGCTGGCCCTCGGAGGCTGGCTGGACACCGCGCCCGCCGTCCTGGAGGCCTGGCACCCCGGCATCGAGGCCGGTCACGCGGTGGCGGACGTCCTCTTCGGCACGGTCAACCCGGGCGGCAAGCTGCCGGTCACCTTCCCCCGCGCCACCGGACAGATCCCGGTCTACTACAACCACGA
The DNA here is from genome assembly GCF_050410835.1 of Streptomyces sp. cg35. Lineage (NCBI taxonomy): Bacteria > Bacillati > Actinomycetota > Actinomycetes > Kitasatosporales > Streptomycetaceae > Streptomyces > Streptomyces sp. cg35. The sequence continues at coordinate 8,565,112 of NZ_CP191268.1, forward strand.
GAGCACCGGCCGTCCCTACAACCCGGCACACCCCGACGAGAAGTACGTGTCCAGGTACCTGGACCTGGCCGAAGGGCCGCGCCTGCCCTTCGGCCACGGCCTCAGCTACACGACGTTCGCCACCTCGGACCCGGTGCTGAGCCGGGACGACATCACGCGAGCGGAGCTGGAACAGGGCGAGACGGTCGACGTCACCGTGACGGTCACCAATACCGGCGAGCGTGCGGGCGACGAGGTCGTTCAGGTCTACGTCCACGACGTGGCCGCGAGCATCGCGCAGCCGGTGCGCCGCCTGCGCGGCTTCGCACGGGTCACCCTGGAGCCGGGCGCGAGCACCACCGTCGCCTTCCCCCTCGGCGCGGAGGACCTCGGGTTCTGGACCAACGACCCCGCCGGCACGTTCCTCGTGGAGCGGGGCCGCGTGGACGTCTACGCCGGAACGAGTTCGACGGCCGAGGCTCGCCGGACCCTGCGGGTGCTCTGAGCGGGACAGCTCAGAAGCGGCGCCGGTACACACATCCTCGTCCCGCCCGGCGAAGGCGCCGGGCGGGACAGGGGCGGTGCCCCTGCGGGGTTCGCCGCTTCGCACGCCGCACCGGTGGCAGAGGACTGCTTGACTGGGCCGATGCCGATAGACGCGATCGTGTTCGACTTCGACGGGCTGCTCATGGACACCGAGAGCACGCTCTTCGCATGCTGGCAGTACGAGTGGCGACAGTACGGCCTTGAACTGGACCCGGCCACGTTCTTCGCGGACCACGGCGGTGACGTCACCGCCGAGCGATACCGGCAGCTCGCCGCGGCCGTCGGCCCTCGGTTCGACCACGAGACCAGCCACACCCGTCGCCTGGCCCACCGCGACACGCTCCACCGCCAGTTGGGCCTTCGTGAGGGCATCGACGCCTGGCTCACCCAGGCCCGCGCCGCCGGTCTGCGATGCGCGGTGGCCAGCAGTTCCTCCGAAGCGTGGGTGACCGGCCTGCTGGCACAGGTCGATCGTCTCGACGCCTTCGCCGCCCTCGCCTTCGGCAACGAAGTGTCCTCTCCCAAGCCGGCGCCGGACGTCTACCGCCTCGCACTCGATCGCCTCGGGCTCGCCCCGGCGCAGGCGATCGCAGTCGAGGACACACCCCACGGCGTGGCCGCGGCCCGGGCCGCCGGTCTGTCCTGCATCGCCGTCCCGAACCCGTTCGCCGACCCCGCACACTTCACCGCGGCGGATCTCCTGCTCGTCAGCGCCGCCGATCTCCCCCTCCATGCCGCGGTCGAAACGCTCATGGGCACCGCGTCGAGTGCGACATAGTGGGCTGACCGGAGCCATCCGCGACGCTCGGCGGCCGGGCGGCGGGAGAAGCGAACTCAAGGAGGGGCCGGCAGACGATGCAGGCGCCAGAGATCACGCGTGCGGTAGCCGCGGCCACATCGATCGCCTCGTCTCTGGGCCTGACCGCCGACGACGCGATCGTTCTGCAAGCCTCGAACAAGCTCACTCTGCGTCTACTGCCGTGCGACGTCCTGGCCCGGGTGGCGCCGGCGACGAATCAGGTCGCACAGTTCGAAGTCGACCTTGCGCAACGGCTCGCCGAGTCCGGGTGCCCGGTGGCCGTCCTCGAGCCTCGAGTGGAACCACGTGTCCATGAGCGTGACGGCTTCGCGGTCACACTGTGGACCTACTACGAACCCGTGACACCCGGGGAGATCGCACCGGCCGACTACGCCCATGCGCTCGACCGACTGCATGCCGGCATGCGCGAACTCGACGTCCCGACGCCGCACTTCACGGATCGAGTCGAGCAGGCTCAGCACCTCGTGGCGCACCGCGACCGCACCCCGGCGCTCGCCGACGCGGACCGGGAACTGCTCGGCGACACACTACGAAGCCTGCGACGAGCGATCGGTGAGCGCGGCGGCGCCGAGCAACTGCTGCACGGCGAGCCGCACCCGGGCAACGTGCTCATCACGAAGAACGGACTGCTCTTCATCGACCTCGAGACATGTTGCCGTGGGCCCGTCGCGTTCGACCTCGCCCACGCGCCCGAAGAGGTCGGCGAGCACTATCCGGGTGTCGACGAGGAGTTGCTGCGCGACTGCCGGATCCTCGTGCTGGCGATGATCACCACCTGGCGCTGGGACCGGGACGACCGATTCCCGAACGGGCGCCGGTACGGAGCAGAGTGGCTCGACCGGATCCGAGCACTCCTCGACCGCTGAGACCTGATTCTCGGCGGTTGATCGCGTAGCCAAGCGATCGAGGTCGGCCGCTGACGAGAGGACGCGTGAGGCGCGGCGGCGGCCCTTCCCGCTCACACCTCGAAGAGATCCGTGTGGCCCGTCGAGGGCCAGCCCAGCCACCAGATGAACAAGCCGCCCAACAGCAGGAGCAGGAACAGAGCGGCATTGGTGCGGCGGTAGGTCAGCAGAATGGCGACGAACTCGCGAATCATGGCGCTCGGCCAGAAGTACGAAGCCGTGGGAGCGCCCACGACATGACCCCGGACGCCCGAGCGACGGGCGGTCACCGCGGCGCGGAAGACGTGGTAGTTGTTCGTGACGATCACGCACCGGTACTCCGGATTCGCCTTCCGCATCAGGGCTTTGCTGAATGTCAGGTTCTCCTCGGTGGTCGTCGAACGGTCCTCGCGCTCGATGAGATCGGCCGGGAAACCCTGCGCGATGAGATAGTCGGCCATCGCGTGTGACTCCGGCAGATGCTCGTCCGGCCCTTGCCCTCCCGAAGTGATGAGCACGGGCTGCCTGCCTCTCCGCGAGACCCTGGCATGCTCCTTCCTGGCCCGGTCGAGACGGCTGGCCAGCAGGGGCGGCACCGTGCGGCCGTCGATCAGGCCCGAGCCGAGGACCACCACGTAGTCGGCCCTGCGCCGGATGCGCAGCCGCTCGTAGAGCGTGGCGTAGAGGAGGAAGCACACGAAGAGGAAGGCGACGTGTCCGGCGAGCACGACGGCGGTCGCCGCCACGACGACCAGGGTGCGCGTGTGCAGGACCAGCGCGGTGACCAACAGGGCGAGCAGGGCGACCAGAGCGATGCCCGCGCCCAACGACAGCAGGTTCGCCGGGCTCCTGCCTTCCTTGCGCACCATGGTGATGCCGTTGGCCAGGAGGAACCAGGCCAGCGTGATGACGCCCAGAGCGGCGAGAACCAGCAGCGCGATCATCATGTCGTTGGCCAACTGCGGCCGCTCGGACATCAGTTGCAGAAACAGGGCAGCCGCGGCGAAGGCGAGGGTGAGCCCCAGAAGGACGGCGTTGCTGACTCTTCGGCGTTCACGCAGCATCCCGAAGCAGAGCGCGAGCAAGCACAGGACCGACGGGACATAGACGAGCATGCGCCCATGCTACTGAGGCGTGCGCAGGCCACGAGCCTGCGGTGTGACCGGCAGGAGACCCGGGCCCGGTGAGGCCGAACTGCCTTCACCGGGCCCGGGTCGGGCGTGTGTCGAATCAGCGCTTGATGAGAGCGGCGACGTCCTCGCCGGCCTGCTTCATCGCATCCTTCGGCTTCGACTTGCCGACCAGGACCGCCTGGACCTGCTTGGCGACGGCCTCCTCGATCTGGGCGTTCTGCGCGAACTGCCAGAACGGGCTGCCGGTCGCCGTCTTGGTGATCTTCTCGGTCCACTCGGTGGTGAAGGTGTCCTTGGCGACCTTCGGTTCGGCCAGGCCCGCGGTGGTGGACGGCGGCAGGGCACGCTCCGCGAAATACTCGGAGGTGGTCGCCCGGTCGGTGGTGGTGTGCAGCGCGAACTCGGTCGCCGCGTCCTGCCCCTTGCCCTTGACGATCGCGATGACGCCGCCCCACAGCAAGGCCTGGGGGGTGTCGCCGGAGCGCAGCACCGGACGCTCCATCGGCTGCATCGCGTCGGCCAGCGTCTTGTCCTTGGACTGGGCCGCGGTCACGCCCTTGCCGATGATGGCGTCGTCGTAGAAGGCGGCCTTGCCCTGCCCGAACAGGGCGCGCGCGTCGAAGCGGTCCACGTCCGCGGCGATCAGCTTCGCGTCGTGCAGCTTCTTGTACCAGGTGACCGCGTCGATCGAGGCATCGTCGCCGATGGTCACCTTCTCGCCGTCCAGGAGCTTGCAGCCGAACGTCTGCATCCACGGGAAGATGTCCTTGAGCTGCGCGACCTTGGTGGCCGCGGCGTAGGGCACGACACCGCCGCCGAGCCCCTTCAGCTCCCGCAGCGCGTCCTCGAACTCCTCGACAGTGGTCGGGTGCTTCTTGATGCCGGCCTTCTCCAGGAGCTTGGAGTTGGCGATCACGCCGATCGAGCCGGTGTTCCACGGGAGGCCGTACTGCTTGCCGTCGTACTTGCCGCTGTCCAGCGCCACGTCCGTGTATCCGGCCTTGGCGGCGACGGAGCCGAGATCCGCGAGCTTGCCCATCTGCGCCACCGCGGCGAGCCAGGCGATGTCGAGGTGTATCGCTCCGGTCGTCTCGCCGCCGCCGAGCTTGAGGGTCAGCTGGCTCAGATACTCGTTGTACGGGTACGAGACCGCGCGGATCTTGGAGTTCTCGGCCTTCTCCCACGCCGCGATGATCTTCTCGATCGAGGGCTTCGCGGCCTCCTCGTTGAGCGACCAGGAGGTGAAGTCGAAGTTCTTGGACTTCGTGTCGCCTCCGTTGGAGGAGGTGCTGGCGCCGGACGGTGCGCAGGCGCCCAGCACGCCGGCGCCGGCCACACCGAGCGCGCCGATGCCGAACATGCGCAGCGCGCCGCGCCGGCTGATGCCAGAGGTGGTCATGGTGTCTCCATCAGGGAGTGTGCGGAAGGGAAAGTGCGTGGGGGAGGTGCGGGCGGATCCCGCGGGCTCAGCTCTTGACCGAGCCGGCGGTCATCCCGCCGACCAGATAGCGCTGCAGGAACATGAAGGCGACGACCACCGGGACGGACACGATGAGCGAGGCCGCCATCAACTCGGGCCAGGCGGTCTGGAACTCGCCGATGTACGTGGAGACCAGCCCGGGCGGCAGGGTCTGCTTCTCCTTGTCGGCCAGCGTCACCGCGAAGATGAAATCGTTCCAGCCGCGGACGAAGGCGAACAGACCGGCGGCGATCATCCCGGGCGCGGCCAGCGGCGCCACGATGGAGTGCAGCGTGCGCCACCGGGACGCGCCGTCGATGGACGCCGCCTCCAGCAAGGCGTCCGGGATGGTGTCGAAGATGCCCTTCAGCATCCACACGCACAGCGGCATCGTGAACGTGGTGAAGGACAGCACCAGGGCCGTGTACGTGTTCAACAGGCCGAAGCTGGAGAACACGGCGTACAGCGTCACCAGCAGCAGCGCCTGGGGAAACATCTGCGACGCCAGCACCAGGTGCATCAGCGAACGCCGCCCGCGGTAGCGGAACTTGGAGAACGAGTAGCCCATGTACGTCGCGACGACCACGCTCAGCACGGCGGTGATCGAGGCCACGATCAGCGAGTTGACCAGGTACTTGATGAGCTGGTCGTTCTCGGCGAGCGCGGTGAAGTTGCTGAAGGTGAGGTCGGTGGGGATCAGCTTCGGCGGGAACTGAAAGGTCGACTCGGGGCTGCTCAGGGCGGTGGCCAGGAGCCAGTAGACCGGAAGGAGGCCGAAGGCGCCGATGACGAGGACCGCGGTCCAGGCGGCGATCCGCGAGCGCAGCAGGTCCTTGCGTATCCGGCGCCGCGCGGTGCGCCCGGCCGTCGTGGCGGCCGGCCGGGGCCGGTCGGCGTGGGACAGCGGGGTGGAGGTCGTGGAGGTCATCGGGCGTCGCCCTTCCGCTCGGTGATCCTGAGGTAGACGACGACGAGGACGAGCAGGAGCAGCATCCACAGACCGCCCAGCGCGGTCGCCCGGCCGATGTCGAAGCCCTTGAAGGCGGTCTGGTACACGGCGGTCGCGAAGGTCTCGGTGGAGCCGGCCGGGCCGCCGCCGGTGAGCACGTAGATGGTGTCGAAGTGCTGGAAGTTCCAGATGAACTCCAGGAGCAGCACGATCGAGGCGACACCGCGGACCTGTGGCCAGGTGACGGCGAAGAAGCGCCGGATCGAGCCCGCCCCGTCCATCGAGGCCGCCTCGTGCAGTTCCTTCGGCACGGTCTGCAGACCGGCCAGCAGCATGACCATCATCCAGGGGAAGCTCGCCCAGGTCTTGGTGACGATGACGGCGAGCATGGCGGTGCCGGGCTGGCCGAGCCAGGAGACGGACTCCTCGATGATCCCGGCCTTCATGAGGATGCCGTTCAGCACGCCGTAGTTCGCGTTGAAGATCCACATCCACAGGAAGGAGACCACCACGCCCGGGATCACCCACGGGAACAGGAACAGGCCGCGCAGGAAGCCACTGCCCTTCAGGCCCGAGTTCAGCGCGAGGGCCAGGGCGAAGCCGAGCACGAAGGGGACGAGCGTCGCGCCGACGGTGAAGATCAGCGTCTGCTTGAGGATCGTCAGGAAGTCGCCGCTCAGCCAGTACGCGAAGTTGTCCAGGCCGACGAACTCGCGGCCCGGAAGCCGCAGATCCTGCTTGAAGAAGCCGGTGAACAGCGCCGACAGCAGCGGGTAGACGATGATCGCCGCGAACAGGGCGAGCCCCGGTGCGGTCAGCAGCAGTGCGAACGCGCCGTTGGACAGCCGTCCGCCGGTCCGCTCACGGTGTGGAGCGGCCTTTTGAGGAGGTGCGGCCGTACTCATCGGTGGGTCCTCTCGAACGGGGCGGGAGCGGTGGCGCGGGGCGCGGCGCGGCGAACGAGCTGCGGGCCGCCCCGTTCCCTGCGTCGGCCGAAGCCCTGTGTGAATGACATGCATGCTCCATTGAATGCAAGTTGCACCATGCGGGATCGTTCTCCAGATGGTGCGACGGCGTCAACCCTTTTGGTCGGTGAATCACCGGTTCAAGGCGGGGCCGCGAACTAGCCCCACCTGCTGCGAACTTCGTCGTCGGCACGTGGCGGCAGTGTCATCGGCTGCGCCGGAAACGTACAACACATCCCACTGGCTGAACAGTAGTTGCACGATATGGATGTGATGTACGTTGAGGGCCGCTCCGCTCCGACGGACAGCGTCCGAGCTTCACACCAAGGAGGCCGCACCGTGCGGGAAGAAGAGGTCCATTACGACATCGCCGTCATCGGCGGCGGCCTGGCGGGGACCTGCGCGGCCATCGCCGCGGCCCGGCTCGGACGCCGCGTCGCCCTGGTCAACAACCGGCCCGTCCTGGGCGGCAACGCGAGCAGCGAGATCCGTGTCTGGGTCTGCGGGGCCACCGCCCACGGCGTGCACCGCTGGGCACGCGAGACGGGCATCATGGGCGAGCTGTACACCGAGAACCAGTACCGCAACCCCGAGGGGAACCCCTACTACTGGGACCAGGTCGTCCTCGACGCCGTCCGGGCCGAGCCGAACATCGACCTGTACCTCAACACCGACGTGCGCGAGGTCGACGCGAGCGGACCGGACGACGCACGCGAGGTGCACTCCTGCACCGGCTGGATGATGGGCTCCGAACGCCGCATCACCTTCCACGCGCACCAGTTCCTCGACTGCACGGGCGACGGCCTGCTCGGCCACCTCGCAGGGGCCCGCTACCGCATCGGCCGCGAGGCCCACGCGGAGTTCGGCGAACCCTGGGCGCCCGCCGAGGAGGACGAGGCACTGCTCGGCTCCACGATCCTGTTCCACACCAAGGACGTGGGCCGGCCGGTGAAGTTCGTGCCGCCCGCGTACGCCCGCGACCTCACCACCACCCCCATCCTGCGCAACCGTGTCCTGCGCACCGGGGACAACGGGTGCGACTACTGGTGGATCGAGTGGGGCGGCGAGCTGGACACCGTCCACGACAACGAGCGCATCCGCGACGAACTCCAAGCCGTGATCATGGGGATCTGGGACCACATCAAGAACTCGGGGGAGTTCCCGGACGCCGAGAACCTGACGCTGGAATGGGTCGGCAGCCTCCCCGGCAAGCGCGAGTACCGCCGCTTCCTCGGGGACCACGTGCTGACCCAGCAGGACATCCTGGAACAACGACAGTTCGCGGACCGGATCGCCTTCGGCGGCTGGTCCGTCGACCTCCACCCCGTGCAGGGCATGTACGCCGATGAGCCGGGCGCCCGGCAGCGGTACGCGGACGGCGTCTTCCACATCCCGCTGCGCTCCCTGTACTCGGCGAACGTCACCAACCTTTACTTCGCCGGGCGCAACATCTCCGCGACCCACATCGCCTTCGGTGCCACTCGTGTCATGGCGACCTGTGCCACGCTCGGCGAGGCCGCCGGTACGGCCGCCGCGCTGTGCGTCGCCGAAGGGCTCAGCCCGCGCGAACTCGCCACGAAGCACCCGGAGCTGGTCCGCCGCACCCTGCTGCGTCAGGACGCCTCGGTCATCGGCCTCGCCGACGACGACCCCGACAACCTGGCGCGCACGGCGCGGGTCAGCGCCTCCTCACACCTCGGTCGGCTGGCCGCCGAACCCTCGCCGACCGCGCCGGGTGAGCCCTACCCGCTCACCCGGGACCTCGCACTGCTGCTGCCGGTCGACCCCGCCCTCGACACCGTCGACCTGCTCGTCCACGGCGCCCCGGGCGATCGGCCGAGCGAACTCACCGTGGAGTTGTGGGGGACGGGCCGCCCCGAGAACGCGGTGCCCGTCGATCACCTGCTCACCACCACCGTGACCGTCCCGGCCGGCGGCCCCCACTGGGTCACGGCCCGCCTCGGACACCGCCCGGACAGTCCGGAGAACGTCGTCCTGATCGTGCGTGCCTGCCCGGACACGGCGCTGGTTCTCGTCCCCGAGCGCACCGACGGCGTCCTCGCGCTCCGCAGCAGGGTCGAGGGGGACGCGGCCGTCGACCACGACATCCCCGAGGAAGAGGGGCAGTTGGTCCTGGAGTGGCAGGCCCGCGGTCTGCGCCGCCGGACCTTCGCCTTCCGCGCGAGCCCGGACACCGCGGCGTTCCTGCCCGAGCGGGCCGTCGGCGGCTTCCAGCGCGCTTACGGGGGGCCGCAGATGTGGGCGTCCGAGCCACTGCCCGACCCGGAGCGGGCCGCGCAGTGGCTGCGCCTCGACTGGGGCAAGGAGCAGCGGCTCACCGAGGCACGGCTGGTGTTCGACGACGACGTCGACGAGTACCTGAACAACCTGCACCGCCACCGCACCCCGTTCGAGGTCATGCCGGAACTGGTCCGCGACTACCGCATCCAGAGCCGCGAGCCCGACGGCACCTGGCACACACTGCTGACGGTGACGGACAACCGCCGCCGCCACCGTGTGCACGAGCTGAACGGTGCGGACGGTGAGCCCGTGCGCACCGACGCGCTCCGGCTCGTGGTGGACGCGACGCACGGGGCGCGGCAGGCGCACGTGATCGCGTTCAAGGCGTACGGCGCATAGCGGCACGGCGAAGGGGCCCGGTGAAGGCCGAACCACCTTCACCGGGCCCCTTCGCCGTGCGTGCGCTTCAAAGGGCGCCGAGTGCCTGGCTGATGGCGTCGGCTGCCTCGATGACCTCGCGGACGAGAGCGGGACGCTGCTCGGCTTCGGTGTGGTCGCCGAGGAGAGACGTGGGGCCCCACAGGGAAATGGCGGCGACGACGTCCCCCGAGGCGTCCCGCACGGGCGCAGCGAGGGAGGCGCGGCCCAGGGCGCGCTCCTCGGCTTCGATCGCGTAGCCGGTGCGGCGGACGGTGTCGATCTCGGTGTCGAGGACGTCGTGGCTGGTCGTCGTGTAATCGGTGTGTGCGGCCAGGGGCTCGGGAAGCAGCTTGCGGCGTTCCTTGGGAGTGAGGCCGGCGAGGAGGCACTTGCCGATGCTGGTGGCGTGCAGCGGGGCGGTGTGCCCGGCCTGCGTATAGGACTTCGGGGCGCGGGTCCCCTCGAAGTTGCACAGGAACATCAGCTCGGTGTCGCGGCGCACGGCGACATTGGCCCCCAGCCCGGTGCGGGTGGCGAGGTCCTGGAGGACCATACGGGCGGCGCGGTGCACGGGATGGCGATTGGCGGCGGTCGCGGCGAGCGGCAGGATGCCGAGGCTGAGGCGGTAGAGGTTGCTGACCGGATCGCGCTCGACCATGTCGAGCCGCTCCAGGGTGGACAGCAGGCGCGAGGTGGTCGACGAGCCCAGTCCGGTGAGTTCGGCGACGTCGGAGACCCGCAGCTCGGCACGACCGGAATCGAGTGCGCGCAGCACCGAGACCGCCCGTTCGACACTCTGGTTCGTCCCGGTGTCGGTCGCCCGCGTAGCCATGACCCTCCTCATTTTGCAAACCGCTTGCACAATCTGCATCAGCATATAGCGTCCGCCCGAGGGCCGTACCGAGAATCCGCCCTGTTCGCCGCGAGGAAAGAGCGGCAGGCGTCACTCGTACATGACGTAGGACGGACGCGGGGTCAGAGCCAGCACCTCGTCGGGTGTCATGAGGCGGCCGCCGCCCTCGGTGTCCTCCTCGAAGAACAGCTTGAAGCCGGTGTGCAGGCGTGGCGGCATCGAGTCGACAAGCCGTTTCCACGTCTCGCGCTTGAGGTGCGGAGAGCCGATTCCGTCGGCGCACTTGACGACGGCGACCCCCTTGGGAACCTTCAGGCGGTGCTCGTCGCGGACGACCGACTCGGCGACCTGGTGGTACACGAACACCTTCTCCGGGAGATCGTGCTCGTCGACGAGAGAGGCGAGATAGGCGGCGATCCGGGTGAGTTCGCCGCCGGTGGTGTGGCCGTAGGTGTCGCCCGGTATCTGCCCGGAGCTCATCTCCCATTCCGGGTCCAGGGCGATGCCGACGTCCGGCTGGACGAGCCACTCCTTGAGAGCCTTCACCTCGGCGAGGGGATCGGCGCGGCCCGGCTGGATGTTCAGCAGGAGCAGCCCCCGGTGGTCGCGGGCGGCCTTGTGGAACGTACGGATCGTCTCGTCGGGGGTGCGGCTGCGGTAGGTGCCGTCGGGTCCGGGCCCGGAGTTGGCGACGACGGCCAGCAGCTCGAGGACCGGCAACGGCGTGCGGTCGTCCGAGTAGGCGCGGCCCCGCTTCTCCAGCTCGTCGACACGGTCGTCGAGGTCGCCTGTGCCGAGCCGGCCGAGGGCGGCGGCACCGGGCAGTCCGCAGTAGCCGACGAGCCGGTGCGCGGGGAAGACCTCGCGTCCGCCGCGCGGCAGTTCGGGCCGTCGGTGGGTGGCCCGCGGTGAGGGCGTGTGTGAGGTGCGTGCGGTGGAGGGGGTCGGGCTCGGGGTGCTGTTCCGGGCATCGGATGTGGTGTTGCAGCCGGTGGCGAGGGCGGCCGCGCCCGCGGCCCCTGCGGTGAAGAGCGCGCGCCGACGCAGGTCGGCCGGCCCTGAGCTCGAGTTGTCGGTGTGGCAGTCTGCCCGCACCTCGCCTCCCGTCCGCTGCCGGGCCGCGTACCGCGTGCCGCGGCGGCTTGCCGTGGTCATTGTCGACGGGACGCATTGCCACAGGGCGAGGCGGCAAAACGTGCGCTGACGGGGTCCGATCGGGGAGGCCGGCCGGCGGTGCGGTGACGCGGGCGGCAGCGCGACGGGTGCCGGTCCGGAAAGCGCCGGGGCGGTGCGCGGGCGGGCGCGGAGTTGTCTCGTGCCGCACGGTCCGGCCCCGCACCGGGCGGCTCCGCACCCGCCAGGTCAGGGGTCGTCCGGCTTCGACCGGCGGATGATCGGGACGGCCCTTCTCGGAGGGCGATCGCGCAGAGAACGTGCCGCGGAGCCCGCCGCGCAGGAGCACTGTCTGGCCGTGAGGCGCTACGAGCGGCGTCGACAGCCCCTATTGCCGGGGCAGTACCTCGCCCCGGCACGGTTCACGTCACTCCGAGAGCCGGAACGGGTAGCTCTCGCCCGCTCCGCGCGGCCGCAGGCAAAGAAAGAGCATGGTCTAGTCCAAAGCATCCTTTGGTCCAGTCCAATCCGTTGACGTGTTCGTATCACTCTCAACAAGCTGTCTCGACTCGCCCCCCGAGCAGGAGGAACAGAGTGAGACGACTTCGCGCATGCCTGGGCGCCGCCACCGCCATCACCACCGTCGCGCTGGCCACGACCGCGTTCGTGGCGTCCAACGCATCAGGCGCCTCGACCGAGCTGAGCAACCGCTGGTACGCCGCGGCCCCCTATCTGATGCCGCTCGACAACGACCCGCCGGACGCGGGCGCCATCATGGACGCCTCCGGGCTCAAGGCCTTCCAGCTCGCCTTCATCCTCGCGCCCAGCGGGGGCGGCTGTTCGCCGACCTGGGACGGTACGGCGCCGGTGTCCTCCGACACCGCGGTCAAGTCGGTGATCGACGCGATCCGCGCCAAGGGCGGCGACGTCTCCGTGTCCATCGGCGGCTACAACGGGACCAAGCTCGGCCAGGCCTGCTCGGACGCCGCGTCCACCGCGGCCGCGTACCAGCAGGTCATCACCAAGTACGGGCTGCGTGCGATCGACTTCGACCTGGAGGAGCCCGAGTACGAGAACACGGCGGCCATCAAGAACGAGATCGGCGCCGCCAAGATCCTCCAGCAGAACAACCCCGGCCTCTACGTCTCCGTCACCACCGCGGGCACGGCGGACGGCACCGGCTGGTTCGGCAAGCAGATGCTGCTGGAGGCGAAGTCCCAGGGCTTCACGCCGAACAACTTCTCCATCATGCCGTTCGACGGCGGCTTCAACGGCGCGGCTTCGCAGACCGGCGCCCTGACGAACTTCAACCAGATCCTGCAGTCCACCTTCGGCTGGGACCAGGCCACCGCCTACGCCCACGAGGGCTTCTCCGGCATGAACGGCCGCAGCGACACGGGCGAGATGTTCACCCAGGCAGACTTCCAGACGGTTCTCGACTACGCGACGAACCACAACATGGACCGCTTCACCTTCTGGTCCCTCAACCGCGACCGCCAGTGCTCCCCGCCCGACAACGGCGGCCGCACCTCCGGCACCTGCTCCAGCGTCACGCAGAACGCGTGGGACTTCGCCAAGTACTCGGTGAAGTTCGCCGGCGCCACGCCGCCCGCCACGACACCGCCCCCGACCGGCGGCACCACGACCCCGCCCGCCACCGGCTGCAAGACGCAGTGGAGCGCGACGGCGACGTACACCGCGGGCAACGAGGTCGGCTACAACGGCCACAACTGGAAGGCCAAGTGGTGGACCCAGAACGAGAAGCCCGGCGCCGCCGAGTGGGGCCCGTGGCAGGACGAGGGCGCCTGCTGACCGGGCCCTGAGACGTGGCCGCGCCGCCGTCTCCGCTGACCGCGGACGGCGGCGCGGCCGCCCCCGGATCATCGGCCCCCCCGGCCGGCACGACCCCGCCGCTCAGTGGAACTCATGCACCACTTGGATCTCGCCGACGATGTGGGCGTTGAACTCGTCCCAGGTCCAACTCCTCGGGGCCGGTGGGGCGCCACAGGGTCGTCGAGCGCTGGCTGGTCATGCGGCTCGGCCTCCGGGTTCAGCCGGTCGCTGGGCCGGCCGGTCGGACGATATCGGCCCGAAGCTTCGTGGCGCGGCCTGCCGATCAGGCGGCCGGTCACCGAATCGAGATGACCAAGAGTCCGGAAGGTGCCCTTCCGCGATGCTGAGCTGCGAGGATGGCGCGATGGTGAGGCTGAGAAGGCGCGTGTTCACAGTCGCCGCGGCGGTCGTGAGCGTCATGTCCCTGGCGTTGACCGCGTGTGCGCAGAGCGACTCCGGGGTCGGCAGCGGCGACCGCGAGGCGGCGTACAAGCGTGTCATCAAGGACCCGCACCCGAGTCCTGACGCCGTCATCGAGGCGGCCGGCGCACCGGCCGGGGTGGCGCGGGCGGGCGACGGCTCCCTGCTGCTGTCGTACAACGCGCGCTCCATCGGGGACGACGAGGGCCCGGCGGCCGCCGCCTGGCGGATCGTCTCGCCGGCCGGCCGCACGGTCGCGCAGCAGGCGTGGCACGCGAACGTGGAGGATCAGCCGGACCAGTACATCGGCGTGCGCGACGGCTTCGTCCGCTGGCACCGCAGCAGCCGGGGCGCGGAGAGCGCGTACGCGCTCGACGTACGCGGCAAGCGGCACAAGGTCACCGCGTCGGACCGCGCGCTGAGCACCCGCCCCGGCGACATCGTCCTCCACGAGGGGATGCCGACTCGCTTCTACCGCCCCGCCAACCGCACCATGGCGGCCCCGGCCGGCGCACCGGAATACGGAGACTTCGCGCTGGACGAGCGCGGCTCGGTCTGGTTCGTGGACCAGTCGCGGATGCCCAACCGCGTCGTGCAGCAACGCGACGGGCGCACCCTCACCTCCATGCCGATGCCCAAGCCGTACACCAGCGGCGGCGCCGTCACCGCGGCGGGCGGCACGACGGCGTTGGCCTTGCTCCGCGGCGGCCCCAACGGCACGGTCCGAGGCCTGATGGTGACCGCGGACGACGGCGCGCACTGGCGCAACCTCACCGGGGGCGGCATCCCCTGGCAGGACCTCCAGCGCGATGTGGTGTTCCTGGTACTGCAGGCGCTGCCGGACGGGCGGCTGCTCGTCGGCGAGAAGGGGGGCCGCTGCTGGCTCGCCGACGACCGCTCGAACCGGGCCTTTCACCAGCTCAAGACCCCGGTGCCGTTTACCTCGTTCACCGTCCAGGGCAAGACGCTGTACGGCATCGCGGACGCGACGACGGCGACGTACGACCTGGTGAAGGGCGAGGGGCTGTACGCCTCGGACGACGGTGGGCGCACGTGGCGGCGGCAGGGGAAGCGCGGCTGACTTGTCGGAGGGCGTTGTTACGTTGGCCCGATGATGGCCGACATCCGTTCTCAGTAAAGGTTGACGGTTCTCGCTGACCTTTGTCGGCGCCACCGCGCGCCATCCCGTACCAGTTCACAAGAACACACCGCAGGTCACAGCCCTCACCGCTACCCTGCGGGCCAACCGAAACGCTCAGCCGGGCCAACCACAGCACTCAGGGGCCAACTGAAGCGCTCAGTCACAGGCAGTTGAGGCTGCTTGCTGCACGAGGCGTTGACATGGCCCTCGCCGGGCGTTCGATCGAAGTGTCAGCATCGTCCGTCCACCCGGCGAGGTTGTGGTCAGTGTGCGCCCGCCCACCGTGTTCGCCAACGCCTCCGGCCGTGAGTGCGAGAGGTTGCGCGGCCAGCTGCGCGGTCCTGACCGCTCGATGGTTCGGGCGGTGATGGTGCTGCTGTCCCTGCATGGCCTGCCTCCCGCGGAGATTTCCTCGCTGTTGGGGTACGACCTGGCCACGGTGCGGCGGTGGATCGACCGCTTCAACGCCCATGGTGTGGCCGGCCTGGAGGACTGGCCCCGCAGCGGACGGCCGCGGCTGGGCGGGCGCCGGCTGACCGGGCGGATTGCCGCAATGCTGGAGCGGCCCTGGCCGTGGAGGTGCGTCGGCCGCACCACTACCTGGGCCGACCAAAGGTCAGCCGCCGCACCCTGAACCGGCGCCTGCGCGAGGTGGCCGTGTGGCGGCGGCCGAAGCTGATCGCCCGCGGTGATCCACACCGGGACGCCATCCTGGCCGCCCTGCGCCGCCGCATGGCACTGCTTCCCGTCGGCGCGAAGGTCTTCACCGCCGATGAAACGCATGTGCACCTGCTGCCCCACGTCCGTGCCCGCTGGACCCTGCCCGGCCACCGCCCCGAAGTCCTCACCCCGGGCAGGAATCGCCAGGTCACCGTGCTGGGTGCGCTGGAGGTGACCTCCGGCACCTTCTTCTACCGACTCGGGCGCCGCTGTGCGGCCGACTTCCTCGCCCTGCTTCAGCAGCTCCTGGCCGCCTATCCCGATGCCCCGGCCCTCGCCATCGTGTGTGACAACGACCAGATCCACCACGCCCGCGCGGTCCGCGACTTCATCGCCGACCACCCCGGCGTGCACCTGTGGTTCAGCGCCCGCTACAGCCCGCACGACAACCCGACCGAACGGATCTGGGCCGCCCTGAAGACCTTCATCGCGAACACCGCAGTGTCCTGGCCCGGCCGCAAACGACGGATCCATGCCTTCTTCCGCAGCCGATCACCGGATCAGAACCTGGCCACCGCCGCACCCTGGACAAGCCCCTGGTTCCCCACGAGATACCGACAGGACTTCTGGAAAGCCGCTTAGTCGCCCATCGTGAACCGGAAGACCGTCGAGTCGCGCGCCACGAAGCCGAGTCGTTCATAAAGCCGGTTCGCTGCCGCACGGTCCGGACGTGAGGTGAGGTCCACCGTCCTCGCTCCCGCTTCACGAGCAAGTTCCAGCGCCCGTCGGGTGAGTTCTGCCGCGACCCCCTGACCCCTTGCCGCGCTGTCGACGACCACATCCTCGATCCGGGCCCGGACTCCGGACGGCACAGGGAACAGCACCAACGTCAGCGTCCCGACGATCTCTTGGGCCACGCGGGCCACCAGCACCGTGTTGGCATCGCAACTCAGAATCCGTTCGACAGCCGCGGAGTCCAGCGGCTTCGCTGACGTCGACAGCTGGGGCAGCAAACGACCGAACGCCTCCACGAGCTCCTTGCCCGGCTGCCGCACGACCTCTACTTCAACGCTCATGCCGAGGAGCCTATCGATCGTCTCCGGCCGACCTCGTCGTCTTCGGTTCCGGAGACGAGCTGCGCACCTCGTCAGAACCACCGCTGTCTCCGTGCATCCCAACTGTCGAAGACGGCAGCAGCGGGTGCGTCGGACCCTGAGGGCCCGACGCACCCGGCTCCCGTGTCAGGCGATGACGGCGGCTTCTCGCGCGGAACGAAGGAGCCCGTTCACACCGTCACCGCACCGTCCGACGCCGAACCGACGACCGCCGCGTACTTGCTGAGCACCCCCCGCTCGACAGGGCGCGACGGACGCGACCAGCGGGCCCGGCGCTCGGCCAGTTCCTCGGCCGGGACGTCGAGGTCGAGCGCGTTGCGGGCGGAGTCGACCATGACCGTGTCGCCGTCCTCGACGAACGCGATGGGGCCGCCGTGCCAGGCCTCGGGAGCGACATGGCCGATCACCAGGCCGCGTGAGACGCCGCTGAACCGACCGTCGGTGACCAGCGTGACGGCGTCGCCGAGCCCCTGTCCCACCAGGGCGCCGGTGATCGACAGCATCTCCCGCATACCGGGGCCGCCGGCCGGACCCTCGTACCGGACGATCACCACGTCGCCCTCGGTGATCCGGCCGCCCTGGATGGCCTCGAAGCACTCCTCCTCGGAGTCGAAGACCCGCGCCGGGCCCTGGCGTACGAAGTCGGGACGCCCGCCCAGCTTCAGGACACACCCGTCCGGGGAGAGCGAGCCGCGCAGGATCGCGAGCGCGCCCGCCGGCTTCACGGGGGATTCCACCGACGTGACGACCGCCTGTCCCTCCGTCTCGGTGGTCGACGACGCCACGTCCGCCGGTGAGCGGCCGTCGACCAGGGTCACCGAGTCGCGCAGCACGCCCGCCTCCAGCAGGCGCGCCGCGACGAGCGAGGTGCCGCCGGCCCGCCACAGGTCCGCGGCCGTGTAGGGGCCGGCGGGCTTGAGGGCCGTGATGATGGGGACCTGGCGGCACACCTCGCCGATCCGGTCGATGGCCAGGTCGATGCCGGCCTCGCGGGCGATGGCGAGCAGGTGCAGGACGGCGTTCGTGGAACCGCCCATGGCGGCCACGGAGACGATCGCGTTGTGGAAGGCGTCCTCCGTGAGGATCGAGGACGGGCGCAGGTCGCGTGACAGTACGTCGAGGGCGAGCTCGCCGACACGTTCGGCCGCGGCCGTCTTCTCCTGGGCCGTGGCGGGGATGTCGCCCACGCCGAAGGGCGCGAGGCCGAGGAAGTCGGCGACGGTGCCCATCGTGTTCGCGGTGTACTGCGCCGCGCACGTTCCGGCGCCGGGGCAGGCGTGCCGGGCGAGGTCGTCCACGTCCTCCTGGCTGACCCGGCCCACGGCCCGCTCGCCGAGGGCCTCCCACATGTCCTGGATGGTCACCTCGCGCCCGCGCCACGTGCCCGGCATCATGCTGCCGCTGTAGAGGAGCACGGACGGGATGTCGAGCCGTGCCATCGCCATCATGGCGGCGGGCACCGTCTTGTCGCAGCCGACGATGCAGACCATGGCATCGAACTGGTGGGCCCGTCCCATGAGTTCGATGGAGTCGGCAATGACCTCCCGGCTGACCAGCGAGGCCCGCATGCCGGGGGTGCCCATCGTCAGGTTGTCCGAGACGGCGACGGTGTTGAACTCCATGGGCTGACCGCCCGCCCGGCGCACGCCCGTGGCGACGTGGCGTGCCAGGTCACGGTGCGTCAGGTTGCAGGGCATCGTCCCGGTCCAGGTCGAGGCGATACCGACGGTGGGACGTCGCATCTCCTCGTCGCTCAGGCCCATCGCGTAGAGATGCGAGCGGGCCGGTGCGCGGTCGGGGTCGTCGGCGATGTTCATTGCGGCTCCTTCGTCGCGAAGTCGGGGGTGGCGGCCTCCTCCGGCCTGGGGGTGGGGCGGAGGAGGCCGCACAGGGACGGCGGCAGGTCCTGCCGCCGTCAGTCGGTGACGTGGATCGGGTTGCGCAGCCGGCCGATGCCCTCGACCTCGACCTCCACGACGTCGCCGTCCCGCAGCCACAGCTGCGGATCGCGGCCCATGCCGACGCCGTGCGGGGTACCCGTGGCGATGACGTCGCCGGGGTGCAGCGTCATGTACCGGGACAGGTAGGCGATGGTCTCGGCCACGCCGAAGATCATCTCCTTGGTCGAACTGTCCTGCACCGTCTCGCCGTTGACACGGGCCGAGATGGCCAGACCCTGCGGGTCCGGCACATCGTCGGCGGTGACGATCCACGGGCCGAGCGGGCAGAAGCCGTCGAAGTTCTTGCCGCGGAACCACTGCCCGTCGGAGAACTGCGCGTCCCGGGCGGACACGTCGTTGGCCACGGTGTAGCCGAAGACGTACGACGACGCCTCCTCGACGCTCACGTCGCGCGCCGTGCGGCCGATGACGACGGCCAGCTCGGCCTCCCAGTCCAGCTGCTCGGTGCTGCCGCGCGGCACGCTGACCGTGGCGGTGGGGCCGGTCAGGCAGTGCGCGGTCTTGACGAACGCCAGCGGGACCTTCGGGGTGTCCAGGCCGGTCTCGCGGATGTGGTCGGCGTAGTTCAGTCCGATGCAGATGATCTTCTGCGGGGCGGTGAGCGGGCCGAGCAGTTCCACGTCGGCGAGCGGCACCCCCGCCACGTCGGCGCTCAGCGTCTGTTCGGCCGTCCCGTCCGCGATCAGGTCGCGCACGGCATCGGACATGTGCCGCTCGTCCTCCGCCACGACGGGGAACACGGTGTCCCCGTCCACCCGGGCCGCCAGGACCCGGCCCTCGTACCGCACTCGGGCAATCTTCACAGTCTCTCCAGGCTCGTCGGTGGGAGGGCGGGGTCAGGCGAAGCGGGGCAGGAAACGGCTCTGCGCGTGCAGCAGTTCGTCCGTCAGGGCGGCGGCCGCGTCCCGGTCGGTGACGGCGCCGTCGGCGATGACGGCCTCGACCGCCAGGTCGCGATCGCCCGTCATCGCGGCCTCGACCGCGAGGTCCACGGGTGCCAGGCGCCGGGCGAGGATCGCGGTCAGCGGCGCGGACAGGTCGGGGACCCGCAGCTGACGCAGACCCCGCGCCGTGGCGACCGCCGGGATCTCCAGGGCGGCCCCGTCCGGCAGGCCCGGGACACTGCCCCGGTTCGGGACGTTCACCGAGAACATCTCCCGCCGGTCGAACGTGATCGACCGGATGATCGCCAGAAGCTGCTCCTGCTCACCGGTGGACCGGTCGAACGCGGACTCGTCGAGCGGTACGTCCCCCTCGGCCTGGGTGCGCATCGACTGGTAGCGCTCCTCGCCCCACGCGAGGATCTCCGGCACGGAGAACGCGTCGACGCCCAGCTTCTTTCCGTAGTAGTCGCCGCTCGCCCAGCGCTCCGGGAAGAACTCCACGACGTGCCGGTCGTTGGCCGCCGGGTACGCGCCGTACGTGCGAAAGAACTCCCAGGAGAACGGGTTGTGCCACGCCTTGCCGTTCTCCCAGATCGCCCCGATGTCGTCCGGGTGTGCCGGCTCGGCGAGCTCGCGCTCCATCCGCTCCCGCACGGCGGGCCAGGCGTCCTGGCCGCGGTGGCGGAAGTCGTAGATGAACGTGAGGTGGTTGATGCCCGCGTACAGGGTCGAGGTCTCCTCGAACGGCAGCCCGGCGAACGCCGCGAGCTCCCGCTGCACGTGGTGCATCCCGTGGCACAGACCGATGACCTCGGCGCCCGCGTAACGGGTCATCGCCTGGATGTTGGCGGTCATCGGGTTGCTGTAGTTGAAGAAATAGGCGTCCGGCGCGAGTTCGACGACGTCGCGCGCGATGTCGACCATGACGGGCGTGGTGCGCAGCAGCCGGGAGATGCCGCCGGGCAGCACCGAGTCGCCGACCGGCTGGAAGACGCCGTGCCGCTGGCAGATCTCGTGGTCCGTCTGCCATGCGGGCCTGCCGCCGACGCCCACGCACGTGACGACGTAGTCAGAGCCGGGCAGTTCGCCGCGCCGGTCGGTGGACGACCGTACGGTGATGCGTTTCTCGGCGCCGCGCGCCTCGACCATGCGCTCGGCGAGGCGGGCGGTGACCGAGAGCGCCTCGGGGTTGACGTCGACGAGCCGGATCTCCCAGGAGCCGAGGTCGTCCGCGCCGATCAGATCGGCGAGCAGGCCGCGGGTGAAGACGGCGCTGCCGGCGCCGATGAGCACGAGGGAACGTCGGTCGGGATTGCTGGCTGACACGAACTTGTCCTTTCGGGTGCGTCCGACGGCCCGTCCCGGGGGAGGGGCGGCGGAGCGGGTGAAGTGGGTGCGGCGGCCGCTCAGTCGGTGTGCGAGGGGTGGCCGTTCAGCGGTTCACCGGCGAGGCGGGCGGCGAGCAGCGCCGCGCCGACCACGGGAGTACCGAGCGGCGGGCGGGTGTCGTACGGCTCCGGGCAGGCGGCGAGCGCATCCGTGAACGCCTCGCGTACGCGCTCCTCCGTGAACACGCCCCCTGACCAGGAGACGGGGACCACCTCGTCGGGCGCAGCCGCGAGCGCGTGCCGGGCGGCCCGGGCAAGTGCGGCCAGTTCTTCCCCGGCCCGGGCGAGGATGCGCGCGCAGTGCGCGTCGCCCTCCGCCGCGGCCTCGGACACGTACCGGCTCACTGCGGCGACGGCGGTGCGGCCGGGACGGCCCAGGAGCATGACGTCGACGAGATCCAGGTCGGCGTCGAGTGCGAGACGGCGCCTCAGCACGGCGTGCAGCGGACCGGGCGGCGTGCGGCCGTCGCTCATGCGCGTGAACAGATTCAGCCCCTGGACGGCGATCCAGTACGCGGAGCCCTCGTCGCCGAAGAGCTCGCCCCAGCCGCCGGTGCGTGCCTCCCGTCCCCGCAGGACGCCGTACGCCATCGAGCCCGTGCCGCTGATCACGTTGATGCCGTCGGCGAGTCCGAGCGATCCGGCCCAGCCGCACATCATGTCGTTGCCGACGGCGTACCGGTCGTGCCCGAGGATCTCTGCGGGAAGGGCATCCAGTGCCTCGGTGAGACGCGGGGACTCGCCGTGTGCGGGCAGTCCGAAGTACGCGTACTTCAGCCGCGTGGGGTCGGTGCCCGCCTGTCGGCAGGCGGCCGTGACGCCGTCGCGCAGCACGGTCCGCGCGGTGTCCATGCCGTGAACCCCGAGCGCGGGCGAGGTGGACGGCCCGTCGGCCGTGCCGCGCAGGGTGCCGGAGGCGTCCACGACCGTGAAGGCCGTCTTCGTGCCGCCGCCGTCGACTCCGAGATACATGGGCTGACGTCCCTTTCCGTCGGTTCCTCGAGCCGATTGTTCAGCGCGCGGGCAGGGGGTGGATCGTGACGCCCTGGACGACCCGGTTGACCTCGCCGTCGGGGAACGGGTTGTCGGGCCGCACGCCGCAGGCCAGCGAGGCGTTCAGCGCCACGAGTTGGGCGCACAGCACGGCGGGCAGCGCCAGCGCGGCGTCCTCCGCGCCGGCCATGCCGTCCACCAGCCAGGTGCGGTCGGCCGGGAGACCGTCGGGCCGGGCGGCGACCGCCACCACGTGCCCCTCGGGCAGCGCGGCGCTCATCTCCCGGAAGATGTCGAGGTCGTACTGGCGCGTGTAGGGGTCGTTCGACACGTAGACGACGACCGCGGTCCGCCGGGTGAGGAACGCCTTGGGTCCGTGACGGAAGCCGAGCGACGAGTCGGAGAGCGCCGTCACCGCGCCTCCGGTCAGCTCCAGCAGCTTGAGCGCCGACTCCCCGGCGAGGGCGTGCAGTGCGCCGCTGCCGAGGTAGACGAAACGGTCGGGCCCGCGGCCGGTCAGCTCGGTGACGCGGTCGGCGACATCGCCGGACAGCAGGGCCGCGGCGGAGGCGGGGCAGTCGTCCAGGCCCCGGACGTGGCCGCCGCCGAGTGCGCGGAGCGCCGCGAGGAGCATGCACGTGAGGCTGGACGTCATCGCGAAGCCCTGGTCCTCGGACTCCGGCGGCGTCAGCAGGACGTAGGAGTCCGCGCGGCCCTGATGCCGTGCGGCCAGCGAGCCGTCCGCGTTGCAGGTGATGACGAGATGGGCGCAGCGGTCGAGCAGTTGATCGGCGATCTCCGTCGCGGCGAAGCTCTCCGGGCTGTTGCCGGAGCGCGCGAAGGACACCAGCAGCGTCGGCCGGTCGCTCTCCTCGAAGCACGCCGTGGGGTCGGCCGTGACGTCCGTCGTGGCAACGGCCTCGACCGTGCGGCCGGTGGCTCTGGCCAGTGCCGAGCGCGCGATCTGTCCGGCGTACGCGGAGGTGCCGGCGCCCGTGAGGACGATCCGCAGCCGCGGTTCGGCGAGCAGGGGCGCCAGGAACGCGTCGAGGGAGTCGCGTTCCTCGCCCAGGCGCGTCGCCATCTCGGCCCAGAGGCGCGGTTGTTGGCGGATCTCGCGATACGTGTGGGCGGCGCCTTGTGGCACGGACTGGTGGTCGGCGGTCTCGGGGGCTGCGGTCTTCACACGGACTCCTTCGAGCGTGGGGTGCAGGCACGGGTCTTGTGCGGCTTCGACCCGCGCGTGGTTCAGGTGGCAGGGAGAGGGAGCGTGGGGCGGTCCCGCATCGGGCGTGGGACCACCCAAGGCCCGCCGGCTATTGCTCGCGCATGCCCCAGGGCGCGCCGTACTCCTCCAGCAGACCGAGGAACGGCTCGGCGGGCAGGGCCTCGGGCCCGAGGACACCGCTGCCCTTCCACTGGCCGCCCGCCAGCAGTTCGAGGGCGACCACCGGGTTGAGCGCGGTCTGCCAGACCACGGCCTGAGAGCCGTACTCGGCCATCGACCACTCGTTGTCGACCACGTGGTAGAGGTACACCTCGCGGGGAGCGCCGTCGCGGACGCCCTTCACCCAGGTGCCGGCGCAGGTCTTGCCGCGCATCCGGTCACCGAGGCCCGCCGGGTCCGGGAGGCAGGCGGCGACGACGTCACGCGGGGAGACCTCCACGTCGCCGACGCGCACCTTCTCGGTACGGTCCAGGCCCAGCTTGTGCAGGGTGCGCAGGACGTCGATGAACTCCTGGCCGAGGCCGTACTTGAAGGTCACGCGCGGGGTGTCCACCCAGCGCGGGATGAGCAGGACCTCCTCGTGCTCCACATTGACGCACTCGACCTCGCCGATCCCCTCGGGGAAGTCGAAGACCTCCGGCTCGGAGAACGGCTCGGTGGTGAACCAGCCGCGGTCCTTCTCCCACACGACGGGCGGGTTGAGGCATTCCTCGATCGTCGTCCAGATGGAGAACGAGGGGGCGAACTCGTACCCGTCGACCGTCAGGTTGGCGCCGTCGCGGACGCCGATCTCCTCGATGCTGTCGAAGAGGTGGTCGGCGGCGTAGCGGGCGAACACGTCGGAGAGACCGGGCTCGACCCCGATGCCCACCAGGGCGAGACGGTCGGCGCTCTCCCACTCGGAGGCCAGGGCGAACTGCTCGTCGCCGAGCATGACGCCGGTCTCGGAGTAGGGCCGGTCGGGGTGGGGCCGAGACAGCGACATCGCCATGTCGAGGTAGTGCGCGCCGCCGGCCAGTGCCGCGCGGAACAGGGGCATGACGAACCGCGGGTCCGTGGCGTTCAGCAGGACGTCGCAGCGGTGCTCACGCAGCAGCGCGACGACGGCGTCCTCGTCGGAGGCGTCGATCCGGGCGGCGACGAAGCGGGCGTCCTCGGTGGCCTCCGTCGCGCGTACGGCCCGGTCGAGGACGTAGTCGGCGATCACGCAGTGGTCGAAGAAGGAGCGCCGGGCGGCGATCGCGGCGGCGGCGGTGCCCACGCCTCCGGCGCCGACTATGAGAATGCGCATGATGAATCCTCGGGTCTCTTCGCTGAACTGAAAAGGGATCGCGGGCCGATGGCGCCCGCAAGGAACGGTGAGGGGCGGGAGTGTCAGCCTCGGTGGACGGGGTGCGGTCCGTCGCCCGGCGCGGGCGTCAGCCTGCTCATGAGCGCGGTGGCGACGAACGCGGCCCCGCCGGGCCCGGTGTCCCGCAGATGCCAGAGCTGTCCGCCACGGCGTACGACGAGATCGGTACGGCCCGGCTCGTAGGAGATCGACGTGGCCGCGACGGCGGTCATGTCACCGGATCCCGGCAGCGGCAGACGGCGCGCCCGGCCGGAGTGCCCGGGCGTGAGCACGTCCAGCCACGGGCCCTCGGACCATACGTAGACCCGCGCGCCGTCGTCGTCGGCGACCGCGGCCGCGACGGTTCCCGCCGGAACGGGGTGTGTTTCGCCGGTGGGGGAGAGGTAGAGCCCTTCGCGGTCCCCCGCCAGGACGATTCCGGGGCGTGTCGCGTCCTGGACCGGCACAAGGGCCATCGCGGTCCACCGGGAGTCGGTGAGGAAGGCGTGCGCCGGTGTGTCGTCGGACCATGCGAGGTGCGGATAGGCGGTCGGGTCCGCGCGCAGGACGCGCGGTTCCCCGTCGGCTCCGAGTACGCCGGTCCACAACGTGCCGTTCGTCGTCTCCGCCGCCGTGACCGCGCGAGCGGGGCCGCTGGGCGGCGACGGTTCCGTGGTGAACGCGGCCTCGGGGCTCCAGCGCAGGCGGTGCGACGAGTCGCCGGAGCGGGCGACCAGTTCGAGGTGGTGCGGGCCGTGTCGGCTCTGCAGGACGCCGACCTCGTCGTAGCGGCGGCCGGCCGCGAAGCGCAGTGCTCCGCTCCACTCGCCGGGCGGCGGCCCGCCGGGCTCGGGAGCGATGTCCTGCGGGTCACTGTTGAACCAGAGCACCCACAGTCCGTCCTGGTCGTCGCAGAGGACGAGTTCCAGGTTCCCGCGGACGCCGTAGCGTCCCTGCGCAAGACCGATGCCACCCCGGGAGGCCGGGGGTGACGCTACGCGGAGGGAGGAGGAAGGGGGAACAGCCATGGAACACCTTCAGGGCCGGGCAACGAGAACGTCGGCGCCGATCCAGGGCCATCGGCCGGGAGCGCCACATCGGCAGCCTATTCACTCTCATTAACAAGCGTCAATGAGCAGAAACGAGCAACAGTGCGCGATGATGGCGGCAGTCGGTCAGTCGCATGCCCGGACCTCGTACGACGACATCCGCAGTGCCCGGGCCGCATCGCCACGGACGCCGCCGCCCAGGAGGAAGGCCGAGACCATGCCCGAACGGAACGCGCCAGGACGCCATGCCCCTGTGCCGGCGGCATCAGAGGGCGGACAGGTGCTGATCGTCGGCGCGACCCGCATCCTGCGCCCCGCCGTCACCGCGCTGAGCGAGCGGGCCGTGTCCGTGACGGCTGTCGCCCGCTCCGCGGCCGGCCTGCGCGAGCTCGCCGATGAGCATCCGGGCCGCGTCATCCCGCTCGCCGCGGACGCCACGGCGCACGGCTTCGGCTCGGTTCTGCGCAGCGCTGCCGAACGCGCGCCCCTGACCGGAGCTGTGGTGTACGCCCCCGCCGTGCCGCCCGGAACGCTGGCGGAGCTCGTCGGCTCCGTCGTCGCCGGTCCGGTCGTCGTTCTCGCGACGAGCGAATGGGCCGCGCCGGCCGAATCCGGTACGGACGCGGGCGAGTGGACGCCCAACGACCGTCCCGCCGCTGCCCGTTCGGGAACCGCGAGCAGGCTCCTCGTTCTCGGCTGGCACGCAGGTGGGGCGGCCACGCGGTGGCACACACCGCGCGAGATCTCCGCCGCCGCCCTCGCCCTGCTGGACGCCCCGACCGACCGCGACACGGTGCTCGGCACCGTCCGCCCCTGGTCGTCACGCCCGAGGTGACCGAATGCCACGACCGAAACGACCGGCCGCGCAGGGTCTGTCGCACGCATCGGAGTCAACTTCTGGCAAGGATGAGCAACGCAAGTAAGCTTCCTGTGCGGCCGCCGGACCACCGCCGGCCGAGGAATCCGCGGGTGCCGAGGCCGAGCCGGCCGGCGCACCCATGCCGAGGGAAGTGGGACCGGGCCATGCTGGGCGCCGAGCGAAGGAAGAGGCTGCTTCACGTGGTGCGCGCGGAGGGCGTCGCCCATGTGGGCACGCTCGCCGAGCGCCTGGACGTCAGTCCCTCGACGATCCGCAGGGACCTGTCCGCGCTGCAGGCCCAGGGCCTGTTGAACCGCACCCACGGCGGCGCGATGGCCGAGGCGGTCCAGGCCGACGAGCCGGACCGGCCGCAGCGCAGCGGGGTCGCCTCCTGGGAGAAGAGCAAGCTCGCGAGCGCCGCCGTGGAGCACATCGCCCCCGGCGCGACGATCCTCATCACGGGCGGCACGACCACGGCCGCGATGGTCCCGCTGCTCGACGGCATCGAACGGCTGACCGTCGTCACGAACTCGCTCCACCTGGCCGGTGAACTCGCCCAGTTCGAGGAGATCAGCACGGTCGTGCTCGGCGGGTACCTGCGCCACCGGGAGATGTCCCTGCTCGGACACCTGACCCGCCAGGCGCTGGAAGAGCTTCAGGTGGACGAGGCGTTCGTGGGCGCGTACGGGATCACGGACGCCGGGATCAGCGGCGCGCACGTGGACGAGGCGGAGACCGACCGCTGGCTGCTCTCGCGCGTCCGGCGGATCACGGCCCTCGTCGACGGCTCGAAGTTCGGCCGCTCGGGCCCGGTCCGCGTCGCTCCCGCGGGCCAGCTCCACCGGGTGATCACCGACGCCTCGGCGCCCGAGGATGAGCTGCGGGCGCTGCGCGCCGCCGGGGTGGACGTCGTGCAGGTCTGACCGGACCCGGTCAGTCTCCCGTCGTCCGGGCGCCGGACCACTCCACCCAGACCTCCTCGCGCGGGACGTCCCAGCCTTGTGCCAGGGCTGCCGCCGCCGCGTCCAGGGCCCGTCGCGTCGCGTCCCGTCCACGGTCGGATCCGTGCACCACGGCCAGCGGCCACGCAGGCACGACCCCGTCGCCCGTGCTGGTCAGAGCGGCCTCGCAGAGGACCGCGACCACCCCGGAGGGCGGCAGCCCGAGCGCTGTCGCGACCTCGCCGCACAGGTGCTTCAGCCGTGCCGCGTCGTCCGTGCCGTCGGAAGCCTTCGGTGCGGTCACCTGGATCACGGGCATACGTGTGCTCCTTCTGAAGTGCGCTGGAGGGGGGCGGGGAGCGGCGTCCACGGCCCGGCGTCTTCGCAGGCAGCGGCGCTGACGGACGGCGGGCGCCGGGCCGAGGCTAAGCGCGCCCCCGAACCTGGTCAAGAAAAAACGAGCAATAAAAATCAGGGCTTGCTTGTTATTGACTGACCTTGGCCGAGGCGACTAAAAAGCAGGCATCAAGGCCTTCGCGGCCGAATCTCCCCCTTGACGACGGAGGTTGTGCACGATGGCTGTCGCCAGACGAGCCGTGCTGGGTGCCGCTGTGGCAGGTGCCGGAGCGGTCGGCTTCGCCCGCCGGTCCGGTTTCTCGCCCTCCAGCACGGGCTCGGCAGGAGCGGACACGCTCACCTTCTCGCTGTGGGGGGCCGACGCCGAGATCGCGGCCTTCCAGGCCCTGGCCCGCGCCTACGAACGACGCCACCGTGGCATCCGGGTGCAGATCCGGCTCGAGTCGTACCAGCAGATGTACACGAACATGGACGCGCTGCTCGCCGGCGGGCGGGCCCCCGACCTGTTCCGCTGCGACTACGCGAACCTGGGGATGTACAGCGCCAGCGGTCAGCTCCTCGACCTCAGCCCCTACTTCGGCGACAAGGAGCGCGACGCGTTCCTTCCCGCGCTGTGGAAGGCCGTCTGTCACGAGGGCAAGCCGTACGCGGTTCCCCACCACACCGACACCACGGCGGTCCTGTACCGCAAGGACATGTTCCGGAAGGCGGGCATCACCTCGGTGCCCACCTCGCTCGACGAGGCGTGGACCTGGGACGAGTTCAGCGAGATATGCGCACGACTGCGCAAGAAGCTGCACGGCGTCTACCCCTTCGTCTACGGATGGCAGCAGACCGGCGCCTTCCGCTGGCTGACGTGGCTGTGGGAGGCCGGCGGCCGGATCCTCGACGACAGCCTCACGGCGCCGGCCATCGAATCCGAGGCCGGACTGCGCGCCCTGCGCTTCACCCAGGACTTCTTCCGCGAGGGCTTCGTCCCGCCCAACAGCTCGGTGAAGAGCGCCGCGTTCCCCGACTCCCTGTTCACCGCGGGCACCGTCGCCATGAGCTTCGCCGGCGACTTCCTCCTGCCCACCATCGACCCGGCGCTCAAGAGGGAGCTCTACGGCGTCACCTTCCAGCCACGAGGACGTACCGCGGCCACCGACCTCGGAGGCAACGCGGTCGTCGCCACCCGCACCACCGAGAACCCCGAACTCGCGGCCGACTTCCTCAAGTTCCTCGCGAGCGAGGAGAACATGGCCCGCTTCTGCGAGCAGACCGTCGTACTGCCGACCCGCAAGTCCCTGCTCACCCGGCCCCTCGACTACGCGGTACGGCCCGACCTCATGCCCGTATACGCGGAACAGACCACGGCGCTCACCCCCGGCATGACCGAACAGGTCGCGATCCCGGGCTTCGGCCGCATCAACTCGGCGCTCCAGGACGAACTCGAGGCGGCCTTCGTGAACCGGCAGCCCGCCGAGGTCACGCTCCGGAACATCGCCGCATCCACCCGGACCGCGCTGGCCTCCGCGTAAGGCCCTCCCTACCGCACACAGGAGTTGCCATGGCCACCACCGCCTCGCCACCGCGCGCCCTGCGCCCGCCCACACCGATCGCCCCGCCCCCGCCGCGCGCCCGCAGAGCTGCGCGCTTCCGCGAAACGCTCGCCGCCTACTGCACGCTCGGCCCGAACCTGATCCTCGTCACGCTCTTCCTGCTGGTCCCGCTGGTCATGGCCCTCGTACTGAGCTTCCAGTACAGCACCGGACTCGCGTCGCCCACCTGGGCCGGACTCGCCAACTACCGCCAGCTGGCCGGTGATCCGGTCTTCTGGCGCACCGTCCTGAACACCGCCGTCTTCTGCGTGGCGACCGTTCCGGTGGAGATGGCACTCGGCCTCGGCGTCGCCCTGCTGTTCAACAAGGTGATGCCCGCCCGCCCGCTGTGGCGCACCCTCGTCTACCTGCCCATGGTCATCTCCGGCGTGGCCACCGCCCTCATCGGCACCCTGATGTTCGACCAGAACATCGGCCTGCTGAACAAGCTGCTCGCGGCCTTCGGGCTCCCCGCGGCGCCGTGGCAGACCAGCGGCAGCACCGCCATGCTCTCCGTCGTACTGATCACGCTGTGGATGCGCGTCGGCTTCAACATGGTCATCTACCTGGCCGGCCTGCAGGGCATCTCACCCGAGATGTACGAGGCCGCCGAGGTCGAGGGCGCCGGCCCCTGGCAGCGCCTGCGCAACATCACGATCCCGCTGCTCGGACCGTCGACGTTCTTCCTGCTGATCATGAACGTCATCTACTCGTTCCAGGTCTTCGACACCGTCTACGTGATGACCCTCGGCGGGCCGGGACACGCCACCGACGTCATGATCACCTACGCGTACCGCAACGGCTTCGAAGGACGCCAGCAGGGCTACGCGGCCGCCATCGGCATCGTCCTCTACGTCATCGTCATGATCTTCACGGCGTTGCAGTGGCGCTTCAGCCGCAACAGGGACATGGTCGGCTGACCCCTCGCCCGCCCGCCCCCTCCCTTAAGGACACCCCTCTCCTAAGGACACCGATGTCCGTCACCTCCTCCGCCCGACTTCCCGGAACGACCCGCCCGAGACGACGCGATCGTGCGCGCCACCTGCGCGTCGCCGCTGCCGTCGTCATCGGCCTGGCCATGGCCCTGCCCCTGTTCTGGATGATCCTGGTCGCCTTCTCGCCCCTCGCGGACCTGCACACCTCGCAGCTGCGCTTCTGGCCGAGCGCACCGACCCTGGACAACTTCCGCCGCGTGTTCCGGCTGCCCGTGGGGACCTGGGCGATGAACTCGACCGTCATCACCTGCCTGGTCGTCCTCATCACGGTCTCCTGCAACCTGCTGGCCGGATACGCCTTCGCGAAGCTGCGCTTCCGCGGCCGCAACCTGCTCTTCCTGCTCATGCTCAGCACCATGACCGTGCCCGTGCAGGTGCTGATGGTGCCCCAGTTCAAACTCGTCAGCGCCCTGGGCATGTTCGGCAGCTTCTGGGCCGTCATCGTCCCCGCGTCCTCCACCGCCTTCGGGGTCTTCCTCGCCCGGCAGTTCATGCTCGGCATCCCCGACGAGGTCATCGAGGCCGCGCGGATGGACGGCGCCGGACAGCTGCGCACCTTCTTCACCGTCGTCCTGCCGCTGTGCAAGCCGCTCATCGCGGTGCTCTCGCTGCTCACGTTCCTCTACCAGTGGAACGACTTCGCCTGGCCGCTGACCGTCCTCAAGGACGAGCGGCTGTACACGC
The DNA here is from genome assembly GCF_050410835.1 of Streptomyces sp. cg35. Taxonomy (NCBI): domain Bacteria; kingdom Bacillati; phylum Actinomycetota; class Actinomycetes; order Kitasatosporales; family Streptomycetaceae; genus Streptomyces; species Streptomyces sp. cg35. The sequence goes on from NZ_CP191268.1 coordinate 8,595,892, forward strand.
TCGCCGTCGGCATGCAGTTCGTCAACGGCCAGTACACCGCCGACTACGGCGCCATCATGGCGCTCGCGCTCATCTCCGTCCTGCCCATGGTCGTTCTCTTCCTCTGCTTCCAGAAGTACTTCGTCCAGGGCTTCGCACGATCGGGAATCAAGTGACCTCTTCGTCCCCCGTCCACTACCTGAGCACCCTCTCCTTCCCGGACCGGTGGCTCGACCGGCTGCGCGCGAGCCACCCGCAGCTCACCGTCACACAGGTGCCCGCCGCCTCCCCGGCGGACGTGCCCGCGGAAGTGTGGCGCCGGACGCAGATCCTGCACACGAGCTCCGTCTTCCCGAACACCCCCGACGCGGCACCGGACCTGCGCTGGATCCAGCTCGACACCTCGGGCGCGGACCACCTCAAGGACACCGCAGTGTGGGACCTTCCGGTGCCGCTCACCTCCATCGGCGGCATCTCACCGGTCCCGATGGCCGAGTACGTGATGATGATGCTGCTCGGCCTCGCGCACCGGCTGCCCCGCGCCATCGAGGTGCAGCACAGCGGCAAGTGGCCTTCGCTGAGCGAACGGTGGAACACCCTCATGCCGCGCCGGCTGCGCGGCGCCACCGTGGGCGTCGTCGGCTACGGCCGCATCGGCCGCGAAATAGGCCGCCTCGCCGAGCAGTTCGGCATGACCGTGCTCGGCCTCAAGCGCGGGCGCGGCACCCGGGCCGGCGCGTTCTTCGGAACCTCCGCCGAGGGCTCGGGCGAGGCCGAGCTCTACACCCCGGACGAACTCCACGCCTTCATGAACCGCTGCGACTACCTCGTCGTGACGTGCCCCCTGACGGACGAGACACGCGGCATGATCGACGCCGCCGCCCTCGACGCCCTCAAGGACGGCGCGATGGTCATCAACGTCTCCCGCGGCGGCATCGTCGACGAAGACGCCCTGCGCGCCGGCCTCCGCTCGGGCCGCGTCGCGGGCGCCGCCCTCGACGTCTTCGACGAGGAGCCCCTGCCCGCGGATCACCCCTGGTGGACCGAGCCCGGCGTCATCCTGACTCCGCACGTCGCGGGCTTCGCCCCCGACTACGAGGAGCAGACCCTCGAACTGGTCAGCGCGAACGTGGAACGCTTCCTCGCAGGCCGCGAACTGATCAACCTGGTGGACCGGTCCCGTGGCTACTGAATACCTCCTCGCCCCACAGCGGCGGCACGCCGTGCTGACGCGGCTGCGCCGCCGCGGCACGGTCAACGTGCAAGAGCTCTCCGACCTGTTGCGCATCAGCGCCTCCACGGTCCGCCGCGACCTGCGCGACCTCGAACTGCAGGGCATGCTGCGCCGGGTGCACGGCGGCGCCACCACCGTGGACGGGGCCTTCGAACCGGAGCAGCCGCAACGGGCGTCGACCCAGCTGGAGGAGAAGGGCCGGATCGCCGAGGCCGCTCTGCGCCTGATCCCCGACCACAGCACCGTCCTCATCAGCGGCGGCACCACGACCGAAGCGCTCGCCGCCAGGCTGGGGGAGCGGCGCGGCCTCACCGTGGTGACCAACGCGCTGCCGATCGCCCAGGCCCTGTCGGCCACCTCCAATGTCGACGTCATCGTGCTCGGCGGCGTCCTGCGCCACCGCGAGCAGTCCCTGCTCGGCCACCTCACCGAGCATGCCCTGCACGAACTGCAGATCGGCCACATCATCACCAGCGCGTTCGGGCTCGACGTCGACGCGGGACTCACCGGAGCCCACGTCGACGAGGCCCAGACCGACCGCGCCCTGCTGGCCGCCGCCCGCAGCGTCGTCGTCCTCGCCGACGAATCCAAGCTGGGCCGCCGCGGCCCGGTCCGCCTCGCGCCGCTGGACCGCGTCGCCACCCTGGTCACCGACGCCGGTCCCGAACACCCGGTGTGCCTCGCCCTCGACGACCACGGCAGCACCGTCGTCCACGCATAGAACCCGCGCCGAGAACCGGCGCCCAGCCCCCTTGCCTCGAACCCATCGCCCCAGAGGTGCCCCATGCCCCTAGTCCCCACCGCCGCCCTGGTGGACCACGCCGTACGCGACGGCTCCGCGGTCCTCGCCTTCAACATCGTGACCCTGGAGCACGCCGAAGCCGTCGCCCAGGCCTGCGAGGCCGCGGACGCACCGGCCGTCCTCGCCGTCAGCCACAACGCGGTCCGATACCACCGCGACGATCCGGCGCCGCTGCTCGCTGCCGCCGCCGCGGTCGCCCGCCGCTGCGGCGTCCCGCTCGCCCTGCACCTCGACCACGTGGAGGACGAGGAACTCGTCCTGCGCGCAAGGGAACTGGGCTGCGGCTCGGTCATGTTCGACGCCTCCCGGCTGCCGCACGCGGAGAACGTCGCCAGGACGGCCGCGATCACCGCGCGCCTCCACGACGACGGCATATGGGTCGAAGCCGAACTGGGCGAGATCGGCGGCAAGGACGGCGTTCACTCCGCGACCGCCCGCACCGACCCCGCCGAAGCCGCCGACTACGTACGCGCCACCGGGATCGACGCACTCGCGGTGGCCGTCGGCAGCTCCCACGCGATGACCGAACGCACCGCGTCCCTCGACCAGGACCTCATCGCGCGCCTGCGCGACGCCGTCGACGTGCCGCTCGTCCTGCACGGCTCGTCCGGCGTCCCGGACGAGGCACTCCGGTCGGCGATCACCCACGGCATGCGGAAGATCAACTTCGGTACGCATCTGAGCGCGGCCTTCACCCGGGCCGTCCGCGCCTGCCTCGACGAGTACGCCGGAGTGGATCCCCGGCGCTATCTCGCGGCGGGCCGCGAGGCGGTGGCCGCGGCCACCGAGGAACGGCTCGGGCTCCTCGCCCCCGCCCCAGTCGCCCTCTGACCACGCACCGACCATCCAGCACCACGACGTCACAGGAGGTCCGAGCGTGACCACTCCCGCGCCCCGGCACGAACCCGTACCCGACCCCCGTGCCCTGCTCACCGAACTCGGCGAGCGCGTCCTCGAACGCGAGGGCATTCCCATGTTCCTGGCACTCCAGGTCCCCTCACGCGACAGTGACCAGCCGCAGGAGCCGGCTCAGGCAGACGCGGAGGGCGTGGAACTCGCCGGGCTGCTCCGGCACTACCGGGGCGCCCTCGTCCCCGAGGCCCCGGACGACTCCGAGCCCGCGCTGATCGAAGTCCTCCAGGTCATGGGCGCAGCCCACTTCACCCCCAATGCACCCACCGCACCCACCGCACAGAAGGACGAGACCCGGCGATGAACACGTCCTCCCGCACCCGACTGCCGTCCTTCTCCGGCCAGCAGGAGGCCCTGAAGTCCGGCCAGTACGTGCGCGTGGTGAACTACCACAACACCCCGCACGCCGACACGGACAAGATCCGCGGCGAACTGAGCGAGCTCGCCGAGCACTTCTCCTCCGTCACCCTGGACGACCTCGACCTGTTCCGGTCCACCGGCCGCTGGCACAAGAACCGGCCCGGAGTCATCCCGGTCTTCTACGAGGGCTACCGCAACAACGCCGAGGTCGCCGCGCCGCTGGCCGAGGAGGCGGGCCTGACCGCCTGGTTCTTCATCTGCACCGCGTTCCTGGACGTGCCCGTCCCCGACCAGTACGACTACGCCAACGCCCACGACATCGACCTGGTGCAGGAGAACGAGAAGGGCGAACGTCTCGCCATGACGTGGGACGACGTCGCCGAACTCAGCCGGCGGCACGTGGTCACCCCGCACACCGCGAACCACGCCGAGGCCGCCTCCCTGCACACCGACCTGGATCTCCAGCGGGAGATCGTCGAGCCCAAGCGTCGGATGGACGCCGTCACCGGCCAGGACGCCCCTGCCACGGCCTTCCTGTGGGGCACGCCCTACGGGGCGAACCCGGCGGTGGACGCGGCGCTGCGCGAGGCGGGCTACCGCTACCAGTTCGGCAACACCATGATCCAGTACCTCGGATAGCGCCACGGAATGCGGGGGCGGGCCGGCACCGGTGTGCCGGCCCGCCCCCGCATTCCGTCCCCCTCAGCCGGGCAGCCGCTGCACCATGGTGTTGCTGAACACGAAGCGGTAGCCGGCCTCGACCAGGGCACGGTCGGCAGCCGACTCGCCGGTCCAGGAGGTGCCCTCCAGCCAGGCGGTGCACAGCGCGGAGCCGCCGGTGGCCCGGTCCATGAGCCGCTTCGGCTCGATCACCTCGCGTTCGATGTCCTCGGGCGCCAGCACCTTGCGGGCGAGGGCGTGGGAGGCGGTGTGCGGAGTGACCACGTGGCCGCGCCGGTGCAGATCGGCGATCTCGTCCCACGTCATGGCGAGGCGCTCCCCGCGCGGATCCTCCGGAACGAGCTTGATGCGGTGGGCGAGGGCGTAGTCGTACTGAGCGTCGACCGGAGTGTCCACGAAGGCCGTGCAGACGAAGAACCACCCGATGACCCCGGCCTCTTCACAGGCGGCCGCGGCGACGTCGTAGTTGTCGCGGTAGCCCTCGTAGAAGACGGGCAGCAGCCCGGGCCGCGGCTTGTGCCACACCCCGGTCCGCGCGAAACGCTCGAGATCGGCGACGTCGACGGTCTCGAAGTCCTTCGCGTAGCCGCGCAGCTCGGCGACCAGTTCGTCCTTCCAACTGGCCGGCGTGTTGTGGTAGTTCACCACGCGGAGGAAGTGACCCGCGCGCAGATCGGACGCGGTGCCGACGGCGCTGATCCGCGGATCGGCCGACAGCGGCCGGGGCGTGGCGGGCGCCCCGCCGGTCGGTGTCGAGGAGGGCGGAGGGACACGATCCGGCCCCAGACCGACGTAGGCCAGGGCCTGCAACGTCCTTATCAAGGTCTCCTCCTCGGCGGATGCCGCGAGCTGTGAGCGCGCCGCTGAGAAGTCCTCCGCCAGGTCGCTGTCGGCGGGGTGCGGGGCGGCGTGGGAAGGTTCGTCCTGGTCGAGGCGCGTGCCGCCGGCAGGCGACGTCGAACGCAGGGACACATACATCGGCACACCCCGCCGCTGTGCCACCAGGCGCTGACTGGCCTCGAGAGCGTGCTGAGGGGGTGTGGCCGTGAAGTAGTGCGACATGCCGGGTCCTCAATGCAGTACTGAACTGACCCTGCCACTGTGCTTGCTCGAGCGAGGAGCGGCAATAATGCGCAGACTTTGACTAATATTGCTCACTTGGTCGCGTGTCGGAACGGTCACCTGAAGATCGGAGGGCGGGCCTGTCGGGACACCGGTGGCGGATCCGGCGGAGGGTGACCCGCAGCCCCCGGACCGAAAAGCCGACATAAGGGCGATTGCATGTCATTGTTTAGTAAAACGCTCTCGACCGACGATGGTCCCCGACGTGCCGCAGGTGGAACCGTGAACGGACCCGTCATCGACTATCAGGCCGTGTTCCAGGCCTTCCCCGGTGCGGTCGCGCTGCTGACCCCCGACCTGGTGTACGCGGATGTCAACGAAGCGTTCCTCCTCACGTCCGGCCGCACCCGCGATCAGATCATCGGCCGCTTCCTGTTCGACGTCTTCCCGGACAACCCGCACGACCCCACCGCCACCGGTGTGCGGAACCTGTATGCCTCCCTGCAACGTGTCGTCGCCACCGGGGAGCCCGACACCATGGCCGTGCAGCGCTACGACGTCGAGGACCCCGACCGGCCCGATGTGTGGCAGGAGCGGTACTGGAGCCCGGTCAACGTTCCCGTCCGTGACCGCGACGGCACAGTGGTCCTGCTGCTGCACCGGGTGGAGGAGGTCACCCAGCTCATCAAGGCCCGCGGCCGCCACCACGGTGAGGACCGGGCACAGGTCCTCGAAGCCGAGCTGTACACCCGTGCGCGGGAACTGCAGGAGGTCAACGAGCGTCTGCGCAAGGCCCACGCGCGTGAACGGGAAGTCGCCCTCCACCTCCAGAAGGCGATGCTGCCCGCGTCCCGCCCGATCGGTCACCACAACGCTGCCGTCCGCTATCGCCCCGCGCAGGGCGCCTTGAACGTGTGCGGTGACTGGTACGACATCGTCGACCTGCCGGAGCAGGGTCGCACCGCCGTGGCGGTCGGCGACGTCGTCGGTCACGGGCTGGCCGCCGCCGGCGTCATGGGGCAGCTCCGCAGCGCCCTGTCCGCCGCGTGTCACGTCGCCGAGGGGCCGGCGCAGGCCCTCGAGGTGCTCGGCCTCTACGCACGCGCCGTCGCGGGCGGCGAGTCCACCACCGCCGCCTCCGTCTTCATCGACTGGAAGAGCAGCGCCCTCACCTACAGCTGCGCCGGTCACCTGCCGCCCGCCCTGCGCCACCCTGACGGCACCGTCGCCTTCCTCGACCAGGCCACCGACCCGCCACTCGGCGCGCGCCTCGAACACGCGGCCCGCCCTCAGGCGCGCGCCGCCTTCGTCGACGGATCGGTCCTGGTCCTGTACACCGACGGACTCGTCGAGCGCCGACGAGAGGGGATCGACGTCGGCCTGGAGAGACTCGCCGCCTCCCTCGCGCGCCACCGCACCAGCGACCCCGACGAGCTGGGAGACGCGCTCCTGGCCGACCTGATCCCGCCGGCCGGACTCACCGATGACACCGCGTTGATCGTCGTCAGCCTGTGACGCTTGCTTCGCCCGGCCGGTGCGGGCGGCCTACTGGCTGTACTGCTCCGAGTAGAGATCGCCCGTGTAGTACTGCTTGGGATCGGGGTTCTTGTCGAGCTGCTTGTTGCGGACGAAGAAGTCGCCCAGCTTCTTCAGCCAGTCGTTCACCTCGCCGCTCTTGGTCTTGTCGGCCAGTTCCTTGGTGGAGAGGGTCTGGACGTGCGAGGCGTCGGCCTTGGTCTGTGCCTCGGTGACCTGGAGCATCTTCGCGGTGAGCCTGATCGTCTCGTCGGGGTGCTGCCGGCGCCAGTCGTTGGCCTGCTGCAGGACCTTGATGACCTTCTTGTTCTTGTCCTCGGGGACCTTGTTCCCGGCGACGAACGCGGTGGGGAAGGAGTCCCCGGTCTCCTTGGTGCTGGCTATCTCCTCCAGGCCCGGCACCTTCTTCTTGATGGTGTCGATGGCCGGGTAGAAGAAGCCGGCACCGTCGATCTTCCCGGAGGAGAAGGCGGAGACGATGGTGGACGGGTCCATGTTGACCTTGGTGATGTCCTTCGTGGTCATCCCTGCCTCCTCCAGGGCGATGTTGAGAACCATGTCGCCGGAGGTGCCTTCGGGTACGCCGACCCGCTTGCCCTTGAGGTCCTTCATGGACGAGATGCCGGGCTGGCCGATGACCCGGTCCGCGTAGGTGAGGGTGTCGATGGCGATGATCTTGGACTTGCCGGACGCGGGCAGCCACACCGCGCCGGGACCGATGTAGCCGTAGTCGAGATCTCCCGCGCTGAGTGCCTGGACCTGCACCGGACCGTTGTTGAACGACGTCACCTCGGCGGTCAGGCCCGCCTTCTTCCACAGCCCCTGCTTCTCGGCGATCGCCAGCAGGCTGGCACCGTTGTAGTCACCGATGTAGCCGAACCGCACCGTGCCGTCGTCCCCGGAAGAGCTGCCCGAACAGGCGCCGACGGCGAGCGAGAGCATGAAGGCGACGGGCAGCGCCGTGGCGGCGCGCCTGATCCTGTTTCTGGGCATGCTGGATGTCCTCTCGGGGTGATGCGTGGGGTGGTGCGGCGACGTGCCCGGGGGGAAGGGCCGGAAGAGACGGAAGGGCTCGGGTGGCGAAAGGTCAGGCAGCCTGGGGAGGGGCTTCCTGGTGGTACACGGAGGTCCACACCTCGTTGCGGATGCGCCGGAACTCGGGCGAGAGCCGGATCTCCTCGGTACGGGGATAGGGCAGATCCACGTCGATGACGCGGTGGATGCGACCGGGCCTGGCGGCCATGACGACGACCCGGCTCGCGAGGTAGACGGCCTCGTCCACGTCGTGGGTGATGAACAGCACGGTGCGCTTCTCCTGGCTCCAGGTCTGCAGCAGCTGGTCCTGCAACTGCACCCGGGTCAGGGCGTCGAGCGCCCCGAACGGCTCGTCCATCAGCAGCACTTGGGGATCGACGGCGTACGCGCGGGCGATGGCGCAGCGCTGCTTCATCCCGCCGGACAGCGTCTTGGGCAGGGCGTCGGCGAAGTCGCTCAGGCCGACGAGTTCGATGGCCAGCTCGGTGCGCCGACGCCGCTCCGGGGCGGGCACCGAGGCGAGCTTGAGCCCGAACTCCACGTTCTGCCGCACGGTCAGCCAGGGGAACAGGGCGTACTGCTGGAAGATCACCCCACGGTCGGGACCGGGACCGGAGACCGGTGTGCCGTCGACCAGGACGCTGCCCGAGTCGGGTTCCTGCAGCCCCGCAGCCATGCTCATCAGCGTGGACTTGCCACAGCCGGACGGACCCACGACGGTGACGAACTCCTGGTCCGCGATGTCCAGGCTCACTCCGCCCAACGCGGTGAAGGTCGCGCCCTTCAGGGGGAAGGTCTTCACCACGTCACGGAAACTGATCTTGCTGTTCATCGTCGCTCCTGCCAGCCGGTGAGGCGTCGTTCGGCCAGCAGCAACAGCCGGTCCATGACGAGCCCGAGCACGCCGATCGTGATCAGGGACACGAAGATCGTGTCCATTTCGAACCAGGTGGACGCCTTCTGCATCCGGTAGCCCAACCCCTCCTGCGCACCGATGAGTTCGGCGGCGACCACGGTGGCCCAGGACGCGCCGAGACCGATCCGCATGCCGACGAGGATGAACGGTGTCGAGGCCGGGACGACCACCTTGGCGAAGATGGTGCGGTCCGAGGCGCCGAGGACCCGGGCCGCGTTGATGAGCGTCCTGTCGACATCGACGACGCCCTGGAAGGAGGAGACGACGCAGGCCATGAACGAGGCCAGGAAGATCACGGCGATCTTCGGCACCTCGCCGATCCCCAGCAGCACGACCGCCAGCGGGATCAGCGCCAGCGGCGGGATGGTGCGGAAGAACTGGATGTACGGCTCGATCAGGGCACGCGCGGTGGCGTACCAGCCCATCAGGAAGCCGACGGGCACGGCCACGATCACGCCGAGGGCGTAGCCGAGCAGAACCCGGCGCAGGCTGGCGAGCGTGTCGGACGCCAGAGTGCCGTCGGAGATCATCGTGCCGGCCTTCTGCGCCACCGCCGTCGGCGTGGGCAGGTTCTCGACCAGGCCCAGGGCGGCCACGACGGCCCACACGGCGATGCCGGCCGCCACCGCGAGGACGTTGAGGAGCAGGGGCCGGCGCCGGGAGCGGCGCGGTTGCTGCCGGCGCGCGTCGGCGGCGGTCTTCTCGACCGGGGTGATCACAGCCATGGGTTCCTCGCTGGTGGATTCACGCGTGCTCCTCGGAGACGGGCTGCGGGTAGTGGGAGAGCAAGGGGGATTCATGCAGGACGAGGGCGATGGCGCCCAGCGCGCTGCCGGCTTCGCCGAGCGTCGCCCGCCGCACGTCCACGTGATGCCGGGCCAGCGGCATGAGGTGCCGGCGCAGGGCGCGTTCGACCGGTTCGAGCAGGGCGGGACCCGCCTCGGCCAGCTCACCGCCGACCACGATGACGCCGGGGCCGACGGCATGGCAGACCGCTGCCAGTACCCCTCCGACGTCGTTGCCGACGTGCTCCAGCACGTGCAGGGCGGACGGTTCGCCTGCCGCGGCGGCGTCGAGGAATCCGGGGAGGTCGCCGGCCCGGCCGCCGGCCTCGCGGTAGCGGTACAGCACCGCGTCGAGCGAGGCCCGGGTCTCCAGACAGCCGGTCCCGCCGCATCCGCACGCCCGGCCGGCCGGGTCCACGGTGATGTGCCCGAACTCGCCGGACAGCCCGTACCGGCCGCGGTGCAGCGCGCCGCCCACGACCAGGCCGCCGCCGACGCCGTGCGACAACCGCAGGTAGAGCACGTCGCTGCTGTCCGCCGCCGCACCCCAGACCGCTTCGGCGAGCGCCGCGAGCCGCGTGTTGTTGTCCAGGAGCACCGGTACCCCGAACCGCTTGCGCAGCAGGTCCGGCAGGCCGTCGATGGCCTGCGCGTGGGCGTGCTCGCTGCCCGGGTCGGTGATCGGCCCGACCACGCCCACGCCGATCGCGCTGAGTGCGTCGAGGCGGACGGCGCCCGGACCGCTCCGAGAGCCGTCGTCCGGCGCGTCGTCGGACGGTACGGAGGTCAGCGTGGCGAGGAGCCGGGACGCGATGTCGACGCGCTCGGGCCAGGACAGGTCCGCGGCGTGTCCCTCGCTCGCCGAACCGATCACCTCATGGGCGAAGTTGACCGCCGCCACATGCACGGCGCGGCGCGCGAAGTCGATGCCGACCGCCTCGCCGGCCGCCGGATTGAGGCTGAGCTTCTCCACCGGCCGGCCGCGCTTGCGCACCTCGACGTGCGGCGTGCTGGCGACCACGGCACCACTGCCCACGAGCCCGGCGACGATGTCGTACAGGGTGGTGCGGGACAGCCCGCTGCGGGTGCCCAACTCGGCCCGGCTCAGCGGACCGTGCTTGCGCAGCAGCTCGAGAACGGCTTGCTCATGGCTGCGTCGGAGCCGCGTCAGCGGACCGTCGTGTTCGTGCATGCAGGACAGCATGTGAGCGCCGAGTATTTTCGTCAATGAGTCGAAACAAATTGTTCATACGAACGCCATGGCCCAACAGGCCCGCCATCGCGGCCGACTTGATCTACTGACACGCACCACTAGGGGCGCCCTGAACCCCGCCCCGCGGCGATCCGACACCGCGGGACGGTGGGCGCGGGACAGGTGGAGGTGCCGCTGCCTCATTTAAGTACGCACTCTTGACGTAAATCATCGCCAGGTCGGAGCATGCGTCGCACGGCACCTTCGGGCACGCACCGTCAGCCGCGTCGGCCGACCCGAAGAGGCTTCCGCCGAGGCGTCATGACGGCGTGCCAGAAATCCCGACGCGAACCGAAAGGCCCTCCGTGCGCCACAACATGCTCTTTCTGATGACCGACCAGCACCGCGTCGACACCCTGGGTGCGTACGGCAATCCGCATACGAGCACCCCGAACCTCGACCGGCTCGCGAGCGAGGGCACACGGTTCGACAGCTTCTACACGCCCACCGCGATCTGCACCCCGGCCCGCGCGAGCCTGCTCACCGGCGCGGCACCGTTCCGGCACAAACTGCTCGCCAACTACGAGCGCAACGTCGGCTATCTCGAGGACCTCTCCGACGGCCAGTTCACCTTCTCCGAGCAACTGCGCGGCGAGGGCTACAACCTGGGCCTGCTCGGCAAGTGGCACGGCGGCGTCCGGCGCACCGCCGCCGACTACGGCTTCGAGGGCCCCGACCTGGCCGGCTGGCACAACCCGGTGGACCACCCCGACTACCTCGCCTACCTGGCGGAGAACGGCCTGCCCCCGTACCGCATCACAGATCCGGTGCGGGGGACCACACCCAACGGCAGCCCCGGCAACCTCCTCGCCGCCCGCCTCCACCAGCCGGTCGAAGCCTCCTTCGAGTACTACCTGGCCACGCGCGCCATCGAGATGCTCCACCGCTTCGCCGCGCAGGAGGACCACGGTGAGGGGGCACCGTTCTTCCTGGCCACCCACTTCTTCGGCCCGCACCTGCCCTACATCCTCCCGGACGCGTACTACGACATGTACGACCCCGCGCTGGTCGAACTGCCCGCCTCCGTGGCCGAGACCTTCGCGGCGAAGCCGGCCGTCCAGCACAACTACAGCAAGCTGTGGGCGTTCGACACCATGACGCCGGAGGAGTCGCGGAAGCTGATCGCCGTCTACTGGGGCTACGTCACGCTCATCGACGAGCAGATCGGCCGCATCCTCGACGCCGTGCGGGAGCTGGGCCTGGACGAGAGAACGGCGGTCTTCTTCACCGCCGACCACGGCGAGTTCACCGGCGCCCACCGGCTGCACGACAAGGGACCGGCGATGTACGAGGACATCTACCGCATCCCCGGGCTGCTGAAGGTCCCCGGCGCCCCGACGGGGCAGGTGCGCGAGGAGTTCGTCTCCCTGACCGACTGCACCGCCACCATCCTCGACCTGGCGGGCAGCAAGACCGGGCCGGCCGTGGACAGCCGCAGCCTGCTGCCCCTCGTACGAGGCGAGCACCCGCAGTGGGACGAGCACCATCTCGCCGAGTTCCACGGCCACCACTTCCCGTACCCGCAGCGGATGTTGCGCACCAGAAGCCACAAGCTGGTGATCAACCCGGAGTCCCGCAACGAGCTGTACGACCTCGATGCCGATCCCGACGAGCTGCTCAACCGCTACGACCACCCCGAAATGCGCGGGATACGTACGGCGCTGACCCGGCAGCTGTACGACCTGCTCCGCGAGCGCGGCGACAACTTCTACCACTGGATGACGCCGATGTACGACGTCGAGACGGACTACGACACCACCCTCTCCGCCTTCGAGACCGGTGAGCCCGAAGCGGCGTCGAACACCCCGCACAAGTGACAGTCCCGGCGTCCCCGACGACCAAGGAGACAGAACCGATGACCAGACCCACGAACGGAACGCACCTCGGCCGACGCTCCGTGCTGGCCGGCATCGCCGGTTCCATGGGAGCGGCCGCCCTGCCCATGAACGCCGCCCAGGCGCTCCCCGCGAAGGGCGCGGCGCCGAAGCACCCGGCGAACTGGCCCGCCCTGGAGCCGTACGGCCTCGCGGACACCCGCGAGGACCTCTGGCCGCGCGAGGACAACTCCTTCGTCCTGCCGCTCGAACTCCGGCCCCGCGACAAGGAGCTGGGCCGGGTCTGGATGCGCGACACCTACGTCAACTGCTTCGTCGTCGACGGCCGCCCCCTCTACGTCGCCACCGGCACCACCCGCGTGCCCGGCCTCACCGCGGCCGCTCCCTGGAACGACGGCATCTTCGTGTGGACGGCACCTTCCGTGCACGGCCCATGGCGGCTCGCCGACACCACCCGCATCCGGCCCGGTGCCGAGCGGGGCAAGGTGTGGTCACCCGAGTTCGTCGGGGAGAACCGTCCCGGCCGCACGGTCGTCGCCCCGTGGCAGGAGTACTGGTACGACGACGAGTTCGGCAAGCGCGGCAACGCCTGGGCGCCCGAACTGCACTACTTCCGCGGCAAGTGGTACCTCGTCGCGTGCATGGGCGACCACTCCCAGAAGGTCGGCTCGTTCCTGCTGGTCAGCGAGGGCGGGGTCGCGGGCCCGTACCGCCTCGTCAAGGGCAACCTCGACAAGCCCTTCGGCGACTCGTTCATCGGCGGCCCGGCGTTCATCAAGCCCGGCGCCTACCACCACATCGACGGAAGCCTCTACTCGGAGGGCAACGGCGCGTGGCTGGTGCTGCACAACCACCTCTACGCCAAGTTCCGCAAGGACATGGAGGACATCGTCCCGACGTCGAACCTCCCCGCGTTCGAGCAGCAGCCCTACACACCCGAGCCGTATCTCGAGGGCGCCTACGTGTTCAAGCACGGCGGTAAGTACTACCTGCTGCAGGCCGCGTGGGACCGTACGTCGGCGCAAGCCGACGGCAGCACTCGCTACGCCTACGATCCGCCGGGTACCGGCCGGACGCAGTACCAGTACGACGCGGTGGTGGCCGTCGCGGACCGCTTCGAAGGCCCGTACTCCGAGCGCTGGACCGCGGGCGTGGGAGCCGGGCACAACAATTTCTTCAAGGACCACGAAGGCGGCCTGTGGGCGACCTTCTTCCGCAACCCCGCCTTCGGCTACTGGGCCGACCCGTCCCGCGTCGACGACGCGGCGGTGGCCGGCGTCGTACGGATGGAGTGGACCGGCCCGAAGGGGAACCGCCTGTACGTCCGGCGGCGCGCTTAGGGAGCCGGTGGCACGGGGAGCGCCGACGGCCATGTGGCACTCCCCGCCGCGCGGAGCCCGCACGCACGGAGCGGGCCACCGTACGGGCATCAGCAGTCGAACACCGACCAGCAGATGTCGTTGCGCAGCCGCTGGTCATCGAGGACGAGTTCGCGGATCGCCGCCGGGAGCTGGTCGCGCTGCCACCGGCACTCGCGTCGTCCCGCGCTCTCGCTCCCGCCGTCCGGGGCCGCCGCGCGGGCGGCCTTGATCGCGTAGGCGGCCGCGCCGAGTTCGTGCGCGGCGACGTGGGCGACGGCCCCGGCCTGACCGGCGGCGTACGCGGCATGCCGTGCCGCTCCGCGCAGGTCTCTGGCCGCCCCCATCGCATGGCCGCCCGCCGCGCGCGCCTGCATCATCCTGACCTCGCCGCGTACCCAGGCCCGGGCGCCCGCGATCGCCTCGCGCGGTCGGGGATCCCCGGGCCGGGCCGACTCGAAGAGCTCAAGGACGTGCTCCGCACACGAAGCGGCCCACAGGGCGAGGAGACGGTGATCCGCGTCCGTGAGAGTCCCGCCGCGGCGGATCGTCACGAAGCGCGGGTCCCGGACCTTCGGGAGGATCACGACGTGTGCTCCGTCCCGTGCGCCTCGGCTCCACTCGCGCAAGGGTGCTCCGGTGACCGGTCGGCCTCCTGTCGCAGGGAGCGATCCAGCGTGCTCATCAGCCGGGCGACGCGATTGCCGCCGCTCGCCGCGGGCGGGTACCGGCGGAGCACATCGACGAGCACCGGTGTCGCACGCTGCCGCGACCGGTCCAGCAGGGCATCCCCGATCGCGGGGTCGTCGCCCGCCTGTAGCTCCCCGATGCGCGCGACGCTCGCGGCGGCGCGCAGGATGTGGCCGACCTGGCCGGCCTGGGCGACGGGGTGCAGATACGCGGCCGATGCCGCGTCACCCGCGGATCGCGCGGCCAGCCGCGCGGCTTCGGTGGGTGCGGACCGGGCGGCCCGATGAGCGTCCAGAGAGGCGACGCGCTGCAGCTTCGTCCTGTGGGCACCGTCGATGAACTCCCAGGCCGCGTCGATCGCCGCACGGGGACGCGGATCGTCGGGAACGGCCTGCTCGAAGACCGGCAGGACGTCCTCCGCGTCGCGCACCACGTAACGTGCCACGACGCGCAACTCATCCATCGTCAGTTCGAAGTCGCCGGACACCGTGTGCTTGCTCTGTGACATGTCCCCGCATCGTACCTCTGAGCGCTCTTCTGAGGCCGTGAAGCCGGTGGTGGCCGAGACGTGCACGACTCCACAGGCAGGTCGGGCTTTTCGGACTCTTGACCCGGATGGTCCAGACCAATAACTTCTTGTGCACACAAGTCCGTTGCTCTGCACGGTACTTGCTTCCCGCCTCACAGGAATGAGCCCTGCCATGCGCCCACGCCTGCGCCGAAGACTTCTGTCCCGTGCGGCCGTCGCCGTCACGTCGCTCTCCCTCCTCGGCGCGTTCGCGCCGGCCGCCTCCGCCCACGGCGGGCACCACGACAGCCTGCGCCGCGTCGGCTACTTCACCCAATGGGGCGTCTACGGGCGCGACTTCCAGGTCCAGGACCTGGACCGCAGCGGCGCGGCCGCCCGCCTCACCCACATCAACTACGCCTTCGGCAACATCGGCACCGACGGGAAGTGCCTCATGGGCAACGTCCCCGGCGAGTCCGACCCCTGGGCCGACTACCAGCGCCCGCTCGACGCGGAGAACTCCGTGGACGGCGTCGCCGACACCGACACCCAGCCCCTCGCGGGCAACTTCAACCAGCTGCGCGAGCTCAAGGCCGCGCACCCCGGCCTCAAGGCGATGATCTCGCTCGGCGGCTGGTCCTGGTCGACGAACTTCTCGGACTCGGTCCGAACTCCCGCCGCCCGCAAGGCCCTTGTCGCGTCCTGCATCGACCTCTACATCAAGGGAAACCTGCCGCAGGACGGCGCCCGCGGTGGTCAGGGCGCGGCGGCCGGTGTCTTCGACGGCGTCGACCTGGACTGGGAGTGGCCGGGCTCCGAGGGGGACACCGACACCGTGTACCGCCCGGAGGACAAGCAGAACTTCACCGCGCTCGTCGCGGAGTTCCGCCGCCAGCTCGACGCCTACGGCCGCACCCGGCACAAGCACTACGAGCTCTCCGCGTTCGTGCCGACGGCGCCCGCCAAGATCGATGCCGGGTTCGAGGTCCGCAAGATCATGAAGGACTTCGACTTCGTCAACCTCCAGGGCTACGACTTCCACGTCAGCGGCGAGAAGACGACGGCCCAGCAGTCCGCGCTGTTCGCCCGGGACGACTTCAGCGTCGACGGCACGGTGGACGCCTGGCTGCGGCGTGGTGCCCCGGCCCGCAAGCTGGTCGTCGGCATGCCGTTCTACGGGCAGGGCTGGACCGGCGTGAGCGGCGGAGGCGACGGCCTCGGTCAGCCCGCCTCCGCGCCCGCCCCGGCGAAGTGGGCCGCCGGGTACGCGGACTACAAGGAGCTGAAGGCGCTGACGGACTCGGGCACGTACACGCTGCACCGCGACCGCCGCGGCGGCCACGCCTGGCTGTTCGACGGCACGACCCTGTGGACGTACGACGACCCGCAGGTGCTGGCGCAGAAGTCGCTGTACGTACGGGCCAAGGGCCTCGGCGGCGCGATGTTCTGGTCGCTGGACGGCGACACCCCCGACGGGGAGCTGGTGCGGACCGTCGACCGCACCCTCGGGCACTGACCAGCGCGTGCGGGGCGGCCCGTGGTCGGACCGCCCCGCACGCGGCGCGTCAGCGCATCGGGATCACGGGAACGACGTGATCTTGGACGGTGTGGTGCTGGTCCCCGAGGTCGGGGAGCCGGTGTTGTTCACGACGTGGGCGTACTGGCCCTTGCCACCGAGCGAGATGACCTGGATGTCGTGCAGCTTGATGCCCGACTTCACCGGGACCTGGAAGCCGTGCTGCTGCACGATGCTCGGGTCCGAGGTGTAGTTGCAGTAGCTGCCCAGACCCCACGCCTCGTGCGTGTTCACACTGTCGGCGACCTTGTAGGCCGCGTATCCGACGATGCCGTCGTGAGTGATGGCCGCGGCGTTGGGCGCGTCGTACGCCTTCTCGTTCTGGAAGAAGATCGTGCGTCCGCGCTCGCCGTTCCAGAGCACGTCGTACTTGTTGAAGTGCTCCACGAACAGGCCCGTGGCGAGGACGTCGTCACCGTTCACGACGAGTCCGTAGTCGGCGCGGTTGGTCTCCCAGCCGACGCCGTCGCCGTGGTCCGCCCGCCAGATCCAGGTGTGGTCGACGAGGACGTCGTCGCTGTTGACGACCACGGAGTTGGTGGCGAGGCCGGGGCCCGCGCCGCCGATCCGGATGAACACGTCCTGCATGCTGGTCGGGTTCGCGGCGTGGTCGGCGCTGGCGCCGGCCCCGCCGATCTGCAGCAGCGTGTCCGACTTCTTGGCACCGGCGTCGATCAGGAAGCCGGCCAGCTTCACGCCGTCCACGTCGGCGACGTGCATGGCGTCGACGCCGTTGTCGGGGACGATCGTGGCGAGCCCCAGACCGAGGACCACCGTGTTGGCGCGGTTGACGTTGATGGTCTGGTCGAGGTGGTAGACGCCGGGCGTGAACAGCAGGTTCAGGCCCTGGGAGAGCGCCTGGTTGATGGTGGCCGCGGTCGCGCCGGGCTTGACGACGTAGAACTGGCTCAGCGGGAGCGACGTGCCCGCGTTCGCGGGCCAGGACACGCCTCGCGCGTTGGTGCGCTTGGCGGGGACGAACACCTTGTAGTCGTTGCCGTCCAGGTAGAGGAACGGCTTCTCACGGGAGACCGGTGTGTTGTCGAGCGTGGTGTACGGGCCGGTGTCGAAGTTGGTCGCCGGGGCGCCCTGCACGCCGGTGAACGTCATGTTCCACACGCCGTTGGTCCAGCCGCCCACCGAACTGTCGCGGGTGTACCACTGCTGCTGCGAGTACGGGCCGACCGTGCCGTCGATCTTGGAGTCGGCGATGTAACCGCCGGAGGCCCAGCCGTACCCATTGGGCGCGAGGTTGAGGCCGCCGGTGACGTGGATGCGGCGGAACGGGGCGGCCTGGGCGACGGCCCAGCGGTCGGTGCCGTTCACCGGGTTGAGGGAGAGGTTCTCGGCGGAGCGCCAGAAGTTCTGCGTGGCGTTGCCGTTGAACCAGCCCGCGTCGACGGTGACGTCACCGTTGATCTTCGTGTCGTCGGGGTTGATGCCGAGACCGGAGATGGACGTGTAGAAGCCGAGCTGAGCGTTGATGTTGTTGTACGTGCCCGGCTTGAGCAGGAACTGGTAGCGCTGCGAGCCGAACTGGTTCGACTCCTGCTGGGAGAAGACCTGGTCGAACTTGGCCTGGAGGTTCGCCGTGCTCGGGTCGACGACGATGACGTTCGGGCCGAGGTCACCGCCGCCCTCCACCGGCGGGGTCGTGCCGCCCGATCCGGTGTGCACCGCCACCTCCCACAGGGAGTAGCCGTAGCCGGTGGCGCGAGTGGTGCCGTAGACGCGCAGGTAACGGCCCGAGCCGCTGACGTCGTACGAGGCCTGGCCGCCGGTGCCGGCCGTGACGTCCTTGAGGGTCGTCCAGCTCTGGCCGTCCGCGGAGGCCTGGATCTTGAAGGCCTTGGCGTACGCGGCCTCCCAGTTGAGGTCGACCTTGCAGATGCTCTGCGACGAGCCGAGGTCGACCTGGACCCACTGCGGGTCGGACGCGGCGCTGGACCAGCGGGTGCCGGCGTCGCCGTCGAACGCGGCGGAGGCCGGGGTGCCACCGTTCTCCGTCGAGGACGCGGTCGCCGCCTTGCCCTTGGCGGCGTTGGCGGTGGAGCAGCTGTCGGCGGGCGGTGTGGTGCCGTTGCTGCCGAACACCTGGAACTCCCAGAGGGAGTAGCCGTACTGGGTGGCGCGGGTGACGCCGCTCATGCGGACGTAGCGGCCCTGGCCGGAGACGTCGAGGGTGTCGGTGCCGCCGTCGCCGTCGGTGACGGACTTGACGTCGGTCCAGGTGGAACCGTCCGTCGAGGTCTGGATCTTGTAGCTCTTGGCGTAGGCGGCCTCCCAGTTGAGGACGACCTTGGTCAGGGTCGCCGACTGGCCGAGGTCGACCTGGAGCCACTGGTTGTCACTGGCGGCGGAGGACCAGCGGGTGCCGTTGTCGCCGTCGACGGCGGCGGAGGCGGGCGTGCCGCCGTTCTCGGTGGAGGAGGACGTGGCGGTCTTGCCTTGGGACAGCGGCGTCTCGGCTGCCGCCGCGGGGATCTGGGCGGGGATGGTCACCAGCGCTGCCGCCGTGGCGAGCGCGATCCCCAAGGATCTCAGTCTCATGCGTTTCACTCCGTGCGGGGGTGAGGGTGACGGCGGCCCGGGAACCGCTGTCACCGAGTGAACGCTCGCCTGGGTCGGCGGGCGCAGTGGAACGCACTCCTCCCATGTGCGGAAGGGGTGAACGGCGTTATGAAACGGCTTAGTTCGAGGTTTGATTTAAGGGTCGAGGCAATCGTTCGGCAACCCCTGGGAAGCGACTTCTTTTCGGGACTCGAAGGGATGGATCACCGTGCACCCCCGTATGGTCCGGTTCACCTGCGTCGATGCCGCTCCCGCGCCGACCGGGCCGGTGCCACGCCATCAGAAAATGAAAGAGCCCCTCCCTCCCGTGAGGTGGGGGAGGAGGGGGCGGCCGGGGCGAGAGGCGCTGCTACGCGCGGGCCGTCAGTCCGTCGAGGATCAGGTCGAGTAGGCGCTCGGCCTGCCGGCGCTCGTCGGGTCCCGCCGATGTCAGGGCTGGACCATGTCCCGGCTGTGGCCGTAGGGATTGCTCCCCGCGGCGGCGATGGCGTGCAGGGCTTCCGCCATGCCGTGCTTGGCGGTGACGTAGTCCAGGAAGAGCCGGGTCCAGGCGCGCAGGGCTTCGAGGGGCGGCCCCGCGGCCGGCAGTCCGGGGACCGCCTCGCACAGCTGGACCACTTCGTTGCGGTACACCGCCTCGATCAGCGCCTCCCTCGTGGGGAAGTTGCGGTACAGCGTGGCGCTGCCCACGCCCGCCTCCTTGGCGATGCGCTCGAGGTGCGCATCCAGCCCTTCGCTCGTGCAGACGCGCACCGCGGCCGCCAGGACCTTGTCCCGGTTGCGCCGCGCGTCAGCTCGCAGCGGGCACGGCCACCCACCTCGCGGAGAAGGGCGCCCGGCTCGTACTCGGCGCCCGGCGGGAGGACCGGCTGAAGGCGGTCGTGGACCGGATCACGGCGCAGGGCGGCACGGCCGTCGGGGCTGTCGTCGAGGTGACGCGCCGCGAGGATCTCAAGCGTCTGACGGACACCGCCCTCGACCGGTCGGCCGGCTGGACGTCCTGGTCTCCAACGCCGGAACCATGGCGGTGTCACCCTTCGACGACCTGCGCCAGGACGACTGGGACGCCATGGTCGCCGCACACATCACCGGCCTGCTGAACGGAATCGGGGCCGCGCTCCCGATCTTCCGCCGCCAGCGCTCCGGCCATTTCGTGAACGTCGCCTCCACCGCCGCCTACGTCGTGAAATCCCCCCAGACCGTGTACGCGGCGACCAAGACGGCAGTGAAGGTGCTGACGGAGGGCCTGCGGCAGGAGTCGAGCCCCGACCTTCGGGTCACCCTCATCCGCCGGGGTTCACCAACACGGAGGGCGTGGGCAAGGGCGGGAGTCCCGAGACCGCGGCGGCGCTCGCCCGGCAGCGTGACGAGATCGCCATGCCACCCTCCGCCCTCGCGTCCGCGATCGAGCAGCCCGCCGGCATCGACGTCGGCGAGATCGTCGTCCGGCCCACGGTGCAGGGCTGACACCGGCCCGGAGGCCGGTTCCAGCACTCGCGCAGTCGGCTTCCCTGTCTGTCGCTGGCGTTTCGCGGACCTGCTCGGTCAGGATGGCCTCATGAAAACGATCTCATTCCCCCAGACCGAACTGCGGGCCTCGAACGTCGTCCTGGGGCTGATGCGTATCGCCGAACTCTCCGATGACAGCGTCCGCACCCTCTACGGCAGCGCCCGGGACGCGGGGATCAACACCTTCGACCACGCGGACATCTACGGACCCTCGCGTCACGCGTGCGAGGAGCGGTTCGGCCAGGCCGTCAAACTCACCGCGGCGGAGCGGGAGTCGATCGTCATCCAGAGCAAGGTCGGCATCCGGCCCGGCTTCTTCGACTTCTCCAAAGAGCACATCGTGCGCACCGTCGAGGAGTCGCTGGCGGCCCTGCGCACCGAGTACCTGGACGTGCTTCTGCTGCACCGGCCCGACACGCTCGTGGAGCCGGAGGAGGTGGCCGAGGCCTTCGACGAGCTCCACTCGGCGGGCAAGGTCGTGAACTTCGGCGTCTCCAACCACACGCCGGGCCAGGTCGAACTGCTCAAGACGGCGGTGCGCCGGCCCCTGGTCGCCAACCAGGTGCAGCTGAGCATCACCCACTGCCCGATGATCGCCTCGGGCATCGCCGCCAACATGGCGGGCCTCGACCAGTCGATCGACCGCGACAACGGCCTGCTCGACTACTCGCGCCTCCAGGGGATGACCCTGCAGGCCTGGTCGCCGTTCCAGAAGGGGTTCTTCGACGGCGTCTTCATCGGCGACCTCGAGAACTACGGGGAACTCAACACCGTCCTGGACGAGTTGGCCGCGAAGTACGAGGTGACCCCGACCGGTATCGCCGTCGCGTGGATCACCCGCCACCCGGCGAACATGCAGGTGGTGCTCGGCACCACCAACCCCGGCCGGGTGGCCGAGTCCGCCGCGGGATCGGACCTCCCGCTGACCCGCGAGGAGTGGTACCGACTCTTCCGCGCGGCCGGTCACACGCTGCCTTAGGTGTGTCAGACCGACACACCTGGCGGCGGACAGGAGTAGTCGGCCCACGGTCCGCAGAGCCCGAAGCGCGGCCCCGGCTCACCGTTCCCCGTGGCGTCGACCTGTTCCACGGCGTTTTGGCCGGAGCGTCCGTGGGCCCGTCATCCGGCCCGCAGAACCTAGTCGATGGCGTCGAGGAACGCCGGAAGGTCGTCGGGGGTGCGCGAGGTGATCAACGTCCAGCCGTTGGCGTCGCAGACCCGCACTTCCTCGTCGACCCAGGTGCCCCCGGCGTTGCGGACGTCGGTGGCCGTTGACGGATACGAGGTCAAGGTCTTGCCCCGCAGGACATCGGCTTCGACGGCGAGCCACGGGCCGTGGCAGATCGCGGCGACAGGACGGCTGGAGGAGGCGACATCACGCAGCGCCTTCACGGCCGTTTCCTGGAGGCGCAGCGTGCCCGCGTTGATCGCGCCGCCCGGAACCAGGAGCAGGTCGTAGTCGTCGACCCGGGCGTTGCCGACGGACCTGTCGATGTTCTTCCAGTACGCGAACGCCCGCTCGGTGACGGGCCCGGTCACGCCGTCGTGCCGATGGGCGCGCGAGTACCCCGGACAGGCGAGTCAAACGTGGCCGGGCTGGTGCGATACCCCCACCGCTCCGACCGCCGTATTCGGCCATCGCCGGGCCGTCCCCTGCACACCTCGCCGCTTCCACTCCGGTTGCTGGTGGGACCCGTGTGGGCGAGTTTGTTAGGGGATACGGGGGTACCCAGAGACGTCGCCCCGTCCCACCCGTTCGATTCTCAGGAGGAGACATGACGAACCCCGATCAGGATCCGAACCAGGCCGAGGGTCCTGCGGACGGTGGTGCGGCGGGTACGCCGGGCGTGCACGACGGCGGTGCCGACGGTGGGGCGGAGGGGCCCGCGGACGGTGGTGCGGCAGGCACCCCGGGAGTCCACGACGGTGGAGCCGACGGCGGGGCCGAGGGTCCTGCGGACGGTGGTGCGGCGGGTACGCCGGGCGTGCACGACGGCGGTGCCGACGGTGGGGCGGAGGGGCCCGCGGACGGTGGTGCGGCAGGCACCCCGGGAGTCCACGACGGTGGAGCCGACGGCGGGGCCGAAGAGTCCGGCAGGGGCGTTTGAGCATCTCTCCCATCGAGCTCCAGGACGCCGACCCCCGGACGGGCGTCGGCGTCCTGGACGCACGCCTGACCCACCTGAGCCGACAGGAGTTCGCCCGCGAGTTCTGGGCCCGCGCACCCTTGCTCACGCGTGGAGCCAGTGATTTCGCCGACCTGTTCTCCGCCGACGCCGTCGATGAGCTGATCTCCCGGCGCGGCCTGCGTACGCCCTTCCTCCGCGTGGCCAAGGACGGTGCCACCCTTCCCGCGTCGTCGTTCACGGCCCCCGGCGGAGTCGGCGCGTCGGTCGCGGACCAGCTCGACGACACCGCCCTGTGGCGCAGCTTCGCCGACGGCGCGACGCTCGTCCTCCAGGCCCTTCAGCGCACGTGGGAGCCGGTGGCCGACTTCAGTGCCCGCCTCGGTACGGAGCTGGGGCACCCGGTGCAGGCCAACGCCTACGTCACCCCGCCGCAGAACCGCGGGTTCGACGACCACTACGACGTACACGACGTCTTCGTCCTGCAGGTCGCGGGCACCAAACGCTGGATCATCCACGAGCCGGTCCATCCCGATCCCCTCCGCGACCAGCCCTGGACCGATCACCGCTCCGCGGTCGAGGAAGCCGCGAAAGGCGATGCCTGTCTCGACACCGTTCTCGAGCCGGGTGACGTTCTCTACTTGCCGCGAGGCTGGCTGCACGCAGCCCAGGCACAAGGTGCCGTCTCGATCCATCTGACGCTCGGGATCCACAACTGGACGCGCCACGCGCTGGCCGAGCAGCTCGCCCAGTCCGCACTGGCGCTGCTGCGGGACGACCCACAGATGCGCAGATCTCTGCCGCTCGGCACCGACGGCCCGGCCGACGAGCTCGGAATCGTCCGCGAGCGCCTCATCGCCGCCCTGACGGAAACGGATCCCGCGCCCCTGTTCCACCGGACCCGGCGGCGTCAGGCCCGCCCGGCGCCGCTGGGACCGCTGGCCCAGCTCGATGCCGTCGACCGCCTCGCCCCTGACTCGCAGGTGCGGCTCCGTGAGGCACTGGACGCGCGGCTGGAAGGCCGCCGCCTGCACACACGCGTCGGCTGGCTCGACTTCCAGGAGAAGGACCTGCCGACGGTGAACCGCCTGCTCGGAGGTCAGGTCCACACCGCTCACGACCTCGGCCTCGAACTCGTCGAGAGGCTCCTGCGCGCGGGCGTCCTGGTGCCCGCCGAACAGTGATGTGGCCGCGGTGACCGCGGAAGCACGGTTCTTCTGCGCCGATGCCGCCCGCTCGCGGGACGACCCGCTGGCGGGCACGGCGCCGTACGGGTCCACCTGGATCCTCATCGAGTACCGAGGCGGCTGGCCGCCCAACGGCTTCGACGGCCTCCCCCTCGACCCCGGCACCAAGGGACTCGTGTTCGCCGCGGCCCAGGCCCTGCGGGCACGGATTCTCCTGATCAGACGCCACGGACGCCGCCTGCCCGAAGAGCCCCGGCGCTGGGCGGTACTGCGCTACGACGACGACGGTGCCCACCGGCAGACGTGGGGCACATGGAACCGTGACGAGGACCTCGCGGGCATCGTCGATGCGCTCGGCACCCCCGGGGAACCGGGCCGCCCGCCCGTCGTCCTCGTCTGCGCCCACGGCATGCACGACGCCTGCTGTGCTGTGCGCGGCCGGCCCGTGGGGCGAGCCCTCAGCGAGCGTTGGCCGGACCTGGTCTGGGAGTGCACCCACGTGGGCGGTGACAGATTCGCCGCCAACGTCATTGTCGCGCCCGACGGGGTCTACTACGGCAACCTCGACGCCGCGTCGTCCGTCAGCGCGGTCGAAGAGCACCTGGCCGACCGTGTGCACGCAGACCACCTGCGCGGCTACACGAATCTCTTCCCGCCCCAGCAGGTCGCTGTCGCAGCTGTCCTCGCACGCTTCGGCCCGGCCGGCCGGCATCACTACGTGATCGAGGAGACGTCGCGCGACCATGACCGCTGGCGCATCCGCGTCACGAGCCGCACGCTCCTGTCCCCGGTGCACGACGTCGAGGTGCGGTCCCATCGAACGCCGCCGCGTCAGTTGACGTGCCGAGGACGATCAGTGAGTTCAGCGGTCGTCTACGAGGCCACGTCGATTCGCGTCGGTTGAGGGTGCTCCTCAGGCTCCTTCGCACGGTGACGATGAGATGTCTCCGTACCTGGCCCCCGGTTCGGAAACGGGTTCGTGGGAGGCTGGCGTCAAGGCGCGCAGGCGGTACGACGCAGGGAGGACGCATGGACTGGCGGGAGTTCGCCGTGCAATTGGCGTCGACGGCGCGGGAGCTGTTGGCGCAGGACTCCGTGGACGGCACGTTGCACAAGGTGACGCACTCCGCGCTGCAGCTTATCGAGGGCTGTGACGCGGCCGGCATCCTCCTGCTGAGCAAGGGACGGACGGAGACGCTCGCGCCCACGGAGCAGCTCGTCAACGAGAGCGACAGGCTGCAGGTCAGTCTGAGGGAGGGGCCGTGCTTCGACGCGGCTCGCACGGGCCACCCGGTGTTCCGCATCAAGGACATGACCGAAGAGAGAGTCCGATGGCCTGCCTACGCGCCTCAGGCGCACGCCCTGGGCATCGGCAGCATGATGGGATTCCTGCTCTACACCGAGGACGAGGACCTGGGCGCCCTCAACGTCTACTCCAGAAGGCCCGGCGCGTTCACCGAGGACAGCCAGACAGCCGGCTGGACGCTGGCCGCACATGCTGCCGTGGCGTTCTCCAGCTCACGGGAGCAGGCGCAGCTGGAGAACGCTGTGACCACCCGGCACACCATCGGAGAGGCCATGGGCATCCTCATGGCCGGGCACAACCTGTCCGAGAAGGAAGCCTTCGACGTACTGCGCCGCTACTCGCAGGAGCGGAACATCAAACTCCGCGAAGTCGCCCGCCGGGTCTGCGCCGAGGGCGGGCTGCGCGAGGAATGACGACCACCCGGACTCTCACACGATCCGGTAGGTGCGGAGGAACGCGGTGAGGTCGTGCGCGAGGAGTTCGGGTTCCTCGGCCGCGCCCGAACCAGTCGAAAGGTCAAGCGGCCGAGGTGCCCCGGGCCGGACGCGGGGAATGGTCGCTGACGGGCAGGGTCGCGGTGATGCGCTTGCCCACGCGGTCCGGGCAGACCTCGACGTGCTGACTGACGGCCTCCAGGATTTCCATGCCGTGCTGGCCCGGACGGGTGGGGTCCGCTTCGAAGGCCTGCGGAAGGGCGGTGCTGCTGTCCCAGACGCTGATCCGCAGGACCGTGTCCGTCAGTTCGAGTTCCAGCAGGTAGGGACCCGGCGCGTACTTCGCCACGTTGGTGACCAGTTCACTGACTGTCAGCTCGCTGACCTGCGCAAGCCGTTCGCTGACCTCACTCGCATGAACGGTGCGCGCATGCTCGAGGAATCGTGCCGCCGCGCGGCGTGCATCACCGGGTCCGGCGTGCTCCTGGGACGAATAAGCCCGGATCAGAGGTGCGTCCTGCTCCAGCCGACAGTGGCATGTCGCCGCCTCCTCAGCCATTGTCCTCTCCTCAATGTCAACGTGCCGTGCACACGCACATCCTGACACCGGCCTCGCCGCGCCATGCGCCTGTGCCGACTTTCTCCACTGTCGCGTGCCGCCACCCGCACAGTCTCTTGATGTGACTCTCGCATCTCGGCCGTGCCGCCGCCTGTCCGGATCGCTGACATCACCCCTGGCTTGGATGTCCGTCCGCGCACGCCGCACGTTCAGGTCCGCGTCAGAGGCCGGGTTCAGCCGCGGCTTCGCGGTCGGCGTCAGCGGTCGCGGTGAGAATGCGTATCTGTTCGTGCGAGCGGCGTGCGGCGCGCCCGATGCGGCGCAGCGGCCATCCCTCGGCGCGGGCCTGAGCGGCGGCCCGCGCCAGCTCGCGCGCGCATACGTCGTCGAGGGCGGCCTCGAGCACGGCGAGGGACGACAGCCTGTCCGCGAGCGGGGTCCGCTCCAGTTCGCGGCACAACTCCTCCGCCTGTGTGGCGAGTTCGCGTATGCGGTCCTGCCACTGGGGCGGGGAAGTCGTGGGCATGTCCGGGCCTCTCCACAGAAGAAGGGGGCCACCACCACAGGCAAACGCCCAGTTCCTTGCAGCGGAGAGTCTGTGCCAGAAGCACTGTCGTCCCACCCTACGCGCCTTGCCTGGGAGCTCCGCCGGCTCGGGTACGGTCGAGCCCGTTCAGCGGGGGATGCGCAGGGCGAGCAGGGCGATGTCGTCGCTCGGGGTGTGACCGGCCACGCTGTCGGTGAGTCGTTCCAGCATCGTGGGGAGATCGACGTCGCGTAGGGACTGCAGTCGGAGCCCGGCCTGAGTGATGCCGTCGTCGATGGTCACACCGGGCCTCTCGACCAGTCCATCGGTGTAGAGGAGCAGCAGGGATCCGGCCTCCAGCAGCCGCCGGTGCACGGTGCGTGGCTTCACGGGCAGTGCCGGGTGGATCAGCAGGCCGTGGTCGGTGAGATGCTCGATGGCGCCGTCGGGACAGATCACGATCGGCGGGGGGTGTCCGGCGTTCGTCCACACCATCTCCCATGCGCCGCCGGTTCCGGTGGGCCGGAGGTGGGCGTGGACGAGGGTTCCGCTGGCCGCGATGCCGAGGGTGAGGCTGGCGAACTCCAGGGCGCTGACGACACGGTCGGGGGTGCTGCCGGGGTGGTCGATGTCGGCCTGGCGGAGCATGCTGCGGGCCTGGCCCATCAGCGTCGCGGCCTGAGTGTCGTGTCCGGTGATGTCTCCGATGCTGGCGACCACGGTCGCCACCGGCACGGTCCGCACGCTGTCGGTGGGGGAGTGGCCGGACGAGGCGACGTCGGTGTCGGTGTCGGGGAGTTGGTAGAGGTCGTACCAGTCGCCACCGACCATGTCGTTGTCCGTGGCCGCCCGGTAGAGCGCCGCGGACTCCAGGCCCTCCACGACAGGGAGGTTGGTGAGCATGGCCATCTGCAACTGGCGGGCCGCATCCGCCCGGTTGTCGACGTACAAGGCGCGTTCGACCGCGCGGGCGGTGTAGCCGGCGAGGGAGGCCAGGACGGCCTGGTCGAGGATATCGATCTCGTGGTCGGCGTCCCAGCCCACCACGAGCACCCCCAGGGGGATGACCGTTCCCGGCAGCGGAACACACACTGCCGTCTGCAGCCCCAACTGGTCGAAGGCCGCGACCGCGTCGGAGCAGTAGCGGGCGGCCAACTCGTTCAGGTCGTGCACGATCACCGTGCGGTTCTCGCGTGCCGCCCGTGCGGTGGGCCATGCCGAGTCGAGTGGGTAGAGCTCGTTGGTCCGCTCCATCTGTACGCCCGCACTGTCACCGACCTCGTCGATCAGGCGTCGCATCATGGTGCCTTCGGCCAGGACCAGACCGACATACGAGGGCTTGAGATCGTTGATCACCAGATCGCTCACGCGTCGGCGTACCTCATCGATCCCCGTGGTGTCGGCCAGCGCGTCCGCGGCCCGGAGCAGCAACTGCGAACGTCCCAGGGCGTTCTCGGCCCGCTGGGCCAGTGCGTAGGCCTCCTGGCGCGCCTGCGCCTCACCGCGCCGCGCCTGTTCACGCTGGCGCGAGGCGATCCGCAGGCGCAGCTCCGTACTGCACGCCGCGGCGAGTTCCTCCAGATCCCGCAGCTCCCGCTCGCTCCACGCGCGGACCCGGGTGTCGATCGCACACAGGGAGCCCAGGACGTGCCCGCTCGCGTCGGTCAGCGGCATCCCGGCGTAGGCGACCACGCCCGGATCGGGCAGGGCCGCACCGGCGCAGGGAAGTCCGTTCTCGCGGGCGTCGCTGATCACGACCGGCCGGGCGGAGGTCACCACGTGCCGGCACAGGGTGTGCGTGAGCGGGGCCTGACGGGCTGTCGCCCACGGATCGGCCAGACCCAGCATGCCGGGGAGGATCTGCCGTTCCGACTCGACGAGCGACACCAGCGCGACAGGTACCCCGACGACCCTCGTCACCAGCCGCGCGAACCGGTCCATCCCCGCATCGGCCTCCGCGGTCAGACCCGTGTCCCGGATCGCGGTGACCCGTACCGCATCGGCAAGAACGGAAGGCAACGGCTGCGCGCCCTCGGTGTTCTCGTGGTCCACGCTGCTCCCTCCCTGTGTCTGCACGCGAACAGTGTCAAATGGATTGACGGAGCAACTCTAGAGGCTTCATCCGGCCCGAACGGCTCACGGCGTACGCATTATGACCACGGCGTCGTCACGGAATCACCGTGACAGGAGTGTTGAGCCGTTGACAGGAGTGTTGAGCCGTTCCGCCCCCGCAGCGACTCGGCGTCCGCCACCATCCGGTGTATGAATCCCGCACCACTCGTCGCCTGGACCGCAAAGCACTTATCGGTCGCCGGCCTCGTCGTCGCGGCCGTTGTCCTCGTGGTCGTCCTCTGCCTCGCGTACCGCGATCGCTCCGCGCCGGCCGCGGACACCGACGACGAGCGCAAGAAGCGAACAGTACGCCAGGTCAAGCGCTCCGCCCTGGCCGCCCTCGCCGGCTCCGCGATCTTCGTCCTCCTCTTCTGGCAGGGCCCCTTGTGGTTCGACGGCATCGACACCCGCGATTCCGAGCTGCAACCAGCCGACGGGGTCATCGTCACCGGCTTCCGCACCGGACTCGTGGCCTTCGCCGCCGGCGTCATCGCCGGAGCAGGCCTCTACTACACGCACAAGAAGCACGAGCTCGAGCAGCAGCAGTTCCTGCATGCCCAGCAGCAGTTCGCCGAGAACCAGAAACAGTTCGAGACGACCCTTCGCGAGACGCAGAAGCGAGACGAGCGCCAGGCGGAACTCACCCGAGAGGGCCAGGTCACCGACCGGTACGTCGAAGCGATCAAGCTGCTGGCATCCGAGAAGCTCCACGAACGACTGGGTGGCATCTACAGCCTGGAACGCATCATGACGGACAGCGAACGCGATCAGCCGACCATCATCGAGGTGCTCGCAGCGTTCGTTCGAAACGTGGAACGCGAAGGGACTGAGGTCGCCGCCGACATGCAGGCAGCGATCAACGTGATGGGCAGGCGGACAAGAACAGACATCAGAATCGATCTGAGCCGGGCTCACCTGTGCGGAGCGAACCTCAACAGCCTCGACTTCCGCGCTGCGGACTTCTCCGGTGCATGTCTCGACGGCGCCAAGCTCATCTACGCTCATCTCACCAGCGCCACGTTCACGGGCGCCACGCTCGACAACGCCGTGATGACCTCCGCCCGGCTCGGCTGCGCCACCTTCATCGAAGCCTCCATGCGTGGCGCGGACCTAGCGGCAGCCGACCTGACCGACTGCTGGCTACCGGCGGACCTCACCGACGCCAACATGCGGTGTGCCGTCCTCACCGACACGAGCTTCAACATCGTGGAAGGGAACCGCTACAAGCCCGGCCTGCAGGAGTTCCGCGCCACCGTCGTCGGAACCGACTTCCTGGGAACCGATCTGCGTCCCGCGAAGAGCCTTCCGGATGCGGCAGACCTGGCCCGGGCTCGGCTCTTCAGCAACACCGAGCTCCCGCAGAAGTTGCTGGAGAGCCCGGACATTCAGGAGGCCATCCTGCCCGTCACACCCGACGACGACCTCGACGCGGTCATGCGGGAGGTGGCTGCCAAGCTGGCCGAACAGGCGGAGGGACGCGGCGAGTGACAAGCGGTGCGCCCGGGCCCAGGTGGCCTGTCCAGTGGTCGAGGCCCGCTGGGGGAGCCGCCAACGCCGCACTTGGATCTAGGCGTTCGGCGGCGGGTAATGGGCCTCGGCCGAGGCGCGGTCGCCGATCGCGAACGTCGACGAGTCCACCGTCCCGATGTGGATGGCGCCTCGTGAGGGCTCGGGCCGGGTGAGGAAATCCCGCAGGGCGCGGCCCGTCGGGAGGACGTGGGGGAGGGAGCTGATCAGGAGAGCGGCGCCCAGCGCGACACCGACCACGCGCCCGACGTCGCCGAGCAGGGCCGCCAGCTGCGGAGCGGTGAGCAGCAGGAACGCCAGGGAGAAGAAGGTCGGGACGTGTTCTCGGTCCGCCTTTATCCGCGCGGCCGTGCGTTCATGGAACTCGACATCGCCTTCGTCGTTGTGGGCGAAGACCTTCCAGTCGTTGATGTCACGAGCGGAGACGGAGATCCGCAGCGTCACGGCCTGGGACCGTTCCAGGTGGCCGATGGTGAAGACGGCCTCTCCCGGGGACTGTTCATGCTCCGGGCGCCGGGCCACGCCCATCTCGCGTTCCGGAGCAGGCGCGGGTACTGCCTCGATGACCTGGCCTCGGGGGAAGCCGAACCGCAGTAGCTGTCCGCGGACGACGCGGTTGCCGGTGTTCTCGACCCGGAACGTCACCGAGTTCAGACCCTCGATGGAGTAGCCGTTGTAGGTGAGTTGGAGCCGCTGACGGATCGAGTCGTCGGTGGACACCATGGCATTGTGGATCTTGGCGTCCCAGTGGAGCCGCTTGGTCGGTTCGCGCCGGAGCTTGACGCGTTCGACGGCAACGGTGCCGAGAATGCCGATGATGCCGCCCACGACGGCGACAACCAGGTTCTGCTGGAACTCACTCAGGCCCGTCTCTGCCGCCGCAGCGGCAGACATCGCCCACTCCATGGCCGTCCCCCAGGTCTCTCTCACCCCAACCCCAGCCCAAGTCACTTTATCCGCTTGCGGGTTGACCAGGCATCACTTGGAAGAGGCAGGACCTAGGAGGATTTCGGATCGCCCTCCGTGTCGATGTGCGGCAGAATCCGGTCGAGCCAGCGCGGTGTCCACCAGGCGCGGGAGCCGAGCAGGGTCATCACGGCCGGGACGAGCAGCAGTCGTACGACGGTCGCGTCGATCAACACGCTGACGGCGAGACCGAGTCCGAGCATCTTGACCACGATGTTGTCGCTGACGACGAACGCGGCGAAGACACTCACCATGATCAGAGCGGCACAAGTGATCACCCGCGCGGTGATCTCCAGAGCGCGGGCGACGCTCGCCTTCGCGTCCCCGGTGCGCATCCAGATCTCGTGGACCCGGGACAGCAGGAAGATCTCGTAGTCCATGCTGAGCCCGAAGATGATCGCGAACATCATCATCGGTACGTAACTCTCGATGGGGACCTTCCCTGACACCCCGAGAGCCGGGCCGCCCCAGCCCCACTGGAACACGGCCACGACGACGCCGTACGAGGCCGCGATGGACAGGACGTTGAGCACCGCCGCCTTCAGGGCGACCAGCAGTCCGCGGAACACGATCAGGATGATGACGAACGCGAGGGCGACCACCACGGCGATGATGAAGGGCAGCCGGTCCGCGACGATGTCACGGAAGTCGACCTGGGCGGCCGTGGTCCCGGTGACGTAGCCCTGGGCGGCAGTGCCGGAGACCGCCTGCGGGAGCGTGTCGTCGACCAGACGGTTCGTGAGATCGGTGGTGACCTGGCTCTGCGGAGACTCCTTGGAGAAGACGGTGCCCACCAGCACGTCCCCGTCCTTGGTGGCGGTCAGCGGTGTGACCGTCGCCGCGCCCGCGACGTCGCTCAGAGATTTCTGCGCCTGCGAAGCCAGCGCGGACCGCTGGTCGGAGGGCACGGCCGACTGGTCGATCACTACGGTCAGCGGCCCGTTGGAACCGGGGCCGAAGGAGTCCGCCATGATGTCGTACGCCCGCCGGTCCGTGAACGATGTCGGGTCGGCACCGTCGCCGATGTGCCCGAGCTGGATGGACAGCACGGGGATGGCCAGAACCACCACGGTCACCAGCCCACCCGCCAAGTACCACAGCGGCCGTCGCTCCACGCGCTGCGCGTACCGGTGCCAGGTGCCGTGTGCGGACACCTCGGGTCCTGCGTCGGCCTCCGCCACGGGTCTGCCCACGCGGTAGCGGTCGATGCGCCTGCCGATGAGTCCGAGCAGCGCGGGGACGAGGGTCAGCGCGCCGGCGACCGCGGAGATGACGGTCACGGCGGCCGCGAGACCGAGTTTGCTGATGAAGGAGACGCCGGAGACGGAGAGGCCGGCCAAGGCGATGATGACGGTGCAGCCGGAGACGAGGACGGCCCGTCCGCTGGTCGCCGTGGCGTGGCCCGCGGCCTGCACCGGATCGGCGCCGTCGATGAGGTTCTGGCGGTGGCGGGTGATGATGAACAGCGCGTAGTCGATGCCGACGCCCAGGCCGATCATGGTGGCCAGGGTCGGTGACACGGTCGCGAAGGTGAACGCGGCGGCCAGGAGACCCAGGCAGGCCAGACCACCGATCACGCCGAGCAGTGCGGTGACCAGCGGCAGCCCGGCAGCGAGCACGCTGCCGAATCCGATGAGGAGGACGACGATCGCCACCGCGAAGCCGATCGCCTCGCTGACCCGGTCGTCGGCCGCGGGCCGGGCCAGTTCACCCAGCGGGCCGCCGTACTCGACGTCGACCCCGGCCGCGCGGAGGGGCTGCACAGCGCTGTCCACGCCCGGCAGGTAGTCGTCGCCGAGGGTGGAGGGCTGCACATCGAAGCGCACGGTGATGTAGGCGGTCTTTCCGTCGTCGGACAAGGGCCCGACGTTCGGTTGCTGGGACTGACCCGAGGCGGGCTGTGAACTCGACGGAAGCGGATTCTGCGCCGACAGCACATGCGGCAGCTTCTGCAGATCACCGACCGTCTGCCCCATCTGGGAACTCACCGACGACAAGGCCTTCTGGTCATCGCGCAGGACGATCTGGCTGCTGTACCCGCCTGCCGCGGGGTCGTGCTTCTGGAGCACGTCCACGCCCTTCGACGACTGGACGCCGGGCAGACTGAAATCGTCCGAGTACTCGCCGCCGAACGACCGGTTGAGCACTTGGAGCGCCGCCAGGACGACCAGCCAGGCGACGATGACGATCACGGAATGCCGAGCACACCACTGCCCCAGCGCCCGTAGTCTCCCGATCCGGCTCGGGGCACCCTCTGACGTGTTCTGGGTCGCGGACATGTGCTGCTCCTGGGAGGGAGAAGATCCCCTCTACGTTCATTAAACGCTGGCATGTTCACCGCGTCCTGGCGAAGGCACGGAGCAGGGGCAGAGACAGGGATCCGCCATCGGGCTGCCGGGATCCGGTGATGCGTTACGGCGTGGAGGACGGGGGATCGAGTCGCAGGCGCGGAGCGGGCGGAAGGGGCGTGCCGGCTTCCTCCTCCGGCACGGCGCTGAACGCCTCGATCACGTAGGCGGCGAAGCGGCGGGACGCCGTGAGCCGGGTGGCGCGTGGGGCGTCCTGGATGCCCCGGTGGGCCATGAGCATGAGGATCAGGTCGTCGACGACGAAGCCGGGACGCAGCGGGCCGGTCGCCTGGGCGCGGCGGGCCAGTTCGGCGACTGCGCGCAGGGTCTGTTCCCGGTCGGCCGTGAAGTCCATGGCTTCGGGGAAGGTCGTCATGAACGTGTCGGCGAATCCCCGGCTGTGGGCGTGGAGTTCACAGATCTGCTCGACCAGACTCCGGAAACCGTGCCACGGGTCCGCGTCCGCGAGGGCGTCACGGACGACGGCACGACAGGCGCGCCGCTGCTCGGCGAACGTCTCGGTGATCAGGGCCCGCTTGGTCGGGAAGTGCCGGTACAGCGTGGCGGGGCCGACCTCCGCGAGCCGGGCGATCTCGCGCATGGGAGCACCGAGGCCCTCCGCGCCGAACACGGCGCGGGCGGCTTCCAGGATGCGGGCCCGGTTGTCGCGGGCGTCGGAGCGCACGGTGTGAGGCAAGTGTCCGGTCATCGCCTCTCACTTTAGCCAAACGGACGGGGGCGTCCGTTACGGTCCGATCCGGTCGGGCCGTCACAGCGGCGCCCCGACCGTCCACCGACCGAGGAGCCGGAATGAAAGCCGTTGTGATCAGGACGTTCGGAAGCCCGGACGGGCTGGAGGTCGTCGACAGGCCCGTGCCGGTCCCCGCCCCGGGGCAGGTGCTGATCGGCACGGAGGCGATCGGTGTCGGCGGTGTGGACGCCGTGATCCGCCGGGGAGCGCTCGCCGCCTACGGTTTCCGGGAAGGCCATCTCCTCGGCAGCGAGGTCGCGGGCATCGTCACCGCGGTGGGGGAGGGCGTGGACGCCGCGTGGACCGGCCGGCGGGTGTGGGCGTTCACCGGCCTTTCAGGCGGGTACGCCGAACAGGCCGTCGCCGCCGTCGAGGACGTGCTGGTGCTGCCCGACGGCCTGACCGGCAGCGATGCGGTGACGCTCGGCGGCTCCGGCCCGGTCGCCCACTTCGCCCTGGACCGCGCCCGCCTCGCGCCCGGCGAGACGGTCCTCGTGCGGGGTGCGGCGGGCAGCATCGGGATCACCGCGGTCCAGCTCGCGGCCAGGGGCGGTGCGGGCGCGGTGGCGGTCACCACCTCGTCCGCCGAGCGCGGCGCCCGGCTGCGGGACCTGGGGGCGACCCATGTCCTGGACCGCTCCGGCGAGGGCGGCCCGGACGCGCCCGCCGGGTTCGACGTGGTGATCGACGTCGTGGGCGGTGAGCAGCTCCCGCTCTTCCTCGACCGGCTGAACCCCAACGGACGGTTCATCGCCGTCGGCGTGGTCGGCGGGCAGCCCCCGGCCGACTTCGGTCTCCGGCTGATGGACGCCTTCCGCAGGTCCCTGTCGTTCGCCACCTTCAGCTCCGACTCCGTTCCCGGCCCCGACCGGCAGGCCGTGCGGGCCTCCCAGTTCGCCGCCGCGAGCCGCGGGGACCTGCGCACGGTCGTGCACGAGGTACTGCCGCTCGACCAAGCGGCGGCGGCCCATCACGCGATGGACGCGGGCAAGGTGTTCGGCAGGGTCGTACTGGTTCCCTGAGGAGAGGGCAGAGGAGCCGAGAGCCCGCCGGTCAGCCGGTGTGAAGGACCCGGAAGCGCTCGGGTGCCGCCGGGTCCCGATCGACGACGTGGACCGGTGCCCCGGCCCACTGCCACACGCT
The DNA here is from genome assembly GCF_050410835.1 of Streptomyces sp. cg35. Lineage (NCBI taxonomy): Bacteria > Bacillati > Actinomycetota > Actinomycetes > Kitasatosporales > Streptomycetaceae > Streptomyces > Streptomyces sp. cg35. Next base: position 8,631,478 of record NZ_CP191268.1, read on the forward strand.
GCTGCCTGACGGGCGGGTGAACCGGATCTGTCCGCGGGTGCCTTCGACCGTGACGCCCGGCCAGGACGCGGCGATACGTGCCCGGTCCGTGCCGTGGGAGCGGAGCACCTCGGCGAGGACGGTGATCGCGTCGTAACCCTCGTAGGCGACGAAGGAGGGAGCCGCGGCCAACTGCTCGCGCAGGACCGCACCCACACGTGTGCCGAGCGGGCCGAGGTGCTCGGGAAGGTAGCGCAGGAACGGGATCGCGGCACCGTCCGCGCCCAGCAGTTCGGCCCATGCGGCGAACTCCGGCTGCCCCGCCGGAGCTCCGATCAGGAGCTCGGCGAGGCGCTGGTCGTGGCGGACCGCCTTGACGATCGGCACGGCCGGCTCCGGGTGTCCGACCAGGAGAAGGAGGGCTGTCACGCGCTGGTCGACGAGTGCGTCGCACACGGCCGCGGGGGTGAGTGCGCCCATGTCGAGTTCGATGACGCAGCCGCCTCGTGGAGTCAGCCGGTCCCGCAGAATGCGGGTCCCTGAGGCCCAGTAGACGCTCGGCTGGGTTGCCACGGCGATACGGCTGTGACCGGCGTCGAGCAGGAAGTCCGCGTAGACCTCCCAGCCCCGGGACTGCGGCGGGGGCAGGCGCGCGACCCACTGCGTCGGCTGTTCGGTGAGCGCGTCGAGGACCGCTGACGAGCAGAGGAACGGCAGGCCGAGGCTGTCGGCCCTGGCGGCAGCGGCGCGCGCGACGACGCTGTGGTACTCCCCGGCCACGGCGGCCACGCCCAGGTGCGCCAACTCGTCGACGGCCGCCGCGGCCTTGTGCGGATCGGCCGCGGTGTCCCGGACCACCGGTTCGAGCGGTCGTCCGGCGATCCCGCCGGCGGCGTTGACGTCGCGCACGGCCAGTTCGAGACCTGCGAGCAGGTGCCGGCCCGCTTCGGTCCAGCCGGGTCGAGTGAGCGGAACGAGAGCGCCGATCCGTACGGGTGGCCCGTCGGTCCGCTCCGCAGGTGGCGATGGTGGCGTACTCATGCGTCGGCGTCTCCCGTGCGGCGATTCGGTGGCAGTGACCGTCCCCGGTCTCCGGTCGTGCCCGAGGGTTCCGGCGTCACCGGAGCCACAGACTCGCAGATGGCACCCACGGACCGACGAGCAGGGGGCGCCGGACTGCACGACACGTCAGGCGACGCAAGAATCCAACAGGTCAACGCAATTCCATTCCTCGCAGACGGAAATCTCGCACGAATCCCTTGTGGTGATGTGCCAAGTCGCCCTACTGTCACCGCACTTGCGCATCGCCCGCGCGTTCTCCCGAGAGAATCGAGAACCGGATGTACTCCACCCGCACGGCCGCGGGAAGCCGCCGCGTCCCGCGCCGAAGACCAGTCCGGCTCGTCGCCACCCTGACGGCGACCGCGGCCGGGCTCTCCCTCGCCGTCGTCCAGCCGGCCTTCGCCACCGGCAGGGCGACGCCCGCGCCCACCCCTGTGACCCGCGCGGCCCTCGCCCCGTCACTGGTCGAAGGCCGCGGCGCCGACGTGCCGTTCGCGGAGCAGGAGGCGGAGAGCGCACGGACGAACGGCACCGTCATCGGCCCGGACCGCACCGCGTACACCCTGCCCTCGGAGGCGTCGGGCCGCTCCGCGGTGAAGCTGAAGCCGGGGGAGTACGTCGAGTTCACGCTGCCGCGCGCGGCCAACGCGCTCACCGTGCGCTACAGCGTCCCGGACGCCCCCGGCGGGGGCGGCATCACGGCCCCGCTGGACCTCACGGTCGACGGCAGGCGCCAGGCGCCCATGACGCTGACCTCGCAGTACTCCTGGCTCTACAACCAGTACCCGTTCAGCAACGACCCGCAGGCCGACCTGCTGCACCCCGACTGGTGGATCACCGAGTGCGGCTGCGTCCCGTCGGCGACGACGCCGACTCCCGTCATCGACAAGCCGTTCAGGCCCAGCCACTTCTACGACGAGCAGCGGGTGAAGCTGGGCAGGACGTACCGGGCCGGGGACACGGTCCGCCTGACCGCCCCCGCCGGCACGAAGGCCGCCTGGACGGTCATCGATCTGCTCGACTCGGAGCTCATCGGGGCACCGCACATCGAGCTCCGCGCCGCCAACGTCCTGGCCTACGGCGCCGATCCGACCGGCCGCCGCGACTCCGCGGACGCGATCGACAAGGCCATCGCCGCGGCGAAGCGCCGCCACCTGAAGGTCTACCTGCCACCGGGCACCTACCAGGTCAACCGGCACATCGTGGTCGACGACGTGACGATCGTCGGCGCGGGCAACTGGTACACGACCGTCAAAGGCCGCCAGGTCACCCTCGACAGCCCCGCTCCCGACGGCTCGGTGCACACCGGCGTCGGCTTCTACGGCAAGGACGCGTCGGACGGCGGCAGCCGCAACGTCCACCTGTCCGGATTCGCGATCCAGGGCGACGTCCGTGAACGCATCGACACCGACCAGGTGAACGCCGTCGGCGGCGCGATGAGCGACTCCACGATCGACGGCCTGTACCTGCAGCACACCAAGGTCGGCCTCTGGTTCGACGGCCCCATGAAGAACGTGCGGGTGACGCGGAACGTCATCGTCGACCAGATCGCCGACGGCCTCAACTTCCATACAGGCGTGACCGATTCGGTGGCCGCGCAGAACTTCGTACGGAACACCGGTGACGACGCGCTCGCCATGTGGTCGGAGAAGCAGCAGAACGCGCGCAACAGCTTCTCCCGCAACACGATCCAGACCCCGGTCCTCGCCAACGGCATCGCCCTGTACGGCGGCACGGACAACGAGGTCACCGGCAACCTGATCGCGGACCCGGTCCGCGAGGGCAGCGCCATCCAGGTCGGCTCCCGCTTCGGCGCCGAGTCGTTCACCGGCCGCCTCCGGATCACCGACAACACGACCGTGCGCGCCGGGACGTACGAACTCAACTGGAAGATCGGACTCGGCGCCATCTGGTTCTACGCCCTGGAGAAGGACATCGACGCCGACATCCAGGTCACCGGGGACCGCTTCCTGGACAACACCTACAACGCGATCATGCTCGTCTCCGACTACTCGGTGAAGGACAAGTACTCCATCAGGAACGTCCACTTCAAGGACATCAAGGTCGACGGCACCGGCACCTCGGTGCTCAGCGCCCGCGCGGCGGGCTCGGCGTCCTTCGAGAACGTCGACGCGCGCAATGTCGGCGCGGTGGGCGTCAACAACTGCGGAGCGTTCAACTTCCCCGCCACCGGTTCGGAGTTCACGGTCGAGGACCGCGGCGGAAACGACGGCGGCGGCACCACCGGCCCCTGGCTCGCCGCCTGGGAACTGCCGAACACGATCACCTGCGACGACCGTCCGCCGGTGGTCCCGCCACCCGCCCCCGGCGCGTGGTGAACTGACCCGTGTGCCCCGGGCGGAACCAGCCGCCCGGGGCACACGACGACGGCTCGCGTCGCGCTGCCGGGGTCAGCTGCGCCGGACGCAGGCGAGCAGGATGTCTACGAGCCTGTCGGCGTACTCGGCCGGGTCGATGCGCGGGCTCCTGGCGCGCGTGCGCAGGGGGCTGTGCCGGTTGACCGACCGGTCAATAGGGGAGAGCTCGGGGGCACCCGGCCGGTCGCATCCCCTGGAGGAGCCCTGAAGGAGCCCTGGAGGAGCCGGACGGCATGTTCGAGACCGCCCCAGTAGCCGCAACTCTGTGCGAGTGCCACGAGTCTGCGGGAAACGGACAACCACAACCGCTTGCTGTCGGCATGATGCAAGCCCGCGTGAGCGGAGCGCGGGAAGACATTGGGGGGTCCGGTGGAATTCGTGCAGGCGGTCGGGGCGGGGGATCCGGATCAGGTCGGGCCCTATCGGGTGGTGGGCCGGCTGGGCGCCGGCGGCATGGGCCGGGTGTACCTGGCACGCTCCAAGGGTGGCCGGGCGGTCGCCGTCAAGGTGGTGCGGCCCGAACTGGCGGAGGACCGGGAGTTCCGGCACCGGTTCGCGCGGGAGGTCGCCGCCGCGCGCCGGGTGAACGGGGTGTTCACGGCGGGAGTGGTGGACGCCGACGCGGCGGCGGACCCGCCCTGGCTTGCCACCGCCTACGTGCCGGGCATCTCCCTGGACACCGCCGTGGCGCGCCACGGCGCCTGGGAGGCGGCCCCGGTGACGACCCTCGCGGCCGGCCTGGCCGAGGCGCTGGAGGCCATCCACACGGCAGGGCTCGTGCACCGCGACCTCAAGCCGTCGAACGTGCTGCTCGCGGCCGACGGACCCAGAGTCATCGACTTCGGCATCTCGACGGCCACGGAAGCGAGCGCGATCACCCGTACCGGCGTGGTCATCGGGACGCCCGGATTCATGTCGCCGGAGCAGCTGACGGGCGAGCGGGTCGGACCGGCCGCCGACGTGTTCGCGCTGGGCGCCGTCCTGGCGTTCACGGCATCCGGCTCCGGCCCCTTCGGCACGGGCTCGGCGCAGGGACTCATGTACCGGATCGTGCACGGCGAACCCGATCTCGACGCGGTCCCGGACACGCTGCGCCCACTGGTCGCCCGCTGTCTGGCCAAGAGTCCAGATGTCCGGCCGCGCGTCGACGAACTGCTGGCGGAACTGACGGACGCGGCGGGCACGCCCCGGACGACCCTGCTCTTCACGAGCGCGGCCTGGCTCCCGGACGCGGTGGCGGCGACGGTCCGGGAAGCGCGGGACGGTGCACCCGGGTCCCCGGGCGCAGGCACACCGGCCGCGCCGCGGACGCCACCGCACGGAGCGCCCACGATGACAGGCCCGCGGCCGCCCGTCCCCTCGGTGCCTACGACTCCGCCGCCCGCGTACACCCCCACCGCGTTCGCCGCCGATCCGGGCGGAGGCGGCGCGGGGGCCGGCTTCGGCCCGGTGGGTACGCCGCCGGGTACCGCCCCTGCCAGCCCCTTCGGCACCCCACCGCCGGGAATGCTGCCGACCCCGGTTCCGGGCACGCCCATCGGCCCGCCACGGAGCCGCCCGGGCAGGCGGCGCGTGGCCGTGGTCGCCTCGGCTCTCGCGGCCGTGCTCGCCATCGGGCTGTTCGCCTGGCAGGCGGACGCGCTCTTCGGCCAGGGATCCGGTTCCGATCTCGGCTCCGGCGGCTCGTCGCCGAGCGCCTCGGACTCGACGTCCTCGTACTCCAGCACACCGACGCCCTCGGACACCGACGTCGTCGGACCCGCCTCCGACAGCCCGTACGAGAGCCCCTCCGACACCTACAGTCCGTCCGCGACGCCGTCCGACACCCCGAGCGACACCCCCTCCGACGACTCGTCGCCCACCGACGAGGTGACTGATCTGTCGGGCCAGTGGGACGGCAGCTACGTCTGCAACCAGGGCATCACGGGTCTCGCGCTCACCATCGAACAGGACGACGACGGCACCGCCGAGGCGGTGTTCTCGTTCTACCCCGCCCCGTCCAACCCGCAGGTCCCGCGTGGCTCCTTCGCGATGGAGGGGACGTTCGTGGACGGCGTCCTGACTCTGCGTGCCACTCACTGGATCAACCAGCCGCCCAACTTCCAGGCCGTCAACCTCCAGGCCAGTTACGACACGTCGACCCCCGACCACCTGGACGGTCTGATCTACGGAGCGAACTGCACGACCTTCTCGACAGAGCGCTCCTGAACACCCGCAGCCCCCTGCGTGAGAGACCGGCGCCATAGGTGCGGGTGTTCGCGGTGCTGGCGGACCCGACGACCCACTCCGGACCCGACGATCCACTCCGGACCCGACGATCCACTCCGGGATCGACGGCACCGGCTGCTGGGTCCAGGAGTCCGTCGCCCGGGCGCCGCTGGCCGATGGGGGCGCCGCAGTCCATCCGGGAACACCTCCACCTCCCGCCCTTCGGCCCGGAGCATCTCGCCAACTCGCTGCACCATCTGGCCGAGATCGCCGCGGCAGGATGAGAGAGAAGCTCCCGCCGACTCGTTGCGCGAAAAGGTATTTCGTGACCTCCTCAAGGGGTCGCTACGTTCGGATTCATGGAGTCGAAATTCCCTACGGCCGAAGAACTCACGGCTGCCCTGCGTGCCGGTGAAGTGACCTCGGCGGAACTGACCGACGAGGCGATCGCCCGGATCGAGCGCGACGACAAGGCGATCAATTCGATCTGTGTGCCGGACTTCGACCGGGCGCGGGCCGCCGCACGCGGCGCCGACCAAGCGCGCGCCCGCGGTGAGGACCGGCCGCTGCTCGGTGTTCCGGTGACGGTCAAAGAGTCCTACGACATCGCCGGGCTGCCCACGACCTGGGGCATACCGGCACACCGGAATTACCTGCCGGCCGAGGACGCGGTGCAGGTGTCGCGGCTCAAGGCCGCGGGCGCGGTGGTGCTCGGCAAGACGAATGTCCCCTTGGGGTTGCAAGATCTGCAGAGCTTCAACGAGATCCACGGCACCACGAACAACCCGTGGGACCACGCTCGCACCCCGGGCGGATCGTCCGGCGGATCAGCGGCGGCCCTGGCGTCCGGATTCGGGGCGCTGTCCATCGGCTCCGACATCGCCGGTTCGCTGCGCACCCCCGCACATTTCTGCGGTGTCTACGCCCACAAGCCGACGATCGGCCTGGCGGCGATCCGCGGCATGGTCCCGCCGCCCGCACCGGCCCTGCCGACCGAATCAGACCTCGCCGTCGTCGGTCCGATGGCGCGCACGGCCCGCGACCTCACCCTTCTGCTCGACGTCATGGCCGGACCGGACCCGCTGACGCTCGGTGTGGCGCACAACGTGACGCTGCCGCCCGCGCGCCACGAGAGACTCCGCGACTTCCGGGTCCTGGTCCTCGACACCCATCCGCTCATTCCGACCGGGTCCGCGGTGCGGGCGGGCGTGGACCGGGTCGCCGACGCGCTGGTCGACGGCGGCGCCCGCGTCGAACGGCACAGCCCGCTGCTGCCCGATCCGACCGAAGCCGCCCTGCTCTACACGCAGTTGCTGTTCTCGAGCACCGTCGCACGTTTTCCCGTCGAATCGTACGAGCAGCTGCGGACCCGCGCCGCCGGGCTGAGCGCCGACGACCAGAGCCTCGACGCGGCACGGCTGCGCGGCATGGTGTTCAGCCACCGCGACTGGATCGAGGCGAACACGCGCCGCGAGCTCCACCGCCACGGCTGGCGTCAGTTCTTCGCGGCGTTCGACGCCGTGGTGTGTCCCATCACGCCCACTCCCGCGTTCCCGCACGACCACGACCCCGATCCGATGGCGCGCCGCATCGACATCGACGGGGACGCGTACCCCTACTTCGACCAGCTCGTCTGGGCAGGCCTGGCCACCATGCCCGGTCTCCCCGCCACCGCCGTACCAGCGGGCCGGTCCTCCGAGGGCCTGCCGGTGGGCGTGCAGCTCATCGGCCCGATGTTCGAGGACCGCACTCCGCTGCGGCTGGCCGAGCTGCTCGAGGAGAGGATCGGCGGCTTCCAGGCTCCGAGGTAGCACGTGCTGTCGAGACAGCGTGGCGGCACAGGTCCCACACCTACTGGGCGCTGTTCTTGCCGAGAGCGGTATCGAGAGCCTCGGGGAGAGTGCGGGTCACCTCGTCGCCCAGTTTCTCGAACTCGCGCCGCAGCACGGGCTCGGCGAGCTTGGCCCACCAGGGATGGAAGGCGATGGTGGCCCGGTAGATGATCTCCGTGACCGCGCCATGGCTCTGGAAGGTCAGGTCATCGGTCGACGTGGCGGTCTTGTTCTCGCCGACGAAGACGAGCCGGTCGGCACGCATGCGTTCCAGACGGTAGACGAGCTCCGTCTCGCGACCGCGGAACACCGAGACGTTGTGCCAGGTGGCGCCTTCGCGCACCGGGTCGTTGTCGGTGCCGCCGGTGCGGCTGCACGCGGTCGTTCCGGGATCCCACTGCTCCGTATGCGCGAAGTCGGCCAGGTAGCGCACCACTTGGTCCAGGGGATGGGGGACGGTCAGAGTTCGTGTCACGCGCACAGTCATTCCGCATGAGTGCCCCTCAGCGGTGCCGAGCACGCATCATCGAACGCCTCAGTCCATCTGATCTTCGCGCGAGCGGTCGGACGGGTGCCCGATTGTGCTTCAGGGGCGTACGAGGTGACGTAAGGCGCGACGGGCCAACGGGGCGTACGCCAGGACGACGAGCACAGGCCCTTCGATCCGCAGGCGCGTCACGGCGCCTGTACCCCCGCTCGGCCGGACCGCGTGCCACAAGCGCATACGGGCCGGTCCCGCCTGCACGCGCCAGCTCCATGTGCGGGCGCGGTGGTCAACTGCTGTGACGACGAACCGCACGGCCGGCCCGGCCACGGGACGCAATCGCCCCCGCATCCCGGCCCGCAGCTCGTGCTCCGTCTCCACGGACCGGATCTGCGGGGCCCACGTCGGCCAGAGAGCGGGCTGCGCGTAGCGCTGCCACACCGTGTCCACGTCCGCGGCGCCCTGTGCCCGCAACGTCAGCCTCATTCCTCCACGGTGCCTGCGCGATGCCGCGTACGCCACTTGCGGGCGGTGATCCGGAACTCCCGGCCGATGCCCTGCACGGTAAACGTTGAACCAGAACCCATTCCAACGACGTTCCCTGACGCAGGCGTTGACATGTCCAGCGCCCTTCGGGAGCCTGTGAGGGCGTTCTTCCAACGATGTAACAACGCGTTCGGTCGAGCGTGACGGTCAGGGTCTCCAACGCCACCGCCACCCTGCCGGACATCGCCGCGCCGCGGATCCTTCCTGCCGGCCGGGCGCCGTCCGAGCAGCGGCCGACAAGGGAAAGAGCCCATGAAACTCTTCAGACGCTCGGTAGGTCTCGGCGCCCTCGCACTGGCGGGCGCACTCGCCGTTCCGCTGTCCCTGTCGATGCCCGACACCGCCCGGGGAGCGTCTCCCGCGCGAGCGGAATCAGTGCAGGGCGCGATCGGCCTCAAGGGCGCGGATCCCAGCGTGCTGCGGGTCGGCAGCACCTATATCGCCGTCAAGTCGGCCGACGGAGGCATCGTCGTACGGCAGGCGTCGTCGCTGGACGGTCTCGCCTCCGCGCCCGCGAAGAAGGTCTGGTCGGACACCCGTGACCTGGGTGAGGTCTGGGCCCCGGAGATCGTCCGGGACGGCGGGCGTTACTACATCTACTTCTCGGCGGGCCGCAGTGCCGCCCACCGGATGTACGTCATCAGCTCCGCCGCCCCCGACAGCGGCTACACGGCGGAGAAGAAACTGGCGCTGCCGGACGACAAGTGGGCCATCGACGGCACCCTGTTCACGTTCCAGGGGCAGCGCTGGTTCGTCTGGTCGGGCTGGGCCGGGGACACGAACGTCGAGCAGAACCTCTACATCGCCCGCATGAGCGACCCGACCACCCCGACCGGCAACCGGTCGATCATCTCGCAGCCCCGCGAGAGCTGGGAGCGCGTGGTCGGCGATCCGTACATCAACGAGGCTCCCGAAGCCATCAAGGACCCGAACGGCCAACTGCACATCGTCTACTCCGCCAACGGCAGTTGGAGCAGCCAGTACTGCCTGGCCGATCTGCGACTGCGAGCGGGCGGGGACCCCACGTACGTGTGGGACTGGTACAAGTCGAACGGCTGCCTGTTCGGTTCCCACCGCGAGACGATGATGACCGGCTGGGATCCGACGCTGTACGTCGACGGCCCGGGCCATCACAGCTTCGTCCTGCTCGACGGCGACATCAACACGAGTCCGCCGGCCGGCAGCAAGTTCCCCTCCATGTTCCACGCGGTGGCCAAGGGGACGCCGTACTCCTGGGAGAACCGCGCCTGGTACAGCGGCTCGTTCGTCTGGTGGGGCGACACCACCTACCGGCGGGCCAACGTCCCCGGCGCCGAGACCAACACCGGATGGAGCCTCAAGTTCTTCGAGTGACGTCCTGAGTCCCCACCTCACCCGCCCTGGCGAGGTGACCGGCGATGACGACGAGGAGCCTTTGTGATCACACGCAGAACGGCCGTCGCGAGCGGCCTGGGCCTGGCCGCCTCTCTGCTCCTGCCCAGTACGCGAGCATCCGCGGCACCTGCACGGCCCTCCACCTCTGCCGCCCTTCCCGAGGACCTGTCGCGGGCGGTCGTGGACAGCACGTTGGCCCGCATCCCCGACCCCGCCGACTTCGGGGCCTGGGGCTATCCGCAGGGGCTCTTCCTCCTCGGCGCCCACCGCGTCCACCAGCGGCTGGGGGAGCCGTCCTACCTCGACTACATCCGGCGGTGGGTGGACCGCTCCGTCGACGCGAACGGCCACATCGACAACAGCTTCGACACCCTGGACTCGATGCAGCCCGGCAACCTGCTGCTCGTCCTCCACGAGGAGACTGGCGACCCGCGCTACCGCATCGCGGCCGACAGCATCAGGCAGCGCTTCACCACCTATCCGCGCACCGCGGACGGCGCGATGTGGCACGGCACGAGCAAGACCAACGAACTCTGGGCGGACGGCGTCTTCATGGCCCAGCCCTTCCTGCTGCGCTACGGACTCGCCTACGGCGACGAGCAGTACGCTTACGAGCAGGTCACCCGGAACCTCACGACCTACTTCGCCCACCAGAAGGCGGACAACGGCCTGCTCTACCATGCCTTCGATGCCGACGGGGACGCCCCGTGGCACCCGGACCCGGCCACCGGCACGTCCGGCTACTTCTGGGGGCGGGCCATCGGCTGGACGGCCATGACCCACATAGAGGTGCTGGAACTCCTGCCGGCCGATCACCCGAGCCGCCCCCGCCTCATCGAGAACGTGCGCCACCTGGCGCGCGGCTTCGTCCGGTACCAGGACCCCGCCAGCGGCCGCTGGTTCCAGGTCGTCGACCGTGGCGAGGACGACAGGAACTGGACCGAGACGTCCGCTTCCGCGATGTACACGCTGATGCTGAGCGAGGCCGTGCGGCAGGGCTACGTGCAGGGGGCCGAGTACGAGCGGGCCGCCCGGCGAGGACTCGAAGGCGTGCTCGCGAAGGTGACGGCGAGCGGTGACGGGATGGTCGACGTGCATGACATCTCGGTGGGCACGAACGTCGGGGACCTGGAGTTCTACTACGAGCGTGCGCGCAGCACCAACGACCTCCATGGCCTGGGCGCCCTGCTCCTGATGAACGAGAGGCTGAGGCACTGACGTTCGCCGGTCCGGCGGCGCTCTGGACGACGTCCTGCCGTGGGGCGGCCGTGGTGGTGGGCGCCACGGGCCGTCGCCGGAGCGCTATCGCTGGGGCAGGGTGAGGATCTCGGCTCCGTCCTCGGTGATGGCGATGGTGTGCTCACTGTGCGCTGTCCGGCAGCCCGTGGCGCTGCGCAGTGTCCATCCGTCGGCATCGGTGACGAGCTTGGCGGTGTCCGCCATGACCCACGGCTCCAGTGCCAGCAGCAGCCCGGGGCGGAGCGTGTATCCGCGGCCGGGCCGCCCGGTGTTCGGAACGTGCGGGTCCTGGTGCATCGTCGACCCGATGCCGTGGCCGCCGAACTCTGTGTTGATCGGGTACCCCGCCTCGCTGAGAACCGTGCCGATGGCGTGGGAGATGTCGCCGATGCGCGCCCCGGGCCCGGCGGCGGCGATCCCCGCGGCCAGCGCGCGTTCGGTCGTACGGATCATCGCGATGCTCTCCGCGGGCTTCGCGTCGCCCACGATGAAGCTGATCGCGGCGTCTGCGGCGACCCCGTTCTTGGAGACGGCGAGGTCGAGTGTCAGCAGATCGCCGTCGGCGAGCGTGTAGTCGTACGGCCTTCCGTGGAGCACGGCGTCGTTCACGGCCGTGCAGATGTAGTGGCCGAACGGGCCACGTCCGAAGGACGGCGCGTAGTCGACGTAGCAGGACTGTGCTCCCGCCTCGGCGATCATGGTCTTGGTCCACCGGTCGATGTCCAGAAGGCTCGTGCCGATCGTGCTGCGGCTCTTCATCGCCTGGAGGATGTCGGCGACCAGGGCGCCTGTTTCCTTCGCTCGGGTCAGCAGGGTGGGGTTCAGGATCTCGATCATGTGCCGCTCTTCTCCGGGGACCAATAACTATACCGTCCATACTGTACCGGTATTAGAATCGGGAGATGGTCGGGCGTGAGCGGCTTTCGCACGAGACGTCCTCGATGATCTCGAGTCCTGCCGGGCCGTGGGCGGTGCCGCGGTCGACGAGACGGGAGGGCCGGGACGCGGTGGTAGCGCGTCCCGGCCCTCCCGTCTTGAACAGGTCCAGACCGAGACCGGGCGCCTCTCGGCTTTCCGTCAGGACAATCTGCGCACTGTACGGAAGCCGTGGCGAGCGGGCTCAGGCGACCGGTTCCGGGGCGCCGCGGTCCGAAGAGACCGGGGTGTCCGGGACATCGGCCGGGAGCTGCGAGAGCGGGCCACGGTTGTACTGCGCGGCGACCAGGGCCGCGGCCTCCTCCGGGGTGGAGACGGAGGGCGGGGAGCCCTCCAGCGGCTGCTGCGCCGTCTCCTTGATGAACACCACCGCGACCGCGCCGACCACGGCCGCCAGCATGATGTAGAACGCCGGCATGAGGTTGTTGCCGGTGGCGCTCGTCAGCCCCTCCATCACCAGCGGCGTGGTGCCGCCGAAGAGAGAGCCGGCGACGTTGAAGGAGATCGCGAGCGCCGAGTAGCGCACCTCCGTCGGGAAGAGCGCCGGCAGCACGGCGGACATCGTCGCGAGGAACGTCAGCAGGCACAGCCCGAGCAGCAGCAGACCGGCGTAGATCGCCACGTGACCGCCGGAGCGCAGCAGCAGGAACGCCGGCACGGTCAGTACGACGAAACCGGCCATGCCGGTGAGCAGTACGGGCTTGCGGCCGATGCGGTCGGAAAGGGTGCCGAGCGGGTGCACCAGGCACATCAGCACGACCATGACGACGACGATCGCGACGAGCCCGGCGGTGGAGCCGTACTTCAGCTCGTCGGTCAGGTACGTCGGCATGTACGACAGCAGGCCGTAGTCGGCGATGTCGTAGGCGGCGACGAGGATCATGCACAGCAGCAGCGCGCGCCAGTGGTCGCGGAAGAACGGGCCGAAGCGGAACTTCGGGCGCGCGGCACCGCGCTCCTGCTCGCGCTCCAGCTCCTGGAAGGCCGGGGTGTCCTCCAGCTTGAGCCGCATGTACATACCGATCAGACCGAGCGGACCGGCGACGAGGAACGGCACGCGCCAGCCCCAGGAGGTCATGGCACCGTCGTCCAGGACGGTCGTCAGCACGGTGACGAGGCCGGCCGCGCCCACGTATCCGGCGAGCGTGCCGAACTCCAGGTAGCTGCCGAAGAAGCCGCGCTTCTTGTCGGGCGCGTACTCGGCGATGAACGTGGCGGCGCCGCCGTACTCACCGCCGGTCGAGAAGCCCTGGATGACGCGGAAGAGGAGCAGCAGGACCGGCGCCCAGATGCCGATGGCGGCGTACGAGGGCACCAGGCCGATGCCGAAGGTGCCGAGCGCCATCATGATCATGGTGAGGGACAGGACCTTCTTGCGGCCGATGCGGTCGCCGAGCGGCCCGAAGACGAACCCGCCGATCGGGCGCAGCAGGAAGGCCGCGGCGAAGGCGCCGAAGGAGGCGAGGGTCTGGGCCGTCGGATTCCCCGAGGGGAAGAACACCTGGCCCAGGGTGACGGCCATGTAGGAGTAGATACCGAAGTCGAACCACTCCATGGCGTTGCCGAGCATCGCGGCCTTCACCGCGCGCCGCACCGCCGGTTCCTCGGTCACCGTGATGTCACTGCGCCGCAGCTTGGGGTTGCGCCGCCGCTCGATCGCCCGGAACAGGCCGCGGTGGCGGCGCACCGCCTCCGGATTCCATTCCGGCTCACTGTCACTAGCCGCCTGCGTCGTCTCCGCGCTCACGGACGGACTTCCTTCCTCTGGCTTGCCTCCGGACGGGGCGCGCGGCTTTCCCGGCACGCACCGTCGATCTCCACGATCGACATGGCGCCTCCTCGGTAGGAGGCGCATCATCGTCCGAACAGAAGGTGAATACCTTCAGGCAGCCTCGCGTGCCCGCTGATCGCCACTTTCACGCAGCCCAGACGTGACAGCCCCGGTGAGGAAGGTCACGACGACCGGTGTCCGGGGCCGGATCAGGGACCTTTCGCCGCTCATGCGGTCACGATGCCGTCCAGGGCTCGGGCGATGCCCGTGTTGAGATCGGTGTGGTATCCGGCGTGGAAGGCGTGGTGGTACGCGGATTCACCGAGTGCCGTGCGGGTGCGGGTGACGCAGTCCTCGTGGGCCGCCACCCACGTGGGGATGCCGACCTGAGGCCTGCCGAGGGTGTCCCAGAGCTGGTGGGCCAGACCGAGCAGCCGAGCCGCCTGCTCGGCCTGGCCGTCGGCGATGGCGCACTGGGCGATCGCCTCCAGGCACATACCGGAGCCGAAGCTGTCGTTCATGCGGTGCTTGACCGTCAGCGATGCCCGGGCGGAGAGCTCGGCGGCCTGGATGCGCCCCAGGGCGAGTTCCGCCTGCGCCCGGATGGAGTCGCCCCAGGCCCGCATCCACTTCTCGCCCGACGCGTCGCACACCTGCCGCATCTCGTCCAGGCCGGTGAGAGCGTCCTCGGGCATCCCCATGGCGATGCGCGCGTGGCTGCCGACGGAGAGTGAACCCAGACCGGGAACGCTGAGCATGGCCTCGGGGGAGGGGCTGTGCCGGGCGTGCAGCTCATCGGTCAGTTTCAGCAGCGTGGCCGCGTCGCCGCGAAGCGCCGCCGTCACGGCCGCGACGGATTTCGCGAGGCTGTCCTCGGCCTCGCCGAACCGCGCGGCCAGGGCGGTGCACTCGGCGGAACATTCCTCCAGCGCCGGCAGGTCGCCCAGCTCGGTGAGGACCAGGCCCTGGGCGTAGAGAGCCTTCAGTCTCAGCGGGCTGGGTCCCGTGAACGCTGCCAGGGCGCGATCGAGGTAGTGCCTGCCCTCCCGGGCAAGTCCGCACGCGTACCAGAGGAACCAGAGATCTCCGGCCATCCCCAGGCCGATACGGCTGTCGGCGGAGCCGAGGCAGGAATCCAGGGCGAGCCGGAGGTTGTCGAGTTCGGCGTGCATCCGGTCGTACCAGATGTACTGGTCGGGCCCCATCCAGGCGGCGTCGCCGTCGCGGGCGAGTCGCACGTACCAGGTGCGGTGGCGGCGGCGGAACTCGCGCCCTTCGCCCAGACTCCGCAGCCAGCCCTCTCCGTACTCGCGGATCGTGTCGAGCATCCGGTAGCGCTCGCCGACGGCGGTCGGCTCCCACGTGATGATCGACTTCTCGGCGAGCCCGGCCAGCAGCTGAGGAATCTCCTTCTCCGCCAGGCGGTCATCGGCGCAGACCTGGAGGGCGCCCTCGGCGTCGAAGCTCCCCACGAACACCGAAAGGCGTGCCCACAGCAGCCGCTCGGCCGGCGTGCACAACTGGTGGCTCCAACCGATCGCGGTGCGCAGCGCCTGATGCCATTGGGGATCCGCCTGCGCGATCGCGGCCTCGGCCTCGGCCTCGCCGAGCACCATGAACCGGTCCGACACCCGGTCGGCGAGCCGGTCCGCCAGCTCGGCCGGGGACAGCTCCGGCAGCCGGGCCGCGGCCAGCTCGATCGCCAGCGGCAGTCCCTCCAACTGCCGGCACAGACGCTCCAGATCGGGCCGGTCGGCCTCGGTGATCACGAACCCGGGCACCGCGTCCGCCGCCCGCTCGGCCAGCAGCACCAGGGCGTCCGCTTCCGGGCCGCTGCCCGGCCCCGCGGCCGGCCCGGGAACCGGCAGCGGCTCCACGGTCAGCACCTCTTCCGCCGCCATTCCCAGCCGACGTCGACTCGTGGCCAGGACCCGCAGTTCCGGTGCGGCCCCGACCAACCGCTCCACCACCGGCCGCAGTTCCTGCGTGAGGTGCTCGCACGTGTCCAGGACCAGCAGCGTCTTCCGCTCGGCGAGATAGCGCGCCAAGGCCTCGATCACGGGTATGGCGGTCTGGTGCGCCATCGGCAGCGCCTCGGCGATGGCGTGGGGCAGCAGTTCCCCGTCGCGCAGGCCCGACAGCGCGACCCACCACGCCCCGTCCCGGAACTCCGGCTGCAGCTGAGCGGCGACGCTCTGGGCCAGCCGGGTCTTGCCGACCCCGCCGACCCCCGCGAGCGTCACCACCCGGTGCGACTCAAGCGCCTGCGCGACCTGTGTCAGCTCTGTCCGACGGCCGACCAGTTCTCCGGTCGCCCGGGGCAACTCGCCCACCCGTCGCTCTCGTTGCTCGTCCGCCGCCATCGCTCCACTCCCGCGCCTAGGCCTCTTTCCACGTCAGTGCTATCAACTCGGCGGGGCCCGGGGGAGGGTTATCACTCGATCCGTCGATCCCTTCAGCGGAGCCCGGCGACGGTTCCTGCAGACGTCGTTGCGGAGCGGGCGCATAAAGTCGTCGGCATGGCACTGCGACCGGTCATGGTGAACATCAAGGCGCTCGACGGCTCGGCGGTCGGCCGTTTCTGGGCGGAGGCACTCGGCTGGTGCGCCTACAGCCCCGGCGTGACCACCTACGTAGGCCCTCCCGGCGGCATGGTCTGGCCGCATCCGATTGCCCTCGGCATCGACGTCGTTCCCGTCCCGGAACCCAAGACGGCGACGAAGAACCGCGTGCACCTCGATCTCGCCACCACCTCCACTGCCCATCAGGCGGAGCTGGTCGCGCGGCTGAAGGCTCTCGGTGCGACGCCCGTCGACGTCGGTCAGGGCAAGGTGCCGTGGACGGTCCTCGCCGACCCCGAGGGCAACGAGTTCTGTGTGCTGGAGCCCCGCGAGAGCTACCGGGACACCGGACCGATCGCCGCGGTGGTGGTCGACTGCACGGATCCGCGGGCCATGGCCCGGTTCTGGGGCGAGGCGACGGACTGGACCCTGCGCGAGGTGACCGACGACCTTGCGGTGCTGCGCTCCGTCAAGGACGTCGGCCCGTATCTCGAGTTCCTCCGCACGCCCGGCGGAAAGAAGGCGCCTGACCGCGTGCATCTCGACCTGCTGCCCTACCCCGGTGACGACAAAGCGGCCGAGGTGACCCGGCTGCGGGCCCTCGGCGCCACCGACCTCGACCTCGGCCAGGGCGACGTGCCGTGGACGTGCCTGACCGACCCGGACGGCCACGAGTTCTGCGTCCTCGCCCTGTCCTGACGCGGAGCCTCGACGACACCCCGACAGGTGAGCTCCGCGCGCGCATGCGCCATGAACCCGGGTGGACCGGGCCGCCCCTTTTCCGGCGCCGATGAGCTGCCGAAGCCGCGCCGGCCCGCCACCTGCCGTGCCCGTTCTGTGACGAGATCGGCATGAACCCGCGGGGGGCACATCTCTAGCGTGGGCCCATGATCGTATGGCTCAACGGCACCCATGGCGCAGGGAAGACGACGACCAGTCCGCTCGTGCAGCAACTGATCCCGGATTCACGGGTGTTCGACGCCGAGAAGGTCGGCGAAACGCTCATGGACATCACGCCGGGACTGCCCGAGACGGACAACTTCCAGCACTGGCCGCCGTGGCGGGTGCTCGTCGTCGAGACCGCCCGCCACGTACTCGACTACACCGGCGGCACCCTCGTGGTGCCCATGACCGTCCTGGTCGAGGAGTACTGGCGCGAGATCAGCACGGGCCTCGCCCACCACCACATTCCGGTACGGCACTTCGTCCTCCACGCGGACCAGGAAACCCTCCGCGGACGCATCGAGGGGGACACCGTCATGGGCCCCTCACCGTTCCGCCTCAAGTACCTCGAACCCTATGCCGAGGCGGCCCGCACATGGCTCCACAGGGAGGCCGAGGTCGTCGACACCACACACATCACGCCTGCTCAGGCAGCGCTGCAGATCGCGGAGGCCGTCAAGAACTGAGGCCCGCCCGGCACGTGGAATCACCGTGGTGATCTGGTTCCTGATCCTCTGACCCGGCCTGCGCGTCAGATCGTCGCTGATCCGACCTTCGATCGGTGAGGAAGAGGCGGCGGCGGAAGAGAGGGGGACCGTCGCCGCCTCAAGCAATCTCACCGGAGAGGCATCTCGGCTCGTGTCCCCTCATGGTGCGGGCCCGAGGCGTTGCGGCCTATCCGCCGACCGGGGGGAGGCGACCGGCCGACCGGCGGGGTCCCGGCACCGACCGCCCGAGGCCGTCCCGGGCCGCATCCAGGAAAGCCTGCCGCTGTCCCACCTTCGTGGGTACCGGGGGGACGGATCGGCCGCTCGTGCTCGCTCGTACGCGAAGATACGAGGGTGGACACCGCGAAGATCGAACTTGCCCTGCAGCGCTACCAGGACGCCGTCGCCGCACTCGACGCCGCCCGCACCGACCTGGAGGCCGAAGCGGTCGCGACACTGCGCTCCGGTGACGGGAGCCCCGAGGACTGGGCGCAGATGTCCAGCCTGACCGGTTGGACGCAGCAGGAACTCGACCGTCTGATGCGTGCAGGGGACGCCCTCGACCTGTGATGCCCGGCGCACCCCGCACGGCATGAGACAGGCCGAAAATCTCCAACGGGCCGGAGCGGGGCGCGTCGGACAAGCTGTGCGAGAGGGCCGAGCTGCCCCGCGCCGCTGAAGGCCCCGAGGGCGACGAACCCCCTGAAACGCAAGAGCGCACCGACTCTTGACGCCCTTTCACCCCTTGAGTACAACGATGTAAATCGGTTCGTCTTCCCCATCCGCACCACTGATCCCCCGCGCCCCCACCCACCGATGGCCGTCGTCCCCCACCACAGCCTCATACGGTCCTCCTCGCACCATCCGCCCGGGACGGCGTGCCCTCAGGTGGCGCGTGGGCTCCTGAGGAGGCTTGATGCACCCGCAGTTCCCCATGCACCGATCGCGACCGGTTCCCCTGGGCAGGGCGGCCCTGTTCACCGTGGTGGTCCTCGGGCTCCTTGTCTCCCTGCTGGGCGGCGTGCAGTCCGGCACCGCGCACGCGGCGACCGGTACTCCGCTGCGTGACGACACCGGCCTGTATCCACGTGTCGTACGCCTCGAACACAACGGGTCGGCCAACGGCCGGGTCCTGGCCTCGGTCGTCTCCTTCTCCGGGAACAACGGCCTGGGCGCGATCCACGAGAGCACGGACGGTGGCAGCACCTTCCGTCAGGTCGGCACGGTCACGGACCCGGAGGCCGCCGGCGGCCAAGGGCTGTGCTGCTCAACCCTGTTCGAGCTCCCGCGCCAGATCGGTGCCCTGCCGGCGGGCACCCTGCTGTGGGCGGCCTCGGTCGGCCAGGACGAGCCGAACCGCCGCATGGCCCTGCGTGTCTTCAAGAGCACGGACATCGGCCGCAGCTGGAGCTACCTGTCCACCGTGGCGACCGCGAACAACGACAAGGGTCTGTGGGAACCGGAGTTCTCCGTCGACTCCGCGGGTGAACTCGTCGCGCACTACTCCGACGAGACCGATCCCGCGCACAGCCAGAAGCTGATGGCCGCCCGGTCCACGGACGGTGTCGGCTGGTCCGGCCACCACGCCACCATCGCGAGCAACCTGGCGTCGGACCGTCCGGGCATGGCCGTCGTACGGCGTCTGGCCAACGGGACGTACTTCATGACGTACGAGATCTGCGCGGCGGCCGGGCAGTACGTGTGCGTCGTGCACTACCGCACCTCGCCGGACGGCTGGGACTGGGGCGACCCCGCCCACTTGGGATACCGGCCGGAGACCGCTGACGGCAAGTACTTCAAGCACGCCCCCACCGTGGCCTGGGCGCCACTGAACGGCTCCGCCACGGGCCGCCTCTACCTGGTGGGCCAGGTCATGCACAACGCGGACGACTCCGTCGCGACGGGCAGCGGCCGTACCGTCTGGGTCAACGACGCGGGCGGAGCGGGCGCCTGGCGGGAGATCGCCGCACCCGTCGCGGTGTCCTCGACCACCGTCGACTACTGCCCCAACTACAGCTCGGCGCTGCTGCCTTCGACGGACGGCCGGAGCCTGCTGGAGATCGCCACGGACTACGACGGCACGGTCTGCAAGCCGTACTACGCCACGGGCGCGGTTCCCTCCCCGTAACCGCGACCGTTCCGAAGCGCCGCGGCCCTGCCCCGTCCGGCTTTGGCGGGCCGCGGTGCTTCCGCGTTGCGGGAGCATCGGAAGGTGGTGCCCACAACTCCTGGGTCCGGAGCATGTGGGCGGCACTCTGGCGATCACGCTACGGCGGGTTGCACCATCGACTGCGGCGTCAGGGGGATGACGATGGACGAGTTCACTGCGAGCGAATTGGACCAGAGCCTTCGGGGCGTCATCAGGGCGAGTCGCACCGTGCGTGCTGATCCACGGCGAGTGGAGGAGCTGTACACGGCCTTTCGGCAAGTGACCGGCTGGGGCGAACCGCCCCGGAATCAGGACCCGCAGCAACTTGCCTTGTCTGCTTTCAGGTTGGCTGCTCACATCCGTTCCGGCTCGTGGGAGATGATGAGGATCAGAGCGCCTCGTCTTCCCAAGGACTCGTGGGAGGCCCAGAGCGCCGCACGGATCCAGTGTTCGGTCGCATGCTCTGATGCGCCCGGGCTTCCGGTTCCTCCTGACGGCGAAGTGGGGATCGTCCGGTGCGACCTGCGCGCCGCGGGCGTGGACCCCGGGTCCTTCACCGACAAGATGATGAGTTACGTCCTCGGCGAGCTCTGCCCGGTCCCGGCGCTCTTGCTCGAACCCTTCATCGCAGAGGCCGCCGAGGCCGTCCGGGTGGTCCGCACGGACCATCTCTGCAAGTTGTGGGGCCAGGTCTACAGGCCGGGCCAGCCTCCTCGTCCGACCTTGCCCCCGATCGAGCCCCCACAGGGCCCACCGCAGCCTCCGCAGCCCGAGCCCGGGTTCGGTGGGCCGCCACCGCTCTGATGGCGCCTCCGAAGGGAGTTCGCCGCCCGACGGCCGGGCGACAGTACCCGGCTGATCATGTAACTCCCTGTTGAACCAATGGTGATGGGCTGCTTGACCTGGGGTCGGTGGCGTACTGTCACCCGGCAACTGCAAGGAGAGACCAGAGATGATCAAGGGGCGGGACTGTGGCTGACAGCCGGGACACCTGGTGGGAAGAAGCGGCGTGCAGGACGGCAGACCCGGAGCAGCTGTTCGTCGAGGGTGCCGCGCAGACCCGTGCCACGCGAATCTGTGCCGGCTGTCTGGTGCGGACCGAGTGCCTGGCCCATGCGCTGGACCAGCGGGTCGAGTACGGGGTCTGGGGTGGCATGACCGAACGCGAGCGCCGCGCGCTGCTGCGTCGGCGCCCGACGGTCACCTCGTGGCGTCGGCTTCTGGAGACGGCGCGAGCCGAGCACGGCCGTCAGTCGGCACGGGACGCCGCGGCCTCCTGACCGAACAGGGTCGAGGACGACGAGGACGACGGAAGCGGGTCCCGCGTCAGGGGGAGGACGCGGGACCCGCTGGTGTGGGGGACGTGGCGGTCTGGTGTGAGCCTCCGTCGTCCGTCAGACGGCCTGGGCGTTGATGGTCACCGGGATGTTGCCGCGAGTGGCCTTGGAGTACGGGCAGAGCCGGTGTGCGGCGGCGCCCAGCGTCTCGGCGGTCGTCCGGTCGACGCCGCCCAGTTCCAGGTTGAGCACGGCGGCGAGGCCGAACTCGCCGTCTTCACCGTGGTTGAGGGTCATCTCGACCGTGATGGCGGTGCTGGTCAGCCTCACCTTGCGCTGTGCCGCGGCCCGGCGCACCGCGCCCAGGAAGCAGGCGCCCCAGCCGGCCGCGAACAGCTGCTCCGGGTTGGTGGCCGTTCCGCTGCCTCCCAGCTCCTTCGGTATGGACAGCGAGGTCTCGAGCAGGCCGTCCGAGGACTCGACGCGACCACCGTTGCGGCCTTCGCCGTTCACCTGCACAACGCCCGTGTAGCTGACTGCCATTGGGTTGGCTCCATCTCGTAGGTAACGCCACCTGCCGCCGGGGAGCCCATTGCTGTCACCCGTTCAGAAGGTGGCATCACGATGACACCTCCGTGCGTCACCTGTCAAACAGGTTACGTGTGTAGTGATGTGGCCGGCTTGTCGGGTAACCGTCTTGACTGGTTATCCAGCTTGTGTCAAAGTCGTCACCATCCAAGCCGGTCACTTCTCTGCGAGGAATCCCATGGCAGTCGTTCGCTTTCACCTCATCTCGTCGCTCAGCCCCGCGGAGGCGATGGAGGTGCTGACCGACTTCGGTCCCGGTCGCGCCGAGAGCTGGCCGAGCATCGATGCCGATCACTTCACCGTGCACGAGCTCGGGGACACCTGGGCCGAGGTCACCGAAGGGACCAGTGCCGCCTGGGAGCGGGCGCGTTACGAGTGGGATGCCGTGGCCGACGAGGTCACCGTCACCACCCACGACTCCAAGCTCTTCGGGGCGGGCGGCGGCTGGGTCTTCCGGATGAGTCCCGAAGGCGAGGGCTCGCGCATCGACGTCGAACTCACGCGGACGCCCACCGATTTCAAGGGCAAGGTGCTCGCTTCGCTTCTTCCGCTCGTCGGTCCCTCCTCCCTCCGTAAGTCCTTCTCCGGCCCACTCAAGGCCATATAGCCCGGCGTCGCGGTGGTCTTGCGCCGGTCGACCGTTACCCGGCGCAGCCCCCTGAAGCGTGCGTGCAAGTGCTCGATCTTCATCACCTGTCAAGAAAGTGGCGTACGTGTGAGGTGTGCTCGCGTACGTCTTCGCGTGAGGCGAGAGGAACGCTGTGATCAGCAGACGTAGGGTGACGCAGGCCATGGCGATGGCGGCGGGTGCGGTCGGTCTCTCCGTCGTGGAGCAGGCCCAGGCCCAGGGGGCGACCCCGACGACCGCGCCGAGCGGGGGCGTGTCGCGGTCGGGGCGGGGGCTGGGGTCCGTGCGCCGTGTGCGTACCGACGTCCTGGACATCGCCTACCACGACGTCGGGCCGGCGAACGGGGTGCCGGTGATCCTCCTGCATGGCTGGCCCTTCAGTCCGGTCGGTTCGTACGCGGAGGTGGCACCGGCGCTCGCCGCGCGCGGCTACCGGTGCTACATCCCCTACCTACGAGGACACGGGGAGACCTCCTTCCTCCGTGACGACACCTTTCGATCCGGTGAACAGGCCGCCCTCGGCGCGGACTTGATCGCCTTCATGGACGCGCTGCACATCGGGCGGGCGCTGTATGCGGGGTACGACTGGGGCGGGCGCGCCGCCAACGTGGCCGCGGCGCTGTGGCCGGATCGCTGCTCGGGTCTGGTGTCCGTGAACGGCTACCTCATCCAGGACCTCGCGGTCGCCGACGAACCGTTGGCACCCTCCGTCGAGTCGGGCTACTGGTACTTCTTCTACTTCCTCACCGAGCGGGGGCGGAAGGGGCTGGCACGGAACAAGGAAGCCCTGGCCCGCGTCGTGTGGCAGCGCAACTCGCCCGCATGGCATTTCACCGAAGCGGAGTTCGCGCAGGCCGCGCAGCTGTGGGCCAACCCCGACCACGTCGATGTCGTGATCCACAGCTATCGCCACCGGCTGGGCGCCGCGTCCGGTGCGCCGCGTTACGCGGAACTGGAGCGACGGCTGCTCGCCCAGCCGAAGATCGCCGCTCCCACGGTCACGCTGGACGGCAAGGCCGACGGCGTCACGCCGTGGACGGACGGCAGCGGCTACGCGCCGCACTACTCCGGGCCTTGGGCGCACCACGTGGTCCCGGGCGCGGGCCACAACCTTCCGCAGGAGCGACCCGAGGCGTTCATCTCCGCGATCCTGGAGGTCGGCCATCTGAGCTGATCCCCGACTGTCCTTGCGTCGGTGTCGAGTTCGGGCCGCCACGGCATCATGCCGTGGCGGCCTCGGTGCGTTGCACCCCTTCCACGTTCCTGCCGCGCACCGCGTGAGTGTGCGAGACATATTTGTTACCGGTCGGGTGAGGGTGGGGCTTGCTCGCGCATGCGTCACCTGTCAAAGTGGTTACGCGGACAGGATGGGAGACCGGACCTGTTCCGCTCACTCGACGATCCATGACACGAGCCACGCGGGCCGTGCGGGATCACGGCCAGGGAGGCAGCGCCATGCGCAGCAGCAATCCGATCTTCACCCGGCGAGGTTTCCGACGCGGCAACGGCTCGGCCGCGTCCGCGGCCCGGCAGCCCCAGCCGGCGGGCGCCGCCGTCGGCGCCGATCCGTCCGGCGGACCACTGACCAACCCGTACGCCCGGCCGTCCGCCGAACCGTTCGCGGCCGACGCGCAGGGCGGGGGCGCGACGATGACGATCGACGACGTCGTGGTCCGTACCGCGGCCACCCTCGGCACGGTCGTGCTGACGGCCGCGCTCTCGTGGGTCCTGCTGCCCGTCGACGACGGGCGCGTCGGACGCGCCTTCGCTATCGGCACCGTCGCCGCCCTCGTCGCGTTCGCCCTGTCCATGGCCCAGGCCTTTCGGCGCTCGCCCTCCCCGGCCCTGATCCTGGGCTACGCGGCCTTCGAAGGTGTCTTCCTCGGAGTCATCTCCAGCGCCACCTCGACCTACATCGCACCGGGTGTCGTCATTCAGGCGGTCCTCGGCACGATGGCCGTGTTCGCCGGTGTGCTGATCGCCTACAAGCGGCGCTGGATACGCGTCACCCGACGCTTCTACGGATTCGTGCTCGGAGCAGCCGTCGGCTTCCTGCTGCTGATGGTGGCCGACCTCCTGTTCTCCGCCTTCGGCGCCGGCAACGGCCTCGGCTTCGACACCGGTGTCACCGGCGTACTGTTCGGCGTCGTCGGCATCGTGCTCGGCGCGTGCTTCCTGGCTCTGGACTTCAAGCAGGTCGAGGACGGCATCGCCTTCGGCGCCCCGCGGGAAGACTCCTGGTTCGCGGCCTTCGGCCTCACCACCACCCTCGTGTGGATCTACCTCGAAGCGCTCCGGCTCCTGTCGATTCTGCGGGGCGACGACTGACAACCAGCTGCCCGCCCCTTCCCCGGGCGCGGGCAGTCCGCGTGGGCGCCGATCGCCCGCGCCTCGGGCGGACACACATGACACGACGCGCCCGGCGACACGTATCGGACATGCCCCGGACGCTGTGCCGGAGCGGCCAAGCGGAAGGGCAGGCCATGAGCACCGTGGCAACGGATGCCGAAGGCGCCGAGGACGAAGCGCTGACCCTCGCGGCTCAGCGAGGCGAGGTCGCCGCCCTCGCGCAGTTGCTGGAGCGCCACCGGCCGGGAATGCGGGCGGTCGCACTGAGCGTGCTGGGGCCCGGCCCCGACGTGGACGACGTGCTGCAGGAGGCGGCGCTGGTGGCGCTGCGCCGCATCGGAGACGTGCGGAATCCGGCGGTCGTGGGCCCGTGGCTGCGCATGGTGGTACGCAACGCCGGCCGGGCGGTGCTGCGCGACGCGAGGCGGATCGAGCCGGTCGCGGAGGTGCCGGCGCCGCCCCGGTCGGCCACACCCGAGCAGGTGCTCGACCGGCACGCCATGCGGGACTGGATCTGGAACGCCGTGGAGGCCTTGTCCCCGGCGCTGCAACTGCCCGTCGTCCTGCGCTACTTCTCCCTGCGCCTGACGTCGAA
The DNA here is from genome assembly GCF_050410835.1 of Streptomyces sp. cg35. Classification (NCBI taxonomy): domain Bacteria; kingdom Bacillati; phylum Actinomycetota; class Actinomycetes; order Kitasatosporales; family Streptomycetaceae; genus Streptomyces; species Streptomyces sp. cg35. Next base: position 8,656,864 of record NZ_CP191268.1, read on the forward strand.
CCAGCAGATCGCCCGGGCCTGCGGGATTCCGGTGGGCACGGTCCGCAGTCGGCTCAGCCAGGCGCGGGCGCAGCTCGCCCGGACGCTGGAGGCCACCGCCGAGGCCGCACACGAGGAGGCCCGCGGACCCACCCGGGCGTCCTGGGCGGAGGCGCGGGAGACCCTGGCCGCCGCGGAGCGGGGAGTTCGCGAAAGTGGTCGTGGACCGCTACGCACGGGACGTGTCACTTCGCGCCGGGAACGAGGTGCTCGGCGGAACGGCCCTCCTGCTCGCCGGTATGGACAGTGATCTGTCCGCCGGGGTCCGCCAGCGCCCCGTCCATGTGATCGCGGGGCGCTCCCTCGTCGTGTGGGAGATGGACCTCATCAACCCGCCCGACGCCCCCGACCACTGCCCGCCCGGTGTCGCCTGGATCATGACGCTCGATCAGGGCCGGGTGAAACGTCTGACCCTGTGTCACACGCCACGCCCCCGCTCCGGGGATGAGGGTGTCGCCGCGTGAGGTATGTCATGGGTTGCCGTGGGGCGCCACGTGTGACGGATCCTCGACGCCGGGCCATGGCCGATTTGTTGCTTCCTTCCCGTTGAAACGTGAAGCACAGTGGCTCGGGCAGTACCACTGCTTCGCTCTCTTCTCAGAGCGACACACATGTCGTACCCGAGCCCAGAGGTGAGACACATGACGTACCGGCACGTGAGAATCGCCGCCATCGCGGCGGCGGTGGCGGCCCTGGGTGCCGTGGGTACCGCCCAGGCTCATGCGGCCGCCCCCGGCGGTGTCACCTTCTACACGGGGAGCAACCGGACCGGCACCGCCGTCGCGGCCGACCTCGGTCAGGACGGAGTGTGCCGGGAGCTGTCCGCCCCGGCCCGGTCCTTCTTCGCCGTCTCGGACAAAGACGTCGATGTCTTCTTCAACGCGGACTGCCGACCCGGCGCCCCCGGCCAGGAGGGCGATCTCTTCTACCGCACGGGAACGCTCGGGCAGGGCAACTTCCCTTACGCCGCCGTCAGTTACCGGGTCCACTCGGTCGACTGATCCCTGCGACGATTCACCGCGAAGGCGGCCTGCGTGATCGGCTCACGCGGGCCGTCCGACGCCGTGCAACAGGGTGTCCACCACCAGGTCGGCGGCTTGCGCGGCGCTGCTGTCCGGCAGCTGCTGCGAGGCGAGGTGCAGCAGCTGCGGCAGCAGGATGCCTGCCCAGCCCTTGGGCAGGTCGGCCCGGAGCAGCCCCTCGTCCGTGGCGCGCTCCAGGAAGACCTCGACCTCTTGGATCAGCTGGTTGCGACGCTCATGGATGGTCTCCTCGGCCCGCATGCGCGTCAGCTCCACGGGCCAGGTGCGATTGACCTCGATGATCCCTTCCACGTACCGGTGCAGGGCCACCGCGATCGGTGCCTCGCGCAGCCGGGCGGCTTCGATGGCGGCCTCGACGGCGTCCAGCCGGGACGCGTAGATGGCGGCCAGCAGTGCCTCGCGCGAGGCGAAGCGCCGGTAGACGGTCCGGCGGTCGACGCCGGCCTCCGTGGCGATGGCGCCGATGCTCGCCGACGGGTCGTCGGCGAGCATGCGCGCCCCTGTCTTCAGGACGGCTTCCAGATTGCGTGCTGCGTCGGCTCTCACGCGTCCACTGTAGTGCGTCCGTGACTTTTGAGCGCACTAGTGCCTCGGCGTTGAGGCTGTTGGAACATCAGGCGCCGCATGTGTGTATGGGCTCCTGTCTCACCGTCATGTGACTGATGTGGGGGAGTGGAGGTGCGGGCCAAGGTGTGAGGTGTTCGATCTGTCGGGCGGAGGAGTGGTCGGCGCCGTGTCGTCACCTACTTGACAGGTGACGATGAGAGTCGGCATGTTAGTGACCACCTGGAGAAGTTGCCCAGCGAGGAGCCCCGTCGGCGGGCGGCTCAGGGCGTCGATTGCGTACATATGGAGAGGGATCTCGTGTTCAACATCAAGCGTGCGGGCAAGCGTCGGGTCGTCACCGGAATCGGGGCCGCTGTCGCGGCGGGAGCCGCCTTCGGGGCCATCGCGCTGACGAGCACCGCCAACGCCGACGATGCGGCCGCGACCACGGGGCAGCGCAAGGCCAAGCCGACCGTCGTGCTGGAGCACGGCGCGTTCGCCGACTCCTCCAGTTGGAACGGCGTGATCGAGCGGCTGCGTGCCGACGGCTATCCCGTCGTCGCCGCGGCGAACCCCCTGCGCGGCCCCCACAGCGACGCAGTCGCCCTGAGCGGCGTCCTGGATCACATCAAGGGCCCCAAGATCCTCGTCGGTCACTCCTACGGAGGTTCAGTGATCAGTGAGGCCGCCGCCAGGCGAACCGACGTCAAGGCACTGGTCTACGTGGCCGCGTTCCTGCCCGCCCCTGGAGAGACCGCCCTGGAACTGACCAACAAGTACCCCGGTTCCACGCTCCCGGACGCCCTCGACCCCGCCCCCGTCACCAACCCCGACGGCACCCAGGGAAGCGACCTCTATATCCAGCAGGACAAGTTCCGCCACCAGTTCGCCGCCGACGTGCCGCGCAACACCGCCGACCTGGCCGCCGTCACTCAACGTCCCATCGCCCAGGCCGCGCTGGAGGAGAAGGCCACGGACGCCGCCTGGCAGACCCTCCCGAGCTGGGACATCGTGACCACCCAGGATCTCAACATCCCGGCCTCCGTCCAGCGGTTCATGGCCGAGCGCGCACACGCTCACGTCACCGAGGTCGCCGCCTCGCACTCCGTCGCCGTCTCCCACCCCCGCCTCGTCACCGACACCATCGAGAAGGCCGCCCGCAGCACCCGCTGAGCCCTGATGCCCGAAGGCCCCTCGGACCGGCCCGAGGGGCCTTCGGGCATCCGTGAGCAGATCACGGACACGCCGTCGCCTCCGGCCGCGCACACCTCGCGACGCCCCGACGCACACATGTCTTTGGCTTTGCGCACATGACCTCGGTCCGTCACCCCCGGGGAACGCGCTCTAGAGTGGCGCCATGACCACCCTTAAAGGCCTCATTCTCGACTTCGGCGGAGTGCTGACCACGCCGCTCGTCCCCGCCGCGCTCGCCTTCGAGAAGCGCGAGGGCCTGCCCGAGGGCACCCTGCTCAACGCGCTCTACCTGGACGAGGAGATGATCCGGCGGACCGCGGATCTGGAGCGGGGCGCGATCACGCAGACGCAGTGGAACACCGATGCCGCCGAGCGACTCGGTGTCTCCGCCGTCAACCTGATGGGACGAATCTTCGCCGACCTGCGCCCGGAGCCCTCGGTGCTCTCCGCGGCCGCCGCCGCCCGTCGGGCCGGTGTGAAGGTCGCCATCCTCTCGAACTCGGTCGGCACCCGGCCCTGGGACCTCTACGCCGGATACGAGCTGGAGCGCCGGTTCGACGCCGTCGTGATCTCCGAGGACCACGGTCTGCGCAAGCCGCAGCCGCAGATCTTCGAGCTCGTCCTCGGCATGCTCGAACTCCCCGCGGACCAGTGCGTGTTCGTCGACGACACCGAGCAGCACCTGGCGCCCGCCGCGCAGCTCGGCCTGATCACCGTGCACGCGAAGGAACCCCGCCGGACCGTCGCCGAACTGGAGACCGTGCTCGGCGTCTCCCTGACGGCGGACAACTGACCGGTCCGTCCAGGGCATCCGAGGTCAGCCGGCCCGTACCCCCTCGATGAACCGCCCGGCCATGTCGAGGCGTTCCTGGAGCGTGGCAGGTGACTGCCCGAGGTCGACGAAGAGTTCGTGCACACCCGCCTCCGCGGCCCGCCGCGCATAGTCGACGTACTGCGTGAGCGTGCCCGACCGGGGCAGCTGCTGCGGATCGGTCGGCGCCTCGGTCAGATGAGGGTTCACCCGCAGCGCCATCCGCAGCTCGGCGGGGTCACGGCCGGCCTTCCTGGCCTCCTCGAGGAGGGACGACCACAGCTGCATGAGGTTCTCCAGCGGCATGGCCACCGGCAGCCAGCCGTCGGCGCGGCGGGCGATACGGCGCAGGCCTGCCGGGGTGAACGCGGCGAGCAGGACGGGAGGCCGGGGCCGCTGCGAGGGCTTCAGCCCGACGACGGTCCGCGGCACGGTGAACAGCGGCCCCGCATGGGCGAATTCGCCACCGGCCCAGTACGCGTCCAGAACGTCGAGGGTCTCGTCGAGCCGTGCGCCCCGGCCCTGCCAGGGCACGCCCACTGCCTCGTACTCGTCGGGCATCCAGCCGAGACCGAGCCCGACATCGAGCCGTCCGCGGGCGAGCAGGTCCAGGGACGTCAGCGCCCGGGCCAGCATCAGCGGCGGAAGCCACAAGCCGTTGAGCGTGCTCGTGCCCAGCCGGACACGGCTGGTGTGAGCCGCGGCGAAGGCAAGACTCGTCAGAGGGTCCAGGTGGTTCTCGTAGGCGCGCGGCATGACGCCGTCGCCGCTCGGGTACGGCGCGCTCGGCGAGCGGGGCGCGAGCACGCGGTCGCCGGTCCACAGCGAGTCGTACCCGAGTTCCTCGGCGGTACGGCTGACCTCGATGACGCCGTCGGGATGGGCGTCGGTGCCGAAAGTCGGAAGGGCAAGACCAAGTCGCATGACACTTCCTCGGTGTGCGCGCGGACACGATGGGCCGCGGTGCGGACAAGTCGTGGGGCGCACTATACGAACGGCCCGCGGATACGTGTCTCCAGGCCGAGTGGCCGAGTGGCCGAGTGGCCGGAACGGAGCGGTCCCGGCGGCGGCCGAGCCCCGACCGGGAAGAATTCTGCCCCCTCACATCGGCCCGGGTGTGCGCGACAATGGCGGACATGAACCCGGTACCCGAGCCCCGTGAACTCGGGGCCTTCCTCAAAGCGCGCCGAGCGCAGCTGACGCCGAGCGAGTGCGGCCTGCCCGACTCGGACACCCCGCGCAAGGTGGCGGGACTGCGCCGTGAGGAGGTCGCCCTGCTCGCGGCGATCAGCGTCGACTACTACACGCGGCTGGAACAGGGACGGGTCCGGGCCTCCGCGTCGGTACTCGCCACTCTGGCCCGCGCCCTGCGTCTCGACGAGGACCAGCAGAAATACCTGTACGACATCGCCGGCCGCGCCGACGCCCGGCCCCGTCGCCGCAGGCCCGCGGAGCGTCCGCGGCCCGCCATGCTCCGCCTGCTCGACCAGCTCACGGAGACCCCCGCGCTCGTCCTCGGCAGGCGCCTGGACGTCCTGGCCTGGAACCCGGCGGCCGCGGCGCTGTACACGGACTTCTCGACGATCCCGGCAGGCCGGCGCAACTACGTGCACCTGCTCTTCACCGACCCCGTCATCCGCGCCATGTACCGGGAGTGGGCGAGCGACGCCCGTGACGCCGTCGCCGCGCTGCGCATGGAGGCGGCGGCCGAGCCCGACGATCCTGAACTGGCTCGGCTCGTCGGTGAGTTGTCCGTCCAGGACGCCGACTTCCGCACCTGGTGGGCCGAGCACCGCGTGGTCACCTCCAGCTACGGAACCAAGCACTACCGGCACCGGCTGGTCGGAGACCTCACCCTCGACTGCGACACCTGGGCCTGCCCCGACGGATCCGGACAGCGCCTGATGGTCCTCACCGCCGAACCGGGCGGCCCGTCGCACGACGCGTTGCGCATCCTCGCCTCCTGGGAGGCCGGGCAACCGGCCACCGGACGGCAGTAGGACCGCACTGCGTGAACTCCAGGTGCGGGCGGCGCCGCGCGTGACGCGCACCTGGAACCGGGGGAGCGGTGTCGCCTCAGCACGATGGCGCGCCCGGTCGCCCGTGGTCCACCGCGGCGAGGTCCTCGACGGGCTCAGGAGCTCGGTAGGGCAGGCACCGCCACGGGACGCAGAACTGTCAGCGACTCTTCCTGGCGAGCCGTCATCGCGAAGGGGAACCTGTCGATTTCCAAGCAGAGATCGACATCGTCCGGGTGGAACCCGCTCCGCAGTCCCCGGGCGAGGTCCGCCGCGGCGCGAGAAGTCCTCGCACGGTGAAGGTACGGGCCGGCCTCGACATCGCCTTCGGCCATGCAACGGCCGATGTATTCGGCGCACGCCAGGTCTTCGTCGGCCCGGCCTTCCTCGCCGGTGACGACGAACGTCACCGGACCGGGGTTCCTGCGCTGCAGGAAGCGTGCGGTCGGGCCGGCCACCACGAAGCTCGCGCACAGGACCAGCGGCGCGTTCGCGACGGCCAGCGCGCCCACCGTTCCTGCTGTCGTCTTCTGCACCAGCGTGCGGCCGGCGACATCGCGTGACCTGAGCAGGCCGGGCGAGTTCACCGCGTCGAAGCCCGGCGCCGGAGCCCCGTCCTTCAGCGCCAGCCAACCCGAGTGGCTGTCCTTCAAGGCAAGTGCTTCGCTCTCCGTGGAGGCGAGAACGATCCTCTCGACGCCACGCGAGAAGGCCCAGGCGGCCACAGTGAAGGCGCGCATGACGTCGACGACGACTGCGACACGGGGGACGCCGGTCAACTCCGGGATGCCGACGAAGTGATGATCCATCGCGCCATTCTGACGCGTGAACGTTTGGATTTGCAGGTCCATTTATGAGGGTCGCATGATGAATGGACCACGCAGTCCAGGCGGCGAGGCAGCACTGCCATGAGTGACGACAGCGAATGGAAAGGGCCGGTGTGATGGGCGGTACTGGTGCACCACGCCTCACCGTCAAAGGAGCCGCCACGCGGCGGCGCATCGTCGAGGGGGCCGCTGTCGAGATCCGGGAGCGAGGGGCATCGGCGACCACCCTCGACGACATCCGCGCCCACACCGCGACCAGCAAGGGGCAGATCTTCCACTACTTCCCCGGCGGAAAGGAGGAACTGCTCCTGGCCGTCGCCGAACTCGAAGCGGAACGGGTGCTGGACGACCAGCAGCCGCACCTCGGCAACCTCGCCCTGCTGGACACCTGGGAGGCGTGGCAGGACTGGCGGGACGCGGTCGTCCGGCGCTACGAACGGCAGGGCGTCAACTGCCCTCTCGGGGCGCTGATGTTCGAACTCGGCCGTACGACGCCCGCCTCGCAGGCCGTGACCGGGCAGCTGCTCGCCCAGTGGCAGGCCGCGCTCCGGGCGGGCGTGCGGCGCATGCAGGACGGCGGCCGGATCGACGCGGAACTCGACGCGGACACTGTGGCCGCCGCGCTGGTCGCCGCCGTGGAGGGAGGCGTCACCATCCTCCTGGCCACCGGGGCCCTCACGCACTTGGAAGCCGCGCTCGACACGACGCTGTCGCTCCTCAGGCCGGGTGCGAGCGCCTCGGGCATGTGAGACGACGTGGCTCCCTCGCCCTTCCGCTTGTGTTCCATGTGCAGGCTCCATGGATCGACGGCTAGGAAAGCCACCCTCTTTCGTCACCGTCTTGACTGGTTACGGGCGGGGAGGGAGACTGATGCCAGTCCAGGCGACAAGCAGGACGCGATCCACGATGTGGAGGATGGTCATGAACAAGGAAGCCACCATGGATGCCGCCGCGGCGGCGCGGCACGCGCGGTTCGGCAAGCTCCCCGAGCGTATCCGCGTCGAGGACATGACCCAGGGCGTGGACACCGAGGCGGAGGCCAAGGCGAACGCTTCGTACAACCCCGAGGGGCAGTGGAAGTACTACTCGTGCCTGGCCCTCGACCTGGGGCTGTAGCCGAATCGAAGAGTCGGGGCATGGGGGCGCCGCAGCCCGGATCGTGTGGCCCCGCGCACGCCTGAGTGCCTGCGACGCCCCACATGTGTGTTCTGTGCCTGCTCCCTGGTGACAGGGGCGACGGCGCTCCAGAAGGCGTGGAGCGGCGCTCGACATGTGAGACGCTCAGACGAATGTTCAATCCAGAACTGCTAGGTTTACCCCCTTCCGAAGCATGGGAACGGCCCTCGGCACACACGCCGACACGTGGCTCGGCGGGGTGGGGATGGACAAGAGTACGTTCGGGCGTCTGTTGCGTGAGGCACGCCAGCGCGCGCTGCTGACGCTGGAAGGCCTCGCCGAGGCCTCCGGGGTCAGCGTCCGGGCCCTCAGCGACATGGAGCGCGGCCACAGCCTGCCGCGCCAGTCGACGCTGAGCGAGGTGATGGACGCGCTCGACGTGGACGAGGACGACCGGCGTCGACTGGTACAGGCGGCCACGCGGCGTACGACGCAGGCCGCGGTACCGCGTCAACTGCCGCCCGATCTCATGGTGTTCCGGGGCCGCGAAGACGCGCTGTCGACGGTGCACGGCATCACCGACCAGGTCACGCCGCGGGGCGGACATGTCGTCATCTCCGCGATCGGCGGCATGGCCGGGATCGGCAAGACGACGCTCGCGCTGCACTGGGCGCACCAGGTCGCGGACCGTTTCCCGGACGGTCAGCTGTACGTGAACCTGCGCGGATTCGAGGCGTCGGAGCAGCCCCTGGATCCCGGCGAGGCGCTCGGCGGATTCCTGCGCGCGTTCGGCGTGCCGAGCAGCGACATACCGGCCGGCACCCACGCCCGCGGTGCCCTGTTCAGGGAGCGGACCGCCACCCGTCGGCTGATCGTCGTGCTGGACAACGCTCGTGACTCGGAGCAGGTCAGGCCCCTGCTGCCCGCCGCCGACGGATGCCTGACCATCGTCACTTCGCGCAATCAGCTCTCCGGACTGGTCGCGGCCGAAGGCGCCTCCGTGATCACCCTCGGCGTGTGGCCACCGCAGGAGGCGCTCGCGGCGCTGGCGGCCAGGATCGGCCAGGAGCGCTGCGCCGCCGAACCCGAGGCCGCAGCCGAACTGGTGGACCTGTGCGGATTCCTGCCGCTCGCGATCGCCGTGGTCGGCGCACAGCTCAGCGCCACGCCGCGGGTACCGCTGAGCCATGCGGTGCGCGAACTGCGGGAGGCCGAGCCGCGCCTGGACGCCCTCTCCACCGACGACCGACGCGTGGACGTCCGCGCCGTCTTCTCCTGGTCCTACCGGTCGCTCACGCCGGCCACGGCCCGGTTCTTCCGCCACCTGTCCGCGCACCCGGGGCCGGCCGTGTCCGCCGAGGCCGCCGCGTCGCTGGCGGGTACGGGGATGACGGCGGCCCGGCGACACCTGCGGGAGCTGACCGCGGCCAGCCTGCTCTCCCGTGACGCCGACGGCCGCTTCGTCCTGCACGACCTGGTGCGGGCCTACGGCGGCGAACTGGCCGACCAGGAAGGCGACGACCGGCTCGGCGCCCAGGCCCGCCTGCTGGACTACCTTCGCCACAACGCCCACACGGCCAACCAGCACGTGTCGAAACTGGAGCCCGTGCCGGTCCTCCCGCTGCTCGACGGCGTGGTCTGCGTCGCGATGGACAACCGTGACGAGGCCCTGGACTGGTTCCGTCAGGAGGAGTCGACCGTCGGACCCGCGGTGCAGTCCCTGGCGGACCCGCGGTTGCTCGCCCTGCGCGGCACCTGCACACGGGAGTGGATCGGCTACAACGAGGTCATGGGACGCTGGGCCGAGGAGATCCCTGCCGCACGCGTCGGACTCGCCGCCGCCCTGGCACTCGACGACCCGGTCGCCACCGTGCGCAGCCGCTCGAACCTGAGCCGCGCGCTGCTGGAGACGGGACACGCGGACGAGGCCGACGCGTCGATCGGCGTGATGCTCGGCGAACTGCACCTGATTCCACCGGCGTCACGCGCCCGTATCGAGTGCGAGATCGGGTTCTTCCGCTGCCGCCAGGGACGCTTCGCCGAGGCCCTGCAGCACCCGCGCAGGGCGCTGGAGCTCTACCGGGAGACCGGTCAGCGCGAAGGGGTGGCGAGCACCCTGAGCAATATCGGCTGGATCCTGGCCCAGCTCGGTGAGTACCGGGAAGCCATCGACACGTGTGAGGAGGCGCTTCCGCTGCTGCGGGAGACCGGGGACCGCCGTTTCGAGGCCGGGGCCCTGGACGCGATCGGCTGCTCCCAGCAGGGGCTGGGCGATCTGGACGCGGCGGTCGCCAGCTACGAGAAGTCACTGGGCATCTTCGCGGACCTGCTCGACCCCTACAGCCAGGTCGGGGTCCTGGACCATCTCGCGTCCGCCCAGCGCGAACTGGGGCACAGCGCACAGGCGCGGGCCAACTGGACGCGAGCCGCCGAGCTGTTGACCACCCTGCGCAGCGCACGCGCCGAGCAGATGTGGGCCAAGGCCGAGGAACTTCCGCTGGACAAGGGGGAGAAGGCCGGTCCGGCCCGCGGGGGCGCGCACGAGCCTTCATGAGGCACGTCCCCTCCGCTCAGTCCAGGGCCCGCAGTGCTCCGGACACCGCGGACTCCAGGAAATCGCGGTCCGCCCATGCGTTTCCCATGACGTGCAGGCCCTGAATGAACGTGGTCAGAAAGCGGGCCAGTTCCACCGGCCTGTGTCCCGCGCCGAGTTCGCCGCGCGCCCGGGCGCGCTCCAACGCGTCGACGAGCACGGATTCCACGGCGGCCATGGTCGACCGCACCTGCTCGACCGTCGCGGGATGGGCGGCGCGCTCGGTCGCCGCGCTGACGAGCAGGCAGCCCCGCTCGGGGTCGGTGACGTCGGCCGCGGCCATCGCGATCAGTGAGCTGCGCAGCGATGCCCGGATGTCCGAGACGGAGTCCAGCCGTTTCGCGAGGTCGTCGACGAGGCCCTCGCAGTAGCGTTTGAGAGCGCGGGCGTAAAGGCCCTCCTTGGAACCGAACGCCGCGTACAGGCTGCCGCTTCCGATGTTCAGCCGGGCCGTCAACTGCGGCAACGGCGTGGCGCTGTACCCCTGCTTGCTGAAGAGACGCATGGCTCGCTCCACTGCGAGGTCCGTGTCGAATCCGCGAGGGCGTGCCATGGTGATGTCCTTTTCGGGGCGGGGTGTGCCCACGACTGTGCCAGTCGTCCAGGCGGGCGGCATGAGTCGACCGACTGCAAGAACCCGGGCCAAGGACGTCAGCCACATGTCAATTGGGGGTCGGGCAGGACGACAGGTATTCCTTCTCTCCCTAATTCATCCCGTGAAGTGACCGTGTGACACCCGACATCACCTGCCCGTGCGGTGATTGTGCCGGAGGGGGGTGGCGCAGTAGTGACCAAATGCTTATGTTGGGAGCCATGTCCAGCCGGGATTCTGCGGCTAGCCTCGACAAACACTGACGGCAACCGTCCGAGGGTGAACATGCAGCTGCATTTGAAGTACCCGCTGGAGCCCGGCAGTGCGCCCCGGCTCGCGGCTGCCGTCGTCGCGGCCGCGTCCGACATCAGCGGCATCGAGTTGGACTACGGCCCCGACAGCATCGCGCTGGTGGAGGACATCGTCGACGGTTTCCGCAGCGATGGCGCCACGTCCGGCGAGATGGCCGAATCGCTCGTCGCCTTCGGCTGCTACGTCGGCGAGATCCTGGTCCGCCACGCATCCGGCACTTGGCGTCACGCCCCGGCCCCGCACCGGGAGTTCCCGCTCGTCGTGGAACTGCCCGGAGCCATTGAATGCGACCCGATCGACTGGGTGTTCCGCCGCCTCGAGCACGGGAGCGACCTCAGTGTCCGCGCCCTGTATGCGGCGGCCGGACGCGACGGCGCACCCGGCCCGAGTCCCTCCGTGGCCGGTGTTCCGGCGCCGCCGACGCATACCTGAATGTTAAAGTTTCACCGCTTCTCGGAGTCGTACGCCTGTCATTTCTGTCGCCCAGAAGCTGACTCGTCCGCAGGGTCGATGGCTCCGCGGACGACACGTGTGTGATGCGAGATCCTGGCTGGGGAGGGCGCGACGTGGGTGCGCACATACCGGGGAACGGCAGCCTGATCGGCCGCGAGCGGGAACGGGAGCTGGTGTCGGAGCTGCTGGCCGCCCGGCCCGACGGCAGCCGCACCCTGCACCTGGGCGGTGATCCGGGCATGGGTAAGACAGCCGTCCTGCGGTTCGCCGCCCACGAAGCGGCGCGGCGCGAGATCCCCGTACTGTCGACCTCCTGGGCCCCCGCCGAACGCGACCTTCAGTACTCTGCCCTGCATGGCCTGCTTCACCCCCGTCTGCCACGGATCGGTCAACTTCCGCAACAGGAAAGCTCGTTGCTGGAGTCGGCGTTGGGGGGCGACCCCGCGGAATCGACGCCGGAGCACGTCGCACGGGCCGCGCTGCGGCTGCTGACCCTGACACCGGGGCCCGTCCTCGCCTGCGTGGACGACTTCGACCGGCTCGACCCGGCCAGCCGCGCCACGATCGGCGCGATGACCCGGCTCTGCGAGCGGACGCAGGTGGCTATGGTCGTCGCGGAGCGGGCCGCTCCCGGGGCCTGGCTGCCGCCCGACGCGCTCAGCGCCACCCTCATGGCACTCCCCGAACCCGCGGCCCGTGAACTCGTCCACCGCTCCAGCCCGGCGGCGACCCACACGGAGACGGAACTCATTCTCGCCGTGGCCCGGGGAAACCCGCTCGCACTCACCGAACTGTCGCTGAGCGGCAGCGGCCTCGGGGACGCGGCCGGCTTCGGCATGCTTCCCGCGACGCCCAAGCTGGCCGAGGCGTACGCGGAGGAACTGGGGGCCCTGTCGGCGGCCGGCCGGGGCGTCCTGCTCACCGCGGCGCTGAGCATCTCGACGGTCCGTCAGGAGATCCTGGCCGCGAGCGCGGGACTGCCGGGCGGTGCGCGCACCGCCCGGACCGGCCTGGCAGAGCTCGCCGAGCGCGGCCTCGTCGACATGAGCGAACAGCACATCCGGTTCCCGCGACCGCTGATCCGCCTCGCGATCCTGCACGCGGAATCGGCCGCACGCCGGATGACCGCCCACGCGGCCCTCGGACGGAGCGTCACGGACCCGGCCCACGCGGCCTGGCACACGGCCCAGTGCGCGGCGGGAACCGACGAGGAACTCGCCAAGCGCCTGGAGACACTGGCCGACAGCCCTTGGGCGGGCACCGACCTGCTGGCGGCGCTCGCCGCACTCGAATGCGCCGCCCGCCTCTCCCCGGACCCCGAACGCCGGGCGGAGCGGCTGCTGCGCGCCGCCGAACTGGCCTGCCACCACGGACTGGCCGAACAGGCCCGTCAGTACGCCCGCGGCATCGACCCCGCCGAACTCGGCGACCTCGGCCACGCCATGCTCCTGTGGCTCCACGACCTGGTGCCGGGCAACAACCCGGTCGGCCGGGAGCGGATCGCGCACCTGTGTTCCACCGCCCGTGCCATCGCCGCGACCCACCCCGTACTCGCGCAGAAACTGCTGCACGCGGCCGCGGGCCGGTGCTGGTGGCAGCAGACCGGCGCCGCCGACCGCCGCCTGGTGGTGCGGACGCTGAAGGACCTGCGCACCCCGCCCTGGGGAGCACGCGAACTCGCCGCCCTGGCGCTGACCGACCCGCTGTCGATCAGCCACGTACCCCTGCGCACCTCGGAGCCGCCCGACCCCGACGAACGGCTCATCCTCGGCCAGGTCGCCCACCTCACCGGCGATCTCGCCCGCGCGGCGCTGTTCCTCGACGAAGCCGAGGCCACCGCGCGCGCCGAGGGCCGCCACGGACGGCTGCCGCACATCCTGGGCGCCCGGGCCCTCGGATCGATCTGGCTCGGCGCCGAATGGCACACCGCCCAGGCGCGGGCCGCCGAGGGCCGGATGATCGCCGCCAGGTTGGAGCACCGCCCCTACGAGGCCAGGGCGATCGGCGCCGAAGGCGTCCTGGCCGCCCTGCAGGGCAGACATGACAAGGCACTTGAGTGCGCCGCCGAGATCGAGGCGGCCTCCCTGCACCTCGGCCAGGGCCAGCACCTGAGCCTCGCCACCCTCGCCCGGGTGCTCACCGCCTCCGGCACCGGACGGTACGCCGAGGCCTACACCCAGCTGCGCTCGTCCTTCACCGAACTGCTGACTCCCTACTCGTTCGAGCAGTTCTGGGGGCTGCCGTTCCTGGTCGAGGCGGCCCTGCCCGCGGGGGAGACGGACGATGCCAGGGCCGTCGTAGCGGAGATCAAGAGCCGGACCCGCACCGGGCGGGCGCCCCTGCTCGCCCGCAGCCTCGCCTACGCCGACGCGGCGCTCGCCCCGGACGACGAGGCGGAGGACCGCTTCCGCGAGGCGCTCGGCGACGGAGCCGACCAATGGCCCCTGCTGTATGCCATGACCCGGTTCAGCCACGGCGTCTGGCTCCGGCGCCGACGCCGCGTCGTCGAGTCACGCGCCCCGCTCACCGAGGCCGAGTCCGTCTTCCGGTCGCTCGGAGCCAAGTCCCGCGCGGAGCTGGCCGCCTCGGAACTGCGGGCGACAGGCCGGCCGGACACCGCCGGCCCCGGGGCCACCGCGGCGGCGCAGATCCTGTCCCCGCAGCAGTTGACCATCGCCCGCCTCGCCGCCCAGGGCCTGACCAACCGAGCCATCGGCGAACGCCTCCACCTGTCCGCCCGCACCGTGGCCTCGCACCTCTACCAGATCTTCCCCAAGCTCAACGTCACGTCGCGGGCACAGCTCGCGGAGAAGACGGACCTGCGCTGAGCTTGCTCACCCGCAACAGTGCCGTGGCGGGACTGTCGGTGATCCATCGGCGACATGTCGGTGGTGGCTGTGACTGTGGGGGCCGTGCTGCCCGGCAAGCCGCCGCAGCCGTCCTCATCAGCAAGGGAGTCCCGCCGCCATGTCGCCCGTATCCTCCGCCCCGCCCTGGAATGTCCATCGGCTGCCGCGTGCCGACGGCCGCGTCTTCCTGGTCACCGGCGGCAACGCCGGCATCGGATACTTCGTCGCGGAGCAGTTGTCGGCAACAGGAGCGACCGTCGTACTCGGCAGCCGGAACCCTACGAAGGCCGAGGCCGCCACGGCCTCGATCCGTGCGCGGGTCGCCGGTGCGCGGGTACGGGCCGTACGGCTGGACCTCGCCGACCTCGCGTCGCTGCGAACGGTGGTGGATTCACTGAAGGTCGAACGCCTCGACGCGGTGGTCCACAACGCCGGCGTCGCCCTCGACGACCCGCCGCGCGAGGAGACCGGGGACGGCCACGAGCTCATGTTCGGCACGAACCACCTCGGACACTTCGCCTTGACCCACTGGCTGATGCCGCTGCTGTCCGCCGCGCCGGCGGCCCGCGTCGTGACCATGGGCAGTTTCGCGGCCAAGTCCGAGCGGCTCGACCTCGACGACCTGCAGTCCCGGCAGGACTACCGTCCCAAGCGGACCTACGGACGCTCCAAGCTGGCCCAGATGCACTTCGGCCTCGCACTCGACCGCCGCCTGCGCGCTGCCGGCAGCGCGGTGCGGAGTGTGGTGGTCCATCCCGGCGGCGCGCTGGACTCCCTCACCCCGTCACGGCCCCCGATCCATGTGCGGCCGACCAGCGCGCGGCTGACCGCGGCACCGGCGGCCCTCCTCGTCCAGGGCAAGCATGCGGGCGCGTGGCCCGCCGTCCGGGCGGTTCTCGACCCGGCCGTGCGCGGAGGCCAACTCTGGGGACCGCGCGTCTTCGGCCTGCGCGGCGAGCCCCGGAACGAGCCGCTGTGGAACCACCTCGCCGACACGTCCGTCGCCGCCCGCTTGTGGGATGCCAGCCGCGACCTGACCGGCGTCGCTCCCGATACCG
This sequence comes from Streptomyces sp. cg35, assembly GCF_050410835.1. Classification (NCBI taxonomy): domain Bacteria; kingdom Bacillati; phylum Actinomycetota; class Actinomycetes; order Kitasatosporales; family Streptomycetaceae; genus Streptomyces; species Streptomyces sp. cg35. Next base: position 8,672,315 of record NZ_CP191268.1, read on the forward strand.
CCCTTGCATAGCCCGAACGGTCGGGAGGGACGCGAACGGCCCGGCCGAACCGGCCGTGTCAGTCGGTCGGTTCGTCGCGCAGCGCCGCGGCCAGCTGAGATCGGGCCGTCACTCCCAGCCGGGGGAAGATCCGGTACAGATAGGCGCCGATGGTGCGCGGCGACAGCCCGAACTCCGCACCGATCTGACGGTTCGACAGGCCGCGTCCGGCGAGGGTGGCGATGCGCAGTTCCTGCGCGCTGAGCAGATCCCTTGCCGGCACCGGCCGGGGCTCGGCCGAGGTGATCGCCACCGCCCGCTCCCCGGAGGCCCGCAGTTCCTCGGTGATCCGGGCGACCCGGGCCTCGGCACCCATCATGGCGAAGGTGGCCGCCGCATGGCGCAGGGTGACGCGGGAATCGGTGAACTCGTGCCGCCGCCGCAGCCAGCGCCCGTGGGCCAGGCGCAGGGAGGCCTCCGCGAAGTGGTGCTCGGACAGGTCCATGGCGAAGGCCCGCTCGTACAGTGACGCTCCGTCCCGGTCGTGCGCCAGGACGGCCTGGGCCACGGCGAGTCCGACCGCGACGATCGGGGCGTGCTCGGGGCCCAGCTCCCGCGCGAGCTGCCGAAGCCTTTCGCGTGCCTCGTCCGCCGCGTTCGCGGCCGCGGCCGCCTCCGCGTACGGCACGAGGGCGAAGAGCGCCGCGGTGCAGTGCCCCGGTGTGGCCAGCAACCGCCAGAGCATGGCGTAGCCGGTGGCGAAGTCGCCGCTCTCCACGTGCGCCCAGCCGATCCCGACGGCGATGATCTCGTCCACCCGGGCCACGGACCGTTCGGCGACGTCGAGTTCACGGGCGTCGGCCGCAAGGGGGACGGTGCCGGTGCGCAGACCCCGTGTGAGGCGTTCGAGGAGCCCGGCAGCGGTCATGTGGTGGTCCCGGCCGTGCTCCTCGGCGTTCTCACCGCTCTGCCGGAAGGCCCGTTCGGCCTGCCCCCAGTCGCCGGTCACCAGATGCGCCAGGCCCTGCCGGACGAGAACGCTCGGCATCCGGTCGTGCAATTCATGGAAGAGGCAGCGACGCTCCGCCTGCCGGTACAGGTCCAGGGCCCGCAGGGGAGCCCCGGCCAGCAGGGCCGCTTCGCCCAGACGCTCCAGGTGCTGTACGGGCAGGTTGCCTCGCTCACCGAACGCGGGCAGGCGTTCGATGACGGCCGTGGCCCGGCGCAGTGGGGCAGCCGTGGCCGTGGCGTACAGCAGCCGAGGGTCGTCCGCCCGGTCCGGCAGCCGGTCGAGAAAGCCGAGGAGCGAGTTCACGCGCTGGGTGTCCCTGATGACGGCCGGAGCCACCAACTGGGCCAGCTCCAGCGCACTCTCCTGCTCGTCGGCGTCGACCGGCGCCGGCCAGGTCTCGGGGTCCGTCGACCGTGCCGGGGCGCCGCCTCCCGGCCGCGTCAGCGTCTCGGCCCAGAGAGTGCCCAGCGGCCCCAGCGGATGACGCAGCGCGCGGTGCGCAAGTGTCCGCGCCCTGCGCACCCAGCCCGTGCCGTACGCGAGTTGGGCCGCCCGCAGGAGGCAGCGCCCCTGATCCTCGGGCCTGCTGTGCAGGTCGGCCGCGCGCCGCAGCAGCCGCACGGCCGTGGCCGTCTCGTTCTGTCGCAGCGCGGTGTGGTGCACGTCCTCGAGGCGGCCGGCGAGGTCCGGGTCGGGCCCCTGGACCGCCTGGGAGAGATGCCACATCTGCCGGACGGAGCCCTGCTTGAGTTCGGCGGCCAGGGCCGCGTGCGCGGAGCGGCAGCGTCGGGGGCCGGTGCCGTGGACCACGGCACCGGCTGTGGCGGGGTGGCTGAAGAGCAGCCGCATGCCGTCGAACATCACGATGCCCTGGCGCTCGGCGGGTTCCACGGCGGCGAAGTCCAGCGCGCCGCCCGCCAGTCGCGCAGCGGCCGCCAGCAGGACCGGGATGTCCGCCGTTGGGTGGAGGGCCGCCACCAGCAGCAGATCGCGGGTCCCCGCGGGAAGGTGGACGGCTCCGGGGGCGAGGGCGGAGGCCAGCCGGTCGGACGAGGCGGGCAGGTGGGGGAGGGAGCCGTCGATCCTGGTGGGGAGTTCGAGGAGTGCCAAAGGGTTGCCGGCCGCGGTGGCGAGCAGCTCGCGCACGGCCTGGGGATCGTTGCCCGGGCGCCTCATCGCGAGCAGGGCGGCGGACTGGGCCGGCGCCAGCGGGTGGAGCGGCAGCTCCGGCGGGCCCTCCGGTGAGACCGGGCGGGTGTGCGACGGCCGTGAGGTCATCAACAGACCCAGAGGACGGCCCGCGGTCCTTCGAGCTACGAACGACAGGACATCCCTGGTCGGTCCGTCCAGCGCGTCCCAGTCGTCGACGGCGACCAGCAGCGGCCGCGCGGCGCTGACCGCTTCCAGGACGCCGAGCACGGTGTAGGGCAGCCGTGCCCGGTCCGTTTCCGCGGGCGCCCCGTCGACCAGGAGTGCCTCCAGCGCCTGGAACTGCCGGTCGTTCAGGGGCCGACGCGCGTCCCCCAGGATCGGCCAGAGGATCTGGAGCAGCCCGGCGAGCTCGGGGGGCCGGGTGCCGCGGACGCCGTCGCACCGCAGGACCCGCACTCCGGCGGCCACGGCCAGTTCGACGCCGACGTCCAGGAACTCCGACTTCCCCGATCCCGCGACACCGCTCACGACCAGCGCGGCTCCGTCGGTCCGGGCGTCGTGCACGAACGCGCGCAGTGCGTCCAGTTCGGCATCGCGCCCGATGAGTACGGAAGCGGCCACAGGCTCGTTCGGTACAACGGTGCCGGGCGGCGGCGTGTGGTGGCCGAATTCGTCGGCCGAAGGGGCGGCGATCTCGGCCCGCGTGTTCATGGGTACCCCCGTTCTCGGCCGTCGAGCGTTCCCGTGCGAACCAGGGGCCCTCCTGCCTGGTCCCCATCCCACCGGACACACGGCCGCCGTAACAGGCAGTTCGCATGCAGCTTGGTTCCCGCCGGACTCGCAGGATGCGCCAGGGGCGGACGGCATGGGCATGCCGCGGCCATCGCGGCGCCCCAAATCGCCTGCACGACGTCACTCTTGAAGGAGAACGGTCAATAGCGAACCGCGGGCGCCCAGTACCGCAAAGAGATGCGTCTCATGGCGGGGATTCCTTGTTCATGGTTGTCATGAATGACGCTGGAAGAATCGTTCCGGCGGGAGACTCCTCCGCGGCTCCACCGGAGGACGGGCCCGCAGACTCCTCGCAGACGCCGATCTACGACGCGCTCCTCGCTGAATGGAAGGAGCAGCGCAAGACCCTGCCCGCGGAAGCCGTCGCGCAGCGGCCGGGAGAGGCGGAACCGCCGGGCTCGCGGCGGCAGGCGTGGCGTATCGCTTCGTGACAGGAGTTGATCGGCGGACTGCCGCGTGATGATCGGCACAGACCTGCGGATCGCTCCATGACCAGGGTGTCTCAGCTCGTGCGGTCGGCCCCGGCGAGCGTCTGCGTCGACACTCCGGCGGGCGGGGCCGGGTCGATCCGTACGGTCGCCGCCCGCGCAGCGGTGCTCGCGACGAGAGCTGAGGCCGCCGACCCGTACTTGGCACGGTAGGCGGCCTCGATGGCGGCGACGGGCCCGGCCTCATCGGTCCGCAGGAGCACGTCGCGGGTGACCGTACCCACCCGGATCCGGCCGTGCCCGTGCTCGTGCGCCGCCCGGTACCAGCCCGAACCGACGCCCCGGAACGCGCGTACGTACAACTGCCCGTGGACCAGGACCATGCCGGTCTCCACGCCGGGGTGTCCGACGTCCCCGGCGGTCAGGACGAGGGAATCGGTTCGGCCGAGCAGGGCGAGGTCTGCGGGTGTCCAGGGGGCCATCAGGTCGGTTCCTCCGGTCTGCCGGTGCCCGGCGTATCGATGACGCCAGTCTCGCCGCAGCAGACACCCATGCGGAACACGTGTGAGGGGGAAGGTTCTTTCCCAGGCAGAAACCTGTCTCTTTTCCCTCCCTGGATCCAAGGCGATCGTAGAGACGTTCCCGGACACACAGCCGAAGGAACGAACCACCGGAACCGGACCCGGTTCCGGCCCGAACGCCCCACGGATTCCCGAGGAGACCTCCATGTCCCAGACCAGCGTCACCTTCGACAGCGCCGGCATCCGGATCGCCGCGCACCTCTACACCCCCGACACCCCGGAGGCGGGACCGCGCCCGGCGCTCGTGGTCGGTCACCCCGGCACCAGCGTGAAGGAGCAGACCTCGGGCACCTACGCGCGGCGGATGGCGGAGCGCGGATTCGTCGCCCTCGCCTTCGACGCCGCGTACCAGGGCGAGTCCGGCGGGCTGCCCCGCGGGCTGGAGGACCCCGCCCAGCGTGTGGAGGACTTCAAGGCGGCCGTCTCCTACCTCGGCACCCGCGCCGACGTCGACGCCGACCGCATCGGCCTGCTGGGCATCTGTGCCTCCGGCGGCTACTCGCTGTCCGCCACCGGCGGGGACCACCGCGTGAAGGCCGTCGCCACTGTCAGCGGTGTCGACGTCGCCCGCCAGTTCCGGCTCGGCGCCGACGGCACCCAGGACCCGGCCGTCTTCCGGACCCTGCTCGACGCCGCCGCCCGGGCCCGCACCGCTGCGGCCCGTGGCGAGGACCCCGGCGTGATGACCATGTTCCCCGAGACCGCGGAACAGGCCGGCGCGCTCGGTGGCGAGCACGGGATCGAGGGATTCGAGTACTACTGCACCCCGCGCGGCGAGCACGAGCGCTCGGCCAAGTTCCTCGCCTGGGAGAGCCTCGACAAGCTCGCCTTCTTCGACGCCTTCCACGCCGTCCCGCTGATCGGCCCCCGCCCTCTGCTGCAGATCGTCGGGACCCGCGCCGTCACGTCCTGGATGGCCGTCGACGTCCACCAGCGTGCCACCGGCCCGAAGGAACTCCACTGGATCGAGGGCGCCAGCCACGTCGACCTCTACGACAAGAAGGATGCCATCGACCTCGCCGTCGACAAGCTCGCCGACTTCTACACCGAGCACCTCGCCCAGGAGCTCTGATTCATCGACCGCGTCGGGGTCAGCGGATGTGCGGACGGCAGCGCCGTAGTTCGGGGGCCGGTCTGCCGGTCACGAGTTCGTCCGCGACGAGCCGTCCGACGGTGGGTGCCAAGGGGATGGCGGAGTGCATGACTGCGACGTAGGCGGAGCGATCGTGTGTCGCGTATCCGATGAGGGGTCCGTGCGCGAGCAGGGGGCGTCGGCTGCCGAAAAATGGATCGTCAGGGCGGGCTGATCCTCCTACCCTCCCGCCATGCAGATCGTTGTGACGCTGGACTGTGTCGACACCGAGGCGCAAGCCGAATTCTGGCTGGCCGCGCTCGCTCCGCTGGACTATCAGCGCGGCTTCCACGGGTCTCCCTACCTGAGCCTGGTCGGGCCCACTCCTGCACCAACTCTTCTCCTGCAACAGGTTCCAGAACCAAAACAGGGCAAGAACCGCATGCACCTTGATCTCGACTTCGGCACCGCAGACCTGATGCTCGAGGTCAATCGCCTCGAACAGCTGGGCGCTACGAGACTCTCTGAAGAACTCAGCGAACACGGCTTTCGCTGGATCGTCGTTGCTGACCCGGAGGGCAACGAGTTCTGCGTATTCGATCCCCCGGACAGCATCGACACTGCGCAATAGATACGAGGCCAGGCCGAGGCTCCACCTCCGGCCTGGCCCGCCGAACTGCGAGCGGACGGCGAAGGAATACGTCGCGTCCCGCGCTGCATCCCCACGGTGATGGGTCAGGCCGTTAGCAGCGTCACCTCGCTCTGCGGCGGCCCCACTTCACGCCTGCGTCAGTACACGCCTCGACACGCTCACACCGCACATCCGCACCCCCGCGATTCGACAAGAGGCCACTGGACCTTTATGGTGGATGGCGTAAAGGTCCAGTGGCCTCTTATGGGAGCGGGTGTGGTCCGGATGGCAAACACAAGCGCCGCGCACCTGGCCCGCACACCTCTGGGGGGCTCCGGTATATCGGTGCGGCCCGTCGATCTCGGGCTGCTACGGGGCGAGCGGCGCCCCCGGGTCGACCGGTGGCCGGGTTCGGGTTCAACGAGCAACCTTCGACGGCCACCCTGGGTACGTCAGATCCGCCTGCGAGGCCAGCCTCCGCCGGGCCCACGGCATCGAGGCACAGGTGCTCCCGGCATGCCAGCGCCTGGGCGTCACCCTCGGGCGCCGAGTCAGACCCCGGCGACTTCCGGTCGACACTGCCCACCCTCCAGGGCGCCAACGTCGAGCTCAACCGCCAACTGGTCGACGCCCTGCAGTAGTTCGCCACGGCGACGGGGCGCGCCCCGGGTCAGGTCGCGGCTCAAGTGCGGCCGGTACGGAGCCCGCACACCATGACGTGACACGCCGAGACCGGGCAGCGCACTTCACGGCCTACGGGAAACGTCGCCGATCCGGCCTGCGCGCCGGATCCCGCACATGAGCGCACCTCACGCACCGATCGACCAACTACCCACCCCCGTAACGAATTACGACACAGAAACCGAGGCATCACCATGAGCACCAAGACCTGGCTGATCACCGGAAGCTCCCGCGGACTGGGGCGCGTCCTCGCCGAATCGGTGCTGGAGGCGGGGCACCACGTTGTCGCGACCGCCCGGCGCACCGAGGCTCTGGGGGAGCTCGCCGACAAGTACGGCGACCGCGTCCGCCTCGTCACCCTGGACGTCACCGACGCCGACGCCGCACAGCGGGCGGTCCAGGCCGCCGTCGAGGCGTTCGGCCGCCTGGACGTGGTCGTGAACAACGCCGGCTACGCGGACATGGCCGCGATCGAGGACATGTCCGGCCAGGCCTTCCGCGACCAGATCGACGCCAACCTCTTCGGCGTCGTCAACGTCACCCGGGCCGCGCTGCCCGTCCTGCGGGCGCAGGGCTCCGGGCACATCATCCAGATCTCCTCCGTCGGCGGACGCGTGGGCGTCCCGGGCCTGGGCGCCTACCAAGCGGCCAAGTGGGCGGTGGGCGGCTTCTCCGAGGTCCTCGCCAAGGAAGTGGCCCCCCTCGGCATCAAGGTGACCGTCGCCGAGCCGGGCGGCATGCGCACCGACTGGGCGGGCTCGTCCATGAGCACCCCACCGGTCAGCGCCCCGTACGAGAAGGTCGTCGGCGCCACCATCGAGGGCATCCGGAGCCAGGACGGCAAGCAGCCCGGTGACCCCGCCCGTATCTCCCAGGTCCTCCTGGACCTCACGGAGGCTCCGGAGCCGCCCCTGCACCTGCTGCTCGGCAGGGACGCGGTGGCCGTCGCCGGCGACGCGGCGCGGTCCCTCGCCGCTTCCGACGCCGTGTGGCGGCACGTCAGCGAGTCCGTATGACCCGTGCCGCCTCCGCCCCGGCCTGCGCCACGCCCCCGAAGAGCACCGGGCCGGAGACGGGACCGGCGGGGGCGTAGGGTTGCGCGGGCGGTGCCGGTCGGGGCGCTGTGCGGGTGCTCTTCGAGGAAGCGACGATGACAGACGTTCGGCCGACGGACTTTCAGCGCGCGCGCAGCGCCGAGCAGCGCGAGGCCCGCAAGCAGGCCATCCTCGAGGTCGCGACGGAACTGCTCGCAGAGATGCCCGTCAGCGACATCAGCCTGCGGGAGCTCAGCCGGCGGGTGGGACTGTCGAAGACCAACGTCGTGCGGTACTTCGAGACCAGGGAAGCGGTGTTCTTCGAGCTGCTCAACCGTTCCCTCGCGCAGTGGATCGAGGAGCTGCCCGCAGACCTGCCACCCGCCCGGGAGCCTGAGACGGTGTCCACGCGGGCCGTGGTGGAAGCCTTCGCCCGATCCCTCGCCCGCCGGTCCCTGCTGTGCGAGCTGTTCAGCTCGCTGGGCTCGGAACTCGAACGGAACATCTCCGCGGAGTCGGCCCGCGCTTTCAAGCTCGCCCACGTCCAACTGCTGAGCGAACTCGCCCAGTTGCTGCGCCAGCACATCGCCGGGCTGACCCCTGCCACCGCTCGCGAGCTGGTCTCGCTGACCGTGGTCTGCACGGCCGGACTCTGGCCCTTCGCCCACCCCTCGCCTGCCGTGGCCGAGGCCCAGCAGGCTCCCGAACTCGCCGACACGCGCGTCGACTTCGCGGATCGGCTGGGCCGCACCCTGCACATCGCGGTGATCGGGCTGCTGAGCCTGGACTGATCTCCGCGCAGGACACGGCGGCCCGAGCCGTCGCGCAAGCGAGGGGAGCGGGCGCTGTTATGCCGCGGCCTCAGTCTCGGACACGAAGCCGAAGACGGCCCGGTCGAACAGCTCGGGTTCCTCGACGTGTCCGAGGTGACCACTGCGCTCCAGGATCACCAGCCGTGCGTCCGGGATCAGGTCGTGCAGCTCTTCGCTCCAGCGCACACCGCAGATCACGTCGTGCCGGCCCACGACGATCAGCGCGGGGACGCCCAGCGCCTTGAGAGCGACCCGGTCGTCGATGACATCAGGGCGGAGGTTCTCGTCCAGACCGGAGATGAACACCGCTCGCACCGCGTCGCGAAAGGGCGCCCAGCGTTCCTCGTTGCCCCAGTAGTCGGCGAAGTACGAGGGCAGGACTCCGCGCGCCACCGCCGCGGTCTCCTCGTCGCTGGAGATACGGGACATGGCGCCGAAGGCGGCGAGCACGTCCGGGAGGCCGGGGTGGCCGGCGTGCTCGGCGGCGAACTTCTCCACCATGCGCGCGGCCTCCGCACCGTGCTCGGGCCCCGTGACCGGCGCGCCCCCGTACAGCACCACACCGGCCAGCCGGTCGGCCCGGTGGACGGCGTGGTACGCGGCGACGAAAGCGCCGTGCGAGTGGCCCAGCAAGTACACCTTGGCCACGCCCAGTTGATTCACCAGGTGCTCCAGGAAGCGGCTGTACCGGTCGCGCGTGTAGCCATGGGGGTGGGAGGGCAGCCGGCCGGACGCGCCGGTCCCGATCGGTTCCACGTACACCATGGTCAGGTGCTGTTCCAGCAGCGGCATGCGCATGTAGTCCCAGAGGATGCCGGGCCCGCCGGAGTGGACCAGGCACACCGGGCCGGTGCCGTGGACGTGGTAGCGCTGGGTGATGCCGCCGACGGTGACGGAGTGCGTGCCCGGGGACAGCGGGCCGGACGGGGTGTCCGAACTCCCGTGCTGGCCAGGGGTGTTCGCGGTGACGCTCATGGTGGCTCCGTTCGAAACAGGGACGGAAGACAGCTGATGACACCGACACGATGCTGAGGCAGCCGCCGAAGTTCGGTTCCTCCGCTGTGACCTGCGCCACTCCTGGTAATGCGTGGACCGCGGCTGGTGAGGGTCTCCGTCATCCGGCGCCTGCACGTCGAGGGGATGCTGCCGTTGCGCACCGCGTCGGCCCATGAAGCGCTGTGATGAATCACCGGTGTCATGTGTGCGGAGCGGGCGGCTACGACGCAACACATGTATGGAGCTCCGGGGAATCACCCGGATTTCCTTCGGAGCTTCAGGCGCCGTGCGTCCGGCGTCCATGCCGTGGGCGGACGGTGACGTGCAGCGCGGTGGCCGGTGCCAGGACGGATGGCACCGGCTCACAACCGGGAGACGCGACGACCGGTCCGTCCCGTACCGTCGCGGGCTACTTCTTGTCCGGCTCGACGAGCGTGTACATCACCGAACGCTCCTGCTTGTGGCGCCGGATACGGCCCTTGGCGACGAGCGACTCCAGGGTGTTGCGCACCACCTGCGGCGTCGGCGTCCGGTCCGGGTGCTTCTCCAGCAGTTCGTCGCGCAGGTCCTTCGCCAGGCGCGGCTCCTTGTACGCGGAGAGCAGCTCTGTCAGGAGCTCCCCGAGCAGCGGCTGACGCGGCTTCTCCTTGCCGCCGGCCTTGCCGGAGCTCTTGCCGGACCGCGCCGCCGCGGGGCGACGTGCCTTGCCGGGAGCGGAGGTTGCGGACTTCGTGGTGGACCGCGGGCGTGTGAACGTGGCTTCGTCCTGTGCCTGCTCCGGCAGCGGCGGTGCCTCCACCGGGCCCTGGAACCGCTCCGTGAGGCTCAGGATGTCGGTCAGGAGAGCTTCCTCCTGCTTCAACATCTTGATCTTCTCGGACAGTTCCCGCTGCTGGCGGCGGTTCTCCTCGAGGTCCGATGCGGCTTGCTCGACGTACCGCGACCGGAGCGTCTCGGTTGATTGGCTGGCCACAACCGGTTCACTCTCCCTTGCGTTGAATGGTGGCAGGCATCGTACCCAGACCAGTGACGGCCACCGAAGTTCGCGAACAACTTTCTTCCCCGTACTGCCAGGATGTATGTCATTTCTGTTCGAACACTGTCGTGCGTCGCCTGGACTGTGTGACACACCGGCCCCACGCGCCGACCTGGGTACTCACCCCGAACGTACCTCTCTGAAGAGGCCGGCGCAGCGGATGCGGCAGTTGGTGGCGCCCGGTTCCCGGCCCGGCCGGGGTGTGCGGCCCCTCAGGCGCGTTCGCGCGCCAGATCGACGGCATGTTTCACCGCGCCCTGGTACGCAGGACCATGCCCGGGCAGGACCACGTCGGCCGGCACGGGCTCGAGGAGGGAGAGCGATTCCAGCGCCCGGGCACGGTCGGCGTGGAACATGCCGGGGAGCAGCTGCGGGCCCTTGATACGCGAGGTGGCATGGGCCGTCACCAGGGCGTCGCCGGTGACGAGGATGCCGCTTCCGGGCAGGTGGTAGGCCGCGTGCCCCTGAGTGTGCCCGGGTGTGTGCACGGGGACGGGGCCGCCCGGCAGGTCGAGCGGGCCCGGTGCGGGGAACGCGCGGGGATCGCCGATCTTCATGTGCGCCGTTCCGCCCGACCGCACGGCGTGCAGCGCCCAGGGGAGCACACCGGGCCGCCAGGCCTGCGCCAGCACCTGGCCCGCGGTCACCTGATGGAGGAAGTCGCGCCGGGCGTGCGGTACTTCCGCCTCGTGCATCAGCACTGGTGTGCCAAAGGTGGTGCGCAGATGCTCGGCGGCACCGATGTGGTCATTGTGGGCGTGCGTGATGAGAACGGCGCTGACGGCTTCCGGGGCGAGGCCGACAGCGCTCAGGGACGCCAGCACGGCCTCCCGGTCGCCGGGATAGCCGGTGTCGATCAGCGTGCAGCTGTCACCGTCTTTGACGATCACCCAGTTGGTGTTGCTTCCCGAGACGAGGTGGACCGAGTCGTTGACGCGCACCACGGCGTCGTCGCTCAGGACCTTCTGCATACCGGTACCTCCCGATGGTGGCTGCTCGGCCGTACGGACGGCCGACGCCGTGAGTGCCACCAGGCTAGCAACGTGCTTCTGGGGGCGCGTTCACGATGGGCTGTGCGGAAACATGTGTGTGTACACGTGTCGACGGGCGAGATGCCTCACACTTGAGGTGTGAGACTGTGAGGGCAGGGCATGTACTGGGATGCTTGGTCGACTCCAGGGTGTGACCGTGTTCCACGGCGACACATGTACTCATGACAGGTGAACGGCACACAAGCGGCGGGGTTCCGGTACGGGAGCCTGCCGGTGGCGCGCCGCGGTGGCCACGTCCGGCCTCCACCGGCTGCATGGAGAGAACTCGGGACGGCTCAGAGGACTATGGCTATACCTTCCACAGTGGTGAACGGGTCGGACCTGCTCGGTGTCATCATGCGAGAACACAGGGACGGACTCATTTCCTACGCCGAGAAGATGCTCGGCGACCACGGGCTCGCCGAGGACATCGTGCAGGAGACGGCGGTCCGGGCCTGGAGCAACATCGATCGCCTCGTCGGGACGGAGGGATCGGTCCGCGGCTGGCTCTTCACCGTCACACGCCACCTGGTCATCGACTGGGTCCGCAAACCCCATGCGCGCCGGGAGGTGGTGGGAGCCCGGTACGACGATCCGCTGTCCGCGCGCCACAGCACCGACCGGGTGGACGACTCGCTGGTCGCAGGGCCCCTGTTGCGGCAGTTGTCACCGGAGCACCGCGCGGTCCTGGTCCACCTCTACCTGTGCGACCGCACCATCCAGGAGACCGCCGGAATCCTCGGTGTGCCGACAGGAACGGTCAAGTCCCGTCACCACAATGCCCTGCGGAAGTTAAGAGCCCTGGCGCCCCTCGAAGCGGCCTGATCCGCGGCGACGGGGCGAGGGGCGAGGCGCGGCGGGGGTGGGCGGTGCAGGATCCGGACCAGGGACGGCCGGTCTGAAGCCGGCCGTCTGCGGACGCCGGCGCCTCGGCGTCTCACGTCTGACGGTCAAGTGACTGATGGTGGGGACGCCGGTGTGCACAAGAGTGAGGACAACGAACGCGCTCCACGAAAGGGGAGACCCCGTCATGAACGGCGAGCAATCCGAACTACGGGTTCACCAGGCGGAACCTCGGACTCTGCCCGAACTCTCCCTGACCCTCCAGCGCGTACTGGATGAGTACGTGCGGATACCTCTGCGTGCGGAGTTCCGCTTCGATCCGGACGCACCCATGATCATTTCTGCCACGTTCGCGCACGGCCGGGGCTCCAGCGTGACCTGGCACATCAACCGGGAGCTCCTTCGCCAGGGCCTCTACGAAGAATGCGGCGACGGTGACGTGCAGATGTGGCCGACGCGCTTCGACGAGGAGCGGACGTGGTTGATGCTCGAGTCCCGGGACGCGAGTGCCGTCTTCGAACTGCCGGTCCCGACGATGGCGGAGTGGATCGAGTCCACCTACCAGGCGGTCCCGGCCGAGGCGGAGTCCGGCCTGCTGGACTGGGACGGCTTTTTGGAGGACCTGCTCGGGAGCGGCGAACTGCCGTCCGGCTGACGCGCCTGGGCCGGTGGCGCGCCGCAGGTCACGGCGATGACGCTCCGGGCGGACCGGAGAGCGGAGGCTCGCCCGTCCGGCCAGGACGCCATCGGTCAGAGCGCCGCGCCGAGGTAGGCCGCGACCGCCAGGCCGCGCGCCCGCTGGGTGGCCATCTCCACGGCCAGGGCTGCGGCGGGGTCCGACGTACGGGCGTCGTTGCAGTTCACCTTGCGGTTGAGGGCCAGCATCGTTTCGTCCACGCTCGGCGTGCACTGTCGACGCTCCTTGCGCTGCCGCTTCGTACGCATGGATTCCTCCCGGGTGCCGGCCATTGAGTCGACACCACTCTAACAGGTGACGTGATGCACTGCCGGATCCCTGGCTGCTGCCCTGTGGTCGATCGGGGAGGCGAGGCATTGCATATTCGGCAGTCACCAGTCAATATGGTTACGTGAATCATGCCTTCCCCTGTGGGACGCTCCCACTCGACTTCGTCGGCACTCTGCGCGCACGGCGCAATGAGGCACCGACCGAGAAGCTCGCCACGCCCGAACTGCTCGACGACTGGTTCGTCGAGTCCGAGATGCTGGACACGCCGCCCGACGCGGACGAGGTCGATCTGGAGACCGCGATCGACCTGCGCGAAGCGATCTACTCCCTGGTCGCGGCGCGCCTCGCGGGCGAGACTCTGCCCGCCGCCGACGTCGCCGAGGTGAACCGGCACGCTGCCGGCCTGCCCGTGAAGGTGCAGCTCGGTCCCGACGGAGTGCGGCACACCGGGTCCGTCTCCCAGGGCCTCGCGGCCCTGGCCCGCGCCACGGTCGAGATCCTCGGCGGCGACGAGGGCGCCCTGCTGCGCGAGTGCGCCCGCCCCGAGTGCACCCAGGTCTACCTCGACCGCTCGCGTGGTCACCGGCGCGAGTGGTGCGCCATGCGGACCTGCGGAAACCGGGTCAAGGCCGCCGCCTACCGGGCCCGCAAGAGCACCGCCGGAGTCTGACGCACGCGCGTACGGCAACCCGCCGCCGACGAGCCCGCCGCCCCGGCGGCGTGCATCATGCGGTGCGCCCGCCCAGCCGGTGCGAGTGCGCCGGGTAGACGCCGAGAACACGGACCTCCGAGGAGAAGAAGCGCAGCTCCTGCAGGGACAGCGCGACCCGGGTCTCGTCGGGATGCCCCTCGATCTCGACGTAGAAGCAGCTGGGGTTGAGGCCCGCGCCCATCTGGTAGCTCTCGATCTTGGTCAGGTTCACCGCGTTGCTGGCGAAGCCGCCGAGAGCCTTGTAGAGGGCGCTGGGGATGTTCCGTACGGCGAAGAACAGGCTCGTCATCGTCGGCTCGTCCGAGAGCGGCGCGAAGTCCGCGTCGCGGGACAGGATGACGAAGCGCGTCGTGTTGTCCGGATCGTCCTCGACGCCCGCCTGCAGCACCTCGAGGCCGTAGTGCCGGGCCGCGGCGGGCGGGGCGAGCGCCGCGTGGCGCGGGTCGCCCAGTTCCGCCACCTCACGGGCCGCTCCCGCCGTGTCGTCGCTGATCAGCGTGCGCCAGCCGCCCTCGCGCAGCACCTTGCGACACTGCCCGAGCGCGTGCACATGGCTGCGCACCTGCTCGACCTGCGCGAGCGACGCACCGGGCACTCCCACGAGGTCGAAGCGGATGGCGAGGAAGTACTCGCCCACGACGAACAGGCCGGATTCCGGCAGGAGATGGTGCACGTCGGCCACGCGCCCGGCCGCCGAATTGTCGACGGGGATCACCGCCACGTCGGCGGCGCCGAGCGTGACGGCGTCCAGCGCCTGTTCGAAGCTGGTGCAGGGAAGCTCTGTGCATCCGGGGAACAGCTTCTGGGCAGCGGTTGCCGAGTTGGAAGCGTATTCGCCCTGGTATGCGACGCTCGTCACGGTGGTTCACCTTCGGTCGGAGAGCTGGCGCCGTCGGTCAGCAGGAGATCAACCGTAGACCGAAGGTGCTGCAACGCCGCGAAGCTGTCCAAGAGGAGAGACTCCAGGGGATGGCGCGCGTCGTGCGCGGGGAACAGGACCGTGTGCTCGTACGCGGCCGTCACGACGCGCTGCACCAGTGCCGCGGCCCGTCCGACCCGGTCCGGCAGGGGCGCGCGGGCGGCGAGGGAGACGAGCCGGCCCAGGCCGGGCCCGTTGTGGAGGTCCGCCGTGAACCCGAGGCGTTCGTGGCGCAGCAGCGCCGCCAGCTCGGTCGCCACGGCCTTCGGCTGCAGAGCGGAGGTCGCCGCAACGCGCGAGGAGTCCGCGGCCGCGCCCAGCGCCGCCAGCTCGCCCGTCAGCCGTCCGGCCGCGCCCAGGGCCATACCCGCGACCGCCGTCCACACGAACGAGGAGTGCTCCCCGTACAGCGCCCGGCCGGAGGAGTGGCTTGCGTGGCCCGTCGGCACGAAGAAGCCGTGCAGCGGGAAAGCCGCGCCCGGAGCGAGCGGGGCGTTGACGCAGCCGCCAGTGATGCCGGTCGATGCGGGCAGGCTCCGGGAGGGGACCACGTAGAGGTCGGGAAGGCGGTGGTCCGCCTCGGTGTCGTCGGGCCCCTGCCCTGGCCGGGGCAGCGGAAGCACCAGCCAGGGCCCGAGGCCTGCAGTGGCCGGTACCCGCCAGCCACCGGAGAGCGCGAAGCCGCCCGGAACCGGCCGCACGGCGGGCGAGCTCCCCGCCGTCGGCACCGCCACCGCGTGGGGCAGCGATGCGGTCCAGTTCCATCGGCAGGTGAACGATGCCCAAGCCTCCCCAGGGGCTGCGTACCCCTGGGATTCATGGGCCACGAAGACCTGGGCCGGGTCGGAACCGGGGCCTACCGGTGCGGACGTCGAGGCGGCCCGGCCGATGGCCGTGACCTGTCCGGGCGAAGCCAGGGGATGTACGCGTCGATCCTTGTGCACGGTTTCTTCTGGTGGGTGCGGAGGTGTGTGTGGCCGTGCGCTCTCCTCCTGTACGTGATGATGCGGAGGAGCGGTCGCATCGCCGTGCCCGCCGGGGTGGAAGGGGGACGGCACACCCCGGCGGGCAGGTCGGGCACCGGGTTTTCGCCCGGTCAGGCCATCGCCGTGGCCTTGACGGTGGCGGGGATGTTGCCCCGCGTGGCCTTGGAGCAGGGGCAGGTCCGGTGCGCGGCCTCGCCCAGGGCGGAGGCGGTGTCCTGCCCAGCCGAGCTCCTTCGGGACGGCCAGCCCGGTCGTGAGGAGCCTGTCGCTCGCGGCGACATGGCCGCCGTTACGGCCCTCGCCCGTCACCGTGACCACGCGGTGTAGCTGGTGCTCATCGTCTCCGTCTCCTCGTATCAGGCTGATGAAGTCGTGGACCTGCGTCGTCGACACCGGCGAAACGGCGGTGACACACCTCAGTATCCGAGAACCTGCTTGTGAGATGACTTGTGAGTGCGAGGTGTGCAACGCCGAACACGTATCTCGGATTATGCCTAAACGGTCCGGCTCGTCCATACCTCGATGGGGGAAGTTGCGCTGAGCTGGCGGCGTGTGCGAGCTCCGGAAGGACGCATCGTTCAAATGCAGTGCGGACGCGGCGATGCGTTTGCTACGCTCAAGCTCCCTTTCGTCGTGTGTTGAGGAGACTGCTGTGGCAGGTGAAGACGACATCTCCGGGTGATACCCGGTTGTGATGGCCACCCGTCGATGGATGCCTGACGCGTCCGCCGGTGTGGTCCCTTCGTCGTCCTCTCATGCCCTGAACTCCCTTACGCGGTGGAGTGCTCCACGCATTCCCGCGTTCCACACGAGGAACTCAAGATGTCCGACGCCGCCGTCATCTGCTCGAACCTGTCCTTCGCCTGGCCCGACGACACCCCCGTCTTCGAGAACCTGTCCTTCACCGTCGGCCCCGGCCGCAACGGCCTCGTGGCGCCCAACGGCGCCGGCAAGAGCACCCTCCTCAAGCTGATCGCCGGTGCGCTGCGGCCCACCGCCGGATCCGTGACCGTCTCCGGTTCCCTCGGCTACCTCCCGCAGAGTCTGCCGCTCACCAGCAGCCTCACCGTTGCCGAGGTCCTCGGTGTCGCCGAGGTGATCAAGGCGCTCGACGCCGTCGAATCCGGCGATGTGAGCGAGGAGCACTTCACTGTCATCGGCGATGACTGGGACATCGAGGAACGCACCCGCGCCCAGCTCGACCGCCTGGGACTGTCCGACATCGGACTCGACCGCGCTCTCGGGACCCTCAGCGGGGGACAGGTGGTCTCGCTCGGTCTGGCAGCCCAACTGCTCAAGCGACCCGACGTCCTGCTCCTGGACGAGCCGACCAACAACCTCGACCTCGACGCCCGGCACCGGCTCCACGACGTCCTGGCCGACTGGAACGGCTGCCTGATCCTGGTCAGCCACGACCGCGTACTGCTCGACCGCATGGACCGCATCGCCGAACTCGACCGCGGTGAACTGCGCATGTACGGCGGGAACTTCACCGCGTACGAGGAAGCGGTCAAGGCCGAACAGGAGATCGCCGAGAAGAACGTCCGCAACGCCGAGCAGGCGCTGAAGCGGGAGAAGCGGGAGATGCAGCAGGCCCGCGAGCGTGCCGAGCGCCGGGCGAGCAACGCCGCCCGCAACCTCAAGGACGCCGGTCTGCCACGGATCTTCGCCGGGAACATGAAGCGCGGGGCGCAGGAAGCCGCGGGCCGGTCGGGGCAGGTGCACGCGGCCCGGGTCAGCGAGGCCAAGTCCCGCCTGGACGAGGCCGGACGCGCGCTGCGCGACGAACAGCGCATCACCCTCGACCTGCCCGACACCCAGATCCCGACCGGGCGCACCGTCTTCCTCGGTGAGCACCTGCGGGTCCGGCACGGGGACCGGTCCCTGTTCGCCGGCGACGGCATCGACCTGTCGATCCGCGGTCCCGAACGGATCGCGCTCACCGGGCCCAACGGCGTGGGCAAGTCCACCCTGCTGCGCCTGATCAACGGCGAACTCGAAGGGGAGGGCGGCGAGACCAGGCGCGCCGACGGCCGGATCGCCTACCTGTCGCAGCGCCTGGACCTGCTGGACCTCGACCGCACCGTCGCCCAGAACTTCGCCGCCTACGCGCCGCACCGCACGGAGGCCGAGCGGCTGAACCTGCTCGCGCGCTTCCTGTTCCGGGGCGCCCGGGCCCACCTCCCCGTGGGCGTCCTGTCGGGTGGCGAACGCCTGCGTGCCACCCTGGCCTGCGTGCTGTGTGCCGAACCCGCTCCCCAGCTCCTGCTGCTCGATGAGCCGACGAACAACCTCGACCTGGTCAGTGCCGGGCAGTTGGAGAGCGCACTTACCTCCTACCAGGGTGCGTTCGTGGTCGTCAGCCACGACGAGCGGTTCCTGAGCGAGATCGGCGTCGACCGGTGGTTGCGGCTGGAGCACGGTGCACTGACCGAGGTCGCAGCTCCCGAGGTGTGAGGCCGGCCCGCTCCCCGCGCCGGACTGTCGTCCGGTGCGGGGAGCGGATCCGGACAAACCTGCGACGCACCCGGCGGCCATATGTCCGCAGGGCCGTGCGACGCGTCGCGTCGGCCGACAACATGCCAGGTGTTTTCAAGACAGCCGTGACGAAGCCCACCCCCTACGCTTAGGCTGCTCGATACCCCGGAAGGTATGGCGGTGGGACGTGCGGCCGTTCACGCACCCGACCCCTCGTCCCAACTGGGCCTCCGGCGGCGGGAGTCGGCCTGAAGGCCACCGGACGAAGACGTCTCGGGTCACGGGCCGTGTGCGTGTTCTCAGCATGCGGCTGTGCGAGACACGTGTGGGTGGGCGGCAGTGCGCGGCACGACCGCGCGACATGTCATCAGGGGAAGGAAGGGGGACGCCGTGGAGTCGCTCGGCACCACCGTCGTCGGCCGGGCCGGCGAGCAGGAGACGCTGTCCGCGTTCGTGACCGAGGGCGCGGGACGTGCCCTCGTCCTCAGGGGCGAGACCGGCGTGGGCAAGAGCACCTTGATGGACCAGGTGGCCCGGCTGGCGGCCGACGAGGCACACCGGCTGATCCGGATCGCCGGTGTGGAGACGGAGTCCGAGCTCCCGTTCGCCGGACTCCACCAGCTTCTCCACCCCCTGCTGAACCGCACGGTCGAGCTCGACGAGCAGCACCGTGCGCTCTTCGACGTCGTCTTCGGGCTCAGCGCCGGTCCGCCCCCGTCCGTCATGGCGCTCGGCATCGCCGTACTGGACCTGCTCGCCCTGGCCTCCGCCCGCGACCCGCTCACCTTTCTGATCGACGACGGCCAGTGGCTGGACGACTCCAGCGCCGAGGTGTGCGGGTTCGTGGCGCGCCGGCTCTCCGGCAGCTCGGTCAGGGTGCTGGTCGCTCTGCGCTCCGACGTCCGTTCACGTTTCGACACCGCGGCCCTCCCGGAAGTCGGGGTGGAGCCGCTCTCCGACGAGGCGGCCGGGCAACTCCTCGACCTGCGCCATCCGCAGATGGACAAGGAGAGCCGGCAGATCGTGCTCGAGCACGCGCAAGGCAACCCGCTGGCGCTGCTCGAACTGCCCCCGCACGTGGTCGGCAGCGGCCGAGGCGCCCGCATGGCAGCGGAATTCGCCGGCTTCGGCGGGGTGTCGCTGCCGCGCCGCCTCCAGCACGTCTACGGCGTCCGCATCGAGCGTCTCGCACCCGCCGTCCGCACGGAACTGCTGCGGGGCGCACTCGACGGTGTGGGGGCCGGCAACGGCCGAGGCCGAGCCCACGGCGCGCAGTACCGGATGGAGAACGTGGACGAGGCGGCCGCCGCGGGGCTGCTCGAAGTCGACCCGGTCAGCGGTGACTTCCTCTTCCGGCACCCGCTGATCCGCGGCACCGTCGCGCAGTTGGCGACGCCCAATCAGCGCCGCGCGGCGCACGCCGAGCTCGCACGGGTGCACCGGACCGACCTCGAACGCCGTGCCGGACATCTGGCCGCCGCGACGATCGACCCCGACGACGAGGTGGCGGCCACGCTGGAGGCGGCGGCCGGATCCGCGACCCGGCGTGGCGGCGCGGCCGCCGCTGTGTCCTGGCTGACCCGGGCCGCGGAGCTCAGCGAGCAGCCCGCGGACCGGTCCCGGCGCCTCGGCGACGCCGCCTACATCGCGGGCCAGGCGGCCCTCCTCGACCAGGCGCGGACCCTCGTGCACTACGCGGATCCGGGGCTCGGGGCGGCCGGTTCCATGGCCTCCGTCATCACCACGGCCTACGTCGGCTTCTTCCAGGACGGCGAGGTCAGACCGACGCACCAGCAGGTCATGGCGGCGGTGGAGCGGCTCCGTGACGACGGGCCGGACCCGGAAACGGACGAGGCCCTCAACCGTCTGCTGGCCGTGCTGCTCGCCATCTGCCAGTACGCGAGCGACGCGGCCATGTGGCGGCGCACCGAGAGCCTCCTGGACTCGCTCGGCGAGCGGGTGCACACCCTGACCGCGATCCTGCGCGACGCGTGGGGCGATGTCGTCCTGCACGGTTCGGGACTGCGGGAGCGTGTGGAGAAGGCCTTCACCGCGCAGGAGACACTGGCGCCCTGGGACGTGACCCGGCTGACCGTCGCCGCGTACCACGTGGACGCGCTGAGCATGCACCGCCCGTACATGCGGCGGGCCGTGGAGCGCGAGAAGGACAACGGCGCCGTCTCCAACGCCATGACCATGCTCCACCTGATCATGCTGGACCAGATGGCGTCCGGAGAGTGGGCCGAGGCGGAGGAGACCGGGGAGCGCGCACTCGAACTGGCCCTTGCTCATGGATACACGCTGCTCGCCCACCACAGCCGCGCCTACCTCGGCCTGCTGGCCGCGACGCAAGGCCGCCTTGAGCGAGCTCGGGAACTGCAGGCGGCCGTGGACGCCTGGGCGCGGCCGCGCGGCGTCGGCTTCCTCACCCAGATCTCGGAGGCCACCGGAGCGGCGGCGGCACTCAGCGAGGGCGACTACGAGGCCGCGTACCTGTACGCGATCGGTATCACCCGGCCCGGTTCCTTCGAACCGTACGCGCACCAGGCCTCCCGGACGCTGCTCGACCTCGTGGAGGCGGCGGTGCACACCGGGCGCGGGGAGCAGGGGCGCCAACACGCTTTGGCAGCGCATGACGTGGGGCTGCCGCACGTGTCTCCCCGGCTGGCGCTCATCACGCTCGGGGCCCTCGCGATGACGGCGGAGGACCCGAAGGAGGCGGAGGATCTGTACACCCGGGCCGAGGCACACCCGGCGGCGCGCGATCTCCCCTTCGAGCTCGCGCGGATCCGTCTCGCCCACGGCATCCGGCTGCGGCACACCAGCGGGCCCAGGACGGCCCGGCCGGTGCTCACCCGGGCCGCCGAGACGTTCGACCGCCTCGGGGCCGCGGCCTGGGCCGAGCGCGCCCATGCCGAGCTGCGGGCCTCGGGGCTGTCCACCCGGACGTCCGCGCTGCACCTGGCGGCGCTGACCTGGCAGGAGCGGCGGATCGCCGAACTGGCGGCCGGCGGGCTGACGAACAAGGAGATAGGCGAGCGCATGCGCCTGTCGCCGCGCACCGTCAGCTCCCACCTGTACCGCATCTTCCCGAAGCTCGGCATCACCTCGCGCGCCGCGCTGCGCGACGCCCTCGGCAGGACTCCCGAGGGCGACCACCGCTGACCGCTCCCTACGGCTGGTCACCGTGGATGCCGTGCTGGGCCAGCCACACGAGGACGTGGTCGGCGACGCCCTGCCATCCGCTGTCGATGGTGAGCGAGTGCGCCCGGTCGGGGAACTGCTTCAGGCTGCTCTGCGCGGCCGCGTCGCCGTACAGCTTGTAGACCGCCCGGTTGACCTCGTCGGGCACCATGCGGTCCTCCTGCCCGGACACCAGCAGCAGGGGTCCGCGCCGGCTGTTGGCGGTGTCGACGGTCCGTCGGCGCTGCGCAGAGCCGGGCCCGTCCGACAGGTCGGACAGCAGGCGGCGCGACGAGGGGATCACGTAGTGCTCGAAGAGCCGTGATGCCTCCTCGGGCACGGTGTTGGCGAACGCGGCGCGGAACTGCTCGGCGCTGAGTGACACCGTCGGCGACGGACCCGCCGAATCCGGCCACCGGGCGGGATCGGTGAACACCGCACCGGGCGGGGCACCTTCGATGGGCGCGGGCGCGATGGCCACCGCGGCCCGGATCCGCCCGAGCCCGAGCAGGTACTGGGCGATCAGCCCGCCGACCGAGTGGCCGAGGACCACGGGCGGGATGTCGAAGGAACGGACGATGTCCTCGTAGTGCTCGGTCAGGGCATCCAGCCCGATCTCCGGCAGCGCGCCGGGGGAGCGGCGCGCCTCACCGACGGTCTCGGGCTCTCCCGGCCAGCCGGGCGCGACCACGGCGAAACCGCGGTCGGTGAAGCGGGTGACCCACGGCCGCCAGGACGCGGAGTGCAGCCAGGGGCCGTGGATGAGGACGACGGGAGTCCGGGGCACGGCACAGTCCCTCCGTGAGCGTGGATGAGCACCCGGCACGGGCGTGTGGGGGGCGACACCGCCAGGATCAACCACGCGCGCGGCCGGGGAAACAGTCGAATGACTTAATGCACCGGCCGCGGGCCGTCCGGACCGCGGGGGATGCCGCCGCCTCGCGCGGTGGCCTCCGGCCGGGAGAGCCGTGGAGCGGGTTCCGGCACGTCACACATCACCGTCAAGTGACTGATGTGCCGAGGGGTGGTCCAGGACGACAGTGTGGAGCGCCGATCACTCGCCGCACTCGAGAGCAAGAGCGATACCTCGCGTCACCCCTTTGACTGGTGACGCATTGTGTGTCAGTGTCGAAGCGCGCGCAGACCGGCCACGCAGGGCCACACATCGGAAACGTACGAGGGGTTTCACATGATCAACAGGCGCACCTTCACCAAGGCAGTGGGTATCGGCACGGGAGCGGCCGCCGTCTCGCTGACCGGTCTGCAGGGCGTCTCGGGCGCCGCCACCAGCTCCTCCGGCGCGAGCGGCGGCAAGGTGCCGGTCGTCCCGACGATCGCCCCCGGCACCCACACCTCCTTCCCGTCGGTGAAGCAGGTCCGGGCGGGTCTGCTGAACGTCGGCTACGCCGAACTCGGCCCGGCGCACGGCCCGGTGGTCCTCTGCCTGCACGGCTGGCCCTACGACATCCACAGCTACGTGGACGTCGCGCCGCTACTGGCCGACCAGGGCTACCGGGTGATCGTCCCGTTCCTGCGCGGCCACGGCTCGACGCGCTTCCTGTCCGCGCGCACGTTCCGCAACGCCCAGCAGTCGGCGATCGCCCTGGACATCATCGCCCTGATGGACGCCCTCAAGATCGACAAGGCCGTGCTGGCCGGCTTCGACTGGGGTTCGCGGACCGCCGACATCATCGCGGCCCTGTGGCCCCAGCGCGTCAAGGCGCTGGTCTCGGTGAGCGGTTACCTCATCACCAACCGCAAGGCGCAGCTCACGCCGCTCCCCGCGAAGGCCGAGCACACCTGGTGGTACCAGTACTACTTCGCCACCGAGCGCGGGAAGCTCGCCATGGAGTCCGAGGAGCACCGCCTGGAGGTCACCCGGCTCGTCTGGGACCTGGTCTCGCCGAGCTGGGGCTTCGACGACGCGACGTTCCACCGCACGGCCGCCGCGTTCTCGAACCCCGACTACGCCGCGATCGTGATCCACAACTACCGCTGGCGCCTGGGCCTGGAGGAGGGGGAACGCCGCTACGACCGGTACGAGAACGTGCTCGAGGCGGGGCCGTCCATCGCGGTGCCCAGCATCACGGTGGACGCCGAGCTCGACCCGTTCACCCCGGCCGGCGGCGACACCGGGTACCGCTCCAAGTTCACCGGCAAGTACGAGCACCGCACGCTCGCCGGCATCGGTCACGACCTGCCGCAGGAGGCCCCGACGGCGTTCGCCCAGGCCGTCGTGGACGTGGACCACTTCTGACCGAGGCGGACAGGTGCGGGGCCGGCCACCATGGCCGGCCCCGCACCTGTGTTGTGACCGTGCATCCGGTCGGCCGGAGCAGTCGTCCGGAACGCCGAACGGCGGTTCAAGGCGCAGATATGCGTCGCCTGGCTATGTCGGTCTGTAGGGGGTTCTGGCACAGATCTTGGGGAGCCGTCGCGGATCGTAGCTCAGCTCTTCGATTGCATGACGTCGTATGTCAGTGGGTGCTTCTAGGCTCGCGCCCATGAACATCGATGATCTTGGATGGCAGGCTCGCACTCTTGGCGGACTGTCCCCGAGAAATGTGGGCTTTCTGTTGGAGCACGGCCACTTGGACCTGGTGATCCAGGCGGCGGTGGAACGCGGGGAGTGGTTCTGCGCCACGGGCGCGGCGGAGGAGTTGTGCCGGGCGGGAGAGTTCAACCGGGCTCTGGAGGTGGTGGAGCCGTTCGTCACGATCGGCTGGCGGGCTGCCCTGTGGGCGAAGGCCGACATTTTGCTTCAGGCGGGCCGAACGGAAGTGGCTCTGGACCTGGTTCGTCTCGATGAAGTCGGCCGCGCATCGAAGGCCGAGTGCCATGACTTCGCGGTACTGCTTGTCAAAGCGGGGCGCGTCGATGAGGCGATCGACCTGCTGGTTCGGCACGTCGACGGCTGGTGGAGGCTGTCGGTCCTGGTGGAGGTCACCGAGGGGCAGGGCCGTGACGAACAGGTGCTGGAGCTGATCGCCCCGCACGCCGACGCTGTGCGGCGGGCCCGCGGCGAGGACCGGTGGAACCAGAGCTTCTGGACCGCGCAGGAGCTACAGGCCCAGGTGCTGGAGCGCGCCGGCCGCCCCGACGAGGCGATCCGGATCCTCGGCCGGGACATAACCGCAGGCCACTGCTTCTCCCAGGGCACCCTTACCGCCTACGCCGAGCTGCTGGCACGTCACGGCAGGCTCGCCGAGCTGCGCGAGCTGAGCACTGGAGAGCACGCGCACACGGTCCTGGACATCTACGCGGGCGCCCTGCGCGACCATGGGCGGGCAGCGGAGGCCGAAGCCGTGATGAGGAACGCCATCGCTGCCGACGACTGGACCGGGTATCGCGCCTGGCTGTCCACGACGTTGCTGGCGGACGGCCGCCTCGACGACGCGATCGCCGTCGCTGAACCTGGCTTCGGCGCGTACGACTGCTCCAACCTTTTGTGGCCGCTTGTCGCACCACTTCTCGACCGTCCTGAGGAGCTTCTCTACTTGGTGGAGCACCCCAGTGTCGTGCCCCACTATGGCCACGAGGAGTTCCAGCACTGGTGGCGGGCCTGGGCCCTGGCCGGTCTGGGACGTATCGATGAGGCGATCGCTGTGGCCGAAGCCGACCCGTCCCCTTGGACCGACCTCGGCATCGTGAAGGCTCACCTTCTCAGCGCCGCTGGCCGCCATGAAGCCGCCGCCGCTGAACTGCGCTCCCTCGGAACGATCAAGGCACGTAAGGAACTCTTGGAGGTCTTGGTCCGCCATGGGCGCGCGGTCGAGGCGATGGCCCTTCATCCAACGGCAGCCGAGGAACGGACCGCCGAGCAGGAGCGCAAGCCCGTTCCTATGGGCGAGAACGGGTACTCCCTGGAGCCTCCGTTCTAGGAACACTCCGCGCCCACTCCCCAAGAGTGGGCGCGGAGTATCACTGAAGCAGGATCATCTTGCGGAGTAACTCGAATCCGGCACGGCCGTAGAGCTGCCGCTTGATCTTCTTGATGCGGTTCACGGCGCCTTCCGTGCCGCCGGAGCTCCAGGGCAAGGTGAGGCCGGCGGTCACCGCATCGAGGTCTCGGAGCAGGTGGAGGGCGAAGTTGGTGAGGCCGGGCAGCTGGCTGGCATCGACGGCCTCGATCCATGCGGGGAGTGTGGGACCCAGCCGGTGAGCAAGGATCTCGCCGAAACCGCGGACATGTTCGGCCGCGATACCCAGTTCAGGGCAGCGAGCCAGGACGTCCTTCAACGCGGTGCGCTCGTCTTCGCTCAGGGTTGAGGGGTGACGGGTAAGGCAGCCGGTGACCCGCCTCACGGTCGGCGGCGGGGGCGGCGCCTGCGGCGGTGCAGCGCGCAGGGTGGCAATGTAGGCGCGGACCATCTGGTAGGTGACGG
Source organism: Streptomyces sp. cg35 (assembly GCF_050410835.1). NCBI lineage: Bacteria > Bacillati > Actinomycetota > Actinomycetes > Kitasatosporales > Streptomycetaceae > Streptomyces > Streptomyces sp. cg35. The sequence continues at coordinate 8,698,025 of NZ_CP191268.1, forward strand.
GCGCGTTCGCAGCGATCAGTTCATGATGCAGGCGCGTGACGTTCGTGCATCCTGCGGCGAACCGGCGCTCCAGATAGGGCTTGTAGGGATCCAGACGACTGGGCCGGGGGCGGTTCTCCCGGAGGGTGTCCTGCCAGGTGGCAGCACGTGCGTAGCGCAGCACGGTGTTGAGCCCCCAGCCCAGATGCCGGGCGATCGCCCGGCGGGAGTGGCCCTGGGCGAGCAGTTCGTGGACCAGGGCGTGCACGGCTTTCTTGCGCTGGGCCCGCCGGCCATCAAGGTCCGGTCCGCCGCGCACCGAGTCATTGGGCGACGCCTCAACGCCCGTTCGTGGTGGCGCTGTGGGTCCGTTCAGGCATTCGCGGTGGGCGGCGACGCAGGTTTCCACGGCTCGGCCGATGCCCTGCCACAGGTGGAACCGGTCGGCGACCTGGATCGCGGCGGGAGCGCCGAGTCGCGCTCCCTCGGCGGCCCCCGCCCGGTCCCGGCAGATGATCTCCACACCCGGGTGGGTGGCCAGCCACTCGGCCAGCGGCCCGGAGTCGCGCGTCGGAAGCACGTCCACCACGCGATGGGTCTCTCCGCAGGCCAAGACGGTGGAGTAGGTCTGCCCACGGCGGGTAGCGAAGTCATCCACACCCAGCACGCACGGCGTGCTGAGCTGTGGGTCAGTCAGCGCCATGACCCTGCGCAGCAGGGTCATCCGTCCCACCTGGAAGCCCAGTTGGGCGGTCAGCCGGGCGCCGGCCCGTCCGGCGAGTGCGAGCCCGACGCGCTCCAGGATGTGGCCCAGCCGCGTGGTGAAGCGCGCGTACGGAACGGTCAACTGAGCGAACGGCTCGGCGAACGTGCGACGCGGGCAGTCGTCCATGACGCAGATGAAACGCCGGACCGTCAGATGGATCACGACACTCTGTTCAGCGAGCGGCAGATCCATCAGTCTGCGCTGGTAGGAGTCGTGTACTCGGTTCGAGGAGTGGCCGCAGTCCGGACAGGCTGCCCCGGGTGCCCGGCCTCTGGCCGTGACGTCGACCGTACCGAAGGCGGCGGTCACCGCTTCGACGCCCACGTCGTCGATTCCGTCGAACACGAGCGAGTCCCAGAACGTTGCGTCGGCCTGCATGACCAGCACCGCCACCGCTCGTTGCGGTCACCGGAGAGGTCGAGCGCAGAGTTGACGGAGCGTCACTCCCTGCTGCAAGGCGGGAAGGCGTACGCGGTCTCACAGGAATCCGGTCCTTGCAATCGAACACTGCGGTGACGCTCCGCGACGGCTCCCCAAGATCTGTGCCAGAACCCCAAACTCATCGACAAACGACTCCCGCAACCAGGCTCTGGCCCACCTTCTGTGGAGCAGGCACGGGAACTTTCGTTCGAGTCCGGGGAAGGCGCAGGACATGCGCCGTGTCGGCCCTGCCGCTGCCCGGCGGGTTCGACGTCGCGCAGCTCGGTGCTAGAGCCGGGACGGCTGCCACCTTGGATCTATAGAGCACTACCATGCGGCGGTGTCAGACTTCATAAAGCAACTGCCCGCCCTGCTTGGGGTAATGATCGGAGCCTTCGGCTCGTACGTGGTGGTCATGCGTGGCGATCGGGCGAGGTTCCGCCGGGAGCACGCAGCTCGGTGGCAGGAGCGTCAGCTCGCGGCCTACACCGACTACGCGCTGACGCTGAAGAGGACCGTCACGCTTCATCGCCGCGTCGCGGCACATCTCGGCCTTGACGGCTATCCGCACCCTCTGCCGCCCGCAGAGGCTACTTCCCTCCTGGTCGACGCCGCCGACGCCCGCTCCGCAGCCGGAGAAGGGCTGCTGATGCTCGGCTCTCCCGAGGTCGTAGAGGCGGCGCACGGATGGGCGCTCACCGTGATGGAGGTGGAAGGCCTTTTGCGTGCTCCTGGCTGCACCGCTGATACATGGTCGGCGCAGCTCGAGAAGCAGCGAACGGCCCGGGAGAAGTACTACACGGTGATCCGACGCGACATGGAGCTGCCGGCAGGCCATTCGGGCCGGTGGCAGCCACCGCTGACCCTGTCCTGATGCGATGTAGCGCAGCTCCACAAGAAGTGGGCCAGAGCCCGCAACCACGGACATAACCACGTTGCCCCTTGAACCGCCGTTCGGCGTTTCCCGAAATACTTCGGGGAACCGTGAACTCCGGTGCCCTCGCGACACGTTGTAGAGGCAGAGACAGGCTCCTGTCGCCCGGTGACCGACTGGTCGGCCGGGTGGCAGGCCGAGATGGCCGTCGGTCGCGGCTTCCCCCGTCGGGACCGACGGCCACCTCATTCTTCTCGGGCGGTACGCCGGCGCCCGTACGACGTGAAGGGGCGGGCCCGGACCGATGGTGATCGGTCCGGGCCCGCCCCTCACTCATGGGGTGGTGCAGCAGATCAGTGGTGCGAGCGCACGCAGCGGAAGCTGGCGGCGTCCGCGATGTCACCGTGGCCCTTGTACTGGGGCACCAGCGGGTAGCGGCACACGTCACGGGTGACGGTCCTGCCCGCGGCATCCGTGACCGAGGCCTTCAGCGTCTGCGGGGCCTTGCCCTGCTCGACCCACTTGGTCAGCGCGCCGAGCGCGTCGGTCGGCACGGGACCGGTGTTGCCGTAGCCGGCGCAGTGGTTGGTGCCCGGCACCAGGAACAGCCGGTAGAAGTCGTCGACGCGCTGCGCCCCGCCCAGCTTCTTCTCGACCCGCTCGCGGTAGTCCACCGTCCCCTGGGTGGGGATCAGTTGGTCGGCCTGGCCGTGCCAGGTCAGCAGCTTCCCACCGGAGTTGCGGAAGCCCGACAGGTCCGCGTCGTCGGTGCCGATGACCTTGTCGTACTCGGCCTGGGACTGCCGGAAGAGCTTCTCGAATTCCGCGTAGCCGATGGTCGTCACGTCGAAGGAGGGCTGCTTCTTCACGAAGGCCGAGACCCACTCGGCGGGCACCTGGAACGGCTGGCCCTTGACGGTGCCGTCGGTGTCGGGCGCCGATGCCGCCAGGTCGTTGAGTTCGGACCCGATGGTGGGGCCGAACCACAGCTTCTTGCCGTGCGTGTCGCGCGGACCGTCCCAGATCTTGCGGATCACGGCGGCGTCGGCGGCCGTGAAGGTCACCTGCTTGCCGTCGCACTCCAGGGTCGTGCCGATCAGCTTGCGCGGGTCGTAACCGCACGCGGCGGGATCGCCGATGACTCCGTCCGCGGCGCCGTCCAGCGTGTCGCACGCCTTCACGGCGGCCTGCGTCGCCGCGTCGAGTTCACACTTCGTGGGGTAGGTGTGCTCCTCGTTCATCACCACTTGCGGCCAGAGCGTGGCGACCTCGAACTCGTCCCAGTTGATGCCGGGCGCGTTGGCGAGGATGCCATCGAAGTCGTCGGGGTGGGCCTGCGCCTCGGCGTAGCCCTGCCGGCCGCCCGTCGAGCAGCCGTTGAAGTACGAGTACGAGGCGGAGCGGCCGTAGACGCCGCTGATGACCTGCTTGGCGACGACCGCGGCCTCGTGCACGGACCGCGAGGCGAAGTTCTTCAGCAGCGTCCGGTCGATCTTCCCCTGGTCGTCCAGGGCCCAGTCGACGTCGACGTAGGTGCTGACGCCGGCGTCGGTCGTCGCGGTGGCGTAGCCGCTCTTGACGGCGGCGGACAGCGCGGCGCCGTAGTCACCGGCCGCGTAGGCACTGCCGCCGACGCCCTGGAACCGGCCGTTCCAGGAGGACTCGGGCAGCCACACCTGGACCTTGGCGTGGTCCTCGGCGCCCAGGTGGTTGACGGTGACGGTCACCTCGCAGTGGGCCGGGACGTCTTTGACCGTGTCCCCGGGCAGCGGCGACACGGGCGGCACCTCGACGTCCCCCGCCGGCCGGCTCACGGCCGTCACGGACTCGATCCTGGTGCCGGCCGGAGCCTTCAGCGGAAGAGAGGCGGACGCGCACCGGAACGGCGCGGCGGCGGAGTCCGAGGATTCCGCCGTGGCCGAGGGCAGATACACCGCTGCCGTCACCAGCGGCACCGCGGCCGCGAGGACGGTCAGAAGTCGTCTCATGACATTCCTTAATCGATCGAGTGTCTGCCGTGCGGCGGAGACACATGTGTGCGTGCTGAGCGATCCGGTCCGAGGGCCGTCCCCCGGTTTCGTCGTCCGCAGGTCGTCGGGCAATACCCCGTCTGCGCATGCTGGTTCAGGCATGCTGGTTCAGGAGTGCTCGATCCGTGCACCGACTGGCGGGCAAGGGCGCCACTGCGCCGCTCGCCCCGCGCTCGTCGGGTTCGGGAAGAGACTCCCACGAGTCTGTATCACCGGTCAAGAGGGTTACTCGTGATGAGTGTGGTTGGCTGTGTGTGCCGGGGTGGCTGCTTGTGCTCATACTTTCGCCCGCGGCGGAGGCGGCGCACATCAGTCACATGACGGTGAGTCCCGGTGGGCTCTCGACCGGACCGGCACATGCGACGGCCCCGGGCGGACCCGGGGCCGAGCTGGTCAGTGTGTTCTCAGGCGGCGCACAGCGGTCGCACACCTTGGGTAGAGAAGGGCGGCCGCCCGGGTGCTAAGTCATTCGACTGCTTCGGCCGTGGCGCGACTCGGCTGCGCCGGCGCTCCCCGTCCCGGCCTGCGGGTCGTCGTCCCCCAGCCACTTGGAATGCTTCTCCCGGGCCCACTGCGGCGACACGTACCCGGTCCGCATGCCGAGCCGAGCCTCCGGGTCCTTGGCCGCCTGACGCATGTGCCCGATGAGTACGAAGGTGATGCCCCAGGCCAGGCAGTCGTGCACGAAGATGGCGCTGGTCCGGGAGATCGCGGGCAGCAGCCCGGTGAACCACATCAGCAGGCCCGTGAACATCATCAGCAGCACGGCACCGGCGATCCAGCCCGCGTAGAGCTTCTGGCCCGCGTTGAACTTCCCGGCCGGACGCGCTGACGACGAGGTCAGCCGCCGGCGCGCCGCGCGCAGCCACTGCCTGTCGTAGGGCGCGAAGCGGTTCAGCCGGCGCAGGTCGGCGCGGAACGCTGGGGAGAGGAGGCCGAGCAGGAACGGGGCCGGCAGCAGGATCCCGGACCACTCGTGAACCGTGACCATGAGATGGCGCCGCCCGACCAGCTGCGCGAGCGGACCCAGGTACAGACAGGCCGCGGTCACCAGACACAGGAGCATCAGGTAGCCGGTGGCGCGGTGGACCAGGCGCTCGGCCCGGGTGAACCGGCGGACCTTGCCGTCGCTTTCAGGCAGCCGTGCCATCGCCGTGCCTGTCCTCTCCGTCGAGCCAGCCGTCGATGTCGTAGCCGCGCTCCTCCCAGTAGCCGGGGATCACCTCGTCGGTGACCGAGATGCCCGACAGCCACTTGGCCGACTTGTAGAAGTACATCGGGGCCGTGTACAGCCGGACCGGTCCGCCGTGTTCGTGGGTGATGGGCTCGTCCTGCATCTTCAGGGCCACCATCACGTCGGATCGGCGCGCCTGTTCCAGCGTGAGGTTCTCGCTGTAGGCGCCGTCGAAGCAGGTGAAGCGGAGGGCCTTGCCCTCGGGGCGTACTCCCGCGGCATCGAGGATGTCGGCGAGCTTCACGCCTTCGAAGGGGGTGTTCTCCACGCGCCAGCCGTCGGTGCACACCACGTCGTGGACGACGCGGGTCTGCCGCATCGCCCGCAGTTGCGGCAGGGTGAAGGTCCTGGGCCGGTCGACGAGGCCGTCGATCCGCAGCTCGTAGTTCGTGGTGTTCTTGCGCGGCACCGATCCCACGATGCTGTAGTACCGGAATCCGCCCGGGTTCGGCAGCAGCCCGGTGACTCCGGTCGCGTCGATCTGGGAGGCGGCGCCCAGGACGTTCTCCCAACCGCGCTGCAGGTAAGGGGCGGTGGCGAGTCCCGCGGCACCCGCCACGAGGGTGGCGAGCATCGCCCGCCGGGCCATGGGAGGGCCGCTCTCGGTGTCCTTGCGCTGGTCTGCCATGTCTTCACCGTCCTGTCGGTGTGATGGAGCAACCCATCGCATGTCGTCACGGAATTGAGTGGTTGCGATTCTTATGTGGGGCGAGGCACCCGCCATACGGCGATGTGTGCTGCCCGGTAGTTGGCGGTGCCTGGCTGGCCTGGGGATGCACCCCTCAGACGGCCGTCACATGCTCGTCGGCGGGACGCGAGGAGGCGTTCGTGGGGGCCTCCCGGACGCCGCCCGGGGTCCTGAGCAGGAACGCGAGGACGGTTCCGGCGACGACCAGGGGCGTGATCCACAGGAACGAGGAGCCGATGGCGTGGGCGAAGGCGTCCTGCGCGGTGTCGCGTACCGCGGCGGGCAGTTGGGCGATGGTGTCGGGCCGGGAGGCATCGAAGCCGTCGCTGACCGCGCTGCCGGCGAGCCGTGCGGCGAACCCGCTGGTGAGCAGGGTGCCGAAGACCGCGACTCCGAAGGCGGCGCCGATCGACCGGGCGAAGGTGACGACGGCGCTGGCCGCGCCGAGATCCGTGGCGGGAACGCTGTTCTGCACCGCGGTCAGGACCACCATCGGGACCATGCCGATACCCACACCGGTGACGAGGAAGTAGACGCCGAGGACGACCGCGTTCGTGGCCGCGCCGACAGTGGCCAGCAGGAGCAGGCCCGCGACGTTGAGCAGCATGCCGACGACGAGGATGAGCCGGAGCCGCTCGACATGGCTCGCCCACCGTCCCGCCAGCGACTGGCTGATGACCAGGCCCACCACCAGCGGAAGCATGTGGAGGCCGGACAGCGTCGCGGAGACGCCGTCGACGATCTGCAGATACGTGGGCAGGTAGACCAGGACGCTGAACATGGCCGCGTTGGCCACGAAGCCGATCAGCGAGGTCAGGACCACCGTGCGCGAGGTGAGCATGCTCAGCGGCAGGACGGGGGCCGCGGCGCGGCGCTCGACCGGGACCACCAGGCCGGCGAGCGCGACGGTGGCGACGATCAGGCCGATGATGCCGGGGGAGGCCCAGCCCCAGCGCCGGCCGAACGAGGTGATCAGGACGAGGCCGGTGGCCATGGCGGCCAGGACCAGTGCGCCGAGGTAGTCGATCCGGACAGCCTTGGCGTTCCTCGTTGCGGCCGGCAGCACGCGGCAGGCGATGCCGAGCGCCACCGCGCCGACGGGCAGGTTGATCAGGAACGCCCACCGCCAGGAGAGCTGATCGGTGAAGATGCCGCCGAGCAGTGGTCCCGCGATGCTGGCGACGCCGTAGACGGAGCCGAACATCCCCTGGTAGCGGCCGCGTTCGCCCGGCGCGACGATGTCACCGACCAGCGCGAACGTCAGCACGATCATGCCTCCGCCGCCGATGCCCTGCAGGATGCGGGCGCCGATCAGTTCAGGCAGGTTCGCCGCGATGCCGCACGCGACGGAGGCGATGAGGAAGATGCCGGTCGAGGCGAGGTAGAGCCGCTTGCGCCCGAACATGTCGCCGAGCTTGCCCCACAGCGGTGTGACCGCGGTGGACGCCAGCAGATAGGCGGCGCTGACCCAGGCGATGTCGTCGAATCCGTCGAGGTCCTCGGCTATGCGGGGCAGGGCGGTGGAGACGATGGTCTGGTCGAGTCCGGACAGGAGCACCGCCAGAATCAGGGCGCTCATGGCTGCGGCGACGCCGCGGGTTCGGGGCGCGCTCGAGAGCTGTGCCGTGGTGGACATCGGAGAGGAGCCTTTCAGAGGCCAGGTAGGGCGGAGTCGAAGCGGGTGGGGGCTGGTGGAGCTGCCTGGCAGGGCCAGGTCACAGGGTGACGGTCTTGTACTCGGTGTACGTGCCGAGGCCGACCGCGCCGTACTCGCGGCCGATGCCGCTGTTCTTGAAGCCACCGAAGGGGCCGTCGAAGCCGATCGGCGCGCCGTTGACGGTGATGGTGCCGGTCCGCAGGCGGCGGGCGACGGCGAGGGCGTGCTCGGTGTCGGCGGACCATACGCCGCCGGAGAGGCCGTACTCGGAGTCGTTGGCGATACGGACGGCGTCGTCCTCGTCGTCGTAGGCGATGATCACCAGAACCGGGCCGAAGATCTCCTCCTGCGCGATGCGCATGGAGTTGTCGACGTCGGCGAAGACGGTCGGGGTGACGTAGTTGCCGTTCTCCAGGCCTTCGGGGATCTGCGGGCCGCCCGTGACCAGACGCGCGCCTTCCTTGATGCCGATTTCGATGTAGTCGCGAATGCGCTGCTGCTGGTCGGGGCGGATCATCGGGCCGATGAAGGTGTCGGGGTCCTCCGGAGCGCCGACCTTCAGGGACTCCACGAGCTCCTTGACGGCGTCGACGACCTCCTCGTACTGCGCGCGCGGCGCGAGGATGCGGGTCTGGGCGATGCACGACTCGCCGTTGTTGAGCAGCGAGCCGAACTTCAGCCCCTGCACCGCCGTGCACACGTCCGCGTCCGGCAGGATCAGCGCGGCGGACTTGCCGCCCAGCTCCAGGCTGACGCGCTTCAGCTGCTCGCCCGCGATGGCGGCGATCCGACGGCCGGCGCGGGTCGAGCCGGTGAACGCGATCTTGTCGACGTCGGGGTGCGAGACGAGGTACTCGCTGGTCTCCCGGTCGGCGGGCAGCACGCTGATCACACCCTCGGGCAGACCCACCTGCTCCAGCAGCTCGGCCAGGAAGCCCATGCTCAGGGAGTTCTCCGGCGACACCTTCAGCACCACCGAGTTGCCCGCCAGCAGGGCAGGAATGATCTTGGAGGTCGCGGAGGAGAACGGTGAGTTCCAGGGGATCACGGCGGCCACCACACCCACGGCCTCACGACGCACCACGCTGCGGAACGGCGCGGCGGGGTCCGACGGTTCGAGCGTCTCCTCCCAGCCGAACTGCTCCGCCGCCTTCAGGTACGCGTTCGCCTGACGGGTCAGTCCGGGCTGACCGGCGAGGGTGAACCAGCCGGCCGAGCCGTTCTCCGCGGAGATCAGCGAGGCGATCCGCTCCGCGTTCGCCTCACGCAGGGCGTTGAACTGGCGCAACACCGCGACGCGCTGCAGCGGCGGCGTCTCGCGCCAGGTGCCCTCCTCGAAGGCGGCGCGGGCGGCGGCGACGGCGCGGTCGACGTCGGCGGGCTGCGCCTGGGCGGCGCGGCCGATGACGGACCGGTCGTGCGGGGAGCGGATGTCCAGCAGCTCGGGGTCGCTCGGTGCGGTCCAGGTTCCGGCGATGAAGAGACGGTCGTAGACGGTCATGGTGCGCTCCTTAGGAAGAGAGGCTCTCTCTTATCTGTCACTCGAATGTAGCACTTGTTCTGCTTACTGGCTCACCTGTGTTGACATGTGAGCGGGCCCGTGGGTGGGCGGCCGGCCGCGAGGGGGTGTCCTACAGGAAGGCGCTGCTGTCCGGTCCGTAGCCGAACATGACGGCGGTTCCCGACCAGCTCCAGAGCTGCGTCTGGTCGGGCCGGGTGTCGGTCTTCGGCGACGGTTCTGAGTCAGTGGGCGTGTGTCGCGCCGCCGCCGTTGCTGCCGCCGCTGTTGCTTCGTTGATGTGTGCCGCGTGAGACATGGTGTCGCCTGCCTGTGAGTTCCTCGTTGTGAGGTGGGGCGATTTCCTTCGGGTGGATGGCGAGTTGCTGTGAACGGTGCAACTCGCTTCATCACCAGTTGGAGCGGTTACGGCAAGCATGGTTGCGATAGGCATCACCTGTCAAGATGGTTACGGACGGACTCGATTCGCGCATGTCACCGTATTGACTGGTTACGGAGTCTGTGTGAGTCTCGTGTCGATCTCGGGAAGCGGCGGTTCCAGCCTCGCTGTCCCGAGTCACCTTCTGGCCGACTCGGCCACCGGTCGTCGACCACACTGAAGTGGGCCATCGTGCAGACCATCGTGGTCCAGGCGGTGCTCGGCACGATGACCGTCTTCGCCGCCGTGCTGCTCGCCCGGAGGATTCCTGGGCGGCGGCTTTCGGTCTCGTACTCACTCTGCTGTGGCTCTACGTGGAAACGCTGCGGCTGCTCACGCTGGTGAGGGAGGGCGACGTCTACTGACGCGGGTCGCCGGCAGGGGCACGTTTCGTCGACGGCGCATACCTACGCAAGCCGATATAAACCTGCAAAGAATCCGCAAACACCCATCGGAGGGGATCATGGCACGACAGAACCGCGGCACCTTCAGGCGTTGGGCCCTCTGGGGCGATGACAGGGCGATCGAGACGCTTGAGCAGAAGCACCGCACCGAACGACGCATGTCCGGAGACCGGGGCGTGCAAGTGGAGGCCGCTCGGGCGCGGTTGCAAGCGGCCAGCGATTACCTCACTGCCGCGACCTGACCGGCCCGTTCGGCGAGAGCGTCGCCGCGGCCCCCGGAGCGCGTCGTCCCGCCGCGCAAGGACCGCGACGCGGGGCCCGCAGGGCCGGAAATCGTCACACGGCGTTCAACTACCGTTGCTGGAATGCCTGTTGGGTATCAGCGTGGCGTACTGTCATGGCTTCGGAAGGCGGTGCGGAAGCTGTGAGTGGTGAGCAGGACACGTGGTGGGAACGAGCGGCGTGCCAACAGGAGGACGGCGAGGAGTTGTTCGCCGAGGGCGCCGCGCAGTCGGCGGGCAAACGCGTCTGCGCCGCCTGCCCGGTCAAGACCGAGTGCCTGGCGCACGCCCTGGACCGGCGCATCGACCACGGAGTCTGGGGCGGCATGACCGAGCGCGAGCGGCGGGCCCTGCTGCGCCGACGTCCCCAGGTCACCTCATGGAGCAACCTCCTGGAGGCGGCGCGCACCGAACATGAGCGGCGGTCCTCGACCGACGCACGCACAGAGGCATCCTGACCCTCGACGGCCGCCGCATTCAGCCCCTTTGAGACACCTACGCGTCCGCAGGACGCAGGGATCACTGAAGACGAGTGAGCCACATGTGTCCTCGCTCTCGCCCCCGACACCGCTGATCGGTTGTGGGACCACGAGGCCCGCGCCATTGAGGCAGCCGGGTAGCGGCAGCGGCATGTGCCGGAGCCGCTTCGGCTCGTCGCGTCTGGACTTGCTGGTCCAAAATGTGCGTCCTACGCTCACGGTCGTGACGCAACGGCCCGCCGTTTCCGGGGGCGCGGCGTGGCCTCTTTCCTGACCACGCCCCCCCTGGCGGACGACGCCGACCCGACCGATTCGATCCCGGAGGCACCCCGCCATGTCCGCCCCTGACAAGGACACTCTGGTCCGCGACTCCGTGGACACCTTCCGTGCGCAGGTCGCCGACGCGCTCGCCCCGTTCCTGACCGACGACGTCGTCATCGCCGAGCAGATCCATGGGCTCGCGCTGCCCGGCAAGAAGCTCGCCCCAGTGATGAACATGGCGGTCTACGAGCTCCGCGACGGCCGGATCGCGGCCTGGCGCGACTACACCAACCCCGCCTACGCGTCCGCCCTGTTGCAGGCCTGACCGGACAGAAAGAGGTATGAACCATGCGTGCTGTGGTGCTGAACGAGCTGGGTGGGCCGGAGGTGCTCCGGCTGCGGGAATGGCCCGACCCCGAACCCGGTCCGGGCGAACTGGTCGTCGACATCGAGTTCGCCGGCGTCAACTTCATGGACACCGGGACGCGCGTCGGATTCTCGCTGCCTCGCGAACTCCCCCTTGTCCCTGGGGTCGAGGGAGCCGGCCGGGTCTCCGCGATCGGCGAGGGCGTCCACGATTTCGCTGTCGGAGACAGGGTGGCCTGGGTCTCGGTGCCCGGCAGCTACGCCGAGAGGATCGCGGTCCCCGCTGACCGTGTCGTCCCCGTACCGGACGACATCCCGAGTGACGTCGCCGCCGCGACGATGATGCAGGGAATCACCGCACACCACTTCGTCACCGAGTCGGCGCCGCTGGCCGAGGGCGACACCGCGCTCGTGCACGCGGCCGCCGGCGGCGTGGGGCGCATGCTCACCCACCTGCTCAAACTGCGCGGTGTCCGAGTGATCGGCCTGGTCTCCCGCGAGGAGAAGGTCCCGGCCGCGAAAAGCGCGGGCGCGGACGAGGTCCTCGTCTCCGTCGACGGTGACTTCGTCGACCGGGTCAAGGATCTGACCGGCGGCGAGGGCGTGCACGCGGTGTTCGACGGCGGTGGGGCGAGCACGTTCTGGCCCTCCACCGAAGTACTGCGGCGGTCCGGCACGCTGGTCTACTTCGGCCCGCTGATCGGCGACATCCCCACGGTGCGGCTGTTCGACCTGCCGAAGAGCATCAAGGTCACCTACGCCGTGTTCGCCGACCACATCCACAGCCGGGAACTGCTGCTCCGGCACGCCGGGGACCTGTTCGACAAGATCCGCGAGGGCGGGCTGCGCATCGACATCACCGGGCGCTACCCACTGGGCGAGGCCGACCGAGCCCACACCGACATCGAATCCCGGCGCACCTCCGGCAAGTTGCTGCTCGACCCGAGCCGGTGACCATGACGATGGAGCGGACCCCACGGGCGCGGCCCGAGCACTGACGGGCTGTCCCTACAGTGCACCGAGAACATGTGCCCGTGGGCCCGATCCTGCCGGGTTGTCGGTCCTTCACCGTGACGACCCTGTCAGCAGCCGCCGAGCTGATCCTTCTCCGGCAGGTGTGCCTCCGCCCAGGATTCGAGTGCGGCGAGGGCCGGTTCCAGGGCACGTCCTGACCTCGTCAGCCGGTACGTCACCCGCAGCGGTGGCCCCGCGTCCACCTCGCGCTCGACGAGCCCGGCGGCCCCCAGTTCGCTGAGCCGGTCGGAGAGCATGCGCTCGCTGATCCCGGGAACCGCCCGGCGCAGGTCCGCGAAGTACGCCGGCCCGCCGGTCAGCACGGCGACGATCGGGCCGGTCCAGCGCTTCCCGAGCAGGTGGAAGACCCGGGTGATCCCGGTGCTGACCTGCCGGCATGCGGCGGCGTCATGATTCTGCTCGACCGTCATAGCGTGAGCGTACTTCGCTGGACTGCGCGGACGACAAGAGGCGGATACATGTATTTCCGTTCCAACTGCGGCCTGTCTCGGGCAGGTTGAGCACGATTTCCCGCCTGGCGAGCGGACCCACGAGGCAGTCGCTCAGGAATCACCGGCCCGCTGTGATCTCGTCGTCGATCACCGACCGGACGGTGGTGTGCCGCCATCAGCAGCGGTGTCTTACAGGCCGCGCCAGATGTTGTCGAAGGCGGCGTTCTCGATCGAGCGCCGTTGACGCACGGCCTCCAGCTCCATCACCGCGTCCCCCACGGCGGCCAGGACGCTCGTGGTCACGTCATCGCTGAGGCCCAGCTCCGCGTCCTTGTCGTCGTCGGCCCCGTCGTGGAGCCCGACGGCGCCCGTGAGCGCGGCGAGCACGGGCTCGCCCGACGCACGGCGCTCTTCGGCCTCGCGACGGGCGGGGGAGTCGACGAGAACCTTCCGCTCCGTCCGCGACAGGATCCGGTGGCCGCGTGTACGGATGAGCACCCCGGTCCGCTCCAACTCGTCCGTGTAGGCCGCGGACAGTTCGCGCCCCCGGCGCCACAGCCAGTCCTCGACCGGCTCGTAGGGAGCCTGCCGGACGAGCGAGGCAGCGGCCTCGTCCAGCAGACGGTCGCCGGTCGCCGACCCGGTCCCGGGCACCAGCCGGTCGCCGTCCAGCCCGACGACCTGCGCCTCGACGAGGTCGAGAACCTCGGCCCCGGCGAGCGCGAGCGACAGGTCGCCCTGTCCCACCTCACGATCAGACGCCGACATGACGATGATCGCTAGATCGCGTGCGGTGTTCATCCATGTCTCCATGTCGATCGGCCGAGTGCGGGGCGGGTGTCCCGGCGTTCCCCGGGCTGTCTCCCCGGGTCCGTTCAGGGTGCCATGCAGAAGAGGGCGACGGCGGGCAGGAGTGCGCCGACGCCGCTGAGCAGCCAGTACTGGGGACGGCTGAGGTGTGTCCTGCGGGCGAAGGGGCGATTGGCCGCCCACCAGAGAAAGCCGCAACAGGCGATGACGGGGACGAGCACCACGAGCACGACCGCCATGCCGTCGTTCTCCGTCGGCGCCGGGTGCGCCAAGGTCGCGGCGAGATACCAGAGCATCCAGAGAGGGATCACGGCGGGGATTCCGAGGAGCAGATTGACCCCGAGCGCCGTGTACCACCGTCTGACCACTGTCCCCACCCCTTTGATCATGCCCATCAAACCCGAAACCCTGAAGAAAATCCTGTGACATCCTTCACGTGAACCATTTCGCCCGATATTTCGTTTAATCGAGTTTTCGTTGCCTTTCGTGTGGTCGCTGCATATCGTGATGACGTCCGGTTTGACCGGTACCTGGAGCTTGAATTCCAACGAGCCCGTTCGGGTCGAGGAGCTTTCATGAAGCTGGCAAAAAAGGTCATGGCAAGCGTCGGTGTGGCGATGACGGCAGGCGCCCTGATCGCGTCGGTGACGGCACCTGCGTCGGCCGCTCCGGCCGCCCCCGCGACCAGCACCATCAAGCTGTGCCAGAACGCCTACAACTCGGGAGGGCCGTGCGACTACGAGTACGCCCCGGTCCCGAACCTGACCTACGGAGCCGACGGAAACTTCCAGGACAGCATTTCCTACATCAGCAACTATTCGGGGAGGACATGGTGCCTCTTCACCGACAACAACTACGGCGGCATCCAGGGCGTGTTCCAGAACAACTACACGTGGGACACGCTCAGTTACCCCTACAACGACTCCATCTCCTCCGGTCGTCCCTGCTGAGCTAGGGGCGTCCGTGGCGGGCCGTCGATCCGGACGGATGCGGCGGCCCGCCCCTCAGCCCTCTCCGTACGTGAACACGCGTGACCGCACCCCACGGGAGTCAGGAACTGTGACATCGATCCGCGATCGTGCGGTACGGACATTGCCCGTGCTGGCCATTGGTGCCGTACTTGTGGCCGGTTGCGGCGCGCCGGAACAACAGGCGGCGAAGACATCCCCGAATCAGCTCGCGCAGACCCTGAAAAAACTGCTTCCGCAAGGACGGTCTACGGAGCTTCCAGAAACCCCGGGTCGGCAGGAAAAGCCGTCGACTTCTACCCGTCTGACCTTCGAGAGAAACGGAATGGCCGGGCGCGTGGAAGTCGCCGCGACTCGCCTCCCGGTGCCGGTTCTCCCGCAAAATGCGCGTTGTCCGGACAGCGCCCTCCATCCGTACAGCAAATGCACGACGAAGAAATTTCGCGGGGCGACAATGATGTCCGACAATTCCCCGGTCGACGACTCCCGCCCCACCGCTGCCCGACGGCTCACCACCATTCTCACGTACCCGGACGGTCGGCAGCTCGCGATCGCCGAGTCGAACGACCCCGCGGCCCTGTCGAAGCAGGACTCCGCCCGGCAGAGTCCGCCTCTGCCCCTGACCCGGCAACAACTCGCCGACATCGCTGGATCAGCCACTTGGAAACCGATCCTCGCCGCGCTGCCCGCGCCGGCGCGCCGGCCCGCACCGGACATCGACCAGTCCCTGCCCGCGAGCCGGATCACACACCTCATTGCTGACGTGCTGCCCCGAGGAGTGCAGGTAGCAGACAGGAGCGGTCAGCCCGGGTACGGCCACCTCACCGTGGACGACGGACACGGCAAGTGCCTGATCGCCGTCACGGTGCAGCGCTGGAAGCCGGGCGACCGGACCATCGGCAAGATCTTCGGCAAGGCCCGGCAACTCGCCGACGGCACACTCCTCACGACCGGCACCGGTCCGGCCACGAACGGCGGCAAGGGAGCGATCGAGTGGCGCGCCGACTCCCTGCGCACCGACGGGCTCCGCGTACTCGCCACCGAAGTCAACGCCCGGGCCTACCGGCTTCAGGGAACCCGCCGCACACCGGTACTGAGCCCTGCTCAGCTCACCGGGATCGTCCTCAGCGACGCATGGAGCAAGTCCTGAAGGTCGTACGCGAGGCGTCCGACGAAACGGGGGCGAATGTAGTGGCCGCCGCACCGCTTGATCGGCGAGTGTGTGCAACGGGGCGTCACCCACGCCCTGGCCGGGGCCCCTTCGCGGACCGGCCGTCCGCTCCCCGCGTCCGGGACCCAGCACGTCCCGCGGCCGGGGCCCACCGGAGGGACTCGACCGATGCAGCATCACCGACCGAATGGCCGCCGATCGGTCCGGACCCGCCGTGCGGGCATCGGCGTCTGGGCCGTCCTGACCCTGCTGTCCGCGACGGGGTGCGGGCAGGACGACCGCGCGAGCACCGGAGGGCCGGCCGCCACCACGACGTCCGACCGACCGGCCGCCACTACAACGTCCGACCGGCCGACCGCTCAGAACGGGGCGTTCGCCGACCTGGAGCGCAAGTACCGCGCGCACATCGGCCTCTACGCGGTCGACACCGGCAGCGGCCGTGAGGTCACCTGGAACGACACGCGGCGCTTCTCGTACAACTCGACCGTCAAGTCCTTCCTGGCCGCGGCCGTGCTGAAGAAGAACGGCATCGACGGCATGGACCGCGTCCTGCGCTACGACCGCTCCGACCTCGCCGCCAACTCGCCCGTCAGCGAGAAGCACGTGGACACCGGCATGAGCCTGCGCGCGCTGTGCGACGCCACCGTCCGCTACAGCGACAACACCGCCGCCAACGTTCTGTTCAAGGACATCGGCGGCCCCGGCCGCCTGGGCGCGTTCCTCCAGAGCGAACTGAACGACCGGACCACCCGCACCGACCGCATCGAGCCGTACCTGAGCCGATGGAGCCCGGGGGAGCAGCGTGACACCTCGACACCCCGTCAGATGGCGTCGAACCTGCGCAGCCTCGTCCTCGGTGATGCCTTGCCCACGGCCGAGCGGCGTCAGCTGACCGGCTGGCTGCGGGCCAACACCACCGGCGGGACGGCCATCCGCGCCGGGCTGCCGAAGGACTGGATCGTCGGGGACAAGACCGGTACCGGTTCCTACTACGCGGCACGCGACGACATCGCGGTCATCTGGCCGCCCGGCCGCAAGCCGCTGGTGATGGCGATCCTCACGTATCGCGACGGGGCGAAGAACGCCACGGCGGACGACAGGCTCCTGGCCGACACGGCGAAGGCCGCGGTCACCGCCCTCGCCGTGCGGTAGCCGGCGTAGCCGTCGCCGTACCGGGTGACTCTGCCCTCTCCCGCCTCCAGGACGAGCTGGTCAGATTCTCCGGGAACACCCGGTCGTGGGTGACCGCGACGACGGTGCCGCGGTGCTCGCACAGGTGCGCCTCGAGCCCGCCGACGGCCTGGTCATCCAGGTCGTCGGTCGCCTCGTCGAGCAGCGGCAATTCCGGCTGCGTGATGCCGACACGCGCCTCGGCCCGGTGGCCGTCGCGTCCCTCTTACAGGGCGAGATGACCCTCGTACGTCCTGAGAGCCGCGTCGAGACGCGCCGGGGTGTCTTTTGGCAGACCGTGCGTACCGTCTTGCTCGGTGCCGGGTGTCCGGTGTCACCGGCGCAGGGCCCGCGCGAACGCTCTGCCCCGCCGGGCGCAAGTAGGGGGTGAGACCGCCGTCCGGGCGGTCAAGGACAGGGGGGTTCATGGATCCCGATCCCGTTGCGGACGAGGACCTGCTCGTGCGTTCCGCCGCGGAACCGGCCGCGTTCGAGCCGCTGGTCGCCCGGCACTCCGTCGCGCTGCACGGCTATCTCGCACGACGGGCGCCGGCCGCAGTCGACGATCTGCTGTCGGAGGTGTGGCTGCAGGCTTTCGCCCACCGGCACACCTTCGACGCCGCTCGCGGAGCGGCCCGCGCCTGGCTCTTCGGTGTGGCGCGCAACGTACTGGCCCGCCACTGGCAACGCCTCACCCGCGACCCCGGCGCGCCGCCCGCCGGGGAGCCCGCGGGCGGCGACCCGTGGCAGGCGGTCGATCAACGGCTCGATGCCGTGGCGGCCGGCCCGCTGATCCGGCGCAAGCTCGCCGAGCTGCCGGAGGTCGAGCGGGAGCTGCTGCTCCTCGTGGCCTGGGAGGGGCTCACGCCCACCGAGGCCGCGGCCGTCGTCGGTGTCCCCGCAGGCACCGCCCGCTCCAGGCTGCACCGGGCGCGTGCCCGGCTCCGGTCCCGCCTGTCCGACGGCACCCTCAACACCCTGACGGGAGAACTCGCATGAGCGCGCAGCGACACGAGGTACTCGACTTCCCCGGCGCCGCGGAACTGGTCGCCGCCGGCCGTACACCCGAACCCGACCCCGCCGTCCTGTCCGCGGCGCTGTCCGCGGTCCGCGGCGCGATCGACGACGAGACCGGGCGGGCTCCGGCCCCCGCCGCCGTCGGCCCCCGTGTGGTCGTCCCCCTGTACCGCCGGCGTCGCTTCCTCGCCTCCGCGGCAGCGGTCGCGGCCGTCGCAGCCGCGGCGATCGTCGCCCCTGTGGTCAGCTTGGACGGCGGCAGGCCTGCGGCCGGCGCGGAGGCCGCGGCGTTCTTCAACTCGATGGCGGACAAGGCGGCCACCGGCGCGAACGGCCCGTACTGGAAGATCACTTCGACGCAGTCCGGTCCGGGCACGAAGACCAGGACACGGACCGTCTACCTCGGACCCGACGGGCTGACCGCCGTCGAGAACGGCGAGACGTTCTCCAAACCCCAGCCGAACGGCATGAGCTGGTCCGTCGGAGACGAGCGGCTGGACTGGAACGGACTGAGGGACCTCCCCACCGACCCGTCGGCGCTCCGCGCCAGGCTGGCTGCCGGTAAGGACGGGGCGGCAGCGGACGAGCAGGTCGTCACCGAGGCCGGGGCACTGCTCTCGTTCAGCCCGGCCCGGGCCGAACTGCGCGCCGCGCTCTACCGGGTGATGGCGACCACCCCCGGCGCAGGCATCCGCTCCGGAGCGAGCGACGCGGAGGGGCGCACGGGCACGGAGGTGACCTGGAAGTACGCCGCCGCGGACGGTCCGGGCATCACCAGCACCCCGCACTGGATCATCGACCCGGCCACGGGCGGAATCCTCGAGGAGAACCGCACCGCCGCCGAGGACCACGACGGCTCGGGATGCGAGCCCTCGAACGGCGTGGACAAGGAGTGCACGCCATCCCTGTCCGAGGGCGATCTGACCAGTCGGCAGACGTTCCTCTTCAACGGCCCGGTGAACCGCATCGGTTGATCCAGCACCCCACAGGCCCCTCCCCACGGAGGGGCCTGTGCGGCACGTACGGACTCACCGCGCTGCCGCTCCCGGCGCGAACCGCGCGAAGTAGGCGAGCGCCGCGAAGTCGTCGATCGCCTCCCGGCCGGCGACCCGTTCCGGGGCGCCACCCTGCAGGATGCGCTTGACCGGGACCTCCAGCTTCTTGCCGGTGCGGGTGTGAGGGAGTGCGGGCACCTCGATCACCTCGTCGGGGACGTGCCGCGGCGAGGCATGGGTGCGCAGTGCGGTACGGATCTCCTCGCGATGCGCGTCGGTGAGCGTGACACCGTCAGGCGGCACCACGAACAGCGGCATCCAATAGCCGCCGTCGGGCAGTTCGGCGCCGATGACCAACGAATCCGCCACGTAAGGGAGTTCGTCGACCACCGCGTAGACGTCGGCGCTGCCGAGCCGTACTCCGTGCCGGTTGAGCGTGGAATCGGAACGGCCGGTGATGACGACGCTGCCGTGTGCGGTCACCGTGGTCCAGTCGCCGTGCCGCCACACGCCGGGCCAGGGCGTGAAGTAGGCCGAGCGGTAGCGCTCGCCGTCCGCGTCGTTCCAGAACCGCAGCGGCATCGAGGGCATCGGCCGGGTCACGACCAGTTCGCCCACCTCGTCCGTGACGGCACTGCCGTCGGCGTCCCACGCCTGCAGGTCCACCCCCAGCAGCGGCGCGGAGATCTCGCCCGGCCACACGGGGACGGTCGGTGCGCCGCCCGCGAAACCGCTGACCACGTCCGTACCGCCGCTCGTCGAGGCGAGCTGGACCCCGGGGCCGACATGGTCGCGCACCCACGCGTACGCGCTCGCCGGCAGTGGCGCGCCGGTCGAGCCGACCACGCGCAGCGCATCGAGAGCGAGATCGCGACCCGGCTCGACGCCCGCCTTCTCGCAGGCCAGCAGATAGCCGGGGCTGGTCCCCAGGACCGAGACACGGTGTTCCGCCGCGACCTGCCACAGCCGGTCCGGGCGGGGATGGGCCGGCGCCCCGTCGCACAGGACGAGCGTCGCACCGTGCAGGAGACCGGAGACGAGGAGATTCCACATCATCCAGTTCGGCGTCGTGTACCAGCAGAAACGCTCGCCCGGCGCGAGATCCATGTGCAGCCCCAGGACCTTCAGGTGGTCGAGGAGGACGCCGCCGTGGCCGTGCACGATGCCCTTGGGCACGCCGGTCGTGCCCGACGAGAAGAGCACCCACAGCGGGGCGTCGAAGCGCAGCTGCTCGTAGACCGGCTCCGCCGCTCCGTCCGTCACCTCCGCCCACGACCAGGTCCCTGCCGGGGGCGACGTGCCTGCGGTGGGGCCGGGACCGGGGACACGGACGGTGTCCCGCACCGACGGCAGCGCCGTGCGGAGCTCGTCGGACTCGGCACGCCGGTCGTGTTCACGGCCGTTCCAGCGGTAGCCGTCGACGGTGAACAGGACGACCGGTTCGAGCTGCCCCAGACGGGCGGCGGCTCCGGCCGCGCCGTAGTCGGGCGCGCACACGGACCAGACGGCGCCCACGGACGCGGCGGCCAGGAACGCGATCACCGCGTGCTCGGTATGGGGAAGGTATCCCGCCACCCGGTCGCCGGGCCGCACCCCGCGCCCCCGCAGCCATGCGCCGAGCGCCCCGACCTGACGGCGCAGCTCGTCCCAGCCCACCTCGCGGGACGTGCCGTCCTCCCCCGTGGCGATCAGCGCGGGGCTGTCCCCACCGGGGTGGCGCAGCGCGTGCTCGGCGTAGTTGAGGCGGGCACCGGGGAACCATCGGGTGCCTGGCATCGCGCCTTCCACCACCGCCGTGTACGGAGTCGAGGAGCGGACCTTGAAGAACTCCCAGACAGCCGACCAGAATCCGTCCAGGTCGGACACCGACCAGGCGTGCAGTGCGGCGTAGTCGTAGGGATCGCGCGGAGCCGCGGCCGAGCGGCGGGCGGCGAGGTCGGTGAAGGCGGCCAGCCGCGAGGCATCTGCGATTTCTGGAGAAGGAACCCAGATGGGCCCGACGGCGGCGCTCATGCGTCACCTGCAAGGGCCGGGGCGATCGAGGGGCTGTCGGCGCCCGTGAGGTCCGCACGCAGCGCGGCGACGACGGCACGCAGCCCGTCCGCGTCCTCGAAAGAGCCGAAGACGTAGTGATCGGGGCGGACCACCGCGCCCAGATGCCCGGCGGCCGCCAGGTGCGGGAGATAGAAGTTGTCGACGTCCACCGCGTCGTGCTCACCGTCGCCCGGGTCCTGCGGCGGGGTGAACCGGATCGTGCGCGCACCGATGGTGTCGAGGAAGGCCAGGTCGTCGCTGTCCAGCGCGGCCCGCGGGTCCTCGCTCGCGCAGACCAGGAAACCGGCTCCGACGGCTTGGTCCAGCAGGTCCGTCACGCCCCGGTGGCGGACGCGTCCCTGCGGGCTGAGTGCCCCGGCCGCACCGGCGGGCGCGCCGTCGAGGCCATGGTGCACGAGGCCGTCGCCGAGGGCGGGCGGTGGCACGGGCGGCAGAGCCCGCGCGGGGTCGCAGTCCGCCCCGAGCAGCGCGGCGTCCCGCGCGGTGGCAGCGGCCGGGTCCGTCACACAGATGACCTTGCCCAACTCCACGGAAATGCCGATGGCATGGCGTACGTGCGCGGTCCGCTCCGAGGTGTACGTGTCCAGCAGTGCGGGGTCCGCCGCACCGCCGGTGACCAGTGACAGCTTCCAGCCGAGGTTGGCGGCGTCACGGATGCCCGAGCACATGCCCTGTCCGGCGAAGGGCGGCATCTGGTGGGCGGCGTCTCCGGCCAGCAGCAGCCGGCCGTCGCGCCAGCGGTCGCACCAGCGGGCCTGGAAGGTGTACAGGGCGTGCCGTTCCAGTGCCGCATTCTCCGGTGCGATGCCCCAGGGTTCCAGCAGCTTCCAGGCGGTGGCCTCCGTGTTCAGGTCCTCGCGGCTCTCGCCGGGCATCCGCATGAACTCCCACCGGCGTCGGCCGGGTCCGGCGGAGACGGCGGTGGTGGGCCGGGCCGGATCGCACACCTGGATGTTCGTCGGCGACCACGGCTGTTCCTCGTGGGGCAGCACGTCCACGATCAGCCAGTCGTAGAAGAAGCCGAGATCGGTCACGGTGGTGTCCATCGCGGCGCGCACGAAGCTGTTCGCGCCGTCGCAGCCGACCAGCCAGGGGGCGCTGAGCCGGCGCTCGGTGCCGTCTGCGGCGCGTGCGGTCAGGTGTGCCGCGTCGGCGTCCTGACGGACGGACACGACATCGAGGCCGCGCAGCAGGGTGATCTCCGGGCGCAGGCGTGCGGCCTCCTCCAACGCCTGTTCCAGTTCCGGCTGGTGGAACATGGACGCGGTCGGCCACCCCGAGGGCCCCGTGCCGGACCAGTCGAAGCGCAGGAGCGGCGTGCCCGCGCCGTTGCGCCACTCGTATGTGTCCGCGGGCGCGACCCGCTCAGCCGCATAGGCGCCGACTCCGGCCCCGGCGAGCAGGCGCGCGACCTCGTCGTCGAAGTGGACCGCGCGCGGCAGCCGGTAGAAATGGGGCCAGCGTTCGACGACGGTGGTCCGTACGCCGTCGCGGGCCAGGAAGAGGGCCAGCGCCAGGCCGACAGGGCCGGCGCCGACGACGAGCACATCGCTGTCAGGAAGGGAACGGTCCATGCCTGCCGCCTAATTGGCGGGGGCGCTGTGAGCGCCCGTCATCAGACCGGCCAGGTCCTCGGGAGCGAGGAACGAGGGAGGCGGAGGCGGCCCCCAGGCCCACAGCGCGCGGGCCCCTTCCCAGACGCCGGGCTTCCACAGCTCGTCGTCCACGATGCAGTCCAGGTCGGAGTAGTACTCCGAGAAGTTGCCGGCCGGGTCCTTGAGGTACCAGAAGAAGTTGGAGCCGATGAAGTGCCGGCCCAGGCCCCACGTGTGCCGTTCCGGATCGGCCTCGAGCATGGCGGAAGCGCCACGGCCGATCTCGTCGATGTCGTCCACCTGCCAGGACGTGTGGTGCAGGAAGGCCACGGGAGCCTGCTGCACCAGGATGTTGTGGTGATCGGTGGAGCAGCGCATGAAGGCGGCGAAGCCGGGGACGGTGTCGCTGACCTTGAAGCCGATCCCCTCCTGGAAGAACCGCTGCGAGCCCTCCTGGTCGGTGGAGCCGAGCACCACGTGGCCCAGTTTGCGCGGGCGGACCCGGTCCTCACGCAGGATGCCCGGTGCGCGCAGCCCGATCCGCTCCGTCGACCCGGGAGCGTTGTAGGGGCCGGGCGTGGTCGGTTCCTGCGCGTAGCGCGGGGCGATCTCGACCCGGACCAGTACCTCGGTCCCGGGGTCCACGGCGGTGACGGAACCCTCGCCGAGCTGGGGAGCGAAGCCGAGCCGGGTCAACCGGGAGGCGACGCGGGCCAGATCATCGGGGTCGTCGGCGCCGACGCCGAGCTCGAGCAGACGGCGCCGCGGCGCTTCGGCGATCCTCAGCTGTTCGCCGCCGTCCACGGTGGACAACGTGTGCGAGGTGCCGTGCACGCCGGACGGCGTGAGCCCGAACTCCTCGTAGTAGGCGGCGGTGCCCACAGGGTCGGGGACACCCATGACGATCTGGGTCAGACGGTGCAGTGACATGTGTGCGGCTCTCTTCGTCGAGAAACGGCGGACTGCGTTGTGCTGCTGGACTGAGCGGGAAGGCGGGGCGTCTCAGGCGGTGAGGGGTGTCCGCAGGGTGCCGATGCCTTCGACGGTGGTCACCAGAACGTCGCCGGGGGTCAGAAAACGCTGGGGCGAGCGGGCCATGCCGACGCCGGCCGGGGTGCCGGTGAAGACGAGATCGCCCGGCAGGAGCGGGCAGACGGCCGAGAGCTGCACGATCAGCTCCGGCACATCGAAGATCATGTTGGACGTGCGGCTCTTCTGCAGAACTTCGCCGCCCTCCAGCGCGCAGGAGATCTCCAGATCGTCGGGGTCGTCGAACTCGTCCGGTGTGACCAGCTCCGGGCCGATCGGCGCGAATCCAGGGTAGGACTTGCCGAGCGAGAACTGAGGCGCGGGACCGGCGAGTTGAAGGACGCGCTCGGAGAGGTCCTGGCCGACGGTGAGGCCTGCCACGTACGACCAGGCCTCCTCGCGCGTCGCGCGGTGGCAGCGTCGGCCGATCACGGCGACCAGCTCGGCCTCCCAGTCGACGTTCCCCTGCGGCAGGGTCACAGGGGCGTCGTGTCCGGCGACGGAGGTGGCGAACTTGGTGAACACCGTCGCGGATTCCGGCGCGCCGAACCCCGACTCGGCAGCGTGGTCGCGGTAGTTGAGCCCGATCGCGAAGATCTGCGCAGGGCTCGGCGCGGGCGGCCCCCACGCCGCACCGTCCCCTGCCACCGGAGCGGTCCCGGCCCTCCCGCCGAGCCCCTGTTCCCCGGCCCAGGCGAGGAAGGCGTCCCAGTTCGCGTACACCTCCTGCGGATCGGGGCCGAAGCGGCCCCCGCTCGCCTCGGCGACGTCCACGGGACCGTCCGGGCCCCGCAGCACGAGTCGTCCGTCGATGTTGGCCAGGCGCATGGAGTCTCCCGAGGGGGTTCGGTGCGGTGAGTGCTCCGTCAGTCTCGGACTGTTTTCTCGGTAGGGCAAGAGATTAACGATATTTTCTCGACCTGGCGCCAAGCTGGTACTCTCCGTGGTCATGGCGCAGGCGAAACAGACACGGGCAGGGGCGGTCTACGCGGCGATCCGCGAGGAGATCTTCCAAGGCACGCTCCGCCCCGGGCAGCGGCTGCGCCTGGTCGAGCTCGCGGGGCGCTTCGGCGTCAGCCAGTCCGTCGTGCGCGAGGCACTCACCCGGCTGTCCGAGCAGGACCTGGTCGTGGCCGCGCCGCAGCAGGGCTTCCGCGTCGTCACCCTCTCCCGCGCCCACCTCGACGAGCTCACCGACGCCCGGATCGAGATCGAATCCCTGGTCCTGCGCCGCTCGATCACTCGCGGCGACATCCAGTGGGAGTCCGAAGTCGTCGCCGCCCATCACCGCCTCAGCGCCACCCTGCCCCTGCGTGCGGACGGCCTCCAGAACGACGACTGGTTCGCGGCCCACGAGCGCTTCCACCAGGCGCTGCTCGAAGGCTGCGGCAACGACCGGCTGCTCTCCGTCGCGATGTCCCTGCGCGACGCCGCGACCGTCTACCGCCGCTGGTCGGTCCCGGTCGCCCACGACGTGACGCGCGATGTCGCCGGCGAGCACCGTGCGCTGATGGAAGCCGCGCTCGCCCGCGACGCCGACAAGGCCGCCGGGCTGCTCGCCGCCCACCTCGACCGCACGGCCTCCGCGCTGCGGGCCGTCGTCGAGGAGGGGGCGGAGCCCGCAGCCTGACTCCGGCGACGATCACGTCATCCCCGCAGCCACGCGAAGGTGTCGGCATAGAACGCCGCCGTGCGCTCCGGCTGATCGTCGCCGAGCAGGTCGTCCGCCACCTCGTAGCCGCGGCGGGACAGGTGCAGGGCGAGGATGGCGTACGGCGCGCGGAAGTCGGCGAGGTCCTGCGGGCGCAGGGCGATCGGCCGGCCGGGCACGACCGGGGCGATGGTGTCCCGTTCGTAGACGCAGTCCAGCGCGAGGATGCCCCAGCGGCCGTCGCGGCGTTCGAGGCGGTTCACGATGCGGGTGCAGGAGACGAGGTCGACGAGCACGCCGTCCATGTCGGTGCGTACCTCGATGGCGGCGGGTGTCTCGGCGAACGCCCGGTCCCCGACGATCTGGACGGTCGGCGGGGACAGCCGGTGGACGCTGGAGTCACCACGGCCCGCCATGGCCTCGGAGGCGGCCACGAATTCCGGCCCGTCACCCCGGTACCAGCTGAGGGTCACCGTGGAATCGGGCCAGTAGCAGGACCGCATCTGGTCCCACCAGCCGCGGTCACGTCCTTGGCGCTCGCGCAGCACGGTCTGCGCGACGCGATCGATGTCCGTCATGAAGTGCTCCTTGCTGCAAGGCCGTTGATGCGGCGCTCAGGCCCGCCGTGCGTGGGGTCAGTCGACGCGGCGGGCCGTGGCGAGCCGGTCCTTGAGAGCGGTGAGGTCGGACGCGCCGTAGTACCGGCCGGCGCGCACCACGCCGCCTACGCCGTGCAGATGGGCCGCGCTCTCGACGGGATCGGCGTCCAAGAGGACGAGATCGGCGATCTTGCCCGGCTCGACCGTGCCCATCGTGTCCGTGGTCCCGAGCAACTCGGCGGCGGACAGGGTCAGCATCTGCAGCAGACGCAGCGGCCCGAGCCCCGCCTGCGCCAGCAGGTCGATCTCGTCGTGGAGCGCGGCACCGGGCACGACCCAGACCGCCCCGGACGAGTCCGTGCCGACGAGCATCCTCACGCCTGCCCGGTCGAAGACGCGGGCCATGTCGTACTCCAGGCGGTGCGAGGCGGCGAACGTGGCACGCTGCTCCGGCGTGAACCGCTTGCGGAACTTCGTCGCCGCGCCCTTCCAGGTACGCACGGTGGCCGGTGACATGTAGCGCAGGTCCGGGTCGTCGGCGAAGGCCGGGTCGTCGCAGAGCTTGCTGGTCCGCTGCCGGATGAGGGTCGGCACGTGCCACGTTCCGTCCGCCGCGAAGCGCTCGGCCAGTTCGCGCGTGCGTCCCTCGTCGTAGGTACGGACGGCGTGGTCGAGGATGTCCACGTCCTCGGACTTGTTGAGGGCGACAGGGTTGAGGACCACCCGCCTCATGACGGCGTTCACGACACGGTCCATGAACGGCAGCCGGACCTTCGGCAGGGACAGTCTCTGCCGGGCGCCCGAGGCCCGTTGGATGGAGTGCTCGTCGGTGGAGCAGCAGGCGAGGACACCGAGCCCGGCTCCGAAGTGTTCGATGGACTTCATGCCGAGCGCCGAGGCCTTGAGGACGTCGATGCCGGCGGGCAGATGGCCCACGATCGGCACGCCGAGGCGCAGGGCCTCCGCCTGGGCGTCGAAGAACCGCTCCTTGGTCATGGCGGCGGACTTCACGAAATCGGCCCCGGCCCGCACCTGTTCACGCACCGCCGCGGTGGCCTCGTCGGCCGTGCCGGTGTTCAGCATGGTCAGGAGCGGGCCCGGCAGAGCGAGCAGCGCCGGTGCGGCCTCGGGGAACCGCAGCGAGCCGGAAGCGCGGGCGCGCAGCAGGTCGAGATCCCCGGACATCTGCCGGTAGCCGGTGATGCCGTGGGCGAGCATCAGCGCGTGGGCGGCATCGACGTCGCCGCCGCGGCCGAGCGGGTGGGCGTGCATGTCGTTGTAGCCCGGCACCACGTACCGGCCCTCGGCGTCCACCACCTCCGCGCCGTCCGGCTCGGCCAGCTCCGGGCCGACGGCGGTGATGACGCCGTCCTGGACCAGTACGTCGGTGTCGCGGCTCAGCGCTCCGTCTCGGGTGTCGACGACGGTGGCGCGGCGCAGGAGGAGGGCTGGGGGAACAGGAGCCATGGTCTTCGATCCTTCGATCCTTCGGACACGAGGGGAGGGGGCGGCGCGTGGCGGTCAAGGAGCGTCGGGGGTGAACAGCCGGTGCGCGTTGCGGGTGGTGAGATCCCGCCAGGTGTCGCCGGTGCCCGGCTGCTCCGCGGCGTCGACGGACGCGACCTGGTCGAGGACCGACCCGGCGGGGGTCCAGCAGTAGTCGCTGCCGTACAGAAGGCGTTCGGTGCCGAACGCGGCCCGAAGGGCGGGGACTTGGCGCGGGAAGGGGGTGCCCGCCAGGTCGTACCAGAGGCGGCCGAGCTGCTCCACGACGGATTCCTCGGAGCCGTCGCCCAGGAGGGGGCGGAACAGTTCCATGCGGTCCGCGAGCAGAGGGAGGACGCCGCCGCCGTGCGTGAGCACCCAGCGGATGCGGGGATGGCGGGTGAGGACGCCGCGGAAGAGGAGGTCGCTCGCGGCGCGGGCCGAGTCGAAGAGGAACTCCAGCATCGGACGAGGTCGGCCCAGACCGACCTCGTCGGCGTGCGGAGGGGACGTGGGATGGACGAAGACGACGGCGCCGCGACGGTCCAGTTCCTGCCACAGCGGCTCCAGACGTGGGTCGCCGAGGTAGAGGCCGTGGTGGTTGGTCTCCACCGCCACGCCGTCGGCGCCGAGCACGTCGAGGCTGTGGGTCGCCTCGGCGAGCGCGCCGTCGACGTCGGGCAGGGGCAGGGCGGCGAAGTGCCCGAAGCGCTCCGGCCGCTCGGCGCGGACCCGGGCGCCGAACTCGTTGACCTCGCGCGCCAGCGCGCGAGCCGCCGTGTCGTCACCGAAGTGCACGCCGGGGGAGGACACCGACAGGTAGGACTTGTCGATGCCCGAACGGGCCATCACATCCAGGTGCTGCTCGACGCTCCACTCCGGCCAGCCCGGCATCCCGTCGGGGTGCGCGATGCCGAAGGCGCGGGCGGCGGCGACGTAGCCGTCGGTGACGAAGTGCGCGTGGACGTCCACGAGTCCGGTCGAGGTCATGCAAGTACTCCCTGGCTGTCGAACGTGTCGAACCTGTCGAACCTGTCGAACGTGTCGGACCTGTCGTTGCCTGTCGGTCCCTATGGGTGCACCGTAAGAAGGGCGCCCGTACATTGGCATGGGTGGTTCCGATGAATGAAACGCCGATCCCGGGCGGTGCCGGACGCCGACGCGGGGGCCGGCCCGCCGAGGGGCAGCCGGTCATCGAGCGGGCATTCGCCCTGCTCGGCGCGTTCGACAGCGACCACCGCGCGCTGTCCCTCGCGGACCTCGCACGGCGCAGCGGCACGCCGCGCAGCAGCGCGCTTCGCCTCGCCCGGTCGCTCGTCCAGGTGGGTGCCCTGGAGCGGCTCGACGACGGCCGGTTCGTGGTGGGGCTGCGGCTGCTGGAGACGGCGTCTTTGGCGCCGCGCGGGCACGGGCTGCGCGCGGTGGCCATGCCGTTCATGGAGGACCTCTTCCATGTCACGCGGCAGCATGTGCTGCTCGCGGTGCGGGACGACGACGAGGCTCTGCTCGTCGAGCGGCTCTCGGCGCTGGATGCCAGTCCCGTGCGCTACCGCGTGGGAGGCAGGCTGCCGCTGGCGTCCACGGGGGTGGGCCTGGTGCTGCTGGCGTTTGCGCCGCTCGCCGTGCAGGAACGGGTCATCGCGGCGTACGACCCCGGGCACGGCGGCGAGGACATCCTTTCCGGCGAGGACCTGCGGCGCGTCCTCGCCGAGGTACGGCGCGCCGACTTCGCCCGGGGACATCAGAACCGCCCGTGGCCCAGGAGCACGGTGGCCGCGCCGGTGCGCGACGGCGACGACGTCGTGGCGGCCCTGTCGGTCGTCGTCCCCGGGACCAGCGGCTCGGACCCCGGGTACGGTCCGGCCGTGCGGGCGGCGGCGCGGGCGGTCTCGCGACGCCTCTCGGAGTGAGTGCCGGACGGCGTGCCCTTCGTCGTAAGCCGCACCGGGCGCCCACACCCGTCAGATCCCGCACGGGACGTCCACACCGGTCAGGCACCGCATCAGCCGTTGCACCAGGCGCCCTCCGTCAGATGTCCCACCAGCCGAAGGACCGGGTGGGGACGTGCACACCGCGGGCGCGGTCGAGACGGACCAGTTGGCCGCGATGGAAGATCAGGGGCCCCCGGCTGTGATCGGCGGCGGCCAGCCCTCGCACCCGGCCGACGACGGCCATGTGGTCACCGGCGGGAAAGCTGTCCTCGACCTCGCACTCGATCCAGGCGGCCGCCCCACCCAGCCGTGGTCCCGCGGCGCCGGTGACGTCCCACTCTCCCGTGGCGAACCGGTCGGCCGTCCGGCCGGCGAACGCCGCGCACACCTGCTGCTGGTCCTCGGCCAGCACGTTCACGCAGAACGCGCCGGTCTCGACGATCGCCAGGGCGCTCGCCGAGCCCCGGCCGCAGTAGAAGACGACCAGCGGCGGTTCGAGGGACACCGAAGTGAAGCTGCCGACGGTGACGCCGACCGGGCCGCGCGGTGTCCTGGCCGCCACCACGCTCACCGAGGTCGGAACATGGCCGAGGACACGACGGAACACGGCCGGGGCGGCGGTCGTGACGGGCAGATCCGTTGAAGCGGGCAGATCCATTGCGGCAGGTGGAGACGGGAGCACAGCGACCTCCAAGGGAGCGGGAGCCGGACCGTGCGCCGTGTGCAGTCGACGGCACGGTGTGGGCCCAGTGAAACCACACCCGTCGGCCGGGGCATTGGTCCGGGCGGCCAAGCCGGGCCAGGCTTCTTGAGCCCGTGGCGCAAGCCGCCGCCGAACTGGTCCGCCGGCCCAATCCGCGCCGCCGACTCTGCGGTCCGGGCCACAGGACAGCGGTGCGGGAGCGGCGTGGAATCCCGGTAGCGGCACCTCGTCCCCCGAGGTGCCGGCCGAGCCGCCGGAAGGATCCCCATGACTACGATCACGCCCACTCCGCACGCAACTGCCGCGTCCGCCGCGGCCCTCAAGGAAAGTGCCGCCGCACTGGTTCCCCTGCTGCGGGAGAACGCGGCCCGTACGGAGGCGGACCGCAAGGTCGCCAAGGAGAACATCGCGGCCCTGACCGAGGCGGGGCTGCTCCGGCTCACCGTGCCGCGACGGCTGGGCGGTCACGAGGCGGACTTCCGTACCTTCCTGGAGGTCACGTCCGAACTCGCGCGCGGATGCGGGTCGACGGCCTGGGTGACGACCCTGATCAACGTCTGCAACTGGATGGTCGGCCTGTACCCCGACCGGGTCCAGCAGGAGGTCTGGGGCGAGAATCCGGACGCGCGGGTGTGCGGAGTGCTGGCGCCGAGCGCGACCAGCCGGGTGGTCGACGGCGGTTTCGTCGTCACCGGCCGCTGGGGGTTCGCGTCGGGCAGCCTGCACTCCCAGTGGGCCGCGGTGGGCATCCCCGTGGTCGACGCCTCCGGACAGCAGGTGGATCAGGGCGTCGCGCTGATCCCGATGACCGACCTGAGCATCGAGGACACCTGGTACGTGGCCGGCATGCGCGGCACCGGCAGCAACACCCTGGTCGCCGACGGGGTGTTCGTGCCCGAGCACCGCGTCCTGTCGGTGACGCGTGGCGTGCAGGGCGCCCACCCGACCGAACACGACGACGAGGCGCTGTACCGCTCGGCGCTGGTGCCGGTGCTCGCACTGGTCCTGGCCGGCCCCCAAGTCGGCCTGGCGCAGGCCGGGATGGACACGGTGCTGGCCTCGCTGGCCAAGGGCAAGGGGATCTCGTACACGTTCTACGAACGGGCTAGCGAAGCCCCGTCGACGCAGATCCAGATGGCGGAGGCGGCGCAGCTCATCGACACGGCGCGGCTGCATCTGATGCGCGCGGCCGACGACATCGACACCTGGGCGGCCCGCGGGGAGCAGATGCCGTTCGGGACACGGGCCCGGGTGCGGATGGACACCGGATACGTGGCGCGCCGTTCGCGTGAGGCGCTCGACCTGCTGTTGAGCATCCAGGGCGCCGGAAGCTTCGCCGAGGCGAACCCGCTGCAGCGGATCTGGCGGGACCAGGAGACGGGCAGCCGGCACGCGGTGATCAACCCGGCCATCGCGGGGGAGTTGTACGGGCGGGTGCTCCTGGGCATCGAGGAGCAGGTCACGCCGCTGATCTGAGAGGTTCTCAGAATCGGGCACGGCGGGACGGCCTGTCACGCACGCCGTCGCGATCGCCGCACTCCGCGGCGCGCAGCACGGCGGGACCCAGCGTCCTGGCGGCTTCCAGGGCTGTCAGCACCTCGGGCAGCCGGGGCGTCACATCACGTCCGATGAGCTGTTGGGCACGCTTGACGCGGTACGTGATGGTGTTGCGCGCCACGTGCAGTTGCGCCGCCGCGACCGCCAGGCTGCGCTCGTTGCGCAGATACAGGTGCAGGGTGCGGCGCAGCTGGTCCGCGTGCCGGCTGTCCGCCGCGAGCGCCCCCAGTTCGTCCCCGACGAAGCGGCGCAGGGCGGGCAGATCGGCGGAGAGCAAGGCCGCCAGTTCCACGTCCCGGTGGTCGGCGACCGGACCGGTGCCGCCGGGGTTGAGCCGCATCACGCGGGCCGTGTGCTGAGCGTCCTCGTGCGACTGGCGGAACCCCTGCGGCCCGGAGCGCACCGAGCCGCAGGCGACACGGATCCCCTCGGCCTGCAGGACGTCGTCGGGTCCGGGGGCCACCGGGACATCGGCGCCCGGCTCGCCCCAGGCCCAGACAGTGGTCCGGTCCAGGGGGAGCACGAGGGTCGAGACGCAGCCGCGCAGGGACAGAAGTTCGGCCGCCGTCCGCCGCAGGTCGCCGTTGACGGCCGCGGGCGGTCCGTCGTACCAGGCGACGACGGCCAGGTGGCGGCCGCGCAGCCGGTAGCCGAGGACGTCG
The DNA here is from genome assembly GCF_050410835.1 of Streptomyces sp. cg35. Classification (NCBI taxonomy): domain Bacteria; kingdom Bacillati; phylum Actinomycetota; class Actinomycetes; order Kitasatosporales; family Streptomycetaceae; genus Streptomyces; species Streptomyces sp. cg35. The sequence goes on from NZ_CP191268.1 coordinate 8,730,265, forward strand.
CGCGCCATGTCCTCACTGACGGGCCGGTCGTCGAGGAGGGCGCGGACCGTGTCCTCCCGGGCCGCGTCGCCACGGGCGACCCAGCGGTCGTGCTCGGCCCGGTACTCGTCCGTCATCCGGGAGGAGAACGCGTCGATGAAACCGAAGAGCAGCTCCGAGATGCGACGGAACTGTTCCGCGCGCTCGGCCGGTGCGGCGAGCTCCGCGCACGCGCCCATCAACGCCTGCGCCAGGGCGGCGTGCGCGACGCGGATACCGTGCAGCACCTTGTCCAGGCCGAGGCGGCGCCGGGCGAACTCCCGGTCCCCGAGGAGGGACTCCTCGGGGACCTTCCAGTCGGCCGCGGGATCGGCCAGCAGAAGCAGGGTGTTCAGCGTCGCGGCCTCGGTACCCATGCGGAGGATCTCGAACGGGGCCGGTCCGCCGCCCAGTTCGGGCACTTCGCGGATGACGACCTCGGCCAGTCCGTGCCCGACGCCGACAGCCCAGGCCACGGGTCCGGGGCCCAGGCGCTCCGTGGCTTCCGTGATGGTGCGCCGCGAACTCGCGGGCGAGCGCGGGACGTCGGCGGGTCCGGGAGCGACCCGGCGGATCCAGCCGACCGTGCCGGAGGGCTCGTGAGCGGTCATGACGCCGTCCTTGCCGTCGTGAGAGCAGCATCCGCGTGTGCGACACCGGCGGAGACCAAGGCGGACTCACGCGCGATCGCGGCTGATCGCCGTCTCGCCCGCCATGGCCACACACCGTAACAGCAAAACGACAACAGCGGCGATTAACGATAATTTCTTTCGTGGTTGACGCCAAGGACTCACCGGCCGCTGACCCGCCCTGACGTCAGGCCGCCCGCTCGAGCGTCGTGTCCCGCTCCGGCGACGTCCCCCATCGGAAGCACAGCTGGGCGTTCGTCGCCTGCGGCAGCGCCCACAGGGTCCGGATCTGATCCAGCTCCCGCTGAAGGGACCGCACCGAGATGTGCAGGGCGCGCGCCGCACCCTTCTGCGTCGCACCCTCCGACAGGCACCGCAGGACCGCCTTCTGCAGCTCCGACAGCAGCCCGGCCGCCGCTTCCCGGCCGCGCTCACGACGCTGCCCGTGCCACGGCTGGGCACGCCGCCACTCCTGCTCGAACGCATGCTTGGCGAACGCGACCATGGCCCGGTCCGTGATGATCCAGGCGGCGCCGTCGGGGGCGTCCGGGATGACGTAGTTGGAGATGACGGCGACCCGTTCGTCGACGATGATCACCCGTTCGAACGGGTCGGCCAGCGTACGGAAGTGGACACCGCGCGGCGCCATCACCGACGCCCACTCGCACGTCACGCCGTCGTCACGCACCGCGTCCTGGTAGAGCGTCCGATACCGCACCCCTCGCTCGAGCGCCGCGGTGTCGCGGGGGACACCGAGCTCCATCTGCTCCCGCGTCCGCGGCCCGTGCGGGTGCGCGCCGAGGAGTTCGTGCTGGGCACCTGCCAGGATCGAACCGATCCGCTCGTTGATCTCCGCCCGGTCGGCAAGGAACTCGCTGCCCGCTCCCGCCCGATGACGCGACTGAGCGAAGAGGACATTCATCTGCTCGACAGCGCCCGGCAACTCCATCAACTGCCGTGTCTGCTCCTGCAGATGCGCCAGCGCGTCCTTCGCGACCGCCCAGGCGGCCGGGGTCGGCGGCAGCGCGATCGTGTGCCCCGCCTCCTCGGCATCCCCGGCCAACCCCCACGCCCGCAACTGCTCGAGCGTCTCACCGTCCGCGGGGCCGGGCTGCTCGCCCTTCGTCAGCCTCGCGTACAGGTCGACCGCGGCCGGCGACAGCGCCCCGGGTAAAGCCCGGCCCTGCGAGTCCGCGCGCGTAGTGCGCTCTCCCACCAATCCCTCCACGATGATCAATGCTGCTTGTCGGTACGTCCGTTGGCGTACCTACGCCAGGCATCAAGACGACAGCTGTTTCGATTGAAGCGATGCCGTCGCGTACGCCAAAGTCTATCCGCGGGGCTCCTCCCGGCCCCTCCGAACCGTCTCCTCACAGGTGGCTGGCAGGTCATGGCCTGCTTGCCCATCAGGGGGGGAACCGCAGGAGACGACCTTCGGGAACCACAGCACCCACACGGCCGGGAGGCCCCGATCCTCGGCTCACCGCACTGTGAGCAGCGAGAACTGAAAGGAACCACCACATGACCGTGACAGCCCGCCGGATCGGCGTCCTGATGGCCATCACCGCGGCAGCCCTCGCCGCGCTGGCCATGACCCAGAATTCGGACGCCGGCACAGTGAAGCGTGCGGACAGCGTGTGGATGACACCTGTCGACTCGCAGCCGGCCAACGAGCCGAACCAGGAAGCCGTTCCGGCGAGCGAGCCCGACCAGCCGGGCACCGTGCAGCCGCAGGACTCCGTCTGGTAGACGCCCAACAGCCACCTGTCCGGGGCTCGGACAGCGCGCACGGGACCCGTGGGGGGAAGCACCGCGCACGCTGCCCGAGCCCCACTTTCGTATGTCATCGCACGCGGTCATGCCGCACGTCGCCCTGTTCGAGGTTCACGGCTCCGTAACGCGGCCGGAGCCCGGTGAGTCACGCGGCGGCGCCAACTGCGTTGCTGGCGGCGCGGCTTCGCTGCGACAGGCGGCAACGTCGCTCGGTGAGCGACGAGATGACGGAGCCGTCCGCCTGGTTTCCCGTGGCGGACGGCTCGCGTCGTAGGCGTTCAGAGGTCAAGTCCGGTGGCGGCGACGTAAGCGTCCTGGGCCGCTGGACGACACCAGCCGAGGCCGGCGGCGGGATTCGAACCCGCGTTGCTCTCTTAGCAGGAGAAGTAGCCGCAACCTGCGCACCTGAACGCGGTCACTCTATGTGCCGCATCGGAAACCGGCACGTGAATTACGCGCCGCAGCAGAGACCGGCACGTGATCTACGCGCCGCAGCAGGGCTGCCCATGCCAGGCGGCATAGCCACCCGCCCGAAAATCGGTGGAGCCCCGATCCCGTCCGGCGCTACCGTGCTGCCGCACACGCTCGCACTGTGAAGGACCTGCCGTTGTACACCACGTGAGATTTCCCGAGCGCTGATCCGTCGCGCGGCGCACCTGCGCGCCGCGCTCCTTTTCGCTGCGGTCTTCTCACTGAAACCGGTGTATCTCTGTGTCCGAAATCTGGGTGGACGTGCCCACCTGCCTCCAGACCCTTCCCTGCCGTTGCCACGGCGCCGCCTCCGGGCGCTTCCGGGCGAACGGCAAGTCCCGCGTCACCGCGGACCACAAGCTCCTCGACGCCCGGCTCCTCGCCCTGGGCGTCGCGTACGGGGGCACCCCTGAGCTCACTGTCCTGAACCTGCTGCACGTCAACCACCCTCACCCGGTGGCCGAGTTGCTCCAGAGCCGGGTCGTACGGCGTTGCCGTGACGCAGGAGGCTCGGGTCGAACCCGGCGGCCGGCCTGGCAGTCACCGTACGGACCACCGCCGCATCGCCCGCACCGAGGCCGGTGGGCGCCCGTGCCGGTGCTGGTCAGGGGCCGGTCCGCTGTGCGGTGCGGATACTTGCGCGGCCGGACCGACTGAGCCCTGCAGGCTTCGTATTGAGTGCTTCCGAGTAGGGCCTGTCCGGCAGGATCCGACCTCCCGGACAGGCCCTACTTGCGTGCCCTGCGTGACGTGGGGCATCCCTTGCGAGGGCAGTCGTAACGCCTCCGTCCTCGGATATTGCCCCTTGAACGAGAACGTGTTTCACTGCGCCGCGTGACTGACACACCATCAGTTGTTGAGGCGGACTACATCGTCGTGGGTGCCGGCAGCGCCGGCTGCATCGTGGCACGGAGACTCGCGGATACGGGCGCGAGCGTGCTGCTGCTGGAAGCGGGAGCGAGGCGCCTGGAGCGATCGAGGGTCATCCGGGTCCCCGGCATGATCTCGATCATGCATTCCGTGCCCCAGGTCAAGAAGCGCTTCGACTGGGGCTACTACACGGTGCCGCAGAAGCATGCGGCCGACCGCAGGATCCCGTTCACCCGCGGGAAGCTGCTCGGCGGCTCCAGCGCGATCAACGGCATGCTGTTCGTGCGCGGTCACCGCCGCAACTACGACGACTGGGCCGCCGCCGGCTGCACCGGCTGGGGCTTCGACGACATCCTGCCGTCCTATCGGCGGATGGAGGACTGGGAAGGCGGCGCGGGTCCACTGCGCGGTGCCGGCGGGCCGGTGGCGGTCACCCGGCACGGCGGTCTCACCCCGGCCTCGAACGCCCTGATGGAAGCCCTCTGCGAGGCCCTGGACGCACCCCGCAACGAGGACTACAACGGCGCGGAGCAGACCGGCGTCGGCATCGTGCAGATGAGCGCCCGCGACGGTGTCCGCTACAGCGCGGCACACGCCTACCTCGGCGACGACCGGCCCTCCGGCCTCACGATACGGTCCGCCGCTCAGGTCAACCGCGTCGTCGTCGAAGGCGGCCGGGCCGTAGGCGTGGAGATCGCCGAGGGCGGGCGGCGCCAGGTCCTGCGCGCCGGACGTGAAGTCGTTCTGTCGGCAGGGGTGGTGGGGTCGGCACAGATTCTGCTGCTGTCCGGCATCGGCCCGGCCGAGCAGTTGCGCGGGCTGGGTATCGATGTCGCCGCCGATCTGCCGGTCGGGCAGAACCTGCACGACCACCTCTTCGTACCCATGACGTTCCTCGCGCCATCGGCGCAGCACCGGGGGACGGCCGGGCACTTCTTCGGCGGCATGCTCGCCGAGACGCTCCGCGGGGGCAGTTGGCTGGGGCGTACCGTCTTCGAGGCCATGGCCTTCCTGCGCACTTCGGATGCGCGGACGCCGTCGGATCAGCCCGATCTGCAACTGCACGCCCTGCCCTGGTCGTACCCGAGCCCGAACCAGGACGCGCCCGTCCGCCACAACGTCGACAGCCGGCCTGCACTGACCGTGATGCCGACGCTCATCTATCCCAAGAGTCGGGGAGAGTTGCGCCTGGCTTCGGCCGACCCGGCCGAGGCTCCGCTGATCGATCCCGGGTATCTGTCCGATCCGGACGACGGCCGTTTCCTGATCGAGGGAATGAAGCTCGTTCGCGAGGTCATGGCGCACAAGCGGCTCGACGAGGTCGTCACCGGCGAGCTCCATCCGGGACCTGCCCTCGCCGACGACGCTGCGCTCGCGCGCGAGCTGCCGCAGCGCATCCACTCCGTCTATCACCCGGTCGGCACCTGCAAGATGGGCGGGCACGACGACCCGACCGCTGTCGTCGATCCGCAGTTGAAGGTGCGCGGGATCGAGGGGCTGCGCGTCGCCGATGCCGCCGTGATGCCGTCGGTCACCGGAGGCAACACCAATGCCCCCGCCATGCTGATCGGCGAACGCTGCGCGGAGTTGATGATCGGGCAAGCCTGATCATCCGGCCGAGGGAGGGTGCTACGGAGCCGTCGGCGCGGGCTCAGTCGGGGAGGCGGCGAGCACCGACAGGACTGCGCCGCGCACCCGATCGGGCAGCACGTCCTTCGAGGAAGCGTCGAACTTGCCGTCCCCTAGGCCAGCATCCACGGCCGGTTCCCCTCGGGAGGGCCCCGGACGCTCGCCCAGGCCGGCATCCACGGCTACAGCACCGCCTACTGGTGGGCCGCGGCCGTCGGCGCGGTGGCAACGTTCATCCTCCCGCTCCGGTCCGATCCAGGGAGCGGCGCTCCGGGACGAGCGGCACTAGCCGCTTGCCGCGCCGCCGAAGCGCTCGACGCCAGAGAACCCGCCGGACCGCCTCACGCCCGGTGAATGCGTCTCGCGCGCGTCGGCGGCGCCGCAGCCCAGCCCACGCCACCGAGGGCGGCCGCACCTGCCGCGTCCATCCACGCTCCCGCACCGGGCAGAGCCATACCGGCGACGAACAGTCCCAGAACAACTCCCGCGGACACCGAGCACACCGTCCATGCCAAGTGCCGTGCTCGCACCATCAGTTCGTGGTTCCTCATCATCATCCGCTCCGTCGGTCTGCCTGCCGCTCACCCTCTTTGGACACGGTCCGGCCGACGGTGTGACGCACACGCGCCACGAGCAGCGCGAAAGGGCGGTCCTCGCGGGTCGGGATGCGATGAGTCACCGAGCGGTGTCGACGTGATGTCTCACAGTCGCCGGACGCGCAGCACGCTGGTCAGCAGAGGGAGGGTGAACCCGCCGTGGGCGGTCTCCGGCCTGCTCGCCAGGAAAGCGCGGATCCGGGCCAGCGTGGCCTCTTGTTCTCGTTCCGGCATGACCAGTATTCCCGCGCGCGTCGCGATGGTCTCCACGAGCGAGTCGGCGGTGCGCTGCTGCCCGTGCGGGAACTCGGCCTGCGCCGGTGCGCCGAACCGGGCGGTCGCACCCGTCCGCGGAAGGTGCATGTCCGCCGTCTCGGCGCGCCAACTGGCGGGCGTGTCCCGCGGACCGATGGCCGCGCTCCCGCTGACCTGCGCGAGCCCGGCAACCCACTCGGTTCGGTCGTCCATGACGTTCCACAGCCCGGCCAGGATGCCGCCGGGGGACAGGACCCTGGCGATCTCGGGCCCCGCGACCGCCAAGTCGAACCAGTGCATGGCGTTCCCGGCCAGCACGGCATCGACGGACGCGTCCGGCAGCGGGATCGACTCGGCACTGCCCGACAGGGCACGGACCGCCGGAAGCGAGCGACGCAACTCGGTCAGCATCGCCCGGTCGGGCTCGACCGCGATGACCTCGGCGCCCAGTGAGACCAGAGTGCCGGTGAGCTTGCCGGTTCCGGCGCCGAGGTCCAGCACGCGCAGGCCGGGCGCGGGCCGAAGCGCCCAACGTGCCGCGGCCTGCGCATAGTCAGGACGGTGCTCGGCGTACGCGACCGCCGCCGCGCCGAACGATGAGGCGTGAAGCAGCCGTTTGTCTCGGTGCATACGACGACGCTATCGGCGCTGCCCGCGGTCGGCCATGCCGCCTCACTCCTGACACGGGGCGTGAGCCGCGCTGCGTACGGGCGACCCGCGACGGCGGGCCGGCCGCGCGGCAGTCCCGACGTGGCCGGCAGCAGATGAACCGATCGCCGGGGGCTCCCGCTAGATCTGCGTCTGCTTTGAATCGTTCAATGCAAGAAGGTGAAATTCCGTTGCCTGCACGGCTATTGGCTTAGCGAGAACGAGTCGTTAGCGTCGTGCCATTGATGAAACGTATCAGTCACTTCGAGGGCGCCGTCTGCCCCGATGCCGAACGGGAAGGAGGCGAGACGCGTGGCCATGCTGTCCCGCAGATCGTTGTTCGCGGCCGGAGCCGCCACCGCCACCACCGCAGCCATGGCAACGCCCGGTGCCGAGCAGGCCCGGGCGGCGGAGCGCGCCGCGAACGCGTCGGTCGCGCGTGCCGAACAGGTGGAGGCGGCCAACGCCGCAAGCCTGCCCGCGCCCCTGTCGGCGGCGGCGTTCAAGTCACCGAACTCCCGCTACCGGCCCGCGGTGCGGTGGTGGTGGGCGGCGCCGTTGTCGGTCGAGGAGAGCGTGCGGGAGGTCACCGCGATCGCCGAGGCCGGCTTCGGAGAGGTCGAGATCGCCTACTCGTCGGACTCCTGGGCCAACGAGGATCAGCGCAAGAATCTGGGGGCCGTCCTCGACGCCGCGGCCTCGCTCGACATGCGGGTCAGCATGACGATGGGCGCGAACTGGCCGGTCCAGACACCCAACACGGGCGCCGGGTCCGGCTATGCGCAGCAAGAACTCCAGTACGGCCGGGCGGACGCAGAGCAGGGCCGCTTCTCGGGCGACGTGCCCTGGCCCTTCGACGACCCGGGCAATAAGCGGAAGGCCACCCTGGTCGCCGCCACCGTGGCGCGGGTGGTCGAACGCGGCCCGGCGGCAGAGCTGCTACCGGAGAACGAGCGGCCCCCGTACGGCACCCCCGTCAAGATCCCGTCCAAGTCCACGGTCCTGGAAGCCGGTTCACTGCGCGACGTCACCGACGAAGTCGTCGACGGCAAGCTCACGTGGAAGGCCCCGGAGGCCGGTGACTGGATCGTCTTCGGCTTCTGGCGCCGCGACGGAGAGCGTGGCGTGACCAGCGTCTTCGACGCCGCGGCAGCCCGCAAAGCCACCGAGTACCTGGACGACAACCAGGTCGGCAAGGACAACGTGGAAGCCTTGAAGCGGTGCGGCGGTGACTTCTTCGAGGACTCCCTCGAACTCGACGCGGACTCGCTGTTCTGGGCGCCGGCATTCGCCGAGGAGTTCAAGAAGCTGCGCGGCTACGACCTCGTACCCTTCCTGCCGTTGGCGTTCCAGCACGGCATGAGCCGCTACTGGGTTCCCACCGAGCCGCCTCGCGCCGACTTCGAGTCGTCCGACGGGCAGGCGGCCAAGATCCGGGCGGACTACTACCGGCTGCTGACCGACCTGTACATCGAGAACCACCTCAAGCCCTTCCAGGACTGGGCCCGCGGATACGGGATGACGTACAAGTCGCAGGCGGCCTACGGGCAGGACCTGGAGCCGATCCGCAGCAACCGTGAACTGGCCCGCGCCGGCGGCCGGGTGGAGGGTGAGTCGTACAACTCCGGGGACCGCTTCCCCACGGACATCCGGTTCTACGGATGGCGTTATGCCCTGGACTGGCAGCGTGCCGTGGTCGGGGGCGCCCACCAGGGCGGGGCCGTGCGGGTGTCGACCGAGTTGGGGGCCCAGCCGGAACAGTGCCACCAGGTCGACCCCGGCGACTACAAGGCGATGATCGACAAGGAGTGGGCCGCGGGGATCACCCAGCCCTTCCTGCACGGCTTCCAGTACATGAGCGCCGGGGCGGCCTGGCCTGGCAAGTACCGCTTCGGGGACAGCCTGGACAGCTTCAACGACCGGCACAACCCGCAGTGGCCGGCCCTCGCCCGGACCACCGAGTACTGGGCGCGCGGCGCCATGATCCTGGAGTCCGGCTCGCCCCGCTGCGACGTCGCCGTCTACCGTGACGGATTCCTGACCACCGCGGCCCGCCTGTCCTCGGACGAAGGCACCCAGCCGGCCGCCCTGTTCGACACGCTCGCGCTGGAGCGCAACGGGTACTCCGTGCAGTACATCGACCCGGTCGGTCTCGCGGAGGAGAACGCCGTCGGCAAGGGCGTGCTGTGTCCGTCCGGGCCGCAGTACCGGGCGTTGATCGTCGACGAGCGTGCCGTGCCCGTCGAGGCGGCCCGGGCCATCGAGCGGGCCGTCGAGGCCGGCGTGACCGTCGTCTTCGTCGGTGATCCTCCGCGCCGCGACACCGCCTATCGCGGCGGCCACGACGCGGACGAGCAGGTCGCCGAGTCCATCGCACGAGCGCTCCGCAGCCCCCACGCGGTCCGAGCCGCCACACAGGCCGATGCCCTGCAGGCCCTGCGGGGGCGCAAGGTCCTTCCGCGTGTGTCGTGGAGCGAGGCTCACGTCCTCACGCAGCTCCGCTACGCCCACGGCGTGCGGTACGTGTACCTGTACAACCCGACGAACGACCTGGTGGAGTTCACACCCGCCATCGAGGGCACCGGGGCCGTCTCGGTGATGGACCTGTGGAACGGGAGAGTCGGAGCGGCCGCCCAGTACACGTTCGAGAACGGCCGCACCCTCGTGCCCACCCGGCTGCGTGCCCAGGAGACCCGGGTGCTGGCAGTGGACTCCCGCGGGCCGGTCCCGGTGCACGTCACCGACACCGACACCGTCCACGACGACCTCGTGGTGGCGGACGGCAGAATCGAACTCCGCACCGCCGCGGCCGGCAGTCGCACCTTCACCCTCAGCAATGGACGTCGTACGACAGTGAAGGCGCAGCCCGCGCGGATGGACGCCGCGCGGCAAGGACCGTACGCCTGGGGCCTGTCCGTCGAGGCCGAGACGCCCGACGGCCCGAAGACGATCGACATCCCCACGCTGTCGGGCACCTTCCCGCTGTGGGACTGGCGCGACCGCGAGCAGACCGCGGGCGCCTCCGGCGTGGGCACGTACACGGGCACCCTCACCGTGCCGGACCACTGGATCGGTCGCGGCAGGGGCATCCGCCTGGACCTCGGCACCGTGGAGGGCACGGCCGAGATCCACGTCAACGGCGAACAAGTAGGGACGCAGATCGTCTCCGACGTCCCCTGGGACGTCACCGACCATCTCAAGACCGGCAGCAACGAGATCAAGGTGATCGTGCGGACGACGCTGCGCAACGCCGTCACGCACTACAACAAGACGAGCACCCGCACGTCGTCCTACGGCCTGCGCGGACCGGTCATGGTCACCCCACTGGCCATCACGACCGTCCACTCGCAGGACACGTGACTCCCGCCGCCTGACCCCCTGCACACCCCCCACACGATTGGAACGACCGTGCGATCACGTTCGCTCGCTCTCGCCGCCGCCCTGCTCGCGGTGACGGGCATGACCACCGCACTCGGCAGTCTCCCGGCCGCGGCCGACGACGCCCCCTCCTGCCCGTGGACGTACTCGGACGCGTCACCGCGGGCCCGAGCCCGCCAGGTGCTGGCGCAGATGACGCTCGACGAGAAACTGTCCATGACGCACGGCAGCCAACTCCCCGGCTACGCAGGTGTCGTCGCGCCCATCTCACGCCTGTGCGTCCCTGCCCTGAACCTCCACGACGGCGGCGCCGGCGTCACCATGGGCGGCACCACGGCACTGCCCGCACCGATCGCCGCGGCCGCGACCTTCGACCCGGCCGCGGAGGAACGCTATGGGTCCGTCGTCGGGCAGGAAGCCCATACCAAGGGCATCAGCGTCAATCTCGGCCCCAACGTCAATCTGGCCCGTGATCCACGCGGCGGGCGCATCTTCGAGGGGTCGGGCGAAGACCCGTACCTCACCGGCGAGATGGCGACCGCGTACATCAAGGGGGTGCAGAAGCACGGCGTGATGGCCGACCTGAAGCACATCGCGGTCAACGACGTCGAGCAGAACCGGAACAACGCCGACTCCGTCGTCGACGAACGCACCCTCAACGAGATCTACTACCCGCCGTTCGAGCAGGCCGTCCAGGAAGGCGACGCCGCCTCCATTATGGCCGCGACCAGCCTCGTCAACGGCACCCACGCCAACGAGAACGCCGAACTCCTCCAGCGCACCGCCAAGGACGGCTGGGGATTCGACGGGTTCGTCGTCACCGACTGGGACGGGGCACGCAGCACCGTGCAAGCGGCCAACGCGGGTCTCGACCTGACCATGCCGTCCGCGGGAAACTTCGGACAGGCGCTGACCGACGCGGTCCAGCAGGGCAAGGTCAGCGTCGATGTGATCGACGACAAGGTCCTCCGGCTGCTCACCAAGGAGTTCGAGTACGGCCTCTTCGACACGACCCCCGGCACGCCGGACGCCACCGCCACCACATCCGAGCACGTCCGGGCGGCGCGGGACATCGCGGCCCAGGGTACGGTCCTGATGAAGAACGACCAGGATCACGGTAAAGCGCTGTTGCCGCTGGACGACGACAGGACCGGGTCGATCGCCGTCATCGGAGAGGCGGCGGACAAGACCCCCGTCACCGGAGGCGGCGGCAGCTCGCACGTCACGCCCGACCCGGACTCCGTGGTGAGCGTCGCCGACGGCATCACCCAACGCGTCGGGACAGCGGGGCACGTCGAGGTCTCGGACGGAGTGCACGTCCCCACGGCCACCGACACGCTGCCCGCCGTCACCGCGGACCGGTTCACCTCCGACGGCCACGCGGGCCTGCGCGCCGAGTACTTCGACAACCTCGACCTCAAGGGCGAGCCCGTCCTCACCCGCACCGAGTCCTCCATCGACCGCACCTTCGACGGGGCGCCCGCCCCCGGCGTCGACAAGGACACCTTCTCCGTCCGCTACAGCGGTTCCCTCGACGCACCGGTCACCGGCACCTACGACTTCTCCATGAAGAACACCGGCGGCGTCCGCGTGAAGATCGACGGCAAGCCCGTCGTCGACGACTGGGCACAGTACGCACCCAGCCTGTCGTCGGTGCACCTGAGCGCCGGCAAGCACCGCATCACGGTCGAGAACTACCAGAGCGCCAAGGGACCGGAAGGCCCCGATGCGGGACAGGGGGCAGCACGACCCCGCCCCGCCGTCACCGCGCCGGCTCTCGCTCGGATGGCAGCAGCCCGACACGGAAGCCGTCCAGAAGTCCGTCGAAGCGGCCAAGAAGGCCGACACCGCCGTCGTCGTGGTCAACGACAACGAGGGCGAGGACGCCGACCGGCAGAACCTCACCCTCCCCGGCGCCCAGGACGACCTCGTCGCCGCGGTGGCACGGGCCAACCCGAACACGGTCGTCGTCCTCAACACCGGCGGCCCCGTGCTCATGCCATGGCTGCACTCCGTACGCAGCATCGTCGAATCCTGGTACGGCGGCCAGGAGAACGGAGCGGCGCTCGCCTCCGTACTGTTCGGTGACGTGGACCCGTCGGGACGCCTGCCGCAGACCTGGCCCACGAGCATGTCCCAGCTGCCCACGGCCGACCACGACCAGTACCCCGGCGTCGTCGACCCGGACAAGGACTCCACGACGTACCGCTACAGCGAAAAGCTCGACGTCGGCCACCGCGGCTACGACGCCGACGGCAAGCAGCCCGAGTTCCCCTTCGGCCACGGCCTGAGCTACTCCTCCTTCGCCTACAGCGACCTGCGGATCGCACACGACGGCGACGGACACGGCGGCCTGCGCGTCACGGCGACCGTCAAGAACACCGGCGCCCGCACCGCCTCCGACGTCGCCCAGCTCTACGTCGGATTCCCCGAGGGATCCGGCGAACCGACCCGCCAGCTCAAGGCGTTCGCGAAGGTCGCGCTGCAGCCCGGCCGGTCGCGACGGGTCACCATGACGGTGCCGGCGGACCGGCTGCGCATGTGGGACACGTCGACGCACGGATGGAAGAGCCCGCATGGCGCCTGGCGGGTGGAGGTGGGCAACTCTTCCCGGAACCTGCCGCTGACCGGGAAGGGGTGACCCCGGCTCTCGTACGACGAGGGCCGGGATCCAGGCCCCTCACCCGACCGGCCCGGAATGCGACCGCGACGTCGCGTTCCGGGCCGGCGTGATGACGGCCCGGCAAAGGCCCAACAGATCCGGCGCGTTCTGACAGACTGCGAGGTCCTCCCGCAGCGGTGCCGGCTCATGACGTTGGCATGTTCATACTGCAAGTCCGAACGGCCGTACTGCGGCCGGAGTTGTGCCGGCCCGGCTGGAAAGCACCGGGCCGGATCCCCGACGGGGGCAGTACCACTGCACCGTCGATCGCGGCAGTTTCGAACACATCGCCCGCACCGAAGTCCTCGCCCGGTGTCGGCCGTTGCCGCAGGGTACGGGCGCGAGATCCGCGGACTCCGTGGAGAAGGACGGCGGAGCGGGGCCCTGCTGGGGCGTGCGGGGGTGGTGGGGAACTCGAGGTGGGCGCCGGTGGTGTTGTGCTGGGCGGATTGTTCAGTACTCGGGGTGAGGATGTCCGGGGTATTGCGAAGTACGGGCGGTAGTCATATGCCGTCGGTAACGTTGGGGTACCTGCCTTCGAGTGGATGGGTGGTGGAGATCCGCGTCAGCGGGTTCCAGATCAATGGTCTCCTTGCCGGAGCAGAAAAGCTCTTGTGGTGTAGAAGCTGCAGCGCAGCCCTGTGACCCGTATCCGGTGGTCACAGTGGACGCGGCCGGCGTCGTGCTGTCACATAACGAGCAGGCCCGCGTTCTACTGGCACGAGTCGGTGTCGGTGTCGCCTTCGGAGAGATCGCCCCCGCATGGCTGGTCGAGGCACACCTGCAGCGTGTCAGCGGCGCGCGGGAGCAACTGCCGACCTGGGCGGGCGGCTGGATCGGCCGGCACCGCGTGAAGGCGCTCGCCGGACCGGGCGCGGACGGTGCGGTGACCTGGTGGCTGATCCGTGAAAGCCTTTCGGCGGGCGCCGCACAGGAGCTCGCGCGTGAGCGGGCCAGAGCCGCACTGCTGCAGGAACTCTCCTCAGAACTGCTCGCCTCGCTGAACGTCGAACGCTGCATGGCGGTGACCGTGCAGCGAGCGGCGCGCCATCTGGCGAGTGCGGCGGTCATCGTCGCCATGGGCGACGGACACAGCTTCCCTGTGACGCGGTGCACCACCGGCGGGCCGGTGGTGCAGGAGCGTATCGCCGTGGACCCGGGGCAACTGCCGGGTCTGGCAGAGGCGTTGCTGGGGTTTCCCGCGGTGTCCTCCAGCTGGATCGATCCCCACCAGGTGCCGCCCTGGGCGATGCCCGACAGCTTCGTGGGCGACCCCTCCGACATCGGCTCGGTCATCGTGGTGCCGTTGCCGGGACACGGCGAGCCGGTCGGATGCCTCATCCTGCTGAGTCGGCGCCAGGAAGCGGCGTTCACCCCCGCCGAGGAATCCTTCGCCCAGCACTTCGCTGCACGCGCAGGCGCCGCCCTCTCCGTCGCCCGCAGCCACTCCCGCCAGGCGCGCATCACGGAACTCCTGATGCGCGACCTGCTGCCGCCCGCCCTCGGCCGGGTCCACGGCATCTCCTTCTCCGGCCGCTACCGCGCCTCGGTGGCCGGTGAACGCGTCGGCGGCGACTTCTACGACCTGTACCCCGCCGACACACCGGAAGCCGAGACCCTCGCGGTACTGGGGGACGTCTGCGGCAAAGGACTGGAAGCCGGGGTCATAGCCGGCCGGATCCGCAACGCACTCCAGGCCCTGGTGCCACTCGCCGCCGACCACACCCGCTTGCTCACCCTCCTCAACAGCGCTCTGCTCGCCTGGCATCAGACACCCTTCGTGACACTGGCCCTGGTGTCCGCGGTACGCCAGGGCGCACGCGTACGGCTGCGCATCTCGACGGCGGGCCATCCCGCCCCGCTCATCGTGCGCACCACCGGCCGTGTCGAAGAGACCCCGACCAGCGGCACACTGATCGGCGCGTTCGCCGACCTCGAGTTCAAGACCGCCGAAGTCGCCCTGCAACCGGGCGAGTCCTGCCTGCTGTACTCCGACGGGATCACCGAAGCCCGCGGCGGGCCGCTGGGCGACGTGATGTTCAGCGAGGACAGGCTGCGCACCGTGCTGTCCCACTGCGCCGGGATGCCGGCCGAGGCAGTCACCGAACACGTACAGATGACCATGACCCAGTGGGTGGGCGAGGGTCGACGCGACGACATGGCCGTCCTCGCGATCAGCGCTCCCCGCGATCTCGACAACCGTCCGACGACGGAGCACGAGCGAACCCTGGGAAGGTGAACGGCGTGACCGCTGCCAACGACACCGACTCCCTCACCGAGCCGCGTGACCAACTGTGGGAGGCACTCGGCGACGGGGACGAGACCCGCGCCGTCGCCATCGTGCGACGCGCGCTCGCCACAGCGGATCCCCGGCAGCCGAACGCCGTGGACCGTCCGCCCGCTGAACAGCTGTCCGCCGTCGGCGAGCGGATCCTGCTCGAACTGATCGCACCCGCCCAGGAACGGGTCGGCATGGCCTGGGCGGCCAACGACCTCACGGTGGCACAGGAACACGTTGCCACCGCGATCAGCGAGCGGTGCATCGCAGCCATTGTCGATGCCACCGCGCCCGCCCTCACCGGCAGCTTCGTGGGAAGGGTTCTCGTGGCGTGTGTCGACGGCGAGTGGCACGCGCTGCCCGCACGCCTGGTCAGCGAGGTACTGCGGCTGCGGGGCTGGCGTGTCGACTATCTCGGCGCGCAGGTCCCCACCGAGCACTTGGTCGTCCACGCGGACCGCACCCGGGCACAGGCGGTGCTGCTGTCCTCGTCCATCCCGACACATCTGCCCGACGCGCACAACGCGATCATCTCGTGCCAGGGCGCCGGTATCCGGGTACTTGCCGGAGGAGCCGCATTCGGTCCGCAGGGCCGCCATGCCCGGCTGATGCAGGCCGAGTGGGCCAGGGACGCACCCGGAGCGGCCACCCTCCTCGCCCGGAACCCGACGCGACCGGGTGCGCGCACGGCCCGCCTGCCCGATGTGGACCTGCCGCACCTCGCCGACCAGGAATACACCATGGTCCGGCGGTCCAAACGGCAGTTGGTCAAGCAGACCCTCGCCGACGTCGCGACCGGATTTCCCGACATGGGCCGGTACAACGAGTACCAGCTGGAGCGCACCGTCGAGGACATCGAGTACATCGTCAGCTACCTCGCCACCGCCCTCTACGTCGACGACCCCGACCTGTTCGCGCGTTTCATCACGTGGGCCGCGGACATCCTGGCCGCCCGCGACGTCCCGCCGCGGTGCCTGCTCCCTGCCCTGAACTCGCTGCTGAGCCAGCTCAAGGATTTCCCCCGGGTGGTCGGCATTCTCACCGCGGCCCGCAACCGCCTCGTCTACCCACCGCCCGCCCAGCCGACGGCGTCACCGGGATGACGTTCACCAGGGAAGCGGGGGCGGAATCTGCCGGGTACGGAGTGGCAGGGGTGGCAGGAGTCGAACCTGCGGCATCCGGTTTTGGAGACCGGCGCTCTGGCCTCTGAGCTACACCCCTTCGACGGGCGTCAGCTTGGCATGTTCACCAGCTCTTCGGCCACGGAATATCGCCCGTGGACGTGCGCCGACGTCGGCGTGACCGGCGGGACGGTGTAGCCGCGATGGTTCCGCGGTTCCGCGTCGGCGCGGGCGGTCCGGCCTGCCGTGTCGTTCACCGGACTGCCCCTGGTCCGAAGTCCTCCTCGAAGTAGCTGTCGTGTCGCACGCGGAATTCCTTGAGTTCCTCGCTGCCGCGCCGTGACATCTCGGCGACTCTTTCGAAGTACTCCTCGCGCGGGGCGCCGGGGGAGAAGAGCATGAGCATCGACAGGGGCTCGTCCGTCACGTTCTTGAAGGCGTGCAGACCGCCGACCGGAACGTACAGGAAGTCACCGGCGCGGCCCGTCACCCACTTCTCGCCGTTGAAGAGCTCCAGTTCGCCGGAGAGGACGTAGAAGGACTCCGACATCGCCTTGTGGAAGTGGGTCCGGGCGCCGGCGGACCGCGCTGCCAGATCCACCTTGTACAGCCCGAACTCCCCGCCGGTCGACTCGTGCGTGGCGAGGTAATGGGTGGCGCCGCCGTCGGGCGAGGTGAGGTCCGCCGGGGTGTCGGCGGGACGGAAGGACGCGTTCACGACGCCCCTGTCTCCGTGGTAGCGGGGCGCGGGGTACTGCAGGTGCTCCGGGTACGACATCGTGCGCTCCTTGTCGTTGAGGTCTGCCTGCATCGTGTCCTTCGCCCACGGGGCCCGGCATCGGGCGCGAGCATGATCAGGGACAGTCCTCCGGCCGGGGCTCGGGACCTAGGACCGGCGGTGCCGAACGAACGCGCAGGAGAGAGAGCGGCAGGGCCCGGTCACGGCTCCGTCGTCGCGTCAAGTCGCCCATGCACGGGCCCTATTGACGCGCGTAGCCCGTGCCGGGCAGTGTCGGGGTTCCTTGCTTCTTTCCGCATCCTTCCCCTTGGGAGGCACTGTGCTCAGACGGCACCTTCGCACCCTTCTCGCGCTTGTCATGCTCGCCTCAGCTTCGATGCTCGGCGTCGTGGCCACCACAGGCGCCGCCCACGCCGACGACTGCTACACCTGGAACCGGACCCTCAGCCAGGGCGCCAGCGGCGAGGACGTCCGGCAACTGCAGATCCGGGTGGCCGGATACCCCGGCTACGGCGGAGTCATCGCGGTGGACGGACAGTTCGGACCGGCCACCAAGGCCGCGGTCAGCCGTTTCCAGCAGGCGTACGGCCTGTCGGCGGACGGCGTCGCGGGTGCGCAGACGTTCAGCAAGCTCTACGCCCTTCAGGACGGTGACTGCACCCCGGTGCACTTCACCTATGCCGAGATGAACCGCTGCAACTCCGACTGGTCCGGCGGCGCCGTGTCCGCGGCCGCCGCGAAGGCGAACGCGCTGCAGCAGATGTGGAAGCTGGAGGCTCTGCGGCACGCCCTCGGCGACCGCCCGCTGACCACCAGCAGCGGCTTCCGCTCCTACGCCTGCAACAACGCGGTCGGCGGCGCGGCGACCAGTAACCATCTCTCCGGCCGCGGCATCGACCTCGTCGGCGCACCGTCGTACTGCGAGATCGTCAAGCAGGCCCGCAATCACGGCTTCAACGAGATCCTCGGGCCCGGCTACCCCGGTCACAGCACGCACGCCCACCTCGGCAGCCAGAGCTCGCGCTTCTGGTCGGCGTCCTCCTGCGGTATCTGACCGAAGGCCTGTCGGGCGCGTGCCCCGGTTCAGGATTCCCGCAGGCGCCGGGGATCCTGAACCGGGGCGCGGCCGGCCGGTTTCCGGCTGGATCAGACGAAGACGCAGAACTCGTTCCCTTCCGGGTCGGCCATCACATGCCACGCGATCCCTTCGTCACGTACTCGGACCACGGTCGCGCCCATGGACACGAGCCGGTCGGGGTCCCCGTACACGTCGAGGTGCATGCGGTTCTTGGTCGTCTTCTTCTCCGGTACCGGATTGATCCAGATGAGCGGCCCGCTCCCCGTCGGGTCCACGATCGGGACCGGCCAGTCGACCGGACGCGTGCTCCCGTCAGTCGTCGCACTGCGCACGTATCCGATCGCCGCGCACCACCAGTCGGCCAGTGCCTGGTGATCGACGGCATCGAGCGCCAAGTCCTTGAAGCGGGCGGGGGCTCCCTCGTTGTCTGCCATGCGCACCATGCAAGCACTGATCGCTCTCGGCAGTCCGGCCTCGGCCACGCCTTCTGGGGCTCAGCGCACCGGGAAGCCGAAGGAGTAACCCTGCTCCTTGAGCTGAGGGAGGAGCTGGTCCAGGGCTTCGACGGTCTGGCCACGGTCTCCGCCGGCGTCGTGGAAGAGGAGTGTCGGTCCGTTGGGCAGTTCGCGCTCGACGGTGGCGACGATGGCGTCCGTCCCCGGACGCTCGAAGTCCTTGGTGTCCACGTTCCAGCCGAGAGGGCGCATGCCCCGGGAGGCTGCGAGCTTGCGGCTGTAGGGAGTGAAGGCCCCACCGGGTGCCCGGTAGTACAGGGGGCGTACGCCCCCGGACGCCTTGGTGATCATGCGTTCCGCGTCGAGGATCTGCTGCGACTGGTATGTGGTGGCGGCTTTGTCCATGGCGGTGTTGTGCGACACCGAGTGGTCGCACAGCCGGTGTCCGGCCGCGACCACCTTCTTCACGAGGTCCGGGTGGGCCTCGGCCTGCGTCCCGACCATGCAGAACGTGGCCTTCACCCCGTACTTCTTCAGCACGTCGAGCACTTGGGGGGTCCACACCGGGTCGGGGCCGTCGTCGATGGTGATGTTGACGCCGTGCTTCCCGGCCTGTGAGGCATGGGCGATGGTCGTCGCCACCGGCTTGGCGTGCGGCGCGGCCGGGGCGTTCGCCTCGGGCGAGTCCACGGGGCCGGCCTGCGCGGTCCACATCGAGGCACCCGTGGTCAGCAGCGTCACCCCGAGCGCGGCCCCGACCACTTTGCCGTACCAGCCCCGCCCACCGCTGTGCAGTGCCATGTCCGCCCCTTTGCGCGCAGTTCCTTGCCGATCCCCGGTCACCTTGCGACCACCAGGGATGACGAGCCGCACAGGCCAGGGGATGCGTCCGTTACCGATCACGGACAATTCCGGGAAAGATCGCGGACAACGCACGCCGATTCCGGCAGGCCACCGCGTGCGTTCTGTGGGGCGGTCAGTCCGACTGCGGGAAGTTCAGGAAGTCCGCGAAGTTCACGTCGTCCAGGTCGAGTTGCGGCAGTGTCAGGTCGGCCGGGAGGAAGGCGTCCAGGTCGGGCAGGACCGGCATCGTCCACGCCAGTTGTTGGAAGCCGGGTACGGGGTCGAAGAGCGAGGCTGCCGGGTCGAGCAGTACGAAGGCGTGGGCCGCGTGGCCGGGCGGGAGCAGCGCGCGGACGCGTTCCGCCAGGGCGGGGTGGGTCAGCAGTCGGCCCTCGCGTTCCATCCAGGTCCAGCGTTCCTCCGCCCAGCTCGCGTGCGCAGCTGCGTTCTCCGGCGTCGCCCGGGCGTGTTCGCGTGCCCGCAGGCCGTTCTCGATGTCGCGGATCACCGCTCGTGCCAGGGCTTCCCAGCTGTGCCGGGCGAGTTCGTCGACGTAGCCGCGGAACTGGTCGTCGGCGCTCTTCAGGTCGCTGGGCTGGATGCTGTTCGGCCAGGGGAACCACAGCGCGTGCGCGTCGGTGATCAGGACGACGTTGCGGCCGCGTGGCTGGTCGCCGTCCCACTGGTCCGGGTTGAGGATCTGGTCGAGCAGGAGACTTCCCTGCGCCGCGTCGACCGGCATGTCGATCAGGCGGAGGTCGTCGGCCGCGGGAGGGGCGCCGATCGTCGTGAGCCACTGTTCGTCGGACAGCGGGCCCTGTTCCAGTGCCGGGTCGATCACCAGGTAGCCGGTCGTGCCGTCCGGCCGGGTCGCCAGGACAGCGGGGGCGATGTGGTAGCGCCAGGTGATGGCCAGCGGGTTGTGCGTGGTGGCGTTGTGGGCGTTGGACGAGACGACTCCGAGGCGCGGGCCCGCCACCGTGATCTTGCGTACGGACGCGCCCCAGCGCTGCAGTTGGAGCGCCATCAGGTGGGCGCGCAGATAGCAGCCGTCCTCGGGGTGGTTGTGGGGGAGCGGGAGCGTGTCGTAGCGGTAGTGGTGGTAGCGGAGTTGTGCCATGCGGTCGTACCACTGGGCGACCTGCTGCGGGGTGGCGGGAGCGGTGTAGGGGTCGCCCAGGACGTCCTGGACGCGAGCCGCGTCGTCGTGCGCGTACCAGTTGAGCGCATCGCGCAGATCGGTGCCCGTCAGCTCGTGGAAGGCGTCGGAGACCGCCCAGATGCGGGGCAGGTCGCGGTCCAGGCCGGCCAGGAGGGCGAGTGCGCCGGGGGCGTCCGCGTCCTCCCGCAGGAGTTCGGAGAGCCGCTGCGCGAAGCCGATGGCCTGCGGCAGATGGCGGGGGTGGGCCCCGGGCGCCACGGCGACGGGGTTCAACGGCTGTGACGTGGCGGGGAACTGCGTGACGAGGCCGAGGCCGGTCAGGACGAGTTCGTGGTCCTGCGGCCGAAGGCGCCCCTGCTCCACGGCGTTGTCGAGGACCTCGGCGAGGCTGGTTCCCGCGTGCTGCCGGAAGGCGTCGTCGAAGGATGCCTGCGGCGGGGTGCCCAGCAGGGAGGTGCGGCGGTGCAGGACGCCGAGGAGCGCTGGGACGTCGACGGGCGAGTGTCCGAGCAGGCCCGCCACCTGGGCCGCGAAGTGCTGCTCCAGGTCGGCGAGATGAGGTGCCGAGGCCGGGTTCCCGTCCGCCTGCTGCGGTGCCCGTGGAGCGACGTCGGTCGTGGCTGGTGACGAAGGCCGGGGAAGGGCCACCGGGTCCACCCAGATCGCGCGGCGCGCGGCCGGCGGCGCCGCCGCACGTGCGGAGCGCAGGTCGTCCTCATCCCCGCTCGGGTCGCTGAGCGGTCCTCCGTCCGGGTCGGTACGCGTGTGGAGCGGCACGTCGCCGATCACGGCGGACAGCAGGGCCAGGTGCCTGGGCCGCAGCCCGGCCGCCGCCAGCGCGGAGTCCGGGGGCGCCTGGTCGTACGCGCCGAGGAGGCTGCCAGGGACCTGCGCCCGGTGCGCGGAGCCCCGATCTCGGTACTCGTCACGCAGGCCCAGCTGGTGTGCCAGTTCGTGCGCCAGCTCCACGGGCGACGCGTCGCGCCACCACGTGTGCTGGTCCATCGGACGGTCGCGGCCGGCGAGCGTGACCGTCAGGTGCGCGTCGTCGGAGGGATCGACCCGCTCGACGGTGACGTGCAGACGGTCGCCGCCCGGGAGGCGGTGTGCCGGTGCGTTGAAGAACTCCGCCACGCCTGCGTGCAGTTGATCCAGCACGCGCGATGCCTCGCCGGCATTGCCACCGCGTACGGCGACACGCACCGTCAGGTCGGTCACCGGTTCGCCGGCGTACGTGAACCTGCGGACGTCGAAACCCGAACGCACGACGTGCCGCGGGCGGTGGTCCCGTGGTGCGCGCGGCGGCAGCGGGCGGTGTCCGGGGTTCGGGACGTAGGGCCCGAACGGCCGCCCGTCCAGCAGGCGTTGGGCACCGCGCACGAAGCGCGGTGCGATCCCGCCCGGGAAGAGGACCTCCCGCTGGTCGGGGAAGGGAGAGGCGAGGCCCAGGGTGCCGTTGACGTCGATGCCGCCCGGCAGGTCCAGGTCGTAGCGCCAGCGGTGGCGGGCGTCGAGAGCGGCGGACGCCGCCGGTGCCAGGTCGAGGGACCGGCGCGCGTAGTCCGTGTCGCGCGTCGTGCTCACGTAGCCGCTGCTGTCGGAGGCGCCGTTGTAGGCGTGGTCCAGGACGTGCGCGAGGCCGGTGCCGGGCGCGCGCAGACCGTTGAGGAACACCTCGTCGGGGTCCTCCGCCGTGAAGCGGTACAGGGGCGCGTCGTCGGTGCGCCAGCGCATCGGGTGCGGCAGGTCGTCGAGAGCCGGTGAGGCCTGGGCCGCGGTCCGGCGCGGCGGCACCGGCGGTTGATCGGCGGTCGGCGCGTCCTCCCACGACAGGGGTACGAGCGAACCCGGTGTGTCACCCGGTGCGGTACGGAAGCGCGACGAGGCGATCAGGCCCCGTGTGCGATGGAACCAGTCCCAGGCGGGCCCCTCGTCGTGGATCCGGCCCGTGTCGTCCGTGACCCGGCCCGCGCCAGGACCCTCGGCGCTGAACCGGCCGCGCAGCCCCAACGAGGCGTTCTCCGCAGCGAGTTCGGTGGAGTGCGGATCGGCGTCGACCTGTCCCCGTACGGTCCAGCCCTGTCCTTCGTGCAGGACCGGGAACTCGCCCGAGGCGAGTGTGTCCCCCTCGTCGTCACGCGGGAACTGCGTGATCTGCGGGTGCTGTGGTGGTACGGAACCGGCGCGGGCGCCCGACAGCGTGTGGAGCTCGAACGCGCCCTCCTCGCCCGGGGGTGTGCTCGCGGGATCGGGCGACGGGATGTCCTCGCGCGCGGACGCCGACGGCGGTGTGTGCTGGAGCAGCGGGACGAAGTCGCCGCCCCGACGGCGCAGTACGAGCTGCGTGTCGCCCGAGCCGAAGGTGTGGGCGGTGCCGTTCTCCTCGACCAGCGTGACCCGGGCGCCGGACGCGCGAGCCGCCCACCGGGCCATCGCCTGGTCCGCTTCCTGCCCCCAGGCCGCCGTGGCGAGATGCTCGCGCAGGACGCGGGCCCGCTCGAAGTCGCTCGGTGCCGGTGCGCCGCGCCGGGGCCGAACCGGCGGCGGCCGGAACAGCGCGTCGCGGTCCGCGGCCCGGCCCGGCAGCCCGTGCAGCCGCATCAACTGGGCCGGTGACGAGCCCGCCCGCACCCGCAGACGCGCGGCATCGCTGCGGGAGGTGCCCGGGAGACGGGAGGCGTGCCGCATGGCCTGGGACAGCGCTCCGAAGAACCCGTTGCCCCGATCGCTCGGCGTGCCCTGGTGGTAGGTGCTGCCGTCCGGAGCCGTCAGGACTCCTGTGGCGGCGAGCCGGAAGCCGGGACGTCCGGACGCCTCGCCCGCTGTGGGTGGCGACCATGGAGGCGTGGTGTGCGTGCGGTGGCCGGAGACCTGCGCCGGAGTGTCGACCGGCGTGGTGTCGGTCGACGCGGCCGGGCGCGGTACTGCGGGCGGCGGAGGCGGTGAGCCCGCCGGGAGGGCGACCTGGAAATGATCGTCCGCGACGAACAGGGTCAGCTCGGGGCCGGAAGCGTCGGCATCCGAACCGGTCGGCACGAACCGCTGATGGTGCCCGTCCGCGGTGACCACGGTGACCGGCGTGCGCAGGACGCGCGCGGCCAGGGCCGGCAGCAGATCGGCCGCGCCGTGGTTCCACGCCCGGTCGTCCGTGCCGAACGGACGGGACAGAGCTTCGGACGCGAGACGCAGCCGCTCGCCCTCGCTCAGCCAGCGCGGCTGGGGCAGCGCGCCGCGGGCGCTGAACTCCGCCTGATGTGGGCCGTCCAACTCGACGTCGGCCGCGGCCAGTTCCTCGGCGGTGAAGGCCTCATTGGCCTCGGGGGCCAGTGCCGACAGCAGGTCCTCGTTGTCACGCTGCCCCAAGGCGTCGACGAGTCGGGTGCGCGCCTCTTCGATCGGGTCGGTGCCGGTCGGTGTGCCGTCGCCCAGCGGGGCCTGTACGCCGTGGTGGTGCGCCGCGGCGAGCAGCGCATGGAAGAAGGACGCCCCGTCCTTGGG
This sequence comes from Streptomyces sp. cg35, assembly GCF_050410835.1. NCBI lineage: Bacteria > Bacillati > Actinomycetota > Actinomycetes > Kitasatosporales > Streptomycetaceae > Streptomyces > Streptomyces sp. cg35. The sequence continues at coordinate 8,754,368 of NZ_CP191268.1, forward strand.
GACGTCGTGCACGTCCCACACCGTCGAGCCGTCGGGTGAGGTGAGGGTGCGCGGACCGGAGCCCGCGCCGTCCGTGACCGTGTAGGTGGCGGGTGCCGCGGAGCGCCAGTCCGGCTCCTGGTAGGCGGACTTGGTCGCCTCCTCGCCTTCCGCAGCGGTGGAGTCGGGTGTCGTCGTGCCGGGTGTCGGGTGGGTGACGCGGAACGCGGCCGCGTGGAGACGGTGGGCCTGCTCGGCCGCCGCTGCCGCGTGGCCCTCCCACGTGGCCGCCTCCTCGCGCGCGGCGCGCCAGCTCCGCACCGCGGGCGAGGCGCTGTCACTGCTCGCCCCGGGCTGCGTCTCGAATCCGCCGGCGGCCGACGCACGTTCCTCGTCCGTCATGTCGAGCCATGCCGTGCGGGCCTGCGCCCGGGCGTCGTAGTAGCGCTTGTCGGCCTCGGTGAGGTCCGCCTGCGCCTGGGTGAGGTCGTCCCAGGCCTGCCGTGTCGTCTCGGGGAACGTGGTGTCGTCCAGCAGGCCCAGGTCCGTGGCGATGTCCTCGCGCACCCACACCAGAGCCGTCGTACCGGCCTCGGCCGCGCGCGGCCCGCGCCGGGCCCGCCCCAGGGCTTGCAGGGCGCGGCTGTCGGTGAGGTGGTGGTCGGCCTCGACGACGGACAGCCAGCGCACCGGCAGCGCGAAGAGCATGCTGCGCGGGGTCGCCACCTTGAGGTGGGTACCGAGGCCCGATTCGACCGAACCCTTGAGCTGCGTGCCGTCGGTGGCACCCCCCACGGTCGCGGAGGCACCGGGGGTGATCACACCGGCCTGGCTGGTGCCCGCCATCGGGGAGGTGCCGACGGCCGCCTCGGTGGTGGTGGCGGAACCCGCGTCGAGGGTGTCGGAGGTCTTGCCGCGGACCGCACCCTCCATACGGGGCTTGTTCTCCACGGCCAGCAGCCGCGCGCCACGCCGGCTCAGCTTGGCGTACATGCGCACGTCCGCCGTGTGCGACTGGCCCAGCAGCCGGGCGGACGACAGCTGCGGCAGCCCGAGGCCCTGCGCCGAGAGCGCCTCGCGCAGTCCCGCCGTCAACCCGGTCTGCCCCGCCGCCTCTTGCTGCGCCTGCGCAGGGGCGGTGCCGAGCGCGGTGAGCGGGGTGCGCCGCGCCTTGCGTACGGCTTCGGTGAGGGCGTCGCCGTCGAGGGTGGTGCCGAGGTCCCGGTCGCCGGTGCCGTCGGCCCGAGCCGTCGCGAGCGTGAGGGCGTCGTGGACGGTGGGCGCGCCCAGGATGTCGACGGGCAGGAACCCGGTCCCGACCTTGTCGTCCAGCACGAGGTCGGAGTCCTCCGCCCGCCAGTCGGACACCGCGTCCGCCTTCGCCTGAAGGGCCGTCAACAGACGCACAGTGCGCGGCGGTTCGGGTACATCAGCCACTTCGCCGGTGTCGCCGTCGGGTGTGAGCAGGCTGACGGGCAGGAGTTCGCGCAGGGTGCCGACGTTGCCGGAGACCGTGTCGAACAGCGCGTCGCCCGTGCTGTCCGTCGCCGTCACCTCCAGCTCGTAGCCGGTGACGAGTTCGGCATGGGACTGCGTGGTGGCGATGTTGGGGCTCGCGCTGGTGCCGACGGCCCGGGAGCGGCCGGACTGCTGCTGTTCCGCCGCGCTGCCCTGGAGGGTGGGGCCGATGCCGAGCAGCCCGCCGTCGCGGGCCACGGCCGGGGACTCGGAGGCGGCGAGCGTCACGTCGCCGCCCCGGTCCTGGGACGTGCCGCCGCTGGTGTCGCGGGCGGTGGGCCGGTAGTCCTCCACCTCATAGCCGGTACGCAGCCGGTCGACGGTCGTGGTCACCGGGCGCAGCCGGAACCTGAGCTGCCCGGGGCTGCCGCCCGTCGGCAGATCGCCTGGCCTGGCCCAGGCCCGGTACTGCACGGGCAACGTCACGCCGTCGGTGCTGAGTTCGTGGAGCTGGCCCCGCAGGAAGTCCGGGGACAGCATCTGCAGCACCTGTTCCCGGTCGTGCGAGGGCACGCCCAGCGCCTCAAGGCGCGGCAGGAGTTCGCGTGCGTGGTGGCTCGCGTCGAGCAGGCCCGTCGGATGCGTGGCGAACCGGCGGTTTCGCAGGAACGGCGGAACGCGGTAGCCGCCCGCCAGGTGGTGCGGGGTGCTCGTGCTCAGGCCGTCCGGCGCGAGCCCGGTCTCGATGGCGTCCTGCATCGGCAGGTGCAGCAGCACGGCGTCCCGCACCTCGTGGGTGCGGGCCGCCGCGGGGCGCGGCCGGGGCACCAGGTGGTCCGCCGCCCACGGCGACACCCGACCGGCCCACGAGCGCAGCGACGTCGCCGCCCGCGTGCCCGCGAGACCCAGCGCGGCGCTCCAGCGGTCCCGTACGGCGACGGTCTCGGTGAGGTCGGCGGACACCGGGTACGTGCGGCCGGTGTAGGTCAGGATCGTGTTGCGGCCGCTGCCGAGCGTCTCACTGGCGGAGGCGCCCTTGCCCCACGCGAGCTGCCCGCCGGCCGCGTAGCTGCCGTGCACCGGGTGGTGGCCGTCCACGTGCTGCGGCGACAGGGAGCCCTGCAGGCCGACCGTCGTGCGGGAGGAGGTGCCCGAGCTGCCGGTCGTGCGGTGGTCGGCGCCGGTGGTGACCTCGAAACTGCCCTGGTTCGGGTCTCCGGTCACGCGCAGCCGTCGCAACCGGGCGTGGAGCGTCGCCTTGATGTGGTGGGTCTGCAGCGGGCCCGCCGCGTGCAGCCCGGTGACACGTTGCCCGAACGGGCCAAGGATCTGGCCGATGTGGCCCGCCACGGACAGGTTCTCCATGGCGCGGCGCAGGGCGCCCCGCACGGGGGTGCCGGGTGTGGTGACGTGCCAGGAACTGCCGGTCGCTTGCGCGGCCGTCCGTTCGGCCACCTGCTGCCGCTGCTGAGCTCCCTCCGCGCTGAGCACGGCGAAGGGGCGGCTCAGCAGATCCCGGGTCCACGTGACGTCCGTGGCGTCCGGATCGGAAGAGGGGCCGGTGCCGTCGACGAGGCGCTCCGCCTCCTCGGGCGTCAAGTTCCCTTCGGGGGAAGGGTGTTCGGTGTCCTGAGACGGGGTGCCTGTGCTCGGCGCGTAGCGGGGTGAACTCTGGGCGGCCGGCGCGGCCAGCTCGACCCGGCCCACGGGGGCCGCGCCACCGTCGAACAGGGGCCGCGGCCGGACCGTACTGACGAAGACGCCGGCGCCCAGAGCGCCGACCGTCGCCAGCCGGGCCCAGCCGCGCGGACGCCGATGCCCGTCGAACGTCGCGTTCAACTCGACGCGATAGCTGAACAGATGGGCTGCCGTCTGCGCCGTGAGGTGGTCGTTGGTGACCGCGACCGTGGTGCGCGTGGCGTGCTGACGCCCCCAGGCGTGCCGGACGCCGAGGGTCAGACCGCCGATGCGGCGCGCCCAGCCGGTCTCCGGCGCCTTCGCCTTGTCACGGGGCGAGATCCCGAGCTCGGCCCCCACGGACTGCGTACTGGAGGCCTGCCGTGCCTGGCCGAGCTGCTGCGTGGCGCTCACGGAATTGCGCAACGACCGCTCGCTCAGCGACGTCTCGTAGCGTCGGTCCGTCAGCCGGGCCGTCAGCGTGAGGGTGTGGTGACCGCGCCGCACCGGACCGTCCTCGGTGAGACTCACCGGCACACCCGTGGTCGTCAGGACCTCCAGGCTCTGCGCCAGCGTGGGGCGGCTGAGCGCGTCGCGGACCTGACGGTCGTTGTGCAGCGCGACCCGCGTACGTCCGTCGCCGTACAGCAGGCGTGCCAGGCGCGGGTGACGGCGCTCCCACGGGGCGGGGAAGAGCGCCGGGTACGACTGATGGAGCGCGTCCAGGGCCGCGTCGGCGAACGTCGCCATCGGGTCCGGCGCCGCCACAGGGCCGGGCTCGCCGTCGGCAGGCGGGAGCTGTTCGGGGACGAAGCCCTCCGCTCGGGTGTGACCCAGGTGCGAGGGATCGTCCGCGGCGAGGTACGGCGGCGCCGCGGGCTCCGGAGCGGGCTGCGGGCCGGTCTGCCCGGGAGTCCGCGTGTCCCACTCGGCGAGCCGTTGCGCCTCGGAGGTGGGGATCCAGTCCAGGGTGACGACGCGGAACGGTCGTGCCGCGGAAGGCGGTTCACCGGGCCGGCGGACGTAGAGCGTCTTCTCGACCTGGTACAGCGCCACCGGGGTGCCCTTGACCCGGCCGGTGATCTTCCGGGCCGCCGAACCGCCGATGTAGTGGGCACGGCCCGCGCCGAGATCGAGGCGGGCCATCGGGCCGCCCTGGATCCGCACGTCCGCCGCCGCACCCTGGTACATGTGGTTGGGCCCGGCGGTGATCTGCGCGCCGAAGCGCGTCTCACGGGTGTGGGTGCGCTCGTTCTGCTGCGTGATCTGGTCGACGTTGCGGAGCTCCACCTTCGTCGCCTCGGTCACCCGTGTGCCCTTGTGCGACACGGCGCGTTCCACGATCAGGTGGCCCAGCGGGTGCTGCGAGCGACCGCGCGTCAGTTCGGGACCGACGACCTGCCCCGACAGCCGCGGGAACAGCCCGAGCAGGCTGCCCGGGCGCAGGAACGAAACGAGCGTGCGGTGCGCCGAACTCCCGGGCCGCGCACCGGACATGGCGAGCGCGAGATCCTCCGGCGAGTCCCGCAGGTGCAGCGCCGTCGTGTCCGCGACGCGCGGCGCGGCACCGTCGCGGAAGGTGATCGTCTCCGGCGCGCGGGTGGGACCCGTGTACGGCTCGGTCAGGCTGTCCGGGAGCCGCCAGGTCAGGCCGCCCCGCACCGCGAAGCCGCCCTCGTGCACCGGCTGCCGGTGCCACCCCGGCGACATCGCGCCGGGCCCTCGCGGGGTGGTGTCGGGCCCGGGGGTGACCCGGTCGACGCGCACCCGGTAGTACACGTCGTCCACATGCAGGTGCGAGCCGTCCATCGCCCGCCACTCGGACTGGCTGAACGCCTGGCTTCCCGTGGAGTAGTCGGTGCGCCGCGACCGGCCGATGGAGGCACCGAGCTTCAGCAGCCATTCCAGCGGCGGGCCCAGACTGATCGCTCCGGCGGCCCGGCGCAGCGTGGCGACACTGCGGGAGACCCCGGTCGACGCCTGGCCGCGACGCAGGGTGTCGACCTTCGTCGTCGCCCCGTCGGCGTCGGCGAACCGCTCCCACCGGTGGTACGGGACGGCCTCGACCGTGATCTCGTACCCCACCTCGGAACGTTCGCGCGCCACGAATCCGGCGCCGCGCGGCCCGGTGAACGCGCCGGGCTCCTCGGCCAGCAACCGCCGCAGTTCCGCGTCGTCGAAGCGGTCGCGCACCTGCTGCGGCAGTCCGCGGACGATCTCGTCGGCCACCTGATCCGGATCGCGCAGCGTCGCCCTGCCCAGCCCGGACATCAGGCCGCCCGAGGGGCCACGGGCGTCGTCCGCGTCGGGCCCGATGAGGGCGGTCGGAAGGCGGCTGCCGTCGTCGAAGGTGACCGTCGAGGGAGGCGGGCCGGGCGGGGGCGCGTCCGCTCCGGTCAACAGGCGTGTGGGGCGATGCCGTTCGAGCTGCGTTTCCAGCGGTACCTTCTCGCCGGTGGCCGGCTCGGCCGGGTCCGCGCCGTCCGCCGTCGAGACGCCGTCGTCGACGACGGACGGGGCGCCTTGCGTGCTCCCCGAGCTCTTCGTGGCCCCGTCGAGCGCGTCGGACAGCCGCTGCTCGGTCTCCTCGGCGCGACGCTGGGCGTCCGCCACGACGTCGTCGGCGGCGGACGGCAGTGTGGTGTCCGGGAGGACCGGGGCGCTGCGCAGACGGGCCGCCGCCGACGGCTCGTCGCGCAACGCCTCGTCCAGCGACCGCATGCTGTCCAGCCAGTCCTGGAACAGGTCCTGCGTCCGGGCGGGTTCCGGGACCGTCTTGACGGGCGGCGGGGCAGGCGCCGGGGTGGTCGTCGGGGCCGGTGCGGCGAGGCCCTCGTAGTGGTCGCGGCCGTTGTACGCGACGTACAGCGTCCCGCCACGGCCTCCGGGGTGCAGCGCGGTGACGGCGCCGTTGCGCACCACCCGCAGGTCCAGGTCCGCCGCACGTGCCAGCGCGGTCGGCACGAGGTCCCCGAACGGCGACGACCACAGACCGGTACGGGCCGCCGTCGCGGCGAGCAGACCGCCACTGCCCGTCCGCCGCGCGGCCTCGGGCGTGGGAGCGACATCGAGGAGGCCAGGGTAGGAACTCTCGCGGAGCAGCCGCTGCCAGGTCGTCACATCGCCGGCCAGCGCGGCCTGAGAGAGAGCGTCCCAGGCGGACTCGGCCGCCCGCCGGGTAGCGGCGTCGTCGAGATGCGAGCCGGCCAGGAACCGCTCGCGCAGATCGTCGACGACGGTCCGCACCGGGTCCGGCGCCGACTCCGTGAGCGCGTCGGCGAGTTCGGAACCGTTGAGACCGGTGTGCAGCAGTGTGCGCAGCCCCGCGACGTCCGTCTGCGCCCACTGCGGCGCGACACCCTGAGCGCGGGCCCCGGTGAGCACGGCACGGAAGAAGCAGTCGCCGTCCGCGGCGGTCGGCACCGTCCGGAAGGAGCGGCCTTCGACCTGCACCGCGCCCCGAAAGCCTCCGGCCTTCAGCCCGAGGACCTCCAGGTCGTCCAGGGGCGTGACGTCGGTGCGTACGGTGGGCGGGGAGGACGCGGCAGCCAGGTCGGGCCGGCGGGCGAGCAGAGTGGCCGTGTCCTCGGGGCTCAGCGCCAGCTCGGACAACGGCAGCGGAGCATCGGACAGTTGCCAGGTGATACGGGCCGCGGGAGCGTATTGCAGACCCTGTACGTCCTCGGGGGACACCAGCGTGTCCGGCGGCAGTTGCGGGGCGGGGGAGGGCAGCAGACGGGCCAGCGTCGTGTCGGTGTCGCCGCTGGAAGCCAGTCGCGCGGCGTCGCGCAGGAAGGCGATGTGCGCGTCCGGAGTGGGTGCTGTGGGGGAGGCCGCGGTGTCCCCGTGGCTGACCATGCGCTGCAGCAGACCGGGGGTCATGCGCCCGTCGGTGAACCGGCCTTCCGGGTCGGGAGAGCGCCAGCGCAGGCCGTCCACGTAGGCCAGACCGCTCAGCAACTCGGCCGCGTCCGGGCGCTGTTCGGCATCGTGGCCGAGCACACCGCGCAGCGTTCGCACGTGTTGCAGGGTCCGGGCGCGGGCGAACGGATCGGCCGGCCCCGGGCCGGTGTGCAGACCGCTGGTCCGGGCGAGTGCGTCCAGGTCCCGTCCCGACGGCTCCGGAGTGAACAGGCGCCATGCGCCCGGACCTTCGGGACCCTCGGTGAGAACGGCACGCACCTCGCCGTCCCGGTCCTTGGCCGTACCGGCTTCGCTCGTGGGGGCGTAGACGCGACGGCCCGTACGGTTCGCCACATGCTGGGCGACCGGAAGTCCGGCGACTTCGGGCCGGCGGCCGGTCTCGCACGAGTACAGCACCAATGGCCGCTCGGTGGCGCCGTCCTTGTTCCACGCGCGCAGCACGTTCCCCAACTGCACGCCGCTGACCACGACGGACGGACGGCCGGTGTCGCCGGTGCCCAGCGTGACCGTACGAGGGGTGCCGTGAGCCACGAAGTAGTCCGCACCGTGTTCCGTGCCCGAGCCGGGCAGCGGCCGCGGCGGGCCGGTGAAGACGGCCCGCGGCGCGCCGTTCTGCCGAGGTGGCGTCCCGCCGTGGGACGGAAGTGTCGCGCGGGCGGTGCGATAGGTGTCCTGATCGAGCAGGCGCTCCCGGTCGGTGGCGCGCGAAGTGCCGTCCTCGACCGTGCTCTGCGAGACGGTCAACGTCCGCACAGCTCCGCCCTGTTGGGCGCGAGCCGGATCCCCGACGACCCGCTTGCGGATCTGATCCAGAGGGAGCGTGTGTCCGTCGAGAGTGGTGACCGACGGGGTGGTGGCCGGAGAGGGGGCGCCGGGGGCGTCGATCGGCCGGGTGACGACGAGGCGACTCTGGGGCGCGGGCTGCGGGGGCTTGGGTGTGACCGGTCCTTGGTGCTGCGGTGTGCCGACGGGCGTCGTGGCCACGGGGGTGACCGGTGGTGGCGTCGTGGTGGGAGCGACGCTGCCCGACTCCAGGTGCAGGTCGGTGGCCACGTCCGCCGTGTCTGTATCAGTGTCCGAGTCCGAGTCCGAGTGCGCGTCTGCGCCGGTGTTCGTGCTCGTGGACGGTTGGGGCTCGGCCGCGAGAGGCGCTGTCGTGCTGGTCGTGCTGGTCGTGGCGGGCTGCGGATCCGCCGTGGATTCTGTGGTCGGGGAAGGCGTGGAGGTGGTGGGTGGGGGCGTGAGGGTCCGGTCCGTGCCCACCGTTGCGGAGCTCTCGGTGACAGGACGCGCCGCCGGGGCGTCCGAGTCGACCGGGGCGGCCGAAGAGGTCGCGCCGAGGGCCTGGGTCACGGGACGCAACACGTCCGAACCGGGGAACTCCGATGGGCCCTGGGCCGAGGGAGAGGTGGGCAGCGGGCGGACCTGCACCGGCCCGCTCGGCACGTCCCGGGACAGGACGGCGGCCTCGCGCGGTGGTGCCGGGGTTCCCGGCGCAGGGGAAGCAGCGGGTGGCGGGCCGAGGACCACGGCGTGGTCGGCGCCGGACGCGTCGAGCAGGCGCGTCGCGGAGGCCGGGGCGTCGAGGGAGAGGGGCGTGTCCGAGACCATGACGGTCAGGGGACGACCGGGCTCTGCCAGCGGGGCGACGGTGTTGGACGACTCGAGGAGCGTCGGCTCCGGCGTGCTGTTGGGCTCGGGCTCCACGGTGCCGGTGTCCTGACTGGTGACGGAGCCGCTCGGCTGATGTGCCTGTGCCTGTGCCGTCTCGTCGTGCGCCGCGTCGGCCGCCGGGGGCGCCGTGTTCTGGGTCGTCTCCGGTGCACGGTTGGCGGAGGGCGTCGGTGCGGAAGACGGCGGGGCAGGAGCGGTTCCCGGACCGGTGGTCGTGCTGGAGGGTGCTTGCGTGATCCCGTCGGGGGAGGAGGAGACCTGCGTAGGCCCTGCGGTCGGGGACGAGTCCACGGTGGCCGCGCCGGGCGGCCCGGTGACGGTCACCTGCGGGCCGAGCCCCTGCAGGGCATGGCGGACGTCGGCGATGTCGGCTGCCGCCGCCGGGCCCGTTCCGCCGGACACGACCCGGATCTCGGGAACGTCCGACAGCTGATGGTGGAGCGCGTCGCGTACGCCGATCTCGTCGACACCGGGAGGGGGCGTGCCCCGCGACTCCCCGATGGCTTCGAGGGCGGCGTTCCGCGCTTCGGGGGAGCCGGTGTGGACGTCACGCCACAAGTCGCTCTCGGTCTCCGGCACCGTACGAGTCGAAGTCGGCGGGGCGGCGTACTGGTCGTTGAAGTCCCGCTCACCCAGGCCGTCTTGAGGACCTGTGGATGTCGCGCTGTCGCGACTGTCCTCGCCGTGCGGGGCGTTGTCGGTGCCGTGGTCGTTGCCGTCGGTGCTGGCGCCGCCGACCGGACCTGTGCCCGACACCGTGGGCGGCGGCTGGTTGCGCAGGTCGGCCACGAAGTCGCGCAGACCGTTGCCCGTGTTGATGGCACCCGTGTTGAGCGCCGAGCCGACCCGGTCGCTGACGCCCGCGCCCACGAACGTGGACCAACTCGTCGACCAGTCACCGTAGAAGAGCCCGCCCGCGATGATCTCCGCGAGGGACTCGGCGCCTCCGGAGGCGATGAAGTCGGAGGTCTCCTTGACGACATGGTGTCCGGTGATCGCGCCCTTGCCGGGCCCGTCGCCGGGCAGATCCGGGCCGTCTCCCTTGGGAGCGTCAGGGTCGGGCCTCGGGGCGTCGGGACCGTTCCCCTTGGGCGTGTCGGGGCCGGGCTTCGGGGCGTCGGGACCGTTCCCCTTCGGGGTGTCGGGCCCGTGCTTCGGGAGGTCGGGGCCGTTCTTGGGGAGATCCGGTCCGCCGTTCTTGAAGTTGAGGTCCGGGCCGCCCTTGAGGAAATTGTTGTCGTACCCGTTGAGGATGTTCTTGGCGGCGCCGTGGAAGATGCTGGCGAAGCCGCCGGCGAGCGCGCCGAACGCCCCGTCCTTGAGGATCTGCCCCCAGTCGAACCCGTCCGGCCTGCGGCCGTCGGGACCGGCCAGCATCATGCCGAGGCGCACGACGAAGGTGGTGAACGCCTCCTCCAGCGCCTCGGTCAGCGACGGCAGCAGATGCATCCGCTCCAGCAGATGGCTGAGCGTGGTGAGGATGAGCAGGCGGCTGCGCGCCTTGGCCAGGGCGATCTGGGTGAGCGAGGCACCGCCGGTGAAGTACGACAGCGCGAGGTAGAAGGCGATCTCGATGAGGAGCCGGATGACCTCCGCGATCACCTGCCACTTGGACTCCAGGATGTCCATGGAGGCCTTGACCCGGCCGTCGGCGATCTTGTCGAGCTGGTCGCCGAACTCGCGCAGATAGTTCTTGCCGCCGTCGTCGATGAGCATGCTCATGGCCCGGACGTACTCACGGCCGACGTCGTCCGGCATGGCCGTGGAGATGTCCCGTACGGACTTCTCGATCAGCCCCGACAGATCGCGCACACGCTTGCCCAGCCGCCCGTACGGCTGGCGGCTCGCGTACGCCATGTCCTCGTCGGCCTGGAGGAGACGTTCCCCGGTGAGGATGAACAGCATGGCGTTCACCTCGGGCGACGCCTGCATGCTCATCGGGACGCTCCTCGCCCGGAGCGGCTGTCAGTGGCGCGCATGACCGCCGTTCACGTCGCTGATCCGGCTGCTCTGCTTGGAGATGTCCTCCAACGCCTGGTTCTTGACCGCCTTCATGGTGTCGAGGTTGGTGAGAGTGCCATCCGTGATGGCGACGACCGCATCACGGATGGCCATGCTCGTGTCCTTGGTGGTCTGCCGCTCCTTGCGCTCCTGAGGCTTCACCTTCTGGGCGAAGTCGTCACTGGTACCGGGCCAGGAGACGGTCCCGCTGATCTCGTCGAGGAAGTCCGCGGTCATACTGCGCGCGGCCTCCGCGATCTCCTCCAGTTGCCGCACCCCGGCCTGAATGCGTTGCGGGTCGCCGTAGTAGCGGTCCGACATGGCTACTCCTCACCGTCCTCGCCCAGCGCGTCCCGCCACGGCGCGTCAGCCGACCGGCCGGCCGCCCCGTCCCGCTCGCGCACCACCTCCGGGCCGAACATCTTCTCCCAGTCCACGTCGAGTCCCCGCAGCTCCGGCACGCCCGTGCTGGCCTCGGTGAACGGCGCCATGGCCCGCATGACGTGCCGGCCCACCCGGACCCGCGCCTCCTGCGCGGCCTCCAGCACACTCGCCGCCAGCTCCTGGGCCGACATCGAGCGGTACTTGCCGTCGAGGAACTCCAGGTCCGCCAGCTCGCCCTGGGCGCCGACGGTGACGCGTACGGCGCGGTCGGAGGAGACGGCGCCGAACGAGGCGTCGCGCAGCTCCTGCTCCGTCCGCGCGACCGCCTCCTGCGTGGCCTTGAGTTCGGCCATCGCCCGGTCGATGCGCTGCTCCAGCGAATCCGTCACTTCTCTTCCCTCTCCTGCCGTACGGCGTGCGCGGCGCGCCTGCCGCCCCTGGACCGGTGCCGGGCCGGGGTTCACCGTCCGATGACCGCCGGCGCCCCGCCCTCGTCGGTGCCCCACACGTCCGCGTCCTCCTCCAGGTAGTCGGACGAGGTGACCGGCCGGCGCGTCGTCTCGTCCGCGGCCGTGTCCTGGCCGGAGCCTTGACCGCCGCTGGTGGTGGCGGGACGTGCGGCCGGGGCGAGGAAGGTGTCCTCGTCCTCGGAGCGGCCCCAGGGGCTGCGCCTGCGACGGTTGCGGCGCCGGCTCTCCTCCACGGCGTCGGTGAGGACGGCTCGGACGCGCTCACCGTGCGAGCCCTTGTCGCCGCCGCCCATGCCTCCCATGCCGCTCATCGGCATCATCGGCATGCCGGGACTTCCTTGCCCGCTGCCGGCAGCCGCTGCTCCGGTGCCGGAACCCGCTCCGGAACCGCCGCCGGAGCCGATCGCGGACGTCTGGTCCGAGAGCGGGTCGACGGAGTGGGGGACGCCCGTCGTCGATGTGCCGTCGTAGCCGGTGAGCGCCGAACCGCCGCCCAGGTCGGACGTGGCACCGCCCGCACCGCCGCCCAGGGTGCCGAGGCTCTCGCTGGTGGTGCCGCCTCCGCCATCTCCTCCGCCACCTCCGTCGCCGAGCGAGGGGCTGTCGAAGGACGGACTGTCGAGGGAGAGCCCGTCGCCGAGGCCGGTCAGGTCGCCGATGGTGTCCGACGTGCCGCCGCCCGTACGGGAGTTGAGCCCGTCCAGGTCCACGCGGCTGGTGTGACCCTGCGGATCGGTCGTCGTGGCGACGCCGCTGTCGGGGTCGATGACCTGCTTGCTGCCGTCGGGGAAGTCGGTGGTGAGCTTGCCGCCGTCGAGGCGGGTCACGGAGCCGTCGGGGTTGGTGCTGGTGGCGCCGTGGGTGAGGTCGGTCGTGGTGACGGTGCCGTCGGGGTTCGTCGTGGTGAGGGACCCGGTGTCGGGATCGAAGCTGGTGCTGCTGCCGTCCGGGAAACTGGTGGTGAAATCGCCACCCGTCAGGGACGTGTGACCGCCGGTGGGCGTGGTGAGGCCACCCGTCGTGTCGGTCGTCCCGTTGAGGCCGCCCAGGTCGCCGAGCGACTGGGTGGTGATCTGCTTGCCGAGGTCGCCGGGGTTCCCGGTGTCGCCGGTGCCGTTCTGGGTGTTCAGCCCGTCGAGGGTGCCGAGGTCGGTCTCGGTGGTGGTGCCGTCCGGATGCGTGGTGAGGGCCTGACCGGTGTCGGGGTCGATGCTCTGCGTGGTGCCGTCGGGGAAGTCGGTGGTGAGCTTGCCGCCGTCGAGGCGGGTCACGGAGCCGTCGGGGTTGGTGCTGGTGGCGCCGTGGGTGAGGTCGGTCGTGGTGACGGTGCCGTCGGGGTTCGTCGTGGTGAGGGCGCCGGTCCTCGGATCGAAGCTGGTGCTGCTGCCGTCCGGGAACGTGGTGCTGAAGTCGCCGGCTCCCGAGAGCGAGGTGGTGCCGCCCGTCGGCGTGTCCAAGCTCGAACTGCCTTCACCTGGTGTCCCGTTGAGGCCGCCCAGGTTCCCCAGGTCCTGCGTCACCGGACCCGTCGCGCGGTCACGGTCGCCGCTGCCGTTCAGGCCGCCCAGACTGCCCAGGCTGGTGGTCACCGGGCCCGGGGCGGGGCCGGAGTCACCGAGGCCGTCCGTTCCCGGCGGAGTGTTCAGGGTGTTCCCGTTCCCGGGGTCGGTGAGTGAACCGTCACCGTTGATCCCACCGAGGTCGCCGAGGCTCGTGGTGATCGGGGTGTTGTTCCCCGCACCGCCGAGGTCGCCGAGCCCACCGAGATCGCCCAGGTCGCCGAGATCGCCGTTCGAACCGCCGGGGTTGTTGAGATCACCGAGGCTCTCCTCCAGCTTCTTGCGGTCCTCCTCGGCCTTGCGCTCGGCCTCTTCCTTCTCCTTCTCGTACTCCGCTTCCTGCTTCTCCTTCTCGGCCTTGGCCTCTTCTTTCTCCTTCTCCGCCTCGGCCTTGGCGTCCGCCTTGTCCTTCTCGTACTCCTCCTTCTCCGCCTCGGCCTCGGCCTCCGCCTCCTCCTTCTCCTTCTCCGCTTCTTCCTTCTCCTTCTCGGCCTGATCGTCCGCGTAGTCCTCGGCCGCCGTGCTGGTCGTCTTGGGCTTGGGCTGGTTGTCGGTGAACTCCCGTCCCAGGTCGAGGAACTTGTTGTTCAGCGTGGACTGCACCCGCGTGGCGGCCTCGCCGAGGTACTCGTCGACGCCCTTGCTCCAGATGCGGACAGCCTCCTCGCCGACCTTCTTCCACGTCTCGATGTTGGCGAGGTCGCCGTACTTCTCCGGGCTCTGGCTGAAGCCCTCCTTCGTCCGCGCGCTCGTCGTCGTGACAGGGGAGCCGCCGTACCCGGAGGAGGTCGTCGAGTAGATCTCGGTCTTGCTGATGTTCTCGGCCTCGGCCCAGGCCGCCAGCCTGTCCAGGACGTACCTCAGCACCCGGTGCGGGTCGTAGTAGTCCGACTGCGACCACTTGTACCAGGCGTCCAGCAGCGTCTTCGCCGCGTCCTCCAGCGCGTCGCGCCCCTGTGCGAGGGCCTGGGAGTACACGGTGGCGCCGTCGGCGGTGCCGCCGCCGGAACCGGTGAAGGTGTCGACGTAGCCCTCGTAGTTCTCCCGGACCTTCTTGAGCAGTTCGCGGAAGATGTCCGCCGACTCGCCCTTCCAGGCCGCGTCGTCCCTGCCGAGGGCGTCCTCCCAGCCCTTGATCGTGACGGCGTGGTCCCGGAAGAACTTCGCCGCACGGTCGAAGGACTCACCTGTCGTGCGGAAGGAGTCGAGGACGACCGCTCCGTTGCCGGGCACGGCGAGTCCGTTGAACGACATGCCTTCGGTGTTGCCGTTGAACAGGGCCAGCAGGGCGTCGCGGGGGCCGTTCATGTACTGGGCCAGGTCGACCGTCGTGAACGTGTCGTCGTTGTAGTCCGTGAACTCGTTGCCGTGGCTGACGGCGACCTCGCCCGCCGAGCCGCCCGAGGTGTCGGCGAACTGGAGGTTGTCGTCCTTGTCGTGGACGCTGCCCTCGAAGACGATGCGGGCCTGCTTGAGCTGCGGGCTGCCGCCGCCGCTCGCGTCGAAGAACCAGATCTCGTAGTCCTGGCCGTCCTGCATCTCGAAGCCGGACTTGTCGAGAACCTCCTGCAGGGAGCGGTTCTTGATGTCCATCCGGAAGAGCGGGCCGCCGTGATCGGAGGTGAGCTTCTCGAAGATCGTCGACCGTTTCGGGACGGGATAGCCGGTGAGGTGCGCGACGAGCTTGGCCCATGCGTCGTCCCCGTCGCCCGAGGCGACACCGTCCCCGTACTTGTCGACGTTCGCCTTCGAGTCTGGGTCGTAGCGTTCCCCGGCCACCGAGTGCCCTTCCTGGTCTGGTGCTGGTCTTCCGTGCCCGCGACGGTGTCACCGCCGCGCGCGGTACTCAGCTCTCGTCGTCCCCGCCGCTGTTCGTGCCGGCCACATCGGTGTCGACGTCCTCGAACAGCTGGAGCAGGGTCTGGGCGTCGATCGAGTCCAGGTTGCTCTGGTGGGTCTTGGTCATCTTGTCGAGGGTGTCCTGGAGCGCGTCCTTCAAGTCCTTGAAGAGCGTCTCCTGGTCTCCGAGCAACTTGTCGATGGTCGTCGCCGCTGTCGTGATGTCCTTGATCAGTGACGGGCCCGAGACCAGATCCTCGGTGGTCATCTTGCCGATGTGCAGGATCTGTTGACCCTTGTCCGGATTCCCCTCCGTGGTGTGACCGTCGGTGAGGTCGCGGAGCGGGCGGATGCCGTCGACTTCCTTGTCACGGTAGGTGCCTGCGGATTTCAGGGCCTGCTCCACGTCCTCGTCACGGAACTTCTGGAGCTGCTTGAGATCGAGATGGGTCAGATCGGCCACGGGTCACCCTCCTTCGCTCGGTGCCGGAAACGGTGGGGTCCGCGTCCCGGCCCGTGGGGGAGTGCCCCTTGCGGGGAAGGCCGGGACGCGGACGTCTCAGGAGGTCAGCGCGGGGTGACCGACTGCCACATCTGACTGCTGCGCCGCTCGTCCTTCTTGTGGCCGTCCGCCACGTCCTCGAGGAGCGTGCCGTTCTCGGAGAGTAGCTGCTGCATCTTGCCGACCGCGTTGTTCCACTGCTGCTGGACCTTGGTGTACTCCTGCTGGTCGTCACCGCTCCAGCCGCGCATCAGGGCCTGCAGCTCCTGCTCGAGGGACTGGAGGGTGCCCTGGATCGCCTTGGTCTGCTGCTGGATGTCCACGGCGGCGTTGGCGGCCGCGTTGTACTGGACATCGATGATGCCGTCTGTGAGGTTCTCGGCGGGCATGACGGATGCCTCTCTGGTCGTCGGACCGGTGGTCCGAGGCGTCTCGTGGTGGGGGTTCGGCCCGAGGGGGAGGGGCCGACGCCGGGGGACGCCCCCGGCAGCGGGCAGGTCAGGTCAGCGCCTCGAAGACACCGGAGGAGACCTTGCCGGCCTGCTGGCCGATGTTGCTCTGGTGGTGCGCCGACGTCTTCTGGGCGGAGGAGCGGTTGTCCTCCAGCGCGTCCGTCATGCGGTTGATCTGGCCGATGATGCGCTGGGCCTGCTCGTCCCACTTCTCGAAGAGGTTCATGAAGGCGCGGCCCTCGTCACCGCCGACGCCGAGCGCCAGCGACCTCACGTTGCCCCGGATGCGCTCGACGCCGTCCTTGGCCATCCCCAGCGCGTGCACCCCGTTCTGTACTGCCTTGTCGTCCACCAACCGGTTGTCGGCCATGGAGCACTCCCTTCGGTCGAGCTTCGCTGTGGCGATCGTGCCTGCTGAGGCTAAAGAGAATCCGGCCCTCCGCGCAACGAATCCAGTGAATCTCCGCCCGAGGACCGGCCTCAAATCCACCTGGTCTGAACAGAGTTACGTCAAGGTTTCTCGCGGATGGCCGAGGTGAGGCGGGCGCACCGATTCATCGACGCGGCGTGGCGGAACCGCAACTGACCGCGCGCGACGGGAATTCGGGCCCCATGCGGGCACGGCGTCCGGTGAAACGGGCAACGCGCGGGAGAGAGCCGCCCGTTCCCTGCTCGTTTCGGGCATCGATGTGTTGGCGGCCCCGCACGTACAGGCTTCTTGAGGTTTCTCTGAGCTTTCTCGGTGGCATATTCACTTCAGCCTGTGGGAGAGCTGTGTCTCCTTGAATCTGGCCGGAAATTGATCCCTGCTCGGCCTCAACTCCGTTCATACGGAGTTTTGTTCATTGCGTTCTTTTCCCTTTTGCCCGTTCCCGCAATCCGGTGCGGTCACCCGCGGGGCCGTGGCCCCCGACGCGGCCCGCTCGTCCAGGTCCGAACCGGTGGGCAGCGTCGACAGCAGCGGAGCCGGAACCGACGTGATGTCGTCGGCGCCGTACCCCAGCGCGGCGAGCGCCTCCTTCGAGGCGATCCGGTACTTCACTCCGTTGTCCGCGACCAGGTACGTCGTGCCCGCGTGCGCGGCTCCGGAGGCGTTCAGAGCCCGTACGAGAGCGCCGTGTCCGGGCCGGACGACCGTCGCGTCCGGTGCCACGCAGGCCGGCTGCGGCGGGCCCGCGGTGCCCGCCGACACGGCGAGCGGAGCCAGCGCGTCGAGCGACACCAGCACCGAGCTGATCCGCGCCCCCTGCGCCCCGCCGTCGACCTCCGCGCACAGCGCCGAGCCGCGCGGCGTCGACTGCGGCTCGGGCGGCGTCGCCGGAAGCCCCGAGGCGTCCGAGGACCGGGCGGCCGACGCCGCCCGGTGCTGGCGCAGTGCGTCCGCGCCCACCGTCCGCGCGGTCGGAGACTGCCCTTCGTACGCCTCCTTCTGCGTGGCCGGGTCCCCGAGGACGAGCGCGGCCCCGGTACGGGAGAGGGGGACCAGACCGTCGGAGCGCAGCAGTTGGTACGTGCTGCTGCCGCCCGGCACCGTCACCTTGAACACCTGGCCCACCCGGGTGGGCTCGCCGCCCAGGTCGGGGCCCTTCTCGCCGCGACCGGGCACCTCGGGCGGCGCCAGCTCGGCGCCCGGCGCGAGCGCGTCCAGGAACGCCGCGGACACCGGCATCGGCGACTCGGAGCCGTAGCCGAGCGCGCCCCGCGCGTCGGACGTCTCGTCGAGCGGCAGCCGGCTGCCGCGCCACACCAGGTACTCCTTGCGATCCGGTCCCTGCACCAGCACCGCGCGGTCACCGGCGAGGGCGCGCGTGGCCAACGACGCCCCCGCCACGACCGTGGTCGCGCCGGGCTTGTTCACCCCGGCCTCGGTGCCGCCGCCCGTGCTCGGCAGCGCGCCCGCCGCGCCGGTCACGCACATGTGCCAGGCCCCGCCGTCGAGTTCACCCGCGCCTGGCAGGGTGTCCGGCGCCCCGGGTATCCCCACCGGAGCGCCCACCGGGGTGCCGCGCAGCGAGGCCGTGCCGACATCCACCGAGGTCAGCTCGGCGCCGCCGATGAGCCGCGCGGAGGCGTAGTTGCGCACGGGATGCAGCGTGCCGCCGGTGTAGAGGTAGCGGGCCCCGGTGTCCCGGTTCACGACGAGGCTCTCGCCGGAGCGCCAGCTGTCGTTCCCGCCGGGGCGCAGCAGCCCGTACACCGTCGCGCCTGCGGCGACGAGCACCGTCACGAGCAGACCGAACAGGACGCCGCGCGTGGTCCGCCCGAGAGGGCTCTCCGGTGCGTCCGGATCGGCCAGGAGCAGCCCCGAACTGAGCCTGCCCATCACGAAACTGTGGGCCTGCACCTGGTCCCGTTTCGACTGCACTGCCTCTCCTTCTCGTTCTCGGTGATGACGGCGCCGCGGCGCCCGAGGTGGGCTCGGGGGTCAGCCGAACAGCCCGCGCAGCCAGCCGAACAGCCCGGCCACCCACAGGCTCAGCGGCAGCAGCGCGACCGCGCTCGCGGTGTGCGCGATCTCCGCGGCCCGGCCCCAGTACGGCAGCATGCGGCGGCCCGGCACCGTCCACGCCGCGACGACGAGCGCCGCGGCCACCGCCAGCAGCACGGCGAACACGACGGCCCGGCCGCCCGGTTCGGCCGCCACGGCCCAGGCGCGGGCGAGCAGGACCAGGCCCCAGGCCGCGGGCAGCGCCAGCGTGAGCCGCTGTCCGATGTGGACCAGGCCCCGCGCATGCAGCAGGAGCAGCAGCGTCAGGACCAGGGACGTCAGGACCTCGGCCAGGCCGGGCCGGTGGGTCAGCGGCACCAGGGCCGCGGCCGCGATCACCCCGGTCGCGCCGAACAGCGCGGTGATCCAGCGTCCGGCGAGCTCGGTGCGTTCGGCCACCTCCTCGCTGCGGAACGGCTCGATGCCTTCCTGGAGTTCACGGGCCGACGAGGGCAGCGCCGGCATCCGCATGCCGGCCAGCTTGAACGCCAGCGCGGGCACCGTCCCGGCGGCCAGCGCCACCACCGTCGCCACGATCGCCGTGGAGGCCTGGGCGTCGAGTCCGCTGAAACCCATCAGCGTCCCCGCGATCGCGGCCGCCACCGACACCACGGCCGTGGCCAGCAGCATCGGGGCGCCGACCGCGGTGGCGGCCAGCGCCAGGACGGCACCGCCCGCGCCCGCCGCCCCGGCGGCCAGCAGCCGCGCGCCGACGACCCGCGTCGCGTCCGGCCCCGTCACGTCGCCGCCGGGCAGTACCCAGCCGGCGAGGGCCAGGCACGGCACCACCAGCAGCCCGAGCGCCGTCGCCGACACCCGGTCACCCACCGCCCGGCTCGCCGAACCGGCGCCCGCCAGCAGCAACAGCCCCGCCACACTCGCGCACACCGGCCGCGCCGACGCGGACGCCCCGGGCCAGAACAGCAGCACCAGAGCCGCCGTCACGGCGACGACCGCGCCGCCCACCAGGAGATTCCTCGCGGCCTGCGGAGTCCAGTTGTGCAGCCGCTTGCCCGCGGTGTCGGCGATCCCGTCCACCAGGTCGTCCAGGCGCGCCTCGGGCAGCGCCTCGGTGTGCGGGCGCAGATGCAGAACGGTCCCGTCGGTCAGACCGGCCTGGGCGAGCGTCGACTCCTCGTCGAGCGGGGCGTCACCGAGCCGCTGGAGCACCCAGCCCGCATGGTCGAGGCCGGCCTCCTCGGCCTCCGCGCCGGCATAACGCAGCAGCGTCGGCAGCAGGTCGGCGACGGGGACATCGGTGGGCACGGCCAGATCGACGGAGACGGCCGGTGCGCGTACGGTCAGGCGGCACAGTTCGGCCACCGCACTGTCGGTCATGATGTGAACTCTCGTCTCCCATTATGAAGTTCGACGGGGGAATGGCAGGGGTCGCCTGAACAGCGGCCTCCGGTCGCGTGTTTGGAAACTTCGAAGACGGGTATCCGAAGCAGGTTTTGCCAAGAGCGTTATGGTGTGCGGGGGTTGTCCGGATCCGTCTTTCCACGTGAGAGAGCACGCAATGGCAGGGCCCACGTGGACATGAGCGATCTCCGAGTGCAGACTACTGCCGCTGGAGGCGTGATTGTCGCGGGGATCTCCTTCTTCCACGACACCGACGGCCGATTCCGCCGCTGTGCGTCCGGACTGTTCACCGGGTTTTCACGGCCGCGCCCGAATTCGGTGACGCGGCGGCGCATGCATGATGCACGGATGTTTCGGGGCCGTGTGGACCGGACCCCGGTGCACACAGTCCAACAACCCGGGAGGATCTGTCCCTTGAGTGTGGTTCTGTTTCGTCGGCCCGCGCGGCGCAGCGGCCCGGACATGCCAGAGGGCGAGCTGACGCTCCAGGAACCACCCGTCCTCGCCGAGACAGTGCCCGACACCACGGCGATCTGGACCTATCTGCCGATGGCGATGATGTCGGTGTCGATGATGCTGATGTTCCTCCGCCCCGGAGGCTCGCACGGCGTCTTCATGTACATCGCGCTCGGCATGATGATGCTCGCCGCGGTGGCCATGCTCGTCGGCCAGATGATGCGCCGCTCCGGCGAACGCAAACAGCGCCTGAAGGGCGAACGCCGCGACTATCTGCGCTACCTGGCCCAGACCCGCAAACGCGTCCGCCAGACCATCGCCGAACAGCAGCGGGCGCTCGCCTGGCGCCACCCGGAGCCCACATCGCTGCGCTCCCTCGTGCGCACCACCCGGCTGTGGGAACGGCGCCCCGCGGACGAGGACTTCGGCGAGGTCCGCCTCGCCGTCGGCGAGCAGCAGCTCGCCCTCACCCTCACTCCCGTCTCCACCCGGCCCGTCGAGGATCTCGAACCGCTGTGCGCGCACGCCCTGCGTCGCTTCATCCGCGCCTACTCGACCGTGCCCGAGCAGCCCATCGGCCTGTACCTGCGCTCATCGGCCCGGGTTCTGCTGCGCGGCGACGACGACGCGGTCCGCGGACTGGTGCGCGCGGCCCTCGGCCAGCTCGCCGTCTTCCACGCCCCGGAAGAGCTGTGGATCGCCGTGTGCACCACCGACGAGCGGCGAGGCGAGTGGGAGTGGGTGAAATGGCTGCCCCACGTCCTGCATCCCCACGAGGAGGACGGCGCCGGGCCCGTACGGCGCATCACCTCCGACCTCACCGAACTCGACGACCTGCTCGGCGCCGAGTTCGCCGAACGGCCCGGGTTCGAGCCCGACGCCGTCCCCGGCCGCGAGGAGCCGTACACCGTCGTCATCGTGGACGGCGTCACCGTGCCCGAGGGACACCGCTGGGGCGGGCCCGGCTACCGCAACGCCGTCGTCATCGACCTAGCCGAGTCCCTGCGCTGGCGGCCCGGCCGCAACACGCTGCGCCTCACCGTCGAGCAGGACGAGGTGGGCCTGGTGCGCACCGACCGCAGCCGCAAGGAACGCACCACGCCGCTGGGCCGCCCCGACCGCCTCGGCGTCCGCGGCGCCGAGTCCCTGGCCCGCCTGCTGTCCGCGTCCCGGATGAGCCTGGGCAGCGACAGCGCGCAGCCGCTGGACACCGACGTCGAACTGACCACCCTGCTCGGTATCCCCGACCTGCACCGGCACACCCCGCCGAGCCTGTGGGCCAAGCACACCGGAGCCTCGCGGCTGCGCGTGCCCGTCGCGGTCGGTGTCGACGGGCGGCCCGTCGAGCTCGACATCAAGGAGTCCGCGCAGGGCGGCATGGGCCCGCACGGCATGCTCATCGGCGCCACCGGCTCCGGCAAGAGCGAACTGCTGCGCACCCTCGTCCTCGGCCTCGCGCTGACGAACTCCTCCGAGACCCTCAACTTCGTCCTCGTCGACTTCAAGGGCGGCGCCACCTTCCTCGGCCTCGACGAACTCCCGCACACCTCCGCGGTCATCACGAACCTCGCCGACGAAGTCGCCCTCGTGGAACGCATGCAGGACGCCCTCCACGGTGAACTCCTGCGCCGACAGGAGCTGTTGCGCGCCGCCGGCAACTACACCTCGGCCCTGGAGTACGAACGGGCCCGCGCCCAGGGCGCCGACCTCGCGCCGCTGCCCAGCCTGTTCGTCGTCGTCGACGAGTTCAGCGAACTGCTCGCCGCCCACCGCGAGTTCATGGACCTGTTCGTCATGATCGGACGCCTCGGCCGCTCCCTCGGCGTCCATCTCTTGCTCGCCTCCCAGCGCCTCGACGAAGGCCGCATGCACCAACTGGAGAGCCACCTGTCCTACCGGGTGGGCCTGCGCACCTTCTCCGCCATGGAGAGCCGCGGCGTCCTCGGCGTCCCCGACGCCTACCAACTGCCCGCACAACCGGGCAGCGGCTACCTGAAGTCCGGCGTCGAGTCCCTCGTGCGCTTCCGCGCCGCCTACTCCTCGGGCACCTACCGGCGCCGCACCGGCGCCGTCGTCCGCGCACGCGTCGCCAACCAGGTCGTGCCGTGGACGAGCGGCTGGGTCGTCCCCCGCGCCGTCACCCCGGACCCCACCCCCGACCCGGAACCGGAGCAGGAGGCGCAGGAGCAGGAGGAGAGCCTGATCGACGTGGCGCTCGACCGGCTGCGGGATTCGGGGCCGGCCGCGCACCAGGTATGGCTGCCGCCGCTGGACACCCCCGCCCCGCTGGACGCGCTGCTGTCCGGCGTCACGGTGGACGCCGAGCGCGGACTGACCGCCGCCGGCTGGTCCGGGAAGGGAAAGCTGCGCGTGCCGGTCGGCCTCGTCGACAAGCCGTTCGAGCAGCGCCGTGACCCGCTGGTGGTCGACCTGTCGGCGGCCGGCGGCCACGTCGCCGTGGCCGGCGGCTCGCAGAGCGGCAAGTCGACCCTCGTCCGTACGCTCGTCTGCTCCCTCGCCCTCACCCACACACCGGCCGAAACACAGTTCTTCTGCCTCGACTTCGGCGGCGGCGGACTCTCCCAGCTCGGCGGACTGCCGCACGTGTCCGGCGTCGCGGCGCGACTGGACCCCGAGCGCGTCAACCGCACCGTCGCCGAGGTCATGACCCTGCTGGCCCGGCGCGAGCAGTTCTTCATCGACCACACCGTGGACTCGATGGCCTCCTTCCGCAGGAGGCGCGCCGCCGGAGAGTTTCCCGACGAACGCTTCGGCGACGTGTTCCTCGTCGTGGACGGCTGGTCCACGGTCCGCCAGGACTACGACGACCTGATCCCCAAGTTCAACGAACTGGCGGCCCGGGGCCTGAACTACGGCATCCACCTCATCGTCACCACCGCCCGCTGGGTCGAACTCTCCGCGCAGGTGCGCGACCAGGCGGCCACCCGCCTCGAACTGCGCATGGGTGACCCGATGGACTCCGAGGTCGACATGCGCAAGGCCCGCTCCGTGCCGCGCAGCGGCGGCCGCGGCCTCACCGCCGACAGCAAGCTCCACTTCCTCGCGGGCCTGCCCCGCATCGACGCCGGCAGCGACCTCGACGACCTCGGCGACGGCGTCGCCCACCTGGTCGCCCGGATCGCCGAGGCCTGGCCCGGCGACCCCGCGCCCAAGGTCCGCATGCTGCCGCACCGCCTTCCGGTCACCGACCTGCCGGAGCCGACCGCGATCGAGGGCGGCGGCATGCGACTCGCCCTCGGCCTCGACCAGGAGGCCCTCGAACCGGTCTGGCACGACTTCAGCCGCACCCCGCACCTGCTCGCCGTCGGCGACACCGAAAGCGGCAAGACCAACCTGCTGCGCCGGGTCGCCGCGGGCATCACCGCCCGCTACACCCCGGCCGAAGCGAAGATCATCGTGGTCGACTACCGGCGCACCCTCGTCGACGCCGTGCCGGAGGAGTACCGCATCGGGCACGTGGTCTCCCTGGACAACCTCAAGGAGACCGTCGACGGCGCCGCGCGCGCGATGCAGACCCGCCAGCCCGGTCCCGACATCGCGCCCGGGCAGATGCGC
Organism: Streptomyces sp. cg35; assembly: GCF_050410835.1. NCBI lineage: Bacteria > Bacillati > Actinomycetota > Actinomycetes > Kitasatosporales > Streptomycetaceae > Streptomyces > Streptomyces sp. cg35. The sequence continues at coordinate 8,778,169 of NZ_CP191268.1, forward strand.
CAGTGCGACTGGTGGACCGGACCGCGCCTGTTCGTACTGGTCGACGACTACGACATGGTCGCCGGGAACTCCTTCCAGAGCCCCTTCGAGCCGCTCTTCGACCACTTGGCGCTCGGCTTCGAGGTGGGCCTGCACCTGGTCGTCGCCCGCAGCGCGATGGGCGCGGGCCGTGGCCTCAACGAAGCGCTGTTGCGCCGCCTCGACGAGACCAACACACCGGCACTGCTGATGTCCTGCCCGCCCACCGAGGGCTACCTCTTCGGCAACATCAAGCCGCGGAACCTGCCGCCCGGCCGCGCCTTCCACATCGTGCGCCGCAAGGCGAGGCTCGTACAGACGGCACTCGCCGAGGGCATCGACCGATCTCACCAGTGACAGCGAGGGGCCCCGCCGAGAACCGGCGGGGCCCCTCGTATGTGTCTCATCCCGCTACGTCTCATCCCGCGCGGCCGGCCGCCACCCGCGGGCCCGCGCCCGGGGCAGCACGAACGCCGCCCACAGCACGGCCAGCACACCCCCGCCGCCCGCCAGCGCCAGCAGCGTCGCCCGGCCACCGGCCCGGTCCGCGTCGCCGGTGTCCCGCAGCGCCACCGCCTCGGTGCGCCCCGGAGCGTCGGACCGCTGCGCGTCGTCGGTGACCGCCGTGACGGCGGCGTAGGGATCGAGCTGCGGCAGATCACCCGGGTAGGCGGTCGACACCAGACGCCGTACGACGTCGTCGGCGGAGGCATCGGGATGAGCGGCCCGCACCAGAGCGGCCGCGCCCGCGGTGTACGCGGCGCCCAACGAGGGCCCGGCACCCAGATAGTGGCCCGTGCCGCGCGGCCCGACGGACACGACACCGGCGCCGGGCGCGGCGAGGTCGATGCCCTGGGTCCGCAGGGCATTCTCCGGCCGTGTGCCGTTCGGCAGCATGTCCGCGACCGACAGCACCCCGGGTTCGGAGGCCGGCCAGTACGCCTTGCTCGGCACCGGGTCCTCGCTGGCCGCCGGGGCGTCCGGCGTCGCCGCCGCCACGACCACGATCCCCGCCTTCCGCGCGTCCTGGACGGCGCGGGTGAGAGCGGCATCCCGGCGCGGCAGAGCCACCGAGACCGTGATCACGTCCGCCTTCGCCGCGACGGCGGCCCGTACCGCGGCAGTGACCCGCGCGGCGCTCGGCATCCCCCGGGTGTCCGTACCGCGCAGCGCGAGGACGTCGGCCTGCGGCGCCACACCACCCAGATCGGGCTTGCCGCCCGCGGCGCCCGCCACCAACCCGGCGACGAACGTGCCGTGCCCGACACAGTCCTGACCCGCCTCGCCCTCGGCCTTCACCCGCCCCTTGAGACCGGCCGCACCCGTCACCACTCCGGTGTCGACGACCGCGACGGTCACCCCGGCACCCGTACCGTGCTGGTGCACACGCCCGAGATCGAGACGCTGACGCGACCAGTCCTGCTTCTGCGCCTCTGTCTTGGAGGCGGGTGTGCACGGCGACTGCTGCGGATCCGACGGCAGAGCCGAGGGCATGGCCGGCAGCTTCTGCCGGCCTGCCGCTGCCGGCGCCTGCGCGGGGGACGCGACGACGGCGCCGCCCGGAACGGCCATGGCCAGCAGCAGCGCCGTCCCCAGCACGGACATCCGCCGCGCTGCAGCGCCGCCGCGCACCGTCATCGCTGCGCCGCCTTCCGCGCGGCCGTCACGTCGTCCGGCACCAGGATGCGGAGATCGTCGAGAGTGGGGGAGGACAGCGAACTGAGCCGCCCGGCCTGCCGCGTGACCATCGACTCCACCACCTGCCGTGCGAGGCGCGCATTGCCGAACGTCCGGTCGCGGGGCAGCGAGTCGAAGTGTTCCTTGAGGACCGGGCCGGTGCCGGGCCCGCACTCGTAGCCCATGGCCGACGCCTGCGTCCGTACGATCGTGACCAGTTCCTCGGAGGAGTAGTCGGCGAACGCGACACGGCGCGAGAAGCGGGACGACAGGCCGGGGTTGGAGGCCAGGAAGCGTTCCATCTCGTCCGTGTATCCGGCGACGATCACCACCACGTCGTCGCGGTGGTCCTCCATCAGCTTCAGCAGCGTGTCCACGGCCTCCTGGCCGAAGTCGGCGCCGCCGCCCGCGGGTGTGAGCGTGTACGCCTCGTCGATGAACAGCACACCGCCGCGGGCCCGTTCGAACACATCCCGGGTCAACTGAGCCGTGTGGCCGATGTAGCGGCCGACGAGATCGGCGCGGGCCACCTCGACGAGTTGCCCGCCGCTGAGGATGCCGAGCTGCACCAGGATCTCGCCGTACAGCCGGGCCACCGTCGTCTTGCCGGTGCCGGGCGGCCCCGTGAACACCAGATGGTGACTGATCGACGGAACGGGCAGCCCCGCCGCGGCCCGGTGCCGGGCGGTGGTGATCAGGTTGACGAGATCGGTGACATCCCGCTTCACCTCGGCCAGGCCCACCATGTCGCCGAGCTTGGTCAGCGGATCGTCGGCCGGCTGCCCCGCGACGGGCGCGGCGGCGGTCGCCGACACGTCCCGCGGCAGCAGTGTCCGCAGATCCTGCTCGTCGACCCGCTCCAGGGACGCGAGCCGCACCGCCTGCCGGTCCACCATCTCCTCGAACACACCGCGCGCCGCACGTCCGTTGCCGAACGTGGCATCACGTGGCATCCGTTCGAAGTGCGCCGCCAGCGCCTCCGCCGTGCCTTCGCCCAGCTCGTACTGGTGCTGCCCGCACATGCTGTCCATGATCGCGACGAGTTCGGGCACCGAGTAGTTCTCGAACTCGACGGTCCGCGAGAACCGCGACGCCAGGCCGGGGTTCGAGCCCAGGAACGAATCCATCTCCCGGGAGTAGCCGGCCGCGACCACCACCACGTCGTCGCGGTGGTCCTCCATCAGCTTCAGTAGTGTGTCCACCGCCTCGCGGCCGAAGTCGGCGCCGCCGTTCCCGCTGTCGGCGGTGAGCGTGTACGCCTCGTCGACGAACAGCACCCCGCCCAGCGCCCGGTTGAACGTCTCCGTGGTCTTGATCGCCGTACCGCCCACGATCTGCGCCACCAGATCGGCCCGCGACACCTCCACGAGGTGACCGCTGCGCAGCGAACCCAGCTCGGCGAGGATCGCCCCGTACAGCCGGGCCACCGTGGTCTTGCCGGTGCCGGGCGGGCCCGCGAAGACGAGGTGCCGGCTCATCGGCGGCGCCGACATGCCGAGCTGTTCACGGCGCTGCGCGAGCTGGGTGAGATTCACCAGCGTGCGCACCTGCTCCTTGACGTTGTCGAGGCCGATCAAGTCGTTGAGCGCGCCCAGTGGACCACCGTCACGGGTGGCCGGTGAGGCCTCGGCGGCCCCGGAACCAGCCGGATCGGTGTTCTCTGCGCTGCCGGTGCCCCAGGCATCCCGCTTGCCGTTGCCGTTGCTGCTCAGCCCTTCCACGGCCAGCCGCTCGCCGGGCGCCGTCTGCACGAGACCGCCGCCCGCGTTCTCCCGCGCGATGCAGTTCACCAGTGAGACCGGCGCGGTCGACTCCACCCGGAAGCCGTCCTGCTCGCCGCCGCTCACCTCGCAGCCGCTGAGCGAGGCCTGGCTGCCCTCGCGCAGCAGGAAACCGTGGCCCGTGGCGGCGTGCACCGTCGTGCGGTTGGCGGTCAGCTCCGCGCCGCTCGCCACGACGACCCCGCCGCCCCCGGACGTCTCCACCCGGAAGTCCCGCACGGTGACGCTGCCACCCTCCTCGACGAGAACGGCGTCGCCCTCGCTCCCGGAGACACCGCCCCCGGCGACATACAGGGTGCTCCCGGCCGCGACCCGCACACCTGCCCCGCGCGGCCGCAGGATCTCGCAGTCCTCCACGCGCCCGCGTGCGTCCTTCGTCGCCGCGATGCCGTCACCGGCCGACTCGACGAGCCGGGCGCGGCGCACGAGCGGATTGGCGCCGCTGCGCAGCAGCAGAGCGGGGGAGCCGCCGATGACCTCGGTCCGGTCGAGCTCGGCCGCCGAGTCCTCCTCCAGCAGCAGCCCCGTCTCCTCGCAGTCGCGCACCGTGAGGCCGGTCAGCGCCGGGGACGCCGCGCCGTTCACCTTGAGAGCGGGCCCTTGGGCCGTGTCGATCCAGCAGTCCTCGAACGAGCCGCGCGCCCGGTCCGTGACCAGGAGCCCGCTGCCCCGTGTCCGCGAGGTGCGGCAGCGCCGCAGCACCGGGTCGGTGCCCGCGGCGAGCACGATGCCGGTGGCCGAGGCCCCGGTGACCCGGACGTCCTCCAGCGTGGTGCGCCCCGCGCTGGTGATGTGCACGCCCGTACTGGTGTCGTGGACCACGGTCCGTACGACCGTGGTCGTGCAGCGTTCCTCCAGCGCCACCGACGGCTTGTCCGTGGAGGAGATGTCGCAGTCCTCTACAGTGCCGCGGGCTTCACCGTTCGCCAGCAGGCCGTTGCCGCGGGCGTCACGGATCGTGCAGCCGCGCACGGTCGCGTCCCCCTGCTCGGCCAGCACCACACCACTGGTCGCGAGGTGCTCCACCGTGCAGGACTCCACGGAACTCGGCGTGGTCGACGTGATCACGATGCCGGCGCCGCGCGGGTTGCTGACCCGGCAGTCCCGCAGCGCGAGCGAGCCGGTGCCCCCGGCCAGCAGCGCCGTCCACGCGGAGCCGCTGACGTCGCAGCCGTCGAGCGCGGCCTGCCCGCGCCGCACGTCCACCGCGGGCTCCTCGGCGTCCGCGCCGCGCAGCGTCACCTCGGTGAGCATCACGGCATCGGCCCGCAGCGACAGCACACTGCCCGACCGCGGCCGGATCTCGACCGTGCCCCGCCCCTCGGCCGCCGCGATGGTGACCCTCGTGTGGATCACCAGGTTCTCGGCGTACGTTCCCGGACGGACGCTGACGAGGGCGCCGCTGCGCGCCGCCGCCAACGCCTCACCGATCGTCCGGTACCGGTCCTGCCCGTCGGAGCCGACCGTCAGTACCTGGCGCGACACGCACGAACCTCCTTGCCTGGGTGGCACCTTGCGCGATGACACCTGTCTTCCGGGAGCACAGTGATCAATGATGCCAGCCCGTCGTCCTGCTGTTCGAGTGAGACCGCTCGCGCGTGCACCGCCGTGCGACGGTCAGGCGTAGCTCCACTTCTGGTTGTCGGCGCCGGTGCACGTCCACAGCTGCAGCGTGGCGCGGTTTCCGGTGTTGTTGTCCTTCACATCGACGCACTTGCCGACGACGGTGTTGACCAGGTCGTTGCGCTCGTTGACGACGAACTTCTGCGCGATGTTGTCGGTGCAGTTGGCCAGTTGGATCGGTGTGCCGTCGTTGAAGTCGGCGTTCGCCACATCGAGGCACTTCCCGCCGATGCGCAGCGTGCCGTCCGACGCGGTCTGCCACCGCTGGGCGCTCGAACCGTTGCAGTCCCAGATCTGCAGTGGCATCCCGTCCTGGAACCGGGCCGCCGGAACCTCGAGGCAGCGTCCCGACGCGTGCCCCCGGATCAACACCGGATTGCCCAACGTGACAGCGGGCGGTGCAGCGGCCTTCTTCTTGTCGGCGCTCGAGGACTTCTTCTTCTCGCCGTCCCCGGAGGACTTGCCACTCGGCTTCTCGTCGCCCTTGGCGTCTTGCGCGGCCTTCTCGCCCGAACCGCCGTTACTGGGAGGGGTCTTCTTCTCGACCTTCTTCTCGGGGGGTTTACTCTCCTCCTTGCTCGCCTCGGGAGCGGCGGCCGCAAAGTCCCCGGGCTGGTCCGGATCGTCGCCGCCGAGAACGGTTCCCGCGGCATTGGCCGACTTCGACGGATGCTCGTCGTCGCCGCCTCCGAGGAGCATGAAGGGCACGGACACCAACAGCGCTCCGACCACAGCGGCGCCCGCCAGGGCGGCCTTGCCCGGACGGCCGACGGGCTTGGACGCCGGTTCCTTCTCGCCGATCGCGGTGGCGGTCATCGTCCGTACGAGCGCGGGCAGCCGGCTCTTCGCAGCGGCCGCGGCGCCCGGATCGGACTCGGCGGAGCCCTCCGTCGCCTCGGCTTTTTCGCTCGCGGAGTCCGTGCCGGGGGAGTGCTCGGCTTGCGGGTCGCCGTCGTCGTCCTCGGACGGCTTTTTGAGGGGTGCGGTTTCGCCGGAGGAGGCGGCGGTTTCGCCCGCGGCGGGAGCCGAGGCTGCGGCTTCGCCCTCCGTAAGAGGCTTCTCAACCTGAGCCTCAGGCACCTGAGTTGATGCCTGCGTGGTCTCGCTCTCCTCGCGCGTCGCTGTGGGCGGCTGCGCCGGAGACTGGGCCGAGCGCGTCACTGGGTCCTCCCTGTGGTGTGGGGCCAAGGGGTGGGGCGGGGACTGTCGGAATGCGGAACAGATGTCGGTGACGATGTGGTGCGGGTCGGAACGTGCTCGGGGGCGGACGCCTGCTCCGATCCCGGACGGGACGGGTAAGCGGCGCGCAGGCTCTCCACCGGGACGAGGAGGGGAGCCGCGGCGCCCGCATTGACGGCAAGGAAAGCCTCGGAGCCACGAAGGCTGTCTGCCAACTCGCTGACCGGCAGGGTGTCGTGGCTCAGCGTCGACGCCATGAGCTGGTGAGCCGGAGCGGAGAAGACCATCACCACGGGATGTCCGTCGGCCCCTGCGGCGACGAGTGGCTCACCGTCGATACCGCGCAGGACCGTGACGTCGGCCTGCGCCAGCGCGGCCAGAGCATCGTCGTCCGTTCCATAGCCGGTGGCCGCGAGTTGGGCGGCGGCGTCCACGGGATCCGTGGGTTCGGGCCAGCCGAGGACGGCGGGGGAGGGGCGGTAATGAGGATTCGCGCGGTACTCCCGTACGTCCCCGTCCTCGGAACGCCACTCGCCGACGACCGCCCAGTCAGGGGGAGTCCGATCGCCCGGCCAAGCGGGGTCGACGGCACCGATCCAATGTCCGGGCGCTTGCAGCGCGGCGGTTCGCACCGCATCGGGTATGTCGGACAACGGGTCCTCGACCGAGCCGTCCTGATGCGGAAGGGCAGACGGGTCGTGCGGCAGGTCCGGTTGTCGTTCCTCGGGCCGCATCTCCACCTGACTCTTTGACCGTTCGTCGCACATCATCGACCGCAGCAGACACTTGATTCACGCAAGCCAACAGGATGCCACGGGAACCTACGTCTTAGGCGATCACCAGGTGATCCGATTCAGTCAATCAGGTGTCCGTTTCCTGCCCGCTTCGTGGCGCCAGGCCCCAAGGGGCGAGGCCGCACGTCCCTGCCCTGGCCGGCCGTCGGCGCACTGGCCGCACAGCCGGCACGGGGGTGTGGTGGTGGACGCGGTGGTCGGGACGGCCGGCAGTGAGGCTGTACGGCTCCTCAGCGGAGCTGCTCGGCCAGTCCGACGATGATGCCTTCCGGGCCGCGGAGGTAGCAGAGCAGATAGCTGTCCTCGAACCGGGCGATCTCGCCGACGAGTTCGGCGCCGTGAGGGCGCAGCCGGGCAACGGTGTCCTCGAGGTCGTCGACGGCGAACATGACGCGGTGCGTGCCGAGAATGTTGTGCGGCCGGTTGCGCGGCCCGGTGCTGATCGCCGCGGGGCTGCGGTACTTCGCCAGCTCGAGCCGGCTGTGACCGTCCGGGGTCCGGACCATCGCGATGTCACAGTGGACGCCGTCGAGCCCGGTGCACTGGTCGGCGACGAGGCCCTCGACCTCGGCCCTGCCCTCCAGCTCCATACCGAGTTCCACGAAGAACGCGATGGCGGCCTCCATGTCCTCGACGACGATGCCGACGTTGTCCATCCGCTGAATCGCCATGCTGGCTTCTCCTTCTTCTTCTTCTTCTTCCTCGCGCGGCCGGTGGTGGCCGCTGATGTCCCTGGGACGGAGCCGGTGGCACGTTCTCGACATCCGAAGACTGCCGAACTCGAAAACATCCGGATCGCGCCTCAGGTGAGATTCAGCCGCATGGACCAACCCACCGCCTACACGACGAGAACGGCTCCCACGAAGGCCCACACCGCGGTCGCCGCGCGCCGCACCTGATTCCGTCGCTCGCGCTCACACGTCCGCAGAACCGTGCCCCGTCCGCCCGGCGTCCTGAGCAGGAACGAACGGAACCGGAACGTAAAGAAGGCTCGTCTCCATGCCCACACAGCACGACCGCACGGCGCCACCGACGAGCGGAAGCCCGCAACGTGGCTTCGCCGCCACGACGTTCGCCGTTCTGCGGCGGCACCGGGGCGCACTGGCAAGCGCCACGGTACGCATCGTCGGCCTGTCCGGACTGGCCGGGCTGCTGTTGACGGCCGCGATATTCGCGCTCGCCTGGCCCCTCTTCACCCACATGCGGAACCAACGTACTTACTACCACCAGCTTGAGGACCCCTACCTGCACGACCACACAGACCTGACACTGGTCGCCCTCTGGACGCTCCCGCTCTTCCTGCTTGTCTTCGGTATCGGCAGCGCGGCCCTGCAGACCGTGTGCTCGCGGGCGGTGGCGGCGGAGTCCGGCGAGCCCTCGCAAGGCGGCGCCGCGCGACTGCGATCCGTACTCGCCGGGTACGCGCTGCGCAGCCTGATCGTATGGCCCCTGCCGCTGGTCGCCCAGGAAGTTGCGTACCGTCTCACCGGCGACCAACTCGACACCCCGCTGCCACTGGAACGCGGATCCTGGCCCTACGCACTCGTCTCGGCCGCCCCCGCAATCGCCGTATGCGTCGCTGTGCTGCTGCGCCTCGCCCTCAACCTCGCCCCGGCCGCCGCGGCTGACGGGCTCGGTCCCCGCGCGGCTCTGCGTCGGTCCTGGTCGTTGACGTGGTCGCGCGCCGGAGCGGGCCGCGTTCTTGCCCTCGGGCTGGTGCTGGCCGCGCTGACCGCCGGACTGCTGCGGCTGGTGGTACAGCTCGCCCTGCCGCTGCGGCCCCTCGTGCGATCCCTCCTCGAACAGGCCACGGGCAACTTCTTCGCCGCGTACTACGCCGGCATCCTCGCCCCCGTCGTCGTCGGCATCCTGGTCACTGCGGCCGTGATCCTCCCCGTCACGTTCACCGCTCTCGCGGCCCTCTATGACCAGCTGCGGTCGACTCGTTCCTCTCGTGGAAGGGCCGGGGGCAACACGGAAGCCTCCGCCACCGCTTGACGCGTCCGAACGAGACGTCTGCAGCGAGGTGACGGCTCCTGTTGGGGCCAAGAAGTCGCTATCGCGGCTGTGAGGACGGCACGTGAGATGAGTCCTCTAGCGAGCCTTGCCGGTGGCCAGGAGTCTGGAGGCGAAGTTCGCGAGCTGATTCCGCATCTCCTCCCTTGGCACGCGCTCTGCTTCGGCGAGGTGCTCGACAAGGTCGGCTCGGGTGGCTGCCAGCAGGGCGTGGGCGGTGAAGTCGGTGTCGGGCAGGCCGGGGATCTGATCCAGTACCGCTCGGAGCATGCTGTGCCATCGCTCGTAGTGCGGTGCCTGGTACGGGCTGCTGTTTCCGCTTGACTCAAGGGCCAGCGCGAGGCGCCGGTTGTCCAGTTTGAAGCAGAGGACGGCGTCCAGTAGGGCGAGCACGCGATCCTTCGGCGGCGTTGAGGGGCCCAAGGGGGGTGGGCCCGTCTCAATGGCTTCCCTGACGGGTTCGAGCCGGGCCTCGTACAGCGCGCGGAGCAGCCCGTCGCGGTCACCGAAGGCCCGGAAGAGTGTGCCCTTGCCAACGCCGGCCGCTGCTGCGACGTGGGCCATGGTGACGTCCTCGGGGCTCTCATGGCGGGCGAAAAGGGCGTCGGCCGCCGCGAGCAGGGACTCCCGGTTGCGGGCGGCGTCCTTGCGGGTCCTGTGTTCGGGCACGGTGCCTCTCCCTCTTTTGCAAAGCGGACCGTCGGTCCGTATATTTCAAAGCGGACCGACAGTCCGTATTCTATAAGTGGGAGGATACCCGTGCCCGCACCGACTGCTCCGGCGGATCTGTACCGCCACAGCCTGCGACTGCTGCTCGACAAGAACATTCCCGCGTGGGTCGACCTGTGGGCCGAGAACGGCATCATGGAGTTCCCCTTCGCCCCCGAGGGCTGGCCGACGCGGCTGGAGGGCAAGGAGGCCGTGGCGGCCTACATGCAGCCCTACCCCGATCACATCGATCTCCAGGACATCCCGGAACTGCGAATTCATGAGACCAGCGATCCGGGGACGATCGTCGTCGAGATGCGTGCCGTCGGCCGCCTGGTGGAGACGGGCGCTCCTTACGACATGACCTACATCGCGGTCGTGACCGTTCGGGACGGGCGCATCACCTCCTACCGCGACTACTGGAATCCGTCCGGCCTCCCGGGATCCGGCGCCGACTTCACCAGGAGCAACTGATGACCACCACCGACACCATCCTGGTCATCGGTGCGACCGGAACCACCGGCAGCCGGACCGTCACGCAACTGGTGAGCGCGGGGCACAGGGTCAAAGCCGCCAGTCGCCGTGCCGCTCCGGTCACCGGAGCGGAGCCGGTCACCTTCGACTGGTACGACTCCGCCACCCACGCAGCCGCCCTCAGCGGGGTCGACAGCGTCTACCTCGTTCCACCCGTCGGCGACCTGGATCCCGCGGCGACCATGCTGCCGTTCCTCCAGCAGGCCCGCACCGCCGGCGTGCACCGTGCCGTGCTGCTCAGTTCTTCAGCCGTCCCCGCGGGTGGCCCGGCGGTGGGAAGGGTGCACCAGGCGCTGCCCCGTCTGTTCGACCAGTGGACCGTTCTGCGGCCCTCGTGGTTCATGCAGAACTTCACCGGCGCTCATCCGCAGGCCCTGAGTGTCCGAGAGAACAGCGCCATCTGGTCGGCCACCGAAAGCGGCCGGGTCGGCTTCATCGACGCCGAGGACATCGCGGCGGTCGCCGTCCATGCGCTGACAGATGAGGAAGCTCCCAATGCCGATCTCGTCCTCACGGGACCGCAGGCGCTCAGCTACGACGACATCGCCGCGATCATCACAGAGGTCACCGGCCGCGGCGTGAGCCACCGCCGACTGTCCTACGAGCAGTTGCGTGATCGTCACGCGGAACAGATGCCGGTCGAGTTCGCCGAACTGCTGGCAGGCATGGACCGCGCCATCGCCGGCGGAGCGGAGGACCGGCTCACAGACACGGTCCGGCGCCTGACCGGCCGGCCGCCACGTTCCTTTCGCGCCCTCCTGGAGGGCGAGGCGCGACGAAGCGGCTGAGCTTCCGGGCGGCCAGCAGCGTGCGGGCCCAGTCCGGCGCGTACCAGCAGAAGCCGAGGACCTCTCAGCCTTCATGCCGTCCGAAAAATCGGCAGTCGTTCGTGCAGCGGTCTTCTTCACCTAGGTGTCGTGAGCCATGCTCGCTCCACAGAGGCGTGAGTCGACGGGGCGGGAGCAGGGGAGAGCGGCGAGTGCAGCAGCGAGAGGGGCGTGTGATTGCGGGAACGCAATCCGCAAAGCGCCGCGTTTAATGGACAGTTGGGCCTGCGCTGAAATCGCTCTCTTGCTGTAGAAATCAGCTGGGAACGAGCTCATTCCTACGACACCGCCACTCCGCCCCCACTCGGTGGAGGGGAAGGGATGCCGCGCCCAGACCCCGCCGGCCTTCCGCCTCAGCCCTGGCACTCCGATTCGCAGAAGCACGCAGGCAGATCGGAGTGCCGGCTGAACTCAACACCTGTGCGCGGCCGCGCCGCCGCAGTGGTACCCGATAGGCCGGATCTCACCGGGAATCGCGGTCACCGGCAGGCAACGTACAGGACTGAAGGCCCCTGACCGATGGTGCTGGTCAGGGGCCTTCAGTCCTGTGTGGTGGGTGCGGGATGCGGGCCGGTGGTGGCGCGCCAGGACAGTTCTCAAGGCTCGACCTGCGCGACCGATCGCGCTGCGTCAGACCTTCCCGAGGCCTCGACACGGCTGGGCCGAACCCAGTGACACCGTCCCGCTTCGACACGGCAGTGCTGCCCCGTGCCAAGTGGGTCGCTCAGGTGGCAGCCCGACATGGAACCTGACAAGAAAGTAGTTGACATGTAACAATCTATTCGGAGGCCCGCCATGGCCTCCTCGCACCCATGGAGGACGCCCTGAATCCCGAGCCGAACAGCGCCCCGGCCGCACAGGCGTGGGCCGCCCTGCATACGTTCATCACCGGCCAGGACCGCCGCCGCGCGCTGCGCCGGGAACTGGACCTCGGCCCGGGTAATGCCGAGCAGCTGATCAACCTCACGCGGGCGCCGATGACGATGCGCGAGATCGCGGGGGCCGCTGCCGTCGACCCCTCCGCAGCGACCGTCGCGATCGACCGTCTGGAGCGTCGTGGCCTGGTACGGCGAGAGAGTCACCCCGACGACAAGCGCCGCAAGGTCGTCCACCTCACCGACCTCGGGCGGCAGATCGCCGAGGCTGCCCGCCGCATCCTCACCGAGGCGCCGCGCGGGTTCAACGAACTCGACGCCGACGACTTGGCCGCTGTCGCCCGCATCTTCACCGCACTGAACTCGACGACCGATTCGGCACCGTCCGCTGAAGGCCGCTGACCAGGTAGCGCCAGGTAGCAAGAGAGCAAGAAAGAAGACACGTCATGCCCATACTCGGCACCCTCCTGCGCAATCGGCGCCCCGCCGAGAGCGCGTACGCCTGGAACCAGGCCAACTTGACCGGCCCGGAGACCCTCACCCTCACCAGCCAGGACTTCACCGACGCCGGCACCCTGCCCACCCGGCACAGCGGCACGCGCGTCGACGGCGAGAACATCTCCCCTCACCTCGCATGGAGCACACCCCCTGAGGGGGCCGCTGAACTCCTGCTCCTGGTCGAGGACGTCGACGTTCCCCTCGGGTCCCGCCCCGCCGTCCACTGTCTCGCCGTCATCGACGACGCCCGCCGCGCGAAGCCGCACGAGCTCGCGGCCGGTGCTCTCGGCAAGAACGCCCCCGCGCCCGGCGTGACACTGCTCCGCTCGTTCATCGGCCGTGGCTACCACGGACCCGAGCCGCTCAAAGGCCACGGCCCGCACCGCTATGTCTTCGAGCTCTACGCACTGGGCGAGAGCCTGCTCGGCCGCCCGGATCGCGACGCGCTCATCAAGGCCCGGCCCCGCCGCCTCCTTGACTCCCTGGACGTACCCGTACTCGCCCGCGGCCGCATCACTGGCATCAGCGAACGCTGACCGCTAACGGTCGGTCAGCTCTCCGTCGGGTGCATGGTTCTCGCGTCGATCCACTTCCACCTGAGTGTGACTTACATCATGTTACCGAGGGTATCTGAAACACTGTGTCGCAGGTAAATTGCCGATACCACAGAGAAGTGGAAGCACGTGTCTGAGCCACCGTCGGCGCCCCACGCGGCGGCGGCGACCCTCCGTCCCTGCCGTCCAGGGGCCCGCGAGTGAGAGTGAGGACCCTCCGCCATGGAGCAGCAGCACGTCGACGTCCTGGTCATCGGTGCCGGAATATCCGGCATCAGCGCCGCGAGCCACGTACTGCGGGACAATCCTGGCGCTTCGCTCGTCGTGCTCGAGCGTCGCTCCCGCGTAGGGGGCACCTGGGATCTCTTCCGCTACCCCGGCATCCGGTCCGACTCGGACATGCCCACCTTCGGATTCGGCTTCCGTCCCTGGCGCGATGCGCGCATCCTCGCCGGCGGCGCAGAGATCCGGCAGTACGTCGAGGACGCCGCGGTCGACCACGGCGTACTGGAGCGCATCCGCTTCCGTCGCCGAGCGACCAGCGCCGACTTCTCGCACGCCACCGGCCGCTGGACCGTAGAGGTCGAGGACGAGAGCACCGGCGAGCGCGAGTCGTACAACGCGGGCTACGTCGTCGGAGCGACCGGCTACTACGACTACGACAACCCCTACCGCCCACAGTTCCCCGGCGAGGCGGACTTTCAGGGGACTCTCGTTCATCCGCAGCACTGGCCGGACGACCTCGACCACACGGGCAAGCGCGTGGTCGTCATCGGTTCCGGTGCCACCGCCATCACCTTGCTGCCCGCGATGGCCGACGAGGCCGCGCACGTCACCATGTTGCAGCGCTCGCCCACCTACATCCTCGCGCTGCCCGAGGTCGACCCGGTCACCTCCGTCCTGCAGAAGCTGCGAGCCCCCGCCCGGCTGACGCACAAGATCGCCCGCACCCGCAACATCGCTCTGCAGCGCGGGAGTTACGCCTTCTGTCGCAAGTACCCCCGCCTCGCCCGAAAGGCGCTCCTCGGCCTGGTGCGAGCCAGGGCCGGCAAAGGCGTCGACATGCGCCACTTCAGCCCGAACTACAAGCCGTGGGACCAGCGCCTGTGCGTCGTCCCCGGTGGCGACCTGTTCAAGGTCCTCAAGAGCGGCAAGGCATCGATCGCCACCGACCACATCGACACCTTCACCGCCGACGGCATCCGCCTGAAGTCCGGCGAGGAGCTGCAGGCCGACATCGTCATCACCGCCACGGGCCTGAACGTCCGCCTCCTGGGCGGCATGGCACTCACCGTCGACGGCCGCCCGGTGGACATCACGAACCGCGTCCTCTACAAGGCCGTTCTGCTCGAGGGTGTCCCCAACATGTCCCTCGTCATCGGCTACACCAACGCCTCCTGGACCCTGAAGGCGGACCTGGCGGCCGGCTACACCGCCCGTCTGCTCGCGCACATGCGGCGCCACGGGCATGACATCGCCACCCCGATGGCCTCCAGCAGTGACCGCTCCGAGTTCTCCGTCATGGGCGAGGCGCTGACCTCCGGCTACATCGCCCGGGCCAACGAGGTCATGCCGCGCCAGGGCACCCGCGACCCGTGGCGGCTGTGGAACAACTACTACCGCGACCGCGCCCTGCTCCAGGACGCCCCCATCGGCGACAGCGCCCTGCGCTTCGACACGGCGAGCAACCCGGGCTCCGCACGCACGTCCGCGACGGACGCGGCGGCCGACGCCCAGGAAGCGCCCCGCGTCGCCTGACCGTTCGGCCCACGCATTCCGTACCTCACAACCAGCGCCGCACACCTCACCATCGCACCACCGCACCGGCCCGCGCACCCGCCTCCCCCCTGGCGGCCGAGCAGACAACCGAGGACGAAGATGACTGCGAACCTGACCAGGAAGCTCTACGACGAGCGCCTGCGGACCCTGTCCGAGGGCTCCGTCAACGTCAACTTCAACGCCTTCATCGACATCAAGTGGGACGACCCCGAGTTCGCCGTGGACGTCGACGACCCGCGCTGGGTACTCACCAGCGCCGACGCCCTCGGCGCCCACCCCTGGTACCAGGAACAGCCGCTCGAGGCCCAGATCCGTATCGGGATCTGGCGCTGGGCGGTCATCGCCAAGGTGGGGATGCAGTTCGAGAACCTCCTCATGCGCGGAGCGCTGGACTACATCTACCAACTGGGCAACCAGAACCTGGAGTTCAGGTATCTCACCCACGAGATCACCGAAGAGACCCACCACACCCAGATGTTCCAGGAGCTCGTCAACCGCACCGGCGTGGACACCGCCGGCGGCAAGCGCTGGTTCCGCCAGCTCAGCCGCGTCCTGCCGCTGGCCGGCTCCCTCTACCCCGAGGCGTTCTTCACCGGCATCCTGGCCGGCGAGGAGCCCATCGACCACCTGCAGAAGGGGGCCCTGCGCAGCGGGGAGCCGGTGCACCCCCTCCCGCAGCGGATCATGCAGATCCACATCGCCGAGGAAGCCCGCCACATCTCCTTCGCCCACGAGTTCCTGCGCCTGCGCGTCCCGCGCTTCGGCAAGGCCCGCCGCGGCGCCCTGTCCGTCCTCTTCCCGTTGATCATGCGGATCCTGTGCGACGTCATCATGATCCCCGACCGGAAGTCCGCCGCGCAGGTCGGCATCCCGGCCTGGGTGATCAAGGACGTCTTCTGGAAGTCGGAGGCAGGCCAGAAGATGCTCCACGAGCTCTTCTCCGACGTGCGGATGCTCGCCCAGGACATCGGCCTGATGAACAAGGTGTCCCGCCCGCTGTGGAAGGCCCTGCGCATCGACGGCCGCCCGGCGCGCTTCCGCGGCGAACCCGCGCTGCACACCGACTGAGAGCCCGCCAGCTCCGCACTGCCTTTCCCCGAACGGAGACCAGCCCGCCGTGCCGTACGTCGTCACCCGATCCTGCTGCGCCGACGCCTCCTGCGTGCTGGCCTGCCCGGTCAACTGCATCCACCCGGCGCCGGGGGAGCCCGGCTTCGGAACCGCCGAGATGCTCTACGTCGATCCGCGCACCTGCGTGGACTGCGGCGCCTGCACGACGGCCTGCCCGGTCGACGCGCTCAAGCCCCATACGGCTCTCAGCCAGGGGGAGGTGCCGTTCCTGGAGCTGAACGCCGCCTACTACAAGCAGAATCCGCACGCCGACCGCACACCCATGTATGTCGTGCCCAAGCAACGCGGCCTCCCTGCGGGCGAGTTGTCCGTCGCGGTCATCGGCGCCGGCCCCGCCGGTCTCTTCGCCGCCGACGAACTGCTGCGCCATCCGGGCGTCCGCGTCACCGTCTTCGACCGGCTCCCGACCCCGTACGGCCTCGCGCGGGCCGGCGTCGCACCGGACCACCAGGACACCAAGCAGGTCACCGAACTCTTCCGGACCATCGAGTCCCAGCCCGGATTCACCTACCGCCTCGGCGTCGAGATCGGCGCCCACCTCACCCACACCGACCTCCTGCGGGAGCACCACGCGGTGATCTACGCCGTCGGCGCCGCGACCGACAAGCGCCTCGACATCGACGGCGAGGACCTGCAAGGCAGCGCCTCCGCAACGGACTTCGTCGCCTGGTACAACGGCCACCCCGACCGCGCCCACGACCACTACACCCTGGACACCGAGCGCGCCGTCGTCATCGGCAACGGCAACGTCGCCCTCGACGTCGCCCGCATCCTCACCGCCGACCCCGACACCCTGGCCCGCACCGACATCTCCGACCGCGCGCTGGCCGCACTGCGCAGCAGCAAGGTCCGCGAAGTCGTCCTCCTGGGGCGGCGCGGACCCGCCCAGGCCGCGTTCACCGTGCCCGAACTCCTCGCGCTCTCCGCCCTCGAGGACGTGGACGTGAGCGTCGAGGGCTGGCCCGACGACCTCGACCCCGACGCAACGGAGAAGACCCGGCTTCTGTCACAACTGGCCGCCCGTACACCGGTCGAGGGCCGCCGCCGTATCGTGCTGCGCTTCCTGACCAGCCCGGTGCGGATCATCGGAGAGGCCGCCGTACGAGCCCTGGAGATCACCCCCACCACACTGCACACGGACGAAGACGGCACCGTCCGCGCCCGGCCCACCGGCGACACGCAGAGCCTGGAGACCGGCCTCGTCCTCCGCTCCGTCGGCTACCGCGCCCGGCCCGTACCCGGCCTGCCCTTCGACGAAGACACCGCGACCGTCCCCCACGAGGCCGGCCGGGTCGAGCCCGGCGTGTACGTCGCGGGCTGGATCAAGCGCGGACCGACCGGATTCATCGGCACGAACAAGACCTGCGCCCACGAGACGGTCGAGTCCCTACTGAGTGACTTCAGCGCCGGCCGTCTCACCCAGCCGGTCAGCGGCGTCAGCACGGCGGTGGACGCGCTGGGCCTGGACGCCTGGCGTGCGATCGACCGCACGGAACGCGCGGCAGGAGAGGCCCAGGGCCGCCCTCGCGTCAAGCTCACCGACACCGAGTCCCTGCACCGAGCCGCGCAGGCCGTCCCGGCGGCACGCGGCTGACATCTACACCCTAAGCCTCGGCAGTCGACCGCTACTGCCGAGGCGCGTGGTCACGTGGTGGGGGAGCAGCCCCGGGGCTGGCCCTCGGAGCCCGGGAGCACGCTCAAGCCCGCTCCAGATCCGCCACCCGCTGCCGCGGCGACAGCTCCACCCCCAGGTCCCGCAACGTCGCGTCCAGCACCGCCCAGACCGAACGGCACAGCATGGCCCGCAACTCCTCCTCGGACACCTCACGCTGGGCGTCGCGCACCCACTGGTTGACCGAGGTGTCCACGAACCCGACGATCCCCACCGCGACCGAACGGATCGGCGCCTCCCGCACCCCGAGCGCCTTGAGTACGTCACTGAACCGCTCGCTCAGCATCAGCGCGATGGCCGTCTTGGTGTCCGCCACCAACGACCCGTCACCCATCGCGTGCTCGCCGACACCCATGTAGGCGTACAGGCGCGGATGCTGGGCCACCCAGTCCAGATGCGCCCCCACCACGCGCTGCACGGACTCCTCGATCGTCCCGTCGAAGGTGAGCGTCGGCTCCATCCGCCGCATGAACGACTCCACCACCCGCCGGCGGATCAACTCGTCCAACGTGGCACGGTCCTTGAAATGCCGGTACAGCACCGACCGCGGCAACCCCACACGCTCCGCCAGTCGCTGCACCCGAAAGCGCGCGCCCTCCTCCTCGATGAGCGCGACCGCCGCGTCCACCAACTCGACCTGACGCTGCGCCTTGTGCTCGTCCCACCGGGTGGAGCGCCCGTCGATCTGCGGCTCGCCGCCGGTTCTGTCCGCCATCCCGCCAGGATATCGGCCACCTCGGCGCACACGGCGCCCGAGCCGCCGGCTCCGAAGACGGGCACCCCCTTCCGACACCCTGCTGCGTCGACGCCGGCAACGCACCAGGCGGGGCGGCGCCTTGCGGCTCCGCCCCGCGGGGGCGGCGTCAGCGACGCCGCTGGTCGGCGCGCAGTTCGAAGTCGCCGTAGCTGTTGTCGACCGGGTTGACCGTGACGCCGGGAGCCACGATGTCGTCGATGGCGTCGAGTACGTCCGCCGGGAGCGTGACGTCGGCGGCGGGCAGGAACGCCTCCAGCTGTTCCATGGTGCGCGGGCCGATGATCGCCGAGGTGACGCCGGGGTGGTTGACGGTGAAGGCGACGGCGAGCTCGATCAGAGTGAGGCCCGCCTTCTCGGCCAGGACGGCGAGCTGTTCGACGGCGTCGAGCTTGCGCTGATTGGCAGGGGAGTTCATGTCGAAGCGGGCCTGCGGACGGGCTGCCGAGGCGGGGCCCGTGGTGGCGTCCTTGCGGTAGCGGCCGGAGAGCCAGCCGCCGGAGAGCGGACTGTAGGTGAGCGTGCCCATGCCGTGGCGGCGCACGGTGGGGAGCACGTCCTCCTCGATACCGCGGACCAGGATCGAGTACGGCGGCTGCTCGGTCACGAACCGCTCCAGGCGGCGCTCCCGCGCAGTCCACTGGGCCTCGACGATCTGGGAGCCCGAGTAGGAGGAGGACCCGATGTAGCGGATCTTGCCCTGGTGCACGAGATCGGACAGCGCGCCCAGGGTCTCCGCGACGTCCGTGTCGGGGCTCGGGCGGTGGACCTGGTACAGGTCGATGTGATCGGTCCCGAGCCGCTGCAGGGAGTTCTCGACCTCACGGATGATCCAGCGCCGCGAGCCCCCGCGCTGGTTGGGGTCGTCCGGGTCCATGGGCATGAAGAACTTGGTCGCCAGGAACACGTTGTCGCGGCGGTCTTTCAGGGCCTTGCCGACGATCTCCTCCGATACGCCGGCGGAGTACACGTCGGCGGTGTCGACGAAGTTGATGCCGGCGTCGAGGGCGCGGTGGATGATGCGGATCGAGTCGGCTTCATCGTCGTTGCCCCAGGGGCCGAACATCATCGCGCCCAGGCACAGCGGACTGACCTGGACGCCGGTGCGGCCGAGCGGTCGGTACTGCATCAGATGGTTCTCCTCGGATGGGATCAGTCGTTCCGGAAAGGAGCGACCTTGTCGGGGTGGACCCAGCTGGCGAGGAGGCCCAAAGCCTCCTGCTCGCGGGAGTCCGGCTCGGGCGTGTAGAAGTTCAGCCGCAGGCCCGGGTCGCCCGGCAGATCCATGGCTTCATAGGGCAGCGCGAGATCGCCGACCAGCGGGTGGTGCAGGTTCTTCACGCCGGAGCGGTGGAACTTGACGTCGTGACGGGCCCATCGGCGGGCGAAGTCGTCGCTCTTCGTCGTCAGCTCCCCGATCAGATCGGTGAGCGCCTTGTCGTGGGGTGCCCGGCCCGTCTCGGTGCGCAGGAAGGCGACCGCGTCGTCGGCTCCCTTGTCCCAGTCGCACCAGAACTCCTGGCTCGCCGGGTCCAGGAACATGAAGCGGGCGCTGTTGACCGGGCCGCGCCGGGCGAACAGCGGCGAGTCGAAGACCGGGGCGTACAGGGCCCGGCCCAGCGCGTTGGAGGCCAGGATGTCGAAGCGCGCGTTGCGCACATAGGCCGGAACGCCGGTCATCGAGTCGAGCAGGCGCAGGATCGTGGGCCGCACCCTGGACGCGGTCACCATGCGGCGCCTGCCCGACGGTGTCGCCGCCCGGGCCAGGTCGTACAGGTGGGTGCGCTCCGCCTCGTCGAGTTGCAGCGCGTGCGCGAGGGACTCGAGCACCGAGTCCGACGCGCCAGTGAGGTTCCCGCGCTCGAGCCGCACGTAGTAGTCCACGCTCATGCCCGCGAGCAGCGCGACCTCCTCGCGGCGCAGCCCGGCGACGCGCCGGTTCCCTCCGTAGGTGGGCAGCCCTGCCTGCTGCGGAGTGATCCGGGCGCGGCGGGTGCTCAGGAACTCGCGTACTTCGGCGGCCAGGGGCTTCCTGTTGCTGTCGGCCATCTTCAGGGCCCGGAATTCTCGGCGGCGCGGGCGGGCATGCGGCGGCTCCTTTTGATCGACGTGCATCCTGTGCCGGTCTTTTCACCGTAGATCTGCCGGCGAGTGCCTGCGAGGTACTGCCATTACCTGGAAGAGCAGTGACTCCCACCGACGCGACGACGCGCGGTTTCGTGGAGACGGCCAAGGACCCGACGTCATGCGACCGGGCCCGGACCGGAAACCGACCTGAAGGAGCACCGTGCGCGCAGCACCCCCACGCAGGCCCGGCGATCCCGGGGCTCTGCGTGCCGTCCGTCCGACCGCTCCGGCAGTCGTCGATGCGCCTGGTGATCAGATGTCCACGACCACTCCGCAAGGGAAGGCGAAGCCGCCAGGACCCCCGGTCCACGCGACTCTGATCCCCGCGATCATCTGCGTCAGCTACTTCATGGTCATCCTGGACAACTCGATCGTGTTCACCGGGCTGCCGCAGATCCGGACCGCCATGGGGTTCTCCGAGACGGGCCTGTCATGGATCACCAATGCCTATGTCCTGGTCTTCGGAGGGCTGCTGCTCCTCGGAGCCCGGGCCGGTGACGTGTTCGGGCACCGCAGGGTCTTCCTGTTCTCCCTGACCGCCTTCGCCCTCGCCTCGCTCCTGGTCGGCGCCGCGCAGAGCCAGTGGTGGCTGATCGGAGCACGCGCGCTCCAGGGCGTCGGAGCGGCGGTGATGATGGTGCTGGCGGTGCGGTTCCTGCCCGAGACAACCCCTCACAAGGGTCGCTTCGACGTGGCGGGGGCGCTGCTGGCGACGCTGGGCTCGACCGCTCTGGTTCTGGGCATCGTCGACGCGGCCGACGGCGGCTGGAGCGCTCCGGCCACGGTGATACCCCTGGCGGGCGGCGCCGCGATGCTGGGAATGTTCGTCCGGGTCGAGCGGCGGGCCGCACAGCCGATCGTGCCGCTGCGCCTGTTCGCCAGCCGGGAGCGCAGCGGCGCCTATCTCACCCGGATGCTCTACACGGGCGCGATGATGGGATTCTTCTTTTTCACCGCCCAATTCGTGCAGAGCGTCTATCACTGGACACCCCTGCAGGCCGGGCTCGCTTTCCTGCCGATGACGCTGGTCAATTTCGCCTTCGCCGTTCAGGTGCCGCGGTTGCTGGAGCGAGTGAGCAGACCGACAGTGCTGCTTACCGGGGTCACCCTGACCGCGGTGGGCATGCTGTGGCCGAGCCGCCTCGGCCTGCACACGACCTACCTGACCGGAGTGGCGCCGCCGATGGTGCTGATCGGTGCCGGCCAGGGGCTCGCACTGGCGCCCTTGACCTCCAGCGGCATGGAGGGCGTCGCCCCCGCGGACGCGGGAGCCGGATCGGGCCTGGTCAACGCTGTGCACCAGATCGGCAGCGCGCTGAGTCTGAGCATCTTGACCGCCGGCGCCGCCGCCGTCTCCACCGGCCACGGGGCCGCCGATGTCGCGGCCCGCTCGGGCGTGGCCCTGACCGGCTCCGCCGTCCTGCTCGCCTTCGCGGCCGTAGCCGTCCTGGCCCTCATCCTGCCCGCACGGGGCACTCGTCACGAAAGGACCTTCTGATGCAGACCCTCACCCTCAACAACGGCGTCCAGATGCCCGCCCTCGGACTCGGTGTCTTCCAGACCCCGCCCGACGAGACCCGGGCCGCCGTCACGGCCGCGCTCGACCTCGGCTACCGGCACATCGACACCGCGGCCGCCTACGGCAACGAGCGCGAGGTCGGCCAAGCCCTGCGCGACTCAGGGGTACCCCGGCAGGAGATCTTCATCGAGACGAAGATCTGGATCAGCGACTACGGCTACGACGAGACCCTGCACGGCTTCGACAAGAGCGCCTCGAAGCTCGGCGTCGACCAGATCGATCTGCTCATCCTTCACCAGGCGCTGCCCTCGGAGTCCGACAAGACCCTCGCGGCATACAGGGCCCTGGAAAAGCTCCTGGCCGACGGCAAAGTCCGTGCCATCGGCGTCAGCAACTTCATGGTCGACCACCTGACCGCGCTGCTCGACGCCACCACCGTCGTCCCCGCCGTCAACCAGCTGGAGATCCACCCCTACTTCCAGCAGCGCACCGTCCTCGACTTCGACGACCAGCACGGCATCCTCAACCAGGCGTGGTCGCCGATCGGTGGGATCACCTTCTACCCGGGCTACGGCGAGAACCGCCGAAGCGTCCTCCAGGACTCCGTCGTCACCGCGATCGCCGAGAACCATGGAAAGAGCCCGGCCCAGGTGCTGCTCCGCTGGGGCCTCCAGCAGGGCCGCTCCGTGATCCCCAAGTCGACCAAGCGCCATCGGATCGCCGAGAACATCGACGTCTTCGACTTCGTCCTCACAGCCGACGAAATGAAGGCCCTCGACGCTCTGGAGACCGGCCGGCGCGGCGGCCCCGAGCCGGAGGCCGTCACCCTCGCGGACTACGGCCGCGTCATCCCCGAAGCCTGACACCCCAGGCTGCCAACGGGACCCGCTCCGCCGATCAGGGCAACGGATGCGCCGCCACCGAACAGCCCGAGTGAGCGTCGTGCGTGGCGTCAGCGTGCGAACTTCTCGATGGCAGCCTGGGTGACGGGGGTGAAGAAGTTGACCAGGTTGCCGTCGGGGTCACGCAACAGCAGCGACCGGTTGCCCCAGGGCATCGTGGTGGGCTCCGTGACGAAGTCGGTGACGAAGGCGGCCAGGTTCTCGTGAACGCGGTCCACGTCGTCGACGAGGAACTCGGTGATCACGCTGTGGTTGTCCGCCGGACGGGCGGAGCCGGGGGCGAACAGCGGGACGGTGCGGGTGCCGGCGATCGCGAGCGTGGCGCCCGCGGTCTTGAGCTCGGCGAAGTCCTCGGTGGCCCACGCCGCCCGCACCCCTGTGGCGCGCTCGTAGAACTCGACGAGGCGTGCCACGTCGAGCGTGATGATGCGGATCGAGACGAAGTCCATCGGAATCTCCTTGACTGTGCTGAAGGCGTGCACGTCGCAGGCTAGGAGAAATAGGGGACAGAATCGGTCCTGTATCCGCAGTACGCTGCGAACATGCCTCGACCCACCGGCCGCGTGCTGACACTCCTGGAGCTCCTGCAGTCGGGCGGCACCCGGACGGTGGCCGAACTCGCCGACCGCCTCGGCGTCGAAGGGCGCACCGTGCGGCGGTACGTGAACCAGCTGATCGACCTGGACGTGCCCGTGGAATCGGTGCGCGGCCGCTACGGCGGGTACCGTCTCGCTCCCGGGTACCGCCTGCCTCCGCTCATGCTCAGCGACGACGAGGCGCTGGCCGTGCTGCTCGGCCTGATCGCCGGCCGCCGGACAGGGCTGACGACGACGGAACGCACAGCGAGCGAGACGGCGTCGGCGAAGATCCGGCGCGTGCTGCCCAAGCGCATCGCCCGTCGCCTCGACACACTCCTGCAGGCTCTCGCCTTCACGGACCAGCCCGGTGACGTCGACACCCCGGACGCCGAGGCCCTGCTCACCGTCGCCGACGCGGTGCGCCATCGCCGACCGGTCTCGATCCGCTACACCGACCGTGACGGCCGCCGCAGCGAACGCACGCTGCACGCGTACGGGGTCGTCGCCCATGCGGGCCGGTGGTACGTCACAGGCAAGGACGCGCTGCTCGGCGAAGACCGGACCTTCCGCCTCGACCGCATCGCCGACGTGCGGACCCTGCCCGGCTCATTCGAAGCGCCCGCGGGCATCGATCCGGCCCAGCGCGTGCTGTCAGGATTCGCCACGGCCGAGTACCGGCACGAGGTGACCTTGCGGATCCACGGCACAGTTGAACAGATCCGCGCCCGCCTTCCCGCCGGCGTCGCGAGCCTGGACGAGAGCGCGCCCGCGCCGGGCGGCGACCAGGCGACCGAGCGCTGGCTGCGTGTCGAGATGCGAGTGGAGCGACTCGACTGGCTGCCTCCGGTACTCGCCTCACTCGACCGGCCGTTCGTCATCGAGCGCCCCGATGAACTGCGCGAACTCGTCACCGCGCTCGCCGATCGCCTCGCGTCCTGCGCCCGGGTGAGCGCGGCGTCCCCGTGACGCGGATTCAGAACGAGCCGTCGCGTACGAGGTTGCTGCTTCCCAGGGCCGCCGAACCCGGCAGCCAGCAGCCACAGGAAATCGCTCAAGTCGCGCGCCACGACACCGGTCTCCCCCTCGGAGCCGAGGAAAACAACGGGCTGATTGCCCTTTCCTGCTGGGGCTCCCACGCCTGAAGCAGGCCGAAGAGATCCCGGTCGCCGTCGAGCTTCAGGGAGTCCACCGAAATGCGGCCGTACAGGGTGAGGACCAGCTCAGCGGCCGTACCCCGGGCGGAGGCGACGGCCACGTCCGGTGCCTCTTCGTGAACAGCGGCGGGGGTGCGGAGGCGGGTGACCCGGGCGCCGTCGGCGGACACCGAGAGGCGCCAAGAGTGGCCCTCGGTGGCGTGGAAGCAGTCGACCGTTCGTCGATCAGCCGCAGCAGAGCGGCGAACTCAGGTGTCGTGGTCACCGGGGATCCCTATCACCGCAATTTGACAATCAGACAGCGAATTTCGCAGCGTGCCCCACCTGCGACAGCGGCGGGCCGGCTGCCCTTGACGGGCACGGAATCGTGGCCAGAGCCGCAGCCGGAGTGAGGGCGACGAGTTGGACCCGGAGCATCGAGACGTGAGACGGTCGGTTGCTTGATCGCACGATGACGACAGCTCCGCGGACGAGGTTCGCGGAATTGACGGCTCAACAGCTTGTGCGTATGTATGCCTTGGCGTGGGGTACCTGACTGCCGCGAAGGCTTGCATACGAGCAGAGATCGAAGGGGTACAGCATGGCCACCGTCGTGTCGCAGGAACTGGACCAGCACACTGACGAGCCGGTTGCGCACGGGCTGGTCGAGCGCGCCTATGAGAACCCGGCCTCAGTTGCGCCCAAGGACGCCCGTCAGGTCGGCCGGCACTTCTTCGCTCGCCTCACGCAGCTCGAGGAAGGCACGCACGAGTACCAGTACGTGCGCAATGCGCTGATCGAGATGAACCTCTCCCTGGTGCACTACGCGGCGTCCCGGTTCCGGCACCGTGGACCCCAGGAGATGGAGGACATCGTCCAGGTCGGCACGATCGGCCTGATCAAGGCGATCGACCGGTTCGAACTGAGCCGCGAGGTCGAGTTCACCTCTTTCGCCGTCCCGTACATCACCGGCGAGATCAAGCGCTTCTTCCGCGACACCTCTTGGGCCGTGCACGTGCCGCGCCGTCTGCAGGAGGCGCGCATCGAACTGTCCAAGGCCACCGAGGAGTTGCGCACCCGTCTGGGACGTATGCCTTCCACTGCCGAGCTCGCCGAGCTGATGCAGTTGGATCCGGCGGAGGTCGCCGAAGCGCAGAAGGCGTCCAACGGCTACAGCAGTGTCTCCCTGGACGCGGCCGTGACCGGCAAGGACGACGAGTCCGACACGGTCCTGGCCGAGTTCATCGGCATGGACGAGGGCCGCTTCGAGCTTGTGGAGAACTTCAACTCCCTGGCCCCGCTGATCGCCGACCTTGACGAGCGTGACCGGCGCCTTATTCACCTGCGCTTCGTCGAGGAGCGGACCCAGTCGGAGATCGGCGAGGAGCTGGGCTGCTCGCAGATGCACGTTTCCCGGCTGATCACTCGTGTGGTGACCAGGCTGCGCGACGGTCTGATGACGGACGAGTAGAGACCGCACGCTGGTGACTCTCCGCGCCCTGCGGCCCGCACCGGGCCGCAGGGCGCTTTGCTTGGGCTGTCCAGTGCGTTGATGGGGCTGCCGTGCGCGTACCGCGAAGCGTCCGGCAGTCTTCGGCCGCTGGAAAGGCCGGCGAGCGCGCCGAGGCCGTGGGGAGGCGGCGATGAAGGCGAGTGTGCGGGGTGCCCGCCTTCAGGCGGCGGGCGAGCGTGCGGACGTCACGTAGCCGAGGCGCGGTGGTGATGTGGAGACGGACTTGCCTATCCGTGCATATGCCGGGTACTCGGCCGGTTGTCGGACGAAGCTGACAGCGCCGGTGACGAGAAAAGGGTGTCGAGGGCAGTGCCGAGCCATGGGATGTCGCTCGTGGTCGGTGCGGCCGCACTTGCCCGGAACGGGTACCACCTTCTCGCTCGGCCGTTGTGGATGGGGAGCGCATGACGGACACCTCTACGCCGTGGTCGGGCCGGGCAGCCTGCCGATCGGTCGACCCTGATGAGCTCTTCGGCAAGGGAGCCGCCCAGTCGGCCGGAAAGCACATCTGCACTCCGTGCCCGGTACGGACCGAGTGCCTGGCGCACGCCCTGGACGAACGGATCACGCACGGCATCTGGGGCGGCATGACGGAGCGGGAACGGCGCTCGTTGTTGCGCCGCCGTCCCACCGTCACCTCTTGGCACCAGCTGCTGGAGACGGCACGGACCGCTCACGGTCAGCTGTAGCCGGTCCTTCGGCTTCGACTATCGGCTAATGCCGCAGGGTGAGACAAGCGTCTCCTGGGCACGTGGGCTCCTTCATCGCGGGCACAAGAACGCAGGGAAGAGAAAGAAGACACAAGGCAGCTTGCGAAGAAAGGCGGCTTGTCATGCAGGATTCCTCACTCAGAGCTGTGGGGTGGGCGCGTTCCTTGCCGGTCAGCAGCGGGGTGAAGGCAGCCCGGGACTGGACCCGTGAGCATCTGGAAGATCTGGGCTGGTCGCGCAGCGCTCCGGAGACCGTCGATGCCGTGTTGTTGACCGTCTCGGAGCTGGTCACCAACGCGCACGTACATGCCCGCAGCACCGCCCAACTGGTGCTCACCTTGGACGGCGAGTGTCTGCACGTGACGGTGCACGACTCCAGTACGGACCCGCCGAAGGCCCGTGAGCCGGACGAGGATGCCGTGGGCGGGCGCGGCCTGCTGCTGATCGACGCACTCGCGGACACCTGGCAGGCCCATCAGTGCCCGAGGGGCAAGGACGTCACGGCCTGCTTCTGCCCGCCCGATCCGACGACGCCCGTGTCGTAGTCCCGCCCGGATCGACGTACGGACCACGCAAGCCGACAGCTTCGGGCGCCGTCGAGAGAACAGGCCCGGCGCAGTACTTCTTCTTCGCTAGTTCTTCTGCAGGGCCCGGGTGACACCCGCGATGACGGCCGTCGTCAGCAGCCAGCCGAAGGCGATCAACAGGTAGGCCAGCCACTGGAGGCCGTCGTTCGGCCAGTACCAGGCCGTGCGCTGACCCAGGCCGCCGATGGGGATCAAGAGATCGAGTGTGTAGACGAGGGGCTGGAACGGGGCGCCTTCACCTTGTTCGGCCGGGGTGGGTGAGTCGAGGCCGAAGGCCGACGTGCCCAGCAGTGTCAGCGCGAGGAGCCAGACGCCGGCCAGCCAGGGGCGGTAGCCGTAGCCGACGGTCCCGTCGAGGAGATGCCCCCATGCGCGGGCGGCCGGGGACAGGGTGCGGCGCCGGTGACGCTGCTTGGCGAGGAGGACACGGCGGGCATCGTCGTCGTGACCGGCCTTGCGGTACCAGGCCGCCAACTGCTCGTACGGTTGCGGGTTGTAGCCCGGGCCGCTGCGTATCCATGCCACGCGCCGGGCCACGGACTCCCGGTCGCCCACGGCCTCGTGACGCTCGTCGTTCGCGCCCACCGTCTTGATGGAACCGTAGACGAAGCCA
Source organism: Streptomyces sp. cg35 (assembly GCF_050410835.1). NCBI lineage: Bacteria > Bacillati > Actinomycetota > Actinomycetes > Kitasatosporales > Streptomycetaceae > Streptomyces > Streptomyces sp. cg35. The sequence continues at coordinate 8,806,271 of NZ_CP191268.1, forward strand.
GCTCCACTGTCTTCGGCCAACTGTGCTGGTTCTCATGGAGGTACGACACCTGGGCGCCCCGCAGATCGACGGTTCCGGACGGGGGCCGGGCGAGGGCGAGATCGAGGTCGACGGCTTGCAGGTGTGTGGCGATCAGGGCCGGAACGTTCCCGCTGCCGGCGGGCGGGCCGTTCAGGACTGCTCCGCCGAAGGTCACGTTGTCCGTGACCTGGGCGCCGCGCAGTCGTACCGTTCCGTGCGCGGTGAATCCCTCGGAGAACTTGAGCGACGAAGCCCGGGCGTTGTCGAGGGCGAGAGCCACTCCGCCTGGACCGGGTCCTTGCAACCGGGCGCCCTGCATGGCGAGCGTGCCCGGTAACTGCGCCCCCATGAGCCGGACTTCGCCGTGCGCGACGAACCCGTTACGGCAGAAGACGCCCCCTTCCATGGCCAGACCACCGGCCGACAGGGCCCAGCCGCCCCTAAAGTCACCATGCGCGGCATCCGGGAAGTTGCCCTCAATGCGGGCCGAATCGGCCTCGATGCCAGGTATCCGGCTGTCCGTGAAGACGAGCGCCCGGGTCGACGAACCGAGGAGATTCACCGCCTCCTCGAACCAACATGCCTCCAGCCAGAGGGCGTGGTCGAACTGTGTGCCGGCCAGGTCGAGCCGACCGGAGATCCGGGCCCCGGTGAGGCTCAGCCGCGCCACCGCACCCGCCTGCCCGGGGTTCGCGCCCAGCAGCAGTGCCGTGATCACCGCCGCGCGCACCGTCCGCTCGGCTCCCCACCGGCCTCCGCCGGCGACCCGGTCCTCCTCCGGCGTACCCGTACGCGGTCCACCCGCCGTCCCTCGGGAAATGCGCCCCACAGTGCACGCTCAGGCGAAGTCAACTCGTCGTAGGAAAGCACTCATACAGCGTAGTGATCTTCCTGCGCCCTGCCGATAGCCGAGGGTCTCGGCCGCTCCCCGTGTCTACCTCAGACGACGTAGAAAGATCGACACAGCGCATGGCGGACGAGTCGTAGGGCACTTGGTCACTTCCGGACACAAGGTCAGTACATGGAGCTAAGGGCGGTTTTGATGATGAGGGCGACTTCCCGGATGCCGCGCATGGTGACTTTAGGGGCGGCCGGTCTGTTGGCGACAGGTGTGCTGGCGGGCTGCGGCTCCAGTGACGGCGAAGGCAAGGACAGTGCCGGGCCGACGGCCGAGAGCCGGGAGCAGTCCCCGACACAGGTGGTCCAGGCGACGAACGAGAAGACCTCGCAGGCGGGTTCGGCACGGGTGAAGCTCACCTCCACGGCCAGCTCCGGAGGCCGGAGCGAGACGGTCAGGGGCGCCGGAGTGATGGACTTCGAGGACGGAGCGAGCCGCATCGAGCTGGGCCGGGCGGGACAGCGGATCGAGCAGCGGGTGGTGGACCAGGCTCTGTATCAGAGGCCGACGAAGGGCACGGGTGAACTCCCGGACGGCAAGTCCTGGATGAAGATCGATCTGGAGCGGCTGCGCGACTCGGGCGTTTCAGGGGGCGCCCAGGTCAGTGATCCCTCCGACTCCTTCGCCTACTCGAAGTCCCTGTCCGAGAAGGACGTGAAGAAGGTCGGATCCGAGCAGGTCGGCGGCGTACGCACGACGCACTACCGGGTCGTCGTGGACATCGACAAGCTGGCCAAGGGCAGTGCCGACCAGAGCAAGAAGCTCCGTGAGCAGCTCGGTGACACCCTGCCGATGGATCTGTGGATCGACGACAAGGGGCTGACCCGCCGCCAGCAGATCGAGCTGACGACGCAGGGCAAGAGCAGCGGCGGAACGCCGAAGGGGTCCGCGACCAAGGCGAAGGTCGTCATGGACTTCAGCGACTTCGGGACGGACGTCGACGTCGACGCCCCCGCGGCTGCCGACACGGTGGACATGACGAGCAAGGTCATCAAGCAGAGCAAGCAGAACGCCTGACCCGCCATGAACGACCGGGTACGTGGCACAGGAGGCGCGTACCCGATCGTTCTGTTCCTCCGGGCGCGGCGGACCACTCACACGTGGTTCGCCGCACCCGGACAAGGAAAGGGCTGCCGCACTCGACGAACGAGTGCGGCAGCCCCTCGGCACCGGTTGGCCGTGTGATCAGCGCTTGCCGATGTCCTTGATCTTCTCCTTGGCCTGGCGGGCGTCGCCCTTCATCCGCTGCCCGCGACCTTCCGCGGTGAGCCGCTCGTTGCCGACGGTGCGGCCGGCGGCCTCCTTGGCGGCGCCGGTGGCCTGCTCCGTCTTCGCCTTGGCCTTCTTGTTGGCGGTCATGTCCGCTCACACTCCTTGGCATCGACGTCATGTGCTCCGAGTGCGGGTGGCCGTTGGGCTGCCCGGCAAACATCATCACCGCCATCGGATCGGGCGGTTGTCCTGCGGCTTCGCGTGCATGGACGGTGCGGAAGGGGGCACTCCAGCGTGCGGCGCGTGCCCTGCAACTCGTGAAAGAAACGCACTGTTTGTGTGTTTGTGTGTGCGCAATAAGAGCACACGGTCGCCAGGAGGTAATAACAATGGTTCCCCTGCTTGTGGTTCTTCTTCTGGCTCTGATTCTTTTCGGTGCGGGTTTCGCCCTGAAGGCGCTGTGGTGGATCGCGGTCGTCGTGCTGGTGGTGTGGCTGCTCGGCTTCGTGATCCGGCCCGCTGCAAGTGGCGGCCGCAAGGGTCGCTGGTACCGGTGGTGATGCGCACCTGAGTGCGCCGGAGAGCGGCACGACGCCACGGGCGGTGGCGTAGGTGCCTGAGGGTTGGGCCCCGGCCTGGGACGGCCGGGGCCCAACCCTTTTGCCCGCGTGCGGTGTCACGTGTGCGTGTGCGGGGCCGGGCGAACGCCCGTCTCCAGGGACGTCGCGGCGAGAGTCCTCGCATCGACGCGGCCCGTACGGGGCATCAGGTGTTACGCATCCGGAACTGCGCCCAAGTTCCGGTGGATTCGTCGAGGAGGGCCGCATGTTTGAAGCTGAAAACATCCGTGACTGGCGGGACAAGGATGTCGTCGATGTGGAGGGGCGCAAGATCGGTTCGCTGGAGTCGGTCTATGTGGACACCGCGACCGACCAGCCGGCCTTCGCCGCCGTCACGACCGGGCTGCCGACCCGTAAGCGCATCACCTTCGTCCCGTTGGAGAAGGCAGTCGTGGCGCCCGCGTACGTGAAGGTGGCGTGGCCCAAGCAGCTCGTGAAGGACGCGCCGTCCATCGACACGGACGGTGAGCTCCTGGTCGAGCAGGAGCGAGCGATTTTCGATCACTACAGCTTGGACTATGGGGCGGGGGAGGCCCGGCGCCTCGCGCGGCGCTGACACCCGGGTCGGGTGTGGGCTGCGATGAGTTTCGTCTTGGTCGGCAGTCTGTATCTCTGACACGCGATCGACCGCGCTTGAGGAGAGCACCATGGCTGCTACCTATACGTTCGACGTCTTCTCCAGCCTCGACGGCTTCGGCGCCGCCGGCGGCGACTGGACCGGTTACTGGGGCAAGCAAGGCCCCGAGCTCCTCGACCACCGCCTCGCCCTGTACGACGGTGAGCAGCGGATGGTCTTCGGTGCCAACACGTATCGGGCGTTCGCGCAGATGCTGGCCTCCAGCACCGAGGAGTCCGATGTCCGTGACCCGTGGGTCACGCGGATGCGGAACCTGCCCGCCACGGTGGTGTCGACCACGCTGGAAGGTCCCCTCGACTGGCCCGACGCGGAGGTGGTGAGCGGCGATGCCGTCGACGTCGTCGCTCGGCTCAAGGAGAAGTCCGACGTACCGCTGCGCTCGCACGGCAGCCTGTCGATGAACCGGGCGTTGATGGCGGCGGGTCTGGTCGACCGTGTCCAGGTCACGCTCTTCCCTGTGATCACCGGTCGGACCGGGCTGGACCCCATCTTCGGGGGCGCGGCGGACTTCGACCTCGAGCTGATCGAGCATCGGACGCTCGACGGCCACATCCAAGAGCTCGTCTACCGGCCGACCCTGCATGCCTGAGTCGACGCACGGGGTCAGGCGACCCGGTGACGAGCCCGTGAGCGGGCCGCACTACCTTTGGCCGGATGCAGCCACAGCAGCCCCACACCTCCCCGGCCCAGGTTCCCGCCCCGACGGCGTCCGCGCAGCCCCGCAGCCGCACGGTGATCATGGCAGTCGCACTCGTCATCGGGCTCGCTCTCGGCGCTGGGGGAGTAGGGGCTGCATGGGCGCTGAGCGGCGACAACAGCTCCTCAGCTGAAAGCACTCCCGCAGGGGACGCGCGCGCCGCCTGCCAGGCACTCGACGGATTCGACGAGGCGAAGTACACGCAGAAGGGCTCGGCCGGCGAGATCGCGGTCAACCGCTATGCGGCCGCGGGCGCGTTCTCCGCGTCGGCCGCCGCGGGTGATGCGAAGTACAAGCCGCTCGCCGAGGCCGTAAGGCGGTCTCAGGATCGCCACGCCCGCGTCTTCGAGTTCGACGCGACGGTGAAGAAGGAACTGGATCGGGCACGTGGGATCTGCACCGACCTGTAGATCTGCCACGCGCCGGGCATTCGGCAAGTCCTGCCCCGCATCACGCGGTTGGCGCTTTGACGCAGCCGGTTCTGGTCGTTGTCCGGCTCGCCAAACCTGATGCGGGAGCGCTCCCACCCTGAAATTGTGGGAGACATGACGACTCGCCCTTTCGTACGACGCTACGACGTGTCCGACCACGACCGGCTCGCCGAGATCTGCGTGAAGACGGCTCATCAGGGCCAGGACTCGACGTCGGTCTATCCCGATCCGGACCTGATGCCGTCGATCTTCGCCTTCCCGTACGCGCAGTTGGAGCCGGAGTTGGCCTTCGTACTGGACGATGGGGAAGGGCATGCCGTCGGATACGTCCTGGGTGTAGCGGACACGGCGGATTTCGCCGACCGGTACCGCACCGAGTGGCTGCCACGCGTCGCCGGCCGGTACCCCGCTCCCGCCGGGCCGGCTCGGACGCCCACCGAGGAGATGATCGGGCTCCTGCACAATCCGGAGCGCATGGTTCTGGAGGAACTCGCCGCGTTTCCGGCCCACTTGCACATCGACCTGCTTCCGCGATGGCAGGGCAAGGGATACGGCCGCACCTTGATGTGGACCCTCCTGGACGCGTTGCATGGCAGGGGAGTGGACGCCGTTCATCTGTGCATGGTGCAGGCGAACACACCGGCACGGGCGTTCTACGACCGCCTGGGATTCGAGCAGCTGGCGGTCCCCGATCCGGGGCCTGTCTGGTATCTGGGCAGGTCGACGAAGACCCCGGCGGGATGGACGCTGCGGTCAGGGTGCGGAGCTCAGGGTGTGCCGCCTGCAGTGTCGTAATGCTGGTCCTGGGGCATGGCCGTCGTACGAGCAGGGCTCCTGGGCGCCGACATCGTGGACCCGGCAGCGCACCTGCCTGCGCTGCCGGCCCGACACAGGTCAGTAGCTGAAGGTGGTGAGAACGGCGAGGTGGTCGCTGGGCCAGTTCGCACCACCGCCGATGACCGTGGAGGCGGTCGCGTCGAGCGTGGATCCCTTGTACTGGATGAAGTCGATACGGTCCTGCGGCTCTGGCTTGCCGCCGGTCTCCTTGACCACGGGGGACCACGTGGTCCCGGGAGTCGAGGCCTCGTCGGGGTGGACCTCGCGGTAGGAGTCCCCGTAGCCGCCGTCCCCGAACGCCTTCGTGGCCGGCCACTGCACCACGGAATTGCAGTGCACGGTCTTCGTCTTGTCGGTCCAGTCCAGATGGGACGGCGAGTTGAAGTCTCCCGCGACGATGGCGGGGGACGATCCCGCCCAGGTGACGACTTCCTTGGCCTGCTGCCCGCGCAGCGACTCATCGGCGTAGATGGTGTCGTAGGAGTCGTTGTCCCAGCAGGCGTTGTAGGGGCCGTACTTGGTGTAGTTCAGGTGGACGGAGTAGATCCAGAATCCCTTGATCTTGGCCGCGACCACACCGTTGCCGCTGTCGGACCAGTCGGTCTTCTCGAGCGGGTAGCGCGAGACGATGTCCACGTGGGTGCCGGTCGCGGTGGTGTACCAACCCAGAGCATCCGCGACCTTCTGGGCGACATCGCCATTGCTCTCCTGCAGAGCGACCACGTCGGCGCCGGACGAGGTGATCGCGGAGGCGATCTTGTCGATGCCGTTGCTGACATGTGAGCCGCCGTTCCAGGTGTTGAACGTCAGCACCTTCAACGTGTTCGCCGCCTCAGCGGTCGAGCTGTCCGCGTTGTCGGCAGCTGCGGCGACGGATCCGGGTATGACGGTCAGCGTCGCCAGGCAGGCGACGGAAACGAGAGCGGTGGGCACGCGGGAAGAGATCATGAGTGAATTTGTACCGGCTGCCGGCCAGTTGGAGCAGGCTGTCGCACTGACAAGGCAGTGAATGTTTCGCGCAGTCAGAATCGACAATGCGCCGGCAGTTGTGACGTGTCATCGCACAATTCGGCGAGTGGTGGGCGGTCGATGTACGGGATTCCGGAGCGGGGCAGGTGTCGTGGTACTCCGTGACCATCGGCGAGGGCAGTTGAAGTGGTTCTGAAGGGGACGGAGAGATCGAGGTATCGCCGCTTTCCGCAGAGTGGCCAGCCCGTCTCGGCAGTACGCGTCACGATGGGGCTGATGCGGCAAGACCCTGTTCGGTGGGTTGCGTGGGGTGGCTCTTCCGTGGCCTGGTGCGTGGCGCCCGACTGATCGACGCTGAGGCTTGTTGTTTCGCAGGGGACGTGCTGGTTGTGCCGCGACGGTCACCGTGCTGTGGAAGACAGAGGCCCGTGTTGAGGGCGGCTGGATCCGGGGTGACTCTGGATGTAGGGCCATCTGCAGCAGGACTGTCTCAGGCAGTCGCTCAGCCCTCTCCGTCAAGGAGTCCGACATGGACATCAAGACCTGTTACGCACGCACAGTCGCCACGGCAATCGGAGCTCTCGTTGTCGGCGCAACGCTCACGGCCCTCGGGCCGAGCCAGGCTTACGCCGCCGCAGAACAGCGTGCGCCCTTTGCCGTGACCGGCATGCCGGGTGACGCCGACGATACTGCTGTCCTCGGAGAGGACTCCCAGTCTTTGGGAGGGCTCCAGATCACGCCGTCGGCGCCGAAGGCATGGACGCCCGCCGATACCTCCATGGGCAGTGACAACTTCAACTATCTGGTGACGGTGAAGTTCACGAACAAGGGCGACAAGAGCGTTGACCTCGGAAATGTGATGACGGAGGTCAATACCGACGGTGGAGCGACCAACACCATCACCGACTCGGCCAACGACGTGGGTATGTCAATCGAGGCCGGCCGCTTGGCCCCGGGGCAGAGCTCCACTCTCGAGTACGGCTTCAGTGCCGAGTCGAAACCGTCGTATGTGAACTTCGACTTCAAGATGTTCCTGGGTGACGACACCGCGGAATTCACCTACGAGTGGTGATCGGTCGAGGAACTTCGACCGGAGGCTGGAAACCGGCATAAAAGGGGCATAAAATTGGCCCCATCGCGCGTCAGTGGCGTGCCAGGTCCGGGTGACGGCGGCGGCTACGTCCGCAGCCCCAGGGGTGGGCTACAGGCGATTTTCAAAGGTGCGGCGTCATGAAGCCTCACGCGGATTCCCATAGGCAATGGGCCGGCCCCCAGTGGTCCGACAGCCCCGGCCAGGCCGGTGCTTCCCCTGGACGGGCGCCAGAGTCTCGACCCTCGCCCCCGCGGCGAGAAGGCGTGCGAAGACGCCGCTTCGGATGGTTCGTGTGGTTCTTCCTCGCGGTGCAACTGCTCTTCGTACTGTGGGTTGTCGTCGGGGTACGCTCCGGCGCCGGCACTCCCGCGGACTGCGGCGATCTGGACGCCCAGACCTGCAATGACGCCGCGAACACGGGAACAGCGATCGGCGTCGGGCTCGTCATCGTCCTCTGGGCTGTCGTCGACATCATCCTCGGCATCACGTACGCCGTGGTCCGACTGGCACGCCGCCGTTGAGCTCATGCGTGCGGCGCGCTGTGCAGGGCACTCAGTGCAGGGAGTTCCGATGAAGAAGCGCATCAGGATCGCCGGTTCTCTCGCCGCGGTCGTATGCTTCACGATCGCCCCGGGGGTTGCCACGGCGCAGCCCGGACAGGAACCCCGGCCTGCACCCGCCTCCACCGCGACGTACGAGCGCCTCACCGCCCGCCAGTGGGCGCTGATAGCCAAGGACCCCGATGCTCATGCGGGGGAGCACTACGTCGTCTTCGGGGTCGTGACACAGTCGGACGCCGCCACGGGCCCCGACATGTTGCTGGCGCACGTCGACGGTGTACGTCACAGCGACGCCTATGCCTATCCGACCAACACTCTCGTGGCCGGCGACGAGTCGGACTTCGCGAAGATCGTGGAGGACGACATGTTCACCGCGCAGGTGGAGGTGACCGGCTCCCTCACCTACGACACTCAGGTAGGAGGTTCGACCACGGCACCACTACTGCACGCCGACACCATCAAGGTATTGGTCCCAGCCCCATAGCCGACTGGTGCGCGGCGCGCCGACACCCAATCCGCGCTGGCGCTACCGCGTCGTCGAGACGACCGCGCTGGCCACGGTCAGGACCGACACGGCTGTCATCACCGTGCGTCCGTGCCGACACAGCAAAGGCCGCGAGGCCGGGCCTTGGTTGCTGGAGGTGAGGGTGCACTGTCGGCACGCCTTGTGGGTGTGGAGGCTGGGAGGGGTGGTGAGCCAGTAGGCGTCGGTCAGCTGTGCCATATCCGCTGTGTCGCTGTCGTTGTGCTGCATGCCCGGCCCAACGCTTGCGCGCTGTACGAGGCATGGTCTGGCGGTGATTCGCCAGTGCGCGCCAGGTTCGCCAGGGTTGTGGGTCAGGATGGAGTACAGGGCCGGTATGGGAGGAGTGCACTTGGCCCGCCCATCGGGCGCATCGCACGGCGATCGGACCCGGTCCTAAGGTGGGCGGAGCCGGATCGAGAGGAAGCGGGGGACGTATGACGACCTGGGGAATGGTGGTCGAGACGACGGTGGGGACGGGGGAGCGCAAGCATCTCGAGGGCCGCGTCATCGGTCACATGGAAGGTGCGCGCGAGGACGCGCTGTCCGAGCTCGAGCGGCGTGCCTCGGCCTATCAGCCCACGCACCCTCTCAGCCCCAAGCGCCGCCGCCTGTACCGCCACGGAGACGGGTTCCTGCTTGTCGTGGATGGTGCCTGGCAGTCCTTCACCACAAGGTTCACCCTCGCCGAGCTCCTCTACGACTCGGAGCACCCTCCGTCACCCGAGCCCACCTCCGAGCCCGTATCGGAGCCCGCACCCGCCGCCCCGGAGGACACCGTTCCACCGCCCCCGGCACCGGAGAACGAGGCGCGGTACGACGACGGTGTTCCGGTGCGGCCGTCCTGGTGGGGGCGGACCGATCTGTCGTGAATGGATCGGAGTGGGCCCCGGCGCCGTGGGGCTCGGCATCCTGATGCCGAGCCCCACGGCACTCAGTTCTGCGCGGGGAACGACGGGGGCGCGTCCTGCGCGTCCGTGCCCCAGTCGCCACCGGGTGTGGCCCCGAGCGTGAAGTCGAGGCTGCCGCCGCGTCGGACGGTCGCCGCCGACACCCACGTGCGCTGCGAGGACTCGCCATTGACCCGGACACCGCGGATGTAGGGCGCGGACTTCCCGGCCCCGGGCGCCTGGATGCGGAGCGTATGGCCGTGCCCGCCGCGGATCTCCGCCCGCGGGAACAGCGGCGAGGTCAGCACCAGGTCGGCACGGGCCGGGACCTGGGGGTACACGCCCAGCGCGGAGAAGACGTACCACGCCGACATGGTGCCCGCGTCGTCGTTGCCCGGGATGCCGCCGGGGGTGTCGGTCCAGAGCTGGTCCCGCTCGGCCGCCACCGTCTCCTGGGTGCGCTCAGGCTTCCCCAAGTAGTTGTAGAGATAGGGCGAGTTGATGTCCGGCTCGTTCGTCGGGTCGTAGCGGGTGTCGTCCTTCGCCGAGAAGTCGAACGTCCCGTCCGGAGTGCGGAAGAACGCGTCGAGACGTTGCACCGCCTTGTCGCGGCCGCCCATGGCCCGGGCGAGGCCGGCCACGTCCGAGTACACCATCCATGTGTACCGGGCGCTGCTGCCCTCCACGAAGCCGTCGCCCGTCGCCGGGTCGAAGGACTCGCCCGCCCAACTGCCGTCCCGCTTGCGGTCCCTCATCCAGCCGCCCTGCGCCGTCGCGTCCGTGTCGAACACATGGCGCCAGGCGCCCGAACGCCGAAGGAAGTCACGCTGCGCGTCACGGTCCCCGACCGCCGCGGTCAGCTCGGACAGGCCGTAGTCGGCCGCCGCGTCCTCCAAGGTCTCCGCGGCGCCGCCCCAGCAGTGGCAGTCGTCGGCGGGCACGTAGCCATGGGTCAAGTAGTAGTCCAGCGAAGGGCGTTGTCCCACGCACTCGACCTGGCAGCCCGCGTCGGAGGAATCGTTGGCGGTCGGTACGGTGGCCGCGTGGACCAGCGAGTCCACCGCGCCGCGTACGTCGAAGTCCCGCGCGCCGAAGGCGTACATGCCGGCCAGCGCCACGGCCGAGGGGTCGCCCGACATCACGCTCGTCTTGCCCTGCTGCAGCAGCCAGCGGTCCCACTCGCCACCGCGCTGGGAGGCGTAGGAATACAGGGACTGGGCGTAGTCGCTCGCCGCCCTCGGTGACAGCCACGCCATCAGCTGGACCTGCGCGCGGTACTGGTCCCAGCCCGAGAACGTTCCGTACTGGGCGTGCTGTCCCTCGGACAGGTGGTGGGTGCGGTCGTCGGCGCCCGTGTACCGGCCGTCCACGTCGTTGGCGACGGTCGGTTCCAGCATCGAGTGGTACAGGGCGGTGTAGAACGTGCGCTGCTGGGCGTCGGTGCCGCCGCCGATGCCTATCCGGCTCAGCTCCGTGCGCCACTGCGCGGCGGCGTCGGCCGCGGTGTGCTCCAGGGAGGCCGACGGCGGGTTCTCCGCGCGCAGGTTCGCCTCGGCGCCGGCCGCGTCCACGTAGGAGATGCCGACCTTCATCCGGACCTGGCGCACGTTCTTGCCGAACGTCACATAGGCCCCGGAGCCCTTTCCTGCCTGGGCGTTGCCGTCCTTGTCGTAGCCGGTGCCGCCGGACGCCTCGGTCGAACCGGGGCGCACGTCGTCGTCCTGCCAGGTGCCCGTGGCGGCGAAGGGGGTGTCGAAGTGGGCCGTGAAGTGGAGCGTGTACAGCTTGTGCCGGTTGTTCTCGCTCTGCGGGCCGCAGAAGTTGCCCGCCTCGACGGAGCCGCTCACGGTGCGGTGCTGGGCGTCCACCTCGACGTGCGCGTCGGTGCTGCCGCTCTCCGAGTTCGACGTGCGGAACAGCATCGAGGCCGGCTTGTCCGCGGGGAATCCGAACCGACCGGTACCCGTGCGGGTGGTAGCGGTCAGATCCGCGGTCGCCCCGCTGTTCAGGGACACGCGGTAACGGCCGGGTTCGGCCTTCTCGTTCGCGTGGCTGAAGTCGGACGCGTAGATGGCGTCCTTGGTGTCGGCGGACGGTGAGGACGTCACGTCGCCGACGTACGGCATCACCGGAATGTCGCCCGCGGCGCCGGAACAGCCCACGCCGCTGAGATGCGTGAGCGAGAAGCCGCGGATGCGCGTGGCGTCGTAGCGATAGCCGCCGGGGGCCGGGTTCTTCGCCTGGGTGCCGGTCGTGGTCTGCGGGCTCCAGGAGAGCATGCCGTACGGGCGTACGGCGCCAGGGTAGGTGTTGCCCGCATTGCTGGTGCCGATCAACGGGTCGACCTTGCTCACCGGGTCGGCCACCAACTCGGCAGGCGACGCCTGAGCTGCGGCGGGGACCGCGGCGAGCAGCCCGCCGGTGAGCACGGTCGCGAACACACCGGCCAGCAGGCGGCCTCTGCGGCGGACAACAGGCAGAGTGGGGGGAAACGTTGTCATGCGCTGCCTTCTCACGCCCCTGAGAGGGTTGGGGGAAGTGTTGATAACGATGTCAAAGGGGCGCCGTCGATGTTTCCCACGTGCGCGGTGCTCGTCAAGATCCCTGCACCGACTCGTTGTTGGACGACTCGTTGTCGGACCGGACGACTTCCCGTGACGGCGGGGAGTCCTGCCGGGCCCAGAGGCCGAGCGGATGTCCGGATGACCGCCGTTTGGCCCTGCTGGTCCGGCGTGGTGTCACCGAAATGGACGCCAGAGCGCGTCGTGATCGTCGATGTCTCGTTAGGGGGATTGACCCGCTTTCGAACACAAGAGAGGCGAATGCATGAGCCAGAAGAAGAAGGGCCGTCGGCACCGCAGCGTCAACCGGACACCGCGCCCGGTCGGTTCGGCCGGCCGCCCGCCGCGTCAGCGGACCGCGCCGCCCGCCCATGCGCCCGCAACCGCGCCGGACCTCGGCAAAGTGATCGCCCAGCTCGGCTTCACGCCCGCGCGTGTACCCGCCCCGGCCGCCCCGCGTGAGAGCGCGCCCGCGCAGGCGCTCAGCGTCGAGGCGGACTCGGACGACGAGGCGGGGCCGCTGTTCACCGTCCCGGCCCGCGACGGAGGCCTGGGCGTGAACGCCCACCGTACGTGGCTGCGTCTTCGGTCGGTGCAAGGCGCCGTCCGTGCCGAGGAGTTGAGCGAGAAGGTCGGCTACACGCCGCGCACCATCACCAAGCACCTCAAGGGGCTGGCCGGCTACGGTCTTGCTCGCCAGGACGCCGAGGGCCACTGGTACGCCACCGGTGTGAGCCAGGCCGAAGCCACCCGCGCCCTGCCCGCGGCGCACGCCGCGCTCTGACGACCCGGCGACCCTCGACACCGCCGCCGGTCGAGCCCGGGACGTACGGAATCCCAGCGGGAGCGGGGTCGCCTGCCCGGGCCGGCTGAAGCACGGCCCGTCGCGTCGTCGTCCGGGACGTCCCGGACGACGACGCGGTTCGTGGCCCCGGTGGTGACCGTTGCACCACGACGCGCGATCTGAGGTGCGGCCGCACCAGGATCCGGGTCCGGAACCGACCGGCCGCATCCACAGCCGCGACGAGCGCGCCGTTCCCTATGGGATCGAGAGCCGGCGCGCGAGCCCGGTCAAGGGACCCGTACCGCACGCAACGCGGTGCGCAATGCCCAGGGCGTCGCGGCTGCCCAGGCCTGGGGAGAGCAGGAGTGCGGGTAGGGCACCGGGCGTGAGGAAGCCGTACGGTCGTAGCCGCCGAGGACCTCGGGCAGGCGGTGGCCGTGATGAGCGGCAGCTGCCGTAAGCCCCGCGACCACCTGGGCGACCTCGTCGGCCAGGCCGTAACGGGCCAGACCGAGAGCGATGACGCCGTTGTCGTGCGGCCAGGCGCTGCCGCGGTGGTAGGACAGCGGATGGTAGGGGCGCTGTCCCGCGGCCAGTGTGCGGATCGCCCAGCCGGAGAAGAAGTCCGGTTCCAGCAGGCGCCGCCCCACGCGCCGGGCCTGTTCGTCGTCGAGGATGCCCGACCAGAGCAGGTGTCCCGCGTCCGAGGCGAGCGCATCGACCTGGCGCCCCCGGCCGTCCAGGGCGAGGGCCGGGAAGTCGTCCCCGTCCATCCAGAAGTCCTCGCGGAAACGGGCACGCAGATCGTCGGCCAGGCCGTCCAACTCCCGCGCGTAGTCCGGGTCCTGCCAGACCAGTTCCGCCAGGCGGGCCGTTCGGCGCAGCGCGTCGTAGGCGTAACCCTGGGCCTCGCAGACGGCGATGGGGCCTGTCGCCTGAGTGCCGTCCTTGTGGCAGACGGCGCCCGCGGAGTCCTTCCAGTTCTGGTTGACCAGGCCGCCCGGGTCGGGCGTGTACACCAGGTACCCGTGCTCGGTCAGTCCGCCGTCGCCCAGGAGCCAGTCGACCGCGGACCGGGCGTGCCGCTCGAGACGGGCGGCGAGCGTCGCGTCCTTGGTCGTCTCGTAGTGCGCGTGCAGCAGGACGAGGAAGAGGGGAGTGGCGTCGATCGTCCCGTAGTAGCGGCCGTAGGGAATCTGCCGGAAGTGGGCCAGTTCCCCGTGCCGTATCTCGTGCACGATGCGGCCGGGCTGTTCGCCGCGGAACGCGTCGTGGCCCTGCCCCTGGGTCGCGGCGAGCGCGCTGAGGGTGCCGGCGGCCGTGCCGGGCCGGTAAGGGAGCATGAAGTACGAGGTGAGGAGAGAGTCCCGGCCGAACAGGGTCAGGAACCAGGGCACTCCGGCCGCGGGCACGGCGACAGGTTCGCCGTCGACGCCGGTGGCGGGGATCGTCAACAGGTCCAGGTCGGCGAGTCCTTGGCGGCAGGCCCGGTCCAGGTCGTCGGATGCGTCGGACAGATCGATGTCCTGTGCGTCCGCTGCGCCTGTGGGGAGCGGGAGTCGGTGAGCGCCGTGCGGGTGTGCCGTGACACCCAGGCGGATCTCGGCCGTGCCGTGCGGTTCCAGGGCGAGGCGCCAGGAGAGCGTGTGCGGCCCCGCGTCCTCGGTGCGTACGCCGTCGGGTGCGGGCGCGGCACTCACGGTGGTGCGTACGTGCCAGTCGGCCCTGCGGTAGGTGAACTCGAGGCCCGTGTCCGTACGGTGAGCCGCGCGGGTCGCGTCGGGCTTGGGGTAGTGGCGGTCGTCCGCGCGCAGTTCGAAGGTGTCGGCGAAGTCGGCGTCCACGGTCAGGACGACCTCGGCGACGACCGGGTCCGGGCTGTTGCTGACCAGGCGCAGGACATCGGTGAACTCGCCCGCCGTGACCGTCTGGCGGCGCAGCACCGTATAGGCGGGCGGGGCGTCGCGGGTGCCCTCCGGGGTCAGGACGCATTCCCCGGCGCCGTTGCCGGTGGGGGTGAGGGGGGACAGGACGACGGGCGCGCTTCCGTCGACGGTGAGCTGCCACAGGCTCAGGTGACGGCCGTCGCGGACGAACAGGCCGTCCGGTGATGTGCCGCGCGTGCCGGTGATGCCGCCGTCGGCGTCGACGTGCACGAACGTGGCGTCGCGCACCAGTTGGGCGCGGGGGGCGCCGTTGCTCATCGGCGTGCCTCCTGGGTGGTGAGCAGGTCGAGCGTGAGCGCGGCCGTCCAGGAGAACGCCCGGGCGCCGCGGCCCTCGCCCGTGGTGGGATCGACGTACTCGGCGAACTGGGTGGCGCCGGCCGTCTCCAGGATCGCCCTGCGGATGCGGTCGGCGTGGGCGCGCCGGTCGTGGGTGCGCAGTCCGCGCTCGAGCAGCCAGGCGGTGTTGAACCACGCGGGGCCGCGCCAGTAACGGGTGGGGTCGAAGGCCGGTCCCGTCAGGTCGTAGCTGGGCACCAGATCGGTGGAGTCGGCCCGGAAGCGCGGCCCGGTGAGCGTTGCCGTCAGGCGTTCCACGATGTCCGCGGGCAGTCCGGGGGCGAGGAGGGGGGCGAGCCCGGCGACGCTGTGTTCGCGGACCAGGGTGTCGGTGGTCAGGTCGCGGGCGAGGAACATCCCCGCCTCGTCGTCCCACAGACGGGTCACCAGGGCCTCGGTGAGGCGGGCGGCACGCTTCGTGTGGGATGCGGCGTCCTCGCCCACCTGCGTCGCGATCTTCGCGAGGGCTGTCTCGCTGGCGATCAACAGGGCGTTGACGCACGGGTCTTCCAGGGCGAAGTGCGGGCGAGCCGCGCGGTCGTCGTAACCGGAGTCGCGGTAGGCGACGGCGAGTCGGACGTAGCGGCCGTAGTCGAGGTCGGTGGGGCGGTCCGCGGGGTGCCCGTGGTCGAGGTCGGCGCGCCGGAAGCTGTCGGGGGCGGCCGGGGTGACGCGGGCCAGCGGGGCATCCCAGCAAGGGCTGTTGTCCATGCCGGGTTCCCAGGGGTGGACGACGGCGGCGAGTCCGCCGCGGCCCAGATCGCGCGCCGTCAGCAGGTAGTCGTGCCAGGCCACGAGCCGCGGGTACAGCCGGGGCAGGAATCCGCGGCGCCGTGACTCCCCGGGGTCGGCCTCGTGGGTCAGCCAGGCGGCGAGGGCGTGCACGGGCGGCTGGACGATGCCGGACGTCTCGTGCGCCGCGGGAGCACCGGCCGCGGCGCCCGCGGTCGAGGACCGCCAGAAGTCGGGGCTGGGGAAGTAGGCGTCGTTCGGCACGGAGGAGTTGAAGACGATGTGCGGGACCCGTCCGTCGCCCCACTGGGCGGCGAACAGCGATTCCAGCTCGCGCTGTGCGCGGCGCGCGGACAGGTGCCGCAGTCCGATCGCGATGAACGCGGAGTCCCAGCTCCACTGGTGCGGGTACAGGGTGCGGGAGGGGACGGTACCGGTCCCCACCCAGTTGTCGAGGAGGACGCGCGCCGCACCGCGCCGCAGGGTCAGGTCTGCGGCGTCGGTGCGGGCGGTCCCGTCGAGGAGTGCGGTCACGCGCCGGACCCCTTGAGGAACGCGGGCACGGAACGGATCGCCTCGACGGGGTCACCGGTCAGTCGGCACTCGGCCGCGAGACAGCCGTCGTAGCCGATGGTGTGCAGGGCGCCCAGCCAGGCCGGCCAGTCGAGGTGCCCGGCGCCGGCCTGGAAGCGGTTGGAGTCCGAGACCTG
Organism: Streptomyces sp. cg35; assembly: GCF_050410835.1. Taxonomy (NCBI): domain Bacteria; kingdom Bacillati; phylum Actinomycetota; class Actinomycetes; order Kitasatosporales; family Streptomycetaceae; genus Streptomyces; species Streptomyces sp. cg35. The sequence goes on from NZ_CP191268.1 coordinate 8,822,730, forward strand.
GGCGTGCCCGATGAAGGAGGCGTTGTCGATGATCGCCCGCGCCGGGTCGGTCTCCTCGATGTTCATGTGGTAGCTGTCGATGCCGATCCGGACCGAGTCGAGACCGACCTCCTTGATCAGCTCGGCCGCCTGCTCCAGGCGGTTGACCATGTGGTCCTCGTACCGGTTGAGCGGTTCGAGGTAGAGCGTGACGCCCTCGGCGGAGGCGTGCTCGCCGAGTTCGGTCAGGCCCGACAGCAGGATCTCGCGGTCCTGCTCCGCCGAGCGCGGGGGCTCGAACGGGGGGAGCCGGCTGGAGAACATGCCGTACGAGGCCGGGGTCTGGGCGCCGAGTCCGCCGATCTCCGCGATGACCGTGAGCTGCGACTTCATCTGCTCGATGGCGTCACGGCGCAGCTCGGCGTCGAAGGCGCCGAAGAAGTGCAGCATCTCGACGCACACGGTCGGCATGACGACGCCGTCCTTGAGCGCCTGCTTCAGCTCCGGGAGCCGCGAGGCGAAGTGGAGGTCTCCCTTGGCGCGCAGTTCGATGGCGTCGTAGCCGGCGTCCTGCGCGAAGTCCCACTTCTGCTGGAGGGTCTCGCCGGGCAGCAGCTGTTCCTGGGCAGCGATCTTGAGCATGTCGGGGTACCTCTCAGAATTCCAGGACGACCTGGAGGGCGTCGGCGGGGCGCTCGTCGAGCAGGACGTACGCGTCGGCGGCGTCCGCCACGGGCACGACGTGGCTGACGAGGGAGTCCACGTCCACCTGCCCCTCGGCGACCAGGCGCAGGAACGTCTGCTGGAGGCGCTCCACGGTCCAGCGGCCGGACAGCGGGGCCGGTACTCCGCCGATCTGCGAGCAGACGATCTCCACGCGGTTGTGGTGGAACTCGTCGCCGAGGCGGAGGCCCACGGCGTCGCCCTGGTAGAAGCCGGACGCCACGACGCGGCCGCCGACGGTGACCGAGCGGACGGCCTCGTGCAGCGCCGGGTAGGCGCCGCTGATCTCGATGGCGAGGTCGGTGCCGCGGCCCGCGGTCGCCTCACGGATGGTCTCGGCGACGGATCCGGAGCGGGCGTTCAGGGTGCGGTGCGCGCCGTAGCTCTTCGCCTTCTCCAAGCGGTTGTCCAGCGCGTCGACGGCGGTGACGCGGGCGCCGCTGAGCTGCGCGAGGCGGGTGGCGATGAGGCCGATGACGCCCTGGCCGAAGACGGCGACGTCCTCGCCGAGGTTGATCCCGGCGGCCAGGACCGCGTTGTAGGCGATGGCGCCGACGCGGGCGAACGCGCCGGCCAGCGGCTCGAGCCCGGCGGGCAGCGTGTGGCCGATCATGCGCTCGGCCGGGACGATGCCCTCGCTGCGGTGGCCCCAGATACCCCACACAAGGTCGCCGACGGCGGGCATGTCCGGGGTGCCGGTCAGCTCCGGGGAGACCTCGGTGACTTCACCGACCTCCGAGTAGCCCCAGCCGACGACGGGGTAGCTGATGCCCGCCTCGTCGTCGCGGAACAGCCGGGCCTCGGCGTCCCAGGTGCGGGTCAGATAGGGGTTCGTGCCGCGGTAGGCGGTCAGCTCGGTGCCCGCGGAGATGCCGGAGTAGCGGGTGCGGACGCGCAGGTGTCCGAGCGGCAGCTCGGCGCTGTCATGCTCGGCCACCTCCACCTGGCGGGGACCTGTGAATTGAACGACGCGTTCCACGGACGACTCCGAAAAAGGTGGTGCGGGTGTTGGTTCCGTCGACAATATCCTCAACTTATGTCTTGTCAACATGCAAAAGTAGTGCTGAGATGCGTCACAGATAGACGTAAGTCGGCGATGAGGACAGGCAATGCGCACCAGGACCCGGCGGTCGAAGATGACCGCGGCCGGCGTCACGGCAGCTCTGGGCATCGGACTGCTCACGGGCTGCTCCAGCAGCACAGGCCCGGGCACACCGGACCGTGAGATCACGGTGTGGTCCCAGGAGAACCTCCCGGACCGTGTCGCCGCGACGCAGAAGATCGTCGACGGGTTCGAGAAGAAGACGGGCATCAAGGTCCATCTCGTCGGCGTCGACGAGGGGCAGATGCCCCAACTGATCATGTCCGCCGCGGCCTCCGGGCACCTCCCGGACGTGATCGGCGCCGCCCCCATGGGCCAGACCTGGCAGATGTACACCAACGGGCTGCTCAACACCGACATCCCCGGCCGGATCGTCAAGGAACTGGGGCGCGGCACCTTCGACAAGAACGCCCTCGACCTGACCACCGACGGCACCAAGAGCCTCGGCGTGCCCTCCGACGCCTGGCTGCAGCTTCTGGTCTACCGCAAGGACCAGTTCGCCAAGGCGGGCCTCGATGCGCCGGACACCTACGCCAAGGCGCTCGAGGCCGCCAAGAAGCTCACCACCAAGGGCCACGACGGCATGTCCGCCGCGACCGACCCCTCGGACGTCTTCACGTCACAGAGCTTCGAGAGCCTGGCCCTGGCCGACAACTGCCAGCTCGTCGACGGGCAGGGAGACGTCACGCTCGACTCGCCGCAGTGCGTCAAGGCGTTCCACACCTACGACCAACTGGCGCGCGAGTACGGCGCACCCGGCACCCAGACCGTCGACTCGACCCGCGCCACCTACTTCTCGGGCCGGTCGTCGATGATGATCTGGTCGTCGTTCCTCCTCGACGAACTGGCGGGGCTGCGCAAGGACGCCCTGCCCAGCTGCAAGGAGTGCGGCAAGGACCCGCGGTTCCTCTCCGACAACACCGGCATCGTCACCGCGCTCAAGGGCGCGGACTCGGACGGGGCCGCCCAGTTCGGTGAGGTCACGTCCTGGGTGACCACGAAGACCGCAGAGACGGCCGCCTCCCGCGAGTTCATCGAGTACATGATGGGCAGTGGCTACGAGTCCTGGTTCGGCATGGCCCCCGAGGGCAAGATCCCGGTCCGCCACGGCACGGCCGCGCAGCCCGACAAGTACGTGACCGCCTGGCAGCACAGCAAGCTCGGCGTCGGCACCCGCAAGCCGCTCGACGAGGTGTACTCGCCCGGACTTCTCGAGCAACTGGCCGCCGGCGTCGGCCACATCCGCCGCTGGGGCATCGAACAGGGCGAAGGCGCGCTCGTCGGCGCCACCAACGGCGAACTTCCGGTGCCCAAGGCCATCGGCGCCATGACCAGCGGCCAGACCTCGCCCTCCGAAGCCGCCCGGGAGGCCGAGGAAGAGGTCGCCGCCCTCAAGAAGTCCCTGCAGTAGCGCCCCCGTACCTCGTGAACGACTCGTCGAAAGCCTCGTCATGACTACCGCCACCTCCAGCACACCCCAGCGCCACAACCCCCCGGACGGATCTCCGACACCGCCCGCCGACGGCCGCCGCGGCCGCAAGCCCATGACCGCGAGCCGCCGGACCAACCGCGCGGGACTCGCCTTCGTGAGCCCCACCTTCCTCGTCGTCCTCGTCGTCGTGGTGCTGCCGATCCTGTGGACGGTCCTGCTCGCCTTCCAGCACGCAAAACTCGTCGACATCCAGGGCATGGGCCTCTTCGGCAACTGGAGCCTGCGCAACTTCGAGCAGGTCTTCGACTCCGCCGGATTCTGGTCCAGCCTCGGTACCACCGTCCTCTACACCGTGGGCGGCACCTTCGGCTCCGTCGCCCTCGGCCTCGTCGCCGCCCTCGCACTGCGCCGGCCCTTCCGCGGCCGCGGGCTGCTGCGCGCCGCGATGCTCCTGCCGTACGTGGCGCCCGTCGTCGCCGTCGCGTTCGTCTGGGAGGTCGCGCTCAGCCCGCAGTACGGCATCGTCAACGAATGGGGGCAGAAGCTCTTCGGCTGGGACGACCCCATCGCGTTCCTGTCGGCCCGCAGTTACGAAGTCCACCTGCTCGGCGTGCACTTCGACATCCCGCTGGCGCTGCTCACGGTCATCGCATTCGAGTGCTGGCGCTACTTCCCCTTCGCGTTCCTGTTCATCCTCGCCCGCCTGCAGGCGGTGCCGGACGGCCTGGAGGAAGCCGCGAAGGTCGACGGCGCCACGCCCACCCAGCAGTTCCGGCACGTCCTGCTCCCGCAGCTCATGCCGGTGATCGCGCTGCTGTGCGTGCTGCGCTTCATCATGACCTTCAACAAGTTCGACGACGTCTACCTGCTGACCGGCGGCGGAGCGGGCACCGACGTCGCCGCCGTCCGCGTCTACGACTTCCTCACCTCGCGCTACGACGTCGGCGCGGCGGCCGCCCAGGCCCTCGTCCTGGCCGTCGCTCTCATGGTCCTGCTGGGCCTGTACTTCAAGTTCTTCGGCAACAAGATGCAGGAGGAGTCGTGACCCGTAAGGCGGCCATGACACGAGCCCAGTTCGAGGAGACGTTCTTCGGCGTCGCGCGATGGGTGGTCATCGCGTTCCTCGTGCTGATCACCTGCGTGCCCTTCTACTACATGCTGCTCCTGTCGGTGAAGCCCATCGACTCGCTGCTGCTCGACCCCGGCTCCCTGTGGGTGTCGGCCAAGCAGTTCACCCTCGACACGTACAGCGAGGTGCTGCGCTCCACCGACGACGGCGGCCAGGGATTCCTCCAACTCCTGCGCAACTCCGCCCTGGTGTCGCTCGGCACCGTCGCACTGACCCTGCTCGCCGCCGTACCCGGCGCGTACGCGATCAGCCGCCTGAAGTTCTTCGGCAGCCGCCAGGTCAGCGCACTCTTCCTCGCCGTCTACCTGTTCCCCTCGACGCTCCTCGCCGTCCCGCTCTTCGTGATGTTCGCGAAGATGGGCCTGTCGTCGAGCCTCGTCGGCCTCGCCATCGTCTATGTCGCGCAGACGGTCCCCGTGGCGATCTACATGCTGAAGAACTACCTCGTCACCATCCCGTACTCGATCGAGGAGGCCGCCGCCCTCGACGGCTGCAGCCGCCTGCAGACCGTGCGCAAGGTGATCCTGCCGCTGGCCCTGCCGTCCTTGATGGCAACCGGCCTGTACGTGCTGATGATCGCGTGGAACGAGTTCCTCTTCGCCCTGCTGTTCCTCGCCGCCGACCCCGGCAAGTGGACCGTCTCGCTGGGCCTCGCCCAGCTGTCCAACGGCATCGAAGTCTCCAAGACCGTACTCATGGCAGGTTCCGTGGTGCTGACGATTCCCGTGGTAATTCTGTTCTTCGCCGCGGAACGCCTGCTCACCGAGGGCCTCACCAGCGGTGCCGACAAGAGCTGAACGAGGGGAAACAGCGATGACGACGCCGAGTCCGGCGAGCTCGGGCCGACTGCTGCAACTCATCCGCGGCGGCCAGGCCAACACCCGCGCCGACCTCCAGCGCGCGACCGGCATGTCCCGGTCGACCGTGGGGCACCGCCTCGACGAGCTCAACCGGGCCGGCTGGCTGCGTCAGGACACCGGCACCTCGACCGGGGGCCGTCCCTCCCATCGGCTCGTCTTCGACCCCGGACACGCCGCCGTCATCGCGATCGACCTGGAGACCCGGTACGCCCGTGCGGCCGTCCTCGACCTCGCGGGCACCGTCCTGGCGGAACACACCGCCGAGCTGGACATCGGTGACGGACCCGACCGGGTCCTCGACCAACTGGCCTGCTGGTTCCCGGAGTTGTTGACCGCGGCCGGGATGCCGGCCAGTCGGGTGTGCGGCATCGGCCTGTCCGTCCCGGGCCCCGTGGACTGGGACACGGGGCAGGTCGTGCAGCCGCCGATCATGCCCGGCTGGGACCGGTTCCCGATCCGGGAGCGGATGCAGGAGGCGTACGCGCAGCACGTCGGCGTCTGCATGGAGGGCGCGACCGTCCCCGTCTTCGTCGACAACGACGCCAACCTGATGGCGTTCGCCGAACAGCGCACAGGTCACCCCGACTGCTCCGCGTTCGTCCTCGTGAAGGTCTCCACCGGCATCGGCGCCGGCGTCGTCGTCAACGACGAGGTCTTCCGCGGCATCGACGGAGGCGCGGGCGACATCGGCCACATCCGGCTGCACGACCGGCCCGACGCCCTGTGCATGTGCGGCTCCTACGGCTGCCTCGCGGCCGTGGCGAGCGGCCGCGCCCTGGTCAAGGACCTCAGCGGCCTGGGCCTCGACGTCTCCTCCGGCACCGACGTCAAGGCACTCCTCGACCAGGGCCACCCCGACGCCGTCCGCCTCGCCCGCGAGGCCGGCAAGCGCGTCGGAGAGGTCCTGGTCACCGTCGTGACGCTGCTCAACCCCGGCGTGCTCATGCTCGCCGGGGACCTGTCGGGCATCCCCTTCATGACCGGCGTCCGTGAACTCCTCTACCAGCGGGCCATGCCCCGCACCACCGCCCACCTGAACGTCGTGACCTCTCGCCTCGGCGAACACGCGGGCCTGATCGGCGCCGCCGCGATGGTCGTCGACGTGCTCTACGCGCCGGAACGGGCCGACGCCCGGCTCCGGGCCCTGGCGGCGGCCCCCGCCCGCACCACACAAGAAATACAGGACAACTCGTGACCGAAACGGCCATCACCCCCTGGACCCGGCAGCCCGTCCGCGTGGGACTCGTCGGCGCCGGCCCGTGGGCCCGCGCGATGCACGCCCGGATGCTCGCCGCGGGACCCGAGACCCAGCTCACCGCCGTCTGGGCACGCCGCACCGAGGCGGCCCAGGAGACCGCCGCGCCGTACGGCGCACGGGTGGCGGCGAGCTTCGAGGAGTTGCTCGACCACTGCGAGGCCGTCGCCTTCGCCGTGCCGCCGTCCGTCCAGGCCGAACTCGCGCCGCTCGCGGCCAAGCGCGGCAAAGCCCTCCTCCTCGAGAAGCCGCTGGCCCTGGACCTGCCGTCCGCCGAGCGGCTCGTGGACGCGGTCGACGAGGCGGGCGTGGTCACCCAGCTCGTCCTCACCAAGCGGTACCACCCCGTGACACGCCGCTTCATCGAGGAAGCGCAGCGGCTCGACGTCATCGGCGCGCGCTCGTGCTACCTCCACGGGGCCTTCCTCGGCGGCGACTTCGCCACGTCCTGGCGCCTCGAGCACGGCGTACTCCTCGACCTGGGCCCACACCTGCTCGACCTCCTCGACGCCGCCGCTGGCCCCATCGTCGACATCCGCAGCACCGGCGACGCCCGCCGCTGGACCGAGCTGACCTGCGAACACGAGAACGGAGCCGTGAGCCAGGCGTCGCTGTCCGGCGCGGTCCCGCGGGAACGGGCGCTGACCCGGGTCGAGTTGTTCGGCCGGCAGGGCGAACTCGTCTACGACACCGCGGAGATCGACCACGAGGAGTGCTGGCCGATCCTCCGCCACGAGTTCGCCACAGCCGTCCGGTCCGGCCGGGCCGGCGACCTCGACGCGCGCCGGGGCCTGCGGCTGCAGCGGTTGCTGGAGAGGGCCGCGCTCGGGAGCTGATCGGCGGGGATCCACGCCGGTTCCCTGGGCGCCCGGCAGCCGGCTCGACAGATATGAGTCCCGTAGTGCCTTGCGCGGGCCGGGGCGGCGGCGCGACCTGCGCGGCGAGGGGCTGGACGGCGGTCTCACCCGAGATGCGGGGGCGGCAGGTCAGCGGGACGGTGGAGGTATGAACGATTCACGTGTCCCGCCGACGGAGACGCCGCCGGCGGAGGGATCTGTCTCGGCTGCCCATCGGGAGCGTCCCGACGGCGGCCTGTGGGAACACCCCGGTTGGTGGCTCTGGCTCATCGTGATCGGTTCCATCCTGGTGGCCGGCTTCTTCGTCGCGCGGATCGCCGGGATGTGACCGAAGGGAGCTGTAGCCGGCTCCTGAGTGCGATGGAGGCCCCGGCCCACGTACGCGCTCAGGCGTCCAGCGAGCCAGGCCGCCTGCCCGTGTGACCGGAATGATCACAGCGGGCAGGCGGGTTCGACGGACGAGGCCCCTCGCGGCGGAGGGACCCGCCGTCACAGCTCCGTGATCGCGGGCGCCGGAGTGCCGTCAGGGGTCGAGACCGTCACGGCAGCGCTGCTCGCGTCCCGCGTCACCCGGTACGCGGCAGCCTGGCGGCCGTGATGATCGGGGACCGTGACAGTCACGTCGTGCGCGTCGGGGGCGACGAGCAGAGTGAGGCCGTCGGTCCAGTCGCCGTCGGGACGCTGCTCGTCCGCGCCCCACGGGAGCACCGCGCCGGGGCGCACGTACAGGGGCAGGCTGTCGAACCCGTGGGTCTCGCGGCGCCAGGCCGGGCCCTGGACCCGTTCGCCGGTCAGCAGGTGGGTCCAGGTGCCTTCCGGCACGTAGAACTCGACGTCGCCGTGGTCGGAGAAGACGGGCGCGACCAGCAGGTCGGGGCCGAGCATGTACTGACGGTCCAGGGTGCGGGCGGTCGGATCGTCCGGGAACTCCAGGAGCATCGGCCGCATCAGGGGCACACCGGCGGCGTGGGCCTCGGCCGCGACCCCGTACAGGTACGGCATGAGTCGGTGCTTGAGCTTGGTGAACTTCCTCGCCACGTCGACCGCCTCGTCACCGAACTCCCACGGCACCCGGTACGAGCTCGAGCCGTGCAGGCGGCTGTGCGAGGAGAGCAGGCCGAAGGCGAGCCACCGCTTGAAGACCGCGGGATCGGGCGTCCCCTCGAAGCCGCCGATGTCGTGCGACCAGAACCCGAAGCCCGACAGGGACAGCGAGAGACCGCCGCGCAGGGATTCGGCCATGGCGCCGAACGACGACCAGCAGTCGCCGCCCCAGTGCACCGGGAACTGCTGGCCGCCCGCCGTCGCCGAGCGGGCGAACAGGACCGCCTCGCCGATGGCGCGCTCCTTCTCCAGGAGTTCGAAGACGACCTGGTTGTAGAGGTGCGTGTAGTAGTTGTGCATGCGCTCCGGGTCGGAGCCGTCGTGCCACACCACGTCGGTGGGGATGCGCTCGCCGAAGTCGGTCTTGAAGCAGTCGACACCCTGGTCGAGGAGGACCTTCAGCTTGGCCTGGAACCAGGCGCAGGCGTCGGGGTTCGTGAAGTCGACGAGCCCCATGCCGGCCTGCCACAGATCCCACTGCCAGATGCCGCCGTCGGGCTTCTTCACCAGGTACCCGCTGGCGGCGGCCTCGTCGAACAGGGCCGACTTCTGCGCGATGTACGGGTTGATCCACACGGAGATCCGCAGACCGCGCGCCTTGAGGCGGGCCAGCATGCCCTCCGGGTCCGGGAAGACGTCCGGGTCCCAGGTGAAGTCCGACCACTGGTACTCGCGCATCCAGAAGCAGTCGAAGTGGAAGACGCTCAGCGGAATGTCGCGCTCGGCCATGCCGTCGACGAACGACGTCACCGTCTCCTCGTCGTACTGCGTGGTGAACGAGGTCGTCAGCCACAGGCCGAACGACCAGGCGGGCGGCAGGGCCGGGCGGCCGGTCAGCGCGGTGTAGCGGCGCAGCACGTCCTTCGGGGTGGGACCGGCCACGACGTAGTACGCCAGCGTCTGGTCCTCGACGCTGAACTGCATCTGGCCGACCGATTCGGAACCGATCTCGTAGCTGACCCGGCCCGGGTGATCGACGAAGACGCCGTACGCGCCGGCGGGGGAGACGTGCAGGCTGAACGGGACGTTCTTGTAGGCCTGATCGCTGCTGGTGCCGCCGTCGGCCTGCCACATGTCGACGACCTGGCCGTTCTTGACGAACGGGGTGAAGCGTTCGCCGAGGCCGTAGACCTGTTCGCCGACGCCGAGCGTCAGCTGGCCGGCCATGTGATGGGCGCCGTCGCCGGTGGTGAAGAACGCCGTGCCCTTGCGGCCCGCCGAGGCGACCTCGCGCCCCTCCGTGTCGCGGAAGGACAGCGTCCAGGGCCGGCCCGTGTCCAGGCGCACCGTCAGGGGGCCGCTCGCGAGCTCGACGACGTCGCCGTCCCTGCGCACCTCACCTACGGAGGTGTCCGCGCCCGTGAGCGCGAAATCGGGGCCCGGCCGCCGGGCGCCCGCCAGGTGAGTCGTACGGACGCCGATCACTCCCTCGGCGGGGGAGAAGCACTCGGTGGTCAGGAGGGGGGAGTTGAGGGTGTCGCCGCGGCGCTCGACGCGCTTGACGGCGGCGTAGGCGGTGAAGCGGCCGACGTCCGTACGGACGTCGCGGACCTCGGTGGCGTACGAGGCCTGGACCCCGTCGCGCATCAGCCAGAAGCCGTCGGTGAACTTCATGATCTTCCCTGGGAGCAGAGGTGGTTCAGGTCAGCGGGGCGGGCGTCGCCCGGTCGAGGACGTGGGGCGGGCGGTGAGGTCGCGGGGGAGTGCGGGCGGCAGTGTGCCGTGGCGGGTGCGTCATCCGGGGGCGCTGGTGACGGGACCGCGGCCGGTCGCGGCGCCGAGCGCGACCGGATCGTCGGCCTCGGGCAGCGGGGACCGGCAGGCCGGACGGTGGGCCTCCCGTCGCCGTCCGGCACGGCCTCTCGCCGCGCCACCGGGGAGTCGGACAGAGCGTGTGACCGCTTGCGTGGCGTCGGGGCGGAGGCCGAAGGAGCGCGGTGGCGTGCGGCAGGCCGAGGCCGCGTTCGCCGTCGATGTGCCGCTCGGTGACCAGGCGTGGGGCCCGGCTCTCGGTGAGGAGGCGGCGAGTGGTGGCGTCGATGACGGCCGTTTCCGTAACCCGCGTGGCACGGACCACGCCGAGCACGATTCCGGCCGACGGTGACGACGGTGCCATGGCGCCTCTCAACTCACTTGCGATCTTGAAAGCAAAGGTTCTGCCGACGCCATTTGACCGTACACAAAACAAAAGGGCAAGGGTCGCAAGGGGAAGATTTGTCGAAGCGCTTCGAACGGCCTATGGCCAGGTAAAACTGGGTGGATCGTGCGTTGGTCGCATCGAAGGGTCTAGCGCTTCGACGCAGCATGGCGTATTAGTCATGTCAGAAAACAAACGTCCGGTGGACGCCGGACGTCGCGCAGCAGCAAAGGGCCGCACCATGTCCGATCGCTTCACTCCCACCCCTGACAGCAAGTTCACCTTCGGCCTGTGGACCGTCGGCTGGCGGGGGAACGACCCGTTCGGTGACGCCACCAGGCCGGCTCTGGACCCGGTCGAGTCGGTGCGTCGCCTGGCCGAACTCGGCGCCTACGGCGTCACGTTCCACGACGACGACCTGATCCCGTTCGGTGCCTCCGACGCCGAGCGCGAGACCATCGTCAAGCGGTTCCGCACCGCCCTCGACACCACCGGCCTGGTCGTCCCGATGGCGACGACGAACCTCTTCACGCACCCGGTCTTCAAGGACGGCGGCTTCACCGCCAACGACCGCGACGTGCGCCGCTACGCGCTGCGCAAGACCATGCGCAACATCGACCTCGCGGCCGAGCTGGGCGCGCAGACCTACGTCGCGTGGGGCGGCCGCGAGGGTGCCGAGTCCGGCGGTGCCAAGGACGTCCGGCACGCGCTCGACCGGATGAAGGAGGCCTTCGACCTCCTCGGCGAGTACGTCATCGAGAAGGGCTACGACCTCAAGTTCGCCATCGAGCCCAAGCCGAACGAACCGCGCGGCGACATCCTCCTGCCGACCATCGGCCACGCGCTGGCGTTCATCGAGCGCCTGGAGCGCCCGGAACTCGTGGGCGTCAACCCGGAGGTCGGCCACGAACAGATGGCGGGCCTGAACTTCCCGCACGGCATCGCCCAGGCCCTGTGGGCGGGCAAGCTGTTCCACATCGACCTCAACGGGCAGACCGGGATCAAGTACGACCAGGACTTCCGCTTCGGCGCCGGCGACGTACGCCAGGCGTTCTGGCTCGTCGACCTGCTGGAGAGCGCCGGTTACGAGGGGCCGCGCCACTTCGACTTCAAGCCGGTGCGCACCGACGGCTTCGACGGTGTGTGGGAGTCCGCGAAGAACTGCATGCGCAACTACCTGATCCTCAAGGAGCGGGCGGCCGCCTTCCGCGCCGACCCCGAGGTGCGGGAGGCACTGCTCACCTCCCGCCTCGACCAGCTCGCACAGCCCACCGCCGTGGAGGGCCTCGCCGGACTCCTCGCGGACAAGGGCGCGTTCGAGGACTTCGACGTCGATGCCGCCGCCCAGCGGTCGATGGCGTTCGAGCGCCTGGACCAGCTCGCCCTGGAGCATCTGCTCGGCGTCCGCTGACGCCGGCCCCTTTCGCGATGCAGTCCCTACGGCGCGGGTCGGAGCCGTACCGGGATGCGCGAACACCCCTGCGGAACACCGGAGTTCCACAAGGGCCGGCCACCCCTCCCAGGCAAGGGCAACCACCGTGACAGCAGTTCCTCCACCGGACGCGACGCGCACCAGGCGCCGTCGTACGGGCCGCCGGGCCATGGTCCCGCTCACCGTTGTCTCCGCACTCGTCGCCGCCGCGGCGCTCGCCGGCTGCGGCCAGCAGCGCGACGACGACGTCTACACCGTCCTCAACTCCTCGACCGACGACTCGTACCACGGCTGGGACGCCGCCACGCTCGCCCGCTGCAGCAAGCAGCTCGGGATCACCATCGAGCAGCAGAGCGTGCCCGCGGCGCAGGTCATGACGAAGTCGCTGCGCATGGCGTCGTCGAAGTCGCTCCCGGACGTCATCCAGTTCGACGCCTCCGAGATGCCGACGTTCGCCGAGGCCGGCGGCCTGGTCGACCTGCGCTCCCTGGGTCTGTCCACGCAGGACATCCCCGAGGGCATCGTCGGTTTCGGCTCGTACAAGGGCACGTACTACGGAGCGGCGCGCACGGTGAACACCCTCGCGCTCTTCTACAACAAGGACATCCTGAACAAGGCCGGCCTCGAAGTCCCCACCACCTGGGCCGAGATGCAGGACACGGCGAAGAAGCTCACCCAGGGCAAGCAGTACGGCATCGCCCTGAGCGCGGGCGGAGCCGAGGACGGGGTCTTCCAGTTCACCCCGTTCATGTGGTCCAACGGCGGTGACGAGACGGACCTCGCCACCCAGAACGTCGCGCAGGCGCTCGACTACTGGAAGGGCCTCCTGAAGGACGGCTCGCTGTCCAAGTCGACCGTCAACTGGACGCAGGCCGACGTCAACGACCAGTTCATGGCGGGCAACGCCGCGATGATGATCAACGGTCCCTGGCAGGTCGAGACCCTCAACACCAAGAAGAACCTGCACTGGGGCATCGCCCGGATCCCGGTCCCGAAGACGGGCGACAAGTCCGTCGGCCCGCTCGGCGGCGCCGTACTGACCGTGCCGAAGACCGGTGACACCGCGCGCGAGAAGACCGCCGCGAAGATCATCGGCTGTATGGCGAGCGAGAAGGAGCAGATCTCCTACGCGCGCAACAGCTGGATGGTGCCGGCCAACGAGAAGGCCGCCGCGATCTGGCGCAAGGAAGTGCCCGAACTCGACGCCCTCGCCGACCAGGTGGCAGCCGCCCGCTCCCGCACCGCGAAGGTCGGAGCCCGCTGGTCGTCCGTGTCGCTGGCCCTGCAGAGCGCCTTCCAGTCGGCGCTGACCGGGCAGTCCAGCGAGGCCGCCCTGAAGAAGGCGCAGAGCCGCGCCACGAGCGGGAACTGAGGGGACTCACGAACATGTCGACCACCACGGCTTCCGCCACCGCCACCCGGCCGGCCCCCGCCGCCACGGTGAACAAGCGCGACCCGCGACGGCGCCGCAGACTCTCCCAGTGGGGCTTCATCGCGCCCGCCGTCGTCTTCATGCTGCTGTTCTTCGGCTACCCGCTCGTCCGCAACGTCGTGATGAGCTTCCAGGACTTCTCCCCGTCCACGTTCTTCGACGGCAAGTCCCCCTTCAACGGCACCGACAACTGGAGCAAGGTCTTCCACGACGACCTCTTCGGCAAGGCGCTGTGGCACACCATCGTCTTCACGATCGGCTCGCTGATCGGCCAGTTCGGCATCGGCCTCGCGCTCGCCGTCTTCTTCACCAAGAAGTTCGCGCTCAACGGCTTCCTGCGCTCGCTGATCCTGCTGCCCTGGCTCGTGCCGATGGTCGTCTCCGGCATCGTGTGGCGCCGCATCCTCGACCAGGACACCGGAGTCCTCAACTCCTTCTTCGACACCCTCGGCCTCGGCGGCCACACCCCGTGGCTGACCAGCCCCGGCATGGCCCTGTTCTCCGTGATCATGGTGAACATCTGGATCGGCATCCCGTTCAACATGGTGATCCTCTACGGCGGACTGCAGGAGATCCCCAAGGAGCTGTACGAGGCCGCCTCCCTCGACGGCGCCTCCGCCTGGCGGACTTTCCGATCCATCACGCTGCCCCTGCTCAAGCCGGTGATCACGGTCGTCCTCGTGCTGGGCTTCATGTCGACGGTGAAGATCCTCGACCTGATCCTCGCCCTGACCGACGGCGGCCCGGCCGACTCCACCCAGACGCTCGGCACGCTCACCTACCAGAACTCCTTCGTGCAGCTCGACTTCGGCGCGGGCGCCGTCGTCGGCAACGTCCTGATCCTGATCTCCGCCGTCTTCGCGGTGTTTTACCTGCGGGCCAACCGCTCCGAGGGGAAGTGACCGGCATGGCGACCACTCACCCGTCTGTCGTGCAGAAGCCGAGGCGCCGCTGGGGCGCCACCGTCGCCGGCGTGGTCTTCCTGTGCGTGATGCTGTTCCCGCTGTACTGGATGATCAACACGGCACTGCAGCCCGAGTCCGGGCTCCTCGAGGTCTCGCCTGTACCGCACTCGGTCGATCTGTCCGGATTCACCTCCGCGATCAGCGAGCAGGGCGGTCACCTGTTGACGTCGCTCGCCGTCGCGCTCGGCGCCGTCGTCATCTGCCTCGCGATCGCCGCGCCCGCCGCGTACGGCCTCGCCCAGTTCCGGCTGCCCGGCACCAAGTCCATCGTCTTCGGCACCCTCATCACCCAGATGGTGCCGGGCATCGTCATCGCCAACGCCCTGTACAGTGCGTACGTCGATCTCGGCCTGGTCAACTCCTACTTCGGCCTGATGCTCGCCGACGCCTCGCTCGGCATCCCCTTCGCCATCGTCCTGATGCGCTCGTTCATGGTGGCCATCCCCAAGGAGGTCATCGAGGCCGCCGAGGTCGACGGCGCGGGCAAGCTGCGCACGTTCATCCAGGTCGTGCTGCCGATGAGCCGCAACTCCCTCATCACCGCGGGCCTGTTCTCCTTCCTGTACGCGTGGAGCGACTTCATGTTCGCGCTCACGCTCAACACCACCGACGACGTCAAGCCGGTCACCCTCGGCATCTACCAGTACATCGGCGCCCACGTCGGCGACTGGGGCTCGGTCATGGCCGCATCCGTCCTGTCGGCGATCCCGGCGGCCGTCCTGCTCGTCCTCGCCCAGAAGTACATCGCCGCCGGCATCACCGGCGGATCCGTCAAGTAAGGTCACTCATGAGCGACTTCACCGCGTTCCCCACGTTCCCGCCGGGCTTCGTGTTCGGCGCCGCCACCGCCTCGTACCAGATCGAGGGCGCCGCGTACGAGGACGGGCGCGGCCCCTCCATCTGGGACACCTACAGCCACACGCCCGGCCGCACGGACGGCGGTGACACCGGCGACGTGGCCTGCGACCACTACCACCGCTACCCCGAGGACGTGGCGCTGCTGCGCGGCCTCGGCGTCCACTCGTACCGCTTCTCGATCGCCTGGCCGCGCATCCAGCCCACCGGCAAGGGCCCGGCGAACCAGAAGGGCCTCGACTTCTACTCCCGGCTGGTCGACGAGCTGCTGGAAGCCGGCATCGAGCCGGCCGCCACGCTCTACCACTGGGACCTCCCGCAGGCCCTGGAGGACGAAGGAGGCTGGCGGGTCCGCGAGACCGCCGAGCGGTTCGGCGAGTACACCGCGATCGTCGCCGAGCACCTCGCCGACCGCGTCCCGCGCTGGATCACCCTCAATGAGCCCTGGTGCAGCGCCTTCCTGGGCTACTCGGTGGGCCGCCACGCACCCGGCGCGAAGGAGGGCCGCGGCGCACTCGCCGCCGCGCACCACCTGCTCGTCGGACACGGCCTGGCGATGAAGGCGCTGCGCGCCGCGGGCGTCCGCGAGGCGGGCATCACCCTCAACCTCGACCGGAACGTCCCCGCGACGGACTCCGCTGCCGACCGGGCCGCCGCCCTGCGCGCCGACACCCAGCACAACCTCGTGTGGACCGAACCGATCCTCGCCGGCCGCTACCCGGCCTCCGACGAGGACACCTGGGGCGAACTGATCACCCGCCAGGACTTCCGCCGCGAGGGCGACCTCGAACTGATCGCGCAGCCACTGGACTTCCTCGGCATCAACTACTACCGGCCCATCGTCGTCGCCGACGCCCCCCACCGCGAGCCCGACCCGGCGCTCCGCGTCGCCACCGACAACCGGTACGCCGAGGTGGACTACCCGGGCGTCCGGAAAACGGCCATGGGCTGGCCGGTCGTCCCGGAGACCTTCACGGACCTGCTGACCGACCTGAAGGCCACGTACGGCGACGCCCTGCCGCCCGTCCACATCACGGAGAACGGTTCCGCCGAACACGACGCGGTGGCCGACGACGGCGCCGTGCACGACGACGACCGCGTCACCTACCTGCACAGTCACCTCACGGCGCTGCGCGACGCCATGGACAAGGGCGTCGACGTGCGCGGCTACTACGTGTGGTCGCTCCTGGACAACTTCGAGTGGGCGCTGGGCTACGCCAAGCGGTTCGGAATCGTCCGCGTCGACTACGACACCCAGAAGCGCACGCCCAAGGACAGCTACCACTGGTACCGGCGGCTGATCGCCGCGCACCGGCACTGACCGGCCCCGCAGGACCCGGAGCGCGGGATGGACACGTCAGCCCGTCTCGCGCTCCGCGTACGCCGCCGGGTCGGCCAGCACCTCACGGACCATGCGGACGGCCGCGCCGCGCGCCGCGTCACCGGACGAGGAGGAGGCCCGCAGCCGCCCGTTGCCGGGTGTCCACAGCCCCGACACCACCCGCGCCGTCAGCTCCCGGTCCGCGGCGGGAGCCAGCCACGGCATGAGCCCGCGGAAGACACCGCCGAGGACCACCGCGTCCGGATCGACGAGGTTCACGGCGCCCGACAGCACCCGGCCAAGGCGCCGCCCGGCGTCTTCCAGCGCGGCCAGGGCCGCCGTGTCGCCCGCGCGGGCCCGGCTCTCCAGCTCCGCGACGCCGGCCGCGCCCGCCGCCTCGTCGAGCCCCGCCGTCCGCAGCAGGGCCGCCTGCCCCGCGTACTGCTCCAGGCATCCGCGCGCTCCGCACCGGCACTCGGGCCCGTCCGGCTCCACCACCACGTGCCCGATCTCACCGGCGAACCCGTGGGCGCCACGCAGTAGTTGACCGTGCAGGACCAGCGCGCCGCCGATGCCGATCTCGCCGGTCAGATAGATGAAGCTCCTCACGCGGCCCGTGCCGTCGCCGCCCGTGCCTCCGCCGAACCAGAGCTCCGCCATGGCCGCGAGATTCGCCTCGTTGTCGGCGCTGACCGGGAGGGCGCGGTGCGTGGGGCGCAGCGCCGTCAACGCCTGCGCGAACAGGCCCTCGACCGGTACCCGGTTCCAGCCCAGATTCGGTGCCTGGCGCACCGCGCCGCCGGACACCAGGCCGGGCAGCGCCAGCTCGGCGGCCACCGGACGCAGATCCTGCTCGGCGGCCGACTCGATGGCACGGGCCGCGATCCGTGCCGCCTGCGAGAGCACGGAGGCGGGCGAGGCGCTCCGATTGTCCATCCGCTCCACCAGACGGACGCGATCGGTGCCCGCCAGGTCGACCACGCACACGGTGATGTAGTCGATGTTGATCTCCACCCCGAGCCCGGCGGGTCCGCTCCGCGCCACCTTGAGCGCTGTTCCCGGGCGCCCCGCCTGCCCGCTGAACGTCTTGCCCCACTCGGAGAGAAACCCGTCGGTGAGGAGCTGGTCCACGAGGGAGGAGACCGCGGCCCGGGTCAGCCCGACCCGCGAGGCGACACCCGACCGGGTCGTCTCGCCCTCCTCGTGGACGGTGGTCAGAACGAGGCTGAGATTGTGCCGACGCACGGTCGCCTTGTCCGCCTTGGGCGGGGTCGCGGACGGATTGTTGCTGTTCATCGTGGTGACGAGCCTATGGGACGGGGCTGCGCGACGACGGCTGCGGTGTGTGCGCGGCGTCCCTGCCCGGGAACCCGAGCCACCAGCAGGGGCTGGAAGAAGCCCGACTCCTGCGGCGGGTGCCACGCGGGGCCGGTGAACCCGGCCTCGCCTGCGAAGCCGGTCAGTCGGTCCTGGCCGAGCGCCCAGTAGGCGGTCCGGCGGACCTGGACGCGCCAGTCCGCGCCCGCGGGAAGGAGCTGGAAGTGCTCCAGGTCGTAGGGCTCGCCGTCGTCGTGCCCACTCTCACTGATCCCTCGGGCATGGCCCGACAGTAGCGGCGGCTGCGGTCCTCCGAAGGTGTCGGGCACCCCTGGGCCGAGCCCACTCGAGACGGCTCGTCCCTCCTCGTGCGCAGCTGCCGGCGCGCTGATCAGCAGCTTCTGGTGAATTTCCTTTGACGTCGTCCGCTCGCGCGGGCACGCTCTCCCGTGATGCAGCCGTGGGGGAAGTGAAGGGGAGAGGTCATGGATGTCACCGTGCAGTGGGTCCGGACGTCCTGGACCAAGCAGTCGCGCGGGGGCGAGGGCGCCGCCCGCAGGAATGCCGCCCCGGTCGGGTTCGAGCTGCCGCATGAGCTTGCGCCCCTCGCGCACACGGTCCGCATGCACGAGCGGGACGACTTCGCGCCGCACGACGGTCGAGCGGAACCCCGCAACGTCGATGTGCAGCTCCGCGAAGCCGACGGCCGGTTGCGGATTCTTCCCCGGGTGCAGCCGCTGTTCGCCCTGCCTCCCCGGTCGCGTCGGCCGCCGGCGGTGCGGCTGCTTCCGGGCCAGTGGGTGCGATGGCAGCTGAACTACCGCTTCAGCAGCGCGGCCGGCATGCAGGACTGGTCGTACTGGCTGGACACGTTCAACATCGCGTACGGGCCGGTGGCCGACGACGTGTTCCTCGGGACTCCGACGTTCCACGTCGACGAGCAGGGACCTCTTCGGTAGCCGTTCCGTGCAGCCGCAGTCGCATTCCCCGATGCGGTCGAATTGGAGAAAAGCGCTTTCCGACAGCGCTTGCTATCGCACACGCGTCTCTTCGGTCACCCCACCCACACGGATGAATTGGATCTGATGAGAACTCGTCAATTGCGACAGTCATCCAGTAATACATGCGCACGGCATACACGCTCCTGACCGGCCACTTCTTTGCGAGACACTTCCATCCGGCGAAGGCGCGCGCTCCCGAACACGCACCTCACCGGCGCTCTCTTTCCTCTGTCGCGATTCACAGAATCCGCACACCAAGTCCAGCGAAGCCGCACCATGTGACGCGTCAGAGCGGCACGGCCACGGACTACAGCCGGGGCGTGTCGCTGGGGGGCGGACGCACGGCGGCGGGGGCCGTCCTGCGTTCGGTCAGGGAGGGGACCACCACCACATGAATCGCTCTTCGGGAGCGGCGGCCGTCGGCGCCGGCGCCCTGTTCCTCGCGCTCGCACTGCCCACGGCGCCGGCCTCGGCCGCCGAGACCCAGCCCAGGATCGACCTGCGTGTCCTGGTCGTGACCGACGGCGGCCCGGCCACCGCGGCCATCGCCGCCGAACTCGACAGCGAGGGCACGCCGTACACCACCGTCGACCTCAGGCAGTCCAACCGTCCCAAGATCGATGCCGCGTTCCTCGCGGACACCGTCAGCGGCCGGCCTCGAGCCAAGTTCCAGGCGGTCGTGCTGCCGGACGACAACCCGTTCGGTGCCGGCTCGGCGGAGTCGACCGCGCTCGCCGACTACGAGAAGAAGTTCTCGATCCCTCAGGTGGACGCGTACACCTATGCCCGCGCCGAGGTGGGCCTGCAGCCGCCGCAGTTCGCCGGAATCCTCGACGGCATCGAGGCCCAGGTGACCGATGCGGGCAAGGCCGGCGCGTTCGGGTATCTGTCCGGCTCGCTGCCGTTCGAGAACAACTCCCCGGACGTGGCCGAGAGTTATGGCTATCTCGCGCGGCCCGCCGAGGGTGCCGACTTCACGCCCTACGTGGAGGCGCCGATCCCGGGCACCGACCAACGGGGCTCGCTGGTGGGCGAGTACAAGCACGACGGGCGCCGTGAGCTGGTCGTGAACTTCGTCTACAACCAGTACCAGAAGCAGTTCCGGCTGCTGGTGCGCGGCATCGTCGACTGGATGACGCAAGGGGTGCACCTGGGGGCCTCGCGGAACTACTTCTCGGTCCACGTCGACGACGTGTTCCTCGCCGACGACCGGTGGAACTCCGACCTCAACTGCACGCCGGGCGACGTCGACTGCGCGGGCGGCGGCGGCACCCCGGACGAGATCCGGATGACGGCGGCCGACGCGCAGTACGCGGCGCAGTGGTCGAAGCAGCGCGGCTTCACGCTCGACATGGTGTTCAACGGCGGCGGCAGCGAGATGTTCAAGGCGGACAACGGCGGCACCGACGCCCTCGCCGCCCAGCTCCTCGCCGACAAGAGCACGTACCGCTGGGTGAACCACACCTACGACCACCCGTTCCTGGGCTGTGTGCAAGATGTCAGCGCGGTGCCCTGGAAGTGCGCGAAGAATGCGAACGGGACGACGCAGTACGTGACGCAGGCGAAGATCTCCCAGGAGGTCTCCGACAATCACGCGTGGGGTCAGCGCAACGGACTGTCCCTGAACAAGGGCGAGTTGGTCACCGGTGAGCACTCGGGTCTGAAGGTGCTGCCGCAGCAGCCCGACGACAACCCGAACCTGGCGGGCGCCCTGAGCCAGAACGGGGTCACCTGGCTGGCCTCGGACGCCTCCCGCGAGACCGACCAGCGCAAGGCCGGCCCGGCGCTGACCGTGCCGCGCCACCCGATGAACGTGTACTACAACGCGGGCCGGGCCGCCGAGATGGTCGACGAGTACAACTGGATCTACACCTCGAAGGCCGACGGCGGCAGCGGCATCTGTGAGGGTTCCGCCACCACGACCTGCCTGTCCGCACCGCTCCCGGCCGACGGCTACACGTCGTACATCGTGCCGCAGGAGGCACGCACCGCGTTCGGACACGTGCTCAACAACGACCCGGACCCGCACTACATCCACCAGTCGAACCTCGCCGAGGACCGCATCGCCTACCCGGTGCTCGACCACGTCCTCGACACGTACTCCTCGCTCTTCACCTCCTCCGCGCCGATCGTGAACCTGCCGATGGCACAGCTCGGTACGGAGATGAAGCAGCGTGCTGCCTGGAGCGCGGCCATCGACGCCAACAAGGTGACGGCGTACCGCATCGGCACGGCGGTGACGGTCCAGGCCCCCTCGGGAGTGGCGGTCACCGCTACGGCGCCGAGCGGAACTGTGCAGCAACTCGTCCTCGGAACGCAGAAGTTCGGAACCGCATACGCCGGGAGAGTCTCCGGCTGGGCGTCCCCCGGCACGCTCCAGAGCCAGGTGTCGCTGAAGCTGCCGAACTGAACCGCCCGTACCGAGTGAGTCAACCGGAGCCTCACAGTGTTGGAAGTCTCGGACTCTCCCGTGTCTCCTATTCCTCTACGTTCCGTGCCGCACGTCACCCTGCTGACGGAGGGCACCTATCCGCACAGTCACGGCGGCGTCAGTGTCTGGTGCGACCAGCTCGTGCGCGGCATGCCGGAGGTCCGCTTCGACGTCCTCGCGGTCACCGGCACCGGGCGCGAGCCGCTCGCCTGGAAGCTGCCCCCGCACGTGTCGGAACCGGTGTCGCTGCCGATGTGGGGGCCGGCTCCGGCCGGTCGGGCCCCGCGCGGCCGCACCGCTCGCGCCCTGCTGGCGGCCTTCGAAACGTTCGTGACCGCACTGCTGGACCCGGCGGCCGAGGACGGTTTCGGTCCGGCGCTGTACGAGCTGGGCCGGCACGCCCGCGCGGGTGCGCTCTCGGCGGCGCTGCGGGGGAACGGCGCCGTGCGGGTCCTCACCTCCGTGTGGCGGCGGCCAGGTCTGGACGTGGCCGCCGCCCGGCCGAGCCTGCACGACGCGCTGACCGCGACGAGTCTGCTGGAGCACGCGCTGCGGCCGCTCGTGGCCCGGCCGCCCGAGCGCGGGGTGGCCCACGCGGTGAGCGGCGGCATCGCGGTGCTGCCGGGGCTGATGGCCCGTCATGAGCACGGTGTGCCGCTGTTGTTGACGGAGCACGGGGTGTATCTGCGCGAGCGCTACCTCGGCTACCGCACCGGTCCGTACAGCTGGCCGGTGAAGGCGGTGATGCTGGGCTTCTTCCGGCTGCTGGCCGAGGAGACGTACCGCAGGGCCGCCCTGATCACGCCGGGCAACCGGTACAACCGGATGTGGGAGGAGCGCGGCGGCGCCGATCCGGAGCTGATCCGCACCGTCTACAACGGCGTGGACCCGGCGGCGTTCCCGTCGGCCGGGCCCGAGCCGGAGCGGCCCACGCTCAGCTGGGCCGGCCGGGTCGATCCGATCAAGGACCTGGAGACGCTGATCCGCGCCTTCGCCCAGGTCCAACAGGAGATCCCCGACGCCCGGTTGCGGTTGTTCGGGGGTACCCCGCGTGGTGGCGAGGCCTACCGGGAGCGCTGTGAGGCACTCGCCGCGCAGCTCGGTGTCGGGGACGCGGTGCGGTTCGAGGGCCGGGTCGAGCACATCAAGGACGCGTACGCGGCAGGGAATGTCGTGATGCTGTCGAGCATCAGCGAGGGCTTCCCGTTCACTTTGATCGAGGCGATGTCGTGCGGCCGGGCCACGGTGTCCACGGACGTCGGCGGGGTGCGCGAGGCCGTCGGCCCGACGGGCTTGGTGGTGCCGCCGCGCTCCCCCGAGGCGATGGCGCGGGCCGCCCTCGACCTGCTGTCCGATCCCGGGCGGCGGGCGGCGATGGGCGAGGCGGCACGGCTGCGGGTGATCGAGCAGTTCACGCTGCGGCAGACCGTGGACGCGTTCTGCGCCATCTACCGCGAGCTGGGCGGCGTCACGGCCGTCGGGCGCGAGCCGGTCGAGGTGGCCGGATGAGCGGCCCGATCGCCGTGCCGCCGCGCGGTTCCACGGGTGACGCGCTCGCCGCTCGCCGCGGACGTCCGGTGCGGATGCGGTCGGAGCGGGAGGCCCGCACAGCCGCCTTGCGCCCGGCCCGCGCCGATGACCCGGTCGACACCCTGGCCGCCGAGCTCGCCGACGACGTGGGTGCCGCCGTGCATCCGTACGAGGTCGCGGCGCTCCTGGAGGCACAGGGCATGAGCGGCGAGCGGATCCGGGAGACGTATCTGCATCCCGATCTGTTCTCGCTGGCCGAGGCCGTCTACCGGCGGGTGCCCCGGCTCTATCCGGATCCGCCCGTGCCGGCCAACCCCTGGCGGCCCGACCACGCGCGGTGCGCGCTGCGCGGACTGCTGTTCGCGCTGCCGGGCACGGCCTATCTGCTGGCGGCGGGGATGTGGGGCGGCGCGTCCGGGCTGCGCGGCCTGGTCGTGGCGGCGCTGGTGTCCTGGGCGTGGATGCAGGGCCTGAGCCACCGGGCCTACGTGCGCCTCGCCGTCGGACGGCGGGAGGCGGCGCGGACGCTGGCCGTGGGGGCGCCGCTGGGAGCCCTCGTGGCGGCCGGTGCCGGGGTGATGGTGGCCGGACCGGGCCCGGGCGCGTCCTTCGCCGTCGGACAGTCGGCATACCTTGCCGCGGGCGGAGTGCTGCTGATCCTCGGCCGGGAGTGGCTGCTTGCCGCGGCCCTGACACCCATGACGGCGGTTGCGGCGACCCTGCTCTGGTGGCAGCCGCCGTCCGCCGTGCGGGTGGGCGTGCTGGTGGTCAGCCTCGAACTCGCGGTGGCCGCCGCGGCGCTGGTCCTGGTCAGGGCCCTGCGCGCCGAGCCCTCGCCCGGGCCGAAACCGTCCCTGCTGCACTCACTCCCGTACGCGCTCTTCGGCTTTGCCGCGGGCGCGATGACGTTCTACCTCGGCCGGCAGCACCCGTACTCGGTCGTGGCCCTGACCCTCAGCATGGGGCTGGCCGAGTGGCTGCTGTACCGCTTCCGCGGGCTCGCCGTCACCGCACTGCACGCCTCCACCACCCCCGGAGGGTTCCTGCTGCGGGCCACGCGTGCGCTGGTGGTGTGCGCGGCGGTGTATCTGGCCCTGCTGGCCGGCGGCGCGCTCGCCGTGTCCGGCCCTCCGGCCGAACTCCTCGGCGTCGGTGCGGTGTTGTGGACCGCCCTGCTCCTGCAGGCGTTCGGCACCGCCTGGCTGCCGGCCGTGATCACCCTTGTCGCCGCCACCACCACGCTCGTCCTGCCCGCCGCGCTCTGCACCGCCGTCGCGGCCGGCCTCCTGCTCGTCCTCGCCGTACTCCGGCTGAGCAGCCCGATCGCACACGCCTGAGTCCGCGCCGCGGACCGACGGCACACGTGTCCCACTCGTTACCGCCACTTCCTGGGAGCACCCATGACATCGGCACCCCTTGTCGCCGTGACCGGAGCCGAGGGCTTCATCGGCTCGCACCTCACCGAGGCGCTCGTCGCCACCGGGCACCGCGTCCGCGCGATGGCCCAGTACAACTCCTTCTCCAGCTACGGATGGCTGGAGACCCTGCCGGCCGACGTCCTCGCGGAGGTGGAGATCGTCCTCGGCGACGTTCGTGACCCCGGCTCGGTGCGCGGCCTTCTGGAGGGCGCCGAGGCGGCGTACCACTTGGCGGCCCTGATCGCGATCCCGTACTCGTACCAGGCGCCGCACAGCTACGTCGACACGAACGTCACCGGCACCCTCAACGTCCTCGAAGCAGTACGTCAGTTGGGCACGCCGCGCCTCGTCCACACCTCGACGAGCGAGACGTACGGCACCGCGCGGACGGTCCCGATCACCGAGGACCACCCCATCAACACCCAGTCCCCGTACGCCGCTTCGAAGGCGGGCGGTGACCGGCTCGCGGACAGCTACCATGCGTCCTTCGGCACGCCGGTCGTCACGCTGCGCCCCTTCAACACGTTCGGTCCGCGTCAGTCGATGCGGGCCGTGATCCCCACCGTGATCGGCCAAGTAGCCGCAGGCTCACGGGAGATCACGATCGGCGATCTGCGTCCGACGCGCGACTTCACCTACGTCGAGGACACCGCCCGCGCCTTCCTCGCAGTGGGTACGGCGCCGCTGGAGCAGGTGGCCGGCCTCACGTTCAACGCCGGTACGGGGGGCGAGATCTCGGTCGGCGACCTGGTCCGGTTCATCGGCAAGGTCATGGACGCCGACCTGGACGTCCGCGAGGACGAGCGGCGCGTCCGTCCGGCGAACTCCGAGGTGATGCGTCTGGTGGCCGACGCCTCCCGGCTGCACGCGGCGACCGGCTGGTCCCCGGCCCACGACCTGGAACAGGGCCTGGCGAAGACGGTCGCGTTCTTCCGCGACCCGGGCAACCTGGCCCGCTACAAGACGGACATCTACAACATCTGACCCGGCGCCGCCACGCAGGACCGCGCCGCACACACCCAAGGGAGCCGACCATGCATGCCGTCATCCTCGCCGGAGGAAAAGGCGTACGGCTGCGGCCGTACACCACCGCTCTGCCCAAACCGCTCGTCCCGATCGGCGATCAGCACGCGATCCTGGAGATCGTGCTGCGTCAGCTCGCCGCGTCCGGCTTCACCACGGTCACCATCGCCATCGGCCACCTGGGCCACATCATCCGTGCCTACGTCGGCAACGGGGCCCGCTGGGGCCTGCGCGTCGGCTACTCCACGGAGGAGAGTCCGCTGGGCACCATGGGCCCGCTCCTGACGATGATGGACCGGCTGCCCGAGCACTTCCTCGTCATGAACGGCGACATCCTCACCGACCTGGACTTCGCCGAGGTGCTCCGCGGTCACCAGATGTCGGGGGCGCCGCTGACGATCGCGACGTACGCCCGTGAGGTGCACATCGACTTCGGGGTGCTGACCACGAACGATGCGAACGTGGTGGCCTTCACCGAGAAGCCCAAGGTGGACTATCGCGTCTCGATGGGTGTGTACGGCGTCTCACGCGAGACCCTGACCGGCTACACCCCGGGGCTGCCGCTCGGCTTCGACGAGCTGGTGCTCGACCTGCTCCAGGGCGGGACGCCACCGCGCGCCCACGAGTTCGACGGCTACTGGCTCGACATCGGCCGGCCCGACGACTACGACCGGGCCAACGCCGAGTTCACCACCCATCGTTCCCTGCTCCTGAAGGGGGCGTGAGCGGATCGTGCGCATCCTCGTCCTGGGCTCCTCGGGATACCTGGGCGGGCACATCGCCGAACGGCTGCGCGCCCTGCCGGGCGTGCGGCTGCTCACCGGCGGCCGCCGTCCCGCCGACGATCTGCCGGTCGACCTCGCGACAGTGGAGCCCGGTGTTCTGGCGGGCGTGCTGGAGCGGGCCGCGCCGGACGCCGTGGTCAACTGCGCGGGCGCCGTCGGCGGCGGCGCACTCACCCTGACCGAGGTCAACTCACGCGGCCCGGCGGTGTTGTGCGAGGCGATGAACCACGCGGTGCCGACGGCCCGGCTCGTCCATCTCGGCTCCGCCGCCGAGTACGGCCCGACGGCGCTCGGCGCGCGGACCGGGGAGGACGCGCCGGCCCGGCCGGTCGCCCTGTACGGGGCGAGCAAGCTCGCGGGCACCCTCGCGGTCACCGGCTCCGGCCTGGACGCGGTGGTGCTGCGCGTGACCAACCCCGTCGGCCCGGGCGCCCCGCGCGCGGGCCTGCCCGGCCGCCTGACCGCGGAGCTGTCCGCGGCACTCACCCGCCCACGGCAGGACGCGTCGGTGCAGGTCGGCGACCTGTCCGCGCACCGCGACTTCGTCGACGTCCGGGACGTGGCGCAGGCCGCCGCGCTCGCCCTGACCGCATCACGACCGCTGCCGCCGGTCCTGAACATCGGCAGCGGCCGGGCCGTCCGGGTCCGCGAGCTCGTGCACGGACTGGTCCGCGCGTCCGGCTTCCGCGGCCGGGTGGAGGAGTCGCTGGGCGCCGTCGGCCGGTCCGCCGCGGTCCCCTGGCAGTGCGCCGAAGTCGCCCTCGCGACCTCGGAGTTGGGGTGGCAGCCGCAGCACGCTCTGGTCGCCTCCCTGGACGCACTATGGGCTGCGGACGGCAGCGTGGGGGAGCGGCGATGAGCGTACTCGTGCCGCTCTACGTCCACCCGGCCGAGAACCCGGCTGCCTGGCAGGCACTGGTGCGGGCCGCGCCGCAGCTGTACGGGGTGGTCCTGAACGCGGCGGACGGCCCCGGTACGGCCCCCGACCCGGCCTTCGCCGACGCCTCCCGGGCGCTGCGTGCGGCCGGGGTGCGGGTGCTCGGCTACGTCGACACGGCCTACGGGGCGCGCGCGGCGCGGGCCGTCGTCACCGACGTGCAGCGGCACCGCGACTGGTACGGCGTCGACGGCTGCTTCTTCGACCAGGTCGCCCCCGGCCGTCACGATCTGCGCGGCACCCGGCGCCTGGTCCACGCCGCCCGGGACAGCGGCGCGGCGACCGTGGTCCTCAACCCGGGTGTGCATCCGGCGCCCGGGTACGTCCGCGTCGCCGATCTGCTGGTCACGTTCGAGGGGCACTGGTCGACGTATCTGCGTTCGTTCGATGCGCCGTCGTGGACCTCCCGGCATGCTCCCGAGCACTTCTGCCATCTGGTGTACGGGGTGCCGCCCACACTGGCGTCGCTCGCGGCCCGCACGGCGCTGCGGCGCGGCGCGGGGGTGCACTGCGCGGTCCCGGGCGTGGGTGCCAACCCCTGGACGCGGCCGCCCGGACTGGCGGGGGACGACGGGGCCTGACCGGGGCGGACCGAGCCCGGCTCTCCGCACACCTCGCCGGGAGTCTCCTAGCCGATTCCCGGGGTGGCCTGTCCCAGATTCCTGTTCAGCATCGTCGCTCCCAGCAGCGTCAGGGTGTGGATGACGGTGTTGCCGTGGCGTCGGCTGGTGATCAGGCCGGCATCGCGCAGAGCCGTGGTGTGGTGGGTCGCGGTCGCCGGGGTGACCCCGGCCCGGCGGGCGGCTTCGGTGGTGGTCGCTCCGGCGGCCGCAGCCCGCAGAACGGCGGCCCTGGCCCGGCCGAGCAGGATGTCCAGGGACGGCGCGCCGGTGGCCTCCGCGGTGGATCGGGACTGCCCGATGGGCAGTTCGCGGTGCAGCGAGTAGCTGAGGACGGGGGGTAAGCCCGGATCCGCGAGGGAGACCGGTCCCTTCCAGCAGAAGTACGACGGAATGAGCAGCAGTCCGCGGCCCTCCAGATGGATGTCGTGTTCCCTGGGGTACCTCGCGATCTCCAGGCGCGGATACCGCCACTGGACGGTCGGCCCGAGCTCCTCGAACAGGCCCTCGGTGCCTCCGTTGAGGAGGTGCCGGGCCAGGCGGATCCGTTCGGCGTGCACACTCTCGTGCACCCACTCCTCGTGGGGTGCGATCGCGGTCCGGTGGTAGGCGCGCAGAAGGTCCACCAGTTCGCTGCGCGCCTCCTTCTCCGGCAGCCGGCCGAGCGGCGCCGGTACCCGCACGAACCGGGCCAGGATGGTGAGTTCGGCCGTCACCTGTTCCGCGGGCGTGGCCATGATCGCCTCCAGTCCGGCTTCCAGCCCGGCCGCTCCCTGCAGGGGGGTAAGGAAGTCGGGCCAGTAGGAAGCGCGCGGGAAGAGGGGCAGCAGAAGTTGGCGCACTGCGCTTTCGAGACCCGCTGCACGCAGTCGCTCACGTGCGGTGCGATACCAGTACGCGTACGCCCAGCGACCGGCTGGCGTCTGGAAGCGGTGCAGGCTGCCGGCGATCTCCCACAGCGGATGCGGCGCGGCAGCCACCCGCGTCCTGGCCAGGTCCTCAGCCGAGAAGTGGAAGCGAAGCACGGCCAACACCCTTTCCACCTGCGATATTTCACGCTGTTCGAATGAGCATGACAGCAATGGGCGCGCACCGGAGCATGAACTCGGCCAGCCGCACCGGCCCCTGCAGCATCTCCGCTCCCAAGGACCACGTACGGCACTACAGCGACGCTTCCTGTGGAGGGCCGTCGCCGTTCCGGCTGGATGTCGTCAGGAGGCGAGCCGGAGGGGTGATCTGGGCATCGGTGTCGTAGGCGTGTACACGCAGACTCGTCCGCCCCCCTCAAGGAGCCACCGTGATCTTTTCCCCGAACCGCCGCGCGATCCTGCGTGGAAGCCTCGCCGTGACGGCGGGTGCCTTCGTCGGCCCCGTCCTGCTGTCGGGCACCGCGCACGCCTACAACTGGACGCGCACCATGAACCAGGGCGCGACCGGCGCCGATGTGACGGAGCTTCAGATACGGGTCGCGGGCTGGGCGGCGGACTCGGCCTCCCACGCGCGGGTGGGCATCGACGGTGACTTCGGCCCCGGAACGGCGGCCGCGGTCCGCAGATTCCAGGCCGCCTACGGACTGTCGGCCGACGGCAGCGCCGGGCCCGCGACCCAGGCACAGCTCAACGCCCTCGAGCAGTCGGACGGTTCGACGGCGCACTTCAACTGGAGCGAGTTCACCGACCGGTCCAGCGGCACCTTCAGCGGCGGCAAGGTGAGCGCCGCAGCCACCAAGGAGAACGCCCGCCGGGCCATGTACAAGCTGGAAGCCCTGCGCAAGAAGCTCGGCAACACCGCCATCACCGTCAACTCGGGATTCCGCAGCATCGCCCACAACGCCGAGATCGGCGGGGCGAGCGACAGCATGCACCTCTACGGCACCGCGGCCGACCTCACCGTGCCCGGCGTCAGCAACCGCACGGTCTACCAGAAGGCGGAGACCTGCGGGTTCTCCGGCCTGGAGCGGTACACCGTCGACCACCAGCACGTCGACAGCCGAGCCGACCTCGGCCGCGCCTGGTGGTGGGAGAGCGGCACCATCTGACAGATCGTCATCCCTCGGGTCCGTATCCGGAGTCGGGCGGCGAGGCCTCGGCCCTCGTCGCCCGGCATCCGTCGATCGGCCCTTCCCACATGGCCCGGCCCGGGCCACCTCACGCCCGAAATCCGAAACCCATCACCCGACAACCCGAAAGCCGAAGCCACGGCCCAGTCCCCACCGGAGGCCCCACGATGTTCCGCAACCTTGCCCGCACACCCATGAGACGCGCAACCCTGTCCGGCCTGGGCTCCCTGGCCGCGCTGGTCACCGCCGTACAGCCCGCCCTCGCCGCGCCCCCCACCGGCGATTCCCCGGACCCCGGCCCCGTCCGTCATGCCTTCAGCGCCGCGGCCGCCGAGTTCGGGGTGCCGCGCGACCTCCTGATCGCGCTCGGATACGGCGAGACCCACCTCGACGACCACGCCGGACAGCCGAGCCAGGCAGGCGGCTACGGCGTGATGCACCTGGTCAGCAACCCCGACCGGCACACCCTCGAACTCGCCTCCCGGCTCACCGGCGAGTCGGCACGCGAGCTGCGCACCGACACCACCGCGAACATCCGCGGCGGCGCGGCCGTGCTGCGCGCCTACGCCGACGACGCCGGACTCGGCCGGGCCGAACGGCGCGACACCGACGCCTGGTACCCCCTCGTCGCCCGGTACGGGGGCGCCGCCGATCCCTCCGGCGCGCGGCTCTACGCCGACACCGTCTACACCTTCCTGGCCGAAGGACTCACGGCCCGCACCCCCGACGGTGAGACGCTGACCGTCCGCGCCCGCTCCGTCGCCCCCGAACGCGGCCGTTACGAGACCGCCGCGGCACCGGCGGCCCAGAGCCCGGACTACCCGTCGGCCCTCTGGGTCCCGGCCAGCTCAGCCAACTACTCCGTCGGCCGCTCGGCCTCGATCAGGAAGATCGTCATCCACGTCACGCAGGGCTCGTACGCGGGGACCGTCAACTGGTTCCGGAACCCCTCGGCCAAGGCCAGCGCCCACTATGTGGTGCGCTCCTCCGACGGCCAGATCACCCAGATGGTGCGCGACAAGAACACCGCCTGGCACGCCCGCTCGGGCAACGCGTCCGGCATCGGCATCGAGCACGAGGGATACATCGACAACCCCACCTGGTTCACCGACGCGATGTACCGCTCCTCGGCGGCGCTGACCGCGTACCTCTGCAACCGGTACGGGATCCCCAAGAACCGCGCCCACGTCGTCGGGCACTCCGAGGTCCCCGGCAACAACCACACCGACCCCGGGCGGTACTGGAACTGGACCTACTACATGCGACTGGTGGGCGGCAGCACCGGAGGCGGCGCCGCCCAGCTGACCTTCACGTCCTACGACGCTCTGCGGTCCGGCTCCTCCGGCGCGCAGGTGTCCGCCGTGCAGTCGCTCCTCGATCAGCTGGGATTCGACGCGGGCACCGTGGACGGCAGCTTCGGCACGACGACAGCCGCCGCCGTGACCGCCTTCCAGAAGGCCCGTGACCTCGGCACCGACGGAATCGTGGGCGCCCGCACCTGGACCGCGCTGCTCTCGGCCGGTGACACGCCGGTGCTCGGCCAGGGCAGCACGGGCGCAGCCGTCGAGCGACTGCAACGGGCACTCACGGCGGCCCTGGGACGCACCGTCTCCGCCGACGGCGCCTTCGGAGCGGGTACCGCCCAGGCCGTCCGGGACTTCCAGAGCAGTCGATCCCTGGGCGTCGACGGCCAGGTCGGACCCGCGACCTGGAGTGCCCTGCAAGCCGGACGCTGACGGCTCGTGCAGTCGGCGTGGCCGGGCCCCATGGCGCCCGGCCACGCCCGCGCATGCGGCTCTGCTCCGTGGTCAGCAGGTGCCGTCCGACACCTTCAGGCCCTTCCCGGCGCCCGCCGTCCGGCCGACGATGTCCGGTACGCAGCTCGCCTTGTCGAGGGTGTACGCGTACGGGACGGAGACGGTGGTGGTGGATTTCGGGTCGGGCCCGGCCGGGTTGTTCTCGTCCCCGGGCGCGGACCACGTCACGTTGTCGAAGACGTTGCCGCTGACCTGCCAGTAGCCGACGGCGTCGGTGTAGAAGGTGCCGAGCACGTCCTTGGAGTTCTTGAAGTAGTTGTTGTCGACCTTGGCCTTGGCCCCGGCGCGGGAGTTGATGCCGGACTCGTTCAGGCTCACGTAGGAGTTGTTGTAGATGTGGGCCGTGCCGCCGCGGAGCAGCGGGGCGCGTGAGTCGAGGTTCGAGTACAGGTTGTGGTGGAACGTGACGAAGCCGTTCGAGAGGTCGCTCTCGCTGGAGCCGATCAGGCCGCCGCGGCCCGAGTTGCGCAGCGTGCTGTAGGACAGGGTCACGTACTGGGTGTTGTTCTTCATGTCGAAGAGGCCGTCGTAGCCCTCGGACTCCCCGCCGGACGCCTCCAGGGAGACGTGGTCCACCCACACGTTGCGGACGTTCTTCTCCATGCCGATGGCGTCGCCGCCGTTGGACGTGGGAGATCCGGACTTCTTGACGTTCTTGACCGTCACGTTACGGATGATGATGTTGCTCGACTCGCGGATGTGGATGCCCAGCTGGTCGAAGACGGCGCCGTTGCCGACGCCGATCAGCGTGACGTTGCTGATCTGCTTGAGCTCGATCACGCCGTCGGCGGTGTTGCAGCTGTCGCCGGAGACCTTGCCGGTGTTGCCGTGGTTGATGGTGCCCTCGACCTCGATGGTGATCGGGGTGTCACTGGCCGCACGACCGCACAGGGCCTGGTGGATCGCGGTGCCCGTGGTCGCGCGTACGGTCTGCCCGCCCGCGCCGCCCGTCGTCCCGCCGTTCTGGCTCGCGTAGCCGGTGGCGCCGTCGGCGGCCGCTGAGGCCTCGGGCATCGAGAGCGCCGTCCCGATCCCGCCGGCGAGGGCTGCCGCGGCCAGTGTCGCGGAGAGTCGCAGTGCTATGGGTCGTCTCATCCTGGTCTCCCGGTTCGTCGTCGCGTACCGGCTTCTGCCGGTTCTGCCTCTTGTCGTCGCGGCGGCGCGATGGGTTGCCGGGTCGCGGCTGGAGATGAACCGTCCGGGCTGTGGGCACTGGTCAAGAACTTTACAGGCGCGTAACACTGGCCCTGCCCTGCGCGCGGCAACGGTGCCGAGCGCTCATCGATGGACCGGGCCCGAGCGGACCGCACCCGCACGGAATCCGGTGGCAGACGTGTCAGAAAGGCCTTTTGTGACGACGCGATCCGACCTGCAGAACACCCTCGGCAAGGTCCTCGGCGAGATCGAACAACGCAACCCCGCCCAGCCGGAGTTCCACCAGGCCGTGCACGAGGTCCTGGAGACCCTGGCCCCGGTGCTCGCGGTCCGCCCCGAGTACACCGAGGCGGGGCTCGTGGAGCGGCTGTGCGAGCCCGAGCGGCAGGTCATGTTCCGAGTGCCCTGGCAGGACGACCGCGGGCGGGTACAGGTCAACCGCGGTTTCCGCGTCGAGTTCAACAGCGCGCTGGGTCCGTACAAGGGCGGGCTGCGCTTCCACGCGTCGGTCAACCTCGGAGTCATCAAGTTCCTGGGCTTCGAGCAGATCTTCAAGAACGCGCTGACCGGTCTCGGCATCGGCGGCGGCAAGGGCGGCAGCGACTTCGACCCGCACGGGCGCAGCGACGCCGAGGTCATGCGCTTCTGCCAGTCCTTCATGACGGAGCTGTACCGGCACATCGGCGAGCACACCGACGTGCCGGCGGGCGACATCGGCGTCGGCGGACGGGAGATCGGCTACCTCTTCGGCCAGTACCGGCGCATCACCAACCGCTGGGAGGCCGGTGTCCTCACAGGTAAGGGGCAGGGCTGGGGCGGCTCGCTGATCCGCCCGGAGGCTACCGGGTACGGCAACGTGCTGTTCCTTGAAGCGATGCTCAGCGCGCGTGGCGAGGACCTGGAAGGGCAGACGGCGGTGGTGTCGGGCGCCGGCAACGTCGCGGTCCACACCATCGAGAAACTGCGCTCCCTCGGTGCGAACCCGGTGACCTGCTCGGACTCCTCCGGATACGTCGTGGACGAGAAGGGCATCGACCTCGAACTGCTCAGGCAGGTCAAGGAGGTCGAGCGGGGCCGCGTCGACACGTACGCCGAGCGCCGGGGCGCCTCCGCCCGCTTCGTGCCCGGTGGCCGCGTCTGGGACGTCCCCGCCGACGTCGCGCTGCCGTCGGCCACGCAGAACGAGCTGGACGAGAACGATGCCGCCGCGCTGATCCGCAACGGCGTGAAGGCGGTCTCCGAGGGCGCGAACATGCCCTCGACACCCGCGGCCGTCCGCCTGTTCCGGGATGCGGGCGTCGCCTTCGGTCCCGGCAAGGCGGCGAACGCGGGCGGCGTGGCGGTGAGCGCGCTGGAGATGGCGCAGAACCACGCCCGTCTGTCGTGGCCCGCCCAGCGGGTCGAGGACGAGCTGACGCGGATCATGAACGACATCCACGCCACCTGCCACGAGACCGCCGAACGCTACGGCGTCCCCGGCGACTACGTGACAGGCGCGAACATCGCCGGCTTCGAGCGGGTCGCCGACGCGATGCTGGCGCAGGGCATCATCTGACGCCGCACGGTCAGTGGCGGAGGACAGGCACGTCGACGCCCGGCATCAAGAAGGCGAGAAGATTGCCCGAACACGGCAATGTGCCGGGTGGTAACGAGGTGTCAGGATGGGCGTCGCAGAAACAGGGGAGCGTTCCGGCGCCGGGTTGCGTACGCGCGGCTCGGCGCCGGGGCGGAGCCGGCGGGGCAGTGAAGGCGGGGCTGGGACATGGGGGATCTCCTCGCTGTCGCCGTCGGGATTCCGGGGCTGAGTCGAGCGCGGTGGCACCACGGGTGAAGCCCGTCGAGCGGCCCGCCGGTGTGCCGGCCCTGGCGGGTCGACACTGCCGGAACCGCGCAATCCGTGGGGCACCTGGAAAGGCCGGCCCCTGAAGAATCCGGGGCACCTTCGCGCGTCGTCCCGGATGCGGAGCGATCCGGCCTCACCGGATCTCCCCAGCACAGCCCTGGCGCCCGGTCGGCTTCAACCGCGGGTGGTGAGCCGGGCTGGCGGACCCGAGAGCGACCCCGTGGCCCGCGCGGTCGCCGCCCTCGGGCTGCTCGCCGACCGGGTCGGCGCCGTCGGGAGCGCCATCACCCGCGCCACCGACCCCTGGCCGCCTCGGCCGCCCGTCGCGCCCAGCGGCACTGAAAACCGGTTGCCCCCTGACCTCGTGCGCTGGGACATTGCTGCGGTTTGGGCCGGCGCGCGGAGGAGGACGGCGGGATGTGGCTGCGGCGGTTCGTCGCGATGTGCTGGGCTCGCCCCCGGGCCGTGGTCCTCGCCTGCCTCGGTGCCGCTGCCGGGGTGGTGCTCATCACGGCCACGCCGCTGATCATCCGGCAGGTCGTCGATGACGTGATCGACACGGGCAGCGCCGATGCCGGGCCCTGGATCGCGCTGCTCCTGGCCGTGGCCGTCGCGCAGTTCGGCGCCTCCTGGACACGGCGGTGGTGGGCGGGGCAGGTGCAGTGGGGCGTCGAGCGGGATCTGCGCCTGCTGCTGCACGACGCCGTCCAGCGGATCGACGGGCGCCGTCTCGAGCGCGTGCGCGCGGGGGACGTGCTCAGTCGCGCCGTCAACGACGTCACCGTGGTGCGGGAACTCACCGGCTCGCTCCCGGTGCTGGCCCAGAACGGCCTGACGCTGCTGCTCGCCCTCGGCGTGATGTTCGTCCTGTCACCGCTGCTGGCCTGCGTCGCACTGGTGGCCGTACCGCCCATGGCGATCGTCGCCCGCCGCTCCCGGGACCGTATCTATCCCGCCGACCGGGCCGTGCAGGAGCGGGCCGGCGAGACGTCCGAGGCCGTCGAGTCCAACATCGCCGGTGTCCGCGTCGTCAAAGGCTTTGCGCAGGAGGACACGGAGACCGACCGCTATGCGCGGCTGGCCCGCTCCCTGTTCGCCGCCCGTGTCCACCGTCGCCTGCTCGCCGCCCGCTACGCCGGTCTGCTCGGTGAGCTGTTCCCCGGTACCGCGCGGTTCGGGATCGTGCTGCTCGGCGGCTGGCTCGCCGTCCGCGGCGACATCACCCTGGGCACCTTCGTCGCCTTCACCACCTACCTGGCCGCCATGATGGGGCCGGTCCGGATGCTCTCCAACCTGGTCGGCGAGGCGCAGGAAGCCCGCTCCGGTCTCGTCCGCATCTTCGAACTCGCCGACGCCGCACCAGAGGTGACGGTCCGTCCAGATGCCAGCCCGATGGAGTCGTCCGGGGCACTCGGCATCTCGTTCGAAGGCGTGCGGTTCGGGCACGACCCCGACGCCGTGCCCGCCCTCGACGGCCTCGACCTCGCCGTCGCGCCCGGCGAGACCCTCGCCCTGGTCGGCGCCTCCGGATCCGGCAAGTCCACGGTGGCCGCCCTGCTGGCGCGGCTGTACGACGTCGACGCCGGCGCCGTCCGCGTCGGCCCACCGGGCGCACTCACCGACGTACGAGACCTGACGCTCGACTCGTTGCGCGGCGCCGTCGGCATCGCCTTCGAGGAGAGCCTGTTGTTCTCCGAGAGCGTGCGGGACACCATCCGGTTCGGCCGGCCCGACGCCACCGACGCCGAGGTGCGCGCCGCCGCCGAGACCGCGCACGCCGACGGGTTCGTCCGGGCCCTGCCCGAGGGGTATGACACCGTGCTCGGCGCCCAGGGCCTGACCCTTTCCGGCGGCCAGCGGCAGCGGCTCGCGCTCGCCCGGGCCCTGCTCGCCGACCCGCGGATCCTCGTCCTCGACGACGCCACCTCCGCCGTGGACCCCAAGGTCGAGGCGGCCATCCACGCCTCCCTGCGCGACGAACTGGCGGGCCGTACCGTGCTGCTCGTCGCCCACCGCCGCTCCACGCTCCGCCTCGCCGACCGCATCGCCGTCCCGGAGGCCGGCCGCGTCCTCGACACCGGCACCCACGAGGAGCTGACCGCCCGCTGTCCGCGCTACCGGCAGCTGATCCTCGGCGAGCCCGCGGAGGGGCCGACCGTCGGTCCCGCGCCGATGACGGCCCCGGCCGGGGAACCACCGGCCGTGTCACCAGTGCCCGACCTCGACCCCGGCGTCGACGAGACCCGCGCCCGCGCCGCAGACCCCGGCTTCACCCTGCGCCGCCTGCTGCGCCCGCACCGCGCCCGGCTCCTCGCCATCGGCGCGATGCTCCTCGCCGACACCGCCCTGCTGATGCTCGCGCCTCGCCTGGTGAGCGCCGCCATCGACATGGGCGTACGACGCCACGACGGCCGCGCGCTCACCGTCGTCTCCTGCGCGCTGCTGGTCACCGCCGTCGCCAACTGGCTCGTCTTCGCAGGGGAGATGAGGGCGATCGCCCGGACCGGCGAGCGGATCCTGTACGAGCTGCGGGTCAAGATGTTCGCCCATCTGCAGCGGCTCGGCCTCGACTACTTCGAGCGGGAGTCCGGCGGCGCCGCCGTCACGCGCATGGTCAACGACGTCGCCTCGATCGGGGACTTCCTGCAGCACGGGCTGCTCGACTCCGTGGTGAGCGCCCTGCTCATCGCCGGTGTCCTCGCCATGATGATCGCGCTCGACCCCGGCCTGTCCCTCGCCGTCCTCGCGATCGCCCCCGTCCTCGCCCTCGCCTGCCGGCGGTACGCGCGGATCTCCAAGCGGCAGTACGACATCAACCGCACCCAACTCGGCAGCCTCAACAGCGCGTTCCAGGAAGCCGTCGACGGGGTCCGGGTGACACAGGCCCACCGCAGGCAGCGGCACAGCGCCGCCCGCTTCCACCGCCTCGCCGAGGAACAGCGGACCCTGCAACTGCGCTCGCAGCATCACATGGCGCTGTTCTTCTCCACCGTGGAGTTCCTCTCCGACGCCACCACCGCGCTCATCCTCGGCGTCGGCGCCTGGCGCGTGGCCCACCACGAGGCCAGCACCGGGACCGTCGTCGCCTTCCTCCTCTACGCCGGCCTGGTCTTCGGCCCGATCCGCAACGCCTCGCAGCTCCTGGACAGCTATCAGCGGGCCCGCGTCGGCCTCGGCCGCTGCCACGAACTGCTCCGCGAACGGCCGACCGTCACCGAGCCGCCCAGCCCGGCGCCACTGCCCGCCTTCGGCACCGGCGGACGCATGCGCGGCGAAGTGGTGCTGCGCGATCTGCACTACGCGTACGCGGGCGGCGGGAAGCGGGCCATCGACGGCGTCACCGCGCGGATCGAGCCGGGCCAGACGGTCGCCGTCGTCGGGGAGACCGGGGCGGGCAAGTCGACCCTGCTGAAACTGGTGGCGCGGATGTATCTGCCGACCCGGGGCGCCGTCGAGGTCGACTCGGTCGACCTGCGCCACCTGGACGGCGCTGCGTACCGCAGCCGCATCGGCCTTGTTCCGCAGGAGGCCTACCTGTTCGGCGCGACGGTACGCGATGCCATCGCGTACGGCCGCCCCGGCGCCTCGGACGACGAGGTCCGCGCGGCGGCCTCGCAGGTCGGCGCGGAGCCGATGATCGCGGGCCTGCCCGGCGGCTACGGCTACCGGCTCGGCGAGCGCGGCCGCAACCTCTCCGCGGGCCAGCGGCAGTTGATCGCGCTGGCCCGGGCCTGCCTGGTCCGGCCCGACCTGCTGCTGCTCGACGAGGCGACGGCCGCGCTAGACCTGGCCACGGAGGCGGCGGTCGGCCGCGCGGTGGCGGCCGCCGCCACCGCGCCCACCACGATCGTCATCGCGCACCGGCTCACGACGGCCGCCCGGGCGGACCGGGTCCTCGTCCTGGACGGTGGCCGCCTCGTGGAGGACGGCCCGCACGACTCCCTCGTCGCCGCGGGCGGACCCTATGCGGCGCTGTGGTCCGCGTACGACGACGGGGTGATCCCGGCCTGAAGCGTCCTGCGTGACGGGCCTGTCGCCGTCGCGAGGCTGTCACAGGCCCGCCCGCGAACGTGCTCCGAGCGCTAGGGGATCACTGTTCCGGAGCCGTTGTCACTGCTCAGGTTCTCGCCGAACAGTGCCCGCGTCGCCGGTGCCCCGATGTCCGTCGGGTTCTCCGCGACCGACTTCGAGGCCGTCAGGCCGGACGCGGCGCCGCGCAGCTGCCACACCGCGCCGCCGTTCACGACGCTGCCCAGGTTCTCGCCCGGCGCACCCGCGACCAGGTCCGCCTTGCCGTCACCCGTCACGTCGAGCAGGCGTACCGACGCGCCGAACACGTCGCCGGACTCCGCGACACCCGGCACGCCCGCGGTGTCCTGGTGGAAGGCCTGCGCGCCCGTGCCGCTGAGCCCGCCCTTGCCACCCTTGAGCAGCACCACGGCGCCGGCCTTCGCCTTCGTGCCGATCGCCTCGCCGGGGACGCCCACCGCCAGGTCGGGGTATCCGTCGCCGTTCGCGTCGCCCGCGCTCAGCCGCCCGCCGAACTGGTCGCCCTTCTCGCTCACCCCGGGCACACCCGCCGTGTTCTGCGTGATCGTCTGCGTACGGGTCTGGCTGGGGCCGGACGCCGAACCGTAGTAGATCTTGACGGTGCCCGGGTCCTCCTCGGTGGCCTCGGTGTCGCCGTTC
Organism: Streptomyces sp. cg35; assembly: GCF_050410835.1. Taxonomy (NCBI): domain Bacteria; kingdom Bacillati; phylum Actinomycetota; class Actinomycetes; order Kitasatosporales; family Streptomycetaceae; genus Streptomyces; species Streptomyces sp. cg35. The sequence continues at coordinate 8,861,938 of NZ_CP191268.1, forward strand.
GGGAAGATCCGGGTGGCGAGGTCGGCGTAGCCGTCCCGGTCGAAGTCGGCGACGGCGGTGCCGGCCGCGGAGTTCAGCCTCTGAGGGACGGTGGACAGGCCGGTCTTGGTGCCGAGCCACAGCTTGCCGCCCTCGGCGTGGTTCTCGTAGACGTAGAAGGTCGCGAGATCCTCGATGCCGTCGCCGTTGAAGTCGCCCGTGGCGGTGTTGTTGATGGAGTTGTCGGTGCTGTACACCTGCACCTGCTGCTCGCGGGCGGGAAGACCGTCCCGGCCGAAGGGGCCGTAGAGCACGTCGTGGAAGTCGTAGTCCTCGCCGTTGCGCAGGAACAGGTCCACATGGCCGTCGTCGTCGAAGTCGCCCGCGGTGATGTCGTCGCCGACCTCGGCGTTGGCCGGTGCGCCGATACGGACGGCGTCCTGACCCGAGATGCCGGTCTTGCGGCCCCAGAGAACGATCACCGAGCCGCTGACGTTCTCCTCCGGCCGGTAGTCGCGGGCGACCACCGCCAGGTCGGTCAGGCCGTCGCCGTCCAGGTCGCGGGAGATCATCGCGTAGCCGAAGACCTGGTTGTCACCGGAGACGCCCGGCACTCCGGGGGTGTCCTGGGTGATGACCGTGGTGCGCGCGGGGTCGAGGCCGTGTGCCGAGCCGTAGCTGATCGTGATGTAGCCGGCCCACGTATGGCCGCCGACCTTCGCGCCGGGGGCGGCGACGGCGACGTCCTGGTAGCCGTCGCCGTCGAAGTCCTCGCGCACGGTGGTGGCGCCGTCCTTCGCGGACGCGGTCCCTGCGACGATCGGTACGCCGAGCGACCCGATCAGGGCGGCGGCCACGGCGGTCGACAGGGCGGGTCGGCGGATGCCCACGGTTCCTCCTTAGAGCGCGAGCGATGTCGAGACGCGTGCGCGCAGATGTGATTCACCTGCGAGACATCTGGAAACGGCCGATGGTTGTGCGCTGAACGGCACGAGAACGGAAGCAGTCCGTCTGCGGACCCGGCCCACGCGGCACGAGGCGTGCGCCCGGCAGGGCCTCGACCGGCCGCGGGGCCGGACGGCGGGCGCGGGGCGGGACGGCGGGCGCCGGGTCAGCCGCTCTCCGTCCGTCCTTCGGCACGGCGCCGGGACGAGCGGATCAGTACGGCGACCAGGACGGCCAGGTCCGCTGCGCCGGCAGCGTCGTCCGCGTGGCGCGTGGTCTGCAAGGGGTGGACCTGATCGAGTCGGACTCCGCCCAGTTCCAGGACGTGGGCGAGGGCGAGCATGGCGAGGCGGGCATTGCCGTCCGGGAACGGATGGAAGAACGCCACGTCCAGGTAGGCCCTGGCGGCGCGGGACGCCAGCGGAATTCGCGCGTCAGCGCTGTCATACAGGCAGTGCTCGAAGTCCTGCTGGGTGTGTGGGGTGAGCCCGTAGCGTTCCCGGCCGCTTTTCGCGAAGGCCTCGCCCTGCCGGAACGACACCTCGGGCAGACCGAGGACGTGCCGCTGCCACTCGGCCAGCAGCGTGTAGTCGAGGGAGCGCTGGCGGGAAGCGGCCGTGCGCGACGAGGCCAGCGCCACGAGCAGTCGTCCGCCTCGATCCGGGTCGGACGCGCGACCACCCGCGACGCACCAAGCGGCGAGACCGTCCACGGCCGGCCGCACGGGACCCGGTGTCTCGTCGACGGCGCAGGCCCAGTCGACCTGCTGCCTGACTCTGCGCCAGGCGGCCAAGGAGTCAGCGGTCACGGAAGGGCCGCTCTCCGGTCAGGCCGACGGCGAGATCCTCTCCGACGGCATCGACCAGGGTCCGGGGCGGTTCGGTCCAGCTGGCGAACCGCCCGCCGATTGCCGCTTCCACGGCCTCCTTCGCCGCTTCCGGTCCCATGCCCGTGGAGGAGAGGAACCAGGTGAGCACCGTGTGGCACAGCCCGTACCACCCGCACTCGGCTCCCGTGCGGTCGACGACCACCGTCACCAGGCGGGTGGCGGCGCGCTCCACGTGCCAGCTCCGATCCGCGGCATCCGCTCCGGCGGGCGGTGCCAGTCGCGCGAACCGCTCGGCCAGCTCCTCCAGCCAGTCGCGCCATTCCAGCAGCGAAGCGATCACCTTGGCCGCAGTCGCTGCGGGCTCACCGATGGAATGCGAAGCGCAGCACCAGCTGGTGACCACGCCACCGCCGCCGCCTTCGCCGACCGCCCAATGCCATCCGCACGTCCAACGGCCGTAGCGGGCGGCAAGAAGGGACGTGACCTCGGTGATGAAGCGGTGCCTGGCGTCCCACCCGGAGTCTGCGGCAGGTACCAACTGGCCTATCACCGTGGCGAGTTCGGAGCCTCGTTCGTCGTCCCATGTGAAGCCTGCCAGTCCGACGGTGACGGCGGACCACGGCAGCCACGCCGGGGCGAGCTCGTAGTTGATGGCCGTGGACATCCTCCAGATCAAGTGCGGGCAGGGCTACCGGGCAAGTCTGCTGCGGATACGCCCCCTTGTCATGGGACTTTCCCTGCCCGTCGAGGCGACCCCAACGGGCACGAGCAAACGCAGGTGCGTCCGGCACCAGCCCGCGCAGAGAGCCGGGCCGAGGCTGGTCGCGGTCTGGGCGAAGGCGCGGATGGCGGGGTTGTCGATGGTGGAGCGCCAGGTGAGGGCCCATTGGAGGGTGGGGGCGTCGTGGAGGGGGAGGAAGGTGACGCCCGGAGGGTTGTTGTAGCGAGCGGCGATCGCGTCGAGTGGGTGGACGCATGCGCCGGTGGCGACCAGGAAGAGGATCGCGTGGAAGGTGCGTGCGGTCGGGCCGCGCGGAATGCGACGGCCGAGGGGAGTGCGCAGGGGCACCATGGCGGCGCCCCAGTATTCCGGGGCATCGGGTCCCAGGTCGGCGACGTGATGATCGGCGAGGTCTTCCAGGGAAGCGGAGCCCTGTCGTGCCAGCGAGTGGTCCGAGGCGACGGCCAGTACGCGGCCGCCCGTGTACCCGACGGGGCCGGTGGTGAGATCGGGCTCGGCGACCGGCAGTCACAGGACGTTGACGTCGGTGGTGCCGGCGCGCAGGGCGGTGAACGCGTCGCAGCCGTTGATCTCGCTGAGCTGGACCTCGCTCCCGGGGTAGCGGGAGCGGAACTCGGCCGGGAGCGGCCCCAGTTCGTGTCCGACGTGTCCGAAGACGCCCAGCCGCAGGGGCCAGCCGGTGCCGTGCCCGGCCGCTTCGGCGCGGGCGAGCGCTTCGGCTGCCTGGATCGGCGATGCGTTAGCTGCGCTCAACGTGCCGTGAGTCATTGGGCGGACATAGACGATGTCGGGCCGTCCGTGGTACCGGCCGGCCCGCGCGGCCGCCACCGTGGCACCTTGACCCGCTCCGACCAGAGAGAGGATCTCCTGCCAACCGGCTCCGGCCGGACCGTGCCGGATCGGCCGCCCCTGGGGGGGGTGCGGCGGGGGGAAGAAGGCATCGCGCCAGACGCGGGACACCCCGACCGCCGTGATCAGAGACAGGGCGGCGAGGTCCTCCAGCGACACCGTCTCCCGTGAGGCCAAGGGATGGCCGGCGGGGACCAGGAGAGCGCGGGGTTCGGAGAACACGACGGGCCCCACGGTGATGGCCGGATCCTCGACCGGCGGCTCGGCGACCACCAGGTCGGCGTCCTCGCCCTGCAGCGCGGCGATGGCCGCGTTGTACGTCACCTCCTGCAACTCGACGGTGCACCGGGGATGACGCGAGGTGAAGGCCTCGGCCGCCCGCACGATGAGGGTCCCGGACCATGGGGCGGTGAATCCGATCCGCATCGCACCGCTGAACCCGGCACACGCCGCCGACGCGTTCGCCAGGGCACGTTGGATCTGCTGGTGCGCCGGCAGTAGTTCGGCGTGCAGGTGCTGTCCGACCGGGGTGAGAGCGACGTGGCGGCTGCTGCGTTCGAACAACGCGCCGCCGATACGACGTTCCAGCTGCTTGATCGTCTGGCTGACCCGCCCCGGCGAGACGAGCAGACGTTCAGCGGTGCGTGCGAAGTGGAGCTTCTCGGCCAGGGTCAGGAACGTCTCGATCTCATACCGCTCCACCAGGCCCCCGTACCCTCCGCAGCCGCGCCGCCTCCTCGCCGGGCCGCAGCTCCACCGCCGACAGTAAAGGCGCTCGCAGGTCCGGTCGTCCAGAGCGTTCCCGATCACTGTCGCGCGCGCCCGACGGACGCGCCGCCGCGGCCGGTTCGCCGAACGGGCCGGTCAGGCGGTCACTGCGCGCACGGGGTGCTTGCTGAGGATCGAGACCCGGTTGAACGCGTTGATGGTGATCGCCACCCAGATCACCGCGGATATCTCGTCGTCGCTGAGGAAGCGGCGGGCAGTCACGTACGCACTCTCCTGGGCGGTGCCGTCCGCGGGGACGGTCGTCGCCTCCGCGAGGGCGAGTGCCGCGCGCTCCCGCTGAGTGAAGAGCTCGGTGTCGCGCCATGCGGCGAGCGTGCCGAGGCGCTGGGTGGATTCACCGGCGCGGAGCGCGGCACGGGTGTGCACGTCGAGGCAGAACGCGCAGCCGTTGATCTGGGACACCCGCAGATTGATCAGTTCGACGAGGACGCGGTCGAGTCCGGCGTCCGCGGCCGTCGCCCTGACCGCCTCCGACGTCTGCACCAGGGCGTGGTAGGCCTTGGGGCTCTGCTTGTCGACGAAGACGCGCCGGTGGTTCGGGGTCGGTGCCGTGTCGCTCAACTTTGTCTCCTTCGCGGACGGTTGTGGTGGTCGGTGCGAGGCGCGGTGCGCCCGGGTTTATGATCACCATCATTGTTGAACTTCAAATTACATGGGTGGAGGGGCAGGGATGAGCGACACCGGGACGGGTCCGGTGCACGGTGCGTCCGGACCCGGGGCCGAGGTGCTCACCGCTCGGGACGTGCCACTGGGCGGCCCGCGCGCGATGACGGTGCGGCGCACGCTGCCGCAGCGGGCCCGGACGCTGATCGGGGCCTGGTGCTTCATCGACCACTACGGCCCCGACGACGTGGCCGACAGCGGCGGCATGGACGTCGCTCCGCACCCGCACATCGGGCTGCAGACGGTCAGCTGGCTGTTCAGCGGAGAGATCGAGCACCGGGACAGCCTGGGCAGCCACGCCATGGTCCGGCCCGGCGAGTTGAACCTCATGACCAGCGGCCACGGCATCAGCCACTCGGAGGTCTCCACCCCGGCCACGACCGTGCTCCACGGCGTCCAACTGTGGGTCGCGCTGCCGGAACGGCACCGGGACACCGGCCGGGACTTCCAGCACTACGTGCCCGAGCCCGTCCGGACCGACGACGGCGCGGAGGTCAGCGTCTTCCTGGGCTCGCTGGCCGGAGCGACCTCGCCGGTGCGGACCTTCACCCCGCTGCTCGGCGCGGAACTCCTCCTCGCCCCGCGCGCGAGCCTCACGCTCGCCGTGGACAGCGGTTTCGAGCACGGTCTCCTCGTCGACCGAGGCGCGGTCACGCTGGGCGACACCCCCTTGAAGCAGGCCGAGTTGGGTTACCTCGCACCGGGCAGCGACACCGTCACGATCACCAATGAGACGGACACGGCCGCGCGCACGGTCCTGCTCGGCGGGCCGCCCTTCGACGAGGAGGTCGTGATGTGGTGGAACTTCATCGGCCGCAGCCACCAGGACATCGTCGAAGCCCGACAGGCCTGGCAGGACGCCTCCGACCGCTTCGGCGCGGTCGAGGGCTACCCCGGCGACCGCCTCCCCGCCCCCGCACTCCCGCACGCCACGATCACCCCGCGCAAGAACCCGCCACGGCACTGAAAGGCCCGTCATGACCCAGCCCGCCTCCACGCCCGCCGTCGAACGCCTCGACGCCCGCCACCGCTACGTGATCCAGGTCGACGGCAGCACCGCCGGCTTCACCGCGTACCGCGACCGTGACGGGCAGCGCGTGTTCTTCCACACCGAGATCGACGACGCCTATGCCGGGCAGGGCCTGGCCTCGATCCTCGTACGGGAAGCCCTGGACGACGTACGCGGTGCCGGACGGCGGATCGTGCCCGTCTGCCCGTACGTGGCGAAGTTCCTGAAGAAGCACGAGGAGTACGCCGACATCACCGACCCCGTCACTCCCGAGGTCCTGGAGTGGCTGGAGACGCAGCTCAAGCACTGACTCCGTCCACCTGCGGCAGGGGGTGATCCGCCGACTGCACGGACGGGGCGCGGCGGTCCCGGCTCAGGGCCGGGCCAAGCGGAGTTCGCAGCCGCTGTCACGGACTCCCGTGGCGGCGCCCTCCGCCAGGGCCGTGTCGGTGATCACCGTGTCGAACGCCGTGAGCGGAGCCACCCGGTACTTGCCGAAGGTGCCGAACTTCGACGAGCCCGCCACCAGTACCGAGCTGGCCGCGGATTCCATGGCCGCCTGCTTGACGTCGACCTTGGGTTCCGACGGCGTGGTGACCCCGCGCAGCAGGTCCCAGGAACTGGTGCTGATGAAGGCGATGTCCAGGGCGAGTTGGCGCAGCGTCGCGGCGCCGAGCCGGCCGACGCTGGAGCGGTTCGCCATGTCGATGCGGCCGCCGGTGTGGACGACGTCGAGGTGCGGCGCGGTCATGAGCTGTTCGGCCGTGGCGAAGTCGTTGGTCACCACGGTCAGATCGCTCAGCCGGGCCAGGGCCGGGACCATGGCGAGGAGGGTGGTGCCCGCGTCGAGGTAGACGGTCATCCCTTCGGTGACGAGGCGCGCGGCCTCCGCCGCCATGGCCCCCTTCGCGGGCTGCTCGACGCGGGTCTTGTCCTGGAAGCTCGGCTCCGTGCTGACGTGGCTGGCGATCCTGACACCGCCGGGGACCGAGAAGACGAGCCCTTGCCGCTCGAGTTCGGCGATGTCCCGGCGCACGGTCATGTGGGAGACGCCGAACAGCTGCGTGATCTGCTGGACGCTCAGCACGCCTTCCCTGCGCAGGTGGCGCAGGAGTTGCTCGCGCCGCTGGTCCGGGATGAGCGGCAGGTGCTCCTGAGCGGTCATCGTCACTCTCCTCTGTGATTCGTACGTGACGTTAGCCGATGATCATCCTGATGCGGCCGATGACTCAGCTCCCGACGAACGTGCTCAGCAGCAGGACGCCGCCGAGGCTGAGCAGGGACTGCAGCGAGAGCATCAGGGTCCAGGTCCGGAAGGTCTGGGAGACGGAGAGCTGGAAGTACTCCTTGAAGAGCCAGAATCCGGAGTCGTTGACGTGGGAGAGCATCACGGCGCCGGAGGCGGTGGCGAGCACCATCAGTTCCGGGGAGACGCCGGGATAGGCGGCCAGCAGCGGAGCGACGATACCGGTCGCGGCGGCGGTGGCGACCGTGGCGGAGCCGAGGCAGATGCGCAGCAGCGCGGCGACGAGCCAGGCCAGCAGCAGCGGGGGGACGGACCAGTCCACGGCATAGTCCGAGATGATCTTGTCGATGCCGGTGGCGGTGAGCATGGCCTTCAGGCCGCCGCCCGCACCCAGGATCAGCACGATCGCGCCGACGGGACCGAGCCCCTTGCCCGCCATCTTCTGCAACTGCGACAGGCCGAAGCCTGAACGCAGGCCGAGGGCGAAGAACGCGAAGACGACCGCCGCGAGGAGTGAGAGCACCGAGGAGTCACAGGCCTCGAAGAAGGCGTACGGCAGGGTGCCCTCGCTCGTGTTGGAGGTGCCCAGGGTGCCGATCAGCATGAGGCCGGGCGGCAGCAGCACCGTGATCAGGGCCAGGGTGAAGGAGACCGGGCGGCGCTGGTTGTCCGGGGCGGGGTCGGGCTGGGGCACGGGGCCCTTGTCGAGGTCGGGGGCGGGCCCGAACCAGCGGGCGGCGAACTTGGTCAGCAGGGGGCCGGTGATGACGGCCAGGGGGATGCCGATGATGAGGCCGTACAGGATGGTCAGGCCGGTGTTCGCGTCGTACGCGGACACGGCGAGGGTCGGCGAGGGGTGCGGGGGCAGCAGGCCGTGCGAGACGTACAGGCCGGCGGCCATGGGCAGGCCGATGTAGAGCAGGTGGGAGCCGGTGCGCTTGGCGACGGCGTAGACCAGCGGGACGAGCATGACGAAGCTGACGTCGAACAGGTGCGGCATGCCGATGAGCAGGGCCGCCGCGGTGATCGCGGTGGGGATCCACTTCACGGGGCGGGCGCCGATGAAGACCGTGGCGATGCGGTCGGCGCCGCCCGAGCCGAGCAGGATGCCGCCGAGCAGGGTGCCCAGACCGATCGTGGGACCGCTGCCGGCCAGGGCGTCGCCGAAGCCGTCCTGGTAGTGCTCGACGGTGGCGCCCGGCGAGATGCCCGCGGCGAGACCCAGCCCCAGGGCCGAGAGCGTGAGGGCGAGGAAGGGGTGGAGCTTGAACTTGGTGATGAGCACGACGAGCACGGCGACGGCCGCGGCGCCGAGCAGCAGGTGCTGGACGTCGGTGCTCACGACTGCACCGCCGGGGTGACGGGGCGGGCGGCGCGGCCGGCGGTCCAGGCCCGGGTGAGGTCGGGATCGGCGTCGGCGAGGTCGCCGAGGCGGAGGAGTTCGCCGGCGGCGACGGGGCGGGCCAGCGTCGTGTGCGCGGCGAGGTAGAGCGGGGCGACGTCGTCGGGGGAGTCCTCGTCGCGCAGCAGCACGGCCTGGACGCCGGTGACGTCGTGATGGTGCCCGCCCATGCCGAGGACGGTGCCCGCGGGCAGGTCCAGGCGGGCGCGGCCCGCGAGGACGGCGTGGCCGCGCGGATCGGTGCCGCCGGAGGGACGGTGGTGCAGCACGGCCGACAGCAGGGACAGTGGCGTTTCGACGCCCATCAGGTGGTAGGGAAGATAGACGGCCGCGTATCCGCCGTCGCGGCTGACGACGTGGCCCTTGCCGCGCAGCGTTTCCCAGGTCACGGTGTCTCCGGTGCGCACGATCACGAAGACGCCGCCGGCGAAGGAGGCCTCGCCGGGCAGCCGCAGGGCGCTGAAGACATCCACCGCGCCGTCGCGGCGCAGCACACCGCCGTCCTCGCGCAGCCGGTAGATGTCGGCCAGTTCGGCGATGCGGGCCACGGGGTAGTGCAGTCGCTCGGTATCGGGCTTGAAGCCGGTGTTGGTGGCGACGACGGCCATTTCGCAGTAGTCGGCTGTGGCGCCCTGAGGCAGCGCGGACACAGCTTCGGCGCGGGCCTTCAGGGTGCCCGGCACATCGTCGCCGAGGGTGAGCAGCGCGCCGAGTTCCGGGGCGGGAACCGTGGTGTCGAGCTGGGTCACGGTGCCCTGCTCCGGGTCGAACACGAGGTCGTACTCGCTCGACTTGCCGACGGCCACGATGTCGAGGCCGAGGAGCTGGGCCCAGGTGACCAGCCCGATGAGGTTGGCGGGCTGGTCACCGTCGGCGGTCGTGTAGACGAGACCTTCCCGCTCTGCGAGTTCGGCGAGGTGCAGTCCCGCGACGGAGTCGACCTCCTTGCTGACCATCGCCACGTGACGGCCGGTGCGCAGCGCCTCCTCGGCCATGGCACAGCCGTGTACCGGGCTCCCGGTGGCTTCCACGAGGATGTCCCAGTCGCCCGCGCCGAGCAGGGCTCCGTCGGCGACCAGGGCGATCCGCCCCTCGCTCCGAGCGCGGGCGACGTCGGATGCGTCCGCGCAATCGACCAGGTCGGTCGTGTCGTAGCCGAGTTCGCCGAGCATGGCGCGCAGGCTGGCCAGATCGCGGTCGCACAGCACGGACGGCTGAAGGGCCTCGGTGCGAAGGGTCTGCGCGAGGAGGGTGCGGGCGAATCCGCCGCCGGCGCCGGACAGTGCGTAGCGCACGCTCCGGCCCTGGGTGGCGGCGAACAGGTGGTGCAGGTTCATGGGCCCTCCTCGATGAGTGCTCAAAGGCAGACGTGACCTCGGCGCCATGGGCCTGGGGTCGACAGACGGTGGCTGGAACTCCTCCCACCGGTTAACAACATGTATCAGGCATTCCCATTGGAGTAAAGGTTGTTAACATAACTTCACATGCAAGAGGGTCGGACGCACACGCCGACGCCACGCCCACCGCACCATGGAGGTCCGATGCCACTGCTCGGAGCCATCGCCGACGACTTCACCGGAGCCACCGATCTCGCCACCATGCTCGTCGCCCGCGGGTTCCGGACGGTGGTGGCCGTCGGCTCCGACGGGCTGACCGACGGCGGGTCCGCCGCTGTCGAGGTCGACCAGGCGGACGCCGTGGTGGTCGCACTCAAGACCCGTACGGTCCCGGTCGACGAGGCGGTCCGCGCGTCCATGGCCGCTCTGCGGGCGCTGCGGGACGCGGGCTGTCAGCGGTTCTACTTCAAGTACTGCTCGACCTTCGACTCGACGTCCCAGGGCAACATCGGCCCGGTCGCCGACGCCCTCCTCGACGCCCTGGACGAGAGCGCGAGCGTCGTCGTCCCGGCCTTCCCGGCCACCGGCCGCACCGTCTACAAGTCGCGCCTGTTCGTCCACGACGAGCTGCTCGACGAGAGCCCGATGCGCAACCATCCCCTCACGCCCATGCGCGACTCCCACGTCGGACGGCTCCTCGCGCCGCAGACCGGCCGACCCGTGCGCGCCATCGACCTCGACATCGTCCGCTCCGGCGTTCAGGCCCTGCGCGAGACGCTGGCGGCCCCGGAATTCTCCGACGCGCTCACGGTCGTCGACGCCACCTGCGACGACGACCTGCGCACCATCGCCGCCGCGACGAGCGACATGCGCCTGGTCACCGGCGCGGCCGGCCTCGCCCTCGGCCTGACCGGCCCGCACCAGGGGACCGCCCGCGCCACCGCGGCCTCCGCCTCCGACGCGCCGGGGGCCGTCCTGGCCGGCAGCGCGTCCGCCGCCACCCGTGCCCAGGTCGCCCACGCGCAGCAGCACCTGCCGCACCGCAAGCTCGACATCGCGGCGCTGCGCGCGGATCCCGCGGCGACGGTGGCCGACCTCGTCGACTTCGCCCGAGCCTGCTGGCGCCGTGACCCGAAGCTGCCCCCGCTCCTCTATGCGGTCGCCTCGCCCGCCGACCTCGAACACGACACGCCTCCTGGCGCGACTCCCGCTTCCGAGCTCATCGAACAGGCACTGGCCGACTGCGCCACGGCTCTCGTACGCGCCGGAGCCAGGCGCCTGCTGATCGCCGGCGGGGAGACCTCCGGGGCCGTCACCACCGCGCTGGACAGCCGGACCCTGCGCATCGGGCAGCAGATCGCCCCGGGCGTCGCGTGGGCCCGCACCCAGCCGGGAGCGGGAGGGGCACCCGACGGCATCGACCTCGCCCTCAAGTCCGGCAACTTCGGCGGCACGGACATCTTCACCACGGCCTGGGGCCACCTCGCATGAGCCTCCGCCACGAACTCGCAGCCGCCGGAGCCCACTTGGCCGCCCTCGGCCTGAGCCCCGGCTCCTCTGGGAACCTCAGCATCCGCGACGGCGACCGTGTCCTGATCACGCCCACCGGTGCCAATCTCACCTCGATCGACCCCGACAACCTGACCGCGCTGGACCTGAACGGCACACACCTCGACGGGCCCCGCCCGTCGAAGGAGTTCCCCCTGCACATCGCGTTCTACCGGCGCGACCCCGACGCCCGGGCCGTCGTCCACCTGCACTCGCGCCACGCCGCAGCGGTCTCCTGCCGCCCGGCCTGGTCCCCGTACAGTTCGCTCCCCCCGCTGACTCCCTACTTCGTGATGCGCGTGGGCCAGACACCCCTCTTGCCCTACGCGCCCCCGGGAGACGTCCGGCAGGCAGCCGAACTGGAACGACTGACGTTCCCGTTCCGCGCCGCGCTGCTGCAGAACCACGGCCCGGTGGTCTCCGGAACCACGGCCGCGGCAGCGATCGACGCCGCCGTGGAACTGGAGGAAACAGCAGCCCTCCTGCTCTCCCTCGGTCAGCTCCCGGCCCGACTGCTCACGCCGCAGGAGGCGCAGGAGCTCGCCGACAAGTACGGCACGCCATGGACCAGTTGACTCCGTGAATTGGCGTGAAGTCATGTCCCGCTGATCGCGCAGACGCTATGCGCCCGACCGGATCGTCCTGCTGCCGCACCACGTGTGAAACGACGGCCCCCTGCGAGGTGCAGGGGGCCGTCGATCATTCCCTTGAAGCGCCGCTCAGTAGCAGCGGTACTCCTTCGTCCCCGCCGGCTGCGGGCCGGTGGCGGGGTTGATGAAGGTGACGTTGTAGCGGCCGTACCGGAAGCCGTTGCCCGCGATGAAGGTGCCGGTCAGGGTCTGCTTGTAGCTGCCGTAGGAGGCGCTGTTGGTGTAGCTCGACGGGCAGCCCTTGCCCGTGAGGTTGGCCGGGCCGTCAGCGGCCGACGCGACCCCGCTCACCCCGAAGAGGAGCGCGCCGCCGATGGTCACCGTGGAGGCCACTCTGATCAGATTGCGCATCGCTTGTCTGGTCCTTCCGGTACGTCAAGTGCACAGGTAGGTCAAGGAGTTGCAGCTGGTGAGCGAGCGGTTCTCGCCGCGGTGCTCACCGGTCGTGGCTGATAGTGCACGGCCGGTCCGGGCCGGGTCAATGGTCTGGACCAAAATAGGTCTGGACCAGAGTGGGAGGGTGGTGGACCGAGCCGGCTCGCACGTCGGGCACACGGCTCCTCGCTACCGACCGGCTTCCGGGCTGCCGCTCGGAGTCGGTCGCTCACGCCTGCCGTGAAGGGGAGATGGCCTCCCAGGCCGCCTCGATCATCCGGAAGATCTCGTCCACCGCGGCCTGCGGATCGGCCGCCTCGCGGGCCAGTGAATAGGCGTCGATGGCGAACCTCGCGACCGTCCGGCTCGCGAGCGGGGTTCGTGACAGGTCCGGATCCGCGGCGATGGCCGCTGCGAGTGCCTCCGCGTGGCGGAGCCTCATCGACTCGTCGTACCTCCGCAAGGCGGGTGACGCGTCGATCATGCGCCAGATCGGCACTGCGCCGTCCGCCGTGCAGTGCCGCACCAGGGCATGGATCTCGCTGCGCAGTGCGGGGATGAGCGACTCGTGCGTCGACCGGTCGGTGACGGCCCGGACGAGACGTTGCTCGAAGTCCTCGTCCTGCTCGAACACCAGGGCTTCTTTGGAGGCGAAGTGGGAGAAGAGCGTGGTGACGGCGACGTCGGCCTCGGCGGCTACTTCGCGGATGCCCACCGCGTCGTACCCACGCTCCAGGAAGAGTCGCAGTGCGGTGTCGGCGATCTTCTGGCGCGTCGCGGCCTTCTTGCGTTCCCGGCGTCCGGGCGGCACGGTCATGCGCTGACACTATCAGGTGCAAATTCGTAACAGTTCCAAAACACTAACTGTTAGTGCTACGGTCCGCCGCATGAAGAAGGTGAGCTTCGCCGAGTTCGGCGGTCCCGACGTTCTGCATCTCATAGACGCCGAGGAGCCCCATGCGGGCCCCGGCCAGGTTCGTATCGCCGTGCGGGCGGCGGGTGTGAACCCCGTCGACTGGAGGCTCCGGGAAGGCCAGGTCCTGGGGGCCCATCCGATCGAACTGCCCGCCGGCGTCGGGCTGGACGCCGCCGGAGTGGTCGACGAGATCGGCGCGGGCGTCGAAGGGTTCGAGGTCGGGGACCGCGTGTTCGGCGAAGGGGTCAGCACCTACGCCGAGTTGGCCGTGCTGTCGGCCTGGGCCCGTATGCCTGAGGGGCTGACGTTCGAAGAGGCTGCCGGGTACCCCTCGGTGGTCGAGACGGCGCTTCGTGTTCTGCGTGAGGTCGGTGTGCGGAGCGGGGAGACGCTGCTGGTCAGCGGTGCGTCCGGGGGAGTGGGGTCAGCGGTGCTGCAGATCGCCCGCGCCCGCGGCATCACGGTGATCGGCACCGCCGGGGCCGCGAATCAGGACTACGTACGGAGCCTGGGCGCCCTCGCGACGACGTACGGCGAGGGCTGGGTCGAGCGCGTGCGACAGCTCGGCCAGGTCGACGCGGCCCTCGATCTGGCGGGCTCGGGCGTGGTGCGCGAGCTCGTCGGGCTGACCGGGGACCCGCGGACGGTGCTGTCCATCGCTGATCTGGACGCGCCGGAGTTCGGTGTCAGGTTCTCGGGTGCGGCCGGAAGCGTGTCGGATGCGCTCGCCGAGGCCGTCGACCTCATCGCGCAGGGGAAATTGCACATCCCTGTCGAGAAGTCGTACGCACTCGCCGAGGCCGCGGCGGCGCACATCGACAGCCAGGCCGGTCACACGCGCGGGCGTCGGGTCCTGATCATCTGAGGCCGCTACGGAATCCACGGTGGCCCGAACCCCGGCCGGAACGGCGTGACATCGCAGTCGATCCCCGCCGGCGGTCGCAACCCCTCGGTTGACCTGGCAGGCCGACCGCTCCAGCGAGGCCGGATGGCCGCAGCGCGCAAGTCGCCACAGAGAAACCACCCGTTGTCTGCACGGCATCTTCATGCCGGCCGGTCCTGTTACCCGGCCATGACATGGCGATCTTGACATCGGCTGCCATCGCGGAAGTAGGTTCGCTATGCACCGAGTTTCCGTTACCGGCCGGCGTGCCCGCGCTGGGAGAAAGGTATGCCTATGGGTTCCCACGCCCGCCCCAACCGGCTGCACCGCACCGGGGCCCGGATCGCGACCGTCGCGCTCGTCGGGGCCGTCCTGCCGATCACCGCCGGTGGCCTCGCCGAGGCGGCCACCCCCAGTGCCACACACTCCGCCGACGACGACGGCCAGAGCGGCGCGGCCACCCACCCCGCGGACCAGAGACAGGGGGCGCTGGACACCAGGGACCAGGCCGACCCCGACATCAACGCCGACCACGCCTTCCTCCTGGACGCCCGAGACGGCAGCCAGGAACGCGAGTTGTGGGCCGGAGCCAAGGCCGACGAGAGCGTGTCGATGGCCAGCACCACCAAGATCATGACCGCCTTGGTGGTGCTCAAGCACCCGGAGTGGCTGGACCGGCAGATCACGGTGCAACAGGAGTACCGGGACTACGTGTCGGAGAACGGCGCCAGTACGGCCGACCTCCAGACCGGCGACAAGCTGACCGTCAGGCAGTTGCTCCACGCCATGCTGATCCCGTCCGGAGGAGACGCCGCCATGGCCCTGGCCGACAACTTCGGCTCCGGGGACACCATGGACGCCCGGATCGCCGACTTCGAGGCCCAGATGAACGCCGAAGCGCAGCAGCTGAACCTGAGCGGCACGCACTTCGACTCCTTCGACGGCATCTCGCACGGCAACAACCACAGCACCGCCCGCGATCTCGCCAAGCTCGGCCAACGCGCGATGCTGCAGCCGGTGTTCGCCGACGTCGTGAAGAACAAGCAGTTCAAGACCGAGGCCCCGGCGGCCAACGGCCACACCAGGTACTACACCTGGAACAACACCAATGAGCTGCTGGGCAGCTACGACGGCGCTCTGGGCATCAAGACCGGCAGCGGCACGGAGGCCGGCTACTCCCTCGTCTTCGCCGCCGAGCGGGACAACCGCACCCTGGTCGGCGCGATCATCGGGTCCGACCAAGAGGTCTTCGACGACGCCACCAAGATGCTCGACTGGGGCTTCGCCCACTGAGTAGACGGCCCGCCCCCCGGGCAGCCTCAGAACCCATGCTCGAGATGTGGTGAGGCGCACGCACGGGGGGCGGTGCCCGGAGGACGTGCGCCCGGGCACCGGTGCCTACTTGCCGAGGGCCTCGCCGTACTTCGTGCCGGTGGACAGCGCGAGCCCGTACGGCGTCAGCGAGCGCCCGAGAGGATAGGCGGTCTCCGTGGTCTGCGCGTACCAGACACCCCCCGAGCGGGCCTCACCCGCGTTCTCCGTAGGGGCGCTCGCGGCGACGTCGCCCAGCTGGTCGGGGTTGTACCGGCCGGTGGTCACCTGCGCGCCGAACTGGTCGCCGGCCTCCGCGGTGCCGGGCATGTCGGGGGTGTTCTGGTTGCGCGCGACACCGCTGGACAGACCAGTGGTGGTGCCGCGCAGGACGACATAGGCGCCCGCGTCCTTGACGGTGCCGACGTCCTCACCGGGCACGCCGACCACGAGCTCCGGGAGGTCGTCGTCGTTCACGTCGCCCGCGGCGACCGAGAAGCCGAACCAGTCGCCTGCCTCGGAGGCCCCGGCGACGTCGGGGCTGTCCTGGGTGAAGCAGTCGTGCGCGGACCCGAACGCGCCCTTGCCGTACACGACAGCGACCGCGCCGCCGGCCCGCTCGTCCGCGCAGAGCGGTGCCTGTTCGGACTCGGGGTTGGGCTGGTCGTATCCGATGGCCAGGTCGTCCTTGCCGTCCCGGTCGAAGTCCGCGGCGGCCAGCGACTGGCCGTAGTCCCAGCTGTTCCAGTACCGGGCGGGCTGGCCCGCGGCGTCCCAGCGCAGGATGAAGGTGCCCGATCCCTCCAACTCCTTGTACGTCACCGCGAGGTCGTCCTTGCCGTCCCCGTCGAAGTCGCCGGTCGCGAGGTCGCGGGTGCGGCCGCCCATGCTGTACCGCTCGATGACCTCGGTCGTGGTGGGCGTACCGGGGGCGAGCGGGCCGGGCCGCAGCCGCAGCGAGCCGCTCTCCTCGTCGGCCGCGCCGAGCGCGAGGTCCTGGTCGCCGTCGTGGTCGTAGTCGCCCACGGAGATGCGGTCGCCGAGCTGGGTGAACTCGCCCTCGCCCTTGGCGGCGGTGAAGCCGACGCTGTCGTGGTTGCCGAAGCCTCTCGGGGAGCCGTACAGCACGGTGACGCTGCCTTCGTGGCCGTGGCCCGCATCGGTGAGGGCCTCGCCGCTGGCGCCGATGACGAGGTCGGATATGCCGTCCCCGTCGAGGTCGCCCGAGGCCACCGCGGAACCGAAGCGGTCCCCGGCCTCCGGGGTGCCGGGCACGGCGCGGTAGGACTGGCTGATGATGCCGGTGGAGCCGTCCGGGCCGAGCCCGTTGACGCCGCCCCAGACCACATTGACGTAACCGGCCTTCGCCTTGCCGTTCACGGTCGCCGAGGGCACGCCGACCGCGAGGTCGGTGAAGCCGTCCCCGTTGAAGTCGGCGTGCAGCGGGGTCGCGGCGGCTGCGGTTCCGGCGAGGGGCAGGGTCAGCCCGGCGGCGGTGAGTGCCGCAACGGTCGCGGTGGCACCCAGGGTTCGTACACGCACGGCGGTTCTCCCGGAAATCGAGAATGAGGGGGTAGCTTTCCGGGCTGTGTGACGTGTGAGGCGCACGAAGGGTTGTGCGAAAGCGGCTTGAAAGTGAACGCGGTTCACGTCAGCCGGAGTTGGACCCCCAACTTTCGGGTGTGCAGCGCTGCGCCGGGCCGGCGTCGATCTCGGCTCGCGACCGCGGGAGCATGGCCCGCCGCCTCACCGGCGAAGCCGTCCTGAACTGGCGCGGAACCTGACCTGGGACCGAACGCAAACCTCCGGGCCAGACGCCCGGTCAGACGTCTTCAGCGCGCACGTTCACGCTCCGAGCACGGCCGCCCCGTACATGAGAGGGCGGCCCTGCTCCCGCGTCACACCTTGCGGGCCACGGCTCCGTACATGGCGATGGTCCGGTCGTCGATGCCCTGCTGCTCGGCGCCGGGGCGCCACTTGTGGACCTGCGTGACACCGGGCTCCACGAGTTCCATGCCGTCGAAGAACGAGGTGGCGACGTCCAGGTCCCGCAGTTCCATGGGCATCCCCTGCTGCGCGTACTCGCGGGCCACCCGCCCGACCTCTTCGGGGGCGAAATCGCCGGTTCCGATGGTCATGGCCAGGAAGCTTCCCGAGGGCAGCGGCTCGAGGAGCCGCTGCACCAGGCGGCGGTCCTCCGGCGGCATGATGAAGTGCAGGATGCCGATGAGCATGAGGCCCACCGGCTGTTCCAGATCCAGGAGTTGGCGGAACTCGGCGCTGCCCAGGATCGCTTCCGGATCGTTCATGTCGGCGTCCACATAAGTGGTCGCGCCTTCAGGGGAACTCTGCAGCAGGGCGCGTGCGTGGGCCAGGACGATGGGGTCGTTGTCGACGTACACCACGCGCGACTCCGGCGCCACGTCCTGCACGATCTCGTGGAGGTTGGGAGCCGTCGGCAGGCCCGTGCCGATGTCGAGGAACTGCCGGATGCCCTGTTCCTTGGCGAGGTAGTGTCCCGCGCGATGCATGAACCGTCGGTTCTCACGCATGTGCACCGGCAGGGCAGGCCAGTGCCGGCACATCGCGTCGCCCGCCTCGGCGTCGACGAGGTAGTGATCCTTGCCCCCGAGGATGTAGTCGTACACCCGCGCGGAGTGCGCCTTGGAGGTGTCAATCCGGGCCTCGGGGCTGCTCATTCAACGCTCCGTTCCATGTAGCTGTTGCGTACATCAGAGGTTATCGTCCGTAACTCGGTGCCCAACAGCCCCCGTTGGGTCGGGGGCAGAGGCCGCTCATCCGCGCGTTGAGGGTGGCGCGAGTGTGTCAGGTGAGGGGGACGTGTGAGCCGCCCACGGTGAGCCGTAGGCCGTCGGTGCGCGGTTCGGCGGCCGTGAGCCGGATGCCGCCGGGCAGCCGGGTGATGGACTGCTGGATGTCGGTGGCCTTGCGGAGTTCGTCCTCTGACAGTCCGGTGGTGGTGGAGGGCGATGTCTCCGCGTGCAGGCGCAAGGTGTCGTCCTTGACGGAAACCGTGCTGTAGATCGAGGACGTGCCTCCGTCGGGAGTCTCGAGCTCGACCTTGATCCGGCCCTTGCCGCCGTCCGAGAGGCCGGCGATGCGCACCCCGTTGTCCTGTGCCGGTGCGGCGTGGAGCAGTTCGGCGTAGGGGACCAGTGCGGTTCCCGTCGCCGTGCGCGCGACGGCGCTGGAGTATCCGTTGGTGAACTCGACCCCGTTGAGATGGAGTTCGAGGTTCTCCACGCGGCCGGTCGCGCCGCCCGGCATGGCCGACTCGTAATGGTCCACGCTCGCGTCGAGTTCGTCCAGGTCCCCAGCCACGGCCTGCGTGAGGAACGGGAAGCCCTTGATGGAGACCTGGGTGGACTCGCCGAACCCGTTCGAGGCGCGAAGTTTGTCCACGGCCTGTCCTTCGGCGAGATGGACGGCGAGCCGGTCGACGCCGACGAATATGGCGGCCAGGACGGCGATGACGATCAGGGATCTTCGGAGAGTACGCATGCGCACACCTCAGCAGGCGCTTTTGCCCACGGCAGTGACGCACGTCACGCCGTTGGCAACGTTATCGTCACGGACCGACCGGCCCCACCGCACCGCGGAGTTCGATCCGTGGGCGCCGCGGCGGACCCGGCCCGCTCCTCCTGGGCTGCATCTCCTAACTCACGATGGCCGGAATGGCTGTCACCCTGCGACGAACGTCCAAGTCCCGGACCCGACGCGGTACGTGACGGAACGCTCGGCGCTGTGCGTCTGCCGGGCCTCGGACGGGGCCTGGACGCGTTCCTTGCCGTTCTTGCGCGGCACGGTGACCACGGCCCGGCTGTTCGGCGGGATGGTGACGGTCAGCCGCAGCGCGCCGTGAATCCTGCGCCAGCTGCTGCTGACACGCCCGCGCACCGTCTCCTGCGACGCCGTCACGTGGTCCAGCGCATCGGGCACGGCGGGGGCGACGGCGATGGTCCGGTAGCCGGGGGAGGTGGGACGGATACCTGCGAGGACGGTGTAGAGGGACGTGTTGACGCCGGCGAACATGGCGTGGTCGTGCGTCTCCATCGAGGAGCTGTAGAGCCACTGCTCCCACGTGGTGGTGGCCCCGTGCGAGAGCTGGAACCCGAATCCGGGGTAGGTGCGCTGCTGCAGCATGGTGATGGCCAGGTCGGTGCGGCCGATGCGGGCCAGGGCGTCGACGAGGTAGCGCGTGCCGAAGATGCCGGTGTCCAAGTGGCTGTCGTCGTGCTCGACGACGGTGCGCACGAACTGGTCGCCGACGGCGTCCGCCCGGTCCGCGGGAACCAGTCCGAGGGCCAGGGGCAGGATGCTGGTCACCTGACGTCCGCTGCCGTACGTGTCCCCGGCGTCGTTGAGGAAGTGGTCATTGAAGGCGTCCTTGATCCGGCCGGCCAGGACGGCGAATCGCCTGGCGTCCTCGTCGTGTCCGAGGGCTGCCGCGGCCTTCGCCACCGCTTGCGCCTGCTGATACGACAGTGCCGTGTTGACGAGCGACACCTCGCTGGTGCAGTCACCCGCCGTCGGACTGCCCATGCCGTCGTTGGCCTCCGGCCCGTGATCGGGCGGGCACCAGTCGCCGAAGCCCTTGTCGTCGGGCCAGATCAGCCCGGGCGCCTCGGCGGCATTGCGGTCCACGAACCGCTTCATGTCCGGATAGGCGGCCGCGAGCGCGTCGCGGTCCTGGTACTGCTCGTACAACGTCCACGCCAGGGAGACCTGGCCCCCCGCCATGTCCGGGTACTGGGCCTTCACATCGTCCGAGGGCAGTGCCGTGCCCGGAGGCATGTCCTGCAGATACTTCGCGTAGAAGCCGTCCATGCCGAACTCGCGCGTCGCCGCGTCCCGATAGGCCTGCACGTCCATGGCCGGCGGTGTGCGCTCGTCACGAACGGGTGTGTCCGTGGGCGTGCTCATGGAGTTGTTGAGGATGCTCCAGCGGTTGTTCCGCCAGATACCGTCGAGCACATCGCTCGAGGAGTCGAACGATCCGGTCGAGGGCACGTCCGCGTGCACCACGCGAGCCCGTACGTCCCCCGGTTCCGGTTCGGTGGTGGAGCCGCTGACCTCGAGATACCGGAAGCCGTGGTAGGTGAAGCGCGGTTCGTACGTCTCCTCGCCACCCGTGCCCGCGAGGGTGAAGGTGTCGGTCGCCGCGGCTTCCCGGTTCGTTGCGGTGTCCAGCGTGCCGTCGGCCTTGAGCTCCTCGGCGGTGCGCATGACGATGTGCGTCCCTGCCGCGCCCTTCGCGCGTAGCCGCGGCCAGCCGGCGATGTTCTGCCCGAAGTCGTAGACGCGGGTCCCCGGGCGGGGCTCGGTCACGCGTACCGGCGTGAGGGTGTCCGTGACGCGGACCGGCGGCATGGTGTTCGCGTGGAGCTCGCCCTTGGGCGCGTCGGCCGGCGCCACCTGCTGCCAGCCCGCCTCGTCGAAGCCGGGACGGTCCCAGCCCTGCTGCTCCTTGCGGGCGTCGTAGGACTCGCCGTCGTACAGATCGTCCGCGGTGATCGGGCTGTCGGACCACTTCCAGGACGAGTCCGTGGTGAGAGTGCGGCGACTGCCGTCCGTGAAGGTGACGTCGAGCAGCATCATGGCCTGCCGCCCGCCGCGCCAACGGAAGCCGTACGGACTGAAGTTGTCACCGTAGCCATGGCCGAGCCACAGGCCGACCGTGTTGTCGCCCTCGCGCAGCGTCCTGGTCACGTCGTACGTGTCGTACAGCACCCGGCGGTCGTAGGGGGTGTTCGCCGGGGCGAGTTCGTGGTCGCCCACCTTGGCGCCGTTGAGGCGGAGTTCGTGGAAGCCGAGACCTGCTACGTAGGCCCGGGCTCTGGCCACCTTCTTGCCCAGGGAGAAGTCCTTGCGCAAGAGCGGTGAGCCCGTGTCGGTCTTGGAGGGGCCGATCCATCGTGCCCCTTTCCAGTCGCCGCTCGTGCGCAGCGCCGTCTCCCAGTGGGAGGGCGAACTCCAGGCGGACGGACGGCCCTGCGCGTCCCAGACGCGGACCT
This sequence comes from Streptomyces sp. cg35, assembly GCF_050410835.1. NCBI lineage: Bacteria > Bacillati > Actinomycetota > Actinomycetes > Kitasatosporales > Streptomycetaceae > Streptomyces > Streptomyces sp. cg35. The sequence continues at coordinate 8,883,446 of NZ_CP191268.1, forward strand.
GCCAGTAGTAGCGTGCTCCCGGCTCGAGCTGTGGACCTCCGTACGGAACACCGACGGACTCGGCGGAGCGCTGCCTGCCGCTGTCCCAGATGTCGGCACGGTCGTCGGCCAGTGCGCCGGAGGACGTGGCCACACGTATCTGATACGCCTCCTGCACCGTGTCGCGTTGGTGGGCGGCGAGTTTCCAGCTGAGCAGTGGGCGGGGAGCCTCGACGGCGAGCGGGTCGGGGCGGCCGTCGGCGGTGGTGCTGCGGACGGCGAGGGCGCCTTGGGCAGAGGCGGACGGGGCTCCGGTGATGAGCCCCATGGCCAGCAGCGTGGTGGCGCACGACAGAGTGAGGGCGCGCAGACGAGGAGTGGGACGGCTGCGTCGGAACACGGTGAGGACCTTTCGCAGGGCAGGGCAGGAAGGAAGGGAGCGTCCGGTCCGGCGCGGCTCTCGCCGGACCGGACGCGCGTGCCGCGGCTGCCTGTCCTCGACGGGTGCCGCGCGACATGTGGTGCGAGCCGCGCCTGTGACGGCCGGTCACACAGCGGACAGACGCACCTCCACGGAGCGGGACGGGTACAGACGCACCGGTCCGATCAGCCCCGACGGCACGGTCTCGCCCCGTTCATTGGCGCCGGTGTTCGTCACACGGACGCGGATGTCGTTGCTGCCGGGCCGCAGGAGCTCCGTCACGTCCGCCCGGTAGGGCGCCCACAAACGTGGGCCCACCGGGGTGCCGTTGACCGTGATCTCGGCGACGTCCCGCACGTCACCGAGATCCAGGGCCCACACCCGCCCGGACAGGGTGTCCGGCTTCAGCTCCACCGTCTTCTCGTAGGAGGCGGATCCCGAGTACCGGGGATCCAGTGCGGTCCAGTCGCCGAGCTCGCGGGACTGCTCGGCGGACCCGTCCCGGTCGAAACGGAACGTCCAGGGGCCGTCGAGAGGGAGGGGATCGAGCGAACCGGCCGCCTCTGCGCTCCCCTTGAAGCGTCGCGATCCGTGCGCCGCGCTCACCTCGATCGTGCCCGCCTTGTCCGCGCGGACGGTGGCCACCGCGCCCTGTCCGGAGGCCCGCACGGCGAGGACCTGCGCGGAGGCCGACGTCACGTGCAGGGGAGCGCGGCCGGACGCGCGTACCACCACGACGAGCGTCGCCTTCGCCTCGATCCGCAGGTCGACGGCGGTCCCGGCGCCGCTCTGCCCCGGGAACGGAGCGGAACGCCACGGGACGGTCGCCGTCACGCGCCCGGTGTCGGGGTCCCAGACCTCCGGGACCCCCGCCGCGGGCAGGGTGAGGGTCAGGTCCAGTGGCGTCGCGCGTTCGCTGGTGACGACGAACGCCGCGTCGCGGCCGCGCGCCAGGCGCATCACCCGTACGTCGGAGGTGTGCGGGATGACGGTGGCCGCCGCTGTGCCGGAGGCGACCACGGCTGTCGCCGCCTCGGCCGTGGTGGCCGCCTGATGGGCGCCGCGGCCGTCGGCGAACAGGCGGTGCAGGGCGCTTTCCAGGTCGGCGTCGTTGCCGCCGGCCTCGCGGACGGGGAGGTCTCCGACGGCGACCACGGCGCCGCCACCGCGCACGAATCGCTCCAGCGTGCGCACGGTCGCCAAGGCCAGGACGGGTGTGGTGGGCAGGACCACGGTCCGGTACTCCTGCCGCCCCACGACCAGCCCGTCACCCTTCGGTTCGGCCGTGGCGCGCAGCGCCGGGTCGTTCCCCAGGGCCCCTTCGTCGAGCAGATCGAAGTCGATCTGGGCGTCCTCCAGAGCGTGGACGGCGGCGACGAAGTCCTCGTCGAGCCGGTCGGCGTCCGCCGTGTCCTGGACACACTCGACCGCACGCTGAGGCTGGAGCAGTGCCGTACGGGGGCGCGCCGGAGCGCGGCACGCCTCCATCAGACGGCCGATCCAGTCGTTGAGCGGCCGGGACAACTCCCACCACGGGTTCACGGACTGGAACGGAGGCGGGTACACGATGTCCTTGTCGTTGCTGAACCGGGCGTGCAGCAACGTGTGATTGACACCGCGCACGGCGAACGCACCGATCACCTCGCGAGTGAGCGCGGGTGTGACGGGCCATCCCGTACCGCCCATGGCCTCCAAGTAGACGCGTTCCTTGCCCAGTTGGTGCGCGGCGGAGGCCGGCCAGCGGGACAGGGTGCGGTGGTAGCCGCGCTGGTAGTGATCGAAGATCAGGTCGGTCCCGGGGACCTGGGCCCACTGATCGGTGGTGTGGAGGTTGCCGGAACTGCCCAGTTGCTCCGCCGGGCCGTACTCGTCCCACAGCGGGTTGGAGATGAAGCGCAGATTGCGCGCCGCCATCCATGCGCCCTGCCGCCGGTAGTAGGCGTCCGCGTAACGGTTGGACACCGCGCGCCAGAACACTCCGCGCAGGCGTTCGCCGGAGGCGCCGAGGCCGTCGGTGTGGGCGGCGGCGAGCGCGGCGCCGGGACGTGTGCCCAGGCGTGCGAGTTCGTCGTCCAGCGTCGGTGACCAGGGGAGCGCGTTCAACCCGTGCCCGGTGGACGACGCGAGGAACGGTTCGTCGTCGGCGAAGCCGCGCAGCACGGTGCCGACGGCCCAGGGGAAGCGGCGGACGTACTCTCCCGCCACGGTGTCCAGGAAGAGGTCGACCGCTGTGTCGTCCATCAGGTCGAGATAGTTGTGGGCCTCGCCGCTCGCTTGGGCCAGTTCGCGTACCGGGAACAGGGCCAGGCGCCACTGACCGGACGGCGCCGTCCAGCTCTTGCCGGCCCGGGCCTGCGAGGTGAGATCGACCAACTCGTCGGTGCTGGAGGCCCCTTGAGGCCATGCCGCGGCCGCGGCGAGGGCCGGGGGATCCGGCAGGTCGAAGTCGTCCAGGGCGGCCTGTGTCCCGAAGTCCTGGCGATACAGATCCTTGCCCTGGGGATCGGACACCGACAGGGCGGCCCATGAGGAGCGTTGGTCAGCGGTGGCGCGGACACCGATGCGCCCGTCGGTGGCGTCCAGGTCCGCGACCGAGGGCAGCGCGGTCCCGTCGAGCGACACCTTCATGTGGTCGGTGTCGAGGGCGACGGTCAGCTCGTGGTCGTGCGACGCGTCGAATCCGTCGACCGCATCGCCGCGGCGCAGGTTCTCGAACCGCCCGTCGCGCTGTCGCCACACGTCAACCCCACCGTCGGTGCGCAGCTCGACCAGCAGCCCGTTGGCCTCGTCCGTACAGCGCAGCATGAGTCCGGCGGTGGAGCGCTCCGGCCGGACGGTGGCGTGGACCGTGTAGTCGGTCCACCGGGAACCGTCGCGCAGCAGCACCACGCCGTCGTGCAGGCCGGCGTCCACCAGGAGGCGCCCGTCGTCGACCGACAGGGCGGCCGCGACGAGGGGCACGGTGGTGCCGCCGGACACGTCGGCATAGGTGTGTCCCACCCCCTTGAGCCCGTGCTCGGGCCGTGGCGGCAGCGTGCGTCCGCCCACCGTTCCGCCGCCGACGACCAGCCCGGCCGCACGGCCGCTGGGGAAGTAGTCGTCGTTGAAGAGCCACAGATGCATGGCGTGGCGCTGGGCCTCGCGCAGGGTGAACTCGATGACGGAGAACCAGTCCTCGGTGAAGAAGGCCGGTTCGAGCGCCTCGGTCTGGAAAGGGAAGACCAGCACTTCGTGAACGCCCTTGTCCCGTAGGTCGGCGAGCTGTTCACGGACCAGATCAGGGGTGACGGCCCCGTTCCAGAACCACAGGACGGTCGGCATGCTGTCGGCACGGGGATCGGCGAAACGGCCGGAGTCGAACCCGTCCTCGGGCGACGCGGCGGCCGCGCGGTCGGCGCCGGTGAGGGAGAGGCCCGCGGCCAGCCCGGCGGCCCCGGCCAGAGCGAGCACCGCACGGCGCGAGGGCAGCGGAGCGTCGTGGGTCGTCACGATCTCGACGTTCGGTCTGTCGTTCAACGTTGCTCCACGGAGGTGGGGGGTGGAAGGCGGGCGGTCCTGGTCGCGTCCGTCGGCCGGACCGTGTGCCTTCGGTGTCGGCAACGGTCGAACGAGGCGGGACGCAGGGGCAGTTCACGGAACGCCATGAAACGTTTCACGGCACCCTAGGGGTTACCTGCGAGGGCCGTCAACGGTTACGTCGCTGTCAACTGCCGACGAAGAGAAGCCACTTCGCGCGCGACGAGGAGCCCTTCCGCACGCGTCGAACAGCCCCTCTGTTCGCGCCAAGAGGTTCACTCGCTCGCCTCGGCGACACCGACGGACGAAGCATTAAAGTGGGCCGCCGCAACGAGGAGGCGACGAGACGCAGGCATGAAGGACCGAGCGCGGCGAACGGCCCGTATCCAAGAAGTCGCCGCGGCCGCGGGAGTCTCCGTCGCCACGGTGTCCAACGTGCTCAACCGGCCCGAACGGGTCACCGCGGCCACCACCGAACGCGTCATGGCCGCGGTCGCCGCACTCGACTACGTGCCGCACTCGGGTGCCTCCAACCTGCGCAGCGGCCGTGGCTCGGCCGTGGGCCTGGTGCTGCCGGACGTGGTGAATTCCTTCTATGCGCGGATCGCGGCGGGCGCCGCCGACGCCGCGTACGAGCGCGGCTACGCCCTGACGCTGTGCCACAGCGGCGACGACGCGGAACGGGAGCGCGGCTACTTCGACATGCTGGCCGACCAGCGCGCCGTCGGCGCGGTCGTGGTGCCCCTCGGCGCCGATCGCACGCGGCTCGCCCGACTGCGCCGACGTGGGCTGCCGTTGGTGACCGCGGACCGCGCGGACCCCGACGGGGACGGTTGCTCGGTCAGTGTCGACGACGTGCAGGGCGGTGCGGAGGCCGTTGAGCACCTCATCGCCGGCAGGCCCGCCACCTCGACGGATGCGATGTCGATCGTGGTCGTGAACGGCGATCCGGACATCCAGCAGTGCGCCGACCGGGCCACAGGCGCCGAGATCGCCGCCGGACGACACCCCTCGGTCGAGCTGACGCACATCGCGGTGGACGAGATGACGGTGGCCGCGGGCAGAGCGGCGGCCCACACCCTCGTCACCGGGCCCCGCCTGCCCGACGCGGTGTTCTGCGCCAACGACTTCCTGGCCGCCGGTCTCGTCCGCGGGCTGGTGGTGAAGGGAGTACGGGTACCCGAGGACGTCCGCGTCGTCGGCTTCGGCGACCTGGATGTTGCGGCCTTCTCCACGGTTCCACTCTCCACCGTCCGCCAGCCGGTGGAGGAACTGGGGCGAACCGCCGTGGAACTCCTGCTCGACGAAGTGGAGTCGGGGGGTGGCCACCAGCACCTGGCCCGCATCCTGACGCCCACGATGGTCGTGCGCGAGAGTGCTCCATGACGGTGCCCCACCCGAGGGGCGCGCCGTCGTGGCAAGTGCCGTTCCGGAACAACCCCTTGCTTTTCCGTGGAGGGCGTGACAGCGTCCCCGGGTCGCACATTTGAAACGCTTCACCCCCGGAGGGTGATGACGTGCACCGCAAGGAGGCAGCCGTGAAAGGTGACGTGTGCGTGCGTTCACGGCGCCCCGCACGGGCGGGACACTCCGTTCCGGAACTCGCGCGCCGACGCGGCCTCCCCGCGTTACGGGCCGAGCGGACCGCATAGGCCCGGCGGCACCGGACACCCTGGGGCACAGCTCTGCCCGGCGGTGGACCAGCCGCCGGTGGCACGGGCCTGCCTGCCGCACCGGAGACCTCGCGCCCGCACCGCGAGACCACCCGCAACCACCGACTCACACCGTCCGGCGGACCGCACCCGCCGGGCCGATCCACCTTCGCTCGACCATGGCCGAGAGGGCAGCAACGATGCGCATCGGGAGCAAGGACACACGAGGTTGGAAGGCGACCGTGTCGGTCGCCATGTCCAACTACATCGAGGCGGGGTCGATCATCGCGATCGCCACCAGCCTCTCCCTGTGGCAGGACCGATTCGGCGTGGACGACTTCGCGGTGGGCCTGCTGGCCGCGCTCAGTGCCAACGCGTTCGGCGCGGCGATCGGAGCCGTCGTCGGCGGACCCCTCTGCGACCGTTACGGCCGCAAGTTCATCTACACGTACGACCTGCTCCTCTACATGCTCGGGGTGCTGCTCGCGGCGGGCGCCGTCAGCTACGGGATGCTGCTGGCCGGCTTCCTCGTCACCGGCCTCGCGGTCGGGGCGGGAGTCCCCGCCTCATGGACGTACATCGCCGAGGAGGCACCGCCGGAGCAGCGCGCGAAGCGCGTCGGCGCGGCACAACTCGCCTGGTCCATGGGCCCGGTGGTCGGCTTCCTGCTCGCGGTCGTGCTCACCGGCCCGCTGGGACTGCTGGGCAGCCGCCTCATCTTCCTCCACCTCTTCGTGGTCGCCTTCGTGGTCTGGTACATACGCCAGGGCCTGAGTGAATCCACCCTGTGGAAGGCCAGCAAGGAGAAGTCGAGCGCCGGACCCCGCGACGGCCTGCGGGAGCTCTTCTCGCGCCGGCCCAACGTGCGGGCGCTGCTGTTCCTCTTCGGCATCTACGGATTCTGGGGCGTGGTCGCGGGCCAGATGGGCATCTTCATGCCGCGGGTCTACGAGTCCTCCGGCGTGGAGAGCGCCGCCCAGCAGAACCTGCTCCAGGTACTGATGTGGACGGTCACCGTGCTCTCCACCTACTTCGGCTTCATGAAGTACGGCGACAGGATCAACCGCCGCCTGCTCTACACCATCGGCGCCGCGCTCGCCGTCGTCGCCTGGGTGCTCCTGGTCTTCGTCCACGCCACCCTGCCCGTGCTGCTCCTGTTCGCCGTCTGCTGGGGTGTCTCGGCCGGCATCGGGGCGCAGGCCTTCTACGCGGTGTGGACCAGCGAACTGTTCGCCACGCAGTACAGGGCGGGCGCCCAGGGCGTGCTCTTCTTCGCCGCACGCGTGGCGATCGGCCTGCTCAGCTACTACTTCCCGACCATGCTCGACGAGCAGGGCGTGCCGGCCGTCGGCCTCGTCATGATCGGCCTCCTGGTTCTCGCGCTCGTCATCGGCGCGATCTGGGCGCCCCGCACCCAAGGCAGGACACTGGAGGAGATCGAGGCCGAACGCTACGGCGAGATCCTCTCGACACCTCTCACCGAGGAGGACCGCTCCGTACGGGCCGCGCCCTGAGACGCGGCGCAACCTGCCGGTAGGGTGGGCCGGTCGGCGGGACCGGAGGAGAGCATGGCCAATATCAAGGATGTGGCGCGGCTCGCCGGCGTGTCCCTGGGCACGGTCAGCAATGTGCTCAACCATCCTGACCGGGTCAGTCCCGAACTGAGGGCCCGCGTCGAGACCGCCATCGCCGACCTCGGATTCGTCCGCAACGAGCCCGCCCGGCAGTTGCGCGCAGGGCACAGCCGTACGTTCGCCGTGGTCGTCCTGGACATCGCCAACCCCTTCTTCGCCGAGCTCATCGCCGGCGCCGAGGACGTGGCCGTCGAGCACGACGCCGCGGTCATCGTCTGCAACAGCGCGGGCGACCCCGAGCGGGAGACCGCCCACCTGCGCCATCTAGGCCAGCAGAGAGTGCTGGGCATCCTGCTGTCACCGATCCAGGAGACGGCCGCGGCCCAGCTCCTGGCCGCCCAGCGCAGCCGGCCACCGGTCGTGTTCGTCGACCGCGTGCCGACCGGGCCGGGGTTCGCCTCGGTGGCCGTGGACGACGTGCGCGGCGGCGCGCTGGTCGGTGAACTCCTCACGGCGGCCGGTCACGGACGCGTCACCTACATCGGCGGTCCCCCTGCGTTGCGGCAGGTCACCGACCGGCTGCACGGACTGCGGTCGACCTTCCGCGGCCACGACATCGAGGCCGTCCACCTCGACGAGATGACCATCCGGGCCGGTGCGCGCGCGCTCAACGAACTCCTCGACCGCCCGGCCGACCGCCGCCCGCAGGCGCTGTTCTGCGCCAACGACCTGCTCGCCATCGGGGCCGTGAACGCCGCCACACGGCGCGGCGTGTCCGTGCCGGAGGAGCTGACGATCGTCGGCTACGACGACATCGACTTCGCCGAGACCGCCGGAGTCGCTCTCACCACCGTGCGGCAGCCGGCCCGCGCCATCGGCAGACGGGCCGCCGAGCTGCTCCTGCAGCAGGTGGCCGACCCCCAGGCCGAGCGGGCCAACGTAGTGTTCCAGCCCGAGCTGGTGATCCGTTCCTCCAGCCGAGCGGTGCGCACAGGGCCGGTCGCGGACGTGATCGTGCCGTAGCCGTAGCCGTAGCCGTAGCCGTAGCCGTAGCCGTAGCCGTAGCCGTAGCCGTAGCCGTAGCCGTAGCCGTAGCCGTTGCCGTAGCCGTAGCCGCGTTGCAGTTGCAGTCGTAGAGGTGAGCGTGCCTGGTCGGTCGTGGCTCGGCGCGGCGTGGCATCGTCTGCGTTCCTGCTGATCCGTCTGTTCACCTTCCGTGTCCAGCCCCAGCGTGTTGGGCGAGGGTTCGTGTCGCCTGGTTCTGACGCGGACGGGGTGGTTCCGGAACACGCCGGAGACCTGCCTTCTGCCGGCGGCAGAACACCATCCCGACCGGACTCGACGCTCACTACAGTCCAGGCTCATGAAGACGGTTACAACGCGCACGGTCGAATACGCGGCCGACGGCCTGACGATGATCGGGCATCTCGCGCTCCCGGCCGGTGTCGACCGCCGGCCCGTGGTCCTGGTCGGGCCCGAGGGGGTGGGGCTCAGCGACGTCGAGCGCCGCCGGGCCGATGCACTTGCCGAGCTGGGGTACGTGGCGCTGGCCTTCGATCTCCACGGCGGGCGTTATTTGGGCGATCCTGAGGAGATGCTGGCCCGTTGCATGCCGCTGCTCGCCGACCCCGACCGGATGCGAGGCATCGGCCACGCGGCGCTGGACGTGCTCCGCGCCGAGCCGCGGGCCGATCTCGGCCGGATCGCCGCCGTCGGCTACGGCACCGGGGGCGCCATCGCGCTGGAACTCGGGCGCGACGGCGTCGACCTGCGCGCGATCGCGACAGTCAACGCACTGACCACGGGCCGACCGGGCGAGACGGCGCGCATTCACTGCCCGGTGTGGGCCGGGGTCGGGTCGGAAGACCCGATCATGCCGCCCGCGCAACGGGACGCGTTCACCGCCGAGATGCAGGCTGCGGGCGTCGACTGGCGCCTCGTGGTCTACGGCGGCGCCTTGCACGCCTTCCATCACCCATCGGTCGACCACACCGTGCGCCCCGGGGTCGGCTACCACCCGCAGCACGCGCGGCGAGCTTGGCGGGACGTCCTCGACCTGCTCGCCGAGTGCCTGCCCATCACGGAGTGATCTGGTCGGCAACCACGATCCCGGACCGCAAACCAAGCCGGCCGTCCCGGGGGCTTTTCGGTAACGCCGCGAGCGTGCGTGCTGGAACCCCGCTGCGCAGACGGGGGTTTGTTCACAGGCTCTGGGCGAGGGCCCGGACGACGCCGCCCGGCTGTGCTTGCCGCAACTGGGCATTCTCGACTTCCAGGACGTGGATCACCCTGGCGAAGGTGGCGAGGCGGCCCTTGAGCTCTCGGTGCTCCAGGCGCAAGGAGGCGAGTCGTTCTCGAAGCCGCTCATTGTCCTCGTCTAGCCGTTGCGCAATCTGCGGCGAATGATTCTGAGAGCGGACGAGGGCATAGAAGGCCTCTTGACGACTCCTCACCCGCGTCCTACGGTTCCCCGACGACGGTCTTAAAACGTTTTAAAGACTCGTTCGCAGTCACACGAAGGAGCCGCACGTGCCCACGGATCTCAATGTGCTCGACGCAGCGGGGCTGTCCCGCGTGCACCCTCGTATGACGAGGATCGGCCTTGTCGCCGGAGGGCTTGGCGCCTACTGGGATCAGTTTCCCGGGCTCCTGGAACAGCTCCAGGAGTCGGCCCGCGAGGTCTCCGCGCGGATCACCGGTATGGGATGCGAGGTCGTCGACGTCGGCTTCATCTCCGATCCGCCGGAGGCCGCGCGGGCGGCGGACCGGCTGCGTCAGGCCGACTGCGACCTCATCGTCACGTTCCTGACGACCTATCTGATCTCCTCGATGATCCTGCCGGTGGCGCAGCGCAGCCAGGCCCCGGTGCTGGTCATCGATCTACAGCCGACCGCCGCCATGGACCACTCGGCCTTCGACACGGGCAAGTGGCTCGCCTACTGCGGTCAGTGCCCGCTCCCGGAGATCGCCAATGTCTTCCGCCGCGCGCGGATCCCCTTCCGGTCCGTGTCGGGCCACCTGCACGACGAGAACGCGTGGACGCGCATCGAGCGATGGATCCGCGCGGCCGACGTGCGCGCTGCCATGCGCCACGCCCGACACGGCCTGATGGGGCACCTCTATCCGGGCATGCTCGACGTGTCCACCGACCTCACACTGGTCTCCGCCCAGTTCGGGTCACACGTGGAGGTCCTCGAGGTGGACGACCTGCGGGTGCGGGTCGCGAAGGTGACGGAGCGGGAGGTCGACGAGCGGGTGGCCGTGGCCCGCAAGGTGTTCACCTTCGACGAGTCCGTCGTCGACGAGGACCTGCGCTGGGGCGCACAGGTGTCGGTCGGCCTGGACCGCCTGGTCGACGATTTCGCCCTCGATTCTCTCGCCTACTACCACCGCGGACTTGAGGGAGAACTGCACGAGCGGCTCGGCGCGGGCATGATCCTCGGCGCATCGCTGCTCACGGCGCGCGGGATCCCCGCGGCCGGCGAGTACGAGCTGCGCACCAGTCTGGCCATGCTGATCGCCGACCGCATCGGAGCGGGCGGATCCTTCACCGAACTGCAAGCACTGAACTTCGACGACAACGTCGTGGAGATGGGCCACGACGGCCCCGCCCACCTCGCCATCAGCAGCACGGACCCCCTGCTGCGGGGCCTCGGCGTGTACCACGGGAAGCGCGGCTGGGGCGTCAGCGTGGAGTTCGACGTGCAGCACGGGCCGGTCACCACGTTCGGCCTCGGCCAGGACGAGAACGGCACGTACACCGTCATCGCCTCCGAGGGCGAGGTGGTCCCCGGCCCGCTGCTGCAGATCGGCAACACCACCTCCCGCGTCGACTTCGGCTGCGATCCCGGCGAATGGACCGATGAGTGGAGCGCGTCGGGCATCGGCCACCACTGGGCGCTGTGCGTCGGTCACCGGTCCAAGGATCTGCGGGCGGTCGCGGACCTGCTCGGGCTGCCGTTCGTCGAGGTGAAGGTGTGACCGATACGGCGCGGCGCCTGCCGGGCCCGACGGCGAGATGCCAACTGAGACCGTAGAAAACGGCTGAGCCGCACCCCGCCCCACGAGCGCGTCAGGAGAGCGAGCTCCGGCCGGACAGCGGCTCAGCTGACGCCGGCCCGGGCTTACGGGCGAGGATCTGGATCCCCGTCGACTCATGGCCGCTCATGGTGTTCACCGTGATGTCCCGGGTGGCGAGGCCTTCGAACCCGGACAGCAGGGAGTCGAACCACGAGCGGGGATGGTGGCGGAAGACCGCGCCGTCGTCGGTTTCGAAGACGCCGTAATTGTCATAGCGGGCGGCACACCGGTCGTAGCGACGGCGATTGCGCTCGTCCTCCTGCAACAGAAAGTCACTGACGTACAAGGTCCCGCCAGGCTTGAGAACCCGCATGAGCTCAGCGATCAATCGGTGCTGCGCGCCTTCGCCAGGGATACAGGTCAGCACGGCGAACAGCACGGCCGCGTCGAAGGCCGCATCTGGGTACGGCGAGAGCGGCGGCGCGTCCAGCACTGTGAAGCGCATGGTGGGATGAAGGAGGCGCGCCCGTTCGATCATTCCCGGTGAGGTGTCCACGCCCGTGAGGTTGTCGAAGCCCTGCTGTTCGAGGTCTTGCAGGGTGCGGCCGTAGCCGCATCCGTAGTCGAGAATCGCGGCGTGCCGGTCGATCCCGTCGAGCCATGGCAGGTGGAGCGGGTGTGTGAACGTCTTCGTGGCCGCGGCAGCATCCCAGTAGGGAATCTGGCTGTCGAGGTGTGACATGGCGGTTGCCTCCCTGGCGGCGCCACCACCGAACTCGGTCATGACCACGGTGGTGGGACGTGCTACCAGCCGCCTCTGCTCGATGTGGTCAACGATCTGACAAGGTACGCCCTCCCGAACTCGGTCGGCAGGGCCCGGCGGAACGACTGCCAGGAGGCGGGCTCAGGCCGTGCCGATCGGCCGGGGCAAGCCGGACACCGGCGCGGCGATGAGTCTGCGGGCGTCCGCGGGTCTATCTATGGACGGAGACAACCAACTCATCGGGAGTAAGCCATGGGCCTGATCCACATCGAGATGTTCGCGACCCTCGATCTCGTCGGTCAGGCTCCCGGAGGGCCCGAGGAGGATCCGACGGGCTTCCCGTTCGGCGGGTGGCAGGCACCCCTGATCGACGAGGTCGCCGGCGCTCAGATCGGTGCCGCGTACGAAGGCACGGACGCCCTGCTGCTCGGGCGGCGGACGTACGACATCTTCGCTGCCTACTGGCCCCACCAGAAGGGCGGCGAGGACAACGAGATCGCCACGCTGTTCAACAGCGTCCCCAAGTACGTGGCCTCTCGCGGCAAGCCCGACCTCCCGTGGGCCGGGTCCACGCAGCTCGGCCCCGACCTGGCCGACGCGGTGCGAGAGATCCGCGACCGGCACGAGCACGTGAAGGTCGTCGGCAGCCTGAACCTCGTGCAGAGCCTCCTGCGCGAGAAGCTCTTCGACCGCCTCGATCTCTGGCTGCACCCGATCGTGCTCGGCGTAGGGAAGAAGGTGTTCGAGGACGGCGCGGTACCCACCAACATCAGGCTCCTCGCACCCCCGGCAGCCAGCCCCAAGGGCACCGTATTCCTGCGCTACGGACTGGCCGACGGCACTCCCGCCACGGGCGACATGAGCGCACCCGACAGGGGTGTCGGAACGAGCGACTGAGGCCCCTCGGCGCCTGCGCCCGTTGCGAAAGTCTCGCTGTGGGCGGGCGGGTGACGGTGCATCAGCCGACCGTCCTGTCCTGGGCCTGAGGACCCGGGGGCACGGTGAGGTCGACCGGAATCCGGGCATCGGAGCCGTCCATCCGCGGTGAAGAAGCAGGTCGCCGGGGACGCGAACCTCAATCCCCTCGTACGGCCGCCCCGAGTCGACCGGCAGTCGAGGGCGGCCCCATAGCCTCTCGGAATGACGCAGATCTTCGACCTTTGCGACGAGTACGTGCGTCGGGCCGCCGAGCTCGACCCGGTTGACGCCGGGTTCCTCGGCGTGAGCCTGCCCGAGTCGGGCGAACCGGCGACCGACTTCAGCCCGGACGGCCACGCCGCCCGCCACGAGCTGATCACCGCGACTCTCGCACGCCTTGCCGAGCTGACCCCGCAGTCGCCGGACGACCGGCTGGCCGCAGAGCACCTGCGCGAACGCCTCGACGCTCAGCGCGCCTGGCACGAGATCGGCGAACCCCTGCGCATGGTCCGGGTGCCGTTCGGCCTGGTGAACAAGCTGCGCGTGAGTTTGGAGTTGCTGCCTCGCAAGGACGAATCCGACTGGCGTTACCTTGCCGCCCGGCTCGCCGCGGTCCCCGCGATGCTGACCGGCCTGCGGCAGAGCCTCGCCCTCGGCCTCCACCGTGACATGGCAGCAGCCCGCCGTCAGGTCCTCGCGATGGCCGACCAGGCGGAGGGCTACGTCGGCGCGCACGACCACCTGATCGACGAGCACGGCGACGGCCCGCTGGCCGGCGAACTGGCCTCGGCCGCCGCCGCCGCGTACCAGGGCTACCAGGATCTGGCCCGCTACCTGCGCGAGGAGTACACGCCGAAGGCCGCCGAAGCGGACGGTGTCGGCGTCGAGCGCTACCGGGTGGAAGCCAGACTCAGCCTCGGCATGGACCTGGACGCCGAGGAGGCCTACCACTGGGGCTGGGCGGAACTGGCCAGGATCGAAGCCGAGATGGCCGCGGAAGCCAACCGGATCAAGGCGGGCGCGACCATCGACGAAGCCATCGACATCCTCGACACGACCGGCTGCGTCGAAGGCGAGGACGCGTATCTGGCGTGGCTGCGCGCGAAGCACGAGCAGACCATGGACGATCTCGACGGCACCCACTTCGACATCCCGCCACAACTGCGCACCCTCGCAGTGCAGTTGGCCCGCGATGCCTCTTTCGGTTCGCCGTATTACACCGAACCGAGCGAAGACCTGAGCAGGGCCGGCAGTACCTGGTGGCCGGTGGCCGGGCGGCAACGCTTCGGCGTCTGGAACGAGTTGACCGCGGTGTTCCACGAAGGCATCCCCGGCCACCACCTGCAGATCGGCGCGATGCGACTGGCAGGCGACCGGGTGTCCCGCTTCACCAGATTGAACGCCGTCGACGGCTACACCGAGGGCTGGGGCCTCTACGCCGAGCGCCTCGCCGACGAACTCGGCTGGTTCACCGAACCCGGCTCCCGCCTCGGCATGCTGATCGGTGCCGCACGACGCGCCGCCAGGGTGGTGATCGACATCGGCGTGCACCTCGACCTGCCCCTGCCGAACGGCTCGCGCTGGGACTTCGACACCGCCCGTGCGGTGCTACGGGACCGCGCCCGCACCGCGGAGCACCGGCTCACCCCCGAGGTCCTGCGCTACTTCGGCTGGCCCGCCCAGGCAAGCTCCTACAAGCTCGGCGAACGCGCTTGGCTCGCCGCCCGCGCCTCGGCAGCCCGCAAGCCCGGCTTCGACCTGAAACGCTGGCACACCAAGGCGCTGGACCTCGGTCCGATGGGCCTGGACCGCCTGGCGGCCGAACTCGGCTGAGGTCCATCGGCACGGATGGCGCGACATTGTCACCTGCCCTTCAGCGCACACGGTCGCCGGCCGGCGCCGTGACCGGCACCCCGAACTCCCAGCGCTTCCAGCCGGGAGTTCGGGGTGCCGGGCATCCGTCCTTGTCCTCCAGGCAGGTGCCGCGTCCTTTCGGGCCGCCGCGCGTCCTGCTTCATTACGCGGTAATCAGGCGCTTGCGGCCTGGATTCCTCCCGTGGGCCCGTGCAGGGTGGCCGACTGCAACGAAGAGGTTCACCAACACGGCAGGTCTGACGGTGGAAGCCCAGATCGACGATTGGTGGATCGTTTCAGCGAAGTGCAACCTAGGTGCCAACCGTCACGGCGTCAACCCCGCTGTGGATGGCCGGAGTTGAAAAATGGTGCACGTGCTGACCGTGCCTGAATTCGTCGTGTCCGACTCCTTGCTGGCAACGCCTCAAGTGGCCAGACTTGGGCGCCGATCGCTCTGAAACGTTTAAGAGCAGCATGGAGGTGCTCGTGCCGGACAACCCTGCCGCTGAGTCAGGTTCACCAGATAAGCCGCACACGCCGGACGACGCGTCACCCACACGATGGCCTCGGCGGCGGCTCCTCGGGGTGTCCGGCCTGATCGGCGCGTCAACGCTGGCGAGTCCACTCCTCGCGCCGAGCCCCGCCTCGGCATACGAGGCTGCGAAGGGCTCCACGATGAAGGGCTCCGCGTCAGGCGGAAGCCAGCTACCGGTCGGACTACGGGCCGAGCATGCAGAGAAGTCACTCGCGCTGAACACGGCGCGGCCACGCCTGAGTTGGCGCTCCACCGGGTCCAGCCACTCCACCGACCGAAGCCAGAAGGCGTACCAGGTGGTGGTCGGACACGAGGAGAAGCAGGTCCGGGCCGGGCACGGCGACGCGTGGGACAGCGGCAGGGTCGCCTCCGACCAATGCGTCGACATCACCTATGCCGGAACGGCGCTGCAGAGCGGCCGGCGCTACTACTGGGCCGTGCGGACCTGGGACGCGCGCGGAACGGTATCGGCCTGGAGTGCACCGTCATGGTTCGAGGTCGGCCCGCTGGACGAGGCCGACTGGCACGGTGCGCACTGGATACAGCAGCAGGCCCCTGACCTGCCGACGCTGGAGCACGCGCACTGGATCTGGTACCCGGAGGGCGCGGCCGGGGACTCCTTCCCGGATGGAGTCCGCTTCTTCCGGAAGACGTTCACGGTGGCCGACACCTCGGCCGTGACCGGGGCGATCTCACTGATCACCGCCGACGACCGCTACGACCTGTACATCAACGGAACCCTCGCCGCCTCCCGCCCGCAGCAGACGAACGGCTGGCAGCGCGCCCAGGTCCACGATGTTCGTCCGCTGCTGCGCGCGGGCGCGAACGTCATCGCCGTGGCCGTCACCAATGAGGGCAAGACGCCGGCCGGTCTCCTCTCGGTCATGCGTGTCACCACGGGCAGAACCGAGGACCTCCTGCCCACCGACACGTCCTGGCGCACGTCCACCTCGGCGCCGGACGGGTGGCAGACGCCCGACTTCGACGACTCGGCATGGAAAGAGCCGCTCGACCAGGGCGAGTTCGGGGCGGGCCCGTGGGGGAGCGGTGTCTCGGTGGACAGCAGTGCCCCGGCACCGTACCTGCGCAAGGAGTTCGAGATCGGCGCGCCCGTCGTCTCCGCCCGCCTGTATGTCTGCGGCCTGGGCTACTACGTGGCGTCGCTCAACGGCGTTCGAATCGGCGACCGTGAACTCGACCCGGCACCCAGCGTCTACGACACCGCAGGCCAGTACAGCGCCTACGACATCACCGACCACCTACGGCAAGGCCGCAACGTCCTCGGTGCCGTTCTCGGCCGCTCGTTCTACGCGATCGACAGTCCGAACATCTACTGGAACCAGGCGACTTGGATCGCCGAGCGTCCCGCACTCCGGGCCCTGCTTCAGGTGACACACGCCGACGGCACCACCACCGTGGTCAGCGACCGAAGCTGGTACGCGCATCCGGGGCCGACACTCAAGGACTCGGTCTACAACGGCGACGAGTTCGACGCACGCGCCGAACTGCCCGGCTGGGACCGTCCAGGCGCGTCACAGGAAGGCTGGACCCCGGTCACGGTCGGAACGGGAGCGAAGTTCCCGCCGGCAGTACGCCCCCAACTGATGCCGCCGGTGCGAGTGACACAGACACTCCAGGCCTCTGCCGTGACCCGGACGGACTCCGGCGCTCACGTCTTCCGCTTCCCGCGGATGATCACCGGCCGCCCCCGGCTCCAGGTCCGAGCACCGGCCGGCACGACCGTGCACCTGCGATACGGCGAGACCCTCAACGACGACGGCACCGTCAACAACGAGGGCGACCCTGGCATCACACCCGGCGAGATCCAGCACAGCACATACACCACGTCCGGCAGGGGCCTGGAGACATGGGAGCCGTCCTTCACTTACGGCAGCTTCCTCTACGTCCAGGTCGACGGCTATCCGGGCACCCCGCCCCGCGACGCGCTGACGGCCCGGGTGATGACCAGCGACCTGCCTGCGGCAGGCGACTTCCGCTGCTCCGACGACCTGGTCAACACCGTGCACCGGATGACGCGCGACACCCTCGCGAACAACCTCACGGGCATACCCACCGACACCCCCATGTACGAGAAGCGCGGCTGGCTCGGCGACGCCGCACTGTTCTGCGCGCCCAGCCTGGACAACTTCGACGCGCAGACGTTCTGGACCAACTTCCTCCACGTGATGGGCGACGACCAGGGAGGAGACGGCAACTTCGGCGACCTGGCACCGGCCATCAGCCCTGGTGCGGGAGCGGACCCGACGTGGAGCACCGCCGGGCTGGTCCTGCCCTGGATGCTGTACGAGGAGTACGGCGACACCGGAATTCTGGAGGCCTACTACGACCGCATGGTCCGCTTCGTCGACCACCTCAAGGGCCGGGCCACCGGCTCGCTCCTCGACGGAACCTACGGGGACTGGTGCTCACCGGGAAACGTCGCCCCGCCCGAAGGCGCGAAGCTCGTCTCCACCGGTTCGTACTACCGTTGCGCCAGGCTGCTGTCGCGTACCGCTGAAGTCCTCGGCAAGAGCGCGGACCACAAGACGTACGAGAAGCTGGCGGCGGACATTCGCGACGCGTTCAACGCGGAATTCCTCGACACCGAGGCAGGGATCTACCGCACCGGCGACACGCCGTACCGGCAGACGTCCAACGCCTACCCGCTGTTCCTCGGAATGGTCCCCGAAGCACACCGGGACGCGGTCGTCGCCAACCTCGTGCGGCAGATCACCGCCAACGGCAACCACCTCGACACCGGCATCGTCGGCACCATGGCCCTGTTCCCGGCACTCACCGAGCACGGGCACGTGGACCTGGCCTACCAAGTGGTCACGCAGAAGACCTACCCGAGCTACGGCTACTGGGTCTCCTTGGGCGCGACCACGCTGTGGGAGCAGTGGATCGCCGGCCCCCGCTCCCGCGACCACGCGATGTTCGGCTCGGTCGACGACTGGTTCTACAAATACCTCGCCGGCATCCGCCCGGCGGCCCCCGGCTACAAAGAGATCGCGATCCGCCCGTACGTCCCCAGAGGCCTCACCTCCGTCTCGGCGCACCGGGACACCCCCTACGGCAGAGTCTCCGTCGACTGGCGCACCAAGGGGCGGACCTTCACGATCGACGTCGCTGTGCCGCCGAACACCACCGCGACAGTCACCGTGCCCTGTCCGCACGGCGCCCGGGTCCGAGCCACCGACGGCGTCACACCCTTGACCGCAGCCGAGGGCGTCGCCAGGTTCCGGGCCGCGTCAGGCGAACACTCCATCATCGTGAACAGCTGACGGGGGGAACTGGATTTCGGGCACGACCGTCCAGCCGCGCCGCAGTTCCGAAGTATCACTGTCGCTTGCTGGACGGTCACCCTGCCGCAGGTGGGGCCGCCTGGATCTCAGCGCACCACGCGCGTGCCGCGACGGTCTCGGGGTGATCTTCTCCAAGGATCCTGGCCCGCCCCTCGGCCACCTCGCGCGCGCTGTCGACGGCCTCCTGCCGTTTGCCCGCCGCGTGCTGGGCACGGCTGAGTTGGATGAGCACCCCGAGGACCAGTGGATGGTCGTCTCCGTACCCGGCCTTCTGCCCGGCGAGCACCTGCCGGAAAAGGTCCTCTGCCTCGGCGCCCCGACCGAAGTGCAGGGCTCCCCGCGCAAGTGAGTCGCGCGCCCAGACGGTCACAAGGTGAGAGTCGCCGAGGTGCCGTTCACAGTCCGCGACCAGCTCGCCGGCCGCTTGCATGTAGTCATCGAACTCGCCCTGCGCAAAGCGCAGTTCCATCATCTCGCAACGGGTCTTCAGGGTGGCCACGCTGCCTTCGCCGAGCGCTCGTCGACGGCCGTCCAGAACCGCATCCAACAGGGTACGGGCCTGCGCCAGCTCGCCCAGGCGGTGCAGAACTCGCTGCAATTCATACGCCGCGTCCAGCGTGCGGGTGTCGTGGGGACCGAGCGTGCGCAACGCGTCCTGGTGGACCGCGCCCAAGAGGTCGGCTGCTTCCGCGTACCGGCCGAGCCGGAACAGAATGGGGCCCTGGCCCGATCTTGCCTCGACGGCTGCCGGGTGTTCGGCTCCCAGGTGTTCCGTGGCCTTCGTGGCTGCGGTGGATGCCAGGGCCAGCGCGGCGGTCCAGTCACCCGCCTCGTACACCAGCCGTGCGACCCGCACCGCGACCCGCACGGATACCTCGGTCACCAGTCCGTGCCGGTGCGACTGCTGCAACAGGCCGGCCACGTGGGGCGCCAGCAGCCGGGAGAGGGAGCGAAGCTCGGGCTGCGCGGCACCGTCCTGCGTCAGCGCTGCTTGCAGCAATTGGCCGGCCGCTTCAGCGAGACGGACGCGCTCCGCGGCGGATACGCGCGCCGCGACGCTGTCCAGCAGCACGCCGTGGGCGCGCACGCAACGGTGCCCGTCCGCTTCGACGAGGTCGACCAGAGAATGATCCAGGAGCGCACGCAAGGCCGGCTCCACCTGCGCGGCGGGCAGCGGCGGATCGAGGTGCTCAAGACTGATGCGGCCCTGCGCTGCCGGCATCAGCAGCGACAGCGGCACCGGATCCGCAGTCCAGAACGAAAGCAGCCGCAACAGGCTGGTCGTCTCCGGCAGACCGCCTTCCGCCAGGGTGTCCAGCGACAATTGCCACGTGCGGCCCACCAGGTGGCGGGAGTGCTCGCCGCTGGTGGCGCCGCCGTCGACCAGTGCCGTCGACTCCTCGGTCAGCTTCCGGTCGTACTCGTCCATCGACCACGACTCCAGTATCTGGTGCGCCAGATGAGCCCCGGCCAAGGTCAGGGCCAGGGGCAGGCAGCCCAGGCGCTCGGCGACCTTCCGTGCGGACTCCTGGGCACCCACGTTGGGGGCCAGATCCCGCAGGACCAGCGCCGCGTCGTCCAAGGGAAGCACACCGAGCCGGTGGCTGCTCACGCCCGGGCTCCGCCACAGCGCAGAGGTGGCATGACGGCTGGTGACCAGCACGGTGCCCAGCGGGCTCGTGCGCAACCAGGCGCCCTCCTCCAGTACCGCGGGATCATCGGCGTTGTCCAAGACCAGCAACCACTTCGTCGCCGAGTGGTCCAGGTAGTGCCAGACCAGGTCGGCCGCGGCGCGCTGACCGCTGGCCGCGGCAGCCAGTTCGCCGCTGGTGGCGCCCCGGTCGCCGGCGACAGCCAGCATGCCGGCACGCAGGGACACATGCTCGGACGCGTTGACCCACAGACCGACACGGCCGTGTTCCCGTACCGCCTCGGTGAACAGCGCGCGAGCGACCGCTGTCTTCCCGCAGCCGCCCATGCCGTGCAGAACCTGTACATCGCCACCAGGGCCGGCGACAGCGGCCCGCAGTAGGCCCATGACCTCGGTGCGGTCCCGCAGAATGCCGGGCGCGCGCCCGACCAGCGGCAGGCGGACGGAGTCGGGAGCGAGCCGCTGCGGTGCGGCCGGGACCACCGGCTGGGTCCCGAACAGCGGGGCCGAGCCGGGGGCGTAGTGGTGGATGTGTTCCTCGATGTACTGACTGCCACCGGTCTGGTAGATGCGGGCCTGCCCCGAGGCGCGTCCCTGCATCGGCTCCGGTGGCGTCATCGTTCGGTGATGTGCTGATCGCGTCCGGCCTGATAGACGCGTGCGCTGCCCGACGCCTGGGCCTGCAGACGGATCTGCTGCGTACCGGGCTCTTCCGAGGGCGACGGGTTCAGCTCGTCGAGGACCTGGCGCAGTGCGTCGGCGGCCTCGGGCTGCGCGAGCAGAAATCGGCGCAGGCGGCTCTGCCATTCGGCGGTCAACTCGGTCTCGGACTCGGCGTCACCCGCCTCGCGCGCGAGGAGGAGATCCTCCCGGCCGGCCTCCAGTTCCTCACGAATACTCTCGGCTCTGGCGGGCTGAAATCGGCGCCAGAGAGCGACCACACCCTCCCGCGCCGATTCCCAGGCATTCGTGGCCATCAGCGTGATGACGGTCGTGCCTGCTGTTCCCGCCAGCGCGGCAATCTCCGGATCCATGGTCCCCCCTAAAGCCGACATCCGATCTTAGGTCCCCGAGCCACGCATGACGCAACAACTTGCGCCCTCGGAGCCGGGCGGCAAGAGGTCCGTGAGGTCGGGGGACAGGGCACGGAGCGACGACGCTTCAGGCAGACGTCGCCCCCAGACGTCGCCCCGCCTGGTCCTCCGGGCAACTCGGCCTTCGGCTCCGGCAGTTGTGGCAAGTGAGCGGCGCCCGGCAAGCGAACAGACTGCCACTGGTCTCAGATCAGGCGCACATACGCGATGAGTTCCGGCTGTCCACGCGGTCACTTCTTTTAGATACGGACACCGGGCCCATGAAGGAGATGCCGTGACGGGTGATGTCTGGCCGCTGGTGCATGCGGAGCGTGCGGCGTTGATCGACGACCTCGCCGGACTGAGCGACGAGCAGTGGGAAACGCCCTCGCTGTGTGACGGGTGGACCGTCCACGACGTGGTCGCCCACCTCTCCGACTCGGCTCGCACGACGCGACTGGGGTTCGTGTTCCGTCTGGCCCGGGCACGCTTCGACTTCGACCGTCACAACACCCTGGGCCTGGCGCGTGAACGCAAGGGCGCACCACAGGAGACCTTGGACCGTTACCGTCGCGCGGCAACACGGACGTCGAGGCCTCCGGCACCTCTCGACAGCCGGCTCGTGGAGGAAGTGATCCATGGAGAGGACATCCGCCGCCCCCTCGGAACCACCCGCGCCTACCCTCTGGAAGCGGTCGTGAGGGCGCTGCGCCTCCAGGCACGTACTCCGGCGTCGTTCGGCGGGGCCAAGGAGTTGCTGGGGAGCATCCGGCTCACGGCGACGGACGCCGACCTGACGGTGGGTACGGGACCTGAGGCGACCGGTCCCGTACTCAGCCTGCTCCTCGCTGTCTGTGGACGCCGGGTGGCGCTGGACGAGCTCGGTGGGCGGGGCGTGGGAGAACTGGCGGCGCGTCGCTGAATCATGGAGATGGAGTCGAAGGCGCAGTCCGCCTGGCGCTGACCTGCTCCTGGGTCGGGGGATCTTGGTCTGCGCCGCCGTCGGGCGGGGCCGGTTGGGCGGGAAGCCGCTTGGTCGGGCAGGCTGCTCGTATGACGACCTCCGAAGAACAGTTCCGCTCCTTCGCTCGTACTCGTGCTTCGCTGGACGGGGAGGAGGTCACGTTCTGGTGGACCGGAGACGTGTACTCCTGGTCGCCCGACGAGCCCTACGAGCGGGTCTTCGGTTTCGAAGGCGTCAATGTCGCCCGTCTGGTTCCGAACCTCGACGCGGGTCCGGGTGCCTATCGGCTCCTCACTCGCGAGGCGGCCTTCTATCTGGACCCCGCCACCCGGGAGATCCTCGAGACGTGGCGGGAACTGCCCGTGGTGCACGTATGGAACGACCCGGCGAATCAGTCGTGGCGGCCCTTCCCGGTCCCGACGACGGAGCTCGGCGGGCAGGTCTGCTTCAGCCTGGACATCCCGCTCAGCTACCCCTCACCGCTGCCCGTCACCGAGTATCCGGTCCACTCGGCCGGCGACACGTACAGGGCCTTGGAACGGTTCCAGTTCTTCGCCGACCGTGCCGACCTGGCGGGACCCGCTCCCAGCGTCCCCGCCACCATGTCGTGGAGCCGGATGTCCCCCTGGCTGCCGTGGATGGCTCGCGGCCAGAGGCCCGGCGGCCTGGCCTACCACTGCCGGGGGCGCAAGCTCGGCTCGTATGCAGAGGTACCCGAGCGGACGCGCGCTTACATAGCCGACCATCACCCGGAGTTCGCTCACGCCCCCGAGCAGTGGACCGAGCCGAACGAGACCAGCTGGACCTACTTCCGCCGCCTCAACCCGCCGAACCGGTCGTCGGCTTGAGTGAATGGACGGGCCCGAGCGCTGTCACCAGCACCTGCTGAGGGGGCGGGCGTGGGCCCTCCTTGGGGCGTGGGCGGTCGCGTGATCGATTGTCAGTGGCGGTCCCTAATGTGGGATCACCAAGGGCCAGCCGCAGGGGCGGGTCCGGCTTAGTGGGGGAGAGGTGTGCCGTGGCCGCTGCGCAGGCACCACAGACAGAGGACACGACGTACCTGGAGCTGTCCCAGGAGGGCTCCGGCGCACACAAGTTCTACGAGGTGACCGTCTCCGGCACGGACGTCTTCGTACGGTACGGACGCATCGGAGCGGACGGTCAGAGACAGAACTCGACGTTCCCCACCCCGGAAAAGGCGCGGGCCGCGGCGGCCAAGAAGATAGGCGAGAAGGTCCGGAAGGGGTACGCCCCAGCGGTGCGCGGCCAGCGCGCGGCCCGCGCGGTGACGCGCCGTCAGGTGACGTCCGCCCCCTCCACGGCCCGCTCCACCGCACCCGTGCTGTGGCGCTTCCGCACCGGAGCCTCGGCGTTCGGTATCCATGTGGACGAGGACCGCTGCTGGGTGGGCAACCAGCGCGGAGACGTCTATACCCTGGGGCACAACGGCGAGGTGCTCGCGCACTACTCCCTGCCGGACGGGGTGAAGTGCCTGGTGGCCGACGACTTCTGGATCTACGCGGGCTGTGACGACGGCCAGGTGTACGACCTGTCCGCAAAGGTGCCGTTCGCCGCCTACACCATCTCCGATGACGTCGACATCTTCTGGTTGGACATTCACGAGGGTGTGCTCGACGTCTCGGACCGCGACGGTGGGCTGACCGTCATCGACCACGAGGACGAATTCCAGTGGTCGCGCTCCTCAGCCGGTGACAACGCCTGGATGGTCCGCGCCGACGACCGCGCGGTCTACCACGGTCACTCCCAGGGTGTCACGGCCTACGCGACCGACGGCACCGGTCAGTTGTGGCACACGGCCACCTCGGGGAACGTTCTCTTCGGCTGGCAGGAGCACGACGCGGTATACGCGGGCACGGGCCGCCGCGTCGTCCAGCGTCTCGCCAAGAGCACAGGCCGCGTCGAGGCCACGTACAGCTGCGACGCCGCCGTGTACTCCTGCGCCACCTCGCCGAACGGGCAGTACGTCTTCGCGGGGGACTCGTCCTCCTCGGTCTACTGCTTCGCCGCCGACGGTACCCGGCTGTGGAAGCTGGGCACCGGCGGAGGATCGGCGCTCTCCATGCAGTACCACAGCGAAAAGCTGTACCTGGTCTCCACCGACGGTTCGCTCGCGTGCGTGGACGCGAGCGACGCCGCGATCTCCGCCGCCCAGTCCGGCACCGTGCCGGTCGCGCAGGACATCAAGCTGGCCGCCGCCCTGCCGACGTACACGCCCCCGGCGACCCCCGCGGCCGTCGCCACGATCGCGGCTGCCCCCGCGCCGGGCACGGGAGTCGTGGTGGAGTGCGTCCAGGAAGGCGGGCGCCTGCGGGTGCATGTGGTGTCCGAAGGCTACGAGCCGAGCTGGAACGTTCAGTTCCCCCGCACCATCCGCCAGCCAGGTGCGCGGTATGTGGTGGACGCGCTGCACACGTCGTCGAACGGCTTCTACAGGGTGCGGGGTGAAATCCGGCGCTTGGTGTGAGAGAGCGATGGGGAGCGCGGGTGTGGTGCGCGGCGGGTGGCGAGGACGGGATCACCGCCGGGCATGCGGCCCCCGCGCCCTCAAGACGACGCGCGCCGCGTGGCCCGGCGCCACCGTGGCGGCGCCTGGCTGTGGAGTGTCGGTGGCCAGGGCCAGGCGCCACGTCTAGAGCGCTGCGTTGACGGGTTGCAAGAGGCGAGTCGCGCATTGTGGCGGATTGGGGCCATGCCCGGAGACATGTGAGGATCCGCCCGTGGAGTGCGATGTGTGTGCGGGCGACGTGGCGATGATCGGCGCCGGTGCTTGAACCGACTCAAGCAGTGGAGCGGCCTCGGAGTTCGTGCACGTGCCGTATCCCGTCACTGCGGGTGCCGGTGAGGACCAGGACGTCGTTGACGCCGGTTATTTCGAGGAGTCGCTGTATGCCGCTGTGGTACGGGCCGGCGAGTACGAAGGGGCGTAGCACGCTCTGGTGCGCGGCATGCTCGCGCAGGATCAGGTTGAGCAACGAGCTGTCGGCGAAGTCGAGGTCGGCCAGATCAACCACCGTGCCCACACTGCTGGTGTCAGTGCGCGCAGTGTTCAGTGCCAGCGCGGCCTCGGCCTCGTCGGTGAGGTCGAGGTCGTTGCGAAACGAGACAACGGCCACCCGTTCCTGGTGGGTGACGTCGATGTTCTGTCTGTCGGGATCCATCCTCCGACCCTCCCACAGGTTCCTGATGGTGTGACGAGGAGGTCCTGTTTCGAACCCTCCTCCTTGGAGAAGAAGGCAGCTCGGACGCCCTCTTATTGCTTCAGCACCTGTTCCGACGCGACCCGGGCAGGCCATGGCGAGGTGGGCGGGAGTGTGGGGCGGGGAGTGTCGGGCATGCGCAGAAGAACCGACGATACGAGCGCGGTGACAGCACGTGCGCGGGGAAAGGATCAACGCACGATGAGTGGTACCGAGACCTTGGAAGCACAGGACATCAGTTGCGCTGACGCCCGGTCCGCGGTCCGGGCGGTGCTGATGGAGGTGTGCCCTGGCCTGCCACTGGCTCGAGCGCAACGCCTGCGTGACGACGCGCTGCTCGTGGTGAGCGAGTTGACGGCCAATGCCCTCCTGCACGCCGGCGGGGTGACCCGCTTCAAGGCTTGCCTGACGGATGATGAGCTTCAGCTGCACGTCAGCGATTCCAGCCGCGCTGAGCCGCGTCGCCTGGCGACCGTCCACGGTCGGCCAGGGGGCTACGGGTGGAGGGTGGTCCAGCGCCTGTGCTCGCGCGTGCACGTCGAGGTGGAGCCGGACGGCAAGACGATCACCGCCGCGCTGGCACTGCCCTGACGCATTTCTGCGTCGAACTCGTGGGCTCAGCCGAGAAAGTTGCCTGATGGAAAGTATGTATGCCCACCCTGGGTGCGGGTAGCCGCAGGCATACGGGGAGATCAGGAACCAAACGGCGAGGCAGGGACGGGACGCAATGAGCACCACGGCGGTTCACCAGCAGACGCACACCACGACCCGGGCGGTGGAGAAGAGTCTGGTCGACCGCGCCTACGCGAACCCGGCTTCGATCGCTCCGCGTGATGCCCGAGAAATAGGCCGTTTCCTCTTCGACCGGCTCGCCCAACTCGAAGAGGGCACGCACGAGTACAGCGACGTGCGCAACGTGCTCATCGAGATGAACCTCTCCCTGGTCAAGTACGCGGCCTCCCGCTTCAAGCACCGCGGCGCGGAGGAGATGGAGGACATCGTCCAGGTCGGGACGATCGGCCTGATCAAGGCGATCGACCGGTTCGAACTGTCCCGCGAGGTCGAGTTCACCTCCTTCGCGATCCCCTACATCGTGGGGGAGATCAAGCGCTTCTTCCGCGACACCTCGTGGGCCGTGCACGTGCCGCGCCGGCTTCAGGAAGCACGCATCGAACTGTCCAAGGCCACCGAGGAGCTGCGTACCCGGCTCGGGCGCTCCCCTTCCACGGCCGAGCTCGCCGAGTTGATGCAGTTGGAGCCCTCCGAGGTCGCGGAGGCGCAGAAGGCGTCCAACGGCTACAACAGCGTCTCTCTCGACGCGGCCGTCAACGGTTCCGATGACGAGTCCGAGACGATGCTCGCCGACTTCATCGGCATCGACGAGGACCGCTTCGAACTCGTCGAGAACTTCCACTCGCTTGCGCCGCTCATCGCGGACCTGGACGAGCGGGACCGGCGTCTGCTCCACCTGCGCTTCGTCGAGGAACGCACGCAGGCCGACATCGGTGAAGAGCTGGGCTGTTCGCAGATGCATGTCTCGCGCCTGATCACCCGCGCGGTGAGCAAGCTCCGCGCGGGGCTGATGGCCGAGGACGACTGACCGGGCTGCGCACGCTCGACTGCGCAGGGCGGCAGGGGGCGCTGGGCGACGATGGCGGTGGCGCGGCGTCATGGTGAGGGTTCCGAGCAAGTCCGCAGTGTCGCGGAGCCACCTGCGCCTTCAACGCCTGTGACAGGTTCCGATACCCGCCAGATGGTGCCGCGTGGAGCCGACCGGGGCGCCGATGGCCAGCACAAAGCTATACGTGCCGTGGTGTGCAGCGAGTCATTCGCACTGGCACTCCGTGAAGCTGTGACGGTGCATCACGCCACCACGGCTCACAGCCGCGGACCACGGGCCGCCCGGGACTCTGCCCTCGCGGCCGGGTAGCGTCCTGTCGTCACCAGCGGTATCGATGCGGTAGGCCGCTGGGCCTGCTCAGCGCACCAGGAGATCGACGGCGACCTCAAGCCGTTCGAGAAGGAACTGCCCTCTCTCCAGGCCCGTCAACACCTCGGAGAGGGCAGTAACAACTCCCATTGCTCATCGGTCGGTCCACAGCGATGACTCACAAGACCCGTACGCCCCGTCAGGCAGGCGTTGCTGCACCGTGTTGACGCTCTCACCGCATCGGCCCGAGCGCACGCCGGTGCGCTTGCGCCGGCGCGGTGGTCGACTGACGGAGCAACTCCGACTACGCCTATATGCCGATACACGTCCATAAGTTCCGCTGCTCTGATGGGGAGTCCACCGTCCAGCTACCAAGGGAACGGGGAGACATGGACAACCTGCGAGCCGATGTGTTCCTCCCACTGAGCGAGGGTCACCTGATGTGGACGGACGCCCGGCTAGAGCGCGACACCGGCTTTCTACTGGCCAAGACGCGCATCCAGTCGGTCGTCAAGCTGGCTGGATTCCATGGGGCCGCTCAAGTGGTCCTGCTCAACGCGCATCAAGAGGTCCTGGCCCGCTCGGACATGCACACCTGGGGGGTGGACGGTGTCTGGATCGGCACCAACGATCGCACCGAGGTATGGAGCCATTCGTTCGACCCGGACACGGTTCGGCAGGCCACGGCCTTGGGAGTCCTGCACACCTGGGACCCCCAGTGGCTGAGTTCGATCAACAACACGATCGCTTGGACAGGAAGAGTCTGGAATGCCGTCAAGGAATGGTTCGAGAGCGAGGGCAAGGGCGGCGGGGATACCGGCGGAGACGACACCATCAGTTGGCCTCAGGCCGGCTGGCCCTGGACGGACGTGGATTTCTACCGGGCGTCTGTGGCGCACATACCGCGGGTGGGGTACACCATCGACGTCTTCACCGGCTCTCGGAGCGGTGCCGGAACCGACGCCAACGTCTACATCACCTTGCACGGATCCAAGGGCAGCAGCACCGAACTGCAACTCGACAACGACGGTGAGGACAACTTCGAACGCGGGAAGATGGACAGCTTCTCGGTCCAACTCCCGGAACTTGACGAAATCCAGCGCTTGCAGATCCGGCACGACAACTCGGGAGGCGGATCCGGCTGGTTCCTCGACAAGATTGTCGTCCGCCGGGACGACACCAAGCAGGAGTGGCCCTTCGAGTGCGGCCGATGGCTTGCCTGGGACGAGGACGACAAGGCTATCGACCGCGAGCTGATCAAATCCTGATGTGAGCCTGCGCCGCCCGCCTGGTCATCTTCGTGGCGGCGCGTAGAAGTCATCCAGCTTGGCCATCGACAGACACTGCAGCACCCTCACCGGCGCCCCACCCTTCATGCCACCGCACCGCTGTTGTGATGCTGGGGCTACTCCTCCTCGACCGTGTTCTCATCGAGCGGGGCGAGCAGGACAGTGGCGGGGCCGCACTCCTTGCGGGCCCTGGCTCCGGGCCGCTCCGGCGTGACCACGGCCCCCCTATGCTCGGTGATCGGCGCGTCGGCCGCCGTGAACGGGAGCGAGGGGGAGACGCGATGGGCGTGGGCTGGCGTCGGCTGTTGCAGACGATGGCCGTGGGCGGGATGGGGCTGAGCCTGTACGCGGGATGGCTGACCGTCGATGACTTCCGGGACCGGGCTTCGAGCGAGCACGACATCGCCGCGGCGTGCGGCGGGCTGGTGCCGGGCGCCGCGGTGATGGACCTGCAAGGCGGCGTGGTCCGCGCCAAGGCCTACGAAGGCGGTCTCGTCCCCAATCATCCCGGCTCGTGCACCGTGTACCGGGTGAACGGTCCGCACGACACCAAGGCTCTGTTCACCCTGGAGTCCAGAGGCAGCTACACGGTGGCGCGTGACGCGTCCGCGGTGCCGACCCACATCATCGGCGACGACGCGACGAGCTCGGAAGAACCCTTCGACTACTTCCACCGCACCGATGACCGCCGCCGCGATGCCACCGCCATCGCCGATCGTGCGGAGCCGCGTCCGCTCGGCGACGGCACGCTCGGCTGGTACGGGGACTCATTCGCCACCGCCCGCGCCGAGTGCGGCCCCTCCAGCCGCTCCTCGGCGCCGGCCCGGCTCACTGCCACCGCGCGCGTCCTCTTTGACGACGTCTCCGCGGCGGACCGCGAACGCCTGGCCACCCTCGCCCGAACGGCGGTGCGCACGCTGGCCGACCGCACCGGCTGCGCAACGCACCTGCCAGCCCTTCCCGACCGCCTGCCGCCCGCGCCCACTGCGCTGCGCCCTGCCAAGACGGCCACCGGCGCATGCCAGTGGCTTGTCGGCCACCTCACGGCGCACGGCCAAGATCGGCTGCCCGATCGGGTGCTGGACTCACCGGTGGGCGCAGCAAATCCTCAGGAGACCTGCCTGATGGCAGCCAGCCCCGACCAGGTCCGCCGCATCACGCCCGGCCTGGACCGCAGCGGACGCACCTATGCCCGCAGCGCGCTCACCCACTCGCCGTGGTGGCTGCGCACCGCCTCCTACTTCGGAGTTGAGGCGGGCACGGTCGGCTACAAGGACTCAGACGCGGACCGCGATACGTTCATCAAGCCGGGCACAGCGGGCGGCAAACTGAAGGGCATCTGGTGGGCATCCTCGGTCTGTGACGGTAAGCCTGCCCTGCACACGCTCACCTCCAGCTACACCTACGACGGTGTGCTCGGCAGCCGGACGATCTCTGCCCTGTTCCGCGCCTACGTCGATGACATCACCACCCGGCGAGGCTGCACCCAGGTGACGTTCCCGGACGCCAAGGACTTCCACGTCGCCTGACCCGCGCCCACTGCCCCGGCGGGCCGACTCTCCGCGCACGGCATTCCCGTGACGCTGCCGTCGGGTCGGCAGCCCTGTGCGGCCTCGTTCGCCGGGTTGTTGTCACATATCTGTGCCTGGGAACGAGAAAGCGCAGAGTGTCCTCGTGGGGATCTGCGTCGCGGCGTTCGGCGGATCCCGGCCCATGGAGAACTCATCCTTGAACCCCTGAGCCGGTAGGTAGCGGGAGCCGATCACCCGGTGAGGAGGTACCACCGACCCGGTGCGACCATGTGCGGATGCGAGCGCTCGAAGAACTGGTCAACGTGGATGTTCCGGCATGGCCGGAACTGCAAGAGGCGTTCAACAGCGCTGCGGTCGAGCTGGAGGTGCTGACGGGCACCGAGGGAGGCGATGGCGCTTCGCTATTGCAGCTGCAGGTCAGTGCCGGATCGGCACTCGGTGCGATGGTCCTTCACTGTGGTGGGCTGGTGCTTGATGGAGGCTGGCTCCGGATCTTCGGAGGCAGGTCTTCGGGCCCGCAGACCCACCTGCCGAGTCTTGCTGAGGTTAACCAGTTCCCGGACATTGTTGATCTGGCATGGCGCCCGACGGACGGGCTGGTGGTCGGGCAGGACGTGCTCGGGGGCGTCTTCGCACTCAACGGTCATGATCCGGTGGCGTCCGGTCGGCCCGGTGCGCCTGGCCGGATGACGTACTTTGCTCCGGACTCCCTGGAGTGGGAAGCCATGGACATGGGCTATGGCACGTGGCTGACCTGGACTCTCTCCGGCCGGCTGGCCCAGTTCTATGAAGGGTTGCGGTGGCCCGGCTGGCAGGGGGAGACCGCTGACCTCTCGGGTGCTCAGGGGATCACGGTCTATCCCTTTCTCTGGTCGAAGGAAGCACAGGAGGAACTGGCAGCAACCACCCGGGCGCCGGCTCCTATGAGTGAGATCCTCACGATGAGCCAGGACTTCTGCCAGCAGATGGGGTTGCCTGCGCCAGGATTTCTGGGCGTTGCCTGACGAACGGCCGGGTGTGCTTGCCGGTCCTTTGCGGGATGTCAGGCAGCTCGAAGTGTCGTCGTTGCTTGCGGTGGCAGCGGCATCGGGGCGCGCTGCCCGGCGAGTAGGGCGGCGCGTCATCAACGTGATGGCCGCGAGGGCGAGAATCGCTTCGGTGCGCTCAGGCAGGCTCTCGCCTCTCCTGCGGTAGTGGGGCGCGGGTCTTGGAGCCGCTGGCCCCTTCGGTGGTGTCGCTCGGCGGCACGGGGCGGGGGAGGAGCGTGGCGACTGCCTGGTCCAGCGTGGTGGGCGGGTGTCCGAGGACGCTGTGGAGGTCGTCGGTCTGCCGTTCCAGGACGCCGGATCGGACCTGGCTCTCCAACCAGCCCTGGGGACCGGGAGTGAGGCTGTTCCTTACGCGGTGGACGACGGGTGTACCGGAGACGCGGGTGAGGGCTTGTGCGAGCTGGGGATAGGTCCACAGGGCGCCGGTGAAGTCGTAGGCGCGGCCCAGGTGCTCATCCTCGGCGAGGACGCGTGCGGCGGCTTCGGCCAGGTCGGCGCGGGAGGCGGTGTTGATGCCGCGTCCGCCGGTTGCGTCGTCCAGTGCGCCGGAGGCGACGGCTGCGTGCAGGTTGGAGTTGAGGAAGGCTTCGCTGTAGAAGGGGTGGCGCAGCAGCGTGTACGGCAGGCCGCTGGCTTCCAACGCGTGTTCGGTGGCGTAGTGCGCCTCGGTGACGCCGTCGGCCCGAGTGTCGGCGTCCAGGAAACTCGTGTAGACGATGGCACCGATGCCGACGGCGCGGGCCGCGTCGATGGCGGCCCGGTGCTGGCGGATGCGGCGGGCCGGGTCGAGTTCCGGGGAGGAGATCAGGAGCAGCCGATCGGCGTTCTTGAACGCCGTGAGCAGCGTGTTGGGGATGTCGTAGTCGCCTGGGCGAACCTGAACCCCTCGCGCGGCGAGATCCGCGACACGATCCGGAGTGCGCACCGCAAGTACCACGTGCTCGGCAGGGTGCCGGGCCAGCAGGTGATCAACGACCAGTCTGCCGAAGGCACCCGACGCAGCGGACACAACAATCATGCGGAACCCCCTTGCCATGTGGCCGTCGGTGCCACCGCAGGACTGGCTCTGGTGACCGGGATGGCGGGCACACCATCGGACAACAACGCCCACCCCGTCAAAGGCTTTTCCCGGCATCCCCGAAGGACGACCGGCCCCCAGGCGTCCTGGTTGACAGACATCCGCGAAGGACCTGCAGGTGACGATCGCCGCGCTGCTGGTCGCGCACAGTTGCAACGTCGGCTGCATCCCCCTCATCAGTGCCGCGGACGCCCTGAAGTACGGACGGCTGTCCCCCGTCGACCGGCTGCTGCACCGCCGGATTCGCACGGGGCCCGGACGCCGCTATCGGGTCAGGCCGCCTACGCTTTGGTCGCCCGGTCGTACGCGGCCACCGCCCGCTCGAGGAACGCAGCCACTATGGCCTGCTCCTGGGGCGTCATGGACTCGGTGATCTCGCCGATACCCGCGACGAGGGGCTCGAGATGCTCGAACGCGGCTTTCTCCCAGTGCTTCGCCGGTGTCACGAGTACCTTGCGCCGGTCGCTGGGGTGCGGCTGGCGGCTGACGTGTCCGCCGTCCGCCAGGCGGTCGATGACCAGGGTCATCGCCGCTGTCGATGTACTGAGTTCGCGAGCCAGTTCGCTCGGCGTCGCCGGCCCGGTGCTGACGAGACGGTCCATCACCGCGAGCCCTGCGGGGTCGACGTGCATCTGACGGCCCAGGTACCGCTCGAACCGCTGCTGGCGGCGGGTCAGGTTCCGCAACTGGTCGCGGATGGGACCCTCCGCCGGGGCTGCGGGCTGGGGACCGGTGGGCTGGTTGGCAGTCATGGCGTGGAAGCTGCTCCTGGGTCACTGAAGGCGTTGGCAACCAATCATGCGTGAGATCTACAGGCTGTAGGAGGGCAGGGCGAAGGTGTCGGCGGGAGGGACGAGGAAGCGGTTCAGCTGCGCGGCCACGCGGGGCCGCGCAGCCGCCCGTAGGACCACGTGGAGGGTGCGGATACCCGTCAAGGTCCGCGGTAGGGCGACGCGCGGCACGCCGGGCGGCAGGTCCTGGGCCCGCTCGGTGTAGGGGCGCAGGACCTTCTCGTAGTGGGTGAACGCCTGCTCGTGGTGGGCGTGGCGGGCGAGTTCACCGGCCAGGACGTAGGCGCCGGCGAAGGCGAGGCTGGTGCCCATGCCGCTCAGGGGCGAAGGGCAGTACCCGGCGTCCCCGAGCACGGCGACACGGCCGTGGGACCAGCGGGGCATGCGGACCTGGCTGACGTGGTCGAGGTAGAAGTCCGGCGCGGTGTCCATGGCCGCCAGGACGCGGGCCGTTTCCCAGCCGGCCTCGCGGAAGACGCGGTGCAGGAGCTGCTTCTGCGCTTGTGGCACCAGCTTCTCGTGCTGCTCGCCTGTGTGGGGCGGGGAGAGGAAGGACAGCGCGGCGCGGGTGGTGCCACGGGGGTCGGGGCGCAGGGTCACCACACGTCCCTCCGGAGCGTTGTACCAGCGGGCCCAGCGCCCGTCACGGGGCTCACCCGGGATGGTGAAGTAGGCGGTCGTCAGGCCCAAGGGCCTGATGTCCACCGCGTCGCCGAGACCGCCGAACACAAGGTCACGGGTGCGGGAGCGGGCACCGTCGGCGGCGACGACGAGATCGAAGGCCCGCTCGGCACCGCTGCGGAACGTGACCCGTACCCCCTCGCCGCTCTGCGACAGCTCGGTGATCTCATTGGAGAACAGGTATTCGGTATAGGGCCGCGTCTCCTCGTACAGGAGGCGGGACAGGTCGGCGCGGAGGATCTCCAGTTCGGCGACCGGCCCCTGTCCGCCGAAGGACGCTGAGGAGAACGCGGCCTTCACGCGGCCCGCCCGGTCGACGAACCGGATGCCTTCCTCGCGGGTGGCGTGGTCCTGCAGCGCCCGTTCCAGTCCCATCCTGCGGGCCACGGTGCGTCCGGCTCCCCGCAGGTCCACCGTCTGCCCGCCCTCCCTCACAGCGGGAGCACGCTCGACCACCGTGGCCGCGAGGCCGTGGCGGTGCAGCCAGTAGGCCAGGGCCGGGCCGGCGATGCCCGCTCCCGCGACCAGGACATGTCGATGGGCCATGACGTTTCCTTCCTTCCTCACGTGAGCTCCACGCGGGCCGGTCCGGTGCCGCGGCTGGGACGGCACCGGACCGGGGATCAAACAGTGACGTCCTGCTTCGCACCGCAGCCGGCAGAACTGCCGTCGGAGGCAGAGGGGATGATGCCGTGCTGCTCGTCCTCGGGCCGGCCCTTCTTCGGCAGCAGGAAGGTGATGGCCAAGAACGCCGTAAGAAGACATGCCTGGACGATCAGCGCATGGTGGAAGCCGGCAGTGAAGTCGCCGGTCTCGGCCTGCGCGAAGAACACCGAGCCGAAGATCGCCACTCCGATGGAGCCGCCGATGGCCTGCACCGCGGACAGGACGCCGGAGGCGGAGCCGATCTCGTCGTCGTCGACCGCGGCGAGGATGAAGCTGAACAGGGCGGCGATGACCATGCCCGCTCCGACACCGGCCACCGCCACCCCCGGGGCGATGTCCCAGATCGAGAACGACCCCGTGCTCAGAGCATCGAGTTCGAACCAGAGCAGCGCCGCACCGGCGAGCTGTACCACCGGCCCGACCTGAAGGACCTTGCGGCCGATCCTGTCGGCGAGGAAGGCGCCGCTGACCGCGCCGCCGATCGCCGTACCCACGGCGAGCGGCAGGTTCCCCAGGCCCGCGTCCCCGGCGTTGAAGTGCTGGCCGATCTGCAGGAACAGGGTGAGTACGAGCTGCGTGCCGATCAGCCCGCCGAAGAACAGGGCGATACCGCCGAGCCCGACGGTGAAGGCGGGCTTGCGCAGCAGGGCCGGGGTCACCAGGGGCTCACGGCCCGCCGCGGCGGGCCGGCGCTGCTGGAGCGCGAACAGGCCGAACCCGACGACGGAGGCGGCCATGCACAGCCAGGTCCACAGCGGCCAGCCGTCCTCCTGCCCCTGGTTCAGCGGCAGCACGAGGAGCGCGCAGGACGCCACGACCAGGCCCGCGCCGCCCATGTCGACCCGCACGGTGCGGTCGCCCGGCTTCTTCGGGACGAACTTCGCCGCGATGGCCAGGGCCGCGAGCCCGATGGGCAGGTTGACCAGGAACACCGACCGCCACCCGAGGCCGAGGATGTCGCCCTCGATGAGAAAGCCGCCCAGAACCGGGCCGATGATGCCGCCCAGGCCGAGCACAGGACCGAAGATCGCGAAGACCTTGGTGAGTTCGGGCCCGGAGAAGTTCTCGCGCAGCAGGCCCAAGCCCTGCGGGAGCAGGATCGCCCCCGCGGTGCCCTGGAGCAGCCGGAAGACGATCAGCGACTCGATGTTCGGCGCCAGCGCGCACAGCAGAGAGCTCAGTGTGAAGGCCGCCAGACCGGTCAGGAACATCCGGCGGCGTCCATAGCGGTCACCGAGCCGGCCGCCCACAACCAGGCCGGCCCCCAAGGTGAGGGCGTAGCCGCCGATCACCCACTGCAGGCCGACGGAGCTGGCGCCGAGGGACTCCTCCAGCGCGGGACCTGCGACGTTGACGATGGACGCATCCAGGAGATCCATGACCTCCGCGACGATCATCACCACCAGGATCAGCCATCGCCACCGGTACGGCGCGGTGGTCGGCGTGGCATCCATTTTGCCTCACTTCATTGATTACCAATATTCTTAGCAATAATGAGAGTAGTCAGCGCCCTGTGGATGTCAACCGCACCCCGCCGCGGCCTCACGCCGGCATGACGGACATCCGTTACGCGCCTTACGGCGACTGACTGGCCGAGAGGCTCAGGACCGGCGCGAGGAAGAGGTAATGGCGGCATCCGCCTTCCGTGGCGGGGGCGATCGCGCTGGAGACTGAGGTGCGGATGCGGATGCGCGCTGGCCGGTCCCACCCGCCACAGGCATACATGGGATCTCTGCTGTCGTATCTCTTATCGCCAGTCTCTTCGTGCGACATGATGCCCTGGAGTTCAGCGAAGAGATCCGAGCAATGTGCCTTGCAGGAGGGAACAATGACGTCTCGCCGCCAGATCCTCGGCGCCCTGGGAGCCGCCCCCGTGATCGCCGCCCTCGGCAGCACCGGCGCGTACGCCACCACCGCCGCGCCGACGGCCGCACCAACGGCCGGTCAGGCCCGCGTCCGTCCCGCCTCGATCATTCCGATCACTGCGGAGGACACCCCGGAGCAGATCATCGCCAAGGCCGCGAACGTCGTCCCCAGGAAAGGGCAGGTGGGGTGGCAGCGGCGGGAGATCACGGCGTTCACGCACTTCGGGATGAACACCTTCACCAACCGAGAGTGGGGGTCGGGCGCCGAGGACGAGGCGACGTTCGCGCCGTCCGCGGTCGATGCCGACCAGTGGATCCGCACGTACAAGGCGATGGGCGCCGAGCTGGCGATGATCACCGCCAAGCACCACGACGGGTTCACGCTCTTCCCCAGCCGCTACACGCCGCACTCGATCCTCAAGAGCCCGGGGCAGCCGAACATCGTCCGCAGATACGTGGATTCAGCGCGCGCCCACCAACTGCGCGTAGGGATCTATCTCTCGCCCTCGGACGGCTCCGAGCTCCCGCACGCCTGGCACACCACGTGGATCGAGTCGCTGCGCAAGAAGCAGGCCGAGGGCGGGACGCTGACCTCGGTGGAGCTGACCGCGCTCGCCGACGGCGACCGTTCCCCCGGCGGCCTCGGCCGGTTCGGCAACGGCAGCACGGTCAAGAAACACACCATCCCCACCCTCGTGGAGGGCGACGACCGGGCCGACGACGTGCGGTCGGGGAAGCTGCCGACGTTCACCGTGCACGTCAACGACTACGACGCCTACTACCTGAACCTCGTCTACGAGCTGTTCACCGAGTACGGACCGCTGGACGAGTTCTGGCTGGACGGCGCCAACCCGTGGTCCGACGCCGGGATCACCCAGGAGTACCGCTTCGACGAATGGTTCCGGGTGATCAAGGCGCTGTCGCCGGACACCGTCATCTTCGGCGGCCCGACCGGCATCCGCTGGGTCGGCAACGAGAGCGGGATCGGCCGCGAGACCGAGTGGAGTGTGGTGCCGACCACCGCCGACCCGTGGACCTACCACGGAGAATGGCTGCTGCCGCACGGCCCGACTGCCGCCGACATCGGGTCCCGGGCCCGGCTCACCGAGACCGGCGTGACTCATCTGTCCTGGTTCCCCGCGGAGGCCGACGTCTCCAATCGACCAGGCTGGTTCCACCACCCGGACCAGAAGCCGAAGACGGCGGCCCAGCTCTTCGACCTGTACGAGAAGAGCGTCGGGCGCAACGCGACACTCCTGCTCAACGTGCCGCCGTCGAAGGCGGGGACGATCGACGCGGCGGATGTCGCCGAACTGACCGCGTTCGGGCAGCGGGTGCGGAAGGTGTACGGCCGGCCGGTGGCGAAGAACGCCGACGGAACCACCACCTTCGACCGGGTCGCGGTGCGCGAGGACATCGAGCACGGGCAGCGGGTGGAGGAATTCGCTGTGGAGGCCGAGATCGGCGGGGCCTGGCAGCAGATCGCCACCGGTACGACCATCGGTCACCAGCGGATCCTGCCGCTCGCCGCACCCGTCACCGCGCGCCGCGTCCGCATCAAGGTCCTCGCCTCCCGCGCGGAGCCCCGCCTGGGACGCACCACGCTCCACCGGGCGGCCGACTGAGCCGCGGCATCGGGTGGATGCGAAGGCGCTTGAACTGGTGGAGCCAGGCGAAGGTCCGCGCGACCACCCAGCGGGTCTTGCCCAGGCCCGAGCCGTGGGCGACGCCGCGTCGGGCGATGAGCGGCTTGATCCCACGCTTCCAGAGCAGGCGGCGGTCCTTGTCGAAGTTGTAGCCCCGGTCGGCGAACAGCCTGCGCGGCCGTGTTCGCGGGCGTCCGCGCAGGCCCGGACCGGTGGGATCGCATCGAGGAGCGGCAGGAGCTGGGTGACATCGTGTCGGTTGCCGCCGGTCAGCGTGACGGCAAGCGGGTTTCCGTCCCGGTCGACGATCAGGTGGTGCTTGCTGCCCGGCCGGCCCCGGTCGACCGGCGAAGGCCCGGTGTGATCCCCCCTTTGAGCGCCCTGACGTGCGAGCCGTCGATGGCCGAGTCATTCGTCTCCAGCAGACCCTCCGCGCGCAGCTCAGCGAGAAGGTCCTCGTGCAAGCGGTGCCGGACGCCGGCCTCAGTCCAGTCCCGGAGCCGACGCCAAGCGGTCACCCCTGAACAGCCGACGACCTGAAGGGGCACATCGCGCCAGGCCACTCCTTTGCGCAGCACAAGGATGATGCCGGCCAGTGCGACGCGGTCCGATACCGGCAGTCGCCCGGGGGCGAGGATGGCGCCTGGCGGGCCGGGCCGGGAGGAAGGGAGCTATGCGCTCCCAGAGATCGTCGGGAACAAGGTCAGCAGACACGTCGGAGAGTCTGCCCGACACGCCTCAGATACTGGCCGAGATACCGGTGTTGATGCGACTGGCGGCAGCGGGCGGTCGGACTCAGTGCCAGCCACCGTGGAGAGGCTCCACGTGCTCGCCGAAGAGCGGGTCGAACTCCTGCCCGTCATCGTCGGTCACGACGTAGTCCGGTTCGGTCTTCGAGACGGCTGCCTGCAGCTGGATGACCAGATCAGTGACAGGCAGGATCCGCAGAGAAAGGGCTGCGGCCACCTGGACGGCTTCGCTGTCGATGTCCGGGTTGTGCTTGTCACGGGACCGTTCAAGGTGTTGAGCGGTGATCTGCATGATCTCCACATCGCCACCGCCCGAGAATGAGAGGCAGTTCCGCCATTCCAGCCCGATGATGATCTCCAGCGCGTCCGCCAGATCTTCGGCGAGCAGCCCGCCTTCCCCTTCGGAACTTGCGAACACCACCGGCCGGCGACCGTTGTGCTCACCGCTCAGGAAGTACGCCCCGCCAGCGGACTCCCCGGCGATCACCTCCAGCGGTGCACCCGAGGCAAGTCTGAATCCATCGCCATAGTGCTTCCGGTGGATGTCGAAGCCGAACGATGACCGCAGCAGCAGATCGATCTCTGGGGTGGTCTGGATCAGGTCGAGCAGACGATCACTTGAGGTCATGGCCTGGACGATAGCGAGTGCCGCTGATGTGTCACCGTCAGGGCGAACAGGGCGCCTGGCTTTGTTCACGAGAACGGGGCTTTGGCACAGATCTTGAGAAGTCGTCGCAGAGCGTTACCTCAGTGTTCGATTGCGAGGAGACCGGTTCGCGTGAGACCGCGTACGCCTTGTCGTCCGACGATCGGAATTGACGATCCCTCAGGTATCTGTCGGCGACTGCTGGGGTGCGGCCCGCTTCGTCTCGATCGCACATACACCCACCTCGCCCATCTCCTGCGCTCCCCCGCTCCCGACGGTGAGGCACTGCTGGACCGGCTGTACGAGGAACTGCTGAACCGGGAGTCGCGGGCCTACGCGGCGGGCTGGACGGACGCGTTGGCGGAGGTGCGGCGGGGCGGAGCGGAGCAGGAAGCGTAGAGCCCGCGACTCCCTCCGAACCATGACGACAGCCGTCGGCAAGCCGGCGGCTGTCGTCATGAGCGGCCGTGGCGCGATCGTCAGAAGAAGGGCCGAGCCAGAGCCACCATCACGATTCCGGCGACGAAGAGAGCCAAGCCCCCGCCACCGAGCAGCTGAACCGCCAGGCGCTCCGCCCTGTAGTTGATGTCCTTGCGGCCGCCGGTCTTGGCCCGCGTCGGTTTCTTCGGGTCATAGATGACGGCGACCACGTCCCCCGGCGAACCGACCGGATCCAACTGCACTTCGTTGAACTCGGCCACGGCTCGGCCCTCGGGCAGGTGGATCCGGAAGATGACGCGCACCGATCCGCGCACGGGCCACGAGCGAGTGACCGTCGCCTCGCCCTCCACGCCACGGCGCTCCAGCTTCCGCAGCTTTCGATAAATACCGAGACTGCCGACCTGCATAAGCAGCCCGCACGTTCCCAGAAAAACGAAGAATATCCCCAGAAGATCAATCACCCCGCCGGGCTTTGCCACCGAACCCCCTCCAGAAGAGCCAGTTTGGCCAAATAAGAAAATCAACAGCACCCTACCGAAAAGGTCTACTACCCGCTACCACCCGGAAACGAGGCTCAAGTGTCCAGCAATTCAGACACGCAGGTTCGGGAGAAAATCGCATACCTAAAGAAGGGTATCAGCGCAGTAAACACCACACTGGACGCGCACGTTAATAAAGCGGATGATCTCGACACGGCAGACAAGAACGACATTCTGAATGCAACCAAGTCGGGCCCCGACGAGCAGAAGTCGGGTTAGCAAGCATTCTTTGAATCTATCGGTCTCAAAGGGCTGATAGGCGCGTTCAAGCAAGTCGGCGGCTGGAGCATCGTGATCCTCGCACTGGCCGCCGGCGTCGCCCTCATCAAGGACAAGGTCCTCAATTTCGCCACCATCCTGAATCTGATCTGGGAACGGATCACAGGCAAAATCTGAACCATCGGCGACAAGGGCGTGCCGGTGCAGCAGACTCGCGCCGAAGTGGAATCAAAGAACGCCGTTTCCATCAACCCCCGAGGCCTCGCCACCGAACTGCTGAACGAGCTGAAGAGCGCGCTCAGCGAGCTCACACCGAAAATCGTAGTCATGGCAGAGGACGCAGCGGAATTGGAACGGATCAGCAGTTATACGCGGAGGCTACGAGGTGAGTGCTCGAGTGGGACAGCCGGGCTCGTGACCGCCCTTTCAATCGAACGACACTGTCACCCTCTGCGACTGGCCCCCAGATCTGTGCCAGAACCGAGAACGGACAGCACATGTACACCACTTCGGACGGCACTCGGGCGGCGGCTGTTCGACTGTTGTCAGGGAAGCCCGGACCTGCGACGGTCATCACCGTGAAGCACCTCATGGAGAGACAGGCGAGCTCACCCCGACGCCAGCAGTCGATGTTGGTGCGACCGGACAGGCATCCATCTGCGGCTGGGCGGCAGCATTTCGCGATGTCTGTGACGGCTGTTCAGCACGGCACCTGCGATGAGTAGTAGTGGAGGCTGGTGGATTCTCGTGGAGGGCCCCGCAAAGCTTCTCGGGGACGATTCCCGTTCGCTCCTGCTCCAGGCCATCCCGTGCGACGGTGACTTGGACCAGACGGTCGCTCAGGCTGCTGTGGTGGCTCGCACCTACATTCCTTCCAGCTACGGAGACCTGAACGCTGAGGCATGCGGTCGGCGAGTGTTCCGAACCACAGACAGGAGCTGGATCGTGGAGTTCACCGTGAGGGAATGGCCTGACAGCTCCCGATTCCCCACCACCTGGACGGCTCTCATGCGGATCTCGATCGCCGATCTGGAGTACGAGCATGAGGCTCTGAGGCCTGAACGGCCCGTCAAGAAGGGCAGGTTCGGCCGCTCGTAAAGGGTTTGCCAGGGCGTCCCAGAGATCACGTTGGCACCCCAGTGTTCGCTTCAAGGACTAGCGCCACCGCCGTCCGAAGTGGTGCACATGTGCTGTCCGGTCTCGTGAACAGAGCCAGTGCGCCCGTGTTCGGCGGTGGCGCGACCCCGTGGATGGCGCACTCCAGCCCGCGTCGACCCCCGAGCCATCACAGCTCATTCTGAAACCACCAGTAAGTGTGTGCCGGCGCCGCGACGACTTCATCTGTGCTGTGCCGACGGCTTCGACGATCGTTGCTGCCACCGATCATGCTATTGATCAGGGCCGACTTTGGTGGCTGTCTTGATGAGGCAGTCGAAGCTGAACGTGAGGGCATCGTCCGTGGTGCTCTCATACGTGTGATCGACACCGCGGCCTACCTCGAAACACCACTCACGACCCGTGAGCGGCAAGCCGCTTCAGATCGTCCGGACTGGCCCTGTTGTCCCGGAGTGTCTCGGCTCCGCGGGCGGCACCGGACCGGCCTCGCCTGCCGGTCCATCCGCCCCACCCGCGATCGTGGACTCCGGGTGATGCGATAGGTGACCCTGCCTGGCGCGAGCTGGATCGGCTCGCACTGAGCTACGCGCCACCCGGAAGCCGATGTTGCCCGTCGAACTGTCCGGGGTGTTGGAGCTGCGCGCACCGACGCGGTAGCGGTTGCAGTACGACACGTGGCACAAATGGGAGCCTCCGCGCATGACGCGCGCCGTGCCGTCAGGCGGACCCTGTGGCGCGGTCCGGGGGCCCGTGCGGCGATAGTCCGCGCTGAACCAGTCGGCGCACCACTCCCACACGTTGCCCACCGTGTTGTAGAGGCCGAAACCGTTTGGCCGGTGGGAGCGGACCGGCGCTGTGCCGTTGCGGGCGCCCGGGGCCGCGTTCGGGAAGTCGCCTTGCCAGATGGTGAGCATGTCCCGTCCGTTCGGGGCCAGTTCGTCACCCCAGGGGTAGCGCTTGCGCGCCAGTCCACCCCTGGCGGCGTACTCCCACTCCGCCTCGGTGGGCAGCCGGGTGCCCGACCAAGCGCAGTACGCCATCGCGTCGTGCCAGGAGACGTGCACCACCGGGTGCTGCTGGATGTCCTGGAAACGCGAGCCGGACCCGCTGGGCGCGCGCCAGCTCGCCCCCTCGACGGCGCGCCACCACGGGGTGCCGGGCACCGCCGGGGACGAGGCCCGCAGGCCCGGAGTCAGGAAACCGGCAAAGACATACGAGAAGCCGAAGCTCTCTGCCTGCGTGACGTGACCGGTGGCCTTCACGAAGGATGCGAACTCGGCGTTGCTGACGGCCGTCGCGGCGATCGAGAATACGTCGATCTCCACGTCCCGTACTGGCCCCTCGCCGTCGGCCACTACGCCGTCGGCATCGTCGCACCCCATCGAAAACGCCCCGCCCGGGAGCGTGGTCAGACCTCGGCCGGCGCGCCGGGCCGCGGGATCGCTCGGCTCCGGCCGCGGTGGGGCGGGCCGCAGCTGCTGGATGCTGTGCGCCGGGGCGCAGCATGAACGAGGGGCGCTGGTCATGGAAGGGGCCTCTCGGGCAGGGCGACGGATTCAGGGGAGATGAGGGGGAGGCTGCGGCGTGTGCCGGTACGGGAGGGGCTTCCCGCACCGGCACACCCGGATCAGGCCGCCCGGTCCGCGGCCAACTGCGCGGCCAGCGCCGGGATGCCGAGCCGCCGCTCGTCCGCGGGCGTGGCCCCGTGCAGAAGGTTGGTGAGCTGGTAGGGGTCGTTCACCAGGTCGTAGTACTCCCGGAACTGCAGCTCACCGGTGCCGACCTCCTGCCCGGTGCTGTCCGTGTACAGGGCGTAGTACTCGATGTACTGCTCTGTGGCGCTCTTGTAGGAGGACCAGGTGTGCGAATTGTCGCCGGGGTTGCGGTGCCACCATTCGATCAGCAGGTGGTCGCGGCGCGCGGTGCCGAGGAGCGACTGCCCGTCGTGCAGCGGACTCGGGGCGATGCCGGCCGCGTCGAGGATGGTCGGAGCGATGTCGATGTTCGCGGCCAGCCGGTCGTCGACGGTGCCCGAGCCGAGGCCGCCGGCCGGCCACGACACGTAGAACGGCACCTCGACGGCCGGACGGTAGGGCACCGACTTGGCGCCCCAGCCATGGTCGCTCCAGCTGTAGCCGTTGTCGCCGAGGTAGAAGACCAGCGTGTTGTCGAGCTGCCCCAGGGCGGCCAGCTTGTCGTGCAGTGCCTTCACCGCGTCGTCCACGGACAGGAGGGTGCGCAGCTGGTTGCGGCGCACGGTACGGCCGTCGGCGAGAGTGCGGTTGGCGTTCTGGATGTACTCCGGCTTGTCG
This sequence comes from Streptomyces sp. cg35, assembly GCF_050410835.1. Lineage (NCBI taxonomy): Bacteria > Bacillati > Actinomycetota > Actinomycetes > Kitasatosporales > Streptomycetaceae > Streptomyces > Streptomyces sp. cg35. Next base: position 8,927,438 of record NZ_CP191268.1, read on the forward strand.
CTGCGGTCGTCCTCGGTGACCGAGGGACGACCGTTCCAGGCGGGCACGGGAGTGTTCGCGTACTTCGGCTCTGGCGTGTTCGGCCCGTGCGGGGCTTTCGGCGCGACGAAGGCGAACCAGGGGCGGTGGTCGGTGGTGGACTTGTCGAGGAACTTGAGGGCGCGGTCGCGGATGACGCTGGTGCTGTAACCATCAATGGTGCGCACCGTGCCGTTGTCGTTGTACGTACCGTCGTTGTAGGTGACCGGCGCGGAGAGCAGCCACTCTTCGAAGTACGGCGGGATGTCCTTGTTGCTCCAGGCGTTCAGGTACTTGCCGAACAACCCGGTCCGGTAGCCCGCCTGTTGGAGGTGCCGCTGGACGGTGGTGGACTGGTCGAGGTTGTGCGGGCTGCTGTTGTCGCGCACCCCGTGGTGGCGTGCGTGCTGACCACTGAAGATCGACGAGCGCGACGGAGCGCAGAGCGGGGTGGCCACATGGCCCTGCCTGAATTCGACACCGCCGTCCACCAGCCAGCTCAGCGTGTTCGGAGTCGCCCACTCGGTGTGCAGGGGCTGGTCGTCGGTGAGGATCACCAGGATGTTGGGGCGGTTCGCCGCCGCGTCCGGCGCCGCGGCGGCGGCGCGGGTGGCGAGGGAAGGAACGGCGGTGGCTGCGGCGACGGCGCTGGCGCCGGCGAGGAATCCGCGTCTGCCGAGGTCCGGCTGGTCGTTCCGGCTCATGGTGGAGGAAGCCCTTCTGAAGGTGCGCCCGGCTGGGCGTGCGCGAAGTACGACAGGGAGGGAGGAACGAGCGGTGCTCCCGGGGCGCGTCCACACCGGGGTCTGCCGGAGTGAACCTAGGAGCGTGCGGGGAAGCAGGGCAATGGAGGCGGGTGGGCTGACACAGCCAATTCATGTGCGCGCAGCAATTCGGCGGACACGGCGCGAGGACGCCAGGAAAGGGCGCAAGGCGGTGCCGGTGGTCGGGGCGGCGGGGACCTCGTCCGACGCGGCGACTGATGGGCAGCCCATCCGGAGCCAGCCAGGACTCCCACGTCCGCGATCTCCCGCCGCACCGCTATCTGCAGTACGCGTTCAACATCTGCCGTACTGGCTACCAGGGGCCGCCGAGGCGCGCGCCTGTACTCAATTGCTGCCGATACGCAGAGGTTTCTTCAGAGGTTGATCCCTGCCCAACCGATCGACGGGTGACCGCCAGTGGGACTGTGCCCCCCCCGGACACCGGCACGCCGGAGCGAGCACGCTCCCTCGGCGGGGCCTGGGCCACGACAAGGCCTGCCTCGCTCTTCACGCGGTCATCAGTTGTTCTGACGTGAGAGCGCGCTTCGCTCTCACCGTCCTGGAACGGCTGCCGCATTCAGGTAAGGCGCCGGAGTTGAGCCGCGGGCCCGGGATGGCCGACCTATTGTCGATTCACACCACAGAGGCCCGTTTCCTTACAGCCTCAGCATCTCGGGCTGTGGCTGGCAGCAGGACTGGCAGCATCGGGTGCAGTCTTTCAGCTCGCCGCGCCCCTTGGGGCCGTGCGCGTTCTCCGGGGCAGTCGTGGCGCATGCCGAGTGAGCTGCCGAGCTGAAGATGCTGGCGATGAGTTGGGCCACGGTTTCGGGGGGTTCGTTCATTGGGCTGGCCTCCTCGCGATGGGCTGTCTGCCTTCTGGCCGGGCTGAGGGCTCTCTCCCCAAGTGCCGCCCATGACAAGTCCCGGCTGCTTATGTCGTCCGGTTCCAGAGCGCTGCGAGCTGCCGCCTTCATTGGTGGCTTCCTCCGGCGAAGTTCCGGCCGGAAGATGCGCTCTCGCGGGAATCGGCCGCACTCGTGACCACTTGATCTGGGGTAACAGGCTCTCCGCGCAGTGCCGAGGCGGGAACCCAGGCCACGGCTTGGAGGTTCGGATCTGCCATGCGGATCAGTACGTCACCGTCCGCGGAGACCAGGTAGAAGGCGGGGTGCGGGTTGTCGGCCGGCTCTCGTATGAGGGTCAGTTTGTTGCCGCAGGACTGGAACAGGTCGATGTCGTTGAGTGACGTGTAGAGGTCGAGCTGTTCGTATCCGAGGGGAACGGCTACGCCTATGCGCGAGGTGTCGTCCGGGTCGGGATAGGGGACGCGCGTCAGGGCGTCGATGGTCAGACAGGGGATGGTGAAGCGGGTGAAGGCGCTGTCGCGTGCTGCATGACGCAGATCGAGTTCGGTGGCGCTGCCTGTGGGGCCGAGCCAACATCCCCGGGTGCTGTCGTAGGCGCCGCGCAACGTCATCGGTACGGCGGGCAGGAAGTACGGATCGGCTACGAGGGTGCCACGTGAGGAGAGGTCCAGGGGGCAGGGCGGGGGTGCGGGGCGGGTCGCCTCGGCTGCCAAGTGAACGGTGGCTTCGGCGTGCAGGCGGTCTCGGCGCAGTACGCGGCCGGAGGGATGCACGACGTCGGACAGGACGTGCACCGTGACCTGCCGGTCGTCCGGCTGCCCTGTCACTTCTCGGACTGTGGCTCGGAACCGGACAGGCCGATCTGGGTTCATGCGCAGGAAGGCGTGGAACCGGACCTTGCTGAAGCGGATCGGGACGAGGTCTGGAGCAATGCCCATGGCCGCTTCTGCGGCGATTTCGAGCATGTGCGAGCCGGGCAAGGTGGGTTTGCCCTTGACACAGTGGTCAAGGAGGTTGGCGTCACGCAGTGGGTCGAGTTCGCGGCCCCACCGGTCCTTTGGGGCATGGACATCGACGTAGAAGCTGCCGCGAGGAAGGGCCGGTGTCGAGGCGCGAGCGGTTGACTTCTGCGGGGGGTGATCGTCCTGCCCCTGGGGTTCCGGTTGCGAACTGCTCTCGCGTGACCCCGACGCTCCGCTTGCTGCCGTCGAGGCACCGTGCAGGGAGCTGTGCAGGTAGTCGTAGGCATGGAGGTAGTCGTCGGCGATCGGCGCGCGCAGGTGGTGGGGCGGCAAGTTGTATCCGTCCACCAAGGAGTCCAGGGAGGCCATCAGTTCGCCGCACAGATCGTCGATGAGCGGCGGGATGCCGCGCACTTCTTCCGCCGAGAGGATGTTCTCGGTGAGGTACCAGCCGGTGTCGCCAGAGATTTCCTGAAGAGCGAAAACTGCTCCCACCGACTGCAGCATGCGGCGAGTGCGCGGAGCGGCTTCTTGAAGTACGCACTGCAGTTCCTCTGCAGCCATGCGCAGGCCGTGCACGCGGGCGAGTGCCAGGAGATCGGTGGCGACGGCGTTCCACAGGCTGAAGCTGCCCGTGTCTTTCTCGAACTCGGTTGTGGCGTGCTGGGTCAGCTGCTGGTACAGCCGTGCCTCGTGGGTACGAAGGCACCAGATCCAGAACTCGGGTTCCGCCAGGCGGCTTTCGGGGCGCGGGCCGGCGAGGGGCGGTGCATACTGCGAGCCCAGCACCATCTGCTGTGCCGCTTTGAGGGCGATCACATCATTGTCGCCTTCGGAGGTGATGACGAGGTGGCCGAGTGCGATGTAGTCGGCGATGCGGTTGCGGCCGAACATCCCCTGGGCACCACAGCGTTCCCTGCAGGTCAGCACCACGTGTTCAGCAGCTTGGCTGGCGCTGACCTTCGTCACGGCGATCAGACGCTCCAGCGCCAGGTCGGCGCCGCCCGACGAGGAGTCCAGTTCTCTGCGGGCCCTGCTGACCAGAAACGACATGCCGTACGTTCGGGCCAGCGCCCCGATCACTGCGCGTTGGTGGTTCTGGTATTCGATGATCGGCACCGGCGCTTTCCCGGGTGCGAATGTAAGGCGTTGTTTGCTGTATCGCGCGGTGATGGCGACGGAGGCCCTGGCGCAGGCGAGATGGGCTCCGGTGAGGCCGAGCTTTCCCGGTATCACTCGCTTCATGGCCTCCAGGAACCGCTGGTGCGCCCCCACACTGCTTCGGAAGGTCCCGTCCTGTTCCAGGTGCGAGTGGCTGCCCAGCATGATGGCCTCGCGAGGCAACCGGAGGCCTTCGAAAATAGTGATCGCGTTGTCCAGATCAAGACCCGGCTTTTCTGGGAGCGGCACGATCCGGACGCCTGTGCAGGGGCCCTCGGCGTCACGTATGCGCGCTACGAAAGGGAACACCCCGTGATCGCGGTCGCCTACCTTCAGCCGTGCCATGACTATGGCGATCTTGGGAAGTGCGACAGCCGTGTTGGGCATGTACTTCTGTGCCTGCGGTGTGCGCGTGTGGAGCGTGAAGGTGTTGGTGGCAGGGTCGAACACGGCCTCTGTCTCCAGCGCCTTGACGTTGTTGCCGTAGCCGAGCTCGGTGGCCATGAACACGCCGATCGAGCCGAGTGTGTCGAGTTCGTCGATGTAGGGCTGCAGGCTGGGTTGGCCCCCGACATAGTCGAGCAGAGTTCCCAGGCAGAGGTTGTAGTGGATGGCGGCTACCGCGGCGAGTGTGGTGTCGACCACCGCTGTCGCGTCCAGAAGCGCGAAGAGGCTTCGGGGGTTCTTAGTGATGGCGACTGCAGACGGCAGCCGGCCGCTCAGCAGGCGAAGCCGGGCGTAGGCCAGCTCGGCTCGTTCGTTGCTCGTGAGGCCGTCTCGTGGCTCGAACAGGGGGTCCGAGAGAGCACCGGTGAGCTGACGGTGGATGGTGTCGCTTCGTTCGCCGTGAAACAGCCGCGTCAAATCCTCGACAGCCGTGCTTGTTTGATCGGTCTCGGCCATGGTCATGAAGCCTTCGCGTTGTCGCGTGCGCGGTCGGTTTCCTGATCTTGCATGGTGCGAGGCGCTGCGCATCGCTGGCTGCGCTCCGCTGACGGTCGCCAGCCTGTGCGGGAGGATTGCAGCTCGGCATCGCCAGCGAGGACCGCGATGGGGTCGTCGCCTGAGGTCCGCAACTCTGCCATGAGGAGGGCGGCCCCCTCCCTGTTGTCGATTCCGGTGAATATTCCGCGTCGTTCCTGGGCCTTCCGGTGGATCGGCGACGCTGCGATGCCGACGTCGGTCCAGAACGGCCAGGCAATGGTGGTCATGGACCAACCCCGCTGAGCGCGTATGTGCTCGGCCGACGTCAGCAGGTAGCCGTGCGCGCTGGCGTAGTCGATCTCCCCGGGGGCGCCACCCAGGCCGACGAAGGACCCGACATTCAGCCATCGCCGGGGGCGTGTGGAGGCCAATGCGTCGACGAGGTTGCGATGTCCTTGTACGACGACGTCACGGACACGGGTGAATTCTGAAAGCGCCTTGTTCGCCAGCCGGCCCGACCGGCTGATCCCGGCGCCCTGCAGGACCAGGTCGACGTGCCCGTGCCAGCTGATCAGGCGATTCACCGCGTCTGTCACTGCCGGGCGGTCCGTAATGTCGCAGGGAAGGTAGTGAAGTCGGTCCTCGCCGCAGAGCCGGCGGAAGGACTCCAGCGTCTCGTGGACCTCGCGGGCACGTAGGAGCGCGTCGTAGTGGGCAGTGATGGTTTTGACGGGAGCGCCGGGTTGCTCGGCCACTTGATCCGCTATGTACTGGCGCTTGCTCGGCAGGGGGCCGCTCAGCTCGGCCGCGGAGAAGTCGTCCGGCCTCGTGGATCCGATGATCCACAGATGCGGTCGCCAGCGTTCCGCGATGGCCTCGGTCAGGACCCGGGTGATGCCGCGAGCGCCTCCCACGGCGAGGACCACCGAGTCGTTGTCGAGGTCGAGACCTTCTGTTGTCTCCGAGGCGGTTGGCAGCCATCGCTCTGTCTGGCGGACGCCACCGATGTAGCGCACCGCGGGCAGGACGCGCGCAACAGACGTTTCGCGTTCGATGAGTGCGAGCGCCTCTGCCGGACGGTCGTGGTCGGTGGCGATGCATACGGTCAGGCACTCGGGGAGTTCGAGGGCCAGGCTCTTCACCATGGCGGTGAACAGGCCCTCGCACGCTGCCGAGGGAGCCCGGTCGTGCGCGTTGAACACCACGATGACGCATGATCCGTTGTCACGGAGGTCGTCGACGGAGGCGCGCACAGCTGCGAAGACCAGCTCATGTGCGGCCAGTACCTGATCGGTGGGAGCTGCGAGGTCGATGAGTACGCGCACGTGGCGTTTCTGCTGCCTGCTGCGCGTCAGACTCTCGAAGTCGGCTGCGGCGACGCTTGCCATGGACGGGGATGTCGGCCCGTCCGATTCCGGAGGAATCAGGGTGCACCGTCCGGAGCCGGTCGTCTCGAGGGCTCGCACATTCGTGATGACCGTGCAGGCGTCGGGCAGGGAGTCGACGGGGGCTGTGCTGACTTTGCTGCCCTGATCGGGCGTCCAGGCCAGCGCATGTCGCTTGATCCGGGGCGGCGCTGAAGGCACTGCAGCAGTGGTCTGTTCACCATGCTCCGCCTCGTCTGCATCGGCGGAGGCATGTCCGGGGGGCTTCACGAGGACGGCGGGCTGTCCGATGCCTTCCACCGGCGTGACGAGTTGCTGCCGCCCGCGAACCACGGCGCTGAGCACGTCGACCGCGGCATCGGCGCCCAGCCAGGAACGCTCGCGGGCCGGCTGGCACGGGGTGGCCGAGGGGGCCTGTGTCCCCTCGAGGTCGGGCCAGGCCAGCGTCGCCAGCACCGTGAGGTTGTTCTCCCGGGCGACGGACTGGCGAGTCAGCGCCAGCCCGAAAGCGCCCTCGGCGATGGCTGCCGGGGCTTCGCCGGAGCAGATGGCTTCGGCAAGCGCCGGCGTGGTGACGCCGTTGGCACTCAGAAGCAGCACCAGGTCCAAGTCTCCGGCGCGCAGGCAGCGGCGGGCGGCGGCCAACGCGGCCAGCGCCGAGTCACGACCGGCGTCGCAGCGCACGCTGAGCCCCTGCAGGTCGAGGTGGTTGGCGGCACGCCCGCCGGGGATATTCGCCATGCCTCCGGTGAGGGAGTCCTCGTTCGTGGGCGCGACCGACCGGCGGACGTTCCGGGCCAGCGGATCGATGATGTCCGCGTCGACGGCTGTCGCCAGCTGGTCCAGATAGCACCGCACCGTGTTCTCGACGTACGCACGCGTGGGGCCGGTGGACGCGTAGATGACGCCCGTTTTCCTGCGTAGGTCCGCCAGCGTCGAGCCGAGCTGGTGGGCGAGCCGGTCGACGCACCGAAGTGTCATCGGCTGGGTACGGTCCATGGTCTGCACCGCGCGTTTGGTCATCCGGAACGCCGCGCCGCTGAACTGGTACCGGTCGCCGTAGGACAGGGGCCACGGATAGGTTCCGGACCGCAGCCATTCGGCCGTGTCGGAGGGGCTCGGTTCGCCGGGCAGATCCGCGCTCCAGGCCACGACGACGGTCGGATCGTCGGCGATACTGCGCGGTTCAGGCGGCGGGGACTTGGGATGGGGCTCTCCCAGCACTGTGAACGCGTTGGCTCCGCCAATGCCGTAGGCGGCGACCGCTGCCCTGCGCGGGCGATCCGGGTTCGCCGGCCAGGGAATGTCGGTCTGGGGAATGGCGAGCGGCGCCGTCTCGCCAGGAGGTGTCGTCGCGGGGCGCTGAGCGGGGATGACGCCGCGCCTCAGGCCCATGAGGGCCTGCACGATGGAGATACCTCCGGAGGGCGGTCCGGTGTGCCCCACCAGGCCCTTGTTCGCCGACACCGCCCAACCGGCGTCCGGCGCGGCCTCGCGCAGCATCGCGATCTCGGACCGGTCGCCTGCCCGTGTCCCCGTGGCATGGGCCAGAACCCAGTCGATGTCCTCCGGCTTCGATGCACTCCTGGCCAGAGCGCGGTCCAGGGCCAGGCGCTGGCTGCGCGGATCGGAGGCGTTGATCGCTTTCCCTCGTCCGTCACAGGCACCCCCGAACCCCAGGACGAGACCGAACACGGTGTCGCCGTCGCGCTGAGCGCGCCGGTGACTCTTCAAGGCCAGGACCACCGAACCGTCACTGATCACGGTGCCGTCCGCGTCGGTGTCGAATGCCTTGAGCTGTCCGGAGCGGCTCAGACCGCGCATGGCGTCGAAGAGCACCATGTAGCGCGGCGAGGTCGCGAACGCCCCGCCGCACAAGGCGATATCGGCTTCCCCGTGCAGGATCGCGTCGGCGCCGGCGTCGATGGTGTACAGGGCAGAGGCGCAGGCGGCGTCGATCGCTTCGATCCTGGTATTCGCCGGCAACAAGCCCTGACTGGCGTCACGCGCGACGTGATGTGGCAGAGCGCCTCGAATGCCCTTCGCCCGGGGGAGTGCGCGGTCCAGTTGTTCGGCCAGCGTGCTGGTCGCTTTCCCGCCGAGGTGGTGGACCACCTGGTCGCGCACCAGGGATTCCTCCAGTTGACGGCCTGCCTCGGGTACGAGACCCAGGCTCAGGTAGGCACGGTCGTCCGCATTGACCACGCAGGTGGTGAGGGCTTGTCCGATCGCGTGCCGGACCCATGTGCGGATGTCCCAGTCGGGAGATTCCAGCCGGGGCTCTTTTCCGTCGGTGCGCGGCGAGACGGGCAGCGCGCTGCCGTGCAGCAGTCCCGAAGCCCGTGCTCCGGTCTTGTCTTCACCGTCGGCCCCTGTGAAGTTCGCCAGGTCAAGTCCTGGCGGGTTGTCGCAGTACTGCGGTTCGCCCTTCCCGAGCAGTCCCACAGACCCTCGGCGGAGCCGACACCGGGCGCCAACACGCCCATTCCGACGATGGCTACTTCCTCGTGCCGATCCGAAGCGGGCCTGTCGTTGGCGGACAGCGACGCAACCTGGTGTGTCGTCTCCGAAGTACCCGGCGAGGGTTCCGCCGTCCTCTCGGCCTCACGGGCCGTTTGCGATGCGGAGCGATTGTCGAGCGGATAGCTGGGCGGAGACAGGGAGTAGAAGCCAGTGCTCGCGCCTCCATCCATGGTCAGCGTCTGGCCGGTTATCCACCGGGCTGCGTCCGACACGAGGTAAGCGACCGCCTCAGCCTGATCCTCGGGGCTGGAGAGCCTGCCCAGTGGTGTCGCCTGCCGCGCAACCCGCAGCGTGTCTGCCGAGTCGGGGAAACGCTCTGTCCACGCCCCGTCGAACATGCCGCAGGACACGGCGTTGACCCGGATGTCGTGCGGAGCGTACTCCACGGCCAGATACCGTGTCAGAGCCTCGATCGCCGCTTTCACCGGGCCCACGCTGGCGTAGTACCCCACCACCATGCCGGCCCCGAGCGACGAGATGTTGACGATCGTGCCGCCGCTACGGTGCATCAGCGGAAGGGCGCCGCGCGAGCACAACCGGGCACCGTCGAAGCAGGTCTCGACCGTGCGCTTCCACTCCCGCTCGGTAATCTCGGTGAACGGTTTGAACACGCCGTAGACGGCGCTGTTCACCAGGATGTCGAGCCGGCCGTGCGTGTCCTCGATCTGTTTGAACATCCGATCGACATCGTCCGGGCGTGCGACGGACGCCCGGATGATCTCGGCCGAGAGACCGGCATCCTGGAACGCGGCCAGTGTCCTTGCTGCCGCCTTGTTGTCGTGGAAATAGTTCAGGACGACATGCGCACCCTGCTCCGCAAGCTTCCTGGCGATTGCGGCGCCCCCTGCTTGGTGCCGCCGGTCACCAAGCACACCTGTCCATCCAGATTCTGTGAGGCTCCAGACAGACTCATTCGGCGCCCGCTTCCGCGCGGTCCGACTTCCGCACAATGAAGTCGACCAGCGCTCCCAGAGTGGGGTATTCCGAGATGTTGACGCCCTTGCCCGCTTCGCCCAGCCGATACCGCGCGGCGATGCGGACGAACAGCTCTGTCTGCTGAATGGAGTCCACACCGAGCTCGGCTTCGAGGTCGGCATCCTCACTGACGACGTCCTCGGGATAGCCCAGTTCGCCGGCATAGAACTTCCGAAGCTCCGCCAGTATCGCCGCTCGTCCGCCGGCCGCCTGACCGTCGGCGCTCGCACCCGGCTCCGGCGTCGCCTTCGCAGGCCTCTCCTGGCTGTCCTCCCGCGGCTCCGGAACCCTGTCGGAAATCTGTGGGGGACTGGCCTCGACACGCGTCGCATCGGCTGCCACCACGCCGGTGATGACGTTGGGAATCGTGCGCTCTGCCAGGTGCGACAGCATCGCCTCGGGAGAACACTCGGTGAATTCGTCGTAGCCCGAGGCATACAGCTCCCGGATCGCGTCCATGAAACGAACCGGTCGGAACAGATGCGTGGACAGCAGCGACACATAGTCGTCGCCGTCCTGGTAGAAGCGGCTCTCGGTCGGCGAGTAGAGAAGCGCGCTGGGACGACCGACCGGGATCCCCTCGATCTTGGAAGCGAACTGTGCCGCGGCTTCGCGAAGCAACGGACTGTGGAACGGATAGGGGGCGTTCACGCGGGCGGAGTGGATGTCCAGCGCGGAGGCTGCATCTGCCAGCCGTTCCAGTGAGGCGAGCGGCCCGGAGACCACGGTCGACCGCGGGGCATTTACTGCGGCGACAGCGACCATCGGATCACCCAGCGTATCGATCATGGCCTGGGCGCGCCGCAGTCCCACGTCGAAAGCGCGCATCCCGCCGCTCTCGGCGGCATTCTCACGCAATGCCTGCGCGCGGCTGCACACCACGCGGACTCCCGTAGCGAGATCGAACACGCCCGCGGCGACCAGCGCTGCGATCTCACCGCCGCTGTGGCCGACGAGCACATCTCCCGGCTTCGGCGAGCCGAGAAGGCGGTCCGAAGCCACAGCCACCGCGAAGGCGGCGGCCAGGGACCAGTCAGGATCTGAGGATGCTTCCGAGGACAGGAACGTCTCCGAGCCGACTCGGCGCACCTGCGACCGATGTCGACCAGCAGTTCACGCACGTCGGGGTGCTCTGCCAACCCCGCCAGCGACTTGACTCCGCGACTTCCCTGTCCTGGATACAGGCGAACCGAACCTTCGGGCATGCTCATCCCCTTCTCGGTGTGCGATGCAAATTGCGGAAATTGATCGAGGTAGATGCCTCATGAATTCACGCAGCCCACAGCTCTACCTTCGATTCCTCATGACCTGGTTCTGCGAGCCATGTAGGAAGCGACTGTGGGCACTGGATCATCTCCCAACGTCTACACCTCACTTCACCGGCGAACGGCACTCACACCCTGCGGTGCATGCACGCGCTGAAAGCTTGCGCGCTCGTGAAACTCCGCCTGTCGCATGGCGAAGGGAACTGCCTTTACCCGGCGAACCAAACACCTCTCGAACTGCAAAACCGTGCACGCGCTGAGCGCTTGTGCGTGTGTGAAAGCGGGCGTGCCTCCGGGCAGTGTTGTTGGCGCGAAGAAGCTGGTCATTGGCAGAAAGAGTGTGTGCCATTGGCATTTTTACGGGGAACGAGGCAACAGGCAGCACCCACAGGTCCCTTCAGGTCACCGGGACGCGTCACACACGAGCGCGCACCAGCATGTGAGTCCGACCGTGGCTCGTGCTGTCGCAGAAGCGAGGGCGGGATGTCGGAGCGCCGGGGTAACGAGGCACTGGCAGCGCTGCTGGCCGAGGCACGCTGGAGCGCGGCCGAGCTGGCCCGGGCCGTCAACACCCTGGGCACGGCCCAAGGACTGCGCCTACGCTACGACCGTTCCTCCGTGGCGCACTGGCTGGCCGGCTCCCGGCCGCGACGGCCCGTACCCGACCTGGCAGCCGCCGCCCTGACCCGACGCACCGGACGACTGATCACCCCGCACTCCACCGGGCTGGCCCAGACCACGCACGCCCCTCCACTGGTGACCCACATCCCCGCCAGGAGAGAACACCTCGTGCAGCAGCTACTCGACCTGTGGCGTCAGGACGCCGACCCCCACCAGCGCGTTTTCCTCACCCGCACCTCCTACAGCCTTGCCGCCCTAGACCTTTCCCCGTGGGCTGCCGCCCCGCAGTCGGCGCAACTGAAGGCCACGGATGCCCCGGACGTTGCGGCCCGCCTGCAGACCCATCACGAGATGACCCACACGTTCGCCGGCCTCGCCGAACGGCACGGGAGCCGGACCATCCGCCCCCTGCTCGCCGCCTACCTGGCCGACAGTGCCGCCCCGACCCTCATGCAGCCCGCTCCCGGGGAGACCGGACAGCGAGACTTGTTCACCGCCACCGCTCAACTCACCCACCTGCTTGCCGGAATGGCCGACGACAGCGGTCACCACGGTCTGGCCCAGCGGTACTACCTGTCCGCACTCCATCTCACCCGCGCGGTGGACGACGCCCGTCAATACGCGATCACGCTGCGGGCGATGAGCGCGCACGCGCTGCGGCTGCGACTGCCGCAGCAGGCCCTGCACCTGGCCGAGACAGCCGTGGCCGTCCTGGGCTCCGGTGATGACGGAGCGGCTCAGGCGTTCCTGCTCACCCAGCGTGCCCACGCCAATGCCAGCACTGGCCGGGCCCAGGAAGCCCGCGCCGACCTGCACGCGGCAGAACGCCACCACGAACGCGCCTCCAGCACCCCCGGCCCCTTCGACGCCTACCCCCGGGCCGCACTCGACTATCAGCGCTACCAGACCCTGATCGCACTGCGGGACGACTCCCAGGCACTCACCGCGCTGGAAGTCTCCGCACACCACCGCCCCGTCGCCGAACGAAGAGCAACCGCCCTCACCCAGGCCCGCCTCGCCGAGACCCACCTCGCCCAGGGCCGTCTCGACGAAGCCCTTCCCCACGCACGCAGCTTTCTGAGTGCCTACCCCCACCTGCACTCCGCGCATGTCGACACCGCCCACCAGCACCTCGACTACGCCCTCGCCCAGTACCCAGGCCAGCCGCAGGCCATCGCCCTGCGCGAGCAAGTCCGCAACCTGATCCGTCTTGCCCCACCCTCCACATGACGCAGCCTCTCCGCTTGTGAAGAGCGCACTCAGCACGTCGACTCGTCTCCAGTCGCGTTGACAACCATGTGGGTGCGGCGCAGAGTCCGCAACGCCCGCATCGGCCGTCCTGCAGAGTTTGCGAGGTGAGTGTGGGTGCGAGGCGAGAAGAGCTGGGCGGGTCCTGAGGCGGAGGCGCGGGGCTCTGGTGGGAGAAGGGGCTGTCGGCGATGGAGGCGCGGGTGCTGGCACCGTAGGGTGCCCGGCGCGTTCGTGCCCGCGCCGGGCTGTGGACGGACGGATGACGGGCGTCAGGCGACGATCGGGATGTCCAGATAGGACGGGTCCGCTTCCGGCGAGGTGACGGTGAGGCTGTTCCCCTTGTCGGCGGCCTTCGCGTAGAACGGGTCCACGGTGTCCACGACCAGCATCAGGCGGTGCCCCGCCGCGACGTCGTAGCCGGTCGCCTGGAGGAGGACGCGGGCGCCGGACCGGTCGTCGGGAGTGCTGTCGAGCCGGGTGAAGGGAGCCTGCGTGACGATGTGGGCGCTGTTGTCCGGGGCGACGTCGAAAAGGTAGGCGATGAACAGGGAACCGGTGCTGCTCGACGCATAGTTGAGATGCAGCTCGGGGATGCCGCGCAGCCGGGTGGTCCTGCCGAGCGGGGCGGTCACCCACACGCCCGCGTCGGAGCGGCTGATGTCGGCGGTCGGGTACACCTTGGGATCTCCCGCCAGCTCGGCGTACCCGGACTTGATGATCGAGTCGGCGACGGTGGCCGGGGTGTCGGTGCCCACCCCGATGGTGCGGGTCCAGCCGTTCTCGGGCTTGTCGAGGAGGGCGCCGTCGCCGCTGCCCCCGCCGAGGTAGAAGCGCTGGGGTTCGCCGAGGGACGCCTGCCAGGTGGCCGACGCCTCCAAGGCGGTGCTCCACATGATCTGGCTGAGCAACTGCCCCTCCTTGTCGATGCCGTTGCTCTCGCCCTTGAGGTGGTGGTCCATCCAGCGGTGCGCGTCCTGCCAGATGCGGTTGGGCAGTCCGATGATGCCGCTCATCTCGGGGCACGAGTGGTCGCCGATGGAGAAGTCGAGCCGCTTGGGTCCGGTCAGGGAGGTGAACATCTGCAGCGTCTGGTTGTTGGGGAACAGCGTCTCGTGCCAGGCGTGCGCGAAGAACACGGGGACGCTGCGCTCGTTGAGCCGGTCCACGAACGTGAGTGGGGAGCGCTCCTGCGCCCACTGCAGCGTCTCTTCGATGTTCCGCCCGTGCAGTACGTCCTCGAAGGCCTGCTCGGTTCGTGCGCTGAGGCGGGCGTTCGCGGCGGCGTCGCGCAGCACGGTCACCGAGGCGATGTGGCGGGTGTCGTTCTCGTAGAACGCCTGTCCGAGGTCGCCCCAGGTGCTCAGGGCCGCCACCGCGTCCACCCTGGTGTCGTGCGCCGCGGCGAGCTGGCTGATGCCGGATCCGTACGAGTCCCCGACGAACCCGACCCTGGTCGCCGGCCGGCCGAGCCGCTCCAGGAGGAAGTCGAGCGCGTGGCCGGCGTCGGCGACGTCCAGGGGACCCGCGACGTCGACCTCGCCGCCGGACCGGCCGAAGCCGCGGGCGGTGTACGCCAGTACGTGGTAGCCGTTCAGTGCGAAGAGGGTGCCCTGTACTGCGTACGCGAGCCAGCCCAGGTCGGTCCACGGGGACGGCATGACGACGACGGGCCTCTCCTGGGAGCCCCCGTGCTTCCACAGGAACCCTGCCAGCTCGTCCCCCTGAGCCCCGGGCACCTGCACCCGCCGCACCTCGGCCAGTGCCCGGGCGTCGGTGGCCTGCGCCGCCCGCTCGGTGGAGAGTCCGGCGGTGTCACCGCTTTCGAGGGCTTGCACGAACCGGGTGAGCGCCGCCTCGTCGAGCTGCGGGTACAGGCTCACCGGCACGTTCCGTTGCGCTGTCATCCCTGAACTCCCTTTGTCGCGGGCCGAGTTCCGATGCGTCGAGCGTGCTACGGCGGCGCGGTCGGAAGGAGCGGGCGGCCGAACGTTTGCGGAAGAATGGCCGGGAAGCCGTCATTCGGGGTAGTAGATACTGAAACAGGGCATCCTGCCGTGCCCGTCAGCCCAGCCCAGGAAGGCCCCTTGCGCCGTGCGTACGAGCCGTACCAGTCCCCACGCGGTGGCCCGGCTGAAGCGCGTCGGGCGCTCAAGCGGCGCGTGTCCAACGTCGTCCACCGGATCATGCAGCGCGATCAGCGAAGTCACATCCCGCCCGCCGTTGGACGGTGGCCTGGCCTGCGCCAACGGGAACAATCGCGGCACGCGAAGGGGAATCGCTGCTGGCTTGGGTGGTGTTCTTCGCTCATCCGAACGAGCAGGGCGTCGCTATTCTCCAGTGGATCATGGTCGAGCGGGAACGAGAGCGGATCGCTCAGGGCCATAACACCGAACATCCGGGTACCCGCGCGGAACTGCAGATGCTGGAGCCGCTTGCGAGGGAAGCGGCCAAGCAGGCCCATGAAGCGGGGTACACCCAGCTCGAATGGTTCCCCGCAGAACCTGGCTTTGCCGAAGATCTTGCCAGCCTCCTGCAAGCACAGGCGCTGGATGACGATGACGGCTACCGCTACTACCGTCTGGACTTGTAGTGCCCGTAGCGCGTTCGATGAGCACGGCTCGACGGCATGGACAACTACGCTCCGGGTTCTGGCGGATCCGGCACGCGCTGTGGGGCGAGCACCTCGGTGACGCCATCGCCCGAGCCGATCAGTAAGCGCCAAGGGGTAACAAGGCGAGCGGCAACAGCCACCCGAGCCGGACAGGCCCTCACGGGCGGTGTCGACGCCGGTCCGCGCTGTCCGACCGGCGCCGGGCGGGCCGGGAAGACGCCGAGGGGCTGCTCGACGATCCGGCGTGGGTGAAGTGGGTACGCGGCCGGGCGCACCACTACGAAGCGGTCTGACCTCCGCTGCGGCCCATTCTGCACACCTGGTCAGGGGTGCTCTCCGACCGCGTCGCGCGGGTGAGGTTGATCGGGGGAAGGCTTTGACAAGCGCGGCGTGCGCTCCTGTGCGCCCTGTTGGGCCTCCCGAGCCTAGGGGTACTGTCCGTGCGAGGCGGCGTTGTCGCCTGTCGGCTCCCAGACCCCGATGTCGGCGTTAGTCCCCTTGGGCCCGCTGGAGCCACGCGACGCCGACTTAGCGCGGCTCCAGCTTCCCCGCCCATCTGCGTGACTGCGGGTAGCTTTCACGCCCCGCTGCCGCAGAGGGCACCCGCGCGAGGAGACGATGGGGGAGCCGTCTTCTCCTTGCGCCCGACGGCCGCCGCCGACTGAACAAGCCGGCGGCGGCCGTCCCCGACCAACGGTTTCCCGTGAAGAGTTGGTGTATGCCTTTGCTTCGTGCGGCGGCGCTCCGGAAGACTGCTGTGCATGTCAGCGGACATTCGATTCCAGGGTCTGAGCGCATCCCGGGACCACGCTGTGGAGGGCGCCCGCATCCTTGGCAGCCGGGCTCGCGAGCTGCAGCGGATCGCTTGCGAGCTGCGGCGCGATGCTCGAGCACTGGTTGAACAAAGTCGGGCACTGCTTGAGGGCCAGGAACACAGACTCCGCACGTTGCAGCAGACGGCCTCAGATGCAGGGATCCAGCGAGGTCGACCTTCCGTATGCTCACCGCCGCCGACACACACGACCCGATGACGCTCCGGCCCGCGATCCTCGAAAACGGCATCCTCGGCTTACTCGAACAGGGCGTCGCATTGGTCGCTGCTGATCGCGCGGGACGGCATCGACGACCGCTCCTTCGGCCTGCCCACGGACTCGACGTGGTGCCCCGACGGGCAGTTGGCCCGCCACCGATACCCGTGAGGTGTGCTGCCACGGAGGCACTGGAGGCGCGAGGGCTTCTTCTCGGCCTACCGCGCAACCTGCCGCCAACTTGCGGCCGTTGTCCGCCCGTGGTCAGGCATCAGCGGATGCGGCGCCTGACCACCGGCGCCTTACGGAGTCAGGCTCAGCGACGGCCGCGACTGGACGCCAGGGAGGTGCCGTAACCCTGTGCGGTCACTTCCAGGTCGCCTCGGTCGTGCCCGCCCTGCGGGCAGGAGAGCGTCACCTCCTGTTCCTCTCCCGGCAGCAGCCACAGGTAGTTGTCGGAGTAGCGGGCAGGCAGTACCCGGTGCCCCGTGCGGTGGTCGCGCAGCGCGAGGCGGACCATGGGAGCGACGGCGCGCCCGTTGTTGCGGACCGTGACGGTCAGGCTGATCCGGCCGTCGCGCTGTGACGTCCGGCCGCCGGAGACCGCCAGCTTGGCGCCGGCGAGCTTGTTGAGGGCCTGCATGTCCTTCGGCTGGTCGTAGCGCCAGTACGTGTTCCGCGACAGTGTCCGCCCGTCGCTGCCGGTGAGAGTGAGCCGCACGAGGTGCAGGGGGTGGTCGCTGTCGGGTGTGCGCACCGTGAACGCCGACGCTGCCGACGAGGCGTCGACGTCCAGGCTCTGGCGCTGTGTGTTCGCCAGTCGGCGTCCGGACAGGTCGAAGAGATCCGCGCGGACCTCGGTACCGTGCAGGGCCTGCCCCGTGTGGTTGATCGCGAGGACCTTCCAGTCCGTCGGGTCGGCCTGCACGTGGTGGGGCTCGCAGCCCGAACGGGCGCCGTAGTAGGTTCCGTTCACGTCAAGGTCGTAATCGTAGGTCTGCCACACCGTGCTGTGCCACGCCGGGTTGGACATCCACAGCAGCAGCCCGCTGGCGTCGCTCCAGATGTTGGCGTTCCACGCCTCGAAGATGGCGCGCATCGACTCGAAGTTGATGAACTGGGCCTTCGCGCAGAACTCCTCCAACGACGATGAGCCGCCCAGGCGTTCGTCGATGGCGGCCTGGTAGCTCTGCGGATTCTGCCCGCCGCGGGTCAGCCAGTCGTGGTGGTTCCACACCAGGCCGATCGGCCATTCCTTCTCGCCGTCCACGAGGTTGCGCATGCTCTCGGCCACCGAGACCGTGGGGATGCCGATCTCCGTGTGGAAGCCGAAGGTGCCCTGCGCGTACAAGTCGGGGGAGTAGTACCGCTTCGGGTCGACCCAGGCGTAGGGTCCGCTGCCGCTGACCACACCTGACGCCGAGTTGCTGACGTAGCTGACGCCGGGGTGCTCGTCGGTCACGGCCTGACGTGCTCCCTGGTCGATCTCGCCGGACGGTGTGCCCTCGTTGGCGCCGCACCACACCACGATGCACGGGTGCGAGCGGTAGCGGCGGACCGTGTCGCGCACGTGGTCGAGGTAGAGGGCGTGGTTCGGCGGGTCGAGGAACCAGGCGTTCCAGAAGTCGTTCCACACCAGCAGCCCGTTCTCGTCGCACGCCGCGAAGAACTCCTCGCGGTTGCTGCTGCCCAGCCAGTTGCGGATCATCGTGAAGTTCATGTCGCGGTGCATGCCGACGGCGGCTTCCATACGGCCCTCGCCCATGCGGCGCAGCAGTTCGTCCCAGCCCCAGTTGCCGCCCCGGCACATCACCTTGATGCCGTTGACGCTGATCTGGAGCTGATGCGGCCGGTTGTCGACGGCTTTCACGTCCGTCCACTGCTCGCCGTCTTCGGAGATCTGCACGGTGAAGGTCAGTGCGTAGGCGGACTCCCACAGAAGCGTGATCCGGTCGAAGGCTTTGGCTCCGCCGAGGTCGACGCGGATCCACTGGTCGTCGGAGTACGCGGAGGACCAGCGGGTTCTGTCGTCGCCGTCGACGGCCTTGTCCGCGGTGTTGGTCGCGTTGTCGTTGGACGACGAGGAGACGACGGCACGCAGGGCGAGGTCGGTGTCCGGGGCACTGCTGTCGGTGACGGACAGACGCCACAGGGAGGCACCGTAGCCGGTGGCACGGCGGCCGGCGAGGATGCGGACCCATCGGGCCTGCTGCCCATCGAGAGTCACCGTCTGCTCGAAACGGTCGGCGCCGGGTTCGAAGACGACCGGGTTTTCGGAGGCGTAGTCGAACTGGCGCAGTCCGACACGGATGTCGCGCGTGTCGCTGACCTCTCTGCCGACGGACGCCGTGATCCGTAGGTCGTGCAGGGTCGGTTCGCCGTAACCGTTGGGCCACCACAGGGCCGGATTCTTCAGGCGCAGCACCACGTGGTCCTTCGGCGTGAAGACCACGTCAGCGGTCTTGCCGGCGTCGATGCGCACGTCCTGTGTGACGCGCAGGGTGCCGAGCTCGGCGCGGACCGTGATCGTGCGGGCCTGCGCGGAGGCGTTGCGGACCGGGACCGTGATCGTGACCTCTGCGCGGGCAAGGCTCGGCAGATCGGGCAGGACGGTGTCCACGCGCGGGTCGCCGATGACGGCGTCGGCGGTGGCGCGCAGCCGGACGTGGTTCCAGATGCCCATCACCCGGTCGCGCACGGCCGGCATCCAGTCCCAGCCGGACACCGCGAGATAGGAGGGGCCGTTGCGCATCATCATGGCTGAGCCCGCATCGGCGTAGGACACGCCGTTGGAGCCGCGGTCGCCGGGGCTGCCGGGGTAGGGCATGTGGTTGATGCGGACGGCCAGCACATGCTCGCCGCCGCCTGCGACCTGCTCGGTCACGTCGAAGGTGCCCCGGGCGGTGGGGTGGGACATCTCGCCCACCTTGGTGCCGTCGAGCCAGATGTCGGCCGTGTGGTTGATGCCGTCCAGCTCGAGCCAGACACGTTCCCGGCCGTGCGCGGTGAGCCCGTGCGGCACAGAGAATGGACGCCGGTACCACCAGGCCGACTTGCCGAGCGCCTCCGGTATCTCGAGGTTGTTCATGCCCTTGACCGGGTCGGGCAGGTGTCCCTCGGCCACGAGCGAGGCGAGGATCGTGCCCGGGACCTGGGCGCGCAGCCAACGGTCGGTGTCCACACCGGGTGAGGACAACGTGGCTCCGTCGCCCGGGGCGGCGAACTCCTCGAGCGTGACGTTCCAACCCGATTCGATCGGCACCGTACCGTCGGCGGCGAACCTCAGGGCGGGTACCGGGCGGGCGCCGCTGGTCCACTCCGTCCACCCGGTCGCCTTCGGTCGCTTGTGCAGGGCGGTGCCGTGGACCTCAAGCGCGTTGAGGCCGAGCGGGTTGTCGTTGGACAGAGCAGTGCCGACCATCCGGACCCAGCGGGTGTCCACCGCCTTGTCCAGGGCCACCTTGACGGTGCCGCCCGTGTTCGTGGTGCCCTCCTTCACCTTCGCCCAGGTATCGCCGTCGGACGACACCTCGATACGGAAGCTGGTGGCGTAGCTCGACAGGACCTCCCAACCGGTGGTGTCGGTACGGGGGTTGTCGCCGCCGGAGGGCTTGAACACGGTGTCGCCCTCACTCGCCTCGAAGACGAGCACGACGGACGTGACCCGGCAGACGGCCTCCAGATCGACCGCGACCCACTGCGGGCTCTTGGTGTCGGCAGCCCGCCAGCCGCTGCCGGTGACACCGGCCCGCCCCATGCGGTCGGTGACGAAGTGCGCGGGCGTGGGCGCGTACGCGGTTGAGGAGACCTCGACGGGGCGGTAGCGCGCGAGGTCGGAACCGGCCGCCTTTGTGTCCGTGACGGGCCCCGTGGGCGTTGCCGCGGCCCGCCCTGGCAGGGCCGCCGTCAGACTCACGCTGGCGAGCACGGTGGCAGAGGTGGTGAGGAAGGAGCGGCGCGAGTGCTCCGCTTGCGGTCTGGCGGCGTCTGCGTGGTCGTCACGCATGGCTACTCCCTGAGTGGTCGTTCAGTTGCGGGTGCTGAGTGGGGCAGAGGTGGAGCGTTTGCGGAGCGGGGTGGCCGGCCTCGGCGCACGGGCCGGCCACCGTGCGGTTCAGCTGGAGGTCTCCACCCGGACACCGGCCAGCCAGGCGCCCCAACCGTCCTCGGGACGGCTGTCGGAGAACCGGAGGAACAGGGCGTTGCCGTCGCCGCCCGCCTGTTTGCGCAGATCGGTCAGGTCCAGGCTGCGCTGCGCGCGGTTGGACTGGAAGATCACCGGGTCCGGCTCGCGCAGCACGCTCGTCCACTGCTCGCCGTTGGCGTAGACCTCGACGAGGAACTGGTTGGCGAGATCGAGCGTGACGGTGCCCCGGCTTGCGTCGGGAACGGGGAGGCGGTACGTGAACGTGTGCTTCTCGTCGGCGTAGCGGGCCTGCCCGTCGGCGCCGTCCCCGGTGAGCTGGGATCCTTCGTCGCCGGTCAGGACGTCCTTCTCGGACTCGGTCCCCGGTTCGATCTCGGTGACGTCACCGACGACGCGGGCGACGCCCTGCCCGGTCACGGTCCAGTCGTCCCAGCGCGCGGTGGCACGGATCTTCTGTGTGCCCGGGGCGGCGTCGTCGGCCGCGGTGATCTTCACGGTGACGGTGGCCGAGTCGCCTGCGGCCAGGTCGCCGACATCGGCGCGTTCGGGATCAGCCGTCCAGCCGGCCGGCACGGTGACGCCGAGGGCGGGGGACGCCGGTGTGTCACCGCTGTTGGTGAGCTTCACGTCCACGGACGCCGTCGCCCCGGGCCGCAGCGCGACGTCACCGACACTCACCTTGACGGGAGTCTTCGGGATGGAGTCCGGCGTGAGCAGTTCCATCTCGGCGAGCGACACCTTCTCCTGCCCGTCTCCGGGCACGACCCGGACACGGTACTCGCGCATCGAGTCCGGGTGCGCGACGCGGAAGGGCCGGGTCTGATTCCGCCAGCGGAACTCCTCACCGCTGCGATGGTCCAGTTCCTTCCAGTGCTTCCCGTCGTCGGAGCCCTCCACGACCCATGCGCGCGGATCCTGCTCGGCGCTCCCCTCGGACGAGGTCAACGTGTAGGAGGTGACGCGGGTGTCGCCGCCGCCGTTGACGCGATAGCCGACCTCGGCCTCCGCGCCCGTCAGGACGGCGGACGTCGCCGAGGTGTCGTCGAACAGGGCGCCGACATCCACGCCCTCGGGCGCTGAAGCAGTGCCGCGGTCCTGGCCCGTGACATCGTGCAGCGGACGCGGTGTCTGGCCGGCCGCCGTGGGCGAGCGCGGTACGTCGTTCTTGCCGGTGCCCCACGCGGACGGCTTCGCGCCCATGGCGAAGCGCAGCCGGCCGCCGTCGGCGATGTCCTGGTGCGTGATCGTCGTCGAGGTGTGGCGCTTGCCGTCGACGGTGAGATCCTGCACGTAGATGCCTTCGCCTGTGCCCGGAGCTTCGATCGCGAGGTCACCGCCGGGCAGGTGCAGGGTCACCCTCTCGAACAGCGGGGAGCCAAGGACGTACTCGCCGCTCGACGTCTGCAGCGGATACAGGCCCAGCGCGCCGAACACCCACCATGCCGAGGTGGCGCCGTTGTCCTCGTCACCGGGATAGCCCTGTCCGATGTCGGAGCCGAGCCAGCCGCGGTCAAGGGCCTGCCGCACCAACCTCTGCCCCTTCCAGGGCTGTTGGGTGTAGGTGTACATCCACGGGATGTGGTGGGACACCTGATTGGGGATGCTCCACTGCCCCAGACGCAAGTCCCGGGTCTCGCGCATCTCGTGGATGGCAGAGCCGTACGAACCCGGACGGTCGGCCTTCTCCGGAGTGGAGAAGAACGTGTCCAGCTTGTCGGCGAGGCCTTTGCGCCCGCCGTAGAGCTCGGCCAGGCCCTGGCCGTCCTCCGGCGCCGGGAAGGCCTCGTTCCAGCCGTCGGCCTCGGTGTAGTCGTGGTCGTTGCCCCAGGTGAGGGGGTCGTAGTCCGCCTTGGACGAAGTCCATTCACCGTCGGCCGACTTGCCTTGGAAGAAGCCGGTTGCCGGGTCGTACAGGTCGGCGTAGCCGGCCGAGCGGGCGCGGAAGTAGGCGGCCTCCTCGCGCAGACGCTCTCGCTCCTTCGCCGACATCTTGCGGTCCTTCGCCATCTTCTCGGCCATCGCAGCGATCGCGAAGTCGTTCACGTAGCCGTCCAGCGACCACGAGAAACCGGCGCCGACATCGTTGGGGACATAGCCCAGGAACGTGGAACGGTCCAGACTGTCGCGCCCGACACTGCTGTCCGGCGGCCGGACCGTGGCGTTCTTCAGAGCGGCAGAGTAGGTGTCCTCGGCGTCGATGCCCGGCACACCCTTGCTGTAGGCGTCGGCGAACGCCGCATCGGAGTTGGTGCCGGTCATCACCCGCGCATAGCCGGGCGAAGACCAGGGAGAGATCCACCCGCCGTCCCGGTACTGCTGGACGAAGCCGTCCACCAGCTCGCCCGCCGCCTTCGGCCACAGCAGGGAATACGCGGGCCAGGCAGCCCGGAACGTGTCCCAGAAGCCCGTGTTGACGAACACCTTGCCCTCGGCGATCCTCGCGCCGGTCTGTGTCGGGCTGCTCTCGGGCGGTGTCCAGGAACCGGAGGACTGCACGGCATGCCGGTAGCGAGGCTTGCCCCTCGTGCCGGTGTTCTCGTACCCAGAATTGGGATACAGGCTCATCCGGTACAGATTGGAGTACAGCGTCGTCAGCTGGTCCTCGGTACCGTCCCTGACGTCCACGACACCCAGCCGCTCGTTCCAGACGGCCTTGGCGCGCGCGGCGACCTTCTCCAGGGAGTCCGTGCTTCCGATCTCCAGCTCAAGATTCTTCTTGGCCTGTTCGACGCCGATGAGGGAAGTGGCGATGCGCAGGGTGACGGTGCGGCTCTTGCCCTCGTCGAAGGCGACGTAGCCGGTCGAGGGCCGGTTGCCGTCGGCCAGCATGCCGCTGCCGGTCACCGCACGGTCGAACGTGCCGTACATGTACATGCGACTCATGCCCGCCGAGATCGTACGGGTCTCCGACCAGCCCGAGACCGTGCCCGCCTCGGCGTCGATCGTCAGCCCGGCGCGGTCGTCGACGTTGTCCAGGACCAGCTTCCGCCCACCCTTGTCCGGGAACGTGAAACGCAGGATCGCCGCGTGGTCGGTGGGCGCCATGTCGGCACGCAGGCCATTGGTGAACGTGACACCGTAGTGGTGCGGAAGCGCCGTCTCGTCCTCGTGCCGGAACGCCAGCGCCCGCGCCTTCCGCCCCGCGTCCGGCGTGCCCTCGGCCGTCGAGGGCATCACCTGGAAGGTCTGGCGATCGCCCATCCAGATGCTGGTCTCGTGGCTGGCGGCAAATGCCTGGATCTCCGGCAGGTTCTCCGCGTTGTTCTGCTGGTGGTAGCTGTACAACGTGCCCAGAGACCCCGCATCGGTCATCGGGGTCCAGAAGTTGAAACCGTTGGGAACGGCAGTGGCGGGGAAGTTGTTGCCGCGCGAGTAGTCACCGCTGGACTGAGTGCCGCGCGTCGTCACGACCCGGTCGGCGGGAGAGGAACGGTGCGCTGCTGCGGGACGACCGTCAAGAGAGATGTCGTCGACCCAACCCCCGACATCTGCCGTCCCCTTCGGCCCGTCGTACGTGAGCAGAATCCGGTCCACCGTCCGCCCGGCAGCGACCTTGCCCAGGTCTACCGCACGGCGGTTCCACTGCAGCGGCGAGACGGTCTTGGCGTCGCCCTGGGCGCGCGCGCTCAGATGATCTCCGTTCTGGTCAACGGCATCGAGCCTGTTCAGGCGCCAGCCGTCGGTGAACTCCAGGTCCACGGCAACGTACGTGCCCGCGTAGTCGACCTTCTTCTCATCGAAGTCAGGGAACAACAGGTACGACAACTGGCTCTGCGGTCCGAGCCGTACGTTCACATCGGCCACCACGACACTCGCGTGGGCGGCGCCGTCGGCGGTGTGCCTGGCCGTGTAGTGCAGGGCCTTCTGCCCGGTGAATCCAACGTTGGTCTTGGCCGCGTAGGCCCGGTCCGGTCCGTCGTCCACGACGGTGCGCAGGCCCGGATCGTCCGAGTCGGCCCCGGGACGGACGACACCGGAGACGTCGGGTTCGCCGTCGGGGCCGGTGGCCGGTCTACCGTCCACTACGGAGTCACCCGCCTCGAAGGACGTGCGCCAGTCGGTGGTCTTCGTCCCCGATGCCACCGATGCCACCGAGGGCAACGAGGCGGCGGCCGCACTGCCCGCGGCCGGACCTGCGACGAGGGCCAGCCCCAGAAGGCCGACCATAAATCTGGAACGCATGCGGCGTCTGTTTCGCCGCAGGACTCGCGATGACATGAGGCCCCCACCGGTGCGCCCTCACAGCACACCTGACAACGTTGTCAATGTTTGGACGCATCAGTCTTGACGCGGTGCAGGAGAGGAGTCAAGGGGCGTGCAGATAGCGCCGAGTTGGAGTTGTACGGGTGTGGTGACGCATGCCCCGTAACCCTGACGAGTCGGAGGGCCGACGCGGTGGGTCCGCTCGGGCCCGCTGTTAAGTCCGCAGGATCCCGAGCGAAGCGTCCCGGACAGTGGGTCCTCGGTGTGACGTAGATACGCCGTACATCCGCGCTGCTGCCCGAGTGCGGCGCACGGCACCGGGAACGTGGAGTCCCTTGCGGCACGACTCCCGTTGTCGCGCCCGAGCCGCGGCACACGCGGCGCCCTACGGAGGCCGGCCATGCCGCAGACCAACGGATTGCATGACTTCGGCGCCCTGCGCTTCGGACACCATGCCGAGATCCGGCGCGACGCCATGGAAAGCGTCCGTGATGCCCTACGCGGGAGCGACGTACGCGACCTCTACGTCGTGATCCACGGAGCACACAACGACGAAACGGTGACGCGCTCCGTCGACGCGGCGTTCGGGAGGCTGCTCGCGGACGCGTGGGGGCGGTCCGCGGACCAGGCGGGGGTGCTCGGCGTGCACTGGCCGTCGTTGTGCTTCAGGGACGAAGGGCTGCCCGTCGCCGAGGCAGGCGCGACGGGGTCTCGTGCCGAGGGGGCGGGCGTCACGCCGGCGTTGAGGGACGACCTCTTCCGCATACTGCCCGACAGCGAGGACCAGTTGACCGAGATTCTTGCCCTGCTCGACGAGCGTCCGGCCCGCGAGTCGGCGTTCGACAGCCTGGGCTCCGCCCTGCGGCGTCTGGCGGAGATCCCGCTGCAGGACCCGCTGACCGGGTTCGCGTCGGACACCAACGCCGAAGTGGTGCCCCAGACCGATCCGTTGATGCTGTTCGAGGACACGCGGACGATGTGCGCCGAATTCGCGAGCGCGCTGCACGACGTGCGCCGCTCACTGGGGGAGGAGGCCGGGAAACCCGCACGGCACGAGTCCGGCATCGGCGAATCCGCCGTATCGGACGAGGGCACGCTCCTGGAGAGCCAGGTGACCGGCCCGCACCCGGCACAACCGCCCAGTGACCGAGTGCGTAAAGTCGGAACCACCGACGGCGCGCATACGGCGGGGTACGGGCGCGCCGCGCAGGACCACGCCGAACTGTGGAACGGGGCCTACGAACTCTTCCGTCAGGTGGTGCGTCATGTGCTGCGCCGCCGGGCGGGGTTGGTGGGGCAGGAGGGCTTCGGCCCCTGCCTGCCGATGCTCGTGGAGGGCTCCGACGTACGCCTTCACGTGATCGGTCACGGTCTGGGCGGTCGCCTCGCGGGGTTCGCTCTGCGCGGTCTCGAGGCGAGCCGCTCGGAACCGGTGCTGCTGGATTCCCTCACCCTGCTCCAAGGGGAGATGTCCCATTTCTCGTTCGCGGGCAGCCTGCCTCAGCAGGTCGCGGGTCATGGGGCGCTGTGGGGTCTGCAACGGCTGGTACGGGGACCACTGATCTGTACGTTCTCCCATCGCGACTTTCACCTGGGCGTGATGTACCCGCTGTCCGCCCAGATGATCGGCGACTCGCCAGAACTCGTCACCACCTCGCGGAAATGGGGCGCGCTCGGTTTCGACGGCGTCCAGGGTGTCGACGGTCCCGCGCCGATGTCCTTGCGCGACACGACGGAGCAGGAGTCACTGACCCAGGAGTCACAGCCGGGGGCGTACCTGAGCGTGGACGGCTCCGAGGTCATCCGGTCCGATGACGTGCCCATGGGGGGACATCACCACGTCTTCCATCCCCAGGTGGGGCGGCTGCTGTGGCTGGCGGCGCAGAGGTAGAGCGGCCGGCGGACGGCTCAGTCCGGTCAGCTGCCGGTCGGCCGACTCGTGGTGTGCGCGCTGCCGCGTTCGACGGCCGCCCGCACCACCGCGGCGACGGCACTCTGTAGAGCGGCCGTGAACACGATCTCCTGCCAAATACGGGCCTCGACCTGGGCATCGGGCGCGTCGTCCTCGTGCCGCTTCTTGCCATCGGGACGACGACAGCGGCCGCCGCGCCGAACGGCACACTGAGCATCACTCCGACCCGCTTGTAGGCGATCTCACTGCGTTCACCGGTGGCCGATCGAGGACGTGGGGCGTCGCAGTGGGGGAATTGGTCCATGCCGGTAAGGTCCACCAAGAGGCGGGAACTGCAGTCAACAGAGCGAACAGCTCGCACTCCGACGACATCAACCGCGTGTTCGCCGGCGCGCAACTCGGACTCGGCGCGAGCAACATCGAACTCACCGCCGAGAACCCTGACGCGCTACAACTCCCGCGACGGCACCCGGGCAGCCCGTTCGACAGCAGTCACCACGCCAGGTGGTCCTCGACCTCGCCGCCATCCGCCACCCCGGCCAGCGCCTCGATCACATCCTGTGCCTCATCCAGCGATAACGGGGGGGGGGGGAACAGCGCGTCGTCCCACCAGATCCAGCCGATCAGCAGTGCGATGCTGTGGTGATCTTGATGCCGGTGAGTGTTTCCAAGCCGTCGAAGTAGTCCCCCGAGTTGGGGTTCAGACACGTGTACGTCGTCTCGCCATCAGAGTCGATGTAGCGCAGCCACGCGATGTCGTCGTTGCGGGTGTTGTACACGTGGTTTGCACCGCGAGCGGCACTGCTGAGGTTCTGGTAGCCGGACGTGATGTCCTGATACCTGGCGTTGGGGTTCCCGGCGTTCCATCTGGCTTCAGTCTGGTAGAAGCAGACCTGAGGGTAGGTGCAGCCGTTGTACGAAGTCGCGGAGGCGCTGGGCGCCAAGGCGATCGCACTGCCCGTGAGCGCTGCGACGGAAGTTGCCACGGCAGCGATCTGCATCTTGAGGGTCATGGCTCGAAGTATGTGAGCGGAAGCCTCGGCTCAGTAGATCGAATCACGCCACGCGGATCATTCGGCTCGCCTCCGATTCGCCCACCCGCGGGTGCCGGCCGAGGCCACTTGCCGCAGCGCACTGTCGAGTTGTTCCTGCGCCTGCAATCCCTTCCGGCAAGACCGCCAGACCAGCGACGATGCGAAGCTCCCGGCCGCAGAAGCGGACGGCTGGGCGGCGCCATGTCGGGTCGCCCAGAGTGGATGACGTTCCGATCCGAGAGGACGGGGTCCCGGCCTCTCGACTGCGCGGGCCAGGATGCCTCAGCTGCCTGCGTCGTCACTGCCCGAGTTCTCCGCGGGCACGGTGAGGCCATGGGTCGGCTGGCGCCCGTAGTCGACGTACCGCGAGCCGGTCTCCGCCTTCTGCATCTCTTCGTCGAGCGCCATGGCCGCCGTGACCAGGGCGAGGTGGGTGAATGCCTGCGGAAAGTTGCCGAGTTGCTCGCCCGAGGGGCCGATCTCCTCGGCGAAGAGTCCGACGTGATTGGCGTAGGTGAGCATCTTGTCGAAGGCGTGGCGGGCCTGGTTGAGCCGGCCGCTGCGGGCGAGCGCCTCGACGTAGAAGAAGCTGCACAGGTTGAAGGTCCCCTCCGAGCCGCGCAGGCCGTCGGGGGATGCCTTCGGGTCGTACCGATAGACCAGGCTGTCGCTGACCAGTTCCTCCTCCATGGCGTCCAGGGTGCTGATCCAGGCAGGATCATGAGGCGAGACGAAGCCGACCTTGGGCATGAGCAGCAGCGAGGCGTCGAGTACGTCGGTGTCGTAGTGCTGCACGAATGCCTGCCGCTTGTGGTGCCAGCCCCGTTCGACGATCTGGCGGAAGACCGTGTCCCGGACAGCGGTCCACCGAGCGACGTCCGCGGGACGGGAGAACTCACTGGCCGCGCGGACGCCGCGGTCGAACGCCACCCACGTCATCAGGCGGCTGTAGGTGAAGTTCTGACGGCCGCCACGGGTTTCCCAGATGCCTTCGTCAGGCTGGTCCCAGTTGTCGGCGAGCCAGTCCAGAACATCGCTCAGTGCCTGCCAGCCGCGGATCGCACCTATGTCACCGCCCACGATCAGGGCGTCCGACGCCTCGCCGTAGATGTCGAGTTGCAATTGGTCGGCCGCCGCATTGCCCGCCCGCACCGGGCGGGACCCCAGGTAGCCCTCCAGGTGGTCGAGGCGCTCTTCGACCAGATGGGGATCGCCGTCGACGCGGTACATGATCTGTAGGGGGCCTGTCGAGGCGAAGCCTTCAGGGTTGATGCGCTCACGCAGCCAACGGCGAAAGGCGTGCGCCTCTTCCTTGAAACCCAGATCGATCAATGCCCTGACGGACAACGATGCGTCACGGACCCAGGTGTAACGGTAGTCCCAGTTGCGCTCACCGCCGGGCTGCTCGGGCAGTCCCATGGTGGCCGCGGCGATGGGAGCCCCGGTGGGCGCGTACGTGAGCAGCTTGAGCGTGATCGCAGAGCGGTTCACCATGTCCTGCCAGCGGCCTCGGTAGGTGCAGGAACGCAGCCACGACTGCCAGAAGACGCGACACGTCTCGAGTGCGTCGACGATCCCTTCGAGGGTGGGCTGAGGTGGGACGGGACCGCCGCCGGAAGTGCTGGTCAGCACCACTGCGGCCGCCTGCCCGGCGGACAGGGTGAAGCGCGCGGTGACGTCGCTTCCGTCACGGTCAAGCGTGACGCCGGTCGTGGACTGCAGATGCAGGTCCCTACCAGGGCCGTTGAAGCGCACAGAGTGATCACCGATCTGTGAAAGCGTGTGCGGGGCACGACCGTAGTCGAAGCGAGGCCGGCACGTGAGGGCGAAGGGCAGGCTGCCACGGACGACACGTGCGACCCTCACCAAAGTGTGTCCGTCCGACGGGGCGGAGGAGTCGATAGGCGCCATGAAGTCGGCCACTTCACCGACTCCGCCGGGTGTCATGAAACGTGTGACCAGGATGGCTGTGTCGGACAGATACAGCTGCCGGACTGTCATTCCCTGTTCGTCCGGGAAATCCGCGGCGAGACGGCAGTGGCCTCCGCGTTCGCTGTCCAAGAGTGAGGCGAAGATGCTGGGGGAGTCGAAGCGGGGCGTGCACCACCAGTCGATGGTTCCGTCGGACGACACCAGGGCGGCAGTCTGGAGATCGCCGACCATGCCGTGTTCCGCAATGGGCGGGTACCGGTTCACAAGGTCTCCCTGTTCGGTCCAACGCGTTGCGGCGGCATGGGCAAGCAGCTCGCCGGCGATCTGTCCGTGCCAGCATTCGGCAGCGCCCCACCCGTCGCCTCACCCACGACGGGTGAACCCGGATTCAGGGGCGGGATGCATGGATCCTCATGAAGCTTTCGTTCGCCTGATGACCGCTGGTGACGAGGCCTCGGGGGATTCAGGCCGTATCCTGCGGATCATTTGATGGCCAACGGGCGGTCCGTGCCGCGCCTTTGGGAGAACGAATACCAGAGAATTTCCCATCCCAACGAGCGAGCGCGGATCGTCGATCGACTCTGCGGAGGCCAGGAAAAGGCTCAACCGTGAAGAGCCTCGGTCATCTATGGGGCCACCTTCTTGGGGGCCATGACGACCGCGCCGTGGGTGAGGCCGGCCACGGTGCGGTGGTCGGCTGTGGGTAGTAGCCCCGTCAGGGCGCGGGCGGCGTGCTGGAAGGCGACGGGGCTCTTGCCTCCGGTCAGCACCCGGGTGGGCGCGTGCACGCCGGCCCACTCCGCGGCGCTGAGCGGCTTGCCCCGCTGGCGGTCGCCCATGACCGCGTTGTCGTAGGGCAGGGTGTGGGCCTGCCGGCGGTGAGACGGGCCCACGCCTTCGGCAGAGCACATCGAGTGAATCCTCAACCTCAA
The DNA here is from genome assembly GCF_050410835.1 of Streptomyces sp. cg35. Taxonomy (NCBI): domain Bacteria; kingdom Bacillati; phylum Actinomycetota; class Actinomycetes; order Kitasatosporales; family Streptomycetaceae; genus Streptomyces; species Streptomyces sp. cg35. The sequence goes on from NZ_CP191268.1 coordinate 8,957,952, forward strand.
CTTTAGGGTGAGACTGGGGTCGGTGCCCAGCTGTTCGCGCTGTGCGCCGAGAGGCCGGGCGGGTGCCGATGACTCCGCACCGTGCTCCCCGGTGCGCCGTGGCTGTACGGGGTCAGGAGCCCGGGCCGAGATGGAGGTCCGGTATGGCCGCGGCCCGGACTGCGTCGCCGGGTTGTTCTGGCGGGTGCAGTCCGGGCCGTGGTCCGCTGGCCGGTGTCGGCGTTGGGCGGGGGTTCTGTGGTGGGTGTGGTGGTTAGTACTGTTCGGTTTCGATGAAGCCAGTGTCGGTGTCGTCGGCGCCGAAGGCGTCGGCGGCGGTGGTGGGGTCGAAGCCGGGCGGGCTGTTCTTGAGGGCGAGGTCCATGCCGGCGAGTTTGGCCTTGATCTCGTCGATGGACTTCGCGCCGAAGTTGCGGATGTCGAGCAGGTCCGCCTCGGAACGGGCCACGAGCTCACCCACGGAGTGGATGCCCTCGCGCTTGAGGCAGTTGTACGACCGAACGGTGAGCTCGAGGTCCTCGATCGGCAGGGCCAGGTCGGCGGCGAGGGCGGTGTCGGTGGGGGAGGGGCCCATGTCGATGCCCTCGGCGTCGATGTTCAGCTCGCGGGCCAGACCGAACAGTTCGACCAGGGTCTTGCCGGCCGATGCCATGGCGTCGCGGGGGCGCATGGCCTGCTTGGTCTCGACGTCGACGATCAGCTTGTCGAAGTCGGTGCGCTGCTCGACACGCGTGGCCTCGACCTTGTAGGTGACCTTGAGGACCGGGGAGTAGATCGAGTCGACCGGGATGCGCCCGATCTCCTGGCCGGCCTGCTTGTTCTGGACGGCGGAGACGTAGCCGCGGCCGCGTTCGACGGTCAGCTCCATCTCCAGTTTGCCCTTGCCGTTGAGGGTGGCGAGGACGAGGTCGGGGTTGTGGACCTCGACGCCGGCCGGGGGTGCGATGTCGGCGGCGGTGACCAGGCCCGGGCCCTGCTTGCGCAGGTACATCACGACGGGCTCGTCGTGCTCGGAGGAGACGACCAGCTGTTTGATGTTGAGGATGAGGTCGGTGACGTCTTCCTTGACGCCCGGCACGGTGGTGAACTCGTGCAGCACGCCGTCGATCCGGATGGAGGTGACGGCCGCGCCCGGGATCGAGGACAGGAGGGTGCGGCGGAGCGAGTTGCCGAGGGTGTAGCCGAAGCCGGGTTCGAGGGGTTCGATCAGGAACCGGGAGCGGAACTCGTCGACGACCTCTTCGGTCAGCGAGGGACGCTGAGCGATCAGCATGAAGTAGTGCCTTTCCTGCGGGGGCGCCCGCTATTTGACGCCGTGGACAGGGTGAAGGTTAACCGGCGGGAACCGACTCACCTGTCCCGCCATGCCTCTGCCGCCCCACCAAACCCGGCAGTGAGCTCCCCGCACGGGTTGTCCTGGGTGGACGAGATGCCGGGGGCAGTAGTCCCTAACCCTGGTCCGTGCGGTCAGACAGGACTGGACCTTCAGACGCTGCGCGTGGCTGCGGAGCGTTCAGGAAGTTTGGAGCTGATCAGGCTGGGCTGTGACGCCGACGGGTTGGTGCCGATCGTGCCGCCGCGCCAGGCGGCGTGGCGGCGGGAGCGGGCTGGCGGCTCGGTCGGGCACGGTGCGGCGCGGGTCTTCTTGTGCCGTCTGGCGTGCGGCGTTTAAGGCGGAGCGGGCGAAGTCCTGGACCGGACCCGTGTGCGCTCCGGCTCGCCACACCAGGCCGTAACCGACCGGTTCTGTGCCGGTGAGCGGCAGGTAGGCGACACCGGGGCGGGCGTAGTACGTCGCCGTGTGCGCGGGGGCGAGTATTGCGCCCTGGCCGGCCGCTACCAGGATCAGGGCCTCCTGCATGTTGGTCACGGCGGGACCGCGGGCGATGGGCCGGCCGGCCGGTGTCCTGGTGGGGGCGTGGTGCTCGCGCCAGTACTGCGGCTGTTCGCCCTCGACGGTGAGCAGCGGGACCTCGGCCAGGTCCTCCAAGGTCACCGTGTCCCGCGCGGACATGGGGTGCGCCGAGCTGATCACGAGGACCCGCTCCTCGGCGAAGAGGGCGGGCCCGCCGCCCAGATCGTCCTCGCGCACCGGGAACTCCTGCAGCTGGAGGTCGAACTCCCCTTTTCGCAGCTGCCCGTAGGGATCGCCGAGCGGTACCTCGCAGATCTCCACGACGAGCCCCGGATGGGTGGTCCGCAGGGACTCAGTGGCCTTCATGACGATCTCGCCGGCCAAAGGAGTGGCGAAGCCGACGTGCAGTACCGCGTCGACGCCGCGCGCGGTGGCGGAGGCGCGCGCGAGCGCGTCCTCGATGCCGCGGTGGTGCGGAGCCAGGTCGTCGCGCAGCTGCCGGCCGAGCGCGGTGAGGCCGACCCGGCGGCTGGTGCGGACGAACAGCGGTGCGCCGACCCGCCGCTCCAGTCGCTGCACCAGCTGGCTCACCCGCGCCCGGGAGAGCCGCATCTTCTCGGCGGTGCGGCCGAAGTGCAGCTCCTCGGCGAGCAGGAGAAAGCACTCCAGTTCGTCGCGTTCCATCAAGGTCCCCCAGGCGGCGCGGATCGGTAAGCCTGGTTGAACGAACGTTGCGATCATCGCCGTTGTTCCGCCCGTCGGCCGGGACGGAAGGTGGAGCAGCCGTCGAGACGCGGCCCCAACACCCCCTCTCCGCCGAGGAATCGCCATGACGTCATCACCTAACACCCCACCGGGACCAGCACGAACGCTGAGCGCCAGGGACTGGGGCGTCCTGCTCGTCCTGTGCGGTGCGATCTTCCTGGAAGGCATCGACGTGGCCATGCTGAACGTGGCTCTGCCTTCCATCCGCGCCGACCTCGGCCTGTCCACCGGCTCACTGCAGTGGGTGATGAGCGCCTACGTCCTGGGCTACGGCGGCTTCATGCTGCTGGGCGGACGCGCCGCCGATCTGTTCGGGCGCCGCCAGATGTTCGTCTTCTGGCTGACGGTCTTCCTGCTCTTCTCCGGGCTCGGCGGCCTCGCCTCCGAGGACTGGACGCTGATCGTGGCCCGGTTCGTGACCGGGGTCGCGGCCGCCTTCATGACACCGGCCGGCCTGTCGATCATCACCACGCGCTTCGCGGAGGGCCCGCAGCGCAACAAGGCGCTGCTCATCTACTCCGGCACCGGGGCCGGCGGATTCTCGATCGGCCTGGTCGCCGGCGGGTTGCTCACGTCGGCCGGCTGGCGCTGGGTGTTCTTCGCCCCGGTGGTGCTCTCCGCTGTGATCCTGCTCGCCGCCCTCGTCCTCGTGCCGCGATCGCCGCGGCCCGACCGGACGACCGGCAGGCCGGTCGACCTGGCCGGCGGCCTCACCGTCACCGCAGCCATCGTGCTGATCGTCCTCTGCGTGGAACGTGCCTCTCACACCAGCTCCGTCCAGACCGTGCTCACCCTGGGAGCGGGTCTCGCCGCACTGCTCGCCTTCTTCATGGTGGAGCGCCGTTCGGCTGACCCACTGGTCCGGCTCGGCATCCTTCGCAGCGGCGCCCTGGTCCGCGCCAACCTCGCCGCGCTCCTGTTCTCCGCAGGCTTCTTCGGCTTCCAGTTCCTGGTCGTCCTCTACCTGCAGGAACTGCGCGACTGGTCCACCCTGCAGACCAGCTTCGCGATGCTCGTCATCGGCATCGACGCGATCCTCTCGCCGGTCCTGATCCCACGGCTGGTGGCCCGCTTCGGCAACGCGCGCCTCATCCTCGCCGGTCTGCTTGTCACCGCCTTGTCCTACGGCCTGTTCCTGAGGGTCGACGCCGACTGGACGTACCTGGCGATGCTGCCCAGCCTGCTGCTTCTGGGCCTCGCGTTCGCGCTCACCTACGGCCCGCTCACCATCGTCGCCACCGAGGGCGTCGCGGAAGCGGAGCAGGGCCTGGCCGGTGGACTCCTCTACACCTCCTTCCAGTTCGGCGCCGCGCTCGGGCTCTCGGCGACCACGGCCGTCAACGTCGCGGCCACAGCGTCCAGTGCACCGGCCGCGCTGCTCGACGGCTACCGGGCGGCCCTGTGGGTGCCCCTCGCCGCGGCCCTGCTCGCCGTGCTCGTCGCCGCCTTCGGAGTGCGGACGCGCGCCGGCACTGCGGTCATTGCCTCGGCCGAGCAGCACCCCGCCGACCGTCCGACCGCCGGACTTCCCACACCCCACTGACCTCCCGTTTCCCGCCGACCTGCCACACACGGGCCGAAAGGCCGAGAGGAGCACCCGCCGTGACCACCACCGAAGTCGCCGCGTTCGCCGACCTCCAGGACACCTTCTTCCGCTACATACGCGACATCAAGTACGCCACGATGATCACCGTCGACCGCGAGAACCGGCCCCGCGCCCGGGTACTGCTCCCGGTCTGGGAGGTCGTCGACGGCCGCCCCGTAGGCTGGCTCGCGACCTACAAGACCCCGGTGAAGACGGCCCACCTGGCACACGGCCCGCACACCACGTATGCCTACTGGAGCCCCCGCCAGAACACCGTCCACGTCGACGCTCTCTCCACCTGGGGCGACGATGAGGCCGCCAGGTGCCATGCCTGGGACCTGTATCTCAAGGGCGGGCCGCCCGGGTGGGATGCGACCCGGTGCACTACTGGAGAGGCGATCCGCAGGATCCCGAGTACCACGTGATCCACATCGAGCCCCGGCGCATCCAGCTGGTACGGGGCTCGGACCTGGGCAGCACTGTCTGGAGAGCGGTCCCGGCGGGGGTGCCCGGCGGGTGAGGTCGCCGACGCGGCGGGTGCGGTGGGCTCACCGTCAAGCCGTCCCTGGCCCGGAGCGCACCAGACCGGGCCACCGCGCCCTACGTCCAGCACGTCCAGCAGGTGGCCGACGCCCTGGCCGCAGCGGGCGCTCCTCCTGCCTGATCCCCAGGGAGGAAAGTGTGTTCAGCACCCGTGCCTACTTCTCGGGGTCGGGCCAAGTTGCCACCAGTGCGCGCAATTCTGGAAAACGGGGACCGGAGACGTTCTCTTGGGAGGGTTCACCGTTGAGCCAGCACACTTGTGCCGGGGCGCCGTCGCCGGTGTCGAACAGGCAGCACACTCCGCCGCTGTTGGCGGCAAGGCCTATGAACGTCTCTTTGATGTTGGTCGACCGCGCGAACAGGCGGCTCATCCCTGACGTCGCTGCCCAGCACTCCACCGATGCGTAACCAGGGTGCAAGAAGGATTCGAACCGGATCGTCGCGTAGACGTACCCGATCTGAATGCGCCCGTCCGGCTCGGGTTCAGGGCCGCTCGTCCGCGCGAACTCGCGCAGTGCATCATCGAGGTCGAACATGAGGGACGTGTCGAGTTCCAGCGTGCCGCTTGTGGTGGAGTCCACCGGCTCGCTCGCGAAATGGGACGTGAACGGCAGGACGAGCCAGTCACCACCGGGCAAAGTGATCTCAAGCGGCGGCACAGCACGGGCCGGTGGCGACAGCTCGGCCAGTTTGACCAGCGCTCTGGCGACATTCCTAGGATGCAGATAGATGTCGTAGCTATAGATCAGTCCCATGCTTCCCCTGTCCCGGATCGAACCGGACCCTCTCATCTTCCGTTCCTCGTACGCCCGCTAGTTTTGGCGGGGCGCGCGGGATCTACGTCACAGTGGCTTCCCGCTGCCCGTTCGTGTGTGGGTCCTGTTGAGGCGTCGCCAATTGATGCGGCTGCAGGCCAACAAGACGAAGGAGTCGTAGAGTTGGAGGCGTCGTTCCCATCGCACGGACAGGCGCTTGAACTGGTGAAGCGGGGCGAAGGTCCGTTCGGTGAAGTAGCCAAGCAGCCCCTCCACTTCGCCCTTCTCTTGGAAGCCGCGCAGCCCCGGCTCGCAAATGACGGCGGTGAAGCCGTAGAACTTGCGCAGCGCGGTCCACTGAGGGTTCTCCTTCCTGCAGGCGGCTGCGGAAGATGGCCTTGTGGACGCTGTGGCCAGGGTTTGAGAGGTCAGCCCAGGTGCTGCTGGAAGAAGGCGGCCGCCTCTCTGCCGACGCGAATGCGGACGGTCGGGTCGGCAGGTTCCGGGGCGAAGAAGTCGTCGTGGCGGACATCGGGGCCGGCCGAGCAGCCTCTCGCTGTGGGGATGTGCTCCAGGTACGGCCTGGTGTCGACGTCGTACGGGTTGACCGTGTCTGCTCCGCCCCAGCGGATGCCCACGGGCACTCGCACGGTTGCCAGGCTTTCCGGGGTCACGAGACCCCCGACTCCGGGGGCTACCTGGAAGATCGCCCGCACCCGTGGATCGGAGAGGTCCGCGGCGGCGGCATCCAGCGCATGGCGTGACGATTCGTTCAGCGGATACTTCTTCCGCAGCGCCTCCAGTGCGCCGGGGAACTCGGGGATCTCCGGCAGAGGGAGGGTTCCCGTCAGTACAGCCCACAGCATCTGCAGATCGACACGGGCCCCGGCAAGGGCCGCCGCCGTGTAACCGCCGAGGGAGAAGCCCGCCACACCGACCGGACCAAGCACCTGTTCCCGGGCCAGTTCATCGAGGGCGAAGGAGACGTCCCGGGGCCGTTCCCATACGTGGAGAAAGCCCTCCGGCTCGTAGCCGTCGACGTAATTGTTGCCGTGGTGATCAAGGGCGAGGACCTGGAAACCCGCCTCGTACAGCGGCCGTACGAGCCACTCCATGCTGCTGCCCGAACCTCCGGTGCCGTGCGAGACGACGACCACCGGAGCAGGCCCATCCTGTGGGCGGCTTTGCTCCCACAGGTAGAGACGGATCGGGCGCGGACGAGTCGGATCCCGCAGGTCGCGTCGGGATTCGTCGTGCAGGACACGTATCAGCGGCTGCGTCTGTTCGGAGTTCGGCATAGCGGCATCGTAGGGAGGTCGCCTGTCCTGAGTGCTGGGTCTCCGCCCTGGCGTGCGCTCTTCTGCTTCGCGGTCGGTTGTGTGGCCAGCAGCCTGGCTGCACGGTGTGCTCGGACTGTGGCGGTCGTCGATCTCGGCGCAGCCCTCTTGTGCGCGAAGTCCGGCCGCACACGGTGACGATGAAGCGTGACTGTCGGAGAGCCGACCGCGGAGTGAGGCGGGGTGTGAGGATCCGCCGGTGACCACCGAGCGGACGGCGGAGCTGGATGTCTCCCCGCACGAGGTGGTGGTGCCCCTCATGATCCACGCAGAGACGCGCGTGGCACAGGGGCGCCGGTCTCCCACGGACGCTCAGCGGTGACCAACGTTGGCAACTGCCCACAGTCCACATGCAGGTCGCGCCGCTGATTGTCCACGCGGCCGCTGGCAGAAGTGCCGCTGTGCAAGTTGAGGAACTTCAGGGGTCCTGGATCAACCGTCGACGGCTGAAGGGGCGATGACGGCGGGCCACCTCCTGGTAGCTGTCGCTTACCCAGCGGCGGGGCGAGAGAGCCTGGGGGAGCGGGACCGGCGCGGCCAGGGTCTCGTCGCAGGCCGGGCGTGAGAAGACGTAGGGCCCCGGGGGTAGTTCTCCCCGTTCCGGCCGTTGGGGCGGGTAGAAGCCGGACCAGACGACCTCCGTCGTCGTGGCGCGGACGATGGCGAGCAGGGGCCAGCAGGCATCGATCATGACAGCGCACATCGACAACGTAAGTGCAAGTCCCCAAGAGAAGCGTCGCCGCAGCCGATGTGGAGCGGCCGGAGGCAGGAGCGGCGCCTTGAGGGAGCAGGGAAATCCGCTCGGCGGGGAGCGTTTCCGGGCGCTTGATGAAGTTGGGACAGTTCTGTCGCGTGGTCTTGTCTCGTTGGGCTCGGTACTCGTCGAGGTCCACGGCGTATGACGCCTGCTCCATCTCACGTGCTCGCTCCGCCAGCCGATGATCCGAGCCGCGGCGGGTGATGTCCCCGTTTTGATGAGGCACTCATCGCCTCATCCAGCTAATGGTGTTGTGTCCGAGACGGCTGTCTCGGGCAGGAGGGCACGGCGGCCCGTTGTGCGGGTATTCATCGGTGCGATGGTGCAGGACGCCATTGTGCCGGGTACAGGGGCCGGAGTCGGCCTTCATCGATACCAGCGTCGGAACGGGAGTACCGTCCATGCGTCTTTACGCCCAAACCCCTGCGCGCCGGAGTCGTCAGCTGGTCGCGGACCTGATTGCTCTGCTCCTGATCGCGGTCGTGGTGAAGTTCGCCCTGGTCGTGCGGGACGCGATCCTGACGCTGGCAGAGCCTGGACGAAAGGCGCAGAGCGCGGGTGACAGCCTCGCCTCCAGTCTCGGCGACGCGGGCAACGCCGCCTCGAAGGTCCCGCTGGTCGGGGACTCCTTGAAGACGCCGCTGAAGTCCGCAGCCGACGCCGGCACCAGCCTTTCCGATGCCGGACAGTCGTTGCAGGACACCGTGGGCCACATCGCCACCCTCACCGCACTCGCCCTGATCGTCCTGCCGACCGCTGTCATCCTGGTGTTGTGGCTCGTTCCGCGCCTTCTATGGATCCGCCGCACCGCCACCACCCGCCACCTCCTCGACGCCCCAGGCGGTGCCGATCTCCTGGCCCTCCGGGCCCTCACCGGGCCGCAACGCCCGCTGGCCGTGATCCCGTCGCCGCCCGACGGTCTGGCCGGTGCCTGGCGCCGCGGGGATCCGGACGTCATCGCCGACCTGTCGGCACTGACGCTCCGGCGGGCGGGCCTTCGCGCCTAATGCTCTGACCGGTAACGTTCGCCGGGTTGCCATGGATGAGCGGAAAGCCAGGATTCGCGGAATCGATGTCTGGACTATTGCGCTGAGGGAGCGCGCTGTGCGGTGAGCACGGGCTGGTAGTACCCGCTGGAGGCCGGACTGTGCCAGGTGATATTGGTGAAGCCGGCTTCAGCCACGAACTCTGTCAGCTGAGGGGTCGTCAGCGCCCAGTAGGTACTCCGGCGAACTCGGACCTGCCAGGTGTTCTTCGTGGGGATGAGCTGGAAGTGCTCCAAGTTGTAGCGCTCGCCGTCTTCATGCCAGTGCCACAGCTGGAAGGTGATCACGTGGCCATCGCGTGTTTCCGAGACCTGGGGAGGTGCCGCCGTGGGTCTGGTCTGACGCGTCTCGTCATAGGCCCGGACAGTGATCAGCAACAGTCCGTCGTCTCGGAGTACCCGTCTCATGCCGAGGAGGGCCGCCCGGAGATCCTTCCTGGTGAGCAGGTGCGGGAGCGAGTTGTCCGCGCAGAGCACGACGTCAAATGATGTCTCTTTGAACGGCAGTTGGCGCATGTCAGCCGCAGCGGCCGGAAGCCGGTACCCCCGGGCCGCCGCCTCGGCGGCGGCCCGCGCTGCAGCAACCGCGCTCAGGTCGCTGCCGATGACCTGGTGCCCGGCCTGGGCCAGCCCGATGGCCTGGGTGCCGATCCCGCACGAGCAGTCCAGGACCCTGTGCGGTCCCGCGCCGAGAGATTGGCGGACGAGTCCGCCCAATACCTCGGCCTGGTAGGCCATGCTCGCGTCCCAGTCCCGGAACATCAGGTGGTAGTCGTGGGCCAACTCGTCGTAGAAATCCCGCACGGAGCGCTCGGACATGTGTCTCACCGTAGTGTGTGGTCGCCGGGGAGTGCGGGCAGTTTTAGGCAGCGACTGTCAGACTTCGGCCGCCCCAGCGGATGCCCTTCTCGCTGCGGATACGGGCGCGTTCGCGGCGTTGGGCGGCCAGCACGTCGGGGTGGCGGGTTTTCGCGTTGCGCCAGCGGAGGTAGGCGTGGAGGATCGGGTCTGTGCGGTGTGGTTGCGGTGGTTGGAGTTGGCGATGGTGAACTGCCGCAATGGTCCGAAGTGGGCCTCGAGCGGGTTGGCCCAGGACGCGTATGTCGGGGTGAAGCACAGCTCGACCCGGCTCTTCTTCGCCCAGCGGCGGATCGTGTCGCCCTTGTGAGCGGAGTGGTTGTCCAGGATGACGTAGATCGGGGCACCGTCCGGGCGGGCCGCGCGGATCGACTTCAGGGCGGCCAGGGTGTTCGTGGCGCCCTTCTTCCTGCGGTTGACGCCCCACAGGGTGTCGTCGCCGATGGAGTAGCAGCCGTGGAAGTACCGGACACCGTGGGTGCGGTGGTAGGTCGTGGGATGGCGTTCGGGGTGGTCGGCGCGGGCCCAGCCGGCTCCGGTGGTGGGGCGGATGCCGAGCGGGCCGAACTCGTCGAACGCGAATACGCGGTCCGGGAAGCGATTCAGTACTTCCTCGATGCGGTCCAGCTTGGCGTCGCGCTCGGGGTCGGGGGATTCCTTCCAGGTCTTGGTGCGCTGGAAGGTGACGCCGCCGCGGGCGAGCAGGCACCGTGACGCCTCGCGGCCGATCCGGATCACACGGCCGTGTACGCGGCGCAGGTAGGCGGCGAGTTTGCGGAGGGACCAGCGTGTGAAGGGCTGCAACAGGCTTGGTCGGGCGGGTGGTGGCCGTCTGGACGACGAAGTCCTCATCGTCAGGACCGAGCAGGCGGGGACGGCCTCCCGCCCACCGAGGGTCCAAGCAGGCCAGACCGATCTCGTTGCACCGGTGGATCACGTCCCGGACCGTGTCCTCGTCGGCCTGCACCAACGTCGCGATCACCGGCACCCGGTTCCCGCCAGCCGAGGCCAGCAACATCATCGCGCGCCGGTAACGCACCGAACTGGTGCTGCCCCGGCGCACGATCTGCTGCAGCTTCTGTACCCCTGGTCAGTCAACCTGCGCACACGGACAGGCTCAGCCACGACACCCCCAGCGGTCGGATCGGACGTCACCGCTCATCCAACCGCTCGGATATCCAACCCGGCGAACCTACTTGGTCAGCGCACTAGCAGTGCTTCGTGCAGGTGCCGGTCCAGCAACGCAGCATGTCCATCAGGGTGTCGGGGACTTGGCAGAGGGTCAGGCCGGACTCGGTGTTTTTGGGTCCAGGCACCGAAAGGTGAGGTAGGTCTGAGCGGCGGTGACGTGATGGTGCCAGCCGTGCCAGGTGCGGCCTCGAAGTGGCCAGGCCGAAGCCGTGGTTGAGTTCGCGAGGTGCCACAACGTACGAGGAGGCCCTGACGATCACCGATAACGAGGTGGAACGCATCTTCCTCGTCCGTCCGGTTCGAAGAGGTAGCCCCTCAACCCAACTGACGGGTACGACGCGCTTGGTGGTCTCGCTGAGTGATTGCCCCGGCTGACTGACCGTCTCCGGCTGCACGGCCCCGGCCGTCGGCCGTGGGGGCGGCGGGATGATGTCTGCGAAGAGGAGCATTCTCGCCCTGTCTCGCGGTCGGCACCGACCGAGACCGGGGCGCGGCTATTGCCGGACTCATCCTGCCCTGGAACTCCGGCGTCGTCGAAGGACACGTCAACCGGGCCAAGTTGCTCAAGGGCCATGGCACGTTCGCCGAGGCTGCTGACATCGGCGTGAGCGCGGTCGTGACGTCGACCTAGCCGCTCAGACCCTTGCCCCGGAACGGGACGCGGACAGCATGTCCTGCACCCTGACACGCCTTGTTCGCTCAGCACTTGACGACGTCGGCGGCGAGAGCGGCGGGAGTGCCGTGGGTCCGGGCCGCGGTCACATCGTGCACGGCCCCGGGTGACGCGTCCGAGGTCCAGATCAGACGGCCGGCTGGATCCGCGAGGACCTGCACGTACATGCCGCGGTGCTTCTTCTTCCCCGAGTAGTACGGCTGGTCGGCGGCGATACGGCCAATAGGCAGCACGCTGCCTCGTCGAGGGTCACGTACGCCTTCTTCCGCATGGTCGTCATGGCCTGTTCCCGCGTGGGCGCGAGAGCGGCCAGGAGACGGAGACCCGAGGCCGGCGACTGCCGGTGAATGGCGGCTTGTTGAGCGGGCGGGGAGTGGGGAGGCTCTCCAACGCCGAGATCGGGGGGCGGCTGCACCTGGTCGAGGGGACGGTGAGGGTCTGCGTCAGTGCCTCGCGCCGCAAACTCGGCGTACGCAACCGGGTGGAGGCCGCCATCGCCACCTACGAGGCGGGCCTGACATGACGCGACGGCTGACGGGGCGCGGGGCAGGCCGATCTGCCGGTTCTCCTGGCTGTTCGTCGGCGATGAACGGCAGGTCCGTCCGATCTGATTCGACTACGCTGCTGGAGCTGACACACGTGAACGAAGGACGCACATGGCTCGCCCCTACAACCCTGGACCGAAACAGTTCGTCTTCGCTGCCGGTGATGGCAACGACCAACAGGTCTCCGTGGGCGACCCTCAGGAAGCGTACGTGGCGTTCTCCGCGTTCTTCCGTGATCGCGATTCCGGCATCTACACCATCAATGATGAACCGTCGGGACAGAGCTTGGTACTCATGCCCGGGCAAGGTGTGATCTCCCGGATCAAAGACGCGGACCAACCTCGGTCGGAGTACCTCCGGGTCGACAGGGCCAATCGCTACCTCCCGAGCGCGATGCTGTTCTTTGAGAACGGATATGCCAGCCTCGACCGCTTCGGCCAGTGGTTCTCCGACCTCGCCGACCTCGACGCGTCACCGGAGAAGCGCGGTGCCGCCCGCGCCGCCACGATCACGACAGAAGCAGCGGCGATCGAAGAAGTCGCTCGGATCTGGGCAGATTCGGGCAGCGTGAACCCGAGCGGCCAGTACTACGTCTTCTTCGACGCGCATGATGTCGACAATGACCGAGCCGAACGAGCCGAACTGCTCAAGTTGATCGAGTTCCTCAGTATCGAACGAGTCGAGGCCCCGGCCGAGGCCGCCGGGGGCGAAGTCTGGGTGCGCACCGACACACGCCTCGACGTCGAATGTGCACGGTGGTCGTGAACAGCTGGTGCGGGGTGGGGCTGCAGCATCGCAGTGATGCCAGACGGCGCCGTTCCTGGGAAGGCTGAGTCCGTGAGAGACATCGTTTTCACACGCAGCAGCGGCTGGATCCCGAACGTGATCCGCGAGGACGGCGAGCTGAAGCTGATGCTCGGTGCCGGGGCCGACGCCAACCACGAGCCGCGCACGTTCACGTTCCCGATCAGCGAAGCCCACCTTGCGGTGATCCGGGAGGACCTGGCCAGACACCTGCTGCTGTGGAGTGCGGTCCTTCCGCTGTTCGACGCCGCCGGAACCCGCGGCCGCCTCGACGAGAACGCTGCCGTCGCCCTCCTCAACCCGATCCTCCTTGCCTCGCCCGCGGACGTCGACGCGCTCTTCCAGCGCATCCGGTGGGACAGGAGCCGGCCTATCGCCCACGGGGCCGACATCGGTCTACTTGAGCGCGGTCAGGTATACGCGGCGATGCGCACGGCGACAGAGACGCCAAACGAGAAACGAGCTCAGGAGTACCACGTGGACCGCCGCCGCGCCGAGCGCGGAGCGGCGCTCGGTCCACTCGACGCCGCGATTCTGAGGTACACGGGCCAGTATCTGCACGGCGCGACGGTTCCGAGGCGGATGCCCGATGCCGTCGACCCCATGCTGCTGCCCGAGGTCATGCGGGTGATCGCCACGGCGGAGCAGGCGTGCGCCGGGATGCGGATCGGCCGCGATCCACGACGGGGAAAACGCGCCACGGACAGGCGCGACTGGGGTCGGATGGAGACGACGGTCGAAGCGGCCGTGCGCCGTGCACACCCTGAGTTCGTCGATGACGCGGTGCGTAGCGTGAGCTTCCTGATGTGCTCGGAGGCCGCGGACCGCTCCAGGAGCACACCCATCGAGGATGACGAGGAGGCTGCCGACCACCACGCCGACTTCGGCGGCAGCGCGAGGAAGACGGTCCTGTCGTTCACCGACGACAAGGGCGTCGAGAAGAAGTGGCTACGGGGCAGTCCCCGCACTGCCGCCGCGGAGTTCTGGGAGTTCGTCGGCGATCGTTCTGCCGCGGACAACGAAGTGTTCACCATCGAGGACGAGGAGATGGGTGAAGGGATCCAGCTCCACTTCTACGCGGACTCCATCGCCCGGATCACGACGCTGCGCGAGGGTGAAGGCAGATCGGATCCGGAGTACCGGGTCGAGTACAGCCTGGTCGACGGGATCGGCGGGTACCGGAACCTGGTGAACGCCTTCGTCCGAGGCGGCTACGCCGCACTCGAACAGCACGGTCCCTGGATGTCGGATGTCGCCGAGTTCGAGCGCGCGCCGGCGCCGCGACGCCCGGTAGTCTTCAGCGGAAGCCCGCGCCCGCGCCGTCGGAAGGACCTGCGGAGAGCGGGTACGGGCGCCGTCAGGCCTGAACGCAGACTCTCGACCCGATCCGCGCTCCCATGGTCTCCGTCCCCTCCACGCTGAGGGACGAGCTCCAGGGACTGCCCACCGGCCTGCTGATCGACACCTCGCTCGGCCCCGGCCGAGTGGAGACCCATCAGGCTGCACCGGTACCCCTGTGGACCGCCCCAGTATTCAAGGCCAGCAGACGCACTCCGTACGATCCACAGGTGATCAACCAGGTTTTCCGCCCGCCACAGCGTCAGCTCATCGCCGCGGCCATCCTGACCGCCGTCGTTGCTTTCGGCTGGTACGCCGTCCAGCCGGTCTATCCAGCATGCACGGTCTTCTCCGGGTCCTACGTTCCCGCCGGCACCTCTTCTGCAGACCGGGACGCCGCCGCCCGACAGGCATACGAGAATGCCGTGGCCGACGGGGCGTGCGGGCCATCAGACGCCCGGTTCCGAGACTGGATTGGCTGACCTGAGTGCGGTCCGCACCCGAGCACGCACTTAACGGGACGGCGTGATGGAGGAGGAACGCATGCCGGGCCACTGCTCGGCGCCCCAGGCCTCGAATCGTTCTGCCTAGGTGAACCGCAACTTTGCGGCGAGACGCATCGAATGGATGTTGGCGGTCTGGATAGTGAGGACCACCGGCCGGCTCGCCGGGACTGCTTCGGTGAGCCAGTCGGGTGCCGCCCGCGCATGCCTCGGCCAGCGGACCTGAATCTCCACGCCCGCGCCAGGAACAGGTAGCCGAGATCGGCCTTTTCCGCGGCGGCCGGGCGACGGTGCCCCGTCGCTCTCCTGAGCGGGAACGGCTGTGCCCGGCCCCGGTTCTGGAGCTCGGCGGCCGCCAGCCCGGCGGCCGCCGAGGTCAACGGCAGTTGGTCTCAGTGCAGTTCGGTCGGTACGTCCGCGGCCGCGGGGTGGACCAGATCACCGCGGATCCACCCGGTGCGGCCCTTGGCGTTGCCCGTGGTCATCTTGACCTTCCACCAGCTGTGACCGCCGCTGTAGGCCGAGGATCGATCAGAGCACTTGTTGCCCTTGTACACGACGCCCACCGACGTGGAACGTGAAGACGGCTTGGACCGGAGCGAGGCCGCCTTCGCGGTGATGTAGCAGCCCTTCGCTGCGGCCTCAGACGTCCCGGCCGCGACCAGGCCGGACGCCGCGAGGCCGGCGGTCAGAGCCAGCGCGGTGGCGGCCCTGCGGATCCGTGCAGTACGGGTCAGATCTTTACTCATGATCCGTCCAACCGCCCCGCAGACCAGCGCAGTCACGATCACTGGGCAGAGATCACCCAGACGGGGTGCACACAAGTCCTTTTGCCGTCCCCGGAAAGTCGTGCCGAGCCGAAGAGCCGACGCCCTGCACCCGATAACGACCGCCTTCTCGTAGCTGTGGACTCTGCGCGCGTGCCGTGGCGACTTCCGCGTGCTGCGATGGACGGAGGCAGGCGCGGGCGGTGCTTGCGTCATCGCCATGTCTGTCGACCGGCGCGGCCCTGCCTACTTCTCGCGCCGTACGGCTCGTGCGCAACTTACAGCGCTTGCCTCCAACGGGGGCGCGGTCGCCGTGTTGGGGGAGTTGGGCGGCACCGTGTCGCCTGTGGTCCTTGCGTTCGTCGCCCTTTAGGGGTGGGTAGTTCAGCGTTGATCGGGGACTTTCGGTGCCCGGGCCTCTCGGCGTCTGCTGTGGGGGACTTGGACAGGAGGCGTCCTGTGGCACACCGCCGACCGCGACTTCGGATACGTACCGGTGCGCCCCGCCCGCCGATCCCTCAGCAGCCCCCACTCCCTCGCAGACCTGCGACCACGCCTGCCGCCGCGACGAGTCCGCTCCGCCGGGTTATCGGCTGGTACCGGGCCGCTGACTGGGCGAAGCACACAGCGGTTGTGGCTGCCGTGATAGCCGCGCTGGGGCTGTGGCTGACCGCTTGGAGCTCCTGGAAAGCCGCTCAGGTAGCGGACGATCAGCTGAGGCACTCGGCTGAAGAGCAGCAGGAGGAGGCGCGGAGCCAGGTTTCAAAGATCGTCGTGTGGATTGAGGGGACGAGGGTCGTGGTCGTCAACCGGTCACTCGACCCGGCAACGGCGTGGCTGGGACTGAACAAGGACGACGACGCCGGAATCCGCTTGGGGACGTTGCCTCCCTGTACGCGCATCGAGTTGCCCAGGGATTTTTCCAAGATTGACAGGAAGTCCATTCAGGAACCCGTGGGAAAACTGTCCGACGCGTACGTATCGGACATCACGATCACTGACGCTGCGGGGCGGACCTGGCGGCGTTATCCAGACGGCTCCCTCGTGTCCATCAAATTCCTGAACAGGGACCCGATCGTGAGTCTCGCACCGGGCCCTCTGACCGGTTCCGCAGTGACCATGACGACTGTGGAGAAGTGCGGTACCTCGGACTGACACAGCCCGACAACCCGACAGCCCGATAACCCGAAACAGCCAAACTCCGCATACGGAGCCTCTGCCCCTGTTCCCGTGGCGCCCCACATGAGCGGCGACGATTGGCGTTCGTAGCCGGGGTAGGTTCGGCGTCAAGAAAACGCAGAGCGGCGAGGCCTATGGCACTTGGACGCAGGTGGTGATGCGGGCAATTTGGCCTTCGTCCGGGTTCGGTGGTGACTCCTTTGGGCAGTGACTTCGCGATCGTGGCGCATGAGGCGGTCGACGGCATCTTTGACGCAGCCACCCACCGCGATGGCCCAACCCTGGTGGTGTCGACCGAGGGACGTATGGACCGGGAGGCGTTCCTTGGCGCCGTGCGTGAGTCGCTTCCGCTGGAACCGCCGCTGGAGAGCTCCCTAAGTTGGGATGCGCTCTCGGACTCACTCCGGGCGGGACTGCACACCCTGCGGGTTCTCTCGCCCGGCGTCTGTCGCACCAGTAATCGCTGCACGGATGTGATGTGACGGACTGGGCAGTCACCAAGCTGCGCTGGCAACTCGCCCTCTACCCTCCCGAGAAAGCCGCGCTCGGCAAGAAGCGGAACGCCTGCCCGGACGCACCACTGAACGTCACCGTCGCCCGCTGACCGCGCCCGCTGCTGTCCGGAACAAGTCAGCGGCGGCTCGCTTCAGGTTCGCAATCCCGCAGGCTGGGGCGTGTCACCATCGGCAGGACCTGCGTTGGTGACAGAGACAGCTGAGAGGGGCTGTGATGAACGAGGTTGAACTGACCTATTTGCGGCGGTGCGTGGCGCTGGCGGCCGAGGCCCTTGAGGCCGGGGACGAGCCATTCGGCTCGGTGCTCGTGGACGGCACGGGCGCCGTCCGCGCCGAGGACCGCAACCGGATCGCGGGCGGCGATGCCACGCGACATCCCGAGTTCGAGCTGGCCCGCTGGGCCGCCGGCCACCTCTCCGAGGCAGAGCGGCGCGAAGCCACCGTCTACACCTCGGGCGAGCACTGCCCCATGTGCTCCGCAGCCCACGCCTGGGTCGGGCTCGGCCGGATCGTGTACGTCGCCTCCTCGGCCCAGTTGAGCCAGTGGCTCACCGAGTGGGGCCGCCCGCAGGCACCGGTACGCGCCCTGCCCGTTGAGGAGATCGCTCCGCACGTGAGGGTCGAGGGCCCGGTGGACGAACTGGTCCCCGACATCAAAGAGCTGCACCAGAGGTTGGCCGAGCGGTCCTCGCTCGGCTGACGTTCGGTGGCGAGGGCGGTGACTGTGCGGCGCCCCATGTCATAGGTGATCAAGGGTGCCTCTGTACGCCGCCAGATGATGCTCCGAACGGTGAACGCCGCGCCGCCTCGGGCCGCGCAAGAAAGCGGCGGCGCGGCCCAGACCCACGAGAACGTGTGCCTCCAGGCGGCGAACGACGGGCCGACAAGCTCGCCACCTGCCCGAACAAGCCGCTGGGGGCACCTTTACCCGGGGACTGGAGTTGGAGCCGCGTCTGTCGCGTTCCGGCGTCCTTGAGCTGGCAGGCCGCGCAGTGAATCACGGCTCGGTCAGCAAGCCGGGGCGTAGGGGAGGTTCACCAAAGGGCCCGCCCGCCTGGAGCCAGAGCGGTTCCTCGTCCTCGCCGGGGCACGGCCGCGGTCCGATCGCGCTGCGGCCCTCGCACGCTCACCGGCTGTGATGGCGGTGCAGCTCTGCTGGATCCGCTGCCCTGGATGTTCCTGAGCGAGGCCCCGGACCGGTCCCCGCCCGCTGCGCGCCCCGGGCGCCGCGCACCGTGACGACGAAGAGAGGAGCGGGCGGGGTCGTGCGGCACCGTCGCCGTCGAGCGAACCGTCACGCCGCCGCCGCGCCGCTGCCGCTTCAGGCCGAGCGCGCACGCCCGGCGGACTCCCGCACCGAGGTCAGAAAGCGGCGTACCGTCTCCAGCTCACCCGCCTCAAAACCTTCGGCGGCCGCCACTACCTTGCCGATCACCGGCCCGAAGAAGGCCCACCCGAGTTCTGTGGCCTTGTCCTCCACCTCCAGCAGCACGCGGCGCCGGTCGGCCGTGTCCCTGTGGCGCCGGACGAGACCGAGCCGCTCCAGCCGGTCCACCAGGGCGGTCGTCCCGGCCGAGTTGAGGCGCAGTTGCCCGCCGAGCCACCCGGCCGTGGCACGGGTTCCGGTCCGCGCCGCGTCCAGTAGGTGGATCAGCGCGCGCACATCGGTGGGATGCAGTCCCTGCCGGGCGGCGAACTCCGCGCCGAGCAGGTCGAACTCCACGGTCACCTGGCGCAGCAGGTGAACCAGCTCCATCGCCGGACTCTGCTCGTCCATGCCCATTCCTTCCGGCCGCAGCGTAATATCTCGCTTAACGAGAATATCGGTGAGCGAGAGGAATGTGTTGTGACTCCGTCCGCTTTCGACCTCGCCTACGACGAACTCCGCGCTCGCTGGCCCGAGTCCACCGAGGAACGCGACGTCGCCACGCCGTACGGGCGCACCCGGGTCCATGTGTACGGCCCTGCGGACGGCAGCCCACTGGTCCTGCTGCCCGGCGGCTCCGCCACCGGTCTGGTCTGGCTCGCCAACGCACCGGTTCTCGGCGAGCGTTACCGGGTCCATGCGGTGGACCTGCTGGGCGACGCCGGCCGCACCGAACGCCGAGGCACACCGCTGAAGAACGCCGACGATCTGACAGCCTGGCTGGACGCCCTGCTGGACGGGCTCGGGCTCGCCCGCACGCACCTGTGCGGTCACTCGTACGGTGCCTGGCTGGCCGTCAGATACGCACTGCAGGCACCGCAGCGCGTCGACCGCCTCGCTCTCGTCGATCCCACCCAGGTTTTCGCCGGATTCCGCCCTGGGTACCTGCTGCGCGCACTGCCCACCCTGATCCGCCCGAGCCAGGCCCGTGCTCGCGCCTTCCTGGACTGGGAAACGGCAGGTGCCCACCCGGACGAGACCTGGCAGCGCCTCTACGCGCTGGCCACCACTGTTCCCGGTCGCAAGTTCGTCACCGGAGGCCGCCCCCGAACCGTTGACCTGCGCATGCCGGTGCTGGTCCTGCTCGCGGAGCAGAGCGGCGCCCACCGAGCCGTCAAAGTCGCAGACAGGGCCCGTCGGATCCTCCCGCACGGCGACGTTGCCCTGCTCCCCGGAGCCACCCACCACTCCCTGCCACTCACCGCACCCAAGCAGTTGAACGACCGGCTGATGGATTTTCTCCGCTGACCGTGCCAGTCGACGGGTCGGCCGATCGCGACGACCGATTGTGTTCAGCGGTGCGCGGTCGCCTCCCTCTCTGCCTAGCGCAGGGCAACGTAGATCAGGATGGCGAACGCGGCAACGGCCTTGCAGGTCCGGGAGTCGTTGGACAGTTCCCGGCGGCTAAGGATCTTCGCGTGGTCGGTCGGCGGCACGGCGGCGGCCCACTGCTTGACGCGGCTGTCGATCGGGACGTTCCCGCACCGGGTGATCAGGAGTGATGTGACGGTGAGGAGCCCGGCCGTGGTTGCGAGGAGTCGGGTCCGCTCGCGTGTCAGAACGGCCAGCGTGAGGGCGCCGAGAGCGGAGGCCGCCTTCGCCCCTGCATGGTGATCCCGCTCATCCTCATCAGCTCGGTGTGGAAGGCGAGTCACACGTCGAGCTGCACGGAGTTGAAGGTGGGGACGAGATTGGCGGCGCCGTAACCGAAGGTCGCGGCGAGCAGAGCCTGGAGAGCAGCGACAGGCCGAGGAGGAGTCGCGTGCGCATCTGGTCACTCTTCCTTGGCGGCGTGGGTGAAACGGATGCTCGCTTCTCCTGGGAGTCTGCCTCCTTGCCGAAGCTCGCTGAGGGGGTGTCTCGGTTCCTCCGCCATGGCGGCATCCCCTCCTCAACCCACCACTCGCTCCAGCTCCCACCCCATCCGCCGTCGACCATATGTCTGCGGAAGGGATGAGACAGTGCGAGCAACGATCACTAGTCACCAGCCATGGGGCCTCACGGACAAGCTCGATGAGTACGACCCGGTGGGTGCCTCACTGGACTTGATTCGCCGCGGAAGCGAGCCGGGAATGAAGCGACTCGTGCAGGAACTGCCGCCCGTGCGTGTGGGGGGCGACCGTCGCCCTAGTCATCGGCGAGGTACGCGACTGGGATCACAAGTCGTGGGATGCCAGGCGGTGGCCGTCTCAGCTCGGGCGAAGAAGGCCGCCTTGCCGGTTACCGCTGTGCCGCTCCGGGCAACGAGGAGTTCGGTTCCCGTGCGGCCGCGGTTCAAGGATTTCGGGTAGCGGGCGGCTCCTCCGCAGGGAACAGGATCGGGCTGATGAGGTGGCGGACGCGGTCCGGGGCGGGGGCGTTGCCGATGTGGCGGATCAGAACGGACCGCAACTCCTGGATCAGTTCCGCCCGTTCGGCCGGACTCAGCCAGATCGCGTGCTGTCGGTAGCCGACCTGGTCGCCCGCCGGGTCGGCGCCGTCCCGGTCCAGATACGCGCCGAACTCGGCGAGCAGCGTCGCCGTCGCCACGGCGAAGATCCGCCGGTGCTCGTCGGGGGTGACCTGCGCGGCGGCCTCGGCGTCGACGGCTGCCCGTTCCCGGCGCAGCCGGTAGGTGCGCTCCACGGCGCCGCGCACCCGTTGTTCGTCCGAGACGTCGAGGAGGCCGGCGTCGGCGAGCGCGCCCACGTGCCGGTACACAGTCGCCTTCGACACGTCGGGCAGCAGCGCGCACATTTGTGACGTGGTGAGCGTTCGGTCGCCGGACAGTGCGTGCACCAGGCGCAGCCGGACCGGGTGGAGGAGGAGATCGACCGTGTCCATGGGTGTACGTTCTCACAGCTGATAACGTTCTCAAAGTTGAGAATGTGTCGCTCGCAGGGGAGAACGCATCGTGGCGCGTGACGTGCGCGCCCGAGCCGAGGGGGAACGCCATGACCGTGCACCGGCCGCCGCTGGGGCGCCACCACACCGTCACCGGACGGCAGTTGATGCTGCACCGGGCCGGGGCCGGCGGCCCGGCCGTCGTCCTCCTCGCCGGGGCAGGAATGATGGGCCTCGACTACCTCAACCTTCACGAGCGCATCGCCGAGCGCACCACCGCTGTCCTCTACGACCGCGCGGGCACGGGCTGGAGCGACGGCGCCGATGCGCTGCCGCGCACGGCCGCCGACGTCGTCGCCGAACTGCGCGCATTGCTGAGGACGGCCGGTGTGCCCGGGCCCTACCTGCTCGTCGGGCACTCGCTCGGCGGGGCCTACGCCCGCCACTACGCCCGGACCCACCCCGCCGACGTGGCCGGCCTGCTGCTGCTCGACCCGTTTCACGAGGACCTCGGCCGACGGGTGCCGCAGGAGGCGCGCGACCACCTCGACCGGATGACGAGGCACCTGGAGCGGCAGCAGAGCACCGAGCCGACCGCCGGCCAACTGGCGGCCGCCCGAGAGCAGTTGCTTACCCACTTCGCCGCCTGGCCGGACGCCGTGCGCGGACCGCTCGCAGACCGCCACCTGGCCACCTTCCGGGCCGCGGGCCGCGAGAACGACAACCTCTACGACAAGGTCGCCGACGAACTGCGCGCCGCGTCGCCCACCCCGGACGTCCCGACGATCGTGCTCTCCGCCATGGGGCACGACGCCACCCAGGCCCACCTGTGGCCCGCGGAGCTGCTCGGCGAGATCGCCGCGGCCAAGCGCGCCCTGCACGCCGAACTCGCCGCCGAGTCGCCGCGCGGCGAACACCGCGTCCTGGACGACGCCGGGCACGGCTGGCTGCACGAGGAACGGCCCGACGCGGTCCTCGCCGCCGTCGACGACCTGCTCCGCGCGGCCGCGCGTCTGTGAGCCCTGCCTCCGCCTCGCCCGGACGGGCCGCCGCCCGCGCCGTCAACGCGGCGTCAATCTCCTCGAGCACAGCGCCAGAATGCCGCCGAGGACACGACGGGAAGCGCACTCAACTCTCCTGTGCACGGCCTTCTTTGGAAGCGTGGGTGAGACTCGGCGAGGCCGCCTGAAGGTTTACCTGGGGGCGCTCCGGGCGTCGGCGAACGTACCGGATGCTCGACGAGACGCGGCCCAGGGACGGACGGGGCGCCAACGTCTCTGTCGGGGATCGCCGAGTGGCACGTGCGCGAGCGCCTCGCCGAGGAGGAAGCGAGCCCGCCGGAGTATGAGCGCGCCCTCGCCCAGGATCTGACGCTCAACCAGTTCCGCGAAGTGGTGGCCCAGTTCGCGGTCGACGGGCTCACCGAGTCGGAATCCTTCCTGCCGATCGTCTGGCGTCTGCCCAAACGGGCCAAGATGGCGATCTTCCGCGTCCTCGTCGACGAGTTCGGCTGCGGAAACCTGGACCAGGCGCACTTCAACATCTACCGGGAACTCGCTGCCGAACTCAACCTGTCGCAGGACGAGCGGGACTACCTGCACACCACCAACCCGGAAACGTTCGACTACGTCAACATGTTCTTCTGGGCGGCGACCCGCGCCCCGCGGCCCGAGTACTTCCTCGGCTGCCTGTGCTACCTCGAGTCCAGCATCCTCTACGCGTTCCAGTGTTTCGCCGACGGCGCGAAGCGGCTCGGCCTCGAAGGGGCCCGCTACTACACGGAACACCTGCACATCGACACGTTCCACATGAAGGAACTCCAGAACTCGATCAGGGAGTTCGACGCGGAGGCCGACCTTCAGCCGGCCAAGGTCTGGACCGGATTCATGCTGGCCAGCGAAATCCTTGGAGCGGCGACGGAATCCGCCGTCGCGTCGGCTCAGCGGACGGCGCCGTGAAGCGCCCGCCGGAGGTGACGATCGAGCAGATCGGCGAGGACCGACTGAGAATCACCGTCGGTGACCGCCAGTTCGAAACGGAAGCCCACTGCCCCCACCGCGGCGGCCACCTGGCCCACGGCTACGTCAACACCCGTGCCCTGCGCATCACGTGCCCGCTGCACCACTCCAGCTACAGCCTCGAAACGGGGGAGCCGCACGGAGGACCCAGCGGACGGGCTCTGTGCGTGCGAAGGACCGAGGGCTGACGGCCGGCACACAGGCCCGTAACGGCGTGTACGCGCGGTCGTGCAGCCTTGCCACCTCCTCCGGGACGGTCGTTCCGGAGGAGGCCGCTGCCGACGATGGCGTGAGAACGAGGTTCTGGCTCAGGTTCCGTGCAGCAGTGACTGAGCGTTGCGAGCCGGAAGGTGGCTGCCTGGCTGGTCAGGGCTGGATCTGATCCGGCCCACGAAGTTGGGGTGCTGATCCACGAACCGAGGAGAGCTGACGTGCATGACAGGGCGCGGATGGAGGAAGCCCGCGATGTCCTGCCTGCCGAGCTGGAGGTGGGGCGATCGACGAAGGCTGAGTTGACCACGTGGGCTGCACGGCTGGCCTTCATGCGACTCGCGCGGCAGCGCTTGGCCACCGCGCCGACACCCGACTCAGACGGCTTGCTCTTCCAGTACGGCACGCACGCCTTCAGCGGGCGTCCGATGTTCACTGTGGACCTCAAGCGACAGTTCGACATCAGTGACGACGGCGGTGAGCACGACCACTACGTACGGATTCACTGCGAACTCCGCTACGAGTGCGAACCCGCCGTGGACGCCCTGGCAAGCTTGTAGGGTCTCGCCGCCGATGACAAGCTTGTAGGGTCTCGCCGCCGATGACATGTCGATCTTCTGTGACCTGCTGGTTCTCTGTCGTCGCACCGCGATGTCACCCAAGATCGTCTCAGGTCGATGCCATCTCCTAGGCGGAACGATGAGTCTGCGGCTGAGCAACCGAGCACGAGGACTACATGTGAGCTCGGATCGCGCACCGATGAGTTTCCCGCGCCGCGCCGGTCTGTACGCGTGAGACCGACTCACGGAAGGCTGGCGCCATGCGGAAACTCATCTACGGCATGAACCTGACCCTGGACGGCTACATTGCCGCGCCCGGCGACGACATCGGCTGGGGCGTGCCGAGCGACGAGCTGTTCCAGTTCTGGTCCGACCAGTTGCAGGCGACCGACCTGTCGCTGTACGGGCGCAAGCTGTGGCAGACGATGAGCTCCTACTGGCCGACCGGCGACCAGCAGCCCAACGCCACCCCGGCGGAGATCGAGTTCGCGCGCCGCTGGCGGGACATGTCGAAGGCGGTGTTCTCCTCGACGATCGACAAGGTCGACTGGAACACCCGCCTGGTCACCGGCGACGCGGTCGCCGAGATCACCCGCCTCAAGGCCGAGGACGGCGGCCCGATGGACATCGGCGGCGCGACGCTCGCCGGGGCGGCGATGCGGGCCGGGCTGATTGACGAGTACGTGCTGGCCACCGCGCCTGTCCTGGTGGGCAGCGGCACGCCGTTCTTCACCGCGGTTGACAACTGGGTGAACCTCAACCTGGTGGAGACGCGGACGCTTCCCTGCGGCGTGATCCTGACCAGGTACGAGACGAGGCGCTGAGCGCCCGTTCTGGGTGACCCGGACTACCGCCCGAGCCGCCCAAGCGGGTGAAGCCCCTGCACTGCCTGCCATCCACGCCTGCCATCCACCTGCCAACTGCCGTGTCTGCCAGAGCGTTCAGACCCGTCAAAGCTTCAACTCATGGTCCTTCCACGCCGCGGAGGCGCGTCGCCTCGACGAACCGGTCAATAGCCCTGAGGTCTCGGAGAGTTTCCGGCTCAAGAGCTCCCCGCTCTGCCATCCCTTCGGCCAAGTGCAGAATGAATTCGACGTCGTCTGCGACGGCGGCAGACCTCACTCCGTGAAGGCTAATAGTCGCTAACAGAATGGGCGCTGGCGTCTGCGGTTACAGGTATCCCGTTTCGCCGTCGGCGACGAACTGTGTCAGGGATAGCTCCAGGAGCTCCAGAAACTGCTGTAGGCCATCGGCCACCTTGTCGAACTCCGGTTCATCCAACGACGCCGTCCGTGTCCGGTAGACCGCTCCATCAGGGCTCACGACGTAGGCCAGGCCACCACCGTTCGAGCCGATGACCAGACCGCGGGCCTTTTGGCCTGTGCCGACGTCGACAACTCCGCGCTCCTGGAGCCGCAGCAGGAGGTCATCTGGTGGATCGAAGAAGTAGCCGTTTCCGACGTCCGCCCAGGTGAGGTCGCCGATGATGTCGTAGAAGGTGATCAGGTCAGCCGGTGTAGGAGTGGCTTGGGCAAGAGTGCGAGCCGCGGCTTGATCGTCGTGGTCGGCCGGCCGAACCTCGTTGGTCCCAGGCGGGAAACCGTGCCGATGCTCGAACTCGCCTTTCATGGCCGTGAGAGTGCGGCAGACTCGGTCTGTCCATGAGGTCAGCCAAGCGGGCGAAAGCGATCGGTCAGTCATGAGGCCGGATCATGGCATGAGTCACGGACACCCTGGTGTGACCAGCGGCCTTGCATCCAAGTCTCAACTCAATGCGTTGAGTTGTCGGTGGGTACTGAGACAGCAGGCGAGCTGGAGGAACGCTTCATGGATGTCGGCCCGGCGTTCTCAGCGGATCCGCAGACGTCGGAAGCCGCGCAGCCACGCGAAACTTTTCTCCACGACCCAGCGCTAGGTGCCCAGGCCCGTGCCGTGCGGGGTGCCGCGGTGGGCGATGGCCGCCACGATGCCGCGGGCGCGGAACCGGTCGCGGTAGACGTCGTGGTCATAGCCGCGGTCGGCGAAGGGCCTGCCCAAGGCCTCGAACCTTTGGGTGGGCCGCACGCGCCAGTAGTCAGTAGGGGGTCATCTCATTCGGGTGCGGATCCTCTGAAGTGACGGTCGGGATCAAGCTGTGAGCCTGTAGTTCTGCTGGTCAGGGCTGGGATAGAGGCGCTGATGTTCGCGAGCCGCATGGACGATCCAGTAGTTCTCGAAGTCTCCATTCGTGATCAGCGCGCGGAGTTGGAGGACGGCTTCAGCCCCGTCGAGGCCCCAGCGGGCCCCTGTGATGTCGAGGCGGTCAGCGATCAGATGGCGGCATGCGCCTTCGACGGCGCCGGTGGCGATGGGCCAGCCGGCCGCCAGTGCGGTGTCGTAGCGGAGTTGGTCGAGATGGCCGGTGAGGTAGCGGTGGCAGGTGGTCACTGCCTCGCTGCGGGCGGTGGGAAGTTGTTCGGCTGCGGCCTGGGCGGTCATCTCGGTGGCGGCTCGGTCGGCGTGCCCGGCGAGGATCGCGGTGAGTTTGTCCGCGGCCCAGGTCTCGGCCTGGCGGCTGCCGGGCGGGTGGAATGCGTGCGCGGCTGTCCAGCAGTACTCGGCGACGTGGACGAAGTCGAGCAGGACGGTCGGGCGGATGCCGCGGCGGGCTGCTTCGGTGTGGATCAGGTCGAGTTGGTGTCGGGCGCCGTCGACGAGCACGATCCAGTCCCGTAGATGCTGCGGGGCACGGGCATCTGCCTGGGAGAAGGCGTCGCCGATGACCTGTTCCGGTGGGCAGGTCACTGAGGCAGTGCACCATTTCCGCTGTGCTTTCGGGCCGGGTCGGGGATGGCGGGAGTCGCTGCGGCCGCCGGGTGGATGGATGATGTCGTGCGGCCGGCGCGGGGCAGGCGCGGTGTCGAAGACGCAGGCCACCGTTGCCATGCGCTTGCGGTTGGGCTTCTCGCCCGGGGCCAAGCGTCCGCGGCGCCCGGCCGCCGCGGTCTTGGCCGCGGCCTGACGAGTGGCCTCCCGCAGTGCTTCAGGCCGCATCACCACACCCTTGCCGTCGATCTGGATGACCAGCGGCATCTCACGGGTGCACGGAGCTGGGATCTTCACCGCGTAATAGGCGGCGATGTCGACGGCGGACTGGACCACCAGTTCCTTGAGCCGGCGCTTGCCCAGTACCTTCCCGCACCCTTGTTCGATCGCGGCGGCGGCCTGATCGAACGAACCGCGGACGGCTTCCAGGACCGCGAGGCGGGCCAACCCCCGCGAGTGCCGACCTGCGGGCAGTGAGAGTTCCGCATCCGCCGGATGCACGTTGGCCACGTCGCGGCCGCGATAGGCGATCCGGGTCACCCGCACGGGACCGAACACACAGGTCAGCAGCCGTCGGTGGCGCCTCTCTCGCCAGGTCCGCGGCTGTCCTTCCGGACCGAGTACCACCGGCTGCGGTCCATCCGCTCGCAGCCTGGCCTCCTCCTTCGAGGCTCGCAGATCGAGGTGGTCTTGCATCAACTACCTGAGCAGCGCGCGTCCCTGCACTTCGAGGTGGGTCTCCAGCGCATCGTGGGGCACGTCCGCCGACGGGCCGTCGGCCAGCGTCGAGATGAGGCGTTCGAAGGCATCGTGGGAGGCGGAGTACGGATCAGGCTCGGGTAAGGCGTCGTACGGTTCCATCGAGGGCTCTTCTTCGGGAGTGATTCGTTCGGTTGGCACCTTCGAATCTACGGAGAAGAGCCCTTGGTCACCGCGAGTTGGCGCGTTCCCGGCCCGGTCCTTGGCGGGCGAGGGCGAACTGTCCCGGCGAGTCCTCGTCGAGCCAGCCCCGTTCGACCAGCCGCTTCAGTTTTCCCCGGGGTCCCCTCGATCTTCCCGGTCGTCGTCGGCAGCCCGATCCGTGGGACGATCTGCTTGGCCTGCACCGGTCCCGGTGCATCCGCGATGATCTCGACGATGTCCCGGTAGACATCTGGCAGCACCGCCACGACCAGACCCTCCCGCCACGGCGGCACCATCATGACGCCGACGCCATGCGGCACTGATGTCTCACTCTCCTGACGCCCATTGGTCTCCACAGAGTCCGGCTCGGCCGCGGCCTTTGCGGCTGACAGGTCCGCTAGGACCTGCGCGACGGTCTCCCGAGTGATCTCCAGCCGAGACAGGTACTCTCTGGCCTCCGCCAACCGGACGGCCAACTTGGCTGCCTCCGACTGAAGTTCTTCGACCTTCTGCCGGGCCGCAGCTTCCCTGGCCTTCAGTTCTTCCGGCAAAGACACCATGGCGCCCCACCTCCACTCCACCACGGTAGAAGCCAGCCACCGCCCTCGGCAGGGCGAATGACCGACTTCCGGGGCCCGCCCGATCGATCCCTCTCGCGAGGTAACCGGGACAATGGACGAGCTGGAACCGGTGACTCCTCAAAATCGGAGCAGGGCGCTGCACTCATGACCAACACACCGACGACGACGCAGATGATCTCCTTCGCCGCCTGGCGGGACAGTGCCCCGCATGTCGGGCACGCGACCGACCGGCACTATGTCACCCTGGCCGAGCTTTTGGTCCGCCTGGGGAGTTACGGTCTCGGCCTCACATGGCGAACCCAGGTCTTCGATGATCGCCCGCACCCCGGCTTCGCCGAGCTGGCCAGGGCTTCAGCCCATGGAATCCCCACCCTTGAGCTGCTCGCCATGGACGCGCCTTACCTGCAGGCGGTCGACGGAGATTTCGAAGGGTATGCGGGGACTGACCTCGTATTGACCCTGCGAGAGTTCGATAGTTCAAGCTGGGACGTCCGCACAGCAGACGAGTGGGTACTCAGCGAGATCCGACGGCACTACCCAGACGCCAGGCCAATGACTGCTGATGAATGGGACGCCACGAACTGAGCTCACGCAAGGAAGCCTTCACTTCAGAGGATCCGCACCCATCTCATTCAGGCTGCCGCTCTTGCCAGCGCAGTTCACTCCCTCACATGCCGCGGTCCGGGCCATACCAAGGCTCGGGGCGTGCGTCGGCGGACATCGGCAGATGCTGCATCTGCACAGAATCTGGATAGAAGGCTGCGCTGTTGGGACCGGTCATGTCTTCACCGATGAGATAGCGGTAGAGCCATTCGGCGAAGCTCATGCGGTGCTCTGCCCAGGTTTCGTCGAAGCTCACCAGGAGCCTGGGGGCACTGATGGCGTCGACGAGGAAAACTGTCTCACCTCGGTCGGTGCTCGCGATCGGCCACAGCCCGTTGCGGGTGCCGAAGGTCAGCTCGTCGAGTCCGAAGAGCTGGCGCGGGTCCTCGTTCGCGTCGAGATCCAGCTCGTCCCATGGCACCTCGGACCATGCTTGGACACTTCTCCGGATCTGCTGGCCTAGGTTCCATCGCTCGGTCGCCGGATGGTGGAGGCTCAGGTGGCCATTGAGCCGGATCGGGGCATAGGCGTCGACCAGGACCTGTTAGTCGGGCGGCAGTTGTATGCCGAGATCCGAATGGAGACGGTCCCAGGCAGCCGGGCCCGCAAAGCGGTTCTGGGCCGGGCCGAGCATCGCCATGACGTCGGGCAGGTAGTCGGTCATACAGTCCTCGATGGTGAGTGCCCAGCTTGCCCCTCCGCGGCAAACCGGCATCGTATTGGGCCGTACTTTACGGATGACGTCGCGGTGATGATCTTCGCCAGCCTGCGGCATGGGAGTTGGCAGGCTGTTCGGCCCAGAGTGCGCCTGCGGCCTGGCGCACGGCCCTCACGCGGCTGCGGTTTCCTCGTCTTCGCTTGTTGCCCCGGACTGCTGAACGTGCTCGTTGACACGCTGGCCGAGCAGCACGAACAGGAGGACGAGGCCGACGGCCAGGAGGATGTGGCCGAGTCCGGCGGTCAGTGGCACTGCCTCTGCGATGTGGTCCTCGTCGCGGCCCAACACGGTCAGGATTCCGTGCACGCCCATCATCGCGGTCGAGATCGCCAGACCGGCGTTGTAGAACCAGAAGAAGGCGGTGAACAGTCTGGTCCCGGAGAGCTGAAACACCTTGTCCAGGCCGAGGACGATCAGGAAGACGAGCATGCCCAGGGCCAGCAAGTGGGTGTGCATGAGGGCAAGTTGCGTGTCGCCGTGGAAGTCTTCGGCTTTCGTGAACTCCCGGTAGAAGAGTCCCGAGACGACTCCGACGATCATGTAGACGTGTGCCGCGTAGTACGACTTGCGCATGGTGCATCCCCCTGAGTCACCCGTTGCGTGATCGCGTCCATTCAAGCGCTGTCCGACGGGGCGTGGTGCCGTTTCGCCGAGACTGACGTTCGAAGTCCGCAGTTGGTACCGGGGGAGGGTGCCGGTGTACTGCGGTGCCCTCCGCTAGTCGCTGACGCGGATGCCGGCGCTGTGAACTACCGTTCGGAAGAAGGGTGGTGATGGTCTATGAAGCCATGACGGGGGCGGGGTTCTTGCGTGCGTAGTGCGCGGTGGTCTGTCATGGGTGGGGTGTGTACCGCAGTGACGGGCTTGATGCCGCCGCCCCACGGACCGCTGCGACTACGCCTCTGCCGTCCAGGATCCGCGCCATGCGCGCGGGGGCAATTTCAATGGCGCCTGATGCGTGACGAGTTGGCGGAAGGGGAAACCGGAGCGTATGTCGTGTGGGGTGAGCCACCCTCTACAACTGCACGCTTGGAACCCCCTCCGACATCGAAGCCCGCGGCGCCTACTCTGTGACCGCCGACGTCATTCCCGGCATTAGCAGTGTCTCGACTCCAGCATGCCGTGGCGCAGGTGCCAACGCGGACTTGTCCGCTCCCTTGCCGACGATGGGCTCGCCGCTGAGGTCCTGGCCGTGGTGTTGTCATCGGCCGCCACTGCCAGCGCGCAGAAGTTGTTCGCCGACTTGTCTAGCTCGTAGGTCGACTGCGCCGACCCCTCGTAGGTGGAAGTGAGGGGGTACTCGTCGCACGACAACCCCTAAGTAGCGATGGGTGAGCGGACAGTGCTGCAACACGGTGTGCGCGCATCGCTTACCTGATCGACGAGAGCGTTCTAGGGTGAGCGCATGGACAACTGTGGAGTCTCGGAAACGAACGACCCCAACCTGTCTGTGGTGTGGGAACAGTACGGGAACGCGGTCCAGTGCGTCATCGTTCATAAGGACGGAAGCGGGCCGGCCCCCGCGCCGTTCATTCTGAACGGGCAGGCCGCACACAACTACCTGCAGCGAGGCTCGTAGCCGTAACCGTCCTGGCCCTGCGAGACCCATCGCCCAGATGCTCGAGCCTTCGTGCTGCTTGTGCCCGACCATCCGCCCGGACTTCGGCCCTCCCCAAGGGCCTTTCGCGGGCAATGTGCACAGAACAGCTGCAGTTCACCCTGGGAGAAGGTGCTGGGGTGACAGCAGCCCACACGGGGATCGAATCCCCCGCGCTGTCCTTGAATCGGCAGTGGAGGGCGCGGCTTGGACCGACCGGCGACAGAGGGGTCCTGAGTTTGGTTCAGGTGGGTGGCGGCGAAGTAGCGGATGCTCGTGCGGAAGCGTCGAGGAGGTCACTGAGCGACGTGCGAGCGCGTTGCATCTGGGCCATGCGGGCGTCCAGATCCTCTAGTTGCGCCTGTAGGTGTCCCTGGACGCAGACATCGAGCTCGGGGCCGTCGCCGAGAAAGCAGGGCATGAGGTCCCGGATGATCCTGGTGGGGAGACCGGCGTCCAGCAGGGTGCGGATCCGTGTGACCGTAGTCGGGGCATCGGCGGTGTAGTGGCGATGGCCGCCGTCCGTCCGGAGCGACGTGAGCAGGCCCTGATCTTCGTAGTAGCGCAGCAGACGCACACTCACACCCGTCTCACGGGCCAAATCACCGATCTTCATGTGACTCACCTCACGCGCCCCCACCTTGAAGCTCACACTGATGTCAGATCCTAGCGTCAAGGGCATGACGACAACACAAGCGCCCATCTCCCTGTACGGATTCCTGCGCCCCAAGCCGGAACGTGCGCACGAAGTGCGCCAGCTTCTCGCCTCCCTCGTGGAACCCACCCGGCAGGAGGAGGGCAATCTGGAGTACCACCTGCACGCACAGGACGACGGCCGGCTCTTCCTGTACGAAGTCTGGCTTTCTCAAGAAGACCTTGATCGGCACAACGCGACCCCACCACTGCGCGCCTTCTTGGACAATCTGCTGGATTTCCTCGAAGAGGCCCCTGACGGCTACTTCAACACCATGGTCAGCGCGTACCCGACGCCCAGCAGCAAGTAGCTCAGCGACCTCGAACCACCGTCGTTCTCCGCTTCTGAGTGCGGGCCGCAGCGGTGTGACGTCCCCTTGAGCGACCCATTTTGGAGAACGACTGTGAGCGGTGCGAGCCGGAGGACACCGACGCAGAGTCGGCGCTGCTCGGGAGGTGGACGTCACAGACATGTGCAAGTGACGGCTGCGTGTGCCCTGCAGGCGGCAAGCCGGCCGGCCGGGCGCACTCCTCGACAGGCACCCAACCCACCACGGTGGAGCGGCCACCATAGATTCGCTGACGATGACTTGGGGACGTCCGGCTCTGCGCGCGATGAGGGAAGCGCTTCAGCCGGTGAACACTGTTCGCAGGTGGATAGGCTTCCGGTAGTTCGGTGCCTACACTTTGGGGGACGATGCTGGCCGCCGACGACTTGACGTCAGTTGAGGAGCGGTTGGTCCGTGCGGCAGCTCGCGGGCAGGCTGTCGGCCTGCGAGGCGACGGTGTTGAGGATGATCCTGGACGCGGTGCGTCCTGGGGACCGGAGCGGACGATACGGGCCGAGCTGGTGGCGCAACTGCTCACCGACTCCCCGGTTCGCACCCCACTTCGCCTGGCTGGTGCCCGTGTGACCGGCCCGCTGGACTTGGAAGGCGCCGCGCTGGGTCGCTGGCTGCTACTGACCGGCTGCTGGCTGGAGGAACCGGTCAGCCTCGCCCACACCACCGCCCCTCTGATCCGCATGACCGGCTGCCATCTGCCCGGCCTGGACGCCGAGAATCTGCGGATCGACGCCGACCTAGCGTTGGACGAGGGTTTCACCTGCCAAGGCCAGGTCAAGCTGGCCCGGGCTCGGATCGGCGGCATGCTGTCCCTGGCCGGAGCTCTGCTCGACAATCCCGGCGCGACCGCGCTGGACGCCGCGCGACTCACGGCGGACCACCACGTGTGCCTGGGCCACGGCTTCACCGCCCGCGGCGAGGTCCGCCTGGCCGGCGCCCGGATCAGTGGAGACCTGGTTCTCACCGCCGTGCGGATCTCCAACCCGGCGGCACGGCCCTGGCCGCCGACCAGATGGACACAGCGCAGAGCGTGCTCGCCGAGGGGCTGGTGATCGAAGGCGGCGCACACGCACCCGCCGCGCGCATCGGCGGCTCCCTCACTCTCACCGGAGCCAGCCTCACCCATACGGAGAACTGGGCGCTGAGCGTCCCTGGCCTTCAGGTGGCACAAGATGTGCGCCTCAACGACGGCTTCACCGCACGTGGCGGCATCGACGTGCGATCGGCGCACCTCGGCGCGCTCATCCTGGACGGGGCTGAACTCGACAGCCCGGGCGGCTTCGCGTTCGAAGGTGGCTGGCTCACGGTGGACCGCCAGGTCTCTGGCCGTCAGGGCTTCACTGCACGTGGCGAGTTCAGTCTGTACGGCGCTCAGGTTGGTGCCCGGGTGGACCTGCGCGACGCCGCCTTCACCAACTCCGGTGGCCTCGCTCTGGACTTCGAGAGGCTCAACACCTCGGCCTTGTACCTGTTGCCGCATCGCACACCGGACGGAATCGTCGACCTCAGCCACGCGAAGATCGGCACGTTCCACGACGACCCCGCGACGTGGCCCGCGCGCCTCGACCTGCGCGGACTCGCCTACCAGACTCTGGGCAACGACCATCTCCCCGTGCATGCCCGACTGGACTGGCTACAGCGACAGCAGCACGGCTACGCCCCGCAACCCTATGATCAACTCGCTACTGCCTACCGCCAAGCCGGCCAGGAGGACGCCGCCCGACTTGTGGCCATCCACAAGCAGAAGCATCGTCGCCACACACTCAACCCGGCTGGGCGGCTGCTCAACTGGCTGCTGTACCTGACCGTCGGCTACGGCTACCGGACATGGCTGGCAGCCCTCTGGCTCCTCGCCCTGCTCGCCCTCGGGACTGCTGTCTTCGCCCACGCCCACCCGGCACACCTTGCCGCCACAGCCACCCCGGCCCCGGCATTCCACCCCATCGCCTACACCCTCGATGTCCTCGTCCCCATCGTCGACCTAGGACAGCAGAAGGCGTGGGCGCCCACCGGCGTGGCCGCTACGAGGATGAGCCGCCGGTCGGATTCGTCGACGACATCGTGCAGGCGGCACACAGCATTCCACCTGGGGCAGAGGGTCTGTATGTGGGATGCGGCAACGGCCGCAACTATCTGCCTCTGCGCGCCGCGGGATTGAACCTCGTGGGCCTGGACATCTCCGAGGTAGCACTGGCCTCGCTGGCCAGACGCTCACCTGCTGATGCACCGCTCCTCTTCCACGGAGGCGTCACAGACCTTCCCGATGCCCAGATGTTCGACCTGGTCATCGGCATCCAGGTCTTCCAGCACGGCGACCGTGCCACGGCACATGCGCACCTGCGTGCCGCACTTGACCGAGTCAGGGTGGGCGGCCTGTTCTGCGTCCGCGTCAATGCCGTTGGCACGGACATTCACCCCGAACATGAGGTCTTTGAGGAAGCCTCTGACGGAGGGCTCACCGTCAGGTATCTGCAAGGATCCAAGGCCGGCCTGGATATCCACTTTTTCAGCCTGCCCGAGCTCACGGCGCTGCTGCCGGATGACTTCACCCCCGTTCTCGCGCCTCGCATCCATCAGACTCACCGTGCGTCGAAGGACCTGGGGCAGTGGTCCCAGTGGGAAGCGATCTATCGCCGGAACGTCTGAGCTGTTCGGCGATCAGGCCGCTTGCAGAGCAGATTGAGGTCGAGGTTTTGAGGCGTTGGGCAGTGTGACGGGCCGGGTAAGCCGCCTGGTCATGAGTGTGATGGCGGCAAGGGTGAGCATCGCTTCGGCATGTTCGGGCAAGGTCTCGTAGTCCCGGACGTTGCGGCGCGCGTGCATCAACCATGCCAGTGACCTCTCCGCCACCCAGCGCCTCGGCAAGATCACGAACCCCTTCGCGTCCTTGGGACGGCTCACGGTCTTGATGGTGAGGTGGAGGAAGGACTTGGCCCAGGTGACGAGGGTGCCCGCGTAGGCCAAGTCGGCCCAGACGATGGTGATTTCGGGATGCAAGATCCGGAGCCGGAAGAGGGCCTCTCGGGCGGCAACGCTGTCGTGCATATCGGCAGGGGTGACCATGACGAACAGCGGGAGCCCTTTGAGGTCCACGATTATGTGTCTCTTCCGCCCCGGCGTCTTCTTTCCCGCGTCGTAGCCCGACGTGGCGCGCGGCACGGTGGCGGCGACCTTGACGGACTGCGAGTCGATGACTGCCGCCACCGGATGCGGGGAGGTGCCCATCGCGCGGCGGATCCGGAGCCGCAGCTGGTCACGGATCAGGTTGAAGACCCCGACGGCTGACCAGCGGGTGAAGAACCCGAACACCGTCTTGAACGGCGGGTAGTCCCCGGGCAGCGCTGCCCACTTGCAGCCGGTATCCACGAGATAGCGCAGGGCGTCGACGATCTCGCGCCGCGGGTGGGCCTCCGGCCTGCCGCCGCGCGGGGTCCGGCAGGCCGGCACCGGCAACAACGGCTCGATGAGTAGCCATTCAAGGTGCGTAGTGTCCGAGGGATACCGGCGCCGACGCATGACGTCCGCCTCCCCGTCAGACGATCAGGTCGAGGGTGGACTCGACGGAGTTCAGCTGGGCGACGATGTGCCGGATCCGCTTGTCCTCCGGCGCCACCGCAGCGTGCGGGGCGATGGTCCCGGTGATCAGACGGCGGACCTCGGTCAGCAGCACGTGCACCCGGGCCGTCTCGTAAGACTCCAACTCGTCGGGGTCGACGGTGAACTGGTAGCCGTCAGCGCGCGTGTAGATCACCGGCGGCCATCCCTTCTGCATGATGATGTCGCGCATCATCGCCAGTCCCGATCGCACCTGGCTGTGGGTCAGTTCGGTGGCCCGCATCAGCTGCGGCATGTGCACCCCGGCCGGGCGGGCCTGCTTGAGCGCCTTCCAGACCGCTTCCGCGTGCTCGCGTGATGCGTCGCCCCGGTGCCGTGACCGGGGCATTCCTACTCGCCCCGCAAGAGCTTCGCGAGTTCCTCGTCCACGTCGACCTCACCGGTGTCCACGGCGGTCAGGATCCACTCGCAGGTGGCGCGGACCCGGTCGACGTTACGGTGCACAGTGTCGCGCTCGTCTTCCGAGAAGGGCCGCTCGCGCAGAGACGGCACGATCCGGCCGGTGGCCGCAATGAACCGCTGGCAGGCCCCGACCAGGTGCAGGAACTCCAGCGCATGGTTGATGCGGCGCACGGTCGGCTCAAATGGCGGCTGTTCGCAGGTGAGTTGCTGTTCGTATGCCTCGCGGATCTGGCGGGACTGCTCGACCTGAGCGTGATTGACC
The DNA here is from genome assembly GCF_050410835.1 of Streptomyces sp. cg35. Lineage (NCBI taxonomy): Bacteria > Bacillati > Actinomycetota > Actinomycetes > Kitasatosporales > Streptomycetaceae > Streptomyces > Streptomyces sp. cg35. Next base: position 8,994,527 of record NZ_CP191268.1, read on the forward strand.
TGGTGGCGGGCCGTGTCGTCGGTCAGGGCCTTGAACGCCACCGACGGCCGACGCAACAGGTCCGTGGCCACCTTCGCGGCAACTGCTCGTCGGCCACCAGGTCGTGCACGGCCTCGATCTTCTCCTGCACCGTCTCCGGGCCCGGCCCGTGGTAGCCGACCCGCTGCCGGGTCGTCTGCGGCGTCCACCGCCGCTTTCCGGTCCGCTCGTCCACCGGCGGATTCTTGATCGCCTGCCACCGTTCCTCGTCGTCTGGGATCGCCGCGAGAATCTGGTGCGTGCTGAAGGCGACCCCTGGGCACCGGTGCCGCTCGGGCCACCGGCTGGCCACCCACCGGTACTCCTTGATCGTGTTGTAGGGGACGTTGATGTCCTCCGACAGCCGGTGCAGCCACGCGGAGACGCCGAACAGGTCGTCGCGGAAGGACCGGCCGCCGTGCTCCTGCATCGGGACCAACTCGAGAGCGCCGTCACCGATGATGAACTGGCACTTCGCCATGTTCTCGACGGCCTCTTGCAGGCGCTCCACGATCTGTTCGTACCGACCGACGCTGACGTTGCCGACCATCTCCGAACTCGTCACCGCACCCACCCCCTTGCCAGGCCGGAGCACGGCCCCGTGGCCGTGAAACAAGGGACTCCGGCCCACCCGGTACCGGCAGAATCCGCCTGAGTGGCGGCTCCGGAAAGGCCCACCGCTCACGTACGTGGGGCGCTCGGAAGCTCTCCGCAAAGCCCTGTTCCTGACCGCTGCGAACTGCGGGCCGTGCGCGTACTCAAGTCCTCCAACGTGGCGCCTGTAAGAGATCCGTCGAGGTTCAGAGATGGGTTCTGAGTGGCGGGGCGACGTCGACAACGCGGCTCTCAACCGGCTGCATGCTGAGGGGTTCGATCATCCGGTCGGGCGGACGGACTGGTGTGCACGGCATCAGCGGCACAGCCTGGGCTGGGCCTGCGCCCGGGAGGACGATCGGTCGGTTGGTTTCGTCAACGTCGCCTGGGACGGCGGTGTCCATGCGTTCCTCCTGGACACGGCCGTAGCTCAGCGCAGTCGTGCGAACGGGGTGGGAGCCGCACTCGTTCGGGCGGCTGCTGAGGGATACCGTGCCTCGGGGTGTGAGTGATACATGTCGACTTCGAAGAGCACTTGCGACCGTTCTACGTCGATGCCTGCGGCTTCAGGGAGACGGCGGCGGGACCGATCGCCGTGTGACCTTGGGCCTCCCGGGCCCCCTTCAGACGTGTCCAGCGGACGGGAAGGAAAGAACGTTCAGTCGGCGAGGTGCTCTCAGCCACGTTGCTGGCGGCCGAGTGGGCCTGGTCGGCGACGGTCCGGCAGTGGGCGTGTACTTCCGTCTTGATGAGCGGTGCGGAGATGTGGGCGTTGGCCACATTCGAGGCTCACCGTGGCCACGGTCATGCGCCACTGATCGGGCTCGGCGGTGTTGTCGCAGGTCACGGCCGTGAAGCGGAAAGACTTGCCCGCGCGCACCGTGCCGGGGACGGTGGCGTCCGCGGGCGCGCCATTCTCCCCGGCGACCATCGACCCCGGGTCCTGAGCTCGAACGCCACTGGCGCTGTCGGCTTGGACCTCCAAGTCGTCCAACGCGCCCCCGCCGTCGGCGGATTCACTCGCTGGCCCGGCGTTGGGTGATCGAACGCACCCTGGGCTGGCTCACGCGCCACCGATGACCGTCTGCGACGTCGCAAGACACCCCCACCGCTCCGCCGCCATGATCGAGCTCGCGGTCCTCGACCTCATGACCCACCGCCTCACCCGCGAAAACACCCCACCTGGCATGACACCTGACGGCGAACCAAACAGACACCGCAGAACCAAACGCCCCCTTGGCACCTCAGGGGCGTTGCGCATGGTGCGCGCGTTCCGTGAGGGGCCTGGTGCGCGCCTTGTGCATGATGCGCGACTGCGAGGATGATCTCGGGGAGAACGACAACACCACACGGGGGCCGAAGCAGCACGCGGACGATCCGTCCGTCGTCGCACAGCCGGCCAGCGGTCGCGGACCCCGCGAACGACAGCCAGGATCCAACGCAGAAGGATGTCAGAACGTGCGCTTCGCGCAGCAGATGATCCGCATGATCGGCGGTACGGCCGTGGTGGGAGCCCTGGTGCTCAGCGCCGCGCCCACCGCCTCCGCGGACGACACCAGAGACAAGCAGTGGCAGAACAAGGCCTACAACATCGACGCCGTCCACAAGGAGGCGACGGGCAAGGATGTCACGGTCGCGATCCTCGACAACGGGGTCGACGGCGACCAGGCCGACCTCACCGGCAATGTTCTTCCCGGGAAGCGCTGCAGTGACGACCAGCCCGCCAACAAGGAGACGAAAGACTCCCTTGGCACCAACCTCGCCGCGCTGATCGCCGGTCACGGTCACGGCGCGGGCAACGGCGACGGCATCCTGGGGATCGCGCCGGACGCGAAGATCCTCCCCGTGGACATCTACGTGCGCGACGGCATCATCGCCGGCCACCACCACACCGAGGCATGCGATGCGGACGAGGCGATCCGCTACGCCGTCGACCAGGGCGCTGACGTCATCGACATCTCCCAGTCGCCGGAGGACAACAAGAAGGTGAGGCAGGCCGTCGCCTACGCCCTCGCCCACGACGTCGTCCTCGTCCAGAACGCGGCCGACGACAACGAGGAGGAACCGAAGGGGCTCGCCAACGTCCCCGGAGTCGCCCTGGTCGGCGGCTCCACGCCGGACGGCAGTGTCTGGCGGGACAAGGACCACGGCTCGAACACCTCCGAGTCCCTGATGTTCACCGCCCCGGCCAAGACCATCAAAGTAGCCAACCCTGATGGCAGTTACGAGACCATCAAGGGCAATGTGTCCGCCGGTGCCATCGCCGCCGGCGCCTTCGCGCTCCTCAAAGAGAAGTTCCCGGACCACACCCCCGGCCAGTTGATCAACCGCGTCATCAAGTCCACGTACATCGCCAAAGGCGTCGACAAGAGCAGGCTCCCGGACGCGGAACACGGCTACGGCGACCTCAGCCCGCACAAGGCCCTCACACAGGACATCGCCAAGGGCCGCGAATCCGGCCCCTGGGACCCGTCCGAGCTGCCCAAGCTGAGCACCGCGGACAAGGCGACTGACAGCGGCTCCGACACCGTGCTCTACGCGGGCATCGCCGGCGGTGCTGTCGTCGTCCTCGCCATCGTGCTGATCGTCGTCCTGAGCTCCCGCAAGAAGAATCGCGGCGGTCCTGGCGGCCCCGGCGGTCCCGGAGCCCCCGGGAGCGGCGGTCAGCCCTCGTTCCCGGCCCAACAGCCCTACCCTGGCCAGCCACAGCCGTACCCTGTTCAGCAGCCATACCCCAGTCAGCAGCCGTACCCCGGCCAGCAGGCGTATCCCGGACAGCAGCAGCCGTACCCGGGGCCGTATCAACAGACGCCTCCGATGCCGGGCGCGTACCCGCAGACGCCCCCGCAACCTCCCTACGGCCAGCAGTAGTTACCGCTGCGGAACACCGATGCCCCCGTGTTCCCGTCGTCTGCCGCAGCCGGCCCGCCATCAGGCCGAGCCGCGCCTAACCACACCCGCCCGCAGCTGCCGTATTGGCGGGCTACGGCTGCGGCGTGTGCGGCGGCCGGGGGAGTGGGCGGGAGGGGGTGCCCCTGGTGGCGGATCACCGGGCAGGGAGAGGAACCGTCGGGTGCCGACTCCGCCGTGTCTGGGCTCAGTTACCGCGCCAACGCCGCGCAGACCACGCTCCGCTCCCGCCGCCCGATGTCGATACCGTGCGCAGAGCGATCGACCAAGACTTCGTGCGGCGTTCACCGTGGCTGCGCCGGTCGACGACGCAGTTCGTGATGTTCCGTGGGACGGGGTTTATGTCTGGCTCGTAGGAAGGGAGCTGGTCGATGGTGAGCCAGTTGTGCTCCACCGCGTGCTTGGCGCATCCCAGCGGCCCGGAGAGTGTTGAGGCCGTATCAGATGAGGCCGATGGGCGCGTTGAGCTGGATGTGGGCGCGCACGATGAGGTCGCGGTAGTCGGGCAGCGATGCTGTCGTGAGCCTTGCCGGTGGCGCCGGGGCCGGTAGGTAAGTCGGGAAGGCGCGCCCGGCCGGTCACAGCACAGGGCGGTGATCGAGGAACGGCTTCGGTACCGCCGCGCCGGTGTGCCCGCGCCGGCCCCAGGCGCGGGTCCTTGGCGGGACCAGCCGTGCCGGTAGCGCAGCAAGATCATTTCGGTGTGGCTGGTCCTTGCGGCCGGGGAGGTAGGGGACCCGCCGATGCGAAGGCGAGAATGTCGCCGACCGCGTCGCGCAAAGTGCCGAAGTGGCGCTGTGCGCCGTCCACCGCCGTCAGGGTGTTGACGTTCCACACCGTCATCCCGGCACGTAGCCCGGACTGCACCCCGGAGGGGGCGTCCTCAATGACCAGACAGTCCTCCGGCTGGGCACCAAGTCGCTCAGCAGCCTGCAGATATGGCACCGGTGACGGCTTGCCTTCCTTCACGGCGGCCGCGTCCACCAGGACTTCCGGGACCGGCAACTCCGTCCGCGCGAAACGGCCACGCACTCGGTGCTCATAGTTCGATGTCACCAGCGCCCAGGTTCCGGGCTGCAGAGCCTGGAGTAGTTCCGAGGCGCCGTCGAAAGCTGCATAGACTCCGGTGCGGACATCCTCGTCCTCCAATTCGTGCAATGCGGCAAGGCACTCTTGGGGGTCCTGGTCCGGAGCGATCTGGGCGAATGTCTCCATCGGCCGGGTTCGGAGCGCCACTCGATAGACCTCATCCGGCTCCAGTCCGTATCGCTCTGCCCACGTTCGCCAGACCAGACGCTGATTGTTCAGGGCATCGATCAACGTGCCATCGGCATCAAACAGGACATACCGCATGGCAGCGTTCGGGCGAGCTTCAGTCATCACGTGCCGATCGTGCCATCCGGCCCTGAACAGGCAGTTCGCGGGACAGTCCTGCCGCGCTTCTGGTGGCGCGCCACGTCTTATTCGGCTGTGACAGTGCGAGCTCAGAATATTCCTTGACAAGAATATTCGTTGTGGAGAATGCTAGTGAGTATGGACGCACTCCTCACCGCACTCGCCGACCCGGCCCGCTGGCGGCTCGTGAGCCTCCTGGCCGAGCGGCCCCGCTCGGTCGGCGTCCTCGCCCAGCTCGCCGAGGCCCGCCAGCCACAGACGACCAAGCACCTCCAGACCCTCGAGCGTGCCGGCGTGGTCACCTCCCAGCGCACCGGCCAGCGCCGCATCTATGCTCTGCGGCCCGAGCCGCTGCGGGAGTTGGCGGCCGCGCTCGGCCACCTCGCCGACACCGCGCAGCGGGGCGATGGCCCGCGCGCGGCGTTCGACCGGTACGGGCTGAGCCTGCGCGCGGAGCGGCTCGCGGCGGGGGAGCCGGGGTGGGCGGACGGCCGCTCGTTCAGGTTTCTACGTCCCCTGGCGGAGCGCCCCGAGCTGGTGTGGCGCCACCTGACCGAGGCCGCTCTGCTCGCCCGGTGGTGGACGCCCGACGACCTGCGCGTTGCCGAGCTCGTCTTCGAGGCACAGCCGGGTGGGCGGATCGTCCAGGAATACCGCGACGCCGAGGACACCGAGGACCTGGGCCCGGTCGCCGGGCGCGCGGAGGGCGTCGTCGAGGACGTCCGTCCCGGTGAGCGGCTCACCTATCGGCTCTCGCCCCGGCTTCCTGATGGCGGCGTGGCCTTCACCGCCCACGTCGGCCTCGACCTGCGGCCCAGCGGCACCGGCACGGACCTCGACGTCCAGTACCGGATCACTGACAGCACCGTGGACTCCGCCGACTTCATCGCGGGCATCGAGATCGGCTTCGGCCAGAGCCTCGACAAGCTTGCCGCGACGTTCAGCGCGGCACCGCACACCACCGACGGCGCCGAGCGCGCCGCGAACGCAGCGAACACAGAGAGCCCCGAAAGCACCGTGAGTACCGACACGAGGAGCACGAAGTGACTGAGCAGGCTGGCGGTCGCAGGGTCGTCACGAACATCGCACTCTCCCTCGACGGCCGTTACGCGAAGCCGGACAACCCGCTGGACATGGGCTGGGTGATGCCGTTCGCCGTCACCGACGTCGCCCGCGATCACCTGACCAGCCTGTGGGAGCCGGCGACGACGGCCCTGCTGGGCCGGGTCAACGCCGAGGGCTTCCTGGGTTTTTGGCCCACCGTCATCGGCATGGAAGGCGCCGACCCACGCGACGAGGGCTTCGCCAAGTGGCTCGTCGATGCCGACAAGGTGGTCCTCTCCTCCACTCTTCGCGCAGCGCCGTGGGAGCGGACGAGGCTCGCCCACGGACCGACCGCCGACGTGGTCAGGGACCTCAAGGCGGCCGAGGGCGGCGACATCCTCGTCCTGTCCAGCGCGAGCGTCATCAAGGCGCTGCTGGCCGCCGACCAGGTGGACCGCCTGGCGTTCACGGTCTTCCCCGTGTTCCTCGGCGGTGGCCCCAGGCTGTTCGACGACGGCCTGCCTGCGGGAGCGTGGACGCTCGTCAGCCAGAGCGCGGGGGAGCACGGCACCACCGCCCTCGTCTACGACCGGCTGCGCTGATGTGGCGCGCCGACGTCGCCCCGAGGCCAGGGCCCGCATCGGCGCTGTGCTCCGCGCCGCTCACGACCTGTGACCGTACCTCGCCCCAGGCCTTGCCCCTCCTTCCCTGATCGAGCATGTCGCCGTAGCCGGGGTGTCTGCCCCCTGGTCAGGGGTGTGCGTCCGATGGGGGGGGCGGCATCGGCGGTGAAGCGGCGGGCTATGAGATGCGAAGTGTGCTGATCAGAGGCGAACGTCACGGACCTCGAGGTCAGGCGGCAAGTCGCATTCCGCACGTTGAAGAGCCTGCTGGATGGGTCTGATAGGGATGAGGCCCCAGGGTGCCTTGCTCTTCGCATGCTGACGGCTAACCCGGTAGACGAAGAGCGCTGCGCCCGCACCCAAGACGGATAGCTGGATGGCTCCCACAATGCGCCACTGCACGGCGAGAAGGGAGTAGAGGGCTCTCGCATGCGCTCAGGATGCTCGGCCGGTGCGTCTTCCACACGAGCGCTTCCACGCCGCCTGCATTCCGACCGCCAGCACTGCCAGTTCCCTCGCTATGCCAGGAGCTCGCATTCGTCGCAGAACCTCAGCAACTCCACGCTCATCGCCCCCCCCACGGCGCACCCGTCAGGTGCACGGACGGTTCTTAGGGCTCTGGCCCACCTTTGTTGTCGGATACTGTGAGCCGTCGTCAAGTGTCGACCCGTCAGAGAACGCGAGCCCCTGATGATGCCGCCCTTCTGCGCCATATGCTGTGTTCCCTACCAGCGTTCAGGCTTTGCATACGAGGACTTCACTCTCGTGTACTTCCGGCCCACGCAGACCTATCCAGATGACTGGGCTGGTCACCCGGATCACTGTGAGTGGTTCTGCCCCTCACATCTACCTCTCACGAAGGGCCTGACGCATCTGCCGCCCGCGGAAGCCTTGGCGCACATCAAGGCAAACCTGCGCGAGACGACAGACCAGGGAAACTAGGGTCGGTCGAGGAGTGCGACCAGACGAAGACTCAGGACAACTGCACTTCACGGGCATCTTCCTATGGTTCGTGCGCTGGCAAGCGATCCGAAGTACGACGAGGCGGCAGTGCTCCGAAACGATCGCTGTGCGTGTCTCACGTAACACCGCAGGGATGCGCTTGCTCTCACGCAGCGCACCGTCGGCACCGCTCCGTTCGCAGATCACCTCGCTGCGCTCAATGGAGACACCACCAGTTACAGCACCAAACTGTGCGGATCCGCCTTCTGTCCCGTGGCCGCCGGGCCGGCAGGGCGGTGGAAACCCTGAGGAGGACGAAGTCACCCACCTCAGCTTCACGACCTGACGCGCATACTCCTGGAACTCGGCGACGACGGCCTGATGGCGCTCCAGCACCAACGGCCGTCAGCCAGGCGCCACATCGAAGTCGTACGAAGACTGCCGCACACAAACCCTGGCTCGGGTCCGACGGGTCACCCGGCACGAGAAGCCCATGGAACCTTCGTGACAAGATGCGTCAGGTGACGCACGGCATACAGACCCACGGGGAAGCACTCGTCGCCGCCGCGCAGGCGGGTGACTGGAAGTCGGCCCGGCAACACAGCGACTTCTTCGTGCTCAGCCACCTGGTGGACCAAGGCATTCCCTACTGGGAGCGGGCAGTGGCGGCGGGCGATCCGTTCGCGCACTACACCCTCGCCCGGTACCGGAAAATCCGCGGGGACCGCGCGGCCGCGGAAGCCCTCTACCGGGCCGCGGCGGACCGCGACTCCGGATGCGCCCACGGGCTCGGGGTGCTGCTCCGGGAGAACGGCGACCCGGAGGCCGCCGAGTGGTTCCGGCACGGTTGGGAGAACGGCCGCCACCTGGACTGCAAGGTCGAGCTCGGCAAGCTGCTGGCCGCCGACGGCCACCCCGGTGAAGCCGCACGGTTCCTCATGAGCGACGTCGAGATCGGCGACATCGCCGTGTTCCGCTGGGCACAGCTCTTCGAGACGGTCCGCGCGACGTTCGACCAAGTCGCCGCGGACCTCGACGTGGCGGAGGACGACAGCGACGGGGACGTCGCCGCGGCAGCCGTACGCGCTCTCGTTGACCTGCAAAACCAGTTCGTGGACTACCACGGCCTGACCATCGAGGCGGCGCACCTCTACGGCCGGGCTTCAACGCTCAGTGCAGCCGCCCGCGTGGACCACGCCCTGTTCCTGGTCGAGACATTCGGCGAGGCGTCCTGGGCCGAGTCGGTCGGCCTGTTGGTCAGCGCCCACGAGGAAGGAGTCGCCGAGGCCACCTACGTACTCGGGGCTGTCCACGCGGAGCGCGGCGACCTCGTCGAGGCCGAGCGCTGGTACGACATCGCCGCGGGCGCCGGCGACCGGGACGCGCAGTGGAACCTCGCCGTCCTCCTCAAACGCCAACAGCGTTACGACGAGGCAGAGGTGTGGTTGCACCGGCTCGGGACGAACGTGCAGAAGGCCGTCACGATGCTGGACACGATCGCGGCGCTGCGCGACGCGGGCCCGGTGGACCCCGGCGAGGACCTGCACCGGCTGCCCGCAATCCGGGCGCGGGCCGAGGCGGGTGACGCCGAGGCCTCGTACACATACGGGAAGATCCTGCGTGACGGGGCCAAGGCGTCGTACCGCTACATGATCCGCTGGATCGAGCCCGCCGCGCTGGCCGGTGATCCGGACGCTGCATACGACCTGGCGGACCTGTACAGCGCGCTGCGCAGGCCGACGCTGCGTGACCATTGGCACCGTAAGGCGGCCGAGGCGGGGCACCCTCGCGCGTGCCGGCGCATGGGGTGGCTCTCCGAGTTCCACCACGACTACCAGGAGGCCGAACGCTGGTACGTCCGCGCGGCCGCCGATGGCTCGTACCTGCACACCATGCTCGTGGGCAAGCTAAAGGCGCAACGCGGCGCCTACGCGGAGGCCGAGCCCTTCCTGCGCAGCGTCTGGGAGGACTGTGACGAGGACACCCTTCAGTGGGTGGAGGCTGCCGGCTACTACGGATTGGCCCTCTCGCGCCTAGGCCGCCCGGAGGAGGCACAAACGCCGCTGCGGGAGGCCGCCGCGCGCTGGGACGAGGAGGTGCTCACCCGCTACGACGTGGACGACCTGGAGGTCCGGTCGCGAATGGTTCGCCCGGCGAAGGAACTCGCCGAGGTGGAGGTCCTGTTGGCGGAGCGTCGCGCCTGATCGCCGTACGGCGGCGGGTGACTGGACTGTCTGCGGGGCGCTGGCCCTGTATCGGTCCTCTATGCAGGCTACCCGGGGCACTTCTGTGGCAGAAGCAGCCGGACAGCGATGGTCGTTGAGGACCCACCCGCGGGGCTGAGAGACGCGGTCGGCGGCCGGCCGATGTGACCTCAGGATGCTGTCGGTGAGTCCCGATACTGAGCCTTTTCCAACCTCTGCTGAGTGTGGCTCGGTTGGAGAGGATGGCCCCGCCAGCGCAAATCTGGCCAACGGCGGGAACAGTGTCGGAGGCAGTGGCTGCTCAGTGGCTGAGCAGCCAGCCGATTCTGTCGAAGGCGAGGACCTGGTAGCCGACCATGATCGCAAGGAGCCAGCGTGCCGCGCGGCGCAGGTCGGCGAGGTAGAGCGCAGCCACCGCACCGAAGAAGACGGCGAGCTCGAGGAGTAGGCGCAATGGTCCGGGGGTGTGGATATCGCTCTCGCCCTTGGACGGGTCATCCGGCACGGTGAAGGAACCCCACGCCCAGCCCACAGCGACGGGCAGCGCGACGGCCATCAGCCAGCGCCATGGAGAGGGGACTTTGCGCCAGCTCCAGACGGCCAGGCAGAGCAGCGAGACCAGCTCAAGTAGGAAGCGGATCGCAAGCATGGCGTCGTTGTTGGCGAACGCCAGCGTGACGTTCACCCGGCCGCCTCTGTCCGTGACTCAATCAGCATGTCGTCGCCCCCTGTTGTCGCCGGCCCGTGCGTGCTGCCCAGTCGTGGGTCAGGTCACCTCGGGTGGATTGGCGCATCGTTCCCCATCCGGGAAGCCTCCACAAGGGCCAGCGATCTGAACTCGGGGGGGGGGGGGGGGGGGGGGGGGGGGGGGGAGGGCGGACCATTGACTTGCCAGACCACCAACGTTGCCCTCCCTGTAGAAGAGCCGCACCCACCTCAGTTCGTGCAGGTCAGGTGCAGGGTGAGGACGGTTTGGACGAGGACGAATGCCTTGATGGCATCGGTCTTCATCGTCTCGGCGAGGGTTGGGGCGTGAGCGGCCAGGACTTCGACGGCCTCGGCGATGTAGCGGTAGGCGGTGGTGGTGGGCGCGGACACACGCTCGCGCAGGTCCTGGGCGGTCCGTGACACGTTGGGGAATCTGTTCACCATCACCCAGAACCCAACGAACTCGCGCAGATGCGAGGTCTCGAAATGTAGATCCGGGATGCGGTTCTCGGCATCCCCGGCGTACGACAAGTGGCCACCGCCGCGCACTCGAGAAACGCCTGTCCGGGCTGTACCGCTGGAGATCCTCCGCGGGCGGCCGCGACCGACTGCCTCGCCACGTCTCGGTCGTCGACGCCGCACTGTCTCTCGGGCCCGGTGCCACATGGTGGGAGAACGGCGTCAAGGCAGCACAACTGACACAGCCCGTGGCGCTGCCCCTGAGTGCCGTACTGGTCTGGACCCAACAACTGCGGGGCGAGGGCCTCACCAGCACCCTGCACGACCGCCTCGGCCTTCCCGACGTGGCTCTCCAGTTCCTTCTCTGGCAGGTCGGCTACGCCGCCGCGGGACAGGTCCTGGGAGCGCTCTGGCATCAACTCCCCGGTCGCCGCGGCCCCATGAAGGCATTCGTCCTCACACTCGCCTACGCCGTCCCTGCCGGACTCTTCTCGCTGGGCAACTGGGCCCTGGGAGAGGAACAGGCGGGACTGGCGCTGGCCCTCACCGCCATGCTCCTGATCCTCACCGTGACCAGCATTCTCATGGACCTTGAGACCTTCCGCGACGAACGCCACTACTGGCGCAGCCGATTCGCGCTACTGCTCTCCGTCTACCAGATGCGCTTCGTGTCCATTCAACTCGCCTGGCTCCTGGCGCAGGCGGCGGCCATCGCGACGATCTGGCAGTTCTTCGCCGAGACCGGAGGATCACCCCCGTCGATCGTTCCCTGCTAGACCCTGTCCGCCCGATCATGTTCCTCTGCGCCCTGATCGCACCCGCGGTCGCGCCCGTGTCATTCAGCCGCAGAGCCGGTGATGGCGCGCAGCCGTCACCGACTTACCTTGTCTTTTGACCTGTGTCCGCTGGGTCTGCGGGTGCCTCTCCCGTAGGACACGTTTTCTGATCACGCGGAAGGGGAGAGCTGTTCGCGCACCCATGCGGGATCGGGGTTGGTGTGTGGCTGGCCCGCCACGACGACGGTCGGCACGGTCTCGTTGCCGTCGTTGGCTGCTCTCACCGCTGCGGCTCCTGCCGGCTCGCGCCAGATGTTGACCCAGTGCAAGTGGCGGGCACTACGGCCCAGCCGGATGCGCAGTCGTATGCAGTACTTGCAGCCCGGCCGCCAGAAGACGACGGGTCGGCCGTCTAGTGCGCTGCGGCGTTGTGCCTCCTGCGCGCCGATCGACTTCGGGAAGATCAGTGGTGAGTTGATGCCGGCGAGCGCCAGGAATGCCAGCAGGAGTGCTGCGGCTGTGGCGGGGCTTCCGGTGAAGATCTGCCCAGTCGCGACGGCTGAGCCGCTGAGCACAAGCAGTGTCGGCAGAATCCAAGCGCGCATCATGGTGATGCAGGCTATCGATGAGTCGCAACACTCCTCGAACTAGGCTCCTCGCCTGGGTGTTCGCCGGACGCTGAGGCGGCCTTTGTCTGATCATGTGCTCCGTCCTGCCACGTCTATGGCCGTAGTGGACGGTCCTCGGACCAGTTCGAGCCCGGCCGGCCGTACTCGTTCGTCGCCGCTCTGGAAACGGGCCGGACGTCCTGGTGTCAACTGCTGGACGCCGTGGGCCTTGGCCGGTCGAGAAGGTCACCGCCGCACAGGTCCGCCGGGTGGGCGTCGATCTGATCGAGATGGGCCGCTGGCACCCGTGACCGGGACACCTGGTCGTGTTCGACTCTGGCTACGACGCCCCACGCATGGCCCACCTCATGGCCAGGGTGTCGGGTGAGGGCTTCGGACGGATGCGCACGCACCGGGTGATGCGCAAGCGCCGCCTGGTTCCCTGGTGCTCCCGGCGCAGTCCGGGCGGCCGTCGAAGCACGGCGAGGAGTTCCGCTTCGACAAGGAGGAAACCTGGGGTGATCCGGAGGCGGCCGCGGTGCAGGCCCCTGACCGGCACGGAACCGCCCACGCGATTGCCTGGGACCGCATCCACCCTTACCTGACCGCCCGCTTCGCGTGGGTCGACCACACCGGCGAACTCCCCATCATCGAAGGCACGTTGATCTGCCCCAGGTCGACCGATTCCCGGCGGCGGAGACCCGCTGCCGCCTGGCCGTGGTCGTCGGCCACCGGCCTGAGCGGCGACGACGTCGACGTGCGCTGGTAGGTGTTCCTGCGGTGATTCGACCTGGAACACACCTTCCGGCTGATGAAGCAGACCCAGGGCTGGATCCGGCCCAAAATCCACGCCCCCGAGGCCGGAGACCACCGGACGTGGCCCGTGATCGCCGCCCGCACCCAGGTCTGGCTCACCCGCGGAGCCCGTGGTGGATCTCCGCCACCCTGGGATGGGCCGGCCGAGACCACACGGCTCACAGGCGGCCCACCCGTGTCCGCCGGGGGTTTCGGAACCTCCGCCCGCACCTCCACTGTCCGGCCCGTGCCGAACCCTCAACGCCCGGACCATGAAGGCCACTTTGTTACAGCAATCACCGCCCCATGACCCGCTATGACGTCGGAAAAACGACCAGGCGACCCGAGAGCATTATCGGGCGCGACAGCCGCAGAGGCTAAAAGACAAGGTGGGAGTCTGTCTGCTAACTGCGCTTGCGCTAGTGCTGCTCCCACTGGTCGGCGGCTTTGGCGACACTGTGAAGACGCATACGTCACCGGTCAGTTCGACGCCGTCGCCTTCCGTATCGATGCCGGCTCATGAGTGGTGGCCCTGTACCGTTCATGGTGGGTCTCCCATCACTGTGATGGGAGACCCACCATGCCCCCCGTCCGGAGCGAACCCGGCTGGTCATGCTCGGGTTTGCCGTCATTGGTCTGCGCCCCGCGTGGTCGAGGCTTGCGACATGTTCCGTGGAATCAGCTTCGGCGAATGCCGACACCGGGCGCCGGCGTCTATTCCTGAATGTACATCCAGGACGAGCAGTTGACGGGCGTGGTGTCGGAGGCGCCATCCACGGTGCAGGCCCGCGCCCTGTAGGAAATTCCCGTGTAGAGATTTCCGTCAGTCTTCTTGGCGACGGTGCTCGCACCCTTGCCGTTGTACCAGGTGCCGTCCGTCCACAGGGCCCACCCGCCGGCAACCCCTACCTCTATGTAGGCCCGTACGCCGTGGCCGTCGGAATAGTAGTCCCACAGCTCCCAGTCATCGCCGTCGTCGAGGAACAGCAGTCCGCCGACCTGCTTGTTGTTTACGACGATATTGGTGTTCTGGTTGGAGGCAAAAGCCGGACTGCTGCTGACGCCCACCACGAGGGCAGGAACGGCCCCTCGGTCTCGGGCCGACGGCAGCAAGCAGTGCTGCAGGTTCCGGCATCGCACACACATGCCGCTCGTCGGTGTGAGAGGCGTCTGCCTGACGGTTGGCATGGCGGCGTCGGTCTGACGAAGTCCGGCAGCGGACTCCACTCTCGTTCTCGGCAGATGACGAACCCGTCAGGCCTCGCCCTGATCCCACTTACTGCAGCTCAGCTTTGTCGAGCCTTCGTAGACGCAAGCACGGATCTGGACCGTGGTGCCTTCCGTGTAGTTGTGCACCACGGTTTTTTCATCGCCGAACCCACCGGTGGCTTCCACCTTCCAGTCGTAGCGTTCGCCGGTTTCGGCTGCCCCAGCATCCACCTGCAGTACCGCGCGATGGCCGTCCGGACAGATGTCCTCGACCCAGAACTTGTCGCCTTCGTTCCAAAAGCGGCCGGCGGCCGCCGAGTGATCAGGGTTGTCGCAGTCCGAGTGATATGCCGTGACGTATCCGGCGTCCTGTCCTGCCATCGCCGTCCCTGCGCCTATCGACAGTGCCGCAACGCAAGAAGTCACGACAGTGGCCGTTCTGCGGAATCTCATGGACGGTTTCCCTCTCTTGGAGCGATCTTTACTAATCTCGGCTCGCGATGATGTAGGAGATCCGCACGACTGGCAACGTGACGCCCTTACACATTCAGGTCAGTAGCCCCCGGCTTTGGGATATCTCAGGTAGCCAGGAATAGAGTGTCCTGCGACAGCCGTCACCGCCCGACGTAACCCGCAGAACTCAAGATTTTTAGTCGTACCACTTAACCCATAGCGCCTGGGAGTCAAAGGTTTCGATCCGGAACTCGGCGCGATTGTTATCCCCGTCGACATAATTTCCGATGTCCCGGACGGTCCAGCAGCCGCTTCCCTTGACTGCCAGTACGTAGTCGTCGTCGGTGGTGTCGTTCTCCCAGAGTTCGTATTCCTCGGTCTTGGTGGTGCCGGAGATGATGCAGAATTTTACGTCTCCGCCGGAGGAGAGAGCGGAGGGCGACGTCGCCCAGCGGTTATCGAATTTACCGAAGTCTGTAGTGCCTATGTAATCCCAACCTGCGCTGGCCTGGGCGGGTGTGGCGACGAGAAGTAGGCTAGTTGCAGCGGTGACTGCCAGCGTCAATTTCGTTGCCAAATTGTGCGGCTTCATTTCGCTTCCCTGCATTCACTGCTGCGGGTGAGGGATTGTGATGTTCTTCGTGCGGCGGGTCGTGAGCCGTCGGGTTGTACAACGTCATGAGCGAGCGCTCTCTGCTGAAGTCTTGGGGCTGCTGTGAGGCTTGTTGCCGCAGGAGAAGCATGCCGCGTTGCCCTTGCAAGATTCCTGCAGG
The DNA here is from genome assembly GCF_050410835.1 of Streptomyces sp. cg35. NCBI lineage: Bacteria > Bacillati > Actinomycetota > Actinomycetes > Kitasatosporales > Streptomycetaceae > Streptomyces > Streptomyces sp. cg35. The sequence continues at coordinate 9,010,038 of NZ_CP191268.1, forward strand.
AGGCTTGCAATGCGATCGCCTTGGGCTGGGTGGCGAGTTCCGCTACGTGCAGTCGCTGCCGCCATGGCTTCTTCTGCTGCCCTGCAGGGGGACGCAGTGGGCGCCGCCGGGTCATGCCGGGTTCGCCAAGGCTCGGGTGCCCGTGCAGGGTTGACCGTGCGGAGCAGCGGGACGATGTGCCGTCCCGCACGGTCAACACGACCCGTGGGACGCTGGCGTGGCAGCACCAAGACTGTTGCGGCAGCGATCCGGTAGAGCGGTGTCAGTCCTGTTCGTCGCTGTGGCGGGCGGTGGTCAGGATGGTGTGGGCGCGGTGTTCGGTGGGGCGTAGGTGGAGTTCCTTGGCCGCTTCCAGGGCGGCTTGTGCTTGTTCCGCGGCGGCCTGGGTGTGTCCCTGCGCGTAGCGCACCTGGGCGAGGCCGATGCGGGCGTTTGCTTCTTGGTGGCGGAAACCGGAGCGGGTGGTGATCTCCAGTGCCTCCTCCAGGTACGCCGACGCTTGGGACAACTCGCCGCTGAGGCGGAGCAGTTCGCCCAGGGTGGTCAGGTAGTCGCTCAAGGCGCTTGGGTCGGCGCTCTCGCGGGCGTAGGCCAGCGCCTGTTCGGCGAGGGGGCGGGCGAGGTCGAGGCGGCCGGTGTCGCGGTGAATGCGTGCCAGGACGTCGCGGGCGTCGGCTTCGTTGCGGCGCTCACGGTGTTCTTGGGACAGCCGCAGGGCCTGGGTGCCGTCGGCCAGCGCCGCCTCGTAATCCCCCCGGCCGTGGTGGGCGATGGCCCGGTTGACCAGGGGGCTGACGGTCTCCAGCAGTTGCCCGTGCCGCAGAGAGAGCTCGATCGCCTCGCTCGTGTGCGTGATCGCTTGTTCCCATTCGCCGAGGTGGGCATGGATCAGTCCCATGACGTCGAGCGCGATGCCCAGCATCACTGGGCGGTCGAGGTCGTGGAGTAGCGTCAGGGCGCGCTGCTGCCATTCTCCTGCCTGGCGCATCTGGCCGCGGCGCCCGAAGTAGACGGACAGGTTCCCCAAGGCGGCCGCCTCGCCAGGAACGTTGCCGGAGCTCTGGTAGCCCTCCAAGGCGCCAAAAAGGTGTTCCAGGTTGTGTCCTTGGTCCTCGCTGTGATGGCCCAGCACACCAAGGCTTTGCAGCATGGCCGCCTGTGCCAGCTTTTCGCCGGCGGCCTCGGCGGCCTGCAAGCCGGCGGTGGCCATCGTCTTCCATTCGACCCGGTGGTGCCGGTAGTAGAGGTACATGCGCAGCTGGTCGGTGAGCTGCCAGGCGATGTGGTGCGGGCCCGTCGCGGCTGCGCGGGTGACCTGGGCGACCAGGTTTGCGAGTTCCTGGTCCAGCCACTCCAGAGCCTCCTGTCGGTCGGTGAACCGGTCGGAGGTGGCGCGCTGGCGGGGCAGCTGCGCGGCGCCGGTGTATTCGAAGGCCGTGGCGGCGTCGACGGCGGCGAGATACCAGTCGCACAGCCGGTGCCACGCTTGCTCTGCGTCCGGTTGGGCTGCGGCGTGCTCGGCCGCGTACAGGCGCAGCAGGTCGTGGAACTGGTACCGGTCGGCCGCGGTGCGCTGCAGAAGGTTCGCGGCGGCGAGCACGTCCAGCAGGTCCTCGGCCACGGCCGGCTGTGCCCCGAGCAGTGCCGCGGCTGCCTCGGCGCAGAAGTCGGGCCCGGGGTGCAGGCCTAGCAGGGCGAACAGCCTAGCCGTGGCAGGCTCGAGCTCTGCGTGGGAGTGGTCGAAGGCGGTACGGATCGCACTGTGGCGGTCGCCGGCGATGGACAGCTTGGCCAGGCGTCCGTCGTGGGCCAGTTCGGTGGTGTAGGCCTTCAGTGACCGTCCGGGACGGGCTGCGAGATTGGCGGCGGCGATCCGCAAAGCCAGCGGCAGCCGGGCGCACTGGTCGGCCAGCTGCCCGGCCGCCTCCGGCTCGGCGGCCACCCGCCGCTCGCCGAGCATGCCGGACAGCAGGGTGTGTGCCTCGCCTGGATCGAGCACCTGCAGCCGCAACGTGTGTGCGGCATGGCTGACGCCGAGGCCGCGTAGCTCGGGCCGGCTGGTGATCAGCACGCCCGCCCCCGCAGTGCTGGGCAGTAGGGGTCGGACCTGCTCGGCGTCCCCGGCGTCGTCGAGGACCAGCAGCACCCGGCGATCGGCCAGCCGGGCGCGGAAAAGAGCCGCTTGGTCGTCCAACGTCTGAGGGATTGCGGCCGCATCCAGTCCTGAGGCGCGCAGCAGTACCGCCAGTACCTCGGACGGATCGCGGGGCCGGTCACGGGCGCCCAGCAGCCGCACGTACCACTGTCCGTCCGGGAAGAGCGGCCGCAGCCGGTGACCGAGATGCACCGCCAGTGCGGTCTTGCCGACGCCGGGCGAGCCGGTGATGACGACGGGCGCGACGAGCGCGCCTTGTGCCGCTGCTGTCAGCAGTTCCTCCAGGCGCCGGATCGCTTGGGGGCGGCCCACGAAACCCGGTACGGGGGCCGGGAGTTGAAACTGCACGATCCACTCCGGCCTCGGGCCGCCCTGCGCGGCCCCCCTGGCCGGACCGCATTGGGTCGCGGGCTGGTTCAGCTGGGGGTCGTCCCGCAGGATGGCCTGGTGCAACTGCCGGAGTGCGGAGGCGGGGTCAACGCCGAACTCCTGGGCCAGACTGCGCCGGAACGACTCATAGTGGTCGAGCGCTTCGGCCTGTCGACCGGAGCGGAACAGTACGGTCATGAGTTGAGCGGCCAGCCGCTCATCCCATGGATGCTCGGCGGAAAGGTCGCGCAGCTCCTTTGCCAGGCCGTTCGCCTCGCTCGCAGCCAGACGGTGGTCGATCCGGTCCAGCATCGCGTCCAACCGCTCCTGCACCAGGCGGGCGCGCACTGCTTCGGCCCAGTTGCCGGCCAGGCCAGCCAGTGGCTCCCCGTGCCACAGTCCCAACGCCTCGTTCCAGATTCGCTCCGCCTCGGCGCCGCTGCCGGCGGCGCGGGCCTTTAGGGTCAGGCCCCGGAAGCAATGCAGATCGATGTCGTCGGCAGGGGCCGTGAGCACGTAGCCGTCGGCCCGGCGAAGTATCCCCGCCGCGTTGTCGTCCTGCTGGCGCAGAGAACGGCGCAACCGTGCGATGTAGCTGTGCAGAGTGCTCCGTGCGGTGGGAGGCGGAGAGTGTCCCCATACGCACTGGATCAGATGATCGGTGGAGAGTGTTTTCCCGGGGGCCAAGAGGAGCGCGGCCAGGACACACCGTTGCTTGGGCGAGCCGAGGGATATCAGGTGGCCGCCGTGCGATGCCGCGACGGGGCCCAGGAGTTGGAACTTCACCTGCTCTCACCGGCCCGTCGGCGAGCAGCCGGCACTGCGCGTTGCCGACATCGCTGGGCCGAGGCCATAGCGGTGCGGGAGGCAAGCCTTGTCAGTGCTGTTGGTGCAGTGAACGCGACGTCGTGTCGGCGGTCGCGGCCGGTGATCTGGTGAAGCATCGCGCCAACCTAACGCGGTGCTGACCTTGCAACCAAGGGCATATCGCCTCGTCCCAGGAGACGCGTGCCCGGTGCCCATGCCGCTGGGCACGGCAGCCGATAGCTAGCCCCATGAGGCCGGTGTCCTAGTCCTGCCCGGCAGCGCGGGCCTGTGGGAATACGCCCAGGCATCCTTGCGCGCGCTGGCGGCCCGGTTCGAGGTGAATGTCTCGACGATTCGTAGCTATCTGGTGCGCTGGAGCATCGCACGGCGACCCAAAGGCACCTGTGTGTCACGGAGCGATCAGGGCGGGGGCGGGGCGCAGGCGGCCAGCCGGGGGCATGGCGTCCTGGAGTGGATGAAGCGACCCTGTGCCGAGTGCGGGAGACGGCCACCCGCACCCGGTTCCGCCATCGTCCACAGGGAACTCCCCTCACCGCAGGGGTCCTTGAGGCGATCGGTTGAACCGGCCCCGTTGCTACGCGCGTTTTGCCCCGTTACCAGGCTGCACGCCGGAAAGTGGACGGCCGCGCGGCTGTCCAGACGGCTCCTGCCGGGGGCCTAGATGGTCCCGCTGGCAAGGCCGGCTCCTCAACAGTGATACCAGCAGCTACCAGTAGTCCGTTCACCCCGGCCGGTAGCAGCACCAGAGCACGCAGTTGCTCCCAACTCTCCGCTGGAACCTCAGCTCCGGCTGGAACAGGCGGGGGGGCAAGCCCCAGCGGGCCCACTTTGCCTTCTAGGCCTGTAAGCCTCCTGGTTGCGGTCATAGACGTGCCAGTGCCGATGGCGAAGGATTCACTCGCGGCGCTGGCCGGGAGGCGCCAGGCTCGGCGAGCTTCCATGAGAGCTTTGAGGCCCCGTGGTCGGGAGTAGGTCTAACTCCCCACGCGTGAGCAATGCTCAAGACCTGTGGATCGAGCTCGGGTTGAACGCGAAGGCCGTACCTTTCCGAGTGATCGATTGATGGTCATCGAGTAGGCCGGTGCTGCGAACACCGGTCGGGAAGGCATGCCCGTGCTGAGCGTAGTCACCGCCGACGGCACCACCGCCAACGGCTCTTCGCTCATCGACGAGATCGTCCGGGAGGGTGCGAGGCGGATGCTAGCCGCCACGTTGAGGCCGAAGTCGATCCCTATAGAGCCGAGTTGGTCGACGAGAAGGACGAGCGTGGGCGGCGACTCGTGGTCCGCAACGGCCATCACCGGCCCCGCTCGGTGACCACCGCGGCCGGGGCGGTCGAGGTCAAGGCCCCGCGCGTCAGCGACAAGCGCGTCGACGCGGCTACTGGTGAGCGCAAGCGGTTCTCCTCGGCGATCCTGCCGCCCTGGGCTCGCAAGTCCCCGAAGATCAGCGAGGTGCTGCCGCTGCTCTACCTCCACGGCCTGTCCTCAGGCGATTTCCTGCCCGCTCTGGAACAGTTCCTCGGCTCCTCAGCCGGCCTGTCCCCGGCCACAGTGACCCGGTTGACCACTCAGTGGCAGGCCGATCACAAGGTGTTCGGCGAGCGCGATCTGTCTGCCACGGACTACGTCTACGTGTGGGCCGACGGCATCCACCTGCGCATCCGTTTGGAGGAGGCGAAGGCCGCGGTCCTGGTGGTGATGGGAGTGCGGGCGGACGGCACGAAGGAGCTGATCGCGATGGCGGACGGGTATCGGGAATCCTCGGAGTCCTGGGCGAGTCTGCTGCGGGACTGCCGACGGCGCGGCATGCGCGCTCCTGTCCTGGCCGTCGGTGACGGCGCCCTCGGGTTCTGGAACGCGCTGAACGAGGTCTTCCCCGAAACCCGTCATCAGCGGTGCTGGGTTCACAAAACGGCCAACTGTTCGGACAGCCTGCCGAAGTCGGCTCAGCCTGCGGCGAAGAAGGTGATCCAGGACATCTACAACGCCGAGGACAAGGAACACGCGGCGGCCGCGGTCAAGGCGTTCGCCAGGCAGTACGGCGCGAAGTTCCCCAAGGCCGTCAAGAAGATCGTCGTTGACGAGGCCGAGCTGCTGGCGTTCTACGACTTCCCCGCCGAGCACTGGATCCACTTGCGCACCACAAACCCAATCGAGTCGACCTTGGCGACCGTGCGGCTGCGGACGAAGGTCACCAAGGGCGCCGGGTCCCGGGCAGCCGCCCTGGCGATGCTGTTCGAGCTCGTCGAGTCCGCCCAGGCCCGCTGGCGAGCCGTGAACGCACCCCACCTCGTCGCCCTCGTCCGAGCCGGCGCCCGCTTTGAACGCGGTCACCTTGTCGAACGCCCTGAGAACGTCACGGCATAGGGTCTCGTCCACCATGACCGACTACGACACCTACGGCACCAGCAGTCACACCGCCGACGAACTTGTCCGCCTCGTCGGCGGCCGCCTCGGGCTGGCCTTCAACGAGCACGACAGCTACTTCCGAGGCGTCTACCACCGCGCGGAGAGCCCTGACGGCCACATCGAGATCCAGCCCAACCTGATTCCCGGCGACGACGGCGAAGACGACCTCTACGCCGCCGATTACCCGACGGTCCAGGTGCTGTTGCTGACAACCACCCCAGCCCTCAACCCCGCCCTGCGGGCCCAGCTGGACTCCATCGAAGGGCTCGTCCACCTGAATCACGAGTCATGGTGAACGGCCGCTGATCCACAGCTTTCGACACTTGCTCCCCACGCGTGAGGGCAGCGTCCATGGGCTCTTAAGACCGTGTTCTACATGGTCTACGGAGTGGGCGAGTCCGGGAGGATCGCCTCGGTGCGATCAAGGCTTGACCGGGGGTCTTACGGACAGTGAGGCTGTGGTTGCTCATGGAGCAGGTCGGATCTGAGGGGGAGCAGATGACGCATGCGGAGATAGGTCTTATGACTGTGGCTGTCATGGTCCTGACGGCTGTTGTCTCCTTCTTCTTCGCGGTTCCTCACTTCTGGAACGAACGGCTGCGTCGGCGAGGCGTGAAAGGAAGAGGTGTCTGCTAGCCACTCCGTGCGAAGTGGCAAGGTTGCCTGTCTGATCCGGTTCCGTGTCCCAGGTGGGGACTCAATCACGTTCACCACACCGTTCAGTTCTCAGGCCGGCGTAGACGTCAGGCAGCGGGTCGACGTGATCTATGACCCGCAGAGGCCGAAGCGAGCGGCGATCGCTTACACGCTGGCCAAGGACGGCACACCGGTTCGCCGTTTCCTGATCGGCATGGCCGTGGTCTTCGTCGTTGCTCTTGGCATCAGGATCTATGTGGCCCTGTGAGGCGCGGGCCTCGCCCTTACCTGTACGACCGTGCCAAAACGAGCAGGAAGCAACGGTAAACAACAGGCTCTGAGAGAGCGCGCATCTTGCAACCGTGCCCTACACGGTCTGCTTGAGGAACCGCTTGTAGCAGCAGAGGGCTGCTGCAAGACCGAGGAAGGCCACATAGTTGCCGGGTTTCCGCTCGTAGCGGCGGTTGAGCCTGCGGTAGCCGGTCAGCCATGACATGGTGCGCTCGATGACCCACCTGTGTCGGGCGAGGCGTTCGCTGGAGTCGATACCTCTACGGGCAATGCGGACACCGATATGTTTGCCCCAGAGCCATCGCCGCAGGTGGGGGACGTCGTATGCCCTATCAGCGTGAAGGCGGCGGGGCTTTGACTGCGTCGCGTGGGCTTCGTTTCCCAGGTGGAAATGGGACAGCATCGGTTTCAGGGCCTGACTGTCGTGGACGTTCGCGGCGGAGAGCCCGATGCGTAGGGGCAGTCCCCGTCCCTGTCGGACAGGACGTGCACCTTGGAACCTTGCTTGGCGCGATCCACGGGGCTCGGACCTGTGTACTCGCCCCTCTTTTTGCGCGGACGTCTGCGAAATCCAGGACCGCCCGGGACAGGTCGATCATGCCCTGATCGTCCAGGAGTTGGAGAACCTTCTGATACAGCTGGCCCCACACTCCGGCTCTCGACCAGATGGCGAACCTGCGGCGCACGGTCGACTTCGACGCCCCGAAGCATGGCGGTAAGGCACGCCAGGCACACCCGCTGACCAGTACGTAGATGACCGCCGCGAAGACTGCCTCGTCATCGATGTTCGCGACCCCACCGACCTGAGGACGCACCCGCGGCGGCAATTGCGGCCTTGCTATCTCCCACAACCCGTCCGGAACAATCCAGCCCCACTCCCCATGACACCTGTAAAACCGCCAACCGGTCATGCAGGACACGGTCTTAAGCCCTGCACGCTGCCTCGGAGGATGATCGCGAAGAACATCAAACGCTTCGGCCTGCTCATCGAACTGTGGGGCATCGGCGTGATCGCTGCCGCACTGACCCCTACAGTGTGGGGCCGGGAAACCCCGCTCGTGCGCGTGCTGTGGGTGCTGATCGTCGTCGGGACGCTCGTCGTTGCTGCCCTCCTGACCTACGTTGAGGTACGACTGCGGGCGTCGGTCGCGGCGGTTGGGGCGCACGAGTATCTGTCGACAGGCTGCCGGCACGGCGAGCACACCTACTGGCAGTCGATGACGGGGTACCAGGGTGAGAAGCGGCCGGGGGCCTGCAAGTTCTGCGCGACCCAGTGCATCTGTGCCTGTCACCAGGTACCAGCCCGGTGAGCTGCCTGCACCGTGGGACGCGCTTGCCCGGAGTGCGAGATGTCGTGGCGTCACTTACCGTCAGCGGTGGGATGAGCGACAGGATCGCAACCATCCTTGAGGAACCCCGTGTACCGCTTCGTACGCCGCGCGGGCCCCTTTTAGCTCCGGACGCCGAGGAACAGCCAGCCGAACTCCCAGCCGTGGTCGGTGCACGTTCTCCGCGACCGGGGCGCCGCACCACTGACAGTACGTCAGCGACCATTGTTCGACTCAATAGATTACTTAGCGTGATGTGGTGTGTACTTAAAATTCCTAGGTGTGGCGAAACGCTACGGAAGTCAATCTCTATATACGGGCTCATAGAATCGCGTCAACGCGCTAATGGGAGCCCAACCGGTCCAAGGCCTAGGAACCTCCGGTGTGAACTCCCTGCGCGGCTCCCGCCATTTGGAACCCAGCCCCAATGGAGACGCCATTTTGCAACAGCTTAGCAACACTCGGCCGTCGCCGAGTGGATCTGTACTCCGTGACTTTCGTCGGCTTCGGAACTGGTTCTTCAAAAACGGCCGCACGCTGGCCGAGGAGCTTCTGCGTGGCATTGCCTACAGCGTTGGCTCCGGTGTCGTGAGTCTCTTCATGGTCTGGATCCAGAGCCGTTTTTGAAGCCGGATTCTTCGGATCGGTCGCCTTGTAGTGGGTCGAGTCACACGTTGTCCTCATAGCATCAGGCCCACTCCTGGCCGTCAGCCAAGGTGCACGCGACGGGGTATCCGCTCGAGTCGAAGTGGGCAATGGTGCCGCTGTAGCCCACATGCCCGCAGGTCGGGCAGAGCAGAAGGCCGGTCCATGTCCGTCTGCGCCCCGCGCAGGATAGGCACGTCTCGCTGAGCGGCGTCGGGCCGGTGGTCTGGGCGTGCGAACACCGGCGCCCCAATGGGTGACCACCGGACGTGGTGGCTGGCACGCTGGAGCTACAGCGCCCGGTGGAAGAAAGCCGCTCCCAGACGGAGAACTTGGAAAAGAATCTGGCCGAGCGGGTCCTGATCGAGCAGGCCAAGCGCCTGCTCGCGGCCCAGCACGGCGTTCCTGTCGAGGTGGCCATGGCCTGGCTGCGCCAACAAGTACGGGATGAGCAGTGCACCGTTGTGGAGGTGGTGCGCGGCATCGTGGAGGCTCGGACCGGCACTCGTGGATAACGGGGTGGGAACGCGCGTCGTTAAGGTCCTGGGATGGCTTGAGCCCACGTCGCGCAGGTCTGTGGGGACAGGTCGGGGAACCGTTGCACGCTGAGGCCCTGTCCGGGGAGTGCGGCTCTGCTGACGGCCGGCGGGGCACGGCAGGCCGTCAGCAGAACCATCCGCGCGCTGTTTACGGCGCAGTCGTCAATATCCCTGCAGTGCCCGACCACAGGTCTAGCCGTTGTGCAATGCGATAGCCAGTAAACGAAGTGGCATTCCGGCGCACGGCAACCGGCAACTGCTCTCCGGGGTGCGGCCTGTACGGCACCGCCGGACGTCACTGGAACGCCTCCACGCACCGTCCCGCTGTGTGGTGACGAGACCCGCTTCAGGGCGTCGGGTCATAGCCAAGTCGCCTCTTTGTGGCCGATGACGGAACGGCCCCACCGTCCGGAGTAGGTGGGGGCGCTGGCTCGATACGGTCCGTATTTCAACAGGTGTGAACAGGGCCCTACTGGGGACCAGCCCCTTAGCTGACGCGCCTTACGCCGATGGGCCTTGTCGACTGCGACTCCCGGGGATGCCAGCACACTCCCGCGCGCAGGCGCCCCCGGTTGAGGTGGGCCCGGTCGCGGAACCGGGGAGTACACGCGACCGGGCCTGCGGGGCGGCGACGGGCCGCCAGCGCTCCCGCCGCACCGGCGGACCGCCATAGCTGGGGCGCCACCCCAGCATGGGCACCATCCAGCCATGAAGACAGCTCCGCGAGGGGCCGACCGGCCCTGGCTACGGGCCGGACGGGCATGACGAAAGAGCCCCACCGCCCGGAGGCGCACCTTCGTGACCGCCCAACTAGTAGGACTTTGTTGGGTGGTGTCGTAGGGCTGCCGGGGTGCGGGTTGGTGGCAGGTCGGGCAGTGGCCTGACCAGGTGGCAAGCAGTTGCTGTAGTTGTGCGAGGGCCTGGTAGAGGGTCAGGCCCCGGCCGGGGCTTTTGGGTCGGTGCGCTGTTCGGTCAGGAAGAGGTGGGCCGCGGTCACCAGGGTGACGTTGCGGTGCCAGCCGTCCCAGGACCGGCCCTCGGAGTGGTCGAGTCCGAGCCCGGTCTTCAGCTCGCGGTAGTCGTGCTCGATGCGCCAGCGGGTCTTGGCAAGCCGGACCAGGACACGGGGCGGGAGGTCGGCGGGCAGGTTGGAGAGCCAGTATCTGACCGGCTCGTCCGTGTCCTGGGGCCACTGGGCGATCAGCCAGCGCAGACCGAAGGTGCCGTCGTCGGCGGGTTTGGGGCGGCGACCGGCCGGACGGACCCGCAGGAACACGAACCGGGCCCGCATCCGGCCTCGCGATCCTCGGCGCCAGTCGACGGTGACGGCCTGGCCGTGGCCCGCGGCCCGCACGTGTGCACGCAGGCTGACCGGACGGGTGCGGTAGCGGGGCAGCGGCCGTGGGCCCAGTCCACCGTAGGGCAGGGTGACGGGTTCGATGGCCGCCGGGTAGGCCGTCAGCTCGCCCTTGACCTGCAGCGCGTAGGCCAGCTGCCGTTCTTCGAGCCCGTGGCGGAAGGAAGCGTTGTTGCCGTATCCGGCGTCGGCGGCCACCACTGCGGGCCGCAGACCGAGCCCGGCCAGCTCATCGAGCATGTCGAGTGCCAGCTGCCACTTGGGCCGGTGATGCCGGCGCTGCCGCGCGGCATCAGGCCCGTCCCAGCTCTCAGGCAGCAACAGCCGCCAGGTCAGCGGGCAGGACGCGCGGTCGGTGGCCGCGTGCACGCTCACCGTGACCTGGCAGTTGGCGGTCTTGCCCAGCGGCGGGCAGTACTGCGCGGCCACCGCGGGCGACAGGTCACCGTCCTTGGGAAAGCCGGTGTCATCCACCACCCACACCTCCGGCCGGCCCACCGCCACCGCCCGCCGGGCCAGCCTGTGCTGAACTGCGGCCATGGGCCAGGTCGATGACGTGACGAACTGCTGCAGCCGTTGATGATCGACGCCGAGCCGGCGGGCCATCGGCTGCATCGACTTGCGCCGACCGTCCAGCAGCAGGCCCCGTAAGTACAGGCCGCCCTTGGCCCGCTGATCCGACCGCACCAGCGGCGCGAACACCTCCGCCGCAAAATCCTCCAGCCGGTCACGGCACCCGGCAAGCTCCTCCGGAGTCATACCCCCAGCGAACTACCAGGCCCCGAACCTGACCAGCCACCTAACAAAGTCCTACTAGGACATGTCCGGTCGATCATGTTCGGAGCAGGAGAGCCTGACGGGTTCTCATAGCGAGAAGAGCCACAGGCAGAGCCCTATGAGGCCAGCTCCCACCAGTGCGTTCAGCGCGGCCATCATGGGCCTGGGCTTAAAGCCCTTGTCGAATCTGGCCATGGCGAAGGCGATGACGAAGAAGGGGATCGAAATCACCACAGCTCCCGTCCCCAGGGCGAAGTACAACAACTGCAGCATGCTTCTCCTCTTCAACCAGACGTATCTCGGTTTACGGCGTCCACGTCATCGAAGTGCGCGGAGCGCTGGGGAACGTTCCGCCCCAGGAAGCTCCCTGCACTCGAACGGCGATGATGCCGCGAACGCATGACGTGCGAAAGAGAGGGATGGTTGCCCCGCTAGGGCTTGGCCTGGACGACTACGAAATTCCTGCGTGTCCGCATCGTTGGTGTGGGCATGGGGCGGGGTGCCCTGACGGACGCGGAGTGGGAACGGCTGAAGCCGTTCCTGCCGGTCAGCAACGGTCGTTGCGGCCGGTGGCGGAATCACCGGCAGGTGATCGACGGCATCATGCACCGCGTGCGGACCGGCGTGCAGTGGCGGGATCTGCCCGAGCGGTTCGGCCCGTGGAAGACGGTCTATGAGCGCCATCGGCTGTGGTCTGCCGACGGCACATGGGAACGCTTGCTGCAGCAGGTCCAGGCCGCGGCCGACGCCACTGGTGAAGTCGACTGGGACATCGCGGTGGACTCCACCATCGTGCGGGCCCATCAAGATGCGGCCGGCGCTCGAAGCGATCCACCACCGGGCCTTTGCGTCAAAGGGGACAGCAGAGAGCGAACACCAGGCCGAGCCCCCGTGGCAAAGCCTGCTGGCCCGCCTGGCGGAGGTGGTGCTGCAGATGAAGGCCTTGGCCGCTCGCGCGGCGGGTTCACCAGCAAGCTCCACCTGAGCGCGGACGGCCGCTGCCGCCCGTTGTCCTTGATCGTCACTCCGGGACAACGAGCCGACTGCACCCAGTTCAGGCCGGTTCTGGAGAAGAGTTCCCAGACCTGGCCCGGGCCGGCCGCGCAAGAAGCCGGACAGTCTCGCGGCCGACAAGAGGGGCACATGTGTCCTCAGCCCCCTACGATGCGGTCATGTCATCGTCTGGGATCGCTCCGGAGAGCCGTCGCGGGGGCATGAGGCCGACCTACATGGCGCCTGCACGTGGGGACCGGATCATCAGGGCGCTGTCGTGGTGGTGGGCGTCTGCGCCTGTCCTCCTGTTTGCCCTGTCGATCACGCATGCGTTGGGGTGGCCGGGCGTGCGGCGAGAGATCGGCTGGGCGTTCGTCCTGATGGCCTTGTTCGCTGCCGTGCTGGCGCCGGCCGTGGGATTGGTGGTGGCTCACGTGGGGGACCGGCGAGAGGCACGCGGATGATTCCTGATCATGGCTGTGGTGTCCAGTGTGCCGCTGCTCTTCTTCGCGGTTTTCGGAGTGCTGTTGCCCGAGTGCCCGGATGGAAACCACTGCTAGAGGCTGGTTCGTAGCTGCAGCCGCCGGGCGATGACCTAGTCGTGTCTGGTGTGATCACGATTCCGGAGCCCTCTTGGACTGCCCCGTCGTTCACCGGGCTCGGCCCGCGTCGCTATAGGCGCCCCCGCAGCAGCGCCGTCGGGCCGGACGCAGCATCAGGGACAGGGCCGCTTGATATTGAGACCGACCATTGCATTTCCGTCTGGCGGTCCTGACCGCCGTTCGACACCGATCGCGCCACGAGCACTCCAATCCGGCCTCTGTCGCGGACTATTCCGCTGTCGGCCCCGCTCCCTCCGTTGAAGCATGGTTCGTACGCGCCCAGATAGCGCCCCGTGTTCGACGCTGAGAGAGATGCCTCTGGTCGAGGGCTGGAAAGCTCTCGGTGCGCCTGGCGTTCACCGCGGCTGAGCCGGGCGACGACCGCAGGTCGTGATGTTCCGTGGGGCAGGGTGGGGACATGACCACGTACGAGACGTTGCCGTTCCACCTTGAGACCGAGCGGCTGATCCTGCGGCCGTGGGCCGACTCGGACGCCGCTGAGTTCTGCGCCCTCCTCTCCGAGCGCGGCAAGGGAACTCCCACGGTTGAGCGTGCCCGGACGTCGATCGCGGAGCTGCGCGCCGCGACGATGACTACGGGGATCGCCCTGCTGCCCATCCAGCGTCGCGACGAGGGCGACTTCATCGGCTACTGCGGGCTGATCATCGGCCGCTCCACCCTGGAGGAGCCTGAGATCGCGTATGAGCTGTTCCAGTGCGTGCAGGGACGTGGCTACGCCACCGAGGCGGCCCGCGCGGTGCTCGATGCCGCTGTCACGACTGGCCGCAAGCGGCTCTGGGCGACCGTCGGCTCGTGGAACAACCCGTCGCTCCGGGTCCTCGAGAAACTCGGCTTCGAGCGGGATCACGTCTCTGTCGAAGACAACGGCGAGGTGCTCTGGCTGACCCGCCCGTTGCCGTGACGCGAGAGCATGCTCCCAGAGCTTCATCAGGGCAGGACTAAAGTCCGTTTCTGATCCAGCGGAACCGCTCCTGGATGTCCCCACTTCCGGTGGGGTCGTCGGGGGCACGTAGCACTCGCGGGTCGGGCGTCAGGCGGTCTTGTGGCGGGTGCCGCCCTCGATGTGGGTGGTCTCGCCGGAGACGAATCCCGCGCGCAGGAGCCACATCAGCGTGTCGACGATGTCGCGGTCTTGCCTTGGCGTCCGACGAAGGTTCCGCCCGCGCTCCTGCTCAGCAGGCCAAGACCGCCAGGTCGCCACCAAGCCCCACGCTCTCCTGCGGCAAGCCCACGAGCGGAACAGGCAAGGCGGCCATCGCCAAGATCGCCCGGCACGATAGGGAGAGGTTGGGCTTGCTGCGCTTGGTCTAGGTGCCGTCTCGCCCGGTGTCGCCGCAAGCTACCGAAGGCGACTGCCGGACGCACCTCAGAGGTCGAACGCCGTCCTTTAGCGGTAGCCCTGCTGGCCGCTCGCGTGGGGCTCGCTGCCAGCCGACCCGATGGGCAGTCCGGCCCAGATGGTCTCTCGCCATTGCGCTGGTGGTGGATTCATTTCACCACTCACCACCAAGGCGTGCTGCTTCTGTACCGGCCGCCAGCGAACCCGACCGGGTGCTGCAACCTGCGGATGCCCGACTGGGCGGATACCAGGTCGGCCAACGGGAACGTCCTGCACGCGGACGTCGACGGTGACGGCCGCGCTGGCAAGGGGCACCGCCGCTGTTCACCTCCTGCCGCGCCCTTCCGCTGCCCTTGGGCCCGCTTCGGGCGCCATGGAGGGAGCCGACCGGGACGCCGTCCGCCCCGAGTGGCTGCTCGCCCTCTACCTCGCTCGCCCTTCGCGCTGCACGACCCGGCTCGCGCTCCGCGGGAGGTCGAGGCCGAGCGGCGCGCACTCGCCCGACATGTGCTCAGTCCTGCCACGTACGAGGCCTGGGGCGCAGCACTTGGCGTGCCGGGGGAAGGTCATGCAGTCGCCCTGGGCACCGGCATGGACGGGACATCAGCCCCAAGCCGTTGGCAGGTCGGGCGGACGGGCCCTACTCCGAGAGCGGTTCCACCATCGGTGCGGTGTGGTGCTCAGACTCGACGAACGCCGCCGCTGCGGCTACGCCGAGAACGCCACAGACAGACGCGATGAGAACGGCTGCGGTAGCTACTGCCTTACGCATACGGATTGCCCTTCAGGAGTCCTGAGGTTCATCTACGTACGCAATGCTATGAGCGGTGAATGAGCACCCTTGCCAGCGAAAGCCCCGGCTAGCAGGGCCTTGGTCCCTTCGTTGAGTAGACCGACTCCGGGCCGCGGAGTCCGGGCAGGCTGGTCGCAGTCAAATCGACTTCGCTGAGCAGGCCACGTCGTGGCCGATATCCAAGGAGCGCAGAGCGTCCTGAGTGGCACGCCACGGGGTGCTGTCGACCGTCTGACGCGACCAGCGTCCAAAGCCACGCGAACCCCAGGCTCGGGCAGTCGGGCAGTCGAGGCCGTCATGGCCGGTACCGTGTTCCACGAAGCGGGCCGGGAAGACCGAGAACTCGACCGGACACCGTTCTGGCGGACCGCGCGTACTCGTCACGCGCGATCCGCAGGCATTTCCGCCGACGCGGGATCCGCGCTGTCGTTCCCCAGCCGTCCGACCAGGCCGGTCACTGTCGGCGCCGAGTTGGGTCGAGTGGCCGGCCACTCGCCTTGGACGCCGAAGCGTACAAGCAGCGCAACACGGTCGAGCGATGCATCTGCCGGATCAAGCAGTGGCGGGGTCTGCCCATGCGAACGGACAACTTCGCAATCGCCTACCGGGCAGCGCTGCACTTCGCTGCCACCCTCATCTGGGCCCGGGCGTGCGGAGTGGTGCGAGGGCTGAGGTCAGGGTGACGACCTCGGTGAGCATCTGCTGCAGGGCGCTCTCGTGACGTGCGGCGGGTGCGAAGGACGTGTACTGCTCGAAGTCGCTTTGCAGCGAGAGGTGGACCTGGGTGTGTACGGCCGTCAGCTGGACCGCGCCGGCGATGTGCCGGAGGTGGTCGAGGGCGCGGGCGCCGCTGACGTTGCTGCCGTAGCCGACGAACCCGGCTGCCTTGTTGTTCCATTCGTTGTAGACGAAGTCGATGGCGTTCTTCAGTGCGGCGGGGATCGAGCGGTTGTACTCGGGGGTGACGAAAACGAATCCGTCGAGCGCGTCGATCGTGGCGGCCCAGGTGCGGGTGTGGTCGTGCGCGTAGTCGCCGAGGCGCGGTGTGCGCGGCTCGTCGAACAGGGGCAGGTGATAGTCGGCGATGTCGACGACTTCGAACGTGGCGTCGTCCCGCGCGCCGGCGGTCTTCTCGACCCACTGCGCGATCTGCGGTCCGAGGCGGCCGGGGCGGGTGGTGCCGAGGATGATGCCTATCGTGGGCATGAAGGTCTCCACATGTACGTGAGGGGTTCGGGGCGGGCGAGGCGAGCGGCAGTCGTCAGGATGTGAGGCCGGGGGTGGCCAGCATGTTCTCGATGAGGTCGGCGGCGCGGGGGGTGCCGCCCTCGGCGCGGGCGGCGGCCTGCAACTGCTGGGATCGGGCGCGGCGTTCCGGATCGGACATCAGGTCGTCCAGTGCCGTGCGGAGGGTTTCGGCGGTGGCGTCGGCGGTGTCCACGCGGCGGGCGACGCCGAGTTCCACGAGCTTGTCGGCGTTCATGAACTGCTCGGCTCCCTGCGGGACGGCGATCATGGGGACGCCGGCGAGGAGCCCTTCGCCGCTGCCGCCCATGCCGGCGTGAGTGATGAAGGCATCTGCCTGTCCGAGGATCGCCCGCTGGGGGATCCAGGAGTGCACTTCGACGTTGGGCGGGATGGTGCCGAGTGCCTCGGGGTCGGTGTGTTTGCCGATCTGGAGGACGACGTGCCAGCCCGGCAGGTCGCCGAAGGCGGCGAGGCACTGCCGGTAGAACTCCGGCCTGTGCGTGTAGGCGGAGCCGAGGGAGATCAGCAGTACGTTGTCCGCGTCCGCCGGGCGGGTCCAATCATCCGTGTCCGCCGGGGCGTCGAAGCAGGGGCCGGTGAAGGTCACTGTGTTGGTGTCGACGCGGTCGGCGTGCGGCTGCATCGCTTTCGGGATCAGGGCGAGGGCCCGGGCGGGCGGCCCTGAGAAGGCGTCCACGTCCGTGGTGGTTGCCCCGCAGTCGGCCAGCCACCGCGCGAACCTGCCCCGGTACGCGTCGGCGCCCGGCAACTTCCGCAGTTGCGCCGCGACTTCCTCCTGGTAGCCGTCCCAGCCGACGAACGTCGGGGACAGCTGCACGAGGGGACGGCCCTGGCTTTCGGCGAGGGCGCGTGCGGCGTATGCGCCGATGTCGTAGAGGTACAGGTCGGCCGGATCGTCGTCGTAGGCGGCGTGCAGTTGGGGGAGCGCTTGGACGGCGTCGTCGAGGAAGAGACTCGCCGCGGCGATGGGATCGGCGGGCCAGTTGTTGTTCGCGACGGGCAATGTGGAGGTGCAGGGCACCAGAGCCGCACCGGCGGACTCGATCCGGTCGGCCACGAGCGGATCGTTGGCGTAGGTGACCCGGTGCCCGCGGGCCACCAGTTCACGGATGAGCGCGAGGCTGGGCAGGACATGGCTGAGGATGGGGACACCGACCATCGCGATGTGGGCGCGGCTACGGGACATGGGTGATCACTCGTTTCTGGCGCGGGATGATGGGTGCGGGACGGGTGCGGGCGGTGGGGCGAGACCCGGTGTCAGGGCTGGTCGGTCTGCGCGGCGGCCTGCTCCAGGTCGGTGACGGTCCCCGACATGATCGTCCGTACGTGCCGGGTGATGTGCTGCACGGGCCAGTCCCACCACGCCACGGCGAGGAGCCGGGCGATGTCCGCGGCGTCGTAGCGGGTGCGGATGAGCCGGGCGGGGTTGCCGCCGACGATGCCGTAGTCGGGGACGTCGCCGGTGACCACGGCGCCGGCGGCGATGATCGCGCCGTGCCCGATGCGCACACCGGGCATGACCGTGGCGCCGTGGCCGAACCACACGTCGTTGCCGACGACCGTGTCGCCCCGGCCGGGCAGGCCGGTGATCAGGTCGAAGTGCTCCGCCCAGGAACCGCCCATGGTGGGGAACGGAAAAGTGGAAGGGCCGTCCATGCGGTGGTTGGCTCCGTTCATGATGAACCGGGTGCCCGTGCCCAGCGCGCAGTACTTGCCGATGACAAGCCGCTCGGGACCGTAGTGGTACAGCACGTTGCGCGACTCGAACGCGGTCGGATCGTCCGGATCGTCGTAGTAGGAGAAGTCACCGACCTCGATCAACGGCGACTTCACCAACGGCTTGAGGAGAACCACGCGAGGATGCTCGGGCATCGGGTGGAGCACGGTGGGGTCAGCGGGAACGGGTGGCATCGCGGAGTTGGTTCCTCTCTGGTGAACCTAGGGCGACAGTTGTCGCGTTAAGATGCTGGCACAGCCCTGCCGCCTTGATCAACCGGATACTGATTGCCGATGACAGACCCACTGGACACGACGCCGGACCGCCGTCCGGGCGGCCGCACCGCCCGCATCCGCGCCCAGGTTCTCGATGCGGTGCGAGCCGAACTCGCTGAAGGCGGTCACGAACGACTCACGATGGAGGGCGTCGCGACGCGCGCCGGAGTGCACCGCGCCACGGTCTATCGACGGTGGCGCGATGTCTGCGGCCTGCTCGTCGACGTCATCGACGCCGCCGGCGAGATCGACTGGCAGCCACCGGACACCGGCTCGCTGCGCCGCGATCTGACCGCCCTCAACCAGGAGATCCAGGAATCCCTGGTCCTACAGCCGTCGTTCGCCGTCGCCCTCATGGCCGCCTCGTTCCACTCCGAACAGGCCGCGCGGGCCCAGACGCAGCTGTGGACGGACCGGTACGCGCAGTGCGAGATCCTTGTCGAGCGCGCCATCGAGCGCGGTGAACTCCCCGCACAGCACACGGACGCGCGGAGCCTGCTGATCGCCGCCACGGCGCCGCTCTACCACCAGCTCGTGCTCCTGCGTGCGGATCCGGACCCGCAACTCCCGGAACGGGCCGCCGAGGCGGCGGTCCTGGCGGCTGCCGCGGGTGCCTTCTCCGTCCGTCGGGAAGAGAGCGTGTGACCGAGCTACAGCAGGGCGCAAGTAGTAACCAGTCGGTAGGCGGCTTCCTCTGGATCAAGCCCGTTTGATGTCCCTGGCCAAAAGGATCTCGGATCTGCAGGCGGGCGGCCTATGCTGAGCGCCGTTCGCACTATTGGGGGGAAGCATGGCAAGCAGGTTCACCGAGTTGACCGTTGACTGCCATGATCCGGAGAGGCTCGCGGCCTTCTGGTGCGAGGTCCTGGACTTCAAGGTGATCGACCGGAGCGAGGGCAAGGTCGAGATCGGCTCTTGGGTGCCGACCGTCGAGGAGATCCGGGCCCGCCAGATGCCGCCCACCCTAATGTTCATTCGTGTGCCCGAGGGCAAGACCGTCAAGAACCGGCTGCACCTCGACGTCAGCCCGATCGACGGCAGCACCGAGGACGAGGTGACCCGGCTGCTCGGCCTCGGCGCGACCAGGACGGACGTCGGCCAGGGTCCAGGCCGGAACTGGGTGGTCATGGCTGACCCCGAGGGCAACGAGTTCGACGTCCTGCGCACCTTGGCACCGCAGGACTAGGCGGTGTCTTAGGAGTCGGTGACCCTTCTGGCTGGCCGCCCTGGAAAGTTGCGTGCGGTCAGCCAGGCGATGAGGTCAAGCGCGATCCGGCTGATGTCGTCTTCCGCGTGAACCTTGTGCTCGTGGCGGGCTGAGTCACGGCGAACGATCTCGTATCCGCCCTCTTCCAGAACGGCCACGGACGCGTACCAGGTGGGGGCGTCCGCATCAGGCTCGATGACGATGAACGTGTGTCCGTGCCGTCGAGTGCGCTGATCATTTCGAACAAGGCGTCCTCGGAGGCGCCCTCAATGTGGTCGCCGTTCTCGCTGACCACGCCGTAGCCTCTGGCCCCCATCGGGACGGTCCTCTCCCTGTGCCGGTATCCGATCGGGTCGGCATCGCACGGGGCCGCCTACAGTCACTCGTTGATCGCTGCGTCCTGGACGACCGCCAGGTAACGCACGGCCAGCTTGTCGAACCGTGTGGTCACGGCACGGTTGCGCTTGAGCCGGTCACCCCGCACTCCGCACCCGCATCGGGCGGACACGAGGACGACCCGCGCCGAGCCAGGGCACGCGAATGGCTTTTAGCACGGCGACGAACTGCGGGCTGTCACCACGCTGTCCGGCCGTGATCAGCACCGACAACGGCCGCTGCCTCTGCCCACAGGCCAGGTGAATCTTTGTGGTCCACCCACCACGTGAGCGTCCCAGACCATGGTCGTCAGGCTTGGGACAGCTTCCGCCCGGGCCCGCGCCCGCGAGGGTAGCTCGAACAGGCTCGCCGTCCTGCCCCAAGAGGAGCGAGGTCCGCCGCGAGGTGGCGCGCGGTGTACTCGACCGCGCCGTTCGTGATCCCCTTGACGAGTGATCCCGGCCCGGGGCGCCAGCCGACGACACCGGAGAACAGCACCAGCGACCCGGTGGGTCGCAGTACCGGTGCGAAATGCTTGGCGACCAGCAGCGGGCCGATCACCTTCGCCGCGAACGCGGCGAGCAGTTTGTCGCGGTCCAGTTCGATGGCGCGGACGTCGTGCGGCGCCGAGCCGGTCGTCACGATGTGGTCGACGCCACCCTCCTTCAGGCGCTCCGCCGCGGCCGCGAGTGTTGATTCGTCCTGCAGATCGATCCGTACCGCGGTGGCGCCGATCTCGCGCGCGAGTCCGTCGGCCGCAGCTTCGTTCCGGGCGCCGATGACCACGTCGTACCCGTCCGCCACCGCACGCCTCGCGACGGCCGAGCCGAGCGCCCGTGCGCCGCCAATGACCAGGATCCGCTCCATGCGTCCCACTCCCTCTCATAGGATCGGGCACAACGGTATGGATTTGATACCGGTATCTTCAACGGAACCAGAACTCGGGAGCGGATGTGGGCAAGGCGTACAACGTGATGGCGGCGAGCTGTCCGAGCCGCACAGTGCTGCACCGGATCGGCGCCCGCTGGACGGTGTTCGTCGTCAACGCCCTCGACGACGGGCCGCTCCGCTTCACGGAACTGAAGGGCCACATCCAGGGCATCACCCCCAAAGTCCTGACCGAGACCCTTCGCGCCCTGGAGGCAGACGGCCTGATCAGCCGCCACGAGTACGACGAGAATCCGCCCCGCGTCGAGTACACCCTGACACCGCTGGGCCGCTCCCTGTTCGTCCCGCTCCGCGCCGTGC
The DNA here is from genome assembly GCF_050410835.1 of Streptomyces sp. cg35. NCBI lineage: Bacteria > Bacillati > Actinomycetota > Actinomycetes > Kitasatosporales > Streptomycetaceae > Streptomyces > Streptomyces sp. cg35. The sequence goes on from NZ_CP191268.1 coordinate 9,031,213, forward strand.
GGCTCTGGGCCGAGGAGCACGTCCCAGACATCGAAGCGGCCCGCGCCCGCCGGCCGGTTCAGTGACCCGTGCGCCACCGCGCTGCACAGACTCCCGGCCTACGCCGTTCGCGCACCAATAGCCAGTCAGTTTGGAGTGGCTGGAGGAAGCCGTAGTACCTGAGCTGCTGGAACGACTCCCGGTGCACTGCTGATGAGTACGGCGGGCTGGCGGGCCAGAGCAGGGGTTGCGGTGACGAGGCCGTGCATCGAAGCCACCGCGCTCTGTTGGTGTGGAATGACGCTGATATCCGTGGTTCTCGGCAGGTGCAGAGTGCGCAGGAGCCGGGTGGCGGATCGATCGGTGAGTCCATGCGTGATGACGGCGGCGAGCTGATCGGTGTCTGCGGTTGCGTGTTGCATGGCCTGGAGGGCCAGGTCGGTCAGGTGGAATCGGGAGCGCGGACGCTGGGTGGTGCCGCGCACCGGGTGTTGGGGTGTTGGATTGTCACTGCTTCCCCAGGCCAGCCCCCACAGGCCGGGGCTGTGGGATGCGCTCATGAAGACGGCGCCTACGTGGCTGGTGTGTGGCTCTTGTTCTTGCGTTGCGATGTTCGCGATCTTGGTGGCGGGGATCCGTGGGCGTGCTGGGATGTTGT
>NZ_CP191269.1:0-151251 GCF_050410835.1 Streptomyces sp. cg35
GTGGTGACCGCCGTGCACAAGAACGCGCTGGCCGCGCTGCAGACGAGAGAGGACTGACCCATGGCCCGCGAGTTGAAGCCGGGTGACACCTGGGGGTGCCCGGCGCCGGGCTGCTCCCGTCACGTCAAGCTGAACGCCGGGCTGGAGCTGGCGTTCCACAAGCGGGACGGGCAGCGGTGCCCGGGGTCGGGGTTCGGCCCGATGCGGCCCGCGTACGCGGAAATGATCCGGACGCTGGGCAAGGAGTTCGCCGACGCCAACATGCGTGCGTCGCACCCGGGTTGGCAGCCGCCCGACTCCCAGTAGGCTGCCCTGCACACGTGCGCGCCGCGTCGACTGCGGTGCGCGTCCTGCCTCGACCCGCCACGAGGAGAACTGAAATGCTCGACCATGTCGTGATCCCGGTGCGCGTGCCCGCATCGATCATGCCGACCGTGATCGGCTCGCCCCGCGCCCTGGACAGCGGGCACCCGCTGGCCGAACACGCCTGCGCCGTCTGCTCGGTCAGCATCGGCGCCCGGCCGGTGGTGTCGGTGTACGTCGGCACTGAGCCGGAGCAGCGGCGCCTCGGGGGCGCCATGCGCGGTGTGGCGCTGCCGGTGCATGCCGACTGCGCGGGGGCCAGTACGTGCGACTCGTGCCCGGCCTGCGGCCACCGCGCCTACCCGTACCCGTCCGAGGGCACCGAGTGCGGTGCCCTGCTGGGTGTGAGCGTCGCCTCAGAGCAGCGCTGCTCGTGCCACTGCCCGGAGCACGGTTTCACCGGCCAGGTTGTGGAGGCGGGCGCATGAAGATCACTTATGACGCCCGGGTCAAGGTGAGTGGCTGGTTTGCCCCGGACGAGCGCCGCACGGTGGGCGCCACGGAAAAGGGGGCGGCGCGTCAGATGCTGGCGACCGGCTTTCACATGGAGCTGGTCCCGGGGCCGCTGGGCTGGCAGGCGCGCATGGTGACCCTCGACGGGAGGCTGCTGCGGCCCGACGGCAGGCCGGGTGTTGCCCCCGGCCTGCGGCACTACTTCCTGACGGAGCCCGACACCCCGGACTGGGTGCGGGATCTGGTGGCGCGGAGCATGCCCGCTCAGTTTCCGCCGCTCCCAACCCCCTGACAGGCACTCGGCAGTACGCTAGGGTGTGCCTCCTGATTGACCCGCCAAGGAGGCCACACCCGTGAGCGCCACCATCACCCAGCACGACCCCGACGACCCGCACTACCTCGACAAGAAGACGCACCAGGCCCTGCTCGACGCTGTCACGAGCGCCAGGCTCGACGACCACCCGCAGGACGTCGCCAGCCCTCGCGAGGACCTCCTCAACGAGATTCTGACCGTCCTCGGCATCGCGCCCCCGCCCCCGCCCGCCGACCGCGCCACCTGCCCTTCGCTGTACGCCATCGCAGGCGGCGGCTGGGTCCAGTGCCAGGAGCGCCCCGGCCACCACCCCACCGACGACCACACGGCCCCGTGGAACCTGTTCAAGCGAGGCCGCCGCTGGCGCACCGGCGACGAACGCGCCATGCTCGCCCGCGAGTTCACCGGCGACGCCCCCGAGTACCTCTCCTGCGGCGCCACCATCGACCCGGCCGACGGGCCGACGTACACCTGCGCGCGGCGGGTGGGGCACCGGCCTTCGCCGTGCAGCCCGGACCGCGACCCGGAGTAGGCCGTGACACAGAACATGTGGGACGTCTTCCAGGAGAGCATGCGGCGCCGCTCCGACGCCGCCCACCAGCTGCACCTGGAGCGCAAAGCCCGCTTCAACAGCCCCGAGGCCAAGGCCGCGCGCTCCGAGGCCGCCCGCAAGGACGCCGCGACCCGCAAGCGCAACCGTGCGGCCGAGCAGGCCCTCCTGGAGGCCGAGGAGGCCATCGAGCAGGAGCGGTGGGAGCGCGAGCCCAAGGGGCCGACCTGCGGCGCCATGGACGTCGTCATGGACGCCCAAGAGGTGTTCTGCGCCCGGCCGCCGCACACCGGCGGAGACCACGAGGACATCGACGGCCACACCTGGGCCTACGAGGAGGACGACGCAGCATGAGCGAGCCGAATGACGACGTGATCATGGGCTGGAACGAGCACAACGACCACGCCGGTGACGGCGACGCCGAGCAGGACCCGCTGAACGGCGAGGGCTTCGAGTACACCTACGACCGCGACACGCCCCGCACGGTCATCAGCGACGCCCAGTACGACCAGATCCTGGCCGACGCCCGCAAGGACACCTCGATCACCGGGCACGGCAAGGACGCGTGGACCGTCCAGGCCACCATCGGGACGGCCCTCGCGGCGGTTGGCTTCCTGACGCCCCCGGTGGATGTGCAGGAGGAGGAGAAGGGCATCTGCGAGGCGACGTGGCCCAACCGTACCGGCTGGTGGCTGCAGTGCGGCCAGGACCCGAGCACCCCGCACACGGTGCACAGCGACCCCAACACCGGGGAGGCGTGGACCGACGCGGACGCCAACGCGATCCCGCACCCGTCGTACAGCAACGAGCCCCCGTTCTAGGAGATCTGATCATGATTCAGGTGACGGACCTCGACCCGCAGCCGGAGGCCACGCAGTGGACGGCGCCGCAGCGGACGTTCGAGGAGATCTGGGCCGAGTACTTCGCCGCGCATCCCGAGGTGCTGGCGTCCTGGCGGCACCAGAACGGCTACCTGCCCGAAGACTACGAGGGCCGCGACGTCGAGGTGGAGGGCTGATGTTCCTGCTGCCGATTCCTCAGGCCTGGACGGCTGTCGAGCACGGGTGGACGGCCGCGCACCCGGGGGACGCGCCGTCCGGCATCGAGGTGTACGTGCAGGGCGAGGTCGGGGCGCCGGACCGCAGCGTGCTGACGATCATGCGGAACCCGGCGACCGGGCAGCGCCAGGCCTGGTTCGGCCCGCCGCCCGGGGCCGGGATCGGCGAGAAGGCGCACCAGGGCGTGCTGTACGCCATGGTGGGCGTGACGGCCGAGGACTGGGGCCCGCAGGACCTGCCGCCCGCGCAGCGCCCTGCATAGCGGTATCCAGCCTGCTCCTGCCCCGCTCGTGGGGGCCTCGGGGTCGAATCCGGGAGCAGGCGCCATGCGCACACACCCGCCGTGCGCAGCAGTGATGATTCCCAGGGGGGATTCATGTATCTCGTTACCCGCCGCAGAAGTGCCGCCGCCGCGTGTGCGGCCGTCGTCGCCACGGTCGTGCTGGGGGCGTGCAGCCCGCAGAGCGACACCGGTGCGGTGCCGTCCGCGTCGCCGAGCGCGCCGTCGGCCACCGCGTCGCAGAAGTCGGCCGACGAGGAGTTCAAGGAGATCCAGGAGTCGAACGAGGCCGCGCAGAAGGACCTGCAGGACAAGATCGATGAGGCGTCGGAGTCGGCCGAGGCCGCGACGCAGGACGACGCGGCCAGCGAGGGCGAGGTGCCGGACGTCGTCGGCATGAACCACGCGACGGCGCAGCGGCTGCTGCGCGGCAACGGGTTCATGGTCAACGAGGAGGACGCCTCGCCTCAGGGCCGGTGGGTCATCGTGAACAGCGGCTGGAAGGTGTGCCGTCAGGACCCGGGGCCGGGGACGTACCCGGTGGGGACGCGAGTGGCGATCTACTCGGTGAAGCTGGGCGAGTCCTGCCCCTGACGATGTCGAGACATCAAGACATCTTGGTGTCGAAGTGCTAGTTTCGGGGTGCACCGTGACCGCCAGCCCGGTGCACCCCGTTTCCCTCTTGACCCGCCACGAGAGGCCGCCATGCAGAACGACACGACCGAGCGCTTCACGCTCGGCGGCACCGTCCGCCTCGTCCGCGCCCGCGCCGACGGCACCCGCATCGAGCTGTCCCTCACCCGGGGCGCCGAGCGCACCACCGCCGTCTACGCCGCGACCGACCCCACGGGCCGCATCGCCGCCTGCAGCGCCCGCTCCTGGCCCAACAACGCCGACGCCGAACCCGGCCTGGCCAGCACAATCCGCAAGGCCCTCGCCGAGTCCTCCAGCTGACGCAATCTTGCGTACTCCCTAATGCACTGGGGTGTACCTGCAGTAAGGTCACCCCAGACCTGACCCGCCAAGGAGTTGCCCATGACCCCCGGCATTCCTCCGCTGACGTCTTCCGTCCTCGACGACCTCGGGTTCGAGGCCAACGACGGCACGTGGGACATCAACCGGACCAAGCCTTCCTACCCGCGCGAGCCCGAGGCCGCCACGGCCTGGAGCGCCCTGCTCGGTCAGCGCCGCCTCCAGGAACCGCCCCGCGACGACCGCCCGGCCCTCTGGGAGACCGAGCAGCCCGCGCGCGCCGTCGCTCTCGCCCTGGAAGCAGCCGGACACCAGCCCGCCGCCAGGGACGAGTACGGCCGCTGGGCCCGCGACGGCTACTGCGTCGAGGAGTCCACCCAGCCCGGCCACGCCCGCGTCACCGTCAAGCCCCGCCGCGAGTGGACCAGTGTCGGCAACGAGGAGTACCGCTCGGCATCCCAGCTGTACTCCTGGTCCCTGCAGAACCTCATGATGTTCGAGATGACGCTGGAGGAGCACGGCTGGTCGATCCGGCGTTCCTCCAGCAGCCCCTACCTGATCGTCAGCCCGCTCCGGGACTGACCTGCCCTTCGAGGAGAACGCAGCATGCGCAAGACGGACATGAAGCCCCACCAGGTCCACGCCGTGAGGGCGGCGGACCGCAACGTCGTGCCCGCGCTGCTGCTCGCCTCCACCCTGTGGGACCGCATCCCCGAGGAGGGCAGTACCACCTTCCGCCCCGCCCCGCCCGGCGAGAAGTGGTCCACCGTTCTGGACCGCGACACCGGCGCGGCGGGCGGACGCCGGGGCATCCTCGCCGTCCTCCCGCCACTCGGCACCCAGCCCAGCACCAAGCTGGTCAGGACCCTGGAACGCCTCGGCCGCACCGCAGAGAAGGACGGCGTACCCGGGGGCGGCGAAGAGGCCGTGACTGCCTTCCGCGAGGCCCTGCAGGCGCCACTGCGCCTCGACGTCGTCCGCGACGCCAGCGTCCTCATGCTGTGGGACAAGCACGCCAGCGGCGAGGGGCTGCGCGCCTGCCCCGCATGCGAACAGCTCGTGGCGATGAACGCGGCCAGCCGCCTGCGCGCCCACAGCCGCGAGGACGGCACACCGTGCCCCCGCTCGAACACTCCACTCTCCTAGCCGCGCACTCACTAGTACGCTAAGGTGTGCCGTAGGTCAGCCCGCCACACCACCCGCCCAAGGAGAACACCGTGCCCATGACCGCCGCCGAACACATCGCCGAGGGACAGCGCATCCTGGCTCAGCTCGACGAACTCGCATCCCCCGCCCAGGCCCTTTACGTCCAGCAGGCCCAGGCCCACTTCGCCGCCGCCCAGGCCCTCAACACCCTCCCCGCGCCGGTCCAGGAAGCCCCCGCCGCCTACACCATGAGCGACGCCGACCTGTGGGACAGCCCCGTCGGCCACCGCGTACGCCACTACGCCGACAAACTCCTGCTCGCCGAGGCCGAGCGCATCCGGATGAGCGGGAAGCGGAACGCCGACGGCGTCGTCGCCGAAGGCGTGGAGTTCGGCCGCGCGATCGTCTCCCCGCTCGGCGACCCCAACGCCATGCTCGACGGAGATGACACCCGCGCGGCCAGCGACCCGTGGGCCAACTGGCAGAGCACGGAGGCCGTGGGGCTGCGCGGCGCCGTGGCCGCCTCCGACAAGACCCGCGAGGGCGCACAGGGGGCCGCCAAGGCCTACCTCGCGCGCCTGGAGGAGGGGTCCGATGCCCAGACCGGGTGAGGCCGACCTGCCGCTGTGGGACAACATCGTCACCACGTCCCTGACTCGGCTGTTCGACGCCGTGGTGGTCCGGGTCGGGATCCGGCTGCGGGTGTTCCACCCCGAGGCCGTCAGGGTCACGCTCGCGCTGAACGAGCCGGGCAACACCACCGACCTGTTCGAGGCCCGTGACGCCGACGGCCGCGTCGTCTACCGGCTCGGGGACGAGGGGGAGCTGTACTCGCTGGCGCCGTTGGCCGCCCAGCGCGGCGGTGCGCACCTGATGGGCGACGTCGAGCTGCTGGGGGCGCTGCTGCGCTCCGTCAGCGGCGACTCGCTGAAGCTCGTGTTCGGCGTCACCGCCTCCGAGACCGTCGACAACGGCTGGGACCTACGCCTGCCCCGCCAGATCGAGGAGGGATGACATGAATGACCTGAACCTGGACGCCCCGTATGACACCGACCGGTACTACGACATCGTCGATGCGCTGGACCGGCGCGGCTGGACGGCCGACCCGCACCTCCCGCTCATGACCCACCCCGACGGAACCGTGTGGTCGATCACCACACGCGTCGGCGACTCGGGCGTGGACGCGCCGGACAAGTCCTGGAGCATCCCGTTCGACTCCAGCGTGCCCGCGCACGTCATCGTCGCCACCTGCGACGCGGTCGTCGCCGGGGCGCCGTCCGAGGACTTCTCCTACCAGGTGGTCGGCGGCTGGGGCGTGGACGGCGCGGACAGCGTCGAGCACGGCCGGAAGATCATCGCCGATCATCTGCGGCAGTACCCCGGCGACCGTGTCCCCGAGCGGCACCCGCGCGTCGACCGGATGCTGACCCAGACCTGGGACGACGGCGCGCAGTACACCGGTGCGTCGGTGACCGTCTACCCGCCGCAGTAGCACCACCCGCTTCACCTTCGCGGAGCCGACCCGCCAGCGGCCCCGCACCCGCCACCTCGCTGTTCCTCGACCCGCCACGAAGGAACCCCATGACCGTCATCACGGCGGCCCGTCGCGCTCTCGCGACGGCCTCCGCCTACCTGCGCATCAACATGACCACCGGCCTGACCGACGTCCTGTGCGGCACTCAGGTCGACTTCCTGCTCGTCGACATCTACCGCGACGACGACGTCCAGCCGGGCCCCCGGGGCCGCTACCAGGTCGTCACCGGCGACGGCACCATGATCCGGTTCGCGCCGCTCGCCGCCGGTCCCATGCCGCTCGTCCCCTGGTACCAGCACTGCCTGCAGCCCGACGGGCGCACCTCGCACCAGGTCGCCCCGGTGACGGCGGACAAGCTGGCCAAGGCGCTGCCCAAGGCGGCGGGATCGGTGCATACGCTGGCGGACGGCGCGCTGGTGCGTCTGTACCGGGGGCGGTGCGCCGAGACGTGGACGCCGCTGGCCGAGGCGCCTGACGCCGCGTCGTGACCGCGTCCGTGACGCTGAAGACTTCGGGGCGCTGGATGGTCCGGCGCCCCTGTATGGGGAGGGGAACTGCATGTCTGAGTCCGAGTACGCCGTGTCGTCGGAGGAGACCCGGAAGATCGCGGAGATGTTCCTGGCGGGGCACCCGTATCTGCGGCACCGGTGGGGGCATCACTTCGGGGACACCATGTGGATGGACTTCAGCGACGAGCCCCGCAAGGGGGCCCTGTGGGGCGTGGAGTTCACCGACCCCACCGGCCAGGTGGCCGTCGTGGACCACGAGGTGGTGCTGTCGGGGCTGCGCAAGGCCCTGTACGAGCGCAGCTCGATCGAGGACGGCATCGTCGTCGGCTGGATGTCGCTGAAGACGGCGGCAGAGCGGGAGGCGCAGCCGCTGCCGTGGTGGGCGGCGTCCCGCGTCTGCCAGCTCGGGCTGTTCGGTGACGCGGGGCAGCAGTTCCCCTTCCAGGGGCACAAGGTCGGCGACACCCTGGACAAGCGGCGTGAGTTCCTGGACGGCTTCCTGGAGCCGTCCCCGGCAGAGCAGGACCAGTAGGAGAGGATGGCTCTCATGACGACGAACGACGGCTCTCCGGCCGGGGCGACTTCCGGTGCGGGCACGATGGCTCTGCGGCTGCGCGTCCACCCTGCGGTGGAACTCGATGAGGGGGCGGTCAAGGAGCGGCTGCGGGCCCGGGTCAACGACTCCTTCACCGGGAAGGAGACCGGCGCGCGTGCCACGGCCGTCACGATGACGCCGCACCCGCAGGACGGCACGACGGCGTTCGTGACGGTGGTCGTCGACCTCGACCGGTGGGCTCGCTCCGGCGCGTTCGGGACGGTCACCGCCCTGGAGGCTGCCCACCAGCTCGGCGGTATTCTCGCTAACGGCGACGTTCTCGGCGGCGAGGACGGCCTGGAGGTCGAGTACGAAGCGCCGCAGTTGATCGTCGGGTTCCCGGTGGGCTGACACACCGTCTGGCCTGTTCCGTACAGCGCCCCGTCACCGATCTGGTGGCGGGGCGCTGGTATTTCACAGTTCTGTCACCGCGTGTCACTTTTTTGCATATGCGGGGCTGCTCTGGTGCGCGCGTGTAAAGTGTGGCGCACAGAACCCGCCAAGTCTGTTGCTCTGCCAGTCAGTTACGTCTCCACCCGCCAGGAGATCAGCCATGTCTGTTTCGGCTTTCACGCGCCCTGCCACGTTCACCCCGCTCGACGAGCACTGGACGCTCACGTTCGAGCAGGCTGCCGTGATGCTGCGCATGTCCGCCGACAAGGTGCGGCGACTGGTCAAGTACAGCCAGCTCAATGCTGACTGCGGCATCGAGGGTCCGCTGCAGGTGACCGACAACGGTCACAGCGTCACCCTCCAGTCCGTTGTCGCCTACAACCGTCAGAGGGCCACTTCCTCTCGTACGGCCTGAACCGAAAGGGCAACCCGCCATGCCCCGGCCTGACCTCTTTGCTGTCCGCAGTGCTGCGGACCTCAGCGACAAGCAGTCGCATCGCCTCCTGGCCTTTTCGGCTCTGGACGACATCACCGCCCGTCGCCGCCCGCGCTGGCAGTGGACTCATCCCACCCTCGCCCGCCAGCTGGGCATCTCCGACACATTCACCAGCCTGCTGGGGCACTACCTCGAATACCGGCGCGCCCGGGACATCAGCACCGAGCGTGCGATCCGGCTGCACGGCGAGAACGTCGCCCAGCTGTATCAGATCAAGGACAACATGCCGCTCGACCTGATCCGGGTGAACGCCGGGACCCAGCGCGAGCAGCAACTCAAGGCGCTGTTCAACGAGGCCGTCAACCGCAAGGTGAGGGTCGACGCCGAGGTCATCGTCGCCGTCGAGCGTCTCCTGGGGCGGGCCTGCGGCCTGGCCTGGGACGACATCACCGCCGCGTTCCGCCGCCAGCGCACCGCCCAGGACACAGAGACCGAGGCCGCTGCATGAGCACCGAACTGTCCGAAGACGCGCTGCGCCGCGTCTCGTTGACCTACATGCCCTACGGCGGGTTTCCGCAGGAGCGGCACTTCGACCACCTGACGCCGACCGACCTCTCGTTCGTGCTGGCCTCCCTGCACGGCCGCAAGCGCCGTGACATCAAGGGCCGAGCCGAGGTCATCCAGGCGCTGGACGAGGCCCGCCGCAACGAGCTGGAGTGGCACGCCGACCAGCTGCACCTCGCCATCGTCGAGGGCCTGGGCTGGTGGACTCGTCTGCTGCCGTCGGCCGCGATCGTGCGGATCGTCGACAAGCAGCTGGAGCACTACTACGACACGACCGCGAAGTGGGCGGCCGAGCAGGCCGACCTGCACGCCCTGGTCGCCGAACTGCACGGGCGCGTGGACCGGCTGGCCTACCGGCTCAAGGATGTCGCTTCGCGCAAGCCGGTGGAGGGGCCCCGCCTCATGTGCGGGCGCCCCGGCTGCGCCAACAGCGTGCCGCTGGACGACCCTCTCCTGCCGCCGGGCTGGCTGTGGGGCGAGAAGAGCGGCACCCGCGTGCCGTTCTGTCCCGACGACGTCCAGACGATCCCCACCCAGAAGGCGGCCTGACCATGCCCAGATTCCTCCTCGGTATAGCCATCGCCTGTGTGTTCGCCGGGCTGGCCCACAGCGTGTTCCATGCCTCCACCGCCCTCACCATCGCGATCGGCGCGTTCGTCGCCATCGGTGTCTGGTGCAGGGCGTGGGAGATGTTCTGGGACGCGGTCGGCTACGCCCTCGCGGTGGCCGTCGGGGCGTTCCGTGGCTGACACGCCACTCCTCGCGAAGAGCCTGTCGCAGCCGAGGCACGGCACGTGCACCGAGTGCCTGGCCAAGTTCGTCATGAACAAGGACGGGGCGCTGCGTACCCACAGCGCCCCCACGCCGCCCGGCGCCCCGACCGAGCCCTGCAAGGGCGCCGGGAAGCTGCCGCTGGAGTCCGTGCCGCTGACGTCCGAGTCGCTGCAGGCCCTGGTCCGTCTCGTCCTGAAGCGGGCTCACCTCGTGGCCCCTTATCAGCATGAGACGCACGTCGCGCAGGAGCTGCACCGCTTCCTCGGACCGCGTCTGCGCCAGCTGGAGGGTGAGAACGCGATGCTCACCGACACCGTCGTCATGGCGTCGGCGCTGTGGTTCGAGGAGATCGAGCCGGGCCCCGAGCAGGACTACGCCTCGGAGTGCCTGCACGAGACGGCCAAGGAGCTGAAGGAGAAGCATCCGCGCCTGCGCGGTAGCGGGTAGCTGTCCGCCGGGCCGGACGGTGCCCAAGAGGTGGAGAAGGGAGCCCACCTCATGCTGCTGTCCGACCACGAGATCCGAGACCGTGTCCGCACCGGCGAAGTCGCCATCGCCCCGTTCGACGAGCGTCGGGTCCAGCCCGCATCCGTGGACCTGCTGCTCGACCACTACCTGCGCATCCCTCGCCAGCCCGGAAGGGAAATCGACGTCGCGCAGGTGTGGGCCGGACACACCGTGCTCGCCGAGATCGACGAAGGCGGCTGGGTACTGCAGCCCGGTGACTTCGTCCTCGCCAGCACCGTCGAGCGGATCAAGCTGCCGGACTGCCTGGCAGCACGAGTCGAAGGGAAGTCGAGCCTGGGCCGCCTGGGCCTGGCCGTCCACGTGACGGCCGGGTTCATCGACCCCGGGTTCGCGGGCCAGGTCACGCTGGAGATCGCGAACCTGTCGCCGTGGCCGATCCGGCTGCGCCGCCAGATGCCGATCGCCCAGCTGTGTCTGATCCCGATGTCGGCCGTTCCCGAGCGGCCGTACGGGAGCGCCGACAACCACTACCAGGGCCAGTACGGCCCTACAGAATCCCGCTACGAAATGCGGTGATTCTGTGACTTGGGGGTGGCTGTCAGTGCGCACCGGAACAATGCCACCACCGCCAAGGCAAGGAGAACCAGGTGTCCAAGCGAAAAAACGTGCTGAACCCCATGCCGGACCACGTCTGGTACAGCGAGGGCAACGCCTGCACGCACAACCTGATCGGGCAGGTGTCGGACCACGTGGACGCCATGGTCACGGCGGGCCGCATCATGCGCAGCCGCCGGTACCAGTCCGGCGGCACGCAGTTCGGATACACCTTCGACGCCGCCTGGCGCACCGAGGACGGCGCCCGGATCAAGGCGCGATTGTCGCTGGAGCCGAGGACTGCTCAGGACGCCCTCGTCGGCGCGCTCGCCATCCTGGGCAGGGAGGCCGAGTCTGAGGTCGACTGGCAGCTGATCGCCGAGGCGGACCAGCCGTGGAGAGACGACTGGCCCTCCCCGGTGTCGCTGTTCTTTCCGCCCCGGAACGAGGTGGCGTGGGACCGGGACAGCATCGTCGGCAGGCTGCCCATGCGCGACTGTGTTGCCTTCGCCGACGAGCCGCTGCAGCAGATGGGCAGGCTCCTGAAGGTCCTGTCCCAGCAGACCAGCTGGTACATCACTGTCATCACCCACGACCGCCGCACCACGGATGAAGCGCTGCAGACCGAAGCGGTGCCCAGCGTGATCTCGATGCTGCCGCCCTCGATGCTGGGCCGGGTGCTGGAACTTCGCCTGCACGACTCCCAGGACCAGGAGGCCAACGAATGCCTGAATGCCTTCAACGTGTCGCTGCCCTGGGGCGGCTCGGTGATCCTGCCGCACTCGCCGCGCGCTGACGGCTGGCAGCCCGCCGACTACAGCACCAAGCCGCAGCCCGGCGGCGACCTGGTACGCATGCTCCAGAAGACGGCGCTGCACGTCATGCGATACGCGGCAGCGCCCGTTCACTTCGTGCCGTCCGCGCAGAAGGCGCTGAAGGAGCTGCGTTCCGAGTGGGCACTGGACGAGATCGAGGTCGCGCCCAGCTACATCCTGGAGCTGAAGGAGCAGGCAGAGGAGAACGCGGCACAGCTCGGCCAGGAGAACCGGGAGCTGCGCGAGGAGCTGGCCGCCGAGGTGGAGCTGCGGGAGAAGGCGGAGAGGGCCGCCACTGCCGCCGGGGAGCAGCACGAGAAGCTCCTGAAGGAGATCCACGACAATCCGTTGCGTCAGCAGGCGCTGGAAGCCGGAGAGTTGCGGGACCGGGCCATAGCGGACGCCGAGGCGGCCCAGTTGCTGCTCGACGGACAGACCGGTGAGATCGCGTGGCTGCGCCGCCAGCTCGCTCAGGTGCCCGGCCGCTCGTTCGGCGAGCAGGCTCCTCCGCGCCCGGCCGGGCCGGAGACCTGGCACGAGCTGGCCGACATGGTCGGCGAGCTGATGCCGCACGTGCGGCTGGGTGACGTGTGGGGGCCGCTGGAGAAGCTGTTCAATAGCCGGTACGAGAGCTTGTGGCTGCGGCGCACCTGGGACTCCCTGGAGGCCCTGGAGGCGTACGCGGAGGCCAAGGCCGAGCACGGCGCGAGCGTCCTGCCGCACTTCACCGCCTACCTGAACTGGGCCGAGGCCACGGCTCTCATCCCGGCGAACCTGTACTGCGCGAGCGAGGCCAACCTGCAGCGCAACATGCCCAAGCTGCGTGAGCGGCGCATGTTCGAGGTGCCGGGACTGGGCGAGATGTTCTTCCAGGAGCACTTCCGTATCGGCGGAGTCCGGCCGCCCGCGCCCCGCATGCACATGTACGACGACACCGCCGGGCCCACCGGCCAGATCCACATCGGATACATCGGTCCGCACCTGCCGAACGGCAAAGCCGTCTGATCTCTGCCGCATTGCTGTCTCACCCCTCCTGACGCCCCGACAAGGGGCAGAAGGAGGGGTTTTTCATGAGCGACGCCGCACGACGCGACCAGGCCGACTGGGACGAGGACGAGTCCACCCACGAGCCGATGCGCCCGCCTGCCGGGGCCCGTCGTAACCCCTCCCGCGAAGACCGTTCCGTACGCCGCCGGATGCGCCGGTCGAGCGCGCAGGAGGAGAACAGCATGCCCAGCCCTGACCGCTCCACGCTGCTGCAGCAGATCGCGAGCGCCCGCACTGTCCAGGACCAGATGGTCCTGGTCAAGCAGCTCGACGAACTCGACCTGTCCATGCAGCGGCAGGCCGCGCTCGACCGCGAGGTCGACCTGTCGCGAACCTCGATCGAAGCCGCCATGACGCCCGTCCTGTCCGCCACGGCGGGCGGCACGATGGAGACCGACTGGCTGCTGCAGGTCCCCGACAACGCCCTGGACCAGTCGCAGCTCGTGGCGCAGGCCGCCGTCTGGTACCAGCAGGTGCCCGAGTACGTGCGGGCAGACGCCGAGGAGTTCACCGAGCAGGCACGCGGCCGGGCCCGGGTGCTGGCCTCCGGCCTCGGTGCGCAGGCCTCGGCGGCCGAGGCGATCTTCGTCGACTACACGTCGTTCCTGCGCACCCAGTCCGCGTCGGGTCTGGACCAGATCCAGCAGACGACCGCGCCGGACGGTGTCACCCAGAAGCCGACGCCGATCGACCCGACGACATTTGACAACTTCGCGCCGGAGGTCAACGACCTGAACGTGGGCGTCGTCGGCACCGAGACCTCCGACCGTGCCCCGGCGATCCAGCAGGCCGTCAACGGCGGCGGGAACTCCTCGCCGGAGGTGCCCGGCGGGCATCAGGAGTCCGGCACGCTGACCGGCCCCGCCCCGGAGCCGTCGCTGGGCGGCGGGGGCGCCTCCTCCGCGCCCGAGCAGCCGGGCGGGCACTCCGAGTCCGGCGCGGTGCCCTCGCAGGGCGGCCCGCAGCAGGCCCCGGCGGCCGAGCCCGCGCAGCCGGAGACCGAGCAGACCCAGCAGGCCCCGGACTTCGAGCAGAAGGCGAAGACGGCCGCCTCGGGGCTGGAGCAGATCCAGCAGACCACCGACGTCAACAACCAGCCGCACGCGACTCCGCTGCCGACCACGGTCGCGTTCCCGTGGCAGCTGGACGAAGGCGTCGAGGCCGACGGCATGACCGGCGACGCGCACTACGACCAGGGCGGCCAGGTCTCCTCCGGCCACCAGTCCCACGCCAGCCTGCAGACCCAGGCCGACCAGTGGAGCCAGCCGCACCAGTTCGCGCAGCCGAACATCGCCAACTCCCCGGCGACCACGCCGCCGCGCACCCCGGCCGACGCGGGCTCCGGCGCGGCCGACGCCCGCAGCCCCGAGGCGCAGCCGTCGTTCGGTGACGCCCACGCGGCCAGCACTTACACCGACTCCTACACCTCGGCCGCCCCGGCCGCCCCGGCGCAGAACGTGCCGGTCTCGATGGGCGGCGACAACGGGCAGGCGCAGCAGCAGCCGAAGTTCGCCTCCCGCAAGATCGCCACCCGCGAGGAGATGCAGCACCCCGACTTCCAGCGCGGCTACAAGTACGCGTCGAAGTGGCAGCCTTCCACGCCCGTGGTGCGGCCCGGCACGCCGGAGCTGGAGGCCGGTATCTACGCGGGCCTGACCGACCACCCGCAGCACCGGCAGGCGTGGCTGACCCGGCACAGCGCGCTCGTCGAGAGCGAGCCCGGCCTGGGCCAGCGGATCGCCACGCACCGGCAGTTCACCCACAAGGTCGCCGCCGAGCACGGCCTGCCCACCGACGGCACCTACCTGAGCGTCCAGGCCGCCACCGGCATCGACCTGGACACCACGAACCCGTCCACGTCGCCCGCGCCCAGCGGCGACACCCCGATCAACGGCCCCGGCCGCCCCGGCCCGCTTGCCGGGCAGCAGGACGCCGCCGCTCCGGCCGGGCCCTCGCCCTACAACGGCGCCGCCCCGTTCGGCAGCCCTGTGGTGCCGTCCTCGCCGTCCGTGCCGCAGGGCCAGCCGGTGCACATCCCTGACTCCGGCATGGCCGCCGCCCCGGCCGGATCCGGCCTGTCCCCGGCCGCCGCCGCGTTCCGGCGCACCGTCCAGGCCAACAAGCTCCAGGGAGGGCGACCTTGATGACCGGCACCTCCACGACCGCCCTCGGCGCGCTTCGCGCGGTGTGGGACAAGACCGCCGAGGCGGTCAAGACCGGTCCTTCCCCCTATGAGCGCTCCATCTACGTGATTCACGCCTCCGGTCACGCCGAGATGCTCTTCTTCAAGCTCGTCGGCGACAACCTGGACCGTTTCCAGGAAGTCCTGCAGGCCCATCACTTCGCCGAGTCGCGGCGCATGGAAGCCCAGCTGGACGTCGAAACGCTGACCGAGCTGCTGGAGAACTCCCTGGCCGAGGCTGCGAAGCACAAGAACGCGTACCACTGGCTGACCCCGCCGATGCTTCAGGCTGCGCGCGGCCATCTCGTCACTGCGTTCGGCGAGGACATTCCAGAAATCCCCATGTGGGAGGTCTTCGAGGCCCCCATCTCCTCGAAGGGCGGCGCCGCATGAGCTTCATGGCAGATCTGATGTGGGACGAGGCAACACGCGACCAGGTCGCCGAGCAGGCCGAGCTGGCGCGCACCGCCGCGCTCACGGACGCCGAGCAGATGCTGGGCCCGCTGGTCTTCCAGGCCGCCAGCAGTGAGGACCTCGGCCACCGCATGGCGCTCGCCGACGGTCACCTGCAGGCCATCGCCGCCCGGCGCGGCTACCCGGCCGACCGGCTGGCTGCAGACCTGACCCGGCGCTGGAGCCTGCTGCACGAGGCCCGCACCGCCTCGGCGGCGAAGCAGCAGCACGCGGTGCGCGAGCAGCGGACGGTGACGGCCGCACAGGAAGCTCAGATGGACGCCGCTGTGGCCTCGCTGGCCGCGCGCGCCGCGCGGGAGAACCCGTCGGCGCCGATGTCCGAGTGCCTGCGCATGGCCTCCGAGGCCGTGACCAAGCTCGCCGACGCGTTCCCTCTCGCCTACGAGTCGTGGGGAGGTACGGCCGACGGCCCTTTCACGGACCGGGCCAAGCACTGGCAGCCGCCCAAGCTGCCGGGCGCCAAGGAGACCCCGGCCCCGGCCGCAGCAGCCGCGCCGAACGCTGACGCCCCGGACCACGATGCGCCGTTCCGGGCGGCGGCCGACGAGCTGAAGCCGAAGTGGGACGCGGTGACGGCCTCTTGGGACTGGTCCAAGCCGTTCCGTGAGGTCGGCGACGCGCTGCGGCGACGCTGGGACCGCACCACGGGCGACCCGACCGGCCACGCCGCCGAGGAGGACTGGCACGCCGACAACAAGGCGTGGCACGAGAACCTCGACCGCGCCCAGGACGAGATGGCCAGCAAGTGGGACGCCAACGCCGCCGCGCCGGGCGCCTCCGCCGACCACACCTCGCACTCCGCTCCGGGCAGCGCGCACGACCTGCTCAGCGGCTTCGACAAGGCCAGGGACGAGATGGACCAGAAGTGGGACGCGAACGCCGCCGCGCCGGGTGCCTCCGAGGGCTACCACCGGCCGGTGCCGGGCGGCTTCAGCCACACCGACACGCACAGCACCGGCCAGATGCCGCTGCCCACCGACCCGGCCGACCACGGCTTCTCCCACGCCGCGCCGTCCGAGTCGACCGGCGCGCCGCGCGACTACGTCATCCCCTCCCACTTCCAGTACGGCCGCCCGTGAGCGCCCCCGACCCCAACGCGGTGTGGGGCGCGATCCTCGGTGGCGCGTTCGCCTACGAGATGTACGGCGTCTTCAACAAGACGGACGGCGACACGCTCTCCGAGCGCACCCGTGACTGGTTCCACACCAGCAGCCGCCCCGGCAAGGCCGTCTTCGTGGCGGCCTGGCTGGGCCTGACGGCCTGGTTCATCCCGCACATCATCAACGGCGGCTGACAACGCCCCCGAGCAGCACTGGAGGTTCTGCGCATGGCAACCCGTACGGCGTCGGTGGCCGAGCTGGAGCACGGTGACGTCATCGTGTCGGCCTACAACCCCGAGGGGCCGGACGACGGCACCACCCTCGACTTCACCCCGTATGCGGGCGGCGTCGAGGTGGGGTTCCTGTTCGCTCCGGAGGACCCGCCGGGGCCGGACGGCGTGTTCACCCAGTTCCTGCAGCTCGCCGACAACGAGGCCCGCACGGCATACGCCGCCGCGCACGAGGGCGCCATCGGCTTCCTCGTGCAGTCGGACTGGACGTTCACCATCAGCGAGCCCGACACCCCGACGATCGTGTCGGTGACCGTGACGTTCTCCGACGGAACCCAGAAGGTGATCTCTTGACGTTCAATCCCGGCACCCTGTTCTACGGCTGGTCCTCTCTGGAGGGCGAGTTCTCGGGCGAGCCGCCCACGACGACCATCAAGTTCAGCGGCTACACCGAACTGCTCGGCTCTCAGCTCCCGGAGGGGGTCACCCCGATCACGGAGCAGATGGTCGCCGACACCCTCAACGGCCTGCTGGCCGACAAGGGCTGGCCTCCCATCGTCTTCCTGGGCACTCCGGCAGACGAGCCTCTCAACCCTCCGGCAGCCTCCTGATCTCACCCCAGCTCACCAGCGCCCCTCCCGCGTGACTCCGGGGAGGGGCGCTGTGCTGTCTGAACGGCGCCGCCGGGCTGTAGGGGGTGGAGGTGAGGGTCATGGCACTGCCCGTAGTGGTGGCACATCAGTCTGGCGACGGGGTGACCATCGCGCACTGCCCGTTTTGCGGGTCGGGGCAGGTCATCGGCCGTTCGGACGGGAACGCGGAGTGCACCTTCTGCAATCAGGCGTTCCTGGTGCGGGTGCAGCCGATGTTCTCCGCGTTCCCGCAGTCCGTGAACGGGATGCCCGTCGACATCCCCGGCATGCCGCAGGCCCCGGCCCCGGGGATGCTGCCGGGCGGCGATCCGATGGCCGCCGGGGCTACGCCGGACGACGGGGCAGGTGCGCCCCCGTTCGGCGATGACGGGGGTGATGAGGCCGGTGGCGAAGAGCCGCCCGGCGGCAGTGACGCAGGCGACAGCGGCCCACCATTCGGGAAGAAGGAGTCGATGTTCCGCACGGCCTCGGGGCGGCACCTGCCGCGCGGCGCGTACGTCGACTACCTCGCCGACCAGCTTGGGGTGAAGCGATGAGCAAGGTGTCGGTGAAGGCGCTCGTCAGGATCGACGTGGACGGGCAGTGGTACGGCCCGGGAGAGTGGATCGTCTTGCCTGAGGAGCAGAAGGTGCGGGCGGACGCGCTGGTCGCCTACGGGCTGGCGGAGCTGGCTCCGGTCGCTCCGGTTAAGAAGGCGCGCCGGACGACTGGTTCGTGAACCGGTAGGCGGCCGTCCAGTGCTCAAGAACGTCCTTCTTGGCGAGCCACTGGTCGGTGATGGCTGTCCACGATCCGGCGATGAGGGCTGCCTTGCCGAGGATCGAGGCCAGGCTGTCGGCCAGCTCGACCTGGACGGGCCCGGTGATCCACTTGTGGATGAGGGCGTCTGCCACCTTCTCCGCCGCAGGATCCCGGCGGCCGGGTGCGATGTCTGCCCCCTCCCACAGGATCTGGCTGCGGAAGAGGTCGGCCTCCCACGAGCCTGGGCGCCCGGAGGTGAACACGGCGGCGTTCCTGCCGTCCGCGATGAGAGCGCGAGCGGCGGCGTTCAGGGAGAACAGCAGCGTGGCGAAGCCCTTCTTCCCAGCCGCCGCGAGGGCCTGCGCCAGAGCCTGGGAGTCCTCCGACTCCATCGCCACCACCGGCCGCAGCGGGCCGCGTTCGGCCTCCAGCTGCGCGTACGGCATGGGGGGCAGGTCGCGGCGGGGAAACGTCGTGAACGTGTCGTCGGGACCGTTGCGCACCCAGCCCTCGCCATCACGGTCCGCGACGCGGTAGATCGGCGGCTGTTCATTCGTCGTCATGGCGGCATCCTTCCAGGCTTCCGCCCTGTCTGTGGCGGCTTCCCCCTGCCCAAGGGGTGAGCCACCACAGGAGGACGGATGCCCCAGCAGGACAAGGATGAAGCCGCGCTCGCGCGGGTGTCGAAGTTGTTCCAGCGCTTCTCTCAGCGCTCGGGTGAAGGGTCGGAGGCCGCTGAGATGCGGGCCAACCGCCGCATTCGGCGCCAGGCGTCCGACGGCATGGGCCGCTCGGGCCCGTCGGTCAATTTCGCCACGGGGCGTCCGCGCGATCCGCTTTTTTATTGGCGGCAGAACAACATGCCGTTCCAATTCGACGACCCGGCGCAGATGCAGAAGATGCGGGCGTACTGCCGCCTGGTTTACGCATCGCACCCGATCGTCGGTTCCTGCGTTGACATCTACTCGAAGTACCCGCTGCTCGGCATGAAGATGTCGTGCAAGGACGAGCGGCTCACCGATTTCTACACACAGCATTTCCTCGAAGAGGACGGGCTGAACTACAACAAGTTCCTCGTCGATGTGGGGCGCGAGTACTGGACCGTCGGCGAGGCGTGGCCGCTGGGGACGTTCAACGAGTCGCTGGGTGTGTGGGACGACGAGGAGCTGCTGAACCCGGACGACGTCGAGGTCCAGCCCAGCCCGTTCCTGCGTGATCCGCGCTTCCTGATCCGGCTCCCCACCGAGATGCGTGAGCTGATCCGTACCCGCCAGCCCGCGTGGGAGTACGCAAAGCTGATGGAGGCGTACCCAGAGCTGACGTATTACGCGGACGACAACTCGCTGATGCCGGTATCGAATGTACTGCTGCGCCAGCTGAAATTTGAAGCCGATACGTTCAACCGTCGCGGCGTTCCTCTCCTGTACCGGGCGATGCGGTCGCTCATGCAGGAAGAAATGATGAATGCGGCGGTCGACTCGATCGCGGACCGTCTGTACACGCCGCTGATTCTGGCCAAGCTCGGTGCCACGGCGAACGACCTGGGCGGGCAGACCCCATGGATTCCGACCCAGGACGACCTGGCGGACTTCGAGGAGGCCGTCGACACAGCGCTCGCCGGGGACTTCCGCATCATCATGACGCACTTCGGTGTGCAGATGGAGGCTGTCCTCGGCAAGGAGGACATGCCCGACCTCTCGGACGAGTTCGACCGGATCGAAGGCCGCATCCTCCAGACGTTCGGCCTGTCCAAGACCATGCTCGCCGGTGCCTCGTCCGGTGAGACGTACGCGGCCGACGCCCTCAACCGCGACCTGGTCACACAGATGCTGACGAACTATCAGCAACTGCTCGCCCGGCACTACCGCCAGCGGGCGCTCGTCGTCGCCGAGGCGCAGGAGCACTTCGACTACGAAGAGCGCGGCGGCAAGCGCTACGTGAAGATGGAAGAGATCTTCGAGGTCGACGAGGAGACCGGCGAAGAGCGCATCGTCGAGCAGCCCAAGCTCCTCATTCCCGACCTGCAGTTCCGCACCATGTCGCTGCAGGACGAGGCCGCCCAGTCCGAGTTCTTCGAGGGACTACGCGAGGCCGGGGTGCCGATCTCGATGCGCACCCGGCTGCACAACGTCCCGATCGACTTCGACGAAGAGGTCGAGAAGTCGCGCGATGAGGCCGTCGAACTCGCGGTCCAGGAGCAGGAGACCCGCAAGGCCATCTACGTCGCCCTCGCCAACAAGGGCCTGCCCATCCCGCAGGACCTGCGCACCGACTTCCAGCCTCGCGCGCTGCCCGAGGAGCAGGACCCGCTGCAGGCGCCCACCGCGCCGCTGCGTGTTCCCATCATGGGCCTGGACCCGGTCGGCTCCCAGCCCACGCTCGCGCCGACCATGCAGGACCTGACGACCACTCCGGCCGACGGCGGCGTGGTCGAGCCCGGGTCCGTTCCCGAGCCGGTCGACGCCGACCAGGGCGGCGGCGAGCAGCGCCCCGACGAGTCCGACGAGCAGCGGGCCTCGATGCCCAAGCAGTCCTCCCTGCCTGCGCTGAACGACCCCGTGGGCCTGTTCACCAACGCCGAGCGAATGCGGGCCCTGGCCAACGAGCACCGGCCCAAGACCACCGTGGCCCCTAAGCCGCAGGTTGTGGAGGGCGAGGACTCGTCCGCCGTCCAGATCCCCGAGGCCGTCGAGCGCCTGAAGCCGATCGGCCTGTACGGCGGCCCGCGCCACGTCGGCATGCGCCGCCACATCACGGAGGAAGACATCAACAAGGAGCTGCAGGTATGAGTTTCACGCTGGTCCCGGTCACCAGGACCTACCGCGACGGGGACGCCCCGCGTACCGGCATCGTACGAATGCAGCTCGTCGGCGTCCTGTCCAACGACGGCGAGATCGCCGACCGCAAGGCGATCGTCGCCACGCTCGACGAGCAGGGCTCGATCAGCCTGTCCGTGCGGGCCACCAACGACCCGGACACGCTGCCTCCTGGCGGTGGCTGCTACGAGGTCACCGAGGTCCTCTCCGGGGTGGCCACGGCCACCTACTTCATCGAGGTGCCCTACGACGGCGGCCCCATCGACCTGGAGACCGCGCCCCGGCTCGCTGAGGCCATCGCGCCCGCCGTCATGGCCCAGCCCATCGGCCAGAAGGGCCTGCCGGGTGGCTATGCCGGGCTGGACGGCTCCGGCCGCGTGCCGCGCGACCAGTTGCCCGCCGACCTCGGAGGAGGTGACGGCGGCGGCAGTGGTGTGGAGATATCCGGCTCCGACACCGACATCATGTCTCTGGGCACCCGTTCAGCCGGAGCCAGCGGCAAGGCTGCCGATGCCCGGCACGTCCACGAGATGCCCGCCGTGCACCAGCTGCGCAAGCCCACGGCGGCCGTGGACCTCAACAGCCAGCGTCTGATCGGCCTGGCAGACGGCGTCCAGCCCGGGGACGCGGCCACCGTCCGCCAGATCGGGCAGTCCGTCCTCGGCTGGATCAACGTCAAGGACAAGGCGTACGGCGCGCTCGGCGACGGCCTCGCCGACGACACGGCCGCCATCCAGGCCGCGATCGACGCGTGCCCGGCGGGTGGTGTCGTCTACATTCCGCAGGGCGTCTACCGCACGTCGGCGCCGCTGGTGTCCGATCCGACTGTAACGGTCCGGGGCTCGCACGCGAACATGATGGCGGGGCTGAACCTGTCGGACCCGCCCTGCTACCTGCAGCCGCTCCCGTCGTTCACCGGCGACTGCATGATCCAGTTCAAGGACGCCGCGAGCGGCGGCTACGCGGGCGTGCCCGCCGAGCACCGCATCGAGGACCTGATGCTGGACGGCTCGACGCTGGACGGCACCAAGCCAGTCGACGGCATCTTCGCCGCAGGCAACGTCCAGAACGTGCGGCTGACGAACGTGACGATCCGCCGGATGAGCAACAACGGCATCGTCACAGGCGGCGTCGACAACGCGTTCCCGTACTCGTGGCGCATGACCAACGTCATGGTCGACAACTGCCGGGGCAACGGGCTGCTGTTCAACCGGATGACCGACCTGACCATGAACGACGTTCAGGTCATCGGCTGCTGGGGCCAGGGCGCCATCCTCAACAACTGCCCCAACACCCAGGCGAGCCTGTGCCGGTTCGAGTGGAACGGCAGCCACGGCGTCCACATCACCGGCGCGTGGGGCAACGGCACCGGCTCCGGCGGCATGCTCATGTCCGCCTGCAGCACCGACCGCAACGGCGGCCACGGCGTCCTGGTCGACGCCACCGGCAACGGCCCCATCCAGATCGACAACCTGCTCACCCGCCGCGACGGCCGCAACGGCGGCAACGGCGGCAACGAGTGCGCGGGCCTGGCCGTCATCGGCGCGACCGTGCCCGTCATCGCCAACGCGGTGACCTGCTACCCGGGCCTGGACGACGACGGCAGCGGCACGAACTCCCCTCAGTACGGCGTCAGCGTGTCCGGCTCCGCCAGCGTGCAGCTGGACCACATGTACCTGCACGCCGCGCAGGAGGGCCTGCACGACGACGGCACGAGCCAGCTCGTCACGGTCGGCCCCGTGCTGACCACTGTCGCCGGGGCGACCACCTCGACAGCCCGCGTCGTCGAGGACCGCTACGCCCAGCAGGCCCGCTTCAAGGGCGCGCCGGGCACCCTCTTCGTGGCGGCCGCCACCGCGTCGGCCCCTGAGAAGGCCCGTGCGAACTACCTCTGCGACGGCGTCGCCGACAACGCAGAGATCCAGAGCGCCATCGACGCCGCGAAGGCAGCGGGCGGCGGTGAAGTCCTGCTGTCCACCGGCGAGTTCGTCCTGGCCGCGCCGCTGCGCCTGGAGGGCGACGACGTCGTCGATGATGAGATCGATCTGCGCCTGACCGGCTTCGGCCAGCGCAACACAACGCTCAAGGTCGCCTCCGGTGTTGCCTCCGGTATCAACCTGACCAAGGTCGTCCGTGCGCACCTGGCTCACCTGGGCATCACCGTCTCCGGCGCCAGCCACGGCATCTCCTCCGCCACCACGAACGGGGCCGAGAGCGGGCACCGCTCCTTCTGGCACTCCTCGTTCAAGAACTTGCAGGTCAACGGGCCGTGGGATGGGAGTCACACCGGGTGGGGCATGCACCTGGGCAGCCCTTTCCGCTCCACGATCGAGAACGTGGAGATGGGCGGCGTCGGCAACGGGCTGAGGATGTTCTCCGAGCACGCGGACTTCAACCCGGGCGACTGCACCGTGAGCCGCATGTTCATCGACAGCCACGGCAACAACAAGGTCGCCTACCAGGTCGACTCGACCACCGCCGACGGCAACATGAACCAAGTCGAGTTCGCGATGTGCGAGGCGATCTCCTCGGGCACCGGATCCACTGGCATCCGCCTCTCGGGCACCGGCCCCGTCAACTACACGCACTGGCGGGGCATCAACTTGGAGCAGTTCGACACGCTCCTGGACATCCAGCGCGGCAACGGCAACTCCTTCCGCTTCAACTACGTCCAGCTGCGGGACGGGCAGACCGGACTGACCGCCTTCAGCTTCGGGGCGCCCGCGTTCAACAACTCGGTGCTGTCCACCGGAATGCTCTACGCCTCCACGTCGTGCAAGCTGTATGCCGACGGCAACACGTCCCAGCCCGCGATGCCCAACCGGGTCGAGAACACCCGCGTCTACGCGGAGCCCGGCGCCGTTGTCACCGGCAGCGACAACCCGGCTGCCACCACTGTGCGCCGGTCCGTCATGGGCACTGGCGGTGTCGCCACCGCGCCCTCGCGCGGCATCTACATTCCCGACGGCTGGGGGCGTTTCTGGCGGCCCAAGAGGGACGCCGCCGCCACCAGCAAGGCCCGGATCATCGTCGTCGGCGGCAGCTCCTCGCAGGGGTTCTACGCCTCGAACCTGCACACCGGCGGTTGGGTCGGCGGGATGCGCACCGCGCTGCAGGCCAAGTACGGCAACGGCGGCTCGGGCTTCTTCTCCACCTCTCGCTCCTCGACCAAGCTGAAGGACGCCTCGGACGCGGCGGCCGTGGCCGCCTGGACCACGGCGGGCTGCATGGCTACCACGACCGGCACCTGGACCCTGGGCGGCAGCGGCTTCGGCCCCGGTTTCACCTACATCTACGCCGACACCACCGGTGCCAGCGTCACGTTCAAGGTCACTGGCACCATCGTGAAGATCTACACGGTGTCCGGCAACGGGGCCCGCCCCTCGTTCACCTATACGATCGATGGCGGTGCGCCGGTCACCGTCGCCGACAGCGGCATCAGCGCCTCGAACATCCAGGTCACCACCATCACCGGCCTGTCCAGTGCTGACCACACGGTGACCGTCACCTGGGCTGGA
This sequence comes from Streptomyces sp. cg35, assembly GCF_050410835.1. Classification (NCBI taxonomy): domain Bacteria; kingdom Bacillati; phylum Actinomycetota; class Actinomycetes; order Kitasatosporales; family Streptomycetaceae; genus Streptomyces; species Streptomyces sp. cg35. The sequence goes on from NZ_CP191269.1 coordinate 24,579, forward strand.
ACGGCCACCGGTACGGGGCAGAACCTGTCGGTCGCGGGTGTCGCGGGTGAGAACGCCAACGGCATCGTCGTCGACAACAACGCCAAGGCCGGAGCCGCCTCCGGCTCGTTCGTCACAGGCACGACCAGCGGCGCCAGCAGCGCGCTCGGCGCCTCCTGGAACGGCGGTGCCGACAACCCTGCCGATCTGCTGATCTACACCGCTGGTCCCAACGACGCGGCAGCGAACGTCTCTGGGGACATCTGGTCGGCGAACGTCGCCAAGTACATGAAGGTCGTCAAGGACACCGGGGTCGCCACCGGCAACACCGACCTCCTGTTCGTCGTCCCTCACCTGGGCATTCACGACGTGACGAACTTCGTCTACCAGGAGTACGCAGCCAGGGCCCGCGCGCTCGCCGAGGTCTACGGCGGCGCCGTCATCAACCTGTGGAACATCGGCCGCAACTCGTGGAAGTACTGGGACGACCTCGGCTACTGGGGCACCTCCGCCGCTCCGGGCACCGCCGGTCATGACTCCGTCCACCCCGGCGACGTCGGCTACGCCTACATCACGCAGCAGATCCTGTCGGTCGTCGACTCCTGACCCTGCTGTCAAACCCCCACCAGACCTCCCCAAGGGACGAGAGATCTCGAACCCTTGGGGAGGACCCACCGTGACATCGACCCCCGACTGGCGCCGCCTCACCGACATCGTGATGGCCGTGCCCGAGAAGATCTACGAGGGCTGGAACTCCCGCGACGGCTGGGACAACCACACCATCTTCGGCAAGGAGTACGGCTGGGACGGCGTCGCCTGGTGCGTCATGTTCGACTGGTGCATGTACGAGGACGCCAAGCTGGAGAAGATCGTCCCGAAGGTCGCCAACGTCGGCGCGTTCACCAGTCACGCCAAGAGCAAGGGGCAGTGGTCCGAGTACCCGTCCGTCGGCGCCTGGGTGAACTTCTCCAACGGCGGCCACACCGAGCTGGTCGTCGGCTTCGACGCGGACAACGTGTACACCAAGGGCGGCAACAGCATCAAGGCCGGTGCCGCCGACAACGGGCAGGGCAACGGCGTGTTCCAGCACACCACCGCCCGCCGCAGCTCGAAGGTCGTCGGGTACTTCGCGCCGCGCTTCCCCGACGGCGTGTGCCCGCCCACCGCCGACCCGAATGACCCGCGCGGCGGCAAGGCCGTGAAGTCCTGGCGGTACAGCAAGGCCTCGTCCGGCTCCTCCTCGTCCGGCTCCAGCACAGCGAAGGCGCCCGCGTTCCCCGGCCGCAGCTACTTCCTGCGCGGCGCGAAGAACCAGTACGCGAAGCAGCTGCAGACCTGGCTCGACAAGGGCAACTTCGGCCCGAAGTACAAGGTCGGCCCGTCCGAGACCATGACCCAGATGGACCTGGACAAGGTCGCGGCGCTGCAGAAGCACTACCTGAGCAAGCTCGGCCCTGCCGACGGCCTGTGCGGCCCGCTCACGTGGCAGTACGCCTGGGAAGTCGCGAACGGCAAGCGCAAGAAGTAAGCCCCGCCGCGAGGCCCCGTATCGCAATTCCCCTGCGATACGGGGCCTTCGCGCTGTCCAGGGGCTGTGGGGACCGCCAAGGGGTGAAATCCACCCCCACTTACGAGGAGCGCCATGAGCCAGCCTGAGCCCACTCTGGGGCAGTTGTGGCAGCTGATCGAGCGCGACTCGCAGATCACCCGCCGCCACGTCCAGGAGACGCTCGACGACGTCAAGCGTCGTCTGGACTCCTTCATGACCAAGGAACTGTGGGAGAGCGAGAAGCGGCTGCTGGTGCAGCGCATCGAGGGCGCCGAGGGTGAGCTGGCCGCACAGGCGGCCCGCCACGAGGCCCTCAAGACGAAGATGGAGAACGACGCGCGCGATCAGGAGCGGGCCCGCCAGCGTGAGGCTGCGCAGAGGGTCCAGGGGCGGCAGCAGAGCATGCGCGACTTCGTCTACAAGGGGATCATCCCGGCTCTGTCCCTGCTGATTGCCGTGCTGGCTCTCTGGCTGGGAGCGTCGTGACATGACTCCGCCCCGAGGCGGGGGTTGCTCGGGGCGGAGGTTCAGGAGGCCGACGTCAGCCTGATCTGGGGGATCTTCAGCGTCGACTCGTCGAGAGGGTCCAACACCTTGGTGTAGACCGGCTCGGGCGCGGCGGGCGCGCCATCCAGGGAGACCTCGGCGCCGTTCTGCCGGGTTCCCCAGCCCGTGCGGGCACAGGTGATGACTCCGTACCAGCGCAGGTACCGGAACCACGTCCAGGCCATGATGACGGCCAGGGGCATCATCAGCCAGGTCAACGCGCGCGAGCGGATCCGCTCGTCGGTGCGGACGATGCCGAGGTAGCGCAGGCCCTGGGCGTAGGCGAGCAGGAACGGGATCCAGAGCATGGTGAGCGGCGGCCGGTTGCCGTATGCGAACGGCTCGACCAGCAGCAGCCACAGGGTGATGAGCTGGGTGAGGACCAGCTGGGTCCAGCGCATTGCGTGGAGCCAGAACGCGGGCCGGTTCAGGGAGAGGTAGCGGATCCGCCAGATCGAGCGGATCGTCGAGCCGCGCATCCACCGCAGGTACATGCGCGAGAAATGGCTCCACTTCTCCGGCATCGCGGTGAACACGATCGCCGAGGACTGCTGCACGGTCAGGCCGCGCGCCTGCGCGTACAGGGTGAGCATGGAGTCATCGCTGAAGGCGACGCCGCGCCCCATGAAGGTCTCGTTGAGGTACGAGCCAAGGTTGTCGCGGACGACGGAGCCTCGGTAGGCGGCCAGCGGACCGGAGTTGACCATGACGGCGCCGACGGTGGACTGTCCGCCTCGGTCGATCATCTGTGAGGTCACGAACCAGAGGTCGGTCGTGCGGGCCATGAGCTGGGTGCTGCGCCAGTGTGCGAGCTGGCGCAGGCGGGCCCTGCGGGCGGCGAAGGAGGCCTTGCGTCGGTGGCTGCGCGTACTGGGGCGGGCCGGGCGCTGCGGGCCGTGGTTGTTCGTGGCGATGACGACCCCGGCGACCGACTGGACGCGTCGCTTCGAGAGGGGCTTGAGGATTTCCTCGATCGCCTTCGGGTCGAGGTAGGAGTCGGAATCGACGGTGATGTACACGTCGGCGGTCATGCTCTTCTGGACTGCGGCGGCCTGGGCGTGACGCTTGCCCTGGTTCTCGGTGCGCTGCCAAGTCGCCTGGACGCCGTGGCGGGGCGCCTCGGAGAGGAACCAGTCGCGGACGGCGGCGTATGTGATGGGCGTGTTGGCGGCCTTGTCGAAGGAACCGTCGTCGACTACATGAACGCTGTTGGGCAGTCGGCTCTGCTGCAGGAAAGATTCCAAGCCGAGCCGGAGGAAGCCGGGGTCCTCGTTGTAGACGGGCATGAGGATCGCGACGTGGAGCTTGTCGAGACGGCTCTGCTCGACGCTGGAGACCCGGCGGGGGCGGTCGAGGTGATACAGCGTCACCTGGATCGCGAAGAGAATGAAAGTACCTGCCCAGACGGCGGTCAGGCGGCTGGTGGTCTCGGAGTTCCACTCAGCGACTTCGAGGACGTGGCGCGCGGCCCAGAAGGCCAGCAGGGCCAGGCCGCAGATGGCGATGAGGACGCCGCCGGAGCGGTGCTGTCGAGCCGACAGCACCCCATCCTGGCGTCGTCTGCCGGTCACTTCTGCCCGACAGTGGCCCGACGGCGGAATCCGACACGGACCAGAACGATGCCGAACCCGACGACGCCGACGGCGACGCCGAGCAGCTCCCATCCGGACCATATGCCGAGTCCGGTAGCGGCGAGGGCTCCGCCCCCGGTAGCGGCGTTGCTAGCTCCTTCAGACATAGGTGTCCCCCCACGGAACTGAGTTGTGAAGAAAATCTGGCGGTTGCACACATCATAGGCACGATCGGTTCCCGTGACAGTCCTGTCACCCCATCTGTGACCTACCTCAAGGGCTGAAATCAGTACGTCCGTTGAGGGAGGCGTCTAGTGGGCCGCCGTTTCGACCATGTCGCGCAGCAGCATCACGAGACGCTGGCTGCGCAGCGTCTTGCTGTTCGGTCCGAGGAGTACTGGGAGTACCAGCCCGACCAGCAGGTTCAGACAACCGACGGCTTCCCGGGCCGGGTGACGGCCGTGAACGACGGTCCGTTCCCGGGCGCGGAGGAGTACGAGGTCACGCTCGACGGCGGCATGGGAGGCGGCACCTACACCGCCTCGCAGCTGCGCCCCGCCGCCGTGACCACGGCCGTCCTGGAGCAGACGGCCGCTGCCGACTATCCCGAGCTGGCCCAGATCTTGGTTGAGCGTCCCGACCCTGCAGGCGTCACCGTCTTCGCTGCCAAGCAGGACGACGACTCGCAGGACGACGACGACCAGGACGATGACCAAGACGACTCGGATGACGGCTCCGAGGACGACGGCGACGATGATGCACCGCCGTGGGCCAAGAAGTCCTCGGCCCTGTTCTCCTCGCTCATCATCACGGCCGCCGCCGACCGCGACTTCCGCTTCCACGTCACGGCCGCCTGGCGCGACGTCGTCGCCAAGGCTAAGCGCCTGCGCTCCGAGGGGCGACTGCGCGTCACCCTCGCCTCCGACGGCTACGTCTTCGCGGAGGTCAAGGGCGACCACCAGGTCTATGAGACCGGCCTGCAGCGCCTGCCCGGCCGCACGGCCGCGCACTCGTGGTCCTGCGGCTGCAAGTGGGGCGCCTACCACTGGGGGGCCGACGACGACTTCAGCCGCTTCGCAGGACGCATGTGCAGTCACGCGCTCGCGCTGCAGTACGAAGCCCAGAGCCGGGGCATGTTCGGCCGCAACATCAACGCGGACGAGGAGAAGCCCGCCTGGGTGCCCCGCAAGGTCGTCGTCCGCTACGACATCGACGCCGACCAGCACCGGCTCGCCCCGTCGACCGCCCGCACTGCCGGATACGACTACTACGGCGAGTGGGACGGCCACGACGATGACGCCCCTGACAACCAGGCCAAGTCGCGCGAGTGGGACAACATCCACTCCGGGCTCGACGGTATCCACCGAGGCCTGGGCGTGCACCTGCACCCCAGCGACCACGCGATCGTCCACGACGAGTCCCGGCCGCTCGAAGAGCGTGCGCACCACCTGCTGAAGTCCCTGCCTGGCAGCATCCACGGTCAGGAGGGCAGCGTCGGCTGGCATTGGACCTCGGACGACGGCGTCGCCGAGTCCTTCGGCGAGACCGGCTCGCAGAACACGGCCAAGGACCGCGACGGCAACTGGCGCGAGGGAACCTCCGTGGTCCTGCACGCGCACACGCCCGAGCGGCACGACATCAACGAACACCCCGACGAGTCCCAGGGCAACGTCTACGGCTACCACGACCACGGCGAGCGCGAAGTGCCGCTGCGCAGCGGAGCCTCCGTCTCGCTGAAGGGCGTCTCCTGGAAGCCGATGCACGACGTGCACGACGCCCACGGTGACCTGGTCGAGGAGCACAGCGACCGCGACTACACCCGGCACGACTTCGGCGGCCAGGGCCATCACGTGTACGCGTTCCTGCGCCAGCCTTCGGCCGGGAGCCCTCTGCAGATGGCGGCGAGCGCAGCCGTGCGGTCCGGCGAGAACCGGGAGGATGTCGCCATCGCGCTCGGCTCGATCGGCGTGACAGCCTCGGTGGACGCGCCGTTCGGTGAGCCGTCGGGCACGTCGTACCAGCTCCCGAAGGCGCCGGGCGCGACGTCGCCGAAGGTGCCGTGGGAGAACCCCGCGTCGGCAGGGCCGCTCGCGGGCGCAGACCCGGCGGGCTGGAACCGGAAGCTGCCGCTGGAGTCCTTCGCGGCGCTCGACGAGTCGGCGCTCTTCGAGCCGGGCGGCGCTGAGGCGGATCTGCACGAGGAGCCGGAGGGAGCGCTGCCTGCGACCGACGGGGTGCAGATCCCCTCGGAGGACGAGTCGCTGACGCCGTCCATGGCCGGGCTGAAGCGGCAGGCGTTGAAGAGCTTCACGCTCGCGGAGCGCGAGGCCCTCATCAATGAGGGCGAGAACGTCCGGGCGGCGAACCTCGACCGCCTGGAGATCGACGGAACCCACTACGCCGACCTGGAGCAGATCCTGGCGGCCCAGGAGGACGACACCACATGGCTGAGCTGAGCAAGGACGTCATCGAGGGCTCCGACGCATTCGAGGAGCTGCCAGTCCAGGTCAACACGTCACACGACCCGTTCGACGGGGACAGCCAGAAGTTCAGCTGGCCGCGCCAGGTGAACATCGGGCAGCTGCAGATCGAGGTGACCGAGGCGCTGGGCGAGCAGGTCCGTCTGGCGTTCATCCTGCCGGTGGGCGAGGACGGGGTGGACGAGCCGATCGACGACGACCACCCGCTGGTCGTCTACGTGACGCCGTCGTCCGCCGATCTGGCGGCGGTGCGGCAGGTCATGGCCGCTCACCGGCCGGACCCGTATTACGGCATGTCGGACGAGGAACGACAGGCGGCCCAGCTGCAGGAGAAGGTCGCCTCCGGTGCGGAGCTGTCGCTGCCGGAGATGCAGCAGGCACTGCGGCTGTTGATGGGCTGACCGGCTGCGGGGCTCCTTCTGCTCACCCCAACTTTGGGTAGAGTTCGAGCTGTTGATGCTCACGAAGGAGTCCCGCGTGGCCTTTCAGATCCAGGGGCCGCTGACCCTGCAGGGGTACGACGAGCGCGGCAGGCCACAGTTCGGGTTCTCGGCGCCTGCCCCTGCCCGCCCGCTGTCAGCCCCGCCACCCAGGCTGCCGAGGCAGGAAGCCCGGCTACTGCCACCGCTTCAGCCGCAGCGGCCTGCTCACCCCAAGGGGGCGTCCTCGACGCGGCCGGTGTGCACACCCGATGGCAAGGAGCCGCTGGAGGGGTACTTCACCGCCCAGTTCGGCGACAGCGGCAATGACTACGTGACGCTGCGGTTTCGCAGACAGGGCACGAACCGCTCGTTCAAGCCAGGGCAGATCCTGGTTGGTTACCTCGCTGGACCGGACAACCAGAGCAGCTACGAGTCGTTCGCCAGCGTCGATAGCCGGGGCCGGTGCTGGATCTGGCACGCGTACACGGGCAATCAGAGGCTGCGCCAGGCGGTCGCGTCTGTGCTGGGCGACCAGCGGCTGGCAGGGGAAGCCTGGGCTCGCATGTCACAGCGGTGCTGGCTGTGTGGGCAGCCGTTGACCACTCCGGAGTCGCTGGATCTCCTGGTTGGCCCGGACTGCAAGAGAAAAAAACTGCGCTGACATCGAGATGTCGAGACATCGAGCCGCCCCTTTCGGGGCGGCTTTCTGCGTTACAGGCCGAGACTGAAGACGGGGGCGGCGACGAGAGCACCGAGGACTGCCCCGGCGATGGTCTGGGCCGGGGTGTGGTCCTTGAGCAAAGCTCGTGACCAGGCGACCATCGGGATGAGGGCGATGGTCAGCAGGACCCACGGCCCGTACAGCAGGGCGAGCATGGCGAGCGCGCCGGTGAGGACAGCGGTGTGCACGCTGATCTTCCAGAACCGGGTGACCGGCCAGATGGCGGTGATGGTGGCCAGCATGGCGCCAACCATGGACAGCAGGGGCGCTGGTGCGCCACCGACCACCATGAGCACCAGGCAGGACAGGACGGACAGGACGATGGCCGGGATGGCGATCATCCGCTGGGCGCGCTCGGGGACGTGCCGGTCCGCCCAGGTCTTCTCCTTGCCGGTGGCGATGATGAAGACGATGGGGATGATGGCGCAGAAGAGTATCGCCAGGGCGCCCCAGCCGACGCCATCCCAGCCGTAGTGCGCGCCGATGAGCAGACACAGGGCGGTGATGACGTTCTTGGGGTCGACGAGGTCGGTGAGGAGGCGGGCTATGCGGGGCTTCGTCATGGGCGTTACACCGAGGCCAGGCGCCGGTCGAGGCGGCTCATGGCGACTGAGTCGGTCATGGCCTTTCCGATGGGGAGGAGGTGGCTGGTGGCAGCCAGAGGGTCATCGCCGGGGCGCAGGAGAGGATCGCCCGGCGGGCCGTCGTAGGGGCGGGCGCCGGACTTCTTGCGCTGGATTCCACTGCGTAGCAGGTAGGCGGTGCCCATGTAGTCAGGCAGGTCGAGCGCCTGGACCGTGTGCGCGGTCTCCTCTCGCAGTTCCGGGGTGATGTACTCCTGGACCGCGAGCGAGGCGTCGCAGATCTGGGTGACACGGTTACGCAGGCGGAAGTCCAGGTTTCGCCAGCTCCAGAAGTCGGCGGCCATGGCCAAGAAGGCGTCCACTCGCCGACGCAGGCGCGGCGCGCGGCTGCTGGCGTGTGAGGAGGGCTCCTCGTCGCTCCAGAGCACGGCGGGAACGGCGCTGGTCATGGCCACCCACATCGGGCGGAGGTCGTTGACCGCGCCGTGGGCGTTCATGCTGCGCGTCAGTCGCTCCCAGGCCGGGGCGGCGCTGCCGATGATGACGAGTGTGACGCAGGAGATGAGGGAGAAGTTCGAGCCCATGTCGACGAAGGTGTCGCCGCCGAGGAACGGCTTGTCGAAGAGGCGGGAGATCAGGTAGCCGGAGCGGAGGATGCCGTAGGTCGAACCGATGGCACACCCGACGGACAAGGCCTGCATGCCGTACCGGAAAGGTCCGGCGGCTTTGGGGTGTCGGGAGGCGGCAGCGCACATCATGGATGCGCAGACCATGCCGAAAATCAAGTAGGCGTAGAACAGGAGCAGGTGGAGGGAGCCCCAGAAGTGACCCGCCTGCTGGAAGATGAAGTCGGCGTCCTCTTCGTTGCCGGGACGTCGGTAGGCCAGTGGGAAGATCGCGGTGACGACGACGATGGCGGCCCAGGTCAGCACCCGGCGGGGGCGGTTGCTGATCGCGCGGCGGTAGCCGGGCTCACGCTTGCCGTCCATTCGGCCGGGTACCACCGTGGTGACCCAGCGCAGGAGTCCGGCGACGGCCGCGATGCCGCAGAGATGCTTGGTCAGGGTGGCAGCGTCGTCCACGTTGGTGACGTTGAAGAGGAAGTCGCCGACGCTGCTGATGCGCGTGACCATGGCTACATCGAGGGTCGCAAAGACGAACCAGAGGGTGCGACTGCGTTGGTTGCGGCGGGCGGCGGGGAGGCGGCGGATCACCTCACCGGTCAGGAGCGCGACGACAATCCACGCGAAGAGATCAGGCGTGCTCACCAGTACTCATTCCGGGTATCCAGGCACTCGCGCATGTTGGTGACGATGTCCGACGTGGCCGGGCGAGTGCGCTGCAGCCAGTCCTCGGTGAAGTAGCTGAACTCCTCGGCCGCGCGCTCACGCGGGTCGCTGAAGTTCGTGCGGCACATGCTGGCAGCCCACAGTTCGTCGGACGTATGGCTGCACAGGCTCTGCAGCAGCTTCATCAGCTGCGGCAGGTCGATGGGGTCCGGCTCGTCACCGTTGACCATGTGCCCCATCTCGTGGCCCAGGACGTGAGAAAGGAAGACGCCGTCGGCGGAAGGGTGGGCCCACACGAGGTCCACGCCCTCTCCGGGCACCCACATACCGCTCGGGCCGCCGGGAGAAGCGACGCGCGGGTCGCGGCTGAGCATGAGCTTGTTGCCGCGCACCTGTTCCACATACTCGCGCAGGAGCAGCTCTGGCGTACGGGGCTCGTTGAGAGGCAGTACGAGGTCCTGCAGGACCCTGCCCCACTCCGTCTTCCGCCCCCGCCGCACCATGAGCTTCATTGACGCCCCCATCCCGATGATCACCGACCCCACCGATTACGCCACTTAGCGTAGTGCAGGGGACCGACATTACGACGCGGGGACTAGTCCTTCGGTTGCGTCTTGGCTACCTGGTCAATGGCCGCAAGTTGCGCATGGATCATGCCAGTTGCGACTGCCGGGCTGAGCTTGTTGACCCCCCGCATCATGGCGGTGAGTAGCTGACTTGGGTCGGCGGTCCCTCCGTCCTTCAGCTTCTGCCTCAACTCCCGCGCTGCACTGATGAGTTCGACCTCGGACTCTGCAGCTCTCGTCTCCTCGGTCTCCTCGTCCTCGCCGAAGAAGTAGGCCGGGTTCACGCCGTAGAACGCGCCGAGGTACTTGAGGACGAGTCGAGTTGGGTTGTCCCGCTTGTCGTGGATCAGGTCGCTGACGTAGCTGCGGTTCAGCAGCGGCTTGTCGTCCTCGATGATCTGCTCGATCGCAGCCTTCAGGAGGTCACCTCCCTCAGGCATCTGCTCGCGCGCCTGAGAAATCTTGTCCTCGACGTACAACCTTGAGCACCCCTCAGCGATCTCAGTCGCCGGATACTTCTTGGGGTTCGGTTCAAGGTTGAACTTCAAGACGGTGAGCCGTCGGAGCTTTTGGGCCAAGGGCCCAATCTCAAGCTCGGGCCCGCTATGGGACGCCCCCATCGGGTCGCCCTCCCCTCAGTATCAAAAATCTCTCCGTGTGAGGGGATCCTACCCGCAGCGTCGACCTGAGCGACGCTCAGGGCCTTAAAACAACCTTATCCGTGGCTCAAGTTGACACCCGGGGTGGTTGGCGTCATACGATCAGCGCAGCAAACGGACAGATCGTGTACGCGGGGGTGATGCAGGGTGACGGGTGAGCTTCGTTCGGTGGCCCTGCCGACCGGCATGCTGTCCATCGTGCGCTCTGGAGCCGTAACGGGTGAGTCGTCCCCCTGGCCCCAAGGAGCCCTCGTGCCCACTCCCGCCATCGTCCGCACGGTCGTGCCTATGATCGTCGGCGCCGCTCTGTCTTTCCTCGCCACGCACAACATCCACGTGGACACCACGACCGAGCACGCCCTGAACCTTGGGCTGACCGGTGCTCTGGGTGCCGCGTACTACGTCGTGGCGTACGCGCTCGAATCTCGCTGGCCCCTCATGGGCTACCTGCTCGGCTCCAACGCCAGGCCGACTTACGCAGGGAAGCACCGGAAGACCAGCTCCGCCCCGACGTCCGCCACGTCGGGTTCTCCGGAGGACCGGCTGTAGACCGCCAGCTGCTGCTGAAGTAGACCGGAGCCGGACCCCGGCCGACCCACTTCCTTGCCCAGGAAGGTCGGCCGGGGTCCTTCGCATTGCAGCACGGTGTGCAGGCTTCCTGCACGGACTAACGAAGCTTAGGTGGAACCGTAGCGGGTTATGAGTTGACAGTCTATTTGTCGCCAAAGCGATGACTCTGTGTAGCCGTAACCGCCGTCTACGCTGCGGTGATTCTGCACCCCTCACGCACCAGCACACGCCTCCTACACCATGCCTCCACCAAAACGACGCATGCCCGTTGTTCGGCGACGTACTCCTTGCTGTTCAGCACCTTCTCGGCCCCCTCAAGAGGCGAGGGCGCATCCGCGCCGCCGCCCGCCCAGGAGGACCCCGGTGCTGAAATTCGCCACGGCCCAGATCATCGCCGCCAGCCTCGGCGACCAGCAGGAGCGCTTCTCTAAGGCGGCCCACCGCGCGGTCTTCCAATACGACGCCCGTCCCGGCTACCTGTACGTGCGTTCCCGGGCCATCTCCAGCCGGTGCAACGACAACCACGACGAATTCCCCGCTACGGAGATCGCGAAGGCGTACGCGACCTTCGTCGGCAAGCCGGTCTTCGTCAACCACCACAACGAGAACCACCGGCGCGCGCGAGGCGTCATCATCGACGCGGCCCTCCACGAGGACCGCAACCCCGACGGGACGCCCGACACTTGGGCCGAGGTCCTGATGGAGATCGACGCCAAGCAGTTCCCGAAGCTGGCCAAGGCGATCATCGCCGGGGACATCGACCGCACGAGCATGGGCTGCGACGTCGAGCGATCGGTCTGCTCGGCATGCGGCAACGAGGCGACCACCCCCGCCGAGTACTGCGCCCACATTCCGGGCCTGAAGGGCAAGAGGATCTTCCGGCACACCGCGTCCGGCCAGCGGGTCGGCGAGCTGGTCCGCGAGACCTGCTACGGCCTCTCCTTCTTCGAGAACTCGGTGCTCGTCGAGCCGCCCGCCGACCCGACCGCGCACTTCCTCGGCGTCGACTCCACCGGCCTGGGCAAGGCCGCCTCGAAGAGCGCCGCCGTCGACTTCTCCGCCTTCGAGGACCGTGACGAGCTGGAGGCCGACGACGACGGCGAGGACGTCGCGCCCAAGCCGACGCCCGTGCACCCGGCCCCCCGTCCCAAGCCCGCCGCGCCGTGCGTGCCCGCCGACGGCACCACCCCCGACCGCCAGCGCCGCCAGGACGCAATCACCCGGACCAAGCCCTTCACCCCGCTCAAGCCGAGCCTCAACACCCGCGCGGCCGGGCAGGACGGCCCGAAGTCCTACCCCTGGACCCAGACCTATCAGGGCCCCAACGGCTACGAGGACCGTGAGAACGAGGTCCAGGGGCCTCTGTACCACGGTGGCGGCGCCCGCTGGCGCGACGGCCAGCCGATCACGCCCGGCCGCAAGCCCCACCCGGAAAGCGACGAGTCCGGCAGGAGCCAGCACGTCTACTTCACCAACAAGCTGGACACCGCCGCCGACTACGCCCACCGCAGCGGCGGCCACGTCTTCGAGGTCGAGCCCACCGGCAACTTCCTCATGGACCACAACGAGAACGACTTCAAGACCAAGCACCCGCTGACTGTCACCCGCAGGCTCGACCCGTCCGAATGGCAGAGCGGACGCACGGCGGCGCTGCATGCCAAGGCGACCAGCACCGGTCCGTTCTCCTGGGACGAGATCGGAGAACGCCACCCGCACGTGTACGGCGACCCCGAGTTCCACGGTGAGGCTGCCGAGGGCGCCGACGGCGAGGGCATCGGCTCTGCGGCCAACCACCTTGCGCACGACCGGCCCGAGGACCCGGATGCCGAGGGCTCCGACGTCCACAGCCTTGAGTTCCACCTGCAGCACATCAACCCGCGCCACATTGACTTCCAGCGCCACGGTGGCGGCGACGGTCGCGTCGAGAGCGCCCGCCAGGGATACAGCAAGAACCCTGGCCAGGTGCCGCCGCTGGTGCTGGTGCACCGGCACGGCGTCTACCAGGTCGCCGACGGCCACCACCGAGCACAGGCCGCCTACGAGAGCCGGATGGACTCGGTGCCCGCATATGTGGCGCATTCGCCGCACCCCAAGACCCCGTTCAGCGACGGCGCGAAGGGGCCCTTCCACAGCGCGGAGACGGCGCCGAGGCAGCGTACGCGCCCGGCCCGTACCCGCGCACAGGCTCCGGCGGCGCAGCCGCAGTGGGAGCAGCAGAAGCTGTTCGCCAAGCAGGTCGAGGCGGCCAAGCCGCAGTTCGAGAACCCCGGCGATCACCCGTGGTTCAAGGAGACCGGCCTGAGCCACGAGCACGTGCTGCACCACTGGGACCAGGCGACCGATGAGGAGAAGAAGCAGGGCGCCCGCTGGTACCCGGACGCCCACCACGTCGCCAAGGCCATCGCCAAGCTGAATCCCGACATCACCGACGACAGCGAGGCCGCGCACAAGGGCGCGGGTGTCCTGTCGGCGTACTCGCCGCAACAGAACTGGTGGGCCAACCAGCACAACGCGGCCCGCTCGTTCGTCAACAAGAAGGCTGTCGGCAAGGGCGAGGGCCTCATGGTGATGGGCTCCCACGCCACGGCCGCGCAGAAGATCCTCGACGGCGAGGACCACCAGAAGGTCCTCAAGGGCCCCAAGACGCAGGACTTCGCCCACCTGATCGAGCACGGCGGCAACGACGAGCACGGCCAGCCCTCCCGGCGCGTCGTCATGGACCGGCACGCCCTGTCGGTCGCGGCCGGACGCCGCCTGAACGCCGACGACGCCAAGGGCTTCCCCTCCGGCAACCGGCACTACTACGAGCACGCCGCCGAGCACTACCGCACGGCCGCCGCCGTCATCTCCGACCGCGAGGGCCGCCACGTCCCGCCGCATGAGGTGCAGGCGGTTACCTGGCTGACCCGCCAGCGGCTGAACGCGGCCGACGACGAGGGCTCGCCTGGCGGCAAGGGCCGCCAGACGGTGCAGCGCAACCAGCGCCAGCAGTGGAAAGACCTGGCTGGGGAACACACGCCGCAGCTGAAGGACGACGGCAACTCGCACGTGGCCAAGGTGGTCGACGCCGTCCTGATCAACGCCGACGGCTCGATCAGCGCGGTGGCGTACGGGGAGATCAAGGCGCCGCAAGACGTCGACACGTTGCGCGAGGAGAACTGCCCGGTGTGCGGCGATGCCGACACCTACGACGGCATGACCTGCCAGGTGTGCGGATTCGTCTCCCCGCCCGAGCAGTTCCGTGACCCCGACCTGGGCGCGGCCAAGCGAATGGACCTGCGCAAGCAGGTCGTCGACCCGAGCCTGGTGGACGACAACGGCGAACTGCAGCGCGTGGACAGCGATGGCACGGCCATGCCGGGCGCTGAGGAAGGCCAGCAGGACCCCGGCATGGTCGACCCTGACCAGCTGGACGAGAACGGCCTGCCGCCGTCCCCCTTCGGTGACCAGTCGCTGGACGGTACGCAGGAGGACGGCCCTGCGGTCTCGGACCGCAACGGTGATGGGATGATCCAGCCGGGCGAAATCGACCCGGGCGGCAACGTCAACGCCCAGGATCAGGTGGACCCGGAGATGGGCGGGCAGGCCGCGCCGCGCGAACTCCCGTACGCCCAGCAGGACCACACGGGGCAGCCGTTCACGCCGGGGCCCGACGTCCCGCGACGTCCCGATGAGCCCGAGGGGCCGGACGCTCTGCTTGGCCAGGAGGACGGCCAGCAGGCCCCCGGCCTCGCTGCGCCGGAGCCCATGACGGGTCAGCCCGGCGATGGTGTCTCGGACCTGAAGTGCCCGTCCTGCGGGTTCAACGCCGACGCCACACCGCCGCAGACCCAAAACATGGGCAACCCCATGGCGGGCTCGGACGGCGTCGTCGCAGGTGATGTCTGCCCCAACTGCCAGAGGGCGCAGCTGCTGACCCCGGGCGAGATGAACGGCCAGGCATCCGCCCCGCCGCCGGTCATCCCCCGTTTCTGACCAGTCCCCAAGGAGAACGCCATGGCCAAGATCAAGATCGAGTCCTTCGTTGATGCCAGCACTGTGATCGAACCCGAGGTTGCTTTCGAGGTACTGCATGTCGAGGAGACCGATCGCACCCTGGGAGGCGCTCCCGTGATCCGTGTAGACGGGTGGGAGTTCGTGGGTGACAGCGACTTTCGTCTGGAGGAGCAGCTCACCAAGTGGCTCACCGACTCAAAGACGACGTTCGTCTACAAGGGCCGCCTGTATCAGCGCATCGATAAGACCCCTGCGTTCGTCGCCTACTTCGGTCTCCAGGCCGTCGCCGACAACGGGGATGGCACCTGGACGGTCAGTGGCGAGAAGTCCCGTCCGTCGCTCAACTCCGCCGAACTGATCCCTCTTCGGCTGCTGTCTGACGCGCCTGGCATTCCCACCAAGGGCTGAGGAACAACCCGCCCACAGCAACCATCATGAACCCCATGGCTTTGAAGGAGTGTCCAGTATGAGCCGACCGATCATGGCGGCAGTGGCCGCGCAGCAGCAGGTGATCGACGACCAGCGCAAGGCGCTGGCGGTGCTGGGGCAGCAGGTCGCCCTCATCGCCCGGCTGGCCGGTGTCACGGCCGAGGTCGAGGCCCTGGCCAAGACGGCTGACATCGCCAACCCGGCGCAGCCGATCCCGGACGGCCCCGAGCAGGCTCCTTCGGAGTCGACCGAGCAGGCGGCGACCCCGGAGACCAACGACGACGTCCGCTCCCCGGGGCAGACCGGCAACAGCACTCAGGGCGTTCCGGCCGCCACGACCGACACCGCGCTCACCCCGGGTGGCACGCTCCCGGCGGAGCCGTACGGGAACCTGCAGGACGCCACCTCGCCGGTCTCCGGCGTGAACACGGGCGAAGTCGGCGGAGACCAGACGCGCATCGAGACGGACGTCCGCGTCGGCAACCCGATGCAGCCGGAGGTCGCGTTCCCCTGGAACATCAGCGACAACCAGTCGAACTCGGCGCCCCCGAGCACCGGTGAGATGTCCCAGGGCGGCGGTGGCAGTGCGTCGCCGAACCGCACGCACGCCAGCCTGCGCCTGGCACGTCTGCGTGTGCAGGCCGGTGCGGCCAAGGGCGACGACCTCACCATGGCCGCCGCGATCGAGGCCGACGCGCGGATGACCGGCGCGATGATCGAGCACGAGATCTCGGTGCTGGATGGCATCGTGCGTAACGCCTCGACGAAGGCGCAGTCGGCGGGCCGGGCACCGGTGCGCGCGCAGGCTCGTGTCGCGCCGTCGCTGGCTCCTCAGTCGACCGCCACCGGCGGCGGGTTCGAGGCCTCCCACGACAGCGACATCTTCCTGGACTGACCGTCTCGGTCTCCGTACAGCGAAGGGCCCGGCACTGGCTGCCGGGCCCTTCGTCGTATCTCGTCAGAAATTCCTTGTCAACCGCCCCTGTCCGACCAGGGGTTGCCCACGCCTAGGGGGTGAAGAGAGACGGCCTGCCGGTCCCGGCGGCCAGCCGAGACACAGGAGGGCGGAACATGATCCGCGTCCGGGCGGCCAATGCCCACATCAAGCGCACGATCCGACCGACCTACGCCTGGACCCAGGCGACGCCCAAGAGCGTCTTCCTCGACCCCGCCTGGGACCGCAGCGTCAAGATCTACCCGGGTATGGCCCTCGTCCGTACCACCGGCGAGCAGGTCTCCCTGGTCGGCACCGCCGCCCAGCACGTCTACGGCCTTGCCGCCGACTACGTCGGCGGCGACGACTTCGACCCGCTGCTCGATGTCGGCCTCAACGCCACCGCCGTGTGGGTCATGGGCTCCGACGCCGAGTTCGAGATCCTCGCCCCGGCCTTCGACGACACCCTCACCTGGACCGACCCGGGCAACGGTGTCGAGGTCCTCGTCCACGCCCAGACCACCGGCGCCAACCGAGGAAAGCTCGTCCCCGCCGGTACGTCCGGCGCGACGACCAACCCGGTCGCCCGGCTCCTCAAGGTCAACAGCCCCTCCAAGATCACCATCGGCGGACTGCGCTAAGGCGCCCTGAGCCGAGCGAGAGGACAGAACACACCATGACCGCAGCGCTCACGACGCCGGGCAGCCACAAGGGCGGCGTCACCGCCAAGAAGTCGGACGACTACGTCTCCGACATCCTCGCCCGCCGCGAGGCCAAGGGGAACGCGCCCCTGACCACCGAGGCGAAGATGCAGCGCCTCCAGTCCGTCGTCGCCGACCAGACGAACGGCATCAAGCGCCTCGGCGTCGGCATGATCGGCCCGATCCAGCTCAAGCTCCGCTACCAGGGCATCACGCGCAACGTCCTCGTCGAGGACCCCTGCACCCCGGGCACCCCGGTCGAGTACGACGTCTGGGACGACCTCGGCCAGGCGTACATGATGTCCGGCACCGAAGGCGAAGTCCGCATCACGCCCTTCGAGGGCAAGCGCATCCAGGTCAGGTTCTTCCGCATCGCCTCTCGCCCGGCGATCCGCAAGGAGGACCTCCTCTACCTGCGCATCAACGCGGTCGAGCAGGCGCAGGACGAGACCAAGCAGGCCATCCTCAAGCAGGAGGACTCGCGCCTGGTCACCATCCTGCAGGCGGCGATCTCGGACTACCAGGGCCGCTCCGACCACACGGTCACCCCGAACCACGTGATCACGGAGGCGTCCGGCTACCTGACGCCGGGCTCGCTGTACTCGGCCGTGTCCATGACGGACATGCACGAGCTGCAGTCCAGCCGCATCCTGATCAACCCCATGGACTACCGGGACATGTACCGGTGGGACATCAACCAGGTCGGCTGGGCGTTCAAGGACCGCGTCGTCGCAGGTGAGACCATCACCTCGTTCGGCGAGTTCCAGATGCAGCGCTCGATCGTCATCCCGCAGGGCCAGACGTTCCTCACCCCGGACCCGCAGTTCCTCGGGGTGTTCCCGGTGCTCTACTCCCTCGATGTCGAGGAGAACCACCGGGTGGAGAGCTTCTGGAAGGGCTGGGTGTTCGACGAGATGGTGTCGATGCTCATCCTGAACCCGCGCGGCCTGGCGAAGATCGTCAAGAGCTGACCCTCGCGCGGTACGCTCCACAGCTACGGCCCCCTCCCGAGTCGACCGGGAGGGGGCCGTAGCGTTTGCCCACTACCTTGGGAAGGGCGCCTGGTCCACTCCGAGTCTCTGACTGCGCGGGCAGACAGTCAGACCACGTGAGCCCCTTGCCCCAAGGGAGCAAGGGGTCACAGCGGGGGGCGTCCTAAATCGGGCGTTCCGCATGCCCTGGCGAGTGACATGTTCTCACTGTGACAGATTCGCCGCTCTCTGTGTAGCCGTTTGGGTAAATCCCCTTCCCTCGAAGGATTTTGGGCCGTGTGTGCTGTCGGCCTCCGCATAACTGGCCGTAGGGGGTGAGGGTTTGTGGTGGGCCCTCGTGCGGCTCCGTTCTCCGGCCGCTGGTACTCAGCCCTCGGGAAGCCCCCGGGGGCTGAGTGCTGTCTGCCCCCCTGTCTGGCCACCAAGGGGTGACGGAAACGCCGTCCTCGGTCTCTGGAGGCCCCCATGCAGGTGCAGCGGCTCATGGTCAGCAACCCCTCGAACGGAGTCGTCGTCGTGACGCCCGACGCGGACCGCCCCAAGGCGTACCTGCGCTTCGAGCCCAAGGGTGACGCCGAGGGCGGCGACATCCTCTACGTCTCCCGGGACACGGCGCTGCAGACGCCCTTCATCAAGGCCGTCAAGCGCGGGGTCCTGGAGGTCGACATCGAGGAGATCGCTCTGGACGACGAGCTGGCGAACCTGCTGCGGGTGGACCCGGGGGCCAAGCGGCCCGACCAGGTGGTTGTGCCGAGCCCGGTCTCCGTGGACTACGACTACGACAAGGCCAGCGCTTCCTACCAGCGCGTCGAGACTCCCATCCCCGTGATCATCGAGCCCCTGGCGAAGGTGTGACCCCATGCCCCTGAGCGAACACGAGCGGCGCCTGCTGCTCACCGGAACCCTCGACACCTCCGGCGTTGGCGGCAGCCCGTATGCGGAACTGCCCGCCGTGGCCGTCGCATTCGGCACCGCCGACGAGCCCGAGCCGGTCGCACTTCCCGAGCCGGAGCCGGAGGCGGTCGTCGAGCCGGAGCCGGAGAAGAAGACCGAGGACTCCGAGGCGAAGCCGGAGCCCGAGAAGACCGCCCGGACCCGTAAGCGGGCCCCGGCCGCGAAGAGCTAGGAAGGGACTGCCATGGCCGCGACCGACCAAAGCAGCACGTACGAGACCGACGGCGCCATCGGCACCAAGGGGCAGCCGGTCCCGGCGCCGGTCCCGGCCGTCCAGCCCGACACCACAGAGGCCGGGCGGGTCTCGGCCCGCAACTGGGCGCCGGTGTCCACGGCGATGTCCGCGTCGCCGGACACGCTGGTGTCGACCGTTGTGGACAAGTACCCGCCTTACAAGGCTCCTCCGGGCCCGGTTCCCGGCTCGATTAAGGACACCACGCTCACCGACTCCCCGGTGGGCAACGGCACCGGCGGCAACGCGCCGTATCCGGGCCTGTCCCTGACCGGCACGCTGGAGACCGCGACGCTGGGGGCCGTGCCGATCGGCTCAACAGCTGTTCCGGCCGCGCCTGCCGCGCCTGCGCTGATCTCCGGCGACCGCTACGTGCAGGTCTCCTGGGCGGCCGTGGCTGACCCGGCGGCGGATGCCAAGGTGACGCAGTACGTGATCGAGTCCGACACCGGCGGCCACGTGTACGCGGGCCGTGACAAGACCACGGTGCGCTTCGAGAACGTCACCGGGGGCCGGGCCCAGAAGTTCCGCGTCGGCGCCGTCAACCGGAACGGCGACGGCCCCTTCGGCCCCTGGTCGTCCGCGTCCGTGGCCCCGGGCAACGAGGACCTGATCCGCCCGACCTCGCTGGCAGCCGACAATGCGGCCAACCCGATCTACCGCCAGGACGGCACGGTGGTCCCGGGGTCCTACGGGGCGCCGACGGCGCCGGGCAAGCCCAGCGTCGCCGCCCAGGGCACGGCAGGCACCGCGACGGTGACCTGGACCGCCCCGACGTCCGGTCAGCCCTCGGGCGGCTACGACGTGAAGGCCTCCTCCGGCCAGAGCGTCCACGTGGGCCCGGCCGCTCTGACGGCTGATGTCGCGGGGCTGACCGTGGCGGCGTCCGTGACCTTCACGGTGACGGCCGTCGGCCAGCTACAGAAGGCGACGTCGGCTGCATCGAACGCCTACACCGTGGCCTGACCGGCCCTGCCCCAGCAAGGCCCGCCCCACGACTCCGGGGCGGGCCTTGCTGTTCATCTCGATCCGGCCGCCCGAAGGGGCGAGGCTACGCAGAGGAGAAGGCGGCATGTCCGGGACGACGCCACGCATGGGGCTCAAGACGTTCGATCAGAGCGATCCCTTCTTGCGCCAGGACTTCAACGACAACAACACGCGCCTGGACGGCTATCCGGGCAGCTTCATCTGCACCTCCGCCTCCCGCCCCGCCTGGGGCACGAAGCAGGCGGGGATGCGCATCTACGAGACGGACACCCGGCGCGAGCTGGTGTGGACCGGCACGGCTTGGCGCGAGGTCCTGCTGACGCCGCCGGTCTGGTCGGGCTACGTGGCACCGAGCGTCGCCCTGGGCCACGACACGCACGTGTACTACAAGCTCGCAACTTTCATGGTGAACCGGCCGGGCGCGCTGTACATCGACCTGTCGGTCATCATCCAGTGCCAATCGCTGTACACGATGAACATCGCCTTCCGCCCGCAGGTGGACGGCAGCGACTGCTCCCTGGGCTCCGGCTCCGCCGGGTTCATGCGCGTGCCGCAGATCCACACCTCCGGCACCGGCTGGTCGCGTCAGTGGACCGTCCCGGTCCAGGGTCTGCGCACCGTCGGCGTCGGCAGCCACAGTTTCGGCCTGCACCTGTTCACCACGCCGACGTCGGTGACCAAGGCGGGCAGTCTGCGGCTGGAGAGTGCTCGGGGCATCGCCATGCTCGTCAACAGCACGGACACCTGATGACGACGGCCGACGAGTACACCGACAGGGCCTACGTATCCCGTTACGGGGCCGCCGAGTTCGGCCTGCGCGTGATGCGCGACGGCGCGCCTGGCGACGCCGACGGACCAGTCACCGCGCAGCTGCTGAGCGACGGCGCGTCTCCACAGGAGATCTTCAGCCGGGAGGCGGAGCACCCGGCCACGGGCGAGTACACGGTGCGGCTGTCCAGCCGCGAGACCTCCGCCCCGGGGCCCTACGTCCTGGTGTGGACGTACGTGGTGAACGGCCAGGAGGAGGAGTGGCGGGTCTGGCTGGAGGTCGGCAAGGCCGCTCCGGAGTACGACGTGCTCACGGAGGAGATGAAGGGGGTTATCGAGCAGACATGGACCCGGTTCAGCGACCTGTTCGACTACGCCACCGAAGGCCCGCACCTGCAGACCTACATCCAGTCCAACTTCGGCCGCAACCGGCTCGCGCAGCTGCTGCGCATCGCCGTCGGCCGCCTCAACACCGTCGCCCAGCCTTTTCAGACGTACACGATCGACGGTGACGGCGGCGCTTCCTTTCCCGTGGCGAAGTGGGGCTCCCTGCTGGAGTCCGCCCTGTACGTGGAGTGCCTGCGCCACCTTGTGCGCTCGTATGTCGAGCAGCCCGAGGTCCAGTCCGGCTCGGGTGTCTCGCGTCTGGACCGCCGCGACTACAAGGACCGATGGGAGGACGTGCTCGGGGTCGAGGAGCCCGTCCTCAAGCAGCAGTTGGAGCACTTCAAGATCGCGAACATGGGGCTCGGCCGCGCCCGGGTCCTCGTGTCCGGCGGTGTCTACGGCCGCTGGGGGCCGACCCGTCTGCCGCTTTCCCACGCCGCCCGCCCCCGGTGGCTGACCCGCATGTACTAGCTCACGAAAGCGATTCGGAGGAAGACGTGGCCTACACCATCACGCTCAAGGCGGGCTTGAAGGACGTCGTACTGCCCAACGGCAACCGCTACCAGGGCGGCGACGTCGTGATCCTGTCCGACGAGCAGTACGGGCAGATGACCGCCTCCGCGCGGACGGCCGTCGTGCAGAGCGCCACGGTCGTTCCCGTCCCGGCCAGCTGATGTCGACCGTTCGCGGCGAGTACGTACGGTCCCAGCAGAACTGGGCGGTCGACCAGGAGCGCCTGCGGCACGACCAGGCGCTCCACTACATGGGAGAGAACGCCCTGTTCTGCCTCCTGTGGACCGCCCGGGACCATGAGGCCGGGCTCGTCGGACTGTGCCCCGTCTGCGCCAGCGACCGCATCGCCAAGGCGTACGGGCAAGCGTCCCGGGCCACCTGTCCCAGCTGCTTCGGCACGCGCTTCGAGGGCGGCTACCGGGCCCTCATCGTGCGCCCGGCCGTATTCACCGACGCCGACGACTCCCAGTCCTTCACCGCGCGCGGCGTGGTCGCCCCGCAGGAGGTGCATCTGGAGACCACCAGCGACTTCCGGGTGCACTCCGGCGACTACGCAATGCGGGCCACCGGCGAGCGCCTGCAGCTGCGCGCCCCTCAGCGCACGACGCTGCGCACCGGCTTCGGGACCCCCTACCAGCGCGACGTCGCCACCGGCTACAACCTGTCTCGCGCGGCCGTGGAGGACCCGGAGTCGGTGGCCTACCTGATCCCGCCGAACACCGACGACCTCATCGAGATCCTGTCCCGCACCGGCCCAACTCCGCCCGCCTTCGCGGACATTGAAATTATTCGCGCTCCGCTGATTCCACTGTACGAGCGAGACTGAACCTACCCGCCACCGCCACCGCCACACAGAGGGTCCCGCCATGCCCGAGCTCTACCCCATCACGCTGCGCGACGACGTCACGGTCAAGCTGGTCAAGCACGTCGCCGAAGACGCCGATGTCGTCCAGGCCGCCCGGGTCTCCACCGGGGGCGAGATGAACCTGGGAGAGATCCTCAAGGAGCCGAAGCGCACCGAGGGGCTGATCAACTACCTGATGCGGGACCGGCACGGCTCCCCGTTCGAGCACAACTCGATGACCTTCTTCATCGAGGCGCCGATCTTCGTGTTCCGCGAGTTCATGCGGCATCGCGTGGGCTGGTCGTACAACGAGGAGTCGGGGCGCTACAAGGAGCTGGAGCCGGAGTTTTACGTGCCCAGCGCGGACCGCAAGTTGGTCCAGGAAGGCAAGCCGGGGCGGTACGAGTTCGTCAAGGGAAGCGAGTCCCAGCACCGGGCCGCCCATGGGCACATGTGGCACGCCTACGACGAGGCGTGGGAGAGGTACCAGGAGATGCTCGCGGCCGGGATTGCCCGCGAGGTGGCCCGCGCCGTGCTGCCGGTCGGCACATACAGTTCGATGTATGCGACCTGCAACGCGCGCTCGCTGATGCACTTCCTGGGCCTGCGCACGACGCACCCGGACGCGAAGGTGCCCTCGTTCCCGCAGCGGGAGATCGAGATGGTCGGTGAGCAGATGGAGGCCCTCTGGGCCACGAAGATGCCGATCACCTATGCGGCGTTCAACGCCCACGGCCGCGTCGCACCGTAAGTCGAAGCTGTCTGCGCCCTCCCGGCCGCCTGAAGAGGTGAAGCTGGGAGGGCGCAGTCATGCCGCAGGTCGAAGTGCCCGAGGTGCACCTGGTTACGCACCCCGACCGCATGATCATGATCGAGAAGGGATTGTCGCCCGGCGCTGCACGCGCGGCGGCCCGGGAAGCGGTCCGCCAGGCCCGTCGCCGCATGCCGAAGCTGTCCGGCGCGAGCGCGCGCGGCCTGCAGCCGCTGTACGGCAAGGGGTACTTCGGGATCCAGTGGGCCACTCAAATCGTCTGGTATCAGGACCACGGCACGCAGCCCTTCACGATGCGGTCGCTGGCGGGCAAGACGATCCCGATGTGGATCGACGACCCAACAGGGCAGGAGCGACGCGACAATCCGAAGGCGAAGACCCGGGTCACCGAGAGCGGCAAGGTCCAGGTACTGATCTTCCGGAGGGCAGCCTTGATTGGGGCCCGCAAGAAGGTCTACCGGCGCGACCCGAAGACGGGGCTCAAGGTCCTCGTGTCGGACAAGCCCGCCTCCTACCCGGGCGCTCCAGGGCGCATCTCGCGGCGCGAGGCGGCCCGGCCGTGGACTCGGCCGGGCAAGCGGCCGGGTGCTATCGCCGAGGGCAACGGAGGCGTTCGCTGGCGTCACCCGGGCATCAAGCCGCGTTCCTTCCTGAACACGTCCATGACCCTCGCTGCGCAGAAGACCGGCTTGCTGGCCGAGCGGGTCTACATCGCCGATAAGGGCTGGCGGAACTATGTGAGACTCCACGGTGAGGAATTCAGATGACACTGGTGTGGGCGGAGATCGCGAAGTTGGGCAACTGGGAGCCGTACGACAGCGAGGAGCACATCCACCCCTCCGAGCTGGAGGGCCGCACGACCGGGTCGGAGCAGAACCGAGGTCAGGTGGAGCGCCTCTCTTCGTCTATCGCGCACCACGGGTACAGCCCGGAGCGGCACGGAAAACTCGGCCTGAACATCACCGACCACGGCGAAAATCTGTACCACCACGCCAGCGGCAGCGAGACCGATCCGGACGACCACCAGCACCACGAGCACCTCTTGCAGGCGCTCAAGGACCTGGGGCACGGCGAGGTGCCGGTGCACATCCACGACCAGCGCTCCGACGAGGGCGGCGAAGCAGCACCCAGGTACTTTCACGGGACCACCGCCGAGGACCTGGAGCAGGTGCACCCCAACCACGGCTCGCGGGGGAACTTCGGCAGCAACCTGGGAATCCACGAGCCCGGCTACGCCTACGCGACCGGCCGTAGTAGCGCCGAGTCATACGCCGACCAGGCAGCCATGACCCATGGCGGCCGGGCGCACGTCTACGAGGTCCACCCCAACGGGCCGGTGGAGAAGGACCCCAGCCACGACGTCCATGGACGCTCCCGGGGCAACTACTCCGACGACGTCCGGTCCCGGCACGGCTTCACCGTGATCGGCGAGGTAGATCTCGGTCACCACGACGACGAACAGGACGAGGACCGCTACTGGCACTGAGCCGCCCCTGTCAGCCTCTCCTTTTGCGCCCCAAGGGGTGACGAAGGAGAGGCGTTCGTGTATCTCAGCCGGGTCAAGGCACTCGCGATCGAGGCCATGCATGCCGCGTTCGACGACCAGTACCCCGTACCTGAGTTCCGGGGGCTGCACTGCTCGCTGGAGTACCCAGTCAAGGCGGTCCAGCTGCCTGAGGTCTGGGTGCGCTACAGCGACACCTCGCCGCTGCGGCAGTCCGGTGTGGCGCATGTAGAGAACACCGACCAGGCAAGCGGGGCCAAGGTCACCCCGTACACGCGCTGGCGGTTTGAGGGCTCCTGGGAGTTCGTGATCGTCGCGCTGACCTCGCTGGAGCGCGACCGGGTGTACGACGAGCTGGTGGCCACCATCGCGTGGTCCGGATTCGACAGTGTGCGCGGCCGATTCCGCCAGTGCCTGGAGACCAACGACCTGATCGACCTGACGCTGCGGACCGACGAGATCGAGTCGACCGGCGAGAGCGCCGAGCCTGGCACGCCGTGGGGCACGGACGAGGTCGTCTATGAGCGCACTCTGAACGTCGACATGATCGGCGACTTCGTACCTGACCCAGAGACAGGCGTCATCGTGCCCCTGTCGAAGATCCAG
Organism: Streptomyces sp. cg35; assembly: GCF_050410835.1. Lineage (NCBI taxonomy): Bacteria > Bacillati > Actinomycetota > Actinomycetes > Kitasatosporales > Streptomycetaceae > Streptomyces > Streptomyces sp. cg35. The sequence continues at coordinate 50,134 of NZ_CP191269.1, forward strand.
GTCGTGGCGAACGCTGACCTGTCGCTTGACAACGGGGCGCGCGGCGAGGGATTCGACGTCTGGCACTGAACTACTAGAACTACTACTGCGCTACCAGTCCGTCCCGGATTAGTAGTTCGTCGTCCTCCTGTCCGCTCGGCCGCTGCAGCCCCAAGGGGTGACAGCTGACCGACGCAACTGGGTGGGTGGCATGCCCGATATCTCCTCAACGACGTACACGCCGCCGGGCGTATACGTCAGCGACGCCTCGACTCCGGTGGTCACCCCGCGCTCGGTGTCGACGTCCACGGTGACGATCCTGGGGCCCGCGCTGGGCTACGAGACGCTGACCGAGGTGCTGACGGTGTATGCCGCGTCGCCGACGTCGCTGACCCAGCGGGGCGTATACGCCTCTGCTGTTACGGGGCCGCCGCCGATCGCGGCGCCGGTGGTGAAGACGCTCGCGGGCCAGGCTCTCGTCTACGGGGATGACTACACCTTCCAGGTGGTCGCCGGGTCGGGCAGCGCGGCCACGGCGGTCACGCAGATCCGGCGGCTGTCGGCCGACGACGGTGACCTGACCAAGCCGAGCCCCAACGGGCTCAAGGACGGCGACCAGGTCCGCATCACGTACGCGTTCACGTCGGCCACGTACTACGAGCCGACAGAGTTCGAGGACTACGACCAGGTCGTCGCTGCGTACGGCCCGGCGCTGGTGTCCGTGGCGCCGACGGACCCGACCGGATCGCAGGTCGCGTCTCCGATGACGCTCGCGGCCAAGATTGCGCTGGAAAACGGCGCCGCTTCCGTGCTGTGTGTGCCGACGAACCCTGCGGTGGGCGACTTCCGTACGCAGCTCGCGGCGGCGTACAAGAAGGTCGAGGTCGACTACCGGGCGCAGCTCCTGGTGCCGTTGTTCGTGGACGGCGCGTACGACGCGCACACGTCGACCAACGTGGCGAACCTGCTGGCCGACGTGAAGCTGCACTGCGAGAGCGCTGCGTCGGACGGTTACGGCCGGATCGCCTTCACGGGTGTGGCGACGACCTACGACAACGTCACCGGCCACGACCAGCTGGCCATCCAGCAGTCGAGCAAGCGGCTGGCCATCGCCTACCCGAACCGCGTGCTGGCCTTCAACAGCGCGGTGAACGCTTCGACCGAGATCGACGGCTTCTACCTGGCGGCCGCGATGGCCGGACGGCTGGCCCGCAACCCGGTCGCGCGTGGTCTGAGCCGCCAGTCGCTGACGAGCTTCACGGGCCTGCCTGCACCGATCGCGCAGGCGATGACCAGGACGTTCCGCAACAACCTGTCGCGGTCCGGCGTCAGCGTCGCGGAGATCAACTCCGCCAACCAGCTCGTCGTCCGGCACGGCCTGTCGACGAACATGACGTCCATCCTCACGCAGGAAATCTCGCTGACACGGATCGGCGACACCCTGCTGCAGATGGTGCAGTCCGGCATGGAGAACTCCGGTCTGATCGGTGAGCCGATCACGCCGGAGATGACCGTGAACGTGAAGTCCGCGCTGGTAGGCATCCTGGAGCAGGCGACGAGCGACGCGACGATCGTGTCGTACGCAAACGTGCAGGTACGACAGCTGTCGGCGGATCCGTCGATCATCGAGGCGACGTTCTCGTACAAGCCCGCCATCCCGATGAACTACATCGTGATCAAGTTCGCCGTCGACCTGAACACGGGCGAGACCTCCACGGACGCATCCGAGGACCAGACGGCGTAAGACCTGCGCGGCAGCCGACGACGGGCCGTCTGCCGCGTTCCAGGAGGACCCCGGGGTGAGGGCCCCGGGGTCCTCTGCTGTCCGCTGCCACACAGCCAGCCGTAGGGGGTGAGACCTATGGATGGGGTGGTGAGCAATGCCTTCCGGAAAGGCACGCGTTACCGGCTCCGGCTACTCGACCTTCGTGTACGCCGGGAAGCCGATCGCGTTCTTGATCAGCGTGGAGGACTCGGGACAGCGGGCCTGGTCCGACAAGGGGCAGGCGTACTCCTTCATCCACCCGATGGGGAGCCGCACCCCGACCGAGATCGCGACGTCCCGCGTGCTCGCGGGCGGCACCCTGCAGCTGACGATCCAGGAGCTGTGGGACAAGGCCCACTGGGAGCACCTCGCGGGCATGACCGGCACGTCGAACATCGTCGAGATCTTCGATCGGCTGGCCCAGACCGCGAACTACGTAACCGCGCAGACGATCATCAAGCCGCCCGGCACCGAATCCAACCCGAGCAAGTGGCGCGGGAAGATCTACCACAACGTCACGATCGTGGACGTCGCCGACGGCGACACCCTCACGGTCGGCGGCCTCGACGTAGCCAAGCCCGTGGTCGCCGCTTACACCCACTCCACCCGACTGCGCTGACCAGGGGGATCGCGATGTCTGACACCTACGGCACCTACGACCCCGCCGACAGGCCGGGCCGCAAGGCCGCCACGCCGCAGGACCAGCCCAAGCTCGTCGACGAGGACGGCACCGAACTGCCGCCCTTCGACGAGAGGCACACCGAGTCGTTCACTGGGCTGATGTACATCGGTGCGCTGACCGAGTCGTTCCCCTGGCTGGGGCACAACTTCGTCATCCGCACGCTCGGGGTCGACGAGCAGCTCGCGGTCGCCCAGGTCACCAAGCAGTACGAGGGCACGGGCGGCGGCGAGCAGCTCGCATACGCCACGGCGGTCGTTGCCATGGCGACGGTCTCGGTGGACGGCGAGGAGCTTCCGACGCCGATCGCCGAGGACGGGAAGCTGGCCGAGTGGGCCCACCGGCGGTTCGCTTACGTCAAGGCGAACTGGTTCTCCTACGCCATCCACGAGGTCTTCCAGCGGTACCTGCAGCTGGAGGACAAGGCCGCGCAGGTGGTCGCCGCGATGGGAAAAGCCTTCGGCCCGACGGACTCCACCCCTGGCTAGAGCGGCATCTGCGCATCGCAGAGCGCCGGGGGCTCCTTCAGACCCGACACCCCTCTGTGGTGCAGCAGTTCGGACTGGAGCTGCTGATCCTGGCCGACGGCTGGGCGTCGGGCGAGACGCGAGACGAACAGCTGCGGCTTGCTCTGGTGGCCAGCGGCGCAGATCCGCACGACGTCTTCCCAGACCGCTTCGCCCCCGAGGACGTCGACCCGGCGGACGACGAGGACGTGGACTTCGACTACTCGGCGGTCGACTGGCAGGACGGCGCATCGGCCGACGACTGGGCGCTCATGCAGGAGGCGCTCGCATCGAGTCGCGTCACGGTCGAGGGCGCGGCCGAGCCTGAGGCGCCGGAGATGCCTGACGTGCCGAACGTGGACTTCGATCGGGAGTGGCAATGACAACGCCTCCGCCGGGTGGCGGCGGCCAGGGCGTCACGGGCGCCCTGCGCCAGCTGACCATTCAACTGCAGGCGCTGCTGCACCAGCAGCAGACCCTGAACAACCTGCCGTCCTCGGCGGCCCAGGCGCTACGCACAGCCCGTCAGAACGTGCTGAACCCGACGGCGCTCATGGGCGGGCAGCTGCCGACTCCGGCCGCGCCGACGGCCGCATGGCTGCAGCAGACGGCCGCATCGTTCCTGAGCCAGGTCGTCCTCAACCGGCCCCAGAACGCCCCGGCCTCTCCCGCTGCCCCGGCCGGGACTCAGCCTCCCGGCCCGACACCGCCCACCAGCCCGGCAGCGCCGTCGGGTACTCCGGCGGCGCCTGCACCGGTTCCGGCCAGCATGCCGCCGATGGGTTACCCGATGGGCTACGGGTGGCCAACGATGCCGTACCACGGCGGGTACAACGGGCCTGCGCCCGGCCCGTATCCGGGGCCGATCGTCGCGCCGTCGCATCCTGGCAGCGGCGGGGGCGGCGGCAGCGGCATGGGGTCGTGGACGCGCGCAGCGCTGCCTCGGATCGGCACCATGGTCGGCGGCGCGGCGGGCGGTGTTGTGGGTGCCGCTATCGCCGTCGGCTCGCAGATTCCGGCCGAGGTCCGCTCCCAGCGCGACAAGAACGCCTACTACCAGTCGATCGAGGGCGGCTCGAACGTGGCGGGCTTCGCGGAGCGCGCTCACGAGGAGGCGTACCGCTGGACCACGTTCGGTGTGCTGTCCAGCGACGAGGCGCGCAAGGCGTTCAAGGGCGTCACCAAGCTGGGGTACAACTCGAAGGTCGAGGGCGGCCCCGGCCGCCAGGACGCGCTGAACTTCGTCTATCACGGCAAGACGTCCTACGGCGCCACAGTCGACGAGAGCCTGCAGGAACTGCAGGTGGCCAGTAAGAACGCCCAGATCCAGTTCAAGGACCTCTCCAAGGCACTCAAGGACGTGTCCGACAGCGCGGGCAAGGCCGGGGTCAACTCCCAGATGGCTCGTGCCGAGTTCACGCAGCTGATGGACACCGCGACGAAGAACGGATTCGGCTCCTCAGCCGTCGGTGTCGCACAGCTGGAGCAGCAGACCAAGAACTCCTACGGCCGCTCTTTCCAGGACCTGGACGTTTCCGACCGGCTCAGCATGAGCCACGCCTACATGGCCGCCTCCACGGCCGGAATGAGTGTCTCGGACTACCTGACCTCAGGCGTTACCGCGAAGGGCATGGCCGACCAGAACCTGGACTACGCCGCCGTCCAGGCGGTGCTGAAGCCGGGCGTCGAAGAGTGGATCAAGACGCAGGTCAGCAAGAGCGGCGGCGCGGGCAACCTCTCCGAGGCGGTGGCCACGCAGATCGGCGAGGAGCTGATCCGCAAGTTCTACCCCAACGACTCGCCCGCGCTCGCTCAGGTCGTCGCGCGCCTGTCTGGCAACAAGGGGCTGGCCAGCGACCCGGTGAAGGCTGCCACCTGGATCGTGCAGCAGTACAACGACAAGGGCTCGCTGGCCACGGCGCAGTCCATGTCGAAGAAGGACAAGGCCGAGCAGAAGAAGATCAGCGAGAAGAACAGCGTCATCAAGGGAGTGGGCGAGACAGCCCGCATCCCGATGGACGACCGAGGCCTGAACGCGGGCAAGACGCTGGTCGGCGACAAGAACCTGGACAACGAGCACAGCGGCGGGTTCCTCGGCTTCGGCGGCGACAACTCCGACGCCTACAACGCCTACCAGGACTGGCACAAGAAGAACGGCGGCCAGGAGGACCCGGTCATCTACTCGCTGCTGAACAAGATCAAGGGCGACAACAAGTCCAAGGTCGCAGTGACCACCAAGACCGGCAAGAAGGTCGTCTCCCTGGCCGACGCGATCAAGCGGCACCGCAATGAGCTGGCCAGTGGCAAGGCCGTCATCGTCGAGGGCGACCAGGCGGGCAAGACCGTCGCCCAGGTTCTCGGCGAGGACAAGGTCGACCCGCTGCGCGACTTCTCCAAGGAGGCCAAGGCCAAGGAGTCGGAGGGCGAGTCGTACGCGAAGTGGGAGAAGGACCACACGAAGAAGGACAAGAAGGGCCGCGACAAGCTGGAGATCTCGTTGACGGCCGAGGCCAGAAGACTACTGACCGTCCTGGATTCCACCGGCGTCAACGGCTCCTCGGCGACGGCAAATCCGCCGCTGAGCCCGTTCGCCTCCAACCCGAGCTGGCAGGAGTAACTCGTGGCCCTCGCGTCCCTGGGTTTCTCCGGTGGCCCCCAGCTCAACTTCCGCATCAACCCCAGCTCGATCGACTGGGGCTTCGAGATCCACACCAGCGTCACTGACACGGTCGGCGGCCGGGTCGTACAGATCACCGGGGCCACGCTTCGTGACCTGACCGTGGTCGGCTATCTCGGCGAGAACCGGACGGCCGGACGCTCGCCGGACTCGAACCCTGACCATGCCGGGGCCTCCTGGCGCCTGCATGAAGCGTTCATCGCGCGCTGCCGGGCCATCATGGAATACCAGTCCCGAGACTCCAGCCAGCCCGGCAAGATGCATCAACCGGCGATCTTCAACTACCCGCCGCGCAACTGGCGCTGGCTGGTCTACCTGAAGTCCGTCGAGGACATCGACGGCTCGGCCTCCATCGAGCACCGCACTGGCAAGTTCTCCCACGGCTACAAGCTCACGATGTTCATCGTGTCCGCCGGGTCGGATTCCCTGGTCAAGGCTGGGTCGTCGATGAGCCAGGTTGATGCCGCCCAGGCCAGCGCCATCGCCTCGTACATCAAGCGCATCAGCGAGGGCATCGGCTGGCGGCAGAGCGAGTACAACGGCGGCATCGCCGATGACTCCAAGGACACCGACTCCGGGCAGAAGGAGGACTGATGGCTGATCAGTGGGGGTCCGACGTGCCCGTTTCAATGCCGCAGCCGCTGCCGTCCGGCGTCGAGGGCATCGTGCCCATGGGCGGGTTCGTCATGACCAAGCATGGTTTGTTCCCCGACCTGTCGGCCGCCGACCACGAGCGGCTCTCGCGTCCGTCGTTCGCGCCGTTCGACCCCATGCGGCCGACCGAGGAGACCGTGCCGGACCCGTCCGAGGAGGAGGAATGGTGGCAGACACGCGAAGGGGGCTGAACTGCACTATGACCTTCCCTCTGGCCGGGACCAACCTGTCCATGAGGGTCCGGGTCGACATGCTGGGTCACGGTCTGACCATGGTTGCCGACGAGTCGATGGCGCGTAACTCCCGTGCCTACTACCCGCACCGGCTGGCCCCGGCCCGGTTCTACGTCCGCGTGCTGCTCAGGGGGTACGCCGAGCGCAAGGCGTTCGCGGACTGGATGCAGTTGTACGCCGCGTACGTAATGAACCCGGGGCTGCCTGCTGGAACCAAGTTCCCCGACATGCGGGTGCTGATCCCCTCGCGGGGCTTCGACCGCGAGGGAGTGCCGCTGTCCGGGTTCGAGTGGGGCGACACCATCGGCGGCATGGTGTGGACCCCGACGATCACGTTCGAGACGACGCGCGAGCCGCAGGACACCGAGAAGTGGTCCACCAGCAGCTTCGTGGACGGCAATGACCCGGACATGAAGTACTTCTGGCCCATGGGCACCCAGCTCGGCGGCAACGCGGTGCCCTCCGGCAACTACGCGAACGTCATTGACGGTTCGGACGGCGGCAGCGACTGGGGGCAAGCGGGGCCTCCGACTCCGCACACGGACAACGGCCAGGAGAGCTACAGCCGGGACGACTACGGCAGCTGAAAGGCCCGCCGCACGGGCGGCGGGCCTTCGAGCGGGTCCGATGTTCTCTGGCCGGAGCGGGCCCGCCCCTTTTCCAATCAGGTACCAGGCCCACAACCGTCAAGGCCCAATCCACGCCGCGAGCCTAGTCACGATGGTGTCCGCGCGTCAGCCACTCGCCCCAAGGGGTGGAGGTGGGCACGTGCCGAATTTCGTTCTGGCGCCGGGCGTGAAGGTCTACATCGCGACCCAGAAGCACGGGATCATCGACGTATCCGATGACCTGGTGGAAGGGTCGATGGTCCGGCGCTCGGACGGCGTCAGCAACTTCTCCTTCTCCCTGCAGAACGCCCGGCGAAAGTACGACGGCGTGCTGGCCCCGAACGACCGGGTGTCGGTCCAGATGAAGCGCTTGAAGTGGGTGCAGGTCTACACCGGCTACCTCAACCGGGTGCCGCTGGTAACCGCGTGGCCGCGCGTCGTGCACCTGACCTCGTCCTGCAGCCTCAAGCGCCTGCAGTACTGGTACTGGGACAGCCACGCCGAAGCCTCGCAGGCCATGGTGCGCCAGGCCCTGACGGACGCGGGCAAGGACAGCGGCGTCAGCGACGGCGGCATGACGAACGTCGTCCTGACGATCCTGAAGAAGGTCGTGGGCTGGCCGGAGAGCAAGGCTCACATCGCCGCGATTCCCGGCAACTGGCTCAGCGTCATCGAGACGCTCGCCAAGCAGATCAACGCCGAGCTGGACGAGGCCGACGAGGTCGCCCGCACTCTATTCGAGGCCTTGGGCTCGGCGTCCGTCGGCGAGGGCGGCGCTGACGCCACGGCCCTCACCGGCACCTACGGCGGTTTCAACTCCTCGGAGCAGAAATCCAACGCGGCGACCATCTACAGCGTCGGCAAGCAGGTGGGAGCCTCCACTCGCGACTGCATCATCGCGATCATGACGGCGATGCAGGAGTCCGGCCTGCGCAACCTGGATCACGGCGACAGGGACAGCGTCGGCCTGTTTCAGCAGCGGCCCTCACAGGGCTGGGGCTCCAAGGCGCAGATCATGAACCCGGAGTACTCCTCAAAGAAGTTCTACGAGGCCCTGTTCAAGGTGAAGAACCGGGACAAGGCCGAGATGTGGCAGGTCTGCCAGGCCGTTCAGCGCTCTGGCAAGCCGCTGGAGTACGCCAAGCACGAGAAGAACGCCACGGCGATGGTGAAGGACCTGGAGAAGGGGGGCGGCAAGGCATCGAGTCTCAACTCGAAGCCTCAGGGGACCTCCTCCGGACTCAATCTGGCCCAGATGGCCGTGAACTACTGCAAGAAGTACCCGAACATCCCGTACACGCAGAAGTACGGCGGCACGCAGATGGCCGTCCTGAAAGCCGACCCGCCGCCCGGCCTCGACTGCAGCTCCTTCATCCAGGCCATGTTCCTGCGCACCATGGGATCCCTGTACAACCTGCCACGCGTGGCGGCAGCCCAGTACGCCTTCTGCAAGAAGGTAAGCGTCAAGAAGGCCCTTGCCACTCCCGGGGCGCTCGTGTTCAAGGGCGGCTCACCCGGCAGCATCTACCACGTCGAGATGTCCCTGGGGGACGGCAAGAACACGATCGGGGCCCACAGGCGCGGGGCCAAGCCCCACGATGTCGGAGTCAATCCGCCCGTCTCCGCCAGCTACTGGGACTACGGCGGCTTCCTGCCTCGGATCTCCTACACCACCGGGGCAGGAACGGTGATCTTTGAGGGCGGCGACGACGGCGGTTACGGCGAGGTCGACCCGAGCGACCCCGGGGTCGAGCTGACCACCGGCGCCGACGTGCCCGGCTACAACCCGAAGGACCCATTCGACAAGCTGTTCGGGGACAACGCGTGGCTCCCGCTGTCCACGGCCGAGAGCGACCCGAACTACCTGATGGCGCAGGCTCTGGCCGGGCCGCGCGCGCTGCTGAACGACCAACCGCTGCTGCCTTATCTGAAGAATCTCTTCAACTCGACCATGCGGAGCTTCTGTTCGGCACCGAACGGGGACCTGATCGCCTGGTACCCCGACTACTACGGCATGTGGGGCACGGCCGCCAAGATGGTCATCCAGCCCATCGAGGTCCAGGACTTCGAGGTGACCTGGTCGGACGACTACATGGTCACGCACCAATTCGTGGTGACGAGCCCGCAGACGACGAACCTGTTCGACCCGGCGACCGGCACGGTGCAGAACTCGGTTGGTGAGAGCGTCCTGAACCAGATGGCCGCGTTCACGACCGGCGTGGTGACGATCGACTTCCCCGGCGTCTGGAAAGCCCTTTTCGGCATGGACATGACCGAGAAGGAGGCCAAGGAGTATGCGGACTGGATCAAGCAGAGGTTCGGCGCTCGGCCGGACTACCAGCAGCTACCTGGCCTCGTCGGCCCCAAGGCGCAGTTGTTCGCCGCGATCTTCCTGTTCATGAGGCAGTTCGCCTACCAGTACTCCGCGAGCGTGCCGCTTACCTTCATGCCGGAGCTGTACCCGGGCATGCTGATCCAGATCCCGGAGTTCAACTTCCAGGCGTACGTCACGACCGTGACGCACAACTTCAAGTTCGGCAAAGACGGCGGGTTCTCCACGGCCGTATCCATCGCCGCCCCGGCACGGCTCACCGGCAAGGGGAACAAGCTCCTCGGCCTCCCGATGGCAGGTGGCGCATGACTGTGAGCAACGCCGGTACGTACGGCATCGGCTGGACCATCAAGCAGGTCACCATCCGCGAGATAGACGGGGCACGGAATCTCGCGCGCTGCATCGACACCGAAGGGCAGTACCTCGACGCGACCACATCCGTGCACCGGACCGGCATCCGACCTCAGGTGGGCCAGATCTGGCTTGCTGACAGAGATCTCGGCGCCTGGACACTGAAAGCGCTGATCGAAACCGATGTCGCCTCCGTCTACGCCAAGTCCAGCCCTAACCGCTCACCTCAGTGGCTGAACGCACTCGACTTCGGCGCCGTGGGCAAGAACGACGACACCGACAACTACGGCCCCCTTCAGCGGGCTATCGACGCGACCCCCGAGGGCGGCACCCTCTACATCCCGCCGGGCAAGTACCGCATCAAGAAGACGCTGGAGATCCGCAGGCGCAACATCACGATACGCGGCGACCACACAGGCCGCTGGACCTACAACACCCTGGATCCCACCTGCATCAAACCCTCCTACGGAGGATTCACCGGCAGCGAGCTGATTCGGATCAAGGACCCGCAGGAGGGCGGGCACGCCACGAACATCGACGGTGTCCGGATCATCGGGCTGACCTTCAACGGCGTCTACTCGGACTCGCTCACCGCCCCGAACATCAGCGGCCTGTACGCCACCGGCGCAGTGCGGGACCTCCGAATCGAGAACTGCTCCTTCTGGCAGCTCACCGGATACGGCATCCGCACCGGCCCGTACACGCGCACGGACGGCACGTTCGTCTTCCCCAAGGGCTGGCGCCTCGTCGAGGTCACCGCAGACGCAAACAACCTCACCGGGTTCTACCTGCAGAACCTGACGGATGCCTCCCTCACCGACTGCCTCGCGGTCGGCAACAAGGGCGATGGCTTCTACCACCGCTCGCCGGGCGACGTCATCTACACAACCTGCCGGGCCGCATGGAACACCGGGCATGGATACCGCCTGGACTTCGGCAGCGCTGACCTCCTCTATAGCGGCTGCACCACCGACAGGAACGGAGGAAACGGCTGGTACATCACCTGCCTGAACTCCGCGAGGAATCGGCCGACTGTCCTCTCCGGCTGCATCGCTCGCCGCGACGGGAAGAACGGGGGCGGGGCCGGGGTCCGCGTTGAGGGGACCACGAGCAACATCCACCCACCTCTGATAGCCAGCGGACTCACCGTCGTCACTGGAAGAGACGACGACGGGACGGGGGTGGTGACACCGGCCTACGGGCTGATCGCCAACAAGATTCGCGCGGTCTCACTGAGTGGCGGCTACCTGGAAGGCACGACGGCCCCGCTACTGACCGACGACACGTCCACCATCAAGGCCGATCCGGCCGTGTTGCAGTACACGGCCACATAAAAAAGTGTGGCCCAGTGGGCCACACTTTTCGTGGTCAGAACTGTGGCCCAGTGGGCCACAGTTTCTATCCGTCCAGCAGGGCAGCGGCTGCCTCGTACTGCTCCCGCAGTTCCTTCACGTAGCGCTGCGCGATCTCAGGGCTTTCCTGCTTTGCCTCCTTCAAGAGGTCCAGGTCGACGAAGCGCCTCGCTTTCAGCGCCTTCTCGATCTTGTCTCCTGCGGGCGACCGCTGCGCTGCAGTCTCACTGTCCTCGATGCTGGCGGCCGGTCCCAGCTCCAGGAGCTTCCGTGCCCACACTGCACCGGCAGAGGTGACCTTGCCAGCAGTCTTCATCTCCTTGAACTGCTGGCGGATGTTCTCCACCCGCTGGGGGGTGGGAGCGTACTTCTTGCCGTCGGTCAGGGACGCGTAGAGAGCGCGAACCGTTCGCTCGTTGAGCGGCTCCTCGACCAGGTCTCCGATGGCGCGGTAGACAGGCACCGCGCGGCGAACGCGATACACGTCGTCCCGCGTCATATCGACACTGCCAGCGAACTCGTCGACCGACTTGTATCCCGCCGTCTTGAGCGCCTTGTTGTCGGTGGTCGCCGCCCAGAAGTGCTCTCCGGCCGAGAGGACCCAGTCTCGCGTGAGGTGACCGAGCCCCTTCGTCAGCCCTCGGTTTCCTGCCATGATCCGACGCCGGTGGTGCGCAATCTGCTCACGGACATCAGCCCCCTCGGGGGGATCCATGTACGTGAGTCCGGCATTCAGCTCGCGCCCCAGAGTGACGGAGGCCGTCTCCGGGCTTACCGGAGCGGCAGCGGCAGGCTCGCCCGACCCTGCCTGATGCGGAAAATCGCCTGCGTCTCGGGCGGGTTCGCCCGCCGTCACCGACGCAGACGTCGCCATCTCGGCCAGCTCGCGGTCGACTGCCGATTCCCTGATGCTGTCGTCCTCTCCCCGCCGGGCGGTGCTGTCGGTAGCCTGACTGGCCGCCAACGAGAGGCGGGTGCGCTTCTCCGCAGGGGTCTCCTTGGTCGCCTTCATAGGAACCTGCCCACGCGCCATCAGACCGTCGCCTCTTCCGTCTCTCCGGTGGCCTCTTCCTCTTCTGCGGCTTCCTCCGTGACAAGGTCCTTCATCAAGAAGCGGAACAGCTGGCCGAACTCCTGCAACTGCGGGCGCTTCGGTGTGGTCTCCCAGGACCTGGGGTAGTCCGGCGAGCCGCTGATCTGGAAGGGTTCCGGCGCCAGCGTGGGACTGACGAACTTGGTTTCGCAGGTGTCGACGATGTTCTGCAGCACCGGGCGCTGCTCCTGGGCCAGGGTGTTGTTGCCGGAGCACTTGACCATGAAGACGGTCACCTGAAGGTCGCCCTCGATCTTCGACTTGGCGCTCTTGTCGGCCAGGCGGAGCGACGACCTGACCCGGGCGATCTCGTAGCCTGAGGGCGCAACGGGGAGCAGGAGCATGTGCGCGACCTTGCACATCTCCCAGTACGTCTCCTTACCGGCGCCACCGGAATCGACGAGGATGACCTGGTGGTTGGCTGCGAGGCCCTCGATCATGTCATCGAGGTCCTGCGCGTTCTCGTCCTTGGGGTCGTAGGAGTACAGCGTGAACTTCACGTCTTCGCCGCGCGCGTCACGGATGTTGTGCCAGTTGTCGACGCTCTGCGAGTTGTCGTCCGTGTCGATGACGGCCACGTTAAGCCCTAGCACGATGGCCAGATAGAGCGCGAAGAAGATGGTGCTGGTGGTCTTTCCGGTCCCTCCCTTGAGGACGCCGATCCCAATGACCAGGCACCCGTTTTCATCGATCCATGCCTGGATCGCTTCGAGTCCGGCCAGCATCGCAACGAGGTCTTTGTGTTGCTGCCGAGGCAGCGTGCTGATGTCCACGATTCTCCTATGGCGGGCTTGTGTTGCCCCACATACTGCCGCACCGGAGTCAGGTGGTGTCGCAGACACCCCTCTTTCGGACTGCAGGAGGCCGGGCCTCGTGTTCCCGCGCCGCCTGGCTACCGAAAGGGGCGAGGAGGTGGCACATGAAGACGCTCGCGCTCGTGGGTGGGGACCTGGCGCTTAGCGAGGGTGGCTACCGGACCCTGACCGGGGCTGCACGTATCCGGCAGGATCTGGCGCTGGCCCTTGCCGAGCCCTACGGCCACGACCCGTACCACCCGGCCTACGGATCGGTGCTGGAGTCGTACGTGGGCGAGCCTCTGACGGCCGAGCTGGAACTGCTGGTCCGCTCAGAGGTTGTCCGCGTGGTGCAGGAGTACGTTGCGGCCCAGCAAGCGAGTATCGCAGCCGACGCCCTGTCCGGGGCGCGCTCGCGATACAGCCACCAGGACGTCGTCAAGCAGGTGCAGTCCATCACCACCGACATCCAGTACGACACCGTCAAGGTCCGGGTCGCCCTGCGGACCGAAGCCGGGGAGACAGTTCGGATCGCGCGGACGGTGGACCTGTGACCTGCACACCCCCGCTGATCGAGAGGGCATGAGATGGGCGTTTCCCTGGAGGACATCGTCACGCAGATGCGTGATGCGCTGTCGGTGTCGGAACCGGAACTGGACACGTCCGTCGGTACGCCGGTCCGCAAGATCCTGGACGCGGTGGCATCCAGCCTGGCCGACGCGTACCTGGAGAACCACCTGCTGTCGTACGCCTACGACATCGACAGCAAGACGGACGCCGACCTCGACGCTTTCACCCAGCTCTTCGGTATTGCCCGCATCCCCGCCCGACGGGCAGTTGGAGCGGTCACTTTCAGCCGGACTGGTGACCTCACGCCGACCGTATTCATCCCGGTCGGCACGGAGATCGCTTCGGGCGCCGACGCGGCTCTGATCGTACAGACCGTCACCGGCGGCACCATGATGCCCGGGTCCGCCTCGCTCACGGTGGCGGTGCAGGCCGTAGCCGCCGGGCCTGAGGGCAACCTGGGCGCTGGAATGGCCACGCTCATCACATCGCCGATCCAGGGCGTCTCCGCTGTGGTCAATACGGCCGCACTGACCGGGGGCACCTCCCGGGAGACCGACACGGAGCTGCGTGAGCGCTGGAAGAAGACCGTCTTCCGTAGTCTCGCGGGGACGGAGCAGATGTACCTGGGCGTGGCCCTGGATGATGCGGACTGCTACGCCGCCTCTGTGGTCGGCTCTTCGCGCACCAGGTCCGAGATCCTGCAGGTGCCGGTGAGCGGTGACGTCGTCACCCAGATCACCGATGCGAAGTACGTGTACAGCTCGCCGGTGCAGGTACTGAAGGCGGACGGCACGCCGCTCGTCAAGGACTACGACTACACCTGGATTCCCTCGAACCCTCCGAAGATCAGTCAGCTGTCGGGGGCCTTCCCGGCCTCTGGCGAGCTGCTCACGGTGGAGTACCAGTACCTGCCCGTCGTCTCGCGCAACAGCCCGGCCACGAACGTCACGAACCGGGTCGACGTCTTCACCGGCGGGACGCGAGCGCAGGCGGCTCAGGCCAGCGTCGTCTTCCGGCAGTCGAAGAAGTGGCAGACGGTCTCCACCGTCGACATGTACACCGGCGACTGGCTGCGGGCCGACCAGACCCGGCCGGAGGCCGCCAACGTCTTTCTGCCCCTTCCGTTCGGTCCGATCCTGAGCGCGCCCGCGACCCTCACCATCGGCTCCACGACGTACGGTCTGGCCACCAAGGAGCACCCGCTGGGCACCGTCTCAGGCGGCGTCACATACGCGTACCAGGTGGTGCATGAGGACACCGTGGACGGCTGGAGCCCCACCAGCCGCTTCGGCCTGGAGTGGCACCGCACCTACCTGCCTGCCGACGGCAGCGCCTTCGTGGTCGGCGGCGCCGGTGACTACACCTACAACGAGATCCCCGCGTCGGTGCAGGACGCGGTCAACCGCTGGCGGCTGGTCGGCATTGACGCCCGCGTGCACCAGGCCAAGCAGCGCTGGCTGCGCTTCTCGCTGGGCGTGATGTACACAGCCTCCTCAACCGGCTCCGTTGCATCGGTCCAGGACGCCATCCGGACCGCATTGAGCGACTACTTGAACCGCATGGGGTTCAACTCCAACGTTCAGATCAGTGACGTGCTGGCCGTCGTGCACCAGGTCCCGGGGGTGGACAACTGCCGCCTGCTCCACGGCGGAGACGTGACCGGATACAGCTCGGCCAACCCCAATGCATCCATCGTCGGCGTGCAGCAGATTGCGCCCAACGGTGCGCCGGACAGCGCTGCGATGGCGTCCTATGTCGAGTCGGCCACCGGCCGGGCAAAGGACATCTACTTCCGCGACGACGAGTTGCCGGTGCTCGGGGCCGTCGTCTTCAAGACCCTGGCCCGCAACTCGTTCGGAGTGCTGTGATGGCTGACGACTTCCTGCACCAGGGCGAGAGTCTGTACGGCTCGGGGATCCTGCCCAACGGCCTGATGCCTCTGCAGGCCGACGTCACCGTGCCGCAGACCGCGTCGCTGGCCAGCAGCACCGGCATGCTCGTCGCCGATGTGTCCATCGCCGAGCAGATGCGCCACTTCCCCGAGGAGGTCTACGACCTCCGGCCCACGTCGCATCTGATGCGCCTGATGCAGGCGCTGCTCGGAGATTCAGGGGTCGGCCAGCTCCGCAAGCGACTGCTACTTGCTCAGTTGCAGAGCCTGTCCGCCTCCGGCGCCCGGTTCTTCGACCTCGACCGGTTCTACGGGTCCTTGTTTGGGGCCACTCGGACCGACGCCGAGCAGCTTCCGATCAACCCCATGGAGACCAGTTCCGCAACAGCGGCTGAGTGGGAGGGCATTGAGGCCGCAGACGCCTCGTTCCGTGACCGCATGACCGCGCTTGCGCAGGCCATTGCGCTCGGGGGCACCCTCCCTGGACTGCAAGCTGCGGCCGAGGCCGTCACGGCCGCCGAGGTCGACATCTTCGAGTCGTGGGCGCTCATCGAAGCGGCGGAGAACCCTGAGGAGGCGGGCCATTCCTGGGCATGGATGGAGGGGGCGAACTGGCAGGAGTACGAGGGGCAGATCTGGGGCGCCTTGGAAGGCACTCCGTTCTACGGCCGCTCGGGCGTCCTCACGAGGAGCGAGCTACTCGTCCGTGTGAACAGGGACTACCCGTCGACTCCCGAGGGCCGGGCTCAGCGCACCAGCGACGAGTGGGCACTGGTGCGTGTCCTGGAGCGCCTGAAACCAGCTCACATCCTGCTCACCGTGGACACGCAGGGCACGTCTGCTCTGCTGTCGCGAGCCATCTCGGCAGTCAGCGCCGACAGCGAGAACTGGGAGATCGCCACGCGGGTCACACCAGGCCAGGTCGCTCTCGGTGCCTCTCCGTACCCGCTCTCCCCGCTGCAGGAGGCCGATGGCGTCGACCCGGCCTCTGCCCGCGTCCTGCCCAAGCCGCCACTCACCGCCCGACTGGGCGATGAGTGGTCGTACGGCTCGCAGATGCCGACGTGCCGGTCGTACGCCTACGCACCGACCAGTGACGTGGACTTCACCGAGCCGGGTCCGGTGCCCGACATGGCCAGTGACGCGATCGATCAGGCCGTCGTGTGGCGGGACGGCACCAGCACGGTCTACCGGGCCTCGCTCGGTGCCCTGGATCCGCTACAGGCCCAGGCCGCGCGGGCGGGCTCGGACGGTGTCATGGTGGCCAACCCCTACAGCGGCGACCGCCGGATGGTCCTGCCGACCGACTGACATACTCCGTTCATGCCGCGAGCCCCCGGCCTGACGTCCTGTTTCGGGGCCCTCTCGCGTCGCCAAGGGCTGCAAGGCGACGACGGCGAGGGGGCCCACCAGCATGGCCGAGTACCCGAACTACGCAGCTCTGGCTGCAGAGCGCCAGATCGGCGTGGACTACCGGCTGCTCGTACGGACACCGCCGGGATCGCGTCTGGCTCACATTGCGATCCACGGCGGCGGCATTGAGCCGGGCACCACGGAGATTGCGGACTACCTCGCCGGATCGGCAAACCGCTTCTACTCCTTCGACGGCATGCTCACCTCGGGCAACGCCGACTTGCACATCACCAGCACGAACTTCGACGAGCCGCAGGCCCTGAGCCTTGTGTCAGCCAGCGACTTCGTCATCTCCTGGCACGGGATGTCGGGAACCGACGCAATCACCTACCTCGGCGGCCTCGACACAGACCTCGCCGACAGAATCAGGGGCTCCCTGGAGCAGGCCGGATTCATTGTCGAGGAGGCGTCCTCGGAGATCGCGGGAGCGGACCCGACCAACATCTGCAACAAGGGCGCCCGGTCCATGGGCGTCCAGCTGGAGCTGACGAACGGCCTACGGCGCTCCTTCTTCGAGGACTTCACGCGCGCGGGCCGGGACACCGGGGTCCGGACCGGGGCCTTCTACGCGTACACGGCGGCCGTGGCGTCTGCGCTCAACGGCCTGGACGTGCCGAGCAAGGCCGAAGGCTCGGCGTGGAAGGGGCGCATTGCACGGCCCGTGCAGAGCATCGGCAGTGTGTCTGGCGACTTCGGGATCCCTGCTCTGGCGCCGCTGACCGTGGACGGCATGCCGCTTGAGGCCGTGAAGGACGCATTGCGGCTACAGACGGCTGCGCGTCAGGTCAGTGGCAGCACGGAGCGTTTCTGGTCCAGCCCGGCTCGGGCCAACGGCGACCCCCTGCGCGAGGTCTTCGAGTTCTCGCTGTCATCCGCCCGGCCGGTGAACCGCATTGCATTCTCGCTGGCGCGGTTCCCGCAGCGGGCCTGGGTGCAATGGCAGGACCGTGACGGAATATGGAATCCGCTGATGCAGGCGCGAACCAGCACTCCGGTCCAGATCAGCATCATGGACTCGCTGCCTGCGGTCATCCCGACGGGTGTGGCTGGCGAGGTAAAGCTCCACCCGCAGCATTTCGGCGCCGGGCACTGGATGGAGCAGGCCGTCAACGTCAGCCCTGTGACGGCGAGCCGGTTCCGCGTGGTCATGACGCGGCTGCCCTCGGCGTCGAGCCCGCGCGGCACGGACGGCCAGCCGGTGCCGTACTCGCTCGGGGTGAAGGACGCCCAGGTGTCGTACCGGGCGGCCTCGCTCGATGACCTGCCGTGGCTGCCGCAGGTAGATAGCGAGTATTCAGCGCCCATTGCGGGCTCGACCGACCTCCTCGGGTCGCAGGTTGAGTACGTGTTGCGCCGCAACCGGGCCGCGAACCTGTTGCCTCCGGCTCAGGGGGTATGGCGGTGCGCGCCTCAGCCGGTGCCGAACGCGGTCGTGAGCATGCATCTCGATCTGAGGACATCGGCCGGGCAAGGGCAGGTCATCGACCGGCTCTACCTGGATCCTGTGACTTCCGGCCCCACAGTGAACCTCTACTACACCGACGAGACGGTGCTTCCGGACCGGTTCGCGCCCAGCGACACCCCACTGACGCTGCCCTTGGTGCGGGCCGCATCCGATGTGCCGGTGGCCGACAGCGAGGGTGTGCTGTTCGGGGGTGCGCGGTCGTACCTGGACGTCGACAACCGGGCGTGCCAGTTTGATCCGGCGGCCCCGTTCCTCCTCGGGCTGATCGTGCACCCTCAGTTCAGCTCAGACGACATTGCACAGCACACCTTCCTGGACACAGGCGCACTGACAGTGTCATTGCGGAACGGCGCGCTCGTTGTGAAG
Source organism: Streptomyces sp. cg35 (assembly GCF_050410835.1). Classification (NCBI taxonomy): domain Bacteria; kingdom Bacillati; phylum Actinomycetota; class Actinomycetes; order Kitasatosporales; family Streptomycetaceae; genus Streptomyces; species Streptomyces sp. cg35. The sequence continues at coordinate 68,862 of NZ_CP191269.1, forward strand.
CTCGGTGAGCGCACCGTGGAGCTGGCTGCGGTCTCGTTCGGCGTCAATGCGGAGATTGCGGTCGGCATTGCGTACGACGGCAGCACATTGACGGTGCGCACTCCGTGGGAAACGCGGATCCAGCAGGACGCGCGAGTGGTCGACGTCGCCCCGCCCACCACGATCCGACTCGGAGGCCCGTTGCTGGGCGAGGGCGGCGGAATCCGGATCCGCAGCCTCTTCCTCGCGCGAGGGCGCGCAGCCGACGTCAACTCGCTGGAGAGCTACTGGGATGACCCGAGCGGCTATGCCCTCTCGCCGGGGCACGGCATCGACCCGGCAGCGCACACCAGCTCCAGCGCGATCCTGCGCCTGGACACGACCCTGGTCACAGCGGGGTCGGACTCAGTGTGCCCCTGGGGTCTGATCGGCGGCCCGGCGGTCGCCCACTCCGACCTGGTGTGGACTCCCATCCCGGGCGACTTCTCCCTGCGCAAGGGGCTGCTGAAGTTCCGCCCGATCAAGGCGAGCCACGTCAAGTTGGAGTTCACCAACCTGCAGCCCACCGTGCTCACCCCGTCGCAGGCCAGCCCCCTCGTCGCGACGAGGCTGTTTCCCTCGGATTCCGGCAGCGCTCAGGCCACGATCCCTGCGTCCGGCGACACGGTGACGGGTGTGGCACCGGCCGGGGCTCGGGTCGCGACCGAGCAGGGTGCTATCTACCAGTACGTGGACGCCAACCGCATCGCCTCAGGCAGCAACTCCTCGGGGGACCCATACCTGCCTACAGAGGCCCTGTATGCGCCCGATCCACTCGATGCGCAGGTGCTGCGCCGCTCAGGGCAGCGCTTCCCGTATATGCCACTGCCCGGCTCCAGAGCCCCGCGCTTCAGCAGCAGTGGCGTGCACCGATACCACGTCGTTCAGCTGGCCATGGACACGAAGGTCGGCTACACAGTCGCCCTCAGCCAGGTCCTGGCCTACCTGGCGGACCCAGTGGCCGAACGGGACACCGAGCAGTACGTCGAGTTGTTCCACGACACGGCCTTTCTATCCGGCTACAGCGCCGATGAGACGGGTGGCTGGAAGCACACCGGGTCTGCGATGGTGACCACGGAGGCGCCGCCGTGGCTCGGCTCCCGGGTCACGTCGAAGACGTTCATCTCCAAGAGGCGTGTACTTGGTGTGCAGTTCGCGGCTCAAGCGTCGGATGCTAAGCAACTCGTCGCCGACCCTGACTTCGACGACCCGAGCCTGCACTCGTGGCGCCCAGTCGGAGACGCCAGCATCGCTTCGTCCGCGCGGTACTCCGCCTCAATAGGGCGCATGGCTGAGGTGGTCCGGGGGCACGCGCTGTCCTCGTGGGGCGCGTTGGAGAGCCAGTTCCCAACCTGGGGCGACGTTGAGGCCTCCAACCCGCTTCCCAACCGGCCGCTGTGGTGGGAAGTAGAGAACTCCACCTCGGACGCGAACAACGGCGGCATCGAGTCGCTGCGGCCGGTCACGCCCGCGCCTGGCGGCCGCCTGTACGCGGCGGCCCGGGTTTACACCGAGGGGCCGCTGGCCGAACCGCTGCACCTGCAGCTCGTCAACGGCGACGGCCGCATCCTGGCCGAGGCGGTCCAGTCTGTCGACGCAGCTCAGGTCGTCGAGTGGTACGTAGGGGCCACCATCCGCACCGGATCGCCAACAGGACAGCCGACCTGGGACAGCGTGACAGCGTCCGGCACCCGCACCTGGCAGGGCATGGAGGCCCTGGGGTCGTGGGGAGACGTCTCCTTGGACTGGGACATCGACAACGTCTACGACGTGCGGGTCCGGCTGGTCCAGGAAGGCAGCGAGGGCACCGGGCAGTGGCTGGTTGACAGCCTGGCGATCTTCAATGACCCACTCGTGTGGGAGGTCTCGCGCGACGGAGGCGTCAGCTGGCACGAGATGGTCGCCATCCGTAACAACCCGCGCGGCGTGTTCCAGTTCCCAGACTTGCCCGCCGCTGACCGTACCGGCGGCACCCAGCTGCGGTGGCGCGTGACCGGCTACGCACCCGACCTCTCGCTGTCCTCCATGGTGCTGCGCCCCTGGTACGCAACGATGTCCGGCGCCGTGCCTTACCTGGACACCCTGCAGGCGTCCGGCTCATCCTCGTCGCTGGCCGACTACTACCCGCCGGTGGAGTCCGACCCTCTTTTCCAGGGCTGGCAGCACCCCATTCCGCAGGAGTGGTGGCTGGCTGCCCGCCAGTGGGCGCAGCAGCACACCCCGATCACCGATCCTCTGCCCGCCATCACGCTGCCCGAGGCCGTGGCCGAAGGCACCGACGAGGGCGCCCCGCCGTCGGTCGCACGGCACGCCCTGCCGCAAGCCTTCGTCCTCAATCGCTAGGAGCCGCTGTGCGCGCGCATTTCAACCGCCCCCTCACAGACCGCCTGGGCAACCAGGTCGACGAGGCTCAGGTCCGCCTCCTGGTCCAGGGCACCACAGAGCTGCTGCCGGACACGGTCTATGCCGAGGCCGCCAACGGGCTCACCCGCACCAACCCGTGGAACATCTCGAATGGCGAGATCGACTTCTTCCTGGACAGCCCGACCCGCCTGCAGATCGGGGTGAAGGTCGGTACCGACCCCGAGGAGTTCTGGGACAACGTCGACGTGCTGGCGGTCTCCACCGACTCCTTGCACCCCGGCTCCGGTGCGAATTCCACGCAGGTCGGCCTCGGTGCCACATCCGCCGGAAGCGGCTCCACTGGCGTGGGCAACGGAGCTTCGGCCACCGGCGACCAGAGCACCGCTGTCGGCCTGATGGCCACGGCCGGGGCGGATGGCGCAGTGGCCGTCGGTTCACAGGCGTCCGCGTCCCAGCCTGGTGCCATTTCGATCGGCGAGTCCTCGTTGGCCACCGGCACGCAGGCCACGGCGCTGGGGGGCGGTGCGCGCGCCACGTTCGATCAAAGCACCGCCGTCGGCGCGGGCGCTCAGGTGACCCGCCCGAACCAGGTGATGCTCGGAACGGCCACCGACTTGGTGGAGATCCCGGGCATCGGCGTGCTGCACAGTCCGGACGGGACCGCGTTCATCCTGGCCGTCACAAACGAGGGTCTGCTCTACACGCAGAAGCTGACCGCCTACGACCCGCCGCCTCCGCCCGAGGAGGGTGAGAGCGGCGACAACGGCTGATCAGCGCAGGTTTTCTCATCTTTGAAACGCCCCGGAATCACGCGCCGGTTGCTGTGTCCCACCCTCTCGCCGCCGTCAAGGGGTGACGAGAGGGAGGGACACGGTGGCACGAGCACACATCATGCGGCCCATCACCGGGGACACCGGTGACCTGCTGTACGGCGCGCAGGTCCTCGTGCGAGAGGCCGGTCTCTCGGTCAAGCTCGCCCAGCCGCTGTACGCGGGGCCGACCGGCAACGAGCAGCTGACCAACCCCCACACGGCCGCGAACGGCGTGATGGACTTCTGGCTGGAGATCCCTCAGCGCGTCTCCGTGCTGGTTCAGAGCGAGCAGCACTCCGACATCCTGGTGTACCTCGACGCGGCGCCGCCGCCCGAGGAGACCGCGCGGACGGACACGCCGCTCCTCATCACCGGCCAACAGATCCCCGGGAACGTTCTCCTCGCCGGTGACAACCCCGGTGAGGCGGTGTGGGGTGCTGCTCCGTCGAACTCGGGGCTCACGCCCCAGGTGACGGTGATCAGCGAAGCGTTCGCCCGGGGCCAGGACCCGGCCGGGTGGTCGTTCACCCAGGCCGCGACCTCGGCCCGCGACTACAGCACCTCCGTCCCGGCCGACCAGGGGCTGCTGCGTTCCCTGCACGCCGTGCATACCGGCAACGCCGGACGGTTCACGCTGACGTCGCCCGGGTTCACACTGATCGAACCGGGCTGGGTCTCGATGTGGCTGCGTCCCAGCCTGGCCGCGAACGAGTCGGTCGTCATCTCCGTGACAGCGCAGGGTGGCGCGAAAACGGTGCTGCAGACGCTGACGGCGACCCGCGACTGGGGCTTCTACCGATACGCGCTCGCGGCCGGGACTTACCAGTCCGTGTCGGTCGAGTTCGTCGGCGCGGCCACCTACGTGGGCAGCACCGGCCACGAGATGTGGGTCACCAGCATCAAGGCCATGTACGGCGGCCGGGTTCCCGCCCACGACCATCCGGGAGCCGGGGTCGGGTCGGTGCTTCTGGGTGCGGACAGCGCTGCTTCCGGCACCAGCTCGATCGGTATCGGCGCAAGCGCGAAGGCCACCGGGGCCAGTGCCACGGCCATCGGATACCAGGCGCAGGCGACCGGCACGGACTCCCTGGCCGTCGGTTCTGGCGCCCAGGCCGTCTCGGACACCTCGATTGCCGTCGGCCCCCGGGCCAAGGGGTCGCTGGCCAACACCGGCTGGACGGCCATCGGCCCTGATTCGTACGCGGATGCGACGAGCAGCACGGCTGTAGGCGCCCGCGCCAAGGCGTATGCCCCGAGTGGCACCGCGATCGGCGCCGACGCCTACGTCGCCACGGAAGCCACCAGCGGCACTGCCATCGGTGCGGGCGCGCAAGCCCTGGGGCCGAACAGCCTTGCCCTGGGGCCCAACGCGATCACCGGGGCAGCCCACGCGAACTCGGCCGCAATCGGCGCTGGTGCCGCCACCAGCGCAGTCGGCCAGATCGTGCTGGGCATGCCCACCGCGTCCTACCGAGCCGTTCTCATCGGCAACAAGCTGATCGCCGTCTCAGCCGTGTCCCTGGGCAGCGACGCCACGTCCCGGCTCGGCTTCTTCGGTGCAGAGGGCACCACCAAGCCGGTCGTCACTGGCGCCGACGGCGGTGTGATCCCACTGCGCAACCTGCTCGGCGCACTGGCCGGGCTCGGCCTGATCACCAACAACACCACGCCGTAGGAGGGGTAGTGCCGCTCAGTTCCGTACCCGGCCAGGTCGCCGCCGGTTCCATCGACGCGCTGTACCGCGATGACCTCGGCGACGGCACCCTCGGCACCCCCGACTACTCCCCGGTCCCATACACCTACGCGCCGCTCCTCGGCCCCGTGGACAGCGAGCCGCAGTGGGTACTCGACCAGTTCCGAAAGGGCGCCTTCGCTGCGTTCAAGGGCAGCCCGGACGGGCTCGGTCTGCTGCGCAGCACCGGTGCCGACCGGGGCTCGTTCGGCCTGAAGTTCATCTGTCAGGCCACCGGCGTGAAGCTGACGAGTCCGGACGGTTCGCGGGCGCCCGAGTACACCTGGGGGCCGCAGGACTTCGCGCTGGCCATCCGGCACCCTGGAACCACGACCTGGTCGGCGTCCTCGCCCCGGGCCTACCTGGCCTTCACCGCTGCGACCAAGACCGTCGGCATCCGAATCACTACGTCGGCCGCCGAGGGCCCCTGGGACGCCGAGGTCGCCGACTCGGCCGCCATCACGCTCGGCGGTGCCTTCCCCGACCCCTGGGACGGCGTCGACCACAGCCTGAGCGTCGCGTGCTTCGGCAGCAACGTGCTGGTCATCATCGACAACCAGTGGCCGATCGTGTTCCGTGCGCCACGCGCGTACAAGCGCAACGCCAACGGCACCGTGGACACCGCTGTGTTCAGCAACCTGCCGACGACAGGCAGCTTCGGCGGCTACGACAACCGTAGCGAGCAGAACTTCCTGTATGCCTGGTACGCGCTGCAGGGCGCAAGTGGTGACCTCTTCTACTACGACCTCGGGGCCACCAGCGTGCAGGTGCCCCCCGCGACCACGTACACGCCGACCACGCTGCCGTCCGGAGAGACCTGGGCCATCACCGGCACGGCAACGGCCAGCAAGAACGGCCTGCTGCTGGCCGCATCCTCGACCGCCTCGTTCACCGTGCAGGCGCCGCACGGAATCATCAGCACCCGGTGGGGTGCGACGCAGGCGAACGCCGGGGTGATGTTCCGCCGCCAAGACGCCTCGAACTATTACATCGTCACGGCGAACGCAGTCGTCCGGTACACCGGCGGCGCCGCGTTCACCAATGTGGCCTTCGGCTCGCCCCTGCAGGACGGCGATCACGTCGTGATCCACAACTTCCCGACGTTCTACCGGGTGTACGTCAACGGGGTGCTGCGCGCGTTCACCCAGAGCCTGGTCCAGGGGGCGACCGCGAACGGCGTCGGCTTCTTCAACCCGGCGGGCGGCACCAGTCAGTGGCGCTACCTGGTGCACCAGCCGTACTTCACCGAGCCCACTATGCCGACGGTCTGACAGGGAGCGCTGCCGTGGAACGATCGCACCTCTACCTGCCGCTGGTGGACTCCTCGGGCGAGGCCTACCCGTACGCCGAGGTCACCCTCCTGGACCCCGACACGAATAAGGCAATCGAGGAGCCCGTCTACCTCGATCCGAACGGCGGTGCGCCGCAGAGTTGGCCTGTGCTCATCGACCCAGCGGTGATCAACCTCTGGACCGACCGGCCGCTGCGCGTCACCGTGCTGGCCGCACTGCCGGGCGGTGCCTCGTTCACCCGAGCCGGAGTCGACGTCCTGCCGCCGCCCTCGGCAACGGTCCGCAGCCAGAAGCCGCTGCGCATCGGCTCGGCACAGGGGCTGAGCGGCAACGCCATGCTCGCGGTCTCCCCGAACGGCACCGCCATCTGGCAGGTGCTCGACGCCTTGCGCTTCCACCGCCACGAGGGCGACGCCCCCTACTCCACGGTCCTCGCGCCGAGTTCTTCCGGAGACATCTACCCCGGCCAGACCTGGATCGGGAAAGCCATTGGGGGGACGCAGGGATCAGGTGCCACTGCGCTGGGAGCCGGTGCCCAGGTGAACGGGCCCGGCGCCACGGCGCTCGGCCGCGCAACGGCCTCCACGGACGGAGTGGCTCTGGGAGCCACGGCTGCTGCAGGGGCGTCGGCCCTCGCGGCAGGGGCCGGGGCCAACGCGACGGCCGCCGAGCAGGTAGCGCTCGGCCGGAACGCCTCGGCTGCAGCAGCGGCCTCGAAGGCCATCGTGCTGGGCGGCGGAAGGACGGCCGCAGCGGACCAGGTCATACGGCTGGGCGACCATGTCAGCGTGCGGGCCGACGGAACGGTGATCATCGGCCAGGGGGACGTCCCCACCGAGTGGGTGTCCGGCGGCCCCTTCATCGCGCTACTGGGCAACGTCGTGGCAGGCCGGTACGTGAGCGCGCGTGGCGACGCCATGCTGGCAGGCGCGACATCCGCACTGGGCTTCTTCGGGAGCGCTGGAGCCACACAGCAGTTCATGAGCAAGGCCGCGATCACAGCCTCGACTCCGGGACGCGAGGCGCTGCTCTCACTGCTGACGGCGCTGGACACGCTGGGTCTTGTCTACCTGACCGACAGCGCCATCGACGACGAGCTGGCCGACTTCAGTAAGTCATCGGCCCACGATGCCAATCTCGTGCTGGAGACCGGCGACACCGATGGCGCCATGGGCGGCGACACGACCCGGGTCAAGAGGAATGCCGCAGGGACGGCCTCGATCACCTACCAGCAGGCCAGCGGTGTGCGGGACTTCCGCGCCAGGGTCTTCAACTGGATCCCGTCCGGCGTCCCCGACATGGCCGCGCTACGGACCGAGGTCGTCGCTGATGTCTCCGCGACCGGCACGACCTGGACCCGCATCCCACTGGCCTTTCCTCAGCCGACAGCAACCGCGAATGCCTGGTTCCAGTCCTGGGTCGGCAACGCACTCCCCATTCCAGCCGGGAACCGCTACCTGCGGCTCACACTCGGCGTCAACGCCAGCGTCTTCTCGCCTCAGATCGGCCGGATCGTCATCCGACCACGCGCCTGATGGCTCGATGTCTCGACATTTTGATGTCTCTATAGATTGCTTTATCTCTAGGTCTACCTTTTGAGGTGGCGATACCTACTGTGACCAGCATGAACGCGTCGCCTCGCCCGTTGTTCAGCAGCCCCCACGGCCTCTTTCCCTGCCAGCAGGAGGGGGCGGCATTCGCGTACCTGAAGCGCTCGGGGCTGCTCGTCGCCGACACCGGTATCGGCAAGTCGGTGATCGCGATGGCAGTGGCGGCCTTGCTGGCGGAGGACCAGGCCGAGGACCTCGTGCTGCTGGTGTGCAAGCAGAACAAGATCGCCGAGTGGGCCGAGGACTTCAGCACGTTCACCCCGTTCTCCCACCGTGTCCACCACGGCCCCGCACGGATGCGCAAGCTCGACGAGACGCTGCCCCATGTGCTCATCAGTACCTTCGAGACGCTGCGGACCGACCTGACGGTATTCACCGTGCCGCCGGGCAAACGCGCCCAGGCCCCCGCGCCCGGTCACCTCCTGCAGGTCCTGCTCGACGCCCAGGCCGCTGGCCGCCGGGTCCTTGTGGTCTACGACGAGATCTCCGACAAGCTCCGCAACCGGACCAGCCGCATGTACAAGAGCCACACCTACGCCCTGCAGCGGCTCCGCAAAGCCCAGCCGGACCTGCGGGCCCTCGGCCTCACCGCCACTCCGCTCAGCAAGGGCTACGAGGACGGGTTCAACCTGCTGCGGCTCCTCGTGCCCGGCGCAATGCCCAAGATCACCGACTTCGAGAAGGCCGTGGTCGCCAGCCGCGATGACTACGGCCGCCCCCGCTACAACCCTCAAGGCGTCGCCGACTTCACTGCCCTCGCCCAGCCCTACATGTGGCGCAAGCGCAAGTCCGACCCGGACGTCAGTGGCCTGTTCCCCCAGCGCATCGAGGAGTTCCGGTCCCTGGCGCTGCGCAAGGACCAGGCAGAGCTCTACGCCTCCGTCGCCGCCCTCCAGGAGGGACGGCAGGAGGCCGTGCCGGGCCTGCACGCCGCGCTCCGGCAGATTGCCGCTCACCCCGGCTCGCTCGTCCACTCAGCCCGCCACGGAAGCTCACAGCTGGCACGTGAGCTGGTCTGCAGATTCGGAGAGGAGCACCTGCTGCGCATGGGATCGGCGAAAACCGAAGAGCTTGTCGAGTACCTGTCACCGATCATCCACGGGCAAGGCGACAAGGCCATGGTCTTCTCCCAGTTCGGGCCGTCCGTCCTGCCCCTGCTCGCCGACGTGCTCCGCAAGGAGGGCATCCGCAGCTACCTGTACACCGGCACGATGAGCCAGCCCGAGAAGGAACGGGCCCGCCTCGCCTTCCGTAACGATCCGCAGGCCTGCGTACTGCTCTCCTCAGATGCAGGCAAGGACGGCATCAACGTCCCCGAGGCCACCTACCTGGTCGAGTACGAGTCCGCCCTCACCTACGAAACCCGTACCCAACGCCTCGGCCGAATTGACCGCATCAACTCGGCTGCCCCTTCCATCACCTGCACCACCTTCGTCCTGCAGGGCACCGTGGAGGAGGGGATCGTGGAATCCATGCTGGCGCGCAACGAAATGACCGACTGGTTCCTGGGCGACACCGGCGCAGAAGGCCACATGGGCGCCGCACAGCGGCGTCGCAGCTACCTGGTGGCTTGACGAACTTCTCAGCAACGACACACCCCCAGGGGGGCGCAGCCTCCCCCCGCCAATTGAATGTGTCGAATGTAAGAAACTGCTGGTCAAAAGGACTTCAGGCAGAGTTCTTCTCACGGAAGCCGGTGCACTCAAGGCAGTTCCAGCACCCGCTGCCCATGGCGATCGACTTCCTGTGACCGTCCTCGGGGTGCTCACAGACACAGAGCCGGGATACAGGCCTCCGAGGGGGATCAGGAAGAGGCGCTGCGACACAGGGGTGCTGCTCGTGGAGTGCGATGGAGGCATTGATCTGGGCATTCAGGTCAGACATGGGGCTCCAGAGAAGGAAAAGGCCAGTTCAGGCGGCGTGTAGAGCAGCTTCGGCCTGGGAGCGGGCTTCGTAGTCCTGCACAGCCTCACGGGCCATCTGAAGGAGAGTGCCGTAATCCGGCTCAGGACCCGGCTCCACGACGAGGAAGCGGCCGTCGGAGGCCACCACCAGGTCGGGGAGGATCTCGCCAGTGACAGGGTTGAAGGCGACGCCGTCCCAGGAGTGGCTGTTCACCTCGTCGCCCCGGATCGGGACGACGTCGGGCATGCGGCGCTGCCGGAGGCGGGGGAGAGTCATGGTCAGCCAGACCTCGCGCTGGGCCCTGTGGAGGGCCTGACGGCGCTTCAGGGTCCCCAGCGTGCCCTCGCGGTCCGCAACCATGTCCCAGCCGTCCCAGGCGCCGGAGAGGGCCTCCTGAGCCGTTTCCGTGAGCTGCCAGACCTCATCGGTACGGACGACCAGGCCGTGCTTTGCAAGGAGCTTGACGACCCGGTAGGCCGTCGCGGCGCTCATGCACGCGCGCTCCTGCAGGTCCTTCACCGTCTGCCGGTCGCTGGCGGACAGTGCGGCCAAGACCTTGAGGGAGGACGTACCCAGACCCCGATGGGCGAAGGCGTCCAGGCTCATCAGCCGCTGCACCACGTCGACATCGATCTCGGCAGTGCTTCTCACGTTCGACACATTCGACGGGCGGGGGGAGGCTGGCGCCCCCTTCGGGGTGTGTCGTGGATGAGAACCGTCGAGCAGGCACCAGCTGGACCCGTGCTCGCCCCGGCCGCTTTCGGTCAGCCGCAGCCAGCGGCCCTCCAGCCTCCTCTTCACGGCCTTGTACGCGGTCGCAGCCGTGCACCCGGCGACCTCTGCGGCCTCGCGGAAGGAGAAGGTGAATGCGCGTCCACCGGCCTTGCGGGCGGCGTGCCAGAAGGCCATCAACACGCGGAGGGCGGTGTTCTCGGCGGTGCCCTTCCAGGACTGAGCGCCGATCGTGGCGCGCAGCTGCAGCAAGTCGACGATGGCGTCCTTGCGGTCGGCGATGCCGGTGTCCCGGGTCAGCAGGCTCGCGCGCTCCCAGACCCGGTCCAGGTACTCCTCGGCCTTGGCGTGCCCCTTGTGGTCGCGCATGGCGCGGGAGTGAGTGCCGCCCTTGGACGGCCAGGCCAGCAGGGCCTCCAGGAACTGGGATTTGTTCCACTTCGCCCGCACAGTCGCGGTGGCCAACGCGCAGGTCACCGCGTGCCCGTGGTTGTTCTTGGTGGACTTGTCGCGGCGCTTGCGGGCCAGCAACGCGTAGGTCTCGTCCACGTCGCCCTCGATCATCAGCCGCGCCATGCGGCGAGAGAGTGCGGGGAAGGACTGAGCCCAGTGCTTTAGCGGAAGGTCAAGTTCCGACGCAGAAGAGAGAGATGCGGTTCCACAAACTTGGTCGAGATTTCCATCACAGGTGTCCTGCGGCATGAGGGCGGGGCCCGTAGACTGGTCCAGCACGGCGGGTTGCTGGCCTTTCTCTTGGAGGGGAGTGGCCGAACCACCGTGAGGGCGATGGTCAGACCGACTAGGTCGCGTCACCTGGGGACCTTCCCTGGCGGGAAAACAGGTCCCACTGGCCGGACGGGGAGCATGGCGGCTCCTTACCGGCAGGCCCTGGAGAGGGCCGAGCTTGGCCGCCCTAAGAGGCGGCGAGGGGCGCAGATACCCGTGGCGGGATCTGCGCCCCTCTAGCCGTTTCTGGGGAAAACACAGAGATCAACTCCTTGGCGCGGGCAAAGAAGCCCGGAAATTGTGGCGGGTGACCGCGTGGCGGGTGGCGGTCCGGAGGCCATTCAACCTCATCTGCCCCCCAAATGTGGAGCGCCTCGTACGAGAAGCCCTGTGGGGACGCCACTCTCGGGCGTGTCGCCGGGGTGTCAGTGGCCTCTCGTACGCTCTGAAACTTCCTCAGCTCCAAAACGCGACTTACCCAAAACATGGGAAGTAGCGTCGGCTGCACGCCAGGAACACCCGCCACGCCACCGCCAAGGGGAAACCCCATGCCGCCCGCCGCCACGATGCCCACGACGTTCCTCGCTGCGCAGTCGATTCTCGCCGCGCAGCTGCCCAACTACCGCCGCCGCCCGCAGCAGGAGACGCTTGCCGCCGGGATCGAGGCCACCTTTGCGCACGACACCCCGAAGTGGCTCCTGGCTGAGGCAGGCACCGGGACTGGCAAGTCCCTTGGCGCGATGATCCCCGCGATTCTGGCCAGCACCCTGGGCGAAGCCCCCCGGCGCTACGTGGTGGCCACCTCCACCATCGCCCTGATGAACCAGTACATCCGCAAGGACCTCCCGTTCCTGGAGAAGGCCCTGGCGGAGGCCGGGATCACTTTCAAGTGGGCGCCGCTGAAGGGCATCTCGAACTTCCTGTGCCTGGCCAAGCTCAACGAGAACCCCGCCATCGAGCACCGAGCCGCGCTCATGGAAGAGATCACCCCCAGCGCCGAGGGGGAGTACACGCACAGCGGCGACCGCGACGACGTCAAGACCCCGATCGACCAGCGCACCGAGTGGCCCCTGGTCTCTGCCACCTCCGACGAGTGTCCCGGCAAGCAGAAGTGCGCCATGGCCGCGCGCTGCTTCGGCCTGCGCCACAAGGCCGAAGCGAAGGAGGCCGACATCGTCGTGACGAACACGGCGATCCTGATGACCGACGTCAAACTCCACAAGCAGATCCGCGAAAACTCCGAACACGGCGTCGGTGTCCACGTCCTCCTCGACGACTACGACGGCCTCATCGTGGATGAGGCTCACGAGTTGGAGGACACCGCAACCAAGCACCTCGGCTTCGACATCAGGCAGGGCGGCCTGACCAAGTACATCGGTCTGGTCGTCTCGTTCCTGAACGTCCACGGGGGAGCCGAGGTCGGAGCGCAGGACCAGCAGATCAAGATCCTCGACAGGCTCGACGATCTCGGCTCGGTCATCAGAAGGGCCATTGACGACGCGGACAAGCTCCTCATCGACACCCCCTTCCTGGTCGAGCACTTCGACCTGTTCGAGGGGCTGTATGGCGAGCTGGACCGGCTGGTGGCCTTGCTCCGTAAGACCAAGGTCTCGCGCGGCTCGGAAGAGAAGCACGGGGACACCAAGAGCCGCCTCGAAGCCCAGGGGGCGAACTACCTCACCCACATCAAGGAAGTGCTCGGCGCCGCGCCGGACAAGACCGTGCGCTGGGTGGAGCTGTCCAAGCGCAGCAAGGGTCCTGCCATGCAGGGCGGCACCGAAACCCGGTGGGTGATCAAGACGGCGCCCATCGAGGTCGGCCAGTACCTGCGCGAGGAGCTGTGGAGCCAGGTCCCGGCCGTCCTGATGTCGGCCACGCTCAGCACGGGCACCGGCGCCAACCGGTTCAGCTACATCACTCGCTCCCTCGGCCTGGAGGGCGCGGCCACGCTCGACGTCGGCACGCCCTTCGACTACGCGAGCCAGGCCCTCGTCTACGTCCCCGCCCCCTCCGTGCCCGACCCTGGCCGCAAGACGCGGGACGCCTGGGAGACCTGGATGCCCGAGGCCACCCTGGAGCTGGTGCGCATGTTCGGCGGCGGCGCGATGCTCCTGTTCACCAGCCGCAAGACCATGCAGCGCACCCACGACCTGATCGCCCCGCGCCTGCGCAAGGACCGCATCGTCAGCTACCTGCAGGGCGGCGACCTGACCAACCGGGAGATCGCCGACCGCTTCCGCGACGACGAGGACTCTGTCCTGTTCGGGCTGCGCAGCTTCATGACGGGCATGGACTTCCCCGGCCGTACGAACAGGCTCACCGTGGTCGACAAGCTTCCCTTCGCGGTGCACACCGATCCGATCGTCGCCGCCCGCGAGGAGGCCATCCGCAAGCGCGGCGGCGCCCCCTTCTACGACCTGGCCATCCCCTCCATGACCCTGGTCCTGGAGCAGGCGTTCGGCCGCCTCATCCGGAGCGCCAACGACTGGGGGGCCGTCGCGATCATGGACTCCCGGCTGTCCTCCACGTCCTGGGGCAAGGGCATCGTTCGCGCGCTGCCGCCCGCCCCCTCCACGACGAGCCTCGCCGACGTGCAGACCTTCCGTGACGCCTGGGAGAACGCACCCCGCTGACGGCGCTCGACCCAGCAGACGGTCCCTGGGGCGAAGTGGGTTCCTCGAAATCTTGGTACTCACCCAATAAATTGGGTAAGGTGGGTTTTACGCCAGGAACCGCAACACCCGCCACAGCACGAGGAGCACCGCCATGTCCAAGGCCCTCTCCACCACGTTCGACTTCGACGCCGCCGTCGTTCGCCTCAAGGGCGACCTCGGAACCAACCTCGGCGACCTGCTCGCGCAGCTCGCCACCACGCCCGACCCCAAGGTCCAGAAGAACGCCGACCTTGTCACCGTCGAGCGCGTCGGCGAGGACCTCATGCGCAACATCGCCGCGCTGCCCGCAGCGTTCAACCGGATCGACCCCAAGAGCAAGCGGGCTCTGACCAAGCCGGAGCTGGCTGCGCTGCTGGAGGAGAAGCAGCTCATCGACGCCGTCGAGAAGGCGATCAAGAAGCGCAAGTCCCGCCTCCACAGCATCATCTCCGACCACTTCGACCGTGTCGCCGAGCGCCGCAAGCTTGCCGGAGAGGACACCCTCACGGACGCCAAGGGGCACTACCTCATCGCCTCCAAGGGCAGCCCCGAGGAGGCCCCGATCGAGGGCAGCGGCCGGTACTTCACCCGCGAGCGGGCCAGCGACACCACCACTTTCAGCATGAGCGCGCTGCTTGAGGGCGTGGCGAGCGGCGAGATCAGCAGGGCCGACTACCTGGCCTGCACCCGGCCGGTGCGCACGCGAGAGATCGACGAGGACAAGCTCAGCCGCATGCTCGTCTCGAAGAAGCTGCGCCCCCGCGCCCAGGCCCTCATCAGCAAGATCGGCGTCGTGAAGCGGGGAGGACTGAGCATCAATCTGCGCGGCAAGTAGTAGAAAGCCCGTACCCCACAGACAATAGCCACACCATCACCTCCGACCGGGACCCCGGCCGGAGGCGGCGGTGTATGGAAGGTCAACATGCCTCAGCCCCTGGAGCCCATCATCATCGAGCCACATGAAAGCGACCGGCTCGCGGACCCTGCCAAGGGCGAATTCCTCCTGTACGACAAGGACTTCCCGCCGGAGGAGGATCCCCGGTTCGCCGTTGTCACGGAGGGGGAGCCTCTGTGCAAACCGCACTTCGGTCTCAGCGAGACCGCCGCGTGGGTCTTCGGCAGGAAGCCCGACTGGCTGCGCCGGATGACCAAGGGCAAGCCGTGGCGCAACCAGACCGCCGACGGCTACACCCCCATGCAGACCACGCCGCTGCTCCTGCAGGGCAAGCCCCTGATCATCCGGCAGGTCAAGGGACGAGGTCTCGGACCCCAGCGCCGCTTCACGCTTGCCGACATCGAGCGCCTCGCGTGGGCGCTGTACGAAACCGGCAGCATCGACGGAGCGGAACTCCAGCGCGCCTCCGCGATCCTCGTAGCCGTCGCCCGCCAATACGGCTTCCAGGACGACCACGAGCAGGAGCAGGCATGAGACCTCTTCTGCTCGTGGACGGCAACAACCTGCTGATACGCGCCGTCGAAGCGACCCGCAACCACCGGACCGTCATGGCGAACGAGGCCGGGACCAACACCGCCGCCCTCGTCGTGTTCGCCAACACCGTCGCCCGCTACATCCGCACCGAAGTGCCCTTCCGCGTCACCGTGCTGTGGGACGGCGGTTATGCCGCCCGCACTGCCCTCTACCCGGCGTACAAGGCGAACCGCCCCCAGGCCGCCGATCCCTACCGAAGCACCTCGCGCGCGCTCGTTCGCGACTGGCTCCGCGTCTGCGGCATTCCCCAGCTCCAGGTCGACGGCGTCGAGGCCGACGACCTCATCGCCTCGTACTGGCGCACTGCCACCAGTCCCGTCACGATCCTGTCCAACGACAAGGACATGCTCCAGCTGGTCGGCTCCACCCCCACCGGCCACCCGTGCGACCAGATCCGCATCTCATCCTCCGCCACCCCCACCGACCGTTGGGGCGCCGACCGGGTCGCCGCGCACTACGGATGCACGCCCGAGCAGCTGCCGCTTTTCCTCGCCCTCGTCGGCGACGGCTCCGACAACATCCCCGGCGCCCGGGGCATCGGCGAGAAGCGTGCCATCCAACACCTGTCCGACGCCGGATGGAACCTCGACGCCGTCACCTACCCCGCCATCGTCAGCCAGCGCGCCGACATCGACCTGTTCCTCAAACTCGTCGACCTGCGCAACGGCACCCACTACCCGGTGCCGACGACCAGCCCGTTCATGCCCGTACGCCCCGGCCCCGGACCCGAGTGGCAAACCCTGCACGCCTTCCTGCAGCAGCATGGCCTGCGCGAGTTGACGCGCCGTCTGACCGCTGGCGAACTCTGGTAGACGACTTTCTTGCTCTCGTCGCTGACGTGCGGATAGCGTCAAAGCGCCTCGACCGCCACGAGGCATCCCACGGCAGCGACATCGGCCCTGTCGTGCCGCCACCAGCCACCGCCAGGGTTGGAGACCGCAACATCATGATCGACTTTTCTGCTGCCACCTACGGCAAGGCCGCTGCCGCGCCCACGCGCGAAGAGACCATGCCGATCCTGACCGACACCTTCCCCGGCGTGACCCCGCTGCTGATCACCACACCAGCCGCACCGTCCGCCTTCGCCCACCTCCTGGAGCGCGAGACCAGCACAGTCGGCCGCGTGACCGTGCCACAGGCCTCCACCGACCTCCTCGACGCCCCCGCCCAGTGGACCTGGCAGCAGCTGCGCGACTACGTACTGCGCTCCATCGCCGACCGCCACGGTCCGCAGCCGCCGACCGACCCGGCCCGCGAAGCCTCCATCTTCAAGAGCTTCCACGGCCGCTGGGGAGCCCAGGCCGGACCGATTGCCCGCTTCGCCTTCGAGCAGCAGGACGGCTACTGGAACTCGGCCCCGGTCACCGCGACCCGCTTCTGCAAGGCCAGCGACCAGTACTTCGCCGCCCCGATCGCAGAGCGCCTCACCGCCTGACCACCTCCTGAACCAGGAGACACCTCGCCCGGCCGCCACGGGCTCATCCAAGGACCCGCCACCTTGAAAACCCAACCCCCTCTGCCGTCGGCCTGCCAGCCGCTGGCCAATGCCGACTTTGAGCGACTCAAGGCCGCCCGGCCCCGCCTGTGGACCGACCCGAAGGCCACCTGCCTGACCTGCCTGAAGAAGGACGGCAGCACCTACCGCTGGTACGACACGGACGCGCTGGAGCGCACCCCAGAAGCGGTCGTTACCTACGAGTGCAACTGCCGCGACCAGTGGCTCATGCACCTGTGGTTCCTCAACGCGGGCATCCCGCTCAACTACCAGCGGCTCGGCTGGGGCGACGTTAAAACCGTGGACCCTCAGGTCGTAGAGCAGCTCGTGACCTACGCCGTCCAGGGTGCCCGCAGCATCGCCCAGGGCCGCAACCTGATTCTCTGGTCCAAGAGCCCCGGCACCGGCAAGACGCTCCTGCTCGCCCTGCTCTGCAAGGCGCTCATGCTGAACGGCTACCAGGTCCATTTCGCGCAATTCAACGAGATCATCGACCTGTTCACCGACTCCTGGCGCGACAAGACCGAACGCGAGCAGTGGAAGCGCCGCGTACGCAACGTGGACGTCCTCGCCATGGACGACTGGGGCAAGGAACACAAGGGTCGCCTGGAGATGGTCGAGGCGATGGTCGACCAGATCGTCCGCGCCCGCGTCGGCGACTCCGCTCCCACCGTCTTCACCACGAACCTCACCCCAGACGAGATCCAGCAGAACTACGGCCTGTACGCGATGAGCCTGCTCACCGAGGCCGCCGATTTCATCGAGATCGGCGGCGCCGACTACCGGCCCCGCCGACGCGAACTCACCCGCCAGGAAGCCGACCTCGGCCTGGCACGACCCATCACGGCGGTATGAACATGAGCAACGACGACCTCTACCACTCCCTTGTCCGGCGCGGGGATGCCCTCAGCGTGCCGACGCGCTTGCCGGGCCAGCCGAAGCCGCACGTCGTCGACATTCCGCTCCCGGCCCAGAAGGTCGAGCCGAAGCCCACAGCGGAGCACGCAGTACACACCCAGGCCCTGCTGGACCAGGCCGCACGGAGGCTGGCCGCGATCCATAGCGTCCTCGGCCAGGTGGCCACCGACGTAACAGAACTCGACCGGGCCGTCGGGTACATGACCAACAGCCTCTTCGCACCAGGCACCGAACTTGCCGAAGCGCGCGTCCAGATCGAGAAACTGCAGCGGGAGAAGCAGTCCGTCATCGCGGAGGCCCGCCGCCAGAAGAACCGCGCTGACAAGGCCGAGGCCCAGCTCCCCGAGGCCGAGAGGACGAACGGGATCGTCTTCCTGCGCCGGACCCCGGGCGACGCCATCAGGTACTTCTCCAACGAGATCATCAAGCACGCCGACAACCACCCCTTCCTCGTGGGCTCGGCCATGGGCCTGCGCATGGTCGCCGACGACGTCGACGGGATGCCTCAGAGGTGAGCACGCACGCCGAGGCGACCCTGTACGCCTCCCTGACCGACGTGGACGCACTGGAGCAGCTGGCCGACATCGGCCTCGCCGCCGAGTGCATCCCGATGACCGGCATGCGCGACGTCGTCGCCTACGCGGTCGACTACTTCTACCGATCCGGCCGAACCAAGGCGCCCAGCCGCGAACTGCTCATCGAGCACTGGGGGCACCGCCTGGAGCAGTGCCAGGTCGAACTGCCCGACGAAGACGTCCAGGCCGACGAGGTCTTCGCCGCGATCGACTACCTGCAGTCGCAGCACGTCCTCGCCGAGACCCAGCGGCTCCTGCGCGAGATCGCCGTCGGCACCGCCCAAGCCGAACCGCACGAGCGCGTCGAAGCCGTACACGAGGCCGCCCAAGCCTTCCACGACCTGTCCATGGCAGTCCGTGACCGCTCCAGCGAGGTCGAGGGCATCCAGGGGCTGCAGGACTCGCTCGCGCGCTACGACCAGCGAGCCGCCGCCCCCCGGGTGATCACCGGCATGTCGCTCGGGATTGACGCCGTCGACCAGCACACCCTCGGCATCCACGGCGGCGAGATCTGCACCTGGGCCGCCCCGCCAAAGGGTGCAAAGTCCTGGACCTCCACCCACGTCGCGCACACCGAGTGGAAGGCCGACCGCGAGGTCGTCCTGTACACGCTGGAAAACGCCGTGGACATGTCCTACGACCGGCTGGCCTGCCAGATCTGCTGCGTCGACTACCGCGACTACCAGAAGGGCACCTGCACGCCCGAGGACGTCGATCGCGTCCGCACCTGGCTGTCGATGAACGCCGACGACCTGCGCGAAGGACTCCACATCCTCTCCCCGGACACTGGCATGCGTACCCCGAGCGCCCTCATTCGCCAGGCCCAGTCCTACGGCGCCAAGTCGATCATCATCGACCAGCTCAGCCACATCGAGCACCCGTCTCCGAACGACCGCCGCCCCAAGCACGAGAAGATCGCCGACATCATGAGCGAGCTGGCCGCGCTCATCACCACCGGCCGCTACACCCCGCCGCTTTTCCTGTGCGCCCAGATCAACCGTGAGGGCGTCGCCGCCGCAGCGAAGGCTGGGCGCCTTGAACTACAGCACCTCGCCGAGTCCGCCTCGATCGAGCGCTACTCGTCCTGGGTGTTCGGCCTCATGCGCTCCGACACCGAGATCGCCGCCGGAATGGCCACCCTGCAGATGCTCGCCTCCCGCCGCATGGACCTCCTCAACTGGCGGATGGCCTGGGAGCCCTGGTTCGGCACCCAGCACGCGCTGGGGGAGGTGTCCCTGTGAACGAACTCAACGACGGCTACGGCGACGCTCTCACCACCGACGAGGTGATCGGCGAGTATGAGTCCTGGCTGCACGCCCGCGCCCACCAGATGCTTTCCCCCGCCGACCCCCGTCACGACGACCTCGTCCAAGAAGGACGCATAGCCATGTGGCAGGCACTGGACCGGCACGACCCCGTTAAGGGGGCACTGCCGTCCTGGCTCACCCAGCACGCCACCTGGCACATGCGCGACGTACTCACCCACCGCGACCGCTGGACCGGCCGCCCCGCCCGCTCCGGCAACAGCGGCGTCGACCAGAAGGTCACCCACGTCGAATCCCTCGACGCCCACCTCGACCCCGGCGATGGCCAGCCCTCCCGCGAGCACGTCGCCGGAATCACTCCGGACGTCGCCGACGAGGCCATGATCGCCTACCACCGAGGCGAGATATCCAAGGCCCTGGACCTGCTCAGCGACAGCCAGAAACGCTACGTCCACCTCCGGTTCTTCGACGACCTCAAGGGCGCGGAGATGAAGGCCCAGTTCGGCTACGACCCCTCCGCCCTGTGGAACAGCCCTCGCAACGGCGCCAAGCACAAGCTGCGTGCCCACCTCTCACACTTGGAAGCCGCATGACCGTCACCGCCGTCACCCCCGTCGCAGCCCCGGCCTCCGACGCACCGTCCTGGCTCCGGCCGTTCAGCACTGTGATCAGCATTGCCGAGGACGGGGGCGGGATCACCGAGGCCACCTCCTGCCTGAAGTGCCGCTCGACCGACACCGTCGTCGAGTACCACTCCACGGCCGTCGCCGGGTTCACCTGCTTCGACCAGATCCACAGCCTGCGCCTGACCAACGACCTCGACCAGGAGGCCTTCGACCAGGCGCTCGGCGCTGAGCATCTGTGCCGCGCCTGCCTGGCATGCCACTTCACCTGGTGCGAGAAGACCGCCGATGCGGGCTGAACTCGACGAACTGACGGCGCTGCCCGAGGGGCACAAGGAACAGATCGCCCACGACGTCCTCGACTCCCTCGGCATCACGCTCATCCGTCAGCAGAAGGACGAGCTGATCCACGCATGCCCGGTCTCCGATTACCACTCGGACCAGGAGCGCAACCCGACGGCCGCACTCAACGCCAGCAACCTCATGTGGCACTGCCTCGGCTGTGGCGCGGGCGGCACCGTCCTGTGGCTCATCGCCACCCTGCGCAACGTCACCATCGAGCAGGCCCTCCAGTGGCTGCACGGCGAAGCCGGGCTCGCCCGGGTCATGGAGCTGCCCGACCTCCTGGCCCTGTTCGAGTCGCTGTACAAGGAGAAGGACAAGCGGGCTCCACTGCCCGTCTACAGCCCGCGCATGCTGCAGCGCTGGGAAGAACAGGGCATCCCCGACTACATCCTCGACGGACGAAAGATCCCCATCACCACCGCCGTGGCCAAGGGCATCTGCACCGACCCCGACGGCTTCGTCGGCCCGCCCGAAAGCCGCGTGCGCACCGGCCCGCGCGCCGTCATCCCGCACTGGTGGGACGGCAAGCTCGTCGGCTGGCAGTCCCGCCGCCTGCCCGGCGCCGACCCGAAGGCCCCCAAGTACCTCTCCACGCCCGGGTTCCCGCGCGAGGAGACCGTCTTCGACCACCAACCCCACCTCGACACCATCATCGTCGTCGAATCACCCATGAGCGCACTGCGGCACCGCCACCACCAGGCACTGTCCGCAACCTTCGGCGCCGACGTCACGGACGAGCAGATCCGCATCCTCGCCCAGGGCCGCAAGAAGGTCATCTGGTGGCCGGACAACGACGAAGCAGGCTGGAAAATGGCCTCAGGCCGCACCTTCAAGAACCGCTTCTACCCGGGCGCGGCCGAGCGGGCCTCCCGCTACTGCCAGAACTGGGTCGTCCAGAACCCCTTCGCCGCCGACCCGGCCGACATGAGCGACGAGATGGTCGCCGCCGTCCTCGCCGAGTGCGTGGTGCCCTGGCCGATCTGGCAGAGGCCCACCCAGCTGTACTGCCACCTGTGCCTCCAGACGAACCATGACGGGCCCTGCCGACCATGAACCACGAGACACACAAGATCGAGCCCTTCCGAACCACGAGCGAGACCGTGCAGTGGCTCAAGCCGTACCAGGCCGCACTCGTCCCGCCCCCGGACCTGTCCGCCCCGACCACACACTTCGGAATCCGCCAGCCCGACTGCGACACGCTGATCTTCAGGGTCGGTGACACCCTCTGCTGGGACGGCACTCATGTCCGAGTGCACTCCTCCCCGACTCAACGGGTGGAATCCTGCGACACCATGGAGGAACGTATGCTCAAGTTCGGTACCGGCCAGATCACCGTCCCCGACGACCGCGAGGACGGCACGATCGTCCGCACGGCCGCCGCGCTCACGGACGAGCAACGCGCCGCCATCCTCAGCGAGGGGGAGGCGGAGACCAGCGAGGGGGAGTAGACGATGGGCGGACTGCAGCTCGTCGGCCGCCCAGACCACGCCATCCTCTCCACCAGCAGAGTCCTGGTCCCGCTGCGCTCCGCCACCATCTGCGTCGATGCCAACGGGTACTACCGGGCCCTCGGCGTACGCCCTGGCGCCTCCCGCCGCGAGCTGATGCATGCCTACCGGGCCCAAGGCGGCGAGAACGACGCCTATCTGACCTATGTCATGGGCCAGCTCCTGAACGCCAAGACGCGCGCGCAGTACGATGCCACGCCCCTCGGAAGGCCGTTCCCGGACCGGTACGTCGTCGCCGGATGGCGCCGCCAGGCCGAGCACATTGCCGCCCGGCGGGACACCGGAGAGACGACAGAAGACATTCTTGAATCCCTGATCCGGGCCGCCGAAGAACCGAACGGCCAATTTCTTGATTCGGCTCCCGCCGAAGGCTTTGATGATGACGGGAAGAGGAACCGCCAGTCCTCAGCCCACTCCCCGGCAGCATGGCCGTACGCCTACCTGCTCCTGGACTCCACCTGCGACGACATGTCCAGGCTGGCCCAGTGGCAAGAAGGACTCGGCCGCGCTCTGGCAGACCAGGGAATCCACCAGTTCACGGTCGGATTCCACGGAACGTCGGACCTGCCGTTCCTCGTGGCGAAAGACGTCGGCACCCCCGTCCTCTTTCTCCACGAAAACGCTTCGGTGACCGGGGAGTTGATTGCGGCAGCCGCCACTGCCGCTGTCGGTTAGCCGACATCACCCGCCATCAGAACTTCATCAGGAGCTTTCGTGACCGCCAGCACGAATCCCGTCATGTCCTTCCGCCGTGGTGGCAGTGCCGCCGAGCAGGCCGAGAAGGAAGCCAATGTCAGCAGTGGTGGCCGTCGTGGCCCGGACTACTTCAGCCTCCGCGAGGACGGCGCTTCCACGGTCGTGCGTCTGCTGACCGACCACGACGAGTGGATCTGGGTCGACCAGCACAGCTTCGTCCCGACGAAGCCCGGTCCCAAGGACGCGGAAAAGTGGCCGGAGTCCATGACCTCCGTCTGCCGCTACGACAAGGCGTTCGGCGGCCACTACTCGGACTGCTACATCGACGACGCGAAGATCAAGAACAAGTGGGGCAAGCTCGCCTCTCCTCGCATCCGAGTCTGGGCCCTTGCCATCGAGCGCGAGCTGGTCCGGGGCGACGGCAGCGAGGCCCTGGGTGGCCCGTCCATGAACGGCATCGTCGTCGGAGTCCGCGACAAGATCGACGAGATCGACGAACTCGACGCCGAGGGCAAGGCCACCGGCATCAAGCTGAAGTACCCCCGCATCATCGTGATCAACCAGCCGATGAAGGGCTTCTTCAGCAACCTCAAGGCCCTCTACGGCCTCTACCGCACCGTCTGCGACCGTGACTTCGAGATCACCCGCGACGGCACCGGCACTGACACCAACTACAAGATCGTCCCGATCGACCCGATCCCGGAGCTGAAGCCCGGCACCCCTGCCTGGGAGAAGTACGGCCAGGCCGTCGCCGAGCGCGAGATCAGCCTCGACGCGATCGTCGCCGACAAGGCGTCCGACGAGTACTACGCGAGGTTCTTCGACCCGTCCAAGACGGTCGACAAGGACGGCAACGTCGTCGCCTCCGGCAGCGCGGCAACCACCTCCGGGATGGTCAACCTCCCCGCCGCAGCCGAAGCCGCCGCACCGGCCCCCGACGGCACCACCGGCCTGCCCGCCGACCTCCAGGCCCGCATCCGCAACCTGGGTGCCCCCGCCGCCTGACCGGCGGCCAAAACCCGGTCCGCCCTGGCCGTTGAGAACGGCTGCAGCGACGCCCCTCCACGCTGAGCCCTCCCCAGGGCGGACCGGCTCCATCAACTCCCCTTCACCCTGCGCGAGGACCACCACCGTGCTGCGCCTCATCACCTCCCACGCACCAGGCACCCCTTTTCTTCAGGTTGGCGAATATCGCGGCCCCGCCCCGGCCCTCGTCGAGCATGAGGGTGACGGCACCCGCTGGCTTCTGTCTCCTGCGACGCAAACCCCCTCCGTCTCTGCAGCGTTCTGGCGGCTGGCACAGCGCGAGGGCGCAGCCGGAGTCCTCCTCCATCTGGTCAACGGGGTCGTCGCGTATCCGGCCCACAGCATCGACCAGCACGGCCGTGAGGTTCAGGGCCTGGTCCTTCTGCCGGGTGCGGCGGCGGCCGTCTTCAACGAGGCCCCCACTTACCACGAGGTCCTCGACCAGCTCGAAGCGAAGAACTCGCTGGATCAGGCCACCAGCACCTTCGTCCACCTGCACACTCACAGCGAGTACAGCCCGCTTGACGGCCTGTCCCGCATGGACGAGATCGTCCGCGAGGTCACCTTCCACGGCCAGACCGCCGTCGCCATCACCGACCACGGGACCTGCGCCGGACACCCCGCCCTCCAGCGTGCCGCCGACGCCGCAGGCATCCGGCCGATCTTCGGCATCGAGGCGTACTTGTGCGAGGACCGCATCGTGCGCGCCGAGAAGGGTGACAAGGAGCTGCAGGAGCGCCTGCGCAACGACTACTGGCACCTGTGCCTGTTCGCCGAGGACAACACTGGCCTGCGCAACATCTGGGCCGCCAGCACCCAGTCCTTCCGTGACGGCTTCTACCACCGCCCCCGCATGGACTGGAACACCCTCGCAGAGTTCAACGACGGCGTCATCGCCTCCACCGGCTGCCTGCGCGGCCCCGTCGCTGTCGCCCTCGAAGCAGGAGACACCGACCTCGCCCGCGCCCGCCTGACCCGGCTCATGGACCTCTTCCCCGACCGGCTGTACGTCGAGCTGCAGCCCAACGACATGGAAAAGCAGGTCCGCCTCAACCGCGAACTCGTCGCCCTGGCCCGCGAGTTCCACCTGCCACTGCTGGCCACCGTCGACTCGCACTTCCCGACCGCCGACGACGCTGACGCCCACCACACCTGGATCGCCTGCCAGACCCAGAGCGACGTCCAGGACGAGGGCGACCTCTTCGCCGAGGACCTCAACCTGTACGTGATGGGAGAGGCCCAGGTCCGCGCCGGACTCGCCTACCTCGGCGACGACGTCGTGAAAGAGGCCATCCTCAACACCTCTGCCCTCGCCGACCGCTGCCAGGCCCGCATCGACGGCGACACCACCACCCCCAGCTTCACCGGCGACCCGCAGGAGGACGTCGAGCGCCTGCACCGGCTGTGCGTGAAGAACTGGGACCGGATCCCGGTCAGCAACGACCCCCTGGTGACCGCCTCCTACGTCGAGCGCTACCACCGCGAGATGGACCTGCTGATCGAGAAGGGGTTCGCCGGGTACTACCTGATGGTCGCGGACTACTGCGGCTGGGCCAAGGACAACGGCATCCTGGTGGGCCCCGGACGTGGCTCCGGCGGCGGTTCACTGGTCGCTTTTCTTGCCCGCATCACCAGCCTCGACCCGGTCAAGCATGACCTGCTCTTCGAGCGCTTCCTGACCCGGGGCCGCAAGGGGCTCCCTGACTTCGACGTGGACTTCCCGGCCTCCAAGAAGGCCGAGATCCTCGGCTATCTCCGCCAGCGCTGGGGCGCCGAGCAGGTCGTCACTATCGGCTCCGAGGGCCGCCTGAAGAACAAGGCTGTGCTCGACAACCTGCTGAGGGCGATGCGCTCGCAACTCCCCGAGAACGCCGAGGCCGACCTGAAGCAGGTCAAGGAGCTGATCAAGGAGGCCGAGGCGGGCACCGCCGGACTCGGCATGTCCTGGGAGGACCTGTGGGTCCAGCACGGCGAGGAACTGCAGCCCTACGCCGACCGCTACCCGACCCTGTTTGCCATGGCCGAGCGCCTGGTCGGCCGCCTCAAGAGCTACGGCCGCCACGCCGCAGGCGTCGTCATCTCCACCGGCGCCCCACTCACCACCTGGCTCCCGATGCGCACCATCGACGGCGAAGAGCAGATGGTCACCCAGTGGTCCATGGACGACATCGAGGCTGTCGGCTTGGTGAAGTTCGACATTCTCACGCTCAGGACGCTGGACACCGTCCAGCAGTGCATCGACCTCGTGACCAGCCGCCGGGGCTATCAGCTCGACCTCGAAGTCTGGGACAAGGAGTTCGAGGACCCCCAGGTCTGGGAAGAGGTCGCCGCCGCCCACACGCTCGGTATCTTCCAGATCGAGACCCACTCCGGCACCCGCCTGTGCGAGCGCATGCGTCCGTGCAACATCGCCGAACTCGCCGACATGGTCACGATCGTGCGGCCAGGCCCCATGAACTCCGGCCTGACAGACGCCTACCTGCGCCGTCGCGCCGGAGAGCAGGCCGTCACCTACCCCGACGAGCGGCTACGCCGCGTCCTGGAACCCACCTGGGGCGCCATGATCTACCAGGAACAGGTCATGGCGGTCACGCGGCTGTTGGCCGGATATGACGAGTCCGAGGCTGACGCCGTCCGCAAGATCCTCGGGAAGAAGAAGGTCAGCGCCATCGCCGCCGCAGGCGAGGAGTTCCTGAGCCGCGTCGACATGCCGCGCGAGGCCGCCGAGCGGCTGTGGAACCAGATGGCCGAGTTCTCCAAGTACGGCTTCAACAAGTCCCACGCCTACGCGTACGCCTTCCTCGCGTACTGGACCGCTTTCCTCAAGGTCCACTACCCGCTGGAGTTCCTCGTCGCAGCGATGAGCACCGTCGACAACGACCGGCTGCCCGAGTTCGTGAAGGAGGCCCGCCGCGTCGAAGTGGACGTCCTGCCGCCCGACATCAACGCCTCCGGCACCGGATTCTCCGCCGACCCCACCGCATACGCCGTCCGCTACGGCCTCGATTCGGTAAAGGGCGTGGGGTCGAAGGCAGTCGCCGACATACAAGCGGGCCAGCCGTACAACCACTGGGACGACTTCACCGACCGCAAGGGCCCCAAGGCCAACGCGGGCGTTGTCGCCCTGCTGGCCCGCGTCGGCGCCTTCGACTCCCTCGTGCCCAACCGGCGCGGTCTGGAGGCCAAACTCTTGGCGGCGAAGACCGGCGCGGACAGCCGCTGCATGCACAAGGACGAGGCACTCGCCGAGGACAACCTGCAGGCGCCCCTGCTGCCCTGCTCCTTCGACTGGTCCACAGAGCCCGTCCCGGTCAACCAGCGCACCGGCAAGAAGCTCAAGCCCAAGGCACCGCCGAAGCGGTGCACCAAGGCCTGCCGCCAGTACACACCCCGGCCGCCGATGCAGATCAACGACGTCGAGCCATACACCGCCGAGGACATCCGGATTATCGAGCAGGAGATGCTCGGCACCTACCTCAGCTCCACACCGTTCGACCGGCTCGCCCCCGAAGACCGGGCCGCCTGCCTTGCCAATGCCGAGCGCCTGGCCACCGGCCCCAACGGCAACTACATCGTCGCCGCGATCGTCACCAGCGCCCGCCCCCACCGCACGATCGACATGGGCTTCATCTCCCTGGAGACCGAGACCTCCACCCTCAGCGCAGCAGTCTTCCGCGATGCCTGGGCCACCGAGCGGACCCGCCTCACCAAGGGCCAGCTCTGCTTCGCCGAACTCCGCAAGACCGACCGAGGGCTCAACCTCGTCGCCTACCAGCCCCTGTGAGGAGCACCATGCCTGCCATCGTCACCACCATCGCCCACCCGTACTGGGGCGCCCTTGGCGCCCTGGCCGCCACGACCCGCGCCGACATGAAGATCTCCCAGGCGAAGATCGCCATCCAGCTCGGGCTGACGGTGCGCGACTACGCGGCCCTGGAGAGCGGCTTCATCCCCGCCGAGGTCGCCGACGCCCTCGGCCGGACCAAGTTCAGCACCTTCGACAAGGTCTTCGGCTGGGATGAAGGCACGGCGAGCAAGACCATCGAGGGCGCGCTGCGCACGATCATCAACCCGGTGCCGGTCCTCGCGCTCGGCGACCGCTCGACCTACCCGAGCGCCGCCTGGAGCCGCCTCGGCAAGGCCGTGCAGCAGGCCCGCATGGCCCTGAACATCAGCAAGCCGACCCTCGCCTACGCCATGCAGTCCTCCAGCAAGACCATCATGCGTCTGGAGGAGGGCCGCATCTACGGCGACCCGCGCACCGCGCCGCCCGGCGACTACAACAGCGAGAAGTACCTGCTCAAGCGCCTGCCGTTGCTGGAGATGGCCCTGGAGTGGGAAGCCGGGCAAGCAACTCAGGTCCTTGAAGGCTCAATTGCCACTTCCGCAGCGTAAGCTGCCCCCATTCAAGCCATCCGCCAGTGGCCTGAATCAGCTGCCCGCCACAGCTGGCTCAACACTCCACCGCCAGGGAGATCCATGCCCCCCGCCAAGGGCCTCGCAAAGCTCCGCGCCGACCTCACCAAGACGTACGGCGACCGCTACACCCGCCGCGACATGATGGTCCGCCCGACCTTCATCTCGTCCGGCTCGCTCACCGTTGACTACGCGCTCGGCGGCGGCTTCGCCCTCAAGCGCACCCACGAGATCGTCGGTCCCGAGGGCATGGGCAAGACCTCCCTCGCGAACCTCACCATGGCCAACGCCCAGAAGGTCATGCCCGACCGCGCCGTCGGCCTCATCGACATGGAGCAGGCGTACGACTTCGACTGGGCCGAGAGCCTCGGCGTCGACCTCAGCGAGGACGCCTTCTTCCACCTCTACCCCGACCACTCCGAAGACGTCTCCGACCAGATCAGCATGCTGCTGCGCAGCGGCGACGTCTCCCTGGTCGTCGTCGACTCGATCGGCGGCATGGAGTCCAAGGCGGCCTTCGAGAAGAAGGCCGACGAGTCCGCCATGGGCAAGAACGCCCAGGTCATCTCCCGCATGGTCAAGCGCGTCGCCGGACTGTGCCGCCAGCACAACGCCGCCGTGATCTTCATCAACCAGTACCGGGCGAACATCGGCTCCCCGCGCGGCGGCGAGAAGCCCGCCGGACCATCGGCGCTGAAGTACAACACGACCACCCAGGTCAAGATGTCCCGCACCGGCGAGACCACCCGCAAGATCAGCCTGGTCGACGCCGTCTCCGAAGCCCCCAAGGAGCTGGAGGTCGGCCGCCAGCTGCGCGTCAAAGTCGCCCGGAACAAGCTCGCCGTCCAGGGCCGCTCGGCCGACTTCTGGTTCTACAACCACCCCGGCGGCATCGGCCACATCGGCATTGACCGCACCGACGAAGCCGCCGTCCTCGGCATGGCCGTCGGCGCCATCAAACGCCTGACCACCGTCGCCTACGAGATGCCCGACGGCACCAAGGTCAACGGCGGCCGCCCCGGCGTCAAGGCCGCCCTCGAAGAGCGCCCCGAGCTGGTCGACCTCGTCCGCGAGCGTGCCCTCATGTACATCGCAGACGAGGTCAAGGACGAGCGAGAAGTCTCCTACGACGACGCCCCTGAGGGCGTCAACACCGCCACCGGCGAGATCCTCTCTAACGCCAAGGAGGTCACCGCATGACCGACCTGCTCCTCGTGGTCGCCGCCGTCAACTTCGTGCTCACCACGGTGATCGTCGTCGTACTGGTCGCCCACCGCAGGAAGACCATCACGGCCGCCGCCCGCCCGGTCGACCCGGCAAACCCGCCCACCTTCGCCACCGTCATCCGCGCCGACGGCGACCCGGAGACCTGCTGCACCTGCCACGGCCAACCCGTCCAGGACGGCGAACGCGTCCTGCACTGGCCCCTCCCCGCACAGGTGCTGTGCGAGCGGACCTACACCACCACGGAGAACCCGCGATGACCCACACCTGCCGTCCGCCCTTCCCCAGCACCAGCAACACCCACATCGGCGACATCTTCACCTGCGAGTGCGGCCACGAGTACGAGCTGGTCTTCACCGGCTTCTGGCGTCTCCCGCTGCGCCTGCGCCGCCTGTGCGAGGGCTTCGCCCGCCTCAGCCGCCGCATGTTCCCGGGCGGCGCCCGGTGAGCCTCAACAAGGACATGGGGGACGCCCACGAGGCCCACATCGCCGAGGTCCTTGGCATGCGGCAGTCGCGGGGGAGCGGCAACCAATGGCGCGACCCGATCGACGCCCGCCACAACCACCTCGACACCCAGTACGCCTTCGCGGTCGACGGCAAGTCCACCCTCGCCAAGTCGGTCAGCGTCACCCGCGACATGTGGGCCAAGGCCGTCCAGCAGGCCGGAGCAGAGCGCCCCATGCTCGCCCTGCGCTTCTACGACGACGCCTCCCTCAGCCGCGTCCATGCCGACCTCGCTGTCTGCGAGTTGGACGACTTCGCCGAACTCCGTGAGGCCGCCCAGATGTGGGAGCAGACCAAGCCGCTCCTGGAGGCCCTCATCGCCTCACGGGCCCGCTGCATGCCTGTACTCGTCGCCAAGGCGGAACGCCTCCTCGAAGAGGAGCAAGGCCGGTGACCGAAGTCTGGAGCTACCTCCTCACCGCCGTCGGCGTCCTCGGCATCGCGCTCGCCGGACGCAAGCAGCAGCGCGGCTGGCTCGTCAGCCTCTGCGCCCAGGGTCTGTGGGCCGCCTACGCCGTGCAGAGCCACCAGTACGGCTTCCTGCTCAGCTCGTTCATCTACGGCTACGTCTACGCCGACAACTACGCGCGCTGGCGCCGTGGCAACCACGCCAGCGTCACCGAGATGCGCGAGGCCGCCGAGCAGTGGGAGCAGGCCAAGCCACTGCTTGAGGCCATGCTCCGCGCCCATCGCGTCGACCTCTTCCACGCCAAGGCCGACGAGTTCATCGACGAGGCCGAGCGCCTCCTGGACGACACCCTCATCAACTCACCTCAGCGAACCGGGAACTGATCATGAACCTGAACGACTGGTGGAACTACATCCTCTCCGGGCTCGACGTCGTCGGCCTCATCGCGCTGCGCGCCGTCGGCCAGAAGAAGGCGGTCGGCTGGCTGTGGGCGATGTTCACCCAGGCCATCTGGGTCGTCTACTCGATCTCCACCTTCCAGTGGGGCTTCCTCGCCGTCGCCCTGATCAAGCTCGGTGTCTACACCTGGAACTGGCTGTCCTGGGTCCGCAGCGACAAGGCCGACGCCAGGCCGAAAACGCACGAGGACCGAGCCTTCGAGCTGGCCAAGGAGATCCTGCCCTCGGGCACCAGCATCCTCGTGCAGACCCAGACAGCGAGCTTCCTGACCAAGGCACTCAGGGCAGCGGAACTGTACCCGGAGAAGATGGCGACGAGCCCTCCGGCCAAGACGGCGGAGACCGCATGACGACCTTCACCCCCAGCTTCCGCCGGGTCGCGACCCTCAGCCGCGACCTGGTCCTGGTCCCACTCATCGAGAACGCCGTCCGGCAGTGCGCCTTCCCGAAGAAGTTCAACGTCACCTTCGAGGCGTACGAGGCCACCCGGGAACCGGACGGCTGGTTCCACCCCTCCACCCACCCGACGATGGACGAGCGGCGCCTGTACTACTACCTGGCCGAGCCCGAGAAGTGGATCGAGGACGCCTTCGACTACGGCCCCCGGATGTCCGTCCTCATGGGCTCCGCCACGCACGACATCGTCCAGGCCGTCATGACCAAGATGGGCCTGCTCGTCCCGCCCAAGGGCACCTGCGTGTGCTGCATGCGCCCGCACGGCACAGCCAAGGGAAAGTGCAACGAGTGGGGGGTGCGCGATGACCTCCTCGGCCGCCGGGGCCACATGGACGGCCTCCTGGACCTGCCCGGCTGGTGCGACCCGGGCGACGGCATCTTCGACCTCAAGTGCCTGACCCCAGACGTTCCCGTCTCCTACGCCGACGGCACCGTCCGTCCGGCCGGAGACGTCAAGGTCGGAGACGTCATCGTGGGCTGGAGCGAGGAGAGCGACAAGCTCGTGCCCTGCCCGGTCAAGGCCGTCTGGGACAACGGAATCCAGCCCGTGTGGAGCGTGAAGACCCGCGAAGGCCGCGAGATCACCACCACCGACGAGCACCCCTTCTACACCCAGCACGGCTGGGTCTTCGCCAAGGACCTCAAGCCCGGCGACATGGTCAAGACGGCCTTCGACTCCGACTGGTTCCAGGGCGACGAGGGCGACCCCGACCGGGCCCGCTTCCTCGGCGTCCTCATTGGCGACGGCACGCTGTACGGACGCGCCCCCCGGGTCACCTCAGTCGACGAAGGCGTCCTGGAGTTCATGCGCGAGCACTCCGCCGCATTCGGCGCCCGACTTACCCCGGAGACGCTGGATCAAATCACCTACACCATCCGGATGCCCCGCTCGGGAGGGAAGAAGAGCCCCCTCCTGGCCTTCCTCCGCGAGGAGGGCATGCTGGGCCAGACCTCCCACACCAAGCGCGTCCCGACGAGCGTCTGGAAGGGCGGCCCAGCCGCCTGGGCCGCGTTCCTCTCCGGCTATTTCGATGCGGACGGCTCCGTCTGCAACAAGGCCAGCTACCCCCATCTGAAGTGGAGCAGCGTCAACCGAGCCCTCCTGCAGGACTGCCAGTTGCTCCTCGGCTACCTCGGCATCCGGTCGAGCGTGACCAAGCGTGTCAGCCGCTACAAGGGTGAGCCTCACCTCTCCTGGACGCTCTATGTGCGCGACTCGCCGTCCGTACGCCGCGCGCAGGAGGTCCTGACGCTCAAGTCGGCCAAGGCGGAGCGACTCGCCGCGCTGAAGCCGAAGTGGGCGTCGCTGAAGGGCAAGGGTGCGCACCTCGCAGCCCAGCCGGGATGGGACCAGGTCTCCGAGGTCGGCGAGAGGCTCGCGCGGCCCACGGTTGGCATCGAGATCGACGGCGGCACGCATGTCACCAACGGACTCGTCACCCACAACACCTGCGCACCGCCGGTCATCCGAGGTATCGAGCACCACGACCTCGAAGCGTTCAAGCGCAAGTGGCCCAAGTACTACGCGCAGGCGCAGGAGTACATGGCCCTCACCGGCAAGCGCATCGCCCTGATCCTCTTCCTCGCCATGAGCGAGGGCTGGGAGATGCGCGAATTCACCATCCCCCGCGACGACGCCTACATCGCCCGCATGGAAGCGAAGTACCGCACCGTCAGAGCCTTCGTCGACAAGGGCACCCCGCCCCCGGTCGCCTGCTGCTCCGGCGGCGCCACCGCACGCAAGTGCCCCGCCACCGCCTGCCCCGTCAAGATCGGACTCGCCGCATGAACACTCACCCTGAGCAGGCGTCCTACACCGCCCTGGGGCGGGTCCACAGTGAGAGCGTCCTTCCTGCACAGGTGCCCTTCACCGCCCTGGGCCACCTGCAGGGCTACGTCGGCCCCCAGGGCTGCGACGACTGGAGGGACAACACGCCCTTCCACGCCGCCCTGGAACTGACCGAGGTCCGGCGAGGAGTCTCCTCGGCCCGCTTCATCTGGGTCGACCCCGCCACCAACATCACCTACCCGATGTTGCTCGCCGACACCGCAGACCTGATCTCGAACTCCGTCCTCGACCGGGGGACCGTCACCGGCTGGTGGGTCGTCGGCCTGCGCGGCAAGAACTACGGCCTGCGCCGCGCCCCCGCCGAGCTGACCCCGGACAACCCCACCAGCAGCCAGGAGAGTGCCGGATGACCAAGAAGTCCAAGCTCGCCAAGGTCCCGTACAACGAATCCGGAGGCCTGCTCGACTACGCGCGCTACGACAGCGACGTG
The DNA here is from genome assembly GCF_050410835.1 of Streptomyces sp. cg35. Lineage (NCBI taxonomy): Bacteria > Bacillati > Actinomycetota > Actinomycetes > Kitasatosporales > Streptomycetaceae > Streptomyces > Streptomyces sp. cg35. The sequence goes on from NZ_CP191269.1 coordinate 102,395, forward strand.
CACGAGTGGAGGGACAACAAGCCGTTCCCCGCCCTGCTGACCCTCAAGGGCGCCGAACGCGGCATGTCGGCCGCCCGCTTCGTGTGGCACAGCGACAAGGGCCACATCTACAAGATGTTCATGACCGACATGGTCAGCCTCATCCAGAACGACGGGCCCATCTACGCGGGCACCGTCGACACATGGTGGATAGCGCAGAAGCGCGGCAGCAACTACGGCATCCGCTGCGCCACCCAGGAAGACCTGAAGAACGCCGGGCACATCAGCGGCCCGAAGAACGACTGCCCGGGTTGTGACCAGATCGCCTACCGGTACGAGAGCTGGTGCCCCCTGCGACCGACGGCCGACCAACCGCATCAGTACCGGCACGACCCGCTCCGCCAGTTCCAATGCCTCTGCAGAGAGCGGATGGAACACGTCGCCCACGGACTGACGTGACGCTCCGCAGCCTGCTCGAACACGTCGGCCTCGATCTCACTGGCCGCACCATCTACGTCGGCTCCCGCCAGGTCGACCCTCCCCGCCAAGGACCCGCCATGCCCGCTCAGCTCTCCATCCCCGCCGTGGAGAAGGCCGTCATCCAGAGCCGACGGCCGCTGCCCACCCTCGCCGACTTTGCCCACGGCACCGTGCAAGCCTTCGATCAGGCCCTCGCCAACACCGGCGTCGCCCTGGTCAAGGTCAACGAGGGCGGCATCTACGTCCTGGCCACCGCGATGATCCGCCCACCCGCCGACATCCAGGCCCTCAAGGGCTACGCGGGCAACCTGGCCAAGGCCGACAGCCTCTACGCCGGGATACTGCGCGCCCGCACCGGCTTTGCCGCCAACGCCGACGCCGTCGTCGGCGAGCAGCCACCGGTCAAGGGCCAGCGCATGGATTCCATCCAGCTGGCCGGGCGCGAGCTGCACCGGGCCACCCTGGGCCGGGTCACCTTCGTCGACAACCGGCACGCCAAGGCCGTCATCGTCGGCCGCGCCGGAACCAAGGAGAACCCGGTCACCAAGGCCCACGTGAAGGAAGCCGTCGAACGCCTGGTGCCCTCACCGAAGGACAGGGGCGCCAACTTCCCCTGGAACGAGCACACGCGGGACGCTGTGATGCTCGCCCTGTCCTGGCTCTACGACGAGAAGCGCCGCCAGCAGGCCGCAGCCCTGGGGGCCGCCGCGTGACGTCCGAGGCGCTCGACCTTGTTTCCAGGCCTGACCGGCAGGCCAACCGCGCCCTCGGCGAGATCGTCCGCGAGGCTGACGAGCCCATGGCCGTCGACATCGACCCCGACCGCAGCCGGGAGACCTCGTCCACCAACTTCTCCCGTATGCGCACTGACTGGCGTACGGGCGAGAGTTCCGAGATCGAGGGCATCCTGCAGGAATCCCGGGGCATCATCCACCGCGCGTTCCCAGGCATCTACATGATCATGAACGAGCTGTGGATGCACGTCCGCGAGCCCGTCGTCGTTGACGGCACTGGCGAGATCGTCACCGACATCTTCGGCTGGCCCGAGTGGAAGAAGCTGCCCTCCGGCGCGTACGCCGAGGACTACTCGCGCCTCACCGACCGGGAGAAGGACGACTTCCTCCTGCGCATCACCACCGGCCTGCTGGAGTGGCACCAGCAGGCCGCCGACCTGTGGGGCACCTCCATGCTGGCCAAGGGCCGCTGGGAGGAGGCCATGGGCATCGGCTTTCTTACCCCCACCGGCCGCGTCACCGTTGAGGAGCGCACCCAGCGCGGCCGGGTCCACGCCTCCGAGGACCGCTACCATGCCATCTTCCGCGCCACCGTCTCCCGCTCGGCCGAGGCCCTCGTGCGGAGCATGGAGCTGATCGGCCAGCGCCTCAAGGATTCACTGACCGCCTGATCCTGTCCGGCCCACAAATCGCATCAACGAAAAAGTGGAGCCCGCCGCAGGCGGGACTTTATGCTGTGAAAAATTCCGGTGCTCTCTGCCGCCAGGGGGAGCACCCGGGAAGACGCGACCGCCACGCGTCAGTGCATAGAGGATCCCGCCTGCATGACTATTCCCGTGCGCGTACTCCGTGAGCTGTTCCGGCACCTTCAAGCGTGGAACGCCCTCTACGAAATCGAGGGCAACGACACCATAAAGGGCCCGGACGGCACCGAGTACTGCATCCACGACATCGCCCGCCTCTACAAAGAAGCAGTCGACGGTAAAGACGCCGCCGGAAAGCACCGCCTGTCGCCCCGCCAGCGGCAGGCCATTCAGCTTTTCCTGATCGAGAACAAGTCCGAACGCGAAGTCGCCCGCCTCATGGGTGTCTCCGAGGACAACCCCGTCGCCTCCTACGCAACCCAGGGCCTGGTCCGCCTCAACGAACTGATCACCGACGGAGTCATCGTCGGCTGCGGACTGCAGGACGAACTGGAGGCCGCAGCGTGACCAAGCGCATCCGTCACGGTGTGGACCCGGAACTCGAAGCCCTGGCCGACGAGATCCTCAAGCAGTCCTTCCTCGACGTCCCCAACCCCGAGGAGAAGGCCAAGATCCTCACCCGGTACATGCTCCAGAACCGGGCCCGCCGCGAGGTGTACGTCTCCGGCGGCACCCCCGACGGTGCCGTCCGCAAGGGCAGCTTCCACCGCGCCATCAACCGCAAGTACCCCCACCTCAACGCGGTCGAGGGCGTGGCCCGCCCGCAGCACCGCATCCCGCTGAAGGCAGCCGACGAGTGACCAGCCTGCCCGTTCCGGCGAACACGGACGACACCGGCCCCGCCAGCATGGTGCTGGTGCGCGTCGGCGGACGCACCGTGCCCGCCAAGACTGCCGCCCGCTGCCGGGTCTGCCAGTCCCCGCACCGCGCGAAGATCGACTCCTGGATCCTGGAGGGCTACACCCGGCCCACCATCCTCGGCTACCTCGATGACCTGACCGAAGGCCCCCTGGGCCACCCCACCGACAAGTCGCTGCGCCACCACACCGACAAGCACCTTCCCCTCAGCGCACGCTCCCAGGCCGCCATCCTGGAGCGCCGGGCCGAACAGCTCGGCGATGAGATCGAAAAATATGGCGGCCGTGTCGCAGACCACGAGTCGGCCCTCGATATGGTCGTACTCAAGGGCTTTGACGCACTTCAGAGGGGCGAGATCAACGTCGATGGCCCCACCCTCATGAAGGCCATCGACCTCAAGCACAAAATCGACTCCACCCTCGAAGGCGGAGTCGACGCCAACGTCTGGCGCGATGCGCTCATGGAGTACATGCGCATCGCCCTCGGATACATCCCGCCGGAAAAGCGCAGAGAATTCGCCGCCGCTCTGAACAGCAGCCCTGTTCTCGCGGCGCTCTCGAAGAATGCACAGCAGAGCCCGCCACTTTCTTAAATCTGGACCGCCAGCCAGATTCCCCGCCACAGGAGAACACCACCATGCATCTGCGTGAGCCCGCCACACGCACCCTCGCCGACGTCTCCCAGGACTGGAAGAGCCACGACCGCACCTGGACGTCCGACGCCTGCGTCCTCAAGGTCGACTTCAACAAGCCCCACAACGTCGCCCCCGTTCTCGCCCTCGGCGACCACGACATCGACCTCGACGACGAAGCCGTCGCCCAGCTCTGCACCTTCTACAAGATTCCCAGCGCCTACTTCGGCCGGATCACCCCGCGCGAGCGCCACTTCGTCATGAACTCCCGCATGGACTACGCCGAGGGCGAGGTCACTGTCAGCTACAACGACACCGGCCTCACCAGCGTCCGCAAGCCCACCCAGCCCCGCCTGGACATCGAGGAGTTCATCCGGATCGCCCACCGGATCTACCCGGCCTCCTCCCGCGTTCTGGACGCCTGGGTCACCCCCGAAGACCTCCGCCTGGACGTCCTGTCCGCCCTGCCCGTCATCGGCGCCAGGGGCGCCGTTTACGGCGGTCTGCGCCTCGCCCAGAACCGCAAGCAGAACCTCGCCCCCACGGTCACCCCGATCCTGTTTCACCAGGACACGACCACCGTGATCCAGATCCCCGACCCCACCTTGCGCATCGACGCGCGCGGCGTCTCCTTCGACAAGATCGGAGAGCGACTGGCGGCCGAAGCCCTGCGTGCCGACGCCCGCGTGTCCCAGGACGCCGAGCACCTGCTGCGCCTCGACACCGTCCAGCTCGGCGGCGACGGCATCACCCGCCTGCACCGCCTCGCCAGCGACCACAAGCTGCCCGTGCGCCCCCTGGCCGACATCACCGCCGCGCTCTCCCGCAACGACGAGCCGACGCTGTTCGACCTGGTCCTCGCCATCGCCAACGGCGCGAACGCGCCCAAGCTGCGCGACCCCCACAAGGTGACCACTCGCACCCGTCTGCAGAGCATCGCCGGAGCCATCGTCGTGGACGAGGCCGAGCGCTGCAGCCAGTGCTACGCCCTCGTCGAAGCAGCCTAGGGAGGCAGCTATGCCCCAGTCGACGCCCCCGTGGCCCTACAACAACGACAATCCAGTGAGGGCCGTGCACCGCGCGGTGGACCCCGACTGCCCGTCCTGGGCCGCCAGCACCTGCCCGGAGTACAAGCGCATCCAGAACTTCGTAGACCACTACGAGACGTGGAGGAGCTACCACCCCGAGGCCAGGCCGGTGCAGCAGCTTTCCCTGCATGTCTCGACGGTGCACCCCGTCGAGGAGATCGCCGTCCATCCGGACTCCCTGGACGACCTCAAGACCCAGATGCGCCTGCTGGGCGCCGAAAAGAGACTCGGCGGCCCGATCGACGCGATCTACGGGTTCCCGATCACTCTCGACCCCTCCCTCGACACCGGGCACGTACGCATGCGCCCGCGCGGCTACGACGCCCACCCCCACGCCCCCTTCCAGCGCAAGGAGCCCTCCTCGTGAGCAACATTCCGATCATCGGCCAGAGTCAGCCGGACCGCTTCGACCGCGAATACGGCACCGTCCACCAGCGCAGCGAGCTGGCCCAGGGCGACATCCACGACACCGAGATCCTGGCTGCCGAGCCGGTCCTCAAGGCGCTCATGAAGAAGTACGAGACCCGCTCCTTCAAGCTGGAGGAGTTCGAGCGCGAGGCCAAGGACCGCTTCCACGACCTCGGCTTCGCCATCGACGTCCGCTGGCACCCCTTCACGAAGAACGGCGAGGCGGTCGAAGGCGCCCTGGCGCCGAGCATCGAACTCGTCGGCCGCGTCGACCGGGGCGCCTTCGACCACGACCGGAAGGTCCACGAGGTCACCCGCAACGTCCTCGAACTCGACCAGGCGCCCGGCGTCATCAAGTCCGACGGCAGCGTGCCCGGGGGAGGGGCGGCAGCCTGATGGGCCACCGACGCCTGTACGAGTACGACCGGGACAGCGTGGTCGTCGGCATCATCCCCAGCACCTGCGGGGCCTGCGGGGAACGAGCCGAGCGCGTGCGCATGTCCCTTGAGATCGTGCTGAGCGACAGCGGCGACCTTGTCGGGATCCAGACCGTCGCCCGCACCACTTGCTGCAGCGGGCGGCGCCCCACCCGCTACCCGGCCGAGCAGCTCGCGAAGCTGCTCGACCACCTGCAGACCTGCAAAAACCACTGAGACATCTCGATGTCTCGACAGTGACGCCCTCTCGACATCGAGAGGGCTTTGCTGTGCCCGGTATCCCCCTCCACCCCAAGGGGCGAGGAGGACGCCACCATGCCGAAAGCCCCCGCCGACGACCGCTCGCCCATCGCCACGTTCGACCCCGGCGCCATCCACCGGCTGTTTCTCGGCCTGGAGGTGCCCGACCCGATCACTTTCGTGGTCAGCCCGCAGTACCTGAACAGACCGAACCTCTACCCGCGCCAGGCCACCCTGCTCAAGGTGTTCTTCCTGCGCGAGGACCTGTTCACCGAGTACGACTACCAGGTCGTGGCCGAGTGGGACGAGCAGTACCGCACCGCCAAGCGTGCCAACGACAAGCGGGCCGACGCGACCACAGAGGACGAGGTCGCCCCCAAAATGCCGCTCGGCGGCAGCCCCGACCTGCTGGGCCGCATGCGCGCCGCCAAGGCCCTCGGCTACCGCTGGTTCAAGGAAATCCTCCTGGTCATGGGCCGCCGCGCGGGCAAGGGCCACATCTCCGCGCTGGCCATGGCCTACGTCCTGTGGTGCTACATGGCCAAGGGCGATCCCCAGGAGCACTACGGCGTCGACCGCGACAAGAAACTCGCCGCGCTCATCTTCGCGGGCAAGCGTGACCAGGCCAAACAGAACCTGTGGCGCGACTTCGTCAACGTCGTCACCGGCGGCCCCTGCTACGCCCCCTACATCGCAGACAGCCTCGGCGAGAAGCTCAGCGTGTACGCGCCCAACGACTTCATCCGCATGGACGAGATGCGCAAGCGCGGCGTCAAGACCGCGATGGACATGGCCACCTTCCACATCCTGCCCAAGGAGTCCACGGTCATGGCAGGCCGTGGCCCGGCCTCCTTCATCATCGGCTTCGACGAGATGGCCCACGTCGTCAACAGCGGCGCCAACCGCAGCGCGGGCGAGGTCTACGACGCCTCCACCCCGTCCCTGGACCAGTTCGGCAAAGACGGCTTCATCGTCGAGCCCAGCTCACCCTGGGAGATGGCGGGCAAGTTCTTCGACAACTGGGAGCGCGCCACCGCCTACGAGCCGGACGGCACCCCCACCTACCCCAACTGCATGATGATCCAGCTCGCCTCCTGGGACATCTACCTCGACTGGGAGCGCGCGCACCTCCTCCCGCTCCTTCCCGACAGCTTCACCGGCGACAACGGCGAGTACCTCGACGAACCCCGGCCGACCTTCAAAGCCCTGCGCGGCGCGATCCAGACCTTCGACGAGGAGATGCGCAAGCTGGAGAAGGCGGACCCCGACACCTTCGCCGTCGAGCGCCGCGCCCAGTGGGCCACCGTCATGGACGCCTACCTCGACCCCGACAAGGTCGAGAAGGTCTTCCAGCCCTGGTTCGCCCGCCCCGAGCGCTACGGCAGCTCCCTCATCGTCCCCACCGAGCGCGGCATCCTCTCCTACTTCTACAAGGGGCACGCCGACCCCAGCTCGGTCAACTGCCGCTTCGGCATTGCACTCGCCCACACCGAGAACGACGACGAGGGCCGCCCCCACGTCGTCTTCGACAAGATCCACTACTTCGACCCGGCGGACTTCCCCGGCCACACCATCAACTACGAAGAGGTCGAGGACTGGATCTGGGACGACATGATCGCCCCCTTCCAGCCCGACGAGTTCACCTTCGACCAGTACCAGTCCGTCGGCTCCATCCAGAAGCTGGTCAAGAAGGTCGCCCAGGCCCGCTTCCCCAAGCGCGTCAACATCTTCGAGCGCACCGCGAACGCCAGCATCAACTGGCGTTACGCCGAGACGTTCAAGGCGGCCATCAACCTCGGCCTGGTCCACGCCCCCGCTCACGAGGAGGGCGAACTGGAGCTGAAGTTCCTCCAGAAAGCACCCGGCTCCAACCGGGTCGACCACCCCACCGTCGGCCCTGTCCAGACCAAGGACATCGCCGACGCCATCATGATCACCACCTGGTCCCTGATCGGCGACTGGATCTCCGGCTATAAGGAGCAGCTCATCCAGGCCAGCGCCGTCGGCGCCCTGCAGGGCGGCCTGCACGGCTCCAGCCCCCGCACACCGGACGCCGCCGCCCCCGACCACGACACCCAGGCCGCAGTGGACGCCCTGCGATCCTTCACCCGAACCCGCACCGGACGGGACGGATGGGACATGGGGATGGGCCGTACCCGCTCCGGCTACCGTCGCCGCTGACCAGTCACGATGCCGTCCTTGCCGCCAGCGCCGAGCCATGGCACGATGTGCACGTCTCGTGAATGGACTGCTGAGCTGGTCTCGGCAGCTGGCGCGACGGGGCGCGACAGACCGACTAGGTCGGCGTCTCGGGTGTTCGTGGTCCCTGGCGGGTTACATCCACTGAACGAATCGTGCACGAGACATACGGAGCCTCCCGGTCGGATCCACCGGGGGGCTCCATTTTCGTTCGTGTCCGCACCTGCACCACCACCCCGAAGGGCTGGAGGTGCAGGGATGACACAGAGCGCGACCAGCTTCTTCCGGCAGGCCGCCACGGCCGGACCGGACTTCGAGCACGAGGAGACCGACACCGGCGGAACGAAGTGGCCCACCAAGGTCGTCCTGAGGGCCCTGCACCCCGAGACCGGGGAGCAGATGGGCTTCCTCAACTACAACGTGCCCCGCCGCAAGGCCGACAAGATCACCGTCCAACGGCTGGAAACCCACCCCGACCACCAGCGCAAGGGCGTCGGCTCCGCACTCATGGACGAGATGCAACGCCGCCACCCCGGCACCCCCATCGACCACGGCGACCGCACCCCCGCCGGAAAAGCCTGGTGGAACGGGTACAGCGACGGCAAGAAGGTCACCCGGGGCCGCACCATGGCCTCGGCCGCCGAAAAGCCCTGTCCCTGCTGCAGCGGCACCGGCGAACACGACACCGGCGCCGAGTGCTACCACTGCGACGGCGGCCGTACGGTGCCCGCCGACAGCCCCGACGTCGCCGCCTGTGACGGCGGCCGTACAGCGGCAGCCGACACCCCGGTCCCCGACAACGCCGAGCCGTACGAGCACGAGCACGACTGGCTGCCCCGCCAGCACTTCTTCGCCCCCGGCAAGACCGGCCTGGACCCGCGCCTGTTCGACGGCGACAAGATCCGCCCCGACGTCCGCCGCTACCTCCTGGGCCTGCTCAACAGCTTCTGGGCACCCCGCTACGGCGACTCCTGGCAGTCCTGGGCCCGCGTCTACCTCGCGGGCGGCGCCGCCAGCCACTTCTGGGGCGACAACAACGACCTCGACGTCCTGATCGGAGTCGACTTCAACACCCTCGGCCAGCACTGCGACACCTTCACCGGGGAACCGTGGGACACGGTCAGCGACCGCCTCACCGAGGAACTGAAGGCCCACCTCAACGACGAGCAGCGCATGCTCCCCGGCCCTGACGGCGAGTCCGGCCCGTGGGAGTCGACCTTCTTCGTCCTCAAGCCCGGCCCCGGCGGCGACCAGGCCGACATCCGCCGCCTCCACCCCTACGCCGCCTATGACCTCACCCGCGACGAATGGGCCGTCGAGCCCGTCGACAACGGGACCGACTTCGGCCCGGAGAAACTCCCCGAGGCCGACTGGGACATCGTGGACGCCATCCGCAAACTCGTCACCGCGATCTCAGGCCTTCCCGACGGACTGCGTGAACGAGAAGGCGCAGCTCTGTACGATTACCTCCACACCGACCGTTCCGCCGCGTTCGGTGAGCAGGGCCAGGGCCTCTACGACCCCGCCAACGTCACGTGGAAAGCCCTCGTCACCGCCCCCGGTGAACCCCTGCAGCAGCTCATCGACTGGAAACACGCCCCCGCCAGCGTGCCCGCCGCGACCCAGGAGAACGCAGCATGACGACCGAGCACAGTGCCACCGCGTTCTTCAAGACGTCTGCCGGAATCCCGGATGATGCGCCGAAGGGGCTGCCGACGAGCGAGCAGACCTGGGGGCACTACCGGGCTGAGCACGCAGCTTTCAAGGGCACGGATCAACGGCAGTACCCGACCACGAAAGCTGCCCAGCAGCACGCCGACGAGATCTGTGACAAGGAGGGGCTGACCCGCGTCAAGGTGCGTATGCACCGCGCGCGGCAGACCAACTACTCGCGCTACGACTCCGGGCTCTTCGTCAGGCCCGAACGCAAGACGATGCCCGTGGTGTCGCTGGGCAAGGCGTCCTACAACGAGGGCACGCTCATCCACGAACTGGCCCACCACAAGCACTTCACCGCGTCGTTCCCCGACGGCGAAGTCGACCCGGAGTCACGGGCGAAGTTCTTCGCCGACGACGAAGGCGGCCACGGCGCCAACTTCCAGCAGCACTACCACCAGATGATCTCTGATCATCACTCCGGCGGCAGCGCGTTCGCCAACTCCGTACGAGACCACGCCCAGCAAGGCGGCTTCTGGAAAGCATCAACGCTGAACGCTGAGGTTACGGACGAAGAGGTCCCGGACAATGAGGCTTTCATCTGCCCCTCGCCCGCCGGTGCCGTGATGCGAGAGGCCAACGCCACCGACTTCTTCCGGCAGTCAGCCGAGGGGCCGAAGACGTACACCTGGAAGGGGCAGGCGTACGGCCCCGACGGCGGGTACGTCGACAAGGAGTACCAGGTCCAGGGCCCGCTCTACCACGGCGGCGGCAAGCGCTGGCGCGACGGCCAGCAGATCAAGCCCGGCCGCAAGCCGAATTCGTGGGGCGACGAGTACGGCAAGAGCGAGCACGTGTACTTCACGACCAACCGGGACACGGCCGCCTCGTACGCACAGCAGTCCGGCGGCCACGTCTTCCAGGTCGAGCCGACCGGCGACTTCCGCATGGACCACAACGGCGACGACTACAAGACCCGGCACCCGCTGAACGTGGTGCGCCGACTCGACCCGGAGGACTGGAATGGACAGGCCGAGCACCGAACCGCAGGACGAGGACGGCCACGCCGTCAGCCCGGAGCTGGCGGCGGAGCTGCAGGAGCGGGCCAAGACGCCGCAGGAGCAGCACCTGGCGTGGGAGCCGATCAAGGAGGAGCTGGGGCTGCAGTAGGGCCCCGGCAGGTCTCCTTCCACCCGGCCGCGAAGAAGGAACTGACCAAGCTCGACGGCGACAGCCGCAACCGGGTGGCCTCCACGATCAACGCCCTGCAGCGCGGCGACGAGAACCTGCAGACCCACGCCCTGAAATACCCGCTCAAGGGCTGGAACTCCACCAAGGCCACGCGCGGCCACCGCGTCATCCACCGCGACCTCGACGACGGCACCCTGCACATCGGCTACGTCGGCCTGCACGACTACGACCGGGCCATCAACCGCCTCACCTCCCTGACGGCGTTCTTCGAGCGCACCAGCTCCGACAAGCTCATGCGCGGCCTCAACGTCGTTCTGCCCCCGCACATCCACGACGCCGTCCATGACGAGTCCCAGCCCCTCCCGGCCCGCGCACATCTGCTGCTGTCCGAGCTGAAGAAGCCCACCAGCGCGATCGACGGCCAGGACATGCACGGCGCCGCAGGCGGCCTGGGCGAGTTCTGGACCCGCAGCCACACCGTCTCCGACGACGCCGCTGCCTACCAGGACGAGCGGCGCCCGGCCGGACAGAACCCCACCACCGTCACCCTCCACACCGAGCACCCCGGCCCTCAGCACTTCTGGCACGAGATGGCCGGAGTCAGCCACGACCACTCCGGCAACTACCGCGTACCGCTCCGTCCCGGCACTGACCTCGGCATCCACGCCATCACCTGGAGCGCCCCCGGCGGCGGCCAGCACCACTACGAGTTCAGCAAGCCCGTCCACAAGCAGGCAGCCGACACCCTCACCGATCGCTTCCGGCAGACTGCTGCCGTGGATGACGACGACGACTACCGCATGCAGCACCGGGCCCCGGGCCCCGAGAACGCCCCCCTGCACGACCCGACCCGTCCTTCCGCAGAAGGCGGGCGCGCGCACGAGCAGGAGAACCTCGACAACCCGGACTGGGGCGCCATGGGGGAGCCCCACGAGGAGTCGCTGGCGGCCGTCCACCGCGCCAAGGGGGACCCCGAGGCGCCGGTGACCGTCTACCGCGCCGTCCCGCACGGCATCACCAGCATCCGCACCGGCGACTGGGTGTCGACGTCCTCCGAACACGCCCGCAACGAGGCCGCCTCGGGCGGTAGCCAGGAACACGGGGGCGAGGACAACCCCGAGCACGACTGGCCCGTCCTCAAGGCCACCGTCCCCGCGAAGCACGTCCACACCGACGGCAACGACATCAACGAGTGGGGGTACAACGGCCCCCACATCGAGAACGCCGCCGTCCACGGCCCGGACGAAGAGTGGAGCGAGCCGACACACCACACGGCCGCGCGGACGCCGTACACCGAGGACACCAGCGACGACCGACCGGTGACCTTCAAGTACCACCGCAACACCGAGGGCGCCGGACACTTCGGCGAGACCTACGGACAGCACATCGAGCCCCATGGCCGATACGTCTCCCAGGGGGCTCTTCCTGAACATCTCGCCGACGATCCGCGCTACGAGTCCGGCACGCTGACCTTCCAGCGCCCGCTGCGCGTCCACATGGGCGGCGGCTACGGCGAGCCCAGCAACTGGAAGCACCAGGTCTCCACGCGCTACCAGGGGAAGACGGGCCGAGAGCTGTCCCAGGCCGTTCGCGACGACGGCTACGACGGCATCATGACCCACGACGAGTACGGGCCCTCCGAGACCGTCGACCTCACCCATCTCGCGCCCCGCCACGCGCTCAGCGCCACGGCGTTCTTCCAGCTGCAGACCGAAGCGGCGGCAGTCTCCCACGACGACGGCGTCATGGTCGCCTTCGTGCCGCCGCGCGAGGTCGCCGAGCAGATCGCGCACGAGGACGGCCAGCCGGTCGAGGAACTCCACATCACGCTCGCCTACCTCGGCAACGAGGCCGACTACACGCCTGAGCAGCTGCAGATCCTGCCTCAGGTCGTCAGCTCGTGGGCGGTGCGCCAGAAGCCGCTGGACCTGCGCATCGGGGGAGTGGGCAAGTTCTCCAACCCGTCCGAGGACCAGCACGTGCTGTGGGCCTCCGTCGACATCCCCGGCGGCGCCCAGCTCCACGCCGACCTCGCCCGCTATCTGGAAGGGCACGGATTCCGGCTTCCGAGCGAACACGGGTGGAATCCGCACATGACTCTCAAGTACGTTGACCAGCACTACCGTTTCATGCCGCACCTTCCTGAACTCCGCTGGACCGCCAACAGCGTTGACACCTTTGTGGGCCCCACCCGCCACGTGGCTCACTTCGGCACCGTTCCCAGCGGAGAGAATCAGCCATAGGCTGGATTACAGCCGCAAATAGGAGACCTGCCGTATGCCTACCGCCACGACCGAAATCCCCTCCTACCTCACCACCGCGATGCAGGCCGCTTACGACGCATCCTGGGAGGTGACCCGCCGCTCCAAGTCGGCCGTGTTCATCCCGCCTCAGGGCAAGCGGGTCACCGTCCAGTACACCCGTGATGAGGCGTGGGTGAAGGAGGCCCTCACCGAGGCCGGGCTCTACGCGCCGGAGCCGGAGCCCGCACCAGAGGCCGCGCCGCAGGCCGTGGAGGCGGCAGAGGCGACCGCAGCGGACGAGGCTGACAGCAGCGACGGCCGCATGCAGGAGCACCAGTGCCCCGAGTGCAGCAATCACTACCGAGGAGGCCAGGGGCTGGCCTCCCACCGCCGCTCCGCTCACGGCATCACGAACACCACCACCCGGCCGGGTTTCGTCTCCTCCACCGGCCTTCCCGGCGATCTGGTCGAGGCCGCCCAGCTGCTCCTTGGCCGGGTCAGTGCCCACATCAACCAGGCGCCCACCGGTGAACTGATGGAAGCCGAGGCCGAGATCGAGCGGCTGAACCGCAAGGTCGAGACCCTGACCCGTCGCCTGGACAGCAGTGTTCCCAAGTCCGCCAAGGAGAGCCGGGACCGCGAGATCAAGGATCTGCGCCGCCAGGTCCGCGAGCTGGCCGCCTTCCGCACGAAGGTCGAAGCCATGGTCTCCGACCCGGACAAGAGCCCGGTCCAGATGATTTTCGGCATCGTCAAGGCCGGTGGCCACGGCTTCGGCGTCACCTCGAAGTAGCCGTACGCGGACCCCCTGCTTGTAGCGCACTGTCCAGTGCGCTACGGTGGGGGTGCCCGCTACCGCCGAGGAGGCGCCCGATGCCCGCCAAGCGTCCCCAGCAGCTGCTTTCGCCTGCCGAGATGGACTTCTCCGACATCCCCATGACCGACGCCATGGGAGCACTGGTCACCATCAGCTCCGCCGTCAACGACCTCAAGGCCGTCGGCGACACCCTCGACGTCCTCGTCAAGGACGCCTCCGAGGTCGCCTGGGGCGAGCGCCAGCAGGTCCAGAACATCCTGCGCGTGCAGGGACGCCCCTTCAGCCACCGCATGAGCTTCCGAGACAAGTTGCAGGGCCGGGGCCTGGACACAAGCGTCGGCTACAACGCCCACCGCAGCCGCGACCCGATCGAGCCCGAGCCGGTCGCCGACTACCTCCTCGACCCCGAACTCGCCGAGATCGCCCAGGCCGCCCGAGACCTGCGCGAGCGCATCAAGCGCATCGCCGAGGACCGCGAGCAGCAGTACCCGGCCCAGCACAAGCGCATCCTCGCCAAGGTCGACGACTACCGCCAGCAGGTCGCCGCCAGCTGAAAAGCACAGCGCCCCCGGCACACTCCTTGGACCGGAGTGCCGAGGGCACTGAATGAGCCTTACCTCCCACCGTTCGCCACAAGCCCGCCTAGGCAAGGACAGAGCAGTGAAGTCATTGGCCCTACCCCAGCGTACCCGCACGGACGTGCCCATGTCCGCACCCGGGATCCGCACCCGCCTCGCCCGCGCCGACTGGGACAAGATCCTTACCGACGGCGCCATCTACGCGCTGGCCCTCGGCGGCTTCTACGTCGCCTTCAAGACCCTCTACGCCCTGGCCCTCGCCGTCGGCGCCACCGCCGACGAAGCCGTCGTCCTCTCCTCGCTCGCCGACATCGCGATCCTCGCCTACTCCCGCAAGGCCGTTCGCGAAGTCAAAGCAGGCCGCTCCGCCTGGGGCATCCGCCTCATCGTCGCCGGATTCTCCCTGGCCACCGTCGCCCTGCAGCTCCGCTCCGCCTGGCCCCACCCCGTCGCCGTCGGCTTCCACGCACTGCCCCCGCTCGTCTGGATCACCGGCCACGAGATGATGCTGCGCGGCGAACTCCGCGACGCCAAGAAGCAGCTGCGCGAACGCGAGATCGAAGCGGGCCTGCGCCCCGCCCCCCTGCCCCGCCTGCGCCGCACCTGGTGGATTCTCGACCCCTACCACACCTTCATCGTCTGGCGCCTGACCAAGCTGTGGGAGAAGCCCGCCGACTACGTCATCCGCACCGAGGCCACCAAGCGCCAGAACGACGGCAAGGACATCCCGCGCGCCTGGCAGAGCGCCCTGCACGAGCCCGAGCCCGAGAGCGAGGGCGAGGGCGAGGACCAGCCCGGCAGCGAAGGCCTGCGCCTTCGGACCCTGAACGGCGAATACGCCGCACCCGACGCCTGCGCCTCCTTCCTCCAGGCCCTGCAGCCCGTCCCCGAAAAGGACGCCCACAACCGCCGCAGCAACGACGTCACCGACGCCTTCGTCCACCAGGCCCAGACGCTCGGCCACCGCTTCGGCCTGGACATCACCGGCGTGGCCCTCGCCAAGATCCTCGACGTCGACCCGGCCACCATCTCCCGCTCCCAGGCCCGCATCCGCGCCGCCGCCAGCAAGACCCTCACCTCGACCCCCTGACCCCACCACACTCAACAGCCAGGGCCCGCGCGCAGCGAACGCACGCGGGCCCTGACGCATTCCTTCACACTCCCGCTACCGTATGCACATGACACAGGGGGAACTGCCGGTCACCAACGGCATCGTCGCAGGCATCTGGATCCGCGACGGCAAGGACTACTACTACTGCAGAGGCGCCACCACCAACGGCCAGCCGCGCCTCGCCCAGCTCCACCAACTGCCCTACGGCAAAACCGTCTACAGCTACGACGGCACCACCTGGAGCAGCGAGCACGTCCCCTTCCGACTGCGCCCCGCCACCATCTTCTGGCTCGGCGCCATCGCCGCTCTCATCCTGCTCCTGAGCGCGGCCCTGTCCGGCCAGGACCCCATCCTGCTGAAGTTCGCCATCCCCATCGTCCTCATCGTCGGCGCCATAGCCGCGACCGTCGCCCAGACCGGCCCGCTCTACCCGGACGACGCGATCTCCGCCGCAGAGGCCCGCCAGGCCGCCTACGAGGCCCAGCAGGAAGCAGACCGCCACCGCGCCGAGAACTACGCGCGCCAGCAGGCCCGCCAGGCCCAGCAGATGCTCGGATGGCAGGCGGCGATCTGGGCACAGAACGCCGCCACCACCCAGGCCCTCCACCCCGGCCAGGACACCTACCGCCCCTACGGGCAGTCGCCCCCGCTCTAGGCCGCGCTCTTCTCCCCGTCCAAGGCCAGCAGCCAGGTCAGGCCCTCGGTGCCCGACCGGATCAGGCTGGTGCACTCCTTGCCGTCCGAGTCCACCAGCACGAACGGCGTGGACTGGCAGTTCATCGCCTGCCAGGTCCCGCTCCGCCGGAAAGCGTGGAACCGCACCTGCAGCACACCCCGGTCGGTCCTCATGACCAGCGCATAACAGGGCTGGGTCTCCAGTTCGAAGTCCTCGCGGCCGAACTCGATCGTCACCGACTTCGGATCGGCAGCCCTTGACCGGGCGGCCTCCATCAGGCCCATGACCTGACGCATCAGCAGCGGCATCCGCCACTGCTCCGGCACCGGCCGCAGCGGCGACAGAACAGGAACGCCCTCCTCCTCACCACTGAGGAACGCCCTCATGAAGTCGGCATACGGAAGGTCCTTCTCCACCGGCTCGCCGTCCAGGAAATAGCGCCTGGTGCACCGCCGCCACCCCGAGCCGCTCATCTTGTACAGCGACTCGACGAAGCCGCGCTCCGTCCGGTGCGAGACGTACCACTGTCCGTCCTGCTGATGCTCCAGCACGCTCGTGATCGACGTATACGGGTGGCCCGAGTCGTACTCGCGCTGCACGACGGCGGGCACCACATCCGGCGCCTCGGACTCTTCGGGCAGGGACAGCTGACTCACGAACTGAGGCGCCATGGCGCACTCCTTCACGATGGCGGGTTCTGTGGCGGGTACTCCCGCATTCTACGAACCCGCCGCCCCTCCAACTCCCGTTCCCGCGACCTCGTTACACACCCGCGCCCAGCGCCTCGCGCCCCTCACGGATCGCGGTCTCGGCGTCGGGCCAGCAGAACAGCCGGTCCACCGACAGCGCGCTGATCGACTCCTGCCAGCCCTCCCGCGTCCAGGCCCGGCCGCCGCCGTATCCCGGCACGGCCACGGCCCAGCCGCTCCCGTGCATCGGGCCCTGGCGGCTGACGCGCAGCTCCACGCCGCCTGCCTCGGGCAGCAGGACGCGGTAGGCGGTGGCGTCGGCAGCCAGCGCGCGGGCGGCAGCCAGCTCGTCTCGAAGCCGCTCGATCTCGGCCTGCAGCGCCGCCGTGGTGGGCTCGGTCACCTGGACTCCTTGAGTTCTTTCATCTCGCCGACCGGGCTGGGGGACAGGGCGACCATGTCGGGGGTGACACGGGCGGGAAGCGCCGGGTCGTCCGTGGCGTCGAGGGCACGGGCGCGGCGCAGGACTTCCTGCAGGATGGTGCGCGGGCTGGTGTTGGCATCCAGCCGGTGTCCCCGGTTGCTGACCAGCAGAGGCCCTCGGTCCTCGTGTGAGCCGGGCGGCTTCCAGGTGCGCACCTCCAGATACGCCTTCACCACCTTCCGGATCTGCTCGGGCATGGCATAGGCCCGGGTGCCGCCGCCTTTCTGCCACAGCTCTATGACCATGCGGTGCTGCTCGAACACCACGTGGGCCAGGTTGATCTCGGTGACGGCGCGCGAGCGCACCCCGGCCAGCTGCAGGTAGGTGAAGAGCCGGTCGCGCTCGGCGAAGGGGCCGTCGATGGCGTCGGCGCCCCGGCGCAGCAGGTCCATCTGGACCCCGCCCAGCTTGGGTGTCTCGGGCTCGTCCTGCGGGCGCCCTCGCAGCTCGACGAGCGCCGGGTCGGCGTCGGTGTACCGGAAGTGCATGGCGTACGTGTAGAAGGCGCTGACGGCTGACTGGCGCAGCGCCCGGGTGCGCACGGCGCCGCCGCGCACGTCCAGCCATGTCTTGACGTGGGAGGGCTGAGCGCTCCAGGCGCCGATGGGCACGGTGTCCTCGATGAAGACGAGCCAGTCCTTGACGATGTCGCCGTACCGCTCGGGACTGGTGCCCTGCAGCAGGCGGCCTTCCTTGCCCCGGCGGTCGAGGCTGTCCTCGGCGAGCCAGGCGGCCAGAGCGGTGCGCGGGTCCATGGCGGGTCATTGTGGCACCCGCCGCTGACAGGCTCAGCCCCGGCGAGCGGGACGTGCTGCATGGAGGGCACCCTATCCAACCTCCACTTTATACAACAGCCGGTACCGCCACCCAGTTGCGAGGGTGGGCTGAGGCAGTGCGGAACGTGCAGGGCGGCGCCGCGCGTGTGCGGGTTAGTGGATGGTGCCCGGCTGTTGTATAAAGTCAGTGTTCTCGGGCGGAACCGTCACACCCGGACAGGGCTGAACAGCCGGAACACGGCAGGAAGTTCAAGAAGGACGTGGCGGGTGTGGCGGTGGCGGAGCACCGAGTCTGCCACGCGGCACGTCCCGTGCGCCAACACCCGGCCGCCCGTGTCCTACGCTCTCCTGGTGAGCACCGCCGAGGAGACCTCCGCCCCCGAGGGCCTGTCCTGCACCGCCTGCGGCACGACCGTGCCCCGGCCGCCGCACGACGGCCGCTCCTGGGCACCGCTGTGGGACGCAGGCTGGCGCTGGCTCGGCTCCCTCAGGGTGTTCTCCTGCCCCGCCTGTCCGCCCGTCGTCCTGGTCGACGCCGACGGCCGCCACCGGCGCGCCCCCGCCGTACAGGCCCGCTGAGCGCACGAAAGGGCCCCGCCAGCGCCAGGAGACGCGGACGGGGCCGTAGGACCGCAGAGGGTCAGTGCCGGGCCGTGCAGGCGATGAGCCCGCGCGAGCAGTAGTTCTTCGACGTCGACCAGTAGCCGTAGACGACATCACGCATGGTCGTCTCGCACATCCGGGCCCGTGAAGCCTCCACCCTGTCCTTGATCGGGTAGTGCGCGGCGTCCTGCGGGACCTGGGCCGTCAGCTCGCCCTCCAGCCAGTCCAGCGCCTTGTCGATCTCGTCCTCGGTGAACGTCTGCACCGTCGGCATCGTGCCGATCCACTGGGCGATCTCCGAGCGGGGGTGCTCCCTGGGGGCCACGCCCCGGCGGACCTCGGCGTCGGTGTATCCCCGGCCCTGGTAGCTGAAGGCGTGCCAGTGCATCTGGGGCGAGGTGGTCGTCACGGGCCGACCCTAGCGCAGGCGCGGCGTCGGGGAGTCGGGCTCGGTGAGCGCGATCCGGCGCAGCGTGTCGGCCATCTCGGTGGTGTCGATGCTCATCAGGGCGCCTCCCAAGATCGCGCGGGCGTCCTCGACCACGTCCTGCGTGTCGTCGAGCAGGCGGGCGGGCGAGATGCCCGCGCGTGCCTCGGCGTCGTCCAGGATGTGGCGGGTGATGACCCCGGCGATCTCCTCGACCGCCCAGTGCAGGGTGCGCTGCTTGAGGGCGAAGGTCAGGTGCAGGCTGGGCTCGTCGCCGTCGCGGTTGTGCGGGGAGTGAACCCAGCCGCGCGGCAGCCAGAACACGTCGCCCGGCTCCAGGATCACCTCCTGGTGCGGGGGCTTGGTGGCGAGGAACTCGCGCTCCTCCTCGGTGAAGCCGCGCCGCCGGAAGTTCGCGTACTCCTCGACCGGGTTCTCGACGAACGGGCGGTGCAGCGGCCACGCCTTGCGGCCGTGGATCTGCAGGACGAGGGTGACGTAGGGGTCGAAGTGGTAGCGCAGGCCGTGCTCGCGCGGCGGCGTGAGGTAGCCGTTGAAGTGCGTCTCGTAGCCGGTCTCGGCGGCGACCTCGCGGCGCAGGACCGAGAGGGCCGGGTTGATGGTCTGCAGGCGGCGGATGGACAGCGAGCAGCCGTCCTGGAGGTACCGGCGCACCGCGCCAGGGTTGGGCATGTCGGGGGTGGCGCTGTACTCGCGGTCGTCCACGGTCTCGCCGTCGCGGATGAGGCGGACGTTGCGGTTGGGCAGGCAGTCGGTGTCGATGAGCCGGTCCACGGCGTCCATGGTGATCAGGTGGTCGAACGCTCCGGCGCCGTGGTGGTACGTGCGGGGCTCGGTGGGCCAGTCGCTCAGGAGGTCGGCGGCGTCGGGAACCAGGTCGGCCAGCGGCATGAGGTGCTCCGTTCACGTAGTGGGAAGGGCGCGGCGCCCAGGACCACCGTTCGGTCCTGGGCGCCGCTGGGGTACCGGGGCGGTCAGGCCGTGGCGTCGCCGGAGATCTCCGGGATCGCCTGCATCTGCCGGAAGAGGCCGCGCATCTCGGCAAGGGTGCCGCGCAGCTCCCTGCCGCTGTCCTCGGGCTTGTTGCCGTTGACCGAGTAGCCGCCGCCGACCAGCTCGGCGACGCCGAGGCAGGACTCCATGTCGGTGTTGCTTCCGTCGGTGTTGCACAGGTAGGTGTGCGGGCCGACGAGGGCGGCGCCGTACAGGCCGGTGGTGGCCTGGCGGGCCGGGTCGGAGGGGACGTTGGCGGGATCGTGGGACATGGTTCCTCCAAGACGTGAGGTTCCGTCTGCGGCGCCCCTGATGGGGTGCCGGAGTGAGCGCACCGTGATCCAAAGTGACCGTGTGATCACTGGCTGTGCCCTCACCCACGAAGCTATGACAGATTCTCAGTCTCGGGAAGATGTCACCGAGGATTGGCATATGCGCCTATGCGAAGGCCCCGTCCGCGCGGTCTCCGAGTCGCGCGAACGGGGCCCTGGCGCGCCCGAGCCTCACCGCCCGGATGGTGGCGGCACCCCGTCGGGTGGGCTGGGTCGAGCTGCGAAGCGCACGCCTTCCGCGTCTCGCGGACGGAAGTGGCGCCCTTCCTGCCACGTCTGGCAGGAAGGGGTTCGCGCGGGCGGTTGCCCGCCGAGGCTCGGACGCTGCCAGCCGCAGGACTCCACCCTCCAAGGGAGTCCGGCTGACGGCAGGAGCGTACTGACAGATTCTCAAATGCGCGAATCTGCAGGTCAGTTGACGCCGCTCCTGTCAGCCGCCGCCCACGCGCCCCAAGGGGCGGAGATAAGGAGCCGACCATGCCGCCACGTTCCCGCCGCACCCCGAAGCAGGCCCTGCCCGAGCGCACCGAGATGCGTGTGCCCATCTGGCCCGAGCGCGCCTGCCGGGACCTGGTCACCGGCGAGTTCGCCAACCACTCCTGCGACGTCGTCGAGGGCCACCTGGGCCCGCACGCCGCGCTGGCCGTGCCGCAGTCGGTCGCGCAGCGCCTGGCCTGGGAGAACAAACACCCGGACAAGCTGGAGCCGACCGCCGCCGCCGACCCGTTCCACGGCCAGTGAGCGGTGAGGGCGCGTTCCCTGCGCCCCTGTCGGCCGACCCGGGCGCAGGCCTGCACGACGCGGCGGTGGCCGCCCTCCAGCGCCTCCACAACCATCTCGCCGTCACCCGACCCCGGGCGCTGGCGGCGGCAGCCGACGGCGAGGACGCCGTCGACATCGCGGTGCGCCTGCTGGACCGGCTGCCACCCGAACAGAAGTGACAGGCGATCAATTATGCAAATGTGTCACCCAGTTGGCCCGGATGGTGCACAGTAGGACGTGCCCATCCCCCACGGGATGCAGCGCCTCCCTGTACGGCGGGCGCGGCCTTGACTTCGAGTCGGCTGCGTCCGCCGTGGGACAAGAACACGAGAGCCCCCGCCGGTTGGTCCCACCGGCGGGGGCTCTCGTACGTCCGCACCTCAGTCGTCGAGGCTCTCTTCCTTCATCCGGTCCAGCTGGTCGACCCACGCCCGGTACACCGGCCCGAGCACCGGGCGCGCCGGAACGCCGGTGACCTCGCTCTCCGCCTTGGCCCGCTCGATGCTGAGGTGCTCCTCTTCCATCAGGGCCCGCCACAGAGCAGTAGTGGCCTCCGACCACTTGCACGGATTGCGGGCCTGAAAGGCCGCGATGTGCGCGTTCAGAACGTTGTCGCCGCGCCAGGTCTTCTGCTTGACCGGCGCAGCCCGCACAGCACCCTCCGCCTGCAGCAGACCGCCGGGCAGCAGCTGGAAGTTCAGCTCCTCCTCGACCGGCTTGGGCTGCGCAGGGGCCAGCTCGACCACCTTCCCTGCAGTCTTCTGGGGCATGGAGGCCGGGGACGGGGCGGCCTTCTGCATGTCCCCGGACTCCTGAGGCTGCCTGCTCTGCAGATAGGCCTTCTTGCGGGCGGCACTGGTACCCATACTGTTCTCCGTGTCGTCCGTAGTGGGGTATCGGCCACACTTTACCGCGACATCTCGATTGAACGACATCGAGATGTCGCAGTGTCTCACGCGGTTGCGAGGAAGTCCGCTAGCTGCAGCACAGGGGCCTCGTCGATGTCGGTGATGGACATGTCGTAGCGGTTTGTGGTGCGCGGGTCGGCGTGGCCCAGCCAGCGCTGCACCTTCCGCAGCGGCACGTCGGCGTCGAGCATCAGGGTGGCGCAGGTGTGCCGTAGCCCGTGCGGGGAGATGAGGGTCACCCGGGCAGCCCTGCAGGAGCGGGTCACGATGGTGGCGATGCGCCGGTTGGTCAGCCGCTTGCCGTCGGCGCACAGGATGAGAGCGTCGTCCGGCTGACGGTTCGGCCGGGTGGCCAGGTGGGCGTCGATCGCCTTGGCCGCTTGCGGCGGCACCACCAGCGTCTGCGTCTTCGACCGCTTGCGTGTGATCTTCAGGGTGCGGTGGCCGCGCGCCTCGCCGTAGTGGCGGATGTTGGCGTTCTCCAACTCCGCAGAGCGCAGCCCCAGGTTCAGCAGGGTCTCGCAGACGGCCGCGTCGACCGTGCCGTACTCCCAGGACATCGCGCGGAAGGCGCGGGCCTGGTCCTTGTCCAGGCCGAGGGTCTGGGACTCGTCGGAGACCTCGATGCGGTGCTTCTTGCGCCACGGCGTGCGCTGGATCTGGAACGCCTGCGGGTACTCGTCCAGCCCGTACTCGTACCAGGAGTTCATGGCCGACAGGGCCTGGTTCACCGAGCCGGGGGCCAGGGCCTCTTGCAGGTCGGCCGACCACTGTGCGGAGTGCTCGCGACGTGCGGCCAGCGGTGAGACGTCGTTGTCGACGCCCCAGTCGAACCAGTAGCCGATGCACCGGGTGTACGCCCGCCGGGTGTTGGGGTTCTTGATCTCCAGCAGCCACTGCCGCTCGATCTCCGCGCACACCCGCTGGATGTACGCCTCGTTCTCGTCCAGGCGCAGTTCACCGGCGGAGGGGACGACGAGGTCTGTGGTGATCGGCATGGGAACGATCTTGCCTCAGCTCTCGCGGGCGGGCTCGGCGGCGCTGTACAGCCGCTCGATCTCGGCCGTACAGGGCTTGCAGGTGCTGTGCCCCCATCCCAGGGAGACCACGGCGAACTCCTCGCGGTCGAACCAGGTGAAGCAGCCGCCACACAGTTCCTGCCGCGCGGGGTCGGCGGGCGGCTGGCAGTGCAGGCGCCAGCCGGTCTTGCGCTCCTTGCCCTGCTTGGTCGTGCCGCTCTCGTGCAGGTTGCGCAGCGCCACCCACCGGTATCCGCCCAGGCCCGTCCCGCCGGACGGGTCCCAGACCTCGACCTTGTCGGCGACGACTCTCGTCACGACGAACGGCTTGCCGGGATAGGCATAGGTCGGCGGGCGGCACGGCACGTACGTCTGCTTGGGTCGCACCTCGAACGGCGCGGGATCGGTGGCGGTCATGGCACCTCCGGCGGGTCCACGCGGGTCATCGTGACTCCGTCGCCGAGGAAGCCCAGGAACGCCTCGGGGGCGTTCGGGCGCTCCTTGACGTCGAAACAGTCCCAGGAACAGAAGCCGCTGGTGTTCTGCGGCTCCGGCTCGTACGGCTCCTTGCACTCCAGGCAGCGCATCATCCCGCTGCCTTCTGCACTCGGAGGTCAGGCAGGCCGTGCTCGCGCATGAGGTCGGCCGCCGTCTCGATCAGGGCACCGCTCAGCTCGACCTCCATGACGGAGACCAGCTCGGGATGATCCTCGGCGCGGTGCCCCCACTCGTCCAGCAGCCCGGCGGCCAGGTCGCGCATTCCGGACAGTGGTGAGAAGTAATGAGCCGAGAGGTGCTCGTACAGGCTCCGGGGGAGGGCGACATGATCCTCAGGGAACGGCATGCCGAGATTCTTTCATACCCCCAGGGGGGAGTCGTCGGTAATGCCAGTTATCGACGTGCGTTCCCTGGCAGACTGCCCGCTATGACGAACACGTGGGGTGCAGAGGTCACATGACGGCCCCGGGGCGCCGCGAGATCGGCCGCACGCGGCAGGGTCCGTACGACCCCCGCGCCAACGAGGACTGCGGCCACCCTGCGGGCGGCCGACACCGAGGGCCACCAGGGTCACCCGCTCTGCGGCGGCCGAGATGTCGCCCGCGCGATACCCCGGCGGGTAGACCGACGCCGTGTACTCAACTGAGCATCCGGAGTGCGGCGTTCAGCATTCGTTTATCGCTTCATGAAAGGCATATGCCTACAGGCCGGAGGAGGTTGTGTGCAGCACGCACAGACTCCTCACAGCCTCCCCACGTAAACATCGGTAACCGGCTGACCTGCTGCGTCGTTCTGGCCTGTAAGTGATCCAACCACCGATTCGCCCGGCGACTCGAACGCAAGTTCGATACGGTCGGGGAGTGAACCGAGCAGTCGAGATCAGCGTCAGCACCGGAGGATCGTTCTGACAGAAGCGTGCAGGGCTAAAAAGTTGAAGGGCTGAACGAATGGCGACGCGGTCGTCGCGTTGCACTCACCCAATGGATAGGGTAAGTTCAACGTTCAGCAACAGTGTTTCCACTTTCGCTCTACCCGCCTTTCAGAGTGATCAGAACCCGCCACTGATCACAAATCTCTCAGTTCCAGCAGAGGGGTGAATTGGGCGTTTCTCGTGAGCAGCGGAAAGGCAGGTAAATGAGTGGGGACAAGCCGACCGAGGGACCGGCCCCCGAATCGGAATCCGGAGAAAACGAAATCTACCTGCGCCGCCTCCCGCCGCGTGCGTGGCTGATTGCCCTGGGAACCCTGACCGTGGGACTTTTCGCTGGCTTCTCGATCGCGTCGCAGTCGGTGCCGCCTGCGCCGCTGCCCGAGGCGTCGCCGTCGACCCAGGCGCCGACCGCGAACACCATCCCGGGGACTGGGACGTTCTGGGTCGGCCCCGATGTCACACCCGGGCTGTATCACTCGTTCCAGAACGATGAGTGCGAGTGGGAGCGTGCCCGTGACGCCAGCGGTGAGAGCCGGGCTGTCATCGCCCGCGACCAGAGCAGCGGCGACGCGTATGTACACCTGAAAAAGGGCGAGTTCTTCGACACCACAGGCTGTACGAAGTGGCGTCGCGTCACCAATACCGAATGATCACCACGGAGGACTGATGGCACCCGCCACCATCGAGAACCGCAAGCTGACCCGCCCCGAGTTGATAGCCGAGGTCCGCACCCGCTTCGGTGACGACACCGACCGCTGGGCCTTCGTCTGTCCCTCCTGCGTCGACGTTGCCAGCATCGCCGACTGGCGCACCGCGCTGGAGCAGAACGAGATGCAGGACAGGAACGGTGAGCGCATCCTCGACCCGGGGCGCCTCATCGGCGAGATGTGCATCGGCCGGGCCCTGGGCTGCCTCAAGGGGCCCCAGGAGGGCTGGAAGGGGCGCGGCTGCGACTGGCTGGCCGGTGGCCTCTTCAGGGGGCCGTGGGAGGTCCAGGTGAGCGGCGAGGGGGAGCCGCTGCGCTTCGCCGCCTCGTTCGCCGTTGCCGACGGCGACGACCCGCTGACGGCCGTCCATCGCTACCTGCCGGACCGGTTCGGGCCGCTGGAGATCGAGGGCACCCGTATCGTCCGCGTGCCGGACACTGGCGCCAACTGGGGCCGTACCGGCCCCTCGACGGTCGTTCACCATCTGCGGATCAGCGACCGCTGCCCGGCCTGCCAGGGGCCGCGCGGCGAGGTCACCCCGTTCAACGCGATCAACGACGGTGAGTGGTACAACGCCGACAAGTGGGAGAACCCCTGCGGGCATCCCGACTGGTACCAGGATCTGCTCGGCAAGGCGGGGTTGAGCGAGAGCCGTGTGTGACCGACAGTGGTAGTGCTTTACACGTAGCGGGCCCCCGACAGCTCGAATGTCGGGGGCCCGCTCGCGTTATGCGTAGTGGTGTGTCAGCTGGCGGTGTGGCCGATGAACGCGGTCCACGCGGCCGGGGTGAGCTTCACGACGGGGCTCGCGGAGCCCAGCTTGGAGTCGGCGACGCCGACCGCGTCGGTACCGATCTCGCGGCCCTGGTATAGGCAGTTCTCCCCGGAGCCGCTCTCCGACGACTTGTGCATGCCCATGTAGCCGGGCACGTGGAACTGCATCTGCTTCATTCGGGTTTATCCCCTTTTCCGTTGTCCCGGCCGATCCGGCCGAGAACGTTCAGCAAGTACCGGCGCGTGTCGTTGATCGACAGCGCCTGGCTGACGAGGCGCTCGAACCGCGTGCGGTAGACCCGCACTTGGTCCTCTACGTCGATGAACGCCCCGTCGCCGTAGCCTTCACGGTGGACCAGGTCGATATCGTCGATGGTCATGCACGTGAAGGAGCCTGAGAGACCGGCGTGCGGCCCGCTGGACTGCAGGACCACCTGAATCGTTGCCTTGGTCTCCCCGAGGTTGAGAAGGTGCTGAAGCTGGTCGCGGTGCGCCTCGGGGTCGTTCATGGTCGGCGGCGTCAGCAGGGCCGCCTCGCCGACGATCGCCCACACCATGGGCGCGTTGTCCTTGCGTTCGAGGAGCTTCTTGCGCTCCTCGCGCAGGGCGATGTGGGTGTCGATCGTGCCGGGCTCGACCAGCGGCTGGCCGGGCTCGGCCAGCATGCCCGCGCGGATCACCTGCTCGGAGACTCGCTTCGTCTGCAACAGCCCGGGGATGACGCTCAGTTCCCAGAATCGCAGCTCGTCGGCCATGTCCTCCGCGTCCGCGTAGTCGCGGTACGACGGGCCGACCAGGCCGCCGGACGCTGCCCAAGGGCCCTTGAGCTTGGCCTTCTTCGACCACTCCGTCCACTTCGCGACCTCGGAGGGGTCGGTGATGCCGTACAAGTCGATGTAGAACGGCACCATGGTCGTCTTGACGGCCGTGTGGCCCGACTCGTGCCGGTAGATCGCGGCCTCGGACACGTTGGCCCGCTCCGCGACCTCCTCCACTGTCATGCCCTTGGCCATGCGGGCCTTCTGCAGCCGCCTGCCGAAGATCTTGGTCCGTGGCGTCGGCCGGGTGTTGTACGGCATCGAGTCCCTCCCCGTGTCGGGGTCAGTCTGCACTGCAAACCTGCCTGCAGGCCACCAGACGAACATGCGAATTCTCAGTTTTGGGGGGTTGCATAAGTGTGACTCTTCCGGAACGGTGGTTGTCAACCCGCCTGCGGCAGCGCCGTTCTGACGGCCTGTCGGCATGGAACCCGCCACTCACGCTTCGGGAGTTACACCATGCACTCCCCGTCACGCCGTTCCGCCCTGCGTCGCCTGGGGCCGTACAGGAAAGATCTCTACGAGCGCCCGTACGCCTGCGCCCCGGACAGCGTTCCCCGGGCCCGTGAGCACCTGCGCCAGGCAGGCGAACAGGCTCAGCTCGGCGAGGACTTGATCGAGATCGCCGCACTGGTCTTATCAGAGCTGGCCACGAACGCCGTCCGTCATGCCAAGGATGTCCGGGAGCGTCCGAGCTTCACCGTTTCCGTGTGCGTTGTGGGTCGTCGCCTTCGCTCATTGCGACTGGAAGTGTATGACCACGACGCGGCGAACGTGCCTGCGTTCCCGGACCCCAAGGACGCGCCAGAGCTGCTGTACAGCATCGACCCGATTGAGGACGGCGGCCGGGGCCTGGCGCTCGTGGCCACCAGTGCCGACCGCGTAGGTGTGACCCCGCGCGGCCGGGACGGAAAGACCGTCTGGTGCGAGGTTCGCCTGCCGGAGCAGGCGAGCTGGTCCTGCAGGGCTGTGCCTAGTCGAGCCGAGGACTCCGCCTGAGGCGCTCGGCGAGGTATGCCAGCGCCTCCAATGTGGGGTAGATGGCTGCACGGCCCTCGCCTTCGATGTCGACCGGCGCGACGGGGCACGCGCCTTCCGTCATCAGCTTGCGGACCCATGCCTCGGTGACGTTGAACCGGGCTGCCAGCCCCTTGTGTGTGATGAGAGCGCCCGGCCGCCAGTCGATGCGGCTGCCGTGCGTGCAGGCGACGCTGACAAGCCGCTCCATGGTGCCGCCCACGGCCTCCATGGCGACCTCGCAGGCGTGCAGGGCTTCGCCGACGGCGCTGTCGGCGAACTCTCTGTCGAGGACCATCGTCAGTGTCGTCGTCGGCCGGGCCTCGACTCGCGCCTCCTTGACCAGGTTCATGCTCTCCAAGGCCGTTCCGGTCTCTGCGGCACCGTCGTCGGTAAGCCCTCGCTGGTCGGTCTTCACGTGCACGGTCCACATGGGCGGCCTCCTCGTTGTCCCTCTCGGGCCTGGTGGTCTCGAACGCGCACCGCACGCTCGTCGCTCGCCCGGGTGACAGGCACGGCCGCCGTTGTGGCGGCCGTGCCGTTCGTTGGCGGGCGGCGAGGAAAGAACTTTCCCAAAAGACTTGCGCTAGCGCAACTGCGTGGGTGAGACTCTGTCCCGTCGAGATATTTTCATTTCGCCTGAACCCGCCAATTAGCAGGCGCAGTGAATGCTCGTCAAGAAATCCCGCCAGGATAATTCCCGCCACGCTGTCAGGAGTCCCCATGGACCCTGTTGATCTGGTGCGCCTCATGCACGAGCTGCGCACTGTCGACGCCGAGACCGAAACCATTTCCGTGGACGAGCTTGTGCCCGGCCACGTCCTCGCCTCCAGCAGTGAGAAGTGGAGGCGGCACGTTGTCACGTCCGCGCCGCTGCTGGTGAGCGAGAAGACCGCCCGCGTGCCCGTCAGGCACCTGCACGGCGGCCACAACATCACCCCTCGCCTGCGGCGCGCCACGAGCCTCACGGTGTACAGGCAGCGCCTGAGCGTCGGCTCGCTCTCTGCGGTCCCCGTCGTTCCGCGTGCCTTCGTTCCCGATGAGCCCACGGTCGGCGACCGCGTCTATCACCAGTTCACGGAAGTCGAGCACCTGGGTGAGAACCGTTGCTACCAGTACGACGGCTCCGAGTGGGTGTTCGTCGAGGACAAGAGCGACGGGTACCGCGCGCGGAAGACCGTGACGGTCTTCAAGGAACTCGGCTCCGTCATGCGCCGGTCCACCGAGGTGTCACCGGACGGCTGGTACACCTACGTGCCCGCCGGGCACCGCCCGCACCTGTACATCGACGGCACCGCGCTGCCCGCCCGCACCGCCGAGCAGCTGCAGCTGGACGACGTCATCCGTATCCCTGGCGGCGGCCGTCTGCAGGTGGTCGACCTGGTCCGCCGCCCGCAGGTCACCACCATCACCCTGCGCCTGGTGAGCCGTTCGTTCCACGCCCTGAAGCACTTCACGTACCAGTACGCCGAGGGCACCGTCCTCGTTCACGAGGACTCCGGCCGTACCCGTGCCCTGTACCCGACCGAGGCCCGGCCGCACGAGCTGATCACGGCCTCGGAACTCCGGCCGATGGACACCGTCATTTCTGGCTGCGGCACGTCGCACACCTGCGTCGACAGCGTCGAGGACGTGTGGCACCTGCCGGTGTCGGCCTCGGTCCGGGTGGAGGCGACAAGCGCGGACGGCCGCACGTGCAGGCACACGCAGATGGGCAATGCCCGCCGCTTCGTTCTGCTGCACCGCTCGGACCCCGTCCACGCGTTCGCCGCCGAGCCGCTGCTGCCCGTGCGGAGCCACGCGTGACCGAGGAACTGTTGCCCGGCAAGACACCCGCCAGCGCCGAGCCGCTCGGCGAGCGGGAGCGCCGCATCCTCGACGGCCACGACCGTCTTGCCTCCATGGCGCCGGGGCCGCGCGAGCGGCACATCCGCGAGCAGCTCGGCATGGCCCCCGTGCGGTACTTCCAGGTCCTCAATGCGCTGCTCGACGACCCCCGCGCGCTGCAGTACGCCCCCGTCACCGTCAACCGTCTGCGCCGCGTGCGCGACGAGAAGAGAGCCACGTTCCAGTGAAACCCGCCCCCTCCTGCGACTCGTGCTGCACCGACTCGGCCGGTGCACCGCGCGTGCGGTGTGCGCGCTGCAACGGGCAGGTGCATGCAGACTGCCGCGACCTCTTCGCCGTCTGCTACGCCTGCCGTTACCGCCAGGCCCGGCGCAACAGCATCGCGGGCGACATGCTCCCCGGCCACCACGCCGGACGCGCCCCGTTCGGCAAGAACAGGCCGACGTCCGCGACCCAGGGTCTGGAGGTGCCGTCCGTCGGCAGCGAGAAGCACCGCGACGGCCGCAGCCTCGTCGAGGTCCGCATCCTGACGGCCGCGATCTGGTCCGGATGGCGCATCGACAGCACGGCCGAGGACATCACGACCCTGCGCAAGCACGGTTACGGGTACGTCCGGCTTCACATCAGCGTCTCGGGCCGGATCGCCCACGTCTCCACGCACCGCCAGTACCTCGAACGCGCCGCCGCCCGCGTGATCTCGTACCTGGAGGAGAGCAAGTGACCGAGCCCGTTCTGCCGAAGCCGATCAAGCCCCGCGTGCTGAAGAAGACCCACGGGGAGGACGGCTACCGGACCACCGACGGCCGGTACATGGTGCTGCCGCAGCGCTACGGCGTCGACCGCCGGGTGCGGTTCTGGAAGGCCATCGACCTCACCGTTCCGCGCGAGGACCCCCGCCGCTCCCGCGACTTCGTCGACCTGGACGCCGTCCGGCGCACCCTGTGCGCGCCGGGCAACCGGGTGCCGTGGCTGGTGTGCGACATGGACCAGGGCGTCATGCACGTCGCGGAGTCCCGGCGGGCGGCCGTTGCGTGGGCCGCCTCGCACGCCGATGCACCGGTGCGCCAGCGCGAGCACGCCAAGGGCTCCACCTGCTACGACTACACGTTCGGGTTTCCCGGCGAGGACTCGAATACGTGCCTGTTCGTCATGCGCGCCGACCATGCCGCCAGGCACCGTTTCGATCCCGTTCAGGAGCCCTGGTTCCCCTACGCGGACCACCCGCACACCGAGGGGCCGCGCGCCCTGCAGGAGGCCGCCGAGCGCGACCATGTCTGAGGCGTGCGGGGCGCTGCACCCCGAAACGCCCGACGTGGTGTGCGACCGTCGGCCGCACGCGATGACGGGATTCCACCACAACCGCCTTGCGGGGCTGGTGTGGGACGCGGCCCCGCTGCCCAGTGCCCGCCCGCGCGGCCGGGCTGGGCTGGCCGAAATGGCCGCCCGCTCCATTCGCTCGGGCCGTACCGGTTCCGCCGCCGACGCCGTGGAGGGATGGGCCCGTCAGGAGGGCGAGAAGGGCCAGGGGTTCTGACCGGCCGTGCGTGCGTGTCCGCCGTACCGTGGGCGCCTGGTGCGATCTGCACCGGGCGCCCTTTCGGCACCCCGCTAGACAACGCACTGAACAGTACGCTACGGTGTGGTCATCAAGCCCGCCGAGGAGACCCACATGACGCAGCAGTTGCCCCAGATCGCCGCAGTCCTGGCCGTCACGCCCGAGCAGCTCGCCACCATGACCGAGCCGGAAATCGACTGGCTGAACGCGGCCCTGGACGCGGAGTACGCCCGCCGTAACGTCGAGCAGGCCCGCGCCTGGGATCGCCTGTTCGCCGCCGTCGGCGAGGAGAAGGAGCAGCGGGGCCGCCGCCGCGTCTACACCACGCCGCGCAACGAGGTCGAGGAGAAGGCCCGCGCGCTGGTCGCCGACCCGCCCGCCGAGGCTCCCGCCCACCTCAAGCGCTACGCCCCCTCGCTCACTGCCGACAAGTACGTGCAGCGCGTCGCGTCGGCCCTGCGGGACCTGGACGCCGTCGGCACCAAGATCGCCGAGCTGTCCCAGGGGCCGCGCAGCATCCTGAGCGGTGAGTGGACACGCCGGGGAGGCTGGCCCCGGTTCTTCTCAGTCACCTCCAGCAACGACGGCCACACCCATAAGACGAACTCCCGCTACGGCTGCTCCTCGTTCCGGGACTCCACTACGTTCGGCTGGCACCCCGAACTGTCCGGCCTGACCGAGGCCGAAGCGGTCAAGGCGCTCGGTCCGACTCTGTGCTCTCTCTGCTTCCCGTCCGCGCCGACCGAGTGGCGCCGCGACCCCGAGGCGGTCAAGGCCGAGGCCGAGGCGGGCAAGTGGTGCGCCGGGTCCGGCGAGCATGTGGAGCTGGATGCGAGCATGGCCCGCCGGGTCTCCAAGTATGCGAAGTGCCCCACGTGCGGGGAGAGCGTCAGCGTCACGTCCACGTGGAAGCTGCGCAAGCACAAGGCCAAGGCCGCCCCGGCCGTCGAGACGGCGCCCGAGGCTCCGGCGGCCGAGCCGGTTCAGGTCGAGGTAACGCTGTACCGCCGGGCCGACGCCACGGTGTACGGCCTGGTGCGCGCCGATCTTCCGCAGGGGGCCCGCATGGTCGACCTGCTGGCGGACACGGTGCGCACGGCGGTCAGCGCCGCCCGCAAGGCGCCGGGCGGCCAGCAGGTGACGCTCTCCAGCCTGATCGCGGTGGCCACGGTCGGCGGCCAGCGGTATGCGGCCGACGGTGACGGCCAAGAGTACGAGGTGAGCATCCAGCTGTCCGAGAAGAGCGGCTGACCAGCATCAATACGGCCCCGCCCGGACCTTCCCCGGGCGGGGCCACCGGCTTTCCCGAACCGCTCGACACGCACTGCTCAGTACGCTAGGTTGGTCTCACTACCCGCCAGGAAGGACCCCGCAATGAGCGTGAAAAACCCGAACGCAGCCCAGGTCAGCAAGGTGCTCGGCGCCAAGGCCAAGGGTTGGAAGGTCACCCGCGAATCCGGCCAGCACATCGACTACAACCTGAACCAGTCCATCGGCGCCCGCTTCCCCGTCGCCCTGGTCACCTTCACGCTCACCGCCAGCTCCGAGACCGTCGCCGAGGCCGTCCGCACCCTGACGGCCGCCGGATACCACGCGCAGCAGATCCTGGGCCCCACCCCCGGAGGGGGCACCCGCGCCCGCGTCGTCGTCCGCTCGCAGGAAGACCTCGACGACCAGGCCGCCCGCGAGCAGCGCGCCGCCAACGCCGACGCCGAGGCCGAGAAGCTCGTCCCCGCCACCGCCCGCGTCCGCGTCCGCATCACGACCTTCCCCGACCACGCCCGGCGCACGGGCACCGAGGACCGCGCCGCCGTCCTCACCCTGGTCGCCGCATCCCTGCGCGAGCACCACACCGACGTCATGGACGCCCACGGCATCGGCCGCGAGTGCATGGCCGACTGGGACCTGTTCCCGCATCAGGACCGCATGGCCGGACTGAGCACCCGCGTTCAGGGCAAGCACGCCACCGTGCTGCTGATCCCCGTGGATGACTCCGGCCCGGCCGCCCCCGCTACCCCTGCCCCGGCCCTGTCGGCCGACGAGCCGCCCGCCCGCGACGCCGTCGGGGGCACTGTCCTTCCCGCCGGGCACACCCTCGGGATTCCGGCTCGGCACGCCGACAGCCGCGAGGCGGCCGACGCCGCCGCCGCGCTGCTGGTCGCCGGGCACCGCGCGGCCGAGCTGGCGAATGAGACCGATGACGACGACGTCGACCAGGCGCACGGCACCGGCTTCAAGATCGAGGTGCGCGAGGACGGGCGGGTCCTGGTCTACCACCTGGTCGCCGGTGTCGACGCCTGGCACAGCCTGGCCGACGCCGACCGTCGGGCCGTCCTGCGCACCTACCGGGACACCCTCCACGCGGCCGGATGGGAGGTTGACGGGCGTGTCTTCCGTGCCGTGCACGCCTGGCGCGCCGCCCCGCTGCCCGAGGGTGTGACCGTGGAGCAGACCCGGGGCGAGCGCCTCGCCGAGATCACCGCGCCCGCCGCCGCTCAGGAGCCGCAGCGGTTCACCGTCAAGAAGGTCTCCGGCACCGCGCGCGGCGTGTGGGACCGCACCGGCGACCGGTGGGTGCGCATCGGTCTGCAGGAGGCGTGCCAGGAGGCCGCCGACGGCCTCAACGGCGGCGCGCTCGAACTGGACGCGCTCGGCCGCATCAAGCCCCTGCAGGACTCCGACGACGGTCCGTACGAGGTCTACATGCGCCCCGACGTCGGCTATGCCCCGGACGCCCGTCCCGCCACGCTGGCCAGGGCGCAGCAGATCGCCGAGGACGGCGCGACCGTGCTCGGCTGGAACGTCAAGGGGCTCGGCTATGTGTGGGAGTTGGGCGACAGGGACGCCCGCCACGGCACGGCCGCATGGAAGCTGCGCGACGTGTACGAGTGGGCGAAGCCGACCGGGATCAGCGTCGAGGGCCCGCTGCGCGAGGACGACGATGAGCACACCATGCCGCGCCTGACCGGGCACCGGGTGGTCGTCGAGCGGCCGGAGAAGGGCAGTCACCGCGTGGTGGCCCTGTTCGAGGAGCGCACCGGCGCGCGGCTGTATGCCTCGGACACCTGGAGCCCGCCCGCCGTCGGCTCCCTCGCGGGGGACGCGATTCGGCTGCGCCGGGGGCATCTGAAGGAAGCGGCTGCGCTGGCCGCGCTCGATGACGCCACCGCATACGTCATGTACGAGACGGATGAGGAGCCGGTGCAGGCGGCGACCGCCGAGCAGGTGCGTGAGCGTCTGCGCCGGGCGCGCGCCGAGGCTGGGCCGGAGCTGCGCAACGGGCACAGCTCGCCCCGGATGACCCTGGAGCACTCCGGCACCTCCTGGATCACCACCCTGCACGCGTACACCCGCAACGGGAGCCGCAGCCTGCGCAATCAGCGCTCCATCGTGGTGCGCCCGGCCGTCGTCGACCGCGCGGCGTCCATGATCCAGGAGGCCACCGGGGACGGCGTCATCTGGCCCGTGGCCAAGCCGGGCGTCGAGGTTTTCGGCCCGTGGGTGCGTGACGTGCCCGGTCACGCCGACCGGGTGATCGTCTCTCGCGTGGCCTGTGGCTCCCACCAGCGCCCCGCGCACGAGCCTGCCGCCGAGAACTGGGACGGCCACATGGGCGCGTACCGGGACGTCCTGGAGGGCGCTGGGTGGGTCCTGCGCGAGGAGACGGCCGACGGTTGGATTTTCCAGGAGCCCTCTGACCAGCAGTGATACAGATCGTGGTGCCCACTTCGGCAAATCCTGTTGAGTACGCACTGAACAGTACGCTAGAGTGGGTACCACGACGACGGGGCAACCGCCCCGAAGTCGCCCGCACCACACCTTCCGCCACCGCCACGCAAGGAGACACCCACATGAGCACCTTCGACCTTTTGACCCCCGCCGAGGCTGTCGCCGCCGCCCAGAACACCGCCCCCGCACACCAGCGCATCGACGGCCTGAAGGGCGTGGACGCCGACCGCATCCCCAACGTGACCCCCGAGGCGCCGTGGCGCGCGCACGCCCACCTCGACAAGTTCAAGGACATCGTGCGCGTCGAGTGGGCCGAGGACGCCGACCCCGGCACGGCCGAAGTCTTCTACGCCGACGACACTACGGACCTCATCAAGCGTGACGGCTTGCTCCTCGTCGAGCGGCCGATCCTGTCCACCCGCGAGAAGGTCGAGGCCAACAAGGCCAGGATCAACGACGAGACGCTCCCGATCGAGGTCCGCCGCGCCGCCTTCCGCCTGCACAACGATCACTCGCGTCTGAGCGGAGGCCCCGTTGAGGAGCCCGAGTTGCGCCGTGTGGAGTCGTCCAGTCAGGACCTGGACAGCGAGACCGGTTACGACGGTACGAACTGGCCGACGCACGCCGTCGAGTTGTGGATCATGAACGATGGCAAGTTCATCGACACCGCCCGCAACTTCGCGCGCTTCGACGAGTCCGGCAAGCAGCTCGCCGAGTACATCACCCGCCTGCTCACGGACCGCGACGCACTGCCCGTTGAGGAGCGCCGCCGCATCACCCTTGACGACACCCACACCCTTGGCCTCGTCGCCGACGACCTCACCCGCCAGGGCAGCGGCAGCGCCACGACCACCGAGGCACTTGCCAGCATCGACTGGACCCGCATCGCGGGCACGCTGACCGACGGCGAGTAGCACCACGGCCCCGGCCCCGCCCGCACGGGCGGGGCGCCCGGACCGAGGCGGGTTCGACTCCCGCCCGGGGCGCCCACCATCACATCCGCCACCATCACCCCGAGGGGGACACTGTGAGCACGCTGCAGAGGGCCGACGAGGACCGCGCCGGACGCCTGGGCCTGGAGGTCTGGAAGAGCGTCCTTCCGCACGCTGAGGGGCTCCTGCCCTACCGCGAGCGCCGCCACACGGACGACGTGCCCGCCGCTGCCCGTCCCGAGCGGGTGACCAGCGCCGACCAGCTCCGCGTCGGTGACCTGGTCTTGGTGCTGGACGCCAGCCACCGGGGGGAGTCCCGCGTGATCAGCGACCTGACGCGGCTGACCGTGCGCGAGCTGTTCACGGGGTACGAGGCTGTGCGCCGAGTCGTCACGGTGTCGCCTGCCAGCATTACCGTGCACTCGGGGCTCAACATCCCCATGGGCGGCTGGGGTTCGTGCGACCCCGACAAGATCGCTGAGCCCAGGCACGCCGACGCGTACCCGCCTGAGCGCATGATGATCAACGCGAAGCGCGCGGTTCTCGTGCGCCTCGGCACTGCGGCCGACCTCGTCGAGGCGTGCCGCAACCACGCCTCGTACAACGAGTGGCGCGCCGCGTACCAGGAGGCCGCCGCCGAGGACGCGCAGGCGCGCGATGAGGCCAAGGCCCGGCGCAAGGTCCGCGACGCAAAGCGCGCCCCGCTGCTGGCCGCCGCCGAGGCGTTCAACACCCTCGCTGGCGACAAGCTCGTTCGGCTGCAGGCGTTCGGCAAGGGCCTGGACGAGGTCGGCGAGGTGGAGATCCTCGTGAAGTGGCTCGCCGACGGCGGCCGCCTCGTGACGTACGTCGCCGGACTGCACGCGACCGGCAAGCTCAGTGACCAGGAGCACGTCGAGGCGCTCGGCTACCTGCGCACCCTCGGCCTCTGCACCGACGACGACATCCCCACGGCCTGAAGGAGAAGCTGTGAGCGCCCCTGTCTCCCCGTTCGAGCAGGTCCGACCCCACCCGTCCGCCGACCCCGGTTCCGCCTGGACCCCGAGGGCCGGGCACAGTTCCGGCACCAGGGGCACCGGGTCGACGTGCAGGTGCGGTACACCACCGCTGAGGACGTCACCGACTACAACGCGACCGGCGAGCGCCCTGAGGTGCTGGT
The DNA here is from genome assembly GCF_050410835.1 of Streptomyces sp. cg35. Taxonomy (NCBI): domain Bacteria; kingdom Bacillati; phylum Actinomycetota; class Actinomycetes; order Kitasatosporales; family Streptomycetaceae; genus Streptomyces; species Streptomyces sp. cg35. Next base: position 139,407 of record NZ_CP191269.1, read on the forward strand.
GCTGGCGTCCGTGGCCGCTGAGGGTGTCACGGCGGGGCACGGCTGGATGCTGGCCGAGTGGACCAACCCCTACCGGCTTGCCGACGCGCTGACCTACGCGATGACCGAGGCGGTCGACGACGCCGAGCGCCGTATCGACGCGATGGCGGCCGAGTTGGCCCAGATCAGGTTCGAGCGGAGCGCCGACGCGGCCATCAAGACCGTGAAGGGGGGGGATGACATGGCTCATCCAGCGCGGCCACGCAGGCCGAAGCAGCCGAAGCGCCCCCGGTAGAAGGGTGCGGCCCGAGCGGGGGCCTGGGACACGTTCCCAGGCCCCCGCTGGCGTTTCCCCAACCCTATAGACAGCGCACTGTTCAGTACGCTAGGTTGGGCAATGCCCGCCAGGCACCCGACCCGAGGAGTCCCCATGGCCACCACCACTCGCCTTTCCGACACCATGATCACCGCAATGCTCGACGCGATCATGTTCAACAACACGGACGGGCGTTACCAGATCCTCGGCGCCAACCCCAGCACGGTCCGCGCGCTCGTCGCACGCGGCAAGGCGGTCGTCGAGGAGGTCCCGCAGCACAACACCGGCCGCACGCTCGCTTACGTCTACCTCACCGAGGAGGCGCTGACCTTCCTGCACAACGCACTGCAGTACGTGATGAGCAAGCCGGTCGAGGAGCGCAGCCAGGTCTACCGCTACAACATCGCCCGCAACGTGGACGCCATCGCCGCGTTCCTCCTCGGCGACACCGACGGCGTGGACACCAGGACGACCAACGGATACGGCGGCGTGCCCCGCGTTCCGCACTCGTCCGAGGACGGCGCCGCGCTGCTCGCCGAGGAGATCCGCAACGGCAAGCGGCTGGTCTTCCCCGACAACCAGGACGTCATCCGTACCCACGAATATCCCGTGTTCACCGTGTTCTTCCCCGTGCGCCCCGTCCTCGACGTCGCCGACGGCCGGTACCGCAACATGGTCGGAGTCCTGCGCGAGGACGCCCGCGACATGGGCACGGTCGACGCCGACAACGTGCGCGCCGCGATCCGCAACCGTGGCGGGCACCCGGTCGAGCGTCTGGAGGACGGCACCATCCGCGTCGGCTACTCATTCTTCGAGCCGGTCGCCGAGGAGGACGTGCGCACCCTGTTCGCCCCCGGCGAGGCGGTCCGTGTGGCCCCGCAGCACTGGGACTCCTTCAACGGCGTGTACGTCCCTCAGCCGGAGTTCACCGGCACTGTGGTCGGCTACACCCGCAACGGCTGCTACAAGGTCCGTGAGCCCGAGCACGGCACCACGAGCGACTACGACGCGGCCCGCGAACTGTTCAAGATCACCGCCCCTGAGTACACGTTCGCCGACCGCTACCGTCAGGAGATCTTCCACGCCGACGGCAGCCCCTCGTACATCCGGCCGACGCTGATCGAGGGGGATCAGGCCCGCCGGATCACCGAGCACCACCGCACGACGAACGTGGACCACAAGCCGGGCGGTGTGATCGAGGTGACCACGGCCGCGACGAACGTCGTGGGGAAGCGCACCGTGACCCTCACCCCCGTCTCCGAGGCGGAGTCCCGCACGGGCATCGAGGTCGCCGACGAGCTGATCGGCAAGGCCCTGGCCGCCGGGATGACGGTCGAGGTCGACAGGCACGCGGACAGCCGCCTCGTGCAGCACACGGTGACGTTCGGCTACCCGGAGCTGGAGGGCATCGAGGGCACCGCGCTCGCCAGTTGCTACGACTCCGACAAGGTCGCCCTGTTCTGGTCGCGCCGCACCGACAAGGGCGCCCGCGCCCGCTTCACCGGCACCCTGTGGCACCAGAGCACGCAGACGACCAAGATCAAGACCCTGAAGTTCTCCGTGTTCCTGGTCGAGTCCAAGATCAGCGAGATGCCGAAGATCCTCGCCGACTACGGCCAGCCCCGCCAGGGCGACAAGGCCGCCTAGAGCGCCCCAGGGGCGCCCCGAGGCCACCCGACCCCGTGAGACCGCCACAAGCCCGCACAGCCCCTTCAGGAGACCACATGATGACCACACTGAACCTGCTGCGGGAGTTCTCCCGTGAGGTCGCCGACGCTCGCAAGGTCGCCGACACCGTGGCCGCCCACAACAACCGCGAGAGGGGCACGAGCCTCACCGCCCATCACGATCGGCTGTTCGGACACAACGAGTGGCTGTGGGTGTCCTGGGTGGCCGACGAGCGGGGCCACGCCATCGCCTGCTACTGGGCCCGCTCCAGCAACCTCGACACCCTGGAGGACTGACCGGTGATCCCGAACATCCCCGCGCACACGCCTAAGCGCTGAGGGGCGGAAGGGCAGTGAGAGCAGGGGCAGGGACCATGATCCCCGCCCCTGCTTCTTTGTGTGCGTATGTGGGCGTATGTGGGGGCTTTGTTACCCAATGCCTGGGGTGAGTGGAGGGCCGCCTCCCGCCCGCGCCCTCGGTCCCGTTCTGCGTGACCGCTAGACAGCGCACTGCGCAGTACGCTAGGTTGTCGCTGTACCCGCCAGAGAGACCGCACCGAGGAGCACGAGATGCCAGAGATCACCCGCAAGCCGACCGCCCGCCAGATCGAGGCCCTGCGCACCGCGCTGCTGAACCCGGAGGGGATCATCGAGGTCAGCGCCGACAAGCGCACCCACGAGGGCCTGGTGGGCCGCGACCTTGCCGACTGGAAGGCGCCCGAGAAGGTGGGCGTGGGGCGCAGCGTGTGGGGCGCGGCCCTGTGTGTGATCACGGACGAGGGTCGCAGGTACCTGGCGAAGCTGGACAACACGGAGCACGAGACCGAGCACAACCTGCTGTTCCTAGACGCCGAGGGCCGGTTCCGTCACGCCGACCGCTCTCAGAGCGGTTACCTGAGCGCGCAGGACAACGCTGACCAGACGGCCCGCGAGGAGGGGTTCGGCCGGTACACGGAGCGCTGGTACGCCGTGGTGAACTCCTCGTACGCGTCGCTCCTCGACGACGGCGAGCACGCTGAGCCCGTCTCCGCCGCCGAGCAGGCCGAGGGGTTCGACGGCGCGACGATTGTCGCCGCCGCCGAGTACGCCGAGCAGGTGTGGAGTGCCCCGGAGGAGCAGCCGCAGCCGCGAGAGTCGATGGATGAGCGCTGGGAGGTACGACGGCCGAGCGGTGACCACTCGGGGCCGTTTGTCACGCATGCCGCCGCTCTCGCCTACGCCCGTCGGGTGCCCGGGGGCGGTACGCCCGTCAAGATCTCCCAGGAGCCTGGGCGTGGGGCGGCCCCTCAGGAGGCTCAGGAGGCCGCTGTGGCGCCCGTGGAGGGCTCGGTGGACCCGGAGGCGGTCGCGGGGGCTGTGAAGGGCCTGAGCAAGCCGCAGCGGGCGTTGCTGGCGTCGGTGGCGCGCATGGCTGATGAGTTCCCGGAGCGGGGGCTGGCTCTGCCGAGGGCGACGACGACGGCGCAGGGTGCGGCGCTGGTGTCGCGGGGCCTGGCGGTGGCGACGTCGTCGGTGTCGTGGGAGCTGACGGCGCTGGGGCTGGCTGTGGGTGATGTGGTGGCGGGGCTGCCGCAGCGGCGTGAGGCTGAGGCGGCGCTGCGTGGGGCTCTGGATGTGCTGGTGGCTGCGCCTGAGGGTGAGCGGGTGGAGGCGCTGCGGGTGGCGGCTCGGCTGCATGGTGAGGCGCTGGATGCGGGCATGGTGGAGTTCTTGCCGCAGCACGTGGCGTACAAGTTGGGGCGTTGTGGCGGGCGGGGCGGGGTTGAGGGGTGGCTGCGGAAGGCGGCGGAGAGTGTGGCTGGGGAGTGGGCGGGGATGCGCTCGGCGTAGCTGCGGATTTAGTGGATCGCCCCTAGGGGGCGAGCAACGGATTTCGTCGTCGGGTGAGCGTCTGGCGACGGAATCCGTTTTTTCTTCCTCAACAGGCTACTAACGCACTGCGCAGTACGCTAGGGTGGGCCCAAGCCTGCCGCGAAGGAGACCCCGATGACCGACACCACCATCGACCCCACCGCCATCCACTTCGAGACCCAGGACTGCGGGCGCTGCGGTGGCACCGGGGAGTACTCCTTCAACCAGCTCGACGGCACGCGCTGCTACGGCTGCGGCGGCAGCGGCCAGCGCTACAGCGCCCGGGGCCGCCGCGCCCTGAAGGCCTACGAGGCGGCGCTCGGCGCCAGCGAGGGCACCGTCCACGTCCGCGACCTCAAGCCCGGCATGCGCATCAAGTCCAAGGCGCACGGCGGCGTGACCAACAACGGCACCGTCTACAACCTCAAGAGCGCGTGGCGCACCATCACCGACGTTGAGATCGTCGAGGAGACCCTCACCAATCGCGGCTCTGACGGCAAGGCCAGCTGCGACGTCGAGGGCGTGCGCGCCCGGATCAAGTTCGAGGGCGAGCGCACCTGGTCCGCCGAGACCTCCGACGATGAGCGGTACTGGCACAAGAACGCCGTGCACATGGTCGGCACCACGCGCGGCTTCTGGCTCGCCGGTGACGAGGCCCGCACCGCCCGCACCGCCGTGCGCATCGCCATCGCCGCCCGCTTCACCGGCGCCTGGCTCGGCGGCGAGGAGGAGCCCGCCCCCGCCGCCCGCAAGCAGCCCGCCCCCAAGGCCCCCGCCGCCCCCGCGCCGCTCAAGGCGAACATCTACCCCGGCAACTGCCACCTGTGCGGCGGACACGTCGCCGCCAAGGAGGGCCAGCGCCTCAAGCTCAACGGCCGCTGGGCCGTCCAGCACGCCGACGCCCAGTGCCCCGCCAGCAAGCCCGCCGACACGGCCCCCAGCGCCCCTCAGCAGCCCCAGGAGACCCCCGTGAGCCCGACCGAGCCCCACGCGCCCGCCCCGGCCCCGCAGGCCGCTCAGGAGGCGCACGGCACCCTCACCGCCGACGGCTTCACCATCGAGTGGACCGGCAAGGAGATCAAGGGCCACTTCCACGGCACCCTCACCCTGCCCACCGGCAAGCGCGTGAAGGTCACCCACGTCCCCACCGGCACCCTGTACACCTACCTCGGCCGAGACGGCCTCGGCGCCGACGCCCGCACCGTCTTCCGCGCCAACACCCTCGATGGGCTGGCCGCCCTGTACGCCGACGAGGAGACCAAGACCCGCCTCGACGCCGAAGCGGCCACGCCCGAGCAGCCCGCCCCCGTGACCGCGATCGAGCGGCCCGCCATCCACGCCCGCGACATCAGCCGCAAGATCGGCAAGGCCCTCGACGCGCAGGGGTTCAAGCGCGACGCGGCCACCGGCTGGACCGTCCGCGCCGGTGACACCCCCAGCAGCGTCGACATCACCCTCAACTGCTTCGACAGTGACCGCGATGAGGAGGCACTCACCCTCATCACCCAGGCCCTCGGCGACGGCTACGACATCGACTTTGTGCCCGTCCTCGCCGACTACGACCACCTTCCCAAGGCCCTGTACATGTGCGCCGTCGCCATCGTCCGCAAGAAGCCCGCGCAGGACACCGTGCAGGTGCGTGTGCCCGCCGCGCTCTCCCGCGCCTGGACTGCCAGCCATCAGGACGCGCACACGTCCCTCGACGCCGCCGAGCGCGACATGCACGCCGCCTGGTACAACGCGCCCCAGGACAAGCACGGCGCGGTCGCCCTCACCCTGTCGCGGCCCCTGGCCCGCCACTTCGCCGACATGATCGAAATGTGGGCCGACAACGAGGGGTACGCCGACGACGCCGACCTCAAGGCCATCGCGGACGCACCCAAGCTCCTCGCCCGCCTCGCCGACCTCGGCATCCGCTCCGCCGACCTCCAGCCGTACACGATGGCCAGCCCCGCCGCCCAGACCGCCCTGGAGGCCGATCAGCTGCAGGCGTACACCGAGCGCGAGGAGGCCCGCGCGGCCAGCGAGGACAAGGCCGCCCAGACCGCCCGCAGCCAGCAGGCACACGCGGAGCTTGCCGACACGCTGCTCGGCCTGATCGGCCCCGAGCTGGCGGGCCGGTGCCGCCCGGCCACCACCTTCACCGACCGCATCGAACTGCGCTTCACCGACTGGAACACCGACCGCGCCGACGCCGACGCCGCCGCGCAGATCCTCACCGCCGCCGGGTACGCCATCGAGCGCCCGCGCGACCGCACCCGCCTCGCCCTGCGTGACGCGGCCCTCTAGCCGCCCGCCAGCGCCTCCAGGAGCGCCCCGCACGCCCACACTGGGCCCGGGGCGCTCCGCCCCCGCCACAAGCCCGCCACAGCCCCAGGAGCGCCCCTCATGACCATCCGCAAGCCAAGCACCGCCATGGTCGACGCCATGCGCGACGCCGCTGCCCGCCCGTACGGCGAGTTCGCCAACAACGGATCGATCGCCCCGGCCACCAAAGAGGCCATCGCCGAGCGCGGCCTCGCCGAATGGCTCGACGTGGATGAGGTCTACGGCTTCCCCCAGCGGTCCAAGGGAGTGAAGCGCCTGTTCCTCAGCGCCGCCGGACGTGCCTACCTCGACTCCCAGGAGCGCCCCCGCATGACCCTCGACCGCGACGCCATCCACACCGAACGCCTCGCCATTCTGCAGACGGCCGCCGACGAGCGTGACACGCTGATCAGCCTGCTGCAGGACGGCGGCCAGCTTCCCGGCGACGCCGCCGCAGCCGTCGACCGGCTCATCATCGCGATGCGGCACGCCGACGCGATCCGGCTGCTGCACGCCAGCTTCGAGGACGGCGCCAGCCGCCGCCTGAAGTACGTGCCGGACGCGGTCGGCTGGCTCACCGAGCACCGCCACGACGCGCCCGTGACCCTGCCCGCCGAGCAGGCCGCCGAACAGGCCGACGAGACGGCCAGCGAGGAGCCGGGCACCCCGGCCTACGCCGACGCGGACACCCAGCCGCCCGGCATGGACTACACCATCGCTGTCACCCGGCCGGACGGCCAGGTCGACGACGACGTGAAGCGGTACAACGACGCGACCGCCGTACACCTGCTGCGCACCGCGCTCGGCCAGGGCTACACCCTCACCGCCGCCGCCCGCAGCAGCGTGATCACCCTCACCCTGCCCGGCCGCAACACCATCGTGCTGCGCCCCGCCCGCGCCCTGTCCAGGCCGACGGCCGCGCAGCGCCGCGAGATCCTCGCCCTGTCCTCCAGCCCCGGCCCGATCGTGTGGCACTACGGCCGCAGCAACACCATCGCCCTGCGCGACGGTCAGCGCACGCTCGCCCACCAGACGACCATGGCACTCATTAACGGCGGCTACCTCAGCGAGCGGAGCGGCAACGGCAATCCCGCCGAGCTGTCGCTGCTGGCCCGGCTGACGCTCGGTGCCGCCGAGCGCGGCGACGAGGGGCGCGCCGACGCCTTCCTGTCCGCGCTGCTGACCAACGTCTACCGCCGCACCCTCGCGGCCTGACACACCCTCAGGAGACCCCGCCATGCGCAAGCCCGGCATCTCAGCGGCCGACGCCGCCCGCGCCGACGCACTCGCTGCCTCTCACGAGCGCTTCCACACGATCGTCAGCCGCACGCTGCGCGACGTCGCCGACCGCACCGCTGCCCCTGACGCCGCCGAAGTCGCGATCATGAACGCCGCGCAGCAGTGGCTCATCGAGGGCGACGCCATCAACTCCGGGGCACGCGCCCCGGAGCCTGCTGTCGAGGCCGGGCAGGTGTACCGCAACAACGACCGCTTCGACCGGGTCGGCCCGGCCCGTATCCGGATCACCCACCACGAGCAGGGTGCGGCGACGGCAGCCGCCGAGGACGTCGACACGGGCGCGCCGTGCATGGTGTGGGTGCGCGACCTTCACACCGTCGTCCCGGCGGACGGCATCGAGTTGCTCGACGGGTTCTCCCTGGAGCGCCGATGAGCACCCTGCCGCCTGCCAAGACTCCGTGCGCCGCGTGCCCGTACCGGCGGGACGTGCCTGCCGGTGTGTGGTCGGCCGAGGACTACGCGAAGTTGCCCCCGTACGACGGGGAGACGGGCGCGCAGCCTGCCGGGGTGTTTCAGTGCCACCTGTACGACGGGGACGACGAGCGTGCCCGGGTGTGCGGGGGCTGGGCCGGGTGTCACGACGGGGTGCACCTGCTGGCGCTGCGGCTGGCTCTGGTGACGGGGGGCATGAGCGCCGCCGACGTTGAGGCGACGGTCGACTATGAGTCGCCGGTGCCGCTGTTCGCCTCGGGGGCTGAGGCTGCGGCGCACGGCATGAGCGGGATCGAGACGCCGGGCGAGGAGGCGCTCGCCGCCATGAGCAAGATCAGACGCACTCGCAGTGACCTGGACCAGCGGTGATGGATAGAGGGAAGCCTCTTACGACGAAGGGGGTAGGGCATGGCTGACTACAGGATGGTGCTGGCGTTCCATGCGTCGGCGGACGAGGCGCAGCAGGCGCTGATCGAGGTGGCGTGGCCGGACGGGGTGACGCGGCCGGTGGCGGGTGAGTACCTGGGGTTCCGTGAGACGGGGCGGGATGTTGAGGAGCAGCTGCATGCGCGGGTCACGTCGGTGACGCACTCGCTGCCCGGGGTGGCTGACAGCGAGGCGGGCGGCGGGGTGGTGACGTGGCTGCACGCCAATATGGCCGAGGGGGCGGAGCTGCTGTTGCGGGCGACGGCGCCAGCGGAGGTGGCGCAGCGGCTGGCGGGGTGCGCGCTGGTGTGGTCTGTGGTGCTGATTGATGAGCACGGGCGGCAGGTAGGGGAGTTCCGCAAGCCGTAGACAGCGCACTGCAACGTACGCTAGGTTGTGTGGGTACCCGCCGTCCACCAGCCTCCGGAGCCCGCCACATGAGCACGAAGCCCGCACAGATCACGGTCACCATGGTCACCCCTACCAAGGGCTTCGTCTCCATCGACGGCCACGACGCCACCGGCACCGTCCTCAACGACGCCCGGCGCGGCGAGGCCCCTGGCTCCGGCTGGTCCACCGAGGACGGCAGCGGCTACCGCGTCGCCACCGGCCAGCGTGGCGCCCGCAAGGCCGCCGAGGCCCTCGCCCGTGACGCCGGGATTCCCAGCCCCTTCCTGGTCGACATCGACGAGGAGTACAAGCGCACCGGCCAGCGCGACGACGAAGGCATCCGCGAGGCCGACCGCGAGGCGCGCGCCGCCGCCAAGGCCCAGCAGGCCGCTGCCCCGGCCGCCGAGCAGCCCGCCCCGGCCCCCGCGCCGGGCAAGGCCCCCACCGTCGTCAGCGTCGCCAAATTCCTGCGCACCGCAGGCTTCCAGCTCTCCCGCTACACCGGCCGCATGGGCGACACCCCGGGCGGCGCCCAGGTCCGCGACAGCAACACCATCGGCGGCAACTCCGGCCACGTCAGCGTCCGCTGGGTCGAGTCCTTCACCGAGTCCAACAACCGCCGCCTCACCCTGGGCCTGGACAGCTTCAACGATCTGCCCGAGAACGAGAGCGCCGCCCGACGCCTGCAGGACTACGCCGACGCACTGCGCCCCCGCTACCAGGTCGAGACCTCCGGCCGCACCCTCTACCTCGCCGCCCGCCAGGACGTCGCACCGAGCCCCAACGGCGTGCCCACCGCCGCCGCCGTCCGCCGCGCCCTGGACGAGGCAGGCATCAACCTGAGCGGCAAGTACCGCATCGCCGTCGTCGACCAGCCCGACCACACCCGCATCGCCGTCGAGGCCGAGGCCGACCTCGACGGCGTCCGCCAGGCACTGCAGGCCAACGGCTGGGCCCACCAGGACCAGAGCCCGGCCGTCGAGCACTTCGTCATCCACATCACCGGCCCCGCCGCCGACCGCCGCGAGCGCCTCGCCGCCCTCAAGGCCCAGCGCGCCGAGCAGATCGCCCAGCAGACCCAGGACGAGGTGTCCGCCGAGTCCGCCGCCGAGGAGACCGCTGAGCGCACCCAGGAGCAGCAGGCGCCCGCCGACCTCAACGAGGGGTGCACCTGCCGCCCGGCCAACCCCACGGTCGTCGACTCCTGGTACCCGTCTCACCGCCCCTCCTGCGGCGTCTGGAGCAAGCCCGAGCCCCAGGAGCCCGCCGGGTCTCCCACGGCCCCGCAGGAGACCGTCCAGCGCCACTACAGCCGCACCGGGAAGGCCTTCCGCGTCGGCATGCGCGCCACCTACCGCGACCGCTCCGGCTTGTGGGAGCACGGAGAGATCCAGAGCATCGAGCCGGACGCCGACGGCGTGCAGCGCGTGACGCTCCTCGCCGACGCCTACCAGGCCGCTCCCCGCCGCCGCCCTGACAAGCACATGCCCAACAAGCCCGGCAAGCGCCGCAACCACACCACGCCGCGCCCCATCACCGTCGCCCTTGACGACAAGGACCTGACGGCCGAGCAGACCGCCCAGGAGCAGCAGTGAACATCGACCACTACGCCGCCGCCATCACCGTGCGCGGCACCCTGGAGCCCGACGACTGCGAGCCCCTGGCCAGCGCCACCGGACGCCGCTTCCTGCCCCACAGCTTCGAGGTGACGTTCCAGGCCGACGCCACCGGCGGCTGGAAGACCCGCAGCGTCAAGATCACCGGCGGGCTGTTCAAGCAGGACGGCACCCCCGGCCGCGCCGAGACCAGCAGCTACGTGTACCTGTCCGACCCTGACGTCCCTGAGTGGGTTCGCCGCGTCGTCGCCGCCGTCCACCCCGACGCCCCCGCGCCCCGCCCGCACAACGCCCCTGCCACCAAGGAGAGCTGAGCATGTCCAGCGAGCACGACGAGGCGCACGTCTTCCGCCTCTCCAACGAGCACTACGAGTGGTCGGACAACGAGGATCTTGTGCCCGCCGAGCCGACTGTCCGGGAGGAGCTGAAGCCGCTCTACCTCACGGGCGACCAGGTCGGCGATGTGGACAGCCTGCACATCCAGGCCCATGGCCGCGCGCCTGTGTTCTCGGAGGATGATCTGGCGCTCAAGGCGACGTCGCAGGAGGTCGCCCAGTGGCGTGCCGCGTACGCCGACGTCGAGCAGGCCCAGCAGGCGCTCCGGGACCGGCTGAAGACCGCGCAGGCGGCCTATGAGGCCGAGGCTGGGGCGGCTCTGGCCGAGCTGGACAAGGCGACCGCGTTGTGGCGGCCCGTCGCGGCGGAGCTGGAGCGGCGCTCGGCCGAGCTGGCCGCCGAGTTGCAGGCGCACCGTGAGGCTGCAAAGGAGTGGAAGGCGGCACAAGACGCCAAGGAGCAGGAGCACCTCGACCTGATCGAGGGCCCGCGCGCGCTGGTGCTGTACAAGCCCGCGTCGCTGGGCAGCGCCAGGCAGACGGACCACATCGCCCGGGTGCACCTGGTGGACTGCAAGCGGCGCAAGCCCCAGCTAGGCGAGTCGTCGCCCTACCCCGCCACCGACCCCATGCTCGACAACGTCGGCCTGCGGGCCAAGGACGCCTGGTACCGGCTGAACCACGTCAGCAAGTGGCTGCCTACGGCGTTCGCGGCGCAACAGGGGGACCTACGCGTGAAGTTCTGCAACTTCTGCAAGCCGTGGACCGTGTTCCAAGAGCACATCGACGACTTCCCCCGCCCCGTGTTCGCCCGCCCGCAGCAGCCGATGCTCGGCGCGATCCAGCTGACCGACATTCCCACCGCCTGGAACGTCAGGCCGCACGGCGTCCCCACCACCAAGGAGCAGTGATCATGTCTGAGACCACGCGCACCGTGAAGGTGCCCGGTGCCCTGCGTGAGCCGTTCGCCCGGTTCCTCGACGACCAGCCGGGAAGCCCCGAGCGCGACGCCCTGATCGGCGCCTGGCAGGCCCTGGAATGGCGGGGGACGGGCGGCAAGAGCCTCGGCGCACCCTCCTCCATGGCCAGCATGACTGTCACTCCGGAGCACGCCCGGTACCTCGTGGCCCGTCTGAAGGAGTTCATCACGGCCGAGGGAACGATGCTGGCGCGCCCCGCCGCCAGGAAGCTCCGCGACCGCCTGGAGGCACCGAGGCACTTCTCGGA
>NZ_CP191270.1:0-14035 GCF_050410835.1 Streptomyces sp. cg35
GGTCAGCGGCACCTCGTCACCGTCGGCGTCCACGATGAGCGAGCGGTGGCGGACGACCGGGTCCCAGACCAGGCCGTCGAACGTCTGGCGGATCCCAGCGAGCTGGTCGGTGTGGGAGGCGAGGTTCTGGACGCCGTTGATGATGACCCCGACGAGCTCCAGGTCAGGGTTGGCGAGCTCGATGGCGCGCTGGGCGACGAAGTCGCGGACGCGGCCGGCGGCTTCGGCGCTGTCGTACTCCGGCTCGGTGACGATGACGACTGAGTCGGCGGCCGCGAGCGCGAGCTGGGTGAGGTGGAACAGGCTCGGCGGGCAGTCGATGAGTGTGTAGTCGAAGTGCGCGTCGGCACCTTCGAGCCCCTTGGCCAGGCGGCGCCAGGCGCCGACGACCCCGGCCTCGCTCATCCGGTTCTCCAGCTCCAGGCGCGCGGGCACGAGCGCCATGCGGGAGGCGTACTCGACGTCCCAGCCGATCGGCTGCACGGCGTCGGCGACCGAACCGGGGCGGTCGGCCTGGATCGCCTCGCTGATCGTGTTCTGCGGGTTCTCCGTGTCGTACGCCCACCCCAGGCGCCGCGACGCGTTGCCCTGCGGGTCCATGTCGATGACGAGCACCCGCGTGCCAGCCTTGGCCAGTGCCTCGGCCAGACGGACCGTCGTGGTCGACTTCCCGACCCCGCCCTTGTTGTTGACCAGCGCGATACGCCGAGCCATTGCCTCACCTCACCCAATCGGCTAGCTGGCTTGCTAGCTCATAAGGCTAGCCAGCATAGCCAGCAAGCCAGCTAGCCACTGATCAGGCGCCCTCGGAACGGTCCGGCATCCCAGTGGATCCCAAGCCGGGCAACGGCTGCACCGGTCGAGCAGGCGGGGGAACACCAGGCGTGCCATGGGGACTTGCAACGTCACGTGACGTTCCTCCGGCATCGCCCAGAACGTCACGTGACGTTGCAGACAGCTGTCCCGCAACGTCACGTGACGTTCCAAAGGCCCGCCCTGGAACGTCACGTGACTTTCTGTCGCGCGCCAACTCGGTGGCGACGGAGACAGTGATCGCGTCGCGGACCTTGCGGGCTTCGTAGGCGCGCTGCCGGCAGTTGCGCGAGCAGTAGCGCCTCGGCTTCGTGCCGAGGGACTCCGGGACGGGGGTCTTCTGGCAGTGCTCGCACAGCCGACTCCCGTCCGCGTCCCGAGGAGTGTCGTACTTGGTCATGGAGCGACCGTACGTGCCGCCGTACGAGACCGGCCGCCAAGGGTCGCAAAGCGCGCGGTAGAACTTTCCCTACTCCATCAAGAGCCGCCAACGGCGGCCGCGCGGCCCGGCTTCCGGCCGGGCCGCTCATGCCTCCGTCCCGCGGCCCGACCGGCTTCCGGGCCGCGTCACGAGCCGTCGAGGAAGTGGCCCATGACGGCACGGGTCGCGCCGGACACCATCGCGCCGATGACGGTCAGGGCGCCCTTCTTCACCATCTCCGCCTGAGCGGTGTCGGTCTGCGGGCGGGGCGCCGGCACCTTCGGCTGGGTCTCGCGCTGGTCACTCATCGATCCTCCATCGCTCGGAAAAAGTCCTCCCGTCCCGGACAGGCCGGGGCGGTCGGCAGGGTCGAGGACCGAGGGGCAAGCCCCGCAAGTCCTCCACCCCTTCCGCGCTCTCGGGCCGACCTCTACAGGACCGGCGCCGAGATCAGTTCGAACGGAATCGCCACACCTATGCATCACGACCCAGGGGAGCCGTCACGACGTCACGAGCCCATGACGTCAGCACGCCTCTTGAGCACTCGCGCTCGCGTGCGCGGCACGCGTTGGCCGGCACTTCCTTCGGACGACGGCGTGCTCCTGGTCGTGCTCGAGGAAGAACCGCGGACTTGTCTTGTCGCTTGTCGCTTGTCGCTTGTCTTGTCGCTTGTCGGCTACCAGATCAGACGGCCTCCGCGGCGCCCGGCGAGCGGCGCGGAGGCCGCGGGAGCAAGCTAAGAGATCAGGTACCTGATCTCGGTCCGGCACGTCCGTGACGGTCGCTGCGCTGGGCACTTCGGTGCGTGTACTGGCGTCAGTAACGACCGACAGCGAGTTAGTACTCACTGGGCCCAGTTTCGTGCTCGCGGACACCGACGCTAGGGAGGTCTCGGTGAGCGACCGAGCACGGTCGGGAAACGGGGCTGAGATCAGTAACCGGCGCCAGCGAGTTAGTGCTGATCGATATCAGTAACGCGGTCCCGTACAGCCGACGGCAGGTTCGATCGACCTATCGATCGACCTATCGATCGATGGATCGATCGTTGCGCCGATCAGGCGGGAGCAAGCTGGAAGATCAGGTGACCTGATCCGGTTCGCCGTGCCCTGCGGTCGCTTCGCTGGGCACGGCGAACACGTCGCCTAAGGAGACGGACTTGCCGACGGAGAGGGCGGCTGCGGAGTGCCTGGAGCCGCCGGCGCCGAGGGTGCAGCCGGGCCTGGGAGCGTCGTCGCCATCGAGGGATCCTTGTCGATGAGGACGAAGAAGACCGTCACTGCGGTGAGACCGACAACGATCGCGGCCCCGAGCTTCTGGTCTCTGTAGGTGATGTAGACGGCGCCTCCGCCCAGGGCGAGGGCGACGATGAGCGTGAGCATCACCGGCGGCCCCCGAAGCGAGACCCGGCGAGGTCCATCACGGGGAGAGGCGAGCTCCCCCAAATCGACTTGAGGGTAGGGAGCCCTTTAGGCTCGGTTCTGGTGTTGATGGTTGGGTTCCAATCTTGACTTCGGCTTCTGAGCAGGAGCACGGATCGGGTGGACGGCCATCGGACTACGCGAGCGGCTCCCTGTTGACGCAGGGAGCCGCTGTTTTTTTGCCTCCTGGGCTCGGGCGGGCACGGACTACGCGGCGGCCCACAGCGTCCCGTTGACGCGGGTGGCGAGGCTTCGGGAAGAACCGAGAGGTCGATCCCGACTCATCCGGCGTCGATCTCGGCCCGGATGTCCTTGTCTCGCCGTGCTGTTGGCCAAGGAGAAGCCTACGCAGGACGTGCGGGCCCGCCTAAATCACGACCGGGCCTTCACTACAGCTCTGAGAGGCCAGAACTTGCAGGTCGACAGTGCCCGGACGGGTCGTCAAACGAGGGCAAACATGGACGCACCGCTCATGGTGTGAGGTCCACTGGTCGACGTCGGGGAATCACTCCTGCAGCCGGTTCCAGGAAGTAGCTGACCAAAGAGGATGAAAAAATCGCCCGCCGTCACACTGTCCGCCTTACTTAGCTCACGCTCGGTGATTTGCCGTTGTGCCGCGCACAGAGCCGGAAGTGACGATCTCCTTCCTTCCGCAAGCCGTTCCGCAAGTTGGGGAAGGGGACAGAGCTCATGAACACGGGCAAGGGGGGCCGTCAGCGACGAGCAAGTTAGTAGGGAAGGTGACCTTGTTGCGGTCTACCGATTGCTCACGTCAGTGGGTCCAGGTGACCGGGGGCCCGTCGCAGAAGGCGCACGGGTCGTCTCGGTCGCAGTTCTTCCAGCCGCCCTGGTGGGGGAGCGCTACACCGTCGCAGTCGTTGCCACGGGAGCAGGACATGCTTCCGTCTCGGTGGTCGAGCTGGGTACCGGCGCATCCATCCTGGCTTGCGAACAGGCCGCTGAAGCCTTCGAACTGAGGTCGCATCTCCTCGTGGAAGGCAAGGAGGTGGTCGTAGTCGAAGTGCTCAGCCTGGTCGGGCCTCTCGGCTTGGAGCTCCGTGGACATCTCGCGGGTGAGTTCGTGTCCGTTGACCAGGGGGAAGCGGCCGGGGCCAGGCTGGATGGAGAGCTTTTCCTGCCCGAGAACATCGGGTCGCCAGTCACCGGTCTTGGGGGTGGGGAACATCTTGGCCATGGCGGCTCGGATGTCCTCGGGTGTCCGCAGCGTGCGAACGGAGGTCGAACCGAGAGTCTCCTCCTGGCGCTTGCGCTTGTCCCTGCGGGCCTGCTTGGCGCGCTTGGCGTCCCGTCCCATCTGAGATCTCCTTGCCGGACTGGATCAGGGGGTTTTCCAGGTAACGGTCCAGGGGTCGTTGAGGGCATGCAGTCGCGCCTGGCGGGCGTGCTCCCACTCCTGGGGTGTCCGGTCGAGGGGGATCTCGTCGGCCTTTGCAAGGCGTCGCTGTCGGACGATCTGGCGGACAGTCTCGGTGCGGTGCGTCTGCCTAATCTCCGGACCTCGACAGGCGAGCAGGGCGCGGGTCAGCGTCTCGACGAGCTCAGGGGCGTTGTTCTCGACGGCGAAGCCTGAGCCACGGGCGAAGCGGCGGACCGGGACGCGTACGCGCCGGCGCCTGGTCTTCACGGGCTCCATGTACCGGGCTCCGGCCAGGCCGATGACGTCGGAGTAGCCGGAGTAGGCGGGGCGGTTGCCGTCGGTGTACCGGGTTACCTCGATGACGCGCATCGCCTTGGCCCAGCGGTGCTTGCGCGTCTTGGGGTCCCAGATCTTCACCCGGGAGCGCAGGCGGCGCATCGTGCGGGCCATGAACAGGAAGTCGTCCGGTGCAAGCTCGACTTCGCGGGTGAGCTTCTCGACGCCTCGGTATCCCCAGAAGCGGCCCGGGCCCTTGCCCGGTTCCTGCCACTCCTCGGGGACGATGTGCTGGTACTCCTTGGCGCTGAAGGAGCCGTGCTTGGCGAAGTAGACGCTGAGCCGCTTGGGGTCGTAGGCCTTCGCGCCCTCCTTGTAGTCGACGCCCGTGCCCGCGAGCAGGTGGCGCCGGCGCTGTTCGGTGACGTGCTCGTGGCGGGGGTCGGCGAGGCCGGTCGTCGCAGCCGTCTCGGCCATGTCCTCCTGGACGGCGGCGAAGACGATGTCGGTCCAGGTGGCGGAGAGCCATTCCTTGTAGCCCAGGCCGAAGTTCTCGCCCGGGCGGCGGCGGGGCTTGCGAGCGAGCTCACCGCGCTTGTAGGCGGCCATCCTGGCCTCGTAGGCGGCCTCTCCCGACTTTCCTGAGGGCGGGACGCTCAGGAGGTGGAAGTGGGGCGCTCCGCGGCGCTGGAACTCGAACTTCCAGACGCCGACCCATTCGGTGCCCCAGGCCCGCTCGAACCGCTTGAAGAACATCTCCAGGTGCTTCTTCGCGGTCTTCCCGTCGGGCGCGACCAGGAGCCAGTCGCCCGGGTACGTGAGCGTGGTCATGGCGGGGAGGGCGAAGTCGTCGAAGAGCGGGGCCCAGTCCAGCGAGGACAGGACTTTGATCATGTTGGCGCGGGACTTGCGCGACCACTCGGTGATCTCCCGTTCGGCCATGGGGATGTCGCCCTTGACCCGGCTCATGCGGAGGCCGAACTCGTCGGTGCTCTCCCCCTCACGCTGGCCCTCGACAAGCCAGGAGGCGAGCGCGGCCGCCAGCTTGGGGGCCGCCTCGCGCTCGCGGTTAGCGCGACGCTCGCGGCGTGTGGCGTCGGGCTGGGTCAGCTGGACCACTCCGGGACCGAAGACCAGCTTGGGCCGCGGACCTTCGTATCCCTGCCAGGCGAGGGGCGCCGCGTTGTGGGCCAGGAGGGCGGCTGCCGCGTCCATGACCTCGGCCGTGGGGAACTTCGGAGCGAAGGAGAGCGAAAAGTCGGTCTGACCTGCGAAATCGCTTAGCCGGGAAACTTTGGCACATGTAACAAGCCCTACGGCGGCCGCGCCGCCGTCGCTGGTCGGGCTGGTGTCCGGGACGTCAAAAAGCGCCGCTTTGACCGCTCTTGTCGAGCGGTCGTGCGGCGCGTCACCCTGGATGGGTGTTGCGGACGCCGGAGCGTCGCTTACGCTGGACAAAGACGAGTCCCTTGGTGTGAAGGCCTGGCGGACGTCAGAAACGGTCAGGGGCCCTAATCCCTGGCCGTTTCGCTTTTCCTGGGGAGCATCCTGGCACTGATCGGTGGTGCCGTTGCCCCCGGCACGCCCTACGGGCCTTGTGACGGCTGTGACATGACGGTCCGAAAGAAGCCCCGCCAGCCATAAAGGCCGGCGGGGCTTCGTCGTTATGCGGCGGTGGTCCACTCCCAGGGCTCGCCGTCGGCGGCAGCACGGGTAGCGGCGTCGGCCAGGAGCCGGGCGACGGCGGCGTGCTTGGGCTTGAGGCCGCGGCTTCGGGAGATCTTGAGCAGGAGCTCGGCGACCAGGGCGACGTCGGCGGCCGGGATGGTGCGGGCCTCCGGGCGCTCCAGGGCTCGCACCAGCCAGGAGACCGTGCCGCGGTCGTAGAACGACACGGAGTTGGAGACCCAGGGGGCGAGCTCGGCGACGTCCTTGAGCGGGTGGCGGTCCTGGCCGAAGAAGTCGGCTCCGTGCGAGGTGACGATGTGCGGCTCGGCGTCGTTGATCGCGGGGCGTCGGCTCATGCGCGGGCCTCCTTGGCGGCGGTGCGGAGCAGGTTGAGGACCTGGTCGCGGGTGCGGTCGGGGTGGTCGTTCCAGGGCTCGTAGGCGCCGCCGACCAGGTCGCAGAGCCAGATGGTGGCGGCGGTCATGGTGGCGGCGTCGCCATAGCCGAGGGCGACCAGGGCGCGTTGGGCGCCGACGATGCAGCGGGCGCCCTTGGCGTCGCGCTCGGTCTGCTGGGCCCAGCCCCACCACTCGATGACCAGGGCGGTGAGCTCCAGGTGTTCGGCGACGGTGATCTGACGAACCGTGCGGCGGGTGAGTGGCAGGGCCCACAGAGGCAGGCGGCGCAGGAAGCGCGCCGGCGGGCGCAGGGTCGCGGAAGACAATTTGTCTTCGGCCGCGGGGACGGTGCGGAGGGCCTCGGCGACGAGCTGGTCGGTGGTCTTGG
Organism: Streptomyces sp. cg35; assembly: GCF_050410835.1. Lineage (NCBI taxonomy): Bacteria > Bacillati > Actinomycetota > Actinomycetes > Kitasatosporales > Streptomycetaceae > Streptomyces > Streptomyces sp. cg35. The sequence goes on from NZ_CP191270.1 coordinate 6,761, forward strand.
TGACGAGCGGGTGCGCGGTCTTCGGCGCCGCGGTGGCCCGGGCGCGAGCGGCCAGGTAGCGCTCGATCTCGACGGCCAGGAGGTCGGCGGCGGCGGTGAGTTCGGCGTCCTGGGCGGGGGCGGTGGCGGTGATCACGGGGACTCCTCGACGAGTCGCTATGTACCGGTTTGGTGGAGTGCCATGACCTGGACAGGGCGCGGACGGCCGCGCGTTGTCGCAGGTCAGCGGGTTGGGGTTCCCGGACGGAGCGCGGGCGGTCCTGGACGGCGGGTGTCCGGGACCGGGCTGTCAGGTCCGGGTCCGGCCCCGGCCCGTCCCCCGGCAAATCGGGGCAAAGGCGGGCGGGGGTCCGGGTGTTGTCCGGGTCGGAATCAGGCGGTAAGCCCGAATCGGTCCGTGATCGTGGCCATCACGCGGGCCAGCGGGTAGCCCGCGACGCGCGAGCCCTCCCAGGCCCGCTTGGTCTTGTCCGCGTCGGTGCGGACGACCAGGGCGCCGAGGCGCTCGGCGGTGACCGTGTGGCCGGCCTCCTTCAGGTCCTCGATGAGGACCGAGCCGGGCAGCCAGTCGACGACGGCCTCGGCCGCCTTCTCCTCGCTGGCCCCGGCGGCGCGGGCCTTGGCCCGGGCGTCCTCCTGGCGGTGGGCGAAGATGTCGGCGAGCGCGGCCAGGAGCACCGCGTCGTCGCCGCCCTTGGCGCGCAGCTGGTCGGCGAGCGAGGCCGGGGCGGACGGCAGGGTGCCGGCCTTGCGGCGCCACTCGGTCGCCCGCCGCAGGAGCTCCTCGACCTGCTCGTCGGTGTAGTAGTCGGCGCGCACCAGGCGGGGGTTGGAGCCCTCCGACCAGAGCAGGCCGGCGCCGCGCATCTCGGACTGGATCGTCTTGGCGTTGTAGCCGGACGCGGCGGCGCCCTTGCCGAGGATCGTGTCGCTCGCCTCGGGGGTGGTGCAGCGCAGTGCCCACCTGATCGAGAGAAGGTCGCGCAGGCTCGTGTCGACGACGTCGGAGCCCGGCTTCTGCGTGGCGCAGAAGGTGATGATCCCGGCCGCCCTGCCCCTGCTCACGAGGTTGCGGAGCAGCTTGGTGATCTTCTTTCCGTACTCCTCGTCGGTCGTGTAGAACATCAACTCGTCGACCCAGATCAGCTTCTGGCGCAGCAGCGGGTAGGCGTTGGCGAGCTCCTCGGTGACCTTGCGCTTGCCCAGCTTCTTCAGCAGCGCGTAGCGGGCCTTCATGTCGGCGACCTGCTCCTTGAGCAGCTCGTAGAAGGCCTCAGGGTCGGCCTCGCCCTCGAAGCACTCGCACAGCGGCTCGAAGGGCTCCAGGTCGCCGCCGCCCTTGCCGTCGGCGAGGACGAGGATCACGCGCGGGTCGAGCGCCGCGGCGAGCAGGATGACGTTGCCGGAGGCGGACTTGCCCGCGCCCGGCTCGCCGCCGACCAGGCCGGAGCGCTCGACGACGGAGATCGAGACGGCCAGGCCGCGCACGTCCGGGCCGATCGCGATCGGGCCCCAGAAGTTGGCGGCCGCCTCCAGGGCGAGCAGCGGGCCGCCGGTCTTGCCCTTCTCGGAGAAGGGGAGCTCCTTGGTGACGTGGAGCTCGATGCGTCCGGAGCGGCCGCGCTTGGTGATCGTCACCTGTGCCTCTTCGACCCCGAAGGCGGAGGCGAGTTCGTCGGCGGCGCGCATCGCCTTCTTCGCCGGGACGCCCGGCGGGAGGTCGAGGACGGTGTTCCAGGCGCCGGTCGCATCCAGCATCGGCATCTGGACGACGCGGAGGTTCTCGTCGTTGCCGATGACCCTCGCGGCGCGGAAGGACTGGTCGAGCATCGGCGCGCTCATGCGGTCGCCGTCGCCGAGCGAGCGCCAGTCGGTCGTCCAGTCGGTGTCGTCGGTGTACGGCTTGCGTCCGGCGAAGGCGCCGGCGCCGAACGTCGTGATGGCCCCGGCCGTGGCGCCGAGCCATCCGGCGCCCGCGTAGCCGCCTCCGATCGCGGCGCACGCGGGCCCGTACACGGCCGCGCCGCGCAGGTTGCGGACCCGGTTGCGGTCCTTCTTGGCCTTCTTGTGCAGCAGCACGGCTTCCTCGGCCGCCTTGGTGGCCTTCTCGGAGGCCTTGACCGCGAGCTCCTTCTTCGAGCCGAGCAGGCGGGGCGTGTAGCGGGCGGTACGGGCGGCGGCGCGGGCCTCGCGGGTGGCCAGGTGCGCGGTGTGGGCGGCGGATTCGACGCGGACGCCCTCGAAGCCGACGACCCAGTCGTGGGCGCGGCGGGTGCCGCGGCCGAAGGCGGGGACGTGGCCGTGGGTGGTCTTCTGGCGGCGCACCCAGCGGCGGAAGCCGCGGCGGCGGGCCCGGTAGAAGACGCCGGACCAGGCGGCCCAGCCCTCGGGGGTCTTCATCCAGGCCGGGATCAGCGGGGCGTCGAGGTCGACGGTGTCGAGGTCGACCTTCTCGGCCTTCTTCAGGTCGACCGTGTCGAGCCGGTCGGCGAGGACGGCACGGGCGGAGTCGAGGACCTTGGCGTCGGGCGCCGGCGCCTCGGGCGCGGTGGCCGGAACCGGCAGGCGGGTCACGCTCGCGAGCGGTGCGGTGGTCTCTTCCGTGGAGTGCTCGGTCATGCTGGTGATGCCTCCTGGCGAGGTAAGCGCGGGCCCCGGCGTCAGCTGCCAGGCGGGGCCGGGGCCCGCGCGGTTCGGGGTGGTTCAGGCGGCGTGCAGCTTGCGGTGCTCGATGACGCGCTCGCGGAGCCACTTGGCGTCCTCGCGGCGGATCTGAAGCTTCTTGGCGAGACCGGCGGCGGAGATCTGCGCGCCCTCGGCGACGAGCTCGGCGGCGGCCGCGAGCGCGTCCGGCAGGAGCTCGGTCAGCTCCTCCTCGGAGCGCCCCTCACGGGTGTTCCTGGAGGTTCCGTCAGATACCGTCTCCGACCCGGCCTTTGGGGCGTACAGCCCAATTCCCGCTTGGGATTCGGGCAGTTGCGCGATCTCCTTGAAGGGGTCCATCCGGGCGGCCTCGATGCCGGCCTCGATGAGCTCCGGGCGGACGTGCTCCCCGAGTTGGAACGCGGCCCCCAGGGCGGCCTTCGACTGCGTGGCGGCCGCGTACTTCTCCGGCGTCATCCCGGGGTCTGTGCCGTACTCGATCCGCCACGCGGCGATGAAGGCGTGTTCCTCGGTGATCGCGCCGAACGGGAGCGCGGACAGGAGCTTGCCCGCCTCCTCTGCGACCTTCTTGTGGTCCTTGCGGCGAGCCTTGCCGTGCTTGCGCCGGGCCTTCTCCTGCCGCTTCTGGCTCCGTGTCGGGCCGTGGCCGCCGTGGGTCTTCAGGTCCCAGATGTAGATGGCGAAGAGGGAAGAACCGCCCAGGACGACGGCGACCCACGGGTGTTCGCGGTACTGCTCCAGGCCGTGCCAGAAGTTCACCGCCGCGGCGACCGCCGCTGTCGCCCAGGTTGCGATCCGGTACTTCCGGGTCTCGCGCCCGGCGTCCTCGGCCTGCTTGCCCATGAACGTGATCGCCCAGGCGCCGCCTTCGAGCATCGCGGCCAGCAGCCCGGCCAGCCCGACGCTCACGCTCGCGCCCTTCAGGGCGCCGATCTGGGAGATGACCGCGGGCACGATCGAGGCGACCATCACGAAGCCGACGAACAGCGTCGCGGGGTTGTTCTTCAGCCAGCGGCGCAGCTTGGCGTTCTTGGCTGCGCGGGCGGCCTTCTTCGCGGCCTGGTCGGCGGCCTTCTGCTTCTTGTCGGCCGCCGCCTGCTTGCGGGCGGCCTCGGCGTTCTTGCGCTTCTGCTCGGCCTGGAACTCGGCGACCTGGAGCTGGCCTTCGAGCTTCAGGCGCTTGTCCTCGCGGTCCTGCTCACGGGTCGCGGCCTTGTCGGCACGGATCTCGTCTCGGTAGCTCATGACGTCACCGCCCCGCCTTCGTCAGCTCGTGCGAGTGGCACAGGGCGCTGCCGATCGACCAGCCGAGACCGGTGACGGTCCAGCGGCCCTCGGTCAGGGGCCCCGGCGGGACCTCGTCGACGATCCGGCCGACCTTGCCCTTGGCGCGGGGCTTATCCGCGCAGCTGATGACCATCACCTGGTCGCCTGCCTGGAACATCAGAGGTCCTCCCCCGTGTCGACGGACTCCGACTCGGCGCACTTGCGGCAGTTGGGCGGGCAGGGCTCGCGGTCCTCGTCGACCTGCGGGCCGCGGGCGTAGAAGAGGCCGGCCAGTCCCAGGGCGACGACTCCGAGGCTCACGCCGAGCGGCTTGTTGTGGGCGACGTAGAAGGCGAGGACCTGAGCGACGACCAGGGGCAGGAGGATCAGGCGGCAGAAGATGCGGGCGCTCATCGGGTGGCTCCTTCCGGCATCGACAGGACGGCGGCCAGGTCGGAGCGCAGCCGCTGCGACATGGGCGCGATCCCGGTGCGGGCGGTGAAGCCGGTCCCGGCGGCGGTCGCCGTGCGCATGAGGGCCTCGGTGGTGAGGCTCAGGAGCGCGGCGGATCCGGCGGCGAGCGCGGCCAGGAGCTCCAGGACGGCCAGGACGAAAGCGATCACGTGCAGGGTCACGGACCTCATGCCGCCACCCCCAGCGGCGCCGTCTCGGCGAGCAGGGCGCGGGCGGTGAGGTCGGCGAGCGCGTAGTCCTCGGCCGAGAAGTCGACCGGGAGGCTGCGGGCCTGGAACCAGTCGGTGGTGTCGACCGGCGTCTCCGTGGAGCGGCGCAGCCGGTAGTGGTCGGTGATCGCGTGCCGGGCGATCGTGGCCAGCAGGCCGAACACCCGGTCCATGTCGATCTCACGGCCGGTGTAGTCGCGGACCAGGCGCAGGAACGTCTCGGACGCGAGGTCCTCGGCCAAGTGCCAGTCGGCCCGGTCCAGGCGGTTGAAGACGAAGTGCGTGAGGCGGTCCGAGTGCGTCGCGAACACGTCCGACAGAACGGACGGGGACGCGGTCTGAGCTGCGGCGGTACCTTCGTACATGGGTCGTGCTCCTCTCAACGGAACGGCCCTTCGGAGCCCTCGGTGTGTCCGCACCGGGGGCTTCTTGCATGCCAAGCTCTGCCGACTTTGGTACCAAACTTTGCCGACATGCAGAACGGTACACGACTTAGGTAGTCAGGAGTCAAGAGTTAGGTACTCAGGTTGATCCAGTTGTGCGACAACTGACAGAACTTGAGTACCAAAGTCGTTTGATCGGGAGTAAGGTGCGCTGCATGACGACGCCAAACAGCAAGGTCACCGCGCGTTCCATCGCGGACGACCTCCGAGAGCAGATCAGGACAGGTGTTCTGCGCCCTGGGGAAGCTCTCCCGACAACCCGTGAGCTCGCCGAGTCCTACGGCGTGACCATGAAGACAGTGAGCTCAGGGATCGACTCACTGAAGGCGGAAGGCCTGGTAGTTGGGGAGCGCGGCGGGCGCCGGCGCGTGCGGTCCGATCGCCCAATCACCTGGAACCTCACCAGGTTCGAGCGAGGCCAGCGCCGGGACACCGCAGCGATGGACGACTGGTCGACCTCCATCAAGGAAGCCGGGCGCGAGCCGGAGCAGCACGTGAAGGTGTTCTCCGAAGAGGCCAGCGCGGAAGTCGCTAGCTGGCTCGCGCTCTCTCCCGGCGACGAGGTGGTCGTGCGCGAGCGCAGCCGTCTCGTGGACGGCCATCCCTTCCAGCTCTCGACCAGCTACTTCCCAGGGACCATCGCGAACGGAACACCGCTGACACAGGCGGGCGATGTGGCAATGCCCGGCGGCATTCTGAAGGCCATTGGGCATCCACAGCACCGCGTCCGTGATGAGATCACGGTCCGGATGCCGACGCCTGAAGAGACAGAGCGTCTCCAGCTACCGCCGGGAACTCCCGTGGCGCAGCACGTTCGTATCGGCTACGGGGAACAAGGACCAGTGCGCGCAATGACGACCATTGCCCCAGGCGACCGGCACGTTCTGGTCTACGAGCTGGAAGTGTGAGCCGTACGTGACCTACCGAATCCGCCCCGCCAACGCCCACGACATCGATGACCTCATGTCGCTGAGGACAGAGGCTGAGGGGTGGCTCGCCAGCAAGCACACAGACCAGTGGTCGGACCGCGAGTTGGGCGCCATCGCTATCTCGAAATGGAAAGCGACCATCGACGACGGCCGAACCTGGGTGCTGCTGGACAAGCACAACCACACGGTGGGCAGCGTCAGTCGCGGCCCTGCTGACCGTGACTTCTGGCACGAGGAAGACCAGCCGGAAACGGCCTTCTACCTCTACAAGCTCATGACCAGTCGACAGGTAGCCGGTCAGGGAATCGGAAGCCTCGTCGTCGACTGGACATGCCGAGTCGCCGCGCTGGAGGGTCGCAAGTGGGTACGCCTCGACTGCTGGCGCACCAACCGCGGCTTGCAGAGCTACTACGAGGGTCTGGGATTCACCCACCTGCGGACCGAAGAACCTGATCACCGGAAGAGCGGATGGCTGGCTCAACGGCCGTCGTCACTGATCCTCAACTCGGAATCACTCGGCTACGCATAGGTCGCCAATCGCTCAGCCCGCCCCCAGCCAGAGGGCGGGCTTTTTGCTGACCAAGCGGCTACTCGCCAGGGCTTACATGACTGCTGCTCTGCCGACTGCGGCTCTCGCCGTTGTACTCGTAGGTACAGGCTGGCGGCGGAGGGGTGGGGGGTCGGATCGGCTCAGCGACCGTCTGAGAGGCGAGTATTGGGGCGGGCCGCCGTACCCCCGCAGTCTCGGGGCCAGGCCGCGTGAGGCGACCTAAGGGCTCGTCTTGGGCTGATGGGGAGCTCCTGCTGCCGCGATGTGGTCGAGGCCGGTGTGGTCGCTCCGCGTCGGCGCGGGCATCGTTGGAGCCTGGAGCGTGTCGAAAGCCAGCTAGCCAATCCTGCTGGCTAGCTGGCTTGCTGGCTAATCGTCAGGTCAGGCCTTGTTCTGGGCAATCCAGGAGCGGAGGGCCTGGTCCAGGGCGTCGCGGATCTCGATGCCCTGGACGGCACAGGCGACGCGGAGCTCCTTCTGGAGCTCGGGGTCGATGTACGAGCCGAACGGGACGCGCTTCGGCTTCTCCTTGGCCGCGGGCGCCGTCGCGGCCGCGGCCGGCGGGGCGACGCCGTCGCCGACTCGGAGGGTCTCCTTGTTCGGCGCGAGGGCGGGGTTCGATCCGCCGCCGGGGGTCTTGCGGGTCTTGCGGGTCATCGGGTCGGCACCGCCTTCACGAGGTTCTGAGCGAGGAGTTCGTAGGTGGCGCGGACCTCGCCCGCCTTCTCTCCCCGGATCTC